>NZ_LECU01000001.1 GCF_001027745.1 Pedobacter sp. BMA
TGTCGATTCGATCTCAATATCAATGGTTCCGCCATAGACTCCGGAAGAAGGTCTTCCCTTAGCATCTACATCGCGATTTAACGCATAGGCACAATGAAGCACATCGTACTCCTTGCCTGAAAAATTTAATCTAGCTTTGAAAGCCATAGTTTTAAAATTTAAAGGTTAAAATAAAAATTGATTTAGCACAGCATCCGCCGGCATCAAAACACGTCCAAAGATCAGGCCAAACACCGACATATCACACTCATTATGAGCGACTAGTAAAGCCAATGATTAGTTTAATAAACGAAAAACCGCCATCAAATGCTTCTCACATTATGTTTATGGTGGTCTGGAGGAGGATTAATTGAATTCAAAAAAGTATTCCACAAATGTGAATTCTAAATAGCAGATTAGAAACGTTGTAGCATTTCGCTACAGGGTGTGTATTTTTTATCCACACCAATCATAATACCACACGATTTTAACAATAATAAAGATAGCTACCGCCTGAATAGTGCAACATAGTGAACAATCTCTTCCACCGATTTATCATAGCCCCCAATATAAACCTTGGCAACTTTGCCGCGATAAATAAAATAGAGCTGAAATCACCAGCACAAACACAACCATACAGCCCGTGCTACTATGTGCGTCAAAAACTTTAAGGCTTGCCTTATTGCCTTGCGAAAGAAATCTCGGCGATGTTTTGATTTCAATTTCGTCCTCCAGGTATCCTCTGTCTGTTCTTTCCAAAATTGCTTTATTACAGGGTAATTCGCATAAAGAAGTATACCATATGTGATCTCCCTATTAGTGAACAGATAAATGATTTTTAACTTGATATGTAGCCTTTCTGCACCCCCAGAAAACTTGTAAACTAAGGTAAAAAAAAGCAAGATTAAATGACAGACAAAGAACCACCAACATATCAGGTTTCAAACCAAGAGCCATAGAGATCAAATAAATAATTAAACCAATCGGAATAATCAATGCCATAGTATATAAACCCTTGAACAAATTGTTCTTAGCATGTGCCGCTGCTTCATTCATACTGTAATAAAGATCTAAAAAATTAAGTAGCAGGAACAAAAGTGATATGAGCAATAAATAAGTATGATCTAAAATATACTGGTTTGTATTCATAACGTCAGCCAGTATATCATGAATAGCATTTTTGAACAGCAAGTATGGAATACCGAAAACAGCAAGCAAGACGCCGATGTATACGATCCGGAAAAATGTTTTTTTATCGAATTCTTTCGATTGCTCTGCCACATAACTCCTCATAATCACGCCTTGAAAACGGGATGGCCTGAAGGCGAACAAAACAGCGACCAGAAAATAGTATTCAATTTGAAATATCGTCAACTGAAAACCGTCATTTGTAGAGGCAATTGCATACGCACTCGATGACTTTAGAAAAAAAGAAGATATAAGGGAAATGATTATGTATCCCCGGAATGCTAAAGAATAATAAAATACAACCTGTAAAATATTTTTAATTCTCATTCCTCGATGATTACCTGATTAATGTGAGCTTTGCTCCCGGACTTTTTCTGTGAAAAAGAGCCATCTCCAAAACCGCATTTTTTTGATCTTCTGAAGAATAGAACAAAAAGCCGCATGGCTTCGATGGCAAGGATAATCCTACTACCTTTCCTGATGCGTGGAAAGATAAGTGATAATCGTGATAGGGTGTCTTCATCAATAGGCCGGGTAAAGTTGGAATAAGCCGGCTCTGCCTTTTCTCATCCAATGGCCCCTTAAAGTAGAATGAATTAAATACTTCTTCCTGCCGTTCATGGCATAATGCAAGGTAACGGCTTAAGTCCCTGTTTCTAAATATGTCCAGCAGCTCATCATATATTAATCCAACCTCCTTGATTATTCTCTCTTTGTCTTCTTCTATCAATGGCACCGACGATTGCCAACCCAATTGATGATATGGAACTGAAGCATCGAAATTACCGGCATAAACGTAAGTCTGACTCGGAGATTTAGTGGAAAAATCAACCTCCGGCATTTCTACCACCAATGTTCTGGGCTTATCATTTGCAAATGCATCACGAACATAAACCTTCAATGATAAATTGGCACTCTTATAAATGTAATCATCGCCCTGGTAGGGTTTGCTTGTAATTGTGAATGATTGCCTTCCTGACGAAAGAATATTTGGATTTACAGGCCAGTCCACCGCCACCCCTCCCTGCTCATCACTCTTAAAGCAGGGCATATCATTAACAGTGAGTTCCACACGGCAATTTCTCGACCTGACTTCAATTTCGTATAAAGGATGCTGATAACTATGATACATAATTTACTCTTTACAGGATTTATCTAAACACAACTGGATAGGATTCGAAAAATGGGATATATCAAACTTACTATCAGCCCTTTTCTTTTCAGTAATCAACAGATAATAGAGATAGCCCTCACCTTCCATCTTATCTGAATAGGCTAGAGAAATGTATTTTTTCGGTGTATCCCACTGGTAATTATGAAGCGCATTTTTGATCTTAAGTTTTACTTCATATTTTCCATATTTCTGGTTAATCTTCGATAAAATATCTATAGGTTTCGCACTAACCTGGCTCAGCTTTACCGCAGCAAATTTCCCGGTCTGATCCAAAATAAACTGGCTCTTAACATCGTTAAACTGCTCATCAATGAAATAAACTTTTAAACCCTGATTGTTTTTACTGTTTAAAAAATATTGGTAACCGACAATACCACCAGCTGACGAGTTGCCTTTCTCACTCCGTTTAAAAGAGCCTGTCGACTTTGAAAATAATGTGTCTAAATTCTCAGCAAACGTTACAGCATCCAAATTAAAGTTTCCAAATTTCGAACCCAGGTATTTTGGATTTTTTTTGATTTGAGCATCGCAGCCCGACAGGCAAAACAATGCAATAAAAGTGATTAATATACTATTTTTCATTTAATTCGATTTTACCAGATTTATAAAGCGTTTTATCGTCAAATAGTTTCATCTTGTTAGAATAACTTGGGTTATAGGTAACTTTTGATAGCAAAAGTTCATAACAGGTTATGGTAATGCTTGCTGGATTCCACACCACTGACGATTCTTTGTATTGTTTACCAGTATTCAGGTTATACCCTACTTCCTCAGTAAAAGTAAAGGTGGTGCTGGCAGCTCCCTCTACTTTCCATTTTTCCATTTCAGTAGTTTCTGTAACCCCTCCCCTGGTTACAGTCGGAATCATAATCACATCGTTACTCTTACAGCCTGCCTTTATAGTGATCGCTACTTCATACTCAACCTTTTGCTGTCCCTTATTCCTGAAACCGTCAATTTTATTATAAGATAAACTTAAATTTACCTTCACAGCTTGCGCAACTTCGAATGTGATGTAAATGTCCGAATCCGACAAATACTCAATAACACTGATAATTGCACGCACAATGGCACCTACATATGGGATCTTTCCGATCAACGGTACAAGGTCAACCGAAATAGTTAACCCGATTAGCGGGTCTGCCCTCAATCCGCCAGTATAGATTGGTACAATACTTTTGGTACTGGCTGCACCAAATTTCCAGCCTAAAGCAAAACCAAGATTCGGCGGATCTATAGCAAAATCAATTTCAATTACCCTTTTGCTCACCGCAGCGCTCTGTCCAACACCTCCCTGTGGATTTAATACCTGCAATCCTTCATGCACCATATCAAATGCATATACAGCAGTATCGATAGTTTTTTTTACGTTTTCAAGCCCCAGGGTGTGTTCATTGCCATTTTCTACACATTTCCCCTTCAATGACCACCCCAGATTTGAAGTTTGAGTCGCTTCAACGTGCAAATCATCTTTCAGGTATTTAAAGTCGTATCCCCGGTGATGCCCCTCCATCCGTTCCCTTTCATATCTGATCTTGCCACTATAACCTCTTCCAACTGTAACCATAAAAGCAATTTCCCATTCAACATCTGGGAACAACCTCACCTTAACCAGTTGGTTAGGATAACGACAGGTACTCACAGGAAGAAAATAACTTTGTGAGACCTGTTCGTTCAAAATAAAGTAATTGAATACCCAAAGTGAATTTATAGCACTGTTATTTTGAGTTGAAACCTTACTCTGCAGGTTTTCCAGTACTGTTTTATTATAAACATACCGCAACATCAAAATCGCTTCATCATCCCCGGTAAATTTATAATCGCGGTTTAGCTGCCAATCCTGGGTTTCACTCACATCATTGGATAAACCCTTTGCAGTATCCGGCTGAACATCCTGATCATCTTTCTGACTAATATCAGGTTGTGTAATGTACACCCCACCGTTTAACCTCAATGCGGGTTGAACTTTATCCACTTGAAATAGATTCTTTTGATCCGCATGTTTTTGTCCGGCCTCCAACAGTAAACCATTACATAACACTCCTTTTGTAGTAAGCTTACCAACTTTAATACTAATTTCTTTCCTGGCATCCCCCGCAATAATATCGAAGGTTTGTGCAGTCCGGTCAATAACCTTATCTGCGGCGTCCTCATCAAATATAATCAATTCGGTATCGTCACTCTTTACCGTAATCGTCGAATACCCACAAGGATCAAATTCTTTATGGGTGTACCTGATATCACCGATAAACTGAAGCTGATTAGCTTTTTGGGCCTCCATGCGCTTTAAATATTGATCCATTAACTCCGAAGAAACGAGAAACCTGCTCGATTCCGATGGCTTGTTATCAAGATCCCTCAACTGAAGTAATGTAGGATCATACTGCACCAGATCCATAGTAGGCTCCGCCGCAAAGTTCTTCGTCTTAACAAGTGTTTGTCCGTTTTTATCTTTCCGGTAAACTTCTACAACAAGACTAAATTCTTTCTCCCGGTTCTCTCCCTTTTTCCAGGCAATGTCAATTGGAAAACTCCCGCTCATCCGTACATTAAAGTCATCACCCCCGCCAGTTCGGGGAATATCAAAAACTTTGATTTTTTCCCATACATTATGCGCTTCAAAATCTTTCGTTTCATGTAAAACAGCCCCTGTCGGCTTCTCTAAAAGATACATCTTTACGCTATAGTCTTTACCCTTCTCTAAATTATAACCGTGAAAGGCAATCTGGTAAGGTATGGTCTCTCCATATCGTCGTATCCGTTCACTTTCAGTAAAGTAAGCATATAAAATATTGGATTTGGTAACAGGTACAATGTAGAAATAAAAACCTGAGCCAGGCTCAAAACTGAAGACTTCGACTCTTTGCTTAAAACCGAAATAAAAATGATCTCCGGCCGGTGCAAACCTGATGCTGCTGCCGGTTTTGTATTTCGTACCCAACCCCCACTTATTCACAGGCGCAGTACCCCCTGTCAGATTACCCCAAAGTGAGTTATCATTACTTTTCTGCACCGCAGGAAAAAAACCATTGTATATAAATGCCCATCTTGCACCATCAACAGTAGCTTTTTTATTTTTACTACTATCATCGATACAGCTTTCATCAACATAAAATTCATTAAGCTCGTCGGCATTCAACTGATATTCCCCACCCTCAGCTACAGTGTAGATCGTTCCGTTTGTCGTTTTCCAATAACACTTTTTTATTCCTCTCGCCATGTTGCTTATTCGGCATTTAAAAATTCGTAAAACGATTGTTTATTCAGCTCCTTCATGTTAACCAAAGGATTGATTTGCGACTGCTGATCCTCATCCGCATTATCTACATTTTGTTGTGAGGGCTGCCCCTTTTGCCCTGTTTTCGTGATCGATATACATGGCGATCCGCTGATCGAACATACCCCTTTGCTGTCTTCAACCAAAACCTGCCCGCTGTTAATCAGCACCATATCCTTATACTGCTCCTTCCATTCCGTGAGCGCCGGAACACAAGGATTATAACCGCCCCCATTTGGCTGCAGCTTACACTGCCCAAAAGTATTTTTCTCAAAGGTCATCCCGATATCAACGTGAGAGGCAATCAATTTCTGCCCGCCATCCATATCGTTTACATAATGCTTCTCCTGGGTGAGCACCTTCAATTTGTCCGGCGCCGTACCATATTTACACTGGCAGGTGGCCCCCTGAACAACTATTTCTTTTTGCGACATACCTTTTCTAGCTTAATTATCAACTCATTAATCTTGCCCAAAAACCTTTTTTCTTTACCTCCCCAAACATCTCCTCGTCTTTCTCCTGCAAAAGCTGCCCATTCACGGGTTCTTGCCTGGCTTCTATCTCATAAGCAGAGAAAAAAATCCGCTTCTCGCTTTCCCTGCCGTTAAGCAGGCTCCAGTTTACCGTGGCATGCTTAAGCAAGCCACCAGCCTGGTCTAAATCCCACTGGGCCTCTAAACGCATTTCATTAGCCGCCTTCGAATGCATTTGAAAACGTAAATCCTCAGTCAGCATTTCCGTCGAACGGAAACCCACATGGTAGGTTCCATAATCGGTATATACTGGATCGATCCATTGCCGGCCTTCAAACACTAGATTCCGGTAAGCAACAGCAGGAAAACTAAATCTCATCTCCCGATCCAGGCCCGATCCGTATTTAAAATATTGTGGATGAAAAAACACACTCCAGAACATGTCTAACCGAAGCGCATATTCCAGCTCCACACGGTCAGCCAGCTTTTGGTCCATCTTCTTCAAATACAATTCCGTAATGTCACCCTCAAATTTATCGCTGATTCTTTCCTTAGTCTTCATCCACCGGCTTAAAATATCCGGATGGTTTACAATCCCCCTGAAAATCTCATTGTCTCTATTCACATCAACCTTCACCGGAAAAATAGCCCCCATTGCAAGGCTGGCCAGCTGCTCACTTACCAGGTCAGGCTCATGCCTGTCAATGTATAATTCCACTTTATCAAAACACAATTGCCAGGTTTTGTGCTCGTTCTTAAACTGTTCTACACTCAACTCAATCTGATAATCAATCCGCTTAGATACCGCCTCACTACCCGATTCATAATATCTGACCGTAACCCCATAACGCTTTCGGGAACGGGGCTTCGGTGAGAAATTTATCGCGTTCCCATCAATTAATGAAACCCTTAGTTTAGCTGAAGTATTCAATTGATCAATCGTCTTATCCATCTCCTCAATTTAGTAAATCACACGTTTGCCGTCCGAATTTGGGTCCATGCCTATCCCCTCGCGCCTGGCCGACCAGTGCAAATATTTATTTCTCAGCACGCGTAAGTCTTCCTGCTTCTTCCGCTCCTGTTGATATTCGGCCAGGTTTTTTTCCGGTATCCTGGCACCGGCATATTTTTGATCCAGCTGAGCCAAAGATTTAAAACGATAAGGCGCTCCATTCCCCATCACATAGTCTTTTAAATAGCCCTTAACCCTAACCAGCAACGGATCATCAGAAATAATATATTTACTGTCTGTTAGTGCCTGCAGATTAATTGGGGCGCTGTTATTTTTCCCATACTCCCCCATAAAATGTAGCGGGATATAACTATATTCTTTTTTGATAAAACGGGTGCCTTTTAGTGCCCAATACGCAAAACCTCCGGTAATTTCCAGTTCACTCTCTTTATACCAGGCCTGGTCTATTAAGTTTTTCTTAAAGGGATCAAGATTAAACTTACTGGTCCAGGAAGTTTCCAGCTCTTCCTTTACTTCCTTACCAGTATCGTAACTTCCGCCAACATCGCTGTGCACACCGGGAAAGGATTTCTCCTTACCTGTGTTTACCCGCGTAAGAGAGAAATTCTGCCTGTGCTCGTCTTCAGCGATAAAATGTACAACAGCCTGAGCCCTTCCAATCGCATTTAAATGCAGTTCCTCAACATCGTTGAAATTTGGAGTCGGACTGATATATTTTGAATAAGATGATACCGTATCAAAAACCCCCAGAAACCGCACTTTGATCTGGTTAGCAGTAATTTTATATCCCGCCTGGCTCAGCGTCAATCCCAGATGACCGCAAGCTGGTAAAACATCCAGACCCGTTGGTTTTCCATCCGAATCGAATTTCGATATCGTCCCAGATCTCGGTTCAACAACAATACTGGCTCTGTATTCAGATTTCCCTATTTCGTACACAAAATTGCGGGCTGCAGCTGCACCCCTGCTAAAACCAAAAACGTCCAAAGTAATACTGCGGAGTTTCTTGGTTGCATTCGCTTTCAGAATCTTCACAATCTTTTCATTCACAATTTTTTCGCACCCAATACGTACCTTACCCCTGATACCGGTATCACCCGAACCAAAAGCATAGCCAATGGTACTGTCTTCCTTTCGGTCTTCTGTACCAATACCCTCAATATAAAGACTTTTGCTCTTATCGTACTGATCCCACAAACGGGCTACGTTCGACCAGTCGTTCCAGTAACTGCTTTCATCATCATCCTTTCCGTATTTATTAAACGCAGCACTGTTTTTCTGGCGCTCTTCAGTATTTGTTTTACTGTTTTTCGTACCATCAAAAAATATCCCCAGATTAATATCCAGATACTCAACAGTGTTGTTTTTAGGGGTGTAGGCACCAAGTTGAACACTAGTCATATCAATCCAGATTTTTATTGATCCTAACCTTATTACTGTTTAATTTTAACTCGCGTTTAGCATTCTTTAATAAAAGCTGTGCATCCGTTGCGGTTTCATTCAACCTGATCACCAAATCTATCGGAAACTCATCACCCAAAGCCTCAAAAGCGCCGCTAATCTCCTTTTCATCAATCGGCTTAATCTCCAGGCCGTTCTTTTGGCCTGCCTTATCCATCCAGTTTACAGATATATACTTTGGCAATGCACGTTTCGAATAGCCATTAAGCGCATCACCAAAAAGATTCTCTTCTTCCCCATTCAACAGGTTATAATAAACTAAAGAAACTTTCTCCCCTTCAGGAACTAAGACATTTACCTTCCACTCATATTTCGTTCTATAGCGCTCATAAACATCCATATCAGGCATTCCGTATTGGGCTACTTTCGCTTTGATTTCCGGTTTCATCACCATATCATTCCCCAACGTTTTTGCAATAAAATCCGGCCTGAACATGTATTTGGCATTATCATAGGCCTGTTCGGCAGTAATGGTAGTATCATGGGCCTGAAATGCACCAACCTCTGTCTGAAAACCCGCACCACTCAACCATACAACCACCTTCCCTTTCGGCGCTAAACCAACTTTAACCAGTTTGTAAGTTTCCTTCTGCTTCGTCCGGTCATCAATAAAACCCTGCGCAAATAAGGTCGCAATGCGACTCTTGTCAAGCTTCCATTTGCCCGTATAAAATTTCTTTTCCGTAAGTGATAACCAGGTAAAAGTCAGCGAGTCTGGTGCCTCCATTTGTTTTTCGGTTACCGACATAATACCTCCGTCATTTCCCCACCCCGTATTCTGTGTACCCCATATCGCATCGAAACCATAAGTAAAATCCTGTGCAATGATCGCACCTTTATAAACCTCCATAGGATATTCTTCTGGTGCCGAAACAGTGCCGGTCCACTCAAATTTTTCTTCCATTTTTTGTCCTTTACAACTTGTAATTGCCAGCAATACCAGCACTAGCAAGGCATATCTGTTTTGCTTAAAAATCATGATTTATTCCCGCTGGATACTATTTTTTTGTTGCTCGCCAGGGCGAGGTTCCCCGATGTGGCCTCTACGTTCATTACCTGACTGATTTTCTCCAGCTTGACTCCAACACGCAACTCATAGTGCTGTGCAACTGCTATCGTAATATTTTTTGCCTGTCTGATGATAGCCATTTAGAATAGGTTAGATTTTTCCGCACTGTTTAGCTCCACAATTTTCCCACTCTGCATGGTCATGTTTTCTTTAGCACTAAACAGGCTGATTTCCGACGCAATCTCATTCGAAGTGTCCGATATCCTGTTAAAATCCTTGGTTACCAGCTCCGTCCGGTTGTTCGATGTTTCCGAAACATCACCAACCGCACTCAGCGAATAGTTATTTCCGGCAGTCGTGGCAATATCTTTACCCGCATTTGTCGACTGGTTTTGCCCCACCTGTATGTCCATATTCTCCTGAACATTGATCTGCATGTTCTTACAGTTCAAACTCATATTCTCAAGCGCAGTGATCGTAATGTTATTGCCTTTCGTATCAATGTGAATCACATTGTTATGGATATCGGTAATTTTAATTCCTTGTGTATTGGCATTATCGTCGAACTCAATCAAATGTCCGCTCCGGGTAGTCAGGCTTTTTAAATGATTTTGTATCTGCGGTGCACTGTCCACATTACTGCGGTTATAAATACTTCCCATCACTATCGGGCGGGCAATATTCCCTTCCTCAAAAGCCACCATCACCTGGTCACCGATTTCAGGAATGGCAAAAAATCCACGGTTAGACCCACGCTCGCCTGTTCCGGCGTTCGGACTAACAACCCTCAGCCACTCCGTAGTATCGTTCGTTAAACATTCCCATTTCAGCTTCACCTTGATTCGGCCAAGTCCCTCCGGATCGTGATTCTCCACTACCCCCGCAATCTGCATATCTGCATAGGGCTTCCGGTAATTTTTTACCGTAATCCGCTCCGTGCCCGATACCAGACCCTCAAAAGTGTTGTAATATTTACCTATGCCATCTACATGATGATGGATACCCGTTATCAGAAATTTACCCAAACTTTCCGTAACAAAAGCCAGCTCTTTCCTTACACTCATCGTAATTTCTGCAATACTACCTATACTCAACTCCGCATTGTCTCCCTTTGCTGTGATTTTTAAAAGTCCAGAAATATTAGCCTTTTCCTCGTTCTCCACATGGCTTTTTATATCCTCGCTATTATCAACACGGATCATTGTCGGCTGATTATACATTTTACTGTACATGCTATTCGATGCTTTTACCGCATGTGCCAAATCAGGGTGCCCGTCAGTTTTGCCGCTACTCTCACTTTGTAACACCTCATCGGCTTTTGGATTGTAGGCAAAACGCTTATTTTTAATCGGCGCAACCTCCATCGCATACTGCAGATTCTGTACATCCCTGCCGTAAAACAAGGCCACTTCCTTTTGCTCATCAGGCTTACCGAAATGCAGCTGCTTTCCATCGTAAAAAAACCATTCGTGGTATTCGCCCGATAGCCTGTTCAGAAATTCAAAATCACTTTCTTTATATTGAATGATGTAGTCGATATGCGATTTACGCGTAGCATTGGTGACAATCTTTAGATCATTTGCCGGAGTATCACGGGTAGCTAACTTCACAATTTCATTTAAATCCTTATCCAGGTACGAACCCAGGTCTTCACCACGATCAATCAATATAGTCGGACTATATCCGCTCACGATTAAAACACCATGATAGCCATGGGTTTGCGACAATTCTACTTTAGTGACCAACCCCGAAAATCGCTGTAAACCTTCCTGACTAAAGCCGAAAGATGCGGTAAGGGTTTTCCCTACAAAATCCCGGCTGTCATCCAGATTAATCAGTCCGGGTGCCCCCATTTGATCATGGTTGAAACGCAGTTCAAAATAATGATGATGATTGAATTGTTGTTGTAATGTGAAGGAAGCAAAATGAGTAATTGCCTTATCTTCTATATTAATTTCTGTAAATAGTTTCTTTTCCATAGTATTCGATCCATTACACCACAAACCCCCAAATGAAATACTTGCAAACTTTAGATAGAAGTCCATTGTACAATGAACCACATTTGGGATATAGATACTGGTTAGGAAACCAGATGGGTGTCAGCAATGGAATGGTGAGATGATTTTGCATAGGTAGAGCATTTAAATATTTTCAATTTGCCGGAATTCCGGACCGGATGAAAACAGCCGGGAGCGCGTTTAAAAAATTAATAATAATCAGAATGATGAGTAAAAATCTGTATAAAACAAAGCGACCAGTTTAACCGGTCGCCTTAAAATATTTTTATTTACCGGTTATGCTTTTGGCCAGTCATTTTCATGCTCGGCGTTACCCAGCTTTAGCTTTCTGGCCGATACCACAAAACTTAAGGTCATCGGCGTATTGTCGTTAACCGCAATGCCCTCATTATATTGGATGATGTAACCGTCTTCAAACGACAGCTCTTTCATCTTGGCATCTTCTTCTCCTTTTTTGAATATGATATTGCCTGATAATGGCTTATACTGGTTATTCACCATCGATTCGATTACCGAAGTATCTTCAGTTGACTCGATTTCGATATTAATGGTTCCACCATAAACACCAGACGACGGACGGCCTTTGGCGTCAACATCTCTACTTAAAGAAAAGCTGCACTGTAATACATCAAATTCTTTTGATCCTAAATTTAAACGGGTTTTAAATGCCATGATAAGTTTTTTTTAATAATTGAAAGATAATAATTTTTGGACTTGAAGCTAATTAAGCTTTAGGCCAGTCGTTCAGATGCTCTGCATTGCCAAGCTTAAGCTTGCGCGCAGAAATCTGAAATTTCAACGTCATCGGATGATCTCCCACAATGTTTATCCCTTCGGAATATTTAACAATGTAGCCATCCTCGAAGTTTACTTCTTTCATTTTGGCATCTTCCTCTGTCTTCTTGATCAGAAGGGTTCCCGTAATAGGTTTGTATTGGTTGTTTACCATTGCTTCGATAATTGAAGTGTCCTCTGTCGATTCGATCTCAATATCAATGGTTCCGCCATAGACTCCGGAAGAAGGTCTTCCCTTAGCATCTACATCGCGATTTAACGCATAGGCACAATGAAGCACATCGTACTCCTTGCCTGAAAAATTTAATCTAGCTTTGAAAGCCATAGTTTTAAAATTTAAAGGTTAAATAAAATTGATTTTTTGCAGCCTCCGCCGCTATCCCATATTAACCAAAGATCAGGCCAAAAACACGCGATAGAATTTTCGCTAAATGGTTATATGTAGACGTTTTCAACTTTGAACAGACAAGACCAAGTCAGAATTGGGCTACAGTAGAAAGCCTGATAGAAATACAGACTCTAGGAGATAGGTAAAAAAGAAATGTATTTTTTCTAATACAATCGCAAAATGATGAGTTCTGTAGAAAAAGGCAACAACCTGTAGCTTTTTTCTACACCTCCATATTTAAAAATCTTCATTAAATCAGCTGACTGCCAAACTTCTCCATTTTGACCAGCCATTTCTGACTATAATGGTTATCCAGTGAATGTAAAGCGCCGATCGTATTCGTCAAAACCGGACTCATTCGGCATTTTTCAAATGCCGGTTTCTTAATTGATAAATAAGTGGTTTTTTTATTCGCTTTCCATTCCTTAAAGGTAGCTTCATCCAGGATAGAAACGATGCGCGCTGAACGGCCACTGAAATTATTATTGATGTTTTGATGTGAGCTGAAAATCTGGTCCGGCATAAACAAACGATCGAAAAAACCTTTGATTTTTGCAGGAATATGATCTACATACACCGGGCAAAACAATACCACATGCTGACTCTGCCTGATGGCTTGAAGCGATTTCTGCAAATCTGGTTCCAGCTCAGCAATCTGCCGGTTGTTGAATAATTTGTTAGGATTGAAAATGAGATCTATTATGGCCAGTTCTTTTACTGTTGCACCTGCACTTTCAGCACCTTTCTTATAGGCATTAATCAGGAAATTTGTAGACTCGGTTTTTTCAATATCCCCGTTTAGGATAAGTACTTGCTTCATTTTTTGGATTAATCTGATCTGGCCGATGCGTTACAAAATTATAAAGAATTTGTTAACTCCAATAGATATGCCAATAAAAAACCCGGCTTTTTGGGCTGGGTTCTTTATATGTCAGATTAAATCCAGCTTATTGCTGGTCGTATGCGGTATTCCAGGTGGTACTTTCATCCTCACCCTTGTGGCCATCTAGTTTCACCACAAAACTCTTTGCAGGGAAGTATGGCGTAATGTGAATATCCAGGTGAATCCTGTCTTTTTGTTGTTCATCACGCTCGAAACGCATAATCTTAAACCTTTCAATCAATCGGTCAGCACCCTGAATACCATCAAGAAACTTAACAATCTGGCCACGCAAATCCTGTTCGGTTTTCGATGTCCAGTTTTCAAATGCCCGTCTGTTAAGAAAATCGAATAAAACTTTCGTAATGTAGTCAAATACCCTCACCACCGAATAAGTTTGTAGCCCGATATTGTCTCCGTTAAACAAAGTTTTAGCAGAAAAAGCCATCACCTTGCCATATTCATTTACCATAGGCACTAAACCAACGCGTTCCAGATGGGAGATCTCGCTTTTTTTCAAATCGAATTTTACCCCGTCAACTTCGTTCATTGCACCATGTTTTTTACCTGCTGTAACCTGCGACATTAATGTATAATACATCTTGCCGGCAAGTGCCGCCGATCCCGGAACCGTCAAATCATCTTCCTCTCCAACTTCTGCTACTTTACCCCTGCCAACTAACCAGTTACAGGTCATAATCACGTTCGAACGGAAGGCATCTCCCCCGGTCAGGTTAGCAGCCGTAAATAAGTCAAGTACATCATCCGGCTGATCCAAATCCGCAAAGTCAGTTACCAGCATGGCCTTGTTGTTGTGCGCGATTTTACCCCAGCGTTCTACCACTTTATTCGATCCCATATACCCCGGAACAACCACTAAAGAGTAATTCTTACGCAAATCAAGGCGGTCGTAATTCTGTTTCAGTTCATCATCAACATATTCAATGAAACGTGGATTATCCAGATCTTTGATCTGATCCATCGAAGCATTAAGCAACACCACATTTTTCAGTTTATCTGACTCGGTATTTTTATAAAACAAATGCACAGAACGGTAAGCCTGTTCCAGTTCTCTTGTCGTTTCAAGAGCAGTACCAATGTTTTTATTTAAATTTTCTTCTGCAGCAGCTAATTTTTCCGTGCTCTTTTCAACCATGTCAGCTACAGAGTTCGACGATTCCAGAACATCAATCCACAATTGAAGTTTCTTCTGCAATTCTGCCCGCTCTTTTTTCTTTTCATCACCCGTTAAAAAAATCTGCTTCCTGGCCTTACGTTCAGGGTTTAAATTCTGAAGACCGTCTACGGTAGCTTCTAGTAAATCGAAACCTCCAACCCTGGCCAATTGTTCCAGGTTATCTTTTAAAGGCGTTTTTTCTATGGTTCTCGTCTCAGCTGACCGATATGCAGCCTGATCGTTATTTTGTTCGGTTTGTAATTCCTGAGGATTTGACATAACTAAAGTTTTAGATCGTTAACTATTTATTTTGCTCCAATTCGTCCACAAAATTCTTTAAGGCACTAATGAATGCGGTTTTTGTTTCCTCATCATCCAGTGTGGCCTTCAATGTTTTGTTCGATTTGAGTTGCTTAATCACATTAAGCGACATTTCACGTTCAATGTTAACATCGCTTAAGTAACTGCTTTGATTAATAATATTTTTCACGCCGAAGTCGCCCAACTCATTAAAATTCAGTGTCTCACCCACAGTAGAGCCATCTTGCTTTTCAAAGGCTACCTTTACACTCGGCTTATAATGATCAAATACTTCCTTCACGGTTTTCAATCCTTCAACTTTTTCTGGCTTTATAGGTTCATTATCGGTCAGTTTCTGTACAAAAAGCGTTTTGTTGTGGGCAATTTCAGCAAAGGCTTCAGACGTATCCACCTTGCGCTCATTACCGCCAATTTCATAATTAAACATAGTATGTAGATTTTAAGGTTAATGGTTTTGTAAGTTATATGTACTTAACGTTTTAATTCAAATTTTGTTCCAATGCAACAGCCGCTGGCTCAACTATTTCCCATTCCAGCTTTTCTTCCTCAGGATGCTTGCTCACTTTAATGACCGAACCTTTCTTCAACTCACCTGAAATGATGTATTTAGAAATCGGCCGGCGCAGTAAATTCCTGATCACTGCCGATAACTGCCGCGCGCCATATTTAGGCGTAAAGCCATCCAGTGCAATCATTTTTTTGGCATCTTCAGCAATTTCAAAAGCAATGCCCTGTTTAGCCAGCGATTCAATCAGGCTCTGCAGTTGGATTTCGAAAATCCGAACCACATTACTTTCATTGATCGGCGCAAATGGCACAATTTCCGAAATACGGGCCAGAAATTCTGGGCGGAAATGTCCGGCCATCACCTCCATCAGCTCGTTGGAAACAGGTACGTGACCCTGTGCAATCTGCTCTGCAATCCACTCACTGCCGATATTCGAAGTAAAAAGAATTAGTGAATTGCTGAAATCACCTTCTTTACCTAAACGGTCATGCATGTGGCCTTCATCCAGAATCTGTAAAAAGGTATCAAATACCGAAGGGTGGGCTTTTTCAATCTCATCGAAAAGCAAAACAGAGTAAGGTTGCTGGCGGATTTTATTCACCAGTAAACCACCCTCCTCGTAGCCAACATAGCCCGGAGGCGCACCGTATAATAAGGCAGCACTATGCTCTTCTTTAAATTCCGACATATCAAACCGGATCATGGCTTTTTCATCGTTAAACAAAAACTCAGCAATAGATTTTGCAAGCTCCGTTTTACCGGTACCCGTTGGTCCCAGCAGAAAAAATGAACCAATAGGCTGGCCTTTTTTGTTTAAACCACTCCTCGATTCCAGAATTGCGTCAGAAACAGCTTTTAAAGCCTGATCCTGACCGACAACTCTTTTCTTTAAATACTGCTCCATATTCAGCAGCTTTTCTTTTTCGCCAGCCTGCAGTTTCCCCATCGGAATTCCGGTTTTGTACGACACAATCGAAGCAATGTCCTGTTTCGTGATCCTGTCGCGTTTATCGGCCGCATAAATTTTCAAATCATCTAAACTATGTTGCAGGTATGCTTCAAATTCTTCGGCAGTTTCAAAGGCATCGGTTTGGGTCTCATCCGTCAGTCGTCCCAATAAAACCGGACTAAGTTTATTCTGAAGCAAACTGTAAAGCCATTTATAGTCGGCAAACTTTGCAGCCTCATCAAAATTCCCGTCGGCCCGCAATGTTTCAAGTTCCGAAGTCAAACCCTCAATAGCACGGTCCGATGTATCATTCATCATCTTCATCGCAGCCATCGTCCGGTCCAGTAAATCGAATGCAGAATCAGGCAGCCTCCGGTCTTTCATATAACGTTTAGCCAACCGTACGCATTCCGATAAGGCATCCCGGTCAATACTCAACACATGGTGCTCCTCATATTTTACAGCCAGTTTCTCCAGCATTTTGATGGTACTTTCTTCATTGGGTTCATTTACCTGTAAAACTTCAAACCTCCGGCTAAAAGCCTGCTCAGGTTCAATAATCTTCCTGTACTCATCAATCGTTGTTGCACCAATAACCGTTATTTCTCCCCTGGCAAGTTCCGGCTTCAGCAAATTACCAATACCCGCACCCACCGGGCCTTTACTGTCGAGTAGTGTATGTATCTCATCGATAAATAATACGGCTTTAGAAAATTGCTTAATCTCTTTGATAATGTTTTTTAAACGGTCCTCAATTTCACCTTTGTAAGATGCACCCGCAATGAGCGAACCTAAATCAAGTTCAAAAAGTTGCACGTGTTTTAAACTTTCAGGAACATTACCCTCTACTAAATCAAGTGCAAAGCCATCTACCAACGCTGTTTTTCCTACACCCGCGTCGCCGGTTAAAATCACATTCGGCTTGGTTCTCCGGCACAAAATCTCCATCATCATCCGCGTTTCTTTATCACGTCCAATAATCGCGTCTGTTTTTCCGTCCCTCACCTGCTGCAACCGGTCAATACAAAATTTATAAAGGGCATTTCCCGTTCTTTTGGAATCCTTTACCACTCCCCCCTTTTCAGGCGATACTGCACGGCTGATCTCTTCGTCTTTAACATATAAATCCAGAATCTCTCTTTCCTTAATCGGAAACGACTTCAACTGATCGGCCTTAAAACCCACACCAGCTTTACACAGTGCGGTTAACACGCAAACAGGGGTAACCAGATCCAATCCAAGTTTGATCCGCACATTGTCGGCCTCTTCAAAAATCACGGCGATTTCCGGGCTGCCACTCACCTGCTCATTTACATTGGCCGTTTTCTCCAGTTCATCAATCCGAACTTCTGCCCATTCGCTGATGTACTCCTCATCCTTGTCTATCGAGCTTAAAAACGATCTTAGTCCCACATCCTTATGCATTAATCCCTTTAGCAGGTGCGCTGCAGTGAAGCGCTCGTTCCGATACTCCTTTGCCAGCGATTGGGCAACATGTAATGCCGTTTTAACCGACTCGCTTAAATTTGTAATGGCCATAGCTATTTGGTATTTGGCGTTACCGAAGGGTTAAAATTGTTTTCGGTAATGTAGTAATAGGTCTTTCCGTTCGATAAAAACTGCTGCTCCACCTGCGTGGCATGCTTTATTTGTTGCACCGACTGGCTCAACAATTTGATATAAGCTTCAAACTGTGGCAAAGGCATTTTGGAGGTATTTTTTAAATCTCCTACCGTGTATTGGTTCAACATCTCATTCGATACCGGCAAACCGGTTACCAGCTTAAGGTAGGCCGCAAGTGTCATGGATTTAACCGTACCAGATGAAACTTTCATGCCCAGAAGCTGCTTCGGAAGCTGTGTATAGTTCTTCACCAGCTTGCTCCTGAAAGAAGACTGATCCTGCTGAAGATTCTCACCCAGCATGACCGAGAAAATATCTGTAATCTGCTTGTATTCCATATCATTTAATACAATCGCATACTGCAGCGAACCACGGTTGTTTTTAACCGCATCGCCCGAAAAATTGCCTGCACTAAAATATTTAAACGCATTATGCGGCATATGATCCGCAACTTCCGCACCAACCGGCTGATTCAACATACCTTCCACATCAGCCGATAGGTTCTTACGTGCAATACCGGTTAAACGGAAGGCACTGTCCAGTGAGCTTATCTGCGTATAAATATCCATATTCGTTTGCTTCACAAATCGCCTTAAAGCGATACCCATACTTTGATTGGAGTTTACAGATCCTTTAGTCGGGAAAACGACCCCGCCCTGAATCAGACTATTGGTAGGGTAGTCCAGGTAATAGGAAATAGAATCCTGCAAACTCGTATTGTAGGGTTGAAACGTTTTCAAACCTTCTCCTTTAACCATAATACTTTTCCGGTAATCGGCTGCCCGTATCGCCGATTCTGAAACCAGCTTACGCGATTGGATAACAAAATTGTTGAACGATTGATTAAAATCACTGTAAACCTGCAAAGCCAATATTCTTGCATCTGCCACGGCTACCTGTTCGCTCAGCTCATTAATCAGGTAATTGTTGGTGCCGCCCGAGTCACCGGTGCTGCCTACAAGAATAATCAGGTTGGTTTCGTTCTTTTTATTTTTGAATAAATTTAACCCTGCTTTAACTGCGGAGAACACTGGCTGATCGGTGATCTCACCATTGCACCTATCTGTATTTTTCGCCTGGTTAATCAGAAACGACATCAGTTCACGGTAATCGTTCTGGATGTTGTTTACAAAAATACCCGGAACAGAACAACCACCATTGCCCCTGTAAACCACACCTCCATAACTTACCTTAGTACCGCGGCCGAAATCATTCAATATATTTTCAAACGAAGAAATGGTATTGGTCATGCCCGAAAAATACTTTGTCATCGCACTCCCCCCGTCAACTACAAATACTACATTAACCTTGTTCTTATTTTTTCTTAAGTTAAGGTAATCCTGAAAGGTTAACGATGAACCATTGATCGTTAAAAGCCGGTTATCCTTTTTATTATAAACATCATTTGCCAAACCAACAGAATAAGTGCCATCCTGATCTGATAAAACCGGAACACTCCTCATTATCAGGTTCTCAGGCTGCAATAATGGATCAACCATAAACTTTCCGGCTCCGCTTAATCCGCTTTTAATTGCTATCGATGTTGAATCGTCTACATCGTAATTGCCAGGTTTGTTAGCTGTGATATATAAACGGTCTCCCCAGCTGTGCACTGCCTCAGCCGATACCCATCCATAAATGCTCCTCAAAGCACTGTCGGCAACAAGCTGATCAGATGAACCAATCAAATACTTTTTACCGTCCTCACTCTTTTTATAGATATAGGCAATTTCATGCAAACGAACTTTGGTCCTCCGGTCTTTCAGTTCAGGTGTATTGTAAACGAGAATCGAATCGGTCGTATCATAATAAAACTTAGCCTCACTCAACGGTGTTTTACCATTGATGATGCCAATTGCTTTCTCAGCATAACCATTTTTTTGGTTCGAAAAAGAACGTTGCCAAAGCAATAACTTCGATTTAGGGATCCATCCGTAGCTAATTGCACTTTTTTTGTCATTAATCTTTCTTCCCCTGATCATCCCTGCTTTGTACTTAATTAGCTTCAGGTAGCCATTATCTTCTTTCGAAACATAAAAAGGCTCCATAAAATTCAGCTTTTTCATAATTAAACTTCCACCGGGTGCAGTCGTGGTGTAGTTATCATCCCGATCAGAAAATACAATCCAGGGCAAACTGCTGCTGCTGGTACTTTCATTTACATTAATCGTTTGCGAAGGTTTTTCATATGATTTAGGCATGTACTTCACTTTCTTTCCGAAAGCAGCAGGCGATTGTGCCTGCGCAGTAAACACAGCTAAAAGAAGTATCGAGAGTGCATAATATTTTTTCATAGTCAATACAATGATATTTTAGGTGAGATGTAGAGTTAGGATTAGTTTCTGGCCTGAACGTCTGCCGAATTAGTTGATGGTGTGGGTTGTGCTGTAGCAGAGTGTTGCTTGATGCTCACCAGACTGGCACAAGATGAGTTTGGCTTGATGGTGAGCTGCGCCTCATCAACAGCAATCTCTCCCCCGAAAGTCAAGCCCATACAATACGAGTAAATGTCAGTCTGTTTTTTCTTTCCGTTCATCTCCACATTTACCGTTACTTTTTCATTACCACACATATATTTATTAATTAGGTAATAGTAATTGTAATTGAAATCAGCTCCATTGGCAATAGCCTGTAAACGTGCCCGGATGTCGTCTATGGTTTTACGCTCGCCATCGCCCGGCGCAACCAGGTCCTGAACGATTTCAGAATTCGGATCGGTAATCAGAATCGTATGGTAAATAGGTCTTGCACTTTTATCTGATCTTAAGCGTACCACATACTTCCCAGGTGCCCGGTAGGTGTAAAGCGCAGTTTTACCCTTTACATCAACCCTTCCTGTTTCGCCAAACGACCACTCAAAGTTTTTACCTTCGCCATCCCCTTCCAGCCTTACCTCCTCGTTCACCACGCCCGCTGTTGGCCCGCTTATCGTAAGTACACTATCCACAATACTCCTTATGGTGTCGCGCACATTTACAGGAAACTGTTCTCTTAACTCGCCGTCAACAGTAAGCCGCACAATGTACGACCCTGGTTTGGTGTAATGATAGGAACCATTTTGCGTATTCGATTTCTCGCCGTTCCCAAACTCCCACTGCCATTTGGCAGCCTTTGGCGTATTATCGGTGTATACTAAATCTTCATTTAAATAAATTTCGTCTTTTAAAATTCTAGCTTCGATTGATCTCTTTTCAAATAGAGAACTCTTAAATAGGAAAATCAGGCCACTGAGCAGTAGTACAGCAAGAAGGATGTATAAAATCACGTAGCCCTGCGAATTCGAGTTGACCTGTTTGGTGTTAGTGTCAGACATATTAGCGTTTTTATAGGTTGATGTTTATGTTTTATTTTTGGGTAGAAATCGTTTGCTGTAGTTGTCGTCGGGATATTACACAGTCATCCAGACTCCTTTTCAATCCTTCCACGTCTCGCAAATTGCCCTTTAACTCCTGCTTATCATAAAACAGAATATCATAAAGCTGGGAGGTCTGAATAAAGGTTTTATATCTCGAATCGGCAGCCTTTCTTTCATAGGCCGCCTTGATGGAATTAAGCTGATTTTGAATATCACTTCTCAGAAAAACGGCCTGCACATTCGGATCAAAACGGATAATCTGCTTGTAGGAGGAGTCTATTGCTGGCATGGTCTCTTTAACCATTTCCTCAAAAGCCTGATTTTCACTTATTTTTACTTCAAGCTCCTGCTTGGATATTTCGTAGCGGGAGTTGGATGTATAAAAAATGCCGAAACTCAATAGTCCAACGGCAAACACAAAAAGTGCACAGAAAAACAAAAATTGTTCTCTTCTCTCTTTTAAACTAAGTTTTATCATGTTCGTAAATTAACGGCCAAAGCGGCCACTGCGAATTCTGGTAACGGCGGTACGGTTAGCTTTTAAACAATGATCGAGCTGATCACGGTAACTTTCTATGCTGAAGCGGCTATCTGATAAGGAATCCTGAAGACCTGCCATAGCACCCACGTTATTGTTGAGTTTATCGTACAGATCAAAGCTAATACTGGAATGTGGTTTTTTAGCAATCAGGTCTTTAATCCGGTAATTGGCATTCTGGATATCACCCAGCAAAATACCCTGTTTGCTCAGTTCATCTGCATTATAATTCCGGTATTTCGAAAGCTCTTTAAAACGTAACAGGATCAGATCAAAATTGGTATTGATTTCTTTCCGGAGTGAAGAAAGTTGCTCCGTCTCTTTTACCTTCTGCTCCAATAAAACATATTCTTTATCAGAAGCGGCGAAAAACAAATAAATACAGCATAAAGAAAATGCCGTTAAAAAAGTAAAACTAAGAATGAAGCGCCAGTAAGAGCTTCGGATTTCGAGTGCATTAATAGGTCTCATAGAGAGTGGATATTAATTTATTACATTGTTGTAAAAGTAATCCGACTTCTTCCTCCACTATACCGTCCACAAAAATTCGGATTAATTTTTGATCTATAACAAATTCATGTTTTTGTTGTTTGGAACTAAAACGTTTTTTATTGTTAATGATTAATTTTACTTTTAACAAACACTAAGCCAAATTCTCAATGTCCGAAAATTATTACGCTAAGCCTTTCCGTTTTAATAAGCTTTTTCTAGACGCTGATCTTCAGACTACTGACCTAGGAAAGTCTATTTCAAATCACCTGGAGCTGATTATCTTCACACGTTATGGAGAAAACCGCTATAATCATAATTTTGGTTGTGAGATATGGGATCTCGATTTCGAACTTATTGTAAGTGAAAGCATATGGGAAGAAAAATTCCGGAAATCTTTACAGAAGTCCATCAGTGAATACGAAACACGCATTTATCAGATCGAGGTGGAGGTAAGGATCACCGAAGTGGAGAATGTATACCCACTCCGTAAAATTACTGAGATCAAAAAAAAGGTGGATATTAGTGTTCGCGGTATGATAAAGACTACAGGTGAAAAATATTTTTTCAACATCGCACTTTTCTTAAGCCCACTCTCTACTTAATAAATTATCGCCCAAAATATTGTACACATGAAACCAGGTTTTTATTCATCAAAGGAAGAAATCAGAAACAGAATCTTAAAAAATGCAGAAGATTTCTGGAATATTAAAGACAGTAACGACTTCGATCCCCTAATCAAACTGATTATCGATGCCTTAAGTAACGAACTTTTCAATGTAACCAACGATGTCAGGAACCTGGAAAACAGAATCTTTGACAAAATCAGTAGAATACTCGCACCAGATCACCTCACATCTGCGCTTCCGGCCCATGCCATCGTACAGGCCAGCCCGCTCGAAAACGAAGAACTCATTTCCATCCATACCCAGTTCGCGTTTAAAAAGAACATCCAAAGTCAGGACGATGATAAAAACAAGAAAACAGATATATTCTTTAGCCCGCTTCATCAGGTAAAACTACTCAAAGGTGCAGTGAAATATGTAGCTACAGGCAGCCAGATCCATAAAATAGAACAAAATCAAAGAATCCCGCTTGCAGGCAACTTTGCCAGCTCAACCCTTGAAAAAAATACCCTTTACATCGGACTATCCGGTATTAAACACTGGATGGAGCTGGATAGGCTAAATTTCTTTTTTGACTGGAAAAATTATGCCGTTCCGGAGAATACCTATGAGTTGCTCGCACTTGGAAAGTGGTTTTACCAAGCCAATCAACTCACTGCCTACACAGATCGTTTCATGGATGACCAGTCTGCTTTTATGGTCAATGCGCCCTTCCACCATAAACAATTACTCAGTCTTATTAAGGCCGACGTGCTCCATTTCTATAGCAACAGATTTATCACACTTGCCGATTTGAATGATGTTATTTCATCCGAATCAGACAAATGGCCTGCAGATTTCAATCAGGTCTTTCAGCCGGCAACTTTGCAACAGCTTGAAAATGTACTCTGGTTAAAACTCGTTCTGCCCGCTTCCATCACACAGGAAATGCTGAATGAACTGCATATCAACATCAATGCTTTTCCGGTAGTAAATAAAAAACTGCACCAGATAAAACACCGCCTCAAAACCATGAACAACGTCATTCCTATCAAAACGGAAGAGCTTGAGCACATGCTGGCCGTGGAGAGTTTGAGAGATAATAAAGGAAAAAGCTATAATGAAATCCCCTACACCAACGAAAATGAAAAAGGAGATGGCTCCTTTTCTTTAAGATATGGAGGTACAGAACGTTTCGATACACGGAATGCCAAAGAACTGATGGATTATTTATTTGAACTGCTGCGTGATGAGAAGGCCGCTTTCTCCGCCTACGGACCTGATTTCCTAAGTACCACACTTAAAAACCTGGAACAGAATATCGCACTCATTGAGCAGAAAAGCCGTTCTGCGCTTCGCGCTGTGAAAGAGTTACCCAGCTACATCATACTCAAACCTTTAGACGATGCCGATATCGTATTTCTTGATATCTGGGTTACACAGGCGGAAGAAGCCAATAAAATCAACGCAGGGAACAAACTTGCAGCTTATAACAACCCGAAACTGAATGCAGAAAGCATACAGTTTCTTACCCAAACCAAAGGCGGCCGCTCCAAACTTACAGCAACCAACAGGGTGCAGGCCTATAAATATGGATTAACAACGGCCGACAGATTAATTACCCGTGCGGATATCATTAGCTTTTGTAAGTATGAACTCGCTGATAAAATTGTAGGGGTAACCCTGGCAAAAGGCTTAATACTCGATAATAAGCCTAATTCAGGTTTCATCAAAACCACTGATATCATCATTGAACCAGCTCCATTCGCCGGCCTGTCCACCGAAAGCTGGAATGAGCTTTTAGACCTCACGCTGTCGAAAATAAAATCAAGGAGCACAATGAATATACATTTCAGGATGATGCTTAAAACGCCTGGTTACAGCTTTGCATCACAGGGTTAAAAAAATGTTTAGGTTATAAAAATACGGTATATCCGAGATAAGCATTTTCTCCGTTCTCGCTTAAAGTAGTTTCCTGAAAATCGGGGTCGGTCAGTAAGTCAACCAACACCTCCGTTTCAAGGGGAATCAGGTAGCTTAAAGCCATATCCATGATTTCCCGGTTTTTATGCCCGGGCATAAAACCAACCAGTTCTCCAGGTAAAACAGGACCTATACTGATATTCAGCAACTCATAATCGGGCATAAAATCGTTGCCAATAATGGTGTCGATTCCTAAATCACTCTTACCAAGCTCCATCTGCATGTCCCCCGCTACAGGCTCTGGTTTAATGTGAGTGGAAATATCCGAGATCTGAATCGGAATATTAAACAGTGCGGTTAATACCTGAGATACAAAAGGAATGTCATTCCTGCGGGTTTGTATTTCCGGAAGCAAATGCATCCAGATGATACTCTGCTCTTTATTTAGCAAACTAAACTCATCCCAGCTGTTTTCAAAAATCTGATTAAGGTGCGGATACGTGGTCTTCTTATCCAGCTTATTCTCATATAACTCCCCAATCAAACGGGCATGGTTCAGTTCGGCATCAAAAGGACTGAAAAATAAACGGGCTTCCTTTTCTTCTTCCCTTCGCTCCTTAATGTCTTTGATCATGCCTTCCTCATCCATTCCCGATGAACCTCTCGGCGGGCGATGAAATAAGCCTTCAGGCAACATGTCATATAAACCCTCCCTGTTTACCAGTATGCGCAACCTGTCCTGTCGCCTGCGTTCACTATAGTATTGCTCCGTCTCCGCAATGTCTTTAGAGAAAGCCCTCCGATCACCCCCTATCGGGATAACCTCCAGTGCATCTGCATGAATAACCCCGCGCTCTATCAAATCAGCAGCATGCACAGCTGCTTTGTAATCGGTAAAAAGTTCGTTATTTACAATCTTTGCCTTTTTCATTTAAACATTCAGCTAGCTTCTTTGTTATTCGTTAAATTTATATTATCACTAAGAATAAGGATTAGAATCATTTCTTAAAGATACTATATTTGCAATACATCTTTACCTAATTTAACAATGGACGTTCAATCATTTTTTATACGTTATCTCTTATTTCCGTTAATTTTTTTGGTATCCGCAGCGGTACTTTCCATCATCAATAAGAAGAACCAGTTTCTCAATAACAAAAAACTAATCGTAAGTGTTCTGCTCAGTGGTATCATTTTAGCGTTGCCCGGCTTTTTAGGTTTCCTCAATTTTAATTTTATGCCCTGGGGATACATTATTTGCTGTATCTATTATGTTTTAGCAGGTATTTTAATGGTTTATCTGCTCTCTAAATATTATCCTGGACCACTCCTTGATCGCAAAGTTTTCATTTTCTTTGCCGCATTCATCTCCGCATTATTAGCCGTTTACCTTTATCAGCTGGCTTTCAACTGGCTCAGCGATGTCAATTTTGGCTGGTGGGGCGCAGGCAGTATTTCCTGGTTTTTTGTTCCGCTTATTTTCTGGTGGGCTTATGTATCCCTGCTCAATATTCCTTCCGAAATTTACAAAATCTGGAAGTATCCTGATGTGCCCCTGGATATCAATATGGATCACATCGATTTCAATAAACTCCTGGTTCTTGAACTGGAACTTTATAAAAAAAGCAGCGATCCCGAGCCTCTTAAGGTAAAGGTGAAAGCACCCGCAAATATGAACTTTGGCGTATGGTTCCATAAGTTTATCGACGATTACAATCTCAAGTTTGCCAAAAACCCCGTCGAATTCCGAGACGGTCATCAGGATGGTTACCGGTGGATCTTTTTTGTAAAAACCTCTTTTTTTAAACGCAACCTGTTCATTGATCCCGATCTGGACATCGCTCAGAACGGCATCTCAGAAAAAATGACCATTTACGCCAAACGGGTGTCTGAAAACGTTAATGTACCTCACGAGACCGGAGAAAGTGCTATCTTTATTTAATCTCACCTATAAAAAACATTTACTATGATTAAGCCTTTGAGATATAAGCCGATTAACTGGATAAATGGAATGAAACTCTCCAGCAGTCATTTTACCAGCAGCGACCTCTATCTGCAGGATTTTGTGCGCGATGCGGCATCTCTGCACCTCAATAACAGTAATTACGGCTTTCTACCCCCTTTCGCCGGATACAACAGCTCCCATGAAATCGAGATTACGGAGAAAGCAACAAATCACATCGAAATCAGGGTTAAATATTGTAATGCCGTAACCCCTGAAGGTTGCCACATTGATATCCTCCAGAGCGATGCTATGGACAACCTGGTCCACAACCATTATTTCGGACAGTCTGAACCACGCAATTATGTAATCCTCCTCGTCGTGAATCCCTTCAACC
This sequence comes from Pedobacter sp. BMA, assembly GCF_001027745.1. GTDB lineage: Bacteria > Bacteroidota > Bacteroidia > Sphingobacteriales > Sphingobacteriaceae > Pedobacter. Next base: position 27,443 of record NZ_LECU01000001.1, read on the forward strand.
GGGTGCCCGCAGGAATTCCTGATCCTGAAGAAAGCCCCCTGAGATATCCCGAACTGGCAAAAGCTTATAGCATTGTGGTATTACCCGAAAGTGAAATCGCCAGTCAGGTACCCGACAACTACTTCCTTACCATAGGTCAGGTCTACCATGAAAATGGCCGACTAACCATCAACAGATCATATATTGCGCCTAGTGCAACCATCACCAGTCACCCGGCCTTAATCCGCTATTATGAAACGTTCAGTGTTTTGCTGAATGATCTGCAACTGGCCTCTTTTAAAATTATCGACAAAACCGGAGGGAGAGATAACATCACACCCCTGGGCAAAAATATCCGCCTCATCTCCGAAAAAGTGGTCGACTACATTGCCGCTATTTTTTACGATTACCGTAATGTGGCACACCGCGAATCACCATCCATGCTGGTAGGATATTTCTCCAGCCTGGCGCACATCTTCTTCACCGCGATCAAGTTAATCGATCCACGCGAGCGGGAAGAATTGTTAAAATACTTCTACGAATGGAAAGATGTTACCCCCGGTAATTTTGAAGAACTGCTAGCTAAAACCATCGAACTGGTGTACGACCATAAACAAATCAACCAGTCTATGGTAACTGTAAATGAGTTTTTATCGGTTCTGGTAGCCCTATGGAATAAGTTAAGCGGACTGGAATATATCGGTCAGCGTAAAGAAAATATCGTCGTTGCCGAACAGCAGGTAGTACAACAGGTACAGGCGCGCAAAACCTGGACTTTATTGGATTAACCCCATTTCTTTAATGCAATAAAAATATAGCAACGAGGTACAAAACGATAGTAAGCAATGCCAATATCGTTTTGTGCCTTCGCTGCCGCTACTTCCATATCGATTTCACTGAAAACACTTCCAGCACCTTAACATCAATATTGGTCCCCCAGAAACGAAAACCCTCCTTATTTTGTTCATCTGCTTTTCTTTGCATCGAATACGAATACGCTCCACCATCAATAAAAACCTCAATTGATGTTTTGTCAATGTAAATGTCAGCAAATAGCTCCATGCTCGTCAGGTCTTCAGGAGAATAAAACATTCCGTTCACCAGATTAAAATTCATATCATAATCCAATATCTTCTGCCCGTTTAAACTAATACCTGCACTAGTCGCATGCGATAATTTAATTTTAGCTTTGATACGAAGTGTGCCTTCATCTGCAAAGGGTTTTAAATGTTTGTTTGCCTCATCAGCACTTAAAGCCGACCATTTATCCACCGGAGTAAACAGCTGTTCAGTCTCTTTAACAGGCTCACTGAATAAACGTACACCTTCTTTTGTTGTTTTCAGTTTCAGTTCTGTAGGCAACAGCATCATACCATTAAAAGGCATGCCCGGGTGGTTCACCCTGCCCCAGCCAATCTGAATACGGCGCCCATCTGATTCCGGCATATTCGTAAAAGTTTGAGCGGCGTATATCGTTCCGGTAACATAGTAGTATTTCCCGGCCTCAGGTGTAAACTTCTTCCCGTCAAACGACCCGATCATATAATTGTTCGATGCCCCGTACATCACCCATTTTCTTTTGCTTTGATCCCCGTCAACAGGCAACTCAAACAAATCCGGACACTCCCAGAAACCCGTTGTATGGCTTTGATACGTCCAGTCTTTTAGGTTATCCGAAGTATAGATCGAATGCCCGTCACGCTCGTTTAATACCATCACCCAATGCTTGCCCGGTTTATACCAGAATATTCTCGGGTCCCGAGTATCTACGCTGTTCCATTTTGCCTTGGAATCAATAACCGGATTCCTGCTGTACTTCGTCCAGGTCCTGCCTTTATCCAGACTATAAGCAATGCACTGCGTTTGTTTGTCGGCTGTATTTGCCGTGTAAGCGGCTACCATTGCCGGGGTTTTCCCTTTGTTGAAACCAGCAGTATTCTGATAATCAATTACCGTCGAACCCGAAAACATGGTACCCAAAGCATCCGGAAACAAAGCGGTAGGCAATTCCTGCCAATGGATCATATCTTTACTCACTGCATGTCCCCACGACATATTTTCCCACTCTCTTTCATAAGGGTTATGTTGATAAAACAGGTGATACTCTCCCTCATAAAAGATCATTCCGTTCGGGTCGTTGATCCAGCCCCGCTTCGTAGTAAAATGGAACTGTGGACGGTTTTTCTCTTCATATAAAACATCCTGTCCGTTAATTTCGTCAGCCTGATAGATTTTAGTCAAGCCACTTCCATCGCCCTCATAACTGATTTTAATCGTTTTCCCTTTCAACGCAGTTACATCACAAAACACCCAGTATTCAGGAGCGCCATTTGCTAAGCGAATTACAAACGACCGCTCTTCTTTACCATTCACCTCAAAAGTCATCTTTTTTCTTTCCTGCTGCTGCGAAATAGGCAAATTCAGGTATTGTTTTGTCACCTTGATGGTAAGGTCTGCCGCATTTATCTGGTTACATATAGGGAGCATCAATACAGTAACGAGGAGTTTGACAGTAGAGGTTATGTTTTTCATATCAACTAAGTTATCTTTTTTACAATAAAAAATCAGGATGTAATCTCCTCTTTTTTTGCTACTTTAGCACTATATTCTTTCAAAGGCATCATCGATATTCCTGATGATCACGTCCCCAAAAAATTTATTAACTAGTACACCTTTTCTCTACCTCAAGTCTACCCCCTGTCCACCTCCAGTCTACCCCAACCTCACAACAACTGCAACACAACTCCGGGTCTATCTCGCGAATGCTCCACTACGAAGGCTTTTAGCACCGCCAGGGACTGCGCAAGGTTAACCCCTGTTGCCTACAAAATCGTCAGCGCACACCAAAACGTGGCCACAACAACACTCGTACAATTCCCGAAATTGACCTTAACTTGTCTGGGAGTTAATACAGTAGATGGCTGAACAGCTCTCAAACCTTGCCCGAAAACAAAAGAGGCGCCCCCAATGACTTGGGTAGCGCCAGAGAACGTAACTATAATTGAGATTAGTGGAAGACAGCGATGTCGTTAAAAAATATCTTGGTGAAATCTGCTACTACACCGTCTCCTCCGTACGGACTGGCAGAGCTATTGACAATACCTATTTTTTTGCGCTGCACCTTAACTTCTTTAAGGTGGTTGACTTTTGCCGAATCTGCTTGCTGGCGCAGAGATGGTTGCAAAGCAGGCTAAGAGCCGTAATTAAACAGCATTTCAGGAAAACAGAAAGCGGCATCTCATCTTTCTTTCGCTGTGAATTACACGCCGGTTCCGTTATCATTTAAGTAATCGGGCTCGTAACGATAGGACTTTAAAATATAATTGAATAACAGATTATGTATTTAAACCCCAATTCCCGAGGGTGTAAATAACCAGTGCAGGTGGCAGGTCTTCTGACTTATCTCCCGGTATTTCCAGCCTTCCCGTGCTCAAAAAAAGCACAGTGGCAAACTGGATGGAAATCCGTTATGGAGCTTACAGCTGCGGGACAGTTCCGGATTTACACCGGATTCCCTTTTAATCCAAAACATCAGTTAAGGAACCAAAAGCAGGGCAAAGGTAAAAATATCTGGCTGTTTCCTATACAAAGGTCAGCTTTTTGAGTAAAAAAAAACGCAGCCTGGTTAGGGCTGCGTTTTCAAAAGAAAGCAGTTAGTCTTTATGCTAATTTAACGTTTACCGCGTTAATACCTTTTTTACCGTCTTTTACTTCGAATGTTACTGAATCATTCTCTTTGATCTGATCCTTTAAGCCTGTAACGTGAACGAAGATTTCATTCTTACTTTCATCGTCAACGATGAAACCAAAGCCTTTCGACTCATTGAAAAATTTTACTGTACCTGATGCCATAATAATGTTTTAATGTTTACTTTATAGGTTTGATTAGGATTGCAAGATATAAATTACTCAGATTTTTTAAAAGAAAAAAATTAATGATTTTTTTGTGAATATTTCTCAAAACCACTTTGGGGAATACTTCGTATATGATAACTATTAGTCTAATGATGTCGGATATCTTAATAAATCATATGCAAAAATCTACTTTCCTTGATCCTTTGTTCAATTTTTTTGAGAATCTTCACCCAGTGCCCGATAATTTAAAGCTGGATTACCTCCTGCAATGCAGTGTAATTGAAATCAAAAAAAACAAGTTTATTATCTCGCCAATCGACCAAAATGAATCGTTATTCTTCATCATTTCTGGCTGCGTGCGCGGATTTGTAAAAGACCGCAGTAAAGACATCACCACCCGCTTTGCCTTTGAAGGGGAACTTATTGGCGCCATCCGTCATCCCGATGGCATTGAAATTCATTCTAAAGAATACCTGCAGGCTTTGGAAGACTGCACATTAATCCGCATTCCCTATAGCGTTATCGAGCTGGCCTACAACAAATATCCTGAAGCACACATCGTTGGCCGAAAAATATTCTCCTTACACTATTATATGGCATCTGAACGTGCTATACTGGCCAGAATACCAATGGCCGCCGACAGATATGAAACCTTCGTACAATCCGGTGCCAGCCAGATGGATCGCGTACCTTTGCGATGCCTGGCCAGTTACCTGGGCATGAGAATGGAGACACTTAGCCGCATCCGTGCAGCAGAACAGGTGAAATAGAACTATAAAGCCTATCTTAGATATTACCTGTTCACAAAGATAATCTTAATGCTTTGCGTCAGCTGGAGCGTTCGTTGTTGAGTCAGCGAACATCGGCGTGGTATCTTTTACAGTACTATCTAATTTCGAGGTATCAGGATATTGATAAGTGCTGTCGGCATTTTCCTGATCAGCTTTCTTTCCGGTGCAAGAAAATAAAAACAGAACTGTGGCGGCAAATGATGTAAAAAGAATATTTTTCATGGTATCAATTTATATTTAAAATCACCGCGAGGGCATTTTTGTTTTAAAATTCTGCATATACATACGAAATTGTAATTTTTCACGACATATTTTACACCTCAAGGGTGTATAATTTCAATAAACCAAATCGTGTAGCAGGCTGTTTACGCTATATAAACGGTAAATTTCGTTTAGCTAATGCCATAATTAGTGAGTTGTACATGATGTGCTTTTTTTAATGTAATCTTTTTACGATTTTTGAACTTCACTGAAATGAATCTGACGCCAACACCCCTTGCTGACCGCTGGATACCCTTTGGGGGCCAGTCTCCTATTATTCCCGTTTTCAAAGCTTTTCATCCGCTTAATACTGAAATCGAAGAAGTAATCAATACACAAACCTTCCCCGTAGAATTTGCAAAAAACAAACATATCGCCTCTCCTTTAAAGCGGAACAAATATATTTTTCTTATCCTCAAAGGAGCCGTGCACGGCTTTATCAAAGCAGAAAGTAAAAAGATTACCACCTGGATCGCTGTAGAGCAGGAACTCGCAGGAACCATCAGCAATTTATGGCACGGTGGCGAATCAGAAGAATACATCGAAACGATAGAACCTGTTCTGGCAATTGCCATTCCACACGAAATGTCGCTATATTTATATGAGCACTTCCCTGTAGCAAACTACGTAGGCAGAAAAATGACCGAACTTTACTATCAGGGCGCTTCAGAACGGGCCTTTATTGCCCGGTTGCCAACAGCAAAGCTCAGGTATAGTCGCTTTCTTATTAGTTATGGCCATCTTTTGGAACGTGTTCCCCTGAAATACATTGCGTCATTTCTAGGCATGCGGCTGGAAACACTTAGCAGAATACGTTCGGAGATGGTAACGCAAAGCAAAACCAGCAAATCGGCTTTTCAGCTGGCCACATAAAGGCGGTTATTGTTTTTTTAATCAGCATAACGATGAATAGCTTTGATAAACTAACAGATTTCGTAAAAGGCCTGTTCACCGAAATAACGCCTCCGGGCATCAGAAGAATTGGCAGACCTGAACATCAGCAGGTACTTGAGCTTTGGGAAAAATCGGTTAGGGAAAGTCACGATTTTCTTAACGACCAGGACATCCAGGATTATCGCGCCCTGATGGAGAGCCAGTATCTCGATAAAACTAAACTTTATGCAGCTGAGGAGAATGGACTCATGAAAGGCTTCATTGGATTCTCTGGCAATCAAATCCGTTTGCTGTTCATTTCTCCCGATAGCATGAGGAAGGGTTTCGGAAAAAAACTGCTCAACTTTGCCATCAGAGATAGACAAATCAAAGAGGTAGATGTAAACGGACAAAATACTGCGGCTTACCAGTTTTATCACCAGGCCGGATTCAGGATAATAAAAAAATATCCTTATGATGGTGCAGGAAAACCCTATCCGGTATGGAGCTTAAAATTAGCAGAAACCGGGGGCTAAATACGCTTCCAATTCATAAATAACAAAACTTAAGGGGACTGATTAGTGTTGTATTTTAAAAACACCGTTATGATGAATCTTCTTAAAACCAGTCTGATTGCCATCACAGCATCGGCATTATCGTCTTCAGTAACTTTAGATATTAAACCAGCTTCCCGCCATTTTGTTCATAAGACCAGCCAGCAAAATAGTGACGCGGCTTTGTTAAACGATCTGAACGCGCTTTGCATTAAACAACTGCGTGCATCAGCAATCGCCAGTCAGCAAGGCGGTACCAAAGCCGGCGATTGGGGAAGCCGTTTATCTGTAACACTAAATAAATTCAATGATGAAATCAGAGTGCTCGCTAAAAATAAAAAAGTGGTGTTGAGCAGCGCTTTGCCTGAAGGTGGACAAAGACCTGACGGCCGGGTGGATTCATCTCCCGAAAACCTCCGCGACACCTCAAGAATTAAAAACGGTGGTGGCGAAGCGGGATACGAAGGAACAAAAAAAGTTGAGTCCATAGGCGGCATTAATGATGCTGCAAGCAATGCGCTAATCGAGAGTTTGAAAAAACTTAAAGGTAACGCCTTTGATAAAGCTTACCAAAATCTGTTAATCAGCGATCGTCAGACGGCACAGACACTACTTACAAAAGCTGCGCAATCATCCGACCGCGATGTTAAAACATTTGCTAGCAAATACCTTCAAAAGCTTAATTCCGCAAAGTTATAGTTTGTATTCGGAATATAGAATACCGTATCTTTGACGAATAATGCCTGTCCCTATGTCTGAAATACCTTTCCTTGATACTACAAAGATCATCGAAGTTTTTGCTCAAACCAAAACTGCAACAGCTATCCATGTTGGAGAAGATGCATACATTCAGTTTGCAAATGATGCAATGCTGAAGATTTGGGGCAAGGATAAGCGTGTTTTAGGAAAGTCACTTGCAGAAGCGCTTCCTGAGCTTATTGGTCAGCCATTCATTGAGATGTTCAGAAAAGTGTGGTTGGAAGGATTAACCATTTCCGGTTCGGATACCCCTGCGGAGTTGTCTATTGATGGCAAAAATCAGATTTTTTATTTCGATTTCGAATATCGGGCTATCCTGGATGACAACGGCAAAACCATCTGCATTCTGCATAGCGCGGTCGACATTACCGAGCGCTATTTAAAACAAACCGCAATTGAAGAGGCTAAACAGAATGCTGCCTACCTGGCAATGGAACAGGCGCATAATGAAGAACTGGCCACTAAAAATATTGATCTGGCCACTGCACTCGAAGAACTCAGAATCGCCAATCAGGAGCTTGAAACTACAAAAATAAGTCTCCAGCAGCTTAACGAACGGTTAGATAGCAGAGTTCAGGAAAGGACTGAAACTATTGCCTTTCTAAACCAGGAGCTGGAAGCGTCAAATGAGGAAATCAGGGCATCCAATGAGGAACTGGCTGCATCGAATGAGGAGATGTATAAATTCACTCAGGAAATCACCGGAGTTTATGAAAAACTAAAAATCAGTCAGGATGATATCGAACTGGCCATCAGTGCGGCGGGCCTTGGAACTTTCGATCTGGACCCCATCACCGGAAAATTTGCCGGCAACGATACACTCAAATCCTGGTTTGGACTGCAGCCTGAAGATAGAATTGAACTCGGGAAAGCAACCAGTGTAATCACACCCGGCGATAGAGAAAGGGTGCTGGCAGCTATATCTCAGGCACTTGATTACAATTCCGGTGGAAACTATGAGGTGCTTTACACCATCAGTAATCCTGAGAATCCAATCCCAAAAATAGTTAAAGCAAAGGGTAAAACGCTCTTTGACAAAAATAAACAGCCTATCCGCCTTAGCGGCGTGTTGCAGGATGTTACTGAACAGGTAACCAGTGAAGAGCGCATGCAATTGCTCATCAGCAATCTGGAAGCCAGCGAACAAAGATTCCGCAGACTTATCGAACAGGCTCCTGTAGCCATTACGGTTTTTAAAGGAGCCGAACTGATCATTGAAAGTGCAAACGAAAGAATGCTCGAAATTTGGGGTAAATCTTCAGATGTTCAAGGAAAAAGATTCGATGCAGTTTTGCCGGAAATTGCCGACCAGCCATTTATCACTATACTGCAGAATGTACTCAAGTCCGGAAAGCCTTATCATGGTGTAGAGAGCAAAGCCATTATTTTGAAAGACAATGCACCTCAGGAACGTTATTTTAATTTTGTATACCAACCCATCGAAGAGGAGAATGGTAATATAGAACGGGTATTGCAGGTGGTTACCGAAGTAACGGAACAAGTGAATGCACGCCAGGAAATACTGGAGGTAAATAACAGGCTAAAAATTGCAATGGATGCCGGATCGCTTGGTTCTACAGAGGTAGATCTGGCAACAGGAACAATGGTTTGCAACGATGAGTTCAAACGTGCATTTGGCCGTAATGTTGATCAGGACTTTGTTTATGCGGAGATGTTTGAAGCCATGTTACCACAGTATAGAGACCGGATAAGGGAACTCGTTAGGATAGCCAAAGAAAATCATAGTATCTACCGCGCTGAATATGAAATCACCTGGCCTGACGGATCCATCCACTGGATTAGTGCGCACGGAAGGGCAAGGTATGACAGTGAGGGTGTTCCAGTAAAAATGGTTGGAGTAATATCAGATATTACCGAACATAAGGCCGATGAGCAGCGCAAAAATGATTTTATAGGAATGGTGAGCCATGAGCTCAAAACGCCTTTAACCTCACTTACAGGATACGTACAGTTGTTGCAGGTTCGCGCAAAAAAGAATGACGACACTTTTGCATCCGGGGCTTTGGATAAAGCAAATAACCAGTTGAAGAAGATGGCGAACATGATTAACAGCTTTCTAAATGTGTCGCGTCTTGAATCAGGAAAAATACACATCCAGAAACAGCACTTCAATCTCGCAGAACTGATTAGCGAGGTAGAAAGCGAGTTCACCGTTACTGCAAACAGTCATAATATCGTGATTGTAAAATGCGAAGAATTAACGATAGATGCGGATCGCGATAAAATTGGCCACGTACTCAATAACTTAATCAGTAATGCGGTAAAGTATTCCCCACCAGGAAGCACTATAGATATTTCCTGTGAACAACACGATAACTTTGCCGTGGTATCTGTAGCTGATGAAGGAAGCGGGATCAGGGAAGAGGATAAGCATAAGCTTTTCGAGCGTTACTATCGCGTGGCAGATCAGCACCTTACCATTGCCGGCTTCGGTATAGGATTATACTTGTGTGCAGAAATTGTAAGCAGACACCATGGCGAAATCTGGGTAGATAGCGAATTAGGTAAAGGCTCTACCTTCCATTTCAGCTTACCATTAACATAAAGGTTTATTCGATCCAGCTATCATATATTTTCTTCTGTAACGCATTTTGCTCGTTGAGCTTGCTGATCATGAATGTCTTCTCTTTCCGCTTTTGTAAAACAAGGCTGATCAGTTTTTTTTCTCCTGCGTTCTCCACCAGCAATTTCACCGTATCTCCCGCAGTGGACGATTCCAAGGTTTTGTACCACAGCTCGGGCGTTGCCGGAATGCCGTTAACCTCAAGGAGATTACTCCCGCTCTTAATCTCCAGGTACCATGCAGGCGACTGATAATCAATCGAAGCCACTTTTAAAAAGTCACCTTGTTTACGGATGTTCAAACCCGCCCATGAATCATATTGAACAGTACTAACCGTATCAATCTTTAAGCCTCCCATTGCAAAATATTTCGGATAATCAGGTGCTTTTACGGTTGAAGCATATTCGAATATTTCAGGCATTGCAATACCCGCAATCGCCTCACATTCCTGTCTAAACTCCTTTTCTGTAAAACCCCGGTTCAGCTTTTTATAGTATTTGTAGTACAGTAAACGCATCACATCATCCAGTGATTTTTTATTTTTAGTGGCATTTCGAATATTAAAATCGAGCATTAATCCCAAAATAGGCCCTTTGTCATAATAGGAAATGGTTTTGTTGAAAGTGTCATTTACCCGTCCATTTGGTCCGTCACTCCATGTATTATAGCTGGCTTGTGTAGCAGATTGATACAGGTGGCCCGGTTGGTTCTCATAATTTTTGATATTCTGCTGTAGGTCCTTAAAAAAATCTTCCGGAGTCATGATGCCTGCTCTCCTGGTAATCAGGTATTCATAATAAACGGTAAACCCCTCCGACACCCAAAGCATATTCGTATGGTTTTCCCTGGAATAATCAAATGGACCCAGCTCTATCGGGCGGATTCGTTTTACATTATAATGGTGGAAATATTCGTGGGCAATAAAGTTGTATAATTTTTTCCTGGCCTCCGGTGTATTGAAGCCTTCACCGCCACTAAAACTCAATGAAGAAGAATTAAGATGCTCTATACCCCCACCCCCGGCGCCTATCGATAAAAAGCTATAGTGGGTATAGGGAATTTCACCGATAATGGAGCTTCCGGTTTCTACAATTTTTTTAAGGTCGTTCATGAAGCCCTGACGGTCGAATTCAGGGAGTTTGTAACCAATAAAATGATGTGGTTTTTGCGCTACCTCGAAGGAAGGCAGCACCTCAAGCTCACCCATTAAAAACGGACTATCATATAAAACATCAAAATTATCAGCCAAAAAAGTATGGAATTTACCGGGAATAGTATCCAGACCTGTTGCCACCAGCGAATTCCATTTGCTATAGGGCTTCATCTCCACACTTACAGGATTTTTCAGTTCCTGATCCAGGTATAAAAACAAACCCCCGGGGGTAATGTAGCCCCTTGATTCGTCGAGATAAACATTCCCGACAAATGGAACTACAGCTTTTACATCGTAGCTGATGTGCACAGGTTTTCCTTTGTTCTCAATATGCCAGACTTCCGGTGCAGTTTTTTCCCATTTCAGGCTCGTTCCGTTTGCATCAGTTGCGCTAAAATTCTGAACTGCTGCAGCAAAATCAATCAGTTGGTAATAGCCGGGTGTCCATGTACACATTTTAAAATCCAGCGTTTTACCCGGGCTTGTACTTATAAGCGATACATGATAAAGGTGTTCAGCTGCTTTTTCCATTGAAACGGAATACTGCATGTGAATCGCTTTCTGCTGCGCGTCGGCTATCGATATTGAAGAAAAAGCAATGCTAAAGAAAAGTAGTTTATATAGAAGTTTCATGCTTAAGAGTGGAGAAACCAAATATAATGATTTCCAGGGATGCTCTTCATTTGTACGCCTTAAAGTTTAAGCTGCAGTTGCAAAAGTGCCCTGGCGGTGGGTTCAAAGAGATTTTATAACAAAAAAGTGGGTTTAAAGGGGTTTTGAATGGGTTTTCTGTGCTTTTACCCAAGCATGACCCAAGGAATGTCCAAGGAAAGTCCAAGCGAGTTACCTGCGACGGTACTACGAATATACTGGACAGCCCGAACTGGGGTAAAGCCATGGATATAAGCTGATTAGCTTAGGGCAGTTTTCGAAAATTTTGAAGAATGGATATCTACGATATTAAATTCTTGCCTCCAAACTATTCCATGGCACTATTTTCAACCCATTGCTCCTATTTTGAACTTGCTCGCCACCATAAATGACTGCACCTCCTTCGGTACCAGATATCTTTTGCCAAAACTTAAAGTTCTTAAAAAATTCGGCAGTAATCGTTTTTCCTGATTTAATTTCTACCGGATGCAGGGTTCCTCCATTATCAATTATCACGTCCATTTCGTTACCAGAATTGTCTCTCCAAAAATATAAGTTCATTGGTTCATTTCTATTATATCTGGTTTTAATCATATCTGTAATCACATAATTCTCAAACAAATTACCTAAAGCCGAATGTGTTTTTAGCTGCTCAGCATTTTGAATCCCCAGTAGTGAGCAGGCCAAACCAGTGTCATAAAAATACAATTTTGGCATTTTTACCAAACGTTTGTTAAAGTTCTGATGATGTGGTTTAAGCAAATAAATAATAAAGCTACTCTCCAGCACACTTATCCAAGAACTTATTGTTTTTGCATCTACGCCTGTCTCATTTGCTAAACTACTAACATTTAACAATTGTCCAATTCGTCCGGCACAAAGCTTTACAAATCTTTCAAAAGCCCCCAGATTATTTACATTTTTAATTTGTCGTACATCGCGCTCTACGTAAGTTCGAATATAATTCGACAGCCATCTATTTGGGGAAATTTGATTGTCATATATTGGAGGATATCCTCCATTGTATATAGCCTCTTCAACACTTTGTTGCTTATGAGTGATCCTTCCGATTTCTTCCGTAGAGAATGGTAAAAGATATAGATAACCTATCCTTCCCGCCAGACTTTGAGAAATGTTCTCTTGAAGCAAGAAATTGTTAGATCCAGTTAGTACAAATTTTCCCTTTTCTGTGTCTTCATCTAAAACCTGTTGTAAATAGGAAAACAGTTCTGGAACACGCTGAGCTTCATCAAAAATGGCTCCAGCTGAGTATTGCGCTAGAAAGCCTCTCGTATCCTCTGTTGCAAACAATCTATTATCCAAATTTTCGAGTGAAACATATTGCTTATTGGGAAATACAGTTCTGGCTAGGGTGGTTTTACCAGACTGTCTGGGACCTACAATGGCTATAGCTTTAAATTGGCTTGCCAGGAATTTTACTTCTTCTTCTGCGGTTCGAGTAATCATATTGCAAATATAGCCAACATTCATCAAATTTATTACAAATCAGGAATCCGATTCCAGAATAACAAGAGTAAGATTCCGGAATTGTAAAGTAATATAATATCTTGAGCTAAATCGAAGACCGGGGACCATTCCATTACGCCTGTCTATTTTTCAAGTTTTCCTACCACAATTTCTTAGCTTTATAACGAAATGGACGTACGCAGCTTCAATTAATTCTCAAATACAGAATAAAACTCTTCTAACTTCACTATCTCTTTCGTTAAAGACTTGATAATAATAAAAACTACCAACAATTTCGTCGTTATCAGTGAAGTTACTTAGCTTTATTCCTTTTTGTTTCAATTCACTTAGGCCTTTCCAATCATTATGAAAAACATATAATGATGGAGGACTGTGATCAAGTTCTTTTTTTAAAAAGTTAATATCTGTTATAATATGATTTGCTATTTTCTTCTTGGATTTCAAAGAAAAGGCTAATTCGATTGTGTAAGGAATATTAAGCTCTTTAATTATTGAGACAGCCTGAATATAGCAATCTAACCCACCACCAACCCAATTGGATTTGTTTTTAAATACGTTATCGACTTCATCAATATGCAAGTCATTATATTTTTCCCAGGAATTGTCATCGATCACTCCCATTAACCAAGACATTATTTCTGTTTTTATTCTTTCCATAATTTAATGTAAAGTCTTTCCGCATTATTTAAAAGTTAGTGGCTCAGAATTCGGTAAATTGTTAAATCCATCTTTAAAAGCGCCATCAAAATACAAGGTAGATCCATATCAAAATGAATATGAGTTTCTCACTGGCATCGTTTTTAAATTATGAAAAGGCAGTTGTGTTCAAATTATGGCTTGATGTTTTCCCCTCTTGTTTCGAAAGAAATATTGAAACCTCTCAGCACCTTCTCATTGAAACAAATAGTCGAAAACAAAAAAAGGTTCAAATCTTTTCGAAATGAACCTTTAAAACTTCTGGGTGGCTGATGGGGCTCGAACCCACGACCCTCGGCACCACAAACCAATACTCTAACCAACTGAGCTACAGCCACCGTGTTTTTTAGTGTCACAAAAGTACGATTTTTACTATTTCCTCCAAATATTTTTTTCAAAGATTTGGTAACAATTTTTTAATATGCTAAAATTCAATAGTTTGAAATGAAAATATTTTTTCTGGTACGGAGATCCTAACCGATTTTAATGCCAAAAACATACCTTTACGGCGTTTATGATCGAAATTTATACAGACGGAGCAGCCAGTGGAAACCCCGGACCAGGTGGTTATGGCACCATTTTAAGGGCCGGACAACATTATAAGGAACTGAGTGGTGGTTTCAGAATGACCACGAATAACCGTATGGAGTTGCTGGCAGTAATTAAAGGTCTTGAAGCATTGAAAAGCCTCAACCAGCAGGTTACTGTATTTTCAGATTCTAAATATGTAGTCGATGCCGTAGAAAAGAAATGGGTATTCGGATGGCAGACCAAAAACTTCAAGGATAAAAAGAACAAAGACCTTTGGATCCGCTTTTTACAGCTCTATAAACTACATCAGGTAAAGTTTGTTTGGATCAAAGGACATAATGACCATCCCGAGAATGAAAGGTGCGACCGTTTAGCTGTTGCGGCATCGCAAAACAAAGCCGAACAAGCCATAGATACCGCTTTTGAAGCAGAGCGCAAATTGTTGTAAAAGATCAGCAACCTCAGTCATTTTATCGTATAATTCCAAATTCCAAATCAGGCCATTTATAATTTTGTTGCTATTTTGCATGTGAATAAAACCCCAGGGTTAAACCAACATTATGGAGAGCACAATAGGCTTACTGGAAAAAATCAGACACCACGATAAGGTAGCTGTTGCACTAAATGAAAACTGTAAAATCTCCCTGCCCCAGGAGGTGATGGAAATTTTGTCCAAACCCCACAAGCTTTCCTTCTATTATTTCCAATACATTGACGAAGGAAAATCTACATTTAAAACGGATTTAACTGAGTTTGGCGCAGGAGATGGCGACCTGGTTTTTGGTTTACCTAATCAGATCTTTACCAAGCTCCCCTACGATAAAAGCAATCAGCAATATGCCTTATCATTCGATGAACATACCCTATCGCTCTTACCGGGATCTTATCCCTTCCTTGCCAACACCACAAATATCCATTCCATATCATTTGATGAGGCCTCACGACAACGCATAAGAAACCTGTTAAAAGGGCTTTTCCAGCTTCTTCACAGTCCAGGAAAGCAACAGAAGGTAGAGGTGATACTGGCACATCTTCATACCCTGATGGTTGAATTTAATCATGCCTATTTTGAGCAGAACCCGAAACAGGAAATAGAAACCAACTTTAAACTATCCAAATACCAGGAATTCAGGCTTAGGGTGGAAGACAATCTGAGCAATCATCAGGATATTAAGGCCATCGCAGAACAGCTGTCCCTCCATTCCAGTACGCTATACAGCATTATCAAAGAACATACCGGGCTTTCCCCAAAAGAATGGATCACTAACCGACTGATACTGGAAGCGCAGCGGAAACTGGAGTACTCTAACCCATCGGTTAAAGAACTGGCCTATGAACTTGGTTTTACCGATCCCGGATATTTCTCCCGCGTGTTCAGGCGCAATACAGGCAAAAGCATCACACGCTACCTCGCTGAACGAGATTCGTCCCGCAACTAAAGAGATTCGTCCTCACGCCCCCTTTTCACCAGTCATATCTTTGCTGTATAATTTTTATAGACATGAAAACAGCATTAATAACAGGAGCAAATAAAGGAATAGGCTTCGAAACAGCAAAAATACTGGCACAAAATGGTTATTTCGTTTACCTGGGATGCCGTACATTAGAAAACGGACGATCAGCCGAACAACGACTTAAAAGTGCAGGATTTCAAAATATTGGAGCACTTTTAATTGATGTTACAGATGAACAATCAGTCCAGACAGCCCGTGAAACACTTGGACAGAAGATAGCAACTTTGGATGTGCTTATTAATAACGCCGGTATCTCCGGTCCTTTTGAGCAATCTGCACTAAGCTCGGAAGTTTCAGCTTACCAAACAGTGTTCAATACAAATGTTTTTGGCGTAGTCAGGGTAACCGAAGCCTTTATCGACTTGATGCAAAAATCCCCTGAACCGAGAATTGTGAATGTGAGTACAGCCATGGCTTCGCTCACAATGGCTGCAGACATATTTGGAAACAATTTTCCAAAAAGATATGTGATCTACCAATCTTCCAAATCAGCACTCAACATGTACACCATCAATTTAGCTTTTGAGCTTCGTGATACCAGGTTCAAAGTGAATGCTGTATGTCCGGGATACACCCAAACCGACTTCACCAATCAGCAGGGTACCAGCACACCTGAGCAGGCAGGTCAGCGCATCGCCAAATATGCACTTATAGGCCAGGATGGGCCAACAGGTAAATATTTTAGCGAAGAATACTTTCCTGAACCGGCAAACTGTCCCTGGTAAAGTGCCAAAATTAATAGCATTTGATATACAAAAACTGTGATTGGAGCATTTGGCTAGGATAAAAGCACCCAAAAATGGGCTTGCAGGCATTACGCCGGCACTTTTATAGGCCTTTTATCCTAGCATGTTCCCATCTGGTTCCTTTCTTGTTCCTTGCAGTATCCCAGCTGTTACCTGCGACGGTGCCGGGAAACTACTGGCAAACCCCTGCTGCTACCGGCAACCAAAGATGATTCAGAGGGAAAAACGCCTGTTATCTGGCTTCAATTTTAATTGTTCCGGTCTTAAGGTTCTTCCCCTTCACATTTAATTCAATTGCTCCGGCCTTTTGATCAGCCTGCATGGTCACCACCAGTTTACCACTAAACAACTTCATTGTGGGTTCAACAAAAGATTCTAATGATGTGGCATCGCCATTGCAAACCGCTTTGAAATGTCCAGCCCCTTTTACTTCAAACTTTAAAGCATCAGTTGCCGTCGGACATGGATTGCCATTTTGATCGGTAACCGAAACCGTTACGTAACACAGGTCTTTGCCATCTGCATCGATACGCACCCGGTCTGCAGATAACTTAATCTGATAAGGTTTCCCTGCGGTAACAATCTGTTCTTCCTTTACCGCTTTGCCATTTTCATCCAGTGCCACTACCTTCAATGTTCCCGGTTCATATTTAACGTCCATCCACATCAGTCGGTATCTGTTCTGTGGCGAAGACTTATCTTTTTTTCTAATCCCCAAACTTTTACCATTCAGAAATAGTTCGGCACTGTTATAACTCGTATACACAAATACAGGTGTGGTTTGTCCTTCCCTGCCCTCCCAATTCCAATGCGGCAAAAGGTGTAATGTCGGTTCTTCTTTGTTCCAGCGGCTTCTGTACAAATAATATCTATCTTTCGGTAAACCGGCAAGATCAGAAATACCAAAATAGGAACTTCGCGAAGGCCAGCTTTCATCATAAGGAGTAGGTTCTCCCAGATAATCAAAGCCTGTCCAAACGAACTCCCCGATTACCCAGGGTTTGTCGTCCTGCATCACAAAATCATCGTCGGGCAGGTTAGACCAGCTGCAATATTCCATATCATAGGAGGAGGACTGCAAATCAGAATACTTTTTGTCAAAACCTTTTACAACCGGAAATTTATAAATTCCTCTCGAACTTACCGTTGATGCCGTTTCTGAGCCCAGAATAAATCCCTGTGGAAAAGCTTTATTAGCTTCGTCGTATAAACGCACACGATAGTTTAAACCCGGAATATCCAGTAAAGCACCAAAGCCCGATTGCATGGTCGCCTTCACCTGATCCATCCCCACCGTTACCGGACGGGTTGGATCTTCGCGGTGGAAAATTTCCTGCAACCATTTAGCCCTTTTTACACCCTCAGCACCAAACTGATCTGGAACTTCGTTACCCGAACTCCACATCACAATACAGGGATGGTTTTTCGTTGCCTTTACCAGGTTTACGATGTCTTTTTCAGCATCGGTGTTAAAATATAAATGGTAGCCATTTTCCACTTTCGCCTTTGCCCACTCATCAAAACTTTCGGCAAGAAACATAAAACCCATTTCATCACAAAGCTCCAGTTGTTCGGGCGAAGGCATATTGTGCGAACTTCTGATGGCATCGCAACCCATTTCTTTGAGTATGGTGAGTTGTCTTCTCAATGCAGCAGTATTGATTGCCGTACCTAAAGGTCCGAGGTCGTGATGCAGACAAACCCCCTTAAACTTTCTCACCTGTCCGTTAAGAGTAAAACCTTTGGCCGCACTGTAGCTAATTTCCCGTACGCCGAACTTAGTTTTCACTACATCTTTTAGTGCGTTCCCCTCATAAACGCTCGACACTGCAGTATACAAATAAGGCATTTCCGGGCTCCAGAGATTGGGGTTGCTCAACTGAATGTTCTGATCAGCTTCATTTCCGAAAACCGATCTGGCCGTATCAATAGCTACCTGTTTTCCGGTTGCATCCAGTATCTGCGTAACCAGGTGCAACCTGGCATCCGATAACTTTGTTTTGATGTTTACCTTCGCAAATTCTTTTTTTGCAACTGGTGTAGTGACGGTTATACCCCACTGATCAATACTTTTTTCATCCTTAATAATCAGGTGAACGTTGCGGTACAAACCTGCCCCGGGATACCACCTTGATGATTTAGCCTTGTTTTTTAGCTGTATAGCCAGTTGGTTCCCTTTCGCATTAATGTCTTTCGTAATATCTAAATAGAAATAGTTATAGCCATAATTCCACTGCCCTATTAGTTTTCCGTTCAGGTAAACCCGGGGTTCACTCATGGCGCCATCAATCTGCAATAGTACTTTCTGATTCGGTTTTATCGCCGGCATCTCCAGTTTCTTTCTGTACCAGCCTTCACCAACATAAGGAAGTGCTCCGGTCCTGCCGGTTTTTTCTGTCGGGTGGGTTTCCCCATTCTGGGTAATGGCTGTAACCTGTTTGTCGATTTCCTTATCAAACGGGCCACTAATGGCCCAGTCGTGAGGAACCGATACATTTTCCCAGCGGGTATCATTAAAGTCTGACTTTGAGGCATCCGGGAAAGCGCCTTTTGAAAACTTCCAGCCGGTTTCCAGCAAAATTTCTTTCCTTTGGGCAACGGCATTTACATAAGCACTACAGGCAACGACAAGTAAAAGGAACGTTTTTTTAAACTGATACATGAAGATAATTATTTGAGATAAATGGATTCAACAACAATACTAAGTGGCAAGTCACCTGAAGTATAGCCAAAGGTAAGCTCCAGTTTTTCGGCATTGCCTAACTTAAAAGGCGACTGGTTTGCGCCCTGGTAATAAAGCGGCTGAAAACCCGGATAAGGCCTGGGTAACAATAGCTGATGGTCGGACTTCAGCTGGTTTAATGGAACTTCTATTAACTGGAAGTTATCTGAGGTCTGGATTTCGGCAGAGAAAAATTGCGCATCGCTGTCAATCAAACCAATCTTCACTTTTGTACCATCCGTGTTCGATTTTATTTTCATAACAAGCGTCTTAAACTGATCCAGTTCTGTTGCCCTTCCTGCCATTTTATCGGCAAAAAAAGTTTGAAAACCCATCAATTGTCCGGCTTTGGGTTTATTCATTGCCAGCCCCAGATTTAATATGGCAGGGTTTTCGTTGGTGCTATAGTCTACCTTATTATTTTGCCAGTCGGCATTGTAAATATTGATTTGCTTCCCGTCATTTGCGGCATTGAAAATTTCCAGGTGTGCAGATGAAGCTGCAACATAAGATTGGTATTCCGGAGACTCCAGGCGGTCCCAGGCAGCTGGGTCACCCTTTACATTTCCCGGAAAACTGAAGTATTCACCACTGGCCTGACGGACGATAATCTGGTATTTAAGCAATCCATTCTTCACCAGCACAGCCGGTACTTCAGCGGAGTAATGGTAAGGTGTTTTGTTCTCCAAAGGAATCTTTTTCCAGCGACCCGCAGCATTTAACTGAACAAAAGCTGAATCACCCTTAGTCAAGCCAGCAATTTCGGCATCAATTACAAAAGCATGCTGTTCGGTCAAAGTACTGAAAGGCTGATGTTTAACCACAATGGTATTTACGGACGACTCAGGCGCCACAAACTCACCCAAACGGATATTTCCATAAACAGTTTGGGCATTTAACTTAGTGTTCAAGACTTTTCTGGTAAGCAAATATGTTCCCGGTGCAATATTAAAATGACTTCCTTCTGCATCGAACTTCACCGTATTAAGGGCATTTAAACCATTGATCATAAACCCATTTCCCAGATCAGGCAAATTGATTTCCATTGGAACCTTAACCCAGTTGATTAAGGTTACGGCTTTAGCGGGCGAAGCTTTTTCAAAAGGATCTTTCACCTGAATAGCATCAGGCATCACTTCAAGGCGCCATACCCCTGGTTCAATCTGGTCCAGAAAGTAAGCACCCCTCCCCTGATAATGAACTACCGGCGAGCTTCCTACACCAGCGATATGCTGCAAGGTTTTTAACTGAACCGGAATCGAAGTTGTGCTATTCGAATAGTAAAATGCATTTGGACTATTCATTTCGCTCAATCCTTTTTTATAATCTATTTTAAAGGGCCCAAAGGCATTCGGGTTTTCGGCACCAGCCAGGCGCTGATGCTGGTGAAATACATTTGAGGCAATCAGCATGCTGATTGCTTTAGAAGGCGTATAGGCAAGGTTTAAATAATGGGTTTGATATTCGGTATTGGCATAAGCCGTGGCCAGCGGATCGTAGGCAAACTGTGTAGCCCATTGAAAGCCTGCCGTTCTGAAACTTCGCGCCATAGCAGGATACATTACAGGAGCCATTACATCACCGGCATCGAATTCATAAACAACCTTAGCGCGACTGTTGAAAGCCGGAATCGTGTCGAATGGTATTTTATAAGAGGCTACATTAGGGAGATAGTTCCCCTGCAAGGTATGCCCGGCAACCAGCCCGGTTGGATACCATTGAAAACTATGTCCCTGAACGTTAGCCTTCACAATGGCATCAGCATACCATGGCGATTCACTGATATTATAGAAGATGGGTTTAGTCCAGCCTGAACTTTTTATTGCAGCCACCATACGGTTTACATATTCTGTTGCCAGTGTTTTCGGGCCACTATGCTGAGGTTCATTATTCACCTCAGCGGCCAGAATATCTGTATCCTGCTGATAGGTTAAGCCGGTATAGGGATTTTTATGCTTGAAAAACTGTTTTAGGTAATTCTCCTGCGCTTTAAAAGCAGCCTCATCTGTCAGTGCCCTTTGCTTACCAAATACATTCGAAAAACTACCTGTAGCTTCATCTTTTTCCGGATAACCATTTCCCCAAAAGGCAATTGGCGTTACCAGTGTTTTGATATGGCGTTTTTTTAATTCTGCAATCAGAAAATCAAACAGGCGTAAATGCTCATTATTGAGCAGGTTACCATTTAGATCAGCTATCTCCTGGTCCCACACATGCACACGAAAAGCATCAAAGCCCAACCTCGAAAAGTGATAAACATCGTCGTGTATAGCCTGTTCTGCCGTTTTTCCTGTCTTTAGTATTGCCCTGTAACCATAAGCAAAAGGTGCGGTATAGTTGGTACCGAAAAATGCGGCTTCCTTATCATCTTTTTCCCATCTGATTACGCCTTTTGCATCCACATAAATGCTTTGTCTGTTTTGTGCATTAACTGTAAGGCACAAGCACGCAAAAAACAAAACCACGGAAATTTTCTTCATTAATTCCATAAACGAATATAAAAGCCTTTAAGCTAAATCATTTTTTTTATTCTACTTGATATTAAGGCAAAAAGCCATCCATAGCAACTGTCGGTTTACCCGAATCATCAAAAGCACCAAGCTTGTAACCACTCCAGCTATTGTATGATTGTGGTTCCCAGTAGAAAACCCCTAACCCTTTATTATTCGGCAATGATTTATTTTTGGCAATCAGATCTTTGATAAAAGCTTTACACGCCACCGCTTCTGATACCGGCATACCCAGTTCGCAGATCATAACTTCCGAACCGTAACGGGATACCATATCCGTCATATTGGTTAAACATTGTGTGTTCTTAGCCGACCAGTCGGTAGCCAATGGATACATCGACATGCCAATCACGTCCCATTTAGCACCATTATTTTTTAATCCATCGAAAATCCACCTGAATAAACTATTATCATAACCATTGGAAATATGCACCACTACTTTAGTGGACGGATTTACTGCTTTCACGCCATTATAACCTGATAGTACCAGGTCGGCAAAATTCTTCATATTTACCGAAGCCTTTCCATCATTCCAAAGCATGCCGTTATTGGTTTCATTCCCTACCTGTACCCATTCAGGAACTACTTTGTTGGTTTTTAAAACAGTCAATACTTCTACCGTATGGTTATAAACCGAGGTTTTTAATGTAGCAAAATCCTGGTTTACCCAGGCCGCAGGTTTGTTCTGCTGCGCAGGATCGGCCCATGAATCGCTGTAGTGAAAATCAATCAATAGGCGCATATTGGCAGCCTGTGCCCTTTTTGCTTTCGCCAGTACATCAGCGGTATTGCAATAGCCTGATGCCGGATTTACCCAAACGCGCAAACGAATGGTATTGATCCCTTTATCTTTTAAAATACGGAGTAAGTCCTGCTGCTCTCCTGCAGCATTGTAGAATTTTTTCCCGTTTGCTTCCATTTCTGTTAACCAGCTCACATCTGCACCCAAGGCATAAGTACCAGCCGGATCCGGTAAAGGATAAATCTGTGTTTCGCCCTTAACTGATTTCTTACAGGCCGCCCCTGCAATAATAAGTAACAAAACAACTGCGAGCCATTTTGTGCGGTTTAATTTTATGTTCTTTAACATTGTTTCCTTATTTAACCGAATACGTATAATTTCCATCACCGGCACTTAAATCTAAAGTCACCGTAAATACTCCTGTTTTAGCTACTGGTATATTAATACCGCCCCAGTTTGGTGCTCCTGCAAAAACCAGAGCACCTGATGCATCAAGTTTATAACTGATGTCGTAACCACCGTTAGCGGTAAATACAAAAGTTTTACCTGCGGTAAGCGCTACATTTGCAGCTACCCATTTCATGGTAGTTGCATTGTACACTAATGGCGTTGCAGATGTACTCCAGCCGTTATCATCGCCCGAGATATAAAATTTAACCGGTATATAGCTAATGGTCATGGCCGTTACATCAGCATTCACCTTCATGTAAGCGGGTGCCGGCGTCAGGTATAAATTACCTCCGGTTAAACTCATGGTAGTGGCTGTTCCGCCCCAGCCATAAACTTTTGTGGCATCAAGTGAAGATACCAGCTGAAAGGCATCACCTCCGTAACCATCGGCATTGGGTAGGTTCAAATACCCTTCGTATTTATTATTGAACTTAGCTGAAGTGAGTACAAATCCGTTCGATCTGCTCGCTGGTGTTTTCCATGAGTTACCGCCTTTAACGATTAATGCCGGATACTCGATGATTGCTTTATAAGGGTTTACACTTAATGTTAAGGTAGCAAAAACCGGCTTAATGGCAGATGCAACACCAGTATTCTGGTTAACCTCAGCTTTTAACCGAACTGCGAGGGTGCTTGCCGCACCTGTAGGTAACATCAGCTGGTTAGCCAGAAGGGAGTTGAAATCTGCACCAGTGTATGCTTTCGTCAGTGTTCCGGCCGGAAGTTTCACCGATACCGCATTTGCCCAGGCGTTTGCACCAGTTGTATCTCCAGGCAAGTCAAATTCGAGCGAGTAGGTTGGCACCACGGTTGCACCAAAATTTGCAGCATTGAAACTAAAGGTAACGACATTGGTAGCATCTGTAGCTACCGATAAAACTACATTGGTTGCAGAGCTTTTAAAAGACAGCGAACCTACAGCAGGAGGATTAATTACATTTGTACTGGCCTCTTTTTTACAGGCCTGGAAAAGGCCAATCAAAAGAAAACTATATATAATGGTGAGGAATATTTTTTTCATCGTTTTAATTTTATGTTCATGAATGATGAAGCTGCCCTCGTCTTCATATCCTGATGATGTGATCAGGGCAGCTTATCCTGCAAAAGATTAATAACCAGTATTCTGACGTAAGTTTGGATTAGCGGACAAATCTGTCGGTGGCAAGGGAAACAGATTGTATTTACTGTTTACAGCTGTTCCTCCTTTTACACCGCCTTTCCAGGCCCATAAATAAGCCGCTTTAGAAAATTTACCAAAGCGGATTAAATCGGTTCTGCGGGTAGCTTCATACCACAGTTCACGTCCGCGCTCATCAAGAATAAAATCTATTGTTAAGGCTGTTGCGTTGATGTTACCTGCCGTACTGCCATTATAAGCACGGGTACGTAACCTGTTTACATAATCCAGGGCGGTGGCTAAACTACCGCCGGCACCCCCGCGCAGAACGGCTTCTGCATAAGTGAGATAGGTTTCACCAAGGCGAAACAAAGGAAAATCGATATCAGAGAAATCCTTCGCTACATCCTGATGCGGAGCGGGTCCGCCAGAACGGGTTTTGTTCCTGAATTTTGTACTTGAATAACCATCTGCTGATACATATAAATCATTTACCTCCAGGTTTTGTCCCGACATATAAAACTGTGCACGGGTATCAGTTGCACCGGTTTTATCGGCGAACAGGTTTACAAACTGCTGCGTAATTCTTAACCCACCCCAGTTACCGCTTGAACCGGAAACATCAGCAGGAACACCTGCAGGCCCATGCATCAGATAGGTTGTACCTCCATAGTTCTGTGTGCTGGTACCATCGTAATTAATGGTGAATATATTCTCGTCTGTATTCAGATGATTATCAGCAATGGTTAACTCACGGTAATTGCCATGCAGGGTATAACCTGCAGCCGTAATTTTATTGCAGTAAGTAATTGCATCTGTGTACCTTGCTGTTCCGGTGTACACTTCGGCATTTAAATAGATGCGTGAAAGTAAAGCCCAGGATGCCGCGCGGTCGGCCCGGCCATATTCGTTAGCCTTGGGTGCAGCCAAATCATTTTCAATAGCCTTCAGTTCTGATTCAACATAGCTGAACAAATCTTTCCTGGCAATTTGTTTTGGCAAATCCTTGCCACCAATTTCAGTGGTTTCAGTTACCATGGGCGGGTTACCATAAATGTCCATCAGCACGGCATACTGATATGCCCTGATGAAACGGGCTTCAGCCCTGAAACGGCGCACCTGATCGGCATCAGCACCCACAATCCCTCTTTTACTTAAATTATCATCCGATGACTGATTGATAAAGTCGTTACAAAGCGTAATCTGAAAAAAGGATCGGTAATATAATCCGTTAATGATTGAATTGATTGAACCCCAGGTGAGTTCGTGCAAACCCTGGATACCTGCATCATTCTGCCACGACCAAACGGCCTCATCGGTGGTCAGCTCCTGTAAATTCCAGTATAAACGGAGAAAATCAGAGTTTCCTTCATCTTTAATTATTTCTGCAGGAATATCCGCCTGCCCTACAGAAGCGTTTCCGGTAAGTGCAAAAGCACCATAAACTTTTGCCAGGGCTTGTTTATAACCCGCCGCTGATGTGTACACCTTATCGGCAGTGAGGTCATTGGTAGGTACCAGATCCAGTTTATTGCACGAGCTGTTTAAAACTGCGGCTGTGCAAAGCAGCATGAATAGTTGTAAAACACGTGGTTGCATATATTTATTGTTAAAGCTGTTCATCATCTTAAAAATTAACATTTAAGCCCAAAGAGAAAGTACGTGGACGGGGATAGATGTTGTTATCTACGCCGGATGCTACCTCAGGATCCAGTCCCTGATATTTGGTAATTACAAATACGTTTTGTACGCTCGCTGTGAGTTGCAGGTTGGCTTTGGTTTTCAAAATCTTGCCGAAAGCATAGCCAAGGTTAACATTATCCATCCTTAAGAATGAGGCATTCTGCACATAGTAATCACTCAGTAACTGCTGTGCTTTAAAGTTTGTAGTCAGGTAATTTGGTGAGGCATTTAGAATAACCGAGGTGCCCAGAATCTGATTCAGGTTACCACTCTGACTATAATTGTTATTGTAAACATAGTTGCCCAGATTAGCCCTTAGCGTGAATGATAAATTCCATTTTTTATAGCTCAGGTTATTACTGAAACCCAGAAATAATTTCGGATCGGCTTGTTTACCCTTCTTGAAATCGTTTTCATTAATCACCCCATCGCCATTCTGGTCTACATAAACCCCTTCAACCGGATTTCCGTTCTGATCATAAACTTGTTCGAACAGGTTGAAGGTACTTTTCGGACCGCCAACAGCATTTATGAAAGCATTTTGTCCGCCTATCCCACCGGCAATGGTGCCGCTTGGAAAACCAGCATAATTAGGATCGTTAGGAACCACAGTAAGGTTAGTAATCGTATTTTTATTATAGGTAGCATTAAAGCTAAAATCCCAGTTGAAATCATTTTCCCTCACCGGATTAAAACCTAAGGTCAGCTCTACCCCTTTGTTCTCCATATCACCAACATTTACAATGGCATTGGCAGCAAAGTTGGTACCTGCTGGCTGTGGGATCAGGTTCAGCAAATCGCTGGTTTTCTTTTTATAGAAGTCTACACTACCCGTAATGCGGTTATCCATCAATCCAAAGTCTAAACCAATGTTCAGGGTTGCTGTTTCTTCCCATTTAATATTAGAGATATAGGCACTTGGTCGGTACATCTGATAAAAGGTATTTCCAAACTGATATTGTGCATTTAATGAACTTAAACCATAGGTAGACATATAGCTGTAGTTGCCAATGCCATCCTGCTGCCCGGTAATACCATAACTGGCACGCAATTTCATAGTAGAAATGGTTTTAATATCTTTCAAAAAGGATTCGTTCTTTACCGTCCAGGCTAATGCTACCGATGGAAATACGCCATATTTATAGGCCGGACCAAAACGTGATGAACCATCTCTCCGAATGGTTCCGGTGAGTAAGAAACGCTCGTCATAACTGTAATTTAATCTTCCGAAGTAAGATATTAATCTGTATTGCGGCTTATTGAAAGCAAAGGCCGGATCTGAATTGATCACCTTGTTTCCGTAAGCATCAAAGCTCGGGAAATAATATTGCGTAGTTAAATAGTCATTATAAGAGTAACCTGCAGTTGCGTCTACTCTGCTTTTGATAGATTTAAATTCTTTAACATAATTCAGGTAAAAATCGAGTACGGTATTTTTCCGGTTTTGTTTGTATTGATTACTAACGCCGTTGCTTAAGATAGATTCCGCAGCATTTGGATCTACGTAAACGGTACCCTTCCCTGATGCCACATCGTAAGCAACATTCAGGTTGGCATGCAATTCAGGCAGGAAGTGGAATTTATAATCCAGCTGGATATTGCCAATACTGCGCATCGGCTTTGCCCTGTCTTCACGTTGTTCCAGTAAACCCACCGGATTCCGGCCAACCAGATTCACCAATCCTGTTGGGGTGCTGGGATCCAGCCATTCCCAATAGCCGTTATAATCAGCACGGTTGGTATAAGTGGCCTGTGTAGGATCGAAACTCACTGCTCCGCCGATGGCCGAAGTATTTGCAAAACGTGTCTTTTGCATACTGCCCTTCAAATTTACATCCAGCTTCAGGTGATTATCAAAGAACCTGGGATTAAATACAATGGCTGCAGAAGTTTTCTGCAGCTGATCAGTCCTTAACACGCCAGTCTGGTCTTGATAACCAACAGATAAACGGTAAGGTAGTTTTTTTATCCCCCCGCTGATGCTGATGTTATTATCGGTAGAAAAACCATCCTGATAAATCAGATCCTGCCAGTTGGTATTAAAGGTTCCAAGCTGGGCCTTCTGTGCTGCTGTACCTTTTGAATTTACAATCGAACGGATCTCATCTGCGCTTAAAACATCAAGCTGTTTAGTTAAAGTGGAAACCGAGTTCACAGAATTAAAGCTTACTTTCAGTGCATCGCCTAAACCTTTTTTGGTTGTGATGATAATTACGCCGTTGGCAGCTCTGGCACCGTAAATTGCCGCTGCTGAAGC
Organism: Pedobacter sp. BMA; assembly: GCF_001027745.1. Taxonomy (GTDB): domain Bacteria; phylum Bacteroidota; class Bacteroidia; order Sphingobacteriales; family Sphingobacteriaceae; genus Pedobacter. Next base: position 55,359 of record NZ_LECU01000001.1, read on the forward strand.
ATCCTTCAATACAGTAAAAGTTTCAATATCATTTGGATTGATAAAACTTAAGGGGTTTGATGCGCCGGATACGCCACCGTTTTCCAATGGTACGCCATCGATTACAAATAAAGGATCGTTACTCGCATTTAGCGATGAACCTCCGCGAATACGGATAGTACTACCGCTGCCCGGCTGTCCGCTATTGGATGTGATGGCCACCCCTGATACTTTACCCGATAACATTTGTTCGGGCGTACTGATGCTTCCCTTCTGAAAATCTTTTACACTTACTACTGCTACAGAACCCGTCAGGTCTTGCTTTCTGGTTGTACCATAACCCACAACAACCACATCATTTAGTGTAGCAGCGTCTTCTGATAAGGTTACTGTAAATGTTGTGGTGGTTGATACTGCAATTTCCTGTGTTTTAAAACCAATAGAAGAAAATTCCAGTACACCAGCCTTCGCCGGAATCCTGATGGTAAACTTACCGTTGGCATCCGTAGAAGTGGCAATTGTAGTACCCTTTAAACGAACACTCACACCCGGCATTCCCAGATTATCAGGAGCGGTTTTCACAATCCCGCTAATGGTAGCCTGCTGTGCAAATAGATATCCGTGGGTAAAAATCATGAGTAAAAGCATTAAAATCCGCTTGTTACTCCTGAGAAAAGATGTAAAAATGTGCATAGAAAATATGGTTAGAATTAGTAGCTACAAATCAAGTCTAATTCTCCATTTTCCATTTGTGCTATCGTTCTTTTATTTTGTGCTATCGAACATAATATGCGTTAAAGCGATCATTTAAAGCATTTTTCGCCTATTACTGAAATAAAACCTTAACTTTAACGTCCAGAAAAACCTGATGACTTCACTAGCCAAAAACCTCTTATTTTTTCTGATTGTATTTTCTGCAGGACATGCTTTTGCCCAGAATTTAAAGTTTAGCCACATCAGTGTGGAAGACGGTTTATCGAACAGTACCGTTGAATGCATCTTTCAGGATTACCGTGGATTTATGTGGTTTGGAACCCGGGATGGTTTAAACAAATATGACGGGAATCAGCTCACGGTTTTTAAAAACGATAAATCCAGAAATTCGCTAAGCGACAACTTCATCAGGTGCTTCTCCGAAGATCAGCACCGTAACCTATGGGTTGGAACATCAGACGGATTGAACAGGTTTAATGCCGGACAGAATAACTTTATTACTTATAAAACAAAAAGCAATAAAAATAGTGTCACCGCTATCCTGGAGATTGGGAAGAGCATTTTTGTAAGCACCTACGGCGGCGGACTGAATATTGTTGATCAGCAAACACAAAGTCTTGCACCGTTTACATATCACACTGCCGGCCAGCTCAGCAAAAAAGATTTCATTAACGATCTGTTTAACGATGGACTTGGCAATATCTGGATGGCAACCGATCAGGGCATTCAAATCCTCAACCTGAAAACCAAAAGGGCTAAGGCAATTGCCGGTTTAGACAAATATGCTATCCGGAGTATTAAAAGATCGCCTGGTGGCGATTATTGGTTTGCGACAGAAGAAAGCGGACTGATCCGTTATCAGTTAACTACAGGCAGCATCAAAATTTATCAGCATCAGGATAAAAACAAGAACAGTATTGCCAGTGATCTGGTGAGAGCGATTGCTTTTGACCAACATCAGCGTTTATGGCTGGGCGGAATTAACGGAGGCCTGGATCTTTTCAATCCCGCTACAGAAACGTTCCGGCATTACGAGAATGAGCCTGGGAATATTTCCAGCCTTTCGCAACGAACTGTCTCTGCCCTATTTGCAGACCGGCAGGAAAATCTGTGGATTGGTACGCACCGTGGTGGCGTGAACCTCTACAGTCCAAAGGCAGAAAAATTCAGGCTTTTTCGCCAGGAACCGTATAAAAATAGTTTAAGCTATAACGACGTAAAAGCTTTCTGCGAAGATAGACAGGGCAACATCTACATTGGTACAGATGGCGGAGGTCTTGATATTTACCAGCCAGGTACAAACACTTTCAGGCATCACCGGTACAATCCTTTTGATCAGAAAAGTATTGGTGCCGATGCCGTACTTGATGTTACCCAAACCAGCAATGGCAACATCCTTGTAGGCACCTGGGCCGGTGGCTTAAACCTCATGAACAGTGACGGGTCTTTTACCCGTTTTACCCACAGCAGCAATCCGAATTCTATTTCTTCCGATTATGTGCAGAAAACCTTTGAAGACAGCGAACATCAAATCTGGATAGGCACTTACTATGGTGGATTAAATCTGTTCGACCCGCAAACCAGGCAGTTCAGGCGCATCACTAACGGAAAAAACGGCGGCAAAATCAATGGAAACAATGTGGTTTCTATAGCCGAAGACCTGGATAAAAACCTTTGGATAGGCACTGATGACGGAGGTTTGAACTGCTATAACCTTCGCACACAGCTAATAACACATTATTTTTTAACTGGAAAACTACCCGACCTCAGGGTTATTTTTATCGACCGGAAAGGAACGGTATGGGTTGGACAAACCGGATTGTACCGTTTAAATAAGGCCACAAACAAGTTCGACCTCTATACCACAAAAGCGGGTTTGGGAACAGAATTTATCAAAGGAATTGCAGAAGACAGGCTGGGAAACTTCTGGATATCCACTTCAAAAGGCTTAACGCAATTTAATCCCCAAAAGCAGACTTACAAAAAATACAATACCGGCGATGGCCTGCAAGGCCTCGAATTCGAAGCTAACGCTTACCTGCAGACCAGAAAAGGTGAAATCTTCTTCGGCGGCGTGAACGGATTTAATACCTTTTTCCCCTCTGATATAGCAACTAATAAATTTGTCCCTCCGGTTTTTATCACCGAATTCCGGATTTTCAACCAGAAAATTATCCCCAATGCACCGGAAAGTGTTTTAGACCACGATATCAGCTTTACCGATGAGATTGAGCTCGACTACGATCAGGCATCTATTTCTTTACGTTTTGCAGCGCTAAACTATGTATCGAGTGAAAATAACAATTATGCCTATAAACTGGAGGGTGAAGATAAGGACTGGATTAATATTGGAAACCTGACTCAGGCTTTCTATACCAACCTCGATCCGGGCACTTATACTTTTCGGGTGAAGGCATCAAATAACGACCATGTCTGGAATGAAGCCGGCAAAACCATCAGGATTGTTATCGCGCCCCCTTTCTGGTCCTCATGGTGGTTCAGACTTATTGCCATTTCACTTGCAGCCTACATTGCCTATGCTGCACTGAGCTTCAAGAGGCGATTAGAATTGAGAAAAATTGAGGAAGAGAAACGTGAGGAAATCCACCAGACGCAGTTACAGTTTTTCACTAATATTTCGCACGAATTCCGTACACCGCTTTCGTTAATCCTCGGACCGATAGAACGTCTGCTCAGGGAAGATACCAGCGAATCCTTTGTGAATTATTACAATACCATCCACCGCAATGCAAACCGCCTGCTTCGGCTAATTAACGAGTTGATGGACTTTAGAAAGGCCGCAACAGGTGCCCTTAAACTCAACGTGATTGACGGTAACCTCAATTTGTTTATCGATGAAGTGGCGGAAGAATTTTCGGAGATGGCCATGGAAAAACAGATCACATTTGAGGTAGAAAAAGTCAGCATCCCTGCTGAGGTTTGGTTTGACAGGCAGGTTATCGAAAAGATTATCCTGAACCTCATCAACAATTCCATAAAATATACCCAAACAGGGGGAACACTGAAACTTCAGATACTCCATTCATTAAATGGCATAGCGCCAGCCTTCGAGAATCAGCTGAGCATCAAAAGCAATTATGTTGGCCAGTCATACGTGTACTTCAGGGTAATAGATAGCGGGATTGGCATATCAAAAGAATCGATCGGGCATTTGTTCGAACGTTACTACCGCATCACTGAAAGCCACCTGGGTTCAGGGGTTGGCTTAGCCTTTGTAAAAAGCCTGACACTTTTACATAAAGGTATAATCCAGGTATCAAGTGAAAGAAATAAGGGTACGGAGATTATCATCGGTATTCCGGCAAATAAAGGAGATTATACGCTAGCCGAGCAATTTAATCCGAATCATGCGCCCGGAGGTACCCGTTTGGAAAGCATTACCTATCAACTGGAAAAAGCTTCGCAAACCGCATCTATTCCACAAAATTTAGAAAATGTGGATGTATCAATACTGATTGTAGATGATAACGAAGAACTCCGGACGTTTTTGACAGAGACATTGAATCCCTTTTACAGGATTATCGAAGCCAGCGATGGTGAAGCCGGATTGATTCAGGCACGGGCGGAAATGCCAAACCTCATCATAAGTGATGTAATGATGCCAGGCATGAACGGTACTGAGTTTTGCAGATTGCTCAAAGATGATATCAATACCAGTCATATCCCCTTTCTCATGCTTACAGCTAAAAATAGCGTTGAAGCGGAAATTGAAGGGGCATCATCGGGTGCAGACCTTTATTTCACCAAACCCATCAACATAGATTTGTTACTCATTACGGTAAAAAACATTCTGGCGCAACGCGAGAAACTAAAAGACCATTACCTGAATAACAAGGAAACAGCACCTCAGGAACTTGTCCATTCAGAAAAAGATAAGGTTTTCATGTCGAAGCTACTCGCCATCATTGAAGAGCAGATGATTAATCCGGAAATGGACATCGATTACCTTTGCAGGGAAATCGGCATGAGCCGAACCAAGCTGTATCAGAAAATCAAAACCATTACCGGACAGTCGATAGGTGAATTTGTACGGTCGGCCAGGCTAAGGAAAGCCGTAGAAATTATGAAGACGGAAGATGTATTAATGACTGAAGTGATGTACCGCATCGGCATACAAACCCAGTCTTATTTCACAAAAGCCTTCAAGAAGGAATTCGGGCAAACGCCAACAGCGTACCTGCAGGCGATAAAGAAAAAAGTATCTTAGTCGTGAATAAGATTAGCTTCCACGGTAGCTATTTTACCATTTTCAAACACAAAATCAAAAGTCCCGCCTATTTCCTGTTCAGCGAAGCTCCCTTTAAATACAACTTCCAGGTGTGCAGTATTACCAGCGACGGTGAGATTCACCTGTCTGGTTTGGGTTTGATAGCCGATGAAATAGCTGTCAAAGTATGATTGGATTTCCTTTCGTCCACGGAAAACCCTGCCTACCGAGGGATCATCCAGAATGGCATCAGGTAAATAAAATTCAAGATACCTGTCGGTATCAAAAGAATTGCCTGCAGCAATCCACTCACTGATAAAATGTGTGATATTCATGTTGAATGTACTTAATAGTTCCTTTTAGCGGAACTTGGGTTAATTAAAAGAATGCCTGAATTCGAGCGGAGAAAGGTTGGTTTTATTCTTGAACAGTTTGTTGAACGACTGAGGGTATTCAAACCCGAGTTGATAGGCAATCTGGCTCACTGAAAGATTGGTTGTACTGAGAATTTCCTTGGCCTTGTCGATCAGTTTCTGGTGAATGTGTTGTTGTGCATTCATACCGGTGAGTTCCCTTAGCAGGTCGCTCAGGTAGTTGGGAGATACATTCAACTTTTCTGCCAGATCCTGCACCGTTGGCAATCCTTGCCCTAAAGTAGTTCCAAAATTGAAGTGCTCTTCCAACAGCAGGTCCATTTTTTCGAGCAGGGTATGGTGTTCTACTTTTCTAAATAAAAACTGGCGGTTATAAAAACGGTTGCTGTAGTTTAGCAACAGTTCAATCTGACTGATCATTACATCCTGACTGAAATGGTCCAGCCGCTGATTGAGCTCGTTTTCAATCTGCCTGAAAAGCGTAAAAATCATTTCCCGCTCCTGCGCGGTTAACTGAAGCGATTCATTGGTTCCGTAGGAGAAAAAACCATATTTTTTAATGTTGGCAGCCAGCGAATAACCTTTTAGAAAGTCAGGATGAATCAATAAGGTCATACCAGAGCAATCCAGGGCACCGTCTGCCTCTGCAACGAGCTGGCGGGGTGAAAGAAAAGACAGTCCACCATTATTCAGATCATAGTGATCCTGTCCATATCTGATCCGTCCACTCGAAGGCTCTTTGTAGGAAATCTTATAAAAGTCCATCATAATGCCCCGTGTAAATTCCGTTACATCAACAGAGATATCCTTGTATTCATTCAGGCAAATGAGCGGATGCTTAGGTTCGGCCAGACCCAGCGCACTATTCATCGCTGCGATGGAGTGAAATACTAAGGGGGTATGGATGGACTTTTTCATAAGGTAATGCTACAAATTTAAATAAATATTTTCCGCTTATCCTACATTTGTTGGGCAGTAGGTCTGATGATCATCTCACTTACATCCACATTTTCAGGCTGATCGATGACATAAGCTACAGCCCTTGCGATGTTTTCTGCAGCAATAGCAACCTCTGCAAGCTGGCCAATCATCGGTTTTACTTTTTCATCGGTTATGGTATGCGTTAGTTCAGATTCTGTAACTCCTGGAGAGATGATACTGGTACGGATGTTATAAGGTTTGACTTCCTGGCGCAAGCCTTCGCTAATGGCCCTTACGGCAAACTTCGTTCCCGAATATACGGCACTCGACGGTGCTACCAGATGACCGCCACAGAAGATACATTAATAAAGTGTCCACTGTTTTGCGCTTTGAAATGTGGCAATACTGCGCCGATACCGTAGAGCACACCTTTAATATTCACGTCAATCATTTGTTCCCATTCCTGATAATGCAGGTTTTCTAAAAGCGATAGTGGCATTACCCCCGCGTTATTAAACAAAACATCTATCTTTCCGAAGGCATTTAGCGTGGCCTGAGCCAAAGCACCCACTTCTTCTCTTTTGCTTACATCTGCTGCAAAAGCAATTGCTTTGCCTCCCGCTTCAGTGATTTCCGAAACCAGTATGTCCAGTTTATCTTTACGTCTGGCTGCAAGGCTCAAAATCGCGCCATGAGCAGCCAATAATTTTGCTGTGGCTAAACCAATCCCACTGCTGGCGCCTGTAATGATGATTACTTTTCCTGAAATATTGTTCATTGTTTTATGTTTTTTGTATCGCCCAAAGATGGGGCAGTATAAAACATAAACTGTATCCAGACCCACGGAAGGTGTATCCATTTTGAGCGGGTGTGACTTATGTCACATTCGTCAGCAACATTTTTGAATGTGACCTACATCACCTGCTTTTCTTTTCTATAAGCCTCACTTTTGAACTGTCAACAAAACGAAGGCACCTCGCAGGGATTCATTGCTGTGTATGCCGTCAAAACAACTGTAGAAATTCAATATTAAAAGAAAAATAAAATGGAAAAAGAACTCATCGTAAAATGGAGAATCAAAGAGAGCGAAACTCCGGCAATTTTAAACCTGTTGGAAGAACTGGTTGAAAAAACCAGAAACGAGCCAGGTAATATTTCTTACCATATCTACCAGTCTGCAGAAAACAATAACGAACTCATCCTGCACGAGCGCTATGTAGATAGTGATGCTGTAGAGTTGCATAAAAGCTCAGATCACTATCAGCAAATCGTATTTCAAAAGATTATTCCACATCTGGAAGTCCGCGAGGTAAACATCTTAAAAAAACTTTTCTAACTCAAAATATCATGTCAAAAAGAATATTAATTATTGTTTCCAATGCAAAGGTAATTGGACCAAAAAACAGAAAAACAGGTGTATTTCTTGATGAAGTAGCCCACCCCTATGTAGCATTTGATGACGCCGGTTACCAGATCGACTTTGCCAGCATCACCGGTGCGGTACCAGCTCTTGATAATATGGAGGCAAAAGACGAAGAATCGAATGCGCGATTCCTGCAGAAAGGCGGCTGGGAAAAAATGCAGCACAACACCAAACTTGCGGATGTAGATGCCAGTATTTATGATGCGATTTTTGTTCCTGGTGGTTTAGCTCCGATGGTAGACATGCCCGAAGATGCGCTGTTGAAAAAAGTGATTGCAGAAACCTACGAAAGAGGCGCCGTAGTTGGCGCAGTATGTCACGGGCCGGTTTCATTGTTAAATGTAACACTTAGCGATGGCACCTATCTGGTAAAGGACAAAAACATCACCTCTTTTACCGATAAAGAAGAAAATCACTATGCAAAAGAAGATGTTCCGTTCCTCCTGGAAAGTGCGCTTACTGAACAAGGTGGCAGGTTTCATGCGGCAAGCCCATGGTCGGATAACAGCATTGCAGATGGAAATCTGGTTACCGGTCAAAATCCGGCATCTGCACGTGGTACAGCGCTAAAGGTAATTGAAATTTTAGAAGCATAATATTCGTCACCAGATAAAAAGGCTGTATCACTAAATCAAAAATGATACAGCCTTTACCTGCAATCGGCAGCGTTTAATATAACCGGCTTAGTGTTTCCCTCGATACGCCAAGGTAGGCTGCAATCAGTTGTTTAGGGACAATATTATAAAGTTGCGGGTACATGGCCAGTAGCTCTTCATAACGGGTTTTGGCATCGTTATTCATGAACGATAACAATCTTTTCTGCGAGGCTACGTAACCTCTATTGGAACGCCATCGAAAGAAATATTCCAAAGGGTAAATTTCTTTGCACATCTTCTCTCTATCCTCACTGGTTAGGCATAATACCCGCGCATCAGTAACACAATCAAGGTTCACTGTTGCAGCCTCTCCATTATATAAAGCATTGTAATCCGAGGCCCACCATGTTTCCATCGCAAACTGCAGGATAAACATTTTCTGATCATCATTAATGTAAAAGGTCTTCAAACACCCATCTAATACAAAATACTCACAATCCACCCTGTCGCCAACGTTGATAATTGTCTGGCCTTTTTTAAACGACAGCGGTTTAAAGTGCGAATAAAAGTAGTCAAACTCTACATCAGTAAGCTTAATGGTTTTGTTAAGGTGATTTTTCAAAATATCCTGTGAAGACATATAGTAAGGGTTCTGATGGACAAAGATAGCGAATTCAGGGGAGCTGTACCCAATTGCAATTTGACGAAAAAACTTAACAATAACTTAACAGGTTGTATTCGGAAAGTGAACTGATTTATGCGGTTATTTGATTGAGTCGCAATTCTTCTATTTAACGATTCCACATTTTATATGCATCCAGCTAATGTAGTGCTACCCTTTATCGGCGAAACCCATCTAAGTATTCCGCTTACCATTATTTTTTTAGTTTGCCTGCTGGCTGTAGTTGGCTTCGAGTTTGTAAACGGATTTCACGATACCGCCAATGCTGTTGCTACAGTGATTTATACCAAAGCACTGAAACCTGTCATTGCTATTCCCTGGTCGGGCTTTTGGAATTTCATGGGCGTTTTCACTGGTGGTATCGCTGTTGCGATGGGCATTCTGAAACTCGTACCACTTGATGCGCTAATGAACCTGCCCGTAGGTGTCGGGGCTAGCATGGTACTGGCTGTCTTGCTGGCCTCTATCGCCTGGAACCTCGGTACCTGGTATCTGGGCATTCCCTGTTCCAGCTCCCATACCATGATCGGTGCAATGATTGGTGCCGGACTGGCCTTCACCTGGTATTATGGTGGCAAGGGCGTGAATTGGGGAAAAGCGGAAGAAATTGGACTATCACTCATCCTTTCACCGGTCATCGGATTCGGACTCGCTGTTTTACTGATGTATTTTTTAAAGCACATCGTCAAATACCATGCGCTTTTTCACATTCCTCATGGCGAACATGATCGTCCACCATTGCTGATTAGAGGTTTATTGATTACCACCTGTACATTGGTGAGCTTTTTCCATGGCAGTAACGACGGGCAGAAGGGTGTTGGTCTTTTAATGCTCATCCTGATTGCTTTCCTGCCGGCCAGGTTCGCCGTAAATCACCACATTCAACAGGATAAGGTGATGCGTGATTTGAACAGCACTGAACAGATTATCCAGAAAATATCCGTTCTAAATCATGGTAAATCTGTTAATGTCGCCGATTTCACTTCTAAGATAGAACAAACGAAAAAACATCTCTTGTTGAAGAGCGAGACAGATAAAGAAAACACCTATAAGTTCAGAAAACAGATTGAAGCCGTAATAGCTGCAATCAAAATAGTTGAAGACGACAAATCGCTTGTTATTTCTGCAGAAGATCACCGGAACCTCAGCAGCAATAAAGATGAGCTTTCGAAGCTTGTGGATTTTGCACCATTATGGGTAATCCTCACCATTTCCATCTCACTTGGCCTTGGTACCATGATCGGTTGGAAAAGAATTGTAGTAACCATTGGCGAAAAAATTGGCAATGAACACCTGAATTATGCCCAGGGGGCAACTTCAGAAATTGTAGCAGCTTCAACCATCGGACTAAGTACGGCCTTCGGTTTGCCTGTGAGTACTACTCATGTCCTTTCAAGTGGTATCGCGGGGGCAATGGTTGCTTCTGGAGGAAGAAAAAACCTTAACAATAATACCTTGAAGAATATTGGCCTCGCCTGGGTACTTACACTCCCGGTATCCATCATTCTTGCTATCTTGTTGTTTATGCTGTTCCACCTTTTTATCTAACCTGATTTTTAACAAAAACTTCCCATGAAACAAATACTTGTTGCTACAGATTTTTCAAAAAGTGCAGCCAATGCGTTTACCTATGCCTTATCGATGGCTAAGGTATTGAAAATGGAGGTTGCCGCTATTCACGCCATACATCCAACCGAAGGGATCAACAATAGCACTTACAATGCCATATTTATCGAATCTTATTACCGGAATAAACGGAATGCGCTCGAGGCTTGGGCAAACCTGATCCGTGAAGAACAAGAGCTCACAGAGATTAATATATCCACAAGCTGTGAGGTGGGTTTCCTGAGATCGGTTATTCTTGAATATACGAAATCGAATCCGGTAGAATTGCTAATTATGGGTATAACCGGCGCCACAGGTATTGCCGGCATTGTTGGAAGTAATGCCAGTATGGTGGTTTCGAAAATGAGAATACCAACCCTAATTGTGCCGATAGAAAGTGTTTTTCCTTCCGAACCAGTGATTACACTTGCAACCGACTACGAAACCAGGCTATCAAACAAAGATTTGGTTGCGCTTAACGAAATGCTTAAGGCTTCGGGCAGCAAAAGAATGCAGGTGCTTTATGTAGCAGAAAAATCTGACGAGCAACACATACAAACCGGTGAGCACAGCATCCGGAGACTCCTACCACACACCCAAATTGACTTCAATTATATCCGGCACAACAGTGCCCCTAACGGTATTATGGATTTTATTGAGCAGAACCATACCGACATTTTATGTCTGGTAAAACATCATCACAACATTATTTACAGGCTGTTCACCACCAGTACAGTAAATAAGGTTCTAAACAAATCTGTAAAGGCGATATTGGTACTGCATGATTAGTGTGAGCAAACCATTTAATACGGGTGTAATATTTAATACTTTAAATGCGCTTCTATTTTAATGGAATAGTAAAAGTAAATACAGAACCTTCTCCTAAATTACTTTCAGCCCATATCTTTCCGCCATGAAGTTTCACGATTTCAGAAGATACATATAGCCCTATTCCAAAACCAGAAATCAGGTTATTGTTATCTACACGGTAAAAGCGTTCAAATAATTTTGGAAGCTCTTCTTTCCTGATGCCGATTCCCTGATCCTTCACACTAACTTTTATCTCATCCTGATTAGAAGTACAGGAAACCTGGATCATTGAATCAGGCGCAGAATATTTGACGGCATTCCCAATCAAATTTGCAATTACCTGTCCCAGCTTACCTTTGTCGGCATTGATTACCTGGCTTTCAACCGGTTCAAAAATAAACCTATGGGTACTGTAAAGCATGGTAACTTCTTCCTGCGCATCTTTAATTAAATTAGCAATGTCGAAATCAGACCGGCTCACTTCTAGTTGAGCAGCTTCCAGCCTGGAAAAGTCAAGGAAACCGTTGATCATATCAGTCATGCGTTTGGTTTGTTTTACAGACTGTGATATGGCCCGGCGGATAACCTGATCAGTGTTTCCCTGAGAACGCATTTCAAGCAACTGCAGGTAGGCCGATAATGAGGTTAATGGCGTTTTCAGCTCATGGCTCACCATACCCATGAAATCGTTTTTCCGGATATCCTCCATTTTTTGCTCTGTGATATCCATCACCACACCCGTAAAAGCCGAGAAAGCACCTGATGGGTCTGATTTAAGATTACCAATAGCCCGCAGCCAGCGCAATCTTTGATCATGTAAACCGATAACGGTATAGGTAACATCGTAGTCTCCGTTGTTGTAAATGGCATTTTCAAGCTTTTGTGATACATAATCCTTGTACTCGTCGGTAATTTGCGCGATGGCCTGCTCGATAGTAAGTGGTTCATCAGGGTAATATCCATGCAACTCTTTCAACCGGGCATCGGTTATAAATTCCCGGGTAACAGAGTGAATGTACCAGGTTCCAAAATTTGCAGCATCAATAGCCAGGCGAAGGGCCTGTTTACTTTCCTCAATGGTATGTTTTGCATCCAGAAGTGCTTCATTTGCAGCAGTCAGATCTTCGTTTGTTGCCAGTATCTGTTCGTTGGATGAAGTAAGTTCCTCATTTATAGCAGCAAATTCTTCATTCATCGCCTGCAGTCTTTCTGCGCTTTCCTTCAGGCGCTGCTCCCACTGGTCTCTTTCTGTAACATCCCTCGTGGTTCCAGATACGGCAATTACCTCTCCGCTTTCATTAAATACAGGATTTAATATATAATCATAAAGCCTCCTGCCCAATGTGGCATGCGGAAATGCAACCTCGCCCCGTATACTACTCCCTGTTTCCCTGATGCTGTCAATTTCACGCTCGTGCATTTCGGCATGCCATTGCTCGTAACCATTTTCAATAAGTCCCTTTCCAATGGCATCATCCCACGTTTTTCCCCACATATTGAGGAGGGCTGTATTGGCATACGTGAAGCGGTAGTCCAGATCAAAAACATACATTAAATCAGGGGTACCCGAAGTGATGGTTTCATAAGTGCGTTTTTGCTGCTCCAGAATATCTCGTGATTGCGCAAGGGATTGTTCAGCTAATTTCCGTTCGGTAATATCCGACGCTAAACCAAACCATTCAGTAATCTCGCCTTCACTATCAAAAATGGGCACTGCACGGGAAAATGTCCATCCGATTCCTCCATCTGCACGGTTCACCCGATGCTCGAGCTGAAAAATACTTTTGTTTGCAATGGCGTATGCTATTGCAGCCTCTACCATCTCAAGGTCTTCATGGTAAACATTTCTGGTTTTCCATTCTGGTGTTGGCTTATTGGCATCAAGCAGAAAGCCTCTACCGTCAAGCTCATACATAATGCTCCAGTCGGGATTCAAACTGTAAACAACGTCGGAAGTTGCTTTTAGTAAAGCTTTGAACCGTTCATCGTTTGTAGAAGCGGGATGTGGCTTGCCAGATGGTTTATTCATAAGGTCGTTTCAGATATTATTTTTAAACGGAAAAATAAGAAAAATGTTCATGAGGGAAGCCATATTTCGCAGGGTTTTCATCCGTTTCGGGTTTAATAGAAACATAACACTCTAAATCAAAGTGCTTTTCTGTCGTTGTGAGCGGTTTGTAAGGTACTGCTGGGTTTTGATATTTTCCCACATAATCAACTTGTCTTCAATTTTTGAAAATACCCTGATATCTCCATCCTGAGAAATCACCAATCCAAGGGAATTCGGATGTTTCCAGCAGTAGGCAATCATTGAGCGGTGCCGGGTACCATAGTGCTTCGGATCATAAGGAACCAGTGATTTTGGCGTAGCGGTAGCTGTTGAAGAAACATAGATTTTTTTGGGCATCCCTTTCGCCCTCAATACCGCGCCGAAGCCATTGGTAATCATATTTCGATCAAAAAGGACCACTCCATCTACACAGGTCTGGGAAGCAATAAAACTGATCGAACCCTTAATCTCATCCGCGGTGCCTTTCTTTTCGCTCAAGGCCTGCGATTCCCATTGGTATAGTTTCCTGCTAATTGAACTTTTTCCAGACTGAAACTGGCCCTCAATGGTATTTTCGGAAACGAAGTTATCAATTGCTGATTTAGCATGAGCAATCATGGCAAGTGTAAGCCGCTCATAGTGAATCTGGTATTTGATATCCAGGTCTGCACGATCGTCGGCAATCAATATGGCCCCGCCATGCTGATAATTCTGAATCTTGAGCAACAGCCTTGAAAATGTTTGAATCCAGAGGCCATCAAGATATTCTTCCCAGTCCTGATATTTTTCGGCAGGATGAAATTCATCCAGATACTGATGTATAGCTATCTTCAGAAACTCTGCATTCCGTTTAAGCATTTTAGATATGGGCCCGATTGTCAATACATCCAGATAACGTTTTACCAGCACATTCTGCTTCAGGGTAGCCAATAACTCATAGTCGAAAAACACGTGGAGCGTGCCAATATCACTTACGGCAACCTGAAACAGGCCCGGCTGTTCAGAATCGGTATCCGACTCATAGTTTAAAAAATTCTGATAATGCATCGCCTGGTCAATCATGCCCCATATGTAAAGCCCGCCCTTATCATTGAAGTATACTGCAAGCGATGAACTCGAGGGATCTGCAGCCTTTGAAAGTTTTGCCAGTGCTTTTGTATTCATTGCGATTGGCTTTTCAAAAGCCACGCAGCTCCACCTTTCCGGAACAATAAAACCCGGTGGCTTTGGATCGGGATTTTCCGGATCGATGAAAGTAACCGTTACTTTAATCAAATCACTCTCCTCCTTGCACATGCTCGAATAGAACAAACAATCAAACAGGGCCTCCAAAACGCTCAGTTCAGGAACAGGCACCCTGCTTCTATTTAATTTCAGCTTATTTTGGACCAATACGGCAAGGTCCTGTGGACGGGAATTTTCCAAATCGAATGAATTTAATGATAAACAACAAGCCAAAGCAAAGGTTTTGCTTTCACAATAATTAAGTGATTACCAATCAAATGCCCGAATATGAACCCACAATAAACTTGCTCACAAATTTTGCCCACACAACTGCATTATAAAGTTACCTTAAAACAGTATACGACAACTCGAGCCCCTAAAAAGAATACCTGAGCCCCAGTTGAATTAAATAACCTGAGTTGACACTGTTATCCTTTCTAAACGTACTTTCAACGAGTTTACCCGCAATAGTGGCGAACTGAAAGCTTGGTGCCGTACCATTTGCACTTACCTGATCCAGATTAACCGGAATCAGAATAGAACTTGCATTTACCAGTTTTCGTACACCCCAGTCAGCATTGAGCAGGTTACCCAGGTTTAACACATCAGCACTGATTGTGAGGGAATGCTCACGAGCACTTCCCTTTAGCAAAAGATTCAGACTGACTTTCAAATCAAACTGGTGCCGCCATGGCATCAAAGCCCCGTTACGTTCCGCATATTCTCCGGCTCTCCTGCTCAAGTATTTATCCTGACTGATATACGAAAAAAAAGCTTTCTGCTGGTCGATTGCCGAAAAAACAATTGCAGAATTAGTACCTGATGCCCTGATCGGAGAAAAATTAATTTCAGAAGGATTTTTTGGAATATAAATGAGCGACCGGTTTGCACCGTCCCCAGTTAGATCCCTTCCGTAGGTGTAAGAAAACCTCCCGTCTGAACTTCCCTGATAAAAAAGTCCGAGATCTAAACGGATTCTGCGTGCAAGCTCAATGGGCATAGTGAGGGCAGATACGATCCGGTGTGGCATAACGAAACCAGCATCCGCCAGTGGGAGGTCATTTATCCCGTTTACCGATGGGGTAGAATTCAGGGCAGAAAGTGTTTGATCGCCGTCTCCATCATTGTAATTTTTAGCCTTGCTTTTTACATAACTGATTGAAATATCCAATCCTGAAGAAAATTTGCGTGTTAAAGTAAACAGCGCCGAAGAATAATAACCCTTTGAGGAATTCGAAATTGATACCACACTCATCGCAGAATTCCCCGAGGCATCTCGTTCCCCCTTCGCATTCAGGGGATTAATGTATTTTAGGTTATTTCGCTGTGGATAAACCAGCCGGTGATCAGGATATCCGCTAATATTCAATGTTAGTGGCTTAACGAGATTTAAATCACGGAAAGAAATGCCTCGTATATCACGATTAAAAGTAAGTTCAAACTTTCCTTTTAGGCCTCCTGGCAGTTTCATTTCGAGAGATAGTGTACTTTTCCAGCTTTGTGGCATTTTAAAATCGCGCGAGAGGACACTGACCACAGCCGGAATGACATGGATTCCCTTTGATACCGAAAGCTGGCGGGGATACGGGTCGAAAGATACCGGGGTATTTTGCTGTCCCTGCCAGGTCTGACTGATCTGATTCACGCCCGAGTACCTTGCCTGAGAGATCACCCATACAAAAGGGATCCTGCCGGTGAATATTCCTGTTCCCGCTTTCATCACGATCGCCCCATCAGCTGACACAGCATATCTGAGCGACAGCCTTGGAGAAAGCAGCAAAGCCGGGCTGGGAAGAAAAGCGGTGTTTATCCTTTCTCCCTCAGCATATGCAAGGGATGATACAGCTGGATTGCTTGCCAGATTCCGTGGGTAAAGTGCCATGTCGCCCCTGGCGCCCAGATCAAGCTGCAGGCGCTCACCGCCATGAATGGTGTGTTGCGCAAAAGCCGATAGATTAAGGTAATCGAAGGCGTAAGATGGATCGTTATCCATTCCCTCCGGCACAAAGGTTAGAGCATAGTCGACAGGTTTGTTACCCGATACAAAGTCCTGCCACGAAGCAAACGTATAATAGCCCGAAGCAAAAGGCATGTAGCTGTTTTGCGTTTGCATATAGTCTGCCTGAAATCCGATTATCCAGCTGTTCCGGCCTGGTTTCCAGCGCAGAATATCACTCACAGAGTATAAAGATACCAGACGCTTGTTATTCATCGAAAAGGGTTCATAACCAAAAGAAGTGAAAGGAAGTCCGTCCTTTAAGATATCGACAAAAGGGAAAGGTCTGCTATCCGAAACCCGATATTCATGTTGTCGGGTAAAGGAGGCGCGAAGGGCGTTATTCACAGTGGACGATAAACGGTAATCCCACTCTGCAGAAAGCGAATAAAAAATGGATTTGGTATCGAAATTTGAATTGCTAAATGGGAGTGCATTGATACCACGCCTTCCTGCACTGGAAGAAAACGGGGTAAGCGGACTACGCGAACCATTTACCAGTTCAGGCCTGTTGCTCATGAGCTGATTGTAGCGAAGGCTCAGAGTATTATTCTCCGCAATATTCCAGTCTAAACGGCCCAGCAAACGGTTACTGGCAGGTTTAAAGTCGTAATCCTGATAAGCTCCGGTATGATAGCCATACTGAGTTGATAGATAGTTGCTGATCTGATCAAGCTCGGATGCATTTGGCCGGGCAATATCAGCCGCACTTCCATAGGGCATATCGCTGGTAGCTGCGTGATAAATCTGCGGCGGATATACTTCAGTTTCCCGTTCCAGACTAATAAAATAAAAAAGCTTATCTTTTTTAATGGCACCTCCCAATCTAAATCCGTTGAGTGCATAACTGATTCCTGTTCTCCCATGATTACCAACAGTAGCCAGGCTCACGTTACCCGCCGACTCACGCAAAAAAGAATAGGCCGATCCCTGAAGTGTATTGCTTCCTGAGCGACTGATGATATTTACGGCACTGCCAATGAAACCTGATTCCCAAATTGCGTCATAAGGCGCATTATTCAGGTAAATTTCTGCAATGGCATCCAGGGAGATGGGCTGCGCTCCGTTTCCCGGGAGGTTATCTCCAACACCAAAGTTATTATTAAACTCCGAGCCATCTACTGTAATAAAGTTTTGCCGATAGTTTCCACCTGCTATTGCAGCGCCGTTTGCTCTTGGATCCAGACGGATAAAATCGGCAATGGACCGCTTTAGACTGGGAAGCATCCTGATTTTATCCTGTGGAATCTGTATACCATGTGCGGCCTGCATGGAACTTTTTGACGCCGCTTTCTTTAAAACAGCTATATTGATATCAGCTAAAATAATCGGTGCGCTTTCCAGTACGATATTGATTTCCTGGGGTTGCGCAAGGGAAAAATAAAGCTCAGCACGTAGGAAAGGGAGTAAGCCCGGAGAAGAAGCCTCCAGCCGGTAAGGGCCACCTGGAATGATGCCGGAAATCTGATAGCCGCCCTGTTGATTGCTTACGCAACCATAAGTTGTCCCCTTACTTAAATCCTTAAGCGTAATCGTAGCTACAGCAATTGCAAAACCCTGATCATTAGTTACCCTGCCCGACAAACTTGTCCGGGTTGTCTGCGCAAGCACAGACAAATTAAGCAGCAGCAGTAAAATGATCAGGGTACGCATATTGCATCTAAGTGGACATCATTAAACCACTCCTCCCATTAATGGATCCGTTTTTCCTTCTTTTCCTGTTTCTACTCGTCCCGCAAAACGTTCGAAGAAGTGTGACTCATTTTTCACACTGACCTTGAAATCGTACCAGCGGTAGCTTTTAGCAAGGTCCATTATAACCGAAACTTTTGCTTTGGCAGCAAGCTTAATTGTTTTCAAACCGGTTTTATAGGCCATATCTTCAATATCCACTACAATTGCCTTATCGCTGGTATTGTCCAAAGTGAAATCAAGGTTTCCAGATAAACTGTTTTTCAACAAACCGGACTGATAATTACATTCAACCTGAAGCGCTGAGTTGACCGAAGTACCGGCAAATTCACGAAAAAAGCCATTCGGACCATAAGCCCTGAGATGGTATTGCCCGTTTTCAAAATCCGTGGCTAACCATTCATCGGTCAAATGATCTCCGGCGCTTACCGTATAATCCCATACCCGTAAAATTTCTCCTTTAAAAGGGCTCATGGCGTAAACGGTAAAAGGGGCACCGGAAGCACGCTGACCAAAAACCTGATTTGCCGCAGCAAAGTTAATTTTGATCCGGCCATCAGTCTTTGAGCTATCCACATACAATTCATAAGGTAGTGCGCAGGCTGCACGGATTCCTTTTTCCTGCTTAGGAAAATAAGGAGAACTAGCCGGATCAGTATTAATCATATCGATCTCTTCGGCGCTCAGTTTTCTATAATTATCCGGCAGCTCTTTAAACTTTGCTGAATAAATATGCTGCATAAACGCTTCCTTTACCAAACCCTTCGGATACGAAATCTGCTCACCGTTATAAGGGCGAAATACTGAGCTCAGGTCTCCGCAAATCGTTCTTCTCCACGGGGTGATATTCTCCTCAAGAACCTTCTTCTTGTACTTTCTTTCAATAAAGTGCTCCAGGAACTGCAGTGAAGATGTATGATCAAACACCTCTGAATTCACATAGCCACCCCTGGTCCATGGAGACACGATTACCATCGGTACACGATAACCCAGCCCAATCTGGCTTTCGCGGATATTAGCCTCTTTCATCGAAGGGTTAGTTTGCTGAGTTTTGGTAGCAAAGTCCATCTTCGTATCAATACCATCAGAAACTTTTCCTGAATGTGCTTTAAAAGGATGTGGCGGTACAAAAGGTGGTACATGGTCGAAATAGCCATCGTTTTCATCGTAAGTCACGATGAAGATTGTTTTTTTCCATTGTTCGGGATTTTTGGTCAAGATGTCCATTACCTCACTTACAAACCAAGAACCAAACCAAGGCACACCCGGATGATCAGAAAAGTTTGCCGGAGTCATTAGCCAGGAAACTGTAGGCAGTGTTCCCTGGTCAACATCTTTTCTAAACTGGTGAAGGATGTCGCCTTTAGGGATATTCAGCTCGCGTTTTTCGCCTTTATCCTCATAAGTCATTGGCTGAAGGGCATGGAAATGCTCATCGCCGGCATTCACCGTAAATGCATTTGCATTCAGTTTTTGAGCTTGTGTAGAAAGCTTCGCATGGGCATCCGTGGTATATTTCTGCTCTTCATCCTGAGTTTTAAGGAGCAGTTTTTTGATTGCTTCCAGCTTGGTTTTTTCCTCTTCACTTAAATTTTCATTGCCCGATTCGGCAATTTGTTTTAAAAGCAGTTCCTTTTTTTCCTGAAGATTGGAAATTGCTCCTGGTGTCAAACGCACATTATACTGCTCAAAATATTCCATCACATTAGTTCCGAAATTACTCAGCCAGGAACTTGATTCTCCGTTCAGTCCGAAACCCATGGTCAGTTCATTCTGGTATATTTTCCATGAAACTCCATTTTCTTCTAACCGTTCGGGATAAGTTTTCCAGTTTAAAGTGGGCTTATCGTAGTTGCTGATGTTCCATAAATGTGCCACACCTTCAGGCTTATTTTGTTCCCTCACGGTTCCTGTCATCCAGTAATAACGGTTCGGGTGTGTTCCGGCAATTACCGAACAAAAGTTTTGATCACAAACGGTAAAAGCATCAGCAAGGGAATAATAAAATGGGAAATCTTCGCGCTTGCAATAACCGATAGTCAAAGGCATGTGTGCATAGGTAGCTTTGTAGGGCTTTTTAACATCCAGCCAGCGGTTGTACTTGCCGCCATTCCGGGCATCCGTCTGGTCGGTCCAGTTGTGCGGGGTCGATCCCATCCAGGCAATCTTGGTGTCCTTAATATCCAGGTGCCATGGTGCATAGGTTTCACCATCTTTATTGGTTTGCAGCCAGACTTTATTTTTATCAGGCAGGTTAATTGCCCTTGGATCATTGAATCCCCTTACTCCCTGCAACATTCCAAAGGCGTGGTCGAAGCTCCGGTTTTCCTGCATCAGAAACACAATGTGCTCGGCATCATAAAAAGTACTGCCTATTGCCGGATTAATAGCCAGTGCTTTCTGAATTGCTGGCGGCATTGCTCCGGCTAAGGCAGCGCCTCCTGAGAGGAGGGCTGCCTTTTTAATAAAATCTCTACGTGAATCCATATTTATAAAAAGTGCTTTAAAATGAGTATCTCGCGCCAAGTTGAATTTGGTAAGGCGTGCCTGCCGCCTGGGTTACCCCCACGTTTTCGTTTACACGATATTCATACTGTTTTTTTGTTTGATCGAAACGCGTAACTGTAAGTAAGGTCTGGTCGCCAAGGTTGTAGTTTACCCCCCAGTTTTTATTGAGCAGGTTGGCAAAGTTGAAGGCATCAAAACTTAAAGTCAGTTTCTGGTTCTTATAAGTTTTGAATTCCTTTTGAACGCGGATATCGAATGTTCCTGAAAAAGGGTTGATACCTCCGTTACGGTCGGCAATTTTACCCAGACTTTTAAGGATATATTCTTTCGATCTGTTATCAGGATTATTCAGCACTTTTTCCATTGAAGCCTTGTTGGCCGCGCTGGTAAGCGGACTGTTCGGATCGAAAACAAAAGCGAGGTCATTATCATTACCCGGGCCACCAACAAAATCACCGTTAATATCCGCATCAACAGTCATAGAATAACGCGTTCCGCCAATACCCCTGAATGTGGCAGCCGCCGAAAAGCCTTTCCAGCTTGGTGTACTTCCGTAAACAACAAGCTTATTTCTGAACTGATTATCAGAGTAAACTACCTGCGATAAATCTCTCGGATCCGATTTTACCGGCCTGAATGTAGAAGTGTTAGCCACATTACCATTGTAAGATGAATTATCTCTCGCATCATTCAACGTGTAGCCAACATTGATATAGCCATCTTTTAAATAACGAAAGCTTGCATCTAAAATCATCGCTTTCTGTTCCAGCGTGGCACCATTGGTAAGCATCAGTACACGGCCTACTTCACTGGTTTTACGGCCTAAAACATTATTGGTAATTCCAGCTGCTGTAATGGATGCAGCCGGTACAAACACCCCCCTGTTTTCTTCATTAGCCAAAGTGAAATACGGATTATCCACCAGGTTTTTATCCAGATAGACGTAGTTATTTTTCGTGTAGGAATACAGCAGGTTGATTCCCAGTCGCAGGCGATCGCCGATAATTTTGTTATAGCTCAGGTTAGCTTTGAAAATTGAAGGCATTTTCAGGTTCGGGTCATTCAGGTTGATTGTGGACACTACAGGTGCGCCTGCAATTACACCCGGAACGGTTGAGGGGTCCTGGCGGTATAGCGGGAAATTTGGCGTTGGTACCAGGCTTGGCCCGGAGGCTGGTCTGGATACATCAATCGAAGCGACCTTAGTTCCGCTATTCTGAATATTATTCACCTGAGCATAGTTTACCGGATAAGATGAGAACAATCCGCCACCTAAACGGATGATGTCTTTTTTCTCACTGTTAACATCCCATGTTAGTTGGAATCTGGGCTGGATTTTACCTGCGTCTGTAATTTTGCTATCAGTACGAAGTCCCAGCGTCCGCTCCACGACCGGATTGTAATCCGCCTGGGTTAAAAAGCTGGTTACATCATAACGAAGACCAATCATCGCATTTATGTCTTTACCAAGGTCGGTTTCCACCTGCCCGAATAAGGATAGGTTTAACAAATATTGCTGTACCGTTGGGATGCCATTAATTGGCGCTTCCCTTGCATAGCGTGATGCATTAAGGTTATTGAAGTCGGCCAGACTATTGAAGATAAACCGGCCATTCTGCTCGCTTGAAAGATAAGTGTCCATGTAAGTCAGGGTATTATCCGTACCGAATGTGAACTTATATTTACCTACATTGTAATAAGAGGTATTGATTAACTGGACCTGGTTCTCCAGGTTATTTTCCGGAAAGAAACGTTGTCCGCCCAACTGAACCGTTCTGTTGCCCAGCGTACCGTTAGGTAAGGTTGAGCGTACGGTAACAATCGCTCTTGGAATATTCCCAGCCGGAAGCTCGCTGTTGGGTACATAATCCCGTGTAGCGGTTTGGTATTGCAATTTAAATTCGTTTAAAAAATTTGGACTGAATTGTGAGCGCAGTGAAACCAGTGTACTATTTTCTCTGGATTTAAAATCGCCCCATACTTCAAAAAGGTTAATATTGGAATTATCACTGTTACTTACAGGATTTAACCAGTCGCTATAATTGTTTCTGATAGTTAACCGATGTTGATCATTAATCTGCCAGTCAATCCTTGCGAAGAAAGTATTGGCGAGGGTTTTCCGTTGGAATTCGCCCACCTGAGGGCCCGATCCCAAACCATATTTTGCTCTGCCAATGTTCACCACACTATCAAGGGCACCTTTACTGATCCCCAGACTTATCGCATCAGCATCATCCCTGATATCGGCGATAAAAAACGGCATCGTTTCATCCTGACGATCAAGGGCGGTAAAAAAATGAAGCTTGTCCTTGATAATTGGTCCACCCAAACTAAATCCATATTGATTGGTGGTGAATTTCTGTACCCGTTTGTTTCCACGGATATCGTAAGGGCTCGCAAGGAAATCCGAGCGATAATAATCAAATACCGAACCTGTTAAGGTATTGGTTCCTGATTTTGTTACGGCTGACACGGTACCACCACCTTCTCTACCCCTGCTCACATCATAAACATTGGCCGCGACCTCAAATTCCCGGATGGCCTCCAGCGATAAGGAATACGGACCACTACCAATAGCACCTGAAGTTAGGTTGTTCCTGGCACTGGCACCGTCAATTAAATAATTGGTAGAAGATGCCCTTTGACCTGAAATATTGGTTCCATTCGTTGTAGGTGCAAGAGCAGAAAGGTTGTTAAAGTTTCTGTTTTGCGTTGGCAGTTGTTGAATGTTCTGCGCCGTGATGGCTGTACTTGATCCAAGCCTATCGATACGTTTAGTTAGCGTATTCGCACTTATGTTTACCTCATTTAGCTGGGTATTGGATTCACTCAGTTTAAAATCGGCCACGATATTGTCCCCCTGGTTCAGCGCCAGGTCGGTTTTAGCCTGCTTTGGATAGCCTATATAACTAACCGTTACGCTGTAGGGTCTGCCCAGTGGCAATTGAATTAAGGCGTAGGTTCCATCTTTGCCGGTGGCCGTAACGGTTCTGAAACCAGTTGATTCATTGCGTACAACAATAGAGGCTCCGGGGATTGCTATCCCCTTTTCATCAGTAACCCGGCCACGGATAGAAGCATCGGTACTTTGACCATAAGAACTGGCGGCAGAAAAAACTAAAAACAGGCAAATCAGCAGCGGCTGAGCCCAAAACAAAATATTTCTTTTCGAAAGGTTAAAAAAATGGTAATAAACTCGCATATTTATTTGCTTAATTGATTTTTGGAAATTGATTTAGTATAAGATGCCACTGCTTCAGCAGCCATCTTCCCCGGGTTCCTATTGGAGTAGGAATCCGGTTCTTTTTTTTATTTAACTTTAGTTCATCTTGCCGGATTAAGGGTGATCATTTGATTGGTTTGTTCGTAACTCACACCGGTATTGCGGGCTATCTCAAGCAACGCATCTGCCAGCGGCAGGTAACCTAGTTTAAACGAGTATTTTCTTGTTTTAGGTCCGGATATCTTCACCGGAATATTATACTGGCGGCTAAGAACCTGGGCAATTTGAGCTAAATCCATCTGATCGATATATACCGATCGGTCGTTTTTCCAACTGCAGAGCTGTTTCTGGCTGTCTCTGGTAAGTGCTGTTTCACCGCTTCGCAAATCGTAACGGATCACCTCGCCGGGCGTAAGACCGGCATGTAGTGTACGTAACTCCTTGCCCTGTGTTTTTTCAACTTTTACCTTTCCTGTATTTACCGCTACCTGATAAGCTCCGGTTTCAGGATAAAAGTTAATATTGAAGGAGGTGCCTAATACTGTGGTAATGAATTGACCTGAAGAGATACTGAAAGGGTGTCGGGCATCGCGTTTTACTTTGAAAAATGCTTCTCCCCGATCCAGCATCACGATTCGTTTTTCAGATCTGTTCAGATTCTTACGTACACGAAGGGAGGTAGCAGCATTCATGAAAACCTGCGTACCATCGGAAAGTGTTATTTCTTTTACCTGCCCTTTTAAGGTAGTGAAAGTATCGTAAGCAACTCTTTCAGCCGCTTTCTGATGGGCATGATTTCTCAGAAACAATATGGTTCCCGCAACAAGTAAAATGGAAGCGGCAACAGACCAGCTCGCTATAGCACTGAAAGATGTTTTGCGCTTGCGGGTGGTTTTAGAAAGTATACCCGCAAAAAGCTGAGCAGCAAGTTGCTCATCCTGCTCAGAGCTTGCCGCCCCCTGGTATTCTGGTTCAGAGAACCAGCGGTCAATAATTGTTTTCCTCTTCTCATCCAGCTCCCCGGCTTTATACTGCATCAGGATTCTGGAAAGGATTTTTCGCTCTTCGGGTTTCATTCATCCATAAAGCGTTTGAAAACGAAGAAAGTACTTTAAGCGAATATTAACATTAGGTTAATTTTAATCTGCCACGCAAACGCCTAAGCGCCTCAGAAATATTGTTTTTAACAGTTTGCTCTGACAGGTGTAGTTCCCGTGATATTTCGCGTACCGACTTGTCATCTTCACGGCTTAGTTGAAAGCATAACTTCATATTTTGAGGCATCTTTACCAACTCTGCATCAATTTCTGTTTGCAATTCTTTTAAACTAATGCTTTCTTCGATTCCAGAATGATTTTGAAGATCGGCGATTAGCAGATCCATTCCCTGTAAACGGACCTTATTCTTTCTAAAAAGATCAATCACGTCGTTTTTGGCAATCCGGAATAGAAATGGCCACAGCGAATCGGAAATAATTAGACTCCCACGCTTATCCCAAAAGGTAACAAAGGTGTTCTGAAGAATGTCTTTAGCCTGATCTTCATCGCCTATGAGCTGAACAATGGCAGCAAGCAGCCTCTGCCAGTAAGCATCGAAAACACATTTAAATGCTTTTTCATCTCCAGCCTGGATGGCTTGAAGAAGCTCAATGTCTGTCTTGCCGTTCATCATGATTTGTTGCCGGCAAAACTAGATATTCAATTGTTAAGGCACCGTTAAGCTTAATTGAACAACGGCTTTGTTACTTATCCGGATAATATTTCTTTTTCAACTTAAGTATTTTATTTACGTAGTCAACTACGTATATTTGAACATAAAATAATTGAGCGCATATGAACACTATGAAATTAACCGTTGCCCCTTTGCTGAATGAAGATTGCAAAACTGTTATCGACCTGATTTTGCCTATCCAGCAAATTGAATTTAATGTACCCATTACTATTGAAGGCCAACCCGACCTGCTGGATATCGAATCGAGCTACCATCAAGGAGGCGGTAATTTCTGGGGTGTAAAAATAAACGGCGAACTGGCAGGAACAATTGCTTTGCTTAATATTGGACACCAGGCAGGTGCGCTTCGAAAAATGTTTGTAAAAAAAGAATTCAGGGGCAAAGAATACGGCATTGCCAGTCTTTTGCTGGAAACACTTGTGTCATTCTGTGCTGAAAAACAAATTACAGATATTTACCTGGGTACAGTGGATATGCTCAAAGCAGCACACCGGTTTTACGAAAAAAACAGTTTTAACGAGATCGACGCAGCTGAGTTACCCGGCTATTTCCCAAGGATGATGGCGGATAATAAATTTTATCATTTACATTTGAGTGCCTAAATAATTTCATGAATGTAATCGACGAATCGGGCCTGCTGGCCATTTCCACCAGGTTGCAACGCCTGAGCGAACAAATCAGGAAGGATGGCTTTCTGATCTATAAAGCGAATGGAATTACCTTCGAGCCGAAGTGGTTCCCGGTAATCTACACACTGCATTTCAAACCGGTATTAGGCATTGTAGAACTGGCTACAGAAATTGGTTATACCCATCCCTCTACGATTACCCTCTTGAAAGAACTGGAAAAGGAAAAGCTAATCTCATCCAAAAAGGATAAAAACGATGAACGCAAACGATTGGTACAATTGTCTGTTAAAGGAAAAAAACTGGTAGAACAGATGCAGCCCGTTTGGGGCATTATCACTTCAGCAATTACTGAATTAACGGACACACAAAACAACCTCATGAAAGCAATTGTGGAAGTGGAGCAGCAATTAGCAGAAAAAACTTTTTTTGAAAGGGCAAAGGATATCATGAAAAAAGCGGAATAACTAGCTCGCCAAAAGAGCCTGATTAACCCGCCCTACCAGCTGATAAATATCAAAGGGTTTGGCAATAAAGTCATCAGCTGTGCATTGAAGCTTCATCTGGTCAATCCTTTCGTGAGCACTCATCATAATAATTGGAATATGACCTGTTTTTTCGCCAGATCTCAGAAATTTACAAACTTCAAGACCGTTTCCGTCCGGGAGCCTGATATCCAATAAATAAAGGTCAGGTTCATTCACAATCTTGCGGGCCATGAAGGAGGAAACATCTGAAAAGGCATATACCTCATAATCTTCGCCTTCCAGCACCAGGGTAATTACTTCTCTTATATCGGCATCGTCTTCGAGGATACATATTTTTTTTGGCATGCTTGTCTTAGTAAATCAGTTCGGGTTGACTGCATAACAACAACTTTTAGATATTGTTTACAATTTGTTGCCACATAATGAAAATATTTGATTTAAGACTAAAAAATAAGAGTATTAAAAAGCCCGCCACAAGGTTTCAAAATCACCTTTTGCATGAAATAGTAACGTTATAAAATTGAATCTGCGTAATGCCATTGATAAACATCCGAACAGATTTCAGCAACTCCTTTAAAACAAATGCTTAATGAAGGTATTTCGTCTTACTAGATTTATTAAACCATCACATCATCGATTCGCTAAACTTTTAATACCTTTATTAAAAATGTGCTCGAATGTTTAAAAAATACTTCCTCCTGATTTTATCTCTTTCATTTCTCACCATCCTATCCTGCTCACACCAACCTAAATTAACTTCGAAAAACGATGTTGATATGCTGTTGACCATATTGAAAGCTAATCTTTCACAGCAATACTTTGATAAAGCAAAAGCCGTGGATTTGGTTAATAAATTAACGAAAATGGAAAGCCAGAAAAAATTCGATCATTTGACCCCGACACAAGCTGCCAGAATGATCACATCGTTTCTCCAGGCAGAAACACACGACAAGCATTTCAATGTAACAGCATACCCGGCTAATCCTGAGAATGCGGAGGAAGTAAAACCGCTTAAGCAGTCTGTTGCTGGAATTAGTGATTACAGGATTTTAAAAAACAATATTGGATACATCAAATGGGACTTATGTATTGCAAATGAAAACGCATTCAGGGAAATTCGGAAAGTCCTAAACACACTTACGGGCTGTAGGGGTTTGATTTTTGACTTAACAGAGAATCCGGGCGGCGATGGAGCAAGCAGTGCATTCTTTAATCAGTTTTTGTATGGCGATAAAGGATATCAAACGCTATTGAAAAAGAAATGCACCGGAGATAAAGAATGGCATCAGAGTGAAGTAATTTTCAATTATAAGGATGGTCCGACTTTTTTTGACAAGCCAATCTATATCATAGCATCCAAAAACACATTTTCAGCTGCTGAATATTTTGCATTTACGGCGAAGGAAATGAAAAGAGCAATAATTCTTGGTGACACTACGGCAGGTGCTGGTAATCCGGGTACCTCACAAGGATTCAGGACACCTGAAACAGATACCATTTTCTGGATGTTTATTCCAAACTGTCAGATCGAAACCAAAGATGGACATTCCATAGAAGGCATTGGAGTTGCACCTGATGTGCTACTGAAAAGTGACCAATGGCTTCAGGAGACTTTGGTTTACGTTGCTAAACATGCTAAATGATTTTTCAGCCGCAACTCAGGGATACTTCACCATGCTACAGATTTCATTAGCTTGATAATACCAGACTGGCAATGGGTTCCACGATCGAAGTGGAACTGATGTTGATAACCCGTCCCCACTTATAACTGATCATATGCGGAATAGCCAGCATAGTGGTTTCTACAACTATTTTTAGCTTAACCGGTAACCTCAGCCTTTTTGAATAAATTCACATAGGCATTTACAGCAGTCTGAAGAAATTCCCTGGTTTTCCCCTCTTTCAGCTTATCCTCCTCATCAATCGATTCGCCGATTTTTGCCAGATAGACTTCAGGTTGCTGCATGATCGGCATATCTAAAAATACCAGACTTTGCCTTAAATGGTGATTGGCACCAAAAGCAGCGAGATTACCCGGTGAATTACTGAATATCGCTGCAGGCTTACCGCTCCAGATACTTTTCCCATAAGGGCGAGAGCCGACATCAATAGCATTCTTTAATACTCCAGGTACCGATCTGTTATATTCTGGTGTGATGAAAATGACGCCATCAATAGTTGCCATTTTTTCTCTGAAGATGGTATATGCTTCGGGTACATCGCCTTCATCATCAAAATCCTGATTGTAAACAGGTAGATCAGCGATGTTAATGATCTCAAAATCAAAGCCTCCAGGGGCCATATCCACTACCGCTGCTGCGATTTTCTTTGAGAAAGAAGCTTTACGCAAACTTCCTGCTATAATTCCAATTTTCTTGCTCATATATTCCTGCTTTAGTATCTTAATATACATCATTTCAATGATGCTGAAATATTAAACCAGACAAGAGGAACAATGTTTGCAGGCATTTTCCGATTTTTTACTTAGCTACATCTGTAATTAATAAATTATTCGGCAACAAAAATTCCTTATAATTGTTAATACGGAAACTATGAGCAAAGTATTTACAATTACAGAAGGACTTGAGAATTTAGGAGCGCTGCGTACCGGAGGACAAGGCTCGGTATACAAAGGAAAGCGTATTGGTGCAATTTACTCTGCCGTAAAGCTCATCCCAACGCCCATTTACACGGAAGACCGCAACGATAAAAATTACCGCAATTTTGAAAATGAAGTATCAAAATTGCTCAAGGTAAACGAGAATCCGAGTCCCAATGTGGTGAAGATGCTCAGTTTCGGCATCACCGAAAGCGGATCATTCCCTTTTATTGAAATGGAATATATTGAGGGTCCGGATCTTTGTGAACTGCTTCAGGAACCACATGAAAAGATTTTCACCATACAGGAAACGGTTAAAGTAGCCCATCAGCTCGCAGCGGCACTGGCGCATTGCCACAATCTGGGCGTAAAACACGGTGATGTAAAGAGCAACAACGTAAAATACAATGTGCATACCGGCAACTATGTGCTACTCGATTTTGGCCTGGCTATATTGAGCGATGAGCAGCGCAGAAGCAGTATCAGGCATGCCGGTGCAGTTGAGTTTATGGCGCCCGAACAAAATGAAGGCAAAATGCTCCTGCAAAGTGATGTATACAGCTACGGCATTATTTTATATGAATTACTGGCCGGACAGGTACCTTTCCCCCTACCCGGCAACAGCGACACAGGACGCAATACCGTCATGATCGGGCACATGGAAACTGAAGTGCCCAACCTACTCGATTTACGTCAAAACAACCTGCCAGCCAGCTGGAGCGAGGAACAGAAAACCAGGGAAATGCGCGTGCCGGAGTGGTTGCTCACTCTGATCAATAAATGCCTTCAGAAAGACCCGATGCTGAGATATGCCGATGGAATGGTGTTGCAAGAGGCCGTATTAAATGGTGGATTGATAGTACCACCAGCCCCCCAAGCACCAGCAATCCCGGCCACCCCTGTAATTAACCCCGACCTGGAATTTCTTCGGACAGAAAACGAATCTCTTCGTCAACAAATTGAAACATTAGAGAACACCGTAGCGCCTGAAGGAAGTGGCATACAACTATCACATTTCGCATTTGCCTGCCTGATTATCGTGATTGTTGGTTTGATGGCTATTGTCGGCTATTCGCAATTCGGTAAAAAAGAAGAAATGAAGGAAATAGTCACTCCTGTAGATTCGATTCCATCTGCGCCTGATACCACGGACGCCGAGCGAATAAAACTGGCTCAGGAACGCAAGGCCGCAGCTGCTGCAGCAACCAAACGCGTGGTGGATAGCGCCATTAAAGCCGAAATAAAAAAAGCGCAGCAGAAAGCCGTGGACAGCACAGAAGATCTTACGCCAGATACTTCGCTTAAACCGCTGCAGTTTTAATAAAATAATACATTGGCCCTTTTTGGCTTTTTACACATTGTAATTTATGGAGACAAAATCAAATTTCTGGCGTCGCATTGGCATTCAGGATTGGTTTCTGACGGATGAAACCAAAAGGAACATAGAAAAGCTGCCGCAGCTTACCCCGGATACCATATATAGCTTTATTGTCGATAAATTCCAGGAGTCAATTAACGAAATGTCGTTTGCCGACCGCGTCGTTTTTTATCACGAATTCATCATTACATTTAATGCAGAAGACTACCAGGCCTTTACCGACAATAAACAGGGTATTTTTGGTTTAATTGTGCAGGAATCGGTTAAAAAATTCTACGATATTTTGAAAGAACATCGTCAGGCAGGTAAAACGGTAGAACCTTCGGGATCGAAATGGGTCTTCCGCCTGGTTTCCCATCCTGATTATGCCCGTGGCGACAAAGGCTTCATTGGAAAGTTGCTTCCTGGAAATAACCAGAAAGCTGAGAATCTTCGTGTTACCTTTATTCCCCGTCAAACCGGTATTGCCCAAACCTTCGATGTGAATAATGACATTTTAAAAGGCTTTACCTATTACAGCGATGGCTACATGGAGATCCCCTACGAAGCTCAGCTCGAATATACAGAGGGTAGTCCTGCTCCGGCAGAGCAATCTGTAATTGCGCGCCTGGAAACCATTATCCCCGACAAGCAGTATGCCGGTAAAAAAATAGAGTTTCTGATTAAAACAGCAGACACTATTGTTTCCGGGAATGAAGATGAGCGGGATGACCCGAATATCTTTAAAATTGCTACTGAATGGGCCAATTCCCCACACCTGCATATTCGTTATAACCAAGCCGACGGCAACTTTTATCTGGCTTCTTTCGGGGAGGTAACCACCTTAAATGAGGTTCTGGTGCCCCAAAGTGAAATCAATGCGCCACAGTGGGTACCATTGCCGCTCAATTCAAGGATGTTGCTAAACGGCATTATCGGCTTAAACCTGTTTAAATCCTAAGTATATGTCGCAGTTACTTTCCATCCTGCTGTTAACCCTCGTCACCGCCCTTCTGGTTGTACATTTTAAAGACATTAAAAATCCCCGAAACTAATATGAATAAGTACTTTTTCGGAATCACAGATACTGGTAAAAGCAGAGATAACAATGAGGATAGCTTTATTGCAACATCGCTTACCGAAGACCGGCTAATCCTCGCTTCGGTGATAGACGGCGTTGGAGGCTATCATGGTGGTGAAGTGGCTGCTGCAATCGCTAAAGAAGAAATCTTGAAGCAGTTTAAAGGTCTTTCGGTAGATCCCATTGCAGAAATGATCAATGCTTTCAATAAAACCAATGAGGTTATTGCTGTCCGAAAAAAAACAGAGAAAGAACTTTCGGAGATGGCCTGCGTGGCTACCCTTGTGCTGGCAGATATTGAACACAATCAGTTTTATTATGCCCACGTTGGCGATACCAGATTATATTTACTGCGTGACGGATCGTTAGTCAAGATTTCTAAAGACCATTCTTTTGTGGGTTTCCTGGAAGACTCGGGAAGGCTGGATGAGACCGCAGCCATGCAGCATCCCAAACGCAACGAGATCAATAAGGCGATAGGTTTTAGTGATCAGATGAGCAGCGATGAAAGTTACATCGAGACGGGCCAATCGCCCTTTCTACCTGGAGATTTATTATTAATCTGCAGTGATGGACTTACCGATATGGTAAATAAACAGGACATTATTACCTTGCTGCTTCAGGGAGACGACCTCTCCAAAAAGGCGGAAAACCTGGTAGCCATGGCCAATGAGAACGGAGGACGAGACAACATTACAGTGGTATTGGTCCAAAATAATAAAAAGCTTCAGCAAGCCGCACCAACCAAACCGCGCCCGGCACAGCAAACCGCTACAACTGCAGAACCAACAATGCAATCTCCTATCAATAATAATCATCATAGCCCCTCAACAGCTCCGGCAAAACCAAAAAGGAACTTCTGGTTTACCGCGCTGGTGTTCTTATGCCTGATCCTGCTCGGCGCTACGGTATTCTTGTTTTTACAAACCCGGCGCACACCCGAACAGGCATCACCCCAGGTTTTATCGCCCACAACCCCCGTCAGAAACAGCCAGGAAAAATTACTCCAGGATGCATTCGATAACGCTGTAGGTGATACAGTAGTACTTTCCGACTCGATTTTTAAAAGTCCCGTGCTCATTAGTGATACGCTCAGAATTAGAAAAGATACTTTATATATACTCGCCCGCGGGTTGGTATTGCAGGCTGATACCGGATACAAGGGTGCAGCACTATCCATGCTTACCCCGGCAAAGTTATTGGGTCTGGACAGCCTGCAGTTCAAAGGCTTTGCTAATGCGGTCTCCATTTCGAATCAGGCATTGCTGCTTAAAAATGTGCGCTTTACGAGTTGCAAATTACATGTCAACAACAACCTTAATTTTCCTGATCAGCAAATGGTAAGTGCCGGGTTCCCAAACATAGTAGTATCCAGCAATACATCCCCTAAATCCACAGATTCAAAAAATGGAGCAAAATAAAGGGCCAGTTATCATAAGCCGTTCACGGGAAAGAATATTCATATCAGCCATTGGGCTGGTGCTGGCTTTGTTCTTTTACCAGCTGTATAGCATCATCCAAACCAGGTTTGCAGAAGTAGCCCCAAGATTAAAAGCGGGCACGATGGTGAACCTGAACGCCGAAAACCCGGCTACAAACATTAAAAATCTGCTGAAAAAAGGATATTACTTTGAAGACCGACGGGATGTAGACCTGATTGAAAAAACCGTAGCCAATGCAACGGAAAGCAAACAGGAACTTGATAACATTGGCGAAGTAAATAAACGCCGGTACTTCCTGCTGGCCGATGAGGCATTCAAAAATGGAGGTCAGTCGTTTAAGGCAAGGGTACTGGCATCGCGCGCATTGCTCGGTTATACAGGCGAAGATTCGCTCACCTTTGCCCGCGAACTACAAAATCCCCCTCAATACTCCGCTTTAACAAATATTGGACTGGGAGCGCACAGCATAAACGGGACAATTGTCGAAAATGATCAAGCTGTTCAGGGTATATTGGTTCGGTTGGAAATGGTACTGCCGCAAGACAGTTTATACAATGATGAGCCTTCAGAAGCGGTTAAAAACACCGTAGAAAAAGGAAATGGCATAACAAAGGTCTTCATACCAGATAGTGCCGGCAAACGGAAATTGCAGCAGTTGACCGCCTATGCACGGACAGATGCCAACGGTGAGTTCCATTTCAATGGGTTACCAGATAAAGCTTTTAAAATACTTCCTTTGAAACCCGGCTTTCAATATGGTGCATCAAAAGGAGTGCAGAGCCTTACCGAAGATGCCGAATTCTCTTTTGAGCAACGCCCGCATACCATAAAGCTGTTTTCGACCAGAGATTTCAATATTCTTAAAAAGGAAAAATCATTAATCATCCGATCCCCTCAGGAATTCAACAAGTGGTTCTTCATCATCTGCGCCAGTCTGATTGGTGGTTTTTTTATCGTACACCTGGTTTTATCCTGGAAGTTCAGTACCGCCGATCAGGTCATATTACCGGCAGTAATGTTGCTTACCGGCATTTCATTCCTCACCTTACTGAGTTTGCAGGATCCGCTACGTGATCGTTTTTTAGCCAAAGATTCACTTTTATATTTACTAATGGGCTTCGCCAGCATACTGGTAATGCAATGCATCAAATTACGCCCCTTCAACACCGATACGGTAGTTTACCGACTGCTTTTTTTTAAAAATATTCGGTCTGCCGCCAACGGATGGCCCTGGGCATTAGCTGCCATCGGCTTACTTGCGCTTACCATTTTATTTGGAACCGGGCCCGAGGGCAGCGGTGTAAAAGTCAACCTTTTTGGCTTTCAGCCCAGCGAAGTGGTCAAATACCTGATTATTTTCTTTCTGGCCGGATTTTTTGCCGTGAACGAGAAACTGATCAGTGAATACACCAGCTGGAACAAAAGATGGTCATTCTTCTCCTTTGCCCTGGTGGCCATATTGCTTACCCTGATGTTTTTCCTGGTACTGGGCGATTTAGGTCCCGCGATGGTGGTGTGTTTCACTTTTATTATTTTATTTTCATTCTCGCGGGGCGATTTTATGTTCATGGCCGGAGCAGTGGTATTATATGTGCTCGCATCCTGGCTGTTTGATAACGTCTGGATCGCTACCGGAATCACCCTGCTTTTGGTTGGCATACTGATGTTCTTCCAACGCAGGCAACTCAGCGAATCTGCAATCATGGTACTGGTGATTATGTCGGCCTTCTTAACTATTGATCAGATTCCTTATCTCGATCGCGTTTTTCCAGGGCCCGTACAACGCCTTGGCGACAGGAAAGCCATCTGGAATGATGCCTGGAACAATGAAGTTTACGGTGGAGATCAGGTAGCAAATGGCTTATGGGCCATGTCTACCGGCGGCGCAACAGGTCAGGGAATTGGTCAAGGCTTCGCGAAAACCATTCCGGAAGCACACACAGATATGATTCTGCCTTCCATAGGTGAAGAATTCGGACTTACCGGAATGTTATGTATCTTTTTGCTTTTCCTGCTATATCTGCACCGGTCGATCATCATTGGTCGCCGAACCGGATCCCCGTTTCTGTTTTATCTGAGTGCAGGGATCGGCGCTTCCACATTTGTTCAGTTTTTATTGATTGCAGGCGGCTCAACCGGTGCTCTGCCTTTATCGGGGGTATCACTCCCTTTTCAAAGTTATGGCGGGTCGTCGCTGGTGCTCAACTTCCTGGCGGCAGGATTTTTACTTTCGGTTTCAAAGGTAAGAGGTACCGCATTGCAAATGGAATACGTTGCCAAACAACAGGATAAAAATCTGGTACCCGCGCTGATTGCGGCATGTTTAGGCATTGTTTTGCTGGGTGCTAACGTGGCAGGATACGTATTGAACAACAAAAAATGGGTAGTGCAGCCTGCGCTCGTAGCCGACCGGAGTGGCGCAAGGATGTTCAGCTATAACCCCCGGATTGCCATACTCATGAACAGGTTGAAAGCTGGTAGCATACACGACCGTAAAGGCGTATTACTGGCAACAAGCGATGCCGATAGCGTAAAGGCGCAACATTTTAAACTCCTCGGCGCCGGTATTTCAAACTATAACCTGGATTCTGCCGTACACCAGCGTCTAGACCGTTTCTATCCCTTTGAAGAACAATTATTCTTTTGGACAGGCGACGCAAACTCCGGGGTATTTAACGGCAGCATCAACGGATACTTTGCGGATTACGAACATGCAGCCGAACTTCGTGGTTTTCAGCTCCCCGCGAAGAGCTTTGATGTAATTGCAAAAAGATACAGTGAAAACCGTTTCCTGGCAAGGGGCGTAAAAGAAATGACGGTGGTGAAAAAAGATTATGCAGCGCTGTCGCCACTACTGCTCGCCGGTATCAGCAGCCAGGAAGTAGAAGCATTTAAAAATAAAAACCGCGATGTTCAACTTACAATTGACGCCGGTTTACAGACAAAAATACAGAAATCAATTGCACAGGATACCTCGCTATTGGATAACCGGGTATCTGTGGTGATTATGGAAGCCAGCACTGGCGACGTACTCACTTCGGCAGTTTATCCCCTACCCCCTGTACACGACTGGGAAAGGTTAACCATGACCAATGCAGAACAGAACCAGCTTGCCGGCTGGATTACGACCTCCGACCTGGGTTTCACCACCTTTACACAACCGGGTTCTACGGCTAAACTCATCACTGCCATGGCGTCTTTTAACAAGCTTGGTATGGCTGCTCCTGAAAAAAAATATCAGGTGGAAGCCAGGGAACGCATCCGTACCAAAGGAATTGAACCGGATGAAACAGGATGGATTAACCTGGAGCGGGCTGTAGTCAAATCCAACAATGTATATTTCATTAAACTAGCCAATCAGGAACAATTGCAGGAAAACATGGGCGATCTGTACCTGAAAACCGGAATGTTTCTTCATGGTGCAGGAGGATATTACTACAATAAGCCCACCGAAAATGTGGCTCAGCAGGAAAAGTGGAAACAACTCTGGCGAAAAACAGAATTTAATACCAAACCCAAATATGATCCTGACAACATCCGTAAAACGCGGGCCAAAGGTATATCTGGCATGTCATGGGGTCAGGGGGCGCTAATTGCAACACCTGCAGCAGTAGCACGCATGGCAGCAGGGATCGCAAACAATGGCGACATGATTGCCAGCAGATTTGTGCTGAAGGTTAGCGATCAGTCCCAGCCGCAAAAGTCTGGTACGAAATTAGTAAATGATCCGCGGTACGCGCAGCTAATGAAGGAGTATATGATTAAGCAAAGTGAGCTGAAGTCAGGGATACTGGGTGTTAAGGTTGCCGGTAAAACTGGTACACCGGAACGAATCTGGAAAAAAAACCAGATCAATGATGGCTGGTATGTATTTTTTGCACCAACTGCAAATTCTAAGGGAAATATTGTTGTCTGCGTGCGTATTGAAGCCACAAAAGGCTCTTCAGATGCCGTAAAACTCGCGGGTAAACACGTAGTGCCGTTCTTAAAGGCTGGCGGCTATATTAAAAGCATCGTACCGGCTGATGAAAACACAAATGATGCACAAATGCCTTAATCACATTAACTGAAATGAAAATGATATTCGACCTATTTAAAAGCAAAGGCGACAGCCAACCGGATGATGTTAAAGGAATCAGACATGAGGTACTTCAATTTGTTAAACAGGAGCTACAGAAAGCCGAGGGTGGCGAGGGTGCAAACATTAAAGGACTCGCGCTTTATATCAACTGTTCATCGGCAGAGCGCCAGGTTTACGAAGCCGCTGTATATGCCGATGAACCTGAGCAGCTTAAAAATGAAATACAACGCATAAGCGATGACTACTCCCTGGATTTACCTGGTAATTGGTTGCTTAACATTCATTTCGATGAAACCCTTCCCGATGAAGCCATAAAGATGTCGCAATTGCCGGTAGCACTTTTTGTAAAAACCAAAACCCATTTTGTTAAACTGCAGGCAACTGCCTTCATCAAAGCACTTAGTGGCAAAACCTCCCGTCCAGGATATCTGATTAGTTCAGAGGGAGGTAAATATAATATCGGAAGAGATGAAAAAGCGCAGTCTGACGAAGGTTATTTCCGCACCAACCATATCGCATTTCCATCAGAAAGTGATGATGAACGGAATAAATACATCAGCCGCCAGCATGCCCACATTGAATGGAATAAGAATCTCGCTAAATTTGTAATCTATGCAGATGAGGGAGGAATACCACCACGAAATAAAGTAAAGCTCCGTTCAGCACTCACTGAGAAGATAGTGAAACTCCACGCCACACAAATCGGTCAGGAGCTTGAAGAAGGCGATCAGATCATCCTGGGGGAATCAGTAGTGCTTGAGTTTAGTTACGAAAAGCCAGATGCTACTCCCGAATCTTAATCCGTACAGGGCCTTTAATGTGATCAACGTCGACAGGTATTCCCTTTTGTGTGATCACCACTTTACCCTGGCGATGCAATTCGATAGCCGTATCAAGAACAGCTTTCATGTGCTTACGCCAATCGTTGGGAAATAACATACGGGCAATTTCCGACGGACAAGTACTTTTGTCAGGACCACGTTTTGCGGCAGTAGATAAGATTGTTGAGGAGATATCCATTTCTAATTAGTACGTGGGTGGTTTAATAATGATGTTGATAAAATATCAACGTGATATTCAAACTTATCAGGATTTTAAATCTTTTACATTTTTTATGTATATTTGATTATGAGTAATAACAAAGAGTTCGATCATATTATACACTCGGATAGTTCTGGAAAGCTTTACATCAAAAGTAATGATTTTTTCAGCCAGCCTAAAGTTAAGCAGATGGTAAGTTCGATGATGGAATCAAACATCTTCAAAAAAATTACCAAGGAAAAAAATCTGAAGTAGTATGCCATTTAATCTCCTGCTTTTCCCCCTGGTAGGCGGTTATTACATTCTAATTCGTTTCGAACTTCTGCGCTATATTCAATATAGGCTAGAAAGTCAGCGGATTCTTTTAAATTCAGCTTTTGCAGGAATAATATTATTGGCTTGCTGTTTCGTAATGAGGGGTTTAGTCAACATCATATTACCTTCTGTGATCCAATACCTTGGAGAACATATGCCCGTAAAGTCTCAATATTTCGGTACCACAAGTTTTTCATTAGTTGCAGCCGTTTTATTCACAGAGATCGCAAATCTTTTCGTCAACAGGAAAAATGCAATTAA
Organism: Pedobacter sp. BMA; assembly: GCF_001027745.1. Classification (GTDB taxonomy): domain Bacteria; phylum Bacteroidota; class Bacteroidia; order Sphingobacteriales; family Sphingobacteriaceae; genus Pedobacter. The sequence goes on from NZ_LECU01000001.1 coordinate 94,406, forward strand.
ACAATCCTTAAAAAAAGCCGGCAATGAACTCGAACTATTAATGAGTTCATCATTTTTTGATGCACATTTACTACAATTTACCATGGATAGTGGTAAGGTATACATTGGCTGGGTAAAAGAAATTCCTAAGCCATTTACCACCAATTATATTAGAATCACACCGGCCTTAAGCGGTTATCGAAATGAAAAAAAGGAATTGGTATTTACTACACAATACCTGAGCGTATATGCCTCCTATATCACCGATGGCTCTGTGTCAGATCAAAGCGAACTGATGACAGACCTTGTGCTCAAGGTCGACAAAATTAATACAGCATCTTTTTTTGATATGGAGATGTACAAACGGTTTAATCCTGAAGAGGAGGAAAACCCAACAGCGCATTAAATTTCATGATATCAAGCAATTTTATCTTGCCATTGATATCATATTTTACACCCCTAACTTCAAAAAATTCAGTAATACTGCCTTTGGAATAGCCAGACTGCTGGTTCTGCTATACCTGGCGATGGTTATACCCAGCAGATGTCCTTTACGGTCAAATAGCGGCCCTCCACATTCCTCAGGTTTAATCGCAATATCGTGAATAAATACCTTCTCAAAACCATCACGACGGACTGATTTGCCTCCTGCAAACTGCTCTGCCGGATGTTTGGATTGCGCTGATAAACGTGAAGCCAACAGGATTGGTTTAGTATAGCTACCAGAATCATTTTTCCATTTAAGAATAACCACATCACCAGGCCAGAAACTCATGAGAGCTGGTGCAAATTCATCCGCTTTCGTAATCGTCTTGCCATTAATACTCAGGAGTTCATCTCCGATTTTCAAACCTGCTTCACCCGCCGGACTATCTGGTTTGATCAGCGAAAACTGTGCAGGCTCGGAGTTGTACATTACCATTGCCCCAAGGTAAGGCTGACTGCTCACCTTTGGCATACTCAAAAGCTTGCTGCTCACAATACCATCACCGATGGTTCCATCGCCCGTTAATGCATAAATTAATTGACCAGGCCTTACCGCAGATGAATCTTTCATCAGACTTCCTACATCAATTCCGCCAGGTATTGGATGCTGAACTTCAATCAGCACAAGATCATTCGCCTTATCCCTTGACAAAACTTTCAACTGGTTTTCCGGATAGCCTGTAAGTTTAGGATTTTCACCAAGCATAGAATTTTTGCTGATCAAAAACTGCCTCTTCGCCCCGCTACCTCTGCTGGTAAATAAAGTACCTTGGATAGGCTGAGTCTGGCCGTTCAGCAAGCTGGTCAGAAAACAAAACTGTTCCTTTATTCCAGGCGCAGCGGCGGGCTGCCTCAACAAGCCATTGTTTAATGCTGTCAGAGAACGGGAATGGCCGGTGATGGCATCCTCCTTTTCGGGAAAGGACGTATAAGTACGTGCTTCCGCTAATGCAGTCCAGTATTTGCGGTAAAGGTCTACCGGAATTTCAAAATTCTGATCTTCCGCAACATCTATTGCGCTATGAAGCCCAATCACCCGTCCAGATGCGTCAAACAGCGGGCCTCCGGAATCTCCGGGCTCCATCTTACAGGTCGACCTGATAAAACCGTATTGATTTTTTACTTCGGCCACTTTCCCAATCCTGATGGTCGGCAGGTTCTGGTTCAGACTTTCAGGGTAAGCAATACTGAGGCAAGGCTCATTCGTAACCAGATTCCCCGAATGTCCCATTTCTGCAAAGGGCCAAACACCTTTATCGGTTATTTTCATCAGCCCTACATCGGGCATTCCCGGCGTAGCCGGGTTATCAATCCTTCCTAACGCTAAAGCAATACATTCCCGGCCGTCAGGAAAGAAAACTTTATAATTTGTTCCCGGAATGGTGGTATGTGCCGCAGTTAGAATGTAGCCATCAGCAGTGACCACTACCCCACTGAACTGGGCGCTTGTCCGCTGATTTTGATGAAGGTCGAAACCCCACATCCTTACAGAGGCAGGATAAGCTTTTTCGATGGCCAGGTTAATGGCATCTTCGAAACGCTTAATCTTTTTTTGTTGTGCATCAGCACCGATATGGATCAGTAAGAAAACCATGCAGGCACAAAAGTTTTTATAATTGTTTTTCATTCGTTTGGGTAATAAATAACCCGGTATACCTTTAACAGGTAATACCGGGTGTATAGGTAGATGGAGGGCATTAATCGTAAATCTTTAATTCGTTAGGTGTGGCTGGTTAAAGACCTCTGCAAGTTTTTTATTAAGCGGTTCGCCTCTTAAGCCGTTACCGATTATCTTACCCTGAGCATCAAGCAGAAAGCTGGCAGGAACAGCACGCACACCATACAGACGGCCAACCTCATTATTCCAGCCTTTCAAATCTGACACATGTGTCCATGCCAGACCATCCTTTTCAATCGCTTCCAGCCAACGCTCTTTTACATTATCCAGTGAAACGGAAATGATTTCAAAGCCTTTGTCTTTATAGGTTTGATATTGCTTTACCAGGTTGGGGTTCTCAGCCCTGCATGGGCTGCACCAGCTGGCCCAGAATTCTACCAGCACCACTTTCCCTTTATAATCAGCTAAAGACACCGGTTTTCCTACTGCATTGTTTTGCGTAAATAATGGTGCTTGTTTACCTAAAGCGGTGGTGGTATTCGCTTCAATCCGCTGAGCAAGCTCTTTACCTGTATCGGTTTCTCTGAGTGCTTTTGGCAATGCATTAAAAAGTGGAGTTACTCTTGCTACATCAACTTTACTTCCGGCAGCCTCAGAAAGCGCTACGAGAGCAAAATAGGAATTTGGATGGTTCTTCGCGAAAAGAAACTGCTTCTCATTACGGTCCTGAATGTTCTTACGGAAACGTTGATCTACTGCCTTTGTATAAGCGGTATCTTTCTTTTGTGCTTCCGTTCCCCTGTTAAAATCAATATTCACCGCCTTAGTTAAAGCCATAATCGTTCCGCCAATTTCCTTATTATAAGCTTCCGATTCATCGTACACCTTCGAACCCTTGAAAACCGCATTTTGTAAGGAATCTTTGGAAGTAATTGAAACTTGCTCTTTGCCGAAGTAAAAGTAAATCACATCACCAGTATACACTGCCTTTCCTTTACCCCCTCCTGTATGGTCGAGTGCCATACGGGCATAGGCATTGCCCGAAACATAACCCGAGAACTTAAAACTGCCATTAACCAGTGCTACAGAATCTTCATGTCCTACCCCATTGTCCATGTAATCAATATAAGCCATAGCAGGCTTATCGAGTGTTCCGATTTTGCCGTTTAAACTGAAATTGGGCGCCTGTGCAAATGCACAAAAAGGCAGCAATATTGCCAATAAAATGATGTTGTAAGTTTTCATATGAATGTGTTATATCTTGTTTTTTAATTTGGTGTTCATTGGTTGTTTTAAATTATTTTCTGATTACGATATCTACCGGGGATCCGGGAATGCCATTAATGATCTGAGTAACGACGCCGTTTTTTCCTACGCTTACATCAAGTGTATACACTGATCCGGCGGTTCCAACTGTAAGGGTGTTGTCATCTGCACTGATTTTGAGCATAGAGACTTTTTTACCTCCAAAATCCGCATCTAGCGCCCGCAGATCTTCATTCAGTGGGTTATAGCGATAAATCTTATCGTTCGAAGTGAAGTAAAATACGTTAAGGCTGTTGCGCTGCCATTTCGTGTCGGCATTAATAAGTGATGCTCCTTTAAATAAGCGCTTGCTTTCGGCCTTTATTTTCCTGTTTACCGAGTCGAAAGTATAGGTAAAGCTTAATTCATAGATGTTTCCATCAGGAGATTTGAAATAGGCGTAATATGTACCCGCCTGGCCGGTCTGCATGAACAGCAAATCATCCATACCAACATTTTTGGGGTCAAATGCTTTTCCATCAGCATCTACCAGATAATCCTTGCCCAGATAACTTCCGTCTCCTGCAAATGTGACAAAGCCTTTTGATTTGATATCGAAGGCAAAATAAAAGCCCGATGTACGCGTAAAGTATTTCGACAAAGTGTAATCGCCCGCCTGATCATTGGCAAACTTCCCATAATCCGGTGCAAATGGGGCGGTCGACAAAACACCTACATATAAACGCCCATTGATTACACCAGTTGGCACTGTACCCATATAAGCTTCCAGCCGGCCTGTCGTAATCGTGGATGGAGGGGTAAAAAACTGGTCGTTGAAATACGACTTGCGCAATAAAGTGCTGGCCTCTAAAATCGGGCTCTTTTTATTCGGATCATTGCATAGCACCCAATACTGCTGATTCGTTATCGGCTGGTAAGGCAGCGGATCATTAAAATACAGCTGAACCGGATGAGTCGGTAACTCATCGCCATGAAACGATTTGTAAATATCGGCAATAACGGTTGTATTGTCGGGCTTTACAAATGAAAGTTTAGCGACACCATTATCGTCACTTAACACCAACTTACCTAAACTAAACTGTGTGGTGCCCAATATCTTAAAGGGAATAACATATTTTAGCCCATTGCGTTTGTCGGTAATCGTCAATTTCGCATTTCGCAGTCCGGGAGCCAGATTGTATACAGTTTTGAGTGGATATCCGGTATAAACAGCACTTCTCAGTTCCTCATTTACTTCTATGCTCCACTGATATTCAAGATCTGTCTGTGGGTTGGCATCAGCCAGGCTAATACCCGGTTTCAGGATCAGCGAATCGCCTAAAAGTGCTGCAAAAGTTGAATCCTTAAAAGCAGTCAGGGTAGGCTCTGAAGGCGGGTGATAATCGTAATTACCTAAATCCTTTTTGCAGGCCGTATATAAACCAACCATTATGGCCAGTACTAATGTCAATTTAAATTTCATTTTTAGGTTGCCTTAGTGATTGTTAAATAATAATCTGTTTTCCACTTTCATCAATAAAAAAATAGCCATTTACCTGTGCAAAATATTTCAGGGTAAACCGTTTGGTGGGTGCGGCTTCGCTATAAAATTCATAATCGTCCGAACCGCTTTTTTTCACCAGGACATATCCTTTGGCGGGATTTTTGGCAATCCAGGTGCCGGGGTCTTTCAGAAAGATGCGGAAATTATCGATGTAATAAAGGCTCCTGGGTATTTCCATATAGGCATTAGGTTTAGACAAATCAACGAGGTCTACCGTTCCGGAACCGATCAGGAAAAGCTGATGCTTGATCCGGCCATAGTCGCCCAGCTGCCCCCAGTACATCCACCAGGCTGGTTTTTCCAACCGGTTGGAAAAGATATACTTCTTAGTGCGCAGCGCCAGCGGCATATTCCCTGCGAAATCGCCACCGCTTACTGTTCTTAATCCGAGTGTAACCGATTTGTTGGCCAGTGATTCATCGGTGTTTTTTAGAATCAGCGGAATGCGTAACGTCGCTGAATCAGCAGGCAAAGTATAGCTGGCTTTTAAAGGCTCATAATGCGTTCGCTGTATTGCTGTAGTGAGCGAATCCACCACTGCCAGGTTAAACTGGCGGTTTCGCGAAACGCGTGGTCCGGTTACCACAATAGGAATCCATAGGGTATCCTGCGCAAGGCTTGGATTATAGGCAAATGAATAGCTGAGGGTAGTGGTATCCTGATTGCCGTCTTTATCCAGATAACGGAGGTACACATTATCTGTCGAGCTATAGGGCATCATGTCATTCTTTTTACAAGCCCACAACATCGTGCTCAATAGCAGGAAATAAATTATATTATTTTTCATTTTCTGGTTCATGTTTAATTTCTGTAAGATTGCTCATCAACGGGAAGTGGAAATACGAATATTTTATCGGATGCCGGATAGATCAAACCAGAGGTGGTAACCACACTCAGGTTCAGTCGCTTATGCATAAAGAAATTTTGGCTCTCACCATAAAATTCTTTGCGGTATTCGCCTTCCAGCAGCCCAATAAAATCAGTCCTGGAAACGGTTGAGGTAATGTTTGTGCCGATTCCTCTGTGCGTTCTCAAGGTATTAAAATAATCAACAGCTGCAGAAGGATTAGTATCAAAACTAGCTTCTGCCGCAATGAGGTACATCTCACTTAAGCGCAATGCAGGCGCCATGAGCGGATGCAGATTTACTAAAGGGGTGGAATTCACAACATACTTTTGAAGGAAAAACCTGTCAGAACTATTCGCCGCTTTAACCAGTTTAAACCATTGTTTATAACGCCAGTCATCTGCCCCAACAGTGCCAAGATTATAAATGGAGTTAATCTGATCAGTTGTGGCAGTGTAATCCGGATTGGTATTGGAAAACAACCCGGTCAGCTGATCCTGCGACTTTGGAACAAACCACCCAAATAACAACTCATTATAGAAAATGCGGTCTCTTGCAGAAACATTGTCATTGAAGAAATCTTCCTTTACCGTCCAAGGGAACTTCAATGATTCAATCACTTCTCTGGCATTACTCAGGCTGTTCACCATATCTCCCTTATATAGATATACCCTTGCCAGTTCACCCGTTACGGCATAGTAGTTAAGCCGGTGTCTTCTTTGCTGTAGAAAAAGTGAAGTATTTTTCAATTCCGTGCCCTTTTCCGAGTTGGCATATCCAACCACATAACTGGCTGCCAAAATCGGGTCTTTACCTTTGAGCAATGCTTTCGATTCATTTAAATCGGCAATAATTTTGTCCATCACCTCGCTAACCGTAGAAAAAGGCGTGGTTTTGGTGCCGACCGTAGTCACATAAGGAAGTGCCTTAAACGAAGGATTATTTTTATACGAAGTACCAAACATGCGCAGCAGATCGAAGTGCATATAAGCCCGGAGGGCAAGAGCCTCCCCTTTTATAATTTCGTAATTCTGACCTCTGAATACGCTTTTACGCTGATCTACCACTTCCAGAATCTGGTTCACATTGCCAATTTGTTTATAGGCATTGGTCCAGATTACGCTGATTTTACTTACGTAGCTGGGAAGCGTATAATCAAATGCAGCAATGCTCATGAAATCGGTATTGGTAAAGGTATAGTTCTGCGCCATGATATCGAGGTTGCTGAACGTCAGGTTTCCACCGTAAAGGTTTGCCCCGGCAAATCCCACATAGGCACCATTCAAAGCTTCCTTAAACCCATCTTCGGTTTCAAATAGTTCTTCCTTTGAAACCTCAGATTCTGGCTGAATATCCAGAAATTTCTTACAGGATGATAAGGCAATGATACTGATTAGTATGAATAAGTATTTTTTCATGTTCTTAGAGTTAGAATGAGGCCAGTAAGGAAACCGTTAAACTTCTGGCAAAAGGATAGCTTGTTCCCCTTTCCATTAAAATGCTTGATGTCCGGAATATGTCATTCAGGGTTAGGGATGTACGCAGGTTCTGAAAACCATATTTTTTGATCATGTCCCGTTTGAAATCGTATGAAAAGTAAATTGATCTCAATTCCAGTAAATTATCTTTTTCCACAAACCTTGATGATACATTTGTGATGGACAGGTCGGCAATATTCTTAAAAAAGGTCTGGTCGCCCGGCTTGATCCACCGCTGATTAAGCACCCTGCTATCTACATTGAAACGCGGATCGGCATTTTCAACCCGGTCTACCAGGGTTTGGTTATAACTATAGCCACCGAAGCGATAATAAAAGCTTAAGCTTAGCATGAAGCTTTTATAAGTTATGTTAGGATTGATATTCCCTTCTGCTTTTGGCGATCCATCTGCAATGGGCATAATATCTTTCACGTCCCAGTTATAGGTCACCGAGCCATCTCTCTTCAGGAAAATTTCTTTTCCGGTTTGAGGATCAATACCCAGAGAGCGTACGGCATAAATCATACTCATCGACTGCCCCTCGTTGTACCGTACCAGGGGTGTAGACTGGGCTTTTTTATCCGGATCAGTCTGGTACTCATCTATTTTCTGATTCAATGTTTTCAGTGAGTTAGAAAGGCTTACCAGCCTGTTTTCCTGATGCACAATGTTTGCTGTAATATTAATATTGAAATCGTTTGTCCTGAGAGCATTTGCAGTAAGGTACATTTCGTAACCTGTGTTGGATACATTGCCTAAATTTTCTTTATAAGTAGTGAAACCGGTTGAGGGTGCCAGATCGATATCAGTAATCAGACCCTTTGTTAGCTTATAATAATAACGGGGGGTAATCACCAGTCGGTCTTTAAAAAAGCCCAGGTCTATTCCTGCATCATAAGTAGTAGTTTTTTGCCACTGCAAATTGCTGTTACCATACCCCAGTACCTGGGCACCTAAACCGGTAGAGTACCAGTTATCTGGTTGATACTGATATAGGGATCTGGACAGGTATGCTGGAAACGAAACAGAACCTACAACACCCGCACTCCCTTTTAAGCGCAACTGGCTAATGAAAGGGAGGTTTTGCATAAAAGATTCTTTATGCATATTCCAGCCCAGGCCGGTTGACCAGAAAGGTGCAAAGCGTTTATTCGCACCAAAAGCCGATGAGCCCTCATACCTGAAAGATGCATCCAGTAAATATTTATTTTTGAACGAGTAGTTACCGGAAAAGAAAGCTCCTGCCAAACGTTTTTCGGTAACATTACCTCCAGGTGCTGAATTCTCTTTATAAATTCTGGCGAAACCGATATTTGTAAAACGGTCGTTCGAAAAGCCTTGCGCCTCAACCAGTTTATCGTCCGTTTTTGAAGTCACAACATTCGCACCGATGACCAGATTCAGATACTGATCGCCGATTTGTTTGTTGTAACCTAAAGTTGCCTTACTGTCGATCGCCAGGTAATCACTTTCGAGCAAGGTATACGATCCTTTATTGTTCAGTTTATCCGTAGCATATTCATAAAAAGCATTACTCAGCGGCGAAAGGAATTTATCATTGCTGGTTTGACTTTTGTTGATGCTCACCTGACTTTTGAAGTTCAGACTCGGACTTAACTTCCAGTCTACCGAGAAAGCATCTATCAATTCAAATTGTGCCGTTTTATCAAAACTGGCGAGGGTTCCTTCAAACAGAGGATTAAAAATGTACCGGGGCTTGTATTGCTCCGGGCCAGATTGATGCGTATCTACTTTCCACCGGGCGAGTTCCTGAACAATGTCTCCATTGGCATCTTTGATGGGATAATAGGGGTTCATCCTTACATAGGTAGAAAAATCACCATAAGGAGAATTATGTCCAACCACCTGCGTTACCGTAACTTCGTTTCTGAACAGCAGTTTAGACGTGGGATTATACGTAAAATTCATCCCGCCACTATAGCGGTTCCGGTCTGATTCGAGCATTACTCCGGGAGTTGTTTCATAACGTAGATCCAGCCCATATCTGAATTTCTGATCGCCACCCTGCACATAAATCGCATGTTTCTGGCGGTATGCATTGCGTAAAGCCTGCGATAGCCAATAAGTATCCACACCGCTGGCCACATTTTTTAAACGGTTGAAGTATTCGGCATCAAGCTGGTCTGGCGAATATCCGGTGTTCTGCATGGAATCGTAAAGTCCCGCCAGTTTTTCATAGGCCAGCTTATCCCTGGCATTTAAAACGTGATAGTCGGTCAAATCAGGAGCATTTAAACTCATTTCATAATTGTACGATAGCTGAAGCTTGCCGGCCACAGGCGCCTTAGTCGTAATTACAATTACCCCGTTTGCTGCACGCGAGCCATAAACCGCAGTAGCAGCTGCATCTTTTAACAACGTTACCGATTCAATGCGATTAATATCGAGGTCTGTTACCTTTTGTAAGGTAACTTCAAAACCATCGAGCATAAATGCCGGCAGGTTATAGTTACTGGATAGATTATTACGATCCAGAATATTGTCAGTATCTTCAATGGTAGGTAATGCCGTAGCTCCCCTCACATTTATTTTAGGGAGTGCGTTAGGATCGGACCCAAACAAATTATTATCGAGTACCTTAAAGGATGGATCGAAAGTCTGAATACTTTTCAGCAGGTTTTGCGGATTGTTACGCTTCAGGTCATCGCCTTTAATGGTTATGGCATTACCGGTGTAAGTATCCTTTTTAATGGTTTGATAACCTGTAACCACCACATCATTCATCTGCGTAGATTTGGGTGATAGCTTAATATTGAGGTTCTTTGTACCGCTAACCTTCGTTTCAAACAGCTCATATCCAACATAGCTAAAAACGAGCATAACACCCTCGTCCACGCTAATCCGAAATTCTCCTTTATCATTGGTGATGCCTAAACTGGCGCCGTTTTTAACAGAGATATTTACTCCGGGAAGGCTTTCGCCGCTTAGCTTATCAGAGACCACACCTTTTATTTCAATCTTCAGGTTGTTTATACTTACCGGCATTATTTCTTTCTGACTGATGACAACGGTCTTATTCACGATATTGAAACTGAGGTCCTGATCGCGAAGCGCTGCGCCCAATGCCTCAACTAAAGAGGCTTTCTTAAGTTCAATATCAACGCTGGGCTTGCCTTGAAGCAGTTGTCCTTTATAGAAAAAAAAGTAACCAGTTTGCTTTTTTATCTCCTTAAACAGGCTTTTAAGGGGAATGGTTCTGCGGGAAAGCGTTACGGTTTGGGAAAAGCTGGCTGCCGACAAATGAAGCGCGCAGGCCAGTAATAAAATTGCAGTCAACTTCATGACCATTAATAGTTTAGTCTTTACCCTCCGCGTTTCGCACACGGGGTTGTAAAGGGTAGTTAATTTCATACCTTTGTATCAAATGAGGTTAATAATAAGCAGCCGGGTCTAAAACAGGCTGCTTGTTCCGAATTCTGACCGGAAGCGTTGCCGCGCTTTCGGTTTTTGTTTTTAGGTGTGAAGCTAACGCTCTGGTAGTTTTTTCATCATAAAGTTCAGGTTATTGGTTGGTTGATTATTTAGTTAATTTACTGTAGTTAACGATGACTTAATTACCGGTAACGGTAAGTGTTTTTCCCGAAATATCAATATGAACGTGGTTCAGTTCTAATATTTTGAATACTTCAGAAAGGTTATTGTTTCTTGGAATTTCGCCGAAATACCGATCGTTTGATATCTTACCCTGATACACGACGTCTATATCATACCATCTTGAAATTTGCCTCATTACCGTTTTCAAATCATCATCATTAAATGAGAATACATCATTCTTCCATGCGGTCTCCTGCTCTACATCAACGTCGCGAATCGTGGTTAGCGCATTATTAGCCAATGTCAGCCTCGCCTGATCTCCAGGATTTAACCTCACTTCAGTCCCCGTATGGTTTACTTTCACCGATCCTTCGAGTAGGGTTGTTTTGGTTGAAGGTTCATCCCGGTAAGCATTAATATTAAAGTGAGTGCCCAATACTTCGACCGTCTGCTGTGCAGTTTTTACCCTAAACGGGCGTTTCTGATCTTTCGCTACTTCAAAATAAGCTTCACCATTGAGTTCTACCACTCGTTCATTACTGGCAAAAGCAGACGGATACTTCAGTGAAGTGGCAGCATTAAGCCAGATTTTGGTGCCATCAGGCAAACTGACCTGGTACTGACCACCCCGCGGGGTAGATATCGTATTTGAACCAGCAAGCCCCGCTGCATCCTCCTGGATTTCGTACTCAAGCTGTCCGTTCTGAGATTTACGGATAATGATACCATGCTGACTGGCAATTTCACCATTTTTTGCCTGATCCAGATCAACAACCCGGCCATTAGCAAGGGTAAGAATCGCTTTATTTCGGCCTGGAAGTACATCTTTCAATTGCGTTTTAGCCACAGGCGTAAGGGTATTGTTGATGCCAACAAAATAGATTAATCCTGCAGTAATACAAATCAGAATACTGGCGGCTACAGCAATGTGCTTTAAACGGATGATAAACCCAGGCTTTGGTGTCAGCTTTAAGCGTTGATAAACCTCTTCTTTACTTGCCTCAATTATCCCGTGATCAGGTGCTTTTCTTTCAAATGGCAAACGGAGATACCACTCTTCAACCATAGCCTGTTCTTGGGGCGTACAGTTACCGGAAAGGTACTTTTCTAAAAGCTTTTTTGCATTATTTTCCATTTGTCTAGAAAGTTTGTTTGGCTGATTAATGTATATACGGCAAAGCCTGCATCATGGGGGTATCTGCAATTCAGTTTTTTTGTAAAAAAATTGAATCCACCGGAGCAGAAGAGCGAATAACTGGCGAAAACGAAAAAAAGAGTGATTTAATGGTGAATTTTAAGCAAAAAAGCTAAATAAACAAACACACCTAAACGGGATTTTAGAATTCGGAGTGCTTTTTTCACCTGTGTTTTAACCGTAAGCTCTGAAAGGCCGAGTAAGGCGGCAATTTCTTTGTGAGATTTATTTTCTTTGCGACTTAGTATAAATATTTCACGCATTTTGGGAGGCAAGGCATCTATTTCCTGTTCGATGAGGGCGGCCATTTGCTTTTCTCTTACACGGTAATCGGTAAGTATGTGATCCTGGTCCAGGAAATGCTGAAGTGAATCGACATATTTGGTTTCTACCTTTTGATGAGAGAATACATCCAGCACGCGGTTTCGGATCGATGTATACAGATAGGCCGATAAATTACCGTCGGGTTCAACCTGGTTTCGTTTGAGCCACAGAGATTCAAATAATTGCTGCACCACATCCTTTGCTTCTTCATCGTCATTCAAACGCCTTGATGCATGGATAAACAGCAAGCCATAAAAACGGTTGTAAATTTCGGTAAAAGCGTGTTCATCATTCTGTGTTAACAGAAAAGCCAATTCGTTATCAGAATATGAACGGTAAGCATGCATAAGGATATAACAAATATAGTCTAAATTGACCTGAATCCCATAGTAGCATCGGGTGGAAAATACTACGCCGGGTTGTATTTGCTGTTTAATGCGAGAAATCCGTAACTGCAAAGTCCAACACCCATCAACAGGAATCCCAGATTACCGTAGAAGCCTGGCCACACCGTTCCCTTGATCACCATTTCACCCAGCAAGGTGAATAATACACCGACCACCTGAATCGCTTCTACCGTTAACAGCGCAATTTGATTTTTGCTAACCATCTGCATGGCTTTGAAAAATAATACACTTCCTACCACTCCCGACAGTAGCACCGCCAGAAATGAAGTCTCCAGCTGCATTACCGATGGAAAGCCCGAGGTATAAAAACCATAAACTGCCAGACAAATCAATATCGGCAACGCACCGATTGTCATACCCAGAATTCTTTGAGTTGCATCAAGAGTTATATTTTCTTTTTCAAGCTTTAGCATCAGCTTCCGGTTACCTAAAGGCCATAGGAACGCAGCTAGTATGGCCATCAAAATCCCATTAATGGCTAACCCCAGGTTTTCAAGGTGACTCAGTCTTTCCATTTGCATTACCAATAAACCAATCACCAGCAAAACCGAAAGAATAATCGCTTTTTTAGAGATGGTTGCCCGGTGATCATCATAAATGAACGGCGCAATCAACACCCCTGCTAAAACGGTGGTCATAAATCCCGCAGTAACCAGCCATCCCGGAATCATGACAATTGCATAAGATAGCAGTGCATAATAAACGCCGAAGCCCAGATTGCCCCAAAGTAAAAAGGTTTTAGGCAGTTTCTTCATGGCCTTGATTAATCCCATGAACTTGCCCCTTGCGCACACCAGAATAAAAAGTACTGGTACCGAAAGCAGAAAACGTAAAGAAGCCGTCCACGCCCAATTGTTGCCACGATAGGAATTGAGACTGTTAATGATCAGTCCGGATGATAAAAACATCGTACTCATCAGGGCTAAAATAAAGGCATATATAATTTTCTTCTTCGGCATGGCATCGGCTTGATTAAACATGAAATATTGAGTCGCAAAGATGCGCTGCCGGATAAGAAAAATACTTTTACGAACTTGCTGCTTTAGTTGTATAATTGTGCGGAGGCAAATACCTGTTTTTGAAGGCAACCGGTGTTTCTGCCCGGTGTTTCTTAAAAAAGGTAGTCAGGTGCGGCTGATCGGTGAAGCCCAGATCGTAAGCTAACTGCTTCACAGAGATATTACTCCCCACCAGTGCGGCTTCAATTTCTGCCAGCAGCCGTTGGTTAATGATGTCCTGCACCGATACCCCCATGGTCCTGAAGGTAAGCTCGTTTAGTTTTCTCGGCGATTGCCCCAGTTCGGCTGCATAAAAGGAACTGGTTCGTTTCGATCTGAAGTTGGCTTCAATCAAAACTTTCAAACCACGCACAATCTCTGTATCGAGGCCTGATATCGAAAATTTATTTTGCGCCAGATATTTTTGCCCGGCGTGCAGCAGCAATATAGACAGGTAATTTTGTGCGATATCCATATTGATACCTGTCGAAAGTTCCTGCACCAACAAAGCGGCAATGTTGTTTAGTGTGATGATGAGCTGGTCGTCGAGATCAACATAAGGGATGTTATTGAAATTATCGAACAAACCATTCTGCTCCTGCTTGGGGTTCATTTTTAGAAATTCCCGGAAACACATCATATTAAAAAGCACCATCCACCCATTTTCAGGATACTGCGCTACCTGATGTACCTGGTTTTGATGCAGGAAGAAAAGCCTTCCCGGACGCATTTCAAAGGGACTGAAGTCAATGCTATGCGCTCCACTCCCGCTCACTGTCCAGTAAAGCATGTAAAACTCATGCCGGTGAGGAAAATCAGATGAAGGATCATGAAAGCCGCTCATCTTCAAAATCTGGATCGGCGCAGCTTCAAGCATTGCCTGAAATGGAAGGGGTTGGGACATGCCTAAATAAAAGAAATTATTTTTAGGAAAGAAAGACATGATACTAAAATTATTTAAGATCGGATCCTTGAACCCGCTTATCAGATTCCTCTTCATTTACCCGCTGTAGGATTTTTGTGGATATTTTGGTGTATTTATGAACTTTATTTAATTATAATTGTATATAAATATACAGCCCTATATTTAGCCGGATCAAAATGATGTATAACCTTGTGAATGAACTACTGGTACTGGTAAAGCGTTATGAAACCAGTGATTTAAACCCACAGGATAATCTTAATGCTTTCCATATGTGGCTTAACGGGCAGGCAAACGATCAGTCAGCAACTGAACCGGCCACACCTGAATGGACGGGTAAAGCCAGTGGACGATCGGCAGATAGTGTCATCAACACCTCGCTGGTGCACCTTTACCGTTATGCTAAAAATCACGCCCGTAACGCAATAGCGGGAAGTAACTTTTCCACTCCCGATGAATTTATTTACCTGATTAGTTTACTTGCTGCAGGGAGTATGAGCAAATCGGCCCTCATTAAGCACAATATTCACGACAAGCCGGCGGGTACGTTAATCATCAAACGGCTGTTCGACAAAGGACTGATTGAACAGGAGCCTTCAAATATAGATAAGCGAAGTAGTGTGATCCGGATCAGCCACAAGGGAACTGAGGAACTGGAAAAAATCATGGATAAAATCCGTTTGGCATCCGCCAGTGTTACCGAACCACTTTCGCCCGATGAGAAAATTAAATTGATTACCTTACTGCAAAAACTGGAAAATTTCCATCATGAACAGGTTTTCGAAAAACATAAAATTTTAAACAGATAGCGTTTACGTTCGCTCGACAAAATGATCAATACAATTTGTCTATCATTATGAAAAATATTTTTGACAGGGTTTCTGCACAGTGCAGTGAGATAGTAACGAAAAATTATAGTACCAGCTTTTCTTTGGGTATACGTACGCTGGATAGAACCTACCGGGATCCCATTTATGCTATATATGGTTTTGTTCGCCTGGCGGATGAAATTGTAGACAGCTTTCATGATTATGATAAACCATCGTTACTGGCGAAGTTCAGGAGAGATTGCATGGAGGCAATTGAATTCCGGATCAGCTTAAACCCAATATTAAATGCCTTCCAGCAGGTTGTGCACAAGTTCAATATCAAAATGGAGCTCATTAACCTGTTTCTGAAGAGTATGGAGATGGATCTCCAAAAAGAGGAATACACGCCTGAAAAATACGAACAGTATATTTTAGGCTCGGCTCAGGTTGTGGGATTAATGTGTCTGCATGTTTTCGTTAATGGTGATGAAACCAGCTACCAAAAATTGAAAGAACCAGCCATGAAACTGGGTGCCGCCTTTCAAAAAGTAAACTTTTTACGGGATCTGAAAGCGGATTACTTTTTACTGAACCGAAGTTACTTCCCAGGGGTTAACCTGTCGGCATTTTCGGAACAGGAGAAACTGATGATCCAGCAGCAGATCACCGAAGATTTTGATGCTTCGCTGGAAGGTATTCTCCAGTTGCCCAAATCATCCAGAAAGGGTGTATATCTGGCCTATATCTATTACAGGGCGCTTTTTGAAAAGATTAAAAAGAAATCAGCCACCCAGATTATGGATCGCCGGATCAGGATTTCGAATATGCATAAATTTGCGCTGATGTGCGGATCGTGGGTGCAGGGGAAGTAAGCGAAAGAGCAGTTCGGTTAAAAGCTGCTCTTTTAGTTTCTGCGTGCGGCTACTTAAAATCCGGAACAGGCAGCAAATACCCTCCAAATAGAATGTAAGCCCATAATAGTGTCCAGAAAATATTGAAAATCTGGGCAACTACAAAAGTCAATGCCGGCTTACCCCCCTGCAGTTTTATCAGCGACGAAAACTTAGCTTCCATCCCTATAGAAATAAAGGCAATCGCAAACCAGATGGTTCGAAGGCCATTCAGTGTGGGTGCCACACTCTTCGCTGTTTCTACTGACAGCAAAAAAGAAAATACGAGCGATGCGACTATAAAACCCAGAACGAATTTTGGGAATCGCTCCCAAACTACCTTTAACCCGGGGCGCTCTACTTTGATGGATGCTGCAAGCACTCCATTGTTCTTCGGTTTTTTATAGGCCCACCAGATCGCAATAAAAAAAGCCGCAACACCGATAAATACATTTTGCGAGAATTTGGCAATCACACCGGCTTTCACTGCTACCGGACCAACCAAATCTCCGGCTGCAGTAACAGTAGCAGTGGTATCTAAAGTCCCCCCTAACCAGGCACCGCCGATCACTTCAGGAATATGAAAATATTTAACCGCCCAGGGCAGGATCACCATCATTGGAATGGCCATAATGAGTACCAGTGTAGTCACGTAGGATAACTTACGCTTGTCGCCGTTAATTACACCGGCAGCTACGATAGCAGCAGAAACCCCGCAAATGGAAACTGCCGAAGCCAGAATGATCCCGAACTCATCGTCGACTTTCAGTTTCCGGCTTAACCAAAGCGAAAAGAACCATACTGCACTGACCACAATTACGGCCTGGATTACGCCTGGTAGGCCCGCTTTGATCAAATCTGCAGAAAGAATAGTTGTTCCCAGGATTACCAATCCGGTTTTGATGTAAAACTCTGACCGCACGGCTTCTTTCAGCCACGCTGGTAAGGAAATCAGGTTACCCAGCACAATACCAATAAGCAGGGCAAAAACCACGTATTCCAAACCATAGTAGCCTACATTTTTGTTTCCTCCAATGATGAAGGAAACAGTGGCCAACAGGTAAATCAACAGAAAACCTGCAGAAAAGCGTAACACATTTCCTCCTGAAAGAAATATCGCAAAGCCCGCCAGCACCAGAAAAATAACACCTGTTTCCAATATAAGGAGCAAATTTGCCGGTGAAAGGATTTTTTCGAAAAGATCGGTCTGGCTACTCCATTTGTAGGCAGGCAAGCTGATAGTGGTTCCGTTTTGGGTTAAATAAAGTACTACCCCGATAATGATAAAGCCAAGAATAACCGCCCACCAGTCTTCGGTAATGGACTGAAAAAAGGTTTTCTTATCTGGTACAATCCCCGAATCTGTAAGTGCCGCTGATTGGTCTATAGCAGTGTTCTCTGTTGACATGTGATTTGTTTTTATCTGATTTTAATGTTAAAAATATCTTTTAAGGCAGCTTTAGCTGCATGGTACCCGCACATTCCATGCACGCCACCACCCGGAGGCGTTGAGGATGAGCAGAGGTACAATCCTTTTTTGGAAGTTTTATAGGGCGATAAGCGCAATGCCGGACGGGTAAAGAGCTGACCGATATCCAGTATCCCGCCGTTGATGTCGCCACCAACATAATTGGGGTTATACGTTTCGAGTTGATTGGTATTAAAGGTATGGCGCCCGATAATTCTGTCCCTGAATCCTGGTGCAAACCGCTCTACCTGTGCCTCAATTGCATTTGTCATATCCTGCGTTGAACCATTGGGAACATGGCAATAAGCCCAGCCTGTTTGCTTGCCCTCCGGAGCCCGTGAGGCATCAAAAAGACTTTGCTGTGCCAGTAGCACAAAAGGTTTTTCAGACTGCCTTCCCCGGCTGGTTTGCCATTCACCCTGGGCAATTTCCTCAAAAGTATTACCCAGGTGTAAAGTGCCGGCCTGCCGGCATGCTTCGGCGGTAAATGGTATAGGTCCATCCAGTGCCCAGTCGATTTTGAATACACCCATTCCATACCTGTAGCGTTCCAGCTGCCATTTGTAAACTGAAGAAAATTCGTGTCCGGCAATTTTTAACAACTGCTTAGGGGTGATATCAAATAACACAACATGTGAACCAGGCAACTGGGCGAGCGAAGAAATATATGTTCCGGTTTCAATTTTACCGCCAATCGACTTAAAATAACCTGCCAGCGCATTGGCGATAGCAACCGACCCACCCTTTGGAATGGGCCAGCCCTGTAAATGACCTGTAGTCATTAACACCAGACCAATGGCTGTAGTACTCAGATTGTTTAATGGCTGAATGGAATGTGCTGCCATCCCGCCAAAAAGCCCGCGGGCATGTTTACCTTTAAACCGCTTCACGAAATGGCTGGCGCTGGTCAGTCCCTTTAATCCAAAACCTGCCATCTCCAGCGGATGCTCCGGGAAATGCAGGGGTCCAAGGGCATCTTTATCAATCAGTGGCCAGGTATGGCTGAGTGATTGCATCAGTCTGGTGTATTCTGCAGCATCTACCCCGAGGTACTCAGCTGTGGCGGCTATTGACTGATCAAGTACGGCCACACTTCCATCGTCGAACGGATGTGCTGCAGAACGCGGCGGATGGATATACTGCAAACCATGTTCAGCAAGGGGCAGCGTTTTGAAAAAAGGAGAAGCCAGCGCCATCGGATGAATAGCTGAGCACACATCATGCGTGAAACCAGGCAGCGTGAGTTCCCTTGAGGCAAGCCCACCACCGATATCATCTTTACCCTCTATAATCAGTACCGACAAGCCTTGCTGCTGCATTAAAATTGCCGCCGCAAGGCCATTCGGTCCCGATCCCACCACGACCGCATCATAATCACGCTTTTCGAGTTTCATCTGCTTTATTTTAAAGATTCGGGCTTAAATAATACCGAACCGTCTTGTTTAATTTGCCAGGCCGTAACCGGATTCATATGATAGCCACCAATATTTGGTCCCCTGGCCTCAATTAACTGTTTCAAAGTGGGCTGAAGGTATCCTGTTTCATCGGTCACGCGGCTCAGTATTTCCGTAGCCTCACCATTCCAGTTCCAGTCGAACCGGAAATAAGTATGGGCCTTGCTCAAAACCGGTTCCTGGAGCACGGCTTTCTGCCAGCTTTCTCCCTTATCGGTGCTTACCTCCACCTGGTCTATCTTCCCCCTGCCGCTCCACGCAATCCCACGGATCTGCACGTAACCCCTGGCAACTCTTGCCGGGTACGACGGATAAGTGATGATGGAACGAGCATCCAGCTCAAAGCTAAACATTCTTATTTTATCCTTTACCGGATATGTATATTTTGAAGTTTCCTCTCTGGTCATGTATGGTTCCTCAGAAAGTTTAAGTCTGCGCAGCCACTTGATATTCATATTGCCTTCAAATCCGGGGAGTAATAAACGCATGGGATAACCTTGCTCCGGCCGGATGGCCTCTCCATTTTGCGCGTATACAATCATCGCATCATCCCATGCTTTTGCAAGCGGTATGGTTCGGGTCATCACTGCTGCATCCGAACCCTCAGCCAGAAACCACTTCGCCTGCGGATCGATTCCGACTTCATTAAACAGCACCGACAACATTACCCCGGTCCACTCACTCTGACTGGTAAGTCCAAGGATATCCTGAGGCGTCATTTCTTCTTTTCCCGTCCTGAAATTTCCGGCACACTCAATAAAACAGGTCCGGGTAACCGATGGGAATTTTTTCAAATCAGCCAGCGTAAATTTCATTGCCGTACCAACCAGGCCATGTATCAGCAACTCGTGTTTTGCCGGATCAATTGTCGGAACACCGGCATGGTGGCGTTCAAAATGCAAATCGGCGGGCGTAATGGTACTGTGCAAATCCTGCAATGGTGTGCGTGAAGATATATCTGAAGGCTTCTTAACCGGGTTTTCAAAAGGCGATCGTTTTCCAAGGGTACCTGGCCCGGGGCCGGGTACTTTGGTCGGATCATCGGCAAGCCCGGCCCTTCGCGCTTTTGAATCTTCGAATGCCAGCAAGTCGCCCACCGGCAATACCGCAACAGCGAGCACCCCCCCAAGTAAAGTCCTTCTGCTGATCTTCCCTGTTTGCTGTTTTATCTTTTCCTTTCCTGCCATTTACCTGATCTCCTTTCCGCCGGTTCTATTATCCATCACAAACATTTTTCTGGCAGGCATGACAATTTTAGGGAGGTTGACGGCATCCAATACCACCGTTTGCCCGATAATTTTGTTGGCGTGCAACAGGTAAGCACTTAAAGCGTAAACCTCATCATTGCTCAGTGAGCCTGGAAGATTGTAAGGCATGGCCCGCCGGATGTAGTCGAAAAGGGTTGTGGCATATGGCCAATAGTTGCCGATGGTTTTTTCCCTGCCGCTACTTAGGGAATCACTTACCAGTGCTCCGCCCAACAGCTTGACTCCCGGAGTTTCCTTGCCCCCGGAGCCATGGCATAGTGCACATTTTTTAACGAAAATGAGCCGTCCTGTTTTTACATCGCCCTTCCCTGCCGGCAAGCCCTTGCCGTCTGGTCTCACGTCGATATCCCAGGCAGCGATTTCAGCTTTTCCTGCTGTGCGGCCGAAGCCAAACTTTAGCATCCGCTTCAAACTATCCGCTGGCGTAGCATAGCGGAACTGCGCAACTGAACTTTCGTTGACGGCACAACACATCGCCAGCGATACAAAACAGGACATGATCATTACTTTTCTCATCTCTTAGTATTTCCCTGCGTTTAAACTGCTTTTCGGCAGCACATATTTTCTTTCATAGCGGTTTAACACCACATAAATAGAATCGCTGTTTTCATTTTTTCCATAAAGGATTATGCTCGAACCATCTGTAGTCTGATATTTTAACACCATCCGGTTTCTTTTCAAATCCCGTGGCTTTTCTGCAAATTCCCTGTCGCGCCGGGTAGACCATGCCCATCGATCGATCATTTTATTCTCATCACCAATGTTCTTCCAGGCGCTCTGGCTGATCCAGTTTACAGAAGAACTATCCTTAATCCCTGAAGTATCTGCCGTTTTTACATTTCGCAGCGCCATCACATTCTTATCCTGCAGGTATAGTACCTTATCCAGCGTGTCAGCATAATAGTGGAAAGCCCGTTGTCCACCTGCAACCCCGCTAATTTCAAAAGTACGCTGAATATCACGCATCGGGCTCCCCCCACCGTTAGAGGGGTCGACTAGTACAGGGCGGTTGACCCTAAAAGTCAGGGTACTCCAGTTTTCAAAAGTGGCTTCCTGCCATCGCGTCGAGTCGAGCGGGTTGTAAGGAATATCCACGCCATTAATTTTGAATTCGCTTACACGGTAGTTTCCACGAAGATTCCTGACGCCTGCAGTTGCAGGTTGTTTATATGGATCATATTTAAAATTGATGATCTCGGTGTAAGTCATTATCCCAAAAAAGATAACAAAGGTAAGTACCTTCAATCCAATTCTGGTGTACTTCAATAGTGGCTTCCTGAAATCCGGGTAAATCCTGAAGGGAACCGTGTACCTCTCTAAAATCAGCAGGTTATAAAGTTTAGGAAAATCGTCGGCTGCGAGGAATAGCCCGAGTACAACGAAATAAAATGCATATACATGTACACCACCATCGTAAGCATAATTTACAAAAGTGATATCTCCGAGTGCTGCAATCAGCAGTATGGCACCAAAGGTGGTGGTTTTCCGGAAGAGAAGCAGTGTACCCGCCAAAATCTCCACAACGCCTCCAAAAACCTGATACCATGGAACAATACCTACCGAAAGCCAGTAAATTTTCTGGGCAGTGAAATCTCCAAAATTGGTATTTAAAAGTCCCAGTGAGGGAAAAGGCATCTGCGTTGGAAACAGCTTGGTAAAACCAAAACCGATGATGCCGATCCCTGCACGGTAGCGCACTACAACCCTGATCCAGTAGTATAGTATGGGATAGGATTTTGATCTCCGGTCAAATGCCGACCAGATCAGGGCACCGATTAATCCAATAAGCAAAGCTATACCCCAATCAATATAGTCTATTAGAAATCCGCTTTTCGGTGGCATTCCCGTAGCACTCTGGTTAGCAGATTTTTCTTTTTTCAATTCTGCAGGCTCACCCTTCTGACCGGTTTTCTTTTTCTTAGCCTCATGATCATTTGCTCCTGTAGCATCCGTAATATCACGGTTTCGTTTACCACTGAATAAGGAAACGAAAGCCGGCTGAAAACGTGCAATATCATAAAGATCGCGGTAATGCGGCCGCGTCCAGTCTAAGGTAAAAAGATTTTTATACCAGTTAGATGAAAATGGAATGCACATGGCCAGCATAAAAATGAAAAGCACCCTGAAGCCAAAACGTTTTGGCCCTGACCATGGTCCCGAAGGAGCCAGCTTCACCTGGGTTGCTGTGGCTGTATTTTGTTGTATATCCTCAGACATATTATTTTTTTTTGCGTTGTGGTTAAAGTTTCAGGGTTTTTCTTCGCCCAAGTTTAACCGGATATTTTTTATGAAGTCTGACTAATGTTACCGCTATTGAATCTCCGATTTCGTTTTGTCCGGATAAAATAATGGTTGCCGTGTCTGGCCTGCTGAAATTAAAGCGTAGCTTCTCCTGCAGATAATGGCTGTTTTTATTTTCAAGCAAAAGTTGATTTTTGAGGGTATCCAAGGTATAAGCGTAATAGTGCCTTCCGCCAGAACCTGCCAGCTCGTAGTTCCGGCTTTTATCATCCGAAAGAATTTGCTCATAATTGGCAGAATCGGTAATTACAGTACGCGGGGAACGGATACTGATCGTTGCCCACTTTTCGAAAACTACATCCTGCCAGCGCGAAGTATTCGACGGGTCATATGGAATGACTTTTCCATTCAGCTTAAAATCAGTTACATCGTAAATACCGGCCGCCCTGGCCAGTCCCGCTTTACGGGGAAACTGATAAGGATCTCTACGCAGGCCAAAATAGGTTTTCAGACCGTAGAAGAACACAAAGAAAATCAGGACAAATGCCTTTGCCACCAGGCGCAATGACTTCATTGCAGGCCTGAACGCCGGTTGATATAAATTCGGTTGAGTAGGAAGCTCCAGAGAAATGAGGCGATAAATTCGTTGTGCATCGAACCACAACACAAAAACCGCAAAGCTGATGAGGTAAGAAGCGTAAACATATTCCCCACCACCATAGCCCAGATTGGAGATGAACACGTTACCGGTAAAAATCAAAATGATGATGGCCCCGATAGAAGCGGTTTTACGGAAAAGCAGGAGTAAGCCCGCTACAATTTCCACGCCTCCTAAAAAAGATTCGTAACCCGGAACAATCCCCAGGCTCATGGAAAAAATTTTCCATTCAGAGAAATCTCCATAGGCCGTGTTCAGATTGCTGATTGACGGAAAGGGCGCCTGCATTGGAAAGAATTTCAGGAAACCATAACCAATAATTCCGATAGCGAGCCTGTAGCGGACAATTGCCCTTAGCCAGTAATAAAGTTCATTATAGTTGTAGTTTTCTTTTTTCTGTTTCGACCATAAAAAAGCACCTGCAGCTGAAAATATGGCAAGGATGATCCAGTTTAAAAAACTATCTGCCCCCGGAATAAATTTCGCCGATAGCCGGCTGATGTTAAAAATATCTCCATAACGGATATGGAACCAGTTGAAACCAAAAACGATATGGAAAAAATCGACACTTAATGGAAGGGACTGAAGAATGAAGTAGATAAAAAAGAACCTGAAAAATCCCTTTTCAGTAACGGTCCATCCACTTTCGTTGCTTATACTATTGTTATTCATCGCCATTTTATCAAAAAAATATGAATGTCTGTTTATCGGTTTTTAGGGTTTGCCCGCAGCGGCAGTGGTAACCCGTTTCTCTTTAACCACCTGCCTTTTGGATAAATCATATTTTTGTCCGGCGCGCAGAAAAAAGAAGGGCCCGCTGGAAGCGGTAAAGTCCTCGCTTCCATTAACCACATGCTTGTTTTCGCTGCTGATGATGGTTTGATAATCATATATTGCGGCTACCGAACGTCCTAAAACCTGAAGGCTATCGCCTTGCACAAGCACCGCAGTGGCCTCATCAAGCCCGATCCCAATAAAGTCAGGTGCGCTTCGAATAAAATTCACCAGATCAAACTGGCGGTTACGAACCAGCAAATGCTGATCGATTGCCGAAAACTTAAGGAAGCCAAGTCCTTGTGTATGATCGCCCACCAAAAGCTGAGCACCCTTCGTGTCGCCACGCCACAGGAAAGAACCGAGAATAGATGCGCCCGCCGAACTTCCGGCGATTACACCTCCCCTGTTCAACACATCAATAAATGCCTGATGGCTCAAGGTGTTGAGGTAAGAATCGGCAATCCGCCATTGCCTGCCCCCCTGGAAATAAACTGCTGTAGCTTTCTGGAGTGGTGCAATAAACTTTTCGCTGTTTGCCTCTTTCAGGTCATTGGTATGAAACAGGGTAACATTCCTGATCCCGGTCTGGCGCTTTACTTCCTCTACCCCTTTTTGATCGTAAGCCGCAGAATCCCCGCCGGCAGTGGTCACCACCACTACAACCGCTTTTTCCTTTCCGCCGGCAAGCGCTGTAAATTTATCCCATATGTCGCGCTGACTGCCTACGTTACCTCCAATAATCAAAAGACTTCCCTTTTCCGGACCATGCCGGGTAACGGATTGCTTCACCGTTATTGGAGAACGCTGCCCAAAAACAACTGGATTAATTGCAAGTACTGCGAATAGTAGTGTAATTAATTTTTTCATGATTAATATCCGGGATTACGGTTCGAACCGGCAAGCTGCGGGTCAACCAGGGTTTCGTTATAGGGTATAGGGAACAGATACAGGTGTTTGTCGGGCAGGCCTAAAAGCGTTTGTGCCCTGTCAGTCCGCACCAGATTAAACCAGCGGTCGGCTTCAAACGGAAACTCCACCTGGCGTTCTTTTTCAATGGCCAGCAGGATATCTGCCTGTGTAGCGGCCGTGCTGGCGGTAACAGCAGCCCTCGCCCTTACGGCATTTAAATCGCTGATGGCGCTGTTTGTACCTGTAAGGTTACCTTGATAGGCCCTGGCCTCTGCACGGATCAGGTAAAGTTCTGAAATGCGGATCACATAAGCCGGGTCGGTACCTAAAGGGGTACGGTAGTAAAGTTTTCCATACCATAAATTCCCAGGAGCGGCTGTTTGTGCAATCAACGCACTGCGATTGCCTCCTATGGCCGGGTTGTTCAATAAAGCAACCAATGCATCGTTAGGAGACCATTCTCTTCTGCCACCTAAAGCTGGTGGCAGCCACCAGTTGCTATGTCCGTTGGTATTAGAAGTCGTGTAGGCCAGCTCCAGAACGGATTCGCTCGTGGTAACGGCACTGTTGGCAAAAAAAGCACTATATGGCGTTACCAGGGCATAATTTGAATTATCGCCAATCACCGAAGTGGCAAATTGCTCTGCAAGCGCCCAATTTTTCTGGTACAGGTAAAATCTGGCTTTAAGTGCCTGAACGGTTTTTAAGCTTACCCGGTTTCTGTTTACCGCAACAGGAACAAGCCCTTCAGCTGCATTAAGGTCCTTCAATACCTGGGCATAAGTATCTGCGAGGCTACTGCGTGGAATATCTGAATTGTCTGTAGAAGCATTGGTGGGTTTTAGGATAAGCTGAACACCACCCCATCCTCTGGCCAGATCGAAATAGGCCAGGGCCCGCACAAAGTAAGCTTCACCCAGATACTGGTTTTTTAATGTGTTCGTTAACAAGGGATCGCCCACACCCGGAACTTTATCGATAATGTGATTGGCCTGTGATATCGTTTTATAAATCGCGGTCCATGCCGACTGCACATAGCCATTGGTGGCCGAAGTGAGGTGCTTGGTAATTTCATTAGGGTCAGATTGAGATCCGGACCACTGAATATCTCCTGCCGACAGATATGACAGTGCCGGGAAGTTGGAGCCGTAATAGCTGTTACTGGCCAGGAGGTTAAAAAGCCCGTTTGCCGCTGTTGATGCTGTGCCGGCATTGATAATGGCCTGCTCCTGGTCAACCTGTAATTGTGGCTGTGTTTCGAGGAATTTTTTGCAGGATGAAAGCAGCAGAACGGAAGCGAAGAGGTATATAATCTTTTTCATTTTGTAATTGCTTAGGAATTAAAAGGTGATATTTGCGCCCAACTGAAAAGTTCTAGGCATTGGAGGCGTGCCTAAATCATAGCCCAGAACAGTGGCCGACGATGAAACATTGATCTCCGGATCCGGACCTTTATATTTTGTCCATAAAGCCAGGTTCGAGCCGCTGGCATAAACCCTTACCGCCGACATCCGGGCTTTTTTGATAAAAGCTTTGGGCAGGTTGTAGCCCACTGTGATGTTGCTTAAGCGGATGAAAGAACCATCTTCAATATTTCTGCTGGTCGGGCTTAACGTATAGTTCTGGCCATAGGCAGTAAGACGTGGCAGATCAGTTATGTCGCCAGGCTTCTGCCACCGGCTCAGCTGATAAATATCCATTGCCCTGTTGGCATCTCGGGTACCCCCACCTTCCAGAAAATAATTGTTGTTGTTATACACTTTATTTCCGTACACGAAATTGAAAAACACCGACAAATCGAATCCCTGATAGCTGAAGTTGTTGGTGATCCCGCCGCTAAACTTTGGCAACGCATTCCCTGCAGGCACCAGGTCGTTCGAATTGATCACGCCGTTTTTATCAGCATCTTCATAAACCGAATTACCGGTTTGCGGATCGACATAAAGCTGGTTATAAACAAAGAAAGTATACATCGACAAACCTTGAACCATTCTCTGGGCAGCATAGGCAGCTACCACAGGTGTTGGCAGCTTCTCAATTTTGTTAATGTTTCTGGAGATGTTGAAGTTGGTATTCCACTTCAGTTTACTGTCGATATTGGTGCTGCTGATGTTCAGCTCAAGCCCTTTGTTGCTCATTTCCCCGGCGTTCGTTAAGATTGAGGAGAAGCCTTTGCTGGATGCCAGCGGAAGATTGAGCAAAAGATTACTGGTGTATTTTTCGTAAACATCTCCGCTAATGGTCAGGCGGTCTTTAAACAGGCTTAAATCAAGTCCGATATTCGTTTGACGCGTACTTTCCCATTTTAAGTCAGGATTAGCAAGCTGTGAAGGGGTAGTTCCGGGATTATTCAGGTAGTTTGCACCGGCACCCCAAAGGCCACGCGAAGCAAAATCATTAATGCCGTTCTGATTTCCCGTGATACCAATGCTTCCACGAAGTTTTAAGTCGCTAATAAAGGTTACATCTTTCAGGAAGTTTTCTCCTTTAACCCTCCAGGCCAAACCGCCCGATGGGAAATAGCCCCATTGATGGTTGGTACCGAAACGGGATGAGCCATCGCCACGGATACTAAACACCGCATAGTACTTGCCATTGTAGTTGTAGTTTAGCCGGGCAAAGAATGAAGAAAGCTTATATTTTGATTCCTGAGCGGAAGAGGTAGTGGTTGCGGCAGACGCAATCTGCTGGAATGAATCGTTAGGGTAATTCGTTCCGGTGGCCAGTACCTGATTGGTTACCGAACCTTGCAGCGAGTTACCGATTAAAGCACCAAAAGCATGCTTTCCAAACGTATGATTATAATTTAAAGTCTGCTCGTTTGTCCAGATGGTATTATTGCTTACACTGTTCGAACCCAGGTTTTTATTGGCAATGCCCAGGTTAGTGAGGCTGTTCCAGTACTGATATTCGTTATACTGGTTATAATCCACACTCCAGCTGGTTTTGAATGTCAGGCCTTTAAAAATCTTCACCTCACCATATACATTGCTGATTAAGCGGTTACTGGTACTGTTCATATTGGTATTCGCCAGCAGAATGTCGAGGTTATCAAATCCTGCCCATTTTCCTGGTGTGCCGTCGGCATTTACTTCGGGCAGGTAAGTTGGTGTGTGCAGCGCCGACTGGAGAATACCGCCCTGAGGACCATCCCCTACCCGGGCATTGGTGCGGTAGGTTTGGCTAATGATATTGCTTGTACCAATGGTAATGCGGTCTCCGATTTTCTGATCCAGATTGATTTTAAAACTGCCACGGCGAAAGTCGTTCGTTTTGAGTGTTGCCTCCTGCTTATTGAGGCCCCCACCGATGTAATAAGTGGTTTTATCATTTCCACCTGATACCGATGCATCATAATTCTGCAGAAATCCGGTGCGGAAGGCTTTGCTTAAACGGTCGTATGTATTTTGATCCTGAGGCAAGCCCCGGGGTGCTGGTGAAGCACCAGGGTTATCTGTCAATGCCCTGAAAGGCTGAAAGCGATAGGTGGTAACCGGTGCTGTACCGGTAGCGGCTGCCGCTGCAATGGCATCAGCATTCGAATTCCGGTAGAATTCATTGATCAGCTCTGCATGCTGAGGTCCTGTTACCAGCTCCCACAGCTTAGGATTTTTAGCGAAACCTACATAGGTATTCAGGCTTACTTTCGGTCCGGTGTTATATTTACCACGTTTGGTGGTAATCACAATTACGCCGTTTGCCGCCCGCGCACCATAAATTGCCGTGGCATCAGCATCTTTAAGTACCGTTACATTCTCAATGTCCTCCGGATTGATGTCGGATAGCGGATTATTGGCTTGTCCCTGGGTAGTAATGCGTTGAAGGGAACTGTTATTGACATAAACGCCGTCTATCACATAAAGCGGATCGTTACTGGCATTGATAGAAGTTGTTCCCCTGATTCGGATAAACATTCCATCACCCGGAATACCGGTGGATGTACTTACCTGTAATCCGGGTGCCTTACCCTGTAGCTGTTCTGCAAAAGTTGCGGTGGGTTTATTTCTCACTTCATCAACTGCGATGGTGGAGACAGAACCGGTTAATGATTTTCGGGTCTGCGTGCCATATCCAACCACCACCACGTCGTTTAACTGACTACTGGTTTCCCTAAGCATAATGGTCACCGGACTCTGGTTTACCACAATTTCTTTGGTTTGATAACCGATGTAGCTTAAAATTAAGGTATAGGGAAGCTTTTGTCCGGTAACAAATACAAACTTTCCATCTCCATCTGTGGATACTGAGTGCGTAACGCCTTTAATCCGTACCACCACACCCGGAAGGGGTTGCCTGGTTAAAGAATCCTTAACGATCCCCTGGAGGTTGGAATTGATTATTGGCGGCGGTTCTACCTGGGCAGATGCACCTGCGGTAATAAGCAGAAGAAGAAAAACAAGGCTCGACTGTATAAAATACTTTTTCTTATGGAGAAATATGTCCATATTTAACTGGGTTTTATGTTAATGATTCGGTTCATTGGCTGAAAACTGGAGGATATCAACGCGTGATTGGCGTTACAGAGTTGATATTCCTGAGCAACCGGCAAGGCTTCCTTGCCGGTTATTTTATGAGGTGTTTTAACACATATGTTTAAATTGAGATAGAAATGGTTGAAAAATATCTTGATCTGGAATTATGGCTACCTACAACAGGGAATGAATTTCGGGGAAGAGATAAGATGATTCAAGATCCTGTAATCAAATAACTTAAATGCTTTTAGCAGTGGTGGTAATGCTTTGTTCATGATGAAGCAAACATAGAAAATTAAATTTAATCTACCAAAACCATAGATTATATATTTATTTAATTTACATGGAGGATTACCCATACCCGGATGAAGCAAATCTGGGATGACGAGCTGGCGTAATCTGCCGGATCCCTACATCCGCCCGGATCGATTCCTCAAAACAATTTGCCGCTTTTTGTATTTATAGGGGTATGATAATGAAGAGATTCCCGAGTCCGGTTATAGCCGGATTATTTTTGATTGTACTTTCTGCACTACTGTTCATGTTTGAAGGTTGTAAAAGAAGTCGTTCGGATATTGGTGCCCTGGTGGCAAAAGAAAGCGGAAATAAAGTTTTTAAAGAAATTGATGCGGAGGTTTTTGCAGAAAAGCTGAAAGCCGCTATCACAGCAGACAAAAGCTTACGCAATCCGGATTTCACCGCAGCGCTATATGCTGCCAAAGATTATGAACCGGTTTTAACCATGAAGTTCCTGGCTGACAGCAGCATCAAAAAAGCCGCACTCCGTATTGCCGGGGTATCGGCCCACGGTCTGCCCATGGAAATGTTCAGACTGGAAAAACTAAATGGCTTCATTAGTAAAATCTACGATAAGGAATCAGTTAAAAATGTAGACGAAGCTTATGCTGCATTGGTGGGACTGGAAATCGCTGCTGCTTCAAGCCTTACAGATTATGCAAATGCTATGCAGTTTGGTGTCATCTCCCCACGACGCATTTATGCACAATATTATACCTCAACAAAAAGACCAGATTCAGTGAGCTTTACAAAAGTATTTGAAACTAAAGACCTGGACGCTTTTCTGGATAGCATACAACCCAAAGATAAGGCTTATTTATTGATGCAGGCTGCCTTAGCAGATAAGCAGACCGCCCCGGGATTGTCGGCAGAAGAAACAGCGCGCATCCTCAAAGTAAACCTGGAACGCATGCGCTGGAAAAACAGACCCACACAGGATAAATATGTATTTGTGAACATACCTGATTTTTCTCTTCAGGTGATCAACCAGAACCGTGTTGAGCTTGCGATGAAGGTTTGTGTAGGTGAAGGTCGTAATGATAACGCCGCTGTTGCCCTCACTGAATATGATGAAAATGACCTGAAAAAAGACAGGCCATTTAACCGCGAAACCCCACAGCTGAGCAGTGAAATCCACAGTGTTCAGGTAAACCCGGTTTGGAATATACCCGAAAGCATCGCTACAAACGAGATAAGCGTACAGGCTGCAAAAGACCGCTACTACCTTGCTAACAATAATATCGATGTGTTTTATAATGGAAAAAAAGTTGATGATCCGGAAACAATCGACTGGTCGGCTGCCGGAGTAGGAAAAACTTATACCTTTAAACAACGTCCGGGAGATGATAACTCCTTGGGTAAAATCAAGTTTCTTTTTGATAACCAGAGCAGCGTTTATCTGCACGATACTCCCGCGAAAGCCGCTTTTTCACTACCGGTTCGGGCGGTGAGCCACGGATGCGTGCGGGTGGAAAAACCACTAGAACTGGCGCAGGCATTATTTGGTACTGGAAGCAAATTTGAAAAAATTAAAACAGAGATGGCTAGTAAAACACCAAAAGCAGAAAATCTCTCACTGGATAAAAAAGTCCCTGTGTACCTGAGCTATCAAACCTGCTGGATGGATGCAGGAACAGGAAAGCTCAGGTTCGCAAGAGATATTTATGGACTTGATGCTGTGCTTTTCACCTATTTAGGACGCCTTTAACAGGCTTAATCCACAGTAGCTGAAGCATAAGTATAATCACTAACATGTTCAGGGAGGTTCGCGTAAACTGCAGCCTCCTTTTCATTTAAATAGCTGGAGTGATATTGCTGATCAGATTTATTGATGAAAAGCACACTTCCTGATCCAAGCGTGTTAATGAGCTGATCAGAAAGCTCTGGCGACACCGCCGGGCAGCCCTGACTACGACCCAGGCGGCCAAGCGCGGCAATGGTTCCTTCACTCACATAATCCGCACCGTGGATGACAATTGAACGCAAACGTGCATTGTCGTTAAACCCCGGATCCATACCTTCCAACCGCAACGAGCGACCATGTTTACCTACATATTGTTCTCCGGTAAGGTAAAAACCAATACTGCTGCTAAAAGAATCATTTTGATTGGAGAATTTTACAGCATTATCTTCCCCACTACGCTGCCCGTGGGCAACCCAGGTATTGAGCACAATACTATCTTTTTCCAGGTCGATCACATATAAACGCTTTTTGGTACTCAGCTGGTCAAAGTCGGCAATAGTAAGCAATGAATTGTGTGCAGCCTTCGCATCTTTACCCAGATTGTAATAACCCGTTAAGGCCTTTTCAAATACTGGAAACGCTAGTCCGGCCTGCTGGAGGTGTGCGGCATCATATACATGCTTCGCATAGCTTTCATAGGCTTTTTCAAGCGGCATGGCTTTAGTGTTGAATTTGTTTTCATCACTGCGGTTGCTGCCCTTGTAAGCCGTAAATAGTAATGAAGAAACTAGAATAAATAAACCTGACAATCCTAAAACGTATTTTCTCATAAATGATTGATTTGATTAGGTAGGTTTTTTTCGATAGGCAATTAGTAATTTATTTGTTACAAATATACCCAAAAGATATTCGGCTCACAAATAACGACCCTAAAGATTGCATAAATGTGATGATTATGCCCCCGGCTGGTCATCAACCAACTCCTTATAAAAGGGAATTTCCCGATCATATTTCTGGTATGCTTACCCAGTGCTAACCCAGTGCTTACCCAGTGCTCACCCAGTGGTTACCCAGTCATGAACTGGGCAAGGACTGTGTGAATTTTGTGTAATATTCTTATAAGTTTTGCATAAGTGACTCATTATGATTATCTTCAATAAAAAACAATATTATGGGAAAACTAAAAAATGGAATCCTAAATGGATTTTCGGGAAAAATTGGCCCTGTTGAGGGCTATCAAACTGGTGAGGACTACTACATCCGCGCAAAGCGCAGGCCGAGGACGAAGTTCACGCCAAAGGAATTGTTGAGCCAGGCTAAGTTTAAAATGGTTCGCACTTACCTTTCACCTTTTATAGATGTGCTGAAGGTTGGCTTCGCTGGTCATTATACCAAAACAGGTGGCTTCAGAGGTGCAATCTCTTACACGATGAAAGAAGTGATTCAAGAAAATGCAGAAGGTTTTTTTATTGACCCACAGCTCGTGAAGATCAGCGGCGGTATACTTGCACCAGCTGAAAATCCTCAGGTTGAAATCGGAGCTGGTAAAGAAGTGAGCATCAGCTGGGACCAATCAAATTCGGGATGGCAACACAGAGGCGATCAGCTCATGCTTTTAGTGTATGATGCAGTTTCAGGAGTGATAGATAAGAGAATTTTCGACGGTGCTTACCGGCAGGCGGGCGAATTCAAAATGACACCCAAGGTTAAGTTGCACAATAAAGAGGTTGATATTTATATTGGTTTTCTGGCTGCCGATCGAAGTGGTCAATCAGACAGCCAGTATCTGGGGCGTTTTATGCTTTAAGCATTAAATGACGTGATGAACAGACTTAGTCTACTCCGCCTATGATGCCAAGATTCGCCAGCTTGGCATCTGCGCTTTCTGCTTTGGAAAAGGGGCTGTATGTGTATTGCAGCATCATTTGTTCGGCCAGTTCTACCATTTTTGTTGAGCCCACAAAGATGGGAACACGCTGGTGTACTTCTGTTGGCTGAATGTCGAGAATACGTTCGAAACCGGTAGAAGCCTTACCTCCTGCCTGTTCAATGATGAAGGCCATTGGATTACATTCGTAAAGCAATCTGAGTTTGCCTTCCGGTGAGCGGGCTGTTGTAGGATAAATGTATATTCCGCCATTGATCAGGCTTCTGTGAATATCGCCTACCATTGAGCCGATATAACGGGATGTATAAGGGCGGTTAGTGGCTTCATCTTCAACCTGGCAGTATTTGATGTATTTTTTTACCCCTTCAGGGAAATGTACATAATTGCCTTCATTGATGGAATAAGTGGCACCTGTTTCAGGGATCCTCATTTCCGGGTGTGATAAACAGAATTCGCCGATTGAAGGATCTAAGGTAAACCCGTTAACACCTTTGCCTGTGGTGTAAACCAGCATGGTTGAAGAGCCGTAGATGATGTAGCCCGCAGCCACCTGTTCGGTACCTTTCTGCAGCACATCTGAAATACTTGCTCTTCCTTCGAGTGATTTTCGCCTGTAGATGGAGAATACGGTACCTACTGCAACGTTTACATCTGTATTGGATGAACCGTCCATTGGATCGATGCATACAATGTATTTGGCATTCTGCGAAACCGGCGATTCAATGTGAATAATTTCTTCTTCTTCTTCTGAGGCAATAATGCAGCATTCGCCACCGCTGGTAAGCGCTGCGATAAACTGCTGATCGGCATAAACATCCAGTTTCTTTTGTTTTTCACCCTGAATGTTAGTGGTTCCGATGTGGCCGAGTATATCCACCAATCCTGCTTTATTGATTTCCCGGTTTACGATTTTGGCGGCAATGGCAATGTCGCGGAGAAGCCTGGAAAGTTCTCCCTTTGCATAAGGGAAATCTGCTTGTTTTTCTATGATAAATTGTCCTAGTGTTTTAACGCCACAAACCATACTTAGTGTAATTTTTACATTATCTACCCGATAACTCTATTACTTCTAAGGTATGAATATTTTCGTCAGTTATACAAAAACGGATCAACGTTCTTACTTTATGCCAGCCGTGTTTTCCGGCTGCGCCCGGGTTTATGTGGAGGCATTTAATTTTTTCATCGTATATCACCTTCAGGATATGGGAATGTCCGGTAATGAATAATTTCGGCGGCTTAGTGTATATTTCCGGTTTAACGAAATTAGAATAACGTCCCGGGTATCCGCCAATATGTGTCATCCATACGTCTACAGCCTCACAGCTAAATCGATTTTGCTCTGGAAAGATACTTCTGATGTCCGCAGTATCGATGTTTCCGAACACCCCACGCAGGGGTTTAAAGGCCGCCAGGGGTCCGGCAACGTCAGGTCCGAAATCACCGGCATGCCATATCTCGTCTACCGCGTCAAAATGCTTAAATACCGCCTCATCGAGGTATCCGTGAGTATCTGAAATTAATCCTATTTTTTTCATTTTTATATGGAAAGGTAGCTGATTTTACTTAAAATCGCCCTGAAATTTTTGCTTAAATGCTGAGTGAAAGACCAGCGTACCTGGTGTTTCTATTTTTTATTTTGTTCATTCTATCCCGATTCCGTTCAGGCAATATTGTACAATCTTGACATGAATCGAAGGCTCATCACCCACTAGTAAGCGAGAAAAAAATCCTTCAATAACAGTTGGTAAGCCTGGGTATGCTGCCTGGGGGCCTGGTAAATAAAAAAGTCGGTTTCTACCAGGGCGGCCGCTTTTCTACCAAAACAAATAATCTGTCTGAAGGTTGGCTTTGTTTCATCAGAACGCAGGTTTATCCGCCTGGTGAGGTGTAAACCATAGTCAATTGCGATCCCTGTTACTTCTTCCGCCTGTTTAACCGGCAATACCAGCCAGAATACCCCTTCATCTGCTAAGAGCTGATTGATTTTAGCAACGAGGGAAGCAAAGAAAACCGAATCGGCATGCCGGGCAATTTCCTTACGTTTCTCTTCACTTTTCATATCGTTTACAAAAAACGGGGGATTGGAAACGATCAGATCAAATTTACCAGCATCATCATAGGCCTCAATTGCAATGTGTTCACAGCTCAACCGGTTGGCAAAAGCAGAATTGCTAAAATTTTCTGCAGCTGTTTTACTGGCCTGCAGATCAATTTCTACGGCCACAACAGCTGCAGCCGGGAAACGCTGCGCAAGCATGAGGGCAATTACACCCGTACCCGTACCAATATCAAGTATACATTGGGGCCTATCCTGCAAGGCCAGGGCACCAAGCAGCACGCCATCGGTGTTGATCTTCATGGCGCAACCCGACTGGTTGACTTCAAATTGTTTGAACTTAAAACTGCTCATGTGCTACTTGCCTAAAATATTGAGACCTGAGAATAGAGACCTTTGAAACGAAGACCGGATCTGGCTAAGCTTCATATATCTCCAAAGGTAAACCATCCGGATCGGCGAAAAAAGTAAACTTCTTATCAGTGAACTCATCCACCCTGACCGGTTCAGCAATAATGCCATGCCCCTTCAATCTTTCAATTTCTGCTTCAATACTGCCCACTTCGAAGGCCAGATGGCGTAAACCCTGCGCCTCCGGTCGCGATGGACGGGCAGGTGGATTTTCGAATGAAAACAGCTCAATCTGATAAATTCCGTTCACTGCCAGATCTAACTTATAAGATTTGCGTTCTGCCCGGTAAGCCTCAGCCACAATTGTAAAACCTAATTTATTTACGTAGAAATCTTTCGAGGTTTCATAGTTGGAACAGATGATGGCGAGGTGGTGAATGCGTAGGAACATGGTTTTATTGGATTTTGATTGAATGTATGAGTGAATGACTGAATGAGGGAATGAGTGAATGATTCAATGAGTGAATTATAAAGCAAAGTTGCAGAAAAAAGCCTAAATTTGCGCTTTCAAAAAAAAAGCATGATTCATTTCTTCCTTAGTCAATCGCAGGCGGTTTTTGTAGTTCAAACAGACAAAACGCTTTCTCAAGATGATATTACTAAACTTGAATGGTTATTTGGCGGCGCCAAAATCTCGCAGGAAACAGCCCTAAGTGGCTTTTTCGTTGGACCAAGAGCGGCCATGATTACCCCATGGAGCACCAACGCCGTGGAGATTACCCAAAACATGGACATGCAGGGGCTGATCAGAATCGAAGAGTTTAAAGCTGTGGCTGAAGATTTTTCTGACTATGACCCCATGCTTTCGCAAAAATACGAAAAGCTTAACCAGGAGGTTTTCAGCATCAATATTAAACCTGAACCCATTCTTGAAATCAGCGATATTGCGGCATTTAATAAACAGGAAGGTTTATCGCTGAGTGATGAAGAAGTTGAATACTTAGCGTCACTGGCAACACGTTTGGAAAGACCTTTAACAGATTCAGAAGTTTTTGGTTTCTCTCAGGTAAACTCTGAGCATTGCCGCCATAAAATTTTTAATGGCAAATTTGTGATTGATGGAGTTGAACAGCCTACTTCTTTGTTTAAACTGATTCGCAAAACATCTGAAGAAAATCCCAATGATATTGTTTCGGCCTATAAAGACAATGTTGCTTTTATTAAAGGTCCGAAAGTAGAGCAATTTGCACCGAAGCGTGCCGATGTTCCGGAATATTATGCCACAAGTGAATTTGATTCGGTCATTTCCATTAAAGCCGAAACCCATAACTTCCCAACTACTGTTGAGCCTTTTAATGGCGCAGCAACTGGTTCAGGCGGTGAAATCAGAGACCGTTTAGCGGGTGGACAAGGTTCATTGCCATTGGCAGGAACTGCAGTTTACATGACTGCCCTTTCCCGTCTGGAAGACAATCGTGAGTGGGAAAAAGGCGTTGAAGAACGCGAGTGGTTATATCAGACACCAATGGATATCCTGATCAAAGCATCTAACGGCGCAACTGATTTTGGAAATAAATTCGGTCAGCCGTTAATCACCGGCTCAGTGTTAACATTTGAGCACGAAGAGCAATCGCGCAAGTTGGGTTACGATAAAGTAATTATGCTTGCCGGTGGTATCGGTTATGGTAAAGCCAGTCAGGCACAAAAACAAAAACCACAGGAAGGCGATAATATCGTTATCCTGGGTGGAGAAAACTATAGAATCGGAATGGGTGGAGCAGCAGTTTCATCTGCAGATACTGGTCAGCATGGTTCGGGTATTGAATTAAATGCGATTCAGCGTTCTAATCCGGAAATGCAGAAACGTGCAGCAAATGCAGTTCGCGGGATGGTAGAAAGTGAAGAAAACTTTATCGTTTCCATCCACGATCACGGTGCGGGTGGTCACCTGAACTGTTTATCGGAGCTGGTAGAAGAAACCGGTGGATTAATCAATCTGGATAAACTTCCGGTAGGCGACCCTACCCTTTCGGCAAAAGAAATTATCGGAAACGAATCTC
The DNA here is from genome assembly GCF_001027745.1 of Pedobacter sp. BMA. GTDB lineage: Bacteria > Bacteroidota > Bacteroidia > Sphingobacteriales > Sphingobacteriaceae > Pedobacter. Next base: position 132,307 of record NZ_LECU01000001.1, read on the forward strand.
AGGAAAGAATGGGATTGGTTATTGGAAATGAACATATCGAAACCTTACAAAAAATTGCAGATCGCGAGCGCTCACCAATGTACACGGTTGGTAAGGTAACCGGTGATCATCGTTTTACTTTCAAATCGGAAACAACTGGTGTTAAACCAATGGATTTAGAGCTGAAAGACATGTTCGGCAGTTCTCCGAAAATTGTGATGGAAGATCATACAGTTGACCGCGGTTATGAAGCGGTTGCTTATGATTCAGCACAATTGAATACCTATTTAGAGCAGGTATTGCAACTGGAAGCGGTGGCATCTAAAGACTGGTTAACCAATAAGGTTGATCGTTGTGTAGGTGGCCGCGTGGCAAAACAACAAACTGCAGGCCCTTTACAATTGCCTTTGAACAACTGTGGTGTAATGGCTTTAGATTTTCAGGGTAAAGAAGGTATTGCCACTTCAGTAGGTCACGCGCCACTTTCGGCTTTGATTGATCCTGCTGCCGGTAGCCGCAATGCCATTGCTGAATCTCTGTCAAATATTGTTTGGGCACCTTTAAAAGACGGCTTGAAAAGTGTTTCGCTTTCAGCCAACTGGATGTGGGCCTGTAAAAACGAAGGCGAAGATGCCCGTTTATATGCAGCGGTTAAAGCCTGCTCGGATTTCGCCATTGACTTGGGAATCAACATCCCAACGGGAAAAGATTCACTGTCGATGAAACAGAAGTATAAAGATGGCGATGTCATTGCGCCGGGAACCGTAATTATTTCTGCTGCCGGTAACTGTAACGATATTACAAAAGTGGTGGAGCCGGTATTACAAAAAGACGGTGGTTCCATTTATTATATCAACCTGTCTAATGATACTTATAAATTAGGAGGATCATCATTTGCCCAGATTTTAAATAAAATCGGTACTGAAACTCCTGATGTTAAAGATGCTGCCAAATTATCTAAAGCATTCAATGCACTTCAGCAGTTAATAAAGGATGGAAAAATTGATGCAGGACATGATGTTGGTAGCGGTGGTTTAATTACTACCCTGTTGGAAATGTGTTTTGCGGACCGTGATTTAGGTGCAGCCATTGATTTAACATCCTTGGCAGAGCAGGATATCATTAAATTATTATTCGCGGAGAACATTGCAATTGTTTTCCAGGCTGATGATGCTGTAGCGGATGCATTAAGCCAGGCTGGTGTTGACTTCCATAAAATCGGTACAGTTACGAGTGAAGCTAAGCTGAGTGTTAAAAATGGAACGACCGACCTGAGTTTTGACATTGATCACCTGCGTGATATCTGGTTTAAAACTTCTTACTTGTTAGACAGCAGACAAACTGGAAATGGTTTGGCTAAAGAACGTTACGACAACTATAAAAATCAGGTTTTAAAATATAATTTCCCTAATCAGTTTGATGGAAAGAAACCGGTTATAGATGCTTCAAAACCAAGACCTAAAGCGGCGATTATCCGTGAAAAAGGAAGTAACTCTGAACGTGAATTGGCGAATGCCATGTACTTAGCTGGTTTTGATGTAAAAGATGTACACATGACCGATTTAATTACCGGCAGGGAAACACTTGAAGATATTCAGTTTATCGGAGCAGTCGGCGGTTTTTCTAACTCTGACGTACTGGGATCGGCAAAGGGATGGGCTGGTGCCTTCCTTTATAATGATAAAGCCAGGGTTGCACTGGAGAAATTCTTTGCACGCGAAGATACTTTATCAGTGGGTATCTGTAATGGCTGCCAGTTATTTGTGGAGCTTGGCCTGATTAACAAAAACCATGATGCTAAACCGAAGATGTTACACAACAAGAGTGGTAAGCACGAAAGTATATTTACCTCGTTAACGTTACAGGAAAACAATTCGGTGATGTTGTCGACTTTAGCTGGTAGCACACTGGGTGTTTGGGTATCACATGGTGAAGGAAGATTTTCTTTACCTTATGCCGAAGACCAGTATAAGATTGTAGCTAAATACGCTTACGAAGGTTATCCTGCCAGTCCGAATGGTTCTGATTACAACACTGCTATGATGTGTGATGAAAGCGGTCGTCACCTGGTGATGATGCCACACATTGAGCGTTCATTATTCCAGTGGCACTGGGCAAACTATCCGGCAGGCCGTAAAGATGAGGTTTCGCCATGGATGGAAGCTTTTGTGAATGCGAGGAAATGGATTGAAAAGAAATAAAATGTAGTTTTCGTCATTGCGAGGCACAAAGCAATCTATATAATGATCTTATCTGATCCTTCGAAAAAGATTGCTTCGTGCCTCGCAATGACGATTATTTTTATTGATTACATCATCTGAAAGTTAATCGCCATATTATACCTTACGCGTACAGCGGTTCCTTTATTTCTACCTGGTTTCCAGAGAGGTGATTTCTTAATTACTTTCATGGCTTCTTCATCACAGCCGAAACCGATTCCCCTGATTACGGATACATCAGTAATTGAACCATCCCGTTCCACTACGAAGCTTACGAATACTTTTCCCTGAATATTTTCTTCCTGGGCACGTGAGGGGTAACGTAAATTGCGTTCCATGTATTTCGACCATGCTTTCGCACCGCCCGCAAATTCAGGATACTCATCAACGCCTTCCAACCCTACAGGTTCGTTTGATCCCGTGCGTTCTCCATCTTTTGCCGTTCCGTTTCCATCGCCGGTTCCTGTGCTTGTGGTTACTACAGCCGCAGGGCTGATGATACCCTCCTGAGTTTTATCACTGATTACCGCATTTTCGATTTCTTTTACAGTTGGAGGATCAGGTAAATCAACCTTATTTACCACGACAATATTCTGAGAAAGTGCAACAGTTTTTACTTTCACAGGCTCAGCTTTTGCAGGTTCAGCTTTCTTTTCAGGTTCTGTTTTAGGCTTCATCTGATGGATCACATTATCAAGTGTTACCAGTTTCGCCTTATCCTCTACTATAATCTCTTTAGGAACAAGTTTGCTGTAGATGAGCGGACTGCAGAAGAGCAGCAGGAAAAGTGCTGAAGCAATAAAAAGTGCTCTTGTTGTGATCGCAGAAGATTTGGATCTTAACTCATAAGCACCATAGTTTTTGTTGCGGTTAGCAAATACAAGATCGAGCCACTCGGTTTTGTACAGATTGAATGAAGAGTTGAACATAGTTTTAGTTTTTTATACCATGATGCAACAAAATCGGCGATTCCATAAAACGATGAAAAAATGCATTTTCATTACAAAAAATGAAAAAACCTACTTAAAAAACATTTTTTTATTTCACTTTCTATAATATTGATATAAAAAATACGATTGTTTTACAAAAATTAATAAAATATGCTATTTTTGACAAAAAACAAAATAGATTAATGAAAAGCTTAAGAACCATCGCATTAAAAGAGGCTCAAAACAGAATTTCACCAGAAGTTAAATCTCCTTCATCGAAAATTTCTGACTTTTTCGGCGCTAATGTATTTGATAAGAAAAAAATGAGAGATTTCTTATCTAAAGACGTATATGAAAAATTAATCTCATCTATTAACCAGGGTGAGCTGATTAATTCTGACGACGCGAACCAAATTGCTACAGCTATGAAAGCATGGGCAATGAGCGCTGGCGCCACTCACTATACGCACTGGTTCCAGCCTTTAACAGGCACTACAGCTGAAAAACATGATTCGTTTTTTGAGCCAAGTGGCGACGGTGCTATCGAAAAATTCGCAGGAAGTGCTTTAGTTCAGCAGGAGCCTGATGCATCGAGTTTCCCGAATGGTGGAATTCGTAACACTTTCGAAGCACGTGGCTATACCGCATGGGATCCATCATCTCCAGCATTCATTATGGAAAGCAAAGCAGGAAAAACACTTTGTATCCCAACTGTATTCGTTTCATACACTGGTGAGGCATTAGATTACAAAGCTCCATTGTTAAAAGCATTAGCTGCACTTGATAAAGCGGCTGTTGATGTTTGCCAGTATTTCGATAAAAGCATTACTAAGGTAAATGCATCTCTAGGTATTGAGCAGGAATATTTCTTAGTTGATGAGTCATTATTCAATGCCCGCCCGGATTTATTATTAACCGGCCGTGCATTATTCGGGCACATGTCTGCTAAAGGTCAGCAATTGGAAGATCATTATTTCGGTTCTATTCCTGAGCGTGTTTTCACGTACATGGTAGACTTCGAAAACGAAGCTTTGAAATTGGGTATTCCTTTGAAAACCCGTCACAATGAGGTTGCACCATCTCAGTTTGAGTGTGCTCCGATTTATGAAGAAATCAACTTAGCTATCGACCACAACCAATTGTTGATGGACTTGATGGAAAAAGTTGCCCGCCGCCACCATTTCCGTGTATTATTACATGAGAAACCATATGCAGGTATCAATGGTTCAGGTAAGCACAACAACTGGTCGTTAATTACTGACACTGGTAAAAACTTACTTGCACCAGGTAAAACACCTAAAAATAACTTAATGTTCCTTGCTTTCTTTGTGAACACAATTAAAGCGGTTAGTGAGCATGCAGACTTATTACGTGCAAGTATTGCATCGGTAAGCAACGATCACCGTTTAGGTGCTAACGAGGCGCCGCCAGCAATTATCTCGATCTTCTTAGGTTCACAATTGAACGATGTATTAGATGAGATTGAGCACTCACGTATCAGCAAAAAAATCAAAGAAGACAACGCATTATGGTTAGGCATCCCTAAAATCCCTCAGATTTTGTTGGATAACACCGACCGTAACCGTACCTCTCCTTTCGCCTTTACAGGTAACAAGTTTGAGTTAAGAGCAGTTGGTTCTTCTGCAAACTCTTCAGCACCAATGACCATTTTAAATGCGATTATGGCTGAGCAGTTAACTAAATTTAAAGTTGAGGTTGATAAACTGATCAAAAAAGGTGATAAAAAAGATATCGCTTTATTAACAGTAATTAAAAAATACATCAAAGAATCTAAAGCGATCCGTTTCGAAGGAAATGGTTATAGCCAGGAGTGGGAAGATGAAGCTGCAGTACGTGGTTTATCAAACATCAAAACTACACCAAAAGCTTTAGACGCTTACTTAACAGATAAATCTGCTGAGTTATTTGCAACAACCGGTATCTATAGCGCACGCGAGATTCATGCCCGTCATGAAATCATGTTGGAGAACTTCTACAAAAAACTTCAGATCGAAGCACGTGTAATGGGTGAAGTGGCTAACACAGCAATTATTCCTGCTGCTATCGCTTACCAGAACTCATTAATTGCTAATGTTAAAGGTTTAAAAGAAATCGGTGTAGAAAGCAAAGCATCTTTAGAAATTGTTAAAAAACTATCTGAGCATTTAGATATCGTTAAGACAAACATTGATGCCATGCTTGAAGAGCGTAAAGTAACCAACAAAATCGAAGATACACGTGAGAAAGCCATTGCTTACGACGAGAAAGTTAAATCTTACTTCGACACTATTCGTTACCATGCTGATAAATTAGAGCAAATCGTTGATGACAGTGTTTGGCCTTTACCAAAATTCAGAGAATTGTTATTCATGAAATAAAAACCCTCAGGTTTTAAGCTTTTAGAGGCGTAAGGTGAAAACTTTACGCCTCTTTTTATGCATAAAACTTCTGATTTCTCCCTTCTGACTCCCGACTTTTTCCATTATCTTTGCGGCAACATGAGTGATAACAGGTACAATCAACGTGGCGTTTCTGCCTCAAAAGAAGATGTGCACAATGCCATCAAAAACATCGATAAGGGTATTTTCCCGAAAGCATTCTGCAAGATCATTCCCGACATTTTAGGCAACGACGAGACCTTCTGCAATATCATGCATGCGGACGGTGCAGGCACGAAGTCTTCACTGGCTTATGTTTACTGGAAAGAGACTGGAGATTTATCGGTATGGAAAGGCATTGCACAAGATGCCATTATCATGAATATTGATGATCTGATCTGTGTTGGTGCAACCGATAACATTCTTTTATCCTCTACTATCGGCCGTAACAAAAACCTGATTCCTGGCGAGGTAATTGCCGAAGTAATTAATGGTACTGAAGATATTTTAGCCGATTTACGCGAACAGGGAATTTCCATTTACTCTACAGGTGGTGAAACTGCTGATGTGGGCGATTTGGTTAGGACCATCATTGTGGATTCTACGGTTACTTGTCGCCTGAAACGTGAAGAAGTGATCAGCAATGATAATATTAAACCGGGAGACGTTATTGTCGCTTTGGCATCATATGGTCAGGCAACCTACGAAACTGAATATAATGGCGGCATGGGTTCGAATGGTTTAACTTCAGCCCGTCATGATGTTTTTGAAAAATCGGTGGCCGAAACTTATCCTGAAAGTTTCGATCCGGCGGTTCCGTTCGACCTGGTATTTTCTGGTCGGAAACAACTAACAGAGGTAATTGAGATTGAAGGTTTCGGTAAAACTACAGTAGGGAAACTGGTACTCTCTCCTACCCGTACGTATGCACCGGTGATTAAAAAGATACTGGAAAGCTACCGCAGCCAGATCAACGGTATTGTTCACTGCAGTGGCGGCGCGCAAACCAAAGTGCTTCACTTTGTTAATGATGATATCCATGTGATTAAAAACAACCTTTTCCCTGTTCCGCCGCTGTTTAAGCTGATTCAGGAGCAATCTGGTACAGAATGGAAGGAAATGTATAAAGTATTCAATATGGGTCACCGTATGGAGTTGTATGTGCCGCAGGAGATTGCTGATGATATCATTGCAATTTCTAAAAGCTTCAACATCGATGCGCAGGTTATCGGGCATGTGGAAAGCGGAACGCAAAAGCAGGTGACTATAGAAAGCGATAAAGGTACATTTGTGTATAATTAGATCGAAAGAAATATACATGTGAAGGTCCTGAACTTGTGTTCAGGGTCTTTTTTTGTGTAAAATTTAGCGCACAATCCAACAGCGTACCTTGTGACTGCCTATCTTCGGGGCATGAAGAAAATAACAACAGCAATGTCCTTAATTTGCTTTGCACTCTTGTTTGGTTCGTGGGGCTTTTTCGGACATAAAACCGTGGCCACCATAGCAGAACAACACCTCAGCATAAAAGCAAAAGAGGCTGTAAAATTACTTTTGGAGAATGAAAGTATGGTAGACGTGGCCTCATGGGCCGACGAAGTTCGCAACCAACCGGCTTATAAGAACACTGCTAACTGGCATTTCGTGAATCTTCCACCAGGATTAAACAAGCGAAAGTTCAGGGATAGTATTACCACCTTAAAAACCGATAATTTATTGAGTGCACTGGAGCTGAATGAACAAATCATCCAGGACCCTAATGCTACAAAAGTACAAAAGGTAGTGGCGCTCAAGTTTATCATACACCTGGTGGGTGATGCTCATCAACCCATGCATGTGAGCAGAGCAGAAGACAAAGGAGGCAATACCATACAGGTGCAGTTTGACGGAAAGGGAACCAATTTACACAGCCTTTGGGACAGCCGCCTGCTCGATCATCAGGGATTAAGCATAGCAGAGTTGTCGTCGAAAGATCAGATTGGCCGGGCAAAAATCAGAAGATGGAAAAGAGCCGCACCGGTTGATTGGCTGTATGAAAGTTATCGGATCAGTAGTAAGCTATATGAGGAGATTGAGGCCAACAACAAACTCGGAGAAGATTATTATCAATCTCACATTGATATTGCAAATAAACGCATTGAAATGGGCGGCATTCGTTTGGCTGGTGTTTTGAATGAGCTTTTTGAAAATGGTGTAACATACAGGTAGCTAACAATCAATTTACTAATTATGAGAAAAGCTTCGCAGATGTGGGAAGCTTTTCATTCTACTAAAACATTACTAACATATAATATAGGTTTTATCAAAATTAACTTTAGTATGAACGTGAGATTGTATGTTGGCATTTATACTATAAGTTACTATCAAAACTAAGGACCCCAGTAGCCAGGGAAACTTGCAACTCTATAACCACTACTGTTATCTTGTACAAGTGTTCCATATGAATAATATCTCTCTCTAGTAAAAGTTCCTAAACTGGCAGAAGTTAATCCATCAGGGATCAACTCAGCATATGGTTCATAATCTGATTCCGAACCAATGTTCATATTTAAAACGAAATTCCCTGCTGTTGTATATGGTATCGTATGATTAGCGTCCTGATAAAATTCTGCATATACTACCCATTGAACCATTTCCCAATCGCTATAAGCATCGTACCAATAGTCACTAGTCACATAGTGAAGCACTTCTTTCACGTAAATATTTTTTCGGTAGGAATATATTATTTTAAGAGCCAAAATGTCATCTAAAGTAAAATGTCTATCTGTTCCATCAGAACAGGCTAACATCCATGACCCTGGATTTGGGGAGGATGTAGTGCCAGGCAAATGAATTGCTCCCGTTGAGGTAGATCCTTCATTAACAACTGTAACATTTTCACTACAGCTAAAAACCCTATTCATATAATCATTATGCCTGAAGCCTATACAATGTCCTAACTCATGCGTGAAACAGCTTATAGCATCAGTTCTATTAACTGAGGTATTGTAAAAATCAGTATTAACCAAAATTCCATCGTAAGGCTCTCCATTCCCATACGGAAATCCAGCGCTCATTAAATAGGATTTATTCGATGTAGCTGAGATGTAGATGTCATTTGATGAGGAGTTATAAGTTCTGGAAAAAGTAATACTTAAATCCATATTATTATATCTAAGTAGAGCGGAATCTAACACAGCTTGCAGATAGGTGCCGAATACGGGATCGATGAAACTTCTATATTACGTTTACTATTCCAACTAGCAAGTACCAGATTGTTACTTCTATAATGCTCTATAACCTCTCTACTTTGTGATTTACCAACTAAATTCTTGGCAGACAATGGGATGTTTATTTTAGAAGATTTATTTAAGTTATTTATATCTGATTCCGGAATAAAAATGTCGTATTCGACTAAATATCCTCCATTTGTTTTAGACGGACCTTGTGATGTATTGAACCCAGCTTCTTTTAACTTTTGAATAACATCAATTGAGACATTATTTACCGGTGTAGTTTCAATTGTTTCTTTTTTACAAGAAATAATTAAAACAATTATGCTTAAAAGCAAGATGTTAATGATTTTTTTCATTTATAAATGTTTCATTTCCGTAATTACCTGACTAAAATAATGCTCTGTATAGGATAGACTTTATTAGAACTTTGGAAAGAAAAATTTTCAAATTTTAAAAAATGGAGGGTTAAGAGACGAGAGCAAATATTTAGTATTTATTTTGATCTAAAAAACTGATAATAAGTCATTTATTAGTTTTTTTTTACACCAACCACTAACTATATTACACCAAACATTGACAAGTTCTAGCAAATGGTCGATCTTGACCCTATCAAATTATAGGTGAGAAGTTTCACACGCTTTTAACGCCACTGTCTTAAATAAGGAAGATTTTTAATTTCTATTTAGATAGACAAAAAAAGCCCCAACCGGGTGGTTAGGGCTTGAAAACATTAAACTTAATAAGGATTAGTTAAAGTTATAACGAACACCAAATTGCATATAATAAGTTGATGAAATAGTGGTGTTAATCCTATTCGATTCCGAAATTAACTGATTGTTAATTGTGTTTAAACGATACGTTGGCTTAACAGTTCCGCCTGCAACAAGTGCTGCCGAATTTGCTACAGCTAGTGGTGCGTTATTGTTGATTGTATATACTCCCCATTTAGAATTGATAAGGTTACCAACATTGAAGATATCAAAATAAAGTGTCAATGCATTTTTATGCCCTTCAATTTTTCCAGCATAGATTTCTTGAGAAAATCTAAAATCAAACTGATTTCTCCATGGAGCTATTGCACCATTTCTTTGAGCTACCTTACCTTTGTTATCTCTCAAGTATTTATCACTTTCAACAAGTTTGAAAAAAGCTTCAGATTGCTGAGCCGGAGTATAAGTAACGCCTCCAGTTGTATTTGAAACGAATGTGATCTCGGAAGCATCACGTGGAATATACATTAAATCGTTTACTTGATTATCTCTGTTGAAGTCATTTGAATAGTAGTATGAATATCTTCCTTGAGAACTACCCTGATAGAACAATGTCATACCGGTTTCCAAACCTTTAATCCATTCAGCTTTGTGGCTTACGCTAGCAACAACACTATGAGGAACAACGTTAGAAGTATAAGACAGCTGAGGATCATTAGAGTTACCGCTAGCTTGATATGGTAAGCTCCATAAGTTTATGATCTGGTCACCACTCTGGTCGCCGTAATTTTTAGCGTAGCTGTATGTGTATGCAGCTGTCATGTCCCAATGTCTAGCGAATGGTTTTGCTAACTGAAAGCTAGAAGAAAAATAGTCCCCACCTTTTTTGTTTGACATTACAGTAGCATCAAAATTGCTTGTTCCTGTTGAGCTGATTTGTCCTGCGCTTGTCAGCCTGTTAATGTATCTAAGAGGTACGTTTCTCAACGGGTCACCTACAGTTGTAATTGTAGCTGGGTATATGAATCTATTATCCGGATAACCGGCAACGTTTAGCGGTTGCGGATCAACCAAATTGACGTTTTGCGCAACCACAGCATTGATATCCTTACCATAAATTAACTCAATGGTACCTATAAATCCGAATGGCAACTTAGCATCTAAGCCTAAACTTGATTTCCATTGTTGAGGAAATTTAAGATCTGGCGACATTGCCGAGATATTTCCCGGAATCGAAGTTCCTGCTACTGGTAATGTTGCAGGATATAGTGCTTTATAGTTCGGATTGAAATTCGGCATATTAGGATCTGTCGAATTTGTGATCGACTGTGTGAACTGCAACATACCTGCGTCACCCGATTGAGCTACTAACCAAACGAACGGAATGCGTCCTGTAAATAATCCAGAACCACCACGTAATTGTAAACTTCTATCGCCTAAAATATCATAATTGAAGCCAACTCGAGGAGAGAACATGAGTCTCGATTTTGGCAATTCACCTGTGTTGATTTTAGTACCACCGTTAAATGTGGCCGCAGCTACCAATGGATGCGTTTTAACTTCGCTAACATCAGGATAAGTTGGTAGCTCTAACCTTAATCCCAATGTTAATTTTAATTTGTCACTAACAGCAAATTCATCTTGACCATATGCCGATAGTTGGAAAAACTTGAAGCTAGGAAAAGCCTGAGATCCGTCTGCTGTCAAGGGATAGGTCAAAGCGAAGTTTGCTGGCTTAGCATTAGTCAAAAAGTCATTCCATGAGTTATAAACATAGTAACCTGTTCCGAAACGCTGGAAACCGTTTTTTGTCTTGCTCATTTCAGCCTGTACACCGACAGTAAAATTATGTTTACCTGATGTGAAAGTCAAATCGTCATTGAACGTATATGTCATCACATCTCTTAAGTTTCCAAAAGTAAATGGCTCATAACCGAAAGATACCAAGGTTGAGTTCGGGCCTGTTCTAGGAGAAGATAATCCTTTATCTAAAATGTCAACTAAAGGGAATTCACTTCCTGGAGATGATCTAGGATCATTCTGATGTGCGAATGACGCCCTTAAAGAGTTGTTAAATTTACCAAGATTAGAATTCAACTCGGCAGTACCAGAATATAAATTAGCTTCCTGGAAGTAATTTGAATTCTGAAAACTCATTGCATAAATACTTTGACGGTTGTCGTTAGCAGTAAAGCCTGATCCTGAAGTCGAGGTACTTAAACTCGAAGGACTTTTGCTTTCAACTTGTGAATAACGAATATTGAATTTATGTTTGTCACTGATATTCCAGTCTAATCTTGCAAAGAGTTTATTATTATTGCTTTCATTGGAATATCCCTGGTATGGACCAGTTTCATATCCATATCTACTTAATAATGTTTGCCTTACCTCATCCATGAAGGCTACGCTTGGCCTTGCAATGTTCAAAGTTGCATTTTCAACTCCATTGGTTGATGCTACTTTGGTTGGACCTGGTTCGACAGTTTTCTTTCTCTCCATATTAACGAAGAAAAACAACTTATTTTTGATAATTGGACCACCTAAACTGAATCCAAACTGTTTTTCGTCAAGCTGTTGAATGTTAGAGATGACATTATCCTCAACCCTAACGCCTTGTTGCTTTTCTGAACGAAACGTATAAAAGGCGTTACCAAAGAAATTATTTTTTCCTGAACGAGTCACAGCATTAATAGATGCACCTGTGAAACCACTTTGACGGACGTCGAAAGGCGTAACGTTAATCGAAATCTCTTCTAAGGCGTCAATAGAAATTGGCGACCCGTTTGCAGGAATATTTTGTCCAATACCAAATTGGTTATTGAAGTTAGCTCCATCTACAGTAAAATTATTAGAACGGTAACTACCGCCTCCAATAGAGGTTCCATTCGCTTGTGGCGTTAAACGGGTTAAGTCATTAACACTTCTGGAAATGGTCGGTAAATTTTCAATTTGTGCTCGAGATACATTTGTTGCCGCCCCATTATGCTTACTGTTCATAATAGGATTGTTCTGCCCCCTGACTACAACTTCATTAAGGGTTGCAGTATTGTCGGATAGTTCTGCATCTACTAAGAAGGTTTCACCTAGTTTTAAATAGGCATCACTGATTTTTTTTGGCTGGAAACCTATGTAGGTAATTTCAATAACATAGGGACCACCGACACGCATATTGCCAATTGTAAAGCGTCCTGCATTGTTACTCATGGCTGTGTAAACAGATCCTGTAGGTGTGTGGGTAGCTTTTATACTTGCACCAGGCAAGGCCCCTTTGGCATCCTTGATTGTCCCTGTCATTGATGATGTAGTTACCTGTGCCGATGCACCAATTGTAATTCCTACTAAAGCAACAATAACGAGTACAAATCTTAAAAGTAAAGATTTCTTCATACTTTTTGTCTTAATTGTTTTGTGTTAGATAATGATTAATTATCGCAAGTGACCAGTCTTCATCGACCGAACTAAATTGCCCACAAATGTAATTAATAAAATTTAACAGATTTTAACATTTGCATTAAAATATTCAACAATTAACACTAACTTAACATTGGAAATCAGCTCTTCAGCCTAAAATATATCAACAAAACACTTAATTCTTTAGCAAAAGAAATTGAGAACCTATTATGTAATATAAAATCAATTCTTAAAGCCCGCTTTTTGTTTGCATTTTAATAATTTGATCTATAACTAAAAAAGCCGTTCCTAAATGAATAGAAACGGCTCGATTGTTGAAAACTTGTTATTAAAACTTTATAGATAAACCCAACGTCCAGGTTCTGCCAAAACCATAGTATACATAGTTTGATGCAGATCCATTGTTACCGATTTCATAATCACCGGCTGTTGTTGATGTTGAATAAAGATAATTTGATGTAGACTCAGACAAATAATACTTATTGAATACATTATCGATGTTCCCCCTGAGCGTTACCGGAAGGTTTTTCAACAGAAATGAGTAACTCATGCCCAGGTTAACCAAACCATAAGACGGCAATTCCCACAGTGAGGTATTTGCAGTTCCCAAGCTGGTTCCGCCAATACTGATGTTTGAATATAATTTATCGGCATAAGTATAATCTGCAAAAACTTTCACGCCTTTTAAAACTTCGTAGTTTGCACCCAATGCTGCAGTAGTCTGCGCGTTCGAACCAACTTTCAGCCCGGCGAAATAAGTGGTATAGGTTCCCGTAATTTCTCCGTTGGCATTTGTTACCACTGCCGTTGCATCTGAAGTATATTTCCAGTCGCCTGCCGAAACCATTCCTGTAAGTTCCAGTTTAGGAAAAGGTTTTGCGCTCATTTCCAGCTCGAGACCTTTGTGTAGCTCACCAAATCCTGATAAGTTAGCATATGTTGTCACATCATTTTCTGTTACCGACCTGATGAATGACCTGTCCTTCCATTTGGTGTAATAGGCATTAAGTTTTAAGTTAAATACTCCTGAACGGAAGCCATAGCCCAATTCATAATCAGTAATCTTCTCATTTTTGGCACTACCGTTTTCAGTTGTGGCGCTTGACCCCGGGAAAACAATTTTGAATAATGGTGCCCTGTTGAAATAGCCAGCATTTGCGTAAAAGTTGTGCTGGTCAGATACTTTCAGATTGATTCCACCTTTCGCTGAATAGCCTAAAAAATTATAGGTATCAGATATTGCCTGTCCGTTGATTCCTGTAAAAAATAGGGTTTCCCTGCGGTAACCGGTATTATTTAATGTTCCTGATGCAAACGCATCGATTACGTCATCAGAATATTCTGCAGACAAGTAGCCCCCTATCCAATTGACATAGCCATTGTAGTTATACACTATAGGTGTATCTCCCCCCTCCTCTGTGACCACTTGTTTTGAAGCCGAATCATAATATCCGTCAGCGCCGTACAAATTGGCCAGCTTGCCATAATGCAATCCTTTATAATAGCGGTAATCCAAACCTGCACTAAGCTTAAACTTATCTGAAATATCTCTGGAGCCATTTACAATCAAACCATACCAGTTATGGTTATTAACAGAGCTGTACATTCCTACCCCTTTAGAGGAGGTGATGATGTATTTACCCAGGTAAGGACCTGCTACAGTATAAGGGCTGATACCGGTTGTAGTTCCTATTGTTGTTCCCCTGTTGAATTTCTGGATATCATTGAAATTAATGGTTCCATCTACTGTTTGAAAGATGCTGTTGGTTACACTTGTCCCCAAAGTAGACGAGCCGTTTCCGCGACCGAATGATGCGTAGGCAACAGTATTTAGTTGAGTTTTATCATCGATTTTCCAGTAGTGATTTAAGTTGAATACGGGTTTGTGATAAACATTTTTATAGGGTGACACTTCTTCGCCCTGATAATAACCGGATTCGTAGTTATACTTTCTTCCGCTGATGTTATTCTGATAGGCGGTGTACCTGCTGGCGTACGACTGGTAATGCCATTGAGGTGCACCAGTTGCCGAAAAGGTTAGTGTATGCTTATCATTTATTTTCCAGCCTGCGGAGAGAAAATAAGTCCAGGCCTGAAAACCAGTACCATCGATATAACCGTTCCCTGAATTGTATGAGCCCAGCATTGAAAATGCAAGCCCGTTTTTCATCAGCCCGGTATTGTAACCTAATGTATACTTTTGAAAGCCATCGTTACCGATTGCATTTTTGAAAATACCACCCGCTTCGAGTTCGGTAGGCTTTGTTACCACATTGATTGTTCCTCCTACTGAAGGTACAGACAGTTTTGATGCTCCAATACCCCGCTGAACCTGAACACTGCTGGCTACATCCATCAGACCCGACCAGTTGGACCAGTAAACAGTGGCATTTTCCATATCATTTACAGGAACACCATTGATCATTACAGCCACATTGGTCATATCGAAACCCCGGATCGTAACCCTCGAATCTCCGAAACCTCCAGCTGCCTTACTGGTATATATCGAAGGCATTCCTTTTAGAATTTCCGGAAACTCGGCATTGGGACTTTTATTTTCAATCTGCTCCGCTCTGATGGTTGATATTGCGATCGGTGTTTTTCTTTCCACGGCTACACCAGCAGTAACATTTACATCCTTCATGGAGAAACCTGAAGAAACAATCGGAATCACCCCAAGATCCTGTACAGCGCCATTCAAATTGACAATCAGCTCTTTAACAATGTAACCAACTGAGTTGATACTAACTGTTGCACGGCCAGACCCCGAAACCTTTAGCTGAAAAGTTCCATCCCCTCCGGTTGAAGTTCCTGCTTTGAAATCTTTGACGATTACCGATACACCAGGTAAGGTTTCTTTTGTCACATCATCGATCACTTTCCCCTTGATTATTGTCTGGGCCATCGAAAAAATTCCGCTGAAAGCGAATAAAAGCATAAAAAATACGCTTTTAGTAAAAAATAACTTCATTATGCTAAGTTTTGTTATTAAATCTTGTTTTTTATTTGATGTCGACGCAACAAAAGTATATATAAGAAATAGCTCAGGGCTGAAACGAAATGTTAAATAAATTTATTTAACATTTTGACCCTCAATAGTGCAGGATGACCATAAAATAAGAGATGAACAGGCTATTATCACATCGTTAACTTTAGGTAAAGAAAATAATTGGTTTTGTAATGAATTTCTATTTATGATTCATTAACAAACATTTTTTTTTAGTTTTGGGGATTGTAAGAAACTGATGTTTCTACATTGTAATGCTGATGTGTTTCATAGAAGCGAGGGTAATCTTTCCGGAGAGCCTCCTCCTGCCCAGGAGATTACTTAATATAAAACAATTAAAAGAAATCTCTTTATATAGATATGAACTACGACGTTATTGTTTTAGGCAGCGGCCCAGGTGGTTATGTAGCTGCAATCAGAGCTTCACAATTGGGAATGAAAGTTGCCATTGTAGAGCGCGAATCATTAGGTGGTATTTGTTTAAACTGGGGTTGTATCCCAACTAAAGCGCTTTTAAAAAGTGCTCAGGTTTTTGAATATATTAACCATGCTGCTGATTACGGAATTACTACTTCGGGAGCCACTGCAGATTTTGCAGCTGTGGTAAAACGCAGTCGCGGTGTTGCCGACGGAATGAGTAAGGGCGTTCAATTTTTAATGAAGAAAAATAAGATTGACGTAGTAATGGGTACTGGTAAAGTGAAACCAGGAAACAAACTAGAAGTGAAGGGTGCTGATGGTTCTCAAAAAGAATTAACAGCGAAAAATATTATTATCGCAACAGGTGCGCGTTCGAGAGAGTTACCTAACCTGAAACAAGACGGTAAAAAAATCATTGGCTACCGTCAGGCAATGGTGCTTCCTGAGTTACCAAAAAGTATGGTAGTGGTAGGATCGGGTGCTATCGGCGTGGAGTTTGCTTATTTTTATGCCACGATGGGAACTAAGGTGACGATCGTAGAATTTATGGAGAATGTTGTTCCGGTTGAGGATGAAGATGTTTCCAAACAATTATTGCGCAGCCTGAAGAAAACCGGTATCGATGTAATGACTTCAGCATCTGTTGAAGCGGTTGACACGAGCGGTGCAGGTTGCAAAGTTTCGGTAAAAACAGCATCAGGTATGCAAACGATCGAAGCTGACATCGTCCTTTCTGCTGCTGGTATTGTGGCCAATATCGAAAACATCGGTTTGGAAGAAACAGGTATCAAAACGGAGAAAGGCAAAATTGTTACGGATGAATTTTATAATACTTCAGTAAAAGGTTATTATGCCATTGGTGATGTGGTTGGCGGACAAGCTTTAGCACACGTTGCTTCTGCGGAAGGTATTATCTGCGTAGAGAAAATTGCTGGTCAGCATGCTGAGCCATTAGATTATAACAACATCCCGGGATGTACTTACTGTACACCAGAGATTGCATCTGTTGGTTATACAGAAAAAGCAGCTAAGGCAGCTGGTTATGAGTTAAAAATTGGCAAGTTTCCATTCTCCGCATCCGGTAAAGCGAGTGCTGCCGGTGCAAAAGATGGTTTCATTAAATTAATTTTTGATGCGAAGTACGGCGAGTTACTGGGTGCACACATGATTGGTGCGAATGTTACCGAGATGATTGCTGAAATTGTGGTTGCCCGTAAACTGGAAACTACCGGTCATGAGATGATTAAATCAGTACACCCTCACCCAACCATGAGTGAAGCGATTATGGAAGCTGCTGCTGATGCATACGGCGAAGTGATCCACTTGTAGTCCGAATTCCTTCCGGAAATCTGATTTGTATAAATAAAATAAGAAAACCCTTTAGATAAACTGAAGGGTTTTCTTATTTTTAGTGTTTTCAGACCTGATAATTCATACGAAATACCTGATACCAGAAAATGAAACTGCATACCATAAATACCGGATTATTCAAACTTGATGGCGGCGCTATGTTTGGCGTTGTACCAAAAGCCATCTGGCAACGTACGAACCCCGCCGACGCAAATAATCTTTGTACGTGGGCTATGCGTTGTCTGTTAATTGAAGATGGTGACCGTTTAACTTTAGTTGATACGGGTATCGGCAATAAGCAGGATGAGAAGTTTTTCAGTCACTATGATTTGCACGGTGATGATTCAATGGAGAAATCACTGGCAGCACTGGGTTTTGGCAAAACCGATATTACAGATGTTTTTTTAACACACCTTCATTTCGACCATGTAGGTGGGGCAGTGATTCGTGAAGGGGCACAACTCACACCAACGTTTAAAAACGCGGTATACTGGAGCAATGAGAAGCACTGGCAATGGGCCACGGTACCCAATGCAAGGGAAAAGGCTTCATTTTTAAAGGAAAATATATTACCAATTCAGGAAAGCGGACAATTACAGTTTATTGAGGAAACTGATGATATTGAGTGGCAAAAAGATATTCATATTGGCTTTGCCTATGGGCATACAGATGCCATGATGCTTCCGAAAATCAGTTACAAAGGCCGCACTATTGTTTACATGGCGGATCTACTTCCATCAGTAGGACACCTGCCCCTGCCCTATGTAATGGCATATGATATGTTTCCGTTAAAAACATTGACAGAAAAACAAGCCTTCCTCGAAGAGGCTGCCGAAAACAATTATATCTTATATCTGGAGCACGATCCGGTGAATGAGTGTTGTACGGTTCAGCGGACTGAAAAAGGAATCAGGGTCGCAGAGACTTTCCGCCTGGCAGAGCTGGGGTAACCGAAACAGCAAGGCCATAAATTTATTTTCACTTTTATTTGTATTTAATCTAAATAATGTGAATTTTTGTGTCCGATGGAAAAAGCTTGTATTGATATCAATCAACTCGTTAACGTGTTCTCTAATAATCATGGTTCTGTTTATCAATCTGATAAGCTAAACTGTTTTTATATCGATTTCGGAGGTAAGTTTGCCCGTTTCAATTGCCTTTCTCTTCAAAAACTTAAGAAGACTGTTGAAAAAATTGATATCGAAGATCTTTTACTAAATACTAAAAGAGCAGATTTCGAATTAGTTACTTTCAATGGGTGTGAGCACATCTATCTGCTTAGTGCGCTTGAAATTATCGCATTAAAGGATCTTTTGCATGGCACTTTTACCATGTTTAAATTAAACCACCTGGTGAACGATTGCCTGTACAGACTGGTTTACTAAACAAACCAGCGTATTTAAGACAAGGGAAACCGAGACAAAAATCTTTCTCTTTGTATCAAACCTTACCCCCATCTTACTGCTAATCAAACAGAATCCGTATAGCGTTATATCATTTGTTTTACATGCGATTGTCGCTATTTAAAATCATTACAAATAACTTATTATCAGCAATTTAGACTAATTTCATATTGCAAATAAATTCTACAAATGAACAAATTCGGTTTACATTTGTATTGTTATTAAAGCACAGAATTATGAAAGATCTAATGCGTATCAAATGTTTAATATCACAGGATATTGAAACACTTTTAAATCAGCAAATTAAAAAAGAGGCTCACTCTTCATCACTATATTTAGCAATGGCATCATGGTGTAACCAAAACGGTTATGACTACTCGGCCGATTATTTCACCAAGCAATCTGACGAGGAGAGAATGCATCAGCTTAAATTATTCAAATATGTTTTGGATATGGGCGGTAATGCAATTTCTCCGGAAGTAACTGGTATCAAAACAGAATTCGGTGGATTCAGAGAAGTTTTCGAAGATGCACTTGAAGCTGAAATTGCCATTACTCAAAGCTTTAAAAATTTAGCATCAAGATGCCATAAAGAACAGGATTTCGTAACGATGGAATTTTTAAACTGGTTCTTGAAAGAGCAACGTGAAGAAGAGTACAAAGCGCGCAGAGCACTCGAATTATTCGAAGTGATTGGTGAAGAAGGTACTGGAAGATGGGAAATTGACAAGCATGTTAATGACATCACCTATTCTGAAGACTAGAATAACAACTAACAAAACATATATGGAAAAGCTGTTTCGAAAGAAATGGCTTTTTTTTGTTTTGAAATGAATCTATGTTAAAAAAGAAAGCTCCTATGTTTTACATAGAAGCTTCTTTTAGTTTAGGTTGTTTGGTTTATGTTGATTATGAATAAGTCTTGTAAGCTTTATAAAAAAAGCGCCGTTACCAGCGCTTTTTTTAAACCAAATATATAATAATAATTAACGAGCATTACAAAAGTACACATATTATTTCAATATACAAGTGTTTTTCATAAATAAATTAAATATTTCTAATAAAAACTTAAATAAAAGGAAAAACAAGCGTATTAATGTCATTAAAATACGTTCGAAAATGAATTATCAGATATTTTTTAAGACAAAACTTGCATTTTTAAATATCAAAATCATACTTTAAGCAAATATTTAAGTCTTATGGTAGAAAATTTTATAAAAAATTACTTAAATCAACCCAATACTTACGATGAAATGTTTTTGAATAGTGACAACTATCGAAATCATTATTCAAACTTCATTAACAACTTCTCAAAGGAATCGCTCGAAAATCTGAACAAAAAAGACGAACTGGCAAAAAAGTTATTCATGAGCCAGGGAATTACCTTCACTGTATACGACAGCGGAGAGGGAATTGAGAAAATATTCCCCTTTGATATCATCCCCCGTATTATTACCTCAACGGAATGGTCATTCATTGAAAAAGGCATCAAACAACGGTTGCGGGCATTGAACCTCTTTTTGAAAGACGTTTACAGCAATCAGTTTATCATCAAGGATCAGATCGTTCCGATTAATGTGATCTATTCCTGTCCGCATTTTTTACGGGAAATGCACAATGTCAATGTGCTTCACGACATCTATATCCATATTGCCGGTATCGACCTGATCAGAGATCACGACGGGACCTTTTATGTGTTAGAAGATAACCTGCGCACGCCATCAGGCGTAAGCTATATGCTGGAAAACAGGGAAATTACAAAAAGACTTTTCCCTGATCTGATTCCACAATGTGGCGTAAGAAGTGTAACAGAGTACCCGGCCATATTGTATAAGAATCTAATGGCGCTTTCGCCAAGAGCCGTTTCAAATCCTACGATTGTACTGCTGAGCCCGGGGATGTATAATTCTGCTTATTATGAGCATACCACACTGGCCAGACTTATGGGTGTAGAACTGGTCGAAGGCAGGGATCTGGTGGTCAAAAATCAGAAAGTCTTTATGAAGACCACTACCGGCTTGCAGCAGGTTGATGTGATTTACCGCCGTGTAGATGACGACTACCTGGACCCGTTGGTATTTAACCCGAACAGTGTGCTAGGCGTTGCCGGTTTAATGGGCGCGTATCGCAAAGGAAATGTGGCCATCGTAAATGCAGTAGGAAATGGTGTTGCTGATGATAAGGCCGTGTATACCTATGTTCCGGATATGATCAGGTATTACCTGAATGAGGAACCGCTTTTAAAAAATGTACCCACCTATCAATTAAGTAACCAGGATGAATTAAATTATGTTTTTGAGAACATTAATAAGATGGTGATCAAAAAGACAAACGGCAGTGGTGGTTATGGCATGCTTATGGGGCATTCCGCTACCGAACAGGAAACTGAAGAGTATAAACTGGAAATCCTGAAAGATCCCAGAAACTTTATCGCACAGCCCACCATCAGTTTGTCTTCTGCCCCCTGCTTCATCAATGGTAAACTGGCTCCCAGAAGGATAGATCTGCGTCCTTTTGCACTTAACGGACCTGATGGAATATCTATCGTTCCCGGAGGCTTGACAAGAGTGGCCCTGAAAGAGGGATCGCTGGTGGTGAACAGCTCACAAGGCGGAGGCAGCAAAGATACCTGGGTTTTAACTTCTTAGAATAATAATATGTTAAGTAGAGTAGCATCAAGCTTATACTGGTTAAGCAGATATGTGGAGCGCAGCGATGGCATGCTGCGCATGTTGAAAATCAATTACGCCTCATCGCAGGATACCATACAGGAGTTTACATGGAAACCAATCATCAGGATTTTCTCTTCTGACGATGAGCCGGAACTGTTAAACATTCAGCACGACAGCCGGGCCGTAATCGAATATTTGCTTTTAAATAGGAACAACCCGAATTCCATTTTAAATATTGTTACCCTGGCAAGGGAAAATGCCCGCAGCGTACAGGAACATATCCCAAAGGACTTATGGCAATGCCTGAATGAGTATTACCACACGGTTAAGGATGAGAAACTGCTTTGGTATGTTCAAAAAGATGACCCCATTACAGCATTGGATATCCTGATTAAACAGGTAATGTTGTACCATGGAACGGCAGATAGCGCAATGGAACGCGGAGAAAGCAGAAGCTTTATGAAAATAGGCAAGCATCTTGAACGCAGTATACAGTCTATTGATATCCTGGATATCAAATTCAGGTTTATTACGGATAATCCTGATTTACTTACGGATATTGCTTACTGGAAACACCTGCTGCTTTCCATTGGAGGCTACGAGCTGTACCTAAAGACTTACCGCCAGGGATTTGATGCCAAGAACATCATTGAGCTGGTGATGCTGAACAACGATTTCCCCAGATCTGCACTGTACTCCATGAACAATATCGACAGGTATTTTAGCCGGTTAAAAAGTGAAAGTAATATAGAACATTATAACAATCTGTTGTTCAAAATCGGCAGGTTAAAAAGTATGATCACTTATAGCTCCGTGAATACCATGGAAGAGGAACAATTGCATCATTATCTAACAGAAATCAGATCTGAACTTTACGGCATCGGTAACTTATTGAACGAATATTATTTCGCAAATTCATAAGAATTCTGATACCAATAAAAAGCCAACCATATGCCAGTATTCAAAATCAAACACATCACCAATTACAAATATGAGTCGCCGGTTCGTGACAGCGCGAACCAGATTATTCTATTCCCGATAAAGGACGACTTTCAAAAAGTTGTGAAACACGACCTAAATATTTCAGGAAGCCCGGAAATTGAGCTGTTCATCGACTATTATGGAAATGAGGTGGGTACATTTACACAAAACGAACCCCATACCCAGCTTAAAATATTTTCAAAAGTAAGTGTGGAGACCTTTCCGAAGCCATTACCACAAGATGACATGTTTAGCAGTGAGGAGTGGAATAGTTTAGAATATCTAAAGTATGAAGTTCCCTATATAGATTACCTACGCCAGGAACCTTTTGATGGCATTATGCAGCTGAAGGAAACTGCGTTAAGTATCAAAAACGGTGAGGATACTCCTTTTCAAACAGCTATAAAATATTGTGCCCACGTTTTCAGCAGCTATGAATATATTAAGGGAATTACGGCAGTAGATACTACTATTGACGAGATTTTGAAGCTGAAAGCCGGCGTTTGTCAGGATTTTGCGCATGTACTTACTGCGATGCTTAGGCTAACAGGAATTCCTGCCCGTTACGTGAGCGGCTATATTTGCCCGAACAGGGATGGCATGCGGGGCGAAGGGGCTACCCATGCCTGGGCTGAGGCGTACTTACCGGAATATGGCTGGCTGGGCCTGGACCCTACCAATAATTGTATTGCGAATGAAAACCATGTAAGGCTCGCTGTTGGAAGAAACTTTACAGACTGCTCTCCGGTTAAAGGGGTTTACAAAGGTGGTTTCGAACACATTATGGAAGTAAATGTTTCTGTTGGCTATAATGATGAAGATCTTGACAGCGACATCTATTTTCAGCCGAAGGAGGTGAATTACACGAAGCCATCAGGATTAACAACCACCGCCAGAACCCAGAACAGTTACCAGCAATACATGGAAGCCATGCAGCAGCAACAACAGCAACAACAATAAGCGCTATTTAGGGAATAATTTTAATACTGAAGGCAGACCTGCAAAAAACTGAAATTTGGCGCTCATAAACTGAGCACTCGTAGTGTTTTTTTTCTAAATTTGCGGCTTATTATAAATAACAATATGATTAAGAGACAGCAAATTAAAGATTTATTAAAATCGACAGCATTTGACACCGAGGTAACGGTTATGGGATGGGTTAAAACCTTCCGTAATAATCAGTTTATTGCATTGAATGACGGATCTTGCATGAGCAATATCCAGGTTGTGGTTGATTTTAATAATTTACCTGAAGAGCTGTTGAAACGAATCACAACCGGAGCATCTATTTCTGCGACGGGTAAACTTATTGAATCATTGGGAAAAGGTCAGACTGTGGAGGTTAAAGCTACGAGTCTGGAGATTTTAGGGGACAGTGATCCCGAGAAATTCCCATTGCAACCAAAAAAACACAGCCTGGAGTTTTTGCGTGAGATTGCTCACCTTCGTTTCCGCACCAATACTTTCAACGCGGTTTTTAAAGTTCGCCACGCGCTGGCTTTTGCCATTCATCAGTTTTACAACGAAAGAGGCTTCGTTTATATGCATACCCCGGTAATTACTGCAAGTGATGCTGAGGGTGCAGGTGAAATGTTTAAAGTCACCACTCTGGATTTTGACAACACTCCCCGCACGGAGGATGGGAAGGTTGATTTTTCACAGGATTTTTTCGCCCGTGCGACAAATCTGACTGTTTCGGGCCAGCTGGAAGGTGAGCTTGCAGCAATGGCTTTCGGAAAGATTTATACATTCGGACCAACATTCAGGGCTGAGAACTCCAATACAACCCGACACCTGGCCGAGTTTTGGATGATTGAACCCGAATTTGCTTTCGCAGACCTTGAAGATAACATGCAGCTTGCGGAAGATATGATGAAGTATGTTATCAAATATGCTTTAGACAACTGCAAAGAAGAACTGGAGTTTTTGAATACACGTTTAGCTGAAGAGGATAAACAAAAACCACAAAATGAGCGAAGTGAGTTTGGATTACTGGAAAAGTTGGACTTCTGTTTAGCAAACGATTTTGAGCGTTTGACTTATACAGAGGCCATCAGAATTCTAAAATCATCGAAACCAAATCAGAAAAAGCAGTTTAAATATTTAATCGACGAATGGGGTGCAGATCTGCAAAGTGAGCATGAGCGTTACCTTGTTGAAAAACACTTTAAAAAACCGGTAATTTTAACGGATTATCCTGCAGACATTAAATCCTTCTACATGCGCCAGAATGAACCAGACGCGGAAGGCAGACAAACGGTAGCTGCTATGGATATTTTATTTCCGGGAATTGGCGAAATGATTGGCGGATCGCAAAGGGAAGAACGTTTAGATCGTTTGACCAAGCGTATGGAGGATATGAATATTCCTCAGGACGAACTTTGGTGGTATTTAGATACACGCCGCTTCGGTACAGCACCACATGCCGGATTTGGATTAGGTTTTGAGCGTTTGGTACTTTTCGTTACCGGAATGACCAATATCAGGGATGTAATTGCGTTTCCGCGCTTCCCGAAGAACGCAGAGTTTTAAAAAAAGAGAGCCATTTGAAAATCAAATGGCTCTTTTCTGTTAATGACAGGTAGGTTGTGATATGAATGTGATTAAAATAAAGAGGAGCAAAACCTGAGTCTCACTCCCCTACCTTAAACTAAACATCAATTATCTCTATAGATAGATTTTTTTAACTTAATTTTTTACCGGTTTTAATGAACAGGTTGGCAATCTTTTTAACGTCAGAGCCTGTTAAGAATTCATCAAAACTTTCAGCAGCGTGTGATTGAGTAGTAGCAGTACCATTAATTCCTGTGATCTGAATTCCGGCCTGAGTAGTATTTTGTTCACCTGCGTAAACGGCATCAACAGCTGTTACACCGGTATCATTACCAGTAGCGGTATAAGCAATCCAAGGTTTCAATGCACTTGCGCCTGTAACGTTGGCAGCAACCATCTGGCGGATGTGTGAAGCATGACGTGCTTCTACTGAGTGAATTTGCAATGCTGTAGTTAACACCGCATTACCTTTCAATATTGGCGCCTGACCTTTATAAGCCCTTACACCTGTATCTTCAAAAGCCAATGCCACTTTTAGGAAGGTTTGATAGTTGGTATCAACATCAGCAAATCCACCACCAGCAGTGAAATCAAAGTCATTGTAAACATAACCATCTGCGCCTGTAATTTGCAAAGCTCCTTTTAATAAATCTACGTGTGCACGTTCGTGATCGCGGATGGTTGTAATTGCCGCTCTTGGTGCACCTGTTGGAATATAGGTAGCCGTTGCTACAGATAATGCACGGTTATAGTAGTTATATTCCAGATACTCTAATGCTAAAGCAAAGTTTAACACATCAGTTACGGTACTTGGGTTGGTTTGTCCATAAGCTTTGTTGAACATAGATCCCATGGCAAGTGGTAAAGCAGCAAGGGAGATTTTTTTACCGATATTGTAAAAGTCTCTCATCGCTTTACGGCGAGGGTTTAATCTCTCATAGATCTCACCATCAACTTTTTCTATTTCGTCTAATATATTTAGGATATTCATGATTGTAGATTTTAAAGATTAAAGGTTAATTACGTTAATTTTCGTTTTGATGTATTTTCCGGCAATACCTAAAACTTTGTCTGGAGTTAAAGCGCCATCCAATCCACTTGCGTTTACTGCACCCAAGGCAGTCATACTTGCCAAATCTGCAAAAGATCCGTTCGAGATGATATCTCTTACATAAGCAGCGTGACGTGCTTCAACCGAAACGATCTTACCTGCCAATACCAGATAATCTGTACTCTTAATTCTAACCCCTGCTCCATTGTAGGCTGCAACACCTAAATCTTCAAAAGCCATTGCTGTAGCTAAAACACTTGATGCGCTGGTAAAATCGATAGAAGAAAAATCTACTTCTAAACTTCCTATAGCAGCTGTGCTTAAAGCATTTTTAAAGAATTCGCGGTGAGCAATTTCATGAAACTGTATATCCTGGAAGTAAGCTCTTTGAGCTGTAGTGAAAGTTGATGGTGGAGCAGAAGCTACTTTTACATAAAATGCAGCCTCAAGCTGTTCTAATGCATAAGCGTAGTTTAAAACCCCGAAATCATCTTTAAAATCTAAAGTAGCGCCAGTTGAGATATCGCCAAAGTTGCGGTCTTTTCTACATCCTGCTGCTACCAGGGCAAGAGCAGCGGCACTTGCACCTGCATATTGCAGAAACGATCTCCTGCCAACTGCACTGTTTAACAAACTTTCGTCAAGTTCATTTTTGGTTTCTAGTTCATTGTTTTTCATAATGAGAATTTTTAGGTATTTTGATTTCGTTTGATGATACATACGTGACAATTTTCAAACTGGTTTTTGTAATCGTATTTTTTTTTGTGGGGCTATTTTAATACATTCACCAACACAACACCATGAACACATTAAAAGCCATTATTGTTGACGATGAAGAGTTTGCGAGATCTTCATTATTTTTTCTTCTTCAGCAGAACTGTCCGGAGATAGAAATTACCGGAATTGCTCGTTCTGTACAAGAGGCAAAAGAAATCTTATTCAACCATCCTATCGACCTGATTTTCTTAGACATAGCCATGCCAGGCGGAAATGGTTTCGACCTGATTCCGGATGCAAAAAAACACAAAGCGGCAGTTATATTTACGACGGCTTATGACCAGTATGCCCTGAAAGCAATCAAGGCAAATGCACTGGATTATTTATTGAAACCAATTGATATTGATGAACTGAAGACAGCAGTAGAAAAAGTTACCCAACATATTAAACTATTTCAAAATCAAAATGAAAATGATGAGCGGGTGAGCAATCTGGCCAATAGCTTGAGTGCCAAATCAGAGATCAGAAAACTAACACTTCCTTATGGGCAGGGCTTTAAAATGATCGACGTTGATGAAATTATTTACATTGAGGCAGACAGCAATTATTCCGTTGTACACCTGATTAACAAGGAAAAGATTACGGTTTCTAAGGTATTGAGAGAATTTGAAGAATTGCTTCCGAATGATCAGTTCGCCAGGATTCACAAATCAAGTATTATCAACCTAAACCACCTGAAAGAATACAATTCAAAAAACGGACTCCAGGTTTTCTTAAAGAGCGGTGAGAGTATCAATATTTCCCGCAGGCGGGCAAGCGATTTTTTCGAAAAAATAAAATTATTTACCAAAGTGAGCGGTGATCATTAAAAGAATAAATATCAGCACTAAAGGCAATCGGATCTCAACACGCATTGCAGCGCTTGTATTTGCATTTTCATTCACTGCCGCTATTTTGTTGAGGTGTCCATCTGCCTTTGCTCAAACCACCTACCTGCCTCACTACACATCGAAAAACGGCCTTGCCAGCAACAATTGCTATTATATTCTGCAAGATGCCAAGGGGTTTATATGGATATCTACAGATAATGGCTTGAGCCGTTTCGATGGCACCAATTTTCAAAATTTCACGATTGAAGACGGCCTCCCGGATACACAAATTTTGCGCATGGCCGAAGACAAAAACGGGCGTATCTGGTTTTTTGCCTTAAACGGACAGTTGAGCTATTTGCAGGATGGAAAATTCTACAATCAGGATAACAATGCGCTCTTAAAAAAACTGAGTTTAAATACAGTGATTGTATCTTTCATTATCGACAAAAAAGGAAGGATCTGGTTGGGTACCAATTCGAATCTGATTGTATGCTGGGATGGGAAAATGATCAAAAAATACATTTCCCCTAACCATGAAGACAAGTTTACCAATGCCTTTATCCACGAAGATGAACAGGGAAATATATATGCCTTCAGTGACCAGAGCGTTCAGAAATTTAACGGTAAAACTTTTAACGTCATTAAATCAAATGTTCAGCCCATTTCATATCTGGCTGCCGACACACAGCCTAACCATTCGCTATCTTATATTGATCAGAAAGGTTTCAAGTTATTTAAAAATGGAAAAATAGAATCAATGGTTTCTATTCCACAGAACCTGATCAAAAACATGTCTGGTTACTTTTATTATAACCAAACTTCAGGGGAAGTGTGGCTGGCAAATGCGAACGGCGCCTTTGCTTTAGACAAGAGTGGAAAAACCGTGCAATATCTTCAGGACGTATCAGTAAATCAGGTCGTTAAAGACAACAACCAAAACATGTGGTTTGCTACTAATATAGGGATATTCATGCTCCCGAACGTGAATAACAGGTTATCGATCATTGATGCGGAATCTGGTTTAAGCAGTAATGTAATCAAAAGTATAACCAAAGACGGAAAAAACAGATTATGGCTTGGAACGGACGACGCGGTTATTGATATCTTAAACATCAGCAATTATCAGGTAGAGGAATATGGGCTGGATGATTTCAAAAAATACAAGACGATTAAACAAATTAATTTTGATAAGAAAAATCAGTCCGTATACTTTTCATCAGATTACGGGATGGGGGTTTTTAAAAACATCTATCAATCAACGAGTGAAGTCAGTTACTTAAAAGAATCAAACAACCTGATGTTTGTGATCAAACATTTTAGCCTTGATGATAATAACAGCCATCTGGCGCTCGCCTTATCATCTGGTGTGGTATTTCTATCTGACAGGATTAATAATTTTGAATTTAATTCATTCAAATACAAGGAGAAAGAAGATTTTTTCAAAGACCGGTCGTACCATGTGTTTTACGACAGGTCGGGCAGTTTATGGTTTTCAAATGTGAGTGGTTTATCTCAGTTTATTGCCGGAAAACTCATCAAACACTTTGAAAAACACCCGCTTCTTACCAAACGGATTAACGATATCCAGCAACTGGCAGACGGGACTTTGATTCTTGCAACTGACGGTTATGGATTAATTTTTTACAAAGGGGATCAGATTGTTAAACAGGTAACGCAGAAAGATGGCCTTACGAACAACATCTGCACAAAAATCTTTGTGAAAAATGATGAGATATGGGTGCTTACCAATAAGGGGGTAAATAAAATTGCTGACTATCCTAACAATTTAAGTGTTGCGAATTTTGATTATGGTAAAGATTTGCTGGGCGATGATATTAATAACCTTTTTATTGACGATAGTACAGCTTACTTTGCCACTAATAAAGGATTGATATTATTTAAATACAATAATATCAATATCAGTAAGAATCTGCCGAAGGTATATGTTACGTCGATCATTAAGGATAATGAGCGACTACCCGTAAATAAAGGCAATTTCACTTTCGAAACTGGTAACAACACCATACTCTTTACGTTTAGTGCCGTTGATTTCACTACTGGCGACATTACCTATCGTTACCGGTTGAATGAACGTTCGGCATGGGTGGAAACCCGAACCCGCAGGTTGGATTTTTCTTCACTACAATCCGGAGATTACGTTTTTGAAGTATGCGCGAAGAGCCAGAATGGCAACTGGGGGCCTTCTGCAAAAATCAGTTTCACAATAAAAAAGCATTTTTGGCAAAGCTTATGGTTTCTATCTATCTTGATTCTGTTAGTCGCCTATATTTTTTATAAGGTTGCCGTAAACATCACCCGGAAGCAAAAAGATAAAGAACAGGAACAGCTCCTCGTTAAAAATAAAGTATTAATGCTCGAACAACAGGCCTTACAGGCAATGATGAACCCTCATTTTGTTTTCAATGTGATGAATTCCATTCAGCACTACATTAATACTCAAAATACGGCATCTGCTAATCGTGTTTTAACAGGATTTGCCAGGTTGATCAGAAAAAATCTCGAGATCTGTACTAAAAGCTATATCTCACTGGAGGAGGAGATTGAATACCTGAATCTGTATTTAAAACTTGAAAAGAACCGATTTGGCGACAAGCTTCAATATATTTTTGAGATTGAGGAGGATATTGATAGAGAAGAAACCTTTATTCCATCAATGTTGCTGCAGCCTTATGTTGAAAATGCGATATGGCATGGCATAATGCCCAAAGAAACAGGAGGACAGATCCTGATCAGGATTAATTTAAAAAACGAACATTACCTTAACATCGAAATTATTGACAATGGAATTGGCATAGAGAATTCATTGCGGGATAAAAAAGGAACACACGTTAGCAAAGGAATGCAACTTACAAAAGAGCGTTTGAATCTTTTAGGACAGATTGGAGCAAAACCTATACACCTCAATGTGAGGCAGAACCATGAGAATGGTACAACAGTATCGATATGCATACCACTGAAATAGCATTTTTACCGTTTACTCAATTATTAATACCACTTACTAAATAGAAGTTACACCACACCCTGTTTAGCCTTAAACTTGTGTTAGAAATAAACGATAGTGTTTATCAAAACGTTCTTATAGAATTGATATAGATATTTAATAACCTAACCTAAAACTATATCTTAATTCAGGTTTCATTTGTGTGTTGAAAGCGGTCTTGTTTTTTAAAGCGAGACCGCTTTTTTTATGTCAAAAATTTTAATTTTGTATATGCCACAAGCCAATCTTACGCAACATGTTGAAGCATTGATCTTCTCATCTGTTCAAAGCATTAGTGTACACGAAATTATTTTAGCCCTTAACGCCGTATTTAATAAAGAGTACATTGAAACAGAGATTTTTGAATGTTTAGATGCGATAAAAGAAAAGTACAGTGATGTAAGGTTTGCGTTAGAACTGGTGAACCTCAACAAAGGTTATCAGTTTCTGACTAAGAAGGAATATCATGAAACAGTAAACCAATTGCAGCTGCACCGGTCAAAGAAGAAACTGAGTCAGGCAGCTATGGAAACATTGGCCATTATTGCTTACCGGCAGCCCATTACCAAGCTGGAAATAGAGCAAATCAGAGGGGTAAATTCAGATTATTCTGTTCAGCGTTTGCTGGAAAAAGAGCTGATCAGCATTGATGGAAAAGCAGAAACTCCTGGCCGTCCGATTCTATATAGCACGAGTGCACTTTTTATGGATTACTTCGGTCTAAATCATTTAAATCAACTTCCGCAGCTAAAAGATATTGCCAGGGAAGAGAATACAGTAGGCGAAATTATGGAGTAGAAGATTTTAATTTATTTGATCTCAACCCTTTATTAAAAAAAGTTTTTTTGTATTTTTAAACTATAAAAGCAATTTTTATTTTTGTGTTATGAAAGCGCCAAAGAAACTCCCTACTAAGCCAACTACCAAAAAACAGGTAGATGAAGATGATGATCTTGAAGATGACGACGTTCAAACTACGAAAACGAAATCTCAGGATGAAGATGAAGATGATTTTGATATGCCATTAGATGATCTGGACAATTTCGATAATTTTGATGATGACGATGACGATTACTAGTAGATAAAAAACTATATATTTGGAAAAGCATCCTGCCTTTTGGCAGGGTGCTTTTTACTTTAAAATGTGCCCATGCAAATTATATCGGTAAGCAATACTTCATTACAGAAAGACTTTTTAAAAGTTCCAAAAATCCTTTATAAAAACGATCAAAACTGGATTTGCCCGCTTGACAGCGAGGTAGAAAATGTTTTCAACCCTGATAAAAACATTTTTTTTAACCACGGCAAATGTACACGCTGGGTTTTGAAGGATGATTCAGGGCATCTTATTGGAAGAATTGCGGCTTTCATAAATGAGAAAAAAGCTTTTAATTACGAGCAGCCTACAGGAGGCGTTGGTTTCTTTGAATGTATTGATGATGAAAAAGCTGCCTTCCTGCTATTTGACACCGCAAAAGCCTGGTTGATCGAAAATGGCATGAAAGCGATGGACGGACCGATTAATTTTGGGGAAAACGATTCATTCTGGGGATTACTTGTTGAAGGGTTTACCCCTCCGTCATTCGGCATGAATTATAACTTCCCTTACTACCAGAAGTTTTTTGATGCTTACGGGTTCTTGACCGAATATGAGCAGCTGACCAATCACATTAATTTAACCATTCCCTTCCCGGAGCGCTTTACGAAAATTGCGAACTGGGTAAGAAATAAACCTGGCTATACTTTTGAGTATTTCAGCAAAGCAAATTCAGAAAAATACATCGATGATTTGATGGAAATCTACAACGATGGATGGCAGGATTTTGAAAACTTTGTTCCGATAAAGAAAGAAACCCTGCAGGAAAGTTTTAAAAGTATGGAGCCCATTATGGATGAGCATTTGATTCAATTTGCTTATTTTAACGGAGAACCCGCCTCTTTTGTGGTTTTGATTCCAGATGCTAACCAGATGATTAAAGGTTTTGATGGTAAACTGGGATTAATTGAAAAACTAAAATTTGCTTACAGAAGGTGGGTTGGCGTTACACGCATGCGGGCAATTGTGATGGGCACTAAGCCTAAATTTCAAAAGCACGGACTGGAATCAGTTCTTTTTATCAGACTTGGGGAATATGTACTGCCTAAAAACCAATATAAGGAACTGGAATTAAGCTGGGTGGGCGATTTTAACGAGCAGATGATTGCGATACACAAGGCTACGGGTGCTACGTTCGGGAAAAAGCATTTAACGATGCGCAAGGTGTTTTAGTACAAGGGGCGCTGTGTGACCACAGCGCCCTCATGCAAATTATTTCTTAAATGCTGCCCGTGCTTCAATCATCATACAGCCACTAGCCTGAGCCGTGAGCTGTGCTTCGGCTAATGGCTTTTCATTCCATGACGGGCCGAACAGCAATGTTGTAGGATATGCGCCTTTGGTCCAGGCAATCTGAGCATTGTTATTAAAAAATGTCTCGAACTTTGTCCTGTAGGCATCAGTGAGATCACCTTGCTGAAGCAGAATCAGAAAATAACGCATAAAGATACCCTTAAACAACGCATTATCTCCGTCACCTTCGTTCCTCAGGATGTTATTACTGGTATCTATACATTTAGTGAGGGTAAAATTCGCTATTTTTTGTGCATCATTCAGATAGGCTTTATCACCTGTAACCTTATATAGCTCCACGGCAGATGCCATAAAAGTTCCCTGGTTGTAAGTTAAAGCAACCGTACTGATGGCATTGGTATTACCATTGATATTATCATAGACTGCACCTGTTGCCCTCTCGAACAAAGTGTTTTTCTGCCATTCATAAATTTTTAATGCCCATTGTTTATAGGTTTCTTCTTTTGTCAGATTAAACAACCTGATGGCAAGCAAACTGGCAGGACCATTTGAACAGGCGTTTTTACTATATAACTGGGTCTTCATCCAGGCTATTCCCCCCCCGGCATAGGTCTCATTCCATCCGGCAGCAATATCCGTCCAAAGGGTCTTAACAGCAGTTAAATATTTTTCTTCTTTGGTTACCTGATACAACCTGAGCATGGTAAGTGCATTCCACTCCATATCATCATAAAAGGTATTGAAATACGTACCACCATTCTTTACCTTGATGCCGGCGAACCATTTATCAAAGTATGATTTGTAAGTCTCATTTCCTGTTCTGATGTATGCGTCGATTACTACATCCATTGCATGGGCATTGGGCCAGTACTGAAACCCTTTATCAGATCCATTACTGCCGTAGTTAAAATAGCCGTCATTATTCCAGAACTGTGAGATCAAAGCATTTGTACTGCTATTGGCTGCTAATGTCCAATCTACGGCTTGTGGCTCACCATATCGGTACTCATCTTCTATTTTGCTGCAGCCTGCCATAAAAACGGCAAGGGCTAAACATATTAATAACTTTTTCATCCTTTTCAGTTTAAAGCGGCACACGTTTATAGCATATGCCGCATCGATACTAGTTTACAACAATTGTATGGGTATAGGCAGCATCACCCTTTAATACTAAAGAAATGCTGGATGATTTACCATCTACTTTATCTGCGAATTTCCATTTATCATCCCACTGGGTAACGTTTGCGAGCAGTTTAACAAAATAATATGATGGTGCAGAAGCATCATTCGGGGCAGAATCGGTTCCGTTAAGTGTACCGAATTGTTTTACCACATCGTTCCCCCCAACGGAAGTAACAATTTGAAATTTGTAGCGTTGATCTTTGCCCCAGCTTTCGGTTTTAAAGTTGACTACACCAGTGCCTGTCCACACACCCTTACCCTGATAGGGCATATTTAAAGTAATTGCATTACTTGGGGAAAACCATAGTCCGACACTTTTTATTTCCGTATATGCGAGGGTTGCGGTAGTGAAATCGAGGTTAATGCGATAGACAGCTGTTTTTGAAGGCGTAATTGTTCCGGTTTGCGCAGCTTCGCGAAGCGTTGCGTTATCAGTGGAATAGAACACGCGTGGTGTACCGGTTTTACGATCAACGAAGTAATAGGTTTTACCAGCCTCCAGTTTGGTGTAGATCTCGAATTCTCCGGGTGCGTTCAGCTTGAACGGTAAGGCAGCAGAAAGTGTGCTACCTCCTTCTGACCCTTCACCGGTAATAAATACCTCATCAGGAATATCTACGAAGCCATTTAAGCTGGTTACGCTAATGGTTCTCCGCTCATTGGCCATGACCGTTTTGATACCACGCGATGAGGCAACAGTCCAGATCAGATTTCCTGTTCCACCCGGCTGGATTCCTGCCAGTGAAGCAATTTTATTCATAATTTTATGGGTAACCGTAGCGCCGTTCGAGTAGCCATTATTATCTGAGGTAGTACGATAGATCGGTTTGCTAAAATCACCACCTGCTTTGTCGAAAATAACTTCATACAATGCGGCACCACTATCTTCTACTTTTACTGCTTCCCAGTTGAAATAGAGAGAAGCAGAAGCCGAAGATAGTAGCTTGATCGTTTTATTGTTAATTGGCTCGTAAAGTGCGTTTACTGGACTTACATTGGCGTCTTTGTAGATCATATCATCAGATTTACAAGCGGCAAAATTGCTCAGTATAAAAAGGAAAATTCCGATTTTAAAGTTTGTTTTCATATTAGTCTTTTTTAAAGTCGTTAAAAATTAGTTTGCGTACCCTGGGTTATTGGGCTGGAGGTTACGATTTAAGTCCATCTGTGAACGTGGAACAGACCATAAATAATCCCTTGATTCGTCAAATTTCCGATTATCCAGACGAATGTCTTCTGTATTATTATTGAGAAATCTGGCACCGTAAACATAGCCATTGAGGTATTGTGTGCCTGCTTTCCAGCGTACAATATCAAAATATCTGAGGCCTTCCAAAGCAAATTCACTACGGCGTTCATTGCGGATGAGGCTGCGCATATCAGCTGTGGATAGTGTAGATGGATAATCCAGGGCGGTAGCCGCTGTGAAGCCTGCGCGGTTCCGTATGGCCCGTATGGTTTGGTTCCATACTGTGGCATCAAGCTGACCCATTTCGAATTTTGCCTCAGCATACATCAGAAGGATGTCTGCATAGCGGTACATGATGATATTTAACCCAGATGCGAAAGTTGCCGTAGCAGTTTGGTCATAGTATTTTTTCACATAATAACCTGTTGGGGTGGAATTTGAACTCGCGCTAACATAGTTGTCGGCACGTTCAGTGCTATTACTTCCTGTACCCGGCCGGATATAAATTGTAGATTCAGTTCCGTTAAAGTTTGTCCATTTTCCTGCGTGAAAAACTACCGTAGCTGCCAGCCTTGGGTCGCGGTTAACATAAGGATTGCCGGCATTGTATGACGGATCTTTATCTATTGCTAGGCCATTTATGGTTAGATAGTTGTTAACAAGACCCTGAACCGGCGCGTAGGCATTTAGGCGGGCACCCACCGACAGCGGGGCTGCGTCATATAACTTCGACCAGGTTTTAACCGCAGGAACATAACCATAATCCAGAATTACTTCTGAGTTATACTCATTAGCTGCAGTAAATAATCCTGTATAACTAGAGAACAAATTATAAGTCCCGAATTCTGCACCATTGGTGATTAGTTTCTGACAGTATTCTGCAGTTTTAGCCCAGTTACTTTCATAAAGATAGGCCCTTGCCTGGAAAGCACAGGCTGCTCCTTTGGTAATACGACCGTTATCGGCAGCTGAAACGTTTTCTTTTTTAGGCAAAAGCGGTATAATTTCGTCCAGTTCCTGGTGTATAAAGCTCATAATAGTCGCTTTAGGGGTCCTACCTACTGTACCGGATTCATCCAGCCTAACATCCTTGGTAAAAAAAGGTACTGCACCAAAAAAATTGACCAGTCTGAAATAGATAGATGCCCTAATGAAGCGGATTTCAGCTTTTCTTTTATTCTTTAGTACCGGGTCCATACCTGGAACCAGATCAATATTGGCGAGGTATACATGGCAGCTCTTAAGTCCTTCGTAACCCCACTTCCATTCGCTGCTGAAAAGATCAAGGCTCGGATCGGCGATGCCGTTTCTGATGGATCGCTGCGCAGTATTGGTTCGTCCTTCAAAAATATTGTCGCTCAACGCCTCATCATTCCACATTTTGTCGGCAGAAAACATCTGGTTATAAGCCATATTAACCATTTGTTCAGAGTTCTCTACAGATTGCCAGAAATTTGCGTCTGTAAATTTGTTCGTAGGTATAGTATCCAGCTTATTGCAGGCACCAAATACCATCAGGAATAAAATACCGGCAAATAGCGGAGTGGTAAGTTTTCTTTTGTTTTTCATATTCTCTCCTGTTAAAGTTCTATGTTGAAGCCTAAACCATAATATTTTAATGTCGGATAGTTTCTTGCACTATTGGCAGAACCCGACATATTTGAATCAAATTCTGAAGATTCAGGATCGATCCAGGAATTTGCGCTAAACGTAAGCAGGTTCTGCGCATTGGCAAACACCCTTAATTTTTGCATACCTATTTTTTGAGAAATATTTTTGGGTATAGTATAACCAAGTTGAATATTTTTTAACCTGATGTAACTACCTTCAAAAAGATAGAGATCGGATCCCATTTGATAGTTATTTTTTGTAGGTGTAGCCCCTGCAGGTGTTAAGCGAGGTTGAGTGGCATCGGTATTGGTTGGTGTCCAGTAGTTAAGCTGGTGCTTATAAATGACGTAAGAATAGTTTTCATGGAAGGGCTCAATTAATTCGCCACGAACAACCATATCGCGTTTACCTACACCCTGCCAAAGCATCCCGAAATCAAATCCTTTATAATTGAGGTTATAGTTGAACCCAAAGGTGAACCTTGGGAAAGCGTTACCCAAGACAAAACGGTCTTTAGAATCGATTACTCCGTCGCCATTTCTGTCTGTATACCTCACATCTCCGGGTTTCAAATCAGACGCGCTCATGCCTACGGGTAATGCTGCAGTTTCGAGTTCTTCCATGCTCTGGAATAAGCCACTGATTTTATAGCCATAATAAGAATTGAATGGGAGGCCAACACGTGTAATTTTACTGATGTTGTCGGCAGTGGTGATTTGCTCATCGCCAACGAATTTCAGGACTTTGTTTCTTGAATCGCCGATATTCCCGCTGAAGTTGTGATTGAAGCTTCCTGTTTTAACCTGGTACCCAACTGTGAGCTCCCAGCCCTGATTTCTCATTTGACCCGCATTATACTTTCCTAATGTTGTGCCGAATACGGAGGGAATTGTGGGGCTTATTAGGATATCTTTTGTGGTTTTACTGAAATAATCAAATGACACCGTTAAAGCTTTATTGAAAAAATCAGCATCTACACCGATATTGAGTGTGTGGGTTACTTCCCAAAGTAAATTAGGGGTTCCGAAAGTAAAACCGGCACCTGTGACACCAACATTATTAAATCCATAGGAATTGGTGTAAGGTGTGTAGGAAGTGAGGAACTGATAAGAGTCGATATCCTGATTACCGAGCAGTCCATAGGAGGCCCTTAGTTTCAGGTCGCCGACTTTTTCTTTATATCTGGCAAAAAAAACTTCGTCTGAGAGCGACCATCCTACTGATCCGGAAGGGAAAAAGCCCCATCTGAGCGCTTTTTCAAACTTGGAAGAACCATCATAGCGGAAATTAAATTCAGCAGTATAGCGGTCGGCATAGGCATAGCCCGCCCGTCCAAATAATGAATTAATGCTATTTTCGGTTGTTGCCCCCAAAGATCCGTAACTGGTTGGATCAATCTCTGTACCTGTTGTGGGAGTTCCCAGGATGGGATCGGTAAATTTATACTTGATCTCATTTGCACGCCTTGTATAGGATTCATTACTCGCACCAAACAATCCGGTAATGCTATGTTTTCCTAGTGTTTTTGAATAATCCAGTAGAAGCTGATAATTCAGTAAGGAAACCTGTTGATTGTAATCCTCTGTGTTTCTGGTAGAATTCATGAATACCAAAGGCGCTGTTGCAGTCTCAGATGAATAGAGTGGAATTTGTTTTCTTCTGGTAAAGCGATGATCATTGATCACGTCGGCTCCGAACACCCCTCTAAACTTCAGGCCGTCGAATAGTCTGGCTTCAACGTTAAGATTAGCATTGAAATAGTTGTTATCAGAATTGATATATCCTCCATCCCTCAATTCAGCCAGGGGGTTCTGGTCGGTTAATACATCATTGACAAGGTATTTACCATTCGGGGCAACCATTTTATAATAGTAATATGTTGGTATACGTGATGAATTTACAATGGCATTGCTTGCAGTACTTGCATTTGAATTGTTTCGGGTGTAGGTTAATATGGAGCTGAATTTAAAGCGCTTGTACTCGGCTGTGATGTTTGAGCGCAAATTGTAACGCTTGATGCCATAATTGCCTTCGTAGTTGCTTCCCTGATCATAAAATCCGCCCGAAAAAAGGTAAGTGGTATTTGCGCCGCCGCCTGATACATTGACATTATAATTTTGCTGGGTAGCTGTTTTAAGGATCTGGTTAAAATACCAGTCTTCTTCACCTTCATGGGCATACAAATCCTGGATCTGCGTGGGACTAAATTGAGGGGCCATTCCTACGTTGGTAAGCGATAAATTCTTTAATGTGGCATTCTGGTAGCCGGCAACAGGGGTAAATAAAATTTTAGGATCCTGTAGCCCAATCTGCCCATCTAACCTGATTACCGGACCCTGGTTTTTCATTCCCCTTTTGGTGGTAATTAATAACACACCGTTGGCAGATCTTGAACCATAAATTGCCGACGCACCTGCATCTTTGAGGATAGACACCGTTTCGATGTCTGCCGGATTAAGTTTATTTAAGCTGCTGCCATCACTGATGAGTCCATCTATTACGATAAGTGGCGTATTGCTATTCATAGTGCTTACACCACGAATGTTAAGGTTTGTAGTATTCCCGTTCGGATCCATGCTACGCTGCTGAATACTTAAACTTGGGGCTGCACCCTGAAGGGCCTGGGTGAGGTTGGCCGTAGGACGATTAGCAAGCTGTGAAGCCCTTACCTGATCAACTGCGCCGGCGATCTTTTTTCTGGTAGTTGTTCCATATCCAACAACAATTACATCTTCCATGGTATTAATGGCAGCTTTGATCACAATCCTCATCTTACCGGTAGTTACCGCTTTTTCAAGAGTTTCAAATCCAACCGCCGTGAATTGCAGAATAGCCTGCTCATCAGGCACCTGTACCGAAAATTCACCATTGTTATTGGTTTGACCAACCAGGGCACCACCTTTTATTTTAATACTTACTCCAGGTACCGGTAAACCCGATTCATCAACAACCTGCCCGGTAACGGGCATCGCCTTCGTTTGTTCGGGCTTTAACCGTTCAATAATCACGATGTTATCCTGGATACTGTATTTTAAAGATTTATTGCTGAAAACAACATCCAAAACCTCTCTTAGTGGTTTGTTGGTCATGTTCAACGTTTCACTCTGATAAGCTGATAATTCGTCGGGCTCGTAGAGAAACTCGTAGCCAGTTTGTTTGATTAGCAACTGAAGAATTTGGGTAATGCTAGCCTTTTTGATGTTTAAGCTCACATTTTGCGCATAAGTTGGCTTTGCACTGACTTCTACTACAGTCAGAATCATCATCATCACCACTAGTTTAGTGAGGATTTGCGGTGAAAGCTTAGCCAACAATTTCTGGCTGTATTTAAGCAAGTAGTTTATATTCATATGTTATTGGAAGATTTAAGCGATAATTATTTATTAAATCATGTTAAACGAATTATTTGCAGGGCTCCCCTGAATAATGCTATAGGCAGCAAACCTATTCCGAATTGAAATATTGACTCATAGTAATTAGTTATAGTTGGTTAGTAAATAATTAGCTAAAACGTTTTATTTTATTGTGCCAATGATAGCTGGACTATCTTCTGGAAGTAAGCTCGAAAACATTTCCCTGAACCTGAATGCTGAAACCTTTAAGTTTCCCCATATAGGTGAGAATTTGCAGGAGGCTCCTTTTGTTTGAAAATTTACCGGCAATGGTTGATTTCTCCAGCTTTTGATCTAGGGTAATTTTGACCCCATACCATCGGGAAAGTGTTGCCATCACATCCTTCAATGGATGATTAAATATGAAATATCCCGACTTCCAGGCAATTGCATTTTCGATATCAGCTTTTGATTTTATTATTGTATGATTGGGAATGTTACTGATTGCCTCTTCACCGGGGATAAGTTTGACTGAGCTGTTCGCATAGGCTACATTCACGCTTCCCTCTAACAGGGTAGTTCTCACATCGTTTTCTTCCGGTAGTGACATGATGTTGAATTCGGTACCGGTTACCTCTACTGAACTTTGCTTGGTTTTGACAATGAATGGCCGGGTCTTATCTTTGCTTACTTCGAAGTAGGCCTCACCAGTAAGGTAAACGACTCTTTGAGCATCTTGAAATGCTACCGGATATTTCACAGAAGATACCGCATTTAGCCAAACCTTTGTACCATCTGATAATGTGATCTTAAATTGTTTTCCGGCAGGCACATCTACCTGATTATATGATTCTTGTGCAGGTTTTCCAGAAAGCGCCTGGTAATCTAAATCACCATTCTCTTTGCTTTTAACCGTTGCACCAAGTTCTTGTACAGCGCTGGCAAGAACACCATTTTTTAAATTAATCTGGCTTCCATTCGCAAGGGTAAGTACAATTTCCTTACTTTTTTGATGCTGCTTTTCTACAAGTTGTGGAAATTTGTTTTGACGGGTTAGCCGGCCTGAAAATATAAAATAAGCAAGTGCTATACCTGAAATCAATATCACCGCGGCTGCATATTTTAAGAAAAAAGGATTAAGGGTACGTGAACGCTTTTTATTACCGAGGTTTTTCAAAATTCTGGATTGCAGATGCTTTTCCAGTGCTAAACGCTTTTC
This sequence comes from Pedobacter sp. BMA, assembly GCF_001027745.1. Lineage (GTDB taxonomy): Bacteria > Bacteroidota > Bacteroidia > Sphingobacteriales > Sphingobacteriaceae > Pedobacter. Next base: position 174,058 of record NZ_LECU01000001.1, read on the forward strand.
ATCGGATAGCTGACTGGTAAAATCCTGAGATTGCTCAAAGGCGTTATAATAAGCATGAAGGAAATCTGTTTCCTTTTTACCCGCCTGACCATTCAAATACTTTTGCAATATCTGGTCGAAATCGGCCTTATCCAGTTTCATAATCTATTTGGTTATATACTATAGATACAATAACTGAAATTTTGCCCGTGAAAGCGAATGAAAAGATAATAGATATACGTTAAGCTATTGATTTACAGCGATATTAATTTTATTGTAAAAAGCAATAAATTATTACATTGATCGCGAGCAGGCTGGAGCGCAGCTTGAAATTAATTTTTCCAATTTGGTTACGGACAGTTTTCGGTGATAAATTAAGGTGTTCGGCAATTTCATCAGGCGAAAAGTCCTGTGCGTATTTCAAGTCGTAGATCATTTGTTGTTGTTCCGTTAAATCGAGTATCAATGCGGCGTATGCCTGGGTAAGTTCTTTGAAAAGCAATTCAGCATCTGAGCTTTGGGAACAGCGCTTGTCGAGTTCATTAATGACATCTTCGATTGGGACAAACCTGGATTGCTGCTGAAGTATACGAAATACACGATTGCGCACTGATACATACAAATAGCCTTTGAAATTTGAAATAAGAGTTGTTTTAGGAATATTCCATAGTTGTATAAATACATCATGCGTAATATCCTCCGCTAATGCATTGTCTCTTACGCGTTTGTAGCTAGTATCAAATACGTAAGACCAATACTTTTTGTACAAAATATTGAAAGCAGATTGATCACCCTTTTTGAGTTTGATCAATAAATCTACATCATTGTCCAGGTCAAAAGGGGCAGACATTTAAATATTTGGTTAGTTTCTTAATCCAAATATAAATGAAAAATCTTTTGTTTAAGCAATATGAGCTGGATATTGGAAAATTTTGTGGAACTGCCTGCTGACTATATCCCAAGTTTATCGTAAAGATCAATTACCTTTTTACGCAGTTTATGGATTTCTTCTTCTTTTTGTTCGAGCTTTTGCTTTAGGGATACGATATCTTCATTATTTGTGGAGTGGACGGGCTTACCTGAAATCAGGGTAATGACATCTACATCGAAAACCTTTGCAATCTGATAGAGCCGCGAAAGGTTCAGATCAGTTTGCCCTGTTTCGATCTTGCAAAAAGCAGGGGTAGAAATATTGAGTAGTTTTGCGGCACCTGCCTGACTTAACCCAAGCCCTACCCTGCACTCCTTAATATGGTTTCCTATGCTTTTCATTCTGCTTATAGATTGATATATGAGACTTGAGATATAAGTTGAAAAATGTCCAATCCGGCTGGCGTATTCTCAGGTCCCCAATCTCGTTTCTCAAGTCTAGTATCTTATACCCACTATCTTCCTACCTGGATAATTCAGCGGCCAGTTCCGGTAGATCAAAACCTGCATAATTGCCGGAGCTCATCATCAAAAGATTGGTATCTTTATAATTTAAGCTAAGCAGGTATACTTTCAGATCAGCAGCACTATTAAAAAACTTCAGTTTTGGATTTGCGAAGGCCTTTTGCACATCTTCTTCTGAAAAGGGTTTCATCTGTTTTTGTTCAAAACTCTTTAAATCAATAAACACAATGGCCTCGTCGGCTTTATCCATTGCGCCGCTATATTCCTTTAAAAAATCTTTATTTAAACTGCTGAAAGTGTGCAATTCGATGCAGGCAACCAATTTACGGGTAGTGAACTGAGTTTTGACTGCATCTATCGTTGCTTTAAGCTTGGAAGGAGAGTGAGCGAAGTCTTTATAAACATTTGTCGACTCATCGGCAGATATCACTTCAAGGCGTTTGGCTGCACCTGTAAATGTAGATATAGCCAGATCAAACTGTCTCTGACTAATTTCAAGCTGCTCACATACCAGTTTTGCCGCATTCAGGTTCATCAGGTTATGATCACCAAAAATTTTAAGAGGCGTTTTTTCTGGTAATAAATAAGTGATTCCATTTTCAATTTCATGATCCGGAATGGCGTAACCAATTTTATTAATCTTTGCATTTGATTGCTCAACAATGGTATTTAAATCCATGTCTGCTTTGCAATAAATCAGCGTTCCGTTTTCTTCAATGGTATCTATAAATTTATCAAACTGCGCGGTATAGTCGGCATAGGTTGGAAAAACATTAATGTGATCCCATGCAATACCACTGATAACAGCCACATTTGCCTTATACAGGTGAAATTTGGGCCTTCTGTCAATTGGTGATGACAGATACTCATCCCCTTCAATAATCATTACAGGTGCTTCTTCTGTAACTTTAACCATGGTTTCGAAACCGGCAAGCTGTGCCCCTACCAGATAATCGAAATCGCGGTTATAGTGGTTGAGCACATGCAAAATCATGCTGGTAATGGTAGTTTTACCGTGACTTCCGCCAATGACTACACGAATTTTATTTTTACTTTGCTCGTAAATATATTCAGGATAAGAATATATCTTAATCCCCTGTTCCTGTGCTTTTAGTAATTCGGGGTTATCAATTCTGGCATGCATCCCTAAAATAACCGCATCAAGATCTATAGTGATGCGGCTTTCATCCCAGCCCATTTCTGCAGGCAGTAACCCATATTTATCCAGGCGTGATTTTGCAGGCTCAAAAATGACATCATCTGAACCAGTGATTTGATACCCCTTTTTATGAAGTGCAATGGCCAGGTTGTGCATAGCACTTCCACCAATTGCAATAAAATGTATACGCATGATGCTGTTATTTTTATATACTATCCTTCTGCCCTTTTCTCAAACTGAGCGGCAACCCAATCGCCATTTTGCTTATGATCAATATATTTAATGCCATATTTTGCACATTCAGCAGTGATCATGCTTAAATCAGGCTCTAAATAAAATCCGCTAAAAAATATTCTACCGTCGTTTTTTAATACTTCGGCGTAACGCTGAATCTGATCGAGCAAAATGTTTCTGTTGATATTGGCAAAAATCACATCGTATTCTTCGTCAGGAATCACTTCCTTACTTCCACATATGGCTTTAAGGTTACTGATGTGGTTAAGTGCCGCATTTTCTATTGTGCTCTCATAACATATATCATCATAATCAATTGCGACTAAAATTTTTGCACCAAGTTTACCTGCCAGAATAGCCAGAATAGCTGTTCCGCAACCCATATCCAGCACTTCTTTATCTTTAAGATCGGCTGACAAGATATACTGCATCATCATGGTGGTAGTTTGGTGATGTCCGGTCCCAAATGACATTTTGGGGTCAATTACAATCTCGTATGGATAAGAAGGCTGGGGCTCATGAAAAGTTGCCCTAACATAGCAAACATCATCAATGATGAGCGGGCTAAAATTTTTTTCCCACTCTGCATTCCAGTTTTCATCTGCTACATCTTCCAGGCTGTATTCAGCTGAAAAATCATCAGCATAAGTATCTAAAAGGTCTTGCAGGGTGGTTTCTGAAAAGTTATCTTTAATGACAAAGGCAGTAAATCCTCCCTCACTATCCTCGAAAGTATCGAAGCCTAATTCTGCAAGATCGCTAATGAGCAAATCCTGTTGATAGTCTTCGATATTTTCGAATGTAAATATTGCTTTTGTGTACTGCATTTAGCTGTTGAATGCTTTAATAATATCTGTAAAGTCACGTGATTTTAATGATGCGCCACCAATTAAACCACCATCGATATCTTTTTGTGAAAACAGGCTTGCTGCATTACCAGGGTTACAGCTTCCGCCATAAAGAATAGATGTATCATCTGCAACATTAAAGCCATAGTTTGCTTCAATTTCGGAACGGATAAAGGCATGGATATCCTGAGCTTGCTCTGGTGTTGCGGTTAAACCTGTACCTATGGCCCAAACCGGCTCATAAGCGATCACTACTTTTCTAAAATCTTCTTCGGAAAGACTGAACAATCCTTCAACCAGTTGTTTTTTAATTACTTCATAATAACTTCCGTTATTACGTTCATCTAAAGTTTCACCGATACAAAAGATAGGCTTTAAATCATTTGTCAGGGCTATTTTGGTTTTTGCTACCAAAAGTTCATTGCTTTCAGCCTGATATTGTCTGCGTTCCGAGTGACCTAAAATCACATATTCAACACCTACTGACTTCACCATTTTGGCAGAAATTTCGCCTGTGTAAGCACCACTCTCTTTATCATGAATATTCTGAGCACCGATTTTTACATCGCTACCACCTAATTTCGCTAAACTGTTTAAATGAATAAACGGAGCGCAAATTACAGCAAGCTGATCGCCTTTGCGTTCATCTTTTACCATGTTTACGATTTCACTGAATAACGAAACACCTTCGTTATAATCTAAATTCATTTTCCAGTTTCCGGCTACAATTTTTTTTCTCATTATATTATTGATTAATGATCTCGAAAAGATCGTGGTTATATTAAAACTGTCTGTGAGCTGTCGTTAACTCATAAACATTAGTCAAAATTTCTTTTTCGGTTTGATCGAAAGCTATATTTTTTCTGGCGAAGACTTTTTCTGTAGTTTCGAACATCTTATCCAGTTTGTAGTTTTCGAATCCATTGGCCCCGCCCCAGCTAAAGTCGGGAATATGAGTTGGGGGCAAGCCTCCACCGAAAACATTCGCACTTACGCCAACAATGCTTCCCGTATTAAACATGGTATTGATACCCGATTTCGAATGATCGGCCATAATTAAACCGCAAAACTGCAAATTCGTATTCCGCATGTTTTTGCTTTCATAATCATATAGCTTCACTTCAGCATAGTTATTCTTCAGGTTAGAGTTATTGGTATCAGCACCAATATTACACCATTCGCCCAATACTGAATTGCCCAGGTACCCGTCGTGACCTTTGGCTGAGTTACCCCAGATTACGGAGTTATTGATTTCCCCTCCTGCACGGCTATTGGGGCCAATTGTTGTACCGGAATAGATTTTGGCGCCCATTTTTATTGACGAATTGTCGCAAAGTGCAAAAGATCCGCGGATCAGACTTCCCTCCCAGATTTCTGCGTTTTTACCAACGTAGATGGGGCCATAGCCACTATTTAATACACTGCATTCTGCTTTTGCACCCTCTTCAAAAAAAATATCTTCGCCCAGTAATTGATTTGTACTGCTGATTTTAGCCGAAGTACGCCCTTTGGTTAACAGTTCAAAATCTTTTCTTATTTCGGCTGGGTTATTGGCGAAGATATGTTCGGGATAAATGATTTGTACAAAATCTCTGTTATATTGAAATTCATTATTAAATGTTACCAAATCACGGTTGTCTATATCGTGGTGATGAGCAATTAAAACATCTCCCTTGCAGAGCACTTCCCCGGCCTTTAAAGAAATTATAGCTTCAAGCAAACCTTCATCGGGACAAATGGAACCGTTTATATATAAAGAGGGATTAGCCTTTTCAGGGTATTTTACCGAAAGATAATCTTGGGTGACAAAACCAAAGTCGGCATTTAAGTATTTAGCCCATTTTTCTGCGATGGTTAAAATACCGACACGTAAATCGGCTACTGGCCTTGTAAATGTTAATGGACGAAGGGATGCCCAGCTGGAATCATCAAAAAGATTGATTGTCATAAGCAGCAAAAATAAAAAAAGTCCCGATGCTTTTGGCAAAGGGACTTTAAAAAATGCTTTTCAGTGCTAAAATTATTTCTTAGCGTAACGGTTTTTGAATTTATCGATACGTCCTGCTGTATCAACCAATTTCATTTTACCAGTATAGAAAGGGTGTGAAGTATGAGAAATCTCTAATTTGTAAAGAGGATACTCATTACCATCTTCCCATTTAATTGTTTCTTTAGTATCTACGCAAGATTTTGTTAAGAAAGCATATTCGTTAGACATGTCTTTGAAAACAACTGGTCTGTAGCTTGATGGGTGCAAATCTTTTTTCATTTGAATATTATTTTTAGTTATTTGTGTGAAAGCATCAAGAACATTTTTGCAATTTGCTGGCAACAACGCTTATGACAGTTTCTATTAGTCTTTTCTTACCTCTATTTTAGAGGATGCAAATATCCTAATTTTATTTTTGATTTACAAACCTATTTTATATTTTTTCTGGAACCATAAACGAACACAACATATAATTTCAATCAATATCCTCAAATCCATTTAATTTCCTGGCAAAGTTCGATCAGCACACCATTGGTATTTTTTGGATGTACGAAGCATACCATTTTATTATCGGCACCTTTTTTTGGGATTTCATTCAGCAGGGTAAAACCATTGGCTTTAAGTCGTTCCATTTCAGCAAGAATATCATCTACTGCGAAGGCAATGTGATGTACCCCTTCTCCTTTTTTATGGAGGAAGTTAGCGATTATACTTTCATCAGACGTTGCTTCCAAAAGCTCAATCTTATTTTCACCTGTTTTTAAAAAAGCAGTGTTTGCATGCTCGGTGGCCACTATTTCAGTTTTATAGCATGACGTATTCAGTAAAAGTTCGTAGAGTGGTACCGACTTACTCAGGCTGTTCACAGCGATTCCGATATGGTCTATCTTGTTCATGATTTTAAAACGGTTGGTTGAATGTAAAAATGCAGCTTTTCTCTATAAGCTCATAGCTATTAATTATAATTCTTCAAAAAGTTTTTTCGTATCTTTGTAGTCATAATTAACAGAATAGAGATGAAACAGCCGATATATTTAGATAATAACGCAACAACACCTTTAGACCCGCGTGTGTTGGAAGCGATGCTACCTTACTTTACTGAGAAATTTGGAAATGCCGCAAGTCGTAACCATGCTTTTGGTTGGGTTGCAGAAGAGGGCGTAGATTATGCTCGTGAACAGGTGGCCAAATTAATCGGCTGTACTGAAAAAGAAGTGATTTTCACATCAGGTGCTACTGAGGCTGATAACTTAGCCATTAAAGGTGTATTTGAAATGTATAAAGAAAAAGGTAACCACATCATTACTGCGGTTACTGAACATAAAGCCGTACTGGATACTTGCAAGCACCTTGAAAAAAATGGTGCACGGGTAACCTATCTTGGCGTTAAAGAGGATGGTTTAGTTGATCTTGCGGAGCTTGAAGCTGCCATGACTCCTGAAACCATTTTAGTTTCCATTATGTACGGAAATAATGAAATCGGTGTTATTCAGCCGGTAAAAGAAATCTCTGCTATTGCGCACAAATATGGTGCTTTATTTATGACAGATGCTACGCAGGCTGTTGGTAAAATCCCTGTTGATGTTAATGCAGACGGTATCGATTTAATGGCTTTCTCTGCACACAAAATGTACGGCCCGAAAGGTGTTGGTGCGCTTTATGTACGCAGGAAAAACCCAAGGGTTAAAGTAACTTCTCAAATGGATGGCGGTGGCCACGAGCGCGGAATGCGTTCTGGTACGCTAAACGTTCCAGGTATTGTGGGTTTAGGTAAAGCTTGCGAACTTTGCCGTTTAGAAATGGAAAGTGAAGCGATTCGTTTATCTGGCTTACGCGACCGTTTAGAATCTACATTGAATCAAATGGAAGAAAGTTATGTAAATGGTAATGTTGAACACCGCTTACCACACGTAGCTAACATCTCTTTCAAATATGTCGAGGGTGAAGGATTAATGATGGCGATGAGCGATTTAGCAGTGTCTTCAGGTTCGGCTTGTACTTCGGCTTCTTTAGAACCATCTTACGTATTGAAAAGCTTAGGTCTGTCGGATGATTTAGCACACTCTTCTATCCGTTATGGTTTAGGTCGCTTTACTACTGAAGAAGATATTGATCATGCAATTGAAATTACTCAAAAAGCGGTGAACCACTTAAGAGAACTTTCTCCACTATGGGAAATGTTTAAAGAAGGAATTGATTTGAGTAAAATTGAGTGGGCAGAACACTAAGAAGGTTGAAGGTGTTAAGGTTTAAGGTAAAAGGTTAAACGCTTAACATTAAAAAATTAAAAGAAAATTGCTCCGGTAAGGAGATTAAAAACATAAAATCATGGCATATTCAGAAAAAGTAATTGACCATTACAATAACCCACGTAACGTAGGTACATTAAATAAAGATAGTAAATTTGTAGGTACAGGATTAGTTGGTGCACCTGAGTGCGGTGACGTAATGCGTTTACAAATTGAGGTAAGTGAAGACAACGTAATCACAGATGCAAAATTTAAGACATTTGGTTGTGGTTCGGCAATTGCTTCTTCTTCTTTAGCTACAGAATGGTTAAAAGGAAAAACTATCGATGAGGCATTAACAATCGACAATATGGATATTGTTGAAGAACTGGCTTTACCTCCTGTAAAAATTCACTGCTCGGTGTTAGCAGAAGATGCGATTAAATCTGCCATTAACGATTACCGTGTTAAAAATGGTCTAGAAGCTATCGTATTGGAAAAATCACATCACTAATAAGTAACAAGAAATCAGTGTCAGGTATCAAGTCTTGAATTCCAATCTTGATACTTTATACTAAATACTCGATACTATGATAACAATAACAGATAAGGCAAAAGACAAGATTGATAACCTAATGCAGGATTCCGAAATGGGTTCTGATTACTTCTTAAGGGTTTCAGTAAAAGGCGGTGGTTGTTCAGGATTATCTTATAATTTAGATTTCGATAATGAAGAAAAGACCGGCGATCAGTTTTTCGAAGACAGGGGGATTAAAATTGCATTGGATATGAAATCTTTCCTTTATCTGGCTGGTACTGAATTAGACTTTACTGATGGTCTGAATGGTAAAGGTTTCAATTTCGTAAATCCTAATGCCAGTCGTACTTGCGGTTGCGGCGAGAGTTTTTCCGTTTAGTACAACTTAATACATATTTTAAAGGGCCCCGATATTTTCGGGGCCCTTTTGCATTTTTAAACCAAAAAGCATTATAATTGTTAAAATAACGAACACCAAATAACAGCGATGCCATTAATTAACGAGTTTTCTACAATACCTACACTCTTGAGGAATGTGATTAAAAACATTCACAAGCCCGAGGATACCTTTTTGATTCACAAGCAGGGTGCTGAATGGACTGAAATTTCTTATGAAGATACACTCAAAAGGGCTGATGCCGTTTCTGCTTATTTTCTTGAAAGGGGCATTAGGAAAGGGGATCGCTTAGGTTTAATGATCGAAAATTCGCCAGAATATGTTTACTACGATCAGGGTATACAACAGATTGGTGCGATTAATGTGTCCATCTACCCTACGCTATCTGAGCAGGAAGTGGCGTACATCATTAACGATTCGGGGATCAAATCGATTCTTGTGGGAAACAATTTCCTCTACCGCAAGGTGCTTAAAGTTGCTGCTAACTGCAAAGACCTGAAATATATTATCCCAACTTTTAAAGATTTTGAAAAAGTAACTGTCCCCGCAGATGTTAACGTGGACGTGATTGCTTTTTCAGATATACTGGCACTTAAACATCAGATTACTGCGGCCGAAAAGGCAGAAATTGAGCAATGCAGAAGCATGGTCCTGCCGGAAGATGTTTCATCATTAATCTATACATCCGGAACAACCGGAACACCTAAGGGTGTAATGCTTACGCACCATAATTTTGTTAAAAACGTTGAGGTTTGCCTACAACAGATTCCAGTTATTGATCAAACCGAAACATTTCTGTCGTTTCTGCCATTATCTCACGTATTCGAACGGACAGCCACCTACCATGTTTGCTGTGCTCAGGGTTGTAAAATTGCCTTTGCACAGAGCTTAGAGCTACTGGCAAAAAACATGGGTGAAGTTCGTCCAACGGTAATGAGTTGCGTGCCAAGACTTTTAGAGCGAATTCATGATAAAGCCATCAAATCAGGAACTGCAGCCGGCGGTACAAAAGCCAAAATATTTACCTGGGCATTGGAAACCGGAAATAAGTACCGTATTGCTAAAGAAGCCGGAGAAAACCCCGGTTTAATCCTGTCGGCTAAAAAAGCTATAGCCGAGAAATTGGTTTTCAGCAAGATCAAAGTAAAAACGGGTGGCCGACTGAAATTTATGATTTCAGGGGGAGCGGCTTTGCCTAAAAACGTAGGCGAGTTTTTTGGCGACCTTGGCATCAAAATTTTAGAAGGTTTTGGTTTAACAGAGACCTCTCCCGTAATGTCGGTAACGGAATACCACAGACAGGTATATGGAACTGTTGGCCGGGTTATTCCAGGAATTGAGGTTGGAATTCAGGACGTGGATACTAAAAAGATCATTAACATTCAAACGCATCACACTTTCGACGAATCTTTCGAATGTGCAGAGGGCGAAGTAATCGTACGTGGGCATTGCGTTATGAAAGGCTATTTTAACAAGCCAGCAGAAACGGCGGAGGCGATTGACCGCGACAGGTGGTTTCATACCGGTGATATAGGACGTTTTTACAAAGGAAACCTGCAAATCACAGATCGGTTGAAAAACATGATTGTTAATGCTTACGGGAAAAATGTTTATCCTACTCCTGTGGAAAATATTTATCTAAAAAGTCCAAAAATTGATCAGTTATTTTTAATCGGCGATAAACGTGAATTCATCACAGCGATTATTATCCCGAACAGGGAAACCCTGGAAGAAACCTTTAATTTAAAGCCATCATTCTTTGAGGAAGCAGATCCATTTATACAGGATAAGGAAATTATAGAATGGGTAGAGCAGGACATTAAAAAGATTTCAAATGAATTAGCCAAATTCGAAAGGATTAAGAATTTCAAAATTAAACGAAATCCATTTAATATTGATGAGGGTGAGATTACACCAACGATGAAGATAAAGCGTAGAATCGTAGAAAAGAAATATGCCGGTGCTATCAATGACATGTATGAGGAGGGTGTTGTGGCCGATTCTTAATATAACTGCAGCTGTAAAAGCGAAACACTTCTAACAAAAAAAATGAATTTCTAATGCTTTAAGACTGCTTCATTCCTCGCAATGACGAATGAAATCATTACTTTTGCAAAAAATACCCGAAATGAGTATAGGATTATCAGACCAAGAAATATTACGACGTGAGTCGCTAAAACAGTTGCGCCAATTAGGCATTGAACCTTATCCAGCAGAGGCATACGATATTAATGTGACCGCTGCCGATATTCTGGCTAATTACGAGAAAGATAAAACAGCTTATAAAACCGTTAGCCTGGCGGGCCGTATCATGGGCCGTAACATCATGGGCGCGGCATCATTTGCCGAGTTACAGGATTCTACGGGTCGTATACAAGTATATCTTAAAAGAGATGAGCTTTGTCCCGGCGACGATAAAACCTTATATAATACAGTATTTAAAAAGTTATTAGACATTGGCGATTTTATCGGTGTAAAAGGATTTGTATTCACTACTCAAACGGGTGAAATCTCTATCCACGTTACGGAATTTAAAGTCTTAGCCAAATCACTGCGCCCGCTTCCTATCGTAAAACGCGATGACGAAGGAAACGTTTATGATGGGTTTACCAATCCTGAATTGCGTTACCGTATGCGATATGTAGATTTAACGGTAAATCCAGACTACAAACAGATTTTCATCAAGCGTAGTAAGGTCATTAACAGCATGCGCAATTATTTCGACAACCAGGGTTGGATGGAGGTTGAAACTCCAATCTTACAGCCCATACACGGTGGTGCTGCTGCACGTCCTTTTGCAACCCACCATAATACGTTAGATATGCCGCTTTATTTGCGTATTGCAAATGAACTATATTTAAAGCGTTTAATTGTTGCAGGTTTTGATGGTGTTTATGAATTCGGTAAAATGTTTCGTAATGAAGGAATGGACCGCACGCATAACCCTGAATATACTTCGATGGAAATTTATGTTGCCTATAAAGATTATATCTGGATGATGGCAATGGTGGAAGAATGTCTTGAAAAAGTTGCCATTGCAACAAACGGATCTGCCGTAGTAAAAGTTGGTGAACATGAAATCAACTTCGAAGGACCTTATGAGAAGTTAAGCATGTACGAATCAATACAAAAATATACGGGTATTGATGTTTCAGCAATGACTGAAGAGCAGCTTCTTGAAACCTGTAAAAACCTGGGTATAGAAACAGATTCTACGATGGGTAGAGGTAAACTGGTAGATGAAATTTTCAGTGACAAAGTAGAAGCGAATTTGATTCAACCTACCTTTATTACAGATTATCCGATAGAAATGACGCCACTCGCAAAAAAGCACCGTTCAGCAGAAGGATTGGTAGAGCGTTTCGAAATTTTTGTAAACGGGAAGGAGATTGGAAATGCTTATTCAGAGCTCAACGATCCAATAGACCAGAAGGAGCGTTTTGAAGATCAGTTAACGTTGGCAGATCGCGGTGATGCGGAGGCTATGGCAATGGATGAGGATTTCGTTCGTGCTTTAGAGTACGGAATGCCACCAACATCTGGTCTGGGTTTTGGTATCGATCGTATTGTAATGTTAATGACCAACCAGAGTACGATTCAGGAAGTATTATTCTTCCCGCAGATGCGTCCGGAGAAAAAGAAAATTGAGCTTACTCCCGAAGAAACAGTACTTTACTCGCTAGTAAAAGAAGGTGAAGAACATCTGCTATCTGACATCAAGGCGTCATTACCAGAATGGAGCAATAAAAAATGGGATACCACTTTAAAAGGTTTAACAGGCAAGGGAATATTAAAAGTTGCCAAAAAGGACGAAGGATTGTTCTTATCGCATAAATAGAACGCGGGAAGTTAACCGGGCTCATCAAATAAATGATGTAAAGGCATGGGTTAAGATGTTCAGACCAGCATTGTGTTAACACAAACATAACAAAAACTTAAAAGGCTTACTAACAAATAATTAGCAAGCCTTTTTTACTTTTACAACAATCGATAATAATTTAAAGATTGTGATATGAATATTTCAAGCCTAGAAATAAACGAAAGAGAATACTGCATCAAGCTAAGCAAGGATGCGTTCGATTTAACATTGGTTCGTCAGTTAATCAAAAGAATCCAGGCCGAAGCCTTGTTTTTCTCGAGAAATCAGGTTGAAGAGGATGATATCCTCAGCAAAAGATCTCAAAGAGAAGAGCTTGAAGGATTTGATTATTTAGGAGATAAATAGGCTGCTGTTTATCAGCAGCCTAATATGATTTTAAAAATAAACGGCAAGGGGGATTTAAATCCAATCCATTAATCAATATCCAGACTTCCTTCAACCGAATCGTCCATTGTTTTTCCGGTAACTACTGAAGCAGCCATTTTTAAGAATGCTACAGCGGTTCCGTGCTTGGTATCCCAATAATATCCCTCAGATGGGATTACTTTAATCAGTGTGATATTCGGATCATCTTTACCACCCTGAAACCAGGTTTTGATTAACGGACTCCAAAGTTCATCTATTTTCTTCTGATCTCTGGTGATTTCAGAAATACCATAAATGTTTACAAATCCTGAATGTGCGCCCGCCTGAAAGAGCAGATGCGTAAACGGGTCGGCAGAAATTTCTTCATTTTTATGGCTGTCTTTTAAGCTCATAAACCAGATGTTCCCTTCATCATCCACCTGTTGTATGGCCATAGGCCTTACAGACAATGGAATTCCTGTTTTTATATTTGTACAGAAGAAACAACTTTCTGCTTTTTCTGCCAGGTCCCGGAGTTTTTCAACAGCCTCTTTGCCGCCTAAATCTTTGATGTTATCTTCTTCCTGAGTATTATTAGTACTTCCTTCTTGTGATGTTGCCATAGGTGTGATTATTTGTTTCTATATAGTACATCTAAGAAATGTGTTTGGTTTTGAATTTTTATCATATATCATAAGACTGCAGAAATGTCAATGCATAAAAAAAGCCATCTCAATTAAGAAATGGCTTAAACGAAAATATCAGTTTAATTACCGGTAACGAACTTGCTGCTGCTTGTCCATCATTCCCATTTGATCCTTCATTTGTTTGATCTGATCGGCCAATAACTTATTCTTATCTGCCTTTTTTGCTTCTGCAAGATACATTGTTGCCTCCCGCTTATTACGTTTTGCCATTGCAATTCCTGCTAAGCTAAGTTTTGCCAAAGCAACATTGTGGTCCATTTGCATACCTAAAGCAAGCGACTTCTTAAAATATTTTTCACTCTGTAATGGTGCTGTTCTACTTTCGATTAATCCTACTAACAGATTATAATAACCATGCTGAACTTTTATAAGTTGTTTCTCATAATCAGTTATACGATTTAAAAACTGTTTAGCTTTTGGCATATTATCCTTTCTCAGGAACCACTGTGCTAAAAGCATATTCTCATTAAAGAAATAGGTAACCAATACAATCAGGCCTAATAATATGGCAATAATGCCCCATGGCCAAAAGCCGAAAATAAATAAAGCTACTGCGCCACCCAGTAAAGCAAACCCCGCAATTAATCTAATAATATTTGGCATAAATTTTTATTGTAATTATTTTTTTTGCAAATATCGTTTTTAAATGGCACAAATTAGATTTTAAAACAATAATTTCATTAAAAAATTAAAAGAACTCAAATTCACTTGAATGACCATGAAATACTTACTTTCGATAACATTAATCATACTTACAATGAATGTTTCTGCACAAGAAATCAATAAAAAAATACACGACGAAGCAAAAGGCAAGGATATTCTGATTAACAAATGTACGCGAGAAGGCATCACCTCTTTCCCGGAATTCAAGGAAATGTTTGATCCTTTATATGCCGCTTACACTCCAGATGCTGCTACACTGATTGAATTGAAGAAACTGATCAAGGATGAAAAAATTACAATCGTATTTGGCACATGGTGTGGCGATAGTAAGGTAAATGTTCCAAATTTTTATAAGATTCTTGATGACCTTCACTTCAAAGAAAAAAACGTGAGTTTAATTGCTGTAGATGGTCACAAAAAAGCCGAAAACGGCATTATTGATGGCTTGGATATCAGCCGTGTACCTACTTTTATTGTATTCGACAAGAAAGGAAAAGAGCTCGGCAGAATTACCGAAGGGCCTAAAACTACACTTGAAGGAGACCTGTTAGACATTTTCAAAACAAAATCTTAAAACTTTTATTTTTATTATGAGTTCTCATTTCGTTAAACATTCACCTTTCCACTTACATTAAAATAGTATGTCTGCAAGTTTAGAGCCAGGATGGCTAGCCGTTTTAGAGAATGAATTCGAAAAGGATTATATGAAAAGCCTGAAAGCTTTTCTGCAAAAAGAAAAAGAAACTGGAGCAACTGTCTATCCAAAAGGTTCAGATATATTTAACGCATTAAACACAACGCCATTCGACCAGGTAAAGGTTGTAATATTAGGACAGGATCCGTATCATGGCGCCGGCCAGGCACATGGTTTATCTTTCTCGGTGCAGCGCGGTATTGCAGTGCCCCCATCATTAAAGAACATATACAAAGAGCTTGAGTCGGATATCGAAGGCTTTAGAGCGCCTGGTCACGGAAACTTAACACACTGGGCAGAACAGGGTGTTCTGCTACTGAATGCAACATTAACAGTACGGGCCTCTGAGGCTGCCTCCCATCAAAACCGTGGCTGGGAGGTTTTCACAGATGAGATAATTAAATCATTGTCGCAAAAACGTGAGCACATCGTTTTTTTATTATGGGGTAAATCCGCACAGCAAAAAGCAGCGTTAATTGATGAGAAAAAGCATTATATACTCACCGCCCCCCACCCCTCTCCTTTTTCTGTGCATACAGGTTTTTTGGGATCCCGTCATTTTTCCAAAACAAATCAACTGCTTATTCAAAATAATTTGCCACCGATAGACTGGAGTTTGCCAAAATAATATTAATTTAACACCACCTAAGGCACCCAAGTACACCTTAGTAATCAATCATCCTTTTAATATTTATAAATTAAATTGATTTTTGATATGAACAAAACTTTTCTTGATACCCTGGAATATAAAATAACCGGAGCATGTATTGAAGTACATAAATTACTTGGACCCGGTTTGTTAGAGAAAACTTATCAAAGGTGTTTGATAAAGGAGTTGGAGATGCAATCGGTGAATTTCATTGCAGAGAAGTCAATTTGCATATGCTACAAAGGTGAATTTCTGGATGCATCCCTGAAAGCTGATCTTTTGGTAGAAAACTGTATTATCGTAGAGTTAAAAGCAGTGGAAGTAATTCTACCAATACATGAGGCTCAGGTACTAACTTACATGAAGCTTATGCAGGTGCCAAAAGGCCTGCTGATTAACTTTAACTGTACTAACATAATTCAGCATGGCAAAAAAAGTTTCGTTAATGAACTCATGTACAAATTTAATCCCTGACAGGACTTAGATGGTCTTAGATTTCTTAGGTGTTTTAAACCAAAGATTAATACTCCAAAGGCACTATTGGCTCTTTCTTGGTAGTAGACATGATCATCATCGTTTGGAATGTTTTAACAACAGAGATTTTACTGATTTTCTCCATGATTAAACGCTCATACGATTTAATATCTTTCACATAGACTTTTAAAAGAAAATCTGCCTGACCAGTTACGTGATGACACTCGGTGATTTCTTTGATCTGATTCACCTCATCTAAAAAAATTTGTATGGTATTGTTTTTATGAAAATCCAACTGAATCTGAATAAATGTTTTGATTCCTAATCCAAGTTTTTCTTCATCAACCAAGGCATGATAGCTCTTGATGTAACCCGCCATTTCAAGCTTACGAACCCGCTCTAACGTAGGTGCTGGCGATAAACCAATTTCTTGTGAGAGAAGCAGGTTGGTAATTCTACCATTTTCCTGTAAGATTCTTAAGATTTTAAAATCAATTTTATCTAATTCTGATGCCATATTAATTCAAAGGAATTGAGAATACAAACATAACCAAATTATATTCTAAATTTTAACAAAATTTATCTAATATATTTTAATATAATTTTTTTAGATTTACCTAAAAATAAAATTAGAGCAACATAAATGCAGAGCTTTACTGAAGAGAATTATCTTAAGATTATATATCATTTATCTGAATTGACCAATACTGTTCAAACAAATGCAATAGCCGAACAAATACAGACTAAACCGGCATCAGTTACTGACATGATTAAAAAACTTGCGGATAAAGGTTTTGTAGACTACATCAAATATCAGGGTGTAACTTTAACCGAAAGAGGCAGAAATGCGGCAATTAATATTGTTCGAAAGCACCGGTTATGGGAGGTATTCCTAGTAGATAAACTAAATTTTAGATGGGATGAGGTTCATGAAGTTGCCGAAGAATTGGAGCACATTAAATCAGAAGCATTGATTGAACGTTTGGATGAATTTTTAGGTTTTCCAAAATCTGACCCCCATGGCGACCCGATTCCTGATAAGAATGGTCGGTTTGCCAAGACACAGTTCATCAAACTTATTGATCTAAAAATAGGCGACGGCGGAACGATAACAGGCGTAAGTCAACACAGTTCAGCATTTTTAAAGCATCTGGAGAAACTAGGTTTAACACTTGGGAAACAAATTCAGATTACCGATGTTACCGATTTCGACGGTTCTGTGGAAATACTGGTGGAAAATAAACAAATTAACATTAGCAGAGAAGTTGCAAAACATATTTTAATCAGCACTAATGGCAAAAACTGAATCGTTAAGTGAAGTACATCAAAGCGTAGATACAAATAAAAGAAAAGGTTGGCGTAGAATTCTGGCATTTATCGGCCCGGCCTACTTGATCAGTGTTGGCTATATGGATCCTGGGAACTGGGCTACAGATTTAGCCGGGGGAAGCAAATTTGGCTATCAGTTAATATGGGTATTACTCATGTCGAATCTGATTGCCCTTTTACTCCAATCTTTGAGTGCAAGACTGGGAATAGTAAGAGGGCTGGATCTGGCGCAGGCTTCCAAACACGCTTATCCACGTTGGGCCAATATACCATTATTTGGCCTTGCGCAAACAGCTATCATTGCATGCGACCTGGCCGAAATCATAGGAATGGCAATTGGTTTGCAACTACTTTTCGGACTGCCGCTAATCTGGGGTATTTCCATTACCATATTCGACACTATCCTACTACTCTTTCTATTAAATAGGGGAATGCGCGCGATGGAAGGTTTTATTGTCTCAATGGTTTTTATTGTTGGTATATCCTTTCTGGTAGAAATGTTTATTGTTGAGCCTTCATTAAAGGAAATTGCAAAGGGCTTCGAGCCCTCACTTCTGGGTGGCGATGCACTTTATATCGCTATTGGCATTATCGGCGCGACCGTAATGCCCCATAATCTGTACTTGCACTCATCTCTGGTACAAACCAGGAAAATTGAACGGACTAACAAAGGCATCAAGGAAGCTTTAAAATTTAATCTGATTGATACCACCGTTGCGTTGAACCTGGCATTTTTTGTCAATGCAGCCATTTTAATTCTTGCCGCAGCCGCTTTTTATACAAATGGTTTACATGAAGTAGCTGAAATTCAGGATGCCCATAAATTGCTTTCTAATATTTTCGGAAATGTCGCCCCTGCACTATTTGCAATTGCACTGATTGCCGCAGGACAAAGCTCCACGGTTACTGGTACCCTAGCTGGCCAGATCATCATGGAAGGCCATATCAACCTTCGGATTCAGCCTTGGTTACGCCGATTAATAACCCGCTTGCTAGCAATTATACCTGCATTTTTTACTATTCTTCATTATGGCGACGACGCATTAGGGGGCTTACTGGTTTTAAGTCAGGTTGTTTTGAGTTTACAGTTAGGTTTTGCAATCATCCCGCTGATACACTTTACATCAGATAAAAAACTGATGAAGGATTTTGCCATTAAAACATGGGTGAAGGTACTGGCATGGGGAAGCGCCTTAGCCATTATTGCCTTAAATGTGAAGCTCGTGATAGAGGAGATCGGAGGCTGGGCGACGGGTGCAAATAACTGGTGGATTTACGTATTTGTAGTACCTGCCCTTATTGGAATTGTATTCCTTCTTTTATACGTTTTCTTTCATCCGCTTATCGAGAAGAAAAACCGCGAAAGGCAAATGGTTCCACACGGCAATGCACTGGAGATTGGCAAAATTGAGAAAATCAGCTACAACAGAATTGGTATAGCAGTCGATTTTTCCAAAAATGATGTTAATACCATCCGGCATGCGTTGATCCAAGGTGGAAAGGATGCCCATTATTACTTGATCCATGTTGTAGAAACCGCCGCTGCAAGATACCATGGCAAAAATACAATGGATCATGAAACGCAAAGCGATGCTGATAATCTGGAGAAATACAGGATAAATCTGGGAGACCTTGGTTACGATGCTACGCCGTTTATTGGTTTCGGGAGTACAGCGAAGTCCATAGCCGACATCACCAACAAAAACGAAATCGAACTATTGGTAATGGGCGCTCACGGCCACAAAGGACTGAAAGACCTGATTTTTGGAACAACGGTTGACTCTGTTCGTCATAAAGTAAACATCCCGGTATTAATTATCAGATAGTTTATTTTTTGTTTATCGTTTTAATCATCTTTTTAATGCCACCATCACCGGCGTTATAAGCCAGTAATTTTGCTGCCGGAGAATAGAGATACATTGCCGGATACATTTTCGGCAAAAATGCAGGAATAAACATTTGCTTTTTATCTTGAAGCACAGTTACATTCGGTTTACTATTAAGCCCCCTTGCGTAGGAATTAAAAAACTGAGGAATGATATAAGCATCATCTAGCGTAATCATGTAAATATTTACGTTCTTAAACTGCGCATAATTTTCATTCAGCAATTTAGTTTCCCGCTGGCAATGTTCGCAGGTGCAGTCAAAGAGAATAAAAAGGTTGGGTTTACTTTGTGTTAAGTCTTTATTGGAAAACGGCTTTCCATCCAATTTAAAGAAAGTAAACTGAGGCAAAAGCGTTGGCTGTTGAGCGTTGGCATGAATGCATAGCCCAAGAAATAATGCGAGGATCAGGTATCTAAATTTCATTTTGAAGACTTAATGTTCAAACTTAATTATAATTCGCAACGAAAAGATACATCATTTTACCTTTTACAAACCGATGAGTTTTCTTTTTGTTGTTTCGTAGGCGAATGAAATAAAAGATAATCAAAATTATCACATCAATTTTTAAGATATTTGCAACCCGGCTTTTTAGCTGATTTTATATTTATAACATTCAAGTTTTGAAAAACGATATTAACATAAAAAATAAAAGAGCATATTTTGACTACAATTTACTAGATAAATACGTAGCGGGCATTGCACTTTTGGGAACTGAAATTAAAGCCATCAGGCAAGGTAAAGCTAATATGACTGATGCTTTTTGCATGTTTATTGGTGGAAATTTATATGTACGTAACCTTCACATTTCGGAATATTCGCACAGCTCTTTTTACCACCATGATATCAAGAGAGACCGTGCGTTGCTTCTTCAAAAAAAAGAGATCAGGAAGTTAAAATTGAAAGGAGAGGAAAAAGGCTATACTATTGTTCCTTTACGCATTTTTATAAATGAGCGTGGTTTTGCTAAAATGGAAATTGCACTTGCTCAGGGTAAAAAGGAATTCGACAAACGAGACAGTATTAAAGACAGGGATACAAAACGTGAACTGGATCGGGCTATGAAAAGATAGTACCCCACTTCGAAGTTTAGTAGTGAATGTTCAGGTAATAAATCCTAACCATTACCATGCCTGATCGCCAACTAATGGCACAAACCTAAAGGTATCCAATACAATCTTTTCAAAATCAGTTTCGCTCACACGAATCACAGTGACCATTTTCTGGGTCTTCTCATCCCCTACCGGGATCACGAGGATACCACCGACTTTTAATTGTTTCAAAAGAATTTCGGGAACAAGTGGTGCTCCTGCAGTAACGATAATCTTATCGTAAGGGGCATGTTTTGCAATTCCTTTTGATCCGTCACCACAGTAAAACGTTGGTTTGTACCCCATACCGGGAAGCACCTGAACAGTTCTCTTATAAATATTTTCCTGCCTTTCAATGGTAAATACCTGAGCACCAAGCTCCATCAGAATACAGGTTTGATATCCAGATCCTGTACCTATTTCTAAAACTTTGTCATCTTTTTTAATATGCAGCAACTCGCTTTGGTAGGCTACAGTGTAAGGCTGTGAAATGGTTTGTCCATCGCCAATAGGGAAAGCAATGTCCTTGTAAGCCTGATTCCAAAAGGTTTCATCAAAAAAGAAATGACGTGGAACTTTACCGATTGCCTTCAGCACATTTTCATCTTCAATTCCGCGAGACTTCAGAAGTTCAACCAACTTCTTTCTCGCTCCACGTTCCCGGTAATTATCAACAAATTTATAAGCCATGAAGTCTCAAAATTAGCTTTTTTAAACGGGGATACAAGGGTGGCGTCTCAATTATTGAGTGATTAAATAACGATCAGCTGAATTTGAGAACGATAGATTATCCACACAGCTACTTCTCGAATCAGTGAACAACTCTTAATAAGGATCAACGTCTATTTGTGTGAAAATACCCTTGAATTCTTTAGTTGCATTAAACTCTGTAAGTGTATCGCGCAAGGCGTCTTTTACCTTTTGTATAGCAGTATGCCTGTCTGCCTTAATAATGATTTGTTTGATGTACAGGTTACGTACCCTGCTCACAAGTGGCTGCTCAGGTCCCAGTACCCGCTTGCCAAACTTTGCCTTTAAAATATTTGCCAACGTAAGCGCTGCATGATCCAGGACGTGCGAATCTTTATGCTTGATATAAAGGAAGATCATTCTGGAAAAAGGAGGATATAGAAACCTTTCCCTTTCAGCAATCTCATCGTTATACATACCAACATAGTCATTTTCAACTACCTGTTTAATAATCCGGTTATCTGCATCATAAGTCTGGATACAAACGTTGCCCTGATCCGCCCTTCTGCCAGCCCTTCCTGCCACCTGAGCAAGTAGTTGAAAACTCCTTTCATAAGCCCTGAAATCCGGATAACCTAAAAGTGTATCAGCATTAATTACGCCGATTAAATTTAAATTATCAAAATCCAAACCTTTGGCTACCATTTGCGTACCGATTAGTATATCCGTCTTTTTGTCCTGAAAATCATTTAGAATCTGCTGCAAACCATTTTTTGTTCTGGTACTGTCCATATCCAGCCGGGCAATATTCACATCCGGATAAAGCAATTTCAACTCTTCTTCGATGCGCTCAGTTCCAAAACCTTTTTGTTCAACGTGCACTGAGCCACAGGCCGGACAAATATTAACACTACTCTGGTGGTAGCCACAATAATGGCAATGGAGTTTTCCGCTACTTTTATGATATGTTAAACTCACATCGCAGTTGACACATTTCGGCGTATAGCCGCAAGTTGCACAGATCAAAATGGTGGCATAACCTCTCCTGTTTTGAAAGAGAACAACTTGCTCTTTTCTGGATAGTGCAAGATCAATATCTTTGATCAGAACACTGGAGAAATAAGAAACCATTGATTTGTTTTTAGTTTCTTCGGATATGCTGACCACTTGCTGGTTAGGAAGCTGAACGCCTCCGAATCTTTCTCTCATTTCTACAAGGCCATATTTTCCCTGTAAAGCGTTATAATAACTTTCCAACGATGGGGTTGCCGACCCCAGTATTACTTTTGCCTGGTGCAGATAAGCTAAGTAGATCGACGCATCCCGGGCCTGATAACGTGGTGCAGGATCATACTGTTTATAAGATGGCTCATGTTCCTCATCGACAACTATCAACTTCAAATGCTGAAAAGGAAGAAAAACTGCGGAACGTGCGCCTAAAATTACTTTAAAAGCACCTGTTCTTACCTTATTCCAAATCTCTACCCGTTCGCTGTTGTTGAACTTGGAGTGATAAACGCCAATTGCATTTCCAAAGTAGCGCTTTATCCGGTCAACTATCTGAGTAGTTAATGCAATTTCTGGTAGCAAAAACAACACCTGTCCGTCGGTATTCTGAATAATTTTTTCAATCAGTTTGATATAAACCTGTGTTTTGCCCGATGCTGTAACGCCATGCAAAAGCACAACATCCTTTTCTTCAAAAGCCTTATTAATTTGGTTCAATGCAGTTTCCTGACCTGCATTCAGCTGAAAACTGGAATGAAATTCATCGTCATTGAAAGCTAACCGACTTACGGGGCGTTTCATCACCATAAAAACATCTTTATCGGTTAAAGCTTTTAATGCACCTGCACCACAATTGCTTTCTTCCAACAAAGTTTCTTTGGCTATTGGCAGATTAGATTTCTGCAGCTTTAAATAGGCTAATAAGGCATCCAGCTGTTTAGGGGCACGTTCCAAAACGGCAAACAACTGCTTTAAATTATCCTGGTCGTTATAAAAATCATTTAATACAATGAACGATTTAAGCAGGGGTTTATATTTCTGAACCACTTCCTCTGCAACCAAAACCAGCTCTTTATCCAGCAGACCATTAATGATGGGGTATATCGTTTTCTGACCCAAAAGTTTAGAAACATCATTAACCGTAAGTTTTTGCTGTTTTTTTAAGGCCGTAATAATCACTTCCTCTTTTTCACTCAGTGCGATTTCATCACTGAAATCATCGCGGAGTACCAGAATGGTTTCGCTGGCCAGTTTTAAACTTGCAGGTAAAGCAGCCGACATGACATCGCCCTCATTGCACATGTAATAACCAGTCATCCAACCCCAAAATTTAAGTTGTGTAGCGGTAATTACCGGCTCAGCATCTATCACATCAATAATGTACTTGGCTTCATAAACAAGCGGTGGCTGCTTTGAAATTGCCTTAATGAGTGCTGTATAAATTTTGTGTTTACCAAACTGCACAACTACTCTTTTGCCAATCTCTATCTGGTCATTCAGGTCGAAAGGCACACGATAGGTATAGTTTTTTGCCAGAGATAAAGGCAAAATAACTTCAACAAAAAGTGTTTCTCTTTCTGAAAAAATATCGGTCCCGAAATTATCCATTATTTATCTTTAAATGCTGCAAAAAACAACATTACCCATCCTAATACAAAAAGCAAGCCTCCAATTGGTGTTACCGGTCCAATTAAATTTACAAAATCCAGTTTCAAAATACTCCGGGTAGCCAACAAATAAAGCGAACCCGAAAACAAAATAACCCCGAATGTAAAACAGAAATAAGCAATATTAATCAGCTTATTACGGTAACGTGCAAAGGTAGAGAGGTATAATAGCGCAAAGGTATGGTAAAACTGATAATCAACTCCTTTTTGCCAGATTTCAAGCGAAGGGCCATCAATCAGGGCTTTTAAACCATGTGCTCCGAAAGCACCCAGTAAAACAGCCACAAATCCAAAAAAAGAAGCAGTAAGTATTATTCGTTTATTCATATCTGTTTGCGTCCAAGGCAAACGCTAAATTAATAAATTGGCAAAGAACTTCTCACTAATCAATGTAATAAATTAAATTTGTTGCATAGCAAATGAAAAAGATCATCATTTTAGTAACCGCTTTATTTTTAGGAATTGCCTTTATGGCGTATTACTATTTTTCTAAATTAAACAATGAAAACAACGCCAAAGACCTGGCTTTACAATCGGCTACCAATAATGCGGCGATGGTATTTTCATTCAAAAACGATAAAAGTTTCTACGAAATCATAGGGAGTCAACACATCCTGCAGCAAGTACTTGGCAATGAAAAAACCATGTATTTAAATACACTCAAAGAAAGTATAGTGCGTGATGTTACCTTAAACAGTTTTATTCAGGATCAACCAATTTATATCAGTATTTTACCTGATTCGAATAAAACACTAAACTATTTATTGACTGCACAGATTAAACCGGATTTTAAAATCGAAAAACTCTACAGTTATCTGAAGATTCGCCGCACGATAACAGAAAAGGAGAAAAATCTTTATGTACTCAAATTAAATGACAGTTTAAATGTATTCCTTGGAATTCATGGAGAGGTGATTACTTTATCCACATCAATAAACCTGGTAAAAGATGCAGCAGTAAGACTCATTGAAAATCCATTCACAGCCTACATTAAAGCAAATAGTCAAATCAGCACGAACGCTCTGCTAACACTTTATATTAATTTCAATAAAGCTCCCCTCCTACTTACAAACATAATCGCAGGAAATATCAATGGAGAATTGTCCGTATTCAACCGACAGAACAGCTTTGCGTCATTAAATTACAATTTCAGTAAGGAAAAGATTCTTTTTAATGGGAGCACCCAGATTGATGACCGTAACAACTACTTCACTTTGTTTGAAAATACGCCTGCCCAAGCCACGAGCATTCAGAATATTCTACCAGAAAATACGGCTAATTTTACACTGTACGCTTTTGATAACTATCAGAACTGGTTAAAAAAACTCATCAGCCTTCAATCTAAAAATCAAGAAAATAAGAAAGTACAGGCAACTATACAAAAAATCAGAAATGAATACCGGATTGACCTGAATACTGTTTTCCCTGCTTACACTAAAAACCAGTTTATACTTTTTCAGCTGAACACAACCGAAAAACTCGGCGCCATTGCTTTGACCAATGGTGAAAAGGTTAAACAATTGTTACTGGATGCCAGCGCTGACTATAACGAGGATGTGAAGCTATTTAAAGCGCCGGATATATTATTCAGTTATTTTGGAGATCCGTTTAAAAAGTTTGGCAGACCCTATTACACCATTATTGATAATTATTTAATTGTCGCAAACAATGCAAGCACTGTGCAGGTGCTTTTAAATAATTACAAGAACAACCGCTTACTGATTCAAACGCCAGCCTATCTTGATGCCATGAATCAGATTACAAGCACTTCAAATGTTTTTTACTATATCAGCACTAAAAATGCAGCAGACCTATTCAGAGCTAACATTAACCTACCGTTCTACCGTCATTTAAGAGCCGATAGTGGCTTAAAAAGCTTTGATACTTTTTGTTATCAAATGAGTGCAGATAAGAACAAATTCATAACTAACCTGCTATTAAACAAATATTTAAAACCACCAATACCAGATTCGTTAAGCAACCGTTAATAAGAAAACAAGCCAGAAAACTAATTTACATGAAGAAACTTTTATTTATGTTGCTGGCTTTGGCCGGCTTCAAGTATGCAAATGCACAACAATATGCGCTTTTTGGCAGCAGAACTATGTTTGATGCTTTCGAAAACCCTTCACAAAAATCTTTTACTTTAGACTCTTCAAGAAAATTCTCCTCTAATTTTTTCCTACCCTATTTCGGCACAAATTCACTTAATAAAGGAACGTCCAAGTATGCATTGAGGAGACTTACTCAAGAAGGTATTTATGATACCCGATCGCTACCGATTGGCACCGGCGAATACAACCATTTTTATCAAAACAGCAATATTTATGTAGCTGCGTTCCGGTTATTTAAATCATATAAATACCAGAAAGAACTGGGTTTGTCATGGCAAATCAGATCAGATGCGCAGATAGATTACACCAATGAAAGTCTGGCAATATTTGATTCATATAAACGGTTTAACGAGGGGCAGGAGTATAATGATATTTTTAACTCAAAAGGATATGAGCAAACCTACCATCAGTTCAGTATTACCTATCGTGAAAACTGGAATAAAAGACTCGCTTTTGGCGTTAAAGCAAGTTTGTTGAGTGGTATTTTATACAACAAATTAGACGTGACCGATTCTTACCTTTATGTAGATCCAGAGTCAGAATCATTACTGATTGGTTTAGCCGGAACATACTCAGCGAATTTCAGTGACACCAAAGAAATAGAGAAAAAGACATTTTTCCCAACGTTCAAAAACCCGGGGGTATCACTTTCCTTCGGTACAAATTATACAACTAAAAAAGGTTTGTTTTTAATGGCCAATATTAAAGACCTGGGATTTATCTGGTGGAGAAGCAATACGCAGCGTACTACAATAAACCAGTTCAAACCGATAAACGATCTTGAATTTGCAGATACCGATCAGCAGATTACCGATTTATTTCTGCTGAATCAGACTCCACAGAAATTCCTTGCACCTACAAATGCCAAACTCGATGTGTATGCCTCAAGAAGGTATGGGTTCTATAAGCCAGCTTTTGTGGCGTCGAAAAACCTGTTTTATAAAGGTGGTGACATTGCATTTGTAAACGAATTCATCACCAACAATTTCTCGGGTAGCATTACGCCATTATACAACCTGAACGATATTTTTATGGTTGGTTTACAAGCCAAATATCAGACCCCAAATTTTGAGCTCTTCTTAGGTACCGACAATCTTGTAGCAACAAGTTTTCAAACCATTGGCACTATTAAAAGCGATGCTACTGTTGGTTCTGGTCCGAATGGAGCCTCTTTTTATATGGGTGTAGGCATTAAATTTGGCAATACTGTTAACCATCCTCAGTTCAGCGATATCATGCCAGGTATCAATGATAAAAACGAGGGAAGCTTC
The DNA here is from genome assembly GCF_001027745.1 of Pedobacter sp. BMA. Classification (GTDB taxonomy): domain Bacteria; phylum Bacteroidota; class Bacteroidia; order Sphingobacteriales; family Sphingobacteriaceae; genus Pedobacter. The sequence goes on from NZ_LECU01000001.1 coordinate 201,292, forward strand.
TTCAGAAATCTTTTTGGAATTTTTAAAAGAAAGTAATCAGACTTTACTTTTAGACTGGGTTACGACAAAGTCTTTTAAATAAAAAGGCTCAAAGTACGCCACATCCTCAAAACTCCCGCTTTGGTAGGCTTTGTCTGCCAAAGCACACATATATTTGGAGGAGTTAAAATTACCGCCATTGAATTCGGCATTTGCAGAAACCAGTGTTGCTGCACATTTCGCAGCTCCATCACCGATAAACGTAACCTGATGCTGAGATAGTGTATCGCTGAAGCTGGTTTCGTCTATGATTTTGGCCGACGTAGGTTCCAGAACATCCAGGCTGGCGTTGTAAATACTGGTATATACCTCCATTCGCCGGGCATCAATCATCGGACAAATTAGGCCAGAATAGTCCAGATTTTCGGTCATAAATCCTGCTGCCATCATCCGCAGTGTTTCAATACCAATCAAGGGCTTCTCCAAGGCATAGCATAATCCTTTTGCTGTAGAAACACCAATTCTCAATCCTGTGTACGACCCTGGCCCCTTGCTTACTGCAACGGCATCCAGGTCAGGATAAGTTAAAGCTGCCGATTGCATAACCTCTTCAATAAATAAAGTGAGGTTACTTGCGTGTAAATTTTGTCCGCTTTCCTCTTTAACAGAAACTATTTTCCCATTAATTGATAAAGCAACAGAACAAACCTGCGTAGCTGTTTCTATTAAAAGTATTTTAGCCATGCAGCAAATATAAGGTAAAAGGAGGAAGGTTAAAAGCTGAGCGGGTATGTATTATGGGAACTTATGATTAAAATCAGGGTACAGGATCGTGCCCGTGTTTACCCCAGGGATGACAGCGGCCTATGCGTTTCAACGCCATCCATCCGCCTTTAAACGGACCATACTTCCGGATAGCTTCTATGCCGTATTGCGAACAGGTTGGCGTGAACCGGCAGTTAGCTCCAAGTAAAGGTGAAATGGCATATTGATAAACTTTTATCAAGCCTAGAAATATCCAGCCAAATACTTTATTGATGATGCTCATCAGGACGAATGAGTGTTTTAAAACGTTTAAACGCAGCGATTAGTTTCTTTTGCATAAAAGCAAACTCGTATTTGCTTTTGCCTACAAATTGAATGGAAAAGAGTAACAAACCTTTATCTGAAGGCAGCTGATTGTAGAATTCTTCCTGCTTATTCAGGCGATAGGCCTCGCGGATGCGGCGTTTAAGTAAATTACGATCTACTGCCCGCTTATATCTTTTTTTAGGAACGTTAATCACCACCTGAGCTTTAACCTCAGCAGGCGATTCGATAAAAAGATAAGAAATACGAAAGGGATATAATAAAAAAGAAGAACCGTTCTTAAACAGCAGATCTAAATGTTTTCTGCTGCATAACCGTTCTTCTTTATTGAATGTGTACATATATTCTTGATTGATAATTGCAGATTTGATCTGCAGCTTCCGGGAGTCCGGAAAAGCAATCAAAAATTATGCTTTATGCTTGCGTTCGTCAGAAACTGTTAATCTTTTTCTTCCTTTAGCACGACGTGATGCTAATACTCGTCTGCCGTTAGCTGTTGCCATTCTTTCGCGGAAGCCGTGTTTGTTTCTTCTCTTTCTTTGCGAAGGTTGGTATGTTCTTTTCATGACTGTATATTATCTTATTATAATTTCAAAATTAAGAGGTGCAAATATAAAGCGATTTCTCTACAATTGCAAGTCTGATTAATTTTATTTTTTAATTAAAACCAAATGTAGCAATTCTTTTTAAAAGCCTGACCTTTCTATCTCCGATCAAGAAAAACTGAATAAAACGAATCTCCAATGGCTATGAAGTCACCTAAAGCGATCTTACAACCCTAAGGCAGCTTTCAATTTTACATAACCCGTTTTACTCACAGGCAACCAGATATCAGATTTAAGCAGCACCACGTAACTATCCTTTTCCTTAAGTTCGATTTTGGTAACCTGGGCTAAATTGATGATATAAGAACGGTGGATACGAATAAACTGACTTGGATCTAAAGTCTGCTCAAAATAACTCATGGTCTTATTTTTAAAAAATGTGCCATCAGTTGTACTCAGCTTTACGTAGTCATCATCAGCTTCGAGGTAGTTAATATCTCCTGTTGGAATAATTTTGATTACGCCATCCTTTTTTACCACTACCCTATTGTTTTGTGCAGGGCTCAATGCTGCTGCATCTAAAACTGCCTCCGTACTTTCCGTCTGGTTGAGTCGCGATGGTAATTTTTTCATCGCCGCATCGAAACGGCCTTTGTCAATTGGTTTTAACAAGTAATCAACCGCATTAACTTCAAAGGCCTTTATTGCATATTCATCAAAAGCAGTTGTAAAAATTACAGCAGGCTTATCTTCTACAAGTTCCAGCATTTCGAACCCACTTATTTTTGGCATCTGAATATCCAAAAAAATTAGATCTGGTTTATGGGCTGAAATTGCTTTTAATCCTTCAAACCCATCGCAACATTCGGCAACAACTTCAATTTCAGGATGATCCGTAAGATAAAACTTAACAATATCTCTGGCTAAAGGTTCATCATCAATTAGAATCGTTTTGATCATCTTTCTGCGGGATTTTTAGGGTGGTAATATATAAATTATTTGCCTCAATTTCCGTTTGCAATAAATGAGGATTGGCAAACAGCAAATATAATCTTCTTTTGATAGCGCTCAATCCAAATCCGGTACCGCCTGCAGCTTTCATTTCTGGATCAAATGGATTCTGAACACGCAACTCGAGAATATTACGATCTACAGTAACATCAACTTTAATGGTAATCCCTGCAGAAGTGTTATACAATCCAAATTTAATTGCATTCTCGACAATTGGTTGAAGCAATGTTCCCGGTAAACATAAGTTAAGTGTATCTTCTGCTACGTTTACCTCTATATTTAACCGGTGACTGAACCGTACCTTTTCTATATCGAGGTAAAGCTGAATATATTCCATTTCTTCCTCAACAGATACCCATAATTCGTCATCGCGTTTCAGGGTTCCGCGAAGAAATGAAGCCAGCTTGGTAATCATCACTCCGGCCTCTTTAGGATTTACCATCGTAAGCGCAAAGACAGAGTTTAAGCTATTGAACAAAAAGTGCGGCTGAAGCTGATGACGGAGCTTATTTAGTTCTGCTTCCTTCGCCAGGGTTTTGGCGGCCGATAATCTTTCATGCGTTTCGGACTGTTCTTCAAGTCTGTACCAGAGGATATTGGCCAATGCGCACCAACCTAAACACATAAAAGATATTAATCCCCGAAATGCAAATGAGAAATTATAGAAATCGAGGTATTCCTTAAAATCAGAAAACACATATAATATGGTGTACTTGGCAGCGTATATAATGACGAAAGTTAATGCCAAAGTAATAATCAGTACATACAAAATACGTTCGTTTTTGGGCTGATAATACCCAAGCATATTGCTTATTGCAATGCAGGCCATCACCAGCAAAAAGTTACTTACAAAACTGTCGGCAAAAGAAATTAACCATGAAAAGTTAACTACATAATGCAACCCGACAGTGCACAACACAAACCATGCAATGGCTATGGTAAGGGCTGTTTTTTGTATTCGGGGTACGGAAAGAGGTCTAGTTGTCAAAGCGTGTTTAGTTAATGGTAGTTCGTTTACTAAACCAGGCAGAACTCGTTCTGCCTGGTATTTTGTTCAAATACTTTAAAAACTTTTAATTTCAATTCCACCGAACAGAACTGTACCATCAAGATACAATGTTTTTTGCATCTGATCTATCGGAAGCATGTGCCCGCGCTTATCTTCTACACTTCCAAAAATTGCGGTCACATTCGATTTTATTGCCCAGGTTGGAGGAACAATCAGCTTGATGCCACCAAAAACTGCAGTCACATCAAGGGACGCCCTTTCATTAAAATCAGCTTGCGTCATAATGATGTCTGCCCCGCCAAAAACGGCTGAGATGTCTCCTCCTTTGAAATCTTTGGAATAAACTGTTTGGTTTGAACCACCGAAAACCGCAGTGACGTCGATGAAATCATGCCCTGTTGGTTGCTGATTTGCTTCATTATAGCCCGCTTCAGCGCCTTGCTTGAAGCCGAAGTCTGATTTCAGGTTCTCTTTAAAAGTTTTCTTACTCCTCAGCGAATCTTTTGGCCTGATGATTAAAAACCCGCCGATAATCACCAATCCAAATCCTAATGCATATTTTGATACATCAATATCAAAGCCCATATTGTCGATGGTATTATATGATCCAATTAAGATTAATATCAGCCAGCCAATTCCTTTGAAATGGCGCTTAACGCCTAAAAACAAACCTAATGCAATTAAGAATGTCCAGAAACTGAATACCCAGTTGGGGATATCCAGTCCCATGTTATCGAGCAGGAAGGCAAGCCCGATAATCACAATAACCAAACCACTTAAGATCCGTCCAGAACTTTTAGCCGAATGTTGCCCGTTTATATTTAGATTTTCCATGTGTTATAATATTTAATAATCAAAAGTATTTATAAGAGATCAAAATGACCATGGATTGGCTTTAAAGATTCGAAGAATGGCGGTGAGCGGCTGCATTTCATCGGTGAAAAATATTTGCGTATTTTGAGACCATGAAATATTGGTTAATAGTAGTAGGATTAAGCCTTTCCTCTTTATGTTTTGCCCAGGATATCCATACGAGATTTAAAGTCTACGACGTTAAAAAGCACAGGGTAATTTCATTGGGCGAGATTATATCCGATATGAGTAAAGCAGATGTACTATTTTTTGGCGAAGAGCACAATGACTCAATCGGACATTTCCTGGAATTGGAAATATTCAGATTATTAAACGAAAAATACCAGAAACAGGTAGCTTTAAGCATGGAAATGTTCCACACAGATGTTCAGCCAGTAGTTGACGAGTATCTTGCTGACGCCATTTCTGAAAAGAACTTTGTTAAAGACAGCAGAGCATGGTCAAACTATAAAGATTACAAACCACTAATCGAGTATGCCAAATTGGGGAAATTACCAGTTATCGCGGCTAATGCTGCTGCCAGATATAGTAACGCGGTAACAAAAGGTGGATTAGTTATTTTGCAATCGTTTCCAAAGTCATCCCTCGTGTTTCTACCGCCAATCCCTATTGATACAGCATCCGGCAGATATTATGAAAAATTTAACAATTTACTGGGCGGACATAGCATGGGGTCGATGAAAGTATATCAGACTCAGAACTTCTGGGATGCGACCATGGCCTGGTCAATCAGCAGGTTTATGAAAAACAACAAATCATTCAAAATATTTCAAATCAACGGTCGCTTTCACAGCGATGAAAAGTTAGGAACCTTTGCTCAGTTAATGCGTTATGCACCTAAAGCCAGAATCCTGAACATCTCAGCTTTTTCCGATGATAGTTTTGAAAATCCAGACTGGAATAAGTTTAGCGACCTGGCAGATTATGTGATCATCACAGATCCGAAAGTAAAAAGAAGCTATTAGGTTGATACCAAATAAAAAATCCGCCTCTCAGGCGGATTTCCAATTTATGCTTTTGCTTTTAGCAAATCTCTTATTTCTGTAAGCAATACCTCTTCTTTGGTTGGTGCCGGAGGTGCAGCTGGCGTGGCTTCTTCCTTACGTTTCAAAGCATTAATAGCCTTAACCATGAGGAAAATAATAAATGCCAAAATCAAAAAATTAATGATTTCAGTTACGAAATTACCCCAGGCGAAAACAGGGCCCAGTTTTTTCGCTTCTTCGAGTGAAAGATCAGGATTTGCTTCAAACGCAGCTTTAACCTTATCATTTAATGGAAAATAAAAATTAGTAAATCCCTTATCTCCTATCAACAAACTTATTGGAGGCATTATCAAATCGTTCACCAATGATTGTACAATTTTCCCAAAAGCACCACCAATGATAACACCGACTGCAAGATCAACTACATTGCCTTTAATGGCAAACTCTTTAAATTCTTTTACAAATCCCATAAATTAAATTTTAATATATTTATTTTCAAATTAGCAAACATAATGCCCATGCATATGTTTAAGGGATGATTTTAAAACCAAACATAACAAAAGCATTTGATTAATTCCCCAAATATCTGAAATGATTTGTTTATTTTTGCTCCAATTCTATTACTAAATATGCTAAAGCAACATCTACAACAAAAATTATTACAAAAGTTATCACCACAACAAATTCAGTTTATTAAGTTGTTGCAGGTGCCAACAGTTGCTTTAGATACGCGTGTTAAAGAAGAACTGGAAGAAAATCCAGCACTCGAAGATCCAAGTTTAATGACACAGGATGAGCCGAAAGGTGAGTATGATGATTTGAACGATACCCCGGATAATTACGAAAGCTCATCTGAGGAAAGTGGTATGGATGAGTTTAATGTTGATGATTATCTGCAAGATGATAGCGCTAACGACTATAGCACCAATTACAATAACGGCGATGATGATGAAGAGAAAAAAGAAACACCTATAGCGATAGAAAGTACTTTTTTTGAAAGTCTGCAGGAGCAACTGGACCTGGTACCCTTATCTGATCAGGATTTCATAATCGGCAAACAGATTATAGGCAGTTTAGATGATGATGGCTACTTGCGACGCCCCCTAAGCTCAATGATCGATGACCTGGCATTTTCACAGAATGTAATGGTGGAAGAAGAAGATGTACTGGAAATGCTGAAACTGATTCAAAGCTTCGACCCTCCGGGAATTGGTGCCAGGGATTTAAAAGAATGCCTGCTTATTCAGCTTAAAAGGAAAGACGCCAGCAACCCGATCATCGTTAAAGCAATGAATGTTGTGGAGAACTACCTGGATGAATTTACACGTAAGCATTACGATAAATTAGAAAAGAGTCTCGGACTTGACAGCGAGGAGCTGAAAGAAGTAGTGAATGAGATTTTGCGTTTGAATCCTAAACCGGGTGATGCGAACCAGGTTACAACAAAGCAAATGCAGATCATCCCGGATTTTCACATCAGCAACAATGACGGCATTTTAATTCTGACTCTCAATTCAAAAAATGCACCCGAGCTTAAAGTAAGCCGCTCCTACCAGGAAATGTTCGAGCATTATGATAAGGCTGCCTCAAAAGATAAAAAGCTAAAAGAAGCCGTTCAGTTTGTAAAGCAAAAACTTGACTCAGCAAAGTGGTTCATAGATGCCATTAAGCAAAGACAGCAGACCTTGCTTAAAACCATGAATGCCATCATGCATTATCAGTATGAATATTTTTTAACGGCAGATGAGCGTAAAATGCGCCCTATGATTTTGAAAGATATTGCTGATAAAATCGATATGGATATTTCTACAGTATCCAGGGTAGCCAATTCAAAGTACGTTCAAACGGAATTCGGCACCTTTTTGCTTAAATCCTTTTTTTCTGAAGCCATTCAAACCGAAAATGGTGAAGAAGTTTCCAACAAAGAAGTTAAAAAAATTCTTGAAGATTGTATTGGTAATGAGGACAAACGCAAACCGCTTGCCGATGAAAAGTTAACTGAAATCCTGAAAGACAGGGGTTATAACATCGCCCGCAGAACGGTTGCAAAGTATCGTGAGCAAATGAATATCCCCGTTGCCCGCCTCAGAAAGGAATTATAGAGCTGTTCTACATGCTGTGTTAGTTGTAAGCCATTTGTGTACTGGTGTTACAACCTAAAGTTAGGAGTTCAAAAAACCTTACCAGATTTTAATGTATGATGGGACCTTGTAAATATTGTTCAACATCAGTCCAAGCACAATTTCATGACTGCCATTGCTCACCTGATTCAAATCTGAAGTTGTAAAATCGTACGAGTAAGTCAGATTAACCATTTTGCCTATGTTAAAACCAGCCATTGCAGCAAAGGAATCATCTTTCCGGTAACTTCCGCCCAGCCAGAAACGATCTCTAAAAGCAATTTTCATATTTAAATCAAATGAAACCGGACTTGGCTCCACGTATTTGATCATTACTGAAGGAATGGCTGCGATTTCATCATCAAAGAAAAACTTGTATCCTGCAGTAGCAAAATAATGCGGAACCTCTTTACCCACATTGTATGATTCATCTCCGGTAAAACTTAATGTTTGTGGTAAAATCTGCTGAACAGATAAACCTGCAAATAATCGTGAGCCATATAACCATAACCCGATACTCAGGTCAGGTTTAACCTGGTTAATCAACGCTCTGTTTAGTGCCGGATCATACGGCGTGTCAAATGTTAAAGCATTTACATCAAGCGAAATACTGGAAACACCGGCGGCAACGCCTGCAGATAAATTAAAGTTATTGTTAAGCTGTAAATGGTAGGCATAAGTCACATTTGCATCCACCCGCTTTATTGGCCCTGTTTTATCCAATACTGCCGTTACACCCATACCGTGGTGAGATGGAGATGACGTATAGTTTTGCGTATAATTGCGGTCCATTGGGTTACCTGTTTGCTCCGGAAAAGAAGTCAGTGCATTACTCCAAAGCTGGTTATCTCCTAGTGCCCAATGTGCTGACACAAACGATGTTTGCGGCGCGTCGTTAATCCCTGCCCATTGTTTCCTGTACCCTGCCTTGAAATCCATATAATTTTCAATTCCCGATAAAGCAGGATTGAGCAGATATTGATTAAATATATACTGGGTATACTGTGGTTTCTGCTGCGAAAACCCCTGAAGTGTAAGAAAAACTGCTAAAATAAAAATGAGCTTTTTCAAAATTCTATCTGATAATTGTTAATGGTCCTGTCACTGTTTTCCGGCCGTTGCGCGGATTGATAATGTAATAATATACACCTACGGGCAATGGTTCATTCTGATAATTTCCGTCGAATGGAGTCTGATATCCATTACTGGAAAACACCTTGTTCCCGTTACGATTGAAGATCTCAACAGTAGCAAGTGGATATGATTCTAAATATTTAATTAACCATACATCATTTACCCCATCCCCGTTGGGCGTAAATGCATTAGGCGGATTTATACTTTGCAATACTTTAACCATAACCGATGAAGTTGCCATACAACCATCGGGCTGGGTAGTTACAGTGAGGGTATATTCGGTATCTTTTTCCGGTGCCGCTACCGGGTTTAGTACATCTGTACGGTTAAGCCCCAGCGCCGGCGACCAGCTGTAGGTTAAGTTTTTGCCTTCGGCTGTGGCAGGAAGGGGAAGTTGACCACCTGCCAAAATGTAAATGATTTCGCCCGCATCAGTTACAGGCGACTCATAAACTTCTACTGTTTTTGTCACTGCATTTTCGCAACCATTATCAGCCTTAAAGGTATAGGTAATCATATGACTTCCTGGACCGGCAACTTTCGGATTATAGAGACCATCTTCGGCCATGCCTTTGCCATCGCTCGTATAAATGCCCTTCCCAATGATTCCTGAAGTTTCGTTGGCATAAGTAAACATCACACTGCCATCATTTTCACAAACTGAAGCCATATCGTTGAATAAAATCCGGGGCACAGGCTTCAAAGTGATTTCCTGAATCGCCTCTTTTGTACAAACAGAATTGTCACCGGTATAACCCACAATCCTGATGGTATGTTTCTGAACCTGATTTCCTCCGAAAGCATCATAGGTTAAATGAATTTCATCAGTTTGATTAGGATACATCACCGTTTTGGTAATCGTGTTGACTCCTGTTGCGGTGTAATCTTTATAAATTTCGAGTTTTACAACTTTGCCTACCAGCGCCGTAAAACCGCTCCTGAGCACGACATCATTGTTGCTGCATAAATTATCAATATTTAGCACCATAAATTCAGCTTTATCTACACGTCCGTTAACGATAAAAGATTTAGTACTGGTATTTTCACATCCATTGGAGTTAATGATGGTGAGTTTAACCTCATAAGGACCTGGATTTACATACTGATGTTTACCATCTCTTTCGGTTGATGTATTTGCTCCACTCGCCGGGTCGCCGAAGTCCCATTTATAAGTAAAGGTTCCTGCCCCATAGGAAGCATCTACCGATATATTTACAAATGTGGTTAAGCCATCACTCGAACATACATCGGGCAAAGTGAAGTCGGCCGTTGGAATTGCCGTAATGTCAATCCTTTTTTCATATATTGTGCCACTGCAACCTGCACTGCTGGTGGTATAAAGCTTTACAGTGTATGCACCTATTTTGGTAAAAACATGCGTGAATGGCTTACTGTCGGTTCTAGTTTCAGGATTTGTACCATCGTTGAAATCCCATTTCCAGAAAGAAATTGAAGATGTGTTAACAGAATTATCAACGGTAGATTGATCAGTAAAGGTAACCGGCGCATTCACACAGCCTATAGCAGGTGCATCAAACTTGCTTTGAGATACCGGGTAAACTTCCACTTTCTTTTCTATCACATCTGACCAGCATCCCCCCGAGTTGGATACAGATAATTTAATTATATGAGATCCAATCGTTTTAAATGTGTAGGTAGGACTTTCTGTCTCAATAACTTCATCATCAAATTGCCACTTCCATTTAGTTACGGGAGCGTTGGTACTGCCGTTTACGATTACTGGTGTTACAGAATTCCCTAAGCATACCCGTTCGGAAACATTAAAAGTGGCATCAGGCTTTTCATAAATAATAAACCCGCTACTAATGGTTTCCATGTTACCACAATTGTTAGCGTTCTTGTAGGTAACCTGTACGCTAAAATTATAATCACCTGCTTTGTGTATGTCTATCTCATCAGGAAAATTGTAAGTGTAAAACTGAAGGCCGTCTTTGGTAGTAGGAATGGCAACCGGATTAGTTTGCTTTATTGTGTTCGCCCCATCTAAATTCCAAATCAGTTCAGTAGCCTCACCAGTAAGATTAATCTTAACTTTAAATCCATCTCCTGCGCATCCCGATGTTATGGTATTCTCTGCAAGATCAGTTGCCTGAAAAGTATAACTCTGAACGTTTGCACCTGCAAGATATGCATAAGACTCAACAACACCATATCCATAGGCAATGGCTGAAAACCCGCCACTCGCAGTCAGTCTATGCTGAGCTTGTAGGCCTGTTACATCAATTACAGCATAACTATAATCGGAATTGGCAATCGGAACAAACGATGATGAGTAAGCAGTACCATCTAATTTAAACGATGCAACTTCCGCAGTTTTGATCACCACGTTAATAAAGTATTTGTTGATGTTGGTTTTTGTACCCAAAAAGCTCTTTATGTCAGAGAAAACAGTAATATCATTAAGCGTTTGCTCAACTGGGTTTAATACCGTTATTTCCGGATCACCAGGAAAAGGTGCATTTGCATTTGCACCTGTATTGCTTGGATTACAGGTCTGGGAAGTCTGGTAATGAGCCAGCGCAATTGAACGATCACTGGATATTACATTTGGGCCCGTAGAATAAAAATTGATGATTGAACCTTTTTTATACGGGTTTGTTAAAGTAGTTCCATTTGCAGATGTAGTACTCCCATTTACAGTTACATAAGTATTATCCTCAGCAACAATTATTCTAAACGCATCAGTATTTCCGTGTAGTGTGTTAAAAAATGGGGAGGTCACAAAGTTTTTTCCCCAGGCAGATACAGGGAACAATTGTTGATATAAATTATCCCCACCTGATGGAGTTCTCGAGTTACCAGACTCACAAAACGCAACCCAGCTATTTCCGGAAAAAACAGCAATGGGTTTGCAATCACCGTCAGAGCTGATATAAGTTCCAGAGAGGTCATCAACAGCCTGATATTGGTAAATTTGCCCTTTATTTAACGTTATAGAAAAAGGTACACCTGCAGTATGGCCCCCAGTTCTGGAAGTCTGTTTTGGAACAATATTAATTAGGGTATTATCAACAGTCCCTAAAATACTGAACTCAGAATAAATGTTTGCCCCTTTATTTCCAAGGTTTTCATGAGAAAAAACATAATATTCTTTGCCTAAGGTTGTGGTTGGAATCACCATTGTTCCACCAGTCCTGTTATTGTTATAGATAATGCAATACAAAGATATCTGCATATCAGTCTCAACATGAACAGCCATATTCGATTCCACAACCTCAGAACTCTCGATGTAAACATTAATTGAATTAGGATCAATAACAATCGGAGCTGAGCTGTTTGCATTTATCGTTCCCGAAGCAACTACTGTATTCCCAACAGATATCTTATAATTTGTTTTGTAATCTGCAGATAAAATCAGATTCATCCTCGAGGTTTTACCATCCACGTGTGCTGAATATGGCAAATAAAAATCTTTTCCTTTATTGGAGGTCGCTTGCCCGAAAATAGTAGCTGGCAACAGAAATAATAGAAACACACCAACCAATAGCCAAAGCTTACACATTATTTTATTAGTTTATTCGGCTTATGAAAGACATTTTATTCTAAATAGATATGCAATATACCATTTAAAGAATAGAACAAAAAAGACAATAATGGAAATTTAACACTTTTTATATTGTGCTAATGGATAAATTGAAGATCATTAAAACGATCATGATCAATTCATCTGGAGAGAAAGGTGTAAGAATGGGCTTCAGTCAACAGATAGCCTAATTCAAAGTATAGATAAGAAGCTTATATAAAATATAGATTTCGTTAGTCCTGATCAGACTGATCGCCACTACCGAACTGCTCGGAAAAATCTTTCGCATTTTCGTCAGCTACCTCATCATTATGCGACTTAGGCTCCAGGTTTTCATCCAAACGATCATTCCAGTCGTTCAAGCCTTTAGAGGCTTCATCCTGATTCTGTGTATTCACATTTGATTTCGGGTGATCTTTACCGTGGTTTTCCATGAGTTTAAACTTTGAGTTAGAACAACTCCATGCATAGAAAGTTTTGAACCTGGTCAATAATAAATGTGTTGGTATTATTTTTTCAAAGGTTCCTCCTTTGCTTCTTTAAACTCCTTAACACTTTTTCCAATCCCACGCATCAATTCAGGAAGTTTTTTACCACCAAAAATTAACAGTATAACAACCCCAATTAAAATGATCTCTATAGCCGACATATATATGTTTTAATACAATATACGATAAAAGCCCGGACAATGTTTTTTTAAAAGCAAACATTTCAAAAAAAGCTTGATCTGGAAATGAAAAATCCAATAGGTGATTGCTGCTTTATTAAACCAGCATTGCCTTTAAAGTTCGGTTTTTGATCTTTGGCAATGAACCATGCCGAATGTATTCAGATAACCCCCTGAGTTGCTTAATCGCCTTGATTGCTTCGTATCCTTCATAGTTCGTTCTGATTTTATTTAACAACAGCGTATCCGTTTTAAACATATCGCTTTCCTTAAGGAGCCCTTTATGCAGAAACCTTTTTATCAGTTCGGCCATCTTCCCGTTTGCATACAGGTGTAACGGAAGTTTAAATACCTCATTATTCAGTTTTTCAAATACCTCATTAATCCAGGCCACCTGCTGATCATCGTTAACGGCCATTCTGCCATTATTCATCACAACCGATAATAGGAAGTTGCGGGCACTTTGACGTGAAATAATCCCGCCGTGTATACTGTCACGTAAAGTATAATCTAAGCGGTCGGCACATAAAAAAGGCATTGGTTGTTCCAGAATATCAAATGTTCCGTATATGATTTCTTTAACATCATAACCATATTTCAGCAACACGTCAGGAATTTCGGATCGATAGATAATTTCAGCAAAAACCTGCTCGTGATAATCCTCTTCAACATGATCGAAAACATAATCACCAACGTGAGAAAATGCTGTATGTGAAATATCATGTAGCAAGCCTGCAATTTGTTCTAGTTCCGATCCACCAAGTTTTTTGATCAGCATGGTAACTCCAATTGCATGCTCTAAGCGTGAGTGGCAGATATCAGGGTTAACCAGAAAAATTGCACCACTTTGATGAACACCTCCCAATCGCTTCAAAGCGTCTGTATTTAAAAGATCTTCAAACACCTGCGGGAAATCCATTTTACCATATAAAAAATCATTTATTTGTATCATATTTTCCCTTTGTTATTAAATAAATTAGAAGCCGAAATTACTAATATATTTAGCTAAAAAGAAATTAAGATATCAACATTGCATCATTACTAACTAATTTTATTAGCTCAAAAGCAAACTTTCATTTATTTTGAAAATGATTATTACAATTACATGATTAACAAATACCTATCTGATAAAACAAGGTATTCACTAAAGCGTTATCATTGTAAAAAAGTAACTATGGCAACCGCTCAACAAATTAGAAACGGATATATTGATTATGTTTTAACAAACAATGAAAAACCGAAATCGGTTTATTCATTTGCTAAAAAGCTTAAAATAACCGAAGCTGATTTCTATCAGTTTTACTCCTCTTTTGAAAGTATCGAGAAAACGGTTTGGTTTGAGTTGACTTTCGAAACCATCAGTAAAATTAAAGAGCAGGAGGTTTGGCAGCAATATACGTCAAGAGAAAAGATGCTTTCATTTTTTTACAGTTACCTGGAAAACCTGAAGCGCGAAAGAAGTTTTGTGATATATAGCCTTAAAAATTTTAAAGGCAAATTCTCTACTCCGGATGTCCTTGCAGGTGTTAAGCCGATTTTTGAAAATTTTGCGCAGGAGATTATAGATGAAGGTTTAGATAATGGAGAGCTTGCAGAGCGTCGCTTTCTAAGCAAACGTTACAAAGATGCGCTTTGGATTCAGTTTGCTTTTATTGTCAATTTCTGGATAAATGATGATAGTGATGGTTTTGAAAAAAGTGATGAAGCCATTGAAAAAGGAATTAATGTAACTTTTGATCTTTTTCAACATTCTCCAATCGATAACCTGATCGACTATGGAAAATTTTTATCACGCAATGGAAAGTTTAAAGAAAAGATGGGACTGTAATTTTAGATGAAGGCACAAGAGAGTATTCCAACCACGAAGGTAGAACGTTCGGCAAAATTTGTTAAAACCGGTTTTCAAATCGGAGGTAATTATATCAAACACTATTCAAAAAAGCTGTTCAATCCAGAAATGGATCGCGCACAGCTTAATGAGGATAACGCTACCGATATCTATAAATCGCTCAGCGAGTTGAAGGGAAGTGCTTTAAAAATTGCGCAAATGCTAAGTATGGATAAAAATATCCTGCCGAAATCTTATGTTGATAAATTTACGCAATCGCAATACAATGCTCCCCCCCTATCCGGACCGCTTATTGTAAGAACATTCACAAAAAACTTCGGCAAAACTCCGGATCAGATTTTTGATACTTTTAATCTGGTATCAAGCAATGCTGCTTCTATTGGCCAGGTACACCAGGCCTCTCTTAACGGCCAAAAACTGGCCATAAAAATTCAATATCCTGGCGTTGGCGATAGTATTTCCTCAGACCTTAAGCTGGTAAAACCTTTTGCATTCCGTCTGCTGGGCATGTCTGAAAGAGAACTCAATATTTATATTAAAGAAGTAGAAGAACGTTTACTCGAAGAAACAGATTATGAGCTAGAGGTTAAAAGATCGATTCAGTTTTCTGAAGATTGTAAAAACCTCGATCACGTCGTATTTCCTAAATATTATCCTGAATTATCTGGCAAACGAATCATTACCATGGATTGGTTAGAAGGTTTGCATCTGAAAGAATTTCTCAAAACCAATCCTTCACAGGAGTTAAGAAACAAAATCGGGCAGGCACTATGGGATTTCTATAATTTCCAGCAGCATGAATTACGGGCTGTTCACGCAGATCCACACCCGGGCAATTTTATGATCACACCCGATCAGAACCTTGGCGTAATCGATTTTGGTTGTATTAAAGAAATGCCAAATGACTTTTATTATCCGTTTTTCTCATTGATATCAACCGACGTAATTAACGATAAACAGAAGACCATCGATGCTTTCAGAAAGCTCGATATGATCCATTCAGATGATACCGATGAACAGGTCGAATTCTACTATAAATCTTACAGGGAAATGATCAGCCTTTTTGCGAAACCATACATCAGTAAGATTTTTGACTTCAGCAAGCCGGAATTCTTCGACCAGCTGTATGTTTATGGAGAGAAAATTTCTAAAATGCCGGAATTTAAACAGGCACGTGGCGTTAAGCATTTTATTTATGTTAACCGCACAAACTTCGGCTTGTACCAGATTTTACACGAACTTCAGGCTACGGTGAACACTGATACCTACGAACCCACGCTTAACCGTTAATCAGGCATTTTTCTTAACTACTTCAACCATGTGTTCAATGTCGAATGGCTTCTCAATAAAGTCATCGGCATTGCAATCTTCGGCTTGTTGCGCAATATTGTTTGATGTGGAAGTTAAAACTGCTGACACATCTTCAGTTTCAGGATCAGCCTTCAATTCTTTGATCACTTCAGATCCCTTTTTCTTTCCTTTAATATGATCGTCAACAATCACAACGTCAGGATTTATTTCGTCAATTTTTTCGATGGGTTCTGTTGTTAACGACGACGTCACTACAAAGCCTTCCTCTTCCAATACTTGATCCATAATATCTAGGATATCTTTATTATCCTGAACAAGCACAACCTTTTTCTTCATAAAAAACTAAGGAATAATATTCTTTAAATATAGTAAAAAGAATGTTTGTTAAATATCCTATTCACAAAACATTTGTGTGATCAGAGTACCCACTATACTCAGCACCGACCCAAAGTTCAGTATTTCTTCAGAATTGGTTGGTTACTTTGTAACTCAATCACTGATCGTAATGACCAAAATATTCAAAAGCCGCTACGCTTTACTAACCGGCTTTATCCTTTACTTCCTCTTATTTTCATTCATTGTCCGTACCATACTTTTTATCGAATCGGCACAACATGCAGATTTCAGTTTTTCTAATATACTGCGGTTTTATGGTGTTGGCTTATTTTTCGATCTGGGAACGGCAATCATGATCAGTTCACTTTACACACTTTATCTGCTTATTTTACCTGAAAAGATCTATAAACAGAAATGGAACATTATTATTACCAAAATAGTTCTATTCATGTTCATCGTGTTAACATTCTTCTCTTTTTTTGCTGAATTGACTTTTTGGCAGGAATTTCAAAGCAGGTTTAATTTTATTGCCGTTGATTATTTAATCTATACTTATGAAGTCATCAATAATATTAATGAGTCTTATCCACTTCCAGTTTTAACCGGCCTTATTGTAGTAATTTCAACTGGCGTCATGTTTTTGTTTTTCCGTTTGAAGGCTTTCAAAAACAGTTTCGAAAGCAATACGAGTCTGAAGACACGCTTTTACATTTCCTCAGTTCTCCTTTCTTTATTACTACTTTATTCGGTTTTTATTAAAAATAGTACTGCTGAATGTGGAAATAACAGATATGCAAACGAACTAAGCAAAGCCGGTATTTATTCATTCTTTGCTGCTTTTAAAAATAATGAATTAAACTACAATGAGTTTTATAAGTTGATTAACAAGAAGCAGGCCCTTTCAATTGTCCGCAATCAGTTGTGGCAGTCAAATGCATCATTTAAAAGCGGGAATACCATTCTGCGGAAAATAGCCGGAACAGATTCGGCATACAAACCCAATGTAATTATGATTACCGTAGAAAGCTTAAGTGCAGAATTCTTATCTCATTATGGTAACAAAGATAATCTAACACCCAACCTGGACAGCCTGGCTAATCAAAGTATATTTTTCAGCAATATGTATGCTACAGGCACCAGAACTGTGCGGGGAATGGAAGCCCTTACACTTGCTATTCCACCCACCCCAGGCAGTAGCATTGTAAGACGAACGGATAACGAAGATTTATATACTGTTGGTCATGTTTTCAATCAACATGGCTATACCAATACATTTTTTTATGGTGGCGATGGCTATTTCGATAACATGAATCACTTTTTCGGAAACAACGGTTACAACATTGCAGACCGTGGACGAAAATTGCTTGATGAGACCTACGAAGGTAAAAGAACAATCATACCAGATAAAGAAGTGACCTTTGAAAACGCCTGGGGAATTTGTGATGAAGATATATTTAACGTGGTGATCAAGGATGCGGATGAAAAATACAGGCACAACATCTTATTTAATAATTTTGTGATGACAACTTCCAACCACAGGCCTTATACATTTCCTGCACACAAAATAAGCCTGCCTTCCGGAACGCGCGAAGCAGCCGTTCGGTATACAGATTATGCTATCGGCAACTTCCTAGATCATGCGAGTAAAAAGCCATGGTTCAAAAATACAGTCATCATCGTTGTTGCCGATCATTGTGCCAGCAGTGCCGGAAAAAACGAAATAGACGTCTCAAAATACCAGATTCCATGCATAATCCTGAATCTAAAGAATCATCCGGTAATGAATATAGATAAAATGACTTCGCAAATCGACCTTTTTCCTACCCTTTGGCACTTGCTGGGCTGGAGTTATACAAGTGACTTTTTCGGCCAGAATGTTTTATCAGATCAATATCAGCCGAGGGCCTTTATCGGTACATACCAAAGGCTCGGCTATTTGAAAAGAGATAGTTTGGTACTTTTAAGTCCCCAACATAAAGTAGACACTTATTTATATCAAAAATCTACAAATGAACAAAAAGCCGCGAAACTTTCAGCCAACATAATCAATGAGGGCATTGCCAACTATCAAACAGCTTTCGACTTGTTTAAAGACGGAAAGCTGAGCATTAAAAATCATCAACACTAGATATAGCGATAGAGAAATTCTATGGCAGATAATAAGCAATAAAAAAACCCTGTTGAATCGAAACTTAACAGGGTTAATATTATGATTAAAGGTTAACCCAGCATTTTTGCGATTTCTTTTTCTATCGACTTCAGCTCCTTAGGTTTCAGCTTTTTGGTAATGTCCTTATTTTTCTCGGGGTACTTAACACCAACGCGCAAAGCCTTTAATCCTGAAACACCTTGAAGTTCATCAAGTTCCAACTGCTCAAGGTCATCATTTAGGTAACCCTGCACCTGCATGTATTTAATGTATTCCATGTATTCTTTCGCTTCATCAGGATTGAAATACACCATGGCAATTTTGTGAGGTTGCGTGAGGCGTTCATCACTACCTTTCACTAAAACTTTATCAATACGTTTTTTAACCACTTCATAACGGATATTGTAGGCACCTTCCACATCAAACCGACGTTCATCGTTTCTAAAGCTGATATCTATTGCGTTAGAGTGTATGAAAATAAGTTGTGTGGTTTCCAGCGCACGAGGCATCTCACCAATTAAGCTTTTTGATAAACGGGCAATTTCTACCATTGAAGTAAGCTGCCATAACCTGATATTTTTTAAATACAGCAAATCAAAAGGTTTATGTGGCGCAATTTCCTGTCCGATGTAAATATCATACTCTACACCGTCAGTCCTGAACTTGGCGAAATAACAAGGGTAACTTGCCTGTAAATTAGCTTGTGATTTTTCAAGATACTGACTAACTTCAGTATTGATCAGCTGCATAGATACCTCAAGCTGTCTGCGGTTGGCATAAGCCGCACCGGTTTCCGGTACAATAACCTCGAAATATCCTTCTACAATTTTGGCTGTTTCAGGATCATTCCCTTTAATAATAGAAAGAAAAGGATAAACTTCCACTTCCAGAAATTCATTTAACTGGCTTTCTTCATTAGAAGAAGCCAGGCTACCAATCCGTTTGATCCAGTCTTTACAGTTAAATAAAAGTTTATCAGTCAACTCCAGAGACACAGATTTTCGAATCGCTTTCAAAGCAGCCATCAGGCTATTCAAAAGCACGTTCAAATCATCTTTTAAAGCCCTGTTTCGCTCAATGGTCGAATTTCTGATATCAATAGCGCCAAACAAAGGATACATGTGCTTAAATGTAACCGTTTCAATTTCTTTTACTTTGCTGTTGCTATTTTGCTGCTGAAGGAAATGCCACACTGCTTCATTAAATTTCCACTGAACAGAAGGTTGCAGCGCAGTAAACTTATCCATCAATACCTCATCCATTTTAGCATCAAATTCTTCGATACTATACTGAAATAACTGACCAATCAGCGGTATGGCAGGCCTTAAACGCGAAAGCAATTTATCGTCCACCAAAACCTCTTGATTAGAATAAACCTCCAAAACACCCGCTAGCTGGGTATTATAGTATACGGGTAATACTGAATATGAACAAACCCCAGCCGCTTTTAAGACCCTTAAGAAAGGATCTTTCTCTATCTGATCATCATTAATAGAACTGACAAAGATGGCTCTGGGATTCTCTTTATACTTATCAACTAAAGAATAAAAAACCTCTTCTTCAAGATTTGATGCTTTTGCCGAGTTAATCAGCATACTTTGAGAAAACTCCTTATTATCAAAAACAAGTTTTTTATTCACCGTTAAAAATGGCATTAAGCCAAATTCAAGGTTGCCATCACCGCTAAGGCTTTTAAGCGCCTGAATCACATGCGCATAGGCTTCAGTTTGATAATTATGGTTAACCAGCGCATCCCGAATGCCATCAATGGCATGGTGCAGGGTAACATCAGTAATTGAAATAATGCTGAATCCTTCGAAATGAAAGTTTTGTAAAGGCAGGTGTGTGATAAGGTATTCCAATTCATTATTATCCTGAAAATACTGACTTAATTCTTCGAAATTAATCTCCGGCAATTCACCCTTATGCTGGATATCAACAAACTTGGTATCCGTTTGAATGTTATAGTATTGGGTTAACTTGGTTTTTTCATTAACATGGCCATAAATAATCTCATTTCTTAAAACAGAAGTGAAATTATAAAACCGGTCGAGAATAATATTATAAATAAATTTAAGCTGCTTTTTTTCTACAGGCTCACTATCTTTCACCACTTTATTTTTCGGATCATGATCTTTAAAAAACTGGTAGAAGGCATTAGTACTGAAAAAAATCTGATCAGGAATGGGCGTACTTAATGCCCAGAACAAATCTTCCTCATCATCCATCAAAGGGGTGAGGATGGTAAAAATAAGTTCTAATGTATCTTTGTATTTTGATAACTCTTCCGCACTGATGCTGTTCAACAACACATCATCCTTTTCAATTTTTTGAAGCAAAAATCTGTAAAATTCTGATTTTACAGATTTTTCTGTTTTTAACCTGTCTTTAAGGTATTGCACAAGGGGGCGAAAAGACAGCGAAGATTCTACCTGGCAACCTATACACTCGTTTTTATGTATTTTTATTACATCGGTATTCATTGTATATGTTCTGCTATAGTGTAAATTTTAGTGGTTAATCATTTGTTAATCTGCAACAAAGATAAACAGATAGTAAACCAACAATGGTCTTTCTAACGTAATACTTGGATAAACCACCTATAATAATGTTACACAAATTTAGTACCTAAAATTTAAAGAAACATACGGGTACCACCCATCGGTTGAGTGTCCCATCACAAATCGAACAACTGTGAGTGATGCGGGAGCGAAATAAACCCCTCCACCAATCCCGTGGTGCCATGTTTGCGAAGCTTCGTCTCTTTTCCAAACCCTACCTACATCATAAAAACCCATTAAGCCAACTTGTCCTGGTAATACATAACTCACCAGGTCGCCAAGCTTAGCCCTTAACTCCAGATTGTTATAAAAAACATGCTCACCTGCAAATCTGAACTGGCGGTACCCGAGGAGGTTACCCTGCCCGCCTAAAAATAATGACTGATAGAAAGCAGGCTTACCCACCGTTACCCCCCCACCAAAACGGTCAGCCAGAATAAAGTTCTTTCTTCCATCCAGATTTTTATATAACGAAATACTGGCTGTAAACTGACCAAATGAGTTGGAATATTTATTTACCCCTTTATAGCCCAGTAATTTGAAATCCACGTAGCTTCCAAGTGTAGGAAGCAAGTCGTTATCACGGGTGTTGTTGGTAAAGTTAACAATTGCACCGGCAAACATCTTTTCGTTTCGTACCGTCGAGCTATCCGATGAATGTAGTGCACCGGCATTTAAGATGAAGCGTCCATCATTATCCTCACGGTTGAATTTATAGTACTGGTACGATGGTCCGATCGAAAAGGTAGATTTGGGCCTGCGCCACCGAACAGCTGCATCAATCTGGTAAAGGTTAAAGCGGGCACGGTAGTAACGGATTTCATCACCATGCTCATCAAACTGCGTGTCATTACCAAGGCCAAAAAAGTTTTGTGTATTGTTAGGCGCATAGGCATCGCCTTTAACTACAATATCACCCTTACCCAATGCTTTCAACCATTCACCTTTATAGTTGAAACGAAATGCCCGGGTAGAGAAGGAATGTAGAAAAGACAGCGTTTGAGAATTCCCCCAAGGCTGCTTCCGGAATCCTGGATTGGTTTGGTTATAGATCAGTCCGAGTAATATACCATCGTCATTATTGTAGCCAGCGTTAACCAGGTACGAATTTCTGCGGTACATATCTTTTGGAATATAACTGAAATTGGAGGTGTCGTTTGAAATTACCTTTCTCACTTTATCCTTATCTTCTCCCTGATAGGTTGCTTTTGTAGTTCTGCCGTAAAGTCTTACAAAACCATTGCTTTTGGCAAAGTCATAGTATTTATCCCCTTTGCCTCCGATGATGCGAATTTTAATGCCAGAATTTTTGTTATCCAATATCAGGCTATCGTTACCATTGTGCATGTAAATCCGAAGCTCACTAGTTACCTTCGGATCAAATTTTCTGTCGAACAACTCGTCTTTAATATTGCCTTCCTTCGAAATCTTATTGATCTTCACCCTCAAACCATTATTCTTAGCGTCAGTAATTTTGATGAGTTCATTTTTATTGGTGAGTTCAATATCAACTATACGGTTAAAGAAATGATAATAATCATTCATCATCTTAGGTAAATCAGCTATACGTTCCCTTAGTGTGGACAACAAAGCGTCATGATGCATCGAATAACCTGGCTCCGGAAGTTTACGCAATGCCTTTTCAAAAACTTCATCATTGTAACTGGCACAGAACTCCTTTACAACCTGATCAAATTCCTCCTCATCAATATTGGCGGTCCAGCGACTGCTTAACTCCCTTCCCTCCCATAAGAACCAGTTTATGTTTTTTATGGGTCTTTCATATCCCTGCATCATAGGCAATAGTGATGAGGATTGTGTATAACGCTGAAGAAAACCATCCGAACGGTAAAATACCTGGTCTCTATCTCTGGGAACCGGTGTATACTTCGAACCATCTTTAGTTTTGGTTTCTTTCCAACGCCATTGATCTTCATGCCTGTCCCAGTCGCCGAGCAATACATCTAAAGCCCTGGCACGTACCCAGGCCGGGCCATCCAGTTTATTATCGTTATCATCCGTCAGCTTTTTATCCATTTTTGGCGAGCTGTCCGATTCACCAACGGGCTCACGTTCTTCGAAAAGGCAAAGTGTATTTGCAAAAGCCGGTTCAAATTCACCTAAGCCATCATCGGGCGATACCCAGCCAATAACCGGATTAGTATGCGGAATCTTAGCTGCTCTAGCCAGTTCAGGCACAACCAAAGCAGAAAAAGGATGCTGTGCAGACATGTTGTCTTTGATAATATCTTTGGCAAACGTATTTCTCAAAGCTTCCGGCAACAACACTTCCGGATATTTTTCAATACTCCGCAATACATATTCCTTCCCGTTTTTATCTTCCAACCGCAACGAGCGTGACTGATTTCCACCCCCACGCTGTGTAGCTTTTAAACCGCCCATCATTTCTGAAATACGCAACACAGGCACTTTGGTTTTGGCAGCCCATTCTTTGCGGTAGTTCTCTCCAAAAACATACCGGTGAAAACGTCCTACGCTATCGTATTCGGGCTTTACACGCACAATGACACTATCCGCAGTGATTGGTTTATCCCGGTTCCTCACTTTAGCGGGGATGGACTCGAATTTCTTAATGTAGCTGTAAACCTTTTTAACACTGCTATCCGAATACACATAATACTCATAACGCATGTCGTTATTCATCAACTGATCAGCAACCACATAACCCTGTTGCATTTCATGGAATAACGAAGTTTTCCCTTCCTTATTGGGTGATACTTTCGAGCCAGAACCACTGATGATCTGCAGTTGCTTACCCTTTATCAGTTGTAAACCATGTTCATGTCCTGCAACGTAAGTTACATTAGGGTAATCGCCGAAAACTCCTGTTATCGATTTAATCATATCCTTATAAGCCGGGTGATTCAAATCTTCGGGACTCAACAATGTCGATCTCAGCATGGGATAAACTGAGCCCAATACCGGTAATGGTATATATAAGTTTTTATTTAATGAGGTTAAAGGAAACAGGTGGTTTCTCAGGTTAAAATAACCACCATGCGGCCCGTAACTCTGAAAAGGATGATGAGAAGCAAGTAATATCACCTTATCTTTATTCTGCTCCAGGAGTTGTTCCATACGTACCAAAACCTCATCTTTGGTTCGGCAATCACATTCTCCTGCCGGATTTGCTTTGTTGTATGGAAATAACCACCACTCGCTGTCATAAGCAATAATGGTAAGTTTATCGGTCAGCTTAATCTCTACAGGATCAGGACAGCCATCATCAGGAATGAGTTTGAGTAAAGGATCATTTTGTGCTTTTAAATAATCATCCTGTGCTTTAATTTTCGCCAGTCCTTTAGGTCCCGATTTATCCCAGTCGTGGTTACCCGGAATAAAATAAACCGGTGCGCCCATTTTGCGCATCGGTTCAAACTGCGATCTTAAAATCTTTTTTGTCTCCTCCTCTTCAACGCTGCCAGGCAAGCCCATCCCTGTTGGATATATATTGTCGCCAAGATATACAACCGTTGTTTTTTTTGGGATAATCTGCTTGGCAGCATTTTTTAAGTCCTGCATTTGTGCAGGGTTCATTTCTCCGGCGTCTCCAAAAAGAATAACACGATATTTTACATCATCCTGTGCTAAAACAATAAACCGTGTTAACAGCAAAATAATAAATAGGGTAAATCTTTTAATCATAGTCAGGCGTTTATATAAAGATAAGTATTTTTAACCTATTACTTTTTCAGTTTAAATAACAGGATATTCCCGGCAGACAGCGTTCCACCTTCATTTGAGATATAAAGGTTATTTTCTTTATCAAAAGCAATCCCCTCAGGCTGATTAAAAAAGCTGCCTTTAAGCGGATAAGCCGTTCTAACCTTAAAATCAGCATCTGTTACCAACAGTAATTTATTAATTGACGATAAAATGTACCATTCTCCGGTAGAAGGATTTTTAGCTAAAGCCGAAGGACGGAACTTAACCTTACTGTCGCCTGCTACTTCAGCTATTTCTTTAAACGGAAGGCTGTAGGTTTTATCGGGTGTAAATTTACCGGCATCAAATCTGAATGAAAAGACATCAGTCTGATTCGCTTTACCTTTCTTCACTTCCTTTGTCAGCACAAAAATCTTTCCTGCTTGCTCATCAGCGGCCAGCCCTTCATACTCAGCTTTGGGTACCAGATCTTTTGTTTTTACAACACCCTTTGCTTCCGGACCATTGATTCCCGATAGTGGGAAGGTATGCAGCTCACCATTACTTTTCAAAACAATTACATAGTCATTAATAATGGTTACATCTTCATAATCACCTTTTCCACCAAATTTAGTAAATTTCGACTCCTTATCGCTTAGTCCTAGATGGAACAAATCACCGTCTTCATCCTGAATGGCAAAAACCTCTTTTACATTACCTTTATGGAAAACAATACCTGAAATCTCAAACAAATTTTGAGGCATGTTATACTTCACAGGATTTTCCAGGTCGTAAGGAAATGCAGTTTTACCTGAAGCGCTAACTGTATTTTCTGAAGATGCCTGCTCATCATGTTTTTCATTCACGCAGGATGCTGCTACAAAAACCACTGCCGATAAGGCCAATGCGATGGCTATTCCGTTTTTATTTTTTTTCATAGGGTTAATTAATCTTTTAAGTACTCGTAAATGGCCTCCTGTGAAGCCACTCTTTTCTCATTATTGTTTACAGGGACGTTGTTCATTTCTGCATCAATTACATTAGCCTGCACATTATCTTGTTTCTGGATAGTGATGATGTCTAGAATCTCCTGCTTAATTTTATGGTTTTTAATCGGGAAGCAAACCTCTATTCTTCTATAGATATTTCTATTCATCCAATCTGCAGAACCGAGAAAAACGTCAGGGTTACCCTGATTATGGAACACAAAAACCCTACCATGTTCCAGGTACCGGTCTACAATTCTGATGATCTTAATATTTGCGCTCATGCCCGCTACACCAGCTATCAGCCTGCAAATACTCCTTACAATCAGCTCGATCTTCACCCCGGCCTGCGAAGCTTCATAAAGTTTACTGATCAAAACTTTCTCTTCAAGGTTATTCATCTTAATGGTAATAGCGGCATCTTTTCCCAGTTTAGCCTGCTCAATTTCCCGGTCAATTAACTGTAAAAAGCGCTCCTGTAAATTAAACTGTGCTACCAGGAGATGTTTAAATTCAATAAAGTGATCAGGACCAGGTTTAACCCGCTTGGCCAGGAAAATGAAAAGCAACTCCACTTCCCTCAACATCTCCTTATCGGCTGTCATCAATATGTGATCGGTATAAAATGCTGCCGTGCTTTCATTAAAGTTGCCGGTAGCCAAAAGCCCGGCATAATGCATCCTTCCCTCGACTTTACGTTTTACCAGGGCAACTTTAGCATGCACCTTTAAAGCGGTAACGCTATAAATGATATTTACGCCGGTAGCTTTCATCTTTTTAGCCCATTTGATGTTGTTTTCTTCATCAAACCGTGCTTTCAGCTCAATCAGCACCGTAACCTTTTTTCCATTTTTTGCAGCGCTCATCAGGGCATTCACAATTTTTGAATCGCTGGCTACCCGATATAGGGTTACATAGATTTCTTCAACAGTAGCATCTATTGCCGCCTCGTTAAAAAAACGAAGGATGCTGTCGTAGCTTTGGTAGGGCGTATGAACAATAATATCCTGTTTGTATATCGATTCGGCAAGCGTGCCATCGATAATGTTTGTGTTGCAGATCTTAGGCCAGGAGGGCTGGGAAAGGTGATTTGATTTTACCGGGAACGCAATGAAATCTTTGAGGTTATGGTATTTTCCGCCTTCTATCCTGTTGGCTTTCTTTAAATTAAAAACCTTCTTCACTAATGTCATCACCTCATCAGGAATGTCTGGCTGATGCAAAAAGCGTGTAGCGAGACCTAAATCCCGTTTTAGTAACTGCTTTTCCAGCTGTTCGGATAAATTACCTGAATATTCATCTTTCAGATCAATTTCCGCATCGCGGGTAATTTTAAAACTGTAACAACCCTTTACCTCCGCATCCGGAAAAATCCTGTCCAGATGGTACCGTATTATATCATCGAGAAAAACCACAAATATCTCTTTTTCCCGATCAACCTTGTAGAATCTGGGCAGCTCATCCGATGGGATGTTTAGTACAACTGTTTTGGATTCTCCTTGAACCTGGAGCGAAACAATGAAATAAAGCTTGTTATTGGATGGAAAAAAATCGGTCTGTTCCGTTAAAAAAACCGGCTGTAAAAAAGCCATTACCTGACTCAGGAAATACTGCGTAATGTTTTTTCCAATCTCTTCGGGATAAGAAGTACCATAAATCAGGTGAATGTGATGTTCCTTAAGCTGAGGGATAATATCCTGTCGTAATACTTTGCCATACCGCTGTTGCTGATCTGCAATTAAATCATTGGCGGATTTTAAAAGGTCATCCTGAATCTTGATATCATTGTCCTCACGATTACTTAGCTTTTCGAAAGCCAGCAGGACGGGCATTCTCACCCGGTAAAACTCATCCAGGTTGGAAGAAAAGATCGAAAGAAACTTAATTCGTTCTAAAAGCGGTACTGTATTCCGCTCTGCCTCCATCAATATCCTTTCGTTAAACTTTAGCCAGCTTAAGTCCCTGTTGAAGTATGTAGTTACAGCCATTTATTTTTTAAAGTTTTCCGTAAGCAGCATAGGCAATCACGAAGGCAAAAACCGCAGCAATTAAGCCCCACATAAAAATATTATAAGCCAGGCGAATAAGCTTGTATTTGCGGCCCAATACTACCCCTTGCGAGTATACGTCGGTGATCAGCGTTCCGTATAGAAAATCTGTATCATTCATTACCTTAATCATACCCTCGGTGTAACTGGGTAAACTCATTTTGTAAAAGTTACCAAAAAACAGCAGGTTAACCTTTTTATTATCCATATCCTCTTTGGTAAATTCCCCTTTTGGAATGGAAGGGCGCGTAGATAGTATCGATACCACCACACATGTTAAGCTCACGATGAGCAAAATAAAAGTGGGTATAATCAGGTTACCATGATCTTCAAGCCGGCGGAGCAATAAACTCACAATCAACGAAAGCATAATGGAGTTCACTGTAATCAGGATGTGTGCTTTGTTGTCGGCCATGTCACTCAGGCGCTGATTATTCGCCGAAGTAATTCTGAACATCGTTTCAATTCCTTTATCTGGCCTGCCATTTTTCTCTTTTTTATTCTTTTTACCCTGTACCACTGCAGGAGCGAAGTTTTTAGGTTCTTCCTGTTCAACCGAAATTTCTTCCTGAACGCTAAGCTTACTTTTCAGCTTGCTGATGTTGTCCTGCTTCTGATCGTTGAGCAACAAAATAGCATAGTCGGTATGGTAACGGTGGGTTTCCATAAACTGGATATCCCGCTTGCGCCACTCTTGCTTCGAAATATCCTTTTTGTAAAGCAACTCCGCCTCTTTGTGCATAAGCTTACCTTTCTTTCTAAAATCGATTAAACCAAGGTGAAATAAATCCGCATCACAAAGGATTTTATCAATTTGAGTTTCTGGCGACTGAGGAATTTTGGTAGATAAAATAGCCTGTTTAACCTGAGCACCTATTTCTTCATCAAGGTGATGCACCGCTAAAAACTGCCGTGCCAGTTCAGCTCCTTTCTGCTCATGGTTAATGGCATCTTCAAAATAACCTGTATCATGAAAATATGCCGCTACTGTTACTGTAAAAAAATCCCTTTCATTCAGCTGATAGTGATTGGCAATTTGCTGAGCAGCTGCAACAACCTCTTTGGTGTGCTCCAAATTATGATAAACCAGCCGTGGATCATTGTGTGTATGGAAATAGTCAGTTACATAATTTTCCGCATCTTGCTGCAATTGTTTATAGTTCATAAGGTCGTTTTGATGGTGTTAAAGTTCTAAACTAGAGAAAACACATTCCTTAAAATAACTTTTAGCTAAAATTGTTTTCCTTTTTTATGGTTTCTAAAAATACGCTAATTTTTAGTAAATCCTGATGAATTAGTCAAATGATCAGCACAGGCCATTTTTTAGATATTAACTAATTGAAAAGCAAATCATTCAGTTGCAGATTGTGCAGAACGAAGGCAATAAAAAAACCCTTAATTTAAAATTAAGGGCTATAAGTGGCATTTGTTTCGAGAAACATAGTAAAGCAGTAGGTTGCTTACTACATTACGTAGAACTTATTGTAGCAGCGATAGCATTTATAACGTTTAATGTTTATAAAAGGCAATATCGACTTAAATAGAAAACCTCTGGGTATTCTGTACGTTTCAAAATTTTTACATTTTGGGCACACAGGGGACGTTTTTACAACGGTAAATTTTTCTGTTGCAGTCATGATTAAGGAATAATAAGGATATGATAGTTGTTTGTATATCAAAAATATAAAATTATTATTTTAATACATGCAAATAGAACTACAAATCTCTCTATTTCAACTACTTTTTAACTTATTTAAACTCAAAACGACTTTTAAATCCCTTTTGACGAGAAAATCAGCTTTTATCACCAAAAGGTGTATAATAAATTAGGGGTTTATTCTGAAATATGTTTCACCAGGTAAGTGATAAAGCTTTTAAGGGATGTTTTTTTAATCAGATAATTAAAAGAAAGGATTCCGAAAAGAGCACAGGTTATCCCTGCCAAAACATCGAGTATATAATGATGACTGGTATATACAGCCGAAAACCAGATCCCCAACATTACAGTTACGAAAAATACATTGATTTTACCCAGTTTATTTCTGAAGCCATAGTAACAAACAATTACCGGGTAAGATGAATGAAGGGAAGGCATGGCCGCAAACACATTTGAACCTTTGCTGTATATGCCCTGAAAAAGACTGATGTTAAAGTATTGGTCGAAGCGGGCAAGGCCAGCTGTATTACCTGCAGTATTGGCAATGAATCCAAAACCATGTTCCTGTACATACCACGGTGGTGCAGCCGGAAAAAGATAGTAAATCACAAAGCCAATGAGGTTCACCCAAACAAAAGTAAGCGAGAACTTCACAAACTGATTTTTGTTTTTGAAAAACAGATAAGTAGCAAATGCAAGTGGCACCGGCACCCACATCAGATAGAAAAACCCCGTTAACACATCCAGAAACACAATGTGGTGCAATTTCAGGTATTCATTAGGAGTAAGCAGCATACCTCCACCATTGATGCCAAACAGGCTTTTTTCAGTTTCATACAAGCCCTTTATATGCACCTCATTAAACAGGTAATTGGGAAAAGCTTTCATGTAATCGAATAATATCCAATACACGATGAATATCGAAAAGCCCAAAATAAACCTTCTTGTATTTTTTGAAATAAAAAAAAGAGAACCAAAAATAAAAATCAACACCAGCTGATCTACTTTAAAGCCAACGAGAACAAATGACAGCAGCAAATAGGCCACTGCAAGCAGAGAAACGGTATAAATGTTTTTCAGCGAATAAAACCTGTTATTAACGAAACTGATTTCCTGCACGTTATTTTTTTTCAAAGTTCGATCTGAATATATGATCCCAGAAAGTCCAGCTTACACCATAACCTTTGGTCGAATCTGAATAGTGGTGTAACATGTGATGTTGCTTCAGCTTTTTCCAGAAGCCGCTTTTAAAATTGGCGTGATGAAGGGCATAATGCACCATATCATAAAACAGGTAACCCACCATAAAGCCCGAGAAGAATGGATTCAGCCCCGGAACAGGCAATAACCATTTAAACAAAAAATAGAAACCCAGCGCCATCGGGATACTTGCCGAGGGCGGCATCACCAGTCTTTTCGCGTCATTGGGATAATCGTGGTGCACGCCATGAAAAATGAAATGGATTCTTTTGCCAAACTCCACCTTTGGCTCAAAATGGAATACATAACGGTGTAACACATATTCGGTGATGGTCCAGATACCCAGCCCAATTAAAAACCAGCCCATAAAATTGATCAAAGGCACTTCTAATTGAAACAATGATTGCCAGGCCAGAAATACGATTACAGGAACATAAACGATAAGGGGTACGTAAAAACGTACTTTCGATAAACTTTCCAAAAAATCATTCTTAAACATCCTGATGGATGCTGAAGAATTAGAAACGAAATTTTTTTTCATGGATTTAAAGACATTAAATTTTGATACGCTCGGTTAAAGATTTTGTGGGCTCCGCAGCATCATGCCCTTTTATTTCAACATATTTCACATTAGGAAGCCAGAATGAACCCCCTTCAATTCTTAAAAAAATGCGGTCCAGCTGCATCTTCTTATTGTTAATGGTTGCGTAAACATGGTATTTTTTATCCGTAGCCGATTTGTACAGGTACATGGGTAATTTTTTATGTGAGGTAAACCGCAACTCAAACTGACCGTTCCCCAGGTCTTTGGTAAGGATACCATAGGCAAACTTTCGCTGAATATAACTCAGCTCTTTCTTTTCGCCGTTATCACCATACCTTATCCAGAAAACATTTACTGGTTCATCTTTTACAACCGCGCCAGATTTATCTACATTAAGCTGGCAGATAATGGTGTTTGTATTCGGATCGCGCTGCACATAAAAAAGCTGATTGCTAACGTTTTTGGGCGTAGGGAAGGTAAGAGGCGATGGATCATCCTGTGCCTGGGCATTATTTACAAAGCCTAAACCCGAAGCCAGGAACAGCCCAACAAGCACTGCCGCTTTAATTCCACTTTTACGTTCTTCCCTTTCCATCGCTTCCAGCCCTTTTTTAGCTTCCTGCAAACGCTTAACGGCAGTGATATTGGTCATTACCGCCATCAGGGTAATGGGCATGGTGAATATCGACATGGTTTCAAACACATGAAAAGAAACGCCGGGAATAAAGATTTTGTAATCCCCACCCAGAAAATGTCCGGCAACGCCACAAGAGATGGCAAAAACACCAATCGTTACAACCCGTTCAGGACGCTGCATTAAGCCACCTTTACACTCTACCCCCAGTCCTTCTGCCCTTGCGCGGGTATAACTTACCATCATCGAACCGATCATGGCAATAAAGGCAAACAATGAACTAAGGAAATAATGGTGAGAAACCAGGTAATAACAAATGCCCAGGAACATGATCATTTCACTGTAACGGTCTAAAACCGAATCATACATGGCACCAAACTTCGAGCTCATATTTCCCAAACGGGCAACCTGCCCGTCGAGCATATCAAAAAGACCAGCAAAAAGCACCAGGGCTCCACCCCATCCAATGTATGACATATCGCCACGGTTGGATTTCTCCGCGCCCAGCACAAAGATAATGGCTACGCCAATATTGAGCAATAACCCAATAGTGGTTACCATATTCGGCGTAAGGCCGATTTTAATTAATCCTTTAACAAAAGGATTAATGACTTTATATATGCCTTGTTGCAGGCGATCTCTCATTTTCATGTTCTTCAATTTAAAAGTCAAATTTAACCCGCGCCCTTATGCCCCATTCAGAAACATCAGGATTATCAAGATAATTGAATCTTTTCACCAAATCAACCCTTAACAACTTAAAAATATTTCCCACACCTACACTTCCCTCCATATAAGGTTTGTTTCCCAATGCATTGGTGCGCTGCAAACCATTTTCAAAGGTTGGAAACTGGTATACTCCTGTACTAAGCGCAGGATTGTTCTCATCTCGCAATCCGCCATAAAGGGCTTTAAATGATAAAACCTCTCTCAGTTTAAGTTTCTTAATCAAAGGTAATTTATTAAAAAAGAAGCCATTAAAATTATGATCAATGTTTACGCTTACGTAATGGTCACTTACAAACTCCAGGAAGTTCATCAGGTTGTATGAATTTAGCTGATAGGCATAGGTTTGGTTCGCCCGGTGTATAGCCAGCAATGGAAACGGAACCTTTCCGGCAATATACGATCCCTCTACTGAGACATCGCTGTAACCCAGTTGAGAAAGGTAAAACCGTTTGTCGACACTGCCCATTAAATTATGGTAATTGTATTCGCCTCCCAACACTCCTTTTAGTCCGGCAGTATAACGCAAATTAAATACCGGATAACGGTCGGCAATAGGCACCCTGTAAATTTTACCCTGGTAAAACTTCTCGTTAGGTGCATACCTTAATTGCAATGAAATTTCACTCGTAGTCAGGCGATCAATCTGGCGGCTGTTTCCGTCCAGGTATTTTAAGCCACCAGCAGGGGTCTGACTCCATTTTTTCAATCCCAGGCTGTAAGAAAAGTGGTTTTCAAATTCCTTTACATAATCAAAACGATAAAAGTCGTTGTAGAGCAACATGTCGTTCACCCCTCTTTTAAAAGATAGCAAAAAGTTATCTTCCTGCACAAACTGAAGCTCCTGCCCGGGAATTTTAGTGTCTCTTTGAAAACTTGCCCGGAGGTAGTTTTGCGGAAACTCATATATCGATTTGTTGTTCAGCGAATAAGTTGCCGATAAGAAATACTTCCATTTCTCATCCTTAATTCCGTAGGCCACATAGTTCTCAAAATAGTAGCGCTTGCTCAATTCAGGGGTTGTTCTGCCCCCTATCCGCAATCTGAGTCCCTCCACATTATTAAAACTGTAAAAGGTGTTTACCGGCCCGATCTCATAAGGACCGAGGTTCTGGTACCCTGCAAATAACAAGGTCACAATCTTCATGGTTCGTTTAAAGGAAGGCAGATTCTGCAGGGTATCGATATTACCATAAATCTTTAGCTGATTTTTAGAAATGGTATCCAACCTGTTCTGCTCCCAGAACTGATCGCTCTTTTTATCTGCGCCAGCCACCACAACAGTACTTTTACCGGTGAAAACGGTATCAGGCAATTTGGCGTCGAATTCGTAATTTTTAAAGGTCACCGTTCTATCGCCGGTAAAACCGATACCTTTGGTTTTGCCAACGCCGAAATTGGCAATCAGGTTGCTTTTCGATAAGCTGTACTTGCCACTACTGTTCGGCTCAAAATTAAGATTGATCTTTAGCGCACGTACAAAGTTAAGATTGATGTTTTTGTTCACCCCGAAAGATGCTCCTGTAACCGCATAATGTTTGTCGTTGGTAACATAGATTTTCCCTTCAAACAACATATCTGTGGTATTGCGGGGTGTAAAAGACAACTCAATTACCTCAGGCTTCTGGCTTTTGATGGTATCGGTAATAAAAAATTTATAGAAGGCCGGAGCACCATCCGAAATCGGACTAAGAAACTCATTACTCACCACAGAAATGTTGTTTTTATAGATGTCGATATCCTGGTACATGCGTTCAAGATAGGTTTTCATCCCTTTATTGTCTATGTAACGACCATCAAAATTCACCTGTTTTTCCCCTAAAATAACAGTCTTACTTTTCTCAGGTGATTTACTTAGGTACAGATCCGATAATCTCTCCTGAATGTAAACTGGTAACAGGTTTTTTCCGCCAACCAATGTTGAATCCTGTTCCTGAAACAGAAACTGGTAATTGCGGAACATTTTTTTACTTTTAAACTTATCAGAGAGATTGCTCACTGAAAACAGCATTTTCTCATATTTCTTAAAGGCTACAGTATTGTAGCTGGTAATCCTGTTTTCATCTTTATGTGCAATCACCTGCCTGATCAGTTCTACCGCGGGGTTGTCTTTGTTGCGGTACCTTACTTTCTTACCGCCGATAACCACTACTTCATCAAGTGATTTTGAATCTGACGCCAGAGAAACATTGATTTCCTGTGTAGCAGAAGGAATTACCGTTCTGTTCACATTAAGGTAGCCTACATAATTAAAACTCAATGCCTGCTGCGCTGAAGGAGAAACAATGGTGTATTTTCCGTTAATATCTGTTTGGGTAGCAATCCTGGTGTCTCTAAAGAAAACAGTAACATTTGGTAAGGTTTCTTTGGTAGCGGCATCACGCACAGTTCCCGATACTACGGTTCGCTGTGCAAAAGCATTAAACTGCAGCATTAAGCAGGATAACACAGATAAAAAGAATAAACTGATGGCTTTCATTTAGTTTGTAAAAATAAACTGCCTTTGCATGATGTAATTGTAACTTAAGCCAGTTATTACCGATATAATTATTTTGGAGAGTACGTAATTGAGATTGAAAAAATGGGTAAGCAGGTAAACGCCTGCCGTAACAATAATCAGGTTACCCACCCATACCAGGATGTACCTGGCAATTTGCCTTTTCATATTTGGCGACTGGCTTTCGAAAACCCATTTTCGGTTTACATAAAAGTTAACTACACCACCGCTTACTGTCCCCAAAACACTTGCCATTACATACCATAACCCAAAAAAATTAGTGGCAATAACGGTAGTAGAAAAGTCGACGGCAGAGGCAGTCAAAGAAGATCCCTGAGCCTTTATGTAGGTAAGAAGAGCCATTTACAGCAAATTGAATAACAATATAAACTGAAGGATCAGGTTGGCATAAATACCCGCCAGCACATCATCTGCCATTACACCCCAGCCTCCCGGCAACGCTTCCAGCTTGCGGATGTAAAGGGGTTTTAGAATATCAAAAAATCTAAACAGCACGAGCGCAATAAGAATGTAAGGCCATTTTAAAGGGATATACAAAAGTGCAATACACATCCCTACTACCTCATCTATTACCACTCTTTGATGATCTTTCCCCCAGATTTCTTCAACCACGTTTCCGCTGTATATGCCTAATACCAGCAAAAACATGGTTGTTAGAAATGGCCATAAATATGGATTGGGATAATCGGTCTGGAAAAGCCACCAGAAAAAGCAGGTAGCAACAGCCGCAACTGTGCCTGCACCTTTTCCAATGTAGCCAATTCCCAGACCGGTTGATATGATTTTATGAAAGAACACTATGCCGTTTCGATCACTTCTTCTTCATAATCCTGACCTAAATGCGTAATCAGGTCTTCACCCATGATGTAGCGTAAGGTATTCTGAAGTTTCATCAATTGTTTGAAAATATCATTTTCAGCAGGTACACCAGGAATAGTTTGTGGTGATTTCAAATAGAATGATAACCATTCCTGAACACCCGACATGTTTGCTCTTTTAGCCAAATCAATGAATAATGCCAAATCCAGAACAATAGGTGCTGCTAAAATTGAATCGCGGCAAAGGAAATTAATTTTGATCTGCATTTTATACCCTAACCAGCCGAAAATGTCGATGTTATCCCAGCTCTCTTTATTATCACCATGAGGAGGATAATAGTTGATTCTGATCTTGTGGTACATATCACCATACAAATCAGGGTTAAGATCAGGTTTAAAAATATCTTCCAACACGCCTAACTTCGAAACTTCTTTCGTTTTGAAATTGTCCGGATCATCCAAAACCAAACCATCACGGTTTCCTAAAATATTATCTGAGAACCAGCCGTTAACACCTAAAGAACGTGCAGCAAGACCCGGAGCCAGAATGGTTTTCATCAGGGTTTGACCAGTTTTAAAATCTTTACCGGCAATCGGTGTATTGGTTTCTCTCGCCAGTTCAATTAATGCAGGAATATCTACAGTTAAGTTTGGTGCACCGTTGGCAAAAGGAATACCTAATTTCAATGCAGCATAAGCATAAATCATACTTGGTGCAATGCGGGCATCATTATCTTTTAATCCCTGCTCAAAAGCAGCTAAAGATTCGTGTACCTCTGAAGCTTCGAAATAAATC
Organism: Pedobacter sp. BMA; assembly: GCF_001027745.1. Taxonomy (GTDB): domain Bacteria; phylum Bacteroidota; class Bacteroidia; order Sphingobacteriales; family Sphingobacteriaceae; genus Pedobacter. The sequence continues at coordinate 238,048 of NZ_LECU01000001.1, forward strand.
TCAGTAGAACCACACCAAACCAAAACGATGCGATCACAGTTGTTGTCAGCCTTGAAGTTTTTAATGTCTTCCATTACTGCTAAAGCCAACTCATAACGGTTATCGATATCTTTAATATGCGTACCATCCAGGTTCTTCACATAATTTCTGTCGAAAGCCGCTTTCATTGGTTTAATCGCCTGCAACTCCTCTTTCACATCACGCAATAAATTGGCATCAAGCACTCTCGCATTCATCGCAGCCTCATACACGTTATCTTCATAAACGTCCCAGCCGCCGAATACCAGGTCTTCAAGATTTGCCAAAGGCACAAAATCTTTAATTTTAGGTTTTTTTTTCTCTGTTCTTTTACCAATGCGTATTGTTCCCATTTGCGTAAGCGAGCCGATAGGTTTAGAAAGGCCTTTCTTTACCGCAGCCACACCAGAAATCATCGTTGTAGCTACCGCACCCAGCCCTGGCATTAATATTCCAAGCTTTCCGTTAGCTGATTTTACTTGTTCTGTCATTTCTATTTTTATTAAATTCTTATAACCACTTATTATTCTGATACCAATCTATTGTTTCACTTAATCCTTGTTCCAGCTGGTATCGGGGCTTAAAACCAAGATCTTTTTTTATATTTTCGATATTACAGGCCCAGTTTACACCTGTTAGCTCGTTAATTTTATCAATGTTGAGTGTCGGTACTTTGTTGAAAAACTTAAAGCCTTTTTCCAGCGACCAGGCCAGGCCTTTTAATACACCAAGTGGAAACTTTATTTTCAAGGTTTTTTTAAGGAGTACCGCTTTCGTATAGTCTGCAAGAGATGACCGTCCATAAACTTCACCATCAGAAACATTATAGGCCTTGCCCGTTACTGCAGAATTTAGTGCGCTAACCATAATTTCGGCCAGGTCCTTTACATATACAAAGCTTAATTGCTGCTCCTTTTTACCCAGGTAAACTTCAATTCCCCTTTTTATAGCTTTCAGCACAATCAGGATCTCCCGTTCCCGCGGACCATAAACCGCTGTAGGTCGAAACACAATCAATGGCAACATCGGGATATTGCTCAGGTATGATTCGGCGAGTAACTTACTCTTTCCATAGTAGGTTACGGGGTTGGAAGCACCACTATCCTCCAAAAGACTGGCCGGGCTACTTAATGGGCCTAATGCCGCCAGGCTGCTTACAAACACAAATTTTTCAATCCGGTGTGCAGCCGATGTTGCGGCGATAGCCAGGTTTCTGGTGTAAGAAGCATTAAACCTGTTATACTCTGCCAGGCTTTCTGCCTTGGTAACCCCCGCAGCGTGAATGATGTAATCGTACCGGTACTCATTGATATGTGCCGTTAAAGCGTATATCGACTCAAAATCCAGTTCAACGAAATTGATGGCATAATGCTGCAGATGATCAATCTTGCTCGATTGACGCACATTCGCAAACACATCCATATCAGCAGCAAGAGCTGCCTCAATCAGATGAAAACCTACAAATCCTGTTGCACCTGTAATGAGTACCCGCTTTTTCATATTGCTTTTTCCAGAATTCTGTATTTTCTATACAGTTGTCCACCTATATCTTCGATGGGTTTATTGATCATGTCGTTATGATCCAGTGTCCAGCTGGCCTCGGCATATTTCATATTCCGGGCTTTAAAGTGTTTGATAATTCTTCCGTACAAACAGGCTTCAATGCCCATTTTACGGTAACCATCCACTACGCCGAGCAGCAGGATTCGAATTCCATCGATCTTCTTTTTGTTCAGTAAAAGTTTGAAAAGACCAGTTGGCAGTAAACGCCCACGTTTAATTTTAATTAAAATCTGATTGATATCAGGAATTGCCAATGCGAAACCAACAATCTTACCATGCTGTTCGGCCAGAATGCAAAACTCAGGATCCAGCACCATTTTAAGGTCTTTCGCCGTGTAGTCGAATTCCTTATCCGTCATCGGTACAAAACCAAGATTTTTATCCCATGCTTTATTATACACTTCCCGTATCGCTGCGCTTTCTGCTGCAAAGTTTTTCAGGTTGATGGTTCTCAGGGTAATGTCATTCCGTTTAAGGCGCTCCTCAATTCCCTCCATTAACCTAACTGATCGCTCACTGTAATTTCCGGCAGTATAACGGTAAGCCCTCAAATCCACATTCTTCTTAAAGCCTATAGCCTCCAAAAGGTTAAGGTAATAAGGGGCATTATAAGGCATCATCGCCACCGGAGGTCCGTCGAAACCATCGATCAGTAAACCGCATACCTCGTTGGTAGAAAAGTTTGCAGGACCTAAAACCTTGGTCAGACCTTTTGCCTTTAACCACGCTTCAGCTGCATTGAATAACTGACCTGCAACTTCCTGATCGTTAATACAATCGAAAAAGCCAAAAAAACCGTCAGTAACCTCGTAAGTTTTATTGTGGTTGGTGTTATTGATTGCAGCAATTCTGCCTACAATCTCCTTGTTTTGATAAGCTAAAAAAAGCTGTATCTGCGAATGTTCGTAAAAAGGGTGTTTTCCGGGGCTTAACAAATCCCGCTGAGCGATAAAAAGCTCAGGAACGTAATTCACATCCTGAGCATATAATGCATGAGGAAAATCGATAAAAGCTTTTAAGCCTTTCTTATCGGAAACTTTTACAACTTCTATCATGATTGTACGCCTAACAGGTCGGCGTTAACGGCTTTAAATGCAAATTTTAATTTTTCTATGGCTATATCAATCTGCTCGAAGCTATGTGTCGCCATCAGCGAAAATCTGATAAGTGATGCATCAGAAGGAACAGCAGGAGACACAACAGGATTTACAAAAACACCCTCCTGTTGCAAAATATTGGTTACCATAAAAGTTTTATCATTGTCTCTGATGTAAACCGGAATAATCGGACTGTTGCTTTCACCGATATCAAAACCAGCCTCAATAAGTTGTTTTTTGGCATGATTGGTATTTGCCCACAATTTATCGATGCGCTCAGGTTCAGATTCAATAATGTCCAAAGCTGCAATTACACTGGCAACGGCCGATGGTGGCATGCTTGCACTGAACATGAGTGAGCGTGCACGGTGTTTAATAAATTCAATGGTATCGGCATTTCCTGCAATAAACCCGCCAAGTGAAGCCAGCGATTTACTGAAGGTTCCCATAATCAGATCCACTTCATCATTGAGGTTAAAATGGGAAGCGGTACCAGAACCATTGAAACCAATAACACCCAAACTATGCGCATCATCCATCATGATGTTTGCACCATATTCACGGGCAATCTCAGTCATTTCCGTCAGGTTTACCAAATCCCCTTCCATACTGAAGATCCCGTCAGAAACGATTAGCTTAGCCGCATCTTCAGGGAGGCGGCTTAACTTTTTCCTCAGGTCGTCCATATCATTATGGGCATATTTAATGGTACGGGCAAATGCTAAACGGCTTCCATCAATAATAGAAGCGTGGTCGTACTCATCCAGCAGCAGGTAATCATTGCGATCGAGCAAACACGAAATTACGCCCAGGTTAACCTGGAAACCAGTACTGAACAATACCGCAGCCTCTTTACCCACATAATCAGCAAGCCGCTTTTCCAGTTCCAGGTGGATATCGAGCGTTCCATTCAGAAACCTCGATCCGGCACAACCCGTTCCATACTTTTCTATTGCTTCCTGTGCTGCTTTTTTTATTTTTGGATGGTTGGTAAGGCCCAAATACGAATTTGATCCGAACATCAACACTTTTTGGCCATTGATGATTACCTCTGTATCTTGTGCAGATTCAATCGACCTGAAATAAGGATACAAACCCCGCTCCTTAATCAGTGCTGCATCTTTAAAAGATGCGATTCTATCTTGTAATTTTTTACGCATGCTGAACGTTATTGTTCTTCAGTTTAAAAGGTGTTTATCAATTCCTGTTACCCCAAGGAAAAAGCATCACTTGTAAAAAAACCAGACACCTTAATTCCGGTCGTCTAAACCAAGTGATTTGATAACACAATTTTAACGTAGATTTTAAGCCAAAAAAAGGTTTATATGTAGGATATATTGGTCAAAATGTAGGATTGGCAAAATGTGACATTTAAATGAATTGACCAATTGACATTCTGACTTTTATTATAAAAAAGTAAAAAGGTTAAAAACAGCTCTTTACCACACAAAAAAGATACAAAACACTGATTTTTAACTTATTATTAATATATCCGTTTTTAATCAAAACATTTAAATCTAATCAGAATTTAGTCATTTTATAAAAAATATCTTGTAATTATGATCTCAGATATTAGATTTGCCGAAGTTGTTTTTAACCAAAACGGCCACCTAAACATCCTCCGTAAATGATATGCCAAATGTTGCACCAAAAGATGCTATTTGTTAAGAAATTATAAAGAAGAACAAATGAATCTACTGCAACACTCCGTTTATAAAATGCCACGACAAGAAAGTTCCTGCGACGAGATCCTATCTTTGAACAATGGCTTGTTAACCAAAGTTTTTACCAACAGCCACCCTCATCCCACTTTTAGAAATCCTGTACGAACAGTTGGCTATGCTCTGCTCCTGATCACCAAAGGCAAGCTGAGCATCAATATCAACTTTGCCGCACAGACCCTGAACCAACGCGAGCTCCTGTTAATTGCGCCCAATTCTGTGTACGAGATAGTCGACAATAAAAGCGCCTCTATGATCTGTATTTTCTTTGACAAGAACTACCTGCTAAATCAGGGTGTTTTTTTCAACTATGGAGAAGTGTATAAAATGTCGCATGATAATCCTTCGTTTAAACTCACCTTAACCAAAGAGGATTATACCTTCATTTATTACGATATGCTGGGCCTGCATAAAAAGATGAATGCCCCCCAAAGTATTCCTCAAATGGAGAATATCACGCATAATAGTTTTCTGAAAATTATGTACGATATCTTCCTCGTTTACAACCGGAAAAGACAGTATAGCCCGGTAGTACATGACAGCAAAGCCGATCTAACGAACAGGTTTATCAATCTGGTAGCTGAAAACTTCAAAACCGAGCGTCAGGTCATCTATTATGCAAATGCCTTACGCATTACCGCACGCCACCTATCCCAGGTGGTTAAACAGGTCACCAACAGAACGGCCAGCGTAGTGATTGATGAGATGGTAGTTAAAGAAGCAAAGTTACTGCTTACCAGCCACCAAATGAATATCTCGGAGGTTGCCATTGAACTGAGTTTCTGTAATTCTTCTTTTTTTGGGAAGTACTTCAAAAAGCATACGGGTTTTAGCCCTTCTTCGTACAAGCTATCAAATAAGTTTGCGGTATAATCATCAGTCGTTGGTCTGTAGCTTCTAAAGCTATACTCATCCGGGTTTGACATATACACATGCATGAATCCCGAATTGTATGCACCTGTAGTTTTCGGGGCAGTGTAAGCGCAGTATCCCGGCACCTGTTACTGCATCATCCTGTAATACTTTTAACATTCTGGCATTCAACCTCCTATTATCCTTCATTTTTCTGAAAATACATGAAGAAATCATGAATTAATTTAAAATCTTCATAAAGCTCTTGCGCATACGTAACAAAGCTGTTATATTCGAATCATCAAACAAACTAACTAACTAAACATGCGAAAAGGTATTGTAACATATATCGATCCCGTATTTGGGCGAGGCACTATCGAAGATGAGAATGAACAGGATATTACCTTTCATTTGTCTAACAATGAGCATAATCTCCAACTGAACAGTGTGGTCAGTTTTGAAATTGCAATGGGCGCAGACGGACTTATCGCCAGTAATGTTACGCCAATGCGTCATGTGTGTGAGGTATCAAACACCTTTACCGCATTCCACCTCCTTTCCACTCACTAGTTATTCTATAAATTTCCAATCATCCTTTTAATTTCCACGTCCCATGAAACTTCAGAACCAAAGTTCGTTTTTGTCTCCGCTATTCAGCTATCTGGAACAATTTAATCCCATTAGCGAAAGCTATAAAAAAGCATTTGATGGAAGGGCTTTTGCCATGAATGTTAAAAAAAGCAAATACTTACTATCGCCTATTGATAACAACGAATGCCTTTACTTCATTTGCAGCGGGATTATAAGGGGTTTCATCAAACAGGGTGGAAAGGAAATTACCACCTGGTTTAGCTTTGGAAACGAGCTGATCGGTGCCATCAGACATCCGGATGGTGTATCAACTTATTCACCTGAATTCCTTCAGGCGCTGGAAGACTGTGAGGTAATTTGTATTCCCTATACGCTGATTGATAAATTATACGCAGAATTTCCGGAAGCGAGTGTCATTTCCAGACAGATTCTCGCACTCCAATACCATACTGCATCTCAAAGGGCATTATTGGCCAGACTTCCATCAGGAATTGACCGGTATCGCCATTTTCTGAATGATAAAAATATGGATATAGAGAAATTACCACTCCGCTGCGTAGCGAGTTACCTGGGCATGAGACAGGAAACTTTATCCAGGATCAGAAACAGAGAGGGGCAACAAATTAATCTGAAGATGAGAAAGGCCATGTGATGAATGATTGATTTTACATCTCAAATCATTATCCATACTTTTGCGCAAAATTTATTACACGCATGCAAGAAAATGACTTTGTTTCCATCTGGCTGGAAGAAACCGGAAACCCTGCTATTGAAGAAATCAACAGATTAAACATGGAACTCGCCGAAAAAACAGCAACACTAATTGAAGCAAAACACCTGTCAGCAAATGATCTGGCGATTTCTCTCGACATTAACCCTGACGAAATACAAAGGTGGCTCAATGGCCGTCAAGTATTCAGTTTCAAAGTGCTGGAAAATATTTCCAAAGAGTTAGCGGCTTTTTAACAATATTCCAATTGTTCACTGAGCGGAACAATATGGATTAAAGGTTGTTAACAGGATATGAAGATCCTGCTCACTGGTGCCACTGGCTATATTGGAAAAAGACTGCTTCCTGTGTTATTGGAAATGGGCCATCATGTTACATGCGTGGTACGCGATAAGGGACGACTGGATATTAAGGCATTCAAAGCCGAAATGGTCGACATTGTCGAAGCCGATCTGATGAAGCCTGAGACACTGCACAACGTGCCCAGCGACATCGACGCCGCCTATTACCTGGTGCATTCCATGAGTAAAAAAGGCAACTTCAGCGATACCGAATTAAAATCTGCCCGCAATTTTATAGCCTTTCTGGATACTACGAAGGCTGCACAACTCATATACCTTTCCGGAATTATCAACGAAAAAGAGCTAAGCAAGCATCTGGAAAGCAGGAAAGCCGTTGAAAACACTTTAAAAGAAGGCAAAACACCTTTAACCGTTTTACGTGCCGGAATCATCATCGGCTCTGGCAGTGCATCTTTCGAAATCATCCGCGACCTGGTAGAAAAACTTCCGGTCATGGTAGCGCCGAAATGGCTAAAAACCCGGTGTCAGCCTGTGGCAATCCGTAACGTGATTGAGTTTTTAACAGGCGTACTGAACAAGGAAGAGACCTATAACAGGCATTTCGACATCTACGGACCTGATTTATTGAATTACAAACAAATGCTTGAGCAGTTTGCAGAAGTAAGAAAGCTTCGGAGAAAAATCATCATTGTTCCGGTTTTCAGCCCAAAACTTTCTTCCTACTGGCTTTATTTCGTTACCTCCACCTCTTATCCCCTCGCCAAAAACCTGGTCGACAGCATGAAGGTAGATGTTATTCCGGAAAAAAACGATCTGCCAGAATTACTCAATATAGACCTCATTCCTTATAAAAAGGCCATCGCCATGGCCTTTGAAAAAATCGAACAGAACCTGGTGCTTTCCAGCTGGAACGACTCGGGAAATAATCGCATTTTTCAAAAGAGACTCTCCGAACATATTGCCGTTCCGGCCTTTGGCGTTTTAACCGACAAGCAGAAGATGCGGGCTAAAGAGCCTGATGAAGCACTGAACCGGATATTCTCTATTGGGGGGAGAAACGGCTGGTATTATGGCAACTGGCTGTGGGAGTTCAGGGGCTTTCTGGATAAACTTTTCGGAGGAGTAGGACTTAAACGCGGCAGGAAAAATGCTGCCGTGGTTTCTCCTGGTGATGCGCTCGATTTCTGGCGTGTGATTCTTTCTTCAAAGGAACAGAAGCGGCTATTGTTGTATGCAGAGATGAAGTTACCGGGCGAGGCCTGGCTCGAATTCCGGATAGATGAAAAGGGCTATGTACACCAAACTGCAACCTTCCGCCCCCTTGGACTGGCGGGCAGGCTGTACTGGATCGCCATGCTGCCCTTTCATTATTTTATATTCAGGGGCATGCTTTCTAAAATTGTGAAATCGCCGAATAAATCAAATTAATGTAATTTAGCATTGACCCATTTTTTTATGACTCGTACCATTATCTTAAAAGCAGTAATCTATTTCATCTTCGCTATTTTTTTTTCCAACGTCACAATCGCTACAGAAACACCAGTATCCAGATTAACCACAAAGATCAGACTTACACAGGGGCAGCTTCAAGGGACCAGACCCGAACGGGATGTACTCGCATACAAAGGTATACCCTATGCCGCAGCGCCAGTTGGTAATTTGAGATGGAGAGCCCCACAACCTGCACCGAAGTGGGACGGCGTCAGATCTGCTGATAAATTTGGTGCCCGTCCTATACAGGATTCCAATCTACTCTACGAATTCAGATCGGAGAAAGTGAGCGAAGACTGCCTCTTTCTTAACGTATGGACTTCAGCATCCTCGAATCAGGAGCGAAAACCTGTATATATTTATATCCATGGCGGTTCATTTATCCATGGAGACGGCTCGCAGGTGGCTTACGATGGAACCAGCATGGCGAAACAGGGAATCGTTTACGTATCCATTAATTACCGTCTTGGCGTTTTTGGCTTTATGTCGCACCCCGAACTGAGTAAAGAAACCACCTATGGCGGATCGGGAAATTACGGCCTTATGGATCAGCTGGCTGCAATAAAATGGGTAAAAGAAAACATAGCGGCCTTTGGCGGAGATCCCAATAGAATTACCGTTGGAGGAGAATCTGTTGGCGCCCAGTCGGTAAGCGCGTTGATGGCTTCGCCGCTTTCTAAAGGATTATTTTCAGGTGCGATTGCCGAAAGTGGCTCGCTGCTGGATTCAAAAGCGCTGGTTATTCCCCTTAAAAAATCTGAAGCCATGGGAACAGAAATCTCTCTCCAGGCTAAATCGCCTTCCGTAGCAGATCTTCGTACAATGAGCGCAATCACATTATTGAAGCTTGTTGAAAAAGGAAATCCTCGGCGCTTTAAACCAACAATTGATGGTTATTTTCTGGTTGAACGTCCGGAGGAAACTTTCAGAAAAGGATACCAAGCTAAAATTCCACTACTGATGGGCTGGAATGCCCAGGAAGTACCTGCCCTTGCCCTCTATCGTCTTCGTAAAATGAACGATAAAAACTATAAAAAGGCATTGAAAAAATTCTACGGCGATCACGCAGATGAAGTGCTGGCCCTGTACCCGTCAAGAAACAAGGCTGAATTGAAAAAATCATCAGGTGAAATGATGAGTGACCGGCTGATCAATTACAGCAGCTTTAAACTGGCGGAGCTCCATTCCACAAACCCCAATGTGTCGGTTTACCGCTACCTTTTTGCCCATCCCCATCCCGGACTTAATCCGCGAACCATTCGCGAGGGCAGCTTTCTGCAAATACTGATAAAAAAATTAATTAACAGTGCCATATCCGGAACATCTTTTCATGCTTCTGAAATTGAATATGCCTTGGGTAATCTGGATGTTCAGGACAATTATGCATGGCAAAAAGCCGACTACAGGGTATCTGAACAAATGCAGGGTTATTTTGTGAATTTCATCAAAACCGGAAATCCCAACAGCTCTGTACCTTCTGCAGCAAACGAGGTTGAGTGGCCACGCTATCGTGCTGAAGAGGGCAGAAAGCTCCTTAGAATACAGGAAGCCAGCGTAATTGAAACCGAGCAGCAAACCAAACGGTACGAGTTACTGGAGCGCCTGGGTAAAGAAGAATAATGGTTCATTGATCCTAAATTTCATCCACTTTATGATCGTTGCTATTATCTAATACTATCTTTTCGCAAATAACTTTTTCACATAGTCAATCATCGAGGTATTGGGTTTACCAGGGTTTTCTGGTCCGATTAAATAACCATATGGTTTTAATTCGGGATAGCTGTCGCAAATAATCTTGGCCATACCAAGTAACGGAACGGCCAGAATCATTCCGGCTATCCCCCAAACCAGTTCGCCGAGCACGATAGCCATAATGGTAAACAATGGATTGATATTTACTTGTTCACCAACCACTACCGGCTCCAGAATATACGTTTGAATAAACTGTACCAAAAAATAGGTGATCAGTACGCCCACGATCATTTTTGCATCGCCACCCTGCGCTACAACTGCAAGTACTGTTAAACCAGTACCCGTTAAATTTCCCACAAATGGAATAATCTCCAGCAACCCACAAAGCACGGCGAAGAAAATTGCACTCTCTACACCTACAATGCTGAAACCAATGCCATACATTACCCACAACATTCCGATCATTGCTGCAAGCCCACTCAGGTATTTTTGCGAAACCTTACCCGCCTGATGGATCACCAGTGAGGTATCTTCATTTTCTTTGCGGGGCACCAGTTTGAGGATAAAGTTTTTAATGTGACGCCTCATGGAGAGAAACAGAAACATGTATACCAAAACCAATATGGTGTTCACTAAAATCCCTACTATCCCCATCGCAAACGAAAGGATCATGCTGCTGGATTTACCTTTCGTATTCTGGTCGATTACTTTCTGCTGTGTATCTTTCTTTATTCCAATCGTCTCATTGATCCATTGTTTCAGCGACTCCAGCATCCTTACAAGCCGCTGTTCCATCGCGTCCAGATTATCTGCAAAACTTCCCAGCTGTATCGAAAGCAAGCCAATAATCAGACCGACTACCAGCACAAAAAGAAAAATACAAATCAAAGCAGATATATTTCTACTCAAACCTTTCCGTTCAAAGTAGCTGCACAATCTGATAAAAACCATTGATAGTACCGCAGCCAGAATAACCGGAATTAAAAAAGGTGATGCAAAATAAAGCCCCCCAAATGACAGGACGAACAGCAAAAGCGTATTAACAGATTGTGAAAGTTTTACCATATGATTAGGTAACACGCCTGGATGCCGAATGTTTAATATTGATGGAGTTTTTTTAGGTAGTTTTAATGATCTATCCGATAGAATATTATTTAATCAAAGCCTATTTCCTTTCATTATAAACTCCAAACTCTGCTATTGCCGGTGCTTCTTTGAAATCAGACAGGTTTACCCTGATTTTCTCGCACCAGACCCTTTCAAACCTAAAAATACTTACCTTTCTCTCCCCGGCTGCCTGCGCTTTAAGTGGCGACCATTTTCCATTGGCGAAATATTCGAGACTGTATTTAGCGCCCGACGCGTTACCTGCAGTAATGACAACCATATTGCAAGGCATGGCTTTTTCAAACTTCACTTCATACCAGGGAGCTTTCACCTCCGGATTCGAAGACCAGTTCGACCTGAAACTATCATCGTTGGCAAAATCCATTAAATTCATGTCATCGCTCCAGCTGCTATTGCTCACTACGTGCTTTGCAATATTGCTTGAAATGATTGGTGCCGAAAATGGTGGCAATTTTGACGGATTAGCAGAGCGCTTATAAAGCTTCCCCATTTCTTTCAGCGCGGCAAGTGCATTATCATCAATCAAACCATTTTTATTCGGGGCCACATTTAAGATGAAATTACAATAAGCACCATTATAAGGGATAATGAACTTATTCACCAGCTCATCTACATTTTTAACCGGAGTAGTCGGAAACGATGTTTTCCAGAACCAGTTTTGCTGTAAGGGCAAACAAGCCAATGCTGGCAGTTTGTTGCTTTCTTTTGAGATAAACTGACCTGCGCCCTGTTCATAAGATTTGATATCAGTATAAAAGAGTGCCTCAGTCGGATATTTTGCTGCATTCAAATCCATTACCAGACAATTTGGTTGCAAAGATTTAATCAGGTAATAAATGTCTTCAAATGGAACATCATCATAAGAAATTCTTGACCAGGGTGCATCCCATCCATCGATAATTAGAGCGGTAATTTCACCGTAGTTGGTTAGTAATTCTGTAATCTGATCTTTAATCAGTTTAATATGTGCAGGAGTAATCTGGTTTGGGCGGATGCCATTGTGCGTATCCAGTATGGAATAATATAACATCACTTTCAGTCCGTTTTTACGAAATGCATCTGCATACTCTTTCACCACGTCGCGTTTCAGCGGTGTATTCATCACGTTGTAACTGGTAGTTTTGGTATTCCAGATGGGAAAGCCACTATGGTGTTTGGTAGTTAAACAACCGTAAGTCATATTGGCCGACTTTGCTGCTTTTGCCCACTGATCTGCATCCAGCTTTGGCGATTGAAACAAGGATAGCGAAGCATCGGGATCAGACCAGTCCTGATCCATAAAAGTTGGCATCCCGTAATGGATAAACATTCCAAAACCCAAATTCACAAAATCCTGCTGCAAATCTGTTAGGTTTTTATTACCCACTGTTTGCTGGGCAGCACCACGCTCCCGCGAAATCAGTACTGTAAGAACAAGGAGTATGACTGCTAATTTTCTAATATTCATATTAATTCAATTTGTGTGGTATAAAGACTGTTTTAATAATTTATAATACTCAAAAATACTGCACACCTATCAACCATTTATCTAATGGAAACCTAATGAAAGCCTAACAGATACTTAACAAAATGAAATTTTGGAATAATAGCACTATTTTTAGGGGTAAATATGAAAGATCGCCTTTATAAATCCATCGTATTGATAAGCTTTCTCATATTGCTTTTTGTTCAGCTGAGATTAACTTATAATACCTATGTACTTCGCGACAGGGATTACCAGATTAAAGATAAAACCTTAATAAATGACGAATATGGCCGCAGCATTCCTGATGATAAGCTTTATCAGGGCGGAGGTAAGATTATAGACAGCATCTTATCCCGAAATATGGCTGGGCTAAAAGCAGCGTATGATGGCGATGGTAAAAACTTTAAAGCGCTGGCAGCAAAGGTAGCCGATACCTTACTCCTTCACCTGAAGGCGGAAAGTTCAATGGATAGTATTTTCAAATCTATTGTTGAAAGGAATAGCTTGGATCCACATCTGCAGTACCTGCTCACGTTCGAATCCTTTGAGATTATCTTCAATAAGAACAAGGGAAACGTTTTCCTTTTTAACCATAAAAGCAATAATGAAACTCTGCTTCCGTCAGCTAATCCCTTTGGTGTAATTATCGATGGAAAACTCGGCTTTCCGAATTTGCAAAACCGGGTAACCAACCTTTCGGTTAGCGGAACATTAATGTACGATTACCGCATTACATTCAATTTGTTTGTTGATGCCCCAGGCAGGCCATTAAAAGTTGCAATGCAAATGTTGCCCACTTTCCTCCTGGTAGCCTTGTGCATTGCGATCATTGTAGCCATCAATTATTACACCTACATTAACTGGATGCGGCAAAAGAAAGAAACCGAGGTGAAATCTGACTTCCTTAACAGCATTAAACATGAATTCAATACGCCGGTTACCACCATTTTAGTGGCCAGTAAAAGTCTGCATGAAGACGAAGTATTAAATGACCGCAACCGTGTAAAAGCATTAGTAAATATTGTAGAGCGCCAGGCCCTGCGTTTGCATTCACACATTAATCAAATGCTGGAGATCTCAGAAATTAGCAATAAAATTAATCTGGAGGAAACTGACCTGAATTATGCCGTACTTACCATTGTAAATGATTTTAAAATTAAGGTTCCTGAACCACATTCCATTACTTTTGATCCGCATCACAGCGAAATTTTATTAATGATTGATCCTTTTATGTTTACCACCATGCTGCAAAACATGCTCGATAATTCATTTAAACACAATCAAAATGCGGTGAAAAACACGTTTATCTTCCTCAGCGAAGAAAGTGATGATTTCGTTCTGCACATTAAAGATAACGGGAAGGGCATTGCAGCGGCTAACATATCTAAACTTTTTGATAAATTTTTTCGGGAAGAAAAGGATAAAACCGTACCTGGATTGGGTTTGGGACTGTACTACGTTAAGCAATCGGTAGATTTACATGGCTGGCGTATCGACGTAAAATCGGATATTGGAACCGGAACCGAATTTATGGTCTACATCCCCAAAGCGTCTGTTATCATTAATACAAACTGAAATCAACATGAAACACGATATCGTCATCATTGAAGATGAAGTAGATTTGGGCAATGTAGTTTCAGAATACCTGAAGTTGAGGGGATTCACTGTGCGCTGGTTTCAATCGGCCGCAGACACATTAGCGTATTATCAGCAACATCAACTTGATAATAAGCTGATGATCATTGATATCCAACTCCCTGACATGAATGGTTTTGACCTAAGTACCGAAATTGTAAAGCTAAATCCAAACCAGGCTTTTTTCTTTTTAACCGCGCACAATGAAAAGCATGACCGGATGAGGGGACTAAAAATTGGCGCCATCGATTATATCTCTAAACCATTTGAAATTGAGGAACTGGTCCTCCGCATCGGGAACATTATTAATAAATTCCCTAACACACCTATGGTTTCAAAAGCTATGGAAAGCGTTGTTACAATCGGCGACATCAGCTATCAGAAAGATCAGTTGTTTGTGCTTTTACCCGATGGCAAAGAAAGATCGTTAACTGTGCGAGAATCTGAGGTGCTCGATCATCTGTCTGCCAACATCAACCAGGTGGTGAAGAAAAAAGACCTGTTGATTGCATTATGGGGCAATGACGATTATTTTAATGGCAAAAGCCTGGAAGTGTTCATCTCCAGGTTAAGGCGACTTTTCAAAGCTTCCGGTCAGGTAAGCATCGAAAATGTTTATGGCCTGGGCTATATCCTGAAGGTGAAGTGAGTCTTAAATACGAACCAGGCACCTATTTTAGTTAGAAAGTTATTTTCTTTTACGCTAGTTAGGTGATAAGCACCTAATTATTAATTGCTATCGTAAACCAGGTTTAAATAGTGGCTGAGGGCATTTTTGCTTCAAAAAGCGGGTTTAGATGCCTTTAAACTGGGTATTATTTGGTTTTAGCCAAATAAGAACCAAGTGAAACCCAAATTATAACCAAGTAAGAACCCTGTTAATTATTACGCGAGGTTATCTTTCAGTACCTGATTACCCGAGACAAAATTTTGGTTTTATTAAGAAAGAACACCCTCTACCTGGTCGCTAAAAATCATAAACGTATTAAAAATCAGAATAGTCAGAAGGGTATAGAAATAATGTTATGTTTTTAGAAACATTATGCTGGTACTGTGGTAAGCCACTGATCTTTTTATACTCCGGGCCGAAAGCCGCCCAGTGTTTTTCTCTATCGGCCTTATTGTTAAAAGTTGTGAGATACATGAGGTTAGGCATTTTGCTGCCGGAAATGACCTGTCCGTAAAACACTGCATTAAAATCCAGCTTCGAAAAAATCTCAACTTCGTAATCATTAAACATCCCTATTTTATTGGCTGAAAGATTTTCTGTAGCGGCTTCGTAACTTCTCAACTCATAAACCCGTTCGTTTTTAGGTGCCGTCAGTTTTGGCAGTGAATACTCCGGCATAGCAGAAAAAGCCTTCAATAAAATAGATTCTATACGGGTATAAGGTGCATCATTATACGAAGCGCCTAAATAAAATTTACCGCTTTCGGCATATTGTTTATCCTGGCTTATCTTTATATTGATTTTATCCAAATCGGTTAATTTTTTAAGGGGGATAAAAACATAAATCAGCTTTTCCGAGGTATCCTGACTAATCGGTTTAAAAACGCCTACATCTTTTATGCCTGCTCTGTGGAGAGCCGGCAAATAAGCAGTTTTTAGATACGTATCAATCGTATTTTCCTGTGCAGCAGTTTTTAAATGATATACTTTAATTTGATAATAAAATGCTGGCCTGGCAACAGTAGTGTAGGCTGATAAAACGATCAAAGTAACAGCGGAAAGAAGTATTTTAGTGCAAAAAGATTTCACAATATATTGATTTAATTTAAACTCACTATTTGTACCCCCTCGGCCCCACAGGTCTCACCAGAATAAATGAACACACAAGATGTTGAGATTGTTGTTGACTCCAAGATCAAACTTATTATTCTATTCAACCTCTCCCCCGGATATGCCTTCTAAAAACCAGCCAGATTCATAATCGAACGACCTCCGTTCCGTTCCGGATTCATTAACCACATCGGATGTGAAATCGTGCGCAATTAATTTTTCTGCTTCCAGTACTTGTTTGGCTAAAAGCGCATATTGAGCAAGGTCAAGCCCGTCCCTAATAACGAAAAAAGGAATTCCATTCTCCGTCAGTTTTTCCTCAACTAGTCCTGCTTCAAATTCTTTTCTGATTGCAATCTTATCTGTGGCGCTATTATTATCCTGGTTTATCATAATGCTGATGTAAAAAAATACTGTTTCAATTTTTATGCCTCTTCAGCGGCCTTATAATTTATTTCATTACCTGCAATATCAGAAAGCTTGCTGTCTGCTAGTTTTTCTTCAGATAATGTTTTTTCCAGGATGTCTGCTACTTCTGTAAGTCCGAGGGTTGTTGCCAACTGAAAAAGTCCATTATAAGAGGCTATTTCATAATGTTCTACTTTTTGTGAGGCCAGTATGATCCCGGCATCGCGTGTTGCCGTTCCTGGTTCGGTTTCCTCAATTATTCCTTCTCCCTCCTTTGTCAGCCCCTCCATCGCATCACATTTTTTGGCTATGGGTTTCTCTCTAAGAAGCGTAAAGATTTCTTCTATCCTGGTCACGTGATCTTTAGTTTCAACAAGATGAGATTCTATTGCAGCGACAAGTTCAGGTGAGGTTGCTGCAGAAATCATTTTAGGAAGTGATTTGACCAAATGGTTTTCTGCCCAATATAAATCACGAATACCATCCGCGAAAAGTTCCTGAAGTGGTGATGAATCTTCTTTATTCAATTTGGTGCTTAATTTCGGTGCAGTGCCGCTTTCCTCTTTTTTCATGTGGTGTAGTGTTAGGTATAAGTTTGTAGATAACCTTATAGAAGGATGATTGGTTTTGCTTTTTTACTTTTAAAGTTTAGTATTATTTGCTTTTTACCGATTCGTCAGTTAATTTTAAGTATCAATTGCTGATAAGGTAAATAAGCACCAGGTGCACCCACACTCCTTATAACCTGGCAACAATATCCCAATCACCCTTTTTTGATTAAGATCAATAACTGATTTGCAGCTATGTGCTCAAAGATTAGCGTTGATCATTTTTAATGGATTAATTAGTGCCTTACGCTAAACCATGACTGAATTAAACATTTGGTTACGATTAACGCCACCTTATGAATAAATAATATGAGCTTTAAATCTTTTATTGCGGATTAGGTAATGTTAGCCTGGCGCGTGCCGCTGGGGTAGCTGCATATATCCCCAAACTGATCATCAAAGATCAATTATGCAAAGTAATTAGGGATGTGTATCGCCGTGGTAAAACGAATATTGGGGAAATTACATAATTTTTTTGCTCATATTCTTTCTGAACCCTAGATAACAAATGGAAAGGATAATAAAGTATGGCAACCCATAAAGGACTCCTGGCCAGGCCTCATCCCACATTGCAAATAGTGATAATAATAAAAATATTGCAGGCAAAAGAAAAAAACTAAGCGCGCTCCAGAGTGAGTTTTCCCGGATGTTTTGATTAAGATTAAAAAAAACAGACAGTGTGCCCAGGAAAAGATAAAGGTTAAATCCGATCGCAATGCCGTAAGGTAAATTTTTCATATCTGAATCGGCCGTACCAATGATCTGGGCAGATTGCAGAATAAATACACCCGTTAAACTAACAAGTGTAGAAATAAAGAAACAGACAAGAATAATTTTAAGAAATTTCATCAGCTCAATAATTAATTAATATCTGGCGAACGCACAATCATTGTAAATTGTTTGATGTTTTCGGGGATGGTCCTATATTAAAGCCGAATGGATTTACTACAAAAGCTTTTAACCGGCAAATTTCATTCCGTCAACATTCAACGGCGCTTAGAGAACTCAATAAAGTATTTGGTTTATTTATAAACTTTAATCGGCTAGATTGGTTCATAAATATATTATTACCTTAATCACTATTTATGAGATTCAAGAACAAAAATATACTTGTTATGGGTGCAAGTTCGGGCATTGGTTTAGACCTGGTTCATTTATTAAATGCTGAGGGTGCGAATATTTTTGCAGCCTGTAGAAGCCGCTCAACCCTATGGCCTGAATCAGTGGAATATCTGGAAATGGATGTAGTGGATTCTACATCAGCTTTATCCTCATTCCTGCCTGAAGAACTTGATGGACTGGTTTACTGTGTCGGAAATATCAACCTGAAGCCATTTGCAAGAATTTCGGAAAGTGACTTTATTGATGATTTTAAACTGAATGTTGTCGGGGCAGCTTCATCTATTCAGCAATCACTAAAATCATTGAAAAATTCTTCTTCAGCATCTATTGTGCTCATCAGTTCCGTTGCAGCAAGAACCGGAATGGCCTTCCATTCAAGTATCGCGGCATCCAAAGCTGCGATTGAGGGATTGGCAATTTCACTCGCTGCAGAATTAAGTAGCGTTCAAATCCGGGTTAATGTTGTGGCGCCGTCTTTGACCGATACACCTCTTGCCTCAAAACTTCTGAACACGCCCGAAAAAATGGAAGCTGCAGCAAAAAGACATCCTTTAGGAAAGTATGGTACAGCAAAGGACATCAGTGCTGCCATTGCATTTTTACTTTCAACAGAAAGCAGTTGGATAACCGGACAAATTATACCTGTAAACGGTGGTCTTGGCAACCTTAAAACAACATTTTAAGAAGAATAAATTTTATTAACCTCCGTTATGCGCAAACGATATCATACATTAAGGCTAATTTTAGGCGACCAGCTGAACATGCAGCATTCTTGGTTTGCCAAACCTGCAACCGATACCCTTTACGTATTAATGGAGGTGAGAACAGAAACCGACTATGCCTGGCATCATATCCAAAAGCTTTGTGCTTTTTTTGCCGCCATGGAAGATTTTGCAGCACAACTGAATGATGAAGGATTTGAAACGCTTTACCTCAAGCTTGACGATGCTGAAAACAGACAAAGTTTTGCAGATAACTTAAAATACCTGGTGAAGAAATTTAGCATCGAAGAATTTCATTATCAGTTGCCTGATGAATACCGGTTAGACAATGAACTACAGCATTTTTGTAATACTTCGGGGATAGCTCATCGAGCCTTTGATACAGAGCACTTCTACACCAGCCGAGACGAGGTTGCCATATTATTTTCCGGAAAGAAAGAATTACTGATGGAAACCTTTTACCGCAACATGCGTAAAAAACATCATATTTTACTCGATGAGGGTGATGATCCACATGGTGGTAAATGGAATTTTGACGCGGAAAACCGCAAAAAACTTCCTAGGAATCACAAACCAAATCCCCCGCTCTTGTTTGACAATGACGTTAGGACCCAGTTGATCAGAATCACCGGGGCTAAGATTGTGACTATTGGCAATGTTGATGCTCAATATTTAGGCTGGCCGATAAACCGGGAGCAATCACTAAGGCTTTTGAACTATTTTTGCGAAAACGGCCTGCAACTTTTTGGAACTTTTCAGGATGCGATGCACAGCGAAGAATGGTCACTTTACCATTCCCGACTGTCATTTAGCATGAATACCAAACTGCTTTCACCCATGGAGGTGATGAATACTGCAATTAAATACTGGAGGAAAAACAAAAAATCAATATCGCTCAATCAAATCGAAGGATTTATCAGGCAGATTTTGGGTTGGCGTGAATATATGAGGGGAATATACTGGATGAAGATGCCGGAATTTGAATCTATGAATTTCTTCAACCATACCAGAAAACTGCCAAAATGGTACTGGACCGGTGAAACACACATGAACTGCCTGAAGCATGCGATCAGTCAATCACTCCAATTTGGATACGCCCACCACATTCAGCGGTTGATGATTACGGGGAATTTTGCTTTACTTGCGGGCATCCATCCCGACGAAGTAGATTTCTGGTACCTTGGCATTTATATCGATGCCATACAGTGGGTCGAAATTACCAACACAAGGGGAATGAGCCAGTTTGCGGACGGTGGAATTACGGGATCAAAACCCTACACGGCTTCAGCTAATTACATTCACAAAATGAGCAATTACTGCGAAAAGTGTAAATACGACCGCAGCGATAAAACAGGAGAAAATTCATGCCCTTTTAATAGCTTATATTGGGATTTTCATGACAGGCACAGAAGCAAGCTTGAGCATAACCACAGGCTTGCAATGGTTTACCGGATATGGGACAAGATGGATGTAAAAGTTAAGGAAGCTGTTCTGAACAGAGCAGATTCTTGTCTTAAGCACATTGAACTGTTATAATATTTCATCAAACATTGCCGGCAATATTTCTAACATTGATGTTCTGGCTTTAATAACAATCTTAAAACTATTTAGCTGGGGTAATGTTGAGAATTTGAATAAGATGATTTATTCTGAAATCAAAAGATATGAACACAGGAAGTATAGAATATTTGAACCTCAGGGAATTAGCCAACGAAGATTACGCCATTAGTGACGGAGAAGCCGATATAACAGGATGGCCTGTTGTTGACGAAAGCCAAACCACAGTTGGAAAGGTAAGAGATTTACTTTTTGACCCTGAGCAAAATGCCATCCGGTATATCATTACTGATCTTGAAAATGACGTTTCAGCATCAACTAATAAGGCCATTTTAATCCCTATAGGGTTTGCAAGGCTTGGGATCGATAAAAAGGAAGTTATAATACCTGTAATGGATAAAGTACAGTATGACAGAATGCCTGGATATATCATTGGAGAAGTAACCAGGGATACAGAAATGAAAATAAGAGCAGCAATTGGCAGTCCGGCAGCCTTGAAAATAGAAGAAGAAATCATAGAAATTGATCAAGCTGATTTTTACCAACATCACCATTTTGACAGGGGAAATGTGATTTCCAAAAAACAAGAGATTTCATCTGCGAATGTTATTTCCCAGTCAATTAGTGAGGATCGGAAGGAAGAAGAAAGCACTATCCATCAACTGATTGATCACGCACGATCAGAAGCAAAATCTGAACAGGGGCTTGACCAACCTGCAGTAGAGAACCACGATCATTTTATTGTAAGTACATCGCAAGGTACGTTCATAATCCAGCCACAAGCTAATGGAATCTACAGAGTTTTCGAAGGAGAGAATAAAATCGGAGTGATATATGCAGAACCTGGTCATAACGGCAGTAAATGGCAAACGATGGATCATCTGGACGAAGGCCTGGTTATTAATTTAGGAGAGGCAATTACTCATCATAATGCATCAGCATCATAAAGCTATGTTCATAAACGACAACCTTGAACAGGTTGTCGTTTATACTTATTTATCCCCTCTGATTCATCCTGAAGCTACCCTCCTATTCACTATCAAAGACAATCAATAGAAAACAATTCAGAGCAGTATTATTTTTCAGTATTTGTATCTGAACGTTCAGATTGCGGCTTATAAACCATTTACCATAACATGGTACTGGCCATTTCTCAGTTCGCCAATCAATTGCTGTCCGCTTCGCCATCTCTTTATTCTGTTTGAAAACTGGATATCAGACCTGGGTTTAATTTCACCTGTAGGGTCATAATATTCGGACATGTACTGACGCATGGCAATATGTACATCCAAAGATGATCCGTGCAGTAACACTTCGACATTATTTTTTACAAGTCCTGAAAATGCATCTGCCAAAGCAGCGGCGTAATAAGGGCAGTCCCAATCGTGCCTGAATGGGTCATCACCTTTTATATTTACTTTTTGAAGCGGATGCGAAACATCTTCTATCAATTCGTTCGCTGCATCTCCAAATACGTTTGAATAAGCATTCACGAAATGATGCCACCAGCGCGGATGCTGAGGGAGTTGTTTCAACAAGGTATCACATATTAAGATCCGCTTCGGAAACTCAGGTGTTTGAGGATCAATTATAACAAGGGATGTTCCGAAGTGCCCCTCAGTGATGGAGTGACGTGAACAGATTACAAAAAATAATAACTGACCAGGAATTAAATTTTCTTTTGGGTATTGATAAGACCTTATTTCCTGAAGCCTGTCTTCCAGAAAGCCGTTTTTGAAAAGCACATGAAGATTTCCCTCAGATTTCATAGTTGAAAACTGACTGTTCTGAATAAACACATTTGCATTTGCCGGACGGCTGGCGAAGTGATTGCCACTGTTATATCGTACTTCAGCAGAATCTTCAGGGTAAGTTTCAATATCGGCAATATCACCAACTTCAGTTTGTTTATTGGGCTGCACCGACCGGAAAGGGATATGAACCTCCACATGCTCCATCCGCCGGGCAAGGTTGTAGATGCGCTGCTCTGAGCGCGAAAGTAAAGGATCACCACTAATGCTGTCGAAATACACCAGATGTTCCGGGCGGTTGAGATGAAGGAAGATGCGCTCGTCACTTAATAATTCACCCATGGGATTTTCGGAACTGATAAAAAAATCGCGCAGCGCATCGTTTTCCAAATAAGCAGAATTATCCTGATCAAACCGCAATAATCCAGGTTTTGATTGCTTAACCATCCAGGCACAAAGAAACGATGAAATATCGGACTCGAAAGCCATATTTCTATTGCGCGCCTCCAATGGCGATACGGTATATGGCTTCATAAGTTAGTGTTAAGTTCTTTAGGTGTTGAAAGCTAAATATAGCAATCATATTATATGAAATCAAGTGTTTAATCACAACCTTTAGGCTTAAAGGAGTGAAATGGAATGCATTTATTGTATTATAAATGAAACATAGTAATATATGCCCGGATGATTTACGTTATTCTCTTTTATTTTCAGTGATTTATATTATTTTTGTTATCAAACTAATCAGCCTTACCCCCTGAGAACCACAGTCTACACGAAAAACCCTTTTAATTTTTGCCTGCCAGTAAGCAAATATTAACCTAACAAGCTATACGATCGATTAAGTGTTGAGTGAGAAGGATATCATATTGGATTTGAAAGCAGGAAAAGAATCTGCCTTCCGGGTAGTTTTTGATCAGAATTTCAAGAAGCTTTATGCTTTTAGTTTCCGGATTCTTAAAAATAAAGAGCAAGCCGAAGAAGTGGTACACGATGCGCTAATCAATGTATGGATTCATCGGGGAAAGCTTAACGAGCAACTATCTATTTTACCCTACCTCTACACCATCACGCGCAGGTTAACACTGAATGTGCTCCGGCAAATTTCTACTTCACAGAAAATGATGGACCAGCTATGGTTTGACATGGAGAAAGTGAGCAATCAGACCGAAGAAAAAGTTCTTTTATCAGATTTACAGCGATTCACGGAATCTTCCATA
This sequence comes from Pedobacter sp. BMA, assembly GCF_001027745.1. Classification (GTDB taxonomy): domain Bacteria; phylum Bacteroidota; class Bacteroidia; order Sphingobacteriales; family Sphingobacteriaceae; genus Pedobacter. Next base: position 261,501 of record NZ_LECU01000001.1, read on the forward strand.
AATATTTTACCCCAACAACAGCAGATTGTATTCAAGTTAAGCAGATACGAGGGACTGAATTATGATGAAATTGCAGAAAAGCTTCAAATCTCAAGAAACACTGTGAAAAATCACCTTGTTGCTGCATTAAAAACCTTGCGAATGCATTTCCACATCTCTGATATGAGTTGTTTTTTACTTATCTCAAGCTTATTATTGAAAAAATAGGAATAAATCCTAATACACTAGTCCTAAAATCTGTTTCAAGTGTAATGCTATTATAAACCCGATATAAAGGGAATATAAAGCTATGATTAAATCTGCCCGGATAGAGTACCTGTTACATCAACACCATAACGGAACCATCACCCGATCAGAATATGATGAATTAATGGGGACGCTTAAAATGGATTCAAATGATGAGAATTTCGCGCGGGGCCTGGATCAGTTATGGGCGGCTACGACGGACGAAAGTTTTCATAGCGCCAATGAACAAGAGGAGTTTTATCAGCAGCTTATACAACATCAGGATTTCAAGCCAGGACATGCGGTGTCACGATTTACCCCGCTTTATCGCTATGCAGCGGCAGCTATTGTTTTACTGGCCTGCGCCATCACTATTTATTTTTACACTACAACAGGTTCGGGTTTTAATCAGTTACACGATCACGATATTGCACCGGGTGGAAACAAAGCCGTGCTGCTTTTGTCTGACGGAAAGAAAATTGATCTTGAAGCGATACCGAGCGGGCAATTACTGCACCAGTCTGGCATCACCATAGCCAAAGCTAAACATGGACAGCTGATTTACACAATTGATCAATCTGCCAGTTCAGGCGAAGCCAATCTGGAAAACACCATTGTTACGCCCAAGGGGGGGCAATATCAGGTTAACCTGCCAGATGGCACCAAAGTATGGTTAAATGCGCAGTCAACCCTTAAATTTCCGCTTCATTTTGCAAAAGTACGTGAGGTAAGATTAACAGGTGAAGCATATTTCGAAGTCTCTAAAGTGTATCAGGATGAGAAGCGTCAGGAGCGTTTGGCCTTCCATGTAATTTCCGCGAATCAGCGTATTGAAGTTTTGGGCACACACTTCAATATCAATACTTATCCGGGTGAAAGCCTCACCAAAACTACACTGCTTGAGGGATCAGTCCGGGTGGTTTTAAAAGAGAATTCCTCTTCAACAAATCAGATTGCTTATTTATCACCCGGCCAGGTAGCCATCAACAATGGCTTGGCTATTCAAACAGGCGCTGCTGATGTAGAAGAAATCATGGCATGGAAAAACGGGCTTTTCATTTTTAACGGTCAGAATCTGGCTTCTATTATGAAAGAAGTTGAGCGATGGTATAATGTGGAAGTGGTTTTCGAAGACAACAAACTGAAAAATAATGTTTTCAATGGAAGTACCTCCAGGTTTAAAAATATTTCAGAGTTACTTGAGGTACTCGAATCGACAGGATCAGTTCATTTTAAAATTTCAGGAAGGAGGGTAACGGTAATGGATTAATTTTTTTACCCATTAAAAATGCACTGAAAAGAATAACCGGAAATGCTGCGAACATTCCCGGTCTAAAAAATTAGTGTATTCATGTAACGTATCAAACAAGACAATAAACCACTAAACTACAAATGTAATGAAATTTAAGGATCTAATCCGATCTGAGGCTCCTACCTGGATTAATAAATCTATAGTTCGTGCGATGAAACTAACAATCTTACTAATGACTACTTTTTTGCTGCAGGTACACGCTAATGGATTTGCGCAAAATGTATCATTGAACCAGAGAAACACTACACTGAAGCAGTTATTTTCACAAATAAGAAAACAAACGGGATATAACATTTTATGGCAGGAAGGTAAAGTAAATGATGGCCTGAAAGTGGATGCTGTTTTCGACAATTCCCCACTTGAAAAGGTATTGGATAGAGTATTGGCTCCAAAATCGTTAACCTACAACATCATCAACCGTACCATAGTCATTAAAAAAGCCGACAAGCCTTTTTTTGATAAGGTAGCAGACTTTTTTTCTTCGATTGATATTGATGGTAAGATTCTGGATGCAGAAACTGGAGCTGAAATTCCGAAGGTGACCATTACACTTAAAGGTACTGCACGCACCGTGCTGGCCAATGAGCATGGAACTTTTCGCTTCGCCAGTTTACCTGACGACGCCATCCTCGTATTTTCGAGCATTGGCTATGTTACACAGGAATTGAAAGCGAGTCCTAACATGACCATTAAAATGGTGATGGCTACTAAAGAATTGCAGGAAGTGATGGTGTCTACAGGATATCAAACACTTAAAAAAATAAGTACAACAGGTTCTTTTGGTGTACTTACCGCTAAAGATATCGAACGTCGCCCGAAAATTGACTTATTAGAGGGCATCCAGGGAACGGTACCGGGTGTAGCAGTAGACCTGCGAAACAACAAAATACAAATTCGCGGAGTAAGTTCATATTTGAGCAATTACGCTCCGCTTATTGTCATCGACGGATTTCCTGCCATCAGTCAAAGCATTACCTCCGTAACCTCAAATGGGATTAATGGAAACCCATCCAATCCAATCGTGACCAATACATCGGGAAATGCCATTCTGGGACAGTTTAACCCTGATGATATCGAAAGCATTACCTTTCTTAAAGATGCGGCGGCTTCATCTATCTGGGGGGCCAGGGCTGCCAATGGTGTAATAGTTGTTACAACCAAAAAAGGAAAACGAGGTGCCAATACCATCAACTTCAGCAGCATGGTGAGTACTTCGGCGCCTGCAGATTTTAGTAAATTAACTGCTATGAACAGTTCCGATTATATTGATCTGGAACAAGAACTGGTAGACAAAAATTTTGTGAGCGATCCGGTTGCGGCCATCATTGCGTCGCCAACAAATGGTTACCGCTCTGCACCTGTTTCAGAAGCACAGGAATGGATGTTCAAAGCAAAGCGTAATCCAGCCTATACAGCACAACGTGATTCGGCCTTAAATGTATTGAGAAACCGGTCTAATCAGGATCAGCTACGCGACTACCTTTTGCAAAGGGCCGTTACACAACAATATAACCTTTCATTTTCAGGTGGAACAGATAATAGCTCATACTATATCTCAGGAAACTATACTAAAGACCAGCCTATTTACAAAAGTAACAGCGCTAAGAGTTATAACATCAATACCAGTTTTACAAATGATTTTCTTCGTAAGCGCATCACGCTTAATACGGGTTTAGTGTATAACTATCAATCTGCCCAGGTTAATGCAGCCGCTTTACAGGCGTTAGGCGTTGGCATTTACGGAATGGCGCCGTACGATCAGCTGGTAGATAAGAATGGAAACAGGATTTACAGAGGCGTTACTTTCACCACAAGGGTTTCAGATAGTTTAACGCGCACCAAAAATCTGTTACCCTGGACATACAATGCCATTGATGAGCTTGATTACAACCACACCATTACCAATAAAAACAACATCAGGTTAAATGCTTCACTAAAAGGAGTTATTACATCCTGGTTAAACGTTACTGTTTCAGGACAGTACCAAAAATCAATTGCCGATCAGATCAACAACCAGAATCTGAACAGTTACTTAACCAGAGATCTCATCAACAACTCAACAAATCCACTAAACCTGACCAACTCAAGTTATCTGAGAGTAAATGGTGTTCCGAAAGGGAGCGTTTACAAAACCAGCCGGTCTACTTTTGATGATTATGGTTTAAGAGGTCAGCTGAATGCAAATAAAAGCTTTGGCAGCGATCACCAATTTGATTTGATTGCAGGAACAGAAATCCGCGAATCAAAGTACCAGGGTAGCGAGCAAACCTTATATGGCTATGATGAAGAAAGATCCACTTCAGTTGCTGTAACTCCAACAATCAGTTATAATACGCTTACGGGATCAACTGGCCGGTTGACAAGTCAGGGTACAGTATTTAAAAACAGAACCCGCTATCTTTCCTATTACAGTAACGGAACTTATAGCTTCAAGGAAAAGTATTATATCAGTGGTAGTGTACGTTTTGATGATATTAATATCATTGGTGTAGACAGAAGAGACCGTGCCCGCCCGTTATGGTCATCTGGTTTACGCTGGGACCTTAAAAAAGAAAAGTTCCTGACCGACCTAAACTGGATCAGTTCATTAAGTCTGAGAGGAACAGTTGGTACTGCTGGTAATCCTCCTTTAGCATCTAGCAATTTTACTACCATCAATTCTGGTTTTGTTGATAACATTACCCAACTCGCCTATGTTATGATTTCAAACCCAGCTAACCAGGATATAGGCTGGGAAACCACTAAAATGGTAAATGGAGGGGTTGATGCCTCGTTTTTGAACAATCGTATTTCGTTTGCACTTGATTTGTACAGTAAAAGAACAACTGATATTTTAATAAATCAACCCATCAATTCAGCATACGGTTTTAGTACCTTACAATTCAATAGTGGATCTTTGGCTGGTCATGGCGTAGATTTAGGTTTAACAGGAAGAATTATCCAGAACAACAAATTTAGCTGGTCTTCTACGGTCAACTTTTCATATAATACTAATGAGGTTACCGATAGCCGTTTCCCTCCAACCACAGTTAGTGTGGGTACCGCTACCATCACGAGTGGCTATCCGCTGGATAACCTTTTTGTTTATCGTTGGGCGGGATTAGACAATACCGGGCAGTCACAAATATATACGGCTAACGGCACCATAGTGAAGTCAACAGCTTCAACAGCGATAAAACCTGAAGACAGAACCTATGTCGGAAGAACTACGGCTCCTTACTTTGGTGGCTTTTTAAACGTATTCAGTTATAAAAACTTTGAGTTATTTACGAGGATCACTTACAGCCTTGGGCATAAATTCCTGATCCAAAACATCAATAGCAGCAACTATCCAAATAACGCATCTTCTTCCGGTCTGTTGGCCACCAGCCAGGCATTAGTAAACAGATGGAAAAAACCGGGCGACGAGGCTAATACCGACGTACCTGGATTAAGCGGAACTAATTTCAATAGCGTTTCCAGGTATATGTATAGCGACCTCAATGTAAGGGATGCCGGAAATATCCGTTTTCAGCAAATTTCACTTAATTATAATGTTCCGCAGTACATGCTTAAAAAAGCACCATTCATCAGAAATTTGAGTGCTGGATTTACTTTGGCCAACTTAGGTTTACTATGGGTAGCCAATAGAGAGAAAATTGACCCCGATTATCAAATGACTGGTTCATTTATCAACCTTCCACCGACCAGGAGCTATGTATTCAACCTTAAATTAACGCTTTAACCCCATCATGAAAAAAATTAATTATATCATATTGGCTATTGCCATGTTCAATATTTTCTCATGCAGGAAGTATGTTGAAATCCCGCCAGAGCAAACAAAAGCATTGAGCACAACTGTGGATTATATGCAGTTGATGAATAACTCGTTTTCAAACGAGCAAAGCTATTACTACCCTGTTTTTTCAGGGGATGATTGCGGCACTACAGAAACCACCTGGCAAAACACATTAACTGTTCCAGCCGGAAATGCTTATATATGGGCTGACAGATTTTATGGTGCCAACGAAGAAGATCTGGACTGGCAAACCAATTATAAGAAAATATTTATCTGGAATACGGTAATTGAGGGTATTATGGGAAGTAGTGGTGCCGAAGCTGATAAACAGTTAGGCCTGTCGTACGCATTGGTAAATCGTGCTTACGATTATTTCACGCTGGTTAATCTGTATGGCAAGCAGTATGATGGGGCTACCGCCGCGACCGACCCCGCAGTACCTTTAATACTGCAGCCGAAATTCCTGACAGACTTATCGCGCGCTAGTGTTCAAAATGTTTATGATCAGATTGAAAACGACTTGCTGGCAGCTATCCCTAATTTGAAGGATTTGCCAGATTACAACACCAATCCTTCAAAAGTTGGTGCTTATGGGCTACTGGCACGTGTGTATCTGCATAAGCGGGATTTCATTCAGGCACAACGCTATGCTGATCTGGCGCTGGCATTAAAAAATACACTTCTGGATCTTAATGTATTTAAAGTGCCAACGGCCACCTTTCCTACTAAGACGTTTAACCCGGAAGAATTAATGGTTAAAAGAACTATTCAATATCCATCAGGGTTCCCCTTGAGTGCCGATGCAGAAAGTATTTACGATAAGAGCAAAGACTTACGCTATACCTATCTTACTGCACCAGGCGCTAATGTCAGATTTAGTAATTTCACAGTTGCACGTGCCTATAATAAATCGGTATTAACCGGCGACGGTGGTTATGTAGGTCCAAGTGTTCCCGAAATGATCCTGATTAAAGCAGAATGCCAGGCTCGTGCCGGCAATACCGCAGCTACACTGACCCTATTGAACGATTTCCGTAAAAAACGTTTTGATAATGCAACTACCTATGTAAACCTAACGGCTGCTAATGCCAATGAAGCGTTGCGCCTGGTAATTGATGAACGGAAACGCGAATTTGTAGGCCGGGGTTTCCGCTGGTTCGATCAGCGCCGCCTGAATAAAGATTCCGGTTTCATCAGCACGGTAACCCGTGTATTTAAAGGGAATACTTATACCCTTGAGCCGGGCGGTAACCGCTATGTATATGCCATAGCTGATAAATACATTACACTCAACCCTGAAATCACACAAAACCCAAGATAGAATTTACCCATGTTAAAACAAAAAACCATTTTAATGGCTGCAGCCATCAGCATCACAGCTGGCGTTTCGGGCTGTGCACTTTTTCGAAAAAAACCTGCCCCCGCTGCAAAAGTCGCGGTTATTGATCCGGCAAAGAAAAAAGCCGACAGCCTGGCTAAAGCTACAGGCTTAAAGCCTTATACGGAGATTGTAACAAAAGGAACTAAGACTCAGCATGGATTTTTCACCATACACCAGAAAGACGATAAATACTATTTCGAAGTACCAAACCAGATCTTAAAAAGAGATATCCTGATTGTAAGCCGTATTGCCAAAGCCTCGGCTGATATGCGTAATGGTTCATCAGGCTATGCCGGCGACCAAATTGGCGAAACGGTATTCCAGTTTGAAAAAGGGCCAAATAAAAAGCTTTTCTTACGAAGGATTTCCTTTGCCGAATTGTCGAAAGACAGTACAACAACGATGTTTGCCAGCCAGCAAAAAAACAACATCAGTGCCATTGTTGCGGCTTTCCCGATTATCTCTATGCCTAAAGATTCATCGGCCATGGTAGTGGACGTAACCGAATTTTTAAACAGCGATAACGATGTACTGTATTTCCAAAAAAAGATGTTTAAAGATAAGGCGGGAATGGGTGCCCAGCAAAACGACAAAAGTTATGTTGACTATATTCACACCTACCCGAAAAATATTGAAATCGGTTCGGTAAAAACCTACGCCGCAGGTATGAACCCTACCGGTTCGAGCTATACAGTTACTTTAAATGCATCACTGGTTTTATTGGATGCGCAACCCATGCGTCCGCGATTGGCTGATCCGCGTGTAGGATATTTCTCTACTTCTTTCCGCGATTTCGATGCCGATCCGCAAGGGGTGAAAACGACCACTTATGTTAAAAGATGGAAACTGGAACCCAAACCTGAAGATGTAGAAAAGTACAAAAAAGGTGAATTGGTAGAGCCGGCTAAACCGATTGTGTTTTACATCGATCCGGTAACCCCAAAAAAATGGATACCCTATTTAATGGAAGGCATTAACGACTGGCAGAAAGCTTTCGAAGCAGCGGGTTTTAAAAATGCCATCATGGCCAAAGAAGCACCTACCAAAGCGCAGGATAGTACCTGGAGCATTGATGATGCAAGCCATTCGGCAATTATCTACCGTCCATCTGCTATTGCAAACGCAATGGGCCCGAGTACTTCCGATCCACGTAGCGGCGAGATTATCGAAAGCCATATTTTCTGGTATCACAATGTGATGTCGTTACTGCAGAAATGGTACCGTGCTCAGGCAGCCATGGTTGACCCGGAGGCCAGGAAAGCCACTTTCAGTGATGAGCTGATGGGTAACCTCATCCGTTTTGTATCTTCTCACGAAGTAGGACATACATTGGGTCTGATGCACAATTTCGGTTCGAGTTCTACTGTGCCTGTAGAAAAATTACGCAACAAAGCCTGGGTAGAAGCTAACGGACATACCCCCTCTATTATGGATTATGCACGTTTCAATTATGTGGCGCAACCAGAAGATCATATAAGTCAGAAAGGGATTTTCCCGCGCATTGGCGATTATGATAAATGGGCAATAAAATGGGCGTACACCTGGCATCCTGAATTCAGTTCTGCCGAAGAAGAAAGTAAGTCGCTGGTTAAAATGGTAAGCGATTCACTTCAAAAAAATCATCGTTTATGGTTCGGATTTGAAGGTGAACCTTTCGATCCGCGGTCGCAAAATGAAGATCTGGGCGACAATGCCATGCTGGCCAGCACTTATGGCATTAAAAACCTGAAGAGAATGCTTCCGCAGCTGGAGAAATGGGTAAGTGTACCTGGCGATGATTTCGGAAAATTATTTGCAGCTTATGAAGGTGTATGGGATCAGTATGGTTTATATATCGGCCATGTAACTAAAAACGTAGCAGGCGAAAATAACACCCCTAAAGTGGCAGGTGAACCCGGCTTGCGTTTGGAAACAACACCGGTATGGAAACAACGGGATGCTGTTAAATTTCTAAATGAAAATGTGTTTGAAACGCCAACGTGGCTGATGAATAAAAGCCTGGAAAATAAACTTAACATTACTTTCGGCGTTGAATTAAACGCGGTACAAGAGGATGCGATTTACAGTCTGATTACCAGGAATCGTTTGAGTAGAATGCTCACTAACGAGATGAACGATAAAGGGAATGCGTATAACATATCCAACATGTTCAGCGACCTGGATAAAGGTATTTTCAAAGAATTGTACAACGGACAAAATTCCGATATCTACCGTAGAAATATGCAAAAACTGTATGTGTGGCGCTTATTGATGCAAGGCTTTTTTGCAAATGATATGGTTCAAATTAATCCACCAAATACATATCGCTTTACAGTAACGGATCTAAATGGAATGATTAGAAACGAACTTAGAAAACAACAGGCTTTATTCAAATCCACCCTTAAAAAACCAGGGATAAATGAATTAAATCGTGTTCACCTGAAGGAAATGATTTCGCTTATTGACAGCAAATTCAACGCAGAAAGCAGCGGACTTGTGAAATAATCAGCACAAAAAACTTATCTCAAATGGATAAGAATATATAGTAATAAGTTAGTAATGATAAATGGCAGAACCGCGATGGGACTGCCATTTTTTTTATAACTTGGATTAAATGAAAGAGATTAAATAACCTGTTTTATAGCTTAACTGTGTCCAAAAGCCTTCTGTGGTAATTAATTTGCCCAAGGTGATAAGCCAGGTGCGTAGTGAGGTGAGTTAAAAAATATTCGGTTGAGGTCTTCTCTTCGAATACCAGTGTGGGATATTCTGACTGTATCTCTTCTATCGTTAGTCCATCAAGTGTTCGGTTAATCACTTCAATGGTTTGGTCTATTTTTTTGATCAGTTCGCTGCGAGGGACATCCTTTAACGAAAACTCAAGTTCGCGGTTTCTGATGTAGCCACTGCTACCTAGAGTAGCACCGATATAGGTATTTAAGTTTCCGATCAGATGCAGACATAGGTTACCGGCTGAATTGGTTACACTTTCATTGATGATCCACAAATTGGATTCGTTTTGATAAGATTCAATTTCAGCTTTTAGTTTATACAGATCGCGGTTAAACAGTTTTTTTAGGGTTTGGTTCAACATTGTTTAGTCCTTTAAGGGAGCATTGTTGTTTAATATTACTTAAATTTTCAAATGAATTGTCTGTAAAGCAGTTTTTTTAAATAAAAAAACCCTCCAGTATTACTGAAGGGTTTTGTGGGCCCACCTGGGCTCGAACCAGGGACCAAAAGATTATGAGTCTTCTACTCTAACCGACTGAGCTATAGGCCCGGAAAAAACTTGCGTTTTTTGCGAGTGCAATGTTACAAATTTGAATTCAATTTTCGAAAATGTTTTTTGCTAATTTTTATAAAAAATAATATTCCGCCTCATTTTCAACGCACTACACCCCAGGTTTTATTTGGCTTGGCGCCCATCTCAAGTTCCAGCTTACCTCCATTCATCAGTTGCTCATGCGTAAACCAGGGCGTATTAAATATCTTTCCATCAAACGTAGCGCTTTGAATATACTTATTAATTACCGAACAGTGGTGTGCAACCAGCTCAAACTTCTTACCATTGGGCAAATCGATTGTCACCTCTTCAAAAACCGGACTACCGATGGTATATTGTGGGATTCCGGGGGTTACCGGGTAGAAACCCATAGACGAGAACACCACAAAGGCAGTCATCCCTCCCCCATCTTCATCGCCTGGTATGCCGAAAATGTTATCTTTAAACCAGGTATCCAATAAAAAGCGGATGCGTTTCTGGGTTTTCCATGGAGAAGCGGTAAAGTTATATAGATAAGGGATATGGAAACTGGGTTCGTTACCCATTGAATATTGCCCCACTAAACCTGTAGCATCAGGAAGTTTAGCCCAGAAAGCGTATTTTGCCCTGCCCAGCGGTTCACGAAAAAGCTGATCTAGCTTATTCTCAAATTGCTGACTGCCCCCGAACAGCCCCTGGAGACCCTTAATATCATGCTGCACCTGCCACAGATAAGTCCAGCCATTATTTTCATCATAGTAATCGCGGGCACCCATACCGCCATCAAACACCGGATCGATATTGATCCATTTGCCATGCTGATCTTTAGGCATAAACATCTGTTTGCTGGCATCCCAGAGGTTTCTGTAATTCTGGCCGCGTTTATTGAAACGCTGGTAATCATCCTGTTTGCCTAAGCTACGGGCAAATTCTCCCAGTGCCCAGTCGTCGAAACTGTTGCCAAGCGTAACAGCTACTGCCTGCCGCTTCTCCCACGAGTGTACAGCCGTATCGGTTTCCTTTTCATCAGGCTTCAATGCAGGTATGTAACCATTTTTATAGTAAAATTGTTCCATGGCCCCACCCTTACCATTTTTCCACGGCATCATGGTCGCCTCATCGGCATTTTTCTTCATGCCCTCATAAGCTTTCTGCACATCGTAGTTCTTTAAACCTTTATTATAAGCGTCTAAAAACACGAGCGTGGAATGGAAGCCATTCATGCAGGGATTGTCTCCGAACAATACCGGAAAAGTAGGTACCCAGCCGCTTTGCTCGTACATGGAAACATATGAATTCAGCATATCTTCCTCCTGCAATGGATTGAGAATGGTTCTGAGGGGATGATGTGCCAGATAAGTATCCCAAGTCCAGTCATCTACGTAAAAAGGCCTTGTGGTCTGATGAATCTGATTATCATAGCCGCTATAGTACTGTCCGTCTTCAGTAATGTCTACCATCCTTTCGTACGTACGGTACAGTGCCGTATAAAAGGACCGTTTCTGAGCCTCAGTTCCACCAATAGTTTTGGTCTGATTAATTACCTTAGACCAGGCTTCTTCACCATGTTTCACCAGCGTTTCGAAAGTTTGGTTTCTGAATTCCCGGTCGAAATTTTTACGCGCCTGAGCGGCACTAACATACGATATGGCATATCTGAACTCAATCTTTGTAGCCGATTTAGCAGGGAAGCTCACATAAGCTTTAACATTTTTAGTGCGATCGCCCATGACAACAGTCTCCGCACTGAGCTGATCGTTTTTGATTACCCCAACACTCGCACCGTCACTGAATACCCCGTAAAGGAATACTTTAACCTTGTCGTGGTAAGTTTCCAAACCGGTTATTTCATTTTTAGAAATAAAGCGATACTCGCTTTGGCCATCGTTATAAGTACCCAGCAGAATAGATTTAGGTACATTTGCCGGAAATTCGAAACGGTAATAGCCTGTTTTTTGATTGGGTACAAACTCGACCTTTATATCCTGATCGATGAGAAACGTAGAGTAGTACCAGGGACGCAGCACTTCAAGTTCATGATCATAGGTTGCACGTTTGCTCCACGAATTGATATCAGGCTTTTCAGCGATAGGCATCATGGAAAATACTTCACCCAAACGATGCGATACAACATTGAGCGGAAAACCAGACAGCTGATCATCCATATAATCTTTCCGCATGGGAAACATCCTGATCATTTGGTTAGGCAGTTGAACTGTTGGCCTTGTGGGCTCGAGCAGCTGTCCCACATTACCAATTCTGGGATCAACATATTTGAGGTTCCCCCTACCCGAATAATCCTGAGCAATGGAATAGAATGTTGAAGCGGAGATGAGCAAGGCCAGACTGAATATTTTTTTGATCATGTGCGCTGGGGTATGATTAATCGATTTAGTGATATGAATTAAAGCTTTAAAAGTAAAATTTTAATCGGGAAAATAACATAACATTTTGGTTAAGGTGTATGAAAACCTTGAGTATAATGTGGATAAAACAAACTAATATTGGCGCATTAACAATAGTCAAATGGTTATTTTTGCCTTAATATGAATAGCCCTGATTCGGAACACCAGCTACTTTTTGATTTCTTAGACAATACCAACCAACCCATTTTTCTGACCGGGAAAGCGGGTACTGGAAAAACAACTCTGCTTCGCAAAATAAGGGAAACCACTAACAAGAACTTTGCTGTAGTTGCGCCTACTGCTGTTGCGGCTATAAATGCTGGTGGCGTTACGCTCCATTCATTCTTTCAAATCCCTTTTGGTCCGCTGGTGCCCAACGCCGATGAGCAGGATGGTAACCAAATGAGGTATTCCGATGAAAAGCAACGCCTGCTCAGGTGCCTGGAGCTGCTCGTTATTGATGAGATCAGTATGGTGCGGGTTGACATCATCGACTTTATCGATCGTACACTTAGACGGGTCAAAGGCTCGAACAGGGCATTTGGTGGTGTACAGGTATTGATGATCGGCGACTTATACCAGTTGTCGCCAATATTCCATGACGCATGGCACATTCTGGGTGCATATTATAACAGTCCGTACTTTTTCGACAGCCTGATTTTTCGATCAATGCCTGTGGTAACTTTTACCCTTGAAAAGGTTTACCGTCAGTCGGACCCGGTTTTCCTGAACATCTTAAATGGCATGCGCGAGAACCACCTGAGCGCTGATTTACTGGATGCCTTAAACCAGCGCTACGATCCATCACTGGACCAGGAATGGAAAGACGACTACATCACCCTAACTACACATAATCAGCTGGTTTCAGAGATTAATCAAAATTGCCTGGAGAAACTGGAAGGTGATACTTTTGAGTTCGATGCACAGATAATCGGAGATTTTCCTAAGGATGCCTACCCTACCGATGAGAAACTGAAGCTTAAAAAAGGAGCCCAGGTAATCTTCATTAAAAATGATTCATCGGGCAAAAAACAATATTACAATGGCAAGGCCGCGAGGATTACCGGAATTAGTACCGACACCATAAAAGTAGTTTTTATTGCCGATGGACATGAAATTGAAGTGGAACGTGAAATCTGGCAGAATGTGAAATACAGCCTGAGTAGTCAGGAAAACAAAATAGACGAAACCAGTACCGGATCTTTTTCACAATACCCGTTCAAACTTGCCTGGGCAATTACTGTGCACAAGAGTCAGGGATTGACTTTTGACAAGGCAATTGTAGATGTAAGCGGAGCCTTTACCCATGGGCAGGCTTATGTGGCACTCAGTCGCTGCCGTAGCCTGGAAGGACTGATCCTAAAATCGCCGGTAAAGAATGAAAACATCCTGACCGATGAGAAAGTAACCCGTTTTACCTCTACTGCACATCAGCAGAAACCAGATCGTATTTTACTGGAGAAATATAGTCAGGAATATGCCTGGGGCCTCATTCGTGAGTTACTTGATTTTTCATTGCTGGCAAAAGACTGGGCCAGGCTGGGGAATTCCAAACTGATCGATAAAGATGAAAAACAGGCTTTCGTAACTTTGTTTGATGAGGGAAACCAGATTCTGGAAAATGAAGTGATCAAAATTGCACATAAATTCCTGGCTCAGGAGTTTTCAAAGATATTAACAGCGAGCAACCCCGCAAATGAAAATGCATTCATGGAACGTTTACAAAAAGCTTCAGTCTATTTCATTCCCAAACTGGAACATGCCATAACGCTGCTCAATAAGATAGTTGCTATTAAATTTTACAGCGACACCCATTCAGAGAAATTGCTGAATAAACTTAACGACTGTCTGGATGTGCTGAAGGTTAAGCTGGCGCTCTTCAAGATTTCATGGATACCTTTTTCCGTAAATGATTACATCAGCACTTTCCACGCAACAAGTAATAAAAAACCTGCTGGAAGCAGTGTGCCGAAACCGGCATTTAAACCAAAAGAAATTTCCAATCCGCAGGTGTACAAAAATTTATCAGAATGGAGAAAAACAGTGGCGTTGCAACGTGGCGTTCAGGATTATTCAGTACTGTCAGACCTGGCTTTGCTGGCCATTGCTGAGCGCCTGCCCAGAACCGCCGATCAGCTTGCCGCGATTAAAAGTGTGGGCTTTGGCAATGCTAAAGAATTAGGACAAGCCATTACCAGGATTATAAATGCACACCTGGGCACCAGTGAATTGTTTTAAAAACTTAAGGATGAAGGGCTTCCATGATAAAGAACAAATTTAAAACGATATAAACGGCCAGCAATACAAATGCAAAGACACGATCGAAGCGTGCGGCCTTTTCAACCTTTTCGCGTTTGATCATTTTTAGCGAATAGGCTGTAGAAATGATGATAATCAGTATGAAACTCAGGGTAAGGCCATGTAGTGTATCCACCAGCGTAAAAGTGGTTGATTCGGGAAGCGAGCCATCAATAATGTACTTGTTTCCGATAACGGCAAACAGCGCACCAACGCTCAGTCCGAAACGGGAATCAATGCTGTCGGCATGGATATAAAAACACATGTAGGCGATCAGGAAGGCCACGTACATCCCCAGAAACATTTTCCAGAACAAGCCTATGGCATCTCTGCTAATACCTATTTTGACTTTATAGCTGCTGTATTGAGTTTGTGGGATTTTAATAGCTGGATCTCCGAATGCCGTTTCGTAGATTTTGATACCCGACGAGGTTTTTAAACTATCTATATTCCATCCCCGAAGGGCGAAACGCGGATCAAACTGCTTACCCATCGTATCGGGAACAAAAATAAGCGACTTAGAATCAAACTGTGAGTTTTCAAGGGATAGCCGCAATGTTTGATGATCAAAAGGAAAATTATCAATCGCCCAGGAATCTTTCATTACACACTGCAACTTCATAAGGAGATAAACTTCATTGCCACTGGTATCAATGGTGGAGAAAGATTTATCAACCGTTTTAGCCTGGGGAATCTCCAGATTCTCAACGAAATTGAAATCTTTATTTTTATATTTAAGCCACAGCCAAAAGTTTACTGTATATTCTTTATCCTTAAAATTGATATCATGAATGCTGGTGACATAGATTCCGGTTTTAACCGTATCGGCGTGATTTTGTGCGGCTGAACGATCTGTTAACAACAGCATCTGGATCAACACGATAACTGGCAGGAATAATTTTTTTTTCAATTGGGAACAGGCTGGCTTATGGTATAAAGATAACAAGTTAACGTTTTAACAAATAATAAGTTTCGAAAATTAATTATGCTTTAACTGCTTTTTTTAATACTTTCGTAACCCCCGATTTTTAAGCGCTAATCTCCCAACACATGAGCAAATTTTTATACGGAATCGATTTTGGTACCACCAACTCAGCACTTTCTATCTATGATGAAGAAAAGAAGGAAATTATAGACACCATTTCTATTCCCTCGCTGATTTATTTTACCGAAAGCAAAAGCTTTGTTGATGGAGAAAGCCATATTGTGGGAGAAAAAGCGATTGAAGCATATTTAAACGATGGTATGAAGGGCCGGTTCATTAAATCCATTAAACAAATTTTATCCCGCACCACATTCACTGAAACGCGCATTCACAATAAACGCTATACGGCAGCAGATCTGGTTACTTTAATTTTAACAGACTTAAAACGCAAAGCCGACGAGATTACGGGCGTAAACTGTACAAAAGCTGTAATTGGACGACCGGTTTTCTTTGATGACGACAATACACAAAAGGATACTTTAGCACAAAGCCGCCTGAAAAAGGCCGCAGAGAATACAGGCTTTACCGACGTACGTTTTCAGTTTGAACCTATTGGTGCTGCTTTCGCCTATGAGCAAACCATTACTAAAAAAGAACGCGTACTGGTAGCCGATTTAGGTGGAGGAACCACCGACTTTACTTACCTGATTCTTGATCCGGATAAGGTTGGAAGCAAAGACCGTAAAAACGATATGATTGCCTCAGGGGGTATCTATATTGGTGGTGATAGTCTGGACTCGGCCTTTATGTGGGAAAAGGGAACGCCATATTTTGGCAAAAACACTACCTACGAAGCCACAAAAGGCAAAGTATTAACCGTTCCTAAATCTTTATTCGCCAATATCTGTACGTGGGATAAGATGAACTTTTTTAATGGGTTGAAAATTAAAAGGGAGATTGACGATTATTATTATTATTCGGGTAACGATCCTAAATTTAAAAACTTAATCACACTGATTGAAAACAATCTGGGTTATTCGCTCTTCCGGTCGATTGAAAAAACAAAAATAGAACTTTCCGAACAAACTGTATCTAATTTCAATTATGCGAACATGGGTATAGACATTGATGAAGACATCAGTTTGGCCCGGTACAACAGCATCATAGAAAAGGACGTGAACAGGATTGAAAACTACCTCAATCATTTCATGGAAACCTATCACGTTCAACCTGATGAAATCGATTGTTTGTTTTTGACAGGAGGGACATCGATGGTTGCTGCCATTCAGGATCTTTTCAAATCGAAGTTCCCCCATATTCCTTTAAACTCGGGCGATAATTTCAAGAGTGTAGCTAAGGGACTTGCATATAGCGGGTATTTGTTCGAAGAATAACGCCGCTATAGTTTATACCCGATATTTGATTTTAACTTTAACCCAAATGTGTGAATTGATTAACGGTAATACCGCGGTGACGCTTAAAAGTAGAACAAAAATTTGCTGCACTTTCAAAACCTAAAGAAGAAGCAATCTCATCAACGCTATGATCACTGTGGATCAGCAGTTCTTCAGCCTCTCTCATGATTCGTTCTTTAATGAGCATCGAAAAGCTTTTTCCGAGTACCTTATGGAGAAAGGAATTTAATTTTTTCGGACTTCCTCCCATTCCTTCTGCATAAAAGTTAATAGATCGTTCACTTTTGAAAAATTGCTCCAGAATGGCGCGGAAACGCAATACCTGGTCGAGCTCATCGAGTGTCCACGCTGCCAGGTAGCCATCCAAACCAGCTGTGAAGCCTAAAAAAAGCGAAATATACTGCATTAAAAAAGAAAGGTCTTTTTTTGCCTTGATGTCTCTTTTGAGTTGTTCGATTAAGCTGTAGGTCTGTTTCGATTCTTTTTCCAGATCGCGGAAGGATAAATTGAGAAATAAGTTTTTTGCAAGGGGGTCCAAATGCTGAAGCAGGAATTCAGAATATAACAAACTACTGAAATTTAACCAATAGCCCGATGTAATACGGCCTTCAAGACGTACTAATCCCTCTTCAGGTATAAAAAAAATCCGTCCATCCTTAAGCTGATAATCTCCCGAATTCATACAAAGAAAGCCTTCTCCTTCCTTTATAATCAACACCCGCATGGGAAATACGGCTTGCAACGCCCGATCTCTTTTAAAAATCCCGCTTATAGGCTCCAACTGTATCATTAGACAAACTATTTTGATTCACTATTATATCCGTTCAAAATCAAAAAAATACCATACGGAATTTAAATTATTTTGAACATAATACTGAACCCATAAAAAAACCTCCAAAATTAACAAATTGGAGGCTATTTCTATAAAGATTTAATGCGATTAAGAGGAAAGCAATTTTACCTGAACAGCTTCAACTCCCTGTTTAGTAAATTCAATATCAAACTGAACAATACTATTCGGATGAATTTCATCCAGCACGCCGTGTGCAAAAACATTTAGTTCTCTTCCGCCATCTGAAGGCGTAATGTGTCCGTGACCTGATTGCGGATCATAAGACTTTACTGTTCCCAATCTCATGATGCGCTGGTTAGTTTTACATTAACAGCATTCGGGCCCTTTTTGCCCTGTACAATTTCGAAAGAAACGTGATCATTTTGATTGATCTTATCAACAAGCCCGGTCACATGAACAAATATTTCCTGACCGTCACTTGAGGTAATGAATCCAAATCCCTTAGACTCATTGTAAAACTTAACTACACCCTGCATTAATTTAATTTTTTGATGGATAAACATAAAAAAGATTTAAAAAGTTTTGCCAACAAATAGATTTTAGTCTGTAATTAATAGATATGCTGATATTTTACACCAGATCGCCCGGTGCGGGCACTTTGATCCTGATCATTCTTAACGAAATATGGCAGATCAAATGGTGGCTATTAAATTTTGCCATTCACACTAAGTGCTTAATACTTAAAACCTACACGGTGATATATTGTTAAGATATTACTAATCTATCCTCAATATGAAAAAGCTAACCAAAAAAACCAGTACCCAGGAACTGGAAGAAGTGAAGAAAGGTGATAAAATTGCTGACGACACCGGAAAGAAAGGTGAAGTTTCAGCAATCGAAGTTTTACAGAAGAGAGAAGAAAAACAGTTTTACTATAAGTTAAAAGGCGACGGTACGATTCTGGTGATAAAATAAATCCTTTCGTAAACTCACGATAAATGAGTAGATTTAGACTAATAAATCGCTTAAAGCAACCATGAAAAGGATCAAAAGATTTATTGCTGCTTTAACTGGGCTTGCAGCTGTATTTCTATGCAGCTTTTATTCCACAAATGAACATCCTGCAGATAAGGGAGGTTATTTCCAATACCAGAAAAACACTGAAATTGAAGTTGATGATATTACAGATTTTGAAGGATTCGAAAAGAAAAACATTTTCGGGGGAAATAAGCTGATCATGGCGAAAGAGACGGCCTGGATTGCACTGAAAAACATTGACCTGAATCGTATTGGAAGCGTTGGCTTTGCATTTGCCAATCTGGAAAGCGGAGTTAACGGAAATGTTGAGATCAGACTTGACGGGCTCAAAGGCTTGGTTATAGGTAAGTCAACATTCAAGGATGGTATACCTGTTAAATTCATCAGAGACGCTAAGCCCCACGCTCTTTACTTCATTTTTAAAGTAAAAGCGGATGTAGACAGAAGCCGGATCATCCTCAAATCCTTAAGCATTTTGCGTAAGTAAATAAAGAATTCCCGGTACCGTTTAGGAATTGTTTATTTTATCATGTAAATGATGCGTGAAGATGGTTAGCCGATAATATCTTTGCATCAAATTTCAGGTTATGCAAAACATTAAGAACATCATTTTTGATTACGGTAACGTAATTTTCGATATCGACTTCAGAATTACACAGGCTGCGTTTGAAAAGCTGGGGATAACAGATATAGACAATTTCTTTGCCCATAAAGGACATAATCAGCTTTTCGATGATTTTGAAACCGGCACGATATCTCCTGCAGAATTTAGGGAAGGCATTCGCCAGGCTGCCAATAAACCTGACCTAACTGATGCGCAGATTGACGATGCATGGAACAGTTTGCTGATTGGCACCATACAGGAAAACCATGAATTGCTGCTGAAAGTAAAAGACAAATACCGTACTTTTTTACTGAGCAACAATAACGAAATACACTATAATTGGATCATAAATTATCTAAAAACGACTTTCGAAATAAACAATTACGATGATTACTTTGAGAAGGCTTACTTTTCTCAGCAAATGAAGCTGCGTAAACCCAACACCAATATTTTTGAGCAGGTTTTAAAAGAGAATAACCTGGATCCTGCTGAAACGTTGTTTATTGATGATAGTCCGCAACACATTGAGGGAGCAAAAAAAGTAGGATTAAATACCCTGCTAATGACGGAAAAGCCTGCCAAGCTGGAAGCGCTTTTAAAAGCTAACGGGATTTTAGATTAATGCCTGTCAGCAGATGAAGTAGAATGACAATATTTTTTTGCCGCAGATTGACAGAATCAGATTGATTAATTTTTGAACTGTCTATCTGCGGCAATGACAAAGAAATTAGAGTTTTCTTCGTTTTAACTCCCGCTCAATCAGCCCCAATTCACGACCAGTTTGGCCGGCAACTGAAGTATTTTCCTGTGCCCTTCGGAACAGATAGGGCATTACAGCTTTGATCGGTCCGTATGGAACATATTTGGCAACATTATAAGTGGCATCGGCAAGGTTGAAGCTCAGGTTATCGCTCATCCCCAGTAATTGTGCAAAATAAACATGTGGATGGTTATGAGCTATTTTTTTCTCATCTAAAAGATAGGTAAGCAAACGACTGCTATCTTCATTGTGTGTACCACAAACGATAGCAATCTCTTCAATATGATCTACACAGTAGCGCAGTGATTCATTGTAATCGTGGTCTGAAGCTTCCTTATCCGGTTGAATTGGTGAAGGATAACCCATTTCAGCTGCACGTTTGCGCTCTTTTTCCATATAGGCGCCACGAACCATCTTAACTCCTAAAATAAAACCTGCAGCCTTTGCAATCAGGTGATCAGCTTTCATATCAGCAAGTTTATCATGGCGGTACATCTGGTAGGTATTATACACAATAATGCGTTCCTGATTAAATTTACGCATCATATCCACAGCAAGCTCATCAATAGTATCCTGTATCCAGGTTTCCTCTGCATCAATCATAACCGGCACGCCTTTGTCAAAAGCCGTTCTGCAGATCATTTCACAACGAAGCTTCACTTTGTCATATTCTGCTTGTTCACCTGCATTTAGAGCTTGTTTGGCATCCAGTTTTTCCAGTAAGGCAAAACGTCCTATACCAGTAATCTTGAAAACAGTTATTGGGATATTTACATCACCGTCGGCACGGAGGATGGTACGAATAATTTCCTGACAGGTTTCATCAAAAACTGCTTCTTCCTCTTCACCTTCAACAGAATAATCCAATATGGTACCTACCCCGCCCTTTGCCAGTTGGGCAATGGCCTTGTCGCATTCCCTGATGGTTTCGCCACCGCAAAACTGCTGAAAGATGGTTGCTTTAATTGCACCCTGAATGGGTAAACCGATGTTTAAAAAGAAATTGGTAATCGGAGGCCCAACTTTAGTTAAGAAATTGCTTCCGATCATTTTAAAAAGCCAGTAGGCTTTTTTCAGTTCAGCATTACTTTTCTGGCGGAATGCCACATCTGTATTATCGAAGTTTGGTTGTTTATTGGAGGATAAATCCATCATTTATGTTTTAATAAGTCAGCAGGATGCAAAATTATAAAAAGCATTGGTTGTAGAAATTAAAAACAACTAAATAATCGTATTTTTGCAGCAATAATGATACAATTCAAATTAGAGGGCGAATTTATTCCATTAATTCAACTGTTAAAGGCAACCGGCTTGGTTGGCACAGGTGGCGATGCCCAGGCTGCAGTAATGGATGGCGCAGTAAAATGCAATGGCGAAGTAGAGTTTCGTAAACGCTACAAAGTCAGGGTTGGCGACATCATCACCTTTGAACAAGATAAAATCGAAGTAATATAATGCAAACCTTAACGAGCGCAGGCCATTCGCTTTATTTCGAAAGCAATTTAGATGCCTTAAAAACCCTGTTAAACAGCAACAAATACAGTAAAGTATTTCTCCTTGCTGATGAACACACCAGCGAAATCTGCTTACCTGTATTTCAATCGCTGATGGATGATTTCGCAGATTTCGATTTGATTGAAACCTCGGCAGGAGAAGAAAACAAAAATATTGACTTCTGTATTGGCATCTGGAAAACACTTCTCGATTTTGAAGCCGATCGTAAAAGCCTGATGATTAACCTTGGTGGTGGTGTAATTACTGATATGGGTGGATTTATTGCCTCAACTTATAAGCGTGGAATTGACTTTATTAACGTACCAACTACTTTACTTTCGCAGGTAGATGCATCAGTTGGTGGCAAAACGGGTATTGATATCGATAATGTGAAAAACATGGTGGGTACGTTTACCCTACCTCAAATGGTGTTTATCGAAACTGAATTCCTGAAAACATTGCCGGAACGCGAACTTTTATCTGGTTTTGCTGAAATGATTAAGCATGGTTTAATTTACGATAAGCCTTATTACGAAAAGTTAAAAACAACCAGTTACCTGACTCCGTCGGCTGAAGACATTTACCGTTCAGTAGAAATTAAAAATGAAGTGGTCACCATTGATCCGCATGAAAAAAATCTGCGTAAGATTTTAAATTTTGGTCATACCATCGGACATGCAGTTGAAGGCTATTCACTAGCAAACGATGAAAGTCCTTTAACTCACGGAGAGGCTATTGCCATAGGATTTATTTGCGAAGCAGCGTTGTCCATCAAAAACAGCACACTTACAAAAGAAGAATTAAAGGATATCAGCGATTATATTCTATCGCTGTATCCAAAATATCATATTGAAAAGGAAAGCTTTGAATCCCTGCTTGAATTAATGAAAAGCGATAAAAAGAATGAAGATGGAAACATCTTATTTTCCCTTTTAGAAACAACAGGTAAATGCACGTTCAACTGTCGTGTAGGTACTGCAGACATTTTAAGCAGTTTGGATTATTATAACAGTTTATAGGTAAAAACCAGCTTGCTTTTATCCCTGAAAGTCATGATGGTATGCCCCTTAAACCATTAAATTATATATAGATGAAATTTACTGGAAGTGATATCTCTGTAGTAGGATTATTTGGCTTTGTAATCGTTTTAACCCTGGTTGAAATGTATTTCAGCTACCTGCACGACAGGAAGCTTTACACCAAACGCGATACCTGGACAAACATTTATTTAATGACGGCGGCCATTGGAATCAATCTGGCAACCAAAACCGGCACTTTCTTTTTATTAAGCTACTGCTACCAGTTCCGGTTATTTCAGATCCAGAATATCTGGATTTACTGGCTGGTATTGATATTGGCGCAGGACTTTTTATACTGGTTTTTACATACCGTTGGACATTATGTGCGTTTCTTTTGGGCAGCACATGTTACGCACCACTCATCAGAGCACTTTAACCTAACTACGGGTTTCCGTTCTACCGTGTTTGAGCCACTATACCGTGTATTCTTCTACCTGCCACTAGCATTTATG
Source organism: Pedobacter sp. BMA (assembly GCF_001027745.1). Classification (GTDB taxonomy): domain Bacteria; phylum Bacteroidota; class Bacteroidia; order Sphingobacteriales; family Sphingobacteriaceae; genus Pedobacter. Next base: position 284,704 of record NZ_LECU01000001.1, read on the forward strand.
GGTTTCACAGCAGTTGATATTCTTTTCGCCTATCTGGTTACGCAGATTTACGGCAACCTGGTGCACACACAGTACAATATCAAATTTCCAAAATGGTACGAGTATATATTCGTCACACCATCACACCACCGCGTTCACCATGCCAGCAATATTCGGTACCTGGATAAAAACATGGGAATGGTGCTGATTTTGTGGGACAGGTGGTTTGGAACCTTTCAGGCCGAGTTACCCGAAGATGAGGTGAAATATGGCTTAACCACCCAACCAAAAGATACCGGACCGATGAATATCATTTTCCACGAATTTATTGCCCTAGGTGCAGATGTGAAGAAAGCACCAAGATTTATTGATAAGGTAAAATACATCTTCAACCCTCCGGGCTGGAGCCATGATGGCAGCACTAAAATTGCCAAAGTGATGCAGCAGGAATTGCGGGAAGCTGAAGCGCTTGAGAAAGAAAATAAGATAACCAATATTTATGAGCAGAAAAGAGAATTAAGCTCTACGGGATAACACATTAAGGTCTGCATCTGCAGGCCTTTTTTTATACATCATTTTTTAAACCCCCAATCCGGTTTTAAATTCCCAACCTGCTTATTAATGTCCACGGCATCCTTTAAGCTATAAAATACAATACAAAAACATTTACTTTGTTACGAATTTTTCGTAGATTTACGATAAATAAATAGTAATCAAAAATTAAATCTTATGAAACGTATTCTAATGACTACTGCTGGGCTGTTTAGCTTTCTGGCTTCGTTTGCTCAAAATCCTGATCAGGCACTCGCTCGGGTGAGGTATACCTTCACACACATTCAGGACACTTCGCAGCGTGACAAACCCCATATTGAGAATATGTTGCTGGTGACTGGAAAAAACGCTTCAGTGTACACCAGCTACGACAAGCTTAATCAGGCTATAAAAGCGAAGGCACAGATCATGGAGCAACTCAAAAACCAGGCCGGCAGCTCCAATATGAAAATAGAAATCAAGAACGAAATGAAATCGCCAATAACGGCTGCCGACCTGTTCTTCTTCGCGAGCGAACATAAAATGTTCAGTAAGGAAAAACTGCTTAGCAATTACCTGATTGAGGAACCCGCAGCAGTAATAGACTGGAAGATATCAAGGGATACCATGAGCATATCTGGCATCCCCTGCCAGAAAGCAAATGCAAATTTTAAAGGGAGAAAATGGATAGCCTGGTTTGCTACAGAAATACCTTTTCAAAGCGGCCCCTGGAAACTAAATGGGCTACCTGGCTTAATCATCAATGCTTATGACGACAAGAATGAAGTAAAATTCGAATTTGCAGGCCTGGAAAATGTTAAAGCCAGCGATGCCCAGCTTGCAGATGATGGAGATCAAAAGTTTACCACGGCAAACGGCGCTGCAGGCACCATTAAGATTGCAGGAATTGAAACCAGTACGACCTATCTAAGTAATGAGATTAAACTTCCGGCAGATGCCATAAAAACCACCAAAAAAGAGCTTGATAAATTAAAGGCCGCACGTGATCAGGACCCTCAGGGCTTCATGCAGGCACAAATGGCAGCAAACGGAATTCAGGGAACATTTAAATCCAATTCAGCTTCCGGTCCGTTGAGAAGGAGTTCCTCAGCTACAAAAGAAATCAATAACCCGATCGAATTATCAGATAAAAAATGACTAGGCTCCTCTCAGCAATAGGATTATTCATGATCGGGTTTTCCACTGTGTTTGCCCAGAAACCGATCAGGGGAACAGTTAAAGACCATAAGGGTATCAGCATAGAATCAGTAAATGTTAACCTCAAAGATATTGAAGGGAATATCATCGCTTTCACGCGGACTAACAAAAACGGTGAGTTCGGTCTGCCCTTCAAAAACGAACAACTTAAGGGTTACAAAATTGAAGTCTCAAGTATCGGATATCAGAAACAATCGGTAGCGGTTACCCAGTTAGACAAAGCATATGATTTCACTTTATCGGGAAGCGAAACCATCCTGGAAACCGTCACTGTAAGAAATAGCCCTTTGCTTAAAGTAAATGGTGATACGCTAAACTACCGAACTTCAGATTTTGCGGATCAACAGGACAGGAGCATCGGCGACGTTATCAAGAAGATGCCGGGGGTAGAAATAAGTGAAAATGGTAAAATCAGCTATAATGGCAAGCCTATTTCCAACCTATATGTCGATGGGGATAACCTGCTCGATGATAAATATAACATTGCTACGAAAAGTGTTCCGCATGGGGCTGTAGAGAAAGTACAGGTGATACAGAATGATCAGCCGGTCAAAATGCTGAGAAAAAATAACATGAGTGATGATGTTGCACTCAACCTCGTTATTAAAGACGATGCCAAGATGAAGGTGATGGGTGATGCCACTGCAGGAGTTGGTACGCCCGACCGCTTCGATGAAAATCTGACGGCCATGCTTTTTAACAAAAAACTCAAATTCATCAACAATGTGAAGGCAAATAACACGGGCAACGATCCGGGTATCGACTTAACTTCGCATAATATGGAAGACTATACGAGGCGGCTCGACAATAGCAAGCCTGCTAAACTGTTATCGACCGGGGCAGCTGGCGTACCCTCACTTCCCCAAAGCAGGTATTTGGTTAATACGGCAGCACTGTTAAACCTGAACAACCTTTATAAGTTCAATCAGGATCTACAATTGAGGGCCAATATTTCTTATATATACGACAACCGCCGCCAGCAATACAGCAAGTTTTCCCAAACTTATCTTGCCGGTCAAACCGTCAGCTATTCCGAGTTCCAGAATAATGAGATCAACCCGCAAAGGTTACGGGCGCATTTCAATCTTAATAAAAATGCCGACGCCGATTATCTAAACAATAACCTGGTACTTGATTACAGTCCTTTCAAAACGGTTTCGGATTTCTCAATCAACAATATAGCGGCCAGTCAAACCCTTCGGCAGCACGGCTTTGATCTATCAAATGAACTCAACTATAGAAAGAAGCTGAAATCTTCGCAAGTGATTAATCTATACTCTTATTTAAACAGAAGCACGCAGTCTGAATCCCTTGATATTAGTCCAGGTTTAAATGCTGATATTTTAAATAGCGGAAACCCTTACCGGGGTTTAAAGCAGTACATAAAATTACCAACCTGGTATTTCAACAATTATGCCTCGCTGGCTTTTGTAAGTGGGGGCTTTACGCAAACGTATAAAACCGGCTTTAATATTCAACAGCAAAACCTGGATACTGAACTTTACCGTATTCAAAATAATCAAAGCATCATGCCTTCGGAAAATGCTATCAACAGTTTGGACTGGTTTAAGCAAAGGATTTATGCTGATGCCAGCTATGAATTTACAAATGAAAAAATAAAAGCCGGTGTGAGTGTACCTATGAGCTATAACCATATTGCTTATCGGGATCAGGTAAACGGGCTTGATAATAAACTAAATAAAGTTTTTGTGAATCCATCTGTAAATGTGAAATACCAAACGGGAATTGAAAACTACATAACAGCAAATTACTTTTATAAAAACGATCTCGGTAGCCTCGACGATATTTACCGGGGCACTGTGCTGAAGAATTACAGGTCGTTGTTTGCGAACAATGCGCCAATATCAGAAACCAAAACGCATAGTCTTGGAGGGGTTTTTAATTTCAGGAAAGCCATGCAGATGTTTTTCTTTAACGCCGGGGCGAATTATAGCGATACGGAGCTCAACACCATCTCATCTTACACATTGACCAATAATATCCAGCAGCGTATTGTGCTCCCATTTAAAAATCACATCAAAAACTTGTCTTTCAATGCCAATTTGAGCAAGTACCTGTTTCTCCTGAAAACTACTGCAAACGCAGGGATTAGCATTTCAGAAAGCAGATATAACCAGTTGCAAAATGGTGAACGACTTCCGTTTCGGTCTAATACGGTAGCCTATAAAGCTGGTTTTGAAGCTAGATTAGCGGGTTTTATGAACTGGTCGTATAATGCCAGTTATTCAGTTACCCAAAACAGGGCAGAAATTCCAGACGCCATTACGACGAATTTCCAGCAATTGAGGCAACAGTCCTCTCTTGCTGTTACGCTAATGAGCAACGTGTACCTGAACCTTTCAGCGGAACATCTTTTCACACATCAGTCGAGCCAAAGAAACCTGAACTATTTATTCGCCGATGTCAATGTGAAATACAGGTTTAGCAAACTAAAAACGGATCTGGAGTTTGGCCTGACTAATCTGGCTAACATCAAACAATACGATGCGATTTACCTTTCGGCAAACTCATTGACTACCGGAACATACCTGATTCCGGGGAGAGTAGCAATGCTTAAAGCGACGTTTAACTTTTAGGCGGAATACATTGATCCTTCCCAATTACGCATTATAGCCGTTGTTGGGAAGCTGTTTGATCCTTGCTGATTATGGTTTGGTATTGATGTAAATTGAACTGGTATTATTCTTTAACAACTGAATATCAGCAATCTGATTCACATCGATACCTTTCACATCCTCCTTTTCAACCTTTTTTCCATTGATATAGAAATCCATCTCAGCAGGTGAACCAGATTTGACTAACTTGCTTGTCCCACGATCACTTGTTTTACTGATCGTTTTGATAAAGATCATTTTCCTGACCGGTTTAGTTGCTTTATCTCCTTGCGCTCCACCTGGCTTATCGCTTACAGCCATTGTCATCACCGTGGGATCCAGCTTCAAGGTATCTTTAAAGGCAAACTGGTGTACGCTTACATTCGATACAGAATTCATCTTAAATTTAATGGCTTTTCCTGTCAGCTTTTGCATTTCATTCGCCATGGACTGCCGACTGCTATCAACCGTATCGAAGCTGGTATTGAAGACAAAACTGAACTTCTGTACAGAATCAATAGGTTGTTTATGATGTGGTGAAGCATTTTTACGGATTTGTTTCTTTATACGGGCCGGCTGTTTAATAACAACCGTTTTTTCCACTTCAGGCAAAACTTGTTTCACCATCCGGCTAATCGGGAGAATGGTTTTATCCACATCTTTCTTATCAACGGTGAAAGCTAGAGTTATGGAAAGCAACAGGGTCAGCGCGAGGAAGTAACGCGTTAGGTTTATATTCGATGAACGTTTTAAGTTCATCATTACAATTCGTTTCCTGAGATCTGAAAGGTTGAAGTTATTAACTATTGCTACCGAATGTTGCAATGCACCTACACCTAATAAACTGTACTGATAGGCTTTTTTATCGATTCCTTTTTTAATGATTTCCGCATCGGTAATAAATTCAATATTCTCCCGGACAGCCTTTTTCATTAACCACACCCCTGGGTTAAACCAGTAAAATACCACACTTATTTCAGAAAGGATAATGTCAATGGTATGCCACTCCTTTACATGCACTTTTTCGTGAGCCAGGATATGATTCAGCTCGTCTGCAGCATGTAAATCAGGATTGATATAAATCGTTTGCCAGAAAGAAAAAGGACTCAGCTCCTCTTTCAAAACACGTACCTTGCTATTTTCTACAATAGCTGGCCTGGACTTCCGGTGAACCCTGTAAAGAGAAAGAAACTGAATGGCTAGCCTGATGCCCATAAACACCACGCCTGAGTAAAAAATTAGACTGATTAGCTGCCACATTAATGATACCGGAGTAATGTGAACAAGTCCGCTGACGTTTTGGTTTAATCCCGGTACAAACTCAGGGATTCCTTTTTGCCCGTTCAATAGCGCCGTGAGGTTAATAAAGGGATAGCAGGTAGAAAACAGGATACCGAATAGGAGGAATGCCCGGTTAAGGACATAGAAGGTTAGTTTTCTTAATACGAGGTAGTAGGCAGTTGCAAAAAGTACCAGCACCAGGTTAATCTTAAGCAGAATGATAAATAAATGTGGCATAACACTTACTTTTCAGGATTCTCAATCAGGTTGATGATCTCTTTTAGCTCTTCGGCACTAATCTTTTTATCTTTCGCAAAAAATGCTACGAGGTCTTTATAGGAGCTTTTGAAATAGTTATCTACAAAACCACTCATAAAGCGTTTCTTGTAATCGGCCTCTTTTACCTTAGCGCCGTACCGGTTTGCATTGGCAAAACGCTCACTAACCAGATAACCTTTACGTTCAAGATTTTTAACAGTAGAGGCAAGCGTAGTGTAGGGTGGCTTTGGCTCTGGCATAGCATCCATAAAATCTTTAATAAAACCTTTACCAATCTGCCAAACGGCCAGCATTGCTTCTTCTTCCTGTATTGTAAGTTTTTCCATCATTACGAATATATCGTAAATATACGAAAAAACCCTAAAAAAGAACGGCTCTAACATTTATTCTGAAGCCAGAAAAATGTTAAAGCCGGTATATCAAAGAGGAGAATCTAATTCCCGTTGAAGTCTATTTAAGAGGTGCTGAGCGCCTTTCTGCAAGGGTCAATGTTTCCTGAACCACCTTTCTCATCTCAACCGCAGCATCAAGCAATTTTGGGTTACCTTCGAAATCACCATAAATAACCACATGTTTCGATTTTTTCTTATAGTTGAACGTGATATCGTAACGAGGAACCATTTTAGATTTTTCACTCTTCTTACCAACAGTATCAGGAAAATTCCACAGCCCTATTTCATTGGCTTTTCTGTGCATATACAAAATATCATCAGCCTTTAAAAAAACCTTTTTTCTGATGACTGAATCTTTGTTATTAACATACTGATATTCGCCCGTAGCAGAGTTATACGTATTTTCCAAAGTATCTTTTAATCCATACCTAAATTGCATCGATACAAAATCGTCTTTACGAAAAGGTGCATTCTGAATGATGGGCTTGTAATAAATATAACAGTAAATAATCATCGGAACGATGATGGTAATGGCTAAGAATATTTTTTTTCCTCTACTTGACACGGGTATTGTTTGTTGAATGAGTGAATGAGTAATTTATTGAATAAGTGAATTAATGCTGCAAAGCTGATAAAATTATTTGAGCTTCGAAACATACTAAAATCATATATTTCTATAATTCACCTGCCTGGAAAGCAAACTACGCATCTTTAAGTTCTCCCTCCCACTTACTTACTACCGCTGTTGCAATGCTGTTTCCTACCACATTTGTAGCTGAACGACCCATATCCAATAACGGATCTATACCGATCAACAAAGCTAAACCTGCTTCAGGAATATTAAAAGTGGCAATAGTACCAGCAATAACCACCAAAGAAGCTCTTGGTACACCAGCAATTCCTTTACTCGTTAACATCAAGATTAACAGCATGGAAATTTGCTGTTCAAAACCCAGGTGAATTCCATATGCCTGTGCGATAAATAAAGAAGCAAAGGTCATATACATCATCGATCCGTCGAGGTTAAAAGAGTAGCCTAACGGGAGTACAAAACTTACAATTTTATCTTTACAGCCAAAACGCTCCAGAAGCATCATCGTTTTCGGATAGGCCGCTTCGCTGCTGGCTGTACTAAAAGCCAGTATGGCTGGTTCTTTCATATCGCTCACCAAACGGAAAATGCGTTTCTTCAGGATTAAGAAACCTAAGAAAATCAAAACCGACCATAAAATGGCAAGGCCGAAATAAAACTCACCGATAAAGATGGCGTAAGTGTTCAACACATTTAAACCCTGTTTGGCAACAATTGCCGTCATGGCACCGAAAACAGCCAATGGTGCAAAGTTCATCACATAACCCGTCATCTTCAAAATTACGTGCGCAATGGCGTCAAAAGCTTTGATGACCACCTGGCCAAGATCACCTATTGCGGCGGTAGCTACACCAAAGAAAAGTGAGAACACTACGATCTGCAGGATTTCATTGGTAGCCATAGATTCAGCTATACTTTTAGGAAATACATGGGCAATGAAATCCTTCACGCTCATGGCAGCTTTCTGTATACCTGTATTAACCAGTTGATCGGGCAATGTAAGTTTCATGTGCCTGCCCGGTTCGAAAAGGTTTACCAGGATTAACCCCAATACCAGCGACATGAGCGACATGGCCATAAACCATCCTAATGTTTTACCGCCTATACGGCCTACTGCTTTAATGTCGCCAACTTTTGCTACACCCACTACAAGGGTTGTAAAAACGAGCGGCGCAACAATCATTTTAATTAGACGCAGGAAGATATCACTCAAAAGCGTAAAGTATTCAAGCTTCTTTTCCCGGATATCCTCGTTTTCTTTTTTGATTTTAGCATTGGCTTTTCGCTCTGCTTTAAGCTGGGAATACACCACAGATGTGGTATCGGTAGTTTTGGCAATATTTACTTCAATGCTTTTAACTTTAGCATCTGCATTAAGAATATTTTGATTGTAAACATCAATAGAATTAACATTTAGAATGTAGCCCAATGCAATACCAGCAATCAGCGCTAGAAAGATAAAAAGCGTGAGTTTGTTTTTCTTCATGAATTAAAATAGTTTGTGGCTCCGTTAATTTGGTAAAACTACAATATTTAGGCGGGGTAAGCAATTTTGATCGTCAACAGGCCGAAAAAAATATGTTAATTTGCCGTTTCTCTGTAACAAAGAGATGCCTCTTCTATCTAAAAAAAACGACAACCACCTAAATGGAGCAAAAAGACAAGTTATTTAAGCAGATTTTTGATTCTAATTCCAAGAAGATTTTTCACCTGTGCTACGGATACACCGGCGATGCAGATGCTGCCAACGACCTGTTACAGGAAACCTTTTTAAAGGTTTGGCAGAATCTGGATAAGTTTAGGAATAAATCTTTAATCTCTACCTGGATCTACAGAATTGCCGTAAATACCTGTTTAACTTATCTGCGATCGGAAAAACGGCAGGCAAAAGATGAACTGACTGACAATATCATTGAAAACAAAATAGAAGAGTTTTCAGAAAAAAATGAGCAGGTGGCTCTACTTTATAAATGCATTTCAAAGCTTGAGGAGAATGACCGTTTGATTATCACCATGGTTCTTGATGAACTTCCCTACCACGAAATTGCCGACATTTCGGGGATTAGCGAGGGCAACCTTAGAGTAAAAATTCACCGTATTAAACAAAAATTAACAGAACTATACAACCAATATGCAAGCGTTTGATCAATTACAGGAGTTGTGGCAAAAGCACGAGGTAGACGTTAAGTTTTCTGCTGATGAGATGCTGCAACAGGCAAAAAAAGAAGTGAATGGTTTGAGGTTTAAATCAACCTTAAACTTATTGGGTATGCTGGTATCCTTCATTGCGATTGCGGCATTGTGGGCATTTTATCACTTTGACTCATGGACTACCCACGTAGGAATCAGTATTACCTTAATAGCCATTGGCGTGTATACCCTGATTCTTTACCGTGACCACAGGCTGATAGCCAAGAACGATTATACCGTTCACCCCAATGAATACCTGAATAACTTGAAAACATACCAGCTGAATCGCTACAGCCTTTATAATTCCTTGTATTGGTTTTATACGGTAGCACTCTCGCTGGGCCTTATGTTTTATTTCATCGAAATATTAGCGTACTTTAATTTATTTCAAAAAGTAATTGCAGTGGGACTTACCTTTCTATGGATTCTATTTTGTTCAACGATTTTAAGGAAAGCGGTAATAAAAAGGGAGAAAGAACGAATTGCACTGCTTATTGAGAAGTTTGAACGGCTTAGCGATCAAATTTCCACTCCCGTGTAATTTAGGCACGGTTTTTTCATTAGCTTTTCTACATACTGAAACCTTATGCTGATGAAAAAGCTGACTGCACTTTTATTTTTTTGTTTGATCATTCCACTAACGTTTGGTTTTAAACAGGATACCCCTGGTCCCGTTCAACTAGACTGGCAAACTCATTTCAAGGGAAAAGCAGATGCCCGTTCTCCTTTCTTCGCACTTACCTCCATGACCTGGCAATACAGCTACGAATCTACCGTATACCGAAACAGGGTAGTCATTAAATTAAAAAACGAAGTGAGTGTGGATAAAGGAAGGTCGTGGGTAAAGTGGGATAAGATCAAAGATCCACAGGTAAGCGCTGATCTGTTGCACCACGAGCAGGGACATGCCGATATTCAGAATATCTTATTTATGGAGGCAGAACGCGTGCTTAAAAACCGCACCTATTCAGTAAATAATTACAAAGCTCAGATTTCTCAGCTTGCTAATGAAATCAGCAATTATTTCGACACGATGCAGCGCAACTATGATGATGAAACAGAGCACGGGAGTAATCATAAAATGCAGGCGCGCTGGAATCAGATTATTATGGATAAAACTGAAGAATCAAGGGCGGCAAGCCTTGCCGATTCAGCAAAATAATTTAGGGAGAAAAACAATCGTTCCTACAACGATGGCCAGAAAAGCCATAAGCAAAACACCGGCAGCAGCCAGATCTTTAACCACCTTTATTTTAGGATGATATGCCGGAGAGACTACATCTGATAGTTTTTCAATGGAGGAATTAAATATTTCAGCAGCGATAACCAATATAATGACCAGAAGGATAGCAATCCATTCCAGTGCGGAGATGTGGAGGTACCAGGACAAGGCTATCGACAATAGCGCAGCAAAGAGGTGTACACGTCCATTATGGTCGTTTTTAATAAAACACCATAAGCCCCCGAAAGCGTATTTAAAACTTTTGATTCTATCGGTAACTGAGAAATTTTGATTTTTATGATCCATATCTGTGCATTCAATACTAGTCCTGATATTTTAATTTTTACCTTTTACGCTATCGTCTTTCAATTCAGTGGCAGAAAAACCATTAGCCCTCAGGTTATACTGGTAAGTTTTGATGATGCTTTTAGTTGAATCTGCAGGATCCTTCACCGGAAACGACCGGAACAGATCGCCGTTTTTAATAAAAAAATTATCGCTTCCTTTATATCCTTTTATCTGGCTCGAGCTCAGCGAAGGGAAACTTATTTTGTTGAAGCCCCCTCCTGCATATTCAAATACGTTAAGGTCGGCCATCGTTCCATTATTTATTAACTGGATGTACAACTCCGGGTTCCCGTCATTGTCGAGATCCATATTCCAGGCATCACTGATCACCCCTTTTCGCTCCACAGCCACAGATTTGTAGTTGTTTTTAATTGAATCCGACATCAGTATCTGGTATCCACCTACAGAATCTACCCCTTTGCCCCAGCTTACAATCTCAAAATTTTGTCCGGGTTTTACTTCAATATCTTTATAGAACTTAAAGGGATTTTTTTGTACTACTTGCACTTCCGCTTTCACTTCTGCTGGTTTATCTTCGTTACATGCAAAACAAAACAGCATCCCTGCCATAAGCATAAGATGCTGTAATTTATTTCTTGGAATGATCATTTTGTTTGGGCGTATTTGTTTGTCCCAAAATAATGATTTTAACTATTTAAAGCAATTTATTTTACTTCTTAGCTTCAGGTTTAACATCTGCTGCTCCGTTATTCAGAATGGTTTCAGTTGTTACACTTCTCCTTCCACTTGGTGCGATCACAATGGTTTTCAGCACTCTTTTCTCTCCTTGAGGAACGCTGACTTTAACAGGAGCTGTGTAGAGGAATGCGTTTTCTGAAGGGCGTGAAGCATCCAGAGAATAATAAATTTTTCCACCTTTAACTGGTACCTTCAGGTCGATAGTAAACTCGCCACCATTTAATGTTTTGTCGCTTTGTCCGATTGGTGTTGGCACCCAAAGATTAATATTCATTCTATCTAAACGGGCCAGATGTACAGGCAAACGTTCTTCAGAGAAATTCTTAATGTCTTTACGTTCTACAGGGCTCCAGGCAATTTCAGCAAGTGCCAGTATGCGTGGGAAAGCATGATTCTCTGCCTTCTCAGGGGTTTTAATGTATTCTGTCCACATATTGGCCTGCACACCTTTAATGTATTTGCGTTGATCGGGGGTGAGTACCTGAGGTACCGGATCGTAAGCATAAATCTTTTGGTAAGGTGCATAACCACCGATGGTTACAGGTTCATCAGGAGAGTTGGATTGTTTATGATCGATATACAAGCCCATTGAACCTGGTGTCATGATTACATCGTGATTTTGTTGTGCTGCAGCAATACCACCGGCTTCACCTCTCCAGCTCATTACTGTAGCATTCGGTGCCAAACCACCCTCTAAAATCTCATCCCATCCGATAATGGATCGTCCTTTTCCATTTACATGTTTCTCAATGGTTTGAATGAAATAGCTTTGTAGTTCATGCTCGTCTTTCAATCCTTTTTCTTTCATCAAAGCCTGGCAGAAAGGTGATTCTTTCCAATAGGTTTTCGGAGCCTCATCACCACCGATGTGAATATATTTTGAAGGGAAAATAGCGATAACTTCGTCCAGAATATTGTTTAACATGGTGAAGGTATTTTCAGATGGCACGAAGATATCATCGAACACACCCCAGGTTTGCTGTACCTGCTTACCTTTTCTGCTGCCTGCCCATGGCGTTTTATCGCTTACAAAAGTATCACGATCAGGAAAACAACTCAATTCAGGGTAGGCTGCAATGGCTGCCGATGCATGGCCCGGAAGTTCAATTTCAGGGATAACCGTAATGTAACGGTCTGCTGCATATTTAACGATTTCTTTAGCCTGCTCCTGCGTATAAAAACCTTTAACTTCTCTTAAGTAATTTCCATTACCCGGATAATTACCAATAATTGAACCATTTCTTGAGGAACCAACCGTGGTTAATTTTGGATATTTTTTTATTTCCAGACGCCATCCCTGATCATCGGTTAAGTGCCAGTGAAAGGTATTAATTTTATAGTAGGCCAGCTGGTCGATATATTTTTTTATGAAAGAGATCGGGAAGAAATGGCGGCAAACATCAAGCATGGTTCCACGGTAGCCGAAACGGGGATAATCATTAATGGTTACTGCAGGTATGGTAATTTTATCTGCTACTTTATCAGGCATCATTTGCATAGCCGACTGAACGCCATAAAAAAGTCCTGCGCCTTTACCGGTAATCACAAACTGATTTGCCGTAACTTTAATAGTGTAGCCTTCAGCAGGCAATTTATCGGCTCCAAACGAGGTCAATACAATAGTTTTCTGACTAGGATCAGTTACCTTCGCCTCTCTGAGTGCGAAACCGGCTTTTGTTACGATAAAGGCGTTTAGTAAATCAGCCATTTTGGTGCCATCAATACTTTGATTAACCAAAACAGTTGTTTTATCTAATGTAAAGTTTCCGCTAGCCCGGGTGATGGATACTGGTGCCGGAATAATCCCCAGATTGGGATCGCCCTGCGCAAAGGCACTGGTACTGATTAACACTCCAATAAAAATCGATAATGCTTTGTTCATGATTGGTTTTATTATTAGGTTTTGTTTTAAACAACCAAGATATAGAATATGTGAAGATATTAAAGAGCACATTTTTGTTACAAAACCTATCAAACGCCTGTTCACAGCACGCAAAGGCATTTCCTGTCTCTTGTAGCGCACAAAAAGTATTATTTAAATCAACCACCAATGCAAAGATCATACAATCGAACAAAAAAAAGGAGAAACCATTTCTGAATTCTCCTTTTGACTTTTTAAGGCGCTAAGATTAAGCTTCTACCGGATGCTCTTTTGCGGCCAGGTATCTTTCGGCATCTAAAGCAGCCATACAACCGGAACCAGCAGCAGTCACTGCCTGACGGTAATACATGTCCTGAACATCACCACAGGCAAATACGCCTTCAATATTAGTTAAGCTTGAACCTGGCTTGGTTAACAGATAACCTGTTTCATCCATATCCAGCTGACCTTTAAAAATATCAGTATTTGGTTTATGACCAATGGCCACGAAGAAACCCTCTACCGGAATTTCGGAAGTGATGTTGGTTTTATTATCCAGTACCTTAACGGCAGTTACGTTTTTTCCATTGCCCAGGATTTCCTGTGTTTCAGTATTGTAATGTACAACGATGTTTGGAGTAGCCAACACGCGGCTTACCATGGCTTTTGAAGCCCTGAACTCATCACGGCGAACCAATAAGTGAACTGTTTTACAAAGTTTAGCCAGATAGGTAGCCTCTTCTGCAGCAGTATCACCAGCACCTACAATGGCAACGTCCTGTCCTTTGAAGAAAAACCCATCGCATACGGCACAGGCAGAAACACCAAATCCATTGTAAAGTTGCTCGCTAGGCAAGCCCAGCCATTTTGCAGTGGCTCCTGTAGCAATAATCACAGTATCGGCAGTAATGGTTTTAATTTCATCAACCACAACTTTATGCGGTGCAGCAGAAAAATCTACCGAACTCACATAACCAAAACGGATATCAGTTCCAAAACGCTCAGCTTGTTTACGGAAGTCTTCCATCATTTCAGGACCCATAATTCCCTGAGGATAACCAGGAAAATTTTCTACGTCGGTAGTTTGCGTTAACTGGCCACCAGCTTGCATACCGGTATACATGATTGGTTTTAAATCAGCTCTTGCTGCATAAATGGCAGCGGTATATCCTGCAGGACCAGAACCTATGATTAAACACTGTACGTGTTCGTTTTCTTGTGACATTATATTGTGTGTTTGAAATTCATTAATTATGGCTCAAATTTAGTGGATTAAACGATTGTTAACAAGAGTACATTGTCAACATAGTTTACTTATTAACAAGTGAGGCCATAGCGAAGGAAGCTTATGTTTGTATCATTCCGACATTGAACTTTCTGGTAACCGGAGATTGATTGGCAGCTTCAATTCCCATGGAAATTACTTTACGGGTTTCCAGAGGATCGATGATACCGTCGACCCAAAGTCTTGAAGCAGCATAATATGGGGTAGTCTGGCTATTATATTTATCTGTAATTTCTTTTAATAGTTCTGCCTCTTTCTCTGCGGAAATCTCCTCTCCCTTCGATTTCAACGAAGCTTCCTGAATTTGGAGTAAAGTTTTGGCAGCCTGTGCACCCCCCATCACGGCAATTTTTGCTGTAGGCCAGGCATAAATCAAACGTGGATCGTAGGCCTTTCCACACATGGCATAGTTGCCTGCTCCATAAGAATTACCCATTACGATGGTAAATTTGGGTACCACAGAATTGGCTACGGCATTCACCATTTTAGCGCCGTCTTTGATGATTCCGCCATGTTCGGAACGACTTCCGACCATAAAACCCGTTACGTCCTGGAGAAATACCAGCGGAATTTTCTTCTGATTACAGTTCATAATGAACCGCGCTGCCTTATCGGCGCTATCCGAATAGATGACGCCACCAAACTGCATTTCCCCTTTTTTGGATTTCACCACTGTTCGCTGATTGGCCACAATGCCTACTGCCCAGCCATCTATACGCCCTAAGCCGCAAACAATGCTTTGTCCATAGCCCTGCTTATATTCTTCAAATTCCGAACCATCAATCAGGCGGTTAATCACCTCCATTACTTCGTAAGGTTTATCTCTGCTATCGGGTATAATGCCATAAAGCTCTTCTTCATTGTGTTTGGGCTTTAGCGGTTTAATCCGATCGAATCCGGCAACTTGTGGCGATCCGAGCATGCTCATGATGTTGCGGATGCTATCGAGACATGCCTGGTCATTGGGATGCTTATAGTCGGTGACTCCTGATATTTCGCAATGGGTAGTTGCACCCCCTAACGTTTCGTTATCTACATCCTCGCCAATGGCAGATTTAACCAGGTATGAGCCGGCTAGGAACACCGAGCCCGTTTTATCCACAATCATGGCTTCATCGCTCATAATTGGCAGGTAGGCGCCACCCGCAACACAGGCCCCCATGATGGCGGAGATCTGAACAATCCCTTCGGCCGACATGATGGCATTGTTTCGAAACATTCTTCCAAAGTGTTCTTTGTCGGGAAAAATCTCATCCTGCATGGGCAGGTAAACACCGGCACTGTCCACCAGATAGATGACAGGCAACCGGTTTTCCATCGCTATTTCCTGCGCACGAAGATTCTTTTTGGCAGTCATAGGAAACCAGGCCCCTGCTTTCACGGTAGCATCATTGGCGACAATCATACACTGCCGGCCACTTACGTAGCCAATACCACAAACCACACCAGCAGAGGGACAACCACCCTGCTCGGCATACATTCCGTCGGCGGTGAAAGCCCCTACCTCCAGAAAGTTTGAATCCTTATCGATCAGGTAAGCAATCCGTTCGCGAGCAAGTAGTTTGCCTTTTTCCTTCTGCTTAGCGGCATTTTTTTCGCCACCCCCTTGATAAATCTTTTTCAGCTTAGTTTTTAACTCGTAAACCAATTGCTTATTGACGTCTTCGTTTTTATTGAATTCGATATTCATACAGGCAATTTAGATTTATTTTTAGAAAAACAGTGGTGACCAAATTGGTTTCTGGTATAAAGAGTTCGAAGTTCCGACTTATCTCCTTAGACAATCGGTGAACAAAGGGTAAATAAACTCATTCACAATGATTTTAATCGATCCTTCCATCTGCTATGGACCTGTACCGATATACTGCAATCAACGATCGATCAACAGATAACCTAAAATTTAGTTCCGGTTAAGTATCTGGAACTGTAAAGCATAGACTCCTGCTAAAAGTAATCTTCCTGTGCCGTTTTCGAAAAAAGCTGTGGAGCAAAGTTTACTAAATATAATTCTTTTTTTGCCCTGGTTACCGCAGTATAAAGCCATCTTAGAAAGTCAAGGTCAATCATCTCTTCTGTGAGGTAACCCTGATCTGTAAAAACGGCATCCCATTGACCGCCCTGTGCTTTATGGCAGGTTACTGCATAAGCAAACTTAATCTGCAAAGCATTAAAGAAAGGATCTTGTTTAATGGCAAGCATCCTTTCCCGCTTATTGGAAATATGTTCGTAATCCTGGTTCAGTCCTTCGAAAAGCTTTTTATTCTGGTCATAAGGCAGATTGGCCGATTCCAGGCTCAGGGTATCCAGCATTACTTTGCAGCTGATTTGTCCTGCAGCCGGAAAATCCAGAAACTCCAGGGTGGCATCAGCGAATCGAAAACCATAACGTTCTTCTTCCCTGCGCACCCTGATTACCTTTGCCATATCACCATTGGCAATGAATGCGGTTTCTTCATTTTCGGGGAGCCAAAAATAGTTATTTCTTACAACCATAATCTGATCTCCACCGGTAAGTTCTTCTTCCCGGTACAGCAACCTTGATCTGATTTGCTGATTGTAAATATTGGCAGATTTATTGGAGCGACAAACTACCAGTGTATTTTCAATTCCAAATTTCCGGTAAGCATATTCCAATCCTTCAACCAGCCTGGCACCGGCCATGTTGTAGATATCAGTATAGTTTTTTGTGAGGAATTTAGGTAACGGGTGTTCAGGATTTTTAATAATCTGGTTTCTTAACATGGTTGCATTGGCCAAAATCCCCGATTTCTTTTCCTGACGGACAACTTCCTTCAATTCTACCGAGGTGATGCTGAGTGAGAACTTATCTTTTAAATATTGCTCATTAAGTGCCGGGCTATCCAGGCTACCTACCGGCGGCAGCTGGGCTGTGTCGCCTACAAAAAGCAGCAAACAATTTTTAGTATTGTACACGAACTCCAGCAGATCCATTAATATTGACGAGCCTGTTTCATTGTATTCATCAGAAATCATAGAAGCCTCATCAATGATAAAGAGCGTATTTTCTGATAAGTTTGGGGCAAGCTGAAACTGCATTTCGGGTGAGGCTGCTGATCTTTTCCTGTAAATCCGTTTATGAATAGTTAAGCCTTTCCTATTGGCATACTGGCTCATTACTTTTGCCGCTCGACCAGTTGGCGCGAGTAGTTCACTTCGTAGATTAAACTTCAGCAATACCTTTACCAATGCTGCCACCGAGGTGGTTTTACCAGTACCGGCATAACCTTTTAATACAAAACAACGGTGCTCGTCTTCATCCTGCAAAAACCTCGACATGCGCTCGCAAAAAAGCAACTGTTCTTTGGTGGGTTTATGTTCGTAAGCATCTGCAATAAGTTGACTTTTATCTGTGTACATCTGTTTTGTTTAAATCCTGGTTACAATAGCAACGTTTCTATTCGGTGCGCCATTACCATATTCTGCTGTTTACTCCAGCTGAAAATGGTGAAGTGACCATCCTGGGAGGCCACCAAACCTATGGCCTGGGGCTGGTCGTTTACAAACTGTGCCACCGAGAAGTGCCTGGTACCACCGAGCTGCCCCGGATAAAGGATTTTATCTTCACCACCAACAATTGGTTCGGAGAACGCGATTTGCTCTACCGTTGGTTTACCTTTTGCCCTGCCGATTTTGGCGCCAAAGGCTACCAATTCAAAGTCCTCATTGATGATGGTTGCCCCGTCAACAGCCGTCAATCCGGCAAGGTGCTCAACTTCCCGGCGCAAAGCACCTTGTGAAAAAATCTCTGTTTGATTGCCACTTTGTTTGGCAAGGTTGGCTAGTCCGCAAAACGGTGGTTCAACCAGATACTGGATAGGGTGAATGATGGAATCTTCCCATTTAACATCGCCTTTCGGAACGATAAGCAGTGCCCCGCCTCGTCCGTGGCTGCGCATCGATACCGAGAACTGAATCAATATGTTGATCGGGTCGTTCCAGCTGGCCAGAACTGTTAAATCCAGGAGTGCCTTTAAAATAGGCGGACAATCGCGGTTGGTGCAGGAGGTATCATCAACAATCCTGATCTGTTCTCCCTTTAGCACGGCAACGTTGGTATATTTTCCAATGCCGTAAATCCTTCTGTGTTTAATTACAATGAGTCCGGGTTCAGACACATCTACAACAAAGCAAAAATTTGGAATGTTTAAAGTGGTTCCCCAGATATAGAGCTCTCCATCTTCTTCCCAAACGCCGAGATGGATTCCTGATCGCTCCACACCAGGCGCAATTTTGGTAAGCGTATTTGCATTCAAGGGCAATGGCCGGGCAAATTTCAAAGGCTTCGAAGTTTGTGAAGGCGGTAAAAATGCGACAGAAATGCGGGGTGAGTGCCCCTCTTCTTTGCGCAGGCTACTCCAAAACGCAACGTCGATGAGTGCTTCAATAGTATGTTTATCGGGTTGAGTGGCCAAATCTACCTCACCTTGTGCCGCTGCATTTGCGTGTAGCTTAATAAAATGTTGCTCAATTTTAGCCGAAACAGTGTTTGCAGCTTTGTAGGTAGGCTTGTAACTCATGTTTCGAATTTAAGCGGATTATTTTAATTTTCAGTTAAGCGAAAGGTTTGATTTTGGTAAAAATCTCCCTCCTACCTCCCGTTTATTTCTTTTGTTAATTTAGAGTGGCGGTTAATTCTTAAAAAACGCTATTTTTGCTTCAATGAGTAACAACAGCCTTTTATTAGTCGATCCGGATTTTAAAGCTGACGCAACAGACAACTGTCATTTATTATTAAAAATAACAAATGACAGCTTTTCTTACGCAGTGCTTAACAAGGATTCGGAAGAGATTAATTTAATTTTTGATAAACAAGGCTGTACTAATCTTGAACAGGATCTGAAAACCGCTTTCGAAACCGATCAGTTCTTATCCGGAAAGTATCTTAAGGTAAAAGCAGCCGTTCATACCTCAAACTTCATTTTTGTACCTGACGAATGGTTTGACGCCAAAAATATTTCGGTTTATTCTAAGTTTTTGGGAACTGACAAAGAACTGCACACCATACCGCATGCTGAGCTGGGCTTCCACACGATTTATTCATTGAATCAAAAGATAGAAAACACGCTTCCTGAAAATACGGCGATTTATCCGCAATCATCACCGTTACTGGCCCTCCACAAACATATTTCGGAAGATGGTTTGGTGATTGATTTTACCGCCAATTCATTTAATGTATTATTCATAAAAGGTGGAAAAATACATTTCCAGAACCACTACGAATCGGAAAGCCCTGAGGAATTTAATTACTTCTTGTTGCTGATCATAGAGCAGTTGGGCTTATCTGAAATTACGCTGGTATACCTTCAGGGAATTATCAATGAGGATGATGAATATTATAATACGCTTTTGAAATACTTTAATAACCTATATTTCTTTTTACCCGCGGGCACAAAAAACAGCGAGCTATTAGCTGATATGCCAAAACATTATTTCAGCGGATTACTGGCTTTGGATTTATGCGAATAATTGGAGGTACATTAAAAGGCATCCGTTTGCAACCGCCGGCAAATCTGCCGGTCCGCCCTACAACCGATATGGCTAAAGAGGCCCTGTTTAATATCCTGAATAATCGGTTTGATTTTGAAACCTGCACCGTTCTCGATTTATTCTGTGGAACGGGCAACCTGACGTTTGAATTTGCTTCGCGCCAGGCCGAAAAGATTGTAGCGGTAGACCTGGATTATGGTTGTGTGAACTGGGTAAAAACCACTGCACAAAAACACGGGTTCGACCAGATAGAAGTTCGTAAAGGTGATGTTTTTAAATTGCTTAAGCAGATGACTGGCAATTATGACCTGATTTTTGCCGACCCTCCTTATAATATGCCAAACATTCCGCAGATTCCAGTGATGGTGAAAGAGCAGGGCTTACTAAAACCTGATGGATTACTGGTGGTGGAACATCAGAGCAACATGAAACTGAATAGCCAGCCTGGTTACACAGAAACACGTAAGTATGGCAATTCATCATTTAGTTTTTTTGAATACGTTTAATTTTTAACGCAGATCGCTATTGCCGAAACAAATCCGGATACCGGCGAATCTGCAAAATCTTTTTGAGATTTTTTTATATTTGAAATATTCCTAATAACTGATGAAAATAGCGTTATTTCCAGGTTCATTTGATCCGATCACCATTGCACATGTAAATATTCTGCAGCGTGCCACTCCCCTTTTTGATAAAATTATAATTGGTATTGGATTGAACAGTTCGAAGCAAAACTTCCTGACAGCAGAACAGCGCCTGCAGATCTTAGAAACCGTTTTTAAAGGTTACGAGAACATTGGTGTACAAACTTACGAAGGGCTGACTGTCGATTTTTGCAGAAAGATTAACGCTACTTACATGGTGAGGGGTATCCGCTCTGCTGCTGATTTTGAATATGAAAGGGCAATTGCTCAGATTAATCAAACCATGATGCCGGAAGTGGAGACGATACTGCTGTTAAGTAAACCTGAATATTCGGCAATCAGCTCGACCATAGTTCGTGATATTTTGAGAAACCATGGCGATGTAAGTCCTTTTGTACCGCAAGAAGCCTTAAAATTCTTATAAACCGGCCGAAGCATCAGCTAAACGACCGGTTATTATATTGCTTCAGCTATAATATACCTCCAGCCCTTAACACGTCCATAATCGACGGAAAGGTGTTTTTCACCACCGGACCAATGTGATTTCTATCTAACCAAACGGCCTGGTCAATTCCTTCTTCTTTTTGGGGCACCAGTTTGGGCTCACCTTTAACTTTCATCTTGTACCAGTTGGTTTTCTTAATCACCATTTTTGAACCGATCGGATATACGTGATAGGTTTTGCAAAGTTTCTCCTCACGTCTGGCTACCTTAATACCACATTCTTCTTCCACTTCGCGAACAGCAGTTTCCTTCATGTTTTCACCCTCTTCGAGTTTCCCTTTAGGTAAATCCCACTTTTTATTTCTGAAAATAAAGAGATAATTACCATTTACACTCTCCACCAGGCCGCCTGCTGCCTTGATAATTTCACAGTTCTTTTTAAGCTTTCTAAAGGTTTCCTGTGGATTCTTAGTGAGAAAAATGTAGCTTTTTTTAGACCCGTTTTTCAATTTTTTGTAAAATGTATGCAAATCAAAATCCTGAAATTCAAGCTGTTGAATTTTTTCTTTTTGTTCAGGCAAAACATCTGATATAAAGAGGGTGTTATCGTTAATATAAATTCTGTATTTTTGGGCCATGTATAATAAAAGTGATATTGAATTAAAGGTAGCGGAATTTTTATTACAAATAAAGGCAATTAAATTACAACCTAATAATCCTTTTACTTGGGCATCTGGTTGGAAGTCGCCAATTTATTGCGATAACCGCATTACCCTTTCCCATCCTCAGGTTAGAACTTACATCCGTCAGAAACTTGCACAGGCCATTCAGGAAGAGTTTGGTTCAGTTGATGTGATTGCTGGAGTTGCTACTGCGGGAATTCCTCAAGGCGTTTTAGTGGCACAGGAATTAGGTTTACCTTTTATTTATGTAAGATCAAAAGCTAAAGAACATGGCACTGGCAGCTTAATTGAAGGCGAAGTGGTTGAAGGACAACGTGTAGTTGTAATTGAAGACTTAATTTCTACCGGGAAGAGCAGTTTACAAGCGGTAGACGCATTACGGGCAGCAGGACTATCTGTAGCTGGTTTAGCTGCAATTTTTACATACGGCTTCGAAAAAGCAGACGAGAACTTTTCTGCTGCGAAATGCAGGTATTTAACTTTATCAAATTATGGTGCTTTAATTGACTATGCTGCTGAGCACAGCATCATTGCTAAAAGCGACATGGAACTATTAGGCAAATGGCGATTAAACCCATCGGAATGGGGTCAGGTAACCAGTTCTGAATCATAAGCCCGACTTTTTAAATCAACCTAACACATATAATGACAATCATTGAGAGCGCTGTAGAAATTAATAAGCCCGTTGCTGAGGTTTATGCTTTCTTATCAAACATGAACAACCATCAGCAACTGATGCCTGAAAATATCTACAACTGGGAATCTACAGAAGACGATGCGCGTTTCACCATTCAAAACATGGCAAAACTGGCAATCAAAATCTCCAGCCGCGTCGAAAACCAGGAGCTAACAGCAATCCCATCTGAAAAAGCACCATTTGATGTTGAACTGAAATGGACGCTTGCCGATAACGGAAATGGCACAACAATAGCAAAACACATCATATCTGCCGATTTAAATATGATGATGAAAATGCTGGCATCCGGACCATTGCAAAAGCTGGTTGATCATCAGACAGAGAAACTAAAAGAAATACTAGGATAGAAGAAAAATTAATGGGTAATGATTTACCGGTTAATGAAACTTCAATACATCAAAGCATCTGCACTAAAGCGGCCGATGCTTTTTTTATGCGTAAAAATATCGTTGATACTTATTTAGCGGCGTTTTATTTTAATACCTTAGTTTTTGATAACCATTGCACTATGAGATTTAATTATATTCAGATTCCAACATTAATATTTACCATTTTTTATTTTTCAAATGCAAATGCGCAATCTTTAACAGCGCTTAAAACGGAATACCTGGTTAATCCTGCCGGGCTGGACACACCCAATCCGCGTTTTACCTGGCAGATGGATGATGAAAGTAATGGGGCGAAACAATCCGCTTACCGCATTCTGGTTGATACCGATTCTGCCTTACTGGTGAAAGAAAAATCGTTGGTGTGGAATTCGGGCTGGTATAAATCAGATGCCAACCTCACTACTTTTTCGGGTAATCTACTAAAACCTTTTACCAAATACTACTGGCGGGTAGATGTACTCAACGGAAACAAGAAGAAATTTGGTAAAATTGCCAGCTTTGAAACAGGAATGATGAATATGGGCAACTGGCAAGGGGCATGGATTTCCGACAATGAGAATATTAAACTCAAACCTGCCCCCTATTTCAGGAAAACGTTCAGCACGGACAAAAAAGTTAAGTCGGCAAGAGCATACATTGCGGCAGCAGGACTATATGAACTTTCCATCAATGGAAATAAAATAGGTAATCACCGTATGGACCCCATGTATACTCGTTTCGACAGGAGAACATTGTATGTGACTTATGATGTGACCAATGCAATCAAACAGGGGAAAAATGCCATTGGCGTCCTGCTGGGGAACGGATGGTACAACCACCAGTCAACCGCGGTATGGTATTTTGACAGGGCACCCTGGCGTAACCGTCCGGCATTTTGCCTGGATGTCCGCATTACTTACGAAGACGGTACTATAGAAACCATCAAATCAGGCAAGGACTGGAAAACCGCTTTAAGTCCGATTGTATTTAACAGCATTTATACTGCTGAACATTACGATGCCAGAATGGAAAAGCAGGGATGGAATACAACAGATTTTGATGACAAAGACTGGAAAGAAGTCATGATCCGTTCAGCCCCATCCAGAAACATTGTAGCCCAGGCGCTACACCCTATCCGTAATGTTGAGGAGATCAGCACGAAAACACTTAAAAAAATAAATGATACCACTTACCTTTTCGATTTAGGAAGAAATATTTCAGGGGTGAGTAAAATCAGTATCGGTGGTCCGAATGGCACTATCGTTCGTTTAAAACATGGAGAACGTTTATATGCAAACGGCAGGCTTGATATTTCAAATATCGATGCTCATTATCGGCCCACAGATAATACCGATCCCTTTCAAACCGATATCCTGATATTAAACGGAAAAGGCCGGCAAAGTTTTATGCCGCATTTTAACTATAAAGGATTTCAATATGTTGAAGTAACGACTTCTGTTCCGGTTGAATTGAAAAAAGAAGACCTGGTTGGCTACTTTATGCATAGCGATGTTCCGGCAACGGGTGACGTAAAATCATCGGATCCGGTGATCAACAAAATTTATTACGCGACCAATAACTCATACTTATCCAATCTTTTCGGTTACCCTACCGACTGCCCGCAGCGGGAAAAGAATGGCTGGACAGGCGATGCACAAATTGCTATAGAAACAGGCTTGTATGGATTTGATGGTATTACAATTTATGAGAAATGGCTTGCCGATCATCGTGATGAACAACAGCCGAATGGTGTTCTTCCCTCCATTATTCCTACGGATGGCTGGGGATACGAATGGGGCAATGGTCCGGACTGGACCAGTACAATAGCCATTATTCCATGGAACGTTTATTTGTTTTATGGCGACAAGAAACTGCTGGCAGATTGCTATGACAACATCAGAAAATACGTTAACCACATTGATGAAACCTATCCAAGTGGCTTAACAACATGGGGACTGGGCGACTGGATACCTGTAAAATCCAAATCTCCTGTAGAACTGACCTCAACTTGCTATTACTATGCGGATGTAGTAATTCTGGCCAAGGCTGCTAGAATTCTGAATAAGGATGAAGATTATAGAAAGTACACCGAGCTGGCAAAAAAAATAAAAGATGCTTTTAATGCCAAATACTTAAACAAGGAGAAAGGCATTTATGGCTCGGGGATCCAGACCGATATGAGTGTTCCGTTATATTGGAAAATTGTACCTCAGGAATCTGTTGCACTGGTTGCTGAAAACCTGGCTAAACGGGTGGAAGCAGATGGCTTTCATCTGGATGTAGGTTTGCTGGGTACTAAAGCAATTTTAAATGCGCTTAGCGAAAATGGTTACAGCAACTGGGCTTACAAAGTTGCCGCGCAGAAAACTTACCCAAGCTGGGGCTGGTGGATGGAAAACGGTGCCACAACCTTGTACGAAAACTGGCCTATTGATGCAAAATCAGATATCTCGATGAACCATATCATGTTCGGAGAGATCGGTGCCTGGTTGTATAAGTCTCCCGGTGGAATCAAACCTGATGAAAAACAACCGGGCTTTAAACATGTAATTCTGGATCCCCATGTAATGGAGGGACTGGATGCTTTCGAGGCCAGCCATATTGGTCCTTATGGAAAAATTATCAGTGGCTGGAAAAAGACTGTAAATGGTGTGAGGTATGAAATTGTAATCCCGCCCAACTCTACAGCAAGTATGGAATTACCTGTTGTTCGCAATATGGAGATCAAGGTGAATGGGAAAACCAGCCCGAATAAAATCGAACTTTCGGCAGGAAAGTATGTAATTGAGCATTTACGGAAATAGTTTTTTTTGGTAAACCCTGCAGAAGATGGAAACTGCGGGGTTTACCTAAATTAATAACGACAAAATTTCAGCACAAAACATTATATATCAGCAATTTAGTCATTAAAAATAGCATCATACCGACAAAATTTCCGATTGAAAAACCAAAATAGCTGTGGCACTGGTTTTGATTAAAACGAATATATGAACTTCAACAATTTTACAATAAAAGCCCAGGAAGCGATTCAACAGGCTTCTGAAATAGCCCAGGGCAATCAGCAACAGGCTATTGAGACAGCACACCTTTTAAAAGGCCTGCTTACTGTTGATGAAAACGTGGTTTCGTATGTATTGAAGAAATTAAACGTTAATCTGAATTCGTTAAATCAAAACTTAGATGCTGAGATTGGCAGGTTCCCGAAAGTAAGTGGAAGTAATGTCTATCTGTCATCAAATACCAATAGTGTTTTACAAAAAGCCCAGACTTTTTTAAAGGATTTTAAGGATGAGTTTGTATCTGTAGAACACTTACTATTAGGCATACTTGCTATTAATGACAGCACATCAAAACTGTTGAAAGAACAAGGTGTAAATGAAAAAGACCTTAAAAAAGCAATTACTGAATTGCGTGGCGATAGCCGTGTAACTGATCAGAATGCGGAAGCGACCTATCAGGCATTAAGCAAGTATGCACGAAACCTGAACGAATACGCGGAGAGTGGAAAGTTAGATCCCGTGATTGGCCGTGACGAGGAGATTCGTCGTGTAATCCAGATTCTGTCACGCAGAACAAAGAATAACCCTATTCTGATTGGCGAGCCAGGTGTTGGTAAAACTGCTATTGCTGAAGGAATTGCCTTCCGGATCATTAAGGGTGATGTACCAGAAAACCTGAAAAGCAAAACTGTTTTCTCACTGGATATGGGTTCCTTAATTGCCGGAGCAAAGTATAAGGGCGAATTTGAGGAACGCTTAAAAGCAGTTGTGAAAGAAGTGACACAAAGTGATGGCGACATCGTATTGTTTATCGATGAGATTCATACCTTAGTTGGTGCCGGCGGCGGTGAAGGCGCGATGGATGCAGCTAACATCCTCAAACCTGCATTGGCACGCGGCGAGTTGAGAGCCATCGGCGCTACTACTCTTGATGAGTACCAAAAATACCTGGAAAAAGATAAAGCATTGGAACGCCGTTTCCAAAAGGTGATGGTAGAGGAACCAGATACGCAGGATGCCATTTCTATTCTTCGGGGTTTAAAAGAGCGTTATGAAACGCACCATAAAGTAAGGATTAAAGACGAGGCGATAATAGCGGCAGTTGAAATGAGCCAACGGTATATCGCTGATCGTTTTCTTCCTGATAAGGCAATCGACTTAATGGACGAGGCTGCATCAAAGCTGCGCATGGAAATGGATAGCGTACCGGAGCACGTAGATGCTTTAGACAGAGAAATTATGCGTCTGGAAATCGAACGTGAGGCTATAAAACGCGAAAAAGATGATAAAAAAGTAAAAGATCTATCAGAGGAGATTGCCAATTTATCAGCAGAGCGTGATGAATTCAAAGCGAAGTGGCAGGGTGAAAAAGACCTGGTAGATGCTGTGAATAACCAACTGGAAGCTATTGAGCACTACAAGCTGGAGGCAGAGCAGGCAGAGCGCGCAGGAGACTATGGTAAAGTTGCCGAAATCCGTTATGGTAAAATAAAAGAAGCGCAGGATCAGGTTTCCAAGTTGAAAGCAGATCTGGAGAGTCAGCAAACGGATAGCCGCATGCTGAAAGAAGAAGTTACTGCCGATGATATTGCTGGCGTTGTAGGCAGGTGGACGGGAATACCCGTTACCAAGCTGATTGCCAGTGAACGGGAGAAATTATTGAACCTGGAAGCGGAATTACATCAAAGGGTAGCTGGACAGGATGAGGCCATTGAGGCTATTTCTGATGCGATACGCCGCTCGCGTGCAGGATTACAGGATAAGCGGAAGCCAATCGGATCATTTATTTTTCTGGGAACTACTGGTGTGGGTAAAACAGAGCTGGCAAAGGCACTTGCAGAATTTCTATTCAACGATGAAAATGCTTTAACGCGTATTGATATGAGTGAATATCAGGAGCGTCATGCTGTTTCCCGCCTGATTGGAGCGCCCCCGGGATATGTTGGTTATGATGAAGGCGGACAATTAACTGAAGCAGTGAGACGTAAACCCTATTCAGTTGTATTGCTTGATGAAATTGAAAAAGCGCATCCAGATGTATTTAACATCCTGTTACAGGTATTGGACGATGGCCGCCTGACCGATAATAAAGGGAGGACGGTAAACTTTAAGAACACGATTATCATCATGACCTCAAACATTGGTGCGCACCTGATTCAGGATAACTTCAAGGATTTAAGCGATGAAAACCGCGATGAGGTGATTGCCAAAACTAAAAACGAATTGTTTGAAGTACTCAAACAAACCATTCGTCCAGAGTTTTTGAACCGTATTGATGAACTGATTATGTTTACACCGTTAAACCGCAGCGAAATCAGGGACATTGTTGCTTTACAATTCAAACAGGTTCAGCATACCCTTGCAGAGATGGGCATCGAAATGGATGCCAGTGAGGAAGCTTTAGACTGGCTGGCGCAATTGGGTTATGATCCGCAGTTTGGGGCCAGACCATTGAAAAGGGTGATCCAGAAGAGAATCTTGAACGAATTATCTAAGGAAATACTGGTAGGTAAAGTAGACAAAGAGAGTAAAATTAAACTCGATATGTTCGATCACAATTTTGTGTTCATCAATCAGAAGCAAGATTAGAGCTGGCCGATCCGATAAAAAATCCCGTAGATGATCATCTACGGGATTTTTTTTTATTTCTTCTTTGTTTCGATATTAGGCAGGAAGCCGGTAAGCAGTCCGATCAGGGGTAGAAAAGCACAGATGCTGAACACATAATTTATTCCTTTTGCATCGGCAAGTTTACCCAACAGTGCCGATCCTATTCCGCCCATTCCAAAAGCGAAACCGAAAAACAATCCTGCTACCAGTCCAACCTTACCTGGAATAAGCTCCTGGGCATACACCAGAATAGCTGAGAAAGCAGAGGCGAGAATCATTCCGATGGGAACAATCAAAACACCAATCCAGAACAAACTGGCATGGGGCAGTAACAGTGCGAAAGGTGCTGTACCGAGAATTGAAGCCCAGATCACATATTTCCTGCCAATCTTATCCCCTATTGGCCCGCCTAATAAGGTTCCGGCGGCAACAGAGAATAAAAATACGAAAAGGTAAACCTGAGAAGTTTGAACAGATACGTGAAACTTATTAATCAGATAAAAAGTAAAGTAGCTGGTTAAACTCGCCATATAAAAGTATTTGGAGAAAATCAGCAACAGCAATATACATACGGAGAATATCACTTTCCTGCGGGAGAACTGATTTATTACAATTTGGGCATTAACCGTTTTCGCTCTTGCTAAAATAAAGCCCTTGTACCAGTTCCCGACAAAAGTTAAGATGACGATGGCCAATAGTGCAATAAATGAAAACCACACCACGCTAAACTGACCATATGGAACAATTATCCAGGCGGCCAGAAGCGGACCTAATGAACTTCCGGCATTGCCACCCAATTGGAAAACAGATTGGGCAAGGCCTCTCTTACCGCCTGATGCAGCGTGTGCCATTCGGGAGGCTTCGGGATGAAAGACAGATGAACCTATTCCAATCAGTGCCACAGACATGAGTATGGTGTAAAAATTTTGCGACTGCGACAGGGTAATTAATCCGGTTAGGGTAAAGCCCATCCCTATTGCAAGAGAATAAGGCTGAGGTTTTTTATCGGTATAGAGCCCTACGAAAGGTTGCAACAATGAAGCTGCCATTTGAAAGGTTAAAGTGATTAAACCAATTTGCGAGAATGTTAAATGGTAGCTGGTTTTGATGATTGGGTAAATAGCCGGAATAAGCGACTGTATGGTATCATTCAATAAATGAGAAAAACTCAGTGCAAATAAAATCGGGAATACTGTTTTTTCGATTAAAGATTGTGTAGAAGTATTTTCGGTCATAATGGGATATTGATATCTTCAAATGTAACGATTAAATATTTTTTCAATCCGCAGACATGTCCTTGCAATTTTGAAAGATTTTTAGCAGACAGTGTTACGCAGGCGGAACGAGATTGTAAAGCACTACCAACGCGATGTACTATGATCCGCGGGATTGATGTGGGCAAAAGGTGGCTGAAAGGTGGGGAAAAGGTGGGTAGAAACAATACTGATGCAAATCATTTATTCCTAAAAGATGTCAAAACTACCGAAATAATTCTGACAATAATACAAAAAAAAGCGGCTTGTCAGTCTGTCACAATCCAAAAATTAATCACTTGATTGATTTTTAGTCACCATAAAATAATATTGATTTAATACTAAATTTATATCTGTTTACTAATGAATAACTTGGATAAAATCTGATTTTTTGATGACGCTGAAAGGGTTTTTCGGCATAACTGTTGACTTTAATCCAAATATAGTCAGAAATTAAAAAAGTAAAAATGGCTATAAATTTTAACATATATAATTAATAAAACGATGAAAAAATTATTATTATCATTGGTAGCAGTAGCAGGATTGTTCTACAGTGCAAACGCACAAACTGAAAAAGGAAAATTCATTTTAGGTGGTAACGTTGGCTTCAGTTCTTCAAAGGTTGAAGGTGCTGTTAAGTCGGACATCGACTTTAGCGTTGTTCCCAGTATTGGTTACTTTGTAGGCAACAATTTTGCAATTGGTACCGGTGTTGGTTATACTTATTCCAAAACGGTTAGCGGTGGTGCTTTGAACAGAAACCAGGTGGGTGCTTTTCAGGTATCTCCTTTCGGACGTTACTATGTAGGTTTATCAGACCAGTTTAAATTCTTCGGACAGTTATCTGTTCCTATGGCATTCGGAACGGCTAAAACTGTTGATGCAAATGGCGATACTGGTTCAAAATACGCATCTACAACCTCAATTGGTGTAAATGTATCTCCAGGTTTTGCTTTCTTCCCAACTAAAAGAATTGGTATAGAGGTTTCTGTAAATGGTTTAGGTTATGCTAACAATCAGATTAAAGAAGAAGCTACAGGTGCAAAAACTACCAGTAATTCATTCGGATTGGAAGCTGATACCTTCGCTCCAAAATTAGGCGTGCAGTTTCACTTTTAATCGCTGATTAAATAATAAAGCCGCGGCCGCGCAGATGACTAATTCTGCGGAGCTGCGGCTTTTGTATGTTCAACCTATTTCTTCTCTCTGATGGCCTTGAATTCTGAGCCGTCTTTCCATTTCGGGTAAGTATCTTCATTGCTGATCCGAAAACCCATATCAAACAACATTCTTACATCTTCGGTGATGCCAGATAAATCCCATGTTTTGGGATCAAAATTATCTTGTGGAGAATGGTATCTGGATTTGGTAAAATCGGCTACCTGTTTTAAGCCCCATTCCCGGCCATTTTTCACGTTATCAACTCCGGAACCCGTAAATAAGGATGGAACACCAAACTTAGCGAGATTAAAGTGATCAGACCGGTAGTACAAACCTGATGAAGGAACAGGATCGGGAACAATTACACGTCCTTGTTTTTTAGCAGATGCAGCCGCGTAATCTTCCATTTCAGATTGTCCGTAACCATACACCACAATATCTTTGGTTTTGCCGGCAATCCCCATCATGTCCATGTTAATATTGGCAACGGTTTTCGATAAAGGAAATGCCGGATGTTTGGCATAATACTCTGATCCCAGCAACCCTTGTTCTTCGCCTGTATAAGAAACGAATAAAATTGATCTGCCTGGTTTTCTGTCTAATTTTTTAAAGGCCGAAGCAATTTCAAAAAGAGACGCCACGCCAGTAGCATTATCTACAGCTCCGTTATAAATGGAGTCACCTAAAATTTTCTCCCCTGTGCCAAGGTGATCCCAATGCGCAGAATAAATAATGGCTTCATCTTTATACTTACTGCCTGTAATTTTAGCAATGACATTGTAGCTCACCGATTTCCTGGTTTTGTTTTGGATATTGAGTGAGGTTGTAAGACCCAGGTTTACAGGCTTAAATTGTTTCTTAGCAGCCGCAACCATTAAACTTTCGTCTTGTCCTGCGAGTTTGAAAAGGGCTTTAGCTTTCTCCAGACTAATCCAGCCCTCCACTACTGTGCGACTCATTCCATTATCTTCAGATTGCAGGGTTAATTTGGATTTTGACCAACCGCTCCTCACAACACTCCATGGATATGCTGCAGGGGCTGTATCATGAATGATCAAAATCCCGGCAGCTCCTTGTCTGGATGCCTCTTCGAATTTATAAGTCCAGCGTCCGTAATAGGTCATATTTTTCCCTTTAAACAAAGTTGAATCTGCAAAACCCGGATCGTTGATCATCACTACTACCGTTTTACCTTTTACATCCAGATTTTTATAATCATTCCAGCCATATTCAGGGGCTACTATGCCGTAACCTGCAAATACTAAAGGAGAATTTTTGATACTAACCTGATTTTGCACCCTGCGTGAGCCTGCAACAAAATCGGTCAAGTAGTTTAGATTTACCAATCCCGTTTGCCCAGTTATCGTCATTTGCTGGTCGGGTACAGATTTAATTTCTACCATGGGCACTTCCTGAAAATAGCTATCGCCATTTCCCGGCTCAAGGCCAAGTTCGTCGAATGATTTTTTGAGATAACTGATGGTTTTAGTTTCTCCGATGGTGAAAGGTTTCCTACCCTGAAGACTATCAGCAGCAATAACAGACAAATATTGAGTAAGGCTTGAGTCGTTTATGGCTTTAATGGCCAACGAATCTGGTCCATCTGAATTGCTTTGAGCAGATTGCTTGCATGATGAAAAGCAAAAAGCAACTGCTACCAAAAAAAGAATGGGTTTAGTCATTAGAAATAAGTTTAGGAGGGTAATTTAGAGAATTTAAATTTGCCACGGAAACACGGAATACACAACGCGCTTTTCTGAACCTCCGTGGCAAATTACATTAACTACTGTTTTCCGTTTTGTTCAATGTCCCTGTCCATCTCTACTACGTCAACATCGCTGGGCTCAGAAAAATCCCCGATGAGATATTTATTAAAGTGATCGGCGAGTTTCCAGAATGCATATTCCGTCATATCGCCAAAGCCATGACGCTGTCCGGGGATGATCAGGAAATCGAAACGTTTACCAGCTTTCATTAAAGCATTGGCTACCCGAATGGAGTTGGCCGGGTGAACATTATTATCCACGTCGCCATGCATTAGTAATAGATGACCTTTCAGGTTTTTAGCTAAGTCAGGATTTTTATCGATGCTATATTTAAAAGAAGTATCGCCTTTTAAAGAAACTACCTCTTTAACACCATGGTGTTTCTCGCTCCACCAGCGGTTATAAATGCTGTTGTCGTGATTTCCGGCGTTTGAAACCGCAGCCTTAAAGAAATCAGGATAAACCAGCATGGCCGCGGTAGACATGAAACCACCACCAGAGTGACCGGTTATGCCGACTTTAGACTCATCGATATAGGAATACTTTGAAGCCAGTTGCTCTATTGCCGTTTTTTTATCTGCTAGACCATAATCCCGAAGATTTCCATAACCATAAGTATGATACCATTTTGAGCGCGATGGATTGCCACCACGGTTACCAACTGTAATTACGATATAGCCAAATTGGGCTAAACGTTCCGTACGGTCCATACTTTTGCTAAACGCTTTGTTTACTGCTTCAGTTTGCGGGCCTGGATAAACGTACTCAATGATCGGGTACTTCTTGTTCGGATCGAAGTCGAATGGCTTGTACATCACACCGTATAAATCGGTGATACCATCATCAGCCTTCACTTTAAAGGGCTCCGGAAATTTGTAACCTGCAGTGATCAACAGTGATAAATCGGTCGTTTCCAGGTCCATCACTTTTTTGCCGCTTTTATCATATAGTGTTGATTTTGGTGCGGTGTTAACCCTCGAGTAGTTATCAACAAAATAAGTATTATTATCATTCATGCTTGAAGCATGATCAAAGTCACCTGTATTGAGCAACTTCATATTAGAACCGTCAAAATTGATGCTGTACAAATGCAGGTAGTATGGGTCTTCCTTAGCCTCTCTTCCGTTAGCCGTGAAGTAAAGAACCCGGTTTTTTTCATCTACATTTACAATACTTTCACAATGGAAAGCACCTTTAGTAATTTGATTTTTAAGTTTACCGTTACCATCGAAAAGGTAAAAATGCGCCCAGCCGTCGCGTTCGCTCCAATGGATGAGTTCTTTGCCATCATTCACCAAACCCGGGCGATTCACTTCTACATAGGTATTGAAGCGTTCGTCGATCAGTGGTGAGACTTTTCCTGTTGCAATATCTACCGTACCGATATCAATGCGTTTTAAATCTCGGCTGGTACGTGAAAAATAGAAGCGGCTGTCGTTACCTAACCAAACTGATGGACGGAATTCGTTATCGCGGTCTTTTGCCAGCGATGGCTTGCCCCAAACACCTACACTTTGATCCTTAAAAGCAGCAATAGTTAATTTCTTATAGGTTTTAGCAGTAAAGTCGAAAAGCAATACCTCATCCTGTGGTGCTTCAGCTTCTCCCGGCATCTGATATTTGTAAGTCTCCAGTGTTGGTCGGCCCGGCGTTACGCTATTGATTACCCACAAGTCTTTTACCTTACGTGAATCTGTTCTGTCTAAAACGAAATACCTGGCATTTGGTGACCAAAGTACATAGGCCCCGCGGCGTTTTTTATTGTTCTTTTCATTTTCAACATTATTTTCTCCATCTCCATCACTTCCGTAAGAATAAAACTTTACACCATCTTTTGTGAGCTGATGTTCTACAATGGTACTATCATCCTCATTTTTAACGGCTTTCTTGTAATTCTCTTTATCCATCCAATAGAGATTATAGTTTCGCGAGAAAATAATTGCAGATGAGTCGGGAGCTACTGAACCCCATGCAGACTTAGGTTTTGGTTTACTGAAATTCGGAATTTCAGTAAGTTTGGCAGAGGCAAGTTCATACCTAAACGAGTAAATCTTTTTCTGCATGGAGTCGGCCGCTTTTTTGTCTTTGCGGTCTTTTTTCAACTCATCGATTGTGCTTTTCACTTCGAAAGTTACGCTTTTCTCATCGGGAGAGAATTTAAGATTCTCCAGTGGCAAATGTTCCGCATCAAAGGGATCGCGTACAATCAGGGTGATATCAGATGCTATTTTGGCATTATCGAAAAGCTGTTTTTTGGTCTTTACGGCAGGATCAACAAGGTACCAAAACTTACCTTTAGGAGTTTCAAAAGTATACCAGAACCGGTTGGTTAATTTCAACCAGTGCGGATCAACCGATGTTGAATACACCATTTTTTTCAATTTATTTGGAGAAAATCTTGATGCCAGCTGGTAATTTGCTTTAGGTTGAGGTTGAATATTCTCAGTAATGGTAAATGTTTTAGTTTGAGCAGCCAGGGTTAAAGACAGAAACTGCCCGCATAAAAGGAGTTTGTAAAATTTATTCATCTAGGTTTGTTTGAACTGCTAAATTATTTAATTATAGCCTATTAATATCAGTCAACTTTGTAATAAAACGGATAGTTTGGTCATCGTTCTACCAAATGAAATAGTTATCAACACCAGTTTATTTGACGTTGAATATTTGACATAATTTCTAGTTTTGTAAACATATTTACTTAGAATGAAATACAAATTACTAACCATTATAGCGGCTGGAAGCATTTTACTGGCCAGTTGTCAGTCTAAATCACAAACAGAGACTTCAAGTTCAAAAGATTCTACCCAACAGGCAAGTCCTGCTACAGAAGATACAAGTCCGGCTGTAGATGTTACAAAGATAAAAGTGGCAGATGCTAAAACCATCCTTGCGCGCAAGCAGGTTCCGATTTTATGTTATCACCAGGTAAGAAACTGGAAACCTACAGATGGAAAAGTAGGTAAAGACTACATTGTAGAAATTCAGAATTTCAAGGACCAGATGAAAATGCTGTCGGACAGTGGATACCACACCATTTTACCTGATCAGTTATATGCTTATCTTAATACGGGTGCCACTCTGCCAAGTAAACCCATTATGCTTACTTTTGATGATACCGATGAAGATCAGTTTACGATTGTAAGGCCAACGCTGGATAAACTGGGATACAAGGCGGTTTATTTTATCATGACGGTTTCCATTGGCAGAAAGGGAAAGTTTGTGGATTACATGAGCAAAGAGCAGATCAAACAACTTTCGGATGAAGGGAACGTTATTGGCTCGCATACCTATGACCACAAGAACTTCAAAAAATATGCTGGTAAAGACTGGGAAGAACAGTTAGACAAACCCACAAAAAAACTGGAGGAAATTACCGGTAAGACCATAACTGAGTTTGCCTATCCCTTTGGTTTATGGAACGCGGAAGGAATTCCTGAATTGAAGAAACGCGGTTTCAGAATGGCCTATCAGCTGTCGACCAAACGTGACGAGAAAGATCCGTTGTTTACTATCCGCAGGATAATTGCCAGTGGTTACTGGAGTCCAAAAACATTAAGCAATAGCATAAAAAACAGTTTCTAAAATTAAAGCATATAAAACCGTTGTCTTATTGAGGATAACGGTTTTCTTTTACCTGATATCACCACATATCTTCTCATGAAAAGATTTTCCTTACTGGCCATGGTTATTCCGGCCCTTATCGGATCCTGCACTGCTGATTCGAAAAAACAGGTTTCACAAAACAAAAAAGACAGTACAGAAATACAGGTTACAGATAGCGTTAACCGAAAAGCCGCAGATAACAAAACTATTCTGGCTCGGAGAGAAGTGCCTGTTTTATGCTATCATCAGATCAGAAACAATATTGCCAGCGACAGTAAGCGGGCTCATGACGATATCATTGCGCCAGACAAATTCAGAGAACATATTAAAATGCTGGCCGATAGTGGCTATCATACCATTCAGCCAGACCAGCTTTACAATTACCTAGTGTACGGCGCAAAACTTCCTGATAAACCAATCATCATCAGTTTTGATGATACCGATGAAGATCAGTTTACTGTTGGCAATACAACCTTAAAAAAATATGGTTTCAAAGGTGTTTATTTCATTATGACGGTATCTATAGGCAGAAAAGGCAGAATCAGTTACATGACCAAAGCGCAGATTAAGCAATTAGCTGATGAGGGTAATACCATCGCCAGCCATACTTACGACCATAAAAACTTTGCACAATTTACTGAAGAAGACTGGAAGACACAAATTGATGAACCCACCAGAAAACTTGAAGAAATAACGGGTAAGAAAATAGAATACTTTGCCTATCCTTATGGTGTGTATAAATCGTCGACTTTACATAAACTCAAAGAACATGGCTTCAAGGCCGCTTTCATTCTTTCGACTGCGAGAGATGAACAATATCCCCTCCTTACCATTAGAAGAATTATAGATCCGGGTAGATACACGGCTAAAAATCTATATTACAGCATCAATAAGAGCTTTAATAAAACAAAATCATAGTTTCGTATGTAGGTTTAACGTGAGGTCATCTATTATACTATGAAAAAATACATCTTACCTGCACTGCTAGGGTTATCGATATTAACTGCCTGTAACCGTAGCAAAGAGGATCAACAAAGTAGTACAGAAGCGGATAGTACCGCCACTGTACGTAAAGAACTTGAACAAAACTTTTATAAGCGACTGGAGGGAACCATTGCGGGAAAAACGGTTGTAATGAACTTGCAGAAAATTGACGGCGATTACGATGGCGATTATTACTACGACGGTTACTGGCTGAATTTATCTACCGATACTATTATCGGTAAAGACAGTGTTGTATTGTTTGAAAACAGTTATTATGATTATTACTTTGACAAAGCGGCAAAGCAACCGCGCTTGTTGCTGAAATGGACGGGCAATGGTTTTAGCGGAAGCTGGACAAGTGGAGATCAATCAAAAACCTTTCCGGTTAGTCTTACCGAAAAGTACCCTGAAGGAAGTTACGAATTTAAAGCAGGCATAGTTGAAGATTCTGTAAAGGCCTTTGATGGCCAGGTCAAATCGCCCGTTGCAACCATCAGCTTTGAATATGTTAAACCGGTTAAGAGTGGTGAGCATGAAAAATGGCTCGACAACCAGTTAAAACGAATTTCGGGAATCAGGTTAGGTAAGGTAGATAGAGAACCGGGTTTTAAAAGCATTGCTGAAGCCTATTTTAGCGATTACAAAAAGGAGATTGCAGAACAGCAGAAAAACGGTCCGGACCGGGGTTTTATGCAGTGGATGAATTATACCAATAACAGTCAGCAATCTCTGGCTTACAACGAGCACGGTTATGTGGTGATTGATTTCCTGGCAGATAGCTATACCGGAGGCGCACATGGCAATTATAGCAGTACAATGTATTGCCTTGACGTTCAGAATAGAAAACAAATGATTCTGAGCGATGTGGTCAAAATTGATTCAACTACCTTGCAGGGCTTATTGGAAAAAAACCTGAGAAAGCAATACAATATTAAGACCGGCGAGGCATTGAGCACAGTGCTTTTCGATAACTTCCTCAAACCAAACGGCAATTTTTACTTCAACAGCAAGGGCCTGGCCTTTATGTATAACCCCTATGAAGTAGCGAGCTATGCACAAGGCCAGATTGTGGTATTCATTCCGTTTAATGAATTGAAAAGTTACGTCGTACCTGCTTTTGCAGAAAGAATCGGACTGAAATAACCTGATGTTATTTTACAATAACTTCTGATACTTCGATGAGCTCGGGACCACCTTCAACAGGGTAGCCTGAAACCTTTGTACCTTTCAAAGAAACCTGTTTATCCAGATACGTATCTAAATTTAATGAACTGCTTTTTAAGGCATAGGGTCTCCCTCCCGAGTTAATGGTATGCGTACCATATTGGTAGGTAGTTATACCCATTTTCTGTAAGTTTCCGGTTAGGGAAACGACATCAGAACCACTGGTGTTTTGCATTGAGCTGCAGCCAGAAAGGGCAGCTACGAATAAGGTTAACATGAGTATTTTTTTCATGATGCAGTTAATTATTTATTTATAACCAAGGAACATCAGAAAGCTAATAAAGTTCTTTTTGGAATTCAAAAAAATACTGCACCGCCTTCACTAGTCGGCTCCCATACCAGCTGAACATTTCTCCATCTACCAGCATAATTCTGGTATCAGGAAGTGCAGCCTGAATTTCCTCAATATGTTTTTCTCTAAACGGATACGGCTCTGATGAAAGCAAGACCAGTTCACAGTTAGTAGCTTTCAGCTGCTCCATTGTAATTTCGGGATAGCGATCTTGCCTGATGACATTAGTCATTCCGTTTGTTAACAATACATCATTGATGAAGGTATTGTAACCTGCTGCCATAAATGGTTTTCGCCAGATGAGGTAGGCCACCCTCTTATTAATATTGTGCTGTAGGGCAAGTGTCTTTAAATCGTTAAAACCTGCTGATATGAGGTGATTAAGGTAAGCGGCTTCGGGTTCCCGATCTACCAGTCCTCCTATCTGACTGATGGTTTTCATGGCATCCTCTACTGTAAAAATATCACTCATCCATACCGGAAAATCCCTGGCAAGCTCTTCGATATCACTTTGCGTATTTTCTTCCTTATTCCCGATGATGAGGTCGGGCTTCATTGCGCGGATTAAATCGATATTGAGTTTTTTAGTCCCTCCCACTTTTGTTCTTCCGGCAAACTTTTCAATGGGATGAATGCAAAACTTCGTTAGCCCAATGATTTCCTGATCCAACCCTAATTCGAACAGGAGTTCCGTTTGGGATGGAACGACAGAAATAATCCTTTGAGGAGGGAAGTTTATGGTGATTTCATTTCCTAACTGATCGGTAAAGGACTTTTGCATAGCGCAAATATAGGGGTTTTCGCTGTTGCACTTATTACCGTATTTTACTGCGCCCCGAAGAAGAATGCGACGGGGCAGCAGAAAGTATTTTTATTAAGAAAGCTCTATTGGTTAATTTGGTATAAATGATCACCAATTTAGTGATGTACTGCGACATCTTCTTTGATTACGCCATCAGCAATATGCAGTATGCGATTGCCATAAGTGGCATTTTTCTCTGAATGCGTAACCTGAATAATGGTGATCCCGTCTTCCTGGTTCAGCTTTTTAAACAAAGTCATAATTTCTTCTGCCTGAACCGACTGTAAATTTCCGGTGGGTTCGTCGGCCAGGATCACCGTAGGTTGTGCAGCCAAAGCCCGGGCAATGCCTACCAACTGCTGTTGGCCACCTGAGAGCTGATTGGGAAAAAGATCTTTTTTAGCTACAATATTGAAACGATCCAATAAATCTGCAATCCTGCTGGCCCTCTCGGAACCCGGTACTTTTTTATACAACAACGGGGCTTCGATATTCTCGTAAACCGTCATTTCGTCTATCAGATGATAAGCCTGAAACACGAAACCGATGTGATTGCGATAAAGTTCTATTCTTTTACGCTCACTGAGGCTGTTTACATTTTCACCTGAAAATTCATAGGTACCATAAGTTGGATCCTCAAGCATCCCCAGGATATTAAGCAAAGTTGATTTGCCCGCTCCTGAAGGGCCCATAATGGACACAAATTCTCCCTGACTGATAGTCGCGCTTACATTGCGAAGCACGTAACTTTTATTGCCTTTTGAGGCATAGTATTTTTCAATATTTTTTAGTTCGATCATATTTGTAAGGTTGATGGCCGGAGGGTTCAGGGCAAGAAGGTTCCGGACGCGTAAGCCTTCAACCTTAAAACCCTTTACCTTCCTGCCCTTATTCATATTTAAGTGCATCAATGGTATTGGTTACTGCAGCTTTGTAAGACTTGAGGCTTACGGTAACTAAGGTAATCACCATGGAGATTACCATCGCCAGTGCAAATGGCCATATACTGATATCAATGCGGTAAGCAAAGCCTGAAAGCCATTTCGAAATGAATAAATAAGCCAGGGGCCACGCCACGATATTGGCAATAAAAACCATGACCAGAAATGATCCGTTGAGCATTTTGACCAATTCAATAGTTGAAGCACCTAGTACTTTCCTGATGGCTACTTCTTTGGTTCGCTGGGTAGCCACAAAAGAAATTAAGCCAAATAACCCGATAAAGGAAATGAAAATGATGACACCCGCAAAAAATTTAAATAAAGTTCCCATGATTCTTTCAGTTTCGTAGTACTGACTGATATCATCATCAACAAAGGAGGAGCTGTAAAAATTCTCAGGAAAAGTGTCATTCCAGATTTTTTCTATTTGTGGCATCACCGAAAGGATGAGCCTGCTATCCATTTTAACGGCGAGGTTCCGGTAACTTTCTTTCATTGGCACGATCACTATGGGTGATATCGGATCATGTAAACTCAGGTTGTTAAAATCTTTTACTACTCCTACAATGGTACCCTCTTTCCCCCATAATCTGATCTTTTTACCCAGCGCGTCGTTAAAGTTAACAACATTCAGTTTTTTGAGCATGGTTTCATTAACCACGAGCTCTTTGATCGTATCACTTTTGGAAAAGCCTTTGCCGGCAACAAATGTCATCCCAAAGGTGTCGAAGTAATGCTCATCTGCTACTTTTGTATTGGCCTGAAAATTGGCCGTTTCAGTACCATTGTATTTAAAATTGCTTTCGTTATTGTTGCCCGATGAAGGCGGATTTCTACAAAAGCTGGTAGATACCACGCCAGGCAGTTTTGAGATCCGCTCCTGAAACACCTGGTATTTCAACACACTTAAACTATCGTTTCTCACACTCACCATTGCTATTGCAGAGGGGTTGAAACCGAGTGGCTTTTCTCTCATATAGTTCATCTGTCGCAATACTACCAGTGTACCAATAATAAGCACTACAGTAATTGTGAACTGCACAATAACCAATATTTTGCGTAAACTCAGGCCACCTGCATTGGCGGTAATTTTATTTTTGATAGCTAAAGCCGGACTGAATTGCGACATTACCATCGCCGGATAAAAACCAGCAAGTAAGCTTACAACCAGTACCAAAGCAATCATAAAAATAAAAATCACCGGATGTTGAATGATACTAAAGGAAATATCATCATGAAATAACTTTTTCATACCAGGTAAAGCAACTTCAGTTAATACGCAGGCAACAAGTAATGATAGTGCACTTATCGTTAGCGTTTCTGTTAGGAACTGAACAACCAGTTGTCTTTTCAGGCTGCCCATTACTTTGCGAACCCCAACTTCTTTACTTCTGCTAACGGCCTGGGCTGTGGCCAGGTTAATAAAATTGATGCATGCTGTAAGCAGTAGAAAAACACCGATGATCGCCAGGCCATAAAGTTCTTTGCGGGGCATTGTTTTATTGGCAAAATTCCCCAGATTATCGTTGTAATGAATATCTGTTAAGGCTTGTGCGCTCACTTCCTCCTTAGATGACGCATTTTTTTCAAAGTATTTTTCAGAAAACTTAGGTAGTGCGGCTCTTATTTCATCAATTGATACACCCTTCTTTAAAAGGAAGTAACACTCATCATTCGATGAGGTGTTTCCCCACTGATCGAATTTCTCATCTTTATAACTTCTAAACGTTTGATACGAGACCACAATATTAAGGGGGAAAGAGGTGTTTTCAGGCATATCTTCAAGAATACCAGTTACTCTAAAGTTTTCTCTGTTTTGGTAATTGATGGTTTTACCGATCGCTTTAGTCCAGTCCCCAAAAAACCTGGCAGCCATCTGCTTTGATAAAACAACCGTGTGAGGTGCCGTTAATGATTCATCGGGATTTCCCTGTAGCCACTTAAAACTCATGATCTCGAAGAACGCCGGGTCTGCATAAAACACGTCCTCCAGCACTTTCACTCTTTCCTTTCCAGAAACATCTTTTACTTTTATAATTCCGCCGTCCTGCCGGATGGCTCCAACCTTTTCAATTTGATTTTTAAAATCATTCCTCAACGCATCCGGAGCGGGCTTCGGCACGCCCTGCGATTCCCCAAACCCATCTCCTGAAGTCCAGTTGGTAGTTAAGCGATAAATCCGGTTCTGATCTTTAAAACCTT
Source organism: Pedobacter sp. BMA (assembly GCF_001027745.1). Taxonomy (GTDB): domain Bacteria; phylum Bacteroidota; class Bacteroidia; order Sphingobacteriales; family Sphingobacteriaceae; genus Pedobacter. Next base: position 327,377 of record NZ_LECU01000001.1, read on the forward strand.
CATCAAAACTCATCTGATAGCGGATGAAAATAAAAATAAGGATACAGCTGGCCATGCCTATAGACAGACCCAGAATATTAATGAATGTATAACCCTTGTTTTTCCAAAGGTTTCGCCAGGCGATTTTAAGGTTGAGTTTGAACATATTTTTAAAGGTTGAAGGTTAAAAAGCTTGAAGGCTGGAAGGTGTTGGTTGCTTTAGCCCTTCACCTTAAACCTTCCACTTTCCTATCTTTATTCATATTTAAGTGCGTCTACTGGGTTGGCCTTAGCTGTTTTGTAAGCCTGGAAGCTTACGGTGATCAATGCCATGCCCAATGTTCCGATCGCGGCTACGGGAATAATCCACCAGCTGAATTCGGTGTGAAATTCGAAATTATTCAGCCATTTCCCCATAGCGAAATAACTTATCGGTACAGCAATGATGATGGCAGCAATAATCATTTTAATAAATGAAATTGATAGCAGCTGCATTAAGCTGGTTACCGATGCGCCGAGCACTTTCCTAACGCCAAACTCTTTGGTCCTTTGCTCTGCACTATATGCCACTAGGCCAAATAAGCCTAAACAGGAGACGAAAATTGCCAGTCCGCCGAAGAGGTTGGAAAGGATCCCAAGCGTTTTTTCAGATTTATATTTGTCCTGATATAATGAATTTATAAAAGTAATTTCAGTTGGATAGGCAGGATTAAAAGCCTTTGTAATTCTGTTAATCGTTTCGATATTATGTTGCAGATTGTTGGTATTGTTCAAACGTATTGTTATCGTGCCGGTTTGAGCGGGATTTAGAAAAACAATCTGTGGATTGTTGGATTTATATGGAGAATCCCACACGTAATCGTCAAAAACGCCGATAATATAGGCAGTGGTGCCGAAAAGGGTTACTTTTTTGCCGATTGGATTTTTATAGCCAAATACTTTTACGGCCGATGCGCTTACCACCAATGCACCGGTATCTGAAGCGAAGTCCTTTGAAAAATCTCTTCCCTGCACTAGTTTGATTCCGTTTGTTTTGATAAAGTCGTAAGTGGTAGCCACTTGATTAAACATCACCGTATTTTCTGTTTTGGTCATCCCATCCCATTTGATATCCATGAAATTACGGCCACGGTGGGACAAGCTAACAGATGACTGATACATCGAAGTAATTGCTCCAGACTTGAGCATTTCCGTTTTAAATAAATCAAATTTTGTTTTTAATTCACCATCCTGCGGGATTTCGACCAAGGCATTTACATCGAAACCTACCGGCCTGTTTTTAATGTATTGAATCTGCCGATAGATCACCAAAGTTGAGATAATGAGGATGATGGCAAAGCAAAACTGCCCGATAACCAATACCTGCCTTAAACTAATCTCTAAAAAGCCGCTTGTTCTGATCTTTCTTTTTAAAGTTTGGATGGGGTTAAAAGACGACAAATAAAATGCGGGGTAACTGCCTGCAACTAATCCTGTGATAATCACAATCCCAAATATACCGATCCAGCTTGCCGCATTGAAATATGAAATACCCAGATTAATGTTTAACAATCGGTTAAAAGCAGGTAATAGCAGCTCTAATAAAGCTATGGCCAACACAACCGCAACCAAGGTTAACACCATCGATTCGGTTAAAAACTGCATTACAAGTGAAGTACGGTTTGCACCGATTGTTTTCTTTATGCCTACTTCTTTGGCTCTTTTCTCTGACTTTGCGGTGGCCATATTCATGAAATTGATGCAGGCAATCAATAATATCCCGAAAGCAAGACCCATAAAAAGCCAGATCTGTTCAATATCTCCTCCTGCCGGTTGGCCATTCTCAAACTTGCCAAACAAGTGCATTTTACTTGCCTGATATAAGAAATGAGGTTGAGATTGTGGGGTTTGCTCGGTATTTGCTTTTACCAAAGCCTCTACTTTACGGTTTACTAAATCAATATTTGCATCGGGATTGAGCGAAACCATGGTTACAAAACTGTAATTGTTCCAGTTCAAATCTTTAGCATCCGGGTAAACCATCTCATAGAACGACCATGGCATTAAAAAATCAAAACGGTTCGAACTGTTTTCCGGCAAATCTTTAATTACCCCGGTAATGGTAAGGTTATCTTTATCCTGATAACGGACCGATTTGTTTAGCACATCGGCCGTTCCGAATAAGGTTTTGGCTGTGCTTTCTGTTAAAATAACCGACAGTGGGTTTTGTAAAGCTGTTTTCGGGTCGCCTGAGATAAATTGATAATCATACATCCTAAGAATATCAGGTTCAGCAAACTTCGAGTCTTTTTTATAACTATTTTGTCCATTGGCGATTAAGCTTTTTTTGCCATAATCCATACGGGCAACATATTTTACCTCGGGTAAATTTTGTTTTAACAGCGGCCCGAGAGCAGTGGTTGAACCATTAAAAGTATGTGCAATTTTACCCCCCTCGCCAGGAACATTGGTCATTGCCATATACACATTTTTCCAATTTTTAGCTTGCTTATCGAAATTCCATTCGTATGAAACATATAACAGCAACATTAAACAGGCTGCCAGGCCAATAGCTAAACCAACAACATTGATGAAAGAAGATGTTTTATTCTTCCAAAGGTTTCGCAATGCGATTTTTAAGTTTAATCTAAACATATCTTTTAAGTTGAGGGATGAAAGGTTAGATGGTTGAGGGTATAGCCTTAATTATTCGTATTTAAGTGCATCAACAGGATTAGCTTTTACAGCCTTATTGGCCTGGATGCTCACGGTAATGATGGTTAATAAAATAGTGATCAGCGCACTGCTAATAAAGGGTAAAATGGGCAAATCGATTCGGTAAGCAAAAGTTTCGAGCCATTTTTTAGTGAGGATATAGGCTATGGGCCACGAAATAACATTGGCCACAAGCACCATTAAAAAAAATGAGCTGTTTATGAGTCTGAAGATCTGAATATCGCTCGCTCCCAGAATTTTGCGTACGGCAATTTCTTTGATACGGCCATTGGTAATGTATTTCGCGAAAGCGAACAGGCCCAAAACCGCGATGAAAATGGTTAACGTTGCCGCCGCAAAAAATACGGACTGTAGCTGCTCTTGTTTTTTGAAAAGTTTTCCATAAAGCTCGTCCAAAAATTCATACCGAAAATCTTCTCCGTCCAGCTTGTTGATTTCCGGCCATTGCGATTTCAAGGCAGCCAAAGCATCGGCCATTTTGTTTTCTTCGATTTTGAGCATGATTTGCAGTTTAGCATTTCCGCAGGAATTTTTAATAGCATAAATGGTTGGCTGAACTGCGCTCTCAAAACCCTGTGCCTTGAAATCTTTAGCTACGCCAACTATTCTATAATCGGTATTGCAGCCCCTAATGGTTTGACCGATAGGGTTTTTAATCCCATATTTTGCTACTGCGCTTTCATTGATTACGGCAGAATTTGCAGTATCTGTTTTAAAAGCAGAGGAGAAAAACCGCCCTTCCTTAAGTTTAATACTCAGGGTTTCGAAATAATCAAAATCTACATCTACAAAATCGATGCTTGCATTTACAGCGTTCACGGTATAACCGTTCGAACCGTTTTCTGCGCCATCGGGCACATCGGTAGCCACGGTTGCCGACTTAATCCCGGGGATTTTCAAGATTTTCTCTCTGAGGGGTTCGAATTTGGCCGGATTGTTAAAGTATGCTATATTTCTAATAAACACCACCTGATTGGCACTAAAGCCCAAATCTTCGCTCCGCATATATTTAAGCTGCGAGTTGATGATAAATAAACCGATAATAAATACAACAGCAATACTGAACTGAAAAACCAATAAACCGTTACGTAGCCAATAGCTTTGTTTACTGGTCGAAAAATTCCCTTTAAGTACCAATGCAGGTTTAAAACCAGATAATACCATTGCCGGGTAAATACCTGCAATAAGGGTGATCATGCAAAGAATTAGCGGCAACTGCCAAAACAGATGATTATCAATATGCCAGATGGATAACTTAATCTGAAAAAGATTATTGAATGCGGGCAAAACCAATTCGGCTACAATTAAACCTAGTATGGTAGCGGCAAAACACTGCATAAAGATTTCGACTAAAAACTGAGTTGTCAATTGCAGGCGATAAGCGCCCATTACTTTTTTAACCCCAACTTCTTTAGCACGTTTGGTAGCCTGTGCAATGCTCAGATTGGTGAAATTGATACAGGCAATAACCAAAATCAAAATTCCCAGAACAGAAAGTGCGAGTAATATCTTGTAAGGTGCGTCACTCCCAGCTTTTGGTTTTAAATGCTGATTGGCAAGCGGATCTAAAAACGTAGAAACACTTTTTATCTCCTCAATCGTTTTCTTGTCGGTTTCTCCCTTTAATAATTCAGACCGATATAAATTGGTAATTTTTTGTTCAAGATTAGCTACATCAGTTCCCGGTTTAACCTGAATGTAAGTAGTATAATTGTTGTAACCATAGTTTTCACCCTGTCCCAGCTCATTGGCGATTGATATTCCATCAAAAGTGATGTTAGAGTGTAAATCGTTAAGGATGGAACCATTTATTTTGCTTTTTATACCCGAATTGCTACTTCCTACGGCTACCATTTCCGGGCTGTTGTCTTTTTTATCTGGGAAAAGCGTTTTCATGTTCTCATTACTCAAATATGAAAGTCTTTCTATCTCGCCATTTGGCTTTTCAAGCCCGCCGGTAGGTTTTAAATTTAAAATTTTAGCCGCACTGTAGTCTGACTGCATAAAATTTTTGGCAAAAAGTGCATTGTTGCCATTTTTCAATGCCAATTCATAGAAGCCCTTTTTCGTAATCCCCGCCAATTCTACTTCAGGAAAACTATTTTTTATGGCTTTAGCCAAGGGAGGGGAAGTATAATTTGTAGTGAAATCGGGTTCGGTTCTTCCTACCACATAAATGTTATCGTAATTAGGGTTATTCTTATCGAAACCAGTTTCATAACTGAAATACATTACAACTAAAATAAATGCTGCTAAAGCGATTGCCAGGCCACCAACATTAATGGTTGTGATCCCTCTGTTTCTCCAAAGGTTTCGCAATGCGATTTTTAAATTGAGTTTGAACATATTTTTTAGGGTTGAGGGATGAAAGGTTAGATGGCTGAAGGCATAGCCTTAATTATTCGTATTTCAATGCATCCACGGGATTAGCTTTGGCAACTTTTACCGACTGTACGCTTACCGTTAGAATGGCAATTAAAAGAGATAAACCGATTGCAGTAATAAAGGGTAACGCCGAAATTGATACGCGGTATTCGTATGCAGAGAGCCACTTATTGATGATAATGTAGGCCACAGGAAATGCAATGATATTAGCAATAGCCACCAGCTTGATAAAATCTTTATTTAAAAGGGTAAGAATGTTGGTGGTACTTGCACCCAACACTTTGCGAATACTGATTTCTTTTCTACGTTGCTCGGCCATGAAAAGTGCCAATCCTAATAAGCCTAAACAGGAAATGAAGATAGCAAAACCACCAAACCAGTTTGAAAGTGTGCCTAAAAGCTTTTCGTTTCTGAACTTAGCCTCAAAATTATCGTCAACGAATTTTACATCAACCGGATAAGCCGGATTGATTTTTTTAACGATTGCATTAATAGTACTTAAAGAATTTGTAATGTTATTTTGCGGATTCAACCGCAATACCATGGTTGTAATTCTATCAGGATTTTGAGCAATTAATAATGGAATTGGTTTTTGATAGGCTGACTCCATCACGTAATCTTTCATGACGCCTATTATACGCAATGGCTGCCCCCAGTCGATCATTTTGCCAACAGGATCTTTCATACCCATCACTTTTACCATAGCCTCATTAACCAAAACGCTGGCTGTATCTACGTAATCTTTAGAAAAATCCCTACCCTGCAAAATCTCCATCCCAGTGGTTTTAGTCAAATCCACGCTTGTGAATCGGGTGTTTACAAGAATTTTATCGCTTGGGTTTTTTCCTGGCCAGTTAATGCCATAGGTATTGTTTCCTCCTCCGGTTAAAGATTGACTATATTCTGTTACGGCCACTACGGCTCCCGATTTTATTAATTCATCCTTTAAAACCTGCCGTTTCTCCTTTTTACCAAGTTCACCAACTGTCGGAATCTGAATTAAATTTTTACGGTCGTAACCAATCGGTTTATTTTTGATGTAGTTGAGTTGCTGGTAAATAACAGCCGTACAAACAATTAAACAGGCTGCGAATACAAACTGAAAAACAACCAAAAACTTGCGGATAGAAAGCGATGAGCCACCACCAAGTTTAAAGCCTTTTAGTACCTTAACAGGATCAAAAGATGATAAGTAAAATGCGGGATAGCTGCCGGCAATAATGCCTGTGGTGAGCGTTAAACCCAAAAACACCGCCCAGAATTGCCATTCGGCATAGTTAATTTGCAAGGTGATGCCTAATAAACTGTTGAAATACGGTAAGCTGACTTCAATTAAAACAAAGGCGATTAACATACTTAATGTAGTGAGTAAAATGGACTCGAACATAAACTGGGCGATCAGATTTTTCCTTGTTGACCCGATTGCTTTTCGCACGCCAACCTCTCTTGATCTTTTCTCAGATTTTGCTGTAGAAAGGTTCATAAAGTTTACGCAGGCAATCAAAAGAATACAAAATGCCAAAAGGAAAAAGATGCGAAGCTGGTCTATTCTTCCACCAACATTTTTACCATTTTCAAACTTCTCATATAAATGCCACTTCGAAAGCGGATGAATAAAAGGTTCGCCATTTGCATCTTTATCATGAGCTTTAATCATACCATGTAGCTGATTGTTTACCTGATCAAAACGTGAATTATCCTCCAACTGGAGAAACATCATGCAAAAATTATTACCCCATGGACTGTCTATTGCCCAGGGATTTAATTTTTCATACAAACTCCATGAAAGCACATAATCGATTTCGAGTGTGCTGTTTTTTGGCCGGTCTTCAATTATCCCCTCCACTTTTAAGCTTTCATTATTATCCAGCTTAACGACTTTGTTGAGCGGGTCTTCATTACCGAAAAGCTTTTTTGCAAGCGATTCCGATAAAACTACACCGTCAGGGTTCTTTAAAAATATCGCAGGATTGCCTTTCAAAACCTTGTAATCGAAAATTTTCAAGAAATCAGGATCGGCAAAACTTGCACTTGCTTTAAAATTATTCTGATTATAGGTAAGCAACTGAAATTCAGGGTAGGATAACCGGCTAACTTTAGAAACTCCGCTCACTTTGGTTCGCACATCCTCTTTAAGCTTCCCAGGAAATGCCATGAAACTGAAGGTTTCGGTTGATGTTTTTTGATTATTATACAAAACATAGGTTTTATCGTAATCCGTAAACTGTTTATCATAACCGTATTCATAAGCTACATAAAGCAGTAAGACCATACAACTCGCCAAACCAATGGCTAATCCACCCAAATTGATCAGGGTAAATCCTTTATTTCTCCAAAGGTTGCGCAACGCGATTTTTAAGTTTAATCTGAACATTTTATAGTATCAAGTATTTAGTATCAAGACCCGCAAATTGCTTTGGTCTCTCAGTATTAGTCTTTCAGCTTCTTAAGCGCCTTACCCGAATCTTCCTATCCAGAAAGATTCGGTGGCTTATCATTAAACTAAAACTATTATTAAGTTTGAGGAATCGAAAGTAGAAAACAAGATGGTTTAACCGCTTTAAGCTTGCAACCGTCTGCCATTCAATCTATATCAGTTCCTCATTTTTGCTTTTATTTATCTTTTCCGAAATCACATGACCATCTTTCAGGTTGATGATCCGGTTGGAGAAACTGGCATCGTGACTGGAGTGGGTAACCATTACAATCGTGGTTCCGGTTTCGTTTAATTCACAAAGCAACTCCATCACTTCGTTACCGTGCGAGCTATCTAGGTTACCCGTAGGCTCATCGGCTAAAACCAGTTTCGGCTTCGTTACTAAAGCCCTTGCTACTGCAACACGCTGCTGCTGACCACCCGAAAGTTGTTGTGGAAAGTGACCGCTCCGGTTTACAATGTTCATCCTTTCAATGATTTCGTTCACCAGTTTTTTACGTTCACCTGCCGGAATCTTATTGTAAATCAAAGGCAATTCGATGTTTTCGAAAACCGTTAACTCATCAATTAAATTGAAATTCTGAAAAACGAAACCCATATTTCTTTTACGGAAATTTGAACGTTCCCTGTCGTTTAAGGTTAGAAGCTCGGTATCAATAAACTTGTAACTACCACTCTCCGGCTTATCCAACAAGCCCATCACATTCAGTAAGGTAGATTTCCCACAACCTGAGGGGCCCATAATGGAAACGAATTCGCCTTCTTTAACATGAAGATTGATCCCGTTAAGTGCCGTTGTTTCTATTTCCTCTGTTTTGTAAACTTTTTCAAGATTTTCTATTTTAATCATAGCGTTTTGTATCAGTATTTAGCTTTACTTATTGATTTCAACCTGGTCATATTGATTAAATTGGTCATATGATGATGTTATCACCCCATCCCCCTTCTGTAAGCCGTCCAATATTTCGTAATACAGGTAGTTTTTTCTTCCAATTTTAACGTTTTTCTTAATTGCTTTACCATTGTTTACCACAAATACCCACGAACCACCAGTACTCTGGAAAAACTGACCCTGCGCGAGTAGTAGCGATTTACTATTGTCAGACAGTGTAAGTTTTATTTGAAGTGATAATCCACGTCGCAAGCCCTCAGGCGCTGCCCCCTTAAATACCATTTCAACCTGGAACTGACCCGCAGTAACTTCCGGGATAACTTTGCTTACGGTTAAATTATATGTTTTTCCATTGAATTCGCAGGTTGAAGTTTGCCCTTCTTTAACCCGGTTAATATAATATTCATCAACTCCTGCCTGAAGTTTATATCCTTGCAGCACATCGATCTTCCCAATCATTTCGTTCGAACTGTACGACTTACCAATAACAGGGTCATACGAGGATAACTTGCCGGAAACCGGTGCTTTGATGGTCATGTTCTCAATGTTTTTACGAATCATCTCTAAACTTTCATTCATCTGACCCATCGACTGATCTATCTGGGCAAGCTGCATTTTACGGCTTTGGTTCTCCTGCTTAATTGCCTGGCGGACAATTTTAAGTTTGCCCTGATAATATTCGTAATCCTGACTTGATTTATTAAACTCCTGGAGCGTGATCACTTTTTTGGAAAACAGCGAGCTGTCCAGACGGTACTGACGGGCAGCTGTCTTCAGGCTGTTTTCCACATCCAGAACATCCTGATTTAACACCCTTTGGTTTTGCTCGAGATCCAGTCTCGATTTGCGTAGCTGATTGATTTGCTCGGTAGCCGCAGTTTGACTCGAGGTATAACTTAACATGGCGTTTGAGTTCGAGATCCTCAACAGCGGTGTTCCCTTTACGACTGATGCACCATTCTCGGTAAAAATTTCTGCAACCGTTCCTCCTTCTGATGAACTTACGATTACTGAGGTTAGCGGAACAACGCTGGCATTCAACAGAACCACATCCTCAAAATCGCCATATTCCACTTTGCTAATGGTTAATTTATCAGCATCGGCGCTATATGTTTTTTTCAAGGATAAGGTATAGCCATAAATTACAATTGCTACGAAAGCAACTGCTCCACCTATCATTATCAAAGCTTTGGTGCTGAATCTTTTCTTCTCTATCTTTTTGTCCATTGTTTGGCTATACAGTTTGATTGCTTATTAACCAAGCTTGTGCCAAAAGGCCAAATCGCATTTAAAACACTATATATCAATATTTTAATAATTTAATTTAATTTTTACTGTTCGTTATCGAACAGTTTATGTGCGGGATCGGACAGTTTATTTAAATTCGTATTTCAAATTTAGTATCCATGTTAGACGCCACAGTTTTAATTATCGATGATGATGATGACATTCTCTTGAGTGCCCGCCTGTTTTTGAAACAGCAGGTAAAGCAGGTGATTACGTGTAAATCGCCCAAAGAAATTAACGTTTTGCTCAGCAAAAATGAGGTTGATATCATCTTGCTTGATATGAATTATCAAAAAGGTGCAAGTGATGGCCGTGAAGGTTTGTACTGGCTGGAGCACATTCTGTCGATCGATAAAGATTATGTGGTGATCTTGATGACTGCTTTTGGCAATGTAGAACTCGCAGTTAGTGCCATTAAAAAAGGTGCAACCGACTTCATTCTGAAACCATGGGAAAATGAAAAACTGTTTGCTACCCTCTCCGCAGCATCAAAACTTCGGCAGTCGACCAGAAAGGTAAAAAAGCTGGAGAAAATACATACGTCACTTCATCAGGATATGACCAGGGGTTTCGAACATATTGTTGGAGAGGCTGATGGCATCAGGCAACTGCAAACAACTTTGCTAAAAGTGGCACCAACTGACGCCAATGTATTAATATTAGGAGAGAATGGTACAGGAAAACAGGTTTTTGCTTATGAGATTCACGGAAATTCGCAACGCAAGAACCAGGTTTTTATGCACGTTGATTTAGGATCGTTAAATGAAAATCTCTTTGAGAGTGAACTGTTTGGTTATGCAAAAGGGGCGTTCACCGATGCAAAAGAAGATAAACCGGGTAGATTTGAACTGGCAGATGGAGGAACAATATTTTTGGATGAAATTGGAAATCTCACCTTACCGTTGCAGGCCAAGCTGCTGAGCGTTTTGCAAAACCGTACCGTAACACGTTTAGGTGAAAGCAAAGAGCGGAAAATAAATGTAAGGTTAATTACTGCGACAAATATGCCGCTGGATGAAATGGTTGCCAAAAATAATTTCAGGCAGGATTTGCTTTTCCGCATCAACACTGTGGAATTATTACTGCCACCATTAAGAAAACGCGGAAAGGATATTCTCCTTCTGGCCAATCACTTTATGCAGGTTTTTAGCTCAAGATATCACAAAGAAATACGCAGTTTAAGCCATAAAGCCCAGGACGTGTTACTGAGCTATAAATGGCCGGGAAACGTCAGGGAGCTTCAGCATGTACTCGAACGTGCTGTAATTATGACTGATGGCAATGAAATCAGCGAAGAGGATCTACAATTAAGTCCGCAGCGATTTGCACAAACTAATACCATGCCAGATGAAATGGCTCTCGAAGATATGGAGAAAATGATGGTGCAAAAGGCCATTGACAAGCACAAGGGAAATATATCAAAGGCAGCAGCAGAGCTGGGTTTAACCCGTGCCGCCTTGTACAGAAGAATAGAGAAATTCGGAATATGACCATCTACCTTTAGATTTTCGGCTTAGCACTATGTTTTATACACGCTTTACTTTTCGTTTAATTTCCCGGTTGGTGCTTATTAACCTATTGGGCTACCTCTTGTTCTATCTGATCAGCAACACACAATTGTGGTTTACGATTATTGGGGTAAGCTTGATATTCGTTGGTGCAATTATCTCGCTTTACTATTACATTAATGAAATCCGCTCAGATATTAAGCGGTTTATCCTGGCTGTAAAAACCCGCGACCATACACTTAATTTTAAGAATAAGGCTACGAGGGGAAGTTTTCCTGAGCTCTATGAGTCATTCAGCGAAATTCTTCAGGTGCATAAACAGATTCGTATGGAACAGGAAGCCATGTTCCAGCTGATTAAGACCATCCTTGAGCAGGTTCCTGTAGGAGTCATTGTAGTCAATAACACCAAAACTGCTCAGGATAGCGAGGAAATTGCATTTTTTAACCAGGCGGCATCGAATTTACTCGGCGTGCCGGCATATAAATACTGGCATCGCCTGCAACAGCATCTTCCGCTTTTCGCCCGGGAAATTGAGCAGATTTCATCAGGTGGGAAACGTTTCCTTGAATTGAAGATACAGGAGAAACTCATCCAACTGTCTACAGAAGTTATCCCTCTGAATCTTTATGGTAAAAATTATACAATTATTAGTTTTCAAAATATTAAAGATGAAATTGAACAGAAAGAAACTGAAGCATGGAATCGTTTGATAGGTGTAATTTCACATGAAATTCTGAATTCCATCACACCAATCAGTTCCCTCTCCGATACCATAAATAGCATGGTTACAGATAAAGAGAATCTTGATATTGATGAAATGGAGGATTTAAAAACGGCTTTGCGTACCATCAAACGACGATCTGCAGGCTTACTGGACTTTGTGAAAGATTACAGGCTTATTGCCGAACTGCCAACTCCAAATCTTGAATCGCACACTATAGGCGAAATCCTGAAGCACATTAAAGTTTTGATGCAGCCTTTTGCCAAAGTTAAGAATGTGGTGCTGGATGTGGCGCAAACATCCTCTAAAATTACGGTACAACTCGACCTGAAACTGGTGGAGCAAGTGCTCATCAATCTGATCACAAACAGCATCTATTCTGTTGAGGAAGAGGAAAACCCACACATATCGGTGAGTTATCGGCTTGAAAACACCAGACTTTATATCGATGTAACCGATAATGGTAAGGGAATTGAGCCTGCAGATTTAGAAAAAATATTTGTTCCTTTTTACACCACCAGGAAAAACGGATCGGGAATTGGATTAACCATTAGCCGTAACATTATGAAAATGCATAGAGGCAGTATCGAAGTAGTTTCCAGTCCAAACAAACAGACAACTTTCTCCCTTGTGTTCAACTATGTTTAAGTTAATCGCAACAATGCTTTAGCCCTGTCTCTGGCCAAAAACCGGTGAACAATTCTTTTAGGGAAACTCCCTGAAAAATCATTTGAATGTTTCTTTCGAAACAAAATTCAAACAAAACCGTTGCTAGCTGCTTTTATTTATGTGAATACATCAAATACAAGCATGAAGACAGTTATAATTTCGAACAGACTACCCGTTAAAATCATTGAAGAAAACAATCAGTATACGTTTATTCCTAGTGAGGGCGGCCTTGCTACCGGCCTTGGCGACGTATATAAAACAGGCAATTCCATTTGGGTAGGCTGGCCGGGAATTGAGGTTCCTGATGACCGCCAACAGGAGGTTACAGAAAAACTACAGGAGCTTAACCTCTACCCCGTTTTCCTTACACAGGAAGAAATAAACTTATATTATGAAGGCTTTTCAAATGAAGTTTTATGGCCTGTATTTCATTACCTGGTAACTTATGCGCATTATGAACAAAGTTATTGGGACTGCTACAAGTCGGTAAATGAAAAGTTTGCTAAAAGTGCCATGCAGGTGCTCAACAGAAGGGATAAGATCTGGATTCAGGACTACCAGTTACTCTTACTTCCCGGAATTTTAAGGGAAAAACTGCCAAATGCCACCATCGGCTTTTTTCAGCATATCCCCTTCCCATCTTACGAAATATTCAGGTTAATTCCCTGGCGGGAAGAACTGTTAAACGGATTGATAGGATCCGATTTAATTGGCTTCCATACCTACGATGATGTGCGCCACTTTATCAGCACAGCAACCCGCCTGCTCCCGGTAAATTCATCTTCCAACGTACTCAGCAGCAATGAAAGGCAAATTGTGATCGAAGCCTTCCCAATGGGAATTGATTACGATAAATTCTCATCACTCACGTTGACCGAAAAAGTAAAAAAAGAAATTGATTACTTCGGAAATGGCAAGGAGGATATGAAAATAATTCTTTCAATTGATAGACTTGACTATAGCAAAGGCATTCTGGAGCGTTTAAAGGCCCTGGAATTGCTCCTGCAAATGCATCCCGAATTTATAGGGAAAATCGAGCTCTTTATGATTGTTGTTCCCTCAAGAGATACCGTTCCGCAATACAGCGAGCTTCGGGATCAGATTGACCAGTTTGTAGGGAACCTGAATGCCCGGTACCGTTCTATGAACTGGATTCCGGTAAACTATTTTTACCGGTCTTTTCCAATTGAAGTTTTATCTGCACTTTATGCATCGGCCGATATTTGTCTGGTTACACCCATGCGCGATGGCATGAACCTGGTGAGCAAAGAATATGTTGCCAGTAGAAATAATGAAGACGGTGTACTCATTTTAAGTGAAATGGCGGGTGCATCCAAAGAGTTGACAGATGCGTTAGTGGTAAATCCAAATAATTTGGGCGACATTATGGAAGCTATCGTAACAGCGCTCAAAATGCCCTCAGAAGAACAGCAGCAACGCATGAAAGCCATGCGTGCAATAGTAGAAAAATTCAATGTGAAACATTGGGTAAACAATTTTATTTTAAGATTAAACGAAGTGAAAGATTCTCAAAAATCATTGCAAACTAAACATGCAGTAAATGCTGTGAACGAAGTTATTGCGGCTAAATACGCAGAAACAAACGATCGTGTTTTATTTCTGGATTACGACGGTACACTGGTAGATTTTACCGGAAATATTGATGATGCTTCTCCTGACGACGAATTATACGATCTGATCGAAAACCTTACCCTGGATGCCGCAAACAAAGTTGTGATCATCAGTGGAAGGCGACACGAGACGTTGGAAAGCTGGTTTGGCCATTTGAAGGTTGATTTAATTGCTGAACATGGGGCCTGGCAAAAGGCGCAGCAAGATAAATGGAACTGCTTGCCACTGCTTACCGACCAGTGGAAAAGCGAAATCCGGGCATTACTAGAAACGTACACCGACAGAACACCTGGCTCATTTATCGAAGAAAAAAGCTACTCACTGGTATGGCATTACCGGAAAGCAGAAGAAGGACTAGGCGATTTGAGGGCAAATGAAATTGTTAGTCACATGAAAATTCTTGCGGCAGATAAAGGCCTTCAACTCATGCCCGGGAATAAGGTAATTGAGTTTAAAAACATCGAGGTAAATAAGGGTAAAGCTGCTTTGAACTGGCTTTATGGTAAGTATCCGGATTTTATTATAGCTCTTGGCGACGACCATACCGACGAAGATATTTTTAAAGCTTTGCCTGAAGATGCCATTACGGTTAAGGTGGGAAATAATTTATCTGAAGCAAAATATTACCTTAACGATTACAAAGAAGTACGAAAATTATTGTGGAGCCTGGTTAAGGAAGAGTTTGTAGAGCGGGACTAAATCCAAAGCCCTATAGCACAAGAAATCCCGCAGCTTAAGCTGTTGATGCAAAAGTAAAAGCATCATCACCTTGAACTGCGGGATATTTTTTTTTATAGAAATATTGGCCTGTCGAGTTTTATTGCAATGCGGTAAGCTGCATTCATTAAACCAACATGGCTGTAAGCCTGCGGAAAATTACCCCACTGACTACCGGTCTTCGCGTCGACATCTTCACTAAAAAGCAATAAATGATTGCAGTATTTAATGATGTTTTCGAACTCTTTAATGGCTTCATCCGTTCTGCCTACACAAGCCAAAGCCTCCACATACCAGAATGCACAGATTAAAAAGGTTGTTTTCGGTTTGCCAAAATCATCAGCATGCAGGTAGCGGTAAAATAATCCGTCCTCTGTTTTAAGTTCCTTCTCGAGTGCAATTAAATGGTCTTTAGCCCGCTCTGATGCCGGATCAAGGTAATTCATCATGATTAGCTGAAGGGTACTGGCATCTAAATGCGGGCTCCCCACTGCATTGGTGTATACTTTCCTGATCGGATCGTAGCAAGCTTCAATATGCGCAGCCGCTTTATCAATAAGCACCTGTGCCCTGTCTTCAAAATTTTTGCTGCCGATAGTTTTGGCCATTTTCAATGCAGCCTGAGCACCAGCCCACTGAAACAGGTTGCTGTAACAGTGCACGTTTGCAATGTTTCTAAACTCCCAGATACCGGCATCCTTCTCATCGATCGTCCTTTCAATTTTAGAAAGTACACTTTCAATCCACTTTATGGAATCGCTACGCTCAGAAAATACGAAGCGATGATCGGTATATAAAGGCAGCATGGAAATTAATACCTGTCCGTATATATCATTCTGGATATGTTCGTAAGCCTGGTTACCAATGCGAATGGGTTGTTCACCCCTATAGCCTTCCAAATGGTCTAATGTGGTTTCCGTGATCTCCCGTTCTCCTGCAATTCCGTAAAGCGGCTGGTAACGGGTATCTTCAGCATGCGATATATCAGAAAGGTAATTAAAGTATTTCTCCATTTCCTCGAAATGGCCGATATGATTTAAGGAAGTCAATACATAATGAGAATCACGCAGCCAGCAATAACGGTAATCCCAATTTCTGGTACTTCCGGGTGATTCTGGCAAACTTGTGGTACTCGCTGCAATGATTGCCCCTGTATCTTCATACTGGTGAATTTTTAAAACCAGCGCAGAGCGGATAACAAAGGGCTGGTAAAACCCCGCTATTGAGGAATGTTTAATCCACAAACGCCAGTAAGAAACAGTATCGCGAAGGAAGTTTTCTGCAGTGCTGATGATCGGTGCTTCGAAATTCTGGCCGTACGTCATG
Source organism: Pedobacter sp. BMA (assembly GCF_001027745.1). Classification (GTDB taxonomy): domain Bacteria; phylum Bacteroidota; class Bacteroidia; order Sphingobacteriales; family Sphingobacteriaceae; genus Pedobacter. The sequence continues at coordinate 343,648 of NZ_LECU01000001.1, forward strand.
ATCAGGTATTTCGTCTCATTCAATACAAAAGCCTTTTCATCTATAATATAGGTGAGTGATACATTCGAACTTAGTCTGATATTCTCATCGCAACCCAGATAATCGATATGGTTACTCCCTCTGCTTGATCGCATTTTACCCTTTCCGTAGTCACATACCGGCTGGCACTTTATGGTGATACGTGGATTCCCTTCTAATGGCTCAATTTTTCTGATGAACATCAGGGGTTTGAAATACCTGTCGTACAATCTAAAGCGTGGGGCAAAATCGGTAATGCGATAGCGCCCGTCTTCGGCCGTAATTTCTGTTCTTAAGACGTTCGTATTCTCAATATAATATTGTGTCGACGAAAACTCGCCCTGGGGTAGAATGGTAAACTCGCCTCCCTTATTTTTATCAAGTAAGCTTCCAAAAACGAAAGGACTATCGAAGCGTGGCCAGCATAGCCATGAGATATCTGTATTTTTATTTACATGTGCCAGAAAAGCACAGTTACCTATTATTCCTGTTTCATAAAGGTGTTGTTCTGCCATAAGCTCATTTTGTGTTTATTGATTAACAAGATTATGGCGAAAATGTTGGAAGTAAATGGGCTTTATCGGCTAAAAGAAACAAAAAAAGCCAGAGTGAACGAATTCAAACTGGCTTAGTTAATGATAATGATGATTTTATATGACTGTTCCGCTAGGCAAAACGGCACCTTTTTTAACCACAACAATTCCATCTTTTACTGCATAGAGCTCATGATCTCCGTCTTCAAGATGCGGTCCGCCGTTTATTTTAACATCGTTTCCAATGCGGCAATTCTTATCGATGATGGCGTTGTTTATGTAACACCTGTCGCCTATACCGATCAGGGAATTTCCTTTATTGGTTTCGCTTTGTATTTCCTCTAGTGTCTGATAACGATCGCTACCCATGATGTAAGCGTTAGTGATCACTGTATCACGGCCTATGCGCGCCCTGATGCCCAGTACAGCATGCTCTACTTTACTGGCCTGAATAATACACCCTTCAGCGATGATTGCTTTCTCAAGTGTTGTACCTGAGATTTTTGAAGGTGGCAGCATCCTTGCTCTTGTAAAAATAGTATGATTGCTATCGAACATATTAAATTTAGGAATCTCATCTGTTAAGCCAAGATTGGCTTCAAAGAAAGATGAAATATTACCGATATCAGTCCAGTAACCTTCATACTGATAGCTAAGCACCCGGCTTTCAGTAATGGCCCTTGGGAGAATTTCTTTGCCAAAATCCTTTTCTTCAACATTTTCATTCAGGATATTGATGAGGTATTCTCGGTTGAATACATAGATTCCCATTGAAGCAAGAAAGTTTCTTCCTTCGCCCTGCATTTCTTCACCTGTATCAGAAACCCAGTCTTCGAGACCTGTTTTGGGTTTTTCGATGAAAGAAGTGATCATGTTTTCCTCGTCTGCTTTCAATATACCGAAATCAGTGGCATCTTTCGCGGTTACCGGAATCGTGGCAATGGTTATTTCTGCATTCGCCTCAATGTGCTTTTCAATCATGTCCTTGAAATCCATTTGATACAACTGATCACCTGAAAGGATTAAGATGTAGTCAAACTCATGAGATACAATATGGTGCATACACTGACGCACAGCATCAGCGGTTCCCTGAAACCAACCCGAATTCTGAACGGTTTGCTCAGCCGCGAGAATATCTACAAAAGCCGTACTGAAATGGCTAAAGTGATAGGTGTTTTTAATGTGTTTATTTAGGGATGCCGAATTAAACTGTGTTAACACAAACATACGGTGGATTCCCGAGTTAAGGCAATTCGAAATCGGAATGTCTACCAAACGGTACTTACCTGCAATTGGAACTGCCGGTTTAGAACGTGTTTGTGTTAGTGGCGATAATCTAGAGCCCTGGCCACCGCCAAGGATAACGCCTAAAACTTTGTCAGTCATGTTTAAGCTTATTTTAATATTTGGTATAAATCTATATAATTGGTTGCTGCCCTATCCCATGAATGGTCAATCTTCATCATGGTCTTTCGCACAGCTTTAAATGCTTTTTTATTGTTGTATAAATCAACAGCACGGTTTATGGATTGCGTTACATCCCAAACGCTGGTTTGATCATGGCAAAGGCCGAAACCGCCATCGCCAACATCAATTACCGTATCCTTTAACCCCCCTACTCTCCGTACAATTGGAACCGTTCCATATCGGAGGGCATAAAGTTGGTTAAGCCCGCAAGGTTCAACCCTTGATGGCATTAAAAGGAAGTCAGCTCCTGCATACATCTCATGAGAAACCTGCTCATTATACCCGATATAAACATTGTATCTTCCTCCAAATATATCTTTCAACTGATTTAACCTACCCTCTACCCAGTTTTCGCCGGAGCCTAATACCAATACATTAATATTATCCCCATGTTGTTGTAAGGCGCTATAAAATATATCAGGAAGCAAATCAGCACCTTTTTCATCCACCAGCCTGCCAATAAAAGTAAACAGCGGTTTGGAAGCGTCTAATTGAAAAACATCGCAAAGAGCCCTTTTGTTTGCCTCTTTTCCTGCTTCAACCGTTTTTAAATTGTAACTTTTGCCTATCATCGGGTCGGTTTCCGGATTCCATACTTCACTATCGATTCCGTTTAAGATCCCTACTGATTTCCAACGTTCCTGACGAAGGAGAGTTTCCAGTCCGCGTGCATTGTTCATCATCTCTTCAAGATAGCTAGGCGAAACGGTTGTTACCCTCCATGCACATTTAATCGCGGAGGCTAATGGATTAATGGCGTCGTCCCACCCCAGCAAGCCACCTTTCCATAAATCGAAAGCCGGCAGGTAATACAATTTCTCCCAGCCAAACTGTCCCTGATACTGGGCATTGTGGATGGTTAAAATGGTAGGCACTTTACTGATATTCTGGTATTTCAAACAATTTGACACCATGAAGGGTATTAAACCCGTATGATGATCATGGCAATGAATGATGTCCGGACGATGCTCCCATTGGGCGATCCAATCTAACGTAGCAATCTGAAAAGCTACAAAGCGTTCTGTATCATCGGCGTAACCATAAACATTTGGGCGGTCGGTTAATCCCTGTATATGCACCACATATAAATCGAAACCAAGCTTATTGGTCTTTTCTTTTAACACGCGGTAAGAAAAGTGATGATTTCCGTAATTTGACCACGCATCGTAAGCCACTTCAAATTCGCTTTCGCGTACAAATTTAGTTTCGTAGGCGGGTACCACCACCTTGGCAATGTGGCCTGTTTTATTTTGATATTTTGGTAAGGCCCCTACTACGTCAGCTAATCCGCCAACTTTCGCAACAGGGTAACACTCGGCGCTTATATGTATAATTTCCATTAAATATTTGGTGTAGATAACCCTGTTAAGTTAGCAATTGTTTTCTGATTTAGAAATTATCTAAAATTAATTTTCAAGGAGCAGATATTGCATCTGAAAGGCTCTGAAAACATCCAGTTAGTAAACAAAAAAACCGCTAAGCTTTCGCCAGCGGTTTTTAACAACAAAACAAATATGAGTAATTTACCTTTAGTATTCTTCGGCCAGGGTTTCGTAAAAATCTCTGATGGGCTGAAACTGAGGATGCAACGAAACTACATCTCCGAATACCAGCAGTGCAGGTGCACTGATTTTTTTATCTTCTACAAGCTCGGCGATAGTGTCAACAATGCCTACGGCAATTTTTTCTTGTGGGGTTGAGCCATTTTCAATCACAGCCACGGGTAAAAGGTGCTTATTTTCAGCCTGGAAAATAGCAGCTATTTCTTTTACCTTTTCAATTCCGTTTAAAACTACAATTGTAGCTTTGGTTTTTGCAGCGATGTATAAATCTTCTGAAATATCACCTTTAGCGTTCGTTCCGGTTACGGCCCAAAAGCTTTCGCTAAGGTCTTTGTAAATCATAGGAATCTTTTGTAAGCTTGGTGCGCCGGTAGCACTTGAAATTCCAGGGATGATCTCTGTTGGAATACTATACGATTCGGCAGCATCTATTTCCTCATAACCTTTGGCAAAGAAAAACGGATCGCCACTTTTTAAACGAACCACATGTCCGTAGTTCAAAGCATAATCAATCACCAGTTTATTTACCGCGTCCTGAGAGAACCCTTCATCATCACTGCGTTTACCGACGAAGATTTTTGGAATACCGTCTGGAGCGTGACACAGTAAAGCTTCGTTCACATTCGCATCATATAAAACAACATCAGCTGTTTTTAATGCTTTTACACCTTTCAAACTAAACAAATCAGGGTCACCAGGGCCCGCACCTATTAGTGTAATTTTTGGTTCAATGTTCGCTTTCTCTACTTTACTTAAAATCATAACAGAAATATTAGCTCGTGATAACTTTATTAACATTACAAATATACAAAGTCTATCGAAAAGGTAGTAATTTATTTTAAAATAATTTATTAAAGCATAAAACTGGTGACAAATACCCTCAAAGCTACTTACATGGCACTTCCTGAAAGATAAATTTACCTGCTTCGTAATTGATTTCTTTCCCTTTGACGAAGTAAGAACGGCCGAGCGTCGTTTCAATCTGACCTACTCCCATGATCAGATTACCATCTTTCTTTAAGAATGCAAGGGGATTGGTAAAAGCCTTTGTCGTATCGTTACCCGTGTTAAAGCGATAATCGACCAATAAGGTATCGCCACTTAACTTGCCGGTAATCTTGCCGTTATTCTGAGGTTTTTCTGCGTATTTGACCAGCAAGGAGCCTTCAATTTTCCCTGACGCCATTGTTCTGACAATCATTGCAGCGCTGTCTTTTTCGAAAGCTGCGGCATAACAGGTTTGATTAATCACCGAATCTTTCCTGGTTGAAGCAGCTTTTTGTTCACTGGAGTTGCAGGCAAAAATAAACGGGACAGCGGCAAGGGCCGAAAACAGGATGTTCTTTTTCATAACTCGAATCATGTTGGTTTGTATTATCAATTTAAGATGATGATGAAAGGTTCCTGATTTTTCCATAAATAAATCTCCTATACGAAAAACGGGGCTCCGTTACCGGTACCCCGCTGAAATTGCTTTCGCTTAAAGATTTACTAAAAGCTTTCCTAATTATATTTGGTCGTAGTTTTCTTAGTTTGTCACCCCCGGATTTTACATCTAACCCTACTCTACCGCTGCTCTGAACATCAAAGCGCCTACCGTTAAGTTTGTTCGGCTATCTATCAAAACGGCTGAACCATTCGCCCGGTTATCGTCGTACAGATCAAAGGCCAAAGCATCAGCCGTTTTAACAATTACGCGGCCGATATCGTTCAGTTTGAATTCATCTGCCTGATGTTTTTCAAGTGTATTGATGTCAACTTTGTGCAGGATTTCACTGATTTTGCATTTAGTTACCTTGCTGTTATGCTGAATGAGGTACATGATGGATGTATCCAGTGCACGTGTATCCATCCAGCATAAATCCGCTTCAATTAATTTCGACTCCTGAGGTAAAGCAGATGCATTTACAATTGTGTCGCCACGGCTGATATCCACATCATCTTTAAGGTGGAGGGTAACTGACTGACCGGCATGTGCCGCCACAGGGGTTAGATCAAAAAACTCAATTTTTTCTATCGTTGAACTTGCACCCGAAGGCAATATGGTCACCTTATCATTTAATTTGAATGTACCACTGAGTACCCTTCCCGCATAACCCCGATAATCGTGCAATGCTTCTGTTTGAGGGCGAATTACCCATTGAACAGGCATACGCGCCAACTGAGATTTATCCAGATTATCCGTATCCACTTTTTCTAAAAAGTGCAACAGGCTTTCTCCACTATACCAATCCATCCGATCGGAATTCTGAACAATGTTATCGCCCTTTAAAGCACTTACCGGAATGTAGTTGACATCAGCAAGGTTAAGCTGTTGGGCCAACACTTTGTATTTATCTATGATGGTATTGTAAACTTCTGCGCTATAGTCTACCATATCCATTTTATTGATCGCAACAACTACGTGCTTAATACCCAGTAAAGAAACTATATAGGAGTGACGAATGGTTTGCTCCACCACGCCATTTCTGGCATCAATCAGAATAATGGCCAGATTGGCTGTCGATGCACCGGTAACCATATTTCGGGTATATTGAATATGCCCCGGGGTATCTGCGATAATGAATTTGCGTTTATCGGTCTGAAAGTATTTATAAGCAACATCAATGGTAATGCCTTGCTCGCGCTCCGCCCTTAAGCCATCAGTTAAAATAGCTAAATCAATTGTTCCATCGTCGTTCTTACGGTTAGAGCTTTGTAAAGCTTCCAACTGATCAGCTAAAATGGAATCGGTATCATATAACAAACGGCCTATTAAGGTACTTTTACCATCATCTACGCTGCCTGCTGTGAAAAATTTTAGAATGTTCATGTTAATAAAATGATTGAATGAATGAGGGATTAAATTTTGAATAACTCCGGACTCAAGACTCCGGACTCGAGACTAAAAATATCCGCCCTTTTTCCTGTCTTCCATTGCAGCTTCCGAAACCTTATCATCCAGACGTGCCCCGCGTTCAGAAATTTTGGAAGCGCTGATTTCATCGATGATGTCATCAATCAGCGTTGCTTCTGATTCTACTGCTGCGGTGCACGACATATCTCCAACGGTACGGAAACGAACCTGCTTGCGAAAAATGAAATCTTCTTCGTCCATATTCAGGAATGGAGAGGCAGCCATGAGCTGTCCATTTCGGGTAATCACTTCCCGTTCATGTGAAAAGTAAATACTTGGCAATTCAATCTTTTCCCGTCGGATATAATTCCACACATCTAACTCTGTCCAGTTACTGATTGGGAACACCCGAACGTTTTCACCCTTATGAATTTTACCATTATAGATATTCCAGAGTTCAGGACGCTGGCGTTTCGGATCCCACTGACCGAATTCATCGCGCACAGAAAAAATACGTTCTTTCGCCCGTGCTTTTTCCTCATCGCGGCGTGCTCCGCCAATGCAGGCATCGAATTCATATTTCGCAATGGTATCCAATAAAGTAACCGTTTGCAAGGCATTTCGACTGGCATTTTTACCCTTCTGCTCCACAACTTTACCCTGGTCGATAGATTCCTGAACTGAACCGACAATTAACCTTTCGCCGATTCTTTGAATCATCTTATCACGGTAATCTATCGTTTCCTGAAAGTTATGACCCGTATCAATGTGCACTAGAGGAAAAGGAAATTTTCCTGGACGGAAAGCTTTTTCTGCCAAGCGAACTAAGGTAATTGAGTCTTTTCCTCCGGAAAACAATAAGGCAGGTTTCTCAAACTGGCCGGCAACCTCACGCAGGATGTGAATGGCTTCGGCCTCTAGTTCATCTAAGTAATCAAAATTATATGTACTCATTTAGTAAGTTTTGATTGATTGAATTTCGGAAAAGTAAACGATAAATTCTTTTTCTACTCTTCAATTATGATATCATTTGTTGTTGTTGTCTTTTTCTTTATGATTGCCGGCAAACAGGCTTAAGCCTTTTCAGTAGCATGCAATCCACATTCTTTTTTACTTTGGTCTTCCCACCACCATCTGCCCGCTCTGAAATCTTCGCCCGGCTGTACGGCCCTGGTACAAGGGGCACATCCTATGCTTGGAAAACCTTTATCGTGCAATGTATTGTACACAATATTGTTTTCTTTAATATAGGTTTTTACGTCATCCAGTGTCCAGTCGAAAATCGGATGAAATTTAACTAAGTTATTACCTTCATCCCATTCCAGGTCGTGCATGTCTTCGCGGTTAGCGCTCTGCTCAGCTCTAATCCCCGTTACCCATATTTCATTACCTTTAAGCGCCCTTTTAAGCGGCTCAATTTTCCGGATGTAACAACATTCCTTTCTGTTTTCAACCGATTCGTAAAAGCTATTCGGACCTTTGGTATTGACCATGTCCTGCAACAACTCGTTTTGCGGGTAGTATGCATGAATGGGTTTATTGTAGACTTCCAGCGTTCTGTTCCACACATAATAAGTTTCAGGGAATAACCTGCCTGTTTCCAGCGTAAAAACCTTAATTGGAATGTTATGCGCAAAAATCAGATGGGTAATGGCCTGGTCTTCCCAGCCAAAACTAGTGGAAAATATAATTTTGCCGGCAAATTTATCTGCCAGAAACTTCAACTTCTCTATTGTATTTAAACCTGATAATTCTTGTTTTAGGCCCTCTACACTCATCACTATATTAATTTTAAAATAAACATCACTACGCTACGCAAACTTACAATCATTACGATAATTCCAACTGCCACCATAATTGTTTTTGCTGAAATTTTGTTAGAAACCCGCGCTGCAATCGGAGATGCGACAGCACTACCGATAATTAATCCCAATACGGCTTCCCAATGTTTTCCACCCAGCATGGTAAAGAATGTAAGTGAGCTCAGGGTTGCAATAAAAAACCTGCTGATTTTTACAGTTCCAAGGGAAAATAACGGATGGCGTCCTCCGGCAATTAAGCTGGATAAAACGATAGATCCCCAGCCACCTCCAAAAGCAGCATCTATAAAACCACCAAAAAAGCCCAGCACCCCTATCCTTTTAATTTTCTCATCCGCTTTTTTTCTTTTGATATTAAAAGCTTTCATCAGGATGATTCCGCCTAAAAACAAGGTATATACAGCTACAACAGGCTTTACGTATGCACTGTAATGCTCTAAAGATGATAAGATGTATGCACCTAAAACAGCACCAATAATGGCCGGAAGAATTAAAATTTTAAACAATTTCCAGTTTATATTCCCCATTCGGTAGTGCATCCAACCGGCAATACCATTGCTCATCACCTCTGAGATGTGGATTGCCATACTCGCCGATGCTGGTGGCAGTCCCATTGCCAGTGAAAAAGATGCTGTAGTTACACCGTACGACATCCCTATGGCTCCATCGATTAGGGCAAAGACAAAACCAGCCCCCAGGAACCAGTAAAACAAAGGATCGATGTGAATCAAAAACGACTGGAATTCTGGTTCTGTGTTCCAAAGCGACACTCCAATTGCGCCAATCAACAAAATCGCAGCAAGCCAGATCAGCCATTTAATATTTCTTTCCGCAAAGCTTTTCCTGGGGTTAATTAAACTTTGGGTAACCTTATTGAGCTTTTTAACCTTCGCCGAAAAATCACCATTTAAAGTCTGGCGCAAAGCACTCATATTTTGTAAGGTTTCATCCAGCTCTGGCGGTAAACCCTCATTCAAAATCTGTTTTAAACGCTTTGCGATGGTCGGCGATTTCCCATTGGTAGAGATGGCGATTTTCAGATCACCTTTCTGAACGATAGACCCCAGATAGAAATCACATAAATCGGGTTTATCGGCCACATTAATCAGCAGTCCCTTTTCATGGGTAACTACCCTGATCTCTTCATTTAAAATATTGTTGTTCGTTGCGGCAAAAACGATATCAATGTTCTCCAGATCAGAAACATCAAAACTTTTCTGCTTCACTTTAATCTGAGGATAATTTGCGATTAAAGCGTATACCTCGGGTGAAACGATTTCTGCAACAATGGTAATTTTAGCATGGTGGCTGTTGTTAACAATAGCTGTTAACTTTTCCAGCCCTATATTTCCTGCACCAATTAATAATGTACGCAGCTTGTTCAGCTTTACAAAAACCGGAAAAAGCTGATTTCCTTTCTCATCTTCATGCAGGAAGGTTTCATTATCGGGTTGGTTAGGCAATATTTGCATACTGTTTTACAAGTTTTTTAAATGATGGATGTAAGGAAACAACCTCGCCAAAAATCAACAGCGCCGGGGCTTTCAGGTTTTCAAGCTGAACAAGTTCCTCTATGGTTTCCACAACACCTACTACCAGCTTCTCATCTTCCGAGGAACCATTCTGCACTACTGCAGCAGGAAGCTGATGTCTTCCGGCAGCCTTGAATATTTCAACAATTTTAGAAAGCTTTTTCAGGCCCATTAATATCAGTACCGTAGCATTCGATTCGGCCGCCTGGTAAATATCTGCCGAAACTTCTCCCGAAGTGGTGGTTCCCGTAATTACCCAAAAGCTTTCGCTCAACCCTCGGTGTGTTACGGGAATCTGCTGCAACCCGGGAACACCAATAGAACTTGATATACCGGGTATCACATCGACAGGAATACTATATGATGCAGCATAATCCAGCTCCTCGTAGCCCCTGCCAAAAACAAAGGGATCGCCACCCTTCAAACGCACCACATGGCCGTAGTTTAGGGCATAATCGATCATTAATTTATTGATGGTTTCCTGTGGATAGGAATGTTCTCCCGAACGTTTACCAACATATACTTTTATGGCTTCCGCCGGGGCATGCTGCAATAAGGCTTCATTAGTTAAAGCATCATACAACACCACATCAGCCGCTTGTAAAGCCTTAACACCTTTCAGTGTCAGCAAATCCGGATCGCCGGGACCAGCTCCTAAAAGGGTTATTTTTGATTCTTTATTGTGGTTAATCATAATTTTAAATTTTGGTTGTGGGGTTTCGATGTCAACTTTCTCAAACCTCACTTTACTAATACTGACCTCTTCTCTTTAATCTGCGCTAAAAATGCTTCTGCCTGAGCAAAATAACTTTTCGCAAATTCGGCGCCCGGTTCATTTTTATTAATCTGAAGCACCAGGTCTGAGAAATTAGTCGGCAAACTGAATTCATCTGTTTCTACATAGTGATTATCAAATTCTCTGATTACGCCAACCTGAGTACTGCTGTTTACGCCTTTATCTAATAATAACGATTTGGCAGCACTTACAAAGGTTGCATACGTATGGTAAATCGCATCAGCATACGCTCCTTTATCCAGGTTCTGCTTTGCCCATCCAAATTTCTCATCAGCTTCCAAAAGCAGGGTTGCCACTAAATCAATCACTACGCCGGCACATTCGCCAACGCCAATTGCTGTGACAAACTGCTCCACATGGCCCCAGTCTACAAATTCTTCCTGCTTTAACGAAGTTAAATCTGCCAGTGGTTTTAACAACTGGTAAAAATGATCTTTACCTTTCCTATCGTAATACTGGTGAAAGTTTTCACCTTCCTCATTACTGGCTTTAAAATCGTTCAAGATGTAGTGTAGCACACTGGTAGCTCTTTTAGAAGGCACTTTGATCACACGTTCTGCTACACGGCCAACACCGTTTCCAACCGTTCCGCCGCCCAGCATCACCTGAACTGCAGGAACTACTTTACCTTCTGCTTTAAGTGAACTGCCATGAAAACCGATCTCGGCCAGGCCGTGCTGACCGCAGGAGTTCATACACCCACTGATTTTGATTTTGATATCTTTCTCGTAGATAAACTCCGGAAAATCCGTATAGATCACCTCTTCCAGCACCTCGGCAAGGGTCATTGAATTGGAGATCCCCAGGTTACAGGTATCCGTACCAGGGCAAGTCGTAATATCTGCCAGACTATCGAAACCTGCCGTAGTAAAGCCAATTTTATTCAGCGCTGAATAAAGCGAAGGCAAAGCTTCCTTGCGTACAAATTTCAAAAGCAATCCCTGATTCTGCGTAATCCTGATTTCATCAGCCACGTATGGCCTGATGGCTTCCACAAAGGCACGTGCTTTATCCGTTTTAATATCCCCAACCTGGACTTTAACATACACAGCGAAGAAGCCTTCCTGCTTTTGTTCTACTACATTTGTGGCCGACCAGTGTTTGTAGTGTGCTTCATTTAAAATCTCCACTGCTGCATACTCCTGATCAACCGGCGAGGCAGGTTGAGGTACCGTGTCTCTGTCGATTGTAAAAGTTTTAACCTTGTTAGCAGTACGCTCCTCGGCAACCAGTCTTAATACCTCTTCTAATCCAAGTTTTTGCACCAGATATTTCAGGCGGGCCTTATTTCTGTTTGAACGTTCACCATAACGGTCGAATACACGGAGAACCGATTCAGTAAAAGGAATCAACTGATCTTCATGTAAAAAGTCATGAACTGCACTTGCTAAAAAAGGCTGTGCACCCAATCCACCTGCGAAAAGCACTTTAAAACCGCGTTCACCATTCTCATTGATTTTGGGAATAAAACCTAGATCATGTATGTAGCTGAATGCAGTGTCCTTATCGCTTGAAGAGAAAGAAATTTTAATCTTTCTACCCATTTCCTGACAAATCGGATTACGCAGGAAATATTTAAATACCGCATGGGCATAAGGTGAAACATCGAAAGGTTCATCCTTATCAATTCCCGAGTTGGGAGATGCCGTAACATTACGTACTGTATTTCCGCAAGCTTCCCGTAAAGTTATATCATCTTGTTCCAGCTTGGCCCATAACTCAGGCGTTCTATCCAAACTCACATAATGCAACTGAATATCCTGACGGGTAGTGAGGTGCAAATTCCCACTGCCATATTCATCGGCAATATCTGCAATACGCAATAACTGCTTAAAAGTCACCTTTCCGAAAGGTAATTTTATGCGAATCATCTGCACGCCCGGCTGCCTCTGACCATAAACGCCACGGGCCAATCGTAAACTTCTAAACTTTTCGTCGTGGATAGTTCCATCACGAAAAGCTTTAATCTTATTCTCTAAATCAATAATGTCCTGCTCGACAATAGGATTTTCGAGTTCTGTTCTGAAACTTTGCATATGTGTTGTTAGCTTTTATTCAAAAAATGCTTCTCCGGTTACTGAGAAGCATTCAAATGTTTACATCAAATCATTTAATACCCCTCTTACTTTGTTTCGCAACAACAGCGCATGGAGAACATATGGTTTTGATTGTATGTAAATTTGAAGTTCATGCTCCAAATATATAAAGTATATAGAAATAGTCGTAGTTTTTTATGAAAAAAATTACTAACCATTATGTTGAAGTGACAAAGAGGAAGTTTTTATAGGATATCGATACCCAGCTTCAGCGAATGTTCGCGACCGATTACATCTGCAACACTGGTTTCACTTAATACTTTCAACGTTGCATCTCTTACATCAATAAAAGCGCTTCGGATACCGCAGGTTTTCTCATCCTCACATTCATCACACTTGTGGTAGAAATTCAAGCTGGCACATGGAACCATGGCAATAGGTCCGTCGGTTACACGCATCACCTGAACCAAAAGTATATCTTCAGGTTTTTTGTTTAAGCTGTAACCACCACCAGCACCTTTTTTACTGTATAAAAAGCCTGCGTTACGCAAATCAAGAAGGATTTGTTCGAGAAACTTTTTGGGGATATGCTCCTCCTCAGCAATCTTGGAGATTTGCATCGGTGGTTTTTCTACATTTTTTCCAAGCGCAACAAGCGCTTTAATGGCGTATTTTGTCTTTTTGGATAGCATATATCGTACAAAGCTAATAAAAGTAAGCCATATATAAAACTAATCTCAACGAGGGCATGCCCATACGGATACTCAAATAAAATTTGTCTTTATTCTATATATTTATCAAAAATATCTTTTCAATGCTTCAAAGTGTCAGATTATTAAACATAAGGAACCGCAAAATCAGCATTGAATCCAAATTATTTGCACTGCTCTGTTTGTGCATGATTATCGTTTCTGCATTCAGTATCGTATTAAATCTTATTATAGGATTAGCCTGGATCAACAACGCATCCATTTTATTTTTTATCGCTGTTTACGTTATCTTCTACTATTATTCCCTGAAAGATCGCGTATCAGAAAACTGGCGTTTCTGTTTTTTTATTTTCAATTGCCTTACCATGTTTCCGGCCTGGTTCCTTAACGGAGGTTCGTGGGGTTCAACGCCTGTTTTCCTGATATTCTACTTGAGCGTAGCAGTACTTTCACTTTCTAAAAAATTCAGATGGTGGTTTATATTTCTTTTCATTTCCACTGCCGGTTTATGTATTCTGTTGGAGCAGCTCATCCCATCGTTGGTTACTCCATATGAAACTGAAAAGGCCAGAAACCTGGATTTGATCTTTGCTTTTTTAAACATCTCATTCATGATGATTTTTATGCTGATTGCTTACAGACGGGTGCTCGACTATGAGCGAATCTTACTGCTAAAAAGCAAACATCACCTGGAAAGCTCCCAGCAGGAACTGATTCTGGCAAAAGAAGCAGCAGAGGAAGCCACCATGGCAAAATCCAACTTCCTGGCTAATGTGAGCCACGAAATCAGGACGCCGCTTAATGGAATTATTGGTGCTTCAGAATTGCTCAAGCTCACTAAACTTAATCAGGAACAAGCAGAATTACTCAATACGCTTCAGGCCAGCAATAGTATCATGACAGATATTGTGAATGATTTGCTTGATATATCCCGGATTGAGGCGAATAAAATGGAGATTCATAACCATCCCTTTGAAATCCGCAAATGCCTTATTGATACGGAGAACATCGTAAAACCCTTATTTACCAGAAAAAACCTGCAGCTGGTTATCGAAATTGACAACAGCGTACCTGAAATCATTATCTCCGATGAAATCAGATTCAAGCAGATTATGATTAATTTGCTAGGGAATGCGGTTAAATTTACCGAATTAGGTTATGCCAAACTGAGCGTTCAGTATATTATGATTAACGAGGTACAAACGTTGGTATCTGTATTGGAAGATACAGGAATTGGTATTGATGAAGAAGACATGGAAAAACTCTTTCTCCCTTTTTCTCAGATTAATCCATCTACAACACGAAAGTTCGGTGGTGCGGGCCTGGGTTTGGTGATCTGCAGAAAACTGGCGGAAATGATGGGTGGAAAAATTTCGGCAAAAAGCCAGCCCGGGGCAGGATCCGCATTTACATTCTCACTACCCGCCGCATCGTATTATGCCCATTCACTTATTAAAAGCCGCGACTTTAAGGCCAGCACCCTCCATTATCCTATTGCAGGTATGCACATCCTGATTGCTGAAGATAACGTTTTTAATCAGATCATTACCTCAAAAATGCTGGAAAAATCCGGATACCGGTATAGTGTTGCCAGCGACGGCGAGGAAGCGCTGATCAAGGCTAAAGCGGAATATTTCAACATCATATTAATGGATATGCAGATGCCAAAAATGGACGGCATATCGGCCACTATTGAAATATTAAAGTTCTACAAATCTCAGCAGGTGCTGCCCCCAATCATCATTGGCTGTACTGCAAATGCCATGCAGATAGATAGAGAGGCCTGCATGAACGCCGGCATGAAAGATTTCCTCCCCAAGCCATTCACCCTAAACGACCTGAGAACAGTGATGATTAAATGGACGAAAACAGGTGTTTCAGCTTAATCAAATCATTGTAAAAGTAATGCGTTCGTTCAAGTAATCAGGGCTTATTAACCTTTAAATCCTAATTTTACCTATTCTGCTAACAATTTTTTATAATGAGAAGAAAATTCAGCCTGCTCCCTATTTTAGTTATTGCAATTTTATTTTTCAGTCTTAATGCCTATTTCATTTCAGGACTAGGTGTAATTTATAAAAGTATCTGGCTTAAAACCTCACTTTGGATAATCATTTCGGGCTTAACCTTACTACTCATATACGCGATCGGTACGGTTCAGCGTAAAGGTGTAACGAAACTTTTTCAGGTAGTTGCACATGCATTTTTAATTGTATTCGTTTCCGAACTCATCTTTGCTGTATTTTTACTCATTGGCGATATTTACCGGGTACTGTTATCTGTACCCACCCAATTCGAAGCAGGAGGTTATCATACCCTGAACAGAAGTAATGATTGGATAGGCTTTGCGTTTGTCATGTTTTGTTTAACTATTATACTATTTGCTTATGGTATTACAAAAGGAAAATATGCCTACCGGGTAATCAGGCATACTTTATATTTCGATGATTTACCAGAACAGTTTGACGGTTTTACATTAACGCAGATCTCTGATGTACATGCAGGGAGTTTTACCAACCCTAAGGCCGTTCAAAAAGGAATTGACCTGATCAATGCACAAAAAAGTGACTTATTTGTATTCACTGGCGACCTGGTGAATAACATGTCCAATGAGATTGTTCCGTACATCGGGCATTTTTCCCAAATCAAAGCACCTTACGGGCAATTTTCCGTTCTTGGAAATCACGATTACGGAGATTATGTGAAGTGGCCTGGTGAAGCCGAAAAAATTAAGAACCTCAACCAATTAAAAGCTTACCACCAGGAACTGGGTTTCAAACTTTTGCTGGACGAACATGTAGAATTACATAAAAACGGTGAAAAAATCATCCTTGCCGGTATCGAAAACTGGGGAATAGGATTTGGCGAACGAGGCGACCTGAATAAGGCCTTGCAGGGAACTGCACAAAACGACTTTAAAATTCTGCTTTCACACGATCCCTCTCACTGGGATGCACAGGTTAAAAATTACCCCTCAAAAATTCAATTGAGTCTGGCTGGCCATACTCATGGCATGCAGTTTGGAATTGAAGCCTTTGGCATCAAGTGGAGTCCGGTTAAATACAGATACAAGCATTGGGCAGGGGTCAAGTCAGAAAACGGCAGGTATCTCAATGTGAACCGGGGCTTTGGATTCCTGGGTTTTTCCGGACGCATAGGAATATGGCCTGAAGTCACTGTGATTGAGCTGAAAAAGAAAATTTAAAACCTGATGATCAACCGGCACTTTTTTCTTTCCGCTTCCCCTGTAACAAGTTCAGGTAGCGTTATCCTTAATCCCATTTCAGTTTGCTTCCAGGCAAGGCAGATGTCTTCGTCTGCTATTTTCAACGCTTTCACCAACAACACATCAGTAGATAACGATTTAATTA
This sequence comes from Pedobacter sp. BMA, assembly GCF_001027745.1. Classification (GTDB taxonomy): domain Bacteria; phylum Bacteroidota; class Bacteroidia; order Sphingobacteriales; family Sphingobacteriaceae; genus Pedobacter. Next base: position 360,329 of record NZ_LECU01000001.1, read on the forward strand.
TTAACTCTCCTACCTTCACTCCAACAAGCTCAACCATCAGTTCATCTTCCTTACCTGAATAAAAAATAATCGGATTTATTTCAGATACATTAAGTGGATTGATCACACGATCACCGGGTTTATGATTACTATTGCTGAGCGACATCTGAATACACGGGGGATAAGATGTGCAAGGTATTCATTCGCCTCCTCATCTCCGGTAACTGAAGCAGCGCAAACGTTTGCCCAATGGCTTTGTTTATTTGGGTTATGCTTCATTAATCATGAGAGTATAAAACGAATACACATAGCAAATCCTGAAATCAAAGCGCAAACGTTTGAGTAAATTCCCCTTACGTAGTACTAAACAAACTTTTAACAACGGCTTCTGAAGCGGATTCGCAAAAATCAATACCCGAATAGTCGGGATTGTAGCCTCCGATGTAAGGAACGGCCATGATGTAAATCCTGGCATTTGCCTCGCCGTTGATATTAATTACATTGAAGTTGTCGTTAATTGTTATTCCCGGAACTTTGAGGAAATACGTTCCGTTTTCTTCTTGTACGAGCTCATTTCCATCATCAATTGCATTTTTCGCATGCTCATCCGACTTAAACTTTAATTTTGCCGGACTTACCACACCCTGATCAATTAAACTTTTAAAAGGAAAATCTTCAAATGAAAGATGGGGCTGGCCTACACAGTTTACGAAAGTTTTGAAAGGTATAGCCAGCTTTTCACCCTTACTATCAGTATAGTGATATACAATACCCCCCGATTCAACTGGCTCAACCTCACTGTCTTTTCCAACGGTAACAATCTCCAGCACGCCCGCTTCGTGCAAGGCCATTAATACCCTGCACGAACTCTGCGGCACAAAGGCAATTACAATGGAAATCAACGGCATCAGCACATGCTGCAGGCGTTCCATATCTTCGGCCGACAGGTATTTAGCCGGATAATTCATGGCAAAACTAAGTATCGCCAGCGCTTCTTTCCAATAAATAGATTCCTTACGCGCTATCGATCTTTCAGCTTCTTCATATTCTTTTTTAAACAGATCAAAAGGCTCCATGGATTCGCGCATATTCATCATGGCATCCACAAATTCCTCCAGGTTCATATCTTTTATTATCTTGTGGAATGCGGGATCATTTTTAATGAAAGAAGCTTTAAAGTTCTTCTCAAACACATAATCCAGATCAACGAACCCACCATTTTCTTGTATATTCCGCTTAAATTCCTGCTGAGATATTGTCTCATTTTTACCCAGATGGGAATCCTTTAAGTGAAACCGAACAGCAGGGAGTAAACCATTACGCGAATGCAGAATTAATTTAAAATCTTTGCTGTCTTCATTAAGGGTAAAAACCAGCTTACCATCCTCCCCATCTTCAAAGTTTCCGTTTAATTTTGCAAGCGTCCTCACCGCATCAATTGCTGTAAGTGATGATCCCATCAACGCTACAGGATGGTTAATTTTCACCAATAGTTTTTTTGGCGGATATGGCGAATCAAAATAACCGTCAATTTTACCTTCAAATTTTTGTGGCCAGTTGTGCCCCGAACAGATCATCACATAATCGAAATCGGATGAACCAGTTTGCGCAGTAACCACACTCACCATTTGGCGCTCAGGTCGATCGATCAGATCGTTGACTAAACTATTCAGATGTACCCTGGTCACGATGCCTTTATGATCTGCAGCTGCTTTTAACAAGCCAAATTGTGCTTTAAGATACTCGCCGAAAAACAGGCGCGGAAGTACCTTATATTCATTAAAGTTTGCTGAATTGATTTGGAACTTATCCAGTACAGCCTGAGGCGCAACCTTCACCCAATCTTCAATAGAATTATAAATGCCAGGAATTTCATTGTCTGAAACATTGGTGATGTGTTCAACATTCGCCCCCTCTTCACTATAGGGCATCCCTGCACCTAAAAATCCTTTTCTTTCGAAGATTTCAATTTCAATATCTGTTTGTCCCGATTCAACCAAACGTTTATACATAAACAGACCGCTCGGTCCACCGCCGATTATTGCTATTCGTTTCTTAGATGTTAATTTGCCCATAAGGTTCTACCTGGTTTTTGCTATCACGATGTTTTGATGTTCCGCCATTTCATCGCATTTATCCACCTATAATCCATAAAAAACCAAATTGTTTTATCATGCCATAAAAATGTGCTGGTAAATTTTTGTAAACCAAATGCGGTATCACTTGTTAAATCTTTTTAGATTGACAAAACGATGGTAGAAAGAACACTTGACCGATTTATTTCGGCACAGGCGACAGATTATGAGCGGGCTTTAAGCGAAATTAAAAAAGGAAAAAAAAGAAGCCATTGGATGTGGTATATTTTCCCTCAGATAGGCGGATTAGGCTTCAGCGAAACTTCTAAATTTTATGCCATCAAGAACATAAACGAAGCGAAGGAATATATTAGTCACCCTGTTGTGGGAAAACGCCTATTGGAAATTTCTCAGGTACTGCTTGAACTTGATGAAACAAATGCACTCCAAATCTTTGGTTCACCGGATGATATGAAGTTAAAATCCTGCATGACACTTTTTTCGAGTCTTCCTGACGCATCGCCAGTATTTCAGTCTGTTTTAAACAAATTTTTCAACGGTCAGCAAGATCCTCAAACCTTAAAGATAATTCAGAATGATTAACCCGGAACTAAAACAAACACCTAAACTTTTCATGCTGCTACTGGGATCAAAAGCACCCCAGCGCAATGTAGAGCAGCACGATTATTTTTTTGGTATTGCTTATGCTTTGAAAGATCTTGTTAAGGAAATTAAATCTTTTTGGCCAGAGGCCGGAAACAGTATCCATGTAGACGGCTGGCGGGAAGTAAATAAGGTAGGTAATTACGTGATCAGGGTGAGAGAAAAAAACGAAAACACTCATCCTTCTCTAAAGAAACTGTTCTTCATCAACCTGGGTGGGTATCAGTCGAACATATTGGCCGAGCAGCACTACATCGTACTTTCAGTTCATGATGACCGCGCACAGGCCGTTCAGGAAGCTAAAAAATCAGTCTTTTTCAAGACCAATTCCATTAAGGGGGCTAATGCCCATGTCGATGAGAAATACGGTATCGATGTAGATGATATTTATAAGATCGAAGATGTGTTGAGTGCTGAAATGAAAGCCAGGTATGAAATAGAGATTGACTATAATCAACAGAATGACCTGCCTGAAGATGAAATTCATTTGGGTTATTTTAAACTGGACAAATTGTAGCAAGTCAGGAAACCTATTTTAACGCACTCAAAATCAACCTTCAAACTCCATAAACCGAGCCTCCCCGGCTTCGAATGATTCCGTTTTCAATTTCGATTTATTTCATCCAATTTCAAAAACAGGATAGAACAGGATGGAATAGCAAAATAAAAGCCTTAACCTCGTGTAATATTTAACCAGGTATATATCAAAATCAGTTTCAATGTCATCTATAACCATTACACGCACCTGATAGATCAGCAATATTTGTCCCTATCCTCTGCATTCTAATTAAGCCCTCCGCTAATACTCAAAATCTCCTTCTGCACCATGAATATGGAAAGTACTTATTCCTGTTCAAAGGCATTTTAAGGAATTGCTATTGCTTATCATGTCGCAAGACATCATAATAAACAAAACCAAATATTTAAAAATTAAAGCTTATGCATTTTAATTTACCTCCATTTTTTAATCAGCGAGTGACCCGTTATCATGGGAAAAAGCTGGTTATTTTCAGTATGTCCGTCCTTTCTGTTGCAGTGGCTTCTCAAAAGGTATCGGCTGATACGATTCATACCCATCATGCGCCGGCCATGGCTCCCATCCGTTTTGCGGATGTGATTAAAGGAAAAGTGACCGACGAAAAAGGTGAGACCCTTGTTGGGGTGGTGCTGAAAGTTAAAGGAACTTCGGCTGTTGCCACAACAGATGCCAATGGTGCATTCTCAATTACGGTACCAACCGGAACAGCGAACCCCATTCTGGTGTTTTCTTACGTAGGTTATGGAACGCTTGAAGTGCCGGTAAATGGCAAAACAACACTTACCGTACAATTGAAAAGTACCACTAACGATCTGGATGAGATTGTTATTGTGGGATACAATGCCGTTAAAAAAAGTGATTTAACCGGATCGGTGGTAAGCGTTGGGGCGGAAGAGATCAGATCCAGGCCGGTAGCCAATGCGCTACAAGCCATTCAGGGTAAAGCTGCAGGGGTCGATGTTACCTCGAATGAGCGCCCGGGCCAATTAGGAAGTATTCTGATTCGTGGGGTCAGATCAATCAATGCCAGCAATTCGCCATTATATGTGGTTGATGGAATTCCATTGCAGTTTGGCGGTATCGACGCGATTAATCCAAACGACATTGAGAATATTGACATTTTAAAAGATGCCTCTGCAACTGCTGTTTATGGATCCCGTGGTGCAAACGGTGTAGTTTTAGTGACCACCAAGAAAGGTAAGGCTGGAAGGTTGACTATGGATTACGTAGGTACTGCGACCGTAGAAACATTAAATGATCGAATCGATATGATGAATTCGGGACAATATATCGAATTCCGTCGGGATGCTTACCGCAGAACTGCCTATTTGAATTCCATTAACGGAACTACAACAACGCCAATCTACAATTATCCTACTGTAGCAACGCAGGCAGCTGACAGGGAAATATTTAAACAGGATGCAAACATGCTTACCAATTTGGATCAAGGTTGGGTGAATGGCGTTTTTGATGGGAGTCTGGTTCCAACAACTAATTGGACAGATCTGGTAACCCGTACCGGAGTTACTCAGGATCATATATTGAGTTTAAGTGGAGGTACAGATAAAATCAAAGCTTACGGCTCATTTGGTTATCTTAACCAGAAAGGAACACAACTTGGTCAGGATTTCGAGCGATACAGCAGTAAGGTAAGTATAGAAATTAACCCGGTCAAATGGTTTAAAATGGGAGCGAATATTACAGCTACCTATGGCTTACAAAATTATGGTTTTCAGGCTGCCAGTGCTACAGGTGCAGCAGATATATACAGCGCCACCCGAAGTATGCTACCGCTCGCCATACCTTACGATGCAAATGGAAACAGAATCAACTTGCCAGGTGGTGATATTAATATCCAGAACCCAATTCTGGAGGCTGATTACAATATTAATCTTCGTAAATCATTGCGTACTTTAGGATCCATCTACGCTGAAGTGAGTTTAATGAAAGGTCTGAAATACCGTATTAATTTTGGTCCAGATTTTTCCAACTATTATAATGGCAGATACCAGGATGCTAAATCTGTTAACCGTGACGCTGGCGTTCCGGGTTCAACCAATAACTATGCCCAGTTAAATCAAAGTAGCAAATTTGCTTATACACTAGATCATCTGATTTATTATGATAAAACTATTGGCAAACATAATTTTGGAGCAACCTTATTACAAAGCTCATCGTTAAACAGAGATGAATCATCATCATTAACTGGGAGTAAAATATCTTTACCAGGTGCACTGTGGTATGGATTGAACTCAGCAAATGTTACTGCTTTAGACGGATTTGACAGCAACTTAAGTAAATCGACCCTGGTTTCTTACATGGCGAGGATAAATTATAGTTTCAACAACAGATACCTTTTAACGGCGTCCGCACGTTGGGATGGTGCATCACAATTGGCTGAAGGTAATAAATGGGATTTCTTCCCTTCAGCTGCATTAGCATGGCGTATAGAGCAGGAAGATTTCATTAAAGATATCAAATGGATTAATCAGTTAAAATTACGACTTGGAGTTGGTAGTACCGGTAACTCTTCTGTTAATATAGGAAGTACACTAGGATTATTACAGCCCTTAACTTACACTTTTGGAAGTTCGGCGCAAACAGGTTACGTATCTTCTGATGCTTCTTTAGCCAGTCCTATTCCCTTACCGAATAAAACGCTGAGTTGGGAAAAAACACTTCAATATAATCTTGGATTAGATTTTGATATCTTAAAAGGAAGAATCAGTGGATCATTAGACGTTTATAAGTCTAAAACCACAGATTTGATTTTACTGAAAAAAATCCCGTCTGTAAACGGATACACAACGGCATACGATAATGTGGGTTCCACTAAAAATAAGGGGATCGACTTAACGGTAAGCTCAACAAATGTCCGGACTAAAGATTTTACATGGGAATCTACACTGAATCTTTCCCTTAGTAAAGATCAGATCGTTAAGCTTGACAACGGCGACATTGTTTCAAACAACTTATTCATCGGGCAAAGAGTTGGAGTAGCTTACGATTATGAGAAAGTTGGGATCTGGCAGGATACACCAGAAGACAGAGCTGAAATGGCTAAATTCAATGCTAATATTGCCAGTAAAACCAGTTGGTTTAGCCCAGGCAGTGTCAGAGTTGCTGATTTAAACGGTGATTACAAGATAGATGCAAACAATGACCGTAAAATTTTAGGCCATTATAATCCTGGCATCACAGGAGGTATCACCAATACATTTGGGTACAAGAGTTTCGACCTTTCCATATTTATTGTATCACGCTTCAATTATATGATCGCAACTGGTGCAGAAGCATTACAGGGTCGTTTCGCACAGCGTGTGGTAGATTACTGGACGCCAACAAATCCAACGAATTCCTATCCAGCTCCAAATTACGCAAGTGCCGGGGGAGATCAATATGTAAATGCTTTAAACTATCAGGATGCTTCCTTCATCAAAATCAGAAACATCTCGTTAGGCTACAATTTTGCTGATAATATTGCTAAAAAATTAACACTATCCAGATTGAGAATATATGCACAGGCAATTAATCCGGGCTTAATTTATTCTAAAATCAGTTGGATTGATCCGGATTTGGGTGGTTCAACTTTCAACAGAGGTTTTGTATTTGGTGTTAACGCCAGCTTCTAATAACAGATAACATGAAAAAGATTATAAATATAGTATCAGGATTGGCTTTGCTAGGCAGTATCATGATTGTGCCTACATCCTGCAAAAAAAGCTTTCTGGATGAACAAGTAATTAATTCACATAATACTTCTGAGTTCAAAACGACCTTAGGTTTAGATGGCCTGGTAATCGGAATGTACCAGAGCTTAAAGTTTCATTTTAATTACACCTGGGCTTACACGACCACAAACTATGGTGTTGACGAATTCACTGTGGGGGGTGACAGAACGGAGCAGATGTTCAACTCATACGACGGAAACTTTAACTCAATTTCCGGAGATATAGCATCTGTCTGGGACAATATGTATGGCAATATCAACTCCGCTAACATTGTTATCACCAATGTACCACAATATTACACCGGAGCAAACAAAAATACCCGCTTAGGCGAAGGCTACTTTATGAGGGGATTTGATTACTTCAAACTGGTAAAGCAGTTTGGTGGCGTAGTTTTAAAGTTAGAGCCTTCCGAAACCGTTCAGGAAGAATTTAGCAGAAGCTCTGCAAAAGAAACCTATGCACAGGTAATTTCAGACCTTACACAAGCCTACGAACTGCTTCCGGCAACTGCTGCAGAAACCGGCAGAATTACCAAATGGGCTGCTGCACACTTTTTAGCTAAAGCTTATTTGTTCCGTGCAAGTGAATTAAATAATGACTGGAATAGCGATACTAAAACGGCCGACCTACAAAATGCCGTTAAATATGCCGACCTGGTAATCAATAGTGGTGCTTATACCCTGGCTACGAATTATAGCGACCTATGGAATTTCACTACGCCTGATGGGGCAAATGAGACCAATAAAGAGGTAATACTTGCTGCACAATTTTCTAATAACACGACTACCCAGGGCCGTTACGGAAACCAGATACACCTTTATTACCCGTCAGTTTATCAAACACTTCCAGGAATGGTACGCGACTTAGCTGGTGGACGCGAATTTCAGAGAATGCGTTCTACCGATTATGCACTGGATGTTTTCGACCGTGTAAATGATTCACGGTTCTGGAAAAGCTTTAAAACCAGATATATCTGTAACAATCCTGCCAGTGCACCTAAATGGACTGCTGCAAATGCGCCAACTGCTGCACAAGCTGGTCAGGTGAAATTTGTAGGCGGAGAAGAAGCTGTCTTGTACATTATTAACAACGCTGGAGACACCAGATATACTGCCGCTACAACTTCAGCGTCTTTACCGACTGATATTGGTCGTCGCAAGCCAAATATGTTTGTACGCTATTATTCGGGAGAGGCTCAAAGCTATTTAAACGGTCATGGAAACTATGGTGTAAGTCAGTTTGTTGCGCTCTCTAAATTCATGGACGGATCAAGAAATCTGGTGGCTTCTCAATTTGGTCAGCGCGATGGTATTTTAGCACGCTTAGCGGAGACCTATTTGATCGCGGCAGAGGCTTATGGACGTTTAGGTCAGTACGCAGCGGCAGTACCCTACATCAACAGGGTAAGGGATCGCGCAGCTTATAAAGACGGCGAAAACAGAGAAAGCTATGTAGATGGAGGTATTGCTTACAAAACTAATCCTGTAACTATTTCCAGTGCTTTATCTTCGTATTCAGATAAAAATACCTATTTCGAATCTAACAATTTAACGGCTACAACTGCAAGTACGTTAACATCCATGCACTTGAACAGTGAGACAGATATTTTCAACTCTACCACTAACTTCTACGATAAAGTTGGAGCAACGTCACAAGCTGATAAATTCACCGCCTTTATCTTAAATGAACGGTCGAGAGAGCTCATGGGAGAATTAATGAGATGGGAAGATCTGGCCCGTACCAAAACTTTAGTTGCCCGCACGGCAGCATTCAACTCTGAGGCTAAACCAATTGACGGCAAACATTATTTGCGTCCAATTCCTCAAACTTTTTTAGATGCACTTAAAAGTGGAGGCTCTGCACTAAGCGGCGCCCAAAAACAAGCCATGCAAAATCCAGGCTGGTAAAATATATTATTTATTATGCTAAAGGCAGTTGACGTAATGTTAACTGCCTTTTTTGCTTCCATACAATACACAGCAATCTGCCCAGGCACCACTCATTTTTTTCAAACGATTGAAACCGAATACAAAGCTCCGGTCAACCGCCAGTGCACATCAACAGGATGGCACAGGACGGCAATGAAAGCTAAAATCCTTAACCTCGTTTAATTTAACCAGATATATTAAACCCAACGCTAATCATGATCAGAAGACCAATCTTCATTTTCATGCTCTGCCTGTTCTCCATGATCGGCCGTGCACAGGAAAACAATCTTCGGAAAACCTATAATTTTAATCCCGGCTGGAAGCTGTTTGTTGGCGACACTACAGGCGCTGATGCTGTTGCATTCGACGATACAAATTGGAAGGCCATAACCCTACCCCATGCCTGGAATGAAGATGAAGCTTTTAAAAAATCCATCGAAGCACTATCTACAGGCATTGTATGGTACCGGAAACATTTCACCGTTCCTCAAAACGATCAGCAACAAAAAGTTTTCCTTGAGTTTGAGGGGATCAGGCAAGCGGGCGAATTTTATCTGAATGGTCAGTTTATTGGCAGGCATGAAAACGGTGTGATGGCTTTTGGCTTCGACATCTCAAAACTGATCAAAAAAGGGCAGGAAAATATAATAGCCGTAAAAATCGACAATGCTTGGAACTACAGGGAAAAAGCAACCAACTCAGGCTACCAGTGGAATGACAAAAACTTCAATGCCAACTATGGCGGTATGTCTAAAAATGTACGCCTGCATGTTACAGGCAGCATTTACCAAACCCTTCCAATTTATTCCATCCTCCACCATACAGGAAACTATATTTACGCCAAAGATTTCGACATTAAAAACAGAACGGCGACGATCGTTTCTGCCTCACAGGTAAAAAACGAAAGCGCAGATCCAAAATCAGTTGTTTATGAAGTTGAAATCAAAGATGGCGATAACAAGATCATCAAAACATTTCAGTCGGCGGCGAAAACACTAAATGCCGGCGATAGTACTACCCTATCTGCCGAAAATGCAGTATCTGGTTTAAACTTCTGGAGCTGGGGATACGGTTATTTGTATACGGTAACCTCAAGGTTAAAAATAAACGGACTGCCGGTTGATGAACTCAGCACGAAAACCGGTTTCAGAAAAGCGGAATTTAAAAATGGAATGGTGTACCTGAACGACCGTGTGCTGATGATGAAAGGCTATGCCCAACGCAGCAGCAACGAATGGCCTGCCATAGGCCTATCCGTTCCACCATGGTTAAGCGATTACAGCAATGGTTTGATGGTGGAGAGCAACGCCAATCTGGTTCGCTGGATGCACATCACGCCATGGAAACAAGACATTGAATCCTGCGACCGTGTAGGTTTGATTCAGGCCATGCCGGCAGGAGATTCAGAGAAAGATGTAACTGGTACCCGCTGGGATCAGCGTAAAGCAGTAATGACCGACGCCATCATCTACAACCGCAACAACCCGAGCATCCTGTTCTACGAATGTGGAAACGAATCCATCAGTGCCGAACACATGCAGGAAATGCGGGCGATCAGGGATCAGTTTGATCCTTATGGCGGCAGGGCAATTGGTTCCCGTGAAATGCTCGACATCCCTTCCGCAGAATATGGAGGAGAAATGCTGTACATCAACAAAAGTGCAACCAAACCAGTATGGTCAATGGAATATTCGAGAGATGAAGCCCTTCGTAAATACTGGGACGAATTTTCACCTCCGTTTCATAAAAACGGAGCCGGTCCGCTTTACAAAGGAGCCGATGCAAGCGACTATAACCGCAATCAGGATTCGCAGGCTATTGAAGATGTGATCCGCTGGAATGAATACTATGAAGTTAGGCCGGGAACGGGCAAAAGGGTAAGCTCGGGTGGTGTAAACATCATTTTCTCCGATTCCAACACCCATTACCGCGGAGAAGAAAACTACCGCCGGAGTGGCGAAGTAGATGCCATGAGGATCCCAAAAGATGCTTTCTTTGCCCATCAGGTGATGTGGGATGGCTGGGTTGACGCCAAAAAAACAGGGCTTCACCTGGTTGGCCACTGGAATTATAACAAAGCAACCAAAAAAGACGTCTATGCCATTGCATCCGGAGATAAAGTAGAGCTGATCTTAAACAATAAATCACTTGGATTTGGAGAAAAATCAAATGGCTTTCTCTTTACTTTCAAAAACATCAGCTATCAGCCTGGCATACTAAAGGCGGTTTCCTACAGCGCTGCTGGTAAAAAACTAGCCGAAACACAATTAAAAACTGCAGGCGCTCCGGTTGCGCTGAAATTAACTGCGATAAAAAATCCGGCAGGCTTCAAAGCCGACGGTGCAGATGTGGCTTTAGTTCAGATAGAAGTGGTAGATCAATCTGGCATGCGTTGTCCGATTGCGTTAAACACCATTAAGTTCAACCTGGAAGGACCGGCAGAATGGCGCGGAGGCCTTGCACAAGGCCCCGATAATTATATTCTTTCGAAAGTACTTCCCGTAGAAGGTGGTGTAAACCGGGTGCTGATCCGCTCGACGATAAAGGCAGGAAAAATTAACCTGACCGCAAATGCAGACGGACTGAAATCTTCAACGATCAGCCTGGAAACTTTGCCGGTGAGGGTGGAAAAAGGACTTGCCCTGCAACTACCTTCCGAAGGGTTAAAACCAGGTTTGGTAAAAGGACCAACACCTGCAGGTGCGTTGTACACCGAATCACGTAAATCTGTGCAGATCATAGATGCAGAAGCCGGCGCTAATCAGGCTAAAGCAAAATTAAGTTTTGACGACAATGAACTGAGCGACTGGGTAAATGATGGTAAAATCCAAACGGCATGGATTAAATATAAACTGGAAAAAGAAAGCCTGGTTAATGCTGTATCCCTAAAACTCAACGGTTTCAGAACAAAGGTTTACCCCATTAAAATCTTAGTTGATGGTAAAACAGTCTTTACCGGAAACAGCAAGCCAAGTTTGGGTTACTTCGTAACCAGCTTTACGCCTACAAAAGGAAGCTCCGTGACTATTCAGCTTGCCGGCTCACGAAAAGATGAAAACACCAATATTGGTGTGGAGGTAAACGGAAAGAAACTGGATGATGGCATAGAACGCGCAGAAACAAAATCAAACGGCGGGCTTAGCATAATTGAGGCAGAAATATATGAAAATCCTTAACATAAAAATATTCCGCTGCTGAAATTCACCATCTCTACTATGAAAACATCAACCAAAGCATTGCTGTTGTGGCTGTCATTTGCTTTTCTATCTGCAGGCCTATTCGCGCAGCGAAAAAGAAATATAGAAGTAAACTTTGACCGTAATGTTGCGCCTATGAAACCCGTATGGGCCTGGTTTGGTTACGATGAACCGAATTATACTTACATGAAAGACGGGCAGAAATTGCTGACCGAAATTTCGAAACTCAGTCCGGTTCCGGTATTTGTGCGGGCACATAATCTGCTTACTTCAGGCGATGGCACCCCGGCTTTAAAGTGGGGCTCTACCAATGCCTATACCGAAGATGCCAATGGCAATCCAGTTTACAACTGGAAAATCGTAGATCAGATTTTCGACACTTATGTAAAGAGAGGAATGAAACCACTCGCTCAGATTGGCTTTATGCCCGAAGCACTTTCTACACACCCCCAACCTTACCAGCACAAATGGAAACCCGGCACCCGTTACGAGGAAATCTTAACGGGATGGGCCTATCCGCCAAAGGACTACCAAAGGTGGAGCAATCTGGTTTATGAATGGGTAAAACACAGTATCGACCGCTATGGCAAAGCCGAGGTGGAAAGCTGGTACTGGGAAGTATGGAACGAAGCCGATGGGGCGTATTGGAAAGGAACACAACAGGAGTTTTTCAAATTATACGATTATGCCGCCTACGGCTTGAAAAGGGCTTTACCAACAGCCCGGATTGGTGGCGCAAATGTAACCGGTGGCGGTTTCAGATACCTGGATGCCTTTATTAAACATTGCCTGCTCGATACCAATTATGCAACCGGTAAAGTCGGCTCGCCTTTGGATGCGGTGTTGTTCCATGCCAAAGGGTCGCCGAAGGTGGTGAATGGCACGGTGGTGATGAGCATCAAAACGCAACTAAAAAACATTGAATCCAATTACAAGGTAATCAGCAAATATCCGCAGCTGAAAAACATCCCGGTGATCATTGGCGAATCTGATCCTGAAGGCTGTGCCGCCTGTGGTATGTCGACTAATCCGGAGAATGCCTACCGCAATGGCACCATGTATTCGAGCTACACCGCAGCCTCTTTTGCGCGGTTATATGAACTTACCGATCAATATAAAATCAACCTGCTTGGAGCGGTTACCTGGTCTTTTGAATTCGAAAATCAACCCTGGTTTGCAGGTTTCAGAGATCTGGCCACAAACGGCGTCGACAAACCAGTATTAAATGTGTTCAGGATGTTCGGACAAATGAAGGGGAACCGTGTAGAAGCCAAAAGCGATGGCATGTATCCGTTAAAAACGATACTTGATTCAAGCATTAGAAAAGCGACTACCGATCTGGGTGCCCTGGCTACAAAAGATCAGCGCAGTGCTGCAGTCATGATCTGGAATTACCACGATGAAGATAAAACCGGGACTAAAGCACTGGTTAGGGTGAAACTCAACGGACTGGCCACGCCAACGGTAACCTTAACCCGGTATCAGATTGATCAGGAAAATAGCAACTCCTATGAAATGTGGAAGAAGATGGGTTCGCCACAACAGCCGGATGCAAAACAAATCGCTGTGCTGGAGCAATCAGGTCAGTTGAAAAGGGTTGATAAGCCACGCAAATTCAATTCCGCAAACGGCGAAATTGAACTCGAACTTAGCCGGCAGGCGGTGGTGCTGCTGAAACTGGATTGGTAGGATTTGGTTAATAGTTTTATATTTGGGGGATCACACAGCATCTAACCAGATTACCGTATAATATTTCATGAAATACATCTCAAGATTTACAGGATGGGCATTGCTCCTCATCACCTTTCTTAACACAGGCGTATCCTTTGCACAAAAAGAAAGTAAACTGTGGTATAAAAAACCTGCCAGCAAATGGACGGAAGCTTTGCCTATCGGAAATGGCCGTTTAGGCGCCATGATTTTCGGTGTTCCCGGTGAAGAATTGATCCAACTGAATGAAGCTACCTTCTGGAGCGGAGGGCCTGTTCGGCAAAGTGCCAGAGCAAGTGCACCACAAGCACTCGCCAATACGCGCAAAGCCTTGTTTGAAGAAGAAGATTACGTTAAAGCCAACAAACTGATCCGAGGTATCCAAGGCCCGTACACCCAATCCTTTCTTCCGCTTGCCGATCTAAAAATCAAACAGGATATCGGAAGCAATGGATATAGTGCATATGAACGGAGCCTTTCGGTGGAAAGAAGCATCGCAGCGGTAAGTTTTCAGGCGAACGGCGTTTCATATAAACGGGAACTGATCGCGTCGTTCCCTGATCAGTCGATCGTGATCCACTTTACCGCTTCTAAACCCGGCAGCATCAGTTTACATAGCAGCCTGAGCAGTCAGGTGCAATATGTTGTTTCAGGTGACGGAACTTCCGGTCTCCTGCTGAAAGCAAAAGCACCGGCGCAAGTTGACCCAAATTATGTGAAATACAACAAAGAACCTGTCAAGTACCTGGATAGTACGGGTTGTGGCGGAATGCGTGCGGCAGTTCGAATCAAAGCCATTATTAAAGGTGGAAAATCAGGCACCGATACAACTGGATTATCGATCACCAATGCCGATGAAGTCACCTTATACATCACTGCAGCAACCAGCTTTAACGGCTATGATAAATGTCCTGATCAGGAGGGAAAAGACGAGCTTGCCCTGTCGCAAAAAGCCCTCTCGGCTGCCTCAGCTAAAGGCTGGAATGGAATTTACCAAAGGCATTATGCCGATTACTCGCAATACTTCAAAAGGGTAAACCTGGAACTGGGTAGTTCCAGCGAAGCGCAAGGCAAGCTACCAACCGATGAACGCCTTTTACAGTTCAGTACAGGAGCAAAGGATCCGGAGTTTGAAACTTTATTTTACCAGTATGGGCGCTACCTGCTCATCAGTTCGTCGAGAGCTGGAGGTGTTGCGGCCAATCTACAGGGAATCTGGAACAACCTGATGCGTGCCCCCTGGAGCTCCAACTACACCATCAACATTAACACCCAAATGAATTACTGGCCGGCAGCCATCAGTAATCTCGAAGAAATGGAGTATCCGCTTTTTGATCTCATCAAGGAGCTGTCTGTCACCGGTAGCAAAACGGCCAAAGATTATTACAACATGAAAGGTTGGGTAGCCCATCACAATACCGATATCTGGGCACTTAGCAACCCGGTGGGCGATTATGGAAAGGGCGATCCGAAATGGGCCAATTGGTACATGGGCGCACCATGGCTTTGTCGCCACCTCTATGAGCATTACCGCTTTACCAAAGATGAACAATTTTTAAAAAATGCTTATCCCGTGATGAAAGGAGCAGCCGAATTCCTGATTGATTTCCTGGTGGAAAACAAACAGGGCCAGCTGGTTACCGCACCCTCTTTTTCACCTGAAAACGATTACTTCGATGGAAAAGGCCATGAGGCCAACACCTCGGTTGCCACCACAATGGATATGTCGATTATCCGGGATCACTTCCGCAATTGCCTGGAAGCTGCCGAAGCGCTACACATAGATCCTGCTTTTCAGGCTGTTTTAAAACAGAAACTGGCTAAACTTTATCCCCTAAAAACCGGAAGCAAAGGCAATCTGCAGGAATGGTCGCAGGATTGGGAAGATGTTGATCCACACCACAGGCACGTGAGTCACCTTTATGGCTTACATCCGGGCCGGGAAATATCACCATTACTGGATCCGCAGTTTGCCGAGGCCGCGAAAAAAACACTCGAACTCCGTGGCGATGCCGGTACCGGCTGGAGTTTAGCATGGAAAATTAACTTCTGGGCAAGACTGCTTGATGGCGATCACGCGTATCAACTGATCAGGGATTTAATGCGCGACCTGAGCGTATCAAAAGGGGGCGGACTTTACCCTAACCTATTCGATGCACATCCTCCGTTTCAGATCGACGGAAACTTTGGTGCCGTATCGGGCATGACGGAAATGTTGTTACAAAGCCACCTGGATAAAATACAATTATTACCCGCACTACCTGCCGCATGGGCAAACGGAAGTGTAAAAGGTTTGAAGGCCAGAGGAAACTACACCATAGATATCGCCTGGCAAAAAGGTGTACTATCAACGGCAACCATTAAAGCCAATTTGAATGGGCCATGCACATTATTAACCAAAATGAAGGTTGCTGTAAAGGGCGTAAAAATCGCTTCCACGCTAACAGGTGGCTTTTATAAAACGACTTTCAGTGCTAAAAGAGGAATAAGTTACACCGTATCGCCATCAAAATGATGGCGATACCTTAAAATGCCAATATTTTAATCTGATCCAATATCACCCCTTCATCAAGCGCTTTAATCTGAATCTCATCCTCCGCAACTGTGGATGATGCGTTTGCCACTTTCAGCCGGACAGTTCTCGAAGCCCTGTTGGTCAGCACGTTTCTTTTCCATTCCTCATTCCTGTCTACTGTGTGATAATCAACTACCTGCAAATCTTTTCTATTCAATGAAATGGCGAACCTGATCAGCTTCCCCTCTACCGGATGATTGGGTGCGAGTGCAACCTCAATGCTAACCGAATCGGTTTTGATCTTTTTTACCGCATAAAATACGGAGCTGTTCTTTGCCAGGCTGATTGCCCCTCCTTCGTAACCTAAGCCATGGCCAACAGGTACCTTGCCTTCAAACTTCGAAAACTGATTGCCATTCAACGTCACCAGCGCTTTCTGGCTTACCGGCATTGGCGCTGTACTGGTGGTATGTGGCAGTTTCATAAAAACCGGTTGTTTTCGCGGTTGATCTTCCATCATATTCTTCCATTTGCCTCCGCCCAGGTTATTGTATTTAGAAGTAAGTGTTTCAATGGTATCAAAAGCCTTATCGCTTTGTTCCCAGCTCGCTTTACCATGTCTTGCCAGCTGTGCATAAAGCATTTTTCTATTCATTTCTGTAGCCCCTCTCACCGGATATTCAATTAGCTGATACCAGGCATCCTGTTTGGTGGCGCCGATTTCTTTAGACAATGAAATCACTTTTTCCGAAATTTTATCATAGGCAGAAATCCTGGATTTGATTTCCTGCTCATCCCAGGGCAAATCGCTTACTGTTTTATATTTTGGATCCTGTTCTTCTGTTCGGGTATTACCCATAAACTCGGGTTTGCGGATATAGGCCAGGCGATAATATTCATGCATTACATCAGCTAAATCAGCCGCCTTTTTTTGCCCGAATTCCCGTGCAAGCCAGTTAAGCAAGTGTTTGTCGAGCCCGTCTTTATTATCGGTTATGGCATTGATGTTCCATGCCATATCCAGAAACAGCTCAGTCAGATACTCGCCTGGTTTAATGTCGCCAACATTCAGTATCCAGATGTCTTTAGCGCCTTTATTGTAGGCCATTTTCATCTGTGTGTAGATTTGGGCAGGATGATTGGTTGACAGCCAGAGGTAATCATGTGGTCTTCCCCAATAAGAAACGTGGTAATACACGCCGTTGCCACCTTTACGTGCACGCTCAGCGCTGTCAGGCAAATGGCGGATATAGCCATAGTTATCGTCGCACCACATCAAGGTCACATCATCGGGCACTTCAAGTCCCATATTATACACATCCAAAACCTCTTTATATGGAATAAATACCTGCGGTATTTTTTCTACATCGCTGTTCAGGTTTTTTCTGATCATCTCCCGCTGGTCTTTCAGCACATTCGTCAACGCATCATACTGCTCTTGCAAAGTGTTGGCACCCTGCATTTTGCCATCATGCACACCGCGAATCCCAAGCGTGTAAAGGTTATCGGAGTTTTTGAGCTGCTTTACGCGTTCCTCCCAGAATTTCAGTATGGCAGGTCTGTTGTGTACATAGTCATAATTGCCTGTTCCCTCTAATTTCCATTCTGCATTGGCATTCCGCATCATGGGTTCACAGTGTGATGCACCTACTACAATTCCATACTTATCGGCAATTTCTTTATTTCCGGGAGTGAGGTAAAAAGCTACAGATACCTCATGCATGGCCGGCCAGAAGGTATTGGCGCGCAAACGCAGGAGCAGTTCAAAAATCCGCGCATGGGTTTTAGGTCCGATTTGCCCTTTGATTTTTGAGGGTTCGTGAGTCAGGTAGCTCCAGGGTGTAAGTCCCCAATCCTCATCGTTAATAAAAATTCCCCTGAGCTTTACTGATGGGTATTCAAATAACTTAAAACCATTTTTAAACACCAAAGAATCCATTTTACTGATTTTGGCATCTGCCCACCATTCCCAGGGGGAAACGCCCATGCGCCTCGACAGTTCCAGAATCCCATAAGCGGTACCGCGTTTATCACTGCCAACGATACAGATCTGGTCGTTTTGTACTTTGATTACATAGGCTTCAGGGTGTAAACGTAAGTCTTGCAATGCTTTCTGATCCAGCAGCTTTTCAGCCTCTGAGCCTTTGCCCAGCGTACCGATAAGCAACTTTGAACTCGCACTCAAGATTGCATATCCACCGAACACCGCATGATAATCGTGGCTGAACATTCCAAATGCGGTATGCACCACTTGTTCTTCCTCATTAGAGAGGCTAACTTTTAATATTCTCCCTTTACTAAATATAAAATCAGCAGATACGTTATCGTGCATGGCCAGCATGATCACGATAAAAGCTATCCAGTATTTTTTCATTATTTGCTCGTTATGATGTCCGTAAGTTAAGATTTTCAGCCAGCATAACTGTCCTGCACCTTGGGTTACTCTGTAAAATTTCCATAACATCATTGCGCATTCTGAAAAAAAATATGATTTGCACCCTTTAACAAACCCATTTCCGTAAAATATTCAAAATAACAAGATAAAACAATAAAATATACGGAAATAAGGCATTGTATTGTTATAAAAAACAACAATGCTGATATTTACAAAATAATCAACAAACAACCACGATGAAAAAATTACTGATCGCCATTGCTTTGCTAACCCTTTCCTATCAGGGCGCAAAAAGCCAGATTCTTAAACCAGTTACCTGGTCGTATGCTGCCAAAAAAACAAGTGCAACAACTGCAACGCTTTATATTAAAGCAACTGTTGACGAAGGCTGGCACCTGTACTCACAATTTGTTAAAGATGGCGGACCAGTGAAAACTACTTTCACTTTTCCTGCCGGCAAGGGATACACACTTATCGGAAAAACCATTGAACCAAAACCAATTACCAAATTCGAATCTACATTCAAAATGGATGTAAGCTATTTTGAGAAATCGGTGATCTTTCAACAGAAAGTGAAGCTTACCGCAAAAAACGCAAAGGTTAAGGGAAAAGTAGAATTTATGGTGTGTAACGACAAACAATGTCTGCCGCCTGAGGAAATTGAATTCAGCATCGCTGTAAAATAATAGCATCATGATGAACACATTTAAAGTCTTATTTTTAGGGCTATTGCTATCCTGTGCCCTATGCACAACCGGATACGCGCAAGACAGTACATCAACGGATGATCTGGTATTTACGGAAATTACCCCTGCAACAGCAGACACGATCTCTAAGGCAACTGACACCACAGCTACCATAGTTAAAGCTGCGACGAAAGCTGAACAAGTTCAAAACCCCGCCAAACCGCAGGAGCAAACACTCTGGGGTATATTTATAGCAGGTTTTGTAGGCGGACTTGCTGCTTTGCTGATGCCCTGCATTTTCCCCATGCTACCCTTAACCGTGAGTTTCTTCACTAAGGGAGCAGAAAAAGGAAGGGCTTTTGGAAAGGCCGCCCTTTACGGCTTTTTTATCATTCTGATTTATGTGGTACTCGGACTCCTGGTGACCGTTATTTTTGGAGCCGATGCGCTGAACAGTTTATCTACAAACGGAATATTCAACTTCTTTTTCTTCCTGTTACTGGTCACCTTTGCGGCTTCATTTTTCGGTGCGTTTGAATTGACGCTTCCATCCTCATGGGCCAACAAAATGGACAGCAATGCAGATAAGGGTGGCATTGCCGGTTTATTCTTTATGGCAGGTACACTGGCATTGGTTTCATTCTCCTGCACCGGGCCGATTATCGGAACCCTATTGGTTCAGGCAGCCACAACCGGAGCGCTGTTAGGGCCGGCGATTGGCATGTTCGGCTTCTCATTTGCGCTTGCCATTCCCTTTGCCTTATTCGCACTTTTTCCTTCTGCGATGAACAAACTGCCAAAATCCGGTGGTTGGTTAAACAGCGTGAAAGTAGTGCTGGGTTTTCTGGAACTGGCTTTTGCTTTAAAATTTCTGAGCAATGTCGATCTGGCCTATCACTGGGAATGGTTCGACAGAGAAATCTTTCTTGCGCTGTGGATCATCATCTTCGGTATGATGGGTGCCTACTTGCTGGGTAAGCTTAAATTTTCACACGATAGTCCGGTTAACTATATATCTGTGCCGCGGTTATTTATGGCAACGATTATCCTGGCATTTACCATGTACCTGATCCCTGGCTTATGGGGAGCTCCATTGAAATCGGTATCCGCGTTTCTGCCCCCTCAGGATACACAGGACTTTGATTTGTACACCAGCAGTTTAGTTGGCGGTTCATTACCGGCAAAAACGGTGTCGGGAGGCCCTCATAAATATGCCGATAAGTTCCATGCTCCGTTGAAACTGGATGCCTACTTTGATTACAATGAAGCACTCGAAGCTGCGAAACAACAGCATAAACCAATCCTGATCGATTTTACCGGACATGCCTGTGTAAACTGCCGTAAAATGGAAGCCAATGTATGGCCGGATAAGGAAGTCTACAAAATGATCAGCAAGGATTACATCCTGGTGCAGTTATATGTAGACGACAAGAGCGAGCTGGCACCGGAAGATGTGGTAACAACGCCTGAAGGAAAAACACTTGGCACCATTGGTAAAAAGTGGAGCGATTTGCAGGCCAGGAAATTTCAGTCGAACTCCCAGCCGTTCTATGTATTGCTTGACCCGGCAACTGAAACGCTGTTAAGCCCTCCGCAGGGAGCAGATTACGAAGTGGCCAATTATAAAAAATTCCTGGAAACCGGCCTTGCCGCTTTCCAGACAAGATAAAAGCAGGTGTTTAGAAGTTTACCACCTAGTTTTAGTTAGTTAATGATAAACAGGGGGCATGGCTGGATAGCGTGCCCTTGTTTTAATGTTTGCGCTATCCTGTTACCATCAATATAAAATATAAATTCACCATGAACGAGATCGTATATTTAGATAATGCTGCTACCACTTCACTGGATCCGGTTGTATTAGAGGCGATGCTGCCTTTTTTAACGCAGCACTATGGCAATCCTTCTTCTTCCTACAGCATAGGCAGAAAAAGTAAAACAGCCATAGAGGCTGCCAGGAAAAAAGTGGCAGATCTGCTGGGTGTTAAAAGCACCTCCATCTATTTTACCAGTGGCGGTACCGAAAGCAATAATACCGCTATCGCTACGGCGGTAAAAACACTGGGCTGCACGCACATCATCACCTCTCCTATCGAGCACCATGCCGTGTTAAACACCGTTGAACATTATTGCGCCGACAAAAACATCACCTGTTCATTTGTAAAACTGAACGAATACGGGGAGGTGGACTATAACGATCTTGATTTACAGTTAAACACCCTAACCAAAGCCGGCATTAAGTGCCTGGTTAGCCTCATGCATGCCAATAATGAAATCGGTACTTTGCTCGACCTTAAAAGGGCGGGAGAAATCTGTAACCGCTATGGCGCCATCTTTCATTCAGATTGTGTGCAAACCATTGGTCATTATCCTTTGCAACTGGCTGAATACGGTGTTCACTTCGCCTCCGCTTCCGGACATAAATTCCACGGCCCTAAAGGTACCGGGATACTTTATGTAAGCGCAGGTACCAAAATCACCCCTTTAATTCATGGCGGTGGCCAGGAGAGAAAAGTGCGGGCAGGAACAGAAAACGTACATGGAATGATTGGTTTTGCCAAAGCGCTAGAGCTGGCCCATGAAAATTACCTGGCCGATCAGATCTACATCAATACACTAAACAAAGCCATGCGCGACGGCCTGCTGCAATTATCGCCTGAAATCAGCTTTAACAACAATGATAACGCACTTTACACAGTTTTGAGTGTCAACTTCCCGGGTAATATGGATACCGATCTGCTGCTGGCCATGCTGGATCAGGCAGGCATATGTGCATCTGGTGGTAGTGCCTGCAGCAGCGGCGACGACCATGGCAGCCATGTGATGCATGCATTGGGTAAAAAGCAATCGGGGGCCACAATACGGTTCTCTTTCAGCAAGCTAACGCGGATGGGAGACATCGACATTGCGATAACCACATTGGCAGGCATCCTGAAATACCCATTATCATTAGCCTAAACATGCAGGTAGTCGGCTATTTATCTACGCTGTTAATCGGCCTTTCATTGGGACTCATGGGTGCCGGGGGCAGTATCCTTACTGTTCCGGTACTGGTTTATTTTTTCCGGCTGGAGCCGGCTTCCGCGGTAAGATATTCGCTGTTTATTGTGGGCTCTACCAGCTCCATATCCAGCATCGCTAAATTTAAACAGGGAGAAGTTCTGTTCAAAAAGGGGATCATTTTTGCCTCCATATCCATTGTTATGGTATGGCTGATCAGAAGTTTTATTATCCCGAAAATCCCGGCAGTGCTATGGCATTGGCATGATGTAACGCTGACTTTTGGAATGCTTAGCATGATTATTTTTTCTTTGCTGATGATGATGGCCGCCAGAACGATGATGCAGGCGAAAAAGGACTGCGACCTGGAACAAGCTGAAAAATCAAATTCCATTTCGATATTGATTGGATGCGCTGTGGCCACAGGTGTGTTAACAGGCTTCCTTGGTGCTGGTGGTGGCTTTCTGATTGTTCCGGCTTTAACCTTATTCTTTCATCTTGACATCAAAAAGGCGGTCGGTACATCATTGTTTATCATCTCGCTCAATACCTTGTCAGGCTTCCTGAGCGATCTTGGTTTACAGGAAGTCAACTGGACATTTCTTTTGTTAACCACCGCTTTGGCCATTACTGGTGCTGTGGTGGGGCAGCGAATTTCCCACTTGTTCAATACCCGGCAGCTCAGGCTTTGCTTCGGCTGGTTTATACTGATACTGGCCATTGTCATTCTTGCGGTGCAGGCCGGCGAGATCACCAATCTATAATTTTATTCCAATAAAAAACCACATGAAAATAAAACAGCTCTACGAGAAATGTCTTTCACAGGCTTCCTATTATATCGAACATAACGGTGAAGCTGTGGTGATTGATCCGCTTAGGGATATCGATGCTTATCTTGAGCTGGCAGAACAGGATCAGGCTAGCATTACTTTCATCATGGAAACGCATTTCCATGCTGACTTCGTGAGCGGACATCTGGAACTTGCGGCAAAAACCGGTGCCACCATTGTATTGGGACCAGGCGCACAAACTGCCTACCCAAGCTATAATGGAGCAGATGGCGAAAACTTTTCCATTGGCGGAGCAACCCTGAAACTTTTACATACCCCTGGGCATACCCTGGAAAGTTCCTGTTTCCTGCTCCTGGATGAGCAGGGAATTGAACAAGCCATTTTTACCGGAGATACTCTATTTCTCGGCGATGTAGGCAGACCCGACCTTGCGCAGTCGCCTGACCTGGATATCAGTCAGGAGGATCTGGCAGGCATGCTTTACGATTCGCTTAGAAATAAAATACTTCCGTTAGCCGATCATACCGTTATTTATCCAGGCCACGGCGCAGGAAGTGCCTGCGGCAAGAACATGAGTAAGGAAACCATTGGCGACCTGGGTTCACAGCGGCTGGGCAATTATGCCCTGGCTGCCGATCTTTCACGTGAAGATTTCATCAGCGAACTCTGTGGCAACCTTGCGGCCCCGCCCGCATATTTCCCCATGAATGTCGAAATGAATATTAAAGGCTATCCCCTGCTTGAAAAGGTACTTCATCAGGCCATTCAGGGACTTAGCGCATCATCATTTAAAAGCCGCATGGCGGCACCCGGAACCCTGGTTCTGGATACCAGAAAACCCGATATCTTTGCTTCAGCACATATCCCCGGATCAATCAACATCGGGCTCGACGGCAGTTTCGCACCATGGGTAGGTGCCCTGCTTCCCGTTGATCAGGAACGTATATTGATCATTGCCGAACCAGGCCGTGAAACCGAAGTCATCAGGCGACTGGCCCGCATCGGTTATCACCAGTGCGAAGGCTTTTTGATGGGCGGATTTGAGGAGTGGGTGAACAGTGGCAACGCAACAGATACCATTGAAAACATCAGCGCTGAAAGTTTTAATCAGCTCCTTGCCGAAGGGAGATATAATGTCATTGATGTGCGTGCAAAATCAGAACACGAACAAGGAACGGTATCCGGCGCATTGAACCTTCCGCTCGATCAGATCGCTCAGGCCGCTGAAGCGCTTGATCCTGGTAAACCCTATCTGGTTTATTGTGCAGGCGGTTACCGCTCGATGATCTTCATCTCCATACTGAAAGCGCAAGGAATCAGGAAACTGACCAATGTTACCGGAGGCTATCACGCAATCAGTGCTATTGTTCACTGAACGCTGATGCTAAATAACTAATTTAAAAGGCTTTGAAAGAAACTATTGCACTATAGCTTTGTTTAAACCTCATGGCAACTACACGAGAACTTATCACTAAAGTCAATCAGATTTTCGGGGAAAATAGGATGGACGAATTTATAGACTTCCTGTCAGATGACATTATCTGGGAGATGTTCAGCTCATCTACCGGACATACCACATTACGGGGAAAAGAGGAGATCAGTAATATGGACGGAGGCGAGAATATGCCTGAACGGATGTATTTTCAATTTGGAACCATTATCATTGAGGGCGACAAAGCATCTGTGGAATGCACAAGCTCAGGTGTAAGACCAGATGGAAGTCAATACAGTGGTGCATCATGCGATATTTATCATTTTTCCAACGATAAAATTGTTCGCATGGTTTCGTATGTTATTGACAATAGTACTAAATCCCCATCTGATTATTAGCAAAGCGAAGGTTCAAATAAAAGCATAAAAGAATGGCTAAAATGCCGATTCCAGCATTCGGCTAGGATAAAAGCACTCAAAAACGGCCTTGGCGGCATTACGCTGGCACTTTCCTAGGCATTTTATCCTAGCATGTTCCTATCTGGTTCCTTTCTTGTTCCTTGCAATATCCTAGCTGTTACCTGCGACGGTACTACAAACCTATAAGGAAACCTATGGCAAACCATGGCCCCCGTGGCGTTTTCTATAATTAGGTAATTGAAAATAAGATTTTTCCCGGAAGAAAGTAATCTTAAAAAAAACGCTCCGAATGTTCATCCGGAGCGTTTCATATGATGATAAGATTGTGTATCTGAAATTATTTTTTATCAGCTTTAAGCGTCAAACCGATTTCCACATCTTTTGAAATAATCCAGTTTTCAGGACTTCCTTCTGCCTTATAATTAATTCCCCATGCACTTCTGTCGATGATGAACTTGGCAGTTGCCGTAACGCCGGTAGCAGCAACTTCTACTTTCGACGGGAAGGTAATGTTCAATGTACTGTCTCTAAGAGTCAGGTTTCCGCTGATCAAATAGTTAGGATCTTTTAACAGGCTCGATGGCTGTGCGCCGGTAAATGGCTCTACTTTAGTGATCACAAATTTAGCAGTAGGGAATTTAGCTACGTCAAAAAAGTCAGGGCTTTTCAGGTGACCTTCCAAATCACTGGCTTTTTTGTCTTTTTCAGTAACAGATGCCGGATCCACTTTTAAAGAAGCCAGGTTGATGGTGAATTCACCACCAGTTAATGAATCATTATTTACAGAAACGCTTCCTGAAGTCACGCTGATTTTACCCCAACGTGGAGCAAGTCCACCTTTATGGGTAGCTTTCCAGTCAACCGAAGTACCTACGGTATCAAGTGCTAAAGTTTCACCTGTTTGTGTTGCAGCAGTTTGTTCTGTGGTTGTTTTCGCACTATCGTTCGAAGAACCTCCGCAGGATGCGAGTAAAAGAAGCGCTGGAAGCGCAAGAAATAGTTTTTTCATCTGATATAAATTTAAGTTAAAAAATATTACCTTTTTCTGAATTTCAAAAGTAGTGCCTGAATTTGAAGAAAGAATTGATGTATGTTAATAAACTTCATTTTCAATCATTTCTATAAACCATTTCCTCAAAATTTTGGTTATGAATGCCAGTATGAGTAAAAATAAGAAAATTATATTTTTCGGAGATAGCCTGACTGCAGGTTACGGATTGAGACAACCACAAAACGAAGCCATCCCAGCCTTGCTTGCTGCAAATATTCAGGTTGCAGGATTTAACTATGAAGTGGTGAATGCAGGAATAAGTGGCGATACGTCGCGCTCTGCTTTAAGCAGGCTTTCTTCAGTATTACAGGGCGACGTGGCTGGTTTTATTTTGGAACTTGGCGCCAATGATTTTCTCAGAGGGCATGCGCCTGCAGAGGTGTCAGCAAATTTACAAACGATCATTAACCAGGTGCGCAAAGCCTATCCTGCCGCATGGATCTTGCTATTGGGTATTGAATTACCGGCATGGGCGCAAGCCTTTCAGGGATCAGGTTATGCGAATATCTTCCGTGAACTGGCCACTGTGAATAAAATTTTTCTGGTGCCTTCCTTTTTAAAAGGGGTGACAGGAAACCGCAGCTTAAATATGATCGATGGTGTACATCCACTTGCCAGCGGCTACATTAAAGCAGCTGAGAATATCTGGCCCACTTTGCTTGCGATATTGCAAAACGATTCATTAAAAGGTTAGCACATGATATTAAGCAGATGAATTATCGACTTTCTTTGCTAAGCATGTAATATGAGTTCTATACGAACCTTCGCCAAACCTACTGTCAGGTAACTACCTAATTACCCGCTGGCTTAACCAAATCCATATCCAGACTTGGCGGAACAGCAAAGTCAGTAACAGCGTCGGGCTTCGATGGGTTAAAGCTAAATCCGGGAACTAGAAACTTTTTGATCCCCAGATTCGACTGTTGAATACCCAATGCCACGCATTTCGCCAGCTCATAAGCGCCATAAGAATTAAAATGGGTATTATCTGCCAGTTCTTTATCCTGACCCGGATAGGTATTAGCAGGATAAAACACAAAAGCTTTTTTTGAAGGTTCCACACCCAAAGCATCGTATAAAACGGCAGTCATGGCGTTCAGGTCAATTAACTCCACCTTTTCATCGGCTGCTACTTTTTTGGCCGCTGCAGGAAAATCGCCAAGTGTATTGATCGTTTTACCATTCTCATCGAAACGGCGTCTGCTGGTGGAAGTTACGATTACCGGAATTCCGCCTTTCTTTTTCGCTTCAGCGATATAGTATTTAAAGTTGTCGGTATAGGATTTCCATGCACCATCATTTTCACCCTTCATTTTCTGATCATTATGACCGAATTCAATAAAAAGATAATCGCCGGGTTTGATGAGTGTGAGTATTTTTTCCAGACGTTTCTGTCCTTTGAAGCTGGCCAGGGTTAATCCCGATTCGGCATAGTTGGCAAAAGCCACTCCCGGCTCGAAAAAACGCGGAATCATTTGTCCCCATGAAGCCCAGGGCTCCGCACGCTGATCAACGACGGTGGAGTTTCCGGCCAAATAAACTGTAACCTGATCTTCCACCTTTGTAAGCTCCAATGCAGCAACCGAAGGTTTAGCCCCATTAAATTCAAGCGTCAGTTTTTTATCCCAGCTTCTGCTGTTTAGTTCCCGGTCGTTCAGTTTCACCATTGCGCCTGTGCTGATTTCAGGATTACGTACATTTACAATAAAAGTTTTCGTTACAAACTCACCCGGTTTAGTGGTGATGTTTTCAAGCATTAAACGGCGCGCTTCGGCTTTCACAGTCGTTGCGGTTTTTACTTTCGCATCGCCCAGGGTTAGCGTCACTTTATAATTGCCTTCCGGTACATTTACCGAAAAATAAAAGGGTTGGCCTGCAGTGATCGTGCTTTGTTTGATGAGGTCTTTCCCTCCACTCAATGCTACATTAACCGGCGTACCCGGTTCAAATCCATATCCTTTTTCTGGCTTGAAAGTAGATTTTTCGCTGACCAAAACATAACCTGCGGGTACTTTGCCGGAGCCAAATTTGAATTTGTAATTGCTTTGCTGGGCGAAGAGGGTAATGCTTGATAATAGTAGAACGGAAAGTGATGATATGGATTTGAATTTAATCATTAGTACTGATGGTGACTGATTTTTTTTACAAGATATGGATTAAAATCTTTTGCTTATTCTTTTAAGGGCCGACCGGATTATTTATTTAGCCCAGTCGAAAGGTAAATACCAGTTGGCAGGATCCATTAGTTTCTCTCTTACCGCACTCGCATTAGGATTTCCGGCTTTTAACAGTTTCTGATAGATCTTATCGGCAAGGAATGCCGGATTATTCTGACGGCGGGCAATTCGTAATAAATCTGGCCAGCGGTTACCTTCAAATGCAAGCTCCAATGCGGCTTCTTCAATAAGCTTGCCTTCCAGGCCAATCATATCGGTCTGAAAACTTACGTCAATCGGATTTAACACTGCCCTGCCTCTTATACCGATACTGCGGTACCAGGTACCAGACACATCGTTATTTTTCCTCGCATCAAAGTAGTAAGGCGAGCTTTGTGGATAAGGGGTAATCATGGTATTGAGTTCCGCAACGGTAGCGGGTGACATCGCTCCAGCAACAAATGTTCCTACATAATAAGTTCTGTTTAAACCGATATTCAGGAATGCCCAACCCAGTTTGGTTTGTCCATCGCGGTTAGCCGCTTCAGAAAAGCGTAGGTGTAACAATGCAGCACGGTAGATACCCCATTTTCCGCCATTATCTGTAAATTTCGTAATTGCATCACCCATTGCTGAAGCTGTGAAAGAAAGCTTACTTCTCGAATCATAAGGAATACCATTGTTACCTCTTTGGCTAGTCCACAGGTCTTTCACCGCTTGAGACGGACGGATCTGGTAGCTTTTAAGGGGTGAGCAAAGGTCAATCATCGGATTAACCGGTTTAAACGTAGATCCGTAAGGCATCGCCCAAAACCATTCAGAGCTCCATGCACTGAGGGTAGTTGGCAAACCAAATATACCACGCCAGCCTGCATCAGCACTGTTTAGCAAGCTGCTATCGTCCTGACTTCTGGTGAACTGTACAGCCAGGTTAGAGTATACGGCATCAACAAAATTGTTTATTTTATAGAAGTTAAAACGTACGTTATCGTTAGTATTAGTATTTTCAGCATTCATCAGTTTAGCATAGTTTTCTGCTGCTTTCAGGTAATTACCTTTCCACAAATATAGATCACCCAATAAAAATGCTTTCGACATGAAAAGCTTTTGCGTGTAGTTCCCATCAATGGTTACCAGAAGCGAACTACCTGCCGGATAAGCATAAGGTTCCTTATAAGGTAAACTTTCGTTTAAAGCAATCAAACGGTCTAATAACTGATCAAAAGAAATTTTAGGATAGGTGTTCAGGTTATTTAAATCCTCAACCGCTTTGAAAGAGTCGGTAATATAAGGCACACTACCGTACTGTATCCCCAATTGTAAATAAATCCAGCTTCTAAGGGATGCAATATCAGAGTAACGTTTATTGTAGTCATCCACACTCATCCTCAGGCTGGCTTTCATCGCATCGAAATTTTTAAGCACATCGTTGCAATTCACAATTACCTGATAGTAAGGCCTTGGATCCACATAAGGATTGTTTTTTGTTTCGGTATGTGAAGAGAGCTCCTGCAAATCGGCCGTCGATCTGCTGGTCACATCCATCAGGTCGCCGCGAAGCTCGTTTTGTAGTACGTATAGTTTTTCAAGCCCCTGGAATTGCCCGTAAATCCCAATTACAGCGGCATCTGCATCAGAAACCGTTTTAAAACTATTGGCACTATCCAGTTTATCTTCTGCAGGTACATCAAGCATTTTCTTGCACGACCACTGGCCCGCCGACAAAACACCAAGTAAGCATAACGCTGCAATATTTTTATTGAAATTGATTTTCATAATGAATTTTTCTAAAATTATAACCCTACCCTTACACCCAACTGAAACGAACGGAACTGCGGTTC
The DNA here is from genome assembly GCF_001027745.1 of Pedobacter sp. BMA. GTDB lineage: Bacteria > Bacteroidota > Bacteroidia > Sphingobacteriales > Sphingobacteriaceae > Pedobacter. The sequence goes on from NZ_LECU01000001.1 coordinate 390,433, forward strand.
GAGCGTAGTATCTACACCCTGTGTAAATAAACTTGCCGAGTTGCTGAATTCAGGATCGTAGCCCAGATAATTTGAAACAGTGAACAGATTATTACCCGTTGCAAATACCCTGGCATATTTCACCGACTTAAACTTAAGTGGTATGTTGTAGGTCAGTGAAACGGTACGCAACCTCAGGTATGAACCATCTTCGATCCAGCGATCGGAAAACTTCGCATTTCCCATCGGATCGCCATAGGCCACTTTAGGTACATCAGTAACTTGGCCATTCCCTTTCCATCTGTTAATGAGGTTAGGTGTCTGGTTATAGTAAGTACTTCCCGATTCCAGCTGTGCACGGGTATAATTGTAAATATCATTTCCTTGTACAAAGGTGATCAGGGCATCCAGACTCCAGCGTTTGTAGCTAAAGGTATTGCTGAAGCTTCCGAAGAAATCGGGATTCGGATTGCCGATCACGGTGCGGTCGTTGGCATCAATAATTTTATCACCGTTACGGTCTGTAAACTTAACATCCCCTCCGGTAAATGGCACCAGATTACCCAGGCTGTTGCGGATGGATAGCCCTGCAGCAGCGGCTTCTGCATTAGTGGAATACACGCCATTAGTGGTTAAGCCGAAAAACTGATTGGCAGCGCCACCCACCTGTGTGATATATGCGCCACCTGCATAACTGGTAATGATTGCATTGCCACCTGGCAGGCTGGTGATTTTATTTTTCGAAGTACCGATGGTGATGCCGGCATCCCATTTGAATGTTTTGTTTAAAATACGGCCATTTAGCGCCAGGTCTAATCCCTGAGTTTTCATGCCACCGTTGTTGTTTAGATAAGAAGCTGTTCCACCAACTGAATTTACCAGCTGATAAGTCAGCATGTTGTCGGTATGGTGATTCCAGTAATCCAGACTAATGCTCAGGCGTTCGCCGAAAAATGATCCGTCGATACCTGCATTCAGCTTCCGTACAGTTTCCCACTGCAGGTTCGGATTAGCATAATTTCCGGTGATTACACCACGCATACCGAAGAGGTTTTGCGAAATATAGTATTTACGTGCCGTGTAATTACCTACATCATCGTTTCCGGTTAGTCCGTAAGTAACCCTCAATTTCAGTAAATCAACACGGTTCAGGTTTCTCATGAATTTTTCGGAAGAGATTACCCATGCTGCGCCGATAGCGGGCAAAACAGCATACCTGCTGCCCTGAATCCTTAAACCATCATCGAAGTTCATAAATCCCTGCCCTTCTTTGATTCCAAATCTCGATGAACCATCAACGGCAACAGCAACGTTTAAAAGGTACTTATCTGCGTAACTGTAATTTGCAGTAAAATAATTATTCAAGGTGCGCCATTTACCGATGTCACCACCGAAAGTCCTGAATGCCGAGTTACTGTTTCCAATACTGATCAGATCATCTGTTGCAGAATTAAATCCGGTAGCAAAATCCTGTTCTGCTTCACTTTGCGAATACCTGAATCCCACAATAGCATGTACCTTATGGTGTTTGCCAAATGATTGGTCGTAGGATAAACGCAGATCGTTATAGAAGCTGAAGAACCTGGCAACCTGGGTACCTAAACGGCTATCGCCCACCACATTCGAAAGCGTATCATTGGTAACGCCCTTTCTTGGGATGAACAGTGTTTCCTGTGTTTTATCATAGGTAATCCCTGATAAATTGGAAAGCTTAAAGTTTTTGTTAAAGGTATAATCGAAATTAATGTTTCCAAAAAAGCGGTAGGCCTTTTTAAAATTGGTTCCTTTTTCAATCAGTGATCTTGGATTACTCACCTGAAGGGTATCGTAATCGGCCAGATTTGGTGATACCGAACCGAAAGCATCGATTTCGTTGCGTCCCATAAACGGAGATTTTACCAGCGAAAGAAACAGTGGATTTGTAGCACTGGCAATGCCCTGATCTTTAAGCCGCTGCTCGGTATAAGTGAAAGATAAACTGGTGGTTCCCTTTAACTTTTTGGTCAGGTTCAGATCACTGTTAAATCTTGTACTGTATTTCAGGTTATTGGTACTGTCCAACACACCTTTATCATTACTATAACCCACTGAAAGCGCATACTTAGCGATGTTGTCTCCGCCTGATACCTTCAGGAAGTAATTCTGATCAAAACTTGTTCTTAATACCTGATCCTGCCAGTCCGTTTCATTATGGTATTTAAAATAATCTGCACTTGCAGGATTGGTACTCATATAGGGTTTGGCAGCAATGGCCACATTGCTAAGGCCCTGACTTTTTAAAATGTCTGACAAATACAGGCGATGTTCATCTGCATTCATCAGTGGCAGATTTTTTGGTCTGAGGTTTACGCCGCTAAAAGCAGAGAAATCAATATTAGTAGCCTGATCATGCGCACGATTAGTGGTAATCATCACCACGCCATTGGCTGCACGCGTGCCAAAGGTAGCCGCGGCAAGCGCATCTTTTAATATACTGATGTTTTCAATATCCTTAACGTCGATAAATTGCAAAGGATTGTTGATATGACCTTTAGTCAGGGATGTGCCGTAACTATTGGCGTCGTAAATCATCCCATCCACCACGTATAGGGGCTGATTAGTGGTATATAATGAATTGAAACCACGGATGAATACATCTGCTCCAATGCCTGGTGTACCCGATTTCCGAACAGCTTGTACACCTGCCGCTTTACCCTGTAGGAAACTCATAAGGGTTTCAGAGTTGTTGGCCCAGCTGTTTTGCAAACCGATGTTGCTTACAGCGGAAATGGTACGGGCCTGCGACTCTACCCCGGATGGTGTAACGACCTCATTGTACACAGAAGTGAAACTTAAGGGATATAGCCTGGTTTTGATTTCTTTCTCTTTGTAAACCGGTAATACCTTGGTTTGAAAACCATCGGCTGAAATGATCACAGTAGCGTTGAAATCGGGAACAATAATATTGAACCTTCCTTTTTCATCCGTAATGGAAGCCGTAAAATTAGGTACAGTAACATTCACCCCAACAAGAGGCTTATTGGTATTTCCGTCAATGACAATCCCCCTCACCCTTTCGCCCTTTACTGCACGGGCTTTCACCTTTACAGTAGTGGTATCCGTTTTTGTTTCAACAGAGTCTGTTTCCTGTGCTTTAACCATCCTGCCAAGCACAAGCAAGCACACCGTGAGCATACAAACTTTTTTTATCGTAGTAAAATTATACATAGTATTTTCTTTCAAAGCAGCGTTAATAATTAAGGTAAAACAGGTTCAAAGCGCAGGTAATCCAAAATCAGTGTATTAACATTTTGGGCAGTGCTTGCGGCAGATGTCAACCTCAGCAGTAATGGTCCAAAACTGCCGGGTGTATATTCGCCCAGGTAAGTTTCAGTATAAGTAAGTGGATTAACAAGATGCGTAAAGGCAAGCGTGTAACCCGGTGTTGTTGAGTTCAGATTAAAAATGAAATAACGCTGGGTAAATGCCGCCACCTGCGAATCGCCCAGTGCACCTGAAATAGCCCTTGAATAAACCTTATATTTTACCACAGGCAGATTAGCGCGACTATAAAATACGCCAAACTCTGAGATTCCATGATTGTATACCTCAATATCTTTATATTCCTTTCCTTTATCATCCAGTTTGGTCCGGTATAAAACGGTACGGGAAGCGGATATATTCACGAGTCTTTCTCCCTCTATTTTAAACTCAGGCACTTTATCTTTTACACGGAATGGCAAAGCACGTAGAACGTGAACTATCCCATTGCTGCTTCTGTAAGATTTAACCACATTGGCTTTATTCAACGGGACTTTTGCCCCGCGAACAGAGATCAGCGTATCGGGTAATTTATCCAGTGTATAAACACCTTTAACTGTAAGGTCTTTCACTACATAGAATGCGGCATTCTGATTTGGGTCTATTGGTGAAAAAAAGCTGCTCAGTTTTGCCGATTCAGCTGCAAAGGCCGCATCCTGAAGCATAAAATAGGTGTACTGTTGGGATTCATCACGCAGATCGGCAACATTAACCCAATAGGTATTGCGGGCAATCATGGGTGGATTCGGTGCAAATATTGGGGTTCCGGATGCGTTGTAACCAATGATAGTGGCGTTAGCACTATCGATCACCGATATCGATAAGGCATTGATGTAGTTTTTTTGCAGGTTGGCATCTGTACTTTGCTGCATGTAATCCCAGATACTTAATTTACTGGGTACTGGCTGATCAATTTTATACAAGACACCGTTCTTTACAAACTGACCGCTCCCTACAATATTTCCTTCTTCAAAAGTACTGTTGATGAAATTACCATACTTGTCATTCATTAGTTTTATCCGTAAAGTATCATTGGGTTTTACGGATACCTGGTAAAGGGAAAGTGCAATGTGGTTCCCCACAAATTCCTTCAGTTTCACCGGATCAGCAGCAATTGCAGGATCGAGACTGGCAATTGCCGTATTGGTGGGTGCCCAAACGGTATAGTTTTGTGCCGTTGCCAACAGTTTATCATAACCAGTACTCTTCACGTAGCCGTTAAAAATACTTAAGTCGCCCTGAGTATCCAGTCTTTGAGAAAGGTCTACTGTATTATCGGCATTCGTGATCTCATTATGCACCTCCAGATTATCCTTGCAGGAATACAATCCCATGCTCAGGGCCAGAAGCGTGATATATATCAGATATTTTTTATTCATTTCAATACATATTTGGTTAGCTTAACAGACTGCTTAAGGGCGTTTAAAAATAACACCTGGTGTTGGATGGAATCTTGGATAGTTCTGGTCATCATCAACCGGTATGAAATGAATCATATCCAGGTTAACACCATTTCCATTGCCCCTTAAAGCAGTTAAACGAATCCAGTGCCGGTCAGTCGTTTTGATGTCTACCGTTCCAGCAAGTTTCGCAGGCATAATTTTCCAGCCGTTGCTCGTTCCAACTGCCTGTAAACCCTTAGTCACCCCGTCTGTTGCAGTTTCAGCAGTTGTACCCAGGTAGCGCTTAAAGCCATTGGTCAGCATCAGTCCGTCTGACGAAGATTGTAGCGCTCCGGCATCGGTAACACCTGATGATGTAAGTTGCTGCGTTAAATCAACCAGATTGGGAAGTACTTGTTCTTGAGTGGTACCCACATCTGAAGCGACCTGTAAAAGCGGCCCGGCATTATTATAAGTGTAGCAGATCCAAACCTTGTATTTACCTTTTACCAGCATTGGTGATCTGAATTCTATCCAGACTGCACGGGCATTGTTACTGATACTCATGTTAAAGTTCATGACATCGCGGTTAGCATAACTTCTGGTGTCTGCGCCCAATGGAAGGGAAGCTGTTGAGTAAACCGGACCAATGGTATTCGACCTGATCTGGTCGAGGCGGATGCCTGCAGTAATCAATTTACCGTTTTGAAGCAAACTAATGGATTGTCCAGGTACCCTCCAGGCCGCCATAGCCTTTAGCTCCGGCTGATCGCCCAGGTCGAAATAAACTCCTGTAGGAACGCGTGGCTTAATCTTGTAAAAGCTTCTCGATTCGTGTAGTACCCCATTTGAAGTGGTATTGTTACTAAAGGTTCTATTTACCTCTACGCCAGGTTCTATTACGCCGTTAAATTCATCATCATTCAACAGGATTCTGGTTCCTGAAAGTTTAGTGGTTACAATTTCCCCCGGTACAAGTGTTGATAATGATGGCGTTGAAACGATATCCGCTGTATAACTGGCGCCTGGAGATACATGGTAAGCCACATACATCCACAGGCTATCGGTATGGCTTTTGGTATTCCCGGTTTTAGAAAGTTTAGCTTTCAGGGCTGCGAAATTTGCAAACCCTGCTGCACGTATAGCTGAATCAGATTCAAGAACGACTGTTTGAAACCGGCGGGTAGTATCGGGCACGGCAGACTGTGCATAGTTCAATGAGTCATAAAAACCCGTTTCTTTTAAAGCCTGGGTAAAAATACCATAACGGGCATTGCTTTCGATAGTAGCAGCCAATGTTTTTGTTGCGGGTTCAAGAACATGATCAATGACGTGGATGATCCCGTTCCCTACCCTTACATTGGATTGTGTAATTAAAGACTCTTTATTAATGGTAATGTTACTCGTTCCATTTTGGAAAGTAACACCTGTAAGAAGATATTGTCCGTACAAAGTAATCTGCGCAACCTTACCATCCGTAAACTTCGCTGTTGAAACAGTATCCTGCAATACGTGAAACCGTACCACATTTTTCAGCTCTTCAGGTGTCAACTGATCAACTGATGTTTTATTGATCTTTTTCAGCCATGCATTAACCGCATTGTTATCAGGGGTAAAAATGGTGTACTTACCATAAGCGGCCAGGTAACCTTTAGTGCCCGAGCGGTCTAAAATCTGCGAAAACAGGGAGAATTTATCAGGATATTTTTCCAGATAACCCGTGATGTTCACATCATCGGTAGTGGCTATGGTATATTGTTCCCTTTTGCAGGCATGAATCAGGAACAGGATAAATGCACTGAGCAAAACCAAATAGGTGATCTTGTGAATGTTTAATTTCATTTTCATGTCAGTATACTATTTAGTGTAAAATGGGTTCTGGATGAGACTTGGATTGGTATTGATATCTACCTGAGGGATAGGTAAATAATGACTATTATAATCCCTGAATTTGGTAATTGCCGATTGCTGTAAGGTTGGCATAACAGTTTTCGATACCACATCAAGCAAAATGTCGATTCTGCTGTAATTATTCCGCTTGGCATGGCGCAACAAGTCAAACCAGCGTTTTCCTTCAAAAGCAAATTCCCGGGCACGCTCAGCAAGGATATAATCACATATTGCGTCACTATCGCCAGGATCAACATTCTGTTCAGTGGCTTTAACGGCGTTCCGTCTTGTACGTAAATTACTCACCAGTTCTAAAGCTTCGGCACCCCCGCCAGTAAGGGCAAGTGCTTCTGCTTTAATCATCATGATATCTGAAAGACGGTAAGCCTGCCACTTCACGTAAGACGGATTTTCTGTACCGTATTTCTGGATGGTGAATGCATTGTTATAAAATGAACCCGGCCTGATGTCGTAAACGTTATCCGGATCGGTTTCATCAGGAATATAGATCTCTGAAGCGACGAAGGGTGAAGCGATGTAACGTCTTCTGGTATTTACCAGAAGGTTGAAAAACGGGTTTTCAATGGCCTGATCAAACTCGAATATCGTTTCTGTAGATGAGCCACGAAAGAACACGGTATTGTACCATGCCGAATTTGAACCAACCAATGCATAACGCTGCGATTCGATAATTTTATTGCACTCCGCTATTGAAGCCGGATAATCTTCCATCCACAAATAAATATCCGCCAGTAGCGCATTGATGGTAAACTTAGTTACCCTGCCTTTATCTGATTTGGTGTTTCCATAAGTAGTTACCGCATAGGATTCAGCTTTCTTCAGGTCGGCTACAATTTGTTTTAATATATCTGCCTGTTTGGTTTTAGCCAGGTTTTCAAGATCAGTATCCTTTACAGTCGCTTTTAACTTCAACGGTACATCACTAAAAGTACGCACCAGATAGAAATACATCATACTTCTCAGTGTTAAAGCTTCTGACAGGTAGCCGTTTAAAATGGCATCAGTAAGCGTTGGATCGGTACTTTTAACGTTAGGGGCATTATCCAGAACGGTATTACAATAATTGATAGTGCGATAGAATGACGCCCAGCTGGCGATGCCATTATCTGAAGTGATGTTTACATTCATAATATCAACTTCAGCAGGGGTAATACTTGGCCCGGCACTAATCATGTCGGCTCTTAATTCTCCGAACATAAACATGTATTCCAACAGGGAGCGGTCTCCCGCCGTTGGAGGCGCCGCCAGCAGGGAAGTATAACAACCCGAAACCGCAGCCAGGATATCTTCTTTGGTTTTCCAGAATTCCTGGCGCGTAATACCATCCCTTGGCTCGAGATCAAGCCATTTATTACAGGAACTGCTTAAGCTCAGAATAAACAATAAACAGGTAGTATATAATATCTTTTTCATATCAGGTGAATATTAAAAATTAGCAGTTAAACCCAGCGTAACCGTTTTAATTGGCGGAGTGGTAGAATTATCAACTACAGTATTTGATCCGTTCAGTTTAATGGGCACTTCAGGATCCTGTCCGGTATACTTCGTAAAGGTCAGGATGTTTTCAACAATGACATTTGCAGAGATAGACTTCATCCCAATGCGTTTCATCAGATTTTTAGCAAAATCATATTTCAAGCCCAACGAACGGAGTCTTACGAATGATCCATCCTCAATGTAGCGGTCTGAACCGAGGAAGTTATAGCCACCGCCATAAATTGCCCTTGGCATATCGGTCTCGTCGCCTTCTTTCTTCCAGCGGCGTAAAACTGCGGTACTCTGGTTATTAAAGCTGTACATATTGGTGGTACTGATTTTAGTGCCGTTAATAATATCGTATCCGGTACGGAATGAGAAGTTCACGCTAAGTTTAAGGTTTCCGTTGATGGTGAATGCGGTACCAAAACCACCGGTAATTTTCGGATTACCATTGCCCAGATACACAATGTCTTTGTAATCGATGTTACCGTCGTGGTTAATGTCTTCATAAATGGCATCTCCAGGCTGGAAAACATAATCAATAGAAGGATAGGCAAAACGCATGTACACCTTATCTCCGTTAGGCCCTACAATCTGATTGCCGTTTTCGTCAACAGCGATTGTGGAGTTTTTATCTTTGTACACCCCTTTAAACTTGAAACCATAGAATGATCCGAATGGATTATTTTCCTGAACGAAAACTTTGTACACATTATTCTGTGTAACCCGGCCTTTGTTTTCGCGTGGATACAATGGAGAAACTTCCCGGATCACATTTTCATTGTGGGCAATATTAAAACTCATGTCCCATCTAAATTTTTGTGATTTCATCACGGTACCCGTAACATTGAATTCCCATCCCTGATTATCCATAGTGCCAACGTTCATATCAACAGTAGAATAACCGTTATAAGTGGGTACGGCTAAATCTTCATAGAATAAATCGGTTGTACGTTTACGATAAAGATCGAAGTCGATGTATAACCTTTTGAACATGTTTAAGGTAATCCCTACGTTGGATTGGGTTACCGTTTCCCATTTCAGGTTGGAAAGCTCCAGGTTGGTGGAATAAACGCCTGCATTACCCAGATAGCTAAAGCCATAATTCTGATAAATATTGTAAAAGGTATAATCATATCGCGGCGCATTACCGCTTTTACCATAACTGGCCCTTAAACTGAAATCATCAATATATTTATCGGTTCTTTTCATGAAAGGTTCACCGGAAATCCTCCAGCGGGTGGATATTGAAGGAAATACACCATAACGGTTACCTGCACCGAATTTAGAGTTTCCATCTCCCCTGATCCCTGCATTGATGATGTACCGGTCGAGGAACTTGTATTGGGCAGTGGCCAGTAAACCTACGGAGCGCGACTGGTTAAAAGCCGAACTGGTAGAGTTTGACAGGTTGGTACGGCTATCTACTGAAGGATCGGTTAAGAACGAAGAGGCTGTATTGGTGGCAAGCAGGTATTGACTGGCACGGCGGCTGTCTTCACTATCAAACCTTAAAAAAGCGATCAGATTGTGTTTCGGCCCCAGGGTTGGACTGTAAGCCAGATTCATACTGGTATTCATGGTAAAGGAATCACCATCCTGATCGAAAGCAGTATTCACCACAGACTCTGTAAAAGGGCGGCCGGTTGCAATCTGAGGCAAAAAGGTTTTAACCTTGGTATTGTTGATATTCACCAGGAAACTTCCGTTGAAGATCAATTCAGGGATAATTTTATATTGTAAACTAAACTTTGGTGTAATCCGTTCCCCAAGCTGATGGTTGATACCTGCACTCGCCATCGCCAATGGATTAAAGGTTGCTGAATAAGCACCTTGAGCAGTGGCGGCGGGACTGAAGAAATTATCCGTCAGGTTACCATATTCGTCATACTCATACAGGCTTTGGTTTGGCATTTTGGTATAAGCCGTTTCCCTGATCCGGTCTCTGCCACCCAGTGGATTATACAATGCATTCTGATCAATATGTGTATAGGCAAAATCGGAAGTAAACCTGATCTTTTCTGATACCACATAATCCAGATTCACCCTTGCTGATATACGGTTGAGGTCAGTACCTATCGTGGTTCCGTTTTGATTAAAATAATTTACAGAGGCACGATAGCGCGCCTTTTCACCACCGCCGGAGATGGAAAGATTGTGATCCTGTAAATAACCTACCCTGGTAATGGCTGCAAGCCAATCGGTATTGTTGCTATAATTGTAGTAATTGTATGGATCATTTTTATCGTACTGAAATTCTTTAGCGAATTCAGTGGTCGAGAACTGACGCCCTGCATTGTAAAATTCTTCGAGTATCAAAGAAGAATACTGATTACCATTCAGCATCGGGATTGGGCTTGGCTGCTTGGAGTAGGATCCTTTAAAATTATAGGATATGGCTGGTGGGCCGATAGATCCCCTTTTTGTAGTAATCACCAATACGCCGTTTGCACCCCTTGAACCCCACACAGCTGTGGCTGCCGCATCTTTCAATACACTGATTTCTTTAATATCCGAAGGTGCAATGTTTAATAATTGTCCGTAGTTATTTTCATCAGAAGTGGCAAAATCAAAATCAGAAGGAATGGTAATGTCGTAAGGCATACCATCCAATACGATAAGCGGATCTGTGGCACCGTTGATTGATGAAGTTCCGCGAATCCTGATCTGCATAGGTGCTCCCGGATCACCGGTACTGGCCGTGATGTCAACACCCGCCATTCTACCCTGTAAGGCCTGATCAATCGATGCAGCCTGCATATCTTCAAGTTCTTTGGCATCAATCGTAACTGTTGATGAAGTCTGGTCGCGTTTATCGATCACCATTCCGCTACCCGTTGCCGCTTTTGCCCTGGAAACAATCTGTACTTCCTCCATCTGGTTATTTTCAGATTCCAGCTGGAAATTGATTACCGGCCGGTCGATCGCCACACCTGTTGTAGATTTATATCCAATGTAAGAAACTGAAATGCGGTAAGTTTTATCGGCAACCGGCAAACTGTAGTTTCCATCAATATCTGTTGAAACTCCTTTAATAACCCTTTTATCCTTATCGATAATGACAACAGAGGCGCCAATGATGGGTTGCTTGTCTTTTTTATCAATTACCTTTCCCTTTACATAGTTGATTTGCTGGGCATGGGTAATAGCAGCCATCAGCATACAGCATAGCCAGATAAAAACACTAAAATGATATCTATTGAGCATATTGGTTAGAATTGATATTTTAAGTAAGAGTTGATTTGGTGAATTACTGTGCGGTTTGACAGCACATTACTGCGGTCGTTTGCGCCGAGTAATACATTCACCGTAGCATTGGTTACATCACGAAGAATAATGGAAGTGGTTGTATTGATGGCCACCGTTACTTTCGCTGCATCGCCCGATTCATCTTTAAGCAGGCTTTCGAAAGTCCCTGTTTTTTGTCCGTCACTGGCCACGCTGTTTTTAATGATGTGGTACTGGATAAACTTAGATACCTTACTGATATCCAATGCATCGGTTGGTGCATAATTCGGAAGCCCGTTTGCCAGTTTAGGCAGCAAACCTGCCGTTACCGCAGCCTGAATGGCCGCATTGGTTGGGATAAATACTGAATAAAAGCTACCATCACTTACACCCTGTATGGCGCCGGTTGTAGCATTATAAAGGGTTACGTTATTCTTCAGGAACTGAAAAAAAGAGTAGTATGGATCGGTAGTAGCCGTTCCGTATTTTTCAATGTGTTTACTTACCGGTAATGCCGTGTAGGCTAAAACCCGTGTGGCATAAACGTCAGCACCATTAACCGCCGTGGTGATGGAATCAATAGGAATGGTTTTATCACCGGTTGCTGCAAGGTCTTCCGTTCCTGCGGAAGAAAGCACCCCTCTGTTGTATTTGATGTATTCACCATTCGATGTCTCCAGAATACCTGCAGCAGTTGTGAAATTAGGCACTGCCCTGTCGCCCAAAGGAATAATATGGGTTTGAAGCAAACGGCGAAGGATAGTCAAATCACCCCTGATCGGCGCTGTAGGAAAGAACGGATCATAAGAAAAACCTAAACTCACCAGCGTGGCATCAGGGATGGGTACAATCACATATTTAAGGGAAGCGGTTTTAATAGGAATGGTATAACCTAACACATCCAGCGCCTGCTTCATAATGTAAAAAGTTGGATCGAGGTTAACCTTTCCATATACGGTAGAAAAGGAATTGGCATTTTGTGCCGTACTCACGCCATATAGTAAACCGTTGCTCAGAAATTGTTTATCCACTACATTGGAAGGACTGAGCTTGGTTACTTCGCCCAAAAAACTGTTTACGGTGCTGAACTTTCCTGGCCAAACCGGAACAGTGTAAAAATGCGAATTCACGAAATCCCTGATAATATCCGGTCTTAAAGCATATAATTCTGAAAGCTGTGCTTTGTAGTTTCCCGGCTGAAGCCTGTTCTTAGCATAATATTTCAGCAAAACCTTCGAATAAGCTTCCACTGCGGCATCAGTTGGTGCAAAAATGGTATACATACCCGCCTGGGCATCATTTGCATCAAGCTTTAGATAGTTTTCATTGTTTGGTGAAAATCCTAAAACACCACTGTATATTTTAGCATAAACATTATCGCTTTTACCGGTAAGCACCTGATAACGGTGACTGATATCGGTGTTTATGCTATACGAAACGTATTTATCGAGCAGTGATTTAAAAGCGCTGTATTGTGTTTTGGCAGTAATGTACTGATCTATGCTTTGCGGTGGCGTTAATACCCTATCAATGATATGGATAACCCCATTTTCAGCTACAATATCCTGCTCGGTAATTTTTGCGGGGCCAACATTTTTACCGGTATACTCTGTTCCGGGGAAAAAGTAATTATAATCAGTAGCTCCTATGCCGGCAAAGGTCATGAAAGGAGGTAAAAAATACGGTAGATTTTTGTTATTGAAATCGGTTGACAGGTAACTGCCGTTGCGGTTAGCCGCGATCACTTTTATTGAACGGCCATCATTGTCGATACCATCGTAAACAAAGTCGTAGAAAACCGTTCTGCGTCTGAAACCAGAGTTTTTAACAAAACCCCTGGCAGTGAGGTTATCACTTAAACGTTCGATCTTCTCGCCATCGTAGGTCATGGAGTAACGCACAATCGCGGAAGCTTGGTCAGCACTTATTTCTGTCAGGTTATTTTCTTTCAGGTAAAGCGCAAAAGCTTCATCGGTAGGTGCAAATACGGTCCAGGAGCCGGCCGCGCTTAAAGTTTCCTTATAACCTGATTTATCGATACACTCGAGAAATTTGGTAAAGTTTCCTTTTGCCTGAAGCTGTTGGTAAATGGGATCGGCAAGTGTTTCTGGCCTGCCATAAAACTCATCGAATTCCTTTTTCCGGCAACTGCTCAGCACGATGACAAATGTCAGTAAGACAAATAATGATTGTTGTAAAATTTTACTCATAGCAATTTTATTAGACATGACGGTCTTAAGCTAAATTGCGAACAAGAATCTATGAGGATCGGTTAGGGTTAATGAGTTGAGCGGCTAGGGAATAAGAGTAGATTTTTATTGCATAAATCAGGCTTAACGATCGTTAATTTTAATATTTGGTTTTCGGTTATTTGGTTAGTAAAATAATTGATTTAAATATAGAGACATCGGCAGCTTCTCCCATCCTGTACTATCCTGTCGGTTATTATAAAATCTTAGCATAAAAAGGAATACATCCGGTCTGATGCTTATAAATCGATTTACGTCTGATTTTTATTTTAAAAAAAAAGTGCCAAAAGGCACTTTTTAAGTATTTAAACCGGAATTACTGTTAAAAAAATGGGGTGATTGTTACCGGTCCGACAAGTCCGGAAGGCTGTACTTCCCAGTTTGACGCATCAAATGGCTTGTAATCGATGTTAACAAAGTTGATTTCATGGTAATTTCTCCATTGAATTTTCTTCCGGTCCATATCGCGGATCCGGTTGGCCATCAGGTTTACCACCTCAATTTTGATGGTATTTTTCCCGGGTTTCAAATATTTTCCAATGCGGGCCTCAAATGGGATACTCCATAAAATACCCAGTTCCTGTCCATTGATCCATACCTTTGCGCTTTCATCAACCTGGTGGAGGTTTAATACATATTCGCTGGCGTTTTTGGTTGGCAGGTTAAACTCAGATGTATACACACCAGTACCTGAAAAGGCTTCCAGTTTCGGGTCTTTTAAATCCGTCCATGAAACCAGTTGATCCAGTTGCTGATCAGCAGGAAGCTCAGGTCCGCCACTGGTAAAATGGAGGTGCCATGGCTGGTTAAGGGTAAGTGTATTTCCGGCTTTATTCAGATAACGCCATGCCGCATTATGTGGCTGTTGTTGCGCAACCAGCAGAAACAGTGCTTCGCCGGATTTAATCTGCACATGTACTTTCTGATCCTTCATCGCTGCTGCACCTATTGCGCCGCTCTGCGGGTCAAGCAAGGTCACGTTCCCCGGCGTATTGAGCGGCAGGTAAGTATCGATATCTTTCGCCGTATGGTTAACAGTATAATAATATGTGGCATTATTAACCTTACGCTTAATCATCTGCAGGCCTGTATCTGTTAAGGCTTCCCTGTTGATGCCGATACTGCTTAACGCCACCCGGACATCTTTGCTCAGGAGTATTTTTCCTTTGCCTGCAGGATAAACCCCTATGCCGTCTGCACCTTTTCTAAAGGCAAGTCTGGCGAGCGTAGATGTAAGTTTAGCGCGTCTGTTTTCAAGATCATTTAAACCGGGAACATCCTGAGGTAATTCCTGGAAAATAACCGTTGCACCGTTTTCCGCCAATTGTACAATATTATCTAAAGTTTCAGTACGCATCATTTGGCTGGAGGGCACGATGAGCACCTGGTAAGACGACGCATTTTCTGCAGTTTGTAAAGCTTTGTTCAGCACTTTTGTCCGGCCGAGCAAGCGATCGGATGCAAAATCATAGGCGTAACCGGATTTAGAAAGCTGGGTAGCCAATTGATAGAACGCCGAAGGATGTAACCATTCGTCTACGTCGTGAACTTTCAATGCCATATCCAACCCTTTTGCCTGATTCCATACATCATAAACCGGCCAGTAAATTAAGATTTCATTGTCGGGCTTTCCGGCTTGTAATATCGACTGGCAGCGGGCGATATAGTCATTTAAACCTTTGGCGTGCGGCCATAGGCTGTTATTGGGATTCATCTCTACCGAAGCATAAAACAACCAGCCCGGCCAGGATACATTTTCGGGTGAATTGGTGGTGCCATGATAGAAAATATGGTTTATTCCAGAAAGGAACAGCTTCTCGGCTTCGGGCTTGCATTGCGAGTATGATGTTTTAAAATGTTCGGTGAGCCAGGTAAAGGTTTCGGACGAAACCAGGTTCTTTCCGTTGGTATGTGCCGCCGATGAAGCAAACATACTCATGATCGGATCAGGATCAACATTCCTGATGTCCTCCTTATTCCGGCGCAGTCCGGGAATACCGAAAGCACTTGAACCGAAAATCTCGGTTTCAGGAATATCTACTGTTCCGTATAAATCAAGCAGGTTCCCCGGTGATCCATGCGACTGGTTTTTGGTCAGTGAATGCAGGCCATGGGCCCAGTCTGTCCAGTTTTTGGTAAAGTTATCCAGCAGAAGTTCGTCCATCGTTTCGCGATAGTCGGACTTTAGGCGGGCAACCTGGCCGCTGGTGGAATCCTTGCCTGCAAGGTCTTTGATGTGCTTTGCGAGATCATATCCCCTGTTTTTCTTGAATGTTTCGAAAAAAGTGGGCGTCCACGTGGCACCATAAACCTCATAGCTGTCATTAAAAAATGAACGGATCCCCTGAGGTTGATTTCCAAAAGCATCGGTAAATCTTTTGAGGTAAACATTTACCGATTGCCGGTCGAGGTGATCGAGCGTAAAGCCCTCCCCTCCCGGTGCTGCTCGTTTTACCATCTGGCGGGTTTTGCCTGCGAAGGCAGCATATATTTTCCATGTGCCTGATTTGGGCGACCAGTTCAAGGTACCATCCTGCTGTACAGCTGCCAGTATATTTTCGGTTTCCCCGTTTGGCCCGTATGCCGTTAATGCCTGTAGCCGTGCAAAATCCTGCTTAGCTTCTTTAACTTTTATTCCCTCATTTAACTTCTCGCCGGCTTTTAGCTCGTAGTCCTGAATAATGAGTTTAGTAGCCGCGTTTTCAGGTTTAACCTGCGGACCGCCAAAGGGCCAGCCTGTACCGGTATTCATATCTACGCCCACACCCAATGCATTGGCTTTCTTCACCGTGAAATGCAGGACGTCCATCCATTGGGGGGAAAGGAATTGCAGGTATTGTTTTTCGTAACCCACTGCCCCGTAGATCGGGGTGATTTCCACCCCGCCTAAACCCGCATATTTGTATTTCTGCAATACAATACCCAGGTTCTTTTCATCAACCGCATTGCCCATCCACCACCAGCGGGTCCAGGGTTTCATTTGCTGTTCTATTTTAGGCCAGGCAACGACTTTTGCCGCTTGCTGTGCGTGTAATTGTGCAGCAGCACTAAGGGCGAGGAAAAGCAGAATTCTTTTTTTTAACATGATAGCTTAATCAAGGTGAAAGACCATATCGAGGGGAACGCTTACAGGCGAATGATCAGGGTTGGTTTCCATGATGTCGGCCATGTAGGCCCACCACTTTTGTACAATTTCGGTGCTGCCCAGATCCTGAGATGAGTTACCGCTTTGCTGTTGTACCGCAAACAAGGTATTGGTTTCTTCGTCGAGGAAAATGGAATAGTCGCTGATGCCGTTGGCTTTGAGCAAAGCCAATAATTCCGGCCAGATCTGATCGTGACGGGTTTTATATTCTGCCGCGGATCCGGACTTGAGTTTCATTTTGAAGGCAATTTTCATTGTTTGTTTTTTAACGCATGCTTTTTGTTCCCGCGGATGACGCGGATTTAAAAGACTTTTTTTCTTATCTTATAACATTGTTCCCGCGGATGACGCGGATGACGCAGATTTTAATTGATTTGGAAGTTGATGTCTGTACTGTTATTTCCTTTTGACTTTATCCAGAGCGTTCTGGTTTTTTCGTCATAGAACCAGCCTGCAATTTTATCCAGTTTTCCGGCATGGTTAACTACATTCAACTTTGCATTATTTTCGGTTACCTGCTTCGGTGCCGTTTTACTATTCCAGTGGATTTTAGCCATGTACTGATGTCTGCCGGGCTGGAACGATCCGACAGGCTTTTCTATTTTTAATACCAGTGTGCTTACTTTCAGCGATGAACTAATGCGGGTTGTGGCAAATTTACCGGTTTTGTAATCCGAGCTCAGGTTATCATCTTCGTAAAGGTCATACCTGGAATCGCCAAAAGGAAATACATCCAGTGTAATTACATCTACCGCTTTTTCGCCGCTATAATTCATTTCCGGCTGCATCGGGATAATGCTCCCCGCCTTTACAAAAAGCGGAATGGTATCTAAGGGAGCCACCACATGATGATAGCTTTTACCGTCATATTTTTCATTGGTCCAGTAGTTAAACCAGGTTCCTTCAGGCAGGTAAACCGAGCGCGTAATGGCTCCTTTTGTGGTCACCGGAGCCACCATCAGGTTATCGCCAAACAGGTACTGATCGCCGATTTCATACACATTTTCATCATCCTGATGATTCAAAACCAGTGCCCTCATCATCGGCATACCTGTTGCATATTGCTGATGCATGGTGGTATAGAGATAAGGAAACAGCCTGTACCTCAGTAGATCGTATTTTTTGAAATTTCTTAAAGCATCTTCACCGTATTTCCAGGGTTCTTTATACCCGGGATGGTCCATCCCGAAAACCAGGGCAATGGGGCTGAACATACCAAACTGCACCCAGCGGATATAGAGCTCAGGATCGGTCTGATGTTCGAAGCCGCCCATGCAGTGTGCCCAGGAACCTACCCCTGAAATACCAATATTTAGTCCGGCCTTAATTACCGGAGCAAAGTATTGCCACTCGCTGGGCCAGTCGCCGGCAAAAATATAAGGGTAACGCTGGATACCGGAATACCCTTCACGGGTTTGGTTCAACCCTCTGAAACCGTTAAACTTTTCAAATTCCAGAAAAGGCGCCTTTGCATAGGCCACAGGAAACACATTGTGTAAGCGCTCTGCATCCTTACCTGTGGGGCCTACTTTTTCACTTTCATTTGCGAGAGCTCCAAAAGCACTTCCTTCATCTGTTTTGAGGAATTTGGCGCCCAGTTTAGCTACACGCATTACCCCATTGTCCCACCACCATTGCGTGGCCTTCTGGTCGAAGAAGTTGACAAACTCTCCTGGCTTACCATTCTCTGGATAGGTATACCCTTTGGCCTGTGCCTGATCAAGCAGGTTAAGCTTTTTTGCATTGTCAAATCTCGGGCGGAGATGCAGTCCCACCATTTTATAGTTCATGGCATAAATGCTATCAAACATGCCTTTAGGGTTTTTAAAAGTTTCTCTCCACTCGAAGGAAGTAGCACCCTTGCCACCGATTTCGCCAAATAAGCGCCAGGTAGAATCCAGCCAGAGCAAATCAACCGGAATGCCCAGTTCCCGGTATTTTCTGGCCAGTTCCACCACATACTGATCCGAAGTTTTCTCTTCATAACCCCAGGTGCCGCCACTGTAAGTACCGGCATGTAAACCGAGGGCAAACTGAGGCAGCAGGGGCGATTTACCTGTAACCGCAGTGTAGGAATTTAAGATGGATGGGAAGGTGGGCCCATAGATGAAATAGTAATCCAGTTCCCCGTCGGCAGCCTTAAAGCTATATTCGTTTTTATTGGATGAACCCATATCCCATTCTGTGGCAAATGAATTATGCAGAAAAATACCATAACCTTTGGTACTCATAAAAAATGGCACCGGACAATAATTAGCCTCCAGAATATTGTAAGCACCAATGGCATGAGGCAGGCCTTTTCCGCGGCCGACATTTAAGGTTACTTTTTTAAAGCGGCGGTCCATGAAATCCATGCGCTCACCAAAACCAAAGAAATGTTCGTCGGCCTGAAGCTTTTTGGTTACCCCCACCCTGCTATTTTCTTTTACAGTGGCACCATTCACTTCCGAACTGAGCAGCTTTCCTTTTAAATCGTAAACATCTATCCTGAATGGCGACTTATTGAGCTTAACCACTATCTTTCCGGTAGTCAGAATAAACTGGTCTTTCTTCTCCACTACGGTAGCAGCAACCGCCGGCCAATCGTACCTGATGACCATTAAATCTTCATCTTTTTCAAAGGTATGATTCCAGCTGCTGCGTAACCTGAACATTTCCGGCGTGCAGAAATCCAGTTTTATTTCGCCTTTGGTGGTGGAAAATGAAATGGCATTTCCCTGTCGTTTGAAACCGGCTTTGTAATCGCCAATGCTTTGCGAAAATGCAGCGGTTGCAGACAGGATCAGGGCAAACGCTAAATATCTTTTTAACATATGTGTCTTGTGAATCGGAATTCCCGGGATATTGGTATTATTTTTTCAGTTTGTACACTTCGGTTCCAGCCAGAAGGAAACAACCTAAACCATAGTCTTCAAAATCGGGCACACTGTTATAGGTTACCGGCTGACCATCTTTCGGCTCTTTACCGGTCCCCTGCAAAAATCCAAGGAATCCATTTTTCTGAACCGATTCCTTGGCCATTCCGTTCCATGCCTTGATGATTACCGGCAGATAGGTGGCCTTGTCAAGGATACCCTGGTTTACGCCCCAGGCCATGCCGTAAACAAATAGTGCAGTACCAGAAGTTTCTTTACCGCCAAAGTGATCGGGATCATGTAAACTCACGTTCCAAAAGCCATCTGCACGTTGGAGCGGCACTAAAGCTTTGATCATTTCGTGATAAGTTTTCAGGTATTCATCGTGTCCCGCAGCATCTTTAGGCATAGTTTCCAGAACACGGACAAATGCAGCGATTACCCAGCCATTTCCGCGTGCCCAGTAACAATCTTCTCCATTAGGCTCTTTATAAGGAGGCACAAAATCTTTGTCTCTCCACCACAAGCCATCTTTCGCATTGTATAAGCCACCACCTTCTACATTTTTGCTGTGCAGGTACATCTTGTACATATAATCGTAATAGGTATGATCATTATACAACTTGCCCAGTTTAGCAAATACAGGCATAGCCATCTGCAAGGCGTCGATCCAGGTCCAGTCGTTCACCTTTCCTGATTGAACCATCAGGTCCATTGAGGCTTTAATGTCTTTAATGCGTTCGGGCTTTTTATCGATGTTATATAGATCAATGTAGGTTTGTCCGCAGGCCTGGTCATCGCCATTGCGGGTCTGGATGCCATTTCTTAAGCCCCACTTATGTTTTTCACCCCATTGAACGGCATAATCATAGTAGGCTTTATCCGGATGAATCGAATATAAGCCCATTAAGCCTTCATAATAAACCGCCCGGGTCCAGATGTTACTTGGCCGCTCTCTGTTCGTAATGATTGATTTACCTGCATCGGGCCATTTGTCCATAAAGTAGGCATTCGTAAGCTTCAATGCTTTTAAAACCTCTTTTTTGTTGGGTAGTTTTTGGGCAAAGAGTTGGGTAGTGATCAGCAGGAAACAAACGGAAGTGGAAAGGAACTTATTCATGGTTGGTGTATTCATATTTCAATGGTATTTTTAGTTCGAATTTGGTTTAGGTTTCAATTCATCAGGACTGTCTTTAGTAAAAGTATCGAACTGAATTTTTGAGGGGCTTTCGAAGATATCTTTGATGGTATTATAGGCTACTTCATATTTCGGACTGAACTGATCCGACATCATGTATTGCTGTAAGCTAAAGAAAAGTTGCTGAGCCGCGGGTGAATTCTTTAAATCAGGCGACAAAGCGGCACTGGAAATAATGAGTTTTCCTTTAGCAACGCGGGCTTCTAAAACGAGGGCCAGCTTCCGGTTCATGAACCAGGTATCGATGGGTTGGACAAGGGGTTTAAACCCTAAAGGGAAATCTTCCAGATTCATCACCTGGGCCTTATTTACAATTTCCCACCACTGCATATCGCTATGGTTATCGGTTGGAAAGTTGGCCAATGCCGGGTGTTTAGGATCGCAAAGTATGCCCATAGTATGTGGCGGACGCATTTTGAACCAGGAAGTGTTCCAGAATACAGGTAAAAAAGTTTGCACCACTTCCTTACCTTTTATCACCTTACCTGCGGCATTCAGAAAAACATTGCCACCCTCTTCCAGTATTTTCTTTGCCTGATCATCCAGTTTATCGGTATAATAAAAGCTTGTTTTAAACTCGGGTAATTCGGCAGGATACACCCAGATGTCCCAGTCGTTAGCAAATTCAGTTCCCTCGATTTTAACTTTGAGGTTGAGTTTTGAAGCTCTTGTAACCTCATTTAAGCTGGTACTGATGTCGCCAATACTGGCCGCACCGCCAACAGGGATGTCGACATTTTTAAATTGTGTGTTATAGACTACTTTACCTGCTTCATCTTTTAATACACAAAAGATAGTCGCATTTTTAAATGCTTTGTTTCCCCAATGGGCGACTTTTACACCTGCAGTGAATTTTTCATTATTAGTATAAACAAACTTTGGCACTTCGAGTAAAGGTACAGTACTGTTGGAGAAGCGCCTGAATTCTTTTGCAGAAATATATCCTTTCTCCTCCCAGAAGGCATCGAGCACCCCAACCAGAGCGGTACCCTGACCGGGATAATCGTTTAGCGACAATAACTGGTAACCGTTATAATTTGGTGTTCTTAAGGCTTTTTCAATTTCATTTTTATAACAAAGAGCCTGTAATTTACCGGAGGCCATCAGGAAATCTTTCGCCTGAGCCGCCATATCATGATCGGCCAGGTCTTCCTGAAACATTTCAAAGTTTTTTGCACGGTACACGCCTGTGTATTTCTTAATTTCCTCAAAATTCGGAAAGGCACAATACTGCCCCATTTCATGCGCCACGAAAGGAACATTAAACTGCTCAATCTGTTTGGCATAGGTTGATATGCTCTCCGGCCGTTTGCCCCAGTCCAACCCCCTGGCGCCTGCGCGCACCATGTATTCGTTATTGGGAATGACCGGCCAGCTGCCACCTACCGATGCTCCGGTATAAAGCCGGCGTGAATCTTTGGCTTTCCAGTAATTATTGAATTTAGTTAAATACTCTACCTGTCTGCCGCGTGGTTCGTTACCGTATGCCATCATGCAAAAAGAAGCATAGTTTCCGTAGCTTTTCGTCATGCGGTTGGTTTCATCATAAATAAACTGGTCGATGGCCTTACCATCACCTATTGAAGTACCATGGTTGGCCCAGCTCGGACCCTCGGGCTGTATGTAAAAACCGGTTAAATCAGCAGCAATGAAAGCCGCTTCGGGCGGACACCAGGAGTGGAAACGCATGTGGTTTAAACCGTGGGCTTTAGAGATTTTGAAAATACGCTCCCAGGCCGCTACATCCATTGCCGGATATCCGGTAAGTGGGAATTCGCAGTTATTCACTGTGCCTCTAAGGAATACAGGACGGCCGTTAATGGTAAAATTCCGACCTGCGGCTTTAAATTCGCGCATCCCGAACTGAACCTGTCTATCATCTTTCTTGCCATCTTTAGCCAGTAATGATGCTGTCAAACGGTATAAAGCCGGATCAAACTCATCCCAGGTGGCTATCTTACCGCCCATGGGCAACTCAACTTCTACACTGGCGGTTCCGTTTTTAATCTGATAGGGAACAGTTACCGGTTTTACGCTGAGTATATTTTTGGTATTGAAACTCTTTGCTGATAAAGTGATTTTTCCCGCAGAAGCTGTACCCAGCAGTGCTTTAAGCTGAATTTTAACCTTTGCCGATTTTTTGCTGAGGTTGGGATAAATTTGAATGTCTTCGAAATAAACGGGGGAACCGGCCTGCAGGAACATCTTTCCCACTACGCCGTTCCAGTTTCCCTGTGTATGGTCGGTTAAACTGTGCGAGTCCTGACCCACATTGATGGCTTTGATCCGGTTATCGATCAGGAGCGTGATGGTATGTTTCCCGGCCTTCAGATTCGAAGGCAGTTCAAAGTTTTGTGCGACCACGAATGTAAACTGCGTTCCTGCTTCTATGTCATCTACCCACACGCGTGTTTCGGAGTGAGGGTATTCGAGTGATAATACCACGCGTTTATCTTTCCAGTTGGCGGGAATTTCGATATCTTTCTGATACCAGGCGGCACCGGTATAGTGTTTGGCAGGTGTTAACCAGAAAGGTATTTTAAGGTTTCCGGGCTTACGGTATTTTTCCAGGCGTGGATGAAAAAAGTAGGAGCTGTCGTAAATACTACCTGTCCATTTTGTTTTCAGGGTAATATCATCCCCTTTCAGGTTCTCAGCCATAGAGCCGGGAAGGTTAACCGTTTCGGGAAGCACAGTGGAATACCATTTGCCTTTAATTCCTTCATCGCCGGCATCGGTTTTAAAACGCCATTTCCCTTTTAATGAGATGGTTTGAGCTGAAACACCAGCGGAAAATATAGAAATCAAACAAATAGTTGCAACTATCCATCTGGCAAACGACAATACCTTTATCTGCATATTTTTAAAAGAAAAGCGTGCCGAAGCACAAATATATCTGGTTAAGGCCACTATTATAAGGTTTAAATCCATAAGGGGCAACCTGTAGTGTCCTGTACTACCACATCACATTACTTTTTCAGATAAGTTTTAAGCTTGCTTGATTTCAATGCTTTTAACCCTTCTACAACCGCGGCGGCATTTACCTTTGCGCCAGCTTCATTGGTATGTGTATGGTCTTTCTCCGTAAAATAAGCGTTTACCTCATCCGCAGTTAAGGTGGCATATTTATCCTTGATCAACTGATTGAGCGGAATAAAATCAACTTTTTCGGTCCTGGCCAGTTCCTGAGCCCAGGTTGCGTAACTATCATCAACCAGGGTAATTTTGTTGTTTCTAACCGGGTTACGTGGAACGGGCGAGCAGATGATTGCCGTAGCACCTTTTGCTTTAATGTCGTTTATAAACTTGCGCATGTACCAGCCATAGGTGTATACCACTTCCTGCTTTTTCTTAATCGGGTTGTAGGTTTCCTTACTTTCCATGCCAATTCCTTTAATGGTACCGCGGGCGCGTGCTGTGTCATCCAGTGGACTTCCATCATTATGTCCAAACTGCATCATCACAAAATCTCCTTTTTTTACTTTGGCCAACACCGCATCCCATAAACCATTGGTTTGGAAAGTACGGCTGCTTGTACCACCCAGGGCATCATTTTCCACATTGATTTTCCCGGTATCGAAGAACTCACCGATGAAACTTCCCCAACCCCACAAACTGCCGTCGCCTTTGCCCTTGCCGTTTTTCACAGTCGAATCGCCAATCAAAAATAAAGTGGGTTTATCCTTTTGCTTTAATAGCACGCAGGAGGAAAAAATGATGAATGCGGCACTTAAAATTAGGCCTAAATATGTTTTGTTTGATTTCATGGCTTGAAAATTTTAAATCCCGTAAGATTTAAACACCTGCGGGATTCATTTATAAATAACTAAAGTAAATATTTTTTGAGTTCACAGCCTTTCAGGGCCTTAATTCCTTCTGCTACAGATTCTGCATTTACTTTTGCACCTTCCAGATTGGTATGGGTATGGTCGCCGGGAAAAAATGCTTTCACTTTCTCAGGCCCCATGGCATCATATTTATCGCCGGTAATTTTATTGAGGTCGACAAAAAATGCATTTTCCTGTTGCGCTACTTCAGCGGCCCACTTGCCAAAATCTTTATCTGCACGGAGCACCTTTCCATTCCTGAATTCATTTCTCGGGATCATGGAAACCACTATCGGCGTGGCACCTTTTGCTTTGGCTTCGCGCACAAACTTGCGGACGTACCAGCCGTAGGTATGTACGGTTTCTACTTTTCCATCCGGCCAGGTTAACACCTTTGTTTCTTCACCCGTACCTTTGAGCACACCTCTTCTTCCGGCTTTGGTGGTATCGGGTTCGCTGCCGTCATTATGACCAAACTGCATGGTCACAAAGTCGCCTTTTTTAAGCGTTTCCAATACCTTATCCCAACGCCCTTCAGAAAGATAAGTTCTGGTACTTCTTCCTGCCATCGCATTATTTTCCACGTGAATTCTGGTGGTATCAAAGAGCTCGGCAATGGGTGTTCCCCAGCCCCAGGTTTCTTTATTTGAATTACGTACGGTAGAATCGCCAATGGTATGAAGGGCAGGCTTGCCTGGTTTAATGAATGCAGTAGCGAGTATCGCGATTCCTGCCGCCGCAAGTACTTTAAAAGATATTGATTTCATGATTGTGATGTTGATTGACCTGTTGATCATGGTTTTATTTTGTCTGTGCGTTTTCTGTAGCTGTTAATTTTAAAGATGCCCCTTCCAGTCCTTCAGCACTCACTTTGATTTCGATGTTGCCGGCAGTTCTGGCTTTTATATTTGCCATGGCTACACCATGGTATGCATGTCGTTGCTGCGCTTTATAGGGTTCGTGACTGATGATATTACCATTGTCGACAACATCAATTATCCCTGCATCAGAAACGGTAAATTTAATGAGATTATCGGCATTAGGGCAAATATTTCCCTGCTCATCGTAAATGGTTACTTTAAGAAAGGCTACATCATCCCAGGCAGTTGAGATCTTGTTTTGATCAACCGAAAGGACAAGTTTAGCCGGAGGTCCTGCGGTTTTTAACGTTTCCTCTGAAACCACTTTGCCTTTGTTTTTGCCCACTGCTTTGATCGATCCTTTCTCAAAAGTGACATCCCAGAGTCGTGGCGAATCGTCGGCTGGTTTAGGTTTGCTTCCTAAAGATTTCCCGTTCAGGAACAACTCCACTTCGTCGCAATTGCTGTAAACCGCAACTTTGGCATCATCATAGGTATCGAAATCGGTAGGCGTCCAGTTATTGATCCAGTCGCCCGCCCCTGCATTGTCTTCTTTTCTCACGATATGGACTGTTGGTTTTTCTGACCACCAGCTCTGTCGTTGCAGGCTCTGCTGTTTCCACTCGCCTATCCGGTCGAACAAGCCTTGCCCGTTGGTAATCTGTGGCCAGTCGGATTCGCCGAGGTAATCAAATCCAGTCCATAAAAACTGACCCGCCATAAAGGGGTTATCCCTTAAAGCCAGATACTGCTGGATGACATGGGTATTCTCGGTACCAATAACTTTTAAACTGGGTTTTTGGTTATGCAACGCAACCAGCTCATTTTCCCGGTAGTTTTGTCCTACTACATCCATTGTTTCGGCAAAGCCATTGGTATATACTTTTGAATTGGCAGGACGAAACAAGGCCATGGTAACCGGCCGGCTCGGGTCGAGCTGATGCACCAGGTCCTGCTGATCTTTATATTTTTTAAAGCCTTCCGGACTGTTTAAGTCATCATGAATTTCATTACCCACACTGTAAATCACAATGGATGGGTGGTTGCGGTCCCTCATCACCATATCGCGGGTATCACGTTCCCACCAATCTTTCCAGAAGCGGTTATAGCCTTTCTCCCCGTTGTTTTTTGCCGCTGTCCAGGTATCAAAAGTTTCATCCATCACCAGGAAGCCCATCTGATCGCAAAGGTCCAGAAACTCCGGCGCAACAGGATTGTGCGCCGTACGGATGGCATTCACTCCTGCTTCCTTCAGTTTATTTAAACGGAATGCCCATACACTAAGCGGTACCGCAGCACCTACCGCGCCACCATCGTGGTGCAGGCAGGCTCCTTTAAGTTTGAAGTTTTTTCCGTTCATCCAGAATCCGGTTGCGGCATCAAATTTAAAACTGCGGATACCGAAGCTATTCACCTGATCGTCGACCACCTTTGCACCCAGAATCACTTTAGTAAGCGTTTTGTACAACACAGGCGTTTCGGGATTCCACAACTTCGGATTGGACAAAACGATATCCTGTTCTATTTTAGCCGACTGACTGGCAGCAATATTTTGTTTGCTCTGGATGGTTTTAAGCACTTTGCCTGCTGCATCCAGCACTGTCGTTTCTATGGTCACCTGAGCGGCATTTGCCGATTCATTAGACAAGGATGTTTGAACTTTTACGGTTGCTTTCTGAATAGTGGCCTCAGGGGTGGTGATAAATACGCCCCAATCGTTAATGTGTACCAGATCCGTAGCCACCAGGCGTACATTCCTGTAAATACCGGCTCCGGTATAATACCGGGATGCAGGCTGCACGGTATTATCGGCCTTCACCGCGATGACATTTGTTTTTCCTTTACCGAAATTAAGGTGTTTAGTTAAGTCGTAATTAAAACTGATGTACCCATAAGGGCGTTTGCCTAAATGAAAACCATTGATCCAGACATCACTGTTTGCCATTACGCCATCAAATTCGATCGTGATCTTTTTATTGGCTAAACTTTCGTCCAGACTAAAACTCTTGCGGTACCAGCCCGTTCCTGAAGGCAGGTACCCACCACCCCGGGCAGTAAGATTGGTTTTATCATAAGCACCTTCAATGCTCCAGTCGTGCGGCACATTAAGTTTCCTCCAGGCTTTGTCATCAAAACCGGGCTTTTCTGCACCGCTCACATCCTGTTGTATAAATGCCCAGTCCCGATCAAAATTATTAGTGATTCTTTCCTGTTTAATGGCCTGCGCAGCGGCAAAAAACTGCAGGAACAGCAGGCTAATCAGCAGGTTTATTTTTAGTCTTTTCATCGATTTTATTTCTGAGGTTCAACAAGTTTGATATTTGGTTTCGGTGCTTTCTTCATGCCATGGCCAAAATAAAAGCCCGTATGTGGCGGCTGGTTATAGCCGTCGTTCTGCCAGGCAATGCTCAAGCGATATTGTGGATCGTGCATTAATGTATAATTGCGGTGATCTGTTGGAATGGTGGTGGTGTAAATTCGTAAACTCTGGTTATCGTAAGACCTGAGGATAAGCTCTTCGCGCCAGTCGCCGAAAATATCGGCACTCAGGGCAGGTGTAGATTTTGTCCAGTTGTTGGCGATGGCGCCGTTGGCGGTGAGTAACCTTCCGCCGTTGTATTTATCGATGTGGTTACCATCCAGCAATTCGCGTGATAAATCACCATCCCAGTAAATCAGGAAATTGGTGGAGCGTGGTTGTTCGCCAATTCTGTTTCCTTTGATGTCGAATAGTCCATTTGAGCCCGACCACCACATTTGTGCACCATATCGGGTGTGATCAATATTATCTGCTACACCCCTGCCTACATCTTCATCTTCAGAACCATGCCATAGAATTTCTCCGGTACGGGCATCATAAACTGCGGCACCCGGCCCCTTGGTCCCTTCTTCTATTTCATGAACACCAAAAACTTCGAGACCCGGGCGTTCAGGATCCAGATCCGACACGTGAAGCGCATCACCATGTCTTAAGCCAGTGGTATATAAACCTTTTCCATTATCATCCACACACATTGAACCGTATATGATTTCATCTTTGCCGTCGCCATCTACATCTGCTACGGTAAGGTTATGGTTTCCCTGACCTGAGAACGGATTCTTACCGTCTTTAGAATCAAATACCCAGCGTGAAGTGAGTTTCCCGTTTTGCCAGTCCCAAGCCGCCAGCACTGTACGTCCATAATAACCGCGGCACATCACCACACTGGGGTGTAGGCCATCCAGGTAGGCCACGCAGGCGTTAAAGCGGTCGGCGCGGTTACCGGTATTGTCATTTTTGCCATTCCCTCCTTTTCCACCCCATGCACCCAGATCACCACGTGAAGGGATATAATCTGTCGTCGCCAGGGCTTCACCGGTTCTCCCGCTGAAGATGGTGAAGAATTCGGGGCCGCTCAATATCTTGCCGTTGTTATTCCGGTAATCTTTTGTCGAATCGCCGATCACCTTTCCTTTTCCATCGATGGTACCATCGGCAGTTTTGCAGGCAAATTCAGCAATACCATCCCCGTCGAGGTCGTACACTATAAACTGGGTATAATGTGCCCCTTCCCTGATGTTCTTGCCCAGATTGATTTCCCATAAAAAGGTTCCGTTGATTTTGTAAGCCTGAAATATGGGCGGATCGGTAATGCCATTTGAAGAATTATCCCGGCTTCTTCCCGTTTGGTGGAGAATAATTTCGTATTCACCGTCGCCATCCAGGTCGCCTGCAGACGCATCGTTAGGCGTGTATCCGGCTGGGGTGCGAAGGGGAATGTTCAGGTATTGCTGAACCGCTGTATTGGCTTTAAGCGTAAAGGGTTTGCCGGCTGACTCTTCTTTCCCATTCAGGATGGCTTTTACTTCGTAATGATTGTCATGAACACTTGTTGCAGTAACATCTACAAAGTTTGTCCCTTTCACTAAAGGAATTGTATTTAACTTTTTAACCGGTTCACCAGCTGCTATACGGTAAAGATTAAAAGCAATATCGTCGGGTTCGGTTCCGGATATGCGCCAGCTGAGAAAAACGGAATCTGGTGCATACCGTACCGCTACCAGGCCGCGGTCAAGTTTTTCCATTTGCCGTTGGCCAAAGGCAGCCTGAGTGGCCACAGCGATGTATATTATCAATAAATAGCGGAATCCTTTAGTCATGTTTTCGTTATTGAACGGTATAGGTTGCTTTTGCAGATAAGGCTGTTCCTTTATCGGTGATACCATCTGTTTTAATATTGATTCTGGTCGGGTTATCACCGTTGTAAAAGCTGACCTGTGCCTCCCCTTTTTCGTTAGTTTTGATTAATGGCGACCAGAAAATGGTGGTGCGTAAATCTTTGTTTGGACTGGCAGCTGTGCTGTAGTTAGGAGAATAAAAATCTCTGGCGGTGTAATAGCCGGTTAAGTTTGTATTGATCAGGTTGAGGTTGGCTCCTCCCGCCAGTGCACCGTCTTTAACATTCAGACTAATGACAAAGACATCTTTCGAATACATATCAACCAGGTGCTGTACTTTTACCTGAGTGATCTGATCCATCGTTAAGCTGTAGTAATCCAGACGTTCAGCCACGAGTTCTTCGCGGTTATTCACCTTAATTCTCGGACGGATTTTCTTTCCATTGGAAATAAAAGTAACTCCCTCGTTTCCTATGGAATCGGAATCATCAACAGGTTGCGCCCCGTTCACTTTAGTGAGTAGGAAATGTTCCAGGCTCTGATAGCTGTAGTCTGCCGGTTTGACATCCAATATTTGCTCCGGATAGCCAAAGGTCATCAGTGTCTGGTCGAACATTTGTACATTTCTACTTTTATTGGCTTTAATATCTACATCCTTTAGCGTGATAGAATCCCCAAATTTATATTTACGGTTATAGTCGAATCTTTTGCTCATTTCTGCCTGTATGGCGGGTTGCACCACCTGGTCGCCTTTTAAAAATGCTGATACCGGAGGTTTAGCCACGGTATCGATTTGCAACCATCCCCCCTTTTTACCTTTAGCATCTTTCGAAGACAGTTTGATAGCCTGATTGCCATACCATTTCAGTCCGTCGAGAAAGAATTGCCCATTCTGATCGGTTTTGGTGCTGAATAATTTGTCGCCGCTAAAGTTTGAGCCAAACAAGGTAATATTCATATCAGGAAGCATTTTACTGCCCACCTTTTCTCTTACGGTACCTTTTATTACTAAGCCTGCTTCAGGCAGGTAACTCACATGTACGGTTGAATCTGCTATTCTCCGCCACAAATAATCCCTCCAGCCCTGGGTTAACAATAAAAGATCGAGCTGTTTTAAACGCGAGGGGTTGTTCGGGTCAAAATACTGTGCTGCATTTTTGATGTCCCCTTTCACTTCCGACTGGAGCAACAGATAAGAGATCAGGTTGCCGCCGTCATCCGGCAAAAGGGCATCTGCCGCAGCCAGCGACAATGAGGTTCTGGCCGGCAAACCAATTGCATCTGTAGCTTTGATATTTAAGGTTACTTTTTCCCTCGGTTTATAAGCAGTTTTGTCGGGTTTAATGGAAAGCATGGCTTTATTGTCGCCATTGATAAAAACCAGGCGCTCGCAATTGGGCCTTCCCAGCTGATCAACCAAGGTGATAATGGCAACGCCCTGAGTGAAATCTTTTGTAGGTATCGTAACGGAAACCGTTGGTTTGGTGATATTGAATGCACCGGTATATATATTATCACCCCCATGTTTGATGAGGATGGATACAGATTTCCCAGCTAATTCTTTAAATGATTCCTCGCTGGTACCGATGGAGGCTTTGATGCTGGTGGAGTCGCTTACAACATGCAACACCATACCTTTTTTTAAGATCGCAGGCAATGCTGAGCTGAATTTCTCTGTACCATAATATCCTGATACCTGATAAGTTTCACCTGCTTTTGGTACGAATGCAAATATCCCGAGGCCGGCATCAGTACACTGAAAACTGGTGATGGTATCTCCTTTTAAGGAAATTACACTCCCTTTGGCTTTTATTCCATTACCCGACTGGTCGTTGGTTTTAAACGCAACGATACTGGTAAGCCCTTCTACCAGTGCACCGCCTTCAGGGAAAAAGGCTATTGATTTGCCTGGTTTTTCAGTAGTGGCGGTCTGACCGGCCGTTCGGGTAGTATAGCTGGCGTTTTCAGCCAGGTTGTTGCTGATGTAAATGCGTTTTTGAAAGATAAAGTCATCACCGAAGTTCCTCATCCAGTTGGTATAAGCACGGATGTTATACCATCCTGATGGGATAGAATCCTTTAATTTGAAGTCCCCTTTACCCAGCCCCTTATCGAGCCGGATGATCTTGTTGTCGATCATGCCGGCTTTTGCCGAGATCAGCTCTACGTACAAGTTGTTACTGGTTGAGGTTAAACTGGTACTTTTGGCATTGCTAAGGTAAGCACTAAACCACAGGTCTTCACCCGTGTTGTAATAACTCCGGTCGGTTTGCAGGTAAACCTTCTCAAAAAACAATTTCATGGTTTGTGGTGCAGCAGTTGCCGGTTTAGGGTTCTGTTGTGCAACAGCATAAAGCGCACACTGCATCATCAAAGCAAAAAGACATAGTTTATTCATCTTCATTGCGTTCGGTTTTGGTTTTAAACTGAATTGCTTTTAAAAGTCCAGTTTTTTCAGGCCGGTATATTGCTATATATAAGCTGATCATCAACAAAAATTGATGAATAACAATGGATCTCATAAATTTAATTGGTTAGTTTGATCTTACTTTTGGGAAAAGGATTGATCAATGGCCAATTTAGAGAGTAAATTTTTAACGCGCATCCTGTGGTATCCTGCAATTGGAAGGTTAAGATCATACAGTTCAATTATAACCCGCCTGGTGCATGTACAGTGACCGAACATCTATGTAAAAGTTACCATTAAGGGAGTTTTATGTCCGTTGAATTCGTTACGCTTAATGCTTTACCATCTGCTGCTTTGATGTTAACATCGTAGAATTTCCACCCTGCGCAATAATCAAGTGCTCCGGCGTTTGCGGTTTCTATTGCCAGCTGCGATAAGCTGAAGTTTTTAAGCGTAGATTCAGCTAAGCCAATGGCATTGATGGCCTTCTTTGCACCTGTTGCCTTGATGTTGAACAAATTGATGTTCTGGATTTTAGGAATGCCTTTCTCTTTAGGTTCGACATGGGTAAGCATCTTTTTCCAGTGTAAAGGAACTTCATTGATGTTGTAAGCGGGCGGTAAGGTAGAATAGCTGTAAGCGGGATTCCAGTTTGGGTTGACCTGCAATACATTTCCAACGCCATGCATGGTGATGTTGCGGAAATAAACATCTTCCACGGTGCCGCCCCTGATGGTGGCCGACTTAATATTCAGTGCATTTCCGGTATCATAACCTGTTAAATCTGTTGCCCATACATGGCGGATGCCACCTGAAGTTTCGCTGCCGAGGGTAAGCAATCCGGCGCCTTTTCGGGCAATACTATTTCTGATCACCACATATTCTGTTGGCTTATTCACTCGCAGACCATCCCAGTCGCGGCCCGCTTTTAAGCAGAAATTGTCGTCATTACAATCAATGTCGCAATTCTGAACCAACACCCATGTGGAAGAATCTATGTCAATCCCATCGGTACTTGGTCCGTGCCCGTCTACATTATTTCTGATGGTGACTTTATCGACCGTTACATAAGATGAATACATTACCTGAACCGTCCAGAATCCGGCCTGTTGAATATTTACCTCCTTTAACACGATATCTGAAGATTCTGCAATCAGAATTGTTCTGGGGCGTTTGGCATCGTAGTCCACTATCCAGCGCAGGCCTTTGGGTTCATATTCTTTTCTCAGGTTCCAGTAGTAATCCCAGAAAACTTTTCCCTGTGCATTAATCAGGCCGCTACCTGAAATGGATGCGCTTTGCTGACCGATAATATTAATCAATGCAGCCGGCCACTTCATTTCAATTCCCGCCACCCTGGTATCAATTTCAGGGTAATCTTTAATATCCTGGCTGCCCAGTATTTCCACACCTGTTCCGATATTCAGGTTTACCCCCTTTTTTATAAACAGCGATCCGGTAAGGTATTTGCCAGGTTTAAAAGTTACGATTCCTCCACCTTTGGCGGCACAATCGTCGATCGCCTTTTGTATGGCTAGGGTATTCAGGGTTTTTCCATCACCCAAAGCACCGTACTTGCCGACCTGGAAGGTGGTGCTTTTATACTTTGTATTTCTGTTGCCAACTTTTGCTACCCAATCCGGGGTTTTGGTTTGCGCCATTGCCGCAATATTGTATAACAGTACCAATAGAAAAAAACTAATCTTAACTTTCATGCTCGTGGATAATATCTGGTTACTAACAGGCATAATATTTCTCGTTTAATACCTGCCAGCCTGCTAACTTAGTAAAAAAACAACAATTGGCGTCCTGTGGTATCCTGAAAGAGGAGCTGGCGCAGGATAATATTGTATATAAATTTATTACAAATAAATAATCGTACAGATGACGTTTATTCTCTTAAATATTTTACTTTTACAAATAGTATCGACCAAATATTAAAACTTAATGAAATTAAACCGACCATTCAAAAGTGTGCTGTTTACAGGCCTGGCCTGCAGTTTGAGCGTGCTTCCATTCCCTTCCCTTCTCCAGGCTCAGGAAGCAAAAATCATCAAAATTAAGCTGGATCAGCCAATTGCCAAAGTTCAACCCAACATGTGGGGTGTATTTTTTGAAGACATTAACTTTGGCGCTGACGGCGGGATTTATGCCGAACTGATCAAAAACAGATCCTTTGAATTTGCTAAACCTTTAATGGGCTGGACGGTTTCGAGAAAGAGACCGCAGGAAGGTGAAGTGCTGGTGGTGAACCGTAAGGAAGAAAACACCACCAATCCACGCTATTTACAGGTTAGCAAGCTTACCGACGATTTTGAACTGATTAACGAGGGCTTTAAAGGGATTGGCGTGAAAAAGGGTGTGCGTTACGATTTTTCTGTTATGTACCGTCAGCTGGAGCCTGGAGTAAAGATGGTGCTTTTGCTTAAAGATCCAGACCAGAAAATTATCGGTCAGGGTGCAGTTACCTTTACCGGGCAGGGAAAGGACTGGCAAAAACAAACGGCCAGCTTTGTGGCAACCGAAACCAATCCGAAGGCTAAGTTCTCCATCCTGTTTCAGGGGAAAGGAAAAGTTGATCTGGATATGATTTCTTTATTCCCCGGCGATACCTGGAAAAACCGTCCACAGGGTTTACGGGCAGATATGGTTCAGCTACTTGCCGACATGAAACCTGGATTTATCCGTTTTCCCGGAGGCTGTATTGTAGAGGGAACCGACCTGGCTAACCGCTATCAGTGGAAAAATACCATTGGCCCTATTGAAGACCGAAAACTAATGATCAACAGGTGGAATACAGAATTCTCTTACCGTTCGGCACCCGATTATTACCAGACATTCGGGCTTGGATTTTTTGAATATTTTCAGCTCTCCGAAGATATTGGTGCCGATGCCTTACCCATTTTAAATTGTGGAATGGCCTGCCAGTTTAACACGGCCGAAGTAGTTGCACTCGATGAGCTTGGTCCTTATGTGCAGGATGCGCTCGACCTCATTGAGTTTGCGAACGGCGATGTGAATACCACCTGGGGTAAAAAGCGTGCTGAGCTTGGGCACCCAAAACCCTTCAACCTGAAAATGATGGGTGTTGGAAACGAAAACTGGGGAGTGCAATACCTGGAGCGTCTGGCTATTTTCACCAAAGCCATCAAAGCAAAATATCCTGATTTTAAAATTATCAATAGCTCCGGCACCGATCCTGAAGGCGATCGGTTCAACTTGCTGAACACCTCACTAAGAGCAAACAAGGCTGATTTTATCGATGAACATTACTATCGTCCGGCCGACTGGTTTTTGAAAAATGCAGGCCGTTATGATAACTATCCAAGAAATGAATCGAAAGTATTTGTAGGCGAATATGCTGTACACGCAGATAAAAACCATGTGGGTAGCAACCGCAACAACTGGGAAAGTGCGCTGGCGGCAGCTTCATTAATGACGGGCTTAGAGCGCAATGCCGATGTGGTTCAAATGGCATCCTATGCCCCTTTGTTTGCCCATATTGATGGCTGGCAATGGGCTCCGGATATGATCTGGGTAGATAACCTAAATGTGTACGGTACACCCGATTACTATGTTCAGAAGCTATTCTCCACCAACCGGGGAACGGATGTGGTTTCCATTACGCTGGATGACAAAAACATTACCGGACAAGACGGCTTGTATGCCTCCTCTGTACTGGATAAAAACAAGAAGGAGCTGATCATTAAAATCGCGAATAATTCAAATCAGCATAAAGCGGTTGATTTTGCACTTGATGGCCAAACCAGACTGAAAAGCAAAGGTACACTGGAAGAACTGGCCAGTTCCAATCTTGATCAGCTTAACTCATTCGATCAGCCCAAGGCGGTGAGCCCGAAATTATCAGCAGTGGCTTTAAAAGGGAAAAAACTGAATATGGACCTGAAGCCTTATTCATTTAATGTGATCAGAATACCGTTGAATTAAAAAACGAACCACACACCAATAAACCATATGATAAAAAAATTAGTCCTCTCCCTTTCGCTGCTTTGCAGTGGATTGCTGGCGGATGCGCAGACTACTGTGCTGAACATTAAACCTGCCGGAGAACAAACAGTAAGCAAGCACATTTACGGGCATTTTTCCGAACACCTTGGTCGTTGCATTTACGATGGATTCTGGGTGGATGAGAATTCGGCTATCCCTAATAAAGGCAGGATCAGACTGGATGTAGTAGAGGCCTTGAAAAAAATAAAGGTTCCCAACCTGCGCTGGCCGGGTGGTTGCTTTGCCGATGAATACCACTGGAGGGATGGAATCGGGCCAAGAAATCAACGCCCGAAGATGATCAATACCAACTGGGGAGGCGTAACTGAAGACAATAGCTTTGGTACTCATGAGTTCCTGGAACTGTGCCAAATGTTAAACTGCGAACCTTATATCGCCGGAAACGTAGGGAGCGGAACGGTAGAAGAAATGGCGAAGTGGGTAGAATACCTGAATTTCGACGGTACCAGTCCGATGACCGCCATCAGGAAACAAAACGGGATGGAAAAGCCCTGGAAAGTTTCCTTCTGGGGAGTAGGAAACGAAAGCTGGGGATGTGGAGGAAACATGACACCCGAATATTACAGCGATCTATACCGAAGGTATGCCACTTATGCCCGCGACTATGCCGGGGCGCCTTTAAAAAGAATTGCGAGTGGCGCGAATGCTGATGATTATCGCTGGACAGAAACCTGCATGAAAAACATCGGTGCCGGCCGCATGTGGGGCTTAACGCTTCACTACTACACACTTCCTACAGGAAACTGGAAAAGCAAAGGTTCTGCCACCCAGTTTGATGAAGAGCAGTATTTCAACACCATGAAAAACTGTTTGCGCATGGAAGAAATCGTAACTAAACATTCGGCCATTATGGATAAATATGATCCAAAAAAGAAAGTGGCTTTGATTGTGGATGAATGGGGCATCTGGACTGATGTAGAACCCGGCACCAATCCGGGATTTCTGTATCAGCAGAACAGTTTACGCGATGCCTTGATTGCAGGCACTACCCTGAACATTTTCAATAACCACTCCGACCGGGTTCGGATGGCTAACCTGGCCCAAACCGTAAATGTTTTGCAGGCTGTTATTCTAACTGAAAAAGATAAGATGGTGCTTACCCCTACTTACCACGTTTTCGATTTGTACAAAGTACATATGGATGCCAAATACCTGCCGATTAGTTTCAGCAGTCCGGATTATACTTTGGGAGATAAAAAAATTCCTTCCCTTAATGTTTCAGCTTCCCAGGATTCGACTGGTGCCGTTCACATTTCGCTGGTTAACCTCGATCCTAAGCACAAAATTTCCCTGGATACCGAATTAGGCGAACTGAAATGGAAAACCGTAAGCGGACAAATACTGACTTCAGCAAAGCTGACTGATGTCAATTCCTTTACCGAGGCCAATAAAGTGCACATCACGAAATTCAGCGGCGCGAAAAAATCAGGAAACAACCTGAAAGTAGAGCTCCCGGCGCAATCTGTTGTTGTATTGGAACTCAAATAATGCATTATTGATGAAAAAGCTAATCTGCATATTCCTACTGCTATCTGGCTTTTGCCTGACCGCTATAGCACAAAAAAACAGCGTTTACCTGTTTGCCTACTTTAAAAACAACGGACAGGATGGGCTGCATCTGGCCTACAGTACCAATGCCTATGAATGGAAAGCACTCAAAAACGATTCATCCTTTTTGAAACCCACCGTAAGCAAGGATAAGCTGATGCGAGACCCCTGCATCATTCGCGGCGCCGACGGATTATTTCACATGGTGTGGACCGTGAGCTGGAAAGATAAAGGAATTGGCTATGCCAGTTCCAAAGACCTGATCAACTGGAGCGAACAACAGTTTTTACCGGTAATGGCAAAAGAGGATGGCGCGCGGAATACCTGGGCACCTGAAATTACTTACGACGCCAAAACCAAAACGTATATGATTTACTGGGCCAGTACCATTACCGGCAAATTTGCCGAAACGGCCTCAGCGCTGGAAGATGGCTATAACCACCGGATGTACTATGTAACGACCAAAGACTTTAAAACCTTTTCTGACACTAAATTACTTTACGATCCCGGTTTCAACGTGATTGATGCCACTATTGTACAGAACGGCAAACAGTTCGTGATGTTCCTGAAAGATGAAACCCGCGAACCTGCACAAAAGAATTTGAAAATTGCCTGGTCGGATGAGTTGACAGGTCCCTATACCAAAGCCAGCGAACCCATTACGGGGCAATACTGGGCTGAAGGACCCACAACACTCCGGATAGGTAAAGACTGGATGGTTTATTTCGACAAATACCGGGATCACCGGTATGGGGCGATCATCTCATCCGATTTAAAAGACTGGAAAGATGTATCGGATCAGATTTCCTTGCCGAAAGGACTAAGACACGGCACTATCCTGACCATTACTAAAAAAGAGCTGGCCAAATTACAAACACAATAATATGAAGAAACTGATCTTATCGATTTTAGGCATTTCAGGCTGCGTCTTTTCTTTGCAGGCCCAGCAGAAAATCATTACCGCAAAAGGCAACCCCATCATCACGGATAAATACACTGCCGATCCGGCTGCATTTGTATATGGTGATTCGGTTTATTTATACACGGGCCACGATGTTCCACCGAAAGGCAAAGAACGCTATGAAATGCATGAATGGTTATGCTATTCCTCTGCAGACATGGTGAACTGGAAAGAACATCCATCGCCTTTAAATGCAAAAAGCTTTGCATGGGCAAGCGACGATGCCTGGGCATCGCAGGTGATTGAACGCGATGGTAAATTTTACTGGTATGTGGCCATTTCGCATGGGTCTATCCATGGTAAGTCGATTGGTGTGGCGGTTGCAGATAACCCACGCGGTCCTTTTAAAGATGCCCTTGGAAAAGCACTGATTACAAACGATATGACCACAGCCGTAAAAATCAGCTGGGATGACATCGATCCTACTGTCATCATTGATGATGATGGTCAGGCCTATTTATTCTGGGGCAACCAGCGCTGTTATTATGCCAAACTGAAAAAGAACATGATCGAACTTGATGGCCCGATTCAGGTGGTGGATGTTCCTGAGTTTACGGAGGCCCCATGGATACACAAACGCAAAGGCTGGTATTACCTTTCTTACGCTTCCGGATTTCCGGAGAAGATTGTATATGCAATGAGCAAAAATGTAAACGGCCCATGGACTTATAAGGGCATTTTAAATGAAGTTGCCGGAAACTCCAATACCAACCATCAGGCCATTATTGATTTTAAAGGCAAATCCTATTTCATTTACCATAACGGATCGATCAATACGGATGGCGGAAGCTACCGCCGATCGGTTTGTATTGATGATTTGTGCTATAACAAGGATGGCAGTATCAAACGCATTATAATGACAAGTGAAGGAGTTAAAGCGGTTAAATAATTTTTTGTCCCTCAGCGCTGATTTGGCTGAGGGACAATTTTACTTCACTAACCGTACTTCATAAATTCCCGGAATGGCTGAGCCTTCATCTGCCTGAAATTTCAATTCCAGATTACTGGTTAAACTAGCTGAAGGGATTTCAAAATCCTGCGTGTAGAACACATTTCCCCTGCTCCCATCGAGCTTAATCCGCTGAATCACCGTACCATTCACGAGTAAAGAAAAGCTTCGGTTCTTTTCCTTTCCATAAAGCGTAAGCCTGATCTTTTTGCCTTTTAGGTCTTTATTCTTCAGTGTATAAGCAAACCATCCGGTTCCGTTTCTATAATGGCGGTCCTGAAAAGTACCCGTTTCTGTTTTCTCGCCTTTGAAACCATGGTCAGACTCCGGTTGCTGCTCTCCGGTATTGATTACATCGATCGTTTCATTTTCCAGTTTCATTTTTTCCGTTTCTGCCAGCTGAATCGCTTTGGCTCTTTCGGGTAAGTTCGCTGTTGAAGCGTAGGGAAAGTACACGACGTAACGTTTTTCAGCCAGACTGGAAAAAGGCACCAGTTTTAAATTTTTATATTTCTGCTGATAAATGGCATTTTCGGCGGTAAAGGTAAGGGGCTCCTTCCCACTGGTTTTAAGGCTGGCAGCCAGATCGGCTTTGTTGCCCGAAACAAGTGGTGCTTCGCTAAGCGGAAATAGCGGTCCTGAAGCAATATGCCCCATTCTACTGTCGTCGCCGGTCAGGTTTGGTTGTCCCAAACTATCCAATTCAGCCGCCAGAACAATGGGACCATGTACAAAAGCCACCCAATCTGATCCGTCGGGCATGAACTCCGTGCGGGTCTGCATCGGCAGGTTTACCTTTATCGCATCACCGCCCGACCAAAGCCTGTCGATGCTGACATAACCATTTCCAAGATCTTTCGCCGTCTGCGGCTTTCCGTTTACGGTAATCTGCATTTTCCCATTCTCCAGCCATGACGGATGGCGTAAACGGATGGCAAACTTTTTTCTGCCTGTAAAGGCAAGTTTCAAGGTGGTGAATTCCGTATTCGGAAAGCTGGTTTCCTGTACCAACGTAATGCCTTTCTCTTTCCAGTTTAATTTTGAAGGAATAAATAAGTTGACATATAAATTCTGGTCGTCGTGGGCATAGATCAGTTCCCCATACTTCCCATGGTTTTCCAGGCCTGAGCCTACACAACACCAAAAGCTTTGTTGCGGGGCAGAATAGGTACGGTAATGCCCGGGACGCATGGGCGTAAAGTAAACAAAACCTCCTTTTTCCCGCTGTGAAGAAAGGATGTGGTTATAAAGAGTCCGCTCGTAATAATCGAGGTATTGAGTCGAGGGTGCTGACAAAAACAATTGCTTGGTCAGCTTCAGCATATTATAAGAGTTGCAGGTTTCAGGGCCTTCGCGAGATTCGAGCATGGAAGAAAAGTCGTTTGCCGGATGGAAATGTTCCCTTACGCTGTTACCACCAATGGCAACCGTGCGATGTTGTACCACCGTTTTCCAGAAGAAATCTGCCGCATTGGCCCAGGCGGTATCGTGATCGGCCAGGGCAACCTGTTCAAAACCGATTACCTTCGGGATCTGGGTGTTGGCATGAAGCCCATTCAATGCATCTTTACCATTTAACAAAGGTTTCAGGATCGACTGATCTGAAAACTGTCTGGCCAGCTTTAAATACTTTTTATCGGCGGTGAATATATATACATCGGCAAATATTTCATTTAATCCCCCGTGCTCACTTTTCAAAAGTTCCTGAATCTGCTGGTCCGAAAGATTGGAAACCAGGTCCACGCACCAGTCGGTTAGTTTAACCAGCATTTGCTTGGCCTGCTGATTACCTGCAACGGCATAAGCATCGTAGAGGCCTGCATAAATCTTATGAATGTTGTAAAGTGGCACCCATTTGTCGTTGAGTGAAAAACTAGAAGACTTGATCTGACCAACTTTGATCTGTTTCCAGATCTCCTTTCCTCCAGGTACACCTGATAAGTATCCATTTCCATTTTTGTCCTGGCACTTTCTCAGTTCATCAATCATATAATCCAGCCGCTCTTTCACTTTTGCATCACCTGTAGCGGCATACATTAAAGCCAGTGCCGAAACGTTATGCCCACCAATATGGCCATCCAGACCGGTATTTTCCCAATTGCCATAGGAAGTGGCTTTGGGCGTCAATCCGGATTCTTTCAGATAAGGCGCCAGTAACCGGTCGGGATTG
This sequence comes from Pedobacter sp. BMA, assembly GCF_001027745.1. Classification (GTDB taxonomy): domain Bacteria; phylum Bacteroidota; class Bacteroidia; order Sphingobacteriales; family Sphingobacteriaceae; genus Pedobacter. The sequence goes on from NZ_LECU01000001.1 coordinate 432,068, forward strand.
AGGGAAAGCATATAGGCTTTATCAGTCAGTTCGGCTTTAAGAAAAGGACTCTCCATTAGCCTGACATCTGTAAGCTTAAATGCCCTGATACTTTTCTGGGCCGCAGCGTTCAGGCTAAGCGAAGCCGTGAAAAGAAACAGGATGCCTGTTTTTATGGTGTTATTCATGGCACATCAGTATATTGATTATTCGTTATCGAAGATAAGTGTAATGATCTGGTTAGTTTAAACGTCATCATGACGATTAACGAAGGTAGCAAAAGATTTTTATTCACGAGTGCTTTCCGTCTTCAAAAAGGCAATAAAAAAAGGGCTCCATTTTTACAACGAAGCCCTTTTCTATAAATGTAATAACGTTTATAACGTAGCCATGTCAATTACAAATCTGTAACGCACATCACCTTTTTCCATACGTTTGTAGGCAGTATGAATGTCTTTCATGTCAATCATTTCGATATCCGATACGATATTGTTTTCCGCACAGAAATCTAACATTTCCTGTGTTTCCTTGATGCCGCCGATTCCCGAACCTGCAAGGCTCTTTCTTCCACCCAGTAAACTGAATGCAGCGATCTCTGCCGGCTTAGGTGGTACGCCTACGCAAATGTGCGTTCCGTTGGTTCTCAACAGTGAAAGGTACATGTTAAAATCGTGCTCCGCAGAAACCGTATCCAGGATAAAATCGAAAGTGCCTTTGGCAGCTTCTACCTGAGCCGGATCGGTGGTCACCACAAAATGATGGGCACCCAGTTTCTTAGCATCTTCTTCTTTTTTAGGAGAGGTGCTCAATACGGTTACTTCCGCACCGAAGGCCACACCAAATTTAACAGCCATGTGCCCTAAGCCACCTAAACCTAATACGGCAAGTTTATGGCCTTTGCCAACTTTCCAGTGGCGTAGTGGAGAATAAGTGGTGATTCCGGCACACAATAATGGTGCAACCGCAGCTAAATCTACCCCTTCTTTAATTTTCAATACAAATTCTTCCCTTACTACGATGCTATCCGAATAACCACCATAAGTTGGTGTTTTTCCGTCTCTTTCCAGTCCGTTGTACGTTTGGGTATTCCCTTCCAGGCAGTATTGCTCCAGATCCTGTTTACAGTTTTCGCAAACCTGGCAGGAATCTACCATACAACCTGTACCAGCCAGGTCGCCCACTTTAAAGTTTTTGACGTGATCGCCTACCTTTACTACGCGGCCAACAATTTCATGGCCGGGCACCATCGGGAAGATCCCAGGGAACCAGTCATTTTTAATCTGGTGAAGGTCGGAGTGGCAAACGCCACAAAACAGAATTTCAAACTGTACATCATGAGGGCCTACTTCTCTTCTCTCAAAATTCCAGGGCGCCAGATCGGTCTCCGGACTTTGAGCTGCATATCCTTTTGTTGTTGTCATATTTTTGATTGTTGTAATTACCTTAACAAAGGTAAAGGGCAATTGTTAGGAAAACATTACGGATTTCAAAGAATTCATTACAAATTTCAAACAATGAGGAAGCAGGGAAATAATCTTGCAGGTGAATTAGATGGTACGACAGTCAGTTCAGAAATGGAGGTGATAAAGACTGGAAATTCTAAGCCGTATTGACGGCAATTCAGTTTGCACTTAAAAAAGCTAACAAATATCCTCCAGAACAAGTATTCCTCCTGAAAACAACTCAATTTTCACCCAAAATAGAGAGAATTACCACCCCTTATTAATGAAATTAGCAAATATTTTAGCGAACTATTTATTTTAAAAGCCTTAACTTAAAGGCGAGACAACAAATACCAAAAACCAATATCAAAAAACCAAACATTTGTGAAAGATTCTCAAACATTAAAAAAGACACTTAGTGCTACACACCTCTGGGCCATTGGCGTTGGACTGGTCATTTCAGGAGACTATTTTGGCTGGAATTATGGCTGGGGCGTGGCCGGCACGGTAGGTTTACTTTTAGCTACCGTGATTATCAGTATCCTCTACATCACTTTTATTTTCAGTTTTACCGAACTGTCGACAGCTATTCCTTCTGCCGGCGGACCGTTTTCTTATTCTTTGAGGGCTTTTGGCGTTAAAGGCGGATTAATTGCCGGTTATGCTACCCTGGTGGAGTTTCTGTTCGCCGCCCCTGCTATATCCATGGCTTTAGGCAGTTACATTCATTTCCTATATCCGTCATGTCCTGCAATGGCCATATCCATTGCTTCATTTTTGGTATTTACCGGCATCAACTTGTTGGGTTTAAAAGAAGCAGCCTGGTTTTCTTTAGTAATGACGGTACTTGCCATTGTAGAGTTGCTGATTTTCATTGTGATTGCCGCACCGCATTTTAAAATGCAGACCTTCTTACAAAACCCTCTGCCATTCGGTCTCGGGGGCGTGTTCAGTGCACTTCCCTTCGCCATCTGGCTATTCGTTTGCCTGGAAGGCATTGCCATGGTTGCAGAAGAAGTTAAAGATGGGAACAAAGCCATCGCACGCGGATACATTTCCGCTTTGATCACCTTAATTATCCTGGCTTTTGCAGTGATGATTTGTGTGGGCGGAATTGCGCCATGGCAGGAGCTCGACAACCTCGATTATCCTTTACCCGAATCTTTGGGCATTATACTGGGCAGGGACAGCAAAATTACGCGTCTTTTTGCCGGGGTGGGACTGTTCGGACTAATTGCATCTTTCCATGGCATTATCATCAGCTATTCGCGACAAATTTTCGCCCTCTCCCGGTCTGGCTATCTTCCCAAGGCCCTGAGCTGGGTAAGCAGGAAACGCAAAACTCCATATGTGGCGCTGTTTCTAGGTACTGCACTGGGTATTTCTGCCCTTATGTTTTTCGATACCGGAAAATTGGTGATTCTTTCCACTATTGGAGCGGTTGTGGTGTACATCATCAGTATGCTAAGTTTATTTAAGCTGCGGAAAAGCGAGCCGGATATGAACCGCCCTTTCCGGGCGCCATTCTACCCTTATTTCCCGGCTATAGCGCTTACCCTTGCCGCCATAACACTGGTATCGATGGTTTATGGTTATCCGGAACTTTCGGGTATATTCCTGATCGGGCTGGTAATTTGTTTTGCTGTATTATTGATCTCAAAGAAAATGGGCAACAACTCCATAGGCATAGAAGAAGCAGAAAATCATCATCAACATGAGTTATAAGTTTACCATCGGTCATTATGTATATGAGTTTGAAAATCTCAGGGTATTGCTGGCCAAGGCGAGCCCGCTACGATCGGGTGATGTATTAGCCGGGCTTGCTGCTGCAAGTGCCGAAGAGCGTATTGCGGCACAGATTGCACTGGCAGATGTGCCACTTGTCAACTTTCTGAACGAAGATTTTGTGCCCTATGAAAGCGACGAAATCACGCGGTTGATTATCGACGGGCAAGATCAGCAATCTTTCGCTGCTATTAAACACTTTACCGTGGGCGCACTGCGCGACTGGTTACTGAGTGACGAGGCGAGTGCAGCTGCCATAGAATCGATATCAAAAGGACTTACGGCAGAAATGGTTTCAGCAGTTTCCAAACTGATGCGAAACCAGGACCTGATATTGGCAGCGAAGAAACTGGAAGTGGTTACCCGATTTCGAAATACTATCGGTTTGAAAGGACACCTATCCGTTCGACTACAGCCAAACCACCCTCTGGATGATTTAAGGGGCATTGCAGCCGGGGTTATTGATGGTTTAATGTATGGTGCCGGAGATGCGGTGATTGGCATCAATCCGGCAACCGACAACCCGCATAAAATTGCAGAAATCATTCACATGCTCGACCGTCTTAGACTACAGTTTGATATGCCGGTGCAAAGTTGTGTGCTTACGCACGTTACCACCAGCATTCAACTAATTGAACAGGGTGTTCCTGTTGATCTGGTATTTCAGTCCATTGCCGGCACGGAGAAAGCCAATTCGAGTTTCGGCATTAACCTGTCGATACTGGAAGAGGCACATGAGGCGGCACTTTCATTAAACCGCGGTACCGTTGGCAAGCAGGTAATGTATTTTGAATCGGGCCAGGGCAGCGCGCTTTCGGCCAATTCACATTTTGGCGTAGATCAGCAAACCTGCGAAGTGCGGTCGTATGCCGTTGCACGCCGCTTTGATCCGCTTCTGATCAATTCAGTAGTCGGTTTTATCGGACCTGAATACCTTTTTGACGGAAAGCAGATTACAAGAGCAGCCCTGGAAGACCACTTTTGCGGAAAGCTGATGGGCCTGCCGATGGGCATGGATATTTGCTATACCAATCATGCGGCAGCAGACCAGGATGATATGGATAACCTGCTGACCTTACTTGGTGTTGCGGGAATCAATTTCATTATCGGTGTTCCGGGTGCGGATGATATCATGCTGAATTATCAATCGACTTCATTTCATGATGCCATGTACATCCGTAAAATCCTGAATAAACGTCCCGCTCCTGAATTCGATCGTTGGCTGCAACATCAGGGACTTTTTGATGCAAACGGTCCGAAGCCCCACACTTCAGCCAGGCAACTCCAGGAATTAACCTCAACCATACTGGGTTTATGCTAGAAAAAACAAACGAAATTGCCATAAAAGATCTCTGGGAAGAGTTGCGGCTTTTCACGGCAGCCCGCATTGCGCTGGGGAGAACCGGTGTGTCGTTACCGTTAAGCGAATCGCTGAAATTCAAACTTGCCCATGCGCATGCACAGGATGCGGTGTATTCCGATATGGACGTCAATGCTATCGAAACCGCGCTTGATGGTTTGGGCATCACACATGTAATGGTGGAAAGCGGCGCAACCGACCGGACGACCTACCTGCAACGCCCGGATTTCGGCCGTAAACTCAGTGCCAACTCCACTGCATTACTTCAAAATAAAAGAAGTATTCAGAAAGATATCTGTATCGTGATTGCCGACGGACTTTCGGCCTTCGCTGTAAATGAAAATGCCGTAAAAGTAACTTCATTGTTCATGGAGTCGCTCAGTAGCAAGGGTTTTACCTTTACCCCTGTTGTACTGGCCAAACAAGCCAGGGTGGCCATTGCGGATGAAATTGCCCACCACCTCAATGCCCGTTTATCGGTGATTCTGATTGGGGAAAGGCCGGGACTAAGTGCTTACGACAGCCTGGGCGCATACATGACCTATATGCCGCAACCCGGTTATACTGATGAAAAAAGAAACTGCATTTCCAATATCCGCGACCTTGGTCTCCCTCCTGATGTGGCGGCAGAAAAACTGAGAGATCTGGTTGTACGCTCGTTGCAGCTTAAACTGAGCGGCGTAAACCTTAAAGATGATGATCGACCACTTTTATTATAAAAATGAGAAAAACTCTACTATTACTCGCAATGACCACAATATCTGTGTTGTCGTGCAAAATGAATACCCAGCAGCAAAAAGATCAGCTGCAGCTCATGCCGGAGGCACCAGCCTGGGGTGCCCTATGGCAACAACGGGCGGCAGAATACCGCGCGCTGTCTTTTCAGGCCTATAACTTTGCCCGGTTAAGCTTTGATGCACTGGAGAGGAAGCCATCCGGAAAACCACTTGCTGTTGTGACCGACATTGATGAAACGGTGTTGGATAACAGTCCATACTACATTCATCAGGCCATTGCTAAAGCAAATTATTCTGATTCAACATGGGTACAGTGGACCAAGCAGGTACGGGCTGACTCGGTTCCGGGCGCACCCTCATTCTTTAAGTATGCGGCATCAAAAGGGGCTACCGTTTATTATGTCACCAACAGAATCCTTCAGGACAAAGCGGCGACGATTGAAAACCTGAAGAAATTTGGCTTTCCAAATGCCGATGAAGAACATTTGTTATTGCTGGAGACGACTTCCTCAAAAGTAGCACGCCGGGAGAAAATAGCGGCTAGTTATGAAATCGGATTGCTTCTAGGCGATAACCTTGGCGACTTTTCAGGCTTGTTCGACAATCATGCGGAGCAAGACCGAAAAGAATGGGTAGAAGAAAACCGAAGTCAATTTGGGAAGAAATTCATTGTACTGCCCAACGTGATGTATGGCAACTGGGAAGATTCATGGTATGGTAAACAAACCCCGAAATCCTTTACCGATAGCAACACCGTTTTGAATGGATTGATGAAGAATTATAAATAGGAGTTTTAAATTTCTATTTGCATATTTGCGCGGGAGGTTGTTATGCTGGCTTATAGCGTTCCAGGCTTCCTCGCAATCGTGTATAGGCCATATGCAACTGGTTTCTTACCGTTTGTTCGGAGATCGACATGTCTTCAGCAATTTCAGATATTGTAAGTCCTTTCTCCCGCTTTAGCTGATAAACCATTCGCATGCGTAAGGGCAAACCCTTAATATTGGTTTCAATCAAATCTTTCAGCTCTTTTGCGATGAACAACTCTTCCACGCTGTCTGTTAATTCGTTATCGGCAAAATCGGTTTGATTGACGTATTTGAACCTTACCAGCTCATGTTGGTATAAATGGAATATTTTATTGCGCAGAATGGCATATAAAAGAGCGATTACACTACGCTGTTGCTCCAGCGTATCCATTCTACCCCAGAGTACGACAAAAGCATCCTGTACTAAATCTTTGGCAATAACCGGACAACCTACTTTTGAGACTGCCTTTTTGTAAAGCAGCATCCATGAAAATTTGAAGATATGATTGAAGGCGCGTAGTTTGTCAGTCTGTAAATGCCTCATAAAATCTCTGTCAAGATTTAATCTGTTGTATTCCAATTGTTGATGTTTTTTATGTTTCGTAACTAAGCAAAACGCAGCGGCATCCACCGCTGCGCTGCAAACCTGTTACGAATGGACTCATCCCTATTTTTTGTTTTCAGACCAGATTTCCAATTTCACCCATGTATTTGAAACCTGTAGAGTTGTCTTAAACAAAATATCCATTTCGTAAGGCAGGCTATCGGGACCTTGGTGTAGTCCCAACTTCTTCATGTTTAAAAAGGGCCAACCGTCATCAAAACTAACCTGATTACGGAGGCCCCAGTTTATGTTCTAACTGTTATTCATTATTCTATTTTGCAGGAGCTCATGGAGTCGTTCGCACCGACAGCTACCAGGCTGGCATTATCTGCAGTTTGCACCCAGGAAGTACCTGCGAAATTATCACTCTGGTAAAGGGTTACCTTCCATCCGCTGGGAACGCGAAGCGATGAAGCCCAGTCGTTTGGTACGCCCTTCGCCGCGAGCTGAGCTAAAGTGTAAGTCCCTTTAGGGAGTGACTGACTCGCCGTTCCGGCATAGTTCGTGTTTTGATAAAATACTACTCCACTTTGGATGCCGTTTAAATAACGGTAGTTTTTTTCTGAAAGGATGTGAGCGGTCATCCACACGTTTGTTGAATACTCGCCAGAGGCAATATCAGCATTCACGAGATAATCCCATTCATCAGTATTGTATCGTACGGCTATCGGAAGATACCGCTCATGGAGAAAACTATATCCTCCGGCATTGCTATTCGTACCGTCAATACGGCCGGAAATTGGCCAACCAAGAGATTCTTTATGAGCCATAACATCAACAACAGTATTGGAAAAACGCTGAACGGCTGCCAGTGGTACGGAATATCTTCCACTTAGGTACGCTTGAAAAAATCCACCAACATCGTAACGACCATGGGGGGTGTCTTCTGGAGAGGTAGAAACAGAATGTATTGCATAGTTCCAAAAATATACCGGAGTTCCTGAGGCAGAGGTTTTTGATACCGCACTGGCTAAAAACCAGTTCAGTGACGTTTGAACGAGTTGGTCATAATCGGTCACCTTGGAAGGAGCATCCCCTAAAATCTGATGACACTCGGCAAGACGTTGAAATGCGTTGTTCAGCATCATCTGTTGATTCCATGGCAGCGCACCCCCAGGAAAGAAGGTCCATCCTGTAAGGGTAGTATAATAAAATTTATTATCTGTTGAATCAACCATATATTTTTTTATATATGCCGCTGTTTCTTCACATCGGGCTACATAGGTAAGTGCCCGGGCTCGATAGGTTGCTCCGTAGGCATTTGGATCTCCACTTCCTACGGTAAGATTCCAAAGTGCCGGACGTGCGAGAATGAGTTTAGCTGCGTAGGCTATGTGACCCACAATATCCCCTTGAGCCGCATCAGCCTGGTCGGTACTGGAAGTATTCGGCCAGACAGGTTCGATATTTCCATTCCACATCACACGTTGTCCACCACTCGCCGCCGGAAGAATGTCGTTTCGACAAGTGATCGCCTTATCTGCAAATTGCAGCATATGATCTAATAGTATCCGGTCTTCTGTCACTTCGAACATCAAACCAAGCCCTTGAAGTGCGCCACCTCCTTGACCATAAACCCAAACATTTGTTGGACTCCAGTTGTTGGCAGGAAAAGATCTCGCCAGCATATACGACTTAAAAGAGGCAATTTCGCTAGCGGTTACAGGACCTGCGGTACTTTCTATTTGCATACCAGCTGCCGTAGCAGCGACCGTGGCCGCGAGTTTGTTACCTGCAAGTGAATCAGAAAACACACTTTCTGCGTTAGAATCTGTTAAATCGAACTTCTTACAAGAGGTTAAAATACTGAAGACAAAGCCGCTAATCAGCACGCATTTTGCCAAAACTAGGTTCAATTTCATATGTAAATTATTTAGTTAGAGAATATTCATCTAAGTAAAAAAGGGCCAACCGTTATCAAAACTAACCTGATTACGGAGGCCCAAGTTTATGTTTTAACTGTTATTCATTATTCTATTTTGCATGAACTCATGGAGTCGTTCGCCCCGATAGCTACCAGGCTCGCATTATCTGCAGTTTGCACCCAGGAAGTACCTGCGAAATTATCACTCTGGTAAAGAGTTACCTTCCATCCGCTGGGAACGCGAAGCGATGAAGCCCAATCGTTTGGTACGCCCTTCGCCGCAAGCTGAGCTAAAGTGTAAGTCCCTTTAGGGAGTGATTGACTTGCCGTTCCGGCATAGTTCGTGTTTTGATAAAATACTACTCCACTTGGGATGCCGTTTACATAACGGTAATTTTTTTCTGAAAGGATGTGGGCGGTCATCCATACGTTTGTTGAGTACTCCCCAGAGTTGATATCAAGATTTACAAGGTAATCCCATTCATCCTGGTTATAACGTACCGCGATAGGTAGAAAGCGTTCACGCAGGTAATTATCCCCTCCCGCCGTGCTATTCGTGCCATCAATTCGGCCAGAAATAGGATAACCGAGAGATTCTTTATGGGCCATGACATCAACAATTGTATTGGAAAAACGCTGAACGGCTGCCAGTGGAATAGAATAACGTCCGCTTAAGTAAGCCTGAAAAAAGCCGCCAATATCATATTGCGCATGGCCGGTATCCTCTGGCGAAGTAGGATTTGAATCGAGTGCGTAGTTCCAAAAATAAACCGGAGTGCCCGCAGCAGATGTTTTCGAGACTGCGCTGGACAGGAACCAGTTAATAGAAATCTGAACCAACTGGTCATAAGAGGTTATTTTCGCAGGAGCGTCTCCCAAAACCTGGTGACATTCGGCCAAACGCTGAAATGCACTATTAAGCATCATTTGCTGATTCCATGGAAGGGGGTCGCCCGGAAAAAAAGTCCACCCAGGAAGCGTTGGATAATAGAATTTATTGTCTGATGTGCGAACCATATATTGGCGTATATAGTCAGATGTTTCTTCACACCGGGCCACATAGGTAAGAGCTCGGGCGTGATAGGTTGCACCATATCCATTTGCATCTCCACTGCCTACTGTGAGATTCCACAATGCCGGACGTGACAAAATAAGCTTGGCTGCATAGGCAATGTGCCCCACTATTTCGCCCTGTGCTGCGTCAGCCTGATCAGTGGTGGAAGTATTCGGCCACACAGGCTCAATATTCCCTGTCCACATTACACGTTGCCCACCACTTGCTGCCGCCAGATTATCGTTTCTACAAGCAATTGCCTTATCAATAAATTGTAGCAGGCGATCTAATATAGCCCGGTCTTCCGTCACTTCAAACATCACTCCCATTCCCTGAACCGTTTTCCCGCCCTGCCCATAAACCCACACATTTGAGGGTGTCCAGTTATTTAGCGGAAATGATCGTGCCTGGATATAAGACTTGAATGCAGTAATTTCGCCTGATGTTACAGGACCTGCGGTACTTTCAATTAGCATGCCTGAGGCTGCAGCGGCCGCCGTAGCAGCGAGCTTGTTGCCGGCAAGTGAGTCAGAAAATAAATCTTCTGCTTTAGCATCTGTTAACTCGGATTTTTTACAAGAGGTTAAAATACTAAAGACAAAACCGCTAATCAGCAAGCATTTTGCCAAAACTGTGGTCAATTTCATGTTTAAATTATTTAGTTAGAGAATATTCATTCTAAGTAAAAAAGGGCCAACCGTCATCAACTACTAACCTGATTACGGAGGCCCCATTATTATTAATATTGTAATCTGCAAAAACTAAAGTACTGTTAAAAAAGCCTCCACTGCAGAGAGGCCAAAAACCGCTGCAGGGAGGCCGGACGTTAATTATTGGGTAATTTTTATATAAAAGTTTTTACTGCCAGCTTTTGTATCATCCTTTGTATTGCTGTAATAGGCAAAGGTGGATTTATAAGTACCTACGGCGGCATACTTATATTCGTAATAAGTAACGGCAGCACTTACCAGGTTTTTAACTGTTGCAGTAGGAATATCCTGCGTTATTCTTCCTACATAAAGGGGTTTGGTAACGATCCAGCTTGTGTTAGTCGCTGCTGTGGCGGCACCACCAACAATGGTTAATGCACTACTGGTCGCGGTCCAACGGGCTGAAGCTGGCGTCCACACATTGCCATATCTGGTCCAGTATGACGCATCGTTAGCCAGGTTACTCAGCACATAATTGAAATCACTTCCAATATTGGTCAGACTGTAGTTGCTGATTACCCAGGTACGTTGTGTTGAACCCGTTACACCAGAATATTTGAAAGCAAGGTATAGCACATCATCAGCACTGCTTACTAAATCAGTTACATCTACATTTCCGGTACTCACTGCCGTAGCACTTGTTGCCAGCGTGGTACGTGAAGTAATGTCGGTCCAGTTTGCGTTCACAACTGTAGCAGAATCTAAGCTTGGAAGGTTTTTAATGGCCAGTACTTTGAAAGTATTAGCCTGGGTCCCGAATTGCATGGTTGTGCTGAAGGTTAAGATTAATTTACCTAAAGCCGATGTCCGGTTTCTGTTATCGTAATTGTTTCCAACAATGCCTGAATAGTGCGTGATGTTATCTGCGTAACCGGATACATCGAATTTGCATGTATCCCCCAACTTGAATACCAGCGTATCACCGATAGTGCTTCTCATATTTCTTACCGTAAAATCAACAGTTGGGGCCTCTGCAGTAATTTCCTTCTTGCAAGCCATTATGATCATGCTCAACAAAAAGCTTATATATAATATTTTTTTCATATCCATTTTTATTAATAGCCTGGATTCTGTTTTAATAATTTATTCAGGTTCATTTCGTAAGTTGGTTTTGGCAACAAAACATGTTTCTGCTCAACTGCTGCCAGGGCGCTTATCGCATTACTATTACCGCCTATCCCATTTGCTGTGGCATACACCCTAAAGTCAACCATATCATTGTAGAAGTTTCCCCAACGAACCAGGTCGTTTCTTCGCAGGCCTTCATAGCACAATTCACGCATACGCTCTAACTTCATCATATCAAGTAAGGCTGCCTGACTTAAGCCGCTGGCAAGCTGATATTCTGTACCGTTTGTGATCGTCGCTGTAGCAAGCGCAGCTGTACCGGTTGTTGGAGCAGCAATCGTTACGGTTGGCGCGCTGGTATAATATGGACCTGAAGTTGTTAGTGTACCTCTGCTAGATAGTCGAATGCCAGTTACCACACCTGCTGTGGATACTACGGCAGTAGCTGTAGCACCACTTCCTCCACCGCCGCTAATTGTTACTATCGGAGGAGTCGTTGCTGAATATCCTGTACCACCTCTGGTTACTGTGATATCTTTAACAATGTTACCATACATCGTACCATATGCACGTCTGCGCACCGTTTCGATATCAGCTTTAGCGGTTGCCAGATCGGGTGTTGCCTTTAAGATATTTGCTTCTGCACGCATTAATAACAAATCAGCATACCGAAGTGCAGGCCAGTTTGCGCCATAAAACCCACTATTTCTTTGTTCAAATGGTGCATATTCCCTCCTAAATTTGCCACAGCGCAATTGCCATAAATTAATAATTGCCGCGGTAGATCTGGCTTCAGCTCCGTTTACGATTGAGTAGGTGTAAGTAAAATCAGCACAGTTCCAGTCCCGTCGGGTATCCAATGATGCTTTTAATTGGAGTGTACTTGTTGGAATGGCTTCATAGCTATCAAATAATTTTCGCGATGCCCAAACCCAGGCAGCTGAACTATAGGAATATAAAGGAGTAACATTTGTCGATATCGCAGATGTAATTCCAACAAAATTTCCGATGTCATTTCCAGTTTTGATATTAGCGCCCGCCGCACCACCAAATGAACCCCATTCGAGAATATCTTCTTTGATATCATACTTATCCTGAAAAAGATTGATGAATACCTGTTTATAATCTGGATTTAACTGGTGTAATCCTGAATTAACCACCTTGTTTGCATAAGTCACTACATCTTCATATTTGCTCGTATCTTTGATTGGGTAGCCTGCCCAATACAAATAAACTTTTGCCAGCATGGTCTGCACTGCTGTGATGGTTACCACATCATTATAACCAAGTGAAGCTGAGGTTCTCCCTGCCAGTAAAGTTTCGGCCTCTTTCAAATCGGCTTCTATCTGCTGATAAATCGTCAACTGAGAAGCAGATGCTATATTCACTTCTTCTATACCTGGGCTATGCAAAATCAAAGGCACTTCACCAAAATTGATGGTGAGCAGAAAATAGTTATAGGCCCTCAAAAACAACGCTTGTCCTTTAATGTAACCTCTTTGGGCTTCATCCATTGTAGGCTTATTGATGTTATCGATCAGGTTATTCGCCAAATTAATGGCAATATAAGGCCCCTGCCACATGTCTGCCACACGGGTATGACCGGCATTCCAGTTGGCGTAATTCAAACCACGGTTATCGCCTGCTAACGATCGGTTGGTAAGCATTTCATCTGTTGTACTGTTAAAATTAAAGTGCTGTATCAAACCAAACATTTTACCACTGCTCATTGTGCTATAAACCGCATTCAAAGCAGCTTGTAATTGAACCTGTGTATCATAATAATTCACAGTGGAATAGAAATCGTTTGGTGTTGTATCCAGATACTTTTTACAAGAAGTAGTGATGCTCAGCAACACTATCAGCATAAAACTATATATATATTTCATGTTATGTTCTGTTTAATCATTTTTAAAAAGTTGCATTTAAGCCGAATGTGATCACCCTGGCCTGAGGGTAAGTACCCCAATCGAAACCTGGTGTTAAAGTACTTTGCCTCGCTGAAGCTTCAGGATCCATGCCTGAATATCCTGTTAAAGTCAGTATATTTTGTGCAGACATATTTAGATTTAATGCAGATACCCCTATTTTACGGGTAATCTTCGGAGAAAAATTATAACCCAATCTCACTGTCTTCAATCTCAGATAAGACCCATCTTCAATTACTCTCGATGAATACTGAAAAGTTCCATACCCACCAGCCCTGAAATATTCATTAGTAGGGTTTGTCGGTGTCCAGCGATCAATAAATGTGGCGTACTGATTTAAAATACCATTTGGAGTTGCACCTTCAAAGTAATAACGGTTTGCGTTGATGATGTTATTACCATAACTCCATTGCAAAAACACGTTTAAATCCCAGTTTTTGTAGGTGAAATTATTACTGAAACCACCTGTGTGAATTGGCAGACCACGACCAATAATAGTATAATCGTCAGCATTAACTGTCAAATCTCCGTTTAAGTCTTTGTATTTGATGTCGCCCGGAGCAATTCTATCCCTAGCCGAGCCATTTGTGGTAACAGTAGGCTTTAGGACATACGTACCTGTAGGCGTTAGATCAAAGTCGCTGTATTGGTAATTTCCATCCCATACCAGCCCGTACATATCTCCAACTGAGCGGCCTTTCACTGAAATGTATGGAGACAAACTTGAATAATTTGTATCGAAGAACGTTCCTGATCCTGAAGTCAGAACACTGGTACCTTGAGTTAGTTCTACAATTTGATTTTTATTAAATGAAATGTTAAAACTGCTTGTCCAGCTGAATGATTTCGTTTTGATATTCGTGGTGCTGATGGCAAACTCAAGCCCTTTATTTTCCAGGCTACCGATGTTTTTATATCCTCTTGCATTTGGTATTCCTGAAGCATAAGGCAATAATGCATTTAACAAAAGGTCGTCTGTGTTTCTTTTATAAACGTCCACTGTAACTTCGATTCTTTTTTTCAGGAAACTTAAATCCAGTCCAATATCTGTTTGCCTGCTTGTTTCCCACTTTAAATCCGGATTAGCTGCTGCAGTAATTAAGAAACCCGCCTGAGGTGCAAGCGCATTGTATGAATACCAATATTCTACATTGGTAAGATTTGCCTGAGACACGTAAGCGAAGTCTGTAACGCGGTTATTACCAGATTCACCATAACCTACCCGAAGTTTGCCTTCAGATAACCATTTCGCATTTTTCAGGAATTTTTCCTCTCCAAATTTCCATGCCGCGGAAGCCGACGGGAAATAACCCCAACGGTTACCTGGTGCAAATTTAGATGAACCATCTGCGCGGTAACTGGCGGCAAACAGGTATCGTCCTTTGTAATCATAATTTGCACGTGCAAGGAATGACTGCAATTTCCAGGTCGAAGATGATGAAGTAATGGAAGTATTGGCTGCTGCGGTCATGTCAAGTGCATTAAGCCCCAGCGACTCATCTGTAATTTGTTTTGCAGTAAATGAACGCGTAGAAGTTTTGCTGGATTGCGTGTTGTAGCCTACCAGAAAAGAAACATTATGTTTTTTAGCAAATGTATTTTTGTAATTTAATGTATTATCATTTACCAGGTTAAAGGTTTTCACATTTCCTATTGTCCCATTAGGGCCGTTTGAGAAGTACCGGCTTCCTGACTGTGTATTTGAATTGTTGAATATATTAGATTCAACATTACTATTGTTGAAACCTGCTGAAATTCTTAATTTCAGTTTCGGGGTGATGAAATAGTCTGCATAGCCATTGGTTTGTGCGGCTGTATTTTTGGTTTTCGTTTGCTGATTGGTCAGGTTTAATAGTGGGTTAACACGATAATCCTGAGCACCGTTATCATCATTTTCAGGATCGTACAATATATTTAACAAGTCATCACCACTGAGTCCACTTCCTATAGCCGTGGTGGGACGGTATCCCCAAACCGAGTAAAGAAAATTCGAAGACGCGTATTGTTGGTTGATGTTTAACTGCAATCCAGTTGATTCAGAATAAGAATAATTAGTATTCACTCCAACCTTTATTTTCTTAGAGATGTTCTGATCCAGTACCAGGCGGCCCTGATAACGCTTAAATCCGCCAAATTTTACGCTACCTTTCTGATCATTATAATTCAGTGATAGCGCATAGGTCGTTTTATCTGCACCTCCCCTGATGGCGAGGTCATGATTTTGGTTCTTACCTATCTGATAAATATAATCCTGGAGATCGTAACTTTGTACGTTTTTGTAATCATCTAATGTAACCCCGACAGGGAGGTAAGTAGCAGCATTAGTTGGCTCACGTTCGATAATATACTTTACATAATCGTATGCATTCATCACCTCCATAGTTTTGGGCTTTTTCGTTAAACCATAGTAACTATTGTAGGTAATTTTTGGTGCGCCTGTTACACCTCTTTTTGTTGTGATGAGTATAACCCCATTTGAGCCTCTCGAACCATAAATTGCGGTTGCCGATGCATCTTTTAGCACATCGATACTTTCAATATCGGATGGACTGATGGAATTGGCTTCAGAACTTTCTGACGGGAAACCATCAATGACAAATAATGGTGAGTTGTCTTGTGTAATAGACCCTGCTCCACGGATCACGATGTCCGCTACAGTCCCTGGTTGTCCATCACCTAAAGAAACCTGTACCCCAGCCACGCGGCCAGCCAATGCCTGATCAAATGACTTTACAGGGGCTTTCTCAAAATCCCTCATATTAACAGAGCCAACAGAAACTGTTAAGTCGGCTCTTTTAGTAGTTCCATATCCTACCACAACTACATCACTCAATCCGGTAGAGCTCGACGCAAGGTTTACATTGATCACTGTTTTAATTCCTACCACAATACTTTGCGATACATAACCCACATAATTAAATACCAACTGATCAGTTGGCATTGCCGAAATTTTATACTTTCCATTGGCATCGGTTTGCACGGCTGTTTTGGTTCCCTTCACCGATACAGACACCCCCGGAATGCCGGTTTTTCCTTCATCGATTACTACCCCGCTAATGCTCTTCGTCTGCGCGAAAGCCGCGGCACTGTTCAATAATAACAAGGCTATCCAGATCAGGATTTTCTGATGTGCAAAGTAATGCATCAGTCCCCGCTGTTTGGCCATCAAGTAAATTTTACTCATAGTTTGTTTGTTTTGTTTGGTTAAATTGTTTGCTTTCCTAATCAGCCTGGTTCAGAATGGCTGATCTAAAAGCAAACTTACTGGCACTTTCCCATCCACTTGGGGTAATTTTCAAACTAAAAGGGGTGAAAATCCTAAATCTCTCGTGAAAAATACATTTTAACCCTATTTTAGTAGGGATAACAAGACATCCAAACAACAAAACCACCATTCATGAATTGTAGATTACTAACCTGTCTGCTCTCTTCTTTCTTAATGTTCTGCCTGAACAGTGCTGCCCAACAAACCATATCGTTTGATCACCTCGGTGTGGAAAAAGGACTGTCGCAGAGTTCTGTGATCTCCATCGCACAAGACCAGCAGGGATTCATGTGGCTCGGCACCCGCCTTGGCTTAAACCGTTATGATGGGTATCGTTTTAAGGTATACCAGCACGACGAGAAAGACCCTGAATCCATTTCCAATAACTACATCACAGCCTTATATACCGACAGCCGGAAAACGCTTTGGATAGGTACCATTTCAGGCCTCAACATTTATCACCCGGAGAACGATCATTTTGAGCAGGTACTTAATGATTCAAAAAAAGCAAATACGCTAAAGGGAATCAGCATTAATTGCATCACTGAGGATAGAAAGGGAAATATCTGGATCGGCACACAGCAAGGCGTGTTCCTGTTTAAAGACGGCAATCCACTCCACCTGACGAGGTATTTTAATCCATCACAACCGAAACCAGCAATTAATGCAAAGGCAATCAAAGAAGATCACCTGGGCAACATCTGGGTAGGTACGGCTAGTGGCCTGTTTTGTCTGGTTCCCCATGACCAAAAGTTCAGTATGGTCAGTTATCTGGCTAACGGCAAGGCCGGAAGTATCAGCGATAATAACATTACCTCCATTCTGGAAGACCACACAAACAGGCTTTGGGTGGGGACACAAAGAAATGGTTTAAATTTGTGGAACAGCAGTACCGCTACCTTTAGTATATTCAACCACTCAGCCGCCGATTCGCATTCGCTGGTGAACAATACCATCAGAAGCCTGGAGCTTGATGATCAGGGCCGGTTATGGGTTGGAACGCTCGATGGCATCAGCATTCTAAATCAGCAGGGTTCCTTTACCAATCTTCAATACGAGCCCGACAATAAAAGCAGCCTGAATCAAAACTCCATTTACAAGTTATACAAAGATAAAAACGGTTCGATGTGGGTAGGTACGTATTTTGGAGGCGTAAACATCAATTACCCCTATCACACCTCATTTAAAATTTACCAGCGAAGCAATGGCAAATCAAGTATCAACAACAATGTGATCAGCGGTTTCGCAGAAGACAATCAGAAAAACCTCTGGATAGGAACCGAAGGTGGTGGATTAAACTTTTATAACCACATCAGCCAGCAGTACGTCGCCTTCCTGAGTACAGGGGCCTCAGGTGCACTGCGATCAAACCTGATCAAGAAAATTTTCTACGACCGAAATGGCACCCTATGGGTGGGTACACATTCGGGTGGATTAAGTTGCTATGACCCGAAATCGGCTTCCTTCAGGCATTTTGACCTGGGCAGTGAAACAGAGACAAATCTCCTTGATGAAATTGTATCTATTGACGAGGATCAACACGGGCGACTTTGGGTGGCGACACAGCGGAACGGGATTAAAATATCAAATACCGCTAAAACTTCATTTTTAAATTACGCTTTACCTGCGGCGTTTCCAAAAGCGGCAAAGGTGAAATATATGATCATCAATGACCGGGTATATTTCGGAACCACCTATGGCCTTTTTATCCTGAATCCATTGCGCAATGAATTTTATAGCATTAACGATCCGCAAACCAAAGAGCGGATCAATTTCTTTGTTAATTGTTTGCTCGAAACCAAAAAAGGGGAAATTTATATCGGCACCAACCATATGGGCATGATAAAATATGACCAGCTACATAACCGCATCATCCGTTACACCAAAAAAAGCGGGTTACCAAATGATGATGTTTTCGGACTGATGGAGGATGAAAAAGGCAATATCTGGATTGGTACAGCTAATGGTCTTTCTATGCTGGATCAGCAAAGCCAGAGCTTTAAAAACTACACCATTTCTGATGGCCTGCCTGGCAACGAATTTAACAGCAACGCTTTTTTCAGAAAAAGTGATGGTGAAATGTTATTTGGTGGTTATAATGGCTTCGTTGGTTTTTATCCGGATAAGATTCAAACCAACACTCAGGCATCTGAAATGACTTTCACTGATCTGATCCTGGATAATCAACCGGTTAAAATAAACGGAGAAGACCTGCTGTTGGAGAAAAATATTGTTCAGACCAAAAAACTGGTTTTGGGGAACGATCAGAATACTTTTACCCTCGACTTTGCCTTACTGAACTTCATTAAACCGGAAAAAAACCAATACCTGTATAAACTGGAGGGCTTTGAAAAAAAGTGGAACCGCGGAAACATCCCCTCGGTTACCTATACCAATTTGCCCACCGGAAATTACCGTTTCCTGGTTAAAGGCATTAACAATGATGGCATCTACAGCTCCAATATGCTCAATATGGACATCAGGATTAAGCCTCCCTTTTACAGTACCTGGTGGGCTTACCTGTTTTATGTGCTGGTGGCCGCCCTCATTGTTGCATTGCTTCTACGCTATATTTTCCTCAAAGCCATCTTGTTCAAGGAAAAGGAAATCAGCGCACATAAACTCGAGTTCTTCACCAACATTTCGCATGAAATCAGAACTCCTTTAACGCTGATTTTAGGTCCGCTCGACAAACTGATAGAGGAAACACGCGATCAGTGGCAGTGGAATAAGGAATTGCAGCCGATTAAAAATAATGCCGATCGCTTGATGCGCCTGGTAACGGAGCTTCTTGACTTCAGAAAAGCTGAAAGCGGTAAAATGCAGCTGGAAGTAAGTCCCGGTAATATTGTTCAGTTTACAAAGGAAATTTATCTCGCCTTCCGGGATCTGGCTGCCGAAAAAAAGATTGACTACAAGTTTGAGTGCGCAGAGAGCGATATAAAACTATATTTCGATCAGAAACAACTGGAGAAGGTATTGTACAACCTGCTATCGAATGCGATTAAATTCGGCCACGAAAATGGCAAAGTATTGGTAAGCCTGAAGCCGGAAAACGGAACAGTAGCCATCAATGTGTCTAACGAAGGCAAAGGCATTCCGCTCGATCAACAATCTAATTTATTTGATACTTTTTACCAGGTAAATCCCGGATTGAATATTGGCACAGGAATAGGTTTGTCATTTTCCAAAACCATTGTTGAACTTCATCATGGTGAGATTAGCTTTGAGAGTACGCCAGAAACGATTGAAAAAACGGGCTTCACCCGTTTCACTGTACTGCTGAAAACAGGTAAGGATTTTTTCAAAGCAGAAGACCTTGTGGAAGATGACCGCGAATATGAAGCCTTATCGGGCTATAGCTTCTCCCCTGTTCCGGTTAGCGAGGAAAGTTTTGATCAGGAAAGCGAACCGGATACAGACTTTAAAGAGCGTTTCACCATACTGCTTGTTGAAGACAATCAGGACATCCGTTTCTTTATCAAGAGTTACCTGAGTCAGGATTATGATGTGGTGGTTTGTGAGAATGGCCGTCAGGGCTGGGAATATGCCATTGAGCAGATTCCCGATATTATCATCAGTGATGTGATGATGCCTGAGATGGATGGACTGACCCTGTGCAGCAAGCTGAAAACAGATGAACGCACCAGTCATATCCCAATTGTACTCCTTACCGCAAGGTCGGCCTATGTGCATCAGATCAGCGGATTGGAAACAGGCGCAGATGTGTACATGACCAAACCTTTTAACATCCGTTTGCTTAAAGTTCACCTTCAAAACCTCCTGGCTACACGCGAGAAAATCAAGAGTAAGTTTAGCAACGTAATGGTGCTTGAGCCTACGCATGTAGTCATCAGAAAGGCTGATGAAGATTTTTTAAATAAACTGATTGCTACCATAGAAGACAATATTGTTGAACAATTTGATGTTCCCTTCTTAGCAAAAAAGATGGGCATGAGCCAGCCGGTACTTTATAAAAAGCTTAGGGCACTTACCGGCATTTCTGTAAATGATTTTATAAAATCCATCCGGTTGAAGCGCGCCGCACAGCTATTGGATTTAAAGTCGGGCAGTATTACCGACATTGCCTATTCTGTAGGTTTCAACGATAGAAAGTATTTCAGCGTGGAGTTTAAAAAGTTTTTCGGGGTGAGCCCGAGGGAATACCAGAGTGGAATGAGGCAGCAGTAGAATTTGAGATGTGAGATTTGAGAGATGAGAAGCGAGATTTGAGACCTGATGGTCGAATGAAATTACTAACGCCGGCTACCTTAGGCCCGCTCAGCGTTAGTAATTTTCTTTAAAAATGTTTATTTCAAGCTTACCTTAAGCGTATACACTGGTATTTTGCTGACCTTTTTAAAATTGGCAGGCAGGGTTACTGAAACGCCGCTATCAGTTGATTTCCAGGTTACTTTTTCTTTACTCCCGAGTAATGCAACACTGGAAATAGAAACGCCTTTCAGACTTTTAATATCGAACTGCTTTTTATCCCAGCTTCTCAATAATACGTACACATTTTTGTCTTTAGCAGTAAAAAATATATCCGGGTCAAGCAGTTTTGGTGTTCCATCATAAACTGCATCAATCATCTTACCTTCGGCTTTGATATTCTTTATTGCATTATTTTCCTTTTCATTTCCCTCAGCTGTAACGGTGTAAGGATGGGTGCCCGTTATGGCCTGTCCATTTGTTTTCATCCAGTCACCCACAGAATCGAGTCTGGCAACAGCCCAATCCGGAAATATCCCTTTTCCTGTAGGCCCTACATTCAACAGTAAATTTCCATTATTAGCCACCACATTAATTAGGTTGCGAATAAGGGTTTCAGAAGATTTCCAGGTACTGTCGTGCCTGTTGTAGCCCCAGTTTTTCCCAATGGTTAAACATGCTTCCCAGTTTTTCTTAGCAGCGGCGTTTAACTTCTGTTCGGAAATATCGAAATCACCAAAGCCGTTCCCAATTCTGTTATTCACGAGGCAGTTCGGCTGCAAACCTGATATCAAACTGCGCAGTTCAGCGCTTTCATTTTTGCTGATGAGTTCAGGAGTATCAAACCACATCACCGCTATCGGCCCGTAATTGCTGAGGAGTTCTTTTATCTGAGGTTTCACCTTGCGCTCGAAGTACCTGTTAAATACTTTGGCATCTTCATCAGGAAAATCCCAGGTATTGCTCCTTCCGGCTTTTACAGGCCAGTTGGTAGGAACATCGGGATCTTCCCAGTCTCTGCCCAAAGAATAATACAAACACAATTTGATATCGTATTTTTTACAGGCTGCGGCCAGTTCAGCCAGGGGGTCGCGGTGAAATGGTGTCAACTTGTAAATATTATAATCGCTTGCTGCGGAATTGTACATCGCAAAACCGTCATGGTGTTTTGTAGTGTATACGATGTATTTCATTCCTGCGTCCTTTGCCTGCTTTACCCATTTTTCGGCATTAAACTGGCTTGGATTGAATTTCTTTGCGATTGTTGTGTAGGTTTTTACGGGTATACGCTCATACAACATGAAATGTTCACCGCCTTTAGATGCATGACCGTTCCAGTCGCCCGCAGCTTCTGCATATAGACCCCAATGTAAAAACAGGCCGAATTTGGCATCTTTAAACCAGGTCATATCCGGTTTAGCAGTTTGGGCAAAAGTAAAGACTCCGCATAAAAGGAGCAGTACAAAAATGGAAGTTGTTTTTTTCATGTAATTTTAAAAATTGGTTTAAATGGTTTATGATTTACTATTCAGGTACGGTGTGAACACCTCCTTTGTTATGGAATTGTAGTCACTTTTAGAGATGAAACGGCATCATTAATTCCACTGGCACTTAAGCAGGCAGCATCTGCGGTGAAAGTTACGGCTGTTCCGCCATAGTTATCGCTGCTGTATAGAACGGCTTGCATACCAGGGGGTACTTTAATAGCCGAGGCATCATCATTTACGCCCCCGTTGGCAACCAGTGCTGACAATAAAAAATTGCCTGAACCGAAGCTGGCTTTCCACCCGCTATAGTCGCAGCCCTGGTAAAGCTCAACATTGCCATCGCCTGCAAGATATCTGCGGTTTTTAAGCCAAAGAATACGTGCTGTGGTAGCGCCTGTACTCGCTGCATCGCCAGATGAAATGTTGATATTTGCGGCGGTAAAATATTTATCCTGACGAATATCTGCCAGATAAAAATACTCATGTTTTAATGAGAAAAAGCCCGCGGCGAGATTAATCCCTGTAGTTCCGTTTACGCGCCCGGCATAACTACCATCTGCATTCTGGTTTTTAAGTACTATATCGAAAAGGGTATTTGCCATTTTAGTGACGGTGAGCAGCGGTATATTGTAACGGCCGCTATTGTATGCCATCCACAATCCTTCTGCATCGTAGGCAAAATGGTTACAATCTTCCAGTGAGGCACTGGTAAGCGAATACATCCACCTCCAGCAGGCACTGCCCTGGGCTGAGGTAACCGATGTAAAATTTGCAATAAACCAGTTGATATTGGCCTGAACAATCGCATCATATTGAGTTATCCTCGATGCCTCATTATTCAGTAACACATGGCATTGAACCAGCCTGATCATCACATCAGTTACCATCACCAATTGATTCCATGGCGCAGGGCCGTTGGCCATATAGGTATTTGGTGCACCTGGAAAATAAAGTAACTTATCCGAAGTACGGACAAAACGGGGAATAATCCAGTTATCAATCACATAATTACATTCGGTAATGTATTTCAATGCCCTGGCTTTGTAAGTTGCTCCATAGCCCTTTGAATCTCCGATTCCCACATTCGTATTCCATATCGCCGGATGTTCAAGAATAAGTTTTGCACAATAGGCCATGTGGGCGAGTACTCTTCCCTGCTCTATCCCCGCCTGTGCAATAACCGTATCTTTAGCCGATGATGGCCAGATGGGATCAATGTTTCCAGTCCAGGTGGCTTTTTGCCCTCCGTTAGCCGCTGTGGCTTTATCATTTCTGGTAGATAAAATCCCATCGCAGAAATAGATCATCCGATCCAGGATGGCCACATCTCCGGTGGCTTCGTACATATTTCCGAAGGCTTCAACATTTGAACTGGGACCGCCAAAAACCCAGATGTTGTTTCCGCCATATGAATTTACGGTTTGGCTATTCATGTAAGTTTTAAAACCTGAAATTTCATTCGCTGTGATTGCACCATTCAGGCTTTCAATTGTTAGTCCGTTTGATGCAAGTAATACAGGATCACCAGCAGTAGCACTTATGGCCTGAGGTTTTAACTCTTCAACTGTTTCAGGCACTGTTTTCTGACAGGAACAAAACACCAGACCGTAGATAGCCAGGGTGATTAAAAGAATTGATTTTTTCATAGTTATTTTTTCTTGGTTGTGGCTTACCCTAAATTCATTAACTAAGTTAGTGTGGTTTAAAATGATAAAGGGGTGAAAATTCCGTTTAAAAAGGGGGAGATATCCTACAAAACTGGTAAAAATCCGGTTTTAGGGTTTTACTATATAATTCCCAACTTCCACACCATCATCCCTGAGCATATTGACTTTTAACTCATTGGCATCGGCGTGGAGCTGAATCAGCGTACGTTTACCGTCTTCAGGTCCCCCACCAATAATCAGCGGATAACTGTGCTGCTCATCGGGCGGGTGAATGCCATACTTATGGGTATGCCCGGAGAGTACGATATCGACTTTATATTTCTCGAAAAGCGGGTGAAACAGTTTCCGCACATGAGTGGTTCCGTGTTTTTCGTCGGAATTGAAGTGCGGAATGTGCATCAGTACGACACGGTATCTGGCTTTTTTGAATGCCTTGGTCTTCATCACCGATTCAGCCCATGTGGCCTGTTCTATTCTATAATCATCAAAATCTATCACACCAGCATATTCATTGTGGGTATCTGCCTTGTCTTCTCCAGTATCAAGCACAATAAACTGCACTGGCCCCCAGTTGAACGTAAAATAGAACCTGTTGTTTTGGGTTAGGAAGTACCGGTCAAACTGACGGGCATAGCGCCCCCTGGTTTCGTGGTTTCCACGCACGAACATGAAAGGCTTTGTGGAGCCCAGCGATTGTAAAACCGGGTTGATGAAGTGATCAATGATCTGCGGTTCGTTATGCACAAAGGTGAAAATATCACCATTGAAAAAAGTGAAATCGAATGGTTTATTTTTATTGAGGGTGATCAGATGTGGGATAGATTCAGGCCGGTCGTGCGTATCGTTCAGGATCAGCATCGAAACTTCCTTTGCATGCTCATCAGGCGCAGTAAAAGAAAACACCTGGCTTTCAATTGTAATGCCGTATTTTGGATAAGAGCTAAAGCTGCTGATCTCTTTGGAGCAAACCTTATAATAATAAGTTTTACCCGGTTTAAGATTTTTCAGTATGATTGAATTTACGGTATTATCGGCCTCTACAAATCCGAGTTTAGTCTGTGGAGTAGCGATGTTATTCAAATTTTTATCTTCCCCAAAAGCCACCCAGCTCTTCCCGGGTTTATTGGTTATCCATCGAATAATGATTTCATTTGGGGA
The DNA here is from genome assembly GCF_001027745.1 of Pedobacter sp. BMA. Classification (GTDB taxonomy): domain Bacteria; phylum Bacteroidota; class Bacteroidia; order Sphingobacteriales; family Sphingobacteriaceae; genus Pedobacter. The sequence continues at coordinate 457,197 of NZ_LECU01000001.1, forward strand.
AAAGCATTGTAAATAGGGTTGCGTAAGGAAGTGGTAATCCCCATCAGTGTGATTGGTTAAGGATTGACTGGATTTGACCTGAGAAAATGCAGGTAATGTGGTACCTAGAAATCCTGCCAAGCCTAGGTTGGATAACTTTTTTAGGAAACTTCTGCGCGGGGGTTTCTGATTACTCATATTGTTGCTGATTTGTCACTAGCAAATTTATCTGGAGCGCTTCAATCCAATGGGAGAAAATCCTAAGTAATTAGGGTGATAAATGGTTAAATGATATAAAACTTCATCAGGATATATTCTGTGGGCCTGGGCTAGGTATGAAGGCATATTCAAGGCATAATTCACCTTAAATACAGTATAACTTGTCCGTGTTTCGTACGTGTCTTGAACGTGTCTCGAACGTGTCTGCTACGTGTTTTGATGTTCCTGCCACGTTTCACCTCAGCTTCAGGCATGTCTTTGAAACGTACTGGTTATATGTCGTGGTGCCTTTGTGGTCGAAGGAATACAGGAGGAAACCCTTGCCTGGCAGAAATACATGTGTGATCTTACAGAGCTATCTTCAGCAATTTTCCCCCTAAATAGTTAGAATATTAGCCCTATTTGCTCAAGGTCCGTATCTAAATTTAGATTATTCAACACTGATAAAAGTGGAGAATAACCGATAAATCAAAAAACAAAAAATGAAAACTAAAATGATGATTGTATCGCTGGCACTAGGCTTGGCAGGATACTCCCAAATGAATGCGGCGAAAGCGGCCGGCAAAGTAATCAATACTATGGAAAATGCAGTGCCAAAGGCAAGCGTTACCGGAGTAGATGTAAAACCATACCAGGAAACAAACCCGGGGAAGGCTACAAAACCAGAGGAACCCAAAGTAACGGTATTCCAGGGCTGCAGTAACGGCGGCTGGTCTGCATCCTTTGGCGTAGGCAAGTATACTTTAGCTGAACTGGTTAAAGCAGGTGTAACTAAAAACCAGATATCGTCTGTAACTGTGCCTGATGGCCTTAAGGTAACGCTTTACAAAAGCGAAGATTTAACTGGTGAATCAACTGTGCTTACATCGAGCAAAAAATGTCTGGTAGACATTGGTTTCAACGACAATGTATCTTCAATTGTTGTTTCCAAAAACTAAAGGATACAGGCACGACTGCTTAAGCAGTCGTACTTGTACCATTATTATTGGTTGAACTGACGATTTTTGATTCAGATCTTTGAAGACTATTGTGACGCTATGTTAGTGGTCGACACCGGCCATCATACTAATTTCCCGAAATCAATAGTTTATGCCCAATAGACCTCAGGTTAACAATTGAAATGGCACTGTCGCCGGAGAGCTTGCGTTTTAGTTTAGAAACGCAAACATCCATGCTTCTGGCCGTATAATAATCCAATCTTCCCCAAATCAAACCGAGTGATTTTTCCCTCGGCAGAACATCATTTTTATGTAGCAGTAGCATTTCGAGCAAGGCTGTTTCTTTTAAAGTCAGGTGATAATTATCTACGGGAGTTGATAGTTGCTGATCGCCAACGCTTAACCTGCTGTTTCCAAAATTGAATGCGGCCTCACTGGTCTGCCACAGGCGCTTGTGATCGTCATTCAGGTAGTGAAGCAATTTTGGCATAAATTCATCGAGATCGAGCGTCTTCTTAATGTAACCCGTGCCGAGAATGCCCAGTTCAAGTAATACGGTTTTACTTGGTGGCATAGTTCCCCAAAAAAGCAAAATTGCATCAGGATGTTTCCTGCGTACTCTCCCAGCTATGTAATAAGGATTGTGGTCAGGGACATCCATATCGAGGATACACCATTTTGCTTTCAGGTTTTCCCCGCTGTTTAATAAATCTTCTGATCTTTGAAAAGCAACAACGGGAAGTTGCCGGTCAAGCATTCCTTTAAGGATGGTTTCACGCACTACCCCCTCCCGTTCTAAAAAAAGTATATTTTCCATGGTGATAAGTTATGCCCAGGCTTTGCCTGATGATAAGCCGCGGAAAAATACCAACCAGATGGAAATTTATTTTATAAAAGCGACAAAGGGCAAAGATTCTGCAACCAAACACGGATAATTTGCGACTAAACATTGCCCCCGTTTTTGATTTTTACGGTCGCTCTTCCCTTTTCCATCATCGCAAGTCTGGGAGCGCGGATTGCTGAGGCAACCATTCGTAGGCCTGGCCCTTCTGTTTCAAATGTCCTAAGCCCGGCCACGGCAAATGGTAGGAAAATAGCAGGGATTTCTCTGCAGCTAACTGACCCAGCACCTTTTTTCGGGATGTGATGGCCAGTTCAAAATCAGTATCCCCCTCAAAACCCCATTCCGGATGTTCGATAACCAAAGCTGCGGAATGCACCAGATCGGCCAGGTGAAAAAGCCGGTCGCCACCAGTATACACCTCCAAAATACAGTGCCCTGGCGTATGACCCGGGGCGAGATGAACCCTTATGCAGCAGAAAAGTTCATCACCATCTCCGACCAGATGTAATCGGGATTTTGCCGCAGTAATATTCTTTTTGGCTACTGAAACTACCATACGCTTCAATTCTTCATCTTTAATTTTACTTTTTGAGAAATCCTGTTGGTCTGCCATCCAGAAGTCGTGTTCGATTTGTGATAAATAGATCTCAGCATTCGGAAACACCAGTTTGCCAGCCTCATTAGTCAATCCACCTATATGATCGGGATGCGCATGGCTGATGACTACATCGGTAATATCGGAAGCCTTGATGCCTGCCTTTTCAAGATTGGGGACCAGCCACCCTGAGTTTGCACCAAAACTGCTTCCGCAGCCGCTGTCGATCATGATCATCCGGTTTCCTGACTTGATGAGCATGATATTTATACCGAGGTCTACCATTTTTTTCGAAGCAAAATGAGCTTCAAGCGCCTGATTAACTTTTTTAGCGTCAATTCCGGGAGCGAAGTTGGGTTGAACCGGGGTCATCGGAATGTGACCATCCGTAACTAGTGTAATTTCAAGCTTGCCAAGCTTAAATCGGCTGTAACCCCTGATCTCCTGCTTTGTTTCAGACATGGCATAAATTACTTTGGTATTAACCATTGCCACTAAAGCGAGTAGCGCAGATTGTTTTATTGCAGTTCTTCTGTCCATCTTTTTTTCTTTCAAAACTAGCATATTGGTATATTTGCATCAAGTATGTACTTTTTTGTAACCTACATACCTTTTGTAATCTATTGCTGATTATCAGCAAATTAATTTTTGTCTGTCATGAAAAATGAAGATGTTAAAGCCTACTGTGCAGTTGATTTTGCTTTTCAACGCATTGGTGGCAAATACCGTGGAAGGATATTATGGTATCTGAATGAGCACAAGGTTTTACGATATGGGGAGCTTAAACGTTTATTGAAAGGCATTACCACTAAAATGCTGACCCAAACCTTAAGGGAACTGGAACAGGACGGATTGGTTTTCAGAGAGGTATATCTGGAAGTACCGCCGAAAGTAGAGTATTCTTTGCAACCTGCCGGCACAGCGCTTATTCCGATCATTGATCAGTTGAGGCAATGGGCAGACCACCAGATACTTGAACTGCCGATAGCGGGAGCGGCTACGGAATGCTGATATTTTCTTAAATTGCCTTACACTTCTCTGAAAGCCAGCTTTGTTCTTCTGAATTTAAAAGCGGACTTAACTGGCGGTACACTTCCTGATGATATTCATTGAGCCAACTGATCTGTTTTTTGTCGAGCAGGCTTCTCACAATACAGGAGGTATCAATATGTGCAAGGGTAAGGGTTTCGAAGCTTAGGAATTCTCCAAAATCAGTGGTGTGGTCTTCAACAGTCAGGATCAGATTTTCAATTCTAACCCCATGTTTTCCCGCACGATATATCCCGGGTTCCATAGAGGTTAACATGCCGACTTCAATGGCTACAGGTACGTTGGATGGTCCGATATTCTGTGGGCCTTCATGAACGTTGAGAAAGTAACCTACCCCATGCCCTGTACCATGCCCGTAGTTGATGCCATGCTCCCACATTTGTTTCCGGCAAATGCCGTCAATCTGGTATCCGCGGGTACCTTTAGGAAACTTAGCCATCGAACCGGAGATCATCGCGGAAAGGACCAGCGTATAATCTATCATTTCTTCGTCGGTTAATGCGCCAAGGGGTACAGTCCGCGTAATGTCTGTTGTACCGTGAAAGTAATGACCGCCTGAATCGAGCAGATAGAGACCTTCAGATTTGAGTTTTGTTTCATCCCGTTGATCTGGAGAATAATGTGGCATCGCTGCGTTAGGGCCATATGCAGAAATGGGCGCAAAACTCGGTCCTGCATATCCTTCCTGTGCTGCGCGGTAAGCCGTAATTTTTTCAGCGGCCATCCACTCCGTCACTTTACCTGAACCTGCATTTTCTTCCAGCCATTTGAAAAAGCGCGTAATCGCTACGCCGTCTCTGAGCATTGACGAGATAATGTTTGCCACTTCAACACTGTTCTTTATTGATTTTAATGGTGCAATTAAACTATCGCCAAATTTGAGTTTGACCTGCCCGGGAAGTATATGTTGAACCTGATGGCTGGTTTTCTTTGGATCGATCAAAATTTCGGATGTAATGGGAAGTGATGCCAGATGGCCTTCAAAATCATCATAAGGATAAACATGAATACCCTGAGCATGAAGTGAGGTTAAATCCTGCTCATTTAATTTGCCTTCGGCAAGGTACAGTTTCACTTCAGTAGTTGTAACAACCGCAAATCCAAGTACAACCGGGTTGAAAATAACATCCGATCCACGCAGGTTAAACAGCCAGGCGATTTCATCGAGGGCGGGAAGGATGAGGGTATTTGTTTTCTGCTGCTTCATTTTATTCCTCACCTGCTTTAATTTCTCTGAAAACGACATTCCGCAGTTAGATTCATCGAGCAAAAATGCTTCTTGTGAAGGCATTAACGGACGTTCAGTCCAGATTCCAGCGATAAAATCGATATTTCTTAACACCACCTGTTTATCTGACAGGCCTTCTTCGATCTGGCCAACCAGTGAAACAGGAAGCAAACGGAAATCAAAACCTACTGTTGCGCCATCGGGAAGACAGCCATGTAACCATTCGATGTATTCAGGCTGATACTGGACCTTCAGTTTAACCAGTTCAAAACCCGTGTTGATCAGTTCTTTTCCGGCCTGCTGGAAATACCTGAAATCTGTCCATAAGCCGGCAAAATCCTTCGTTACCACCACTGTCCCCATAGACCCGCTGAAACCACAGATAAACCGGAGTTGTTTGTAAAACTCAGGCACGTATTCGCTGAGGTGTGGATCGGCTGAAGGGATAATATAGGCATCTACCTGATGCTCCTGCATTAATTTTCTAAGCTGGGAAAGATTTTCCTGATGGTTCATGTTTGATACGGAATATTGACCTGTTGTTTTCAAAACTACAAAAAGGAAGGTAAACTTGATACTCAATACTTGCTACTTTATTCGTAATTTTGCGCCAATGATTTTTTACAAAACTGACGAACAAGTAGAACTGATGCGAATCAGTGCACTTTTGGTGAGCGAAACGCTGGCCGAAATCGCGAAGATATTACGTCCCGGCCTGGCCACAATTGAAATAGACAAGCTGGCGAATGAATTCATTTTGGATCATGGTGCCGTACCTTCATTTTATAATTATAGTGGATTTCCTCACCACATCATCACTTCTGTTAATGACGTAGTGGTTCACGGTTTTCCGGGTAAAGAAATTTTAAAAGATGGAGATATCATTTCTGTAGACGTTGGTGTAATTAAAAATGAATACCATGGTGACCATGCCTATACTTTTGTAATTGGCGATGCAAGCGAGGAAATTCTGGATTTAGTTAGAACAACTAAAGAGTCGCTATTTGTAGGAATAGCTGAAGCTGTTGTTGGTAAAAGACTAGGCGATATTGGTTTCGCCATTCAGAATCACAATGAGAAAAAGGGTTATGGTGTGGTGCGGGATTTTGTTGGCCACGGATTGGGAAAAAGTATGCACGAGGATCCTCAGGTGCCTAACTATGGAAAACGCGGATCGGGTTTAATGCTAAAGGAAAACCTTGTGCTAGCCATCGAGCCCATGATTAACCTCGGCAAGAAAGAGGTATACATTGAGAAAGACGGATGGACGGTGAGAACGAAAGACGGAAAGCCTTCTGTTCATTTTGAGCATGATGTATGCGTTAAAAAAGGTAAGGCATTGATCCTGTCAGACTATGCTCCTATTGAGGCCGCAGAAAAGAACAACAGCAATTTGAAGTTTATCGGATAACAGGCATTCGCTATACTCATTTCGAAATAAAAAAGGAAGTCCCGCTCAAATACGAGCAGGACTTTTTTCCTTATGGTCATCATAACAAAATCATCAGTAACGGGGTTACTTCATTTCTTTCAGATAGAACGTGAGCACCCCTCCCGCAGTAAGTTCTTTGTGCGAAATCTGATTACCTGTGAGGGTTATCCCGTTCAAGGTTATCTTAGCGATATACATCGCATTTGAGCTGCTTTTGACGCGGTTAATTCTGAGTACTTTTCCGTTTGCAAAGCTCAGGCTGGCCTGTGTAAATGCGGGTGATGTCATCTGGTAGATACCGGAAACCGGATCCACAGGGTAGAAACCCAAAGCAGCGAATACATACCATGCCGACATTTGCCCGGCATCATCATTTCCGCTCAGGCCGCCCGGGCCATCACTATACTCTTCATTTAAAATCCGGGTAACCGCCTGCTGTGTTTTCCAGGGCGCGTTGGTAAAGTTGTACAGGAACGGGATCTGATGTCCGGGTTCGTTTCCGTGCCAGTATTCTTTTTTCTTAAAAATTGAATCGAGCTCATTTTCCAGCTGCTTTTGTCCACCCATTAATCTGATCAAACCAGGCATATCCTGCGGCACATAAAAGGTATACTGCCTTGGGGTTCCCTCGGTGATATAGGGTTCACGGTGATCAGCATAAAATGGCTGATACCATTTTCCACTGGCATATCTGCCGCTCACCATCCCCACTTCTTTATTAAAAACATGCTGATAATTACCGGATCTCTTCATCAGCGCATTGTAGTCGTCGGTTTTACCTAAGCTTTTAGCCACAGTTGCCAGTGCGTAATCATCGTATGCATATTCAAGCGTTCTGCTTACCTGCTCTTTTTTATGAAAGGCATTCGGAATGCTGTCTTCCATCGGGATATAACCATATTTCATATAACTGGTAATCCCTCTCCTGCCTTTTCCATCCAGATAACTGACAGAATCGGGCATTTCGAAAGCATTTTGCCTCATCAAACGGTAGGCTTCGTTAACATCATAATCCCGTATACCCTTATTGTAGGCTGAAGCCAGGAAGGCCGTACTGTGGTCGCCAATCATTGCAGCGGTGTAACTGTTCCAGCATGGAAATATAGGCAGCCAACCACCTTGCTGGCCTTTCAACACCAGCGACTTGGCAAAAGCATTTGCAAATGATGGATTCAGCAATTCGACCAAAGGCAGTTGTGCACGGTAAATATCCCACATGGAAAAGTCATCATAGTAATTACCCTTATCGATCACTTTGCGCTGGTAGTTGCCCGAAAAAGCAGGATAGCCCCCATCTACATCATTAAATAAGCGGGGATGTTGTTGGGCATGATACAATGCGGTATAGAAAATTCTTTTTTTCTTTTCATCCTGATCAGTGATACTGATCTGGGAGAGTGACTTTTCCCATACTGCAGTGGTTTTGCTTACTACCTGTTCAAAGCCATCGTTACCGATCTCCGTTTTCAGGTTATGCTTTGCGGCTTCGATGCTCGTGAACGACGTGCCCGAGTACACCAGAACAGACTCGCCTTTTTGAAGTTTGAAGCCTACATACGCGCCGATATCTTTCTGATTGCTGAGGGATTGCTGATGAATGATTTTTTCTTCCGAAAATACCCCACTGTTGCTGAAGCTGCGCTTAATCTGCGTAAAGAAGTATCCGCTGAATCCTGCAGGCTGCCCCCATCCCTGATAAATGCGGTGTGCAGGATTGAAGCCCGAAACCTCACCTTTGCTTGCATCAACATGGACAGATCCCTTCTTCTGATCGCTGTTTGGGGTAATCAGCAGGTACACACTATCGGCTTTTAATGCAGTAATTTTCATTACACTGCTGCGTAAGGTAGCGGTAAGTTCGACCTGAAGATTGTAATTAGGCAAATTCACCTTATAATAGGCGGGTGTAGAAACCTCTCCGCTATGGCTGTAATCATCGGCATATGCGGAAGACTGGGTTTTAAGTTTCCCAGAAATGGCCATAATGGTGAAGCTGCCATAATCCTGGGTACAGGAACCACTAATCCAGTGACTGGCCCTGAAGCCATAGATTTTTTTATTGTTATAGTAATAGGGTGCCAGGCATTTTGTTTCAGAAAGCTGCGTCTGTGGCGTCCATTGCGTCATGCTGAATGGCGGTGCAACCGCAGGGATGGTATTGGCAAGCCGTTCGGTTTTATCTTCTACGTGCTGACTTGCCGGTGTGGTACTGGCTGAAGTACCGGAGAATGGCTGCACGTATTTAATGAATTGTTTTTGCGCGAAACTTTCATTCCCCGCAAGCGCTATTAAAACTATCAGTAAAAACCGGTTACTGCACTTAAAAAAATTATTCTTATTTGGTAACGTAAGCATCTTAAATATCATTTATCCTTTATTTTGCATGGCTGGTTCCTGCTATTTCTCTGTATTTTGTGTGTAACTCGATGGCGGTATTTACTGCATCACCTTTGGGATTTAAAGGATAATCTTTTCGTGTATTTACCCACTTCCATTCCCAGACGCTTATTTCATCTTTGAACTGATCCAGATCAGCTTCCTTCCCTGCTGCCATAGATTGTTCCAGTTTACCAAGAAATTGCTCCCATCGCGGCTTATAAAAATCAGCCAGTAAACCACTCCATTGTCTGCAGGCGTATTCATTCAACGGACTTTTAGCATCGCCCCACAAAGTAATCAAATCTTTGGCATTCATTTCATATAAAGATTTTTCTTTGGCAGTAGTTCCCCAGGCCCGTGCCTGACTTACCCAGGGGCCAAGCATAAAATCTTTTCTGGTAGCCAATAATCTGTCGAGGTCATCGATAAGCTGCAAAAATTTGCGACTTTCCGCTTTGAAGGTTTGAAAGTCTTTCTTCCGGTATGCTTCAACAAATTTACGCTGAACCGGTAGCGCATAATTGGCCAGAACCTGCCGGGTTACATCAACCAGGTCGTATTGAAAACCATCATTCGTTTTGCATGCCGCACTTGCTTTGATGAGTTCGTCCCATGCGGGTAGTAAATCCTTTTCGTTATAATTAAGTGTTGTTTTTGCCCATCGTGAAAGTGAATCTAAAGTTGGCCTTGCCTGGATAATGGATTCGGCCCCATCTCTGATGTATCGGTCTTCGGGCACTTTATATACCGTTTGCCTCAAAATCTGCCAGGCTTTTATTGCATGCACATCAGGGGTTCCATAGCGGTTGCGGACGAATTCAGGCAGCCAGTTATCCAGGTTAATTGGTTTAGAGGTCCATACATTTTCCATCATAAGCTCATAAAGTACCGGATTTTGCTCAATCCCTTCCATGCTAAGTCCGATGCCTGTCATTTTTCCGCTTTGCGGATTTTGAAGTGCTGCAGCCGGCTGCGTTGCTACCACATCCATGCGGCCGAACAAATTGGTATTTCCACCGAAATTATGGAGCATATTCCAGATCCAGGGCTTACCATAAAAGCCATTAGTTCGTTTCCAAACGGGTTCAATTTCGGTAGCCAGATCCAGCAGAATCATTTTATCATCGGGCACAGCACGTAGAAGGGCTTCTGTCTGCGCTTCTTTCCAGAACTTTCTATCGCTATAAAACAGCCAGCCCTGCATTACCCAAATGGCCTTGGGATCTGCAGCCGACATACCACCATATACTTTTGCAGACAGTTCACTTAAAAATCCAGGGTCGGATGATGGGGGCTCATTTTCATTAAAAGTATCTGCAGAATACAGGTGGTCGGTTCCCAGAAGTGCTGTTTGTTTCTGCAGGAATTTCTTTCCGATTGTTGCAAACATTGGGTCTCCGGCATCCAGGATATAGGTATCGGCAAAGCCGTTGGTCCAGTTTGTGGATTTCAACTTTGCATTTGGGAATTTTTGTTTAAAAGCAGCCGGAACGTGACCGGTAAATGCGGGCAGAACGGGTTTCATCCCCAATGACCGTGCCCGGGCCAATATTTTCTTTTGTAGTTCGAAATGACTTTTCATCCAGCTTAGGGGAAGCGGGCCACCCCAGCCATCGATATTACCCATCCAGAACCAGGAAAAATAAGCCGGCCCGGTAAAGAAACCCTTTAATTCATCGTCAGAAAAACCCATTTCTTTATAAAGCAGGTACCAGGTATATTCCTCACCAGTAATGGCCAGGGGCATATTAATGCCGTGTAATGCCATCCAGTCGATTTCCTTTTCCCATCGTGCCCAGTCCCACCAGCTCATGCTATAGTTGAAGGTACAATAATTCAGGTAATAGCGATAATCGTAAGGGGTTTGCTTTCTGATTTTCTTGGCAACCACAGGTAATTTTGGAGGCAGGTTCAAATTTGTCCCATTCCACGTAACCTGGCTATGGGTATAGTTAGTTAGGTAATGATAGAATGCGGAAGCCACTGCTACACCGCTGCTGCCCCTTAATATAATTTTTCCGTTCTTACTTTCAATTTCAAAGACGTCTTTTCCGCTTTCCAAACCAATGCTTTGCGTAACAAAAAACTGGTGGTGCTTGGGAACAACGCGGCTGATCAATGCATTTGAGGCCTTCAGAAATGGCTGTGACCATGTTTTTGTTGCCAGCAGCGTGAGTAAGGTAAGTGATAGTAATAGTTTGTATTTCATATTTTTAAGAACCACTTTTTATCGTATAAAAATTTTAAGAGTAAGAGCTGTATGACCAGAACACCTGTCCACAAGGCCGCTGATTGCCATATTGACGGGATCATTTTGACCAGTCCGCCGAAAAGAAATGCTGATGAAGATTCGAAATTAAAAAAACCGTGGGCACAAACATAAATGAGTATTGAATTTGTTCCCATCCAGATAAAGGGTATACTCCATTTCTGCCAGAACTGAACATCAATAATAAAGTAGAAGACAGCAAAAAGAACGATACTCCAGCCCCCTGCATATAACACAAAGGTGCTGCTCCACATCGTTTTATTGATTGGAAAAACAGGATTCAGAACCCAGCCTGCGAGAATAAACAGCAGGCCAGCGAGCAACATGATTCCGGTTTTTTTAAGGGAACTAATCCGTTGCATTTCTGTTTTAATGAATGTTCCTGTAAAAACACCTATCATTGCCGAACATATCGCCGGAACGGTACTTAATAAACCTTCGGGATCGTACACCAGGCGATGGAGCTTACCTGGTAGAAACAACCGGTCTACATAAGCAGATAAATTGCCTTCCGCTGTAAACACACCCTTTCCAAAACCAGGAACCGAAACGAAGGCCATCAGTAAGTAGTAGCCTGCCAATATTAAAACAAAACACAAAACCTGCTTCGGGAGCTTACAGTTTAAATAAATAACTGCCGCGAAGAAAGTTGCCAGACCAATGCGCCCAAGCACACTGGCGAAGCGAATGTTTTCGTAACCATTCCATTGCAATAATCCATTAACAATCATTCCCAGCACAATCAGTACCAGGGTTCTTTTGATTAATGGAAGGTAAACTGACTTTTTATTTTTTACACCGCTACTGAGGTGTTTATGATAGGAAAAAGGCATTGATACTCCTGAAATAAATATAAAAAGCGGAAAGATCAGGTCGTAAAAGGTAAAACCATTCCAGGGGGAATGGTGTAATTGATTACTTAGTCCGATAAACAGTCGCTCGAAAAAAGAAAGATTCTCGTTGGTGGCAATGGTCCAGTCTAAGGGATTTCTCACCAGCCTATGCTGTTCTTTTATTCCATTTGCTATGCCATGAAAAATCCCTTCACCACTAACGATCCAGAACATATCGAAACCGCGCAGGGCATCCAAAGAAACTAGTCTTTTTGGCTTTTCATCCGATCCGGCTTTTGCGGGTTGTTTGAAATTCATATTGTTTTTATCCTTTGGCAGGGTATTATTGTGCGATCAGCAAATTAAAAATCGCTTAATTGATGGTTAAAATTAACATTCCCCATGAAATGAAGGGGAATGTTAATTGGTAAAAAGAATGCAATAAATTAGTAGCCTGGATTTTGAACCAGGGTATTGTTGGTGGCGATGGCTGTACTCGGTATAGGAAAAATGCGTCGGTAAGTGTCGGCATTGGTTTTAGACAAACCGTAAGTATTTTCAAATTTACCAAACCGGATCATGTCATTACGGTGCCAGCATTCCCATGCAAATTCTTTTGAGCGTTCGTTGTATAATACATCGAGGGTTAGTGCGCCTAACACAGCAGATGTTGTTCTGTTGCTTCGAACGCTATTTACCAGACCTAAAGCAGTAGCGCCCAGGGTTGGTGTACCTCCCCTGAAAATGGCTTCAGCTTTCATCAATACAATATCTGAATACCTGAACAAAGGCATATCATTATTCTGATTACGGTTAGTGGTATTGGTATAATCAGCTATGAATTTAATGTTACGATAGCCAGTGTTCCAGGCAATTTCATCCTTACCTAAATCATAGGAAGATGCGCCTAAGCGCGAACTTGATAATGGAGTAAGATTTAACTGGTAAGTATAACTTCCTGCCGGTGTACCGCCTGTGTAAAACTGATCATAGCCTAAGTTTGTGGTATTCACCATAATCGGATTTCCATCCTGCCAGTATTGCAATCCGGTAAGCCATTGTTTATTCCTGATATCGTTTGCATCGTTAAAGTTGGCATAAAATTCAGTTGTTGTCATTCTTGGTCCGCTGGGCTTGTTATTAACCAGGCCGCCACCACTGCTCTGGTTCATTACGGGATTGGTGAATGAGCCCGGTGTTGATCCTGAATAGAGGTAACGGATACCAAGGTTCCGGTTTAAATCGTAACGGGCCATAAACATATTTCCGATGGAGGTAGATGCATCGAAGGGTATGGCAAAAATGAATTCCTTTTGTGACGGTCCATTGGTAGGGTAAAACATTTGCAGATAAGTTGACAAAGGTTCAACGCTGTATAAGCCTGAACTGATGACCTGATCACAAGCGGCGATACAATCATCGTAACGTGGAGTACCGGTATATACCGCAGCATTCAGGTACATCTTAGCCAGAATGGAATAAGCCAGATATTTTGTCGGCAAGCCATAAGTTGCGATACCGGAAGTGCCTTTCAAATATAGAATAGCCGCTTTAAGTTCGCTTTCTACAAAATTGAAAACGGTAGCGCGTGGTGAATTGGTTTTTAATGCTGTTGAGCCGTAAAGTGTATCCAGAGGTACATTTCCATATAAATCCATCATCATGAAATATGCCAGCGAACGCATGGTTTTCAGTTCGGCAAGGTTGGTGTTTTTCGCCTCGCCAGCCGGAGCGGATTGCCTGATGATTGAAATGGTTTGATTAGCGGTACCGATGATATTGGTGAGGTACGACCAGCCTGCTGCCACCCATGCATTGTCTTTAGTCCAGGTATGGCGGTGCAGTTCGAGATACTTATTCCCATCAATCCAGTCGGAAGCAAAAATAGGCAATACCGATTCATCTGTAGATGAACTTTGCAAAAAGAAATAGGTTGTGGCGTAATCGCTCCGTAAATTAATGTATACCGCACCTGATGCAGAGGTTAACTGGGCAGCGGTTTGGGGGTAAGTTTCGGGGGTAAGTTCTGAAGAAATGGGTACCTCAAGCTTTTGGCATGAAGAGAATATCAATGCCCCGCTTAGTGCGCATAATATTCCAAATAATATCTTTTTCATGTTCTTAAAATTATTTTGTTAAAATGATGCGTTAAGGCCTAATAAGAAAGTGCGGGTTTTAGGGTAAAAATTGTTATAATCAATACCTGGCGCAACTCCTCCCTGGTTAATTTCCGGATCAATTCCCTTATATCCGGTGATGGTAAACAGGTTGTTGGTGGAAACATACAGCCTTACATTGCTTACATTCTTAATCAGGTTTTTGAAGTTATAACCCAGTGTGGCATTATCCAGCCTGACGTATGAACCGCTTTCAATATACCGGTCAGAGTAGAATGAATTCCGGGTATCGCTTACTTTATCATCAGCGGCGCTGTTGAGGATGTTATTTACTGCTGCACCAGCGGTGTAAGATAAATCGGCTCGTGTGGCGTTAAAGATTTTATTGCCAAAGGTCCCCCTTAAAAAGATGTTTAACTCCAGCTCTTTATATTTGAATGTATTGCTCCAGCCCATCAGCACTTTTGGCTGTGCGCTGCCAAGGTAAAAGTAGTCAGTTCCGATGGCGGGTGTGGTAGTTGTGGATCCGTCTCTTTTATAGAAAAGTGAATTGCCGGCGGCGTCTTTTCCTGCATATTTAAGGGAGAAAAACTGACCTAGCGGGTAGCCTACTTTAAGAATCTGCAAAGTGGCATTGGTTTGTCCCGGCCCCTCAGGATCTGAGTAGCGTACAGAATCTCCGTTTGAATATGGTCCTTTTAAGCTGGTAATTTTGTTTTTGTTGTAAGCCATATTAATGGTGGTAGACCAGCTAAAGTTTTTTGTAGCTACCGGCGAGCTGCTTAAGCTTACCTCGATACCTTTGTTGTTGATACTTCCACCATTTGCCCAGATTGCGCCTCCAGGTACCAGAGAAGCCGATACACTATATTTGAATAACATATCTGTGGTATTTTTATCATAAACATCAACACTACCAGAAACCTTATTGTTGAAAAGACCGAAGTCGACACCTAAATTTTTGGTTGCTGTACGCTCCCATTTCAAATCAGGATTTGAACCCTGAATCGGGGCGTAAGCAGCAGCCTGTACCCCATTGTTATAGTAAGTACCGCTTATACCATAAATTAACTGACCGGTGTATGCTCCGATGCCCGAAGAGTTACCCGTAATACCATAACTGGCACGGATTTTTAAATCGCTTACCACGGTTTGCCCTTTCATAAAATCTTCTTCACTCACTCTCCATGCTAAACCCACTGAAGGAAAATAACCCCACTGGTTGTTTTTACCAAATACTGAACTCCCGTCGCGTCTGATCGATCCTTGTAATAAATATTTGCTTTTATAATTATAGTTCACCCTGAAGAAGTCGGAAATCATCTTGATTCTTCCATAGGTAAGGTCGTTACCTAGATTAATACGGTAAGAGGAAATGGCATAAGGATTTCCAAGTGCCAGGTTGGCAAAGCCAATGTAATCTGTCGGGAAATTGGTACTTGAAGTCTGAAACCCGTCACCCACCACGTTATCCTGGTAAGTATAGCCCAATACTGCGTTGATGCTGTGGTCACCAATCTTCTTATCCCAGGTTAAAAAGGTTTCCAGTGTTTTTGTAGAGTTCTCATAATTGCTTCTCAATGCAGATCCGTTTGTTCCGAACAAGCTTCCGATGAGGGTGTGCGCTATGCCTATACCAGGATCAGGATTATTATAAAAGTTTGACGTTGGGTATTTACCAAAATAGCTGCTGTAAAATTCTCCGTGTGCGGCAGTGGTTTTCTGGTAAGATAAGTTTACGTTATACGTAAAACCAAATGGCAACTTTACTTCTGTATTAAATCCACCGAGCAGCACATTGTATTTGGTTTCATCCTGTGCATTATCTGAAATGGCGATGGGATTGAAATACCCTGTGTTATTCAGGTTTTCAAAATAACTTCCATCGGCATTGTATATCGGTGAAACGGGTAAACGTTTAGCCGCCTGCAGCAAAACTATGTTTTGCAATGGCTCATTTATTGATTTGCTAC
Source organism: Pedobacter sp. BMA (assembly GCF_001027745.1). Taxonomy (GTDB): domain Bacteria; phylum Bacteroidota; class Bacteroidia; order Sphingobacteriales; family Sphingobacteriaceae; genus Pedobacter. The sequence continues at coordinate 473,053 of NZ_LECU01000001.1, forward strand.
TTGAATTGGATAGGTTTAAGCTAAATTTCACCTTATCGTTAAAAGCATATTGATCGATATTCAAACGGCCGATGATCCTTTCGAGTGAACTTTTTGACAGGATCCCTTCTTTATCGAAATAATTTAAGCTGGCACTGTAGTTACTGTGCTCTGCCCCGCCGCTAAAGGAAAGGTTATGGTTTTGTGAATATGCGGTAGAACGCTCGATGGCTTTCATCCAGTTTGTATTCTGGCCTTTGTCATCGTTTGGAGAAAAGGAAACTTTATTGGCGGTAAGATAACTTCTGAGTTGATCGGCATCCATTAAATCAAGCTGGCTGCTCACTTTTTCCGCAGCGGCATAACCGCTGTAGCTGAGTTGTGGTTTACCGGATTTACCTCTTTTAGTAGTCACCATGATTACCCCACTAGCTGCGCGGTTACCATAAATTGCCGTTGCAGCAGCATCTTTCAACACATCGATTGAGGCGATATCGGCTGGTGCGATTGCAGCAATATCGGCTCCTGGAATTCCATCAATCACATAGAAGGGCGCTCCAGGACTGTTTACAGTGGATGCTCCACGCAAAATAACTGCTGCAGGCTTATTCGGATCGCCGCTGGCACTGATATTTACACCGGCAACTTTTCCCTGCAATAACTGACCCACATCAGAAATGGCACCTTTATTCAGTTCTTCGGGTTTTATAGTGGTAATGGCACTCGACAACGTTTTACGGGAGCTTTTTCCATAACCTACAACCACTACATCGGTAAGCGAAGCAGTAGCTTCAGCAATGGTTACCTTATAGTTAGAAGAGGCGCCTACGCTGATTTCTTTTGTTTCAAAGCCCATGAAAGTGAAAACAAGTTTATCACCTGTTTTTGCCGCGATGCTAAAAGCACCTTTATCACCCGTAATTGTTGCTTTGCTGGTTCCTTTTACCGATACAGAGGCACCGATAATGGGGGCCCCGGAAGCCTCAACTAAGTTTCCGGTGATTTTCCGTTCAGTTTGCGCAAAGGCGATATTGAACGATTGGCTGATCAATAGAAAGAGCAAAATAATGCAGCCAGTATTTAAGCTTTTTAATTTTGATTTCATGATTCGTGTAGCATTTGGTTCATAATTGGTTAGTTTAATTTGGTTATAAGGATATTTGTTATTGATTAGAACTTTATGTTTACCGGCAGGTATTTGGCTACCAGCGCCTGATAATAGGGTTTTAATTCTTCCCAGCTTTTCTGATTTGGGTTTTTCGAGTAAAGATCGTAAGGGTTAAACAACCTTACCCATTTAAACATTTCGTGGTCCTTCTCACTCATCAAATGATCGTAAGCATTCTCTCTGTGTTGGGCATAAAAGGAATGGTAACGCAACATGTAAAGCCCCCCTTCCGGTATATAGGGTTTCATCATGTGATACACATATTCATCGTGGCCCCACGACATATGCACATGATCCAATCCGCAGTTTTGCGTATATACCCCCAGCTTAGTCTGGTATTCTGGTTTATGATAATCAGGATTATTGGCAAAAAACTCTGAGTAAACAATTTTATCTGAATAGGCACATCCAACCGGGAAAGTATCACCAACTACAGCCCACTGTGGTTCACCATACAGGCAAAGCACTTTACCCATATCATGGATCAGCCCCACCAATACCATCCAATCCGGGTGACCGTCATTGCGGATGGCTTCGGATGTTTGAAGTAAATGTTGCATCTGGTCGAGGTCGGTGTCGGGATCTGAATCATCTACCAGCTGATTGAGAAAATCGAAAGCACTCCATATCGGCATCTCCTCTTTATCGAACTTCAGGTAATCTGCTTTTTTCTGCTGAACGAAGTCGTAGGTCTGATAGGTATGATTGAGTCTGTAAAACTCCTTTACCCCATCTTTTTCGGTTTCCTCGTAATTCCGGAACTGTTCCTCTTTTTTATCGGTATTGATGGTTGTTGGATCGGGATAACGGACTAATAAATCCTCCTCCCACTGATCGAGATTTTTCATAGGGTTTTCATTTTCCTTTGAAATCAGGTTTTCGTTTCTCATAATACTAGAAATGATTTGGTTAAAAAATATTTCTTTGGTTAGCTAAAATTGAGAGTTTGAAAACGTAAAGCATTATATTTTGGCAACTATATTTACTTAAACGATTACGTAAATTTTAAAAAATAGATTACTAATTACTGAAAATCAATAAATTATATATTTGTTTAGAATGATTCAAGGTTGTAAACATCCTGCTCAATCACATGTTAAAAAGATGCTATTGTAACAATTATTTTATATTTTCGTAATAGCAGAGTCTATCATGAATAAGCCAATGTCTGGTGTTTTCGGGATATTGAAGCAGAATTAAAGACTAACAAACTAAGAATTATAAAATGTCGGGGGAAGTTAATATTAAAAGACTTGCGCAGGAGCTGAACATCTCTATTGCAACGGTTTCTAAGGCGCTAAATGATAGTTACGAAATCAGTTTAAAAACCAAAACCCGTGTATGGACACTGGCGAAAGCACTTAACTATACCCCAAATCCTGCAGCCAGCAATTTAAGGAGCAATAAAACCAAAACCATCGCTGTAATTATTCCATGTGTGGCCAATAACTTTTTTTCGCTCGCCATTAAAGGTATTGAAGAAATAGCCCGGCAATATGGCTACCATGTACTCATCTATCAAACGCATGAAGATACGGAAATGGAAAAATCATTTACCAACAGCTTGCTGAATGGAAGAGTAGATGGCATACTGACCTCCGTTTCGAGCAATGAATACAATGATGAGTATTACCGGGAGCTGGTAAAGAAAATACCTGTGGTGCTCTTCGACCGTGTATATGAAAGCCTGGATACCTTCAAGGTGACTACCGATGACTATCAAATATCGTTTGAAGCAACAACGCACTTGATTCAATGTGGTTGTAAGAAAATTGCTTACCTGTATGGGCTGGATCAATTGCCTGCCGGAAGGGCAAGGTTTATGGGATATACTGACGCACTGCATGCGAACGGACTTGAACCGAGAGAAGAACTTATTGTAAAATACCAACCCGAAGAGGAAGTAAACCTAAAGCAGATCAAACAGCTTTTTCAAGATCAGCAACCTGATGCACTCTTTTCTTCAATTGAAGAATTTATCATTCCTGCGTACTCGGCTTGCATTGATCTGAAACTAAATATCCCTGAAGATGTAAAAATTTTAAGCTTCTCCAATATGAGCTCGGCCCGGTTACTCCATCCTTCGCTTACCACCATCACGCAACCCGCATTTGAAATCGGGAATGAAGCTGCCAAATGTTTGTTTAAAATTTTAAATAAAAAAGGTATTGATGATGAGCGGGATGTAGTGCTAAAATCAGTGCTCATTAAACGGGCTTCTACAGGCTGTTAAACATCCAGGCATTTAGCCGCTACCCGAAAACGTTTACGTAATTAAATAAGCTGCTAATTCTTTTAACTATGGGATTTTTTCGGACTTTTAAAAGAACCAAATATAATTCCTTTCTATGAACCATTTATCAGGGCTTGACTGTACTGTATTCTTTATTTATTTTATTATCGTTTCAGCTTACGGTTATTGGGTTTACCGCAGCAAAAAACAACAGAAAACCGATACTAAAGACTATTTTCTGGCAGAAGGTTCTTTAACCTGGTGGGCTATCGGTGCATCTATTATTGCTTCCAATATCTCTGCAGAACATTTTATCGGCATGTCGGGATCTGGTTTTGCTATGGGACTTGCAATTGCCAGTTATGAATGGATGGCTGCCGCAACGCTGATTATTGTTGCGGTTTACTTCCTCCCCATCTACATCAAGAATCACATATACACCATGCCGCAGTTTTTATCAAGGCGGTATAATAATACGGTAAGTACTTTAATGGCTGTATTCTGGTTATTGGTATATGTTTTTGTAAACCTCACCTCCATATTCTTTTTAGGTGCAGTGGCCATAGAAACCATTACCGGAATCCCTTTTAGTACCTGCATCATTTTTCTCGCTATATTTTCTGCAATCATAACCCTTGGAGGAATGAAGGTGATTGGCTATACGGATGTGATACAGGTGGTTGTACTGGTTATTGGCGGATTAATTACCTGCTACATGGCGCTTAAACTGGTGTCGGAGAAACTACACACCCAAACGGTACTGGATGCTCTCCCCCTGCTCCGGACTGAAGCTTCTGATCATTTTCATATGATTTTTAATAAAGGCGACAAGTTTTACCATGAGTTACCGGGTATTGCGGTATTGGTTGGGGGACTTTGGATCAATAACCTGAATTATTGGGGATGTAACCAATACATTGTTCAGCGTGCCCTTGGGGCAGATTTGAAAACCGGCCGGAACGGATTGATATTTGCAGCATTCTTAAAATTGCTCATCCCGGTGATGGTAGTGATTCCGGGTATTGCAGCATTTGTACTTTATCAAAGGGGGTATTTCCAGGCTGAAATGCTGGACGCAGCCGGGGTTCTTAAGCCGGATCATGCCTATCCTGTGCTGATGAATCTGCTTCCCACGGGCATTAAAGGGATGGCCTTTGCAGCGCTTACCGCTGCTATTGTTGCATCGCTTGCCGGGAAATCAAATAGCATTGCCACTATTTTCACACTGGATATCTACAAAAAATACCTCAACCCTGCTGCATCAGAACGGAAGCTGGTGAATGTAGGCAGATGGGCCGTAGTTGTGGCCTCACTCATTGCTATAGTAGTTGCTCCGGCCTTAAGGAGTTTTGATCAGGTATATCAGTTTATTTAGGAATATGTTGGCTTTATTTCACCGGGTGTATTTGCGATTTTCCTGCTCGGTTTCTTTTGGAAAAGAACCACTTCGAAAGCAGCCCTTTCCGCAGCTTTGCTCACCATCCCACTCTCTATACTCCTTAAATTTTTACCTGTATTAACCAATGGCTGGATTGAACCCATCCCCTTTCTGAACCGAATGTCGTGGGTTTTTGTGATTATCATTGTACTGATGGTGTTAATCACACTCGCAGATCCGAAAAGCAAAGACAATAAACAGGGACTCGAAATCGATAAAAGCATGTTTAAGGTTACCCCGGCATTTGCGGTGGCTTCAGTAATGATCTGTGGCATACTTGCCGCACTTTATACGGTTTTCTGGTAGATTCATCAATTCATAACAACAAGTTTCATCATCAACACATTCAACATGAAATTCCTTATTGCCATTGCCCTTTTGATCACGATTAGTATGCCCGCCGGAGCGCAATATAACATTATTCGTTACGGTGCCAAAGGCGATGGCAAAACCAATGATGCAAGGGCCATTCAAAAAGCCATAGATGCCTGCGCTGCTGCCGGCGGAGGACAGGTGCTTTTACCTGCAGGTCATGTGTACCTCTCAGGCCCGTTTAATCTGAAATCATTTGTAGAATTCAGGGTAGAATCGGGCGCTAAATTGCTGGCAAGCCCTGACGAAAGTATATACAAACAAAGTGCTTTCAGGGATAATAAGGGTGAAGGCACCATCTGGATCGGGGGCAAAAAACTGGAACAGGTAAGCATTACCGGAGGCGGTGTAATTGATGGAAACGGCATTTCATTTATGGGCGAAGAATTAAGTGATTCGTATGTACTTAAACCATTCAATATCATTGATCCACGACCACACCTGTTAACATTGGAGGGATGTAACAAGCTGAACATCGAAGGGGTAACTTTTCAAAACTCTGCCTACTGGACTGTTCACCTGATTGGCTGTAATGATGTATCCATCGCCAATATCACTTTACTAAACAGTATTAAAATCAGGAACAGTGATGGGATTGATCTTGACCATAGTAAAAATGTGAGGATCACCAATTGTTATATTGAATCGGGTGACGACTGCATTTGCCTGAAAAACCGCCGTGAATTTGAGGAATATGGTGCCTGTGAAAATATTGTGGTGAGTAACTGTACAATGACATCAAGCTCATGTGCCATCAAAATCGGGTCGGAAAATATGGACAGAATCAGTAATGTACTGATCAATAACTGCAATATCCGTAAGAGTAACCGTGGCATAGGTATACAAAACCGTGATGAGGGAACAGTGAGCGAGGTCATCTTCTCTAACCTGATTATTGAATCGAAACTATTTTCGGATGTTTGGTGGGGTAAATCTGAGCCGATTTACATTACCGCTTACCCGAGGGCAACTGCCAATAATAAAGATGCGGGCTGGCGTTTACCAAAAGGACAAACGAAGGGTTTTGTAGGCGCGGTTAAAAATATATATTTCAGCAACATCCGTTGTACAGGAGAAGGAGGAGTTTACATCAGCGGAGAATCACCTGAAAAAATCAGCAACATCGAGTTCGATCAGGTAAGTGTTTTCATGAATAAAAGCACAACAGAAATGGGTGGGATTTACGATCGAAGACCCAGTAATGTAGAAGGGCTGATTAAAAGCCCGATTGCAGGGTTCTATTTTGAGAACACCGGGAATATCAATGTATCTAACAGCCAGGTGATTTGGGGACGGAACAAACCAACCTATGCCGGCAAAGCCATTGAACAGAAAAATGTGAGCAAACTTAAAACTGCGAACTTCACGGAGCGGAATGATTAACCGCCGCCTGCAGCATTTTACAAACTCTCAAGGTCCGGCCATTCTTATGGAGAATGACCCATTTAATCTAAAAAACCTTCGGTTTCACCGAAGGTTTTTTAGAATTACTGAAGGGCTATACTTTAAAAAGACCTCATTAATTTTGTTCAATTTCTTTCAGGTTGTCCATTTTCTTATAAGCCAGAAACCCTTTGATGTCTTCAAAATGTTCGCGAACCCGCTTGTTTCCAAATTCAAACACCTTCTGTACCAGACCGTCGAGGAAGTCCCTGTCGTGCGATACCAGAATTAGGGTACCATCAAAATCTTTTAAGGCATCTTTGATGATATCTTTGGTTTTCATGTCCAGATGGTTGGTGGGCTCATCGAGGATCAAAACATTAACCGGTTCAAGCAATAATTTAATCATGGCTAAACGCGTTTTTTCTCCTCCTGAAAGCACTTTAACTTTTTTAGTAGTATCGTCACCACTAAACATGAAAGCACCAAGAAGATCTTTTATTTTGATAGTATTGTCGCTTAACGGAATCTGATCAATCGTTTCGAATACGGTCAGGTTTTCATCCAGCAAAGCAGCCTGATTCTGGGCGAAGTAGCCGATTTTGGCATTATGCCCTACTTTTAAACTTCCTTCAAAGTCAATTTCGTTCATAATGGCTTTAATCATGGTTGATTTACCTTCGCCGTTTTTACCTACAAAAGCAACCTTCTCCCCTCTCTCAATAACCATAGATGCTTTTTGAAATACGGTATGATCGCCATAAGTTTTGGTCAGCTCTTCTACCATTACCGGATACTGCCCGGAGCGCGGTGAAGGAGGAAACTTCAATCGCAATGCCGAAGTGTCTACTTCATCGATTTCAATAACCTCGAGTTTCTCAAGCATCTTTACGCGCGACTGTACCTGGAGGGTTTTGGAATAGGTACCCCTGAAACGATCGATAAACTCCTGGTTATCGGCAATGAACCGTTGCTGCTCTTCGTAAGCTTTGAGCTGGTGTATACGGCGTTCAGCCCTCAGCTGCAAATAATGGGTATACTTCGCTTTATAATCGTAAATCCGGCCCATGGTAACTTCAATAGTCCGGTTGGTAATGTTATCAACAAAGGCACGATCGTGTGAGATTACCATTACTGCTTTTGCTGAATTGACCAGAAAATCTTCCAGCCATTGAATACTTTCAATATCCATGTGGTTGGTAGGCTCATCCAGTAAAATTAAATCAGGTTTTTTTAACAGGATTTTTGCCAGCTCGATGCGCATGCGCCATCCACCTGAAAATTCAGAAGTTTGGCGGGTAAAGTCTTTACGTTCGAAACCCAGGCCTTTCAGCACTTTTTCAACTTCAGCATCGTAATTGGTTTCTTCGATCGAGTAAAATGTTTCACTCAGCTCTGATACCCGTTCGATGAGCTTCATGTAATCATCGCTTTCATAATCAGTACGGATAGTAAGCTGCTCATTTAATTCGTCGAGCTCTTTCTGCATCTGGTTAACCTCTTCAAAAGCCTTCATGGCTTCTTCGAAAACGGTAGCCTTATCGTGAGTAAGCAAATGTTGTGGCAAATAGGCTATCACTGCATCTTTGGGACCAGTTACATTTCCTGAAGTTGGCTTGGCTACATCCGCAATAATTTTAAGGATGGTAGATTTTCCCGCACCGTTCTTACCCATCAGGGCTATCTTATCATTCTCGTTAATCGAAAAGGTTACATCGCTGAAGAGCGTGGTTCCGCCGAATGAAACGGAGATGTTGTTTACATTAATCACTGTCTTGAAATATTGAATTTAGGGCAAAGATAAGGGAAAGTATTTAAGTGCAGGGTATTGTATTCCGAGTATTTAGCTATGCTTTTTCGGCATGCTATCCGGATTAATCCATACATATTGCTGGTGGTGGGCATCAAGATGATCGATACTACCCGGATACATGAAAGAAATTAGCGGGTTAATTGAACAATTATCGAAATTAAACAGGAAAGTGTAAAATCATGATTTAGTTTTTGTCCAGCGGCAGCTTTAACTTACTTTCGGAAAAAATCAGATTCATGAGTTCTCTTTCCATTTTTCGCAAAGTTGCTGTTGCAGAAGGCATTTCTTATTTGCTGCTGTTATTTATTGCCATGCCGATAAAATACATTTTCCATTATAAAGAGGTAGTTAAATATACCGGCTGGCTCCATGGGATTTTGTTTATTGCCTATATCGCTTGCCTGGTGATGGCCTGGCAGGAGCAGAAATGGAAATTTGGTAAAGCCATTTTGATTTTTCTGGCTTCATTACTTCCGTTTGCGCCATTTGTAGTGGATAGGAAGTTAAAAGACGAGCGGCCGGAAAATGCAAACAACACTCAATAAATCAGTTACGAACTATTTGAAAATATTTTTTGCTTTTTCATTTTCGTTATCTACATTTGCAACCCCGTCCAACACATGCCCGGATGGCGGAATTGGTAGACGCGCTGGTCTCAAACACCTGTGGGAAACCGTGCCGGTTCGACTCCGGCTCCGGGTACGAATTAAAGCCTTAGAGAAATCTAAGGCTTTTTTATTTATAAAAAATATTCATCTTATAAGTATCCTGCTGATTTGGCATTAGCGTGGAAGTTTCTCCCGGATACGATCAATATATTTTTGACGATAGAAATTATCTTTTAGTGCTGGAAACAACGTTTCCGAAGCTTCCGGATTTTCATCGAACTGATCTGTAAGTCCCTTCATTTCCGCAGCAAGATCGCGCTCAATGTCTTCAACAGCTTTACTTACTTCTTTTAGTTTGTCAGCATCAGGTTCAAACTGCAAATCCATTAGCGCCTCGTTAACGTCCATCATTTCCATTAAAAACGATTGTGGCAACTGATAGCCTTCATCTGTTTCAACGATCCCCTTAAGCGTTAATACATACCTCAAGCGCTTCTTGTGATTACTTAATGTCTGGTAAGCTTTATTGTTCAATGTGGAAAGGGCCAGTACTTCATCTTGCTTATCCTCACTTTCGTTTGCATAGAAATCAGGGTGGTATAACTTGCTTAAGGCATAGAATTTGGTTTTGATTGCCGCCTGATCAGGATTAAATGATATTGGTAATTCGTAGAATTCGAAATAATCAGGCTGGTTTGTTTGTTCGCTCATGATATTATAAATTAAAAAAGCCGCAGATGCACAGGTTAACGATTAACCTCTGCATCTGCGGCAATATTATCAAATTGGTTTTACTTACCGAAAGATTTTAAAATATCATTACCAAAAGCAAACACCATTAAACAAATCAGGATCACAAAGCCCACAATTTGAGCGCGCTCCAGTACTTTTTCGCTCACTGGTTTGCGTTGAACCATCTCGATGAGCAGGAACACGACGTGTCCCCCGTCCAAACCTGGTATAGGCAATAAGTTCATAAATGCAAGTGCCATTGAAATTAATCCGGTTAAAGTCCAGAATTTAACCCAGTCGAAGTTGCTGCCATAAGCCTTGGCAATACCTACCGGACTGCTGATGTTACGTGCACTCAATTTACCGGTAATCATTTTGCCAATACCCTTGGCATTATCCAGGAAGGTGCTCCAGGCCATGTTGGCACCAATAGGAAGTGATTCGGCAAATCCGTAATCGATATGGGCACTCTCCGGCATTTTAAAGTTAGGGCCAACACCGATCGTTCCATCGGTATTCACGATTGGATTAAAGGTGATTTCCTTCCCTTTACGTAAAGCTACGATCGTTACCTTTTTATTTTTATTAGCTGAAACCTCATCTTTAAACTGATCAAAGAATGTGACAGGCTTGCCGTTAACGGTCAAAATACTATCCCCAGGTTTGATACCCGCACTATAGGCCGGATATAATGGCTTCTCGAACTTCCGTCCGAATAATTTATCTAAAATTTTACCGATAAAAGATTGCTCATCCACAGACGGATCGGGTACTACAACTTTTTCTATGCTTTGCATCCGGTACCTGGGCGCAATAAAGTTATCTTTTTCGTTTTTAGAGATTTTGTTTAATATGGTATCAGGTACGGAAACATAAAGGGTTTGGTTGCCACGCAAAATAGTCAGCTGGGCACCATCAAACAAAACTTTGCTAGAAATAGCATCTTCGAAACGGATCAGTTTATTTCCGTTTATCGCTAAAATCCTATCCCCGTTTTTCAATCCAATCTCTTTACCAATGTTTCCTACAGAAATACCATCAGTCAGTTTACCATTAACGGTGTAGTTCTGCCCGTATTTGAAAGTAAGCATCCAGAAGATGATGACCCCTACAATAACGTTAACGATAATACCGCCAAGCATCACGATTAAACGTTGCCATGCTGGTTTTGAGCGAAATTCCCAGGACTGAGCAGGCTGAGCCATTTGCTCAGTATCCATACTTTCATCGATCATTCCGGCAATTTTCACATAGCCACCCAATGGTAACCATCCCACACCATATTCAACATCGCCTCTTTTAAAGCTAAAAAGTTTAAAACCCCAGGCATCAAAAAACAAATAAAATTTTTCTACTTTAATACCAAATGCCCTGGCTGCCAGAAAATGTCCTAATTCGTGTAAGATAACCAATAAAGACAATCCAAGCAGCAGCTGCCCCGCCATAATCAATCCATTCATATTCTATTCTAATATTTTTATGTTAGATGTTAAACTATACTTTTTGTTACCAATTCGCCGGCTAAGATACGGCTATGTTTGTCAGTTTCTAAATAATCGTCTAATTGCGGGTGTTCTATGAATTTGATTTCATCCATACACCGTTCAATTACATCGCTCATTTGCAGGAAACCTATTTTGTCTTTCAAAAATGATTCTACTACTACCTCATTCGCTGCGTTTAAAATACAGGGCATATTGCCGCCTTTTCGCAAAGAACTGAATGCTAAATCCAGGTTTTTAAAGGTTTGCATATCGGCCTGCTGAAAGCTGAAGTTTGGATAATCCAGAAAATTAAAACGTTTAAAATCGTTTTTTAGCCTGTCGGGATAATTCAGTGCGTACTGAATAGGCAATTTCATATCGGGCACACCCATTTGCGCTTTCATCGATCCGTCTGTAAACTGTACAATTGAGTGGATGATAGACTGCGGGTGAACAATTACGTCGATCTGATCTACATCGAGATTAAAAAGCCATTTAGCTTCAATGACTTCCAGGCCTTTATTCATCAAAGAGGCAGAGTCGATGGTAATTTTAGCCCCCATTACCCAGTTAGGGTGTTTTAAAGCCTGCTCTTTTTTTACTGTTGAGAGAAATTCCCGGCTTTTGCCCAGAAAAGGGCCGCCGGATGCGGTCAGGTAAATTTTTTCGATCTCGTTTTGCGTTTCACCCACCAGGCATTGAAAAATAGCAGAGTGTTCAGAATCGACAGGAAGAATCTTTACCTGATATTCGGCAGCCAGGCGGGTAATGTATCCGCCTGCTACCACCAAGGTTTCCTTATTGGCCAGTGCAATATCTTTTCCTGCTTTGATTGCTGCAATGGTTGGTTTTAAGCCAACCGATCCCATCAGGGCAGTGAGCACAATGTCGCTATCAGGATAGGCCGCAACCTCTGTCAACGCCTGCTCACCAGCTAATACTTTAATCGCCAAGGGCGAGAGGGATTCTTTTACATAAGCATACTGGCTTTCATCGCAGATGACAACAACCTCAGGTTTAAATGCTCTGGCTTGTTGTATCAATAACTCGGAATTTTTTAAGGCCGATAACACAGACACTTTAAAAATGTCGGGGTTATCGCGCACAACCTCGAGCGCCTGGGTACCTATACTGCCGGTAGAGCCGAGAATGGTTATATTTTTATGTTGTTTTGTCAATGTTTTCTTTTGATTCTCTATTTAAATCATATACGGTTCAAGGCCATCGGCCAGTTTCCGGTCGTTACTCAATCTTGGCACTTTATTCTGCCCGCCTAATTTCCCTTCGCTTTTCATATAGTTTACGAAAGCATCTTTTTGCAGCAACCGGATCACAAGAGGCTGAAGGATGTTTCCCTCAATGAGGTCAAAGTAATAAATATTTTTCTTCTGCAAAGCCTGATCTACCTTTTTGCTGAAAGTTGCCATATCTTTGGGTGCCGAAGAAAACTCCACAAACCATTCGTGGTAAGGCAACTCACCTGCCTTAGGGTTTACCTGTGGCGCAACCGTAAACTCGGTAATTTCTACCTGCTCTTCATTGGCCACACTCAGCAGGGCATGTTCTACTTCTTCGCCGATAACATGTTCACCAAATGCCGAAATAAAGTGCTTGATCCTGCCGGTTACTACAATTTTATAAGGATTTTTAGAAACAAATTTAACGGTATCGCCAATACTGTATCCCCACAAACCTGCATTTGTATTTAATATAAGTGCATAATTGATATCTAATTCAATCCCGGCCAAAGATAAACGGGTTGGATTTTCATTGTAATATTCATCAGCAGGAATAAATTCGTAAAAAATGCCGGCATCTGCTAAAAGAAGCAAGCCCTTTTCCTTTTGCGAATCCTGGTAAGCAATGAAACCCTCGGATGCAGGATAGGTTTCTATGGAATCAATTTTCTTCCCGATACTCTGTTCTATTTTTGCTCTGTAGGGTTCAAAGTTTACGCCCCCATAGATAAACAGGCTAAAATTCCTGAAGATCGATGCAATCTTCGCACCTCCGCTTTTCTCCGAAAGCTTATCGAAATACATCTGCACCCATGGTGGAATACCAGAAATGAGGGTCATATCTTCATCGATCGTTTCCTCAACAATGGCATCAACCTTTTGCTCCCAGTCTTCGATAATATTAGTTGGGTAGGATGGCAAACGGTTTTTCTGCAAATAAGCGGGAACATGGTGTGCAACAATTCCAGATAAGCGGCCAATATTGATCCCGTGTTTCACGGTCAATACCGGGCTCCCCTGCAGGAAAATCATCTTGCCGTTTACAAAATCAGCCTTTCCGGTTTCATGAATATAGGTTAAAATGGCATTTCTTGCAGCCTTAATGTGCTCGGGCATCGACTCCCTGGAAAGTGGGATGTACTTTACGCCGGAAGTTGTTCCTGATGTTTTGGCAAAGTACAGGGGTTTACCTTTCCACAATACGTCGGCCTCACCGGCCACCACCCTGTCTACGTAAGGCTTCAAACCTTCATAATCCTGAACGGGCACCTGTTTCTTAAAATCTGTGTAGCTTTTTATTTCTCCGAAATGGTGGTCTTTTCCGAAAGCTGTATTTCTTGCCTCTGCGATGAGTTGCTGAAGTATTTTGTGTTGAGCACCAACAGCATTTTTTTTCCATTTATTAATCTTCCAAACAGCAAATGCTGCAAAAGGCTTACTTAATGCCGCTTTTAACCCCATACTTTAAGATTTGATAATTGAATGGTGAATAACCGTGATTCTAAACGATGTTATGCAAAATATCCGGATGCTCATCACCTTTATATTCGCCTGCAATTTTGCGATAGGCAACCGTTAAAGCAACACTGGACAAAGGAACAATAATAAATGAGCTTAAAATATTGACGATGAACGCTACAAACGGCCAGTGTAGCAGGTTAAACAGTAAGTAAATCAAATAGCCTCCACCCAGAACCAACAACAGCAATAAAATTTTTGTAAAGTTACCTTTTGTAATCGCTAAACTTAATTTGATGGATTCGAAAGGGGCAGCATTTTTATCGATAATAAAAAATGGAAAAAAAGAAATTCTCAGCCAGGTAATAAATAAGGCCAGAATTGCAATCCCCACTGCCACCTGAGTAATGATGACGCCTGTTTCCCTGAAGCTGCTTACCCAGCCAATTTGGACCAGATACCTCAAAAACGGGTCTAATACATATAACACCGGAAACAAAATCAGGCCAATGAATAAAATACAGCCAATGAAATATAGCGTTGCAATTAAGAATCTTATAATCTGTTGTCGGGTTGGCAAGGTATCAACAATTTTAACATCATGCTCCTCATCATCCATCAGGTGAAAAATGTATTTAAACAAAGAAAGATTAATGGTGAAATACAAAAACACGAAAACAATTGCCATTACAAAACTGAGTGCCTTGCTTACGTCTTTAATAAAAAAGGCCATTAAACTAGATGCGCTGGCTGTAATGAACATTAAAAAGCATAGGGTAGCAATAGAAAAATAATGTTTTCTGGTGATGCTCCATGCCTTCTGAATGACATCGTTAACGGCGAATGTACTTTCTTTTAAATAATTAATCATTGTTGTTTGAATACCACTCTTTTAAATAAATCCTGTATAAATCCTAAACCATAGGCAGTTAATTGGATGAAGGAAGATATAATGCTCAAAAATGCAACTTTTAAAGATTTATTTACAAACCATGCGTGAAAAAATATCAACATAAAGTAAACCAACAGAAAGAAATTGCAAACATAGGCTAGTGGCGGATAAATAAAGTTACACAATATGGTAAATCCAAGGCCCAGGGTAAACATTGCAGGGAAGAAATGGACCAGTTTTAACTCTTTGGGGAAATGTTTATAAATATTAATTCTTGCCCTGCCGAAGAAATGCAGTTGTTTATAAAACTGACTAAAGCTTGTGCGTCTTTTATGATAAACCTTCGCATTTGGTATTAATCCAATTTTGAAACCATTTTCGTGAATACGGATGCTGTACTCGATATCTTCACCCAAGCGGGTAAGGATAAAGCCTCCTACTTTTTCGTAAGCCTGACGGGAAATCCCCATATTGAAACTCCGCGGATGAAACTGGCCTACATGTTTTTTGTTGCCACGAATTCCGCCGGTAGTAAACGGTGATGTCATTGCGTAGCTAATGGCTTTCTGTACGGGAGTAAAGCTATCATGCGCCGCATCGGGACCGCCGTAAGCATCTAAATGATGTTCGAAGAGGTAGTTTTTAACAATCTCCAGGTAATCCGGCGGCACGAGAATATCAGAGTCGAAAATGATGAAGTAGTCTCCGGTTGCCCTTTCGAAGGCATAATTCCGTGCAAAACCCTGACCAGCATTTTCTTTGAAATAGTATTTAATATCGAGCTTATCCTGATAGGACTCAACAATTGCCTTCGCATCAAGTTTAGAGCCATCTTCAATAACCAGAACCTCAAACTGCAAATAGGTTTGTTTGGTAAGGGTATATAAAAGCTCGTCTATTTCCTGCGGACGATTGTAAAGCGGTATGATGATTGAGAAAAACATTTTATTTTAGTTCCTTTTCTATCAGGTATTGGTTTCTTTCTGGTGCATTACGGGATAAAAGTTCGGCAATAAATCCGGCAAGAAACATTTGGGAGCCAACTACAATAGCCACTAATGATAAATAAAATAAGGGTTGCTGGGTGACATCGCGATAAGCCAGGCCTTGCCAGATCAGGATTTTCTTTTCTATTAAAATATAAAGCGACATGATAATGCCGATAAAGAAACTTAAAACGCCCAGTGAGCCAAAAAAATGCATCGGGCGTTTTCCAAATTTACCTACAAAGAAAATGGACAGCAGATCTAAAAAGCCATTAATAAAACGGCTGAAACCAAACTTAGTGGTACCATATTTACGGGCACGATGCTCTACAACCTGCTCTGCAATTTTACTAAAGCCTGCCCATTTTGCTATAACCGGAATATAACGGTGCATTTCGCCATATACCTCAATGGTTTTAACCACATCGCAGCGGTACGCTTTTAAACCACAGTTAAAGTCATTCAGCTCTATGCCGCTCATTTTACGGGTTGCAGCATTGAACAGTTTAGTAGGTATTGTTTTAGTGATCGGATCGTAGCGTTTCTTTTTCCAACCTGAAACTAAATCCAGTTTTTCATCTTTAATTCTTCTGTACAGTTCGGGGATTTCATCAGGACTATCCTGCAGATCAGCGTCCATGGTAATCACTACGTCGCCCTGGGTTGCCTCGAAGCCTACATTTAAGGCTGCAGATTTACCATAATTTCTTCTGAATTTGATTCCTTTAATTGCAGGATTGTTTGCCCGAAGCGCTTCGATAACATCCCATGATTTATCCGTGCTACCATCATCAACCAAAATAACTTCATAAGTAAAGCTATTTTCAACCATTACTTTATCGATCCATGCCGTTAATTCAGGTAAAGATTCGTCTTCGTTAAACAAAGGTACTACAACTGATATATCCATTTATGAGTATCAAGATTCGAGCATCTGGTATCAGAACCTAAGTCCTGTCAGCAAAACTCTTTAAAATAAAACGTGCAAATTTCATCAAATTAAATGATAAAACCTGCACGTTCGAAATTTTGTAATTGCTAATTAAGCTTCTTTAGGGAATGTACTTAAACTTTCTGGCTGTTTTTTCTTTAGAATTGCAGACAAAATTAGTGAGAGAACACCATACATAGCAATTGAAACACCAAAGCTGGTTAGAATATTTTTGAAGGTAGGCTCAAGCTTTTCCTGCATATTACCTGATTTCGCCAAAGCTTCGTCAATTTCTTCATTACCTAAACCAAACTTAGCCATCATGGCTCTTTGCGCATCTTCGATGGCCGCAGCAGCTTTCGCCGGAAGATCCGGATCGATAAATTTCATTAAAATAACATTATATAGTGTTGCCGTTATTGCAAGTATCAATGAGATGATCAAAAAAGCTTTGAAGGCTTCACCAAAAGTCCAATAGCCGCCGATTTCTTTTCTGATGTTAATCCCTGAAACTACCAGTAGGGCTATAAATAAGACGAAAATTCCAATTTGAGCCGCAAAGCTCGTGTACACAAGTACAGGGTTGATAAAATGTAATGTAAGCGATACAACTATTGAAACGGCTGCGAGGATAAAGCCGTATTTTAGTGATAGCTGGGAAATTTGAGCACTTTTGTCCATATATGTTTAATTTAGTTATTGATTGTGGTAATCAAAGTATAAGATGCAGCATCGAAGGCTTTGTTACTGCTAAACTGAATTAATTCTTTTGTGGTAGTTGCACTACCTTCCACATCAAGAAAGAACACCATAAACGGGACAAAAAGCTCTTGTAGTTCCTCACTAATATTCAAACCCTTTGCCGCTTTACAGATATTTTCTACACTGGTTTCTGCTAAATTTTGATTGCTGATCATTTCCTCATAAATTTCAAATTCATCTTGAAATTCATCATCTTCCACTAGCAAAAACTCTTTCAGGAAATCGCCAAGTTCAGGCTCAATATCCTCATCTTTGCATTCTTTAATATATAGCAAAAGGTTCAGCAATTCTGAGCCGCGCTCGATGGTCTCTTCTTCAATATTGGCCCACTCATCGCTTTCCAGGTAATCATCTTCCAGCTTTTGAACATCGCTGCTAAAGAAATTCACCATGAGTAGGTCGAAGAAAATTTCCCGTAATGCTTCAAAGCTGGAATGGGAGTCAAAAACAGCGTCAAAAGCCGTTGCTTTATCTAAAAAGTTAACGTCAAGCTCGAAAGCTGCGATCAACTCCGTTTCGAAGCCTTCAACGTTTATTTCAGAAACCTCAGCATATTTGTTTAGTGAAGCGACAAGCGCTTTTTTTACTCTATTATCCATGTTTTTATCGTATCAAGTTTTTGTATTAAGTAGCGAGTATCCAGTAATGAGTATCAGGTATCCAATGTCAGGTAGTGGATCTGGAATAGCTTGTCACTTTTAATTTTCCTGGTATTGATTATTATTATAAACTAAGATCACTTTTCCCGTAAGTTCAGTTCCTAACAGCGGATTATTTGCTGATTTGGAAAGGTTACTGGAAGCATTATACAACCATTTGTCACTCGTGTTAAAGATTGTAAAGTTTGCTACCGCACCTTCCTCCACAACGGGGATAGTTAAATTTAGTAATTTACGTGGGTTTATTGATAACTTCTCTGCAATTAATCCGGCGTCCAGTCCCGCCTTTATTAACAAAGGAAGAACCGTCTGCAGCGCGATAATTCCATAATGTGCAATCTCAAACTCCACGTTTTTAAATTCAATTTCTTCAGGACGGTGTTGTGAAGTAATGGCATCGATCGTTCCGTCTTTCAAACCGGCTATTAATGCTTTCACATCAGATTTGCCCCGCAGTGGCGGTTTCACTTTATAGTTGCTGTCAAAGTCGGATAAGAGTTCTTCGGTAAAAACCAGGTGATGAGCGGTAACATCGCAGGAAATCTGAACGCCATCTTTTTTCGCCTTGCGGATTAAAGCAACCGAACCCGCTGTTGAGATGTTGCTGATGTGAATTTTAGTTTCATTGTACGATGCCAGAAAAATATCACGGGCAATATGCATTTCTTCAGCTAAAGCAGGTAACCCCTTCATACCCAAAAGCACAGAATTTTTACTCTCATTGATCTGTGACTTACCGGCAATAGACTTATTTTCCGGATAAACCATCAGCAAGGCTTGTAAGCCTTTTGCGTATTGCAATGCCCGGCTCATAAAGCCATCGTCCTGCAATGCCCTGTCACCGTCAGAAAAAGCAATCGCTCCGGCCTGTTGCATATCAAATAACTCTGCAATTTCTTTGGCTTCACGATTCTGACTGATTGCGCCAACCGGATATACATCAACCAGGTTATTTTTACCTTTATTGATGATATACTCCACCTGTGATTTTGATTGAACTACCGGGCTGGTTTGTGGCAAAAGGGCCAAACCTGTAAAACCTCCTGCTCTGGCGGTTTGGGTTAGCGTTCGAATATCTTCTTTGGTTTCGAATCCCGGATCGCCGGCAACACAGTTCAGGTCGAAAAAACCTGGTGTTAGAAAAGCTCCCTGAGCGTCGAAAAGTTTTTCATCTACTTCAGGAGTAATTTTTCCTATGCTTTGAATTTTACCATCAACTATCCTGACATCGCATAGTTGTTTATTAAAACTGCTTTGCGGATCGGTAATGGTTACATTTTTAACTAGGAGATTCATATTGTTTTTTTAGGGTTGTTAAAAAATCGGATGAGCAAAATTTCTGCTGCAATAAAAATCAGTGACAAAATTAGACAAAGTTTCCATAAAGTTTGTCCGATTTTATTGGTACCAGAAGTTAATTTCACCGCATCTTTATCTGCATCAAATATTTTCAGGTTACTTCTTTCTGCAAGATTGCTCAGCTCATTTTTACTCAGGTAATGCATATCCGACTCGCTTCTGCCACTATTAAAGGCATAAACATTGATTAGTGAATCGGCAAGCGTTAGATTGTAAAAGCCAGTCTGCTTAACCTGATCGGCTACGTACACAAAAGTTTTCCCATCAGCCTGCCGGATTTCCGGAATGGCCTCAAAGGCGTTCGCACTTAGCTTCAAAGTTTGATTTCTCCCTAGGGTAATCTTTGAGCTCGCTAGAGCATTATCGTATCCTAAATTATAATAAAATGCATTTTCGTTTCCTGCATTTAAAGCTACCTGATACATCAGAGGAACGAAAAGGGGGTGCCGCGCAATATTACCATAGGCGGGGTTAAGTCCTGTTGCAGATAGATAAACTGATCCGTTACCAATGCCAAACCTGGCAAAAAATAATTTACCGCCCGGCAAAGACAAAAGGGACTCTTTATTTACCGAATTGGTTTCAGCAAAAGTGAAGTGCTGGCTGACATCAGGGAGGTCGAGGTTTTTAGGAACTTCCTCAAATACAGATTTAAAGACCTCGTTTTGCAGGTCAATCTGCTCAACCCTGGTTACCGTTTTATCTAAACGCTCTATGACCGGGAGTGATAAGCCCCTTAAGAAAGTATTATAACTTTGAATATCGGCATCAAGATCTGGAAAAATAACGACCTTTCCTCCAGCCTTTAGATAGCTTTTCAACTGCTGGGCCAATCCGCTTGAAGGATTTTTCAAGCCATTTAATACGATTAAACCAAAATTGGGAAAAGCGCTGTAATTAATGTTACTTTCCGTATTTTCTATTAGTTTATAGTAATTGTCGGCAGCATAAAGTGCTTTAATGTAACCGCCTCCGTTTGCACCATTAATATTTAAAACCGACATACTGGCGTCTACTTTGAATGCGAATGACAATGTATCATCAAAGGTTACCGGAAAATCTTTAATGGTAACAATACCTTTTTGCCAGCCTGCTTTTAATCCGGAGAAGCTTAAAGTATCTGATAAGATTTTCCCCGCAGGTATAGTTACTGTACTAAAACCCTTCTGCTGATTGTTAACAATCAGTTTTACGGGGATGTTTTTTGCCTCTTCCTCTGAATAGTTTTTAAAACGTACCACCAGTTTTTCGTTTGCACCGGATTGGTGATTTGGCGAAAGCATCCACACACTATCTACCGCAACATTTGGTAAGGCAGTCGCATTTAGTTTCAAAAGTGCATATTGGATATCAGCTTTCGTTTCGAGTTTTTTTCCGGTAGAGATATTTTGTTGAAAATCGGAAATCAGAAAACTATATTTGTTGGCGGATGCTGTTAACACGTTTGCCTGACGGTTTAATATTTGCTGAAGGTTTCTTTGTGTCGAAGATATTCTGACATCTTCAAGTGCTTTGAGAAACTCATCTTTACTTAACAAACGCTGATGCCGGCCCTCGAAATCATTGGTTAAAAGCTGGAAACGATCGTTAATTCCAAAACCGTTAACCAGTTCTTTTGCCCTGCGCCTGCCTTCATCTAATAAATTGCCATCTTTGTTGATGGCCTCCATGCTGTAAGAATTATCGATATAGATACTTACAGCATTATTCAAAGAAACCGTTTTCTGATCGGATAGTGGAATATAGGGTTGTGCGAAAGCAAATACCAAAAAGATGATTGCCAGTATTCTGGAAGCCAGAATAAGCAAATTTTTAAGTTTCTCTTTTGATGAGTTTTGTTGTTCTACCTCTTTTAGAAGCTGAACGTTTGAGAAATAAACTTTTTTAAATTTCCGGAAATTGAATAAATGAATAACAACCGGGATAGCGACCGATATTAGTGCGAAAAGAAAGCCCGGATAAAGGAAATTCATTAAAAACCAAAGATAGAAAAATTATGGAAAGCTGCGAATTACAAGTGTAATAAAACCATGTTGCATCAAACAGGGAGCAAAATCAGCTTTTCAGAAATGAAGATAGAAGCTTAGAAAGATTAAAAACTGAAACCCGGGAATTCAATATTCACAATCTTCCACTCGCCGTTATTAAGTGCAAAATAAAGCTTGAATGGACCGCTGATGATTTTAGATTCCGTTTTTAGTACTGCTCTGAAACCCGCTACACCTTCAACGAAACCCATTCCCTTTCCACCATCGAGCAATTCGAAGTTCACATCGATTATATCGTATCTACCACCAACATATTCATCAGCCTGACCAAAAATACCTTTCAAACGGCCAATTACAACGTCTTTAGCAAACACCTTACCTTTTGGGAGGATAAAGAAATCGTTCAATTCGTTAATAATCGACTTTGATTGCTTAAACCATGAGCTGATAAACCTGATGGCTGAATTCACAATGTCGGCCTGATGGTTGAACTGGGAGGTACTTTGCATCCGGCAAATCTACAGCTTCTATCTGAATTTTTTCATCGCCTTCCACAGCTTCTCGTCCATTTCATAAACATCAGGACGAAATTCTACCTTATTATTCTCAGACCAGGCAGTGAAATAAGTAATGAGCAGCGGAACATCTTTTTTTGGAGAAAACCATGCCGGCTTCAATTGGAAAGTTTTTGAAGTATCAGCTTTTGCCGCCATTCGTTTCTTGTACCACCTGTTATGCGTGCTGTCAACCGGAGGCAAATCAACCTCGGCTCTTAGCTTATCATAAGTGTAAGTATCGCCTACCAGTTTCTCCGCAAACTCCAATGGTTTTTCAATACGCACGCAACCATGACTGATAGCGCGGTTGCTCAAATTAAAGCCATTTTTATTATTTGTATCGTGCAGATAAATGCTCGAACTATTATCGAAAATAAATTTAAATTTACCTAAAGCATTTCCACCGCCCGAGCCTTGTTTAAATTTAAAAGGCAGTTTTTCCCTCGAATATTTATTCCAGTTTATGGTATCAGGCTCGCCGATCAACTTGTCCTTGTAATAAACTTTAATGTTGCTGTTCGAAAGATAATATGGATCTTTCCTTGCCATCCAATAAATCTCGCTTTGTGCAATACTTACAGGAATATTCCAGATTGGATTTGCCTGAATAGAATTGATTTTACTGAACAGCAAAGGTGTCTCATGGTTCTTTGGTTTGTCATCGAGATTGCCGGATTTTGCAAAAGCTTTTAGTTTCTCATCATATGCACTTTCTCGTCTCCCCCCAACACAAACTTTCATACTGATTACGGTATCCTGAGCATCAAACCAGGTGAGTTTAAAATCAGGAATATTCACCTGAACATAACTAGTTCCGGTTGCCGGCATCTGCCAGCGAAACCTTTCCATATTCAATAACAAAATTCGTTTTTCAATGGCTACATCTGTACTCAGATAAGCAGTTTGCAAAGCCTTATATTGTGGAGATTTTGGCTGTGCAGATTTTAAGGAATCCAGCAAATGATCAGTTGATAAAAGCCTTAACATTCCGGCACTGTCCGGACGTTTCACTTTGATGTAATATCTGGAAAAAATGTTTCTCGGATTGACCACCCCGTACTTCAGGAAATTGGTATAGTTTAAATAGGCATTGGCACTTAAAATTTCAAGCCTGGCAATCACTGGATAGCTATCCTCTACTCTTTTAAACTTATTTTCACCAAGCTGGCTTAACAGATCTTTTATTTCTTCTGTATTAAAAACTTTAGGATTAAGACCATGAACTGTACTATTTGCAAGGTAAGTGTTCAGAGAATCCAAATCTCCATTAGTGTAAAATTTAGTAACCAATTCGGGTGCATCGTTATTTGCAGCGTAAAAGGCTTTAATGGTTTTCGGATTGATAAAACCTGGAGAAAGAGCATTGATCGTTTGGACAAAAACACTGTCGTAGGCTGCTGTATCGAAATCTTTGTAAATTTTATTTTTGAAGTGTTCGGCTAACACTTTCCCTATTTCGGGTGGAGATTTAAACCAGCCACAAGCAGAAATACCTAATACAAAGGGAATAATTAGAAAGCGGAAGTTTTTCAATGCATTATGTTTTAGTACAAAAATAGCCCGATTGCAATATATAAACAGCATAAAGGCAAATTAAATGCCATTATTTTTTGTTTTACGGTTTCAAACACTATATTTGCCAACGCTAGTCAGCTAAAGCATTGATATTGGCAGAAATAAATATATGAAATTAACTTTGAACCATCACTTACATTTGCACCATCGCCGATAGGCGATGATATATGTTTGTTTTGTACTTCAAAACTATTTTTCCGTAAAATTATTTCTTGTTCATTCTATATTCAATACTTTGAAAACACTTAAAATTGCTATCCAGAAATCGGGTAGGTTAAACGAAAAATCTGTAGAAATTCTTAAGAACTGTGGTCTCTCATTTGAGAACTATAAAAGTTCCCTTATTTCAACTGTAACAAACTTCCCGCTAGAGATCCTTTTCCTTCGTGATGACGACATCCCTGAATATGTTCAGGACGGCATTGCTGATCTCGGAATTGTTGGAGAAAATGTTATTGTAGAAACCAGGGCTGAGGTCAGCTATCTACAGAAATTAGGCTTCGGAAAATGCACGCTAAAAATCGCTGTACAGGCTACAAGCGATATACAGCATTTAGACGAACTAAACGGCAAAGCAATTGCCACTTCTTACCCGGTAATTCTTGAAAAATTCTTAACAGAAAAAGGTATAAATTCTGACATCAGAACGATCTCCGGTTCGGTAGAAATTGGTCCGGGTTTAGGTTTAAGTGATGCCATTTTCGATATCGTTTCTACAGGCGGAACTTTAAAGAGTAACGGCCTCAAACCATTTGCAGATGTGATGCAATCGGAAGCGGTTTTAATCGGAAATAAATCGATAGCAGATAACCCCGAAGTTGCTGAATTACTTCAGAGAATCCGTTCAGTGCTAAGTGCAAAATCTAATAAATACGTGGTATTAAATGTATCGAAAGATAACCTTCAAAAAGTTGTCGATTTATTGCCAGGTGTTAAAAGTCCAACAGTAGTTCCCTTATTCGAACCGGATTGGGTAGCTGTTCATTCTGTAATTGCCGAAGAAGATTTCTGGGATAAAATAAACAGTTTAAAAGCAGCTGGTGCAGAAGGAATTTTGGTGATGCCAATCGAAAAAATTATTCGTTAAAAAGGGATAAAAAAAACAAAAAACATATTAACTATTAGTTAATCGTAAATCTTAACACATTGAAAATCTACAATTATACAGATTTATCTCAATCAAAAATCAAAGAACTTTGTTCGCGACAAATTGAAGACGATAAATTGGTGGAGGAGCGGGTTGAAGACATCATCAAAACCGTAAAAATAGATGGTGACAAAGCGCTGTTTAACTTTGCAAAAGCTTTTGATAAAGTTGAATTATATAAGCTTTTTTTGGATGCTGAAGAATTGAAAACGATTGCTTCTACTATTCCCGACTATGCAAAAAAAGCAATAGAAACGGCCTATCAAAACATTAAAGCCTTTCACGAATCTCAGCTTAAAACGGAAGATAAAGTAGAGACCATGCCTGGCGTTATCTGCTGGCGTGAATCCAGGGCTATAGAGAAAGTGGGACTATATATCCCTGGCGGGACAGCAGTTTTACCGAGTACGTTTTTAATGCTTGCCACACCAGCATTAATTGCGGGCAGCAAAGAAATCATTGTTTGCTCGCCGCCGCAAAGTGATGGTAAAACCAATTGCTATCTTGCTTACTGTGCGGTATTGCTGGGCATTGATAAAATATACCTAATCGGCGGTGCCCAGGCGATAGCTGCAATGGCATTCGGAACACAAACTGTACCCCAGGTATACAAGATATTTGGCCCTGGCAACCGTTATGTAACAACCGCCAAAACCATGGTGCAAAACAAGGTAGCTATTGATATGCCTGCTGGTCCATCAGAGGTTTTAATAATTGCTGATGAAACTGCCAATCCGTCATACGTAGCTGCAGATCTACTTGCACAGGCAGAGCACGGATCTGATAGTCAGGCTATTTTAGTCGCCACCTCAAACGAGATTATAGCTGAAACATTACAAGAAATTGAGCTACAGATAAAACGACTCCCCAGGGCAGAGATCGCAGCAAAAGCCATAAGCAACTCTTACGCAGTGCTAGTCAGCGATTTAGAGACGGCTATGAGCTATTCAAACGAATATGCACCTGAACATTTGATCTTGGCTACAGAAAGCAATGAATCACTGATCCCAAAAATAGTTAATGCAGGCTCGGTATTCCTGGGTAACCTTACCCCTGAAAGTGCAGGAGATTACGCTTCTGGAACGAACCACACCTTACCTACAAGCGGCTTTGCGAAGGCTTATTCGGGCGTATCAACAGATGCTTTTTTAAAAAAAATAACCTTTCAGCATTTGACACAGGAAGGCTTGAATAATATTGGAAGTACGGTTGAAATACTTGCCGCATCCGAAGGCTTGCAGGCCCACAAAAATGCAGTTACGATTAGATTAAACACTGTGAAAGGCCTAAAATAGAGAAGGCAAGGCATCATGCCAATCCTTTTTACCTTTTACCTTTTACCTTTTACCTCAAAAAATGGATATCAACGATTTAGTTAGAGAAAATATAAAAAACCTTAAACCATACTCTACCGCCAGAGATGAGTTTAAAGGTCAGGCATCGGTGTTTTTAGATGCCAATGAGAACAGTTATGGCTCTCCCCTACCCGCAAATTACAACCGCTATCCTGATCCGCTACAGCTAGACCTGAAAGATGCGATCAGTAAAATTAAAGGTGTGCCCATCGAAAATACCTTTCTGGGTAACGGAAGCGACGAAGCAATTGACCTGCTTTTCCGTGCCTTTTGTAACCCCGGAAAAGACAATGTAATTGTACTTCCTCCTACCTATGGAATGTATGAGGTTTCTGCTAATATTAATGATGTAGAAATCCGTAAAGTAAGCCTGCTTCCCAACTTCCAGTTAGACATGGAAAAGATAGCTGAAACCATCGATAAAAACACCAAATTAATCTTCATCTGTTCTCCAAATAATCCGACTGGAAATTCGATAAACCGTGAGGATATTGAAACAATTTTAAACAACTTTAATGGGATCGTTGTAGTGGATGAAGCGTACATTAATTACGCCCGGCAAAAGACATTTATACAAGAGCTAACTGAGTACGCAAACCTCGTTATTTTGCAAACTTTTTCGAAGGCCTGGGGACTCGCCGCTTTGCGGTTGGGAATGGCCTTTTCATCAAGAAATGTGATCGATGTTTTGAATAAAATTAAGCCGCCATATAACATTAATCAGGCCACTCAGGATTTAGCTTTTGAAGCCCTGAAAAACATTGCGCAGGTTAACGAATGGATTAAAGAATCTGTTGCCGAAAGAGAGCGGCTTTCTGTCGATTTAAACAGCCTGAATATCGTCACAAAGGTTTATCCTTCGGATGCAAATTTTATATTGGCCGAGGTAACGGATGCGATTAAAATTTACGACACTTTGGTAGAAGAAGGAATCATTGTACGCGACCGTTCGAAGGTAACTTTATGTGAAGGTTGTTTAAGAATCACTGTAGGAACTAAAGAAGAAAACGATAAACTATTAACCATTCTGAAAAACTTTTAAGAGATGAAGAAAGTACTTTTTATTGACCGCGACGGAACCTTAAATATCGAACCGGATGACGAACAGGTTGACAGTTTTGCGAAGTTAAAATTTTATCCGCGGTCTCTGTATTACCTTTCGAAAATTGCCAGCGAAATGAATTATGAACTGGTGATGGTAACGAACCAGGATGGACTCGGAACACCGTCAAATCCCGAAGAAAACTTCTGGCCAATTCATAATTTTATGCTTGATACTTTTGCCGGTGAAGGGGTAAATTTCAGTGAGATTATTATCGACAGAACTTTCGCGAAAGACAATGCACCTACCCGCAAACCGGGTACCGCTTTGTTGACAAAATATTTAGCCGGCGATTATGATCTAAAGAATTCATATGTCATCGGCGACCGGCTGAACGATGTGGTTCTGGCGAAAAACTTAGGAGCGAAAGCCATCTTTCTTCGCCAGAACGATGCACTCGGATCTGCTGAAGCTTTGGATAAACATGAAACCTTGCTGGACATCATTATTCTTGAAACACAAAAGTGGAAGGACATCTATAATCTGCTTAAAGCAGGTAGTAGAAAAATTAACCATGTGCGTAAAACCAATGAAACTGATATTACCATCAATCTTGATTTAGATGGTACCGGAAAAGCAAAAATCGAAACAGGCCTTAATTTTTTTGACCATATGCTCGATCAGATTGCCAGACACGGCAGTGTGGATTTAGAGGTAATTGCAAAAGGCGATTTACATATTGACGAACACCACACCATTGAAGATACCGGAATTGCGCTTGGAGAAGCTTTTGCGAAAGGCTTAGGTAACAAACTGGGCATAGAACGTTATGGCTTCTGCTTACCTATGGATGACTGCCTGGCACAGGTGGCAATTGATTTTGGCGGCCGCAACTGGATTGTGTGGGATGCTGAATTTAAACGCGAAAAAGTCGGAGACATGCCTACTGAAATGTTTTACCACTTTTTTAAATCTTTTAGCGATGCAGCAAAGTGTAATTTGAACGTTAAAGCCGAAGGTGATAACGAGCATCATAAAATTGAAGCTATCTTTAAAGCATTTGCAAAAGCAATTAAAATGGCCATTAAGCGTGATGCAGAGAAAATGGTTTTACCGAGCACGAAGGGGATGTTGTAAATTTAAAGCCGTTAATGAAAACTCGTTTCGATACTCAGCACTTGATACTCGATACTAAACACCTGACACTAAATACTCGATAAACATATGATTGGAATAGTAAATTATGGCGCGGGCAACATCTTTTCCTTAACCGCTGCTTTAGAACGCCTGGGCCTGGAATATGGTATGGTGAATACCGAAGGCGACCTCGAAAAATACTCGCATATTATTATTCCTGGTGTAGGCCATGCCGGCGCAGCCATGAAAAAGCTTAATCAAACAGGTTTAGTCCAGGCAATAAAGGCATTAACCAAGCCCGTTCTGGGTATTTGTGTAGGGATGCAGCTGATTACGGAGCATTCGGAGGAAGGCGATGCGGCCCTTTTGGACATTGTTCCGGTGAAGACTAAAAAATTCGGTAAGTCTTTGAATATCAAAATCCCCCATATGGGGTGGAACCAAGTTACTCCTGAAAACAATCTTTTATTTGAAGGCATTGGAGATAATGCACAATTTTACTTCGTTCATTCGTACTTTATTGAATATAACCCTATTTTTGACATCGCATCTGCGGATTACGGATTGAAATTCTCCGCTGCTGTGCAAAAAGACAACTTTTATGGGGTTCAGTTTCACCCGGAGAAATCGGGGAAAGCTGGCGAACAGATACTAAAAAATTTTTCAAACTTAAGCTTATAAAATGTACATAATTCCTGCTATTGATATTTTGGACGGTAAGGTTGTTCGCTTGCGCGAAGGCGACTATAACCAGAAAACTGAATATGATGTTTCTATTGCCGATATGATTGCAAAATACCAGTCAAACGGTACAGATTTTATCCACATCATTGATTTGAATGGTGCAAAAGGCGATTTCAGTAACCAGAAATCATTATTTGAAATCATAAAAAAAACTGAAATGAAAGTGCAGTACGGCGGCGGAATCCGTACCATTGAGCAGGTTACCAATTTGCTTGATGCCGGGATACACCGCGTTATTGTAGGTACACAGGCCATTACCAATCCTGATTTCTTACAGCAATTGAGCGAAGCTTTTGCCAAGAAAGATAACTATGCCAACCGCATCGTAATTGCCATTGATGTTTTGGATGAAGTGATTAAGTATTCGGGCTGGATGGAAAGTTCGCCAATCAAATTGATGGATTATGTTGATAAATGCCTTGCATTAGGTTTCTTTAGGTTCTTATGTACCGATATCAGCAAAGATGGAAAATTGGGCGGGGCAGCGGTTGAGTTGTATAAAAAACTGTTGGAGCACTCGCCGATGATTAAGTTAATTGCATCAGGCGGTGTAAGCTCAATGGAAGATATTTATGAGCTGGCTAAATTCCCGATCAGAAGCGTGGTGGTTGGAAAGGCCATTTACGAAGACCGAATCACGATTGAACAAGTAAAAGATTGGAATTTGAAGATGTTGAGTTCGATTTAAAATTGAATGAAAGCAAAAAATTTTATCATTACCGGAATTGTCCTTTTATTGCTTGGAATTTCCATGTTACTTTTTATTGCTGCTACTTTTAGTTACATGGGTGACCATTGGAGGGCAATAAGTGTAATAGGTGAATACTGTATTTTGCTTTTTATACCTGTATTATTAATTGGTAGTGCATCAATAATTTTTGGATTAGTAAAAAGATACAATTAATACTCGTCATTGCGAGGCAAGAAGCAATCTCACAAAAGGGATTGATTCGTGCCTCGCAATGACGATAAAACAAAAAAATGTTATCAAAAAGAATAATTCCCTGCCTTGACGTCAAAGACGGCCGTACCGTAAAAGGGGTAAACTTTGTTGATTTACGTGACGCAGGCGATCCGGTAGAGTTAGCGGCTCAATATGCACAGCAAGGTGCCGATGAACTGGTTTTCTTGGATATTACAGCCACTCATGAACGTCGGAAAACAATGATAGAAATGGTGAAGGCTGTAGCACGCCAGCTGAATATTCCTTTCACCATTGGTGGTGGCATAACAGAAATTGCGGATGCGGAAGCCCTATTAAACGCAGGAGCCGACAAAATCAGCATCAACTCTGCTGCAGTAAGAAACCCTAAACTAATTGAGGAACTGGCCAAAGCATTCGGGGTACAGTTCGTAGTGCTGGCTGTAGACACCAAACATGTGGATGGAAAAAATATGGTTCACCTGAATGGCGGAAGGCTCATCACTGAACTGGAAACCGAAAACTGGATTAAGCAGGCAGAAGATTTAGGTGCAGGAGAGATCTTGCTTACCTCAATGGATCATGACGGTACAAAAGCAGGTTTTGATTGTGGTTTATTGCATAAGGTAAACCAAATGATCAACATCCCAATCATTGCTTCGGGCGGTGCGGGAAGTATGGAGCATTTTACAGAGGTTTTTCAAAAAGCCAACGTTGATGCCGCATTAGCCGCATCAGTATTTCATTACGGGGAAATTCTGATTCCTGATTTAAAACAGGAATTAAAAAGAAATCATATTCCGGTAAGGATATAAAACAATAATAAATACGTCATCTCGAGGCACGAAGCAATATTTTAGAACAATTAAAATTGCTTAGCATCTCGCAATGGCGGCAACACCATAAAAATGAATATCGATACATCATCTCTTGACTGGGATAAAACAGCTGGATTACTTCCGGTAATCATTCAGGATTACAAAACGTTAGAAGTATTAATGCTGGGCTATATGAATGCCGAAGCTTTAGAGAAAACACAGGCGGAAGGCAAAGTGACTTTCTTTTCACGGTCTAAGAAACGTCTCTGGACTAAAGGAGAAACCAGTAATAACTTCCTTTATGTTAAGGAACTTTTTGTGGATTGCGATAACGACACCATCTTAATCAAGGCTGATGCAGTTGGTCCAACCTGCCATACCGGTAGCCGCAGCTGTTTTAAAACAGATTTCAACCAAAACTTTATTTTCGAACTCGAAAACATCATTACGGATAGGTATGAAAATCCCGTTGAAGGATCTTACATCAATAAGATGCGAAGCAAGGGCTTGAATAAAATCGCTCAAAAGGTTGGCGAGGAGGGTGTGGAGACAGTAATTGCTGCACTAGCAGAAACTGAAGAAGAGTTTATTGGTGAGGCATCTGACCTGGTTTTCCACCTGTTGTTCTTGTTAAAAGAAAAAGGATTATCAATTCAGGATATCGCGAAAAATTTAGAAAAAAGACATAAATAAAGTTGAAGGCAGGTAGGTTTAAGGTTAATTCCTCTACCTTCTAATCTTCAACCTTCCAACCTATATATGCTTAAACACCTTAAAACACTTTCCGGCCATCAAAACCCTGTTTATGCATTGGCTAATTCTGATCATTCTACAACTTTTTTCAGTGCCGGAAACGATAAAGGAGTGGTTGAATGGTCGCTTGAAAGCATGGCTTTTGTAAAGGTTAAAATGCCCGTTCAAAGTTCGGTTTATTACCTGCACTACTATAACAACCGGCTTTTTATTGGTGAGCGAAGTGGCGCTTTTAGCGTGTATGACTTGATTGAAGAAAAAGTGGTAGCAAGAATAAATGCACACACAAAACCTATTTTTAATATTCAAACGATCAAAAGTAAAAACGAACTTTTAACCACAGGCGAAGATGGTACAGTTGCAGTTTGGTCATTAAACGATTTTACTGAGATTTATCGATTTCAGGCAGCGTATGATACCGTGAGAGTAATCGCAGTATCGCCTGATGAAACTGAAATTGCTTTTGGATGTAAAGATCATCTGATTAAAATCTACAACCTCGAAGACTATAGTTTAAAGCAAAACCTGGACGGGCATACCTTACCAGTTACAGCCCTGGCCTATCATCCGGCAGGAAAATATTTGATTTCAGGTTCACGCGATGCACAATTAAAAATCTGGAACCTGCCCACGTATGAGCTGCTACAGACTATCCCAGCACATATGTTCACCGTATATAACATCGCTTTTCATCCAACCCTACCCTATTTCGCAACCAGCAGCCAGGATAAAAGTATTAAAATCTGGGATGCAGAAAATTTTAGATTATACAAAATCCTGAGCCTGGAAAAAACAGGAACCGGACATACGCATTCTATCAATAAAATGATATGGAGCAATGATGGAAGGTATTTAATATCTACGGGAGACGACAGGCAGATAATGATTTGGGAGATGGAGGGTTAATACCCACTTCTTTCATCAATCCACAAACCGCTTAATAATCCTCAGCTTATGCGTGTATTTCCCTAGCTCTTTATTAAAAATTCCCTGATCATCAATTGGGTCTATCTTTACTTTGGCTGATGAATGGATAATTTCATTGGGGCTTAACATAATTCCAACATGGGTTATTTTACCATCTTCATTATCGAAAAAGGCCACATCCCCGGGTTTAACTTCTGCCAGAAACCCAACTAATTCGCCTTGTTCAGCCTGCTGTGAGGCATCACGTTTCAGCTTCACGTTTAACAATTTAAAAACGGTTTGAACAAAACCAGAGCAATCCATCCCAAACAAGTGCCTGCCACCCCATAAATAAGGAATATTGAGGAAAAATTTAGCGGCAGATGCAACATCAGCTTTGAAATCGGCTACTGTCATATTGTAGGGTTCGAAATTCAGCTTAAATTTTTCTGATCCTGCATAGCAGTAGCCATCAGCCAAATATGGCAGATTACTTCCAGGGCTTAAATGATACAAGCTACCATCGGAGGCAGTTAACACATTATTAAAGCTTAATGGAGCTAATAGTTTTTGAGCTTCAATTTCAGTAAACTGCTGATAAGTAATAGCAGCAAGTTGCCTGAAATCCAGCCAGCCTTCATAATTATCATAGCCGTTTTTTATCAGCCACCATCTTTCTTCTTTCTCTATAATTTCTACCTGATCACCGAATAACAATTGCGAAACAATCTCCGCTTTGTCTGATGGTTCAGCCCTTAGAGGAGCTACTGCAATTCTGCAAATACCGTATTGATTTTCCATTTAATGATGCTCGTGAAAGATTTAGTAAATCTAACAATTTACATCCATTGCCTAACATTTTGCCATGAAATTTGTTATTTTTATGATGTACACATTTAAAGCTGCCCGTTATGAATTTTAAGAAAATATTAATTGCTGTTGATAATAGTACCTGCTCGGAAAAAGCGGCTAAAGCGGGTTATGATATGGCCGGAAAGTTTGGCGCGGAAGTAGCGCTGGTCAATATTATTGAGCCCGTACCCGCGAATGTAAATCCTGATTTAACACTGGCTCCTGTATTTTTAGAGACTTACGACAACAGTGAGGAAAATAGTCATATTCTGCTAAGAGAAATTGAAACCAAATTTGGCAATGGAATAACAACTACCTATCTAAGTGTAGTAGATACAGCGGCTCACGGTATCATTCAACAATCTGACGAGTGGGGATCAGATTTAATCGTCATCGGAACTTATGGAAGAACCGGACTCTATCATTTTCTGATGGGCAGTGTTGCAGAACACGTGGCGCGAAAATCCGCTTGTCCGGTTTTGATTATCCCAAATAAATGTGATGTTTAGCCATTAAGTGATGAGAAAGCACTTCTACGTACAGCTCCTATCTCTCGTATTGTTCTTTAATATTTCCTATGCTCAGGTTAAAGAATCAAAAAATTCCTTATCCGAGAAAGGGCTCGGCAAAATAGATATCTTGTTCAAACAATATCTGGATAGTGGGTGGATTAAGGGCATTACAGCAAATATTTCTTACGAGGGAAAAACGGTATATAATAAGGCTTTTGGTAATCAGATTAACAGGCCTTTTAAAACTAATGATATTTTAAGAATTGCCTCGCAAACGAAAGCAGTTACCTGTGTTGCAGTGATGATGTTATTCGATCAGGGCAAGTTTACACTCGATGACCCCATCTCAAAATTCATTCCGTCTTTCAAACATCCGAAGGTTTTAGATAAGTTCAATAAAAAAGATTCGACCTATACCACTAAGCCTGCAAACAGGGAAATTACCATTCGGGATTTACTTACCCACACGTCAGGACTGGGTTATGCTCAGATTGGGTCGCCAGAGATGAATGCAATTTATGCAAAAGCAGGGATTGAAGCCGGATTTGTAATCAAAAAGAAAACACTGGAAACCGACATCAATAAACTGGGAACACTTCCACTTGCTCTACAACCCGGACAGAAATGGCAATATAGTTTAAGTATGGATGTTTTAGGCCGGTTGGTAGAAGTTGTATCGGGCTTAAATCTGGACCAATTTTTTAAAGAGAAGATATTTACGCCGCTTGGAATGAATGATACTTATTTTGCCCTACCAGAAGAAAAGCAATTCAGACTGGCAACAGTATATACCGAAGATCCTAATACCAAAAGTGTTAAACCCTGGAAAGATGGCACTTTCCCAGGTGCCACTATTAATTACCCGACAAATGGCAACGGGTATTTCGCAGGCGGAGCGGGCCTGGTCTCAACTTCAAAAGATTATGGTAATTTCCTCCAGATGCTTGCAAATAGCGGCGAATTGAATGGTAACAGAATACTTTCTAAACAGAGTGTAGCGCTAATGACTACCAACCAGCTCGGAAACATTTCTTTTGGCGATAATTATTTTGGCCTGGGTTTTGAAATCATTTCCGAAAAGGGAAGCAGGGAGCTTGGTCAGAGCGTGGGTTCATACGGGTGGGGAGGCTTTTTTGGCTCAACTTATTGGGTTGATCCACAGAAGAAAATCGTAGCCCAGATCTATATTCAGCAATGGCCATTTTCCCATGGACAACTTTCTGATCAGTTTAAATCCCTGATATATCAGGCAATAAAATAAGTAAGAAAACAAAAAAGTCCCGGCAATACCGGGACTTTCATTTCTATATCTTTCAGGTCACTATCCTTCCTGGTGTAACCACGCTTTCTTAGCCAATAATTCTTCTTCTGTTTCACGAATATCCTCATCGTCAACACAACAATCTACCGGACATACAGCCGCACATTGAGGCTCATCATGGAAACCCTTACATTCAGTACATTTATCAGAAACAATATAGTATACTTCATCAGAAACTGCTTCCTGAGTGGCATCAGCTTCAATTTGTTGATTACCAAAATCTATAACGCCTTCCAAATTTGTTCCGTCGGAGAAACGCCATGCAGTACCGGCATCGTAAATTGCATTATTCGGGCATTCTGGTTCGCAGGCCCCACAATTTATACACTCATCTGTTATTTTAATTGCCATGTTTTCTTCTAATTCTTTTGCTTAGTTTACCTTTGCGATGCAAATATAAGATATTAACAATTAATAATAATTCTAAATATGTCAGCATTAACTCAGGATAAAGTAATTATTGCATTTAAAGCGCTTGGACAAAAGCTCATAAACCCTACTGACATACTAGGAGATGCGTTTTACAGTGCTCAAAACGGCAATTCCTGGTTCACGCCAGAAAATGTAGAAAAATCACTTTTATCATTTGCTGAGATGTTAAATCCTGCTGATATCGATATCTGGTTCAGTAAAATGACATTCACTGTATTGCCTAAAAAAGTTGGTTTGATACTGGCGGGTAATATTCCAATGGTTGGTTTCCATGATGTATTGTGCGTTTTGGCAACTGGCAATATTGCCTTAATTAAACTATCTTCATCAGATGATAAGTTGATCAAAATAGTAATTGCTGAACTGATCAATATCGAACCATTGCTATCAGATCGAATTCAATATGTGGAAAGGTTAAAAGATTTTGATGCAGTAATTGCAACAGGAAGCAATAACTCGTCACGATACTTTGATTTCTATTTTAGTAAAGTGCCCAATATCATCAGAAAAAATAGAAATAGTGTAGCTGTACTGGACGGATCAGAAACACAAGAAGAAATTGGACTGCTTGGAAATGATATCTTCGATTACTTTGGTCTCGGATGTAGAAACGTATCGAAGGTTTACTTACCGAAAAATTATGATATTGCCAGCTTATATGAGGGAATTGAAATTTTCCTTCCGGTTATTAACCACTTCAAATACCAGAATAACTACGATTACAACAAGTCCATTTATTTGGTTAATGGAGCTAAACATTTTGACAATGGCTTTCTATTGCTGAAAGAAGATGATAGTATGGCTTCCCCCCTGGCCGTGTTATACTATGAAGAATATGAAACTATTGATGAAGTAAATGGTAAACTTAAATCCCTGGAAGATCACATTCAATGTGTGGTTTCGAAATTAGATCTTGATATAGCCACCTTCCCTTTTGGAGAAAGTCAGCACCCCAAACTGTGGGACTATGCAGATAATGTGAATACTATTCATTTCTTAGGTAGCATTTGCAACAAAGAGGTCCATTAAACAGACGACAACGATTTTAACCTATGACCATTAATATCTAAATTATTATGAAAAAATTACTAATCTTTTTTTTCGCATTAGCACTTTCATGCTCAGGATTTGCACAATCAACCAGTAACATAGCTTTAACAAATAGTGATTTATTTGTTTCCGATTATCCAACTGGAATTTATAAGACAAAGGAGGACTTTCAGAAAAAACTACCAAGTGATACAACGCAGGTTATCCCCAAAAACTTGCCAGGTAAGAAAAAAGACTCACTCATCCTAAATCAGAATACATTTTTCTACACACTTGCTACAGATAAAAAAGTAAAAAATGTATTTGCCATCAGCTATCGCGGTTACATATTTTTTAACGTTCAATCAATCTTGTTAAACAGGAACAAAACAGATCGGTCTCAAACCAATAGTAATCCAAATGCATTTGTAGGTGTAATGTATTCAGGAAACAATTATCTGTATACTGAAGCCAACCTTGCTAATGCCTGGGCGCAGGGCTTTGCCTATGGAATGGGCGGCGGAGTAGGTGGTGCAGTTGCCCAAACAATGGTTAATAGCAAGGGAATTCTTTGGGATTTCAAAAATAATGAATTCAATATTTTTAAAAACTGTAAAGATTACAACGATTTTATTAAAGACAAATATCCGGCTGGCGTACAGGAATGTAAAAACAATTATCCGGATATGCTAAAAGTCAGAAACGATATTAGAAATATTTTATAAACCATTCAATTTATTTCTCAATCCAAATTAGATCAATTTTTAAGGGTTTTATAAATTGAAATGCTATTTTTGAACACAATGTATATCGTTAAAGTAAAAGGCATAGCCAAAATACCTGATTATGTTCAGTTAAGGGATGAAAAGTTCACATTGCTGGCATATTTCAGGGTTGATCGCCCAGACAAATCACTCGAAAAGCTAGGGCTGGCAGATAAGCAGGATTACATAATGGAAATGGTTAAGGATTTACCTTTCGGGGAAATCAAAAAATTAGAAATATAAAATGGCAGGAAACGCAGTAATTCATTTAAGCAATGTTGATGTATTTCAACAGAAACACTTAGTACTCTCAAACGTTAATTTACATATCGAGAAAGATGAATTTATATTTCTAATCGGTCAAACAGGCTCAGGTAAAAGTAGTTTGCTTAAAATATTGTATGGCGATTTACACATCGGTAACGGAGAAGGTAATATTGCCGGATTTGATCTTAAAAACTTAAAAGAAAATCAGGTTCCCTTTTTACGTCGTAAACTGGGTGTAGTATTTCAGGATTTCCAATTGCTTACCGACCGTACCATAGAGAAAAATCTGGAATTTGTTTTGAAAGCCACAGGATGGAAAGACGAGAAACTGATCAGTGAACGCATTAAAGATGTTTTAGATAAAGTTGGATTGCGTTCTAAAATCAAGAAAATGCCACATGAAATTTCAGGTGGCGAACAACAAAGAATTGTAATTGCAAGGGCGCTGTTAAATGATCCCGAAATTATTCTTGCGGATGAACCAACCGGGAATTTAGATCCGGAAACATCTGAGGAAATTGTAACCCTGTTAAAACAAATTAGTCAGAATGGTACAGCAGTTCTGATGGCAACGCACGATTATCACATCATCCGTACCTTTCCATCGAGAATCATCAAATGTGAAAACGGTGCCGTTTTAGAAGGCGGCCAAATCGTATAAAACGCTGACATCCGTCAGTCTATCAGCCAATCTGTACAGATAAATCCAAATAAATCTGACAGCTTGGCTGATTTTGCTTTATGGCAAAATAGTTGATCATCCCACAAAAAATTCAGCCTCCTGTTATGTTTAATAAGAAGAAAAATAACGATCAAGAAGAAAATATAATGAACACTGAAAATGCATCAGAAAATCCTGCTGAAAACGTAGAAAACACTGATACAACTGCTAACGAAACAGAACAAGCTCCTGAATTATCAGCAGAAGAAAAATTACAGGCAGAAGTTCAACAACTAAACGATAAATATTTACGCCTTTATGCGGAATTTGATAATTACAAACGCCGCACCCAGAAAGAACGCGTAGAATTATTGCAAACTGCAGGTAAAGACGTAATCGTTTCTTTACTTCCGGTATTGGATGATTTTGACCGTGCTTTAAAAGCCATGGAAACTGCAGCAGATGTTGCGCCGGTTAAAGAAGGTATTTTATTGGTGAGCAATAAGTTAAAAAATACGCTATCGCAAAAAGGCCTCAAAGATGTTGAAAGTATCAATCAGCCTTTCAACACCGATTTCCATGAAGCGATTACCAATATTCCAGCACCTACAGAGGAGCTTAAAGGAAAGGTACTTGATGAAGTAGAAAAAGGTTATACCTTAAATGATAATGTGATTCGCTTTGCTAAAGTTGTAGTTGGAGCATAAATTAATTTTGAATGAGAGAATTTTGGATGATAGAATATTAACCCCATTCATTCACTCAATCATTCAGTCATTCAATCATTAAAATAAAGATGAGTAAAAGAGATTACTACGACGTATTAGGCGTTAGCAAAAGTTCTTCTGCAGAAGAAATCAAGAAAGCGTACCGCAAAATGGCAATAAAATATCACCCTGATAAAAATCCTGGTGATAAGGCAGCAGAAGATCAATTCAAAGAAGCCGCAGAAGCTTATGAAATTTTAAGCAATCCGGAGAAGAAACAGCGTTACGACCAGTTTGGACACGCAGGCGTGGGAAGCAGTGCTTCCGGTGGTTATGGTGGCGGTAACATGAACATGGACGACATCTTCAGTAACTTCGGGGATATCTTTGGTGGCCATAATCCGTTTGAAAGCTTCTTCGGCGGTGGAGGGGGCGGCGGCCAGCAACGTGGTGGCCGACGGGTAGCTAAAGGATCTAATCTTCGTATAAAAGTAAAATTAACTTTAGAAGAAATAGCCCATGGTGCGGAGAAAAAGATCAAGGTTAACAAATTAATTGTTTGTAAAACCTGCGATGGATCTGGTGCAAAAGATAAATCATCAGTAAGCACTTGCGGTACCTGCGGCGGTAGCGGTCAGGTACGAAGAGTTACCAATACCATATTAGGCCAGATGCAAACGGCATCTACCTGCCCTACATGTAACGGTAGTGGTCAGCAAATTACGGCTAAATGTAATGTATGCCATGGTGATGGCGTTGTTCGCGGAGAAGAAACCATTACCATAAATATTCCTGCTGGTGTAAGTGAAGGAATGCAGTTGAGCATGAGTGGAAAAGGAAATGCCGCACCTAACGGCGGTATTCCGGGAGACTTGATTATACTGATTGAAGAAACTCCTCATGAAACCCTGAAACGCGAAGGAAATAATATTGTTTACGATTTACATTTAAGCTTTGTTGATGCGGCGCTGGGAATGAGTATCGAAGTTCCGACAATTGATGGTAAAGCAAAAATCAAGATCGAGCCAGGTACGCAAAGTGGCAAATTATTACGCTTGAAGGGTAAAGGATTGCCAGAGGTTAATTCTTATCACCGTGGTGATGAAATTATCCATATTAACATCTGGACGCCTAAGGCGTTAAGCAGTGAAGAGCGTACCGTTTTAGAAAAACTACGCGAATCGCCAAATTTCAAGCCACAGCCTGGAAAAAATGATAAAAGCTTCTTCGAAAGAATGAAAGAATATTTTGAGTAAGTAATTAATATATTATTAAAACCGGTGTCAAAAGCACCGGTTTTTTTATTTGTATCTATTTCTGGTTACATTAGTAGTCACTCTAATTGTAAACGATTATGCGCATTGCTGCTATTGACTTAGGTACGAATACATTCCATTTAATCATTGTCGAAATTAAGGATTCGGCATTTCAGGTACTTTACAAAACCAACCAGGCTGTAAAACTTGGCGAAGGAAGAATCAACGAAAACATAATCATCCCTCCTGCTTTCGAGAGAGCAATCATTTGCCTCAAGGCCTATAACGAAACGATTAAATCCTATAATGTCGATATTGTAAAAGCCACAGCAACTTCTGCAGTTCGAAGCGCAAACAACGGACAAGAATTTATCGCTGCAGCGAAAGCTAATGCCAATATCAGTATTGAAGCTATAACCGGGGATGAAGAAGCAACGTTGATTTATGGAGGCGTAAAGCTGAGTGGCGCCATTAACGGAAAATGCCTCATTATGGACATCGGAGGCGGTAGCGTAGAATTTATTTTGTGCGACGAACGGCAAATATTTTGGAAGAAAAGTTATAACATAGGTGCCGCTCGCCTGATGCAACAATTTTTTAAATCCGATCCGATCGCAGACAGCGATAAAACTCATATTGTCACTCATATCCAACATGAATTGCAAGATTTGTTTAGCGCCTGTGCAGCGTTTAATCCCGAAACACTTATCGGTTCAGCTGGTGCATTTGAAACCTTTGCTGAATTAATAGAAGCAAAATACAATCGGGTGATAGATATCGCAAACATTAAAAACTATACTTTCAAACACGAAGATTATATTGGGATCAGTACAGACATCATCAAATCAACGCATCAGCAACGTTCAGAAATGAAAGGAATGATCCCCCTGCGCGTAGATATGATTATGATGGCTACATTAATTACCAATTGCATATTAGACCGTCTGCAGATCGCTGATTTAAAGCTTTCTACCTACGATTTAAAAATGGGAATCATTGCTTCTTACGTCTGATATCAATCCCTTAACATATAGCTGAAAGAACGGTGTATAACTTTTCTGTTGGCAGGCCCATCACATTGGTGTACGACCCTTCTATTTTTTCAACTACTGTATTCCCCCACCAATCTTGTACGCCATAGCTTCCAGCCTTGTCGAAGGGTTCATAATTGTCTATATAGAAATCAATTTCCTCATCGCTTACCGTTCTGCAGTATACAACAGTGCGATCATAAAAAGAGCTTAAATGTCCGGACTGAATTACCGTTACTCCGGTAAAGACCTCATGTTTCTGCCCTGAAAGCTTTCTAAGCATTTCCTGAGCATGTGCTTTGTCGCGTGGTTTGCCTAAAATCTCTCCGCCAATCGCTACAATAGTGTCGGCGGTAATCACAATCTCATCCGCAGCATCGAAAGCGCGGGCCTTCTGCTCAGAAATATAAACGGCTATTTCTGCCGGACTTAGGTTTTCAGGGTAGCTTTCGTCTACATCCTTAAGCACAACTTTAAAATTTAATCCCATTAAGGTTAAAAGTTCCTGCCTGCGTGGCGACTTCGAAGC
Source organism: Pedobacter sp. BMA (assembly GCF_001027745.1). Taxonomy (GTDB): domain Bacteria; phylum Bacteroidota; class Bacteroidia; order Sphingobacteriales; family Sphingobacteriaceae; genus Pedobacter. The sequence goes on from NZ_LECU01000001.1 coordinate 514,853, forward strand.
TAATATAATAGACAAGTGTTTCAGCATAGTATATAATATGGTCCTAAAATAAGAAAAGCGGCCGATAAGCCGCTCCTAATATTAGTTCTAATCTAAAAAGATTAGTTATTTCCACCACCCTGACGCTCTTTCATGCGTTTTTCCATTTCAGCACGTTGCTCATCCTGCCACGTTTTGTAGGTTTTTTTCTGATCTTCAGTTAAAAGAGCAGTGATTTTCAATTCGCTTTCAGCACGCAATTTCTGGCCTTTCTCTCTCATTGCATCACGATCACCATCTTTAGCTTCTTCACGCATTTTCTTCATCGTTTCCGCCTGCTCGACGTAAATCGCTGTAAGTTTAGTTTTTTGGTCGTCACTTAATTTAAGTTTCTCATCCAATTGCTTAACCCTGTCCTCAGGTTTCATCATCATACCGCCTCTTAACGGACCGCCACCTTGCTGCGCATTTGCAAATGTTACCACAGAAAATAACAGTGCACAAATCATCATTAATTTTTTCATGTTGTTTTTGTTTTGAAATTTAGACTAGTTGGAGTCATAATAAGATTGAAAGTTTAACAGCAAAAACGCAACTTAACTGTTACACTCAAACACTAAACACGAAGAAATAATAATGATCGAAAGGGAATTTAAACGCCGGAATCGGCTGCATTGGGATCTTCGTCATGCCATCTTCCCTGAACTTTCATTACCTTCTCGATAATATCACGTACAGCGGTTTTTCCACCAGGGTAAGGTGAAATGAATGCCGAAACGGCCTTGATTTCTTCAACAGCATCAGAAGGGCAAGTAGCCAATCCTACGAGCCTCATTACTTTTAAATCCGGGATATCATCGCCCATATACAACACCTCTGCAGCACTAATATTTTTATCAGCTAAATACTGATTAAAAACGGCAACCTTATCTCCGGTACCTAAAAACACATCTGAAATCCCAAGATTAGAAAAGCGCCTTCCCATAGCAATCCCGTCGCCTCCTGAAATAATACAGAGCTTATATCCCTTTTTTACCGCTAGCTGCATAGCGTAACCATCTTTGATGTTGAAAGTGCGAAGCGATTGGCCGTTATCAGTTACCTGTACAGATCCATCGGTCAATACACCATCAACATCAAAAATAAATGTTGTAATATCTTTGAGCTTTTGTAGAAACATGAGCAGTTATAAACAAGGGAAGGACTGTTACAGTCCGATCAAATCCGGAGTTAATCTTGATTGTCTCTCCACTCGTAAACCCAGGCAGATTGAATTTGCTCCAGATGACCTTCATTACTTTCTTCCCGGGTTCCTTTAAAGTTTGGCAAGGTTAAAACCCATTCTAATAAGTCGGTAAAACGAATACGGTAGATTTTAGTTTCACCAAATTCGTCTCCAAATTTTTCATATAAAGACATTGCTATGTCTTCGTAATCATTCCAGTAAAACGGTAAGGCAAATTTATCGTTGTTCATGTTTGTTTTGTTGTAAAGTTGAATGTTTGTTTAGTATGGTTCTCGAATAAAGGCTAAAGATGCGAGTGATTTAGTGACCCATAAATCCAGACTGATCTGGAATGGTAACTTCAATGTCTCCATCAATTACGATACACTGGCAGCCTAATCTTGAAGTAATTCTCGGACGAACAGCCCTGTCTATAAAATCTTCTTCCTTATCTGAGATTTCCTGAATGTTATCCATTCCTTTGGTTACGTATACATGGCATGTACTGCAACCGCAAACCCCGCCACAGTTGTGTTGTAAATCAACACCGTTGTCAAGGCAAACATCTAAAACAGATTCTCCCGCAGCAATAGGCAATTCTATCGATTCGTGATCTGCTTCTTCAAAATTTATTTTTAATTTAAAAATGCTCATAATATAATGCAAAAGTAATAAGCAAAAGCGGCACTTACGCTATTTATGTATTATTTTAATGCTATTGCTTAAGGTTTGATAAATTTCCTGCAAGTGAGGAAGGTTATTAAGCATACTTAAATGCTTGTTTATAGTGGTTTCATCCCTACGTACAGATGGACCAGTTTGAACATCAAAAGGCATATTCGACATTACTTTATCGGCAGTTTCGCTGATCAATGGCCTCATGATATCAAAATCAAGTCCGCTTTCTTTTAAAACCTTTGCTGCTAATACGTAAAGGTGATTTGGAAAATTACAGGCAAAAACTGCCGAAAGATGCAACACCTTTCTTTTTTCACCATCTAATTGGTAAACCCGGCTGCTTAATCGTTCTGCTAATGCAATCAGAATGCTTAAATCATCATCATTGCTACTCTCCAAACAAAGGGGTACATCGTCCAATGAAACCAATCTGCTTTTTGAAAAAGTTTGTAAAGGATAAAACACCCCTACCCTTTTTAAATACCTTGACAAAGATTTAAGGTCAGTAGTACCCGAGGTATGAACAACCAACCCACTTACTTCAGTAAGCGATTGAGCAACCTGTTCTATCGCATCATCTTTAACGGAAATGATGTATAAATCGGCATTACGAACAACTTCAGATAAATTGGAGATACCTTCGGCTCCGACTTGTTCGGCCAGTACACATGCATGCTCAATGTTTGGACTGTAAATCTGTAATAGCCTTTCACCAGCCGCATCAAATGCTTTGGCTAAATTTGTTGCAACATTCCCCGAACCGAGTATAACGATATCCATCTTAAGCTAGTTTGGCTTCTTTTCTTCTTCTGAAAATTGAAAGTAAAAAGCCTACAACCATAACAATTGTACCTGCCCAGTAAAGGTTAATGAATGGAAATTCTATCGCTTTAAAAACCACCCAGTCTTTAGCCTGCTGTGGCTTTTCAAAAATTTGAAGCTCCACTTTCTTCTCATCAGGCAGAACCTTCGAAAAACGGAATTTTAAGTCCAATTCGTCCACTTTCCGGGCAAAATCGAAAGTGTTGTTCCCCTTGATTAAGAACATCGGCTCAGCATTATAAACTTTGCCTGCCGAGTTAATTTCCAATGGCAATCCCACTGCGTAGTCGCCTTGTGCCAGTACTAAATCTTTGGCCTCTGGTTTATTGTTTAAAGCTTTTACAGTTACTACACCACTTGAGGTGTGAATGGTATCACCCGCCGAAACTTTCACAATGCGTGGCTCTTTATAATTCTCATCGTCCGAATGTCCTTCGTGATCATCATGCGATGCTGTCTTTATGGCCGCACTGGTAATATGCGTATACACATCATATGTTAAATAATGCTTGGTATCAGGCGATGCAATTAATCCCATTTTCTCATTATCCTGAACGTGCGGATGCAAATCGAAATCTTCTTTAACCTTACCTTCCTTGTCTACAATCTTAAAATTAAGGGTGTAAATGGTATTAGGTGCTACTGTTGTGTCTGTTGTATAAGTAACAGTGTATTTGCCCATTTGCTTAGGCTCGTTCTTATACAACATAATGTTCTCACCTGGCTTTTCAGTTTTTTCAAAATCTTTAACAGGAATGAAATTATTCGCATTAATAGAAATTGGTTTATTGGTAGCCGCAGATATTAAGGCGCCCAATATCAAAAAGGCAAAACCTATATGTGCAATTGCCGAACCGGCCAGTTTAACTTTGCCACCAAAAGCCTGATATAATACGGCGGCATTGGAAAGCACGGCAAATAAACAACTGAAAGTGATGAGGATATACATGGTATTGGTATACACATCTGTAACGTACACCAATCCTGCCGTTAAAACAATAGAAAACAATACTACTGAAACCAGACTACTGTAAAACTTCCGTGGATCTGTACGTTTATATTTTAGGTACTGAGAAAACCCCGAAATAAGTGTAATCAACACCGCAAATGGCGCTTGCCACTGATTATAATATTTTACTGCATCGATAGGCGGAGAGAAATTTGTTCCAAAGGCCTTATTAAATACCGGAACTGATGTGGAGAATATAACCTGAATGCAGGCAATGGTTACCACAAGTGCCCCGATAAACATCCAGAACTCGCGCGAATACGTCTCTTCATCCTTTGTAGTGATTGGCAATTCTTTCCACCGCCAGATAACTAATCCGATAGCTAGAACAGCAAAAACTACGTTGTACAGGATTAAATGCCCAAACATACCCATGTCGGTAAAGGAGTGAACTGATGTATCACCCAGAATACCACTTCTGGTTAAGAAAGATGCATATAATACCAAAAGGAAGCTTAGAAAAACAAGTGCAATAGCAGTGAAATAGGCATGACCGGTATTTTTATATGCAATCATCACGTGCACTGCCCCGATTAAAGTCAGCCAAGGAATCAATGATGCATTTTCAACAGGATCCCATGCCCAGAAACCACCAAAATTAAGTGCTTCATACGCCCAGAAAGAACCCATAATAATGCCTGTACCCAACACCATAACTGCAAATAGCGTCCATGGCATGGCTGGCTTAATCCACTCTTTATATCTTCTTTGCCACAAACCCGCAATTGCATAAGCAAAAGGAACCACCATACTGGCAAAACCAAGAAATAAGGTAGGTGGGTGGATCACCATCCAGTAATTTTGGAGCAATGGATTTAATCCCCTGCCGTCTGTAATAAACTTCAGATAGCTGGCAAAATTTTCAGGATTGGCAAAAACCACAGGTGCCATCGATTTCAAATCAAGAGATTCTCTTAAAAGAATGAAAGGGGAACTGCCAATACGTTCTCCAAAAATCTCCACACCCAAGAGCATTGATGTTAGAAAAACCTGAGAAAAGGCAACAACAGTCATTACCGGACGCTCCCACGTCTTGGCTTTCCAGATTAACAGTGCACCTAAAAAAGACTGCCAGAAAGCCCAAAGCCAAAAACTTCCCTCCTGACCTTCCCAAAAGGCAGAGATGATAAAGTAAACAGGCAACTGTTTCGAAGAGTGCCAGTAAACGTAGCTGTATTCGTTATAATGTCCTAAAACAAGATAAAAAAGAATGGCGCCGATACCGATTATACTGGCCCAGTTCACCAAAAATCCAATTCGGCCAAGGTTTCTCCAGGAATTATCGTTTAAGTTTTTTTCGCGACTAGCGTAAAAATACGCGATGGCTGATAATAACGATGCGCTAAACGCCAACACAATAAAAAACTGACCGATTTTACCCGGCAACAGGTTTTCGCCTACAAATTGAATGTCCATTAAATTAATTATATTTTTCGCCGTATTTACCTACTGTATCCGCCTTACCATCTTTATTAATCTCAACAAGATTATCGTTGTACTTAGATGGGCATTTCATTAATATTTTTGAGGCATAGAATTTGTCCTTATCCATTTTTCCGATAAGTACTAGCTTTTCAGATTTTTCGAAATCCTGGGGCTTCGTTCCATTGTATACAACTTCCCGAACCTCACCTTTTTCATCTTTCATGTGGAAAGCAAAATGATTGGCATCTTTTGCAGCATCATAATAGGTACCCATAGACTTTTCCCAGTAACCCATCACATGCTCTTCTTTCTGAGAGGCAGCAGCCTCTTTAAAATTAGAATACGTATCAGTGTTTGCGTTTAAACTAAAAAGAATTCCAACAGAAATCGCAATGGTAATGAGACCAATTATTGCACTTTTTTTCATTTTATATGTTATTGTAAAAGCTGGCAACAAAGATAGAAAAATAGCCTTAGCAAGCGTTCTTTTACATTTTTCGTGTCGTTATATTGACAATTAACTGATAGTTGGGTAGTAGGAATTCAGCTACATCACACTATTTATCTATGTTCTTAAAGGGAATATTGAACCTCGGCAGAAATGGCCACAAAATCTCCTTGATATTTAATCATAGATCACATCTTTCCTGGCTTCATATAACAACCGGGCAAAATCACCGATTTCATTTCCGTTTCCCAAATAATATCTATTTTTTTGTTATAATTATTCAACCGATACAAACTGCACATGCTACACGACAACCTGGTCCTTATTCTTGTACTTCTTCTGGGCGTAACCCTTCTGGTAATGTTAGGCCAGAAAATAAAAATTTCTTATCCCATATTTCTGGTTATGGCCGGTCTAATCATTGGCTTCATTCCAGGTATGCCGCAAATTAAAATCGATCCTAACATTGTTTTTCTATTATTCTTACCTCCTTTGCTCTATGAAGCTGCATGGTTTACCTCATGGAAAGATTTCTGGGAATATAAAGGCGCCATTTTCCTCATGGCGGTTGGACTGGTTTTTATTACTTCCGTAGCAGTTGCATATGCATCTGTAGCTTTTATACCAGGGTTTACCCTGGCTCTCGGCTTCCTGTTAGGCGGAATCATTTCACCTCCAGATGCAGTAGCTGCAGCAGCCGTTTTAAAAGGGATGAAAATACCAAAGGCAGTTAGTTCTTTGTTGGAGGGGGAAAGCCTGGTAAACGATGCATCCAGTTTGATTGTATTTAAATTTGCACTGGCAACTGTGACCACAGGTAGCTTCGTATTGCATGAAGCGGCCGTAAGTTTTGTTTCAGTGGCTGGATTGGGGATCGTAATCGGGCTGGCAATCGGAGGAATATTTTATTGTATACACAGATGGCTACCAACTAATGAAAACATAGATACCGTACTTACATTACTCACCCCATATTTTATGTATGTGGTAGCCGAGCATTTTGAAGCATCGGGGGTAATGGCTGTGGTATCAGGCGGTTTATTACTTTCGAGTCAATCACATGTAATCCTAACCCCAAATTCCCGAATCAAAACGGTTTCAGTATGGTCGGCACTTACTTTCATGCTTAATGGTGTCGTTTTCATCCTGATAGGATTAGCGCTGCCGGATATCGTACGCGGCCTCGGGCCCGATTACCCGATGATGACTGCAGTAGGTTATGGCGTAGGAATTAGCTTTCTTGCTCTTATAGTAAGGTTTATCTGGCTCTTTTCGACAGCCAACATCACTAAGGTTTTTAACAAAAAAACCCGCGTCAGATATCAGGATTTAACCTGGCATTCATCCCTTGTAATTGTTTACGCAGGTATGAGAGGTGTGGTATCACTCGCAGCAGCGCTCTCCATCCCGGTTATGATTTCTGAACAGATTCCATTTCCATTAAGAAACCTGATATTGTTCATTACATTCGTAGTAATCTTCGTAACACTTGTTTTACAAGGACTTACACTGCCGTTTTTCATTAAATTACTCAAGATACCTGAAGCCAAACACAAGTTATCAGAATCAGAACAAAGCAACCAGATTAAGTTGAAGTTGCTGGACTTATCACTCGAAAAACTTCAGTCAGACTATCAGCATCAGTGTACCCACAACGAACTTATGGTAAATTTAAAGGCCGAACTTCAGCATTCATTAGTGGAAAAGAAGGATACCATACAGGCTTACAAACGTGGGGATATCGATAAAGAAGATTTAAGTGCCTATAAAAAGATCGTACTCGAACTCATAGAGATCCAGAGAAATGAACTTCATCACCTTAAACACAACAAAAATTTCGACGATGAAATTATCAGAAAAGAAGAATGGAGACTAGATCTGGAAGAGTTGGGAATAACTTCTTAGACATTTTTTTTACATAAAAAAATCCCTTCAGATAAATGATCTGAAGGGATTTTTCATTTTTAGCATCTGCTATATGTGGTTACGGCCAAACACCGAGATTCATGTAAGAAACGGCAATTTTATCAATTGAATTCACAAAAGCAGCAGTTCTAAGGGTCTGCGTACCTGGCTTATTTTTCAAAGTTTCACGAATTTCATGGTAAGAATGAATCATCGTATCCTCTAATCCCGAATTTACCAGTTCCATTTCCGAAGCGCCCTTAACAATCATTAGCCTATGCTCTGGAAGGATCGTTTTTCCTGTTAAATTCTCTAATGTTGCAATTAAGTTCGCATTTGAATTAGCTGCATAACGGTTCTCCATACGGCCGAATGCCACGTGTGAAAGGTTCTTCAACCACTCGAAATAAGATACAGTAACACCACCGGCATTGCAATACATATCAGGAATAATGATACCACCCATTTCAGTGAAAATAGCCTCAGCTTCCGGTGTGGTTGGTCCGTTCGCACCTTCAGCAATAATTTTAGCCTTAATGTTACGGATATTGCTTTCAGTAAACTGATTTTCTAATGCTGCAGGAACGATGATATCACAATCTTGCTCTAAGCCCTCCATTGAGTTTTTAAAATCAGTTGCACCAGGAAAACCTAAAATTGAACCTGTATTTTTACGATGTGCAAAAACCTCGTCAACATTTAAGCCGTTAGGGTTATAAATTGCACCTTCAAATTCACATAGGCCAACAATAGTTGCACCAAATTCAGCAAGAAATTTAGCAGAGTGGTAACCAACATTTCCTAAACCCTGAACAATGACTCTTTTATCACCTAAACCGGCTTTTAATCCAATTTTAGCCATATCTTCAGCAACGTCTACACATTCGCGCACAGCATAAGCTACACCACGTCCCGTTGCCTCTTTACGTCCGCGTATCCCATGCAATGCAATAGGTTTTCCGGTTACGCAACCCAGTGCGTCAAGCTGACCAGGATTCATGGTCATATAGGTATCGGCAATCCAGCTCATTTCACGTTCACCAGAACCATAATCTGGTGCCGGAACATCAATACCTGGGCCAATAAAGTTTTTCTTGATTAATTCTGTGGTATAACGACGGGTAATTGTTTCCAATTCCGCTACGCTATATTGTTTTGTATTAATTTTAATACCGCCTTTTGCGCCGCCAAAAGGGACGTTTACTATCGCACACTTGTAGGTCATTAACGCTGCAAGCGCCATCACCTCATCCTCATTTACCATCTCGCTGTAGCGGATACCACCTTTGGTTGGACTCATATGATGCGAGTGCTCTACACGCCAGGCATCGATAACTTCAAAACCATTTCCACGGCGGATTGGAAACTGAAAACGATAAACACTATTACACGCTTTGATCTGGTTCAATAAACCTTCCGGATGATTGGTAAATTGAGCCGCACTGTCAAAGTTCTTGCATACATCAGCAAAAAACTTGTTCTCGTCTGCTAGATTAGCCATTTTTTATTTTTATGAATTAAGTATGCTGCAAAATTGCCTAAAAAAAATGCATATATCCAAATGGAAAAATACTTAGTGTAAAGCACACACCAATAGAAAATGTTTTAAAAAATGGCTTTAAACAGTTTAAACTTAGTTTTTAGGAAAGTTATCTTTCTCTATTTTTTTTAATCTTTTATCGATCGAGAAAAGATAGGCAAGCAAACCAACAAGAATGATCACAATACACGTTACCACAACGTAAATTTTACCATCGCTACGTAACTTATCGGCCATTTCTACACCATTATCCTGCGCAAACAATTGTAAACCGGCAAGCATTAATATAAGTGAAAATAATATCTTTTTCATTAATTGTTTTGTTGTTTGTTTTCTATTGAACGTAGTCTGAAACGGATCGTGTAAACCCAGTACCCTATTAATATCCAGCCTAAACATGCTGGATAAAATACCATACGCATTCTGCTATCTAAATCATAACTGTTAAATCCCGGGTTTCCGCCATTCCCCGGATGAAGTGAGTCTTTTAATCGTGGCAAAACGAAAAGCAAAACAACCATCATCGGGAATGCAAAAATATTGTAGATGGCAGAAATCTTCGCCCTTTTCTGTTCTTCATCTATTGCATTGCGAAGGATTAAATAAGCGAAATACAATAGCACCGAAATGGCAGCGAAATTCTGCTTTGGATCAAAACTCCAGAATTGTCCCCATGTATATTTAGCCCATACTGCGCCGGTTACCAAACCTAAAAGCCCGAAAATAATTCCGGCGTTAACACTTTCTACGGCTTTGATATCATCGGCTTCGCTTTTCGTACTTAGAGATTTTATACTATAAAATACAGAAATAGAGAATAGCACAATCATGGCAAACCACATCGGTACGTGAAAATACAGGTTTCTTATTGATTCATTTAAGATTGGTAAACGTGGTACACCAAGTAATAAACCTGCAATTGCAGTATAAATGACTAATACCGAACCTAAAATTTTCCACCAGATTTTATTCATATAAATATTAATTTTCAATCACTCGTTCTATCATTTATCTAGTCCCTCCAAAGGTAAGGAAATAACAATAAAGAGGTCGCAACCGTTAATACATTTACAACAAGCAACATTCCTATTTCATCATAACTATTTTCCCAGGGCAATCCATCAACTGCATTTTTCGCTAGCTTAATAAGTAAAATCAAAACCGGAATAATGATTGGAAAACTTAGGATTGCCATCAACATGCCTCCATTGCCGGCTTTACTGGCAATTGCCGAAACCATGGTAAAAACAGTCGAAAAACTAATACTGCCAATTACAACCGCAACATAATACAACAGCAAGTCGGGTGGCGTAAACGTGTCAAAAACAAGTGTGTAAAACCCCAGCGCAATTGTTGTTAAAACAAGCATTAATAAGATATTGTAAACCGTTTTGGAAATTAAAACGGCAGAAGGACTGGCGAGAATATAACTATACAATTGTTGTCCTTTGGTTTCCTGTAAAAAACTTTTCGAAACGCCATTAATTGAGGCAAAAAGCATAATTACCCAGAAGAGAGCATTCCACGCCAGCTTATCACTAAGGCTTACAAATGAAAGATAACAGGTAAAAATCGTAGAAACTACATACAACAAAACACCATTAATAGTGTATTTGGATCGCCATTCTAACAGTACTTCCTTATGGATTAAATATTTAACCTCTTTGGCCAGTTGCATAACCGCAAATATACTTTTATTGACAAATATTGGATGCAAAAATTGTAGGATTGTTGTAATATTGTTTAAAGTTTCAACCACAGATATTGGCCATTGAAACATAGAATATAACGAAAATTGTGACACCCTATTCGGCAGTCTTTGTATTAATGCGGCATAACCTATGAAATATGCATCGATTATAGCGTCGCCAATTGGCAACATTACCATCTTTGCTGATGATGATTTTGTATACAGCATCACTTTCGCTGAGATAAAAGCTGAAGACCTGATTGAAAATAAGCTGACAAGAAACGCTGCCGCGCAATTAAATGCATATTTTGATGGTAAATTAAAAGATTTTGATTTACCAATAAAGCAAAAAGGAACTGAATTCCAACAAGATGTTTGGCAAAACTTGCTCACTATCCCCTATGGAGATACTACATCATATGCTAAATTCTCTGCACATAAGCCGTTAGCCATCAGGGCAATTGCAGCAGCAAACGGAAAAAACGACATTGCCATAGTAATTCCCTGCCACCGCGTAATCGGCAGTAACGGTAAACTTGTAGGGTATGCAGGTGGCTTATGGCGTAAACAATGGCTTTTACAACACGAAAGCGAAACGGAACAAAAAGGACAAACAACACTTAAATTTTAAAATGAATCACCCATCAACTCAAGCCGGTATACCAAATTACATAAAAGCAATACGCCTGATCAATATCAAAAATGATGAATGTGATTTTGAGATAGGGAGAATTCCAATCAGGCAGCACATAAACACCAGTTACTTTTTCGCACAAACAGATACTTCTTTGCAATATTCATCACATCCGGCACCACGAAGGCAATATGTAATAACGTTAAAGGGTAAATTAAAATTCACGGTTACCGATGGACAAACCTTTATCCTGGAGCCCGGCATTATCCTGATTGCCGATGATACGCAGGGAATTGGCCACACCTGGGAAATTGTTGAGGGCACTGAATGGGAAAGGATCTATCTTCCATTAGATGAAGATGCAGATGATCATTTTGTAAAGGATACTGTTTAAATCCGTTAAAGTCGCTATTTCGTACATAACATTAAACCTGTTGATGCTATGAAAACGATTTGCTTTACTCTTCTTGTACTTTTCTCCTACCTGCCAATGGAGAAAAATGTACCCGTGGCTAAACTTGATTTGAAGAAATATTCAGGAACGTGGTATTCTCTATACTCCATACCAACCATTTTCGATAAGGGAAGTAGAGAAACTACCACAAAATATACCTTAAATAAAGAAGGCTACTATAATGTAGTAACAACATATAAGAAGGCCAACGATGAAAAAACCTATTCCAGAAACTCAAAGATGTTTCCATCAGAAGAAGGAAATAAAGGCGAATTACAGGCACAATTTGTATGGCCGATAAAGGTAGATTACTGGATTATAGAACTGGCCGACGACTATTCTTATGTAGTAGTGGGCCACCCCGACCATAAATTTCTATTCATCATGAGCCGCAATCAGACCATGCCGGCAAAGACCCATGATGAAATAGTTGCCCGTTGCAAGGCAAAAGGCTATGATGTTGCTAAGCTTACCGCTCAGTTTAAAGGTTAGTTTCGGATGTAATTTTTTCGCCTCGTTTAGTACTGAATAACATAAAGATTACCCCTACCAAAAATACAATCCAACCCCACTGGAAGTGTACAACTTTACCGATCAACTTATTTGCGAAACCATATTTTGTATAGTTATTTGCTGTGAAATATACAGCTACAACAGCCAGAATATACCATATCGTCATTACAAAACTCATAAACTTAAAGGCTCCGGCCTTCCTTACAAAAAGGAAAAGGACAGAAAGGGCAATGATTACGAAAGTAATCAGGAACAACCTGGCATCAGACTGATATAAATTCCAGTTACCTTTAATCGGAACTTTTAACATCGGGCAAAACGCAGCAATTACACAAAGTAATATACCCAACCAGGCCCTGAATTTGTTTAACACTAACATAGATATTTGGAGTTTTTTAATTTAACAATTACTGACCCTCTATGATGCCCATTTTCTCCGCGAAGTGTGCACAGTAATCGCGCAAATCTTCTACAATCAAGGTCTCATTTGTAGCCTTCAAAAAGCTATCGCCCATAGTCTGCAAAGTCTCGTAAAAGAAACGTTTCATCTCATCAACAGGCATATCTTTAGTCCAAAGATCAATTTTTAATGTATTTTTATAGTTATGATCCCAAACCGATAAGAACATTGCTTTCGCAGGTACTTTATCGGCATTTCCAGAATCAGTACTTTCCCAAAGAATATTATCTGGGTTATTGGCCTCGTCTAACTCAACTGTTAATTTTATTTCTGCTGTTTTCATTTTAATTTTTTACAACTGCAAAGATGATGATTTTAGTAAATAATCACCCTTCACCTCATGCTACTTTTTGTAATATTACCATCAGGATTACCGTTATCAAAATGAAAACCGACTCAATAATCCAGATTCTTTTCAAACTTTTTAAGGTAAAACGGAAAATCAAATCCGTAATGAAAGTAACCAGAACCAAACACCCCAATATAAGCTTATAAAAACCACTCATATCAAAGGGCTGATTTCCGCTACGCGTTTGAAATAAACTAACCATTAAAAAAGCAAACGCAATGGAGCTTACGATATTCAAAGGTGTTACTCTAAACTTCATTATTTTTTCTTATCGAAACGTTTGCCCTTTTTAAAAGATTTTATCTGCTTGCCCGCCTTTTCTTTGGCCTTATCCCTGGCTTTTTGCTCAATTACCTTTGCATTCTTTTTTTCGTGAAAAGCTCCCCTGAAATCAGGGTCGTCCTTCCTTTTCTGCATATCGATTTCACGTGCAATATGCTGCCTTTCTTCGTAAGGCGTTTCATCGATATATACACCTACAGGTATATCAGTAACAGGAATCTGCTGACGGATTAACTTTTCAATTTTTTTGATATAATAAAGTTCAGCATCAGTAGCAAAAGTAATGGCATCGCCTTTAGCAAAAGCCCTCCCTGTTCTTCCAATTCTATGAACATAATCCTCAATAATAATTGGCACATCAAAATTGATAACATGGCTTACATCGCTTACATCAATCCCTCTGCTGGCCACGTCCGTAGCTACCAAAACCCTGATATTACCCTCTTTAAAACTATTTATCGAATTGATCCGAGTATTCTGCCCCTTATTCGCATGTATTACCCTAACATTTTCCGCGCCATACCTCCGTTCAATAAAACTGAAAATATTATCCGCAACCGTTTTTGTTTTACAAAAAATAATCAAACGGCTAAAAGCCTCATCATCTTTAAGCAAATACTGCAGCAGGTTAATTTTGGTTTTGAAATTCGGAACATGATACAACGTTTGCGTAACATTCGCTGCTGGTGTTGCCTGCTGCGAAGTTTCAATTATAGTTGGATTCTTTAGAAAATCCCCGGCAATCTTTTGAACCAGGTCGCTCATCGTTGCCGAGAATAATAAGTTCTGCCGTTTACGGGGAACAATTTCAAGTATCCGGTGGATCGAACCAATAAATCCCATGTCCATCATTTTATCTGCCTCATCCAGCACCAAAAATTTCAGACTTTGTGTATTAATGTCACCGGCAAGGTATAATTCCAAAAATCTGCCTGGGGTAGCAATCAAAATATCAACACCCTTTGCAATCTGCTCTTTCTGTGTTTTTGGTCCGATTCCGCCAAAAATCACCAGCGAACGCAAATCGGTATAAGTTGAAAATAACTTCACCTGTTCAGCAATCTGCATGGCCAGTTCACGTGTAGGAGACAAAATTAATGCCCTTGGGTTTTCACCCTGAGCATATTTCAATTGCATTAATATCGGCAATACGAAAGCCGCAGTTTTTCCAGTTCCTGTTTCAGCAATACCGAAAATATCCTGTCCCGATAGTACCGGACCGATAGCCTTCTCCTGGATAGGCGTCGCAATGGTATAACCTGCATCGGCAACTGCGTTTAAAATTTGCCTGTTTAACTTAAATTCCTCGAACGATTTTGCCATAGCCTGCAAAGATAGTGATTAAGGTTGAGGGTTTGAACTCTCCTTTTGCACTACCAAACCCTGCTACATTTCTAAAATCTCACATCTAACTTCTCAAATCTATTTTTAACTTTGAACCTATGAATACTTACCTGATAAAAGCCGCCACAATTGTAAATGAAGGGCAGAAACTTGTTGCCGATGTATTAGTACAAGATGGATTGATTGCGAAAATTGGTCAAAACCTCTCCGCAAACGGTGCAACTGAAATTAATGCAGAAGGACAATATCTTTTACCAGGAATGATTGATGATCAGGTACATTTCCGCGAACCAGGGTTAACCCATAAAGCAGATATTTTCACTGAAAGCATGGCTGCTGTTGCGGGAGGTATAACATCCTTCATGGAGATGCCCAATACTATTCCCAATACCTTAACGCAGGAACTATTGGCCGATAAATATGCAATTGCAGCAGAAAGTTCTCTGGCTAACTACTCATTTTATATGGGAGCAAGCAACGACAATATCGAAGAGGTACTTAAAACAGACCCGAAAAATGTTTGTGGAATAAAGGTATTCATGGGATCATCAACCGGAAATATGCTGGTTGATAACGAAAAGACACTGGAAAACATCTTTAGCAAAGCGCCGATTTTAGTAGCTACCCATTGTGAGGATGAGGCAACCATCCGCCATAACCTCGTGCAATTTAAAGCTAAATACGGTGACGACTTAACCATTGATATGCATCCGCTTATCCGCAGTGCCCAAGCTTGCTATAAATCTTCATCCTTAGCTGTTGAACTGGCAAAGCAATATCAAACCCGCCTGCATATCCTTCATATCTCTACAGCAAAAGAAATTTCATTGTTCGATAACACTATCCCATTGAAGGATAAGAAGATTACTGCGGAAGCATGTGTGCATCACCTTTGGTTTAACGATGCTGATTACGCAACTAAGGGTAATTTCATTAAATGGAACCCAGCTGTAAAAACTGCAGCAGATCAGGATGGTATTCTTCAGGGTGTACTCAATAACAATATCGATGTGATAGCAACCGACCATGCACCACATACGCTGGAAGAGAAAAATCAGCCATATGCTCAGGCACCTTCAGGAGGCCCCTTGGTTCAGCATGCACTTCCTGCTCTTTTGGAGATGCATTTACAAGGGAAGATCTCGCTAGAGAAAATTGTCGAAAAAACAGCACATAACCTGGCAATATGTTTTGATATTGAAAAGCGCGGCTTTATCCGTGAAGGGTACTGGGCAGATTTAGTATTGGTTGATTTGAATGACTCATGGAAGGTAACAAAGCTGAATAACTTTTACAAATGTGGATGGAGTCCGTTTGACGGAGATACCTTCCAGGCAAGCGTTACACACACTTTTGTATCAGGAAACCTGGCTTATCAAAAAGGCAGGTTCACCACCGATCAGATCGGTAAGCGATTAACTTTTGCAAGATAGATTTCTTGATAATCAATGATAACCCGCCCATCATTAAGAAAGTCATTTATTTTAATAACGCTGGCCGTTCTCACGTATCTGCTCAGCTTCTTTCCCCATCTTGTCAAAAAATATTACAGCCTAGGCATTTACCCTTACATTTCCTCAGCTCTTCGCTTTGTTTCCGCATTTTTTCCCTTTGCATTAGGCGATATTGTTTATATGGCGCTGATTGGCTATGTATTGTATAAAATCGTCAGGTTTTACCTAAACCGTAAAACATTAGGGATTAAACACAGAATTATAGTTCCGCTACAGGTTTTAAATTTCTCGTTAATCCTTTACATCCTGTTTAAACTATCATGGGGGTTAAACTACAGCCGACCGAGCGTTAGCGAGGAGCTAGGCATAGGAAATGAGAAATACAGCCTTAAAGAATTGGTTTTATTGGGTGATTATTTTGTGAGTAAAACAAATATGTTAAAGCTCAAACAAAATAAAAACATGGTCTATACCGTAAAAGACCTGGAAAATAACTCAGCCTCAGCATACAACTTAATGGAACATAAAAATCCATTATTTAAATATCCTTACCCCTGTTTAAAAGCAGTTTCAAGTGCCTGGCTAACCAGCAAAGCAGGTATTGAAGGCTATTATGCCCCCCTAACAGGTGAGGCCAATATGAACATGGCCCTCCCCGATTTTGTAAAACCTTATGTGTCCTGCCACGAAATTTCGCACCAGTTGGGAATTGCCTACGAGGATGAAGCCAATCTTTTAGGTTATTTAACCGCAAACAATAGTCCTGATGTGAATTACCAATATTCGGCCAATTACGAAATGTTGAGATATATCTTATTTGAAATCAGGATGAAATCTCCTGATGATTATAAAATCCTGCATGATAAACTCTCGGCTGATATTTTAGCTGATTTTAAAACCGAAAAAGAATTTTGGCGAAAATACAACGGACAGATGTTCGGCTACATGGATAAAGCATTTGATAGCTTTTTGAAAATGAACAACCAGCCAAAGGGAACGGATAGTTACCAGGATATTGTAATCTGGTTATGGAACCTGCATAAATCCGAAATCACTAAGCCCAAAAATCTCGAATCAACTATCCATGTATCGCTTCTCTCGTCCCGAAGCTCTGAATAAGCTCCCCCTCAAACTCCAGCCATTCCTTCCACCGTTTATCTACATCAACATCAATAGCATACTTCCGTGCAAAATTTAAGAAAGTAGTGTAATGTGTCGCTTCAGAAACCATTAGTTCGTGGTAGAATTTTGCCAGTGCCTCATCCTTAATATTTAGTGAAAGTACCCGAAAACGCTCACAGCTTCTGGCCTCAATCATCGCGGCAAATAGCAGCCTGTCGATAAATGCCTGATTACGGCTACCATCTTTCTTGCTAAATTTCACCAATCGGCCAACATAATCATCCTTACGCTCACGGCTCAAAGTATAACCACGTTCTTTAATAATCTCAATAACCATCTGGAAATGTTGCATTTCTTCAATTGCAATAGCCGTTAGCTCATCAACCAGATCCTGATGCTCAGAGTTTTGGGTTATTAAGGTAATCGCATTGGTAGCAGCCTTCTGCTCACACCAGGCATGGTCAGATAAAATTTCCTCTAAATTAGATTCAGCAATATTTGCCCAACGTGGGTCTGTCAACAACTTCAATCCTAGCATCTGGTATTATCAATTAAGGTGCAAAATTAAGAATATTTAACATAAATTTAATACGTCCTGGAGATTAAGATGGTATAGCTTTTAATCTGCGAAAATCACATTTATCTGCGGGAGCCAGAAAAAAGCACTTATTTTGTGGCTACATAAATATGGATCTGAAAAAATTATTGATTATTGGATTAGTATGGCCTGAGCCGTCTTCGTCGGCGGCAGGAACTCGGATGATCCAATTGGTCGATTTGTTTTTAAGCAAAGGATATCTGGTCACTTTTGCATCCGCTGCATCTAAAGGTGAATTCAGTTATGATTTCACAGGAATGACAGTAACTGAACAGCATATCAAACTAAACGATGAAAGCTTTAACCGCTTGCTGAAAGAATTAAATCCTGATGTAGTGCTGTTCGATCGCTTTATGGTGGAAGAACAATATGGCTGGAGAGTACAACAAGAATGCCCCTGGGCGATGCGCATATTAGATACAGAAGATTTGCACTTTCTTCGCAGTGCCCGTCAGATCGGCAGAAAAAAGCAGGAAGCCCTGAATTTGCATAATGATGTTGCAAAGCGCGAAATAGCTTCGGTACTACGCTGCGATATATCATTGATCATCTCTGAAGAGGAAATGAAAATCCTTAAGGATAAGTTTAATATCGATCCCACTATACTACATTACCTCCCCTTTCTCGAAAAAGAAATTACACAAGAAGCCATTCAAAAATGGGTGCCATTTGATGATAGAGCCGATTTTATCTTTATTGGCAATTTTCTGCACGAACCAAACTGGAATACAGTTCAAACGTTGAAAACAAAGGTGTGGCCTCTGCTCAGAAAAAAGCTGCCGGGAGTGGCCATGAACATTTATGGCGCATATGCTGCTCAAAAAGCTTTGCAATTAGATAACAAGAATGAAAAGTTTTTTATTCGTGGCCGCGCAAAAAACGCCCAGAAAGCCATAGCCAGGCACAGAATATTAATTGCCCCTATCCAGTTTGGCGCAGGGGTAAAGGGCAAGTTTATCGATGCCATGCACACCGGAACGCCATCAATAACCACAACAACCGGCGCCGAAGCCATGAAAGGCGACTTTGAATGGTGTGGATTTATTGAAGATAATCTGGAAATATTTGTTGACAAGGCGGTTGAGTTGTATTCGAATCAAAATATATGGCTGTCAGCTCAGGAAAAAGGTGTAACTATTATCAACAACCGCTATAGCGCCGCTACTTTCGCCGATAGATTTATTGCTGAAATAGAAAAACTGGATTTAACCGCTCACCGGCAGAAGAATTTCATAGGACAAATCTTAAATCACCATACACTACAAAGCACAAAATACATGTCGCTATGGATTGAAGAGAAAAACCGGAAGTAATTAAGTGTCACCAAAACCTGCCAACTTTACAACATTCCAACAATTTTGAGTGAACTATTACGTAAATTCGCCCCATGGCGAAAATATCGATTAACCTGGCCACAGGTTCATTACAGAAAGAAGAAATCATTGTTGGTATCGACTTAGGTACAACAAATAGTCTCGTAGCATTTATTAATCCTGAAAAAAATCCACAGGTGATAAATGATGCAGGAAAAGGAATACTGGTTCCATCAGTGGTTTACTTCAATAATCAAAACGAAGCTGTTGTAGGAAATGAAGCAAAGGAATTCTTAACAACAGATCCAGCAAATACTATTTTTTCTGTGAAAAGATTGTTAGGCCGTTCTTATAAAGATGTGGCCGAACACAAGGATATTTTCTCTTATAAAGTTATAGATGATGATACCGATGCGCTGGTGAAAATCCAGGCAGGGAATCGTTTCTATACCCCGATAGAATTATCGGCAGAAATATTAAAAGAACTTAAAGCAAGAGCTGAACACGCATTAAAAACACCTGTTAACCGGGCGGTTATTACTGTTCCAGCCTACTTCAACGATAGTCAGCGCCAGGCTACACGTGATGCTGGAAAACTTGCAGGATTGGATGTAATGCGAATCGTAAATGAGCCCACAGCTGCAAGTCTGGCTTATGGGATAGGTCTCGACCCTAGTGAGCAAAAAACGATTGCTGTGTACGATTTAGGCGGCGGAACTTTCGATGTCTCCATCCTTCAAATTCAAAACGGCATTTTTGAGGTCTTGTCCACCAATGGAAACACTTACCTGGGAGGCGATGATTTCGACCGTGCAATACTAAACTATTGGCTGGAGAAAAACAATCTTGAGCTAAGCACAGTAGCTAAAGATAATATTTTAATGCAAACACTGCGTTTGCAGGCAGAAGCTGCGAAAAAAGCATTATCAAACCAGAATTTATATAACGAAAAGGTTGGTGAAATTTGGTGTACGCTTGATAAACAAACCTTTGAGCAACTAATTTCAGCAAAGGTGGAAGAAACCATTACTGCTTGTAAAAATGCTTTAACGGATGCTGAATTAACAGCTGCCGCTATTGATGAAGTAATTTTGGTTGGCGGCTCCACACGTACGCCATTTGTAAAGCAGGCCGTAGAAAATTTCTTCGGTAAAAAACCACAAGATAACATTAATCCTGATGAAGTAGTAGCATTAGGCGCCGCTATCCAGGCGGACGTTTTGGCAGGAAACCGCTCTGATATTTTGTTGCTTGATGTTACCCCCCTTTCATTGGGTATTGAAACTATGGGAGGACTGATGGACGTGATTATCGCCCGTAACAGTAAAGTGCCTACCAAAGCCGGTCGCCAATATACTACATCTGTCGACGGACAGGTAAACATGAAAATTTCGGTTTATCAGGGGGAACGCGATCTGGTAAAAGAAAATCGTAAACTCGCTGAATTTGATCTCAAAGGAATCCCCGCAATGCCTGCAGGTTTGCCGAAAGTAGACATCAACTTTTTGCTTAATGCAGATGGAATTCTAACTGTTCAGGCAATTGAATTACGTTCCGGAGTGAAGCAGGAAATTGAAGTGAAGCCAAGTTATGGTTTGAATGATGATACAGTGGAAAAAATGCTTATAGACAGTATTACCCACGCTAAGAGCGATGTAGAACAACGTATGCTCATTGAAGCCCGTAGTGAAGGAGAGCAACTGCTATATACAGCTGAACGTTTCATCGAAAAACACCAGGAATATTTAATAACCGAAGAGATCGCTGAAACAAAAGTTCACATCGAAGCACTAAAAACCGCATTAGCCTCGCAGGAAAAAGATACTATCCTTAAAAAAGCCGATGAATTAAATGAATTCACACGCCCTTTCGCAGAACGTGTAATGGATGCAGCCATCTCTACGGCCATGAAAGGTAAAAAAATAGAGTAGTAGGATTAAACCTCCATAAATCCTTTTCTTACCATACATCAAATGTCGCAAATCTTAAATCAATTACTTTTGTTAAATAAATTTTAGCACAATGGAATTAGGTATCGGCATGTTTGGCGATTTGCAAATCAATGCAAATGGGGAAATTCAACCCGCACAGCAAAGACTTCAGGAAATTATTGAGGAAATTAAACTGATGGATGAAGTAGGATTAGATTTCTATGGAATAGGTGAACACCATCGTCCTGATTATGCAGTATCAAGTCCCGAAATCATCCTGGCAGCTGCAGCAACAGTTACGAAAAATATCAAATTAGGTAGCGCTGTGTCTGTGTTAAGCTCTTCCGATCCGGTTAAGCTGTACCAGAATTTTGCAACAGTAGATTTGATCTCTAACGGCAGAGCTGAATTGATGGCTGGCCGCGGAAGTTTCATTGAGTCCTTCCCGTTATTCGGCTATAACCTTCAGGATTATGATGAACTCTATGAAGAAAAATTAGAACTCCTGTTAAAAATCAATAAAGAACCCAAAATTACCTGGAAAGGTAAGTTCCGCCCCGAATTAGCTAACCAGGAAGTCCTGCCCCGCGCGGTTAATGATCATTTAAAAATCTGGGTGGCCGTTGGTGGTACGCCTGAATCTGTAGAAAGAGCAGGAAGATTGGGCTTGCCCGTAATGTTTGCCATCATCGGTGGACAACCGGTACAATTCAAGCCACTTTTCGATTACTATAAAAAAGTATATCAGGCTTATGGCCACGACATGAATAAGTTCGAAGTCGGCGTACATATGCACTCCCTATTTGGAGAAAACAGTCAGGAAATTTCCGACTATTATTTCCCGCTGTATTCAGCTCAAATGAATAGAATCGGAAAAACACGTGGCTGGGCTCCCTTTCAACGCAATCAATTTGAAGCAGGAAGAAGCAGCAATGGCGCGCTTATTATTGGTGATGTCAATGAATCGGTAGATAAAATTCTGGCGATGGAGCAAACTTTCGGGCTAACTCGTTTTTCAGCGCATATGGATGTTGGAGGACCATCACATTCAGCGATGATGAAATCAATTGAAATCTTTGGCACACAGATAGCGCCAAAAGTAAGGGCAGCTTTGGGTTAAACAGATGATCAGAAACAGAGCACTCACGCTCTCCCAACCAGCAAATCAATAGCTTTTAGTTTTCTTGAACAGCTGAGTCAAAGTGTAAATGTGACATCCCACACAAACTGCAAATAAACTCTCAAGTAAGGCAAAAAAAGTCATTACCGATGTAAGAATAAGTGCAGCAACTGGAAAGTCGAAAATAAATGTTGCGGTAATCATAAGGCAAAAAACAAAGCCCATGGTTGCTGCAAACTTTTTTGGAGCCAGATCAGTCATCTTAGGCGTTAAGTTCAGGAACCTTGCGGTTTTAGCAGCAATAAATTTCAATAAACTATACTTTCCTACACTAAAAGCCCTCACACCGAAATCAAAAATCAGAAACAGAACAGGCCAGTAGTCAGACCACACAATACATCCGATTGCAATCAGGGCTACCATGAATGCAATCAATCGTACAACATTTTCATTTACTCTTTCGGCAGATACCGGGCACGATAAATCCATATACCTTTATTTATTAGTAAAAATACAAAATTGAATATTGATAAATCTTAAAAATTCATTCCTATATTTATTAACGTAAATTACGCACATCAACCTAAATATAGAATGAATAATTCGGACCAGTTAAACCTGCTTTTAGTTAAGCTCGAAAATTTGTTACTCCGGCAACAAAGCTTTGAAGAGGAAATAGAAGCTTTAAAACAACAAGTAAGAGCCATGCAGTCCACTGGAACTGCCGGGTTATCGCCAAAACCACAAACAAATCCTTTAGCTGTGCCCCCACCAATAAAAACACAGCCGCCACTTGTTCATAATAACACGATACCTTCACAACCTATTCCTGAAAAGTTTAAACCACCTGTAAACCAACCGCTAAGTAATTTTTCAGATCGTTTTAAGCGTGAGAATATGGTTAAATCCGATTTCGAAAAATTCATTGGTGAAAATCTGATCAGTAAAATCGGTATCCTTATCTTAATTTTAGGCGTTGCTATCGGCGCAAAATATGCCATCGATCATGATATGATAAGCCCGCTCACGCGTATTATTTTAGGATATGCAGTAGGAGCCGCTTTGATGACATTTGCAATTAAACTAAAAAACCGTTACGAAAACTTTTCAGCGGTACTTGTGAGCGGTGCCATTGCCATCATGTACTTTATTACCTATGCTGCCTATGATTTTTATTCCCTCATTCCGCAAGCTTTGGCGTTTATATTAATGGTCATATTCACCTCGTTCACGGTAGTGGCCGCAATAAAATACAACAAACAGGTCATCGCGCATATTGGTCTTGTTGGCGCTTATGCAGTCCCGTTTTTACTCAGCGATGGATCCGGTAAAGTGGGCGTCTTGTTTACATATATGGCCATTATCAACATAGGCATTTTAATTCTGAGCTTTAAAAAATACTGGAAACCGCTATTTTATGCCTCCTTTGGATTAACGTGGATCATTTTCTTAGCCTGGAGGCTAAACCTCAGCTCTAATACTGACTTCTTTACGCTGTCATTACTATTCTCTGCTATATTCTTCATCACATTTTACATTACAAACCTGGCATACAAAATCACCAAACAGGAAAGGTTTGAATTTAGCGATGTCGTAATGTTACTCCTAAACTCGTTTATATTTTATGGAATAGGTTATTTTATACTCGCGCAAAATAAAAATAGCGTAGAATTCCTTGGTCTCTTTACACTGGCTAATGCAGTAATTCACTTTTTAGTAGGTTTAATCGTCTACAAAAAACAACTCGCAGATAAAAACCTTTTCTACCTGATCTTAGCAATGGTAATTACCTTTATTACTGTTGCTGTACCTGTGCAACTTAATGGTGGCTGGGTAACAATCTTCTGGGCAGTAGAGGCCGCAGTTTTATTTTATCTAGCTCGGGTAAAGGATATTGCTATATATGAAAAGTTGTCCTTTCCACTAATATTTTTGGCATTTTTTAGCCTCCTGCAAGATTGGACTACCTTTTATGATTTTTACTACGGCAATGATTTTTCCATAACACCAATAATAAATGTTGGTTTTTTAACCGGCTGCATTTTTATAAGTTGTTTTTCCTGGATGCTTCGCGTAAGCAGCGCAAAAACAGAAACGCAGCCTGAATGGCCATGGATAAGACAGGTTTTGACTTATGCCATCCCTTGTATTTTGATCATAGCAACGTACGTAACCTTTAGATTGGAGATTTCGAAATACTTCAACAACCTTACCCAAACGACCAGAATCAGTCTTCATCCACAGGCCAAAACTGATAACCAGACCTATGAATTCAACTATAATTACGAAACACTCGAAACTGCCTGGATTTATATCTACACCTTATTTTTTGCATCAGCACTGACCTTTCTCAACCTTAAAAAACTGAAAAATAATGAGCTTGCTATTGCAAATCTGATCATCAATTTAGTGGTTGTGGTAATATTTCTAACGCATGCCCTGTATACCCTGAGCGAACTTAGGGACCATTATCTTTTTCCAGACACGACTTATTTCACCATAACCACCTTCAATATTGTAATCAGATATGTGTCGATAGCTTTTTTTGCTTTACTGATCTTTCAATGCCATCAGCTCCAGCGCTCAGGGATATTGAAACGTAACTTTAAAACTATGTTCGATTATCTGCTGTATATATCGATTTTGTGGGTAGTGAGTAGCGAGCTGATCAATATCCTGGAGCTATCACATTCGGAGGCGAGTGATAAGTTAGGTTTGAGTATTCTTTGGGGCATCTATGCATTGTTCTTAATCAGTATAGGCCTGGCAAAAAACAAAAAGCATCTACGGATCGGAGCAATGATTTTATTTGGTATCACATTGATTAAACTATTCTTCTACGATATTTATTCACTCTCAACCATTTCAAAAACAATAGTTTTCGTATCATTAGGTGTGCTCCTGCTCATCATATCCTTTCTATATAACAAGTACAAACATTTAATTATTGATGATGCTAAAATTGAAGATTAATTCTTTTTTGTTATTGATGCTGCTCTTCACCATTACGAAAGCACAAACAAATAAATTTAAATTCAGGCGAAATATAACTGGCGTTAATGCAAACTGGCATAAGTTAAAACTGCCGGAAAGATTGTATAAAAATGTCGGTTTAGGCTTTGATGATTTACGAATCTTCGGCATAAATGGTAAAGACACATTGGAAGTACCATACCTTTTGAAACAAAAGGATGACCTGATCAGCAGCCAGGATGTTCCGTTCAAACAAATCAATCAGAGCACTAATACGGAGGGCTACTTCTATACTTTCCATTCGCCACAAGCCAACACCATTAATCAGATTACCTTAAACTTCAAGGATCAGAATTTCGACTGGCATGTAAAACTCGAAGGAAGTAATGATAATAAGGAATGGTTTACTATACTGAATAACTACCGCATCCTGTCAATCAAAAATAGCAGCACCGATTATCATTTCACTAAACTGGACTTTGCAGACTCGAAATATCAGTATTATAGAATTGCCCTGAAAAGTCAGGTTCAGCCTGAACTGTTATCGGCTAAAATTTCTAAAAGCGATACCATCAAAGGAACTTCTCAGGAGGTAAAGTATAAAAAATTTAACATACAGAATGATGCGGTTCAAAAGGTAACAATTATTGATATTCCCCTGGAAAACACAGTGCCGGTTTCATTTTTAAAATTGAAAGCAATGAATAGTTTCGATTTCTACCGACCCCTGAAAATCGAATGTGTAACAGATAGTTTCAAAACCGATAACGGTATTCGCTATAATTATGCAGAACTCTACCAGGGAACCTTCAGCTCATTTGAAAAACCGGAATACCATTTTTTAAACACCATCACTTCAGGATTAAGAATTACCATTCAGAATAATGACAACCAACCCCTGCGCTTAGGTGACTTGGAATTAAAAGGTAATATTTACGAAATTATTGCCCGCTTCGATAATCCTGCACTATCCTATTCACTATATTATGGAAATGAGAAAAGCACCCCGCCGAGCTATGAAATAGAAAAATTTCAAAGCAAAATCCCGCCAGATTTAACTTCCGCAATAATTGGAGATGAAGAGAAAAATCCGGCATATTCCGTAAACACAACTAAACCATTATTTGAAAACAAAGCTTGGCTATGGATAGTAATGGCCATAATTATTGCACTATTAGGTTGGTTTTCATTCAGAATGTTGAAAAATTAAAATACATGATTATATTTAGGTATGAAAAGATTAACGATTCTATCCGCGTTAATCATCCCTCTGCTTCTTTGTACGTCCTGGGGATTCTTTGCGCACCAAAGGATCAATAACCTCGCGGTTTTCACGCTACCTGCTGAAATGGTTGGGTTCTTTAAAAGAAATATCAAATACATTACTCAACATGCTGTAGACCCTGATAAACGTAGATATATCGATAGCCTCGAAGCACCAAGGCATTATCTCGACGTTGAGAATTACGAAAAAGAGATAGATAGCATTCCTGCGAAATTGAATGATGCCAAAACAAAATATGGGGAAGCACACCTGCAAAAGAATGGAACGCTGCCCTGGCAAATTCAGAGAACTTATTATAATTTGGTCGCTGCCTTTAAAACAAGGGATTCAATTAAAATTCTAAAACACGCTGCAGACTTAGGGCATTACATCGGTGATGCTCATGTTCCACTTCATACAACTAATAACCATAATGGCCAGTTAACCAACCAGGTCGGAATCCATGCCTTTTGGGAAAGCCGTTTACCCGAATTATTTTCCACGAATTATAGCTTCCTCGTAGGTAGAGCTCTTTACATTGAAAACCCATTGAAGGAGGCATGGAAAATAATAAAGCACACACACAGCTTAGTAGATACAGTATTGGCTTTCGAGGCACAGCTCTCAGCTTCATTTCCGTCAGATCAGAAATACAGTTTCAATGAAAGAAACAATACAGTTCTGAAACAATATTCATTTGCCTATTCAAAAAAATACCACGAAATGATGGACAAGATGGTTGAAAAACAAATGCGGTCAGCAATCCTGGAAATCGGATCATATTGGTATTCGGCATGGGTAGATGCCGGACAACCTGAACTGAGAAACCTTATCAAAACCGAACCGGATCCGGAAGAGAAAAAGTCAGAATTAAACGCTGAAAAGAAATACCAGGATGGAAAACCAATTGGCCGGGAAATATAGCTACAAAAAAAAGCGGGAATAATCCCGCCTCTATATTTTTCTACTTAGGCTCTTCGCCCTCAATAATTTTTTCGATTTTCTTTGGCTCCATACGGCTTTTTATTGCCGCCCATATCGCTGGAACAAAAGTAACGACAGCAATTGTTAAAATAACAATCTCAAAATTGTTCTTAATAATAGGAATTTGTCCCAGTAAATAACCACCTACCAACAAGGCAAAAATCCAGGCTAAACCGCCAATAATATTATAGTAGGTAAAACGACTGAAAGGCATCTTCGCAATCCCCGCAACAAACGGAGCTATGGTTCTGAAAATTGGTAAGAACCTGCTCAACATGATTGCCTTTCCACCATGCTTTTCAAAAAACTCATGAGACTGATGGTAGTACTTGAGCTTTAGTATTTTGTTATTCTCCTTGAAAACCCCTGAGCCTAGTACGGTTCCGAGTTTATAGTTCAAGGTATTCCCTGTAATGGCAGCAATAACTAAGATAACCAGCATTAACCAGATGTTCAATCCGGTGTTTCCACCCGCAATAAGCGCACCTGCAGCAAAAAGCAAAGAATCACCAGGCAAAAAAGGTGTAACCACAAAACCTGTTTCAGCGAAAATAATCAGGAACAAGATAAGGTACGTCCAGGTTTGGTAATCGCGAATAATCTCTGCTAAATGAACGTCTATATGGGCAATAAAATCCCAAAGTTGATGTAGTAATTCCAAGTTATATGATTTTAGGCAAAAGTAGGGATATCAAATGATTTTATTTGTAATCTTTCAAACAATTAATTGTTCGAAACCAGGCGCTCTTTCAACTTTCCATTTGCAGCACCTTCCAGAATAACGGTGTACACTTTGCCCAAAGCCAAACCCGAAAAACTAATCGAGTCAACCACACCTGTCGAGTCTGCCAAATTAAATAACATAGTTGCCTGATTATTTTTAATATTCGTAAACTCGTAATACTGAGATTTTTTTCCTAATGTAAGCGCACTGGTAAACGTTTTCGCTCTGTTCGTAATTTGTACTGCAGAACCCAATGTATACCCCATATTAATAAACATCACTTTAGCCATTGTTGCATTAGGCCTAACGGTATCCTGATAAACAATCATCTTGGCTTTTCTGCCGGAAGATGCGTCGACCTTAGTATAGTAAATGGAATAGTTTAAACCCAAGCCAAACTTGGTTGTAATGGAAGTATCACTTGATCTTGCAGTAATACTGTTCCTCGCATCGATGATATACTCCTTATCAGCATCAACAACAAAATAAGATGAATTTGTAGCAGTAGCGAGTGCACTAACGCTCGTTAAGTCATTAAATAACCTGTTATTGAAATAAAAGTTCTTGGTCGTATCAGAAATTACAGTGTTGAAAATCCTCACTTTTGCATCTCCGGTTAAGTTACCTTCGTTTTTAATACAGGAACTGGCCAGCAAAATCACAAAAAACAACAGAAAAATTTTTGAGAAGAGAAACCGCGGATTATTCATATATGTAACTAAACAATTAAAACGTAAAGATAGCAGAAAGCATACCAATCTCTGAAATTAATTATCGGCGATCACGTGGGCTTCTAAATTAGCAGCTGTTGTGCCACTAAACCAAATGGTGTAAATCTTGCCCGCGATAAAATTCGAATTATCTATCGTTTTGACATTTCCAGAACCCACAACTGTGTAACGAAGATTAATATCCGCGTCAATAGAAAAATAGTTAGAAGATTCTTTATAGGCTAATGCATTCACAAACTGTGTTCCCGCCTGTACACTCACATTGATCCCCGTAATAAAAGATGGCGTTAAACTAATCAGTTTCACCTTTGCTTTTCCGGTTTCCGTATTACTTAAATTATCCTCATAGCTTACAATCTCCCGGTTTCCTGCCCGGTCGCTGGTTAAAAACGTAGTATAAGTAATCGATGGGGTAAAGTTCATCGATGCTGTAGTTGGCCCGCTGGGAGAATTGGTGAAGGAGATGTTTCTCATGCCCGAAACAATTTTAACATAAGAACTCATTTCCCCAAAAGCAAGTGCTGTGGTGGTCAGCTTGGCATCATCAACATAAACATCCTGATTGGTTTCAGTCGATACCGCATTTACAACTTTCAGTTTAGCCTCTCCTCTTACCACAACATCAGGATCATGTTTTTTGCAGGAGGTTAATGCGGCTGTTAACAAAACGATTAAAAAGAGTGAGAGATTAGTAAAGATTTTCATACGAGCTGATTTGGTTATAAACAAAAATAGCCTGGTCAAAAACCAAGCCATTTTATGTTAAAACTAAAATATCAGTTGGTTAATAGCTGTTATTTAACATAACGGGCATCACCAACATCAACACATCCTCATTTTCATCATTTGTTTGAGGAATTAAAAGTCCTGCTCTGTTTGGTGTTGAAAGCTCCAATGTAACTTCGTCACCACTTAAATTATTTAGCATTTCGATAATGAAACGTGCGTTAAAGCCAATTTCAAGATCTTCACCATCATATTGACAGCTTAAACGTTCATGTGCCTCATTAGCAAAATCTAAATCCTCAGAGGAGATATTTAACTCACTGCCGCTGATCTTTAATCTTACCTGGTGTGTAGTTTTGTTAGCAAAAATCACAACCCGACGAAGTGTGTTTAAAAACAGACTCCTGTCAATGATCAGTTTGTTTGGATTGTTTTGAGGGATTACTGCCTCATAATCAGGATAGCGCTCGTCTATTAAACGACACACCAGATTAATATTTTCAAACTTAAAAAAAGCACTTGTTGCGTTATAATCTACTGATACATTGATATCTGTAGATGGAAGCGCACCTTTTAAAAGCGTCAATGCTTTTTTAGGTAAAATAAATGAAGCTGCTTTGTCTGCCTTGCTATCCATACGGCGGTAGCGCACTAATTTATGTGCATCTGTAGCTACAAAAGTAATGTGCTGTGGAGATAACTGGCAAAATACACCAGTCATGGCCGGACGCAGTTCATCATTACTAACTGCAAATATGGTTTTAGTAATAGCCTCTGTTAAAACTGATGCCGGCAAATTAACAGATGAAGCATTCTCTACAACCGGAATCTTTGGAAAATCATCACCATTTTCACCACTTAATTTGTATTTTCCATCACCGGCACTGATCTCAATCGCAAATGTTGTATCATCAATATTAAAAGCAATCGGTTGATCTGGAAGGGTTTTAAGCGTATCTAATAAAATTTTAGATGGAACTGCTACTTTACCCTCCTCTTTCGATTCTACAGGCAAAGCAGTGGTCATACTCGTTTGCAAATCAGTAGCAGAGATCGTTAAGTTTCCGTCTTTAATTTCGAAAAGAAAATTTTCCAGTATAGGCAAAACCGTACTGCTGCTCGAGGCACCATTTACAGTTTGTAAATGTTTTAATAAAGTTGATGTGGATACAATAAATCTCATGATATCTTTTAGTCTTCTTCAAAAATATAAAAATTATTTAGCGTACTTGTATTTACGATAATAATGTTGAAAAATCGCGAACAATATTAACAATAACAGTGGAACTGCTATATTTACGATCTGCCATTTGGTTTTTTCGAGCTGTATTTTTGCCTTATCCAATAACCTGATCTTAACCTCCTTGTTTCTTAAATCTATTAAATTACCCTCATCCGTGAAATAATCAACAATATTTAACAAAAGCGCTTTATTTCCGAATGTACGTTGAGTATACCGGTCAAAGCCAAGTGGAAATGGCGCACCATCCTTTTCCGAAACCTGATTTTTAAACACGTCTCCATCGCCAATAACAATCATTTTTGCTGGCTTACTCCTTCCGGCAAGAGTATAGGGCTTAGCAATGCCAGCGGGTAGCGGCCTGCCTGCAAACACCGAAGGAAAACTCCCCTCAAGCAATATAGCTGCATTTTGTGGAGCACCTTGAAAATTTCGGGGATCCAGTTGATCGCCAACCATTTGCAAGCTAAACAATTTTGGGGTACTAAATACCTTATTGAACGACGAAGTTGTCAAGATATATGACTTGGATACGCCTGTCACTCCAATAGTATCTACAGTGCTGGGAAATTCCGACTTAATCCCATCCAGTTTTTTCACTACACTGTGCACAGTATCTGCCAGTAGTATGGGATAATATATCCATGGAACCAGCTGCATTTGATTCTGCCCGCCTACAACCCCTGTCGATATCGGAATCTCAGCGGCATTAGCCGGATCCGCAATGACGTTATAATTAACCCTCGCTCCATACATAAACAGCATGTCATCCAGGTTTAAGTTCTTATTTGTTGCCAGTTGGCCGCCGCTTCTCCTCAAACTGTCAAGCTCAGCGGTGACCTGATCTATGCTCCAAAGTACACTTCCACCATTCATCACAAAATAGTTGATCTTATACTTCTCTGTCTCTGTAAACGCCTTTTTCGGCTTCGAAATAACAAGCATGCTCAGCTTATCCAAACCGGCCTGGTCGATAGTGCTCAGGTCTACCCTGCCAACCTCATAGCTGGCCGATAGCGTATGAATGGCATCAGCCAGTTGTAAATCGCTTAACTCGCCGTTCGACTCCGAAAATCCAACACGCGGACTCTTACCCGATAATACTTTTTTTAAACCTGAGGTAAAAACATATTCCAGGTTTTCAATGGCCCGGTTGATATTATCCTCATAACTGCCTCTGGTATCCAGATTCTGAAAAAGTTTTATTGGAAATTCGTTCCCGTTACCTTCTACCATAGCCATTGGAAATACAAGCTTTTGTGTTAAGCCCGAGGCCGTTTTAACACTTAAATTGGTAGCTTCAATCCCGCGCTCGTAAAGGTTATTGATAACTGTATCCTGTTCTGTCTGATTCAATCCCGCAAGCGGATCAACAAAAACAATCTTAAAATCAGTTTTCGAATAAGCGCTATAATCAGATAAAATATCGTTAACTGCTACTCGCAGACGCTTAAAAGCAGGCGGAAGTTCTCCATCCAGATATACGGTAACCACAACTGCTTGCTGATTGTCCTCAAGAATATTTTTGGTTTTATCACTTAATGAAAAACGCTTATCTGCCGTAAAATCAAAACGATAAAAAAAATACTGGCTTATAATATTCAGAACGAAAATTCCAGCCAACAAAATAAAAAAACCTACCCATTTATTTCTAGTCGCCATCATTTCTTACCTCCGATAATTAAGCTGGTTAACAACAGAAACAGAAATGAAAAAGTAATGAAATACATTAAATCTCTGGTGTCTAGCACGCCTCTGCTAATCGCTGTATAGTGCTGGTTGATACCCAGATTGACAATCAATGATTCTATCGATTGAAAGCCCGTGATTTGACTGGAATAATCGAATCCCAAAAATGCAAAAGCACATAACCCTGCGCAAATTACAAAAGCAATAACCTGATTTTTGGTGATTGAGGAAGCAAATATCCCGATAGCAGTGAAAGAAGCGCCCAGTAGAAATAAACCAATGTAAGAGCCAATAACCGCCCCCGAATCAATATTACCCTCCGGAAAACCAAGTTTCGAAATTGAATAGTAATACACCAGTGTGGGTATCAGTGCAAATAAAACTAATACCAGGCTCGCGAAATATTTTGCAAAAACGATTTGCCATACTGTAACTGGCCGGGTAATTAAAAGCTCAAAGGTTCCTTCCCGTTTTTCCTCAGCAAATGAGCGCATGGTAATCGCCGGAATTAAAAACATAAATAAATAAGGAACCAGACTAAAAAAACCACTCAGTTCAGCATAACCATAATCCAGAATGGATGTATCGGGAAAAACCCAAAGCAATAATCCGGAAACCAGAAGAAAAATGCCAATGGTGATATAAGCAACCATTGAACTTAAAAAACTAAAGAATTCGCGTTTAAAAACTGCGTACATGGGCTATTGAAACGTCGAAGTTAACTAAATAATAATTCAATTATGAAATAATGCAATCCCTAATTAATTCCAGACAATCATAATGCGTAACCCAAACCAGCTGAGAAAACAAGATTCCGAGCGTCAAGATAAGTATCACTGGAATTGGATATTTTAAATGCACTTGCACTGATACCGGAGTGAATGTTTATGCCGTTGCCAAATGTATACCCGGCAAGTGCATTTCCGCCCAGGTCAAACCGCTTGAAGTTTTTGGTTGAACCAAATTCAATAGCTTGCTTAGTTTGCGTAGCAATATTCGTATTACTGAAAGTGTATTTTGCCGTGCCAGAAAGTGCATAGGCAACGTAAGGCCCCAAACCCACAAAAAAACTGCCCGCTTTAAATGGAAAAACAAGAACAAGATTCGCAGGGAGTTCAAGATAAGTCAGATTGATTATAGCTGATGAGGGTGAGTTTGGCAGATAACTGTAATAAGAAACCTTTGTACCTTTTCCCGAAACAGAAAATCCTGGTTGCACCGATAGGTTTTTACCTACAGGTAAATTCACTGTTGCTCCAAAATAAAAAGAAGTATTGATATCACTTTCTTTAATGCCGCCACCATCGTAAGCGATCGCATCGTTAGAAGTATGTATATTGGGAAACGTTACCCCCGCCTTTACTCCAATCTTTAAAGGTTCCCGCTGCGCCATAGCACTAGCCGAAATGATGGAGAAAAAAAACAATAAAAAGACTGTTCGCTTCATCTATATGTCAATTTGCCGCTAAATATAAAAAATCCTAAGCTGTTAATTTCCTGAAAATATGCTCTAGTGAGTTATCCCCATATGTTTTCTTTATCCCCTCAAGAGAATCGTTCGCAACGATTTTACCCTTGCTGATGATGATAATGTCATCACATATTGCTTCAACCTCCTGCATAATATGCGTGGAGATAACTACAGTCTTATTTCTCCCAAGCTCCTTGATTAACGCCCGGATATCTACCAGTTGATTGGGATCTAACCCAGAAGTTGGCTCATCCAGAATTAAAACTTCTGGATCATGGATAATGGCCTGAGCTATTCCCACCCGCTGTTTATACCCCTTAGATAACATCCCTATCTTTTTATGTTGCTCTGGAGTTAACCCTACCAGTTTGACGACTTCGTCAATCCGCTGCGATAGGTTTTTAAGTGCATAAGTTTCCCCAACAAAACTTAAAAACTCTTTCACATACATTTCCATATAAAGCGGTGTATTTTCAGGGAGGTAACCAATGTGCTTTTTAGCTTCTATAGCATGGGTGAAAATGTTATAACCCGAAATCGTTGCATTACCCGAGGTGGGCTCCAGATAACCCGTAAGCATCCTCATGGTTGTTGATTTTCCTGCACCGTTCGGACCAAGAAAACCCAAAATACGCCCGGGTTTTGCATCAAAACTAATTGAATCGACCGCTTTCTGTTTGTCGTAATGTTTGCTAAGTTTCTCGACTGAAATACTCATGTTGTTTAATTAGAAGTCAGTTGTCATCATTAGTTAATGTGCTCCGAACTTAGCTTTTTATTATACCTGAACTTATTCAGTTCCTCCGAAGCCTGAGGCAAATTATCGCCCGAAAGAATATCTGCTCCATTATTCACCAAATGATAATAAACATTCTTCGCCGGACTAGTAATGGCACTTTTATCAATATTTCCGATTGTACCTAGTATAGTAGTGATTCCCTTAGAATGAAGAAACTGATATAATTCCTTTTCCGGAGCAGAAACGCCAACAAAGGCAACAATCCTGCTATCTGGAATTCCCAGACCATTCAGTCTTTTCAACTCCGCTTTTTTCTGAACAGATGCTGAAATCATTAAATCGGGCGCCAATTGATGAACTTCCCTGGCCTGATCTGCAGTATAGGTGATGATAATGGAATTACTTTCAACCTTATATTGCCTCACCTTTTCAATTACTTTAGCATAGGAGACCCCTTTTTTTAAATCTATAGTCAATAGAACTTTTCCTTTGCTCCAACTCAAAACGCTATCTAAAGTAGGAATTTTAAAGCTGGTCTCTTTCCCTGCATAATCTTTTAAATTAAATGCTTTCAATTCTTCATAAGTATAACTACCGATATTCCCCTTTCCTGTTGATGTCCTTTCCAGTTGATCATCATGCATAATCACCATTACAGAATCTTTACTATACGCAATATCAAACTCTATAATCACAGGATTAAAAGTCGTTGCATTTTCAAACGTTTCAATGCAGTTCTCAGGAAATCCAGGCATCGGCCCACCCCGGTGCGCACTAATTAGTGGAAAACGGTTTTCCGGTGTCCATTTTAAAAAACCGTATAATTCCCCGGTATTATTAAAACGAATATAATGATGAACTTTTTCCTTTTGCTTACACGAGGTAAATACAACAACAAAAGCAAGAAAAAGCAGCTGACGAAATTTCATGGTTCAAAAATAGAAAAAATTGGACGATGTGAGAGCGCCTTTTACGGCTTACCTTTAAACCCTCCGCCTTTTTATTATCTTTGCCTCTATTATGGCTCAAAAGAATAACGACGAACAATTTAAAAATGTAATCTCACACGCTAAAGAATATGGTTTTGTATTCCAGAGCAGTGAAATATATGATGGCTTAAGTGCTGTTTACGATTATGGCCAGCTCGGTGCCGAACTAAAAAACAATATCAAATCATATTGGTGGAAAGCCATGGTTCAAATGCATGAGAATATTGTTGGCATCGACTCTGCAATTTTTATGCATCCAAAAGTATGGAAAGCAAGTGGTCACGTAGATGGATTCAACGACCCAATGATCGATAACAAAGATTCAAAAAAACGTTATCGGGCCGATCAGCTCTTAGAAAACAAAATTGACGAGTTATATTCAGAGCTGGCTAACTTTAGCTCGGAAAACAAAGCAAAGTTCGAAGAATTCCAACAGGAAATACTAGGCTTAAGTGACGAAGGACAGGCAAGCTGGATTCCCGGATTTAAAGAAGAAAATTCAATTTTAGATGCCGGACAATACCCTTTTGTAGATGAAGCAAGCTGGAGATTTGTAAAAAAAGGCCTTACACTGGAAGTTGAAATGAATCTGGCGCTGAAAGCTGAGAATCTTGCACAACTAAAAGATTTGATTGTTGATTACAAAGTAATCTGCCCAATTTCAAAAACCTCAAACTGGACCGATGTCCGCCAGTTTAACCTGATGTTTAGCACCCAGTTTGGTGCAATGGCAGAAGGCAGTGACGAAGTTTACCTCCGTCCGGAAACGGCACAGGGTATTTTCGTAAACTTTCTAAATGTTCAAAAATCTGGAAGGATGAAAATTCCCTTTGGTATTGCACAGATAGGTAAAGCTTTCCGTAACGAGGTAATTGCACGCCAGTTCATTATGCGTATGCGCGAATTCGAACAGATGGAAATGCAATTCTTCGTTCGTCCGGGAGAGGATAAAAAGTGGT
This sequence comes from Pedobacter sp. BMA, assembly GCF_001027745.1. GTDB lineage: Bacteria > Bacteroidota > Bacteroidia > Sphingobacteriales > Sphingobacteriaceae > Pedobacter. The sequence goes on from NZ_LECU01000001.1 coordinate 551,637, forward strand.
TCGAATATTGGAAAGACGCACGTCTGAAGTGGCATAAAGCGCTGGGAACTAATCCGGAAAAATACCGTTACCACGATCACGTGAAATTGGCCCACTATGCTAACGCTGCAACGGATATAGAATTTGAATTTCCATTTGGGTTCAAAGAAGTAGAAGGTATACACAGCCGTACTGATTTTGATTTAACTCAACATCAGGAGTTTTCTGGAAAGAAAATGCAGTATTTCGATAACGATTTAAACGAAGAGGGTAAACCTTACGGTAACTATGTTCCATACGTTATCGAAACATCGATCGGTTTAGACCGCATGTTCCTCTTAACCATGATCAATGCTTTTGAAGAACAGGACTTAAGTACAGAAGAAAAGCAGGATAGCCGTACTTTATTACGATTACACCCGGCTTTGGCACCTTACAAGGTGGCTGTTTTCCCACTAACCAAAAAAGATGGTTTACCTGAAAAAGCCCGTGAGATTATGGATGCATTGAAATTCGATTTCAATTGTATTTACGAAGAAAAAGATGCGATAGGTAAACGTTACCGCCGTCAGGATGCCATTGGTACACCTTTTTGCTTAACAGTAGATCACCAGAGCTTGGAAGACAGTACAGTTACCATTCGTCACCGCGACAGTATGGAACAGGAACGTATAGCCATTGCCGATTTAGGCAACATTATCGGCAATGCGGTGAGCTGGAAAACACTTTTGGCCTAACCAGAAACACATTTCTCAACACATTAACTTAGATATGAAGTCGCAAGCAAAAGCTTGCGACTTTTTTTTGGACCTTTTAAGCCCCTAAAACACATTTGAACTGAATCCCTAAAAAACTTATATTAGCACCCAATTAATCAAACAAATAACTATCACAATTTTACGCTCGTGAAAACAAACAAACTTTTTATTGTTCTGGCCTGCCTGTGCCTCATCATCATTTCTGCCTGCAAAAAAGAAATCGACTGGAGTTCTGAGCAGGGAAAATCCACAATGAGTGGAAAAATTGACGGTATTTTACTCGAATGCACCACCTCCGCAGCAGCATTTTACCCACTCGGTAACAAAACAACAGTACAAATTATCGGGTCAAAAGAATTGAGCGGCTTCAGCTTAACCATCGACGATTTCAAAGGTGCAGGGACTTACAATGTTTCTGGCACCAATATGGCTATTTATCTGAAGGGTGTTAGCGGCCTCCAGGATGCTTATCTGGGTACAACCAACGGAACGATCAAAATTATCAGTTACACGGAAAATAAAATCCTGACGGGCACATTCGAATTTAAAGGGGAAAATACGAATACATCGCTCGAAAAAACAATCACAGAAGGTAAGTTTTCCATTAGCCTGGTACCAGTTAAATTACCTGAAATAAACAGCACAACCAATAATCTGTCAGCAAAAGTTGATGGCATAGCAACTGGTTTTACCGGCGAAGCTATGTCTGCAAATACCGCTATGGGAAAAGTTCTTTCTATCGTTACAGTAAATGGTGATAAAAGAATGATTTTAGCTACTTCCAGTTATAAAGGAGTTGGCACCTATACCATGCCTGCCGATGCCGATGGTGTTTACATGAAAGACCAAACAGCTACAGGATCATTTTCGAGTGATAGCGGCACATTAAAAATCACAAGCGAAACCAGCAACCGGATCAAAGGCACTTTTTCTTTCACCGCTAAGAATGAAGATACCCGCATTAATACCTCAGTATCAGTTACAGAAGGCACTTTTGATATTCCATTAACAAAAATGTAAAAAACCAGAGCTGATAACTGAATGCCCTGGCTGATATAAATTCAGTCAGGGCATTATTTTTTACAGGTATTTCAAGAAGCCATGATTTGTCTCAAAATTTTTATATCTAAATCATTCGGTAGCTGAAGTAGAAAATTGTACCTTGAAACGTAATTTTTCTCATATGCTCTTAATCAATAACTACCTGCAAAAAGTAAGCGATTACTTTAAAAATCAGACAAAAACATGGAATTTCTTTGCCATTGATAAAAATAAGGAAGAGCAGCTGGAACAGTTTAAAACTGAACTGTTAAAAAACACTTACAAATTCGATGAAAAAAGTGATCAGTTTATTTACGATAAAGTTAACAAAGCCAAAGAACACCTTAACCTCGGCACACTACCTGTTACGGTTTATCAGGCGCAATATTCTGATGAATTAAATGCTAATATCGTTTATTTAAATAATGAGGCCCACATTGTATTTAGTGGTTCGATTACGAAAATATTAAACGAAGAAGAGTTACTTGCAGTGTTGGCACATGAACTTTCTCATATTAAGCTTTACACCATGCTTAACGGAGATCTGGAAATTGCCGACCGCATTATTACTTCAATAGCAAATAATTACGGCAGCGAACCCGCCTGGTTTGAAACTGCCAGGCTATTCAGGCTCTATACCGAAATATTTTGCGATCGGGGCGCTTACACTGTTCTTCAAAATATCGACCCCATTATCACAAGTCTGGTAAAAGCCTCAACAGGTTTAGAAAACGTGAACGTAGAAAGCTATCTGAAACAGGCCGACGAATTATTGTCAAGGGATAATAATTTTAAAACCGCTGCTGCTACTCATCCCGAAAACTTTATCCGTGCAAAAGCAATTCAGCTTTGGCATATGAAAAAAGAAGAAGCTGAAAAGGAAATTACGACCATGATTGAGGGCCTGACCGATATAGACCAGCTCGATATTTTTAAACAAAAAGAGCTTTCCTTGCTAACCCAAAAATTCATCAGCTTAATGCTAAAACCAGGGTGGTTTAAATCAGTCACTGTAATGAGTCTGGCAAAACAATACTTTCCTTCCTATAAGAGTGATGACAGCATACTGCTTGGAGAAGATATGGTTGAAAGTTTTAAAAATGCCCATCAGAGCATTAAGGATTACTTTAGCTATGTATTAATGGATTTTGCTATGGCTGATCCGTCGCTCGAAGAAGTTCCGTCGGGGTGGGCCTTTCAGCTGGCCGAAGATCTCTTTCTGAAAGAAACATTTGACGAGCTAATTAAAAAAGAACTGAAATTCAGTGATAAAAAACTCCAGCAATACAGACAGAAAACATTGTCAGCTTATTATGAAGTCAAAGAAAGCGATAGCGAACAGATTTATGACGGGTAAACACCGGTAACATCCTTCTCAAAATAATTTGCCATTTGCTAAAAAAACAACCATGACTCCTGATAAAATTACATTCAAAACTTTCCTCAATACAGCTTTTGATAAGGGCCAGTACGCAACTGATGATATTATTGCTTTTGTGACCCCGCTATTTGAAGAAGTTTTAAGTTTTCACGAAAATAACCAGGTTGCACCCTTTTATAATGACGATGCCATCTTTATTACAGAAGCTGCAATTGATATTGATGAAAATCTCACATCACGCCCTCAATACAATACTTCGAAAATCACTGAACTGTTTAAATCTCTGAAATCTAAACAATTCCATATTGTTGAACGCGAAAAATTAGAGGCCGATATAGACAAGGGGACTTATAACAGCGAAACGGTTCATATTCACACAGCTATCAATGAACCATTAAGTTACCCTGCTTATTTAACCGGATACAACTGTTTTGAAATATTACTCAATCATCACGATGCGCAGACAGATATTTTTTGCCTCGGACTGATATTGGGAAGTTTAGCTTTGAGCTTAAACCTGTACGACAAGGATGATCTGGTTACCTTTACCAGATACCGCCAGAATCCGGTTCAGTATAACCAGCGCATACATCCTACCATAAGTGCACTCATTAAGGAAATGACAGAACTGGATCGGCAGTTAAGAAGTCAGGATTTGTACGATGTGATTCACCGGTTAAAATTTTACCGCGATTACGACATCGAAAAGCAAGTCGATTTAAGTCATATTGCAGGTTGGGTTAATAAGGAACTAAAGGAACGTAGCCAGTTTATTCTGAATAAATTACGAAACAGGTTGTTTGATACCAGCAGAAGAAACAGGCTGTTATACTATAAGCCCAATATGCGTTTTGTAAACCTGACGGTAAGCAGTGTACCTATGGTTTTGCATTATCAAAGTATTCGCCCCGACCTTCTCTTTACATGGAACAGTGAAATTTCTGCCAAAGTTAAAGGCATGAAAGAAATTGTACTGAACAAGTATCTGCGTTTTGAAGATCACAATTATTTACCAGGTGCGTTAGACAAGATCAGGGTAGAAAGTCAGAGAGATATTCAGGAGTATGGATTTAGTCAGTTAAAACTGGTAATCACGTTTTTAAACTGGCACAACTTAAAGGAAGATATCAGTGAGCGTATTCAAAGTCCGCTGTTGATGATCCCTGTAGAACTTAAAAAAACAAAAAAATTAAAGGAAGATCATTATACCGTTCAGGTTCTTGATAATGCCGCCGAAGTAAACCCGGTACTGGCTAATCAGCTTCGTGAACTATATGGAATTAAACTGCCCGATTTTGTTGATCTTGATGAAATGAGTATTGAACAATTTTATCAGATCTTAAAATCGCAGATAGATAGTGCAAACCAGGGAATACAGCTTCAGTTTATACAGAAACCCCTCATAAAGCTCATTCATGGCGTAGCCAAACAAACTGTTGGAAACTACCGTAAACGCCTGCGAAAAAACTCAGGTTTAGACAGCTATAAAAATATTGGATACAGCTACCAGCATGAACATTTTAAACCCCTTGGATTAGAAATATTTAAACAAAGAATTGAACAGAATCCTTCATTTCTTGAATTTTTAATTAACGACGAGATAAAACTGGCCAGTAAGCAACTTACCGGAGACCAGAATAACGGACGTGAGCTTTTTGAATTAACTGAAAATGCAAATAACCCCTACAGCTGGGATTTTGATACCTGCAACATGGTTCTGGGCAATTTCAACTATAAAAAAATGAGCCTGGTTCGCGATTACAACCATGTTATCGATAACAAAGTTCAGCATGAGGTGTTCGAATCACTTTTCAGTAATCAGCCGAAGCAGATCAGGGAACATCATATCAATTTAAATAAGCTTGAAGACTGGAATCATGTAATCACAGCCGACCCTGCACAAACAAAGGCCATTCTGCAAAGCCGTACCGGCGAAAGCTATATTATCCAGGGGCCGCCTGGAACCGGAAAAAGTCAAACCATTACCAACCTTATCGCCGATTTTTTGGCACAAGGCAAAAATATCCTCTTTGTTTGCGAAAAGAGAGCTGCACTGGATGTGGTATTTCATCGCCTTAAACAAAACGGACTTGATGAACTTTGCTGTTACATACACGACAGTCAGGGAGATAAACGCGAATTCATCAAAAATTTAAAAACAACCTACGAAGAATTTATCCGTAACAGAAAAGATCTGCAACTGATTATTCAAACCAAGCACAGTTTAATCACCGACCTCAATGTACAGCTAAATACCTTACTGCAATTTCATCAGCACCATAACGAAATACCCGAAACAGCAGGCATTCCGATTCGGAAGCTGATTGATAGAGTCATAGAACTTAAAAACCAGATTTTACCTTTACAGCCCCGTCAGGAAGAGTTGGTACCCGACTATAAGCAATGGGTAGATTTTGGTGAAATGATTGTAGCACTAAGTAAGCAGCTGGAAGAAACAGGTGCCGAACCCGAATTTGCCGGTCACCCGCTGAGTAAGTTAAACGATGAGGTTTTTAATCAGGAAAACCCCTTAAATTACCTCGAAAACCTCATTAAAGATTTGCAGCATTCGCTAACTGATATAGATAACTTTATCCATACCAATCAAATCAGCTCCGAACACTGTACCTATCTTACACAGCTAACAGAACTCGCTGAAGATGCCCTTTTACTTGCACCCTTTGTAGAATTTAATAACACAGAGTTGCTTGGAGCAAATTCAGCTGCAGCAAAAGCCTTTGATAAGGAAATCAGTCAGTACAAACAGTTGCAGCAAACGCTCGATAACCTGACCGAACAAAACCTGAACTGGCTTCACAAATTAAGCAGGCAGGATTTGGCAAATGCACTGGCACTGGCAGATAAAAATGAAGGTGCTTTTTTTAGTTTTTTAAATGGCAGCTGGAGGACCTTAAAAAAGCAATTACAACAATCTTATAACTTTAGCCAGCATCTTGTAAAGCCAACCTTTAGGAGCATATTGCAACTTTTAAAAACTGAATATGATACAGCAGATGATTTACTCCGAAACAAAAGTCAATTGCAGGAAAATTATCATTTCCAAGATATTGAAGATACATTACTTAAGATCAGCAGCATCAGACAAAAACGTGGCGATCAGGAAATAGATTATTTAATTACACATCCCGATGCCTCCGCATTAATTAAGAAACTTAACAAAATCTATCCGGCCCTTCCGGTACTTGCAGAAAAACTTGAATTGTGCCTGGTACAAAGCCGGCAAAAATCTTTTAATGAACTGCAGGATGACTTAGAAAGTATTTTGATGAACATCGAAAGCTTACCTGATTTACTTCCTGCATTGAAAGATTACAGCAAAGCATCTGAAAATGTAAAAACCTTACTTAACAGTATCCCGATAACGCCGGTTGAAACAGAAGCTTCAATGGCTAATAAAACTTTAAAACAGTTTTATCAGTACAATAAAGCTTTCGCAGCAACAGATATTCAAAGCATCGAAAAGGCAGTAAATCAGATCAGGCAGGGTTATAAAAAATTATTAAAGCTCAATGCCGAACAAATAAGGGCAACAGTGCGCCAGCGCTTCCTCGATCATATTGAATTGGGTAATATGGCCCCTAGTCAGCTAAATCCTCAGCAAAAGGCATTTAAGAAGGATTATAACGAAGGCAGAAAAATTCTTGAAAATGAATTTGGCAAAAGCATGCGCTATAAAAGTATCAGGGAATTAAGTGCAAAAGAAAGCGGACTTGTTTTAAAAGACATTAAGCCGGTATGGTTAATGAGTCCGTTGAGCGTAAGTGACAGCCTTCCGTTAAACACAAATTATTTTGATGTGGTAATTTTTGACGAAGCCAGTCAGATTACCCTCGAAGAAGGAATCCCCGCATTGTATAGAAGTCCTCAAACGATTATTGTTGGTGATGATAAACAGATGCCGCCATCCAATTTCTTTTCGGCAAAGGCCGAAGATCCCGATGATCTGGAAACAGATGAAACTGATAATGAAAACGAACTCCTGAGTGCAGATGCAGATAGTTTACTGGTACAGGGAAGCAGAAAACTCGACAGTACAATGCTGAGCTGGCACTACCGCAGCCATTATGAAACTCTAATCAGTTATAGTAACCATGCCTTTTACGAAGCAGGTTTATTAACAATTCCTGATAAAACAGTTCATCATAATGAAAAGGAAGCAATTGAAGTTAACAGCCCCGATGATGCGGCCAAATTTGCCGGTACACTGTTCGACAGGAGTATCAGCTTTCATTTTCATCCTGACAGTGTTTACGAAAAACGCAGCAATACCGGAGAGGCAAACTATATTGCATTGTTGATAAGGGAGTTGTTAACAAATGGAACCAAAGACAGCATTGGTATTGTTGCATTTAGTCAGGAACAGCAACATGCTATTGAAAACGCATTATCGAGCCTTGCTGCAAGCGATAAAGCTTTCGAATTGCTTTTGGAAGAAGCTTATAACAGAACTGAAGACGAACAGTTTGTTGGCCTGATTATTAAAAACCTCGAGAACATTCAGGGAGATGAACGCGATATCATCATCATGAGTGTTTGCTATGGCTTTGATAGCCGCAAAAAAATGTTAATGAATTTTGGCCCTGTAAATAAAAAGGGTGGCGAAAAAAGGCTAAATGTAATTTTTAGCCGTGCCAGAAAACACATGGCCGTGGTAAGCAGTATTAAATACTACAATATTACAAATGAATATAACGAAGGTGCAAGCTATTTCCGCAGGTTTCTGCAATATGCAGAAAGCGTATCAAACGGCAATATGCAAATGGCCAGAACAATTCTGGATAGTTTGATTTTCAGCAAGAAACAAGTTATCCGTCAGGATAGTAACATCGTGTTGCAACAGATCAAAAAAGAACTCGGAAACAGAGGATTTGAAGTACAGGAAAATGTCGGGCAGAGTACATTTAAATGTTCGCTCGCAATTAAACTTCATCCTTCAGATAAAACTTATACCCTGAGTATCCTTGTCGACGATGAAGCCCATTACAGCAACGATAATCTATTGGAACAGTATTATCAGCGGCCTGCTATTCTAAAATCATTTGGCTGGCAAACCATGCACTTATTCGCCAAAGACTGGCTCAATAACCCTCAAAAAATGACAGATATCATCCTAAAAAGGATAAATGAGGTTCAGATTGAGAATAATGACGACGATACAGAGCTGCCGGCCTTTAACAGTGTTGCGCCGGTAGAATCTTTAAACAGTGAGGTGAATGCATTAAACAACAGCCAGGATAAAACAGAAACCATAGCTGGATATGAGCATATAAAGTTCGACCGCCTGGTTTTTGCAGATATGGGCAGTAACAAATTCTGGGAATCGGCACTGGACGAATCAAAACTAATAGTCAGGTTTGGAAGAACCGGAACCAAAGGACAAGTAAATATTAAAACTTTTGAGACAGTAGAAATGGCACAAAAAGAAAGAGATAAGCTCATTCGCGAAAAACTGAATAAAGGTTATAAAACTCAAAATTAGTAGCGTTTAACAGGATGTCTCCTGGTTGTTCATTTGGATCAGGAGATAATCACCTTAGAAATTGAATGCTATTGCAAAACTGGTTGATAACGAAATCGATAATCTTTGAGTCATAAATTACTTCCGGCTTAAAGCAAATTTTCATTTCGCCAGTTGCTCTTATATATTTGTTTACCCTAAAAACATCCAGTATGAAAATTCCACAAAAATTCTTTGCCCGACAACATGAAATTGCCGCAGATTATTTACGGGAATTAGATAAGCACCTCGACGATATAGTGTCTGGTAGGGCAACAGAAATGTTTGAGGTACGTGATTTTGCTGAACTGATCCATGTTCACCCCACCCACTTAAGTAATACCATCAAGTCTGCAACCGGACACTCTCCCTGCTACTTTTTTGAAGAACGGTTGATGGAAATTTCTAAATCCATGCTACAGAATGTAAGTATGCCGATTTCTGAAATTGCACGGATTTTAACATACGACCCCTCAAACTTCACCAAATTCTTCAAGCATTTTGCGGGACAAACACCTAAACAATATCGCGAAGAATACTTTCAATCCTTGGCAAATAAGGAAAATGTCACCATATAAAACTTAAGCTGTCACCATTTTTACTTAACGTATCACCATTTTTACTGGTAGTTTCTCTTCAACTTTGTTCTATAAATAAAAAACAAAATGGAAACACAAAATAAAATTGCATTAGTAACTGGCGGAAGTCGTGGATTAGGCAAAAACGCTGCTATACACTTGGCTAAAAAAGGCCTGGATGTAATCATTACCTATCAGTCGAAAAAAGAAGATGCCGAAGAAACGGTAGAACTTTTAAAAAACGTCGGGGTAAAAGCTGCAGCACTTCAGCTGAATGTTGCTGACATCAAAACGTTTGAAACCTTTTTCAATGAAGTAAAGTCAATATTAACATCCGTGTTTAACGCAGAGAAATTTGATTACTTAGTAAACAACGCCGGTATTGGTATTCATGTGCCCTTTGCCGAAACTACTGAAGAACAATTCGACACATTGGTTAACATACAATTTAAAGGCGTATTCTTTCTCACTCAAAAAGCACTGGGCTTGATCAATGATGGAGGGGGAATTGTAAATGTATCAACTGGTTTAGCACGTTTTGCTTTGCCAGGCTATGCAGCCTATGCGTCAATGAAAGGCGCTATGGAAACCCTGACCAAATATCAGGCAAAGGAATTGGGATCGAGAGGCATTAATGTTAATATTGTTGCACCTGGCGCTATCGAAACCGACTTTGGCGGTGGCGTGGTACGCGATAACGAACAAATGAATAAAGGCATTGCATCACAAACCGCATTGGGCAGAGTTGGATTGCCAGATGACATCGGACCTGTTGTCGCATTCTTATGCACCAAAGAAGCAAAATGGATCAATGCACAACGGATTGAAGCTTCCGGAGGCATGTTTTTATAAGTAGAAAATTCACAACCAATATTGCCTGATTCCTCAGAGTCAGGCAATATCACACCCACGTTTCTCCACCCCCGGTAAGCCGACAAAATAAACCCCATAAAATCACGTTATGCTTGCAAAGCAAAAAATGTGATTAAAAAACTATTACCTGTTTTCTTTCTTATTTTAGCCAGTGGAACCGCAAATGCCCAGCGGTGGACTGATGCCGAATTTCGAAGAGCCAATACTGCAGCAACAGCAAACTACCTTACCAATGAAGAGAAAAATATAATCCTGTATCTCAACCTCATTCGAATTGATGGTGAGAAATTTTATTACACTTTTTTGGAAGATTACTTTAATACCTACAACGCAAAAGTTAAACAATACCGCAATTACAACGAATTGCGTCTTACCCGAAACAACCCCTATTACACGTCATTGCTCAAACACTTAAAGGGCATAAAAAACCTGCCGGTATTCTACCCTGATGAAAAACTAACGGTATTGAGCCGCAGCCATGCGCAGGATCTAAACCGGAACAATTTAGATACCCATGAAAGCAGTAACGGCGATAAATTCTCTAAAAGACTGTCCAGATACTTTCCCAACAAAGCCATGAGCGAAAATATAGATTTCGGATATTCAAATAGCCTGGATATCGTTTGTCACCTGCTTTTGGATTGTGGCGTACCATCCCTTGGCCACCGCTTCAATATGCTCGATCAGAAATATAAGTTAAATACCGTCGGCATCAGCATTCAGCCACACCCCTCTTACACTTGGTGTGCAGTAATGGACTTTGTAGCATTACCTGCTTATACCGCTGGTAAACCATAGTTTACCAGAATATCAATATAATTTTCTGAAGGTTTTTATTAAAAAAACTACCTTTGCCCAAACACCACAAACAATTCATGCGCAAAGCTATTTTAGCATTCATCGATTTTTTCTATCCCCCTTTCAGAAGATTTGTATCCTTGCATAACTTCAGATACCTTGCAACTGGTGGAAGTACATTCGTTTTGGGCCTTGTAATGTTTTGGGTAGCTTACAATTACATATTCCTTACTGAAGAGGTTAAAGTATTATTCTTCACCCTAAAGCGCAATACAGTTTCCCTGGCTGTTGAATTTGTTGTTGTGATTCCTTATAGCTTCATCCTCAACAAATACCTTATTTTTACCCACAGCGAGGTTAAATCCCGCACACAGTTATTTCGTTTCATCAACCTGCAGTTTATAAACATGTTATTAAACTATGTTTTACTGAAGTTTTTTGTCGAAATAATGGGCATATATCCCACTGTTTCAAGATTGGTTGTGCAAGTCGGAATCGCCTTGTTCAGCTATTTATATCAGCACTACTTCACCTTCAGTGTAAAAAAAATCGGCGGCAATAAAGGCAAAAAGAACTAGTCCCACCCAAGATCAATTCAGCCTTCCTCTCATTTCGTGTAAAGCTGCACACAAAATGGATATGCACAAAATCAGGGCTTAAATAAACGCCATACTTCTTGCTTAGCTAATCGCAACAAGCTAACTTAGTGCTCAACCAACTTATTCATCATAATAGCAATGAGCCATTTTAACGACTTTAGTAATCCACAGGTTGCGAAATTGCCCAATCATTTAAAGCAGTTTATCGTTAATCAGAACTATGGAAAATACACCCCAATAGATCAGGCAGTATGGCGATACGTCATGCGTCAGAATTATAGCTACCTGAAAAATGTTGCTTACTACCCTTATATCAAAGGCTTGCAGCGGGCCGGTTTAAGCATTGAACATATCCCCGACCTGCAAACCATGAACGATAATCTAGGCAAAATCGGTTGGGGAGCAGTTACCGTTGATGGTTTTATACCGCCTGCGGCCTTTATGGAATATCAGGCTTACAAGGTTTTGGTTATCGCCGCCGATATCCGTCAGATTAACCACATCGAATATACACCCGCTCCGGATATTATCCATGAAAGCGCAGGTCATGCACCCATAATAGCCGATGCCGATTATAACAATTACCTGAGCTACTTCGGATCCATAGGAGCAAAAGCAATGTTTTCGGCAAAAGATTTCGAACTTTACGAAGCAATTCGAAAACTTTCTATACTAAAAGAAGCAAACGATGCCGATGAAATGGAAATTGCTAAAGCCGAAAAAAACCTGCGCTACATCAGTGAAAACATGGGAGAACCATCTGAAATGGCACTTCTTGGGCGACTGCACTGGTGGACAGTCGAGTATGGGTTAATTGGTACGCTGGAGGATCCTAAAATTTATGGCGCAGGCTTACTTTCTTCAATTGGCGAAAGTGCCACATGTATGCAGAACGACGTCGAAAAATTATGGTATAGTATCAATACGATAAACCATCAGTACGACATCACAAAACCGCAACCACGGCTTTTTGTTACACCAACATTTCAAAATCTGATTGATGTACTGGAACAATTTGCCGACACCATGGCGTTTCGTCGCGGCGGATCAGAAAGTGTATTAAAAGCCATCGCATGCAAAAACGTTGCAACAGCAGTTTACTCATCTGGATTGCAGGTTTCCGGGATATTTACTGATATAGGCATCGATACCAATGATGAGCTTACCTTCATTAAAACTACTGGTCCATCTGCATTAGCCTTCGAAAACATACAGCTTAATAACCATGGAAAAAATTACCATACTGATGGGTTCTCATCTCCTGTGGGTCAACTTAAAGGATCAGCTAAACTACTAGAAAATTATACTGACGCGGAAATTGCTGCGTTGAAAACGGGCGACAAAACCGGACTGACTTTCGAAAGCGGAATCAAAGTAACCGGAAAAGTCACCAACCTGTTGAGAAAAAATGGAAAGCTACTATTAATTACATTCGAAGAATGTACAGTTACCGAGAGCAACAACAATATTCTGTTCAGGGCCGAATGGGGTACCTATGATATGGCCGTAGGAAGTAAAATTATATCTGTCTTTAATGGCGCCGCCGATAAAGATGCTTACGAAGAAATAACCCCCGTTAGCACTGAAAAAACGCATCAGCTACAGTATGATGAAAAAACAAAAAATCTGCATAATCTATACAAACGTGTTCGTGAGATCAGGGAAAATAATGAATCGCTTGATGAATTAAACGATATTTTCGATAAACTGAAACAACAACACCGGCAAGACTGGCTTTGTGCCCTCGAGATTTTAGAACTGATTGCTCAAAAACCCCGGTACACCAGGCTCGAAAAGGAACTCATGATATACATCGAAATAAAAGCGGCCAAAGAGCCTGATCATCATAAATTAATTCTAGATGGATTACACGTAATCAAACACCCGGTATCACAGTTGCTATCAAATTAAGTACAAGGTTGTGAAATAACTTCAATAACATTCAGAAAAGGTTTAATAACTTTGTGCCATGTTGCTGCTTTAACCGGTAACATGCCAAAAAACCCAGAGATGAACATTATAATTACAGGAGCAAGCAGTGGAATTGGTTTCGAAGCTGCACTAGAATTTAGCTTACAGAAACAAAATAAAATTGTCGCCATAGCACGTACTGCCGATAAATTACGTAAGCTTTTGGAAATTGCGCGAAGCATTAACCCTGAATGCACATTGCTTCCTGTAGAATTCGATATAGTGAATGATGACTATGCCGCATTACTACCATTCCTCAAAGAGCGCTTAGGCAACATTGATATCCTGATCAATAACGCAGGAAGCTTAATCAATAAGCCATTCCTGGAAACAACGGAAGCCGATTTGGGAGAAATGCTGCAAAGCAATGTTATCGCTCACTTCAGGATGATCCAAAATGTTTTACCATTGATGGGAAGCGGTAGCCACATTGTAAATATTGGTAGTATGGGCGGCTTTCAGGGAAGTGTAAAATTCCCGGGTCTATCGGCATATTCCGCCAGCAAAGCTGCCCTGCATACCTTAACAGAGTGCCTGGCATTTGAACTCGCAGAAACAGGTATAAAAGTAAACTGCCTGGCCTTGGGATCAGCTCAAACTGAAATGCTGGAAGCTGCTTTTCCTGGATATCAAAGCCCTGTTATGGCATTCGAGATGGGTAAATACATCGCTGATTTTGCAAAAACCGGACACAAATTTTTTAATGGAAAAATTTTACCGGTTGCAGTAACTACACCATAGCTAAATCTTATCAGGTGTGAATAGGATCTCAAACAAAATCTCAACTTGTTTGTTAAAAAAAGCGTTTAGTAAACAATACTGAAAACCAAACCTAAAACCTCTTAAAAATCATCTATGGAAACTAATGCTAATTTCAAAACGCAGGGCGACGGAAAAACTGCTGCAATTGTAAGTTATTTTACTATCGTAGGATGGCTGATTGCCTATTTCGCACTCCACAAAGACAACAAAACAGAATTAGGTAGCTATCAGCTTAGGCAAACATTGCTTTTTGCCATTGTGTCAACAGTTCTGGGCTGGGGACTGGCAATCCTGCTCACCGCAGTAATATTAACTACTGGTGTGGGTTCTTTCGGCTTCCTGGGCTCAGCGGTACAACTGGCCTTGTTTGTACTATGGTTAATTGGGCTAATCGGTGCAATACAGGGCGAAAAAAAGCCCATTCCATTAATAGGAGAAAGAGCTCAAACCTTGTTCCCAGGGATTTAACCTCAAAAAGCTTCAGAATATCTGAAGCTTTTTTTTTTACTCATTTTCAACATTTTAATTCACTCTGGATATTTTTTATATCTTTGAGATTAACATATGAAGAAAATAATAATCCCGATTTTGTTTTTCATTTTGTCTGCCACGGCAGGAAAAACCCAAACAATCATCCCATCTCAATACCAGGAGTTGATTAAAAACTTAATATCAAACCTTCCGAAAGAAACTAAGGAATTGGTAAAGGAAAATGAAACCAGCTCCGAATCCTTAATTGACTTTGCGAAAAGCATGCTAGGCATACGATATCGTTATGCCACCAGCAATCCAAAATTAGGATTTGATTGTTCAGGATTTGTAAGCTATGTGTTTAGTAATTTCGGATTTAAAGTACCGCGCTCATCAAGAGAGTTTAGCTATACAGGTAAAGAAACTACCCTTGAAGATGCAAAAGTAGGAGACGTACTCATCTTCACAGGAAGCAATTCCAGAGTAAGAAGAATTGGCCATGTTGGTATCGTATACTCAATAGATGCGGATGGAATTAGATTCATTCATGCCTCGTCAGGAAAGGCACACAGTGTAACCATTACGCCACTGAATGGCCACTATAAAACCCGGTTCATGAAAATCGTGAGTATCCTTTAATTATCGCTTGATAAGAAATGTTAAAGTAAAACTATCTTTAACGCAATGTCTACATTTCCCGTTTGAAGAAAGCTTTTTGCAAGCTCATGTAATTCTCTTTCCCGATTGGTAGGGTCACCAATCGTAGCATCCATAATTTCCTTAACTTCAGGGTTCAACATAACCAGGTCAACTTCGTCCTCACTCGGAAGCTGCTCCACATTTCCCAGCATCCCTAAATCATTTCCCGTTAACACTTTCGATAATCTCACCGCTTTAGGCAACTGGTCAACGCCTATGCCTAATCGGGCAAGCGGCTTAGCAACCTTGAACAAATTTTCAGAAGTGACTCTGCAATACCAGTCCCCTCCCAAACGAGCCACCAGATCTATTTTCTGCTGATCAACTTTTCCATCATGATCCAGAATTGCCTCATTAATATGAATCAGTTTTACTTCCGCTAAAACTAAATTTCCGGCACCGTGCACATCTCCAAGAGAAATAACATCATTAACGACGCACTCAAGCTGAACAGGTGCCTCGGCAACCCGTGGCGGAGCTACCGTTTCTGATTTTAACATGGTAAAACCTGCTTTTTCAAATTCGTTCACATCCTTACCATATTCAGTACTGGCCAAACTCATTTGCTGCACCATGTCGTAATTCACAATATTGATTACACACTCCTTCACCTGAAGCACATTCTCAAGCGTATGCTTCGTTGTATTGTCACGTACTCGCCTTGATGGCGAAAACACACAAATCGGTGGTTTTGTACTAAACATATTGAAGAAACTGAACGGACTTAAATTCACATTGCCCGCCTCACCTACTGTGGAAGCAAAACAAATTGGCCGCGGAGCAATGGCATATTGCAGAAAATGCTGCAGTTCAACAGCCGATAATTCTTCAGTCTTTAATGTTAGCATGTGTAGCAGCCTCTTATTTTTTCAGCCCAAGAATTGAAAAATCAGTGTCAGCCCGGGTAATTGTATTTGTCAGTGCACCTAAACCGGTGATCTCCATTTCCACAACATCTCCAGGCTGCAACCATTGTACCTGATAACCTGGATCATTTAACAGTCCCGTACCGTTAAGCTCTAAAAAACAGCCCGTACCTACAGTTCCGGAGCCAATTACATCACCGGGTAAAATGTCTACCCCATATGCGCAGCGCTCAATAATCTCAGCAAATGTCCAGTCCATATCTGCTGCGTTGCCTTTTGATACCTCTATACCGTTAACCCGGCAGGTCATTTTCAAATGGTGAGCATTTCCGGTATGTCCTTCTTTACAAGGAACCTTATAAGGCTCAAGCTCATCTGGAGTAACTAACCAGGGGCCTATTGTAGTGGCAAAATCTTTACCTTTCGCCGGGCCAAGGTTTAAAAGCATTTCTTCCATCTGCAATGTCCTGGCACTCATGTCGTTCATCACCATATATCCGGCAATATATTCATCCGCTTCACTTGCCCTTATATTTCTACCCTTTTTGCCAACTACAATAGCAAGTTCAAGTTCGAAATCAAGCTTATCAAAATGATCTGGCATACACTCAATTTCTCCGGTACCTTGTATTGCGTTATGATTGGTGAAATAAAATATAGGATATTCATCAAATTCAGGTATCATTTCAACTTTCCGGTTTCTGCGTGCAGCAGCCACGTGTTGCCTGAAAGCATAGCCATCTCTGCAACTGGTTGGATGAGGAACAGGTGCCAGAAGCTCATAGAAAATTTCTTCTTTTGCACCAATTGAACCATTTTTAATCTCTTCATCTACCTTTTTCGCCCTTTCCATCAGCACCTCTCCACCATTCAAAAACTCACGCATGCTATCAGGAAGCAATTTATCACAGCTATTCAGGTTGTAAATGTGGCCATTTATAAAAACGCCAAGGTGGGCGCTATCTTCGGTTTTGTAAGATACTAGTTTCATATAATTTGGTTAGAATACTGTAAAGCTAAATAATTTTAACAACCAGCCAATACGCAACAATGTTATTTTACAACCGTAAATTGCTTTAAGTTGTCCTTAATCATCGGAAAATCTTTAGCCTGTAATGCTTTATATTTTTTCTTCGTCGAAATTACATTTCCAAGAAATGTTCCTGCTGCAATCCCGGCAGGTACCCCCGCAACAATCAGTACCAGAGATTCAGCAATCTTGTCACTCTTCGCGGCAAAAGCAAAGAACGCAACACCTCCGGCAATGGCAAGTGGCGCAACAAAACCTTTACGCTGAATATGAAGTGCAACAATACTGTCTGCGCTTAATTTAACCGTATCCTGCCGGTTCCTGATCAATGTTAAACCATCATCAGAAGCAGCATAGAAATCTCCTCTTGTCATTTTTCCTCCACGATCTTCCACTTTAATTTTGAAGTGTGGCCGCTGCTGCGAATAACCCGCATAACCGATAGTTACACAAAAAATAACTGTTAAAATAAATCTCATCTTGGGAACGATTGTAATTAGTTAAAGGTAAATTAAAATTTCAATTTTCAAATAATATACTTACCTTGTATCAATAAGAACATGATCTTAAAAGCATTACATATCACCTTAGTTAATGATGCCATTGCTGCACGTCGCTACAAAATGCTATCTAAACTGATCATGGCTCAATATTCTCTTTAGTATCCTTACTCTTTTCTATTAATCGAAAACGCATTTGCGCTCCGATTGTTCATCAATTGAGATTTTTTTTCTAACCATAATTTCTTTGTTATGCCTGTTTACCACAAATTAGGGCAAATACCCCCTAAACGCCATACGGTTTTCCGCAAACCCGATGGGAATCTCTATGCCGAAGAACTTGTTTCTACAGAAGGCTTTTCCAGCTTATATTCTTTAGTTTACCATTCCTACCCCCCAACAATTGTGAAGCATTTAGGAGAACCCTACAACGTGGAACCAAATGTTGCGCGAGAAAAGCATTTAAAACACACAAGTCTCATCGGCTTTAAAATTAAACCCGAAGATGATTATTTGAAGAGCCGGAAACCCATACTCGTAAACAGCGATTTACACATTGTACTGGCCGCCCCCAGAAAGTCAATGACTGACTACTTTTACAAAAACAGCCAGGCAGATGAGCTGATTTTCGTTCACGAAGGCACCGGAAAACTCAAAACAGGATTCGGTGAAATCAGCTTCGCTTATGGCGATTACCTGATCATTCCAAGAGGAACAATTTATCAGATGGAATTTAATGACGAAAATAACCGCTTATTCATCGTAGAAAGTTTCAGCCCCTTAAGACCACCTAAACGTTACCTTAACCAGTATGGCCAGCTGATGGAACATGCACCGTATTGTGAGCGGGATTTGAGACTTCCTCAAAATCTGCAAACTAACGATGAGCATGGAGATTTCAATGTATTAATCAAAAAACAAGGTTTAATTTACCCTTATACCTATGGAACACATCCATTTGATTATATCGGATGGGATGGCTATCATTATCCTTATGCCTTATCAATTCATGATTTCGAACCCATAACCGGGCGTTTACATCAGCCTCCACCAGTCCATCAGACTTTTGAAGGGCATAACTTTGTGGTTTGTTCTTTTGTCCCCAGAAAATATGACTACCACCCCGAGTCCATTCCGGCACCATACAACCACAGTAATGTAGATAGCGATGAAGTATTATATTATGTAGATGGAGATTTTATGAGCCGGAAAAGTGTTGTAAAAGGACAAATTACCCTTCATCCCGGTGGTATTCCTCATGGACCCCATCCCGGAACCGTAGAAAAATCCATAGGAAAAGAAAAAACAGATGAGCTTGCAGTAATGATTGATCCCTTCAAGCCTTTAATGCTTACACAAGACGCCCTTGATATCGAAGACGAGAATTATTATCAAAGCTGGAAACAGTAAATTGACCATGAAACAATTAAAATAATAAACGCACACCCAATCAATAAAACAACAAATACAATGGAAACATTAACATTTGCAGAAAAGATAGCTAAAGCACAGGATTTCCTGCCTATTAATGGAACAGACTATATCGAATTTTACGTGGGTAATGCCAAACAGTCTGCACACTACTATAAAACAGCATTTGGATTTCAAAGCCTGGCCTATGCAGGTCCCGAAACGGGCGTCAGAGATCGGGCCTCTTACGTATTGCAGCAGGGTAAAATCCGAATTATCCTCACAACAGCGCTGAAATCTGACCACCCCGTCGCCGAACATGTTAAAAATCATGGGGATGGCGTAAAAGTGCTCGCACTATGGGTCGATGATGCCTACAGTGCGTTTGAAGAAACAACAAAGAGAGGCGCAAAACCTTATCTGGAACCAAAAACAATTACAGATGAAGATGGCGAAGTCAGGATGAGTGGCATTTATACCTACGGGGAAACAATTCACATGTTTATCGAACGCAAAAATTACAATGGTACATTCATGCCTGGATACAGGGAATGGATAAGTGACTACAATCCCTTGGATGCAGGCTTGCTATACATCGACCACTGCGTAGGCAATGTAGGTTGGAACCGCATGAACGAAGCCGTAAAATGGTATGAGGAGGTAATGGGTTTTGTAAATATCCTCTCTTTTGATGATAAACAAATTAACACCGAATACTCCGCATTAATGAGTAAAGTAATGAGTAATGGTAACGGCTATTCAAAATTTCCGATCAATGAACCGGCCGAGGGTAAAAAGAAATCGCAAATCGAAGAATACCTTGAATACTATGAGGGAGAAGGCGTTCAACACATCGCAGTAGCAACAAAAGATATTGTGAAAACAGTAAAAGATTTAAAATCCCGGGGGGTTGAATTCCTAAGTGCGCCTCCGGAAGCTTATTATGATATGATGCCACAGCGTGTGGGTCAGATTGATGAAGAAGTCTCACTGTTAGAAAGTTTAGGAATTTTGGTCGACTGCGACGAAGAAGGCTATCTGCTTCAGATTTTCACTAAACCGGTAGAAGATCGTCCAACATTATTCTTCGAAATTATACAGAGAAAAGGAGCACAAAGTTTTGGAGCCGGTAATTTCAAAGCATTGTTTGAGTCCCTCGAAAGGGAACAGGAACTACGGGGAAACTTATAATTACTAAATTCGTCATTCCCCTCTACAGGGAATGACGAATACGTACGATTCCTTACAAAACCTCTCCCAGGTGCTTGTAGTTCGATTTAATCGTGTCAAAAACTTCACTCATTTTTCCTCCAAGCATGAGTTTAGTCATTGACTCAGTCATACCCTTAATTTGTTTCCATTCTATTTTCGGAGGCATAGCCAATGCATTTGGATTAGTCATAATATTCAACAGCACCGGACCATCTTCACTTAAAGCATGGGCAATAGCAGTTTCAACATCTTCAGGCTTTGAAACGGTCATCCCTTTAAAACCCATCGCTTGCGCAACCAATGCAAAATCCGGATTGATCATGTCTGTTTCGTTATCAGGTAAGCCATCTACCTCCATCTCTAATTTAACCATTCCCAAAGCCCTGTTATTAAATACAATAAGTTTTACAGGTAGGTTATACTGCTTTATAGTGGCAATGTCCCCCAGAAGCATCGATAAACCTCCGTCCCCACACAATGCAATAACCTGCTTTTCAGGATGAGCTAAAGCCGCACCGATAGCCATTGGCATTGCATTCGCCATGGATCCATGATTAAATGATCCGAGCATTTTACGTTTCCCTGTGCCATCAATAAACCTGGCGCCCCAAACACAGCACATACCTGTATCTACAGTAAAAATGGCATCGCTTGATGCAATCCGGTTGAGTGTGTCTGCAACAAATTCTGGCTGAATCCTGTTTTCTTCTCCTTGATCTTTAATATAAACCTGTTGGTTTTCCTTTACCTTTTCGTAAAACTCCAGTTGTGATTTTAAAAAATCATCGTCAGTCTTCTCTTCCAAAAGCGGGAGTAAAGCCGCAATGGAATCGGCAATATTACCACACAACCCCATAGTTAGTTTTGCCCTTCTGCCTAAACGCTCAGGCCGCTCATCAATTTGAACAATCTTATTTTTTACAGGCATGAAATTGACATAAGGGAAGTCTGTACCTAAAAGTAACACAACATCGGCCTCATGCATTGCATGATAACCCGAAGGCTGTCCCAATAACCCAGTCATCCCTACCTCGTAAGGATTATTGTGCTGTATACTCATTTTCCCCCTGAAAGAAAATGACACGGGGGATTTTAATCGTGACGCAAGTGCAACAACCTCATCATGAGCCTCAGCAGCGCCAATGCCACAATAAAGCGTAATTTTCTTCTCGGAATTTAACAGCAATGCAAGCTCACCCAATTCTTCCTCGGAAGGACGAACAACTGGCTTATTACTAAAAAACTGCATAGAGGTTACACTTTCGACTGCGTCCATTTGAGAAACGTCGCCTGGTAATCCGAAAACGGCAACACCTTTTTGATGTATGGCATGTTGTAAAGCAGTTTGAAGCATTCTCGGTGCCTGTTCTGGTGTGGTGGCTATCTGATTATAAAAGCTACAATCGTCAAAAAGTTTTATAGTATTAGTTTCCTGAAAAAAATCCATTCCAAATTCACCGGTTGGTATAGTGGAGGCAATTGCAATCACCGGTACGTGTGAGCGATGGGCGTCATATAAACCATTAATCAGGTGTACATGCCCCGGACCGCAGCTACCTGCACAACAGGCGATACCGTCTAGTTCCGCTTCAGCCGCAGCGGCAAACGCACCCGCCTCTTCATTACGAACATGGATCCACTTGATCTTTCCGTTTTTCCTAACGGCTTCATTAAAATAATTCAGGCTATCTCCCGTAACGGCATAAATTCTTTTTACACCAGCTTCTACCAGCATTTCTACCAGTTGCTCTGCTACATTTTTACTCATGGCTTATCTTTTAACATCCATAATCCCGATGATCACAGATAATTAATAAATAAAAAAAGAAAAATATTGTTTTGAGGATTCAGGCTTAAAATATCAATCTGACTTGAAAAAGACTTTAAGGATTGATTCGTTGATGCAGAATTCAATTTCTTCACCTAAACTTCATAATTGAACCGCACCTTTGAGATAACAAAACACCAGAAGCGATTTCCGTTTTGTTAAATTCTAAAAACTCATAATTAGTTTTTTAGTTTTCCGGTTACCCTTATCTGATACCTCATGTATTGAAAAATACATGAGGTTTTTTATTTCAGAAGGTTTTCACACAAGGTAATGAATTGAAACTACTCAGTACTTTCTTTAAGCATGGCATACAAATCTGTTGCTCCGCCATCGAATTTCGTTCCATTAACGTAAAATGAAGGAGTGCCGTTTACACCACTCCTAATGCCGCTTTCAAAGTCAGATTCGACTTTTTCTTTAACACCTTCTGATGATAAATCTGCAGCAAACTGATCAAGATCCAGGCCCAGTGCTTCTGCAAGTTCATCAAAAAGGCCTTCTTCCAATCGGTACTGATTTTCATAAATAGCATCATGCATCTCCCAAAACTTATCCTGTAAAGCCGCAGCTTCGGCAGCCAGAGAAGCAGCATAAGCAAATTCGTGAGCTTCCCGCAATGGAAAGTTCCGGAAAACCAGTTTGACCTGGTCGCCAAAGGTCTCTTCAATCTCCTTTAAAATAGGATAGGCATTTCCGCAATGCGGACACTGGTAATCACCAAACTCTACAATGGTGATTGATGCATCGCTACTTCCCTGTACATGATCTTTTGTGCCCACTTCTGGCTTTAATGTGCTCATATTCCTATCCTTTTTCAAGTTCTTCTAATACATCCAAAATTCCGTCGGCACCAGGATTAACAGCAGTGGGTGATAAATAACTCCATGCTATTTTCCCTTCTTTATCAATAACAAATAATGCTCTTTTACTTTCACCCAATTCATCATCATAAACACCATAGGCTTTCGAAACGGAACCTTTTGGTTCAAAATCAGCTAACAAAGGGAAATGGAGTTTGCGGTCATTTGAAAAAGCCATATGGCACCAGCCACTGTCAACAGAAATCCCGAAAATCTGTGCATTGTGTTTGGTAAAATATTTAAGCATTTCATTGTATAGTGCCATTTGATCACTACACACCGGACTCCAGTCTGCAGGATAAAATGCCAGAATTACATTTTTACCAAGAAAATCTTTAAGTTTTATTTTTTGATCGGGCGTAGCATTCAATTCAAAATCTGGTGCTACAGTACCTTTTTCTAACATATATCCGGGTTTTAAATTCAAATCATTTTTTAATATTTAACAGCTCAAAATGCCAGTTGTTTGTCAGCTAGCCTAACTTTTGCCGCTTAATTAAATAAGCCTGTAAAATAGGGTAAAACCCTTCATTAATGTCCGCATCAATCAGGTCGATCTTATATTGTGCACACTTCAAGGATATCTGTTGCCGGTAACGGGAAATGGCCGCAGAATAATTTTCCTTCACCTGGTTAGCATGCACCTTAATGGTTTCCCCGGTTTCCATATCTACAAATTGGTAAGGTCGGTTTTCGTAATTAAAATTAACCTCCTTTGATTTATCTGCAACACTAAAAACCACTACTTCATGTTTATTAAATTTCAAATGCTGCAATGCGTCAAAAAATGCATCCGTATTTTCCTGGCTCATACCAGTGTTAAAAAGATCGCTAAAAATGATAACTAACGACCGCTTATGAATTAGCTCAGAAACCTGATGCAAGGCCTCGCTCAGGTTTGTTTTTGCATTTACATTTGGCTTATGCAACAATTCTTCAAGCTGTGTAAATAAATACTTCTGGTGAACGGTGGTGGATTTTGCAGGAGAGCTAAGTAAAATTTCATCTGTAAACAAGCTCAATCCGAAGGCATCCCTTTGCCTTTTAAGTAAATACATCAATGATGCCGCCGCCTGAATAGAAAATGTTAATTTGTTGTTTCCGGGCTTTGGAAAGTACATTGAAGAGGAAACATCAATCACAAACTGAGCACGAAGATTGGTTTCTTCTTCGAAACGCTTGCTATATAGTTTATCGGTTTTTGCAAAAAGCTTCCAGTCTATACTTTTAACATTGTCGCCGGTATTATATTGCCGGTGCTCTGCAAACTCCACAGAAAAACCATGAAAAGGACTCTTATGCAAACCCGTAATAAAACCCTCAACCACTTGCTGAGCCAATATTTCCAGATTTCCAAAGCTGGTTTCATTATCGTAATTAACAGACTGCATATTGTAAAGCTAAAAAAAAGCCGGTAGAAACCGGCCTCTTTTAGCTCGAATATTTATTCGCTGACGCGAAATATCACGTTATTGTTATGCACTGGTAAGAGGTAGCTTAAGGGAATACCTTCCCCACTTATCCGAACCCTTTTTTCCGGGAGCATGATGATATCGTGCACCAATGATCCCTGCCGGATGAAAGGCTTTGCTATTGAAAATTACTGAACTGGAAGAGTGATTACCCACAAACAAAACTGATGCACTAATGATGACCAGACACCTCGCAGGAAAGTCAAATTCAAAATTTTCTCCAGTAGGCCCATCAACATAACGGATAAAATCGTAGGATGAGAGGTCACTGAATGAATGCGTGCCTTTTTCGAGATTAAAGTAATCCACCCTAATATTTAATTGACTATGAGAAAAACCCAATGGATAACGAATATCCTTTATTAAATACTGCGGAACCATGATGCTGAATTTTTGATCCCCCCAGGTAATTGCCGGAAACTTTAATAAGCTATCCTCAAGTAAACTGCCGGCATTAAAGTTAAACCCGTTTAGCCTGTCAAAACTTTGATTGCTAAAAAGAAAGGTACCATCCGCCTGCCGGTGTTGATACAAAATAGTCGAAATCTGACTGTTCATCCGGTTGGCCATCTTTAAATCGTACCACCGATTGTGGATGGGGGTCAAGGCTGTTCTAACTACTCTGGCAAACGGACTGATATACTTTCCAAATATCGCCGCCGCTCGTTTGGTAGCGGCCGTTTGCTTAACCTCTTCCGGCTTTGACCTCACCACAGTAATGTCGCCGACTTGCGAGAACACCATACCGGCTAATGAGCCTTTGATGTTTTTTCCATAAAAAATTGCCATAATATTCCTTTTAAATTAGTTTTCTTTAAAAGGATGCGAAACACAATAGAGGAGATTGATTCAGGATGAAGTGATTTGAAAAGGCATCATTACGTACGCCCTATCAGTTTCCTGCTTATATCCTGTTTCCCATAAAGTTACTTTAAAGATTGATCAAAACCAAACGGTTTCCGCAGTCTATGCGATTTCTGCGGACTTACTGCGCTCAAACCCCGCTCGTGCATCTCATTTGCAACACATAATATATAAAAAAATCCCAAACTCACAAGTGAGTTTGGGATTAAGTATGCAGCTAAGTTCGTGCTTACTTTTTGGAAATCTTAAACAATTTCCCGTTATCAGTAACTGAAAACAGCGCACCGTCTTTCTCAACCATATCACGGAATCGCCCGCCTTTTCCTTCAAGCAATCGCTCTTCACCTACAATCTTATTATCTTTAATCACCAAACGGATAATATGTGAGCCACCCAATCCTCCAACAAAAAGATTTCCCTTCCACTCCGGTATTGTACTGCTGTTATAAAAGGCAATACAGCCTGGAGAAATACTCGGATTCCAGTAATAAACAGGCTGCTCCATTCCTGCTTTCTGTTGAATACCATCCCCTACCTTATTACCACTGTATTCAGTTCCGTAGGTTATAATTGGCCATCCATAGTTCTTACCCGGTTTAATGATGTTAACTTCATCGCCACCTTTCGGACCAAATTCTGCCTCCCATAAATCGCCTGTCTGAGGATTGATGGCTAATCCATCTGGATTGCGTAGCCCTAAGGCATATATCTCTGACCTGGCATCTGCTTTACCTGCAAATGGTCCGCCCGCAACCGCCTTCCCATCTGTTGTTAAATGCAGAATTTTACCTAACGAAGAATTCAAATATTGAGCCTGTATTCTAATGTCACCACCCGAACGCTCTCCCGTACTCACAAACAAATTTCCACTTTTATCGAATACAATACGTGATCCATACTGAAGTTTACCTCCGTAGGCGGGGGTAGCACGGTAAATGATGGTCTGGTTTTCTATTGCCGTTTCACTATCCGCCAGTTTTCCCTTTGCAATAGCCAGTAAAACACCTTTAGTTTGAGGCTCAGAATAAGCCCAGTAAATCATTCTGTTCTTCGCAAAATCCGGATCCAGCGTCACATCCAGCAATCCACCCTGACCTGAATCATCCACTTTAGGCAAGCCATTAATCACCTTGCTCGATTTTCCATCAGCAGTAAGGATAACCATATTGCCACCTTTTTGAGTAATTAAGAATCCACCCGAAGGAAGCACTGAAATAGCCCAGGGCCGGTCAAGTTTTTCATTAAGTATACTTATAGATAATGGCGTAGTAGTTTTTACACCAGAGATACGTGTTTGGCCTTCAAACGCAGGTTTATAATCTGCAGATGGCGGATTAGTTTCCACAGGATTTTGAGCCGATACACATGCAATATTTGCACAGTTTAAAGCAATACCCGTAAATACTAAACCTAAGGTTTTGTTAGTGAATAGGTTCATAGACATGATTAGATTTTAATTAAAGGAACAAAAATATTTCTGCAATAAAAAACCCGGACTCATTAAAGGAACCCGGGTTTTAAATATGTTACAGGACTTGAGTACTTACATTGATAATCAGCGCCGGAAAACAAAATCCGTGCCTGAAAATTTCAATACTTAATTTCCCTTATCTATGCAATTTGTTTGTTTAGTTTCTCAGCCAATACTGATTTTGGAACTGCACCAACTTGTTTATCAACAACCTGACCGTCTTTGAAATACAATAAAGCCGGGATGTTACGAATACCAAACTGCATAGAAATTTGAGGGTTATTATCCACGTTTACTTTTCCTACTACTGCTTTTCCATCGTACTCCTTAGCGATTTCTTCAACAACCGGGCCTACCATGCGACATGGGCCACACCATTCTGCCCAAAAATCTACTAATACGGGTTTATCTGACTTTAATACAAGCTCCTCGAAGTTTGCATCTGTGATTTCTAATGCCATAACTATTTTTTTTTATGTTCAAATATATATATTCAATTGTAATGCCAGTAACTGTGTAATGTCAATTTGACATTACTTTGAGGTAGAGGGTATCGATGTTAAAAATGAAAGATTCTTGGATGCCTGACCCTTCTGCCATTTAACCTTCAGCCTTCTGCCTTAGTTAAGCTTGTAATTAACAACATTCAACCCCACCAATTGTTCCAAAAACTTATTATTTGGATTGATCTTTAGGTTCTTTGAAGGCAAATCCAGCATGATCTGTTTTTCACTATCGAAAACCGCAAAGTTAAGTTGGCAGTTCTGCTGTTCAGAGTTTGCCTTATTGTCTGCTAATATCGCTTCAATTTCTCGCATTAATTCTTCATTTACGCGCTCTATTGGAACTTGTATAGTCAGGCTCTTAGCCAGTTTATCCCTCAGTTCCGACATTAAATTAATCGCGGTAATTTTAAACTCCCAATCTCCGGCTTTTCCAAAACGTTCACCTACCCTACCCCTGATTTGAAGGAAATACCCTTCAGTCAAAAAGGATTTAAACTTTAAAAAATCTTCCCCAAACAACGCCATCTCACAAGCGTCATCATAATCCTCAAAAACAAAGGTTCCAAAAGGCTTTCCGGTCTTGGTAATTCTCTGAGATGCTGATACTACTAACCCCCCAACACATAACTCACGATTCTTAAGTTTATCAAACTCGGCTAAAACCTCTTCATTCGAATCACCCATCCTAACTTTATTGATGACGCTGAGTTGCTTAACACTATTGGTGCAAAAGCGATCTAATTCAAGCTTATAGTTGTCCAGAGGGTGCCCGGAAAGAAAAATCCCGATAGCATCCTTTTCATATTTCAATCGGTCCATTAACGCCCATTCTGGTGAAACAGGTAAACTGGGCTCTAAAATCAGGTCTGCTTTTGAACCCCCGAAAAGAGAACCTTGCGAGGTACTTTCATTATTCTGAAAATCATTGGCAAACTTGATGATTTTCTCTATCCCATTCATTTTATCATTGGGGCCGATATAAAAATACTGTGCCCTGTGGCCACCGAACGCATCAAATGCACCACTATATACAAAACTTTCGTATGCTTTTTTGTTAACAATACGGGTATTCGAACGCTTCGCAAAATCATACACTGAAGCATAAGCCCCATTTTCCAGTCGCTCCTCAATAATGCTTTCCACTGCCTTTTCTCCAACACCTTTTACTGCCGACATTCCAAACCGGATCTCCCCTTTTTGATTTACCGAGAACTTAAGGTCTGACTCGTTAACATCAGGTCCAAGGACCGTAACACTCATCTGACGGCATTCCTCCATAAAGAACGCTACCTGCTTAATGTCACTCATGTTATTTGAAAGTACCGCAGCCATATATTCTGCCGGATAGTGAGCCTTTAAATAGGCAGTTTGATAGGCAATCCAGGCATAACAGGTAGAGTGCGACTTATTAAACGCATAAGAGGCAAATGCCTCCCAGTCTTTCCAGATTTTCTCAAGGGTTGTAGCATCGTGACCTTTTTCCGCAGCCTGCTTTACAAACTTAGGCTTCATCTTGTCAAGAACGTCTTTTTGCTTCTTACCCATCGCCTTACGCAAAACGTCGGCCTCACCTTTGGTAAAGCCAGCCAGCTTCTGCGACAAAAGCATCACCTGCTCCTGGTAAACGGTAATACCATAAGTTTCCTTCAGATATTCCTCACAGGCATCTAAATCGTACTGAATTTCTTCTTCACCATTTTTACGTCTTACGAAACTCGGAATGTACTCCATCGGACCTGGCCTGTAAAGTGCATTCATCGCAATTAAATCGTCAAATACCGTAGGCTTTAACTCCTTCATGTACTTCTGCATACCCGGACTCTCATATTGGAATATACCAATGGTCTCCCCGCGCTGAAACAGCTCGTAAGTCATCACATCATCTATCGGAAAATGATCCGGGTTAAGCATAATGCCATGCCGCTTTTTAACCAGCTTTACAGTATCCTTAATCAGCGTGAGGGTCTTCAACCCCAGAAAGTCCATCTTTAATAACCCCGCACTTTCTACAACTGAGTTATCAAACTGCGTAACATATAAATCAGAATCCTTTGCCGTTGCAACCGGAACAAAGTTGGTAATATCGCTTGGTGTAATAATTACCCCACAGGCGTGAATACCGGTATTCCGAAGAGATCCTTCTAAAACCTGTGCCTGCTGTATAGTTTCGGCACTTAAATCTTTTAAGGATCCCAGATTTTTCAGTTCAACCACTTTCTCATACTCATCCGGACGTAAGGCTTCTTTCAATGCCTTTTCGTCGAGATTGAAAATCTTTGCCAACTTCATATTTGGAATGAGTTTGGCAATTTTATCTGCTTCAAATAAAGGCAAATCCAATACCCGGGCAGTATCCCGGATAGATGACTTAGCCGCCATGGTTCCATAAGTAATAATCTGAGCAACCTGGTTGGCTCCATATTTATTAATTACATAGTCCATTACGCGCCCACGACCCTCATCATCAAAATCGATATCAATATCCGGCATCGAAACCCTGTCCGGATTCAGGAAACGCTCAAAAAGCAGATCGTATTTAATCGGATCAATATTGGTAATCCCTAAACAATAGGCAACAGCCGAACCTGCCGCCGACCCCCTGCCAGGCCCCACTGATACATCAAGGTTACGTGCTTCAGCAATAAAATCCTGTACAATCAAGAAATAGCCTGGATAACCAGTCTTTTCAATGGTAGCCAGCTCAAAATCCAAACGTTCAGTGATAGCTGAAGTCAAGTCGTGATAGCGTCGCTTTGCACCCTCGTAAGTAAGATGGCGTAAAAACTTGTTTTCACCACGCTTTCCACCATCTGATTCATCTTCCAGGACCAGAAACTGCTCAGGAATGTCGAACTTAGGTAAAAGTACCTCGCGGGCAAGCTTGTAGGTTTCTATCTTATCTATAACCTCTTGTATATTTAAAATCGCATCCGGCAAGTCGGCAAAAAGCGCCTTCATCTCTTCTCCCGATTTAAAATAGTACTCCTGGTTTGGCAAACCATACCGGTAGCCTCTTCCGCGTCCTATAGGAGTGGCCTGTTTCTCCCCGTCTTTTACACAAAGCAAAATATCGTGGGCATTGGCATCTTTTTTACCAATGTAATAAGTATTATTGGTGGCGATTAATTTCACCTCATGCTTTTTAGCAAGTGAAATCAGGGTTTCATTTACGCGGTCTTCGTCCTCCTGATGGTGGCGCATTACCTCAATGTAGAAATCATTACCAAACTGCTCCTTCCACCACACTAATGCCTCTTCAGCCTGATGCTCACCTAAATTCAAAATTTTATTGGAGATTTCTCCTGAAAGATTACCAGACAACACAATAATATCGTCCTTATACTGCTCAATCACCTGCCTGTCTATTCTGGGCACATAATAAAACCCTTTTGTATAGGCAATCGACGACATTTTAGCTAAATTGTGATAACCATTTTTATTTTTTGCCAACAGCACCATCTGATAACCATTATCTTTTGATGTTCTGTCCAGGTGGTTATTACAAACAAAAAATTCTACACCAACAACTGGCGTCATCACCACTTCTGTAGGCCGTTGGCCTGCTTCAATAGCTTCAGCATTTTTGGCTTCTGCGGCCTTGTTATGATTTAGAACTGCATTCACAAAATGAAATGCACCCATCATATTAGCATGGTCGGTCATCGCCACCGCAGGCATTTTATTCGCCGCCGCAGCTTTTACCAATGCCGGAATACTGATGGTACTCTGTAAAACCGAAAACTGCGTATGGTTATGTAAATGAACAAAAGTTGCCGCAGCAAGCTCTTGCTTATTCTCCTCAAGTTCCCTTTTCGAAACACCTCCGTCAGCCTTCTGCAAACGCTTACGAATCTCATCCGAAGCAGACTTTAAGTTCACATGCTGTATACCAAAACTGGGTATTGTTCCCGGATTAATCTCTCTGAACCGCGGAAAATATTCAGCATCTACAAGTAACTCTTCTTTCTTGAAAACCTCTTTCTTTACCAACTCCAGAAAACACCTCGTAGTAGCTTCCACATCGGCAGTTGCATTATGCGCCTCATTAAATGGCACACCAAATAAATAAGAGTGTAATTCTGTTAAGGTGGGCAACTTAAACTTTCCTCCTCTACCGCCAGGAAGCTTCAATAAATCTGCTGTTACCTCAGTACAGGTATCTAGAACTGGCATCTCTGCCATCCTGTTTTCTACACCAAAGCGATGAAATTCACAGCCCATAATGTTTACGTCAAAGCCAACATTCTGGCCGACAATAAACTTCGATCTGGAAAGCACATCATTAAATCTCACCAGAACTTCCTGTAGTGAGATCCCCTGCTCGGCAGCTAAATCTGTAGAAATACCATGAATTCTTTCTGCATCGTAGGGAATATTAAATCCTTCAGGTTTAACCAGATAATCCTGATGTTCAACCAATCTCCCCATTTCATCGTGTAGTTGCCAGGCAATCTGAATGCAACGTGGCCAGTTATCCGTATCGGTAATGGGCGCATTGTAGTTGCGTGGCAAACCCGTGGTTTCAGTATCGAAAATTAAATACATATTGTAAGCTAAAGAATGAACCGTTTCAGAATATTAACGGTTCTTCAAAAATACGGAATTTGAAAACTGAAGTTGTCAGGATTTTATCAACAAAAAACCGGGAACATAAATAATATATGTCAGCTTGAGGTTAGCTTACAAAAATTTATTTATGCCTTAAAGAGTCCACCTGGATAAGGGTATCAACGCTGACCTTTATTCTAAAAATGTTCCTGACTAACCAACTCACTTACATCATAGCCTTTCTCACGGCAGTTCTCAATAATATCAACGAGTAACTCCGCCTCCATTTTTGGTTCACGGGCCATGATAAACAAATATTTTTCATCAGGGTGCCCCACAACAACATAACTGTAGTCATTGGCAATCTCAATAATCCAATATCCAATTTTAAAAGGCCATAGAAATTGAGCCTTCATATCGCCGCCAGGTTTATCCTCACTAAAAAAAAGCTTGGACGTAACCGTATGTTCTTCTGGCTTACCGTTTTTATGATAGGTTGTTAAAACATCAAAGTGTTCATCTTGAGCAAGTGTATAAGTTTCCGTAGTTTGTTTCCAGTTCTTATCCATTAATGTAGGAATAGAATACAACGAATACCATTTACCTTCAAATGCCTTATAATCAATATTGCCAAGCGGTTTATTTTCCATGATGTTTTTTCCTCACCATATATAACCAAAAGCTGATTATAAAGTTTAGAAAAGGATTTTTTAACCTTATATTTATTTCTACCTTCGATTAACATTTGATGATAAGCAAACCTTTAAATTGAAAATATATGAAAGTAACGGTTGTTGGCGCAGGCGCTGTTGGAGCTACCTGTGCAGATAATATTGCAAGAAAAGAATTAGCAGATGAGCTGGTGCTATTGGATATTAAAGAAGGATTTGCAGAAGGCAAAGCCACAGATATGATGCAAACTGCAACACTTTTAGGTTTTGATACTAAAATTGTCGGTGTTACAGGCGACTATAGCAAAACTGAAGGATCTGACGTAGTGGTGATTACTTCTGGTTTACCCCGGAAGCCTGGAATGACCCGTGAAGACCTCATTGGTATAAATGCAGGTATCGTAAAGAGCGTAGCCGAAAACATATTGAAATTTTCACCTCAGGCAATAATCATTGTGATTAGCAATCCAATGGACACCATGACTTATCTGGCGTTGAAATCTTTGGGTTTACCTAAAAACCAGATCATAGGTATGGGGGGGACTTTAGATAGCTCAAGATTTAAATATTATTTATCACAGGCTTTAAAATGTAACCCTAATGATTTACAAGGTTTTGTAATAGGCGGTCACGGCGATACAACCATGATTCCGTTAACACGCCTGGCTACCTATCAGAGCTTGCCCGTAAGTAATCTATTAGATCAGAGCATATTAGATAAAGTTGCTGCCGATACAATGGTCGGGGGTGCAACCTTAACAGGTTTAATAGGAACATCAGCGTGGTATGCCCCGGGCGCTGCAGGTGCAGCACTTGTTGAAGCCATCATCAGGGATGAAAAAAAACTATTTACCTGCTCCGTTTTACTCGAAGGCGAATACGGCCAAAGCGATATATGTTTAGGCGTACCGGTAATTATTGGCAGAGGTGGTTGTGAAAAAATTATGGACTTTAACCTCACTGACCATGAACAGGTGGCATTTAACAAAAGCGCAGATGCAGTTCGAAATATGAATGCTGTACTCACAGAAATGAATCTGATTTAGGCTTATTAAACAATAAAATGAAATCAGTTTCAATCCCGCTCCAACTCATAAACTTACAAGGCGACGGTTTTCACCTCTTGGTGGAAATTGTTGTTTTTAAACAAAAACATTTTGCCGTGTTAGATACCGGCGCTTCAAGGACGGTATTCGATAAAAAACTGATAGAGCAGAATATCGGTGAGACAGTGAATATTTCTAATGAAATTAATGCTGCCACATTATTCACAACCACTTCTACTATCCAGGCAACAATTCCCGTCTTAAAAATTGGTAAGATAAAGATCAAAGAATACGAAACCGTAGCTTTTGACCTGCAATCTGTAAGCGAAACCTATGAGCAATTTGGACACCCGCCTATCATGGGAATTATTGGTGGAGATATCCTGAACGAACATAAAGCTATCATCAATTATGATAAACTGACACTGAAACTTTATAAGTAATACAATTATAATATTGAATGCGTTCACATAGCAATTCAAAATAGGTCACAATAGGATGTCATTTTGATTTGCATTGGTTTCTTTATAAATTTAAATAACTAAACCAATCAGATATGAAATTTTTAAAAATCTTACTGGCAATCATAGTGATACTCGTTATCGTTATTATTGCGGGAAGCTTCTTTCTTCCAAAAACCTATAGCGTAAGCCGTTCGATCAAAATTAATGCCCCCGATAGCACTATCTATAGAAATATTGCCGATTTTAAGGAATTCTACAAATGGAA
Source organism: Pedobacter sp. BMA (assembly GCF_001027745.1). Classification (GTDB taxonomy): domain Bacteria; phylum Bacteroidota; class Bacteroidia; order Sphingobacteriales; family Sphingobacteriaceae; genus Pedobacter. The sequence continues at coordinate 586,081 of NZ_LECU01000001.1, forward strand.
TCCCTGGGCCAAAATGGAGCCTTCAGCCAAGGTTAATTTTTCCGGAACACCCGCAGAACCCGGCCACGTTTACGAATGGATAGGTAAAGAAACCGGTGCTGGCCAGATGAAAATACTCAAAGTAGAAACCAATAAACTAGTAGACATCGATTTATTTTTCAAAGAACCCTTTGAAAGCCACGCCGACACTAAATTTGAAATCCAGCCTGAAGGCCCCGCAAATAAAGTGACCTGGACAATGAGTGGTGAAAATAACATGATCAGCAAGTGGATGTGCCTGATAATGGGTGGAATGGATAAAATGATAGGAAAAGATTTTGAAACTGGTTTGACAGATTTAAAAAAGAAATCAGAAAATACTCAATAGAAATTCGAAAAGCCTCACTACTATGCGAGGCTTTTTTTTGCCCATATTTTCTTTAATACACACAATTATTCACTTACTTCAATAAAAATCATTAAAATTAACCTCTGATTAATTAACTTAATATTGCTATCTCAAAAAACTAATTGTCCTTAATGAATTTATTACTTGTAGAAGATGAGCCTAATGTTGTTTCTGTAATTTCAAGAGGCTTAATGGATGAAGGCTTTACGGTAAGCGTAGCACCCGATGGATTGATTGGCAGGAAAATGGCAATCGAAAACCAGTTCGATATAATCATATTGGATATTATGCTCCCTGGTTTAAATGGTCTGGAGCTTTGTAAAATCATTAAGGAACAGAAGCCCAACTTACCCATAATCATGCTAACGGCCCTTGGAACAACCGAGAATGTAGTGAACGGATTAGATAACGGTGCCGACGATTACCTGATCAAACCTTTCAAATTTGCAGAGCTTTTCGCCAGAATCAGAATGTTAATGAGACGTTATAGCGGTATCTCATCATTGGATCAGGTGGTAACTGTTGCTGATCTGGAGATAAACCTAAGTGCAAAAACGGTCAAAAGAGCTGAACGCGAAATCACGCTTACTGCAACTGAATATCGTCTCCTGGAATACCTCGCTAAAAATAAAGGAAAGATATTATCCCGCATCGATATCCTGGAGAACGTCTGGGACATCGATTTCAACCTGGGCACCAACGTGGTCGATGTATACGTCAATTACCTGCGTAAGAAAATTGATAAAGGCGGCGAACAACAAAAGTTAATACACACTGCTGTCGGATTAGGTTACGTGTTAAAAGGTTAGGTATGCAAATCACCAAGAAGATCACTTTACTATTCGCCATTCTATCTGCGGTGATCATCTCCTTGTTAAGCGGTTTTGTATGGTACTTTGCTAACGAATTTGCTTTCGAGGACTTTTATAAGCGACTGGAAGCACGTGTAAATATTTCAGCACAAATTAAATTATATGAAGATGTAAACAATACGGCTTATGCAAAAATGCGTAACCAGTATCTGGAACGCTTGCCCTCAGAGAAAGCCTTTATTTTTGAAGCCAGCGCTCCAAAATCCAATCACCTCGACCGCGAATTACCACAGAGCTTTTATAATCGCATCCAAGCCGGATTCATGTCGCGATATCGTGTCGACAATCACTTCTATGCCGGTAAATCATTTAAAATAAGCAACAAAGATTACCTGGTTATCATTTCTGCTAATGATCCTGTTGGCTTCAGAGAGCTTAAAGATCTCCAGCGAATTCTGATAATAGGTTTCTTTTTATCAGTTTTTCTCTCTTTTGTGGTAGGATGGCGCTTTTCAAATTACATGTTGATACCCCTCAGGAAGGTAATCAAGAGCGTTAAAAAAATTAAAGCTGAAAACCTGCACATGCGATTAGACGTAAAACAAGGTAGCGATGAAATGTCACAACTCGCCGAAACCTTTAATAACATGTTAAATCGCCTGGAAACAGCATTCGAAACACAAAACAACTTCATTAGCAATGCCTCACATGAGTTAAGAACACCCTTAACCATTATTAGTGGGGAAGTTGAATTAGCGCTCAAAGGAACCCGTGACGAAATCAAAACATCTGCAGCATTACACAAAATTAAAGATGAGGCCGAAAGGTTAGAGCATATTTTAACTAGCTTACTTGGATTAGCTCAATCGGGATTTAATGGTAAAAATCAGCCATGGGAAGATGTAAGAGTAGACGAATTGCTTTGGGAAATCAGAGGTTCCGTTACTCAAGTACACCCCGAAAGCAACATCGAGATCGATCTGAACAAACTACCTGATGATGAACGCCGTCTTACCGTGAAAGCCAACAGAAATCTGTTAAAGCTGGCCATTTCAAACATTGTCAGTAACGCCTGCAAATACTCCAACGACAAATTGGTTAATATCGCAATTGAAAGTAGTGAGCATATTTTATCTGTAGCCGTTACAGATCAGGGAATAGGTATACCACAAACAGACATACAACATATTTTTGAACCATTCTACAGGGCTTCAAATACAAATGATTATAAGGGCTATGGCGTTGGTCTTCCACTTTCGTTAAATATTATCCGTCTACACCGTGGCAGTATCGCCATTAAATCTCAGGAAGGTATTGGCACCGAAATAAAGGTAATGTTGCCTGTTTAGGAATAGCATGGTCCACACTCCTGCCTCCATATGCTTCTTTAAAATTGAATTACCCATCTAAAAGAAATTCTAATCTCGTTTTAATCTTTTTCTTATCAGGCTGTAATACTGATCGGCTAAACTTGTATAAATCAATTATTAACTAATTCATTTAAACAATTAGTCGCCATGAAAACAGTATTAGTCCCAACCGATTTCAATTTAGAAAGCACAAAGATTATTGATGCACTGGTACAGACTCAACCTCACGAGACTTACAATATCATCTTTCTACATGCTTTCAAGCTGTCAGATTCAATAACTGATATGCTGATGCTGAGCAGAAGGAGCCGCGATTATGACAATATAAGCGATGAGTTCTATCAACAGCTAAATAATTATAAAGCAAAATATTCCGGTATAATTGAAAATATTGGGATTGAATATTTTTACGGAAGTACTGTTGCAGCCTTCAAAAATTTTCTCGATGCTCTTGAAGTAAGCAGTATTGCCTACCCTAAGGGATATAATTTTAAACCAATTAATAAATATAGTATCAATCCAAAGTTCTTAACAGAACGCTCCGGCTGCGATATATTGGAACTAACAATTATGGAAATTCAGAGCTCAGAAAATTTAATCGACACTAAAATTCACGATACTAGAAGAGAAGTAGTCGGCATTTAGATAATACACATTAAATTTTAAGATCATGCTGTTACGAAATAATATTCCACTCACTTATATATTTGGGAAAATAAAGAAAGAACTACTTTTGGTAATTGCCTATTCTGTCGGAATAGTGGTTTTATATCAAAATTTTCATGTTACCCGAATTTCAATTCCAGTAGCTGTCCCAGCTCTACTAGGAACAATTATTTCTCTGCTATTAGCGTTTCGATCTAATCAGGCTTACGACAGATGGTGGGAAGCGAGAACATTATGGGGCGCTATGGTGAATGATTCAAGGTCTATCTCCCGTCAGATTTTATCCTTTGTAGAAAACCCATATCAGTCAAATGAAATCGAATCGTTTAAGGAAAAGGTTATTAAAAGACAAATAGCCTGGTGCTACGCGCTAAGCCAATCTTTACGGGGCTTCAACCCACGTAAAGGATTAGAAGAATTCCTGACAGCTGAAGAAATGGCTTTTATTAAAAAAAGAAAAAACGTTACCGCAAGCTTGCTCGAATTACATGGAATGGACCTTAAAAAGGCCTTAAGCGAGGGGTGGATTAACAAATATCAGCAAATTGAAATTGACAAAACCCTAAGTGCGTTGTGCAATCATATGGGTGGCTGTGAGCGAATAAAAAACACGGTATTCCCTGTTACATACAGTAAATACATTAGCATGTCCATTCACCTTTTCATTGTACTATTACCTTTTGGATTAATCGAATATTTCGGATATATGGAGGTGCCTCTGGTAGTTGCGATTGCAGCTTTCTTTTTACTGGTAGAAAAAATGGCCGTGCATTTACAAGATCCCTTTGAAAACAAACCAACCGATACACCAACAACAACCATTTGCAGAACCATCGAAAGAGATCTGCTTCAAATGTTGGATGATAATAAAATATATGAGGATAAACCTCAAACAGAATTAGCGCCGTTTGGCTCTTATTACATTCTGTAGAAAGATCAATTCTTAGTTCTGTTCCTTAGTTTGGAATGGTTAGTTAACGCCATAAGCTTCTCTCCGGATGGAGAGAAGCGAAGGCAAAAAACCCCCCTTGAGCTTGGTGCTCAAGGAGGGGTTTTCAATTATAAGTCGGTACAGCTACTATTGATTAAGCATCAATCTTCGCATATTTTGCATTTCTTTCAATGAACTCTCTACGTGGTGCAACCTCATCGCCCATTAACATGGAGAAGGTGTGGTCACATTCTGCAGCACTTTCAATAGTGGCCTGCAATAATGTACGTGTTGCCGGGTTTAAGGTAGTTTCCCATAACTGATCGGCATTCATTTCACCTAAACCTTTATAACGCTGGATATGTACGCTATCTTCTTTACCTGCACCTTTTAATCTTTGTACCGCAGCATCACGTTCCACATCAGTCCAGCAGTATTCAAATTCTTTACCTTTTTTAACCTGATAAAGTGGTGGAGAGGCGATATAAACATAACCAGCTTCGATCAATGCCCTCATGTAACGATAAAAGAATGTTAAAATTAAAGTGGTAATGTGTGAACCATCAATATCAGCATCGGTCATGATTACGATTTTATGATAGCGCAACTTGGTCAAGTTTAAAGCCTTATTATCTTCAGGAGTACCTATACTTACACCGATAGCAGTAAACATATTTTTAATCTCATCATTTTCGTAGATTTTATGTTCCATCGCTTTTTCAACATTCAAAATCTTTCCCTTCAATGGTAAAATAGCCTGAATGTTCCGGTCACGCCCCTGCTTTGCAGTACCACCCGCTGAATCACCCTCTACCAGGTAAATCTCGCATCTTTCTGGATCACTGTCCGAACAATCGGCCAGTTTACCAGGCAAGCCCGAACCGCCCATCACACTCTTACGTTGAACCATTTCACGGGCCTTACGGGCCGCAGCGCGCGCAGTAGCTGCCAAAATCACCTTGTTGATGATCATTTTCGCTTCTTTAGGATTTTCTTCAAGGTAATTCCCCAAAGCTTCACCAACAGCAATATCTACAGATCCCATAACCTCACTATTTCCAAGTTTGGTTTTAGTTTGTCCTTCGAATTGCGGCTCCTGTACTTTAACAGAAACTACCGCAGTCAAACCTTCTCTAAAGTCATCACCGGTAATTTCCATCTTCACATTCTTTAACAAACCTTCCTTATCAGCATAGTTTTTTAAAGTACGGGTTAAACCTCTACGGAAACCCGCAATATGGGTTCCCCCTTCGTGAGTGTTAATGTTATTTACGTAGGAGTGAACGTTTTCAGAATAACTATCATTATACTGAAATGCCAGCTCAACAGGAATACCGTTTTTAATCCCTTCAATATAGATAGGTTCAGCCAGAATTGAAGTACGTGTACCATCCAGAAAAGCTACAAACTCCTTTAAGCCTCCTTCAGAAAGGAAAGTTTCGGATAGAAAAGATCCATCTTCAAGTGTTTCGCGCTCATCAGTCAAGGTAAGCTTTATTCCCTTATTTAAGAAAGACAGTTCACGTAAGCGCCCTGCTAACGTATCGTATTTATATTCGGTAGTTTGTGTAAAAATGGTAGCATCCGGACTAAATGTTACAATAGTTCCACGCTTATCAGTAATGCCTGTCTCTTTAACATCATACAATGGCTTACCGATGTTATACTCCTGCATCCAGATCTTACCCTCACGATGAACCTCTGCTTTAAGGTGAGTTGACAGCGCATTGACACAACTTACACCTACACCGTGTAAACCACCTGAAACCTTATAAGTATCCTTATCAAATTTACCACCCGCGTGCAAAACCGTCATCACGATCTCAAGGGCCGATTTGTTCTCTTTTGTGTTGATGCCAGTAGGAATACCACGGCCATTATCTTCAACACGTATAGAGTTTCCTTCCAGAATCCTGACGTCAATGGTATCTGCATGACCAGCTAAAGCCTCGTCAATAGAGTTATCCACTACCTCGTAAACCAGGTGGTGTAAACCTTTTACACCAGTATCACCTATATACATTGAAGGGCGCTTACGCACCGCTTCCAAACCTTCTAAAACCTGTATATTATCTGCCGAATAATTTGACTTTAAATCTTGTTCTTCGCTCATATTTTAAATAAAAACTATAAGTATCAAAAATACGGAAATTCCTGCACTTAAACTAATATGTGGATAAGTTTTAGGCTTTTAAAACCCGCCATAAACACGCTCAAGGTGAATTATTTGAACATTTAAACGGCAATTTCCGCTATGAAATCTGATATGCTTTCAAGGGCAAATTCTTCCGCTAAAGTTTTTCGAAGGAGGAATAATTAAATGATCTCAGAAAAGGCAAACTTATTTTTCAACGCTCAATACAGGCATAAAAAACTCTTAAATTGGATATCAAAACTAATTTATATAAGTTTGCTGAAATTTATTAAACAATAATGGAAAGAAGAACCTTTAAAACCTTTGGTTTATTTGCTACTGCTGCTTTAATTTCAGCTTTTTCTGCATGTCAAAACAAAGACGCTAAAACAACTGAAACTAAAAAAACAGATAGTACATCTGCAGCAGTATCTAAAAGCGAGCAAATTGTATTTGTTAATCAAGATTCTTTATTAAGCAAATACGAGTATTATAAAGACCTGAAAGTTAAATTCGAAGGTAAGTCGAAAAGCGCTCAGGCGGATATGCAGGCGAAAGGACAGGCATTTCAAAGAGAAGTGGCGCAATACCAGCAAAGTGCTCAAACGCTTTCTGCCGATCAACGCAAAGCAACAGAAGAGCGTTTAGGCCGTAAGCAGCAGGAGCTTCAAACCTATCAGCAAAATGCTGGTGGTGCATTGCAAAATGAGCAAGCTGTTGAAACAGAAAAACTTTATGATAAAGTTGCAGGCTATTTAAAAACTTATGCAAAAGAAAAAGGCTATAAATTAGTTCTCTCTTATACTAAAGGCAGCACAATTTTGTTTGCTGATGAAAGTTTAGATGTTACTTCTGATGTAATCAAAGGTTTAAATGCTGAATACAGTAAAAAATAATTAACTAATACAGTCAATCAGAAATGCTCCGTTTTACGGGGCATTTTTTTTGGACTAAATTAAACACTACCATTTGCTTAACTGTTTACACAATATGGAAAACAAAATGAATCACGAAGATTTTATGCGCATGGCCATCGAACTATCGCTCAAGAATGTGAACGAAAGTTTAGGCGGTCCATTCGGCGCAGTAATTGTAAAAGATGGAATTTTTATTGCAGGTTCGGCAAATAAAGTAACAGCCACCAACGATCCCACTGCACATGCTGAAGTTTCAGCAATCAGGTTGGCTTGCGAAAAATTAAACACATTTGATTTAAGTGGATGCGTAGTTTACACCAGTTGTGAACCTTGTCCAATGTGTTTAGGTGCAATTTACTGGGCTAGAATTGAAACCATTTATTTTGCAAACACAAAAGCAGACGCCGAATCTATTGGCTTTAGCGATAAGTTCATTTACGAAGAACTGGATAAACCAATGCACAGTCGTACTTTACCAGTTGTACAATTAATGCGAAATGAAGCACTCCAGGCTTTCGAACTTTGGGAAACCTCGCCATTAAGAATAAATTACTAGTAAATATATCTTGGCATTTAACCCTCTTTTTTTAATAGATTATTCTCATTTTGGTCGGTTAATTTACGGAATAATTATTGTTAAAAAGAGGTATGACCTATGAACAAAAAATTACCAGTGAACTGGAATTCTGGAAGTTTAAGATTTTGCAAAAGCCCTCTTTTTTAAGTCAGGCGACAGACAATATACAAAAGAAGATTAATACCTATATCCCGGATAGCGTACACCAGGCAATTACTACTGCGATTAAACAGATGGTTAAAACAGTATTGTTTGGATCAGCATACACAACAGCCAAAGCAATAACTGACCTAACTTTAATGCACCGCGAGGCATTGGTAAAAGATAAAATCGAAAATTACAAGAAAACCGGAGCAGCCGAAGGTGGAATTACAGGTGCCGGAGGTTTCCTGATGAGCCTTGCTGACTTCCCTTTGCTATTGGGAATTAAAATGAAGATGCTTTTTGGTATTGCAGCACTTTACGGCTATGACGTTAAAGATTACAGGGAACGCTTGTTTATTCTTCACATTTTTCAGCTGGCATTCTCCAGCAAAAATGAAAGTCAAAAAATATTTCATAAAATAGAGAATTGGGATGACCAGGCCCATCGCCTCCCAAACAGTATTGATGAGTTTGACTGGCTTACCTTTCAACAGCAATACCGGGATTATATTGACTTAGCTAAACTTGCCCAGTTATTGCCTTTCATAGGCGCAGCTGTCGGGGCAATTGCAAATTATAAACTTATCGATAAGCTGGGAAAAACTGCCATGATGGCTTACAGAATGCGCTATGTTAATATTCAAACAATAGGTGAACAAACTGCGACATCCATAGTGAGTAAAAATTAGCTGCTGTGTGTTACTTATTGAAGGTGTATATAAACCAATGCAATCATTAGTGCATAGCACGATAGATCACATCCATAATTTTTGATCTTGTATTCAGTGTATTTAAAGCTTTATTTTTATCATCAGGATATACCCTGTTTGATAAAAAAACATATACAAGATCATGCTTTGGATCAACCCAAATCGCGGTACCGGTATAACCAGTGTGCCCGAATACTTCATTTGATGCCAAGGTTGATGGATAACCTTTGGCCGGATCCGAATCCTTGCGGTCAAATCCGTAACCTCTTCTACTTACCTGAGACTGGCTGGATGTAAAGCGTTCCAAGGTCTCAGCCTTAATATAATTCCAACCGCCGTAAGAACCTTTGTTTAGCCACATTTGACCCAGAATTGCCATATCATTTGCGCTGGCAAAAAATCCAGCATGGCCGCTTACCCCGCCAAGCATTGCTGCCCCAGGATCATTTACAAACCCTTGCACAGGCATAGAACGCAACCATCCATCGTTTTCTGTTGTAGGAACGATATTATCTTTCTCAAACCTTTGGCGAGGTAAAAAACCTGCCCGTTGCATACCTAATGGTTTATAAAAATGATCTGCCGCAAAAACATTTAATGGCGTTAATGAAACCTTTTCTACTACTTCTTTCATGTAGTACATACTCAAATCGCTGTAAACGTATTTTCCCCTGGTTAAAAGTTGATCATTAAGCATTGCAGGCCACATGGTATCTTCAAAGTAATTCTTCCTCAAAAAATAACCGTCAGCCAGTTGGGTTGGATATTCTTTCGAATATAAAGTGTCAGTATCTTTAGGCTTTAGATACTCGTAAAATTTAATGTATGGAAAAAAGCCGGCCTGATGCAATAGAATCTCCTTTATCTTTAAATCTTTTTTTTCAGGCATTCCACGTGTTCTGGCAATGTATTTCGTAACAACACTATCAACAGAAAGCTTACCATCATCAACAAGTTTCATGGTTGTGTTGGTTGTCGCAGCTAACTTCGTTATCGACGCCATGTCATAAATATCATCAGCTTTTGTTGTTCTTACACGATCATATTTATGTGATCCAAATGCTTTATGATAAATCACATTTCCATTTTTTACGATAAGCACAACTGCTCCCGGAGTACCTTTCGCATCGATCGCATCTTTCATAATTGCTGCGATAGTATCTAATTTATCAGCATTCATACCAACTGATTCAGGCACTGTATAGTTTAACCGAACAGCCTTTCCATTAACAGCTATCCCGCCAAAAATTTCTTTGGCAGCACAGGCAGCACTTAATTCATCATTCAGATCGGTAGCAATCACGGATGATTTAAAGTCTGTACTAATGCCGCCAGAATAGCCTTTCTGGACGATAATTACTTTCTTATTTTTTTCAATTTCCTTGATAAAGGAGATAAGCAATTTACTGAGATTGCCATCAGTTTTCAAAATAACGTAGTTATACAGTTTGAGACGATCGTTTAAATCATTCAAACTCGATATATTGTTTGAATCATAAATCTTACTCAGGGTATCCACTTTTGTATACTTATTAACTAAGCTATCAAAAACGCTGTTATACTTAAATCCAAAATTCACACATATCATATTAAGATCTTGCAAACCAAATACCGGTAATTGTTTATTGCCATCATGCACCTTTAAATGGTTAATCGCTGTCTTTTCTGCTAAAACTAAGCTGATGTTAGCTTTATGTTGTTGAGCATAAGAATTAGTGATCCAAAGCAGGATAAAAATAAAAATGTAAATTCTACGATTCATGTTCTGTTCAACGTTTATAGAAAGAGCAACATTTTTCAATGTTGCTCTTAGGTTTATTATATAGCCGGATCGGCAGGAGTGTTTGGATTAGTAATCCTTTCCTGATCGGGATAGGGATAAAAGTTACGGTTCCTTTCAGATGTATCAGTTGGCGGCGCTGGCCTTCCAAATCGTCTGCTATCTTCAAGTCTTTGTCCCGTTAAGAAAAGTTCTGCGCACCGCTGCTTATAAACCTCCAGTAATAAGGCATCCTTAGATAGGGTACCCGCATAAGCAGGGAGCCCCCCATACACACCAAAAACATCTCCTGTAGTTTGAGTTCTTACTTCGTTTATCAACGAAAGCGCGTCATTGATCATTCCGTTGCTTCTTAAAATTGATTCAGCACGTATTAACTTCATTTCATCAGGGATATAAACAGGTATCTCTGCAGTTTGGTTAGTAGCAAATGCGTTGAGCTTCCTCACTGTCGTTGTTACCGTGCCTGTAGTTGTAGTAGTCGTAGATATGTAGAAAGCTTCTCTCCTGTCTCCTGCCTCAAATAATGTTGTTGGTAGGCCAAGATTTGCCTGAGGTGTATAGTATTGCAAATTAACAGCAGTATTCCAAAGTGGATTAACCGACGCTGTGGAATAGGTAAATACGTTTTTACTGGTCAAATCCACCGCAGAGGCGTTCGTAGCCGCAGCGGCATAATTACCAGCCATTAAATTATAACGGGCATTAAAAACATACAGTGCATTCTTCAAATTGAAATTAGTACCCGCAACATTTGCTGTGAAATCAGTTGTTACTGGATTAGCATTAATCTGACTAATAGCGTCATTCAGTAACCTGATAGCCTCAGTCAATACTGCCTGGCGAGGATAAAACACTGCCTTACCAGTTTTGTCTGTGTTGATGTTACTTTGTTCAAATGAAGTTGCTAAACTACCCAGGGCAATAGCTTTATATAGTTTTGCATGAGCCAAAACTCCGGAAAGTGTTCCACCAGATATAGTACTGATATTGCTTGCATTGTTAATTACATCCTCACTCATACTCATCAACTTCTGCAAACTAGACCACAAAGTCAGCAGATTCCCGTTAGCTGTGGGTAGTGCTACTCCTCCCGCTTCAAGCTCCAAGGTATTCGTGAAAGTTGCTGTCCCTTTAAGTTCCCTTGCCGTAACTGCAGGATAGAAGTATGAAGCTGCTATAACATTAGTCGAGTAGTATTGCCTTAATCCAACGCTTAAACCAAAAATTCCTGCACGCGTTGTAAGCACATCAGTTTCTGTAGGGGCATTAGGATTTGAAATATCTGTTTTACAGCTATTCGCAAAAAGCGCAAACACCAGTAACAAGCCTAATTTAATTTTAAATATCTTTTTCATTTTAAATTCTTTAATGGTTAAAAGGTCATATTCAATCCAACAATAATCTGTCTGGGGATCGGAACCTCAACAAAATCAAATCCTCGAACCGCTGTGCTTTGTCCTGCAGAATTTATTTCAGGATCGTAGCCACTATAATTATCAATGGAGAATAAATTTCTCCCTGCAACGCTGAAACGCATACTACCATTTTTTAGAAATTTTGGTTTGAAATCATAAGACGCGGAGACCTCTCTTAATTTGACATAAGATCCGTCTTCAATCCAGTTTTCGAAAATCGAGAATAATGCGGCAGATGTTCCCTTTGGCACCTCACCCCTCAACTCAGCTTCATAACCTTTTAAACCGCCATATAAATCGCGATCCCCTACACGTTTGGTGAAATTAAAAACATCCGCACCAATTGATGCATCTACCTGCGCTCGGAAAGAAAAGTGCTTACCAACGTTTACCTCATTGATTAATGATCCTGTCCAATCCGGATTGGGATCACCAATAACCTTCCTCAGGGTGCTGCCATTAGCGGCTTTAGCAGTTTGAGGCAAGCCATTTAATAAGGCAAGTGATCCATCAGCATTGCGCGCAAAATAAGTTGAATAGAAGGCACCGATTGGATATCCATTTACTGCTGCGACCTGACTAAAACCGCCTGGAAAGGTCAGTAAACCTCCTGGAATATTATCAACGACGTTCTTATTACGAGAATAAATTGCTACAACATTCCATTTAACTTTTTCATTTAGAATAGGCACTCCTCTTAACATGATCTCAAGTCCACGGTTAGTCATTGTACCGATGTTAACGAATTCAGTTGTAAAACCTGTACTGGGCGTTAAGTTAATTAAGTTAAGTAGATCGGTGACATTTTTGCGATAGTAGGAAAATTCAAATCCAATACGTTCTTTAAAGAAACTAATGTCTGTTCCTATCTCAAATTCTTCCTGACGTTCCGGCTTGATTGAGCTGTTACCGAGCAGAGTGGAGGAGTATACACTTGGCAATCCACCAGAATTTACAGGAACATAGTTAGTGTACTGGTCGAAGGCTCCTAAAGCTGTTAAATTACCTGACTCTCCATAAGATGCCCTTAACTTCAAACTTGATATGATGTTCCTTATTTTTGAATCTTGCCAGAATTTCTCATTGGAAAGCACATAACTCCCACTAAATTTCTTATAAAATTGTGAACGATCATCTCTTCCAAATACCGAAGACACATCATTTCTTAAAGCAGCAGTAAGGTATACTTTGTCCCACAGTCCGAACGTTTGCTGAACATACGCTCCCATCACATTAATAGTCGAGCGCAGTTCAGTACCTACAACTACTCCATTGTTTACCGTTTGCCCAACCAATCCCAACTGAGTTGCCGATAATCCAGTTTGATAACGTTTTTCATTCTGAGCTGTTGCACCAATTCCAGATGTAGATTCCAGCCAATCAGTAATCTTAGTCTGATATGAGGCTGTAAAATCGTTATTTACCATAAATGTTGTCAGGTCCGCACGTTTCGAAAATCCGGTATTATAAGTAGGTGTTGTATTTCCCACGGGAATATAGCCAGTTCCGATTTGCGTAGCGTTGTCATAGCCAAGTACATAATTCAATGTTAAACCTTTAACTGGAGTGGCTGTTGCCTGGAAATTACCAATAAAACGACTTGTCCGTTGTTGAAAATCAAATCTGTTAATCGCCTCCAAAGGGTTAGTTCTCGGTGCAACACTGGGAGAAGTAGAAGGATATACGCCATTTACTGGTTCAGGATTAATATAGTTATTAGCAAAAATAAAACCGGTTAACGCTCCATAAGCTTCATTGAGGCCGCCATTAGGAATTTCATGACTTGAACTGATTGAGTAATTAGCGCCTGCAGAAATTTTAAGCCAATTAGTAATAGTCTGATCCAACCTTACTTTTGCACCGCCACGACTAAAATCAGAGTTATCAATTATCCCTTGATTGTACAAATAGTTTCCACTTAAATAATATTGTGTACCATTGCTTCCTCCAGAAACTGAAACATTATTTTCATTACCATATGCCCTTCTGAAAATATCATCCTGATAGTCGTACCGCTGTACTGCAGTTTGGCTTAAATCAGTTAGCGTTGTTGTATTATAGCGGAAAGGATAAGTATTTATATCCAGTGTTTTTCTCACTTCGCTTACTTTGAAATTAGATGAGACATTAACCACTGGTTTTCCTTCCTTACCCTTTTTTGTGAAAATCTGCACAACACCATTACTGGCCCTGGATCCGTAAATTGCAGCGGCAGCAGCACCTTTTATAATTTCAATACGATCAATATCATTTGGGTTAATATCTACCAGCCTATTTTGGGCATAACCACCAAGATCAAGCAATTCTGTAGAATTGTTATTAACAATCACCCCATCAATAATATATAACGGATCGCCAGTTCCGACAATCGTACTACTCCCCCTTAGCCTTACACTAATACCTCCTGCCGGATTCCCGGAGTTTTGTGATATCTGAGCGCCAGCTACTTTACCACTTAAGGCCTGATCGATCGAAGTTGCATTACTGTTCTCAAGATCTTTTGAACTCACAGTAGAAATAGCGTTACCTAATGTTTTGCGGCTGGTTGCTACAGATGTACCAGTTACCACGACTTCATTCAGGCGAACTAGATCTTCGTCGATATTTGCATTTAAGGTAATTGTCTTTTCCGATCCTAACTCAATACTTTGTGTCTTAGGAGAATACCCCAAAAAACTAAAAGTAATTTGATATTTACCTCCACTAAGCCCTGCGGTAAATTCATAAGCACCGTTTCCATTAGTGGAGCCCCCTATTGTTGTGTTTCCTACTTTGACACTTACGCCAGGCAAGGGTTGTCCCGTTCGTGCATCTTTAACAAACCCTTTAATTACATATGCTCCTCCCTGGGCAGAGACCTTTCCATAAAAAAGAAAGAAAAAAATAAGCAATAACAGGCTGCCTCTCGCAGTCCTCCCGAGTAAATTTTCGTTCATAATATTTATTTTGTGTTAAGTGTTGGTTCTCTTAAAATGGCAAACTTACTTTACCCATCGCCACAGCGGGCATCTCAGGCCTGCTAGTATAGCTGAAGCTTTCTGCCGCTAAACATTCGTTAGCCAGCAATGCAAACAATACAGCCTCCTTCGCATCAGGATTTATTCCTAAATCCGCCGTATTTTTCAACTTACAATTCAAATATTTGGCTAACCTATCCTTCAATAAAGGATTGTGCATCCCTCCACCACTTAAATAAATCACAAATGGAGTTTCAGCAGGTATTGACTTCCGGATCGCGTCAGCTATAACTCTGGCGGTAAATTCTGAAAGTGTAGCCAAAACATTTACCTGGCTTATTTCATTTTCATTCGATTTGATGGCGCGATCTAAATAATCAAGATTGAAGAGCTCAGGGCCTGTTGTTTTAGGAAATGGAAGACCAAAGAAGGGATCAGCTAACAGTCGTTTTAGCAATCCCTCATCTACCCTACCCGATAATGCCAGTTCAGCATCCTTATCGAAGAACATTCCCTCAAAATGTTGCTGTACATACTGATCCAGGATCGTATTACCCGGACCGACATCCGTAGAAAATATCTGATCGAAATTAAAGCCAGCAGGTAAATAAGTAAAATTTGCAATACCACCAATATTAAGTAAGATACGATTTTCAATTTCATCAGAAAAGATCAGGTAGTCCCCATAGACAGCTAAAGGGGCACCTTCACCACCGGCAGCGATATGTTTTTGCCTAAAATCACTTAGCGTAATAATGCCTGTTTTTACAGCAATATGATCTCCATCACCTATCTGGAGTGTCGCATTAGGATAGTTTGGTAGTTTGTGAATAGATTGCGGAGCATGATAAATGGTTTGTCCGTGACTGGCAATGATATCAACCTCACTTGCAGAAAACCCCCAACTTTCCAATGCCTCCAATATTAAATCAGCATAATAATTCCCAATAAACGCATTTAATACCGTTACCTGTTGAAGGTCGACTATCCTTTTGGATGAAACTGATCTTAATTCATTTTTGAATTCCGGCGAAAAGTCAGTTGTAGTAAAATGAAGCAAGTTTACAGATGTATCTGCACCTGAGCCGGAGAATTTACAAAGCGCAATATCCAAACCATCAAGTGATGTTCCTGACATTAATCCGACGATGATTCTGGAAGTAGCTTGTGAAATATCAACTAGTTTTTGTAGAGATTTATTCATTCGATGTTGTTAAGGGTAATCGAAAACACGCAAAAAAATGCATGACACACAAAATCCACTATCACTTTTGTAAATATATAGATTTTAAAAAAGGATTTTATGCATACTATAAAATAAAAACCGCAATAACACGCAGAATCATGCTGTCTTTAACTTCGGCATAAGTGATTGTAATAAATGCGATAGGAAATAATTGCTATTTCTCGTCCTCGAACATGCCATCAAGCAATTCATCCGTCTCTCTTCTGTCTTTTTTGGTTGGACGACCCGCCCCGCGATCCCTTTTCAGCCCCGGCGAGTGGAATACGGATTTGAAAGCATGCGTTTCCTCAACTGGAGTTAAGTCTTTATATTTAGTTAATGCTGTAGGAGAATCTGTTCTGTTGTAAGAGAAATCTATAACTTCGATTATTTTTTTTTCAATCCCTTTTGATACCTGATAAACATCACCGATTTTCACAATTGCTGAAGGTTTGATATTCTGCCCCTTCAACTTCACCCTTCCCGCCTTACATGCATCAGTCGCAAGACTTCTGGTTTTAAAAAACCTTATCGCCCACAAATATTTGTCTATTCTAAGTTTTTCTACTTCTCCCATACAAAGTCAAAAATACTAAAACAATCAGGCACAAGGCAAACAATTTAAACAATTAGCCCTTTAATAAACAAAAATTGATTTATTTTGCGTAAAATTTAAAAACATCATGTATTCAGATTTAAAGAAATTAATTGAAGCCGCCTGGGACGACAGAACTCTTCTACAGTACAGTAACTATTGCGAAGCTATTGAAACCGTAATTCAGGGATTAGATAAGGGAGAAATTCGTGTTGCTGAACCAGTTTTAAATTCATGGGGCATTAATGAGTGGGTAAAAAAAGCGGTTATTTTATACTTCCCGATTCGCGAGATGAAAGAAATCAAAAGTGGTCCTTTCGTTTACCACGATAAAATGGAATTAAAGACTGATTATAAAACAACCGGTGTACGTGTAGTACCAATGGCGAGTGCCCGTTATGGCGCGTATTTAGCTAAAGGTGTAATCATGATGCCTTCTTATGTTAATATTGGGGCCTATGTGGATGAAGGTACAATGGTTGATACCTGGGCTACTGTTGGCTCATGTGCTCAAATCGGTAAACGTGTTCACTTGAGTGGCGGTGTTGGTATTGGAGGCGTTTTAGAGCCGGTTCAGGCAGCTCCTGTAATTATCGAGGATGATGCATTTCTAGGTTCAAGAGCAATTGTTGTAGAAGGTGTTAAAGTCGAAAAAGAAGCAGTTTTAGGTGCTAATGTTGTGTTAACGGCATCAACGAAAATTATTGATGTAACCGGACCTACACCTGTTGAATACAAAGGTATTGTTCCTGCACGTTCAGTAGTTATCCCTGGAAGCTACACTAAAAAATTTCCGTCCGGTGATTATCAGGTACCATGTGCATTAATCATTGGAAAACGTAAAGAGAGTACAGATAAAAAAACCTCTCTTAACGATGCGTTGAGAGAAAATAATGTAGCTGTTTAAGCATGAAGCCATAAGGTGAAAAGTGAAAACAAAATACAAAGCATTAAAGCCGAAAGCACAGCGCTTGAACCATCAAGTATTGAGCCTTCGGCTTTAAACATTGAACTCAGAATCGGATATGATGGCAAACGCGCTGCCAACAATCTAACGGGTTTAGGCAATTATAGCCGATCTCTGATTGAGGCCATAGCCAACCAGTTTCCGTCCGGTCAATACCTGGTTTACACACCTAAAGCCAAAAAGGCTAAGCAAATTGATACATTCTTCGGGAATAAAAATATTCAACTGAAACTTCCAAGAAATGGAACCTTCCTTTGGAGGACACTGAACATTCTTAAAGATTTGTTTCAGGATAACGTACAAATCTATCATGGTTTGAGTCATGAGATTCCTTATGGGATTCACCATACCCCTATAAAATCTGTTGTAACCATACACGATCTTATCTTCCTCCGTTTTCCGCATTACTATAAGTTTATCGACCGTAAATTATACGAATGGAAGAGCAAGGCAGCCTGTAAAAATGCGAACAGAATTATTGCCATAAGTGAGAAAACAAAAAGTGATATAGTCGAGCTTTACCAAATCAATCCCGATAAAATAGATGTGATTTATCAGAGTTGCGACGACAGCTTTAAAACTGCATTTGATGGACAGAGGCTTTATGAAGTCAAAAACAATTATAAATTGCCAGATCGTTTCATCCTGAATGTTGGCACTATAGAAAGTCGCAAAAACCTAAAATTATTGATTCAGGCGCTTCCAGTAATCAGGAAAGAATATATGCTGGTTGTAATTGGGAAACCAACCTCCTATTTAGAGGAAGTTAAACAGGAGATAGAATCCCTTGGATTGAAAGAAAGAGTCATGTTTCTTCAGGATATTCCTTTTGCCGATTTACCTGGAATATATCAGCTTGCTGATTTGTTCGTCTATCCATCTTTTTATGAAGGCTTTGGAATACCGATCATAGAGGCTTTGTATTCTCAAACACCGGTAGTAGCTGCTACTGGTTCCTGTTTAGAAGAGGCAGGGGGCCCTCACAGCTTGTATATTGATCCGACTAATGCTGGAGCCCTTGCAGATGCTGTGAACGGCATACTGGATTCCAATGAGCTACAAAATCTAATGAAAGCAAAAGGGCTGGAATTTGTTAAAAAATTCAACAGCCCTTTAGTTACGCAGCAATTAATGGATTGCTATCTAAATCTTATCTGCTAATATTATTTAGCAGCAATTGCAGTTGGCGGGTATTGTGCCAATATTTCTTTAACACCTGTTTGCAATCGCTCTTCCCTTTTACTGAAGCTATCCAGATTGAAACCAGTTCCCTGTCCATGCCAGAATAATATTTTCTTTGCCGGGTCAAGGAAATCAATAATAATTGTTCCTTCCATATATTGATTAACATAGTTAGGACCGCCCCAGCCGCCCCAAC
>NZ_LECU01000002.1 GCF_001027745.1 Pedobacter sp. BMA
GGTTATGACAGGTTCTCTTACGGACACGCAGGTTTAGAATTTGCTTTGGGAAGTAAAGAAAAACCACAATTACAAAACTACAGTTCATTAGCTGCTTTAAACAAATCAACAGCAGAAGAAAGTGCTGAATTAAGAAGAGCATTATCTACTGCTGAAGAAAATGCAGCCAGAGACAGAGCACAATATGCTAAAGATCTTGCTGATGATGATAACGATGGTGTAGCAAATAAATTTGACAAATGCCCTGGAACAGCATCAGGTACTGTTGTAGATGGTTCAGGATGTCCGTTAGCTGCTCCAACAACAAAAGTGATTAAAGAAACTACCGTAATTACTGAGGCAGATCGTAAAGTAGTTAGAGATGCCATTTCTAATTTAGAATTCGATTTAGGTAAATCAACTATCCGTTCTAAATCATTCTCAACTTTAAACAGAGTAGCCGGATTATTGGTAGAGAAAAACTTTAGCTTAAAATTAGCTGGTCACACAGATAACACTGGTGGCAGAGAATTAAACTTACGTTTATCTAAAGAAAGAGCTGAATCAGTAAAAGCTTATTTAGTATCTCAAGGTGCTAATGCATCAAGAATTGAAGCTACTGGTTACGGACCTGATCAACCAATTGCAACTAACAAAACTGCAGCTGGTCGTCAAGAAAACCGTCGTGTTGAGTTTACTTTATACTAGTCGTTAATTAAACGATAATGATAAATGCCCCGATGAAGTTCTGCTTCGTCGGGGCATTTTGTTTTACCGCCAGGCAGGTATGATTGATATGTGCGTAGATCGCCGTGATCAGCGGGAAATTGTCAATATAATATTCCGTCGAATGATGTCCCGCAGATTAATGAGATGCATGCAGACTTGTATTGGTTATCTGCGGAAATCAGAGTGATCAGCGGGAGGTTATATGCGCAATCTAAAAACGAAAGTAAAAAACTAAAGCAGTAATCTGCTGGCCAGTCCCAATATCAGTAAGAACCCAAAAACATCAGTAAATGTAGTGATGATGATGGATGAGGCGATAGCCGGATCGATACCCACCCGCTTTAAAATCAACGGGATCCCCGCTCCTGTTATACCTGCAATCAGCAAATTTCCCGTCATGGCTAAAAAGATCACCAAGCCAAGCAGTGGGTTCCCATCGAAAAACCAGGCGAAGCCAAAAACAATTAAGCCATTTGCTGCACCATTAATCAGCCCTACTGTAAACTCTTTTAAAACTGTTCGGTAAGCTTGTTTATCCGTTAAATCATATAGTGAAATACGCCTTACAGTTACTGCCAGGGCTTGTGTAGCCGCATTGCCGCCCATGCCAGCAATGATGGTCATGTAAGCCGCTAATGATGGGATTAGTTTTATTGTAGGGTCAAAATAGCGCACAACTGATGAGGCCAGAAATGCGGTGCCCAGGTTAATGATCAACCAGGGCAAGCGGGATTTCACTGCTTCAATCCAGTTACCGCTTAGTTCTTCATCTTCCGAAACCCCTGAAATTTTGAGGATATCTTCGGTACTTTCCGCTTCCATCACGTCGATAACATCATCGAAAGTTACCCTGCCGAGCAGCTTTTGGTTATCATCAATTACCGGAATACTGGTGAGGTTATATTGAGAAATCAGATTGGCAACTTCTTCCTGATCGGTAGATGGATGCACATATACGGCATCTATTTTAACCAGTTCAGTAATTTTGGCATTGTGTTTTGCCTTAATGATATCCTTAAGCGAAACTATTCCCTTGAAAACTTCTGCGTCATCAACAACATAAATAGTGTAAAACTCCTCCATTTCCTCACTTTGGCGGATAATCTCATCAATCGCATCCTTTTTAGTGAGGTTGATGTTTACGCAGATGAGCTCGGTGTTCATCAAACCACCTGCGGTTTTCTCGTCGTAGGTTAAAAGGTTCCTGATTTCTGTTGCATGTTCATCCTGCAGATCTTCTAAAATTTCATTCTGCTCATGGTCTTCGAGCTGGGAAATAATATCGGTTGCATCATCATAATCCAGTTCTTCGATTACTTCGGTACGCTTATCGGGATGAAGCTGAAACAGTAAATCTTCAGGGTGAGATTCCTCATCCATTTCAGAGATGATCTCTGATGCAGTTTCTGCAGGCAGCAAATTAATAATATGCTGTTGTTGTGACTTATCTAAACGCTCGAAGAGAATGGCGATTTCAGAGGCATGATACTCATCTAAAACCTCTTTTAAGATCTCATCACCAGCTAAGATGGCATTTTTAACTTTAAGTACGTCGCTTTTATCTATTTCGAATGATTGCATCTTTTTATATAACCAATTTTAGCCAGGGGTGCATGCTACACCGTATATATGATACAGCGCAAAACACCTTATTTACCTTTAATATAGCTAAAATTAGGCACAATAAATAGAAAAAGAGATTTATTTAAACCATCCCTTACGCCAGAAGTAAATTACCTGCACAACTGCGATTACACCCATCACAACCCAGGTCCAGAAATAACCATGGGGACTGTAGAGCTCCGGCATATTATCGGGCATGATTTTACCGGTTGCCGGGTCTTCACGACTAAAGTTCATCCCATAAATACCAGCAATAAATGTCAGTGGGATGAAGATGGAGGAAATGATCGTTAGTACCTTCATGATCTCATTCATCCGATTACTGGTAATAGAAAGGTTCATGTCGATATTCGCAGATGCAATCTCTTTAAGCGATTCAATAAAATCAATGATCTGGATGCAATGATCGTAGGCATCCTTCATATAGGTTTTCGTCAAATCAGAGATTAATGGGCTATCGGTTCTGATGATGTCATTGAGCTTATCACGTTCCGGCCAGGCCACTTTTCTGATTGTAATGAGCGAACGCTTGATCGCCTGGGTATCGTACATGATGCGCCTGTCCGGGTGATCGTATAAACGGTCTTCAATGGCGTCGAGTTCCTCTCCCCAGAAATTGAGAAGCGCGAAATAATTATCCACAATGACATCCATAATGGCATACATTAAATAACTGCTCCCACCGATACGGATATTTCCTTTGCCCAGTTCAAGCCGCTTTCTTACGGGCTCGAAGCAATCTTCATAGGTTTCCTGAAAAGTGATCAGGGTACGTTCTGAGAGAATAAATGAAATCTGATCGTTGGTTAAAACATCTTCGTTATTCAGATACAAATGCCGGCTAACCGCAAAAATGTACTTGTCGTTATCATATTCATCAAGCTTAGGCCGTTGGTAAGAACTTGTAATGTCTTCCAGAACCAGCCGGCTGATATCGAGTTTGGCATATAGTGTCTCGAAAATACTGGCGTCACCCAATCCCTTAATATCAAACCAATAGTAAAAGCTTTTGTCCTGTACCAGTTTATCTATATTATTGATGTTTTGCAACTCCTCTTTTTTATAGCTTTTGTCGCTATAGGTATGAAGGACTATTTTAGGTTTAAGCGCATCATCATCAATGGCATATAACCCCGGACTGGTTCCGGGTGCAGGAACGTTATAATGTTTGTGCCGATTACGTGGTTTGTTTTTACCCATAACTTATAAATATAACCGGGCTTGCGGGCCCTGATTAAATAACAAATCTACGATACTTAAGTTGGGTAAAAACTGATGTTTATCTTCAAAAACCTGATAATAGGGTTTGTTACAGGTTAGCTCGTCCGCTTTTTTAGGATTCATGGCCATTCTGAAATCAATTCCTTCCCCTATTTCAGTTTCGTAGGATGTAGTGGTATTGAGGCTAATGTTCAGTTTAAGTTTTTTATTCAACCATTCCAGAAGCTGAATGTTATAGTCGAACAGGTACTCAAACTTGTTTGTATAAAATACAGACAGCTCATCCTCATAATATTCAAAATAAGCGGAACTTCGATAGCAGGTTTCCAGACTTAACCAATGTAGACGCTGCCAGTTGAAATCATAGCTAATCTTCACGTCTTTCATCGTCGTATGCGTTTTGGCTCCTTTTACCAATGGAACGGTTAAATCCAGCTTTCCATTTGGAGAATATATACTTGCCCGGTTTCTATAAGTTTGCTTCACCAGGTGTTCATGCTTTTCGATCAGGAAATCCTGCCCGGCCTGTTGCAATAAACTGAAATAACCTACTGGAGGAAGATAAAATAAAGGAAGTATTGCTGTATTGTGCATTTGAAAATTTATGTTTGTAGCTGAAACGTTTAAAAATAATGATTAAAAGAGGATTTGCGCACCTGGGCGTATTTTTTTTATTTACGCTATCGCTGTTGCCATTGCCTATGCTCTTTTTCTTTGCAAGATTACTATATTATCTGCTTTATTACATAATTGGGTACAGAAAAAAAGTAGTCAGGGAGAATTTAACCAATTCTTTTCCTGAAAAGTCTTCGAATGAAATCATTGTTATAGAGAAGGAATTCTTCAGATTCCTTGCAGATCTCATTTTCGAAATCATCAAAATGTCTACCATTTCTGAAAAGGAAACCTTGAAACGGGTAAAGTTTACAGGGCTTGAGCTTTTGGAAGCACACTTCAAAGCCGGAAAAAGCGTATTGGCTTGTACGGGGCACTATGGGAATTGGGAGCTTGGCACACTTGCATTAGGGCTGAACATTTCTGCCAAAACCCTGGTGATTTATAAGCCATTGAGTAATGAAATATTTGGCCTTTGGTTTGATAAGATGCGCACCAGGTATGGTAATATATTCATCGCTATGCGACAAACATTGAGGGGGATGGCTACATATAAAAATGAACCCACATTGTTATGCTTCGCGAGTGATCAGGCTCCGGTAAAACACGAAACGAAGTATTTTGTCGATTTTCTTCATCAGCCTACTGCTGCACTTCTCGGCGTCGAAAAGATTGCGAAATCTACCGGGCGACCAATTTATTATTTCAAGGTTACAGTAGTTAAGCGAGGATATTATCACGTAGAAGTTTTACCCATGTGCCTTAATCCAATGGAAATGGATGAATATGAAATTACCCACCTGCACTTTAAATTTTTAGAAAATATAATTAATGAACATCCGCAATACTGGCTTTGGAGCCATAAACGCTGGAAGTTTAAACCCGAATAATGAGCATGAACCCATCTGTAGCTGTTGTCATTTTAAACTGGAACGGTAAGGCATTTCTAGAACAATTTTTACCAGGTATACTTTTAAGCGAATATGATAACCTGCAGGTTGTTGTGGGCGATAACGGATCTACCGATGATTCTGTTGCTTTTTTGGAACAAAACTTTCCTGCGGTTAAGGTGCTTAAAAATGATTCAAACTACGGTTTTGCCGGCGGATATAACCAGGTTTTAGCACGGGTTGAGGCTGATTATTTCGTTCTCCTGAACTCCGACGTGGAAGTAACGCCAAACTGGATTAAGCCGGTAATTGATCTAATGGAAAATGATCCGGCTATTGCTGCTGCGCAGCCTAAGATAAAGTCGCAGTTGAGCAAAAATTATTTTGAATATGCTGGTGCCGCAGGTGGCTATCTGGATATTTATGCTTATCCTTTTTGCCGTGGAAGGCTTTTTAATGTGTACGAGCAAGACAAAGGACAATATAACCAGCAATCGGAGGTTTTCTGGGCAAGTGGCGCAGCATTTTTCATCAAGAGTAAATGCTGGAAAGAAGCAGATGGCCTGGATGCCGATCTTTTTGCTCATATGGAGGAAATCGACCTTTGCTGGCGCTTAAAAAACATGGATTATAAGGTCGTGTATTGTCCTGATGCTGAAGTTTTTCACGTGGGTGGCGGTACACTACAAACCGAAAACCCATTCAAAACCTATCTTAATTTTAGAAACAGTCTCATCATTATGCAGAAAAACCTGCCTGCAGGCGATGCGGTGTTCAGAATCACCATCCGTATGTGGATTGATTTTGTGGCTTGGTGGCACTTTCTTTTGTCAGGTAAACCAAAATTTACCCTCGCTGTAAGCAAGGGCCACTGGCATTTTATAAAGTCTATTGCGAAAACAAACAGAAAACGTAAATCCTTTCAAAAGCCATATCAGTCGCATGCGGGTGTTTACGGCCACAGCATTGTTTGGTCATTCTTTATCAAAAAGATCAGGTATTTTTCGAAGCTTACTTAAGCGCCAGCGTCTCATCTATTGATTTTTTGAGCCAATACATGGTATTTGAGGCAAGTCCTGATGCCGAAAAATGAATCTTACCCGTACCATCGATGATTACGTGAGTGGGATAGTATTTCAGGTTGTATTTTGTGGTGATGGACCTGCCGTTGTCGATGATGTGATAATCAAATGGATTTGTTTTAATGAATTCTTTCAGATCATACTTTTCATCAAGTGCAACAGCCAGGAAAACGACATTTTCATTGCCCTTATATGCTGCGACGAGTTCGTTTAACTGCGGGATCTCCTGTTTGCAGGGTGGACATTTGATAAACCAGAAATTCAGCACCACAACTTTTCCATCTGCTTTGCGGAGGTCGCACTTGTTGCCGTTGATATCCGTAGCCTTAAATCCTGAAAACGCCTCCCCTTCTGTAAAACAATCGCTTGCTTTCGGTTTCGGTCGCCTGGCAAAATAGGCTTGTTGTTGGGCTTCAGAAAGCTCATAAAGCAAATATTCAGGCTTTCCACTATCCGTAAATGTCTGGCGGTTTTTTATCGCATACTTACCTGTTGATAACAACTTTCGCCACACGGAATAAGGATAAACGTTACCATCTTCAGCCCTGACAACGGATTGTTCATCCAGTTTATTTGTAGGATTGGTTTGGGCATTCACATTTGCCCAAAGTGTGGATAATAATAAAAAGAGAAGGGTTTTTTTGATCATAATATTATTTTTTAATGAGTAAGCTTTCCAGTGCCAGCCTATAGCCATTCATACCAAAGCCGGTTAGTACACCCTGGCAGTTTTTGCCTGTTAGCGAAACATGGCGATACTCTTCGCGAGCATAAATATTAGAGATGTGAACTTCAACTACTGGCGTTTTGATGGCTGCAATGGCATCGGCAAGTGCTACGGAAGTATGTGTATATCCACCAGCATTCAGTATGATACCATCATAGCTGAATCCAATTTCGTGAAGCTTATTAATTAATTCACCTTCTATATTGCTTTGAAAATATTCAATTTCAACATGTGCATAAATGGCTTTCAGTTCTCCGATATAATCCTCTATACTTGTATTTCCATAAATGGATGGTTCACGAACGCCTAGCAGATTTAAATTGGGGCCGTTTATAATTTGTATTTTCATGAATTTGCAACGCTAAAAATTGTAACGCTGCAATGTTATAAAAAAATCTTAAATAAAAACATGCTTTGGCAATCATATATTAAGGGATTTAGTGCTTATTTGAAGTTGGAGCGTTCGCTTTCAAAAAATTCAATACACGCTTACCTCACTGATGTGGATAAACTTACTCAGTATTTTGCGTCTGTTGGTTTATCGCCAGCTTTGAACGACATAACTCCATCTCACCTTAAGTCCTTTATCTCCTGGCTAAATGAGCTTGGTATGCTGGCCAGTACACAAGCAAGGGTAATATCGGGGTTAAAAGCATTTTTTACTTATCTATTAATTGAAGAGGAAATAGCGCTTGATCCGACTGCTTTGATTGAAGCACCTAAAATTACCCGTAAGCTCCCCGATACGTTGAACCTGATGGAGATCAATCAACTGATCGATGCCATAGATGCCTCGAGGCCGGAAGGCATGCGAAATAAAGCAATATTGGAAGTACTGTATGGCTGTGGCTTGCGTGTGAGCGAATTGACAGAGCTCAGGATTTCAAATCTCTACCGCCAGATTGAATTTATTAAGATTGTAGGAAAGGGAAACAAGGAACGCCTGGTGCCGATTGGCGGTGTCGCACTGAAGCTGCTCGACATTTACCTGCATCAGGTTCGGGTACACGCCAAAGTAAAAAAAGGAAGTGAAGACTATATATTCTTGAACCGTTTTGGTGCCAAGCTTTCCAGAATAACTGTGTTTACCATGATAAAAGGCCTGGCAAGCGCTGTAGGCCTTAAAAAAACCATCAGCCCTCATACCCTTCGGCATTCCTTTGCAACGCACCTGATTGAAGGAGGAGCTGACTTAAGGGCGGTACAGGAAATGCTCGGGCATTCCAGCATCACTACAACAGAAATCTATACTCATCTGGACCGGGATTACCTTCGGGAGGTCGTGACACAGTTTCATCCGCGATCGTAGCCGGCACAAATGCAAAAAGGGCTCTGGCATACCAGAACCCTTTTTGTTTCATACTCGCGAAATATTATTTTCCAGAGTTTTTCTTGTCAGTTACTTCTGCACGGATTTCTTGTGCTAAAACTTTAAGATCTTGCATTGCTTTACGCACACGAGTACCAGCAGCTGCATTGCCAGCATTATAAAATTTTTCTACATCTGCTTCGATAGCAGCAACAGCAGCTTTAACTTTTGAGAATTTTTCCATCGCTAATTGATGTTTTTAAAGGTTTAAAAAATTTATTTTTGTTCAATTATACATATTTACTCCGAATTAACAACAGAATGCAAATATTAATTTAAAATAAGTTTTGCACATTTTCACAAGTCAAAAATGCCGTGGAAATATAGCAGGACTATTTTTTTAAATTTTATGGCCAAATTTCTGTCTTTTAGTTCAGTTGTTTTGAGAGGTTGATCAGGTTGTTAAAGGTATGGTTTGCGCTGGCAATGCAGCGTTCATAGTCGGCTTCTGAAACCGTCTCGTTCAGGATGGATACAAAGGATTTCCATTTTGCACTTAACTCCTCGCCATAAACACCGTAATAATTTAATCCGCCCTCATCGTCTTTGAAGTTAGGATTTGCTAAAATATGCCTTTTAATCATGTTTCCGCCCAGTGTAGCCCCTTCCAGCACGTACAACGCACCCAGTACTTCAGCGTTATTTTTTTCCGGAATAAACAGATCGAAATTCAGGCCGGGCAGCGTAAGGCTATCAATGTTCCAGTAGGCTAAATCTTTTTCCAAAGCGGAGAGCTTCAACCTGCTTTTCATATCCAGTTCACTGGCCAGATCCGCATCAAGCATATTTGCCAGTTTGTTTTCCAGTTTCTGGTGAATAATGTAATTAATGGTTAGTAGTTTTTTATATTGTTCAACGCTCAATGAATTGTTTATAATTTCATTGACGTACATGAGTGATTCAAGTTCTTTGTGGCTTGCGGCCGTTTCGGTTCTCAATAAGTTGGCAATCATATTCGGAATTTTATGATATTAAAGGTTATAAAAAAGAAAAGATTCGAATGTAATGATTCGAATCTTAATATCAGTGTAAGTAATGTTAATTCAGTCGTAAGTGCTGGTTAAACCAGAAGTCGTGCACGGAGTGCAGGCATTTCACCAGATTTTCGTAACCATTAGGTTTGGCAAGATAAGCATTGGCGCCGAACTCAATAGAAGCTTTTACATCGTCCGGATTGTCTGATGTAGAGAATAATATTACGGGGATGCTTTTCAGGTATGGGATGTCTTTTATAAATTTAAGCAGGTCCAATCCTGATAAGCCTGGCAAATTCAGATCCAGTAAAATCAATTTTGGTTTTACCTTACTATCTACAAAGCTCTGTAGTTTGGTCAATGCCTCCTTACCATCTTCAACGATGGTTAAATTTAAAGTATCTTTTACCTCCTGAACCGCGCTCTGCATAAAAAATGCGTAATCGGTATCATCCTCCACGTAAAATATATCTGGCGTTTTCATTTTTATTAATTCTTAAAAGCTACGTAAAAAGTAGAACCCCCATTCAATTTGCTTTCAAACCACACCCGTCCTGAATGACGTTCAACAATACGTTTTACAATAGCCAGCCCTACACCGGTTCCTTCAATTTCCTTCACATTGTCCATGCGCTTAAAAAGCTCAAAGACCCTGTCATAGTAACGGTTATCAATTCCTATACCATTATCTTTAACAGCATAAACAATTTCTGAATTATTTTCTGTAGCTGTAATTTCGATTCTGGGTTTTTGTGCCGCTGATGAATATTTTACTGCATTGCTGATCAGATTCGTAAAAACCTGAGCAAGCATAGTCTTGTCGCCTTTAACGTCGGGCAGCTGCCCTAAAATAAGTTCGGCCTTGTCTGCTTTATAAGCCGTCAATACCTCGCTGGTAACCTCATTGATCAGGCTGGTCATATTAACCCTTTCAAAATTGATCTCCAAGCGGCCTACCCTTGCCAGGTTCAGGATTTCCTTGATCAGGAAGTTCATCTTATCTGCCCCTGTTAATATCCTGGCCAGCATTTTTTGACCATTTTCATCTATGCTTTTATTCTTAAGCATTAACTCTGCATAAGTTTTAATCGATGTAAGTGGCGTTCTTAAATCATGCGAAATGGTATAGCTGAAGGTGTCAAGCTCCTCATAAGCAGTTTGAAGCTTTTCATTAAGCAACCTGATTTCATTGGCTTTTTTGTTGATATGCGCAACAACAATTTCCCGTATCCGCAGTACTGAGGTAATTTCTTCCGGCAACCACTTTTCCGAAGTATTGTTAACTTGCTGAGACCAGATTTCGAAAGACTTTCGCGGGGATAATTGCAGCAATCCTTCAGAAGGAGCGGCGGCTTTGTCGGGATTCCCAGCCCAGTTTACCTTACTGATTTGTTCCGGTTTAAACCAGATTATGATTTCATCGGGGCTTTTGCTGATGGAACCGACTAAAATTCCCGATGCAACCTGTTTGTACATTTTAGCCGGATTAAATATTTCAGACAGGCGGTGCGTATAATAGATCGATTCGTCGCTATTGTTTTTCAGCCATTCGGCCAGTTCCCAGATGTCTTTGTCTTCAGGAGTATTTCCAATTGTTTTAAGTTTATTCTCGAAAATAATGGCTACCCCTGCGCCTTGTGTGGCATTCAGGATCGTGGTACTATGGCCGGTTAGGGCATCCACTAAATACTGGTCTCTTGAAAGGTGTTCAGCAAGTACAATAGCTGTGTCCTTAAACCCTTCCACAATTTCTGAATCCTCCTCCTCCTGCCTGAATTCCAGCGCAGAAGATAAAATTTCGCCGATAAGTTTAGATCCTTCCCTGGCTTTATAGTCAATAAACTTTGGACTATAGTTGTGACAGGCAATCAGCCCCCATAATTCTCCATTAGAAATTAATGAAATACTAAAACTCGAATGCACTCCCATATTTTTCAGGTATTGGATGTGTATCGGAGAAACTGCACGTAAGCTACTGTTGGTTAAATCTAAAGGTGTGTTTTCGCGAAAGGTCAGAATTGGGGCATCAATTGTATTTACATCTGCGATTAATCGTGTCAAATTCAGTTTATACAGCTCCCTGGCTTGTTTAGGGATATCTGAAGCGGGATAGTGCAATCCAAAAAAAGGCTCAAGATGTTTTTCTTTCTCCTCAGCAACAACTTCTCCATGACCATCTTCTAAAAACTTATAAATCATCACCCTGTCGTATTCAATAAGCCTTTTAACCTCTGCAGCTCCAGCTTTTAATAATGCTGGTACACTTTTCCCCTGCAGCATTGATGATGCGGAGCGGCCAATGGAGCTTTGAATGTCGTACTGTAGCGTAAGAGGCTCAAATTCAAGAAGCCAGTTTGTTGCAGATTGATTGATAATCAGGTAATATGCCTTATTGTTTATTTCCACAGGAAGCGGACTGATCGCGTCAAAACTTTTTCTGATCATGCCCAACTTAAGCAAATCTTCCAGATTGAAGTCTGGCTCCTGTTGTTTGATAAATCCCGTAAGCGATGCTACAGGCTGATCCAGTATATTTGAAACCGCGGTGCCTATGAAGGTTTCCGCATTCTCGCTTGCATAACTTATGCTATAGTTGGTTTTATCGATTGCAAGCAAAAAACCATGTGACTGCACTTTACCAGGAATGTGTATTGGTTCCTTATCGCAGTTGGTTAAATCAACGGAGAAATTATTCATAATAGGGTTAAGTATTGCAAAAGTATTAGATTTTTTGAATTTATAAATGCTAAGCTTTTATTAAGATACTCTAATTTGTTCTATACAGTATTATTGATCTGATTTTATTTTATCTTTGTTCGGATTTTTAAATGTTCCCATCGCACTTGGCAAAGAAAAATATACTCGTAGTAGAAGACAACCACGCAATTTTAGACGTTATCACCCTTATTTTGGAAAGTGAGGCCTTCAATGTAGCCGGTTTAAATAAAGGTGCAGATTTTATAGATCATGTTATCGCATTCAAGCCTGATGTAATCATTATGGATATTATGCTTCCAGATATCGACGGCAGGGTGCTTTTGAAGGAACTCAAGGCAACCGGCACCACCAAACATGTGCCGGTATTAATGATATCTGCACGTTACAATTCAACTAATTATGCATTAGATGGAATACTAGCTGATGACTTTATGGCTAAGCCTTTTAATATAGATGAGTTGATGGACAAGATTTATGCGCTAATTAAGAAGTAAGTTTTACTATTTAATAGAGTCTTCATGCCAATCAAATAGATGCTCAGGACTTTTTTTGCTTACTCGGGTCATCTTTTCTTACGTCAACTTTTTTTGCATCTTTTGCCGATGTTACCTTTTCATCCGCGCCTTTTGCTTTTTCTGTTTTTGCTGATGTAGCCTTGCTACTTTCTGCTGCTGTTTTTGAACCTTTCATATGGTAGTGTATTGGCAATGTTTTCAACTGGTGTAATTATTAATAGAACAACGTAAATACTCAAGATGTTTGCAGTTTCGGTAAATTCTGAAAAGTTGTAGGTATGGAAAAACTCTTAAGGATTTCATGGTGTTGTAAAACCAATACTTTGAAACAAAAATACCTATGAAAAACAATTTATTTAAATTCACTGCGGCCGTATGTACCGTAGCGATTTCCATGAGCGCTTGCTCAAGCGGCGATAAGTCGGCAAATCAAACGGATTCTATCATGGCCGATTCAGCAAAAACAGTTGGCTTAAAGCCTGCCGGGCCTGCTCCTGAATGGGGTAAAACCATTAAACCAGAAATGCAGGTTGTAATAGAAAAACTGGCCAGTTATGGTGATAAGCCAATAGAGACATTAACTGCAACCGAGGCCAGGAAAAATCATACTCCAACTGATGCCGTAATGGATTTGGCTAAAGAAAATAACGTGACTATGCCCGAGTCAAAAGTGGATACCATGGGTAAAGATATTGATGTGAGCGGAGCAAAAGTTCATCTGCGCATTTATACGCCAAAAGCAGGCAACGGGCCGTTTCCGGTAGTTGTGTATTACCATGGCGGAGGATTTGTAATTGCTAACCTTGACGTTTATAATGCTTCGGCACAGGGACTGGCGGAACAGGTAAATGCAGTTGTGGTTTCAGTAGCCTATCGTTTGGCTCCTGAAAATAAATTTCCAATAGCACATAACGACGCTTTTGCCAGCTACGAGTGGGTGGTAAAACACGCCGCTGAAATTAAAGGTGATCCGGCAAAAATTGCTGTAGTTGGTGAAAGTGCTGGTGGTAACCTGGCTGCGAACGTATCTATCGCTGCCAGAGATAAGAAAATCATGGTTCCGGTTCATGAAGTACTGGTTTACCCGATTGCACAAGCTGATATGAATACAGAATCGTACAAGATGTATGCAAGTGCCAAGCCCTTGAATAAACCAATGATGGGCTGGTTCACTAAACAGTACCTGAATACGATGATCGAGGCTCAGGATCCGAGAATGTCTTTAGTAAATGCAAACCTTAAAGGTCTTCCCCCTACCACAATCATTACGGCGGAGATTGATCCTTTGCATGATGATGGTGTAATGCTGGGAAACAAGCTTTCAGCAGCTGGTGTTAAAGTGAACAGCAGAAACTACGAAGGTGTTACCCATGAATTTTTTGGAATGGCATTATTGGTGCCAGAAGCCAAAGCGGCACAGGCCTACGCAGCAGAACAATTGAAAGAAGCTTTCAAATAACAGAAAGCGTTTAAAGTAAAAAAGGTCCCGGTATAAAACCGGGACCTTTTTTAATATCATTATCGCCTGGGCGAAAATTTCTATTTTACCGCATCAATCACTGCTTTGAAAGCTTCCGGGTGATTCATAGCTAAATCAGCTAATACTTTACGGTTTAAACCGATTTCTTTAGAAGCTAATTTACCAATTAACTGAGAGTAAGAAATACCGTGCTGACGAGCACCTGCATTAATACGTTGGATCCATAATCCGCGGAATTCTCTTTTCTTAACTTTACGGTCACGGTATGCATACTGCAAACCTTTTTCTACTGTGTTTTTAGCAACTGTAAAAACTTTACTTCTTGCTCCCCAATAACCTTTTGCAAGGTTAAGGACTTTTTTCCGTCTTCTTCTCGAAGCTACTGCGTTTACCGAACGTGGCATGTTGTTGTTGTTTTTTGGTAAGCGGCGTCCATTTAAGGATCTTTAATGCCTGATACCTGGTGAATTAATAAATTACTTTCCGATACAAAGCATACGTTTAACATTACCTGAATCTGCATCTGTTACAATTCCTGCATTTCCAAGAGCACGTTTACGTTTAGTACTCATCTTAGTTAAGATGTGACTTTTGTATGCTTTGTTTCTTTTGATTTTACCTGTTCCAGTAAGCGAGAAACGCTTTTTAGCACTGGAATTGGTTTTCATTTTTGGCATAACCTGTTTTTTAATTTATAAACCTATTTTTATTTTTTCACTACTTTAGGTGCAACTGTAAGGAACATTCGTTTACCTTCTAATTTAGGCAATAACTCTACTTTTCCTACATCTTCCAAAGCCTGGGCAAATTTCAATAATAAAATCTCACCTTGTTCTTTGTATACAATTGCTCTACCTTTAAAATGCACATAAGCACGAACTTTTTCACCGTTCTCTAAAAAGCTAATGGCATGTTTCAGTTTAAACTGGAAATCGTGGTCGTTGGTATTGGGACCGAAACGAATCTCCTTAATTACAGTTTGCTTTGCATTGGCTTTAATTTCCTTCTGCTTTTTCTTTTGCTCGTAAACAAACTTACTGTAATCTATAATCCTACAAACCGGCGGTACAGCATTTGGAGAAATTTCTACCAAATCCAGTTCCAGTTCATCAGCAAGTGCCAAAGCTTTTGCCAAAGGATAAATCCCCGGTTCAACATTATCGCCAGCCAAACGCACTTCAGGCGATTTAATGTACTGATTAATGTTATGTTCTGCTTCTTTTTTCTTAAAAGGCGGACGTGGTCCCCTGTTAAATCCTGGTCTTCCTAATGCCAAATTTGTATTATTTTAATTTAAACTGTTATTTCTGTTCTTAATAAATTGTTGAAGTCTTCCAACGTCATTTCACCTAAATCACCCTCGCCGTGTTTACGTACTGAAACTTTACCTTCAGCCATCTCCTTATCACCGATAATGAGCATGTAAGGGATCTTTTTAACTTCGGCATCCCGGATTTTACGTCCGATTTTCTCATCCCTAAAGTCAATCAGCCCGCGAATATCGGAATTATTTAGTTCATCTAAAACTTTTTTTGCATAATCTTCATATTTTTCTGAAATAGGAAGGATGATAAATTGCTCAGGGCTTAACCATAAAGGGAAGTTTCCGGCACAATGCTCAATCAACACCGCAATAAATCTCTCCAGTGAACCAAAAGGTGCACGGTGAATCATTACCGGTCTGTGCTTCTGGTTATCGCTGCCAGTATATTCCAGCTCGAAGCGTTCTGGTAAATTGTAATCTACCTGAATGGTTCCCAGCTGCCATTTTCTACCCAGTGCGTCTTTAACCATGAAGTCGAGCTTAGGGCCATAGAAGGCCGCTTCACCATATTCCACAACTGTATTTAAGCCTTTTTCAGCAGCAGCCTCAATAATGGCTGTTTCCGATAACCTCCAGTTCTCGTCAGAACCAATGTATTTTGATTTGTTCTCCGGATCTCTCAATGATACTTGTGCTGTATAATTATCGAAACCTAAAGATTTAAATACATATAATACAAGATCAATTACTTTTTTGAATTCTTCCTTTACCTGTTCAGGCATACAAAATAAGTGGGCATCATCCTGGGTAAAGCCACGTACACGGGTTAAGCCATGTAACTCCCCACTTTGCTCATAACGGTAAACGGTACCAAATTCAGCAAATCGAACCGGTAAATCTTTATAAGAGCGCGGTTTGGTTTTATAAATTTCACAGTGATGCGGGCAGTTCATCGGTTTTAAGAAGAACTCCTCTCCTTCTTGTGGTGTTTTAATTGGCTGAAACGAATCCTTGCCATATTTTTCCCAGTGACCGGAAGTTACATACAGGTTTTTATGGCCGATATGGGGTGTTACTACTTGCTCATAACCTGCTTTTGCCTGGGCCCTGGTTAAAAAGTTAACCAAACGCTCACGTAAGGCAGTACCTTTAGGCAGCCACAATGGCAAGCCCATACCCACTTTTTCTGAAAAGGCAAATAATTCAAGCTCTTTTCCCAATTTACGGTGATCACGCTTCTTGGCTTCCTCAATCATGGCAAGATATTCAGTGAGTTCACTCGCTTTCGGAAAAGTTACACCATAAATACGGGTTAACTGTTTTTTGGTTTCATCACCACGCCAGTAAGCGCCAGCTACGTTCATCAGTTTCACGGCTTTCACAAAACCAGTATTTGGAATGTGTGGTCCACGGCATAAATCTGTGAACGAGCCCTGAGTATAGAAAGTAATCTTTCCATCTTCCAAACCATCGATCAGATCCAGTTTGTACTCATCGCCTTTTTCAGTGAAATATTTAACTGCATCAGCTTTGCTTACACTTTCGCGGGTAAATGTTTCTTTCTGTTTAGCCAGTTCAATCATCTTGGTTTCGATGGCTTTGAAATCATCAGAAGAAAATTCCTTTTCCCCAAAATCTACATCGTAATAGAAACCGGTTTCAATTGCCGGACCGATACCGAATTTAGTACCCGGATAAAGCGCTTCCAAAGCCTCGGCCATTAAGTGGGCTGATGAATGCCAGAAAGTTGATTTTCCTGCGGCATCGTTCCATGTCAATAGTTTTACAGCAGCATCAGCTTCGATAGGGCGTGTTGAATCCCATACCTCTCCGTTTACTTCGGCAGCTAAAACATTACGGGCTAAACCCTCAGAAATGGATAATGCAATTTGATGGGCAGAAGTGCCCTTTTCGTACTGACGAACCGAGCCGTCAGGTAAAGTAATGTTAATCATCTACAACTATGATTTGTTCCTCGTTTTCATTAAAATCCGGAACGGTTTAAAAAATAATGTTAATTCTAAATCACATACAAGGTGATTTCTGATTGAGGCGAAGATAGCGAATTAAAATGGAAACGAAACAAAAAAGCCTGTCTGGTTTTATCCAAACAGGCCTGTATATTTATTTTGTTGTGATTATTAAAAAGGACCGCCACCAATGACTACTGCTCTGCCTCCACCGAAATTACCACCAGGACGGTTATTTCTAAAGCGTTTCATCATATTTTCCATCTTGATTTTGTATTCGTCAGCTGTAATTAATTTCGCTTTTTTAGGAGCGGTTACATCTTTACCGCTAACATTACGGTACTCAATACTGGTGGCAACAGATTTGTTTCCTCTGGCTTCAATGGCTAAAACAGCACCTTCAGTCCAGATATTTGGGTTTGGTGAAAAGTCAAAGCCTAAATCTTTAGTATACCAGATCTTAGTCTCTTCAACTACGTTTTTGTCCATATCCAGAATTTTAATGGCTCTTGTAGATTTAACGATAGCCTGGTGACAGGTAAAACCAAGTATTTGTTTCGTAGAATCAGTTTTGACTACTTCAATTGTCGGCTCTGCTGCAGGTTTCGCTTTTGCTGAGTCGTTCGGATTTCCGTTACCACCCATTCTCATTCCTGCCATTGGGTTAGCCAGGGAGAGTTTTAGCTTGTTGGGCATATAATAGGTGGTATCATTCAGATCGAAAACTTCAACCAGGCTTTTATCAGCAAATGTATAATAGTATTCACGGTTTCCGCCTGCACCACCAAAGCGCATCATCATACGACCCATTCCACCTCCGTTACCGCCACCACCATTACTGTCTTCCGTTTCTTCCACAGGCATGTAGCTTGCGTTGGTTGCGGTAAATAATAACTCGAAATTTGTTTTGCTTGATGAGGGCATTCTGGCTTTCATCTGATCAGGGATCTGCATTCCGCTTGCCGATGCCATTGCTGCCGGATCTATTGTGTTTTCAAATTGTATAGCTCCTGATGTTTTCTTTTGAGCGTTGGCCACCGACGCTATCGATAAAACGCCCAGTAAAGCGATGAATATTTTTTTCATTGTTTTATGTTTTGTTGTTGTTAGATATAAAACCCGGATGAAGGTTTAAACTGTAATTTATTATTTACCGTAACGATGATGCAGCCTTAGTATTCCGTACTTTCCAACCAGCCATTACATAAAACATCGGCTATGTGCATGGTCTTTATCGGCAGATTGTTTTTATCAATATAGCCCTGCAGGTGCAGCAGACAAGAAAGATCAGTAGAAATAATGTAATCAGCCTGCTGATCAAGTGCGTGATTCACTTTTTGCTCGGCCATTGCTGATGAAATGGCGTTGAATTTTACGGCAAATGTACCTCCAAATCCACAGCACATATCACTGTCTTTCAGCTCTAGCATTTCAAGTCCATGTACTTTCGACAACAGCTGACGGGGCTCATCTTTGATTTTGCATTCCCGGAGCGCGCTGCACGAATCGTGGTAAACGGCCTTGCCTTCCAGCTCTGCCCCAAAATAATCTTTTTTGGCTACGTTGATCAGGAAATCAGAAAGTTCCCAGATATTGGACTGCAAACTGCGGCATCTGTTGTGTACAATGGTATTGGTAAACAGGTCATTATATCCGCTCTTAATCATCCCTACGCAGGAGGCTGAAGGCGCAACAACGTAAGTATTTTCAGAAAAGTCGTTCAGAAATTTTGTTCCTACCTGTTTGGCTTCATCCCAATAACCAGCGTTGTAGGCGGGCTGTCCACAGCAGGTTTGTTTTGAATTGTATTCTACGTTACATCCCGATTTCTCTAATAATCTTATAGTATTAAATGCGGTTTCGGGATATAACTGGTCTACAAAACAGGGAACAAACAATTCTACTTTCATCTATAATAATTACAATTCGAGTTGCAAACTTACAATTTTAGTGATTCTTTAGCCTCGATTTTTTTCAAGAATAGCAAAAACACCAATCCAACGATAAAAAATGATGCCAATGCGATGATTGACTGACGCATGTTGTGTGTGATTCCCTCAATCATAGCGAAACTAAATAATCCGATCACAATGGCCAGCTTTTCTGTGGCATCATAGAAGCTGAAGAATGATGCCGTATCGTTGCTGTGTTCAGGGATGTGTTTCGAATATGTAGAACGCGATAACGATTGTATTCCTCCCATAATTAAACCAACTATTGCAGCTAAAGCATAAAATTGAGTTTCATTAACAATGGAATATCCGTAAATGCAACAGGCTATCCAAACCAGTACAACGATGATCAACACATTTGTATTGCCTATTTTTTTTGCCAGTAGCGACATGATCCAGGCACCTAAAATGGCCACCAGCTGGATAATTAAGATAACAGCAATCAAACTGCCCGATTCCAGTTTTAATACCTTCGCACCAAAACCCGCTGCCGCAAGCATAATGGTTTGTACGCCCATCGAATAGAAAAAGAACGCAAAAAGATAGGTTTTTAGGAACTTCATCTGTTTCAGCTGATTCCATACTTTTACAAATTCACTAAAACTGCTTTTGATAATCCCCTGATCTACATGCGAAGTTTGAGGTACATCTTTTGGTAATGCTTTAAATGGAATCTGGGCAAATACAAACCACCAGATTCCCACCAGCAGGAAAGAGATCTGAGCCGGCAATGACGGATCAGTTATTCCAAACAGATCGGGTTTCAATACAAAAACAAAACAGATCAGTTGTAGAATTACACTTCCGATATAACCATAGGAGAAGCCCTGGGCGCTCACCTTATCCTGATTTTCAGCTGTTGCGATGATTGGCAGATAAGCATTATTAAACATTACACCACCAACATAGCCCATTGCTGCCAACACAAAGCAGATGATTCCTGTTTCCAGGGTTTCGAGTTTAAAGAAAAACAAGCCCATACAAGCGAAAGAGCCCAGGTAGGTGAAAAGCTTCATGAAGAATTTCTTTCTGCCTTTCGCGTCGGCATAAGAAGAAAGTATTGGAAGCAAAATTACCATGATCAGGTAGGCAAAAGCAAGGGCATAATTAGATAATACCGTATTGATAAAGGTTTTCCCAAAAAAAGTTACCTCATCCCCATGTGCTTTGGTGGTGGTGATGGCAACATAGTATACCGGAAAAATAGTGGAGGTAATGACCAGATTATAGGCTGAATTGGCCCAGTCGAAGAAAGCCCATGATCGGATGGTTTTCTTATTGTTTTTTTCTATCATCGAGAGTTGAAACAGTTTATTGGCTAAAGATAATATTTCTTCCCGTCAGTTTTGATCTTACCTGCGTCTAATAATTCACGGATAGCTTCTATGCGGTCATTTTCAGTGCCGTTTTTAATACTGGTGACCAGGTCATCAAGGTTCAATGGTTGTTGTTGCAATAGCGATACGATCTCGAACTCCAGTTCATCATTGAGCTGCACTTGCTGCCCTGAGCGCTTTTCTGCCAGGCAAACATCGCAAACACCGCATTTAGGAGCACTGGGTTCATCGAAATAGCTCAGCAATTGAATACTCCTGCAAATGTAGGTTGTCGTGTATTTGGAAACGGCATCGATCTGTTTGAGCAGGATTTTTTTTCTGAGCTCCAGGTATTTTACATCTACGTCAAAATGATCCATATCTACCCTCGGCCTGATGTATTGCAATTGCGGCTGGTCTGTTTGCTGGAGGTAAGTAATCATTTCAATTTCCTGTAATTTATTCAGCACCGCAATAATATCTTTGTATGACAGGCCAATCCGCTTCGCCAGATCAGCTTCATTTATCTTTACAAATCCATCAAAGGCTCCACCGTACGACCGGAGAATGGTTTTGATCAGGTTGTCGTAGGCTTTATTTTCTATCTGGAAACGATATACATCTTCGTGGCCAACTATAAACATTAATCTGGATGGCAGAAAGACACTTTCGGATAAAGTAACATAACCATCGTGCTCCAGAAATTTCAGTGCAGAAATTGTTTTTAAAACGCTAATGTTAAATCTTTTGCAAAAGTCAGCGATGTCGAAGGTAAAGGTTAGCCCCTCACCTGCCCCAAAAGCCAGCTGAAAATAATTACCCAGGTAATGATAGGTTTTCCTGATTTCATCGGGCGCTGGAAAGCTGTTGATATACCTGGATTCAAGGCTGAGCACATCCGCTTGATTGGCCAGCAGTACGGCATAACTTCGTTTTTCGTCGCGTCCTGCCCTTCCGGCTTCCTGATAATACGCTTCCAGACTTTCAGGGAGGTCGAGGTGTACCACGAAACGCACGTCGGCCTTATCAATACCCATACCGAAAGCATTTGTTGCGACCATGATGCGGATTTTATTCATCTTCCAGTCTTCCTGTTTCTGAAAGCGAATATTCTTTTCCAAACCGGCATGATAAAAATCAGCCTTGATCTGGTTTCGGTTGATGAAATTTGATACTTCTGCAGTTTCCCTCCGGTTACGCACGTACACGAGTCCTGTGCCCTTTACATTTTTGCAAATCTCGATCAGCTTCTTATACTTATCTTCCTGATCAAAAACCACATAACTCAGGTTGTCTCTTGCAAAACTCTTTACAAATACCTGGGGCTCTTTCATTTCAAGTTTATCCACAATGTCCGCTCTTACATCAGCGGTTGCAGTTGCAGTTAGAGCCAGTACAGGAACATCGGGAACAATCTCTCTTAGTTTTGCAATCTGAAGATATGGTGGGCGAAAATCGTATCCCCACTGTGAGATACAATGTGCTTCATCTATCGCAATCAAATTTACATTCATATAGGAAATGCGCACGCGAACCAGGTCAGACAGTAGCCGCTCGGGCGAAAGGTAAAGGAATTTAATTTTTCCGTAGATGCAGTTATCCAGCAGGATATCGATTTCCCGTTTACCCATACCAGCGTATATCGCAATGGCTTCAATTCCTTTCGATTGAAGGTTCTCCACCTGGTCTTTCATTAACGCGATTAGTGGAGAAACCACGATACATATTCCTTCTTTAAGTAAAGCAGGTACCTGAAAGCAAATTGATTTTCCCCCACCTGTAGGTAAAAGGGCCAGGCTGTCTTTTCCTTCCAGCACAGCGCTGATGATGTCTTCCTGTAACGGACGGAAAGCCTGATGTCCCCAATACTTTTGTAAAATCTCTATTGCTGTCATAAATCGGAAGATTCAAAACTATAAAAAAGCTTGTGATATTGCTAAATTGCGCTCCTATATAATCCATATTTTAAATGAAATCACTCTACCTGCTATCTGCGCTCTCACTTTTCTTTATTACCTCAAACGCACAGGAAAAAAAATGGGACGTTGAAAAATTCCAGGGAACAACCAAAAACTTCACCTTAAACACTGATGAGGGTACGTGGATGAATCTCGATGTAAGCCCGGACGGTCAGGAAATTGTATTTGATCTGCTGGGCGATATTTATAAAATGCCGGTTACCGGCGGGGTTGCCAGTTTGATTAGCGGAGGGATAGCCTGGGATGTGCAACCGCGTTTTAGCCCGAATGGGAAATATATCTCCTACACCAGCGACAAAAGCGGGGGCGACAATATCTGGATCATGAACCGTGACGGAGGTGACAAAAAACAGATTACCAAAGAAACCTTCAGGTTGTTAAACAATGCAACATGGATGCCGAATAGTGAGTACATTATCGCCCGTAAACATTTTACAGCAGGCCGTTCGTTAGGCGCGGGTGAAATGTGGATGTACAGTATTAATGGTGGCGAAGGTATTCAGTTAACGAAACGCAAAAATGATCAGCAGGATGCCGGAGAGCCTAATGTGTCTCCCGATGGAAAGTATGTTTACTTCAGCGAAGATGTGAGTCCGGGTCCGAATTTTGAGTATAGCAAGGATCCTAACGGAACAATTTATGCAATTCGCCAGCTGGATTTAACAACGGGAAAGCTCACCACCCTGATTAATGAACAGGGCGGAGCATGCCGTCCGCAGGTTTCGCCTGATGGTAACCTGATCGCTTTTGTTAAACGGGTCCGTTTAAAATCTACACTTTATGTGCAGAACTTAAAAACAGGCGAAGAGTGGCCGGTAAATGAGGATCTTTCACACGATCAGCAGGAAACCTGGGCGATATTCGGCGTGTATCCAAATTTTGCATGGACACCTGATAGCAAGAGTGTTGTATTTTATGCAAAAGGTAAAATCAGAAAAACAGAAATCTCCACACTAATTAATTCTACCATTCCCTTTCAGGCCAATACCATTCAAACTGTTCAGCAA
This sequence comes from Pedobacter sp. BMA, assembly GCF_001027745.1. Lineage (GTDB taxonomy): Bacteria > Bacteroidota > Bacteroidia > Sphingobacteriales > Sphingobacteriaceae > Pedobacter. Next base: position 23,411 of record NZ_LECU01000002.1, read on the forward strand.
GCTTTGCATTTCGAACAACAGGTTTTTAATGCAGACTTTACCTCAAAAATGCTGAGGCAACTGACAACTTCCCCTGATGGTAAAGTGATTGTGTTTAATGCAGCGGGTTATTTGTATAAGCAGGAATTGCCGAATGGAACGCCAGAACGGTTAACAAATGGAATTGATTTTGAATTCGAACCCGCATTTAGTCCGGATGGAAAATATATCATTTATACCACGTGGAGTGATGAACTTCGCGGAGCCATTAAACGTTCGGATATTAAATCAGGTAAAACCATTACGCTGAGTGATGAAAAAGGTTTTTATTATTCACCGCAGTATTCTACAAAAGGAGATAAAATTGTTTTTAGAAAAGGCAGTGGAAATGATGTACTGGGTTACAACTATGGTCGGGGAACAGGTATTTTTACCATGTCGGCGAATGGTGGAGCTAAAACCCTCGTTTCAGATAACGGAATAAAGCCCTCGTTTAATAATACTGATACACGCATTTACTTTCAGAGTTATGCTGACGGAAAAAAAGCATTGAAAAGTATTGACTTAAACGGCGCGAACGAAATAACGCATTTCACTTCTCAGTATGCGAACCAGTTTGTGGTGAGTCCAGATAACAAATGGCTCGCTTTTAACGAGCTTTTCAACGTTTATATCACACCGATGATTAACATTGGTACAGCGCAGGATGCTTCGGCAAGTAACAAATCAATACCAGTTACAAAAGTGACTACCAATGGTGGTACCTACATACAGTGGAGTGCCGACAGTAAAAACCTGCACTGGACTTTAGGCCCTAAGTATTTTACGATTGATGTAAACAGTGCTTTTAATTTCGATGGCAGTACGCCAAAAACGGCAGCCAGTTCTCTCGATATTAACCTCAGTTTAAAAAGCGACGTGCCTACTGGAATTGTCGCATTAAAAGGTGCCCGAATTATTTCGATGAAAGGCGATGAGGTAATTGAAAACGGTACTATTTTAACGGATGGAAACAAAATTACTGCCATTGGGAAAACAGAATCTGTGACTATTCCTGCCAATGCAAAAGTGATTGATGTAAACGGTAAAACGATCATGCCGGGCATTGTAGATGTACATGCGCATCTGCGCACCAGTCCGGATGGTATTACACCACAAAGCGACTGGAGTTACATGGCTAACCTGGCATTTGGTGTTACAACATCTCACGACCCTTCGAGCAATACGGAGATGGTATTTAGTCAGAGTGAAATGTTAAAGGCGGGTCGCATGATTGGTCCCCGCGTATATTCAACTGGTTCAATTTTATATGGTGCAGATGGCGATTTCAAGGTTGTGATTAACAGTTTAGATGATGCACTGGCCAACCTTAAGCGCCTGCAGGCTGTGGGTGCTTTTTCCGTGAAATCATACAATCAACCACGGCGGGAACAGCGCCAGCAAATCCTGGAAGCGGCCAGGCAACTTAAAATGGAAGTGGTTCCGGAAGGTGGATCTACGTTTTTTCATAACATGAATATGATTGTCGACGGACATACCGGCATCGAGCACAGCATCCCGGTGTTACCGGTTTACAAAGATGTAACCAGCCTTTGGAACAGCACTTCTGTTGGCTACACGCCTACCTTAATAGTGGCTTATGGTGGTCAATGGGGCGAAAACTACTGGTATGATAGAACTAATGTATGGGAAAACGAAAAGCTGATGACCTTCACACCACGTTCGATTATTGATTCGAGGGCAAGAAGGAGAACGACTTCAGAATATAGTGATTATAATCATATCGACATTGCTAAGGCAACGAAACAAATCGCTGATGGCGGCACGAAGGTCAATCTTGGGGCTCATGGTCAGATTCAGGGCCTTGGGGCACACTGGGAATTGTGGATGTTCGTGCAGGGCGGATTTTCTCCCCTTCAAGCCATCAGAAATGCCACACTAAATGGCGCACATTACCTGGGTATGGACAAAGAAATAGGATCTTTAGAAGTTGGCAAGCTCGCTGACCTGGTGATTATGGATGCCAATCCTTTAGATGATATCCGCAACTCAGAGAAAATCAAATCTGTGATGATTAACGGCCGCTTGTACGATAGTGCTACCTTAAATGAAATTGGTACCCGCGAAAAACTACGTGGCAGGTTATGGTTTGAAAATGCGAAAGGGAACGGTTACATCGTACCTACCGGTGAATCAGAAACCTGGACGTTTACCGTGCCACACTGCGATTAATACCCTTAAATGATGAAGCCGGAGTGTTACAGATTTTTTTAACCTGTAATGCTCCGGCCTTTTCCTTGTAAGAAACTAGTTTACTGACAGGGAATTATCGCTTTTGTTTTTATCAGGGGTATGAACATCACCCATTACCACCTTCGATAATTTTTTGCTGGTTTTTAACTTCACTACAGTAGTCTTATTCCCCTTTTCCCAAACACCAATTGTGTTGTGGTTCTTTTCTACAGCTCCATCTGCATAGGTTAAAGTTAAATCGACCGGTAGCGCTTTCATTCCTTTATTTTCAATGGTTATGTTGTAGCCATCAGTTGCCTTATCCACAGCTGTTACAGCCATATCTAAAATTCCACCGTCGAAAAACCATGGTTTCCAGAACCAGTTCAGATTTTTACCACTCCCCTCATTCATGCTGTAAAAAAAATCGTAAGGCATTGGGTGTTTTCCGTTCCAGTTCTTGATATAGTTATGAAGGGCTTTCGTAAACAATTCTTCGCCCAGGTAATCTTTGATGTATAAATAGGCCAGCCCTGGCTTCGGGTACGAATTGGTAAATGAACCTGAGCCTTTCAAATCAGGAGTTAAAGTCATAATTGGTGAATCATCTTTACCTCCGGATGAAGACGCAGTGGGTTGGATGCCATATTCATCAACCAATGTAGAATCGATCATTGGAGAAATTAACCACTCGCCTATTGTTGCCCACCCTTCATCCATCCATCCGTATTTGGTTTCGTTAATCCCCATGTAAAAAGGGAACATGGTATGAAAAATCTCATGGTCTGTGAGGGTAATTGCATCTTCCCTATTGTCAACCGGATTATCGTTAACCATCATTGGATACTCCATCTGATCCAAACCATCGAAAACGGTTTCATGATTATAAGGGTAAGGCCACTTTGGAAATTTGTAACTCATGGCATCGACTGTTTTACGGGCAAAATCAATTACCTCATAATAGTCTTTGTGTTTAGGGTTGAAAACGGCATCCACACGCGTCCTTCTTTTGGTTTTCGGATCAACCATTAGGCTGCTCGATTTCCATAAATAATGATCGCTGACGGCAAACACGAAATCGGTTACATTGCTGGCTTCAAACTTAAAAGTATTAAAGGTATTTGGCTGGGTTACCCCTTTGGCCAATAAATCATCAGGCGTAATAATATCCACTACAGGATCATTTTTTTCGGCAGAAGCGATACGGGCAACAATTTGCTTTTGAAATACTTCAGCAGTGTTTTTCAGGTCGCCGGTAGCCCAAACGGCATAACCACCGGGAACTTTAACCTCAGCATCAAACTGATCGAAATCATTATAAAACTCCTCGGCACCTGTATAAGGAAACTTGTTCCAGCCATCAACATCGTCGTATACAGCAATTCGCGGAAAGAAATAAGCCACGAAATGCGATCCTTCATCTACCTGGCCTGTTCGCAGATGTGAACCTTTATTCAGCATGTAGCTATAGCTGATGGAGAATGAAATGGTTTTGCCTGGTAAAACCGCCGGAACGGCAACAGTCATGTTTGTTCCGTCGACTTTAAAGTCAGCAATGTTTTTTCCGTTGGCCGACAGCTGGGATATGGTTACCCCATTACCCTGGTCTGACTCTGAAATTTTAGATTTCCTGGGCGTTCCCTTTTTATAAAGGTTAGGATAAAGTTTAAACCAGATTTCATTAAGTGTATCCGGACTGTTGTTGGTATAAACTACTTCAACTCTACCAGACAACAGTCTGCTAACCGGGTTGAAATCTACTTTTAAATTGTATTTGGATTTATTTTGCCAGTACTTTTTGCCTGGCTTGCCGCTGGTGCTTCTTGTTCCGGCCTGGTAGGTTTTTTCAAATACTGGTTCTATTGGCAGTATAGTTTGTGCTTTTACACAAGCTGCAGAGAGCATTAAAACACAAAGGATGTTGATCGATTTCATTTTTGGATAATAAGGTATGAAGTAAGCGGCATTAAACCGTTTTGCTATTTTCCAAACTTCATTTTCAATTGTTCCAGCATATCATTGTTAACTGGCTGCGCAGGTTTCTCGGCAACAGGTTTCGGTTTTTGCTGATAAGGTGCTTTCGGAGTGGCACTTTGATTTTGAGGGCGCGCCGGTTTATTTTCGTTCTTCTTTGCATTGAACTTTGCCCACTCTTCATCCAGTTTCTTTTTGGTATATAAAGGAAAATCTCCCTGTTTCATCCAGGCGTAATAGCTCGGCTCAACAGAAAATACCTGTTCGGTTGTTTTGCCTTTATGCTTACCGAAGTTGAAACAAACTTCACCATTATCGTTATACACCATACGTCCTGCAAAATCCACCGGACGGTGCAAATTGGTAAATGCATGGAGCGCATCTACATCATTTACTACGGGAATACTTTTTTCGCCTTGCTTGTTCTCAAACTCTTTTTCTTTATACATTTCCAGCTGGCCTAACAACACTTTGTAGGTTGCAATTACATCGGCTTCAGCGGCATGTGCATTGACAAGATCTTCCTGGCAATAAAACTTATAAGCAGCCTTTAATGTGCGTTGTTCCATTTGATGAAAGATATTTTGCACATCTACAAACTTCCTTTCGCTCATATCAAAATCGATGTCGGCCCTTAAGAATTCTTCCAACAGCATCGGAATATCGAATTTATTTGAATTGTAACCTGCCAAATCACTTTCGCCAATAAACGCAGCAATTTCTGCAGCCAGCGTTTTAAATGCAGGCTCATTTGCAATATCCTCATCATAAATACCATGAATGAGTGAAGTTTGCAACGGAATGGGCATTTCAGGATTTACCCTCCAGGTTTTTACTTCTTCGGATCCATCCGGAAAGGCTTTCAATATTGCTATTTCCACAATCCTATCAGCACCAACATTTATACCCGTAGCTTCTAAATCAAAAAAGGCTAGAGGACGTTTTAAATTTAATTTCATTCTGTATTGATCTTTATTTTTGGCATAATCAAGCGTAGAAATGCCGGTTTTCATTTTTACCAAAAGTGCTAAAAAGGTTTCATTAGTTCTGTAAGATGAAAGGAATAATTTATTAAAATTAATTGAGAAATTATTTCTGATTGTTGCCGACTAGCCTTAAATTGGCTCAATTTAATTTCGCTCTAATGAATAAAATATTTCTGGTCCTGATTGTATTGCTCACAACGAGTATGGCCATACGTGCACAGGACTTTACTTTTGGCGCCATCACCTACGCAGATTATGAGTTTGACAAAAAAACGCTGGATAGTAATGCCAATGCGGTTGTATTAAAAGAATTTGGAACCGCATCAATTCAGCTCGATGAAAGTACCGGCCATCTTGAGCTCGTTTTCGTTCATCATGTAAAAATTAAAATTTACAATAAGGAAGGCTTTAAAGAAGCAAATATCATCATCCCCATGTCTAAGGATGATAACCAGGAAGAAACGATCAGTGAACTGAAAGCCTCAACCTTTAACTTAGATGGCGGCAGATTTGTGGAAACGTTAATGGATAAAAAGGCTGTGTTTACGGAGAACAGATCCAAATACACCCGGTTAACGAAGTTTACCCTTCCAAACCTGAAAGAGGGATCAGTGATCGAATACAGTTATCGTCTGCGATCTCCAGGTCTCTTCAATTTTAAAACCTGGGAGTTTCAGGCTGATATTCCAAAGGTGATCAGTGAATACCTCGTTTACATACCCGGCATTTATACCTATAATGTTTCTTTAAGGGGTTATCAAAAATTAACCGATCAAAAAGTTGAGCTCAACAAAGAATGTTTGAGGCTATCAGGTGTAGCCATTGATTGTTCGAAAATCAGCTATGTAATGAAAGATATTCCTGCATTCATAGAAGAAGATAACATGACTGCCCCCAGTAATTTCAAGTCGGCCATTTACTTTGAACTTGCTGAAGTCCAGAGCTTGTCGGGCGGTAAAACATCCTATACTAAAAGCTGGAAAGATGTTGACTACGAGCTGGTATCTGATAAAAACCTGGGAGGCCAGATGAAGCGTAAAGACGTTTTCAAAGACCTTTTGCCAGCCATTATTAAAGATGCCCCGGATGATCTGGCAAAAGCCAAAGCCATTTACAATTACATCAAAAAGCAGATTAAATGGAACAATTACTATGGCAAGTACACCGAAGACAATATCAAAAAGGCACTTGATTTCCGATCGGGTAATGTGGCCGATGTAAATTTGAGCCTGATCGCTGCACTTTCAGCAGCGAACCTGGATGCTGAGGCTGTAATTTTATCGACGCGTGAAAACGGGACGGTGAATAAGCTTTATCCTGTACTTTCAGATTTCAATTATGTTGTGGCGAAGGTGAACATCGGTGAAACCAGTTATCTGCTGGATGCTACTGAACCATTGATGCCTTTCGGTTTGCTACCCTTGCGCTGCATAAACGATCAGGGCCGGGTGATTAATATTAAGAAGCCATCGTATTGGTTAGATTTGAAGGCTAGCCAGAAATCATCTACCAATTATATCTTAACAGGTAAATTAACACAGGAAGGAAAAATTGTAGGTACATTGGTTACTCACTCTTTGGGTTATGCTGCCTACAACAAACGCAGAGACATACTAAAATACAGTTCTCCTGATGAATATGTAGAGAAGCTTGATGACCGGTTGACAAGAATCAGAATATCAGACCATCAGATAACCGGACTGGACAGTGTTGAAAATGCATTAACAGAAACCTATCAGGTAGAATTTTCCATTAACGATGGCTTAAAAGATCAGTTTTATTTCAGTCCTTTTTTTATCAATTCCATATCCAAAAATCCGTTCAATTTAAATGAGCGCACCTACCCTGTTGATTTGGGTGCTGCTTCTGATGAAAGGGTAATTATTAATGTGTCTATTGCTGATCAGTATGAGATGCTGGAGAAGCCAAAGAATATGGCCATCGCTTTACCTAATGCTGGCGGGAAATATCTGGTTCAATGTGATTTCGATGGAAATACTTTGTCAATGAGTCAGATTTTACAGTTTAACAATGCCATCTACCAGCCAGATGATTATTTTGCTTTGAAAGAGTTTTACAGCAAGATCATACAAAATCAGAAGTCAGAAATTTTATTGAAAAAGGTTAAAAAATGAAATATTTATTTACGCTTGTTTTATCAGTTTCATTTGTTGTGACCTGTTTCGGGCAGGATAATTATGATGTCGATTTGATTCCTTCGCTGCTCCGCAACAGAGCTAACTCGTGTATTAGAAAAGAGGAAACGACGATCGATATGCGCTCACCGGATAACGTGATGTTATACGTTAAAAAGGCGGTTACCGTGTTTAACGAAAATGGGGAGCGGGAAGCGGAACTGGTGTTGTACTACGATAAAAATACGGCGATAAAGGGTATTAAGGGGGAAGTATACAATGCCGTTGGCATGCCGGTAAGCAAATTTACCCAAAATGATTTTTCGGATATAAGTGCCGCAGATGGATTTTCATTATTCGTTGATAGCAGGGTGAAACACTATCTGCCTAACGTAAACCAATTTCCTTACACGGTAGTGTACAGTTACGAAATCAGAAATAAACAAAGTTTAATTATACCCGACTGGCAACCTAAACCAGCAAGCGACGTATCGGTTGAAAAGAGCATTTATACTTTCATTTCAAAGCCTTCAGATCAGGTTAGGATCAAAGCCTCAAACTATCCGGGCGTTCCTGAGGTAACTGTTGACGAAAAACAGAAGAAAATGGTTTGGAACGTGAGCAGTTTACCAGCGGTTAAAACCGAACCCTATAGCCCTGACCCGGAAACTTACTTTACAAGTATAAAAATTGCACCTGAGCATTTTACATATTATAACCATAAAGGAAGCTATACCAATTGGCAGGACCTTGGTAAATGGGTGTATGAGGATTTGCTGAAAGACAGAACAGCACTTTCTCCTGCAACTATACAGACAATAAAAGAGCTGGTAAAAGATGAAAAAACGGATAAAGAAAAATCTAAAAAAATATACCAGTACTTGCAAAACAGAACCCGTTACATTAGCGTACAAATTGGTATCGGGGGCTTTCAGCCGGTTTCGGCAAGCGAGGTTGACCGTTTAGGATATGGGGATTGTAAAGCTTTGGTTAATTATATGCAGAGCCTACTGAAAGCTGCAGATATTGAATCTTACTATTGTGTAGTTGAAGCTGGATCACAGAAGAAAAGTGTAGACCCCGGTTTTGCCAGTATGGTGCAAGGCAATCACATCATTTTATGTTTGCCTTTGAAAGGTGATACCACCTGGCTGGAATGTACCAGTCAGAAAATTCCTTTTGGTTTTTTAAGTGATTTTACCGACGACAGGTTGGTTCTGGCATGCACAGCGGAGGGTGGTAAACTTTTGCGTACACCTAAGCTAACTACACAGGAGAACAGGCAGTTCAGAAATGCCAGGTTAATCATTTCTGCTGATGGTAATGTTACCGGAAGTATGAATACAGTTTTTTCGGGTGCGCAATATGATAACCATGAAGCCATGATTGGCAAGTCTGTATCTGAGCAGCATAAAATGCTAAAGGCATCCTATAATGTAGATAATATTGACATCAAATCGGTCTCATTTGCCCAGAAGAAGGACATAGCGCCTGAATTTACCGAGAATATTGATATAGACATTCCTAATTACGTTCCTGTAAATGGTAAAAAAATGTTCCTGCAGCCGAATGTTTTCAATACAATGAGATCGATACCTGAGCTTAGAAACAGGACGCTCCCTGTTTATATTAACCGCGGTTATACCGACGAAGATACGATTGTTTACACGCTGCCTGATAATGTAGATACAGATTTGATTACAACAAATGAGCGGGTATTGAGTAGTGTGTTTGGGAGCTATATTTCGAAAGCCAGTGTTGCGGGTAATCAACTTACCTATTACAGGAAAATTGTACTTAATGACGGCACCTTCCCTGCTGAAAAGTATGCTGAATTCTCTAAGTTTATGAGTGATGTAAATGCCACAGATTTTTTAAAACTGGCACTTAGCTTAAAATAAGTATTCCCAAACCGATTCCGATAATCATAATCAGGTACATCAAAATCTCTGTGGTGGCAAATCTTTTGTATTTGGTCCAGAATGAGTATTCGTGCTTATGATTGGCCATTTGATTACTTTTTCGACAAAAATAAGTAAAATTCAAATGGTCTGGAGCCTTATAACCCAAATAATCGTTTTGTTTCACTATTAAACTACCCTTTCTTTCACGGTGGAGAAGGACAAATGATGAATTAGTGGAATCATGGTATAAGAATAGTTAATCCTTAGGTCGGCTTTCATTCGACGATTCGTCACTGTTTGGTCGGGTACAATTGTCACAAGCCCGACCAATCCCCGACCAAAACCCGAATTAGCTGTGACGAAGCTACACGGTTAAGCTAGGGCGTTCTTACGAAAATATTAATTTCTGTGGCCTCTTTACAAGCATGGTTTTGCAACGCAAATGATGTGCACTACTAAAAAATAGCATTCTTAAAAGCTATATCAAGGTGAAATCAGGCTATTTTTGCCCAAAACTTATTGTATTTCCAGAACTACAGAAAGAGAAGCACAACAAATGCAAAAAATGTTCGTATAATTAGTTCAGTATCAAACAAACATATCTGGATGAAGAGAGAAACCGTGGGCATTGCTATGTTTTTATTAGTGAGTATAGGCATTGTCGGAGTAAGTTGGAAAAAGGTTGAGGGGCCACAAACACAACAGGAAACCATAAAAAATATTGCAGCTGATAGTTTATACAGCCGATACATTGACACTTTGTATCATGCAGTCCGCCTGGATTCTGCCGGACTTAAAGAAGAAGTTTTTGAGAAAGCCCTTACTGGCTTTTACAACATGAAGTATTCAGGCCTGTTGCATGCTAAATCAGTATTAACTATTGCCGATTTTGATCAGGAAAGCTGTAAAAAAAGATTATACATTATCGATCTGGATCACAAAAAATTAATTCTCAATACCTGGGTTGCCCATGGGCAGAATAGCGGTGGAGATAAGCCTTCTTATTTTTCAAATGTTCCGAATTCTAATCAAAGTAGTATTGGCTTTTTTCTTACGGGGGAGATTTATTACGGTAAACATGGCCGTTCGCTGAAACTTGATGGAATGGATCAGGGGTATAATAATAATGCTAGGGAAAGGGCAATTGTTTTACACGGAGCCGATTACGTATGTCAGGAAACGATTGATCAGCTCGGGCGATTAGGCCGTAGCCAGGGCTGCCCGGCAGTAGCAACTAAGCTTGCAAATCAGGTAATCAATGCCATTTCTGATCGTACTGTTTTATTCATCAATAATTCTGAGCAGTCTTATCATTCTGCATTTCTAAATGAAACGCTGGCTGCGAGTGTAGCCCTGCGTCAGGATGAATTACTGGCGGCAAAAATGGATTAATATTTTTTGAGGTTGGTGGCATTTAAGTTGTGAGGTAATAGGACAAAGAATGCTCCGTTAAAGGGAACCAGCAAATCCCATACCCACCGGTTGCCATCTTTCGCTGTCTCACCACAATCTACAACTTCTGCACGCAGCAGTAGTTTTTTTACTAGTTTTTGTATTCCGGTGATTCGGACATATCTGTTAAAGGCGAGCCCCAGGTAATCACAATAGACATGTACGAGAATTTCCAGGATTAAGGATTTTGTGCTGATCTGGAGTGGCTTACTGAACAAGGCGGCATACTCATTCTTTATTGCTTCAGCCAGCAGTGTCAGGCGTTCTTTCGCTTTTCCATTCAGATACTGCCAGAGTTGTGCATTACTGTAAACCCTGATGATCCCTTCATCAAATTTGATTTTAATAATACAATCATACAATCTGAGTTCCTTTTCCATTCCATAATAAGATGCTGTGTCTTGTTTTTTGTTACCTCAATGTTGCTGTTTAACAAAAGAATTCATGAAATGTTTATGATCCAACGCATTACGATGTGAGTAAAATTATGGTTTTAAAAACGAATATTTTTACATCTTTGAGGTTGGAAAATTAAACCCATTTAATGAAGATTGTTATTGCAGAAAAGCCCTCTGTTGGACGTGAGCTTGCAAAAGTTTTCGGTGCGACCACCAGAAAAGATGGATACATTGAAGGTAAGGGGTATTCCTTTACCTGGGCTTTTGGGCATTTGTTGCAGCTTGCACCCCCTCAGGATTATGGCTTTATCGGTTGGCGCAAACAGCATTTACCAATGCTTCCTGCAAAATTCAAACTCGCTGTACGAAAGATTAAAACAAAAGATGGCTTTGTTGAAGATCCTGCTGTGCGGAAACAGCTGGATACGATTAAGAAGCTTTTTGATGAAGCCAGTGAAATCATTGTAGCAACGGATGCGGGGCGCGAGGGTGAATTGATTTTCCGGTATATTTACTATTACCTGAAATGTAAAAAGCCATTTAAGCGTTTGTGGATTTCATCGCAAACAGATGAGGCCATAAAGGATGGATTCAGAAACCTGAAACCCGGGACAGATTACGATACGCTCTTTAATTCAGCGCATTGTCGTTCTGAATCCGATTGGCTGGTTGGTATGAATGCCACCCAGGCGCTAAGCATCTCTGCCGGCAACAGAACAGTACTGTCACTGGGAAGGGTTCAAACGCCTACCCTTGCGATGATTTGTGCCCGTTCTCTTGAAATAAAGCATTTTGTTCCGCAGATTTACTATCAGATCAGCATATTGCTGGTGAAGGATGAACAGGTTTTTAAAGCGGTTTCCACATCCAATTACAAAAACAAGGAAGAGGCTGAGAAATTATTTGCGCTGGTGGAGGATGTTCCATCGGGTTTTCCAAACGGTGGAAATATATCAGCAGTTGAGGCCAAGCCGAGGAAAGAACCACCACCACTTTTACATGATTTGAGTAGCCTGCAGCAAGAGGCGAATAAAAAGAAAGGCTTTACTGCCGACCAGACTTTAAGTCTCCTGCAAAATTTATACGAGAGCAAACTGGTCTCCTATCCCCGTACCGGTTCTCGATATATAGGCGACGATATTTTTGCAGGCATTCCTGATCTGATTTCGAAGTTCACCAGTCACCCTGACTTCGGTAAACAGGCACAATATTTACAAACCACAGCGCTGAATAAAAGAAGCGTAAATGCGAAAAAAGTGACCGATCACCACGCGATTTTGCCTACAGGAGAAGAAGCGTATGGCCTAAGCAGCGATAAACAAGCCATTTACGATATGGTTGTGGGCAGAATGGTGGAAGCATTTCATCAGGAATGTTTAAAAGAAATCACCAAAATAACCATTCAGTCGGGACTTACATTTATTGCCAATGGAACAGTAATTCGCTCAGCAGGGTGGCGATCTGTATTTAATGAAACCGAAGAGGATAAAAAGGATGAGGATAATGCAGCCCTACCAAAAGTGGCGGTTGGCGAGCAATTACCCATCACTGAGAAATCGTTTCTGGAAAAGCAGACTAAGCCTAAGGCCATGTACAATGAGGCATCGCTGTTAAAGGCTCTGGAAACGTGCGGTAAAGAAATTGAGGATGAAGAGCTGCGGTATGCCATGAAAGACAGTGGTTTAGGCACTCCCGCCACACGGGCATCCATAATTGAAACTTTGATTACCCGTGAATATATCACCCGTGAGAAGCGGAATTTAGTGCCCACTGTTAAGGGATTAGCAGTTTACGAGGTAGTTAAAGACAAACAAATTGCACAGGCCGAACTCACCGGTCAATGGGAGAAACGACTCGAAGAAATTCGTTCCGGTTCTTCGGTGAAAGACTTTAAATCTGAAATCACCGAATATACGAAAACCATTACTCATGAATTATTAATTGCCGGTGCCACCATTTCGGGTAAGCTTGAAGATAAAAAGGAAGAAAAGGTTATTTAAAGGCTGATTTTAAAACATCTTCTAATGCTGCAGGAATTTTATGATCCTTTTGAATAAAGGCTATCGCCCCTGCTTCCAGATATGAATGGGAAAGGAGGTTTTTATCATTTCCTGTGAACATGCAGATCTTTAGCTGAGGCTGGATGGCTAATATTTCCTGTACCGACTGCGGATCACTATCGCCCCCTGGCATATTGATGTCAAGTAACAGAAAGTCAAATGACTGCTGTTGCAATCTGGAAAAAGTATCTTTAAGATTTGCACAAACAACAATTTCCGGATTGTGGAGCAACCGGCTGAAAAGGGCTTTCATGACCGTTTGCATCAATTCATTATCATCCGCTATTAAAACTTTTACCTGTGCGTTCATTTAAATGACCTGGCTTTGAATCATTTAAATTGAGAAGACCGAAAGGCAAAATACTGGTATAAGCCAATAGTTTAAAGCGGAAAATTCAGAATTTGGATGATTTCCTCAAATTTAACAATTTTATGAACTTTAAAAAGAGTTATGTCAAATATCCATAAACTCCCAGGCGCTGTGATACGCATTCAGCTGCTCTGCGTAGCGGATAAAGTCGGCATAAAACTTAGCTGTTGATAAAGTCGCACTGTCACCGATTACAACCAGCTTCTTTTTGGCCCTCGTCATTGCTACATTCATCCTTCTGGTGTCTGAAAGAAATCCGATATGTCCATCTTTATTGCTCCTGGTGAGACTGATGTAAACGATGTCTCTCTCCTGTCCCTGAAAGCTATCTATCGTATTTACTGAAATTTTATCTTTATGCGTGATTGGTATATCGCTGTCATTTACGAGCGAATTTAGAACCTGTACCTGTTGTTTGTAAGGCGATACAATGGCGACGGAAGGGATGCCGCTATCTCCGTAATTCAAGTCTAAATCATTTAAAAAGGCCGATAGATGCTTTACTAAGAATGCGGCTTCATCAGGATTTGTGGTGCTTGTTCCATCCAGTTGTTCATCGAAGCTGCAGCCCGCCGAGTCGATAAATGTGAGTGCCTCATCGCTATCAAAAATCAAATGACGGGCTATACTGCTATGTGCCCTGAGTTGGTTTTCATAAAATACCTGGGATGAGTATCCCATAATGTTTTCATGCATACGGTACTGTTCGTTAAGCAACACAACTGATTCGGGATGTAGTTTAACTGATTTTTCCAGTAGGGTTTGGTATAATCCGTTTTTACCTGCATCGGTTGATTTTATAGTAGGTGGCAGCTGAAAGTGGTCGCCAGCCAGCACTACTTTCTGTGCTTTTAAAATCGGGATCCAGCATGCGGGCTCCAGGGCCTGTCCGGCTTCGTCGATGATTACCGTACTGTATTTCAGGTTACGTACCGTATAATGATTTGCGCCCACTAAGGTAGCGGTAATGATCTGGGCTTTATTAAGTAAGCTATCCATGATATACTGTTCCGTTTTCTCCACTTCCCGGCCAATCTTATGGGCTTCGTCGAAAAGTGCTTTACGTTGTTCACGCTCTGCCCTGCCAAAACTGCGCTTGTATTTATGGGCCATGTTTTTGTATTCGCTGGCTTGTTTTTTAAGCGCTTTAATGGTTTTCATTTCGGTATGATCGGCCATTTTATGCTCCAAGGTTGCCGCTAAGAGTCTTTCTGACACCCGGGCGGGATTGCCAACACGGATTACGTTTAGTCCGGCGGCAGATAATTTGTCTGTCAGTAAATCTACAGCGGTATTGCTGGGGGCTACGACGAGGATTTTCTGATTACTGTGTTTAATCAGCGATTTTATGGCATGCACGAGAGTGGTGGTTTTTCCGGTTCCCGGAGGACCGTGAATAATGGCCAGATGATCTGCTGAAACAATTTTGTTCACAGCTAACTGCTGGGATACATTCAATTTGTTGGGGATAATAAATTTTTCTTCACTCTGAAACGACGGCTTTTCGCCTGTAGTCAGGATTCTGATGAGCTTGCTGTTTTCCCCTTCTTCAACGCCGATTAAAGCCTGTTTAAGTGCATTCTGCATTTCATCGTAGCTGTTGTTATCAAAGAGGAGGTCGACCCCGAGTTTACCATCTCTGGTCCATTCGGGCAGCTCATCAATGCGGAGGCTAATCTTCATTTTATTACCAGCCAGGTTTGAAATGGTTCCTTCAATCCTATCTTCACGGGCATTGTGGTTTGAAAAAAGTACAACAGCCGAACCAAACCTGAACTGATGAGAAATCTCTTGATGGCTCGGGCGTTCCAGTTCGATTGTAAGGTAGTCGCCGCGACCAATCTCCGTATTGCGGATGGCGATTGGATACCATGACAAACCTAGTGCTCTCCTGTCTGAAGCCGAAGTATTTTCGGTAAGCTTTGCATAAGATCGCAGATCTTCTTCGCGCTCTGTATTCAGAAGATCCTGGAGTTTCTTGAAGTATTCTTTGGGCAATGGGAATGTATTAGTTGTGCAAAAAATAGTTTCGCTGAATATTTGACAATTATAGTACGAGTTCCTGATGTAGCCTCAATAAGGTTTCTTCAGGGTTGATACAAAAGCCAGGGTGTACTTTTGAGCACTGTACTACGGTGCTTCTTGTGGCTGTTAGCCACCTGAACCTGGAAGGTTGATCGTATTCGCCAATAGGACCGGAACCTTTTGTTCCACAACTGATTCGTTGAAAGGCCATCAGATTGGCATTTAGCTCACTGAGGTCGGTTTCGGGGGAAAAGGCGGATAGTTTAATTTCATTTAAAGAGAATACACTTTGCAGAAACTTCTTTTTTGCGCAATACAATATGATTCCGACATTTAGAAACTCTTCGCGCTCTACCCTGGGCATCACGCGGATTACGGCATACTCAAATAAGAATTTCTCTTGCATGCTGTGCTTCTTTTAAAAAGATATCAGAATTTGCTAAACGTGTTTTTAGAAAATACGTGTAAGCATTACGATGGGCTTCTTTGGTTTCGAAACTGGTGTCGCCTTCCAGCCAGTTGTCGGGAATAAGATCAATAATCTGCTGAATTTTTTGGGCGTTTAGAATGGCACGGAACTCTTCATCTACGCTAGACAGTTCAGAAGCCCAGGGTAAGAGTACATGGTCCTTAACCAAAAAGAAAGGCCTTGTTGCCTGCTCTTCCCAATTCTGCCATGAGTGATGGAAATATAGTGCTGCACCATGATCAATTAACCATAGCTCTTTATGCCACAACAGCATATTGGTATTGCGGCAAGTACGATCCATATTGGTCAGGAAACAATCCAGCCAAACAATTTGTGAAGCCAGTTTTGCATCAACAGTAGTTACCGTCGGATCGAAGGTTATTGCTCCGGAAAGATAGTGTAGGGCAAGATTTAAACCTACACTTGCTTTGAGGAGGTCCTGGATTTCTTCATCAGGTTCCGTACGGCCGAATGCCTCGTCAAGATTTGCGAAAACAAGTTCCGGAACACGAAAGCCTAATAACCTGGCAATCTCTCCTCCTATCAGTTCGGCAATAAGCGCTCTGGGCCCCTGACCGGCACCACGGAATTTTAATACATAAAGGAAACCGTCGTCTGCCTCTGCGATGGCCGGCATTGACCCGCCTTCGCGCAAAGGTGTAACGTAACGGGTAACATTTACGCTTCTAAGTTGGAAATCGTTCATAAAAAAGGGTCAGAAGCACATCTTAGAAAAATTGTGATGTACCCTGGATCTGCTGCAAATTTAAAAGATTATACCGATAAATTTTTACAGATTTAGGCAAAAGGCTAAATTGCTAATCGTGCCCCAAATATGCATTTCCCGCAGGTGTCATTACGGCGGCCCATTGAACAGACTCACGGTTGATTTTTACCAGACCCATGCTTTCCAGTTCTTCATAATCATCTTCCCTACCGCCCAGAATCGGCGAGTTGACCTGCTGGTTAATTACTTCCAGTAAATCTAAAATTTCTGATCTTTCCATATTTCGAATTATTAGTTAAACAAGTAACAGGCAGGTTTGAAAAATGTTTATTTAACCGGGATGTTTTCGATATTTGCGCCCGATAACCAAATTCATCGGCAGCATAAACACTGTTAGCTGCATTTTTACCCCCCTGTTCATATGCCCGGTTAGAAAAAAAAAACGCAATTCAGAATAATTCTATATAAATTCCAATTAATTGATTATAAGCCAATTATTTAACGCTTTGCTTCAAATTGAAGCAATAATGGTAATCTCATGGTAAAAGAAGTGTTAAACAATTTTGAATTTCCGACAGGAGCTCTATATTTGTACCCGAGAGCGTTAATTTAGATACGGGTATATGGCTTAGGCTGTATGCCCGTTTTTTATTTGCGGAGTGCCAGATGGTCAATCATTTCATCCAGGCATATTTTTAACCACTCCGTATACAGGGTCGGATTTTTTCTAATGTCGAGGTTCAATTCCTCCAGGCTTAGATATCGAAAGCTTTCAACTTCATCGGTGTTGATAATGGGCAGTTCATCTGACTGCCCGATAAATACATGGTCCAGTTCATGCTCAGTTAAACCATCTCCAAAAGCAGCCTTGTAGGTGAAATTGAACGCATACTCTAAATTACAATTCATGCCCATTTCTTCGTTCAGGCGTCGGTTTGCAGCTTCGAGGTTGGCTTCACCGGGGCGCGGATGGCTACAGCAGGTATTTGTCCACAACCCCGCAGAGTGATATTTGGATTTTGCGCGTTGCTGCAAAAGAAGTTCGTTTTTTGAATTGAAAATAAAAATGGAAAATGCCCGGTGTAGTATGCCCTTTAGATGCGCCTCGAGTTTCCCCATCTGGCCCGTAGGCGAGTCATTTAAATCAACCAGTATTACCTGTTCTTCCATTTTTATATGATTGCTTTCAACTGTTATCTGATTATCATGTCAAACATCAGGTCGGTGACAGACAGGTTCAACAAAACTTTTCAGTATATTTTGGTTAAAAATAAATATCAGACTTTGAAATGCAAATTCTTTTAATTTTTTAAACATCCGGTAACCAGATTGTTTCCGGATGTTATTGGAATCAGTTGCTGGAAGACTGCTTACAGAAAGGCTGTTTCAGATAATAAAACCCCTCTTTCGCCGTTTCCTGTTTCAATAGTGTGAACATTTTTATAGGATTGGCTAAAAAAATCATATCCATTATCAATCCGTTTGATAGAAACGGTATTCAAGGGATAGTTGTAGTTGGTTTGCATGCAATGGAGATTTCCGTTGGCGAGTAAAAGGAAGTCGCAGTCGTAACCTTGCTCTTGCAGTTCAATAAGTTGATTGGTCAGCGAGACGTTGAGCCTGTTTGTGGTTCTGGTTTTGTTTTTCATCGGGACTTGGTTTAGGTTAAAGATAAATATCAAAGCGTATATCTAACTTACGATTTTGTTTGCAATATATTGTAATACAATGGATTAAATTAGATTGTTTTGTTCATTATTTGGCAGGAGGCGTTTAAACACTGTTCATTTTTTAATAAAAGCTTCACACGTTATGGAAAAATGGAAAAGGTAACATCATCAATTCGTCACCGGAATCCACTTTTAAGAAATTTATTTTTTTAATCAGTAACGATCAGGTAATTTGGCAATATCTAATCTATCTCTATGAAATTAAGCTGCATCGTAATCGACGATGACATTTATGCCATAAATGGTATAACCGCATATATTAAGGCGCTGTCTAATCTGCTGCTCATCCAAACCTATTCTGACCCGCTATTGGCCTTAACCGAAATCAGCAACGGATCAGGTGCAGACATTTTATTTATGGATGTGGATATGCCGATGATATCTGGAATTGAGCTTTCTAAAATGATCAGGCAAAAAGCAAATAAACTCATCTTTACTACTTCTCATTCGAAATATGCGTATGACGCTTTTGAGCTTAATGCAGATGCCTATTTATTGAAACCCTACACTTTTGCCCGTTTTGCTGAAACTATTAACAGGCTTTTTCCACAGACATCTCAGTTGCAATATCCGGAAATAGAACAGACAGATGATTACTTTTTTGTCCGGAATAAGAATGACAATAATAATCTGATTAAAGTGCGGTATGCTGAAATTGTTGCTGTAGAGAGTCTGCAAAATTATGTCAGGATTTACACGCTGAATGAAGTTATCGTTTCCTATATTTCGTTATCAGAAATAAAGACTGTTTTAGAAGATCATTCAAACTTTACTCAGGCTCACCGTTCCTTTATTATTGCAAAGAACTTTATTGAAAAGGTTGAAGGGAACACGTTGAAACTCATCAATGACTTGTCGATTAGCCTTGGTAACCATTATAAAGATGATATTTTGGAGTATATTAAACAAAAAACGATTAAAACCAACAGGACTTAAAAAGGAAACGCTGTGCCATTATTTACATAAAATATGGCAGTTTAACTACCTTTGTCTTTATACTTTGCAGATACCACGTTATTAGCCGTTGCCACATTATGAGTACTAACCATTTAAATCAATCTACCCAAAATGCTATCCTTCAGTGGATAGTGAAAAAGAGATTTCATTTTATTGTCTGGGTCATCTTCATCTTTTATGAAGTGGTGATTGCGGGATTAATTTCAGGAAGATTTGCTAAAATACCCACCTACATACTTTATTACGCGCTTAACATTGCCCTATTTTACTTTCATGCGCACGTTGTACTCGCATTTGGCCTGAAAAATAAAAAGACGTTGTGGGCGCTCCCACTTTTGTTGTTGTCAGAACTGACAGGATACTTCCTTATCAGCATGTGCCTGGATTACATTATCATTAACTATGTTGGATACAATGGGCCGAAATTTGAAATTTTGAGTGTACATCATTTAATCGGCCCGCTGTACCGGTGCATCTATTTTATTATTTTTTCTTCAGGTTATTATTTTCTGATGAATTATCTAAGTGAAAGGCGAAAAACTGCCGACCTGGAATCGCAGCGTTTGAACAATGAAATTCAGATAGCAAGATCTGAGAATGCATTCTTGAAAGCACAGATTCAGCCACATTTACTATTTAATACGCTAGATTTTATTTACCACAGTGCGAGAGAAAATTCGCCCGTTGCTGCGGAGACTATTCTATCGCTTTCGGAAATGATGCGGTATTCGGTGGACAGCAATCACGATAAAGACCTTATTCCTATAAAGTCAGAAATTGTTCAGGTAGAAAATCTGATTAACCTTCATCAGCTTCGTAAGGATCATCTGCTCCAGATTCATCTGTTTTACGAAAATGAAATTGAAGATATATCCATTATTCCACTTGTTTTGATCACTCTTGTTGAAAATATCTTCAAGCATGGTGATTTATCCCAATTGGACAACCCCGCCCAAATCAGAATCACTTATCAGGCAGGTGTACTGCTCATTGAGACCGTCAATTTAAAAAAGAGCGGAAATAATCAATCAGGATTGAAATCCGGACTTGAAAACATCAGAAAAAGGTTGAATTTTGCCTATAGAGACCGGCATAACTTCATTGTCAGCGCCGAAAATGATCCTACTTTTAGCATCTGGTTATCAATTTCCGATCCAGGCAACATTGATTAGGTATAACTGTCATAATGTATGTTGAAATGTACTGAAAACTAAGTATTTTGTAGTGTATTCTAAACATATTAGGAGTACAGGGCTGTTTTTTTTCTTTTTTATTCCATAGAATTGTAATTTGCATTATCTAAAACTAAAAAATGTCAATAAGTTGCATTGCTATAGATGACGATCCGCATTCTCTGGAAAGTTTAACGGCATATATGAATAAATTGCCTGATCTTGAACTGGTTCAGAGCTTTACTGAACCGCTTGAGGCATTGGCAGAAATTTCTGATGCAAATCCTGTAGATATTATTTTTATGGATGTGGAGATGCCATCCCTTTCAGGCATTGAGCTTGCCGGTTTGCTCAGAAGAAAAACGAAGCACTTAATTTTTACCACAGCGCATGCAAGATACGCTATTGATGCTTTTAAGGTAGATGCAGATGCTTATCTGTTAAAACCTTATTCGATGATGCATTTCGCCAAAACCATCAATAATCTGTATCCAACTGGAAAAAAACACAATACCGGGTTTTCTGATTTCGAAGATCATTTCTTCTATCTGCCTGTACAGGGTAAGGAAGGTGAATTAATCAGAATTGATCTAAATGAATTAATTTCTGTTGAAGAGTTTGGTGATGAAGTTCGGTTTAAAACCACTGTTGATAGCTTTTCAAGTGCCAGATCCAATTTTGTCAGAACCATCAAAATGCTCAAGGAACATACTGCTTTCATTCAGATCAATGCATTTGTAATTGTTTCCAAGCAATATATCAAGAGTGTGCTGGGCAACCGCGTTTTGCTTGCCGGAGAGCTGTCCTATTCCATTGCACCTTCCCATGAATTGTTGTTTAATAATTTTATTAAGAATAACGTAAACAATAATCCTGAGTCCGGAGAATAGCTTTTCTTTTCCGGCACATGCCCTTTTTTTGATATCACAAAACTTTATAGCTTGAGTATTGTATTAGCTTAGTCTAATTTTACTAGTTTATTATTCGTTTTGAAAAGAGTTTTAGTTGTGGATGATGACCCCGATATACTTGAGGTTTTTCAGATGGCGTTGGAAAGTGAGCGATACGAAGTTTTACCGCTTCTTTCGCCCAGATATATTTTTAAAAACATAAAAGATTTTGAACCTGATTTGATTATTCTTGACATTATGTTAAATGGAATGGATGGTCGCATTGTGTTTAAAGAATTAAAGTCTAATCCCGATACAGAAAATATTCCTGTTATTCTGGCTTCGGCCCGATACGATGAAACTTACATTCATTCGCAGCAGTATCACCCTGATGCCTATTTAGAAAAGCCGTTTGAGGTTGCAAGGTTACTTCAGGAAGTTAAAACATTAACCTAAAAAAATATGAAACTAAAAATTCTTTTGCCATGTCTACTGCTGTTGTCGGTAGCTTCGCTGCGAACGTTCGGACAAAGTAGCAGGCCCGACAAATTGTATTCGATGAGCGGAATAGGCTTTGCTTTTCCAATGGGACAAACCTCAGACTATTTTAAACCCAAATTTTCTACCACATTAGGTGTGAATCTTGGCCTGGGTGATGGCGGATTGTTCTTATATCCTAAAGTAAGTTTACATGCTTTTAGCTACAATCAGATTAAACCTGACGCGGGATATACCTACACCCTGCAAGATAGCCGTGCTACTACTTATTTGCTTAATGTGGCGCTAGGATACCGAAAAATTGTTGATAAATGGGCATTTTATGGATTTGCCGGGGCCGGTGGCGGTTTTATTCTTACTCCTCAGGCCGCTGTTAATGCTTCAACGTTGCAGGTTACGATGAGCAACCAGTCAAACAGCCTGGGTATTGCCGAAGGTGGCGGAGGTATTGAATACAATATCGGAGGTGCAAACCTGTTTGCTGAAGTAAGCTACATGTACGGATTTAGCAAAATTCAAGACAGAACATTCAATACGGTTCCGGTTACTATTGGTATTAAACCAAATTTGAGTAAACTTTTAAGGAAACGTTAATTTTATCTATATCATTTTTGGATGCGACCACGTTATTACGTAGGTCGCTTTTTTTGTGAGTTGAGAAAACTAAAAATTAGCGGATAATAAATTTTATATACTAATTATTTTAGTATAAATTTGTGCTTCATCTCAGATCATGTTATACGCAGTTGTAGATATAGAAACCACGGGAGGCCATGCGTCGGCAAATGGAATAACCGAAGTTGCCATTAACATTCACGATGGTAGTGAAATTGTTGAGTCATATACCACGTTAATCAATCCCAAACGGCCTGTGCCGATGCACATTACTGCATTGACAGGTATAGATGATGAGATGTTGGTCGATGCACCTTCGTTTGAAGATGTTGCCCTGCAGATTTACCAGTTGCTTCGGGACAAAGTGTTTGTTGCTCATAATGTCAATTTTGATTATTCATTTTTGAAACATCATTTAGCGGCCGCAGGATATGAGCTCAATTGCCGTAAATTATGTACGGTTCGGCTAAGCCGTAAGCTAATCCCTGGTCAACCATCGTATAGTTTAGGCAAGCTTTGTGCGGCGTTGCAAATTCCGATTCAGAACCGTCACCGTGCGGCTGGAGATGCGGATGCCACGAGCATATTGTTCAAACTATTACTGAATCATGATCAGGACGGCATCATTTCAGAAATGCTCAAAAAAACTTCAAAGGAGCAGGTTTTGCCGCCACACCTGGACAAGGCTTCGGTAACCAGATTACCCAATCATCCGGGAGTGTATTACTTCAAAGATAATAAGGGAAAGATTGTTTATGTGGGAAAGGCAAAGGATCTGAGGAAACGTGTATTGAGTCACTTTTCAGGGAATAAACCAAACAGGCAGCGTCAGGATTTTTTGCGTACGATTCACAGTGTAGACTATGTTACCTGTGGAACTGAATTAATGGCTTTGATTTTAGAGGCAAATGAAATCAGAAGGTTGTGGCCTGAAAATAACAGGGCGATGAAGCGGTACGAACATAAATATGATTTGTATGCTTTTGAGGATCAGAACGGATATTTGAGGCTAGCAATAGACAGGCATAAAAAAAACATCAAAGCTTTGCATAGCTTTAATAATTTGCTGGAAGGTTACAACTACCTCAATCGTCTTGTTGAAAAATATCAACTTTGCGCCAGACTTTGTTATTTGCAAAAAACGGTTACCAAATGTTTGGCTCACGAGAATGGACAATGTTTTGGTGCTTGCAGCGGCATTGAAACAGTTGCAGTGTACAATAAACGATTAAATAAGGCACTTTTAGAGATTGAAAGTGAGCAGCCCAGCTTTGCCCTGGTTGATGAAGGCCGCAACCCTGATGAATTTAGCTGTTTGGTGGTAGAGCAGGGTAAGTTCTATGGAATGGGATATTTTACAGATAAAAATTTTTTAAATGAGGGCTTATCCCCTATTAAAAACGACCTGGCGGTTTACCAATCTAACAGTTACATTATAAACCTGATTTTAAATCATGCCGAACAGTATCCGCAAAAGTTATATAAATTGTAAATAATATCTGTCCTGATTCAAAAATGATGTAAGTTTGTACCTCAAAATTCTGATAGGCGGCCTCTCAGACAATCATTATAAAAATTAAATCATATGACCCCAGATTCTTTCAGAGAACTTGCTTTATCATTCGAGAATGTTGTTGAGACACCTAATGTTAATAAAAATTCGTTTAAAGTAGATGAGAAGATTTTCATCACCATCGACAATGTTAATATGAAAGCAGTTTTCAGATTAACGCCAAAAGAACAGCAGAAATTTTCTGATTTGGATCCATCTGCAATTTACCCTGCGCAAGCTGGATGGGGTAAGCAAGGCTGGACTATTTTCGAACTTAATTTTATTGAGGCTGAAACAATTGAGGAGGTATTGAAATTATCATACTGTTCGGCTGCGCCGGATGAACTGGCAGCAAAATATAAATAAATATATTAAGTTATGACAAAATCAATCTGGATCAATCTTCCTGTGAGAGATGTAAGCGCATCAAAGCAATTCTTTACGGCAATTGGCTTTACACTTAATACGCAGTACGGTGTTAGAGATGATTCCGCGAGCTTTTTAATTGGTGATTCTAGTTTCGTATTGATGCTTTTTGAAAAGTCACTTTACGAAGGGTTTGCCGGCGTTGAGGTTTCGGATACAATAGCAGGCAATGAAGTACTGTTTTCTATTGATGCAGAAAGCCCTGAAGAGGTAAATGAGCTGGCGGAAAAGATAGTTGCAGCCGGGGGTACAATTTATGGTGAGCCAGGTTACAGAGATGGCTGGATGTATGGGTGCGGATTCATTGATCTTGACGGGCAGCGGTGGAGCATTCTTTATATGGACGTGAGCAAAATGCCTTTAGGATAATTCATTCAGAAGATAGAAATTAACAGCAAATGTCATTTCCATAGTGGCATTTGCTATTGCATCAAGACAAGTTTTGCTTTAAAAGCTGAGCAACTGTTTTATCAGTACGAAAGGTAATTTCGTCAATGTTTAAATTTACTATCGGAACCCACCGAAAAGCCTGAAGTAAGTCTCCCTCCCCATCGAAATCATAAATTTTAGTTTTGAAATTGAGTTTAAGCGGATCTTTCTCTTTTACCATATAATATATGCTGATGATCTGGCTATCGTTAAAAGAAGATTTTTCATAGAAATCTGTTGTGTAGAAATGAGATAAGACTTCAATTTCTGCGTTGCATTCTTCCATAAACTCTCGTTTTAATCCGTCGATTAAACCCTCTCCAAACTCCAGTCCGCCACCCGGGAATTTGCTGAAACGAAAACCATGTTCTTCTTCATCACTTACCAAAACTTCATGCTGATCATTGATTAACAGGCCGTATACCCTGACATTAAAGTAGCTCATTTTCGAAATGTTTTTTGTTTCTGATGACAATTTCCGGGGTCCAGGTAATTTCCTTTCTGAATGGTTCCTGTCTGACCGGACATTCACTCATGTGGCAATAATTGCAGCATTCAGGTAAGCATGGATCAGCATGAATAAAAAGTTCTGCCTTTCTTACGCCACTTTTATTGATTAACTCGTCGATTTGTGAGATTTCCCTGTGAACCATGTTCAAATCGAAATAGTAAGGTAAAGTAACATGGCAATCAATATGAAACTCTGGTCCGTATTGTTGGGTACGAAGGTTATGGACATCAATCCAGGGATTGTGGCGGTTCTTCTGCAGCACTTCAACCACTTCTTCAACCAACTGAAAATCGCTTTCATCCATTAACCCGCCGATTGATCCCCGGGTAAGCTTATAACCAGAATATACAATATAAAATCCAACGAGAACAGAAAGCAGACTATCCAGCCAGATGACATCAGTAATCTGGATCAGTATTAGTCCAAAAACAATGGCGATGCTAGTATAGGTATCCGTAAGCAGGTGTTGTCCATCTGCCTTCAGTGTGATGGAATGTTCGCGCTCACCAGTTCTGATGAGGTATAACCCAACAATTAAGTTGATGACACCGGTGATGCCAATGATCAAAGTTCCTTCTAAAAGCTTCCCTACGGCATGTGGATAGATGAGGTTGTATGAAGATTTAAAAATAATGATAACACCGGCTATGAGTATAAGTATTCCTTCTACAAAAGCTGAAAAGAATTCAACCTTACCATGTCCATAAGGATGATTTTCATCGCGTGGTTGCGTACTCAGGTAAATACTGTAGAATGCAAAGCTCCCTGCTATTACATTCACAATGCTTTCGGCTGCATCAGTGAGAATGGCATTGGAACCTGTGATGAAGTATGCAACAAACTTGGCTAACATCAATATCACACTCACTGCCAGTGAAATTACAATTGCTTTCTTCTTTACCGTCACGAACTTTTTTTTACAAAAATACGCTTATGCCAGAAATAAAATGAGAAAAACTCGGGCTTTTTTAGTGCAGAATAATATTTGGTTTATATATTTGCGCTCAAAGTAATTAACCATGAGCACCTTATCTAAAAGAATCAACAGCCTGTCAGAATCTGCAACCCTTAAAATGACTAAACTTGGCCGCGAACTCGCTTCCAAGGGAATTAACATTATTAGTTTAAGCGTTGGTGAACCCGATTTTAATACTCCAGAACACGTTAAAGATGCTGCAAAAAAAGCATTAGACGAGAATTACACCCGTTACTCGCCGGTACCAGGTTATCCTGATTTACGCCAGGCAATCGTGAATAAATTAAAAACTGAGAATTATCTGGATTACGACATTTCTCAGATCGTTGTTTCAACTGG
Source organism: Pedobacter sp. BMA (assembly GCF_001027745.1). Lineage (GTDB taxonomy): Bacteria > Bacteroidota > Bacteroidia > Sphingobacteriales > Sphingobacteriaceae > Pedobacter. The sequence continues at coordinate 50,217 of NZ_LECU01000002.1, forward strand.
TGCCAAACAGTCACTGTCGAATGTGATTTTAACATTAATTGATCCGGATGATGAAGTAATTATTCCTACTCCATACTGGGTTTCTTATTCAGAAATGGTAACCCTGGCAGAAGGTAAATCGGTATTTATCGATACTGATCTGGAAAGCAATTTCAAAATTACACCAGAACAGTTAGAAGCGGCTATTACACCAAAATCCAAACTGTTCATGTTCTCATCTCCTTGTAACCCAACAGGTTCTGTTTATAGCAAGGATGAACTGGCTGCATTGGTTAAAGTTTTTGAAAAATATCCGAATATCTACATCCTGTCTGATGAAATTTATGAGCATATTAATTTTGTTGATCAGCACGAATCAATTGCTCAGTTTGAAAGCATTAAAGATCGCGTAATCATTGTAAATGGTTTCTCCAAAGCTTTTGCTATGACTGGTTGGAGATTAGGGTATATTGCCGCAAATAAAGAGATTGCAGCCGCCAATGATAAGTTACAGGGGCAAACTACCTCCGGTACCTGTTCAATTGCCCAAAGGGCTGGTATTGTTGCTTACGAGCAGGGTCTTGAAAGCGTCCTGAAAATGAAAGAGTCATTCCTGCGTCGCAGAGAACTGGTTTACAATTTATTGAATGACATTCCTGGTGTTAAAACCAACTTACCTGACGGTGCTTTCTATTTCTTCCCTGAAATCAGTTCTTTTTTCGGTAAAAAAGATGCTGAAGGTAACGTGATCAAAGATTCATCTGATCTGGCCTTATACCTGTTGAACGTGGGGCATGTGGCTACCGTAGGCGGCGATTCATTCGGCAATAATAATTACATCCGTTTATCATACGCTGCATCAGACGAGAGTTTGGTTGAAGCTTTGAAAAGAATTAAAGAAGCATTGGGTAAGTTGAACTAACAGCTGCCTGTTAAGTATTAATCCCCCGTTAGCAAGAAACTAACGGGGGATTTTTTTATTGCAGACTGCCACTCGCATGGTGAAGCTGAGATCTGAATATGGTGGATAGGCGTTAACTTCTTATCGCTTCAACCGGATCTAATTTCGATGCAGAATATGCAGGCCAGAATCCAGAGATGGTTCCTATGATAATTGAAATACCTATGCCAAGTGCAATGTTATTTAAGCCCAGTATGATATGAAAATCGGTTGCGGCACCTATAGCAAGAGCCATCAGGTAAACAAGGACCAATCCCAGTAAGCCACCGAGAATACAAAGCGATATAGACTCGAAGATAAACTGCAACAAAATAAAATAGTTCTTGGCGCCGAGAGATTTCTGGATTCCGATAATGTTTGTTCTTTCTTTAACGGATACAAACATGATGTTAGCGATACTGAAACCCCCTACTAATATTGAGAAACCACCAATAATCCAGCCCGCCCAGTTTACCATAGTAAACATAGAGTCGAGCTTATTGGAAATAATAGATGTTTTATTAAGGGCAAAATCATCTTCCTGACCGGGGCGTATCCTGCGGATCGATCGCATCAGGCCCTGCAGTTCACTTTCGATTTCGTCTAGTGATACATTGTCATTTCCGCGTACCGTTATCTGTGGATCGTAACGTTCACTTTGAATATCGAGCACACCTTTAGCAAAGTTTACGGGTATATTTACATTTTTGTCCAGTGTCGTTCCGAAAATATCCTCACCTTCCTTTTTAAATACGCCAATCACGGTTAGTCGTCGTCCCAGTATTTGTACCTGTTTGCCTTTGGGATCTTCGGATCCAAATAAACCTTCTGCAATATCTGCACCCATGATGAGGACCGGCGCTCCGTTATTACTTTCGGTTTCTGTAAAGTAACGTCCGTCCTGCAGTTCGAAATTCCAGGTCTTATCAAAGTCTTGTGACGCGGCTGAAATGGTTACGCCCTCAACAGAGTTGCTCCTGTATTTGATTGTTCTGTTGCTGGTTGAAATTTCGAAAGTGATGCCCTTGGCATTTTCCATACGTTCTTTTAGTGACTGGAAATCGCGTAATGAGGGTTGCGGACGGTTCATGTATTTCCACCATGGGTAATTGTCGCTAAAGCTCCAGGGCCATTTCTGGACAAATATGGTGTTTGAGCCGAGTTTATCTACGCTAGCCTGTAGTTTACCCCGAAAGGTGTCGACTGCAGAAAATACCGTGATGATGGTGAATATCCCGATGGTTATGGCCAAAAGCGATAACATGGTACGTAATTTATTCTGACGTAGTGCATCAAACGCAAAACGGAAACTTTCGCCTATTAGCCTAAAAATAATCATAATCAGTGTTTAGATGCTTTACTGTTAAAAAGGTTACAGCATATCATCAAAACTAGTCAATTTTATATTTAATGCGCAGTTCCATACAGAATTAAGTCATATAAACTCATTCAAAACATAATATCATTAATTGCGTTCTTTAAATACAAAAAAGAAAAATTAAATTCGTATTTTTGCACCTCAAAAAATTCATCAAGAATGAAATTATCACAATTTAAATTCAACTTACCAGAGTCGTTAGTTGCCCATAATCCATCAGAAGAACGCGATGAAGCACGTTTAATGGTTTTGCACAAAGACAGTGGTAAAATTGAGCATAAAATATTTAAAGATGTTCTGGGTTATTTCGATGACAAGGATGTTATGATATTGAACAACACTAAGGTTTTTCCTGCCCGTTTGTATGGTAATAAGGAGAAAACAGGTGCTACTATTGAAGTTTTCCTTTTACGTGAGTTGAATAAAGAATTACGTTTGTGGGATGTTTTGGTAGATCCGGCGCGTAAAATCCGTGTTGGAAATAAACTTTACTTCGGAGAGGATGATTTATTGGTTGCTGAGGTTGTGGACAACACGACTTCACGCGGTCGTACCATTCGTTTCTTATTTGAAGGTACTGATGAAGAGTTTAGAAAAAATGTTGAGATTTTAGGAGAAACTCCACTTCCAAAATATATTAAACGTAAAGCTACTGCTGAAGATAAAGAGCGTTACCAGACTATCTTTGCCAAGCATGAGGGTGCCGTTGCTGCTCCAACTGCTGGTTTGCACTTTAGCCGTGAATTAATGAAACGCCTGGAACTTAAAGGTGTTGAGTTTGCTGAGGTTACTTTACATGTAGGTTTGGGAACTTTCAGAACCGTTGAGGTTGAGGATTTAACCAAGCATAAAATGGATTCTGAACAATTCATTATCGAGCCAAAAGATGCGGCGATTGTAAATAAAGCCCTTGAAGCTAAAAGAAGAGTTTGTGCAGTAGGTACCACATCAATGCGTTCAATCGAGTCGGCTGTTTCTGCTAACAGAACTTTGAAGGCTGCAAATGACTGGACGAGTAAGTTCATCTTCCCTCCTTACGATTTCAGTATTGCAAATTCGATGATAACCAATTTTCATACCCCTGAATCAACACTATTGATGATGGTAAGCGCTTTTGGTGGTTACGAAAACGTAATGAATGCATATGAAGTTGCTGTAAAAGAAAAATATAAATTTTACAGCTATGGCGATGCCATGCTGATTATCTAAAATGGATTCAAGTATTGAGTATCAGGTATCAAAAAATCAGTTTTGTACTTGCTACTTGATACTAAATACTTGATGGTTTTGATGATGAAATACTACGCTATAATTGTGGCCGGCGGTTCTGGTAACCGGATGCAAACCGAAACCCCAAAACAATTTCTCTTGCTAAAAAACCTTCCTGTTTTGATGCATACCATTAGAGCTTTTGCGCAAAGCCATACACAACCCAGGATATTGTTGGTTCTGAGTGCTGAACAGCAGGGATACTGGAGGAGGCTTTGTGATGAGTTTAATTTCCACATCCCACACCAGGTAATTGACGGCGGATCTGAGCGTTTCTATTCTGTAAAAAACGCGATTGAGGTGATCCCGGAAGATGCCTATGTTGCCATTCACGATGCAGTAAGACCGCTGGTGTCGAAGGAACTGATTGACAGCTGTTTTTTGCATGCTGAACATCAGGGTAATGTCATTGCCGCAGTTCAATCGAGTGACAGTGTCAGGCTGTTGCGTAATGGAAAAACTTCATCGTTAAAGCGTGATGAGATTTATCTGGTTCAAACGCCTCAGACTTTTAGTTCAGAGATTTTAAAGCGCGCCTATACACAGGATTTTGCGAGCCATTTTACTGACGATGCGAGTGTTGTGGAAGCAATAGGAGAAGAGATTAATATTATTGAAGGCGAGAGGAGCAACATCAAGATTACTTTTCCGATTGATCTGGAACTTGCAGAACTTCTTCTTAAAAAATAAAAAGAAAAGGTGTCCTGATCATCAGAACACCCTTTCTAATTCATCATTTGTAAAGCCATGCTTTCGAAAATGATGAATGTTTGCTTAAATATATCTTAAGCAGCCCTGCCGATGACTTTCAGCAAAATAGCTATAACTGCGATTACTAATAGCACGTGGATGATGTTACCTACATCTCCGAATCCGTGGAACAAAAATCCTATAACCCATAGTATTACCAATACTACCGCTACTAAATACAATAAATTTCCCATAGTGTTAATTTTTAAGTAAATGTTGATGTAGTAACAGTATGGTGCAGTATTTTGTTTAAAAAATGTAAAAAAAAACCGCTCAACGTTTGCTGAGCGGTCTTTATCTTTTTAGATTTTTAATATTCATCCTCGTTAAAAAAGAAATCTTCTTTAGTTGGATAATCAGGCCAGATTTCCTCAATAGTTTCATAAGGCTCGCCATCATCTTCTAATGCCTGTAAGTTTTCAATAACCTCTACCGGTGCACCAGAACGGATACCATAATCAATTAATTCGTCTTTAGTTGCAGGCCATGGTGCGTCTTCCAGGTGCGATGCTAATTCTAATGTCCAATACATATCTTTAATTCAGTTAAATTTTTATTCTTAACTATGCGCAAAGTATATTAAAATATTTGAGCAAAGCAAAATTATTTTTCCACTATTAAACACGGGGAATCCAAATGTTTTCTTCCACGTTGAAATCCTTTGTCAGTTTTCGTGCCAGAACAAATAAATAATCGCTCAGGCGATTCAGATAAACTGTTATACGCTCATCTACAAAGGTATTTTCTGCCAGTTGAGTTGTTAGTCTTTCTGCCCGCCTGCAGACACATCTGGCAATATGACAATATGAAACGACACTATTGCCACCTGGCAGAACGAAATGTTTCAATACTGGCAGTATTTCATTCATCGCGTCCATCTCTTTTTCCAGCAGTTCGACATCCGAATCATGTAAATCGGGTAGTTTCATTTTTGATTTTTCCGGATCTGCTGCTAAAGAGGCACCTACTGTAAATAAGCGGTCTTGTATTTCTTTTAGGAGCTGTCTGGAGTGTGAATCAATTTCCTGGCTCATGATTAATCCTATATAGGAATTTAATTCATCAACGGTGCCATACGTTTCAATGCGTAAATGATATTTCGGTACACGCGTGCCACCGATTAATGAAGTTTGACCTTTGTCTCCGGTTTTGGTATAGATTTTCATGATATCTTTTCCCAATCACTACCGCTCTCTTTTAAGGCTTGTAATCGTGGTGAGACGTTTTTAACATCTGTATTGATGTAGTCGTTTTCGATCAGGCCATCCCGCATCCGAACAATCCGATGTGCATGTTGAGCGATATCTTCCTCATGCGTAACCAGGATAATGGTATTTCCCTTGCTGTGAATTTCCTCCAGTAAGCCCATGATCTCGATTGAAGTCTTGGTATCAAGATTTCCGGTAGGCTCATCGGCAAGAATTATAGATGGATCGTTAATTAGTGCACGCGCAACTGCTACACGCTGGCGCTGACCTCCGGACAGTTCATTGGGTTTGTGATCCATCCGGTTGCCTAGTCCAACATTCTGTAATGCGGTAGCGGCACGCGCTTCGCGATCTTTCTTACTATTACCAGCATAGATCAAGGGCAGTGCTACATTATCTAGCGATGTAGAACGTGGCAATAGATTGAATGTTTGAAATACAAAACCAATTTCCTTGTTTCTTACTTCTGCTAAAGCATCATCGCTCATGCGACTAACATCTGTACCGTTGAGGATATAAGATCCGCTTGTTGGTGTATCAAGGCATCCAAGGATATTCATTAAGGTTGATTTTCCTGAACCTGAAGGCCCCATTAAGGCAACGAATTCCCCCTTGTTAATGTCGAGTGAAACTGATTTTAAAGCATGGATAATTTCAGATCCAATAACATATTTACGACCAATTTCTTTTATCGTGATGAGTGGTTTCTCCATGTTTTTTCTTTTTTAGACAAGGATTGCGTTTGAGATGTTACAGTATCGGGAAAAAATAGGCAATAACTGGCTTGGAATGTGCATACTGGTTTATTTCTCAATAATTTTTGGCACCATGAAAAATGCATCACTATGTTTCGCAGCATTCTTAAGTCCGTCTGCCGTAGAAATTTCCTGCTTGACAATGTCTTCACGCCAAACGTTAGTTGCCTCATTCATGTAAACCAATGGCTTCACGTTCGCAGTATCCAATTCATTTAGCTTTTCCATAAAGGATAAAATTTTATTCATTTCTGGAATGAGCGTATCGACCTGGTTATCATCAACATGAATTCTGGCTAAATCGGCTATTTTGTGAATGGTTTTTGCGTCTAAATTCATAATATCAGTTTACTTTCGATTAAATGGAATACCTGTTCTTTTAATATATCAGCGTCATCAATTGCCAGGGCAGCTGTGTTGATGGGTTTGTGAATGTAAATATCGCAAATTCCGGGCTTACTTCCATATTTAGATCCGTCGTCCCAGTTAATTTTCCATACGTTGGTAATGCTAACCGGAACCAGTGGAATATTTTTATCAATTGCGAGCCGGAAAGGTCCGTTCTTGAACTCACCAAGTTTGGGAGGATAATGATCATCAATTTTGCCCTCCGGAAAAATAATCAGGCTCATCCCCTTTTCCAGGTTTTCTCCCGCCTTTTTAAAAGCCCTGAATGCTGAGATTTTACTTTCCCTGTTTACCGATATATCGATGGTTTTAAAAAAAATACTCAATACCGGATTTTTCAGCAACTCATCCTTGCCCATAAAATGATATCTTCCTGAGCACATGATACAAAAAACCATGATATCCAGATTGGAAGTGTGATTGGCGCAATAAATATATGTTTGCTTGTTGTTCAACCTTTCTTCAAACGTGTAGATAAATATTACTCCGGAGAAGAGGCTGCATAAAAAACTGTTTAATTTTCTGCAAAAATTTAGTGCGCTGTAGTACTTTTCGTTACGGGAGGTAAGATAGTAGAGCGGATAAAGCAGTGCAAAGAAAAATATAATCCAAAAAAGGAACCATACCCTGTGTGCCTGGCGTAAAAAATTAATCATAGATGTATCAAAATTATAAAATAGGGTGACAATATCAATTTTAACGGCGTATATTTTTAACGGCATGGTTTCCCGGGACAGAAAAATGAATATTTTGATTTGCTTCGCTTAAGGTGCACATTCATATTAAATTGCGCACAAAATGTGCATTGCATGCAATTTATTTTTAATTTCGTGCCATTATGAAAGAAACAGTGGTGAGTGGCATCAGGCCGACAGGAAAGCTACATTTAGGAAATTATTTTGGTGCAGTAACCAACTTTGTAAAAATGCAGTATGATTATAACTGCTATTTTTTTATTGCAGATCTTCATTCGTTAACCACTCACCCAACCCCTGGCGATTTGCACGGTTACGTGCGCCACGTTTTGGTAGAATATTTAGCTTGCGGAATAAATCCGGAGGAAACAACCATTTATGTTCAATCTGATGTGCCGGAAGTTTCAGAATTGTATCTATATCTTAATATGAATGCTTATCTCGGTGAGCTGGAAAGAAGTGCCTCGTTTAAAGAAAAAATAAGGTCGAACCCCGATAATGTTAATGCTGGTTTATTAACCTACCCAACACTCATGGCTGCAGATATACTGATTCACCGGGCAACTAAAGTCCCAGTTGGAAAAGATCAGGAGCAGCATCTGGAGATGACGCGTAATTTCGGTAACCGTTTTAACAGAATGTATCAATCAGATTTTTTTCCTGAATCTTTTGCATTTAATTATGCAGAAAACCTGGTTAAGGTACCAGGATTAGAGGGAAAAGGAAAAATGAGTAAATCGGACGGCGACGGTAATTGTATTTATTTATCTGACAGTCCGGAAATTATCCGTAAGAAAGTATCAAGGGCAGTAAGTGATAGCGGCCCTACGGAAGAAAATCAGGAAAAGCCTGAAGCCATTCAGAATCTGTTTGATTTGATGAAAATTGTTTCTACACCGGATACCATTGAGCATTTCGACGGTTTGTACAATAAAATGCAGATCCGTTATGGCGATATGAAAAAGCAACTCGCCGAAGATATGATTGTATTCAATTCGCCAATAAGAGAGCGTATAGAAGAGCTTTCGAAAGATGAATTATACTTACGGCAGGTTGCTAAACATGGTGCTTTAAAAGCACGTGAAAGTGCACAAAAGACAATAAGGGAAGTTCGCAGTTTAATCGGATTTAAAAGTTTTTAATCAACAACAATTGATTTGAGGTGTTAGGTGATCCATTTGAAGCCATAAGCCTTTCTATTCTCTTACTTCAAATCTCATATCAAAAAACATGCACATAGCAATCGTAGGAAACATTGGCGCTGGCAAAACTACCTTAACAGGTTTGCTGGCCAAAAATTATGGATGGGAAGCTTTGTACGAAGCTGTGGACAACAACCCCTATCTGGAAGACTTTTATGGCGATATGAAACGCTGGAGCTTTAATCTTCAGATTTACTTTCTAAATAGTCGCTTCCAGCAAATTACCGATATTGAAGTGAATAAACGCAATGTTATTCAGGATAGGACAATTTATGAGGATGCGCATATCTTCGCTGAAAACCTACATGATATGGCGCTGATGACCACACGTGATCATGATAATTACCGGGCTATTTTTGATAACATTACTTCGTTTATTAAACCTCCGGATCTATTGGTTTACCTAAGAGCCTCTGTCCCAACCCTGGTTAATAACATTCAACGTCGAGGCCGGGAATATGAAGCGGGCATACGGATCGATTATCTTTCGAAACTAAACGAAAAATATGAAGCCTGGATAAAAGGTTATAACCTGGGCAAACTTTTGATTCTTGATAAAGATAAACTGGATTTTACCAATAATCCGGAAGATTTGGGAACAGTAATCCAGTCTATTGAAGCTGAGATAAACGGATTGTTTTAACCAGAATTAATTACGGTATATGAGCAATAATCAGCAACAATCGGGTGATGATGAATTAAAGATCATTGGAATTATTCCTGCGCGTTATGCCTCCACCCGTTTTCCGGGAAAGCCATTGGTTGATATTGCCGGGAAAAGCATGATTCAGCGTGTTTATGAACAAGCAGGTAAGGCAAGTAGCTTGGCAAAGGTAGTCATTGCTACTGATGACGAACGGATTGCTGAAGAAGTTAAACGGTTTGGTGGTGACTTTGTTTTTACCGCCTCACACCACCAGAGCGGAACAGATCGCTGTGCTGAAGTGATAGAAAAACTTCCTGATTTTGATATTGTAATTAATATACAGGGTGATGAGCCGTTTATCGAACCGGCTCAGATTGATTTACTAGCGAGTAGTTTTACAGATAGTAAGGTAGAACTGGCAACCTTAGTAAAACCGATCCAAAGTCAGGAAAGTATTTATAACCCAAATAGTCCGAAAGTAGTGATCGATGTTCATGGCCGGGCGATGTATTTTAGCCGTAGTCCCATACCTTTCATCAGAAGCGGAGAGCCAGGCGTTTGGGCAGAAAAACATCAGTTCTACAAGCATATAGGTATTTATGGCTATCGTGCTGAGGCATTAAAGGCAATCACCAAACTTCCTCCATCCTCTTTGGAAATTGCAGAAAGTTTGGAGCAATTGCGCTGGATTGAAAACGGTTTTTATATACAGACGAAGATTACTGATCTGGAAACGGTTGCTATTGATACGCCTGAAGATTTAGTAAAACTAAACAAGTTACTGGAAGCTTTAAAACTCGAATAGTTATGAATAATCCCCTCTGGCAACAGCATCACAAGGGTTATGTCGACTTTCAGTGGTGGTTGTCAATTGGTTATTCTTTTTGAATATCGTCCATATAAATCCTTAAAATTTGTATTTTCGGCTATGAGAAATCTGGTATTCTTTATTGTTGCTTCTGTTTTTCTTTTATCTGCCTGTCAATCCCCGTCAGATAAGAAAGATCCATCTGTTGAGTTTAAAAACGTAAACCAAATCGTTACCAAATCATTTTCGAATCTGAATGTACCCGATACCTTTAAAATTGAGCTAACCGGGAGAAAACCAGAGGACATGGTATTGAATTTTACGATCAAAAATGCTTCTGGTCAGGAGTTATATAATGCAAAACTGAAAGGAACTGATTTGTTAGGCAGTACTGATCCGAATTTAGATTTAACTAAAGAAAAAGATCAGGTTATATTCTTAAAAACGATTGCGGATGATTTTTTTTCGGAAGATAATTTTCTTGAGCCTGCTGTGATGCCTGAAGATAAACCGGATAACTATGTTCCTGATAAGGCACTTTATGAAGAGTTGAAGAAAACAGGTTTGAATGGCTTTAAATACCGGTTAGGTAAAGAGAATAACATTTACATTGCCTGGAGTGAAAAGGAAAAGAAAGTAAAAATCTATTATAATTGCTGTTGAAAAATTTGATTTAAAAATTTCCTGTTATTAATTGAAAAGCCTACTTTTACGCTAATCAAATCGTCTTAGTCTTCGGACTGAACTCCCCTATTGTTGTAAAACCATCCCTTTTTATAATTTTTTATGAAAAGGATATTTTTATTACTATTTGTTTCTTCCATTTTTATTGTGCAGTCTTTTGCGCAGACTGGTTGTGTTATCGTTAGCGATAATGGTATTTGTTGCAGTACCGGAAGCAATTTTTACCTCACAGCTACCACTACGCGAAGCTATGTTAATAATAACCCAACATATAATCCAAGTAAATCAGGTGGTGTGTGTAACACCTCTACCACTACTGTTAACGCAGATGGGAAAATAGTACAATACACCAACGGTATACGTGTCGATCCAGATGCGTGTTACAATCCCGTGATACCGAGGTCTACTAATCGCACCTGCTATGCCAACGGTTTCTGCGGAGTCGAAATGACCTTGAACGTTGTCAGTTGTCCGCTTGATACCAATTCATGGCTATGGCTTTTTATTTCTGCAATTCTGGGGTTCGGTGTATTACGCATAATCAGCGCCCCCTATTCTGATCCAAACATTTAGCGTTATGAAAACTCAGTGGGCTTTAATCATCCTGTTTCTGTTTTTTCGTTCTGGTGATGCATTTTCTGATGTAGTTTATGGATGTAGATATATGGGACGGATCTATACACACCAAATTAACATCGGAACGAGTAACCCTGAGAAATTCGATGAGCCCTATTATTTTCAATATACCAGCCCTGCATCTTGTACATCGGGAACAGACTTATTTGTATTAACCAGCGATGTTGTCGCACGTTCTGTTCCTCAGGGCGGGAGTTGCCAGGCAGAGTACATTGACAATGCATTCCAGTTAGGTGTACGCGTTTACTTCAATAATTCTAAAGTTTATCAGTGCCCTCTGGATAGCCAGGTGTTTTATCTGTTTTTGTTAACAAGCTTTACTGGGGTATTTTGTTTAAGAAAACGGAGTCATCTGCTTAGAGCCAGAAAATGAACCGAAAGGCCAGGTTTAGCCTTTAAAATGCGTTGATGCCCCGTTTGAATTGAACTAAATAACTCCTGATTTTACGATTTTGGGTTATCAGATATGTTATTATCCTGAATCACATTGCATTATCATTTTTTAATAATCTTCATTTTACCAGAGCAGAAACAACTAATTTTCCTACCTTTGTATCCCGTACAAAAAGCAGCAATAAGAACACTTTTGCTGTAAAAAATCAAAATCATGACTAAGTATATTTTTGTTACGGGCGGTGTTACTTCCTCTTTAGGTAAGGGCATCATATCCGCATCTTTAGCTAAACTTTTACAGGCACGGGGCTACCGTGTAACCATTCAAAAATTCGATCCGTACATTAATATCGATCCCGGAACATTAAATCCATATGAACACGGCGAATGTTTTGTTACGGAAGATGGTGCAGAAACAGATTTAGATCTTGGTCATTATGAGCGTTTCCTAAACGTTCCAACATCACAAGCCAATAATATTACAACAGGCCGTATTTATCAAAACGTAATTCAAAAAGAACGTAAAGGCGAATATCTGGGTAAAACAGTGCAGGTGGTTCCTCATATTACAGATGAGATTAAACGTAACATGCGCATTTTAGGTGAAAGCGGAGATTACGATATTGTGATTACGGAGCTTGGCGGTACTGTTGGCGATATTGAATCCTTACCTTTTATTGAAGCGGTTAGGCAGTTCAAATGGGAGGAAGGAAGTTCAAATGCAATTGTTATTCACCTCACATTAGTACCATACCTGGCGGCCGCTGGCGAATTAAAAACGAAGCCTACACAGCACTCAGTAAAAGCTTTACTTGAATATGGAATTCAACCAGATATTCTGGTTTGCAGAACGGAACACCACCTTGGCCCAGACCTTAGAAAAAAAATAGCATTATTTTGTAACGTTAACATTAATGCGGTAGTCGAATCGATGGATGCATCCACTATTTATGATGTGCCATTGTTAATGTTAAAAGAACAATTAGATAAAACTGTTTTAGCAAAATTAAAGCTGCCAACTAAAAACGATCCGGACATGGAAAGCTGGAAAGATTTTCTTGGTCGCTTAAAAAATCCAACTGCCGAAGTTAAAATCGGCTTGGTTGGTAAATATGTAGAATTACCTGATGCTTATAAGTCAATTATTGAATCATTTGTTCATGCAGGTTCTAAAAACGAATGTAAAGTAAAGGTGGAGTATATACACTCGGAAAGTATTTTTCCGGATAATGTGAAAGAAAAGCTTGGACATTTACAGGGCGTATTAGTTGCCCCTGGTTTCGGAAGCCGTGGAATTGAAGGTAAAATTGATACCATTAAATACGTAAGAGAGAATAATGTTCCCTTCTTTGGTATCTGTTTAGGAATGCAATGTGCGGTGATTGAATACGGACGTAATGTGCTGGGCTTAAAAGGCGCACATACTACCGAGATTGATCCTGAGGCTGCAAACCCTGTGATCAATATGATGGAAGAACAAAAGAGTATTGTAAATATGGGCGGTACCATGCGTTTAGGTTCTTATCCTTGCGACATTAAAAAGGGATCAAAGGCGTTTGCGATATATGGTAAACAACATATTAATGAGCGTCACCGTCACCGTTATGAATTCAATAATGCTTATCTCAAACAATACGAAGAAGCAGGAATGGTTGCTTCAGGAATTAATCCGCAAACCAACCTGGTTGAAATAGTTGAACTTAAAAATCACCCGTTTTTTGTTGGCGGGCAGTTTCACCCAGAATTAAAGTCAACAGTTGCTAATCCTCACCCACTTTTTGTTAAATTTGTCGCCGCTGCAATGGAGTATGCGAAAAAGAAAACAAATTAAAAGCAGTACAAATAAATATAATGGATAGAAATACCTTTACAGGAATGTTCCTGATTATGATCATATTGGCAGGATCATTCTACTTTTTTAGGCCAAGCGAGGCCGAAATGAAAAAAGCCCGCGAAATTGAGCACCAAGACTCTTTAAAAAAGGCTGGTATAGCACCAGTTGTTAAAGATACTACTGCCGCTAAAACTATCGCTACGGTTCCAACAGTTGACTCTCTGGCACTAAAAGGTCCGTTTGGCACTGCTTTAGCCGGTACAAGTACCAACACCGTACTCGAAAACGAAAATTTATTGATTAACCTCAGCAACAAGGGCGGTAGAATTTCATCTGTTGAAGTTAAAGGTCAGAAAACATTTGCGGGTAAACCCTTAATCTTGTTTGATGGTGAAGCCAATAAATTTGGGTTGACTTTAAATGGAGCAGGTAAAGTAATCAATACAAATGATTTGTATTTTAAACCAGTTAAAGCTGGTAATACTGTTACAATGCGTGCCGATTACGGTGCCAATGCGTATATTGAATATGTTTATAGTTTGAAAGGCTTGAGTAACAAGGTTGATTTCAAAATCAATCTGGTTGGCCTTCAGCAAGTGATAGCAGGTAATGCGGTTAATTTAAACTGGTCTACGGTATTATTACAGCAAGAAAAGTCGATCGAGAGTGAACACAGATATTCAGCACCATATTACAAGTATGTTGATGGAGATGTAGACCACCTGAGTGTTTCTAAGGATGAGAAAGAAGAACTTACCAAAGGTAAAATACAGTGGTTTTCCTTTAAACAGCATTTTTTCTCGGCATCTTTAATTTCTAAACAAGGTTTTGATAAGGGAAGTCTGGAAGTTAAAATCCCGACTGCTCCCGGACAGGTGAAGTTTTATGATGCTAACATGGAATTGGCCTATGCACACGCTGCAAACCAAAGCTATGACATGGAATTTTACTTTGGAACCAATAAATTTTCTGCGTTAAAGGATCAGGGTTATGATTTGGAAAAACAGGTTGATCTTGGTTACTGGCCATTAAAATACATCAATCGTTTTATCGTATTGCCTGTTTTTAATTTCCTTAACAATTTCGGCTGGAACTTCGGTTTAATCATTTTGGTATTAACGATTTTGTTAAAGGTTGCATTGTCTCCGTTAACTTACAAATCTTACCTGTCTATGGCCAAAATGAGAGTTTTGAAGCCGGAAATGGATGAAATCAAAGCTAAGGTAGGTGAAGATAATCAAACCCTTGTTCAGCAGGAATATTTGAAATTATATAAAAAAGCTGGTGTAAATCCGCTTGGTGGTTGTTTGCCTATGGTATTACAGTTGCCACTCGTAATGGCTTTCTTCTTCTTTTTTCCTAACCTGTTTGAGTTGCGCGGAGAAAGTTTCTTGTGGATGAAAGATCTATCAACTTACGACGAATTCATCAAGTTTGGTGTGAAGCTACCTTTTATCGGTGATCACTTAAGTTTGATGTGCGTATTGATGACGATTTCGACATTAATCATGACCTATTTCAACAACCAGACATCTGGTGCTACCGGTCAGATGAAGTATATCGGTTACATTATGCCGGTTATTTTTCTTGGTGTTTTAAATAGTTATCCATCAGGATTGAACTACTACTATTTCCTGGCGAATTTAATGACATTCGGTCAGCAGATTTTAATTCGTAAAATGGTTGATGACGATAAGATTCATGCTTTAATTCAACAAAATAAAGCAAGACCAGCTGATGAAAAAAAGAAAAAATCTAAATTCCAACAGCGTTTAGATGATTATATGCGTCAGCAGCAGCAAGCTAAAAAATAATTCCACTATTAAAATTGAATAGAAGCCACGATTGTTTAACAGTCGTGGCTTCTTTGCTTTACATCCCCTCGAATAGCTTGCCCTGGCGGTTTATTGTAATATTTGGCATACAAGTTTTTAAATAAGCCAAAAAATTCCAATTTTAGACGATTAGAACTTCACCAACAAATTAATTTACATTCCAAAATGCAAAAAAGACTAACAGTTATTCTGCTTTTCGTTGTCACTTTTGCCTACGCACAAAAAAAACCTCTGGATCATAGCGTTTATGATACCTGGGAATCGGTAGGAAGCAAGCAATTATCAAATAATGGTCAGTGGGCCATGTATGGCGTTATACAGCAGGAAGGCGATGCACAATTGTACATCAGCAACCTGAAGACTAATGCGAAGATTAATATCGCAAGGGGAATGAATGCGCAATTTAGTAATGATTCTAAATTTGCTGCTTTTAATATCCGTCCTTTTAATAAAGACCTGCGTCAGGCGAGGATAAAAAAAAGAAAGCCAGATGAAATGCCAAAAGATTCATTAGGGCTTGTTAACCTGAATTCGGGATTGGTTTCAAAGTTTCCGAGAGTAAAATCTTTTAAATTTCCGGAGGAAGGCGCTGGCGTACTGGCTTATCTGACGGATAAACCAGATACAGCAAGGAAAAATGTAAAACCAGCGGATAAAAAAGATGGCATATCTGATTTTGCAGACGACGAACCTGCTGCAAAAGGAAAATCAGAAGAAGGAACCGATCTTATCGTTAAGAATCTGACTACTGGAATAGACAAAACCTACAAGTTTGTTACTGAATATGCTTTCAGTAAAGACGGCAAACAACTTGTATTTTCCTGCAGCGGTTCGAAAAAAGATAAGCTGGCGCCTCAGGGTGTATTTCTATTGAATACAGAAAAAGGCACTTTAAAAACTTTAATTAAAGGCAAAGGAACCTTTAGAAGTTTCACTTTTGATGAGGATAGCGAACATTTAGCTTTTGTTGGTGAACAGGATCCTGAGAAGCAGGAGATTAAAAACTATAATATTTACTACAACTCTTTAAGTTTAGATACGGCACAGATTCTGGTTGATTTTGATATGCCGGGGTTACCTTCAAAGTGGTCGGTAAGTGGAGATGGCAGAGTGAATTTCAGTAAGGATGGAAAGAAACTTTTCTTTGGAATTGCTCCTGTAAAAAAGCCGAAAGATACTACGATAGTTGATTTCGAGGTGGCAAAGGTTGATGTGTGGAACTACAAAGATGATTATCTTCAGCCCATGCAGCTAAAGAATGCAGAGCGCGACAGTAAAAAAAGTTATCTTTCAGTAATCGATGTGTTCAGCAGTGATCCTAAAGTGGTGCCCTTAACGGATGTTACACTTCCAGATGCCAGCTTGATAGCAGAAGGTGATGTTAACCTGGTATTGGCTTCAACAGATTACGGACATCGTATTGAATCTCAATGGAGTGGTTCTACATCAAAAGATTATTATCTGGTAGACACCAAAACCGGACAACGGAAAAAGATTATTTCAGGTCTGAATGGCAATGCTATGGCATCTCCTGGTGGCAATTACATTTTATACTTCGACCGGAAAGCCGCAAACTGGTATACTTACAACGTAGCAAATGGCAGAATCGTTGCCCTTACGGAAAGTTTGAATGTTAAATTTGTTGATGAAGATAATGACGTGCCTGACCTCCCGGGATCTTATGGCATTGCAACATGGACAGAAGGCGATAAAGCTGTTTTGTTGAATGACAGGTATGATATATGGTCTTTTTCACCAGATGGAAAAAGCCCGGCTAAAAACATTACTGCCGGTTTTGGAAGAGCAAACAATATCACATTTCGTTACGAAAGAGTTCAGCAGGAAAACCGTTTCGAGCGTAATGCAGATACCAAATTTGTGAAAGCGAATGAACTGGTTTGGCTGAATGGTTTCAATAACGCTACTAAAGAAAACGGCTTTTATAAAACTACCGTTGGCTCTGTTAAAGCGCCTGACCTGGTAGTGATGGGAAAAACAAAATACTCTAATTTGCTAAAGGCTAAAGACGCTGATGTTTATATTTACGATAGAGGTAATTACGTTGAATCGCCTAATGTATATGTAACCAACGATTTTAAAACCGAGACCAAATTAACCAATACAAATCCACAACAAAAGAATTACAATTGGGGCACTGCAGAATTGGTGAAATGGGTCACTCCAAAAGGTTATAAGGCGGAAGGCATTTTGTACAAACCTGAGAATTTCGACCCAAATAAGAAATATCCGATGATTGCTTATTTTTACGAGAAGTTGTCTGATGGCTTATATAGTTATCAGGCACCTGCCCCAACCCCGTCCCGCCTGAACATTTCTTTTTTTGTTAGTAACGGCTATCTTGTTTTTGCGCCAGATATCAGTTACGAAGCAGGACATCCAGGCCAATCGGCAGTAGAGTATATCAACTCAGGGGTAGAAAGCTTAAAGAAAAATAATTGGGTAGACGGAACTAAGATTGGTATTCAAGGTCAGAGCTGGGGAGGTTATCAGGTTGCGTATTTAATTACGCAAAACAACATGTATGCGGCCGCCTGGGCTGGTGCACCAGTAGCAAATATGACATCTGCTTATGGTGGTATTCGTTGGGAAACCGGTATGAACCGGCAGTTCCAGTATGAAAAAACACAAAGTCGTATCGGTGCTACCCTTTGGGAGAAACCTGAGCTTTATATTGAGAACTCTCCCTTGTTTATGTTTCCAAAGGTGAGTACGCCAGTGGTTGTGATGGCAAACGATGCCGATGGTGCTGTGCCATGGTATCAGGGCATTGAAATGTTTACGGGTTTACGCCGTTTAGGTAAACCGGTTTGGATGTTAAATTATAATGGTGAAGCACATAATCTTGTACAGCGCCAGAACCGAAAAGATATTCAGATTCGCGAGCAACAGTTTTTTGATTACTACCTTAAGGGAGCCAAGGCACCTGCCTGGATGACCAATGGTATTCCGGCAACTGAAAAAGGAAAGACCTGGGGTTTTGAATTAACTGATGATAAGCCTTAATTAATCACGAGGTTTTTACGTAGCGTTAAGCGTCCATAGTGCTGGTTTACATATCCGCATTATGGACGCTTTTTATTTAGGAACAACTGGCGAGAGGCTTTTCAAGAACTGACTATTTGATTTATGCCGAGAAATTAAACTAAAAAACCTATTTTCACCAATCATAAAAACGAAACAAATTAAATGGCATTAAGCAGGATCTGGTCGGGATTTATTATTGTAGCTATTGTTGTAGCAAGTATCAAATGCTTTTTCTTCGGGCAAACTGATATTTTTAACTGGATGGTAATTGGTAAGGCTGATGATGCTGCTAATCCATTGAAGCTGGATGGGGTGATTCAAACCTCTTGGGTTGCGGTTGAACTTTGCCTGAAACTCATCGGTATTTTAGCATTGTTTATGGGATTAATGAGTATTGCAGAGAAGGCCGGTGGAATTCGTTTATTATCACGAATTGTAGGTCCGTTCTTTTCAAAGCTATTTCCTGATATACCTAAGGGGCATCCATCAATGGGGCACATGATTATGAATTTTTCTGCCAATTTATTGGGGCTTGACAATGCGGCTACACCATTTGGGTTGAAGGCTATGGAGAGCCTTCAGGAGCTCAATCCTAAAAAGGATATGGCTTCCAATGCGCAGATCATGTTTTTGTGTTTACATGCAGCCGGATTGAGTTTAATTCCCGTAAGCGTAATTGCCATCCGCGCATCTCAAAATGCTTCCAATCCAACAGATGTATTCATTCCTTGTCTGATTGTAACTTTTGTGGGTACCATGGCTGCCATGCTCATTGTATCCTTCAAACAAAGAATTAATATTTTTCAACCTGTTGTGATCGGTTGGATACTCGGACTCTCGCTGATCATAGCAAGTCTGGTACTCTACATCCGTTCGCTGGATGCTGTTGGAATCCAGTCATTTTCCGGTTTGCTGAGTAATGGTTTAATCCTATTTATATTTCTCGTCATCGTAATTGGTGCCTTATATAAAAAGATCGATGTATTTGATGCATTTATAGATGGTGCGAAGGATGGTTTCAATACTGCAATCAACATTATCCCCTATCTGGTAGGGATGCTGGTAGCCATAAGTTTACTACGAACCAGTGGTACTTTTGATGTGGTAATTAATGCCATAAAGAGCGTATTTGTTTATTTAGGCACTGATACCCGTTTTGTAGAAGGGCTGCCAACGGCTTTAATCAGGCCCTTGAGTGGTGGCGCTGCAAGGGGCATGATGGTGAGTACAATGGAAACCTATGGGGCGGATTCCTTTGCTAGCAGGCTATCCGGAATATTTCAAGGAGCATCTGATACTACTTTTTATGTGGTAGCCGTTTATTTCGGGTCAGTAAAAATCAAAAATACCAGATATGCCATTGGATCGATGTTACTTGCAGATCTGGTAGGTGTTTGTACTGCTATAGGCATATGCTACCTGTTTTTTGGTTAATAAGCTTGCCTGAACACAAAAAAATCCCGGCTTCTTTAAAAGCTGGGATTTTTTTACGGGCGTTGTATTAAATGGGTTGAATTTTTAGGTACTCAGGCTGGCAAAGATAACCTATTGATAATTTCATCGATAGCATCAGGCTCAATAGCGACATTTTTGGATGCACACCATTTTTCCGATCTCGTATCAAGCCAGATACAGAATGAATGGTAACCATCTAAAACAACGGCATAGGTTTCATGAAAGTCATCTTGAATGCGCATGCAAAATCCCTTGAAGATCTTGCCTCTAACAATAAATTGCAGGGTTGAATAATTTTCTAACATGGCTCATTATATTTTTGGTTAAGTTACAACAATGTATTAATGAGAATGTTTTGTTAATTTAAAGGAATCAATAAATAATTCTTAACTAAATTCAGGAAGCTTAACCTATGTTTAACATGTTCGAGTAGCCTCTTGCTATTAAACGCTTTTTCGAAGGCAAATGTATCTCACATTGGAGATTTAATATGATCCTTCCTTTTTTTACGATTACTGTTTCCGCAATGATTTCATCCCCTTCTGCTGCTGGTGCAAAATAGTCGATATAGTTACTAACTGTTGTATAGCGATCATTTAGACCCATAGTATAAACAGTAGCTCCAATTAAATCATCTATTATCCCTGCTGTAACACCGCCGTGCAGAATCTGGTATGGGTTTGTCATTTCTTGTCGAACAGTGTATCTACATGCCAAAACTCCGTTTTCGGCTTTAATTAAAACCGGTGCAAGCCAATTCATAAAGTTGGAAGGCGAATTTGTAATAATTTGCCCTAAAGACTGACGTAAGAAATTTAAACGCTGTTCACTTAATGATTCATCCATAGTGATAAGAAAATGTATATCGTAAAGTTAAAGATTTGTGCCATATCCAGAAACGATTAATTTTTGGATCGACTATCTTTACCAGTTTAAAACGGCAAAACCAGTTTAAAGCTAAAGTTTCTACCCATATTATAAATCCCTGACCGGCCATTTGGCGAGGACTGGTAGTACTCAAAATACTTCAACCTGTTTAAATGGGATTGATAAGCAATATTGAAAATGTTTTCGGCCTGAAAAAATACCTCAGCAATTCGTTTACCAGACTTGCCCCTGATTGCTGAGCCAATGCCAGCATTAAACAACGTATAGCCACTTGTGAAGGTTTCTGTATTGTCGAGCGCATAGAACTTATGCTGAGCGGAAGTAATGGCCACGTCCATTTTGATAAAAGGTTTATCCAGTAATCCAGATTGTTTTTGAGCAGTCAGTTTTAATTCAGATCTAATTTGAAGCGGTGGGATAAATGGTAAATACCTGGCATCCCTCCCATGCAGTCGCAATAATTCACTGTTTTGATTTATTCCTGTTACGTAGGCTATACTGTTATTCAGACTGAGCCATTTTAGTGAAGATGGATGGAGATTTACTGAAAATTCTGTACCATACAACCTGGCTTTTGATTGTTGATATTGATAAGTCAGATTGCCGGGTACAATTACTACCGGATTACCGTTTTCATCAGTTAATCGTGATTGATAGATATAGTTCTGGATATGGTTATTAAAAACTTCAAGGCTAATATCCAGATCTTTGAGATAGGCGATCGTGCCCAGGTCTTGCTGAAGGTTAAACTCCGGCTTAAAGTTTCTGTTGCCCAAGTAAACGATATGAGCTCCCGGATCCAGACCGTTAGACCCGATTTCTGTGATGTTGGGCGCACGATATCCGCGGGCTATATTGGCTTTTATGACAACCCTTTTTGAAATGTTGTAAGTGAAACCCAGGCTTCCTGACATTCCGTAGTAACTTTTGTCGAACGAGGGAAATTGTAAGTTGCTGTTTGCTGATTGTGATGTAACCTGTTTACCAAATCCGGTATCAGGATCCGTACCTACGTAAAAATTATTCCAATAAGTGTTTCTACGATCTACCCTCACTCCGCCTGATATGTCAAGTTTATCGAATGTTTTTTTTATAAAATAGAATGCACCGATGTCAAAAAGATTATAATCTGGAATTGGAAAATCAGTAGCCGATTTACTCCTGTTGGTTTGGTACATGCCATTTATACCAATTGTACTCTCGAAACCCGAGAAGTCTGGCAAATTATATTTTACATCATAATTTAAGGTATTAAGTACCACATATAAACCAGCCTGATCAGGAGCAGTCGGATGGTTGAATTCTTTTCTTACACTCTGCTGGCCGCCAATTAGCCAATGCAAATCGCTGTTACGAAATTTCAGCCGGCTTGAGTTGTATAAGCGGAAATGTTGAATATGCTGATGAAGAGGATTAATGCTATATTTTTTAAGCGACTCATCCCCAACAACTGGTCTGCTTCTAATGTCATCACCCTCGTCAAGTGTTTGCACGGTAAATCTGCGTGTTATCGAGTCTCTGCTTCCGTCAGGAATTTCCATTAAGTTGTTATAGAATGTTACTGCTGTTTTCGAATAAAATCCTGATTGATCCAGGACGGCACTTCCTGATAGATTATATTCTTTAAATGCTGTACCATAGACATACCTGTCAATTTTATTGTAATAATTATGTGCCGCTTTTGAAGTTGCCCGGGCAGAAAATTTCCAGTGGTCAGTATTATAATTTAATCCGAGCGAGGCACCGTACATTCCATTATTGGATTGGTAGTTCGACGTGAAATCACCGTCAAGGCTGGCACTTTCTGTATTTGCAACATCAGGAATCATATTAATTACGCCTGCCAGCGCGTCAGAACCGTAAGTTAAACTAGCAGGCCCTTTTATTACCTCCACCCTGGCGATACCATATTCATCTACTTCTATTCCATGCTCATCGCCCCATTGCTGCCCCTCTTGCCTTAAGCCATCATAAAGTGTTAAAACACGATTATAGCCCAGCCCCCTGATAAATGGTTTGGAGACATTTGGGCCGGTTGTTACTGCCGAAACGCCGGGAATGCCTTTTACAATAGCATCAATCAGATTGGTATTCATATTCTGATTCATCGCTGATTTATTTAAAACTGCAATTGGAACCGGATTTTTTCTAAGTTGCGTCGCCCGATTAACGCCAGTTACCACAACTTCATCAAGTTCCGAACTGAGATTGATCATTTCTAAATCTAACACCACAGTGTCCTGGTTCAAGTCAAGTTTCAGTTTTCTGTTTTGATAACCAATGCCGCTGAATACAATCGACCATTCGCCTTTTGGTAAGTCTTCAAAATAATAATGACCTTTATTGTCAGATTTCACAAGTTTTTTCAGAGCTGGTAATTGGATGTTAATATTCGCAATAGGCAGACCCATAGATGTAACTGTCCCGCTCAGGCGAATATCCTGGGCTTTAACATTCAAGTTGCAAACAAAAGCAAATAGTATCAGGTAGTAGTATTTCATGACGGAAGCTTATCTAAATATATTTTTAGACAAATCTAAATTTATATTTATGTAAATCAAATTTTATTTGTCTGCACTTCCATAATATTGATCTGTCAGCATTTATGGCTTGAATTTTGTTAAACCGTATCCTATGGAAGACAATCAATATCCCGAAAAAAGAATTCTGAAGCCATCAGTAATTCATGATGATTTGCCAGGAGTTAGAAAGCCTGAACACCTGAGGAAAGCCTTGCCTAACCATGATGACTTACTTCCAGAAAATCCAGAGCGAAATTATCACCACGAAGACTTAGGGAATAGCGCGCCTATCCATGATAGTATTGAACATGCTGATGATGATGTTTGGAATGGAGAAGACGCCTGAGTAGGAAATGACTGGTGATTCACCTTTATTTTCAGCCCCACAAATTCCATTAAAAAGCATATCTTTGCGCAAAGATGAAGCATATACGTAATTTTTGCATTATTGCACATATCGACCACGGTAAAAGTACCCTGGCAGATAGGTTATTAGAATATACGGCAACAATTTCGCAGCGTGAAGCGCAGGCGCAGTTGCTGGATAACATGGATTTGGAGCGTGAGCGAGGCATTACGATTAAAAGTCATGCTATACAAATGAATTATAAGGTTGGAGATATTGAATATAACTTTAACTTAATTGATACTCCCGGACACGTGGATTTCTCATATGAGGTATCACGTTCAATTGCAGCCTGTGAAGGGGCATTACTTATTGTTGATGCATCGCAGGGTATTCAGGCGCAAACTATATCCAACTTATACCTGGCCCTTGAGCACGATCTTGAGATTATACCCATACTTAATAAAATGGACTTACCTGGCGCAATGCCTGAAGAGGTAAAGGATCAGATTATTGATTTGATTGGTTGTAAACGAGAAGACATTATTCCTGCATCTGGTAAAACAGGTATGGGGATTCCTGATATAATTCAAGCTATTGTTGACCGCGTTCCTGCTCCGGTTGGCGATCCTGAAGCGCCTTTACAAGCATTGATTTTTGACTCCGTTTTTAACTCATTCAGAGGAATTATCGCTTACTATAAGGTGGTTAACGGTGAGATCAAAAAAGGCGACAAAGTAAAATTTATCAATACCGGTAAAGAGTATCTGGCTGATGAGGTTGGTATTTTAAAACTGGATATGGCACCACGGAATGTGGTCAAAACCGGGGACGTAGGTTACATTATTTCCGGCATTAAAGAAGCCAGGGAAGTAAAAGTTGGTGATACGATCACGACTACTGCAAGACCTTCGTTAGATGCAATCCAGGGTTTTGAAGAGGTTAAACCAATGGTTTTCGCGGGGATTTATCCTGTTGATACTGATGAGTTTGAAGAGCTTCGTGAAGCGATGCACAAGTTGCAGCTAAATGATGCATCAATAGTTTTCGAACCTGAAAGTTCTGCTGCTCTGGGCTTTGGTTTCCGTTGTGGATTCCTTGGAATGTTGCACATGGAAATTATTCAGGAACGTTTGGAACGTGAATTTGACATGACGGTAATCACCACCGTTCCCAACGTATCTTACGTTGCCCATACTACCAAAGGCGATGAAATTTTCGTAAATAATCCTTCAGATTTGCCTGATCCAAGTAAATTGGATTCGGTTGAAGAGCCATTTATCAAAGCTAACATTATTACCAAAGCTGATTTTGTTGGGCCTGTGATGTCACTTTGTATTCAGAAAAGGGGAACAATTGTAAATCAATCATACTTAACATCTGATAGGGTTGAATTGGTGTTTGAAATGCCAATGGGCGAAATAGTATTCGATTTCTATGATAAATTGAAAACCATTTCAAAGGGTTATGCCTCTTTCGATTACCATCAGATTGGATACCGAAAGTCAGATTTGGTTCGTTTGGATATGCTAATCAATGATGAACCGGTTGATGCTTTATCATCACTAATCCACAGAAGTAATGCTTACGATTTCGGAAAGAAAATTTGTGAAAAATTGAGAGAATTAATCCCTCGTCAGCAGTTCGAGATTAAAATTCAGGCATCTATTGGAGCTAAAGTTATCGCCCGTGAAACGCTTAGTGCTTTACGTAAAGATGTAACAGCTAAATGTTATGGTGGTGATATTTCCCGTAAACGTAAATTACTGGAGAAACAGAAAAAAGGTAAAAAACGCATGCGTCAGGTTGGAAACGTAGAAATTCCCCAATCAGCGTTTATGGCAGTGTTGAAATTAGATTAAATCAGATAGCAGATATTAGATTTGAGATGCCTGAGGTACAATCTCAAACCAATATCTGGCATCTCACATTTTATAAGAATGAAATTATTAGACGGTAAATACGTATCTGAAAAGGTTAAGGTTCAAATCGCAAAAGAAGCTGCAGAATTTTTAAATGAAAGTGGCAGGAAGCCCCACCTGGTTGCCATCTTAGTAGGTAATGACGGTGGCAGTGAAACCTATGTGGCCAGCAAAATGAAAAACTGTGAAAAGGTTGGTTTCCGGTCTTCACTTCACAGATATGATGATTCAGTATCTGAAGCGGAATTATTGGCTAAAATCGAAGAAATTAACCAGGATGATGAGGTTGATGGATTAATCGTCCAATTGCCTCTGCCTAAGCATATCGATCCGGAAAAGGTCACTGAAAAGATCGACCACCGGAAAGATGTTGATGGTTTCCACCCGGTGAATCTGGGTAGAATGATGCGCAATTTACCATGCTTTATTCCTGCTACCCCTTATGGCATTATGTTGATGCTTGAAGAATACAACATTGACACTACAGGAATGCATTGTGTTGTAGTGGGTAGAAGTAATATTGTGGGTAGCCCGATGAGTATTCTGATGGCTCGCAACGCTAATCCTGGAAATTGTACGGTAACATTGACACACTCGCGTACAAAAGATTTAAAAGAACAGGTGTTGCAGGCTGATATCATTATTGCTGCGATTGGTAAAAAGAATTTTATCACAGCAGATATGGTGAAACCTGGAGCGATTATTATAGATGTTGGTATCAACCGCGAAACTTCGACAGAAACCAAATCAGGATTTAAACTATATGGTGATGTGGATTTCGAACATGTTGCACCAATATCGTCTTTCATAACCCCCGTTCCCGGTGGAGTGGGTTTAATGACAATTGTGGGCTTGCTTAAAAATACATTGGCATCGGCCAGAAAAGAGATTTATGCTTAAAGCAAATCCCGGGGCTTAAGCTTCGATACTTCGGCAATAAAAAACGGTTCAATATATTGGGCCGTTTTTTTTTAGCCCCATAATTTAGTCCACCAGTTTTCTTCAAAGCCTACATATAAGCCGTCTTTGCGTAATTCTGTAGGGTAGATATCAATATAGTCTCCCTGTCCCTCTGCTCCTCTTCCGGTGGTTAAATTGTATTCGTAACGATGTACAGGACAGACTAGGTGACCGCTTTTGCACCATCCTCCTGAAAAATGCCCACCGGCATGCGGACACTGAGATTGTGTAGCGGTAAACTTCCCGTCAGCATTTATTATACACAACTGCTTGCCGTTTACATCCGACATTTTTATTGTGCCTGAGCCTGGAAGCTGTACTTTGTTTAATGCTTTGAACCACTTCATCAAGCTAAAATATCAATTAAATATCAGTGTTATTTCATCTTTGCATTAATTTTCGAATGAGAAACCGCTTCACCATATTTTTTTAAGATATTTGCATCCTCAAAAATGAAACAAGACATACCAGAAGACGGCACATTACTTCCTTTAATGGAAGAGTTTTATACCATACAAGGCGAAGGATTTAATACGGGCAAAGCAGCATATTTTATTCGCTTAGGTGGATGCGATGTAGGCTGCCACTGGTGCGATGTGAAAGAAAGCTGGGATGCCGAAATGCACCCTCTTACTCCTGCCGATGTAATTGTTGAAAACGCGGACCGCTTTCCTGGTAAAGCTGTTGTCATCACTGGTGGCGAACCCTTAATTTACAATCTGGATTATTTAACAAACAGCCTTAAAGAACGCGGCATATTAACCTTTATTGAAACTTCTGGTGCTTATCCGCTTTCGGGGAATTGGGATTGGATTTGTTTATCCCCAAAGAAATTTAAAGCACCTCGCCCTGATATCACGCCGTTTGCCCACGAACTAAAAGTAATTGTTTTTAACAAAAGTGATTTTAAATGGGCGGAAGAATACGCTGCAATGGTGTCTCCGACATGCAAACTATATTTGCAGCCCGAATGGTCAAAATCAAAGGAGATTACCCCACTGATTATTGATTACGTGATGGCTAATCCGAAATGGGAAATTTCTTTACAAACACACAAATTTTTAAATATTCCGTAAATAGTTTACATTAGCTTTGATATCCAAATGTTAATGTAATGAAATACTGGTGTCTTCTATCGCTTACATTTCTGAGTATTTTTACAAATGCCCAGAATTCTTCTAATAAAAAAGCATTAAACTTTTTCGAAAGGGCAAATCCTTTTATCCAGAAACAGGATTACGCATCTGCAGAGCAGGTACTGAAAAATGCTATTGAAGCAGATCCCCATTTTCAGGATGCCTATGCGTTGCTTGCAGGAGTTTACAAAGCGCAACGAAAATACAGCGATGCTAAGCAAGCGTTTCAAAAAGTGCTTGCTTTAAGTAAAAATGTATCTCCTGAAATACTTTTTGGAACCGCGGAGATGGAGTTTGCCACTCAGGAATATGCAAAGGCCAGGCAGCATTTTACTGAGTTCCTGAATTTGGATGCATCTTCAGACCGTGCGAAGAAAGCTACGAAATACCTGATGGATTGTGACTTTTCAGTTTTGGCAATAAAGAAGCCATTCAAATACACCCCAACTAACCTGGGAAGTGGTGTAAATACAACTGACGCCGAATATTTTCCAGCGCTAACGGCTGATGGAGAAACTCTGGTTTTCACGAGACAGGTAAATGGTAATGAAGATTTCTGGACTTCCCAATTTAAAAACAATTCCTGGACAATGGCTACGCGTTTGTCGCCCAAAATAAATACTGCAAGGTATAATGAAGGTGCTCAAACCATATCGCCTGATGGAAAATATCTTTTTTTTACAGGATGCAATCGCCCCGATGGTTTAGGCAGGTGTGACATATATGTTTCCCATCGTGAAGGTAACGACTGGGGGGAACCGTATAATGTTGGTAAGCCAGTTAATTCTGAATACTGGGAATCGCAACCTGCAATCAGTCCTGATGGCAGAACACTGTATTTTATCAGTAATCGTCCAGGTGGTTCTGGTGGATACGATATCTGGAAAAGCACCATTACGGATGATGCAAAGTGGGGCCCCGCCATAAACCTCGGCACCGACATCAACACCTCTTATGACGAAAATACCCCTTTTCTCCATGCCGATGGTAAAACGCTGTACTTCTCTTCTGATGGCTGGCCTGGATTTGGGAATAAAGACATCTATTTCAGTAGAATGGATGATAGCGGTAAGTTTACAACCCCAGTTAATCTGGGATTTCCGTTAAATTCATTTGATGATGAGAGCGGTTTGATTGTAAGTGCCGACGGCAATTTAGGAATGTTTTCCTCTAACCTGAAAGATGGTTTTGGAGCTCAGGATATTTATAGTTTTGGCATTCCTGAGGCAGCAAAACCTTCGAAGGTCTCTTATGTCAAAGGTATTGTTCGCGATAAGGACAGCAAAAAGACGATAGAAAGCAATGTTCAGGTAGTAGATCTAAAAACGAATAAAACTGTTTTTGATGATTATACTGATCCTGAAACCGGTGAGTTTTTAGCTGTAATGCCAATTGGAAGTGATTATCTTTTTAACGTGAATGCTGAAGGATACCTATTTTATTCTGAGAACTTTGAGCTTAAGGCTGGCGACATTAATAAACCTTACCAGATTGAGGTTTACATTGAAAAAATTAAGCCAGGCGGAAATGTTACATTGAGGAATATTTTCTTTGACACCAATAAATACAACCTGCTCCCCGCTTCAATAAGAGAACTTAATTTATTAATCGACTTCTTGAATCAGAATACAACTGTAAATATCGAAATCCAGGGTCATACAGATAATATCGGCGACGCAAAACTCAACGAAAAGCTTTCGCTAAACAGGGCAAATGCTGTTTACGATTATTTGCTGAAAAATGGCATTGACCTGAGGAGACTTACTTTTAAAGGATTTGGCGCCAACAAGCCGGTTGCAGATAATAAGACTGAGATAGGAAGAAAGAATAACCGCAGAACATCATTTGTGATTACAAAAATATAGGAACACGGTATAGATCTCAAAAGTATTTCTCTGGTCAAATGCAGTGATGTTACAAGGTTGACTCCGGGAGATACTTTTGAGATAGAAACTTTATATTATCGCTTGTCTGATGCGAATTAGTTTGCTCAATGTTTCTTCCAGCAAATCCAAATGTAACATATTAGCGCCATCAGATTTTGCGTTTGCGGGATCCGGGTGTGTTTCGATGAATAAGCCATCTGCACCAACTGCAATTGCAGCTTTAGCAATGGTAGATATCAGTTCTGGTTTACCGCCTGTAACACCGCTACTTTGATTAGGCTGTTGCAAGGAATGTGTACAATCCATTACCACAGGAACACCAAAACCTTGCATCTCCGGTAAACCACGATAATCAACGATCAGGTCCTGGTAGCCGAAGGTATTCCCCCGGTCAGTTAAAATAACTTTATTGTTTCCCGCCTCTTTAATTTTCTCCACTGCAAATTTCATCGATCCGGCTGAAAGAAACTGACCTTTTTTTACATTGACAACTTTTCCTGTTTGCGCTGCTGCGATTAATAAATCAGTTTGGCGACAAAGGAAAGCCGGAATCTGCAATACATCTACGTAAGCGGCCGCCATAGCGGCCTCGTCACTTTCATGAATGTCTGTTACGGTTGGTACGCCAAACTCCCGCCCAATACGCTCTAAAATACGTAACGCTTTCTCATCTCCAATACCTGTAAAAGAACTCCCTTTACTTCGGTTTGCCTTGCGGTACGAGCCTTTAAAAATATATGGAATTTGAAGCTTATCAGTAATTGTTATGATTTTCTCTGCAATGCGCATGGCTATATCTTCACCCTCAATGGCACATGGGCCAGCCATCAAAAAGAAATTTCCTGATTCTGTATTTTTTATTTTATCTAAATAGTTAAGCATAGTTGCAATTTGAGATTTGAAAAATGAGATATCAGATATTAAACTTCGGCAGTCTAAAATCTAATATCTATCCTCTTAAATCTAATGTTAGTTTCCTAATTCCGACATGAATTTAATTCTCATCAATTGAATTTCTTCACGGGTGTAATCAGTTTCGCCAAGTTCATTTAAGGCATCATCGATAGAGTCGCTTTCGGCAGCCCGGAAATAATCGAATACCTCGTCTTGTCTGTCATCGTCAATTACTTCATCGATAAAATAATTGAGATTAAGCTTTGTTCCTGAATTTACAATTGACTCAACCTCCTTTAGGATCTCTTCGTAAGTAATGCCTTTTGAATCAGCAATATCTTCTAAACCAATCTGCCGGTCAATATTTTGAATGATAGATACTTTCATTTGCGATTTATTTGCCTGAGTTTTAATGATCAGGTCTATAGGTCGCTCAACGTCATTATCTTCAACATATTTTTTTATCAGCTCAATAAACGGTCCGCCAAACTTCATTGCTTTACCAGAGCCCACTCCAGAAATCTGGCGTAACTCTTCCATAGTGATGGGATAATGCGTACACATTTCTTCTAGCGATGGATCCTGAAAAACAACAAATGGCGGAACACTTTTCTGCTTTGCAATTTTCTTTCTCAGATCTTTAAGTAACTGGAGCAAATGAGTATCCAATGCACCGGTACCCTGTTTGGCATCATCTTCATCTTCCTCTACTCCGTCGCCTATAGGTTCATTTAGAATAAACTTCAAACTATAAGGATTAACTATAAAATCTCTCCCCTGTTTGGTTAACTTTAAGAGTCCGTAATTATCAATGTCTTTATACAGATAGTTGTTTAAAACGGCTTGACGGATAACCGATTTCCATAATAATTCACCCTCACCTTTGCCAATTCCAAATTCCGGAACTTTGCTATGCTCGTAGGCGATAGTCTGCGCAGTTTCCAAACCTAAAAATACATTCAGCAGATGTGCATCATCAAATTTCTCTCCTGTAGTCTCAATAAACTTCAGCAGTACAGATAGCTGTTCTTCGGCTTCAAATTGCTTTTTCGGTTTCTTGCAATTATCGCACATGCAGTTACAGCCTGTTTCATTAAAGTTTTCACCGAAATAATGAAGGATTTGCTTACGGCGGCACACACCTGACTCAGCATAATCGATTACTTCTTTAAGGATCTGAGTCCCGATTTCGCGTTCTGAAACCGGCTTATCTTTCATGAATTTGGCAAGTTTATCTACATCTTTTTGAGAATAAAAAGCAATACATACACCTTCCCCACCATCACGGCCAGCCCTGCCAGTCTCCTGGTAATAGCCTTCCATACTCTTCGGAACATCATGGTGGATCACAAAACGAACATCAGGTTTATCAATTCCCATTCCAAAAGCAATTGTAGCGACAATAACCTCAGCATCTTCCATTAAAAACCTGTCCTGGGTTTCTGCTCTTACTTTAGGCTCCAAACCTGCATGATAAGGCAAGGCACTAATTCCGTTGAGATTTAATGCCTCGGCAACTTCCTCAACTTTTTTGCGACTTAGGCAATAAATAATGCCAGATTTACCAGGATTAGATTTAATATATTTTATAATTTCTTTTGTGATGTCTCGCTTGGGGCGGATCTCATAGAATAAATTCGGTCTGTTAAATGACGACTTAAATAAGGTAGCCTCACTCATTCCAAGATTTTTCATGATGTCTTGCTGCACCTTTGGTGTTGCGGTAGCTGTTAAAGCGATTATCGGAATATTGTTTCCTAATCCTCCAATCACCTGTTTTATTTTCCGGTATTCCGGCCTGAAATCGTGTCCCCACTCTGAAATACAGTGCGCCTCATCGACTGCAACAAATGAGATTTTAATCAGATTGAGAAATTCTATATTTTCCTGTTTCGCAAGAGACTCAGGCGCTACATAAAGTAATTTGGTTTGACCGCTTAAAAGATCAGACTTAACTTGAGTAATTTCGGATTTGTTTAAAGACGAATTAAGAAAATGAGCAATGCTGTCACTACCACCGAAGGCCCTTAACTGATCTACCTGATTCTTCATCAGCGCAATTAATGGTGAAATCACTATTGCAGTTCCGTCACTCATTAAAGCAGGTAGTTGATAGCAAATAGACTTCCCTCCGCCCGTTGGCATAATCACAAACGTGTTGTTGCCCTCTAAAATATTTGTAATGATCGACTCTTGATCACCTTTGAAATTATCAAACCCAAAGAAATTTTGCAGGTTATCAAATAACGACTTTTTCACGTCCATTTTGTGTAATAAAATATGCGATGCTATTTTTCTATCCAAAATAACATAATTTTACAAGAAATTCAAGTATCACAAAACATTTTTTTTCTCTTTGAAAAGTAAAAAATCAATAATACAGTCAGCTATAGGCACTTTGGAGCTAGAGGCAGCAGCAATTTTGAATGTCGCCAAAAATCTAAATGATGATTTTGAAAAAGCAGTACGCACCATTTTATCGTGCGATGGAAGAGTCATTGTAACCGGCATTGGAAAAAGTGCCATTATCGCACAAAAAATTGTCGCCACTTTTAATTCTACCGGTACGCCAGCAATTTTTATGCATGCCGCCGATGCCATACATGGTGATTTAGGTATGATACAGCGTAACGATGTAATTATCTGTCTCTCTAAAAGCGGTAACACACCAGAAATCAAAGTTTTGATTCCGCTACTTAAAGCAGCGGAAAATAAACTGATCGGAATGGTTGGTGAGGTTAAATCCTTTCTTGCTGAACAATCTGATATTGTATTAAATACTTCATTCGAGAAAGAGGCTTGCCCACATAATCTTGCCCCTACAACAAGCACAACTGCTCAGTTGGCAATGGGTGATGCACTCGCCATTTGTTTGCTTGAATGCCGTGAATTTAATGAAGCC
Organism: Pedobacter sp. BMA; assembly: GCF_001027745.1. GTDB lineage: Bacteria > Bacteroidota > Bacteroidia > Sphingobacteriales > Sphingobacteriaceae > Pedobacter. Next base: position 83,593 of record NZ_LECU01000002.1, read on the forward strand.
GATTTTGCAAAATACCATCCCGGGGGCTCTTTAGGTAAAAAACTTTATCTGAGAGCCAAAGATTTGGCTGCTCTGAATGAAAAACCATCAATCTCTGCATCAGCACCAGTAAAAGATGTATTGATCGAAATTAGTAAAAACCGTTTGGGTGCTGTTGCTGTTGTAGATGAAAGCCGGCAGGTAATTGGAGTAGTTACCGATGGGGATATTAGGCGTATGCTGGAAAATAATGGTTCAATAGCCAATTTAACTGCAAGTGATATTATGGGGAAATCACCTAAAAGTGTGCAGTATGATGCACTTGCGGTTGATGCACTCGATATCATTAAACAAAATAATATTACCCAATTGCTAGTTCTCAAACAAAATACTTACTTTGGCATCATCCATTTACACGACCTGCTAAACGAAGGTATAGTGTAATTTTAAAACCTAAAATGAATAAAGATTATTACGCACTTATCATGGCCGGCGGCGTTGGAAGCCGTTTTTGGCCAGTGAGCAGAACCGAATATCCAAAACAGTTTATTGATTTCTTCGGGGTAGGAAAAACATTAATTCAAAGTACCTATGAAAGGTTTTTGAAAATCTGCCCGCCAGAAAATATTTTTATTGTTACCAATGAGATTTATTCAGGTTTAATAAAAGAGCAACTGCCAGAACTAAGTAACAATCAAATACTGGCCGAACCGCTTATGCGTAATACTGCTCCCTGTATTGCCTACGGTAGTCTTAAAATACATGAGTTAAATCCGAATGCAACAATTGTTGTTGCACCATCCGACCATACTATTGCCAACATTGATGGGTTTATCGATTCAATACAGCAGTCACTGAATGCCGCATCGAAAAACGATTGCCTGATTACGCTAGGTATAAAGCCGAACAGACCTGACACGGGATATGGCTATATTCAGCATACCGAGTATGTGTTGAATACAGATACCGATTTACATAAAGTTAAAACCTTTACCGAGAAGCCAAATCTTGATTTGGCAAAGTCGTTTATCCAGAGTGGCGATTTTCTATGGAACGCAGGAATTTTTATTTGGTCATCAAGGTCAATACTTAAAGCTTTTGAAAAACATCTTCCGGATATGTACGAGATATTCAATGTCGGAAAATCTGAATTAAATACTGGCAGTGAGAAAGAGTTTATCAATAACGCCTATCTGCAGTGTACCAACATTTCTATCGACTTCGGTATAATGGAAAAAGCCGATAATGTTTATGTACTTCCCGCTGACTTTGGCTGGTCTGATTTAGGAACCTGGGCATCTATATATGAGATGGCAGATAAAGATTATGTCGGCAATGCAGTAATACCTTCAGAGCAAGTGATCATGTTTGATTCATCTAATTGTATGGTAAATGTACCGAAAGATAAACTGGTTATTTTAAATGGATTACACGATTATATTGTTGTAGAAAATAACAATATGCTGATGGTTTGTCCAAGAAATGAAGAGCAAAAAGTTAAACAATTTGTCGCTGAAGTGAAATCACGCTTTGGTAATAGATTTATTTAGCGAAAACTGAGCCCATAAAAAAGCCTGACTATTCTTTAATAGTCAGGCTTTCACATTTGTAGCAGTAATTAAATCTCATTACTGTAAACTGATCTAATTGCGTCTCTTAGATTGTATTTTGATGCCATAACCTCGCCGTAAGCGCCGGCACTGCGAATAGCGAAAATATCTCCCCTGAATGATTCCGGCTGCTCAACTTCTTTGCCGAAGCAGTCTGTACTTTCACAAATTGGACCCACAATATCATATTTAATCAAAGCCTGAGATTCTGGACCTGAGATTTGTGACAGATTCTGAATCTTATGGTAGGCCTGATATAATGCCGGTCGCATTAATTCCGTCATGCCCGCATCTAAAATCACAAAGTTCTTCTTTTTACCATTCTTGATATATAACGCTCTGGTAATTAATGATGCTGATTGGCCAACTAATGCTCTACCCAATTCAAAATGAACTTCCTGGTTAGGTTTAATTTCCAAAAATTCTTTAAATATTTTAAAGTAAGATTTAAAGTCAGGAATCTGATGGTCAGGATTGTAGTAGTCGATACCTAAACCTCCGCCTACGTTTAAAACCTGAACGATAAAACCTTTATCCTCAAACCAGGTACAAAATTCATTTACCCTAACACAAAGGTTTTTGTATACATCAAGGTTAGTGATCTGAGAACCTATATGGAAATGGATTCCAATAAACTTAAGGTTTGATGATTCTTTCAGGGTATCAGCACACTCGGGTAAGTCCCAGGAGTTAATGCCGAATTTATTTTCATCTAAACCAGTAGTAATGTTGTGGTGTGTATGTGCATCAACATTCGGATTGATACGGATAGCTACCTGAGCTATTTTACCTTTAGCTGCTGCAAGTTCGTTTAAAACCTCCAGTTCCTGAATGGATTCTACGTTGAAGCAGAATATATCCAGATCCAACGCTTCATTTATCTCTTTGTCAGATTTTCCAACGCCAGCGAAAACTATTTTTTTATTGTCGAAACCAACCTCTACAGCCCTCCTCACTTCTCCGGCACTTACGCAATCTGCACCAAAACCGATGGTTTTGATCTGTTCAAGCAAAACGGCATTAAAGTTTGCTTTTAAAGCATAGTGGATATGGAAATGATAAGGAGCAGCAGCTTCAGCACAAGTGCTTAAAGTTTGCTGAAGCAAATCTGTATCGTAATAGTAAAATGGCGTTTCTATATTGTCAAACTTTGATATATCTTTATCGGCAAACATGTTCAAATTCCTTATTATATTTTTAATTCTATTTTTTGGGCTGGTCTACGTTGGTAACTACCTCGACTTAAAGAATGGAAGAATTACACAAAAACAATTCAATGGAAAAATCCGGTTTCTGATCGTTTTGATCCTGATTGTATTATTCCTTTTATTTATTAAAAAATGAAAATAGTAGCAGCCCTATTTATTATACTGATTATTTCCCTTGGATTATTAAATTCCTACAAGAAATATAAAAACCAGTTATTACCATCTGGCTTCCTGGCTTGTCATTTCCTGATTGGCTTAATGGTAATAATTGGTGCATTTTATTTACTATTCGAATAAACGGTTGTGTAGGCTTCGCAAAGCTTCAGTTTTGTATTCGCTTAAAATCAGAAGGGACACATTATAATTACTTCCGCCATACGAGATCATTCGGATTGGAATGTGCTTTAATCCCTCTAAAACCCTGCTTGCAAAGCCATGTTTCTCTGATCCGAAATCACCTACAACGCATACGATGCTATGATTAGTATCAACCTCAACAGTTCCAAAACTTTCTAATTCCTCAATAATTTTCGACAGATTTCCCGTTTCATCAATTGTTAAAGAAACAGCCACCTCTGAGGTGGTAATCATGTCAATAGGTGTTTTATAACGCTCAAATACCTCGAATACACGACGCAGGAATCCGTAGGCTAACAACATCCTGCTCGATTGAATCCGGATAGCTGTAATGCCATCTTTTGCTGCTATAGACTTAATTTTACCTCTTTCACTGTCGTGTGTAATTAAAGTACCAGCAGCGGTTGGCTCCATCGTATTTAATAAACGGACAGGGATTTTATATTTTTGTGCAGGGAAAACTGACTGCGGGTGTAAAATTTTTGCACCGAAATAAGCCAATTCAGCAGCCTCATCAAACGAAAGTTGCGCGATAGGTTTGGTACCTTTTACTATTCTTGGGTCATTATTGTGCATACCGTCTATGTCAGTCCATATTTGAACTTCTTCCGCTAAAATTGCAGCACCTAGTAAAGATGCGGTATAATCACTACCTCCACGACGTAAGTTATCCACTTCACCAAAGCTATTGCGGCAAATGAAACCTTGCGTAATGAAAAGCTTATTGTCTTGATATTGCTCCAACAGCGGAGTTAAGTGTTTTGTGGTGAATGGAATATCGGGTTCATTATCCTCATCAGTTTTCATAAAATCAAGCGCGGGTAACAAGACCGATTGCACGCCTATGGATTTCAAATAAATGTGATATAATGTCGTTGATAGTAACTCACCTTGTGCCAAAACAACCTTTTCTTCAATAGGTGTGAAAATGTCGTTTGCCAATCCGGCTAAAAATCCGAAATGATAATCAATAACTTCGTTACCTTGTTCCTGAAATTCTGCCGATGGTAATAATTCGACAACAAAATCTTTATATTTTGTATATAGATTTTCAACCGCAACACTACCCTTCTTCTTATCTCCAGCTAAAAAATAATTTGCAATTTCTACTAAACTATTTGTGGTGCCAGACACGGCTGACAATACCACAATCTGCTCTTCATTTGGATTAATAATATCCAATAATTTCGTCATGCGCTCAGGACTACCTACAGAAGTACCCCCAAATTTTAAAATTTTCATTTCTTGCTTATTGTTTTTTAATGGTGATGAGCTATTACGATTTCTCAGTTACTGAAAAATCAGGTCACATCATCTGATTATTTTTTGGTTATTACCCGCAATGATACGCCGTTGAGAAAATTTTTATAACTATTTTGAAAAAGTTACAATAGCATCACTTTAATACTGGATTTTCTTTATTATTGTATCGGGGCGTGAAAATAAACAAAAGCAACTTAAAAGCAACATCCTCAACAAAATAAAATTTGGACAGACTGAAATTATTTTCATGCTGCCAAACTTCAAAGCATAAATATTGTTCAACACCAGATATTAAATTTAAAACATAAAGCTCAATGCAATCAATTGACCAATCAACACAGGCCACCATTAATCAATGGCTAAGTGGAAATTACGATGAGAAAACGAAGTCAGAAATCCAGGAATTAGTAGATAAAGATGCAACTACCGAACTTACAGACGCTTTTTACAGAAGCCTGGAGTTTGGAACCGGCGGTTTACGCGGTATTATGGGTGCAGGCTCTAACCGGATTAACAAATATACCATCGGAACAGCAACCCAGGGATTGGCAAATTACCTGAACAATAAATACCCTAATGAAAAAATCAGTGTTGCCATTGCACATGATAGCCGTAATAATTCTGATTACTTTGCTAAAATTACAGCCGATGTATTCTCTGCAAATGGAATCCATGTTTATTTTTTCGAAGAATTAAGACCTACACCTGAATTATCTTTTGCTGTTCGCCATTTCGGTTGTAAAAGTGGGGTGATGTTAACTGCCTCACACAACCCAAAAGAATATAACGGTTATAAAGCCTATGGTGCCGATGGTGGTCAGTTTACTTCTCCAGACGATAAATTAGTAATTGACGAAGTAAATAAAATTAAAAGCATCGATGACGTTAAATTCGACCGCGTTGATGCAAATGTGGAACTGATTGGCCAGGAGGTGGATAAACTTTATCTGGATGGTATTACTGCCCTTTCAATTTCTCCTGAAGCAATAAAAAGACAGCATGATCTTAAAATTGTATACTCTCCTATCCATGGTACTGGTATCACATTGGTTCCTAAAGCACTGGAGCAGTTTGGTTTCACCAACGTTACTGTTGTTGAAGAACAAAGTAAACCTGATGGTAATTTTCCAACAGTGGTTTATCCTAACCCCGAGGAAAAAGATGCTTTAACCCTGGCAATGAATAAAGCGAAAGAAATTGATGCTGATTTGGTGCTAGCTACCGACCCGGACGCTGACCGTGTGGGTATCGCCGTAAAAGATAATGCTGGTGAGTGGGTTCTGCTAAATGGCAACCAGACAGGAAGTTTATTAATTAACTATCTGTTATCTGCATGGCAGGAAAGTGGCAAACTAGATGGTAATCAGTTTATTGTTAAAACAATAGTAACCTCAAACCTGATCGAAGAAATTGCGAAGAAAAAGAACGTTACCTATTACAATACCTTAACAGGATTTAAATATATCGGACAGTTAATGACTGAGCTTGAAGGTAAAAAGTATTTCATCGGAGGTGGCGAAGAAAGTTATGGTTATCTCATCGGGGATTTAGTGCGCGATAAAGATGCTGTTGTTTCTGCTGCTTTTATTTCGGAAATGACTGCTTATTATAAAGATAAAGGCGCAAGTTTGTACAATGCTTTATTAGATATGTATGTAGAATATGGCATTTACAAAGAAGATCTGGTATCACTTACCAAAAAGGGTAAATCTGGCGCAGAAGAAATTAAAGCCATGATGGTGAAATTCCGCGAGAATCCGCCAGCAACTTTAGGTGGCTCAAAAGTTTCGGTACTAAAGGATTATGAATTAGGTCAGGAAACGGATTTAGCTACTGGCAAAGTAACTAAACTGGATTATCCAACCTCTGATGTTTTGCAGTTTATTACAGAAGATGGTAGCATCGTGTCGGCACGTCCGAGTGGTACCGAACCCAAAATCAAATTTTACTGTAGCGTTAATGCCCCTTTATCCGATAGAGGAGATTTCGCGAAAGTTAATGATGAACTCGGTGAAAAAATAAAAACAGTAATGGCAGATTTGCAGGCATAGTTAAGCCGAAGATTTGCATATCAAGAACATGCTAACCGGATGCAGAACGCCTGCATCCGGTTTTTTTATGATGGATAATTTACAATACCTAGTCAATTGAATCAGGGAATGAAAATTATTTTCTATGATTTAAAATCTAAGAATATGGGGCATTCTGGGTTTTTTCTTTGCAGCAATCAATTTCTTTAATACTTTTGCAGCAAATACAATGTTCAAAAAGCTCCTGATATATTTATTAATCATTTGCTCAGTTTCAAACGGAGCAATGCAATTGGTAGTATACTCAGGTTACAAAATGAATAAAGCATACATTACCAGTGTATTTTGTATCAATAAAGAACATCCTGAATTGCATTGCGACGGGCAGTGTTTCCTCGCTAAAAAGCTAAAAGATTTAGAGTCGAAAAATAAACAAGCCCAGGAAAGTCTTAGACGTGTTGCAGAGGCTGAACCGAAATTTCAATCTTTAGCAGTCAACCATCAACTCCCATATTTTATCATTAAAACAGAAACGGGTTACCTGGAAAAACCAGTAAAAGACCTTTCTGCATCTGTCTTTCATCCTCCGAAAACGGTTTAAGTAATTTTTCAAGCGACGGTTTTGCTGTCGAACAGTTTAGCTCGTTAAATATGATGCAATTAAAGCATATTGTAGTTACTCGAAGCTGAGCAAAAACGATCTGTGCCGTTAATTCTTTCAAACCATAAGTTTTGACGTTGTACAGGCTTACTTTTTACTTATCCAATTTTCGAAATAATGAAATTATCACAATACCTCCTGGCATTGCTATGCCCTATTATTATGCTCTCATCATGCAAAAAAAATGATGATGCCGTCACAGCCGACACTAAATCGAGTTTTACCATTGAGTTTGAACATCAGGTTAATGGCGCTGCGCTGTCCTTAAACACCACGAGATACAAAAATGCCAAAGGTGAAGATTTTAGTATCTCCACTTTTAAATATTATGTCAGTAATATCAAATTAACTAAAGCAGATGGCACAAGCTATTTAATACCAGAAAGCTATTTCCTGATTGACGAATCAAAAAGCACATCAAAAACTATTACCCTTACTGATGTACCAACTGGTGATTATACCAGGATAGAATATACTATTGGCGTAGATTATGCACGCAACTTTGCTGGTGCCCAAACAGGTGCTTTAGATCCCATCAACGGGATGTTCTGGACATGGAACAGCGGTTACATATTCGTTAAACTGGAAGGTACGTCGCCCCTTTCTACCGCAACCGGGAAAGCCTTAACGTTCCATATCGGAGGCGTTCTAGACCCAAATAATACCATTAGAACGTTCTCAGCCGAAATAAATGCGGCTAACCCATTAAGGGTAAGGACCGACGCAAAACCTAACATGCACTTCATCGTAAACGCGGCTTCTTTGTTTACAGGGGTAACGGATATCAGTTTTGCAACCTTAAACTTCACAATGGGTGGTGCAAACTCAGTTGTTGTAGCAGACAATTACGCTAAAGGATTGTTTCGCCTGGATCATATTCATAACTAGTATGCCAAAGAAATCAATCGTTTTTGCAATGCTTATTCTAAGCATTGCATTAATGTATGCCTGCAGCAAAAATGATGATGATGCAATTGCCGGAGAAACACTGGTTAAGTTTACCATTCCATCTAATTTTCCAGCCCCCGCATACAATTTCGAAGACAATATACTAACTAATGCTGGTTTTACTTTAGGTAAAAAGTTGTTTTACGATGCCAGGCTCTCTGCTGATAAAAGTGTTTCCTGTGGTAGCTGCCATCAGCAATTTGCCGCATTTGCCAATCTCGACCACAAGGTTAGTCACGGCGTAAACAACTGCCAGGGCAAACGAAATGCGCCTCCACTCTTTAATCTGGTCTGGCAGAAAGCTTTTTTTTGGGATGGAGGTGTTAAGAATATCGAAACTTCACCTCTCAACGCCATCACCGATACTTGTGAGATGGGTACCGATATTGCAACGATAATTGCTTTTTTGAAAAATACTGCTCCATATCCTGAGTTATTCAGAAAGGCTTTTGGCACTGCAGAAATCAATTCGCAATTACTGCTGAAGTCAATTACCCAATTTACAGCTGTGTTAGTATCGGGGAATTCAAAGTATGATAAGGTAATACGTAATGAAGGAGCTGCATTTACAGCTACTGAGTTGGCTGGTTATAATCTTTTTAAAGAAAAGTGCTCCTCCTGCCACACTGAGCCTTTGTTTACCGACTTCTCTTACCGGAGTAACGGACTTGACCTGGTGAGTAATGATGAAGGTCGGGCAAATATTACAGGCTTAAGTGCTGATTTAGGGACATTTCGTGTTCCGACTTTGCGGAATATTGAATACACTTTCCCTTACATGCACGATGGACGCTTTTACAGTCTGGACGAAGTATTAGAGCATTATAACTCCGGCGTTAAACAAGCTAAGAATTTAGATGAAAAGCTTAAAGGTGGTATCGCTTTAAGTGCCGCTGAAAAAGAACAAATCAAAGCATTTCTAAAAACATTAACAGACAATGAATTTATCAAAAACACTTTTTATAGCGAATCGTAAGCTATTAGCTATCGCATTCCTTTTTTTTAGCACCAATATTTTCGCCTGCGATATTTGCGGTTGTTTTATGGGTATTACGCCATACTATAATAGGAACAGTATTAGTTTGTTATATCGGTATCGCTCATTTAATGGTTACGATGGACAATCTCATTCGTTGTTCCCGAATGGTGGAAATTTCTTTATTCCTGCACGTAGCCAGAATAACCCCATCACTAATCATGCTGGTAATCCTTCCGATTACGAATTATATCGCTCAGTTGAAGTTAGAGGCAAGTATTTTATCAATAACAGACTTGAAATAAACGCCATTTTACCTTATGTTTCAAATAGCGAGCGGTATAATGGCTATACCTCGTCTATTTCCGGAGTGGGTGACGTAAACATCTATGCAGGGTACCATCTGTTACAAAAGCTGGAGAGTAACTTTAAGCAACAACTAGTTGCAGGTGCAGGAATTAAACTTCCAACAGGAAAAAACGATCTGAAAAATAACGAGGGTATCCGTTATTCATCACTTATGCAGGGCGGTACAGGTAGCACTGATGGATTTGTTTACCTGAATTATATGGTTGGCATAGGCAAGTTTGGCGCAAGCCTTAATACTTCATATAAAGTAATCGGAACAAATAGCCGTAATGAAGGTATAGCCAACAGTACTACCAGTTTTCTGAATGTATTTTATACGCAAAGAATTGGGGAAGATATACAGGCAATGCCATCGGCCCAGTTTTTTTACGAATATTCAGGGGGAGAGAAATATAATGGCGTAAAAACAGGTGAGCATGTGATGAATAATTTAATGGGTGGTGTTGGTGCAGATATCTATTATAAAAATGTTGCCCTCAATGCAGGAATACAGAAAAATATTTGGGAAGCAGAAACAGACCATCCAATGAGTGCAGGAAAGGTTTATGTTGGAATGACTTATAATTTTTAAAATCTATAATAATGAAGAGAATATTAATACTGGCAATCGCCATTAGTGCGCTAATTCATAGCGGATGTAATACTGACCCTGATTCAAATGCAATTAAAAAAGAAGTACTTAACATTCACGATAAATTGATGATGGACGGAGAGAAAGTTGTGAAAAACCGGATTAAGCTGGATTCGGTATTGAAATCAGATCAACTTAATTCCTTATCAGATGCTAAGCGAATTACATTGCTGATTACACGTTTAAATGCAGCTGATGAAAATATGATGGACTGGATGCATTTTTTTAAGGATGACTTCAAGGGTAAAAGTGAACAAGAAGCCCTGGCGTACTACAAATCTGAGATGCTGAAAATAAGAGCTGTAGAAGATGAATATATCAGGATTATCAGAGAATCAGATTCAGTGCTTAAGGCTCATCATGTGTCGCCATCAGCGAAAATGGAACATCATAAAAACTAAATTTATACGCTTTAAATTCCGTCCTCCATCACAGAGGTTGTATATTTACACTTTAATAAAATATCATGAATAAAATTGTTTTTTCAATATCAGTTTGCTTATCAGCTGCTGTCATATTTTCATCTTGTCAGCAAGATAAGAAATTACCCTTTTACGGAGAACGCCATGCTGAAACTGTTAGAGATGCTTCGGGGGCTGAAAAGATTGATACGGTTTATCAAACCATTCCCAATTGGTCGTTTCTAAATCAGGATAGTGTTGTGACTACCAATACAGTAACAGATGGTAAAGTTTATGTTGCTGATTTTTTCTTTACGTCTTGCACAACCATCTGCCCTACTATGCACCGCAATTTAATGACGGTTTATAATGACTTCAAAAGTAATCCCGATGTGATGTTTATCTCACATACCATCGATTTTAAATATGATAAGCCATCAGCCCTTAAAAAATATGCCCGGAAATTAGGCGTAGATGGACCTAAATGGCAGTTCCTTTATGGAAGTAAAGACAGTGTTTATACACTTGCAGAAAAAAACTATCTCGTTGCTGTTGGAGAAGACAGTACAGCAAAGGACGGTTACATACATCAGGGTTATCTGGTTTTAATCGACAAAGACAGGCGCATCCGCGGTGCTTACGATGGCACCAAAGAAGATCAGGTTGAACAGTTAAAGAAAGATATTCCACTACTATTGGCGGAATATAAAAAATAATATATTTTGTAACGGAGACACAGATTGTACTTGGATTAAAGTGTATATTTTTCCGCTGTCTCTGATGTTTCCGTTGCAATACAAACCACAAATTACATGCGTAAGTATATCATCAATTCTCTTTCTCTACTTTCTATTCTCGCGATTGTTATTTCCTGCCAGAATCAGGAAACAATTGATCTGCAAAACTATATGTCTAATGGCAAAGATATCTATATCGCCAGGTGTCAGAATTGTCACGGTAAAAATGGAGAAGGATTGGGTGAACTCGCACCTCCGTTAACGGATTCCATTTTTCTGAAAACTAACAAAAGCCGTTTAGCTTGTATGATTAGAAACGGGGCAAATGAAAGTCTTTTAATTAGCGGTAAAACATATAAAGAAAAAATGCCAGCTTTTCCGGAATTAGCCGATATTGATGTTGCTCAGGTAATGGTGTTCATCACGAACTCTTTTGGTAACAACCAAGGCTTTGTACCTTACAAAGAAGTATCTGTCCAGTTGCAAAGTTGTAGATAGATTCAAAAACTTTGCATTTCTAATAGCTTTTTGATTTAAAAAAGTCATATTTGCACGAAAATGCAGGTTGTTCTATCGCTGTTTCGGGTAAAACCGGAAGAGAGGAAAGTCCGGGCAACGCAGGGCATCCCGCTTTCTAACGGAAAGGGATTGAGGAATGAAAACCTGAATCACGGATTAGTGCAACAGAAAATATACCGTCCTGGGTTTAGTAGGGATAAGGGTGAAAACGTGTGGTAAGAGCGCACGAGCATCGCAGGTGACTGCGGTGGTTTGTAAACCCCGGGAGTTGAAAGACCAAATAGGCTAACGCATGTAGGGCTGCCCGTCCGATGTTAGTGGGTAGGTCGTTAGAGGTAAACGGCAACGTTTACAGTGGATAAATGATAGAAATCTTAAGAAATTAAGAAACAGAACCCGGCTTATAGACCTGCATTTTTTTATTCTCCCAATAACGCCAGCTTTGTTTCGCTCAGCTTGGCCTGTTCTGCTTCATCCAGTATGGGGTATTGTATTTTTAACTGTTTCATTCTATCTTCTATGATTTCGCTGATAGCTAGTCGGGCAAACCACTTTTTATCTGCCGGAATAATGTGCCAGGGGGCATCTTTGGTACTGGTTTCATTAATAGCATCTTCATATGCATTCATATAATCATTCCATAATGCACGCTCCTTTATGTCTCCCGATGAAAACTTCCAGTTTTTTGAAGGGTCTTCGATTCTTTCCAGAAACCTTTTCTTCTGTTCCTCTTTACTTACATTTAGAAAAAACTTTAGAATAACTGTCCCATTGGCAGTCAAATGTTCTTCAAAGTTTCTGATGCTTTCGTAGCGCTTTTTCCAGAATGCCTTATTCACTTTTTTTACATCATCGATATTAGGAATGTTTTCGCTTAGAATATATTCAGGATGAACTTTGCATACCAGCACATTTTCATAATGAGACCGGTTATGAATGCCAATCCTGCCGCTTTCAGGTAAAGCTCTGTAATGTCGCCACAAAAAATCGTGCTTGTATTCTTCTGATGTGGGTGTTTTAAAACTAAAAACCTGGCATCCCTGCGGATTTAAGCCACTCATAACATGTTCAATAGCGCTGTCTTTACCGGCTGCATCCATAGCCTGAAAAATAATTAACAGCGAACGTGTTCCTGAAGCGTATAGCTTTTCCTGCAAGTGATTAATTTCAATTTTCGACTTCACCAAAGCATCTTTAGCCTTTTCTTTGGTGTATCCGCCCGTAAAATCAGTTTTATTATTCTTCAGCAGGAATTTCTTTCCGCCATTTACGATTAAGTCTTTAAATTCGTTTTTCATACAAAGGGAACAGTTATAATGGTTGTCTTAGGTCCTGTTGTCAATAAATATAGAACAAAAAATAGTATATTAAATACGCTGATTTGCATGTATAGTTTTTTATATTTAACCTTTTCAGCATTTACCCAAATATCATCTTACGCATTATGTTTAAAGAGATAAAAAACAAGTACTTACGATATTCTTTAATCACCTTATTTTTTATAATCATTTTCTTCTCGGCGCTCCAACTTAACTTTTTGTGGTTATTTGGTTACTCTCCGAGTGTCAAAGATATCAAAGCACCTACACTCCGTGTGGGATCTGAGCTTTACACCGCGGACGGAAAGCTGATAGGAAGGTACTTTAAAGAAAACAGAACTCCTGTAAATTACAATGAGATTTCTCACAGCGTGGTTAATGCATTAGTAGCTACAGAGGATGTCCGTTTTTACAAACACTGGGGTATCGATGTGCAAGCGGTTGCACGTGCTGTTATTGGGCTTGGAAAAGATGGCGGTGCAAGTACAATTACACAGCAGCTTGCTAAAAATCTTTACCGTACTAGATATAATAAGTCGCAGGGATTCCTGGTTAAGATTCCGGTTGTTAGAACGCTTATAGTGAAGTTAAAAGAGTGGATGACAGCTGTGAAGCTGGAATCTAACTACTCAAAGAATGACATCATTACCATGTACCTCAATACGGTTTCATTTGGCAATAATGCATATGGTATCAAAACAGCCAGCAGAATTTATTTTGATAAAGAAGCAAAAGAACTATCAACTACAGATGCTGCTTTACTTGTTGGAATGTTGAAAGGCACAACGCTTTATAATCCGACTAAAAATCCGGAGAAAGCCTTAGAAAGAAGAAACGTTGTCCTTGCTCAAATGGGTAAATATAACCTTTTAAGTAAAGATAGTCTTGGGATGTTAACGAAAGAACCCATTAAGCTTAAAGAAGGTAAAATGCAGGATGGCAGCGATGGCGATTCTTATCTACGGAGTGCAGTTGCAAAATATTTAGAAAAATGGTGTACGGATAACGGTTATGATTTATATGAAGATGGTTTAAAGATTTACACAACTATTGATTCTAAACTGCAGAAATACGCTGAAGAGGCTGTAGCAGATCAGATGCGGATTCTTCAACGCCGATTCTACAGTGTTTGGGGTAACGAAGACCCATGGTACGACTCTGAGAAACAGAAAGTAAACTACCCAGAACGGGCAATGAAAAACCTGTCGGTTTATACAATGCTTCAAAAGAAATTCCCAAATAATCCCGATTCTGTATTAGCTTATTTCAATAAGAAAAAACGAATGCAGATTTTTACTTACAAGGGCGACCGCGACACCTTGTTCTCTACACTCGATTCTATTCGCTATTACGGCAAAATCATGAATACGGGTATGATGACGATGGAACCTGCCAGTGGCAAAATTAAAGTTTGGGTTGGTGGTATTGATCATAAATTTTTTAAATACGATCACGTGAATCAGGCTAAACGTCAGGCGGGTTCTACCTTTAAGCCGTTCGCTTATTTAACTGCGCTTGAGCAAGGCATGAGTCCTTGTGACAAATTTACTGATAAACCAGTGAAAATTGCGTATCAGGATAAAGGCGAAACAAAATATTGGGAACCAAAAAACGCTGATTACAGTGTTACCTATCAGGAGATGAGCTTGCGCTGGGCTATGGCAAGATCAGTGAATACCATTACAGCCCAGGTAACTGAGAAAGTTGGATGGGATAATGTGGTAAAATATGCTCATGAGTGTGGTATTGATAGTCACCTGGAATCAGTACCATCGGTGAGTTTAGGTTCAAATGACGTTACCGTTTATGAAATGGTTAAAGCGTATGCCACCTTCATGAATAAAGGAGTGAAAACTGACCCCATATTAGTTGAAAAAATTACCGATCAGGATAATAATGTTATCGACGAATTTAAACCTAAGACCACAAGGGTACTTACCGAAGAAATTGCCTGGTTAATGACTTACATGTTCCGTGGAGGTATGGAAGAACCAAGGGGAACTTCGCAAGCGTTATGGGAATGGCCTGACTTGTTCAAAAAAAATAATCAGATTGGTGGCAAAACAGGTACATCATCTGATTATGTTGATGCCTGGTATATGGGCTTAACTAAAGACCTGGTAACCGGAGTATGGGTAGGATGTGATGAGCGTACCGCACATTTTAAAAATGGTGAACAAGGTGAAGGTTCCAGAACTGCACTTCCTATTTTTGCTAAGTTTATGGAAAAAGTATACCTGGATCCATCAAGCGGATATACGTATGGTGCTTTTCCTAAGGCTACTGTGGAAATTACACGTTCCTACAATTGTCCAAGCCCACAATTTGTCAGGGATACAACTACAACGGATACCGTTGTTGTAGATTCGACCGAATTTGTTGTACCAGAAACTGCCCCAGCAGAAACTCAACCTGCAGCTGATCAAACTGAGGTTAAAAAAGAAGAGAAAAAAACCGAACCCGCACAAAATCAACCTGCTGCAACTGTTCCCCTAACAAAGAAAGAAGAACGTGAACTACGCAGGAAACAAAGGCAGGAAGAAAGAGATAAGAAGAAGAGCGGTGAGAATTAATAATCCGAAGGTTTTTTAGGAAAGTGACCTTCCTGTAAGTTGTTAAATTTTTACCGGAAGGCTAAATATTTATTATTTTTAATTTCTGAAAAGTTCATGATCAGTTCTTTAAACTCCTGAATAACAATAGAAAAACTAGCATATGAAAATAAGCGCTACTTTTATTAGAAATTGCCTCACGCTGTTACTGTTACTTATCCTTTCTGGGACAGCAAATGCACAATATTTCGGACAAAATAAGGTGAGGTACAAAAAGCTCGACTTTAAGGTTTTGCAGACTCCACACTTCGAAATTTATTATTACATCAAAAATGAAAATCTTTTAAAAAGGTTTTCCCAGGATGCCGAAACCTGGTACAAAATGCATCAGGAGGTTTTCAGGGATACATTCCTGAAAAAAAATCCCCTGATCCTTTATAATAACCACCCGGATTTTCAGCAAACTACAGTTCTGAATGGCGAGATAGGAATTGGTACAGGAGGAGTTACGGAAGCATTGAAAAACAGAGTTATCATGCCCGTAATGGAACTGAATAGCCAAACACGTCACGTGCTGGGTCATGAACTGGTACACGCCTTTCAATACCATGTACTCCTTGAAAAAGATTCAATCAGCCTCGAAAATGTCGGACAAACACCACTGTGGATGGTCGAAGGAATGGCCGAATATCTATCTATAGGAAAAAAGGATGCTTTTACTTCAATGTGGATGCGTGATGCCATGCTCAACCGTGATATTCCATCATTGAAAGATTTAACCAACTCTAATAAATATTTTCCATACCGTTATGGCCAGGCATTCTGGACTTATATCGGATCCCAATACGGCGATACCACAATTGTTCCGCTATTTAAAAACACAGCCAAGTACGGTTATGAAAACGCCATCAGATATACCTTCGGATACGATGACAAAACCTTGTCAGGATTGTGGAAAAATGCGATCGACGGTCATTATAAACCATTGTTGAAAGCAGATAGCTCCCAAATCAAGATAACCGGAACTAAAATTATTGATAATAAGAATGCAGGAAATATGAACGTTGCCCCTGCCCTTAGTCCCGACGGTAAATATGTGGCTTTTATGTCGGAAAAGGATTTGTTTGGTATCGACTTGTTCTTGGCAGATGCAAAAACCGGTAGAATCATAAGGAAATTAAGTAGCCAGATATCGAACGGACATATCGATGATTTTAATTTTATTGAATCCGCAGGGGCCTGGTCGCCCGATAGCAAACAGTTCGCATTTAGTATTTTTAGTCACGGGAAAAACCAAATGATGATCATTGATGTGGCCAATGGTTCGACCATTTCTCAAACAGCAATGAACCAGGTAGCACAATTCGGAAATTTAACATGGTCTTCCAATGGGAAGGATATTGCATTTTCGGGAATGGTTGAAGGACAAAGCGACATATTCTCCTATAATCTGGATACAAAACAGGTAACGCAAATCACAAACGATGTTTTCTCGGATTATGCACCAAGCTTTTCTCCTGATGGAAAGAAAATTGTTTTCTCTTCCGATCGTGCAGCAATCCAGGCTCAATCCGTTAATGCTGTATCGCCCATAAATCTTGCAGTCTACGATATAGCTTCTAAATCAGTCACTAATCTCAACGTTTTTCCGGGTGCAAATAATCTTAACGCTCAGTTTTCATCCGACAGCGAGAATATTTATTTCCTTTCAAACAGAGACGGTTTCAGAAATCTCTATAAGTATAACTTCCCAGATAACACGGTAGACCAGTTAACTGATTATTTTACCGGAATTAGTGGGATTACTGAATTTTCTCCGGCTATTTCTATTTCTCGTACTGATGACATCGTATACAGTTATTATCGTTACCAACGCTATACATTGTATAATGCCCAACTAAGTAGTTTTAAAGCGAAAAGAGTTGGTAATCAGGAAGAGAACTTCGATGCGGCCATTTTGCCGCCAATGGAAAATATAGGAGTCAACATCATTAATTCTAACCTTAACAATTTCGATCGCTTCGAAAAAATTATCGCCGATTCCATGAGAACTGTGCCATACACACCAAAATTCAGACTTGATTATTTGGCAAACAGTGGTGTAGGTGTTTCAACAAGCCGTTTTGGTACCGGCGTTTCAGGAGGTATTGTTGGGATGTTCAGTGACATCCTCGGCACTAATCAGATCATTGCAAACTTGTCTGTTAATGGCGAAATTTACGACGCTGGAGGGCTTGTAGGGTATATCAACCAGAAAAGCCGAATTAACTGGGGTGCTGCCATCTCACATATACCATACGTATCGGGATTTAATTCCTACGCTTATGAAAAATTGCCAGCCGAAAATAATACTACTGTCGAGGCATTAAATCAGAGAACGGATATCATTCGTACGTTCGAGGATCAGCTTCAGCTATTCGCGGCATACCCTTTCAGCAAAATACACCGTTTCGAGTTGGGTGGAGCTTTTTCTCACTATAGTTACCGGATTGATCGATACAGTAATTATTATGATAACGCTGGATACTATCTTGGATCAGACAGAAGTAGAATCTCCAATGATGAAGCCTCTGCGGATTATGGAATCCCATTTAATTCTTTTACTCTGTTTCAGGTGAATGCTGGATTTGTGGGGGATAACTCCATCTTCGGACTAACAGGTCCTCTTGATGGCTTCAGGTACCGTGTTAGCGGAGAGAAATACTTCGGGACTTATAACTTTGCAGGAGCTACGGTAGACTTAAGAAAATACTGGCGGTTAAAGCCAGTTACTATCGCCGCAAGGTCTTATAATACATTGCGAATTGGCAAAGATGCAGATCGTTTGTACCCCATGTATGTTGGATATCCTTATCTAATCCGCGGTTACGAATCGAACTCAATATATAAAACAACCTCAGCACAGTCATCAGAGTCTTTCGATATTAATCAGTTAACAGGTAGTAAAATTGCTGTGTTCAACTTCGAGTTACGGTTACCGTTTACCGGCCCGAAAAAGCTTGCGGCCATCCCCTCTAAGTTACTTTTCTCTGATCTGAACTTGTTTTTCGATGCCGGATTAGCGTGGACCAACGATACCAAAGTAAAATTCAAAAGTGAACCAACATACACCACAGAACCAGTGTTGGACGCAAATGGGCAGCCGGCTGTTGATAGTGATGGGAAAAAGGTGACTTATCAAAATACTACTGAACGTGTACCAGCCATGAGCGTTGGTGTTTCGTTAAGGGTAAATATATTTGGCTATTTCGTACTCGAACCCTATTATGCAATACCATTTCAGCGTAAAGACGTAAAGGGCGGAGTATTCGGATTAACATTTGCGCCAGGATGGTAAATCACATAATCAGAAGATAAATTCATAATTATAAAGGCGATCATCAAGGTCGCCTTTTATATATACTTACTATTTTTTTACAAAAAATCTCAACATATGTGCGTCATAATTAAGACATGCTGGTGAAAGCAAGCTTAACCTGATTAGT
Source organism: Pedobacter sp. BMA (assembly GCF_001027745.1). Taxonomy (GTDB): domain Bacteria; phylum Bacteroidota; class Bacteroidia; order Sphingobacteriales; family Sphingobacteriaceae; genus Pedobacter. The sequence goes on from NZ_LECU01000002.1 coordinate 102,638, forward strand.
GATATTTCTTTGCAGCAGAATATTCTCAAAATCCAATCCAATAGTGAGATCAATCCAGTCTGGATTACATGACCTTACTAAACGCTCTTTTTGCATTCTGGTGAATCTGCTGATGGTTTTGAAACGAACTAAAGCAAGTTCTTCAGTTTTGAATTCCTCGAAATAAACCAAACGTGTCAATTGCTTTCCATTATCAAAAAATAAGTTAGGCATCTGCTTGTAAAAATCCAGGGTTTTCATCAAATCCGAACTCATGCCTACATGCATACAAGTGCGGTTTCTGTCGGTAACGATGTAAACAAACTTTTTCATAATAATGGATCTAAAATTAAAACTAAACTATTTAGTATGTGTTCTTGCAATTTAAAATAAAATTACTAACTTTATGAGCATAAAATTACTAACTAATTTAGTAATTCCAAATTTATTTTAAAATTTATTTTTTATGTCAAATATTTCCAACAACCTGAAATACCTTAGAAAGAAAAAAGGCCATACACAGCAAAATTTCGCTGATATTATGGAGATTAAGAGATCTTTGATCGGCGCCTATGAAGAAGACCGCGCTGAACCTAAATATGAATTGCTAAAAAAAATAGCTGAATATTTCGATTTAACCATCGATGAATTTATCAATGAAAAGATATCAGACACCTGGAAACCTAAGCCGAAGAGTTCAGGTTCGAACTTAAGGGTATTAAGTATATCGGTTGATCAGAATGATAAAGAGAATATTGAACTCGTGCCTGTGAAGGCAAGTGCAGGGTATTTAAACGGTTTCTCTGATCCTCAATACATCAGCGACCTGCCAAAGTTCCAACTTCCTATTCCCGCTTTACGTCAGGGTACATTCCGTGCTTTCGAAATCATGGGCGATAGTATGTTGCCGGTTCAACCCGGAAGTGTAATTATTGGTGAGTATATGGATAACTGGAATGAAGTTAAAACCGGAGAAACATATATAGTTATAAGTAAAAACGAGGGCGTAGTATATAAGAGAGCTGGCAACCGTTTCAAAGAAAATAAGGATTTGAAACTGGTTTCAGATAATAAAGTTTATGATACATATTCCATTGCTGCTGACGATATCCTTGAAATTTGGCGCGCTAAGGCTTACATTTCTACTACATTGCCTGAGCCAACCCCAGATCCTACAATGGAAACACTTACTCAGATGATGTCGCAAATGCAAAAATCAATTTCGCAGCTCAACAAAAATTAACACTTTTTAACACACTGTAGTTAAACCGTTCACCCATTTCCATATCTATATAAACAAACACAAAAGAAATAAAACTATGAAAAAGGCGATTTTAACAATAGCAATTGCTGTGATGGGCTTAAGTGCTGCACTGGCTCAGGACACTACGAAGAGAATGAGGCGGCCAATGCCTAAAATGACTGCTGAGCAACGTGCAGAAAGAGTTGCTGAGCGCATGGAAAAGCAATTGAGTTTAACCGCAGATCAGAAAACCAAAATCTATGCAATAGAACTAGATAATGCAAAAAAGATGGAGGCATGGAGATCTGCTGATCAGGGGGATGTAAAAGGTAAAATGAAAGAACGTAAAGCAGAAATGGATGCTCAAAAAGCTAAAGTAGATGCGGTGTTAACTGCAGATCAAAAAACTAAACTTGATTCATTTCGTGCAGAGGCAAAAGAAAAAGGAGGAAAAATGCGAAAAGGACTTGGAGAAAGAGGAAGAAAAGCAAAACCTCCTGTAGTTTCTGATCCACCAGTTCAGGGGTAAAAACAATAAGTAATAATTAATTTTTCGGAAAGCGTACCCATTATGGATACGCTTTTTGTTTTTAACCGCGAAAGATTATGATCTTAGAAAATCTCATTTATCAGGCAGCATAAATTAACCAGTGTATTCTGCTTCAAAAGTCTCACCGAAACGATCTGTGGCTACAACCTTTACAGTTTTAATTGATGGTTCAAAATGGGCCATAAATAAATGGTCAGTCGACCTAGGCTCTACAAACGGCCTTGGATTGGGTAATTTATCACCTTTGTACAGTTTAACAGCGAGTGGGTCAAAGCCATCTTGCTGCGCAAGTGCGCCCATTGATTTTCCATCAAGAAAATATTCTACTTTCCATTCAGGATCATAATTCCATACGTTTGCAATTAATCTTTTTTGATTGGTCAGTGTATCCACGTAGATATCCATTTGCTCTTTTCTATCTCTACCTGTAGATTTGTAGTACCATTTCAATTTTGTCCCATCGACTTCATAAACGCCATATCCACGCGGCGTACCGTCTTCACAGATGGGGCCGGTCCACCAGCCTCCGCATACAGTTCCATGATTATGTTCAAATACCCCATTTTTGATCACATTTGTGTTGAAGTGCGTATGCCCCGACATAATATGAACGTTTTTAAAGCCTTTGATCACTGCGTAAAAATCATCATTGTTTTTTACAGAATTGTGAACAGGTATGTGCAAACAGATAATCAATAAGGCATCTTTAGCCACAAACTGCAGATCTTTTGCCAGCCACTCAAGCTGTGTTGGTGTAATGTATCCATCATAATTTCTTTCTGTTCCCAGGTATCGCACATCATCTAAAACAACATAATGTGCTTTACCCCTGTTAAATGAGTAGTAGGTTGGGCCATAATGAGCCTGGAAAGTTCTGTCGGAGGTATCATCACCTCCTTGGCGATAATCCTGGTCGTGGTTACCTAAAGCCTGAAAGAACGGAATACCAATTTTTGCTATTGCTTCGTCGTAATCAGGAAACAAATCGAAATTATCCCATACTAAATCACCGACACCAATTCCATGCACAAGGGTTTTACCCATTTCGCGAACAACTCTTTGGGTATCTGGAACTGATGTTTCCATCATCTGAGCCACATCCTTTTTATTCTTCACCTGCGGATCTGCCCAAATAATGAAGTTATGCTTATCATCCTTCTGTTTTAATGGTTTTAAATCGAAGTTTAATTTGCCGGCAGTATCTGGTTTATAGTAATGACGGGAAATACTGCTTTCTGTTTTAAATTCGTAGCCTGATGGTGTACTGATCCAAACGAAACGAGCAAGTTCATGAAGTCTGATTTCATAATTACCCTTTTTATCAGTTTGTACAACGCTATAACCATCCGAGATAACTGCTCCAACTACGGCTTTGCCTTTGGTAGTGACAGCACCCGAAACAACCCCTTCCTCTGCAAACAAAGTGGAAGGAAAGGTTTTTAGGCTAATAAATATAGTAGAAGTTAATAAAGTTGATTTTTGGATGAAGGATCTTCTGTTCATAAAGAAAAATGTGATTAAATTTAAATAAATCAACCATAGCATTTCTATGGCTGATTTATTATATCAAATACAAATAAAATTATTTTGTTAGTCTTGATGCACCCGACATTGTTTCAAGTGAAGCTTGAGTTGTAGTTGTAACCGATAGAGACAATGTATTGTGGATTCTGGAAGTGGTCCATGTTTGACTGGTAGTATTATAAACACCACCAAGATAACTGAATTTCCCAGCTTCAATAACGGGAAATATTGGCGTATTTGTACCTTGTCGAAAAAAGGGCTGGTATGCTGTACCATTATAAACTTTATAAAACTCATTAGTTGCAATAGAATACCCTGCACCAGGGCTGTACATCGACCCACTCATTCCACCAAAAAATATGGCATCTGAGGGTACTGTGGTAAGGCTTACAGTTGTAGTAGGGAAAATAGCAATACCGGCGGGGTTTCCACTGTTAGCCAATAAATTGATTGTTACTGAACCAATGCCATCGTCTCCTGGAACAGAGGCATATAGTTTATTTGCCACCCATTTCGCTGAACTGATATCCTTTGAACCGATTCCATAAGCAAGTTTGTAACCTCCGACATAAAAAAACTGGCCCTTAGAAACTGTACCTTTTGTAATATTGAATTTGAAAGTTCTTAAATCCCCTGTGTTCCATCCCGCGGTTGGAAAGCCGGTAGGTGTTGAAGCCCCTGCATTGTTACAGGCATATACACTGAAAGGAGTTCGTCTAAAATCCAAATCCTGGGTTGCCATAAACTGAATATACTCATAGTTCGCATCTGTACTCTGTGGATCAGCCAGATAACCTGTTACAATCGCAGGGTGCAATCCTAAGGGAATTGTTGGATCAACTACGATGCTGGTAGCCACAAAATCGCCAGCGGTTCTAGGCCATATTTGTGGTTTACCCGTTGATGAAGATGGGAGGCACAAACCGGATACATTTGCCGAATAAGGTAGGAATGTGCTTTTAAACGTTGCTGTGCCCCCTACATGCATTTCCATATCTCCAGATCCATCATTGTATTTTTTATCTCCCTCCAGTGTTTCGACACCTATATTAGGATCAAAATTACAATCGTAGGCCACTACAAGGCATGATTCGAAGTTCTCTGGTTTTGCAACTACTAATACTGCTGTGGCCGATGTAATAAAAGGTTTGATATTCGTTGCAACCTTGGTAACATTTGCAGAAGATATACCAGTGATCTGTAAAATACCATTTACCCGTTTCAATACTCCGCCCTCTATATTCACATGAACTGAATCGCCTGGTATATAGCTCGATGCGACAGAGCCGATATTAACAGCAATACCCCGAAGAGAATCAATTCCATTTCCAGATGTTCTTTTGTTCTGAATAAAAAGCAATCCCGAAGGGATGTTGCCGGCAGAATGATCGGATACTACCTGCCCCTTAACGATATAGGCATCCCTCATTATTTCCTTTGTAAGGGTTATGTCGTTACCTTTATATAGCTTACGTAAATCTAAATTTGAGATGTATGATCCCGGAGAGCTTAAAATATAATCGCTGTCCCGTTTGCACGCAGCTAATACAGCTGTAAAACAAGCTATAGCAACTGTTATATAAATAGAAATCTTTTTCATAATTCTTGAGTTTTAAGGTTTTTGCCACCAGACATTTGTATTGATATCATCAGCACCTTGCGATGCTACAGCTTTAGCATAGTTCGTTGGATTTGTAGACTGAGTGATTATTGGGTAAAATAATCTGGCAGGCATCCTGCCGCCGTTCACTAATCCAGGTCCCGTGGGCAAAACCGGATGCTTCGTGCGTCTGTATTCGATCCATTGCTGAAAGTCAACTAGGAAATTGGCATAGTACTTTTGCTGGTGTATCATTTCCATTTGGCTATTGCCACCCGTAAGGTTGTCCAATGGCAGGGCTGAGTTCCACTTAAGATTCGCCGCAGTTTGAAATGCTGCGAACTTTGCACGTGTATAAGTAGGCAGCCAATAGTTGATGGCCTGAAACATCCCTTCGTCGTAATAGTGGGATACTGTATTCCTTGAAATCCAACCCTTCGCAGCAGCCTCTGCTAATATGAAATATACCTCAGCACTGTTCATAATGATACCTGTATACTTATCAGTTTGTAATGTAGGATAATAAGTTGTACCTGATATAAGCTGTCCTTGCGAATAAAAGTATGCCTGTTTTATTACATCAACGCCAGCTGCATAACCACTCGGTACACCAACATAACCATCCGTTCCCCTGCCGATAGCCCAGCGTGGTACACTATTCGTACCCAACGTTGGGTCAACGCGAGGGTCTGTCCAGGTAACTAACTTGCCCAAAAAGTAATCGCAGATAGCGACACCCCTAAAATCAACGGGGCGCACATTTACCATAAATGGTGACGAGTATACATCTGTACTGCTCTCTGTGCCGTTCCATAGTATTTTTGCCGTTTGATCGCTGCTCTCCATTAATGGAAAATTGGCAGGGTTTGTATCGATCATTTCCTTTATTGTGGCAATTGTTGCCTGTGCAACTTCTGATTTGCCCGAAATCCGTAGCAATAACCTGAGGCGTAAAGAGTTCGCAAGCCTTCTCCACTTCGCAACATCCCCACTATACACAGGATCACTGCTTGCTGAGATTGAAGTTCCTGTTTTAAGTAGCTCATTGGCTTCAGCTAGTTTTGCAATTAAATCAGCATAGATATCTTTTTGTTTGTCAAATATTGGCTCGTATATACCCAGATGCCCTTTATTAGCTTCTGTATACGGAACATCGCCGTAAGTGTCAGTAAGTAATTGATATATCCACGCTTGTAAAATCAGGGATATGCCTTGATAAGATTTGTTTAGCGTTGCTGGCTGGCTTGATATCGTATAGATGTCCTTAATATCTGTAAGGCTAACATACCAATTGTTCCAGGTATAATCTGCCAGCGTACGCCTCAAATCGTATCTGAAAACTTTTCCATCGGCATCGCTGATGTCAACCGTAACCTGCATCAGTTCATTGTTGAAATTCCGGTTACGAACCATATTGGTACTTAAAATATTTACCAGAGAAGATGCCAGCAATTGCTCTGGTTTTACAGTGCTTTTTCCAAGCGGATCTGTATTTACTTCGTTAAAATCTTTTTTACACGAAAGGGAAAAAAGTGTCGATAACCCAATTAAAAAGTATATGATCGATTTTTTGTTATTTTTCATTTTTCTATAATTATATACCAACTACCAAACGTAAACCATATGTCCTGGTAGATGGCAATTGTCCTACCTCAAATCCTTGTACAATATCGGTACCTGATAATGTTCCGAATTCAGGATCAAATCCCGGCCATGGTGACCAGATAAAGAGGTCACGTCCGTAAGCACCCAATGATAGTTTGCTGAATCCTATTTTCCTCAAAAACCGTTTTTTGAAGTTATATGTTAAATTTGCTTCTCTAAATTTTAAATAATCAGTCCTGAACACGCTTCCTTCGGCCTGATCAGATCCGTACAATGATGTATAATAGCTTTCAAAATCAGTGGCGATAACATCATTTTTCCGGTATGTTCCATCAGCATTCATCACTACTCCATCTCCTATTACACCGTTATACCTACCTGGTAATGTGATGTTCAGCTTGCCCAGAGCAGCCATTCTGGAAAAAGTAAGTGAGTGTGCAACTGCACCTAATTGCGCATCGAAAAGGACATTCAAACTAACTTCCTTATAACTAACTCCTGTTCCAAAACTGAACCTGAACTTCGGAGTGGTATTGCCTAGATATATCAGCTCTGTTGAAGTTTTGGCGTTCCCAGTTGTAGAATCAAATACAATCTGCCCGTCAGGTGACCGTTGAAAGCCTAAGCCATATAGATCGCCCATGCTGCCGCCAACTTTAGCAACAATTTGTCCGCTTCCTAAATTACCGGTGCGAAGCACAACGGAACTATCTGCTAATTCTTTAATTTTGTTTCGGTTCGCAGTAAATGTTCCGTTCACAGTCCACTTAAAATTCTTTGTTTGGTAAGGTATTGCATTTAATGCAAGTTCAATTCCTTTGTTGTCTACCCTTCCCACATTAAATACACCCACGTTGTAACCTGTCGATCTATCGACAATTCTATTCAGGATCTGATTTTTAGTGTTTCCTGAATAAACTGCCAGGTCAAAATTTAATCTGTTTTGGAATAATTTCAAATCCAAACCAAGCTCTACCGTTGTAGTAATAAGTGGTTTTAAGTTTGGGTTAGGTAAAACGGTAGGATTGGTCATTGCATTTCCTGGGTAAATGCCATTTGCCGCAATTAAGTAATTGTAAGCAGTTAAATAAGGGTTCGTGCTTCCACTACCTACCTGAGCAATTGAGCCTCTTAATTTTGCAAAGCTGATTGCTTTTGGTAGCTTCCAGTAATCTGATGCAATAAATGCTAAACTGGCTGAAGGATAAAAAAAGCCAACGTTATCAGTTCTGGTTACTGTTGCTAAGGTACTATTCCAATCCTGGCGGGCGGTAAGGTCTAAATATAGATAGTTCTTATAAGAGAGTGATGCTGTGGAGTATAAACTATTGATTCTATATCTGGCTGTATCTGGTACGTAAATTAAAGGACTAACATTATTATCCAGTGAATATACGTTTGGAACAACTAAACCATCAGCACGTGTCTCTTGTTTATCATATTCATTTCTCATCTGACTGCCGCCTAAAGTAGTCGTCAGGTTGAAATCTTTGCCAATATTTGTATTGTATTTGAACATGAAATCTGCATTGATTTCATAAGATCTTACGTTTGTTAAACGATAAGATCCCTGAACAAATTTACCTCCGGAGGCATCCCACGGACGACGGGTGTCACGAATATCTTTGTTAAGATCTCCAGAAGCTCGAACCATCAGGCTAAAATGGTTGTCAAACTGATAGTTCGCGGAAATATTTCCCAGCCAACCATTTCTGCGTTGTCCATTTAAGTATTCATATGAAACTGCATAAGGGCTTTCTGGATTGGTGGTTGTAATGTTAATAAGCTTTGTGTTTTCTGATCCGCGTACCCAATAATCCCTGTACCAATCTGTATTCACGTTTGGCTGTGCAAACATAAACCAATACATTAATGATTGATTACCATATCCGGTTGCCGGCAAATTGTCGCTGTTCCTGTTGCTGTATTGTGCTTTAATATTAATGCTCAGTTTTTTAGTAATGTTGGTGCTCGCATTATAAGCGATCGTAGTGCGTTCCAGTCCTGTGTTTGGAACAATCCATTCATTGCGTCCATGGCTCGCTGACAAACGCATAGATATTTGTTTATAAGTCCCGTCTAAGCTAACCGAATTGGATGACTGGAATCCGGTTTGAAAGAAAGATTCGATCGGATCTTCATATGCTATCCACGGTGTTCTATTTATACCCCTTGTCTGGGTCACAGGATCGTACTGATAATACATCCCCCCGTTAGAAAATGGAGCTCCCCACGTGGCACTGGTTGCGTTGGTAGTGGTTCCATCTACCGTAGCTCCATACGAGAAGTAGGAAACACCGTACTGTCCCTGTCCATATTGATTTTGCCTGTCTACATTACGATTAACCCCTTCCCATGAACTGTTGGATGTGAAACTAATACCAATTGTTTTTCTGTTCTTACTCGCCGATTTGGTAGTAACGATGATTGCTCCATTAGCACCTCTTTGTCCGTATAATGCAGAAGCAGCTGGACCTTTCAAAACGGTTACAGCTTCAATGTCATCAGGATTTAAATCATTTAAACCACTCCCAAAATCTGCAGGCATGATATCACCCGATGTTCCATATACACCCCCGCCGGTTGCCGCAGTTCTTCTTGAACTGCTACTTGCAACCACTCCGTCTATTACAATAAGCGCCTCATTGTCTCCGGTAAGATTGTTCTCTCCTCTTAAGATAATTTTATTCGAGCCAGCGGGACCACTATTTCTTACCAGGTTTAAACCGGCTACTTTGCCGGATAATGCATCGGTCCAGTTGCTGGATATTGCATCTGTAAGCTGAGTGCTATCAACTTTAGTTATAGCATACCCTAAAGACTTCTCTTCTCTTTTTATTCCCAGCGCGGTTACCACAACATCATCCAGAGAATTATCTGATTGCTTCAGTTGAATGTTCAGCTTAATTGTTGCTCCGGTAGAAACGTTTACGTTTTGAATCTTGCTTTTCTCATAGGAAATGTAACTTGCTTCAATTGTATATGATCCAGCAGGTACGGTAATACTGAAATTACCATCATTATTAGTTTGGGATACCTGGTTTAGTTCAACAAATTTAATGGTTGCAGCAGGTATTGGTTGCTTATTTTCATCTAAAACCTTCCCGCTGATAATTCCTGATGTTGCACTCTTAGCTACGATTAAGATATTACCTGATGCATTTACCTTATAGTCAAATGGCAGATTCTTAAACATGATCTTAATGATTTCCGTAAGAGAGCGTTCACCCCGGGCAACATAAACCTTTCTTTGATCATTTAGCTGCGTATTGTTGTAGCTTATACTACGGCCACTTAACTTCTCTATTTCTTCAAAAGCCTTCTTTAATGTAATTCCATCTGCTTCAAACAGAATTTTTTTGTCCGTCTGCGCATTGGCCAGTTGAACTTGCAGCAATACTATAGCAAGTATAATGGTGAGTTTTGATGAGTACTGATGGATAATTTTTAGCCACCTCGTATTAATTTTCATATTTTTACTAAGTTTTACTTTGTCGTTTTAAATGGAGTTTAACTCTTTAAAGGCCTGAAATGTGTCCAGCATTTCGGGTCTTTTGCTCTGGTAAGGTTTAATTCATGTTTGGTTTTTTAGGGTTTTAATAAATAGTTATCTTTTTTCCATAGATGCTGTATTTTGAATTTGATAACTGTGCAATCATATCCATCAGTTGTATTACCGAACATTTATCGAACTTTGTTGTAAGTTTAATATGTTTTAAGGCTTGGTTTTTAAAAGTGATGTCTACATCATATTCACGCTCAATTACCCGCATAATTTCCGATAATAGCTGATCATAGAAAACTATTTTATATATGCGCCATGAATCAATTTCATCAGCATCCACATTTGCTTTCCTGATCGAGACTCCGTTATTTAATACGCTCAATTGCTCATTCGGCAAGAGGTAGGTTACATGTTTCGTTTTTCCCTGACTGAAAACCACACCTACTTTTCCCGTCTTCACAGTAATCTTTACTTTATCTGCATCTTTGTACGCATTAACATTGAAAGATGTTCCCAGCACCGAAGTGGCTACTTTTCCGCTGTAAACTACAAAGGGCTGCCCAGGCCTGTGCTGTACATCAAAAAACGCCTCACCTTCCAGATAGACAATTCTCTTTCCTTTATCATAGCTTTCCAGATATTTTATTCTACTGTCACCATTTAGGTAGATATTCGAACCATCCGGCATGGTTACAAGACGCTTTTGTCCCTTTGGATTATAGATTTCGTGAAAGACAGTTGCTGTTTTCGTCTTTTGGTTTTGCAACTGAAAATAGGTGATAGAAACAGAAAAAATCACAATAATAGCTGCCGCTATCAACATCCATCGATTAAACGATCGCGTTTTAACTGATGAAAATTCTTCAGGCTCCTGATTATTAGTTCTCTGCTGAATTTTAGCCCAGCTTTGCTGTTGTTTTAGCGGAGCGTCAAAAAAGCTATCTGCAGCCTCATAAATTTTAACCACCTCCCTGAAAGTTTGCTGGTTCTCCCTGCTTTGATCTACCCACAACATTAAATCAGCAAGATCTTCGCTGCTGATATTCTTTTGGGTAAAGTCTTCAATTAATTTGTAATAATGTTTATCCATGTGATAGCGTTGTTCTAACACTAAGACAGGATTATGCCTACTGCTACGTAGCGAAAGCGGTTAAGATATTATTAAGAAAACGTTAACTGTTTTTTCAAAGGCTGGTCGTGCCTGGAAATTAAAAAGTAGAACTTTGGTTAGGACGGGAAATAAGTGTCCTTAGATTTTTAACCGCTTGATAAAGTAATGTTTCAACAGTCCTTATGGTGATACCCAATACTTCGGATATGGTACTCTTTTCGAACATTTCAAGGCGGCTCATTAGCAGCACCTCTTTCTGGCGCTCCGGTAATTGATGAATAAGGTCGATAATTTCTTTGTATGACTCACGGCTGCTCATCAATTCGAAAGGGTTCAGCCGTTCATCGGATATAAGCAAGCTTTCTTCGTGATCATCAAGGCGGGAGGTGTCTAGTTTAACCCGATTAATTTCATTCAGTGCAGTATTTCTCGCTGAAACGAAGAGATAGTTCTTCAATGATTTAACATCGATCGTCGCACGTTTATCCCAGAGTTTGATAAACAAATCCGCAATAAGCTCTTCGGCCTTACTGTAATCATTTAAATAAATAGAAGTAAACTTGCATAGCTGACTATAGTACCGCTCAAAAAGCGTCTCCAGAGCACCCGCATCATCGCATTTTAATAAAGACATCAGGTCTTCATCACTCTTTAGAATATACTCCCTCATTTGTACGCAAATGTAACCCCGTAATATTATGCCAATGTTAAATCTATTTGGCGTTTAGGTTATGGAAGTATTAATTTTGTTAGGTTTGAAATACGTACCGCGTATACATTTTACTGATTGAATACCAGCGTTCCAGTAACATAAGCATAGCTATAGGCAAAATTGTCAGCGAAACAGCATGATATAAATTGAATACATAGGCAGATATTAGTACGATACGGATAAATTCAAGGTAGTAAATCCATTTTCGTTGCTCCAGCAACGCACCAATATTTATCAGGGTAAGTAAGGCAAACAGAAGTGCCGCAATCCGGTCTGCCGCGCCTATCGAACCAAATGAGGCAGTTAGTAGGGTAAGCAAAGCCACCACCCCAATAAGCTGTACATTTAAATAAATCTTGAATCTGATTTTGCCAGACTTGTTTTGTTTGTTTTGAGCAAAACGACGCTCTAATATGGGCCGAATATTCTGATCCATTAAAGCAGGACTGCCGAAAACTGCATTCCATTTTTCTTTAAATCCTTTCCCTCTGCGATATGCTTCAGCAATTTCAAGGTAATAGTGAAAATGCTGCCATAAAAAACTGTAACTCTTAATTGGATGCGTCAATCCGTAACTTGGTTTTTCTTCTTCCTGTTGAAATGTCCCGAATAATTTGTCCCAAAATACAAAAACATCACCATAGTTCTTATCAAGGTACTGCTCGTTCGATGCGTGATGCACCCCGTGCAATGATGGTGTAATAAATATATTTTCTAGCCAGCCCAGCTTACCGATCAACTGAGTATGCGTAAAAAAAGAATAAGCTCCGTGTACCAGCAAAATGGTAATAATCATATTGGGATGAAACCCAATCAACGGCAGCACACACCAGAAAACGTTCCTGAAAATGGCTTGAATAGTGGTAATTCTTGCAGCAGCAGTCAGGTTGAACTCTTCACTTTGATGGTGTACGATATGTGCCGCCCATAAAAAATTGATTTCGTGCCCTAATCTGTGATACCAGTACCATACAAAATCTGTGGTCAGTAAAAGCAAAATCCACACATACCACTTATTGCTGATATCTAACAATGCATATTCGTTATATACCCAGCGATACACCTGGTAAAAACTCGCTGCTATAAAGAGATTAAGCAACCGTTCTGCAATACCAACGCTAAAATTTGCAATGGAACTTTCATATTTAAAAATCCCACTACTATTTTTATATTTGGCTATTTTGAATTCTATGTATACAAATATAAAGAAAGCAGGAATTGCAAAAGCCAGATAGTTGATAGTCATATATTGTCAGTGTTTTAAAATTTAAACGCTGTAAACTTAGAAATATTCTACTAAATATGTCGACATTATATATTATTTATTTACATATAAATTACTTCCATCACCAATTTATATTTGTTGTTTAGAATTATTTGCAGAACTTCGGCACACACAATTTAACAACCATGGCGACTAAAACACAAGCTGGGAATAACATCCTCTCCATTGATATCGGCGGTACAAGCATAAAATCGGTTCTTTTAGATGAAGGAGGCAACATGCTTAATGAATATGTAAAAACCAAAACGCCAGCCGAAGCAACACCAAAGGATATTGTAAATGGTATTGTCGAATTGGTGAAGCCTTTTCCCGATACGTATAACAGGGTTTCCATAGGATTTCCCGGTTACGTAAAGAACGGAATCGTTAAAACCGCTCCTAATCTTGCTAAAAACAAATGGGCAGATGTCGACCTCGCGCAACGCGTTGCTAATGCACTAATGAAACCTGTCAGACTAGTTAACGATGCAGACCAGCAGGGACTTGGCGTGGTTGAAGGTAAAGGTTTTGAAATTATGTTTACCGTTGGTACAGGCTTCGGGACCGCGTTATTATTTGATGGCGACCTACTTCCTCACCTGGAACTAGCCCATTTTCCCATTAATAAAGAAGAAGATTACGACGATTATATAGGCAACCGCGCATTTGAAAAACATGGTAGCGAGCGCTGGAATAAACGGCTGAAAAAAGTAATTGAAATCTATAAAACGGTGTTTAATTACGATACCCTTTATATCGGCGGTGGCAACTCGAAACAGATTGATTTTAAACTTGAAAGCAATATTAAACTGGTTACCAACCGCGATGGAATCAAAGGCGGTGCTAAGCTTTGGAAACTGGCAGATAAGTATAATATCTTCACTATAAATCCAGAAGTGTAATTTGTACACTATCAAACAGGATTTATTGCATTCATTTAACATCAATGCATAAAATATTGATTTGTAAACCCTAATTTTGACTATATAATAATAATGAAAAATGGCAAGTAACGATTTAAAAAAATATAAATTGGGAATGATCGGTTTAGGCACAATGGGCCGGAACCTTTTATTAAACATGGCTGATAAAGGCTTTTCTGTTACAGGTTACGATAAGGATCAGAAAATGATCGCTAAACTTGAAGAAGAAGGAAAAGAACATAACCTGGAAGGATTTGGTGACATTGAGAAATTTATCGATAGCTTACAAACTCCACGAACGTTAATCCTGTTAGTTCCAGCCGGACCAATTGTAGATAGCGTTATTGCTGAATTGAAACCACTTTTGAGCAAGGGTGATATCATTATCGACAGTGGGAATTCTCACTTTACAGATACCAACCGTCGTGTTGACGAGCTAGAAAAAGATGGCTTACACTTCTTTGGAATGGGTATTTCTGGTGGTGAGGAAGGTGCCCGATTTGGCCCTAGTATGATGCCCGGTGGAGATAAACAAGCTTATAATGTAGTAAAAGAAGTTTTTGATGCCGTAGCTGCCAAAGTTGGTACCGATCCTTGTGTAACATACATCGGTCCGGGCGCTTCTGGTCACTTTGTTAAAATGGTACACAATGGTATCGAATACGCCATTATGGAACTCCTTGCCGAAGCATATGGTATTCTTAAAAACGGATTAGGTTACTCAAATCAGGATATCTATAAAGTATTTAAAAAATGGAATGAAGGCCGTTTGCAATCATTCTTGCTGGAGATTACCGCAGAAATCTTTTTAGTTAAAGACACAGAAACTGAAAGTGATCTATTGGATGTCATCAAAGATGAAGCACGTTCAAAAGGAACAGGGAAATGGACTTCTGAAGTGTCTATGGAACTTCAGTTGCCGATACCTACCATTAATGAAGCGGTTTCCAATCGCGACTTATCTAAATTCAAAAAACTAAGGGTTTCTTTAGAAGAAGGATTTGGCAAAAAAGACACGAAAATCGATGTTACAGTGGCTGAGTTGGAAGATGCTTTCTATTTTTCAATGATCAGTGCATATGCGCAAGGTTTACACTTGCTAGCACAAGCGTCTAAAGAGTACCAATACGATTTGAAACTCGACGAGATCGCAAAAATATGGAGAGGCGGATGTATCATCAGAGCAACATTCCTGGCTGACATTTACAAAGCATATGGCAAAGATAATTCCTTAGAGCATTTATTTGCAGATGCCGGCATTCAGGAGATCATCAAAGGTACACTGGCGGGAACGCGTAGAACTGTTTCTGCATGCATTAATTCAGGCCTGGGTATTCCCGCGTTTGCCTCTACCCTTACCTATTTTGATACCATTTCCACAGGTAGAATGCCATCCAATTTAATACAGGCACAGAGAGATTTCTTTGGTGCACATACGTTCGAACGTATTGATAAAGACGGCGTGTTCCATGCAGACTGGAACAAACTATCATAATTCACAAAAGACTCACGAAGCTTTACATAAAATGAAAACCAAAACCGCATTAAATCCTACAATATTTGTAATATTTGGAGGTACAGGTGATTTAAATAAAAGAAAACTCGCACCTGCACTTTACAACCTGTTTATTGAAGGTTATATGCCAGATAAGTTCGCCATCATTGGTACCGGCAGAACTGAATTTACTGACGATAGTTACAAAACAGCTTTAGAAGAGGCTGTTAATCAGTTTTCCAGATCGGGAAAGGTTAAAAAAGAAAAGTGGGAAGATTTTGGAAACACCATTCACTATTGCCCTACCGATTTCGCACAACCTAAAACATTTGAAAACTTAAAGGCTGCTGTAGAAAAATACCAAAAAGAATATGGCGCTGGTACACAGGTAATATTCTATTTGGCTGTTGCACCTAATTTTTTCCCGATTATCGCCGAATGCCTGCAAAAATACAAACTTACGCAAGATGAAGATAACAGCCGTATTGTAATTGAAAAACCTTTCGGTCATGATCTTGAATCTGCTAAGGAATTAAATGCTTTATTAAGCACCATCTTCACCGAGAAACAGATTTACCGTATAGATCATTATTTGGGCAAAGAAACGGTACAAAATATGATGGCTTTCCGCTTTGCCAACGCATTGTTTGAACCCCTTTGGAACAGGTCGTACATTGATCATGTGCAAATATCTGTAACCGAACAATTGGGTGTACAGGATCGTGGAGGATACTATGAAGGTTCAGGTGCCTTGAGAGATATGATCCAGAATCACCTGCTGCAATTGCTTTGCCTTATTGGTATGGAAGCACCAATTAATTTTGATGCCGATGAAATCAGAAACCGAAAAGTAGAAGTTTTAAAAGCAATGCGTCCTTTCTCTGCCGAAGATATTCGTTTTCATACTGTCCGCGGCCAATACAGCAAAGGCTGGGTAGAAGGAAAAGAGGTTCCAGGTTACCGTCAGGAAAAAGGCGTCGATCCACATTCCAATACGGAAACTTTCGCTGCAGTTAAATTCCATATTGATAACTGGAGATGGCAAGGTATCCCGTTTTATCTAAGAACAGGTAAACGACTTAACCAAACATCATCTTTAATCACTGTTCAGTTCAGAGATGTTCCACACCAGATATTTTCATCAGGTGTTACTGAAAACTGGCAACAAAATCGTCTGGTAATCAGTATCCAGCCAGAAATGAGTATCCGTCTGCAAGTTCAGGCAAAGAGGCCAGGCCTAGATATGGTATTAAACCCAGTTGATATGGTATTTGATTATAAAGGAACTTATGAAGGTGATACCCCGGAAGCTTACGAAACTTTATTATTGGATGCCATGATGGGTGATCAGACTTTATTCATGCGTGGCGACCAGGTAGAAGCGGCATGGGAATTGGTAATGCCAATTTTAAACACTTGGGAAAGCAAAAAGTCTATTAATTTCCCTAATTACCCTGCAGATAGCTGGGGACCTGAAGAAGCAGAAGCACTCATCGCGAGAGACGGCTTCCATTGGTTCAACTTACCATTAAAAAACAAAGATTAGCAACAAATAATGAATTTATTAATATATAAAACCCTCGAGGAACTTAACCAGGATCTGGCAGATTACGTAATCAAGATTGCGGAAATGTCGATCGAAGAAAACGATCGGTTCAATTTTGTGCTCACAGGTGGTAGCTCACCGAAAGCATTATACCAATACCTGGCTACAGAATGCGAACACCGTATAGATTGGGAAAAGGTTTATTTCTTTTTCGGCGATGAACGTAACGTCCCTGCCGATCACAAAGACTATAACGGACTAATGGCTAAGAACTCGCTTCTTGATCCCCTGGGAATCAAAGAAGATCATATCTTTTATGTAAATACATCGTTGGCACCAGAAAAAGCAGCAATAGAATATAAAAAAGCAATTGATGCACATTTCAAAGGCGAAGACCCTGCATTTGATCTAATTCTTTTAGGAATGGGTGATGATGCACATACCGCTTCAATTTTCCCGCATACAACATTGGTAAAAGATGAGGAGGTTAATATTTCATCTGTATATGTAGAGAAACTGGATTCCTACCGGATAAGCTTTACTGCTCCCCTTATCAATAAAGCCGATCATGTTGCATTCCTTGTATTTGGTGAGAATAAGGCAGAAGCCATTAAACACGTTGTTGGTGACAAAGAAAAAAACTTCGACTTATACCCTTCTCAGCTAATTGATCCGATAGATGGCAAGCTTACTTTCTTTGTTGATGAGAAAGCAACTGCACTTTTGGAAGGGTAAAAAATATATCTTAGGCTACAATTGGTGTGCATATTCCATTTGTAGCCTAAGATATTTTCTTTGACATAGTTTCTGTCCGTTTTTCTCAATATCTGAATCTGAAAATAACCGGACCTTTAAAAAATTACTTGAAGTACTCTTCCAACACCTCCACCAGCTTACTCTTTTTCATCTGTACGGATACCTTGTAGGTTTTGTTCTTTTCATCATAAGTTTCAGACAACACCTCTACTTCTTTCAGATAAGTACTGATTCTACTTTGTACGAAATCAGTAGTTTCAAAATCTTTCATGGTTGTGGTGGCATTTAACTTGATATTGCTCACCTTCTCCGCCAGTTTTCGCTGCGCATCTAATAACGCACCTTTCTTTGCAAGTTGCTTGTTACGCTCGGGTTCGGGATACTTATTCAACACCATAGATTCACCTGTTTCAGTAAGTATCTCATCCTGCCATTCTTCTTTTATGGTAGAAAGATCTTGCTTGCCAAACGCCATTTTGGACGTTATCGTCCTGTTACCGCCATTATTCTCAACACGTTGCTGGTTCACGTAAGCCTTTGGGGTACATGCTAAAGCAGCCATGCATAATAATGCTGCTACAAACTTTAATGTTTTATTATTTTTCATTGTTATAATTTTAAGATGGCCTTTATGAGCACACATTGGAAATGATCATTCGATTGTTTATTGAATCCCGTTAAGTGCTCAAATTGAAGTATATTCCCATTGATCGATTCTTTAATCACCTCCGTAACGTTACCCATATCAACCATCGTTGTCTCACTCTGTATTTTTCTGCCAAAGACATTTGAAGAGGCTTTTATTAAAGCATTTGCAATGGCTTCATTTTTAGCTTTTGAAACATTATCATTTAATATGGCCGCTTTCCCAAAAGCAATTACTTCAAAAATTCTTGCTCCGCCGGTTTTCAAAATTTCTTTAAACTCATTAGATAGCTGTTTTGCCAAACTCATATTTAAATCAGACTCTGCCTTGTTCATCAGGCTAATATTCTTATTGTTCATCAGCCTTTTTAATGAAAAATCACTAATCAGGATATCATCGGAGATTTTAACTTCTTTCGTTTCGGTGAGAAAGTCTCCCTTACCTACCGTTACGTTCAAAATTCCCTTTACAATTACGTTTCCCGATGTACTCTCTGTGTAGTTTAAATAACTCACATCAACGTTTAGCTGAACCGGAATAATATTCTTCAGTGTGTCATTAATGTCGTCAATCACATTAAGCGATTCTTTTTCAAAGGCATTTGTAATATTTGATAATAGTGCTGGTAAAGGCAACTTGTTAAGTTGATAATCTCTTTTGTCAACCACAGATAATTTTACATAACTGGAAAGCTTGATTGTTTTTTCATAAGCTTTCCAGTCCTGTTCAATCTTTAATGCACTTTGAGCTACAACGTTAAACTTTATACATACCAAAAGAAGCATTAAAAATAAACGCATATTAATTAGCGTTTAATGATCGTTCCGGTAATGTACAACGTAGATGGTTTAGCTAGTAAACCTAATATCCCATTGGTTGATGGTGTATAATTAAGCTTCATATTAATCAGCCCATCCCCTCCGGATTCTTTTATCTTCGTAGTTACTCTTTGTCTCAATACCTCTTCCGCATCTACACTCTTGATATTTAATAGTCCAATAAGCGGCAAACCAATTTTATATCCACTCTCAGCATAAACGAATTCTCCGATTGGGGTATATGGCTTTTGAATATTTCCATCACCAGATGTAATGAACACATCTTTAGCTGGTGGAAATGTTACGAGTTGCTGATAAGGTGCACAACTTGTCAGAAAAATGCTTATAGCACAAATCATGAGTAATGTTTTAATTTTCATTTTGTTTGGTTTAATTTTATGCCTACTCTTTGTTTCAGTTTTCAGCCTCCCTGCTACTAATTATGAGGCCAAAATTATCTTCTGTAGAAAATCATACAATAGCTATTTATAGCTATAAGTTTTAAGCTAATTAGTTAATGCACTTTTGTATCTTTGGGCTAACAAACTAAATTATAGTAGATTATGAAGGTAAAACGGTCTAAAGACCTTACTTTTAAAAATCATCTCCAAAAAATTTATTATACCAAAGAACTAATCGAAGAAAATGAAATAACCAATATTTTAAACCAATTTAACGGCCTCAACCTCGCATTAAATCATTCCGCACCCTTATTGTTTGCCATTGATTATACTAGGTCAGATTATATGATCATTACGCAAAATGCTCAGTTAATCACTGGATATGATCCAAGGTCATTTCTTGAAAGCGGTATTCCAATGCTTTTGGATATCTACCAGAAAGACGATTTCAAAATTTATAATGAACAGGTTTTTACGCGCAATGCGGCATTTTTGGTCTCGCAGCCGCAATCAGATCATCATAAATTTATTTTTTCCTATAACTTTAGGATACGACACATGAATGGTACCTATATCCCACTTTACCAGCGGGGTTGTTATATCACATCGAAAGAAACCGGCCTGCCCTTGTATAGCCTCGGAATGGTAATCGATATTACCATGTTCAAACGCGATACAATGATGTATCATTCCATTGAAAAAGTAGAAAATGAGAATGGGTTCCCGATTAAAACCCTTTTAGAGGAAAATCATTATTTCCCTTTAAATGAAGATAAGATATTGTCACCGCAGGAACTAAGAGTATTAGAATGTATGGCAGAAGGTTATAGTAGTAAGCAGATTGCCTGGAAAATGAAAATTGCTGAGAACACAGTTGCTAACCACCGCAAAAGTATGCTAAAGAAAACCAATACCAAGAATGTAGCAGAACTGATTGCCTTTGCCTGCGGTAGTCACTTATTGTAGTTAGCCATACTGATGCACGGTCGTCAACTGTAATGGATGATCGTATGTTTTAGTATTTGAAAATATTATCAGTAGCTTTTAATGAATTTCAACTAAATTTTGACTATTTTCATTGTTAAAATTTGGCACATCGCTTTAAGTCAAATGCAGCTGTTAGCTAGTCCACCCCAAGTCCACCCCAAGTTTACCTCTTCACTACCTTCAATCTACACCAACCCCGACCTAGCCTTGCACTAGCCCCGGGTAATTAAAGGCAACACTTAGCCAGGGCTATTCATCAGGTATGTTTAATCTAGCTTTTCCTCAATCAGCAACTTAATAATACCGTCAGCCATACCAACCTTAGGCACGTATATCTGTTTAATCCCTGTCCACTTCATCAAAGTTAAGTAGATTTCGCTCGCAGGAATAATTACATCCGCGCGGTCAGTGTTTAAACCCAATACATTAATTCTTTCTTTAAGTGAATAACTGGTCAGCTTATTATATAGTGCGTTTAGTTTTTGTAAAGACATTGGCGCACCTTCCTTTTCCTCACTCATGCGGAACAATTTATTGATGTTTCCCCCCGTACCAATGGCTGCCAAATGTTTGTGGTGTTTAGTATGGTCCTTAACCCATTCTCTCATTTCGTCCCAGGTTTCTTCCTTATCCTGGTTGTCCAGCATCCTGATTGTTCCGATATTAAATGATCGCGAAGCCTCTGGAACACCTTTTACAAACACAGAAAGTTCAGTGCTTCCTCCGCCCACATCTATGTACAGATAGGTCTTGTTTTCATCCAGGTCGGCTTCGATATGGTTGGCATAAATGATATTTGCTTCGCGCTGTCCCTCTATAATCTCCAGCTTTAGGTTAGCTTGTTCTTGAATTTGTTTAACAATCTCCACGCCGTTCCTGGCCTCACGCATCGCTGAAGTTGCGCATGCCAGATACTCTGAAACATGATAAACATCCATTAAGTGCTTAAACGCCTGCATGGTTTTGATCAGGTCACCAGCCTTTTTCTCAGAAATATGCTGATCTAAAAATGCGTCGTCTCCCAATCTTAAGGGTACGCGAATCAGCGTGTTCTTTTTGTATTTATATTCTCCATCTTGTTTGCTGATATCGGCAATGAGTAATCTCACCGCGTTTGAACCGACATCAACAGCTGCATATCTTAACATTAGGACTGGTGCTTGGTTTTTAAATAATTGTAAATATCTACCTGGGCTCTTATTTTTTTACTTTGCCTGTTCTTATGGTACTTATTGCTATTTGTAGCATTGATTTGCCGCGACTTGGTATTATCCTGAAGTTGCAGGTCTATCATATCCTGTATTTCTTGCTTTACCTCAGCATCAAGAACGGGAAAACCCACTTCCACCCGGTGTTCAAAGTTTCTGCTCATCAAATCAGCTGACGACAAATACATGTCATTTTTCCCGTTGTTACTGAAAATGTAAACGCGGGCATGTTCTAAAAACTTATCAATAATGCTGATTGCAGTAATGTTTTCGCTAAAACCTTTAATTCCGGGAACCAGACAACAAATGCCTCTTATAATCAACTGAATTTTTACCCCCGCGTTGCTGGCGTCATAAAGTTTACTGATAATTCCCTCATCAGCAAGACTATTTACTTTTAACATGATATAGGCAAGTTTTCCCGCTTTCGCATTTCTAATTTCCCGGTTTATGAAGTTGATAATTTTAGAACGGCTTTCCAAAGGAGATACAATCAGGTGCTTAAAGCCTTTCGTAACAGTCCGTTTAGAAAGTGCATCGAACAGTTTTACCAGATCATTGGTAATTTCTTTCTTAGCGGTAAAAATACTGTGATCACAATATAAACCGGCAGTCTTTTCATTGAAGTTGCCCGTAGCCAGGTTGGCATAATACACTGGTCTGTCTTTCTCAATCCGTTTTACCAGACAGATTTTAGAATGCACCTTGTAATCTGTTAGTCCATAGTTTACCTTAACGCCCTCCTCCATCAATCTGCTCGTCCAAAAAATATTGGCTTGCTCATCAAACCGGGCCTTTAGCTCAACAAGTACCGATACAGATTTCCCATTCTTTGCCGCATTAATCAAAGCATTGATTACTTTAGAGTTTTCAGCAAGGCGATATAACGTAATCTGAATCTCTGTCACCTTAGGGTCTATCGCTGCTTCACGAAGAAATAATATGATGTAGTCGTAAGACTGATATGGCAAGTTGACCAGGTAGTCTTTCTTTGCAATTTTTGCAAACACGCTTTCGGTCCGGTGTAAACCATGTACCTTCAATGGAACATTTGGCATGTATTCAAGTTCCTTCTTACCAACGTTAGGAAAGGCAATGAAGTCCCCGAATTTGTGATATCTGTTTCCAGGGATTAAGCTTTCTGCTTCGAGTTTTAGTTTATTTACCAGTACAGTAAGCATATTTAAAGGCATTGCCGAATCGTACAGTAAACGCATTGGTTTACCCTTTTTGCGTTTTTCAAGACTGCTCTTTAAATCTTCGATAAACTTATCATTAATATTCTTATCGATATCCAGTTCAGCATCACGCGTAAGCTGAATCGAATAGGCTTCCAGACTATCATAGGTAAACACATAAAAGATATCGTCCAGGCAATAACGGATAATGTCCTCGGCAAGAATAATAAATTTTAGATCGTTTGTTTCGGGCAATACCAGAAACCTGGGTAGATTTGGTGGAATTTCTATAAGTGCATATTTCTCTCTAACCCTACTCTCATTTTTCGATAGCTTCACAAAAAAATATAGATATCTGTCCTTTAATTCCGGAAATGGCTTGTCCATATCCAGCATAATGGGTACGAGATTGGACAAAATTTTATCCCGGAAATGATTCTTTACAAACTCCCCCCTGCTTACATTAAGTTGTGTATCGTTTAAAATGAAGATTCTGTTCTGGGCCAGTTCATTAATTAACGTAGCCTGAAATAATTGATCGAATTTACGTTCCTGCTTTACGACAATGTTCTTTATCTCGTTAAGGATTTTTTTCGGGTTGAAACCCAGAAGGGCTTTCGCTTTATCATTGAGGTTGGTTAGCCGGGTAATCGTTGCTACACGCACCCTGTAAAACTCTTCTAAATTGGAGGAGAAAATTGATAAAAACTTTATTCGCTCGATAAGCGGCACAGTTTCATCTGCCGCCTCCTGCAACACTCTGTCGTTAAAATATAACCAGCTTATCTCCCGGTTAAAAAAAGGGATTTTCTCTTTGCTCATGTAAAAAATAAAAAATCCCTGCTTAGCAGGGATGCTCAAAACTGCACATTAATTTGTTAAATAAATGTTAATTCATTCGCCCATTAACGTTAACAAATTACTTTTTTACCCTGCTTTTCGCAACTTCTTTAACAGCAGTTTTTGGTTCCCTGATTGTTTCTTCATCGTTTTCCGTAATTTCAACAGCTTTTGTAGATGCCTTCTTTTTAGCAGGTGTTGAATTCTTTGTTGCCTGTGCCACTTCAGTCCCCTTCTTAATCAATGGTGTTGATGTGGAGTCAGTAGCCTCAGCAGCTTTGTCTTTTACTGCTAATGCTGTTTTTGTAATAGCTTCCACTACTTTTTCTTCCGAGGCAATAGCTGCAACCTTGACACTCTGTATAACAGGTTTCGCTTTTGAAACCGCTTTTTTAACTACCTTTTCGGCTGTCTTTTCTGCTTTGCTCGTTTTACTTTTTAATTCCTGCTTTGCAGTTTCTGCTTTCTCCTTTGAAGAATGAAGCAAGTCATCGATTTTGTTTCCAACGTCTGATTTGATGATAGTAAACTTTTTGGTCAGTTTTTTTGCAACACGTTTACTGGCTTCTGCAACTTCTGTAGTTATTTCTGAAGCATCATGTCCTAAACTCTTTACCACATCCAGAAACTGTGCGGTTAAAGACTGCTCTAGTTGTTTTTTGACATCTTTTTTTGTTACTTTTTTTTGAGACTTCGCTTTAGTGGTTTTCATATTATTTTTCGTTTTTTTGTGTGATAGGTTTAGAAGTACTAAATCTACTTATTTTAATTTTAAAGCTAAAACCATGCCTTCCTTCGATATTGTGAGTAAAGTTGATGCGCAAACGCTAGACAATGCGATTAACAATGCAAAAAAAGAAATCTTGAACCGATTTGATTTTAACGGATCGAAAAGTACAATCGATTTGGATAAGAAAACAAATGTTGTAACCATTGTTACTGAAGATGATATGCGGCTAAAGGCTATCGAGGGTTCCATTATTTCCAGAATGATGAAACAAAATTTAGACCCTAAAAGTTTGGATTTTGGGAAAGAGAATATTGCATCCGGTAACATGATCCGAAAAGAGATTTCCATAAAAGAAGGTCTTGATAAAGAAGCCTCTAAAAAGGTAGTAGCAAAAATTAAAGCAAGCGGTTTGAAAGTTCAACCTTCAATTATGGATGATCAGGTTCGTGTAACTGCAAAAAAAATTGATGATCTGCAAGCGGTCATTAACCTTTGCAGGTCTGAAGATTTTGGTCAGCCTTTGCAATTTATTAATATGCGAAACTAGTATCCCAAAGCTTTCAAAAACCTTTTTGTGTCTCTCTTGTTCTGAATATACAATCAAAATTTAGAGAAAACATGAAAAAGATATTGTTAATTTCTACAATAGCAATAGGAGCTTTGTCATTTCAAGCATGTCAAACTGCTGATAAAAAGTCGTCAACATTAAAAGACAGTGTAGGAGGAGATACCACGATGGTTAACGGTAACCATGTTACTGGTTCAGAAAGTACTCAGTCAGGCCTGGACGAAAGCGGATCCACGTTCCTAAGGAAAGCAGCCGTGGGTGGCATCATGGAGGTTGAGGCTTCCAAAATCGCTATAAAAAATGCTTCTAATCAGGAGGTGAAGAACTTTGCAGCTAAAATGCTGGAAGACCATTCAAAAGCCAATGCCGAACTTAAAGAATTGGCTAGGAATAAAAAGGTGATTACTCCAGAAGCATTGCCTGCTGATGACCAGATTCATATTGATGCAATGAAAAAACTGACAGGTGCTGAATTTGATAAGCACTACATCGGTATGATGGTAACTGATCATGATAAAACAGTTGCCTTGTTTAAAGAAGGTTCAGCAAACAGAGATGCAGATTTGAAACAATGGGCAACCAAAACGCTGTCCGTTATAGAAGAACATGATGAGATAGCTAAGAAAATAGCGCTGAGTCTAAAATAATTTTATCACCAGTAACAGTATATAAATCCCGGATGGTATATCCGGGATTTTTTTTTGCCATGTTCCACGGGCATTATTTTTTAATACATTTTGGGCAAAGAAAAAAATTAACATTAACTTTCGACGTTTAATACAAAAAGACACTAAATGAATAAAAGTAAATTATTTAATGTACTGCTTACAGGTACATTTGTGATAGCATTGCCGCTTTTTGCCAGTGCACAAAAAGCCAACTGGCAAAACCTTGATCTTAAATCTGACACTACCTTCGGTATCAGCACAGAGAAAGCTTACAAAGAGCTATTGAAAGGAAAAAAATCAACCAAAGTTATTGTTGCAGTTAATGATGGTGGTGTTGAATCAACACATGAAGACCTGAAACGCATCATGTGGGTAAACGCAAAAGAGATTGCTGGTAATGGAAAAGACGATGATAAAAACGGTTATACTGATGATATCAATGGTTGGAATTTCATTGGTGGCGCCAAAGGGTCCATTAATTTCGAAACATTGGAACTTACCCGTTTGGTTCGCCGCGGCCAAACCCGTTTTGCAAATACTACTGATGCAACCGTAGCAGAAAAAGATAAAAAAGATTGGGAAACTTTTAAGGTCGAAAGAGCAGATTTAGAAAAACAACTTGCAGAATCTAGAGAAGGTTTAGCAGGTATAACGGGGTTTAAGAATGCCCTGGATGCTGTGGTAAAGAAAATCGGAAAAGAAAATCCCACTGCCGATGACTTTAAGAACTTTAAGCCAGCTTCTGATGTCGAAGGCCGCATTCAAGGAGTAATGGCTCAACAATTACAGAAAGGAAGTTTCAAAGATTTCTATGAAGATCAAATTAAAGAAGGACTGGATTATTACACCCGTCAGGCAGAATACAATTTAAACCTTGATTATGATCCTCGTGCTATAGTTGGTGATAATCCTAACGATGCTACTGAGAAGTTTTATGGTAATAATGACGTTGCTGGTCCGGATGCCATGCATGGTACACACGTTGCCGGAATCATTGCCGCAGATAGAACAAATAAAATAGGTATTTCAGGTGTCGCTGATAATGTAGTTATTATGGGGGTACGTTGTACGCCTAACGGTGATGAGCGTGATAAGGATGTTGCAAATGGTATACGGTACGCGGTCGACAATGGTGCTAAAGTCATCAACATGAGCTTTGGTAAAGCTTATTCGTGGGATAAGGCGGTAGTGAATGAGGCAATGAAATATGCAGCATTAAAAGACGTTTTGATTGTTCAGGCGGCTGGAAATGAGAATAAGGATATCGATTTAGAAAACAACTTCCCTAACCATAAAGATCTTGACGAAAAAACAATTGCTTCATGGATCACTGTTGGCGCTTCTGGACCAAAAGATGATGAGACTTTGAAAGCAAGCTTCTCTAATTTTGGTAAAACTCAGGTCGACGTTTTCGCTCCGGGTGTACAGATTTATTCTACAGTTCCAGGTTCGAAATATAAAAACCTGGATGGTACAAGTATGGCATCACCGGTAGTTGCAGGATTAGCCGGATTAATCCGTTCATACTATCCTAAACTGAGTGCGGCTCAGGTAAAGGAAATTATCGTGAAGTCTGTTACAAAAGTAAATCACAACGTGTCATATAAGAAAGGTGAAGAAGGTGCCGAACAAGACGTATCTGTTCCATTTTCAGATTTATGTATCAGCGGTGGTGTTGTAAATGCATACAATGCACTAAAGCTTGCTGCAACATACAAATAGGAGAAAAACTTATATATGCAAAAGGCGAATCATTATTGATTCGCCTTTTGCATATATAATAGATTGTTCTATTGAGCTCTACCGCTCTTTTTATCTTCTCCTCGTCCAATCAGATAACCACCACCTGCACCAACTAAACCACCGATAACAGCACCACGGCCTTTTTTCTTATCAATTAATGCACCACCAACAGCACCCGCTGCACCACCAATTACAGCACCTTTAGCGGCATCACTCCAACCTTTTTTCTTAGCTGTAGGCTGTGTTGTACCACCATATGAACTTGAACTTCCACCCGAGCTGGAGTAAGATCTGGATGATGCTGCTCCCGCTCTTCTGGCTGCAACAAGTTCGGCCTGATGTTGAGCCTCTTTTTCAGCTTCAACTTTAGCAGTTTCAGCTTTTTTAAATGAATCTAGTCTTAAACTATCTTTAACGGCTTTAATCGCTAGTTGCTTATCAGCTTCCTGTTGTTTCAAAGCGGCTTCTTCTTTTGCCCTGTTGTTACAAGCAAACATTACAGAACTTAATGCAATTACTACAAATATCTTTTTCATAACGTTTTAATTTAATCAGATCTACATCAGCTACCTAACCCAGTTGATGCATGTTCCTTTCCATGTGCGATTAGTTAATTACAACTACTAAAGAAAAAATGATGCCAAAATGTTTTAGGTTCAGATAATTAATTAATTAAATCAATAAACCAGAAGCCTGATATGCTTGATGTATCTTTCGCTTCTTCGTCTGCAGGGTCAGTATCAACAGGTGCCCGATAAGTTTTGAAAACCTTTTCTCCGAGCTCAAATTCTATCTTTTTCCTAAATATAGGCCCTTGGAAAGCGAACGTATGAAATTCGCCATTCTCACCGCACGGGTCGATTTTAGGTGGTAAATTATGAATCAGATCCAGGGTAATTACCTCGCCACATACCATCTCCAGGTCTTGTCGTGTGCATACAATAATGGTTTTATAGTTCAGCTCCAAAAATTCCTGAATAAGCAAACGAGTGTCCAGTTTCCAAAGCGGAAATATGGCTTTTAGTCCGATTTCTTCTAATTTAGTTTCCCTGTAAGTGCGAAGGTCTTCGAGGTGAATGTCGCCAAATATGGAATGGGTAATACCTTCCTCCTTAAATTTTAAAAGGTGCATACGCATTGTTTCATCATAATGCTCCATCGTAGGCATTTCACCCAAACGAATCTGATACAACGGTATACCAATGCTTTCTGCCTGCTTAATTAGCAAGCTCTCTCTAACCCCATGCATCGATATACGGTTAAACTCATCAGTTAAAGTTGTAACCAGATAACAAATCTCAATGGTTGGATCCTTCAATGCATAGTGCAGTGCCAATGTACTGTCTTTGCCCCCACTCCAGTTAAAGATACAACGTTTTTTAACGGCCATTTAACAGGATTTCTTTCAGTGCCGACATTCCTTCAACAGCACTCTGCTGTATAGTGGTCACATTTTTGTATCTACCAACATCAGGTGTTCTCGGATCAATAATGTATTTTTTTGTTGCTGAAGGTATAAAGTCTATCAAGCCCGCCGCCGGGTAAACAGCCAGTGAAGTGCCAATCAAAACAAATAAGTCTGCCTGCCTGCAAATTTTAGCCGCTACTTCGATCATTGGAACAGCTTCCCCGAACCATACTACATGTGGGCGCAGTTGAGTACCTAACTCGCACAGGTCTCCCATTTTGATTTCATCTCCTTCTATTACATAGGTCAGGTCTGCCCTTCTGTCTGATTGAGATTTGGTAATAACTCCGTGGAGATGAGTGACCTTCGTAGAACCAGCACGCTCATGCAAGTCATCTATATTCTGTGTGATAATCTCAACATCAAAATGAGCTTCCAGTTCCGCCAGGATTTCGTGGGCGCGATTAGGCTTTGCTGTAATGACCTGCTTCCGCCGTTCGTTATAAAATTGCTGAACCAATACTGGATTACGTTCCCACGCTTCTGGTGTCGCAACGTCATAAACATTGTAACCTTCCCAAAGTCCGTCAGCATCCCTGAATGTCTTTAAACCGCTTTCGGCACTGATGCCTGCGCCTGTTAAAACAACTATTTTCATTAAATTGAAATGCTTTGGTGTACACTATTAAATGATCTGAATTTTGTACTGATAAAAGGATTGGGCTGAAATATTTGAGGATGAAACATGCACGACAACGCCTCTATCCCATCAACCAGCGTACCAATACTGGGTTGTGTAAACATATCGAAGTCCGCAATATAAACCTGATTGGATTTAACAGCTTCAAGATCATTCCATCCATCCTTCCGGCTTAATAATTCCATTTCCAATGTACTCCGGTCTACATCGAAGCCGCAAGGTGCTATCACAAGTACTTCAGGATTGTACTTTCTGATTTTATCCCATTGGGTAACAATAGAATCGCCGGCAGGATTGGACAGCATATCCACTCCGCCGGCAGCGGCGATCTGAAAAGGAATCCAATGACCGCAGTTGTAAATAGGCTCAATCCACTCCATTAGCATGGTCCGCTTTAATGGTGCCTTATTCAGCCTCAGCTGATCAAGAAAATAATCAGTTCTTGTTTGCAGCCGACTAAGATATCTTAATGCCACTTCTTCTTTACCCAATGCCCTTGCAATGGTAATGGCACAAGTATAAACGTCCTGCAAGTTGTTAGGCGACAGAGGAACAAGTAATGGTTGTTTGCTGAGTTTCATTACGGCTGTTTCAGTACACACCGTATCGATATTACATACCTCACAGAGGTCTTGTGTAAACACGATATCAGGAGAGATACTTTCCAATAAGTCATCGTCAACCCAGTACAGGCTTTTTCCCTGTGACTTGGAAGCAGAAAATATCCGGTCAATCTCAACGCTTGAATAATTTTTACCCTCTAAAATACACCGTACAACTTTTGGTAACCCGGCTGCTTCTTTAGGACATTCAAAAGTTACCCCGTAGAGATGATCCTGAAGACCCATATCATAGATCATTTTGGTTGCAGCAGGGAGGAACGATACTACTTTTAACATAATAAATAACTTTAGTACAAAGTATAAAGATAAAAAAAGTCCCCTTTCGATTTGCATCAAAAGGGGACCTTATCTTTATTTTAGTTTTAATCAGGCTTGTTGCGCGCTAAATTTCAGTACCGGGTATTTGGCCTTCAAGATCTCGAAAGCACCAAATAAGATAGCACCGTAAATTAAAGTTCCCTCAAGGAATCTGATTTCAAATGGGATTGCCCGTTCCAAACAAAGCCAGAATCCTTCAAGGTCCTGAGTGTAGGATGGATTTCTAAACCACACGCCAAAATCAGTAACGATCCAGTGGATCAATACAATAGATAAAGTGGAGGCCAGCAGGCTAACAGCATTGATTTTGTTTAACAATACACGTCCAACCAATACCATTAAGGCAAATGCAAAATAGGTCCAGTACCAGCCTTCATATAAAAAACCATTGCTATATTCTTTGAAGATAGTTGCCGACAATATGAAATCGCTTAAAAATAAACTTAATAGAGGAAATGCAAAAGCTTTTAAATGGTCTTTAAAATAAGCTCCGCCAAACAAGGCAACCGCCCCTATCGAAGAGAAGTTCGCGAACTTCAAGGCATCAGAGTTAAATGTTACCAGTAAACGGAATCCTGTAATTACAAGAATCATTAACAGTAATATTAAGGTACGCGGATTGAATTTTAGATTCGACATATTTATGTTATTTATACAAAGTTAAATCTTCTTAGTGGATATTAAAAATCACACCCGTATTAAAATTGAATCCGAGGCTGTTATATCCGATAATCTCATTGTATTTCTCGTTCAAAATGTTTTTTGCATCGAAGAAGAGCTTTATACGTTTTTTCGCCAGCGCATATTCCGCATATGCGCCTAACAATTTATATGCTGGCAGGTTGTCTACAGTGTAGGTTGTGAAATTTCCATCGGTACGCGTACCAAAATAACGGTAATTTGCACTTATAAAAAGGTCATTTGTAGCTTGTACACCTGCCGTTAAACCAAAGGTATGTTTTGGTCTGCGAAAAAGATAATCAGCAATCGCATTATCAACGAAGTTAAATTCATTCCCTTCAACGTATGCGTAATAACCATTGATATTGAATTTACCTAGCTTTACAGCTGGTTCTAATTCAAACCCTTTTGTTTTCTGGCTGATCTGATTAATGTATCCATTCGGGAAAGCATAAATAATTGCATCTGTTAAATCGCGTTTGTAAGCCGCCGCACGTAAACTGAATTTGTCATCGGCAAAACTGAAGTTAACACCGGCTTCATAATTTTGCGATTTTTCTGGTTTCAGAGCCAGATTCGCTCCGAATTGTCCGAAAAGCATGTTTAAAGTTGGTATTTTAAATGCCGTTGAAACCGTTCCAAACAATTTAATCTCCTTTATAATGTTGATACTTGGTGTTATCGAATAAGTATAGTTTTCGCCATATTGCTCGTGCTTATTGTACCGTCCGCCAACTTCTAAATTAAAAATACTAAAATCATGTAAAAACAATGAACCATAAGCAGCAAAAATATTGGTTTCAGGTTTGTTATTAGCAGAAGAAAGCTTCATCACACGGTTATCAATACCCACCAGGAGGTCTAGTTTATTTCCTAGCTTTTGGTTGTAAAATAAATCAAGTAACGAAACCCGGCCTTCAGTAATACTAGGATACTGACTTTGTGCATCGTTTCTGGTTCCTTCATAGCTGTAGTTCAAAGTAACTTTTCCGGTTGCAAATTCATACCTTGCATTTGTTCCGGCCGCGAAATTCTTCAATATCGAGTAATTGTTGGCATCAGCAAAAGCACCACCATCGAAACTATAGTTTCCATAATAATATCTTACAAAAGGGTTAATCGAAAAGTGATTATCCAGCTTGATTTCAAAATTGGCATTCAATGCATCAGTCTTAAACCCGTCTTTGTCGAACGTAGTAGTGTTACCGGCTGGATTTGCAGCTTCAGAGATGCCATTAGTTTTAGCATGGGTATAATTGATGTTATAAGAAAATCCCTCCACTCCACCGTTTAAACCAATGGTTCCTTTGTAGGTTTCATAGCTGCCAGCACTGGCCACACCGTAAATGGTGTTTCCTTTTGGCCCACCTTTTTTAGTAATAATGTTAATTACACCGGCTACGGCATCCGATCCATAAATGGTTGACTGCCCGCCACGTAAAATCTCAATATGGTCTATTTGATCAATTGATAAAAGCCTTAAGTCGAAAGCACCGCCATTTCCCGAAGGATCGTTCTGTACAATGCCATCTATTAAAACCACGGCATAAGCACTGCCTGCTCCCCTGAAGAAAACAGATTTATTAAGGCCTGGATTACTGCTTGATCCGGCAACTATTATCCCCGCCTGCTCGCTGATCAGCTCAGGTAGTGATTTTCCATTGCTTCTGTCTAACACCTCCCTACTGATGATGGTGACCACTTTACCGGTTTGCGATTGTTTCTGGTCATTTTTTGTAGCACTGATGACAACGTCTTTCAACTGGACGCTGTCTTGGTTTTGTGCTTTAGCCAGCTGGCTAAACGTTAGCTGTGCAAGCCCTAGACCGGCAGCAACTAATACTGTTTGTTTGTTCATTTGATTGTGAGTTTTGCCCACAGCCAACAGATTCGAAAAGGAAATGAAAATACTTCAAAAGTTGGTACCTCAATCCTAGCTTCAATCCCCGAAAGCTATGAAATTATACGCTAAAGGCAGGTCTTCTGACTTACTCCCGGCTTTCCGGCCTTCCCGCTTCAAAACTGAAACAGTGGCGAAATGAATGAAAAACCGTTATGAAGCTTACAGCTGCGGGACAGTTACAGAATTACACTGTATTCCCTTTTAATTCCGGTTGTATAGCCGGAAACCAAAAGCGTCGCAAAAGTAGTAAAATAAAGGGATATGTAAAATGAATGTGGCGAAACCTCCAATCATTCCACAGCGGTACTTGACCATATGAAAATTTAACAAAACCTTTTCGGCTGATTCCCGTTTATAGCCTAAATCATTGTATAAAAAACTATACATTAATTTAAAAGTAATATATTCGCATATCAATTGAACAAACAATTACCAAATGGCCAAACTATTAATTATTGATGATGAGCGGGCTATAAGAAGCACCTTGCGCGAAATTCTGGAGTACGAAAATTACGACGTCGACGATATTGATAATGGTATCGATGGACTTGAAATGATCAAAAAAGGTAATTACGACCTTGTCCTTTGTGATATTAAAATGAATAAAATGGACGGCATGGAAGTGCTTGAACAGGCACAGGTCATCAAACCTGACCTCCCATTTATCATGATCTCTGGCCATGGTACTGTTGAAACTGCTGTCGAAGCCAGTAAGAAAGGCGCCTTTGATTTTATTTCCAAACCACCTGATTTAAATCGACTTTTAATCACCGTACGCAACGGTTTGGATCGTGGAACATTGGTAACGGAAACCAAAGTTTTAAAGCGTAAAGCCAGTAAAACCCGTGAAATCCTGGGCGAATCGGATAGTATTTCTAAAATAAAAGAAACCATCGAACGTGTTGCTCCTACCGAAGCTCGTGTTTTAATTACCGGTGCGAATGGAAGTGGTAAGGAATTAGTTGCCCGTTGGTTACATGAAAAATCTAACCGCGCAGATAGTCCTCTGATCGAGGTTAATTGTGCTGCCATCCCCTCAGAGTTGATCGAAAGTGAATTATTTGGCCACGAAAAAGGGTCATTTACATCAGCTGTAAAGCAACGCATAGGTAAATTTGAACTGGCTAATGGTGGAACCTTATTTCTGGATGAGATCGGTGATATGAGTCTCTCAGCCCAGGCTAAAGTTCTTCGTGCATTACAGGAGCACAAAATCTCACGTGTAGGTGGAGAAAAAGAAATTGATGTGAATGTGCGGGTATTGGCTGCAACAAATAAAGATTTGTTAAAAGAAATCGAAGACGGGAATTTCCGGATGGATTTATATCACCGCCTGAACGTAATCAACATTCATGTTCCTCATTTAACTGAACGTACTGACGATATTCCTGTTATTGCTCAAAACTTTTTAGAAAGTATCTGCGGTGATTATGGCATGCCAGTCAAGCGAATCAATGAAGGTGGCATGGCTGCTTTGCAGGCATTGCCGTGGACGGGAAACGTTCGTGAATTACACAATATGATTGAGCGTTTAATTATCCTAAGCGATAAAATAATTACCGAAAATGATGTTCGTGCCTTTGCCAACCCAGGCGGAGGAACCAATATCGGAGCGGCTTCCAGTACGCAGATTGCCAATGCAACAGGTGGTACAGGTTTATCTTCTTCTTTCGATAGCTTCAATAACTTCCAGGATTATAAAGACCACGCAGAAAAAGAATTTATCAAGTTTAAGCTGGAGAAAAATAATTGGAATGTTTCAAAAACTGCCGATGAAATCGATATCCAGCGGAGTCACCTTTACAGTAAGATAGAAAAGTTTGGATTGAAACGGGCAGAGTAGTCTGGCCTTAATTAGCCCTATATCAAAGCCGGCCTGAATGATCATCATTCAGGCCGGCTTTTCATATAATAATCCTATTTCTTAATCCATATAGTCATTTTGCCGCATTAGTAAGGCTCTGTATTTATTGAATATTGCGGTTTTGGAAACAAATCCTTTGTAATGGTTTGCTTCATCTACAACAGGTAGAATCCATGCATTTTCCTGTTCCATTTTTTCAAGAACCTGCTTCATGTCCTCATACTCATTAATAATATTAGGTGCCTGTTGAACAAGGTCTGAAGCCTTAACTATTTCCTTGCCTGGTGTGGAGAGAATCTCGTTAAACAAATCCTCCATATAAATGATACCTTTAAAATCTCCAACCTCATCTGTAACCGCACAAATATTCTTGTGCGACTTAACCATTTCGCTCATTTTTAGTGATATAGTATCATTAAGCTGAAGTGTAGGGTAAGTTTTCTCAATAAGGTATTTAAGCTTCATCTGACTCAATACTGTGCTGTCTTTATCATCGTGTGATAGAAGTTCACCCTTGTCTGCCAAAGCTTTGGTGTATATCGAATGTTTCTGAACACTGCGGTTAATGGCATATGAAATCGCAGTTGTAATCATCAAAGGAACCATTAAAATGTACCCCCCTGTAATTTCCGCAATCAGAAAAATTCCAGTCAATGGGGCATGCATGATTGAGCCTAAGGCTCCAGCCATTCCTGCTACAATAAAGTTAGGGACATTTAATTGAGCAACACCTGAAAGATTAACTGAATACGCAAACACAAAACCAATTAAACCACCCATAATAAGGCTTGGTGCAAACGTTCCACCGTTCCCACCTGCGCCCAGTGTAATTAATGTCGCAGCCGATTTCATAAAAACAGTTACAACAGTAAACAGGATCACAATACCAGTGATATTATTGTAGTCCGAAAAGATACTGTTGTTAATTACCGTAAGGTAGTCCCCCTTTAATAATGAATTTATGGTAATATAGCCCTCGCCGTATAGCGTAGGAAACAAAAACACCAATGCCCCCAGCATCAGTCCACCTATCACCACCCGTGTATAAGGATGTTTGATTTTGTAGAAAAAACTTTTTATTGCGTAATTAGCTTTGGTGAAATAAATCGAGAATAAACCGATTAATCCGGCTAAGATGACATAAAAAAATAATGCATTCACCTCCCAACCTTCGGTAATCAGGTAAAAAAGTTGTTGTGTATAAAATAGCCTGGCAACTACAGCTGCTGTTGCAGCAGACAATAACAAAGGAATAAAGGCAGGTATCGTAAATTCAGGCAATAAAATTTCAATGGCAAATACAATTCCTGCTACCGGACTGTTAAACGCACCGGCAATTGCAGCAGCAGCACCACAGGCAACCAGCATCGTAACTTCCCGGTAGGATAGTCCTAGTGTTCTACCTAAATTTGAACCTATGGCCGAGCCACTGGTCACAATTGGCGCCTCCAACCCTGTCGAACCACCAAATCCAACAGTAATTGCTGCAGTAATAATTTGAGAATAGATATTGTGAGGTTCTATCTTACTTGATTTTTTCGATATCGCGTATAATAAAGGTGTTAAACCTGTT
Source organism: Pedobacter sp. BMA (assembly GCF_001027745.1). Lineage (GTDB taxonomy): Bacteria > Bacteroidota > Bacteroidia > Sphingobacteriales > Sphingobacteriaceae > Pedobacter. The sequence continues at coordinate 139,308 of NZ_LECU01000002.1, forward strand.
TCAAATTTCGTTTTCCGAATAAAGTATTTAATATATAATACGGTCAGAAATACCCCGATCATTGGAAATATAAAATACAGGTAGTATTTATACTTCCAGTGCCAGTCTGACTGAAGAAATTCTTCGATGTGATGTGTTAAACTTTTAAGAACTGCAGCAGCCAGGCCTGCTAGAACCCCAACAACAACAGCCAGTATAACTAGGAAATTACGATTTGATATTTTAGATTTTCTATACTGGTTAATCGTATCAAGGTAATTTACAAAGCGAATATACATTTTCTGTTATTTATTTACGTTCTTTCCTACCCTGCAACTTAAGCATCAAATTTGTCAAGCAGCTTAATCAAGGTTGAATAATCTTTTGGGTACGGTGCATCAATAATAATATCCTGATCATCGAGACCTTTAAATACGAGGCGTCGTGCATGAAGGGCAAAGCGTTTCATGATAGGTTGCTCCTCTTCTCCCTTAGTAAGTTTATAACCACGTTTTATTGAAGACAGGAACACAGGTTTGCCTTTATACATGTCATCGCCTACAATTGCGGCACGCTGTGTAGCAAGATGAATCCTGATCTGGTGCATACGTCCTGTTATTGGCTTACATTCAACCAGGGTATAATGCTTATAATATTTGAGCGAGTTGAAACGGGTTTCGGCACGTTTGCCTTCCATCCTGTCAATGGTCACATTTTTATTGCCATCATTCAAAATAGGTAAATCAACCAGCAAATCATCAAAGATAACATGGCCATCTACCACTGCATGATAAGTCTTGTCAACCTTCCTGCGTTCGAACTGCATAGAGGCATGCCTATATCCTTCAGGATTTTTCGCGATAATTAACGCACCCGAAGTTTCCTTATCTAAACGGTGACAAACCTGCGCGTCATCACTGTATTGTTTTGCTAAACGCAACACATTGGTTTCTCCGGATCCACCTCTTTCATCAAGGGATGCCAGAAATGGTGGTTTGTTGATTACAATGAAATCGTTGTCTTCGAAAAGAATAAGGTCTTGAAAATTTGGGTACTTCAAACTATGATCGTATTAATGAGCTGCAAAAATACGGATTTATTTTAATTGGATCAGAAATTAAGCCTATATTAACCGATGATGGAAAATGAGAAAGCCATTTATATCAAATCCTAAACACAAAAAAACCGCAGATTGACTGAATGATCAGCTAATCTGCGGCCTCGAATCTACTAATGCATTTTAAGAAAGTTCAAATTTATATCCCACACCTTTCACCGTAGATACATATGTTTCGCCCAATTTTTCGCGTAACTTACGGATGTGGACATCAATTGTACGATTAGTAACTACCACCGAATCTTCCCAGATATTTTTTAGAATGGATTCTCGAGTATATACTTTACCAGGTTTTGACGCCAGCAGGTATAATAATTCAAATTCTTTTTTGGCTAATACCACCTTACTACCGTTTTGAAAAACCAGATAGGCTTCTCTGTCAATTACCAAATCACCTATTTCTAGTTTGTTTTCGGAAACTTCCTCCGTTCCTGCATTTCTTCTCAGTATTGCATTTATCCGACTAACTAAAGCGCGGGGTTTTATCGGTTTAGCAATGTAATCATCAGCGCCTACATTAAAACCTGCAATTTCAGAGTATTCCTCGCTTCTGGCAGTTAAGAATACCATGAAAGTATTTTTGAACTCAGGAATGGCGCGCATTAAGCGACAAGCTTCTATGCCATCCATCTTAGGCATCATGATATCAAGAATAATCAAATCAGGGTGAACCTTTTTGGCTACAGTAATTCCTTCTTGTCCGTTTGTTGCTGTAAATACCTGATAACCTTCTTTTTTGAGGTTGTATTCGATTAATTCCAGAATGTCTGGTTCATCATCAACAATTAATATTTTCTGACCTGCGTTATTCATAGTTAAATATTTGTTACGAAAGTACTGTCTCTGATGTAATTTTTAGTTAAGCCTAAGTTAATAAATTGTTAACGACTTAAATTAGTTTAACATTGAGTTTCTTTTATCGTAACGATTTAGTTAGAAATGCATCCAGTTCGTCGCCACGAAGGTTTTTCGCAACAATTTTTCCTGCAGGATCAATAAGAAATGAGGCTGGTATGGCTTGTACCTGATATTTTTTAACAGTTTCACCATTAAAATCTTTTAATTCTGAAACATGGCTCCAGGTTAATCCATCAGCTTTGATTGCCCCCAACCAGGCAGCTTTATCGGTATCGAGCGACACACCTAAAACATCGAAATTTTTATCTTTAAACTTTTGGTAAACTTTAACTACGTTGGGGTTTTCCTGACGGCAAGGCTGGCACCATGAAGCCCAGAAATCCACCAATATAAATTTTCCCTTATAATCAGACAAGCTAATCGGTTTATCGTCTGCAGTTTTCATTGTAAATGCAGGGGCAAGCTGACCAACCTGTACTGTTTTTAGCGAGGCCATTTGTTTAATAAAGGCATCAACAGTTGCATTGCCTTTAATATCGTCTTTGATCTCTTCGGCATACTTTACTAATTGCCGTTCAAACTCCTGCGGACTCAGGGTATTCATAGCATAGAATCCTGCTAAAGTACCCTTATTATCTTCCGCAAACTTTAGGGTTGAAGTATTAAGTTGGTTGATATAGGATTCGTATTGAGGTTTCATTTGCTCTAAAATAGCAGCACGGTTTTGGGGCTGTCCAGCAACCTTTGTTTCAAAATCAGCCTGAAGTTTTTCTACGCGTTTAGCAAACTCGTTTCTAATGACATTTAGTTCAGATAGTTTCTCTACCTCATTGGCTCCGGATATTTTATATGCCATAGATTTATCGGCCAAATCTGCTTCCAGTTTAATTTCATCTCCGTTTTTAGCAATCAGCATAAATTCATGGTTGCCAATTGAAACCCTGAAGAAATCCACCGAAGGTGTTTTACGGATAAATTTAAATTCACCCTTCTCTGAGATATTAGTCGAATCAACTGCTACCATCTGACTGCTTTGCATCCCGTATAAAAATACTTTTTTATCCGTACCTGGATTCTGAAAGGTCCCGTCAATTGTAAAATTGTCTTTTGGTTTACAGCCTGTAAAAACAACTGCTATTAATATGATAAGGCTTAAATTTTTCAATCTCATTATTTTAGTTTTTCAAGTATTAATTCATTTATTTTTTTTGCATCTGCTTTGCCTTTTGCAAGCTTCATCACATCGCCTACGAACAAGCCTAATACACCCTTTTTCCCTTTTTTGTAGGCCTCAACCTGCTGAGGGTATTTATTCAATACCTCATCAACAAAACCTTCAATCTCATTTCCGTCACCTGAAATGAGCAAGTTTAAATCTGCTGCTAAAGCAGAAACATCTGCATTTTCATGCTCTTCTACTGCTGGCAATAGTTGCTGTATTGCAATTTGCTGGTTGATTTTTTTATCATCAACAAGGTTTAACGCAGCAGCTAATTGTTCAGGTTTAATTTTATAATTATCAATGCTTATTCCCTTCTCATTCAAAGCTGCTCTTATAGGTCCAATTAACCAGTTAATCAGATTTTTCTTTAACCTTACAGCTGGCAATGCCTCGTTAAAATATTTCAATAGATTCAGATCCTCAGCAAATAACGCAGCATCCGCTTTACTAATTCCAAATTCTTCAATCATCAGCCTTGATATTTCAGCTGGCAGTGCTGGCATTGCTGATTTTATTTCGGCTAACCATTCGTCTGAAATATACACGGGTTGTAAATCAGGATCCGAAAAGTATCGGTAATCGTTAGCCTCTTCCTTAGTACGCATGGGCGATGTAGTTCCCTTGTCCGCGTCGAAATTTAGTGTGCTCTGAATAATCTCCCCTCCGTTTGCAATAACTTCCACCTGCCTTCCGAATTCGAATTCCATTGCTCGGCGTACGTTACGCATAGAATTTAAATTTTTCACTTCACAACGTATACCAAATGCTGTAGTGCCGCGCTCCCGGATTGAGATATTTGCATCGCAACGTAAACTCCCTTCTTCCATGTTCCCATCACTAACATCCAAATGGCGCACCAGTTTCCTGATTTCACTCAATAATGCTGATGCCTCTTCTGCACTGCGGATATCAGGTTCAGTAACAATTTCGATTAATGGAACTCCGGCACGATTTAAGTCAACAAAAGAGTATTGGGCGTCCTGGTCATGAATACTTTTACCCGCATCTTCTTCCAGGTGAATTCTATTTATTCCTATTTTTTTTAATGATCCATCAGATAGTTCAACTTCAAGAAAACCATTAACGCAAATCGGTTGGTTATCCTGAGTAATCTGATAGCCTTTAGGTAAATCAGCATAGAAATAGTTTTTCCTGTCGAAATGGTTAACCTGATTAATTTTACAGTTTAAGGCAAGCCCTATCCTGATGGCTTTAGCTACCACCTCTTTGTTTAATTTTGGTAAGGCACCTGGTAGTGCCAAAGAAACTGTTGAGATGTTTTGATTGGGTAACGACCCGAAAGATGCGCTGTCGGAAGAAAATATTTTAGTATTGGTGTTCAGCTGAACATGTATTTCGAGTCCTGAAACGAGTTCGAAATGATGATGTGGGCTTGTTTCTGTTAAAGGCATTTACTTTTTATAATCCACAGGTGAACACAGATAAACAGGATTCAGGCTTATCTATGTTAAAATTGTATAGGCAAATATAGTTATTAACTAAACTTTATCTGTAAGAAACGTACCATGTTTTTTTGAAACAGATTCTTACAATTACAGAGAGCAACCTCTCCAGATATCCTAATCTCATATCTCTGTTACAATAATGGTTTTGGCATAGCGTTTGAATTAATGTTAATACACACAAAAACTATCGATTATGAAAAAGTTACTAATTATTTCCGCGATTGTAGGTATCGTGGCTTTAACATCTAACCAATCGAATGCACAGGTTAGTCTCAGTCTAAATATTGGAACTCAACCCACATGGGTGCCGGCAGGTTATCAAAATGTAAACTATTATTATTTACCGGAGGTACAATCTTACTATTATGTTCCGCAACGTCAGTTTGTTTATTTAAGCGGAAACCGTTGGACAAGGTCGAGATATTTGCCTTCAAGATACAGGGGTTACAATCTAAACCACGGCAGAAAAATTGTGATGTATGGAAATAATCCATATCGCAGCTATAATACCCATAGAATTAAATATGCAAATCATGTTAATGTAGTACGCTCATCATACGGAGGCCGTGGTCCGGCTAGATATGCTGGTCCAGGAAGAAATTTTAGACCCCAACGCGTGGACTATCGACACCATGATAGAAGAGTAAACTCAAGTTTGTTTTCTCGTGGGCATAGAGAAAAACATGGCAGACATTAAAATAAAAAGAGGCTTTCGGGCCTCTTTTTATTTTAATGATTAATGAGTTTTAATAAAACTTTCGGCTTTTTCTAAAACTATCCTTAAACCTGCAGAATTTTTACCCCCTGCTGTTGCATAAAATGGCTGACCACCGCCGCCGCCCTGGATTTCTTTTCCTAACTCACGAACGATATTGGACGCATTCATTCCTTTTTTCACCAGATGATCAGAGAGCATCACTGTAATACCTGGTTTGCCATCGATTTCTGTAGTAAAAACAAGAAATAAGTTGTCTATCATATCTTTCAGCGAAAAAGCCAGATTTTTAACTGCGTCCGCACTTTGAAGGTCGATGTGTTTTGCTATTAGATTTACTCCATGAATGCCTCTAACATGATGAACAATTTCATGCTTTAAAGTGTCAACCCGCTCTAGCGTTGATTTTTCGATCTCTTTTTTAAGTTTAGTGTTTTCATCCAACAAAGCCTGTACTGCTGCTGTCAAATCCTTGGAGCCATTAAGAAGCGTTTTTAAATGACCTAATTCCCTGCGTTGATCTAAAAAGTATTGTTCTGCTTTATCAGCAGTAATAGCCTCAATTCTTCTTACACCTGCAGCAACAGCACTTTCAGACACAATTTTAAACGAACCAATCTGCCCGGTCGCCTTTACATGCGTACCACCACATAGCTCCTTAGAAAAATGGTCATCAAAAGTGATCATCCTGACGAAATCACCATATTTCTCCCCAAACAAAGCAGTTACACCGCTTTCTATGGCGTCTTGATAAGGCACATTTCTCTGTTCCTTTAATTTGATATTTTGCCTGATTTTTTGATTTACGATTACTTCGATTTGTGCCAGCTCTTCATCCGTTACTTTTGCAAAATGAGAAAAATCGAAGCGCAGGTAGTCCGCACTCACAAGTGAGCCCTTCTGATTGACATGATTGCCCAGTACCTGCTTTAAAGCAGCGTGCAATAAATGCGTAGCCGAATGATTATCTTCGGTAAGTGTTCGTTTATCCTCATCCACTACTGCCCAGAATTTTCCCTCGAGGTTATCTGGCAGTATGTCCACGAAATGCACGGTTAGTCCGTTTTCTTTTTTGGTATCAGTAATATCAACCCAAAACTGGCGACTATGATCTTCTAACCGACCCGTATCTCCAACCTGACCACCACTTTCCGCGTAAAAGGGTGTTTGACGCAAAACCATTTGAAATTGTTCTTTTCCTTTGGCTTTAACCTTCCGGTATTTCAGGATTTCAGTCTCAATTTCCAACTCGTCGTACCCTACAAACTCACTCTGATCGTCTGTATTTACAATCACCCAGTCGCCAGTGTCTATAGCGGTAGCAGCGCGACTATCATCTTTCTGTTTTTTAAGCGCCTGGTCATATCCGGCTATATCTACAGACCAGCCTTTCTCACGTGCCATTAGTTCCGTTAAATCAATTGGAAAACCAAACGTATCTGATAGTTCAAATGCAAACGCGCCTTGAACAATGTTGTTTGTCGCCAGGTATTTTTCAAAGCGTTGAATACCCGTAGATAAAGTTCTCAGGAAGGAAACCTCCTCTTCTAAAACAACTTTTTGAACAAAGTCCTGCTGTGAAATCAATTCATCGAATACCCCTTTAAATTGTTGGGCTAATTGCGGTACCAATTGATTTAAAAAGGGTTCTTTAAAGTTTAGGAATGTATAGGCATAACGAACGGCACGGCGTAATATTCTGCGGATAACATAACCGGCTTTATTGTTGGAAGGAAGTTGTCCGTCTGCAATTACAAATGAAATGGCGCGGATATGATCTGCCATAACGCGCATGGCTATGTCTGTTTTTTCATTCTCACCATAATTAATTCCAGCCCTTTCAGAAATAAACTGGATTAATGGTTGAAAAACATCAGTATCGTAGTTGGAAGTTTTATCCTGCAGTACGCGTACTAAACGTTCAAAGCCCATTCCTGTATCCACATGTTTTGCCGGCAGGCTTTGTAATGAGCCATCCTTCAATCTGTTGAACTGCATAAATACATTGTTCCAGATTTCGATTACCTGTGGATGATCAGCGTTAACAAGCGTCGCGCCGTTAACCGTAGCTTTTTCTTCGTCGGTACGACAATCTACATGGATTTCAGAACATGGCCCACATGGTCCTGTATCGCCCATTTCCCAGAAATTATCTTTTTTATTACCAGGCAAAATATGACTTTCGTCAACATATTGTCTCCAAAGATCGTAGGCCTCCTGATCCTTTTCCAGGCCCTCTTTTTCGTCGCCTTCAAAATAGGTTACATATAGTTTGTCCTTTGGGATTTTATACACCTCTGTCAATAATTCCCAACTCCATGCTATGGCATCTTTCTTGAAATAGTCCCCGAAACTCCAGTTGCCTAACATTTCAAACATGGTGTGATGATAGGTATCAATACCAACTTCTTCTAAATCATTGTGTTTTCCCGAAACACGTAAGCAGCGCTGAGTATCCGTAACACGAGGATATTTAATCGCAGCTTCACCAAGAAATAAATCTTTAAACTGGTTCATGCCAGCGTTTGTAAACATTAATGTCGGGTCGTTTTTAACCACAATGGGCGCCGATGAAACAACATGGTGTTGTTTGGATTCGAAAAAACTAAGGAATGCCTGTCTGATCTCTTTTGCTGTCATTACATTTTATTAATTGGAGGAACAAAATTAAAATTTTATTGCGTTATTAAGGAAAAATCGAGGTACATTTGAACACTTTAATTAATCGATATAAAACACTCACAATCAATCACAAGTTATGCCGTATAAAGAAAGAGACATCAATAAAATGTACTATACCATGGGCGAAGTGACTGAAATGTTTAATGTTAATGCCTCACAGATTCGTTTTTACGAAAAGGAATTTGATATTCTTCAACCTAAGAAAAACAAAAAGGGCAATAGGTTATTTACTCCCGAAGATCTTGAAAATCTGAAAATTATTTTTAATCTGGTTGATGAAAAGGGCTTCACTTTGAAAGGTGCCAAAGAACATCTGAAAAACAATAAGTCAGATGTGAAAGAAAATCAAAAAATCATTGATTCACTGGAAAAATTAAAGGGATTCTTAGTAAATCTAGCCCAGGAACTGTAATATTTTTTAATGATCAATCTATTCTTATTAAAACTGACATAATTTTTATACTTTTTGTTGTTTTTCAAATAAATATTCTAAATTAGAGTAATTAATACAATCACCCTATTTTTTATTAACTGGTTTAACGCCCTTTTATGAAAATATGGAATGCATTGTTAGTCTCCCTATTACATTTTTCTTCGTCAGCTCAAAACACTTTGGGTCCACATCTTACCGCCATGGGCGGAAATGGAACCTCTGTAAAAGATGTATGGGCCATACAGGGTAACGCTTCAGCCATCACAGATATTGAAAAACCTTCCGTTTCTGTTACCTACATCAAACATTTATTTAGTAATGAGATCAGTACTCAGGCAGTAGTTTTTGTGATTCCACTTGGCAAAAACTTTGTTGGAGCAGGATACCAGCAGTATGGCTTTAGTGAGTATACACAAAGCAAGGCTACTTTTGCATACGGCAAAAAGTTTGGTCAGCACCTTTCTATTGCCATTAAGGGAAACTATCACCAGCTTAAAATCCCAGATTATGGTTCAACATCTGCATTTTCTGTCGACGTTGGTGCGCTCTATGAAGTAGGGAGATTTACATTCGGCGCATGCATCAATAATCCCTCCGGGCAGAAATTTATTCATTCTCAAGTATCTTCTGCTATCACGACTTCCATAAGTGTTGGTGCAACTTACTTCGCATCGGATAAAGTCTTAATAGCTGGATATTTCACTAAATATATTCATCAGGTAACCGATGCCGGTCTCGGACTTGACTATAAAATCATAAAGATCTTGAGTTTACGAGGCGGTTTTAGTGTAAGGCCCGCTAAACAGTATGCTGGTTTTGGTTTAAACTTCAATAAGCTAAATATTGAAATAGCAACCGCTCATGATGTCAACCTGGGTTATGAACCTCAAATCGGATTGGGTTATGCGTTTTAGTTTTTTAATCATTGCGTTTGTATTATCGGGTTTTATTACAAAAGCACAAGGCAATACAGAGGAGGCTAATATCAGCGACATCTTAGAAAGTGTTGCCGAGAATCTTCCCGACGATTATGATATGAATGAACTCACGGTAGTTTTAACCAGGCTGAAGAATCATCCGATTAACCTAAATCAAACCAATCCGGAAGAATTGAAAGCACTCGTGTTCCTCTCCCCATTACAAATCAGCAATTTCTTCGCATACATAACAGAAAACGGGAAATTAACAGATGTCCTGGAACTTCAGAGTATCAACAGTTTCGACATCAAAACAATTCAAAATTTATTGCCATTCGTAACCCTGAATTCATTTGGCGAATATGAGCAGTTTAGGTTTCGGGACTTTTTCAAGCTTGGGGAGAGTGATTTAGTGATGCGTTTTGCTCAAACTTTGCAAAAGCAAAGAGGCTTCGAAGATTTACCGGGAAACCGTTACCTGGGCTCTCCAGAAAGAATTCAAACCCGGTATCGCTATCACTTTGGTTCTATAATTTCTGCCTCACTAACATTGGATAAAGATGCAGGTGAGAAATTTAAAGCTAAACCATTTGATTTTCTGTCCGGAAATATATCAGCTTTCAAATTGGGTAGCCTCAAAAAGCTTGTCGTAGGAGACTATGCATTACAATTTGGTCAGGGCTTAACCCTTTGGTCTGGATTCTCATTCGGAAAAGGTCCGGATGTAACCAGTATAGCAAAAAAAGATTTAGGTTTACGCCCTTATTCCTCTGCTAACGAGTATTCATTCTTCAGAGGGATTTCAGCCACAATAACCCTTGCGCAACACGTTGAAATCACCCCATTCCTATCCTATCGAAAACTTGACGCTAGTCAGAGTACTGATGCTGACGGGAATGATGTTCAGGCAACAATAAATCAAACAGGCCTGCATAGAACGGCTACGGAAATAGAAAATGATAATGCTTTAGGTCAACGAATATATGGAGCTGTTCTACAGTATGCTAAAAACGATCTTACCTTTGGGGCTATTGGCTATCGTACAACTTTCAGTAATTCTTTCATTACTCAGGCAGCCACATATGATCAATTTAGCTTTACTGGTAATGAGTTGACAAATCTGGGTGTCTATTACAATTACACTTTTAAGAATGTGTATTTATTCGGGGAAGCGGGGAAAAGTTTGAATAGCGGATTCGCCTATACTAACGGGGTTCTATTAAGTATCTCACCAACTGTGTCGGCATCTTTAAGTTATCGTAACTATTCAAAAGATTATCATAGCTTTTTTAACCAGGGTATAGCCGAAGCCAGTGAAGCACTAAACGAAATAGGTTTATACACTGGATTAAATATTGCCCCTAACAAACATTGGAGCTTTTCACTTTATACAGATTATTTTCGGTTTCCATGGCTCAAATACAGAATCGATGCACCGTCTAACGGATACGAAATCTTCGTTCAAGCCGTTTATTCGCCTGCCAAAACCTTAAAACTTCTATGGAGATTTAAAACAGAAACCAAACAGCAGAACACAGATCTGGAAGTTCCTGTTAATTTTCTGGATAATGTAAAGAAGGAGGGCTACCGTTTCGAGGTCAGTTGGCAGATTAGCAAAAACTGGGCTTTTCAGAATCGGTTCGAGGTATCCCAGTATAAAAAAGGCGATGTCAGTAGGGAATTGGGCTATCTAATTTATCAAGATATAAATTATTTAGCACTCTCAAAACTAAGTGGAAATATCAGGTTGGCTTATTTCAATACCCCAAGCTATAATAGCAGAATTTATGCCTATGAGGATGACGTACTTTATAACTTCGCTTTCGGAATGTATAGCGGAAAAGGGTATAGGTCCTACTTGAACTTAAGATACAGGCTAGCCAAAAAGTTAGATGTCTGGACAAGATATGCCATTTTCATTTATGGCAATACCGAAACCGTAGGGACATATCTCGATGAAATACAGGGCAATAAGAAATCTGAGATAAAAATCCAGTTAAGGTATCGGTTTTAATCAATGTTCAAAGCAGAATATGTTTTTGTAAGGGTCTTATTCCCTCTTGTATTGGGAATCTCACTGTTTTATTTCTTTCCGGATATAACAATTGGTATATACCTTGCTTGTGGTGCTTTGACTCTTTTTAGTACAATCTTACTGCTCAATATCATTTACAGGAAGGTTAACGCACATCGCTTCAAAGGCTTTACAGGCATGTTGTTTTTGATTTTTTTCTTCAGTTTTGGTGGATTATTATGCTTATTAAATAACGAACAGATCCGTCAGCATTATTTCGGGAATCAAAATTCTGCTATACTCAGGATTTGGGTGAAAGATGAGCCACAGCGAAAAGGTAATATTTTAAGATTCAAAGCTGAAGTGTCTTGTGCATATCAATCTCATCACCCAATCGAAGCCAGCGGGCGATTAATGGTTGCTTTAAAGATTGATACACTTCATCCTATGCAATTGGATTATGGTGACGAACTTATCATCTCCGCAAGGAATGTAACCGTCGAACCGCCTTGTAATCCTGCAGAATTTGATTTTAAATGGTGGCTTGCCACACAGAATATATATGAACAAACATTTGTTGATCAGAATCATTTGGAAAAAACCGGTAGAAATTGTGGTAACCCTTTAATCAGGCTGGCTTTGCAAATCAGGAAACAGCAAATCGAAAAATATCGTAAACTGATTAAAAATAAAGAGGCGTTTGCTGTAGCTTCAACACTAATATTAGGTTTTCGTGCAGACCTGGATACCGAAACACTAAATGCCTATTCAAAAACGGGCACCATACATGCGCTTTCCGTTTCCGGTAGTCACGTAGCCATTATTTTTTTCATGCTTGATTTCCTTTTGGCGTTTCTGGATAAAAAGCGCTGGCTAAAAGTCCTGAAGTTCATTCTGATATGTACGCTGATCTGGACCTATGCCTTAATAACCGGATTTTCACCCTCAGTGATACGCTCGTCCATAATGATTAGTATTTTCATTACTGCAAAAACTTTTACAAAAAGCAAAAACGCATATAACACCCTGGCTTTTTCTGCATTTTGTCAATTGGTTTACAATCCCTTTCTTATCTGGGATGTTGGCTTTCAACTATCCTACCTTTCTGTTTTAGGGTTAATCTACCTTCAACCTAAAATTTATAATTGGCTTTATGTAAAAAACAAATGGGTCGACAAAATCTGGCAGTTGATCGCTTTATCCTTATCTGCTCAACTGGCTACTTTTCCATTAACTATCTATTACTTTCATCAATTCCCAGTGTATTTTTTGCTTGCCAATCTGTTTATCGCTATACCATTAATCCTGATCATGATTTTGGGTTTAGCCGTTCTTATGCCTTGGATGAGATGGATCGCTCCTCTGTTCGAATGGTGTATTGTTTTAACAAATGCCGGTTTAAAATGGATGTCAAATCTGCCATATGCTACATTTTCAGCGATATGGATTAATCTACCGGAGCTTATTTTACTTAGCACTGCTCTGGTATTGATGGTATTAGGTTTGGCTAAATACGCTAAAAAAAACTTCACTGTCGGAATGATATTATATCTGCTCTACAGTTTAATGATCTCCTACCGGGAATGGCAAATAAGTCATCAAAACAAGATCATATTCTTTTCTTTAAGAAAAAACTATGCAGCCGCTTTTATACATGGCCATCATGCAGTACTGATTACTGATTTGAAGGCTAGCGAAAAAATCTATTTATCCTCAGTCAAGCCTGCGTTGGATCAAAGTGAAGTAAATAAAATCGAATTTGTTAAACTGAATGATGATTTTGTACAGCAATCTTTTATTCAGAAGAGCCATCAGATCATTTTTCACAACTATAGCATTATGATTATTGACGAACACATGAACAATAAGGAGATACTGGGCAACAAGAGGTTTTCTTGTCTGTGGTTAACAGGAAACAGTAACTTTAATCTTAATGCGCTTTCAAAACAACTTCAATACAACACCCTCATTTTAGATGCAACGAACAAAGATTACAAAATAATCGCAATCAATGCTATGGCCGAAAATTATGGCATTCCATTACATGTTTTAAAGAAAAATCCTGCATATTTGATTAATCTAACCCAGTAAGAGCATTACAGTATAATACAAATCATTCACCCATGGAAAATCTGGTTTTGTACAGTGTAGATAAAAGAATTGCTACCATTACCCTCAACAGACCTGATAAGAGGAATGCCTTGAACCCCGACCTAATATCTGAATTAACTGAAACTTTCATTTGTGCATCAGAAGATGATAATGTCAAAGTGGTAATTCTAAAAGCGAATGGAAAAGCATTTAGTGCCGGTGCTGATCTGGACTACCTTCAACAATTGCAAAAAAATACTTTTGAAGAAAACGTAGCAGATTCTAACCGTTTGAGGAAACTGTTTACAACAATCTATTATCTTCCGAAAGTTGTAATTGCCCAAGTAGAAGGCCCTGCAATCGCGGGCGGTTGTGGATTGGCAACCATTTGTGATTTTGTATACGCTACGCCGGAGAGTAGTTTCGGATATACTGAAGTAAAAATAGGTTTTGTACCCGCTATTGTTTCATGTTTTCTAAAACAAAAAGTGAATGAAACTATTGCAAAAGAACTCTTACTTACAGGGAGAATCCTTTCAGCTGCACAGGCACTTGACTATAAATTGATAAATTTTGTAACAAGTTCGTCCGAAATCAGTCATATAGTTACTGAATTTGCGTTAGATTTGTGTAGCGATTGTTCTGGAAATTCTTTAATGATTACAAAACAACTGATTACACAGACAACAAATCCGTTCTTTGAGAAAAGTTTGGAAATTGCAGTGCAGATAAATGCCCGTGTTAGAGAACATGAAGATTTTAAAAAAGGAATTCAATCGTTTCTCAATAAAGAAAAAATTCATTGGTAATCAATTACATTAACTTAAAATAAAAACATGTTAAAATCAATCAAAACTAGCGTTGTCGCTTTAATCCTAGTAAGTACAGCTATTATTGTACACGCCCAAAAGAAAGTTACCGAAGGTACTTTGGTTTTTGCTGTTACCGCAAATGGCTCAACTACTGATGTTAAAACCAAGTTCAATGGTTCATTAACTAAATTAGAAATAGAAAACGGACCAGCATTAGTGAACATTATCTCTAACACAGCCGATAAAACAGGTTTATTATTGATTGATGTTCCCGTTGCTCAAAAACAATTTGCCGTAAAAGTTAGCAAGTCTGATACGGAAGCACAGGAAGCATTACTACCGAAGTATTCTGATTACAAAGCAACAGGTGAAAAACAAACAATTGCCGGATTGAGCGCTGAGAAATATACTTACAAAGATGATAAAGGTGGTGCACATGAATTATGGGCAACTAAAGATGTTGATATTTCAGCAATCACCAGTGCAGGTTTTTTCAAAGGTTTAAATGCTTTCCCGGTAAAATATTCTGCTGTAATCAATGGTGTAAGTTCTGATCTGGTTCTTAAATCCCTTTCTGAAGCAAAAGTTGGTGCAATATCAACTGAAATTCCTGCAGGTTATGATATCGTGACCATGGATGAGTTAAAAGCCATGCAAGGTGGTGGAGAATAAATAACTATTATCTGATAATTAAGGGCTTTTTAACTGCCGGCATTTTATTTAAATTAGCCGAAAAGTTAAAAAGCTTTTTTTATGACTTATTTTTCTATGATAAAAAATCTATTATTTAAACTATCAATCGCCTGCATTACTTTTTGCTCATTAACAGATGCAAAAGCTCAGGGCGTAAACTGGGCTAAAGATGGCAATTCTTATTACCAGATAGCTGGTGGTGAAATTGTGTCGGTTACTTTGCCCAAAAATGAGCGTAAAACTGTCATCTCCCGGAAGCTCTTAACACCTGCAGGTAAAGACAATGCTATCGCAGTTCGTAGTTTTCAATTGTCTGCTGATGGTACAAAGGCGCTGATTTATACCAATAGTAAAAAGGTTTGGCGTTACGACACCAGAGGCGATTACTGGATTGCTGATTTAACAGCAAACAAAATCACACAGATTGGTAAAGGCAAACCTGCTTCATCGCTCATGTTTGCCAAACTATCTCCTGACGCCAGCAAGGTGGCTTACGTAAGCAAACACAACCTCTATGTCGAAAATATCGACGGCAGCGATGCGAAAGCCTTAACAAACGATGGCACTGATCGCATGATTAACGGGACATTTGATTGGGTTTATGAAGAAGAATTTGATTGCAGAGATGGTTTCAGGTGGAGTCCTGATGGTAAGTCGATTGCCTACTGGCAAATTGACGCAACCAAAATCAAAAACTTTTTAATGATTAACAACACAGACTCTATTTATCCTTATACCATACCAGTTGAATATCCAAAGGTCGGTGAAAATCCTTCTGCTTGTAAAGTTGGTGTGGTCGACATTGCTTCTGCAAAAACTAAATGGCTGAATGTGCCAGGTGATAATATTCAGCATTATATCCCACGCATGCAATGGGTACCCGGTAGTAACGAAATCATTCTTCAGCAATTAAACCGTGAGCAGAATGAAAGTGTTGTTTTTATTTGTGATGCTGCTACAGGAACGGCAAAAACTTTACATACCGAAAAGGCTAAAGCATGGATCGACGCTCAGGATGAGTGGAAATGGTTAAATGACAATAAAGAGTTCACCATTTTATCTGATAAGGATGGATGGAACCATTTATATAGAATTAGCCGCGATGGTAAGAAAGAAACATTAATAACAAAAGGCAACTACGATGTGGTTGAAGTTAAATTAATCGACGATAAAAATAACTACGTGTATTTCATTGCCTCGCCTACCAATGCTACTCAGCGTTATTTGTACAAAACTAAACTGGATGGCAAAGGAAAATTAGAACAGGTTACCCCTTCTATTCTACTTCCTGGTACACATAGTTACGATATTTCTCCTAACGCAGCATTTGCACGTCATACTTACAATAGCTCCACAGTACGTCCGGTAACCGAATGGATGAACTTTACCACAGGTAATCCTTTCACTATGGATGGAAGTATTACCACACAGCTATCTAAACAGGAAGCCGCTAAGAATAAAGTGGAATTTTTTAAAGTAACTACCGAAGATGGTATCGAATTAGATGGCTGGATGAAAAAGCCGGATAATTTTAATCCGGATAAAAAGTATCCGGTTGTATTTTATGTTTATGGAGAACCGGCTTCGCCTACAGCATCAGATACTTACGGAGCAGGTAGAAACGGGCTCTATGCAGGCGATATGGCAAAGGATGGCTATATTTATATTTCTATGGACAACCGTGGCGCACCTGTGCCTAAAGGTGCTGCATGGAGAAAAGGCATTTATAAAAATATAGGTGTAATCAATATCCGCGATCAGGCGATGGCTGCTAAAAAATTACTTGCAACAAATAGCTTTATGGATAAAGACCGTGTAGCGGTTTGGGGATGGAGTGGCGGAGGATCTTCTACGCTAAACCTGATGTTCCAGTATCCGGAGATTTATAAAACAGGAATTGCCATCGCAGCTGTAGGTAACCAGTTAACGTATGATAATGTTTATCAGGAACGTTATATGGGCACTCCTTTCCCAAGCAAAGAAGCTTATATCAAGGGTTCTCCTGTTACTTACGCTAAAAATTTAAAGGGAAATTTATTGTATATCCACGGTACAGGTGATGATAATGTTCATTACCAGAATGCCGAAATGTTAATCAACGAGTTAATTAAAAATAAAAAGGTTTTTCAGTTAATGAGTTACCCTAACCGCACACACAGTATATCTGAAGGCGAAGGTACAAGCGAACATTTATCATTAACATATACCAAATTCTTAAAAGAGAATTGTCCTCCGGGGGCAAGATAATTTTTTTTTAAAAGGCAGCTCCTGGGCTGCCTTTTTCATATAATCAGAATCTGACTAAAGAAACTCACTACGATTGCAATTCCAAAACTCAGTAATGTGCCGATAAGTACATACTCTGTTAGCTTTAAATCATGCGCTTCCTTTAAATCACCAAAACGAAAAATAGATTTGGCAGCAAGTAAAAAACCTACAGCTTCAAAATGATTCGTCAGAATGAAAATGAAAATTAAAGCTCGTTCCAGGATGCCAATATATTTTCCCGCATTTTCTAATGATTTCGGACTTTCATCATTACTTTCAGGCAACCATCGGGCGATAATTACTTTCATAATAATGGACGTAGGCATCGTCAAGAAAAGTAAGCCCGACAGTACAATCCAGGTTCTCACATCATTCAGAAAACTGACATTTACACTGCCTTTATAAGCAAGGTGCCAAACCAGAACGATGGAGCTGATGTGCAAAACCTGATCTGTAAAAAATAATAGCCTGGCGTTGCTCCGTGTCTGCAATACTGATTTCAAAGCATCAATAATAAGATGAATAATTCCGAGAATAAGCGCTGCTTTCCAAATACTAAAGCTCAGAAAAACAATAAAAATTAGCACCACATGCACTAATACATGCAGGTATAGTTTTCCCGATTTGAATTTCTTTTCTTCCTTATCTTTCACCCAGGTACTGGGTTGCAGAAAGAAATCACCAATTAAGTGGGCCAGGATAAGTTTAACCAGGTAGATTTCCATGATTTAGAATTAAGTTTTTCAGTTTTTTACGGTATAATTCATTCATCTCCATCAACTCAGAATAATGTGCACGTTTTAATGCTTCACTAACCGACGACTGTGTTCGCCCGGAAATAGCTGCCAGGCCACTTTGTACCGTATTTTCATTTTCCAATGCCAGTTTTACCATTTCTGCTGCCACAATTCCCCAGCTATCCATCGCAATTAATGACAGTTTAATCAAAACATTTATCTCTTCATCGAAATCAGAAAAATAAGTTTTTATGGCCAGGTTAACTTTAGCCTGCTTTAAACTATCAAAAGCAGTACCCGAATTAATAAACGCTTCGCCGCTAGATTCCGAAAGTTTCCTGCGCTTGCTGCTAACCTTGCCAATTCCAATTCCCATTCTAACATCAGCTGGCTTATCTATTCTGATACAAGCCTTCAAATAAGCAGCAACTTTAATGGCATTTTCAGGCTCAACTTCTAACTGGAAGCTATCGCCACGGTAAATTTCCCATTTGCTACTCTGCTCCGAAACTACTTTAAGAGCAGCTTTTAAATTAGCCAGCCAGCTATCTTTAATCTTTCTTGACCCAATAATATCGCCTGTAATAATACAAATCATAGTACAATATCTAATTTTTAAATTACATTTCAAACAATTATCGGCTAATTACCCGATATTTTAATTTATCGGCTATTTACCCGATATTTCGATTTATCGGCTAATTAACCGATAATTCACTTTATCGGCTTATTAGCCGATATACTCCTAAAACTTATCCTCTATTTCATTGTTTACTACTCATGGCATTAATCGAGTTTACCAAAAGAGGCATTTATTGCAAGCAAGGCGATTTCTATGTAGATCCCTGGTGGCCTGTAGATTATGCCGTAACAACTCACGGCCATAGCGACCATGTACGCTTCGGCAATAAGCATTATTTATGCCATACACTTACGAAACCAATTATTAAACGCCGTATTAGTGAAGAGTTGCAGGTAGAAACCCTCAACTATGGAGAAAGTATTGTTAGAAATGGTGTAAATATATCCTTTTACCCTGCCGGACATATTATCGGTTCTGCACAGGTGAGGTTAGAGTATAAAGGAGAAGTCTGTGTAATTTCAGGAGATTATAAAACCGAAGACGATGGAATCAGTGATCTTTTTGAACCTGTAAAATGCCATTCATTTGTTTCTGAAAGTACCTTTGGATTACCTGTTTATAAATGGCAGAAACAAGACATCGTATTTGATAAAATCAAAAGCTGGGTAACCGATAACATTCACCAGCAGAAAACCAGTGTACTCATCGCTTATAGCTTAGGGAAAGCTCAACGCTTAATTAAAAACCTCTCGGGGAATGTACCTATTTACGTTCATAACAGTATTGCTAACCTGAATGAGGTCATTATTGATGCAGGTGTAAATTTGCCTCAAACCATACGGATTACACCCGAAACAACCAAAGATGAATTGCAAAAGGGAATTGTAATTGTGCCTCCGGCTATGAGGGATAGCCGCTGGATTAAGAACCTGTCTCATGCTGTTACCGGAATTTGTTCGGGTTGGATGCAAGTCCGCGCACACCGCCGCTGGCAAAGTGCCGATGCCGGATTTGCATTGAGCGACCATGCCGACTGGACCGGCTTGATAGCGGCAATTGACGCAACAGGAGCAGAAAAAGTTTACGTCACACATGGCTTTACAGCAGCATTCAGCCGTTATTTAAATGATAACGGTATAGAGTCAGAAGAAGTCATGACTAAATTTGGCCAGGAAGATGATGAAGAAAATAAGGCCGACATGGCGGCGCAAAGCGAAAATACAAAGATATGAAGCGTTTTGCAAAACTCATCCAGCAGCTCGAACTGAGCAATAAAACCAACGATAAAATCGCAGCATTGGTAGACTACTTCAATTATGCTGACGATAAAGATAAGATATGGGTCATTGCCTTGTTCACGGGGAAGAAACCCCGGCGACCAATTAAATCTGCATTGATAAAATATTGGGCAATTGAAATCACACAAACGCCCGAATGGCTATTCTCCGAAAGTTATTCCAATGTTGGCGACTTAAGCGAGACAATTGCTTTACTCCTGCCTCCTGCTGAAAATACATCCGATTTTCAATTGCATAAATGGATTGAAGATTTGCATGATCTGGAGGGAAAAGATGATGAAGCAAAAAAAGCATTTATCTTAAATGCCTGGAACACACTCGAAACCCAGGAAAGGTTCATCTTCAATAAATTAATCTCAGGAAATTTCAGGATTGGCGTGTCAAATAAAATGCTGGTAAATGCCCTGGCAAAACAAAGCAATCTGGATAGCGCACAAATCATGCATAGCATCATGGGCAAATGGAACCCATATGAAATTACTTTCAGCGAGCTTATTAATGGAGTTCATGTAAATACAGATAATTCCTGGCCCTACCCTTTTTGTTTAGCCTATGCTTTAGAGCAAGAACCCGAAAAACTAGGTGATATTTCCGATTGGCAGGCAGAATGGAAATGGGACGGCATAAGGGGACAAATTGTAAAACGTAATGGCGAGTTATTTATATGGTCGAGAGGTGAAGAGCTGGTTACTGAACAGTTTCCTGAATTGCACTTTCTAACAGATGTTTTACCCGATGGAGTGGTTCTGGACGGAGAGATACTCGCCGTACAGGATAAACAGGTCTTATCATTCAGTACCTTACAGCAACGTTTAAACAGAAAAAGCATTAGTAAAAAACAATTGGAAGAAGCGCCAATAGGCTTTTTTGTTTATGATATCCTGGAATATGAAACTGTTGATTTCCGGGAACAGCCCCTTAGTGAAAGAAGAAAAATTCTGGAACAGCTAATTGGCAGCTTAGCAGAAAGTGCAGTGATTCTCTCACCGGTGATATCCTGTAAGAACTGGGATGAATTAGCAGAGCAAAGGAAAACATCACGCGAGATCAATAGCGAGGGAATTATGCTTAAAAAATTAAGCTCCCATTATCACAGTGGCCGTAAGCGTGGCGATTGGTGGAAATGGAAGGTAAATCCCTATACCGTTGATGCAGTAATGATTTATGCTCAGAAAGGGAGCGGCCGCAGGGCAAATTTCTTTACTGATTACACTTTCGCTGTGCGCGATGGGGAAAATCTGGTTACCATAGCAAAAGCATATTCAGGCTTAACAGATAAAGAAATTAAGGAGGTCAATTCCTTTGTAACCAAAAATGCAATCGAAAAATTCGGTCCGGTTAGAACCGTTAAGCCTGAACTGGTTTTCGAAATTGCATTTGAAGGGATCGCAGAAAGTAAGCGTCATAAAGCCGGATTAGCACTTCGCTTTCCGAGAATTTTGCGTTGGAGAAAAGATAAAAAAGCTGCCGAGATCAATACATTGGAAGACTTGAGGCAATTGCTGGAATCCACATTATAATCTCCATCCTCACCCCTCACAATTACAATAAGATTAATAAATATCAATAAATTTCTTCCCGTATATGGATCAAACGAAAACCAAAGGCTATAAAACAGTTAAGCAGTGGCTTAAAGCCAATGGTCGTAAACCGTTTAAATTTCAGGAAGATGCCTGGCAGAATTATCTCAACGGCTACAGCGGACTGGTAAATGCGCCAACTGGTTTCGGTAAAACGTTCTCTTTGTTTCTGGCTGTAGTGATAGAAGCCTTAAATGCTTCTGAAGCCAGCAATAAGAAGGCGAAAGACCGGCTTCAACTGATCTGGATTACCCCTCTCCGTTCACTGGCCAAAGATATTGCCAGGGCCATGCGGGAAACATTGCTGGAAATTGAATTGGATTGGCACGTTGGAGTAAGAAACGGAGATACTTCTCAGGCCGAAAAGGTACAGCAAAAAAAGTCTATGCCCGAAATCTTATTGATTACCCCTGAAAGTTTACATCTGTTACTGGCCCAAAAAGGATCCTCAACACTGTTTAAAAATCTAAAATGTATTGTTGCTGATGAGTGGCACGAGCTATTGGGGAGTAAACGTGGTGTACTTGTTGAACTTGCCGTATCGAGAATCAAAGGCCTGCAGAAACTTGAAAAAAATCAGTTTTTAAGGGTTTGGGGAATTTCAGCAACAATTGGAAATATAGAAGAAGCTTTAGAGGTATTGGAGCCGGATACTACAGCCCAACGGATTATTGTAAAAGCCGATCTTGAAAAAAAAATCCAGATAAAATCAATCCTTCCTGATGATATTGAAACATTACCCTGGGCCGGGCATCTGGGTTTAAAGCTTGCCTACAAATTATTACCGATTATTGAAAAAAGCAAAACCACGTTAATTTTTATCAATACCCGCGGGCAATCAGAAATGTGGTATCAGCATTTGCTCAATCTCGAGCCTGAGCTGGCAGGACGAATTGCCATTCACCACGGTTCTATCGACTTCGAGTTGCGCAACTGGATTGAAGATGCGCTACACACCGGAGCGCTTAAAGCTGTTATTGCAACATCATCTTTAGATCTGGGTGTCGATTTTAAACCGGTAGATACGGTTGTGCAGGTAGGTTCGCCGAAAGGAGTAGCCCGGTTTCTTCAGCGTGCCGGTCGTTCTGGTCACTCCCCTCACGAAGTTTCAAAAATATACTTCTTACCCACACATGCTTTAGAACTGGTAGAAGCAGCTGCCATTAAAGAAGCAGCCGTAACCAATAATATCGAAAGCCGCGAACCATTTATCATGACTTTCGATACACTGGTACAATATCTGGTAACCCTGGCCATTGGTGATGGGTTTGACGACAAAGTGATTTATGAGGAGATCCGGAATACACATGCATTCAGGCTTATTCTACCTGAAGAATGGACATGGGTGATGCAATTTATCACTTCAGGTGGCGATAGTTTAAGCGCTTACAATGAATTTAAAAAGGTTACCAAAGATGATGATGGACTTTGGAAAGTAAAAAGCCGGCAACTGGCCATGCGACACCGGTTGCACATTGGCACAATTGTTAGTGATGCCATGCTCAAAGTAAAGTTTCTCTCCGGAGGCTACATTGGTATGGTTGAGGAATATTTTGTTACGCGTTTAAAAGCAGGCGATAATTTTCGGCTTGCCGGGAGGGTACTCGAATTTGTACAGGTAAAAGACATGACTGTAATCGTTAGGGTGAGCAAACAGAAAAATGCTATATCCCCGAGCTGGAATGGCGGACGTTTGCCCTTATCTTCTAACCTGGGCTCTGTATTACGAAAAAAATATAATGAAGCATTAGATAAAACCCATCAGGATGAGGAACTGGATTCGGTTTATCCCTTATTCTTATTACAGGAAAAACGTTCGCACGTGCCACGCAATGATGAATTACTCATCGAACTGATCAACAATAAGGAGGGCTTCCATTTGTTTGCCTATCCGTTCGAAGGACGTCTGGTACACGAGGTGCTCGCGGCCCTGGTGGCATACCGGCTAAGTAAACTCTTGCCTATAAGTTTTTCTATAGCCATGAATGATTATGGG
The DNA here is from genome assembly GCF_001027745.1 of Pedobacter sp. BMA. Taxonomy (GTDB): domain Bacteria; phylum Bacteroidota; class Bacteroidia; order Sphingobacteriales; family Sphingobacteriaceae; genus Pedobacter. The sequence continues at coordinate 162,769 of NZ_LECU01000002.1, forward strand.
TTCGAACTTTTAAGCGACATTGAAATCCCAATGGACGATGCTATCGCCTATGATGTGTTTTCCCCAAGAAATCTTACAGAAGATATTACCCTGAGCATAAATTCCACAGAAATGGCCAGGCGAAAATTCCGCGATATCGCCTGTATTTCAGGCTTGGTGTTTCAAGGGTATCCGGGGAAATATGTAGCCAACAAACACCTCCAGTCATCGGCAGGTTTGTTTTTTAATGTTTTTAGTGATTATGATAAACATAATTTACTTTTGCGGCAGGCTTACGATGAAGTATTTTATCAGCAACTGGAAGAGCCTCGTTTGGCTTCGGCACTCGAGCGGATTCAGAATGCTACGATCATTATTACACATCCTAAAAGTTTTACCCCGCTATCATTCCCAATTAAGGTAGACAGTTTACGTGAAAACATGAGCTCAGAAGAATTGGAACAAAGAATTGTCAGAATGAAAGCAGAGTCTGAAAAGTTTAAATAATATATAAATCTAATTAATGACCATTATAAGCCACGGTGAAGAACTGATTTTAGACAAAGAAAGGGCTTTATATTTACCCCAGCATCAACTTTTAGCCATCAGCGATCTGCACCTCGGTAAATCTGCCCATTTTCGCTCTGCGGGCGTACAGGTACCTTCAACTATTGCTCAAAATGACCTGTTTCGATTAGGCTTACTTATTGAGAGTTATAAACCTGCTACCTTGCTGATTAACGGTGATATGTTTCATCATGGTTTGAATAGTGATATTGATGAATTCTCTGAATGGAGAAGACAATACCGCGATGTGAATTTCTTACTGGTCAAAGGAAACCATGATCGTTTGGCGAATGCAGACTATGCTTTAATGCAGATTGATATTCATGAGCCAAGCTACTGCCTGGGTCCATTTTGTTTTATCCATGATGCACCGATGTGTACCGAAGAAGAATTATACCCGATAAGCGGACACATCCATCCCGGCGTCACCGTTGTGGGTAAGGCTAAACAAAAACTAAAGTTTCCTTGTTTCTATTTTGGTAGCAGCTACGCTGTGCTCCCTGCCTTTAGTACTTTCACTGGTCTGTATAATATCTACCCTAAAACAAATGAGCAAATTTTTGCCGTAACCCCAAATCAGGTTGTCGAAGTTTAACAGAGATTTGATTAAATCTCCCTGTTGATGTCCCACGCTTCCAGATAATCTGCTACCCTACGTACAAACATTCCTCCCAGCGATCCGTCTACTACCCTGTGATCATAAGATAACGAAAGGAACATCATATGTCGGATTGCAATCACATCGCCCTGTTCAGTTTCCAGTACCGCAGGCTTCTTTTTAATGGCACCAACAGCCAGAATAGCCACCTGAGGCTGGTTAATTATCGGTGTACCCATGATATTTCCAAAAGATCCCACATTTGTTAAAGTAAATGTGCCGCCTTGTGTCTCATCTGGTTTTAGTTTAGAATTGCGTGCCCTGCCTGCAAGGTCATTTACTGCTTTGGTCAACCCTATCAGATTAAGCTGATCTGCATTTCTGATAACAGGCACAATCAAATTACCACTTGGTAAGGCAGCCGCAATACCGATATTAATATCGCGCTTTTTAATGATCTGAGTTCCATTAACAGATACATTAACCATAGGAAAGTCCTTTATAGCCCTGGCAACTGCTTCAACGAAAATGGGTGTAAAAGTAATCTTTTCATTTTCACGCTTCTCGAAACTGTTTTTTACTTTGTTACGCCATAAAACCATGTTGGTTACATCGGCTTCAACAAATGAGGTGACGTGCGGAGAAGTGGTTTTACTCATCACCATATGATCGGCAATCAGTTTACGCATCCTGTCCATTTCAATGATTTCATCTCCTCCTGACACTGACGTAGTTGATGCTTTGCCAGGTGCGGGTGTTTGAGCCGGATCTGCTTTATCAGCTACAGGCGGTACAGGAGGCTGCATTACAACTGTAGCAGAAAGGACAGGCTTATCACTATTCCTGCTGGCAATATAATTCAATAAATCATCTTTATTTAATCTGCCATCAGCACCAGAACCCGTTATAGTATCAAGTTCTGCCACCGGAATATTTTCCTGTAAAGCAATACTTTTAACTAAGGGTGAATAAAATCTTTCAGATGATGTAAAGTCAGCTGGTGTAGCCTCCTCTTCAGCAGCCGGTAATTGTGCAATACCTGGTATGGGTTCAGTTTTTTCCTCAATGTCAGGAGTCTGCTCTGCAGGGACCTCTTCATTAACTGATTCAGGTCCGTCTGTTTCTATAACTGCAATCACCTCGCCTACCTGTGCTACATCATTTTCATTAAATAATTGTTTTACCAATTTACCGGCAACAGGCGATGGAACTTCTGAGTCTACCTTATCGGTAGCAATTTCCAGAATGGTGTCATCTAAATCAATAGAATCGCCGATTTGCTTTACCCATTTAATTACAGTTGCCTCTGCAACACTTTCACCCATTTTTGGTAACAATAATTCGTATTGAGCCATATTAAATTACAGTATTTGGTATTGGTAAGGCTGTAAAAATACAGTTTTTATTCTTTGTGTAAGTCTTCTTTAAGTAGATTTAATAGCATTGCCAAAGCCGAAGAAGCCGAACGCTCGATATTCTGAGTGCGTTTATTGCTGAAATTAAACACTTTAGCAATTGTTTTATCTTTTGATGAAACTGCAATCCAAACCGTTCCAACAGGTTTGTCATCTGTACCCCCATCTGGCCCCGCAATTCCACTTACGGCGATCGAATAATCTGTTTTAAATTGTTTAATAGCCCCTTCCGCCATTTCGGTAACCGTTTCTTCACTAACCGCACCGAAAGTATCAAGAGTACTTTGTTTAACACCTAAAATTGATTCTTTCAGCTCATAAGCATAGGCTACTGCCCCGCCCCAGAAAACCGATGAACAGCCAGGATGCTGGGTGATCAGATGCGCAATGTAGCCACCCGTACAGCTCTCTGCTGTTGATAAGGTTAAACCTTCATGCTTCATTATATTAATGATGGCTTTTTCCAAAGGGATATCCTCATCTGCAACTACATACTTCCTTACCCTGGTCATGATTTGTTGGGCATAAAACTCAACTTCAGCTATTAAAATGGCTTCTGGATCACCTTTTGCAGATAAACGTAACCGCACCTGCCCCAATTTTGGCAGATAAGCAAGCTTAATGTGCACCGGTAAAGCATCCTCAATATCCTCAATTTCTTTGGCAAGGAATGACTCACCGATATTAGCCGTAAGAATGGTTTTATGAACAATAAATGGCAACTTAAATCTCGATTTAATCCTGGGCAGAATTTCATCGTCCATCAGATACATCATCTCATACGGAACCCCGGGCATCGAAACGAAAATTTTATCGTTTTCTTCAAACCACATGCACGGTGCTGTTCCATTTCTATTTACAATAACTTCGCAGCCATCCGGAACATCTGCTTGCTGCGCATTGATATCCAAAAGCGGCCGGTTGTATTTTTTGAATATAGAGGTTACCATTTCCATGGCCCCTTCGTCACGTCGGAAACCCATCCCAAAATACTTTGCCAGGGTCTTTTTGGTAATATCATCTTTTGTCGGGCCCAGGCCACCAGTAATCAGAATAATGTCTGCACGCTTTTCAGCATCTGCTAAAGTTTGCAGAATGTGCTGTTCATCGTCAGACACTGATGTTACCTGTTTAACAGATACACCAATTAAATTCAGCTGATGAGCCATCCAGGCAGAATTTGTGTCTACAATCTGGCCTATGAGTATTTCATCGCCAATGGTTATAATTTCGGCTAGCATAAATTATTGTAAGGTACTGTAGAAACCTTGTCTTTTGCTCAGTTTTAAATCCTGCAAAATAGAAGCTTTAACTTTTATCGTTACCGAGTAACTTTTGTAAGCACCGTAAGGCACCCAGTTAACACTCATATCCCAGCAATGTAAATCCCGGTAAATAGCAAGGTTCATAGGCGTTAAGGCACTTTGTTTGAAGTCATATCCCGAATTAAAGGTCACCTTCCACTTTGGTGTAAGATTTAAATCCCCGTTAAAATTCAGTGTATTCGATAATGTGGTTGTATTTCCGTCATTACTGTATTGGAAACTATAAGAGAACGAGAAATTCCATGGAATATTAAAATCCACAAAAGCGTTTGGATCCCGGCTAATGGCAGCCAGTTGTTCGGATTGAATATCGTTTAGTCCCTTTTTATTTGCCGCATCTCCCAATTTATCATTGGCTTCATTTTTTCGCTTTAAAGCTTCCGGGTTCAGGCTATAATCAAACGAGAAACCGAAATTTGCCAGACGTGGAAGAAATTTCCCTGCCTGAAAGAAATAGCGATCCCTCCTGATCAGTAAACCCGTGCCTAAGGTATCTGGTCCCAATGCATATGGATCCAAAGTACCACTATAGTTGATACCAAGTTTATCAGTAAACTGAGAACGACCGCTGAAGCCTATTGTTGATAATTTGTACGAAGTTGCAAGAAAGTTGTAAGAACCGCTAAAGCTAAGCCCTTGTATAATCGGAATCTTTTTTGAACCAGTACCCGTAGTATCATTTTTCGATTTTACTTTCAACTCTACAGTATTGTCGAGACTAAAACCGATAGAGGCGTTTTTACTCCCAAATGAACCCGGTTGGGCCATACCTTCAAAGATAGAATAAGTCAGTGGTAAACCATTTGTTCTAATCTGATTACCGGATTGATCTATCGCAGGCAAATAAGGTCCGGTACCAGGTTGCGTAAAGTCAGGCGAATAACTGAGCGACACACTTGGTGTCATCACATGCCTCATGGCCTGTATCTTCCCGGCCGGGTTAAAGTCACGGCGCCCGTATATTTTTGTAGAAAGACTGGTTGACAGGTTATAACTTCCCGCACGTTTGAAACCGCTTAAAGTATCTTGTCGGGAAGTGTACGTCCCATCTGCAAAGGAAGTGTACTTTCTTTCAATATGTTGAAAGTTCCAAACCTCATTATAGGTTCCTCCTAAACTAAAGTTCAGGTACTTTAAAGCAGTAAATGACATGTTCACCGGAATACTATGCGATACACCACTCCGCAGTCTTTTCAATCCGTCGTTGCTAAAAAGCAAACTGTCGTACGTATCTATCTTATTTGTTCCCTGTAAACTATATCCAACGGTGATTTTCTGATACCATTTTTGATCGCCTACCCGTTTTTTTGAATCAAAAGGATTAAAGGTCGGAACGTTGAATGTAACTTCTGGCAGTCGGATTGAAATAGCACCGGTACTAATCGTCTGATCGGTAGATGCTCCTACCGAATAGTTCATCCCATTTGCATACGATTTTGCGTAATTAATGCTACTTGAAGTAGTCGCTGTTGCAATTGCTGCCTGGTCATATGTCGTTCCTGCCGCCGTATTTTTATAATAACTGTTACGCCCTGTTGAAACCAGCCTTACCGAGGCACTAAAAGTAGTACCTGGATTCGCGTTTGCATTCTGATTATGGCTCCAGTTGATGCTGAAGTTTTTGGTTGGATTGGCAAAGGCCTCCGTGCCTTCCAGTCCGTCTTTAAAGCTGGCGTAGGCCAGATTAATGTTGCCGCTGTATTTATATCTTTTAGTGTAATTACTCAATATACTGGTTTCATAAGAACCATTGGTGTATATGGAACCTAGAAGCTTGGCATCCCAATAGTCATTCAAACCAAGATAATACCCTCCCTGCTGTAAGAAGAATCCTCTTGTTGCATCCTCCCCGGGCGTAGGTAAGATAAAGCCCGACGTTCGTTTATTTGGTTTGGGGAAAAACGCAAATGGCAAACCGAAAAAGGTAGGTACATCTTCAAAAATTAAGTATACCGGACCTGTGATAATCTGCTTTTCCGTCACTACTCCCTTTGATATCATTAAACCAAAATGTGGATGAGGCAAATTACAGGTACTGTACATTACATTTTTAACGTGAAGTTCGTCGTCTATCTGCTTTTTACTCTGCCCTCCGGAAAAGAATCCGCCCTCCTGCTCCGAAAATACACCATAAACTTTAGCGCGTGTAGTGGTAGAATTATAAAAAATTGAATCGGCAATTGCAGTGCCTTCTGCACCGGATTTGAAAATTGGCCTTCCTGAATATTTTCCTGACTTCGGGTCTTTCACCCCACTCGCAAAGATAGTATTGTTCTTTTGGTCATATTTAATATAGGCAGCATCTAATTCAAAATCACCATAAATTACACGGGCATTTCCATATAAGTAAATGATATTCTTAGCTTTATTCATCCTGATGGAATCGTCAGCTTTATACTCTACCTTCTGATCGAGACTACTGTTGTTCGGCGCAACTTTTTTAGTGGTATCCTTTTTAGTTGTGTCTTGTTGAATTACCTGTTGCAATGAAAAGTTAGAAAATGCGTTTGCTTTACCAACAGCATGTGTTAATAAAATGACAGAAATTAGTAAAATAGAGCTCTTAAGAAGTTTCAAATTCGTATTTGAATGTTATTTTTGCACAAATGTTTAATCAAAAACGTTCAAAATTAGTGAAAAATATACCATTGATGTATCTTAAATCCATTTTAACATTTATTATTTGTTTAGCTTTATTCAACAGTATTGATAATCAAGCTTTTGCACAGGATTACAAAATCAAAACAATTGTTATTGATGCGGGCCACGGTGGTAAGGATGGGGCTACGCATGGCGTTTATTCAAAGGAAAAAGATGTGGCATTAAAAACTGCGCTTAATCTTGGAAAAGCGCTTCAAGATAGCTTGAAAGATATCAAAGTGATCTACACGAGGCAAACGGATGTTTTTATTCCGCTTTACGAACGGATAAACATCGCAAACAATGCCAAAGCTGACTTATTTATATCCATTCACCTCAACGACATGCCAGTTCGCGTTTCGAGGTCAGTCGATTATTATAAAAAAGTAAAAGGAAGAAAAGTTCCCGTTTATACTACCGTTACGTCTAAAAGTACATCGACGCGGGGAACGGAAACTTTTGTTTCAGGAACGGGCCGCATGAGCGAACAGGATGAGGTCATCAAAAGGGAGAATGCCTCCATGTTTCTGGAAGATAACTACCAGAAAAACTATGAGGGTTTTATTGCCAACACACCTGAAAACGACATCATGATCTCGTTAATGAAACAAACCAACAGGGATCGAAGCCTGAAGTTTGCCTCCATGTTACAACAGGAATATGTTAATGCTGGAAGGATAAACCGCGGTGTGCAGGAGAAAAGCCTGGCCGTATTGGCAAGAGCCTCAATGCCTGCTGTGCTAACCGAAATCGGTTTTGTAAGCAATCCAGATGAGGAAGACTATATGAATTCTCCGGAGGGACAAAATGAAATTGTAGGTGGTATCATCAAAGCCATTAAAAACTACAGGCGTATTGCTGAAACTTCTTTCTAAATTTAAATAAATGAAGATTAAACTGCTTTTAGTACTGTTATTCGTTTCATTGGTTTCCTCATTGGAGTTAGCTGCACAGGGTTACAGAATTAAAACAATTGTAATCGATCCCGGTCACGGCGGCAGAAAACCCGGCGCATCTGGAAAAATTTCCAAGGAAAAAGATATAGCACTTAAAGTAAGTATAAAGCTTGGCCAAAAAATTAAGGAAGCGCTCCCGGATATAAAAGTGATCTTTACGCGGAAGACTGATATCGATGTGGATTTATACAGAAGGGCGGAAATTGCAAATGATGCGGGAGCCGATTTATTCATCTCCATACACTGTAACTCTATGCCTCCGGGCAACAAACACATCAAAGGAGTGGAAACTTTGGTTGCCGGTTCACATCGACTAAAAGAGCAAGACGCCGCTATTCGTGAAAATGCAGATATCAAGCTCGAAAAAAACTATAAAAGTAAATACGATGGCTACGATCCATCGAATCCAAGTTCATTTATTCTTTTATCATTATTAAAAAACACCTTTCGCGATAAAAGCATTAAATTTGCCAAACTTATTCAGAATGCATACATCAGCCGCGATGAACGTTCCAGCAGAGGCGTTAAAGAGCAGGGTGTATTGGTGTTGCAGAGATGTGGCATGCCCGCTGTGTTAACCGAGATTGGCTTTATTTCCAATGCTGAGGAAGAGAAGTACATTTATTCGGCAAAAGGACAGGATGAAGTTGCGAGTTCCATTTTAGAGGCTATAAAAACCTACAAGAAAAATATTGAGGTGAAATAGCCGGGACTGCAAAGGATAACTATTGACTAATAAAACAAAAATTATAACAGAAAATCAAACAAAACCGATGCAGTAAGCATTATGTAATTAAAATTACATATTTAAGCATCATAAAACAAAATGTGCGCTCAAACAAGTATTAAAGTATTAATTTTAGCGCTTGTTGCCAATAAATAAAACACTCATGAAGATTAAGAACGAAACCAAAGTAGGAATATTAGCTGCTTTTGCCATTGCTTTATTAATAATTGGATACAACTTCCTTAAAGGAAATTCAATCTTTTCAAGCGAAACTACACTATTTGCCCGTTATACCAGAGTTGATGGCTTAACCGTTTCAAAACCCGTTTTAATTAATGGCTACCAAATTGGTCGCGTGGCTAAACTTCAGCTTGAACCTGGCGGTACTATCCTTGCAACGTTAAGTATCAATAGTAAATATGATATCCCGGAAAATAGTATCGCCCGATTAGAAGGTACAGATTTATTGGGTAGTAAAGCCATCGTAATGTCTTTAGGTAACTCCAAAAAAATGGCCGAAGATGGATTTACACTAAATGCGAACGTAGAAAAAGGATTGATGGAACAGGTGCAACCGGTTCAAAAGAAAGCTGAATTAATTATCGGGAAAATGGACTCAATTCTGAGCAGCGTGAATTCTATTTTGAATCCGAACTTCCAGAAGAATGTAGACAGAAGTTTTAACAGTATCGCAGGAACCCTTGCTTCTTTGGAAAATACTTCAAAAAAAGTAGATGGTTTGGTTGGTTCAGAAAGTGCGCGTATCGAAGCTATTTTCAAGAATGTTGAAGGAATCACTGCCAATTTGAATAACAATAACAAAAAGATAAGTGATATTTTAACCAATATTAATACGGTTACCGATAAGTTTGCAGCAGCCAATTTTAAAGAAACATTGGATAATGCAAACAATGCTATTGCCGATTTGCAGAGCGTTATCGCCGGAATTAAGAATGGTAAAGGTAGTTTAGGACAGTTGTTAACGGATGATCAGATGTACAACAACCTGAATAATGCTTCCAAAAACCTGGATGCTTTAATGATTGATTTAAAAGCAAATCCCAAACGTTACGTACACTTCTCAGTATTTGGTGGCGGTAATAAAGATAAATAGAAAACAAAATCTCATCAGGAAAAGAAAAAGGCTTGTGATTAATAATCACAAGCCTTTTTTGCGCATCAGTATATTTGTTTTTTACAGTTGAAAGGTTCTCCCCTCAACTGCCAGTTCGGTATTTTCAAATACAGATTCAGTTTCTTCCAGCAGCATTTGTAATGTTTTGTACCGTGATGAAAAATGACCGATGAGTAGTTTCTTTACACCATTAATTTTAGCCACCTCTCCAGCTTGTAAGGCAGTTGTGTGATGGGTTTCTGTTGCCCTGTCTAACAGGTCATGCATAAACGTAGCTTCGTGATAAAGCGTATCGCATCCTTTTATCGTTTCAAAATAACGCACATCGTAAATCGTATCAGAGCAATAAGCATAGCTTCGTGGTGCTTCTGGAGGCGTAGTGTATTCCTCGCTTTTTAATATTTCACCATCAGGCAATTCCACATCGATTCCCTTTTTCAAAGCCGTGTAGTACGCCATCGGTATTTCATCAGTTTTTTCCTTAATCAACTTTCTCTGTCTCTGCTTCTGCTGAAAAAGAAAACCTGTTGTGGGAATACGGTGATTTAATATAATAGTCTTAACAACCAGATCCTGGTTTTCAAAAATTTGCCTTGGTTCATCAGCGTCAATAGGTACGAATTCTATGGGATACCTTAAAACAGTATCAGAATACCTGAACTGAATTTCCAAAATTTCTAACAAAGGTTTGGGTCCAAATATCTGCATTGGCTTCACCCTTCCGTTAAGGTGCAAACTTGAAAGCAAACCAATTAAACCGAAGTAATGGTCGCCATGTAAGTGACTGATGAAAATATAATCAATGCGAGCAGCTTTTAGGTTATATCTGGTAAGCTGTTGCTGTGTGCCCTCACCGCAATCAATCAAATAGTATTTTTCGTTACAATTTAAAAGCTGTGCAGAGGGGTTCCGGTTATAAACCGGTGTCGCCGAACTACTCCCAAGAATCGTAACTTCAAATTTCATATAGGTATGATGTAAAAAGCCTCGTAAATTCTAACATTACGAGGCCTTAATTTTATTTAACTCAATAACTATTTATCGCCTCTGAACTCTTTTTCCAATTCATCCATAAAGATGAAATCGGTTGCTTCTTCCAGTGTATTAACAAACGTTACAGAATGGAATATGTTTGACAATTCAATAATCGGTGCAATTTCATCGTTGATACCAGTTACAATAAAAAGTCCGTTAACAGATTTGCACAGCCTGTCTCCTACCAATAGGCAACTTAGATCCTGTGCATCATTGCATTCCTTTACATGACTTAAATCAACAATGATATTCTTGTATCCCTCTGCATTGAGTAAGTACAATTCAGATTTTAATCCCGGCGCATTGTCATTCGTAAACCTTGGTTCTTTGAGCTTCAAGGTAACATATTTATCATGTTTATCTACTGAAAATTTCATCTCTTCTAATCTTTATTGCACTAAAGTATAAAAATTTAAAGCGTTTCCAAAGCTTTTAAAACATTGCCTTCAATCCTGTTTGAAATGGCATCAGCATCAGCTTTTTCGAACTTCTCACCTACTATCTGTTCATAAAGTTCAATGTACCGTTCAGAAATCGAGGTCACAATTTCAGGAGTCATTTCTGGGATCAGTTGCCCTTCTTTACCCTGAAAACCATTTTCTATTAACCACTTTCTTACAAACTCTTTTGATAGCTGTTTTTGGGGCTCATCAGCAGCCTGGCGGGCTTCATAGCCTTCAGCATAAAAGTATCTTGATGAATCTGGCGTGTGGATTTCGTCGATCAGATAAATTACCCCATCCGCTTTTCCAAACTCGTATTTGGTGTCTACCAGTATCAATCCGCTTTTCGCTGCAATCTCAGTTCCACGTTGGTATAGTGCGTGAGTATATTGCTCTAATTTTTCATAATCTGTAAGTGAAACAATCCCCTTGGCTAAAATATCTTCTCTTGAGATATCTTCATCATGCCCGACAGCAGCTTTTGTAGTTGGCGTGATAATGGGCTGAGGCAGTTGATCATTTTCCTTCAATCCATCTGGTAAGCTGACACCGCAAACAGAACGTTTTCCAGCGCTGTATTCACGCCATGCATGTCCTGCCAGATATCCCCTGATAACCATCTCAACCTTAAAAGGCTCACATATACGTCCGATTGTTACCATCGGATCCGGTACAGATAAAACCCAGTTAGGAACAATGTCTTGTGTAGCAGCTAAAAATTTTGCAGCTATCTGGTTTAATACTTGCCCTTTAAAAGGAATGGCTTCAGGTAATACCACATCGAATGCAGAGATACGATCGGATACAACCATCACCATAAACTGGTCGGCGATAGTGTATACATCACGTACCTTACCTTTATAAAAACTGCTTTGATTCGGGAAATTGAAATTGGTTTCTTTTTGTGCTTTCATGAGGCAGTAAAAATAGGAAAAAAACCTTACTTACTGAATATCTCCATAAGCTTTCAGGATGTCTTTAACCAGTTTATGGCGTACCACATCTTCACCGCTCAGATAGATAATATCTATTCCTTTAATATCTTCCAGGATCCTTAAACCATTAAAAAGACCCGACATTTGTTTTTTAGGCAAATCTACCTGCGTAACATCGCCGGTTACAATAAATTTAGCTGTTGGACCCATACGGGTTAAAAACATTTTAAGCTGCATATCAGTAGCGTTCTGGGCTTCATCAAGGATCACAAAACAATTGTCTAATGTCCTTCCCCGCATAAACGCCAGGGGTGCAATCTCAATCGTTCTGTTCTCGATATAGAATTTCAGCTTTTCAGCCGGAATCATATCATCCAGCGCATCATACAGCGGGCGTAAATAAGGATCTATCTTTTCCTTTAAATCACCAGGTAAGAAACCCAGATTTTCCCCTGCTTCAACTGCCGGACGGGTTAAAATGATGCGTTTGATTTCTTTGTTTTTCAGAGCCCTTACCGCAAGTGCTACCGCCGTGTAGGTTTTGCCGGTGCCGGCAGGGCCAATTGCAAAAAGAATATCGTTTTTGGCAATGCTACTCACCATTCTGCGCTGGTTTGCAGTTCTCGCCTTTACCAGCAAGCCATTTGTGCCAAATACGATTACCTCTCCGCCCCCGCCAGTCGGCTGTTCCACATCTTTTTTTGCTACTCCATTTGCCTTCGCCCCTAAAATAGTTTCCACATCGTTATTGCTGAGCGAACTGTACTTTTCCAGGTGCGCCACCAGCTGATTAAACTTTTCTTCAAAGGACTTAAGTTCCTGCTCGTCACCAAGAACCTTAACATCACTTCCTCTCGCCACCAGTTTTAACTTGGCAAAAGCACCTTTAATCATTTCGTAATTCTCGTTATTAGCCCCCCAAAAATGAGCAGGATTTACGGTATCCAGAGTTAATTTTAATTCGTTCAAACTATAGTATTTTAAAAAGTTATCGGGCTATATTAATTAAAATTTGAATATTTGCACTCGCTTATGCCTCTACACAAGAATAAGCAATTATAATGAATTTTTAATGGGGATAATTACTTTAACAACAGATTTAGGATCAAAAGATTTTTATCAGAGTGCACTAAAAGGCAGTCTGCTGAGTCTTATGCCTAATGTTAATTTAGTTGACATTACACATGAAGTTCCCTCTTTCAATATTTCCTACGCCGCATTCGTTTTGAAGAATGCTTATCCCTACTTCCCGAAGCAGACGGTGCATTTAATAGGGATAGATTCAGTATATAGTGAAAATACAAAATACATTGCCATTAAACATCGCGATCACTTTTTTGTAGGGGCAGATAATGGCATATTCTCACTGCTTTTTGATGATGTACCTGAAGATGTTGTAGAGCTGAACATCATGCAAGACCTAAAATACCTTCACTTTCCCCTGGTTGATATTTTTGTGAAAGCAGCCACTCACCTGGCAAAGGGCGGAAAATTAAAAGACATTGGAATACCTGTAGCAGAGATTGAGCAGAAAATGCTTTTACATCCTGTAATTGAGAAAGATATCATCCGTGGAAGTGTCATCTACATTGATACATTTTGCAATGTGATTACGAATATCACTAAAGATCTGTTTACCAGAATACAAAAGAACCGCGACTTTACACTTTACTTCAGGAAAAGTGAAACCATCACGCAATTGAGCTGGCACTATAATGAGGTACAGGAAGGCGAAAAGCTTTGCTTATTTGGCATTAGTAACCATCTGGAAATTGCCATCAACAAAGGCAAGGCAAGTGGCTTGCTCGGGCTGCATCTTGGAGATATCGTGCGGGTGGAGTTTCACTCCTAAAACAACTTCTGCCCTTTTCGCGTTTACACTTCATGAATAAATACGTTTATTTTTTTCTTGGTTTATTGTTCACTTTTCAGGCGGCGGCTCAACAGGATACTTCAGCTTTTTCTGCACAGCGTAAAAAGGTGAATACAATGCTCGCCGAACGCAGCGCCAAATTTGGTCAATACGATGAAAGTTTAAATCAGCGCAGCGGAATATTTGGCTGGCAAACTAAAAAAGATATTAAAAATTCCAATGAAATATTGCGTCAGGTGGTTTTAACTGATAATAATATCTTCAAGGAACTAAAAGTCCTGATGGAATACAAAGATTTGCAGAACCAGCAAAAGGTTGAAGTGGCCGATCATTCACAGGAAAGGATCGAAAGTTACATGCGCAATATCAAAAAGCTGCAAGATGAGAATGAAGCACTCAGAACCAAGGCTAAAAGTGCTGGAACTAGTCCTGCAAATTATATCATCGTATTTCTGCTACTGGTCATGGCTGGTGGTTTTTATTTCTTCAACAGAAAGCTTAAAGCAACAAAGTAAAATGAAAAAGGAATTATTTAAAGCTTTGGCTAAGGTTAACAAATGGATATTGCCAAGTTTGTATAAAAAAGACCCGGCAAAATTAACCACATTCCAGAAAGCAATATTGGGCTATCGTTACTGGGTAACTACGAATGCCCTCGATTGAAAAAAGGCCAACTTCTCAGTTGGCCTTAAAATTAAATAATTGGAATTCAAGATCTTTCCCACCAAATGGCGCGGTAGGTTATTTCTTAAAGTGCTCAATAATTAAAGTTGCGAGTTCTGTACCAATGCGCTCCTGAGCTTCGTTAGTGGAAGCACCGATATGTGGTGTTAAAGAAATCTTCGGATGTGTTAAAATGGCAGCAAGCGGCGTTGGTTCATTGTCAAATACATCTAAACCGGCAAAGGAAACTTTACCAGAGTTTAAAGCTTCGATTAAGGCGGGTTCATCTATTGTTCCGCCACGTGAGCAGTTTACAATTCCAACTCCGTTTTTCATTTTACTAAACTCTTCAGCGCCTAAAATTGGCTTATCGGCAAAAGGAGTATGTAAACTGAAGAAATCACTACCTGTAATTACTTCTTCCAATGAAACCGTTTTTACCGGAATACTTACCGATTTTCCTCCCTGGAATTCCAAAGTAATTTCCGATTCAGAAGGATATAAATCGTAAGCTAAAACATTCATTCCCAAACCTAAAGCTACTTTGGCTGTTGCACGGCCAATACGACCGAAACCAATAATACCAATGGTTTTACCACTTAACTCAGTTCCTTTGGCATAAGATTTTTTCAGGTTATTGAATTGGGTTGCACCTTCAACAGGCATTTTTCTGTTAGCGTCCTGTAAAAATCTGATCCCTGTAAATAAATGCGAAAATACCAGCTCGGCAACTGACAAAGATGATGCTGCCGGTGTATTCACCACTGCAACCCCTTGACTACGTGCATACTCTACGTCGATATTATCCATACCAACACCACCACGGCCAATCAATTTAATGTTCGGAACGGCATCTATAAGCTCTTTTCTAACTTTCGTAGCACTACGAACCGTAATGGCATCATAGTTTTTCAATGCTTCGCTCAGTTGATCCTGAGGAATAGTTTCTGTATCCACCTGAAAACCCGCTTTTTCCAGTAATTCTTTACCGATGGGATCTATTCCATCGTTTGCTAATATCTTAATCATATTGATGATTCACTGACTAAATTGACTAAACCGGAAATTACCGGATCAATTATCTGTTAAACTTTTATTAATTCGCTTTTGCTTGTTTTTCTTCAAATGCCTGCATGGCGTCAATTAGGGCATGAACACTGGTAATTGGCAATGCATTATACATCGATGCACGAAAACCACCTACACTTCTGTGACCTTTGATTCCTATGATGCCCTGATCTTCAGCATATTTTAAAAATGGTTTTTCCAATTCAGGGTTTTCCATTACAAAGCAAATATTCATTCTTGAACGGTCTTCCACAGCACAAGTGCCTTTAAATAACGGATTGCGGTCAATCTCTCTGTATAATGCTTCTGCTTTAGCCTTATTTTCTTTTTCAATTTCGGCAACGCCGCCTTTTGATTTTAACCAGCGTAAATTTAAAAGTGCTGTATAAATTGAAAAAACGGGTGGGGTATTATACATCGAATCATTGTCAATATGAGACTGATAGTTCAACATTGAAGGAATTTTACGGTCAGTTTTTCCTAAAATCTCGTCTTTAATAATGACAATCGTCAATCCAGCAGGGCCAACGTTTTTTTGTGCACCGGCATAGATTAAATCAAATTTTGATACATCGATTACGCGGCTCATAATATCCGATGACATGTCGCTTACTACAGGAACATTGGTTACCGGAACTTCAAAAAGCTCAGTACCATAAATCGTATTGTTCGAAGTGTAATGGAAGTAGGCACTGTCTGCAGGGATTTCAAAATCTTTAGGGATGAAGGTATAGTTCGACTCTTTAGACGAAGCTACAACATTTACGTTACCAATAAATTTGGCTTCTTTTAAGGCCTTAGTTGCCCAAACACCAGAATCTAAATAACTGGCTGTTTGCCCATCACCCAGTAGGTTCATTGGAACCATTGCAAACTGTAAACTTGCACCGCCTTGTAAAAATAAAACGGAATAACCCGATGGCACATTTAGTAACTCCTTTACCAATTTATCCGCTTCAGCAACAACTGCCTCAAACTCTGTTGTTCTGTGCGAAATTTCTAAAATTGATAATCCATCGTTAAAATCTAAAACTGCCTGTGCAGCTTGTTTAAACACTTCTTGAGGTAAAATACAAGGGCCTGCGCCAAAATTATGCTTCATCTTATTATATAATGTTTTATGGCCGTAAATGTAAAATTTTTAAAGGAGTTCTGACTATAAAATCGTATCATAAAAAATTAAATTTTGTTAAAAAACAGTAAGATATTGATGTATTTATTACAGTTTTTGCAAATAAAACGTTTAACCTTTAACATGCTTTTTGGGGCTACAAAAAGAATAAAAACCTACGTTTTTTCTTTTTTTCAAAGATATGTGCAGCATCATCATCCGCTTTAATACAAATTATACAGGCTGGTCTACGGCTTTAGTTTGACAATAAGTTTTAGGTTAAATTGTCTGGCTGTAAGATAATTTGGTATCGCATATTGTACATTGTCAACATCTTTAAGCCATAAGTATGAAACTGTATTGTTGATATTCAGCATATTGAAAATCTCGAAAAACAATATAACTGAATTAAAATTTTTATCAAGGAATTTAGGTTTATGCATGGCAGCATCATCCAGAAAATCCTTTGAAAAACCAATATCTACCCTTTTATAAGAAGGAATATAAAATCTGTCCAGGTATCGTGCCGTTTGTGGTGGCCCGATGGGTAAGCGTGAACCGTACAGTGCATTCAGGTGTACTTTATAAGTTGGACTGTTTAAAAGCCTGTCCTGGAAAAATATGGAAAAATTGATCCGTTGATCCGTCGGCCGCTTTAAATAGCCTGGGTAAATCATTTTTCCATTGTCAACGTAGCTATCACCGATTATATCCTCGTTCGCATGCATCACCGACATTCTGAAGTATGACACCAGATCTTTGACAAACTCTCCGCCAATACTGAAATCGGCGCCGTAAGCAAATCCTTTCGAAACTTCATTGGCCAGATATTTGATTCGCAGGTTATCAATTTTGTATGGAATCAGCCGGTCAGAATATTTGAAATAAGCTTCTGAAGTAAATTTTAAACGGGTACCAAAGGCATCAAAAGCATAGTCATAACCTACTGATGTATTGTATGAACTTTGCGCTTTCTGGGTAATGTTCAACACGCCGGTAAAATCCCGAATGGTTCTGTAGGATGGTGGCTGCTTGTAAACACCAGCTGTAAAACGCAGGATCTTATTATTAGAATTAGGCCTGTATGCAATTAATAACCTGGGGCTGATTAACAGCTGCCTGCTTAATGAGCTATACGTTGCCCTCGCCCCTAGTTGAAGTTCTGCGTAATTTGAAAGGGAGTAACTATCCTGAATATAAGCACTGTAATTTTTGATGTCAATGTTATTTTCTACATTGATGACATTTTGCAAAACTATATTTTTTAATTGGTTCGGCAATATAAACCCCGCCGAATCGGTGTAGTTATATTCCTGTAACCTGTCATTGTATTTTGACTGGTCAAATTTTAAACCCCATGAAAATACATGATTATCGAAATTCTGATCAACTTTCACCTCAGATGCAAAGGTTTGCGTATTCAAACTATTCCTGCCGTAATTATAATAACTGCCAATTCCTTTATTTTTAGTCACAAGACCAAAGTTTTCGCCCCTGAAATCCTGATCTATCTCGTCAAAAATATAACTACCATCAATATCAAATCGTTCCCTTTCGACCGTATTGAAGTAGCTATTAATAAATTTCATTACCAGATTAGGCTTGGGAGAATAGGTTGCGGTCACAGCTGAACCCAATGTTTGGTAATCATCAATTTCCTGTCCAGTGTAATCAACATTTAACCTCAATGTATTGGCTAATGTTCCGAATTGTGTTTCCCGGCTTGTTGGAACAAGTTTAAATTGCCCCATGTTGATGTTGCCTAGAAAACTGACGTTAAATTTTGGTGAAAACTCATATTGATACATCAGCTGAACATCACCGAAATTCGGGTTGTAACTCCCCTTTTCATCTTGCTTGATTAGTACATTGGAGTTATTCTTATACCTGATGCCGGCAAGTAAAAAACTCTTTTTTGACACCCGTTTAGCAGTCAGTGATGTATTGAGGAGACTAGTGCTTAAAATCAGTTGATTGCTATCAGGTCGGTCGTATTTAATATCAAGCACTGACGACAGTTTATCCCCGTATCTGGCTTCGAAGCCTCCGGCAGAAAACTTTGCTTTACTTACCAGTTCAGCGTTGATGAAGCTCAATCCCTCCTGTTGACCGTTTCTAATTAGCACAGGTCTGTTGATCTCTACATCATTGATATATATTAAGTTTTCATCGAAATTACCTCCGCGCACACTATACTGTGCGCTGAGTTCATTATTAGTCGATACACCGGGTAAGGTTTTCAGCATCGTTTCGAAATTGCCAGATACCAGTGGCATCGCGGCAACATCAGAAATATTGATTGTGGTGGTATTGCTTAGCTGATTTTGCTTATCTGTAATGTTGACTTGTTCAAGCTCGTTGATATTGGCTGTTAAGATCACCTGGCGGGTAATTCTCGCTCCAGAATGCTCAGTAAATTTCAGGGTTTGCTGCTGATAACCGAGTAAAGAATATTTGATACTGAATGTTTTTGAATTGGAATAAATGGTGTAAACGCCAAATTCATCAGTTATTGTAGATTGGGCCTGACCTAAAACAATTACGGTAACTTGTGACAGGGGTAGTTTCTCCTCATTATAAACAATGCCAGATACCCGTACCAGAGGCTGGGCAAACAAAATGCTGCAACAGGCAATCAAAAGAAAAAGGGTTAGCCGGAGTCTGAGCATTTTTTAGTTCAATATCGGGAGGATGGTACCGCAAATCAAGGCTGCCGGGAGTTAGTGACCCAAACAGTTAATCAATATCGAGGTTAGACACTTAACCGGTTCAGCGCCTGTCTTTTCATCTTAGAAATGGTTTCCGCGGGATCTTCTGTTGCAAAAATGGCATTTCCTGCAACGAAGGCATTAGCACCCGCCGATACCAGTGCAGCGATATTTTGCAATCCTACACCACCGTCAACCTGAATAACCAGCTCATCATTTATTCCCCCCGAAAGCTGCTTCAGATCCTGCAATTTCTTATATGTGTTTTGTATAAATACCTGTCCGCCAAAGCCTGGGTTTACCGACATGATCAGGACTAAATCAAGGTCGCCAATAATGTCGCCTAGCAATGCAACCGGTGTATGCGGATTTAAGGCTACTCCGGTTTTACAGCCAGCGGCCTTAATCAATTGTATTGTTCTATGTAAATGGGTGCAGGCTTCATAATGAACCGTAATCCTGTCTGCACCTGCTTTTGCAAAATCCTGGATGTATTTTTCGGGCTCAATGATCATCAAATGAACATCAAGCGGTTTTAGCGCATGTTTTTTCACCGCTGCCATCACCGGAAATCCAAAAGATATATTTGGCACAAACACACCATCCATTACGTCGACATGAAACCAGTCGGCCTCACTTTCGTTGATCATTTCAATATCTCGCTGCAAATTGCCGAAATCAGCAGATAGTATGGATGGGGCAATAATCTTTTTCATTCAACTCGGTGGTTTTCGTCATTGCTTGGTGCCGCGCAACAACAAGTTAATTGTATATTTAGTAATATGGCAAGTTACAAAATCCTGATTAAACAAAATAACCATAAACAAAAAAAGCCCTTTCAGCTATATTCTGAAAGGGCTAATTTTTTTCTCCCGACTGCGGAATCCCGCCGCCTGAATTTTATTTATGCTTGCGGAGCAGCGGGTTTTTCTGGTCTTGGCAATAAAACTTTACGGGAAAGTTTCATTTTACCTTGCTTATCGATATCTAATAATTTAACTTCGATTTTATCACCTTCTTTCAATACACCATCCATCGTTTCTAAACGTTGCCATGAAATTTCAGAAATGTGTAACAAACCATCTTTACCTGGCATAATCTCAACAAATGCACCAAATGGCATAATTGATTTTACTTTACCCTGGTAAACTTCACCAATTTCTGGTTTCGCAACAATGGCACGAATTCTCGAAACTGCCGAATCAATTGCCGCTTTATTATCAGCGAAGATCTCAACATTTCCTTTACCATCAACCTCTTCAATAGAGATAGAAGCGCCGGTTTCACGTTGCATTTCCTGAATGATTTTACCGCCTGGGCCGATTACTGCACCAATAAATTCTTTATCAATAACTAAAGAAACAATACGTGGAGCATGTGGTTTGTAATCCTCATTTGGTTGGCTGATCGTTTTCTTCATCTCGTTTAAGATGTGTAAACGACCCTCTTTAGCTTGTAGTAATGCCTTGGTTAAAACTTCATACGATAAACCGTTGATTTTTAGATCCATTTGACAGGCAACGATACCATTTTCAGTACCTGTTACTTTAAAGTCCATGTCGCCTAAGTGATCTTCATCACCAAGGATATCAGAAAGGATTGCATATTTACCGGTTTTCTCATCAGTGATTAAACCCATTGCAATACCCGAAACCGGAGATTTGATTTTAATACCTGCATCCATTAGTGCTAATGTACCAGCACAAACAGTTGCCATAGATGATGATCCATTAGATTCTAAAATATCAGATACTACACGGATGGTATATGGATTTTCAGCACCCTGAGGCAATACTTTTTTCAATGAACGTTGTGCCAATGCACCGTGGCCAATTTCGCGGCGACCAGCACCTCTGTTTGGTCTAACCTCACCTGTTGAGAAACCCGGGAAGTTATAGTGCAATAAGAATTTTTGATAACCGTTGAAGAAAGCGCCATCAATCATTTGTTCATCATCTTTGCTACCCAAAGTAACTGATGTTAATGATTGCGTTTCACCACGTGTAAACACTGCTGAACCATGTGCCGCAGGCAAATAACCTACCTCACTCCAGATTGGGCGAATTTCAGTCGTTTTACGTCCATCCAAACGAATACCTTCGTCTAATAATAGATTTCTGATGGCATCATACTGTACATCATGATAATAATGTTTAGCCATTGCTTTAGTTAAATCAGCAGTGTCTTCAGGCATTGCCTCAAAAAACTCATTGATGATGGCCGTAAAACCAACTTTGCGTTCATCTTTATTTGAGCCCGACTTTGCTACAGCATATACTTTATCGTAAGTATCAGCGTAAACTTTAGCTTTTAAATCAGCATCGTGATCTTCGTGGCTATATTCGCGTTTTACAGTTTTGCCTGTAGCTTCTGTTAATTCAACCTGAATGGCGCATTGAACTTTAATTGCATCATGTGCAAATTTCAATGCCTCAACCATTTCATCTTCCTGAATTTCATCACACTCGCCTTCAACCATGCCGATATCGTTTGCTGAACCAGCAACCATAAATTCTAAAGTTGCACGCTCTAAATCGCTGGCGTATGGGTTGATTACCAACTTACCATCGATTTTAGCAACACGAACTTCAGAAATCGGACCGTTGAAAGGAATATCTGAAACAGATAATGCAGCTGATGCAGCTAAACCAGCTAAACAATCAGGCATGATATTTTTATCAGCAGAAATTAATGAAATCATCACCTGGGTATCAGAGTGATAATCGCTTGGAAACATCGGACGTAGAGCCCTGTCTACCAAACGTGAGATTAAAACCTCATAGTCCGATAATCTTGCTTCACGACGTAAAAAGCCTCCTGGAATACGGCCTGTAGCCGCATATTTTTCCTGATAATCAACTGATAAAGGTAAAAAGTCGGTACCTGGTTTTGCACCTACAGTAGATACAACTGTAGCCAATAACATGGTGTCACCCATTTTAACTACTACCGAACCATCGGCTTGTTTCGCCAGTTTACCAGTTTCAATTTCTACAATTCTGCCATCGCCCAAATCGAACGATTTTTTTATTACATTCATTTAAATAGAATTATGATGTGTTTTCCTCTTTCTACACACCGTTGTTTATATATGTTTTTGTTTTTGCTAACGAAGATAAGATTAAAAATTCCTATCTATAAAATTCCGGCAAAAATATTTTAAGGTAAATTAAAAAGCCATTCCCTAAAGAATGGCTCTTGCTGATAAAATTCGCTTATTTTTGTTTAATGATATCTCTCAACTGTAAAGTTTTGATGATAGCACGATAGCGCTCAATATCTTTTTTGTATAGGTAAGCCAAAATACCGCGGCGTTTACCTACTAATTTTTGAAGTGACAACTGTGTAGAGAAATCTTTACGATTTTTCTTTAAGTGTTCTGTTAAGTGCGCAATACGGTATGTAAATAACGCTACCTGACCTTCAGCAGAACCAGTGTTGGTTTCTACTTCGCCGTGTTGTTTAAAGATTTCGGCTTTCTTTTCTGGACTTAAATACATTTCTTGAATAATATTAAAGCAATAAAAAATTAATTAATTGTGGCGCAAAGATAAAGTATTTTTCTGTATTAACAAAGTAGAGTGAATTGTTTAATGGATGAGTTGTTTTAAGCGATTACAAATAGAACGAATACCTTACTTTTGCGCAAAACATTTACCTTGGAAAAGAATCAATTTAGCATTTTCGAAAGCGAGCTGCGCGTGCGGCCTGATGATATAGACATGTTTAACCATGTTCACAACAGTAAATATTTAGATTATGTACTGGCTGCCCGTTACGAACAAATGGAAAAGTTTTATGGCATGCCATGGGAACACTTCACCAACCAGGGTTTGGGCTGGGTGGTAAGCCGCGTAGATATTAGTTTCAAGCGTCCTCTGCTAATGAACGATTTAATGTTGATTAGAACAGGAATATTAACCATGCATGAAAAAGGTTGTTCAGTACAGTTTGAAATTATCAATAAAAAAACCGGAAAAGTGTCTTCTGATGGTATCTTTGATTATGTGCTCATCGATTTGAACACCGGTCGTGGAACCAGAGTCTCTGCAGAAATGATTCAGGCCTACAGTATCTAGTTATTATTATACTTTAATGCTAACAATATGTCACAGTCAATAAAGACACCGGGCAAATTATCTTCTTTTTTTAGTTTACTCTTACAGTCAGTAAAGGGTAATGAAGTCGATCTGACATCCATTAGCATCAAGCGTGCGATCATTTTACTCGCTATTCCAATGATGCTCGAAATGGCAATGGAATCTGTTTTCGCGCTCGTTGATTTATATTTTGTCGGGCACCTGGAAAACAGTAGTTATGCCATACAAACGGTTGGACTAACGGAATCAGTACTCACCATTATTTATTCCCTCGCCATTGGTTTAAGCATGGCAGCTACTGCTGTTGTAGCCAGGAGAATTGGGGAGAAAAATCCTGATGCAGCTGCAAAGGCAGGTATGCAAACCATTGTTATTGCCGTGGTGATCAATATCATCATCAGCATATTAGGTTTAATTTACGCTGGTGATATTTTGCGCCTGATGGGTGCCTCCAGCGAAACCGCTCAGCATGGCGCCCCTTTCGTACGCATTATGATGGGCGGAAGCATCATCATTGTATTATTGTTTCTGATCAACGGAATATTTCGCGGTGCAGGCAATGCGGCCATCGCCATGAGAAGTTTGTGGATCGCTAATATCGCCAACATCATCCTCTGCCCTGTTTTAATTAATGGTTTAGGGCCCATTCCGGCCTTTGGATTAACAGGCGCCGCAATTGCCACTACTATTGGACGTGGGCTTGGAGTCATATACCAGGCATGTCAGCTATTCAATGGAAAAAATACCCTTAAAATACATGTCAGCCATTTTATTCCTGATTTTAGCCAGATCAGAGCCATTGTTAAAATTGCCGCACCTGCTATCTTTCAGTTTGTCATAGCGAGTTGCAGTTGGGTCTTTCTGGCAGAACTAGTAGCCACGACAGGTGGCGATGAAGGTTCGGCAGGATACCAGACAGCCCTGCGTTTAATGATGTTTTTTATGCTGCCCGCCTGGGGGCTGAGTAATGCAGCTGCTACGCTGGTGGGCCAGAATCTGGGTGCAGGCCATATAGAGCGTGCTGAACAATCGGTTTATCAGACACTAAAATATATTATCGTTTTCATGGCGACCGTAAGTGTGGTATTTTTGACCTGCGGGCATCTATTTGCTTCGTTTTTTACATCCGATTTGGCCGTAATTGCGATTGCAGGAAAGGCGCTAAAGATTTTGAGTATCGGTTTTGTAATCTATGGTGCAGCTATGGTATTTAGCAGTGCGTTCAATGGCGCAGGTGATACCTGGACGCCAACCAAGATTAATATATTTGCTTTCTGGTTGTTTCAGATTCCACTGGCTTATTTCTTAGCGAAGTATCTCGAACTTGGACCCACTGGTGTTTTTATTGCAATTCCCACAGCTGAGGCAGGTATAGCCCTTGCAGCCTTTATCTTGTTCAAAAAAGGCAAATGGAAGAAAACCATGGTATAAACAGCTTACCGCAAAGGCACTCCTGACAGCTAAGTCTTTCGGGTGCCTCTGCGGTTTGGAATAACTAATATAGAATTTCTCCCATATATTTGCTGGTCGAAACTGATTCACGGTTATCGGCAATAAATGCCACCCAGATGTGGAATTTTTTTCCTTTTAGTGCAGTCGCAATTTCCAGTTGTTCTGATCCCGCTTTGCGCTTTGTGCCACTGTACAATACAGCAGCTTTACGTTTTTCTAAGCAATATGCCAGGACCATCACCTGATCACGGTTCCGGATTAGTGAATTTTCCAGTTGATTTATCCACCGGACCTCAATTCCCTGTTCATTAGCTGTTACAGAAATTTCCTCAGGCATTTCGAGCTTCCCGTAAGTGAGGACAATCTTGCTGTAGTCGAGCTGGTCATCGGCATTGAATGCATGCTGCATATTGTATGACTTTGCTGCGTTATGCGCAGATAGATTTCTACTCCGCGCCTCAAGATTAAAACCAGTTCGGATAAAATCCTGTACAGGAGACATAAATTCCTGCAAATCCCTGAACTTCTTTCTACATTTGTTCTGCTTAACAGAACCCTTTTTGTTTTTTGTGCTGGGCGTTGGTAATGCCCTGATCACCCATTTCCCGTTTTGGGGGTACCCAACTACGTTTCCAACCTTTCCGCGGAAACCTCCATTAATGCCGTCATTCAAAACTGCCATAATACATAAATTTAAAAAATTAATAATAATATCATGGGATGATCATACTAATATAAGTAACGGTTTTCAATTAGTTAACATTTAATTCGAAATTATTTCGCTGCCTGGTCGGAGTTCAGTCGGGTACAATTGTCACAAGCCCGACCAATGTCCGACCAAAGCCCGACTAAACCGTGACGCAGGTATTAGCAGTGGCAGGAAAATATACCCTAAAATGAGCTCACAAAACATGATTTTTTTGATACTTTAGCCCTCAGTGAATACGGGAATTTACGCTAATCCGTTATTCTGATGGAAGAAAACATAAAACCTAAAACCAGTACCATGGCTCACAGTCCTTTTAAACAAACCTATTTTCACGGAACAAAAGCAGTTTTAAAAATCGGTGAATACATTACAACAGGCATCAGTTCTAATTACGGACAAAATAAAAATGCAAAGTTTATTTACCTGAGTGCAACACTTGATGCGGCCGTTTGGGGGGCGGAACTTGCTTTGGGGGATGGAAGAGAGCGGATTTATCTCGTGGAGCCCACCGGGCCCATCGAAGATGATCCTAATCTTACAGATAAAAAGTTCCCGGGTAACCCAAGTCTCTCCTATCGTTCCAAAGATCCTTTTAAAGTTGTGGGTGAAATTACAATCTGGGCAGGCCATCCGGAAGATCAGGTAAATACCATGAAGATGCACTTGGCAAAACTAAAGGATGATGGTATCGAAGCCATTGAAGATTGATGACACAATATTTTAATCCTGGTGCATTAGCCTGTTGCATTTCTGATATAATAAAAAAGCTGCCCCCGCATGGAGACAGCTTTTCAATGAAGGAACCAGATTTAAATTAGTCCGGTTTTTCGTTGTTATAGATCCGAAGTACCTCATCCGCACTGAGCGCTTTGTTGTAATACCTGATGTCGTCCATTGAACCCCGGAAATAAGCAGCACTGGAATAATAGAACGGACTCGATGTATCTGTGAAGTTGAGTATGCTTTTCGGAAGGATCTGGCCAATTGCCATATTTACCGGGCTCGTTAGTCGAAATGCTGTACCTGAAGCACTTTCTGTTCTGGTTTGAACACCATCTACATAGAAAGTAATTGCGCCATTTCCAGCTGTAACCACTGCATGGTGCCAGGCGCCAACGGTCATCTTCCCGGGGTTACTATCCCGGTCGTAAGTTGCCGAGGTGGTTTTCAATGTCATAAACAGAAAATTATCCGATTGCAGCTGAAATTTAAATCCGTTCCATTTATTTAATGAAACCATGTAATTATCTGCATTGGCTTCTTTTACATTGACCCATAAACTTATGGTGAGCTGGTCGGGGTTTAACGAAGCGGTATAGGGTATTTCAATATATGCGCCATTATCAAACGCATAGGCATTCGCCTCACGTCCAAAACGATCGGCGGTAGCAACAGGAAGTCGCCCCCCGTCACTATGATTCGCCGCGTTTCCTATAATTCCTGTCATCAGCGTTCCATGATGACCATTTGGAGTAGCATCCTGAGCATTACCACTAAAAAGCCATTTGGCAATAAGGTTCGATGCTGCCACTTCCTCAATTCTCCTTGCGCTGAAAGCGGTGGCCACTCTTCTTAAATTTGCTAATGCGTTATTTACTTCCTGTTGAGTAAAGGCTCCTGCGTTTACATTAACAGCCAGATCGAGTGCAGATTTCAGCTCGGCACGGGCCTGCTTTGGGTATTGACCGATATCGTGTCCTTCAACACTACTATTGTACACCCGTGACAGCGAGTCAGCCAGTTGAGTGAGCCCTGATTTATTAGAAGCATAATCAGGTACTTCCACATCGTCTTTACAAGATGAAATGAGAAAGAGCAGCGAACATAAGGTCAAACAATACCTGGTATATCTGTGAATATTAGCGTTCATTTTCATTGTGATTAAAGTTTTCCGTTAGCATTTAGTTCTGTTTGGGGGATAGGAAAGAACCTGTTCGTGCTATAGTTGAAATTTGGTGCACCAGGTTTGAGTGCAGATTCAGCAAAGGCCTGTCCATAACGCATCACATCAAAGAATCTGTGAAATTCCAGCGCCAGCTCCGAACGTCGTTCCCTGCGGATGATATCTCTTAACTGTAATTGGTTTACAACCGTGACCGGTGCGAGTAAACCAGCGGGTGCTGTTCCGGAAAAGTTTTTACGTGCCCGTTCCCGGATACGGTTCAATGGTATTAATGCTGCCGTAGACTGGCCCGACTCATTTAAGGCTTCGGCTTTGATGAGTAATATATCTGCAAACCGGATAGCCTCGTAATTCAGGTTACCATCATTTTTCGTGGTCACCGGTACTTCACTTATCGGCTGGATATGTTTTTTTGAAAGGTAACCTGTGGTAGACCACGATGCATCAAAAGTATTATCGTAATAAGGTTTGCCCGCCCTGGCCAGTGTTAAATCGAGCCTGGGATCATTGGGTTCAAAATTATCTACCAGACTTTGCGTTGGGAAAAAGGTTCCTGCACCGTTAAGTGTCCTCGGTGCAAACCAGTAATTTAATGAGTTACCTTGTGATGGTTGTGCGCCACGACTATGCCATACCGAGAAAATCGCTTCATTATTCGTTTTTGCACCTGAATTAAAGTTATCTGCAAAATTGTCTGTAAGCGAATAGCCCAGTGCTTCTACCTGTTCGCTGAATTGAATAGCCTGGGGATATTTATTCTGAAAAAGGGATACCTTGGCCAGCAGTGCCAGGGCGGCTCCTTTAGTTGCCCTACCCTGATCAGTAGCCGATTCCCATTTTGAAGGCAGCCCGGCAGCAGCCTCAGTGAGGTCCTTTTCAATCTGGGTGTATACCTGCGCCTGTGGTGTAGCGGCGAGTGCTGCATCTTCAAGTGTTGCTACTTTCAACCGCAAGGGAATATTGCCGTAAAAATTCGTCAGCACGAAGTAGTAATAGCCACGCAGAAACTTTGCCTGCGCCACAATTTGTGTTTTAACCGCTTCCGATACGTTAGTGTTATCGGCAGTGAGCCCACCGGTAACGACATTACAGCGGTTAATGCCATCGTAATATCGTGCCCAAAGAGATTGTACAGCGGCATTTCCCGGCAGAATATTATAAAGATCAATGGCAGTATAGTCGGCCTGTTCTCCTGCATTTCCACCAATAATGGCATCATCAGTTGCCACGTCGCCCAAAACCCACACCGGATTAGAAGCGGCGTCGGTAAAAGTTAGCGGAATATAGGCGGCATTAACTGCAGTTCTTGCGGTTGCATCATTGCTAAAAAGATCCGAGTCCAAGTAGTAACCCAGTGCTGGCTGATCCAGAAATTTCTTGCATCCCAGGGTTGAACACGTTAATGCGATAAGGGATATTATATATAGTTTTTTCATCAGATTAGAAATTAAGATTAAGACCAAGCGTATAAATTCTTGCCGAAGGGTAAGTTCCCCAGTCAATCCCTACTGCGCGTACACCATCTCCCTGGCCATTACTGCTGGTATAAATTTCAGGATCCAGACCCGTGTATTTCGTAAATGTCAATAGGTTTTGACCGCTGGCATAAACCCGCATGGAAGCGATTTTTAAGGCCGACAATACCTTGGGGCTTAAGGTATAACCTATCTGTAAATTTTTGAGTCTCAGGTAAGAGCCATCTTCCAGAAATCTGGTTGAAGGTCTTTTGTTGTTTGTGGAAGAAGCCGAGCTCCAGGTAAGGCGTGGAAACTCATTGGTACTGCCCGCACCGTTCCAGCTTCCCGTAGCAATGCGCTCAGTGATGTTGAAGGCGCGGTAAAAGCCTTCAATATCGGTAGCCACCTGATTATACAGTTTATTGCCGTAAGCGCCTTGAAAAAATACACTCAGATCAAATTGTTTGAATTTCAGATTGCCTGTAAAACCATAGGTTAATTTCGGAATCGGACTGCCTGCAAATTCTCTGTCTTTCTCATCGATAAGCCCGTCGCCATTCGAATCTTTATATTTTACATCTCCAGGTTGAATTCCGGCGCCCTGATAGGCATGGGTGAAAATATCCAGATCATTCTGGAAAATACCTTCCATAGGAAGCAGGTAAAAAGCGCCTATGGGCTGTCCAACAGTAGTCAATGTAGCATAATACTCATTGTCAATCCTGCCTCCTACAATTGGCGAACCAGCTAACGAAAGTACCTTATTATTTAAAGTAGCAACATTTCCTGATACATCAAAACTCCAGTTCTCTGCAATTTTTCCACGGTAGGAAACCTGTAGTTCAATGCCCTGATTACGGACTTTTCCGGCATTGACATATGGGCTGCCACCTCCGCCAGCACTTGGTGGCAGTGGATTGGCAAAAAGAATATCAGAATTATCCCGGATGAAATAGTCGGCATTCAGCTGAAGTGCATTGTCGAAAAATGCCACATCCAAACCAAAATTGCTTTGTGTGCTGGTTTCCCAGGTAATGTTGCTGTTTCCTCTCGATGTGAGAGAATTTCCGATTACAGGTGTGCCACCAAACGGATAGAAGCCTACAAAAGAATTTAATGAGGTATAGGCATAATTACTGATTTCCTGGTTTCCGGTCTGCCCGATGCTTGCCCGCAGTTTCAGCATCGATAGTGGTTTAAAATTCTTTAAAAAAGATTCCTGATCTAACCTCCAGCCAATTGAGCCGGCATAGAAGTTACCATACCGGTTTGCAGGATTCAGGCGCGAAGACCCATCGCGGCGAACAGTGAAGCTAGCAAGATACTTTTCAGCGTATTGATAATCGGCTCGTCCAAACAAAGAGAATAATGCCCATCGGGATTCGTTCTCACCATTCTGCTGTATGCCAATTCCATTATCCAGGTATTGGAAGTCTGCAGATTGATTTGGAAAAATTGACCTTGAAGCAGAGAGGCCGTTGGTGCGGCTTTTGATACTTTCCGATCCGGCCAGGAAGTTAAATGTATGGTTGTCGCCCAGTTTAAGGTTATAAGTCAGGGTATTGGTCCAGTTATAATCCAGTTGATTAGCATTTGAGCGGGCTAAACTACCAGGTGAGTTCTGTGCGCGATCTCCCCAGATTTTAAAAAACTGCTTAAAGTCGGTGATGACCAGCGTACCACCGAGGGTAGTACGGAACTTCAAACCTTCAAGAATTTTGGCTTCCAGAAAAACGTTACCAAGCATGCTATAAGCATTATTGTTTCTGTCAAAGTTATCTGCATATCCTACAGGATTTAATCCATCACCAAAAAAAGCCGGGTTGTCAGGAAGATCCACATAATCTCCGTTCGGTTTAAACACCGGAGTAGCCGGCGTGCGGAAAAGAGCATAACGCATGACGCTGGCGCCCTGGTTTCCGCTTCCGAAACCATCGCCTGAGGCTCCTACCTGCCGGGTGCGTGCATAAGAAAGGTTAAGGTTTAGGCCTGTAGAAAATATTTTCGATAGTGTACTGTTTACGGCAGTCCTCAGGTTAAACCGATCATAAGCACTGTTATTGATCAAACCATCCTGTTTGTAATAGTTAGCGGCCACCAGATAGTTACCTGTTTCATTTCCGCCATCTACAGAGAGGTTAGTATTGTTGATCAATGCGGGTTTAAGAACCTCCTTTTGCCAGTTTACGTCCGGAAGACCGGCAATCAAAGTAGCCGGTATCTGCGTTCTGCCGTCTGCCATAGCAGCGGTGTTAAATGCTGCAACGTACTGTTCGGTATTGGCCATTTTAATCAAATCGCCATGTACCTGTACACCTGTATATTGCGACAGGTTGAAATGTGATTTTCCTGATTTTCCCTTTTTAGTAGTGACCACTACTACGCCATTAGATGCCCGGGCACCGTAGATTGAGGCCGAAGAAGCATCCTTTAGGATACTGATACTTTCAATATCCGTTGGTGAAATCTGGTTAATGCCTGATGTGCTTGGCACGCCATCGATCACGTACAGCGGATTGTTATTGTTGATTGTTCCGATACCTCTGATACGCACAGCAATACCTTCACCAGGTGCGCCTGTGCCTTGTGTCACCGAAACCCCGGCCGCTTTTCCCTGAAGTACCTGATCAACACCTCCAACCGGCATATTGTCGATATCCGACGATCTGATTTGCGATACGGCTCCCGTAAGGTCTTTCTTTTGCTGGGTAGAATAACCCGTAATCACTACATCGTCTAACTTCTGGCTGGATGGAACAAGGGTTATTGAAAGCTCACGCTGGCTTCCGGGTGTAACTGTTTTAGTGATATATCCGATAAACAATACCTGAATGCTGCTGTTTTTAGCTGGCAGATTGATGGTAAACTTTCCATTTTCATCAGTAGTTGTTTTAACAGGTTTTCCTACAACCTGTACAACAGCGCCTGGAACAGGAAGATTTTTTTCATCGCGTACAGTACCTTTCACTACGATAGCCGTCGTATCTGATGATTTGGATGAGGAAGTGTTGGTTAGGTTGTTACCTGTACTGGCCGGAGCGGCTGATCTTACAGAGAGAGGATTGGGAGGCGTTTTTACTGGAGTTTTTGGTATGGATTGCGTCTTCGGGACCGTATCTGGTGGATTTACTGGTCGGGAAGTACTGTCCGTTCGGCGCCGGACTGTATCTGTTTTGATTTGAGCCTGCGCACCTGCGGCTAGAGAAAACAAGGCCAGAAAGAAAATTTGCCTTTGTATAGGTAGCTTCATAGAATAAATAAAGTGTTAATGATTCTTGATAGTAGCTACTATACAAACAAAGCTCATATAATGTTTGACCATAATTATATTTTCAAAGAAGAAATTATCTCTGCTGTTTTTAAAACAATATAACGGTTTGGATCTTTGTAATATTGAATACATGATGGCAGATAAAAATAATAACAATATGATCAGGATCCGCGGCGCACGGGAGCACAACCTGAAAGATGTTTCGCTTGATATACCACGCGACAAACTGGTAGTATTTACCGGTGTATCCGGATCAGGTAAGTCATCACTGGCCTTTGGGACCTTGTATGCAGAAGCACAACGACGGTATCTGGAATCAGTCTCTCCTTATGCACGCCGCCTCTTCAATCAAATGAATGTACCCGAGGTGGATTCGATAGATGGACTCCCGCCCGCAGTGGCCCTCCAGCAACAGCGCGGAGGCGCCAGCACCAGGTCTTCTGTTGGCAGTGTTACCACCCTTTCAAACCTGCTCCGCATGTTATACTCCAGGGCAGGAGATTATCCTGAAGATCAGGAAATCATTTATGCAGAGGGTTTTTCGCCCAACACACCAGAGGGCGCATGTCCCGAATGCCATGGACTTGGAAGCGTATTTGAAGTGACAGAGAAAACAATGGTACCTGATGCTTGCCTTAGTATCAGGGCACATGCAATTGCCTCTTGGCCAAAAGCCTGGCAGGGACAGAACCAACGCGACATATTGGTTTCAATGGGCTACAATGTAGATATTCCGTGGAAAGATTTGCCACAAAAAGACCGCGACTGGATCCTCTTTACAGAAGAAACGCCAACGGTACCGGTATATCCGGGTTATACGCCGGAGGAGACAGCAAAGGCAATCAGGCAGAAAAGGACACCAGATTATATGGGTACTTTTATAGGTGCAAAACCGTACGTGCTCAAAACCTTTTCGTCAAGTCAGTCTGAACTGATGAAAAAAAGGGTCAGTGAATTCATGATCAGCACACCCTGTCCGGTATGCGAAGGCAAACGCCTGCAGCGCGCCGCGCTATCGGTTAAGTTTGATAAAAAAGATATCGCAGAAATGTCACGTCTCTCCCTTTCGTCACTATCTGCTATTGTTGGAAAACATGCCCGCAATAATGGAAAAAGGGAAAAACAAGTGGTTAAGCAAAGAATTTGCGCCGACATCCTTTCGCGCATCAGCGTGATGCTGGAGCTGGGACTTGGCTATCTCACATTAGAAAGGACCACTCCTACCCTTTCACCTGGAGAACTTCAACGGCTCCGCCTGGCCACACAGGTTCATTCAAATCTTTTTGGTGTCGTTTATGTACTTGACGAACCTTCCGCAGGATTACATCCGGCAGATACCCGGGCGCTGCTTAACATCCTGGACAAACTAAAGGCAGCAGGGAACAGCATTTTTGTCGTAGAACATGAAATTGAAGTCATCCGCCATGCAGACTGGATTGTTGATGTGGGGCCTTCTGCAGGTGCACACGGAGGCCAGATTTTATATAATGGTTTGCCGGGCGGCCTAAAGAATATCGCAGACTCACTCACCTCCAGATATCTCTTCAGTGCAGCTGGAAAGAATCGTTCAGCTAACCGCCAGACAACAGGAAAGCTGAGCATTGGTGGAGCCACCAGGCATAACCTCAAAAATATCAGCGTTGAGTTTCCACTCGGCTTATTGACTTGCGTAACCGGTATTTCAGGATCGGGCAAAAGCAGTCTGGTGAGCCATATTCTGGTAGAACTCGTCGCCAAAGGACTGGGACAAGATTTTCAAGTGTTACCTGTAAACCCGGCCGATGATTATCACGCAGAAGTTAGTGCACCGGTTCAAGGCAAAATCATATCGGGATTGAATAACATTTCCCGTTTGGTTGTTGTAGACCAAAAGCCTATAGGGCGTACCCCCCGTTCAAACCTGGCCACATACACCGGTCTTTTTGACCATGTGCGAAAACGCTTCGCGGAAACACCGCTGGCCAGAAAGCGAAAATACGATGCAGGTCGTTTTTCTTTCAATGTAGCTAAAGGCCGTTGCCCCAGATGTCAGGGAGAAGGCTTCGTAATGGTTGAATTGCTATTTTTGCCAAGTGTTTATACACCTTGTCCGGTATGTGACGGAACACGTTATAACAACGCTACGCTCGAGGTGACTTTTAAAGACAAAACCATCGCCCAGATTCTGGAACTAACTGTAGACCAGGCACGAAACCTTTTTGATGAAGATCCACAGATTTACCGTTCACTCGATATTCTTCGGGAAGTTGGATTGGGATACCTGCGCCTGGGACAATCTGCCACTGAACTTTCTGGTGGAGAAGCACAGCGAATCAAGCTCGCTACTGAATTGCAAAAAATTCAGAAAGGGTCTTCGCTATACGTACTTGATGAGCCAACAACCGGCCTCCACCCTGCTGATGTTGAAAGATTGATGATACAACTCAATAAATTAGCAGATGCCGGAAATACAGTAATTATTGTAGAGCATGATATGCAGGTAATTGCCCAGAGTGATTGGGTAATTGATATCGGGCCTGGCGCCGGAGATGAAGGAGGTAAAATTGTATATGCAGGAACAACCGAAGGACTTAGACGTTGTACAGAAAGTAAAACAGCTCCTTTTCTGGCGCATTACATTGCAGAGGTTACAGCAGATCGAAGTTAGACTTGGTAGCAAGTTTCATTATTATCTGCTTATTGTTTTTCCATGATGGATTATTTTGTAAACCACTAAACACGGCGATCAGTGCCATTGAAAGAAGAATTCTTTTATTGGAAACTATTTTGATGGCTGCCGGTTAATTAAATATGGAAAATGAAATACTAGCAATTCAGTACTTAGAAAATAAAGAAAAAGCACTTGCAGAACGTGCAGAGATAGACCTGGAACTGAAGCCAGCGTTAGCAGAGGCAGATCAGGATAAAAGTGCAGCGGGTAAACAAGCAACTGAAGCGCTGAAAACCACGATTGATCTTAAAGAGTCAGCTTTTCAGCAAACCGTTGAAGGAATGACACTAATTTTTAGTGAATTCTTTCCTGTTTTACAAACCCTTGGTGCAACAAAAGATAACCCCTACCATATTTTCTATCACGAAAAAGATTACGGTTTTTATATCGATGATAACAAGAATATTCATTACACGTAGCAGCTTTAATTGAACTAAGATTAATCAGAAACCTAAAAATCACTACCATGAAAAACAAGCTTAACCTGATTACCATCGCCAGTTTCTTTCTGCTGGCAGCAGCATGCTCCAAAGGAAGCATTGAGGAAACAGACCCTGAAATTGACCCGGTTATTGGTCTTGGCGTTGAAACCAATGCACCCAATACCAGCTACGCTCCCGCATTTGCTGGACAAACGAGAATGACAGCGGTACGTACCAGTACAGCCATACAAGGCACCGCAATATCAACAGCGCTTAGCGCTCCCTGGGGCATCACAACCCTTCCTGACGGGAGATTCTTAATTACTCAAAAAGCTGGCACCATGCGCATCGCCACCACAACCGGAACGTTGAGTGCACCGATAACCGGTCTTCCCGCTGTAAATGCAAACGGACAGGGCGGACTGCTCGGCCTCTGTATCGATCCGCAGTTTTCAAGCAATCGAATGGTTTATTGGGTATTTTCAGAAAATGTGGCGGGTGGTACACAAACTTCAGTAGCGAAGGGTCGGTTGGCACAAAATGAACTGATCATTGAGAATGCTACAATAATTTACCGTGCAGGACCGGCATATAACGGCACATTGCATTATGGTGGCAGAATTCTTTTCGACAAAACCGGCAATCTCATCGTGAGTGCGGGTGAACGATCAGACCTGGCCACAAGACCACTGGCACAATCAGTAACTGCAGGCCTGGGCAAGGTGATACGAATCAATACCAACGGTCAGGCTGCCGCTGGGAACCCAACTTTCACCACTTCAGGTGCACTACCAGAACTCTATAGTATGGGACACCGGAATCCTCAGGGATTAGCGCTGCATCCCGTTACCGGAGATATCTGGCAAAGCGAACATGGGCCACGTGGTGGCGATGAACTCAACAGACTACAGGGCGGCAAAAACTACGGCTGGCCAACTATTACGTACGGTATCGAATATAGCGGCGCGGCAATAGGATCTGCTATCCAGCAGCAGAATGGACTGGAACAACCTGTTTATTACTGGGATCCGGTAATTTCCCCAAGTGGTATGACTTTTTATAGTGGCAACCGTATACCTGAATGGCAAAACAATCTGTTTATGTGTTCGCTGAGCGCAACGCATATTGCCCGGCTGGTGATCACTAATAATAAGGTAGTGGGTGAAGAAAGGCTCCTGGCCAGTGAAGGACAGCGATTCCGCGACATTACGCAAGGTATAGATAATGCACTTTATGCCGTCACTGATGGAGGAAGGTTATATCGTATTGATAAACAGTAAACCTGCTTACAACCCTACAGAAAACATAATCTCAAAAAAAAATCCTCTTTAAAATTAATTAAAGAGGATTTTTTGTACCCCGGAAGGGATTCGAACCCCTGACCCACGGTTTAGAAAACCGTTGCTCTATCCAACTGAGCTACCGAGGCTCATTTTTTAATGAGCTGCAAATATAGAAGTTCTATTTAATAAGAGAAAATATATTTCAAAAATATCGCCCATTCTGCGCTACAGCGGAATAAGTAATTCAATACTAATGAATTAATTTTTCACTATTATTAT
Source organism: Pedobacter sp. BMA (assembly GCF_001027745.1). GTDB lineage: Bacteria > Bacteroidota > Bacteroidia > Sphingobacteriales > Sphingobacteriaceae > Pedobacter. Next base: position 199,533 of record NZ_LECU01000002.1, read on the forward strand.
CTAAATGATGAAATCATACTTCTGCAAATCAAAAACAATGATTTTAGTAATTTCCGGTTACCCCTATTTCCAAGCCTCTTAGCTCTGCCAGGCCTCTTAAACGGCCAATTGCCGAATAACCCGGATTGGTTTGTTTGGCCAGGTCATCCAACATCTGATGCCCGTGATCTGGTCGGAATGGAATAGGCTGTGCACGTAGCGCATTCTCTTCCGAAACGGCTTTCATAATTTCATACATGTTAACGTCGCCACCGAGGTGATCGGCTTCATAAAAACTGCCATCTTCATCCTTGGTCACATTACGCAGGTGAAGAAAATACACCCGCTCCTTTACCGCCTGAAAAATTTCAAGGGCATCGTTTTTCATACCTGCACCTAGTGAACCTGTGCAGAAACATACACCGTTAAAAGGCTGGTCTACACCAGATATAATGTCTTTGAAATCCTGAAGGGTACTGGCAATCCGGGGTAAGCCTAAAATAGGATAAGGTGGATCATCAGGGTGGATAGTCATCCTGATCCCTTCTTCGGTACATACATCGGCTATGGAAGAAAGGAAAAAATTTAAGTTTTCTTTCAATCCGGCGGTACCTATTGCAGCGTATTCATTAATGCTGGCCCTTAAAGTCTCCAGTTCAATCTCTTTCTCATTCGGAATGCCCATCAGTACGTTTACCCGCAAATCATTTAGTGCGTTTTCATCCAGTGTAGCATATTTATCTTGTGCGCGTTGCAAAATAGAAGGCGAATAATCTGAAGCTGCATGGTCGCGTTTTAAAATGTAAAGGTCAAAAATCGCCAGGTCGATCCAATTGAAATATAAAGCTTTAGAGCCATCGGTCATCTCCAGATCGAGTTGCGTACGTGTCCAGTCCAGCACAGGCATAAAATTGTAGCAAACGGTTTTAATCCCGCATGCAGACAAGTTTCTTAACGAAGTCCTGTAGTTTTCGAGGTAGTGCTCCGCATCGGCCCTGCGTGTTTTAATGGCTTCATGAACCGGAACACTCTCAACTACCGACCAGTTGAGGCCTGCGGCTTCAATAATAGCTTTCCGTTCCTGAATATCTTCCAGAGGCCAGATTTCGCCATGGGGAATATGGTGTAGTGCAGATACGATCCCGGTTGCACCGGCCTGCTTAACATCCTGTAAACTAACCGGATCATTCGGACCATACCAACGCCAGGTTTGCTCTAGTTTTTTATATTTCATAAAAATTTGTGATATATTTAAATTTGGTTTTATACACCTGAAAACGCACAAAATCCACCGTCTACTGTAATGCTCTCGCCACTTACAAATTTCGAAGCATCACTTAAAAGGTACACCAAAGCCCCTATTAATTCATCGGGAGAACCGAATCGTTTAAAGGGCGTTTTGGTAATAATGGCCTGTCCCCTGCTTGTGAGTGATTCATCAGTGTTGGTAAGCAACGCCCTGTTTTGATTAGTGATAAAAAAACCAGGAACAATGGCATTCATCCTGACCTTATCGCCATACCTGTTGGCCAGCTCCACCGCCATCCATTTGGTATAACTGTCAATTGCTGTTTTAGCAAGCGAATAACCCAGTACACGGGTTACCGCTTGTGAAGCTGAAACCGATGAGATGTTTACAATACTACCGCCATGTTTGGCAATTTCCTTCCCGAAAATCTGTGTAGGCACTATCGTTCCAAACAAATTCAAGTCGAAAGCCTGTTTCAAAGCATTAATATTTAAATTGAAAACATCGCTGCCAGGTTGAACAACTGCTTCAGGAATATTTCCACCTGCACCATTCACCAGCGCATCGATGCGGCCATAGGTTTTCATGATTTCAGTATGCGCATCGTTCAGGTTCTCCTCATTGAGTACATCTGCAATGATATAAATGGCTTTTCCCCCTGCTTCAGTAACGTCTTTTACACGCTGCCTGGCCGCATCTTCGTTTCTGCCAATGACTACAATTGTGGCTTGAGCTGCACACAACCCATTAATAAAAGCCTCCCCCAAAACACCGGTTGCGCCAGTAACCACTACAACCTTGTTTTTTAATGAAAAAAGACTTTCGACTTGATTTACCATTTTTTTAGTTTTTATTCGGTTAGTTTACCACTAATGTGGCAATGGAATGAGGTAAGCTTGTTGCTTCGGCCGCCTCACCTTTAATCCATAAATTGTATTTTAATTTTTCGTCTGATTGGTTCATCACCACAACTACAAGTTTACCATCGGTATTTAAGAAAGCTGTGGAAATCAGTTTATCACGACTTGATGCTGTACCTACTCTTTTAGCTCCCGGACGGATAAACTTTGAGAAGTGTCCGATATAATAGTAGGCATTTGTATAAATGATTTTATCTTTTTTGGTATCGGCATGTACTGGTGCAAAACAAAAGTTCCCTACATGATTCGGACCGCCTTTTTCGTCCAGAAGGATATTCCAGTCGGTCCATGCGCCTGTACCGGCGTTAAAATCGTTGATCATAGAATAGCCATAACGCTCGCCCAAAGTCCAGTCATCCAGTTTTTTTACATCATACTGTTCTTTACATCCTTCAGTAAAAATCAGGGCTTTATCCGGATAAGCCTCATGTGTTTGTTTTACATTTCCAAACTGCATGCCACTACCTGTCCAGGTTTCGTACCAGTGATACCCAATCCCCCAAACATATTTAGCTGCTTCCTTGTCATTTAAGATGATACTTGCCCGCTGGAAAATCTGATCCCGGTTATGGTCCCACGCAATAAGTTTCTTGCCAGCAAGTCCGGATTTCTGTAAAGTTGGGCCCAGGAAGTTTTTAATAAAGTCCCGTTCTTCTTCGGCCGTGTACACGCACGATTCCCAGATTTGTTTGGCCATAGGCTCGTTTTGAACAGATAAACCCCAAACCGGAATGCCCATAGCCTCATAGGTTTTAATGAATTTAACATAATGGTTGGCCCATGCCTGACGGTATGCAGGCAATAAGTGACCCCCTCCGATTACGCTATTATTGTCTTTCATCCATGCAGGTGGCGACCATGGACTTACATATAAAGTTAATTTACCGCCGGCGGCAGCTGTAGCCTGTTTAATCAATGGAATTTTAAACTGTTCATCATGTGCCACACTGAAAGTTTTCAGTTCCTTGTCGTTATCCTGAATATAGGCATAAGTCCCGCTGGAAAAGTCGCAGCTTGCGATATTAGTTCTGGCCAGGCTGTAACCAATCCCTTTATCAGTACTATAGTAGGCCGTTAGTAATTCCTGCTGATTTGCTTTGGACAGTTTAGCAAAGGTTTCAGCAGAAGCATCGGTGAGTGCGCCACCAATACCTACGAAGGTTTGATATTTGATCGTTGGATCAACAAAGATACAAGGCTCGGTTTCAAATGGTTGTTTATGCTCCGTAAAGTCTAACGTTTCTGTTTTACTCATCCGGTAATCAGACTTGTCTGCAGTTACATAAACGGTTACTTTTTTGTTTACTGTTGAATAGCTTCCGGTGCTTTTCACAGCTGGTTTTGTTGCTTTCCTGGTTTGGGCACCAGCCGTAAAGGCGGTGGCCAGCATTAACAGGATGCTCAGTTTCTCTTTCATCATGATCGTATACTTATGTTAAATGCCAGTGAAGACATCGATATATTTGTAACGCCGAATTTCCGAATAAAAACGTCATTACTTACATCATTTAACATCATTCTAAGGTATATTTTTTCTGTAGCACCCTGATTTGGGTTTAACCGTTTATTTATTAGGCAAATAACACCATCTGTTGATTTAATTTCCCTATTTATATTTCGTCTGCATTTGCCCGTAAAAATCTTTTAGTATGTAATAGGCCTTCTTTTTCTTACCGGTTTCACTAATTAGTCCTTTGCGGTTCCAGAAATTCTGGTAAATGGGATGCTGCCGTCTTGGAGACCTGAAATCGGTTAAAATCCAGGGCGTCATGCCGCGTAATGCACCTATTTTAGATAAGAGTGTAATCTGGTTCCTGTACAATGCTTCCTGATATTCTTCGCTCCAACGGGTATTTTCATCCGCGTGAAAGCCGCCAAGGGCATCGCCACCGAACTCTGTAACCACCACTGGTTTGTTATATTTGATATTGAACGTGTATTTGGTAATTTCTGATGGATTACCCCCCCAATACCAGCCCGCATATTCATTAAAACTAACCAGGTCGATTTTTTCGCCCAGCGGATCGTTCAGTAACATTGCATTTCCATCGCGGTGTACTTCCAAAGCAGCTGCAACCAAGCGGGTATCGTCAAGCGTGCGGGCAGTTTCTACCAGATTCGTCATGAAGCTTAACCGAGCATCACTCAGTGGTGTTTCGTTACCTACCGACCACACTATAACACTGGCTCGGTTTTTATCACGCACGATTAAATCAGTAAGCTGCTGTTTGGCGTTGGCATAAGTTGCGGGGTTAGTCCAGCTGATGGTCCAGTACACCGGTACTTCTGCCCAAACGAGCAGGCCCATTTCATCAGCTAAACGAATCATTTCCTCATTATGCGGGTAATGCGCCAGGCGGACATAGTTACAGTTCATGTCTTTTGCCCATTGCAACATCATGCGCATATCACCTTCCCCACGCAAACGACCGGCTACAAGTGGGTTTTCATCATGAATAGAAATGCCACGAAGAAAAACTGATTTGCCGTTCAGAAGAATGCTGTCGCCATCTACTTGTATGGTTCTAAAGCCAATCTTATCATCAATGTTTTCTTTATCAGTTTTGATATTTACCGCATAAAGCTTTGGTGTTTCGGGCGACCATAAACTTAAATTGTTCCAGGTGAAATCATCGGCTATCTTACCTTCAGCATCCGTTTTGTATTTTTTTTCGAGCTTTAATTCCGGGATAGATAGTGTAATTTCCTGATTTGGGGTGGCATCATTCAGTTTTAGTGTAAAACTCAATAAGTTATTATTTCCTTTAACGAGTTGTAATTTATAATCACTAATAAAGTGCTCCGGAAATTCCGCAAGGAAAACGTCGCGGGTGATGCCGCCATAATTCCACCAGTCGGTATTTACGGTCGGAATTTCATCGGCCTTCCGGGTATTGTCAACTTTAACAACAATAGAGTTCTCGCCCACTTTCAATGTGCTGGTTACGTCGAACTGGAATGGAGTAAAACCGCCCTTATGTATTCCTACCTTCTTCCCATTTACGTATACATGCGCTTCGTAGTTCACTGCTGCGAAATAGATAAAGTATTTTTTGCCTTTTTCAGGCCTGGCGTCAAATTTCCTTCTGAACCAGATATTACCTTCATAAAGTTCCAGTTTTTCCAGTTGTGAGTTCCAGTCTCCCGGGACGTTCATTTGAGGTGAACGATCGAAATCGTATTCAATGAGTTCTGATTTATCTTTTTGAACACGGTCATCGAAGAAGCCGCCTGTGCCACTTTTGGATTTATCAAATGGTTCATGTCTGTAGTCATAATAGCCATTTTCGTAAGGATCGATGATATAGTTCCATTTTCCGTTCAGACTTTGGACCTTCCGGGCCTGAATATTTTGTATAGATGTAACCTGAGCGTAACTAACTGAAGAAAAAAGCGATAAGCAGATTAAAAGTAGTCTATAGGTTAATTTTAGCATAACTTATTTTTAATTTGTTAATTAATTGATTGTTCCAAAACTAACAATTAAATAACTGACGATGTTTCCATCAGGGGCAAAATTTGGTTTTAGATGAGTTTTTCCGCCAAAGGCATAGCGAATTTATAAAAGGGAAACCGATAACAACGGTATAAAATGCACCCCGGCATGCACAGCAGATAGAAACAACGTTTCAAACGTTTGAAATAATTGCGTTTTTTTCTTAACTATGCATGGAGATTGGAAATGATGATGCAAAATACGCCTGTTACGCTTAAATTTCTTGCCGGGAAGTTAAAGATGTCGGTATCTACAGTTTCGAAGGCGCTTAACAACTACCCTACAATTAACGAGTACACCAAGAAGCGTGTACAGGAAATGGCCAGGGAACTGAACTTTACTCCAAATAAATCAGCCATCAATTTGAAGGAAAAACGTTCCAGGATTATCGGGATCATTCTGCCAAATTTATCGGATCATTTTTTTACCCGGAGTATTGATGGCGTGGAGCAATTTGCCACAGCGAACGGATATAATGTGATTATCAGTCAGTCTCACGATGATTTGCAAAAGGAAATTCTATCGGCAGATATGCTCTTAAGAAGCCGGGTAGATGGATTGATAGTGGCTATATCCAAACATACACAGGAATTTGATCATCTTGATCAGTTTGAAAAAATGGGTGTGCCGGTAGTATACTATACCCGTAATCCAAGCTTCAATTTAAATTGCCATAAAGTACTCGGAAATACTTTTCAAGGGTGCTATCAGGCTACGCAGTTCCTGATTGAACGGGGGCACCGAAAAATAGCCTACCTCGGCGGGCCAAAGATGATTAATTTTACGCACGACCGTTTTAATGGCTATATCAATGCACTAAAGGATAATCAGATTCCCTTTTCCGCTGACCTGGTTGCTTATACTGATTTTGATCAGAAGAATACCATTACTGCGATAAAACACCTCTTTTCTGGCGAAGATAATATACCGACAGCTTTGGTTGCTTTCAAAGAGCCAATCCTGTTCGATGCAATCAAATACCTGAAATCAATAGACTACCCCGGATTTGCTAAAATAGAATGTGTTGGGTTTGGAAACAATGCATTTATTACCTATCTGGATAATCCGCCGGTGGCCTCCATAGAAGAAAATCCTGAATCGGTGGGTGAAAATGCTATAAAACTGCTCTTACAACTCATCAATAAGGAAATCGACTTGCAGGATTACAGGAAAATAATGGTTGACTGCAGGCTCGTATTGCATTAATGCGTATGGGGTTCGGCCTTACATCTAAAATGCCATAGCATTGGTTTTCGCAATGTGTTTTTCATGATATATAAAGGCAGATACAATCAGTAAGCCCGCAAAACCTTCAAAGGCGACAACAGTTTGCGTACCAAACTGGTGTGCAAAATAGCCCATTAGTAAACTTCCAATCGGCAAAACCCCCTGGTATGCCATGATATAGTAACTCAGGGTACGCCCCCTCATCAAATCATCAGCATGTGTTTGCAAATAGGTATTGATGGAAGAAGTTTGGGCCATTAAACCCAGCGCTGCCAATCCCGTACAAACCAGTGCCAATATTAACGAAGGGGAAACAGCAAGTGCGATCACGGCTACCGCCAGCACAGTACCCGATAATATGACGATTTTTTGCAGGTTCTGACCTGGTTTTAATGTAGCCATGTAAATGGCTCCAAAGAACGCACCAAATCCAGCTGCACTTTCAAACCACCCAAATGTAGTGGCATTACCATTAAAAATATCTTTGGCAAACACGGGAAGTAAAGTCGTAAATGGAATAACGAGTAAGCTCGATGCAGCCATCATCAAAATCATTGAAGCCAGGTCAGGTGACGCTTTTAAATAATCATATCCCTTTTTCAGATCAATCCAAATATTTTCTTTTGATTTGGCTTGTTCGGCGAGATTTAGTTTCATCATTACCATACAACCCAGCACAGCAATAAAACTAAGAAAATTGATTAAAAAACAAATGTCTTCACCGAGTGTACTTAATATCACACCCGCAAGAGCGGGTCCGATGAGCCTGGCGGCATTGAACATAGAGGAGTTAAGTGCAATCGCATTCGGCAAATCCTGTTTGTCATCAATTAAATTTACCATTAGTGATTGACGTGCCGTAACATCAAATGCATTTACCAAACCCTGGACAAGTGAGAGGGCTGCGATCCAGAACATATCATAAACCTTAAACCAGATCATGGCGGCAAGTGCACCAGCCTGTAGCATCAGGATAACCTGTGTAATGACCAGGATTTTGTATTTGTTATGCCTGTCTACATAACTACCGGCGTAAGGTGCCAGTATTAAGGATGGGATTAAACTAAGGAAGGTTATGAGGCCCAGTAAAAAAGCGGAGCCTGTTAGCCTGTATACCAGCCAGCTGATGGCTACACGTTGCATCCATGTACCTACGAGTGAGATGGCTTGCCCTGTAAAAAATAATCTATAATTGTAATGCCTTAGTGAACGAAAAATACTCATGATTAATATAGTAAAGTAACTTTACAAAAGTACCAATTATTCCCGTAATTCTATAAACTGAATACGCGATTTTTATCATATTAAGATCATTTAAGTAATGTTCTGATCCTTTCTGCTATTCAGTATTTAATAAATAAGCATTATATTTGTAAAGTTTATTTACCATTATTATGCCAACTCAAACACAAGAAATTGCTGCAAAATTAAGGAGCACCGTTACCCGGCTTACGCGCCAGTTAAGAAAACAGAATGTAAGTTCCGAGTTTAGTAATGCGGAATTGCTCACGATGTCGCTATTAGAGCAACATGGAAAAATGCTGTCTACGGAGCTGGCGGATCTGGAACGTGTTTCAAAGCAGGCAATATCTCAGATTATTAATCGCTTGTACGAAGCTAAATGTGTTGAACGTTTCCCCAGTGAGGAAGATAAGCGAAAGGTTTTTATTGCCCTGACAAAACTTGGAGAAAAGCATATTATTGCCAGTAGAAAGATTAAAGAGGAATGGCTGGTGCAAACCATGGAAAAAATATTCTCTTCAGAGGAGATTAATCTGATACAGGCATTCCTTCCATTACTTTCCCGTTTGGTAGAGCATAATGGGACAAGGGTGTAGTTTTACTTTCTCTTTACGTGAATTAGACGTAACTTGCGGCACGGCATGGGACTATATTTTACTTCAATAAATTCGGGTAGTAATGGCAATTGCTATTATGTGGGCAATCAGGATGAAGCGGTGCTGATTGATGTGGGTTTGACTTGCAAGGAAGTGGAAAAAAGGATGATGAGGCTGGGTTTGTCAATCCATAAAGTGAAAGCAGTTTTCATTTCACATGAGCATAGCGATCACATCAAAGGCCTGAGTGTTTTTGCCAAAAAGTACAATCTTCCGGTATACATCAGTACCCCAACCTTAAAAAGCAGCAAACTATTATTGAACGAGGGTGTCACCTACCCTATTGGCCATACCCAAAGTTTTAATATTGGAAACCTCAAAGTACTGGCGTTTTCCAAATTTCATGATGCCGCAGATCCGTATAGTTTCACTGTTGAGTATAATGGTATTCGTGTAGGGGTATTTACCGACATCGGTGCCGTTTGCGACAGGCTCATTAATCAGTTCAGAACTTGTCATGCCGCATTTCTGGAGTCCAATTATTGCACTCAGATGCTTGCCAACGGCAATTATCCCTATTTTCTAAAAAGGAGAATCACCAGTGGTCATGGCCACCTGAGCAACACGCAGGCACTAGAGCTTTTTCAAAATCATAAGCCTGAGTTTATGAGCCATCTTTTGTTAAGTCATTTATCAAAAGATAATAATGACCCGTTATTGGTAGAAGAACTTTTCAAAAAGGTAGCAGGCAATACGCTGATAAAAGTTGCTTCGCGTTACGAAGAGACAGAACTATATTATGTAGGTCAGGAAACTTCAGGCTTTAAAACTTACGAGTTTAACCCTTACAGTCACCAGGCAAATCAGTTAAACCTGTTTTAAAAATAGCCCTAAATCACTATTGTGATTGATATGGAAATTTCTCATTTTTGAATTGTTAAGCAAAATCAACGGGAACGATTTAGATTAACAATTTGAAAGGGATTAATTTTTATTAATCTCTTTTTTTATTTACATTCGATTCAAATCTCCCCCTATTGTTTTTTTAATCTAAAAAAATAATAAACAATGGAGACAAACAAATTCTCAAAGTTTAGTGCTGAGTTTCTTGGCACGCTGGTCCTGGTTTTAATGGGTTGCGGCAGCGCAGTTATTGCAGGCGCTAACGGTACTACCGGCGTAGGGCTATTAGGTATTTCATTTGCTTTTGGTTTATCTGTAGTTGCAATGGCTTATGCCATCGGGCACATTTCGGGCTGCCACATTAATCCGGCAATTTCCATAGGTATGGTGGTAGCAGGGAGAATGAAACCCACGGAAGCTGCTTATTATATTCTAGCGCAGGTTTTGGGCGGCATAGCCGGAGCCGCTTTGCTCTATCTGATCGCCGCAAACCAAAATGGTTTCGAGATGAAAGAATGGGCATTGGGTTCTAATGGCTGGGGAACAGGATATCTCGGTGGCTACAATACAACGGCCGCATTTATTGGGGAAGCTACCTTTACTTTTATTTTCCTGCTGGTTATTTTCGGTGCTACCTCAACCAAAAACATCAATGGCGGATTTGCAGGTTTAGCAATCGGCCTGAGTCTCGTATTGATCCATATTGTTGGAATTAAGATTACCGGCGTTTCGGTAAATCCAGCCCGGAGCATTGGTCCTGCGCTACTGTCAGGTGGATTAGCACTTAAACAAGTGTGGCTATTTGCGGTAGCGCCTGTTATCGGGGCAATATTAAGCGCTGTGGTTTGGAAAACAGTATTGGAGAAGCATAATTAGGACATTCGGCACGGGACTTAAGACGGAAGATGTGAGACGGTTGTACACCTCACATCTTCTGTCTCATAGCTATTACAGGTTTTTAATAATCGCCTCGTCTGTCGGTTTTGTTTTCGAACGGAAACGGTGAACCAATTCCCCTTTTTCGTTGATCAGGAATTTTTCAAAGTTCCATTTGATATCACCTTGTTCCTCGGTATTGGTTTGAGTTGTCAGGTATTTGAATAACGGACTGATGTCGTCACCTTTAACACTGCTTTTTTCTGCCAGCATGAAAGAAACGTTGTATTTTCCCGTACAAAATTCTTTAATCTCTGCATTGGTTGAAAATTCTTGTCCACCAAAGTTCCCGGCAGGAAATCCGATTAAAACTACTTTCTTGCCGTATTGTTTCTGTAGTTTCTCCAGGTCTTCATATTGAGGGGTAAATCCACATTTAGAAGCGGTGTTGACAATCAGAATTTTTTTACCTTTAAATTTCGATAATTTAATTTCTTTGCCATCAATAGTCTTGAAGCTGAAATCGTAAACATTTTTCGGCGGGTTTGGTACCAAAAAGTTTAATAGGATAAGGATAGTGTTGATCATTTCTTTGTTTTATTTTATATACGAAGATAAGCAGAAATAGGATTTAGAAAGGTAATGTAGCTATAAATAATTGAACAAAATCGTGTTTAGGTTTGGATTTATCGCTTTATTATAGCTTTATTTGCACAAAAACGTATTTCATGGCCAAAAACTTATTAATCGTAGAGTCACCCGCAAAAGCTAAAACTATAGAAGGCTACTTAGGCAAAGATTTCCTGGTGAAGTCGAGCTATGGCCACATTCGGGATTTAGCCAAAGGCGATATGGCAATCGATATTGAGAATGATTTTGCGCAGAAATACGAGGTTCCTGCTGATAAGAAAGCACTGGTAGCCGAATTAAAGAAACTTGCAAAGGATGCCGAAATGGTATGGCTCGCATCCGATGAGGACCGTGAGGGCGAGGCTATTTCATGGCACCTGTTTGAAACTTTAGGCCTTAAAGTGGAGAAAACCAAACGGATCGTTTTTCATGAGATTACCAAACCTGCAATATTAAAAGCCATTGACAGTCCCAGAACAATCGACTACAACCTGGTTAATGCCCAACAGGCACGCCGGGTTCTCGATCGCCTGGTAGGCTTTGAACTTTCTCCTGTTTTATGGAAGAAGGTAAAGCCATCCCTTTCAGCCGGTCGTGTACAATCGGTAGCGGTTCGATTGATTGTGGACAGAGAGAGAGAGGTTCAACAATTCAATGCGGCTGCAGCTTTCAAAATTACTGCGCAGTTTGCTACCGGTAAAGGAAAGGAAATTGTAAAGGCAGAACTTCCCCAGCGTTTTGAAAACGAAGCGGAGGCAGAGCAGTTTCTTCAGGATTGCGCATCAGCGAAGTTTGATATTACCAGTTTAGAAACTAAACCAGCAAAGCGCAATCCGGCAGCGCCCTTTACCACATCAACATTGCAACAGGAGGCTTCCAGAAAGTTGGGCTTCTCAGTAGCGAGAACCATGCAGGTTGCGCAAAGGTTATACGAAGCCGGTAAAATAACCTATATGAGAACGGATTCGGTGAACTTATCCGAGACCGCCATCAATGCGGCAGCTGCCGAAATTAAATCAGCTTACGGAGAGAAATACCATCAGCACAGGGTTTACAAAACCAAATCAGCAGGTGCCCAGGAGGCTCACGAAGCTATTCGTCCAACCTATTTTGACCGGCACTCAGTGGATGGCGATATTTCCGAAAAGCGTTTGTATGATTTAATATGGAAACGTTCCATTGCATCGCAAATGAGCGAAGCCCTGTTTGAAAAAACAACGGCACATATTACGGCTTCTACCAGAAAGGAACACCTTGTAGCCGAAGGTGAAGTGTTAAAATTTGATGGCTTTTTAAAAGTTTATCTCGAGTCTACTGATGAAGAAGAGGGTGAAGAAAAAGAAGGGGGTTCTATCCTCCCTCCTTTGGCTAAAGGACAAGAATTATTTTTAAAGGAAATGCAGGCAACGGAACGTTTTTCACGTCCGCCTGCAAGATATACAGAAGCCAGTTTGGTTAAGAAATTAGAAGAACTGGGTATAGGCAGACCATCAACATATGCACCAACCATTTCCACTGTTCAAAACCGCGGTTATGTGGTGAAGGAGGATCGGGATGGTAAGCAGAGAAAATTTTCTTCGATTATACTGGCAGACGGACAGTTAAAAAAAGAAACCAGGTCCGAAATTACCGGCGCGGAAAAGTCCAAACTCTTCCCTACCGATATCGGTGAGGTGGTTAATGATTTTCTTGTTGAACACTTTAAAGGAATCGTTGATTTCAACTTTACCGCAAAAGTAGAGAAGGAATTTGACGAAATAGCACAAGGTTTACAGGAATGGACCAAAATGCTGCATTCTTTTTACAACCCTTTTCATTCTGAAGTGGAAACCACTCTGGAAAATGCTGAGCGCGCTACAGGCGAACGGTTGCTTGGTTTAGACCCTGCAAGCGGCAAAAATGTATACACCAAGGTAGGTAAATTTGGTCCGTTGGTTCAAATTGGCGAGCTAGATGAAGAAGAAAAGCCACGTTATGCAAGCTTAATGCGTAGCCAGTCGGTCGCTACCATAACGCTTGAAGATGCCTTAGAGCTGTTTAAACTTCCATTTTCGCTACCTGATTTCGAAGGAAAAGAAGTATTGGTGGGTGTTGGCCGCTTTGGCCCATATGTGAAATGGGGTGAAGCATTTATCTCCCTTCCAAAAAACGAAGAACCACTTTCAGTTAACTACGAAAGAGCGGTACAGATCATTCAGCAGAAAATGGATGCAGATGCGCCCATTGCCTATTATGAAGGCTTAGAGGTTACAAAAGGTAAAGGTCGCTTTGGTCCTTTTATTAAGTGGAATGATTTGTTCATCAACATACCTGCGAAAGGATACGACTTTGACAACTTAACACAGGCAGACATTGACACCTTAATTGGCAAGAAAGTCGAAAAAGAAGCAAACCGTTATATTAAAACATGGGACGCTGAAAAGATCTCAATTGAAAACGGCCGTTGGGGACCATTTATCCGTTTTGGCAAACTCATGCTGAAATTAAGAAACAATGAGGCTACAAAACAAAAATACACAGCTGAGGAACTGGTTGATATCGACCTGGAAGTAGTTAAAAGGATGATTGTAGAGCAGGTACCAAACGCTTTCGAAACGAAAAAGAAAGCGGCAGCTAAAAAAGCTCCGGCTAAAAAGGCTCCAGCCAAAAAAGCAGTTACGAAGAAAAAATAGTCAGTCAGTAAATTAGTCATCCATTCACTCAATAATTATCAGTTGAAAGCAGATTTACCACAAAATACAGTTGAAGATATTGCAATGGCTGTGGTGCTCATGGGCGAAACGCCGGAAGTGAAAAGCTGGACTGTTTATCTCGTTAACCTGAAAAACGAGCCGATTACAAATGTGTTAATCAGCTCAAAAGGGTATGGTGAGAAAGACGGAAAGCAAGTGAAGACTTCTGTCCTTCGTCATTTCATAGGCGACATGGCAGCAAATGACTTTAAAGGTGTTGAAGCCATTGACCCTGAAGTTTTTGGACTTACCAACGAATACTGGCTGAGTTACTATATCGGTTCAACAATCTATGACAAGAAATTCATCTTTCTTCCTGAAAGTATTATTGATGCCAACATGATCAAAATCCCCCTGGTAAACCGGCCTGGAGTAATGATTAAATAAATGAATGGACTAAAGCACCTTAACCGCCTGTCTGCCCAATAACTTCCACCCTGCTTTCTCTTTACTCCAGATCAGTAAAATATATAGCTTTACATTTCCAGGTACGTTTTTATCATTTGTCTTGGCCGTAAGCGTATGTCTTACCAGTGCGGTATTGTTTTGAACGACAACCCTTTGATCAGTCAGGCTGATATCTAAAAAGTCTGATTCTCCTGATAGCAGCGAATGTAAAAACTCTTCTTTGGTCTGTACTTTGCCGCTGGAATGTCCATAGCTTAAATTCTTCAATACGAGTTTATCTAATGCTGAACTATCGGGACTGATCATCAGTTTTGTAAGTAAGTTAACGGCATTTTCCACGCTTTCTTTTTGGGCAAAGGCCGCATTGGCGCCGAAGATTAAACCACAAAACAGCACGAGTTTCTTTATCATATCTGGTCAAAATTAGGTTGATGAAGTAAACATATTCAATTACGCTCAAAGCGCAAAGTTTCAATGCTTAATTTTCAACATCATTTTTATTCACATTTATTTTAGTTATTTTTCGCTACCTATAAAAATCGTTATGTTGGTTTCGGGAACGCTCCTGTACTGTTTCATGTACAGTAAACTCGTAAACAGCATTTTACGTTACATCTAAATTAATTTAAGAATGGAACAACCATCTACCTACCAATCCTCGCGAAAGAAAAAAATCATTTTTATCGGTCTGCTGGGGCTATCTATTGCAGCATTATTGTTTTTCTTTTTTAACAGGAAAAAGAAATCAAACGAAGACAACCAGGCCTATGCGAAATACATTGAAGCCTACACATCCGGAACAATCTCAAAAAAGAGCTTTATCCGCGTTCACCTCGCCAATGCAGCCAGTGGCATGCAAGACCTGGGTAAAGCTGATTCAAGGGATCTATTTGACTTTTCACCATCCATTTCCGGGAAAGCCTATTGGATTGACCCGCAAACCATCGAGTTTCGGCCGGAGGAAAATCTAAAGCCCGGAAAAGAATATGAAGCGACATTTAAGCTTTCTGAAGTTTCTGCCACCGAAAAAGGCCTGGAAGATTTCGACTTTGAATTTAAAGTCATTACGCCTGGAGTAATGCTTAGCCAGAACGGGCTGGTTTCACAAAATAACACTTCCCTTGATTACATGAAATTTACAGGTGAAGTGGCTACCGCTGATGCTGAAGAAACAACCAAGATTGAGAAAATTATTGAACTGGATTTCGACCAGAAATTAAAAGTGAAATGGCAACACGATCCGGCGAAAAACATCTCCAGGTTTACTATAGACAGTATTAAAAAGAAAGCTGAAGACCAAACACTTGAACTCACCTGGGACGGTGATGCCATTGATGCTGAACAAAAGGGAAAAGAAGAAATCCGAATCCCGGCATTAAATAAATTCGAGGTGCTGGATATCAAAGCTATCCAGGGCGAAGAAGATTATGGTTTGGTTCAGTTTTCTGAACCAATTGGCGTTGGACAAGATCTCACCGGAATGATTTCCCTGGGAAACCTCAGTGATTTGCGGTATACCATAGATGCCAGTCAGATTAAAGTTTATGCAGCCGAAGAATTAAAAGGCGACTATACCCTCAATGTAAATAACGGTATCCAAAATATAAACGGAAAGGTTTTGGAAGGTAGTAAAACGGCAAACCTTGTTTTCGAAGATAAGTTGCCATCCGTTACAGTTTCCGGAGCAGGTACAATTCTACCTAATTCAGGTAAGCTGGTTCTTCCTTTCGAAGCGACCAATTTAAAGGCAGTTGATGTGACGGTGATTAAAATTTATGAAAACAACATTCCACAGTTCTTTCAAACCAACAGCTACAAAGATGGCAATGAACTGCGCCGCGTTGCTAAACCCATATTGCAGAAAACTGTTCGATTGGATGAAGATAAATCCCTGAACCTGCATAAGAAAAACAGGTTTACGCTCGACCTTGATAAAATGCTGCGCACAGAGCCCGGAGCAATGTATCGCGTAACGATTGCTTTCCGAAGGGAGTATAATGCCTTCAGCTGTAAGGCTGGTGAAGAAAAGGCCGAGAGCGATGACGAGGGATATGATGGAGAGGAAGAATATGAAGGTTATGGCGAAAAAATTGACGAAGACGATGACTTCTGGCAACGCTATAATGCCTATTACCCGAATAACTATCGCTGGGCAGATAAGGATAACCCCTGCACCCCCTCTTTTTATACCAATGAACGCTGGGCAAGCAGAAACCTAATTGCATCAAACATTGGTTTAATCGCCAAGCGCGGCAACGACAACAGTATGCTGATTGTGGCCACCGACTTGCTTACAGCAAAACCGTTAAGTGGGGTAAGTCTGGAACTGATGGATTATCAAAAGCAGATTATTTTCACCACTAAAACAGACGGAGATGGCTTCGCGAGTTTTGACTTGAAACGTCAGCCATTCCTGTTAATCGCGAAAAACGGATCAGAACGGGGGTACTTAAAACTGGATGATGGAAGCTCACTTCCCCTGAGCAGGTTTGATGTAGGTGGTGATGTTGTTCAGCGTGGCCTTAAAGGTTTTATATATGGTGAGCGGGGCGTATGGCGCCCGGGCGACAGCTTATATGTGTCTTTTATTTTAGAGGATAAACTGAAGAAGTTACCGGCCAATTATCCCGTAACCATGGAGTTCTATAATCCCAAGGGGCAGCTATATAAGCGTTTAATAAACGGCCGGCCTTTAAATGGATTTTATTCATTTAAAACCGCAACCGAAAGCACGGTACCCACAGGTAACTGGCTTGCAAAAGTCAAAGCCGGGGGTGCAACCTTTACGAAAACCCTTAAAATTGAAACGGTGATGCCAAACAGGCTGAAGATCGACTTCAATGTAGGCAACAGGACCTACCTGAGTTCAGGAACATCCGCAGCTACCCTTACGGCTAAATGGCTTTTTGGTGCTGTAGCGCAGAACTTAAAAGCAAAGGTAGATGTAAATCTGAATACAACAGAAACAAAGTTTAAGGGTTTTGAAGGTTTCAGTTTTGATAACCCTACCGTTAGCTTTGAATCACAGGTAAAGACCATTTTCGAAGGCACCCTTAATGCTTTAGGTACGGCGCAGATCAATACAAATTTGAATGAAAATAATACTGCGCCCGGCGTTTTAAGGGCCAACTTTACCACTAAAGTATTCGAACCGGGAGGTAACTTCAGTATCGATAATTTCAGTATTCCATATCACGTTTACAAAAGCTATCTGGGGATCCGTCCGCCCAAAGGCGACCGCTTGAGCGGTATGCTGGTTACTGGAAAGGACCATAAGATAGAGATTGTAAATGTAAATACAGATGGCAGATTGCTTACCGGAACGAAAGCTGTTCAGGTAGAGCTTTATAAAACACAGTGGCGCTGGTGGTGGGAACAGGATAACCAGTATACTTATGCCAACTTCACCCAGAATCAGTACAACAAACTGGTAGAAAGCAAACAGGTTACCCTGGTTAACGGTAAAGGAAACTATAATTTAAGAATAGACGAGCCGGAATGGGGACGTTATCTGGTGTTGGTACGCGATTTAAATGGCGGGCATGTTACAGGCAAATCAGTATATGTAGACTGGCCGGGATGGGCGCAACGTGAGCAGGGCTCCAACCCTACCGAAGCATCCATGCTATCATTTACAGCCAATAAAGAAAAGTTTACTGTGGGCGAAGACATCACGTTAACGATTCCAACGGCTAAAAACGGAAGGGCTTTAATCTCCATTGAGAATGGAAGCCATGTAATCAAAACATTCTGGATTGATACTGATGCAGGACAAACCCAGTTCAAATTTAAAGCAGAAAAGGAAATGGCACCAAATGTTTTCGCCAATATTACCTTACTGCAACCACACGCACAAACAATAAATGATTTGCCAATCAGGATGTATGGGGCGATTCCGCTGGCTGTTGAAGATCCGCAGACGATCCTGAAGCCAACTATAAAAATGCTGGACAAAATTAAGCCGGAAACCGAAAATACCATTACCGTTGGAGAACAAAATGGAAAGGCGATGACCTACACCATTGCGTTGGTTGATGAAGGGCTGCTGGATCTAACCCGCTTCAAAACGCCTGATCTGCATGGTGCCTTTTATGCACGTGAAGGACTTGGTGTAAAAACATGGGACTTATTCGATTACGTGTTAGGTGCATGGGGTGGAAATTTAGACAGGATTCTGAGTATAGGTGGTGATGGCAGCATCAACAAAAATCTAAATCCTGCTAAAGCCAATCGTTTCCAGGCGGTTGTAAAATACCTCGGTCCATTTAGTCTGGGTAAAGGCGAAAGCAAAACCCATAAATTTAAGCTGCCGCAGTACATTGGTGCAGTAAGGGCTATGGTAGTTGCCGGACAGGATGCGGCCTATGGCTTCGCAGAGAAATCAGTACAGGTTAAAAAACCTCTCATGGTGCTGGCTACCCTGCCAAGGGTGATCGGCCCGGGTGAAAGTTTCACCCTTCCCGTTACGGTGTTTGCTACTGAGACAAATCTTAAAAATGTATCTGTCCAGCTTCAAGCCAGCAACCTGATCGTTCAGGGAACCAATAAACAGCAGCTATACTATAAAAAAACCGGTGAACAGATGGCTTATTTCGAAGTCAAGGCACCAAATAATGTAGGTATAGCAAAAGTAAAAGTAGTTGCACAAAGCGGTGCTGAAAAGACAGTTTACGATGTTGAAATGGATATCAGAAATCCCAATCCTTACATCACTAATGTCGTTTCAGCAACTGTTCAGCCACATACAAAATGGACAGTTAATTATCAGCCGATTGGTATGGTGGGCACAAATGCAGGTACGCTGGAAGTATCCTCTATTCCTGCGATCAATCTAGGTAAGCGGTTAAGTTATCTGATTCAATATCCACATGGATGCATCGAACAAACCACATCGGGCATATTTCCGCAACTTTACCTTGAACGTCTGAGTCCGCTTAATGAGCAACAGAAAGCCAAAACTGAGGCGAATATAAAAGCTGGTATTAACAGACTTAAAGGATTTCAGAGTACAGATGGGGGCTTATCTTACTGGCCGGGTGAAGGCAGCTCTGATGAATGGGGAACCAATTATGCAGGTCATTTTCTTGTTGAAGCCCAAAACGCAGGCTACACCCTTCCTGTAGGTTTACTTGAAGATCTGCTACGTTATCAGAAAGGAAAAGCTGCAAACTGGGCGCCTAACAGTAATAATTTCTACGGTGGCGATTTATCGCAGGCCTACCGTTTATATATGCTTGCCCTCGCCAAAAAACCGGAAATGGCAGCAATGAACCGCCTGAAGGCATTTGAATACCTGTCGGTTGCTGCGAAATGGCGTTTGGCAGCTGCATACAAACTGGCTGGTCAGAATAGTGTGGCACAAAGCATCATAAGCGGTCTGGATATTTCTGTTCAACCTTATAAACAGCTTGGCGGAACCTATGGATCGGATGTTCGTGATCAGGCCATGATTCTGGAGACACTTACCCTGATGGGACAAAAAGCAAAAGCAGCTGAACTGCTGCTTCCCTTAGCTTCAAAACTTGGAGAAAACACCTGGTACAGTACCCAAACCACCGCTTACAGTTTACTGGCTATTGCTAAGTTCTGCGGTTCAAATCAATCGTCGAATAAATTGCAATATCAGTACGCGCTTGACGGGAAATCAGCAACAATTAATTCAGCGCAGTACCTTAACAGCACAGCCGTTACTTTTAAAGGCAGCACGGCTGCAGTCACTAATACCGGAAATAATGTTCTATTTGTGCGTCTGGTATTGGAAGGGCAACCTGTTGCAGGTCAAAACAACTTCTTACCAAACCGGGCAGACGTATTGGATATGAATGTGGTATACAAACGCTTAAACGGAACAGTTATCGATCCGGTAGCCATTAAGCAGGGTACAGACTTTTATGCAGAGGTGACGGTTAAAAATCCCGGTCGCATGGGTTATTACGAACAGATGGCCTTAACACAGATCTTCCCCTCAGGCTGGGAAATTATCAATACACGCGTAAATGACAACCAGAGTATTTTAGCGTCTTCTCCGTATACCTATCAGGATATTCGCGATGACCGTGTATTTACTTATTTCAATATTCGTGAAAACGAAAGCCTGGTGTATAAGGTACTGCTTAATGCATCTTACGTGGGCAAATATTACCTGTCTGCTGTACAATGTGAAGCCATGTATAATAATGATATTTCTGCTACACAGGCTGGTAAGTGGGTACAGGTAATGAAATAGATTATATCACACCATACCTGATAAATTTAATTGTTTTTGCCTCGCAATAACGGATACCATAGCCGTCAATGCGAGGCAAAAGCTTTTTCGATGAGTTGATATGCTAATATGAACAAAAAATCAAGTGCTCTTTTAATTTCAGACATCAGTTGCCTTTTTCTGCTACTCATTTTCCTTTTAATATTACCTCCAAAACTGTTCAAGTCTCCTACTTCCTACGTTGTTGAGGCCAGTAACGGAGCACTGCTGAGCGCGTCTATTGCGAAGGATGGACAATGGCGTTTTCCCGTAGCCGATTCCGTGCCTGCGAAGTTTAAAGCCTGCATCATTGCTTTTGAAGACAAAAGATTTTACAGTCATTTTGGAGTCGACTTAATGGCCATGTCAAGGGCTATCAGACAGAACATCAGGGCAAAAAGCATTATAAGCGGCGGTAGTACACTAACCATGCAAGTAATTCGCTTGTCCAGTAGGGAAGACCGTACCATCTTGCAAAAGCTTTTTGAGATTATACTGGCGTTCCGTTTAGAGGTTAAGGATTCGAAAGATGAGATCATGGGGTTATATGCTGCAAACGCACCATTTGGTAGCAACGTAGTAGGTTTGGAAGCAGCAAGCTGGCGTTATTTTGGAAGGGACGCGGCCACCCTTTCATGGGGTGAGATGGCAACACTGGCTGTGCTGCCCAATAGTCCGTCTTTGGTGCACCCCGGTAAAAATGCAGGGAAATTAATCAAAAAGCGAAACGACCTGCTCGATAAACTTGCAAGGCTGAAGTACATTGATCAATCAACAGCAAATTTAGCAAAGCTCGAGCCTGTTCCGGGTAAACCACTTCCTTTACCACAAAATGCACCCCACTTGCTTAACCGCTTCAAAGCAGAACGGAGTGCGCTTAATATCACTTCTACAAGGATTAAATCTACCCTTGCGGAAGATCTTCAGCTTAAAATTAACAGCATCTTAAAGCGGTATAATAACCGATACCGTGCCAACGACATTAACAATATCTCGGCTTTGGTGCTGGATGCCCGGACAGGCAGAGTAGTCAGTTATGTGGGCAATATCTATCAGCCTGAGAATGCAGATCTGCAAAGCCATGTTGATATGATCAAAGCGCCCAGAAGTCCGGGCAGTACCTTAAAGCCATTATTATACGCGAGTATGCTTAACGACGGATTCATCCTGCCCCATAGCCTGGTGCCGGATATACCAACACAGATTGCAGGCTATTCGCCACAGAATTATGATCTGGGTTACGATGGTGCCATCGCAGCAGATAAGGCGCTTAGTCGCTCCCTGAATATCCCGGCTGTAAAAATGCTGCAACAATATAAGTATGAGCGTTTCTACGATAAATTAAAAAAGCTGGGCATGAGCACCTTAAATCAGCCAGCTGATCATTATGGCCTTTCTCTCATACTTGGTGGCAGTGAAGTGACGATGTGGGACCTGGCAAATACATATATGGGCATGGTGAGGACCTTAAATCATTTTAATACCTATAAAGGTTTTTATAATCCGGCAGATTACAATCAGGCCAGTTATGTTTTGAAGGAAGATGAAGGTTTAAAAGACGATCAGCGTAATTCCTATTTAGACCACGGCTCGATTTGGGCAACATTCAATGCCATGGAAGAAGTGATGCGGCCCGGTGATGAAGGATTGTGGGAACAGTTTTCCTCTTCACAGCGTGTGGCGTGGAAAACCGGAACAAGTTTTGGCTTCAGGGATGCGTGGGCGGTAGGACTTACACCAGATCACGTAGTATGTGTTTGGGTTGGCAATGCCGATGGAGAAGGCAGGCCTGGATTAGTGGGGATAGAAGCAGCAGCTCCTGTACTATTTGATATTTTCAGGTTGCTACCCAAGGGGAAATGGTTTGATGCGCCCGTAACTAAGCTCAAAAAGATTAAAGTATGTAAACAAAGCGGTTTTAAAGCAGGCGACTACTGCCCGGATCAGGTGGATGAACTGATACCCCCTGCCGGCGAAAAAACTGTTGTTTGTCCCTACCACAAGTTAATACACCTGGACAGAACGGCAACTTACCGTGTGACCGATTACTGTGAAAATGTGACCGATATGCAGCACAAAAGCTGGTTTATTTTACCTCCGGCTATGGAATACTATTATCGGATTAAGAATAGCGACTACAAAACTTTACCATCCTACAAGCCCGGTTGTGATTTGAGTGGGGCGAACAACGTGATGGAGCTGATTTACCCGAAGAATGGAGCGGTAATTTATATCCCCCTTGAACTAAATGGCCAGCGCGGAAAGTTGGTGCTAAATGCAGCTCATAGGAACCAGCATGTTAAGATTTACTGGCATATAGACAATGAATATGTCGCTACCACCACTAACTACCATCAACTTGCGGTAAGCCCCGCACCAGGAAAACATACTTTGACATTAGTCGATGAAAACGGCGAACGCTTAGAGCAGGTATTTACAGTACTGGATAAAGAGAAAAAGTAAAATGAGTAGTAATCTATATGGCAGTACGTTTAACCACCAGTTCCCTCACCACTGTACCATAAACAATCAGGTATTGCGCAATCATATAACTTCCCATGATCAGAATACCGCTTTGTGGTATCGGTTGCGCGTATCTGTTTACAGCCAGAACAGTGTCTGATAGCAGGAAGAAAAAGGCACCATATAAAACAAGTTTATAACTGAATATATTCACTTTACCATAACGGTTTAACGCCATAATGGCCATCACCGTAATAACGATGGCATATACCAGTACGGCAAACTGCATAGCGCCCAAAAAGGGTTGCAGGTAAAAGAATAAACCAATACAAAATATAATCAGTGCGCCTGCCGACCATAAAAAGAAAGGTATTTTTACTGATGGATTAGATTTGTGGTCAAGCGTAAAAGCCCTGATATAGGAGATGTGACATATTAAGAAGGCAATTAATCCATAAGTGAAATAGCCCGGATGATTTGCCTGAAGCATCAGAAAAATGTCGCCGGTAAGGGCAAATAGTAATCCTATGAAAATCCGCTTGTGGAATCTGCCCTTCAGCTTTGTAGCACTATACAACCACACCAGTAAGGTAATCGCAATCAGCGGCTTGGTGAAATTGCGGATAAACAAATCTCCGGTAGTTTCAGCATAAACCTGTAATACATAAACTATGGCAAAAGCAAGGGCAAATAACTTAGTCTTCATTTAAATGGTGGCTGGCATTAATAATCGAATGCCAAATTACGGATAATACGGCGACGCCTGCAAATTTTAGCGGATCATAAAAATCTCCGTTTAAATTTCCTAACTTTGAGCACATCCCAACGCCATGAGAAAGTTATTCCTGTTTTTATTGTTTTTATCTGCTGGTTATATCGCTAAAAGCCAGACGATGGTTTTAGCAAAAGATGCTGCCCAGTATGTTGGCAAAACCGTAACTATTTGCGATTCAGTTTACAGTACAAAAGCCCTGGATAAACTGACTTTGATCAATCTTGGCGGTGCTTTTCCTAAAGAATTGATCACAGTGGTCATTAATAAAGAAGACTTGGGAAAGTTTACATCAGAGCCCAGCAGCATGTATATTGGCAATAATATTTGTGTAACGGGCCTGGTTTCTGAATTTAAAGGGAAACCTCAGATCGTAATTACAGATCCAAAGCAGATTGTAGTAAAATAAGACAGGTTAAAATCAACCGAAGCCCCTCCTGGTTTTTTCAAGGAGGATGACTTGGGTTGGAGCGTTAATCGTGGGTATATTTTTAGAGAGATTTATCCTGGTGAGTTGCCTTTCAGTCGGCAGATTAGCATCCGCCGACTTTCCAAGCACAGATATCCTTATTATCTGAAGCAAATATGAAGAATGCCCATCAAATAAACCAAATGTTTATACAGAAAGTACTTTATCCTTGATGAACAGGTCCAGTTCCGTGATGAAGTTTTAATCCTGATTATTTTTACCGT
The DNA here is from genome assembly GCF_001027745.1 of Pedobacter sp. BMA. GTDB lineage: Bacteria > Bacteroidota > Bacteroidia > Sphingobacteriales > Sphingobacteriaceae > Pedobacter. The sequence goes on from NZ_LECU01000002.1 coordinate 223,963, forward strand.
TTTTATAATCCTGATTCAGCATATTTATATAGTTTTGGGTTTATGTCTGCATTCTCAAAAAGAAACTGGTTTATTATCGTATTTATTGCCCTTGTAGTGGCATTCGTATCGCTAAGTGTTTTTGTCGCTCACCATATCATTTGGGATTTCGACGTTAAAGTATCTTTGTTTATTCAGGAGTTCCAGTCTGCCTGGTTAGATAAACTAATGCTTGCCATAAGTTTTTTTGGTGAACTACCCTATTCACTTCTTTCGGTAGTACTTGTAGCATTGATATTTTATTGGCAGAAATACAAAAGAGAGGCTTTGTTTATTGCAACAGTTTTATTGTCAGGCCTAATTATTTTAGGCGTCAAAAATGTGATCAACCGGCCTCGTCCAACCTCATTCTATGTAAGGCTGGTTGAAGTGAACCGTTTTCAAAGCTATCCCAGTGGCCATACGCTGTCTTATGTCCTGTTTTTTGGCTTCCTGATTATCTTAATGAGTCATTTGAAAGATATTCCTAAAACCACCAGGATGATTGTATCGCTAATTTCAGCATTTTTAATGCTCACGGTTGCGCCTTCCAGGATATATCTCGGTGCACATTGGTTTACCGATACCCTCGGTGGATTTCTTTTAGGGCTGATCTGTTTATTTCCGCTGTGTTATTTATATTTTAAACGGAAAGGGTAAGATTATTCTGCACGCTGTATTTTATTTTTCTTTCTGATTCTGCTTAGCGTTTCCACCCTCATGCCGAGGTAAGATGCAAGGTATTTCAATGGAACCCGTAAAGAAAACGAAGGATGATTTCCAACAAACTGTTTGTACCTTGATTCTGCCGATGGAATCCGCGATATAACCGACCTTTCCTGACTGATATGAAAATGGATGGCTAAAAGCTTTCTGGCAAGTACATTGGTTTCGGGGAATGCATGGTATAGTTCATCAATAAACCGATAAGGTATAATTAAGATTTCTGAATCTTCTATGGTTTGAAATTGCTCAGGATATGCAGTTACCGACGCTGCTGGATTTCGGATATTACCAAACATATTGTTTTCTTCCACAAAGCAAACGGTAATGTCCTTTTGATTATCATTAATGAAGCCCCTTACCAGCCCCTTGATCATAAAAAACACACAATCTTCCTGCTGATCCTGCAAATCATTTATGATGGTATTTTTACCTACAGCAACCCTGAAAGTCTCTCGTCGGGCCAACTGAATAATTTCTGTTGTCAAAGGAACTAATCCGTTCAGAAACGTGATCATTGCCTTATCTTGTTGATCTGTGCCTGGCATAGCGGATGTTTGGTTTCGGGAATATATCCCGCAATGTATTACTCGCTTTTCGTATTTGCAAATGTTTAACCTTTATGATGACTAGATTGACAATGGCGAACTTTCGTAACAAATTAGATCTAACAATGACAATTACCCTATGTTTAGATCAAAAAAATCTGATAATTTTACCGTTATGACAACGACAAAAGCTAAAGCATTTCTTTTCGACCTCAATGGTACAATGGTAAACGATATGGTTTTTCATAACCACGCCTGGCACGAAATTCTGACTAAAGATCTAGGTGCCAACATTAGTTTTGAAGAGGTTAAAAAGCAAATGTATGGTAAGAATCAGGATTTACTGGAGCGGGTATTCGGCGTTGGTCATTTTACCCAGGATCAGATCGATCAGATTTCTATTGAAAAAGAAAGAAGGTACCAGGCCGCATATCTCAAACATCTGGAACTTATTGCCGGCTTGGGAGACTTTCTTGACAAAGCAAAGAACAATGGTATTTTAATGGCTATAGGTTCAGCAGCCATTCCGTTCAATATAAATTTTGTGCTCGATAATCTTGATATCAGGGCTTACTTTAAAACCATTGTAAGCGCCGAAGATGTAGTAAATAGTAAACCGGCACCTGAAACCTTTACGAAGGGTGCACATTTATTGGGTATTGACCCGGTAGATTGCATTGTATTTGAAGACGCGCCAAAAGGTGTTGAAGCTGCTCAAAATGCCGGAATGAAGTGTGTGGCACTGACAACGATGCATACCGAAGAGGAATTTGCTGCTTATGATAATATTATTGCATTCATTGCCGATTATCATGATCCGGTTTTAAATGAATTGTTTTAAAAATAAAGGCTTCTGATTTTCCCAGAAGCCTTTTCCATTTTACCAGCCTGTACTATTTTGAAAATTTATATATAGAGCTCGTTTTATATACCTGACCTGGTTTTAATACTGTAGTAGGAAAACCGGGTTGATTTGGCGAATCAGGGAAATGCTGCGTTTCAACGGCAATAGCAGTCCTGAAATCATCTTTCGCTCCTGTTTTAAATGTATTTTTACTTTGCATAAAATTACCGCTGTAAAATTGTAAGCCAGGCTCCTGTGTATAAATATCCATTACAATACCGGATACATCACCTTTGATTTTAGCTGCATGAAACATGCCCATTCCTTTCGTTTTATTTAATACATAATTATGATCATAGCCCTTGCCAAATTTTAGCTGCTCATTTTGATCTTCAATGCGCGCACCAATAGTGAGGGGCTTAGTAAAATCAAATGGCGTTCCGGTCACTTTTTCAATTTTTCCAGTAGGGATTAATGTAGAATCAACCGGTGTGTATTCATCAGCAAAAATCTGAGCTTCATGATTTAAAATGGTGCCGCTTCCATCTCCGTTTAGATTAAAAAAAGCATGATTGGTTAAATTCACCACTGTAGTTTTGTCGGTTTTGGCTTCGTAGTCCATTTTTAATTCGTTATCATCGGTCAACGTGTAGGTCACCTTTACATCCAGGTTCCCAGGAAAGTTTTCGTCGCCATCTTTTGAAAGATAATGCAACACCAATGTATTTGTATTCGGCTGACTCGCATCCCAAACAACGTACTGATAACCTTTTTTACCTCCGTGTAAGGTATTCTGGCCGTTATTGGTAAATAAAGAGTAGGTTTTTCCTTCCAAAGTAAACTTACCTTTGGCAATCCTGTTTCCAAACCTGCCAATGGTTGCACCAAAATAAGGTTCTGTTGCTTTTTCATAATCACCAACACTTTTAAAGCCGACAACCACGTCTACAGGTTTACCATCTTTTCCTGGTACAATCAAACTTACCAAACGGCCACCGTAGTTTGTAAATGTGGCTTCAGCATCATGCTTATTCTTCAAAGTATAAAGTGCAACTTGCTTACCATCAATTTCTTTTTTAAAGGAATCGGCAATTAATTTCACCACTGCTGTTTTCTTCGTATTGGAACTGTCTGTTGTAGTGCTTTTTTTGGTTTCAGACTGGCAGGATGTAAATCCGATCGCTGCAATAGCGCCTAAACTGGCTAGAGATTTAAATTTCATATGTACTGATATTTGGTGTAGGGTATTATTTAATTTTTAAATATAGGAATAAGTGTCAAGTTTACAAATAAAACGTTTTACCAAGCTGACTGGCACAGGTCGCAACATATCATTTCAAGATGATTTCTGTAGTATATAAGCGATCTGCAAAATGGTTAGTTATTTTATATTGCAGTTTTAACATAAACTTTCTAATTTGCCTTCGAATCAACATCAATAATGAACAAGAATATCTCAGATAACCGCTACGAAAAGATGATTTATCGTCGTTGTGGAAACAGCGGATTAAAGCTTCCAGCAGTGTCCTTAGGCTTATGGCACAACTTCGGACATGTAAATGTATACGAAAACAGCAAAAACTTAATTTATACTGCATTTAATAACGGCATTACGCATTTCGATCTTGCTAACAATTATGGGCCTCCCCCAGGCTCGGCAGAAGAAGTATTCGGGAGGATCCTGAAGGATGATTTTAATGGTTACAGAGATGAAATGATCATTTCAAGCAAAGCCGGATACACCATGTGGGATGGCCCTTATGGAGACTGGGGATCTAAAAAATACCTTGTGTCGAGTCTCGACCAAAGTTTAAAACGGATGAAACTGGATTATGTAGACATCTTTTATCATCATCGTCCCGATCCTGAAACACCTCTTGAAGAAACGATGGGTGCATTAAGTCTACTTGTACAACAGGGCAAGGCACTTTATGTAGGCATTTCTAATTACAGAGCCCCCGAAGCCGAAAAAGCAATAAAAATATTAGAAGCAAACGGAACACCCTGCCTAATCCATCAGCCGAAGTATTCGATGTTTGAAAGATGGGTGGAAGATGGGTTGCTCGACGTGTTAAGAGAGAATGGCGTTGGCTGTATTCCTTTCTCTCCTCTTGCGCAGGGACTTCTTACAGATAAATATCTTCATGGCATTCCATCTGATTCGCGCGTGGCTACAAGTGGAGTTTTCTTAAAAGAGAGTAATATCACCCCCGAAAAAATTGCGACGATTGCGAAGTTAAATGACGTGGCACAGTCACGGGGACAAAAACTGGCTCACATGGCCCTTTCATGGATCTTAAAAGACGACCGGATCACCACCGTACTTATTGGCGCCAGTAAGCCAGATCAAATCACCGATTCTATAAAGGCATTAGATAATATCATTTTTAGCGATGAAGAGATCAGATTAATCAATGAAATATTGAAATAAATCTTTTTGAATTCTTCCCGTACTACTGAATTCACTTTTCATTTGAATTCAGTAGTACACCTCATTTGCTGCCACAAATTGTTCATTTGGTTTCATACATCCAAAACCAAATCAGTACAATTTCGTTTAAGAAGTAAAATCTTTCATTCTTAATATGGCAAGAGCCAACAAGTCCATCTATAGCGCTTTAGCGGCAAACCTCCTGATCGCAGTTACTAAATTCATTGCGGGAGCTTTTACCAATAGTTCATCCATGATTGCGGAAGGTATTCACTCCACGGTTGACACCAGCAACCAGATTTTGCTGTTGTATGGTTTAAAACGAAGTGTTAAACCGCCCGATAAATACCGCCCATTTGGCTATGGTAAGGAATTGTATTTCTGGTCATTTATCGTTTCCATTATGATTTTCGGTTTAGGCGGGGTAGTTTCTATCTCACAGGGGATCACGCATATGCGCCACCCGGAAAATCTGGTTAATCCAATATGGAATTATCTGGTGCTTGCCCTTTCATTTGTTTTCGAAGGCGTGTCGCTAATCATCGCCATCAGGGAATTTGATAAAACCCGAAAAGGCCTGCCCTGGTGGAAAGCCATTATTAAAAGTAAAGATCCTTCAGGTTTTCTGGTGTTATTTGAAGATGGGGCTGCTGTTTTAGGCCTCGTCATTGTATTTGTTTTCATGGTATTAAGCCACAACCTCAATATGCCGGTTTTGGATGGGTTGGCTTCGGTTTTGGTCGGTACACTTTTAATTTTCGTATCTTTCATCCTGGCAAGAGAGAGCAGAAGCCTTTTAATGGGAGAAGGTTTAACACCCGAAACCCAGCAGAAACTGAAAGAGCTTGTACAGGCTGATCAGGATGTGATTGAACTCAAAAGCTTGCTCTCTACCTATCAGTCCCCGCGTGAGGTGCTTCTGGTACTCATACTTACATTCCGAGCCGACCTCCGCACTGAAGAAATCACCACAGCGATCGACAGGTTAAGGGGTAAAATCAAACTCGAATATGACATTATCAAGTTCGTTATCATTCAGCCACAGTCGGTAAATGTTCCTGAAAAGGCAGAGTCGGGCGACATTTACCTGAAATAGTACCTTTAACTCAGATTACCCTACCTTCCCTTATTTTTTGCTTCAGTAAGGCCGCTGCACGTGTGTAGCCGCCATCACTACCATCAACAAAATGAATATGATCATCCTCAAGGTCCCTTACATAACATGACATTACTGATTCTTTGCTTACGTACAAACCGTATAAAATTTCGTTCTTTTGCTCCAGAATATTTAAGGCAGTCTGAAGCCTTAAACGTTGTTCCTCTGAACCTGTGATTACCGTATTGATTCGTCCATCCATTACAAGCGTATCCGACATTTCAACAAGTTGTTTCAAATACTTCTTTCCGCTGTCTGTTCTAAAATAGATATAACCGTAAATATTTATAAACCAGGTTTTGATCAGTTCTAACCATTTAAGCTTGCCTATGCGGTGTCGCATTTCTCTACCTAAGTTATTGAAACTGGTTTTAAATATAAGTTTAGGAATACTAATGGGCTGTCTTTTTTCCGGGGTACCATAAATCTGATCGATATGTTTGATCACTCTGCTAAAGGCTGACGCCTGGTCCCTTCCCTGTTTCGCAATAACAATTAAAGTCACTACTTCTTCCATATTCTCAGGAGGTGCAATTTTGTCCCACCTGCATTGCATGCCAGTGAGATCAATGTCTTCGGCTCCATATTCCTTTGCAGCAAGCAGATAATCTTCTCCTTTAATCTGTTTCTCCGCGTACTCCAAACCATCCCCCAAAATTACAGGTATCACAAAATTATCAGAGGCGCTGAATCTACTGATACTTAAGCGATGTGCTTTGTCGTAAATCTCCTTAACTGAGATTACACCAACCCGTAGATCAAGATTAAAATTATTGAGTGTATTTGCCTTATATTGAGATAAACCTTTCAATGCTTTATCAACTATAGCATCGGGTACCAAAAAGGTTGCACCATCGCCGCCAAAGAAAAATGGTATGGAAATATTCGCTTTGAAAGCAATGTTTAAGACTGTGACCATACTACCTGTGGCAATTAAATTGACCGTTTCATGCAAACCTGAATTAACAGCTATCGTTGAGCTTTTAATATCAGTAATAATCACATGCCAATCTGCAGGGATATCATTAAACAGTTGCTTCCTAAGCAATAATTCATGCAAAGGCAATTTACTAATGTGTAGATTCGAATAAAAGTGTTCTGTATGAGCTTTCATCTATTATAGATTATAACAATATACGAAGTGAATTGATTAAAGTATCTATAATAACTGCCATTACATTAAAGCTTATTTAGAATTAATAAAAATAATTTTGCTAATACGGTTTTAATGTCATTCCTTTGCGCCAACTAAGAATTAATCTAAATAATTATGTACAAAAAAATTACCCATTTTTTTTCTGTGCTGGCTGTCGCAATGTTATTTACCGCTTCCGCTCTTGCACAATCCAAATATGGTTCGGTGTCCGGATCAATCAAAACCAGTGATGGAAGCCCTGCTCCTTTTGTGAGTGTAGGTTTAAAAAACACAAACAAAACTTCCCAAACAGATGAAAAGGGTAATTTTACAATTAAAAATATCAATCCTGGTGATTATACTATCAAAATCTCAGCTATCGGTTTGTCTGTCCAGGAAAAGCAGGTCAATATTACTGCCGGTCAGGTAGCTCAGGTTAGCTTCACAACTGTCGAATCTTTGTCTCAGTTAGATGAAGTTGCCGTTAATGGGTACAGAACACCTAATAAGAAGCCTGTTACCTTGGGCAAGATTGCTATTGCACCAAAAGATTTACCCCAATCTGTTCAGATCGTGAACAGTCAGATAATCACTGACCAGCAAGCATTACGGTTAAGTGACGTTCTGGCAAATGTAAATGGAGTGGCGTATTCCGAAAATCGTGGAGGCGTAAGTGGCGAAACATTTGTTGCACGTGGCTACAGTCTTGGAGGAAATAATCTACTAAAGAATGGAGCGCGTACGTCTTCAGGTGGAACACCAGAGGTAAGCACTTTAGAGTCTGTTGAAGTATTGAAGGGAAGTTCCGCATTGTTGTATGGTGGAGTTACCGGCGGAGCGATTATTAATATGATTACTAAAAAACCAAAATTCGAATATGGTGGTGAAGTATCAATGCGTGTAGGCAGCTATGATCTGTATAAGCCAACAATCGATTTTTATGGACCCGTTTCTAAGAAACTGGCATTTCGTGTGATTGGAACTTACGAAAATGCCAAAAGCTACAGAGATGATGTAAAAACTAAAAGATTTTATATCAATCCTTCATTATTATACAAAATTAGTGATAATACCGACTTCTTGCTTCAAGGAGATTACTTAAAAAGCGATTTCACACCAGATTTCGGGATTGGAACAGTAGCCAATGCTATCCCGGATATTAGCAGAAAAGCTTACCTTAACGCGCCATGGGCATATAACAAAACCAATACTGCAACAACGCAACTAAATTTTAATCATAAGTTCAATGAGAATTGGAAGTTAAATGTAGTTGGTTCGTTTCAATCTTACAATAGAAATTATTTCAGCGCAGAACGGCCTTTCGCAACTACTGCAAACGGAATAGCGGCCAGGAATGTAACTCGATCGAAATCCAAAGAATTTACATATAACGAACAGGTAAACTTAAATGGTAAATTCACAACTGTTGGTATATCACATACCCTTTTAGTAGGTGCAGATGCTGATCAGTCGAGATCGACGTCTGCAGCTAATTGGACTTACAACGGAGCAACTGCCTTTAATTATGGCAATTTCAACATCCTCGACCCATCTACGTATTATGGATCTGGCTTAGAACCCAATGCTGTATCTGCTGCATCTACTTTTGCACCAATTTTTAGAATGGGCGCATTTGTTCAGGATTTGGTAAGCATAACTGAAAAATTTAAAATTCTCGCAGGTGTTCGATGGACATTTCAAAAAACACCGTCAACGCAAACAACCGCCGCTGCTACTGGCATAACAACAGCAAGTACTACTGTAGATAAAATTGATAAGGCATTTTCTCCAAAGTTTGGTTTAGTTTATGAACCATTGAAAAGCACATCTGTATATGTAAGTTATGCGAATAACTTTACATCTAACTCTGGGACGGATATTTATCTCGCGCCAATGAGACCTTCGATTATTGATCAATATGAAGCTGGTATTAAAAATGACTTTCTTGAAGGAAAACTTACAGCTAATGTTACTGTTTACAGAATCCTAAATAGCAACTTCGCTCAAACAGCATTATTCAAGCAAGATGGGACTGCCAATGCGGATGCTACTATAAAAGAATTTACTGGGAAAACAGCCAGTGACGGCGTTGAGCTTGACTTAAGCGGAACAATTACAGCAGGCTTAAACTTCCTAGCCGGCTACAGTTACAACTATTACCGTTATTTAAGCACATTACCAGGTACTGGTATTATTGAAGGAGACAGAGTAGTTGGAACAGTAAAAAATAAAGCAAATGCAACGGTTTTCTATACCATTCAAAATGGGGTGGTAAAAGGCTTAAAATTAGGTGCTACAGCAATTTACACAGGCGACCGCTTTGGTGGTAGGAACCAGAACAAAAATGGAACAACCACCGGCCTCATTCCTTTGACTCCATTTACAACCTTGGATATTAGTGCGGGTTATACCTGGAAAAGATTATCACTGCTTGCAAAAATATCAAATCTTACGAATGAATTGAATTACTATGTTCACGAAAACTACAGCGTGAACCCCATTCCCCCTCGTCAGTTCGTAACCACATTATCGTATAAGTTCTAAGTACACTCTCAAAAACGAAAGCCCGGAATCAGCAATGATTTCGGGCTTTTTTGTAAGTACAACTTACGCAATGATAAAAATGGTTCCTGATTTCCCCAGGTAGAAATAATAATGCGATTCCCTTGGATAGTCAACCTTTTCAATATTGTTGACCTTGCCGGATCTGCCATACTCATCCGCTACAAAGTCGCCAACTTTAATATTTTCCAATAGCATCCGGTTGGCCGAAGATCTTTTAATTAGTTTAGCATGTTTTTCCATGAGATATGCGTTTAGAAACTTATTTACGCATTCTCAAATCTTTCGGTTTCAGGTAACTGCAGAATACTTAAAACTAAGTATTAATAAAAGTCAAATTCCTGATTTAGAAATGAACCATTTCGTAAATACGCCTCATGTACAGCGCCTCATCTACTTTATGAAAAAACTCTTCCCATTCATATCTGGTAAACACTAAACTGATATCCGGTAATGGTGTAGAAAGAATCACCACCTCTTTCCCGTCTGGTCTGTTTTCGAGATAATCGTCGAAGCTTAACTTTTTGGTAGATTGATAAAAAACCTCAAACTGGTCAAAAGAAAAATTCATAAGCACACCGGCACGCCAGATATTCAGAACTTTACAATTGTTGCACTGGGCAATGGTGATATTATCATTTTGGCTAAGTACTGTGGTTTGGCACATAAGTGATGATTTTGCAATTAAACAGATTAAAGCAAATATCATACTATTTAGAATAATTCCAAATAATTATCTAAACATTTATAAAAAAAACCGGATGATGAGTCCGGCTTAAGTTTTAATGTGCATCGTAAATAATTACGTTTTCGAAGTACTGTTTAAATTCATCCAGAAATGCTTTATGTAATGGATGTACCTGATACACATCATGAGCAGCAAGATCTTCAAAAATTAGAATCAAACTAAAGGTATATGTAGTATCTACAACTGCGCGTTCTATAGGTGCAGGTGTTCCGATATGGAACGTTTTAACAACTTCAATGTCTTCCAGGGTCTGTAAGCTAGCACGAAAAGCTGCTTTCTGTTCTTCAGTGATATCGGCTTTAAGCCAGAATAATACGTGGTGAGCTATCATAATATATTTTTTTGCCAAAGATAATGAAAGCAAACATTCGAACCTCCCTAACCGAATACTGTTTTTGCTTTATTGATGGCTTTTTTTAAATCTATTCCTTTTCCTAGAACTCCTTTAAATAAATCACCCTCAGCTTTCAAACGTTCGAGCGTATTGACGATATTAAAATCTTTCATTTTTAATCCGGGTTTCACTTCATCCCAATGTAACGGCATAGAAACTGTAGCCCCTTCTTTTGGTCTAAGGGAATATGGGCCTGCAATGGTTGCTCCAGGTCTGTTTTGAAGAAAATCCAGATACATTTTACCTTTACGTGCAGAAATCATCCGCTCTAATGAAGTAAAAGATGGAATTTGCTGGTGTACCAGATTTACAATAATCTTCGCGAACATCTGGCTTTGTTCGTAGGTATACTTCGCATCAAGTGGAATATAAATATGCATTCCGGTTGAGCCCGAAGTTTTACAAAAGCCCGGAACTTCAATGGCATCCAGAATCTTTTTCGTTTCCAGAGCTGCCGTAATTACCTGGTCAAAGGTATGCTTATCCGGGTCCAGATCAATTACACAATAATCAGGATGATCAGGACTTTGAATTCTGCTGAACCAGGGATTCATTTCAATACAACCTAAACTGGCCATCCAAAGTAATGAAGCTTCATCCGTACCAACCAGATACTCTTTCTTTTCACCCTCACCGTTTTCATAGGGAAAGGTTTTAGCCCAGTCCGGAGCTTTACCTTTAACGTCTTTTTGATAAAAACTTTTTCCGTGAATTCCGCTCGGAAAACGGTTCAAAGACTGTGGCCTGTCCTTTAGATAAGGTAATATATAATCCGACACCTGGTAGTAATAGTTAAACATATCCCGTTTCGTCACCTTGTCCCCTGGCCAGTAAACTTTACTCAGGTGCGTAAACTTTAGCTCATGTCCCTTCACTTTTCTAACCTGCGTTTCATCCTTTGGGTTTAAAAGTGTTTTTCCCCCTTTTTCCTTTGGTGGTTTTATCGCCGAATCGTGTTTTGCATCTACCTCATTCATGATCTGGCCTACAGGAACTTCTTTCTCTCTAACTACATCTTTTGCCGCTTTATCGGTACGCATACCTTTAAAAGATGGATGCCTGAATACGCCATCTTCGGTAACTTCAGTAAACGCGACTTCGCATACCAGCTGAGGCTTCAGCCATGTTGCTTTTGCATTTGGAGGGTTAGGTCTAAAACGAGATGGTTTATTTACATCAGGCAATTCACTGAAAGGCAACTTTTCAGTTTCCAGCGGCTTAAACAGTTTCATCATTTCCTTTTGATCGGCATCTGAAAAGCCAGTTCCTACCTTGCCTACATAACTCAGATTCTTTTGATCATATACGCCTAATAATAGAGAACTAAAGGTTTTAGGACTATCTGCATTGGTAGTATACCCCGCAATAACCACCTCCTGACGCTTACTCACTTTAATTTTAAGCCAGTCCTTCGATCTGCGGTCTGCAACATAAGTACTGCTTGTTTTTTTAGCAATAATTCCTTCTAAACCCATTTTTTCTGCTGCAGCAAAAAACTCTACTCCACTGGCCTTGAAAACCTGGCCCAGTCTGATCTGGTCACTGTCTAAGGGCAGTATATCCTTCAATATTGCCTGCCGCTCTATCAATGTTAAACCCATTAGGTTCTTACCTTCGTACCAAAGCAAATCGAAAACATAATACACCAGTTCACCATCTGCTTCACTTCGCCAGTTCTGCAGCGCACCAAAGTCCGATACGCCATTTTTTTTCAACACCAGAATCTCGCCGTCGATAACTGCATTAATTTCCCATTTGGCGAGTAAATCATGAATCGGGTAAAATTTATCGTCAAACGATTTGTTGTTGCGGGATAGTAGTGAAACTTTTCCTTTCTCTATAAAAGACAATGCCCTGTAACCGTCCCATTTTACTTCATATTGCCATTCATCATCATCAAATGGCGCATCAACCAATGTGGCTAGCATAGGTTTTATCCCGGTAGGTATGGATGATTTAGGGGCATCCTTTAGTATTTTCTTTGTATTAAGATCATCTTTATTTATGCTTGCCGGCTTCTTCTTTGCAGCACTTTTTCGGGGCTCTGCTGGCTTTTCTTTGATCTCCTGTTCTTTGCCGTCTTTCCATACCTTCTCTGATGACTTCGCCATGGTTTCTATTGTCTTTCCCGAAAGTACAGATTCACCCTTCTTAGTGATGTCCTTAACCGAGGCGTAATCGTCTTTATGTTTAATTAACAGCCACCCATTTTCCCCCATTCCATGCGTTTTAACCAGGGCAAACTCGCCCTCCAGTTTCTTACCATGAAGCTTAATTTTTACTGATCCCTCTGCCAGCTGTTTCAAGAGGTGTTTCTCCTGCGCCTTTTTACCTTTGATTGCCTCAATGGGCTCATAGGTTCCTTCATCCCAAACAATTACAGTCCCGCCGCCATACTCCCCTTTAGGGATTAATCCTTCAAAGTTTCGGTAATCAAACGGATGATCTTCAACCATCATCGCCAAACGCTTATTCTTAGGATCGGTAGAAGGGCCTTTTGGAACAGCCCAACTCTTTAAAACCCCGTCCATTTCCAGCCTGAAGTCATAATGTAGTCTGCTGGCGTCATGTTTCTGAATTACAAAAAGTAACTTGTTTTTATCTTTACTTTTTCCCGCTTCAGGCTCCGATGTTTTGGAGAAATCCCTTTTGGTTTTATATTTTTCAAGACTCATCTGTTCTGTTTTTAGTCCCTGATATTAATCACAATACGGGTAAAACAGGACCTGAACAAAAAAGGTTTTAACACCTGCTATCGACACAGACATTAAAACCTTCAAAAAAATAAATGATTTAAACTATTCGGCCAACCTGGGCAAAATACCGGCATCCATTTCATCAGCAAATTCATGCTGACTTTTTACGGCACTAAACAGCACCCTTAGCCAAACCAGAAAATATGGAAAACTCAACATGGATAGTGAAAGTGGATTTGCTTTTGCAAACTGCGGAAAACACAATAGTGGGATGTTACAGGTTACAACAAGCAATATGGGTAAGAGTACATGCTTTAGTCCTTTATTCTTTTCAAGCACATACCAGATACCAACCCCTGTAATAGAGATAATGTAAGTACAGTCTTCAGACCCTGTGCTGAAAAGTACAGGAAATAATAGCACTGATGATAAAATCAACAGCTGAAACTTACGCTTGGAAAAACGGCTGACAAAAGCAAACGGAAACATAAATAATAATGCTCCTACTGCCAGAAACATGATATTTGATAAGCCGGGATAATGTAGCAAGCGCCTGAAAAAACCCATAATAGAAATATCAGTAGCGGCACCTGCAATATTTGCAATATTCTTATTTACCAGTTCATTTTTCCAGTCAATATAGGAATGAGCCACGAAATCCGGAGAAGCAAAAATCATCGGAAGCACAAAAAACACTGCAGACCACAGTATAAGATAGCCGATAAATGCAGGTTTCTTTTTAATAAAAAAGAATACAACTATCCCAACAATGCCGTATAGTTTAACAAATGTACCAAACGCAATGCACATGGCCGACCAGAATCCGTTTCGTTTTTCAAACTGGGTATAACTCAATATCATAATTGCCCCTGCTCCAGCATTAAATTGCTGATTCAACATCGAAGCTACCAGACAAGGTATAGCAATATAGCCTATGATGACCTTTTTGTTTTTACTCAAGGGTAAGGTTTGTATAGCCTTAAACAAGAGAAAGCAATTAAAAAGATTCCAGAACAATAGCCCGAGCCAGTTTGGCATCAAGGCAAAAGGTGAAATCAGTACACTAAAGATCGGGCCATAGTGATTAACATCACCGTGATATTGGGGATAAAAAGCGTACAATGACCGCTCATGAAGCAAATTTCTGAAGGTATTTTCAAAAATGAGGTAATTGTTTAAACGGTTTGTTGCCCATGAATCTATAACAAAGATTAAGGTGACAAGGACCCATAATAAAAGTACGAAGCGATTGTCCTTGTAAAAATTACGACGCGACAATCCATCGAATGGTTTGGTTAGGAAATGATTTAGCATGTAAAAAAAGTATTACACAGCAATAATACAATCTGAAAATTAATTATGAAAATACTGTGTAAGGAAAGTGTTACAAAGTTATTGACTTTAGTCAAATGAACCGATTTACAATTGATTATATTTACAACTGTATTGTGTTTGTGGCGTTATCTACGTTTACAACGGCTATAAATACGTGCAAAACGACTGAATGTCAGTCTTTTTAATGTTTATTGCCATTTTTTTGGATGAAATAAAAAAAAACAGATAATAATCAGCAAAACAATTAAGCCTTACTAATGTTTAATACTAATAACTAAATATGAATCCCATGGAATATCCACTTCAATCCCTGAATGCCAGAAAAGAATTCATTGAAATTGCAGATGAAAAAGACCGCGATTATTGGGCAACAAGATTAGGTGTAAGCACCGAAAAACTGAAGTCTGCAATCAGGGCTATCCAAAGCATGGAATTTTTGCAACTAAAGGAATATTTAGCAATGGAAAAAATTAAATCAGGTACTGCATACCAGCATTTCCTAAACGCATAAAAAGCTCTTTCAAAGAGCTTTTTATATTTTCTATTCCCCCTTCGCTAAAACGTTTCTTCCATCGCTCTCACCCGACTACCTAAAATTCCTTACACATCTCTTTTGCATGCAATCAATACTATTTTACAAAATAGTTATAGAGCAGATTAATCGCTGCGCGACTGAAATCAGGAAAATCTCCTGTGTAGGTGGCATTTATTCCATTGGTGATAATTACAAATCCAAACTTTCGCTTAGGTTCGAAGAACATTGTGCTATACAATCCATACGCTGACCCGGTATGCCCGATTAATGAAATGTTGGGAATAAGTGTTTTGGTGCCCCTCAAGGCCAGGCCATAATCCTCATCTGCAGATAAAGGGGTTTGCATTAAACGTGCACTCTTCCGGGAGATCAATCGAACGCCCCCGGTCTTTCCATAATTCATATGCATAACCATATATCGGGCAAGATCGCCCGCCGAAATCTTCATTCCTCCTGTCGGAGAAAAAATTGGAGTTGAGTAACCCATTACATAATTACCAATCTCAGTACGCCTGGGTGCATAAGCTGAAGTTGCTTCTGTGAAGCTTTTAGCAACTGGCTGGTATTCATAAAGCTTTACGAAACGCGCCGAATCGAGTGAATCTATGCAGTAACCACCGTATAAACCTAACGGTTTAAGAATATGACTTTTAACGTAAGCATCAAAACGTTCACCAGATTTCTTTTCTATAATAGTTCCAATCAGATTGAAGTTCAGGTTACAGTAGTTAAACTTCGTGCCGGGCTCATATTCATTATAACATTTGGCCCAGTCAGCATTTTTGGCAGGGTTGATCAGATCCAGGTTAAGGTAACCTTGCGAATCATTCAGACTTGAGGTATGGGAAAGTGCCATCTTCAGTGTAATCTTCACGTCGGGGTATTTTGGGTTTCTGATTTTGAAGCCTACTAAATCTCCGAAGTCATCATCCAGAGATAACTTACCAGCTTCCACAAGCTGCATGATGGAAGTGGCAGAAAATGATTTGGATATTGATGCAATTCGAAAGATATCACTGTTTTCCAAAGGTATTTTACGATCAAGGTCTTTCAAACCAAACGAATGGTTGTAAATAACCTTACCATCCTTTATTACCGCAACCGATGCGCCAACAGCGCTAAACTTTTGCATCACGGAATCAAAAGCAGTCTCTAATTTATTTTCCTGCGCCCCGGCACCACCACCAATCAGTAATAATAGTAATGCAGGAATGGCAAGTCGCACAATCAGATTTTTCATACAATATGGGATAAAAACCTAAATATAAACTTTAATCCTATGGAAGCAGGCCTGTACCTAAAAATTTACCTTGCATTGTTAACCTCCAGCCAATGCCCGTCAGGATCCTGAAAGTAGATTTGTTTTACCCCATCAACACGCACGTTGATTGCACCTGTTTTGCCTCCCCAGTCTCCATATGAAATCTTTTGCGTTTGAAGCTTCTTTATAAAGTCTTCTATGGAGCTGATACTGAAACACAAGTGATCATTTCGGTCATAAACCTGGCCCGATTTGGCCCCTTCAATCAAATGCAGTGCCGAACCATTACCCAATGAAAACCACGTATGTTTTCCGTCCTTGAAAGGCTCTGGTATGATCTTGAGATTAAACAAACTTTCATAGAAATCAGTTGATTTCTTCAAATCGCCAACATATACGGCAATGTGGTTTAAAACTGCGGGTGTCTGCTGTGCCATGGTTTTATTCATGATAGATCCCGTTAATCCAAATATGAGAATGATCAGATATTTTTTCATTCTTCAATATCGCATTAATTGCTGAAAAATACAGATCAAATCAACGATAAATTATGAACGTACAATTATTTAGATTCTTGCGACCTGTGTGTCTTTCAGGATTACAATGGAACTGGTCCCCCAGTCATTAAAACCATCGGTTATGAAACCATCAATAGCTTAACTGAAAACCCCGGCAAACAACTTATTTGAATGAAGCTTAGCCTCGTGATCGTATATATGCGAAGTACTCATCACCTCATTCACACCATGCTGATCAATAAAATCACTTAGTTGCTGCTTGATAGTTTTTGCGCTGCCAATGAACGAATAATGTAGCATCTGCATCACGGCTTCTTTTTCCATTTGATCCCACTGGCTATCCAGGTGATCTATTGCAGGCTTTAATAGCTCACGTCTTCCGGTAATCACACCTAAAAACATGCGCTTAACCGAACTCGATAACCGTTCTGCTTCCGCATCTGTATCGGCCGCTACTACATTCACACAGGCAATAACATAGGGTTCCTGTATATAGATGGAAGGTTTAAAACGGCTTTTGTAAAGGGCTATAGCCTGCTCAAAATAGGTAGGCGCAAAATGACTCGCAAAGGCGTAAGGCAAGCCTTTTTCTGCGGCAAGCAAGGCGCTGTCAGTACTTGATCCTAACACCCATATCGGAATCTCCAACCCTTCACCGGGGATTGCCCGCACATTTGAGCGCGAATTGCCAGCAGAAAATAACTGTTGAAGTTTGTCGATATCCCGGGGAAAGCTGTGCACAGCATTAAAATTTTCACCCCTTATGGCCATGGCAGTAACCTGATCCGTGCCAGGTGCCCTGCCTAATCCTAAATCTATACGATTGGGATATAAGGATGCGAGCGTTCCAAATTGCTCGGCAACGATTAAGGGCGAATGGTTGGGTAACATAATCCCACCCGATCCTACCCGGATTCGACTGGTACCACCGGCAACATAACCAATGAGGATAGGCGTTGCTGAGCTGGCAACTCCAGCCATGTTGTGATGCTCTGCGAACCAGTAACGTGTATAACCAAGGGATTCAGACTGCTGAGCCAGCTCCAGGCTCGTTTTAAAAGTATCAGCAGCAGTATATCCCTCTAAAACAGTAGCAAGATCAAGAACAGAATAAGGTATGTTTTTTAATGTAGTGTTTTCCATAGTATGCGCAGGTATTAAAACCTACTCCGCAAAAATATCTTTTGATATCCTGGATACCACATTTCATTGCCACAAATGACCCTAAGGCAACATTAAAAGATTGTCATGACAAAACACGATAACTTCCACATCATTATATTACTATCGTTTCGCAAAGTAATTGTTAAAGAATAACATTTGATAAGCAATAGCATTGCCCCAGTATTCCCAGGTATGACCTCCCGGCCTTACGATAAAATCATGCGCTACATTTCTATCAACCAGCTTGTTGTGCAGATCTACATTAACCTTATAAAAGAAATCACTGTAACCGCAGTCAATAATAACCGCCAATTTATTTGGTGTAATTAAATGTGTCAGGTTGATCACCGTGTTCGCTTCCCATCGCTCCGGATGCTCGCTGTATTTACCTAAACGTTTCGCGATTTCCCAGTTCTCCGGAAAGGGCCTGATATCTACACCACCACTCATGCTCCCGCAGGCTCCAAAAACATCCTGGTGCCTGAAACCCAGATATAAACCACCATGGCCGCCCATGCTCAAACCTGTAATCGCCCTACCGCTCCTGTCTTTTATAGTGGCATAATGACTATCGATATATTCAACCAGTTCACCGGCTACATAGGTTTCATATTTGTAGGTCGGGTCTTCAGGGGCATCGAAATACCAGCTGGTTACCCCTCCATCCGGGCAAACCACAACCATATTGTAAAGATCAGCAAGCCGTTTTACAGTTTCCTTATCCGGCGTTTTGCTTACCCACTCAGAATACTTGCCTCCTGCGCCATGTAGCAGGTAAAGTGTAGGGAATTTTCGGTCCGTATTGTAGCCTGCAGGTTTAATTACCACAGCTTTAATATCTTTTTTCATGGCTTTGCTACGGGTAACTACAGTATCTACCGTTGCTGCAAGCGCTATATTGCACCATACGAGTGCCAATAAACCCAATGTTCCTGATAACAGATTTCTTTTCATGGAATGTATAAGATGTTTGCTGCACAATATAAATAAAATGCCAAAAGGGAACGATATCAATCATTCCCTTTTTTTATTGTTTCCTTAAATAGCCTTATTTTGATTTTGCAGGTTTGGGAAATACCTGGTTGTTATTCGCCCAGTTTTTCCACAAAACCTCCAGTTCCTTTACTTTTTCAGGCAGTTGTTTTGCCAGGTCGTTTACCTCCGACTTGTCTTTCGACAAATCAAATAAATGCCAGGTACTGTCGTTGCTGAGTGAAACCAGTTTCCAGTTACCTGATCT
Source organism: Pedobacter sp. BMA (assembly GCF_001027745.1). Taxonomy (GTDB): domain Bacteria; phylum Bacteroidota; class Bacteroidia; order Sphingobacteriales; family Sphingobacteriaceae; genus Pedobacter. Next base: position 243,271 of record NZ_LECU01000002.1, read on the forward strand.
GGCATATTGCGCACCAAAATGCTCATTGAACAATACTTCGTGTCCTGCATTTTCTTTACCTTCAAAGGAGGGAACCAAGCTCACTCCGGTGGTAGGAATGATTTTATTACCCTTATAGCTCGATGGATATTTCGCGCCGGCTAATTCCACAAAAGTTTTCATAAAATCCATCACATGGCCCCGCTGATCACTAAAGCTTCCTTTATTCCCTTTTATTCCTTTTGGCCAGAAAGCAATCATCGGTGTATGTATTCCACCTTCAAATGATTCAGCTTTAGCGTATTGATATGGTGTATTCGCTACACTGGCCCATATTTTTCCTATAGAGCTATAGGTCGTTTGAGGCCCTGGCATAGCCTGTTTCTGCGTAGCGTAAATAATGGGAGAACCCCCACGGCTTTCACTGGGACGGTCAAAGCCTGGTCCGTAAGCAGCAGCGTTTTCCGGACTTGCGCCGTTATCAGAAAGGAAAATAATAATCGTGTTATCAAGTTTGCCTGTTTTACGAAGTGCATCAATGATTCTTCCGATTCCCTGATCCATTCTGTCGATCATAGCAGCATGCACCGCCATCGCTTCTGCATCCCATACCCGATCGGGATTATCAGCCCAGGTAACTGTACGCCCTAAGGGTTTGGGTAATTTGGTGGTGTTCGAATCAATAAGCCCCAGCTTAACCATCTTTTTATAACGGGCTTCACGAATCAAATCCCATCCGGCTTTATAAGTATCTTTATATTTCGCAATATCCTCGGGTTTAGCCTGCAAAGGCCAGTGGGGCGCATTTTGCGCTACGTACAAAAAGAATGGTCTATCTGTTTTTTTCCAGGAGTTGATATAGGCAACAGCGGTATCATTAATAGCGTCTGTTTGATAATAATCTTTGGGTACCGTTTTAACAGGCTTTGTGCCACTTACCAGACTAAAAGGATCAAAGAAATCCACCACCCCCCAAATGGTACCGAAAAACTGATCGAAGCCCCTGCTTGTTGGATATTGGTTGATGGGTGAAAAATCGCCATAGTCCTTTTGATGATTTAGCCAGCTTAGCTGATCCTTGGGATTTTTCTGCACAATCGTATTACTCACATGCCATTTTCCCGACATAGCTGTATGATACCCCGCTGTTTTTAACACCTCGGCAAGGGTAACGGAGTTATCCGCTAACCTTCCTAAATAGCCAGGCTCATCTTCTGCCTCCGTCATCTTACCTATTCCAGCCTGTTGATTATACAAACCAGTAAGCAATGATGCCCTTGTAGGACAACACCTCGATGTATTATAAAATTCCCGGTAACGCAGTCCGTTGTTGGCGAGATAATCCAGGTTTGGTGTATTAATTTCACCGCCATAACAGCCGGCATCCGAAAATCCCATGTCATCAGCAAGGATGACCACAATATTAGGCCGGCTGGCTTTAGCTTCTGTCTTCTGCTTTTTTGATTGCTGATCAAATGCACTCAGGAAAACAAGCGCTGAACCTGATACTGCTGCAAGGGTTAAAAAAAATAGCTTTGTTGATTTCATGCCAGAATCTATCATAATTTAACGCTAATCTAACTAAACCGTTTTAATAGCTCAAACTACAGCGAATAATCATCTCCGAATTTTCATCTTTACAAAGAAATAATGTCGAACTATCCAACAGAATACCTATATAGCAAAGCAATTAACAAACCATTAAACCAATAAGAAACATTTCTAAAACTAAATCACCTTATTCTTCGTTTATCCAACTATAATGAGCAGTTTTACCATACAGGAGCAATTCGATAATTACCTCGACATTCTCAATAAGATCCATGTCATCGATCACGATATTGACGCCTCGATCAACGAAGTTGAAATAAATGATCTGGCAAACCGTCGTACCGCATTAAAAAACAGGCTACATCACGTAACCAAAAGCCTGGTCAATTCATTAAATGAAATGGGGAAGAAATATCCCGTTCAAAATAACCTGGCCAACCAAACCACCTACATTTACACTGAAGGCGGCAAACTCATGTTCGAGTACCACTAATACTAATACATCCTCGCAATCAGTGGCTGGAACGCTACTGATCCATATGCACCTGCCCATCACCCTAAAAGGCTATAGCAGGAAAAATACGGTTTGGCTAGTTTTGTGACAATGGCAATAACATCTATCGTTACCGTAAACTACAATCAACCCGAAGCCACCCTGGCTCTTTTAGCGTCCATTAAGCTTAATCTAAACCTTGAAAATCTGGAGGTCATTATTGTTGATAATGGCAGTTTAATTGATTCAGGTGCCAGCTTCAAAGCATTTTTACCGCAAACAATCTATATCCGCTCCGAAGCTAACCTGGGCTTCGCCGGTGGTAACAACCTGGGTATCAAGGTCGCTTCAGGGGAATATATTTTAATGGTAAATAATGACACAGAAGTTGTAAAAGGAATGACGGATGTGCTCATCAAAGAAATGGAGGCCAATCCCGAAATCGGAATTGTAACCCCTCTCATTTTATATTTCGATCAACCGGATACCATTCAGTATGCGGGTTATACCCCCATGAATTACACCACCTGCCGTAATAAAACCGAAGGCTTGATGGAAAAGAACACCGGTCAGTATATGGGGATGAGCAACGAGACCGCCTTTTGCCATGGTGCTGCGATGATGTGCCGCAAAGCCGATATTATGGCCATCGGACTGATGCCCGAGATGTATTTCCTCTATTACGAAGAGCTCGACTGGTGTGAGATGTTTAAGAAAGCAGGGAAAAAAATATGGTTTACCGGCAAAACACATATCTTCCATAAAGAATCCATCAGCGTGGGTCGCGAAAGTGCTTTGAAAACATATTTTGTTACCCGTAACCGGATCCTTTTCATCAGAAGAAATGCTAACCTGTTTAATCAAATTGCTTTTGCCTTTTATTTTACCGGCATCGCCATCCCCAAACAAATGATCATTTACATACTTAAAAAAAGAACAGATTTAATCCCTTACCTACGCAGGGCCCTAACCTGGAATATCACTCAGGCGAAAGACAGTCTCAACCTGGGCTTCAATAGAGTGGCATAACACACTCATCAAAACCAATCGTTTACAAATAATATCTCCATTATATGATCACGCTATTCTGGCTTTCCCTTGCCATCGTATTCTACACTTTCCTGGGTTATGGCCTGTTGCTTTATATTTTAATCAGGCTAAAACGGGTATTCAGCAAACCTGTCCGGCATGTATTAAATACACTTCCAACAGTTACTTTGCTGGTTGCTGCATGGAATGAGGAGGATATGATTGAACAGAAAATCAATAATACCCTTGCCCTCGATTATCCCGCTGACCGCTTCCAGATCATTTTTATATCCGACGGTTCTACCGACAGGACTCAGGAATATATCCAGCCATTCAAGCAAATTGTTTCCATGCACATTGATGAAAGGAACGGCAAAATGGCGGCAATTAAAAGGGCCATCCCGGCAGTTACAGGAGAGATCATTGTATTTTCCGACGCCAATACTTTGTTAAATGAGCAGGCCATAAAAGAACTGGTGAAACACTATCAGAATAAAAAAGTAGGCGCCGTTGCAGGTGAAAAACGAATCCTGGTAGACGCCCAAGCCGATGCCAGTTCTGCCGGAGAAGGGTTTTACTGGAAATATGAGTCGAAGTTGAAAACATGGGATTACGAACTGTACTCTAACGTAGGTGCCGCCGGCGAACTGTTTAGCATCCGAACAGCCTTGTATCAGCCTGTTGAAACCGATACCATTATTGATGACCATATGATTGCGATGAGAATTGCCGAACAAGGCTACATCATCGCCTATGAGCCGAATGCCTATGCCTCCGAAACTGCATCAGCCAACACCAGAGAAGAACTAAAGCGTAAAATTCGGATTGCTGCAGGCGGTATTCAATCGATCTTCAGGCTTAAAAAATCTGCAAATCCATTCAACCATCCCATACTAACTTTTCAATACCTGTCACACCGGGTACTCCGCTGGACGGTTACACCATTCCTCATTATTCTTGCCTTCATACTTAATATTGCACTGGTTGCCACCACAAATAATAATGTTTATACCGTATTGCTCATCGCCCAAATATTCTTTTACAGCGCGGCCTTCATCGGTTTAATCTTTGAAAGAAGGAACATTAAAATCAAATCGTTTTTTGTCCCCTACTATTTCTGTGTGATGAATTATGCCGTGATCGCCGGAATCGGCCGATACATCAAAAAGAACCAAAGCGCAGCCTGGGAAAGATCACTCAGAAAATAAAAAACAAACGCTGAAGGCATCAACCCGCAATAGCCCTTCAGCGTTTCCAGTTTCTCCCCCGCCCCCCGTGGCAAAATAAAAACGCTTCTAAACATTCTCCGCCCTGCCTTCTATTTACTTACATCCGCATATGGTAAAAGATACCGTCGGCAGCGCCCTATAAAGCCATTCCGTGGCTCCGCCTTTCCGTGGCTAAATTAACATGCCGGAGGCATGCCCCCTGCCGATAGCCCTTTCGCACTATTTTCAGCACCGCATATAACCGGTATTTTAGTACACGCAAAAAAGATAACCGGCTTAAAGCTACAGTACTGCTTTACAGTCACTTAATCATTTACGCACAAAATTAACGATCCAGTTAACCCCGGTTTTGTATGCTTAATAATACCCTCATATCCCGTTTTTCCGAGCACTGTAGTGTAAGCCCACATAGCATTGCTCTCGAACTTAATAATGAATCGTTAACCTATCAGGAACTCGACAACCAGTCAAATCAACTTGCAAACTTATTGGTTAACACAGGAGTAAAACCAAATAACCATATCCCAATACTTCTAAACCGGTCATTTGAAATGATCATAGCCATTTTGGCCACAATGAAATGCGGGGCAACTTACATCCCTATCGATCCTTCTTCCCCTTCGCAGAGAATCAATTATATATTGAATGATCTGCAGGCTGATTTTTTAATTACCGAAGGAGCAAACGAACTGAATTTTGCTGGTACCACTATCAAAGCCGACGATCCGCAACTTTCAATACAATCCTGTGAAAAAATTCAAATCCAGGGAGCACACTGTGATATCTGTTACATCATATATACCTCTGGTTCCACCGGCAAACCAAAAGGTGTAATGATCGGTGATCAGGCCGTCGGTCACTTCATCAACAGCCAAAGTGAATACTATGGAATTGGGAATGATGACCGGATACTGCTTTTTTCCAGCTTCGCCTTCGATGCATCAGTTGAACAAATCTTTCTGGCTTTAACTACAGGTGCATCTTTAATATTAATACCTGAAGAATATTTAATAGACGTTAAACGGTTCACACAATATGTTCAGGATAAAAAAGTAACCCATCTCGATGTCACTCCTGGGTTTCTCGACAACCTGAATCCCGATCACTTCAACAACCTCAAACGGATCGTTGTAGGTGGAGACACCTGCCCAAAAAGTCTTTACCTCAAATGGCAGGCAAAGGGGACATTTTACAACGCCTACGGGCCCACTGAAGCAACAGTAACCGCAACCCTCTTCAAATGTAGTCCACACCAGTTGTCGTTGTCTTCAGGTTTGCCCATTGGGAAACCAGTAAACGGAACAGGGGTATATATTCTCGACGAAACAAAAAGACAAGTAGCAAATGGCGTTGCTGGCGAAATTTATTTGAGCGGAGAACATCTCGCCAAGGGCTACCTCAACAATCCTGAACTTACAGACGAACGCTTTGCCATGATAGATATATCCGGCCCGCAACGATTGTATAAAACCGGTGATCTCGGCCGGCTTCTTGCAAATGGAAACATAGAATTCTTAGGGCGGATAGATAGCCAGGTTAAGATAAGGGGATACCGGGTGGAGCTGGGCGAAATCGAAACCGCATTGAGCACACTCCCCAACATCAGCCAGTCTGTTGTGGTGGTCAAAAGTCACGACCTAGGCGACAAGCAATTAGTAGCCTTTGTTGTTGCTGCGAATTCATTTTCCAAAGAAGCTGCTGAAGCAGCACTTTCTGCAAACCTTCCCGAATTCATGATCCCAAAAATATGGGTTCAGCTTAACCACATGCCATTAACAGTAAACGGAAAAATCGATAGGAATGCATTGGAAGTTCCCGACTACGCCGACTTACTGCACACCCCTTATGCACAACCTAAAACAAAACTCGAAACTAAAATAGCCGCCATCTGGAAACAGGTACTCGATGTAAAACGAGTGGGACTAAACGACAACTTTTTTGATCTCGGAGGAAATTCACTCCTGTCGCAAAAACTGATGCTGGCCATGCAGGAACAAAATATTGTGCTGCCTATCGCAAAACTGTATCAATATCCTACAATAGCGGGATTAGCAAAATACCTGGATAAATCTGCCGAAAAAAACACCAATACAAAACGCCATCAGGCACAAGCCGGAAGAAATATAGCGGTGGTTGGCCTGGCAGGTCGCTTTCCCGGTGCAGATACTGTCGGCGAGTTATGGGACCTGCTTTGCAAAGGAAAAGAAACCACCACATTCTTTACCAGCGGTGAGCTGGATGTAAACATACCCGACAATATCAAAAACGACGACCTTTATGTAAAGGCCCGGGGAATCATTAACGATACCATGATGTTCGATCCCGATTTCTTCGGCATCAATAAAAAGCTTGCTGAACTCATGGATCCTCAGCAAAGGATATTTCTCGAGATTGCATTCGAGCTACTGGAGAAAACTGGTCATTTGCAAAAAACCGATCAATATAAAACCGGTGTATTCGCTGGTTGCGGACCTAATTTTTATTATGAAAACAACGTTTTAGCCCACCCTGAGAAAATCGAAGTGATGGGTAAACTGCAGGTTACTACTGTAAACGATAAAGACTATATCGCATCGCGAACAGCCTATCACCTTAATCTTAAAGGCCCTGCAATTAATGTAAACTCAGCCTGCTCCACCTCGCTCCTGGCAATTTTAGAAGCGGTAAATAGCCTCCGGGCCATGCAATGCGACGTAGCCATAGCCGGCGGGGCAAGCATCAATGCTTCCATCAACAGTGGCCACCTATATCAGGACGGCAGCATTCTGAGCAAAGACGGCCATTGCCGCCCTTTTGATAATGACTCAACCGGAACGGTGTTCAGTGATGGAGCCGGCGTTGTATTATTAAAACGGCTGGAGGATGCTGAAGCCGACAGAGATCAGATCTATGCCATAATCAAAGGCGTTGGCGTTAGTAACGACGGAAATCAGAAGGCCAGCTTCACTGCCCCAAGTACTGACGGACAGGCCGATGCAATTCTCACGGCCATTGCCGACGCAGATGTAGAAACCCGTAACATCAGTTATATCGAAACGCATGGAACAGGAACACCAATCGGCGATCCGATAGAGTTCGAAGGGCTGTTACAGGCATTCGGCAATCATAATGATAAACAATATTGTGCAATCGGGTCGGTAAAAAGCAACTTCGGCCACCTTACCGAAGCTGCCGGTGTAGCCAGCTTCATTAAAACCTGCCTCTCCCTGCACCATAAAAAATTATTGCCTTCTATCGGGTTTCAAACACCTAATCAAAATATAGACTTTAAAAACAGCCCATTCTTCGTAAATACCAAACTTCAGGATTGGAAACATGAAATAAAGCTTGCTGGCGTCAGCTCATTTGGTGTGGGCGGCACAAATGTCCATGTCATTCTTGAAGGCTACCAGAATACCGAAATACCCACAACTTCAAGGCGCCAATACGAACTGATCGCCTGGTCCGCAAAAGCCCCAGAAAGCTTAACCGCCTATCATGGAGCATTGCAACACTTTACTGCAGGCCAGCCAGGCTTATTGGCGGAAGATCTTGCCTACGCCCTGAACACGTCGAGAGGGAGTTTTCCTTACCGCGGTTTTCAGGTAGTCAGTACAGAAAACCGGCTTTCAGAACAACTCAGCAGGCCCGACACAGAAACTCATCTACCTACAGTATCATCAGCAGCAGCCGCAGATCTCGTTTTCCTCTTTCCCGGACAGGGGGCCCAATACAATAACATGGGGCACGACCTCTATAAGCAGGAACCGGTATACAGGGAAGCCGTTGATGAATGTGCTGAAATCCTGAAAGAATTTATGGAGGCAGACATCAGGGACGTCATTTTTGATGAAAACAGCTTCTCCGATACCATCAATCAAACTGAAAATAGCCAACCAGCAATATTTGCGACCGGGTATGCCCTCGCCCGCCTGTGGATGAGCTGGGGACTTCAGCCCGGTTTATTATGCGGACACAGTGTAGGCGAATATGTTGCAGCACACCTTTCAGGAGTTTTCTCCCTAAGCGATGGTTTAAAATTAGTAGCCCTTCGGGGTAAAATGATGAGCACAATTCCCAGTGGGGGAATGCTTTCAGTCAGGGTAAAAGACAATGATCTATCTAACCTGTTATCAGGCGAACTTTCTATTGCCGCAGAAAACACCCGGAACCTTTTTGTTGTGGCTGGACCATCAGCAGAGCTGGAAGACTTTAAGGCTAAAATTGATACATTAGGTATTCCCGGCAAACGTCTTTCGGCGAGCCACGCCTTTCATTCTTCAATGATGGATCCGGTTATCGCCGATTTTCGCAGTCTGGTAGACACCATCAGTCTTTCCAAACCCAAAATACCGGTGATGTCTACGGTAACGGGTAAAATGCTCACCGAATCTGAAGCAACCGATCCCGGCTACTGGGCTTCGCACCTACGCAAAACAGTAAAGTTTTCGACCGCCGTTGAAGCCATTATATCATCCTGCAATCCTTTGTTTCTGGAAATCGGTCCCGGGGAAACGTTGAGCGTTTTTGCCAGACAGATAGCGATGGGCCAATCCAGGCCTTATACTGTGATATCAGGTATCAAAGCTAAAGAGTCCGGCACCAGACAGGTCACCACAGCACTGGGAAAATTATGGAGCAATGGATTTGACATTAACTGGCATCAATACTACAGCAGCCAGCAGCGAAAGTTAATTGAACTGCCTGCTTATACTTTTAACAAGGAGAAATACTGGCTGGAACCAGCATCAACGAATAAAGTGACAGAACATACCGCTCAAAACGCCTATCATAACATGGATACCCTTCAGACAAGAAAAAACACACTCATTTCCAGAGTTAAAACCGTACTCGAAAATTCTTCAGGCATTGGCTTCGATCAGGTCGACTTAAACAAAAACTTCCTGGAAATTGGGTTCGACTCACTTTTGCTTACCCAACTGGCCACTTCCCTTAAACGGGAGTTTGCCATATCGATCACTTTCAGGCAACTAAATGATGAATGTTCATCTATAAATACACTAACGGAATACATCGCGCAACGCATTCCTGAAGAAATTGTCCAGAAATTGGCTCCAATGCCTTCAGCTCCGCCGGCAGCATCTATACAAACCGCCCAAGGTCAAAATGGAAATGTACTTTCCCTCTTGTCTGCACAGCTGGAAATTATCGCTAAACAAATTCAACTCATGAATCAGGCTGATGTGTCATTACTACCGCAGCCATCAATTCCCCTAAAGGAAACGCCCGCAGCCCCTTTGCACACAGCTGCAACTGCGCTAAGCAGCGAAGAAGAGACCAACCTGCGTAAACCTTTTGGTGCAACGCCAAAGATTGATCTAAATCATGCATCAGTAGATTTGAAACAACAGAAATTCCTCACCAGCCTGATTCAACGCTACAACTTAAAAACAGCTAAAAGTAAAGCTTATACCGCCGAAAGCCGTCCATACATGGCCGACCCTCGTGTGGTCAACGGCTTCAAACCAGCAGTGAAAGATTTAGTTTACCCGATTGTGGTTAAACAATCGTCTGGCAGCAGATTATGGGACCTGGATGGCAATGAATATATCGATGCGCTGAATGGATTTGGATCAAATATGTTGGGCTATCAGCCTGAGTGCATCAAAGAAGCCCTTCATGATCAGATTGAAAAAGGCTTTGAAGTAGGCCCGCAGCATGAGCTGGCTGCTGAAGTCAGCCGTCTGGTATGCGAATTTACCGGCTTCGACAGAACCGGACTATGCAGCACGGGATCTGAAGCCGTATTAGGCTGTATCCGGTTGGCCAGAACTGTCACTTCCCGCCCAATCATTGTGGCCTTCACAGGCTCATACCACGGTATATTTGATGAAGTATTGGTGAGAGGCACGAAAAAACTTAAATCCTTTCCCGCAGCAGCTGGCATTATGTCTGAAGCTGTAGAAAACATTCTGGTACTCGATTATGGTACGGATGAAAGCCTCAGGATCATCAAAGAAAGGGCCAATGATATTGCGGGGATACTTGTTGAACCTATACAGAGCCGCAGACCAGATTTTGTGCCGATTTCGTTTTTACAGGAATTGAGAGAAGTTACCCGCAACCAGGGCATTGCCCTGATTTTTGATGAGGTGATTACCGGATTCAGAATGCATCCTGGTGGTGCTCAGGCGCAGCTTGGCATCAAAGCAGATCTTGCAGCTTATGGTAAAGTGGTAGGCGCAGGCATTCCGATCGGCATAATTGCCGGCGACAAAAACTATATGGACGCGCTTGATGGCGGCATGTGGAACTATGGCGACGATTCAATTCCCGAAATTGGTATCACATATTTTGCCGGGACTTTCGTGCGCCACCCCCTTGCATTAGCTGCAGCAAAAGCATCGCTGCTGTACATGAAAACGCAGGGCCCCGGCTTACAGGAAAAACTAAACGACAAAGGCAACTTCATTGCCAAAGCCCTCAAGAGGGAAATTTCAGCGCGGCAGCTTCCAATAACAGTAGTCAATTATGGCTCGCTCTGGAAACTAACTTTCGATCAAACCATTCCCTTTAGTGAGCTTCTGTTTGTCATTATGAGAGAAAAAGGAATTCACATCCTGGATGGTTTTCCATGCTTCTTAACTGAAGCCACCACTTATCAGGATATTGATAAAATTATAACGGCTTTCACGGCATCGGCAGATGAAATGATCAGGGCGGGCTTCTTCCCTGATCAGCAGCAACACCTGAATCAGACATATCAAAGCAGTGCTGTAGTCATCGACGGTATGGTTCCTCCGGTTCCCGGTGCGCGTCTCGGCAAAGATCAGTCGGGTAATCCGGCCTGGTTTATCGAAAATCCGCAGGTGCAAAATGGTTACTTACAGATTCAGATTTAAACTTAAACGCTCATAAATGGAACCTCTTTACGCTAAAAGCGATTTTATTGCCATTGATTTCAACCCTTTTGATGATCAGCTCACCATCAGCAAAATCGTGTCAATTAATAAAGCACAACAGGAAATTTACCTCTCTTGCCTTTTTGGAGAACAAGCCGCTAACCTGGCCTACAACGAATCGCTATCAGTAATGCTAACTGGCAATTTCAATGTGGGCTACTTCAAACAAGCCTTTGCGCAAATCATTAAACGGCATGAAGCCTTGCGCAGTGTCATCAGTGGCGATGGGGAGAAGCTGATTATTTATGAAGATCTTCCCTATGCAATTACGGAAGAGAATTTGCTGCACCTCGATCAGGAAACCGCTAAAGCCAGTACAGCTGATTTTATAACGCGACAGATGTCTATGCCTTTTGATTTGCAGGAAGCCCCCCTATTCAGGGCTTTTATACATCAAACTTCTGCCGATAATCATATAGTCACCTTAATCTTCCATCATATTATTTGCGATGGCTGGTCAATGGGCATTATCCTCGAAGAGTTAAGTAAGGTGTACAGTGCACTTTGCAGGGGCAATTATCCCCTGCTACCCGAAGCATTCCAGGTGAGTCAATTCGCCCTTGTACAGGAAGAATATCTGCGTAGCCAAACCTTTCACGAAACTGAACAATTCTGGCTGCAACACTTTCAACACCGTATCCCCGAAGTAAATCTGCCTGCCGATTTTCCGCGTGGCGCATTACGGACTTATCACTCACGACGCATCGACCAGCTGCTCCATCAGGATGTAATTGAAACCCTGAGAAAATGTGGTGCGAAAATAGGTTGCAGTCTGGTAACTACCATGCTCTCCCTGTTCGAGATTCTCATCCACAAAAAAACGCTGCAAACAGAAATGGTTATCGGACTACCTTCTGCAGAACAAGCCGTAACTGAATTTTATAACCTGGTAGGTCATTGCGTTAATATTTTACCGATCAAAAGCCGTATCGACCCGGATGTCTCCTTAACCGATTATCTTAAAGCAAAACGCGAACAGCTGATGGACGTTTATGAGCATCAGCAGTATAGTTTTAGTCAATTGCTCAGCAGTTTAAAAACTAAAAGAAATCAGTCGCGCATTCCTTTAGTACCCATTGTTTTCAATATCGACATGGGTATGGATAGTGATGTGAATTTCTTTGACCTAAAGCACCAGGTCGTTTCGAACGTACGCCAAAGTGAAACTTTCGAGCTTTTCGTTAATGCAACCGATACTGCCGAAGGCCTCACGCTCGAATGGAACTATAACAGTCAGCTGTTTACATCCGAAAGCATCAACAAAATGATGGATGATTTTACGCTACTGATCAACGGATTCATTGAAAATCCATCTGTCCGCATCATCGAGGCCATCAGCACTGAGCATAGAAAGGCCATCGTTGCCGGTGAAATAACTGCCATTACCAAAACATGTATTGACCTCCTTAGCGAAAGTGTTTATACCTTCCCCGATAAGATTGCTGTAGCCGATGAAATAAATCAGATCTCTTACCTGTCTCTCGACAAGCAGACCAACGCGCTGGCGAACTACCTTTCTGGTACGGGGATTAAAAAAGGACAGATAGTTGCGGTTGCCATGCACCGCTCCGTTCAGATACTTACAGCCATTATTGGCATTCTTAAAACCGGGGCAGCTTATCTTCCGATCGATCCAACATTACCGGCCGATCGCATAAAATATATGCTGGCTGATGCAAATGTCAAGCTAATGATAACCGATGCGGCCGACAATATCGGTACCTCGGTCAATCGCGTTAACCTCAATCAATTATTTCAATTCCTTGATCTGGAGGCTCCGCAATGGCAGCAACCAGCAATCAGCTTAACCGATACCGCATACTTACTGTATACCTCTGGCTCAACGGGTCGCCCTAAAGGCGTAAAAATCAGTCACAATAACCTCTCTAACCTCTTGTCAGGAACCATGCAGATTCCCGGCATGAAGCCTGAAGACAAGCTGCTGGCCATTACAACCATCTCTTTCGATATTGCAGTGCTTGAACTGTTTCTTCCGCTTGTTTCCGGTGCAAGTGTAACCATTGCGAACACCGAAGCTGCTAAAGATGGTCGCCTGATCAATGAACTTATTGTCCGCGAAAACATCACCATTATCCAGGGAACACCTTCGACACTCTCGATGATATTGGATTCAGGACTTCAGCGCAATCAACTGCGGATCATTGTCGGCGGCGAACAACTTGACTTGCTCCTGGCCAGAAGAATCATGGCTACGGGTGCACGGTTGTGGAACATGTATGGACCAACAGAAACAACCATCTATTCTATAGGAAAAGAAATCCTCAGAGAGGACGAAGTGATCACAATAGGAAAACCCATACACAATACCCAGGTGTATATTACCAGTACCGCGGGGTACCCGGTACAAATCGGACAAACCGGAGAAATATGCATTGGTGGTGAAGGTGTCGGTCTCGGTTACCTAAATAACAATGCCCTCACTAGCCAGAGATTTACACTTGCCGGCAAAAATTCCAATACCATTTTATATAAAACCGGCGACCTCGGGAAAATACTTCCCAATGGCGAAGTACAATGTTTTGGACGTATTGACCATCAACTAAAAATCCGCGGACATCGCATCGAACCGGGCGAAATTGAATCGTTATTGCTCAGTCAAACCGACATTAATCAGGCTGTGGTAGTGCAAAGAAATGATTATGGGGATGACAGCTGTCTGGTAGCATACATCATCCCAAAAGAAACAGCAGTCAGCAATCCCGCCGTGATTGGCCAGTCCTTGAATATCCGGAGTCAAATGCCATTAACCAAAGATTACACTCAAATGTTGTTGAACGAGCTGGCGAAAACTTTACCAGCTTATATGATACCAAAATACGTTGTGGCCATGACTGCAATGCCTTTAACCCAAAGCGGTAAAGTCGACAGAAGTCGCCTGCCAGCACCGGAGGTAAATAAAGTATCAATTTCAAAAGATGAAGCTAAGCGACTTACTACCAACGAACAAATGTTAACTGATATCTGGTCTGAGTGTCTGGGTACTCAAAATATCGGCATTAACGACGACTTCTTTGAACTGGGAGGAAATTCATTGATGGCTGTAAGAATGATGGTGAAGCTGGAGAAAGTTACGGGCGTCCGCCTGCCATTAACCGCACTGCTTAGTCATTCTACTATTGAGCAGCTGGCGTTGCATTTGAAACCTGACTGGGGTGAATACCGTTCGCAAACCATTATTCCCATTCGTACGGAAGGAAACAAACCACCTGTTTACCTTATACACGGAAGCGGACTAAATGTGCTTTTATTCAAAGGCATCATACAATCCCTTGATATCGATCAGCCTGTGTTTGGCGTTCAGGCCATCGGTCTTGACCAGTTTGAAGCCATCCCCGATAGTATCGAAGAAATCGCTGCGCGGTATATAGAAGAACTCCTCCTTCACAACCCACAGGGGCCATACAATATCGTTGGTTATTCTATGGGTGGATTCATCGCATTCGAAATGGCAAAACAATTAAAAGCCGCCGGAAGAAATATGAATATGCTGGGTGTAGTGGATACAGATACAGGTGAAAATGCATCACGCCCTGGTGACCATAAAAATCTGTCATATTTCATGAAGCGGCAATTCAAAAAAATACCCTTCATCACCAGGTCATTCAAGAAAACCCCGGTAAAAGCCATTAAATATCAGCTGAACATCACCAAACAACGCCTGCTTAAAAAAGAGAACGAAATGGATCTCGAGTTTGGGATGCTCAGCCAGCGGGAAAAAGAAATCTATATGGTTTATGATCTGGCACTTGAAAAATATTTGCTCACGCCTGCGGCATTAAAAGTAACCCTCTTCAGGGTTTCGGAAAGGTTGTATTTTCTGGATGATCTGGTGCATCTGGGTTGGGACCGTTTTGCCTCCCTTGGTGTTGAGGTATGCGAAATTCCCGGAGATCATAAAACATTTATTTCCGAAATGCACAGGAGCGCTTTTGCCAGGATTCTACAAAACCAACTTAATCACCACACCCATGCACACTAAGGAAAAGTTCGTCATCTCCAGTACGCCCTGGCATGATTACCTCCGTTCATCAGTCCTTGAGCAAAACCTGAATCATGTTTTCCAAATCAACGTTGCCGAATGCTTCGAAACCATCGCTGGTCAGTTGAATGCAGTGTTGCCCGCTACCGAAATAGAAAAAGCATCAAGGTTTTCGAATTATGACGATGCGCAACGTTACCTGTCAACCAGATTTGTGCTACGAAAACTCATATCAACCACAACCGGGCAGCAACCTTCGTCAGTATATTTCGGCGAAATAAAAAATAAAAAACCCGTTACAAAAGGGATAGCATTCAACATCAGTCACAGCGCCAATTGTATCCTGATCACCCTCAGCAAATACGCCATAGGTATTGATGTGGAGTACATCAGCCCCCGTTTTGATTATGTGGAGCTCATTTCCCATTGTTTCGATCAGGATGAACAATATTTGATCAATTCTGCAAACGATAAAACAGCAATGTTTTATGCGCTCTGGACCCGCAAAGAAGCCATATTGAAAGCAACGGGTGAAGGTTTGATTGATGACCTGCCAGCACTTAACTGCCTTTCACCAGTGTATAGAAACGCAGGTAGCGACTTCCAGTTACAAACCTTCGCACTTGGAGCTGATTACATTTTTACCCTGGCAAACAGCCATATAGCCAAAACCATATTCTGGAATTACCAGATTTAAACAATAAGATACCTGACTAGCAACTGGATATAGCCTTAAGAATGTCATGGCATTTGGTATTAAAGGGCTATTGTGATGCAGAGCTGCCAGCTTTACCTTCGTATCAATAAAACATAGAAACCAAAACCCTCGAAATTCATGAAAATAGCAGTAATTGGTACAGGCTACGTTGGCCTGGTAACAGGCACATGCCTGGCAGAAACCGGAAACGACGTGATTTGTGTCGACATCAACGTCGCCAAAGTAGAAAAAATGCAAAATGGCCTTCTGCCAATTTATGAGCCAGGGCTTGAATTGCTTTTTAACCGCAACATCAGCCAGAACAGATTAACGTTCACCACCAACCTTGCTTCAGCAATTAAGGATGCGCAAATTATTTTCATGGCTTTACCAACCCCTCCGGGTGGCGACGGTGCAGCAGATTTATCTTACATACTTGGCGCGGCCAAAGATGTTGCCTCGCTGATTACCGATTACAAAGTGATTGTAAATAAGTCAACTGTTCCAGTGGGCACAGCTGCTAAAGTAAAAGCAATATTTGAACAACATACCACCATTGAGGTAGATGTGGTTTCCAATCCTGAGTTTTTAAGAGAGGGAGTTGCGGTAGAAGATTTCATGAAACCCGATCGTGTTGTACTCGGTACCGGTAGTGAAAGAGCAAAAAAACTCATGACAGAGTTATATGCCCCTTACGTACGTCAGGGAAATCCAATCATCTTTATGGACGAAAAATCATCAGAACTAACCAAATATGCCGCCAACGCTTTCCTGGCTACAAAGATTACCTTCATGAACGAAATTGCAAACCTATGCGAACTCGCAGGTGCAGATGTTGATGCAGTCAGGAAAGGCATAGGCTCCGATGAAAGAATCGGAAAACGTTTTCTCTTCCCTGGTATTGGTTACGGTGGATCTTGCTTCCCAAAAGATGTTCAGGCACTGGTTAAAGCCGCAGATGAACATCAGTACAATTTCGAAATCCTGAAATCCGTGATGCAGGTAAACGAAAAACAAAAGCTTGTTCTGGTAAATAAAGTCCTTCAATACTATGATTTTGATCTCAATGGAAAGCATTTCGCCATCTGGGGATTGTCATTTAAACCTGAAACCGACGATATCAGAGAAGCTCCGGCACTTTATATCATCAAATCACTACTTAAAAAAGGCGCTACCGTAACCGTTTTCGATCCTGAAGGGTCTGAAAACGTAAAACAACTTTTCGGCGATAAAATCGGCTACGCCAAAGACCAGTACGAAGCGCTACATGCAGCTGATGCTTTACTTATCGCTACAGAATGGTCACTTTTCCGCAATCCAGATTTTGAAATGATCGAAACGCTGATGAAAGAAAAAGTCATTTTTGATGGGCGGAACCTGTTCGACCTGGAGAAAATGAATGGCTTAGGCTATTATTATAACAGCATTGGTCGCCAACTGGTTAACCAGTCTGATACTGAAGAAACAATTTACGTCGGAGGCCACGAATAATGATCGACAACAACATACCAGTACAGCACAACCAATCCGGAAATACATCAGCAAAACGCATCCTGATTACCGGTGCAGCAGGTTTCTTAGGCTCACACCTTTGCGACCGCTTCATAAAAGAAGGTTACCATGTCATAGGCATGGATAACCTCATTACCGGAAATATTGAAAACATTGAACACCTGTTTGCATTACCGAACTTTGAGTTTCACCACCACGATGTTTCCAAATTTGTACACATTCCCGGAAAGCTGGATTATATTCTGCATTTCGCATCGCCTGCAAGTCCGATAGATTACCTTAAAATCCCGATACAAACGCTCAAAGTGGGGTCTCTGGGTACACACAACCTGCTTGGCCTGGCCAGAGCAAAAAATGCGCGCATGCTGATTGCTTCTACTTCTGAAGTTTATGGCGATCCCAACGTAAACCCTCAGCCCGAAGAATACTGGGGCAATGTAAATCCGGTTGGGCCGAGAGGTGTTTACGATGAAGCCAAACGTTTTCAGGAAGCCATCACCATGGCATATCATACCTTCCACGGCGTAGAAACCCGCATCGTGAGGATCTTCAATACCTACGGACCAAGAATGAGACTAAACGATGGTCGTGTACTGCCTGCGTTTATCGGTCAGGCGCTACGCGGTGAAGATTTAACCGTTTTTGGTGATGGCAGCCAGACACGCTCCTTCTGCTATGTCGACGATCTGATCGAGGGCATCTACAGACTTCTCCACAGCGATTACAGCCAGCCGGTAAATATCGGCAACCCTGATGAAATCACCATTAAGCAGTTCTGTGAGGAGATCATAAAATTAACCGGCACTACGCAGAAAATCATCTACAAGGAACTCCCTCAGGATGACCCTAAACAACGGCGCCCCGATATTACTAAAGCCCGCGATTTGTTAAACTGGGAGCCCCTGGTTGGTCGTGCAGAAGGCTTACGAATTACCTACAAGTACTTTAAACAATTACCTGAAGACGCCCTGCAGAAAACCGAACATAAAGATTTCTCAAAGTACAACACGCATCACATTGCGCAGGCAGAGCTTACATCCTGATCATTTTATCTCAAAGTGCAATGCTAAATCATACAGAAGTGACAGCCCGACCAGAATTACGTAATAAGAACATCCTGTATATCGGGGTAAAATTTTACTACTATCATCAGCAGCTTATCGATAAGCTCGAATCAAGCTATGGTGCCCGGGTAGATTATTTTCCCGAAAGAGATACCAGTATCCTGTATGGCATTATCAATCGCCTGAGTCCTTCTAATCTGGAGGCCTATCAGGAACTGCACTATAAACGGGTTCTCCGTCAAATCATGGAAAGGGAATATGATTATTTCCTTGTCATCCGTGGTTTTAAGATGCCCGTGTGGTTTGTAAAAAAGTTAAAAGAATTAAACCCATCACTTAAACTGATCAATTATCAGTGGGATTCAAATGCAAACAGTCCTTTCATTAATACGAGCACACATTACAACATATTGCCCGAATTTGATGTGACGTTATCTTTCGATTATAAAGATGTAAGTGACTACCCGCAACTAGCCTATTCTCCAACGTTTTATACCGACGAAATTAAGGCGCTTGGGCAGCAAAACGAAAGTAATGTACAAAAGTATGATCTGTTTTATTTCGGCTCTTATCTTCCTGAAAGATATGCAGGACTTCAAAAGTTCATTGCTTATGCAAAGGCCAACAACTATTCTCTGAAATCGCATTTTTATATGCCGATCAGATATTATATCATCGAAAGACTAAAGGGCGTTAAAATCGACTGGAAACTGATCAAACTTACCAAGATGTCCCGGGAAGATTACATAGCCAACCTGGCAAATGCGAAAACAATTATTGATGTAAGCAACGCAAAACAATCTGGAATGGCCATGCGGGTACTAGATGCACTGGGTGCCGGTAAAAAGGTTATTACCACCAACAAATGGGTAGCCCAGGATAGCATATTTGATCCCAGGCAGATTGCTATTATAGACATTGAAAATATCAGTCTGGATAAAAATTTCATTGAAGATAACTCACCCCTGCCACGAAAGAAGGAATTCACAATGGACAGGTGGATAGAACGGATCTTTCTCGAGAGTTTCAGTAAAGTCAAGCAGCCGGCACAGTAATCTATTCACATTCCCCCAACCTAAACGTAAAAGAACGAATAATCCCCGTTAGATGAAGATTTTATCCAAGCTTAAGAACATACATTTTCTGTCATTGATGGGTACGGGAGGCATGTCGGTATTAACCTTTCTGTTAACCGCCATTCTTTATCGTTCTTTGTCCATTAAAGAAATAGGCATCTGGTTCTTTTTTCAGTCTATGCTTTCCTTTCTTGATACCTTTCGCCAGGGTTTCTTATCTACCGCATTTGTCAAGTTTTATGCCGGTGCCTCACCCGAGCGGGGCCGCGAAGTAATTGGTTCAACCTGGTACATTGCTACGGCCACCACCGTTATCCTTTTATTGCTCAGCATTCCGCTCCTGTTTATTGTTTATCTGATCAAGGACGAAAGCCTGGTCTTTTTTGCAAAATTCTACGCCTTTAATCTAATGGCATCATTACCGATGATCGTGACGATGTGCATTGCACAGGGCGATTTAAAGTTCGGTCGCTTGTTGTATATCCGCGTATTCCAGGTAAGCTTTCTCATTTTGTGCGTAGGCTTTCTCATTTTTACCAGGCAAAATAACCTCGTCAATTTAATGTACATTAACATTGCAGCCAGCGCCATCACAAGCATTTTCTGCATGCTGCTGGGCTGGTCGGGCATCAGGTTCTTCTCGCATCGCACAAGAGAAAGTACACGGGAGATTTTCAATTTTGGTAAATACACGGTAGGCACTTCAATAAGTTCCAGCCTTTTCGGCGTTACCGATACCTTCGTGATTAACTTCATGCTGGGTCCTTCGGCCCTTGCCGTATACAACCTGGGCCGTAGGCTAATGGAGGTAGTCGAAATACCCCTGCGCAGCTTTGTAGCAACAGCCATGCCTGCACTGTCAAGCGCCTTCAATCAGGGCAACAAGGAAAAACTCATTTCAACAATGGGTAAATACATTGGTATCATCACCATTGGTCTCATTCCTTTCCTAATTGGCACATACATCTTCGCCGGCTACGCCTTAGCCATTATTGGTGGTGGCAAGTACAATGGTACCGAAGCCGGATCCATAGCGGTGAATATATTCAGGATCAGTGCAACAATTGCACTGCTTTACCCGGCCGACAGATTCATGAGTGTAACTCTTGATGCCATTCACAAGCCTCAAATCAATTTATATAAGGTCATCATTATGGTGATCATCAATGTAGCCACCGATTTCGGAGGGATTTATTTCTTTGGAAACATATATGGATTGGTAGCAGGTACATTTATTCCGATTCTTGTGGGAACCATCATTTCCTATTACCACATTAGCAGAGGCTATAAGCGCTTTTCAATTGTGGAAAGCTATACCAATAGTTTCCTGGAAATTAAAAGATTTGTCTTCAACGGGTTTAAACCCGATAAAAAATTATCTCATTAAAAGCTAAAAATCATGACAACCATGTTCAGCATACCATCCTGGGTTCAGCAATACAAATTTGACTACACTAAAGTAGCAGAGGTACCCGATCAGATATTCAACGATATTAATTCAAAGCTTGATACGCTGACCAAAGGCGAGCCCGATGTGAGCATCGTCATTGGCGCATGGAACGAGGAAATCAATATACTAAAGAATGTCGCCAGCCTGGCTGATCTAAAATCCAGGTATAGCATCGAAATTATTGTCATCAACAACAATTCTACCGATGGTACGCAAACTACGTTAGATAAGCTTAACATCCGCAACTACTTTCAGCCCATTCAAGGCTGGGGGCCTGCACGGCAAATGGGGCTTGAACAATCCAGAGGGAAATACATCCTCCTTGCCGATGCCGACTGCGTTTACCCCGCCTGCTGGGTAGATGATATGCTCGAATCACTCTCACAGGATAATGTTTCCTGTGTATACGGGCGCTACTCGTTCATCCCTGAAAAAGGATATCCCCGCTGGAAACTTTATATGCTCGAAAGAATGAAAGATGTAATCTCGGAACTCCGTCACCTGAAACGTCCTTACCTTAATGCCTATGGCATCAGCATGGGCTATGTGAAAGCATACGGACTCGAAATTGGTCACATCATGACCCGTTTTAGAGGGGATGATGGTAAAATGGCTTTCGACCTGATGAAATACGGCCAGGTGAAACAGGTTAAAGGAGATAAAGCAAGGGCATGGACTGCTCCCCGCACATTACAGCGCGATGGCAGTTATTCAAAAGCCTTATGGAACAGGTTAAAGATCGAATCTGCCAAGTCGCTCTCTTTTTTAACGGCAATGAAGCCACATGACACTAAAAATGTTCCGGGCGAATAATTAGATATTAACAAAGCAATATGGTATTTTTTCCTCAGGTTTCATTACTCATTACCCATTACAACAGAAGTCATTCTTTAAAGAACCTGTTGCAAAGATTCCGGCAATTGAACTGTGTATTCGGCCAGATAGTGGTTTCCGATGACGGAAGCAAGTCCGAACACGCAAAAAACCTTCTTGAACTTCAGAAAGAATATGGATTTCTGCTGGTAACAGCACCTACGAACCGCGGTCTGGGCAACAACCTCAATAAAGGCCAGGATGCCGTTAATAAGCCATTTACGCTTTATATTCAGGAAGACTTCGAGCCAGCTGATCTGTTTCCGACCGCTTTTGCCGAAGCGTTGGTCATCATGGAAAACAGAACTGAACTCGACATCGTTAAGTTCTATGCCTATTACCCATATGCCTACTTAAAGTCGTACAATGAAAATTTTGATGAAATGTATGTACCGGCCTTAGCCGCAGATTACAGGAAAATCTATTTTTATACCGATCACCCTCATTTACGTCGCTCCGCTTTCTTCACCAAATTCGGCCGCTATCCCGAAGGTATCAAAGGCGACGCAACAGAGTATAGCATGTGCATATCCTTCCTGCAGCACAAAGGAAAAGGTTTATTCTATAAAGATTTTGCTAACCTCCTCTCACAGAAAAACTCAGCTGAAGAGCCAAGTACCATGCAGAGGGAAAACTGGAAACAACGTAACGGGCTCCTGATCAGCATGATCCGCTATGTGTACAGACAATTTAAATATAATTTCGATATTGTAACTCAAAAGCCCCTGAAGCAGATGCCATAAACGCCGGACTAAATCCGGCGTTTTTTTCCTTCCTTCCCGCTTTCTTCCTTGCCTCTTAAACGCCTATTGATTCGTAAATCTCCTTTACCGAGCGTTCCCAGCTATGTGATCTGGCAAAAGCTTTTCTTCTTGCTATAAGTTCAGCATTGTTGTTTGATAACAACTGGTGTATGCCATCAATATATTCTTTTAACGAACCGGCCAGGCTAACATAATGTTTAAATGCCTGCATCGACTTTGTAGCCGTTGCAATTGTCGGCTTGCCCAATACCAGGTATTCATCAATCTTTCTAGGATAATTACCTATTGTCAAATCATTTACCACCTGCGGATTAAAGCATACATCGAAGCTGTCAATATATACCGGTAAATCAGTTACAGGCTTTGGACCGGTAAAGTGTACATTCTGCAGCTGATGTAATTCGCTGTTTAAGAAATCTTCATCTTCAGGTCCAACCAGCACGATGTTCCACTCAGGTTTGGCTTTGGCAATTGCACCAATTAAACTAATATCCAGGCGTGCAGAGGTAAGTACACCAACATAACCAATTACGGGTCCAACAAAATCTCCCTTTATTTTATCCTTTTTGCTGTTCAGATATTCATCAAAAAGTTCAAAGTCGCATCCCTGCCCAACATAAAAAGCATTAGGATTATAGGTAGCGCAATAATCTTTAAGAAATTCCGAATTCGCTACGCAGATATTGCTTTTAGCAATCAGCTTGGGTTCCAGGCTTGTACCATGCCTCTCGTAATAGGTGGTCGCAATCATATTATCCCTCGAATAATACACAGAGAAAGCAGGCTTCAGAAAATCAATCAGGTAAAAACTCCTGAAAATATCACTGTCGTTAAACAGAATCACATCTTCGAAACCGAGTGCGTCTATCGTAGGCTTAATGGCCCGATAAAACCGCTGGTTATTCAGGCGGTTAAAAACGTTAAATAAAGTGTCGAAGGGCAGCCAGTTAATTGATTCAATTAAGCAATCCGGATAAAGCGTATACAGGTTATTGTTAATCTGCTGTAGCCCTTCCTGTTTGCCGGCAATCACGTCTAAACGCATTTTTACCCCGGCGTTATTCGAACGCCTGATTTTAGTAATCCGGTCAAGTGGCGGATTGATATAAAGAACACGGTTGTGTTTTGAAAACTCCACTGCAATATTTTTGCAATTGCTACCAATCTCGGTATCCCAGGCTTGTTGCCCTACGATAATAATATTTCGATTTTTCAAACCTTAGCTTTTAGCCTCACCTTTTAATGAGGGAATGACGTGTACGGTAGCTACTGATCGTTTATTCGCATTTCTGATTTTCAGAAGCGAACACACCTGCAGATACATAAATGCGGGAATATTTAACAAGGAACGGAATATTTTCTGATCAGCTTTACCATGGCGTAAGCCAATATAAAAACCAGTTACAAACAACAATAAAGCTACAAACCAGGTAATGGCCATATAACTGCCCATCAATATATTTGCAGCGAAGCAGATTACGGAGAGCAAAATAAAAATAAACAATGGTGGTCTCACCAATATAGTACCAAACAATATCTGGTTCCAGCTCAACGTTTTAAACCCTTTAATCAGTACTGATAGTCCAAGTCCGAAATATTTAAACCAGGTATTAATCCATCTTGAACGTTGATGAACCAACTGCGTAGAATTGGCGGTCTTTTCATCGTATACTATAGCCTGGGGTGCAAATGCTATCCTCTTATTCATTCCCACTATTTTGGCTTGAAGTACCTTATCAAAACCTGCGCCTTCTAAATCATAATTTTTAAAACAGTCCAGATATAACGAAGTTTTAAAAGCCATGCCCGAACCCGCAAGTGTGGCAGATGAGCCCAGTTTGAACAATAATTCCCCGTCAAAAAAATGATAATAGTAGTCTCGTGCGGCATCCATCGCTGCGATAGCTGTATCATAAGATTTTGCTTTCCGCACCCCCTGTACTGCTTCGTAACCAAGTTCAAACAACACATTCATTTCGTTTAGGTATTCCGGGTCAGTCAGGTTATCGCTATCAATGATCGTAATCAGCTCGTGCTCACGAATAAAATGGGCTATCGCGTATAGATGAGATCGGGTGTTACTCGCCAGCACCTGTTCAGGGCGCAATACCACTACCCGGTCATCATCAAATGAAAGTCCCGATACATCGCAGTTATCTGCCACCACATATATGGTATAGTGCTGATAATTTAAAGATAACAGGGATTGTACCACTGCCGGCAATAAATCAACCTGTTGATAAGCCGTCACAATGATCCCGTAATCATAGTCTTTCGAAACTCTCCGGGATTCTTTTGCAGAAGGCACCAGGAGGTAAACTACATAAAGTAAAATGGGCAATACCAGATTATATCCGATAAAAAATTGTAAAATCAGCCATAGATAATGTATGATCATGGTTTATCTTCTTTTATTTTGTGAGCAGTGTAAGCCTTGTAAAACGCAAGACCAAAAAACAAAATCCCGGGAATTATAAATATCTCAAATGGCATGGTATTAAATTAAAATGGGCCGGGCAACAGCCTTTTCCATTAGTTTATGTTGATGAACAAATACCCACGACAGGTAAACCACTATTGAAGTAGGCATCAGGTTAATTACCTCATTTCCGTAACTGCAAAATAATATACCTGCCGCACCCGCAGTAAGGGCAATCAGCTTGGTTTTTAAAATCTTATTTTCAATGTTCCAAACCATCCCGCAACAACTCCCGATAATATACATCATTACACTGAACCAGATGGTTAAACCCACCACCCCGTACATCATCCACACCTTCACAAAATAACTGTCGGGTGGAACGGTAGACAGGTATTTATCCGCATTATAAAGTTTCCCGTAATAGCCTGTTACCCCCGGCCCTGCACCAAATGGTAAATCGGCCATGTAAGCTTTGATATTTTGCTGGTTGATGAAACGCACATTCAGCGAAGCATCTTCAGGGTTTAATGCCGACCTCAACCGGTAAATCTGGTAATTGCTATCGCCCAGGTGTGTAAATTTCAAAATGGCCAGTAAACCTAAAACCAGCATACCACCCACAAAAAGCGCTTTAAAGTTTTTACTTAAGATAATCGCCACTAAACAGCCAATTACAATGGCAAACAAAGCTCCCCTTGTTCCAGAGATCAGCATGCCATATATATTGATAAAGCCACATAAACCAAGCAATATCCGTTTCCAGGTTTTAATAGGCGCAAGGGCAAACATCAGCGCCATTAAGCCAATATGTGCCTGTGAGGCACCAAATTGTCCGGCATCACTATAAAACGAGAATACCCTTAACCTGCCCCATAACAGGTGGGTGCTGGCGTTTTCTTCAAGAAATACCTGTTCCCCTTTCGATAATCCAAAATGAAGCTGCTTAAAACCGTTGATGGTGGCCAGCGTAGAAAGTCCGATGATCAGAATAATAAAGATATCCAGTTCCCTCTCCGACTTAAAAGTGAGTAAACCCAGCATCACAATCATAAAGGGATAAACTGCCGTACTCCTGATTTCATTGATCCAACCGGCTAAACTTGTTCCCGGATTAAAACCCTCAAGTAAGCTTACCCCAAGCCAGATGAGCAACGCATAAAAAATACCTGTGTGCAGCCTCTCCCAGTTTTCTTTTTTGCTGGTAATTAATGTGCAGATGAAAATTACCACCAGCACACAGTCAATAAAAAGCCCCACCGGCAAACCACCGATTTCTCTTGATATAATGAAGAAGAGAAAGCAATAGGCAATTAAAAAATAAAACAAAAATCGTTGCATCGGCGCGTTTGTAAATCCTTATAGATGCGGTTAAACAACTTTATTCAAAATCCATCCTAAAAATCCTGGCTGTTCTTTAATGTATCTTACCAGGCCTTGCTCCTGATCGCTGATACTGGTGTTATGCTCAAAAACAGCGATGTTCTTTTCGGTAAACAAAAGCCACTCTTTCGAAATATTTACATCAGCCAGGCTGTTGATATCAATAATGATATAATCAAACTCTTTCTTTAAAACATCAAATCCATTTCTCAGGCTCACCACATTCTGAATCTCCAGTAGTGAATTTCTTTCACTGCTTTTATTCATAACCGTGATCAAATCTTCGGTGTGGAACTCCTTTTTTACCAAAAACGAATGAAAACTCTGACTGGTCACTAAACCGGTTTCATCGCTCAGCTGTTTCGATTGCTCGTCTGCAATCAGCAGCACTTTCTTTCCCGTTAAGGCAAAGGCATAAGCCAGACTGTAAGCGATAAATGTTTTACCAGCTTTAGCCTTTAAACTCGTTATTCCCAGAATCTTACTCTGGTCTAGCTCCATCTGATTAAATATTTCAAACCTCAGCGAACGAATTTGTTCTTTGTAAACTGTGAACTTATCATTGTCACTTTTGTCGTTCCAGATATCGCGGGGATTCACTTCCTTATTGCCGATGCTGTTCAAGCTTCCTATCGCAACAGATTGTGTGGCGGCTTCAAGTTGCTTAGCATTGGTAATGGATGTGTTGGCAACCACCAGCAGAAAGATAAAGCCAAGGCAAAGCGAAAGCGAACCAATTCCTGAACCGGCAACATATAGAACCTTTTTAGAAGGTTTCGGATTGCCGGGTAAACCAACCTGTTCAATCTTGAGGTTCAAACCCAGCTTCTGATCTGTTTTAGCCAGATTGAACCGATCCAATGCAGCCATATAGTCTTTAGTCGCCAGTTCAGCATCTCTTTCATAATTTTGAATATCGGCATCAAAAGGTACCATCCCGCTGTAACGCGAGCGCAGCACCGAAAGTTCCGAATCAATGGAGCGGATACTGCTTCGAGCCTGTTGCAAGGCAATTTCCAGTGCCAGCTTCTGCTGTACCAGGTCTTGTTTCGAAGAAGCCGTGTTAATCACATTCTCGTCAGCGTTTACAGCGCTTCTCGAGCTTAAAATCCGGTTAAGCGAATCTATCCTGCGTTGGTCTGAAGGTTTAAATCCGCCATCAATAAAAGCATTATTTGCCAGTTGCAAACGTCTTTTCAGGTCAATAATTTCCCGGTTGTCGGCACGGCTGCTGCCATTGATGTATTTATCACTGCCCCTCAGTTTGCTTTCGATGGTGGCGATAGCACCACCGTTCGATTGAATCACCCGCATGGCTTCCGCACGTTGCGATTCATAGAGCGAAATCTGATTATAAACCGTAGCCGATTGCTCTGTCAGGTTTAAAACGCCTTTGGTTTTCCTGAACTTCGAAAGCTGTTCGTTTTTCAGGTCCATTTGTGTTTTCTTGCCCTGTAACAAAGAATCCAGAATTCGGGCAGAAGAATTCTGGTTAAGGGTAACATCCGTACTATAATTACTGATAAACTCCGAAGACAAGGTATTCACCACATAAGCGCTTAATACCGGACTTTCAGATAAATATTTAACCGTAATCAAATCACTATTCCCAGAATGAGAAACATCCAGGTGTTTATTCAGGTCCTCTTCCGAGTAGCCCATTGTTTCCGCTATGGTATAAAACGGATATTTTCCTTTGTCGTCATCAAGCGTCAGCACTGCTTTGGCAGCTAGCCTGGCTTTAAACAAATCCAATACCTGTTGCCTTTCGGTTTGGCTCCAGTTTTCTACCAGCTCCGGATAGGGTTTAAAGCTCGTCTTCTGATTTTCCAGATCATGAATAATAAGCTTGTAGGTCAGGATATCCATCATCTTCTTCATGGTGAATTTCTCCACCAGGTTCGAAAACTGCTGATTGGTAGTAAACCAGTCTACGGTTTCATTGCTGATCACTTTTTTAGAAGGATCCAGTAAACCAGTCGATACCTGCGCTTCAGATTCATATTGTTTTGGTAAACGGTTCACCAAAAAGAAAGTAATCACAATAACCGCTACAGGAATCCCGATGATCAGCCATTTATTGCGATTGGCATGTTGTAAAAATGATTTAAAATCCATGTGTATCTCTATTTACCTTCCTGTATCTTTTGCCCTATAATCTCTTCCAGCATTGCTTTTGCTTTGAGGTAGTTGGTTTCGGTTTGTATCTTGAGTGTAAGCACCTCTGCCTGTTCAATTCTCGATTGGTTATAAACATCGAGTGTAACGCTGCTCCGTTCAAACTTACTTCTCAGGCTTTCCGCAACACCTTTGCTGTCAACCGCACGCTGGGTAACCACCTTCAGCTGGGTTTTCTGTTCCAGGTAATCATAATAGCGTCTTTTTACTTCGGTAGTGAGCTGATAGTCAAAGTCAAGTTCCTGCAACTGTGCAACCTTGTATTCTGCTTTAGCTTTCTTCACCATAAAAGGTTTCTGTAGCAGTGTTCCGATATTGATATTGATACCAGCCTGTAAACCATTAACATTATATGGATTCACCAGGTCTACAGCCGATTTCCCTTCCGGACGATAAATGTATGACACGTTAAAGATGTCGAGGTACGATACCTGTGCCATAGGTACTCCCGCTTTGGCACTCTCAGTAAGTGCCTGCTGCACTTTACGTTTGCTATAGTTCTGTTTCGCCAGGGCGATATAGGTTTCTATATCTGAAGCATTAACCTCAGTCAGCATCGATTCTTGTGCATAAGCGCCTGTAAACGAAAGCAACATCAATAAAGTGGTAATCTTAAATAGGTATCTCATTTTTAAAAAAATTAATCGGTCTTGTATTACACATCTTCTTTTTGAATCAGTGCCGGTATGGTTTTTAGAATTATTTTAAAGTCCAGGAAAATAGAATAGTGGTTCGCGTAGTAATTATCAAGCTCCTTACGTTCACTTTCCGACATGTCTTTTTTACCTCTGCGGCTAATCTGCCACAATCCGGTAAGTCCGGCCGGGCCATTAAAGCGTGTAGACCATTTATTGGTGGTCAGCTGTTCTGCCTCATAAAGCGGCAATGGCCGGTTTCCTACCAGCGACATGTCGCCAGTCAGCACATTAATCAGCTGTGGAAGCTCGTCTATGCTGGTTTTCCGTAAAATCTTGCCTACCCGGGTAATCCGGGGGTCGTTAGAAAATTTAACAAAAGCCGACTTTCCGTTTTTATTGCCTTCGTTGGCATATTGATTCAGGTCGGCAAGTTGTTGCACCATCTGGTCAGCATCACTCCGCATCGATCTGAATTTGTAGAAATCAAAAATCCGGTAGCCTGCGCCCACCCTTTTGCTTTTGTAAACCACCGAACCTTTCGATTCCAGCTTAATCAGTATGGCAACCGCCACAAACAAAGGCGAAAGGATCAGTAACGCTATCGACGAAGCCACAATGTCAAATACCCTTTTGCTCACAGGCATCCGGTACGTATCTTTCATTTCCGCTTCCAGTTGAAGGATGTTCGGTTTAACAGACCTGAATTTCACCAGGAAGCCAATTCTCGATACAAAATCTGCAGTAGGAAAAGGATAGATATAGTAATCGTTTACTTTGAGCTCCAATGATCTGCGCCTGTAGGCGGCATTATCTTCAGTTCCGATCAGGATGATAATTAAACGCTTTAGTACCGGGTGATTTCTGATAAGCATTACTTTTTCAAAGCACTTTCCCTCATCATCCACTTCAATCATCATCACATCAGGCAGACTTAAAAAGGTTTGATGGGCGATGTATACATCAAAATCTGCGATAAATTGTAAATGTTTAAAGTGTTCACCAATATATACCGGCATTACACTGGATAGGATGTTTCCTGAATAGACCGCTTTTACATTGGTAATCTGCAGGTCGCTGAAAGTGTTTAACATTAGGCAATTAAACTATTGATCTGGTTCTTCAATAGCGTCGGGTTAAAAGGTTTCTCCATATAGCTGTCAACCTTAAAAGTCATTTCTTTCACTTTCTCCTCCAGGTTTTCCTCTCCCGATAATAACATCACCGGCGTATTGCGGTATAAGCCACTCAGTTTTAAAATCTGGATAAACAAGCTCCCGTCAAAATAAGGCATTCTTAAACTGGAGATAACGAGGTCCGGATCGTTCCCTTCCTCCAGCCAGCTCAACGCGTCAATACCATTGGTTTTTATCGTTAACCGGTATTCCGACGACAAAATAAAATTCAGCAGTTTACCTAAGTTTAAACCACCATCCACAATTAAAATGTGCTTCTTGCTGGCTTTCTTTTTGATGCTGTTGAGTAGGAGTCTTTTCATAAATTTATACTTAAAAGTTGTAGACAAACAGATGCATATTCCACATCATATACTACTTTTCTAAATCTCTGTAAAGGTCTAATTTGAAGCCTGAGCCAACAATAGCCCGATAGGGCTAAACTGGAAAACTATACTTTTTTTTTAATACCACAGCTGGGTTGCCAACCATCACCGAATTATCATCCACATCTTTTGTAATCACCGATCCCGCACCAATAATCACATTGTTGCCAATCCTGATATCCCCTATAATCACTACATTTACACCAATATCCACATTATCGCCAATCACGGGCGAAGCACTGGGAGTACCATGTTCTGTAATTTTACAACTGATATTGGTGAGCTGACGCAGGTTGCAATTGGTGCCGATTACCGTTCTGCTGCCGATAACCGTACCGAAGCCATATTGAATTTTCAGGCCCTTGCCAATCTTGGCACTCGAGTTTATACCTACATTCATTACCCATCCAATGAAGAATTTATAAATCAGCAGGTACCAGAAAAACAGATATCTCAAGACTTTATGCCGGTAAATCAAAGAAGATAACCTGAACAATATCATAATCATTCTCGATTTGAAATTGCCTTTATTATCCTCCCAGTCTTGAAAAATCCCATCCGAGAGTAACTTGCCTCTCAGTTTAATCATCGCTTTTTTTGGTCATATTTTCATTGAAACTATTTCTTACCTGCCTCCATAATTACTTACAGGAAAAGGTTCGATATTTCAACAAAACTATTGTAAAAAACAGCCATTTTCAATAGCCCTTAACTACCAACAAAAAACGACTAAACCGGTGATAATATCGACTTTACGACCCAATTGAGCATCGTTTTGGATCATAAACAAACTATTTTGCAGCTACAAAAACGGGGGTTTCCGTAACGGTGATTTGTATCTTGCCGTTTTGTGTATCCACCACCCTGCTGCTCATTTCAGCTTGTCCGGTTGCCGGGGTGTAAATAACAGCCTGTGTAGCACTGCCTAAATTGAGTTCGTACGTGGCCGTTCTCGCTGTTTGGTCAGGTATAGAAAGGACATACATCTTTTTCCCGTTAAGAGCGTACACATCAACGTTGGGATCATTGCTGAGGCTGCTCTGATAAAAATATTCACCTAAAAGTTTATTGGCTTGGAGAAAGTAGTCGGCCGAAGGTCTTTTACTGCGGTCGGGATTAACAAACCCTGATGAAGTATATTGCGTCCAGCTGTTTACATCCACATTCTCCAGCATATAGAAAATACATTTAGAAATACCACTTCTGGCGTATAAAAGCGCGGTACGAAGGTTCCAGTCGGCCTGGGTTACCTGCGAACTTTTGTTGCCAATGGCTATCGCCCGTTGCGGCGTATGCTCACCAACATCGTAGCCGGTTTCTGTTACCCAAACCGGAATGTTGGCTGCTTTGCTTTTTGATAAGGAAGAAAATTTATCTGCTACAGTTCTAAGGTTTGAAAGTTCGGGCGCTACGCCTCTGGTTGCAGTGGCATAAACTGTAGTTGCATCATTAGCATACAGATGATAATTGATCACATCAAAACAAAGGTCTATCTGCCCGTTCGCTTTCCTCCCCCTGTTGGCAGCGCACCAGTTAATCAATTTTTCTACGTATTCAGGATTTGGATCAGCCAGTCCGCCCATTACAACAATCATATTCGGGTCGGCATTCTTTACGCCAACACCTTTACCCAGACGTCCCTGATCACCATCATAAAATGCCGATAGGTTGGCAGCATATTCCTCTGCAGTCTGTTTTGTCCCCTCGCCTTTCCACCACTTGTCCCTTTCATTATCACACTCTATATAATTTACGGTACCCAAACCAATCTTTTTTGTATTCTTGGGGTCGCCTGTCCAGCGGATGCTTGGATCGATCAGCAACAATGCGGTATCTACATTTTTGTTGGTGCCGTATCTCGCCGCAAGCTGAAAAGCAGCACGGGCTTGTTTGATGTAGCTCAAGGGTTTAGAACGATCCAGACCATATGGGGCGGGTACATTTTCTGCATCCCTCAAGTTTGCCGGGTAAGAATTTAGCAACCACGAGGGGCAGGTTTTTAAATCTACCAGCACATACTTACCCGCGTTTTTCATGGTTTGATAAATGAGGTCGTAATCCCAGCCACCATTGTGTGCGGGGCTATAAGAAAATGCACCTTCAACTGGCTCTATGCGTTCCCAGTCGAGGTAATGTCGCATTCCGCTAAAAGACTTAATGGTTTCAAGTCGCGAAGGGTCAATCTGCTCATGTGCCGATTCCGAGGCCAGGTCCCATTCAAAGGCATTAATACCAAGATATTCCTTAAAGGCAACACCTGAGCCTGATGTCTCGGTCAGAGACAGTGTTTTGTCCGGAGAAAAAGTTTCAGAATCGGTAGCGATAGTTCGCTTACATCCGTTTGAAAATAGCGTAAGTGCTACGCATGAAAATACGATGATTGATGAAGACATTTTAAGCATAACGGGAGGATTTGGTGCAAAGCTACCCAATTCCTCGCCTAATTAACTATATATCAGAAGAATAAATCGAAATCCAGTATAATTACCTGCTTTCTAGTAGTTCTTCCATTGTAATTCTGCAAAAACATAAAAAAGCAGTGCAGATTACACGGCTTTACTCATGATGAAAATGGTTTGCTTCGTATCCAGGTGAAAACTGAATTCAACAATGCCATCTTTTGCTTTTTTAATTACTTTAACCACTTTTCCATGCGATTGATAATCATCAATCACCTCGTCTCCAACTTTTACTTTTTCTAACTTAAATACTGGTGTGCTGTGTGCTAGCTTAATCATGAGATGAGTTTCGTTATATAGGTAAAACAATAGACGTGAAAATTCCGTAATCAGTTCAGGATACTGCCAAACTTGATATCCGAAATGTGAGTGGTTTAGTTGTAATGGTATTGCTTAAATTTATTCAGTGCTTCAATTTTATTCTGAACATGCAAACGCTTGTAGATATTCTTGCAGTGATTTTTAACCGTATTCGGACTGATCAGCAGTAAGTCTGAAATCTCTTTATACAAGAGTCCTTTACTGAGCAGCGATAATACTTCAAGTTCCCGATCGCTTAAACCCAGGTCCTTACTGCGGTCTTTCTGTGGTTTTTGATGTAAAAGGCCGATTACTTTACGTGCAATAAACGGACTCATCGGCGACCCACCCTGGTGCAAGTCTAACAGTGCGTCATGAATTTCTTCAGTCGATGAACCTTTGATGATGTAGCCCGACGCACCAGCCTGTAGTGCACTAAAAATCTTTTCATCATTTTGAAAACCTGTACACATCAAAAACTGGGTATTCCATTGATTTAGCCTGCTTTCCAGGATTACATCGATACCTGACTTATTTTTAAGTTTAATATCAACAATAACAATATCCGGTAAATCTTTCGGTAAAAACTCAATAGCCTCTTCGGCAGATGCATGTACACCTTTAATACGGAAGTTTTTGCTTTCCTGTATGGCGCTCACAAGGCTGTTTCGGTAATAGTCGTGATCTTCGATAATGGAAACTGAAATCATAAATAATTGAGGTTAATGTTTAAATTTTATTACATTCGTACATCAACACAACTTTGATTCTATCCCTTATAACATGTGCAGTCAAGTAGAACCTAAACTACCTGAAAATCAATTATATCGGTGGCCTAAAATTAGCCTAAGAAGGATGACGACAATCCAGGTTTTAAATGGATCGATACAAACGTACACAACATTTAATAAACAACAAGGTTTAGTTATGTCCTTTTATATCAATGGTATACACATATATACAACCTATTTGAAATACTATAAAGCATTACAAAAAAGCATAAAGAATCTATACTTACAGTATATATTTACATTATTCAATCGTATTATTAATACTACTCATTTATCTTATAGTGTCTAATATTTTATCTAACGCAAACTTACCTCTATGATACTTCAGACCAAGATCACGATTTTACACAACCTTAATTTGACTGTGACAGGGCTGATTTTAATTCTCGGTTTTGTCTTCTTTTTTTTCATTTTCAAGTATTATAAAAGTGGCAAGTTCTACGAAAAAATGTTCATCAAGCAGGGAAAAATTATCAGTCAGGAGCGCACAAGAATCAGCAGCGAGATCCATGATGAGATCGGTTCGGGTCTAACGGCAATCAAATTATATACTGAACATGCCAGTAAAACACGTCCAGATGTCAGGGAGATTCAACACATCAAAGTGATGATCGATGAGATTTCCCAAAAGATCAATGAAATCGTCTGGAGCACCAATACGGAGAATGATGAGCTGGACAACCTCGTCTATTTCATTGAAGATCAGACACGTCAACTGTTTAAGCATACAGAAATTCGTTTCCATTCCGAAATAGATCAGAACATTCCCGATCTGCATATCAGCAATCAAAGCAAACGAGAATGTTACCTTTTAATCAAGGAGATAGCGCATAATGCACTGAAGCATGCGAAGGCTACCAGCATTAAACTTTTATTCAATTTTGATAACGAACATATGATCATCAGCTTCCGCGATGACGGTACCGGGTTCGATATCGGAAATAGCAAAGGGAAAGGCATGGGACTTGAAAACATCAGGCTTCGGGCCGAGAGATTAAAAGGAACCATGATCATGGAACAATATAAAGGAACGATGATCAGTGTGAAAATACCGCTCAAACCTAATCTTGCTCCAAAAATGTAAAGCTCAGCCTGAAATACGTAAAGCAAAGATTACAAATACCGGTAAACGAAAAAAGCTCCCATTGCTGGAAGCTTTTTTCTGCCTGAATGTTATCAGCATTCAGGCCTGTCTTTAGATCTATTCCATCCAGAATACATCATCCCGTTGTTAAATTAGCGCTCCTAATTTGACATCCAAATGTACCCTATCTAAAACCGTCTAACGATAGCCCTTTCGTACTAATGGCACAATATTTATGGCTTAGATATGTTTAAGAATCGTCTAAATCACTAATTTCATGTTTTGTAGTATTTATTCTAGTTATTAATCATAAAACAATATCAAAAAAACGAGGTTCTAATAGGCAATGGAAAATAATGATCCCTTCATCCCAACTATAATGGGATTAAACGAAAAAGAGAATTACATACTTGAATTAATAGCAGAAGGACTTACGAGCGAAGAGATTGCAGAAAAGCTAGAAATCACTTCGAGAAATGTCCAGACCTATAAAAAGCACATGCTCAACAAAACTAAAACCCGCAACATGGCTTCCATGGTAGCATTCGGCTTTAAATACGGCCTGCTAAAGTTATAATCTAAAACCAGGAGATGGATGTCATCAAAAGCATCCATCTCACCCCCCAGTTAGCCGCTCCTTTCGGGTGCCTCAATCCTCTCCCTTGCGCATTACACTCCACATCTTATTTGTCCTTCCATACCTTAAATGGTGAACAAACATAGCGCAAACATCTCATTGTTTAAGTCCCTTATCATGCCTTTTGTGCAAACAATTTTTTTCTTAACTTTAACCATCTAACCTAATCATGATGAAAAAATCCTTCTTAATCCTCCTGCTCCTGGCAACCTTTGCCTGCAAAAAGAAATCCGACGATTCCACAACAGCAACCCTTAGCGGTAAATGGTCTACGGGTGGCTACGACATCATCCTCTATAACAGCTCTGGCGCAGTAGTCAGACATTCGGTAGCTGATGCCATTAAATCTTACTGGAACTTTACCGACACCGAAATCCAGTTCTCGAATATTGCCAACAGCCAGACTTCTACCTCAACATACCGCGTAAAACAATCCAGCAAAGGTCGCCAGCTCATTATCGATAATCCAAGCATGACTGGCAATACCAACTGGCGAATCGAGACTGAAACCGCGAATCAGATGCAAATTTCCGCTGAAATTACAGATAAAGCTTCGCTTCGTTACGGCAACAATCAGGTCGCAGCAGTAGGAAAACAATTTATATACCTGTCAAAAGAATAAACAACCCCCTAACCACTAAACCACCATTATGAGCCAAACCACCACATTCACCATTGATAAAAATACCCTAAACGTTAAGCGTGTATTCGAAGCACCTGTTGATACCTTATGGAAAGCCTGGACCACCGCCGAAATCCTCGATCAATGGTGGGGACCAAAACCTTACCGTGCCGAAACCAAATCGCTCGACTTTAGCGAAGGCGGAACCTGGTTTTATGCCATGGTAAGCCCCGAAAATGAAAAGCATTTTAGCAAATCCACTTTTCAGCAAATCGATCCCGAAAAAGCATTCACCGCAAGCGATACCTTCTGCGATGAAAACGGCACGCCTAGCAATCAGTTCCCAGGCTCCCGTTGGAAAGTATCCTTCACACCACAAAATGAACATACCATGATCGACATCAACATCGTTCATGAAAACGAAGCAGACGTAAAGCAAATCTTAGAGATGGGTTTTAAAGAAGGCTTTACGATTGGATTAAATCAGTTGGAAGAATATTTAGAGGGCAATTTGTAGTATCATGAAATACCTTGCGGCCCTCTTACTTTCTGCTACCCTACTTATCTCATCTTGTACTGTAAATAGAAAATATACCATCCAACGATACAAAACCGATCACCCTGCGGTAATCATAACAGGTGCAGTATACGATAAAAAAACAAAGAAGAAAATGCCAGCCGTACGGATCATGTCATTAATGGATTCAATGAAAGTAAATACAGATAATGACGGAAACTATACTTTAAAATCAACAGTAGGAAGCCAAAAGCTCAAGGCAATATGGGTTGGTTACTACGATGTAAACACTAAGAAAATTATGCTGAACAGAGGCGATTCGTTAATGATCGATTTTTATATGAAAGAGGATAACAGGCCGCTGATTGATTAATGATACCATTTATAATGGAACTTAAAAGTGTCAAGTGGTTCAACTCCTACTCCTCCCCCTCATACCAATCCTTAAAATCCTTCACATTCCTTTGTACAACAATCCCCGGATTTTTGGCCATCGGCTCATAAAAATACACAATCAACCTAAGTGAGGTGTGCTCTTCATAATGACTAATTAATTCCCGGTGAACAATATGCCCCTTATTAATTTGAAAATAAAACTCCGGTGGCAACTCCTCAATGGTTTCCCTTAAACTTTTGCCCCAGCCGTCATATTTACCATTAAACAAAATCACGTAATTAGCTTTCCCCTCGCTGAAGAACATCGCTGGTACCGTGGGGCCGGTCAATGGCAGCGGTGGCGGCTTATGGTTGGGTAGCTTTTTTCTCCTTGGCATCTTAATCGCTGCAAAATCTGCAATTACATAATACAGGTTAACGATCAGCAGGAAACAGACCACCATAGGGAAATCATAAACGAAATACCCCTGTGCCCGTGTAGAGGTTTCCAGTAGCAAAAAGTATATTTCAGCAAGGAGTATCGCAGCAACAGTATGTACCAACGGATATATAACACCTTGCCATAGCAATCTCGCCTTAAAATTCTGTCTCCATGATAATTTTTCGTTCACAGAATAAGTTGTGTAATGAATAAACTCACTCAAACATGCGGCAATACAAAAACTCCCAGCTTCAGCAATAAGAAACCTCCGCGGATGAAGGCTGATTTCATGTATACTTTCCCCAAGAACAGTAATACAAGATCCGGTGAGAAAACATAAAAACAGGCGTACCACACGCGAAGGGTAGTAAGATCCTGTACTGATGAAAATCCAGCCGGAAATCCTTTCATATAACGCATTCCAAAAACTAACCATATTAGGAGCAAAAACAATAAACCAGCCAAACGGAAACCCAATTTTCAAAACAGTTAATCAGTTATCCGATTTTTATATATCACTTATCCCTACATCCTTTTAAACATTTGGAAAGGGTCTTTTTCATTATTTATGTTTGTATCTATTAAGATATTACTAAAATTCTAATCACATTTACTATGGAAAAATTTCCACTAAACAACCATGGTTTTGGGGCATTTCAGTCCCAACTTTATCAAAAGTCCGATCAGGAACTCGAAGATGAATACATTTCAATCCACAGCGATTTCCCAGACTGGATGAATTCCAATTTCATCCTGAACCAGCAACAACTGGCGCATCTAAAATCCCTAAAGCCACAGCTCCTTGCTGAACTTTCTTCCCAAACTGCAATTGCAATCCGGGGCCGATTAAAGATTTCTCTCATCAAACCAGAGGTGGTTGAAGTGAAATCCTACGACAGCAAGTTTGTCATTCCCGTAAGCAGAGTTCGCGAACTGGTTAGTGACGATGATACGTATGAATCCGAAGGAGAATTAATTATCGAAATAGGCTACCAAAAATAATCCCCTGTTGTTGTTCGAAGTTCGGGTGTCCATTCGGCTTAAAATCACATCCCATATGAGCGAACTCATCATCAGGAGGTACACAATAATTGTAAAATATGGATAACCTCCAGCCATTCTTTCGTTACCTCTTTCAATTCAAAACCATTCCTAACGACATGGTTGACTTCCTGCGCGCCTCTATACGAATACATCACTATCCAAAAAATCACGAACTCATCAAAATAGGCCAATATCACACCGGTCTCTTCTACATATTATCCGGTTCCGCACGCGTATGTACCATAAGTGATGGCGAAGAAATTGTAGAAAAAACATTTTGGTTCTGGCATCCCAACGAAATCATTATCCCATTCGATATAATGGATCGTGATCACCCCACAACTACTAAAGTTGTATTAAACGAATCATCCACCTTATTGAGCCTGCCTTTGGTACACCTAAACGAATTACACCGGTTGTTTACCGAATACACACCCCTCGCCTCCAGCATATTGCAGCAAGTAATCGTTAACCTTTCCAATCACATCCAAAACCTAAGTCACTTATGTGCCGAAGAACGATATAACCATCTCCTTGCCACACACCCATATCTGCTAAACATTATCCATCTCAAATACATCGCCTCCTTCCTGGGCATGTCACTCAACACCCTCAACCACATCCGCGCCATCCGATAAAAATACCGAAGGCATCCCCCCTTTTTAGCTTTTAATCTTAAATGCTCTCACATTCCTTATATGGTAAAAAAATAATGCCGAAGGCATTCGTTCCCGATTAATCTAAAATGTTCTTAAATGTCTTAGGTGGTAAAAAAATAATGCCGAAGGCATCCCTCCATTGTTTAAACCAACAAAAAGGCAGTCCCAACCACCACATTCCCTTAAAACAACTGCCTTTTGGATTCCCCCAAACAACCCCACCCATCCTACCTTAGTACTAACAAAACCAATGAAAAAAATAACTTACATATTGACCATAACCACCATGCTACAAGCCATGTTTGCCTATGCCGCCATATCGAAATGGATGGACTTTAGCCGCTTTCGTGCTGCCATGCTACTCCAACCAATACCCAATCAGCTGGCACACGCACTCGTTTACATTTTGCCTCCAATTGAAATCGTAATCGTTGCGCTACTGTTCAAACCATTTGTGAAATACGGTTTATGGCTAGCCGCACTCACCATGTTAGCTTTCACACTATATGTGGGTTTTGGAATAGCTGGCATCCTGGGCCACATGCCTTGCAGTTGTGGTGGCATTATAGAAAACATGCCGCTAGGTATGCATTTGGTATTCAATCTGATTTTTTTAACACTTCCGATAGTGGGCATATACATTTATTTAAAAGAAAAAAGAAAGGAGGTACAACAGAAATAGAACACTAACAGGCTCAACAAAACCAGGTTTTGGTTGAGTAGAGAAATGAGGCTATGAAGCAGGTAAGTTGATCTACCCTTCAATAGCAAACTTAAATTTAAATTGTAAGAAAGATGAGAAATTACATCTTTGGCTTAACAGCCATCGTAATCGCATTTGCAGCAAGTGCGTTTACCGTTAACACGAAAGTGTTAACCAGGGCAGAAAATAACAAACTGTCCATTCAAAACTGGTACTTCAATGTCGGCCAACCATTATCCAATGCTAAAAGCGAAGCCAATTACGGTACAACGTCTGTGGCAGAATGTAATGCCGAGAGAGAGGTGCCATGTAGGATTAGCTTTGAAGCTAACGACTACTTGATTCCAACTACGAATACACCATTGCAAAACTATTTGGATGCACATCCAACAGTAAACGATGTGTTGTTGGATGCAAAAGAAGTTCGCAGTGAATAAAGTCAAGCCGAAACCGAGATAGGCTGCCCAATGTTAATTGGTGCAGCCTATTTTATTTAAGGATTTTGAGAAATCCCCGACAATTGAATCACATCTTCAGGAATAGCCAAAGCATAACGTGAATCATTAGGGGGCAAAGTATAAGTGGCCCCTTTCAAAACCCGCATCATCGTTATGCCCATCCCTTCTTTATTCAACCGCTTCAAATCGGTCCAGCGTAAACACCTCATCAATAGCTCTTTTCGGCGCTCAGTAAGCACCAGATCCATTGCCTGTTCCGCTGTTGTAACATTTAAAGGCACATAGGTTCCTGTTTTGTATCGGGTAACCAGTAGCGTATTTAAATCTTTCAAACATTCACTTGTCTTACCATTTCTTGCAAAACATTCTGCCCTGATCAGGTACATTTCATCAACTGCAACGCCGGTAAACAAGCCCGATGTCCCCTCATAACCACCTTTAAAGGCATAACTTTTATCGGTATTAGTTTTAAAAAAAACTATTTTCCTTAAGTCATTGGCACTATACATTGCATAAATGTCCTCCAGAATCCTCGCCCGCGTCGGACTTACCGGCGTAGGTACTGGCGCATAACTTTCTGAAACAACTTCAGTGTTAACGCGTGAAAAAGGATAGGTTGCACTACTATTGATGCTATTATAATTTAATAGTGTGGAGCGCAATTGCAAACAGGAATCTGCATATAATCCCGCATGGTTGTAATCTCTTATACTCAGGTAAACCCTTGCCAGCATTCCGTAAGCGCCTGCTTTTGATGGCCTAAAAGCCGTCGAAGTAACAGATGGTAAATTAATTATCGCCATTTTCAAATCACTGATTACTTGATTGTAACTCTCAGCTACACTCGCTCTTACAGACTGTTCATTGAAATTGCTATTTAAGCGCAGAGGGACACCTAAATCTGTGGCTGCAGTTTGTGCGTCGTATGCCTTTGTCCATAAACTTACTATCTGATAAAATAGTCGTCCCCTATGAAAATATGCCTGTCCTGTAATATTATTCCAGGTACTTTCCTGATCTTGCTTTCCTATCTTGGGTAAATCAGTAAGCACTTCATTAGTGATGTTTACAGCCCGATACATCTCATTCCATTCATTGGAAGACGATTGGAAAATAAAAGTCTTCTCCCATAAATACATTCGCCTGTAATTCTCCAAACTCAATGCCGTCCATACCGCATCAGTCAAATAATAATCTCCGCTGCTCACTTCTCCGGCAGAGGCATCCCGTTCAACCATAAAAGATTGATTATCTAATAGCGCTTGCAAATCCCCCAGCGTGCTTGGCACAGTGTACGATTTCACAGTTTTCTCATCCAGAAACTTCTCGCAGCCGACAAGCGTCAACAGTGCCGCAAAAACAATTGCGATATAGTAAATTTTATTTTTCATCATTATAGCCTTTAAAAATTTGTCCTTAATCCAATCGAATACGTCCTACCTTGTTTAATGGCAGTCATCGCCTGATCTGGATCAATCTGTAAATTGGTTGCCTTCCATAATATGCCCACATTGCTTACATTCAGAAAGCAATGAACATCCTTCATCGGAAGCCAATTCAGCTTTTTCTTTTCCAGGTCATAGCCCAAAGCGATATACTGCAACCGGATGTGGTCGCCTTTCTCCAAATTAATTACCGATCCCGCATAAAAAGCATCTCGTGTTGAGCTGTAGGGATAAGCCGTAGAAGGAACGTCGGTATTAACTTCATCCCCGGCTTTCTGCCATCGGTTTGCATAATCACCACTAACCACCTTTCCACTATACAAAGCCAGGTCACTAATGGTATTTTTCCTAAAGTAATAGCCAAACTTGTACAGCAACCTCAGGGTAAGGCTCAGGCCTTTATAGCTAAAGATATTACCTATCGAACCATATAGCGTGGGTAATGCCGATCCATGATACACCAGATCTTCCAGTGCCGTTCCGCTGCCTGTTAACAGCGCATAGTCTTTACTCACCACTCCTTTAACATAGCCGCGCGGGTCGCCCGTCGCCGGATCAAGCCCCGCCCATCGGTACGAGAAAATGCTATACACTGGCTTACCCACCAAACCCGTAACCGCAACTGTGCTACTGGTCCCTACAAAGGTGCTCCCGCTATAGGCCGTTAAATAATAATCTGTTACCTCATCTTTATAAAAGCTCATATTCAACTGCGTCGTCCACCTGAATGCACCATTTAGGTTTAGGCTGTTCAGTTCCACATCTACCCCTTTACCTTTCATACTGGCTACATTTTTTACAATGCTACTTCCTGCTCCTCCCGTGTAATCCAGTAAATCGGTACCGAATAAATCCACCGCACGTTTTT
This sequence comes from Pedobacter sp. BMA, assembly GCF_001027745.1. Classification (GTDB taxonomy): domain Bacteria; phylum Bacteroidota; class Bacteroidia; order Sphingobacteriales; family Sphingobacteriaceae; genus Pedobacter. Next base: position 286,470 of record NZ_LECU01000002.1, read on the forward strand.
CAAAATAATCTATGCTCCCGCTCAATCGTTCGCCCTTAACTTTAAAATCAAGCCCCACATTAAATTGCTTCACTTTTTCCCACTTCAGTTCCGGATTGGCAAACTTCGAAATCACTGCAGTCTGCGTATTAGTGTAGGTATTAATATCCGAATACGAAATTTGAGTGTATGCTGATTTGCCTTGATCCGTATTACCACTTACCCCATAAGTGCTGCGTAACTTCAAATAAGGCAAAAAGTCGAGGTGATAAAATGGTTCTCCAGATGCAATCCATCCCAGTCCGGTGCTCCACAAAGGATTCCATTTCTCATTGGTATTCACGCCGTACAGGTTCGAGGCATCACTTCGCGCACTTAATGAAAATAAATAACGTTCTTTAAAGGTATAAGCCGCATTTGCATACATCGATACAAACCTGTTTGTTGTACCCGATATGCCATCCACATTTGGAATGAACTGTGTGCCACCAGTAACAATAGTCGGATAGGCTGTGGAGTAATCCACAATACCAACCCTCCAGGTTTCATCCTGAAAACCATATTTCCGGTATGTTTGACTACTACCTACAATATTACGCCGCTCAGCACCCGCAATAGTAGCAACACTATGATTTTTCCATGTTCTGTTATAGTTGAGCTGACCGCGCACATCTTCACTATTTAACTGGGAATTATTCTCAGTTCTAATACCACCCTTAGGTACTTTGTACACAGCATCATTTCTAGATGGCAGTTGCGTAAACCGGTTCACAATATCCCTGGCCTCGAAGCTGTTCGCATCCTGCAACGCCACGCCATTAATCCACTGGCGTTCAATACGATATTTTAATTCTGCGGTTAAGCCTTTTAAAATTTCATAACGCATTCCGAAATTAGCAGTCACATCCTGATTAAGTAAGGTGTTGGTACTATGTAAATAATCCGTAAGTGGATAGTATTTCCAGTCCAATAAGCGGCCGTTGCCTGCTGTATTCAGATAACTTAAGCTGTACGTTTTAGCAATAGGTAATGCATTACCATCTGCATCGGCCAGTTGCGCGTAAGGATATAAGCCAGAAGTATTCAACACACTGTAGCTGTTATAAGCCGTTTTGCCTGATCGGCTGTTCGAATACGTGTAGTATAAATCTGAATTGAGCTGTAGTCCTTTAACAAGCGTCCAGTTATTCTGGTAACGAAGATTATAGCGATCAAAACGCTCAGTCAAGTTATCGCTATTCCGGTCAAACCCGCCCGAAAACAACCAGGCATAAGCTTTACTTCCACTTTGCAAGCTAAGCGAATATTGCTGGTTTAATAACGGTTCGTAAACACGATTCAATAGCTCATTCCTTACATCAATTCCTTTCCATGCATTCAGCTGTGCCTCCACATCAGCAGTGGTTACCTGTCCATTGCGTTGCTTCAACAACAACTCTACCACTGGCGATAACGCAGGATGTGCAGTAGAGTTAATTTGCGAATCATAATACCCCTTACTGAACACACTCCGCTCAAAATCGATATAATCAGCCGTACTCATTAAGTTCTGATAAAATAAGTCGGACTTATCCCCCAGTGTATAAGCCACATTCAGGTTTACCTGCAAAGGCGTATTTAACTTTCCTTTCCTGGTGGTAATAACAATCACCCCATTGCCCGCCTTTGCACCCCAAATAGAACTTGCAGCGGCATCCTTTAGGAAAGAAATACTTTCGACTTCGTTCGGGTTCAGGTTATCCAGATCTCCCTCATAGGGAAAATTATCTACCACAATCAATGGTCCTCCTATCCCCTGTATCGTACTAATCCCCCTGATGGCAATTCCACCCGTCCTGCCGCTTGTACGCCGGTCAACAGAAATCGAATTACCAACGGCTTCCAGCCTGCTGAGTATGTCTGTACTTTGCTGCTCATTAAACAGCTTACCGTTAATCTGGCTAAAAGAACCCGTAGCCCGCTCCTTTGGTAACTGCTGATAACCTGTAGATACCTGCACATCCTCCAATTGCAAACTAGCTTCCTGCAATTTAATCAGCAAGCCTTCCTTCAGCGGTAACACAACCTTTACCACTTGAGGCTGGTAGCCCATTAGGCTCACCATTAAATCAACCGCTTTTACTTTAAGCTGTAAGCCAAACATTCCTGCTTCATCAGTTTGCAACGCTTGCTGGCTTGCTTTTACCCTAATCAACACCCCAACTAAAGGCTTCCCATTAGCCGAAACCACCTTACCTGTTAATAGTCCTTGCGCCATTCCCTTTAATCCAAAGAGGCTAAGCATCATCATCAATAATATCAGCCGCATATTATTCCCCCTCCTGTCTGGCAACCGTCATAACCTCCAACTCGCGTTCCGCCGGTTCCAGCGAAAACCCAATTTCACGGAGTTGCTTTTGCAAATCCTGAACCCGGGAACTGGTTAAATCAAAGTCGATCTTACCTTTCCATCCAGTTTCATCTACTATAATCGGCAAACCATTGTTTTCTTCATTCAAATAGGCAGTTAGATAGAATAATCGCGCATTCCTCAATTTTTTTTCATTCACTTGCGCTAAAGTATTCACCATTGCTCCATCGGCTTTGAGCGTCGGGCTTTCCCCTTTTAGCTTTGTCATCACCAAACACGGCATTAATCGCTTTTCTACCCTCACTGAATACCCACACTGGTCATTGAGTAACTGGAGCATTTTCTTAGACAGTAGCATGGTATCCCGCTTACTCATCGTAATGCTCATGGTATACTCATGACTATGAAACCAGGATTTCCTGGCTTCACCTTTTAGTTTACCGTAAAAGAGATCCAATGAGTCAGCGCTACTGATCATAACCCGTTTGCCACTATAATCTTTGATTTGCCTGCGTGCAATACTTTGCATAATAAATACCAATGGTTGATTAGACCATGTAATACCGTATGTCCCAGGCAAATCGATTTCCCTGTTTGATGCTCCAACACCTTCTAAATGTCCTTTCAACCATATTGAGTAGTAAAGTAAGCGGTTAACAGGCAAGGCTTCTGATGCGTATAATGGCTTACTCAAATCCTGATCAATTTTCATTTCAGCCTTTATTTTGTCGCCTGCTATAAAACTAGCAATACTGCTATCGTTTACTTCATCTCCATTAGTGAACCCTGTAACAATCCCTTTAGCATCTATCCATACTTCATGCGGAATATAAACATGTTTAAAAAGTTTGTTTAGGTATTTGTCACCAACTACAGTTGGAAAGCCGAGTGGCGCTTGCTTCATAAAAAAGGCATCAATCTTTTCCTTTTCAACCTGTTCAATTCCTATTATGCGCAAATCATTTGCAAATCTTACTTGCAATTGCGCCAGTTTAGGAAATGCCTTGATGCAGGGAGAACAGTGTGTTGACCAAAAATCTAGTATAATCGCCTTTCCCTTATATACCGCCAACGTTTGTTCACTGGTCACACTGCCATTGCGCACCTGCAACTTTTCTGTCCAGAAACGCTCCGGTACTTTATCGCCAATCTTCAACGGAACTACCTCCTGTGCGCTTAGGCTAAAATTTAGACAAAGCACAGCCATCACGATGGTTATCGTTATTTTTTTAATCATAAAAGTTTAGTTTATTATTTGTTTAGTTAGTTATCATTCGATCATTACCCTTTTCAAAAATGGGCTCCGCCCTCCCCTCACCATTATTAACCTTAACGTGTATGAAAAAACCGAGTCGGTACAGAGCCCTATATCATTCTAGACCGGGTCTTTAGGTTTCAAGGCAAATAAATAATCAAAGGGACAAAAAATGGGATGAATAACATAATGGGGATGTTTTGGGAGAAAGTTGAACGTAGGATTAGGCATTGCTCTGGAATGGAGCAACGGAAAATTGTTTGCCTTGTTTACCCTTTGGTTCATACTCGTATGGCTATACGAGTCTAGGTTGGATGAGTGCCTATAGTAGGCTCTAAACACCATCTACCGGGCTTCTCACGGCCATGCCAACGGATTTACAATAGAGCCTATAGGTCTATAGTGCATGTAAAAGTATGCAAAATATCGCTACAGGCATAAATCTATTGTCTCGTTGGCTGGAATTTGTGAGAATTTGGTAGCCGAGACTCTTTAAAATACCTGATTATAATAAACGAATATAAAAAAAACCTATTGGTAAACAAATTTGTTGACCATCTTTTTTATTATTTATTGAGTTTGCCTTAATGAAAGACGATGTGAAGCTATTTAGAAAACAGTTGGGGAAGAGAATTTTACAACTACGTAACGCAAAAGGTCTTGAACAAACCGAACTCGCCGCAATATTGGATGGTAAAGACAAACAGTTCATCAACAGATACGAAAATCAGGGCGCTAACCCTACGGCATATATTTTGGTGAGATTGGCCAAAGCTCTAAATGTTGGAGTAGAAGAAATGCTCGATTTTTCGAAAATCGAGCATGATAAATGAGAATATCTGCGAACATTGTAAATCCTGATTTGTAGACAAAACTAAATATCGATCTATAAAGCATTAAAAAAACATATCAGCATTCTGACTTTATAAACCTCAGGAGACTAATTGTTTTAATAAATGTCTTGAATCTGTTTATTTCTCAGCTTTATCCAACTCCCCGACTATCTCCCTAAAACTGGCCAAGCCAGCTTCGATATTATCAATAATCTCTAACGCCAAAACATCCGGATCAGGCAGATTATCCAGATCAGTCAAACTTTGATCTTTAACCCAAAAGATGTCAAGACTGGTCTTGTCCCTGGCTATAATCTCATCATAACTATATTTTCTCCAGCGACCATCGGGATTTTGTTCACTCCAGGTTTCTTTACGTTTTTTGATGTTTGAAGAATTATAGCATTTCACAAAATCAGATAAATCAGCTTCTGATAATGGCTTCTTTTTCAAAGTATGATGAACATTGGTTCGATAATCATAAAACCAAACTTCTTTTGTCCATGCATCTTTACTGGCAGTTTTGTTATTAAAGAACAATACATTTGCCTTTACACCATTGGCATAGAATATACCAGTTGGCAAACGCAAAATAGTATGCAGTTCCGTAGTTTTCAGGAGTTGCTTTCTGATCTCCTCTCCCGCTCCGCCTTCAAATAAAACATTATCTGGTAAAACAACTGCTGCCTCACCATCAATCTTCATTAACGATTTAATATGCTGTAAAAAGTTAAGCTGTTTGTTACTGGTGGTTTCCCAAAAATCCTGGCGGTTGTAGCTGATATCTTCTTTTTCTATATCGCCATCTTCGTTGGTAACCGTCATTCCGCTTTTTTTACCGAATGGTGGATTGGCCAGAATATAATCATAAGTCTTGCTTTCGGCGGCAATCAGTGCGTCGTTTGATTTCACCAATGGTTCTGCATCTATTTCTCCAATACCGTGCAGGTAAAGATTCATCAAACACATTCTCCTTGTGCTGGCTACAATTTCATTACCGTGAAAAGTGCTGTTCTTCAAGAACATCTTTTCATCTTTATCCAATTTATTGTTTGCTGTTAACCAATCGTAAGCGGCCAGAAAGAAACCGCCAGAACCACAAGCCGGGTCAATTACCGTTTTCATTGGTTTAGGTTGCACGCAGGCTACCATTGTTCTGATCAAAGCACGAGGTGTAAAATATTGTCCTGCTCCCGATTTGGTATCTTCTGCATTTTTTTCCAGTAAGCCTTCATAAATGGTTCCCTTCACATCCGCACCCATCAAACTCCAATCCTCTTTGCCAATAAGCGTGATTATACGTTGCAAGTTTGCAGGGTCTTGTATTTTGTTTTGGCTCTTTACATAGATTTGTCCCAACATCCCTTTCTCTGTGCCTAAAGACCGTAATGCTTGTATGTAAAACGATTCCAATTCTGCACCGTTTTTTGAAGTTAAATTCTCCCACGAACATACTTCCGCACCTTCTACTTCTTTACCTTCAACATCTTTCAGCCTTGGCAATTTAAGGTTTCGGTTGTAAGGTGGTTTATTTAACTCATCAACCATTTTAAGGAATAGCAAATAGGTAATCTGTTCCAAATAATCTCCGTAGCCTACTCCGTCATGGCGCATTACATTCGCCAAATTCCATATTTTTGATACTATTGCTGCTTCCGTCATTTTACTTTTTATTTTTTCAATCTTTAGATTGAAAATTTTAATGTTTAATTTTAGATTGACTTTATTATTTCTTTGTGCATCAATCTCGTTTTTTAGCGCATCACTACTTACCTTTTAGCGCATCAATGTTTTTTCTTAGCGCATCACTAACATCATAAACCCGATACTTATCAGAGCCTGATAATTTTAGTAATTGTAAAGTATTTAACAGTAATAAATCTCTCTGTATAGTAGCTCGGGAACTATTAAAATGATCTACGAGGGTCTTTAGAGCAACAGCTTCATTAACATAAAGCAGGTTAACAATAACACAAAGTCTAACTTTTACTGCATCACTTACTGCATCACCTACTGCATCACTTACAATAACATCTACTGCATCACGTACTGTATCATCGAATCCAACAGTGAGTTGATGATGCTCATTAGTCTTTACCGTACTTCCTTGTGGAGCATAAAAAGCAAGTGTTACTTCATTGGTCTTTGTTGTCCATTTAGGTTCTTTCATTCCTGCTTTTTTACAATCTTCCATAATTTTGATGGTACCCCTACCCAATTTATCTATATAACCCATCAGAAAGATAATATGTGCAATATCCGGATTAGCAGGAAATGAGCGATGGTTTGTTTTGAGGTCTGCTACTTTTAACTCACGAGGTAAATGTCCGCTATTAGCAATAATAAAAGCATTGGAATCAACCGAGATGGTCAAATGACTATTAAAATGACTATAATCCCGATGGATAAGTGCATTGATAATGCCCTCTTGAAGTGCCTTCTCAGGATATTTAAAATCGATTCGACGCCATTCTGATTCAGCAAAAACACTACGGGTACCCATGTAATCCACATAGTTCTCCAACTGGTCTCTTAACTTAAATAAATTACCCTCAAAAACATCATCACGCAATAAAGCCTTATCTGTTTTGCCTTCGGCATATTCTGTTATTCTCACCCGTGTTTGCGGGAAATATTTTACAGGGTTTAAAGCAAACAGAATAACGCAGGCATTGGTAAATGAACCGTTATTAAACAAACCATAGTGATTTAGAAATTCAAGTGCTTCCTCTCCTTTATAAGTACTCCTTCCATTACTTTGAGCTTTGCGCATCACATTCAGAATTAAACTTTCATCCAAATCTTCCCAATCTACACCAAAGGTTACCTGCCGCTCCCAATGTAGTTCATTTTTTCTACGCTCCAGCAACAACTTGGCTATATCAGAAGCACTCGCTGCTACCGTTTCCGTATTTTTTCTGAAGTAAATAATACCATTACAGATATAAGGTTGCTTGCTACCCTCCAAAACTTTAAATATCAGTACCGTTTTATCATCAATGCTTTCCTCTATTATTTCTATCGGGCTTTCTGGGGTAATTTTTTGGCTCAATTGATGGCGTAGCTCATCAATGATATAATCTGTATCAATACCAGTAATGTACTTATCGGGTGCTACGCCTAACAATAAATTTCCGCCTTTATGATTAAGAAACCCTGAAAGAACAACGGCAATTCTATCTAAATCCAAAGAAACTAAAAACGCAAGCATTTCATTTTCTCCTTTGTTGATTAAATGAAGTAATTTCTTATTTTCCATTTTTGAGTGCTTTTAAATCGTTGCTAAATCGTTCAACATCTTCAAATTGTGTACGAACAAAATCTGCACCATCCACTTCGTATTTAGTAAACTCCTGCGCCCAGATTCTTTTATCTAATGGCTTGCCATCACCTACAGCCAAGTTGTACATGTCTATTACATTTAAGCTGTCCAAAACGGTTGTCTTTTTATCTAATTTAAAGCTAGTTCTATCGCCATTACCATCGTACATAAACTGCTTTAACAAAGTGCGTAAAAAAGGAATATGTGCGTGTGCCAGAAAACCACGTGGTTTGTTTAGTGCTACTGCCCTTTCAAACTCTTTATGCGTAATACCGGAACCGTAATATGGAAATATAATACCTAAAAAGAAATCACATTCTTCAACCGCTGCCAAACATGACTCTTCCGGCGATTTTCCCGGAATATTATAAATCGTTCCTTTATGTGAACATAATACTTTGTATCCGTAACCAGTTAAAATAGCATATAAACTTTCTATATTATGCTGATTACCGTACACCGTAGATGACAACATGATTTTTATAGGTGCTTCTGCTGGCATAGGCGTAGGCCTTTAATTTGTTATTGTTTTTATATTTCGTTACTCTGAATTTTGTTCATTTTTTACTTCTTCTTTTTCGGGAAAGGAACTATCGCTCCATAGCCCGTTGGTACTATTTCATGTCTACGCATCCAGTCAATCGCTTTGAAAAAGCGTTCTCTTGCAATCTTTAACTTTCGTTCAGACCAGTTTTCTCTTGATTCATAAACGATTTCTTCATCTGATGGATTTGCATTTCCATTAAGAATCAGATTGTTCCATCCTGCGTAAGTAGTGGCAATAATTTCTGAGACTTCTAAATCGAACTCTAAAAACAAAGCGATTAAATCATCCAACTGTTTATTCTTACCATCCGAAAATGCAGATTGAAATTTTTCAATTGCCTTTTCTGATTTTTTTGCCGAAGAGTAGGAATAGCCAATATCTTTCTTTTGTATGGCAAAATAGTTGGCCATTTTTGCACGGTGTTCTATTTTCTTCAAGTGCGGATAATCATCCGGACCTGCAGCATCTTTTACAGGCTGTCTGCCCAATGGAATCTGCAAATGGTATTCAACCAAATGGGCAATCTTTTCGCATTTGATGTGACTTAAGTTATCTATCGATGCGGGATTTTCTTCGTGAATTTTAATCACTTTGGCTATTAAACCTGCGTGAATGTCCGCTGATATTTTTGCAATCGGAGTTGCTATTTTAGCCACAACTAAAGGTTGCTCCTCTTTCTTTTTACTTGGTTTAACCGTTGCTTTATTTCGTTCCGCTTTTATCCTTTCCAGCAATACACTTGCAGGTTCATAATCCTTCGCTAGTTTACATTCTGCCAATTCTTGCGCAGTTAACAAATTACCTTCAAATGCTTTTTTAAGAATGCTTTGACGCAAGGCTTCTGCTTTTGCTAAACTTTCTTTGATGTTTTGTTCTATGGAATCACAAACGGATAAACGAGATTCGATTTGTTTGACGATTTCTTTTTGTTCTAATATTGAAGGTATGGGAATTGGCATTTCTTTTAATTCTTCCATACCAACCATATTTGGCATTGCACTTCCCAATGCTTTCGAGAATATTAATCTTTGAAAACTTTCAGACCTAAATAAAATAAGGAAATATTTTTTAAGAATTACTTCCTCATCTAAATCAACTTTAAGTAATGCTTGGTTAATAACACCCACTTCAGCATCCTCAGGAAGTAAACATATTCTTCCTAATGTTGCACCAGAACAACTTATTATTAAATCACCCGCTCCAACTGCAAATGCTTTTAATTCTTCAAATTTTTCAGGGGTTATGAAATATCTATGTCTATATGGATCGTCATTTATTGCGTGTCCTTGTTCATAAACAACTGTTCCGCTTTCAACAAAAAAATCCTTTTTTAAAGCACTTCCAAATGGTCCGCGTTTAAGTGCATATTTTCTATTTGAAGTTAAAGTTTTCCAGGGTAAACTCAACCAACTATTTGGTGTAGTAAAGTTTAATTGCTCTAATTTATAATTTGGAAAATAGTCTCCTTTAGAAATTAGTTTTTCTTTTATTGCAGTATTTTTTTTGTTTTTGAGTTCCTGTAAAAAATCATCCATATTATATGAATGTTTTTCTCTCCAATTCTTCGTCAACTCCCCCTCAAAAGCCTTTTTCAAAACCGCTTGTCTGTAAATTTTTAATTGCTGTTGTGCTTTTTTTAAATCGGCAATACCAGCATCTAAACTGCTAAATAAACTTTCTAATTTTTTAACTATGGCTCGTTGTTCGGGAAGGGGTGGTAGTACAAACTTTATTGTAGAAAGATTTTTTCTAGATATTCTTTTTCTAGTAGTTCCACTTTCTAACTTTGAAATTTCAGATCGAATAAGCGGTGAATTTATTTGATATAGAAAAAACTTATTTTCTAGTAAATCACTACCAAATCTCAACATTGCAATATCAACTGCGGTAATAAACCTTCCATCTCCATCTAATGGAAATATTACTGCTCGTCCAAGAGGATCAGGCATTCTTGCAATTAATATATCATCTTTCTTAAGAAAATGTACTTTAAGCTTGATAGATGTTTTCTCATTAATAAAAATATTTGATTTATCTCTAAAAATCCCATCACCAAGATCTGAAAGTTGAATCAATCTTATTTCTCCAGATATATCCTGATCTTTTTTTTCTATCCAGTCACCATCACAAAAAACTCCTTTATTTGTTACTAATTCGGGTATAACGCATTCTATCCAATCTTCTCTCATTATGCAGCTAACGCTTCATTTAATTCATTAATAATATTATCCATTTCGTTACCAAACAATTGGTACATCTTTCCTCGTCCGCCTTTACTGTCAAACGGGTTATAATCCAAATCATCCAGCTCAATATGGTACGAACTTACAATGTGGTCTTTTATCATGCGCAGCCAGTCCATTTGTTCGGTGCTAAAGCGGTTGTGCTGTCCTGCATTTTGCGCAAAAATCCAACGTTTAAAATTCTCGTCAATGGTTTTATCAAAAGGTTTCAGTTCTTCATCTATGCCACACACTTTTCTAATCAAAGAAACCAATGCCGTGAGTTCATCTTTCGGGCAATCGCTTTTCACTTCTTCTATACCCGCATAAGCATTCCAAACGTGCGCCGGAGCCAACAGCGGCTTTTCCAGTTTCAGTTTATCCATTACTTCTTTTATCATTTTAAAAGTAATGTTGCGGCGGTTGTAAGGCTGGTCGTAAAAAATACTCAGTGCCTGTATTTCGTCTTTATTGGTTTTTAAGTATGCGCTGAAATCGTTAATCAAGGCTTTGGCTTTGTCCACCGATTCGGTGTCCCATTCTGCTTTGGTCACCACATCCAGATTGATATGGTCGATAATCTGGTCGTGCTGTTTGCGCACATTATCAATATGGTCGTTCAGTTTGCCATTAAAAGTCAAAGATGCGGTTTTCAGCAAAGCTTCCTGCGCTTCGGCTCTGGCCTGTTCTTCTTTTGCAGGCGTACGCTCTTGTACCGGAATTTGAGCGATGATGGCATTGGCTTTATCGGCAATCACATCGGCATCAAAAGCTTCTATCAGCTCACGGGTCATCTGCTTTAAGCTTTTGCCTTTTGCCAATTCCTGTATTTTCTCTTTTTCGGCATCGGTCAGTTGTTTTTCCAAACGGATGAGTCGGTTTGCCAAAGAAAGATACACATCTTCTTCCTGCACACCCATAGTAACGGCTTGCAACAAATCTTTTAAAGGAATGGTTGGCGCACGTTCCAGCGGACGGCTGTCGGTTTTTTTAGATTTGGTGGCACCTACTGCATCTACAATTACGAAATGCGTTTTAGCATCTGCTGTTTTGGTCACCAGTTTTAATTTATCGGCAGAAATGGTGCGGGTACCACGTCCTTTCATTTGTTCAAAATAATTGATGCTTCGCACATCCCGCATAAACAGCAACACCTCCAAAGGTTTTACATCGGTTCCAGTCGCAATCATATCTACCGTAACGGCAATACGCGGATAATAGTCGTTCCTAAAACGGTTCAGCACCGATTTTGGGTCTTCTTCTATCTTATACGTTACCTTTTTACAGAAATCATTGCCTTCGTCAAACACTTCTCTTATGATGTTAATGATGTCATCGGCATGGCTGTCGGTTTTGGCAAAAACCAATGTTTTTGGCACTTCGTATTCGCCCTTTTCATCAAATCGATTGGGGAAAATATCTTTTTTCAATCCGTCTTTATAAGCCGTAATAATGGTTCTGATTTGGCTGATGTTGACTACTTTTTTATCTAAATCATTCCGTAGGTAAGCGGTGTCTTCATCTTCCTGTTGCCAGCGTTTGGCTCTTGATAATTTATCTCTTCTGTCTACAAACCAGCCTTTTTCTATCAAAGCGCCTTTGGTAGAAATATCGGTTTCGATTAGATAAACATCGTAAGGAACATTCACCCCATCAATAACAGATTCTTCGTAAGTATATTGGCTTACTACATTTTCATTAAAGAAACCAAAGGTTCTTTTGTCTGGTGTAGCGGTTAATCCCACCAAAAAAGCATCGTAATAATCCAACACCTGTTTCCAAAGGTTGTAAATAGAACGGTGGCATTCATCAATAATAATAAAATCAAATTGCTCGACGGGAACTTTTGGATTATAAGCCACAGGAATGGCGTCTTTTTTTGCCAATTGTTTTTCTATCCATCCTGAATTTTCATTCGGATTAACTACATCTTCATCTTCATCCATTTCCTCGCCCTGCAAAATGGAATACATCCGCTGAATGGTGGAAATACAAACCTGACTTTCATCGGCGATGTAGCTCGAAGTCAATCGTTGCACATTGTACAGTTCGGTAAACTTACGGTTATCATCCTGTGGCTGATAGGCTCTGAACTCCTGCTCGGCTTGTTCGCCTAAGTTTTTGGTATCAACTAAAAACAGAATGCGTTTAGCCTTTGCAAATTTTAATAAGCGATAAATAAATGTAGCGGCAGTAAAGGTTTTACCCGCACCGGTTGCCATTTGAATCAACGCTTTCGGTCGATTACCTTTAAAAGATTTCTCTAAATTATTGATGGCAATAATCTGTGCCGGACGTAAATTTGTTTCATCCAATACCGGATAATCTGCAAATCTCCCTCGTAAACTTTTTTCTCTTTTCGACCATTCCAACAAAGTCTCCGGCTTATGGAAACTAAAAACATTTCTCCCTCTCGGTTTGGGGTCGGTATAATCGGTAAATCGGGTAACAACGCCCGTGCTTTCGTAGATATATTTTAAACCTTCCGTATTTTTGAAGAACTTCAGTCCGGCACCGGCATATTCTTTTGATTGCTCTTCCACCACAGTAAGCCGATGTCCTTCATCTTCCTTTTTAGCTTCAATTAAACCCACAGGCTTTTGATTGACAAAAAGTACATAATCAGCAGGTCCAACACTGGTTTGGTATTCACGAATGGCTACACCCAATCCTACACTGAAATCGATATTATTTTTAGATTGTACGTGCCAGCCCGCTTGTTGTAGCATAGCATCTATTTGGTCACGGGCTTTTTGTTCAGGATTTTGGTTGAGTTCGTTAGGCATTTATTTATATATACGCTGCTTATGACAGCGCAAGATAATAATTAAATTTCGAGTGGTGGCCTTTGTGAGCTAGGGTTAAAAAAATTTGTAACTTCTATGTTTAACAACTGGCAAATCTAAAAAGCAAAAACCAAGTACAAATATGAAAACTTTTACTACACCCGAAACAATCAGACTTCAAAAATATGATGCACTAAAACTCCTTTGAACAATAGGTATAGGTCTGCTTTAAATTATCTAAATCTAGACTATTAACATTTGGAATTCCAGTGGCGAACGCTGCCAGATCCATGGACGAACACGTGTAGTAATAAAGTGTAGCAATAAGAATAATGATTCATAATCTTATGGATTAAGATGATCGGAATTTAGTCGTTCAGCTTCGCGCTTGATGTTCAAATGTATTAAGCCTTTAGGATGTATACTACATACCAACTTACCGGAAACAAGGACATAAATGGTAGTTCTTTTCACGATCAAAGCGATTGAGTCCACCGGAACACCATAAGACGCCGCGAAATGTTGCTCCGCTTTTTCGATAAAATGAATAAATGAACCAACTTCAGGGCGAGTAAAATATCTTCGTTTAGACATATTTGCTAAATGCTTGGTTGAACATTACCTATCAAAGTCATAACGGTTTACATAGCCGGCGTGGTCAAAATCCTTATCCATACATTGAATGGCTGTCAATATCTGCTCACACTTTTTGCCGTCTTTTTGTTCATAGTTAATAAGCAGGTTAACAAAAGCACTGTAGGTTTCAGTGTCATCGGCGTAATAACTCGGCACTTCACATGTTAGTGTAATATTGATGTTTTCTCCTTCAGCAACATCCCCAAATGCCACACTGGGGTCAATCAAAGGGTCAGTAGTCCAGTTCAGTCCCCAGGATTGTGCTCCGTACCAGCTTAATACAACTCCCAATGCAGGTTGCATACTAGCATTTGTTAGAGATATTTGGCATTTCACATATGCGACACCATCTAAAAAATCTGCATACCAATCCACTTCAGCTTCCAGGCGAGGCAATACATGCTCAAAAAAAGCAAGTTCAGTTCTTATTCTACCACTTTTGATCAGGCGAATTAGATAAACCACGAGAAACATAGTAGCCCCCGTAACAATAAATAAGGGAATAAATAGATAATTAGTCATCCCAGATGATTTAAAATGAAACAATACCTACCCATTTGAGCAAATGTGAACTTGCAATACATTTATGGGATGTGAAAAAACTCAATAGGGGGTTTGAGTAATACTAAAATAATGATAAAAAATTAATAAAAAAATTTTATTTCCTTTGTTTGAAGTATAATTATTGTATAGCTGTTGATGCTCCGCGAAATAGATGTTACCTTAACCAAACCCAAATCCATAACCCTGCATAAAATAACAAACCCAGGCCCATCAATATCCCCATTGTAAGCGCCATGATTTTCCAGAAAGCTACCGGCTTTCGTTTCTGCAACCGCTTTTCCGGAATATACTTTCCAAATAGAATAGCACCGCCAACAACCACCACAATTACGCCAAAAAACCATCGCATGCGGTAAATCATGTCTTTAAAATGAATCCACCTGGCCTTAAGCTGATCGCCTGCACTCACTTCAATACTGGTCACGTAATCATTTCCCAGTCCCGATCTTCCTATGTTAAGTTTAAGCTGCTTTCTGCCCTTGAGATAGAAGAATGCATAAGGACGGGCCTCCATAGTAAAAACCCTCCCATCAACGTTTACGCGAACATCGGTGTGGTCAAAGCCGGTTTTGCGATGAAATACCTTCTGCACATCAACCAGGGTTGCATCCTTAACATGCGATGAGCTAAATGCTGCACTAGCCAGAATATCTCCATTTACAATCATGTAGCCCGTAGCAAAAATGCCCAGTAAAGTGTAGATGAAAAAGTAGCCAATTGCACCGTACAGCTTTACGCGCTCAGCATACACCGTCCTCAGGGCAGCATACAAAGAAAATGGTGCGATTGATATTGCCAGCCATGGCCAGAACTGAAACATCCCTTTATCGCTATACATTACCAGGAAAAATCGTGAGCATAGGTAAATGCCTAACCATAAAGCTATATAACCTAAAAGGAGTGGCTTTACAATATTTTGTGAGAAGGCTTTAATATCCATGAGTAACGATAATTGTAAAAACGTTACAATGTAACAGAGAATAACAACAGAATGTTCGATGTCTATTTAGCTAAACTTCAGCATGCATCACAACTGGTCATTCCATCAACGGTTCTTACTAAACTAGTACATATTACCTAAAAAAACGATACATTTTACTGATTGTCTGCGATAGTTTTGGTAGGATATTTACGTTTTAATAACTTTATATATTAGTAAGATTAAAATTATACTGACCGTTTGAAATCGATCACCCCTTTTTAGGTATCGAATGATTAATGGGATAATTTGACCAATGAAAATTTATAAAGATTTCGCATCATATAATCAAGCGATGGGCATAAATGCGCCCTTGAATAACGACATAGATATCGGTTATTATGATCCCAAAAGTATAGTCCTTCAACCCGAACCGGTGATGGTAGATTTTTACAGAATTTCTATCAAGATTAACTACAGGCTAAAATCGACTCCCTCTGAAGCACATAAAAGCGCTATCTTTTTTAATAGTCCGGATTTGATTATACCTCCGGGATGGGAAGCAGAACCAACTTTTACCGGCATGTATTTGCAGCTTTCTAAAAAAGTAATTGAAGAAAACAGGTTTCTGTTCAGGAACTACCTGGATTACGGCCAGCACGAAGCGCTGATACTTAAGGATGAGGAAGTAGTAGAAATTAGTGCCGTGTTCAAGCTGATGCTCACCCACTACCACAGCGAAAAAAAACATTTTGCTGTGCTACTATCCTATGTGAATGTAATGATATCATTGGTGGAATCTTTTTACCAACGGCAATTTTCGACTAACCCTAGACAATATAACCGGATTGTAGCCGATTTCCAACAAGCTTTGATTGATTACTACACGCAACCCGTAAAGCAACTTCCTAACGTCAATTATTTTGCTGATCGCTTAGGTTTGACAGCAAATTATCTGGGCGATATTATTAAACATTTTACTCAAAAATCCGCACTTGAAAACATTCACGAATATGTGATCAAAAAAGCGAAGGAAGTGCTAGAAAAGGAATTAGAGCTGAACACGGCTGAAGTGGCTTATCAGCTGGGCTTCGAATACCCGAACTACTTCGCTAAATTCTTTAAAAAATGGGTTGGATATAGTCCAAAGGAATATAGGCTCGCTTTAAACAAGAAAAAATAGAACCAGCATAAATACCTTCAATGAAAGTATTTTAACTTATCGGTAATTTGTTTCTGTTTTTTTGGTAATCTGTTTCCGTTGCTCCTTTCCTCAACAAATAATTTTGTAGCCTGATCTTAAAGGATAACAAAATGAAAAATAACGATAGGGACATCAAACCGGAGAACTCAAGACGTAAATTTATTGGGCAATCCGCAACGGCCGGGATGAGTATTTTACTGGCGCCGACATTACTTTCTGCAACTGGAATACCGGAAGAATATGACACAGATTTTGGTGTAACTAAAATGAGTACGAGAAAACTCGGCGAATTGGAAGTATCAGCACTGGGCGCCGGCTGTATGAGCATCAGCGCGAATTATGGCGCTCCAGCCAAACCAGAAGAAGGTATTAAAACCATGCGTAACGCTTATGAGAAAGGAGTTACTTTTTTCGATACTGCTGAAGTATACGGTCCCTATACCAATGAAAAACTGGTTGGAGAAGCATTGGCACCATTCCGAAATAAAGTGGCCATAGCTACGAAGTTCGGTTTTGAAATTGGCGGTCCAAAGATTGCACTCAACAGCAAACCCGAACACATCAAAAAAGTAGTTGAAGAGTCGCTGGTAAGACTTAGAACTGATAGAATCGATCTTTTATATCAACACCGGGTTGATCCTAAGGTACCCATAGAAGATGTAGCCGGGGCGGTAAAAGATTTAATTGCAGCAGGTAAAGTATTGCATTTTGGCCTATCCGAAGCAAACACTTCAACTATCCGCAAAGCACACGCAATACAGCCGCTTAGTGCCATTCAAAGTGAATATTCATTTATAGAGCGAAGCGTAGAGAAAAATGGAGTTCTGGATCTTTGCGAGGAGTTGGGAATTGGATTTGTTCCCTGGGGGCCACTAGGCATGGGCTTCCTCACAGGAAAGCTCAATGCACAAACGCCTTTTGATACCAAACTGGACTTGCGTTCGGGATTTGATCGCTTTACTCCCCAAAACCTTGCAGCGAATATGCCAGTTGTCAATCTGTTGAACCGGTTTGCATCCGAAAAAAATGCCACAGCATCTCAAATTGCACTCGCCTGGCTGATGGCTAAAAAACCATTTATAGTATCAATTACAGGAACCAGAAATATTCCGCACCTGAATGAGAATTTAGGCGCTTACAATCTGCGCTTTACAGCACTAGAAATCCAGGAATTGGAAACTGAGTTTTCAAAATTGAAAATATATGGTGGTAGAATGAACACAATGCAAATGGCCTTCTGCCAATAATTCCTCAATAATGAACGACATCCTGTTACAGATAAAAATACAATGAATACACACCAAAAAGTTTTACTCATAAACACACACTTAACTTACCCCAATTGGAGCGAAGGCACGTTAAACGCTTCTTTCCACAAAAAAGCCAAAGACTTTTTCATAGCCCATAATTTCGAAATTTTAGAAACTAAAGTAGAAGATGGTTATGATGCCAATGAAGAAGTAGAAAAACATCTGCAAGCAGATATTATCATATTGCAAACGCCTGTCAACTGGTTTGGTGCACCCTGGATTTACAAAAAATATGTAGATGAAGTATTCAACAGCGGTTTGATGAGTGCAAAGTTTCTGGTCGGCGATGGGAGAACCCGTGAAGACGATACCCGGCAATACGGCACGGGTGGAAAAATGCAGGGCAAAAAATTCATGGTTTCCGCTACCTGGAATGCACCCAAAGCGAGTTTCGACGATTCAAATCAGCTTCTGTTTGCAGGAAGAAGTACAGCTGATGTATTAATCCCCATCACGAGTAATTACCGTTTTTGCGGCGTTGATATCGTGCCAGACTATAACTGTTTTGATATTTTTAAAGATGGTGATATCGTCGGGGCATTAGAGAATTACCCTGTCCACTTGAAGCAGGTATTAAGTTTGTAATTATTGATTAAATACCAGCAGTAATGTAAAAAGCAAAACCCGTTATAATCCCGGGTTTTTGTTTTTACTTGTGATTTGATCCATGATTTGTTATTTGCACTAATCTTTAAAAAACTGATTGCGAAAAAACAAAAAACGTTAGATAATTTAACCATTAACACTACCGCCAAATCTTCCGTTCCAGAGGGATATACTTTTCGAATAAAACAGCCAGGTTTAGTGCATTTTTGCGGTGCTCGTTCCCAGGGCACTGCTCTTCATAAAACTCAGGGGCATAATAAAAAAGTGTTTTGATCTTGTCTCTCGTAATTAGATGGATGATAATATATCCGCCATCAGTTACAGTGGCGAAAGTACTCCCTTCTGAACAAGCAGGATAATCCCGGTCGTCTTGCATTCGCCATAATTGCATTTTCGTTATTGACTGCCAGAGATTTTTTAGCGAATCAGTTTTCGTCTGAGTCATCTTAAAAAAGATATTAATATCTGCCGGTCTAAGCTTATATAGCATTTTTCTCGCCGACAGTTGAGCAAAAAACTCAGGAGCCATGCTTTTACTCCTGTTAGAGACATTTCTATAAGTCGTATCTATTGGTTGGTATTTAAAACCATTTACAAAGCCCTTATCCTTACTCAAAACCTGATAAACGGCGGGATCATCCTCATATTTAGGAAATTCCAGGATAATGGTACTATCTGCGTATTGTTTAAAAAACAAATGCATCGGTGTTATTCCTGATGTTACCTTTTCGTACTCATGAGTTTGACACAAGGAATTAAAACAAATACTAACTGAAAATAATAAAATTAAGTAACAGGTCTTCATAGGTTAATTTTTAAATACCCATTTTGATAAATGCGACAGCAATCAATTTCCAGGACAAAAAAGGTACCTGTACACTTTTGGAATAATTTCTTAAAATCGATAGGCTGCGGAGTGCTCTAAGATAAATGATCTTGCGCTACTCGCGAAAAATAAATTCTACCAATCATGCGGTATCAAGGATTGTTTTGAACCAGCTTTTCAGATAATTGGAATACCCAATCGTAATTATAATATTTTTTGTATCTTAGTTTTACTTACCAAAAATACATTCTGCTTTCCTAAAAAATTCAAAACAACAGTTTTCTTTAAGTCCACCTCAAGTCTACCCCCAGTCTACCTTTTGTCTACATCCAATCTACACCAACTGGCAGACAACTTGCAGACAACCGGCACACTACTTCGGGGCAAGTGGGATAAACTTCGACAAAAATGGTTCTTTTACCAAGGGAATCCCTCGGCTGGCACCAGAACAGCAGCCGAACCCTATCCGAATATTTCCCGAACTTGTTAATAACTTGTCTGGGAGTTAAGTCATCAGCAAGCCGGAGTGATTGAGGTAATCATTCACTAGTTCTATCATCCAATCATTCCCCTCCCCGATACGCTTCCTCCAGCACCCCCACCTCAACCTTCCCCATTTTCCTGAACGCCTCAACCACCCTTTCAATCTGCTTTTCGCTTCCATGTTTCAGCGCCTCAAACATCACGGATGATGCCACCTGCCACGATACCCCAAACTGATCTTTCAGCCAGCCACATTGCCCAGGGGTCCCGCCCGCCGTAAGCGCCGACCAGTGATAATCGATCTCCTCCTGACTATCGCAGGTAATCAAAAACGAAAGGGCATCATTAAACCCAAAGCCATGCGGGTGTGCACTGTCCATAGCTGCAATCCAGGTGCCGTGCACAAAAAAATCACCATACATCAAACTGCCCGCTTTGTCCGGTCCGGCATCTTCCGCTCTCGGCGCAAGCGACCCTGGCCTGGCATCCTTAAAGATCTTCGAATAAAAATCGATAGCCTCGCCAGCTTTTCCAGCTACCGCTCCGGTAAACATCATAGAAGGAACTATAGCAGGTCTTTCAGCGGAGCCTTCAGCCCTTAGCATCAGTTGCCACGAAACACCGAACTGATCCTCCACCCAACCGTACCGTGCACTAAACGGGTACTCGTCCAGCGGCATCATGATTTTGCCACCCTCAATAAGTTTCTCCCATACCTGATCAACCGCAGATGCCTCATCGAAATGCATCATGAAAGAAATAGACGGATTAATCTTCAATCCCGGACCACCGTTAATCCCTAAAAAAGATTGCCCGGCAATTGTAAACTCCACTACATCACATTTGCCACCTGGCATTGGAATAGCACTCGAATAGATGACAGCTGATTCTGGCATTAAGCCAGTATAAAAATTCGTTGCTTCAACAACATTGTTGTCGAACCAGAGGTGTGGTTTAATCGGTAACATAGGCTTATATTTTTGTTGTATATAAAACTAACGAATATCACCTGAACAAAAAAGAAATACTCAGGCGTTCCCTTTATCC
Source organism: Pedobacter sp. BMA (assembly GCF_001027745.1). Taxonomy (GTDB): domain Bacteria; phylum Bacteroidota; class Bacteroidia; order Sphingobacteriales; family Sphingobacteriaceae; genus Pedobacter. The sequence continues at coordinate 307,359 of NZ_LECU01000002.1, forward strand.
GTGCTTTCCGGATTTCCGACGCGAAAGAAAAATTACCTTCTTGAACTTATTAGCCTTTAATCCATTATCTTTAATAAAAATTAACCTCCATGAGTTTCCCTGCGATCTTACTGTTGATCTATTTGATCTCTTACCTATCTTTCAAGCTGGTGACCATTATTCATGAGTTAGGTCATGCCATCCCCGGAATGATGTTTACAAAGGCTGGTGCAACAATTTATATAGGGTCTTATGGAAATACTTCCGAATCCTCAAAGCTTTCTTATAACAATTTAACCATCTACCTCAGTAAAAACCTTTTTAACTGGCAAGGCGGTTTGTGTATTTTGGAGAAAAACAACCTCACCATCACGCAAGGAATCATTCAAATCATAATGGGCCCGCTCCTGCCGGTGATCCTTGGAGCAGCTACATTTACATTCGCCAGCCTGTTCAACTGGCATGGCTCACTAAAATTCGTTTCAGTCATTTTTCTGGGAGTAACCATTTTCAGCATGTTGCAGAGTTTAGTTCCATCCGCTAAACAAATGGTTACCACCCAGGGGCGCCGCATCAATAACGACGGCCGTCAGCTCCTCAAACTCATTCGCTTGCGAAAAATAGAAACTATAGTAAACCATGCTGTACAATTATATGATGAGGAAGATTATGAACAGGCGGCGGAAATTTTCCATCGGGAAGTCTTGAAAGATATAAAGGAACCTGAATATTTTAAACTCGCAACATCGGCTTACCTGATGTCCAGACAATATCAACTGGCAGTCGAAGTATCAGATGAACATCAGCAGCTATTCATTTTAGATGCCGATGATTTAGCCAACGCAGGATTAGCCCATTCCTTTGCGGGCGAAAACGATACCGCAGTGGAATATTATCTGCAGGCGATAAAGATCTGTCCGGAGCACAAATATGCCCTGAATAACTATGCCTTCACGCTAAAAAATATGGCGCAATACGAACAAGCCATTGACATATTCGATAAAGCGATAATCCATTACCCAGACTTTGCATATGCTTATAGCAACCGGGGACTGTCAAAAATAATGCTTGGCGATCACGACTCCGGTTTGGCAGATATTAACTACTCCTTCAGCCTCGAGCCAGAAAATGCCTTCGCACTCCGCAACCTCGGCATCTACCATCTGCAAACCGGCAATCCCGCACAAGCACTTGAATTATTTGAAAAGGCCAGATCTATATCGCCCATCACTTATCAGATTGATGAATACATCCTTCAGGCCGAAAGCGCCATTAAATAACAACTGAAAATATTTTATACAAATTCATTCAATCTTTCCCTCCCTGAGCCGTACACTCAAAATATTTGAGCCGCTCAGGCAACTTGCTGCTTCTCCAACCGCCCATCTTTGTACTATGAAAAACACCACAACAATTCAACTCGGCAACAATGGCCCAATCGTATCTAGACTCGGATTAGGTTGCATGCGCATGTCTTCCATCTGGGGAGGCCCAACACCCGACGAAAATGAAGCCATCGCCACCATTCACGAAGCGTTAGATAGCGGCATCAACTTCCTAAACACCGGCGACTTCTATGGCGCTGGTCACAATGAAATGCTCATCGGCAAAGCCATTAAAAACCGCCGCGATGAGGCATTCATCAGCGTAAAGTTCGGCGCCATCTTTCATAACGGCCAGTGGCTTGGTCTCGACTTGCGCCCTATGGCCATGAAAAACTTCATCAACTACTCCCTTACCCGCCTGGGCATCGAAACCATCGACCTATATCAACCATGCCGCATGGACGGCAGCGTTCCAGTAGAAGACATCATCGGAACAGTAGCAGATTTGATTAAAGAAGGCAAAGTGCGCCACATCGGCGTATCGGAAATCAACGCCGATCAGCTTCGCCAGGCCAACAGCGTTTACCCGATCAGTGCATTAGAAATCGGTTACTCACTAGCCGATCGCCAGATTGAACGCGATTTGCTTCCGGTGGCCAAAGAACTTGGACTAGGCATCATTGCTTTCGCCAACACAGCGGAAGGCTTGTTAACAGGCGACCTTACCGCCCCGCTTGAGGCGAACGACCACAGGAACCATTTCTCCCGTTTTCAGGGCGATAACTTAAAGCAAAACCTGGAGAGAGTAGAAGTACTGAAACAACTGGCAAAAGCCAAAGGATGTACGCCAACTCAACTCGCCATTGCCTGGGTAAAAGAACAAGGTGAGCAGGTAATGCCACTGGTAAGCATGAGCCGCAGATCGCGTCTGCCGGAAAACCTGGCGGCAATGGATATTGCATTTACTACTGAAGAATTGAACACTTTAAATACTACTTTTGCAATAGACGCCATTGTTGGTGGAACTTACTTACAACGTTAAATGATCAGTCCAGCTGAAATTCTTCCCGGTGTAATCTTCTATTCATACCTCTCCGCCGAAAGGAAAGAGAAAGTCTGTTTCTGGAATCACCATACGCTGGTGTTGCAGGTTTCAGGGAAGTTCACCATGGAAACCTCCGGACAAACAATATCAATGACCCAGGGAGGAATGCTGCTGATTGGCAAGAACCAGCTGGGCACACTCACTAAAACACCACTCCCGGGTGGCAACTATGAAACAATAGTGATATCCCTGCAGGACGACCTGCTAAGGAAAATTGTATTGGAAGAAAAAATTCAGGCCGATCACAAATACATCGGTCCGCCCAATATTTTAATCCCCACCAATGAATTCCTGCAGGGCTATTTTCAGTCCATCGTACCTTATGCCCGCAGTGCCGGCGCCAGCATGACCGATGAAATGGGTATTCTAAAAGTAAAAGAAGGTGTGAAGCTGCTAATGATGGCCATGCCTGCCCTGCGCAATTTCCTGTTCGATTTTTCTGAACCGCATAAAATCGACCTGGAAAAATTCATGCTTAGTAACTTTCAGTTTAACGTGCCCGTAGAGAAATTCGCACAACTCACCGGCAGAAGTTTAGCTGGCTTTAAACGCGATTTCCAGAAAGCTTTTAATGCACCACCCCGGCAATGGCTCCAGAACAGGCGTTTAAACGAGGCCAGGCACCTTATGGAAACCAGGCGACAGAAACCCTCTGCCATTTATCTCGATCTGGGTTTTGAGAGCCTTTCTCATTTCTCTCACGCTTTCAAGAAAAAGTTTGGTGTAGCACCAACGGAAGTAAATGACGGACAAATTAATTCTTAATAAACTCAAAACGCATAATTTGCTGCAGAAAACTTAAAATACAGTAATCGTCTTAATATCAAAAGGCCTCACCAACTTGTTCACCTTTGAAATTGCTGTCCATTTTTATCCTTTTTACCAGACCCAATACGGATAGTGTTATCCTGCACCAGCCCATCTGTCTGATGCTATCTCCTCAATGCTACTTAAAACTCGGTATATTATCAATGCTAATCGAACATCGCTATCTCGTCCTTGCTGTCTGAACATCGCTATCTCCCCCTTGCTATCGAAAATCGCTATCTCCTCCTTGCTATCCGAACATCGCTATCCCCCTCTTGCTATCCGAACATCGCTATCTCCACCATGCATTCCGGCATAGGCGATGATGGAAGGAGAAATCGTTAAAGCTTGCGCAGTTCCATTCGAATCTTGTCTAACCCAAGGCTGCGCGCTTTTGCCGATCATTCGATCAATTCGAAACCTATCGGCACTTGTGCAGCCGCCATTGAAGCTTTGATGAATTTATCCGACATCGGCGCCAGGCCTTGATCTTTTGTTTCTTTTCCATCAAGGGAAAAGAAAAATCAACCCTTACTCCCCCCTCAACACCTCCAGCACATCCCCCAGCGCCTTATCCCGCTCCTCAAACTCCTTAAAAAGAAACGCCAGCGATTCCTTACTCGTTTCAATATGGATTTCAGGAAAGTCCTTACCTAGAATCCTGTCGTCCTGATCGTAGTGAACAAGCTCCTTTGGTTTGACGGTAATGATTTGACTGATACGGATATAGGTATTTTGAACCCGGATAAACTTACCGTGATGAGAGACTGGCATGATAACTTGGATGATTTAGTTTAGTATAGTGTGGGGTCAAAAGTATCACATCAAACAAAATACACAAACGTATTCAACAAGTTTATTGATCTATATCATCAACAATTTTACGAAATATCGTTAAATGATGATAAAGCTATTGACTTGCAAGCCACCTAACCGCCTCATCCATATCATGGAAGAAATTCACGTTTGCGGCGCCATCAGATTCGTCGACGGTTTTCTGCGCAGCAAGCTGGGCAAAAATACTTGGCGAAAATACCCATGCAAAATCCTTGAGTCCAGCCTCGATCATTAGAGGAAACCATACTTTTGCGGCCCAGTCTGAAGCTTCAGACCAGTTACCTAATACCTCCCGGTTATCATTAAGCACCTTTTTCAAGCCTGATTTTTTCAGTATGCCCAGCATTTGAATTCCGCCGTTCTGCACAGTTTCTACATTTTGATAGCCCGTCCAGTTCACATCCAGCCAACCTTTATCCCGGTTGCAGATGATGCTAATGTGCTCGTTATGATATTCAAATCCGCTTTCCGGGTGGCTTGACTGTAATGCTTTCTCTTCCATGGGAAGCCTGAACGAAACGGTACTGCCTTCACCGATGACACTCTCAATCCAGAAAGTTCCATCATGTCCCTTAATAATCTCTGATGAGATGAAGAGACCAAGTCCCAGTCCACCGAAACGCTCCGCCGCATTATCCGAACGGTAATAGCGGTCAAAAAGCTGCTCCAGTTCACGACTCTCTATACCGATGCCAAAATCAGTTACTGATACCACTACGCCACCTTGATCAGTTTTGCAGCTTACGAGTACTTTATCGGTTTTTGGAGAGTATTTAATGGCATTATTAAGCAAGTTATTAACCACTTGCTCTAAACGGAAGCGGTCGCCACTGATGATTACCGGACCAGTAGATTCGAAAACCAGCGTATGACTACCCGTGCTCAACTGCATCGTTTCGCAACACTCCAGCAATAACTGCGAAATATCGAAGCTTGATGGATTAAACTGAAGTTTACCAGCGTTAATACGGCTTACATCCAGCATTTCGTTGATGAGCCGCTCGAGCTTATTGGTACTTTGATCTACCTTTTGAACATACGATCGCATTTTCACCAGATCACTGGTTCTGGCCAGCATCTGGTTAAAAGCTTTTATACTGGTAAGTGGAGTTTTAAGCTCGTGCGAAGCAACCGAAATAAACTCGTCGCGCAGCTCCTGCCCTTTCTTTTGTGCATCGATATTGGTATTTGTACCGATCCACAAACTCAACTTTCCTTCCTCAAAAATGGGCACTGCACGACCAAGGTGCCACAAATAAGCGCCGTCTGCCATTTTTAAACGAAACTGAGTCATAAAGCCCTCGCCACTTTGCAAAGAAAAAAGCCACTTTTGCCTCAGCTCTGCCAGATCATCCGGGTGAACATATTGTTGCCATCCGTCAATGAGCAGCACCGCTCTCGAATTTCCAAAATCCCGGCACACCACATCATTTACATAATCGATACTGCCATCCGCTTTTGCCGTCCATACCTGGTGCGGAATAGTATCCAATAGCGACGAAAGATATTGCTTCTCTCTTCTGCTTGCAGTGATATCCCTGCATATCACGAGCAAATTCGTTTCCGATGTTTTGGACGATACTTCAGGAATAATCTGATAAGCATAAACGCGTACCACTCCACCTACTAAAATGTCAAGTTCTCCGTTTTGTGCCATCCCCATCCTTAAAGCAACCTTCAGCATGGGGTCAATCCTGCGGTGAATTTCGCCAGCGGTTCCCTCAAATAAAACAGGATCTCCTGAAGTAATCTGATTGGAATAGATACAATTCAGCTGATCATCAAAACGAAGAATAATGCCTGGCAGGTTTTCTGCGAGGGTTTTATATTCAAGTTCGCTGGCTTTTAAATTGCGGAACAACTGTTCCATCGGATTAACAAACGACATCTCCACATTGGCCCTGTAAATCAGGAAAAACGCAACCAGTTTCCCGTAATGCCCCAGTTCGTTAAGCACTCCGTGATTAGTGGTATAGGTGGCAAAACAGCATTCGCTAAGTATAGCAAAGAAAATGGAACCTGCCAGTAGTTGAAATGTTCTGCGGTCAAACTTTTTTTGGTTAAAAACAAGTAGTACCAACGAAACAATTAGAATGAGGATAACAACGTACTCACTGTAAATCTTGAAAGGAGTTTGCCCCTGACCTTCCACAAAACAAACCGGAAAAATCTTCCAGAGCAATATACTGGCAGCTATCAGAAAGGTAATCACGAAGTAGATGACAAACAGCAGGTCGCTGTTAATTCTGCGCTTTCTGTTAATCATCAGAAAACCGATTAAAAAGATTCCCGCTTCCATAGCCCTGGTGGCAATCCAGAACTGGTTGGCCTGATAACCATCAGAAGGAATAACATTCATGCCCTTAAACGTCAGGGTATGCAACAAATCCAGCGCGCCGATAAACAGGTAACTGAGTCCAACAACGTGCAGGTACTTATTATCCTGCATGCGCCTCGAGTTCCAGGCCACAATAAATACCGCAAAGGCCACTACGATTGAAAAAAGCTCTACCAGTGTGTGGAAAAGCATGTAACTGTAAGCTTTGCTATAGAAAAATACCAGCACTAAGCAAATGAACGCAAATACTGTGCGGTAATATTGATTTAAAAATGAGCGGATAGCGGGCAAATGAATGGGATTTAAAGACAAATATAATTATTTATCCCAACCCATGCTTAAGTGGCAGGGTAAAATGAAAAACCGACCCTTTTATGCCATCGCTTTTAACACCAATTTCGCCATGGTGACGGCGGATAATCTCTGCGCAAAGGTATAAGCCGATCCCGAAGCCTTTAATATTCTCCGTTTCCTTACGCTCTATTCTATGGAAACGCGAGAACAACTTTTCCTGATCGAAAAGTGTTACACCCATACCTTCATCTTTAATCATCACCCGCGCAAACAAACCATCTTGCACACAGGCAACATTAATTGTAGAACCAATGGGCGAATATTTCACTGCATTGGTAAGCAGGTTGGAAATTACCTGTCCCAGCTTTTCACGGTCAGCATGTACTTCTGTGTACTCTACAGGGGCAAATATCACCTGGTGAGTGGAAATAATGGCGATGCTTTCCTCTTCTGCTTCTTTCATCAGTTCGGCCATATCAAACGTGGTTAAATCAAGCGGAATTTTCCCGGTTTCCGCACGTTTGGTGTTTAGAAAACCATCAACCATCAGGTTCATTTTACGGGTCTGGTTTGCTGCCCGCTGCAAAATTTTAACACCTGCCGTATTGTTGCTCGCCGTCAGCATCCTTTCCAGCAGTTGTACGTATCCGGCCATTGAAGTTAGTGGGGTTTTCAATTCGTGACTAACCATGCTGATGAAATCATTTTTGCGCTGCTCATCTTCCTTCTGCTCTGTAATATCCATCACAGTACCTGATAAATATGACTTTCTGCCCTTATCCTCAGGATTAAGCTTCCCCATGGCTTTAACCCACCTGACACGTTTATCCATAAAACTGATTATCGGATATTCAATATTATAAGGCTGATGGTTTTGAATGGCAAGATTGACTTCATCCAGTACCAGTTGCCGGTAGTCATCCCTTACCTGCGCCATGGCAGCTTCGAAGGTCATGTTCGCAGAATGTGGGTAGCCAAAAAAGTCTTTTAATCTTGGTGATGATATCATCTCCCGGGTATTGGCATCAATATACCAGAGTCCGAGCTGTGCCTGCTCTATCGCCAGATCTTTCATCTCTTCACTATCGGCAAGCTTTGCATTGGCCAATATCAGCTCTCTTTGACTGGCCTGGAAAGCTGCTACAGAGGCTGAAAGCTCCTTATTGGTTTCAAGTAGCGTATCGTTGATATTGGTGAGTTCAGTATTGAGGAGTTCAATTTCCCGCTTACTTCTAACCAGTTCTTCATTGGAAGCGTTAAGCTCCTCGTTCATGGCCTCAATTTCTTCATTGATCTCCAGTTGTTTCTGGATTTCGTTGATTGCAGATAGCCTCAGCTCAATTTCAGCCATTACCACCTTGGCCATGCGCTTCAAAATCTTATCATCCCGTTCATCAAAACTCCGCTCCACCTGGTCAATGATACATAGCGTACCTATTCTGAAACCATCAGGCGTAGTAATCGGCGCACCGGCATAAAACTTTAGCCCAAAATCGCCAACCACATTAGGGTTTGTAAGTAAACAAGGTTCGTTTAAAGGATCGGTAAATACTGTGGTTTCATGGTTTAGTACAGCCAGCGAACATAAACTTACACCACGCAAGGTGCGTTTAGCTTTGCCCATTCCAATATTTGCTTTAAAATAAACTTCTTCCCGATCTACCAGAGAGATCAGGGAAATGGGTACACCAAAAATTTCGGTTGCAAGCCTGGCAATATCATCAAAAGACTCTTCTGAAGGTGTGTCGAGAATTTGATATCTACGCAAGGCACTAATCCGTTGTTCATCGTTTTCAGGGATTATATTAATCCCAAATGTATTTTCCATTGATATCTGATTCCTATAACTGCTAACGGAATAAATTCAGCTTTGTTTGGAATCAGTCGAAATAAAAGCTACAAGTTGTAACTTACCCGGATGATTTAATTTCCCGCGATTCTTTTGGCCAAAAGAGAACTTTATCAGCTAAATCTTGTTCCCACTTCACAATTGATCTCATGAACAAAAATTATCCATTCTACATCAAGGCTCCGGTAATCCTGTTAGGCCTGGTGATATCGGTTTACATTTTGAGCGTTTTACGCGACGTACTTGTGCCACTTGCCTTCTCCGCACTCATTGCCATCCTGTTAAATCCTTTATCGGTACGGTTAGAACGACGTATGCCGCGTGCATTGGCCATTGCCATCTCTATGCTCATTGCCCTTGCGGTTTTAATGGGCCTGATGTATTTCCTCTCGTCCCAGATAGCCCATTTCTTCGATAACCTCGACGCCATGAAAAAAAAATTGGTGGAGCTCATGCACAACTTGCAGCAATGGCTGGAACATACTTTTGGAATTACTACCCAAAAACAGGTGCAAATGCTTAATGATGCAGCCAGCAGCGGAAAAGCAATGATAGGACAAACCTTGAGTGGCGTGCTCGGTATACTGAGCGTGGTATTTCTGATTCCGGTATACACTTTCCTCATCATGTTTTATAAAATGCTTATCCTCAACTTTCTTTATGAAGTCTTTTCAGAAGAAAATAAAGCCAAGGTGGGCGAAATACTCGCAGAAACCAAAGCGGCAATACAAAGTTACATTGTAGGTCTCCTGATTGAAACAGGAATTGTTGCAGTGATGAACTCGGTTTCCTTGCTACTGTTAGGCGTGCCAAACGCCATCCTGATTGGCGTAATCGGGGCTATACTTAATCTGCTGCCTTACATTGGAGGTATCGTTGCCATTGCCCTGCCGGTATTGATGGTTACACTAACACAGGATGGGTTTACCACTCAACTGCTGATTATCGCTGCTTATGCGATCATTCAGTTTATCGACAATAACATACTGGTGCCTAGAATTGTATCCTCAAAGGTAGAAATCAATGCTTTGATATCCATTGTAATTGTTTTACTGGGCGCAGCCTTATGGGGCGTACCTGGCATGTTCCTTTCAATTCCGTTCATCGCAGTATTAAAAATTATTTTCGACCGCATAGACGGACTCAAACCCTGGGGAAAACTGTTGGGCGATACTGTACCGACAGAGCACATGGGGCAAATCAAACGCCTGCGAAGGAAACGGGTGCCAGTAGCTAAAAGCTAAAGTCAACCGCCTACCCCGGTAGTTAAATCTGACATCAATTACCCGTTGACGAATATTCCTGTATGAGCTAGAATACTTACCGATTACAAAACAATGGGTTGCCACGTGTGGTTATCAGAATATCATTATACAAAGCTGAAGCGATAACCAATTTTGATGAGGGCTCTTTTCCAGCAGGGTCCTCCCACAAAAGTCAACTAATCCCCTATAGAATGTCCGTTTTGATCTTATTTTCACAACGATTAGACTATCATTTATGAATAAAAAACAGTATAGCTGTATCATTATTGATGATGATCCGGATTTTCTGGAATCCATGTCCACATATATTTCCCTCATTCCCAAACTTAAGTTAATAGGATCTTATTCGAACCATAATGAAGTATTACGAGACAGCCAGGGGTGGGACCAAATAGACTTCCTGTTTCTCGACATTCGCATGGAAGTGTCTGGAATAGACCTTGCCAGGATGATACGCCCCTGCTTTAAATACCTGATTTTTCACACTTCATACAGTGAGTTTGCATTGGATGCGTTTCATGTAGGTGGCGATCATTACCTGGTGAAACCCTTTAGCATTTCCCGATTGATTGAAGCGGTTAATGCGGTGCTCAAAAGAAACCGGGAAAGCTTGCTCCCCGCACATTAGAACCATTATTATTAATCCAATTGCCTTTACTTTTTAAAATAAAGTCTCAATTAATCGTATATTCCGCCATTCCTTTCGTCGTCTCCCGCTGTTAAAACGATTCATTTTTCGTCACATCCCTAATTCAGAATATGAGCAATACATCAGCTATACTTGCTGCGGTACAGAAAAACGATCCCGTAATTTGCGTTGTTTTTAACGATGCAGATGGCAATATCCTTTACCGCAATCCAGGCTTTATACAGTTTTTCGATAAAATGGCGCAGTCCAAAGCAATAAGGGAAATCAGTGCACTTATCCACCAGGACGACTACACCTATGTGAAGCAAAGCTATGAAAGGAACAAAACCGGTGAGCAACAGTCTTACATTGAATTCAGGCTTGTATTTGAACACCAGATCTTTTTCCTACGGATGAATTTGAGATTTGATGATATTGATGGGACTTCGGTGGCCATAGCTTACCTGGAAGATCGGAGTGTAGAGAAAAAGCACATCGATTATCTTCAGGAGTTTGCAAATAAAAAGAACGCCGCTTTGAGTATATTGAGCCACGACCTGGCAGGGCCGCTTGGCGTAATCCAGATGATGTCAGACATGCTCATTTCCCACAAAGACCTCGAAAGCAATCTGCAGATCGAAAAAATGCTCAACCTGATCAGCAGAAGTTCAAAGAAAGGCATTGCTATGATTCAGGACCTGATTAAAAAGGAATTTCTGGAAAGCATTGGCGTAGAAATGGTCAGGAGCCGTGTGAACCTGGTAGACAGGATGAACCAGTTGTTTGAAGAATACAAAAGTGGTGAGCAGATGTTGAATATTGATTTTACCTTTGAAGTGGAAAGTGATGAGATCTATGCAGAAGTCGATGAAAGTAAGTTTATTCAGGTCATCAATAACCTGGTTTCCAATTCACTCAAATTTACACCTGATGGTGGACGAATCACAGTACGGATTACCGAGAATGAACAGATATTAACCATCTCCGTAAGTGATACGGGCATTGGGATCCCGAAGCAATTCCATGCAGACCTGTTTAAAAAATTTAACCCTGCCGGCAGAAGCGGATTAAAAGGTGAGCCTTCAGTGGGACTGGGAATGTCCACCATTAAAACCATTCTGGACTGGCACCAGGCAGAAATATGGTTCGAATCTGAAGAAGGCAAAGGCACGACATTTTATATATCCCTTGCTCACACTGAATAACACATCTCGACACATTCAGCCATTTTTCTTGAAACCCATTTTACTTTATTTCCTTAAGTCAAAAACCCTATTCCCGGTGGGTTTAAGGGGATTTTTGCTCAAAAAAGGGGTTTTAAATGCGTCTCCTTTGGGTTTTGCTTGGTTTTACCCAAACAATATGCAAGGAATGTGCAAGGAATGTGCAAGGAAAACCCAAGCGAGTTAACTGGATACCTCCCAGGCTGGTCGAACAAAACCTAGGGCTGGGTCGGAGTACGAATTAACAATTCGGAACGCTGATTGGCCTATTTCCCGATACAACAATTAAAAAGTATTGATAATCAATTTATTAACAAAATAATTGAGCAAATAGAAAACATTGAAAAATTGGTTAACGGATTGATTATCAGACACTTTCAATTGTTCTGCTTGGAAATAGCGACAAAAAATAGCTCAAAATCGACATATTTCAAGTGAATCACAAAAGCTAAGGCACTGAAAATAAAAGAGTTATTAAATTAAAAAAAAATGATTTTTTTTAAAATTTTCCGTGCGACGAAAATAAGATTTTTTTTGAATCATACCGTTTTTTTTTTGCTTTAAAACTATCAATAAAAGGTGTTAAAACTATTGGGTTTTTTCAAATAATTTCCCCCTTTATCGGGTTGGCAAATGTTCAAAATTGGTAATAATTGTATTGATGATTTAAAGAGAATCACCGTTGTAGACAAGAAGATAAAAATCAGAGCTAAACGAAAATCCAGAATTGTTGCATTCAGGAAATGCATAACAAATATTTCTGGTGATTGATCTGGATCAACCAATCTGGCTAATACCTTTCCAACAAAACGCTATTGATTTGAAAAGTAATATTTTATAGAAAATTCATCGTCGTTTAGCGTGTTTAATCCACTTTCCATTACCCGGCAAGAAGCGGGATATATGGGGATTTGCACGAGATCATAAAAATGAAGCCAGGGGATTTAAAGCTGAGTTATTTGAGGAATAAATAAAGGTTAGGGTATTTGCCAAGGCAGAACTTAAGCGGATATGGCAGGAAAGGAAAAAGATGTGAAGGATACGCAGGTGCTTGGCGCCAAGGAGAAAGGGACAACATTTATTTGAATGCGTCCCTTGAAATCGACTGTTAAAACTTGGTCCGAATGGATGAATTACGAACAGCTAGCTATTTTTGGTGTATGATGTCAATGGCTTTTTTAAACCCGCCCAATACGTAATTTTGGTCGTAAATTGTCATCGCGAGATCTGCTTTAGGCATCCAGACGCGTCCCAGTTGAACAGCTTGTCTTGTCCTACTACAGCTTGTCATTATGAACTAAAAAATGAAAGCAATACCATTAAAATCTAAGAGGGCAGTTGTTTTGTCCAAGCGTAAGCCTTTTCAAAGAGTCGATGAGAAAACTAAATTAAAAATTGTTGAGGAGATAAAATCTGGCCTGATTAGCTGTAAGGGGGCCAGCCGGAAATATCGAATTCCCAGAAATAGTATAAAAGCCTGGGCAGGCAAATTTAATTTGACTACTTTACTTAATGAAGAAATTTCTTTACAACCTACCGAGATGACCCAAAATCAGGAATCCAGGCTGCTTTTAAGAAAAATACACGAGTTGACTAAAGCCCTTGAGTTATCGCAGCTAAAAAACATAGCTTTAGAAACGATGATCGAAGTAGCAGAAAGCGATTTCCATATTAAGATAAAAAAAAAGCGTGGTACCAAACAGTCTTAAGAATGCGGCAGAATCGTCCGGGAAATACCCTTGTAGAATTCTGTGCACTGTTTGGGGTTAGCCGACAGGCTTATTATTTAGCTCACCATAAAGCCTCCAGAACAAGTATCGGAAACATGATCGTCTTAAAACTGGTGGGCGAATTCCGCGCCACTATCCCTATGTTGGGAACCAGAAAGCTCTTGTACCTGCTGCTTCCTGAAATGGAAAAACACGAGATAAAAATGGGGAGAGATCAATTATATGAACTATTGCGCTTTCATGGACTACTCATCCGCAAAAGAAAACGAATGACTAAAACAACAGATTCACATCACTGGCTAAGAAAATATCCAAATCTTATCAAGCATCTTACGCTTTCAGCTCCCGAACAGCTTTGGGTAAGTGACATTACCTATATTCGAACCCTGGAAGGCTTCAGTTACCTTAGCTTAATTACCGATGCCTATTCAAGAAAGATAGTCGGCTTCTCTCTTCATCCAAATCTGGAAGCGGTAGGATGCATAAATGCGCTACTTCCTTCGTCACCTTTATAAACTGACCAGCTACGGTCCTTTGTTGACTGAGCCTGACTATGGTAATAAACACCTAAGCTCATTATAAGCAACAAGACACATCCAAGTTGTTGCGGTTTGCAGTTTTTCATAAGCATGTTTAAATTTTATTATTATACATGAGTTTATTAAATGGTTGTTGCGTCAATAACGTAGCTATACATAGCCTGGTTAAGTTTACTAGCAGCGAAGCTGATTTATTTCAGCATTACCTACATTTCGGTTATCAGGCCAACAATGAAACCCTCTTTACCAATTTTTCGGCAGTTGCCAGGCTCCTACCCGCTCTTGCACCTATGATTTAATCTAGCCTGTAGGCGACAACTGAATTTCCAAACAGTGTGGGAACATAAACCATGTGACTTGCTGGATCGTATGCAATATCTGCACTATAAATCTTTTTAGCCTCGGTATCAAGCAATAATTGATTATCTCCTCTCGCATTAAGATAAAAGATTTGCCCGCTATAGATGGTAAATAAAAATTCTCGATCTCCAATTGGTTCTAAACCATCTGATCCCTTTTTCGGTATACTGCCAATCCGTGTGATTTTTTTGTTTGCTCCAATCTTAAGTACCCCCCCATCGGATACCATGTACAAATTATCTCCAATGGCTTTTAACCCATTGGCTCCAACATGACCTTTGAGGTATGTTGAAGGTTTTCCATTTTTAATTTTAGTAACGATACCTAATTCAGAATCAGATACGTAAATAACCCCTTTAGCATCTACTGTAATGTCATTTAGACCCTTGGCGCCTGTAATTGGAATCCGGCTATCGATGTTTCCATTTAGGGTATCTATCACCACAACCTCGGTAATATCTGCGACATAAAGTCTGTTTTTCCAAAGTCCCATTCCCTTTGGTGCATGCAGTCCTGATACCCAGTTTGCGTTTATGATTTTTCCATCCCGGTCAATTTTGGCTATACCTCCCTTTCCATCTGCATCCCAGGCCTGCCCGTCAACCAGGGAAACATACATACCACTCGCACTCAATAAAACCGATTCAGGAACTGCAAGTGTAGTATCACTTTCCCAGATTTTAGTCAAGGTATGCTGGGCCTGCGCCTGAGTAGTTATGCCTATTAATAGGATGATAATTAATTTTTTTAGTGTTTTCATATTGATGTTGTTTTTAACTTAGTCCAGCTTGTTTTTCTTTAAAAAATCTGACAACAGATCAGCGATCTGTAAATTGTTCACATCAGAGAAAGGAAAATGAGTATTGCCATAAATGCCGATCTCCGGAAGATGGACAACTGTTGCATTTCCACCATGCTTATTTACCATTGCTGCCCATTCTCTGGCCAGGTTGAGGCGAAAAAGCCAGTCATTTTGATGTGGATTATTACCGGGTACAGTTGGAATATTATCACCGTAATACATTACAATTGGCAGTTTGGTATACGCCATAAATTTTGACATCGAAATCTCTGTAGCCTCAGCCATTCTGGTCTTGGTTTTAGTTTCTTCCGGTCTCTCACCCTGCGGGAATGGAAACAATCCACCAGGTTCATAAGAAACAATTCCCTTGATCTTGCTTGTTTTTAAAAGGGTCTGCCAACCAACAGGCCCGCCCATGGAGTGGGTAATTAGGATTGCCGGTCCCGTTTTCTCAGCAAGTGCGGCATACGCATCCGTATAGACTTCGTAATCCGTAGGTCCTGTATCTGGTGTCATCTGTCGAAAAAACTGATTCAGGGTTTCCTGATCATTTTTAAACTGAACGCCCTTGTAAAAGTTCGGCCATTCGCCTATTCTAAACCTGTTGAACCAATATTCTTCAGTAAATTCAGGCTTTATCGTATCGGCTACTGTGCTTCTGCCCGCATCACCGCGACGGGGCTGATCAGCGAGGTAAACGCTGAAGTGGCGACGCAAAAAGATGTTCTGAAATCCTTCCCGTCCATCAGGAGTAGTTTCCCAGGTTTTTGAGAACTGGCCGATGCCGTGTACAAAGATCAGCGGATATTTGTGCGGCTTAACTGGAACCTGATAATACACATAGGCGTGGTCGCCATGAAACGATTTCCCTTCTGCGTTTGTCAGCACTTTACCCCCTATGGCAAAACTACCCTGCTCCTGAATCATTATAGGGGCAGGTTTTGTTTGAGCCATCACCTGAGCTGCAAAGGTCAACAGCAAGAAAATGCAGCAGAGATTTTTTAAAGAATTTTTTATTAGCATGGCTTAGGTATTAAACTTCACTGTACCAATAGCCTTGATTCTTTCCGGATCGCGGTGATCAAAGAATAGGCTTTGTTTATTGTCAAGCGTGGTGATGGCACTCATGTCATCCGCATTCAATTCAAAATCAAATACACTGAAATTCTCTTTCATTCTTTCCTTACGAACTGATTTTGGGATTACCACAACATCACGCTGGATTAACCAGCGCAGGATTACCTGCGCGATACTTTTGCTGTACTTATTGCCAATCTGCTGCAACAACTGATTGGCGAAGATATCGTTCCTTCCTTCAGCAAAAGGTCCCCAGGATTCTATCTGGACATTGTTATCGACCATAAACTGGTGGCTTTCAATCTGCTGATGAAAGGGGTGCGTTTCTACCTGGTTTACCGTAGGAATAATCTTGTTAAAGGTGATTAGGTCGATCAAACGGTCCTGCTGAAAATTACTGACACCAATGGCCCTGATCAGTCCATCCTGATAAAGTTCTTCCATCGCCCTCCACGCACCATGTACATCCCCATATGGCTGATGGATTAGGTAAAGATCAAGATAATCGACTCCCAGTCGCTTCAGCGCACGCTGGAAAGCAGGTTTTGCCTTTTCATAACTCACATCCTGCACCCAGATTTTGGTGGTGATAAAAAGTTCTTCCCTTGGAACACCACCATTTTTGATGGCTGCACCAACAGCCTGCTCATTTTGATAAGCCGCTGCCGTATCAATCAGGCGATATCCGGTTTCAATGGCATCTGATACCGCTCTTTCGCATTCCTTCAGGTCATTCACCTGATAAACACCGAACCCCAGAACAGGCATTTCAACGCCATTATTTAAAATAATATTTTTCATGACTAATTAATTATGTTATAACGGTTTCAAATCTTTTTTACGCTTTGCATAAGGGCTGCTTGCAAATACCAGTATTGCAGCGGCAAACATCATCACAACAGCACCAGAAAATGAACCATAAACCCCAGTTCTATCAAAAAGCAGCCCTCCGATAAGTGCACCTAATGTGACCGCAAGCTGCATCCCGGCTACCAGTAAGGCGCCAGCGCTTTCCGCTTCATCGGGAACGCTCGTGCTCATCCAGGTAGACCAGGCAACGGGAGCTGTCCCAAAGAAAACGCCCCATAAGGCAATGCCTATTCCTGCGGTTACAACACCTGAACCCATCGCGATCAGCACGATACCCAAAATGGCCATCAGCAAGGGTGCAAAACCCAGGATAAAATAAAGGTGATTTTTAAGAAAACCGGCAATAAGGGTGGTACCGAAAAAACCCGCTACGCCAAAGGCCAGCAGAATTGCTGAAATCCCACTTACCCCCAGGCCGACTTTATTTTCAAGGAAAGGCCTCAGATAGGTAAAGAATGAAAAATGGCCGGCAAATATCAGCAGAACCGATATAATTCCTAAAAAAATGCCCGGACGTTTAATGACTTCAACAAAAGTCCTTAGTCGTATGGTACCCGTTGGAAGTACCTTGGGCATGCAAATAAATTGCCAGATAAAAGCAATCAGTCCTATTGCCGAAGCAAACATAAAAGTTCCGCGCCAACCGATGTGGCCACCAAGATAACTGCCCAGTGGTGCGGCAATTGCAGTGGCCACGGAAACAGCTCCGAAAATAATAGAAAATGCTTTCGGAATATTTGCTGGCGGAACCAGTCGCATGGCAATAGCTGCTGCCATTGCCCAAAAACCGCCAAGGGCAATACCCAAAAGTAAACGACCAGTTAACAGCAATAAATAATTGGGCGCTATCGCCACGATGATGTTTGATAAAGCAAGTAGCGAGGAAAAAACAAGAACAACAATGCGCCTGTCTATGCGTCGGGTGATCAGTGCACTAAAAAGACTTGAAAAAATCCCGACAATTGCTGTTGCAGATACCGTCTGCCCTGCCATGCCTTCAGTAATGTGGAACGAACTCGCTATAGGAGTAAGTAGGCTTACTGGAAGCAACTCAGCCACTACAAGGCCCGAAACCCCCATCGCCATGGAGTAAACAGCACCCCAGGATGGCTTAAGCTCATTTGCTGTGGATGTTGGTAATTGATTGTTTTCTGTACTATTGATCATTTAGAATAAGTAACACTGCCACGGAACCTTTGATTAACTTTCAACTTGAGATCCATGATTATGAATAAAAAATTTGTTAGATGTTTAAACCGCCGTCTATGAAAAGATCATGACCCAGGATCATATCCTAGTCCTGATGCTACTCCTGTAACCAGTGCTACTTTTCCTTCCATTATTACGTTCATGATTCCACCTTTAATTTTGATAGGACAAAGGTCAGACCTAATACTGAATAAGTCCTTACCATAGTTACCGGATTACTTACCACTTTTACAGGTTTGGTCTAAAAAAATCTGAAGTGGAATAGCATTAGATTGGATTAAGATTTTAATAAAGGTTTATCACAATGTTACATTTTGTACAATGGTAATTTTGTAAAATCCGAACGCAAAACAGCCAATTGGTTAACGATTGATAGATTTTTGCGCACTAGCGGGATAACGCTCACCAACGATATCAATCCGGGCGCTTGCTTCGTTTATTTTCTGTAAGTCGTCGGCTGTCAGCTCAACACTAGCTCCACCTAGATTTTCCTTTAGCCGGCTAAGTTTTCTTGTGCCAGGAATAGGGACGATCCATGGTTTTTGAGCCAGTACCCAGGCTAATGCAATTTGTGCAGGAGTTGCATTTTTTTCCTTCGCGATTGTACTTACCAGATTTACCATGCCTTGATTAGCCGCTCTTGCCTGCTCAGCAAAACGTGGGAGATTATTACGGATATCACCTAGATCAAACTTTGTTTCTGTATTGATCTGACCAGTCAAAAAACCCTTACCTAATGGACTGAAAGGAACAAACCCAATGCCCAGTTCCTCTAATACCGGGAGGATAGCTTCTTCCGGCTCTCTCCACCACATTGAATATTCACTCTGTAAAGCAGTCACAGGCTGCACTGCATGTGCGCGGCGAATGGCATCAACACCAGCTTCTGATAGTCCGAAATGCTTCACTTTGCCTTCCTGAATCAGCTCTTTTACGACCCCTGCTACCTCTTCCATAGGAACATTCGGATCAACGCGGTGCTGGTAAAACAAGTCTATTGTATCTCGTTTTAGTCGTTTCAATGACCCTTCCACAACTTTTTTTATGGTTTCGGGGCGGCTATCTAATCCATTTGAAGGAACAGGGCCATTTTCGCCGGATTTCCATCCAAATTTTGTAGCGATTACGACCTGATCTTTAAATGGCAACAGCGCTTCACCGATTAATTCTTCGTTTGTATATGGACCGTATACTTCAGCAGTATCAAAAAAGGTCACTCCGAGCTCTACCGCTTCACGAATTAGTTTGATCATTTCGTTCTTATCCGCTGCAGGGCCATATCCGAAACTCATACCCATGCATCCCAGGCCTATAGCTGAGACATCAAGACTACTATTTCCTAATTTTCTATTTGTCATATTGATTGATTTGATAATGCAAAATTCATGAATAATACTATAGTATACTAAAATTAATCAAACCAAAGATTATACAATTCAAACCTTAATAAATGATGAATCCCATATTTGAATGCTTTAACTCATGATCACAATGCTTTATAAGGAAAAATAGATTTGAATTGTTAATTTTGTGAATGAATGAAAATGTAGCAGAGATTTCAGATTTTCAAACAAAGGATTTGAAGCTGAAAGGCTTCAGAGCTTATGAAGTTTTGACAAAAATTGACCCCTTACCAAGCTTCGGCAGACGTGATTGCTATAAGGTGTGCCTCGTTACGGGCGATACGTTATTAAAATATAGTGATAAAAGTGTCAAAGCCGAAGGTCGTTATCTGTTTTTTGGACATCCGCACTTACCCTATTCTTCGCATGTTAAGGGTAAAATGACAGGGTATGCTTGTTTGTTTACAGAAGATTTCTTGAAACTCAATGACTATCGAGTGGGGAGCCATCCGGAGTCCCCGCTATTTAAATTATCCCATTCTTACTTTATTAAGGTAGATGATAAACAATATGATTTTCTATGTACACTTTTTAAAAAAATAATTGCGGAGCAATTCACCGATTATGAATATAAAGTTGAATTAGTACGGACCTATCTTTCCCTTATTGTTCAGGAGGCTATGAAGATTATTCCAGTTGAAAACCTAATGAAATTCGGAAATGGAGCATCACGAATATCCATGCTTTTTCTAGAGATGCTTGAAAGACAATTTCCTATTGAGAGTCTGGACTATGTGATAGGATTACGTACTGCCCAAGATTTTGCCGAGCAGCTAAATGTTCATGTAAATTATCTTAATCGTTCTGTAAAGGAAGTTACGGGAAAACCAACTACAAGACATATCACTGAACGGATTATCTCGGAAGCGAAAGCTTTGCTACAGCATACTGACTGGTCTGTTTCAGAGGTTGCGTATAGCCTAGGTTTTGAGTATCCGACTTATTTCAATAAATACTTTAAAAAAAATACTGGCGCAATTCCCAAATCTTTTCGGGGATATTCCGCAAATTATCTTGTTTAATTTTACCTATTAATTTGTTTTTTATAATCAAAAATACTAATGTGTTGTTTGAGCTATTGAGCTGTAACACAAAAGGTTTATCTCTAAACAAAATGCAAACTAAATCGATCTAAGAAATAATAATGAAATTTTGATATCAAGTACCCATATCATTTTAAATCAAAACGTCGTCTTCTGATAGGGCGCTTTAGTTAGCAATAGTATAGTCTTGTCTCAGAAAACAAATGTATGTCATGGCTTTGCTAAAATGAGAAAATATGGTTATAGACTTCGTTAACGATATGGTAATTGCCATATGGGGAAAGACAGAAGAATTATAGGAAGTCCACTCCAACTTGGCTTCCAGAAATTAAAGACAGCCGTTTTTAGCTATTGTTAAGGAAGTGTTTGTTCAATCTCAATTTTCTTTTTGCTGTAACTTAGAGCATCAAATACGGCAAAAAATATAAGATTTTTTAACTTATAAGGCTATATGAGCTATGCCTAGGTTACCTGCTTCTTGAATACTGCAAGGACCCACGCAATGAAATCAAAATATATTAAAAAGGTGAATTTGCACCCTCTTAGACTTAAACATCAGTAATAATGGTAGGTAATAGAGTAAATTGTATACAAAAATGATCTTTCGCAAGCGCTACTTTTACTTTTTACAATCCGTAGAATCGAAAAGCCCCATGAAAAAATTAGTGTTAGCATTTATAGTCTTATCCGGTTTAGGATTTTACGCTCAAACCAATGAGAAAAATGAATTATTGGCCCTTTATGCAAGTGCTATTCGCGATTAAATTATATCAATTACATATTGTCTAATGAAGTGCGAGCAATTCGAAGCCTAACTTTCAAATACAAATAAAACTATCATTATATAATCAGTGTTAAAATGAGGGAGGCATTTTGTTTAAAACAGCAAAATTGTAGCGACCTAATTTCAATTAAATTTATTTAGTCTCCGTACTCAGCGACTGCGCTTATGAAAGATATAAACAATAATGAAGAATCTTATAATTTGACAGAAGATGAAAACAACATCTTAGATCAAATTGGACTGAACGATGGGGCTTCACGAAGAAAATTTCTGAAACAACTATCTGCAGCAAGTTTGAGTGTATTGGCTTCTGCGTATTTTACTACAGATTTATTTGCCACTACTATAAAGGATCTTCCGGATGAAGTCAAGGCTCTTCTTAATGAAGTGAAGGTAAACCTGCGAGTAAATAATATGGTAAAACCATTAACGTTAGATTCCCGTACCACCTTACTTGATGCTCTTCGAGAAAAATTAGCGCTAACTGGTTCCAAAAAAGGATGTGATCACGGACAATGTGGTGCATGTACAGTCATTGTTGATGGCAAGCGAAGGCTTTCCTGTCTCACACTGGCAGCATCCTGCGAGGGTAAAGAAATCACAACTATTGAAGGACTTGCAGAAAACGGCCAGCTCCACCCTATGCAGCAGGCTTTTATTAAACATGATGGTTTTCAATGTGGTTACTGTACCCCTGGCCAAATCTGCTCATCTGTGGCGCTCTTAGAGGAAGCAAAAAATGGAGAAGCCAGCTATGTAACCGAGGATTTTAAGGACATTAAAAATAATTTAGCGCTTTCTGAAGAGGAAATCCGGGAAAGGATGTCTGGAAATATCTGTCGATGTGGAGCATATAATAACATTGTTCAGGCATTTAAAGAAGTTCATTCCGGTGATGATGTAATGCCTACGTGGGAGTTTGCCACGGCCGAACAAATGGCAAAAGCAAAAATTTAAGAGCCTGTTTAAAAAATTACTATGAGACCATTTACTTATACGGGTGCCAAGACTACAGCTGAAGCACTAAAAGCAGCAAATGCCAATTCAAATTCCCATTATTTAGGGGGTGGAACCAACTTATTGGATTTGATGAAAGAAGATGTCGAGAGACCAAATGAACTTATTGAAGTTGCGAATCTAGAACACAAACAAGTAATTCGAAATGAAAAGGGAGGCTTGACGCTTGGTGGAATGCTTAATAATTCAGAGACTGCCAATCATCGTGATGTTCGTACCTGGTATCCTTTGCTATCTATGGCAATGCTCTCTGCAGCAACAGCACAGATAAGAAATATGGCAACAAATGGCGGTAATCTGTTGCAGCGCACACGTTGCCCATACTTTTTTGAAGTATCTATGCCTTGTAATAAGCGCGAGCCCGGTAGCGGATGTGGCGCATTAACGGGTATGAACGCCCTGCATGCCATCTTTGGATGGAATGATAAGTGCATTGCTGTTCATCCTTCGGATATGGCTGTAGCGCTGGCGGCTATTGGTGCAACTATTGAAGCGAGACAAACTGATGGATCTTCCAGAATGATAGAGATAGCTGAATTCCACCGTTTGCCTGGTGATACTCCTGAAAAGGATACTAACCTAGAGGCCGGAGAATTGATTACAGCCATTCACCTTCCAAGACCCGACTTCTCTACGCATTATTACTATTTGAAGATTAGGGAACGTGCGAGCTACGCCTTCGCCATTATTTCTGTTGCAGCTGGTTTACAAGTTACGGATGGCAAAATTATTAAAGCAGGGCTGGCAATGGGCGGAGTCGCACACAAACCATGGAAGCTAACAAGCGCTGAGAATTATTTATCGGGTAAAACACCAAACCAAGCAAATTTTGAAGCGGCAGCTAGACTTGCTATGAAAGAGGCCAAGCCGTTAGAGGATAATAAGTATAAAGTAAAAATGGGTGAAAAGGCAATTATTAGGGCATTGACTCAAGCATATCAAAGAAAAGCGTAATCCAAACAAGAAAAACATTAGTATGAAGACAATAAATGCATCAGGTGTAGGAGAAGCGATTGACAGAGTCGATGGACGCCTAAAAGTAATGGGCATGGCTAAATATGCTTCGGAATTCCCCGTTGAAAATTTAGTATATGCTCAAGGTGTTAATAGTACAATTGCAAAAGGAAGAATAAAGTCAATAGACACTTCCGAAGCGAAGAAACAGAAGGGAGTGCTTGAGGTGATTACGCATTTAAACGCGCAGAAATTAAAAGCTTACGATAAAGTTAGACCGTCTTATACATTGACAACTATTGCACCGATACTGCAAAGTGCGGAAGTTAATTATTACGGTCAATTTGTTGCATGTGTGGTTGCGGAGACTTTTGAACAGGCACAATATGCCTGCAGATTGGTAAAGGTGACTTACGAAGAAGACAAGCCTGATATACATTTAAACAAAAACAAAGGTAAAGCCTATAAACCAGACGAAGCTGCCGACTATTTACGAGGAGATATAGACGCGGGTATGCGTGATGCAGAGGTTAAACTTGAAGAAACCTATACTACGCCTATCGAACATCAGCATCCGATGGAATTGCATGCAGCAATAATTTCTTGGAATGATGGAAAGGTTAAAATGTATGCAAATCAGCAAATATTACATGAAGCAACAATTGCAGTTGCAGATACTTTTATGATTCCAAAAGACAATGTGGAAATCATTGCACCTTATATAGGTGGTGGTTTTGGTTCCAAATTACGCATCAATAAACACATCATCTTAGGGACAATGGCATCCAAAATGTTGGGACGACCGGTCAAAATTACGGTTACCCGTCAACAGATGTTCACTAACACCGGAATGAGACAATTTGATGAACAGGTAATGAAGATTGGCGCTAAAAAAGATGGAACATTAACAGCTTTGGCACACTACACTACCTCGCATTGTGCTATTGACGTTCAATACTATGAGACTTGTGGTAATGTTTCAAAGATGCTTTACAATACCCCCAACAATGAAATAACCCATAGATTAATTCCTCTAAACCTTCAATGTCCGGATTCCATGAGAGCACCAGGAGAGGCAACCGGGAGTTTTGCCCTGGAATGTGCGATGGACGAAATGGCCTGGAAGTTGAAAATGGATCCAATTGATTTCAGAATAAAAAACGATACCCAGACAGATTTAGGAGCAGGCAAACCCTTTTCGTCACGATTATTAAAAGAATGCTTACGTATTGGAGCAGATAAATTTGGTTGGAAAAACAGAGCTAAGCAACCCGGAACAAAACAAGAAGACAACTGGCTAATTGGTTACGGAGTAAGTGCAGCATCTCGAAACGCACCATATAAAAAAACCTCTTCGAAAGTTATTATAGAGCTTAATGACGGAAAGGTCCATGCGACCATTCAAATGGATGCTACGGATCTAGGAACAGGTAGCTATACGATAATTGCACAAACAACTTCAGACTATTTAAATATTCCAGTAGCACAAGTGACTGTCGAATTGGGAGATTCTAAGTTTCCGCTTACCCCAGGTTCGGGAGGATCATGGGGAGCTGCTTCATACTGCAATGCTGCACGCGTTGCCTGTCAGAACGCTATTACCGGATTAAAAAATAAAAAAAATATCAGCCTGGATCAGGATATATCAGTATCAGACCTTCTTAAGCAAAACAACCT
The DNA here is from genome assembly GCF_001027745.1 of Pedobacter sp. BMA. Taxonomy (GTDB): domain Bacteria; phylum Bacteroidota; class Bacteroidia; order Sphingobacteriales; family Sphingobacteriaceae; genus Pedobacter. The sequence continues at coordinate 332,474 of NZ_LECU01000002.1, forward strand.
AAATAAGTTTGAGGCTGAAGGTACTGCAGAGCCCTCTGAAGAATTTAAGAAACATTCTGTTTTTTCTTTCGGCGCAAATTTCGCTGAAGTTTGGGTGGATAAAGACACTGGTATGTATCGAATCAAGCGTATGGTAAATGTAGGCTCAGCTGGAAAGATTGTAAATCCTAAAACGGCTTACGGTCAAATTATTGGTGGATTGACTATGGGTGCAGGTATGGTTTTAGCCGAACAGTCAAAGATCGAACCTAACTTTGGTAATTTTATTACGCGTTCATTGGCTGACTATCACGTTCCTGTAAACTTGGATATGGCCAATATTGAGGTTATATTCTTGCCTGAGGAAGATAAAATTGCAAATGACATGGGAATTAAAGGCATTGGAGAACTGGGAATAACTAGTGTTGCCGCCTCGATAGCGAATGCAATTTTTAATGCAACTGGAAAACGCATGCGGGACCTGCCAATAACACCAGAGAAATTGATTGAGGCAAAAGTAGAAAAAGGTGTGGCTTAAGCTTATTATTTAAGCTAATTTTGTAATGATTTATTTTTAGAACTTATCTGGATTTCAGCGGAGGCCTTACAATCACACAACCTTGAAGACAAAGTCCCAACTGATGCAACAACCAGTACAGAAAAATAAATTACATGGATCCTTTTAATTAGCAAAAGCTTTAGAGTTTTCATAGTTATATCATTTAATTTAGTAAAGGTATTTATTAAATAACATTTGACCATTATATGTATTACTGTAAAAGCTACCAATTTTACTGATGTTCGTTATTTCGAAATAAATCAATAGTGTTAAATGGAATACCTATCAAAACTTTCACTTAAATGGCTAATTATATAACATTATGCTCCTGCATCAATTTAGCCAGCAGATTTTGTGATCGCCAGTTTTCACCAAATTTGCTAGACAAATAGTTTTTCATGTAGTGATAAAAAGGAAGCATCGCGGCTTTATGTAAGGTTTCTAATTCTTCATAATGTCACCGGTTCAGCAAATTGTCGCACGAGCAAATGACTATAGTATTCCTCTAGGAGTTCGGGTAATTGGACCTTACCTTCTTTAAAGTGTGGGACGCTTTGAATCAGTGAATCAATATTTACTAGCACCAGGCTTAACCCGATCTATACAACTTTGATTGAACCCATTTCTTGAGATCTTTTCTCAACAGACAAGACACGATTAAACTTATTAAATTGCTTAAAAACCATACTGCCTGAACAATTCATCATTAATATTGATATGTCATACAGTATTGCATGACATCCACTTTTTCAACATTATTACTTTTTTATTTCGATAATAGCACTCCGGGACTATGAGCTGGATGATAGCTACTTCTGCAGTAGCTGCTTTTTAATGGTTGCATCGCTTTTTGAAACGTCGATTGCTCAAAATCATTAATAAAATTGCCCTTTTATGCGTTTCTTCCTGATCCAATTCCGAAATCAAGGTTTTTTCGCATCAGTAAAATTGGTATGTAATGCAGTGATAGGTATAACAATCCATTGTAAATTATACAAGATTTTTGTGGTAGAAAAATAAGAGGCCTATTGGCCATTATATGACACTTACTACAATGATGATTCGAATCAAAAATTCTAAACTTAGGTATGAAGTGCGAGGGAAACTTTGCTTTACTGGTAGACAAATTTCACCTTCCCAAATAAAGTTACCGCTAAGAGAAACCGGTTGGGTTATAATAAGTATTATTTGCTGGTCACTATTTTTTACTGATGGTACGCAGGCACAGACACTATCAATGAAAAGTGCTATTCAAACCGGTACTGCCAACTATGGAATGGTAAAGGCTAAAGCTAAATATGCTGAAGCAGCCCAAATAACCATCGCTCAGATAAGACGTGAGTTCTTTCCTAACCTCAATCTATCAGCCCAGCAAGATTATGGAACAGTAAATGGCCAGAACGGTCCCCTCTACGGTTTGGGTGGACTTGGGGTAGCGTCGTCGGGCCTTCCTTTAGCACAGCAAAACTGGAATAGCGCATTTGGCGCCTTATACCTTGTTAATACAAATTGGGATGTCTTTACTTTTGGACGCAATAGGCAACGAATTAATGTTGCCCAGGCTGATGCCAAGCGCCTGGAGGAAGATTATCAGCAAGAGTTGTTCCAACACAAAGTGCGCATCGCGGGTGCCTATCTGAATCTTTTGGCTAGTCAGCGATTACTGCGTTCACAGGAAAAGAACCTCCAACGTACAATGATTTTTCTTAAAAGTGCTGCAGCCAGAGTTAAAAGCGGACTGCTGCCAGGGGTGGATTCTACAGTTGCAGCAGCAGAGGTATCTAGAGCTAAAATAACACTAAACCAGACAAAAGAGCAGGTAAAAATTCAGAATAACGAACTTACGCAGTTGATGGGCGGGCCACCATCTGAGATCATCACTGACACTACTCTTGTAACGCGAATACCTGCCTCACTAGCAACGCTTAATAGCACCAGCGAAAGTATTAACCATCCAACAAGGCAGTTTTTCCAAAGCCGCATTTCCTTGAGCGAACAACAGGAAAGGTTTTTCAAAAAAGAATTTATGCCTACCATTAACCTTTTTGGCGTCTTGCAGAGCCGGGGGTCAGGCTTTAGTGCTGATTATGCTTCAAATCAGTCTGCCTATACAAGAAACTATTTGGATGGCATCAGACCAATGCGTCAAAATTACCTTTTAGGCGCGGGACTGGTTTGGAATCTAACGTCAATTTTGAGGTCATCAAAGAAAGCAGAATCGCAACGTCTGATTACACAAGGTCTTAAAGATGAGTATCAAATGGTCAATAACGAACTTCGCAATCGCGATGATGCAGCAACAGCCAGACTTGATTTCGCATTGCAAAATTATAATCAGGCGCCGTTACAAGTCAGAGCTGCCCAACAAGCTTACCGGCAAAGACAAACTTTATATAATAATGGCCTCTCTATTTTAACTGACCTGACAACAGCATTATTCACCCTGAATAGGGCGGAAACTGATCGGGATATCGCTTTTACCAATGTCTGGCAAGCGCTACTGATGAAAGCTGCTTCCACCGGTGATTTTGACTTATTCAATAATGAACTTTAACTATATATACAAATGAACTTAATTCGCTTTGCGTTACGAAAACCGATATCCATACTGGTATTGGTCGCTGGCCTTTTCTTCTTTGGTGTCCGTTCTATCCAAGTCATCAAAGTAGATATTTTACCACAGATGAATTTGCCGGTAATCTATGTTGCCCATCCATTTGGAGGCTACACACCGGATCAGATGGAAGCTTTCTTCGCCAAAAATTATGTAGCAGCCCTTCTGTTTGCCAATGGGGTAAAATCCATTGAGACAAAGAATATTCAGGGATTGACTTTGATGAAGGTTACCTATTATGAGACAACTAATATGGCTCAGGCAGCCGCAGAACTTTCTGCCCTGACTTCAAGAGCACAGACAAATTTTCCCCCCGGATCACAACCTCCATTTGTAATCCGTTTTGATGCCTCATCGCTTCCAGTCGGGCAACTTGTGCTAAGTAGTAAAACACGTACCAATAATGAACTGCAGGATCTGGCAAACGTATATGTGCGTTCGTCTTTTACCTCAATCCCAGGTCTGCTTGCTCCTCCGCCATTTGGAGGTAGCCCAAGAACGATTGAAATTAATGTTGACCCTGGAAAACTTCGTGCACAGAACCTAACGACTGACCAGATCGTTGAAGCGCTCCGACTAAATAATCAGACAGCACCTTCGGGAAATGTCCGTGTTGGAGACATTAACTATATCACTCCTACAAACAACACCATCAAAAATCTAAAGGATTTTGAAAAAATACCGTTATTCAGAAATGGTGTGGCCAATGTTACTCTTGGAGATGTTGCCAGGGTTAAAGACGGTGCAGACATAGCCCAAGGGTTTGCTTTGGTAAACGGAAAGCGCTCAGTATACTTAAGTATCGCCAAAGCCGCGGACGCTTCTACATGGGAAGTGGTAAAAAACTTGAAAGCAAGCCTTCCCCGTATCCGAAACACATTGCCCGAGGACGTGGAAGTATCCTATGAATTTGATCAGTCAGTATATGTTATCAATTCCGTTAAAAGCCTGATTACTGAAGGTGTAATTGGTGCTATACTCACCGGACTCATGGTAGTGCTTTTTCTAGGAGACAGAAGGGCAGCACTTATTGTAATTCTGACCATTCCCATTTCAATTATATCGGGTGTACTGTTCCTGAAATTATTTGGCTTTACCATTAACCTGATGACCTTAAGCGGACTTGCGCTGGCTATTGGAATCCTGGTTGATGAAAGTACAGTTACCATAGAAAATATACACCAACACCTGGATATGGGCAAATCCAAGGCGAGAGCCATTATTGATGGCTGTGCCGAGATTGCCTTACCTAAATTATTGATCCTGATCTGTATTTTGGCAATCTTTGCCCCGGCATTTACCATGTCAGGAATACCTGGTGCGCTTTTTTTACCCCTTGCGCTAGCCATTGGATTTTCGATGATTACCTCCTTTTTGTTGTCACAAACCTTTGTACCTGTAATGGCAAATTGGCTAATGAAAGTTCATCCCGGAAAAACACATACCAAAACAAAAAGTGGGCCTTCAGAAAGTGAAGATCTTCATGAGGACAAAAAAATAAGTCGTTTCGAGAAGTTCAAAACCTCGTTTCTAAAAATGACCGATAGACTACTGAAGGTAAGGAAAACAACTTCTATTGCTTATTTGATTGTAGTTTGCGTGCTGGCAGTAGTGATGATGAACGTAATTGGAAGAGATGTATTTCCAAAAGTCAATTCCAGCCAGTTTCAACTTCGGTTGAGGGCTCCCGAAGGCACAAGAATGGAGCGTACTGAAGAGATGTCACTGAAAATACTTGAAGAGATTGATAGTGTTGCAGGAAAAGAACATGTAGGAATATCTTCTACCTATGTAGGGATGCATCCTTCACAGTTTTCGGTTTCTCCGATTTATCTTTTTATGGCTGGCTCACACGAAGCAGTATTCCAGGTAGCCTTAAAAGACATGCATACAGACATGGATGCGTTCAAAGATGAATTAAGGAAGCGGATTCTAAAAAGGCTACCAAAAGTTAAACTCTCCTTCGAACCTATCGAATTGACCGATAAAATCCTTAGTCAGGGATCACCAACTCCAATTGAAATAAGATTTGCCGGAAAGGATAAAAAGAACAATGCAGAATATGCGAAAAAAGTCGTGGAGGCTTTGAGCAAAATACGCTACTTCCGGGACATCCAGATTGCCCAGTCAATCACCTATCCTGCGCTCAATATCGATATTGACAGAACAAGAGCATCACAGTTAGGAGTAGACATGAGCCAAATTTCGCGTTCACTAATTGCTTCTACCTCTTCTTCCAGGTATACAGAGAAAAACATATGGGTAGATGAGAAAGCTGGCCTGTCTTATAGCGTACAGGTACAGATTCCATTAAATAAAATGTCCGGACAGCAGAATATTGGTGAGATTCCGGTACTTAATAACTCCTCCAGGCCTGTCTTATCAGATGTGGCTTCGATAACAGAGGGAACGACCAATGGAGAGAATGACAACCTTGGTACCATGCCTTATCTTTCTGTAACAGCTAACATTGACCATACAGATCTTGGAACTGCAACAAAAGATGTTAAAAAAATAATCGCAGGTTTAGGAGAATTACCAAGGGGCTTATTTGTAGAGCCAATAGGTTTAAGTACCGTACTTACAGAAACCTTATCTAGCCTTCAGTCAGGTCTGCTTGTTGCGATCATAGTTATCTTTCTACTGCTTGCTGCAAACTTTCAGTCTTTCAAGGTCTCTTTTGTTGTACTCACTGCAGCTCCTGCGGTTGTACTAGGTTCACTGTTAATGCTACTCGCTACAGGCTCGACACTGAACCTGCAAAGTTATATGGGAATTATCTTAGCAGTAGGGGTTTCTATCGCCAATGCAGTTCTTCTGATCACCAATGCAGAACAGCTAAGGCTGAAAAGTGGAAATGCGTTATCGGCAGCACGTGAAGCTGCATCTTTAAGGCTGCGCCCAATCATAATGACCAGTTTAGCAATGATCGCGGGAATGCTTCCAATGGCCATCGGACATGGGGAAAGTGGCGAACAGACCGCTCCACTTGGAAGAGCGGTAATTGGAGGTCTTACATTCTCCACTTTTGTGGTACTAATAGTATTGCCGCTAATATTTGCCTGGCTGCAGGAAAAAACTACGATTAACTCAGTTTCTCTAGACCCGGATGATTCAGAAAGCAAATTTTACGATAGAACAGCTTAATAAATTATATATGAAATCTTATAAAGGCTTATCAGCCATATTTTTAATCCTATTACTTGCGGCTTGTAGCAGTGAAAACAAGGATAAAAGCGCCACTACAGCGCCCATAGTTGAAAAAATGCCAACATTTGTACTAAAAAAACAGGCAGTGAACTCTTCGATCACTTTGCCTGCCGAGCTTACTGGTTTTCGTCAGGTGGATCTATATGCCAAGGTAAACAGTTATATTAAATCACTAAAAGTGGATATTGGATCGGATGTTCGTGAAGGGCAACTGCTTGTGGAACTGGAAGCACCGGAAATCAGCGCTCAACTCGCAGCCGCTGAATCCAGGCTCAGTGCTCAACAGGCAATCTACACGGCAAGCAATAGTACTTATCAGCGTATTCTTGAAACCAGCAAAGTAGAGGGGACTATTTCAAAAAACGATTTGGAAACGGCCTTATCGAGGAAAAATACAGATCATGCGCAACTACAGGCAAACCGGGCTGCATATCGCGAAGTGCAGGTGATGAAAAATTACCTTCAAATAAGAGCGCCTTTCTCAGGTAAAGTGACCTCAAGAAATTTAAATGTTGGCGCATATGTCGCACAAGGTGGACAGGTTCCTTTACTCACAGTGCAGGACAACAAAAAACTCAGGTTGGCCGTATCTATTCCCGATGCCTATACCAGTTATTTAAAAACTGGTGATGAACTAGCTTTCCGGATAACCTCGCTTAAAGGTGAAAAATTCACTGCAAAAATAAGCCGCATGTCAGGTGCTCTGGATTCACGCCTTCGTTCACAGCGTATTGAACTGGATGTTGCAAATAATACTAAAGCTTTACTTCCTGGAATGATTGCCGAGGTGCTGCTGCCTTTAAAAAGTAACAAGGATATATTTATGGTACCAAGCGCCGCAGTAATTACCAATAGCGAAGGTACTTTTATAATTAGGTCTAAAAATGGGAAAGCAGAACGAATAAAGGTGGATCTTGGCCTTGAAAGCAATGATAAAGTAGAGGTTTTCAATGATCTTCTGGCAGATGATGATATACTGGTAGCCAAAGCAAATGACGAGCTAAGGGACGGATCCCCTATTCGCTGATAATACAATATATCGATACTGCTTTTGAATACACTTATCTCTGGAACTCGTTCCTATTCCAGAGATAAGTAAAGTATGATCAGTTCTGGATCGATAAATACGGCAAAAAGAAAGAATAAATTATATTTCACTATCTGAACTGCTTTCTTTAGCAAGTTTTATTGGACTTCCATTTTGTGATAAGTCAGACGCAAATGCAATTATAGCCGCAAACAGAAATAAGCTTCCCAATACAAAGAAAGTTCTTATAGTGCCGCTGGCTCTCATGTCATTTAACTGTTTAACAGTTGTTATTACTCTGTATTATAAGTTGTTATGAAATATACAAAATATCTATACTTGGAAGACTGGTACTCGCTCTATCATCAATTGTTACAATTCTTATCTTGATCTATTAATTATCCTCCAATTGTAATCATGCTCCGGTTATGAATATCCTGGACATTAATCTGATCAAATTGTTTATTAAGCTGTCCACCTAGTTCTTTTTTCTTACTCCAGATCGAGGCCTGGATCAATGGAAGAATTGGTTGCTTATTTCTTAAAGCGGTTAGCAGATCAGTTTCCTGCTCACTGAACAGACAGTTCTTAAGTTTGCCATCAGCTGTCAATCGCATTCGGTTACAGGTACTGCAAAAAGGGGCGGTCATAGTACTAATGATTGCGAATGAACCTTTATGTGAAGGAATTGTAAAATGCTTGGCCGTATCATTGGGATTTCCCTTAGCAGGAAAAACAGCAAAATCCTGCTGAATCACTGATAAAATTTCTTCAAGTGAAAACATCTTATTACTGGTCCATTTGTTTCCGGTAAAAGGCATAAACTCAATAAATCTAATCTCAATTGCCAGACCTTTTGTCCAGCTAATAAAGTCCTTAATTTCATTGTCATTGAGTCCCTTCATCACTACCATGTTTATTTTCACAGAAATGTGATTTTGCAATAGCAAGTTAATATTTTCGCGTACCTGCTCAAATGCATCGCGTCTGGTGATGAGTAAAAATTTTTCCCGCTGTAAAGTATCCAAACTCACATTAACAGTTTTTATACCTGCTGAAATCAGTACGGGGAGCATTTCGGCTATTCTTGTGCCATTGGTGGTAATAACCAGTTCTACGGGGAGTTTGCCTAATTCAGAAATAATTAGCGGGGCATCTTTGCGTACCAATGGCTCACCGCCTGTCAACCTGATCTTTTTCACACCCTGTGCTACAAAGATTTCGGCCACCGCTAAAATTTCATCTGGCTGCATTAGCCTGGATGCAGGAGTAAAATCGTAATCCTCTTCAGGCATACAATAGAAACAGCGGAAATTACAGTTATCAGTGAGTGATATCCGCAGGTAGTCATGTACACGTCCAAAAGAGTCTTCGATCATAATATTAATTTAAAGAGAGGCCATATCTATAACAAACCGGTATTTTACATCTCCCTTTTCAAGTCGTTCAAATGCTTTATTAATATCCTGAATGTGGATCAGTTCGCTTTCAGCAGTAATGTTATGCTCGTAACAGAATTCAAGCATCTCCTGAGTTTCTGCAATACCTCCAATATTAGAACCTGCAAAACTGCGTCTACCCATTACGACATTGAAAGCACCAATTTCAAGAGGCTCTGGCGGCAATCCAACAAGGACAACACTTCCGTCATGACGTAAAAGGTTAAGATAAGCATTTACATCATGCTTAGCAGATACAGTATCTAAAATAAAATGAAGTTTTTTGGTATATTTTGCCATTTGGTCAGGATCAGAAGATAAAACTGCTTCATCCGCACCAAGCCTTTTAGCATCTTCAACTTTATCAGGAGAAGTAGTAAAAACAGTAACATGCGCACCCATAGCTTTGGCAATTTTTATGGCCAAGTGTCCTAAGCCACCAATCCCTAAAATGCCTACCTTCTTACCTGGGCCTGCTTGCCAGTGTTTAAGGGGTGAGTATACCGTAATACCAGCACATAATAATGGCGCAGCAGCTGCCAAATCCTTAAAGTCTGGCATATGCAAAACATACTCTTCTTTGCAAACATAAGTTTTAGAAAAGCCACCAAATGTAGCTCCACCCAAATCCTTGTCTTCGCTATTAAAAGAGAAGGTTGCCCCTTCATCGCAGAACTGCTCTATTCCGTCTTCGCAATATTCGCAGTGACCACAGCTGTCAACAATACAACCTACTGCAGCCAGATCTCCTACCTGAAAGTTTTTGACATGCGCTCCAATAGCGGTAACCCTACCGACCATTTCATGTCCGGGAACAATTGGAAAGATAGTGCCTCCAAAATCATTATGGATCTGGTGAAGATCAGAGTGGCAAATGCCGCAATATAATATTTCAAATTCCACGTCATGAGCCTGAACTGCCCTGCGTTTAATGTTCATCTGTTTTAACGGCTCAGATGCTGCCGATGTCCCGTATGCTCTTACTTCTTGTGTTTTCATATCAATTAGTTATTTATTATGGTTTGTTATTTAAAAGTTTCTAAATCGATCACATACTTTATTTCACCTACAAAGTTGCAGACTGAGTTCACCATATCTCTTATACATATCACTGCATTACATACCAATATTACTGATTGGTAAATATTTGTATCTCGAGGTATAAAACAATTGCTAGTTTTGTATAACAAAAAAATAGACAAGATGGAAGAGCTGATTAACTTCGATACAATTGCCCAGTACAATGATTATAATAACAACCCAACGCCACACCCCCTTGTAAATATAGTGGATCTATCCAAAGCAAATCCCCGTACGCACCATAGGCAACGTTTTGGATTTTACACCATTTTTCTAAAAGAAGTTAAATGTGGCGATCTTAGATATGGCTGTAATTATTATGATTATGATGAAGGCACAATGGTGTTTGTAGGACGTGATCAGGTGATTGGCAGAGAAAGCAAAGAGTATTTCCAACCTAAGGGCAAGGCTCTTGTATTTCACCCTGATTTTATCAGAGGTACTACGCTGGGGCGTAAGATCCAGGACTACACCTTTTTCTCTTATGAAATATTTGAGGCACTACACCTATCAGAGTCAGAGCGCAAGGTAATACAGGACTGCATAAGCAAGATTGAAACTGAACTACAACACCCAATAGACAAACACAGCAAAAATTTGATCGTTAACAATATTGAGCTATTCCTTAATTATTGTATCCGTTTTTATGATAGACAATTCATCACCAGAGATGTAGTGAACAAGGGGATTTTAGAACGATTTGAAAAAGTATTAAATGATTATTTTGCATCAGTAGAATTGCAATTAAACGGTCAACCCACTGTTGGTTATTGCGCAGAAAAGGTAAATTTATCGGCTAACTATTTTGGTGATCTAATCAAAAAAGAAACTGGTATGTCAGCATCTGATCATATTCAGAATAAGATGTTGGATATAGCAAAAGAAAAAATGTTCGATCCAAGGAAATCCATAAGTGAAATTGCCTATGAGTTAGGCTTTAGATATCCTCAACATTTTACAAGAGTCTTCAAACAAAAAGTGGGTGTGGCTCCGTTAGACTATCGAAGGCTGAATTAAACCTGTTATCTCAAATAACAATATATGTTAATGAAATTCTTTACTAAGGGATAATCCGCTTCCATATATAAGAAGCGGATTTTATAATTAGTATTAACACGCTGTGGCCACAGAGTTTAAAACTGCCTATGTGCCATTGTGTTTTTCAAGTTCCATTTCAGCCTTTAACACTCACCGGTCACTAATGATTTGCATGCCAATATGGCTAATGCTCCTGTTATTGAAAATAATGGGACTATTATTCAACACTCAAGCACAACTCATTATAGAAACCCATCAAAAATTAATATCTAGCAACAAAGTATTATTCATATATCTGCCTTAACCACTACTGGTAATTCAGGAGCTTTTAAAGTTCAATTGAATTAAGGACTGGATGTCGGATTAACTGTTAATGAATTAAGGAGGACTTGTACAGATGTACCCCCCATTACTTGGTTACCTTGGTATGACGGGGAATCGCGCCTTATTGTTCCGAAGTAAATTAACGATCTCTTTTTCATGACTAAATTTTACAGTACATGGCTTATCGACACAAACTATGCCATTTGTACTGCGGTCAACTGATCGTTACCATTAACAATGAAAGAAACATTCCCATTAACCAGCGATCCTCTCCCCACCACCGCATATTTAGTATCTTTTAGGAGGATCAATTTTATTGGGTCGTATTCAAACCGGTTAAAATAAATCTTTATTAAAAGATGTCTTCCCCATTAAGTAACACGTATTGACAACACCATGATCCAATATGAGCTCAATTGTAGCACTAAATATAAACTAACTATATTTTCAATTTCGCGATATGCCGTACATGAAGGAGACTTATCCAACATTCCGCCCGAGCAGTAAGGTAATCGCCAAATAAACTGATCATCTTATATTCTTCCAGTTCAATAATCAGCGGGAATTTTATGAAACAGGCTACGACAGGATTTTCAAGTGTCAGGTTATCTAATAGGTTACTTGCTCGAAGTACTATGCTTAACATGATGGCTAAATTGTCAATAAAACGTCAGTATGTGTATGGGAATTAGCGCTTAAAGCCTTATTTAATCAATCGTTTGATTGAAAATAATTTTCTTATTTTTGTACCTAACAAATTTTAAGAACCATTAGCATCACTCAACAACGAGCTTAAAAAAAAGGATAAAGTGGATAAGAGAAAACATTTAATGGACCATGCGACGCGGCTATTTGCCTTAAAAGGATATGGAAATATTTCTATAAGGGATATTGCTAAAAGTTCGAATCTCAACAGTGCAATGATAGGCTATTATTTCAGCTCAAAAGACTTTTTATTGCATGAAATACTTCGTACCTATTATGCCCCTATTCTTAACTTCATAGAAAAGACGCTTTCTAAGGAACAGCCACCGTTAAGCAAAATCTCCAGCATTATGAAATTCGTGACGGAACATGTGTTTGAAAACACCCATAGTACCTATGTTTTTTTTCAGGAAGGGATGACCATGGGCGAGGCGTATGATCAATCAAAAAACTCGGTTACGAAATCTCATAAGACGCTAATGGAGACGCTGCTGTCTTTATTTGATCAGGAAAATGATTTCAGGCATGTTAAATTTGAATTCAACCCACTCCTGATGGTATACGCACTCGGCGGTACTATTAAAGAGATATTCTACAAAAACAAAGAATTACTTCTGGCGGGTTCAACAATAGAAAATCGACTAAAAATATGTGAACTTAAAATTTCTGCAATAGATTTTCAGTCCTATCTTTTAAATTCTTGTGCCGATAAGGAATTGGCCTCCGAGAAAAAATAAAGTTTCAATTTAACCTTTATAACTAGTTTATAATATGATCAAGCCAACATCGTTAAAGGATTTCTACAATAAGACGTTATCGCCACAACCTGATAGAATTTGTTCAGAGATTGGTCATTTCAACGTATTTAGGATTAAAGATTTAAATCATCTCAAGCCCGATGATGCGAAGATGTTTTATAATCGAAAAACATTTTATAAAGTCGCACTTTTGGTAGGTCGTACTTTGGTTAAATATGCAGACCGAGAAATTAACGTTGAACATCATGGATTGCTATTTGCAGACCCTACCAATCCATATCAGTTTGATTTCACTGAGCTTGAAGAGGCTGGTTATTTTTGTATTTTTAGTACTGACTTTGTAAAAAACAGCTATGGCAATACATCAGCATCTAAATGGCCTATTTTCAGTTCAAACCTATACCCTGTGTTTAATATCACTATCGAACAGAAAGCTGAAATTGAATCAATTTTTGAACTTATGCGCCAGGAAATTAATTCTGAATATGCTTACAAATATGATCTGATCAGAACTTATCTGATACAGTTGGTTCATTATGGGCAGAAGTTACTTCCTGAAATTACGAACAAACCAGTTCTTGGTACGCAAGGAAATATCTACCAACATTTTTTGCAACTAATGGAGCAAGAGTTCTCTATTAACCTTCCCCTTGACAGGTTGGTATTGAAGTTACCTAGAGATTATGCGAAGAAACTTTGCATACATGTTAACTATCTTAATAAAAAGCTTAAAGAAGCAACAGGGCAATCAACTACAGAGCTGCTCAATGAGCGGATGCTAAAGGAATCAAAAATACTGTTAAAATATGATGATTGGAGCATCTCGCAAATCGCATACGGACTGGGTTTTCAGGATGGTTCCCATTTTTCAAAATTCTTCAAAAAGCAGCTTGGTTACCCACCTCTTCACTATCGCAGTATATAAGGATTGCATTATACCGGAACTGTATTGTATTTTACAAAAAAGTTGCTGTTGAGATATTGACATTTGATAATCTAAACAATCATTTAACATGCAAATAAGTAACAACAAAATTTTAATCACAGGCGGTGCTTCCGGAATTGGTTTTGGTCTAGCTGAGCGTTTCATTGCCGAAGGAAACCAAGTAATTATTTGTGGCAGACGTCAGGATGCGCTTGAGGAAGCTGCTAAAAAGCTACCTTCAGTAATCATAAAGCAGTGCGACCTAGAAGATGAAAACCAGAGAATAGCATTATACGATTGGGTGGCCAAGGAGCATGGCGATTTAAATGTTTTGGTGAATAATGCAGGGATCCAAAATTGGATGAACATCGAAGATTCAGATTTTTTTAGCAAAGCTAAAAAGGAAATTAAAATAAATGTTGAAGCCCCAATACAACTGATCACTTTATTCCAAGGTTTGAATTCACTTAATACGGTAATTAATGTAACATCAGGGTTAGCCTTTAGTCCATTAACCACAGTCCCAGTATACTGTGCTACAAAAGCTTTTTTTCACTCTTTTACCCTTTCACTGCGGTATTTACTAAGCAATACGCCTATTGAGGTGATCGAAATTATTCCTCCCGCATTAAATACAGATCTTGGCGGCAAAGGGCTACATGATATGTGGGAACCTGTAAGTGCTTTTATTGAATCAGTTTTCAAACAACTGGAAGAAGGAAAACAAAGCATTTCTCATGGATTTAGTGTAAAGATGAGTGAGGCCGGACAGGAAACGCTTCAAGGGATATTTAATCAAATGAATCCTAAATCCTGACCAACAAGATACGTATCTTGAAGCGTCACATATCTGGGAGAATAGATTTTAGCGTTGCGTTTATATAAATAGGTAAGGATAATTAGTTCTATCCTTCCTATTTATTTTAGGATTCACTAAACCGGAGATTTACATTTGCAATTATTGCAGCAATGACGGTTCTCTTGAAAGCAGAAAAATTGAAACAGAATTGGCTAGAAACCAATATAGCCAATATCAGAATAATAAATGGGAATTATCATTTGCAAATCAATCGATGCCTTCATCACAAAAAGCATTAATCTATTTGATCGAAATTAATCACGGCCTTAATTACCTCTGACTGCGATGTGAGCAATACATCAAACGTTTGAGGAACATCAATAAAAGAAAGCTTATGTGTAATGAAATCTGCGGGTTTTAAAATTCCCTTCTGGATATATGTAATAACACTACGGAAATCTTCGTGTGATGCATTTCTACTGCTTCTCATTGTTGTCTCCCTCTTATGGAATTCCGGATGACTGATTATGATATCCTTTTTTTGGAGGCCGATCAAAATCAATCGACCACCATGAGCGAGTAATGGCACGGCGCCATTTATCGCGTTAACGTTTCCGCTGCATTCTATGATAACAGTTGGCATATCTCCATTGGTGATTTCCATTAACCTCTGCTGAACATCTTCATTAGATGGATTTATAGTTTCCTGAATAGCTAATTTTTCCTTACAAAAGTTCAATCGCGCGTCATTCAAATCCATCACAATCACATTTCCTCCAGAAAGTTGTGCAAGCTTTGCTGCTCCAAGCCCAATCGGACCTGCACCAATTACCAAAACATATTCACCTTGGGTAATCTGTGATAATGATACCCCATGGGCACCTATGGCTAATGGTTCTACAAGGCTTAATTCATCTAACGATAAGCCATTGCCCAGAACTAGAGATGACTGAGGTACGGAAATATACTCCTGCATTCCCCCGTCTTCATGCACGCCAAATACACTGATGCTTTCACAACAGTTATTTTTACCACTTCGGCAAGCAATACATTTACCACACGAAAAGTATGGATAAACTGCTACATAATCTCCAATTTTAAATAGGCTGTTTTCTTCAATTGCTACAATCTCAGCAGCAATTTCATGGCCTAATACCCTTGGATATTCAAAAAATGGCTGATTTCCGGAAAAGGCATGATAATCTGTACCACATATTCCAATTCGACGAACTTTTAGTATAGCGAATCCCTTTTTGTGTAATGGATACTTTTTTTCTAAAAACATAAGCTTGCCAGGCTCAATACAAGTTAATGCAATCATTACACTTTTAATTTATTATTTATTAATCCAATTCTCTCCATCTCTTCCCAAAATTCATTTGGCACCTCAGCTGATGCCATTGCAATATTAACAGCAACCTTTTCAACCTTTGAAGTACTCATTGCAATGCTCTTAATCCCTGGAAAACGGGTTGAAAAATTATAACATACCTCTGCTGGCAGTAAATGAAATTTCTTACACAACTCAAAGAAATCTTCACGCCACTTAAGCAGAGCCCGATCGGCAGATTTACTCCCATCTACAAATCTGTAATTGTAAAAGTCGCTGCCTATTAAAAAACCTCCATTAAAAATTGCAGAATTAATAACTGGTATATTTTTTTTGTTTAATAAGGATAAAAATTCTACCAGGTCATTTGGGTGGGAGTGAACGGTTAGACTATTTGCAATCATAACCCAATCCAAATCAACATCTGCGCAGATTTTTTCAATTATTTTCCAGTCCTTTGCCCCTATTCCAACTGCTTTTACTCTTCCCGCAGCCTTTAATTCTTTCAATGCACGGTAAGCTTCAAGCACATCATCATAACGTTTGTGATAATCTTCAGTATTTTTTGCAGCTGACAGATATTCATCAGGATCGTGAACAGAAACAAATTCTGTGTTATATTTACCTAGAAGGCAATTGCCTTGTTCAAAACATTCCAAAATCCCCTGATAGCTAATTTTTTGGATTGCATCATATTTAAGATCTTTCCAGACTCCTGGCTCAAAAGTTGGCTCCGGGGATAAAAGCTCCGTTCTAAACCAACCTAGCTTGTTAGATATGACAACTTTAGGAGGATCAATATTGAGTTCGGACAAGCTTTGTCCCAGCACCTCCAAAGCAAGTCCAGCCCCGTATTTGCCCGCTGTATCAAAAAAAGCAATACCTCGTGAATGTTCTATGACTGCCTTTATAATTTCCTTTTTAGATTCAAAGGATTGTGACTGGTAAAGATTGCCAAGCCCACTTGTACCAAATACGATATTTGGGATCTGCACACTGGCATTTAAATTATCGGTCATTTTTAATAGCTTGCTGCTCATAATCCAGTTCAAAAATTCTTTTCATTAACACCCACTTTTCTCCAGGGTCAGACCATGGTAGCGCTTGTTGGAAATTCCACATAAGCCTCTCCCACTCCTGAACATGTTTATTAGATTTATCAAGTAATTTCTTTTTTTCAAAAGTAAACTCATCTGTAGTTTCCATGACCATAAACAAGCGATTGGAGGTTCGATATATTTCCATAGACAGAACCCCCGATTCGATGATGCTTTGGGAGATTTCTGGCCAACCATTTCTGTGATGTTCTTCATATTCCCTGATCAGTCTATCATCATCAATGAGATCTAAGGCAAGTGCATATTTTTTCATTTTTATAAAGTTGTGGTAGGTTTTGATTTAATTTTTGTTTCATTAGGACGATGCCCCTTCCAGCCATAGCATGCTACAATAGCAAAACATATCAAAGGAACGATATAGCCATTTTGAAGATTTCCACTTCCATCACTGACATATCCAAAAATCCTTGGAATAATAGCGCCACCTACTATAGACATGATAATCAGACTACTTCCATAAGCGGTATCGCTACCCAGCCCTTTTATGCCGAGCGCAAATATGGTAGGGAACATGATAGACATAAAAAAACTAATCGCAATTACTGAATAGATAGTGAGCATCCCGGTGCAAAAAATTGCTGGAAGACATAATAAAAGACATATTAGGGCAGATATCGCCAATAGATTGTAGCTCTGGAAAAAACGCATCAAAAAGGTACCTACAAAACGGCCAACCATAAAAGCAATGCCGCATATCCCCAGATACAGCGCTGCACGCTCGCCCGATAATCCGGCCGATGACGATGCATAAAGAATAAAAAGACTCAGTATACAAACTTGTGCTCCAACGTAAAAAAACTGTGCAACCACAGCCCAACGAAGTTGGGGATACTTAAATGCCTGCAGTATGTTTCCTTTCTTTTCTTGTGCTTCTGCCTGACTTCCCTTTGGTAGCCTGGTAAAGGCAAAAATAACTGCGATAGTGAGCAGTATTGTGCCTAAAATAAAATAAGGAGCCTTGACCGATTGAGCTTCTGCTGCAAGTGCGAACTGCTTTTCGGTTGAACTCATCTTTCCAAGAACGTCATCTGAAACACCTTTGACAAGAATAAATTTTGCTCCGATGATCGGTGCAAGGGAAGTAGCCAAACCATTAAAAGATTGAGCAAGATTCAATCTGAAAGAAGCTGTGGCGGGGTCACCAATTACCGAAACATACGGATTAGCAGCCGTCTCCAAAATGGTCAGTCCACATGCGATAACAAAAAGAGCAACCAGGAAAAACAGATATGACTGGGCATCGGCTGCAGGAACAAATAAAAAACATCCGGTCGAAAAAATGAGCAATCCTGTAATGATACCACTTTTGTATCCAAATCTCTTCATGAGCATACCTGCGGGGATAGCCATAATGAAATAGGCTACAAAAACAGCGGAATCGATCAGCGTTGCCTGAACCGTTGTAAGCTCAAATGACCTTTGTAAATGGGGGATCAATATCGGATCGAGATTGTGTGCAAATCCCCATAGAAAAAACAATGAAGTTACAAGTATTAATGCAAACTGGTTTTTATTCTTATTCATAAATATATTCTTCATGTATTAATTAGGCGCTTAATTTTCTGGCAGTGATTATGGTAAAATAGATCCACTACATTTTAAAAGGGCTAACACTGATATAGATGTTATAATCCTTAATCATTCCGGATTTATTTTTATCACTCCTTGGAAGATACCTAAAGCCCTTTATTTGATATTCTGCTCCCAGATCAATCACAACCTGATGTGGATGTGGGACAGTACCGCCAATGTATTGAGACTGCCAGAATGTTGATTCCTGATTATCGTAAATCCTATCTGCTGCATGGTTGGCTGCTGTCATTTCCTCACTATCAGCGTAAATTACCTTCCATTTTTGAGTGGATATCATATGATTTTCAGCATCCATGACCTGTAATTCTGCAATTGCACTGGTCATGTCTTTATCAAGCTGTGAAGTTGTAGCCTCTAAACAGAAATACCTTCCTATGGTAATATTTTTTAACATGATATCTTTCCAGTTTTTCTGATCATCGAATTTGCCTTTCAGAACAGGTATCACAGATGATAAGTCGAGTTTCTGTCCGTTTTTACGCACTAAAAGTGAGGCATCTGGAACAATTTTATCCACAACTGGTCTTTTTAATCCCATCATTGTGCTTTGAATTGGTACTTCAAGATCCAATACTATAATCTCATTGATTCCTTTCTTTAACCATACCCCTGGAACGAACATCGTTTGCTGTGGGCCAATTTTCCAAAACCTCCCTATATTATGT
Organism: Pedobacter sp. BMA; assembly: GCF_001027745.1. Classification (GTDB taxonomy): domain Bacteria; phylum Bacteroidota; class Bacteroidia; order Sphingobacteriales; family Sphingobacteriaceae; genus Pedobacter. Next base: position 351,637 of record NZ_LECU01000002.1, read on the forward strand.
CCGTTTACCCATACCATCCCTTTGCTCCAAGTGCTCAGATCCAGGTAGGTATCGCCAGTTTTGCTAAGTTTAAAGTTAGCCTTATGCCAAGCCGGCCCAGTTGCATGCTCATTCTTGAAAATCATTTTTGATTGAAAATCATAATCTACCGGAAAACTGTAACAAGACCATTCGGTTAATTCTTCAGACCGATCCCCTTCAAAAATTTCTACCTTCTGGGTAATGCCCTTTCGATCAATAATGGCTTCACCAAAATTCACACGTCCTGTTGTTTCTACTAATATATCTAAAACAGCATCCCGAGATACTGGAGGAATCTGCACAGTATTTTCTGCCCTTCTCCGGTCTATGTTACCCACCAATTTTCCATTGATAAAAATTGATGCCCAATCATGTACATCAGTAATGACTAGCTTTCTTGGAACAGTTGAAGCCGTTAGATTGGTTCGATAATTAATCCTTCCCCATCCCTGGTCAAACATCTCCATGGGCATAATGCTTTTGCTTTTTTGGGCGGGGGGTAAATTCTCAAATAGATTGGCAGACTTAATGAAGGTGATTTTGGGTATTTCGATAACCTCTAAAGCGGTTGGCATAACACCGATTTTTTCACCTGGATTGAGATAATTCTTTAAAAGATCTCTCACGGCAAAAAACTTATCCGTTGGCCTTCCTTGTTCATCGATCGGCGCATCATAATCATAACTGGTGACCATAGGTGAATATGGCGGAGCGTTTGCGCCACCCCACTGTCCAAAAGTCGTTCCTCCATGAGCCATGTATAGACTAAAGGAAATTCTTCTTTCCATCATATCTTTCAAACTTCCGATAAAGCTGTTGATTGATCGTGTTTCATGAGGCCTCCCCCAATTATCAAACCATCCCGTCCAGTATTCGCTGCACATCAATGGCGCTGATGGGTATAGTTTTTTAAAAAGCTCAAACTGTTTATCAATATCTGATCCCGCACCAAAATTTAATGTTACCGCAACACTTGGCGCAGTTTGGTAATTGTTAAAATTCGAAGACCAATCACAGCGCATGAGCTGAACCCGATCAAAGCCTGCAGCCAGCACATTTTTTCTTGTCGCTTCCATATAATCTCCATCTTTGCCAAAAGCACCATATTCATTTTCTACCTGAACCATAATGATTGATCCCCCTTTTTGGATTTGAAGAGAAGAAAGCTGTTTACCAACCTCTTTTAAATATTTACCAGATCTTTCCATGAAGAAAGGATCATCCTTACTACGGACTTTTACATCCTTTTTCTTTAATAACCACCAAGGTAAACCACCCATATCCCATTCTGCACAAGCATATGGGCCAGGCCTTACTATACAGTACATTCCATTGGCTTGAATCAGCCTGACAAATTCGGCTACATCTTTTTGCCCTGAAAAATCAAAACTATCCATTCTTTCCTCGTGGAGATTCCAAAACAGATAGATACAAACTGTATTCATGCCCATTGCCTTTAACATTTTGATGCGATGGTCCCAATAAGCACGGGGGATTCGAGGAAAGTGGAGTTCACCTGCACGAATTAGAAACGGTTTACCATTTAATAGAAATTCATTTTGTCCAAGCGTAAAATCTGATGTTTGAACAGAAGCAGTCTTGATGGCGCCTATATTTGTTTTTTCTATGTTATTTTGGGCCTGTGTTGAATAATAAGCCGCTACACAAAACACAAATGCCAAAATCAGTTTCTTCATATAAATTTATTTTCTAGTTACAGCAAAATCCCCAACAATTATTTGATTAGTCTTGCTGTTATTATGTTTCAAACTTTAGTAATTCATCTATGATATTTTGAGCGAAAATGCATAAGTGTGTTTTGGTTTAAAATTACCTAAACTCACTTCAAGAAAATTTTCACCTTGCGTGAACGTCAATTTCTCGGCAGAGCCCGTAACCACCACATTCGAAACTGGTTTTTCTAAATTCGGACTTGCACTTTTCATGGATTTGATTCGAACAGTAGCACCCTCTGGCCAGCCCATTACGATAGCATATATGGTATTATCTTTTTTCGTAAAACGAATATCTGCCGAGGTAAAAGGCTTACTTTTGCCTTCATTGAAGCCTTGATCTTTTAAAGCCTGCTGGCTTTCAGTGGACGGCCCCTCACCAAAAATTTTCCATGGACGGGTATCGTATATAGCCTCACTATTTACTTTCATCCAATCTCCAATCTCTTCTATTACGCTTCGCTCTATCTCATCTATTGTTCCATTTCCTCTCACAGGAACGCTTAACAAAAGATTGCCATTTTTGCTGACAACATCTGCAAGCGTGTGAACCACCGTTTTTGCACTTTTATAACTCTTATTCTCATAAACTGTTCTGTCGTAATGCCAAGAACCTAGACAAGTATCGGTTTGCCATGGTAGCGGTTCTATTTCATTACTATGTCCACGTTCTATGTCCCATACCATGCATTTACGCTGCTGCTTATCCAGTATTTTACCGAATATTACCGCCTCCAGTTTATTGTTCTTCTGGATGCTTTTATTATAAGCATAAGATGCAATGCGCAATCCGACATCACTAACCGGCCAAAGTGGCAATGCAGTATCGTCAAAGTAGATCAGATCCGGGGAATATTTATCTATGAGTTCAATGGTTCTGTTATAGAATTTTTCGCAGTATTTTTTTGAAGGTACGGAAGCGCCATTACCCCAATCCCATTGTTTGCCTGAAGAATTATTATCCCAGCTATTTTCACTTAAAGCATGATTTTGTGCATATAAATCCTGTGGGTTGAGGCCATCCCACCATTTTCCCTTCCCATCAGCAGCCGTTAATTTCCCATCATAAGGTATGCCTGCCATATTGCCTTTCAAATCTGATCTTTGAGCAGTTTCCATCCAGGTCCATGCGTGGGCTGCATGCACGCTCACGCCAAAATGCATTCCGTTACTACGGGCAGCTTTTTCCCACCCTTCAATGATATCTTTTTTAGGGCCAATTTTTGTAGAATTCCATTTATTTTGGTGGGAACTTTTAAAAAGATCAAAATTATCATGGTGATTAGCAAGAGCCATGAAATATTTTGCACCTGCATTTTTGTATAAACTCAAAAGCTCTTGAGGATCCCATTTTTCAGCTTTCCACTCATTAATCACATCTTTAAAGCCAAACTTTGAAGGATGTCCATATTTTTCAAGGTGATATTTATTTTGCCTGCTCCCCTCCATGTACATTTCCCTTGCATACCAGTCACCATGTTCCGGTTGACACTGCGGACCCCAATGTGCCCAGATTCCGAATTTGGCATTCCGAAACCAATCCGGGGTTTGATAAGATGACAGGGACTCCCAGCTCGGTTTAAATGGCCCAGGAATATATCCGATTCCAGGGACTTCCAGGATTTTCTGTGCAGCATTTAGGTTTTTTCCTAATGCTAAAGCAGGTACACCCAAAGCAAGATGTTTAAGCAGGTCTCTTCTATTAATCATTTTTAAAGGTATTTAGCTAATATTTATTTTATGCTTATATTCTATTTAATAAGCTAATAAAATGATAGACATCTCTATCATTTTATTAGCTATAGGGTGCATATTGAAATATGGTTCAACATGCACCATATATCTAATAACCAGCGTTTTGCTTAAGATTTTTATTTACCTGGATTTCCTTTTGTGGAATAGGCCAAAGCTCATTTATCCCTTTTTTAAAGGCTCTTTTTTGATAAATAAAATAACCTTGATCATCTACAGGAAAGTCTCTATATGTTGAGGGGGTGTTGGTCAATTTCATTCCTGTAAATTGTTTATTAAGCTCTTCAGCAGCGATGCCCCAGCGCAGGATATCGTAATATCTAATCCCTTCGAAAGCAAGCTCTACCCGACGTTCTCGTCTAACAATTGTCCGTAAAGATGCAGGATCAAGTTGCGTCACGGCTGGCATATTAACTGAAGATCTTTTACGAATCACATTAATGGTTTGGTCAAGCAGACTTTGTGTTAATCCTCCTCCAGACTCAATCATTGATTCCAGGTAACCTAGCAAAACTTCCGGGTACCTGATCAAAATTGCATTTTGACCTGAATTCTGAAGATTACCCGTGTAACTGGGGTCCATTGTCTTCATGATACAATATCCACTCCAACCATACCTGTTGAAACGATCTGGTGAGGATGTGCCTGGTCTTGAAACATATGTTTGTCCTCTAAACATAGAGCGATCAGATATCATGATCGTAAAATCCAGCCTAGGATCTCTGTTAGCATAGGGCGTATTTGTGTTATACAAGGGCGATTCCGTAATTGGTCTGCCATCAATACATTCAAACTCTTTCACCAACTCATTGTACGGGGAGAACTGGTGCCATCCACCAAAAGCCTCTGGATAAAGATATTGAGGAACCGGATGGGAATAAGTATCCTGAATATATTGGGTACTCAAGATAATTTCCTTACTGAACTCATTTGAAATATAGAAAAGCTGGCTAAAGTCATCTTGGACAATATAAGCTTTGCTGTCAATGATCTTCTTGTAGGTGACTGCTGCGTCACTCCATTTTTTTTCAAACATCTGTAATCTTCCTAAAACTGCCAATGCAGACCCTGCAGTGAAACGGCCACTTTCAGCGTTAGGTCTGGTAACAGGAAGGACCGCAGCGCTCTCTTTAAGTTCTGTTTCTAAAAATGACCAGATTTCGCTTTTCGATGCGCGGGAAACGGAGTTGGCTTCACTTATATTCAGGACATTTTTAACCAAGGGCACATCACCAAAATACACCGTCAGATTGAAATATTCATAAGCTCTTAGCGCTCTTACTTCAGCAATCATTATTTTCTTAGCGTTTTCATCCATGGTTACTGTGCCAATGTGAGCCAAAAAATTATTACAGGTTGTAATCCGTTGATAGGAATTATCCCAATAGCCGGAAGTTACCCAATATGCTGAATTAAGTGATCCATCCGTTACCCTGTCCGGAGACATTTCTTTCTCAGATCCATTACCTGCCATTAAATCCAGCCACATCATGGAAAGTGGATGCCACCAATCCTGACCTCCCCATCCGCTTTGTGCTCTGTAAACCCCTGTCAGGGCTAGCTTTGCATCACCCTCTGTCTTCCAAAAAGTGGCATCCGACACCCTGTCCAAAGGTTGTTTATCAAAAAAGTCCTTTTTACATCCACTCATCGTCAATGATACAACCACCATAATAATGGTTGAGGAAACTATATATTTAGATATTTGATTTTTCATCGTTATAATTTTTATTGCAGCTTAACTAAAACCTAATATTTGCACCAAAAGTGTAAACGCTAGTGATTGGGTAATAAGGACTGTAATCACCGTTATCCATCTCCGGATCCCATCCTTCGTAGAATTTCTTGAAAGTGAATAGATTTTGACCACTCACAAAAAGTTTTAATCTGTCGATTTTTATTTTTTTCATCAGCTCACTAGAGAAGGTATAGCCTAGCTGAATGTTTTTCACCCTTAAAAAGCTCGCATCTCTCATCCAATAAGTAGAAGGAAGAATGGTACCTGCACCACCGCTAAGATTGCTCAACTTTGGATATTTTGCGTTCCGATCAGGATTTGCCGTCGTCCATCGGTTATCGACCTGCCATTGCTGAATTTGACCACCATTATAAAATGCATAAGCCTGATATGGCCCCATTAATCGCTGGTATCCTCCTAAGCCCTGAAGTAAAAGAGAAAAATCAAAACCTGCATAATCAGCAGTAAGAGACGCCCCGTAAGAAAACTTCGGAAAACTTGACCCAATAATTTTTCTATCATAGGTAGCGTTAACCAATCCATCCGGTACTCCGTTTGGTCCGCTGATATCTTTATAGCGTACAAAGCCCGGGGCTGCCGAATATGGCTGGCTTGGATAGGTGTTCACATCGTTTTGATCTACAAAAAGTCCATCCGCTTCAAATCCGTAAATCGCATTTATAGGTTGGCCAACAAAAAGGCCTCTATTAATATCTTCAGTGATACCTCCTGCAAGTTCACTAACACTATTTTTCACGTAAGAGAAGTTTGGACTAAACCCAATTTTCACTTTTCCAATTTGTTGCTGATAGTTCAACAAAACTTCAAAACCTTTATTATTTACCGTTCCGGCATTTACCTCTGAAGGGGTTAAACCCAAAACACTGGAAACAGTAAGCTGTGATAAAATATCGGTAGTTTTCTTATTAAAGTAATCTACAACCATGCTTAACCTACCATTAAAAATCGACAGATCCAAACCAACATCAGTTACAGTTGTCGTTTCCCATTTAATAGCTGCGTTTGATAATGTTGTCAATCTCGCCCCCGAAGATATACTTCCTCCAAAAGGGTAATCCTGGCCTAAAGAAAGCACGTTTTGATAAGGGTAATTTCCAATATTTTGGTTACCTAACCTTCCCCAAGATGCTCTTAACTTTAAATTGTCGATCCATTTAAAATTATCTTTAACAAATGATTCTTCTGAAATCCTCCATCCTGCAGACATTGATGGGAAAAATCCCCATCTGCCGTCTGTTGGAAATCTAGAAGTTCCATCATATCTTGCATTGGCTTCGAATAGGTATTTCCCATCAAAAGAGTAATTAATTCTACCAAAATAAGATCTCAGCGCCCATTCAGAACCAGAACCTGAGTTTTGCATATTGCTGGAAGAGGCTGCATTCAACTCATAAAGTGAATTATTTGGAAAACCACTTCTGAAGGCACTCATAGCATCTTCTCTGTATTCTTCCTGCGAATAGCCAGCTAGAATTGTATAATTATGTTTACCCGTAGTTTTAGCATATTGTGCCAAAGATTGTAAGGTAACTAGTGAATTGTCTCCGGAATTAATGGTCAGATTATTAGGACCGATAAACTTTGAGCTGTTGAAACGAAGATCAGAAACAAAGCTGTTATCTATATAATTCAGGTATTTATAACCTGCTTTTCCACTTAAAGTAAAATTTTTCAGAGGTGACCAGGCCAGTTCCGCCCCACCCAAAAAGTTTTTATTTTTTCTGTTGATAAATGATTCAGTTGCTAACCATGCCTCGGGGCTATAGTTATCCTGATAGCCATAGCTTCCATCAGATTTAAGTCCCGCAAATACCGGACCTTCACGTACTGCGAAGCGAATCATATTAGACATATCGCCTTCATAATGTCTTGGTTCATCCACATTGTAAGTAAACCCATTCGTACTCACCTTTAAATTTAGGTTATTGGTAATCTGACTATTAAAATTCAGTAAAAAATTATACCTGTCAAAGCTGTTTTTCGCTACAATACCATTCTGATTCAGATAAGTAGTCGAAAAAATGTAGGAGTTCTTATCATTCCCTCCACTAAAACTAACCGTATGGCTCTGCTGAAAACCATTGTTCGAGGTTAACAAATTTTTTAAATGCGGAACATTTGGATAATTATCAGGATCAGAACCATCCCGAAACTTTTGAATTTCTGCGGCGGTGTATGTATTTGGACTCACTTCATTTTTCATTTCTGCATAAACTGCAGACTCTACAAAATCAGGCATTTCAGTGACCTGCTGCCATCCAAAATAATTGTTATAATTGACCTGCATTTTTCCACTTTTCCCTCTCTTGGTTTCAATAAGAACAACACCATTGGCAGCCCTTGTTCCATAGATAGAAGCCGATGCAGCATCTTTTAAAACTGAAATCGTTTCAATGTTGTTTGGATCAATATCATTCAGAGAAGCTGCAAGCCCATCAATAAGCACTAGCGGGCTATTTCCTGCACCCGAAAATGTGCCTATTCCCCTGATCCTTATTCCTGCACCATCACTTCCCGGTCTACCCGTTCCTTGAGTAACAGTTACGCCACTTGCTAAGCCGGCCAAAGCTTGAGACGCTTGAGTGATAGGTCTGTTGGCAATTTCTTTAGCAGAAATAGAAGAAACTGATCCCGTTAGGTTTACCTTCTTTTGAGTTCCGTATCCCACCACCACCACTTCATCTAAATCATTGTCCTTTGCCTGCAATACAATGTCCATTACTTTGTTTGCGCCGACTTTTCGTTCAACACTCTCAAATCCTGTGTAGCTGAATGTTAAAATTGTTTCCTCATTGGGAACACTAATACTGAAATTTCCATTAGCATCAGTGATCGTACCAGCCTTTGTACCTTTTATCAGTACACTAACACCAGGAATGGGTCCTCCTTTGGCATCAACAACTTTACCTGACAATGATATCTCTCGCATTAAAATCTTTGCAGGTAAATATCTGCTACCGATTTCAGCGGCAGATGCTAACAATTGTATTCCAAGAAACTGCAATAACAACAGCATCAGGATCTTGGATATCTTTGATTTACTTTTCATTTTTGAAATAAGTTAATTCAATAATTTTTTGACAAAACCATACACCCTCGCCAAACCAGGCAATTTATTTTTTGGGTATAATAATAAAAGTTGAAAACCATCCGAGCACCGTCCAGACGTATATATTTTAAGAAGAGTTTTCTTTGATCTGTTTCATAATAGAATATTTGGTTAGTTGTTTATTTTTTATTAGCCGACTCTGAAGGATAATTCAAATTAGCTACACGTTGATACAAATCTAAGCGACCATATACCCAAGTTTGTTGTCACAATTAGACTTTTTTGTTCACAAATCCGACATATGAAAGGTAAAAAATAGCAAAAATAGACTAATTGTATCCATTGTTATCTCGCGGATTGCCTAACTTTACTTTAGCATAAGTGGTTCTTAATCACAATTGATGTTTAGTTTACAAAAGACTGTAAGTATTTTAATTATGAGGACTTTTAAACATTCGCTATCCCTGCTCCATGTTGACCATGTAAAACTTGACAAACGATGGAACTTTAAAAATATCATCAGTCCATATTACAGGATATACTATATTCATGATGGGGAGGGATGGTTGTGGGATACAAAATCAAAGGTCTACCTTGAGCCTGGTTTTTTGTACATGATACCGTCTTTCACACTCTGTAATATGAAATGCGACAATCACCTTGCCCAGTATTTCGTGCAGTTTTTTGAAGATTCCACAAATGGATTGTCCCTATTTGCGAACAACAGGTCTTTAATCAAGGAAAAGGCTACCGAATGGGACATCGAAAATTTCAAGAGGCTTCTTGCAATCAATCCTAGTAGAGGTATCAAACGCTCTAACAATCCAAAAATTTATGAAAAAAGCATTTATTACAGAGAATATCAACAACTAAACAATGCTCAAAGCCAATCTGAGTATTTCGAAACTCAAGGTATACTTTTCCAATTGCTCTCCAAGTTTATTCCCCTTGGAAATTCGCATGATAATAAGAGCATTGTCCCAAGTAAGATCATGGAAACCGTAAATTACATTCACCTTAACCTCAATAAAAATTTAACGGTAGGTTTACTCGCAAAAGAGGCAGGCTATCATCCAGATTATTTTTCTAGAGTCTTTGAACGATATACCGGCGATCGTCCAATAGCCTACATCAATGAAAAGCGAATCGAAAGAGCTCAGTATTTAATTACCACTACAGTCAAATCATTGGAAGAAATTGCCTCTGAAACCGGTTTTGACGGGATGGCCTATTTTTTTCGAACTTTTAGAAGATTCACAGGGATAACACCGACCAAATACAGGCTCCAAACTAAAGTAGATATTATTATTTAATTGCATGCTTTAGAACCAGGTATCGGGATTAAAATGATTGAACTTAATTTATTTAGGATTCATTTTGAATATTTTTGGTGAATTTCCATTAATATTTTTGAATGTTCGGGAAAGTTGCGCAGAACTGGTGAAGCCGACTGCGATTGCAATCTCGCTCTGGGTCATTTCTGTATTTATCATCAGATACTCGGCCCTTTCAATGCGTTTTTGATTCACGTACCTTAACGGACGTTGGCCGATATGTTTTTCGAATAGTCTGGAAAAGTATTCCGGATTTACATTGGATCTATTTGCAAGGGAACCTACAGATAAATCGAGATGAAGATTTGCAGATATAAAGCTAATGGTATCTAGAATTTTGAGCGGTATATTGACCGAATCCTTTAATTGCTGCATTTGTGAAGCATTAAACCATCTGGATACTAGTTGCAAAATGATACCTTGAGTTTCAATAAAATATGACAGACTTTGCCTGTCGTTAAGTTCCTGGTATTCTTTATAATAATCATTTCTTTCATAAACTTTTGGATTATCTGATCGATTTATTCCCCTTAACGGATTAATTTGCAACAAACGTTTGAAATTTATTACATCAATATGTTTGGCTTTAATCTTTGAAATCGAGCGATTATTTTCAAACATGGAAAGTCCATCAGCAGACTCCTCAAAGAACTGTACAAAATATTGACTCAGATATTTACTGCAGGTAAGATTGCACAAGGTATAGCTCGGTATGATGTATAGATAACCCGGCTCAAGCGTAAATATGTTGTGCATATCAGATATTTCACCACTACCTTCATCAATGTAATAAATGCGGTGATATGGACTGATCACATTGCTATAGTTCCATTTTCTGCCGAGTTTCACATGATCGATATGGAGTAGAGAAAAGGTATGGCGAAGAATCCTTTTAATCATTAGTAATTAAATGATAATGTTCAAAATACAATTATACTGAAATAGAAACGGAAAATCTGATCGATGCTTTCGAATAAGTGCACCTTAAATTAGATATGTTGAATGCATCTACGCTTAAATACAACATTAAAAAATAGGAGGTTAAGGGTGCGTCCTATATCAAATAATTCTACCACATTAATTGGGTAAAATTCAAAAAAGGGCGAAAATTTAAAATAGTTTCGCCCTTTGATTCCTTGTTAAATATGTAGTTTAGTTGTTAGCATTACATTTTCAAATCCAATGCGAGTTCAGATGGCCGCAGACATTGTCGCAGGTCGCAAGCCTGGTAATAAACACCTGCTCGGATAATCGAATCTTGTTTTTTCTCACCTACCGTCTGGATTTTATGCACAAACCATGCTTCATTCTCATAAATCAATACACCTTCATCTTGTACCGAGGGAATAGGTGGAGAAACTATCCAGGTCCCTATAGGCTTGACATCTTCCGGCAATTTTAAAATATGCTCCAATGCGATGTAAGGCATGCTGGTGGGTACATGCTGATAAACATGCCACCCTGGTGAGATTTGTATCTTAACAATCACTGCAGCGCTATCCATTTCGGTAACTATTCTGGCATTCAAAGTAACTGGGATCTCCTCTGAAGCCACGGCACAACTTAGCTGCTTAATTGCTTCAGTAATTTTCTTATCAAACGGAGACTGTGCTTTCACAAATAATACTGTGAGCGTAAACATTAAAGTCATTCCTATTTTCTTCATCATTTGCTGTATGTATTAATCATAAATTTATATCCCCCTGTTTCAGTAAAAAACAGTTTACTCCTATTTTGCGAAAGCCAATTGCGCCAATCATTAGCACTTATAAAATTTTCGTTGGTATATCTTTTTAATACCCTTGAGGCAAGTTCAGGTTGATCATTCGCAGCCAGCATTGTCACGCATTTTTCCAGCAATTTGACATCATGGTTGGATATGCCAACGTGCTTTACATCCTCATCTATACTATATTCAAAAGATCCTGCAGGATTACAGTAAACGTATTTTAAATTCTCGGTAAGGTATTTTCGAAAAGCACTTGCATCATTACCAAACTTATTAGACAGGTTCCCCATTCGCTTTTTTAGGTATTGTTCGTAGGTATCTACTTCCTGTACACGGTCAATATAGGGGAATATAGCTTCTTCTTCCGGTGTTAAAGCCTGCCCAGCAGCCTTTTTATCTTTTATCAGCTTGCCTCTCACCGCCCTATTGCTGTTTGAAGACTGGATTTCCTTCACATAATCATTATATTTTTCTTTAGTTGCATTGGCGATGATTTCTATGACATCATCAGTTGTAGCCATTCTATCATTAAACTTCCTGGCAATCGGTATTTTTCCATCAAACTGCTTCATGTAGGCAACTGCATTTACAAAAACCTTTTTCGCCTCGTCAGTCATATCTAAAGGAGATGCTCCAAACCCCCATAAAAAAAAGTTTCCATGCCTGCCTAAAGCGACAGCACCAACATCTTTGAGACAGACTCCACTAGATATGGTTTCGGTGTCCGGTGATTCCGCAAATCGGTTACCCCTGGCTACCAGTCCGACCCGGGCACCTTTATTTTCACTATAGCTGGTTTTCTGCACCCGCCACATCGGTATCTCTTTGGGAACATTTGCCCCTGTAGAATAATGAAAAATCCCCTCAGGAGTTTTCTTCTGCTCCAAGGTAGGATTCACCTTTTCGAGCTGGCCTTTGAAGATTGCATGGTTTGCATTCACATGGTGCGCATCTGCATCCAAACACAAACATAACCAGTCCAATTTCAAACCTATCTTCCTACCCATCACATCAGCGGTATTGGCTATAAATATTACGGGTTTGTCAAAGTTATCAGGCAGGTACCGTGCCGGTATATTCTCAATTTTTCCAGACTCAAGTTTCTCTCTTTTTTCGGGTTCTAAAATGCTTGTTGGGAAATCAAATACCGTAACATCGTATCCTTGCGAATCCTCTGGCTTCCAATCTCGGCAGTCTATAGTTTTGACTGTTGAGAAATAACGACTAAGGAGCTCTTTGAAGGCCGGCATGCGGCTCGGGTACTGGGCGATAAAGTCCTTTGCCGACATCATGCCTGGAGCCATGCGCTTTATTTCAGGGAGCGCTTTTGCTGGATCATACCCAACGAATAACACGCTTGTTTTATTTAGTATGTTTTTTTGGCCGAACACGGGTGCTGCCAATACCAGCATCACCCAAATCATTATTTTTTTCATATTTATCATTGTTTGATAATTAAAATTAAAGAATGGATCAAGACGGATCTTAAATAGTGATTCTATTAATAATTCTGCGTCAATCCTGGATTAAAACTTGTTGCATTTTGTGGAAATGGAAAATTCCATAATGGTGATTGTGGTGTTAACGTATAGGTTGTTCCAAGAATTGTTCTTTGCAAGTTTGCCGCAAATTCAGGCTCAGTATTCCATCTTTTTAAATCAATCATATCCTTAAAGGTGATGAAGTTCTCACTTCTTGATAACTGTTTCAAGAGCGCGAATAGTTCAGTCCTGGTAGTTGCGGAAGATGCTGCATATCTGCTAGTAATGATTCTCATTTTACGAATCGTTTCCAGCTTTTCCTTTGCAGCTGGTAGATCGTTGCTACGTAAGAGACATTCGGCCTCGGCCAGGCGCATATCTACCGATGTCAAGCCAGCACCGCTAACCTCGGATACGGTACTACCCAATGTCCAAACTGCTTTCTGGCCAGGCATACCGAAAAACGAGTTCCCGGCATCTCCTGCAAAAGGAATGTTCATTTGTGTAGGCATATAATTATAAAGCACTGAATTGCGGTCAAACTGCGCGAGTAGTTCTGGCGGGAACCAGGTCAGAGTAGCAAAGGTCAGTGTATTAAATAAATCTTCTTTACTGCTAAATCTTGGTCTTGCCCAACCCTTTGGACTAGGAGAAATGCCTGCTACTGGATAGTCGATCAACATATTGTTGTGGTTATCAAGCTGACTATTGATGGCAAGCGAGGACCGAGCTGCGATCAAGGCCTGATCAAACCTACGCATCGATAGATTTACCCTAGCTTGTACAGCATAGGCGAATGATTTGCCGACACGTTGTGGGTTGATCCCCTCGTTAAGCAAGGCATTTAATTTAAATGCGTTGTTAAGATCGTTTGTAATGAGTTCATATACTTCAGCAACAGTGTATTTTTTAGAGGGTTCTGATAATGCATCCGTCTCCAATAAATAAGGTACGCCACCATCTGTAGCTGCTGTGGCGGGATTATAGGCTTTTGCAAAGATATTTACAGCAAGGTAATGAAACCAGGCTCGAAGGACGTAAGCTTCCGCCTTATAACGGTTCGCTAGTTGTTTGTCCCCCCTCGCCAGATCGGCTCTTGCTATAACTGGATTACATGTTTTACCTATAACACTGTATATTGGTTCGTAAATATTGCAGCTAGGCCTAAGCGCCGCCCTGTCTGCGCGCTCATCCCAAAATATTATAGCATAATTAAATGTCCTCACCGTCTCATTTTTCAACAGAGCAAGGTTGGTATTATAAATACCAGAGGTGAGATTTGCCGTTCGGGGCACGGTAAATCCGGGAAATGGATCATTGAGTAATAAGTCCAAATCATTTACACTACTGAGCAAGTTTCTGCCTTTTGGTTCAATCTCGGTAAATTTTTCGCAACTGGTCAAAAATCCCGCCAAGATTATCGCTATAGTAAAGATTGTATTTTTCATTTGTCTTAGCTTTAAAGATTAATATTAAGTCCAAAAACATAACTTGTGGGAAGTCTAATACCCAAAGTCTCTGGATCCACGCCAATGTCATTACTTTTCCATATTGCTGGCAGGTTGTTCATCTGGAAACGAAGTCCCAAACCTTTTAGACCAATTTTGGAAACGTTACTTCGTGGCACGTCATAGCCTACCACCAAATTTCGTATTTTCAGAAAATCTGCTCGATGAACAAACAAATCAGTATTATTCTGGACTGTTGGATTTGTACTGACACTCGCATTATACTCCCAGATTCCAGGAACATTTGTCCCGGGATTGCTTGGTGTCCAGGCATCTAAATACCATGATCTGACGGGCAGGTTACTAGGGAACAATTGCGATTGAACTTGGTTGGCATACATATGATGCCCCCCATAGTAGACCATTAATATATTTAGGCTAAAGCCTTTCCAAGTAATCTGATTTTCCATTGAAAAGGTGTATTTAGGATCAGCCTGGCCATTGAAATAGACTGATTCAGGTGTAGCCGATCGAATACCTACGTCAGATATAATCCTGCCATCCTCGGCATACCAAGATTGTAGCCCATTTGCTGTCAGGCCTGCATATCGGTATGAAAATAAAGAGCGGATCGGATAACCCTGTTTATAGCCAACACTAACAATTTGTGAGGCATTGATGGCTTGAACCTCTACGTGTGTTACCTCATTTTTGTTCCATGATCCAATTACTGAACTTGTCCAAGAGAAATCATTTCTATTTTTTCCACGAAACCAGTCATATGCAAGCGTAATTTCCAGGCCATTGTTTTTAACATTGGCCATATTCATCACCAGGCTCGTGAAACCCTTGGTCACTTCGAGCGTTTGATTTGAAAATACCTTGTCACTTTTCTTATTGTACCAGTCAAGAATGCCGCGAAGCCTCGCATCAAATAGGGTAAATTCTGCTCCTAGATTTATGGTGGCAGTTCTTTCCCATGATAAATTTGGATTTCCGGGGCTTTCTATACTGGCTCTGGGCAAACCAGTATAGCTATTGGACAGACCGGTGGTAGCAGTCATGAAACTCGTAGCTCCCTGATATATATTCCCCGTATAGCCATAACTACCTCTTATTTTTAATGCATTTATTTCCTTGAGATTATCCATGAAACGTTCGTTACTGATATTCCAGCTTAAGCCAACTGAACCAAAGGGAGATCCACGAAATTGTGTGGCAAGACCATAAACATCAGCAAAGTCTTTCCTGATGGATCCGAAGATATTGTAGCGCCTATCATAGGTATAGGTTATGTTGGCATAAGCAGATGCATAGCGGCGCCGAATTTCAGTCAAGTTATTATCAGGAAGATTGAGCGTCATAGCATTTTCAATAAACGGAGTATAGAGAAATTGCCTCGCCGGGTAGCCTGGAGCATATGAAGTTGTATTAACTACGTTCCATAGATCATTGAAGTTGACTGTTGCTGTAGAATGTGACTGTAACTGATCGTCCCATCCCAGATAAAGATTTCTTGTACCTTTAGTATTGGTTTCCCTAAATTCGATTCCAGCGATTAAGTCGAGGTGATGAACATTTTTTATTACCTTAGTAAAATTGGCCTGTCCACGTGCGGTCCAAAAGTTACCCTGACTATTTTCTGTGGCGAGTCTACCTCCGGTTTGCGGAATCAGGTACCGGTAAGTGCCATTTGTGTTCCTGATACTGTAAGCATTTCGCATCAAACGCATCAAATAACTATCTTCTTCAGCGTTGTTGACCGTTGATTGACGATTGGCCTCATACACATATTGTGTACTTAAGGTTAACCCAGGGATAACCTTAAATAACAACTCTCCCTGGAACCGGTTATTTTGCCTTTCAGTATTATGCTTGTTCAGATTTATCTCCTCCAATAGATGATATTGCATTGGCCTGAGCGCCGGATTGTTTTCCGCCCAATTGGAATATGGCGTATAATAATGTGTAAAATTAGGCGAAAGGTTGGCCTGGCTTCCATCTGGATTAAATAAACTATAATAGGCCGGCAAACTGAATGGATCCATTATATTTTCAACATAGTTATTCCGACGTTCAGAAGTTTTCTGGAGTATATTGTTAACGCCAAAATTTACAGTCAACCATTTTGTCATCTCGTAGGCTCCCTTATAGAAGAGATTCCACTGATTATAGTTATCCGACACTTTACCCATATTATCCGCTTTATAATTTATAATCAAATTTGATTGGAAGTGCTCAGTTCTATTTCTTAACGATAAATTATAAGTTTGCAGAACTCGCTGCCTTAATAGGTTATCAGCGTAATCTTTTGCAAAATTCTGGGTTTTATATTGAGCTAGTCTACGGTCAAGCTCAGACTGTTGAATAGCGCCGGTTTTTAATAAAAAATGGTCATATTGAATCGGAGTGGGAATAAGACTGAAGCTCCCCGTCCCTGCCAGGGCATTGCTCATGCTAGCCAACGAAGCGGCCGCAGTCGGCGATTGATTATATAGCCATTTAAAATACTGGTTTTCACGATCAACCTGTTGTTCAGGGGTCATATACCAATTATCTGCATAATCCACATTTCTATTTTGCCACAGTGTGATATTTGAAGAAACCTCGATATCTGTTTTATTTAGATTGGTTGCTTTCTTCGTAGTGATGATAATAACACCGTTAGAAGCCCGCGCTCCATAGATAGCAGAGGCGGCAGCATCTTTTAATATTGTGACAGACTCCACATCGTATGGATTAACATCTTCATATGCCATTTCAACAGGCAGTCCATCAATGACCAACAACGGCCTACTTTCTGCAAATAAAGTCCCGGTACCTCTTATTGCTGTTCGGCCTCCGTAATTTACAAGACCCGCAACACGACCTTCTAGATTGTCAATAATATTGGGCGTAAATCGGGTTTGCAATTGTTTTGAGGTGATCGTGGTGGCCGCGCCAGTGGCTCTTTCAATAGAAATTTTTTGATAACCTGTATTGACGACCTGAACTTCATTCAATTCCAGACTTGACGCTTTTAATTTAATTGCGCCGAAGTTTTTCGTAGCTTTTAACTCCAGGGTTTGATACCCTATAAAAGAAATTTCTATAAAACCCTCTTCAGGAACATCTCTCAGAGAGAATTTGCCATCTCCATCAGTTGTTACGCTGACATCAGAACCTTTGATTTTGACAGTAGCACCTGGCAAAGGACCTCCATTTTCATCATTTACGCTACCACTGACATCAATATTAGCAAACTTTCTGAGAAGATTTTCTAAAATTGATGGAGCCGGTTTAGACCTTATAGACACCTTTTTGCCCTGAATGGTGTAAATTAAGGGAAACTTTTCAAAGACAGTCCGCAAAGCCTCATCAATAGATGCATTGTTGATGTCGACATCGGTATTACCCAACTGTTTGATAAGTTTCAGGTCGTAGATAAAATCGTATCCGCTTTGTAGCTGAAAAGTCTTCAGCACATTTTTAAGTGGGACAGCTTTACCTTCAAATGAAATTCGCTGTCCAAAAACTGCAGCACTAACCTGAAGAAGAGATGCGAGAAGTACAACGGTAGTTAATCGTATAATTAGCATAATCTTACGGCATACCAATCTAGGTATACCAGTTTGTTTGGTAAAAATTTGATACATTTACTTTTAGTTTGGTTCTGGTAACTTGTCGTTTTGTCTTCGAAACCTGGGCGACAAGCCACAATTTATAGTTGATATTATTCTGTGCCAAATTAGACCAGGAGTACGACTGTACTTCTGGTTTTATGTTTAGCGGTTTAGTTTGTTACGAACACCCTCCTTCCCTCAATTTTAAAATGAACTTTTCCTGTCGATTCAATAAACTTTAAAACAGTTGCTAAACTGTTGGTTCTAGAAATAAATCCCCCTATTTCTACATCTTTGCTAAAGTGGGGATCATAAATGATTTCAACTTGGTACCATCTTCCAATTCTACGCATGGATTCATCAAAATTTTCGCCATTGAAGGCGAAGCCGTCGTTTTTCCAGTCCACTACTTCGCTAACATCAACAAGCTTTGAAGATATTCCATCTTTCGTGTTCACAGCCTGCTGATTCGGCTTTAAGGTAATTCCTTTATTGGTTGAATTTAACGGGCTTACATGGACCGTCCCTTCTATTAAAGTTGTCTTTGTGCTATTATCATCATTATAACTTCTAACATTGAAATGGGTACCTAGAACCTCTACCCTCTGCGCTTTACTTTCCACAAAGAATGGCCTGGATTTATCTTTTTTTACTTCAAAATATCCTTCTCCACGCAAGAATACCTTACGCAGGGGCGATTTACCCAATTGGGTAGAAAAAGTTAATGAGCTTGCAGCGTTCAACCACGCCAAAGATCCATCAGGTAATATTATCTGATAGGTCTCGCCTTCGCCGGTAGATAAGGTATGAGTACCTTTTGTAATCTCGTTATTTCCTGAATAAGTGTAGATAATTTTACCATTGGCGGCTTTGATGTTTAAACCAGAGGATCTATCCAGCACTTCGTAGGCGACATTGGCTAACTTGATCTTTCGTCCGTCAGCGAGCGTCAATGTTGCGCCCTTGTGACCGGGCGGAACATCATTGGCATATCGATTAATTTGAGCATCATGATCTGACCCCCATTTCACTAGCAAAATACCTACCGAAAATATAAAAATTAAAATTGCAGCTGCTAAACCTATTTTTTTCCATATAGATACAACATGGACAGGTTTGAATTCCTTTGACACCCCTGACCACACTTCGGCCTTTACTGATGCCAGTTCAGTTTCACTAATTTCTTGTGGCTGAACTTTCCATTGGAGGTATAAATTTTCAACCACTTCCAACTCCTCTGGACTACATGTCCCATTGCTGTATTTATCTATTAACTGTTGTAAATTAAGTTGTTTCATCCTAAAGCTATGCCCTTTTAAATATAGACAGTAAGATGGGTAGGTATGGGGGTAAAAAAAATTAAAATAAGTAAAATATCATTCCTAGTCGCGACCTAAGAATTTTAAGTGCGTTTTTAACATGACTTCTCACAGATTGTTCGGTAATCCCTAATTGCTGAGAAATTTCTCGATGACTTAGATTAAGGGACCTACTCATCTCAAACACTTCTCTCATTTTACTAGGGAGATGGGCTACTTCCCGCGTAATAATTTCTGCGAGCTGACGCTCTCGTAGGCGATGATCTGTGAGGCATTCCTGTAGGATCAAATTCTTGGGTAAACCCATTAAATACCGGGATTCAACGTTTTTGTGACTGATCAAATTTATAATGCGATTTCTCACTGCAGTAAACAGGTAATTAGAGAGATTACTTAAATCTGCAGCTTGACGTTTATTCCATAAGCTTACAAATAAGTCCTGTACAATGTCTTTTGCCTCTTCCTTTGATCTTATCCTATTTAAGGCATGCACATATAATACGCTAAAGAAGCGATCATAAACTTCAGCAAACGCAACTTCGTCACCTGCTATAAATAGTTTAGTGAGTTCTGAATCGGTATAGTTTCTATATTTGAGCATCAGGTCGTATAGCAAATATAGCAGTTTAACGTTAATCTAACCAAACAACTCCTATTCACCACGCATCTTATCCTCGTGAGTCCTAAATGATTTTGTAAATGGCAAACGGGGCATATAGAGTGGTTTGTTACTTGCTATGGAAGAAAAGTTTCGATTTCCAATATTTTTAATTTTGAAGGGTTGTATGATCCCTTTTAGGCATAAATTATTGCTTTCCCTCCAAACTTACCCCATTTTAATATTCACTGGATAGGTTGATCGGTGGGATTTTTCAATTTACACTAGTCAAACCGACAAGCAACTCAAGATCATTGGTAAAACCTTTCCAATAATGGATTTATTCGGTTGTTATCCATGTGTCAGTTTAGCTTTTCAAACAGCTTTGTCATGGTACCCGGATCCAGACTACTCATATCAATTAGTTTTAAGGACTTTACCATTGGCAAGGTTGTAGTTTTATAGTGTTGAAAATGAGGCGTCTTTAAGTGAGACTGGTAAGCCTCTTTGTTTGCATATATTTCAATAATGCGAATTTGATTGGGATCTTCTTTTATATACATAGGAAAGATACATACTACACCTGGCTCGACGTTTACAGATGCAGCCGCCTCTTCCTTAAGTATCGCATTGTACTCCGTTAGATAATTAGGGAAAATTTCTATTTCTGAAATACGTACCATCATACCTGGTTCTGGCAATTGTGCCAGTGAAGCTGAAATCAATTTCCTAAGGGTATTCGCCTGGGTCCTATTGATGCACTTCTCAATCACATTGGATAGGGAAATCAACTGCGCATCAGTGATTCCTGTATTCCTTCCCATCTTGATATGGCTTTGTAGCTGGGATTCCACACCTGGCATTGCCGAAAGGGCCGAAATGGTAACAAATTCACGCTGGCGATGGTTTAGTACACTGCTTGCGAAAATGTCTGCAAAAAGATGTTCTTTTAAAAATGCATCGATCCGGGGGGCAAACTCTCCAAAACCTGGCGCTGGTTTCACTTGTGGAGAACTGCTTAATTGTTCCAGCACTTTTCTGCCTTGTTCATATCGACCAGATTTGTCCGTTTCAGGGTTATCATCTTTTCCGGGTTTGTCTACGATCCCTTTCTTTTTTCTCTCGCTCAATACTTCCATGTAGGTATTGATTGCATTCAGGCTTCTTGGGAACCCGCAATAGGCGTATAACTGAACCAATGCTTCTTTAATTTCGTTGATCGTTAAACCAGCATCAAGACCGGTATTTATTTCTGTTTTAAGTTGCTTTAAGTCTCCCACCGCAGTTAGCGCAGCAATGCTCCCTAGGCTTACCTGGTGAGAATTCAATGCTTCGGTTTGCTTATCTTGTGCACGCACAACATTTCCAATTAAAAGCAATAATATTGCGATTATTCCCTTTAGATAACGCATATTGAAATAGTCAGTCCTTTTCATATCTTTTCTTTATATTTTGTGAGGTAATAGCGGCCAGTTAATAAATTTAAGTGAGGATGTTGTATTATCTGTGGTGTACAATTTATTATTTCTCAATTCCTGTAACGTTCATTTTTAATAAATACACTTCCTTTTTGGCAGTAATCAAAAGCATATTACTTTCTTTCCCACCAAAACACAAATTGGTGATCTTTTTTGAAGGCGTATGAATACTCGCAATTTTAATCCCTTTTGGATTTACTACAGTAATTTCTTCTCCAGTTAAATAAAGATTCCCCCTCTCATCCAAGGTCATCCCGTCCGATCCCTTATTATAGAATATCCTTTTGTTACTAAGTGTACCGTCTGAATTGATGTTGTATTGGTAGGTTTTATCTGCTTTAATGTCTGCAACATAAAGGAACTTACCGTCCGGAGTTCCCACTATCCCATTGGGTTTAATCAACGTTCCATCTACAACAGCTACCTTTTTTGCCATTCCATTCTTCAGCAACAACACCCTTTGAGTTGAAGTATCAGAACCTATCTCCTGGATAGTTCCATCAGCAGGAGGATAATAAGGATCGGTGAAATAAATGTCGCCTTTCCTGTTTATCCATAAGTCATTTGGACCATTCAAAGGTTGAAAATCGTTAATGTCGAGTATGATAGATACTTCTCCCTTGGCATCTATTTTAAGTAACCGATGACTCGTCCCTGAACAGGCTATCAAACTGCCGCTATGATCCATATACATCCCACTCAGATTGCCAGAATTCATTTTAAAAAGACTTAATTTCCCTGCAGATGTGTACTTATAGGTCTTATTGTCAGCAACATCGTTAAAGTATATTGTCCCGTCAATGCCTACGGCAGGCCCCTCAGTAAGCACAAACTGATTCGAAAGAAGCGTTGGAGTAGAATTTCCTTTAATAAACAAGCTCCTGTCAATTGTGTCCCTTTGGCTTTCTTCCTCTGAAAGCTGCATTGCCTTAACGGGCTGATATGAGATTGCTGCAATTAAACTTAGTATTAGTATGGCATATTTTTTACTAAACATTTCTTTATTAGATTAGTTATGGAAGTGTAAGTACGATTAGTTCCGGGGTTAAATTGGCGCCGCCGGTTGTTATGGCTATATATTGCTTTCCATTCAGTTGGTAGGTCATTGGAGCAGCAGTAACATTTCTTGGTAAAGGTATCTCTCCTATTAAAAGTCCATTAAATTTGTCATAAGCTTCCAGTTTTGGATCTATTATCTGAAAGTTAGCAGTTGTTGCATCTCCGGATTCTCTTTGGGTGGAACCTTCTTGCCCGACTATCAATAGCGTTTTCGTTAACAAAATGTGACTTCTTGAAGCCCTGCCAAGTTTGGGAAGATTAAGCTCTTTAAGAATTGCATTACTTTTTCCTATATCCCCTATTGGGATCATCCATTTATGTAGTCCTGTTTGCATGTCGATTGCGGTGATCCGGCCATAAGGCGGCTTGTAAATCGGCACTTCATCAACACTTTCAATAGGCTTATTTGTTCCAATCAGACCATATGGCGCAACTTTCGATTTTTCCAGTTCTACCGCATATGGAAAGGTATTGGATGGAATGTATAGCATTTGAGTAATGGGATCGAATGCCGCACCGGACCAGCTGGCACCTCCCGCAATTCCGGGCATTTTTATCAGTGGCTTGTCCAGCGTGGGTGGAGTAAACAATTCGCCGGAATTGTATCTTGAAAATATGGACAGCGCCTGCTCTTTTAACCTGGGCGTAAAATCTATAAGATCATTGGCACTCATTCCCTGCCTATCGAATGGAGCCGGTTTTTCAGGAAAAGGCTGCGTTGACGATGAATTTTCACCCGGCACGGTAGACTGCGGCACGGGCTTCTCTATAATTGGCCAAACTGGTTTACCATTAGTCCGGTCAAACACATAAGTGAACCCTTGTTTAGTCACCTGAGCAACAGCTTTAATCCTTTTATTTGCTACTGTGATATCCATCAGATTAGGTGCAGCAGGCAGATCGTAATCCCATAACCCGTGGTGAACTGTTTGAAAGTGCCACACCCGTTTACCAGTCCTGGCATCAAGGCAGACCAGACTTTCACCGAAAAGATTAGCTCCCGGCCGGGCTACACCGTAACTATCATTTGTCGGTGTACTGAAAGGCAAGTAAACATAGCCTAAATCATCGTCTGCACTCATCAGTGTCCATACATTGGTACTGCCGTTTTTTTTCCATGAATCATCTTTCCAGGTCTCATTCCCAATTTCTCCTTTTTCGGGTATTGCATGAAACACCCACTTTAACTTTCCAGTTTTAACATCGAAGCCTCGGACATCTCCGGGTGGCATTGGCGATTCCAAAGGTATGTCGTTTACTTTAGAGCCAATGACAATTACACCTTTACATACAACTACCGGTGAGGAAACCCCATACATCTTTCTGTTTACAGGCCTTCCCAGTCCCTGGGTAAGGTCAATCCTGCCTTGCGAACCAAATTCAGAAACTGGTTTACCTGTTTTAGCATCTAGGGAAATCAAATATCCGTCTGCAGTACCGATAATGAGGCGCGTATCGTTACCTTCAACCCAGTAGGTTATCCCCCGGTGGACAAATCCATTATTAGATGGAAGCCCATTCCTCCATGTTTCGGGATCGTAAATCCATATAGTCTTTCCATTGCTTGCATCAATCGCAGCTACCTGCGACATGGATGTGCTGATATATAAGATACCATCTGCCATAACCGGAGTAGACTCCCAAACCCAGGTTTTAAGCTTTGGATCTTTCAAAGTGATTTTTGTATCAGGAGATTCCCATGTCCATGCAACCTTAAGCTGCCCAAAGTTCTGCGCGTTAATCTGGCTCAGATCTGCGTACTTCATTCCCGCCTTATCATTTCCTTGTCCACCACCATCAGCTGGGGCAATACCAGTTTGCGCAATTGTGTCAGAGGTAGTAAAGAAGTGTATAATGCAAAGCAAATTCAAGGAAAGCCTATATAAAAATGATTTTTCACGTATCAGTCTGGCTATAGACGCAGGATTTAAATAATAGCTATTAATATGTTCCATGTAATTTTCGATTAAACTGTGAACGTGTTTTTATTTTTTATAAAGACATCCACAGTTTCGGCCTTTATTGCTCTATAAATTAATTAGCTGGATCTTCACTGTAGCCGATCTAGCTCCGTCGTTGATCATATGAGTCATGTAAGGGCTTTTACTGTACTTACTCTGATAGGCCTGGTCAATTTTTAGATTCAGATTATTTTCAGAAACGGGTTCAAAACTTACATCCTTTATCATCTCTGCAGCATGGATGCGTCCGGCTTTCTGTTTCAGCGCCGCCTGGTACCACCTGGAAGATACTCCATGATAAGCCCGTACATAAAGGTCTCCTTCCACGATCACTTCCCATATCCAGGTCGGCGTACCGTAGGTGACACCATCTTCGCGAAATGGTGCTATCTTCAAATCATCGGCCTGATCGATCTTTTGAAGCTGCTCTGCTGAAAATTTTCTTGTGTTCATCTAATTATTTTTTTCGTTCCTTGCCTCAACAACCTTTGTTAACACCGCCAATGCGATATCTCTATGTTGTTTACCTACTATCGTTCCAATCACGAGGAACACTTCTTTTCACTGTTCTTCGGTCATTCCTGTATTCATACCCATACCAATATGGGCCTGCAATTGGGATTCGACCCCACTTAGCGTTGCCAGCGTTGAAATGGTAATCAGTTCGCGATCCTGGAAAGTTAGCACTTCTCTACTGAATATATCAGCAAAAAGATGTTCTTTCAAAAAGAGATCAATTAGCGGAGCAAATCCAATGGCTCCTTTTTTAGGCCCTGTTTCTTCAATGCCGGTCAATGTTTGCAGGTTTATTTTTCCTGTTTCATATTTATCGCCCACTTCAACCGGGGACGCTTCTCGGCCAGGTTCATCATTAACGCCCTTGTCCTTGCGTTCCGATAGAACATCCATAAACGTGTTAATTGCGTTCAAACTGCGGGGAAATCCACAATATGCATAAAGCTGCACAAGCCCCTCTTTGATCTCGCTGATGGTCAGTCCGCCATCAAGAGCCTTATTCAAATAAGTCTTTAGCCCGGATATATCTCCTTTAGCAGTTAACGATGAAATCGCTACCAGACCTCGTTGTCTATCATTTAATTCTTGTTTGTTTTCCATTTGATTATTGATGTTGCGTTTTTAAAAAGTGAAAATATTTACCTCCGCTACTGTCGAAAAAAATGTCTTTATTGTTTTGGTCCGTTGTACTGCTCATCGGTTACCGGCTGGAGCCAGGTGACCACGCCTTTTTCTGCATTTGGGTTCAAGGAAATATGGGTCATGGAACTAGCTGATGAAGCGCCATGCCAATGTTCAATATTAGGCAGGCAGGTAATTACTTCACCCTTGCGAATGACCCTGATTGGCTTTCCTTTTTCCTGT
Source organism: Pedobacter sp. BMA (assembly GCF_001027745.1). GTDB lineage: Bacteria > Bacteroidota > Bacteroidia > Sphingobacteriales > Sphingobacteriaceae > Pedobacter. The sequence continues at coordinate 377,340 of NZ_LECU01000002.1, forward strand.
GTATAACCTATTCCATCGGTAATGAGTAAGATTTGTCCCGCCTGATGGGTATGCCAAAAGCTTCTTGCGCCAGGCTCAAAAGTCACGCTACCGGCAACCAGATTGAAAGTACTGTCCTTCGCTACCAGCGGATGCAGCCAAACTGTTCCTGTGAAAGTCGCAGTAACTTCGTTGCCTTTTGGAAAAGGGTTCCCAACTGCCTTCTGCGCTTGAACGCTGATCTGCATCATCAAAAAAAATGTGATTGCAATAATGATAATTCGTTTCATAATGTAGTTTTTTTTCTGCAAGCTATTTATTCTATTAAAAGCCAATCCGTTCCTGTTTAAATAGGCCTTTTCATTTTGGAAAGATACTTATCCAAAGTGATGGGGTATTCGCGGACCCGTACGCCCGTTGCGTTATAAACCGCATTGGCAACTGCGGCGGCAACACCAACCAGGCCAAGTTCTCCAATTCCTTTGGCTTTCATTGGCGACATCGTTGGATCCGAATCTTCCATAAGAATCACCTCCTGATGAGGAATGTCTGCATGAACGGGAACTTCATATCCCGCGAGGTCGTGGTTCACAAAAAAGCCGATCTTTTTATCTACTACCAATTCTTCCATTAAGGCCGCCCCTACTCCCATGGTCATTGCACCTATCATCTGACTGCGTGCGGCTTTAGGATTTAATATCCGACCAGCATGGGCTACTGCTAGCATTCTTCGTACCCGTATCTCCCCAGTATAGGCATGTACCGCCACTTCTACGAAATGTGCACCGAAGGTGTCCTGTGCATATTGTTTGGAAAGCTCACCGTAGGTCATTTCATCCTCTCCAACCAGATCCGCTTTTTTGGCTGCATCAGATAGGGAGAAACTTTGATTTCCCGAGCGAACTTGCCCGGATGAGAACTCAGCTTGTGAAACATTCAAACCAAATGCGAGGGCCACGCGTTCACGCAATTTTACGCAAGCTGCGTAAACGCCAGAAGTAGAAGATGCTGCTCCCCATTGCCCACCTGATCCCGAAGACTCCGGAAAACTTGAATCGCCCAGTTTCACGACAATCCGATCAAGACCAACACCCATCATTTCAGCTGCCGTCTGTCCGATGATGGTATAACTCCCAGTCCCTATATCAGTCATATCGGTTTCTACTGTTATTATCCCATTGCGATCAAGCCGAACGCGCGCGGCCGATTTTGTAATCGGAGCTCCACGTACAGCTGAGGCTACCCCTACCCCGATCAGCCATTGACCATCGCGCCGTTCTCCAGGAGCGGAATTGCGGTGTTTCCAACCGAAACGTTCAGCACCGGTTTTCAAACACTGGACTAGTAAACGGGTTGAAAACGGACGTTCAGGTTTTTCCGGATCAAACTGAGTATCATTCTTGATCCGGAATTCTACCGGGTCGATATTTAATTTTTCAGCCATTTCATCCATAGCAATTTCAAGGGCCATCATGCCCGGTGCCTCACCTGGGGCTCTCATGGCATTGCCCTCAGCAAGGTCAAGTACTGCGAGCCTTAAATGTGTCATGCGATTGGCACCTGCATATAGTAAGCGGGTAGAAGCAGTAGCAGCTTCGGTGCGTCCACCTCGAATATTGCCTGACCAGCTTTCGTGACTGATGGCCGTGATTGTTCCATCTGGATTCGCACCTATCCGAATGCGCTGAATTGTTTTAGGCCGGTGGGTTGTATTATTAAAAATGAGCGGCCGGGGCAATGTCACTTTTACGGGCCTGCCAACAGCGCGCGCACTGAGGGAGGCCGCAACAATATCAGATAATACTGTCCCCTTACCTCCAAAGCCGCCGCCGATGTAATGGGAAATCAGCCGGATATTTTCTTTTTGAATCCCTAAAATATTGGCGAGGTCCCTCACGCCCCAGTTCAGTTGCTGAATGGAACACCAGCAGGTTAATTTATCTCCTTCCCATCTGGCGGTTGCAGCATGGGGCTCCATCATCGCATGCGATTGATCGGGCACTGTGTAGGTTTGGTCGAGCTTAAGTGGAGCTGATGCAAAAGCGCCTTCAAAATCTCCAACAATTGTTTGCGGCGGGCCACCAAATTCTCCAGGCTTTGGTGTTATTGCTGAATCCATTTCGGCCTCAAGATCAAATGAGCCTTTTTCTTTAACATAATCAACCTGCAGCAAACTTGCAGCTGCCCTGGCCTGTTCAAAAGTTTCGGCCACTACTACAGCGACTGCCTGGTGATAATGGTCAACGTTTGGTCCGGCAAGCATTCTATCGGCATAGAATTTACCGGGTTGCAAAGGCCCGGCGTTGGCGGCTGTTATGATAGCAAGTACTCCAGGTGAATTTTTGGCCTTTAATTGATGAATCTCCGCTATACGACCCTTGCTGATTGCTGCGCCAACGATATAACCGTAAGCATAGTTAGGAACCTCTTCATTAAACTCGTAGGCATATTTGGCCGTACCGGTCGTTTTTAGTGGCCCCTCAATGCGGTCGGCCGGTTTACCAATAACCTGTTGTCTATCGGTGGGATTAGCACCTGCTGGTTTATCGAATTTCATATAAGCTTTTCCCTTCTTTTAAAACGCTTTGTAGCGTCCGCTCTACTAATGCAAGTTTAAATTCATTTTCTTTGGTTGGGTTGGCGCCGGCCATGAGTTTTTTTGTTGTAGACGCTGCTCCCTCGGGAAGAAATATCTCTGCTTCAACATTTCGCCACGGTTTGGCTGCAACCCCGCCAATCGCTACCCTCCCTGTACCATCCTTCTGCAAAATCAACCCCACTGAAATCAGCGCGAATGCATAAGATGCACGATCCCGAACCTTGTGATAAATGTGTACACCTCCTACCGGAGCTGGAAGGGTAACTGCGGTGATGAGCTCGTTTTTCGCCAGGTTGGTTTCGATATGCGGGGTATTCCCGGGCAAACGATACAACTCAGCAATTGGTATGCTACGTGCTTTCCCTTTTGCATTGATTGTCTCTATCTTCGCATCCAGTGCCATCATAGCCACGGCCATATCTCCTGGGTAAGTTGCAATACAGTGTTCGCTGGATCCTATCACAGCCAGCAGTCGACTATAGCCGCCAATAGCAGCACATCCACTTCCGGGAACCCGTTTATTGCATGGCTGGTTGGTATCATAAAAATAAGGACACCGTGTACGCTGTAATAGGTTGCCTGCGGTAGTAGCCTTATTTCGGAGCTGCCCTGATGCGCCTGCAAGCAATGCTCTGGAAAGCAGACCATAGTCCCGCCTGATACCCAGATCTGCTGCCAGATCTGTATTGCTGACCAGCGCACCAATGCGTAAACCGCCTTCGGATGTGGGTTCAATTTTATTTAATCCGACCTTTCCTATATCGATCAGGTGAACTGGAGTTTCGATCTGCAGTTTCATCAGATCGAGTAAGTTGGTTCCTCCTGCAATAAATTTGGAGCCAGGCACACGCATTGCAGCAGCTGCAGCCTCAGCGGGTGAGTGAGGTTGTTCGTAGGTAAATGCTTTCATGCTATTTTTTTTAATATATGCTCACGCAGATAATCAATCAGTTGGTGTTATACGTTCAGGATTTGGCAGCCACATCTTCGAATGCTTCGGCGATGTTCGAGTACGCTCCGCAGCGGCAAATATTTCCGCTCATCCTTTCGCGGAACTCCATGTTGCTCATCTCTGGTTTGCCTGTAAGATCTCGAGTGACATGGCTAGGAATCCCTGACTTTATTTCATTCAATACGCCTAATGCTGAACAGATCTGCCCGGGCGTGCAATAACCGCACTGGTATGCGTCGTGCTTTATAAAGGATGCCTGCATAGGATGTAATTTTTTTGGTGTGCCCAATCCTTCGATTGTTGTGATGGAGTCACCTTCATGCTGAAGGGCTAAGGTGAGGCAGGAATTAATTCTTCGTCCATTCACGAGTACCGTACAGGCACCGCACTGGCCATGATCACAACCCTTTTTAGTGCCGGTCAAGTTTAAATGCTCCCTTAAGGTATCCAAAAGAGTTGTCCTGGTATCTAACAAAAGCTGATGTTTCTTCCCGTTCACACTTAAATTAACATCAAGGTTGACCAACTTCGGTTCGGTGGGAGCGCCAAGGGCGCCTGCGTGATCTATTTTGCTTGAAGTCAAGGTCACTGTAACAGCAGCTGCCGTACCCAAGATCATTTCGCGTCGTGTTATATTGTGTTTTTTGGATGCTTTCATAGATTAAATCTTTTACCAGGGTTGATATTTTATTTTTTTATTTTAGTGCCAGGGCGATCAATGGCATACCTGCCGGGCCCAGTTAAAAACAACTTGATATATAAAAGTGGGAACTGCCATGCGAGCTCCCTGTTTTGGTTCGGTTCGCGGCCATGAACGATCACAATTGCAACCATTGTGTTCACAATTAACGGTATAAATGCCAGCCTTGTAAGGTCACCTGTGACAACAAACAGGCAACAGACAATCTGGGCAAATAAAGTAAGCGCCAGGGAAACTGTTGGCGAGATGCCCATTACAGAAAAAAAATAAACAGCATCATTTAGCAGCATGGTAACTTTAGGAAGACCATGGCTTAGCATCATGACCCAGATAACAACACAGGCGGCCAGCAGTGCCATATCGGTCAATTTTGAATGTCTGGTTTCAAATAAATCTGTCATTTATAGATCTAAAAACTATTTACTTCGTCATTTTAAGAGCAAGTTCAGCAACCCTTCTGCCCAGAACTTCACCGGTCATTTTATCTTGCGCGCTTGGGGCTACATCGGGTGATTCCTGATTGGCTTCACCCATTACCCCTCCCCAGCTACCGAGCCTGTTTATGCCATTGGGTTGCATTGGCATCTCCCCAAATCATACCATGCTCCATAGCAAGAGTATGGAAATATTGTAAGGTACTGAACTTATCACCGCTTGGTGTTCCTGAAACGGTAAACCCTGCAGCTAATTTGTCGCGCCATTTTTGATTGGACAAGCTACCGACAGTAGCGTCAGCAAATGCTTTGAATTGTGCTGCAGGACCGCCCATATAAGTTGGGCTGCCAAATACTATGGCATCGCTTTCCTCCAGACCTCGGATCATTTCTGTGTTTTGATACCTGCCGCTGATTATATCAGATTCCTGGATAGAAATAAGATTGGCTGTTACACCTCGTATTGACGCCGCTCCAGCTTGGACGGCTTCAGCGAACTTATGGTTATGTCCTGCACCTGAATAATAGACAATTGATACTATTGACATTCTCAGTTATTTTTATTTAGTTTCGTCAGCTTATAAGCTCTGTTCAATATTTCTATAATTCAGTTTTATTGTGGCAATGTGATATTAATGCTCAGGCCTTTGATTGTTTGGAAAAAACCAGTGCTCTATAGCCTTACCATTCGAATATCTTGTCATTTCAATTCCATCAATTATCATTTTTGGATTTGAACCTATAAAACTAACCCAATTGCCGAAGTATTCTCCATCGGTTGTACGGCTGACAACTTCAACCTTGCTAGGCTTGAACCTGCTATGAAATGACCTTATGCTTGACTTCAAACTATCAGGACCAATTTTATTCCCTACGCCATGGTTTACAAAATCAGGAGCTGCCACATCATTTAGATTGCTGACGTCACCTGTTTGCAGGGCCCTTAAAAATTCGTCATCTGCTTTCTTGTTTTTCCTGGTTTCAGAAACACTTACATCTTTACTTCGGGCCTGTGCAAATCCCCTGCTAACTGAAAGGCATGTTACTATTAAAGTACATGCAAAAATGGCTTGATTTATCTTCATAGGATGAATTGATAATTTCAACTATTTTTTTTATTTTTCTTTAATTCAAATGGGGCTCCGGGAGCCAGCACTTTTATTCTTTCCGGGTTAATGACCAGATTCTTCAGACGCTGTGGATCACCATTGAATGGCAGGAAGTTCGGCGCATCCACGAAACCCCAATGACCCAGTAAAACACTTGCATTGGGATAAGCGTTAAGCAGCTTTGCTGACCCTTCCAGGCCAAAGTGCCAGACAGCATCTTCGGAATAATCCAATAGTATGAGATCTGGCGCGGGAAGCCTTAGCTGTTCTGGCATAAGCTTTGAATCCCCTGGAGCCCATATCGATCCATCAGGTGTTGTAAAATAGAATCCACAAGCGTCTCTTGGCTGAAAATGCCGCTGACCTGCTCTCGGAAAGGCATTCTGCCAAGCGTGATCTGCATTGGTTAACCGCACCTTTACTTTTCCTATATCAAAAGTCTTTCCGATTCTGTGCCCGAATGACTTCAATCCTTGATTTTTCATTAACGAGTCTACATAAATGGTCGAGTGATATGCTTTTGTAACTGCTGACAAATCCTTGAACGTTTCAACACTATAGTGATCGTTGTCACTATGTGTTGCCAAAACTGCATCCAGATGGGGGACTTCTTGAGGTAAAATAGGAAACTTCATCAACAAGGGCATATCAAAACCTTTCAGTAAAGGATCAACCATAAAGGTCGTTCCTCTGCTATTGACTAAAAACCCTGCCATTCCTAGCCACCGGACAGTCGTAGTTTCAGCTGCACCAAAAGCTTCCTTTCCAAAAGCTACGGTGATCGGGGCGGTCGCCTGAAACTTTTTTCTTTTAAGCTGTGTTGTATCCGCGATATTCTGCGCAACTGCTGATAAATAACACGTTACTATCAAGAATGCGAAGAGCATTTTTTTTCGATTTCTCATACAGGTATGCTTTACAATACAAATTTCAACCTATTTTTTGAGCCAATACTTATACATATTCCTGTAATACTTACCATTATTCCTGATTTTGTGGTTAATATGTTAAGGCAATGAAATGTTGTCGTAATTTTGGATAAACAAAAGGTTAAGCTGTGGAACTAGGTAAAAGACTGGAGAGTGTCACTCAATTTAATTCCGAAAGAGGTCAACAAACGCTACATCCGCTCATCACGGTGCTGGACCAATCGAAATCTCAACCGATTCGGGTAACCAAATTCATCTCTGAACTTTACGTAATCTTTTTAAAGAATGAAAAATGCGCTGATCTTCGTTACGGACGTAGTCACTATGACTACCAGGAGGATTCACTCATCTTTTTATCACCCGGTCAGGTGGTGGGCTTTGATGCAGAAAACGGCACGACCATTCAGCCCAACGGCTGGGCACTGGCTTTTCATCCTGATATGATCAGGGGCACAGCGCTAGGGACAATGATCAAAGATTACCATTACTTTTCATATGATGTTAAGGAGTCCCTGCATGTTTCTGCCCGTGAGAAAGAACTTTTACTGGAGTGCTTTGGGAAAATTGGCTATGAGTTGCAACATCCCATTGATAAACACAGTCGCAAACTCATTGTGAGTACAATTGAATTGTTGCTGAACTACTGCGAACGTTTTTATGACAGGCAGTTTATAACAAGGGAACACATCAATAAGGATATTTTGACCAGATTCGAAGAGCTGCTGGACAGTTATTTTAAATCAGATAAACCAGCACAGATAGGCTTGCCTTCTGTGGCTTACTGCGCTGATGATCTTAGTCTTTCGCCCAAATATTTTGGAGACCTTATCAAAAAGGAGACAGGCCAGTCTGCACAGGAGTATCTCCAGGAAAAGGTTATTGATGTTGCCAAAGAACGGATGTTTGACTCTAGAAAAACAATAAGCGAGATTGCCTACGATATGGGATTTAGATATCCGCAACACTTTAGTAGGTTGTTTAAACAAAGAGTTGGGCAATCTCCTCATGACTACAGAATAATGAATTAGGATTAATTTAAGCACATTAAAACGAAAAAGAGAAAGTTAGGTCAGAGTGATCTGGAAGTATCAGCTCTTTGGCTTAGGCTGAATGGGTAGGACTTGGTCATATGGCGGGGTAAAGGATAAAACGGAAATGATATCGCTGATCAGGTCTGCCTTTGAAAAAGGGATTACATTTTTGACACGGCTAAAGTATATGGACCATATACGAATGAGGACCTGCTTGGCGAGGCACTGGAGCCTTTTCAATAAGGAATTTTAATCGGTACAAATTTGTGGTTTTAAGGCTATAAGGGAAGTAGTGGCAAATACGCGCTGGTCTGCTTTAAGTAGCCGGCCAGAGTAGATTAAGTCTGTGGTGAAGGGGTCGCTTAAAAGATTATGCACTGATGTGATCGATCTTTATTATCAGCACCGGGTTGATCCCGATGTATCGATCCAAGAGTTGGCAGGCGCTTAAGAAGATTTAATTCATGAAGTAAAATGAAACATTTTGGCTATTATGAGGCTGGGTCAGTCACCATACTCAGGGCTCATGCAATCCAGCCAGTGGCTGCATTATTGCTATGTTGAGTCTACATTGGAAATATGTTACACTTTATGTTAAACCTAAATGCTTATTTTGAGTGATGATGGTTTAGCGGTGGCAAAAAACCGAACAAGCTAAATGGATGGATTTACTTAGCGTGCCTTTCTCAACCGCCTTAAAATGGAGGGCACACTTACAAATAAAGGGTTGAATGAACTGATTATTAGAGATATAGTGTTTCAGCTTTACATAGATCATAGACCGGAACTGGCAAAACAGCTATAATGGTTATATATGATGGTAGAAATTTAATAAAATTAAAAAAATGGACCGATTTGAAGATAAGAACATTTCAATCCAATCGACTATTTTTTTTGCTGGTTAACTTGATACAGAAACGCTATTCGCACAACTATAAGGTTCAGATACGATATATCAAATAATAAATAAATTATAGCAAGCGGGGTAGAAGTTTATCAATAAGACATTGGTAGAGTAGAAGCTGCCAATTATTAATTTAATTTTAGTTAAAGATCCAAGGACAGTACCAGATGGTCTGTCCTTGTTTTTAATGATAACCAGTAAGCGAAGAAAAACTGACTGGAAAGATTCAGTATCTATTATATATCCTAAATTAGGTTAGACAGCGCAAAAAAAGGTGAAAAAACATGATTTCAACAATGATCGATAAGAAACCCTTTTCTTATCCCTTAAGATGTTTATCTGATTAATGATATTATATACTTAAATTATTTGTTAGATATACGGTTTTGTTGCGCCAGCTAAATTTATGCAGGTTCACATATTGAATATAAAAGTAATACTATGGAATAGTATGTGTTGACATATTCGCTTGATGAAGGTTCTGAATATCTCGCGCTTTTAAATAAAAATCAATTTAGTAGGGACTTTTTATCCTATCTATCGTTTTATCAATAGGATATAGAAGATCAGATGATCTCATATGCAGTTCAATGCTCAACTAATGGCACAATACCTTCTGAATTCTTTAAAGATACGAGTCAAGAGCCAACACGTTTTTGGGAGGCTTTTTTAAAAAATGATCTTTTCAGTGGAAAGATGCTATGACAGGTAGCAAATACAATTTGATCTTAATAATCATTTACTGCCAGTTATGTCGAACGTTTATCAAATGAATTGCAGCCAAGATTAATAGTTGGTATTGGTTTATAAAAATTGGCTAAAAATAAATTTTAATAGAGACTTATCTATTCTATATGGTAGGAATTTACAGATTAAAAGAAGTCATATACCATTTTAGAAAAACTTATGTTAAAAAATAAATTTAACAGAATCGAGATGCAAATTCTAGAGGCGCTTTGGATTCAGGAAAATCTTTTATCCCGTGACATTCTTGAAAATGTAAATTCTTCAAAAATTGCATACAGCACATTGTCAATGAGCTTAAGGCTATTGGAGAATAAAGGTTTTATCTCACATAGGAAAGTTAATAACGCCTTCCATTATTACGCTATCTTAAAAAAAGAAGATTACTTGGTAAGTTTGATTAAGGGTATACTCGACGGACATTTTTCGAGTAATCAAGATGAACTAATTAACTACATTCATTAAGAATAATAAATTCGCTATAAAAAAAGCGGGCTAACCAAAACACTTAAAATACCACCCGAGAGGTAAGTTAGTCCCACAATGGTATGGCATTGTGATAATGGCGCACCAAAATATGGGATAGTCCTAAGGGCTATACGCTTCTAATTTGGAAATTAGATAAATCTGTCCTGCTGAAGCAGCCACGCACGAAGTCGCAACTAAGTTATTCGTTTTAGTGATGCTAATTTCACACGACTAAGTGTCTCTGGTTTTATTCCAAGATAAGATGCGATATGAAACTGTGATACTTTTTGCTGTATTCCTGGGTAAAGTTCCAGTGCAACGGATAATCTATCAGAAGCATTAAATTTGAGAAATGAGGATTCTCTTTTGCATTTTCTTATGAAATAATTTTCGGCGATGTACTTGCTTAGTCTTAAAAAATCTGGATCATCATTTTCCAGATTTAGCATATCTTGCTTACTTATCACAAGCAGATCAACAAACTCTAAAGCCTGTATATTACAATTAGTTGGCCTACCTGTTAAATAGCTTGTTAGGGCGATGCCAAAATCACCATTAAAATAGAAATCATTGTTAAATTCTTCCTGATCGGTACGAATAAAAGATCGAAGTGTTCCCTTTATAACCAAGGCTACAATATTGCAAACCATTCCCTCTTCCACTAAATACTCGCCTCTTCGCAGTGATCTAATCTTAGAAATGCTTAATAGCTTTTGAATTGCCTTTTCCTGTAGGCCTACCCTTTTGGTAAGAACTTGTTTTAGAATGTCATGCATCCCTTGAGCGTTCACCATGTTGTTAAGATTTTAACAAATATTAAATTACATTCTATTTGGCCGATGATTGAGAGACTGAAACTACGCAGTCTGACCTAGTCTTTTCTGATGTATCGATAAGAATGAATTGATGTATAAAGTAAAAATATTCTGCGAATCAAATTTAATAATTTCATTACTTAATTGGTATTTAATTTTTTTATAACCAGCTATTAAATCATTTTAACATTTAGATCGAATTTGATTATCCTTACAAATATTCTACTTCATTTTGTGGCATTTCTTGATCTGCATCAAGAGTTTAGCAGATATTTTTCCTGGGAAAGCTTTTGAAAGAGACTGCCATCATTTTGGGCGATATCATTAGAAAACCCCTAAAAACTCTTGACCTATGTCATCATTTAATAGGATCTAATAATGAAAATTTGCCATCATTAAAACTTAAAAAATATCAGGATGCCTATATTAAATTTAAAGCTTAGCGGACCAGAGGACGTATCGCTGAGTAAAAAACTAGCTGAAGAGCTTACCAAGTCGGTCGTAGAAATACTCCATAAAAAATATGAACTAATTTCTATTATAATATCATTTCATGATGAAGCCCATTGGTGGATAAACAACGAATCACTTAGTGATCTAAATGCAAAAAGTTTCCATCTGGAAATAAAAATTACGGATTCGACTAACCTGAAAAATGAAAAATCAGCTTTAATCCATAAAGTACATAAAATTATGTCCACCCATCTTGTTAATATCCATCCCATTAGCTATACGGCAATAACGGAAATGTCTGCAGACTCATTCGGCTATGATGGGTCAACAACAGAATATAAATACATTCAAAGCATATTTTCTTCTTAAAAAATAATTACTAACGCATGAAATTTACAACAACATTGACAATAATTATACTGGTTTGGGCAAGTAATTTATATGCCCAAAAGAAACCAAAACCTGTAGCTGGAATACAGGCAGTTATTCAAGCATATTCGGAAAGCGTCTTGGAAAGGGATTCTCTTAGATTTTATCAACTATTCAATGATGGTCCCATTGTCTGGTGCGCTGCATTAAAGGCTTATTCACAAGAGCAGGAGTCTAAAAAAACAAAAAGCGGTGCAGCAGCCCGCAAGACTTATTTTTCAGGCTCATATAAGGATTTTATGAGATCTTTATATCGTTATAAATATACAGAAGATAAGTTTGACCGCATCCATATTTTTGAAGATGGCACCGTAGCAAATGTGACCATGGATTATAGTTTCTGGGCCGATGGAAGGATGATTAACTGGGGGCGAAAACTACTTCAACTAATTAAGAGGGACGGTTTTTGGAAAATTACAAGCGTCATCTATTCTATTGAACTCACAGATCATCTACCGCAACCCAGTTTTTTGGATAGACAACCAAAATAGGAAACTATAATAAAAACTTGCAGATAAATCGAGATTTAGTCAATAGCGTCTCTCTAACGAAGAGAAAATAAATGAAGCGCTTAATCTAAGACCATCTCAATCCATGTGATAACCAGGCCCTAGACTATTTCGGAAGGAACTTCTAGAATCCGGTCATTATTGGACTCATAGAAAGCTATGATTTTCATGATAACCTCCGTCGCTATCTTAAGCTCATTTTCTCCAACAAGTTTTTTATAAATGTCATTCGTTCGAGCGGTCACTCCTTTAGCATCGAGGATAAAGCTTTTCCCTAAATCCGTCAAGGTTAGCACTTCAACCCGCTTGTCCTGAGTACAGGTAGCACTGCTCACAAATCCCAAAACTTCAAGCTCTTTAATCGATCTGCTTACAGACTGCTTTGGATGATTGAGTTTTTTTGCAATCTCAGATACCGAACTACCATCCACACTTACATTGAATATCACAGGGAGATGGGAAAGTTTAATGTCCTTCCACAATGCTCCTATATAAATATGAGACCAGCTGTCAAAATGTTTACGAAGATTAAATATAAGAGCTTGCCAATTAACGGAGTCATTTTGCTCAAATTCTCTAAGTTGATCATCTATTGTTCTCGAAGAGTCCATAAATCAAAGATAAATAAAAATAAACATTGTTTACTATTTTAGTAAACAATGTTTACCTTTATCTTGTTGTTATCAAGACAGCGAACTCATCGTTAAGTTTAAATATGGAAGATTTTATTATAATCATCTCAACTGATGTCAGAAAAGATGCACAACTCAAGTCACTTAAAGAACTGATGAATACATTTGCAGAAATCACGGAGTGGACATTGGATCTGGAAGATTGTGATAAGGTACTACGGATCGTTAGCAATGAAAACATCGCAAATCAAGTTATTTCGAAATTATTTAGACTTGGAATTCAGGCAAATGTAATGGCAGTATATTTTGATACACCTATATATCGCATCGGAAGGGTATGTCCACTTGGTTGATTAATCACTGAGATTTAGATCCTTTGATGATGACGAAAGTTCAATTCCGTAGAAGAATTCTGAGACAGAAATTAGGTTGAATTAATTTGCTATTATTTTTATAAGTTATGAAAAAAATATTTGATGAACTTTCCCTTTCATTGAGTAAGGAAACTACTAAACGCTACAGTACAAGCTTTTCACTGGGGATCTTGTGTCTGGGGAGAGATATACGAAACCCTATTTATTCCATTTATGCTTTTGTGAGACTGGCGGATGAAATTGTTGACAGTTTTGATGGCTATCCTAAATCAATCTTATTAAAGGAGCTAGCTCAAGATTGTTTCAATGCGATCGATCGCGGCATCAGTACAAACCCAATCATTCACTCATTCCAGCAAACGGTCGCCAAGTATAATATCGACCATGAATTAATCAAACAATTTCTGCATAGCATGGAGATGGATTTGCAGCCCATGACTTATGATAATGAAAGTTTTGAGAAATATATTCTTGGTTCCGCTGAGGTCGTTGGATTAATGTGTTTGTACGTGTTCACAAACGGAAATGCAGTACTTTTTGATTCCCTTAAGCGATTTGCGATGCGACTCGGCTCCGCTTTTCAGAAGATCAATTTTCTACGGGATATGAAGGCTGATTCGCAGAATTTGGGTAGAAATTATTTTCCTGATACTGACCTGTCTAATTTTTCGGAAATAGGTAAAGAAACCTTATTGAAAGACATAAGTAAAGATTTTGATGAAGGTCTTAAAGGAATAAGGCTACTTCCCAGATCATCTCGCTATGGAGTCTACCTTGCGTATGGGTTCTATAAACAATTACAGCTAAAAATTGCAGGTGCAAGCGTTGAGATTCTTTTAAATAAGCGTATTCGCGTATCAAACTATCAAAAATTGAAACTAATCATAAGCTGCTATGCTAGCAATAAGTTGAATCTAATCTAATTTATCCGTTTTGCATACATCCAATAAAGAAATTCATAATATAAACTCAGCTAACATCAACCCTATGAATCGCAACACAAAAAACAACATGCCATCCAATACTACAGATTTTGACATCGTTGTACTGGGGGCTACAGGACTTACAGGAAAACTTGTCGTGGAACAACTGATCCAGATAAATCACATTTTAACGGACAGTTTGGGAATAAAACGTTGGGCAGTGGCAGGCAGGGATGCAAAGAAGTTATCTGAAGTACTAAAGCAATTGAATGCAGAAAATGTAGAAATCATCCTTGCCGATACCAATGATAGTGATTCACTGCTAAGACTTGCGGCAAGGACACGTGTATTGCTTAACTTAGTTGGACCATATACACCTAGTGCAGAGTCAGTGATTTCTGCTTGTATTTCCTCGGGTACTTCATATGCTGATTTAAGCGGCGAATTGCCCCTGTTAAGGCGTGTAATTGATCGCTTTGATGCAAGCGCCCGAAATGCTGGCGTACAAATTGTGCAAATGGCAGGCTGGGAAGCCATGCCCGCTGATCTTACCACTTTGTTAGCGTGTTACCGCGCCAGTGCACAGAATGAAATATGCTCAAAAAATTCCCAAGAAGGGCCCGGTGCTGGGGGCGATATCCAAAACATTGTAGTGACAGTTGATTTTACCAGGCTTCCCGAGGGCGGAGTACCATTTAATCAATCGGTTTCAGGGGGAACACTTGCAAGTATTGTGGCAATGTTGAAGGATCCAGGTGCTAGAATTATAGGGAACGCAAGTGGATTGCTACCCAAAATCAGCAAGGGACTTTTACCACAAAAAATGCATCTTGGAGGAAAGATATATGAGGGAAAGGTTTTGGAACCTATGGTACCAGTTGCTTTTCTGAATCCGCCAATCATTCATAGAACGGCTGCGCTCTTGGCGGCAGAGCAAAACGAAGCCTACGCTTCTGCCAAATATTCCGAGGGCGTAGAGAGTGGTTCCGTAAACGGATTACACGGAAAATATAACTATTTGAAGGCTTTTATCCAGGGATGCTTACAAAAAACTATGGTAGGTCTTACCAGGCTTCCTTTACCCGTTCGACGATGGCTAAGTGAGTCTATAGAAAAAAGGTTGCCAAAAGCGGGGACTGGCCCTTCAGAACATTATCTTAGGGACTGGGATTGGACTGTAAAAGCAGTTGCGACAAATAAAAACGGAAAAACAGGGAGAGCAACCTTGACTGGTAGTGGCCATCCGGGATATACTGCAACTGCGGCAATTATAGTGGAGGTTGGATTAAGCTTAGTCAATTCAAAACGTGCAGGTTGCATTACGCCTGCTTTAGCAATTGGCATCCAAAATCTAGAGCAAATGCGTATGCCGTCTTTAGAATTAAAATAAAACAATTTCACCAATATTAAAGTATAACCATCAAATAAATACCGGCACTTCGTTGATTAAGAGAAAAGGAAATGCGATTTAAGTCAAGATGAATTGATTTAGCCCCATTTACTCCAATCGAAAGATTGGAGTAACAAGCAATCTCTAGATCCCTCAGTTTAATTATTTAACCACTGTAGCCTCTATTTCAACTGATAAATTAGCATACAAGCTTTTATCTCTACCAAAGTCGTTAAATGTTTAAGTCAATTTTTCAGGACAAACGACTTATAGAGGTCTACACAGGTTGTGAAGAATTTGTCAGCAAGGATAGGGAAAACCTCGAAATACCTTTCATGCAGCCTTTTTAGAAAAAAATTCGTGCAGTCCCTCTCGCATTTAATAAAGATTTGCCTATGGATGGATCGGCGCGAAATCATAAAACACTTTCAAATCGTAATTTTAGGACTGTGGACGAAAATCAGTTAAAAATATTGCCAAGTTCATGATCGAACCAAACATTGTACCTTGGAAGAAATCAAAAATCTTGAAGAAGTTAATTCATATTAATCAATCAAGCTACCTGACATTTGTAATTATCGACCAATCAATTCAATAGCAGATTGATCAGCTATTGAATCGACCTAATCCCATTTGTATTTTATATTAATGACTTCTGTCGAGCCACGCCCTCCAGAAAATCATCACCATCGCCAATACCCCAAAACCAATCCCCACCCACGGCGTAATGGAAATCCCGTAATGACTGATGAACCAGCCGCCGGTTGCCGTCCCTAACGAAACCCCAAGATTTCCGAAGGAAGTCTGCAGGCTATTTGCAAATTCCTTGGCATCTTGCGCAGCTGAAACCATATATCCTACCCCAATCAAAAACAAGGACCATACATCACGCCCCAGAATCCTACCACCAGTGCAACACTCCATAGCGAACCGTTCACGTGCTGAAATCCAAACGGCACGAGAAATGTGCCAGCAAGAAAGAATAAAGTTGTACTGATCATATACTTTCCTAATAAACGGCCTGCCAGAAAATTGGAGATCACCCCCATCACACCAAACAAAAGTAACATATAACTTATTTGCTTAGCAGTTAAGCCCATCACTCTGGAAAGATAATCAGCAAAATAACTGTAAGAACAAAACCATGCCGTGATCAGAAATAAGTTTACCGCAGTTCCTGCAATAAAACTTGGCCTTTTGAGTACCCTCAATTGACTTTTAAAAGACTTCGCTTCGGTATTAGGCAGAGCTGGTAAGCCTTTATAAACGATTACCAAGGTCACCAAAATAACTAAAGCCTGAAGGACATAACTCAACTGCCAGAAATAAATACTGGCTATAAAGGTGGTAAAAGGAATCAGTGTCACCTGAGCAAGGGCAATACCGCCAATAATGATACTGGTCAAACGCATCTGCAATTGAGGAGAAGCATCCTTGCTCGCCGCGGCAATCGCCATCGAAAAAAATGCCGGATGCAGTAGTGTTGGCAAAATACGCAATACCATGAGTAGCCAGAAAGGCGGACTGAAAGCCGAGCCAACATTAGAAATTAAAAACAACCCAAGTGCATAAAGCATGATTTTCTTTTTGTCAAACCGAGATGCGTATAAAACCATAAATGGTCCTGTAAATGCAATGGTCAAAGCGAACATGCTTAATAAATAGCCTGCTGTGCCAATGCTAATACGGTAATGTTCCGCAATCTGAGGCAAGATGCCGATGACACCAAATTCCGTACTGATAATTCCGATAACGCCTAAGCATCCAATGTAGGCTAATTTTCTATTTACACTAAAATTCATATTAAACCGATCAGTTTAAAAAAGATTAAAAAAATATTCTTGTTGATTAATTCTAAAAAAATTGATAACTTATGCTTTGACCATGTTAATCAGATTTTCTATCATGTCATAAACAGCATTTCTGTTTTTATTCAAAGCATAATTTTTAAATAGCGCACTCGACGAGGCCGCAAAGAAACTAGCTGTCAGTTTAGCATTCAACTCAGTTTTAACAGATCCCATTTCCTGCCCCCTTTCTAGTACCTTAAAATAAATCTCTTCGAATTTTTTTTCATTGGTCACCAATATCCGTCTGACATCATCATCACATAATGAGATTTCAAATGCCAACTTAACGGCTAAGCAGCTTCTACCTTCCTCGATACTCTGATCGACTGACAGCCTAAAAATTCTCCTTAAGTCTTCAACTGCATCAACACCTCTGGGAATAGCCCCATATTGGTTAACTTTAGCTTTTAGATATTTGTTGAGACATTTGATCAGTAAACTTTTTTTATCCCCATAAGTAGAGTAGATACTACTGCGATTAATGCCCATCTCACGCTCTAAGTCAGTGATTGAGGTTAAATGATATCCTTGTGCCCAAAAAACTTCTACCGCAGTGTCCAGCTTGTTTTCGAAATCAAATTCTTTATTTCTTCCCATTGCCTTACAAAGATACAATTTTAAACTGATCAGTTTAAAATTTTTCATTATTTGTCTTTTGAGCCTGAAATTATGTATGAGACCCCTAATTGTTAATATTAAGTAACAGAACGATGCTGCTCAACCTACCTTCACCCATAAGTTAGGCCCCGAAAATACAGCAGTCTTTTGGGGCATATTTCCACCGGTCTTTTGCATTAGTGACTGTTTCCAATAAATGACTTGACCAACAGATCGCTAAAGAATTAGTGCGCACGGTTCCATCGAACAGCTAGTTTCGAGGTATTTTAACATGGCAAATCGTCGCCGAAGGAATTGGCAATTCCGCCTAGACAATTTAATTAGATGTACATAAAGAACAAACCATCATTACAGCCGCTGAGCACATTACACCTGAATTTGGGCATTTAGGTTTTTGGTCGATAATGCAGCAATCGGACAGTCACGCCGCTATTCTATATTACTAAGATAATAAAGGCAAGTAACCTAACTTGTGGCACTTCCGGACAAATCCTTACGCTGTTTAAATCAATTTAGTGGCTTAATTGGCAGTGGCTTGGTCTATGCTGCCACTCATCGCACTTTCTACTTCGGTAGTAATTTTTAAATATTTTAGCATAGAGAATCAGTGACCCTGCATTCAGATCCTAACTTTCCTTTTAACCCTTATTTAAGGCTACCTATCAAGCCTCGAAAATCGCATTAATTGCTGTCACACTAGCACTCGCGATTGAGCTCGAAGATACGGGCATCAAAGTCCTTACGGCATGTCTGGGGTTGTTCTCTAACTGCAGCGAACAATTTTCGGGGAACATCACAAAGTTGAAGTATGGTGACCTCAATTGCTCTGGAGAAGCTTCTTCACGACCATACACAGCAACACTGAAATGTTGCAGGCTTAGTGATCTGATAATTTGAGCAGTGACATACCTCCGACCCTCCCTTCACTGCCTAAGATATATGTTCTGCTAAGCCAACCTTAAATTCACTGCGTATGCTTGATAAACTTCATTTTTGTCAATATGACCCTTTCTGACATTCGCTGTTGTTTTTATAGGTGCAGCATTAATTATAGCCATGAAAATAAAGGATAATGATATTAACAAGGATTTCTTTCATTGTCATCAAATTTAATTCAGGCAAAGTACAATAAGCTCGGGAGCAAGATTAGCGCCTCCTGTAGCTACAGCAATATACTGTTTACCATTGAGCATATAGGTCATCGGAGCTGCGGTGGCATTTCTTGGAAGGTCGATCTTTCCAATCATTTTTCCGCTTGCTTTATCGTAAGCAACAATTGCAGGGTCGATGACCTGGAATTTGGGACCTGATGACTTTGCCCTTTCTCCAGCCTCGCCCCCACCCATTTCCTCACGCTGGGTACTACCTTCCTGTGCAACAAAAAGCAGGGTTTTGGTTAACAGGATATGGCTTCTGGTAGAGCGGCCGAGCGGTGATTTTGCAAACGCCTTAAGTGCCGGTACGGTAGTAGACAGATCGCCCATTGGCTTCATCCACTTATGATCTCCGGTATGCATATCTATTGCCGTCAGCCTGCCGTAAGGTGGCTTCCACAAAGGAATACCATCAATGGTCTCCATGGCTACTGTTTTTCCAATATACCCGATATGCGGTGTGCCCGATTTTTCTAGTGTTACCGCATAAGGAATGGTATTTGAAGGAACGTAAAACATTCCTGTTTCCGGATCAAATGCAGCGCCTGCCCAGCTTGCCCCGCCTGCTATACCAGGCATTAGAATGGTAGGCTTATCCAATATTGGCGGAGTAAACAAAGGACCATAATTAAATTTACTCAAAAGAGACATCGCTGAGTCACGCAGCGCCGGTGTATAATCCACAATATCGTCTGCCGTGATTCCCTGGCGGTCGAATGCCGCTGGCCGGCTAGGAAAAGGCTGCGTAGGAGATGACTTTTCCCCCGGAACGGTTGATTGCGGTACTGCCCTTTCCACAATATCCCAAACCGGTTTACCTGTTATACGATCAAAAACATATACAAACCCCTGTTTGCTGACTTGCGCTACCGCTTTGATGGGCTTACCATCAACATTGATATCAATCAGGTTCGGCGCAGCGGGCGGATCATAATCCCAAAGACCATGGTGTACTAATTGAAAATGCCAAATACGCTTTCCAGTCTTCGCATCAAGGGCGACCAGGCTTTCTCCGAATAATCCCGAGCCTAACCTTCCGCCGCCATAATTGTCATTTGAAGGGGTGCTGAAAGGCAGGTAAACATAACCCAGTTCCTCATCCGCACTGACCGGCGCCCATACGTTAGCGCTCCCAACTGTTTTCCAGGAATTTGCATCCCAGCTATCATTTCCGAATTCACCTTTTTGTGGAATGGCATTGAATTTCCATACCTGTTTTCCCGTACGTACATCGAAGCCCCGAACAGCGCCGGGCGGCATTGTATTGCTTACCGGCACGTCGTGCACCTTGGTGCCCACCACCACAACATCCCTGCAGATAATGGGTGCTGAGGATACCCCATAAAGTTTCCGGTCTACAGTTCTGCCCAGTCCCTGGGTAAGATCAATACGGCCGGCGATACCAAAGGAATCTACCGTTTTGCCATTTTTTGCATTTATTGCAATCAGGTAACCATCCCCGGTACCGAGCAAGATTCTTTCATCTTGGCCCTCCTTCCAGAAGGCAACGCCGCGATGGACAAATCCATTATTGGACGGGGTTCCGTTTTTCCAGGTTAGGGGATCATATACCCATTTCGTTTTTCCACTTGCCGCATCGATCGCCGCAACCTGGGAAAGAGAGGTACTGATATATAACACCCCTTCGATCATTAGTGGTGTGGATTCCCAAACCCAACTTTTAATTTCCGGATGTGTTCTGGTGATTTCTTCTTCAACCGAGCGCCAGGTCCATGCAATATGCAGACCCTTAAAGTTTGAAGAATCAATCTGGCTCAGTGAGGAATATTGAGAACTGCCCTTATCACTGCCATAGTTTTTCCATTCATTTGCCGAACCCTGTATGGTTTGAGCAAAACTGTTATTAGTCCCCACGAGCAGCGAAGCTGCCATGATGCTACAAGAGATAATTTTTTTTCCGATCATCATATTTGGTTAAAGTTTATGGTTTTCTGGTTGACAATACCTTAGCCAGGGTTTCTCTGGCAAGGTCACCCTGAATGGTATTTATGGATTTATCTATCAGCTCGAAGACATCTTTAAGCTCCACTTCAGTAATCCCGGTATTCATGCCCATGCCAATATGCGCTTGCAGCTGGGGAGCAACGCCAGTCATTGCTGCCAAGGCAGAAATGGTAATGAGTTCACGCATTTTGAAGCTTAATAAATCTCGGTTAAAGATATCCGCAAAAAGATGTTCTTTTAAAAACACATCAATGGCTGGTACAAATGCATTGGCGCCACTGGGTTTCTTTTCCTCCATCCCAGTAAGGATCTGAAGGTTGTTTTTACCTGATTGATATTTGTCTGCTAAGTAAAGATCCGATGAGGTTTTTCCTTCAATATCTATAATCCCCTTTGCTTTGCGCTCATCTAAAACGACTATGAAAACGTTGATGGCATTAAGGCTTCGTGGAAACCCGCAATAAGCGTACAACTGCACAAGTGTTTCCTTGATTTCATTGACCGTGAGTCCGGCATCCATGCCCATGTTTAAGCTTTCCTTTAACTTAGGTATATTTCCAATGGCTGCTAATGCTGAAATATCGACTATTTGTTGTTCTTTTTTATCCAGTTTTTCCATGTTGTTCTTTTTTTGCTGTGCAGCTGATGCTACCGTGAGGCAGCTCATCAGCAACATTAATAAATTCGAAAAAATGCGTCTGCCGATAATTTTCATTGTTTTGCCTTTTTACCGTTGTACTCCTGGTCGGTCACCGGCCTTAACCAGTTTACCACACCTCTATCAGCATTTGGGTTCAACGACAAATGTGTCATGCCGCTTCCAGGTGATGCCCCATGCCAGTGCTCCACATTTGGCGGGCAGGTGATCACTTCTCCCTTGTGGATAACCTGTATCGGTTCTCCTTTTAGCTGGGTGTAGCCAGTTCCGCTGAGGACCATCAAAATCTGGCCGGCATTGTGGGTGTGCCAGTAACTTCTTGCTGCTGGTTCAAAGGTTACGCTTCCCGCCACCAGATTGAAAACACTATCCCGAGGCAACAACGGCTGCACGTAAACGGTTCCTGTAAAATTCGCTTGCGTTAACCTACCTTTGGGAAAGATACCACCATCGCTTTGCATCTGTGCCATGCTGTCCATTGCACCCATAGCTAAAAGGGCCGTAAATATGCTTTTCCGATTCATTGTTTATTCATTTTAGTTTTAGCTCTTAAGTATCAAATCTCAGTGTTCCCATCGCCTTGATCGGCTTCGCGAAAAGTATTTCTTTACGGCATAATCTGATGAAGTTGATCAGATCTGGTTAAATGGTCAGTCCGCCGTCTACAACCAGATTGTGACCTACAATCATGCTGGCAGCATCACTGCATAGAAACACTACTGCACTGGCAATCTCTTCCGGGCGCCCCATACGGCCGATTGGTACCATCCTCATCATTCTATCGAGCGCCTCTTTCTGACCACCTTCAATCATTTCCTCTGACATACCGGTATAAAACAATCCCGGGCTTATACTGTTGATGCGGATACCACAACTGGCATACTCAACGGCAGCACTGATGGTAATTCCAATTACACCATGTTTAGAACCATGGTAAACCCCAGGCTGCGCACCTGCACGGATTCCACCAATCGAAGAACAATTTACAATTGCACCACTTCCCTGCTCTTTCATATGCTGCAATTCATACTTCATACAGCTCCAGATACCACGGTAGTTGATATTATTTACCCGCTCAAAATCTTCCATAGTTTGATCTGCAGCCTCTGCGAGCTGATTTTGTACACCCGCATTATTATAGGCATAATCCAGCTTTCCAAAATGTGCCACAGTTTTGTTGACCATATCTTTTACCTGAGCATCTTCAGATACGTCACATTCAATTGCCAAGGTTTTATATCCATCTTCTGCTAGCTTGTCAGCAGCCTGATTTACTTGTTCCAAATTCCAGTCGGCCATCGCCACCGAAGCACCTAACTTTGCAAATTCCAATGCAGTTGCGAGTCCTAATCCTGATGCAGCGCCTGTAACCAGTGCAACTTTTCCTTCCATTATGTTCATGACTTTATATTTATTTGCTTTGATAGTACAAAGGTCAGCCCATACGAGCGATTATTCCTTACCATGGTTACAGGTTTGCTTACCACTTTTACAGGTTTAATTTAAAGAATTGATTCTGAAGTGGAATAGCCTTAGATTTGGATAAGAATTTAATTAAACGTTATGGAAAAAGTATTGAGAATTGATATGGTAAGCGAGCATGATAAGTTCTATCATCAGCAAAACCTACACCCTCAAGTAAGCATCATAAATTTTCACGGAACGGCTCCCGAGGTGTATGCTTCGAAGATGAACTTTGGTTTTTATGCCGTTTATCTGAAAGATGTACAATGCGGCGATATAAAATATGGCAGGAATACATATGATTATCAGGACAGAACTTTGGTCTTTGTGGCTCCTGGTCAGATCATCAATGTAAACATCAATGAGGATTACAAACCCTCAGGCTATGCGCTGCTTTTTCATCCTGACCTGATTCACGGCACATCACTGGGCAGGCATATTGATAAATATAACTTTTTCTCTTACGAGACGCGTGAAGCGCTCCACCTTTCTGAAAAGGAAAGAAAGATTGTATTGGACTGTTTTGAAAAGATTAAGTACGAGCTGGAACAGGGAACTGATAAGCACAGCAAAATGCTGATCGCAGCTAATATCGAACTTTTCCTCAATTATTGCGTTCGTTTTTATGATCGGCAGTTTATTACCAGAAATGAGTCTAATAAGAGCAACGTCGAAAAATTTGAAGTTTTACTCAAGGATTATTTCCATTCTGACAAACCGCAAACATTTGGTATCCCGGCAGTCACCTGGTGCGCCGAACAACTACACCTTTCTCCTAATTATTTTGGTGACATGGTAAAAAAAGAAACCGGCAAAACGGCAATGGAATATATACAGTTAAAAGTGATGGACATTGCTAAAGAACGAATATTGGGCAGTAATATGTCAATTAGTGAAATTGCCTATGAACTGGGTTTTAAATACCCGCAACATTTTACAAGAGCTTTCAAAAAATCAGTTGGTTATTCTCCGAATGAGTATAGAAGTTTGAATTAATCTAATCTTTATAAGATGATCGAGAATATTTGTATAAAAATCTCTTTAACTTTTTAACCTTATTTTATAATCCACTGAGATCATGTTCTTTTTGGCAAGTACCAAAGATTAATTGTAGAATAAATTGACCCCTTCTCAATGGAAATAAAATTTCTGTAAAGTTTTGCTTGGCTGCATGTAACAAATTGGCGGGAAGTGGTCAAACGAATTGGTTTGTACAGCACCGCATCATTAGTTTTTGCCTTATTAATCCGGAATCCACTGCCGAGATTTTCACCTCCTTTTCCGCAGACCAGCAATCTGGCGTAGGTGGCTGTGGGTTAAAAGGCAATAAGGTGCTCACACATACGCAAGATGGAAGCGCTTTACATTACCAAGCCTCATTAACCACAAAAGCTTCAAAATGACGATCGATTATTATAATATCTAATCAAAGGCAGGGAAACGTCTATGAAATCTCCCAGCAAAACAGGCAATTTTAGATGATAAACCTGATCAGGAATTACCGAAAATTGGCCTATAGTAAATATCACTAACATATCAAAGCGGATTGCTTATCCCATCATACCAACGCAGTTCATAAAAAATTTTAAGCTATCAATAATAAGAAAGTACCTGCTTATCGTCGACCCTTTTAATACCCGGGTTCATTGTTAGATTTTGACAAAAAGAAACTAGTATTGGTAATAAAGCAATGGTACTTCGAAAACGAAATCAATTAATACTGACTTCAGGCGCGGAGCGCGACTGGCAGATTTGATGGGTTAATCAAGTGGCTAAAAAGCCACTTGATTAATTAAGATGGAATGTTCCAAGCGTTGCATATTCGGCGCATAAATCAAATGCTTTTTGTGAGCGTTGAAAACCCGTTCCGTACATAATGCTCTTAAATTTATTTTCTCCATTCGGAAAATTTCTAACATTTTGGAAGTAGCCGGTTACTGCATTATATGCCCCAAACAAAGTTCCTTTTGTGGTCTTTACCATTTGCGAGGGTGCGCTAAGCGCAAACTCATAGACATTTTCTACGATATTCAGGTAATGGGAGGATAATGAATCCCTTTTTTCTTCGTGCAAATTAGTGAGCACTTCTTTACTTGGCGACATTGCCACTTCGATCAGTTGCCTAATCTTTTTGTCATCGATGCGGATTTTTGCCCAATGATTATAAAGGTCTTCCATCTCCTGCCCCAACCGGCTACTAATCCCCATCAATTGATGCGCCTGTTTGAGCCTTTCATTTGCGCTTGAAGTGTGCCTGATTTTGATGGTATTCTGCTGATTTTTCATTGCTGCATTTAATGTGTTGCGACAAACGACCCTGACAGGGGTAAATGCTGCTGTAATACTTCCAAAACCATCGTGGGATGTGGTTAAGAAAAGATATTGCTCGATGAGATCATCATTACCTACTCTGATATAGTCGGGAAGTTTAGCGGTAATAAAGATTCGCTCTCCTTTACCCAAAGCGCCGGCTGTTTCGTATTTTATGCCATCATCATTCCCTACGATGCTGTCAAAGAAAGAAAAAGCTTCGATATTTTGCACAATTTGATAATCTTTACCCACTACCCCTAGCACCTCTTCCGAATCCGTTCGGACATTTGCGTAATAGTTGGGAACGGATACGTCTGGCTCAATTCCCTTTGCCAGTGCATTGAGCAGGTCAAAGTTTACATTGTCGAGGGTAAAGAGCGGGCGTTTTTCCACGCTATAATCTAACCCTGCAAATTTTAATGCTTCGGCACTGGTCGGATAATCTTCAATGATTGTTCCCAGGCTGTGCCATGCTTTTTCTTTTACGGAAAAGAAACTGTGTTTCTTTGTCCGCTGGTTATAATATAGGTTATGTGCCATGATTTTAGTTTTTGGGGTTTCTGGTTTTTGTGGTTAGGATTTCTGAGTTGACCACTTTAACATTTGCCGTGTCGGTCATCACAAAACGGGATTGTTTTTCCATTTCCTCTAGGGTATCATTGATATTTCCGTGATCGGTCCGCACTTCGATGCGAACGATAAAGAATAGCTCTTCTGTTTTCATGGTATTTTAGTTTTGAAACTTATTTAAAAATTGATTGTATCGGAGGTGAGAGGATTTTGGATTTTCTTCCTCAAGGTTCTCAGCATATCCTTTACTTTATAATTGGTCGAGTAATTCAAAAAATGCGGCATAGATGGTTTTGGGATTCAAATAACCCTGCCCTAACTGGGCAGGGCAAAAAAATTTAAGCCGGTATTGTGATTTCGGCCTCGATTTCAGCTAGACGATTTGTGCACAAGTCTCGTACAAAAAGCGCAACTGCTTTAATGATCACGGGGTTTTTCGTTGAAAACTTGTTGCGTTTATCGTCCGTAATTTCCAGTTCACAGCCCTGATAATAATTTGTAGAGGTGTCTTCGGCTTCCTGCTTTTGCTCGATCTCAAACTTATCGAGGTTGTCAATGGTGTGCACGAGTCTACCCCTTTGCACCATCCGACGGTGAAGTTCTTCCACCAGTTTTAAGGTACCTTCCAAATTCAGCGCCGGTTTCCCAAGTTTCTCCTCTGCCATTTTTGGTTCGTTTGTTTCTTCCTTAGGCTGTGGCAACTGAACGACCGCGCCGATGGACTTTGGCTCCTCTGTATTTTCCTTTATCTTCTCAGGTTTTGAAGCTCCTGCGGTATCTTCTGTTTTCAATTCCTCTTTTTTCGGTTCATCTTTTATAGTTGCCTTATTATCAGCATTTAGATTTGCCTTACCTGCCAAGGGTTGATAAAATGGATTTTTTGCAGATTTGATATCTAAGAAATCGGCTTTTCCGTTGGTGTTATTGATGCTTTGATTTTTCATGATTTCTGATTTTTGATATTGAGAATAAATTGATTAATGATTTTCCTAATTGGGGCAATGTTCCCTATACGCTCCGAGGCGCGCGGGGTCTGGGTCGGTGGGCTTCTGTCTTTTAATCGGTCCATGGCTTAATTATTTTAGTGTTCAAAGTCAGTCGGCAGGAGCCTTCTGGCTTTTTGTTAAGCCACCTCTCCTTGATACAATCCAGATTGCAAGGCAAGACTTTGCGAAAAACAAATACGCTTTAGAGCTCAGCGAGAAAGGAAGATTTTTTTTCAGCAAACCCTTTAGGGCTAGGTCTTGACGGCAAACGGATTGTTCAGAAATTTGCTACTCAAAATGCCTACAGGTACTTTATTGCAGTGGAAATTTTAAACATATGAAGGGGAAGTTGCGATGGTGGGTTTATGAAAAAGTAGCTAAAGCGTAAGGAGTAAGAAATATTAAAAAAAATTGGAGTAAGATGTTTTGTGGGATTAACTTAAACTTTGAGAGCGTTAATTCAGATAAACGGATTTATGTCCACGGCTGTATTTCCGTTTTTAGTTTAGATTTCTTTTACAGATGCGTATTCCAGGTGGACTATAAGTATGTTTTGAAATAAGAATGTATGAGTAGCAGTTAAATAAAAATGAATAAAAAATAAGCTACTGCAGCAATGCTGCAGTAGCTTTGAAATTTATATCATTCCCTCATCCATAAAACTGTAATATCCATCGCTGCAAACGATAATATGGTCGAGTATCTGGAGATCAAGCAACTTACCAGCTTCGGTGAGCTTTCTGGTCAACTTGATATCGGCCTCGCTCGGGCTTGATTCTCCTGAAGGATGGCTATGAGAAAGAATAATACCACTAGCGCAGGCTTTTAATGCAACAGCGAAGATGATTTTGGGATCGGCGATCGTGCCGGACATTCCGCCCTGAGATATGTTAACAATACCCAGCACCCTGTTCCTGCGATTGAGCAAAATAATTTTGAATTCCTCCACAAGTTCAATTTTGTTAAGGTCCCAATTATTGATCAGTACCTGGTAGGCTTTATTTGCACTATCGATCTGTGGCCGCTCTACAGATTTAAATTTTGGCTTATAGCTGATTTCGATTTCAGCAAGCTGATAAAATGAATTTTCCATAATATTTTGAATTAATTATGGTACAGGCAAAGGTTTTAGGGTTGCCAAAGCAAAAGAAGCAACGGAATAAATGGAAAGGAGTGCAAAGGCCACAGGAGGGTTTATGCCGGAATTTCTTTTTGCGTGCCAACCCTCATAACCTAAATTGGTACCCTGATTAAATGCAACCCCTTGACGTAAATGAATTTAAAAATTCATTTCGCATAGCCTTCGGGTTTGGGCTTTATGATATTAGCAATTCTAAATTCACTGGTTGCTATGTGGTAAGACAGTGATCAACTAAAAATGTTAGTTTGTGGATAATCAAATACCCCTGTTTTTTAATATATTTTGAATAAATTGATATATTGCTGGCTCAAACATCGCTCTCCACTCAAACACTTTCCAAAAATTTATAATAAGTTTTTTAACGGTGGCGATATTAAATAATATTAACTACCGGAACACCCATTTTTATGAATTACCATACAAGTAAATGCTTATGACAGAAAAACTACCACTTATAGATAAACTTTTCGAATCATATAATTACAAAATCTCCAGAAGTTCAACAGATGCCGTAAGGATATATACACTCCAGTATGGAATGTATCATGCAGCAGAAATTATATCATTCGACGAGGAAACCGACGTAAGCAAATACAAATCAGAATATTCTGAGGCAGGCTATGCCACTGAGCTTAAAATAATTAAAAACATTGAGGAGGTCGAGGAATACTTGTTTGAGGGTTTTTTCATCAAAACTCCACTTGGACATGAGCTGAAAAGCAGGTATCGTAATTTTGAGAAGAAACAGTTATTAAATTTACCAGAAGGAAGTGCTTACAAATATATTGACAGTGACTTTGACTATTCACTTCAAAACAATGACGGCGAAATTATTGAAATAAAATCATTTCACTCCTCAGAAACCAGTATCATAGGAAAGATAAATGAATTATTCAATACTATAGAAGGAGCACTGTTCATCGTCATTGAAGCACCAGCAGGATTTGGAAAAACCTGTACAGCTAACGAAATACTTAACACACTATCATTAGAAAAGACTAGGAAGCTCCCCTTCTTTACGGAGCTTTCTCGGAACCGGGAAGCAAGGGTCTTCAAGCATATTTTATTAAATGAGATTGATGACCAATTTCCTAATGGCATAAAACAGAATATCGTCCTTGAACAAATTTATAAAGGACGTATTCCATTGATAATTGATGGTTTTGATGAATTAATCTCGAAGGAAAGCAACAAAGAGGATGTTGAAAGCATGCTCTCAACGATAGTTGATTTATTACAGGAAAATGCAAAGATCATTATAACGTCCAGAAAAACAGCAATTTTGAACAGTGATGAATTTATCAATACGATTTACAACTCAATTCAGAACTTTTCACTAGCTAGGTTTGAGATCAAGGAGCCAACTATTGAAAACTGGCTTTCAGAACAACGACTAGAGGTAATCAAAGCTCATGAATTTCCCATCGATCAAATTTCGAATCCAGTTCTCTTATCTTATTTGAGAAATATTCCGATCGAAAAATTAGAGCAATATATTTCTTCTGAAGAGGGAACTATAATTGACAAATATTTCGAATATCTGCTCAGCAGGGAACAAACCAGACAGAACCTGAAACTGGACAACATTTCGCAATTTAGGATTTTCAGGAAGTTGATTCGGTTCATGTCTGAATTTAATATTACCGCAGAAAGCAAGAGCACAATCAAGGAGCTCATCAAAGACTACAACTTAAAAGCATTACAAGATAGTCTCAAAGAATACAGAAATGAAGAGAGGCCTACTGTTGACGAATTAGCGGAGACGCTTTCAAACCATGTATTTCTCGACAGAAAAGGCGATGGAAATGTGGGATTTATCAACGAATTTATTTTTGGATTTCTGGTCGGGGAAAATCTTATACTTAATAAGTTTCAAGAGCATTACACAAATTTCACAGAAATAGTTCCACTAGATTTTGCATCTAAATCAATTGAAGCATTTAAAATTCAAAGCATCGACAAAAAAAACAGGCTTTGGGAGGTATACAATGGCAATGATTTTAAATTCCCAATCGAATTCTTTTTTGATTTGGACTATTTCCTTAAAAAAGAATTCAAAAGAAATTGGAAAGACCTATTTCTTAATGACAAGACGATTAGAAAAGTTGATTTCTGTGAAAATAATACTTTTGAAAACTGTATTTTTTCAAGTATTGTGTTTGAAAACTGTAACTTCTGCCTTTCACAATTTAATAAGTCGTCTTTTCAAAATTGTAAGTTTTTCGATTGTGGGATAATCAATCCAAACAACATTCAATATGAGGATTTTGGCATATATGCCTGTCAGGATAACAACAGTTTCTTAGAAACCATCAACGCGCTTTACAAAAAAGACCTCATTGAAACAAAGGCCGAAAATGAGCTAACAGAGGAAATGGTTTTACAGCAGTTCTTGCAAGTGGATAGTAGACGTCCAAAACCAAGAAAATTCTCATTTATCAGGAAGAGACTGTCCAGCTTTTCAGATAAACAAATAAGTGCAATAGTAGATAGCTTAAAACGTAAAGACTATCTCCATTTCAAGGATGATGTAGGCTTTATTACCAGGGAAGCGATGAACTTTTTAAATCATATAAACAACTAACATGACTAGCAGTCTGCAACTGATCGAAAAGAACATCTGTGCACATATTATTGAGCGACTAGATAAAGTCGGCATTCTATATAGAATTTTTAGCCGCTCAAAGGGTAAAAAATCGCTTGAAGAGAAAATCGGAAGGAAAGAAAAAGAAGGGAAACCATACACAATCGATGGAAGAAAGATACAAGATATCATTGGAATAAGAATTGTCACCTATTTTCAAGACGACATTAATCTCGTTAAGGATATGCTTTCGGAAACTATGAATTTCATTGATGAGGAAATTGACGTGCATGAGTTGACAGTATTCAAGCCAAAAAGAACTAATATTATTTGCGGATTTACATCCTCCGATATAAAAATATTCGAGGAGACAAAGGCCGCGTCCCAGTATGAAGGTCTTAATCTGGTAGATCAGACATTTGAATTACAGCTCAGAACCGTGCTGTCAGAAGGATGGCATGAAATTGATCATAGCCTGAGATACAAATGTAAGGATGAATGGGAAGGTCATGTAGAAAAAGAGCGCATGTTGAACGGAATTTACGCTAGCTTGGAAGTTAATGATATAGCACTCAAATCACTTTTTAATGAACTTTCATACCAACATTTCAAGGGCAAGAACTGGGAAGCTATGTTTAGAAATAAATTCCGGTTAAAATTTCAGCCACAAGAAATGCGTGATGATTTAAAGCAAATTTTTCTTGATGATGTGAAATTACCGAAGAAATTCCTCAAAGTTGAACGTGAAACTATTATTAAAGAATTAGCGAATACAGATATTGCCGTTCCAGTAACCTTCAACAACCTAATTTTTTTCACTAACTATTTCATTTTAAAGAACGAGCGCATTAATAGCATCACGCCTGAATTTATCAAAAATTGCAAAGAGTAGCTAAACTTTTACCTTTACGAATAAAATAAATAAATCCCGACCCATGGCCGGGATTTATCATTTCCCAAAACAGCGATAGGATTATTTATCGCTATTTTTCTTTTCTGTTACTTCTGCTCTGATTTCCTGAGCTAAAACTTTAAGATCTTGCATCGCTTTTCGTACACGTGTACCTGCCGCTGCATTGCCACCGTCATAAAATTTAGTAGCATCTGCTTCAATTGTTGATACCAATTCTTTTACTTTTTCAAACTTTTCCATAATTGTTTCTTTTGCTGACCAAAAACGTCAGCGGTTATAAAATTTAATTATTATTTACAAAAAACGAGCCGCTAAAATACAAAATGCGCTTAAATGCCCAAGCCCTGACTAGCAGAAACCTCTTTTCCCTTTGATTTTGTTACAGCTTTATTTAAGGAAGGCTCTTTTAAGAACTGTTCCCTTTTTTCTGCCCTGCCATTGACTGCAAACATATTCAGTTGAGAATAACGCGGTACCGCTTCCACCTGCAATTTGACCTGCTCGCCATTTTTCTCTACGGTGATGGACGGGCGGTCGCCATTTTTAAGCTGCGCTTCAAGTTTCTCACGATCCTTAGGATTCTCCAATTCCTTGATATTGAATTTATCGAGTACTTCCTTTATGTTAAATCCATACGAAGGATCGTGATACTGGTTCATATTAAAGTTCATGTGTCGGTCTCGCGGGCCATCAAGGTCAAGCTTCATCCATGCTTTATAAGGTAATCCGCCCTGAGTGAGCATATCTTCGCGATATACCGCCCTGCCTTCAATCAAGTTTACAGATTGCGAAGCTGTAAAGCCTTTGCCCCTTTCTACCCAGATGGTCTGCGGCAATGGTGGATTGCGGAAAGTCCTGCCGAATTCCTTGTCTACATAATTGATCTTGCCTTCTTCCATAGTAGCGAGTTTGGTCTTGTGGGCAGCATCTTTTCCGACAGCGAGTTCCGCATTTCCCGTGTGCTTCTTGAATACTTCGATAGCCTCGGCCACATTTTCTCTTTTGAAAACATTGTTTTTTCCGGGCGTATCACTTGGAGAAATGACCAAATACTTCTGCCCCACCTCCAATGGCTTGCCTTCATTCAGTGCTACATCATACTTGTTTAGGTAGTAATTTTCGGACTGGCCGGATTGCTTGAAATAAAGGTTAAGATCAATCTGTCCCTTATGTCCATTGATTTGGTCCTTTAAAATAAACTCAGGAAGATTGGATTTCATGTTTTCTTCCATTTTCTCCTGGAGCGCCTTACTGAAGCCCAGAGCTTTCATCTCAGATTTGAGATTTTCTAAATTGTTTAAATTCATACTATTGATGTTAATGGTTAACTGATTTGCTATTTTTCATCCTTTGATTAATTCATCGGCCTGCCTATAAAAAAAAGAGAAATCTTCACGATGACCTGGCAGATAGACATGTCCCTTTTTTTTCAAACTGAGATTACTTTTTAATCTGGTTGTTCCGAAGCAGGACGGGAAAACCTGCCTTCACTTTCATTTTTACCCGCCTTACTTTTTTGGAAAAAAGTCCTTTAGCGGCGTCAATACCAGCACCGGCTACCTGAGTTCCTATGGACTGGTCCATGCTCAAAAGTCGCAGACTCCTCACCGCATCATCTGCCCCACCGGATATCGCATTATCTACTATCGCATCTGGCGCTGCAATTCCCTTAATCCCATCCAGGCTGTAAATAGACAGGTCTACCGGAATGATACTTTTACCAATGCGAATGGTTTTGATATCTACTAATAACCTCTGGTTAGTTAAATTACAAAGTCCAAAAATTTCGTGTCCCTTTGGAATCAAGGTACCATTGATGGTGACGGTATCGGAAAGCACCAGTTTGAGCACTGCGCCCTGAATGAGGGTTTGTTTTGCCGCGACCTCGGCTGGAATGGCAGCGAATCTTTCTTCAGGCGCTGCATTGACTTGTTTGATGTAGGCCTCTCGCACGCGCTCGGGATGTTGAATATCCAATACCCTTTCCAGCATGCCAGAAAGTTGTTTCATTTCCTGATCCTCGCCAGCATTCCCCTGCATGGAAGACATTAGCTTTTCCAGCCTGTCGACATCGTTGCTCATCCCGGGCACTTTTATATTGCGCTCGCGGGAAGAGGGCAAGGCCTTAGGTTCGGATGGTGCATTGATCTGCGCATTCAATTGCTGTAGTTTAAGATCAATGTCCTTCGTAGGATCTGTTGCCTGAGGGGTGCTAAAGCCTAATCTACCCGCGACCTCTTCCAGATGTCCGGAACTCGCTTTTGAAGAGTCCCGCTTAGTTTCCTGATAAATCCCCATTTTGCCCGTCGGTTTTTCCTTACCAAAGTTGGCATTGGGAAGTGAAGCATTGATGCCGGAATTTCTGTTCGCTTTATTCTCAGCAGTCTTTCCCCCGTCCATGGCATAAAAGGCCAGGGAAAGAAATGGCAGGATCAGTATAGGCAGCACGAGCAGAATTTTTCTTTTGTCCTTGATTTTTTGATTTTTCATATTTTATTTGTTAAATGGTTATTGAATGGCACAGATGATAAGTTTGAGCAAGAGGGCACTCATCATGGCAGTGAAAGTAATCAGCATAACTAAAAGCCCTTTTGAGGAAATTTTCCGGCATCTGAGATTGAGATGGTTTGCCAATCTTTTTTGCCCGGAAAGTATCTTCTGGTTAAGCTCGGACATCCCAATGGATTTGCTTCCCTTAATATTTGATTCCTTTTCCATTCGCTAAGGGTTTATGGGTTCATCGTGATTATCCAGAGTCTCCCAGCGCTGTATCAAAAATCCGTGCGGATTGTTATCCGAGCGGGAGACATTCCTTAAGGTTCCGGCAGTGATGAGCTTCCGGGTTACTGTAGAAGTTGCCCGAATCAGTTTCTGCGTGGCGTAGCACCTGAAGCGGTATGGGTATTCCGCAAGATCAAGCGACGTACTGTCGACCATGATTTCCTGGGAGATATTTGCTGAGATCAGGTTATTGAAATATCCTTTTTCCTTGAGGTTATCATAGGTCCGTTTGGCACTTTCATCCGCCAGGTTTAATGCGGATGAGATATTGGACTGAATAACCTTTTCATCGGGATCCAGGGTAAAAAAGTAGTGGTGAAACATTTTGATGTGATCACGGAGCTCTACTGCAATATTATCCTTTCGTTCCCCGGATACTGCCTCGAGCACCTTGCCATTGGCCAGGATGTAAACCCGCTGTTGGGCACTGTTGGCTAGGCTAAATCCCTTGTAGATTGCGAACCCGGAAAGGCAAATACAGGCGATGATCAGAAAAAAGCTGAAGCGCTTGATGTGCTGAAAAGCAGTATCGATATTTTTGAATTGCGTGAACATAGGCGATAAGGTTTAAGTATTTTTTCCAGAAATTTTGTCTTTTTGATAATTTCCATGATCAGGAAAGTAGTCCCCTTGGGCAGCGGAAGCATATCCTTGAGATTGAACTCGGGCCTTATCCCCAAGCGCATCGGCAACCATGCCCCCTGCTCCTGTTGCTGCATTTATCCCGGACCTTGGTGCGGCAACGATGAGAGAATTGACCTTGGTCAATATCGCATTTCCCCCACCTGCGTGCACGACGTAATTAGCCACATTGGGCACCGAGAAATAGCCTACAATTCCGATGATGAGGAAGACCAGGTAAGCCGTATCAGTGGAGGAGAAAAAGGTATCTCCCTGTGCCTCGATCTGGGATAGATCCACCTTGATCATGTTTTCCTGAATCTTCCCTAGTATGCTGCCAAAGATGTTGGCAATGGGCAGCCACAAAAAAATATTCACATACCTCGCGAGCCAGACGGTGAGCGTTTGTTGAAAACCATCAAAGACGGCAAAGCCAAATACCAGCGGTCCTAGAATTGCCAGCACGATCAGGAAGAATATCCGAATGGTATTGATGCAGAGTGAAGCTGCAGCATAGAGCACTTCTAAAACTTCCTTAAGCCAGGATTTAATCGAATTGCGCAGGTTATAGCTTTGTTTTTCCATCCAAAACTGCATGGAATTTCCCAACCCATCCAAAAAAGTTTCGTCATCCCTGTTAGGGTCTTTTGGATGGGTATATTTATACCATTTATCACTATCTCCCTGACCACTCTCCCCCACGTACATTTGCCAGTTTTTTGATTTTTTGATGGCCGCTTCTTTAAGTTTTAGCAGGCGCTCAATTGCTCTGTTACTGTCGCTGACCATGGCGCCGGTAGCCGAAACTGTAGGTTTGAGCACGCCATTCATAATCCCAAGCACCGCGGGGAACATCATGATGCATAGGCCAAGAGCAAACGGGCGAAGCAAGGGATAGAAATCGATGGGCTCCGCAGCCGCAATCTGCCGCCATACTCGGCTGGCGATATACCAAAGGGCGCCGAATCCTGCTATTCCCCTGGCCACGTCAATCAGCCGGGAACTCAAGGGAATCATCTCTTCATACACATGATCTAGTACTGCTTGCATGCCTGAAAGCTCACCTGCTATCCCTTGAGCAAAACCAGCGAAGGGAAAAATAAAAAGCATAAGACAAACCCATGCTCCCTTAAAAGGGAGATTATATAATCTTTTCATCATCTTAAATTTTAATTGATCTTAAACAGGTCTTTTGCGCCTTGAACATCCTTTAGTGCACCCTTTCGCTGGACGAGTAATGTGCCAGCCTCCCTGTTAAAGCTTCTCAAGAAAACCAATTTGTCAGCGGTATCCTTAAAAATCCGGTCAATCGCGGATAGTCTTTCCTCATCACTCATGCGAAGCGATCCTGCGGTAAGCACCAAAGTGAGTTCCTCGAGATTGTCTTTACTTTGATCGAACAAAACAGCATACACCCTGGAAATATACTCCAGCTCCCCGCTGTTCATCAGACCCGAGGCATTGAAGTTTTTCAGGGCACGTCTATACTCTGAAACGATATCCTTTTGTGCCGTAATGATGTCCGCGACCCGGGCATACTTGCGCACTTCAGGGGAGACCAATAAGAGCCCATCCAGAAAGGTTTCATGCAGTGAAAAATTTCCCTGCGAGATATTTTTTACCGCATTGTATCCAGTAGAGATAATGGTGTAACCTTTTTTCATATCGCTCAGAATATTTTTGAGCTGGCTCAGTTTTTCGACATTCAACAGTAACTGCTGGGCTTCAGTGGATTGTGCAAAGCTTTTGACACAAAATAAAAAGCTGAGTACACTGAATAAAGCAATGCTGGTTATTTTACCTATTTTCATACCATCCCTCCATTTTTTTTATCGTTTCCAGTTCTCTCATCCGCTCGGCACCAAGCTGCCGGAAAGTGCCAGAGATGCCAAGGGCAAAACTCCTTTTCTCCTGCATTTGCTCGTGCAAACGGTCTATGCGCAGCAGCCTTTCATTATCTGTCAATTCTGCCCTTCCGGAAGTAATGATGAGCAGCAGCTCTTCCATATCTGCGAGGCATTCATCCAGCAGATTGCTACGGACCAGATCCAAATAAGATACATGTTGAGCGGTTAAGCCTTTAGCGCTGCGCAAGGCATTGAAAGCTTTTGATACATCAATTTGCATCTGGATGATCTCCGCTACCTTTACATTATTCCTGATTTCCGGACTTACCCCTTTTAGTGAACTGAAAAACGCACCGTGCAGGTCAAACTCTCCTTTACTGGCATCTTTGATAAAGGTGAGTCCGGAGTGGCCGATCTCATACCCTTTTTTTAAATATCCGGCATAAAGTTTAAGGGCGGCAACCTGTTCAAACAGGTACTTTTGCTGCGTCTTTTTCTGAGAAAACCATTCCGACCAGGTCTGCGCGTTTACTGCCCCCGACATCAACAATGTTAATATCATCAGCGCTGAACACTTTCTTTTAATCGATTCCATATAGCTCCTTTAATTTGGCCACTTCCTCCAGCGATACTGACCTTTTGATGCTCAAATCAATATTTCTGGAATTAAAAGTCTTGAGGTCCGTATAGTTTTCTTCCATTTTCGCCGCTGCATTATTGATGATTTCCAGCCGCTTTCCATCACTCATTTGGGTCTTAAATGAATTAACCACCAGCAAAACCTGATCAAGATTTTTAACACTTTCTTCCAAAATCCCGAGATAGGTTTTTTGCATCTGATCCAGTTCATCCACGGTGAAGTGTCTGTCCTTTTGAAAGAGTCCCCATGCCCACTTGTACTCATCCACAATGGCGATTTGTCGCTGGGTGAGGTCTTTCACTCTTTTATAATAGGTGATCGCGGTTTTGACTTTCCAAAGGGAGGTATAGTATTCACTGTAGAGCTCCCTTTGCCTTTCCGTCCAATCGGCGATCTCGGTAAGCTTGAGCTTTGACAGCTGGTTTTCAAGGACCTTTTGTGCATTCTGTAGCCAAATGGTTTCGTTCTGGAGGCGCTGAACTTTCAGATCCACTGCGCGGATGACTTTTTTTACACCTGCCTTGATTACTTCCAGTACAGCGATCTGAGCATTCGCTCCTTTTGGAAGGCTCACGCAAATGGTCATGGCACTGACCGGCAGGATTACCATATAGTTTTTCATATGTTTTTTAATTTTGGTTGCCAGCAGTCCCAGCATTTTCCGCGGACTGCTTAAGCTGTTTCTGATTTTGGTGCATGGCCCTGCACCGTTTATTCGAGATCTCATATTTTTATGCGCTATTTTTTGACATATTTTCTTTTTCCAATCATCAGGTACCCAGAATCAGGGTAGATGGTGATGAGTTTTCCTTTTTTCAGTTCGGTTAGGGATTTGGTCCCCTCATCGTAAAGGGCTTTCCATTCTTCCCGCTCATATTGCCTTTTGCCGGCTTTACCATTTTCGATCAGGTTAAACCCGGTTCGGCGATGGATCAGGAAAATATTGCCTTCACTAGCTTCAACAGCGAGTGTATCATCAGCCTTGCTAAATTCACCCCCGGCGGAATTGATGAATGTTCCAGGCAGAAATGACCTGGACTTATTAGTCTGACAGCCTATGAGCTGAATGAGGCAAACCGCAGCTAAAATCAATTGATAATTTTTCATGAATTCTGTGTTTTTATAGGTTAATGGATTTGTTTCTGATATCGGTGGCGAGACTTGCTATACCTTTCTGCACACTCCCAAGCTTATCCGCATATTGCTGCACCAAAAGCTTTTCCTTTTCTTCGGTAGTATAGCAGAGATATTCTTCCAGACTTACCTCGGTCCGGTAGACCTGACTGTGCTGGCCACCAAGGGAGATGAATACTTCCTTATATTTTTTGGTTGGATCATTGTTCCGATTCATGGAAAGAATCTGGGATTTTTCCTTTTCGGTGAGCCCCAGCAATTCCTGGATATCATTGAACTTATTCTGATATTTGCTTTGATCGAGCAGGATCTTACAGTCCGAATTATTGATAATGGCCTGCTTCACTACAGGAGAAGAAATGATATCTTCTACCTCCTGAGTGACCACTACAGCCTCCCCAAAGAATTTTCTGACCGTTTTAAACAGATATTTGATATACTCTGCCATCCCCTCTTTGGCAATGGCTTTCCAACATTCTTCAATGAGAATCATCTTGCGGACACCTTTAAGTTTGCGCATCTTGGAAATAAATACCTCCATGATGATCAACGTCACCGCCGGAAAAAGAATCGGATGATCTTTTATGGCATCAAGTTCAAATACGATGAAGCGCTCAGAAAGCAGGTCCAGTTGCGCTGTTGCATTGAGCAGGTAATCAAATTCTCCTCCCCGGTAATAGGGCTTTAGCACATAGAGGAAACTGTTGATATCGAAATATTGCTCACGCACCTTGTTTTCTTCGAGTACCGAAAGATACTCCCCGGCAAGAAACTCATAGAATGAATTGAAGCAGGGGAAGATATCCGGATGGGCTTCCAGATGTTTAAAGTAAAGGGTCAAACCATTTGAAAATCCAACATATTCAGAACGGGAAAAGGTCTCTCCCTCTTTTTTGGAAAGCGCGAGCAAAAGTGTTTTAATGCTTTCCTTTTTTTCGGTATCCAGTACATCCCCAGCAGCTAAATAAAATGGATTAAAGGCAATCGGACTGGCTTCGCTGTAGCTGAAATAATATCCATCGACCAGATCACAAAGCCCTTTATAGCTATGCCCTACGTCAACTAAAAGCACATGGGTACCTTGCTCGTAATAGCTGCGCACCAAGTGGTTGGTGAAAAAGGACTTACCGGACCCGGAGGGCCCGAGAATAAACTTGTTTCGATTGGTGGTAAATCCCTTAGCAATGGGCTCATCAGAAATATCCACATGTACAGGCCGGCCTGACAGCCTTTCGCCCAGACGAACCCCGAAAGCTGACCTCGAATCCCGGTAATGACTTTCCATATTAAACAGGCAAGTGGCCTGCTCCAAAAAAGTATCAAAGGTATCGTTCATCGGAAAGTCCCCCTGATTGCCGGGAAATCCCGCAAACCAGATCTGAGCCTGGCCATCTGTTTCTCGTTTGGCAACCGCTTCAATGGCAGCCATGGCAGAAGACACCCGGTTCTTGATTTCATTTTGCTCCATAGCATCCTCTGACCAGGCCATGATGTTGATGTGTGATTTTATAGGCAACCTGCCCAGTGCGACCGCTTCATTGAGAAAGTCGTTGACTGCATCCCTTGAAATCGAATTTTCCCTTGAATAGCTGGAAAGGGATTGCAGGCGAAGCTTTTTAGCTTCCAGGCGTTTAATGGTTTTTTGGCTATCCCCAATGAACACATATTGATTGAGGATATGATTGCCTTTTAAAAGC
Source organism: Pedobacter sp. BMA (assembly GCF_001027745.1). Lineage (GTDB taxonomy): Bacteria > Bacteroidota > Bacteroidia > Sphingobacteriales > Sphingobacteriaceae > Pedobacter. The sequence goes on from NZ_LECU01000002.1 coordinate 417,650, forward strand.
TGGCCCAGCGGACTGGCAAAACCGACGCTAAATTTGGAGCGGTCTGTCGAGTAGGGTTCATAATTAATCCTGCTGCCGCAGAATGGCGGCAAATCCTCGGTATCGGCCAGGGTATAAATTTCCATTTTCTTCTCCCCTACAGAAATCCCGCCCTGCAAATTGATATCGCGGATAATCGGCATATCGCTTTCCCCTAACAAAAAGCAATACCGTTCTATAATGCCAGCTTTATTGGCTGTTCCGGCGAGATCATCATCGGATAACCTTTGAAGACTGACGAACCCGGAATCATGCAGGATACGTTCAAACTGTCCTGCTTTATCTAAAAAATCAGCTACCAGAACCGGATTGATCGTCTGGGTGGGAACTATCGATCTTCTCAGAATATTGCTCAGTGCAGAACTGGAAGGTATCCTGCCTGCTGGTTTTTTAGTCAAAAACACATAGCAGGTATGCTGCGTAAAGGGACGCTCATTAAAGAACCGTTCACTGGAGCGGGAAAGGAAGTTCTGCCCATTTTTCTCAAAATCTGCACGGAAACTTTCGGTTAAAAACCAGTCCTGTTTATGGAATATGCTATCTGGGGACAACACCTTGATTGCTTTTACCCATGCCTGATGATAGGCTTCATAGTCCCTATCAGATAGAGAAAAAATTTCAGGCAATGATGCTTTAAATCCTATGGTAATGTCCCCGCTATGAGAAAGGATGCAGCTGTGTTCTATTTTATAAATGGGCAGAATGTTGATGGCCTCTTTCATAAGATTATGTTTATTGATAATCGTGATATTTTAGTCTGGTGAAGATTCTTCTTGAAGAGAATCGAATATATTTTGGAAGACCTTTTTTGGCGATGTATTTCATGAGCCCATGTTCACCAAAGCGGTGGCTGAGGCGAAAGGTGGTGATGAACAATACACTGCCTAACAAGCCAATCAATGGGAGAACGATCAGCAGACTAAGGCCCGAGATGTATAGGATCGCAAAGGACAACAGCAGCAGCACGAGCCCGACGGCTAAATAAGCGATATATTGTGCCTTTAGTCCTTTAAAGACAATCGGCTTGGATACGCCCTTATTGATCTGATAAATGGTTGCCATAATTTCTAAGCTTTTTTGTGTCGATTATTTAATTTCCAAAACCCTTACCCGGCTATATCCCGAAAAAGGATTTGAGGACGGTAGCCACCACGACCAGAAATATGCAGCTACCAAACCAGGCCGCGGCGACCTTATTGGTATCGGATTCTCCGGCGTTCCATTTGTTGAAAACTTTGATCGCTCCGATAATGCCCACGACCGCACCGATTGCATACATCAGATCGCAGCCGGTATCGAAATACCCTTTAACCTTATTGGTTGCTTCCTGAATCCCGGCGTTCCCATCCTGGGCAAAGCAGGAAACTGAAAAGATATAATTGAGTGTCAGCCAGGCAACAGAGAACATTGCGGTTTTTAGAAGAACTTGTCGTTTAGCTTCTTTGAATGAGTTATTTTCCATGATAAAATTCGTTAAGTAAAATATTAGTTGATTAATCCCACAGGTATTCCAGTTCTTCCAGGGTAACTGCAAAAGGGGCATGGTCGCGGATGAACTCATTGATCTTGCCGATATTGGGATTGGAACCGATGCGTCCGTACTTCTCACTGATCATCGCGGCCAACGAGAAAAAGTCCTGCTTGGTGCCATCTTCTTTTTCGAGAATCCCAAATATTTCTTTCAGCTCCTGAATCACATCAGGCACCAGCCCCAGTTGATCTGATTTTAGATCTTCATCATTGTAAGCGGAATGATCACCAACAGAAAAACTCAATGCGCCCATACTTACCACTTCCAGTCCTTCGGGCATTTTGGATTTGCCCATAATTTCCTGCTCTGCCAGATCATCTTGTTTTTCAGCAGATCCCGCATCACCTAATGAAATTATAGGGGATTCAGCGGGCGAACAAGAGAGAAAGGCAATCGCATCTTTACGAAAGACGGTAAGCAGGAGCGCGAGATACCAGAGTGCGCTTAACACTGCGAAGAAAATGAGGAAAGTTGTCCAGGAAAATTGTTGTAACATAAATTTGAGATTTTCCGGCCTGCACCATTGCCGGCCTTTGTTGGTACAAATTTTAGGGATTGGCAAATTTTTGATTCAGTACTACCGCAGGTACTACCCAACGATTTTTTTAAAACCAAGCCTTAAAAGCCATAACGGCTTCTTTGATCCTCAGGAATCCAGGCATCGCTATCCTCAATTCGTTTCGATACCAGTTGTTGCATTTCATCTAGGTAACGGGTCTTGCTCATCGACTTTCGTCTTTTGATATCGGCGAAACGCTTGAAGTAACCGGAGATATTTACATGAAAAACCTGACCAAAAAATTCCATGAGTTCAGACAGGCTGATCTTGCCACCATTGACCTGATTGGTTTCATAAATCCCGTAAACCAGTTCCACCATATTTACCGCTTCTCCTGTCCACTTGAGATCTTTGAAAGCATTTTTGTGCATCGCCCCCTCTCCACCTTTTCGCATTTCAATTTCCTGTGTAAGCGATTCTTGAAGCTTTTCGTAGGCAATGAACTTAGAGAAAAGGTAATCTGCTACTGTTGAAAATGACGGATCCACATCGGGAACTTCAGCAAAACCTACCAGCTGGCTAACTCCATTTCTGGTAAAATACCGATCATCCAGATCAACGGCCCCAAGGCGGTAGTATTGAAAGATAAACTCATTCTGCCTGAAAAATCGGTTAATAAAACAGAGCTGGGATTCCAGATGCGCGATCTGCTTGTCCTTACCCAGAAGCGGCATGCTGGTCTCAATTACATAACGTTCGGTGATTAGAATCAATAATGAATAGATCTGAGGCTTTCCCTTCTTAAAAAAATAGATTTCCTCTTCTTCATCTGCAAAGCCACTCTTGGAGAGTTCGATCTTCAATTGAGCCAGCGCTTTTTGAACGAGCGCTAAACCACTCCTGAATTTCTCCAGTGAATTTTCAATGGAAGTACTTTCTTCAACTTGAAGCGAAACTTCCGCATACAGTTTTTCTGATAGTTTCTTTAGGTTCATGATCATACATTTTAGGTTAACGATTTGAGCAGCAGTCAATCAGAAATTGAAAGAAGAAATTTTTAAGGAGCCTGCTAAAACAAAAGCGAAAAAATTCCGTTAAAAAAGTATCTCCTTCCGACAGGACAATATTATTCAGGTAAATGCAATGAAAAGTTGATTTGTGACACAATCGACACTGCATGAAAAATCATTCTAGAAATGAGGCCGATCTATTAGAGACATTGGGCTTTATCATCCCGCTACCCGCACCCTTTCAGAAGCGCGTAAACGAAGAGGTTATCACCGAAACATTTAAACGAAAACACCTGTTGCTTAAGCCTGGTGAAATTGCCCGCAGGTTATACTTTATCAGGCATGGTTTCTTGCGTGCCTATTTCATTGACAGCAATGGTAAAGAATGTACCACATGGTTCATGGGAAAGGGCGATCTGATGATTTCGGTTTATAGTTTTTTTACCCAAAAACCCGCTTACGAGTATATAGAGGCACTTGAAGACTGTAAACTTCAATCACTGACCTGGAACCAGTTAAATAGTTATTACGCTGATTTTGAGGAAGGAAATCTGCTTGGCCGTATCGTTACCCAGAAGTACTATTTGCTAAGCGAAGAAAGGGCACTTTTCCTGCGCACCCAAACCCCGGAAAACCGGTATGAAATGCTGATTGAAAAATACCCTGATATCGAACAACAAACCACTCAAAGCAACATCGCTTCTTATCTTGGAATCAGCAGGGAAACCTTGTCCAGAATTCACCGAAAAAAACTGGGATTGTGTCACGTGACACAAAACGGCACCCAAAATTAGTATGGTTTTAAACCTCAAAATTCCGTTATGAAAACAAAACTTAAAATTCTCACCCTTTTCCTATTTACTTTTTCCGCTTGTAAGAAAGATAGCACAGAGAAAATAAACCCTTCCCCATCTCATAAAAATATTACCCTGACATTAGCAGATGCCAAGGCTTACATAGCGCAAGCGCAAAATGACCAAGCCAACCAAAGTTCTGTTATAAATGATTTGCAATTAGATTGGCAGACTACGACAAACACCATAATAAAGGATGGCAACATCTGGAAATTAACCCTTCCGGGCCGGCCACTATACCAAGGCGTTGAACAGGGTTACAGGCAGCTAGCTATAAAGAGAAACAGTAAAACCAAGGAAATTGAAGCCCGTGTTATAGAAGTTATACCGGACGCGATATACCTTCAGAAAGGAAATGTCCTAAATTCAAATTTTACGGGGCGGGTATTTGAGTACGACTTATCGTATAAACTAACAGGTGGTCAATTGTATCGTGATGGGAAACAAGTTGGAGAAATCGGGCCAAAAGAAAACTTTGAGCTGCAAAAACAAGGCGTACTAGGAGATTTGAATCCGTTGAAGGGTGCTCAGGGCAAACTGATGAAAATGCAGGTCATTGAAAGTTGCGCCTGGTATCAAGATAGCTACGTAGATGCCAATGGCGAATTCACAGTTCATTCCGAAAAGATTTGTAGTTACTCCTTTTATGATGATGGGATGAGTTTCTGGGGAGGCGGTGGCGGAGATTCCTATGGCGGAGAAAGTTCAGGAGGAGGAGGAGGTGGTGGCGGAGGAGGCTCACCTTCTACAAATCCAACACCTCCTACTCCCGTCCCATCCAACCTACCCGGAGAAAACAATAATAAAGTTGATCCAAAAAAAATGATGGAATGCTTTTCACAAATTACAAATCCAAATGCTGCGTTTGTGGTCAGGGTTTATGTGGTGGAGCCACAGCCAGGTACTTCTTTTAATGTTGGCGCAAATAGTTTCGGTCATGTTTCAATATCCCTGAGCAAAACAAGTGGCAGTACCACCATCACCCAAACAATAGGATTTTATCCAACAGGCTCCGGACTAGATAAGCTCGACTCAAAATCTCAAATTATTGACAATGGCTATGATGAGTACAACATCAGTTCAACCTATTACGTTAATAGTGAAAGCTTTGAAAAGATTATCAATTATGTGAGCAATCCACCACAACAATATCATTTTACTGATTTTAATTGCTCGGCTTTTGTATATGAAGCAGGTCAGGCTGGTGGCATTCCCATCCCAGACCCTACAACAATGATAGGCATCAGTGGACCGGGTGGTGCAGGCTATGCAAAAACGCCAGCAGGTATGGCAAGCGCTTTAAGAGAACAAAAATCAAGTAATCCAAATTCAGACATCAATCAAGGAGGTGGAAATATCCCTAAAAGTAACGGACCGTGTAACTAATTAAGACTATGAAAAAACGCAACAGGATAATTATAATTACAGTTGCTGTAATTATAATTTTAAGTAATACTCCTCCCATTCAATATTTCATTCAGGAAAGTTACCATTATCAAAATCGAGATGGTAGTTTTGAATTTACTGAGCAAGGTGGACCAACCCAAGGTTTTGATGTAACGAAGCGCAGATTTGAAGCATTTAAAACCGACAATCCCTCAAACCCTAATAAAACCCTCTATAGAACTTTCATCATTAAACCTTGGAGATTTTGGGAATGGTGGCAAATGATATTTAATCATGAGCGGTTTACTTTGCCATTTTACCCCAGGACAGTTAATAAATAAAATAGGAGCTCTAGATAAATGAATGATGGTCGCTTTGCTCTTCTCATCGAATGAATTCGAGAATTTTCCATTCTCAAAGTTTCCTGCCTTTTCAAAACCGAAGCTGTAAACAGTATGAATATTTCTTTCTATTTCAGTAACTAGGGATTCAATAAAAAACACTGTTCAGTCTAGCCCACTGTCAGTTGTAAAAAGATAAGAACCAGAGTCAGATTTGGTGAGTTTATATAGGGCTGACAAAATTAATGCCTTTTAATTTAGACAAATCTTTACCCTCACGAATTGCATTGATAACACATTTCTTATCTTCAATCATTTTGATCAAAGGATTTGGAATAGATTTTTGAACATCTTTACCCTCAACTATGTTTATATTGCGTAACATTATTATAAAATAATAATTATATATTATTATTAGCACAAACATCATGCTAATAATAACTATTACATAAATCCTTAAATAGTGTACCCATCTATTTTAGTAGTTGCAATTCTCTTCTTAAAGACTCAACTTCAATCTGTTTTTCTTTTAATTCTTTATAACAATCCTTTAACTCCTTGAGATGAGAAAGTATAGTTTTAGCATCCTCAGCCTCCCTGACCTTATATTTTTCAATAATTTGAACCAGATCATTATAACTCAATCTTCTATTTTCTACTTGCCCTAAATTGTTATCCTCTAGATACTGAGAAAATTCTGGGAATTCATTCTGAAAATAGTAATCTAAGATCTTTGCGTATTTGTATAGGACGTCAAAATCTAATTCGGACTGCAATTTATGCTTGTAAAATGTTGACTGAGTATAACCAGCCAATTTAGCAATTTTCGTTATGGTTAGATGATGACGCTTTGCTACTTCCGCTAAAATTTTTCCTCTGTGTTTTTTTGACATGCAATAATAGTATTGAAAATGCTATTGAACATTTCAAGATAATCAGAGTTATAACTGAAATAAAATATTGAATTTTACATAATTTTACGTCATAGATTAGTATATTTACGTCATAATACATCTTATTACATCGAATTATATATGATATTCGATGGTTTTATTGTTTTTTGCAACTATATGTCCTATTTAGAAAGTTCGAAAACTAAATTTAAAGGACAGTATTTTTTAATAACTTTGCAGTTCTAAATATACAATTAGGACTGCCAAACGAGCTTCGTTACTAAATCTGGTAAATTTATCCAAGCGAAGTAAGTACTGCATCGAAACCTTATACAGGCTATAGGGTACGGTGCTTGCTTATTTTTTACTTGGAGCCTCCCGCAAGGTTGGTCGGCCCACCAGAGCCATGTAGTAGAGGATAGTAAGTTGCCGTGCCCTATTGCCATAAAATAGACACGCTCTTCTCCTCCTTGGGGCTCATCAAAATATGATGAGCGATGGCAAAGGTTCAAAAAATTTTAGATTCAGAATTACTAATCCAATTAAAAAATGGAAACCATTCCGCATACACCGAAATTTACGACCGCTACTTTTATTTAATGTTCACTTTCGCTTACAAAAAGCTTAGGGATGAAGAACTTGCAAAAGACTTTGTTCAAGAACTTTTCATAACCTTATGGAACAAAAGAGAATCACTTTCCGAAAGGGGGAAACTGTCGTCTTACCTATACATATCTATCAGGAGCAGAATTCTTGATCATTTTGCACATCAAAAAGTAGAAAGTAAATATTTAGACTTCTTAAAAAGTTATCAAATTAAGACAAATGAGCAAACGGATCATTTGATAAGAGAGAAAGAACTGGGCAAATATATTGACAAAGAAATCCAAAGGCTTCCCAGAAAAATGAGGCAAGTTTTTGAACTTAGCAGAAAAGAAAATTTAAGTCATACCGAAATTGCTAAGAGATTAGAAATCACTGAAAACAACGTCTCGCAACACTTATCTAATGCTTTAAAAATCTTCCGAATTAAGCTTGGAAATATATTTCCGTTATTATTATAATTTTATTAAGAAAAAATTCTAAGATCAACATTTGCAAATCGTACTACGTCCAAATCAACTCGCTGAAATGGACAACGAACAAGCAAGGGAACTTTTAAGGAAGTACAATTCTGGTCAATGCAATGAATCTGAAAAGGCATTGATTGAGAAATCATTCTTTGCATTCAATGAACAATCAATTGAAATTTCCCGAAAAAAAATTAAAGCACTCAAAAGACAAGTTTCAAAAAGATTACCTATATCCAAATCACGTTCTTTAAAGGCTGTTATCACAATTTCGACTGCCGCAGCTGCCATTGCTTTCGCAATCTATATGTGTAACCCCCAACTAGAGAATAATATAAACAGAAGTCTGCGTATAGCAGAACAAATTTTCCCAAAAGGAAATACAGCATTGATCACGCTATCAAATGGAAAAACTATTGAGCTTGATCCAAATCAAAGTGAGGTAAAAATAGCCAACTCTGGATTAAGCTACAGTGATGGAACAAAAATAAAAATGAATTCCTTGGTGGAATCTCAAACCATTTCCACACCTAATGGTGGAGAATATAAGATAGTATTGTCCGACGGCACCAAAGTATGGCTAAACGCCGCTACTGTTTTACAATATCCTACCAGTTTTAGAGAGCGGACTGAACGTAGGGTAAAACTGGTCAGCGGCGAGGCCTACTTTGAAGTAGCGAAAGACAAAAACCACCCATTTATTGTTTCTTCCAAAAATCAAAATCTCACAGTTCTTGGAACTCATTTCAATATTAATACCTATGAGAAAAATGTTAGCACTACCCTTCTAGAAGGTTCAGTTAAACTAAATACTAAAAATGATTTTGCTTCCATCATATTGAAACCAGGAGAGAAATCCATAGCAGATGGCGAAAGTTTTAAAAAAACTGATGGCGATCTGGATTTGAATATGGCCTGGAAAAATGGTAAGATAAAGTTTAGGGATGCAGATTTAAAATCGATCTTAAATGAGGCAGAACGATGGTATGATATCAAAGTCGAGTACGAAAATAACATTCCAAACCTGTATTTGACGGGTGGAATCTCAAGGAAATCAGATCTATCAACACTGCTAAAGTTGTTAAAGATGAGCGGAGTAAATTTTTCATTGAATGAAAAAAAAGGAACTAAAATCTTGACAATAAAATCTTAACACACAATAAAAATACACTTTAACCCCAGATCGCCTATGTAGAAAATTTGAAATTTAATTTAGTTAATGATTCCAGATAAAAAAGCCGGAGGTGTTTTCGAAGAACACCACCGGCAAAGTCTGGCGCATTAATATCAAGGACTAACTCAACATTTTATCAACCAAACCAAACAAAAGTATGATTTTTTATCAACTGAGAAGAAAGCACCACCAAAAACATCTTTCTTCTCCTCCGCGGATCCAGTTTTCTGATCCGTGCTGGAGATACCTTAATAGTTTATTTAGCCGTTGCAATGTGCTTATCATGCTGCTAGCATTATTTTTTACTACTGAATCTAAAGCGCAAAATATTACTATCAACGCAAAACAGGTCACATTGAGGTCTGTGATGGATAAGATTGAGCAACAAAGTGGATATGATTTCTGGTACAATAAAAACACATTAAATGAAGAGCTCAAAATAGATATCGAAATAAAATCAGAATCATTAAGCGATGTTTTACGGAAAATATTTGAACCCAGGCAACTAGAATTTGAGATCATTGAAAAAACAATTTTTTTGAAACTTGTACAGAAAAAAAAACCTACAAATCCTACTGGCCCAACAAATAATGAAATACGAGGAATTGTAACGGACGAAAAAGGCGATCCAATTCCAAATGCAACTATAAAAATAAAGGGCTCAACCCTTGCAACGCTCGCAGATGATAAAGGTTTGTTCAAATTAGGCGAACTTCCAGAATCAGGCATATTGATAGCAACCTCATTAGGTTTTAAAGAGCAAGAATTTTCATTCTCTCAGCTTAACAAAAATGAATTAGTCATAGTATTAGTTGAATCTGAACGGATGCTTGAAGAGGTTAAGATCGTCAGTACCGGTTATCAGAATATCTCAAAAGAAAGAGCCACGGGAAGTTTTGTTCAGCCAAATAGAGACATGCTTGAGGCAAGAGTTGCACCAGACATTCTTAGTAAACTTGAAGGGATAACTAGTGGCCTTCTTTTTAATCGAAATACACTTTCAACTAATGCAGGGAAAAATGATCTATCGATTCGTGGCAGGAGTACTATATTCGCAAATGACCAACCATTAATCGTTGTCGATAATTTTCCGTTTAATGGTGACATAAATACAATTAACCCCAACGATGTAGAAACAATTACCGTATTGAAAGATGCTGCTGCTGCATCAATATGGGGAGTTAGAGCTGGTAATGGGGTAATTGTCATTACCACAAAGCGAGGCAAAGTTGGGCAGGATCTCAATATATCGATGAATGCTAATTTGACTACTTCAAAAATGGTCAACCCGTTTTATAATCCGAATTATCTTCCATCCTCAGAATATATTAATCTAGAAACATTTTTATTCAAAAATGGTAAATATGATGCGAGCATAAATGATGTCGTCAATTTTCCTGTCATTTCTCCTGTTGTCCAAATATTAAATCTTCAGCGCAATGGACAGTCATCCGATGAGACGGAGAGGCAGTTAAAGGCTTTGCGATCGAATGACTATCGCAATGAAGAACTGAAATATTTTTATAGAAATCCACTTTCACAACAATACCAACTTTCAATAAGCGGGGCAACCTCGAAAGCGACATATTATTTATCGACCGGTTACGATAAATTAAGATTTAACATCAAGGGAAATGACAATGATAGGTTGACAATAAACAGTCAAAATACCTTCCGTCCAATAAAAGACCTTGAAGTTCAAGCCGGGATTTACTACGTCCGCTCAAATTCACAGACTGATAATACTTTTGGGGCAGTATCTTCGGGTACAAACTTTTTACCATATTACAACCTAGCTAATGCCGATGGAATTCCATTAACTTTTGATAGAGATTATAGTAGCTCATTTAAACAGGCATCAATAGCGAGAGGTTTTCTGGATTGGATATATATACCGCTTAACGAGATTGGTCGTTTTCCCACAAACACGAAGAATAACGATCTCCGCCTAACAACAGGCCTCCAATACAGCATTCTCAACGGATTAAATGCCGAAATTAAATATCAATTTCAACAGATAGATAATACGGGGAGATTGCTAAATGGAATTGAGTCCTATCAGGCAAGAAATCTCATTAACCAGTACTCCATATTAACTGCAAATAAAGTGAATGGATACAATGTACCTATTGGCGGGGTACTAAATATTAATAATGGCAAAACCATTTCTAACAACATCAGAACCCAGCTCAATTTCCAGAGAGATTTCGCAAAAAATTCCATCTCTGCCTTGGTGGGATATGAACTTTCTGAATTTACCACCGATGCTTATGGGAATACCTATTATGGTTATAATGATGAACTAGGTACATTTGGTCAGGTCAATTCTGTCACCACAGTTAATTTAAATCCTTCTGGTACTGGAACTATTAATACCTATTCACCGATAACCGCTCGCCTTGACCGCTTCCGTTCTACTTTTGGAAATATAAGCTACAGCTATAATAATGTATACACTCTCTCTGCAAGTGCAAGAATCGATGGGTCAAATTATTTTGGAGTAAAAACAAATCAAAAGAACGTGCCATTGTGGTCAATTGGAGCGCTTTGGAATATAAATAAGGAGAAGTTTTACACATCAAGTCTGATTCCTAAACTGGTATTAAGAACTTCATATGGCTATAATGGAAACCTTGATAAAGGAAATACAGGTATAACTACTTTTAGATATAGTCCGAATGGTGCACTTTATACAAATCAAACTTATGCGAATATTGTCAGTATAGGAAATCCAGAGCTCCGCTGGGAAAAAATTGGTATTCTGAACATAGGGATTGATTTTATGTTGAAAGGAAACTTTCTCAGCGGAACAATTGAGTACTATCATAAAAAAGGAGAAGATATATTGGGCGATCGTGCTTTTGCTGCCAATACTGGAATAACAACGCAAAGGGGCAACTATTCGGATATGGTAGCGGATGGACTCGATTTTGCTATCAACTCCCAAAATCTAAAAGGCAAATTCGGATGGACTAGTTCCCTGTTATTTTCCTTTGTTAAGGATAAGGTAACCAAGTATGATGTAATCGACCCAAACAGCGTCAATTACGTTGGAGGAACTTTCAACAACAAGCCAATAATCGGTCGGCCAGTATTTGGTATCTACAGTTATCCTTCTGCTGGACTTGATCCTGCAAACGGAGACCCCCGTGGGTATCTTAATAGTGAAATTAGCAAAAACTATAGTTCTATAATTAACAGTGCAACGATTGATCAACTTGAGTATGATGGGCCTGCACGGCCAACTGTTTTTGGCGGTTTAAATAACAGGTTAACCTACAAAAACATAGCTCTATCATTCAACATAAGTTACAAACTCGGATATTATTTCAGAAGGTCGACGGTGAATTATTTCAATATGTACAATCGCGGACTGAGTATGAATATGAATAAAGATTTTATAGATCGATGGCAAAAGCCTGGTGATGAACATATTACAAATACCCCATCTATAGCGCCTTATAATGTGACGGCGTTAAGGGATCAATTTTATCAAGGAACAAATGCTACAGTTGAACCAGGCGATCATATTCGGTTGCAGGATGTTTCGTTAGCTTACACCTTGGACAAATCAAACTGGAAGAAAATTCCATTTGCACAAATTCAGTTATATGTATATGCAAATAATTTAGGCATTCTCTGGAGAAAAAGTGACTATGGGTTAGATCCCGATGTTGTTCCAACAATCAATAACAGACTTTTAAATCTAACACCCAAAAGTATTTCTTTTGGAATAAAAACTAACTTTTAACCGATATGAAATATCAAATAAACACTTTAGTAGCCGTTACGCTCCTCATAAATATCGTGATTTTTACTTCATGTAGAAAAGATTGGCTAGATATTAAGCCTGAAAAATCATTAGTTGTACCTACTACCATTAAAGACTTTCAGGCCCTATTGGACAATACCACACTTATTTTTAATTCTCAGGCGGGAGGCGCCGGAGAAATGTCAGCAGGAGACTTTTTCTTATTGAATGCATCATATTCTTCGCTGTTCAGCAGTGAAGAAAAGTCGGCCTTTATATGGTCTAACACGGAAAATTTTTATAATGGAGAACCAAGTGCAGATTGGGCAGGTGCATATAAGCGAATTTTAAACGCAAACATAATTTTGGAAGGTCTCGATAAAATATCTCCATCGCAAACTGAGCTATTAAGTTGGAACAATGCGAAGGGAAGCGCACTTTTCTTTCGTGCATTTGACTACTATAGCCTATCACAACAATATTGTAAACCTTACCTAGAGGCAACAGCATCCTCAGATCTTGGGATTCCGATTAGAACTGAGCCAAATGTTAACATCTCTGTAAGCAGAGGAAACCTGCAACAGACTTATGCACAGATTATCGACGATCTAAGGAAATCTATTTCATTACTTCCAATTGAACCATCAGTCAAAACAAGACCATCAAAACATGCTGCCTATTCAATGCTTTCAAGAATATATCTATCTATGGAATCTTATGATCAGGCTTTCCTCTATGCAGATTCTGCGCTGCAGGTCAGAAATACTCTTATGAATTTTTCTGCACTAAACGCGGCTGCAACATATCCTATAGCGAGGTTTAATACTGAGGTCATATTTCAGAGTACTTTCAGTTATGGTATTTTTGCAGCAAGTAGGTTGCTGGTTGACCCATTACTATTTTCATCATACGCTCTAAATGATTTACGAAGAACTATATATTTTACAAATGCATCTGGGGGGATGACCTATAAGGGAAGCTATAATGGAGATAAAAATTTATTCGGCGGTTTAACAATAGATGAACTATATTTAATTAGAGCCGAATGCTATGCTAGGAAAGGAAATAAGGATGACGCGCTCAAAGATCTTAATTATCTATTAAGAACAAGATGGCTTGGTACATTTCAAGACATAACAGCCACTACTCCTGATGATGCGCTGGGGAAAATATTAATAGAACGTAGAAAAGAATTGATATTTCGTGGAGTTAGGTGGTCAGATTTAAGAAGGCTGAATAGAGACTCAAGGTTTCGGTCAACACTTACAAGGACCGTAAATGGACAGACCTACACATTAGCTCCCCAAGACAGTAAGTATGTTTTGCCAATCGATGAAACTGAAATTAGACTTAGTGGGATTCAACAAAATATTAGATAATCATGAAAGGAAAATTTGAAAAGTTTATGGTTATCGCAATATTCATATTCACAGCGTCAACAACTTCGGCCCAGCAAAATTTCCTAAAATTAGGAGATACTTTACCAGAAATAGTCATTCCAAATATTTTAAATCACAAAACGAATTTGTCCAATACGGGCGATTTCAGGGGAAAACTTTTGATCCTTGACTTTTGGGGCACCTGGTGTGCTCCTTGCATTGCAAATATCCCTAAGATGGACAGTCTACAAAAGGAATTTGGAGATAAAGTTCAATTTTTGCCTATTACTGATGAACCTCTTGAAAGGGTTAAAAGGTTTGCGGATAACTACCTTTCTTTAAATGGCAAAAAGGTTATGACCGTGTATAATGACATAGCTATCAAGAAGATGTTCAACATAGGAGCTTTGCCATATTACGTGTGGATAGATGAAAATGGAAAGATTATTGCAAAAACAACTGATAAGGAGTTGACGGTAGAATTGATTAGTCAGGCGCTCAAAAAAAACACTAAGAACATTAATAGCCGGACAGATAGAAGTACGGCTAATATAGATTTAAAAAGACCCATCTTTAACGTTTCTTATTCAGAAATTGGTAGCACACAAAGTGTATCGACAGATAGTAATAGATTAAGCCAGACCACCGTTAGCAACTATATCCCCGGATTAAAAAGTCAAACACACTATGATGGTATTCATTACTTTTCGATGAATACTTCCGTAGCAAATCAATACACTCATATGTATGCAATGTTATACTACGGACAAATGACACCTAGTATATTAAGTAAGGGCAGAATAAGATATGAAATAACTGATGAAAGAAAGCTTGCCCGTTTGAAAAGTGATTCGCGTGGTCAAGAATATACTGACTTTTTAATCAAGAACGGGGCGTGCTATGAATTAATCTGGCCTAAATCTACCACACTTAATCGAAAGCAATTACTTAACTGGGTAAAATCAGACCTAGATCGAAACTTTGGTGACCCCCTTAAGATTGCCGTTAATATTGAAAAATTATTAGTTGATAGTTGTCTAGTTTTGGAAAGAATTGATCCAAAAATTAATATAAAATCTGTTGCCGTTGAGAGTAACGAAGAATTTGATAGGTACAGTTATAAATCATCCAACATTCCATTTTCCATTTTCTTCGAAAGGTTGTCTGGTTACTACCTTCAATTATCAGACATGCCCTTACTAGATCATACAGGGATTTCGGGAAATGTTGATCTGAACATTAAAGGCGACTTGAAAAACATCAGCGATTTAAATGGGCAACTAAAAAAATATGGTTTACGAATAGTCGTAAAATCTGCCGTAGCAGACGTCATAGTTTTTAAAGATTTATAATAAAAGGGGATTTTATTCCCCTTTTAATCTTTATTCAAAATGACCAGGTTCAAGTGTATCACTTTGTTGCGTTACCCCAGTTGTTGGAAGTGGTGTTCCGTCGGCAGTTGGACTTGGATTACTTCCTAAATCCCATTCCATGGAGCATAACGACCCTCCATTTTCGCAACGATCGCCAGAGAAATATTGATATCCGTTAGGATCGGACGCATTCGGATAATTAATTGCGTCAACTTTATAATATCTAATTACAGCTCGCTTATTTTTTGCTGTAAAAGCGCTACTACCCACTATCAGAGCAACTGCTGCGAAGCTCATGATCATTTTTTGAACTTTGTTCATAATTTTTAAAATTTAACTTTTGTGATTCTTTATTTAAGGTATTACTTAGACGAATGGCTATGATTGAAAGAAGGATAAATCCTATGTTAAACCAAAGATGTTCCGTCCAGGTTAATGTTTCGATGACACCCCCGCAATGACATGGAAGCTTACTCGCCCAGATCAACGCGATCAAAATATACATTGTAAAAATTATCATCACTCCTAAAAAGCACCAAAGTCCAATCTTTGCAGTTTCTGGTATTAATAATAGCACTGAAATCAGGAGCTCGACAATTGGGACTGTCCAACTAATGAAAAAGGCAAATTTTCCTATCAGTTCAACTCTAGCAATTCCATTCATAAACCGTTCATGGTCCATAATCTTTTCGTATGCCGTATAGGCGAAAAGCGAGGCGAGAATGATATTGATCAGTAAAACGAAAAATTCTTTTGTCTTTGGATCAATGCAAATTGAAATAACTTTAACTTTCAATGTTTTCATAATATACTTGATTGATTATTCATCGATGACGTGGTATCCGCCACAGGGAATCCTTGTTTCCCATTACATAATTTCACTCTTTGTCACAGCACTCCTTTCTGATTGATGCACACTTAATTGTTGCGCTAATCAAATTTCGGATGTATTCCTTAAAAGAATACTATACTATTGTTGCCAGTTAATGGAACCATTGTAACCAATTCAAGTCAGCTATTGGTTTTTGAAATACCTGTTAAGCCCATGATTTCTGATCCCAAGAAAAGAAGCGATATCTCTATGTCTAGCAATGTTAAAAAGTAATTTATGAAGTGAATAGAATAACTCGAAATGCTCCCATCTTCTTAAGCTTACCAAATCAGAAGTGTGTTGTTTTCGAAATCGATCATAGTACATCCTCAGTTTTTCTCCCAGAATATATACTTCAGGAAACTTCGACGTTAGGATGAGTAAATTTTCATAGCTGATTTCAACCAATGTGGTGTCGTGATATATTTCTACATCAATTTCCGAAGACTGCTTGCTAAAAAAACCATTATGAAACACGAAATCTCCTGTGAACCAAAACCAGGTAGTCTGCCCATGGCTCTGCTCTACATTTGGAGTCACTTCCCGAGCATATCCGGAGATGATGAAGTAGATTGACTGCTGCTCATCTCCAACATTCAAAATCTGTTGATTTTTTCTATACGATCGCTCATTTGCCAAGGGTCTTAGCGCATTAATTAGAGCGTCTGAGAGGTCATGTATTTCGGCAAGGGCGCACGTAAGAGCTTGATAATGTTCTTCCCGTACCATAAAAATAAAATTGTCTTTCGACTCGTCAATACAATGAAAGGGGGCATTGCCCCTTTCGTTGTGTCCTTGCTTCCGACGGCGAGGTAAAGAACTAAAGTCGAAATGATCTGTTAATTGATAATTTCTAATTGGCAATCTAAAGTGAGATGATCTTCAAATCAAAAATTTTATATAACAGGTATCAAATTTTATATAACAGGTACCAAAACAGTCAGTTTTTTGACCTTCTGAAAACCTGACCATTGTCTCCATTTCGGAGTATCACTTGCTAATTTAGAAGACATTTGCGATATTGTGATTCTCATCAAGCACTTAACTTTATGGAACTTAGCAGTATTATTATTGATGATGAGCCTCATGCTATTACCGATTTAAATGAGATCATCGAAGTAACACCAGATGTATTCGTCGAAAAAACATTCACAAATGTCAGCGATGCAATTCTCTTCTTAAGGGAAACAGGTAAGGTTAATGTTATTTTTTGCGATATAAGCATGCCTATTGTTGGAGGACTTGAAGCAGCGCCATTGTTAAATGAATATTGTGATTTCCTAGTCTATGTAACCGCACATAGATTCCATGGTCCCGAAACATATGAAGCTGATGCTTCAGGCTATTTAATGAAGCCGGTGAGATATGATAAATTTGTTAGACAGATAAAGGTTCTTAGCAAAGCGAAGGAAGATGAACAATTTGGGAAAGATGAAAAAGTTCTTTTTGTTAAGGGTGATGATAAGAATAGTATGCTCAAAATTTTTTATGACGATATTATTTACATTGAAGCATTGGAAAATTACATCAATATCCATACAACAAAAGGAGAAAAGATAACCTATATACAACTCAAAGGCCTTGAGCAAAAGCTGCTCAAGAAAGAAACTTTTTTTAGGGTGGCAAAGTCAACCATCATATCTGTTAATTTTTTAGAAAAGATAGAGGGCTATAGAGCCCTTATGACTGATGGGATGTACTTTAATATTGGTAAGGTTTACCGGCCAGCCATAAGGGAATTCATTAAAAAAAATAGGCTAAACTAACTAACGTATAGCGTTTGTAGATACAGTTACCGTGGTAAAAACAGAAGTTGTCGGGTCAGTCGAATTCTTTTTGTCGACGTTATTGGATTTCATAAATTTAAATACAGTACGCTTGATTAATACGGGGTGTTTGTGATTTTTCATGACTTTAGGTTTTAAGTAAAGTCCAATTGTACTTTAGGGATTTATGGCTAACATTTATATTATATATCATGTACCATTTATTATATAACAGCACTAAAAAGATGTATCTGGAGCCTGTGTTCCATATCGTATTCTGGGTAATTTTCATCTTAGGGGAAGTCATTGTTGCCACTTCCATTATTGATGCAAATAGACCGATCCTGCATTATGTGTTATATTATTTCCTTAATATTTCTTTGGTATATTTTCACATCTGGTGGTTACTTTATCATTTTGGCACCGGTAAAACTGGAATGAAATGGAAATACGTAGTGTTTTTTCTATTAGAATTGGCTATATACTTTTTATTAGCCTCTGGAATATCAAAAATCCTTGGAAACTTCACTGTTGATAGCTTCGTTAAGGCGAGTCTGCATTATAAATTCTTAATTCCAACTTTGTGGAGGGGCATTTATTTCTTGTTATTTGCTACTGCATACTATCTGCTAAAAAGAAACCTGATACAGAAAGAAACTGAGCTCAGATCGGAACTCGAAATTGAAAAACTAAAAAGCAAGTTGTTGATCTCCGAAAAGGAGTTTTTGCGAGCTCAGATCAATCCTCATCTTTTATTCAACACACTTACATTTATACGTACCGCAGCCAAGCATGATCCTGGGAACGCAAGGGAAGCAATATCATGTCTAGCGGATATAATGAGATATGCACTTAAAGAAAGTAAAGATGGATTTGTAGACTTAGCCAGTGAAGTTGAACAAATTGGCAATATGATCAAATTGAATCGTCTGCGTTTTGAAAATTACCTAAATCTGGAATACACTATAGATATTCAAGACGGGAATATAAAAATTATTCCTATCATACTTCTTACTTTGGTTGAAAATATTTTCAAGCATGGAAATGTACTTTCTAGTGATTGCCCGACTAAGATTATGATTACCAGCGATTCAAGTACGATAATCTTTCATTCCTCCAATCTTTCAGATCATCCAAATGCCGAGGAAACCAGCAAATTGGGTTTAAGTAACATCAGAGAGAGGCTCAAAACATCCTATCAGGACAACTTCACTTTCACACATTCATTACACCACAACCTATTTTTGGTTGATCTTAGGATTAACCTAAGGGAATACCAAAAAAAATCTATAGCAATATGACTCTCGAAGCAAGAAATTTAGTTACAATGATGATCAATGGTAATTTTGAAGACGAAGATGGGGCAAAAGAATCAATTGTCATTCAAGAGCTTAGGATAGCTGACAAACCTTCAGAAATTATAGAAATATGCAAAGGTGTCGAGCGCTCAGGAAGTTGGTATGCTATACCAACTTTGATGGCACTATTTAAGATTAAAGAACCGTACTCCTGCAAGATAGCAATCAGCAACGCACTAGACGGCATTCGTTCAAGGCTAGTCTGGGATCATGATTTTGTGGAAAGACTTTTTCATTTTGATTTTTGGAAAATCAACTGGAAAGCAAGCATGGAACGTTATTTAAGCTTTATCACCGTCATCTTAAATATTTCAAATAATGCTGACAATGAAACATTGGCTAACCACATCATTTGCGAAACCGACATTAATATAAGTCCGTATTCAACATTCGGCGAAATGAAAGTAGCTTGCCAAAATTGGCACTTTGAGAAAGATTTAAAAGAGGTAATTAGTAACGCTTTCCAAGAAGTTTCCTTCTTAGAATTGATTAGGGAAATGGATCTACCTGAATCTTTGGAAACCCAGTTCAAACGAGCAATAATGGGAATGAAAAGTGATTATTTGATCACTATATTACAACTTGGTGTACAATATAAAGAACTCCATATTGCTATATCGATGGCTCAGTGTTTAAATCATAAATGATAAATTTTCAAAACACGCATTCATGTTGTCGCAACATTTTTGAATTAACTAAACTTTTGAACAAACACTTTTCTATTTGGGACAGGCCATAGCTTTGCAATGGAAAAGCATTGCTTAATAGTATCTAAAGTGACATTGTGGTCTTAGGTTTTTCCTTGCTCTTCCCAGCCGCCTTCTTCTTCGATTTTATTCCATCGCTTACTTTATTAGATGCTTTACCTTTTCCAATATTGTTTTCTTTACTTTCAATTGCAACTTCTGATTTAAGCAAGTCATCAATCTGAGACTTTATATTTTCATAATTCTCTTTAATCTCATCTATACTTACCTGTTTAACAATAGGTATTGGTTTATACTGTTTTTCCTCTCTTGCTATTGCATCATGATCATTCTGGATTTCACAGTGAAACATTTTGAGGATGATCTTTTCTTCGGGATTGTCTGCAACCATTCCGACAAATTCCCCGGAAGAAAGAGATGAAATCTTGGAAGCTGGTATAGCGTAATCGAGTTGGGTACTTTGGGATATGGATATGTCACTGCTGTTAATACTTTTAGATTGCCGATCCTGCATTATTTTACCAAAAGTCTCGCTCAGCGTTTTGGCCGTACTACCAGTAACCTGACCTGCTATTATGTTCCCAACAATTCCGGTGATGACTTCAGATTGCTCCGCACCATAATCCTTTTTTAACTGACTAAAGTCCTGCACGGCTAAAGCCGTGGCTACCTTGTTACTACGGGCAGTTGCGATAAGGCTATCCATATTATTGAAAAATATTGTGGGAAATTCATCAAAAATCAGTGCGCTTTTCAATTTGCCTTTTTGGTTCACAAGTTTAATCATCCTGGAAATGTAAAGTGAAAGTACTGCGCCATAGACTTGCAGCTTTTGTGGATTATTGCCTACGCAGATGATTTTAGGCTCTTCAGGATTGTTCACATCGAGGGTGAAATCATTCCCACTCAAAACATAATACAATTGCGGCGAAGAAAGTCTTGCCAGCCCAATTTTTGCCGATGCAATTTGGCCCTCCAGTTGCGCCATCGCTTCATTCCGGTAGGCGCTAATGAACGGATTGATCAATACCTTTATTTCGTCCTCCTGCTGAAGCACATTAAAAAGTTGTTCGTAGTCGGCCTGCATTAGTTCAATCACATGTGGCAGTGTGCAGTATTTTCCATCCTTGTATTTTCTCAGGTACCAGATAATGGCGGTGAGGAAATTAATTGGGCTTTCTACAAAGAAGTCGCCCTGCTTTTTGATCCAATCGCGGTTCAAGCCCATCATTATGGTTCTGCTCGCTTCTGTGGCATCTGTAATATCGGTCATAGCGGCAGGATCAAGCGGATTGCAACGATGAGTACGGTTGAGGTCATCAAAATTTATCACGTAAAACTTCGGCTTAACTTTATACCGGCCAATATATTTGAGCAGGCAGTTATAAGCAATTACGGAAAGGTCGTCGTACTTAAAGTCATAAATAAACATGCTGAACCCCTTCCCGATTAGCTGGTCGATCAGGTGACGGATCACGAAATATGATTTTCCAGCCCCCGGTGTTCCTGCGACCAACAATCCCCGGAACAGATTAATGAGATTGATCCAGCTATCACGTATTTCGCCCTTATAATTGTATCTAGCAGGAAGGTTTACAGAATATTCGTTTTCGAGTAGCCTTTCTTCCTGGGGAAAGGTTTCATTTTCCGAATTGAATATGTCTTTTACCAAACTTTGCTTAATTCTTCTTGAAATCCAGGTACCTGCAGCCAAAATCAAAAGAAAGCCGATGATGGTTACCAGAGAATAAAGTCCAATCAATAATGAATCCGACCAAGGTAAATACAAAAAAAAGATGCCACAGAAATATAGCAATAGCCCTGCCCCCATGCATAGATAGATCTTTTTAAAGGATATGTTTTCATCTTTCCTTCCCTTTACACCAAGCAATGATATAGCAAGAAACAAGAGTGCAGCAAACTTAGCTAGCCACCAGCCATCAAAAATTGCAAGTCTAGCCAGCTGGCCCACTATCCGATCTGTAATCTCTGAATTCCATTCCCAGCTTTTAAACATCTGGAAAAACCGGATGTAAAAATGCATAGACAGTAGAAAAACACTGATCATTCTGCTTAAGTCGAGTATTTTTCTAAGCCCCTGAGTATCTTCACCAGTATTCATAATTTTATATGTTATTTGATAAATCCCTATTTTTTGAAACTGCTTTTTTCTTCTTCTTCTTTCTAATGCGCATCAATGGCGAGCCTGGATCCGAGACCGGTTTCTCAAACAAAAAGTGTAAAAGTCCATCTCCCGATGATTTATCATGATCATCTCCCAAAAATGAGGAATCCGGAGATTGATTAGTTCTGGTTTTGGTATTTCGGTTTGTAGGCTCCGATAATTGAGCTTCAGGTTTTTTCAATATTTCCAGGACTGCTTTTGCACTGAACTGTTTGCCAAGATCACTTCCATTAAATACGCACCTGGTATTGTGGTCGACATAGGTTAGTCCATATATTCTACCCTCGTTATTTTGCCGGTATATCAGTGAAATTCCCTTTTTCCCCAACCTGTCGATCAATTGTTTTGAGGTCGACCCATTTATCTTTTTAACCTGCTCAAGGATAATGTGTTTCAACGATTCAGCATGATTTTTCCTTTTTTCAAGGTTTAATTTGAACTTACTTTCAATCTTTGTTAATATCGGATTCCCTGCAAATGAACTGGCCTTAAAAGGTATACCGATACGCACACCGTCAGAATCCAAAATCGAATAAACAAGCCCCTTTTTTGCAAACATTACTGAATCTTCTGGTCCACGGTCAGCAATAACATTGAAGCATTTTAGTATTGCATTATATTCTGAAAACGAGGTAAACTTATAACTTCTCAATACGGCCGTGACTACATTATAAATTGATCTTTTGGTTTGTTTCTCTCCATAATTAGCCATGTCAATGTTAATTGGCGTGATTTGCAGTTCTTTGCCATGGCCCTCAGCTCTAATGAGATTATATTTCATCTCGAGCTCCTTTCTAGTCTTTTCTGATAGTACTTTACCAATATTGTGAAGATCAATCCTGGTCGAATCCGCTTTCACATTGGTAGTGACAATATGAATGTGCGGATGGTTCGCATCTTCATGCTTATACACCAGAAAAGGCTGCTCACCAAACCCGATCCCATTCATATACTCCACTGCTAAAATTTGCATTTTTTCTATTGCCAGGATTTCAGTCGGATCGAAGTTGAGCATAATGTGGACTGCGTTAGTTTTCACTCTGCTGTTAAGCTTAGTTAAATGCTCAAACCTTGCTACCTTATGCCGAAGCTCTAGTTGTTCAATGTCCAACCCGAACTTGCTGGCAAGGATAGGTGTTGCCGTTCCAATATTAACTTTGGATTCATTGTAATTGATTAGTCCCCGGATGCTGCTCCCAGTTAATATCCTCGCAACCATTTCATTGACATTTTAGTTACCAGTTCCAATAACCTATCTACCTTTTGACCAACATTTTTATATAGGTCGCTGGTCCGCATAAAATAAAAAGACCGTTGCGCCTCATTTTCCGATGTATGGAAATGCCGGGTTTGCTGATTGATATTTATCCCAATTGACCGAAGTTCTTTCCGTATGGAAGCAAGTTCTTCCATTGGTGCATTCATGGTAATATCCCTGGTCAACATGAGGATTTTTTCCTTTGACAGAATATTTCTTGCAACCTCTCCTATCGATTGACAATTGCTATGCAGCAGAATTTTTTCCAATCGTTTATAGGTATTTTCATTGACCCTGATAATGATAGGATGAGTCAAAAGCTGCTCCGGAGTTTTGGATTTCTTCCTTGGCATAATCTTGCTTTTTAATTTGATTTCAGCATTTTCGAGTTTCGAGAAAATGCCCGACCTCAAGGGCGCAAGATTTTTTTGTGTATACAAAAATACATCTTGCAAAACACCTGCGTGGTTAAAGTATTCCTGTAGGTCACTCGAATTTGTGGGTATTTACTTTTGTTGGTGCACTGAGAAACTAGGCTTTTCGATTGCACTTTCCGGTAAGGGGATATTGGCAATTGTCTTACGCAGGTTCAGTCTTAATTCCCGGTAATAAACAGTCGAGCCAGGCTTGGTTCTTGGTCTTGGGGCAAACACTTTTTTCTGTCTGATCATAATCAAAGATTTAAAAAGCAAAAGTGATGGGTTAAGAAATGGGAAAGTGGTACTTCCGAACGTAATGTCGTTATTTTATGACGTGACCCGATGGCACGATCTGTCTATCTTTTATATTAGATATAGAAAAATAAAGCTAACCTAAATCAGGATTAACTGTACTAAACCTATTTCCAATTTATCAATATCTTTAAGCGTTGTAATGATTACTTTTTCGTTGTAATTGGAGATCTTGCATATCTCTAGAGCTGAATTATTCTATTAATTAGGTACATTTTTTGAAATATTATTTTACCCGTAGTTGTGACTGAACATGTTTATGAGAATTGACTACCAGCTTGCTGCTAAAGATTAAGACCAATAACACCTTACCAGGTGCCTTAAGAATTTAACGTATATCCTTAACTTCTCTGAAGTTAAGTTCTTACAAAATTGCTCATAGTTGGTGTGGAAATTCAGGTAGAATAACCCGGAGATATTTATCTCTTTTTTCATATATTGGATCCAGAAAATAATGCTCACATTTCCATTCCCATGAACAAACTCCTGCTGGACCTTTCCATAAAGGTAAACAATTGGCTTTCCCGTAAAATAGATTTCGTTCAGCGTGCTCAATTGATTGAACAAGAAGACAAGTCTGACATTTATCATTCTCTCTCCCCAATAGGTGATGCGTATGCCGACCAGTATCTTGATGCTTTGAAATGGGCATTGGACAACCGAAAAGAAAAAGCCATCTACAATATCGCGCTGACCGGCCCATACGGTTCCGGCAAGAGTAGTATATTGAAAACCTTTAAGCAAGCGAATACTAATAAAGATTATGTTTTTCTCGATATCTCACTTGCAACCTTTAAAGAAGAAAATGCAGAGGTAAAAGATACTCCAGGCGGGGTAGAACCGGCAGGGAGTGATAAAAAGGATAAAACTTCCGATGATATTTTACGACTTATCGAGCTTAGCATTCTACAACAAATATTCTACCATGAGGAGGACAGCAAAATTCCTGATTCAAGGTTTAAGAAGATTAAAAGTTTCAACCGAAAGGCGCTATTTTACATTACTGCAGGACTAATTTTTGCCATTGCCTTCGGCTTTAATTTATTTTATCCTGAGCGCTTTTATTCCCTCCTTTTATTAGAACTGCCGGCTACTGGTAAAAAAATATTTCATTGGGTATCTCTGGCCGGTTTCATTGCCGCAATGACAGTTGCAATTTTTCGATCTGTAAAAATATTTTATAGCCTTAGAATCAGCAAGGTCAAATTTCAGGAGGCGGAGATTGAAATTGATAAGGGCATTAGTAAGTCGATTCTGAACAACCACCTCGACGAAATCCTTTATTTCTTTGAAGTGACTCCTTATTCAGTGGTAATTATCGAGGACCTGGATCGATTTCGGCAATCAGAAATCTTCACCAAGCTCAGAGAGCTGAACCTGTTGATTAATAATTCCAAAAAAATAAAAAATAAACAGGTCGTGTTCATCTATGCTGTCCGTGATGAAATGTTCCAGAATAAGGATCGTACAAAATTCTTCGACTTCATTATCCCTGTTATTCCTGTCATCAACAGTTCAAACTCCAATGACAAGCTTGCTGCCATCGTGGAGAAGAATGATTACAAAATTTCCAAAGACCTCATTGATGATGTATCCCTTTTCATCGATGATATGCGCCTTCTTTACAATGTAATGAATGAATATGCCATTTACAGCGGGCTGCTGGATGCCGCGCTTGATAGAGATAAACTATTGGCCATACTTGTTTACAAAAATCTATGGCCTGATGATTTCGTCTTGTTAGGAAATAATGAGGGCGAACTTTATCGGCTGTTGCATCAGCGATCAAACTACGTTATCAGCAGCATTGCTAAACTGGATAATAAGATCAAATCAAATAAGGATACCATCAATGGCTTGCAAAAGACCATGATGCGAAGTGCGGATGAAGTTCGCCTTTTATATACAGCCCATTTTGCATCCAAGGTGGATAATTTCGGACATTTCGAATTTAAAGGAAAGGATTATAGTATTCAAGATGCAGCAGATGAGGAAGCATTCGAATATTTTAAAAAAGGTAATTTCAGGTATTATGTATTTAACTTTTATTCCAATCCTTACTGGCATAGGCGGGACGCCTTGGCAAACTTTTCCTTTGATGATTTTCAATATGAAGTCGACGAAGAAACTAGTTTTGAGGAACGACTTAGTTTAGCCGAGGGCATTTTTAGTTCAAAGGAAGAACAACTTAAAGTGGAAAATGATCTTTTGGAAAAACAGAAATCTGTAATTAGACAGGCCAGTTTAAAAGAAATCCTGAGCAATTCTGCCAATCATGGCTTACTCGAGAGTAAGGAAAAAAAAGGGTTGTTATTAAGTATTTTGCTTCGGGCTGGTTATATTGATGAAGACTACCTTGATTATATATCATTATTCTACGAGGGCAGTATCACCAAGAATGACCGTGCATTTGTTCTCAATGCAAAAAGTCAGATTTCCTCTGACTATCAAAGCCAGATCAATAAGTTTGAAAACGTAATCAAAAAGTTCAGACCAAATGAATTTGCAAATCAATATCTACTAAACTTCAGTCTTTTGGACTTTATGCTCTCTAGCGAGGGCTACGAAAATCATCTCGATCATCTTTTTTCTCAGCTAAATGACGCCAATGAATATGGGGTTAGTTTTTTGGATGGTTACGTTGAAACAGGTGAGCAAATCGCTTTGTTTATACATAGAATGGTCAAGGCTTGGCCAGGGGTTTTGGGCTTTCTCGTTGGCCAATCCGGTTTTCCCCGGGAAAAGATCGAAAACTACTTTGTTCTGATTCTTACCTACGCCGATGTCGCTGACCTAAAAGATGTAAAGATCAAAAGCCAGCTATTGAAAATGATCGACAAAAGAAAGAATTTTCTGTCCATTATCCCTGATATAGCACAACTTAAAAACATTATTACCGGTCTTTCCATTATGTTCACTGATGTGATTTTAGAAGATTCTCCGGAAGAACTCGTAGCGCTAATCATAGATCAAAGACACTATAAGCTCAATGATATCATGGTCAAAAGAGTTGCTAAAACTGATGATAGTTTTGACTTACCAAACTACGAACAACGAAATTATTTTGCCATTCAGCAAAGCAAAATAACTGCACTTAAGGCATATGTTGAGAATAAAATTGACCAGTATATCTCAGAACTTTACCTTGCCTTACCAAATAATGAATATGAGGAAGAAGAAGAACTTTTGCTGCTCCTAAACAATCCTAAAATCACACCTGAACAATGTGAACGCATTATTTTAAAATGTCAGCAACCCATTTCGACCTTAACAGACGTGAACTTTCCCGCCCTGGACAAGGCCTTATTTAAAGCAAAGAAAATTGCGATCAACTGGAATAATGTCACCGATTATTTTGTAAGACATGGGTTCGATAGAATACTACTAGAGTACCTAAATGAGTCCGAAATATTTCAGGCGCTAACCTTGCAAAAAATTAATATAAAAGATCCCCATATCGAAATAGAAAGCTTGAGCACCTTTATGCTTACGCTTGTTAACCAAGCGGATCTTAGTGAAGAGGCGTATGGCCACCTCATCAAGTCAATTCCTTATCATTACGATATGGAGGAGATTGATGATCTGGGAAAAGAAAAAATGAAATTATTGGTAGAGAATGAGATGGTTGCCCCCTCGCAAGAAAATTTTCACCAGTTACAAACCCATTACCCTACGCTACAACATATTTTCCTGGACCATTATGTTCCTGACTTTATGGACGCATTCTCAGAATACAACCTTAATGGATCTGATATTGCGCATATCTTGCAATCAGAAAACTTCAATGCAGAACAACGTTTGGAAGTGATTAAAAATAGCTCCGAGGAACTCATTCTCAAAAGTTCAAACGCTTTATCAGCCATCAGAAATGTGATGTTTAGCGATCACCCGCTCGACATATCTAAAGCGCTAATGATCGCAGTTCTCCAGCGAGATTTTAATATTAACCAGCGGGTAAAGCTTTTTAATATGTATTACACACATTTTGGATCTGAGGATACCATTCCAATTTTCCATACCTTCCCTGCCCCTTTCGACAAAATAGGAAAACGACATACCACCTTGGTAATTGAGCAAACCAGTGAAAATATATTCCTAGCTGTGAACCTTAAATCTCGCGGCATGATTTCCAGTCAGAAACCAGATAAAAATGGAATCAAAATCAGCAATTTCAAATGGAAATCATAAGCATAGATTTTAAAACGGTTAAGAGTGGAGAAATTCTGACAATGGCATCAATGATTAGTTGCCGCTATATGAACTGATGAAATTGACATTTATATTTATTCTCTAGGAAAGCATTGACTACAGGGAATTATATGGGAGCAGTTGAGACCGATGCATACTGATCCTAAATTCCGAAACGATATGGTCAAAGGTACCGAAATCTACCACCTTTCCGCCAATTGGTTAATAATCAGAAACAACAATTTAAGGCATATTTATTTCTGCATAGAGAGAATAAATTAACTTCAGTTTTTCCTCAATGACTAAAATTTAGTTTCGGAACTGATTTTGACAGGAATAGTTGCATTTATCCCAAGGCTGAAAGAATGTTCACTATTGGTAAAATTAACCTAGTTTCAAGTACAGTTCATAAAAACTAATTTCTTAAAACATAAAATTTAAGCATTTCCAAATACATTACAATATTCTTCATAAAGTTAATGAAACTATAATTTCTTTACGCGAATTTTGTTTCAATTTAGTATTATATTAACTATTTTGTAAAATAAAAACCTATACCCAAATGCAGATTTCAGATTTAAAACTTCTCAAAGAAAGCGAAGATAAAGTTGAGTTTAAAGAAGCTAAGAGCAGTTATTCTTATAATGGTAAGCGGAGAAGTATTTTAGGTTATACTGTAGCGCTCGCAAATGAAAACGGAGGACATTTGGTGCTGGGTATTGGAGACAATCATCCTCATGAAGTAGTTGGTTCCAATGCTTTTTTAGACAAAGGAAAACTTGAACAGGATATTTATAGAGATTTAGGAATAAGAGTAAAAACTCAAGAGTTTTTTGAGAGTAGTAAGCGTGTTCTTGCAATTACTATACCTTCACGACCAATTGGGAAACCCTTATATTTCGATGATGTTCCATTAATGAGGGTTGGGGAAGAACTTAAGAGAATGTCAGATGAAATGTACCTATCCATTATTCAGGAACAGGAACCAGACTTCTCTGAGAAAATTTGTGAGGCGATTAATGTAAACGATTTGGATAAGGATGCGATTGAGAAAATGAAGGCGTCTTATTCTAGAAAACAACGTAACCCATCTTTTTTACACTTGAGTACCGATCAAGTATTGAGCGATTTAAAACTAATGGTTGATAATAAAATAAATTACGCTGGACTTATTCTGTTAGGGAAATCGGATGTTATAAAAAAATATCTTCCCCAAAGCAAGACTATCTGGGAATACCGATCCAAAATATCGCAAATTCCTTTCGATTCAAGGGAAGAAATTATAGATCCGCTATTTATTGCTATTGATAAAATATGGAAACTTATCAACCAACCAGGACTTAACAAAAAACACCCAATACAACAGGGGGCATATATTTTCGATATTATGGATTTCAATGAAGAAGTCATCCGTGAGGCCATGCTGAATGCAATCGCTCATAGAGACTATACCATTACAAGCGAATCGGTAATCAAGCAGTTTCCTAATCAGATATCTATTATTAATCCCGGAGGTTTCCCAAAAGGTGTTACAATTGAAAACCTATTGACTGTTAGCAGTACTCCTAGAAGCCGCCTGATGACTGAGATTTTAGAAAAGACAGGATTAGTAGAGCGAAGTGGACAAGGTGTTGATAAAATATTTTCAATCATGCTTTCTGAGGGAAAAGCAGAACCAGACTACAGTGCATCAGATATGTTTCAAGTTTCTTTGGATCTAAAAACGGAAGTCCAAGATAAAGCATTTCATATTTTTATTAAAAACTATCAAGAAAGTGATAAAGAACCAAAAATGGGTGTAGAGCAAATAATTACGCTTTGCAAAATTCGAAACGGGATATTTCAGCATCTAAAGCCCTCAATTGTTTCACAATTAGAGAACATTGGCTTAATTAAAAAAGCATCTAGGCATACTAATAAATATGTTTTAAGAGATGATTATTACGAATTGATTGAAGAGGAAAGCAAAATTGGCAAACGTTATTTAGTTAGTGAAATTTCTACAATCTCTCTCTCTTTACAAAACGGCTCTTTAAAAATTGGAGAATTAGAAGACACCCTTTCTTCTCAACTAAACAGGAATCAAATAAAATATCTATTAAACAAACTTATTGAGGATGATATCTTAACAAAAGCTGGCTCGGCCAGTGGCACCAGGTATCAGCTATTAGATAGCTATACAGATCTAAGAGGCGATCTTTTAATAGCTCATATTATTGCTGATCTAAAAAGAAAATATAATACCAATTAATAATACAAAATCAAATATGATCTGGAAAATACGTTACTGGTAACGTAAAAAAATTTAAGCAGTAGATTTTACTGAATAAAATCTGCACAAGATGGCACAAAGCGAAAACCCCGCAATAATATTAGAGCAGAAATTCCTGCGCGACAATTCTCCAAAAAATTAAAAATTCTGCGAAAAGAAAATTTCCGCCAGATTAAAAAAATCCCACAGATATTTTTTCAATAATAAAATCTGCGCAGGATGATACAAAGTGAAAACGCCGCAGAAATAATCGCGCAGAAATTCCTGCGCGCCAATTCTCCAAAAAAAATAAAAAATTCT
>NZ_LECU01000003.1 GCF_001027745.1 Pedobacter sp. BMA
CCCCAACCCCAGCCACCGTAATATGCTGGTCCGTAAAAGTCAGTTTTTTCTCTGGCTACCACCACTAAATTCACAAGCATATCAGGCTTATCTGCCTTTACAAATCCTTTAGAATTCATTTCAGCTTCCACTGCAGCCATTAAGCGGCGTTTATCGAGATTATTTAACTTCACCCGGGCAACGCCTTTATCATAAAAGTTATAAGTTTTATAACTGTTCAAATCTGCAGTTTTATCATAATCTGAAGCTGTACGAAGTGTAGAACAGCCTGCCAATGCCAATACAACTGTAAAAAGCATCAATAATTTTTGTGTTGTTTTCATTTGCTTTGTTTATTTAAATAACCTGTAATAAATATAACCATTTTGAAACCTAAAAAGTTATATCTGATACAAATTTTACAAATTCTTTTATTTTACTGTTAACGACAGAAAATTGCATTTTGTTTTGCTTTATACACTCATTATAAATATTTTACAAATCAAATATATTATGTTCAGTTAAGAAAATAAAACTTAGATAACTCAAACTGAATGGTCAATTCCAGATCGGACATCTGTTAATAAAACTAAAAATAATGTAGGTTAAATTTTAAGCATTAACATTATTTAACTTATCATTTATAAATACCTTTGTGTTATGCTTAAAGATGAAATTAACAAAGCCCTGGAAGTATTAAAAGCAGGTGGTGTAATTCTTTATCCAACTGATACAATATGGGGATTAGGTTGTGATGCAACAAATGCCCAGGCAGTTGAGAAAATACTCAAAATAAAGAATCGGCCCGCTGAAAAAAGCATGATTGTGCTGCTTGATGTAGACAGTAAATTGCAAAGTTACGTAACTGAAATTCCAGAGGTGGCCTATGATCTGATTGAATATGCTGAAAATCCCCTCACTATTATATTTTCAGGTGCAAAAAACATTGCCGAAAATGTGATCAACCAGGATGGTAGCGTGGGTATCAGAATTGTAAAGCACGATTTTTGCACCCCGCTAATTAATAGATTCAGAAAACCTATAGTTTCTACTTCCGCAAATATCAGTGGCCAGCCGTCTCCAAAATTTTTCGATGACATCAATCAGGATTTAATTGATCAGGTTGATTACGTGGTTAATTTTGAACAGGAAAATCGCAATGTGCGAAAACCTTCCACAATCATGAAACTCTCACCCGGTGGGCAGTTTGAATTTATTCGCAAGTAAAATTACTATTTTTGTAATTCTTATAGTCAAACAAAGTAACCAGCAAGTGGTATAATTGTACCTTAAAAGCCTGCTGTTATGAACGACAAGTACCATACAACAAATGCAACAATACCTAAAACATCCGATTTTTAACACCCTATCGTCAATTGCCGATAAACACCAAACCGAAGCTTATGTAATCGGAGGATTTGTGCGAGACTTATTTTTAAACCGTAATTCGAAAGATATCGACGTGGTTGTTGTTGGAAGTGGGATTGCCTATGCCGAAGCTGTAGGCAAAAAATTAGGAACCAAAGTTGCTGTATTTAAAAACTTCGGAACGGCAAACATTAAAGTACAGGATCTGGAAGTGGAATTTGTAGGCGCCAGGAAAGAATCATACCGCGCAGATTCCAGAAAACCTATTGTAGAGGACGGTACGTTAGCCGATGATCAATTACGCAGGGATTTCACGATCAATGCTTTGGCCATAAACCTCAATGCCGGTCATTTCGGAGAATTGCTTGATCCCTTCGAAGGAGTAAAGGATTTAGAAGAAAAGCTCATCAGAACCCCGCTCGATCCGGAGATTACGTTTTCTGATGATCCATTACGTATGTTGAGGGCGATAAGATTTGCCTCACAGTTGAATTTCAATATTGATTATGCAGCCTTAGAAGCAATAAAGAGTCAGAAACAGCGAATTTCAATTGTTTCAAAGGAGCGCATAACCGATGAAATGAATAAAATTATATTATCTCCCAAGCCATCTATAGGATTTATACATCTTTATAATACTGGGTTGCTTCATCTGATTTTCCCTCAAATGGCAGAGCTTCATGGCGTGGAGTTCATTAAAGGAAAAGGGCATAAAGATAATTTTTACCATACGCTGGAAGTACTCGATAACATCAGCGAAACTACGGACGATTTATGGTTACGCTGGGCAGCAATCCTTCACGATATTGCCAAGCCAGCCACGAAACGTTTTGAAGAAGGTCATGGCTGGACTTTTCACGGACATGAAGACCGCGGCGCAAGGATGGTTCCTAAGATTTTCGCACAACTTAAATTACCCCTTAATGAAAAAATGAAGTATGTACAAAAACTTGTCCAGCTTCACCTCCGCCCGATCGTTTTAGCCCAGGAAACTGTTACGGACTCTGCAGTTAGACGATTACTTTTCGATGCAGGAGAAGAGATCGAAAGTTTGATGCTGTTGTGCAATGCAGATGTAACTACCAAAAATGAATACAAAAAAACCAAATACAGAAACAATTTTGAGCTGGTAAAGCAGAAACTTAAAGATGTTGAGGAGCGTGACAAAATAAGAAACTGGCAACCCCCAATTACAGGTATGGATATTATGGAAACTTTTGGTTTGCAGGCAGGGAAAGAAGTAGGCCTCATCAAAAATGCAATCAGAGAGGCAATACTGGAAGGGGAAATTAAAAATGACTACGAAGAAGCCTTTAATTTTATGCTAAATCAGGCAAAACAAATGGGTTTAAATCCTGTTAATAAATAATTTAATCACAAGATATACTCCCTGAATCCACTAAAATAAAGCTTTTGGAGTTTGTGGTAAGATAAATTAACTTTATTTTTACGGTTCGAAAATACAATAAATGGCTATTTATAAATTTAAAATTACGTTCGAAGATTTTGACGATGTGGTTAGGGAAATTGACATCAAATCAAACCAAACCTTCGAAGATTTGCATAAGGCAATTCATAAATCGACAGGTTATAACGCCGAAAAACCATCGTCTTTTTATGTGAGTACCGACAATTGGTTAAAAGGCGATGAAATTGCGTATTTACCAAGCGAACGTAAAAAAGACCGGGTTGTTTTAATGGAAAAGTCGAAACTTAGCGGTTTCATAGAAGATCCTCATCAAAAATTTTACTACACCTACAATTTCGATCGCCCCTATGATTTCCATGTAGAGCTGATTAAAATCACTTTAGATGCTGACCCAAGTATTGAATATCCTTTCCTGGCGAAAAGCACAGGGGAGGCACCAAAAATCATGGAACAGAATAGTCCGACTGCGGTTGATCCCCGTGGTGCCACTGCAACTGCAAGCGAATTCGACTTTTTAAATGAGATGAATTTTGTACCCGAAGATACTGACGAACTGGAAGCTATGGGTGAAATGGGTATCAATGAAGAGGAGAAAGACGAAAACGATGAAGGCGAAAGTGATGATGAATTCGGAGACGAATTCTCTGATAATGACAATTACGACGATGATAGTCATAAAGACGACTATTAACCTCAATTTAATGAACAACATTGAAAGCTGTCGGTATTCAAACCGACAGCTTTTATTTTTTAACTAATGTCCAGATGTCTTCAAAAACTTTAATTTCTATTGTCGGACCTACTGCTATAGGGAAAACTGCTCTTGCTATAGAGTTAGCCCAGCATTTTGGCACAGAGATTCTCTCTGCCGATTCGCGTCAGTTTTTCAGTGAAATGGAAATTGGTACGGCAAAGCCAAATGAACTGGAACTCGCAGCAGTAAAACATCATTTCATAAACTCCCATAGTGTTGAACACTTATTTAGCACAGGAGACTTTGAAATTCAGGCACTGGCTGTTTTAAAGGAGATATTCGAAAAGAATGACATTGCCGTTTTGGTTGGAGGTTCTGGACTTTACGTCAATGCCTTGCTAAACGGATTGGACGAAATGCCTGAAATTGATCTATCTATTCGTGATAAATTAAACAAGCAGTTCGTAATGGAGGGAATCAATGTTATTCAAAAACAATTGGCCGAATGCGATCCGGAATATTTTGCAAAGGTCGATCAGAATAATCCCCAGAGAATGATTAGGGGATTGGAGGTTTTTCTGTCTACAGGCCGAAAATTATCATCCATGTTATCTTCAACTAAAAAAGAAAGGCCTTTTGAAGTAATTAAAATTGGTTTAAACACCGATAGGGCTATTCTATATAACAGGATAAACCAGCGGGTAGATCAAATGATTAATTTAGGACTCGTTCAAGAAGTGAAAGGATTGATGCAGTTCAAAAATCACAATGCGCTGAATACAGTCGGTTATAGCGAAATTTTCGACTATCTCGACCATAAGATTTCCTTGAATGAGGCTGTTATGGCCATCAAGCAAAATACCAGGAGATTTGCCAAAAGGCAGTTGACCTGGTTCAGGAGAGATGAAGAAATAAACTGGTTTGAGCCGGGGAATACAAATAAGGTAATAGCGCTTATTGGAGAATTGATAATAAAAAAGGGTTGAAGCTTGTCAACCCTTTTTTATTATCAGCCAAATCGTGTTAATTAGGAAACTTAACCCCTCTATACTGAGTAATATCGATAGTCGGAATGGCCGATCCGTAAGTAGAATTGATAGCATCTATAAATACGTTACCAATTACTGCATTTCCGCGGGGAGTTAAATGAATACCATCTAATGAGAATGCACCACCGGTAATAAACGCAGAGTTAATGCCTATACCCTGTATAGTTACGCCTGCTTTAACAAGATTAAGATAACTATATGTATCAGCAACAGCTAAGCCTTTGCTACTTGCAAGAGATTTAATACTGCTGTTATAACTATTAACATAGTCCTTAACTTTAATAACCTCATCTTTATCCAACACCCAGTTGTTGGCAATTGGATTTAACGGGTGTAATCCATAAGGAAGACCGGCAGCGTTAGCTACACCAAATAATCCCGCAGATTGAAAAGGCAAACGAATCAAATCATCAGCAGTAGCGGGCCTTACCGTATTTGTTCCGGTTTGAATGTAAATTGCTGCAGCAGCTGGGTTAATGGCCTTGGCAGCATTTAACAATGCGGCGACAGTAACCGTATTAAAATAAGGGACTGCTGTAACGTCAGGGATTGTACCCACCACACCTTTTTGTCCACCCGCAGTCAACGAATTTACAAGGTTAGAATATAATAATGCAAATGTCGATTTATCAGTCAAAACATTCGTAGCATCAACAGTTACACCACCATTAGTTGCCCATCCAAGTGCATCATTATTACCTAACCACAAAGAAAAGAAAGTGTGGTTTCTTCCTTGAATGAACTGAAAATAAGTTGTTGAACCCAATTGAGCATCAGTTAATAAACGCTCGCTGTATGGATTTACAGCCGCATATGCAGCTGAAAATGCAAGGTCTACGCGCATTCCAGGGATACCTAAATTTTGAACCTCGCCAGTATACTTAGTTAAATGAGTTGCATCACGGTAGGCCAGATTGGTAGTTACATTATTTAGCGTTGGCGTTCCATTTACCAAAGCAGATAAAGTTAAATATCCTGACCCATTTGCCTGAGCATCAGTAAAGAAAGGAGAAGTAAAACTTCCACCACCTACTGAGGCCATTTTTGCTGCAATCAAATTGGGATAGGCAACCTTTTGTCCTTCAAGATATAAACCACCATCGGCAAAGCCCGATGTTAATGAATTACCAACCGCAATATATTTACTGAAATTAGCAGAACCAGCACTTGTTCCTGCCGGCGTTTCTATCTCAGGTTTACACGAAGCTGCAAATAATATAGTAGCAGCAACAAAACTATTTAATATAATTTTTTTCATATCAATATCTCCTACCATTTATAAGTTAATGAAAGACCTGGAGCATAAACCAATGTTTTAAAGGTTCCATCCAATCCTGTTTCAATGTTTTTCTGTTTTCTTTCTTTCACATCTTCGAAAAAGAAGGAAGCATTTACTTCAAAATGTCTCGTAGGGGTATAACCTAAACCTGCACTTAAAATATAACGGTCTGCATCTGGCGCTTCAGGGGTTACATAACCATCCTGTACAGGAGAAAAAGCGTAGCCAACACCTGCTCTTAAAGCAAGCTTCTCAGAAGCCTGATGATTAATACCTAGTTTAAATGATGATCCATCACGATATTTACGAGCTGATTTGGTATCTGCCAAAGCAGAGGTATTGGTAGCATAGTCAAATGCCAACTCCTGATAAATATGCCATTGAACCCAACTGGCATCAAATGCCAAAGTTGTACTTTTAGATAGCGGGATGCCAATACCTAACGTAGTAGTTGCAGGTAAAGGTAATTCAGCATTAAAAGTATTTCCTGCAGGGAATGAGCTCCTAAGAGAATTAGGCACATCAAATTCTGCGGTTCCACCGTCTAGCTTGGTGATTACTTTCGATTTGTGTACAATTGCAAATGAAATATTACTTAAGGTTTTGATGTATAAACCTGCATTCCAGCCATAACCTTTACCAGTACCCTCTAAAGTAGCATGGCCAGATCGGCCATCAGGGAAATTAACTGGAAGCGCACGTTGAAGGTTCACTTCACCATGATTGTAAACAAATCCGGCACCTATACCGATACGATCTGTAATCTTAACACTTAAGGTGGGTTGAAAATAGATGGCTTTGAGGTTTAATGAAGTAAGCGCATAACGGCCCGACCAATCATTACCCCAATCTACCATTCCACCAAAAGGGGTATAAACACCCAATCCCAGTTTCCATTTGTTAGATTTAGGTCCCCAAACTGCATAAGCTTCGAACGGCGGGGCAATTTTATTTTTTACTTCTTCTGTTAAGTTTGATCCACTTAATCTGAAAGCCGATTTAAAAAGTAAAGGGTTAACGCCTGCTGAAATGGAGTTGTTTTCTAAGAAACTTACTGCTCCAGGATTGTAGAATACAGAAGCTTCATCTAATGGTAAAGCCGAACCTGCGCCCGCCATACCAATTTGTTTTTGTCCCTGTAAATTAACCTGAAAACCCTGCCCCAAAACCCAAAGTGGAGCAGACAGTAATACGCTCAATAAAATTTTTTTCATTTATATATGGTTATGACACAAATGTATACTATGCTAACATAGCATGCAAACATTTGTTTAAAAGAATTTAAAAAGGACTATGCCTGTGCTGTAGGACCTCCGAAACCCATTGGAAAAGGAGGTTCCTCCTGTGTTTTAATCCTGCCGTTAACGGCTTCAAATTTCTGAATGTTATCATCAAGTGCATTCAAAAGGCGTTTTGCATGCTCAGGGGTAAGTATGATTCTCGATTTCACTTTTGCCTTTGGAATCCCTGGCATTACACGTATAAAATCCAGTACAAATTCAGTATTCGAATGTGTAATGATGGCTAAATTGGAAAAAATACCTTCTGCAATCTCTTCTGAAAGTTCAATATTTAACTGGTTTTCGTTCTGTTTTTCATCCATGGTATTGATTATAGTATAATGTTAATAATGATTTAAAGGTACTGTTTAAAGGCTATCCATTAAAACAATATCAATAAAAAAGGGTTGTTCCAATAATAATGGAACAACCCTTCAAACTTAAATTAATTTATATTAAGCTTCTACTTCTTCTTGTTTCGAAGCCAATAATTTATCGTATTCTTCTTGCGAACCAACGATGATTCGTTCGTATCCACGAACACCTGTTCCTGAAGGAATTAAGTGACCAACGATCACGTTTTCTTTCAATCCCAACATGTTATCGCGTTTACCTGCAATCGCAGCCTCATTTAATACTTTCGTTGTTTCCTGGAACGAAGCCGCAGATATGAACGATTTAGTACCTAATGATGCACGGGTAATACCTTGCAAGATAGAACTTGCTGTAGCTGGTCTTGCATCTCTCACCGTGATCTGTTTTAAATCTTTACGTTTCAATTGAGAATTTTCATCTCTTAATCTACGTAATGAAACAATCTGACCTGGTTTTAAGTCGCTTGAATCACCTGCATCTTCCACAACTTTTTTGTCGTACATGGCATCATTCTCTTCTGCAAAATCCCAACGGTCAACCGCGTTATTTTCCAAGAAAATGGTATCGCCAGGATCCTCGATGTGAACTTTCTGCATCATCTGGTGAACAATTACCTCGAAGTGCTTATCGTTGATTTTTACACCTTGTAAACGGTAAACTTCCTGAATACCGTTAACCAGGTATTCCTGAACCGCTGCAGGGCCTTTAATCGATAAGATATCCGCAGGAGAAATTGAACCATCTGATAATGGCATACCAGCTTTCACAAAGTCGTTATCCTGTACAAGAATGTGTTTAGACAATGGAACAAGGTATTTTTTAACTTCACCATCTTTAGATTCGATTGTGATCTCACGATTACCACGTTTAACACCACCTAATGTTACCACACCATCAATCTCAGTTACTACTGCCGGGTTTGAAGGATTACGTGCCTCAAATAACTCTGTTACGCGAGGTAAACCACCCGTAATATCTCGGGTTTTACCAGTTGCACGAGGAATCTTCGCGATGATCTGACCAGTCTGGATCGTTTCACCTTCATCAACTGAAACGTGGGCACCTACCGGGATGTTATAACCTTTAATGAACTCTCCTTTTTTGTCAACAATCTGAACAGAAGGGTTTTTAGTTTTATCACGGGTATCGATAATTACTTTTTCACGGTGACCAGTTTGCTCATCTGATTCTTCACGGAAAGTTACACCTTCGATGATCGCATCGAATTGTGCCTTACCTGCAAACTCAGAGATGATAACCGCGTTATATGGATCCCATGAACAAATCTTATCACCTTTAGCTACTTTGTCTCCTTCTTTAACGAACAAGAAAGCACCGTATGGAATGTTGTTGGTAACGATAACTCTACCGCTTCCTGGTTCAACAATTCTAAACTCACCTGAACGGCCTAATACAACCTGTACTTTACCATCTTCAGTTTGAGTATCAACGGTACGGATATTCTCAAACTCGATAACACCATCAAACTTAGCTACGATGTTTGATTCTGCAGCAATGTTCGATGCAGTACCACCCACGTGGAAGGTACGAAGCGTTAACTGTGTACCCGGCTCACCGATTGATTGTGCTGCAATTACACCAACTGCTTCACCTCTTTGAACGCGTTTACCTGAAGCCAGGTTACGTCCGTAACATAATGCACAAACACCACGTTTAGCTTCACAAGTCAATACCGAACGAATTTCGATTCCTTCTAACGGAGATTCATCAATTAATTTGGCAACATCTTCGTTGATATCTTCACCGGCACCAATTAATAATGTATTATCCAGAGGATTATAAACATCATGTAATGAAGTTCGGCCTAAAATCCTGTCATATAATGGCTCAACAATATCCTCATTATCTTTAAGTGCCGTAGTGTACATACCTCTTAAAGTACCACAATCCACATCGTTAACGATCATATCCTGCGCAACATCATGTAAACGACGGGTTAAGTAACCCGCATCCGCCGTTTTTAACGCCGTATCCGCCAAACCTTTACGCGCACCGTGGGTAGAGATAAAGTACTCTAATACAGATAAACCTTCTTTAAAGTTTGATAAGATCGGGTTTTCGATGATATCTCCACCTGAACCTGATTTCTGAGGTTTTGCCATCAATCCCCTCATTCCGCAAAGCTGACGAATCTGCTCTTTAGAACCACGGGCTCCTGAATCAAGCATCATATAAACAGAGTTGAAACCCTGGTTATCGCTGGATAACTGATTCATTACGAATGTAGTTAACCTGTTGTTGATACGGGTCCAAATATCGATGATCTGGTTGTAACGCTCGTTGTTTGTAATGAAACCCATGTTATAGTTGTTTCTTACTTCTTCAACTTCGTTAGCAGCCTGCTCTAATAAAGTATGTTTTTCTACCGGAATGTTTACGTCCTGTAAGTTGAACGATAAACCTCCCTGGAATGCCATGCGGAAACCTAATTCTTTAATATCATCTAAGAACTGAGATGAACGGGCCATACCTGTCATTTTAACTACCTCACCGATAATATCTCTCAGCGATTTTTTAGTTAATAATTCATTGATGTAACCAACTTCATCAGGAACCATCTGGTTGAATAATACTCTACCTACAGTGGTTTCAGTTAACTTATTAACGATAGAACCATCGGCTTGCTTCACATTTACCCTTACTTTGATAAATGCGTGTAAGTCTAATTCTTTTTCGTTATAAGCGATAATAACTTCTTCCGGAGAGTAGAAATTAGAATCCTGACCTTTTACAACTCTGCTATCATCAGTTCTACGGCCTTTAGTAATATAATAAAGACCCAAAACCATATCCTGAGAAGGTACTGTAATTGGCGTACCGTTTGCAGGGTTTAAGATGTTGTGTGCTGCAAGCATTAATACCTGGGCTTCCAAAATTGCTGCGTTACCTAACGGTAAGTGGACAGCCATCTGGTCACCATCAAAATCGGCGTTGAATGCAGTACACACTAGTGGGTGTAACTGGATTGCTTTTCCTTCAATTAATTTTGGCTGGAATGCCTGAATACCTAGTCTGTGTAGCGTAGGTGCACGGTTTAGTAATACCGGGTGACCTTTTAACACATTTTCTAAGATATCCCAAACCAACGGATCTTTTCTATCAACAATTTTCTTGGCAGATTTAACTGTTTTTACTACACCACGCTCAATCATCTTACGAATAATGAACGGTTTGTAAAGCTCAGCAGCCATATCTTTAGGAATACCGCACTCGTGTAATTTAAGGCTAGGCCCTACAACAATTACCGAACGAGCTGAATAATCCACACGTTTACCTAATAAATTCTGACGGAAACGACCCTGTTTACCTTTCAGAATATCTGAAAGTGATTTTAAGGCACGGTTACCTTCAGTTTTAACCGCATTAACCTTACGAGAGTTATCGAATAACGAATCCACAGCTTCCTGTAACATACGTTTTTCGTTACGTAAAATTACCTCTGGTGCTTTAATCTCGATCAAACGTTTTAAACGGTTGTTACGGATAATTACACGACGGTATAAATCATTTAAATCTGAAGTAGCGAAACGGCCACCTTCTAATGGAACTAAAGGGCGTAATTCTGGTGGAATAACCGGAACGATTTTAACAATCATCCATTCAGGACGATTCTCAATACGTGTATTAGCACCACGGAAAGCTTCAACAACCTGAAGACGTTTTAAAGCCTCGTTTTTACGTTGCTGAGAAGTTTCGTTAGCAGCCTGGTGACGTAGGTCATAAGATAAAGTATCTAAATCAATACGTTTTAATAAATCTTCTAATGCTTCAGCACCCATTTTGGCGATGAATTTATTAGGATCTTTATCATCCAGGTATTGGTTTTCCTTAGGTAATTTATCTAAGATATCTAAATATTCTTCTTCTGTAAGGAAGTCCATATAGTTGATACCTTCATCAGCCATTAAGCCTGACTGAATAACTACGTAACGCTCGTAATAGATAATTAAATCTAATTTTTTAGTAGGTAAACCTAATAAATAACCGATTTTATTAGGTAACGAACGGAAGTACCAGATATGTGCTACAGGAACCACCAAAGCGATGTGCCCCATACGCTCACGACGTACTTTCTTTTCAGTTACCTCAACACCGCAACGATCACAAACAATACCTTTATAACGGATACGTTTGTATTTACCGCAATGACATTCGTAATCTTTTACCGGACCGAAAATACGCTCGCAAAACAAACCATCACGCTCAGGTTTGTAAGTACGGTAGTTAATGGTTTCCGGTTTCAACACCTCACCGCTTGAACGTTCCAGAATAATTTCAGGAGACGATAAGCTAATCGTGATAGATGTGAAATTGCTTTTTAATTTATTATCCTTTTTGTAAGACATATCTCTTGTATAAGGTTAAAGGCTGAGGGTAGAAAAGTGGAAGGTTTGGGCGTTTAAACCCTCAACCTTCTACCTTTTTACCTTCTACCTTAGTTAATCTAACGTAATATCTAAACCTAAACCGCGTAACTCATGTACCAATACGTTGAACGATTCTGGTACACCAGGAGTTGGCAGGTTCTCACCTTTAACAATGGCTTCGTAGGTTTTAGCTCTTCCGATTACATCATCCGATTTAACGGTTAAGATCTCCTGAAGAATATTAGCGGCACCGAATGCCTCTAATGCCCAAACCTCCATCTCACCAAAACGCTGACCACCAAATTGGGCTTTACCACCCAATGGTT
The DNA here is from genome assembly GCF_001027745.1 of Pedobacter sp. BMA. Taxonomy (GTDB): domain Bacteria; phylum Bacteroidota; class Bacteroidia; order Sphingobacteriales; family Sphingobacteriaceae; genus Pedobacter. Next base: position 12,168 of record NZ_LECU01000003.1, read on the forward strand.
GCTGTGTAATTAATGAGTATGGTCCGATTGAACGGGCGTGCATCTTATCGTCAACCATGTGACCTAATTTCAGCATGTACATAATACCTACTGTTGTAGTCTGATCGAAACGCTCACCAGTTAAACCATTATACAGGTAGGTTTTTCCTGAAGCAGGAACGCCTGCTTTAGCAATCCACTCTTCTACCTCATCATGAGTAGCACCATCAAAAATCGGAGTAGCAAATTTAACACCCAATTCCTGACCAGCCCAAGCCAGAATAGTTTCATAAATCTGACCAAGGTTCATACGTGAAGGTACACCCAGCGGGTTCAACACGATATCAACCGGAGTACCATCAGCTAAGAAAGGCATATCTTCATCACGTACAATACGTGCAACGATACCTTTATTACCGTGGCGACCCGCCATTTTATCACCTACTTTTAATTTACGTTTTTTAGCAACATAAACTTTTGCCATTTGTACGATTCCCGATGGAAGCTCATCACCTACACTGATCGCGAATTTATCGCGTTTGTAAGCTCCAAGTTCTTCGTTAACACGGATACCGTAATTGTGAAGCAACAGTTTAATCATCTCGTTTTTATCATCATCAGTAGTCCATTTGTTTGGGCTGATGTGATTATAGTCGATGTCTGTTAAAATTTTCTGAGTAAATTTAGCGCCTTTAGCAACCAATAGTTCTTTGTAGATATTGAAAACACCCTGAGATGTTTTGCCATTTACAATAGTGAACAATTTATCAACCAATTCATTTTTCAATTTATCAGTTGCGTTGTTATAGTTTTTATCTAACTTCTCAATAGCTGATTTTTCTTCAGCTTTTGTCGTTTTCTTAGCACGGCTGAATAACTTGGTATCAATTACCACACCCTGGATTGAAGGAGGTGTTTTTAAAGACGCATCTTTAACGTCACCTGCTTTATCACCAAAGATAGCACGTAGTAATTTTTCTTCAGGTGAAGGATCAGATTCGCCTTTCGGTGTAATCTTACCAATTAAAATATCACCTTCTTTTACATCAGCACCAACACGGATAATACCGTTTTCATCCAGGTCTTTTGTAGCCTCTTCAGAAACGTTCGGGATATCTGGTGTTAATTCCTCTTCTCCACGTTTAGTATCACGTACTTCTAACTCAAACTCTTCAATATGCAATGAAGTGAAAACGTCATCACGAACGATACGCTCATTGATTACAATCGCATCCTCAAAGTTGAAACCTTGCCAAGGCATGAATGCCACTTTCAAGTTCCTACCCAATGCCAACTCACCATTTTCAGTTGCATAACCTTCGCACAGAACTTGTCCTTTAGTAACTTTCTGACCTTTTTTAACAATAGGTTTCAAGTTAATACAAGTATTCTGATTGGTTTTTTTAAATTTGATTAAACGGTAAGTTTTGCTATCACCTTCAAATGAAACTAAACGATCATTCTCATCGCGTTCATATTTAATGGTAATTTCATTAGCATCTACATATTCTACAACTCCATCACCTTCAGCGTTGATCAAAGTTCTCGAGTCACGTGCAACGCGACCTTCCAAACCTGTACCAACAATCGGCGCTTCAGGACGCAACAAAGGTACGGCCTGACGTTGCATGTTTGATCCCATCAACGCCCTGTTCGCATCATCATGTTCCAGGAACGGGATTAACGAAGCAGCAATTGACGTAATCTGGTTAGGTGCAACGTCCATTAAGTCTAATTTCTCAGGCTCAATAATCGGGAAGTCACCCTCATAACGTGCCTTGACACGTGGAGTTGTAAACACACCACTGTCATCATACTCTGCATTGGCCTGAGCGATAGTTTTACCATCCTCATCTTCTGCAGATAAATAAATAACGTCTGAATTAACAACAACTTTACCATCTTCAACACGTTTGTAAGGTGTTTCGATAAAACCTAAGTTATTGATTTTAGCATGCACACAAAGTGATGAAATCAAACCAATGTTTGGTCCCTCAGGTGTTTCGATAGTACACAAACGACCGTAGTGCGTATAGTGAACGTCACGAACCTCGAAACCAGCACGCTCACGCGAAAGACCACCTGGGCCTAAGGCTGATAAACGACGCTTGTGTGTAATCTCTGCCAATGGATTTGTTTGGTCCATGAACTGAGACAACTGGTTTGTACCAAAGAAAGAGTTGATTACTGATGATAACGTACGGGCGTTAATCAAATCAGTTGGTGTAAACACCTCATTATCGCGGATGTTCATACGCTCACGGATTGTTCTGGCCATACGGGCTAAACCAACACCGAACTGTGCATATAACTGCTCACCTACCGTACGTACACGACGGTTTGATAAGTGGTCAATATCATCCACCTCTTCTTTAGAGTTAATCAATTTGATTAAGTATTTAACAATTGCGATAATATCTGCCTTTGTTAATACTTTAACCTCATCAGGAGTATTCATTTTCAATTTACGGTTGATGCGGTAACGACCAACATCCCCTAAATCGTAACGTTTATCCGAGAAGAATAAACGGTCAATGATACCACGGGCAGTTTCCTCATCAGGTGGTTCTGCGTTACGCAAAGCACGATAGATGTTTTCAACTGCTTCTTTTTCTGAGTTTGAGGTATCTTTTTGTAATGTATTATAAATAATGGTATAATCTGCCTGACTTGCACCATCTTCTTTAGATAGGATAATGCTTTTTACGCCAGCTTCGATAACCATATCGATGTGTTCGTCTTCTAGAACGGTTTCTCTTTCAAGAATCACTTCATTACGGTCGATAGAAACTACCTCACCTGTATCTTCATCTACAAAATCTTCAACCCATTTCTTTAGAACTCTTGCAGCAAGTTTACGACCGATGTATTTCTTTAAACCTGATTTGCTAACTTTTACTTCATCAGCAAGATCAAAAAGTTCTAAGATGTCCTTATCAGAATCGTAACCAATTGCACGTAATAAAGTGGTAACCGGGAATTTTTTCTTACGATCGATGTAAGCATACATCACGTTGTTAACGTCAGTAGCAAACTCGATCCATGAACCTTTGAACGGGATAACACGTGCAGAATACAATTTGGTTCCGTTAGTGTGACGACTTTGGCCGAAGAACACTCCCGGAGAACGGTGTAACTGAGAAACGATAACACGTTCCGCACCGTTAATTACAAATGTACCTTTTGGTGTCATATAAGGAATAGTACCTAGGTACACATCCTGAATGATCGTTTCAAAGTCTTCATGTTCTACGTCATTACAAGAAAGCTTTAGCTTTGCCTTTAATGGAACATTGTAGGTTAATCCACGCTCAATACACTCATGTATATCGTAACGTGGCGGATCAACAAAATAATCAAGAAACTCTAATACAAAGATATTTCTTGAATCTGTTATTGGAAAGTTTTCAGCAAACACTTTGAACAAACCCTCGCTAGAGCGATCGTCTGAAGTGGTATCTATCTGGAAAAATTCTCTGAATGATTGCAATTGCACATCCAGAAAATCCGGATAATCTATAATGTGCTTACTAGTTGCAAAATTTACTCTTTGTTCGACTGTCTTTGCCAATGGACTAAAAGATTTTAGTTTAAGAATAAACTATTTGTTTGGTTTGGGTTTTAAACAATCTCATTAACCAAACAAAATGAGATGTTTATAAACAGGTAAAGACACCAACATTTTCAGTCGGTGTCTAATACATTTTTAGCTTAGCTAAATTAAGTGATTACTTAATTTCAACTACTGCTCCAGCTTCTTCTAATTGTTTTTTAAGAGCTTCTGCTTCGTCTTTAGCAACACCAGCTTTTAATTCTTTTGGTGCACCGTCAACTAAGTCTTTAGCTTCTTTCAAACCTAAACCAGTTAAGTCTTTAACAAGTTTTACAACTGCTAATTTCTGACCACCAGCTTCTTTCAAGATTACATCAAATGATGTTTTTTCTGCAGCAGCAGCAGGTGCATCACCACCAGCAGCAGGACCAGCAACTACAGCAGCAGCTGCAGGCTCAATACCATACTCGTCTTTTAAGATTTGAGCTAATTCATTAACTTCTTTAACTGTTAAGTTTACCAATTGCTCAGCAAACGCTTTTAAATCTGCCATTTTATTAAGATTTTAAAAATTTACGTAAAAATAATTTTGTTTAATTTCGAACTTAAGGTGTTCGTTAACCTTCTCTTTCCTGAAGAGTTTTAACAATTCCTGCAATTTTGTTACCGCCTGACTGAAGCGCTGATAGAACATTTTTAGCTGGTGATTGTAATAATCCAACGATATCTCCGATAAGCTCTTCTCTCGATTTTAAGCTTACTAAGTTATTCAATTGGTCATCGCCAACATATACTGATGAATCTATGAACGCTGCTTTAAGCAAAGGTTTATCAGAAGTTTTTCTCAAAGCTTTAATCAACTTTGCCGGAGCGTTAGCTGTTTTTGAGAATAACAAAGATGATGAGCCTTTTAGCGCTTCGTAAATCTCAGAGGCATCGCCTTCCAAACCTTCAATCGCTTTGCGGATTAAAGAGTTTTTAGCAACCTTCATTACGATATCGCCTTCAAAACATTTGCGACGGATGTTATTAATCTGCTCAACAGAAAGGCTGGATGTATCAGCAATATAAAAATTGCCAAACTCCTGCATTTGTCCTTGTAGTTCTAAAACTACTTCGTTTTTTTCTTCTCTGTTCATGATTAAATCCCCGCTACTGATTTGGTTTCAATTGCAATCCCAGGACTCATTGTAGAAGACACGTGAATGCTTTTAAAATAAGTTCCTTTTGCAGCAGATGGTTTTAATTTAGAAATAACCTGAATAATCTCAAGTGCATTTTCATAAATTTTGTCTGCTGGGAATGATACTTTTCCTATCGAGGCGTGTATGATACCCGTTTTGTCTACTTTAAAATCGATCTTACCCGCTTTAACCTCAGTTACAGCTTTACCAACTTCGTTAGTTACTGTACCTGATTTTGGATTTGGCATCAAGTTACGTGGTCCTAAAACCCGTCCTAACTTACCTACCTTAGCCATACAAGCTGGTGTAGTGATAATAATGTCTACATCGGTCCAACCACCTTCAATTTTAGCAACATACTCGTCTAAACCAACGAAGTCTGCGCCAGCTGCTTTTGCTTCTTCTTCCTTATCAGGAGTTACTAAAGCTAAAACACGTACAGTTTTACCTGTTCCGTGTGGTAAAGTAGCAATACCACGTACCATTTGATTGGCTTTACGCGGATCTACACCTAAAGATACATCAATATCAACTGAAGCATCAAATTTAGTAGTAGTGATTTCTTTTACCAAAGCAGCAGCATCCTTCAAAGTATAAGCTTTACCAGCTTCTATTTTAGCATGTGCCTTTTTTTGATTTTTAGTTAATTTCGCCACTGTTGTAAACTGTTTTTTAATTAATTGTTCCAGGGTGCGTCACCAGAAACGGTGATTCCCATACTGCGTGCTGTTCCAGCAACCATACTCATTGCAGATTCGATTGTAAATGCATTTAAATCAGGCATTTTATCTTCAGCAATAACTTTAATCTGGTCCCAGGTCACCGACCCAACTTTCTTACGGTTAGGCTCAGCAGAACCACTCTGTAATTTAGTAGCATCTTTTAACTGGATAGCTACCGGAGGGGTTTTGATGATGAAATCGAATGACTTATCAGCATAAACAGTAATTACAACTGGCAATACTTTACCTGCTTTATCTTGGGTACGAGCGTTGTACTGTTTGCAAAACTCCATGATATTCACCCCTTTAGCACCTAATGCAGGTCCTACTGGTGGCGATGGATTTGCCGCTCCGCCTTTGATCTGTAATTTGATCATTGCACTGACTTCTTTTGCCATTTTGTGTTTTTGTTTATTTAAAACTCAATGTTAAATATTGGAAGCATGTAACATTTAATTCCTTTATGTTCCTATAAAACTAAAAGGACTGCAAAGATATGGATAATCTTGCAGTCCTACAATAGATTAAGTAAAATATATTCTAAATTTTCCTGCAAAGATTAACACTATTTGCTGAATATCAATCTTCACAACTCATTTTAGACATTTTTGGATTTAATTAAAATTTGTCTTTTAAAAACCTATTTATGCTGATCCACTAGTAATATGCCCCAGAACATCTCATAATTCCTGGGCAGATTGCGAATGATGTTAATTAATAACCAGTGGCTCCCATTGTTAGTGGAGAAAGAATTACACATTCTAACATACTCAAGTACTTACCATTAAATTTCAAAATATCCATAACTGCATAATTTGCATTTCGTGCAGTATTATCAAGTTTTCTATATTCTTCTGCTCTTCTTTCTTCAGAAATATTAATCTCTAACTCTCCATTGCCGACCTCACAGCCCCTTCCGTAAAAAAGCACAATAGGCAAGACAAATGTCTTCTTTGAGAAATACTCCAAATCAGTGTCTAAATTACTCCAATGACCGTTAGAAGATTCTATAGCTTTCACCAAACCTTTTTTAATTACATCTGGAGTCTTTTCAGAGAGCGTTAAATCAGCTATTTTGCCATTCGCAGCAACTTTAAATTTCATAAATACCGTAGTGTACAAACACAGGGTATCAAGTGTCTTTTCCTTTAATTTATAATTTGCAGAAATATAGTTACTGAGATCGGAAACATTTAAAGATGTTAATGTTCGTAACGTACCCTGACCTTTTGAGCTGAAAGTAAGTACACAAAATATACTGATGATAAAGATTATTTTTTTCATAAAATCCGATTATTGTGAGCATGCCGTCTTAGTTCCTGAATTATGAGTTTTGTGATCATCTCTTATATTTATGATTTGTGCGGTATCCAGATCATATTTAGAAACTAAAGAATTCCAATAAGTCAAATCATTTTTGAAAATATCTCCAAAACCATTTAGAATTAATGCGTAAGCTGCTTTGTCATCTAAACTAGAATAAATGGCTTGTACGGCATTTTTCAAATCATCTATATAATTTTCTGCCATGTTCCTATGCTGCTGAAATTGTTGTGTATAATATGTTTTCTGTGAATCAAAGTATGCATGCATAATTTCATGTACCATTGTAGTAGCAATAAATTCTTGTGAGGCTGATGGTAAAGTATTTTTATTAAGCGTTACTTTCACATCGAATATATGAATACCATCACTATTCACTTTATCTGTAACAACTTCTGTTTTCGCCGAGTATCCACCATCAATATTACCATCAACAATTTTGAAATTTATTTTATCACTTGTGTTAAAGGTATTATTTAAAATATTGGCAATTTTATTATTCAAAGTATCCTTAACTTTAATCCAAACTGAATCCAAACATTTATTTTTTATTTTATCGGTAATATCAGCACAACTTTGAATTCCCGTATTTCCTTGAATACAGCCACAATTATCATCTATTATTGCGCTACCGTCTATATCGCCGTTACAATCAATAAAATATAATAAATAGTTACTAGGATCGACTTCCTCATCTTGTTGCTCGCCTCCACTATGCCCATAACCATAAGTACTTCCATTCCCTCCTTCATCTCCGCTATTTTCGAAACTTCCATAGCAAAAAGTCTCAGACCCTCTAAATGATGATGTAGAAATTCCCCCAACAGTAATTGTGCTATAATGTGGTATTGTTACACAAGTTATAAAACGACTATAGCTAATTTGTTGTCGAGTTATAGATGAACTTGAGGACATTTTTTCATAATTACCTAAACCATCAAATGCAAATGCTTTTTTAAAAGTACCATTCCATTCCTCAATAACCGCTATCCCTGAAAAATGCTCATTCCGGTTTTTTTTTACTTTTATATTTAAAAGCGTAACCCATTCAGCATGCATATTTTCTTTTTTATCTTTATAAATCATTAAATAGCTTGTTCTGCTTAAAAAACTTTTATATGCATCGTCTTTGTCCATTGTAAAAATATCCTCATCAAATACGATAGGTACGACAACAGCATCACCCAAAGAAATCTTACGGATAACTGATCTTGACCAAACTGGTTTCTTTATTATACTATGCCTAAAATTCGGATCATTTGGTATACGAAGACTTTTATTTAAAATTTTTTGTTCAAAATAACTTTTAGCGTCAGCGATAATTTCTTTTGAATCTTGATTTATTGATGATCCCTTGTCCTTCTTACAAGAATAAATAACAATTGTAGCAATAAATAATAGAATTGAAGCCAGTACATACTGCTTCAACAAGGCGTAAATTTTCCTCATTTTATTAACTTAGATTTTTAGAATTGATGATTTTTTGAGAGATGAGATAACGGAATATACAGATAAATTATTACACGACAAATTAATTTGTCATTAAAGCATGACAACACAAAATATAAACAACAAAAAAGCTTTCCCTTTTGAGGAAAGCTTTTAATATTATGATAAAGATCGTAATTCGGATTACTCTTTTTCTACCTGCATGTAGTTAAGCTCCAGCGGTGTTTTACGACCAAAGATTTTAACCATTACTTTCAGTTTCTTTTTCTCTTCGTTAACTTCTTCGATAATACCAGAGAATCCGTTGAAAGGACCGTCCATTACTTTAATGTTTTCACCTACATAATAAGGAACATTCATAGTTTCGCCTTGCTCACTCATTTCGTCGACCACACCCAGGATGCGGTTTACTTCAGCCTGACGCATAGGGATCGGGTTACCGGCTTTATCACCTAAGAAACCAATAACACTATTGATACCTTTGATAATATGCTCTAACTCTCCATCTAAGGTAGCTTCGATTAACACATAACCAGGATAAAAGTTACGTTCTTTGGCAATTTTCTTACCGTCTTTCATCTGGTAATATTTTTCCATTGGTATTAAAACCTGAGGAACCAGATGAGAGAAACCTAAACGGCTGATTTCAGCATCAATGTACTGTTTTACTTTCTTTTCTTTACCGCTAACAGCTCTTACAACATACCACTTTAGATCGCTCATTAGTATATATTAATTAGAAAGTGATTTATAAAAAGTATCTAATACAAATGTAGAACCTTTGTCCATTGCAAAAATAACCAATGCAATAATCAAAGAAGCTACCAACACAAGAATTGCCGAACTTTGTAATTCGCCCCAGGTTGGCCATGTAACCTTCTGGGTCATTTCATCGTACGATTCTTTTATAAACTCAACTACTTTAGCCATATCAAATTATTGAATGAGTGAATGAGTAAATGAGTGAATGATATTACTTGAAAGCGAGGTTTCAAATTCAATCATTCACTCATTCTGGAACTCAATCATTATGTTAAGCACGGGAACAAGGATTCGAACCCTGATCAAAGGTTTTGGAGACCTCTATTCTACCGTTGAACTATTCCCGTGTGTATAAAAAAGAGCTAGCCTAAACTAGCTCTTTTTATATTATTGTTAGCTTAAATTAAGCTAAGATTTCAGTTACCTGACCAGCACCTACTGTTCTACCACCTTCACGGATAGCGAAACGTAGACCTTTTTCCATTGCAATCGCGTTAATTAATTTAACTGTGATTGTAACGTTATCACCTGGCATTACCATTTCAGTTCCTTCAGCTAGTGAGATCTCACCAGTTACGTCTGTGGTACGGAAATAGAATTGAGGACGATATTTGTTGAAGAATGGTGTGTGACGACCACCTTCTGCTTTTGATAATACATAGATCTCAGCTTTGAAATCTGTGTGAGGAGTTACTGAACCTGGTTTACAGATTACCATACCACGACGGATATCAGTTTTCTCAATACCACGTAATAATAAACCTACGTTATCACCAGCTTCACCGTAATCTAAAATTTTACGGAACATCTCAACACCAGTTACTGTAGATTTTAAGTTCTCAGCACCCATACCTAAGATCTCAACTGGATCTCCAGAGTTGATTACACCACGCTCAATACGACCAGTAGCAACAGTACCACGACCAGTGATTGAGAATACATCTTCAACAGGCATTAAGAAAGGAAGATCAGTTAAACGTGGAGGAATTGGAATGTAGCTATCTACAGCATCCATTAATTCCATGATTTTTCCAACCCATTTCGGATCAGCGTTTAATCCACCTAAAGCAGAACCTTGGATTACAGGAATATCATCACCTGGGAATTCATAGAATGATAATAATTCACGAACTTCCATTTCAACTAATTCTAATAATTCTGGATCATCAACCATATCCACTTTGTTCATGAATACAACCAATGAAGGCACACCAACCTGACGAGCCAATAAGATGTGCTCACGAGTTTGTGGCATTGGACCATCAGTAGCAGCAACAACGATAATTGCACCGTCCATCTGAGCAGCACCAGTAACCATGTTTTTCACATAATCCGCGTGACCTGGACAGTCAACGTGTGCATAGTGACGGTTAGCTGTTGAATACTCAACGTGAGCTGTATTGATAGTAATACCTCTTTCTTTTTCCTCTGGAGCAGAGTCAATTGAATCGAATGAACGTGCTTCAGATAAACCTGCATCAGCTAAAACTTTTGTAATAGCTGCTGTTAAAGTTGTTTTACCGTGATCCACGTGACCGATTGTACCGATGTTTAAGTGCGGTTTACTGCGGTCAAATTTTTCTTTTGCCATTTTATTTATAACTAATTAGTAGGTTAACTTTTTATTATTTTATTTTTTGTTATTTCAACACAAAAAACTTTGTTTCTTCTGTATATCTAACAGATTTAACAAAGCTTTATTATACCTGAGCCAAAGATGGGACTTGAACCCACGACCTCTTCCTTACCAAGGAAGTGCTCTACCGCTGAGCTACTTCGGCTTTTGTTAAAGCTCATTAGTTCAGTTGTAATGAGTTCATCAGCTAAAAAGCAATGAACAAATTCACTAATGAACCCACAATGAGCGGAAGACGAGGTTCGAACTCGCGACCTATAGCTTGGAAGGCTATCGCTCTACCAACTGAGCTACTTCCGCTTACAAATGAAGATTGATAGATTATTGAATGAAGAATGCTAACACTCACTCATTTTCCTGCTCACTCATTCATTCATTAGATTTAGTGGGGAGAGAAGGATTCGAACCTTCGAAATCTTGCGATAACAGAGTTACAGTCTGTCCCATTTGGCCGCTCTGGAATCTCCCCAACTTTATCTTAAAATGTTAACACTTTAACATAAAAAGAGCCTCCTATCGGAATCGAACCAATGACCTACTGATTACAAGTCAGTTGCTCTACCAGCTGAGCTAAGGAGGCTTTTAATTTTCTGCAATTATACGAAAAATCTTCATTTCTCCTACAATTAACGTGTTTTTTTAAAAGTTTATCTTTTTAAAGAACTACCCTTTTTCTTCCTGGCTTAACGCCCTTTCCGAAAGGGAATGCAAATATACACACTTATATTTCACTTCAAAATTATTTTGAAAAAAAATAGCGAACTTTTTTAGTTCGCTATCTCTGTTTTTCGCGATTATCTGAATATTCACTTAGTAATCAGATGCTTCGCTTTCGCTTAAAATTGCTTTATGTTCACTTAATTTTGCACGCGTTTTATCTTTGTGTTTGGTAATCTGCTTTCTTAACGATTCGATAGCAAGATCGGTAGCCTCTTCGAATGACTTACATTGTTCTTTAGCAAACAGTGTTCCGCCCGGCACAATGAGTTTTATCTCACTAATTTTGTTGGCCTCATCTTCTACGTTCTCTAATTTTAAATACACTTCCCCGCTAATGATCTGGTCGAAAAACTGATCAAGCTTGTTGGCTTTCTTCTGAATAAAGTCTAACAACTTACTGTCTGCACTGAAGTGGATTGATTGAACTCCGATTTTCATTTTTCCTCCTTTTTTTACGCCTTTGGATGGGCTTGTTTATAAATTGTTTTTAATCTTTCAATTGAGTTGTGCGTGTAAACCTGTGTAGCGGCTAAGCTCGCATGGCCCAAAAGTTCTTTTATTGCATTTAAATCTGCGCCTGCATTTAATAAACTGGTAGCATAACTATGTCTTAATACATGAGGGCTTTTCTTGTCATGGGTAGATATATGGTTTAGGTAAGAGGTAACGATGCGGTATATTAATTTCGGGTATGCCGCTGCACCTGTATTGGTAACGATTAAGTTAAGCAAATTGTTATTAAAATCCTGCAACTTTTTTAAATCGATGTAGTTATTTAACTGATTAATAAGCTGTTTATTTATCGGAATAATTCTTTCTTTATTTCTTTTACCCAGCACTTTGATTGTTGCCGAATAAATATCCACATCCTGATCCTTTAAATGAATGAGTTCCGCCAGTCGCATTCCGGTTCCAAATAGCAGCTCCAACACCAGGTGATCACGTTTAGACTCGAAACTATCATTAAAATATACTTCAGAATCCAGGAGGTGATCCATTTTTTGAGCTTCCAGAAAAACGGGCAAACGCCTGGGAATTTTGGGGGCTTTGATTAATGCGGCAGGATTTTGTTCAAGCTTACCTTCCCTCAATAAAAACTTATAAAAGCTCCTAAGGGCAGATATTTTCCTATTGATGGTACTTTCAGAAGAATTTTTCTCCATCAAATGCACCATATAGCTTCGCAAGTGGGTGTATTTGACCGCGAGGAACTCTAATTCAAATTCTGACTCAACATATTCACCGAACTGAACCAAATCGGTTTGATAGGATGCAATGGTGTGGGCAGAGTATCGCTTTTCGTGAGTTAAATAGGTAACAAAGCTTTGTAACAACATTCAGTATCTCCTGCTAGGTGTAATATGAAGTTACAAATAGTTTTGACATAAAGAAATCATTAATTAATTGTTTCCTGTGTTTTAAAAAACAGCTTAAAACAAAAAAGTCCTTCCAATTTGCATCGGTAGGACTTTAATGTATATGTTTTGAACAAACTATGAAGTTGTATCCTGATTCATGTTCTGAATGTAAACAGCATGTTTAATTTCAGTACGACGAGCTACTGATTTCTTCTCGTATGCCTGACGGCTACGTAGTTCTCTCAATACACCTGTTTTTTCAAATTTCTTTTTGAAACGTTTTAGGGCTTTATCTAATGATTCGCCGTCTTTAATGTTGATAATGATCATAACGCTGAAATACCTCCTCTCGTGTTTTTTAAATTTCTACCGTGTTAACGGGCTGCAAATGTAAGCAAATATTTAAAAATGAGAAACATTTTTAGAAAGAAAATTTAACTCATGCTTAATGCATTTCCAATATTCTTTATTTACATTTATCATCAGATTCGCATAAGTATGACAAAAGGTAAAAAAATTATTTCAATCATTGCTGTTCTGGTGGTAATCATACTTGCTGCAGTTGTATATTATCGTTATTTCTTTGTTTTTGGCGAAGGCGTAAAGGCAGGTGAACTTAATTATGTCGTAAAAAAAGGTTATCTTTTTAAAACCTATGAAGGAAAACTGATCCAGAGCGGAATAAGATCCAGACAAACCGGAACGCTGCAGAATAACGAATTCGAATTTTCTATCTCCAGTGAAGCAATTGCTGAAAAGATGATGGCAAATAGTGGCAAATTTTATGAGCTACACTACAAGGAATATAAAAATTCTTTGCCATGGCGCGGTTTTAGCGTTTACGTAGTGGACAGTATTTTAACCGCAAAGGAATAAACTTTGGTTTATAGAAAAAAAATCCGGAGGTAGTTAAACCATCCGGATTACTCATAATATATTTGGTTTGTTGTTTCTTAAATATCAGGCTAAAGGACTTTGCCTAACATAGCTTCGACTTTGAGCTTAACCCAGTATTTCCCGGGCAATTACGATCTTTTGAATTTCGGACGTACCCTCCCCTATTGTGCATAATTTACTGTCGCGGTAAAATTTCTCAACCGGAAAGTCTTTGGTATATCCATAACCTCCAAATATCTGAACGGCTTCTGTTGCCACCCTCACAGATACTTCCGAGGCAAAATATTTTGCCATTGCCGACTCTTTTGTCATAGGCAAGTGCCTGTTTTTCAAATCAGCAGCCTGCCTGATGAGCAGCTCAGCAGCTTCAATGTCGGTAGCCATATCAGCGAGTTTAAAGCTGATGGCCTGGAATTCAGATATGGGTTTCCCGAACTGGTGGCGTGCTTTCGAATAATCTACGGCAGCATCGAATGCTCCTTTTGCGATTCCAAGTGCCAATGCTGCTATCGAAATTCTTCCGCCATCCAGAACTTTCATCGCCTGTTTAAAACCTTCACCGGCATTGCCCAGCAGATTGACTTTAGGGACACGGCAATTATCAAAAATCATTTCCGTTGTTTCCGAGGCCCGCATCCCCAATTTATTCTCCTTCTTGCCTGCAGAAAAACCTGCAGTACCGCGTTCTACTACAATGGCCGAAATCCCTTTGGAACTTCCCTGTTCTCCGGTCCTGACCATTACCACTGCGATATCACCACTTTTGCCATGGGTAATCCAGTTTTTGGAGCCGTTTATAATGTAATCATCCCCATCTACTACAGCAGTGGTCATCATTCTTAAAGCATCCGAGCCGGTATTGGCTTCAGTTAATCCCCATGCCCCAATCCACTCTGCTGTGGCAAGCTTTGGTAACCATCGTTGCTTCTGCTCTTCATTTGCAAAAGCCAGAATGTGACCGGTACAAAGTGAGTTGTGGGCGGCAAGCGATAAGCCAATTGATCCGCAAACCCTTGCTACTTCAACAATTACATCGACGTACTCCTGATAACCCAAACCCGAACCACCATATTCTTCAGGCACCAAAATGCCCATTAAACCTAATTCTCCCAGCTGTTTGAACAACTCTACTGGAAAATACTGCGCTTCATCCCATTCCATCAAATTCGGACGGATATTTTTCACAGCAAAATCGCGGACCATTGCCCTTACACTTTGCTGAGTTTCTGTAATAGAAAAATTAAAGCTCAGGCTCATCAGATTTATATTTATAAGTTAGTGACAGCAATTATAAACATTTATTTCATAGTTAATTACCATAAAATATTCGTGTTTTGGCAGAATGAAATGGTATTTGGTTCAATACATTGTAACCATCAACCTACAACGCTTAAATAAATAAAAATTTTAAGTGATTTTTTTTTAGGTAATGTAAACTATAATCTGATATTCAGTAAAAGTGAAGCTGAGTACTATGGTGATCTACCCTCGGTCGTGACCTTAGCATTAGCGAACTATATGTATAGTGATATACAGGCATTGGTGGACAAAAGGTGGCAATAATGCGGGTAAAAGGCGGGGTTAACGCGGAGTGTGATGAGATCTAATAGTGATCATTCAGAACGAAATGTAAGGCGATATCTGCACAATTAGTTCCTGATTCAAAATTACAATTTTTTTCAAGTCTGCTATTGAAGCGTAAGCTCCATGTTGCTTACGATACTGTATAATGGCATTAATTTGCTTATAGCTAAGATACGGAATGCGTTTGATATCCTCAGCCTGTGCAGTGTTGAGATTCACCGTTTTATAAATTGCCGGGCCTAATTTAACCTGATCTTTGATTTCATTATAACGGATGGAATCAAGCCCATATACCTCAAGAAGTTGCTCCTTTCTGTAAAAGCCTCCCAGCCGGTCTCTATATTTGTATATACGCCGTGCCAATGTGGGTCCTATTCCCTTTATTTCCTCCAGATCAGCGGAATCAGCATGATTGATATCAATTATTACGGCTGGTTTCTTAACAAATTCCTTTTTGACGTAGACAGATTGGTCATGCGGTTCACTGCCGGATTGAGGTTCGATTACAACAAAGGGCAAAAGCCTTTGATACATCTCTGGCGAAATCGTGTACATTTTCTGTAGATCTTCTGCCTTACGGAATTTACCACCTTTAGATACATAGTTGATAATAGCCTGTGCCTGCTTTGACGATAAACCCAGTGTTTGCCATCCATCGGCGTTCAATTGGTTAGGATCGAATTTAAACAGTTTACCTTTCTTTTTAAAGGTAGCAGCAAATCCATTGTGTTTATGGCTACTGATATCTCTATCTTTAATCTCAATTTCAGCCAATTGAGACAAAAGTGCTTTACTATCATTTTTAGAGGGCATAAAATGGTCATAAAATAATGGAGCAGTTTTTAGCACAACGATGATAAAAACAAGCAGTAACAAGCCGTTAAATTCACGCTTACTAAATCCAAAATATTTGTTCAGCCAAAGCCTCATATTTGATATGACATGTTTATTATAAATTTAAATCTTATTTTTGGGATTGCAAAACTGATTCAGTTCTGCAATATCAACTACTAAGAATTTTATATGAAGATCATCACGACGTCTGAGTTTGCCAAGGCAACTAAGATCGATAAGCTAGGGGTACCAGGTTTAGCAGGCTTATTAATGGAGATTATGAAGCTTAACGACATTAACGATGTTTTCGCTCAAAATCAACACTTTAAAGGATTGGAATTTGTAGATAAGATATTGGAAACTATCGGGGTTTCTATAGAATTTGATGAAGACGACCTGAACAGTATTCCTAAAACCGGACCTTTTATCGCAATAGCAAATCACCCTTACGGAGGCGTTGAAGGCCTGGCGCTTGTTAAGCTATTGTGTACTGTGAGGCCTGATGCAAAAGTAATGGTGAACTTCATTTTGAAAAAAATACCGAATCTTGATGAGTTTTTTGTTGCCGTTAACCCATTCGAAAATGTTCAGCATTCGTCTAGCATAAGCGGACTTAAAACAACATTCGATTTACTTAGGAACGGTACGCCTATTGGAATTTTCCCTGCCGGTGAGGTTTCAACTTTCAAGCTGGATGCCCAGCAGGTTACCGACAGGATGTGGCATCCTGTAGTAGGCAAACTAATTGCCAAGGCAAAGGTTCCTGTAGTACCTATATATTTCCACGGAAATAATGGCGTATTGTTTAACATACTCAGTTTTATTCACCCCACTTTACGTACAGCGAAACTTCCTTCAGAATTTTTGAACAAACAAGGTCTCGCTATTAAAGTTAGGGTTGGAAAACCAATTGCCCCTGCTGAGGTATCGCATATGAACAGCAGTAATAAGTTAATGGACTTTTTACGTGCCCGTACATATGCCTTGGGTGTTGGTTTAGATCAGGAGAAAAAATTATTTAATCCGCTTAAACTTTTCAAGATTAAGAAAAAACCAGTCGAAATAATTGAAGAAACTTCAAGAGTTTTAATTAAAGGAGAGGTTACCACACTTGAAGATTTCAGGGTATGGACTGAAAAAAACTATGAGGTTTATATTGTTCCCACGTTGAAAATACCTAATATCTTAAGGGAAATTGGTCGCTTGCGTGAAATTACTTTCCGCGAAGTAGGCGAAGGAACAAACAAAAAAATCGACCTTGATAATTACGACATCTATTATAATCATTTATTTATCTGGGATAAAGACCTGGAGAATATTGTAGGTGCTTATCGCATTGGTAAAGGCGACGAAATTTTGGAAAGCATGGGTCGCCGTGGTTTCTACCTTTCCGAGCTTTTTAAAATGAAGGATCAGTTTTATCCGATGTTGAGACAAGGTATTGAATTGGGCAGGTCGTGGATCAGAAAAGAATATCAGGGAAAACCACTACCACTTTTCTTATTGTGGAAAGGGATTTTAAAATACCTGATCGATAATCCACAATACCGTTTTATGTTTGGGCCGGTGAGTATTAGCAATAATTTTTCAAAATTTAGTAAAGCACTCATCGTAGATTACATTACCAAAAACCATTTTGATTATGAAATGGCAAAATATGTAAAACCCAGAAATAAATTCAAAGCAGACCTTCTCCCGATTTCTACAGATACATTGGTAGATAGCAGTGAATCATTTAAAGATCTGGATAGCATTATAGGTGATATTGAAAATTCACATATTAAAATTCCTGTATTGCTCAGACAGTACATGAACCTGAATGCCAAAATCATCTCATTTAACATTGATCCGAAATTCTCTGATTGCCTGGATGGTTTCCTTGTGGTTGATACCCATAATATTCCGCCGGAAATGCTGGAGAAACTTGGAAAGAACTTATAGATCTAAAATAAAAATACCCGGACATCCATCCGGGTATTTTTGTTATCAACTAACCTAAACTTAATAAATACTAACCAAGTAATTTACACCACAAAGATGAAGTTCCAATGTTAAGCGGATATCAACTAAATGTTATTAAATATGCGTTTTTAATGTATTTAAAGCGGTTTTTGAAAGGTGTAGATTTTTTATATTTTTTTTCAGATTAAAAGAAAAACACTGGAATTTACATTTTTCGTCCCTTTTTCGTCCCTTTTTTCAACCTGCATATAATTGTTTAGCCATTATTTTGAAAGGTTATCAAGTCGATAAGAGGTTGCAGATCACCACCACTATATTCACTACTTCCGTTTTGAAAAATAACACGCCAACCACCAAGTTGAAGTGCGATCATTCCCCAATAAGAATCACCAACCATCAAATGGTAACAATTACCACCACCCCTAACCTAAAGGTTCAGTTGCGTTTGAAATTTCTTCGTTGGGTGCTTTGGCATTTACTTTTTTTAGCAACGTTGTACCAAGAAAACCTGCAGTTCCGATGTTGTAACAGAACGAGGTGAGCGCATTAAATTGATTTTTTGTAATTGGAACTTTAAATTGTTCGCTTCTGCCAGTGTTATCTTATCACCTTTCGTTACTGGTGTATCATCTAAGTGGTATCTGTTCCCAAAACCAATAGTCCATACGTTTGCAGGGCATAGATATGCCATTAAAACCAAACCTTCTTCATTATGTATGAATTTTTTTCCAAGTGCGTTTAATACCATTAAGCGTTTTAATAGATATTAACGGAGCGGTTACGGATGCCGTAAAAAGCAAAAAACCCCTACCAATTTTATGATAGGGGCTGATTTTGTTAGAAGTAATATTGTATTATTTCTTCTAATTTCCTACTTTGTGACAGCAGTGCTATCAGCATTGCTATAAAAATAAGTAGCTGCCTGAGTAGCTCGTTAAAAGTTACTAACAGGTATTGTAATTTCATAACAAAGGTGTTACCTTTGCTAATGATTTCGGAGGAAGATGTTCCCAAACTCAACTCCGCTAACTCAAAAGATTTTTCCATCGTGAAAAATTTATTTAATGATTAACAATTTAAGTAGGGGCTAAATTCTGTTGCAGGAAAATTTAGCCCTTCCTTATTTAATTATTTCAAAAATAAGAAAATTCTTGTGTAACATTTCGAATACTTATCAACAAAAAGATAATGTGTGTGGATTACGTTGTTTTTACCCTACAGGTAACACTTTCTCCCACACAAACAAACAAACAAACATCCCGAAAAAGTTACTGCCTTAAAACGCCTTATTTTCGTTTTTTATATTCATTTTAACTTGGCATTGAGCAAGGGTTGATGATTCGTTGTTGTGAAAGGTTAACCACGAAGTTTACACCTGCGGTTAAATCATCGTTTTGTTCTGAAAAGTTGTTGATGGTAGTAACGTTAGAAACTTGAAACAAGAAAGCAAATGCTTCCTCGTTTAAGTAGTTTATCAAATCGTAAGCTATTAACGTGGTATCATTGATGATTTCAAATTCGGCTTCATCGTTCTCATCATCTTATAGATCCGCTATGGTTATTTCAAAGCGGTTAATGATTTGAGTGTTGTTGGTTGCCGAATCACCAAAGCCAACGCTTTAGTTGCGGAGGTTCATAAGCAAAAGAGAATGCCAGTGATACTAACAAAATTGAAGAGGAGATTTGGTTTAGTAAAACTCTTGCTATAAAAAGTAAAATGACAGTCCTTGATACTTTTCCTCAAAGAATTAACGAAAAGAATTATGGTGAGTAAGCGAGTTAATTCAGTATCAACCTTAAAAAAACCAAATAACGATTCGAATTTATTGTTGCCTCTCAACTCTGACGATACTTAACAGTTAATTTAAATTGTGTTCAATGTTCATGTATGTTAATAATTAACAATTGCCATGGTTAGGAATGAGATAGCGGATGTAAATTTGATATAATATTATTTTATCATGAACTTTATATCGTTTGTTACGATAACTGTTAAATCAATGAAAAATTATGGAAGTGAATAATCACGATCTTTTTGATAAACGCCAACGAAAACCTGAAGTCTTTTCAGTAAAAGATGTCAATTAAGATATAACCACTCAGCGGATACAAACTTACAAGTTAGGAAAGGCTGAAATACTATTTGATGCCCCAAACATGACTGCAATCTTTATGAGTTCGTCTGACAAACACTTGGCAAGAGCGAAATTATTATATTCTGAAATAATATTACCAAAAATTAGAATTCGTAAAAGATTGGTATTGTCGAACATTGAAACAGTAAGGATGTATGACTACTTTGAAGAAATTCAAGCTGCAGTGATTATTATTTATTCTGCTGTCGAATCTCTCAGTAATTCTTTAATCCCAGAAGATTTTAATATCCAAGAAACAAAAAACGGGATGAATGTCAATGTAGATAAGCAACAAATTGAACGTAATAAAAGCACATCAGAAAAATTAAAGGATATAATTCCAGCTGCGTATAAAATTTCTTCGCCAACGAAATTTAAATGTTGGGGACGGTTCAAGGAGCTTGAAAAGTTACGTAACGACATAATTCACTTAAAAGGCACATCAATCCAAAATAAAATTCAGACAAAGCATATACTCGCCCAAATACTTGATGATACCATTTTCGCTAAAATAAAAGCTGTGAATGACTTGATAAAGGAATTAGCAAAACTGCTACCATACCATATAGAATATCCTATATTATACAACTCCGAACCAATCGTACCAAAGAAAATTAATAGCTGGAATGATTTGGGAACGAAACCTGTACCAGACTTCATTCCATGAGTGGGTTAACTACGAGGTCCCATGAACCTATCCCCATTAAAATGAATCATATGATCTGGTATATCCATAAGCCAAACCTCGGTTTCCCAAGCGATTTCTTTTGAGTGTTTTTTAAATTCTGTCATATCTGGGAACGCAGTTACGTAAACTTTTCCGATAGGACAATTCTTGAATAAATCCTCAAGTTCGTGCATGCGTTTTGGAGATACTGGACCATGAGAAGTTACCGCCTCAATTAAGAATAACCAGTTTCTCTCTTGATCATATATAATTACGTCTGGCAATTTACTGTGTTGATCTATAGGAATGCCTAAATCCTTCAATTTATCAAACTCCACGTACAAATCTTTTTTTGCAGTATCCCCTAAATACAAAAGCATACCATTATTTGCAAACCTCGGTGCAAACTGCTCAACGATTGCAGCTTGTACTTCGTTGTGTTTACCTGCAGATAACGTTAATGTTGAGCCATTTGGTAACGTGACAGGGATCAGATTTAATTTCCTCTCTTTTAAATAAGTTTCAGTAAGCCTACCAAAACTATCTGCAAACTTTTTTAATAAATCCTCCCAATCCTCAGAGCCAAAACTTCCAATTACAGTCAACGCCTCGTGCGTCAAGCCATAATGTGCCTTCGGACTGTTAACTGGTAATGTTGGATTGTCGGGGTTTAGATCTGCTATTCGAGCTTGGACAAACTGATGGAGCACTTGTCTTCGAAAAGTTTCCCTGCTGTTGGCAGCATAGGTTTTGCCATAGTTGTCCGATATGAATTTCATTATTCCTTTTGAAACTCCAAGCGAAGGGTTAGCAGCATCAACCCAGTCATCATCTTCCTTAACTTGGCATAAGGCTAATAAAGTCAATGCTGCGGTTTCGTTGTATTGTGCAGGCGGTAATCCGAACGACTTTAATATTTCTTGAGCTTGTTGGATTTTATGCATCTGTATATCTTGTTTCTATCTCGTTGAAGGCATTAACTAATTCAATTTCTTTTTGCTCCAAAAAAGCAGGTAGTGCAGCTTGATTCTCTTTTAGATAATATTCATTTGAGCAATATTCGATTATTTCATCTCTAACGTTCTCAACAATGGAGACGATTACATCTCTAAGCTTTTTAATCTTGTTTATTTCTAAACTAAAATCATCATCACTGGCAAGTTTTTTATTGCCATGCCCTATTGAGTTTCTATTAGCTAATAATTGCTCTTGAATATATATTTCTTTCGCTTCGTAAGCAGTTTTGTAATTTAAGCCAATTACATTCAAAATATTCTTGAAAATAGCTGGATTAAGGTTTTGATTTGTATCGATTATACTTGAATCTTTTTCATTTTCAAGGTCGATTGCAATATGTGTATTTAATTTGTGTGCATCAATTTTACTAAACTTCTTTATATAAGCAATCTCATTTTCAAGTGTTAGTGTTTGACTGGAACTTACAACAACTTTTGTAACACCTTTTAATGCAACAGCTTTAAAGTTATCTGTTAAATCACTTATTATGCAATCATTTACGCAAATATATTTAAGATAAATTCTACTGCTTTTTTTGATGTACCCTTCCCAATGAGAATAAAGTAAGAGGATGATTGATTTGAGAACAACTTCCTCTCCTGAGCTTTCGGCTATCAGAATAAGATTCGAAATTTCTTTTTTTCTCCATGTCCAATCTTCAATAAGCAGATCCTCTAATTCCCTAAGATTCATATTTCGAAAAATAATCGATTGAAAATTTGGTCATATTATTAATTCTTGTTATCGCTTTCCTGCCACGAGCTGAATACTCCAAGTAACGTTCATCTGAATAGAGATCAATTACTTTTTGTCTCAACAATGCTTTACCCTCACCAGCGTAGTAATCAATGTTATTGGATAATCCTGGTGTAATAGCCTCAAAACTGGATTGCAAGAACGCCCCATCGAACCCACCTTTTTCTGGATTAAATTTCTTAAATGAATCTTCCCCTAATGTTTCGGAAAGCAGGTCAAAAACAAGCTTGAAATTTACTATAGCCTCATCAAGATTAAAATCATCATCACCTATTAAATTGATTGTTTCCTTGTCCAAGAAATCGCTAAGCAAATCAGTAGTAGAATTATACAATGTATAGTCAACATGATTGTGTTTAGCAATGAAGTACCTTAAAATGAGTTCCGTCGGAAATTCGATTTCCTTCTTAGCTTCTGTTAGTTTCAAACACTTTCTAAAATTCGCATAGTTTTTTAACTCATCAAGTCTTGTATAAAACGAATCATCCAGCATAATAATTAAACAATTCCTTATTTCTTGAGGCTCTAAAACTACAGCCCCTGTATTTAAACGTTTGAATAGTTCATACTGAGCTTGAACATTATCTTCGACAAGAATTATCTTTAAATCCAGCTTAGACATTTTAATAATTCTCTTTGCGCTCTCATGAAGAGTTTCCCAATCAAGACCTTCAATGGAAGGCAATTTTTCCGTTTTGGTAAATTTGAATGGAGCTTTTAGATTTCCATTAGTGTCTGTAGGTTGCAGAAACCCCATAACCTGCAAAATTGTAGAGACTCTTTGTAAGCCATCCACAATAGTCCACTTAGAACCTTTCTTCTGCGCAATGAAAATTGGTGGCGTAGGTATTCCCATCAGGAGTGATTCGATGTACCTACTTTTCTGATCTTCTTCCCACCTAAATAACCTTTGGTAGTTTGGGAAAAGTTCCAAATCCCCATCACGATATATCTGAACCAACTCCCTAAGAGCCATACTGAAGTTGTCAGTTTTTATTTCTTTTCTAACCGTTTCGATTTCGATTATTAAATCTTCATTCTTATCATCTAATTCTTCGCTCATTTATCTTTTTGTTGAGGTGTTAATTTAAAAAACATATTATTGATTATTTCATTGACCCGATCGTTGCTTAGGTTATTCTCTGCAATAATTTGATTTCCTATCTCTTTGATCGTTTCTAAATTAGGAAAACGCATCTCCCGAAGTTCAGTTGCACTTACATTAACGTTACCGTTAAAAATTCTAAAATAAGTATCAAAGAGATTACAGTTAAGTAGAGCTGACAATCCCATAATTTCATCATAATTCAGCGTACCGTTTTTGCGATAAATATAGTTTACTGCATTATCGATTCCTACAAAATCAGATTGTGTGACTGCAGATAAATACGGAGCTGCAATAAGTCTGCTCTTATCATCCTTGGTACTAAACCGTCTAAGTAACACGTAATCCTTATTGGGTAGTAAGATAGGCATTGATTCTTTTAGTATTAAGATTTTGTCTGCTTTTCCTTTGAGTTTATATGGGTATTTCAATTCCATCTTAGTGACATTGTGAAGCCTAATCAATGGGCAAAATTCAGCTTCCAATTTAGCGTCATGATCAACTAAAAACTTTGTAGCACGAAAAGTTACTACTGGACCCGTTGAAATATTAATATTTAGATCCGCTAATTTGCAATCCCACCCTAATACAAGGTTCAAAACTTGCTCTTCGTTATCATTAATGGGGATATGCACTACTTTTTGGGTACTCTTTGAGTCAATAACCATAGTAATATCATACGTTTTTATGATAGGATTCTGTAAATCGCTCATGCCGCCACTTGAGGATATCATTACATTGGTAGGAATATATGAACTATTTTTGGTCGCTTTAAGAATCAATACTTCCTGCAGGACTTTATCTCTACTGAATGAACTTCTACGAGAATCAAATAAATGAACATGCATTAGATTTACCTTCGAAAAGAAAAAATCTCTGAAAGCCTGAAAGTACCTTCCAGAAGAGAAGCTTCTTGGCGTTATCGAAATAATATCCCCATCCTCACGAAGGAGTGCTGCACCTATGCCTAAAAAAAAGGAATAAATGTTTGGTTGTCCACTTACTAATTCTTTGCATTGTTGTATAGAGATGTGATCTTTACCTAACTTATAATACGGAGGATTAGTTATAATGATATCATAGTTTTCTGCTGGTTCACTAAGATATTGATAATTTGAAGCTATAAAATCACCTGAAATTAATTTATAACTTAATTCAACCCCTTTCGATATAGCCCATAATTTAAGGTTTTGTAGCGTTTGTTCAGCATATAATATGATTGATTCATCGGTTTCATACGCAGTGATCACCACAGATTTCAATTCTGAATTTGATTCAATTTGATGTTCAATAAGTGCCGATGTTAAAATACCTGTGCCGAAACCTGGATCTAAAATGTCATAATGTGTGTTGTTAGTTTTAGCAAGATTTGCCATAAATTTGGCAATTGGGATAGGAGTAAAAAACTGACCACGCTCCTTTTTATCAGACTGATTGCTTCCTTTTGCATATTCAAGACCGATTTTATCTGCAAATTCTGTAGGTGATTCAATCATTACCATTTCACCTTCATTAACTTTCACCATAGGCTATAAAGATATAAAATTTGAAGAGACAGTGGAAAAATTTGAAAAAACGAACGCAAAACTGACTGGAATTAACTATTTTTCCAGTCAATAAATGATATAAAAGTGGGATATCAGAGTAAAACAATTTACGATACTATAAAAGATATAGAAGAAAGTAAGGTTTATTTACCAGCGTTGCAGAGAAAATTCGTGTGGAGTAAGCAAAAGATTGAATTGCTGTTTGATTCATTAATGCGAAACTACCCTATAGGAACTTTTCTATTTTGGAAATTAAATAGAGATGTTGCTAATACATACGTTTTCTACGAATTTCTAAAAGCATATGACGAGAGGCATCCATATAATCAAAGAAAGACTGGAAGTTTTTTAAATCCAGAAATCATTGGTGTACTTGATGGGCAACAAAGATTAAGTTCTCTGTATATCGGTCTGCAAGGAACACATACGGAAAGAGTTCCTCGAAAGCATAAGTCTAATGATAACTCCTACCGTAAAACAGAGTTGTATTTGAACCTACTCAATCTTCCATACCAGATTGTCGATGGAGACATGATACTTAATGAGGATACTAATTTCGAGTTTCTTTTCTTAACAGAACACGAATCCAACACATGGACTCTAAGAAACCGTAAGTTCTTTAATGAAAATGGAAATGAAACAATAGTTGAAGAATCATTATATTGGTTTAGGGTGGGAGAAGTTTTAGAATGGAATAAAGATCCCGAACTTGACGTTTTTATTGATAACTATATCACATTAAGTGCAACCGAAAGCCAAAAGTTAGAATTATCCGCAAAAAGACGCCCCATCAGAAAAGCTTTAGACATACTACACCGAAGAATTTTTGCAGATGAGTCAATTAACTATTTTACGATTGCTAAAGATGATTTAGAAGACATATTGAAGATTTTTGTCCGAGTTAACAGCGCTGGAGTTCCACTCAGCAAGACTGACTTATTGTTTTCAACAATAGTGGCAACTTGGTCTGATGGTCGGGAAGAAATAGAGAATTTACTGCAGCGGATTAATAAAAAAGGCGATGGGTTTTCTTTTGGAAATGAGTTTTTAATGAGATCATGCTTAGTTCTAACCGATTCTCAAGTACTTTTCAAAGTGAACTCTTTTAAAACAGATAATGTTTTAAAGATAAAGAACGACTGGATTGAGATTGCCAATGCTATTGAGAAATCAGTTGAACTCTTGGTAGAATTTGGTTTTAGCAGGGAACTACTCTCATCACAAAACGTACTAATAATAATTGCTTACTACGTTTATAAGGGTGGTACATTGGACAACGAGTCAAAAATATCTATTAAAAAATATTTAATTCATTCCCTATTAAATGGAATATATGGCAATGCACAAGATCAGTTATTGATAGTATTACGAAATTTTTTAAGAGAGGCTAAAAAAGATGATCGAGGCGGAATCACTTATGATCTTCGAATTAAAAATTTTTCATTTGAAGAATTGCTAAAAGTAGACTTACCATCACGAAAATCTTTATATATCACTGAAAACGAATTGGAAACATTTATGACATATAAAAAAGGGAGCTTATCTTTCTTAGTCCTTTCTTTATTATATCCACAATTGAGATACAAGGAAGTTCAATTCCATCAAGATCACATCCACCCTGCCTCAAAATTCAACAATAATGTATTTGATGATTTGGAATTAACTCCTGAAGATCGAGAAGAATGGCTGCGATTGAGAGACTGTGTCCCAAATTTACAACTAATGGAGGGTCGACAAAATGAGTCAAAAAATGCAGCTGAATTTGTTAACTGGATAACAACGAAAAGCTCAAGCGAGCAGTTACATTTTGTAATAAACAATTATATCCCAGAATCACAAAAGATGGAATTCTCAAACTTTAGGCAATTCTATGAGGCAAGAAAAGATTTATTAAAAGTTTCTCTTCGCAAAGTTTTAGCAATTAGCTATCAACTTGTTGAGGCAGATACCATTGAATTTGTTAATGATACATTTGATCTCGAAGAGGTAGACCTTGAGATACAATGAGCAACTTGAATAACAAAACTCAGTTATAGATAATATGGAATACTACGAACTAATAAAACTACAAAGGTTGAATCCCTATGTAGATAGAAATCAAAAAATTACACTTACTAAACTACAAAAAAATATTTACTACTCATTTGTAGTTATTTCGTTTATCTTATATATGGGGAGATTAGCATATGCCCCAGAAACTATTACAATTGAAGAAGCAATTTTCTTTTTGATTGTTGGATTTATCCTGATTGTTGGGAGTGTAACATGGATGTTCTCCAGAAACAACAAAAAATCTCAACAATGGATAATTGAAAACGGACTAACTCAAGACAAGCTTGATGCAGCCGAGCGATTAATGTCAAATCAGAATGAACTCTTAGATATGAGATACAAAATTGAATATGAATTATTGGAAGAGGAAAAAAAGGAAAAGTATGATACGTTGAAAAACCAGATGAGAATTGAAAGAAATTCAAGAACAAATGCTTTTTAATCTTAAAACGAAGGAATTTAGATGAATGGTTTAATTCTATAACCTAAAAGTTTGTGTCAACTAATCATTGTTCCAAGTTAATTCCGAATTACCCTCATACGCATCACGATACATATCTTCGTAGTCTTGTTCGGTTAAACTATAAGAATTATTATGATCGTCATCATCATAATAAAAGTTTAGTGAGGCTTTTTTTGCTGCCTCTTTAGCTGATTTATCAACATAGTAAGTTGGTATCTCCCCCTTGCCCAAAGCAAAAAGGGAAGTGTTTTCTATAATAATATCTCTCTTTAAAAAAGGATGGAAATGGTAAATTTCTTCTGCGGGAAAAAGCTTATTCATAACCGTTGAAAACCCACCCCTGTTTGATAGAAATCTTCCGTTTCCACGATGAATATAGTTATAGGTTGTTGGAAAAAGCAGACAAAGATTTCCATGGGTTGATGCGATTTGTTTGCATAAAGCAAGCAAATTTGAATATTCTAATTCCCTACGATCAACCTTTTCCTCCTGCAGTTCAAGTTTCGTCATCGCCTCATTAAAAGCAACCATCAAGTCTCCAAGGTTGTAGCAAGTAATTAAGTTATCTTTAAGAATTTTAGGCGTGTTTATGGGATGTGAAAAACTTGATGCTTCACTATACTTTGGATAGGTGCTTATCGACCTAAGATCGACCACGACTTTAATATCTTTTGGCAAAAATAGCCATTCAAGTTGTTTTTCTATTGAAAAAATTTTGTTCTCGTTCTGTTTATATTTATATCCAGAGGTGTAAATTTTATATTTCATGTGAAAGGTTACTGATGATTTATTTTATTTATTCCAAGCTGGATTGCCGTAAGAATCTGTAAAAGCATTTGCAATATTATCTGCATCACCTTGCCTTGACTCAGACACTAACGAGTCATAAGTTGCGTGCAACAGCCTGTATACACCTCTACCTCCAATAACATAGGTATGATTCGAGTTTGTGCGATGACCATTGTTATTCAAATCTAAGGCAAGGTCTCCTCCACTCATTTTACGTTTTTTGGCGATCAAATTATTTGCCAAATTAGTTATATACTCTTTTTTTGCATTCATAATATTATTTTTATGTGCTTTGCATGAATAACTCGTACCAATCTGGAGAAATTAACAATTTGTTGTATTACTATCTTTCAACAATATGACAATTGGATTATCGGCAGCTGATGATTTGCAATACAAAGCAACATCAAGGTCTTTGTGGGTAAGAAATCTTGAGATGGCTCGATCGTAGTCTTTGTACTTACTGTAATCAATTAAGTACATTTCCATAAGTGCAGGTGCAGGTACTGCAATGACATCAAGGACTCGATAAATCAAACCATTGTATTCTATATTAGAACCTTTTAAATTATTATGTTCAATGATCAACGTTCTACATTCTGTTATGTTCATTTATGTTAAATTAAAAGTTATAAATTATGTCGGAGCTTAACCTTGCATCTTGCATTGCACCTTATCTCAAGGTTTCTATTTCTATTTGAAAACTTTCTGTTATTGAGAATAAAAAACTAACCATTCAGAGTATATAAACACATTCGTAAGAGTTAATATCGTCTCCAAACAAAGATAGAGAATTTAGCTGAATCAGGTATTACTTCCCACCGAATGTTAAGGTGCAGATCTAAACCCTTTTACTCACAAATTCCATGGAATGTTTTAATCAGGTCAAACATAACGGAAGGACTATTTGCAACATATGTGGGACTGGCTGACAATAGATTGCTGGTATCCCTACTACCCCAGCTGCAAGCAATTGACGTAACATTTGCTTTATTTGAAGAAACGATATCATGAGCACTATCCCCTGCGGAAATCAATGACTGTGTATCTAATTTAAAATCTCTTATTAATTTTAAAAATGGCTCTGGGTGGGGTTTAATCAATGGTCTTACATCATGATAGCAAACTGTGCCAGAAATTTCCCATTTACAGCGCTCGATAACTTTTGAACAATAAGTTGATGGTGACATAGTAATAATAAAAACGTCAACACTATTTTGGTTCAACAGATGAATAAATTCATCTATACCAGCATAACTGTTCAATTTCTTTACTCCCTCATAAGCAAATTGCCATGAGCCAGCACGTCTTAAATGTTCAATACTACTCGTATCTATCAAAGTTTGGTCGAGATCAAAAATCACAGCCTTTTTCATAATAATGTAGGTTGTTCTTTATCTTCAACCTTCTTTTCTTTTTTTGTGCTCGGGGATTTGAGTAATTTCGGTAACACCTTATTAAATTCACTTAATGTTTCCTCTAAAAGAATCAATTTTCTTTTAACAGTTTCGAGCTCTTCACTCACTTTTCTAAATTCACTTAGAGTAACAAATTTATCTGGAACAATTTCATTTACTGGAATCGCAAGCTCACTACCTTTAGCTTTAGCTGGCAACATCTCATCATTCTTAACTGAAGCTTGCACCTCCGTCTCATCTGCAGTGAAATCATTCGAAACGTTACTTAATTGATCTAAAACATCGATATTAGCTTCAATCTTAGACCTCTCCTCAAGAACAGCAGAGAAGTTTTTTCCTTCATCAGATTTTGTTATTATCACATTCGGATTTAAAAGTTTAAGATAGGAATAAATCTGATTTTGATTTGATAATGGAATTGCACCATTGTTAACCAAGTACTGTGTTCCCTTTGTTTTTGGATGATCCCGCAGATTTTCGGGGTGTCCAGATAAACAAGCAATAGGAATGTTTATGTTTTTAGCAAATCCAACTGTATGCATTGTTCCACCTTTGATATCTGTTTCGAGAACTATCAACCCGTCACTTAATCCACTTTGCAGTCTATCTCTTTGAACAAATGATTGCCTGAACGCTTTCGCTCCAGGTTCATATTCGGAAAGTAAAGCACCATCTGCCTCAAGAATACGTTCAGCGAGAGCAGTATTTTCTTTTGGGTAGATTATATCAACCCCATTTGCAAGAACACACACTGTTTGCCCACCTACATCAAGAGCACCAAGGTGACCTGCAGAATCACAACCGATTGCTAAGCCACTTACAATAGAAAAACCATGGTCAGCAAAAATACTTGCCATCCGCCTACCAGCTTTGATACCAAATATACTTGGCTCACGTGTCCCGATGACTGCAACTGAACTTTCAGCATTAATAGCAGCGAGCGAACCCTTATAGTAAATAATGGATGGATAGTCGTTTAATCGCTTAAGTCTAATGGGATAATTTATGTCATTACAGCTCAAAATTTTAATACTTTTTCTCTCAGCAGTACTCATGATCATTTCGGAATTCGAAAAGGCATTTTCAAGATCACTTATATTCGGAATAGGTAGTTTCGAATTGTAAGATTTCAGCTCATTGATAGCATCCAATAACTCTCTAAGATTGGAAATTTTATATTTTATATTTGCATTTATATATTTCACTGAAACTTGACCAAACTTTGGCGTTTTCAAAAGCGTTATGATGTGTTCTGTTGATAATGACATCTATTATGTGGTTTGTGCTAAGGCGAAACAATAAACTTTGCTCGCACCAGCGTCTATTAATAATTTTTTACATGCAAGCAAAGAGCTACCAGTCGTGGTAACATCATCCAGTAATAATACCTGCTTTCCGCTCAAAAGTTCAGAATTAGTGACTCGTAATGAATCTAAATGAACTTGCACACTACGTCTACCCCCGTGTGCCGCTTTGGCAATCGAAGTATGCCGAACTATGCAATTCGTAAAATCTATACCTTTATTTGCTGCAGCTAATTTAGCACAAAGCTTCCGAATACCTGTTGATAATTTATCTTTATCGCTGGAAGGAACATAACATATGCACTTCTCAGTATCAGATAGTATTGTATTCAACTTGCCGAAAAAATATTTCATTGCTTCTTCTTCACTTTCTTTAAGACGCAAGATCCTCTGGCTAAATTCGTCAAAATTTGGATTTTTAACTTCCCTGAAAACTTCCCAATACCTATGATATTCTCCCAGATAAGATATTCTGGAATCATCGTCATAATCCCCAATTTTAAAAATCTTTTCTAAAGACTTCGGAGGAACAATAGGTATTTTTTTCGCTTCCGTTTCTAAAGTACCGTTACCAACAACAACTTGTCTTCCAATAAACTTGAATTTTTTATAACTTTTGTTTGTCATGTATCCAGACAAGAGGTCACCTATGAATTCTGCTTTATAGGTTGCAAATTCGTTGTCAGTTACAATAAAGACTCTATCATTCATGATCTTCCAAATAACTCCACTCATTTCTTTGCCAGATTTCACAGATACCAATCGGACTTTCCCGTTAGGCAGAAAACTTGCAGAGCGTTGTATTACAAAAGCTTGTTTAACATACTCTTGACTTAATGTAATATCCCAATTCGTATTGACCAAATTTTGAATTGTTGGTATCTTCTCCACTCTGGAAGATTTATTTAGGATAGTGAATTCAAAATCCCATGATAAACCGTGTATGTTCTTCGCAGTACCTTTAATTGAGTTTCCATTGAACTCTCCAATGTAGTGAATGTGAGCATCATTGAAGAAAATATGCAACTTTTCGTCAATTATTTGCCATTTGCTGCTAATTTTTTTACGATTATCAGTTCTAAATTCTCCATTGGAGACAAAAACGGCTACATCGGTTCTTAGATTGGGATCATTTTCTATAAAATTCCACTTATTTATGAATAAGTCAATCATTAAATTGCTTGGTTCGGAGATATGGTGTTCCGAATCGAGGAATTTTACCATCTTGAAACTCCAACTCTCATTGAGTTGATTTTTTGCCTGTCCACTTATGACATTTTCAAAAAGCTGCGTGCCAGTGTAGGAAGAATATCCATTATAAAAACTTAGTATGAGCCTATCATTTTGAGACCGCCAATAATGTTTATGAGGAATGTCGGAGAGAGTAGAATATGATAATACTTCCCCAAATCTGGTGAAATGCAAATAGCAATCATCCAGACCTATGTTTTTTTGTGGAATCAGTTTCCACCAAGAATTAATACTAATCATGAGAGCGTTATTTATGGCGTAATATACAAATAGATTTTTATTTGTGTAACATATTAAACCATGACCTAATTAGCAACAGGATTGATGATGAAAACTTGCATATAAGCAGAAAATGTTGTATTTTTAGTCTATAATTAAAAACACAACAGAATGAGAGTA
Organism: Pedobacter sp. BMA; assembly: GCF_001027745.1. Classification (GTDB taxonomy): domain Bacteria; phylum Bacteroidota; class Bacteroidia; order Sphingobacteriales; family Sphingobacteriaceae; genus Pedobacter. The sequence goes on from NZ_LECU01000003.1 coordinate 45,034, forward strand.
AAATACAACCGTGTAAGTACTGCAAAACAAAATGGTCAGCGTTTTGAGATCGACAAAGAACAGTATGATTTGACGTTACTTGATAATGTTTCAGGTAGCATGGCGTTTAAAGATCGCCCCAAAGGAAAAATCTTAACTGATTTGATAGAGGCTGGCAAAGTAACTGAAGTCATTCTGGAGGATTTTTCAAGGATTGGGCGTAATACAGGTGACGTAATTTCCAATATGGAATGGCTTGAGGAAAAAGGAATTAACATTACAGTCAGAAACCTGGGACTGCAAAGCAGACCAAATGGAGAAAGAAACCCAATTTGGAAGATGATAACATCAGTAATGTCATCGATGTATGAGATGGAGTTACAGAATATCAAAGAAAGAACTTCTGCAGGAAGAGCAATGTACATACAAAAAGGAGGGTTCATTGGAAGACCTGTAGGAACAACAGAATCACAAGCTGATTTTCTGAATAAAGAATCGTCTGTTCAAATTTTAAAGCAGCTTAAAAAGGGTAAAACCGTGCGTGACATCAGTAAGATTTTAAGCTTGAGTACAAGTACGATTATGAAAGTAAAACGAGTTGACAAAGAATTAAATGAGAAAAAAGCAAGAAAATAACCTGGTTATAACTCCCTTATTCGGCTCGGAAACCTGGACATAACCCATCTCTTATTAATCGCATATCGCTTTCTGAAATTATTTTTTTTAGGATTTTCATATCAATTTGCCCAAAAAGGTGTTAAATGAGCTTCACATTATCTAAATAGTGGATACATCTTCAATGCAAGCATAAAATTTGATTTTAGAATTTTGAGCGAAACCACCCCCACACCTCTTATTCCCATATACGATACACCACCCCCCACGATTGGTACTCCCTAATACACGCCAGGTACCCCCCATAACGAAACCCCTGTCCGACCAGGCTCAAAACAGCCCCAGGTAAATTCGCTCCAGAACTTTTGAAATATGAATTTTTGTAAAATTTTTCGGACCAAAGTTTCACTAAAAAAATTAGGTAGCTATTAAAATAAATTACCCGATACGTAATAGCTCGCACTATATCTTAAATCGAGATTAAGTTCTTTAAAGCTCGTAAATGCTGCGGTAAACCACTTTTTATCTTTAGGATAAGAATTGAATTGCTCGTAAGTTTTAACGTCAAAATACTCGTCATTTAATGTTGCTTCTATCCCATAAATCCCAAGTGACTTCGCTTGCACCCGCTGAAGAACAATTGAGAAATCTGCTTCTCCAAACGACACCATCGATGAGTTCTCGATATCTGGAGTTTTTTTGAGCCCATAAAAAATGTGATTATTCAAGTAAACATGCTTCAACTTTAACTGTGCTTCGGTCATTGTTTAATTTATGAGTGGTGGAACAATTATTAAACTTTCATGGAGATATTCCTCAACCCAAGGTAGTACCCCAGCAGATAAGTATTGCATTTCTCAGAAGACACGTTAGTTAAGATGTTCTCAGTTATATCGCGTTGCGAATTGAGTTGCTGCAAACGGTAACTATCTCCATCCCTTACAACAGACCACACAAAAGGTTTTTCCAATTGGTTCAGAATTCCATTCAGTTTGTGGCAAAGCATATTTAGCTGTCCATGACTTATTTCCATCGATTTGTTTTATTAAAATATCCCAAGAAACTTTTTTCTTCTTTGCGACTCTGCAGGAGAATTATCAAATGTAACTGGTAACCCATCAATTTTAAGGTTAATTAAGGCAGTTGCATAGCCTAACAAATAAGCGTAAGCCTCGTCAACCTCGTAATCGAATATCATTTCTATATCCTGACCTGTATTGATATTTTTAGACCAAATAGAAGTAAATCGTCCATCAGGTCTGCATCTAAGAATCCACTCACTTCCAAGCTCCAAAAGTTTTTTGTTTACATCCTCCTTCAAATCGTGAAGGTTTATGTGAGTGTACTTGCTATATGGTGGCGGTGTCGAAAATGGCTTGTAGTGCATTACCTGAAACCTTTTAACGCTTCGTCCGCTAACATATAAGCATCCGATGCCTGTAACTCCAAGTCTAAACCGAAAAGTCCACCATTATGCCTTTCTTCAGCTGGTAACCTACTTATAAAGATTTGCACTGCCAAGTATTGTCTAACAGTTAACTCATTCAATTTCTCTTCTCCTGTAATTGGTAATCTTCTCATATAATACTTAAATATTGTAAAATTGGTTTCATTAACGTTACTATCACATAACCTAAAGGAATAATTATGAAGACGATATAAAGCAACATAATCCAAAGGGTAAAAATTATATTGCCCCACTTGGTTGAAAATATACACAACCCAAGTATTACTGGAACTCCAATACCCACCCACCACTTACCTGCTTCGCCAAATATGTGATCCTTTCCGAAGGCACATACAACTAATGCTAAAAGCAGAAACAATCCCAGAAACATTGCAATAGGCAAGACGAGTTCTACCATAAGAAAACCTCGAACAGATTCGAAAAAATTAGATATCGGATTAGATGAATGCTTCGTACTGAAAATGTCTACGATAAAATCAGATCCCGACCCTAAAGTCGTTTTTTTATTTGCTACAGGTTGTGATTGCGTTAGGTGTGAAGGAACAAACTTTTTCATACATCTACATAAAATTAATCACCTTGATTGGAATAAGACATTTCAAGCAACCGATACGGTTCAGTATTATCGTCAAAGTCGCACTCAAGAATAGTTTATAATCTTGAACCTTCGATTGGTAAAGTGTATCTGCAGTTGGCGATGAATCACTTCCTTTATTATCGATATCATGTTGTTGACATAAATAGCAACAAGATAGCAGAAGTACGATTAAGGGCAATTTAGATTTCATATGAGAGAAGTAAAGTACAAAAATAGGGATTTTAATCCCTATATACAACTTAAGCTTTTCTTTTTATTAGCGCCATGCAAAGAGGCGGTCAGCGTATAGGTGGTAAAAACAGGAGGAACGAGGTAGGAATCTCCTCTCTTGCACTTAACGTTAGAAGATACCGTAAGATGAGAGGCTTGACTATGACTGATCTTGCGAATAAAGTTGAGGTTGACTATTCGCAAATATCCAGAATTGAGAGAGGTGTAGTAAATGCTACAGTTTCGATGATATTTGATATTGCCAAAGTTTTAGATGTGAAACCTCAGCAGCTGATTGAGGAGTTTCCACATCTTTAACTATATAGCGAGCTAGGAGCTCGCAGATTACACTATACTACTGAGAATCTGGATGGATGGTAACTTTATATTGTTTTTCTTCCATATGCCATATCATTGAGTAACTAAAATCAAGTATTTCATGGCGATTGCTCGAGCCACCTATTAAAAATTCAGATATTATCTCACCAATAGCGTTGCTTGATAGGTGCTCCAACAAATTATTGAAATAACCAGAATTACTCATCACCATATATTGCTTGTTGCCAAAAGTTATGATCTTACCGTTTTCAACTGGCATTTGGCAATCATGTTCTGCAGTGGATTGAGTAAGAGATGAAACTTCGTCAATTTCATCTCCCACGTATGGATTGGATTGGTCGTGACTTAATGCGCTGGTAAATCCGACCATCAATTCACTATCAACATTTATTAAAAGTTGAGAATTCCCCATCATTGGATATAGAGGATGATCAAAACCATTTTGAGGGCGTTTTCCAAAATCAGAGTATTTTTTACTTTTCACAATACCTTTATCTGTGCAGTACTTTTTTACCCATTTAGGAACATCCATGTTTGTGGAATTGTAAAAAAGCTGAAAATCACTCTCTTTATCGCATTTTTTCCCATATGGTTTAACGAGAAAATAAGAATTACTTACCCTACCAATGCAATATTTGCCATCGGTATCAAGTATTAACGCAATGCGTAGGCTTGAAAGAATTTTAGTTAGGATACCAGAGTTGATACCCAATAAGTTCGAGTAGTTTCTAATATTAATCTGAATCTTTGTTTCACGATTTATCTTCCAAACCAGAAAGTAAATTTTATTCCTGTGCTCTTGAGTGTTTTCACTGAAAACTTTATCGATTGTTATCTTAACTGTGTTTGGTATATGAAGATATAATTCATATGGAGTTTCTGCTTGTTTCATAATCCTACTATTATTGCTCTCAACTTCTTAACTTCCTTCTCACAAGAAGCAAAACTGATACATGGCTGAAGTTGAGAATGAGCCATGCACCAGCATAATGATAGTGAAACTATTTAAGCAAAGAATTTAGAATTGTTTCATTGATTCTAAAGTAATGCCTAAACAAAAAAAATCAAGTGTATTTGTTATTTTTTGAAACTATATATTGGAGCGTAAATTCTGCAACTATTAAGAATAATGCTTCATGCTACGTTAAGTGCTACATTAAGCTTTTCGTTTTATGTTACGTTCGGTAGTACGTTAAATACCACATTAAATACCACATTAAGCAGTACCATAATTAGTATTAGATTTATTCTTAGAATTAGAATAAGAGATATAATGTATTACATACATTATATACCTGCAGAAGAAAAATTGAGATGAAAATTTATAATAGTTATTCGAGTTGAATAGTAGATTTTGATACATCTATATTAACCGATAACAATGGAATGTATTTAACGCATTGAGTTTTGCTTTAATGTAAGAAGTCATTAAACTCTGCAGGTTGAAGGATATTTGCAAAGGTTGAGATAGTATTTCTACAGTTCGATAAACTACATTGAGTTATTGAATTAAACTGAATCTATCGTAACTGAAATTGAAACATTAAGAGTTATCGTTTCAACCATTCGTAGTTAAATATTAAATAAGATAATTTTTCAACTAAGTAATAATCTTGAGGGCGTAGGTTAAATATTATGTAGATACTATACTAAACCAATGGTTAGCAACTTATCAAGTTCTTTCATAACCTTTCAATGAAGATAATCATGTTTCGTTATAGGTATCGTACACTTCGATGGTTAAATTATTTTTATCGATTAAGGATTCCCAGTATGAGGTGCTGAGATTGATATTTCTATTTTCAATTTGGACTTTCAAAGGGTAACTGTGTCAATATAGATCTTTTAAAATTTTTCAAGTTAGGAATTACAACTACCCCCCCAGTTCCGTTCACCCCCCCAAAGAATCTATTCAAACCACTTGACCTTTCCAGCGTTGCCAATACGTTAGTATTGCATCCTATCGTGCAGGGTTGGCGAAGTGTAGTAACCAACCCTTTAATAGTTTACTTAAACTATCAACTAATTCACTATAAGATAGTTATGTTATTAAAATTGAATTGTAATCATTATATTTGCAGAATGGAACACTTGAAAATACATAAAACAGTCTTTCAGTTTAGATCGAAGTTGATGCAAAGCTTAGCACCATCATTGATACAGTATCTCAATGAGGTTGAAGCACTGGAAAAGGAAAATGAACGATTGAAAAAGTCTGGTGATGTAGTTACCATTCTTAACAAGTTACAAGCAGATTTACAGCCTGTGGTGCAGTTTCACACTTCACCCCATCCAAACTTACCCAAGCAAAAGAAATTGTCTAAAAAGCAACAAGAACAAGCCAAATTGGATGCTCACATTCAGATGCTTGATAGGCTGGCATTTGAAGAAATTAAAAAGGGAACTTAACAGCTCCCTTCAACGTTTTAAAAATTAATCTTCTTTCTTGTATTTCCGAAATCCAGCTTCAACTTTCCACGAAGATAGGTGACTGTCTGGCTGAAATCTGAGTGCCTGCAATGATTTTGTAATGCTTCTTGAACCTCATTAATTGGTAAACCACTTTGCATTAAGGTATGGTAAAGTTTAATTACACCACTATGTTTCAATGCATACATATTCTTATCAACGTATGCACCATCATAGTCTGTTTTGAATCGTTCACGTGTGTCAACAAAATGCAGGGTGAAGGTTGCATAATTGTATGGTATCGTGGTATCAATGTTGTTTGTTATTAGGTAATCATCTTTGGTAAATCCGTTAGGAAATTTATACTTCATCCATTTCTTTAAAATAGCAACTAAAGCATCTGGAATATCAACGTTGATTAAGTTTTTATTAGTGTATTTCTTTGCTGACTTAGTTAGCTTTGGTGGTATCGTGAAACGTTCCCGACCTTCTGTAAAGTCTACCATCCAGCACTTCAATCTTAACAGTTCCGACTTACGAATAAACCCATAATAAATAATGGCACTGCTGGTGTAAATGGCTTTGTCTATCGCATTTTCACTATCTTTTAATACATCGAACCAAGTATTAAATTCAAACTCACTCCAAGGCTCAAATCGGTCAAAATCACCATCATCATCTTGTTCAATTTTCTCACTATCAGATTTGATTTTAACACCAATTGTTGGATTGTTTTCAATCAAGTCTTTATCGATTAACATATTGAAGAGAATTGCAATTCTGGCTTTGGCTGCACTGCAGGTTGATGCTGACCATCTCGCTATGTCACCACCTTTAGATGCATTGAAATGTCTTTCAATGAAGTTCTTTATGTCAATTCTGGTAACCTTACGAATATCATCGTCCTTGCCTATTTCAACCAAATAAGGTTTGAAAGAAGTACGTAGCATCGTTGGAATTGCTCGGGCTGCTGCTTCTTTTCCTTCGCTCGGATCAATCCAACCTTTATCTTCTTTTAGCATCGTAATTGCATCATCGAATTTAATACGGTCATCGATTTCTTGCTGCCATGCAGCAAGCTTTATACGCTGCGTAGCTTTCCGATTTTCCAAGCTGAGCTTTGGATCAACTCCAGATTCAAGGTCACGTTTAACCAGATTTAAAAGCGTTGTTGCAAGTTCCATTCTTCTCTCAAGGTCGGGTTCTTTTTGCAGAGAAATCTTATAGTTTTTCAAACCATATTCTTTCCTACGTTCAAGTTTTCCTGCTTCTGTTAGAAGGTAATAAGACACGTACCATTTGTTGTTATCGGCAGTATTTATGCTTAGTTTTTTATAGTTGAGTGCGGTCATTTAATTTTGTCCCTTTTTTGTCCCTTTTTTAAAATTGTTCGTTTAATGAACGTAAAGGTATAAAAAAAATACTAACCAAATATTTATGGCACAAATATGAATCTATTGTATTAAGAACAGGTTAAGCCAGGATTATTTATATCATCGTTTTTTCGAGGTTACTGAGCGATCAATTTCACAGAATTCACAAAATAAAAAAAGGTTACAACAATCGCTGTTGTAACCTTTATCTAAATTAACGCTCTCAATCTTTATGATTGTGATGCAAGGCTCTCACCCCTTGCAGTCACAAAATTAACACTTTCTTTCTAATTCACAATACATAAATAATTTAAAATACCTTTTTTTTTCAAAAAAAAGTATTTTAATGTTAAATCAGTATCAATCCGGGCTATCATTGTTAACATAAAAAAATTGTTGCTTTTACGTTAAGTATATGTAAATTTAATATAACCAAATATAAAGGGAATTGAAAACAGGGGTAAGCATATATTTTTTTAAACGCATTTTATTTATCTGCTTTATAATGATGAGTATAAATGTTTGTGCTCAAAAATATTCGTTTGACTTTTACGACGGAACTTTCAATTTTGAAGTACCCAGCGGTTTAAAGATCACTGTATCTACTGGCGCATCTGAAAGCGGGATAAGGGATTTTTACAGCAAAATAACTACCAGCGATTATCTTTCGCTGGTAGATGAACTCAAGGATTATCAAAAAGAGCACAAATTAAACGACTGGATCTATTATCAGCTCATCCGGAAAACGGCAGAGCAGATTAGTCCGAAGGCCGAGAATTATTTCAGGTATACACTATACAAATGGTTTTTGTTAGGCAAATGCGGCTATGATGCCAGATTAGCTGTAGGGAATAATCAGGTTATTTTTTATGTCAGAAATAATGAAGATATACGCGATATCCCCTACTTTGTCATCGATGATCATAAGTATACCTGCTTAAATCATCATGATTACGGGAAACTATTTAAGCAGGCGGATAGTTATAAACCCGTCGACATTATAATCCCTGAAGCAAAAGCGGCATTTTCATATAAAGTAACGCGTATGCCCGACTTTAAACCTGAAAGCTACGGAGAGAGAGCGCTTGCCTTTAATTTTAAACATAATACCTACCATTTCAAATTGAAAGTAAGCGACGATGTTGAAACCATCTTTAAAAACTACCCTGGTGTAGATTTTGAAAGTTATTTCAATATTCCTCTGAGTAGAGAAACCTACAGTTCGCTGATTCCAACATTGAAAGAAAATATCAGATACATGGACCAAAAGAAAGGTGTTGATTATTTAATGCGCTTTACCAGATATGCCTTTCTATACGAGAATGATGATCAAAACTTTGGAAAAGAGAAACGTTTATCGCCAGAGCAAACCTTGGGCAATACTTATAGCGACTGCGACGACCGTGCGGCACTATTCTTTTACCTGGTTAAAGAAATTTATAACTTACCAATGGTTGCCCTTCTTTATCCAACACACCTCACTATGGCTGTTCAATTTGATAAGCCAATCGGGGAATTTATTGTTTACAAAGGCAAAAAATATTCTTACTGCGAACCTACCCCTCAAGTACAGGACCTGAAGATCGGCCAGCTATCGTCTAAGCTTAAAAACATTAAATTTGAGGTGGTTTATGCCTATGAACCACAGGCTAAACGTTAGCAGGCTTTAATGTTAAATTACCATTATCAATAGGTAACTAAATTGTTAGGCAAATAATCGACGGCTTATTAATGGTACTTTAGATGGCAATTTAAAATGTCAACCCTATGTCGGCGATAATCTATTCTATATTAAAAGAATTTTATGTTGAAGTTCATGGCCACGCAGTTAAGGCCAGAATAATGTCTCCGATCAATCATCCGGATACATTCGTATTTCAAACCAGCTTATTCTACAAAAGTAATGCAGAAGCAGATGCATATGAGCCGGCTTCAACATTTAATTCGTATGCTACCGCCGAGCGTCATTTGCTGCAGTACCTTGAAACTTTCCAAAATGCCCTGGATTTAGGAGGTGAAGTTGCCAAAGGAACTGCCTTCTAAAGGTTCTCCTTATCGGCGTCCTCCGCCGGCGTTTCAGATTGAAGTACTTCTTCTTCAAACTCCTTTTTATCCTTCTGGTTCCTTTTAATCAAATAAATGAGTAAAGCGGCAACCAAAATCAGCACTGCAATAATTACAGGATAGTTCATATTCTAGTGGTTTATCTAAGCATTCTCTTTGTAAGTAATTTACGTTAAATATTTTAGATGTTAACAGTCATTCACCGTGTTAACATAATCATAATATTAATTTAATCTTTTGATCATTTACCTTTGCGTAAATCCTAAAAGAGTTAAATGAAAAAGCACAAAACTAAGTCGAAGAATATTTCGGCGAATAAGAAAGCACGTAAAGAATTAGAATCAAGATTAGCAGTAGCATTTAACGAAGTTCTCGCCCCGTTTGGTAAAGCAAAAAAAACAGATAAAGTGATTGAGAAATTTGCAAAACAACTTTCTAAGAAAATTTCGTTAAAGCCAATAGATGATTCGATTACTCCCTTTTTAAAACAAGATGTTGTTGAGGAAATAATAGTAGTAGAAAGCCCTTTAATAGATGAAGCTCCCAAAGCTTCCGGAAGAAAAACAAAAACTGCGAAAACAGTTTCATAAATAGGTACTTAAACAAAAAACGCCAGAATTGCTTCTGGCGTTTTTTGTTATATAGGTTTTGTAAGATTATTTTACAACACCTGGAGTGGTATATGCTAATGATTGAGGATCGAAATGAGCCCAGTTAGCAGTCCAGTCTGTTGTACCAAAAGCACCTTTAAATGCTACAGTTTTATCAAAGTTAGCAGCTAGTTTAGCATTAGTAAATAAAGCACCTGTCGCAGCACTAGAACCAGTAGCTAAGGTAAAGTTCGGTCTTCCGATTTTCGTAGAAATATCAGATGAATATTTATATGCATCTACAAATGTTGCAGCAGTGATATCTGCTGTATTAAAAGTGTTAGCAGCAGTTAATAATGGATTGATAATTGCAAGTGTAGCAGAATTTGTTGCTTTAACTTGGTTTGATTTACCATTTGAATTAAAAATCAAGTTATTAGCGAATACTGATGTATTGGCAACTAAGTTACTTGAAGAATTAACTGTTGATGGAGCGGCCGGTCTCTCATCATCATAGAAAATACCTTCTGTGTAGTTAGCAAAAACTGAGTTGAAAATGCTAATCGCTGAATTACGACGAATTTGAGCACCATGTTGAAAGTTTGCATTCACTGTTCCTTGACCCACAGGACCTAAAATAGTCATGTTTGAGAAAACTGCTGAAGTCTGAGGAGTAGCATTACTTCCAGATGAATTATTATCAGATTCGAAACCGTTAGAACCAGATACGTCGGCTGTCACAGATAAGCGTTGAGCTAATCCAAACTGTACTTTTCCTGAGTATCCATTATCTGTATCAAAATCATCATCCCATGTATCAATTGCTAATAAATATGAACAATTAACTGCACCACCGAACCACTCGAAAGCATCATCACCTGAACGATACACTTCGATGTGATCAATAGTTGTACCAGACCCAACTGATCCAAAAGTTAAGCCGTTGATTTCATTATCAGGACTCAATGCAATTCCTGCATATTCAATACGTACGTATTGCATTACGCCTGAATTATCTGCATTATCAGTACCACCATGCTTACCTTTTTCAGTATCATCAGAAATACCTTCAATTGGCACTGATGTGCCTACGTTATTTATGGCTTTTCCTAATAGAATTACACCACCCCAATCACCTTGCGCACGAGCTCCCGCTGCAATACTTGAAGTAAATACAATTGGTTTATCGGCAGTACCAGCTGCATTTATTTTAGCACCTCTGGTGATAACTAAGGCACCTTTAGTTGCCTTATCCCCTTTAATAATTGTACCTGGAGCAATATTTAAAGTTGCATTATTTGTTACAAATACATTTCCTTTTAAAAGATAGATTTTATCAGCAGTCCAAGAAGTACTTGCAGTAATATCACCTTTTACCTCAACAGTATTACCGTCTACTGGTGGCGTGTAATCATCATCTTCAGTACTTTTAGAACAGCTTGCTAAAAAGACCATTACGCTCATTGCGCAAAGTAATAATTGTTTTTTCATTTTGTTTTTTTTACTTTCATCAAAAGTGTTATTATGGTATTACCCATGCGTTAACACTGCTTTAATTAATTATTAAGAATTAACATTTAAAATGCGTTTGTATTTAACATTAGAAGTTATAAGAAAACGATAGGGAGTAATTACTTCCTGGTTTATAGCTACTAATTGTTTCATCTGTACCATTAGGGTTATACTTTTTGTCTAAATCATTGTCATAATATTGCGTAATGCGGTTGTTGAAAATATCTCCTGCATTAAGTTTCAACTCGCCTTTGCTTTTCAATACTTTTAATGCCAATTGCAAATCCACTACATTTCGTGGTGCTTCCCACGTACCTGGATAAAGGGCTCCCCCAGCAACGGTTAATTTTCTACCCACCCGGTTATAGAGCGCGTTAAAATTTAACTTATTATCAAGGAAACTATGTTGAAGCCCGGCATTGATAATATACGGCGCTTGTCCAACCATTGGCCTAGATGTTTCGATCAAATTAATACCAGTATTATTCGTTTCTACCCTTGATTTAATAAACGAAAGGTTTGTGTAGAATGTAGTTTGCTTCAAGAATTCAGTATTTGCAATAAAGTCTAGGCTTTTACGCAATTCAAATTCAACTCCGTAAACATTAACATTATCAGAATTTATGAATGTGATGATTCTCGAAGATCCTGCATCACTATTAAATGATTCAATTGCATTATGGAATTTCTTATAAAAACCAGAAACTGAAATGATCTGACCTGCCTGTGGATAAAACTCAAAACGAATATCGGCATTATCAATCTTTGCTTCCTTTAATTTAGTATTACCTTGTTGCAAAGCTAATAACTCATAATCGTAGATAGATGATGCTGCCAATTCTCTGAATTCGGGTCTTGCAAGTGTACGATAGTAAGAGGCTCTTAAATTTATTTTTGGTGTTAAGCTATAAGTATAGTTTGCTGATGGCAATACATCCACGTAGTTATCATCAACTGATGTTTCTGGAGTAGGAACTTTAGCATCTAATACAACATTAAATTGTTCTACCCTTACACCCCACACTAACCTTGATTTTTCACCAAATTTATTATCCAACATCAGGTAACCAGCATTAGTCATTGAATGAGCTGTATAACTGTCACCATCCAAAGAAATGTCATCAAGCACATAAGCTCCACTGCTTATGGCATCCCGGCCATATAATGTCGCTTTTGGTCTTCTGTTAATTTCATCTTTATTTGCAGCATTCTGATTAGCTCTTAGTCCAATAAACCTGGCGTCAAATGTACGATCACGATAGATTGAATTTAATCCAGCTTTAAACGTGGCTACCTGACCAAACATCTTTAAAGGGCGAGTGTAATTAATCCCACCGCTATAATTATCTTCATTTAACTTTGAAAACAATCTTGAATTTTCCTTATTTACCTGATCGGTTTGAGCGATGAAAACATAGTTATTTGTACCGATATCAGATGGATTTCTTTGATAAATGATTTTTTTCTGATCTGGCTGATCATTTAATATGTTGGCATAACTTAGGGACCAATCAATTTTCGAATTATTTTCACCTAGCTGATGTGTACCCTCTACAGTAGATTTAAATAAAGACTTTTGCATCAAATCAAATGCATAGAATTGAATATCCCTATTTCTATCACTGTTGTAACCATTACGTTCCAGGTATTGGTCGTCATAAGTTCTGTTATAGATATTTTTGAAAGTGATTTTGCTTTTACCAAAGGTATAGGCAAAATTTGCCAGACCACCAATATTGGTCGAAAACTTATAAATATTATCACGATAATTCACATTTACATAATCACGAATAACATCGCTGTAAATGTTTTGAGCATTTCTATAAGTTAAAGAAAATAATGCACCCAATCTGTTATTGCTTTCTTTAAAATCTTTTACCCTTCCCAAAGTAAATTGATAATTCTGAGTAGGTAATGCAGTATTATTATATGTTTTCCAATCCTTTGGAAGATTATTCATAGCCCTAATTCCGTCTTCAGTACTTAGGGTACCACTTAAAATTCGGTTGCGAGAAGGAAAATTGGAAGGTAATGCTTTATCACCATTATCAAATCCTAGGTAATCGGTTGCAGTTCTTACTCCGCTTTTAAAAGTTTTGAAAGTTGAAGCTGTGTTATAACCTCCGCCAAGTCCTATGCTGATAAAATTACTATCTGGAATATCTTTTGTAGAAATCTGGATTGCGCCTCCAGTAAAATCCGCAGGTAAATCTGGTGTTGCTGTCTTGCTTATGATTAAATTATCTACAAGATTCGATGGTACGATATCAAATGAGAAAGCCTTACGATTAGGTTCGGTACTAGGTAATGACGATCCATCAAGGGTTGCTGTATTATATCTATCACCTAACCCTCTAATTACTACAAACTTATTATCCTGAACGGTAGCACCGCTTACTCGCTTTAAGATATCAGAAGTATTTCTATCAGGAGATTTTTTAATTTGATCACTTGCAATACCATCAGAAATTACAGCACTGTTTTTTTGTTTAGCATAAAGTGAATTTACAGATTCTTGTTTGAAGCTTGCTTTAACAACAACCTCGCCAAGGCTTTGTCCACTTGCTTCACTTAAATTCACGTTTAATGACGTTAGTGCTGGAGCTTTAACATCTATATCAGATATTTCCTTTGTTTGGTAACCAACATAGGAAAATTCCAGCACGTACTTTCCGGAAGCCATACCTTGCAGGTTATACTTTCCATCAACATCCGTAGAAACCCCTTTCGTTGTTCCTTTAATTTTAACGGTAACACCAATCAGGGTTTCGCCTGTTTTTTTATCTGATACTGTACCAGAGATTCTGCCGGTTTGAGCGTAAGCAGAGATGCTTAGAAATAAAACCAGCATTGTAAATGCCGATTTTTTTAAAATTGTGATTAAGTCCAATTTGCCTGTGTTTTATTTTAGGCAAAGCTATTACCACAATGTTAGCTGTATGTTAGATGTTAATTAAGCTTTGTTTAGCTAAATGTTAATTTAATGTTAGCTACTTCCGGTTTAGTATTTAATACCAGTCTTTTTGCAAATAAAGTGCAAAAGCCATATCGGACCTATTAACAGGAACTTAACATCATCCAGAAACGAGGGTTTCTTCCCTTCAATTTTATGACCTATGAACTGACCAGCCCATGCAGCAACGAAAATGACAGCATAAATAGCATAGGCAGTGCCACTTCCTAAACCTACAGCCTGTTCTATTTTTACAATGATATAGCTCATCAATCCAACTACCCAGATCATGAAGAAAAACAAGACCGGCGAAAGGGTATAGTAGTAATACAGACTAAATGCCAAAAGGAAAGATGCCCAGTTAAAATAACCGTTATAGCTACCCAGGAATCCGATATGAGGGAATGGAATTTGCCAAACCAGACCAAGTAAACTGAAAACTATAAGCGGTACGCAAACCCAGTGAACCAATTTGTTTGTTGGATTCTGGTGGCTTTCGGCATACTTATCAAAAAGTACATCTACCGGACGCGTTGGTTCAATCTGTATGGTTGATTTGCTCATAAAGCAAAATTATGAAAAAGCAAGCGAATCTGAGGCAAAAACAACCCGAATCTTATTCCATAAAAAAGGCGTTGAGCAATGCTCAACGCCTGATATCATTTTTACTAAAATAATCTTATTTCGCAAAAGCCACTGAACGGGTTTCCCTGATTACAGTCACTTTAATCTGACCTGGATAAGTCATTTCCGTTTGAATACGGGTCGAAATATCTGCAGCCAGCAATTCCGCTTGCGCATCTGTAATTCTTTCACTCTCTACAATTACACGTAATTCCCTACCCGCCTGTATCGCAAATGTCTTTTCAACACCAGGATAAGAAAGCGCTAATTCTTCCAGATCTTTCAAACGCTTGATATAACTTTCCACTACCTCTCTACGTGCACCAGGACGGGCACCAGAGATCGCATCACAAGCTTGTACAATCGGAGAAATCATTGAAGTCATTTCGATTTCATCGTGGTGGGCTCCAATGGCATTGCAGATTTCCGGATGTTCTTTATATTTCTCAGCCAGCTGCATGCCTAAGATCGCGTGAGGCAATTCCGGGTTATCATCAGGCACTTTACCTATATCATGTAGTAAACCTGCACGCTTAGCCATTTTAGCATTTAAGCCAAGTTCTGCAGCCATTGTAGCACAGAAATTTGCCACCTCGCGCGAGTGATGTAGCAGGTTTTGTCCGTAAGATGAACGGTAACGCATACGTCCTACCATACGGATAAGCTCAGGGTGCAAACCATGAATACCTAAATCAATTACGGTACGCTCACCAATTTCTACAATCTCATCTTCAATCTGCTTTTTAGTCTTAGCAACAATCTCCTCAATACGAGCCGGGTGGATACGGCCATCTGTTACCAAACGGTGTAAGGCCAATCGGGCAATTTCTCTTCTTACCGGATCAAAGCCCGATAAAATGATTGCTTCAGGCGTATCATCTACAATGATTTCAATGCCGGTAGCGGCTTCTAAAGCACGGATATTCCGGCCCTCTCTACCAATTACACGACCTTTAATCTCGTCACTTTCAATGTGGAATATAGACACCGAGTTTTCAATTGCAGCTTCGGTTGCGGTACGTTGAATAGTCTGGATAACCACTTTCTTGGCCTCTTTACTTGCTGTAAGTTTTGCTTCGTCAACAATATCTTTCACCTGCATCATGGCCTGTGTACGGGCTTCTTGTTTCAGGTTTTCTACCAGCTGATCTTTTGCTTCTTCTGCTGATAATCCAGCAATAGTTTCCAGCTGTTTTAAGTGTTGGTTTTTAAGTACCTCAACTTCTTCCTGTTTTTTCACAGCCAGTTCGGTCTGTTTTTCCAGGTTTCCTTTTTGCTTATCCAGCTCCTGTTCTTTTTTGTTGAAGTTTTCCATGCGCTGATTTACCGATTGCTCTTTCTGCTTCATGGTATTTTCACGCTGGTTAATGGCATTGTTTTTGGCATTTACTTCCTGCTCATGCTCAGCCTTCAATTGTAAAAACTTTTCTTTTGCTTCTAAAAGTTTGTTCTTTTTCAAGATTTCTGCATTGTTCTCTGCATCTTTTAAAATCTTCTTCACTTTGTTTTGAGCTGCAACTTCCTGCTGTTTAAGCAAGTTGCGCAATAAGTATCTACCTACTGCTATACCGATACCTAAGCCTGCTATAAGGGCAAATATGTATCCTAGAATTTCTGTTATCTCCATTTTGTTTTTTAAGTAAAAAAAAACCGCACCTAATTTTTCAAGTCCCAATAATTTTAAACCTCAACTAAGCATAATTGGGATTTAAGCCATTTTCAGGTGCCTAAGCAGATGAAATACGCCCTCTTAACCCCATAGATATTGAAGTGTTAAGTTTTATAAATTTTGAAACTCAAAAACTAGCTGCGGCTATATTTTTGTGCTAATATATATTAAAGAAGTCGTTAGGGCTTACGCCAGAAAAACGATTACTTTAAAAGAACGAACCTTTTATTTTGCAAAGAAACCATTGAGTAAAACATCCAATTCTTCGACTTTATCGGCAACAGCAGTATCCTGGCTTTGTACTTTATTTTCAGTTCTTAATACCGCAGTGGCGTAATGCAACACTGCCATAGAAAGAAGATCCTGCTTATCCCTAACCGCATAATTATCCTGATAATCTTTTATGCGCTCATTGATCATTTTGGCTGCCCGCCTCACAATTTCTTCCTCTTCAGTATTTACCTTTAAGGGATAAATACGGTCGGAAATGGTTATTTTAATCGAGATTTCTCCCATTTGTTAGCTTAGTTTCTGATTTCCGCGCATCATTTTATTTCTTTAACAATGCGATACTTTTATCAATCTCCCGCACAAAATCGTTAATTTTCTGTTTAATATCAAGTGATTTCTCACTTGTTCCCTCAATACTTTTTGCCAGTTTGGTAACCCTTAATTTCTCTTCAAGTTCTACGCTTTTAACTCTGGCAGTATCAAGCGCAACTTTTAACGATTGATTTTCAAGCCTTAATAAATCACTTTCTTCCTGCAAGGCACCACATAACTCAATTAACTGAGCTGTTTTTTGTAATACTTTATCTAATTGATCTGCAACAGAAGCCATGGATTTATTTTCTAAAAATACGAATTTATATTTTATTTCCTAATTTCTGCACCAGCTTGCTGCGTTAAATTCGCAATTAACTTCTGCATGGTATTGTCAATTTGCTTATCTGTAAGGGTTTGCTCCTCATCCTGCAAAATAAAATTTAATGCGTATGATTTTTTACCTTCTGGTAATTTATCACCCACATACACGTCAAACACACCTACCTCTTTAATCAGTTTTTTATCAGTTTTGAAAGCGATGCCTTTTAATGTATCAAAGGTTACGGCCTGATCAATCAATAAGGACAAGTCCCTGCGTACCTGAGGGTATTTCGAAACCTCTTTGTTAACGATTTTATTTTTCTTAACGATATCTAAAATAGCGGCCCAATCAAAATCGGCATAAAAAACCTCTGCATTCACATCAGCAACTTTACGGTCTGCTTTCGTAGCTGCCCCGAAATTAACAATCGATTTATCTCCGCGGAAATATTTTATTCCATAAGCGAAGTTTTCATCGTTCAAGGTATCGGTTTGAAAGCTTGATATACCCAAACGTGATACAATAGCATCTACTGCCGATTTTAAATTATAAAAATTAGCAGATTTAGAATTCTGATTCCATTGTTCGCTTTGCTTTGCTCCTGAGATTAACAGAAATAAGCGCGGACGCTCTACATACTTTTCATTGATGAGGTGATAGGTTTTACCAAACTCATAAAACTTTACATCTGCGTTTTTACGGTTCTGATTATAAGCCACACTCTCCAGTATTGGCATCAATAAGTTTTGACGCATTACATTCAAGTCGCTGCTCAAAGGATTTAAGATGAATACTGCTTCATCCAGATTTTTTGAGTAAGCTGATCTGGTTAAAGAGTTACACATAATTTCCGCATAACCATTGGCGGTAAGCATATCTGCAATTACGTTATGGGTATTCTCTTTCTCTGGTTTGATGCTGTAAGAAAGTGATGCATTTACCTTCGATGGAATCTCAATATTATTGTAACCGTAAATACGCAGCACTTCCTCTGTAATGTCACATTCACGGGTAACATCAACTTTAAATGAAGGAACCCTCAATGCCAGCGTATCTTCAGAAGTACTGGTTGCCGTAATGCCCAGCGCAGTAATAATGTGTTTAATTTCGGTAGCAGGAATATTAGCTCCGATTAACTTATTGATATTGGTATAACTCACCTCGAACTCAAACGGGCGGATGTGGTTTGGATAAATATCAGATACTGATGATGAAATTTCACCACCTGCAATTTCCTTAATTAAAAGTGCTGCATATTTAAGCGCTGTAACGGTAATTTCAGGATCTGTTCCACGCTCGAAGCGGAAAGAAGCATCAGTTTTTAACCCATGTCTTTTTGCTGTTTTACGAACAGAAACTGAATTGAAATAAGCGCTCTCCAGGAAAATGTTTTTAGTCTCCGTGTCAACGCCCGATGTTTTACCGCCAAAAACACCTGCAATACACATTGGCCCGTCTGCATTGCAAATCATTAAATCATCTGCACTCAGCTTGCGTTCTACATCATCTAAAGTAATAAAAGGTGTTGCTTCGGATACTTTTTTAACAAGAACCTTGCCGCCGGTGATTTTATCTGCATCGAAGGCATGCAGTGGCTGACCTAAGCCGTGTAGTACATAATTGGTAACGTCAACAACGTTATTAATAGGACGAAGACCAATTACTTTTAATTTATCTTTTAGCCATTCTGGCGATTCGCATACAGTTACGCCAGAAATGGTTAGGCTACTATAACGTGGACAAGCGGCTGAGTCTTCCACTTCCACTGGGATAACCAAATTTTCATTATCTGTTTTGAAAGCTGACAGATCTGGCATTTCATACTCGCTTCTGAAATAAGCAGCCAAATCTCTGGCTACCCCCAGGTGTGAGGCTGCATCAGCACGGTTTGGTGTTAAACCAATCTCAAATATAAAATCATCCTCCATTTGAAAGTGATCTTTTGCCCTGATGCCAACTTCGGTATCCTCAGCCAGAATCATAATGCCATCGTGAGATTTACCTAAACCAATTTCATCCTCAGCACATATCATTCCCTGAGAAAGCTCTCCCCTGATTTTGGATTCTTTGATTTTGAACGGCTCGCCTTCCAATGGATAAACTGTAGTACCTACAGTTGCCACCACCACTTTTTGTCCGGCACCGACATTAGGTGCACCACAAACAATCTGGAGATTCTCTTTTCCGCCAACATTTACCGTAGTGATACGCAAACGATCAGCGTTAGGGTGCTGAACGCAGGTTAAAACCTCGCCAATAACCAGGCCTTCCAAACCACCCACTACAGGCTGAACCTGCTCTACGCTTTCTACCTCTAAACCTACGTTGGTTAAAATTAACGAAAGTTCCTGCGGCGTTTTATCTATTTGAACGAATTGCTTTAACCAGTTGTATGATATTTTCATCTATTTAGATTTGAGATTCCAGATGTCAGATTGGAGATCAAAAGCGCTGCTATCTGTTTCCGGAATTATAAAACGCAAAGATATTATTTAAAGGTCAAAGCAGAAAACCAAACGGGGAAAGTTGATGTAATAAAATGCAACGGATAAAAGAAACCTGCTTTTAACGATTTTTCTTACCACCGAAAATCAATGGTTGTTCAGCCAAAACTTAAAACTGTGTTAATATGAAATGTTTAATATTGCCGACTTATAAAACAGTATAACCCATGAGAATTTTTAAACCCCTGCTTTCCCTGCTACTGATTTCTACAGTTGCGCTGGCACAAAAAAAAGGTGCCCCTATTAATATCATTTCCTACAATATCCGTTTAAATGTAGCCTCAGATGGCATAAATGCCTGGCCAAACCGTAAAGATGACGTAAAGGCACTGGTTAAATTTCATGATGCCGATATCCTGTGTGTTCAGGAAGCTTTGCCTGAGCAATTCGACGCGCTGCTTGAAAAATCTAATTTTGATGTGGTAGGTGTTGGCCGTGAAGACGGGAAGCGTAAAGGCGAATTTTCTGCTGTATATTTCAATAAAGATCGCTTTACAAAAAAAGACGGAGGAACTTTCTGGCTTTCTACCACCCCTGACGTTCCTTCTAAAGGTTGGGATGCGGCCCTGAACAGGGTATGCAGCTGGGTGAGGCTATTCGATAAAACCAACAAAAAAGATTTTCTGGTATTCAATACCCATTACGATCATATCGGCGTACAGGCCAGAATTGAATCAGCTAAACTATTAAAACAAAAGATCCAGCAGATTGCACCAACCTTACCCGTGGTATTTACAGGCGACTTAAACGTTACGCCCGACACTGAAGCGATAGCCACAATAAAATCTTTCCTGTCCGACGCGAAAGAGGTGAGTGAAGAACCTGCATACGGACCAACGGGAACATTTAATGCTTTTAATTTCAACAGCGATCTGAAAGATAAAATTGATTACATTTTCGTAAACAAAGGCTTTAAGGTTCAAAAATTCGCTGTGCTTAGCGACAGCAAAAATAAACGATACCCATCAGACCATTTACCTGTTTTCGCAAGACTATGGTTTTAAACCGTTCCCTGTAAATATGAACCTGCCTAATTCATTCAGCTTTATAGCAAGCCTTCATCCTTATAACTATAATAATGCTGATTGGCAAAGATGACATGATCAATTACATAAAGACCCAGCATCAGGCCGGAGGCAACCAAATCACGTGTGAGTTTGTTGTCTCTGTCGCTGGGTTTTAAATTGCCTGAAGGATGGTTATGGGCCAGAACGATATTGGCAGCGTTATTTTCAAGCGCAACTTTAAAGATGATTTTCGGATCTGCAACTGTGCCGGCCTGCCCCCCTTTGCTGATGAGGTGCTTACCAATAATATGGTTGGAACGATTGAGCAACAAAATCCAGAACTCTTCATGATTGAGATCTCTGAAGGTCTGGTAAAGAAACTTATGCACATCGCTGGATGCGGTAACCTGTGTGAGCTGTTCATCATGACTTTCCCTTCTTCTTAAACCAAGCTCCAACCCTGCAACTATTGAAATGGCCTTAGCTTCACCAATTCCTTTAAATTTAGAAAGTTCAGGAACAGATGCCTTACCTAACTTACTCAGATTGTTTTCATAGAAAGCGAGAATCCGTTTACTAAGATCCACAGCTGTTTCATGTTTATTACCTGATCCAATTAAAATTGCAATCAATTCCGCATCAGTTAAATGTCTCCTTCCGTTAAGCAGCAGTTTTTCACGTGGGCGGTCTTCCTCAGCCCACAGTTTTATCCCGAGTTTTTGATCGTAATATTCCATAAATTTTCAGACAAAAAAAAGCATCCCAACTGTTGGCTGGGATGCTTTCACTAATATCGTAAAAATAAATTATTTAACCTACAAAAAAAACGGCACTGATAAAATCAATGCCGTTCCTTATATCATAAAAGTAGACTATGCTAAACCGTTAACGAATTTCGTTAATTTCGATTTGTTGTTAGCTGCTTTGTTTTTGTGGATAATGTTCTTTTTAGCTAAACGATCTAACATAGAGATTACTTTAGGCAATAAATCTGTTGCAGATTTTTTATCTTCTGCAGCACGTAATCTTTTGATGAAAGTACGTGTAGTTTTTGCCTGATATCTGTTACGTAAACGTTTTGTTGCGTTTGCTCTAATTCTTTTTAATGAAGATTTATGATTTGCCATTTCTATTTAGCCTTTTATTTTTCTTATTCGTTTCCTTTAATTCGGGTTGCAAATATAGAGTTAATCTTTTTAAAACACAAAACAATTTTGTTTTTTTATTAAATAAAATAACCCCCTCATTGCGAGGCACAAAAATACATTAAATTTCGCATTTATACCACTTTAGCCCGGTAATAAAAAAGAAAGTGCTAACATCAAAACCAAAGCCGAACCTTTTCAAATGATTACCCGCAAAATTCCATACAACCCAAAGGCAATAAAAATCGGCTTCGATAACAAAAACATACCTAAAAATACTATTTTTGGAGAAAACGATTATCGAGTGAAAAAACGAATAGCCATCTTCGCTTCTGGTTCAGGGTCGAATGCCCAAAAACTGATGGAGCATTTTAAAAGAAGCAATGAAATAGAAATCGCATTGGTACTCACCAATAATCCCGACGCCTATGTGCTTCAGAGAGCCGATAATTTTGAAATCCCCAGTCACATTTTCGACAGGTATGAATTTACAAAAACTGATGAAGTAATCGACCTGCTCAAAAATCTTGATATTGATTTTATTGTATTAGCAGGTTTTCTATGGCTTATTCCGAAAAACCTGATTGCCGCATACCCTGGCAGAATTGTAAATATCCACCCCGCCATTTTACCAAAGTTTGGAGGCAAAGGCATGTATGGCGATCATGTTCATAATGCGGTTATTGCAGCAGGTGAAAGTGAAGGCGGTATTACCATTCATTATGTTGATGAAAACTACGATGAAGGGGAATACATTTATCAGGCTAAATATAAAATCGATAAGAGTGACAACCTCGAGATGGTTAAATTTAAAGGCCAGCAGCTGGAACACCTTCACTACCCAAGGGTGATAGAAACGCTGGTAAAAAAAGTTAAAAAATAAATAAGTAACCGCGTAAAAAACATATCAGCGTAATACAATAAAACACACGCTTTTTTTACCGGGAAACATTATAAAAAAACAATACTGTTTTACTACCTTTGCGGCTCAAAATTTACAGTAGAATGAGTCAACCCATTAAAATCAAAAACGCTTTAATTTCAGTATATTATAAAGATGGTTTAGCACCATTGGTAAAATTATTGGCCGCCCAAGGTGTCCGGTTATTCTCTACCGGTGGAACAGAACAATTCATCAAAGATTTAAATTTACCAGTTACGGCTGTTGAAGATTTAACAGGTTATCCATCTATTTTAGGTGGCCGCGTTAAAACATTACACCCAAAAGTTTTTGGTGGCATCTTAAATCGCAGAGGTTTAGCGGGCGATCAGGAGCAAATTGCAGAATATGAAATCCCTGAGATTGATTTAGTAATTGTTGACCTGTACCCTTTCGAAGAAACCGTAAAAGCTGGTGGAACACCTGACGAAATCATCGAAAAAATCGATATTGGTGGTATCTCGCTAATCCGTGCAGCTGCAAAAAACTTCAATGATGTTGTAATCCTTGCTTCAAAGAACGACTACCCTACTCTACAGGTTCAACTGGAAGAACAAAATGGCGAAACTACTTTGGCTCAGCGTAAAGCTTATGCAAAAAAAGCATTCCATACCTCGTCTCATTACGATACAGCCATCTTCAATTACTTTAACGAAGAAGAACCACTTGATGTTTTCAAACAAAGTGTGGCTGAAGCCAAAACCTTGCGTTATGGTGAAAACCCTCATCAAGGTGCAGTATTCTATGGTGATTTAGATGCCATGTTTACCAAATTAAACGGAAAAGAACTTTCATATAACAATCTGGTTGACGTTGATGCGGCTGTAGCTTTAATTGATGAGTTTGAAGATCCTACCTTTGCCATCTTAAAACACACGAATGCCTGCGGTATCGCTTCACGCCCAACGGTTAAGCAAGCATGGATTGATGCATTAGCCTGCGATCCTGTTTCCGCTTTTGGTGGTGTATTGATTACCAACGTTGAGGTTGATCTGGCAACGGCAGAAGAAATCAACAACTTGTTTTTCGAAGTATTAATTGCACCTTCTTACCAGCCAGAAGCTATTGAGTTGTTCAGCAAAAAGAAAAACCGCGTTATTTTGCAACGTAATGATGTTGAGTTGAGCAAAAAACAATTTAAGACCTTATTAAACGGAGTGATTGAGCAGGATAAAGATTTAATTATCGAAGGACCTGAGCAAATGACTGCTGTAACTGAAAAAGCACCCACAGCGCAGGAATTAAAAGACTTACATTTCGCTAATAAAATTGTAAAACATACCAAATCGAACACCATTGTATTGGTTAAAGATGATGTACTGATTGCGAGTGGCGTTGGTCAAACTTCACGTGTTGATGCCTTGAGACAAGCCATCGAAAAAGCAGCTTCATTTGGCTTTAGCGTGAAAGGAAGTGCAATGGCATCCGATGCCTTCTTCCCTTTCCCTGATTGCGTAGAGATTGCTGCCGATGCAGGCATTACTGCAGTACTGCAGCCGGGTGGTTCCATCAAAGATGCTGATTCAGTAGCGAAAGCGAATGAAAAAGGCATTTCAATGGTAACAACCGGAGTAAGACACTTTAAGCACTAGTATTATGCTGATGCAGAAAGATTAAGGCATATAGCCCATTGCTGTCACCTTTAGTCTTTCTGATTGTTCTTTTAGCTTATTCGCTAAAGAAAATAATACTTAAAGCAATAAAAAAGCTATTTTTACATTTAAGAATAGGTAGATATTTAACTATTTAAGAAATCATAACTCATACATGGGATTATTCAACTGGTTTACGCAAGAAGTGGCCATCGACTTAGGCACTGCGAATACCCTGATTATACATAACGACAAAGTAGTGGTGGATGAACCATCAATCGTTGCTTTCGATCGTACAACAAATAAAGTTATTGCTATTGGCCGTCAGGCTATGCAAATGGAGGGTAAAACCCACGATAATATTAAAACTGTTCGTCCGCTAAAGGATGGGGTTATTGCTGATTTCAACGCTGCAGAGGCAATGATTAAAGGGATGATCCGTATGCTTAATGGCGGTAAAGGATGGATGTTTCCATCTTTGCGAATGGTCATCTGTATTCCTTCGGGGATTACTGAAGTAGAGAAACGTGCTGTGCGCGACTCTGCTGAAATTGCAGGCGCTAAAGAAGTTTACCTGATCCATGAGCCAATGGCAGCCGCTGTAGGTATTGGTATCGACGTAGAAGAGCCTATGGGTAACATGATTATCGATATCGGCGGTGGTACAACTGAAATTGCGGTTATCGCATTATCGGGTATTGTGTGCGATCAGTCTATCCGCGTGGCGGGAGACAACTTTGACTCTGATATCGTAAATTATATCCGTCGTCAGCATAACATTATGATTGGTGACCGTACCGCAGAGAAAATTAAAATTGAAGTAGGTGCTGCTTTACCTGAATTACAGGATGCGCCAGCAGATTTTGCTGTTCAGGGCCGTGATTTGATGACTGGTGTTCCAAAACAGATTACCGTATCCTATACAGAAATTGCCCACTGCCTGGATAAATCAATTTCTAAAATTGAAGAAGCAATCCTAAAAGCATTAGAGATTACGCCTCCGGAACTTTCAGCAGATATTTACCAAACCGGTATTTATTTAACGGGTGGTGGTGCACTATTAAGAGGTTTGGATAAACGTGTTGCTGCTAAAACCAAACTACCCGTTCACGTAGCCGAAGATCCACTTCGTGCGGTTGTTCGTGGTACAGGTATCGCCCTTAAAAACATTGGCGGTTATAAATTCTTAATGCAGTAATCAGATGTGAAAAGTAAGATATGAGATTTTAGAAAAAATTCTGAATCTCATATCTCCAATTTCCTGTCTTCAATATTAAAAGCAATGCGTAACCTTTGGATTTTCATCAGCAGATACAACGCATTTTTCTTGTTTATCATCTTTTTTGTGATCGGGGTTTACCTCACCATCAAAAATAATGCTTACCAGCGAAGTGTAACCCTCAACTCATCCAATGAGGTAGTAGGCAACGCTTATGAACGTTTAAATGTTTTTAAAAGATATTTAAACCTTGGGATGGTAAATGATAGTCTGGCGGCCGAAAATGCCCGGTTAAAAACCCAGCTACTGCGCATTACCACTGCTGATACGTCGAAAGACGTTAAAGTGATTGATACGATAACTCATCAGCAGTATACCTACCTGGCGGCTAAAGTGGTAAAGAATTCCATAACACTGCGAAACAACGTCATGACCATCAATAAAGGAAGCATTGATGGGATTAAGAATGGCATGGCGGTAATTGCTCCTCAAAGGGGTGTAGTTGGTTTCATACGCGACGTTTCAGAACATCTTGCCACGATACAATCTTTACTGCATAAAGATACCCGCATCAGTGTAACCTTAAAAAAGAATAATGCATTAGGATCACTGGTTTGGGGAGACGCCAATTTCGACATCAGAAAAGCCTTCATCAAAGAAGTACCCAACCACATCAAAATGAATGTTGGCGACAGCATTGTAACGTCTGGTTTTGGCTCCTTTCCCGCAGGCATTCTGGTAGGTAAAATTTTAAAACCAAATGTTGCAACCAACGATAATTTCCTGTCGGGAGAAGTAAATTTATTTACCGATTTTGCAACTTTACAGTATGTATATGTGGTGAAAGATAAACATGCAGACGAACAGAAAGCTTTAGAAAGTTTAGTTAAACCAAATGAATAGTAGAATTATCATTGTAAATGTAATCAGATGGGTCATCCTTCTTTTTGTGCAGATTTTCCTGCTCAAGAACATGGGTTTCTATGACCTGTCTACACCATTCATTTATGTGTTGTTTATCATGCTGCTGCCTTTCGAAATACCGAATATTTTATTGTATCTACTGGCGTTCGGAACCGGTTTAACCCTTGATGCTTTTTACGACACCATGGGCGTGCATGCTACCGCTTGTGTAGCGCTTGCATTTGTACGCATATCTTTTATTTCCATCAGTTTAAACCGTGATGCAATTGACGACCCTGAGCCATCGTTAAGTTATATGGGTTTTCAATGGTTTTCTCTTTACGCACTCCTTTGTGTAATTACGCATCATTTAGTGCTGTTCTTTTTAGAAACATTTAGGCTAACTGAAATTGGTTACACCTTAATGAGATGCGGCTTAAGTTGTATCTTTACATTGATTATTATTTATTTAGTAGAATCAATTTTCTATAAAAGATCATCCCGCTAATGGATCAACTATTCAACCGAAAATATATCGTTCAAGGATTATTCATCGTAATTGCACTTATCTTATTAGGTAAACTTTTCTACATACAGATTATCAGCGACAAAGCTTTCGTTTCTGCCGAAAGTAATGTGCTTAAAAAGAAATTTAAATATCCTGCCCGGGGTGCCATATTAGATCGTAACGGCAAGGTAATCGTACAAAATGAGCCAGTTTATGATTTAATGGTTATTCCTAACGAAGTCAAAGCTTTCGATACGCTGACCCTGGCCAATGCGCTGGAAATTACCATGGCCGATGCACGTAAGTTTATGCGCCGTGCCAAGGCAAAATCCAACTACCAGGCTACGCCTTTCGTTAAGCAAATCTCTGTACAAAGCTATGCCCGTTTACAGGAAATTATGTACCGTTTTCCCGGTTTCTCTACTCAGGATCGGACCATCAGGCATTATCCTGATAGTGTGGGAGGTCAGCTTTTCGGATATGTGAAAGAAGTAGACAGTGCAGATATTGCACGATCAGAAGGCTTTTACAAGCCCGGCGATTATAAAGGAAAAAGTGGCCTCGAAAGATCATATGAAGAAACCTTAAGAGGTGAAAAAGGGGTTGTTAATACCATTTACGATGTCCACAACACGCCACAGGGCAGTTATGCAGATGGAAAATACGATATCAATGCCGTATCTGGTGAACGTTTAATTTCCGGTATTGATATCCGCATCCAAAAACTGGGTGAACAGCTGATGAACAATAAAGTTGGAGCTATTGTTGCCATCGAACCGGCAACAGGTGAAGTACTTGCTTTTGTGAGCAGCCCAGGCTACGACCCGAATTTACTGGTTGGCCGCAGTCAGGGAAATAACTATATGGGCCTGATCAGTAATCCATATAAGCCGTCTATCGTTCGCCCAATACAGGGTAAATACCCACCGGGTTCATCATTTAAGCCAATTGATGCCTTACTGGCCCTGCAAGAGGGCGTGGTGGATGAAAACATGACTTTTAATTGTCCAGGCTACTATATGGCCGGCAACCATAAAGTGAAGTGTGAGCACGTAGACGGAAACATCAGCATGCGCCGGGGTATTGCCCGCTCTTGCAACACCTATTTCTGCCACGTCTTTCAGAAACTCATCACCAGAAACGGGATGAAAGCGCAACGCCAAACTTATCAGGACTGGCGTGATAAAATTGCTAAATTTGGCTTCGGGCAAAAACTGGATATCGACCTTCCTTTTGAAAAAGAGGGATATTTTTACAACGCCGACCATTACGATAAAATTTATGGTAAAAGATGGGGTTATACTACCGTAATTTCTCAGGCCATTGGCCAGGGGGAGATTACCGCTACTCCACTTCAAATTGCCAATGCCATGGCCATTATTGCCAACAGGGGTTACTATATCAAACCGCATTTAATTAAAGCCATGGGCGATAGAATTAAAAAGGAATATGTAGAGAAAAATTATGTTGGTGTAGATGAGAAATACTTTACCCCTGTAATTGATGGCATGCAGGATTGCGTTAACAGTGGATGGGGAACCGCCACGCTCTCGCGTATTCCAGATATTTTATTGTGCGGCAAAACCGGAACAGTACAAAACCCACACGGGAAAAACCACTCCGTTTTTATTGGCTTTGCCCCCCGGGATAATCCGAAAATTGCCATTGCGGTAATTGTAGAAAATGCAGGTTATGGTAGTACATATGCTGCTCCAATTGCCAGTTACATGATCGAAAAATACATTAAAGGCAATGTAACCGGCGCAAGATCAGCTCAGGTAGAGTGGATGAAAAATCAAAATCTTTTACCTGTACTCATTGATAAATCTAAAAAACCGAAACTGACAAAAACCGACAGTCTATCCATCAAAAAGGCTGACTCGGCAAAACGGACAAATGATAGCCTGAGAATTAAAGCGGCCACACAAAAACGTCCGCTAACAGTACAACTTACAGATAAAAAACTACAAAACAGCGGTAAAAAATAATGCAACAGCAGCAACAGACCAACCGGTTTTTCTTTAACGTAGATTGGATTACGGTATTAATCTATATTGCACTTTGCGCGATTGGTTTTGTAAATATATACGCCTCTATATATAATCCTGACAAGGTAGGTTTTGATTTCAGCAGCAGTTACGGAAAACAACTTATTTACATTATTAGTGGTTTGGTATTGGGTTTGTCCATCTTATTGTTCGACGGGAGATTGTTTAACGTTTTCTCGCCTTTCATATATGGCGGAACCCTGATTTTATTACTAGCAGTACTAGTCATTGGAAATAAGGTAGCGGGAAATCAAGCCTGGATTGCCATTGGTTCGTTCAAACTACAACCCGCTGAATTTGCCAAGTTCGGCACAGCCTTACTACTGGCAAGATATGTGGGTGCTTTTAATCCGAAATTCCGCGATTTTAAGTCGATTGCCATTGCTGCTCTAATTGTTGGAGCACCTTTATTATTAATCATGCTTCAGCCCGATACAGGCTCTGCACTGGTGTTCCTGGCCTTTATGTTTCCCCTTTACCGCGAAGGATTATCAGGCTACTTCCTCCTAATATTCCTGGGGATGATTGTGCTGTTTGTTGCCGATTTCCTGGTTCCTACCTACATCCTCGTTACCATCATTACGATTATTGCCGGACTGTTTATCTACAATAACAGGCGAAAACAAAAAATCATCTTTTCAACAATCATTGTTGCAGCCTTTGCAATCGGTTACCTGTTTCTGATTAAAGTAGCCTACGAGAAAGTGTTGGCGCCACACCAAAGAAGCCGTATTGAATTGATGCTGGGCCTGAAAACAGATAACAAAGGGGCAGGATATAATGTGATTCAATCGCAGATAGCCATAGGCTCAGGCCAGGCAACCGGGCGCGGATTTTTGGAAGGCACACAAACCAAATATGGCTACGTTCCCGAACAAAGTACCGACTTCATCTTTTCTACTATTGGTGAAGAGTGGGGCTTTGCAGGTTGTTCAGTCGTGATTGGGTTATATATTTTTCTGCTGCTGAGATTAATCAATCTGGCAGAAAGGCAACGATCTACTTTTTCCCGGGTTTATGGTTACAGTGTGGCCTGTATCCTGTTTTTCCATATTTTCATCAATATCGGAATGACCATCGGAATTATACCGGTAATCGGGATACCACTACCGCTGATCAGTTATGGCGGCTCCTCCCTCTGGAGTTTCACCATTTTGTTATTTATTTTTCTTAAGCTCGATTCGAACCGGATGGGATTCTTTTAGGCCACTGGCTTAATGACTAAACCTTCTGTTTAATAATTCGTAAAACTGATCAACTGTAGTCTGTTTACTGGCCCAGTCATTCTTTGCCGCGTAATTACTTTGAAGAAAGCTATCGGCAGCTTCGAAAGAATTCATTTTATTTACGATATCAATTGCCTCAGAATAGGCCAGGTTATATCCTTTGAAAAGTTCTCTGATGAAAAGTAACTTCTCATTTATACTGATGCCCTGTTTTAAATCTGCAATAGGTGATTTTACAGCTTCATTTTCTTTGGCGTTGGTTTTGCCCAGGAGGTCATTCAGGCTGGGTGCAGGCGTTGATGATATAGGCTGTGAAGCAGGTCTGACAGGAATGGCCTCAGGTGTGAAAATTGGTTTTTCTATTACCGGAGGGGAAATAATCGGATCATCCATTTCCACGTCTCGCAAAGCTGCAATGGGTTCATTTTTAACGGCATCATTTACTTCTACTGGTAAAACCGGTTCTGTTTTCACTTCTGCTTTTGGTAATTCAACCTTCGGCAATTCAACCTCTGGCACTTCAACTTCCGATATTTCAGCTTCTGGCTGAATATCTTCTTCATGCGAAATCAGGAAGGGCTCCGGACCGATCTCATCGTCCTCCACATTACTTACTGCACCGGGAACATTTGAAGATATTTCATCTTGCAGATGAATTCTCTTCTTTTGTGCCAGAATTTCTTCTTCGGCCTTACTCAAAGGCCTGTCAAAAATTTCCTCCACAGATTTGGCTTCATAATCAAACTGTTCTTCTTCACTATGCTTACCCAGAATAAATTCAAAGCTGTGGTCTTCCTGATCAGGTTTAAAAAAATCCTTTTCAAGTACCTGCTCTGCTACCTCTTCTTCTATGGCCTCATCATCAAATAATTCTTGTGCAGGCTTTACGTCAACACGTCCTTCCTGTTCTTCAGCGGTGGCAATTTCCTCCAGCTCTTCCGGTTCAACAGGTTCCTTTTCCGGTATGCTTTGCACTGGACTTTGAGGAAGGACGATGGTGTTTTGTTCTTTCAGAAGCGCATGGGCGGAGTTGGGTGCAGCGTGCTCAACCACAGCGTTAAGTTTCTGTACAATGCGTACATGATCTGCCAGGAAATCAGCGTTGGCCAGGAATAATTCAAGTTCCAGATCATTTAACTGAGTTGGATTTTGAGCAAGAAACTGGTATTGCTCGTTAAGTTCTCTTAAAATATTGCCGACTTTATTGAAGATATCCTGTTGGTTCATCATATACTTTAAACGAAAAATTTGCTGATTTATGTTGGTAACTATGTGTTCAAAAATAACACATAATTCTCATATTTGTTCGGTTTAAAATTAATAGGACATACATCAGGCAGGGCATGTTATTCAGCGAACAAAATTTTAGGAGAAGGGGTGAGTTTTCAGGAAGTATTGAAGTTGTATGTGGTTCAATGTTTTCCGGAAAAACCGAAGAGCTGATCCGCAGATTAAAACGCGCCCAGATTGCTAAGTTAAATGTCGAAATCTTTAAACCACGTACCGATACCCGCTATCACGAATCTGCGGTAGTTTCGCACGATTTAAACTCCATAAGCTCAACACCGGTAGAAAGTGCTTCAGCAATTTTGTTGTTGGGAGCCAATACACAGGTGGTAGGTATAGATGAGGCACAGTTCTTCGATAATGAATTGCCTGAGGTATGTAATAAACTGGCACTTAAAGGTATCCGTGTCATTGTTGCCGGATTGGATATGGACTTCACCGGTAAGCCTTTTGGCCCTATGCCCGCTTTAATGGCCATCGCCGAGCATGTTACCAAAGTAAATGCGGTTTGTGTTTGCTGTGGCAATCCAGCTCTTTATAGCTACCGCACTGTAGCCGATGAAAATACGGTACTTTTAGGTGAGAAAGAGAGTTATGAACCACGGTGCAGGGCTTGCTATAACGTGGGAAAAGGATAACACAATTTTATTCGTTCAACATGAGTATAAAGAACATCTCTATTTTAGGCTGTGGCTGGTTTGGTTTAGCACTTGCTAAAGAACTAATCATGCTGGACTATCATGTAAAAGGATCTACCACAACACCCGAAAAGCTCAGCACACTCGAAGAAGAAAAGATCGAAGCCTTTTTGATTAACTTTACAGCAGATCAAATTGATGCTGATCCTGCATTTTTCAATAGTGATGTTTTGTTTATCTGTATCCCGCCGAAACGAAATTCACCCGAACTTGCCGATTATCCTGATAAAATTGCAGCCATACTAAAGGGCATTAACCAACCGGCAACACAAGTCGTTCTCATCAGTTCTACCAGCGTTTATGGCGATGAAAACCGGACTGTAAATGAATTTAGTGAAACCATGCCCGATACTGATTCTGGAAAGATGGTATTGGCAGCTGAACAAATTTTAAAGGAAAAGCGCCCGGATCATTCTACCGTGCTCCGCTTTTCGGGATTGATTGGCCCTAACCGAAATGCGGGAAGATTTTTTGCCGGCAAAAGCAATATCCCCAATGGTTTGGCTCCTGTGAATCTGATTCACCAGACTGATGCCGTAGGAATTGCGGTAAAGCTTTTACAAACCCAGGCATTCGGTCATATTTATAATGCATGTGCGCCTGCACACCCGAGCAGGACTGATTTCTATACCCATGCCGCACAGGAAATGGGGCTAGCCATACCCGAATTCATTCAGGAAAAAAAAGAATGGAAATTGGTAGAAAGCTTAAATGTTCCAAAGTATCTGGACTATAAGTTTCAAACAGACATCTCAGTTACCTAACTCAGTAAGCCGAGCAATTCAGCTTTATTCAGCTTTTTAAACCATTCGCCGTCGGTCTGTATCAGTTTACGAACCAGATCTTTTTTGGTGGCCTGCAGTTTCATGATCTTCTCCTCAATTGTATCCGGACAAATTAGCCTTACTGCCATTACGTTTTTATGCTGACCAATCCGGTAAGCCCTGTCTATTGCCTGGTTTTCGACCGCCGGATTCCACCATGGATCCACGAGGTACACATAATCAGCGGCTGTTAAATTTAAACCTGTACCCCCTGCTTTTAAACTGATCAGGAAAACCGAAACCGATTCATCTTCCTGAAATGATTTCACCACCTCCGCCCTGTTTCGGGTTTGCCCGGTGAGGTAAGCATAACGGACTCCGGCAAGTTCCAAACGTTTTTTAATGAGGTCGAGCATACTTACAAACTGTGAGAATACAAGTATCTTATGTCTGCCTGCTTTACTTTCAATCTGCTCCATAAGCACTTCGATCTTGGCGGAAGCCTGGAGATAGCTTTTCCCGTCGGCAAGCAGTGCAGCAGAGTTACAGAGCTGTCTCAATTGTGTAATGCTTTTGAGCACGTGCATGGCGCTTTTGGGAAGTTCATCTTCCGTTTTCTTCAAGATGAAATCCTGAATCTCTTTTTTGTTTGCTTCATATACCTCACGCTGCTCCTCTCCCATTTCACAATACAGCACAATCTCCGTTTTATCCGGAAGCTCTTCTGCTACCTGCTCCTTCGTTCTACGCAAAATAAATGGCTTTATCTTTCTTTGCAGTTCTTCTGCGCGTCTTTTATCTTTAAACTGGTCTATTGGGGTAGAATATAAATCGGCGAACTGCTGTTTGCTGCCAAATAAACCGGGGCAGGCGAAAGAAAGCTGTCCATACAAATCAAATGTGCTGTTCTCAATGGGCGTACCGGTCATTACAATCTTATTCCTCGATTTCAACATCCGCACGGCTTTGTAGCGCTGCGAATCAGGATTCTTGATATTTTGTGACTCATCCAGGCAGATGTAGTTGAAACGGTAGTCTTTCAGGAACCGGACATCAGACACTAATGTTCCGTACGAAGTTAAAATCACTTCATAATCATCGAAAGGATCCGTGGTTTTTATCCGGCTGTTGCCGTAAATTACCATTACTTTTAATGAGGGAGCGAACCGGGATATTTCTGTTTGCCAATTGAAAATCAATGACGCCGGAACCACTACCAGATTCGTATTATGCTGAACCTTATTTCGCTGCGACAGAAAGAAGGCGATGACCTGAATGGTTTTTCCAAGGCCCATATCATCGGCCAGGCAGGCACCAAAATTAAAGTCATCCAGAAAATTCAGCCAGTTTAATCCATCCTGTTGATAATGACGCAGTGTAGCGTTCAATCCTTCCGGTATAGCCACCTCTCTGATCTGGGTGGTGCCTTCGAATTTCCGTTTATAGTGTTGAAGCTCGTTTTTTACCTCGCCATCCAACAAAGCATCTTCATAAAGATCGTTTAAAGTCGCAAATTTGATTTTGGGTGTTAGAATTGATTCATCTGTTACCTCGCCGGCATTAAAATATTCCGTAAATTTCTGCAGCCAGGTTTCGGGCAAAATGCCCTGCGTACCATCATCAAGGGTTACAAATCTGCTTTTGTTTCTGATCGATTTATGCAGGTGTTTCAATGCCACCTGCTGCTTGCCGAATTTTAGTTTTACTTTGGTTTCAAACCAATCGGTACCACTTAATACTTCAATGTTAATATCCGGCTTATAACCGTTGAGTTTATTTTGTTTTAGGGTATTAAATCCCAGGATATGGTAACCATAGTTACGCCAGTTATCAAATGCCTCCAGAAACCAGGCTTCCTCTAAAAACCTTTTACGGTGCAGGTAAAAAGAATCGTTGGCATCCTGTTCGTAGAAAAACGGATGCTGTTTAATAATCCTGCCAATGAATCGTAATTCGGCTTCTTCATCACGGTAAACGGTAAATACATTTCCAAGCTTATCCTGCGCCTGGATTTTTCTTTTCGATAAAACCGGTATCTCCTGATCGCCATAGCGCATCACCGGAGTGATGAGTATAAAGTCTTCAGATTCCGAAAGGTAAATGAGCTGTTCATTTTCCAGGTCGAAACCTTTTTCCTGTATCTGGCTTTTGCTTGCAGGCTTCAGGTAGGAATAATCAACCTGAATATTGCCTTCCAGTTGGATCAGTATTAACTTCTGAAATTCTGCATATTTGGAGCGGTGTAAGATTAACCGGTTGCTCTGCTTTTGAAAAAAACCAATCACCTGAAGCATATCCAGTCTGGAAATCAGAAACAACTGATTCTTAAGTTTAATGAAATACCGGTGAATTAAAACAAGCTGATCAAGTTCATAGCTTTTCCCGTCGATAATCAGTCGGCCGGTAATTTCATAAAAGTCATCTTTCTGATTCACAGAAAGGCGTAAATCAATCATGAGAAAACTTACCTCTACCGGATGGATGGTTGTAGCCTGAATACCCACAGATTGCTTTTGATCCTGAAGGTAAAATGCAAGATTTAGAGGGTTTTTAACCACAGCCTTTAAGGCTTCAATTTCCAGCTCAGCCTGGTCATTATTATAATTTTGCTGAAAGGCATTAACCCCACCGTAAAATTTGATCTCATCAACATCAGTCGTTTTAAAAATCAAATCAGATGCGTTAATTTCCTTCAACGGGTTTTTGACTTTTCCGTTTCTGGTTACAGCTGCATGAAAGAGCGACAAAGTAAGGTGGCTATAATAACGGTGCTGGCCCAAAACCAGAATGAGATTTCCTTTTTGCCCGCCAGTATCAATTTTTGTTTTTGCCTTGGGCAACAAAACATTTTCGAGGTGCTGCCGTGCTTCTTTATTGAAAGGTTGTAACTGACCCATCTTAGGTTTTATAAACAACTCATTCTCAACAATGGTTAAATTGAAGAATGAATCGAGGTGTGGCTCATGCTCCAGCCCATAGTCGAATGCTACTTTGAGCAGTTTTTGCCTGCGCAGGTTTTCATCAAAGAAAATTAAAAGGTCGGGCCGCTGCAGGATATTGTACAAAACCCTTGCCTGATGGGCACACAGCTTTGTTTTTGGCGTATTGCACCGGCATATTAAACGCACCTGATGATCATCCTGCCTTACCTGTACAATCGGGAATAATTCGGTATCGTGGTGATAACTGAATGTGGCAAAGTCAATTTCAATTTGCTCAGGATATAACTGATAAAATCCTTTTGCGCCCGTATCAATTTGTTGGTTTAAATGTTTAAGAATAACAATAGCACTGAGGTCCTTCAGGTTAAAATCCCTCAAAACATAATCATAAGGATTTATTTCCGGTTGGTTATCTGCTAGCTCTTCCCTCACTTAATTGAATTTTCCGTAAAAATAAGGTTTTAGTAGTGAGTATCAAGTAGCGGGTATCGGTATCAAGTAGAAAGCAATCGATTAAATAAATCTGCGTCATCTGCGAAATCTGCGGGAAAAACTATCGTTTGAGGATTTGCAGGAAAACCTATCATCGGCGAAATCTGCGGGAGAAGCCATCACCGGTCAATCTGCAACCTACAAAGACTTCCTTAAATTCAAATAAAACGGCACTTCTATTTTACCTGTTTTACCACTTAACACAAATTCAGCCGCCTGCGATCCAAGTGCGGTGAAATCTGTAGAAATGGTGGTAATGCCATCCAGGATAATTCTCTTGAGCGGGGTTTCATTATAGGAAATCACACCAACATCTTTACCAATTTTAAGCTTCTGCACAATTAACCGCTCAATCAGGGTAACCAGGTCATCCTCCATCAAATTGATGTAAACTTCTCCAACACTTATCTCTTCCTCTTTTATATTGTGAATTACCTTATGGTTAAAAGCATATTGCTGGCAAAATCGATAAAAACCTGTCAATATCTCATGAGGAAAGTAACTGTTTTTAGGGAAAATGATTTTAAGGGTATTGTAATTTGATAAACGTTCCAGGGCCTGCTCCAGTGCAGCGTAAATATCCTGTGCAAAGTTTTCATAAGCTGCAGCAAAATCACCGGTTATGCCCGGTAAAATCTTATCCAGCATCACCAGCTTTTCTTTCGGTATGGTATTGATGATTTCGTGTGCATTTTCACCACCCTCCAAAAAGTGTGGTATGATCACAAAGTGGGTATATTCCTCAAGCTTGGTGGTGATCATCTTTTTAAAAAGCACGTAATCGTTGTTGTAGATATAAAAATCTATCGCTGCACGCTCGCCAATTGATTTGGTGAAAGCATCATAAATAATTTTCTTGTGGGTGCTGAGTTTATTAAATAGCAAACAAACCTTTAGCTTCCTGGAGAAATCGGTATTGACGATGAAATAACCTTTTCCGGGAACAGAATCTACCACACCAATTTTTCTAAGATTCCTATAACCTTTTTCAGCGGTATCTCTCGACATTTCCAAACTAAAGCTCAGCTCATTAATTGAGGGCAACAGACTGCCCTGTTTCAACTTGCCGCTTTCAATAGCGCCCAGAATGGCATTAGTAAGCTGCTTGTATTTTGGCGTCGAAGAATATTCATCGATCTGGATACAGGAAATTAAGTCGTCGGGTTTCAAATCAATATCGCTTTTTCGAATATAGCAATAATCCTTTAAGGCTCATTAGAAATTTACAGTTCGTTCTATGGCAGAATAATATTTCAGGTTAATCATATCCGTTGGCGCGGGGTTTGAATTCCATGCATCGTTAATCGCCAGCGCAGTGCCAATGGCTGTTGCCTGCGAAACCGATGAAGCGTACACTTCAACATCGGGAATAGAAGTCGCCAGCAGATGCATATAAATCGCATTTTTACCAAAACCGCCATCAACAAATACCCTTCGAACACCCTCATTCAGCACGAGTTTTAAAGAATAAATCTGTTGTTTTACCAGATCAAATATCAGTTGATGGTAGGCCTCCTCAGCAGTCTGGAAAAGATTCAGATCTCTGTTGCCAAAGGATGAAGTAGCGGAGAACTCGTCTTGTGGATGTTGGTTTTCGGGAATCTTATTGGCCAGCTTTAAAATCAAACCAGGATTAAACTTCAGGTGCTTAAACAAATAAGCTGCACGGTTGAAATGCTCTGCAATGCGCTTCAGCTGTACCTCATGTTCATAGCCTGCAAAAATACGGGAAGCCTTAATGGGTTTGCCCTGAAAGTGCATATAACACAAACAATCTTGTTTAAGTTCTTCCCTGCTTAACGGATTCTGATTAAATGGGTTTAAACTGATGCACCAGGTACCTGTAGAGATTAATACAAAAGGGGTATTAAAATTGGCCAGGTAAGGAATCAGGGCAGCAGAGCTGTCGTGCAAGCCTACACCAACATTGAAGCTGACACCTTCAAAACTGGTTTTGGCGGTTGAATCTGCCGGTGTAAACACACCAAATTTCTCTTCAATCTGTTCAGCGTTTACCCACTGGTGATAGGCACTTTTATTAAAATCCCAAAGCTGGGTATGGCAGCCTATACTGGTGATATCGGCTACAGCCTTACCGGAAATTAAAAAACTTAAATACTGCGGGAGGTGCAGCGCCCATTTTACCTTTGCAAAAATATCAGGCTGTTCATGTTTTAAACGGTAAATCTGCATACCCGAGTTCAAGCTGCCTAATATAGGCGAGGCCGTTTCTAAAGAAATCTGCTCCTCGCCACCATATTTTGCATAGAATTCCTTTTTCAGGTTTTCAGGGTATTCTTTCAGATAATTGTAAAGCGGTGTTAAAGGTTCTCCATTTTCATCGAGATAAACAAAGCTGGCCCCATAGGTAGAAAAGTTAACCGCTTTGATATCGAATTCTTTCATCTGTAAAACCTGATTCAATGAATCATAAACAGAAGATTTAAGGCTTTCCAGATTTTCACAGGGTTCCCCGTCTTCATCTACAGTTTCAACAAAACGGGCAGACCTTTCGAAAACGATCTGATAATTTTCATCAATGAGAAATAGTTTTTTGTTCGTTTTCCCAACGTCAAATATCGCAATAACAGGCTTTGGCATTTTTCTTTCCTCTTCGATTATAAACCTGTAGCAACAGTATTTCCGCGTTGACCAACTAAATTTTTTCTTACCGATAAATCACGGTATAAAGTAATTGGCGACAATGCCGCACCAGCTCTTAAACGTGCTTCGGCAACCAATGCCCTTAAATCGCTGCGAAAAGTATGTTGTAAAATTTCCTGTGCCTTAGCTACATCGTTATTGTCCTGCGCTTCATTTAAAGCTTTACGGTCTACAAGTAAAGCCTGTGCATAGGCAATCATGATGGCTTCTACAGATTGTAATAAATCTTCAAGAGGATCTTTCACGTTGTGTGAAGCATCAATCATCCATCCTAAATCTTTCGCATGGTTCATCCCTTTTGCATCCATCCCTTCAACCAGCTCGTTAAAGATCAGAAACAACTGGTAAGGTTTAATACTTCCGGCAGTTAAATCGTCATCACCATATTTAGAATCATTGAAGTGGAAACCACCAAGTTTTCCTTCCATAAGCAACAAGGCCACAATTTGTTCAATGTTGGCGTTTGGTAAATGGTGACCTAAGTCAACCAGCGTATAAGCTTTTTTGCCTAGCTTGCTTGCATACAATAAGGATTGTCCCCAATCGCCAACAGTAGTGGAATAAAAGTTAGGTTCAAAGGCTTTGTACTCAACAAAAATCTTCCATTGCTCAGGAAGGGCTGCATAAATCTCGTGTAAACTTTCTAATGTATTTTCAAAAGCCTTGCGGAAATTCAGCTGACCAGGGAAACAAGATCCATCTGCCAGCCATACGGTTAAGGCATCAGAACCTAAATCTATACCGTGTTTAATCACTTCGATATTGTG
Organism: Pedobacter sp. BMA; assembly: GCF_001027745.1. Lineage (GTDB taxonomy): Bacteria > Bacteroidota > Bacteroidia > Sphingobacteriales > Sphingobacteriaceae > Pedobacter. The sequence continues at coordinate 85,011 of NZ_LECU01000003.1, forward strand.
CTCAATAGCTTGTTTACGTATGGCTTTGTTTACATTCTGTAATGAACCGAATTTATAGCTGTGCGCCGAACCAGCCTGGTCCTGAAAAGTATTCGAATTCATGGCATCGAATTTCAAACCATAACTCGAAGCCAGACTTTTTAAGCTTGTTGCATTTTGTGGGATATCCCATGGAATGTGAAGCGATATCGCACCACTTGCGCCATTAAGGGCGTGTAATAAACCAACATCTTCAATTTTCTCTTCAATGGTACGCGGTTCGCCACCTGTAATTGCAAAACGTCCGAAACGTGTACCTCCGGTACCCAGTGCCCAGGAAGGAATAGCAATTTGAAAATCAACCAGTTTTTGGATTACGCTTTCCAGATCAACGTGCGACCAGTCTTCTTTTAAAAAATTTAATTTGCGCTGATGTGAACTTACTAAAGAGTCGTTATGTTTTTCAATTTGGATCTGCTCGATATTCATGAGGATATTTGGTTTTGTTTAGGTTAATATTTCTGGCGACAAAGCCGCCATTCTGTGCCATCAAAATTATACGGTAGTCAGCACATTAGAAGCCATTTCCGGTCTGTGGCGAACCACAGACCAGGATAACAACTTACTAAAACTAATTTTTAAATTTATCGTACAAATGCCATGGCTACTCCGCCATCAACATTTAATACGTTTCCAGTTGATTTCTGCAATAAGCCGCCTACAAAAGCAAAACATGCATTGGCAATATCATCTGGTAAAATAATCTGATTTAACAAAGTACGTTTTGCGTAGTAAGCAGGCAATTCTGCAATCGTGATACCATAAGCTTTTGCACGGCCTTCTGCCCATCCGCCAGCCCAGATATTACTATCGCTGATTACTGCATCAGGGTTTACCACGTTTACACGGATATTGTCTGCACCAAGCTCCGCAGCATTTAATCTGCTTAAGTGTAGCTGTGCTGCTTTTGCACTGCCATAACCAGCATTGTTTGGTCCGCTTACCAGCGAGTTCTTGCTTACAATATTAATGATATCCCCACCAATATCCTGCTTTTGCATCGTATTTGTTGCAGCCTGAGTTATAAAAAACTGACCCTTAACTAAAACATCATATAACAAATCCCAGTCTTTCTCTGTATGGTCGCCAATAGTTTTTGAAATAGATAAGCCAGCGTTGTTCACAATAATATCTACGCCGCCAAAAGCCAGTGCCGCAGCGTCGAAAGCTCCGTCAATATCGGCTTGACTGGTTACATTTAGTACGGCTGTACTATAAGAATCTTTACCAAATTGTTTTGCGAACTCAGCGCCAGCTTCTTCCAAGCGCTCTGCATTCATATCGTTTAAAATCACGACACCACCTTCAGCTACAAATTTTTTGGCAATTGCTTTACCAATTCCACCAGCACTACCGGTGATTAAAGCAATTTTACCAGTAAGGGGTTTTGGTTTTGGCATACGCTGTAATTTCGCTTCCTCCAACAACCAGTATTCAATGTTAAAAGCTTCCTGGTGAGGCAAAGATGTATACTCAGAAACTGCCTCAGCGCCTTTCATAACATTGATCGCATTGATATAAAATTCTGCAGCAACCCTTGCCGTTTGTTTATCTTTCGAGAAAGTAAACATTCCAATACCAGGATATAAAATCACCACCGGATTGGTATCGCGGATAGCAGGACTATTCGGATGTTTACAGGTTTCATAATAATCGGTATACATGGCACGGTAAGCCTCGAAAGCCGGCAATAAAGTTTCTTTGATTGCTTTGGTATCCGAAAGATCTGCATCTGCACTAAGATCCAGTACCAGCGGACTGATTTTAGTTCTCAGGAAGTGATCCGGACAACTGGTACCCATTGGTGCCAAACGGCCAAGATCATTGGAGTTAATGAATTCCAATACACGTGAATCATCCGTAAAGTGACCAATCATGTGTTGTTTTGATGAACACAAGCCACGCAAAACCGGAGCTAATGTAGCCGCTTGTTTTTTACGGTGATCAGCTGCTGCGCTTTCAATTTTCTGACCGCCAAACACAGGTCCTTTTTTACCGTAGTTTTGCTCCAGGTAATCTGAACAGATTTCAATAACCTCCAGTGTATTCAGATAGCTTTCGTATGCCGTATCGCCCCAGGTAAATAAGCCATGAGAACCCAGCATAATGCCACGGATTCCCGGGTTTTCATCCAGACACTGTTTCAATTGCAATCCCAGTTCAAAGCCTGGTTTTTTCCATTCTACCCAACCAATGGTTCCTCCAAAAAGCTCCTGCGTGATTTTTTTACCATCTTTTGCCGCAGCAATTGCAATGGCTGCATCCGGATGCAGGTGATCGATATGTGCAAATGGCAAAAAGCCGTGAAGCGGTGTATCGATTGATGGCGCCTTTGAGCTTAAATCATAGATACAGTGGTTAAACAATTCAACCATTTCATCTTCATGCTCTACACCCCGGTAAATATTTTTTAAACTACGCAAACGATCTACATAAAGTGCAGCTAAGCCACTTTTCTTTAAGGTACCTAAATCGCCACCTGAACCTTTTACCCACATTACTTCGGTTTCTAAACCTGTAAGCGGATCTTTCTCTGTTAATTTACATGATGTATTTCCACCGCCATAATTGGTTAAGCGCAAATCTGCACCCAATAAATTAGAGCGATAAATTAACAATGCAACTTCATCTCCAGCCAGTTTTGCGGCTTCTTCTTCGTTCCACAAATAGCTTACGTGCTTATAACTTTTTGTTTCGATTGACATTATATTCTGTTTATTTTTTTATGATTTAACCTTTAATTGAATTGCCGTAACCCACAATCAATACTGAAATAATGATGGTAATGATTCCTGTGATTACCGTGATTAATGTTTTCTTTGATACGCCTTTCCATTCTTTCAAAACCAGCCCCCAAACGTTGGCAATAAGAATAATAAAAGCCATGTGCAATATCCAGCTGCTGGCACCATTGCCCATTTTGCTTTCTCCCATGCCATAGAAAAAGAATTGGAGAAACCAGGTGGTACCTGCCAGTGCCGAGAAAATATAATTTTTTAATAGTGGCGTTGTTTTATTGGTATAATCACCAAATGTTTTGTTTCTGGCGTTTAAGATCATACACCAGATAAAATTAGTGGTAAGTCCGCCCCATAGTACAATCACATAGGTCACATTATTTGAGAAAAGGAAATTTCCGGTTTCTGAGGGGTTAGCTGCTTTCCAGATGGCATTTGCAGCATCAGCCATTGGCTTCCCTGCCTCAATACCAAAATTGAAACAGGCACTCAGTACACCTGAAACAATCCCTACGAATAAACCCAGTCCGAATTTATATTCGGTTTTAACCGTCAGGCCATGCGGATCGGTTACATCTGCTTTGATTTCACGCTCCTTCAGCATACCTGCTCTTCCGCAGATGACGATTCCCAGTACGCACACCAACAGGCCCAGCATCACCATGCGGCCCCAATCGGTGTTTAAGAACATGGTAAAGGTATCTTTACCCGCCTCAGGAAAAACATCGAAGTATATAGATGGGAGTATTGAACCCAGTACCATACAGAGACCTAAAATGATGCTGCTTCCCAGTGAAACGCCAAGATAACGAACACCAAGTCCGTAGGTTAATCCACCAATGCCCCATAAAATGCCAAAAAAGTAGGCCAGCGCAAGGGTTTTCCCTTCGGCAGAAGCTATGATATCTGTAAAATTTGGAATGGTAAGGTAAGCGGCAAGAGGCGGAACAATAAGCCAGGAGAAAATACCTCCAACAATCCAGTAGCTTTCCCAGGCCCAACCTTTAACTTTTTTATATGGAATGTAGAAACTACCCGACGCGAAACCGCCGATGAAATGGAAAAATACGCCTAAAATTGCTTGCATGCTCTCGTTTTGATATTTGGTTGGTCTAAAATATAAAATGAAGCAATGAGTACTGTTATGCACTGTTATGGAAGTGGAGGCGGTAGCTGAGATGGGAGAGGTTAGATATGGGATGGTAGATTCGTTAATCTCGCTAAATATTCTCCCGCAGATTTCATTGATTCCCGCAGATCTCTTGAACTCATGAGCAAAAAAATAATCTGCGGCGATTCGCGTAATCTGCGGGAAACAACTAAACAAAAAAAGCCAGCAATCTGCTGGCTTGGGATGATGTAACTCCGCAATGTTCCTAAATATTCTCCCGCAGATTTCGCTGATTCCCGCAGATCTATTAAACTCATTACCAAGAAAATAATCTGCGGCAATTTGCGTAATCTGCGGGAAACAACTAAACAAAAAAGCCAGCAAATCTGCTGGCTTATGGAATATCCTGTTTAAAACTTATTAAATCAAATGCGATTTTAAATCTGCCGGCGAATAGTTAACCGACTTCAATGTCTTATCATCTGCTTTTCTGAAAACCAAAAACAACCCATCCACTTCCTTGTAGTATGATTCAGTCTGATCTTTATCAAAATAATGTTTAATTGTTTGCTCTGCCTCCTCAACAGTTTTACAGGCTTTACTCATATTAGAGCGGTGAACCTCATCAAATAAGGTTTTAAACTTTGCACCCAGGCCAAACTCATGAATAGCACCTGCAAGTACATATTGCAAATCACATAAAGCATCGGCAACTTCAACCAGGTCATCATTTTCTACCGCTTCCTGCAACTCTTTTAACTCTTCTGCCAACAGGGCAATCCTTAAATTGGCTCGTTGTTTAGAAGGAATAACCGGTGATTCCAGAATAGGGTGTTTGAAAGTAGTATGAAATTCCGCCACCTGATTTAAAGAATTTGTTTCCTGCATAATTTGTTCGATTTTTTGTAAAGCACAAAAATAAAAAATTATTCCATCTATCCCCCATCCTCACTCTCACCATCTTAAATCTCCCGTCTCATATCCTCTTTTTCAGATCTAAAGTCCCAGGCCTCAGACCCCCCTTCTTAAATCTCCCTATCCTAAATCTAATGTCTGCCTTTTCTATTTCCGCTCCCTGATTACTTTAAAAAACTCTTCTTTATAGGTTTCCCCAACCGGTATAGATTGATCACCGATATAGAGCGTGTTCCCATCCACCATCTTAATTTTATCCAGCGAAATGATGTAAGATTTGTGCACACGGTAAAACGGAGGTTTAGGCAAATCATTTTCCAGCTCCCGCAAAGCCTGATAAGTAATAATCCGCTGTGACGCTGTATAAACAGAAACATAATTCTTCAACCCCTCAATATACAGGATATCATCATAGTTGACTTTGATAAATTTGTTTTTCGTTTCGCCTTTAATAAAGATGAAGTCGCTGGTAGCAGAAGCAACAGGCGCAGCGATCACTTCATATTGTGGCGGGGAAAGGATTTGTTGCGCTTTCAGCGCAGCCTTATAAAAACGCTCATAAGAAATGGGTTTGAGCAAGTAGTCAACCACATCCAGTTCAAAACCCTCCAGGGCATATTCGGGATAAGCGGTAGTTAAAATGACCTTGCACTTGCCGCCACAGATTTTCAGAAACTGAATGCCTGTTAGTTCGGGCATCTGTATATCCAGAAAAACAAGGTCTACTTTCCCTTCTTGTACCAAGTTTAGCGCCTCGAAGGCATTTGTGGTGGTGCCTACGAGCTCCAGGAATGGTGTTTTATTGATAAAGGCAGCAATGATATCTGAGGCGTAAGATTCATCATCAACAGCTAAGCAACGGATCATATCTATTTTAATTAAGGCGGGTAAATTTAAATATTTAGTACTAAAGTGGTTTTGTAGGTATTGCCGTTATTGGAAACCAGTAGCTCATGCTGCTCCGGATAAATCAAGTTTAACCTTCTCTGCAGGTTAACCAAACCTACCCCACTGGAATGATCTTTTTGTGCACGGCTGATTTTATTGCTGACTTCAAAACTTAAGCGTTTCCCTACCACCCTTAATTTAATACGGACAGGAGATTTTTCTTCATTTACCACACCATGTTTAAAAGCATTTTCCACAAAGGGAATCAGCATCAAAGCCGCAACCTTTTGGTCGGTTACCCCCTCAATAAGGAAGTCTACAAAAAAATGAGGTTCAAAGCGCATCTTGAATAAAGCTATATAGCTTTCCAGGTATTCTACCTCTTTGTCTAAGCTTACCTTTCCATCCGGGCTTTCGTGCAACGTATAACGCATCAGATCCGACAATTTCAAAACCGCGTTCGCCAGCTTGTCGGAAACCGGAATAGCCAGAGAGTACACATAATTCAGCGTGTTATACAAAAAGTGTGGATTAATCTGCGACTTTAAAAACATCAGTTCGGCCTTTACCACTTCATCTTTAAGTTTGAGGTTCATGCGTTCTGTTTTAAAGCTCATCTCTATACCGTACACCGCAGCAGGAACAACCACAAAAGCAATACTCCAGTAAATGTTGTCCGAAATGTAAGCCCAGGCTGTAGTATCATCGCTGTAATTGTGAATATTAAACCATTTTAAATACAGCACTTCCTCAATGGTATACCTGATGACTATAAAAGCCGCCATGGCGAAAATAATTCCTGCAACCAGCTGTACCACTTTATCCCGTTTCAGGAATTTGGGGTATACCCACAAATAACAAATATAAAACTGAACCAATTGCGTAAAGTTCATGGATATGTTAAAGGCCGCCCGGTTAAAGCTAATGCCATTCAGGAGTGCGCCCCCATACAAATAGCCCAGTACCAGCAACCAGCAGACAATATGTATCAGAATGGTTTTAATTTTTTTCATGTTCTAAAACTAAATAAAGCTTTTCGTTGGATAAATCTTCTTATTCCAAACCTAATAAAAATTATCCCAACACCTGGTTTTCGGGGACCAAACCATAAAAGGATAATGTTTCGGGTTGGGATAATATTTTGAGGCCTTGGTATCATTTTATTTTCCTGCACAGGCAACGTTTGCATTTTTGAACTGTCAATTAAACACAACCATATGAACATGTTCTCTAAAACATTCAGCACCCTTTTACTTTTATTCATGTATTTTCAGGTAAGCGCTCAAACCTTTAAGGTAAACGGGTTAATTACCGATCAAAATAAAAAGGCACTGGATTACGCCTCAGTTTCACTAATCAGGTTGCCCGATTCGGTATCGATGGGTTTACAGTCGACCAACAAAGACGGCGTTTATGAATTCAGTACTGTGAAACCAGGAAAATATCTGATTAAGGCTTTGATGATTGGTTACCAAAAAAACCGTTCTGCTACCTTCGAAATCAATAAAGAAAATTTTCTGGTTCCTGCGATCAGCCTCGCTGATCAATCTACAAATTTGAAAGAAGTAAACATCGTTTCTAAAACGCCGGTGATCGATCAGAAGGCCGACCGTACCATTGTAAACGTGGAGCAAATGAATACTGCTGGAGACAATGCGTTGGAAGTCATCAGCAGGGCGCCAGGCATTAAGCTCGATAAAGATGAAAATATCATTATGAAAGGGAAAAGTGGTGTCAATGTAATGATAGATGGTAAGTTAAGCTATATGAGCGGCGCCGAACTGACCACCTACCTGAAGTCGCTTCCCGGATCTGTGCTCAGCAAAATCGAACTGATTTCAAATCCACCAGCCTCGTTTGATGCGGCAGGAACAGGCGGTTTCATCAATATTAAGCTGAAAAGAAATAAGATGGAAGGTACCAATGGTAATGCCAACCTTGGTGGCGGTTATGGGAAGTATGAAAAAATCTATGGTGGCGTCAACCTGAACCATAATGCTGGAAAGCTGAGCAGCTATGTCCGTCTAAATGCAGGTCACTATAATTCTTTCAACCGCTTAACGTTGAACCGGACAATCGGGAATGAAACTTTCAATCAGGTTAATTTCTGGCATCCTATAACCAATAGCTTAAATTACTCAGCAGGTGCAGATTATTTTATCAATGAGCGACATACCATCGGCTTAATGTTTAAGGGTTACACCTCCCCTGTTAAAACGAATGTTGACAGCAATTCTCCAAATTACAATGCACAAGGCATTAAACAGGGTGAAGTAAACATGGTTAACCCTCAGGATAATGGATCAGACAACCATGCCTTAAATTTCAACTACCGCTTCAAAATTGATACCACAGGTAAAGAACTTGGTTTTGACGCTGATTATGTGAACTACACGAACGACAGGGTTTCTTCTTTTACCAATACCTATCTGGATGGAAATGGCAATTTAACCAGCCCGCCTGTTCAGCTTCGCGATAATGGCATGGGTGACGTTTCTATCTATGCACTCAAATTAGATTATACCCACCCCTTCACGAAAAATCTGAAGCTGGAAGCTGGTTTAAAAAGCAGCTGGGTAAAATCCTTAAGCGACGTTCAGTTTGATTCACTGAAAACTGTGGGGTGGATTAATGACCCGAGGAGAACCAATCTATTCAGCTATAATGAAAACATTAATGCAGGCTACGTTTCGCTTAATCAAAGTTTTAAGACATTTGATTTTAAAATCGGGGCACGTATAGAGCAAACCAGGGGAAATGGCTTCTCTTCGGGTTCAAACACCAGCATTAAGCGAAACTACTGGAAGCTTTTCCCAAATGTTTCAGCACTGTATAAAATCAACAAAGACCATCAGCTTGCCGCATCCTACCGTAAAAGTATCAATCGCCCATCGTACAGCAGTTTAAATCCATTTGCCTTTTATTCCGATCCATATACTGCGCTTCAGGGTAACCCGCTTCTACAGCCATCTTACGCAGATAATTTCGAAGTAAATTACAACCTCAAAAATTTCAGGGTACTAACGGTAAGCTATTCAACGGTAAACGGCTCACAATCTAATGTCATTTATCAGAACGATGCCAGCAAAGAAAGTATCAGTCGGCCGGAAAACCTAAATAAGGAAACGAATTTATACTTTGCCACCGGCAGTCCTTTTGATGTGGTTAAATGGTGGAACAACAATACAGAATTGTCTGCCTCTTACAATAAAATTACCTCCCCTGTTCAGGGCTCAGGCTATAACGTGTCTAAATGGAGCTGGGGCGTAAGCAGCGACAATACTTTTACCTTACCTAAAAACTATTCTTTAACGCTGTATGGTTATTATGAAGCACCTTCGGTTTCTGGCCTGTATCGTAACTTAGAAAATTACGCTGTAAGTGTGGGCGCAAAAAAAAGCTTCTGGAAAAAAAATGCAACCCTTTCGGTACGACTAAATGACGTGTTTGCTACTGGAAAATTCAGGGCTAACCTGGCTTACAACAACATTAACACTTATTGGCAAAACGAATGGGAAAACCGGAAAATCTCTGTAAACCTGAGCTATAAATTCGGCAATATGAAAATTAAAACCGCCCGCAGCAGGAAAACAGGAACTGGTGAAGAAGAAAACAGAGTTGGGGGATAAGGGTTAAATACTCCCCTCTTCCTAAAGCACCAGCAGCATCCACACGTTGCAGGCAAAATGCCCTGAATTGCCAAGAGCTGCCGAAAGTCTTTTAAAATTCGCTTTTTCATACATGGAAATCGCCGTAGTAAGTTCTGGAAAAGATTCCAGGTAAACTTCATTATAGCCAAAGTGCTGGGCAGATTCAATGCTTTTTTGCATCAGGGTTTTGCCCACACCTTTGCCTCTGGCCTCTGCAGCAGTATACAGCTTTACCAGCTCCACACAACCTTCCGGCAAACCTTCAGTGGGATATATACCACAACCTCCAATAATCTCCCCATCCTCTTCAGCAATCCAATACGCAGAGGCACTGGTTTCAAATACGGTTGATAAATGATCGGTCGTCGGGTCGGTGTAAACTGTTCCGGGCTTATCGATCTTAAATTCCCTGAGAATAGTCCTGATCAGCTCTGCGAGCTTAAAATTATCCTTTTCTTGTATTTCCCGGTATATGATGGCCATGATTTTATTTTCCTCAAAAATAGGATTAACTCGCAGAGATTTAAACGAAATGATTCAAAAACGTTTGAAAAGCAAAAAAGTCTGATGGTGATATTAAGCTCTTTTTAGTTTTTTAAAGATATGCCAGGCGTGTCGCCTAAGGTAGATGATCTGGCGAGTAATAATATTATTTAGATTTTCTAAATTTTTATTAAATTTGCTAAACAATAAATTAGTATGGTCGTTATCAGTTATGGAAAGTTAAAGGAGTTTTATACTGTTCATTCTACGGCAAAAGACCCTTTGAATAATTGGTATAGATTACTTACTCATTCTGATTGGTCAGATTTTCATGAAATGAAGCAAATTTTTGGTAGTGTTGACGCAATTGGTAATGATAGATTTGTTTTTAATATCAAAGGAAATCACTACAGACTTATAGCCATGATTTTCTTCGACATCAGGACGGTATACATTCGTTTCGTTGGTACCCATGCCGAATATGATAAACTAAAAGACTGTTCAATAATTTGATTGAGATTTTTTCCTGATAGAATAAGATTTAAGATTATGGGGATGATTAAAAAAATAAAAAATAAAGGAGATTACGAATCTGTAATGTCTAAGATTGATGCTTTAATGGCAAAAGGGAGCGATAAAGCTACTACTGCAGAATTAGCTGAGATCCGTGCACTGGCACTTTCTGCACAAGCTTATGAGCAACAAGTGTACGTAATCGAGCAACCAGACAGCTTATCCGGCATGATTGAGATGCGAATGTTTGAAATGAAAATCAAACAGGCGGATATGGCTAAAAAACTTCATGTGAGTCCTGCTAAACTCTCGCTAATACTTAATGGCAAACAAAGGGTAGACATAGACTTTTTGAAAGCTGTGCATAAAGAACTTAACGTTGATGCTGACTTCCTGTTGGCCCATGTTTAGACTTAATTTCGCGTAAATCTAAATGGTTTAATAGCAAATCGTAATTCTCAACCCATTCCACTAATTTATCCCTCATATACACCACATCATCCAGCTCCACACTAAAATCATCTTCATACCGAAAACCCAGATAGGAACTTTGCAGCAGCGCCAGGTATTGGAGCTCCTTTCTTTCTTTCTCATGAAAAATTTGTCGAACCTCAGGAAAATAAAAACTTACCGTTTTACGCAGGTCCGGCAACTGGTGGCTCCGGATTTCTTTGCCCCAGAATACCAAACCAACTAAGCGGTACAGTTGCTCACAACTTTGATGGAGCATAAAGGCAGCCAGCGTCAGCTTATTGGATTTAATGAGCTCCGTCGCTGTTTCCATGAAGTCATTGATTCTGGCAAAAACCATATTCAGATAGGCCTCGGTATTAAGCATTGCTTCTTCAATCAACTCTTCCGGAGTTTCCGGTAGTTGATGCGCTTCGGCTTTCAGGTAAATGCATTGACTACTGTCGCATTCTCTGGAGTAAAATGCATGTCCCCGGGTTAAATGATCATTGAGCAATCCATAGGTCTGATAAAGGATTTCTACCTCAGGTTGGTCAAGAGTGATAAAAGATAAAATCCGTTTGGTTTCATCTATCACCTGATACTTGAACTTATCCAACACCACAATTAAGCGTATGGTCTGTCCCGCTGGCCTGCATCTGAATATACAGGAAACCGGGATAACCGTTACCAAAAGCTTTACAAACTTTTTAACAGCTGCTTCTTTCTGCCTGGCGGTAAGCGCCTTGGCAGGGACTGCTTTGGTTTTCGAAAGACCCTCTTCAACATCTTTAGTCATTTCCAGCCTCCGTTTCTTTTTTCAAATATTGAATCGCTTGCGGCACGACCAGGATAAAACTAAGTTCAAGTGTTTTCTCGAGCTCTTTGAGCAGGGGAAACCCATATTTAGCGTCAATCATGGCCAGATTATCGTCTTTAACCAAGCCAAAATATAGCCATTCCGATAATCCATACCTCAGTTTGGTAATATTCTCAAGGGTAACGATTGGTGTGAGTGCTTTTAATGGATTCTTCATCTCTTTCTTTTTAAGCCTCAGGAGTTGGTATTCTTTATATCCCTTATCTTTTTCCTTAATGGCCCGCGCCCACACCCTCATAATCCAATCGCCAAAAGTCGGTTCGCTATCGCTGTAACTCGCTTCGGGAACATAATGGAGCTGCTGCGTAGTGATTAAGTAACAGGCCTGTAGCAACTGAGTGAGCTGCTGATGAAAGTAAACCAGCGGACCTGCCTTTTTGATTTTAAGTCCGTTCGCCATACAGGCATTATGCCACTTACGCAGCTCAGTTCTGTATACATGCAAGCTTGCGCCGTGATAAAATTCCATGATCTGACGGTAGGGATTCATCTCCATATGTGGCTCCAGCAGTAAGGGGCAGGTATCTTCAAACCGGCTTTTACTTTTATTTTCCATTTTCCACCTCCTCTCTCTTCATTCCTTTAGTTTGAAGTACGACGAGCACAAAGCACAACTCCACCAGTTTTTCCAGCTTTTCAAAGAGCGGGAAACCAAAGGTATCATCGGCCAGTGCCAGCGGATCGCCGTCGGTTCCTGCATAATAAAGCCATTCCTTTAATCCATACCGCATCTCCTTAATACTTTCCAAATCTACCAAAGGGGCAAGCGCTTCAAGCGGATGCTGGATTTCCGCGGCAGTGAGTACGGTTAGCTCATATTCCTTAATCCCCGTATAATCTTCTTCCAATTGGCGTTCCCTCACCCCTTGAATCCAGTCGCCAAAAGTAAATTTGTTTGTGCAATACTCCTTTTGCTGACGATAGGGAAGCTTATGTTCGACAATCAGATGTGCCGCCTGTATCAAAAGCGTTAGCCGCTCGAAACTATAATTCATGTCACCAGGCTTTAGGTGAACTCCATCCGTCATACAAGCCTTCAGCCAGTCACGTAAGTCTCTCCGGGCGCCATGCAGGCTTGCCCCCTCGAAAAATTGAATGACCTGTAAGTATGGATTGTGAAGCATATCATCACTTAGCAGATAGGGGCAGGTATCTTTAAAAGTCAGCCGGTGGGGAGTCTGATAAGCAGTTTCTTTCAAACGTTCTTTCAGTAAAAAAGTAGCCTCAATTAGTTTGCGGATATTGGTGAGTAATGGAAAAAGAAGGTCACTAAGCTCATTACATTCAGTAGCCAGTAAGCTATATTTAAACCAGCGGGCCAGTTTCTCTTTAAGCAGTTTCAATTTCCCTTTGTCTTCAATAAAAGCCAGGCAAAGCGAGGGATTCAGTCTTTCTTTTTCATTGAGGTACCTGGTTTGATATGGGATACAATCATTTTCCAAAAAGAGCTCGTATTGGCTTAGGGTTGATAATTTCACCAGATGCTGTCCGCCCTTTGCTACTGCTTTATTAAACCTATAAGCAGAATCAAACAGATCAATAAGGTTATCATAAAATAACATTGTTCGCGATAGTTGCTCCCCTTCAGGCAGATACTCAGGGTCGATGAGCATTTGTAACCAATCATCCAGGAAGTCGATTTCGCAGGCTACCCCATCCCAACTGCTGAAGTTTGAAAAAGTCCACAAGAATGGATAATCATCCATTTTGATTTCATCATTGCGTTTCATAATCATTTGTTTATTTCACATTTTAATTATCTTGCGGGATGATAGTTTAAACATACAAAGAATAATTAGATTATCTAATAATAATTAGAAAAAGTTATTAATATACTTATGCTTTCTGAAAATCAGCGTCTTAAAATCCTTATGGATAAGCTTGGCTTTAAAACTCAAAAGGATTTTGCTTCCGGTTTAAATCTGGAACCTGGAACAATCTCTCCCATGATTAGCGGAAAAAGGCCTATTACGAACCCATTTAAAGAACGGCTTGATTTTAAGTTCAATGTGAACATTAACTGGCTCGAAACCGGAGAAGGTGAGCCTTTTCTAAAAAAAGGCCCCGTCGTATCCGAATCCAAAGAAGGCGTGCCTTACTTCAACGTAAGCCTCTCTGATAATGACATTCGCTCTTTTGGTGATGAACAAGCTGAATACTTTGTCAACTATAAACCTTTTAACGATTGTACCTGCTACCTGCCGGTGTATGGCGACAGCATGTATCCCAAATATGCCTCAGGCGAAATTATTGCCGTAAGGGAAATTACCAACTTCGAAATATTACAATGGGGCGAAGCTTATGTCATCATGACTGATGAAAAAGCAAATCACCTGAGGAGCATCAAACTGATACACCAACACAGCGATGAAAATAAGCTGATCCTTCGTTCATCGAACCCTAATTTTAAAGGAGACACTATTATCGCTAAGGAAAGTATCATGGCCTTGTATATTATTAAAGGAAAGATTACGCGCAATTTCATTTAGGCGCTCCGAAATAATTGTAGCACCCGACATATATTAGGCCACTGGTTTTTTATCACCTCAGACACCTCAGCACATCCAAGACTAATCTCTAATAGTTAGGGACAGAATCTCAATTTCATCAGCCTGAAAAACAGTATGTTCGTTATTTATAATGCACATTCAGGAAAACGAAATCAAACAAAAACCTAGTTGATCGTATTTATATAGAAAAGTAAATTATGGAAAACGAGGAAAAAAATATCGATCAGAAAGATAATCAGCCAAAACCTACTGACGACGCGCAATTGGAAATAGAGACAGTTGTGCCATCCACACATGAGAAAAAAGTGAGTGAGGCTGCGGATCAGGCGCCGGATAGTTCCGGAACCACTCAAGACCAACCAAAGGAAGCGGAGTCAGCTGAAGAGCAGGAAACACCAGCTGAAGATACGCAAGCGACTGAAGATACAGAGCCAGCTGATAGTGCAAAACCGGCTGAAAGTGCAGAAGCAACTCCCGATGACCATTCTGATGAGGGAGGAAATGAAGATGCTGATGATGAACGGGATCAGATTGAAACCATCACGCCAAGCGCTTAAACCTTAAATTTTGTTAACGCACATTACAGCTGAAATAGTTTTACTAATTTGGCGTTATGATTAACATGAAAAACACATTATTAATTGGCTTTATTGCCTTAACCCTTTGGAGCTGTGGCATCAACAGGCAGGCGCAACAAATCAAAGCGCTCGAAGATTGTAAATACCGCATCACTGGTGTGCAACAGGTTAGTATTGCCGGTACAGATGTAAAAAAACTGCTTAACGAGCAAAGCTTTAATCTGACGAGCCTACCGGGAGTTGCATTGGGTTTATTGAGAAAAGACATTCCGCTGCGTGCAAATCTTAATCTTGAAATATCGAATCCTTCAGGCAACCTGGCAGCTATTAACCAGTTTGAATATAAAATACTTGTGAATAATACCGATCTGGCAGAAGGGATAGTGAACCAGAATGTGAGTATTGCACAAGGACAAACCGTTACCGTTCCGGTTCAGCTGACCAGTAATATTTACGGCTTAGTTTCAAATGGCAATGTGTTTAACGACATCATCAAGGCAGCACAAAAAGGCGCTTCATCTAAAGATGAAAAACTCGGACTGCTAACCATTAAAATTAAACCAACCTTTATGCTGGGCAATACACCAGTGAAGTATCCGGGTTACATCACCATTAATAAAGATATCAGCAGTAAAATATTGTTGTAAAACAAAGAATCCCGCCAGTAGCGGGATTCTTTGTTTTATTTAAAATTTCCTTTCAGGCCTGGCGAGCATTCCTTTAAAACCATTTTGATCCAGGCTTTCTGCTACGGCTTTAATCTCAGCACTTGATAATTGTGCCGGCATGGTGGTCGATGAAACCTTTAAACTTGCTGTTTTCGCTGCAGTGGTGACAAAGCTGCCGCTCTTCGCGTATAGTAAGGCATAATATAGCAGCGTTTCGCTCTCATCACCCCAGGCCTTTGTAAGGTCTTCATAAGCTTCCTTATCTGGCGTAAGTCCCGAATAATACCCACCTGTACCGGCCTGATTTTTTGTTTCAAACTCCGGGATGTACATATCAAAATTCTCAATCCTTACCGGAAAAAAGCCAACAGGTTTGCCATAGGTGGTGGTACCAATAATTTTTACGTCGAGCACCGGACGAAGGTTATTAATAGTAAGCTCACTTGCCGAGGCTGTAGATCCGGTAACCAGAAAGTAGATCCTGCTTAAATCAAGTGATCCCGATTTGGCAAACTTCTCAATGTTATCAGAGGCTGTAGGCAAATAATTAAGATCTGCGTAGGTAGCGTACTTACCGTTTACCCCGGTGGTAAAAGTCTGCAGTTTTCCGGCAGCATCAAGCAGTGGCTGATGTACCAGAATAGACGCCTTCCTGGCGGCCGTAGTAGTTAAACCCTGCAGGTAACTGTTATAATAATAAGTGAACATGGTTGTACCGGTTTTTCCTGCGGGTACAGCAAGGTTAGAGATTTGCGTAGCGGTTGAAACATAACCCCCGCCATTATATCTTAAATCAACCACCAGCTCGGTTACACCCTGACTTGCAAAATCAGAGAAAGTGGTACTCAACGCCGAAGTAACGTTATTGGTAAAACTATTAAATACAATATATCCCACTTTTTTGGTACCTACCGTATAAACATGCGTATACAAAATCGGATTAACGGTATAGTTCGCGCTGGTAACAACAACGCTTTTTGACACTTTGTTTAAATCGGTAAAAGTCAACCTTACACTTGCATTGGTACCAAAAATTGCGCTATTCAGAAACGGAATAAGTGCCGTGTCATAAGTCAGGTCGGTTCTACCGTTGATGCTGGTGATCTGACATCCCCTGGTCAACCCCTGGAGTGCAGCAGGAGAATTCGGATAAACATATTTCACACGCAAATCCGTCTTGGTATTATACATCACTGAAAAACCGTAGTCTGTAGAGGTACCATTTAAATCGGCCTTTAATACTCCGGTGCTTCCTGTAGTAGAGGTGTAATCAAAAAACGAATATTTAGGCTCACTGGAAGTGCTAACATATTCGTAAGGCTTTCCGGTTGTTGGGTCAAGCGAATACTGGGTCATGGCATATAGCTCAGCATCGTTAGAGGCAAAAGCACGTGGCTTGAACACCTCGTAGGTAGGCAAAGAGCTATTCCAGTAGTAAAGCTCCTTCGCATACAAAAAGATAGAATCTTTTGTCAATTCCGCGCGGGTGCCCGAAACAGCAGTTGTAGTAGTGGTAGTAGTTGTGGTAGTCACTTCAGGTGTCACTGAAGTTTTCTTGCACGACATTATAAAACCAATTCCGATAGTCGCCAGAATCAGTGTGCTCACTAGTTTATTATTCTTCATGTAGGTGGTGTATTTTTTTAAATACGTATTGATATCGACTTTGGTTGTTTGCAAAAGTAAAAAACTCAAAACAACAACTCAATATACAAGTATTTATGATATGTAACCACCAATGTATCGGTGAATTAACTAAATCTGCCGATTAAATTGCTTTTTGATGTTGATATGCAATGATTATGAGTAAATAACGAGCGAGATAAAAATAAAAAAGCCTCTCATTTCTGAAAGGCTTTTAATGTGGTGCCACCTGGATTCGAACCAGGGACACAAGGATTTTCAGTCCTTTGCTCTACCGACTGAGCTATGGCACCGTTTGTTAAGGTCTGCAAATCTAAGATTCTTTTCTGCAAATGCAATAACTTTAAAAATTTATCTCTCCAATTCCATTGGAGGGCATTCCAAAAACAAAGCCTAACATTACTGAAAGGCTTTTGGAAGTGGTGCCACCTGGATTCGAACCAGGGACACAAGGATTTTCAGTCCTTTGCTCTACCGACTGAGCTATGGCACCTCCCGTTTGGGATTGCAAATGTAGTGTTCTTTTTCCAAAAGCAAAACTTTTTTTCGAATATTTCATTCACCCATTGATAATCAACAAATTAATTTTCACTTCACCCCCTAAACACTCCTTAGAATGAATACAAACAATAAATTTTAACTATTTTTTTATGCATGCATAGTATTTTATTAGGATTAATATCATAATTTAGCGTTAACAATCTAATTTTGCATGGTGGCTCAGATCCTTTTTCTAGTAATTACACTGGCAGCATCAGTGCTGTTTGCAGTGAATCTGCGTAAAATTATCCGCAACATCCGTTTAGGAAAACCGGCCGACCGTAAGGACCAGCCTCAGAAACGTTTAATGACCATGATTCGTGTGGCTTTTGGTCAGTCGAAAATGGTCGTTCGTCCAATCCCGGCATTTCTTCACTTTTTTGTATACATCGGTTTTGTCATCATCAACATCGAAGTACTGGAAATCATGATCGACGGTATATTTGGAACCCATCGCATTTTCCATGGCTTAGGTGGTTTATATAACTTCCTGATCGGATCTTTTGAAATCCTGGCACTTACCGTTTGGGTATCCTGTGCGATTTTCCTGATCCGCAGGAATGTATTAAAGCTCAAACGGTTCAGGGGAGTAGAGATGACCAGATGGCCGAAGTCTGACGCCAACTACATCCTTTTCACTGAAATCCTTTTGATGAGTGCCTTCTTACTGATGAATGCGGCTGACGCCAAATTACAGGTATTGGGTTCAGGGCATTACATTGTTGCAGGTAGTTTCCCGGTGAGTCAGTACCTGATGAACATGTTGCCTTCAACAGAAAATGCATTAGTGATTATTGAACGAGGTTGCTGGTGGTTTCACATCATTGGCATTCTAGCGTTTTTAAACTATCTCCCCTACTCAAAGCATTTCCATATTCTCTTTGCCTTTCCAAATACCTATTTTTCAAACCTGGAGCCTAAAGGTGCTTTCACCAATATGGAATCGGTAACGAATGAAGTAAAGGCAATGCTCGATCCTTCCTTTATTCCTGCTGAAACCACTCCTGGTAAGTTCGGGGCTAAAGATGCCACTGACCTTTCCTGGGTAAATCTGATGAATGCCTATACCTGTACGGAATGTGGTCGCTGTACCTCCGTTTGTCCGGCGAACATTACAGGCAAGCTGCTTTCACCACGAAAGATTATGATGGATACCCGTGACAGGATTACGGAGATCGGCAAAAATATTGATAAAAATGGCGCGGAGCATCAGGATGGAAAATCATTGCTTGATGATTATATTACCAGAGAAGAAATATGGGCTTGTACCAGTTGCAATGCCTGCGTAGAAGCGTGCCCGGTAAATATCGACCCATTGCAAATCATTACGGAGTTACGCCGCTTTGCAGTTATGGAAGAATCGCAAGCCCCGTCAAGCATTAATGCGATGATGGGAAACATTGAGAATAATCAGGCACCCTGGAAGTACTCACCTGCCGATCGTTTTAACTGGGCAGAGGAGAAGTAGTCGGGCAATACTTAATACTAGATACTAAATAAAAAGATGGAATTTAAAGTACCTACAATGGCCGAACTAATGGCCGCAGGAGAAGAACCAGAAATACTATTTTGGGTGGGCTGTGCCGGAAGTTACGATGAGCGGGCACAAAAAATCACCCGTGATATCTGTAAGATTTTGCATCATGTAGGCATCAAATATGCAGTACTTGGTACGGAAGAAAGCTGTACCGGCGATCCTGCAAAGCGCGCCGGAAACGAATTCCTTTTTCAAATGCAGGCAATGACCAACATCGAGGTACTCAATGCTTATAACATCAAAAAAATTGTTACCGGTTGTCCGCATTGCTTCAATACTATTAAAAATGAATACCCCGGACTAGGCGGCACCTACGAGGTAATCCACCACACGCAGCTCATCCAGGATTTGATTAATGAAGGCAAATTAAAAGCTGAAGGTGGCGAAAGCTTTAAGGGTAAAAAAATCACCTATCATGACCCTTGTTATCTGGGACGCGGAAACGGAATTTACGAAGCCCCGCGTAAAGCTTTAGAAGTACTGGATGCCCAGCTGGTAGAAATGAAACGCTGCAAAAGCAATGGTCTGTGCTGTGGTGCGGGGGGTGCACAGATGTTTAAAGAACCTGAGAAAGGGAAAAAAGACATCAATGTGGAACGCGTAGAAGAAGCATTGGAAACTGCACCTGAATTTATTGCAGCAGGTTGTCCATTCTGCATGACCATGCTGAGCGACGGGGTTAAACTAAAAGATAAGGAGCAGGAAGTAAAAGTACTTGATATTGCAGAAATCACTGCAAGGGCAAACGGACTTTAGCGGTAATGATCGGGTGAGAGAATAGCCTAATTAGAGAATGAGTGATTGAGCGAATGGGTCTCTAGGGGTTCAATGGTAACTTGGTAATCCGCTCCAGATTATCGCGGATGAGGTTCAGATCTTCTGCCTCCACATTTCTTAGGGGGATCATCAGTTGAGTTGTCATCGAATCCACATCCCCGCCTTTATCTTTATAGGTCTGCACGATGATATCATCACCTTTGGTTTGGAGGAATAACTTACCTGCACTCGCGTCCCCCAGATAGTTCATGTCTTTGAATTTAGATAATTTAAACGCGAAATATTCTGTTTTGCCGCTTTTGAAATAACGCTTGTACCGGCAGAAACCATTGTTAGTAACATTGAGTTCATAAGATTTAATCTGGCTGTTTTCCTGTGAAGCATCGTAATGATCAAGCAGTGTTTTTTGAAGAAACCCAGCATATTGCTCCATGGTTTCAGGATCAGAAAAAGCAAATAAACCTACGCAGAATACCGAACAAAGCGATATTTTCAAGCCAAGTGTAAACTTTTTCATAGCGACAACGTTTTAATGACAGCAAATTAATTAAAATACTAAATTTGTATATGAGTTTTTCTCCACAATCCAGAGTTTGGGTATACCAAAGCGATCGCAAATTTACTTCTACAGAAGAAAATCAGATTATTGATAAATTAGCTGTTTTTACCAATCAGTGGAAAGCCCACGGCAATGAATTACTGGCAACTGCAGAAATCCGTTATGGTTATTTCATCATTCTCGTGGTAGATGAAACTCAGGCAAATGTCACTGGCTGTTCTATCGACAGCTCAGTGCGACTCATTAAAGAAATTGAACAGGAATATCACGTGGATCTTTTCAATCGCTTCAACATGGCCTATAAGGTGAATGACGATGTAAAGGTTACCAATAAGGAAGATTTTGAAACCCTTGTCAATATCAAACAGATTACCCCCGATACCATTGTATTCAATAACATGGTACTAACCCTTGAAGATCTTAATCAGAAATGGGAAGTTCCATTCAAAAATAGCTGGCATTCTACTGTTTTTGCGCACTTGCTTTAACAGCTGCATAGAATCATACAACCCTTACGTATGTTAATTTTGAGTATGCGTAAAACAAATGTGTCTCAAAAAGCATTATATTGTTTCAACCAAAATAATGTGTATGAAACGCTGGCTCAAAATTTCACTGAAAATTCTTTCTGCTTTAGTTATCCTGGTGATTTTGACCTGGCTTGCTGGCGCCTTTTACGTCAGCCGGAATAAGAAAGAAATATTAAGTACCATTCTTGCCCAGCTGAACAAAAACCTTAATGGGGAAATCACGGCGACAAGTATGGAGCCTACATTATTAAAAAGTTTTCCAGGCGTCTCTGTCTCTTTGAATGGCGTGCTGCTTCGCGACAGTCTCTGGTCTACCCACAAACATGATTTATTAAAAGCTCAGGATATTGATGTATCCCTTAATGTCCTGTCACTAATTGTCGGAAATATAAATATTAACCAGATCGCTATTAATAATGCCAATATATACATCTATACCGATTCTACAGGCTACAGCAACACGAGTATTTTTAAAAGCAACAAAAAGGAACCAGCAACAGATAAATCTCCATCCAAAAACTCTGCTCTTGCCATCAAAAAGATCGATTTCAATAAAGTAAGCCTGATTCTTGACAATCAAAAAAGGTTTAAACTATTTAACTTCAATATCGATCAGATTCAGGGTAGGATGCAATATCCGGATAGCGGGTGGACAGGTAAAATTAAACTTAAAACACAGGTAAACAGCTTTGCGTTTAATACCAGAAAGGGCAGCTTTCTTAAAGATAAATCCCTGGAAGGAACGTTATCGGCACACTATAGCCGGGAGCAGGATGCCGTAATCCTGAATCCTGAAATACTGAATATTGGTGACCATCCTTTTAAAATCGGCGCTAAAATAGATTTGGGCAAATCTGCCTTCGCAATCAGTATTGCTGTTGATGACATTTTATTTAAAGATGTAGCGATGCTGCTTTCACCTAACATTTCTTCTAAGTTACTAAAATTCGGAATTGAAAAACCCATCAACATTCGTGGGAATATCGTAGATGATGGCTCAGGCAAATACGGAGATCCATTGATCAAAGTAGGTATAAAAGTTAGAGACAATATCATTTCTATTCCTGCAGGTAAACTCACCGCCGCAAACTTTGATGGGGCTTTTACCAATCAGGATACTAGTGGCGGCATTATTGGAGATGAAAATTCGGCCATTAAATTTCACAGACTTACAGCAAAATACTTTAACGCCCCGCTGAAAATTGACAGTTTTACGGTTACCAATCTCGCGCAACCGATAGCAACCGGCCTGGTGACTTCCCAGTTTCCGCTCACTAATCTAAACAATTCTTTAGGTACCCAAGACTTTGAATTTAAACAGGGCACAGCAGATTTAAGATTATATTGTAAGGCTGATATTGACAACTTCCGTTTTACCAAACCCGTGGTTTCAGGCAGTATTAAAATTGCAGATGCTGATATTTTATATGTACCAAGGAAATTACACCTGGTGAAAAGTGCATTGAATATGAATTTCAATCAGAATGACCTTTCTATTCAGAACGGACATTTTCAGCTTGGAAAAAGTGAGCTGAATGTAAGTTGCTTTATTGCCAATTTTGCGAACCTTTATTATACCGCCCCTGATAAAATTCAGGTGAATCTGAAGATGCATAGTCCGCAACTTTACCTGAATGAGTTTTTACCTTTTCTTGGTCCGAGAAGTACGGTCAAAAAAACTTCCTCATCCGGGAATTCGATGAAAGCGGCATCAAAAGAACTGAGCAATGTATTGGAGGTATCAAAAATGAATATCAACCTCACGGTGGGCAAGGCCATCTATGATAAATTCCTGGCAAAAAATCTGGTTGCAGACATTTCGCTGCGAGGCAAGGGCATTTATTTTGATAAAATTAGTGTAGCACATGCCAATGGAACGCTGGCATTGACAGGCAGTATTTTACAGGAGCCGGCTTCAAATGCCTTTAAGATCAACTCCAAAATCAGCCATGTAAGTGTTAAAGACTTCTTTTATGCTTTCGACAACTTCGGACAGAATAGCATTACCAATAAAAACCTGAAAGGCTATCTTTCTTCGCTGGTGAATATTTCAGGACGCATATCACATTCAGGCAAAATCCTCCCCCGTTCAATTGGTGGCAAAGTGATTTTTAACCTTAATAATGCTGCACTGGTAAACTTCGAGCCTATGGTTAAAGTTGGAAAATTTGCGTTCGCCAATAGAAATATGTCGAATGTTGAAATTAAAAATCTGGATGGTACGTTAACCATTAAAGGTGATAAAGTAGAGATCAGTCCGATGCAGGTGAATTCAAGCGTACTGAATTTCAATGTTAAAGGCACCTATGCACTAGGTAATGGCACGGATGTGGCGATGGATATTCCCTTAAGAAATCCTAAAGGAGATGAAAACCTGACAAATCAAGAGCGTAGAGCTGCACGGATGAAAGGGATTGTGCTTCACCTAAAAGCTGTTGATGATGATAAAGGGGGAATCAAAATTAGGTGGAATAAGGACCATGATTAAGAGATTTTAAAAATCCAGCGGGCCAAGTCTGTTCATATTTCTCAAAATCAGATACTGGCGGTGCCTGATATAAGGCGTTGCCTTTTTAGGCGTCCATCTCCGGGGATTTGGAAAGCATGAAGCAATTAAGGCCGCTTGCCTTTTCGTTAATTTGGTGCATGATTTACCATAATATTCCTGAGCAGCCGCTTCGGCGCCATATATGCCGTCGCCCATTTCAATTACATTCAGGTAAACTTCAAGTATGCGCTCCTTACTCCAGAAAATTTCGATAAGCAAGGTAAAATAAGCCTCAAAACCTTTTCTAATCCACGATCGGCCCGGCCATAGAAACACATTTTTAGCGGTTTGTTGTGAAATGGTACTCCCCCCTTTAACTTTTTTACCCTTCGAATTACTGGCAAAAGCTTTTTCAATGGCTTTCATGTCAAAACCAATATGCTTTAAAAAGAGCTGATCTTCGGCTGAAACCGCAGCCCTTTTAATATTATCAGACATGTTTTCGAATTCTACCCACTTTTTCTCCGTTTTAAAAGGCTTTCCGTCGGCCTTACGCTCTATATTCCGCAACACCATTAAAAGGGTAATGGGTGGATTTATAAAGCGGTAAGCAATTACCCAGATTACAGAAACCATTAAAAAATAAAGAAATACTTTAGTTACGATATTGGTAATCTTCTTGAATAATGGATTTTTTGCTCTTGAGCGTGTTGAACGGGATTTAGCCATGAAGCAAAGGTAACAAAATCTTAAAACCTCTGTATAGTGTAAGTAGCAGTTGAAAACAATTACGATTATTATGAATTGAGTTAAACATATTTGCTTTATAATCGTTAATTCAAAAAAAGAAATATCATGAGTATTAAAGTAGCCCTGGTAACAGGAGGAAGTAAAGGAATAGGATATGGTGTCGCGGAAGCCCTTTTAAAAGCAGGTTATAAAGTAGCCATCACCTCAAGAAACATTGACAGCGCAAATGAAGCAGCGAAAATATTGGTCAATAATGGCGATATTTTAGCTATTGAAGCAGATGTTAAAGATTTTCAGTCGCAACAGAGCGCAGTAAACCTGATTATCGAAAAATGGGGACAATTGGATGTACTCATCGCAAATGCAGGTGTAGGTGCCTTTGCCGCGATTGATGAAATGGACATCGAATTATGGCACGACATCATCGACACCAATTTAACGGGGGTGTTTTATAGCATCAAGGCTTCGGTAGAAGAAATCAAAAAGACCAAAGGCAGCATCTTCACCATTTCAAGTTTAGCTGGCGCTAATTTCTTTGCTGGGGGATCAGCTTATAATGCAAGTAAATTCGGCTTAACGGGTTTTACCCAGGCGGTGATGCTCGACTTAAGAAAATATGGCGTAAAGGTGAGTACCATTATGCCGGGTTCTGTAACCAGCCATTTCAATGCACACAACCCGGATGCTGAAAACGATGCCTGGAAAATACAACCGGAAGATATGGGTAAACTTATTGTAGACCTCCTGGCAATGCCGGCGCGTACTTTGCCAAGTAAGGTAGAAATCAGACCCACTACGCCTAAGGGATAGTGGAGAATGGAGATGTGAGAATCGGCTATTCAAAAAAAAAAGTCTCCTGATAAACATCAGAAGACTTTTTTTATTCCTTAATGAGATTGCTTATTCAGCGATTACTTCGAAAGGAACCTGAACTTTCACTTCTTTGTGTAAGTTTAAGTTAGCAACATACTCGCCAACAAATTTTGGTTCAGTTTCGAAAGTAATACGACGACGATCTACATCAAAACCTTGCGCTTTTAATGCTTCAGCGATCTGGATAGTGTTAACTGCTCCAAAGATTTTTCCGCTTTCGCCAGCTTTAGCACCGATAGAAAGTTTAACGCTAGTTAAACGCTCTGCGATACCTTCAGCATCTTTCTTAATTTTATCTTGTTTAAATGCAGCTTGCTTTAAGTTTTCAGCTAAAACTTTTTTAGCAGAAGAAGTAGCCAAAGCAGCAAATCCTTGAGGGATTAAATAGTTACGGCCATAACCTGGCTTTACTGTAACTAAATCATCTTTCTCGCCAAGGCCTTTAATATCTTGTTTTAAAATAATTTCCATATCTCTGAGCCTCCTATTTTAATTGATCTGCAACGAATGGTAACAAACCGATGTGACGAGCACGTTTAACAGCCTGAGCCACTTTACGTTGGAATTTCAACGAGGTACCAGTTAAACGGCGTGGTAATAATTTACCTTGATCGTTGATGAATTTCAACAAGAAGTTTGCATCCTTGTAATCGATGTATTTAATACCGTTTTTCTTGAAACGGCAATATTTTTTACGGTTATCCTCTACTTTAGGGGCAGTTACGTATTGAATTTGTTCTCTTGCCATTACGCTGCAACCTCCTTAGTTTTTTTGTTAAAAGCACCACTACGCTTTTTCTCATTGTAAGCAACAGCGTGTTTGTCTAAACGGATAGTTAAGAAACGTAACACACGCTCATCGCGTTTTAATTCAAGCTCTAATTTTGCGATCAAATGTCCTGAAGATTTATATTCAGTTAAGTTGAAGAATCCGTTTGATTTTTTCTCAATCGGATACGCTAATTTTCTCAAACCCCAATTATCTTCCTGGATAATTTCGGCACCGTTATCAGTAAGAACTGCTTTGAATTTAGCTAATGCCTCTTTCGCTGCCTCTTCTGATAACAATGGGGTTAGAACGATAACAGTTTCGTACTGATTCATTGTTATAAATTATGTTTTTAATTTTTTAATCCCGAGGTATATTACGGGGTTGCAAAAGTAACAATATATTTCTTTAAATCAAAGTGTTGAATACAAATAAAAGCCAATGCCCGCATAATCTATGAATGCAGGCATTGGCTTTATCTTACAGATGATCCGTATTTTATTAATATCCCGGGTTCTGGGTAAGTTTGTTGTTCAACTGAATTTCCCGGTTAGGAATAGGATACAATGCAAGTGTGCTTACAATATTCCCAATCTGACCATTTATTGGCGGGTAATTAGTTTTATGAGCCGTCATGGTAGGCACCATTATTCCCCATCTGATCAGATCAAACCAGCGTTCCCCTTCAAAACAAAGTTCTATCCTGCGCTCATGGTAGATAGTTGTTCTGGCATCTGCCTGCGATAAACCTGATTTCGGTGCAAGATTTGATCTTGTTCGTACCAGATTCAATTGTGTAAGCGCCTCTGTTGTCTTGTTATTCTCATTTAAAACCTCAGCATACAACAACACAATATCTGCATAACGTAAAACAGGCCAATCATTATCCCCTTCGCTATTTGCACCAACGCTTTGATAAATAAACTTTTTAGCGTAATAATATACCAGCGTACCTGAAGAAAACACGCCGATGGCGGTATTTAGACGATTATCTCCCGATTCAAAAGAATTATAAAGATCAGGGGTACCGATATTATTACTGTTTCCGGTAACAGCGGTAATGGTGGTTCCGGATGGCTGAGGCACAAAGTTCCTGGCGAAGGTATTGCCTTCACCAAATCCCCCGCCAAGGTACTGCACCGAGAAAATAATGTCTCTGTTATTGTCTTTTCCAAGTCCGAAAACCTGATCGTATGGCAATAATGTACCGGCAGTAGCTACTACACCGGCCAATATTGGTTCGGCCTGTGTGAATTTTTTCTCAAACATATATACCTTGCCCAGCAATGCATTTGCAGCAATACTGGTTGCCCGGCCAATATCAGTACCGGTATAACTTGCCGGCAATACTGCTGCAGCTTCAGTTAAATCTTTTTCAATTTGCGCGTAAACCGCTTCTGCAGTAACCCTGTTATAGGAATAGGCCTGCGATTCGGATGTGATTTCGTTTAATACCAAAGGAACCCCGCCAAACATCCTCACTAAATTAAAATACATTAAAGCACGCAGAAACTTTGCCTGACCGATATAACTATTGCGGTTAGCAGCAGTCATGGTTGGAGTGTTTACATGATCCAGCACGATATTCGCATAGGCAATAGTAGCATAAAACCTCGTCCACGCATTTTGCAGATTGGTAGATCTCGATGTCCAGGTGAGCTTATCCTGCTCCCCGTAAAGCACTTCACTCTCTCCATAGGTTTGGGTATTATCGGATGGAATTTCACCGAAACCATACTGCTCATTATAAATTGGACGAAGGCTGCTATAGGCGCCGGTTAAAGCCGATTTGATATCAACTTCGGTATTGTAAAATGTGCTTACCGGAATAATGCCCTTTGGGGTAAGCTCTACGAATGATTTTTTGCAGGATGTGATTACCACACTTAAAAGGAGCATGGAGATACTGCATATGGTTAGTTTATTGAGTTTCATATTTTTCTTGTATTAAAGCCATTAAAATCCAAAATTGATACCCACAATAATGGTACGTGCAGTTGGGTAGGTACCCTGATCTACTCCCGGTGTGGTAGGATCGCTTCCCATTACGTTGGCTTCAGGATTGTAGCCGGAGTATTTGGTAATCAGGAAAGGATTTTGTGCAGTCACATAAAATCTGGCAGACTTTATCGAAAGTTTACGCAAAGCATTTTCTGATAAACGGTAACCTAAAGTAATGTTTCTTACCCTTAAATACGAACCGTTTTCAACACTCAGACTGGATAATGCCGGCCCTGGAAGTGAGGCTGTTGAAACAGGACTTGGATAAAGCACATCCCTGTCTGGAAAAGCGGGATCGAAATAATTATTAAAATATTTGCTTAACGAATTTTGATTGTGGTTACCGGTTAATGTCTGACGGTTATTCCCGTTAATGATGTTCACACCCTGAACCCCCTGAACCAAAATACTCAGGTCGAAGTTTTTATACTGGAAACTGTTGGTTAACCCATATGAAAAATCAGGCAGTCCGTGGCCAAGCGCCGTTACATCATTTGCATCGATTTTGCCATCACCATTCTGATCTTTGATAATCACATCCCCTACACTGTTTCCGGAAGTAGCTTTTGGATATTTTGCCAGATCTGCAGCATTTTTAAATATACCGATGATCTCGTAACCATACATGATACCCAATGGCTGACCAACCTGCACCTGGTATACATTATTCCAGCCGTTGATAGCCTGTACTGCAGGCAATGCACTCGGACCACCAAGATCTAAAACTTTTGTCTTGTAGGTAGAGAAATTGGCGTTTGCCTGCCACGTTACCTCTCCAAGTTTAAAATTGGTATTTGCAGAAACATCAAAACCCTTATTTTGCAGTTTACCCAGATTAGACTGGAAAGATGAGGTATAGCCTACCGCCAATGGCAATGCTTTATTCAGCAACATCCCGTTTGAATTACGCACAAAGTAATCGAAAGTAAGCACGATTTTGTTTTGCAATAAACCTATATCGGTACCAATACTGGTTTGATCGTTCTTCTCCCAGGTAAGATCAGGATTAGCAAAGCCTGTTTGCTGCGTACCAAAAACCCGGTTACTGCCCGAAGCATAGTTACGGTTGAGGGAAATGGAGTTTACATAAGTAAAACTTCCGATATTGGCATTACCCGTACGGCCATACCCCCCTCTCAATTTAAATTCGTTGATACCGATCTTCGCTAAACGCTCTTTTAAAAATGGTTCTTGTGCTAAGCGCCATCCCATTGAGAAGGAGGGAAACAGAGCAAACTTGTTATTTGAACCAAAGCGCGATGAACCATCCTGACGGACTGCTGCAGTGAAAAGGTATTTTTTATTATAATCATAAGTTAATCTGCCTGCATACGATACAAAAGTATTGGCATCAAAAAGTTCAGTACCCACTGTGTTTGGTGAAGCCAAAGGACTTTGAACAGAAGTGGTGGTGAATGTTCCGGGAAGGCCGGCAGTATAATTGATCTGCGATTCGTATTTCTGTGCAGAGAATAAGCCCAACAGGTTTAAATGATGCTTGCCGATTTGTTTATCGTAAGTTGCGGTATTTTCCCACACCCAGTCGAAGCTGTTGCGAACGTTATCAGAAGCAAAAATACCTGCCAGCTGAGGATTGGAAGCAGACGCAGTTGGCGCAGAACTATACGCCATTGTGCCGGGGATATAACCGTGCACCTGCTCATTTTCAAGCGTAGCACCGATATAGGTTTTTACTTTCAGATCGCGGATTGGTGTGTATTCCAGAAATGCATTACTCAAGGTACGGAAAGCCCTCGAGCGATTGATAGACTGGCTTAAAATACCAACCGGATTGTAAAAGTTTGAGGCCGAGAAAACTGATGTAGGCGACAGGTTGTAATTTAGTTCACGGTCGTAAGGCTGCGCTATATCTCCATTGGCACGATAAACCGGTACAATGGGCTGAAAAGTCAAAGCCTGATTTAAAGGACTTGGCAAGTTCAGATTGGCAACCAGCCCTGGAACACCGATGATAAAATCGGAAGGGTTTGCACCTGCACCACTAGCCTGACCTGAAGAGGGCTGCCTGTATTGCTCTGCATACGATGGCGAAATGGAAAAACCGAATTTTACATTCTTTACGATATCAGCATCCAGGTTCAGGCGCGTATTATAACGGGTATATTCCGTCCCAATCAATACACCCTTTTGCTTGAATAATCCTGCAGATGCACTGAAACGAACTTTCTCACTACCGCCTGCTGCATTAAATTCAAAACTTCTGATGGGTGCTGTTCTGAAGATCTCTTTCTGCCAGTCTACATCCGGCAGGTTGGAGATATCGCCATCTAAAATAGTTGGATAAGGCAGGTTTTTAATCCGGCTAAGCGCCTTTACCTGCTGCACATATTGATCTTTCTTTAAAACATCTATAAAACGGGTTACTTCCTGAATACCGGTATAGGCCGAAACGGAAAATACCGTTTTACCAGATTTACCTCTCTTAGTGGTAACCAAAACTACCCCATTAGCGGCTCTTGATCCATAGATAGCAGCCGATGCCGCATCTTTCAGTACTTCTAAAGATTCTATATCACTGGGATTAATCAGGTTAAAGTTTGAAGCAGTTTCCAAAGGATAGCCATCGACAACATACAAAGGGTCGTTTGATGAACTCAATGAACTCACCCCCCTTACCCTGATGGTTGGTGCGGCTCCTGGCTTGGCTCCCTGATCAGACTGAACCTGTACGCCTGCTGCCAGGCCCGCTAAGGCCTCGCCCGGAGTACTCACCGGCTGATTGCCAATGTTTTTTCCTTCCACTTTTGTGATGGAAGAAGTTACTGTTGAGCGCGACTGTGAGCCATAACCCACTACAACCACATCACCAAGCGATTGTGGCGTTTCAGATAAGGAAACATTTATCACCGTTTTTCCGGATATCGAAACCTCTTGGGTAACATAGCCAATGGAAGAAAACACCAGTGTGCCGGTTCCCGCAGGGGCTTTAATCACATAGGCTCCATTAGCATCTGTTGTTGTGCCTACCTTGGTACCTTTATACACAACACTCACTCCTGGCATTGTGCCACCTTTAGCATCGCTAACAGTTCCACTAATGCTGACCTGCTGAGGTGCCTGCACTTCTATCTTATTTTTTTTCTTAATTACAATTGTTGCATCATCCCCGAACAGGAGTTCTACCGGTTGTCCAGCGAAACAGGCATCGAGCACCTTTTGTAATTGTACATCCCTGACTTTTAAAGTAACCGGACTGGCAGTATTCATCACAGCAGCATCACAGATGAAGTTGTAGCCGGTTTGTTTGGTTAGCTGATTAAGTACTTCCCTTACAGGCGCATTTCTAACATCCAGCGTTACCTTCTGGCCAAAGCTCGATGCGCGTACCTGAAAAAAGAACACCATCGTCAGCATAATCGTAAGTCTCATAATTAATAGGATTTTTTGCCTATAGGAAGGCTGATCCCCACACTTAAGTGCAGTAAAATTTTTATACATTTGGTTAGGATTTTTAGTTATTATTTGGAAAAAATGATTGCTTTATTCCTTTAGCATTTTGCTATTAATGCCGGAGGTGGTCGTAACACTTCCGGTTTTTGGATTTAATTATAGTTGCGTATTTATTTTGCGATAACGGTTACCCTCCTTTCTTTAACCGAAAAATCAACTTTATCCAGCATTTCGATATTTTTAAGCAAACTTTTAAGCCCTTTTGAACGGGAATAATTCCCCTCAATATTGATATGATCCATGTTGCCTTTATAATCCACCTCAACATCATACCACCTGGAAATCTTTTTCATTACTGATGTGATGTTCTCATTGCTAAAAACAAACTGCTCATTTTTCCAGGCCATCACCTCATCAATATCTGCCTGTTTCACCATTAACCGGTCATCCAGATTGTTGACTACCATTTCACCGGGCTTTATCAATGCACTTTTATTTTTAGTATTTACTTTAACGGAGCCCTCCAGAAGAGTAGTTGTAATATTCTGATCGTCTTCGAAAGCACTGATATTAAAATGCGTACCCAGAACTTCAACTTGTTGCCTGCCGTTCACATCAATAATAAAGGGCTTCTTTTTATCTTTTGCTACTTCAAAATACCCTTCTCCACTTAGCAAAACCTTGCGGGTATTTCCTGAAAAAACCGTTGGGAAACTGAGTGATGAGCTGGAATTTAACCACACTTTCGTTCCGTCGGAAAGGGTAATATAATACTTTCCAGCCCTTGGAATGGAAATCTTATTTAAAGCAGCCAGGTTTTCGCCTGCTTTTTTATCTTTTGCGGTAAGCACAATACCATCTCCGGATTTTGATATGACACCACTTTGCTGGTCGTTCAACAAACCATTTTTATGCTCATCCAGCTGTATACTTTTTCCATCAGCTAAAGTGAGCACTGCGTTTGCCGATCCCGGGGCGATGTCTGCAGGAATAGGTTCGGTCTTTTTAACATTCACCTGCTGATGCTGTACTTCCGCTGGCTTGTAGAAAGTATGGATAAATATAAAAACGAGGATTGCAGCCGCGATGGAAGCGGCAATTCTAAAGGGAATAGAACGAAACCAGATTCGTCTGGGTACTTGTGGCGCTATATCATGGTGAATACGAGCCAGCAACAATAGCCGCAACTGCTCTTTACCAGGGCCGTCAAAATCATGATTTAAACCATTTTCTGACTGGTACGACAAAAGCAAGGAAATTTCCTCGGGACTGCATTTGCCTGCAAAGTATTGCTCACAAAGTGAAAGGTACTGTTCTTCGGACATGACGACTCAATGAAAGTTTAAATTTGGCTATTACTTATATAGATACCGAAACTACAGAGCACACACATAGAAAAAATAAAAAAAATGAAATTAATTAGAAAAGGTACTCCGAATAGCTCAAAAAGAGATTTCCTATTGTGAATTTTAAACACTAGTTTTATTGTATCATTCCATGACAATGACCAAACTTACAGACCTGGAACTATTCGACAAAATTGTTCTTGATGACATGAGCGCTTTTAACGAGCTGTTTAACCGTCATTGGGCGAAGGTGTATGGTGTGGCCATCAGGTATATAAAAGATGAGGAACTGGCACTGGAAATTGCCCACGACATTTTCGTGAATATCTGGAATAAAAGGAGTCAGCTCAATATTGATGCTTTCCAGAATTATGTAGTCACTTCAGCAAGTTACCATGGCATCAGAAAAAGCAAAGCCTTAAAAGCAATGCCCATCACCTATGTGGAAGATTATATAGAATCCGAACAGAACGTGTTAAAATTGCAACCCTATAGCAGCGTAAACCTGGGGGAACAAAAGATTGCCGAAGAAGAGTTTAACTCTGCAATCGCATCATTACTGGAGTCACTTCCAAATCGCTGCAGGGAAATTTACCTCATGAGCAGACATGAAAATTTAAGCATTGCTGAAATTGCACTTAAGCTTGAAATTTCAAAAAGAACAGTAGAAAATCAATTAACAGCTGCATTAAAACATTTGAGAACGGCCATGAAACTTTCAGGCATACTGATTATTTTATTCGGAAGATCTTTCTAATTGGCAAGCATAGTCATTCACAGTTAAGCTCCCTAATCCATAAAAGGCCATAAAACAAAAAAGGAGATGCCTTAACGGCATCTCCCTTTGTTTAGTTTATTGATAAAATTAGCGAGTTTCGATTGTTTTCACATAAGTCTGATTGTCATACTTCACAACAAATGTTAAAGCATTACCATCAGCACGGCTGATGTTGAACTTTTTAGTCAGTTTAGCTTTGTTTTTGAATACCTGAGTATAAAGCTCGTCATTACTTTCGTTGAGTACTTGTACTTCAACCTCGCCAGCTTTAGGCTGCTCGAAGTTTAAAGTGATCACATCATCTTCACCTTTAGTAATTACCGGTTTGTAAAGCTCAGTGATTTTCGGTGCAGAAAACAAAGCCTGGTTGTTTGTGATGGTGATATCGTATTGTGCCAGTCTTGATCCCGACTCCACTTTCATGGTATAATTCCCATCTGGCAAAGCGTTCAGGTCATAAGTTTTGGTAGAGCTCGCTTTAGCAAATAATTTTTGCTCAAATAACACTTCATTATTTGCACCGGTAATTGATAAGTTGAAATCATTAGCTTCATTAATTTGAAAACTGATGGTTTTTTCTTTCTCACTTTTAGATTTTAACGAAAAATCTCCATCATTTGCCTGAGCAATTGAAGATGTTAAAGAAATTGCTGCGATTATTGCGAATTTGAATACGTTTTTCATGATAAAATAGATTAAAGCGTGTACAATTATTTTATGATGCTAAATTATGACAGTTTTTGAAGCCAAAAAGATTCAATATTGATCAATATATATGCTATTTTAACCCAATAACCAATCATTTGTCATAACCATGTCAATTCAGCATATTTACAATAGAATTTGTTTAAAATTATGAAAACGTTAAGACCTGGTTTCGAAGTGGTAGAACCCTCATTTGGTAGTTCTTTTACCTATTCTAAATATGTACAGAACGAGAATAATAAGGCACACCTCTGGCATTATCACCCCGAGATCGAAATGGTATTCGTAAATGGAGGATCCGGAAAGCGGCAAATCGGGAGCCACGTATCTTATTATACTGATGGTGATTTAATTCTCATTGGCAGCAATATCCCACATTGTGGATTTACGGATACCAATACCGGCAACAAAACTGAAGTGGTGATCCAGATGAAACCTGATTTTCTGGGAACAGAATTTTTAAAACTCAAAGAGACCCGTGGTATTGCCAGCTTGTTTGAAAAAGCGAAAGATGGTATCGCCTTCGGCAGGGATACCATGAAGCTTGTTGGGCCAACGCTCGAAAAAATGCATAACGCATGGCCTCTTGAAAGGCTTCTGGCATTGTTGGGCGTATTGAGGGAGTTAGAGCAGGCCTCAGACTATAAAATTTTAAATGCACTGAATTATTCTCTCGAAATGCAGGTTCAGGATAACGACCGGATCAATATGATTTTCAATTACGTGAAAGATCATTTCCAGGAGCAAATGCGCCTAGATGAGATCGCAGAAATGTCGAGCATGACGGTGCCCGCATTCTGCAGGTATTTTAAAAAGATTACTAAAAAAACCTTTACCCGTTTTGTAAACGAATACCGTGTGGTACACGCATCCAAGCTACTGGCCGAAAAACACATCAGCATCACAGCCATTTCGTTCGAAAGCGGATTCAACAATTTCAGCCATTTTAATAAAATCTTTCACGAGTTTACCGGGAAAAGCGCATCAGAATACCGGAATGAGCTGAAGTCCATTATTAAGTAGCGATATAAGTTAGCAAGTAGTAAGAATCCCAACTTTTCAACATTCCAGTTTTTCAATCCCGCGACATCTAAATTTTTCCTATTTTCGTGGCGATGGAAAATTTTATTGTTTCTGCCCGTAAATATCGTCCGGCTACATTTGAAACCGTAGTGGGGCAACAACATATTACAGGTACGTTAAAAAACGCCATTAAAAACAACCAGCTGGCACAGGCGTTTTTATTCTGCGGTCCACGCGGGGTTGGTAAAACCACCTGCGCACGGATCCTGGCTAAAACCATAAACTGTACTAATCCTACAGCTGATATGGAGGCCTGCGGACAGTGCGACAATTGTCAGTCTTTTCAAAACGGACATTCCTTTAATGTACATGAATTAGATGCGGCATCGAACAATTCTGTTGATGATATCCGGAGCTTAATTGAACAGGTTAGGATTCCGCCACAAGCCGGTAAATACAAAATCTACATCATAGATGAGGTACACATGCTTTCACAAAGTGCATTTAATGCCTTTTTGAAAACCCTGGAAGAACCGCCATCTTATGCCATATTTATTTTAGCTACAACAGAAAAGCATAAAATCCTGCCAACCATCTTATCGCGTTGCCAGATTTTTGATTTCAACCGCATTCAGGTAGACGATATTGCCGGACACCTTTCTAAAATAGCGGAACGCGAAAACATTGCTTTTGAAGCAGACGGACTACACATAATTGCCCAAAAAGCAGACGGTGGTTTACGTGATGCACTTTCAATGTTCGATCAGATTGCCAGCTATGCCAATAAAAACATTACGTACAAAGCGGTAATTGATAACCTGAATATTTTAGATTATGATTATTTCTTTAAGGTTACCGGGCATTTAACTGCAGCTGAAGTGAGCCAGACTTTGCTGTTATTCGATGAAATTCTGAATAATGGTTTCGACGGTAATAATTTTATCAATGGTTTAGCTACGCACTTTCGTAATCTTCTGGTGGGTAAGGATGCTGCAACCATCAAACTGTTGGAAGTTAGTGACAATATCAGGCAAAAATACCTCGATCAATGCAGGCAAACTGAACTTTCGTTTTTGTTAACCGCACTGAATCTGGCAAATAACTGCGACCTGAACTATAAGAATTCCAAGAATCAGCGCTTACAGGTTGAACTCGCTTTAATTAAGATGTGCCATATACGATCAGTCGTACAACTCGCACAACAGCCTTTAAGCCCTAACAACACAGCAACTGATCAAGATCAGGATAAAAAAAAAACTGATGTCGTAACCGGAACAGCCCAAACCCCACAAGCAAAAGCTCAAAATGAAAACCCTGCGGTTAGCATTCCACCCCCCCCGGTTTCCTCAGCCCCGCCTTTACCGGACAGATCGCAACAGCCGGCCTCGGCACCGGCAGGCTCGTCTACATCCATTAGTATCAATATTCCCAGGAAAAATGTTGGCACATTAATTCCTTCATTGAATGATTTGGAGCGTTTAGCAAGCGGCGAAGATGATGGCACACCTAAAACCGTTACTGGTGAGGCAAGAACCCCTTTTACAAATGAGCGATTACAGGAAGTATGGAGTATTTATGTTCAGCAACTCAAAGCTGCTGATAAGATTAACCTTTTTACCATCCTGAATAATTTTCCACCTACATTGGTTTCTCCAATTTTAATCGAGATATCTGTAGAGAGCAAAACGCAGGAACAGTTTGTGGTGCAGGAATCTGTCGAGCTGATGAACTACCTCCGTAATACGCTGCAGAATTTTGCAGTCGATATTACTTTCAAGCAGGTGGAGCGCAAGATTGAAAACAGACTATATGGCAACAGGGAGAAGTATGAATACCTGGTTACTAAAAACCCTAAGCTGGAAGATCTGCGCAGGCGTTTTAATTTAGATATCAACCCATAGCAGCAAATACGC
This sequence comes from Pedobacter sp. BMA, assembly GCF_001027745.1. GTDB lineage: Bacteria > Bacteroidota > Bacteroidia > Sphingobacteriales > Sphingobacteriaceae > Pedobacter. The sequence continues at coordinate 122,078 of NZ_LECU01000003.1, forward strand.
TACTCAGGAAATCAACACAATTTTTTGAAATAAAAAAAGCAGGAAATGCTTCGTTGCATCATCCTGCTTTCAATTTATGATTGTTTCGCCAGCTTAACACCTTTCGGTATTGATCAGCCAACTATTTTTGGGGTTCATCGTTAATCGGATAGCCTTCCTCATCTAAATCATCACGATCATCTTCCGGAGTACGGGCTAAGATTTCATCTTCAGGAGTTAATTTTACACTCTCGCCATTGTCCACGTGCATACCCAGTTCTTCAAGGTTGTCTTCGGCTACTTCTTCATTTCTGGCGTACTCATCACCTACATAAGGGTTAGCCTCGTCATAAGTAGAGTCGTCATCTTTGGCGCCTGCAGCTACCGTTTCATAACCCATCGGGTGATCGTAATCTTCATCTGTACCTTTTACATCAAGCTCATAACTTTGCTTATTTTCATCATAAGCCAGATTCTCTTTATTGATTTCAGGGTTTTCTGTAGTACTATGTATTTTATCTTTCGATCCTTTATCTTCGTTAATTGCCATTGTATTGGTCTCCTATATATTTATAGAGGTATAACAAAAGACGGCCAATATGGTTTTATAGGGCAGCTTGAAAATTCGGTGAGATTAGGCGGCAAGAAAATTAGAATCCTGTAAAAATGCTATAATATCTTCCAGAAAAAGCAATAAAGAAAGCTTCCCTCCTTTGATTTGATTGGGCAAACATCCAAAGTATTTTTTGAAGGCATTTGTAAAGTGGGTGGCATGCTTGTAACCAGTCTTCTTGGAAATTTCTGCTATGGTAATGTCGGTGCCAATAAGCATTTCTTTGGCTTGTTCCAGTTTGTATTGATTCAGATAAGAATAGACAGATTTACCGTAAAGGAGTTTGAAATCGCGTTTCAAATTAAATTCATTTGTACCCACCAGATGTGCAAGTGCACGCAAGGATAGCTGATCACCACTCTGATTGATCAAAATTGCTCTTGCCTGCTGCATGCGTTCAACTTCTGATTTTTTCAGCGATGGGCTGGCATCGATGCTTTGTATCTGTTCAAACTGCGTAATCTGTAAAGCAAAAAGTTCAATCACTTTTGACTCCAGTAAAAGCTGATCAGAAAAGCCGGCTTGTAGTGAATTGCAAAGTCTTTTTAAAATGGCATCAATCTCAGGCGTAATCCGCATATTATTTAACGCCAGCGCTAGGGGATTCCCCTGATCTCCCATAAACAACTGCTTAAATGCTAAGTGATCAGCTGGGAGGAACCGGGTCAAAAAAGTGCTGCTGATATTGATGCAAATCACTTCGTCTGCCTGCCCGGCCACAGCTAGCGTATCTTTAAAAGGCAAACGGCAAAAATTGTGCTGGCGACTTTCAATTTCAGCAAAGGTGCCAGCTTCCCCTTTTCTCCTGATTTTCACATTTCCTTTGAGCACAAAAATCATCTGAAAAGTTTCATACTCTTTGGCGTCGCTATGCGTCAGGCGAATTTCCACTTTTCTGCGGTCTTCGGAATACGTTCTGTAGCTCGCCTGGATATTCTGGTTGTATAAAAATACGCTTTCCGCAAGAGTTTGAGATTCTCCTTTTCGCGTCACTATTTCTTCCGATGGCGTCATATTCAGATTTTATCTTTGCGCAAAGCTATTCTTATTAAGACCGATTCTAAAGAATAAGTTTAAAAAGTTACAAACTAATCATGAAACAAGCCTTATTATCCACGCTATTGGTATGGTGTTCTATTTCTGTGTTTGCTCAAATGGGTACGCTGTCAGGTAAAATTACCGGTAATGATGGCCAACCTATGGATGGAGCTACGGTGAGCATTAAGGAGCTTAACAGAAGTACCATGACTACTCGGGAAGGAAAATATGAATTGAAGGGCTTGAAATATGGCAGTTATACAATCATAGTGAGTTCGGTAATTTCACACCGGAAAACACAGTCGATAAGCATTAATTCGCCAGTATTCACATTTGATGTTAAGGTAAAAGAAATCAGTGATCAGAACCTGCAGGAAGTCAGCGTAGCCGGCAAAACCGAAAAACGAAAAATGGAAACCAGTGGCTTTGCGGTATCGGTTATCGAAACCAAAGAAGCTTCGCTAAGAAATCTGACCACCAATGAACTTTTAGATCGTGCAGTAGGTGTAAGGGTCCGCCAGAATGGTGGCGAGGGTTCGCCGATAGAATACAACCTTAACGGCATGTCCGGTAGCACCATAGGTCTTTTCCTGGATGGCATCGAGATTTCGACCTATGGTTCTTCTTTTAACCTGAATAACATCCCGCCATCAATGATCGAGCGCATTGAAGTATATAAAGGCGTCCTCCCTGCTCACCTGAGTGGTAATTATATCGGCGGAGCAATCAACGTGATTATGAGAAAAGATGCTTCTGCAAATAACATCACTGCTTCGGCATCTTATGGATCGTTTAACACCTACCGGGGAGACCTGAGCGCATTATACCGCAATGAGAAAAATGGTTTTACCGCCAGGGCATCTGGTTTTTACAGCCATTCTGACAACAACTATGAAATGTGGGGGAAGTTTTCCAAGTATACCCTACCTGGCGGCAGAATTGTGAGAAACTACCGCATCAAACGGCCTAACGATGAGTTTGAAACCGTAGGCGGACGTTTTGAAGCTGGTTTTACCAATGTCAAATGGGCCGACCAGTTCTTTATTGGTTATAATATTTCAGACTCCTATAAAGAGATTCCACATGGGGTAACGATGACCAAACCTTACTTTGGAAGATTTAATAAATATCAGGCGCACGTATTTAGCCTTAACTATAATAAGAACAACTTCTTGGTCAATGGACTGGCATTAACCCTAAATGCAGTGCACAGCAGAAGGAGTACCTACCTGGAGGATACGGTAAGTTTAAGATATAACTGGGATGGAACCTTGCTGGTAAAAAATTCTGAAGGTCCGCCGGAGACTTATGGTTACAGCCCTGGCCAGGGACAACAGGGCGTTGCGGTAATGAGTAATATTGAAAGGCAAATTTCAAATATCAGGTCTAACCTGGCGTACACGATTGTAAGCGGACACCGGGTATCCTTAAACCACAAATTTGAAAAATCAGACCGTAATGATCAGGATTTACTCATTCCCGACCGTAGCAGGTGGATTACACAGAATGGCCTGACCACAAATATCTTCGCCATGAACTATGAGGCAGAACTGTTCAAAGGAAAGTTAAAAACCAACATCTTCGGCAAGTATGCCATTTATCAGACCGACCAGCGCATCCCCACCAATGAACTGAATGGTGTATTGATTTATCAGCGCAATAGTTCTACCCGCGATAACAAAGGTTTTGGGGGTACCGCTTCCTACGAAGCGATCAAAAATGGTTTCATTATCTTTTCCGCAGAGAAATCCTTTATCATGCCTACAGACAGGCACATCTATGGTGAGCCGGAAAACAACCTGCTGGCCAATCCTGAAATCCAGCCTGAGCTTGCCATAAATTACAACCTCGGAGGAAGATATAACTTCATCTCTTCTGGCAAGCATAAATTTTCATTATACGGAAATGCTTTCTGGCGGAACGGGTACGATAAAATCATTCAGCAAACACGTATAGACCCGGTAATAGAAGGGCGTGAAAATCAAGTCGAAGATATCCAGGTGACGCAATTCGTTAATCTCTCCAAAACCCAATCCATCGGGTTTGAGGCCGAAATAAACTACATCTATAATAACAAACTGAACGCTATGCTGAATTTTTCCAAATTCAATTCACTTTACAAGGTAGAACTGGATGAAAGGGGAAATCCGCATAGCCTGTACAACAAACAAATTCCAAATGAGCCGTATTTTACCGTAAACGGCAATATACAGTACCGGTTTAACAACATCTTTCAAAAGAAGTCAGTCACCAATTTCTACTATAATGCAGGCTATGTTGCCTCATTTAGTACCATCTGGATGGAATCAGAATGGTTTACCACGCCTAACCAGCTCACGCATGACCTGGGTGCGAGTTACCGCTTCCCCAATGGAAAACTGGTAGCCAGTCTGGACTGCAAAAACATGCTCAACGCAGAGGTTTATGACAACTTTGGGGTTCAAAAACGAGGGAGAGCAATCTATTTCAAATTAAACTACACCATAAATAACTTTAAATAATACGATATGAAAACAAATTTATTTAAGACCGCATTGTTCGGATCTGTACTGGCGATAAGTGCCATAGCTGGCTGTAAAAAGGATGGTAGCGATGATACTGAAACTTCAGTTTCAGGCGCAGACACCTGGGCGAGAAAATACATCACTTTAACCGCAGCTTTTCCCGACGCAGAAGGTACTGCCGGAAATGGTGGTACCATGGCCTATGCCATTACCCCTGCTCAGGCTATTAATCCAAATTTCGAGGTAAATGTTTTTACCAATGGCTATAGCTTAAGGTCGCAGCGCACAGCACGTGTACAGGGTTCGGTTAACGGAAATTTCTTATACAACATTCAGTACACTGGTACTGACGGTGGTATATTTAACAAATATAAAGTTGAAGGTGAGAAAAATTTTGTTGATACCCGTGAAGAAGTAAATACTGAACCCATATTAGGTACTGCGCCAAGATGGGTTGTGGCTGCTGAGGGAGTTGGTATCGGTGTTTTTGCATCCTCAGTAATTACCGGCGCGCCGGCTACAGGTGCTGGTGCCGATTTTGTTGATGTGAAAAGTACAGCGAAAATAGCGGTATTGAACCTGAATGATCCGCAAATCACCCGTCAGGTGGAATTTACCATTCCTTTCAGCGCTGACCAAACCAAAGCTGGTTACCAGATCGGCCGTATTGATGTTCCCGTATTAAATGCAGCTAAAACAAAGATCTTCATTGGTTGCAATGTGAGCAGAACAGATGTGACAAAAAAATCTGGTGTGAACACTGCAGGAACAGCACAAACCTGGTCTAATGGTACAAGAGAAATCGGTACTGCAACATTGGTGGTGGATTATCCTTCTTTAGCTAACCCCAAGTTAATTTTTGTAGATCCCGCTATCAGTAAAGTAAATAATCATTCATATCGTACCATGACCCAATATGTGGGTACCGATGGAAATGTTTATCAGGCAACAGCAACTTCAGGATCTCAGATTCTGCGAATTAATGCATCAACAAGTGAGTATGATAACAGTTATAACTTCGATTTGAAAACGGCTCTTGGCACAAGTAACAACGTGGCCATTAGTGCATGGAGATATGTTAAAGATGGTATCGGTATTGTACTTTTTACCGAAACAAACGTAAGGGGCGGCTACCTGGCTCTGATTGATTTAAATACCAGGACGGCAACACGATTAACTACAGAGAATCAAACAGACGGAGGTTTTTCGGGATTAACTGCTGCTCAAAACGGTGGAACCGCTTTAACCGGCACATTTGGTCAGTTTCAGAACATCGGTCTTGCAGGCGATAACATCTATGTTCCGTTGAGCCCAAATGGCGCAGACGGAAACCTTTATGTCATCAACTATAAAACCAAAGTGGTTACCAAAGGAGCGAAATTAAAAAATCAATCCGGTAGTTTTTATTTGGGTGCTTATTAAGCGTTATTGTTTATCTTGAATGAATAAAAAGGACAATCATTTTGCTTGTCCTTTTTTGTTGCTTGACAGCCAAATACAAAGAAAGCCCAACCGGAGTAAATTCGGTTGGGCTTTGAACTATATTTTTACAGCTTAGTTTATAAAGATGCTAATGCTGCATTTAAGGTTTCACTTGGACGCATCGCTTTTCCAGCTAACTCATCAATTGGATGGTAATAACCACCAATTTGTTGCGCTTTACCTTGAGAGGCAATCAACTCATCAGTAATTTTAGCTTCGTTTTCAGTCAATACTTTTGCTAAAGGAGCAAATCTCGCTTGCAATTCAGCATCTTTAGTCTGTGCAGCTAATGCTTCAGCCCAATATAAAGCCAGATAGAAATGAGAACCGCGGTTATCAATGGTACCCAATTTTCTGCCCGGAGATTTATCTGTAGCTAAGAATTTCGCATTAGCCTCATCCAAAGCATCTGCTAACACCTGTGCTTTAGTGTTGTTTTGTGTTTGCGATAAATGCTCTAATGAAGCCTGAAGTGCAAGAAGTTCACCTAATGAATCCCAACGCAAATAACCTTCTTCAATAAATTGCTCAATATGTTTCGGAGCCGAACCACCTGCACCGGTTTCAAATAAACCGCCACCATTCATTAAAGGAACGATAGAAAGCATTTTTGCAGAAGTACCCAACTCTAAAATCGGGAACAAATCTGTTAAATAATCACGTAATACGTTACCTGTAACAGAAATAGTGTCTTCACCTTTACGGATACGCTCCAAAGTGAATTTAGTCGCATCAATAGGTGCAAGGATACGAAGATCTAAACCTGTGGTATCGTGGTCTTTCAGATAGTGATTTACCTTAGCAATGATTTCTCTGTCGTGCGCCCTGTTTTCGTCTAACCAGAAAACAGCAGGTGTTTCAGATAAACGTGCCCTGTTAACGGCCAGTTTAACCCAATCCTGAATTGGAGCGTCTTTAGTCTGGCACATCCGGAAAATATCTCCTGTAGCTACTTTCTGATCGAAGAACACTTTACCTTCAGCATCAGTTACACGGATTACCCCGTTAGCAGCAGCCTGAAAAGTTTTGTCATGTGATCCATACTCCTCAGCTTTCTGAGCCATTAAACCAACGTTCGGAACCGTTCCGATTGTTGTCACATCGAAAGCACCATTCGCTTTGCAATCTTCAACGGTTGCAGTATATACTCCAGCATAAGAACGGTCTGGAATTAAAGCAATCGTATCCTCAGGTTTACCCTCTTTATTCCACATTTGTCCTGACGTACGGATCATGGCAGGCATAGAAGCATCCACAATCACATCACTTGGAACATGCAGGTTGGTAATTCCTTTATCAGAATTTACCATGGCTAAAGCAGGTCCGTTTGCTATGGCTTCGGCTAACGCAGCCTCAACTTCAGCCTGCTGAGCATTTCCGGCGATCTTGGAATATACATCACCTAAACCATTTCTGGTATCGATATTTAGGGTTTTAAACAGCTCTGCGTATTTCGCAAATACATCTGCAAAGTAAACTTCAACAATGGCGCCGAAAATGATGGGGTCAGAAACCTTCATCATGGTAGCCTTTAAGTGTGCTGATAACAATACGCCGGCAGCTTTAGCTTCCTCAATTTCTTTGGCAACAAAAGTTTTCAATGCAGACAGGCTTAATGCTGAAGAATCAATCACTTCACCCGCTTTAAGTGGAGCAAGGCCTTTCAATTCAGTTACCGTTCCATCTTCCCCGACAAATTCAATTTTAAACTGGGTAGCCGATTCTATCGTTGTTGATTTCTCAGAACCATAAAAATCACCCTCAGTCATGCTGGCTACTTTGGTTTTCGAATCTGCAGACCATTTACCCATTGAGTGTGGATTCTGTTTTGCATAGTTCTTAACCGCCTTTGGTGCCCTGCGGTCAGAGTTACCCTCACGTAAAACCGGGTTTACAGCAGAACCTAAAACTTTTGCATATTTAGCTTTAATGGCTTTTTCCTCTTCAGTTTGTGCATTATCAGGATAATTTGGGAGTGCATATCCCTGAGCCTGTAATTCTGTGATTGCACCAACCAACTGCGGAATAGATGCCGATATATTTGGTAATTTGATAATGTTTGCCTCTGGAGTAGTGGCTAGGGCACCAAGCTCTGCCAAAGCATCACCTATTTTCTGATCGTCTTTTAAATACTCAGGAAAGTTTGCCAAAATTCTTCCTGCTAAAGAAATATCTCTAGTTTCTACATCAATACCAGCTGAAGCTGTAAAGGCTTGTACAATAGGTAAAAGGGAGTAGGTCGCCAACATGGGTGCCTCATCTGTTTTGGTGTAGATAATTTTTGATGTATTTGACATGTTTAATTGATTTTTACTGATTATAGTTTAATGAATAGGATTGTATCAACCCTTTTTTTAAAATCGCCTAAAGATAAAAGAATCGTATGAATTAAGGAACTTTAACCTCTTATTTATGGAGTTTAAATGTCACATTTTAATCGATTGCATCCACCTTGATGTCTGCGTTTTTAGGATGTAACAGGTTTTATAATTCCTGGCGATTAACAAGCCACAAAGAAATAAGTTTTAAATTTTATAAACATCAGTGCTGTATTTCCGTTTAGGTAAAAAGAAATTTCATTCCGTGTCCTATCATAAAAGCTAAAAACAATGAGTGAACAAAATTTAACGCAACTGATTAACGAAAGTAAATTTATTGAAGTAATTGAATTGCTTAAGTCAGGAAAAAAACTGCCTGCAACGCTACAGGAACACCAAAAGTCACAAATCATTGATCAATTGTTCAGGGCAGCACAATACGATATTATTTTTCATCTGCTCCAAGACAAAACCATAGAAACTGATATATATGAACTGGAAAACTTTGACCGAAGTGTTTTTCAAAGTGTGATCAGACATCTGATGTCTGACGAAGACGGAACTGCGTTTTTTAACGATTTTATTTCCCGTTTCGATAATATGAATGATGAGGTGGCCGCACAAACCCTTCTGGGCTATTTTTTTGAAAAGCTTGCACCTTTAGCCTGGATCAAAATTCTCGCAGATGCAGGCTGTGACACGAATTTTAAAAATAATGCCGACGAAAACTTTATCCATCAGGTGGTAAAAAGCAATGAGCGGCGGTTCGACCTCAACGAAACGGAGCTTACCTCCCTCAGAGCATCGTATGTCAACTTCCTCATTAGCCAGGGACTTGACATAAACGAGGGTAATATTGTTGGCGAGACACCTTTGATCTCTGCCATTAAATCCAATAAAAAAGACCTGATCGATCACCTGCTTGAATCTGGTGCTGACCCTAATCATACCGATAAACAAGGGAATTCTGCATTCTTTTACGCGGTCGCCCATCTGCAAAGTGAAAAGCTATATGAGGCGCTCCGGGCGCATGCAACACCCGATTTTAATCAGGCTAATAAAAACGGGGAATTACTTCTGTTCGAGTATTTGCGAATGATGCAGGGGGGCGAAGCTGGCATAAACTTGCTAAAAAAATTACTCAGTGACGGTGCGGACCTTTATCAGGCCAGTAAGTGGTACAATGCTGATAAAACCCCGCTTGATTTGATTGCGGAAAAAAGTGCAGGGTTACTGGAAGCTGTTTTGGAAACCGGGCAGATCGACGTCAACCGGCAGGATAATCAGGGGAACACCCTATTGCACAAAGTTTCTGCATTCAATGTGAATTACGAACCAGATAGAGCGAAGGAGACTTACAGGAAAGTAAAAGTATTACTGGAGTATGGGGCAGATGCAGGTGTTACCAATGATCAGGATCAAACGGCACTGATGCTGGCTTCTGATGACAATTTAAAAATAAAAACTGTTGAATTGCTAATGAAACAATCTTGATTATGTCGATGTCATTTATCATTGCCTGCGAAAGTGGGAAAAGAAAAATTGCTGAATTGTTATTGGCCAATGGAGAAGTAGAGATAGGCTATATCGATGAGAAAGGGCGGACAGCGCTGCATTATGCGGCCCACAGGGGTTACCTGGATTTGGTGAAGTTATTGATTGAAGGAGGTGCTGATCTGGATTATGAAGATCATTCCGGAGAAACGCCGCTCTATTTTGCCTGCTTGCAGAAACAAAAACAAACTGCACTTTATTTGCTGGAGAAAGGTGCAAAGCCAGCTATTAAAGACATAAAAGGTAATAGCTTGCTCCACCTCACCGCTCAAAGCGGTCAAATTGAAGTCCTCTCAGTTCTTCTCGAGGATGGGTTGTCTCCCGATACAGAAAATAATGAAGCGGAAACGCCCCTGCTCCTTGCCTCAGCTTTGCGCAACAAGGAAATTGCGATGAGATTACTGGATGCAGGTGCAAACGTTAACAGCAGCAATAAAAATGGCGACTCGCCCCTCCTCTTTGCGGTAAAATCGAATTTTATCCCAATGGTTGAGCTGCTCATCTCACGAGGTGCAAACATCAATCATGTCAACCACAATAGTGTTTCAGCTTTGCTATTAGCGTGCTATGATGCCAACCGAATGTTGATTAAAAGCCTCATTGAAAATGGCGCGGATGTATTGCATTCCTCGAAAGAAGGCCTATCTCCGGTTTGGTATGCCTGTTCGCATAACCAGAAAGAAATTGTTGAGCTTTTTATTTCAGCCGGTGTTGACGTAGATTATGCAAAACCACTTTCTGGTAACGACGATTCAATGTATTCATACCTCCAATGGGTAGAAACTTCCAATAATATTTCAGCAGATGCAGCATTTTCCCTCAATAGCAACTACAACTATGGCGGGGAAAGCATGTTGCACGTGGCAGCTAAAAGTGGTCATCTGAGTATGCTCAAATTGTTAATTGAAAAAGGTGCGAATGTAAATATCCAGGATGAGAGCGGAAATACCCCTTTGCACTATGCTGCAGCGAACGGAAAAAAAGATGCCGTAAAATTTTTACTGGAAAAGTCTGCAGATCCAGGTATAGTTAATGTCAAAGAACAAAAGGCAATAGATTACGCCAATATCAAAGGCTTTAATGAAATTACTGAATTGTTGTTGAGATTCAGCCCGGCCAATCAGCCTTCCAAAAATACTACAGCTGAAATTGCTCAGGCTCAGCCAACAGGCGCAGATCTTTCGTCCAAAAAAAAGGCGTTGATTGATTTAAAAGAATTGTTAGATGCAGGCATCCTTTCCCAGGAAGAATTTAACTCAGAAAAAACAAAAATTCTGAATCTTTAAATTTTAAGCGAGAATACTTATTTTAGGGAATCGGTCCATTTAAAGCAGGTTATATTTTTTGTCTGCTTTAAATGTGCTGTCCTGAGAAGGCCCCTATTAGAAATTTCGCCATGAATAAAACCTTATATCTCACCTTTCTAACCATTGCTGTGCTTTTTTACAGCTGCTCTTCTTCAAAACTGTATATAGACGAGGAAAAACGCTACGATGCCGGATCGCTAAGCCAGGCACAGCTGGATTCTCTTCACCACTACCTCAAACAAAACGATCGGGTTAAACTTAAAGATACCCTCATCATCAAATATGATTTCAACAATGATGCATGCTGGAACGACCTGAACGGACAAAACCCTGAGTTTATCAATAATGTACGCTGGGCTTTTCAGAAAAACATTATCGATAAGTCAGCTAAACGATTAATGGTATCCATTTATCAATATAAAGAACAAGGCAAAAACTTCAGTGATGTAAAGTCATCTGGATTGGAAATTGAAACCGATGCTGGTCTATTACGCAGGATGTTGTTTAGAGAAATCACCACCTGTGGCTCATCCGCAATTGTATTGCCCGACGGGAAGTATCTACTGGTTAAATCTGATCCTCAATTTTCGGCGCTGCTATTGAGTGCAAAGGATGTGAATGCGAAGATTTTACACCACCTTGTAAAGACGCCGGAATAGCATATAAACGAACAACCTATCCGGGATTGCTCGTTTCTTTTGTTTCTTTCGCAGCAAACTTCTCAGCCATTCAGATGTTATGATTCAAATAATCAACCCATGATCAAAAACATCACAACATGAGAAAAATCTTTTATTTTAGCTTAAGTGTAGTAAGCTGTACCTTATTTGCCTGTCAATCATCAAACAAAACGGACAATCAAGGTGATTCCACTACCGTTGCAACAGAAAACACTACCTTAGAACTCCCCGCTCCGGATACCACCGCATCAAAAAATAAATTCAGCAAAGTAATTGGCTGGCCGGATGGCAAAACACCTGTCGCTCCTGAAGGTTTTGTTGTCACGAGATTTGCGTCCAATATCAAAAGCCCAAGGAATACATATATTGCGCCAAATGGTGATGTACTGGTGGCTTTATCGAACTCTGAACGCAGTACTACCGAATCGATTAAAAATGCAGTAACCGGAAAATCAAAATCAGAAGTTCCGGGTAAAAGTGCCAATACCATTCTTCTTTATCGCGATGCTGATAAAGATGGCAAAGCAGAAACAGTAACCACGTTTTTAAACGGGTTGAACCAGCCTTTTGGCTTACTCATTATTGGCGATAAGTTTTATGTGGCTAATACCGACGGACTATGGGTATATCCTTATAAAACCGGGGACACTAAAATTACCAGTACCGGTAAAAAAATCCTGAGCCTGCCAGCTGGGGGTTACAACAACCATTGGACCAGAAACCTGATTGCCAATTCAGATAAAAGCAAAATTTATATCACTGTAGGATCAGGAAGTAATGTTGGCGAAAATGGCATGGAGAACGAAAAGAGAAGGGCTAATATTCTGGAGGTCAATCCGGATGGAACAGGTGAGAAAATTTACGCCAGCGGACTTCGTAATCCGGTAGGGGTAGATTGGGCACCTACAACTAATATGCTATGGACAGCAGTAAATGAAAGAGACGAATTAGGCGATGATTTGGTGCCGGATTACATCACCAGTGTAAAACAAGGCGCATTTTATGGCTGGCCATATTCTTACTATGGTCAGAATGAAGATCCAAGACTTAAAGGGAAAAACCCTGAATTAGTTAAAAAAGCCATTGCACCCGACGTTCCGGTTGGCGCACATACCGCATCTTTAGGTTTGGCATTTTACAAAGCCACAAAATTCCCGGCTAAATACCAGGGAGGAGCTTTTATCGGTCAACATGGTTCGTGGAACAGATCGGCAATATCGGGCTATAAAGTTGCATTCGTACCCTTCAAAGATGGTAAACCAAGCGGAAAACTGGAAGATTTCCTGACCGGATTTATTGCAGATACGGATAAAGCAGAAGTTTACGGTCGTCCGGTAGGTATCACCTTGACACCCGAGGGCGCATTGCTTGTTGCTGATGATGTAAGCGGCGTGATCTGGAAAGTAGCAGCAAAATAAGTCACCTTATCTACAGGTTGCTGAAATTAAACCTAATTTCGGCAACCTGTAAATCATAGCTAAAAATACCATCTTGAAAATACTCTTTACTTCTCTCCTGTTATTCATTTCATATTCCGGAATTTCCCAAATAGTCAAAACCGACTCATCAGCTAAGAAACTGGATGAAGTGGTGGTTAAAGGCTATTATAATACCCAACCCTTATTAAGATCAGTCTCTGCAGTGAATTTGATAGACAGCAGTTTGATCAGGTTACAGAACAGCAGTTCACTTGTCAGCACATTCAATACCGTTCCCGGAGTGAGAATGGAAGAAAGGTCGCCGGGGAGTTATCGACTGTCCCTTCGGGGAAGTTTGCTGCGGTCGCCTTTCGGCATCCGAAATATTAAGATCTATATGGATGATTTCCCGTTAACTGATGCGGGGGGAAACACCTATTTAAATGCGCTGGATTTTGCATCCGTCGCCTCTCTTGAGATTTACAAAGGGCCCGAATCGAGCATATACGGTGCCAATACAGGTGGCGCAGTCCTCATCAGTCCGGTAAACCTGGATCATGATGAAGTTGGTGCATCTATCACTGGTGGTTCATACGGGTTATTGCATCAAACCTTTAATGTACAGCACAAATTCAAAAATTATAGTTTCAGCTTAACACAAGGTTACCAACAAAGTGATGGCTACCGGGAAAACAGTGCCATGAAAAGAGCGTACCTGCAAACAAATCATAACTGGAATTATAGTAGCAAAGGGACATTGAAATTATTCGCCTTATACAGCGACCTCACTTATAAAACTCCGGGAGGTTTAACAGCTGTTCAGCTGGAGCAAAACCCCAGAATGGCCCGCCCGGCTACACCAACCATTCCTGGTGCAGTTATGCAACAGGCAGGAATTTATAATAAAACGACCTTTGCAGGGTTATCTAATACATTTCTGTTTAATGAGCATTTGAAACATGTGATTGCGGTATTCGGAAGCTACACCGACTTTAAAAATCCATTTATTACCAATTACGAAAAAAGATACGAAAGTACGCTTGGGTTGAGAACTTTCCTAGAATACAAGCAAAATTACGGGGCAGTACAATCAAGTTCACAAATCGGATTTGAAAGTTCGTCTACCGGCAGCGACATTCAAAATTTTAACAATGCTGGCGGCATGGCAACTACCATGCAGGCAGCTGATCATTTAAAAGCAAAGCAAAACTTCGCTTACCTGAGGTTTAATTTTGATGTCAGTCAAAAGCTTTTAATTGAGCTGGCCTCAAGTGTAAACTTTTTCAGCTATAAATATGAAAGTTTTTTTCCAACACCAATAGGCGAACAACAACGCAGTTTCGATGCTGAATGGATGCCAAAGATCGCTGCTTCGTATTTGTTAATGCCCCAATTAACGGTCAGAGCTTCTGTAAGTAAAGGCTACTCCCCTCCTACTGTAGCTGAAGTACGTTCCTCAGATAACAACATTAATAACAATCTACAAGCTGAACTGGGCTGGAATTATGAGGCTGGACTTCGATATTCTTCATCCGATAACCGGTTTTATGTTAATGCCAACATGTTTAGGTTTAACCTTGATGATGCCATTGTAAGGCGTTTGAATCAAAATGATGCGGAGTACTTCATTAATGCAGGTGGAACAAGACAACAGGGAATAGAACTGGAAACCACACTTTGGTTAATTAAAAAAACACAGGGATTTTTAACCGGGTTACAATGGAGAAGCAGCTATACCTTTAGCAACTTTAAATTTAATGATTTTGTTAGCGGTAGCACGTCGTACAGCGGCAATAAACTCACGGGAGTGCCGGATCATATCCTGATCAATAGTCTGGAGTTTGATCTCAAAGAACACGTTTATTTGTTTATACAGCACAATCATACATCGGCCCTTCCTTTGAATGATGCCAATACGGTAGTTGCAAAAAAATATGATTTAGTAGAAGCCAAAGCGGGAATCAGGAAACTAAATGTTTTTAAGATTCCTTTTGACGTTTTCTTTGGGGTAAACAATCTACTGAATGAGAAGTATAGCCTTGGCAACGATTTAAATGCGGCTAATGGACGCTATTTTAACCAGGCTGCGGAAACTAACTTTTATGGTGGTATTGCTGTAAAACTGTAAAATGCTCATGCCCGATTGGACATGAGACATTTTAACACGCCGCCTCTCAACGCTATTGACATGAACAAAGATTAAAACTTTTCAAGAACATTGTACATGTAGTTTTAAATGCCCCCATGCTGTACTATATGGGGGCAATTTAAAACGTCCATTACTTACTTAGTTCTGCTGCCCTCACAGAAAGTTCGTTTACGATAATTTCCGTGGTAAAACGGCGGGTACCATCTTTGGCTTCGTAACTCCCAGTCTGGATCCTGCCTTCTACAGTTAAAAAAGAACCTTTTTTAATTTGTGCCTCTGCTTCGTCAGCTTTTAAATTCCAAAAGGTCAGTGTAATCCAATTTGTTTTACTTACATCCTCTCCTGAGCCATTTCTATAGTACTCATGTACGGCCAGGTTTACTCTCGCTAGTTTCTGATTTTCCGATAACTGTTTAACTTCAATGTCTGCACCTGCAAATCCACTCAGCGTTACTTTGTTAATTCCACTTTCCATAATAATTCAAATTAAGTTTCTAAATGTTTAACGAACAGTAGCCACCGTGACTACCGACAAAACAAAGTTGCAGGTATATGGAAAACTTACTCGGGTATTAAGTATTTATAGTCGTTTATAAACGTTTACAAACAAATAATATCGGTTTACAGTCAATTAAAGTGGGGTCTGCAAAAAGTTATTTAAGTATTGATCATGCCCATATATGTTGAAGTGGCAATGTTCATTCTATCATCACTAATAAAAGAAACCCAGAGATGATAATTTCTGCCTGCAGTGTAATTTTTATCCAAAATAAGTTGCTGATAGCCAACATCCCTCCTGGCTGCACTCAAACACGGTTGGGCATCGTCGTTCTCAAAATCATAAACCAGGAACAATAGCTGATCTTTTGAAGAGGCACTTCCGTTGCGGCTGTTATCTGTCCAATGAATATGAATTCCTTTGTCATCATGCCTCACAACGCCATCTACTATCCCCGGCAAGCTGCCGTAAGAAATTTCAACCTTCTCGTACATGATTTGTCCTTCACTGTTCAAAGCATTGCGCAAAATATTTGATTTTGCTACATTGTGCGCCGACATTTGGTTTTTGATTCCTTCGAGTCGATAAGTAATCCTGACAAATGATGTAAGCATCTTCAGGAAGTGCTGAACCGTTGCGAAGCGATCGCGGCAGGTTTTTTGCTTTGATGAAGGCTTGCGATTTTTCTTAGGTGCTTTAGATAAGCCCCGCACAACCCATTTACCGTAGCGTTTGTATCCTACAACGCTACCAAATTTGCCGCTAACTCCTCCGTTAGGGCCGTCTACCATAATTCCCATAGTCAATCTTGTTTAAATGTTAAAAAATAAACAGGGATGATTGATATTCAAATATAATAAAGATTTAAAAACAAAACAAGACACATACTACTGATGATCAGAATTTTAACACTCACGACTGTCACAATAGTGTCTGGGATCTGAAGAGGATCCGAAGAGATCCTGTGTAGGTAGATATCACTTCACACAATCTTTTTTATCTTCTAACATTTTCGGATTGAGTTGATGAATCATTTTTTTTTATTTTTTTTTTAATTTTCAATCATTCTCTTTAAATTAGGTCATCATCCCATAATAAAAAACCGAATTATTATGGAACGCTCCTGTTTAGATTGCGGAGGCCTGGTTAGGGGCCGATCCGACAAAAAATTTTGTGACGATGCTTGTCGCAACAACTACAATAACCGCATTCATGCGGAACATGACCTGCTGGTAAAAAAGATCAACCAGATCCTTCGCCGCAACCGGGCAATTCTGATTAGTATGGTACCCAATGGAAAATCGAAAATTGCCAAAAGCCGATTAATGAAAGCAGGCTTTGATTTCGATTATCACACTCACTATCTGCATACTCAAAATGGCAAAACTTATTTTTTTTGTTATGAATTTGGCTATCTTGATCTGGCAAATGATGAGCTACTGCTCATCAAAAGGGAAGAATATAAATGGAAACAGGATAAATGATTGGCAAGATAAAAGAACGGGAAAAGATCAAATTGCATACCTACAGTGTGAACATTAATCGTGGAATTTCATTTATTGCAAAGCAGGCGATTTGATTTATCTTTGTTTGGATTAACTGGCCGCTTGATCCGTTATGAAAAATATTGACAAAAATAGCCTGGAGAATGCATATCGATTATTTGATTCACAAATTATTTCCACGCTATGAAAATATTTACGGAGACCGAACGGCTCATTTTAAGGGAAATACTCCCTACAGACATCGAGGGCATGTTCGAACTTGATTCCGATTGTGAAGTCCACCGCTATTTGGGGAATCAGCCTATCAGCACAAGAGAGCAAGCGCTTGCAAATATTAAGTTAATAAGGCAGCAATATCTCGATAACGGAATAGGGCGCTGGGCAATTATCGAAAAAAATACTGGTAATTTTTTGGGGTGGTCGGGTTTAAAGTTCATCACCGAGCAAACCAATCGCCACGTCAACTATTATGATCTTGGCTATAGATTAATCAAAAAATACTGGGATCAAGGATTTGCCACTGAAACAGCAATTGCGACCATAGATTATGCCTTTAATAAACTCAACATTAATGAAATTTATGCCATTGCCGATTGTAAAAACGAAGGATCAGATAAAATCCTGAAAAAGGCAGGGCTAAAATTCATTGAATCGTTCGGTCTCAATGGAGTTGAACATAACTGGTATGAAATAAAAATACAAATTTGAAATGATTTAAGAACCAGGTAGTAGATCAAGATAATGTCGTTAACTAATAACATATTAAACTGGGATAAGTGAGTATCAAATGGATCAAGACCTGGAATATAAAATAATCAAACCCGATGAATCGCTTGCTGATTTTGTGGAGCAATTCTGGTTTCTGAAAAACCATTCCGACCGGGATGTCGAAACAACCGGGCTCCCTGACGGCCTTGTGGACATCATACTCAACAAATCAGTTACTCAGCCTTTTCATATCATAGAGTTAGGTGGCTTGACTGAACATGAAAATGCTAAAATACCAGCCGGGTGTATCATGTTTTGTATCAGTTTTAAACTCCTTGCGGTGGAATACGTGATACACCAACCGATTGCGGATATACTCAATAGTGGCAGATTCCTGCCCGATGATTTCTGGGGATTTGCAGAAAGTGATTTTTTGGATTTCGAGGCCTTTGTTGACAAGGCCAGTAATAAAATCAAATCGTTGCTCCCGGCAGAAATCGATGAGCGCAAGCGTAAGCTGTTTAATTTGGTGTATCAAACAAATGGTAATATTGCCATTAAAGAACTCTCGGAAAAAGTATTCTGGAATTCCAGGCAAATTAACCGCTATTTCAATCAGCAGTTTGGAATTTCACTTAAAGCCTACTGTACCATTCTTCGTTTCCGGGCTTCGCTCAACCATATCGCAAATGGAAAGCTATCACCTGAAGGAAGCTATTTCGACCAGAACCACTTTATTAAAGACGTTAAAAAATTTTCAGGTGTGGTACCTAAAGAACTTTCTAAAAACAAGAACGACCGATTTATACTATTATCGGCCATCAAAGACAAATAATTTTGCATCATCATAATCATGCAAAACAATGTTAATACAAGATAAACAAATCGCAATTATTGGTGGTGGTCCTGCCGGACTAACCCTGGCGCGACTTTTACAGCTCAAAGGAGTAGCTGTAAAGGTATATGAAAGAGACCTTCATAAAGGGGTTAGGGTGCAGGGAGCAACGCTCGATCTTCATGAAGGAACTGGACTCGAAGCCATTAAGAGGGCGGGCCTGCTGAATGAATTTTACAAATATCACCGGCCCACAGCGAGTAAAATGTTGTTGGTTGATAAATCTTTGGATGTAAAATTTAATGACCACAATTTTACAACAGTAACCGCTGAAACGCGTCCGGAAATCGACCGGGCACCTTTAAGGGAAATGCTACTGAATGCGCTGGCTCCCGATACAGTGATCTGGGACAGTCAGTTTGTTTCCATGGAAAAAGAAAATACAGGCTGGCGTATTTTTTTTAAGAACGGGAGGAATGCTTACGCAGATATTGTCATCGCTGCTGATGGCGCAAATTCAAAAGTCCGCCCCTATTTAACTGATATCAGACCTGTGTATTCAGGCATTACACTTATCGAAGGCAATATCCACCAGGCAGAAAAATACTCATCCAAACTTTTCTCGCTGGCTAACGGAGGTAAAGTAATGGCCTTCGATGAAGAGAAGTTTGTTGGCTACGGAACAAAAGGCGATGGGTCAATTATGTTTGTAGTTAACTTTAAAACTCCGGAAAACTGGCTCAACAATAGCAATATTGATTTTAAAGATCCCCAGGCGGTATTAAACTGGTTCAAAACTGAATTCGCCAACTGGAGTGAAGGGTGGCACGAATTTTTTACTAACGAGGAAGTCTATTTCATTCCCCGTCCGCAATATTATTTTCCGCTGGATCAAAACTGGGAAACAAAAGAGAATCTCATTATTATTGGTGATGCTGCTCACTGGATGCCGCCATATGCCGGTGAAGGGGCAAATGTGGCCTTACAGGATGCTTTTGAGCTGGCGGAATCATTAACAGGCAATAGGTATCCGGATCTTAAAACAGCCATTTCAAACTTTGAAAAAGACATGATTAAACGTGGTGCTGCGGCAACCAGGGAGACACTTGATAATGCCGAAAGAATGTTCTCACCCTCTGCCCTGACACAAATGATTGGTTTCTTTGATCAGGTGAAAGACTTAAAATAATCCATATATTTGCACCTAAACAATTATTGCTAAGCATGTAGGATTTTCTTCTTTCCAGCCTTAAAGATCAAGCTCACAAAGACGCTTGCTATTTTCTAATCTTTAACGAAAGAATTCATGCTTAGTATACAAAATATCTCCTATTTACATCAGGACAAAAACCTGCTATTTAAAAACATTAGCTTAGCAGTTAATCAACACGATAAAACAGCCCTTATCGGCAATAATGGTTCAGGTAAATCTACGCTGCTCAAAATCATAGCAGGCAGTCTGGAAGTTTCTGAAGGGCGGGTGGATATCCACTCCACGCCCTATTACGTACCTCAAATTTTCGGACAATACAATCATCTAACGGTGGCAGAGGCACTGAAGGTTGATCGGAAGCTTGATGCGCTGAATCAAATTTTCATGGGTAATGTAGCCGAAGAACTCTATAGCATCCTGAACGACGACTGGACTATTGAAGATCGCTGTAAACGGGCACTTGGTACCTGGGAGCTACAAGATGTTGATTTGATGCAAAAGCTGGAAACATTAAGTGGCGGTCAGAAAACCAGGGTTTTCCTTGCCGGAATCACCCTTCACAACCCCGACTTCATTTTGCTGGACGAGCCAAGTAATCACCTGGATACTGGTGGCAGACAGCTGCTATATGATTTTATCGCCAATTCAACGGCTACACTATTAGTGGTTAGTCACGATCGTAGCCTGTTAAATCTGGTGGATATGGTTTGCGAGTTAAGCAAAAATGGCATTAGTAGCTACGGAGGAAATTATAGTTTCTATTTGGAGCAAAAGCAAAATGACATTAATGCACTACATCAGGATGTGCTGAACAAAGAAAAGGCTCTCCGAAAAGCCCGGGAAAAAGAGCGGGAAACCTTAGAACGGCAACAAAAGCTAGATAACCGGGGAAAGCGCAAACAGCAAAAAGCCGGTGTTGCCAGGATTATGATGAACACTTTGCAAAATAACGCGGAGAAAAGCAGTTCAAAAATAAGGGATGTTCATACCGGGAAAATAGATGGGATAGCTACCGACCTGCAAACGTTACGCGCATCGTTACCTGATCTGGATAAAATAAAGTTCGGATTTAACCAATCTATCCTCCACAAAGGGAAAGTACTCTTTAATGCTGAACAAGTTAATTATCGCTATGCTGATCAGTTTCTCTGGAAAGAAAACTTAAGTCTAAAGATTTACAGTGGAGACCGTATAGCCTTACAAGGCGCTAACGGATCTGGTAAAACAACGCTCATTCGCATGATCATGAACCTGATCATTCCGGTAACGGGAACAGTAAGCCTGGCTGATAACAAAGTTATTTATGTCGATCAGGATTACTCATTAATTGAAGGTAAGTTAAATGTGTATGAGCAGGCACAAAAATTTAACGTTTTTGCAATTCCCGAACATGAAATTAAAATCAGGCTGAGCCGCTTTCTGTTTGCCAGGGATGATTGGGATAAACCGTGCAGCGCCCTGAGTGGTGGCGAAAAAATGCGCCTGGCATTATGCGTTTTAAACATTACCAATCAGGCACCTGACATCATTATTCTCGATGAACCAACTAATAATCTGGATATTGCGAATATCGAAATTTTAACAACTGCGATAAACGGATATCGGGGTACACTCATTGCGGTTTCGCATGATATTTCTTTTTTAAAGGAGATTGACATTGAACGGTTTATTCAGTTATAAGGTAAAAGGGCTTACAACAGAAAGTTATTCTCTAATCAAAAATTGCTAACTTAGATTCTAACAAAAGCTAACCCCTTCAATACGAGGATGAAAAAAAACCTGTTTGTAAGCATCGCAATACTGATTGCCTTTAGTTTGGGCTTCGGTGTAAAGTCGTTCATGGTAAGGGCATCAGCTTCGCCCGATGATTTTAAAAAAGTGACCGGCATTGGTGGGATTTTCTTTAAAAGTAAGGATCCGAAAAAGATGCGCGAATGGTATAGTACCAACCTTGGCCTAAAAACAAATGCCTACGGTGCCGTTTTTGAATGGTATCAGGGCGCTGATCAGCAGAAAAAAGGCTTTTCTCAATGGAGTCCATTTTCTGAGCGGACAAAATATTTCGAGCCCTCTGCAAAAGATTTCATGATCAATTACAGAGTTGCAGATTTGGATAAACTGATGGTGCATCTGAAGAAAAACGGCGTAACCATAACTGATACGGTTCAAAATGTAGATTATGGCAAGTTTGTGCATATTATGGATAATGAAGGCAACAAAATAGAGCTCTGGGAACCGAATGACGCTGCTTATGAAAAATTAGGCAAACAGATGGGGAGCAGTACGACCATGTGATGCCCTTACCAGAAACAATGACTGATCATTCTTAAATTTCCTCCTTAACAAATGAAACTAACAGCAGAACAAAACGGAGAACTATTAAGCATTTTAAAAAGCAGATTTGATAAAAACAGTAATCGCCATGCGGGCATCGACTGGAAAGATGTTCAATCGAGGCTCGAAGCAGATGAAACAAAACTATGGTCGCTGAATGAAATGGAAGTTACCGGTGGAGAACCGGATGTGATTGGAAAAGACGAAAATACCGGAGCTTTTATTTTTGTAGACTGCGTTGCTGAAAGTCCGAAAGGCCGGCGGAGTATTTGTTACGACCATGAAGCACTGGAATCAAGAAAAGAGCATAAGCCGGGCAATAGCGTAATAAATATGGCCACTGAGATGGGTATAACGGTGTTAAATGAATCTGAATACCGGGCTTTGCAGCAGCTGGGCAAGTTCGACCTGAAAACTTCGAGCTGGGTGGCAACACCTGCAGAAATTAGAAAACTTGGTGGAGCAATATTTTGCGACCGGCGCTACGACACTATTTTTGTTTACCATAATGGTGCAGAATCTTACTATGCTGCCCGGGGCTTTCGTGGAAAACTACATGTGTAAATTTAATTTTTTTCAGTTTGTGGTAATTCGATTATTTTAATGAATTTAGTGTCAATCTAAATTGTTAAAAAAATAAAATGTTGAAAGAGTACAAACTTGGTCGTGGATGGGCAATATTTGCCATCATATTCTCTCCCCTATTGATCGCATTGTTTGGCATGCTGCTCGTTATGCCATTTATCCCAGGTCTGAATGACAACCTCAGTCCGTCTATCTTGTGGTTTTCAGCTCCCCTATCGCTAGGCATGATGTTTTTTGGCGTTGTGACTTTTCTCGATGCGATTAAAGGTAAATTTGTTATCGACTTCGATAGGTTATACAATGTGAGCACAATGGGCAACCGGGAGCTGCTTTTTACTGAAATCAAAGGCTACAGAACTGATGATAAGTATATCTATATCGAGCCGAATGTACCACACAGGAAGAAAGTAAAATTGACTAAATATATTTCCAGCGCTGCTGAAATTGAAAGATGGCTTGGTGAACGATATCCTGATCTGGACCGGCTCAAAGCTGAGGAGGAAAAGGAAGCAATATTCGCAAATGATGATTTTGGTTTTTCTCCTGAAGAAAGATCGGAAAAATTTAACCAGGCAAGTTCGGTGGCCAAGACAGTGAATATTATAGGTGGGCTCATTGGCGCATGGACGATATTTTTCCCAAATCCTTATGAAATAGCGCTGTGGTGTTGTCTGGCAATCCCATTACTTTGTATACCCGTAATCAAATACTATAAAGGCTTGATCAGGATTGATAAACGGAAAGATTCTCCTTACCCAAGTATTTTTATCGCTTTTTTATTGCCTTCTGCTGCCGTATTTTTAAGAGGCCTGCTCGACTACAACATTTTTGATCACACAAAAATCTGGATTCCGATGTTTGTTATCGCCCTGCTTATGACTACAGTTTTTTTTATTAAAAATGCAGAGCTTAAATCAGGAAAGAAAGCAATCGGCACTGTCATAGCGTTTATATTATTCAGCCTCGCGTATGGTTTTGGATCGATCATTTTTCTGAATTGTTATTACGATCGATCAGCTCCAAAAATGTTCAGCTCGAAAATTTTGAACAAGAGAATGAGTTCTGGAAAAACAACCAGTTACTACCTTGAACTTGAGCCCTGGGGCGAGAGAAAGACAGCAGAAGATGTTGATGTTTCGAAAGATTTTTATTTTGAGGTAAATGAGAATGATACTGTTAACATTTACTTTATGAAAGGAAAATTAGACATACCGTGGTTCGAGCTTTCTAAATAAATTAGCCTGTAATTCGGCTGTATTAACACGTCATTTTGAAGCATCATATATGGATCTTTTCAATCAGGATATAAACGTTTCACCTAATCTGCTTCCTTATGGTGGAACCGTAAACTACTACGGCCAGCTATTTGCAAACCCTGTTGCGGATGAATATTTTGACTTGTTGATGAACACCATCGACTGGAAAAATGACGAAGCCTTTATTATGGGCAAACATATTATTACCAAGAGAAAAGTAGCCTGGTACGGTGATGAGGCTTTCTCCTATACGTATTCAAAGGCAACAAAAACGGCCTTACCATGGACGAATGAACTACTCGAACTTAAGCATATAGCCGAGCAGAAAACGGGTACCACATACAATTCATGCCTGCTAAACTTATATCATAATGGCGATGAAGGCATGGCTTATCACAGTGATGATGAGCGTGCATTGGCTGAGCATGCTGCAATTGCTTCATTAAGCTTTGGCGCTACGCGTAAGTTTCTGTTCAAGCACAAGGAAAGCAAGGAGATGATATCCGTTTTTCTGGAACATGGCAGCCTGCTGGTGATGAAAGATGAAACACAAGAGAACTGGCTTCACCGATTACCACCAACAAAAAAGGTGCTGCGCCAACGTGTAAACCTCACGTTCAGAACGATGGTGGTTTGAAATTCTGTTAAACAAAAATGGCCTGTATTTAAACAGGCCATTTTTGTTTTTTAGGGGTTATCTATTTCTTGAATTCACTGATGTCAACAATACGATCTGAATTTCCGTTGTATTTTAAGAATGGTGTACCGTGGTTATTGGTTGTCCACGAATAATTTGATGCAATTTCATTCTGAATACCCGCTGCATTGGCCAGTAAACTAGCCGGAACCGTCAGGCTTTGTGTTTCGCCATTGCGATAGTTAACCTGATAAAGTTCCTTTTCTGTTAAAAACACGAGCGTAGTTTTGTCTCTCGAATACATTAAAAACTTACCTTGAATCCGCTCATCGGGATTTTGTCTCTTAATGGTATTGATTTTCCCACTCACTGAATTTACAATATAATCGTTGTTAATAACGAAATTGGTTCTGGTCAGCTCAACCAGGCCCTGGGTATATAAACCATCATTTTTTCCTTTGGAAGCCTTATCCAGACTCATCACTTCAACTGAACCATCCTTTAACGCAAATACATAAAATGGCGCTACGTTTTGGGTAGAATCTACAACTTGTGCCACTACTGCCGTATTCTGGCTGTTCACAAACCTCGCATTTCTAAATTCAACAGCCAGCTTATTTTTCCCATTCTGAACGGATAAGGTAGTATCACGGTATTGGATTTTGAAGTGTTCTTGTCCGTCGGCACGATTCGAATCAATTTTTACTAATGTGAATATGGCTTTTTCTGATTTCGGGATTTCATCAAAGGTTTGATTTGCAGCTATTGGTTCCGGACTGTAGGTTTTCTCCAGATTCCCTTTGCAGGCAAAAAGTGCAACACAAGAGATGAGGGCTAATAATTTGATTTTCATATGTAACTGTTTTTATTTTTTCACGAAGTTATAACCTTTCTGTTTACACATTAAAAAATCAGCAGAAATACATAAAATTGTTGCACAAATCCGATCCCGATCACCGCCTGCTTTACGCTTAAAAGGTTAAAATACAGCGATGCGGTAATAATGGATTAGTTTTTGTTCGTATGAACATAATCATTAAAACTAAGCCATGAAAAACCTCATCTTCTGTAGCCTCATCATCTGTTTATTGAGCGCATGTATTGAAAAAATAGATGCTTCCAAGCTGGAAAACACCAAATGGGAACTTACCTCATTACCGGGAATAACTTTACCGCCTACCACCAAAGCCACCTTAAATTTTGCAGACAGTTTAAAAGTAAGCGGGAAATCGTTTTGTAACAGTTACGGAGGTAAAGCCGAGATTACCGGGGATAAAATTGCCTTGCAAAATTTCTTCGGTACTAAAATGTTCTGTCAGGAAACAGATGCAGCAGAACGATTTTATCTGCACACTATTAATCAGGTAGATGGGGCAAAACTAAGTGACAACAAGCTTTACCTGCTGAGTGGGAAAAAGACATTAATGGAATTTACAAAAGCGAATTAACGATCTTTAACATTTGCCAATCTGCATTTTTTGATTAAAAATTAATAATTTCGACCTTTTAAGTTACGCCCCAAACGATGCCAGTGTCTATTACAGCAGATTTAAAGTTCTTTTTTACCACTGTAAAAAATGCATTTGGTTTATTCCAAAAGAATGACCCATTACGCCTGGCTGGCGCCACAGCATTTTTCACAAACTTTGCGCTTCCCCCTATTCTGATTATCCTGATCAGATTGTTTGGTATGTTTACAGACAGGAGATTATTGGTTACCCATATTTTTGAGCGGCTGGCCAATATTCTGGATCAGGACAGTATTCAGCAAATCCGATCAACACTTAGAAATATCAGGGGGATTGATCAGGCATGGTATGTGACGCTACTCAGTTTTATATTTTTCCTTTTTGTTGCCACTACCTTGTTTAACGTGATTAAAAATTCGCTTGAACAAATCTGGAATATAGGTCATAAAGATAAAAAAGGAATCATTAACACGCTAAAATCAAGGGCCATTTCAGTAACCATCATTCTGCTTGCAGGAATTTTATTTTTCTTTGGGCTTTTAGCCGATAGCGTCCAGGCTTTCATCGGTTCTTACCTGAAGTCTAACTCTCCATCTTTCGAACTTGTGTTGACCTCTGTTATTAACCAACTGGTATTTATTTTTATCGTGACCACCTGGTTTACGATGTTATTCAGGTTTTTGACGAACGGCCGGCCGACATGGCGGGCAGCAATTTCAGGGGGATTGTTAACGGGATGTTTATTTACCGCAGGAAAATACATCCTCCGGATTCTACTGCCTTTAAGTAACATCAGCAATATTTACGGTTCAGCAGGGTCGATCATTGTGATCATGCTTTTCGTGTTTTACTCTTCGCTGATATTTTATTTTGGAGCGTCATTTATTAAGGCACTCAGCGTGCAAAGCGCGACGCCCATTATACCTAAAAACGGTTCCTTTGCTTACGAGCTTACCGAAGTGGAACCAAACCAGCCCAATTAATTCTATAAAAAACAAAAGGCAGGTTTAATAAAACCTGCCTTTTGTGTAACCTTATATGATGGGTTAGAAAATTCTATATCCCAATCCTACGGTAAATAAATTAAGCTTTGTGCCAGGATATCCTGATTTATTAATTTTGGATAAACCCAGTTCATAACGCGCATCAATGCTTAGTTTTTTAATATCAAGCGCTGCACCAAACTGCCACGCAAGGGCCTGGTTCTTAAAGTCTGCTCTAAAAACACTGCCAGCTGCATCTTTCAGGCTTTGGTTTTCATCCAGAATCAATGAAAACATAGGCCCTGTATTTAATCTTACTCCTAGCCCAAGCGCTCCGATTTTGGTTCCTATTAACAATGGAACATCCAGACTGGTGAAATTAACCCTGTTAACCTGCCCTGTGGCGTCGCTTACCAGGTTTGCTTTTTTGCCGGATACATAAAGTTCTGGTTGAAAATGCACACCCGCAGCACCTATCCTTGCCCAAACACCGCCATAAAAACCTGCACGGTTCTCACTGCTAAAGGTGTTTTCACTATCGAATTTCGAAAAATTTGCACCTGCTTTCAATCCAAACTGAAATGATGGTAAAACCTGTGCGCTGGCGGCGAATCCAAAAAGCAGGAATGCAGCGGTTAAAGATAAAAGTTTCATAATTTAAGATGATTTAGATTTCGCTAGCTTGTGGCATTATTGATGGCCTCTTGTTCTTTAAGGGCATCAACATTGTTTTTATCACCAAAGTTTTGCGTTTTGCCTGCAAAGTAATCTAAAATTCCTGAGATTGTTTCTAAGTTATCTGCCAAATTTTGATGAACATCAGGTAAATCTTTTTCTAACCTACCGTCGCCAAGCTCAATATTATCAACTTCAATTTTACCAATTTTCTGAATAAGTGCCTGTTGTGAATTTTGTAAATCTTCTAACTCACGCACAATCTTTTCCATTAATTCAAACTTCTTTAAAGTATTCATAGGTTCTTATTTTTAATGTTAAATGTTTCCCTAATAAACCCTTACCTCCCGTTTTTGTTTTATTTTATCTGAATGTTGATCAATCACTTGGAATTGTAAAAAACAACTAATAAATTAGTTTAAAATTAAATTCCATGAAAAAGCTTCTTTTATTATTTTTTCTTCTGGTGATGATGAGCGAGAGCAGGGCGCAAACTCCTGTGGTGGTTGATAAGGAAAAACTATTTGATTTGTATCAGGCCCAGCGATATGCAGAGGCAGGAGAATACCTGAAAGGGATTTATGGATCAGAAAATAGCGACGTGAAGATACTTACTCAGGTTGGCTACTGTTTTTTAATGGGTGGAAATTATCCGGAGGCAGAGAAATTCTATGTGAAAGCCTACAGCATACAGCCACAAAACTTACCGGTTCTTTTCAGTCTCGGAAGCATCAATACCAGGAGAGGTAATCATGAAAAAGCGAGAAATTATTATGGAGAAATTGTAAAGTTAGACAGCAATAATTTTAGCGTGTATAAATTACTGGCAAACCTGTATTCGCATAAAGATTCCATGCGATTGGTCTATTTACTTAAGGCCAACAAGCTTAATCCTGGCGACGGAGATGTGGCGGGAGATTTGGCTGAGATTCATGCTGTTTATCAGAATTATGAAAAGGCATATCAGGTGATTGATATTGCACTTAAAGCTGACAGTGAAAATCTGGTACTCCAAAGGGCAAAGCTTCCAATAGCCAATCAGCTGAAAAAATACAAGGAGGTAATCCTATCGGGAGAACGCCTTTTGAGGGACCTTATCGATGCAGGAGTAGTCAAAGATGTCGCCAAAGCCTATTATTATACCCAGGATTATCAAAAAGCAATCAACCTGTTTAAAAAACTTGAAGCGTTAAATATGCAAAATGAAGCCACGCTTTACTTCACGTCACTAAGTTACCGGGCATTGAAAAACTACCCGCAGGCTACTGCTTATACCATAAAGACAATAGCGGAAGCCATATCGCCGAATACCTCCAGCTATTATGGCTTGCTGGGGATGGTTTATCAGGAAAATAATAAACTCGATCTGGCATTGGCTGCATACAAAAAAGGCCTTCAATTTAAGGCCAATCCAACGCTATTCTACAGAATGGGAATTCTTTACGATACAAAACTCGGGAAAAGCAAAACTGCACTCCATTACTACAATCAATACCTGAGGAACAAACCTGATGTAACAGATGAAAAAGAGGAAATCGAGTACACAAAAGCCAGAATTGCTCGGCTTGCTTTGGCCAGCACTGATTAAACTAAATCCTCGAATACCGGCTTTACATTGTCCCAGAATTCATCTAAAGCAATTATTCTGGGCTTGAAAAAGGAAATCAGATCAGGCCAGTGCTGTTGGTTAAACACGCTAACACCTTCCAGCGCAGTCCATATTCGGCTAAGAGATTTGCCGTATTCATCACTGGCATCCTTTTGCCAATCCCATTCTTCACCTAAAGTAGCGGTGAGCATGCCTTTAAATTCCTCGAATTGGTCAAATATCAGCTGTCTGATATCCGCATCTGGATGGGTAAGCTGAATGGATATCATGGCCTTTTTATTGGTGACATCCATTTTAAAAAAGATGTTTTTTACACCGGTACGATAGTTTACCCAATGTACGGTTGATCCACTTGCTGAGGGTACAGGCTTCATATACTGACCTAAACTGATCCAAAACTGTTGCTTTAACCTCGCCGCTTCTTCTTTACTGTACATGTTAACTTGATGGTAAAATAATAATGTGCCTTGCAGGCAAATCCATTGAAAACGCAAATTTAGGGAAAAAGAGCATTTTAACAACGTTATTGGAAATACTGGCGACTTTACTGAGAATACAGCACTTATTTGTTTAAGTAGACCTCATTTAGCTGGGCGGTAAGGTATAGATAGGCCTGGGGATATTCCACTACAGGCTCTTTCGTGCTGCCCTCAATAAAAATATATCCCTGATAACCGATCGTCTTCAGCGCGCTGAAATATGGTTTAAAATTATCTTTCATTACGCCCGGAAGTGTCCTTTTTTCTTTTTCAGCAAGTTCACACAGGGCGATAATATCCCCGTTCATTAACAGATCAGCCGGTGGTTCAGATTGCCTCATCATGTGAAAGATGTCGGCGTTTAAACGGAAGTTGCGGTGATTGATTGCCCTTACAATTACCGCAGCTTCTTTTAACGATGTGATAAAGTTGGTTTCCGTTTTCTCTAAGTTTTCCAGTACAATGGTCACCTGATATTTCGATGCGATTTTTGCAATTTTGTAACAGCGTTTAATGAAATCTGCTTTAGCTTTTTCCCGGTCATAGCCTTCAGGTATATTTCTGGCACTACCACTTCCAAAAACAATGAATTTAATGCCAACTTTTCTGGCTCTTGATAGCACCACCCTGGCGTAACTCAATACATTTTCTTCATCTACCTCTCCACCAGCGACTTTCAATTCGGCGGGAAAAAAAAGGTTAGCGGTAATCACCTTGCACCTGGCTGATTTAACTTCAAGAAGCTTTTCTTCAAAAGCTTCATCGGTTATTTTAGGTGAAAGTAATCCTGTAACGGATGCACCAATCATGGTAAAACCCGATGCACGTACTAAACTATCCTGAGAAATATTGGCCACTATACCCAGCCGGGGAACCACAGTTTGACTGGCAGCAAAACTAACAAACATAAAAATGCAGGAGAACAAAGCCAATGATCTGATTTTCATAATATTCATTTATACTGTAATATACTGATAAGCACCCAACAATTTTATTCTCCGGCTGACAAATAGCAATTATTAAAGTTTATATTCATAATGATAGGTTCCCGAACCGATTTTTTCTTTCTGATCACCTTTTGGAAGAATTACCGTTGCCGAGGCATTTGCGGGAACAGATACATCGAGTTTGAAAGTGCCATCAGTGATAGTCCAGGACGACTTTACTGTACCATAAACGGTTTCGAGCTCAGCCGAGGCGCTGGTTAACTTACCTCCCGGTTTGGGAGCGATCAGAATTTCCTGATAACCCGGTTTAGCTGCCACGGGATTAATGCCGGCGATATTTTTATACATCCAATCGCCAATAGCTCCATAGGCATAGTGATTAAATGAATTCATATCTGCAGTCTGGAAACTGCCATCCTGCTTGATTCCATCCCAGCGTTCCCATATTGTCGTTGCACCCATTTTAACCGGATATAACCAGGATGGATAACTTTCCTGCAAAAGCAGATCATAGGCCACATTATCGTAACCAAACCTGCTTAATACATGGCAAAGGTATGGTGTACCCAGGAAACCTGTTGTAAGGTGATTGCCATAGCTTTTCACATTATCCACTAACCTCTGGGCAGCTTGCTGGCGAAGATCTTCAGGCAGCATGTCAAACTGCAGGGCCAGCACATAAGCGGTTTGGGTATTGGAAACGAGTTTGCCATTCGGCGTCATATATTCCTGTACATAGGCAGCTTTGATCTTTTTAATAAGTGCAGTATACTTCTCTTCATCCTCCTTTTTACCAAGTACTTTTGCCGCATTGAGCAATAACTGGGTAGAGTGCGCATAAAAAGTTTGTGCAATCATGTATTTATCCGTTACTGCTGCCCTACCGTCATTATCATCATTGGGGCGGTAAAACAGCCAGTCGCCAAAGTGATTGCCACTATTCCAGAGATCGTTTTTGGAAACGGAGGCGATATAATCTACCCATTTTTTCATCCCGGGATATTGGGTTTCCAGCAAGCCTTTGTCAGCATATGCTACGTACATATCCCAGGGGATGATGGTAGACACATCGGCCCATCCCGAGGAACCTGAATCGCCCTGATTGAGTACATTGGGTATCACATAGGGCACGCTCCCGTTGGGCAATTGATCAGCACTTACATCTTTCATCCATTTGGTAAAAAATGCGGCAACATTCATATTGTACGCGGCTGTATTGGCAAAGGCTTGTGCATCCCCTGTCCAGCCTAAGCGTTCATCGCGCTGTGGGCAATCAGTAGGTACATCAACGAAATTACCTTTTTGTCCCCACTGAATGTTGTGCTGAAGCTGATTAAGCAGCGGGTTTGAAGTTGCAAATTTTCCTGTTGTCGCCATATCTGAATACACTGCTACAGCTTTAAGGTCATCCAGTTTAAGCTCTCCGGGATAACCTGTAATTTTTACATACCTGAATCCCTGAAAGCTAAATGTTGGCTGAAAAGACTGTTCCGCATTCCCTTTTAAAATGTAGGTGTTTGTTTGCTTGGCCGAGCGAAGGTTGGTGATGTAGAAATTACCGGCCTTATCCAGTACCTCTGCATGTTGTACATGGATGGCAGTTCCGGCTGGCCCTTTTGCTTTGAGGACAACCCATCCCACCATATTCTGTCCAAAATCTACTACCGTTTCGCCTGCAGGAGTTTTGAAAATCTTTAAAGCCTTAAATTCCTCATGCGTTCGCACCGGAGGGCCGCTCATCCCAACCAGCTTTTCTGTTCCTGAAGGAATTACTGCAACTGCTTTCCAGTCTGTTGATTCTTTATATTCACCTTTATTCCATCCCGGAAGCTCTTTTCTGGCATCATAAGTATCCCCGTCATAAATATTTGAAGACCGGGTGGGACCATAATTAAATTTCCAGCTTTCGTCACTGCCGATCACCTCTTTACTTCCATCGGTATACGCCAGTTCCAGTTGAAAAAGCAAGGCTCTGGTATCACCATAAAATTGTTTCTGATTTGCAAATCCAATTCTCCCTTTATACCAGCCATCGCCCAGAGCAACACCAATAGCATTTGTTCCTTCTTTTATTGATGCGGTTACATCGTAAACCTGATACTGAATATGATCCTTATAACTCGTCCAACCAGGTGCAAAGTAATGATCACTGATTCGCTCACCGTTCAATGAAGCTTCATATAAACCTTTGGCTGTGATATATGCCGTTGCACTGGCAATTTTTTTAACAGATTGAAAGGTTTTTCTCAGAACCGGGCTGGCATAAGCGCTATCAGCACCTGATACCGTAATCCATTTTGCTGACCAGTCTGCTGTCTTTAAACCGGTTTGAAAGAATTGGACAGCTGACCATGGGGAAGTATTTCCATGGTTATCTTTTACCCTGAGCTGCCAGAAATATTTTGTTTTGGAGGAAAGTGCAGGTCCATCATAATTGACAAGCACCGACTGACTACTTTGATTTTGTGGGTTCCACAATACTTTTTTCGCCGCATTTGTTAAGCGGATTTCGTATTGGCTCTGGGTAGTATTTTTGATATCGCTGATCAGTTTCCAGCTGAATCTTGGATGCGGGTTATCTATACTAAAAGGATTTACCAAATGTTCAACAGTTAAATCTCTTACAGCAATTTTTTGTGAATAAACATTCCCGGAAATTACAAAGAGACAAATAGCCGTACAAAGGGCAGTAGGAACAAAACGATATTGATTCATATAAGTGGTTAGGGTTAATTCGTATTTCAACCTTACGATAATGAGCATAATATTTCAGCTGACTATCCTGCACTGTTATGAAAAATAAAAGTTGAATAAACGATAAAGAGAGTTTATTTATTCATCAATCGGGCTACATATTTACCTATAATATCAAACTCCAGGTTAACCTGATCTCCAACTTCAACTTCCTGAAGATTGGTATGTTCGAAGGTATAAGGAATAATAAATACAGAAAACTCATCGGCCTCAGAATTTACAACTGTTAAACTGATTCCATTTACACATGCTGAACCTTTTTCCACCGTCACATTTCCTCCGGCTGCATCATACTTAAAACGATATTCCCAGCTACCATCCAGTTCTTCTCTTTTGATGCAAATCGCAGTCTGGTCAACATGTCCCTGCACAATATGACCGTCTAACCGTGCGTTCATTTGCATACAGCGCTCTAGATTGACTTTACTTCCCACCTTTAACTTTCCGAGACTGGTTTTATTAAGAGTTTCATCGATTGCGGTAACCGTATGACTATGATCATCAAGTGCCACAACAGTCAGGCAAACGCCATTGTGTGCCACACTCTGATCAATCTTAAGCTCATGGCTGATTGGTGATGAAATAGTGAAGTGAATATTGGTATGATCGTGCTGGATGGACTTAATTTCGCCCAGGGTTTCTATAATTCCGGTAAACATTGTAAAAATAAGTTTAATACTTCAATCTGTTTTTTCTCCAGGTGGATGAAGGCTCGCTTGTTAATGAAGATGTATCTCCATTTTTTTCCTTCTGGAATAATTTTGTTGCAATTATTGCCGCAATAAAAGCCTCCTCTTCGTTTTGAGATGATAAGTTTTCAGGTTTAAAATATTTACCAACGAAATGCGTATCAAAATTGCCTGATCTGAATGCTTCATGCTGCATGACAAACTTACCAAAAGCCAGCGTAGTTTCTATCCCGGTAATCTCATATTCTGCAATTGCTCTAATCATGCGTTCAATAGCTTCCGCTCTGTCTTTACCAAAAGTGATCAGTTTGGCAATCATCGGATCATAGTAAATTGGAATTTCCATCCCCTGCTCAAATCCGTCGTCCACTCTTACTCCATTTCCTTTTGGGGTTTTATAGGTTAATAATGTACCAAT
Organism: Pedobacter sp. BMA; assembly: GCF_001027745.1. Lineage (GTDB taxonomy): Bacteria > Bacteroidota > Bacteroidia > Sphingobacteriales > Sphingobacteriaceae > Pedobacter. The sequence goes on from NZ_LECU01000003.1 coordinate 156,715, forward strand.
ATCCGGCAGGAAGTTATTTGCGGGATCTTCTGCATATACCCTCAGTTCTATTGCGTGGCCGCTAATCTTGAGGTCGTCCTGAGTAAAACTCAATTTTTCTCCGGAAGCGATTCTGATCTGTTCTTTAACCAGGTCTACACCCGTGATGAGTTCAGTAACGGGATGCTCAACCTGCAAGCGGGTGTTCATTTCCAAAAAGAAAAAGTCAAGATTTTCATCCAGTATGAATTCAACGGTACCTGCACCTGAATAATTTACCGACCGGGCTACATCCACCGCACACTTACCCATCGCTTCCCTGATTTCAGGGGTGAGCACTGAAGAGGGGGCTTCTTCTACCACTTTCTGATGGCGGCGTTGCACGGAACATTCACGCTCAAAAAAGTGAATCACATTGCCATAGTTATCCCCCATTACCTGAATTTCGATGTGCCGTGGAGAACTGACATATCTTTCGATGAATACTGAGCCTTCGCCAAACGCTGAAATGGCTTCACTTACGGCAAGTTGCATCTGCTCTTCGAAATCTTCTACCTTTTCCACTATGCGCATTCCCTTTCCTCCTCCCCCGGCAGCAGCTTTGATTAAAATGGGAAAACCAACTTCAACAGCCCGTCGTCTGGCTTCTTCTACATCTCCCACGGCTTCCTCGGTGCCGGGAACCATTGGAATATTGTACTTGAGGGCAGCAGCTTTTGCAGAGAGTTTATTACCCATAATTTCCATTGCCTTTGGAGATGGGCCGACTAAAATCAATCCTGCATCCGCAACCATTTGTGCGAAAAAAGCGTTTTCTGAAAGAAAACCGTAACCGGGGTGAATGGCTTGCGCCCCTGTGGTTTTACAGGCAGCTATAATTTTTTCACCGACAAGATAGCTTTGATTAGAGGGGGCCGGACCGATACAGACGGCTTCATCAGCATAGCGTACATGAAGTGCGTTCCGATCAGCTTCGGAAAAAACCGCTACCGTTTCAATTCCCATCTCTTTAGCAGAGCGCATGATACGCAAAGCAATTTCGCCCCGGTTGGCAATCAGCAATTTGGAAATTGGTATTGAAGGCCTGGAATCCATCTGCATAAATCAGTTAAATTAAATTCTATAAGTGTAATATTATATCGATAGCCCGGTCAATCATTTCAGGTGTAAGGTCTAAATGGGTAACCAATCTGATGGTACTTGCACTTGTTGTGTTACAATGTAAGCCTTTCTCTTTAAATTGATCAACAATTTTTTGTGCGGTACCTGCAGCAACTTCAAAAATCACGATATTGGTTTCAACGGGCATTATGGATTTCACGTAACTGGTTCTGGCCAGCGCAACGGAAAGTTCTTTAGCATGATCGTGATCCTGTTGTAAACGTTCAACGTGATGATCCAAAGCATAAATTCCTGCAGCGGCTAAAAATCCGGCCTGGCGCATTCCACCTCCAAAAGCTTTTCTGATTTTCCTGGCCTTTGCAATGGTTTGCCTGCTACCAAGCAGAACCGAGCCTACGGGTGCGCCGAGCCCTTTAGAGAGGCAAACGGAAATTCCATCAAAGTATTTACCATACTCCGCTGCTTTATCTCCTGTAGCCACTAAAGCATTAAATATCCTCGCCCCGTCCAAATGAAGCTTTAAACCTTTAACGTTACATAAATGATGAATGGGTGCAATCTGGCCAAGGGTATAGCAAGCGCCTCCACCTTTATTCACTGTATTTTCTAATACAACAAGACTTGAGTTTGGGTAATGAATGTTATCCTCATTGATTTCAGGTTCTATCAGCTCGGGTGTAAGAATCCCGCGTTTACCATATAATAGTCTCACAGATGCTGCTGAATGAAAAGCAATACCGCCGATTTCATATCGGTAAACATGGGCAGTCTGATCACAAATCACCTCATCCATAGGATTAGTAAAACATTTGATGCCGATCTGATTGGTCATGGTTCCTGATGGACAAAACAGCCCCTCTTCCATATGGAATGTTGCAGCCATTTTGGTTTCAAGATTGTGAACAGTTTCGTCTTCACCGAAAACATCATCACCCACTTTTGCACTCATCATCGCATCAAGCATGCCGGGTGTGGGCTTGGTAACGGTATCACTTCTGAAGTCTAAAAATTCCTTATTCATGCTTATGAATTGTAAAATATTTCTTACGGTTAAAAAAAAGACCAATGCCTTTTCGGGTATAATTTTAAGGTTTTTGGGCGATTAAGCCCTCTATATAGTGTATTTTTTACACACTTAAATTTTCACAACAATAAATTGTTAAAAAATTATTAAAAAAAAGGATACAAAATATAAGAGTTTTTATACTTTTATCGTGCTAAAACCAAAAATAAATAAAATGATAGTAATTGCAGACGGTGGATCAACCAAAACAAATTGGTGTCTGATTAACGAGGCCGGCAGAAAAATTTACTTTAATACCGAGGGTTACAACCCTTATTTCTCCAAAGGAGAGTACATTGTAAAATCACTGAATGAAACTCTGCCAGACCACTTGGAAAGAGAAAAACTGACCGGAGTATATTACTATGGTGCTGGATGTTCTACGCCAGGAAATGTGAAAATTGTGGCAGATGCCATGAAACAGGTTTTCACCAATGCCGATGTGTTCGTTGGCCATGATTTACTTGCCTCTTGCAGAGCACTTCTTGGGGACGAGCCAGGATTTGCAGCTATTTTGGGTACAGGAACAAATTCATGTTTATACGACGGATCAGAAATTACGATGAATATCGATTCACTAGGGTACTTCCTGGGTGATGAAGGAAGTGGTTCATATATTGGCAAACGTATCCTGAGTGACTACATGAAAGGTTACATGCCTAAAGGATTACGGGAAGCTTTTTATGACAACTACGCATTAACAAATGAAGATATCTTCGATAATATCTACAATAAGCCACTTCCAAACCGCTTCTGTGCAAGCTTTAGTAAATTTCTTTACGACTTCAAGGATTCTTACGAGGATTATGCCTTCAGCACGATTGACTATGCTTTCACTGCTTTTTTCGAAGCTTTGGTTATCCACTATCCAAACTACAAAGATCATAAATTGAACTGTGTAGGTTCTGTAGGGTATAGCTTCCGAGATATTTTAAGTATTGTTGCCGATCGTTATGAAATGGGTGTTGGTAAGATTATCCGCTCACCAATAGATGACCTGGTACATTACCACCTGGAAATTGCAAAAAAATAAAATATATCTGGTCAGATCGCTGATGCGCCGATCACTATAATGGAAACGCCCCGGCTTGGATTTCAAACCGGGGCGTTTATTTATATGTTAAATCCGAAATATCAGATATGAAGACTAGGTTAAAATGATATTTCTTTGCCAAATAGTTTGGCATATCGCCGTTTATCAAACCGGTATAACGTGGCAGCACGATATGAAACACCCTTTTGCTTTTCATCGAGCTCCTTAAGCACACCAAAGCTCACTATTTTCTTTCTGAAGTTACGTTTGTCGAGCTTTTTACCTAAAATCAACTCATACACATGCTGCAGCTGAGTTAAGGTAAATTTCTCTGGCAAAAGTTCAAAAGCAATAGGCTGGTGCTTAATTCTACGCTTTATTTTCTCCAGACCTTTATCATAAATTTTCTGGTGATCAAAGGCTAATTTAGGAAGATCTGTAATCGGTAACCAGTTTGCCCGCTTGGCATAGTTACTGATCGGACGAAGTTCTTTATCACCTCCTAAACGGATAAGGGCATAATAGGCTAAGGTAATTACCCTGCCTTGTGGATGTCGGTTCGGATCGCCAAAAGCATAATACTGTTCCATATATATGCCGCGTAAACCCGTGAGTTCATATAGAATCCGGGAGGCAGACTGATCGAGACTTTCATCAGGACCAACAATATTACCAGGCAATGCCCACCAATCTTTAAATGGTTCTTCATTTCTTTCAATGAGTAGGATTTTGAGTTCCTTACCATCGAATCCAAACAAAACGCAATCTATTGAGAATACTGAATCTAAATGAGGTAAAATTTGTTCCAAGGTAAAAATTAATTATTATTAGCAGATAAAGGTATGACTTTCAGGAATAAGTAAAAAAAATAAAAAAAATTACTTAGTGTAAAAATTACACACTATATTCGTACTATAAAGATGAAGCCAAATATTAAAAATATAGCTGTACTGACTTCTGGAGGTGATGCTCCCGGGATGAATGCTGCGATAAGAGCTGTTGTACGTACCGGCATTTACCATGGCATTAATATGTTTGGGGTAATGCAAGGATACCAGGGTTTAATTACCGACAACATAAAACCAATGGACGCCCGTTCTGTAAGCAACATTTTACACCTGGGCGGAACGATATTAAAAACTGCACGTTGCCTCGAGTTCAAAACTGAAGAGGGACAACAGATTGCTTATAATAACCTAAAGAAAAACGACATTGATGCATTAGTGGTTATCGGTGGAGACGGGACATTTACCGGAGCTAAACGTTTCTCAGAGACTTTTGGTGTTAAAGTAATCGGGATACCAGGAACTATTGATAATGACTTGGTTGGTTCGGATTTTACATTAGGTTATGATACGGCAATTAATACGGTAATTGAAGCGATTGACAAAATCAGAGATACTGCAGATGCACACGACAGGTTATTCTTTATAGAGGTAATGGGGCGTGATTCAGGGTGTATAGCACTTAGAAGTTCAATTGCAACCGGCGCGGAAGCGGTATTATTACCTGAACGTGAAACGAGCGTAACAGAACTGATCGAAAAACTTGCGTTAGGTGCAGCCACGAAAAAATCTTCGAGTATCGTAATTGTAGCAGAGGGACATAAACAAGGCGGAGCATACGATATAGCAAAAAAAGTGAAGGAAACTTTTGATCATTATGACACAAAAGTTACCATCCTTGGTCATCTTCAACGCGGTGGAAGTCCTAGTAGTTTCGACAGAATTTTAGGCAGCAGACTTGGTTTTGCGGCCGTAAATGCCTTAATTGCAGGCGAAACAGAACAAATGGTTGGCTTAAAAGGCAACGAGATAAAAATGACGAGCATAACAGAGGCACTTACCTCGCATAGCTTTAAGCTTGAACCAGATTTAATGGAAATGACGGAGGTACTCTCTATATAATGATAGCAGTTGTTTACAGCGGATCGAGAACGGCATTTTGGAAGTTAACTCAAAATGGGAAAGTGATTGCTCACTGCAATACTTCAGGTATAAACCCGTGCTTTGTAGACGCCAAAACAACATTACAGATCCTGAATAAAAAAGTTGCCCTGGTTAACAACGCAGAGAACATTAAAAAAATTTATTTCTTTGCTGCAGGTGCTTCCTCACCAGACAGGCAGGAGGAACTGGCTAAAACCTTATCATCTTTTTTCAGGTATAGTAAAATATTTGTTCAAAACGATTTATTTGGAGCAGCGAAAGCAGCTTGTTACGATAAACCGGGCATAGTAGCCATGCTTGGTAGCGGCGCAAATTGTGCCTACTTCGACGGTAAAAAACCTCTTAACAACAATTTTGGACTAGGATATATCCTTGGCGATGAGGGATCATCAAATTATTTTGGCAAAATGCTACTTAAAAATTTTTTAAGCAGAGATTTACCTGCTGATCTGGAAAAAAAATTCGTCAAAAACTACAATTTAGACAGGCCGCAAATTCTGGAAAGAATTTACAATAAGCCTCAAGTCAATGTCTTTCTAACCTCTTTCTTCGACTTCTTTACCCAAAACATTAACAATGACTATATCATTAGAATGATTGATACAGGATTTGAGAAACACTTCGATACTTATATCCTGCCTATGGTAGAAAAGTATGGAGATAAAGAGCTTCATTTTGTAGGTAAAGTAGCTGCTGAATTGGAAGAACGTTTACAGCTTACCGCAAAAAAATATAATCTTGAAATAAAAAGCATTATTAAAGAACCTATAGTAAATTTATTAAAACATTACACTAATTAACAAAAAACAATGAGCAAAATTGGAATAAACGGCTTTGGCCGTATCGGCAGACTGGTTTTCAGAGCTGCATTAAAAAGAGGATTAGATATTGTAGCAATCAACGATTTGATCGAGCCTGATTACATGGCTTATATGTTAAAATATGATACAACTCACGGCAGATTCGATGGTACAATTGAAGTTGTAGATGGTAACTTAGTCGTTAATGGTAAAACTATTCGTGTAACTGCAGAGCGTAACCCTGCTGACTTGAAATGGGATGCTGTGGGTGTTGATATCGTTATCGAATCTACAGGTTTATTCTTAACCCGTGCTGATGCTGAGAAACACATCGCTGCAGGTGCTAAAAAAGTAGTTTTCTCTGCTCCTGCCAAAGATAGCGACATCCCAACTTATGTAATGGGTGTTAACCATGATAAATTAACTGCAGATCAAACTATCGTTTCGAATGCGTCTTGTACTACTAACTGTTTAGCCCCAATCGCTAAAGTATTAAACGATAACTTCGGTATCGTTGAAGGCTTAATGAGCACAATCCACGCGGTAACTGCAACTCAGAAAACTGTGGACGGTCCGTCGGCAAAAGACTGGAGAGGTGGACGTGGTGGTTTCTCTAACATCATCCCTTCATCAACTGGTGCTGCTAAAGCAGTAGGTATGGTACTTCCTGAATTAAAAGGTAAATTAACTGGTATGTCATTCCGCGTTCCGGTTGCTGACGTATCAGTAGTTGATTTAACTGCACGTTTAGAAAAACCAGCTACTTATGAGCAAATCAAAGCTGCTATGAAAGCTGCTTCTGAAGGTGAATTAAAAGGCGTATTGGCTTATACTGAAGACGAAGTAGTATCATCTGACTTCATCGGTGATGATCACGCTTCTATTTTCGACGCAAAAGCTGGTATTTCATTAAACGATAACTTTGTGAAAGTTGTTTCATGGTACGATAACGAATGGGGATATTCATCTGCATTGGCTAAATTCGTAGAATACTACGGTACTTTATAAGAAAATAAGCTTTCAAGCTAATTTTCAATCATTTAAGAGGTGATGTTCTAAAAAACATCACCTCTTTATTTTTAAATGCAATATTTATTAATAAATAACGTTAATTTTTAAGTGATAAATTATATCTTGGATAAAGTTTTAGGGATCTAAAACACTTATTATTTTAAAAATTAGAGACAATAGTGCGATTTTAAGCACTTAGTTTTGATTTTTAACATAAAATTGATTCTACTTGGAGATATAATAACACTTTTTGATAATATTTAACAATTAGTTAACATATTTTCGATGTATATTTGTTCGGTAGTCATTTTTAATCCTTAATCCTTCAGAAAAGATAATCGTAAATAAAAATGACAAAAAAAATACTTAAAAATTTCTTAGTGTATTTTTTACACTATCAATTTTTTTACTATATTTGTAGAGTAATAAACGAACAGGGTTTGTTACCTTAAAAAAGATAAATCATTTTCGAGTAATGCGAATAGCCTGAAAGAAAATTAAAGACAAAGCCTGGCTCATAACAGGTTTATATTTGGTTAGAAAAAAGAGACACATCTGGATAGAGTGTCTCTTTTCTTTTATAAGGAATTTTGGGCAACCTTTTTATCAAACAATTCAGAAATGACCGGGGTATAGAGTTGAGCGTTAAGGGGAAAAAAGATCACACGCAGAATAGTTCAGCTTGCTGCTGGCATAAATTGAAGGAAATTTAGTCTAATTCTTTTATCAACTTACTTCTAATACGACTAAGTGTTTCCAATCGCATTCCTAAAAAGCTGGCTAAACATCTTAATGGCACGTTTGAGGTATCGAACGAATTGAGCTCCAGAAATTTTTCATATCGCCGTTCCGCTGATGGAATCCTCGCCAGGATGGATCTTTCGCAGGCAGCATGATATTGAAGTGCCAGGATTTTCCGTCCAATAATATTAGTTTCAGCATACAAGTCATATAACATTTGAATGGCTGCATTCGGAATAGCCACCAGTTCGGTATCTTCCAAAGCCTGCAGGTACTCTATTGAAGGGCTTATTGATTCACTTGGAGCTTGAATTGCTCCGATGAACTCATTCCCCAAGCTAATCCAGGTGGTAATATCTTTATGATCCTCTTTTATAAATCCCCTCACCAAACCATTTACAACAAAATAAACGGATACGTTGTGATCCAAAGGCGAAAGGATGTACTTATTTTTCCTAACCAGCATAGCATGCGAATTATTTTTTACCTCTTTTACAAAGCCATTGGATATTGGACTTAGGTTGCGGAAATAATCAAGCATAGCATCGACCAGGAAAATCTTACGAGATTCGAGCATATAATTAATAGGGATAAACGAATAGACCCATAATTATAGCAAAACATTAGCAGAAAATAAAATAAAGTCGACGATTAAACCTTCATAACGGATGAACCATTAAAAAAAACACTTTCTACCACATAAATTACTAATAATCTGGAAGATCCGAAACTATTCAGCTCATTTGATTAGCAGAAAATATTAAACCTGAACTAAAAATAACACTTTGGCCTCCGGCTTTTCTTAGTCACGAAATAGTAACCCACAGAAATTTCATGAGAACCATAATCATAATTACTCAATTTATTCAGGCTATAATCATAACCATAGCCTACACGAAGGTTAGTGTTTACGAACAGCTCACCAATGAATCCTATTGCCGCCCGGTCTCTCAAATCATTCTGCAGGTTGGTTTTAGGATAGATTTTAATTGAGGTTCTGTAAACTGCTCCTAACCAGAAGCGTTCTTTCACCAACATAAAAGCATTCAAATCCAGAGAAGTTGGCCCCTTTAGGTCGTCCTTAATTAAAAAGGTGGGTTTAAATACGAATTGGTCATTCAGCGGTAGCGCCAGTCCGGATGTTAAATAGAAATGAGGTTCTATTTTGATATTCAGACTGCTGTAATCTGCTCCCACAGACAGCGTCTTACTCAAAAGGTTGTCTGCTGAAAAACCGATAAAAAACTTCTCGTTTGAATAATGCATACCTGCACGGATATCCGGCATAATCTGACTTACGCTACCTGTTGGAATACGGTTATCACCCAACTCAATTGCATCAAGCTGGCTCCCATCTAATCCTGTTTGAATAACTCCTACCCCCAGCCCAAAAGCAAGAATATTGGTTTCAGTACGATCTAATTTAATGCGGTATGCAAAATTTGCAGAGGCACTAAGTGTACTTTGCGCACCGATTTTATCTTTTGTGATGATCCCTCCTATCCCCAGGCTCTCATCATTTATAGCCTCATCGGCGGAAAGGGAAAGCGTTTGCGGCGCCCCCTTAATCCCCGTCCACTGTGCCCGTGCAAAAGCTTGCAGGTAGAGTTCTTCTTTATATCCGGTATAGGCGGGATTAATGTATATGCCATTGAAAACATACTGGCTGAACTGCGCATTTTGCTGAGCATCGATTTGCAGTGAACAAATCATAGTCGCAAAAAACAAGATCAAATGCTTTACCGTTTTCATTGTTTTATTCAATTTATCTGATGAGGGTGATATATCCTTTGTATTCGATCCAGTCACCGTTACCATTTTTTACCTTTACCACATAGAAATACGTACCATCGCTCAAGCCGGGAGCAGTCCAGTCGTTCAGGTAACCTTTTGATTGAAAAACCGTACTTCCCCAACGGTTAATCACCGTGACATCGTTAAATTCGAAAGCACTCAGGTTCTCCAGATAAAATGTATCATTTTTCCCATCCCCGTTGGGAGTAAATACATTTGGTATTCTTAAACCTGAGATTTCTTTCTGATCTGTTGATGTGTTATTAGTGAGTACCGGATCGAACTCTTTTGCGTTAACTGTTGCCGTATTGGTTACCATTCCAGGCTGTCGCGCGCGAACTTTTACAATCAGTTCGGCAAAATTTCCGTTTGCGAGAAAATCAATATCCCAGCCAATGGTTCTGGTCGCGGTATTATAGTTCGCTACGCCCACGGTTGGCTCAGATAGGCTTTCGAAAATGAGATTATCCGGCAGCGCATCTTTTATGTTTAAAGATGTAGCATCACTATTTCCATTGTTTCTCACATCAAGATAATATTCAAAGACCTGATTACTCAGCACATTTCGGCGTTCTGAACGTTTAGTAATGGCTACATCGGCAGATGCAATATCCTCTACAACAAGTTCAATTTCGTCTGATAAATCTGATGTACAGCCAAAACTGTTGATGGAGGCTACACGATATATTCCTGCAGTTGCAGTAACGATACTTTCTTTATTCTGCCCGTTTACAAGTATACCATCCTTATACCAAATGTACGTGGTGGCCCCTCCCGAGTTTGCGCGCAAAGCTATCGCCGATCCTTTTTTGATCGTGATTAATTGCCGCCCACCGGGTACGGTCTGGCCAGTTACTGCTGTACCTAAAAACAACAGACAAGCCATAAACAGGAAGGTATAAAACCTAAGCCTCATTTAATTGATAAACAGAAATAGAAATTACCTTAATTAAAAAGTAACTGGAGTTGCGCCGCCGATAGCTGAACCAGGTGTAATGGTTGGTTTCGTTGGTTTAGGTGCAACCACAACATCATGCGTCGCAGTTTCAGGGCAATATTTGTTGGTACCGATTAAGTAACCTGCTCTTAACAAATATTTTGTAGTTCCAACGCTTGATGCAGCCACTGTTGGTGTATAATCTTTTTGAGTTGCTCCGGAAATAGGTGTTTCAGTTGAACCAGAAACAGTATACCATTGGTAAGCGAAAGTTGTTGTATTGGGATCAGTGCTGCTTACACTTCCTACCTGGGTTAATGGCGATTCGATACAGTAGCTAGCTGAAGTAAAGTCAACCGTTAACGGTTTTAGCACATAAACCGGAATCTCCTGCATTTCAGATTCGCAGGATCCCGCAGTAGTCGATTTTGAGCTTAGGTAATAATATCCTGTTTGCAACGTACCTGCAGGTATCGTATTTCCAGTTGTTAAAGTAATAACCGTAGATGGTGTAGTGGTAGCCGTAGCGCTATACCTTACGATCCAGTCAGTATTTGATGCAGCTGGCGGCAAGGTTAAACCGGAACCAGCACAGAAAAGGCTTACGCCTGTGGTAGTTGGCAACACCTGTGCGGAAGATGTTAATGAAGTGCAGGCTAAGATCACTGCAAAGAATAAAATTGCTTTTGTAATTGTACGTTTCATGGGGACTTTTTTTTGTTTTTTTGATTTAATATTGTGATGAAATAGGAACCAGCACATGTGGGGCTGGTGGTCTTTGATTTACTTTTAAATTGAAATTGATTGATGTGCTGCAGCCACGATCATTCTTAAGGGTTAAAACTCCTGGATAAGTTCCTGGGGCAATATGTGCCGGCACATCAAATGGAATCTTATTAGCAGGCAAAGGCTGATCAGTTACAGTTGTAAAATCTGTTGAACTCCAGGTGATGCTATAGCTAACCGGATTGTATTGTGAATTTGTATAACTTAAAGACGAACTAATAAAGCCTGCACAGATCTCCGGATCAGCTCCCAAGGTAAGCTCAGGTAGATTATTCACGGTAATGGGAAAGTTTGAGCTGTAAGCACAGGCTGAAGGACTATCGGCAATAGTGTATCGAATTGTGGTACTGCCCGCAGAAACACCCGTCACAACTCCCGATGCACTAACTATAGCGACGGCTGGATTTACACTCGACCAGGTTCCGCCCGGGGTAGAGTTGCTTAAGGTTCCAGCCGATCCAATGCAAATGCTTGACGTACCTGCTGTAGCACTTACCGCAGCAAGTGGTTTTACCGTAACTAATACTGGCGACCGGCTACTACTTATACAACCAGTTGTCGTATTATAAGCCTCAACATAATACGTCCGATTAGCAGTGAGTACAGGTGTGCTGTATGTGGTGGCCGTGGTTAATAATGTACCATTTGTTGCTAAATCATACCAACGGTAGGCAATGCCTGTAACAGGATTGTCAACATATAATGTAGCAGTTGAACCTGAACATGTCGTTGTATTTGCAGCAGAAACAATTGGTAAGGGATTTACATTGATGGTAACTTTGACTCTTTCGGAGATCGAAGCGGTACAGTTATCCCGTTTCGATTGCACATAATAAGTATGGGTACCAACTGACAAGCCAGTGAGGGTGTAAGTTGGGCCGATATGTAAACTTGTAGTTGTGGTTTGATCCGCATACCAGTTGTATGTGGTACACGATTGGATATTGTTAACTGATAAAACTGTCGACGGGACGGCAAAACATACATCCTTTGTCACAGCCAGGGCACCATCAATTAGCGTTACTGGTTTAGGGATAACTTTAGTGACATTATAAACTCTTACGCTCCCACTAATCCCCAAAGCACCTCCATAAGAAATGCGGACTCGGTCGAATGAAGAGTTTACGGCAAAGCTTATTTCTGTTAAATTTGGATATCCTGGGACTGATTTACTTACGATACCGCTGGCAGTAGTGGCTGAAGTCAAACCGTTCGCACCAAGGTAAGTTTGAATACCTAATCCTCCAAATAAATTTAATCCACCTCCAAGGTTTTCAATGATCACCTTCGCCGAATCACCAGGAACTGAAGCCCTGGCAAACACAGCCGTCAGGTAAGCAGAGTTTAACACATTTAAACCTGCACTTAGCGAAGCATAGGTAGTGTAGGGACTTGCATCGATGGCACTTGCCTCGCCTGACACGGAGCCAAAGGCACTACCAATAGGCAAAACTGAATTGTCTGATAATCCACTGATGACATCAATTCCTTTGTCGCAATCGGGAATCTGCGTGGTATTTTCCAGTATATAAGCACCATATATATCTGTGGAAATAGGGATAGAAAGAATACCCCCGGTAAGCTTCACATAAATACCATTTGCTTGTTCTCCTGAAGTGAGCTGTACAGGAATCTCAACTGTACCAGGACCACCAACCAGCCCAACTACTGTTGTTCCGTTATATTTTAGGGTTTGTATTTTTGCAGTTCCCGATGTGGTGTACCTGAATGTACCGATTTCAATTGCGCCACCTGCATTCAGAAAAGTTGAGGGAAGTGAAAGCTTGACATATATTGTATTGGGTCCGCTTATTACTTTCCGGTTAGTTTTGTTTGCATCCCTAAATTCCAGAAACTGCGTAATATCTGCCCCTAAAACTGCTTGTAAATATAAATTACTACTTGTAAAAGGATCTTCATCAACCGCATTTGAAGGATCATTTACAGTACCGGTTGACAGGAAATTTATATTGCGTTCAAAAAATTGTGAATTAGCGTATACGCGCGACTGATTCGCACATGCCTGGGCATACAAATGATAAGGGAGGACTAAAATAAGCCCAAGTACAAGGGATAGACAGAAATACCGTTTCAATTTGTTTGGGAGAGCACAACTTAAACGTTTACCCCTCTCTTTACGTAAAACTGAATAACGCGGTTTTTCTAATTATTCTTTTCGTTCATTATTTTTTCCAAAAAGAACATATCTATACCCAACCCTTCAATTTTAAACCATTTAATTTTTATAAAAAATTAGAAATAACATTTTGGACGTCGGCTTTTCGCAGTATTTAAGTAGTAGCCAATCGATATTTCATGCGAGCCGTAATCGTAATTACCGAGTTTATTTAAGCTATAATCATAGCCATAACCAATCCTTAAGTTAGACTGCACAAAAAATTCTGCAATTAAGCCTATTGCACTCCTGTTTCTCACGTCAGACTGAAGCAAAGGTTTAGGATATAATTTAACTGAAGTCCGGTACACTCCACCAAGCCATAATCGTTCCCGGATCATCATAGAAGCATTAAGATCCAGGGAGGTTGGTCCATTAAGGTCATCTTTGATTAAAAAAGATGGCTTGAATAAAAAGTCATTGTTCATCGGAAAAACCATTCCGGCGGTTAAATAAAAATGTGGCTTACTGGTAATGCTTAATAAACTGTTATCCTGAAAAACCGATAAATATTGCGACAACAGGTTATTCGCGGAAAATCCAACAAAAAATTTCTCATTAGAATAATGAACCCCGGCTCTGATGTCTGGAACCAACCGACTTTCAAATCCTGTTGGAATCCTGTTATCCCCGGATTCTGTAGGATCAAGCAAACTACCGTTTAAACCCATCTGCATCACGCCTACTCCCACGCCAAAGGCCAGAACATTTGTTTCAGTCCGGTCTAACTTAATTCGATACGCGAAATTCCCTGATAGATTTAATGAACTCTGTGCACCAATCTTATCTTTGGATACTAAAAGTCCCAAACCCAGTCTCTCATCCTTTACCGCCTCATCAACGGAAATTGAAAGCGTTTGGGGCGCCCCTTTAATTCCTGTCCATTGGGAACGGACAAAGGCCTGCATATACAATTCCTCTTTATATCCTGCATAGGCCGGATTAATAAACAGCCCGTTAAACATATACTGGCCAAACTGCGCATTTTGCTGCGCGATGGTTAACATGCAGCACAAACATAAAAACAGTGTGATCAAAATCCTTTTCATACGCTCATCTTTTTATCTGATTACTGTTACATAGCCTTTAAACTCTTCCCATTCGGATGCTGCATTTTTCACTTTAAGTACATAGAAGTATGTTCCATCCACTAATCCATCGGCAGTCCAGTCATTGAGATAGCCGCTTTTTTCATATACAGTACTCCCCCATCTGTTGATGATGGTGAGCTGGTTTTCACTGTAACTTTCCAAGCGCTCAACAAAGAAAGTTTCGTTTTTCCCGTCCCCGTTAGGAGTGAACACATTTGGAATTTTAATTCCAATAATTTCTTTTGTATCAGTAGAGGTATTGTTTGATGGGTTGGGATCTACCTCACTGATGGTCACTGTAGCACTGTTTACTACTTTCCCAGCTTTCGTGGCTTTCACATTGATCACGAGATCAATAAACTGACCATTGGCCAACGCAGGAATATTCCAGGAGATGGTCCTGGTTGATTGATCATATTTTGTAGTCCCGCTACCTGGGGCATCAACACTTACCAACACTAAATTTTCCGGAAGAGCATCACTTACTGTAATATTGGTGGCATCGCCCTGCCCGTTATTGCGGACTAATAATGTGTATTTGAAAGCTTCATTATTCATCACCTGCCTGATTTCTGATCGTTTTACAATTGAAATGTCGGCAGATACTGCAGTTTGCATCGTTACGATCACTTCATCTGAAGGATCTCCACTACAACCGCCCAAACTTAAAGTGATTACGGAATAATTACCCGCTCCGGAGACTACATAATCCCGTAGAGTGGCGCCTGCAATGGCTTCACCATTCCGAAACCACTGATAAGAATCGGCTCCTGTGGCATTAGCCCGGAGTTTAACTGTTGAACCTTGCTTAAGGCTTATGGGCAGCAAAACATTAGATTGCGCGAAGCATGCTACTGTACAAAACAGTAGCACGCTGAGCGCAGTTATCCCTAGTTTGCTGAACATGAAAACTTTCCTGCCAATAGTTATTAAGGCGTAATCGTAACGGTAGCCTTACCTGGCTTAACAGTAACAGTGATGGTTTTATCAGCTGTAGCCGTACATGTGGTGGCAGGAACAATCTGTACTCCTCCCGTTGCATAGCTTCCGGTTGCAGTAAATACATACGCTGCCGGTGCCACTCCTGCTTTCAAAGTGAATGTGTCACCACTAGTTGACGCTGTTCCTAAATCAGTAATGGTTGTAACCGCGGCGCCATCCTTCGTAGCCGTCCATGCGTAAGTCATCGAAACGCCTGTTGGCAAAGTATAGGTAGTATTTGTCCTTGATGCTGTTAATACTGTCGATGCCGTCTGATCAGTACAATAGGTACTTCCCGGCGCATTTACGGCGATTGCCGGAGCGGGTAGTTTTTCAATAACCATATCATCGGATGCAGTACTTGGACATAGATTGGCATCGGCCGGCACTACCTGAACAGAGTATTTGTAATTACCAGGAGCTAAACCTGGATCGATATTATATACGGCATCAGCAGGTACGTTATAATTAACTGGTGTTTGTGCAGTACCATTTATTGACCAAATAATCTTATCTCCGGCAACAGGGGCATATCCTGTAAATGTAGGTGTTAATTTTACCGTACCAGTTCCACAAAGGTACGCGTTTGGCGTTTGCGCCAATGCCCCGATAGGCAACAGAAACATCAGGAATCCAAAGATTCTCCATTTCAATTTAGTAGCATTAGTTTTCATAATCATGGGATTTAGGGTTAATTATTTTCTTTATTTTTTATTCGTTTATAGATACTGTTGGTTTATGCGGTACAAGCTTTACCCTGAAACTAATCGGGATCTGGCGCTCGCACCCAAATGCATTTTTAATAGTTAAAGTTCCGGTGTACACAGCAACCGGGGCATTCGATGGTACGTTTATAACAATTCTACCTGGTAGTAATGGCTGATCCACCACATTAGATATTGGCCCGCTATTCCAGGTGATACCATATGTTGTTGGGGTATTAACCGGATCTGAGTAAGTGACCTCGGTTGAAGTTAAACCTTCACAAATTCCAGGATCCGGGCCAAGTGTCAGATTGGGCTGAGGCGTAACATTGATATTGAAACCAACTGCTTTAGCACAATAAGTGGCGTCTTCTGCTACACTGTAAGTAATAACAACAGCACCAGTCGTTAATGCGGTAACCTTTCCTGTGGCATCAACTGTAGCAATAGTTAAATCTGAACTAGTCCAAACTCCACCTGCATAGGTATTACCAAGTGTTTGAACTGTACCACCGCACATTGTATTCTGACCAGTAATTGCAGGAACCGGTGCAAACTGCTTTACTGTTGCGGCAACCGTTTTAAGTCCGCCGGCATTTTTACAACCTGTTAATATATTGATGGCTTCAACATAGTAATTTGTTGTAGCTGTCAAAGTTGGTGTGGTATATGTTGAACCAGTAGTAATTGGAGTACCACCCGAGGCCAAAGTATACCAATTGTATCTATATGCGGCATCTGGACTATCAACTGATAGCACTGCAGTAGAACCTGCACAAATTATTGCCCCATTCAGCGCTAACGGAGGTAAGGGATTAACTTTAAGTCTTACCCTTAAACGCTCAGACACGGCGGCGACACAATAGGTACGGCTAGCCTGTACATAGTAATTATAATCGCCTGCCACGAGATTTGAAGGTGGGGTATAACTCAGGCTGGTGGCTAATAAATTGCCTCCTGTTTCTGCATCATACCATTTGTATTCTGTACAACTCTGCGGATTCTGCACTGAAAACGTTGCTGTTTCGCCCTGGCACACCACTCGCTCATCAGCTGTTGATGGATCAACCAACGTTCGGGGCTTAGCTAGTTTTCTTTTAATATCATAAATCCTTAACGAACCCAATACGCCTGCTAAACCACCGGTCGTAATTTCCAGGCGATCGTAGACTGCAGTGATAGGAAAAGTCAGGATATATTTGTCGGTAGAACCCGGAAAGAGCCTGAGATTTAAAAATGTACCGGTATTGTCGAATGCCGGACCGGCCTTTGCGCCACTTAAATAAGGCTGAATAATAAAACCGGTTAACAAATTAACAGTTAACAAGCCACCGCCTGGCTTTCCTAAAATAATACTAACTGAATCTGCAGGTTGCGAAGGTTTGTTAAAAATTGCCGTAAGAAATATTTTATTGAGCACAGATGCTCCAACATCCATAAGCGCATAACTATCCTGATCGCTATCAATAGCATTAAATGGATCAGTAACTTTTCCTGTTGCATTAAGCACGCCACCAATAACAGTTGGCTGAACACCCGACAACACATCAATCACCTCGTCACAGTCGATCTGGCTCGTGGTTAATTCCATGATGTAAGCATGAAATAGCTTTGCTGTAAGCGCTACCGATAGCGCATTGCCCGAAACCTTAACATAAATCCCATTGTAAATCTGCGCAGGCGTGAGGGTAATCTCTACCTCTCCCGCCCCACTTACTGCGCCTGCGATGTTTGCAGAAGTGTAAATCGGTGTCATGGTAGCATCTTGTCCGGCGAAATGCCCGGCACCTAAAATGGCAGGCCAGCTTGCCGCAACATCATGAAGATTTGTAAAGGATCCGATTTCGACTCCGCTCAACACGCTAAGCACTTCCGTTGGAAGGGAAATTTTCACTACAACAGGCGTGTTTGCTGGGATAGATCTGGGCGTAAGGCCATTTGTTGTAAACTGTAGAAATTGAGTGCTTGAAGCCAGGCCTAGCAAGCCGGCACCAACTCCCAATGTAGATGCATCTTTAACCTGACCATTAACGGCAAATGGGGCATCAGCTATTGTTCCATAGATCAATACCGGGTTACCTAATACCCCTAAACCTGCTCTTAAACTCCCCTGAAAATCAGCATAAGTCCGCTTTGTATTTTCACACTGCGCATAAATCAAGGCAGGTAAAAAACACAGGGCAAACATCAGGAAAGAGAAAATAGAGCGACTTTTCAATTTCGGCTTAGTATATGGACGGAAAAATGGTTGTTTGTTTGTTCGGTAACGTAGACAAAAGTACAGCCCTGTAATGCCATATTAGTCATTCACTTTATTCATTAAACACGCATAACTCATTGGAAAAGCGGGTTTTATTGATAAATATCAAATAACCTTATTCATCTGACATATGATTTGTACTTTTACCGGTACAATGAAATTTTTTGCTTACCTGTTTAGTGCTTGCTTTATTCTGCTATCTTGCTTAAGTTGCAAAGACAGTGAGAATTTTGCTGAGTATAAAAAAGATAGACCGGTATATTCAGTACTTAAGAATCATGGACATCAGGCACAACAAGATAATTGCTCTCCTTTATGCTCCTGCAACTGCTGTGGCCAGTCGCTGCTTGATCTATTTATTGTGCAACAATTTGATTTTTTCCAACCTGATCCTGTAAGCAAAAAGAAAACACTTCACAGTGATGAGTTCATTTCGAATTATCATCAGCGTATATGGCAGCCGCCAAAATTGAATCCGTTTTACAGTTAAACTGAAAAATGAAGGTGATCATTAAAATCACCCAGTATTCAATACCTAATAAATTCACATGCGAAAAATTATATTTACGCTATGCATAATACTATGCATAGTGAATGTTTATGCACAAAACAGCTTCCGTGTTTTGGTCAGGGACAACGAAACTAAAAAAGCGATCAGCGGAGCTACCCTATTAATTAAAGGAACCACATTAATTGCAAAAACTGCTGAAGACGGAATTGCCGTATTCCAGCAAATTCCCAGCGGTAAACAAACCATCATCATCAGAAATGTAGGTTACACTGAGCAAACTGCGAGCATCTCCTTTCCTGTAAAACAGGATGGACCTTTAGAAATTCTGCTGTCAATTGCAGAGGATGAACTTGAAGAAGTAATCGTTTCGTCTACCCGAACAAGCAGAACAATCCAAAACACACCAACCCGGGTTGAAACAATTGAGCTGGAAGAAATCGATGAAAAAAGCAATATGCGCCCTGCAAATGTTTCCATGATCCTTCATGAAAGTACAGGGATTTCGGTTCAACAAACTTCAGCCACCAGTGGCAATGCCAGTATCCGTATTCAGGGGCTCGACGGAAGATACACCCAACTCTTAAAAGATGGTTACGCCAGCTTCGGTAATTTTGCCAACGGACTAAGTGTACTGGAAATCCCACCTTTGGACTTAGCGCAGGTCGAAATCATTAAAGGTCCATCCTCAACGCTCTTTGGTGCAGGAGCAATAGCCGGGGTAGTCAATTTCATCTCCCGGACACCAAAAGAAAAAGCGGAATATAATTTCATCCTCAATCAATCCAATGTTGGTCAAAGCAATATTGGAGGATTTGCCATGCAGCGAAATCGAAGGTTCGGGTATAGCCTGCTCGCGCTTGGGAACTTCCAAAGTGCTTATGATGTGGACAAAGACGACTTTACCGAACTGCCAAAATCCAGGGATTTTACTATCCATCCCAAGCTATTTTTCTATCCCAATGAGAAAACGACCTTCATTATTGGCAATTCCTTTACCAGGAGCAACAGAACCGGTGGAGATATTTTTGTAATTACCGACGGTGTTGATCTGAACCACCGCTATTTTGAAAAAAACAGCAGCATTAGAAATACTACAACAGTAGATTTCAGCTATCAGACCCCTGAAAAAGATCTACTCAGGGTTAAAACCAGCTTCAATTATTTTAATAGGGGAATCGATATTCCTGACTACAGCTTTAAGGGGAAAAATTATAATTCTTATACCGATATCAGCTACCTGAAAAACATTAAGAATAATAGCTTAATTTTTGGTGCCAATGTGGTTTATGATGAATTTAACGAACATAAAGTAATAGGTTCAGTAGCCCGGGATTTTACGACCAAAACCGCCGGGGTTTATGCACAGGACACCTGGGATGTGTCGGATAGGTTTAAATTGGAGAGTGGATTGAGACTGGATGTGGCTCAATATTTCAATACCTACTACGAAAAGAAACAGGCATTTTTATTACCAAGGATATCAGGCTTGTATAAATTCAACGATAAATGGAGCTCCAGGATTGGTGGTGGCTTAGGGTATAAAACCCCTACGCTTTTCACCGAACAAACTGAAACTTTTCAATATCAGAATCTTTTGCCTTTAAACAACGTAAAGGCAGAACGAAGTGTAGGTGGAACAGCAGATGTCAACTATAAGACCAGTATTGGTGAAGATTGGCTGGTTAGCATCAACCAGATGTTCTTTTACACCCGAATCAACAATTCTACCATTTTGCTCCAAAACGCTAATGGAAACTTTCATTTTGAAAACACGGCACTTCCTGTTAACAGTTCAGGATTTGAAACCAATGCAAAAATAATTTTCCACGAGTATTTCAAGCTTTTCGCAGGCTATACCTTCACCGCAGCCAAAGCGGAATATCTACCCATGATCAAGGATATACGGTTGCTTCCAAAAAACAAAGTTAATCTTGCTTTGCTGTATGAAAAGGAAAGAAACTTTAAAATGGGTTTGGAAGGATATTTTACAGACAGCCAGTATTTGTACAATAACACTCAAACCAGTCCGTTCTGGGAGTTTGGCTTTATGGCCGAAAAGGTATTAGGTAAGATTTCTATTTTTGTAAATGCCGAAAACTTCACCGACACCAGGCAAAGCAGATACAAAAGCGTTGTAAACGGATCACACTTAAACCCTGGCTTCGATGATATCTGGACCCACACCGAAGGCAGAACTTTCAATGCAGGCATCAAATTAAAACTGTAAAATACCAGGCAGAAAAATAAATTCAAATAAAACTTGCGGATGAAGTTACTTATCGTATCTTTGCACCCACTTTGAATGCTTCCACTTCAAAGTGGAGAAAGCCTTTCAGCAATGAAAGGCTTTTCTTTTTTACACTATTTGCTTTTAAAAATCACCACTGCAAGCGGCGGAAGATGAATGTCTATTGAATATTTCTGCCCATTGAACCCATCTTTACCGGGAACAATATCTCCTTTGTTATTAATACCACTTCCATAATAAATAATGTCGTCGGTATTGAACAGCTCTTTCCATTTCGTTGCAAACGGAACACCAATACGAAAGTTTTCCCTCACCACCGGCGTTAAATTAATGGCAATCACCAAAGTGTCTTTTGCTTTGGGACCTTTACGCATAAAAGTAAATACCGATTCATTGGAATTATCAGCATCGAGCCACTCAAAACCCTCATAACTAAAATTAAAATGATAGAGCGCAGGTTCCTTTCTTAAAAGAAAATTCAGGGCTTTCACTGTTTCTTGCAAACCTTTGTGAGGGGCAAACTTCAACAGGTGCCAGTTTAATGACTGTGTGAAATTCCACTCACTGGTATCACCAAACTCATTACCCATAAAAAGGAGTTTGGCTCCGGGATGAGTAAACATGTATCCGTACAATGCCCTTAAATTTGCATATTTCTGCCAATCATCGCCCGGCATTTTATATAACATGGGCGATTTGCCATGCACCACTTCGTCATGTGAAAATGGAAGCATAAAGTTTTCAGTAAAAGCATAGGTCATACTAAAACTTAATTGATGGTGATAATGCTTACGTCCAAGCGTATCCACCTTGAAATATTTCAAAGTGTCATTCATCCAGCCCATCATCCACTTCATACCAAAACCCAGCCCACCTGCAAACACCGGGTGGGTAACGCCAGGATAAGTACTGCTTTCCTCTGCAATGGTTTGGACACCTTCAAAATTGCCATAAACGGCAACGTTTAAGTCCTGCAAAAACTGTATGGCTCCGAGATTTTCGCTGCCACCATATTCATTTGTTGCAGCATCATCACCCTCCCGTGAAAAGTTAAAATATAACATAGAGGCTACCGCATCCACCCTCAATCCGTCAGCGTGGTATTGGTCGAGCCAAAACAATGCATTACTGATTAAGAACGAGCGCACCTCATTTCTGTCATAATTGAAGATATACGACTTCCAATCGGGATGAAAGCCCTTACGCATGTCGGCATGTTCGTAAAGATGCGTACCATCAAATTCATAAAGCCCGTGCCTGTCGCCTGGAAAATGCGAAGGGACCCAATCTAAAATAACCGCAATATTGGCTTTATGGAGTTCATCAATTAAAAACATTAAGTCTTGTGGAGAACCATATCTGGAGCTTGCACCAAAATACCCGGTAATCTGATAACCCCAGCTTGGGAAAAATGGAAATTCCATTACCGGCATTAATTCTACATGGGTAAAGCCCATTTCCTTTACATAGGGAATAAGTCTGGAAGCTACCTCCCTGGCATTTAATACCCTGTCCGGGTTCTCCGGATCCCGCTCCCATGAGCCCAGATGAATCTCATACACTGAAATGGGTTGATCCAGCGCATTTAACTTCGCACGTTTGTTCAACCAGGATTTATCCTTCCAGCTATAATCGGTATCCCAAACAATAGAAGCCGTTTGTGGTGGATGCTCCCATCTTCTGGCATAAGGATCTCCCTTTAAATGCTCTGAATCATCAAAGCCCTTAATGAAATATTTATATACCGTGCCTTTTCCAAGATTTGGAATGAAACCTTCCCATATCCCTGATTTATCCCAACGTTTATTTAAAGGGTGAGACTGGTTATGCCAGTCATTAAAATCCCCCGTAACATTTACAGCTTTTGCATTAGGTGCCCAAACTGCGAAATAAACACCCTTTTCTTCTTCAACTGTGATGAGGTGGGATCCCATTTTGTTGTAAAGCCTGAAATGCTTGCCTACCAAAAACAGATCGACATCGTATTCTGAAAATAAGCTATATACCCAAACAGGGTCCGATCGATCAATCTTGGTTTTTAAAGTTTTTACAGGCGCATTTTTTGCTTTTGACATAGGTTTGTTTGGCTAGATAGATGAAGCCCCAATGCTAAACAGCATCAGGGCTTAAAAGATTTACAAACTTGAGATTTGTATTTCGTTGAAGTTTTTATTGCATTTGAAGTGCAGTACGTTGTGGTCATCCAGATGAAACTCCTTCACCTCCTGATTATCCACAATTACTTTGGTAACCTGAAATTTAACTCCGATAATGTGGCAGGCATAAAATTCATAGTTTGGCGTATATAAGCCTTCAACACGCTGGTTAACCTTTAGCCACTGCGCATCACTTTTCACGGTAAATTTTTTCTCCAGATAAATATCCTGCTCAAAAGCAAAAGTATCACCGTGGTCTTCATACATATATGAGTTAACCTCATAATCACTATGATAAATATTCAAAGCCACTTCAGTGATGGCTTTTTCATCGACGTATTGCATTACCGGATATTCCGGAATTACCGAACCTGCTCTGACAAACATGGGCATGCTATCGATTTTCGCATCAACAGTATACTCATTTCCACCTTCCAGTACTTCATTCGTCCAATAGTTATACCATGTTCCCTTTGGCAAATATACTTTTCTTGAAATGGCACCTTGCTCCAATACCGGGCAAATCAAAAGTTTATCCCCATAGCAGAATTCATCCTGACGGAAGCTGTTGCTGATATTTTCCTGCTCCAGCATCACCAATGGCCGAAGGATAGGAAAACCGTAACGGTGATGTTCCCAGAATACTGAATAAAGATATGGCATCAGGCGATACCGCAATTCAATAAACTTACGGTTAATATTTTCAAAAAACTCGCCGAAACTCCATGGTTCACGTTCAGCTGTATCCCCTGCTGAGTGCGCGCGCATAAAAGGAGAAAATGTACCCAGCTGAATCCATCGGGTAAATAATTCCCCGTCAGGCTCTCCACTAAAACCACCAATATCAGTACCACAGAATGGAACCCCTGATACAGATAAACGCTGGCATTGAATGTTTCCGATTTTCAAATGTTCCCATGTGGCAATATTATCACCTGTCCAAACACTGGCATAACGTTGCATACCAGAGTATCCGGCCCTTGTGATGGTAAACGGACGCTTATTGCGCATGAGTTTTTTTAGTCCCTCATAAGTAGAGCGTACCATTTGCATACCATAAACATTATGGGCTTTCCGGTGCGAACCTCTATAGCCATCATAGTTATGGCGTACATCATTCGGGAAAGTTCCTGAACCAAAAACAGCAGGCTCATTCATGTCATTCCAGAATCCTGCTACCCCCATATCAACCAACTCCTTGTATAAATTCCCCCACCAGGTTCTTACCTTCGGGTTGGTAAAGTCAGGGAACTGACAACGTCCGGGCCAAACATGCCCTTCCATATAATAATCATCACTTCTGCGGCAGAAAAACCGTTTTTCTTTGCCTTCTTTAAATACCCAGTAATCATCATCAACCTTTATTCCCGGGTCAATCATCACTACCGTTTTAAAACCATCGTCAGATAGTTCTTTGATCATTCTACGCGGGTCGGGAAAGTATTTTTTGTTCCAGGTAAAGCAGCGATAGCCATCCATGTAATCTATGTCAAGATAAATGGCATCGCAAGGAATTTTTCTGTCCCTGAACTGTTTGGCTATTTCTTTAACCTTCGTTTCCGGATAGTAGCTCCACCTACATTGTTGGTAACCTAATGTCCATTTAGGTGGCATCGGGTGTGTCCCTGTAAGGGTTGCATAACGTTTTACCACGTCCATAATATGAGGTCCGTGGATGTAATAGTATTGCAACTCCCCTCCATCGGCCCAAAAGCTCGTTTTACTTACGTCTTCACTACCAAAATCAAAATAAGATTTGAAGGTATTATCAAAGAAAATACCATATGCAGCCTGATTATGCAAGCCTATGTAGAATGGAATGGTCCGGTATAAAGGATCCTGATTCCAACCGAAGGAATAAGCATCGGTGTTCCAGTTCTCGAACCGGCGTCCACGAAGGTTAAAGTTCCCCGATTTGTCACCCAGTCCAAAGAAGTTTTCTTCAGGATGGCATTTCTTAGTGGCATAAATATAATATCCTCCAAAATCAACATTTTCTTCCCAGTGCATGGAGTTGGCTTCTTCAACCATCACCAGATTGGTAATGTTATCTGAAAAAGAGATGTGGAAGTTTGCTTTCTCTATTTTACAGGTAACTGCACTGGTTGAGATGGTGTAGTATTCATCATGTTCCTGCATTTTAAAAACAGAAACCTTCTGATCTACTTCGGGTACGGCATAAGAAAAGTCTTCCAGAAAAACCCCATGCGGAGCTAAACGAACGCGGATAATTTCATCGCTGACAATACGAACCTCCACCCTGGCGTCACCATCAGAAAAATAAAAACGATTGCCCTCTTTTTTAACTTTTTTTACCTCGCCAAGGTATTGTTTAACAATTGGCTTAACCGATATATCAACTGGGTTATTTAAGTGTTGTATTTCCTGCTCCTTTTCGATCAGATCACTTACTTCGTTCGGTTTATCGTTTTGCGCTTCCATCCTTAATTTATGTCAAAAATTTAAAAATACTTCTTCTAAAACTGAGAACGCTTAAGAAAGTACTATAATACAAATATTTTATAAAAGGGCTGTAGTAAATTTATAAATGGCGAATATAATCACGTGAATGGATTTAAATAGTCGAATTTTTTAACCCGGGCGCAAATATCATTAGAAATCGAAGGCTTTGATATAATCTTCCAGAAAGGCATCCACTTCTGTAGCAAGTTTAAAGCGATCACCATCTATAACCAGATGCACATAGTATCTGTTTTTGTATAATCCTTCAAAATTCACATACTTTCCCTTTTCAGGCATCGCAATATAGGATTTATCAAATACTTTGTTCTTGCTGGGATAGGTTCGCAATATTGGGCTAACGCCTGCCAGAAACATAGTTTGATACAAATTTAACTGCGATTGCCCTACATCTGTTTTGTAAAAAGGATCATTAAAATCACAAATAGTAATCGTCATATGCAGTCTCGTTTTAGCAATACAGTATTGAAATTCTAACATTGCACCTGACTTGCTATTCTCACTGCACTGCCTGATTTCATTGAATAAAAAGCCCTTGTAAATCGGAATCTTTGGAAAAATCTTATATAAATCAGCTTTCTGATCCTTGCACTTTAGCTCAGCTAAAGGTGGTACAGCAATAATTGCCTTATTTGCTGCCTGGCAGCAGCTGATCTTGTTGGGATCATCACAGTCGTTTTCCTGAGCGAAAACCGCAAATCCCATGGACATTAACAGCAGGATAACCGAGATTTTTTTCATGAGTGCTATTTTAGTTCCATTAAAAATACATTGCCTTGTGCAGAATTTGACTGCACATACATCACATAGCGTTTTCCATCGTTTTTAAATGCGTACAATGCAAAAGGTCCATCATCTGATAAGCCAACAGTTCTCTTTTTTCCTGTCCATAAATTTTCTTTAAGTTTCAACCTTACCGGTTCGTTAACCGTTTCATTTGCAGGATAATTTCCTTTGTAAAGTTGTTTAGCTCCTGTTTTATCCAGATAAGCATAAATATCTGCATCAAACTCGCGCTGATTGAAATCATGGTCTTTGCCATCAAAAACAAGCGCAGCCAGTTTACCTTCGGTGGTGTAAATGCTGCCTCCAAGATAATTTTCCATTTTTTCATAACTGAAAAGCTCAGAGGCTCCGTTATTTTCATCCACAATCCTGAAACCTTCTTTTGCTTTAATAAAAGGAAAACTTCCGATTTCTTTTAGTTCCGGAACATTAGCCCAATCGATAGAATCCTGGGCGGCGGCTTTAACAGGATCATTTTCTTTCAATACCACTGTGGATGAGTCTTTTTGATCAGCTTCATTTTCGCTTTTTTTGTTATTAGCGCATGAGGCTAAAATCACGCCCAGCGTGAGAACGGTAATTAATTTTTTCATTAATTTATGTTATAGGTTTGATTTGATGTTGTGTATTGATCCATTCAAAACTCAACATTTTCAACTTAACAAAAACAATGCCTGTTAACCGGGTCAAATTGTTTTAACAAAATGATCATAAACTAACCTAAACACATTACCCCATAAAAAAAATAGCTTCCCGAATCCGGAAGCTAATTCAATAAGAATATTCAATTTCAGGCAATCTAAGGATTGAATGTAAAAGCAAGATAATAGATCGCGCCTGCCTGAGGATTTCCGTACGAAGTAATATAATATTTGTTCAGAATGTTTGAACCACCTAGCTTAACAGTAGACAATACTGAAGGTATTCTTAAGCTAACCTGTGCATCCATTGTACTAAAGGCAGGCACTTGTCCGGCAGCGAATGAAGAATTCCAGTAAAACTGGTCTTGCCAGCGGTAATTCACATTGAATCCAAAGTTTTTAACAATTTCCCGATTACCCAAGCCTAAGTTATAGCGAACTTTAGGGGTATTGAAATCATTGATGTAATTCGCCGGAAGGTCACCAATCTGATTATAGGAAACGTTACCACTCACATTCCATTTTTCAATTACGTAATCCAAACCTAAAGCGGCGCCATAAGAAGTCACTTCACCTTCTGCATTTACAGGTACGCCGTATTTCACGAAACTTCCGCTACGGTTTTGATATACATTTACAGCGGTGATGAAATTTTTATATTGGTTGTAATAACCATATGCATCGATCAACAAATGTGTTCCGAGTAAGCCTTTATAACCAATTTCATAAGACTTCACACTTTCAGGCCGAACCCCTCTTGCATCAAATGTATATTTCTGCAATAGGGTTCCTGCAGTAGGGCTGCCTGCAATCGCAGCGGCCAGATATGCCCTGTAGCTGCTTTCAGTATAGCCTTTAGTAGCTTCGGCGCTCAAACCGTACTTATCTAAAAACTCAGGTAAACCACCAATTAATCTTTGTGATCCGCCCCCTACTGATAAATCTATGTATTGGTTTTGGGTTGTCGGATTGCGATAACCTGTTTGAAAAGAAACACGGATATTATTGTTTTTAGCCACTGTAAAAACACCCGTAATCCTTGGAGTAAAACGTCCTTCAAAATTAGTACTCTTATCATATCTTCCAGATACAGTAAGCTTGAAAATTTCACCAAACTTTTTACCTAGTTGTGCAAAGCCACCATATTCATCAATGTTAATTTTGCGGTTCAAATCATCGAAGATTGTACCGCCTGATCTCAACTGGTAAATTCTCGATGAAGCACCAACCTGTAATTCCACTACATTCTTCAGCGCATTACTGAAATTGTACATTCCTTCGTAATGGTACAGGTTTGTTTTGTCATCAAATTTAGCACCGTATATCCCTTTGCTTGCATCGCTTGTACTAATGGTCGTATTCATAATCTGCTCTTTTGCAGTTGCGAAATTTGGCGAGCCGGGAGCATATCGTGTCGCATCAGCATTTGCCCTGGCTGCTGCCTGGGCAGCAACATCACTGGCTCCCTGAGACCGGGCTGCTGAGTAGGCAATGGTATAAGTAGGAAACCAGGTTGAAGCAGTAGGACTTGATTTCTCATTAATATAACTTCCTAAAATAGAAGCAATGTACGAATCACCCGAACGCTCCTGCGTGGTATAGCCCCTTAAAAAGAAATCCTGCCCTTTTAACTCCAGTTTATACTGCCCGATGTTAAAGTTTCTCAGCGAGTAACGATCCGAACCCGTATACACAGATGTTCCTGTTCCCCAGTTGGCCTGCGCTATCAGCTGAATGGTGGGGGTAAAATTATAATAGGCCGCCCCTGAAACTTTCATTGATTCTGTTTTATAGTCTACCAGATCTTCCTCGTTGTAACCAGTACGCGATACGGTTTGGCTAGGCGTGGTATTTTTGTTTAAACTATACATCACACCTAAATAGGGCAGTGCCGGCCGCAAAGCAGCATAAGCCGGAATTGTATTCACCATATTAACGATCTGGGCATACGTCGCGCCACTGCTTATTAAACCATTAAAGCCGGCAAAGCCGGCTGGAGAAGCAGCCTGAAAAGCAGCCTGCACTGATCTTGCGGCCCCTAAAAGATTTGAATTCACTTCATCTCCGTAAACATTCACACCATCATAGCCCGGATCTGAAATCCTGTCCCCCGGCTTTACACTGTTTGAAACCCTGTCGTAGTTAGCGTAGTTATTGCCAAACCAGTCTTTAGCCTGAAGGAATGAAAAAGCACCCTTTATCCCGAACTTATTATTCCATGACTTAGCCACACGAACATCAAGCTGATTGAACGGTTGAACACTACTGTTGTCGTCATTTACATGGTTAACCCCCGTTTTATACTGAAAACTGGCGCCCTGGTATTTAAAAGGATCTTTCGAAGTCATCAGCAATGTACCATTAATCCCCCCGGCACCGTACAATGCAGAAGATGCGCCGGGAAGTAGTTCTACATTATCCACATCAAGCTCTGTAATGCCTACAATGTTTCCCACAGAGAAATTAAGCCCTGGGGCTTGATTATCCATTCCATCAATAAACTGATTGAAACGCGTGTTTCCATTGGAATTGAAACCCCTCGTATTGATTGATTTAAAAGTCAAACTCTGGGTACTGCCTTCTACTCCCTTCATATTGGTAATCGCATCATAAAATGAGGGTGCTGCAATTTCCCTTATTGATGCTGCGCTCATTCTTTCAATAGAAACCGGCGACTCCAGGATACGTTCGGGGGTTCTGGATGCAGAAACCACTACATCCCCGCCAAGTACAACAGCCGTTTCCATTTCGAAAGTAATACCAGCTGTAGATCCGGTTATCTGTTGCTCTACTGTTCCAAAACCCACATATGAGGCGACTAACGTGAACGGAACCTTTGCCGTTGTAGTAAATGAAAAACTTCCGGTTGCCGATGTAGCACCACCCCCGGTTTGCCCTTTTATGGTTAAACTTACTCCGGCAAGACCTTCTTTGGATTGCTTATCTCTTACCGTTCCGCTAACGGTAATATTCTGTGCCTGTGCAGCGAAGTTAAGGGTGCACATCAAAATCGACACAAAAAAGATTTGTGTAAAAATTCTGCTCATAAATGATCGTAGATTTGGTTGTTTGTCTAATTAGTTATCTAAACTTAAACCCTTTTTTCCACTTAAGCAAATTATGTTTGCATAATATTTCGCATCTTGTTTCGTAATTTTGAATGACAAACGAATTATTGCATTTTGCAATGAACATAAATCATCATTTTACGCTAACTTAGTATCCTGAGATTTTCAGTTAACCACTATGAACAAAGTTAAAGCGCTGTTTTGCATCATCATACCTATTGCCCTTGCTTTTTTATTTAATACCAAACTGGGCAGCACTCCCCCACTTTTAAAATTTCTGAATCCTTTTATGGGTTTCTGGCAAAATGCCGAGAACAATCATTTTATGTTCAACCATAAGGCGAAAATTAAAGGTGCCATTGATCAGATCGAAATCGTATTCGATGACCGGATGATCCCTCATATTTTTGCAAAGAATGATCATGATCTTTACCTTGCTCAGGGATATGTGACCGCTATGCACCGCTTATGGCAAATGGATTTCCAGACCAGGTTTGCCGCCGGAAGAATTAGTGAGGTGGTGGGCGAGAAGGCCATTGAGGTAGACCGCTATCAAAGAAGAATGGGCATGGTATATGGCGCTGAAAACTCACTCAAGGGAATGATGGCAGACCCAAAATCTAAAGAAATGATCCTGGCTTATACAGCGGGAATAAATGCTTACATCAAAACCTTATCAAAGGCCAATTATCCATTAGAATATAAAATACTCGATTTTAAACCAGAGGAGTGGACACCAGTAAAATGCGCGTTGCTGCTGAAACAGATGTCGGCCGTGCTGGCCATGGGCTCTGATGAGTTCTACATGACCAATATTCTGAAGAAATTCGGACCTGAAATTACAAAAAATCTTTTTCCAGACTACCCTTTCCGTGAAGACCCGATTATTCCGGTAGGCACCAAATGGGACTTTTCTCCCCTTCCCACTCCTAAAACTCCGGAAAGCTTTACACAGGCACTCACCGGTGAAGTAAAAACCAAAGAAAAGGTAGAAGGTATAGGGAGCAATAACTGGGCAATGTCCGGATCTAAAACTGCATCAGGTTTCCCCATTTTAGCCAACGATCCGCACCTTGACCTCACCCTGCCTTCCATCTGGTATCAGATTCAGCTCCACGCACCTGGAATTAATACCTATGGCGTTTCATTGCCTGGTGCTCCGGGTGTGATCATTGGTTTTAATCAAAAAATTGCCTGGGGTGTAACCAATGTCGCAGCAGATGTGCTCGATTTTTATCAGATTAAGTTTAAAGATTCCAGCCATAATGAATACTGGTATAACAATAAGTGGAATGCCACCACTAAAAGAATGGAAACCATTAAAATCCGTGGAGGTAAAGATGAGGTTGACACGGTATTTTATACGCATCATGGTCCTGTAGTTTATTTCCAGAAACCCAAGTACGGCAGAGCGGACAATGTGCCGGTTGGAGATGCACTGCGCTGGATTGCACATGATAGTTCCAATGAGCTGATGACTTTTTACAAACTTAACCGCGGTGAAAACTATAATGATTACCGTAAAGCGCTTACCTATTATACCGCCCCGGCTCAAAACTTCGTTTTTGCAAGTGTAGACAATGATATTGCCATTACACCGAACGGGAAATTCCCACTGAAGTGGAAAGATCAGGGTAAGTTTATCTTAGATGGTACTGATCCGGCATACGACTGGCAAGGTTGGATTCCAGCTGCGCAAAACCCTACGGTTAAAAATCCACCAAGGGGATTCGTAAGCTCTGCTAACCAGTCGTCAACCGATCCGTCCTACCCTTATTACATTAACTGGGAGTTTGCTCCCTACGAGCGTGGGAAACGAATTAACGATAAACTGGCAGCTATGAATAAAGCAACGGCAGACAGCATCCGTTTGATGCAAACCGATAGTTACAGCATTCTTGCACAAAACCTGCTCCCTGCCATCACCCCATTATTAAATACGGAGCAACTTAACGCCACACAAAAAGAAGCTTTAAGTTATATCAATAAGTGGAACAAGCGTTACGATGCCGATCAGATTGCAGCCAGCGTTTTTGAAATCTGGACCAAGCGCCTCTCCAAAAATATCTGGGCAGACGAGTTCGAAGTGAAAGGAATTCCTATGCGTTATCCATCCCGCGACCGTACGGTTGAAATGATTTTAAAAGAGCCAGATGCAACCTGGTACGACAATATCAGCACTGCTCAGAAAGAAAGCCTGACCGATCTGGTTAATGAGGCTTTCAAATACAGTTGTGATAGCCTGGAGCGCAGGTTTGGCCCAATCAATAAAGACTGGAACTGGAGCAACGTGAAACAGACGAATGTGCCCCACCTGGCAAAAATACCAGGCTTCGGATCTAAAGTATTACAAATCGGTGGTGCGAAAAGTACCATTAATGCATTGGGAGAAACCAATGGTCCTTCATGGAGAATGGTCATTGAACTGGGTAAAAAACCAAAAGGGCATGGTGTTTATCCTGGTGGTCAGTCCGGTAACCCCGGAAGTAAATTCTACGATAACATGATCGATACCTGGGCAAGCGGTCAGCTTTATGATCTGTTTTATATGCAAACACCCAACGATAACTCAGGAAAAATAATTTCAAGGTTAAAAATTTCTAAATAGTCACCATGGTTTTCATCGTCATATTAATAGTCTGTTTTCTACTGCAAATGGTTGCCCCATGGTGGATCATTATTGTGATTTCCTTTGCTACATGTGGCATCATCGGTAAAACCGGAAGAATAGCATTCTGGCAATCGTTCCTGGCCATCTTCTTACTCTGGATAGGTTACTCCCTGTTTAAAAGCCTGCCAAATGATAACCTGTTAGCTGGGCGCGTCGCGGTAATGACCGGGATAAAACTCTGGTGGGCGCTGTTATTGGTTACCGGACTTTTGAGCGGACTTGTTGCCGGTATCGGTGGTTACTGTGGCTATCATTTCCGCATGGCGATGCTCGCCAAAAAAACTGACGATAAAATAGCATAATGCTTTGTACTTTTGTTGCGTGATCCAGAGCCCAAAAGAAATATTTACAATCAATTCTCCTGAAGCATTTGCCACATTTGCCCTGGATATTTTCAGGTTCCAGGCGCAACACTGCTTGGTTTATCAGGCCTATATTCAGAATCTACGGGTGATAGCCGAGGAGGTAAAAAGCGTAAATCAGATTCCTTTTCTGCCAATTTCTTTTTTCAAATCGCATCAGATCATAAGCAGTTCTTCCCCTGTAGAAGTTACTTTCAGTAGCTCAGGTACTACGGGAATGGTCACCAGCAGTCATCACGTAACAGATGCCAGTTTATACGAACAAAGTTACCTTCAGGCATTCACTAAATTTTATGGCCCTGTTGATGAATATTGCTTCTTAGCACTTCTGCCTTCCTATCAGCAAAGATCAGGCTCCTCACTGATTTATATGGTAAACGACCTGATAGAGAAAAGCAATCACCCGCAAAGCGGATACTTCCTCTACAACCATGATGATCTTTTTACTTTATTAAGCACCCTGAAGGCGAAAAAACAAAAAACAGTTCTTATCGGGGTCACTTACGCTTTACTTGATTTTATCGAACAGTACCAAATGCATTTCCCGGAACTCATTGTAATGGAAACCGGTGGAATGAAGGGCAAAAGAAAAGAAATGGTTCGCGAGGAATTACATGAGCAACTGACCAAAGGGTTTGGTGTGCCTGCGATCCACAGTGAATACGGCATGACAGAATTACTTTCACAGGCCTACTCTTTGGGCGAGGGCGTATTCAATTGCCCGAACTGGATGAAGGTTTTGATCCGCGACACCAATGATCCTCTATCCCTTATTCCGGATGGAAAAACCGGAGGAATTAATGTGATTGACCTGGCCAATATCAATTCCTGCGCTTTCATTGCTACTCAGGATCTGGGGAGAATTAATCCGGATGGAAGTTTTGAAGTGTTAGGTCGCTTCGATAATGCTGATATCAGGGGCTGTAATTTGCTGGTACAGTAAATAAACTTAATTTACTTTATCTGTACAAGCAGAGCAAATACCTGTCGCGATCAGGTTTAAATGCTGCACCTTAAAACCAGATGGCACCTTAGGGACCGGTATTTTCACGCTTTCCAGGCAATATATTTTGTGGCAGTTGTCGCAATCAAAATGCACATGTTCATCATGGTGCTGGTGTGCATCACAACCATCCGAGCAAATGGCATAATTAGCGGTGCCATGGCTATCAAGAACTTTGTGAATAATTCCTTTTTCTTCAAAGGCTTGCAGCACGCGGTAAAGTGTTACCCGGTCCACCACTTTTCCCATTACCTGTTCCAGGTAAGGCTGAGATGTTGCAGAATCCCTTCCACTCAAAATTTCCAGCACCTGCAACCTTGCACCAGTACGTTTTAGGCCGTTTTTTACCAGAAGTTCTTCAAAGCGGGTGATATTATTATCCATATTCTTACAAAAATAAGCAATTAAACAATGATTTTTGCATGCCTGATACTGATCGGAGGAGCATAACTGGCATCCTTATGCTCCAGTATCAGTAGGCCGCTTACGTGAATAGGCTTTTCGGTAAAGGGAATAGCATTTTCCATTTCGATCATGATCATCACCGGAACGCCGTTTTGCCCGCAGAAAAAACACTGGTTAACCGGGAGTGTAGCCAGGAGGAATTTTTGCTGCTTTTGCCCGCTTTTAATGGGTATGAGATATCCCCGTAAATCAAAGTTTTTATTTTCGAAACGCCGGATTGTTTCTGTAAAAATCGGGAAGAGCGCGTTCTTCTCTGTAAGTTCAAACTTAACCGAACCGATAATATCCCAGTTCATTGAACGAAGTTGATCATTCGGGTTATGGGTCTGGGCCTTTAGAAAAACATTACTTAAAATTAATATCAACAACATTAACTTTTTCATATTTGAACAGCGTTAAGTAGAAAAAATTCCGACCGGTCGTCTCCTGAATCATTAATCAGCAATTTACCCCTGATCTTAACTGGTTTGTCCGTCCATTCTATAGGGTGTTTCATTTTTACTTCAATCATGGAAGGGATATCCCCCGAACCACAGTAAGGGCAGGATTCCAGGGGAACGATTGAGAACATAAATTCCGAAAAGTCAGTTCCAACTTTTGTTGGAATAATATATCCAGGCAGTTCAATTACTTTGTTATTGATCGCCCGAAGTTCCGGAGGGAACACAGTTTGCCATACCAAAGGCTTTACCTGTTTTTCGTACTTCAAGCCTAATAGATTCCAGTTGGCCGTCCTCAAATTTACATGCCCCGGGGGCTGGGCAAAGCAATAGCCGCATGTAAAGGCTAAAACTATTGTAAGTACTGCACTTCTCATTATCGTTCGCTGGTTAAAGTTTTAGCAATATCCACTTTAAAAACCTGGAAAGCCGGCAATAAAGCCGCTAATACACCAATCACTATGCCGGCCAGAAGTAAATAGAGTTCATCAGTCATAAAATAAAACCCATTTAGTTTAGCCTGTGCCGCTTCCTGGAAAAATCCGATGACATAAAGTGACCCATGACCAATCAGTATTCCTACGATCGCTCCGGCGACGGTTAACTGTAAGCTCTCCATCAACACTAAAAAGAATAGTTTAAACTTCGAAGCACCTAAACAGCGCATAATCGCCAAATCATATTTCCTCTCCTTCATTGAATTGTATAAACTGATAAAAATGCTCAGACCAGAGATCAGCATGATAAAAGCAGCAAACCATTTCAGGGTATCAATCCCTATACCGATAAGGGAAAACAAACGGGCACTTTCCATTGCCGGAGAGGCAGCCTGCATATTTGTGCTTTTATTCACCATACGGGGAAAAACCACCACAGACATTGGCGAACGGTATTGAATCAGTAAGGCCGTAATTTCCCTGTTGTTAATTTCCGCTTTGCTATCCTGCTGGCTATCCTGGTGTTCATCTTGATGTTCATTACCTTCATGCATTTTATAAACGCTCCCGATATTGGTCAGTATAAGCTGATCGGTAACATTGCCTTGAGGCTTTAAAATCCCCATTACCCTGTAAGCATGTTGCTTGTGCACATCATCACTACCGGACAGGCCGTGTGCACCAAAAAAGGTATCTCCAACCTTTAAGCCCGTAGTCCTGGCCACTTCACTTCCAATAGTGGTTTCAAGGTCTTTTTCCCAGAATTTCCCCCAGCCAAGATCGAGTCCGTAAAGCGCGATAAAGGACTGGTCAGTTCCCACTATGCGGTTTCCCATATAGTTATCGCCCAGTGCAAGTGGTACGGCAAGCCTTACCATTGGGTTCTCTGCCAGTTTCCGGGCATCTGAAACAGGAATATTTCCCGTCGGAAAATCAATATGATAAATGCTGCTTAAGATCAATTGCAAAGGACTTCCTTTGGCGCCTACCACTACATCAATATCCTTAGCATTCTCTTCCAGTTTACTGCTGATTTGCTGAGTGGCCAGCATCAATATGGACAGAATTCCAATGCCGAAAGCCACCAAAGTGATATTTAAAAACGCCGTGAGTTTATTCCTAAGCAGGTTCTTTCTTCCTATGGTAAAAATACTGATCATAACAGGTATGCATTAGAAATAAAAGGCTGAATGCGCTGATCGTGAGTGGCCACCAGTAATGCTGCTCCGTTGGCTTGTGCCTGTTCCCTGAGCATGGTAATGACCTGTACGGCATTCACATCATCGAGACTTGACGTCGGTTCATCGGCGATCAAAAGGTCGGGCTTATTTACAAGCGCCCTCGCTACGCTAACCCTTTGAAGCTGTCCCTGACTTAACTGATCAGGAAATTTATCTTTCTCATCGATGATATTCAAACTTTCCAAAAGCATTAACTGGTGCTCCTGATCGGTTGTGAGGCCAGCCATGGAGGCCGCTATATCCAGGTTTTCGATGACGCTAAGTGAACGGATAAGGTGCGGGCGCTGGAATACAATGCCAATCCGGGCACCTCTGAATTTATCCATTTCCCGTAGGGTTAATCCGTATAATGGCACCCCATCAATGAGCACCTCTCCTGAAGTGGGTTTCAAAAGTCCTGAAAGAATATTCATCAAGGTGCTTTTACCACTACCTGATGCGCCAAGCAGAAGCCAGTGTTCCATGGCCGCTATGTTTAAATCCGGAAAATTTATGACCCGTCCCCCCGGGTAGTGGTGTGATAAAGATTTTATGCTGATCATCGTTGTGGATGTTTTGAGTTCGTTTTGATTACATTTTTTATGGCATAGCGCTTGTAGGCAGCTTGTGCATCGGCACTTCCATGCCTGCAGGCTGGATTAAGCATAGAAATAAAGCCCAATGCCGATAGCATTACAGTTTTGCGTATCGTATTCATTTGAAAAAATTAATCGTGCTGGTGATCAATTGGACAATTTTTCAGCATTCTCAGGTTGGTGAAGTGAGCTGCTGCAATGGTGATACCTCCAAGGGGAATCAAGATGGCTTCGAAATGAGCCACCGGCAAAAAATGACCAGATGCAATCAGTATGAATCCACAAATCAAAATAAATAGCGGCCGAATGCTATGATGCTGTGAGCGATAGCCCCTTGCTAAACTCCATATGCCAAGTACCAGTGAAAGTGCAATCATGGTAATCTCTACAGCATCGTTTGCCAAGAAATCCAGTCCCCATAACGGTAAAACAGTCATTACAAATGGAAGGGCCGCGCAGTGAACGGCACATAAAGTCGAAGCCGTTATACCGAGTTTATCTAAGTTCATATTCTTTATCAGTGTCTTCATATCTTAAAGTTCAGACTGCAAATATAAAAGCAATACTGTTGCGTTTAAAAAATATGGGCACATATTTGCAACATAATTGCAATAACATGATAAAGAGATATACAGGAGAGGCTTTATTTGTTTACAGGCAAGGGAAAATTCGAAGCGCCTGTAAAAGAAAAGTCCCGGTTTTTCAACCGGGACTTTCTAAATTTTATTCTGCAATCAGCAGGAAGTAGTTTTTCTTACCTTTCTGAACCACAATGAATTTATCGTTGATCAGGTTTTCACCATTAAAAATCTGCGAAAATTCTTTAATCTTTTCTTTGTTAACAGCAACCCCTCCCCCTTGCACCAGCTTCTTTGCTTCGCCTTTGGAAGGAGCAACAGTGGATTTCTCTGCCAGAAGTGTTGCCGCATCGATTCCGGCAGCTAATTCTGATTTAGAGATGGTAAACTGTGGAACTCCATCAAAAATATCAATAACGGCTTTGTCAGCTAAACCATTTAAAAATTCAAGCGATCCGTTTCCGAACAAAAACTCTGAAGTTTTGATTGCCGTTTCCAATGCCTCTAAAGAGTGCGTTTTCACAGTGATGTCTTCAGCCAGGGCTTTTTGAAGAATACGTAAGTGTGGGGCAGTATCATGCTCCGTTTCCAGCGATTCGATCTCTTCTTTGGTTTTAAGGGTAAAGATTCTGATCCATTTTTTCACATCGTCATCTGATGCATTCAGCCAGAACTGGTAAAATTTATATGGAGAGGTTTTCTCCGGATCCAGCCAAACTGCGCCGCTTTCGGTTTTACCAAACTTGGTACCATCGGCTTTCTTGATTAATTGAGTGGTAATCGCATAGGCAGTTCCCGAATCTTTCCTTCTGATAAGTTCAGTACCGGTAACAATATTACCCCACTGATCTGACCCGCCCATTTGCACCAGGCAGTTTTCATTTTTCCATAAATGGTAAAAGTCATATCCCTGGATAAGCTGGTAGCAGAATTCGGTAAAAGACAAACCAGAATCACCTTCCAGTCGCCTTTTTACGCTGTCCTTAGCCATCATATAATTCACGGTAATGTGTTTTCCCACATCACGGATAAAGGTAAAAAGATTCATGTCCTTGAACCAATCCGCATTGTTTACCATAACCGCGCCATTACCACCATCTTCAAATTTTAAAAACTTTGATAGTTGCTTTTTCATCCCTTTGAGATTGTGCTCAATCATCTCAGGCGTTTGTAAGTTACGCTCATCAGATTTTCCTGAAGGATCTCCAACCATTCCTGTAGCACCACCAACCAAAGCAAATGGCTTATGTCCTGCATTCTGGAAATGAATTAAAGTCATAATCTGAGTCAGGTGACCAACGTGCAACGAATCTGCGGTAGGGTCAAAACCAATATAACCAGAGGTCATACCTTCATTCAACTTTTCCTCAGTATTCGGCATGATATCATGCAACATGCCGCGCCATCTTAACTCTTCAACAAAATTCTTCATTGTATTACAATTAATTTGCGTGCAAAGATAAAATTTTAGCTTAGAAACTATTAAAATTTAAATATGGCTATGACTACATTTTCAAAACAGCTGCAGCAGCGATTTCTTTAATACTGAAATGACATTAAAGTAAAGTGATAAATCATATATTTATCCCGATGAACTTTCTGTCCCACTACTATTTTGACCGGTTAATCGACGATGCCAATGTGGTAATGGGCACAGTACTTCCCGATTTAATTAAAAATGCGTCGAAAGAGGCCAATCTATATCCTCAAAAAAATGAATTTCTTTTCAAAGGCAATCCTCAAGAGGAAGCATTGCTTGCCGGATGGAAAAGACATCTGGCAGTCGATTTATACTTTCACTCTTCGGGCTTTTTCTTTGAAAAAACAGCAGCACTCAAACAGCTGATCAAACCAATCGTAGAGCATACCCATGTTCGTCCTTCTTTCCTGGCGCATATTGGTTTGGA
This sequence comes from Pedobacter sp. BMA, assembly GCF_001027745.1. Lineage (GTDB taxonomy): Bacteria > Bacteroidota > Bacteroidia > Sphingobacteriales > Sphingobacteriaceae > Pedobacter. The sequence goes on from NZ_LECU01000003.1 coordinate 196,712, forward strand.
ATTACTGCTGGATCACCTTCTGATTGAACACAACCACATCCAGGTAAATGGCTTTTATGACAACCTTCAGCATGTTGATCGAGAATCTTTGAGCGATTTTCTGGAACATTGCGGATTGAAAAATCAGGATGTCTTTTTTAAATTTTTGGCAGAATTTATCAGCAGTAAATATCTGTTGAGTTATCAAAAGCTTGGTAATATCAGTTATGCGCTGAATAGAATCTGCATGCGGGTATGGCCAGAAACGTTGACCGAGATTCAACTGCAGCAGCTCACCCATCAGCTTGAAGCATTCAAGATTGTTTTGGAAAAAGACTTTATGGACATTTTCAGGGAGATAGAGATTAAACTTCAAACCGCTTAACGCTGATTCAGGTTAATTGCTGCACAAACCTTTAAAAATTATTTCACTGCCTCATCACAACCCTCTCATCCTTTTTTTATATTTGCGATATGTCGCTGAATGCAATAAAAGAAGAAATGGAGGCCCTGGTTGAGGAATTGAACCAGCACAATTATAATTACTATGTGCTGGCTATGCCCACCATCGGTGATTATGAGTTTGATAAGAAATTAAAACACCTTGCTACGCTCGAAGCAGCTCATCCTGACTATGCTGATCCCAACTCCCCTACCCAGAGGGTTGGTGGCGATGTGACCAAAAATTTTATCACTGTTCAGCATAAATATCCAATGCTATCATTGGGTAATACTTACAATGAACAAGATTTAAGGGATTTTGACGAGCGTATCCGCAAAGCCATTGGCGACAATTTCGAATATGTTTGCGAGTTGAAGTTTGACGGCTTATCGATGAGTCTAACTTATGAGAATGGAAAGCTGATCAGGGCAGTTACCAGAGGTGATGGTTCAAAGGGTGATGATGTGACCAGTAACGTAAAAACAGTCCACACCATCCCCCATCAAATTAAAACGGGTAAGGCGCCCGAACATTTTGAGATCAGAGGTGAAATATTTATGCATAAAGCTGCTTTTTTAAGGCTTAATGCTGCACGGGAAGAGCTCGGAGAAATTCCATATGCCAATCCCAGAAACTTTGCCTCAGGAACGATTAAAATGCAGGATAGCAAAGAGGTTGCAAAACGTCCGCTGGATGGCTTTATTTATTTTTTATATACAGATAAAAATGAGTTTAAGACTCATTGGGAGAGCCTACAGTCTGTTAATGATTGGGGATTTCATGTGTGCGAACATAACCGGCTGGTAAAAAACATTGACGACGTGCTCGCTTTCATTCATCATTGGGAAAATGAACGTTTCAAACTCAGTTATGATATCGACGGAATTGTGATCAAAGTAAACAGTTATGCGCAACAGCAGGAGTTAGGCTTTACGGCCAAATCGCCGCGTTGGGCAATTTCTTATAAATACAAAGCTGCCGAAGTTGAAACGGTACTCAACAAAGTGACCTATCAGGTAGGCAGAACCGGCGCGGTGACTCCTGTGGCTAACTTACAACCCGTATTGCTTGCCGGAACAACAGTTAAACGGGCGACTTTGCACAATGCCAATGAGATTGAGCGGCTGGATTTGCATGAGGGAGACACTGTTTTTGTGGAAAAAGGCGGTGAAATTATCCCTAAGATCATCAAAGTAAATCTGGACAAGCGAATTGCAGGGTCAGAAAAAGTACACTACCTGCATAATTGCCCGGAATGCGGAACCGAACTGATCAGAAAAGAAGGTGAAGCGGTACATTATTGCCCCAACGATGAAGGATGTCCACCGCAGATAGTAGGTAAAGTTCAGCATTTTATCTCCCGCAAAGCCATGAACATTGATGGCTTGGGAGACGAAACCATAGAAACTTTCTATCGTCATGGCCTCATTAATCACATCAGCGATTTATACACCTTATATCAAAAATCCGATCAGCTAAAAACCCTCGACCGGTTTGGGGAACGTTCCATTGAGAATATGTTAGCGGGTATTGAAAAGTCCAAAGAGATGCCTTTTGAAAAGGTGTTGTTCGGACTGGGAATTCGTTATGTTGGGGAGACTGTAGCAAAGAAACTTGCTGCCGGAGTAAAGAATATCGATAACTTGTCTAAAGCAAGTGTAGATGAACTGATTGCCATTGATGAAATCGGTCAGCGAATTGCTGAGAGCATTGTTGAATACTTTGCAAAAAAAGAGCATTTAGAGCAGGTAGAATTATTAAAATCCGCCGGATTACGCTTTGAAATTGAAGAAAAGCTAATTGAGCTTGCCAGTGATAAACTTATTGGAAAAACATTCGTAATTTCGGGCGTTTTTGAAAACTACAGCCGCGATGAGTTGAAGGACATAATCGAGGCCAATGGAGGAAAGATTCTGAGTGGAATTTCAGGAAAACTAAATTACCTGGTAGCAGGAGATAATATGGGACCATCGAAGCTGGAAAAGGCTACCAAACTTCATGTACCTATCATTACCGATCAGGAACTTTTAGAAATGTTAAAATAAAATGCTTGAATTGAAAAAGGGTGTGTAAAACTAAGCGTACTTTATAAATTCAAATATCAATAATTATAAATAAGTAATGAACAAATTTCAGGGTACTGGTGTAGCATTGGTTACACCTTTCAACACAGATGGATCTGTTGATTATAATGGGTTAAAAAACCTGATTAATCATTTGATCGACGGAGGGATAGATTACCTCGTTTCTTTAGGTACAACCGGCGAAACTGCTACGATGACTAAGGACGAGAAGAAGAAGGTGTGGGCATATACTGCTGAAATTAATGATAACAGATTACCTTTAGTAGCTGGCATTGGCGGAAATAACACTTTGGCTGTTGCCGAAGACATTAAAGCTTTTGATACTACAGGCTACAGTGCCATATTATCAGTTAGCCCATATTACAATAAACCTACTCAGGAAGGCATTTATCAGCATTACAAATACCTGGCAGAAGTTTCTCCTTTAGATTTAATATTATATAACGTTCCTGGTCGCACGATGAGTAATATGAGCCCGGAAACGACCTGCAGACTGGCATACGATTTTAAAAACATCATTGCCACAAAAGAAGCTTCCGGCAGTTTTGATCAGTTCAATCAAATCCTGAGAGATAAACCTGAAGATTTTCTGTTGATCTCCGGGGATGATCCCATCACCCTACCGATGATGGCTCTGGGTGCAGCTGGTATTATTTCCGTTGTTGGTAATGCATTGCCTCGTCAGTTTTCTGATATGGTAAGAGCGTGTTTGTCCGGAGATTTTAAGGCCGCTACTCCAGCGCATTTAGCTTTGGTGGAGTTTACGCGTTTGGCATTTGCAGAGGGTAATCCGGCAGGGATCAAAGCCGCCTTAAAGCATTTGGATGTATGTGGCGATACTGTTAGATTGCCATTAATAAAGGCATCTACCGGCTTGAATGAATTGATCATTAAAGAAATAGAGAAATTAAGTCAGTTGGCTTAAATATATTTTCGACCGATCACTTACAGCATAATTACCTGAACTTCCAGGTAAAACAAAACGCCCACTCAGATAAAATATCCGGGTGGGCGTTTTTCAAATATCTATTAGTCCCTTAATCTTTGTTTTTAGTTTCCTGAACTTCCAAACGAATAGCCTGAGCCAGGTTTTTCAAATCCTGCATGCCTTTACGAACACGTGTTCCGGCAGCGCTGTTTCCTTTAGTATAAAACTTGTCTGCATCAGCTTCCAAAGCTGCGATTAAACTTTTTACTTCTTCAAATTTTTTCATTTCTTAGTACTCCTATAATTTTAAAGGTTTGAGTTTTAATTATCTAACTCTAATTTAATGGCTTTGTTGTAATAAAAAAATTTTTGTCTGAATAAAAAGTAGTGCCTAAAACGATTTTTTCCACACGCCGGCAATTTTTAAACACTTTGAAGTATTTTATACACCCAATAACCAATTAAATATCAGTAGGATACACCATTTAACAAAAAAAAGCCCTTTAAACAAAGTTCAAAGGGCCTGCTGTAATATTATTTTGATCTTATGCGATCTGGAACTGGTTTTCTTTATAGTAACCATTTTCAAGCTTTTCAGCTACTTCGCTGAATGCGTCTAACGTGCGTTGAACATCTTCAAGCGTATGTACTGCAGTTGGAATTAAACGCAGCTCAATCATTCCTTTTGGAATTACCGGATATACCACGATTGAACAGAAGATGCTGTAGTTCTGGCGAAGATCGAACGTAATCGCTGTGGCATCTGTCAGTTCTCCTTTTAAGAATACAGGCGTTACCACAGAATCCGTTACGCCTAAATCAAAGCCACGCTCGCGTAAACCTTTTTGTAAAGTTGTAGCAATCTCCCAAAGTTTATCTTTTAACTGTGGCTGGCTTTTTAACAGTTCTAAGCGCTTCAACAATCCAATAACCATCGGCATTGGTAATGCCTTGGCAAAAGTTTGCGAGCGCATGTTGTATCTTAAGAAGTTAGTGATTTCTTCAGTTGAAGCAACAAAGGCTCCAATACCTGCCATTGATTTAGCGAATGTACCGAAGTACACATCTATGCCGTCAATGCAATCCTGTGCCTCATGCGTACCGGCGCCTGTTTTACCCATGGTACCGAAACCGTGAGCATCGTCAACCAAAATACGGAATTCGAAATCTTTTTTAAGGTCTACAATTTCCTTTAATTTACCCTGTGCGCCGCTCATTCCGAAAACGCCTTCAGTGATTAACAGAATACCACCACCAGACTCTTTAGTCAGTTTGGTAGCACGTTCCAGTTGTTTACGTGCACTGTCGATATCATTGTGTTTATAAACAAAACGTTTACCCATATGAAGGCGAAGGCCATCGATGATACAGGCGTGAGATTCTGCATCATAAACGATTACATCATTTCTATCCACCAAAGTATCGATGATGGATACCATGCCCTGATAACCGTAGTTCAACAAAAATGCATCAGGTTTACCTACAAAAGCAGCAAGTTCCTGCTCCAGTTGCTCATGATATTTGGAGTTACCGCTCATCATGCGTGCACCCATTGGGTAAGCCATACCGAACTGAGCAGCAGCTTCTTCATCTGCCTTTCTAACTTCCGGATGATTGGCTAAACCTAAATAATTGTTTAAGCTCCAAACTAAATGCTCTTTCCCCTTGAACTGCATGTGTGGTGCAATTTCTCCCTCCAGTTTCGGAAAAGAGAAATACCCATGAGACCATTTCTGGTGTTGACCAAGCGGGCCCATGTGTTTTGCTATCTTATCAAATATATCCAATGTATTATGTATTTTGTATAATAAAAATTTTGCGAATTTACGTTTTATTCGGCTTAAAATCAACCAGATTAATCGCTGACTTGTCAATTAAGACTTTTTAACACTCTAATTTTATGCCAAAAAAGCCCCGGTTAACCCGGGGCTTTAAAAATTATACTTGGTTTGATCTAGTCAACATTATCGTGTAAGAAAGAATTATTAGGTCTGATTTCAGTACCGCCATCCTGATCATTACTCAGTGTGAAACGGCTTACCTGCGATTCTGATGAATGCTGAACCTGTTGCAACTGCATTTGTTTGCGCTTGTAAGCAGGTTCGTTCTCTAATTCCTGTAAACCATTAGTGGTGCGCAATTTCATGCTCAAATCTTTTAAACGCAGAATACGTTCTTTCGATTTTCTCAATTGCTCTTCCATTGATTCATCGCTTTTATCGTCGTCAAGACCAACTACAGGCATTTCAACATCCGGCTCTGGTTCAGGAATTGCAAATGTTTCTGCAACCGGGGTTTCGAAAACGAAATTGGTTTCAGCCAGTTTCACTTCAAATTCAAAACCAGTTTCACCTGGCTCTTCAGCCTGTGGCTCTTCTTCCATTAAAGTGTGGCGAACGATTGCAGGCTCAGATTCCTGCGCACTTTGCTTTTCTGATTTATTGAACACACCACCGAATAAATCTGCCTGAGGTGCTTCTTCCTTAGTTTTCAGAACCGGCTCGTAAGACGGTGTAACTGTTTTTGGCTGGATGAAAGAGTTCATCGGCTCCACCGGGCGAACAAGTGGCGCTTCTTCAGGCGTTAATAAAGAAATTTTCTTTTTGTTTTTTTCCTCGTGAACACGCTCTTCTGAAGTCTGGAATCCTGTAGCAATAATCGTTACAGAAAGTTTATCCCCCAGGGATTCATCAGTACAGTTACCCCAGATTAAATCTGCTGATAAACCTGCTTTTTCCTGAATATAATCGGTAATGATTGAAACCTCATCCATTGTTACTTCACGAACACCAGAACTGATGTTCAGCAAAATATAACGGGCGCCTTCAATTTCACTGTCTTTTAACAATGGAGATGCCAAAGCACCTTCCACTGCCTGTAAAGCACGGTCGTCACCTTCAGCTGCATGCGATCCCATGATGGCTACACCGCTCTCTTTCATTACGGTACGCACATCTTTAAAATCCACGTTGATGTATCCCGGAACGGTAATGATTTCCGCAATGCCTTTCGCCGCAGTGGTTAAGATATCATCAGCCTGACCGAATGCTGAACCTAAGGTAAGGTTTCCGAAGATCTCACGTAAGCGATCGTTTGAGATCACCAGGTAAGAATCCACATATTTCTTAAGCTCTTCCATACCTTCATCGGCCTGAAGTCTGCGTCGTTTACCTTCGAAAGAAAAAGGAGTGGTAATGATGGCTACTGTTAAGATATCAAGCTCTTTCGCAGCTTTGGCAATAATCGGTGATGCACCAGTTCCGGTTCCACCACCCATTCCTGCTGTAATAAACAACATCTTAGTAGTATTTCCCAGCATAGCTTTGATATCATCGATATTCTCAATAGCTGAGTTTTTACCCACTTCAGGGATAGAGCCCGCACCCATTCCTTCGGTCAAACTAGCACCTAGCTGTACCTTGTTGGGAATTGGGCTGGATTCCAAAGCCTGAGCATCGGTATTACAAATTATAAAGTCCACACCCGTAATACCAGACAGGTACATATGGTTTACTGCGTTGCCGCCACCGCCTCCAACACCAATTACCTTGATGATTGAAGACTTATCTTTTAACATTTCGAACTGCATATCTTTATGAATCAGTTGTTTAAAAAGTTTTAAATTCTGTTCATTACTCAACGTAATATTAACACTTTTTCAACAGAGGTTTTCCACAATTGTTAGATATGTGGAAAACTCCCTTTATGTTGAAAATTATCGCTAGCTTTTCAGGTAATCTTCATCGCTTACATTCATATCATCCTGAATAAATGTTCTGGTTTTGGCAAGCAATTTATCGAATAAACCTGGTCCACGCTTCTCTTTTTCTTTAATGGTTTTTGGTTTTTCTACAAAAACGCCAGGCTGTTTCATTTCTTCCATCAGCTCTTCTGCTTTCTGAATACCTTTAATCAAAAGGCCAACACTGGTCGCATACATTGGACTTTTCAAATCATCGTAAATGGTTTTTGGCATTTCTTCATATTTCGATAAATGCTCATTTGGATAACCAATGCGGCAATCTAAACCGGTAACATATTCAACCGCTTGTGATAAGTGTTTAAGCAATGCGCCTCCACCTGTAATCACAATACCGCCAATCAGCTTTTTCTCATAACCCGAAGATTTGATCTCGTAATACACATGCTCTATGATCTCTTCCATACGGGCCTGAATCACATAAGCCAGGTTTTTAACAGATATCTCTTTTGGTTCGCGGCCACGAAGACCTGGTACGCATATAATTTCGTTCTCTTTATTCTCTTCAGCCAGAGCAGATCCGAAACGTGTTTTTAATAATTCAGCCTGGTTACGCATTACAGAGCAGCCCTCTCTGATGTCTTCTGTAACACTGTTGCCCCCAAAAGGGATTACCGCTGTATGACGGATAATTCCCTCATGAAAAATGGCAATATCTGTGGTACCACCACCAATATCTACTAATGCAATACCAGCTTCTTTTTCTTCCTCGCTCAACACCGATTCTGAAGACGCCAATGGCTCAAGAATTAAGTCCTGAGTTTGTAATCCTGCATTGTTAACACATTTAATGATATTTTTAACCGCCGTAACCTGACCTGAAATGATATGGAAGTTGGCTTCAAGGCGAACCCCTGCCATACCAATCGGATCTTTGATACCTGGTTCATTATCAATCGTAAATTCCTGTGGTAATACATGAATGATTTCCTCACCCGGTGGCATTACCAGTTTAAACATATCATCAATCAACTTATCGATATCCTTTTTACCGATTTCATTGTTCAATTCTCTTCTTGTTAAAATTCCTCTATGCTGTAAGCTTTTAATGTGCTGACCAGCAATACCCACATTTACCACCTGTATTTCTACATTGGATTGTCCGCTTGCTACTTCAACTGCTTGAGCAATGCCCTGTACGGTTTTCTGGATGTTAGAAACTACTCCACGTGTAACACCTGCCGATTCCGCCTTCCCTATTCCTAATATTTCGATCTTACCGTGTTGTGTTCTGCGACCAACGATAACACATATTTTTGTAGTACCGATATCCAATCCTACTACAATGGGCGACTGACTGGTAAATTTTGCCTTGTCCATATTTGTTAATTTTGCTGAGTTTTATATTGTTTTTCTAGGGCTCTGATTTCTTTTTCTCTTGCTTCTTTCTGTTTTTTGAGTTCTGCTGCACTTAAGGATGCTTTTGCAGTACTGGTTCCAGTTTTAGGCTTGTTTTTGTTATCTATTGTTTTCTTCTGTTGTGTCGTCGTTTCTTTCGGTTTTACAGCTGCAATGACCTGAGTTTTTTTCAAATCCGTCTTCGGCGGATCAACCTTTTTCACTTCAGCTTTCTTTGGTTCTGCTTTTTTAGGTTGTTCCTTTTTTGCTTCTTCCTTTTTTGGCATTGGTTTCACGTCCACCTTTTTAGGCGCTGCAGGGATTGCCGTCACTACAGGCTCATCGCTGATCATGTTTTTAATCAGCGAATCAGAAACTTTTTGTCGTATTCTCAAACTGTCTGCCGAAGAAATTGTTTTTGTCTTTCTTGCAATTTCTGTCGAATCTCTTTTTTCGCATACCACCTGATTGGTGTACTTGATATTGATCGTTCTATACGTTTCCCAACCCACCTGCGGCATAGCTTTTTTGTAAAACAACAGCAAGTTGGTCATTTTCTTCTCCAACGAGTCGGCATTACCCAGAATAATACGCTGATTACCCACTCTGGGTACCAATTCGATGTCGTTTTTCTGGTCAACTACAATCTGCTCAATCTGCGCATCCCACAGCGTATCTCTTTTAATGAAGAGGGCGGTTTTGTATAGATCATGGGCCAGTTTGGTATGCAATGTATCTACCCGGCTGCCAAACACCTCGGTAATATTTCCTGTCGCAACCAGTACGTTTGCAGTAAAGTTTGAAGATATGGGCATCTTCAAGCCATCGTTATCGATGTAAAAATCCTGACCACTATTGTTTAGTATCCGCACAACAGGTTGCCTTTGCTTTACTTCGATGTGCAATACGCCATCCATTTCCACATACACTTTTGCAAAGGCGATGTAAGGATTGGATTGCAATTTCTTCTCAATTTGATGAATATTGATACCTTCAATGTTTCTGCCAAGCAATACACCCTGATCCTCTTTTAATATGGCATCAATTTCTTCCCGTTCGATAAAATTATCAGCTCCCGGAATCAAAATTTTAATATCTGTGCATTTTACCGTCTGCTTTTTCACATTGATGAAACTGAAAAGCACCACCAATCCCGCCAGGCTAATCAGCCAGGCAAAACCTGTAAATATTGCACTCCAGTTTATTCTTTTAAGCATTTTGTAATGTATTTTTTAGGGGGTCAATAATGGTATCAATATCACCGGCGCCGACTGTTAAAATCAATTCAGGCCTTGTGTCTTTCACATATTGAAGCACAAAGTCTTTTTCACAAACCCTTTTATTCTTTAGGCTTATCTTATCTAATAAATAAGCTGCGTTAATGCCCTCGAGAGGTAATTCTCTCGCCGGATAAATTTCCAATAACAGGAGTTCATCGGCGGTACTTAACACACTTGCAAACTCACCTGCAAAATCCCTTGTACGGGTAAAAAGATGTGGCTGGAAAATCACTGTCAGCTTTTTATCCGGATAGAGTTGTCTCACCGCATCAAAACAAGCCTTCAGCTCCTCAGGATGGTGAGCATAGTCATCGATATAAATCTGACGGCCGTTGTCGAAGATGTATTCAAATCTTCGTTTTACACCTTTAAAGTTTGCAACCGCCTGTTTTACTTTTCCGGCATCAATGCCTAGCTGCAATGCAATAGCAATGGCCACCGTTGTATTTTCTACATTATGCTTACCAGGTAGCATTAAGCTGATATCCGGGATCGAATAGCTATCATCATGGTAATCAAATACAAATTTCGACCCTTCTACACGCAGGTTCTCCGCCCTGGCCTGTGCTGTTGAACTGGCTGCATAGCTGATGCTGTTTTCCAAAGGCAATCCCTCGTGTGCGTACAGGGAACCACCGGTTTTAATCTGTCCTGCATACAGTCTAAACGATTCTTCCAAATGGCTTTTATCACCATAGATATCGAGGTGATCAGCATCCATGGAAGTGATGACAGCGATATCAGGATGAAGTGTTAAGAAGGAACGATCATATTCATCGGCCTCCACCACCATTACATTGTTATCTCCGAATAGCACATTGCTGTTGTAATTACTGGTAATTCCACCCAGAAATGCAGTACAATCATAGCCGGTATCTTTTAAGATATGTGCAATAATCGAAGAGGTAGTGGTTTTTCCATGCGTACCTGCCACACCAATACAAAACATTCCTTTAGAAATGATACCCAAAACTTCCGAGCGTTTCTTAAGCGAAAATCCGTTATTTCTGAAATGTTTTAGTATTTCAGCGTCTTTAGGAATCGCCGGCGTGTAAACAACCAGTGTATCTTCAGCGTTAAGGATAAAAGCTTCAGGCAAAGCTGAAAGTTCATCCACATAGGTAATGGTTATCCCTTCATCTTCCAGGGCTGCAGTCAGTTTAGTTCTGGTTTTATCGTAACCGGAAACCAGCTGCCCACGTTTCGCAAAATAACGGGCAATAGCGCTCATACCGATACCACCGATACCAACAAAAAAGACCCTGTTTATTTTACTTAGTTCCATATTTTTTTCTCGAGACGTGAGAGTTGAGACATTAAATTTGAGACCAGCCCCATCGACCAACATCTCAAATCTCACATCTAGTTCCTCACCCCTATTTAATTAGTTTCAACACTTCTCCGGCAATAATTTCATCGGCTGCCGGTAATGCCATTTTTCCTATATTTTCCGAAAGCCTTTGGCTTTGATCTTCATTATTCAGTAATTCCAGTGCCGCCTTCACCAGTGTATCTTCGGCAGCGCGGTCGTTAATCAACTGCGCGGCACCATTTTTAACCAGCGCCATTGCATTTTTAGTCTGATGATCTTCAGCAACATTTGGCGAAGGCACCAGGATCACGGGCTTTTTGATCAGACAAAGTTCAGCAATCGTTCCCGCTCCTGCCCTGCTGATGATTACATCCGCTGCCGCATAAGCCAGGTCCATCTTATTCAAAAACTCCAGGATGCGCACATTAGGATGATACTCCAGCCCTAAACGCTCAACGATTCCCTTGTAATAGTATTTTCCGGTTTGCCAGATCACCTGCACATCCCGTGCGATGATTTCCGGCAAATGCTTTTCAATTGCTTTATTTAATGTCCCTGCTCCAAGGCTTCCGCCGGTTACCATAATGGTCTTCTTTAGGGGGTCGAGCTTTAAAAGTTCAGCACCTGCATGGTGTTTTCCTTTTATGTCGACCACTTCCTTGCGCACCGGGTTTCCTGTCTTCATGATCTTGTCGGCAGGAAAAAACTGCGACATCTCATCGAAGGCTACACAAACCTTTGAAGCCTTTTTTCCCAACCACTTGTTGGTTACCCCTGCATAGGAATTTTGTTCCTGAATCAGGTAAGGAATCCCTTTAAGTGAGGCCGCGTATAATAAGGGACCTGAAGCGTAACCGCCTACCCCCACCACCGCGTCAGGCTTGAAATCATTGATGATCTGCATAGCCCTGCGCACACTGCCAATAATCTTAAACGGCAGGCTCAGGTTTTTTACAATTGAACCCCGCTGCATGCCACTAATGTTCAGGCCAATGATTTTATATCCGGCAGCAGGAACTTTTTCCATTTCCATACGGCCGTTTGCACCCACAAACAGAATTTCACAGGCTGGCACCAAACGCTTAAGCGCGTTGGCTATGGCTACGGCGGGGAAAATATGCCCGCCGGTGCCACCACCTGATATGATAATTTTTGGGGAATTATTCATTTACTTAATTTCTACTGATATTTATCCAAAAGCCGGTATCTCACCAACAATCACTTTATTTTTAACTTTCTCTTTATCTTCTTTCAAACCCGCTGTAGCATTTTCTTCTACGTCGCGGCTAACACTTAATATAATTCCAAAAGCCACACTGGTAAAAATCATGGAAGTTCCACCCATACTCACCAAGGGCAGGGGCACCCCTGTTACCGGGCCCAATCCAACAGCTACGGCCATATTAGCAAAAGCCTGTATGGTTAAACTAAAACTTAGTCCAGCAGCCAGCAAAGCCCCAAAGGCCTTGGGCGCCCGGGTTACGATTTTAATACACCGATATAAAAGCACCAGGTAAAGTATCATAATGGCAATTCCTCCCACCGTTCCCCATTCTTCAATAATAATGGCGAAAATAAAATCGGAATACGGGTGTGGCAGGAAATTGCGTTGGGTACTGTTACCTGGTCCTTTACCAAAAACACCACCAGTGGCCAGGGCAATTTTTGCCTGGTCGGCCTGGAAAGTTTTATCTGAATGCTGCATCTCAGGATGCATGAACGTATTGATACGTGACATGTATGTTTTTCTCCGCGGTCCGAGGAAGAAAACAAACAGCAATAATACAAAGCCACCTGCGCAAACAATAGCGATCTGTTTGATACTGATCCTGCCGATGATCAATAGCAAAATGCTTACGCCAAACAACATCAGCGCGGTAGATAAATTGGCTAATGCAATCAGCACGAACACCACGCAAACAGAACCCATAATGGGAATGAATGACTCTTTCACGTTCTTGATGTTCTCCTGCTTCTTGGTTAGCATGCGGGCTAAAAATGTGATCAGCGCCAGCTTCGCCAAATCGGACGTTTGAAAAGTCAAACCAATCACCGGGATTTTTACCCACCTCGATGCATCATTCAGATTGGTACCGAACAATAGCGTATATACCAGCAAGGGTATGGTTACAATCATCAGTATCTTTGAAATCCCCGCATAATACCTATAATCGAGTAAATGGGCGATGTAAATCATCCCGATACCCAGGAGTACAAAAATGAGGTGTTTGGTGAGGAGCAGCTTTTCAACGGCTTCCCCTTTTTTATAAGCAAGCGTTCCTGTAGCACTATATACCGCCATTACCGATATAAGCGAAAGCAGGATGATGATCAACCAGATCCATCTATCACCCTTTGTTTTATTAAGTAGTGCCTGAAACATCTTTGCTAGCCTCCTATACTATAATTCTCTAACTGCCGCTTTAAACTGATTACCGCGGTCTTCATAACTTTTAAATAAATCGAAACTGGCACATGCCGGAGAAAGCAACACCGCATCTCCGCGTTTAGCTAGGTGAAAAGCAATCTGAGCAGCCTCTTCAGCTGAAAAAGTGTTCACTATCACCTCCACATCATCCTCAAAAGCGTCGTGTATGCGTTTGTTATCCTTACCCAAACAAACAATGGCTTTCACCTTGCTTTTTACCAGGTCTTTCAACATGTTGTAATCATTGCCTTTATCTACCCCTCCCATAATCAGCACTACGTCTGAGGTCATGCTTTCCAGGGCATACCAGGTAGAATTTACATTGGTTGCTTTACTGTCATTGATGAAATCGATGCCGGATATCTTAGCCACATGCTCCAACCTATGCTCAATGTTCTTGAAATTTCCCATGCTCTCACGGATGGAATCATTTCTCAACTCTAATACCTTTGCCACTATTCCTGAAGCCATGGAGTTATAAATGTTGTGTTTGCCCTGAAGGGCTAATTCTGAAATTGACATGGTTAGTTCGTTATTTGGTTCAATAAGGATGTGTATATTCTCCTCCTGCAGGCAGGCACCTTTCTCCACTGTATCTACAATTGAAAAGGGATAGCTTGTTGCCAAAGGCTTTGTGTGTGCTAATGCTTTGATACTTTCCGCGTCGTCGAGGCAATAAATGAATACATCATCAGCTGTCTGGTTTTGGATGACACGCATTTTAGATGCTGCGTAATTCTCCAGTTTATAATCGTAACGATCCAGATGATCGGGTGTAATGTTTAACAGAACGGCGATATCGGCTTTAAACTCAAACATATCGTCGAGCATGAAGCTTGATATCTCAAGCACGTAGTATTCGAAATTTTCAGTGGCTACCTGTGCTGCAAAGCTGTGACCGATGTTACCTGCCAGTCCTACATTCAGTCCTGCGTTTTTCAGGATGTGATACGTTAACAGGCTGGTGGTGGATTTGCCATTTGATCCGGTGATGCAAATCATCTTTGCGTCGGTATATCTTCCGGCGAACTCAATCTCGGAAACCACGGAGATTCCTTTTTCTTTGAGTTTTTTAATGATGGGTGCCGTAGCGGGAATACCCGGACTCTTGATCACTTCTGAAGCGTTTACGATCAGATCTTCGGTGTGCAAACCAGATTCGTAGGGAACCCCAAGTTGATCCAGTGCTGCTTTGTATTTATCACTGATCTGGCCGAAGTCGGACACAAAAACATCGAAGCCTTTCAGCTGCGCCAGTTTTGCTGCACCTACACCGCTTTCACCCGCACCTAAAATAACCACACGGCCCTGCCCTGCCATCGCTGGCTGAGTATTTGTTTGTGCTATGTTGTAATTTGTGCTCATTAATTATAGTATTGGGTTTACCTTAATTTCAGTGTTACAATGGTGATGATGGCCAGCATAATTCCAATGATCCAGAATCGGGTTACGATTTTTGCTTCGTGGTATCCTTTCTTCTGGTAATGGTGATGCAGGGGCGACATTAAAAATATCCTTCTCCCCTCGCCAAACTTCTTCTTCGTGTATTTAAAGTAGGAGACCTGCATAATAACCGATACCAGCTCCACCAGGAATATCCCGCATAGAATTGGAATGATGAGTTCTTTGCGGATCATCAGAGCGAAAGAAGCAATGATCCCTCCAATAGCCAAACTACCGGTATCGCCCATAAAAATCTGAGCGGGATAAGAGTTGTACCACAGAAATCCTACGCATGAACCCACAAAGGCACCGGCAAAAATCATAAGCTCCGCAGAGTTTGGAATGTACATGATGTTCAGGTAATCTGCCATCACCGTATTTCCTGAAACATAAGCCAGAATCCCTAAGGTAATTCCGATTACAGCTGATGTTCCTGTTGCCAGCCCATCTATACCATCGGTAATATTTGCGCCATTTGATACTGCTGTGATGATGAATACGGTAAAAATCAAAAAGATGATAAAAGCATATTTCTGATAATCGCCACCCAAAAACTTCAATACCTTTGCATAGTCGAACTCATTGTTCTTGTAAAAAGGCATATTGGTTTTGGTAGACTTCACATCCTGGGTATAATAAAAGGTCTCCCCTTTCTGACGCAATACCATTGGCACATTTGAGGTATTCTTTACATTGTCCTGAACCGTTTCACGCACCACGATATTCGGGTGAAAGTACATCGTAGTACCTACTATTAATCCAAGTCCTACCTGGCCTACCACTTTAAAGCGACCGGCCAAGCCTTCTTTATTCTTTTTAAATACTTTGATGTAATCATCCAAAAAGCCCACTGTACCCATCCAGATGGTGGTGATAATCATTAAAATCACATATACATTGGTGATATTGGCGAAAAGCAAAGTCGGAATTAAAATCCCCAGCAGGATGATAATCCCCCCCATGGTTGGTGTTCCCTGTTTTTGCATCTGCCCTTCCAGGCCCAGGTTCCTTACGGTTTCTCCAACCTGTTTTTTATGCAGGAAATCAATCAGCCTTCTTCCGTATACTGTAGTGATAATCAAGGACAGGATAATAGAGACCGATGCACGGAACGTGATGTATTGAAACAACCTTAATCCAGGAATGTCATAGTGCTTATGCAGGTATTCGAATAATAAATATAACATTAGCTGTTCGGGTTTAATTGTTCCAGTAAAATTTCCTTATCATCAAAATGGTTCCTTACCCCATTGATTTCCTGATATTTTTCGTGCCCTTTTCCGGCTACCAAAATGATATCACCACTTTTCGCCAAATGACAGGCGGTTTTAATTGCTTCCTTTCTATCTAAAATGGATAAAGTTTTGCGCTTATTTGTAGGCGATACCCCTTCTTCCATTTCATTGATGATCGTTTGAGGATCTTCAGTCCTTGGGTTATCAGATGTTAAAATCACTTTATCGCTCCAGTCGCATGCTACCTGCGCCATTACCGGGCGTTTGGTTTTATCCCGATCGCCACCACAACCAATTACGGTAATTACCTGCTCATTGCCTTTTCTAATGTTGGCAATGGTGCTCAGTACATTCTGAACAGCATCAGGAGTATGTGCATAATCCACAATTCCAATCACTTTATCCGGAGATACGATATAATCAAACCTGCCTTCGGCTCCGGTTAAACGGCTCAGCAGGGTTAACACTTTTAATTTATCCTGCTCTAAAAGTAAGGCAGTTCCATATACGGCTAACAGATTATAGGCGTTGAATGAACCAACCAGCTTGAAGTATACATCTTCATTATCAATATCCAGGTGCAAGCCACTGAACTGATTTTCTATGATCTTTGCTTTGAAATCAGCAAGCTGTTTTAGGGCATAGGTTTTCTTGTAAGCCTTGGTATTCTGCAGCATCACCATACCGTTTTTATCATCGGTGTTGGTTAATGCAAAAGCTGATTTCGGCAAACCATCAAAAAATGCTTTCTTCGCTTTGATATAGGCATCGAAGGTTTTGTGGAAGTCGAGATGATCGTGTGTGATGTTTGAAAAAACACCCCCAGCAAAGGTAAGCCCTTCTATACGGTGTTGCGATACCGCATGAGAACTCACTTCCATGAAGCAGTAATCGCATCCTGCGTCCACCATATCCCTGAGCAATTGGTTTAGTGCAATTGGATTAGGAGTAGTATGAGTAGCTACCACAACCGTATCGTTGATGTAATTCTCTACAGTGGATAGCAAGCCGGTTTTATAACCCAGATCTTTAAATAACTTAAATAAAATGGTTGCAATGGTGGTTTTACCATTTGTACCGGTG
The DNA here is from genome assembly GCF_001027745.1 of Pedobacter sp. BMA. Lineage (GTDB taxonomy): Bacteria > Bacteroidota > Bacteroidia > Sphingobacteriales > Sphingobacteriaceae > Pedobacter. Next base: position 214,024 of record NZ_LECU01000003.1, read on the forward strand.
ATGCCTACCAGCTTCAAATCTTTTGAGGGATTACCAAAGAAGTTACCCGCCATAATACCTAAAGCCACAGCAGTATTTTCTACTTTGATATAAGTAACCGTGAAATCATGCACTTCAGGCAAATTCTCACAGATGATTACAGCAGCACCCTGTGCAACGGTTTGATCAATGAACTGGTGTCCATCAGAAAGCGTACCGACAATTGCAAAGAATACATCCCCCTCCGCTACCTTACGCGAATCAAAATTCAGGGCATTGATTTCCCTATCGGTTTTCCCAACCAATTCTTTAATCGTTATGCCGTAAAGTAGCTCTTGTAGTTGCATTTTTAATTCAATTCTATTTGTACGCCTAAACCTCTTCCCACTCTGGTTCCGGCGGCAATCGACTGGCTGGTTACTTTGCCTGAGCCTATTACTTTTGCCTTCAGGCCTGCATTTCCAATCAGGTAAAGTGCATCCTTTAATCCCATTCCCGATACGTTAGGCATTACCCCTCGGCGTTCGGTATTTTCCTGAAACACTTCCCCTCCGCTGGTATCCACAATATTATAGTACTCTGATTTTGACGCGAAAAGTGGCTTAAAACCAAATGCCCTGTACACTTTCTGAGTAGCTTTGCTTTGTCCGGCTTTAGTTGGCGGATTACCGGGAGCGCCTACCAAACGTGTTGGTGCATCAGTACCCATCTGCATGTCGCTGGCATAAATGCGGTCGGCCACTTCCCTGAATACCGGTCCTGATACCAAAGCACCGTAATAGCCACCCTTTGGATCGTTGATTACCACAATCATGGAATACTTCGGTTTCTCTGCAGGGAAATAACCTACAAAAGATGCCTGATATTGCTTTTTAGCCCTGTAGCCTTTATTGGCATCGGCTACCTGCGCTGTACCGGTTTTACCTGCGATTCTATATAATGGGTTATGCACATACTGTTTTCCACTTCCCTCAATCACCACCCCTTCCAGCATGTTTTTGATCTTACTCAAGGTTACATCAGAGCAAATTTTATCGTTTATCACCCTGGCTTTGAACTGCTCAATCGGATTACCCAACCTTCTGATCTCTTTCACAAAAATGGGCGCTATGTATTTACCATTGTTAGCCACCGCATTGTAAAACGACAACATTTTTAATGGTGTAAGCTGCATTTCGTAACCATAAGCCATTTGTGGTAGGGTCATTTTACCCCAACTTTTGTTGGATGGGTTTTTGATCACCGGCTTAGCTTCACCAGGGATCTGCAGTTCCAGTTTCTGGTTCAGGTGCCAATCATATAAATGATCCGTAAACTTCCGGGGATTCTCTCCGTACTTACTATTGATCAGGTAAGCGATAGCCGCATTAGATGACTGTTCGAAAGCCTTTTTAACCGTAACCACCCCAATACTTCCGTGCGAATCTTTAATCATGTGACCTGGAATTTTATAGTTCCCGGTACCCACCATCAAATTGGTATCAATAAGCTGATCTTCCAGTAGAGCCATATAGGATGCCAGTTTGAAAGTTGATCCGGGATCCTGATTTCCGGCGATGGCATAATTGAATTTCTCTTTATATACGCCTTCCTCTACCTTTGAAAAATTGGCAACCGCCCTAATTTCACCGGTAGCTACTTCCATCACAATCACCGCACCGTGATCTGCATCATATTTAATTAACTGTTTTTCCAGTGCGCTTTGCGCCAAATCCTGCATGTTCACGTCGATGGTGGAGATGATATCCGCCCCATCTTTTGGTGCTACTTCAGCCTCTTCATTTACAGGAATATAAACACCACCTGCAATGCGCTGCATTAATCTTTTTCCGGTTTCACCGTTGATGTATTCTTTATATGCTCCCTCCAAACCTACACCGTTGGCTACGTTCTCATTTTTATATCCGATGGTACGGGCAGCCAAAGCCTGGAAAGGCAAAATCCTTTTGTTCTGCTGCACAGCAATTAAACCACCACTAAACTTGCCAATATTGTATAGCGGAAACGTGCGGATGGTTTTCAAATCAGCATAACCCACTTTGCGGTGGATGAGTAAATACCGTGCACTGTCCTGACGACCTCTGCGCAGGTAGCGGGCATACTCCTTTGCGGTTTTATCCTGAAAGAGCTGAGCAAGCTTAATGCCCAGGGAATCTACTTTTTCGTTAAAAACCTTATCTTCTGCAATCCCACCGGCGAACATATCCATACGCAGCTCATATTCGGGCACCGAAGTGGCCAGTAAACTGCCATCATTGGAATAAATGTTTCCGCGGGTAGCCTCCACATTTACGTAGCGTGTGGACAAGCTATCTGCCATAGCCTTCCATTTTTTGCCCTGTACAAACTGCACCTGACTAAGGCGTAAGAATACCGCCAAAGCAAAAAGCACAATTAAGCCAAATGCCAGATATACACGAAGCAAGATGTTTGCTCTAATATTCATCGCTTTTAACAATTATTTTTTTGGGTGGTTCGATTAATTCTTTAATTCCAAGGGTATCTACCTTTTTGGCTACTTCTGTCAGTTTGCTTCTGAACATGAGGTCGGCCTTTAAGGATTTATATTCCCATCTTAATTCTTTTACTTCTTTATTTAATTTATCAATGCGGCGAACGTTGTTCACTGCAAAGTGGCTGTTGGCAATGTATATCATGCCCAAAAAAGCCAGAAAACACAAAAAAGGCAGCGCATCAGTTGCCGCCTCTTTCGTAACCAATCCATCGTTAAATAATTTGCTGATGAATGAGTTACTATCCATTTTCTCTTCGGCTGTCCGCGGTTTTTTAGGCGCTGGCGCAGCTTTCAATTCAGGTTCAGGCCCGATTTCTTCCTCCTCTATATCCTCTCTAAACCTGTTCATATCTTCTCTGCTATTCTAAGTTTAGCACTTCTGGCCCTGTTGTTTTGTGCAATCTCCTCGTCGCTGGCTACTATCGCTTTGCGGGTAATCACATTAAATGGTTTCTGCTGGTTTCCGAAAAAGTCTTTCTCCACCTCTCCCTGAAACTTGCCTTTGGCCATGAAATTCTTTACCGGGCGATCTTCCAGTGAGTGATAAGACATCACCACCAAATGCCCTCCCGGCTTCAATACTTCTGATGCCTGCTGCAGAAAATCTTCCAGCACCTGTATTTCGGCGTTCACTTCAATCCGCAGCGCCTGAAAAACCTGTGCCAGGTATTTATTTTCTTTTCCTCTCGGTATATATTCGGCAATGGCCGATTTTAAGCTATCAATATCTGTAAACGGTTTCTCCAAACGTGCAGTTACAATGGCACGGGCCAATGACTTTGCGTTTTTCACTTCACCATAAATCCCGAAAATTTTATGCAGTTTATCTTCTGCGTAAGTGTTCAATACCTGCGCCGCAGTGAGATCGCGGTGCTGATCCATGCGCATATCCAGGTCGGCATTATACCGTATAGAAAAACCACGTTGCGGAATATCAAACTGATGTGAGGACACTCCCAGATCGGCCAGAATACCATCCACCTGTCTGAACCCTTTCAAGCGCAGGTTATTTTTTAAGAAACCAAAATTCTGATCAATAAAGATGAAACGGTCGTCGGCCGGAACATTTGCCTGTGCATCAGGATCCTGATCGAAAGCAATGAGTACACCCTTTGGCCCCAGGTGTTTCAGTATTTCCCTGGAGTGACCGCCACCACCAAAAGTAACATCCACATATACACCATCGGGTTTGATATTTAAACCATCAATACAAGGCTGAAGCATTACGGGAACATGGTAATTATTCTCCATCAACGCCTCCTTTCTTATCTCCCATTACTTTCTGCGCCAGGTTGGCGAAGTTGGCCGGCACATCATCAAAAATATCTTCGTAAGATTTTTTATCCCATACCTCAATGCGGTCGAGCTGGCAAGCCAGTACGATATCGGCACTGATGCCTGCATATTCTGTTAAAGACTTCGGTAAAAGCACCCTTCCGGCAGCATCGAGCGACAGCTCAGTGGCGCCACGGGTAAAAGCGCGGACGAAAGCCCGGTTTTCCTGATCGTAAATATTCAGCCTGGCAAGGTCGGCCACTACGGCGTCCCAAACATTTTTAGGATAGATCACCAGATTTTTTTCAAAACCCCGGTTGATGATAAGCCCCTCACTCTCAGCAGCAGGCAATTGTTTCTTAAGCGCAGCAGGAACCGAAAGGCGGCCCTTTGCGTCAAGTTTACAATCGAATTCTCCTAAAAGTTGGGTCATAGTGGTAGCTACACTTTTTATGTAGTGTAAAAGTAAAGAGTTCTACCACTTTTTACCACAATTTACCACAAAAAAGTTTTCCACATCGTTTTTGTTACACTAGAGTGCCAAAAACAGACCAAAATGAATTTCGGACTATGGACTTAAAACCCATTAAACACTGATAAATAACCACTTATAGACAATATTTTCAAAAGTGGGAGAAAATCCCAAATCCGGATATCCGGTGGGAGACCCGCCCAGTATTTCAACTATTTCAGCGATAACTGACGATTTTCAGCTACAAATGTAAGGAAAGGGAATGGTTTACCCGATTGTGTTGCTGTTTACCGGCGGGAATAAAAAACCCTTCAACATCAAGTGATGTTGAAGGGTTTAAGCAACCGCGAAAACGCGATATAGTTGAGATTATCTCAGACTATCCATTGATGGCTTTCACGCCCGGAAGTTCTTTACCTTCCATATATTCTAATAATGCACCACCGCCTGTTGATACATAACTTACTTCATCTTCCAGACCGAATTTAGCGATTGCCGCAGCTGAATCACCTCCACCGATTAACGAGAATGCACCATTTTCTTTTGTAGCCGCAACCACCGCATCAGCAATGGCTTTGGTACCTACCTGGAAGCTTTCCATTTCGAAAACGCCCATCGGACCATTCCACAATAATGTTTTAGAGTTTTTTACTACATCAGCAAATAAAGCAGCTGATTTCGGACCGATATCAAGGCCCATCCAGTCGGCCGGAATCTGACCTGCATCTACATCTTTTTTATCTGCGTCGTTTGCAAACTTATCAGCAATCACGGTATCTACCGGAAGGATCAGGTTTACGCCTTTTGCTTTCGCTTTTTCAATTAATTCTAAAGAAAGCTCTTGTTTATCGGCCTCTAAAAGTGAAGTACCGATCTCACCGCCTTGTGCTTTTGCAAAGGTGTAAGCCATACCACCACCGATGATCAGGTTATCTACTTTATCCAATAATTTTTCAATCAGGAGGATTTTATCAGATACTTTCGCACCACCCATAATCGCCGTGAACGGACGCTCTGCATGGTTTAAGATTTTCTCTGCATTTTCTACTTCTGACGCCATTAAATAACCGAAGTATTTTGCATCCGGGAAAAACTGTGCAATGATTGATGTTGAAGCATGTGCACGGTGTGCCGTTCCGAAAGCATCGTTTACATATACATCACCTAATTTAGATAACTTCTCTGCAAAAGCTACATCCCCTTTTTCTTCTTCTTTATAGAAACGCAGGTTCTCCAGCAATAACACTTCACCTGGTTTTAAATCTGCCGCCTGGCTTGTCGCGCTTTCGCCGATGCAATCGTCTGCAAACTTCACTTCGGTACCGATCAATGTTGACAGATCAGCTACGATGTGTTTTAATGAATATTTATCCGTCGGACCATCTTTCGGGCGACCCAAATGCGACATCAAAATTACTGCACCACCATCTTTCAGAATTTTGCTGATGGTTGGCAATGCGGCACGGATTCTTTTATCGTCTGTAATGTTGAATTCAGCATCCAATGGAACGTTAAAATCAACTCTGATGAGCGCTTTTTTATCTTTAAAATCGAACTGGTCTATCGTGTTCATGTTTTATATATTATGGTTTAAGTTTAATTTCATTTCGTAATGGAAGCCTATTCCGGGAATGTCAAATTCAGGAGACATATTCACAAAGCCGAGTTTCTTATAAAAACCAGCAGCGGATGAACGTGCATTGCACCATAAATAGGCGGTATTGTATTCTTTGAGGTATTCGATGGCAAAGCTGATCAATGCAGCACCAAAGCCCTTTCCTCCTTCATCGGGATGGGTAGCCATGCCCCGCAGCTGATAGCCTTCTCCTTCATCAGGGAAAAAATCGTTACGCATAAAAGTGGCGACGCTTTTGATTTCGTCATCTGCATAATAACCCAGGTGAAAGGTATCGTAACTGGAATCACCTTCGAAAACGCATTCGGCGAGGGGCTTTCCGTTTCTCAACATGAGGCTCCTTAGGGGAAGTACTTCTTCGGGAAGGATGAATTTGACCATATTTTTCGTATCAAGTATCAAGCCGCAGGTAGCAATCATCTACGCAACCGCTTCCAGATGCTTCGCAAACGTTTGCAAAGTTAATAAAGCATTTGAAATCACCTAAAAAAGCGAGGTCACAATTTTGAAGAATTTCATCACTGTATCCTCACTTGGCAGTGAGTGCTTTTATGAAGGTAATACATTGGGTTATTGCATCATTAGAAGAGAAGATTACGGATAAAATGCAAATAAGGAGGTTTTTGCAGTACTATTGACATCTGCGCCAGCCCCGTAAATTCCATATTCCCCATAAGATGCTGAAAAAGGATTGCCGGCAGGCTGAGGGCCGCTACTGACCTGAGTCCAATCGTCTTTATCAGCATCGTAGCGATAAAAATCAGTTTCCAGGTTCCTTCCATAATATGAATTATAGCTACTTGATTCTCCAAGGCCAACGTAACCTTTTCCATTTATAGTGAAGCTAGCAAAAAAGACTTGAGCCTTCCCGGGAAAGGAAGCTTTCTTGCTCCAGCGATCTGCAGCGATATCATAACACCAGGTTTCTTTATTTGGCGTGTTGGAATACTGCGTTTTGGATACCCCTCCTGTGAGATAAAATTTTGACCCGATGGTAAAAGTCCCGCTACTTAATCTGCCCTTTTCCTCGGGGAATGAGCTTAAGCGCGACCAGGTTTTACTTTGCGGCTGGTAAGTCCACATATCAGAAAAATAATCATTTCGCACAACAGGCGAACTTGCTCTGTTAGCGCCCATCCCCATATAAAGCTTTTCCCCATATACAAAAGCTACCGGGTCTGAGCGTTCATCACCTGGAAAATCACTTTCCCGTCGCCATGTACCGCTATTGATATTATAGACGAAATGAGCTTTACTCAGCAACCAGTTCTGATAATTACCAACCTTTTCACCTGCGATAAAATGAATTTCATTACCCAAAGCGACTACTGCCCCGTTTTGATAGGCATAGCCTTCAGGAATTGTACTCAAGGTAACTTGCTGACCAGTTAAAAAGTTGAATTTACTAAATACCGGGGTGGACTGCTGGGAAAGTCCCAGGGCGTAAATCCAGTCTCCTACTCTGATTCGCTCAGTCCAAAGGGAAAATCCGGTATCAGCAAATGGCAGATCGTTAAGCTGTTTCCATTTTCCTGACAGCACCTTTACACTCTTGGGGTATTTGATGGTCACACTTCCCACCTTTAGGCTCAGCTCCATCGTTCCTGGAAGAAAGGATTCGTCAAACTCTGCCAGAAATGTAGTGGTCATAAACCCTTGCGAAATGCTTTTTAGTGTGATGGGCTTATTGTTTAGTAAAACCTGAACCTGTGCTTGTGGATCAATTTTAACGATATTGGTAAACAGAGACAAAGTTCGTCCATAGTTCAGGCTGGTATCTGCCCGGAGAATTTGCGGCGAAACTTTAGCAAGGGTCTGGTTGGCAGAATATTCTATCAGATTGTTCCTTTTCGCATATGCCCTTACATAGTAAACCTGCCCCGTATCCAGGCCTTCGATCTTTTGCGTAAAATCTACAGATGATGAAGTGCTGGCTATGGGAAATGATTTTGAATTCGCCTCAGTAGGATTTAGCGTTTTCCCCACCAGAAGCCCGTAAGCGATATCACCCGATAGATTTCTTATTTCTAAACTTCCTGTTACTTTAAACGCATTAAGGCTTAATTCTTCCAAAGGAAGAATAGAAATTCTTAGTGAATCTCCTTTAACATCTTCGATAAGTGTTTTTTTGCAGGAGATAAGACCAATCAAGATGGCCAGAAAATAAACTTTACGCATTCAGAGACTAACGTTAATGACAAGTAAAGGTAAATTATTTTGCTGATATGAAAAACATCATTTAATTTTATCGAATACTTCATTAATCATGCGCTCTAAGTTTTTTCTATCTCTAACCATCCTAATTTGCATTACAGTTTTTTTATTTTCATGCAAAAAGGAAGTCCAAACCAACGTGATTCCGGCTACTCCCTTTGCCACAGCGGGCACTAATCAAAACCAGGTGGAACAGTTCCAGGTGAGCCTGAATGCAGATAGCTTGAAATCAAATCAAAGCGGGAGGTGGACGATTGAAAAAGGACTTATTGAAGATAATCTGGTTTATTTTTCAAACAGTAGCAGACCTGATTCGAAGTTTAATGGTTTGCCCGGCGAGACTTATACTTTGAGATGGACCGTTAGTGGCGTCAATCCTTCAGAATCCAGGGTTCAGATCAGCTTTAAGCCCATGAAGGTGGAAATTACCAATGCTTCTCCTCAAAACAGCACCAAACTTTACTTGATTGGAACAATGTACAGAGGCGGAAAATGGACAGTAGAGGGACAATACGCCAGAATGCTCAATCAGATCCACGGCGGAACGGTAATCGATGTGATTAATTCTCCTTCAATTGAATTTCAATCTTATGCTAATACCAGCTACAAGCTTACTTGGACATCTTATTATGGAAGCAAATCAGCGTCAGCGAGCATAGAATTTAAAAGTGGTGAATACCTGGAAAGTGAGGCCCTAGCGGACTTACAGCTTGATCCAAGCTCCTATCGTGTGAAATATGAAAACGGGCACATCACCAGACTCAATCTTGCAGCCAGTGGAATTGCATGGATTTTATCAGATACGCTTCAACATCCTGCCCTGCAGGCTTTGAAATATTTAAAAGAACTCGATTTAAGCGGAAGTGCAACTTATATCTTTCCCAGGCTGATTGGAGAAAAATTCCGCTCACTTGAATACCTGAATATAGAGAGTACGCCCTGCCCTGAGTTTGCAGACAACATCGGCAATCTCAAAAAGCTTAAAAAGCTCATCATTGGGCATGGGATGTACGGTATTCAAATTGTTAGCCTGCCCGAAAGTTTTGGAAACCTGGAAAGTCTGGAATACTTCTATGCCACTGCATCCGGACTGCGGTATCTGCCTTTTAGTTTCGGCAAGCTTAAAAAATTAAAATATCTGGAAGCCTATTTGAATCCCCTTAGCGAACTACCCTGGGATATCGGAGAGCTCAGTGACCTGGAGGTGATGATGATCAGCTCAGCATCAGCTATGCCTTCCTCGATCACTAAACTGAGTAAACTCAGACGGCTTTATTATGTATCGAGTACATCTTCAGATGCCATTCCCGCTAATTTTGATAACCTGACAAGTCTGGACTCTTTGACCCTGCAATCTAAATTCAGCTCGATACCAAACAGCTTTGGAAATTTAAATATCTCTCAGCTTGAGCTAAATGCGACAAACATTACATCAGTACCCGAAAGCTTTGGAAATTTAAAGAATTTGCGATCGTTAATCCTTGGCGGCAAGTTTAAAACTTTGCCAGCAGGTTTGGGGAACTTAAGCAACGTGACTTCTGTATGGATACAAAGTTTAGACCTGGAGAGTTTACCTGATCGAATCGGCGATCTCAAAAAACTCACTTACATTAATGTTCAATCTACTAAAATCAAAACTTTGCCCTCCTCTATCGGAGATCTTCCTGAGCTGACTGAAGTGAGGTTTGATGGTAATCAGATTGAGAGCATTCCGCCTAACTTTTTCAACCTCAAAAAGCTAAGAACCGCCTATTTTACATCCAATAAAATTTCGGCTATCTCAGACGATTTTGCCAAATTAGCCAATACCCTGGTGATTTTGAATGTAGCTGGCAATAACTTCCCAGTTTCGGATGGTATAAAACTCAAACAGCTTCTGCCGAGAACTGCTGTAACGACAGGTTATTATTAACAGTTGATTTCTTTTGAGAACAGTATGTACTCAGGTACGCTTATTAAATTTTTCAAGGCTGAAGGTGGCTTCAATGCCGTTGAAATGCACACCGAATTTTATTTTGTTGATTATTATCAATAAAACCGTTGACTATAGTCATGGGATATCAGCGGAACTTTGATCAATTTCGGTTTAAATTAACCTAAGAATATCATGAAAACTGCATTTGCTCCGGAAAAGCCAATCCGGAGGTCTATCACCACCACCGGCTGTTTGCATCCTGAAGTGCCCGATGGGCAGGCTTCCCGGAGGTTTACACAGGTTTATTCAGCTCCCTATCTCCGTAACCACTCAAACTAAGGAGGCAAAATGAGTCATGTAATCACGGTATTGTTTCGCTATTGCGGGCTGGCATCGGGTTTAGTTTCATTTATTTGGTGTAAATTGCGCCTTCGTTTCCAGCGGCTTAACCCTGAAGAACTTTCCTGGATTTTAGCGGGACTGGCCCTGCTGGGTGTTGCATTTTACTCCAACCTTCTGAACTCATCGCTCAGGGAGCTTTTTGTAAGGTGAGCGGGAAACAAACAATCATCTTTATCATTTTCGGGGACTACCGTCCTCTGGATTCAAAAAGTAAGTAAATGGAAGGATCCAGGATCTTAATTATCGTTAGTAACATTGAGTTAAGCTCGAAGATTGCGGATATTTTAACCGTAGGCAAGTACTATGCTGAGGTTACTGCCGACGGGAAAAAAGCGGTGGAGCTAATCCGGAACCATCCTTTCGACCTGATCATCTGCGGCATTCCACTTAACGGCATCGATGGCTTTGCCGTGCTCAGAACAACCAATAAATTTATGGAGACTTCGGGCATCGGTTTCATTATGCTTTTAGAGGAAGCGGAAGCTAACCGCACCCGGAAAGCGATGGAGCTTGGGGCAGATGGTTTTATTATGCATCCTTTTGATGATGTAGAGTTGCTGAACCTGGTTGAGGTACGCTTGCGGAAGCGGCGGTTTCAACATGAGCAATTCCTGCGTGAGCGGCTTCAACTCAAACGCATGAGCAATATCAGCGACATTATGGGCTGGCTGGGTTCGCGTTTAGAGAAGTTCCCGGTTAAAACCTATAAAAAGAACCAGCCCCTTTATCATCAGGGCGAGCGACAAACGGGTCTGCATTTTGTGAAGCACGGGCGGGTTAAAACCTTCCGCAGCAATGAAACCGGACAACATATTATTACCGCCATATATGGGGCGGGTGCTTATTTCGGCATTGAGTCGTTAACTCTGGGTTATGAAACGCTGGATAGCGCGGAAGCACTGGAAGCGGTTCAGGTGGTGACTATCCCCAATAGGGAGCTGCAGGAGATGATCATGGAATACCCTGACCTCTTGCGGATCTTCGTGAAGGACCTGTCAATTGCGGTAAACCAGCTGAGCGAAAGGGTGGTGGATATTGCCCATCACTCTGTGCGCAAAAGGGTAGCCAACGCGATACTGAGCCTGAGCATTGCAGAGGAAAATAGTGAACGCAGCCGGAAACTATCGCTATCGCGGAATGACCTGGCCAGTTTTGCCGGTGTAGCTGCTGAAACCCTCAGTCGTGTGCTGAGTGAGCTCACAAAAGAGGGCTTTATTAAAAAGGAAGGCAATGATATTCTTATCGGACATGCCGAGGGATTGGCCACCATTAAAAATTAGGAAGATTTTCATCAAGTTCTCAATGCTCCACATAGGCTGCATATACTGCGGGCGATAAGCGCTTCGTCAATCCCGGATAAGCGCGCTCGAGATAACCTTTGCGGGCAACTGCATTATCCAGCCTGAATAAATGTGAGATGTGTTCTAATCCACTCACCGCTTTTGGATAGAGCAAATGGCTGAATAAGCGGTTAATAATGGGATATTGCACAGCACCTGCTTCTAGTGCTTTGGCATCGAGGATCAGCAATCGCGACGACTCCAGGGTTTCGATCTGCATGTTCTGCGCGCTGAAGCGGTCGCTGATGAGTATGCTTCCCGACACCCCAATCCAGATGTCCTGGCGATACAGTTCATTCATTGTAAACCCGTTGATCAGTCCTTCACTTACAATGATGAACTGATCAGGGGCTAACTTAGAGAGCGCAATTACAGTGCCTTTTGTTAATTGTTCAAAGCGGGTACAACTGTAGAGAAATCGCAGGGCTTCCGAGTGCTGGTGGTTATCAATAACAGGTGAAAATAGCTGCAGAAAATCTCTTAAGTTCATGACAGGGGCTGCCTGATGCGTAGTTTTTCCTGGGTTGGTTATCATTTGTTGTCAATATTTGTTTTCAATAGGGTAAACAAATATTAAAAATGTATCATGAACCGCTCATGATTTTAAACAAGCGGGAAATTGATTGTAGTCAAAATTTCACAACCAATGAGAATAAAGAAAAGAAGTGTATTCGGATAGCTGGATTAGAACCAAACGATATTATGAAGCTATATGAGCATCAAGCGCTCCTATCCTCTTCACTACATCGACTAACCTGCTGCTGTATCCAAACTCATTATCGTACCAGCCTACCACTTTAACCATATCACCAACGATAGAGGTTAATAGTGAATCAAATACGCATGAATGTGGGTTATCAATTACATCGATGGATACAATCGGATCTTCGGTATACTGAATAATATTTTTTAGATCGCCTTCTGCGGCGGTCTGAAATGCAGCATTGATTTCTTCAATGGTGGTTTTGCTTTTCAGCAGGCAGGTAAAATCGGTGAGTGATCCGTTCAATACCGGTACGCGAATGCCCGCTCCCCCTAAACGTCCATCTAATTCAGGAAAAATATGGGTAATGGCTTTTGCTGCTCCTGTGGTAGTGGGAATAATGGATGATGAGGCTGCCCTGGCCCTGCGCAAATCTTTGTGATTGGCATCATGCAGGTTCTGATCGCCCGTCATCGAGTGGATGGTGGTGATATAACCTTCTTCAACCCCCCAGTTATCATTCAGGATCTTGATCATGGGCGCAATGTTATTGGTAGTACAGCTGGCATTGGAAAGCACTGTAGCAGTCAAATCAATCTGATCATCGTTTACTCCAAGCACCACCATAGGGATATCATCTGCCGCTGGCGCTGAAATCAATACTTGTCTGGCACCTGCTTCTATGTGCTTTTCAGCTGCCTCACGGGTAAGGTTTCTGCCTGTACAATCGACCACCAGATCGACCCTTAAAGCCGACCAGGGTAATTCTTCGGCATTCTGAATTGAAAACACAGGTATTGTGGTGCCATTTAACACCAGGGCATCGGGTTTTGCACAGACATTGCCTGAGAATACCCCATGAACAGAATCATACTTAAATAGATGAGCCATGGTTTTAGCGTCAGCCAAGTCGTTGATTGCCACAACTTCAAATCCCTCGGCTACTGCAAGGCGAAGAAAAGTTCTTCCTATCCTACCAAACCCATTTACTGCTATTCTCATTTGCTTCGTAATTATTGTGCGAAATTAGCATTAATTTAAGAAAGAATGTACTTGCAAGATTGAGCATGGTATATGGAGCGTGGAAGATGGAAAATTGATGATGGAAAGGTGGAATGAGTGGATGATAAATCGCGTAAAATTATCAGATCTTTTTCCGTATCAGCCTTAAAGTAATCAATCCATTGAAAACCATGCAAAACACGATGATCAGAATAATCAGGGTGAAGTTCCCCAGATTTTGCAAGAGCACTACCGCAGCAACAATTCCTGTGTTAAGCCCGGCGGTAAGGATAACAATCCGGTTGGGCTTATATCCCAGTTGTTCGAGACGGTGATGAATATGGTTCCGGTCGCCCCTGAACGGAGATTTACGGCTCAGAATTCTGATGGTAAAAACCCTTAGAGAGTCGAAAATAGGCACCACTAAAATGGCTACTGCAATAGCCGGGGCAGAATAGAATTTAGGATGAACGTAGGGCGTAAACTTATTGAGTTCGATGAACCTGATGGCCAATGCCGCTGACACCAAACCAATGATGAGCGCACCTGTATCTCCCATAAAAATCTTTGCAGGGAACCAGTTGTACTTTAAAAACCCTGCAATGGCGCCTGCCAGGGCAAAAGCAATCGCCGCGTAACAAACCTCACCCATTATGGTGAATAGCAATCCAAAAGCCAGGTTAGCCAAAATGCCGATTGTACCCGCTAATCCATCTATGCCATCGATCAGGTTGAAAGCATTGTTCAGAAATATGATCAATACAATGGAAAATAGTGCACCTGCTAATGCCGGTATGTCGCCAATACCCAGCACCCCATATAAACTGGTTAGCCGGAAAGCTCCGAAAAACACGAGGATAAATGCCACAGAAATCTGCAACAGGAATTTAGTACTGGTATTGGTACCATGCACATCGTCTTTGAGTCCCAGGGCGGCCAAAATGATACAGGAAGCGATGAGGAAGTTGGCATCCTTAAAGCTGATCACAGCAGAGAAAAGCAGAATGGAAAGGGTAAAGCTTCCTACGATCGCTAAACCGCCGAGCCTTGAGATGTTTCGCTTATGGTTTTTACGGTGAAGGTCGTTTTTATCGAATAACCTATATTTTAAAGCGGTGTATATGATGCTGGGTACACTTAAGATCACAATGGAAAATGCCAGTATGAAAATGGCAATGTAAAAGTACTCTGGATGTGATGACAGTATATCTTTAAACAAAACGGGAACGGTTACTTAACAAATATATTGATTACTTTTTTGCCTGATCAAAAAAGTAACAAAAAAATCAAGGCCTGACTTTCTTTACTTTTTTGCCTGATCAAAAAAGTAACAAAAAAATCAAGGCTTGCATCCTTTCTTGTAAAAACCGGCGAATCGCTGAAGGCGGCAGGCTTCAGGCTCTCCCCCTTCACCTCCCCATCTCATCACTTAACCCTGCCTTGGACAGTAGAAATTTGAATGGAATTGCAAAGCGCTTCTTGGTTTTTCCTGCGAAAATTTGCTATGCCGGATAGCAGGGCGGAGATAGCGAGCGCGTAAGCAATACGATCTTAAACTATACGATCTTAAACCATCCGATTTTAAAACTATACGATCTTAAAGATTATCCAAACTGCTTCAGTTTACTTAGCTTTTTTAGTACCAGCGCGAATACTGGGTTCGGAAGGCCATTGCGTTTCATGGCTTTGTAATCATCTAGCAAAGCGTTAAATAGGCTTTTGATGGATCCGTTACTTACACCGCCTATACGCATGTTCACCATCAGCTGTGGCAAGTAATGTGCTTTAAGGTTGTTCTTATAGAGAAACCTTAAGATTAATTCGTAATCGGCAGCTGTACCTAAGTCCAGCGAGTAGTTTCCATGCTTTTCGAACAATGTTCTTTTCAGGTACAGTGTTGGGTGTGCGGGCATCCAGCCTTTCTCCAAATCGCTGCTGGTGGCTTGTTTCGATTTCCATTTGCGGATGATCTTTCCTGATGAAGGATGCACATAATGAAGATCGCCGTAGAGCGCATCGATTTCTTCAGCGTTAAATGCCTCTGCTACCTGCGCTAAAATCTCCGGACCGGCCAGGGTATCGTCGGCATTAAGTATTCCTACGATATCGCCAGTTGATTTTGCAATGCCTTTATTAATCGCATCGTACAATCCACGGTCGCTTTCAGAAACAAAATAACTGATCTGGTTTTTATGCTGGTCTATAATCTTTAGTGTTCCATCGGTTGATCCGCCATCGATCACGATATATTCGACATCAGGATGCGTTTGCGCAAAGACCGATTGAAAACAGTCTTCAAGATACGCTTCTCCGTTATATACTACCGTGATGAGGGATATTTTCATGTTGAAACTGATGCCACTTTCGTTTCTTAGCAAAAACCGCAGCGAGGGTAAATATAGCTAATAGTGAGATATTATCGTCCAGAGAACAGTTGTCTACACTGAAATAGGATAATTCGCCTATATCTCCAGCGGATTGCGTTCTATAAACTGTTCCGTCAAGTTCGTTGATAATCGTACAGGTTCCGTAACTACCGGCACTGCACCTTCCTGTGTTATTGGTATAGCCATCGGCATTTCCATCATGGTCGAAGTCGTTCAGAAAGTAAGGCACACCAGCATGATATTTAAAATCAGGTGTCGTCCAGATGCGTAAGCCTAATCTGCAGCCATAGACGGGCGTATCAGGTAAGGCATATAGTGGGATGAATAAGAGCGGGATGATTAAGTTTAACTTTTTCATAAGCTAAAGAATTAATCATGAAGTGAAGATATTTTTTTTTGGTCAAAATTGCAAGAGTGTTAGAAGGCATCTTCGGAAAACCGCCTCCTTGCCAGGTCTAAGGGGATTTTCGTGTGAAAAAGCGGGTTTAAATGGGTATTGACTGCGTTTTCTTTGGTTTTACCCAAACAATGTGCAAGGAATGTGCAAGGAAAGTGCAAGCAAAGCGCAGGGAAGTTATCCGCCGTGATACTACCAACCTACTATTAACCTTAGCCTGAAGATTAGCGTCGGCGGAATTGCTTCATTGTGAATAAGCAAAGATAACAAAACCTCGTTTGCAGCGAGTGGCTAGGATAAAAGTGGTCAAAAAGGGCTTTAAAGGGGTAATGAAGAGACTTTTCTAGGAGTTTAATCCTAGCATGTTCCTTTCTGGTTCCTACCTTGTTCCTAGCTGGTTCCTTTCTGTTAAGTGCGAGGGTACAAGGAAATATAAGCCTGACTACTGTCTTAACTATGGCATTCGAGGATGCGAAATAGATATAAGATCAAATACTATCTTTTGTCATTGAACTAGTGCTAAATATTGGTTTTGCTTAAACTTTTCCGTCTAATCATCAACAAACCGACCATAGCAACATAGGCACCGAAAAGCCAGGAGTAGTCATCGAGATTGCATTCCAGGATATAACTTGAATAGTAAATGCCATTGTCAACCGGCCGCAAAAGATCTAAACCAAGTGTACACAGGAGAATTTTTACTCCACCTAAACTAATTCCAACGGTGGGATTTCCATGGCATACCTGACATGTACCCATTATTGTTCCTGAAATACAATTATTTGTACCGATTGGAGAATCTGCTTTAAACACATTCATACCGTTCGAAAGAAGATCCACTTGAACAGAACTGCTTGTTCTTGTTGAATAAATGGTGTTCCCAACCAGACATCCCTCAGCAGAAAATGTTTTTGATGTAACCAATAAAAAGATTGCAAATATGGACAACCTTACTCCTCGCATAATACCCAACACTTGATGTAGGTATAAATTTACAACTATACCACTTTAGGGGCTTCGTTCTTTTTGTTCAACTAACTTCAAGATAATTACGAATTAAGTGTCAATAACTTAAATTCGAAAATATTTAGTTGTCCGTAATAATAATTTTATATCTTAAAGGAAGAAAAGTTCTCGGTATGAGGAAAATTATTGGGATAAGTAATTGTTTTTTTCCCTCATATAAATAAAAATTAACAGCCCTATTGGGATCAGAAGAAAAGGGACATAGTCATCAATTGGGAGAGTTGCTACACATGAGGCGCGTTCATCAACTTCAACCCATGAACCATAGGCAGCTCCATCCTGGTTATCTGTTGCATTTACATAAGTATTTACCCAACATCCAGCATATCCTGCTTCACTATGAGATCTTATTTCGGAAGGTGAATATTCATCACAGTTCGCTACAGGGTTATAAACCTTATATTTAACCGCTCCGTTTCTATTATAAACTTTATATGTTCCGTTTCCATGGAATTTAGTTTGCCCGATTGGAGATGTATATATCACGCCCGGCCCTCCATCCAGCAAGCAGCCAACTATTGTAGCAGCTTTAGTACTATTGGTTAAACCTAAAATAAGTATAGTTAATAAAATCTTTGCTATGTATCCAACACCATTGTAGCTGGACATTTTTTGCAAGCGAGAAGTTTTGAGCAACAAACGACTTAAACGAATGGCTCGTACATAAAAGAATATTATCAGGGAATACAAAACGACTACAAAAAGTATTATTTAAAAGACAAAATTAGACAAAAAATCTTCTGAACAAAATGAACGAGCGCTGAATACAGATTAGGATGACAATCCGTTTTTCACTTTAAACAATTCGAAAAATGAAAAATGACGTTTAAATCGTTCTAGAGGGAATAAATGTAAATTTTTGTGTTATTAACATAGAATACAAACTTTTGCATTCGTTGATATTCATCAACAAAAAAATATTAAATGTTAGTTTGCTCAACAATAGTTCCTTTAAATCTATTCGAGACGGAGGCTTCAGCAAGCCCGCTAGTTTTGTAGAGTAAATGATTAAGATAATGCTTTAAACTTCATTTTTTTTCGAATTACAAAAAAACCTAAAAATGAAATTGGGAATAGCATTATAAAAAGGGTTTTGTCAATCGGGCATCGATATATGATATAATTATTAACCAACACACCCCCTCCTATATAAATTTCATTTCCTGAAGAGTTCGTTCCATAAACATCACAAGGTGTTGAAGAATTTACTACGCTTCTAGCAAACACCCCATTGGGGAAGTTTGTACAATTGAAATTTCCTGTGCCAAATACTGCGTAATTGTTATTTGCGGGTGTGGATGTAAAAGTATTTCCCGTACGAGTAGGGTGTTTAATGATATATACTCTTGCGCCTCCTGAAGTATTCCCAACATAGCAAGCTGGGTAGGTCTGGCTAAAACTATTAGAAGAAACAGTCACAGAAAATAGTAAAAGGCTTAGTATAGCGATGTTCTTCATAGAGCTGATATAGTTTTGGAATATTACACAAAAGACGTTCCAAAAACACACCAATCACTAATTAATTATACAAACACAATTTTAGTATTGCAGTGGTATATGTATATTACACACACTCACTCACCTAATCCAACAGATGAGTTTAATAAATTTTATCACAATTAAAATCCCTTTGAATTATTTGAAAACTATATTTATGAAAGCTTATCAAAAGTTAAGAGGTGAATATCTTCGTCTGATGCCAAATAATCCCAAGAAACCAGCAAAAATAATTAATAGGGGAATATAATCATCCAACGGACAGTTGGCTACATTAAAGGTAACCCTGTTACCTGATTGTTGATAATTTGCACCATCGTTTGTGGCACCGCTTCCGTCATAGCCAGCATAGCAAGTAGGACCAGCAGCGGAGGTAAGTATATAATATGAATTTGAGGGAGAATTTCCCGCTTGACAGCTAGCTTGATTACCATATCTAACAGTACCACTACCTTGATAAAAGGTTGTTGTTCCCGAAAACTGAGGAACATAGTAAACTTTAGGTCCAGCAGAGGTATTTATTAAACAACCTGTATCAGCTAATACCGGGAATGCCAAAAATAGCAGTACCGCGTGTATAATTGTTATAATTATACTTTTCATGAAAATCAAAATTTGGGACGACGACTAATACTAAACTATTAGAAAGCAAACAATTCATCCGCTAGCTAAATAGTTCACTAATGCCACAAATATATTATATTGAAAAGCTTAAATGTAATATCGCCATTATATTCTTTTATTTTGACTATTATTTAACATTCTGGAAAAAGATCAAAATATATATATGCCGATGACCAGTATTTTTAGACAGTATTTGTCAACTGAAAATGATAATTTAAATGTGACTAAAATATTGATTTAAGGCTCCTATCATTTAGAATATTAAATACAGCATAAGCTCCTATGAGAAATAATAAAAATAATGTATAGTTGTCGATTGAACACCCTACCACACCAGTAAAGTGACCATTTGTTCCTGGCGTGTAAGTAGTAGGGCAAGAAAACCAGCCAAACAATCCGCACCCCGAAGAACTGCCACTTTGTTTGACATAACAAGTTCCTGCATCGACTATCCAAGCGTAACATGAATAACGAGAATCTTTAGAATCATAATTCTCCCATTCAGAATTTTGATCACCAGAATCATTCCTGAATAATGGGTTATACCCGGGTTCCGCTGGAATAGAAACCTGATAGCGTCGGGTCCCCACTTTACATCCAGGACTTATTACGGGCTGAGCACTAGGCTCATAGCAGATTGAAAAAAATAATAGAAAGAAGATAAGCGATTTCATACCAATAAAAGAAAGCTCAAAACTAGAGCATTAATATTCTTAAATTGACTAGAAACCGCTTTTGCTATTGACAATTCTCAAACCAAAAATCGCCATATCGTCTATCTTATTAGACAATATGGCCGTACTGAAATCGGCATCAGATATAATGATATTAGTAGATCAAATATTCTGTACAGTTATAAAATATTCTCCATTCACCCGCCTTCTTAAGGAAATATAGAATGGACATAAAATCATGAATGAAAGAAGTGCTATCAGATAAGGATCATCTATAGGACAGTTTAGAAGATTATAATCTACGACTTTACCACTGCTGCCAACTCCAAAACAAGTTGTACAGTTGGTGGAATAAGTATGAGTTATACTTGCATATTGATCAAATGTTGTTGAACCTGTTGGACAATTATCCAAACTATAGAAGTTGCAGGAATATCCGAAACCAGCAAATGCGTAAACACGGCCATTGGACAATCTACATCCTTGTTGAACCTGAGCATACAGATTGTTTAAAAAAAATATAACGAAAAAGAATACGAGAGTAAATTTAATTTTCATGCTATGGATTTTTAAATCCTAGCTTATCCGGGGAAGACGATACATATACGTAATGACTTGGAGGTTAGATTTTACTTTTACAAAAAATTTGCTACCCATATAAAATGATTTCAAGCATCATTATCAGCCACTCTTACAAGATTTGTCATATAAAACGTATTTTCGCATTTATATTCACTTTAAGAGGTTCAAAGGTCTTATGTTATCAAAACTAGAAACACGCAAATTCAGCTTCTTCATACTTTTAGTCAGCCTATTATTTAGCTGCTCTATACGTAAAGAAAGAGCACTATTCAATGCTCCCAGCGACATAGTTACTGACACCATCAAGCAAGTTTATGTAGTGAATGACCAAGGTATAAGCGATGCGTATTATAAAATAAAAGTCGAGGATAAACTTGCTGTACGTAATGTACAAAATCCAGAGTTTGGCGCATCAAGTGGAGCAGGAAGTCAAACATCGGGTGCTGCAACAGGTACAGGGGGCGCGACTGGAGGAACATCATCCAATGTGTTATCTTATCCTGTAGAGCCTGATGGTATGGTGAACTTACCTGCAATCGGAAAACTTGCTGTTGTTGGTCTGACCAAACGAGAAGCTGCCATTAAAATTCAAGATGCTTATAAAAGTAAATTACTAAAAGACCCTATTATCGAACTAACGGTAGTGAATTTAAAAGTCACCCTGTTAGGTGAATTTGGTAAACAGGGAAATTTTTACCTGGAAAGAGACAACATTAATTTAATTGAAATGATTGGCGAAGCCGGAGGGATCACGAAAAATGCAGATCCGAAAACCCTGAAGATAATTAGAGGTGACCGGTCGCATCCTGAGCTTATTTATGTTAATCTTACTGATATAAATAGTTTAGCCAGTAAAAAATTAACGCTTCAAAATAACGATATTATCATTTTGTTACCTACCAAAAGTTCAGCTTTCAATGATAAATGGACAAGCATTAATAACTTTATTCAGCCTGTTTTGGTAGTGGTAAATCTTGGCATCTTAATTCTTAGTTTAACTCGTTAATGGAAGCAGCAGATCAGTTTAATCAAAAGAAATCGGTTAGCCAGCAAATTGATTTTTACAAAATATTCAGGGTATTTTTAAGCCGCTGGTACTGGATTGCAGGCTGCGTATTGATCGCTTTGGTTTTGGCCAAAGTAAATTTGATGTTTACGCCACCTGTTTATCAAACAGGTGCTTCGTTAAAATTAGAGGATAGCAATCCTGCGGTAAGCACAGGAGGAAGCATGCCGATGCAAAACTATAATTACACGGATAAAATCCAGGCAGAAAGTTTTACCATCCGAAGCAACGAAGTAATTCTAAATGCCATCAACACGCTCAATTATAAGATAAGCTACTACGTTAAAGGTCGCATCAGAACGACTGAACTATATCCTACTGTCCCTTTCGTAATCGAGATTATCAAACAAGACAGTGTGAATTTTGGACGCTCACATTACGAAATCGCCGCAGTAGACGAAAAACACTTCGCTTTATCGATCGCTGATCAAAAGGGTTCCAAAACTACTTATGCTTATGGTCAGGAAATCAAACAAGGTAATATGGTTTTCAAAATCAAAGACCATATCTCTCCAGGTAGCATATATCAGTTTAAATTTAACACGAAAGAGGATTTTGTTGGCCGGGCTATGGGCGGATTGTTTATTGGAGAAGCGGCGCGGTTTACTAACGTAATGAGTTTAAGCCAAACTGATGCTAACCCTGTATTTGCGGCAGATATACTCAATGCCATCATGAAGGAATATGTATCATACGATGTTATTCAAAGGCGGAGATCTGCCAGGCAAACCGTTGAATTTATTGACAACCAACTCGGATTTATCGATCAGGAAGCAGGCAAAGCAGGAAGCACGTTAGCAAATTACAAGTCTGCAAACAAGATGATGGACATGGGCTCAGCTTCATCTATGACGGTAGGAAAACTCACAGACCTTGAAAAACAAAAATCAGAGTTACAACTCAAACAATTAGGCATTAAACAATTACAGGAACAAGTAGATAATAACCGATCCAAAATTGAAATTGGTGTAGACCTGGATGGAGAGATTGCAGCCGGATTGAGCACATTCGTTGGTCAGCTGAACACACTATTAGCGAATAGAGAACTTAAGCTTAATCAATTCAACGCAGATTCTCAACCAGTCAAATTAGTTGAACAACAAATTTTAAATGTAAAAAATAGCATCCGGTCGGCGATTAAAGGAATGTTAGAACGCAACCTTCAAACTATTAAATACATTGACAACCAGTTAAACGGAGTAAACCAAAGCATTAGTGGTATTCCGGTTAAAGAGCAGAAATTCGTCAAGCTGCAAACCAATTTCGAAGTAAACAATAAAGTACGCTCTTATTTATCAGAGAAAAAACTGGAAGCCGAAATGAATGCTGCGGCTATTGTACCCGGAGCATCAATCGTTAATCCTGCATATCCTTCTTTTTACCCAATCTCTCCGAATGACAACAAAGTGTACACTACCTATATCATGTTTGGGTTAGCTGCAGGGTTCGGGTTAATTCTTCTTGTCAGGTTTTTAAATCCATTCATTTATGATAAGGAGATGGTGGAGGGCTTAACCAATACACCTATTATCGGGGTTATTCGTCAATTTCCTGATTATATCGATCAGGACAATCGCCAGGCATTGTCCATTGCTAAACCCAAGTCGGTATTTGCTGAATCTGTCCGGTCGGTAAGGACCAATCTTAGTTTCTTAGCCAGCCACAAGCAGAGCAAAGTCATTTGTATTACCTCAGAAATTTCCGGTGAGGGGAAGTCTTTTGTGACGGTCAACCTAGCTGGCACAATGGCACTGATTGAGAAAAAGGTGATATTAATTGCTGCGGATTTACGTAGATCAAGGCTTCACAAAGCGTTTGGAGTTGACAATAAAAAAGGATTAAGTTCCCTGTTATCCGGCCAGCATCAGCTCTCGGATGTATTGATACATGATGAGCTACATCACATTGACTTCATCCCATCAGGTCCGGTCCCTCCAAATCCATCTGAACTCCTCCACACTGCAGCAATGAAAAACTTGCTCAAAGAACTCGAAAAAGACTATGATTATGTATTAGTAGATACTGCGCCAGTTGGTTTAGTTTCGGATGCTATTCCACTCATCAGAAACTCTGATGTGAATCTATTTGTAATCAGATCTGGTGTATCGAAGCAGAGGGCAGCAAATATTCCGGAACGTTTATCTCGCGAATACGGCCTAAATAACATGGCCATCGTTTTAAATGCCTTCGGAGACGATGCTTTATATGCTAATTATTATACCACTGATTATTCACGTGGTGGTGGCAACAGCACCTATTACTATTCTGATTATTCAGGATATGCAGGTTCCGGTTATTATGATGATGAAAATAGGAAATGGTGGATGTTCTGGAAAAAGAAATAGGAAGCTTGTTAACCCTTTGGTCGTACCATGCTAACCCATTGTTAACCTTTTCCTTACCCATCGTTAACCTTTTCTGTACCCATTATTAACCTATTGTTAACCCATTGGTAACCCCTGGGGTTAAGAATGGGTTAACAAAGAGTAGAGAATGGGTGAACAACGGCAACAGCGGAACCATAATATCTGTAAGTCTTGTATAAAGTTAATAACAAAAGCTTTTTGACAAAAAGCAAGATTAAAATTTGTAGTCAACCTCACTCTATTATTAATTCATTACTTTTGATTTCGTTTCTGCGAATCCAAACAGATTTAATTGTAAAGCTTAGTTGACATGATGATTGTTCCCCGTATTTATTTCTCCTATTTGAGGTTTAAAACCAAAAATGCCTTTCTAAATTCTCTTCAGGCAGAATCTTCTTTCTTTTTCGAATAAATTTACGAATTTAGTTTTATCCAGTTATTTCAATGACTGAAGAAACGCCCAATGGTAGCTTATTTTCGCACAGATCCTGAAGTGAAATATGATTGATCAACAGTACAAATGGTATCCAGTTTACACCCGCTCTAGAGCAGAGAAGAAAGCATATGATGAGTTATTGAGGAAAGGCATCACCGCTTATCTTCCATTAAAAAAAACAGTGAAACAATGGAGTGATCGGAAGAAGATTGTAGAAGAACCATTGATCAAATCTTATCTATTTGTGTATATTTCCGGCAGAGAACATGCGAAGGTTTTGATGACGAATGGCATTGCGAGATTCCTTTATTTCTCCGGTCACATCGCCAGCATCCCCGAGCAACAAATCAATAACCTTAAACTCCTGCTCGCTACAGATGCTGATCTGGAAGTTTTTGATTATGATATCCGGCCAGGCCAAAGAGTATTGATTAAAGCAGGCCCGTTTAAGGATATGATTGCAGAAATGGTATCCTTACATAATAAACAGCGTATTATTTTACGTTTACAAAATATGGGCTATGCAATTGAGATTAATACATCCATGGGATTTGTGGAACCTATTTGAGGGATGTAAGATGGGAGATGGATAATGGAAGATGGAAGAGTTAGCTGATTTGTTTAACTGTTTGAATTAATGAAATGGTTAGAATAGTCATCGGGTCATATTTGGGTTTTGACGTAGAGATTCTAAAAGCAAATAAAAAATACTGAACTTTGTTCAGAGGGGATATGTGAGGAGATTTACGTTACAAATTGCCAGTCATTTTTTTAAAGAAAATGTGACTGAGAGGGCGAAGCTGTGTGATGAGGGATGTTAAATGTGAGATGGAACATGGAAAACGGGAGATGTTAGATATAAGATTAGAGATAAAGCCATGTGCCGGATAGCAGGAATTATTGATCATCAAGCAGATATTGCACAACTTCAGCTCGAAGTAAAGGCAATGTGTGAAGTAATGGCGCATGGCGGACCTGATGGCCATGGCATTTATACTAATGAACCGAAGGGTCTGGCATTTGGTCACCGGCGGCTGGCAATTATTGACCTTTCCCCTACCGGTCATCAACCCATGTCGTACAATCACAACAATTTAACCATCACCTTTAATGGTGAGATCTATAATTTCCCTGAAATTAGAAAAGAGTTAACTGAAGCGGGATTTAATTTCGTTTCACAAAGCGACACAGAGGTAATCCTCGCTGCTTATCAGCATTGGGGAATTGCATCCTTTAATTTGCTTAAGGGAATGTTTGCCTTTGCCCTATATGATCAGCTGGAAGATAAAACATTTCTGGTACGAGACCCTTCGGGAATTAAACCACTTTACTATTATAGTCAATCAGGGAAACTGGTGTTTTCTTCAGAAGTGAAGGCTTTCGGCCAAACGAGTCTTTTGCTTAATGAACTTCCCGAATGGAAGATTTACTTCTTAGCATTCGGGCATATCCCCGAGCCTTACACCACGCTTGCACAGGTAAAAATGCTGCAAAAAGGAGCGTATTTAGTCTGGGATCATGCCATACATCAGGGAGAAATAACCTGTTACCACCAAAAAGATCAGAAAAGTTATTGCACTGATCATACTATTGCAAAACAGGCCCTGAAAAACACAATGAAACAAGCCGTACAACAGCATCTGATTTCGGATGCACCGATAGGCGTTTTTTTAAGTGGTGGTATCGATTCGTCCTTACTTACCTTGTTGGCTGATGAAAGCATTAATCAGACTCCTGATCAGCAAAATCTTAAAACATTATCCATCAATTTTTCCGAACAGCAATTCTCAGAACAGCCATATCAGGCATTGGTAGCCGGAAAAACCCGTAGTGAGCATTCTGAATATCTGATTGATGAAGCTTTATTTAATCAGCATCTTCCTGCGGCTTTAAAAAGCATGGATCAACCCAGTGCAGACGGTATTAATTCGTGGTTTGTAAATTATTTCGCCAGACAAAAGGGCTTAAAAGCTGTATTATCGGGTATTGGTGGAGATGAACTGTTTGGCGGTTATCCTTCTTTTAAAAGAATAAAAATGCTAAGGCGCCTGATGAAGTTGCCACGTTTTATCCTCAAAAAGGGAATTCTCTTTAAAAAACCTTCCTTAAAGCGTTTCTACTACCTCACTTATAAAAATACCATTGGCAAATACCTTTTTTTACGTGGCATATTTACGCCCGATGAAATTGCCGGGATTTTAAACATAGAGGTTAACGAGGTTAATGCGGTACTTAAACAGATGGTTACACCTCAGCCTCCGGCCTACCTCAGCCCTTCTGAAGAAGCAGGATGGATAGAAGTGAATTTTTACATGCAAAACCAGTTGCTTAAGGATACCGATGCAATGAGTATGCAACATGGCGTGGAGGTTCGCGTACCTTTACTGGATCAGGATCTGATTCAGCTACTCGACTACACTTCAGCTGAAATCAAATATCAAAAACAAAAGCCTAAGGGTTTTCTCATTGATACATTTTTAAATATTCTGCCTGAATCTGTCTGGAACAGAAAGAAAATGGGATTTACATTCCCTTTTCAAACCTGGTTAAAAACAAATGAATTCTTTTTAAAGGGACTAAAGTCAGATAACCCGAAAACAGCTGAACTAAAAGCTGATTTTGTTAATGGTGATTTACATTGGTCTAAAGTAATGACGCTCTTTGTGATGGAAGATATGAGATGGAAGGTTTAAGATGTGAGAAGTTAGATATGAGATTTGAGAAGGGAAGTACAAATCATCAACATGCATAAACAAAGGATTTTGTTTTTATCACTCTATACTTTTGGGTTTACCGGCGGAATTGAAAAAGTTTGCAGGGCGGTTACCAAAGCACTGGCTGAATTAAAAGCCGGCAATATAACCGGCAGTTATCAATGCCTGAGTATGTATGATGATTTTGCAGACCTGAGATATACCGATGCTAATCACTTTTGCGGATTCAAAGGAAACCGGACAGGATTTGGCTGGAAAACCATCAGAGAGGGCCTGAAATCAGAAATTGTCATCCTGAGTCATATTAACCTGCTTGTTTTTGGCTGGTTGATTAAGAAGTTAAAACCAAAAACAAGAATTATTCTTTTTGCGCATGGCATTGAAATCTGGAAACCATTAAAAAACTGGAAAAAGAAATTTTTGCAGCAAAAAACAGAAATCTGGGCAGTAAGCCAATACACCGCTGATACGGTACAAAAACAACATTACATTCCTTTGAACCGGATTCATATCCTCAACAATTGTCTTGATCCCTTTTTTGAGATACCACAAATTTTCGGTAAACCGGCTGAACTGATTGAGCGGTATAGCTTAACTCCGGATAAAAAAATACTGTTTACCCTGACCAGATTATCTTCTGAAGAACAATATAAAGGTTATGACCTGGTATTAAGGGCAATGAAGAATTTGCCTGAAAACACTCACTACATACTCGCAGGAAAAGCCGATGAAGCGGAACAGCTACGCATTACAGACCTGATTGAGCAATATCAGCTACAACAACGCGTAACCTTAACCGGCTTTATTGCTGATGAAGAAATTAGCAGACATTTTTTACTGGCCGATATTTTTGTAATGCCCAGCAAGGCCGAAGGTTTTGGAATTAGTTTTATAGAGGCATCGGTATGTGGTTGTAAAGTGATTGCAGGTAACCAGGACGGTAGCAGAGATGCGTTGCTAAATGGCGAAACGGGTACATTAATTGATCCGTTCAGCTTAAGTGAATTACAATCAGCTGTTATTAAAGCACTTGAAACTCCATCTAACCCGATTCTACAACAAACAAAAACTCTTGAGCATTTTGGTTTTGCTAATTATCAAAATAAACTCCAACAATTGTTAATACATTCATCATGAACGAGCACGAACATACCTGGAGCATAGAAGCCAAAAGCTCTTTATTTGATCTTAAATTAAATGAGGTATGGGCTTACAGAGACCTGCTGTGGCTACTGGTCAGAAGAGATTTTGTTTCTTTCTACAAGCAAACAATTTTAGGGCCGCTTTGGTTCTTTATCCAGCCTTTATTTACCACCATTATTTTTACTTTTATTTTTGGAAATTTAGCAGGAATCTCCACCGACGGACTCCCTAAGCCATTATTTTATATGGCAGGTATCACTGCATGGAATTACTTTGCTGATTGCCTCACAAAAACCTCAACAGTATTCAGAGATAATGCAGGAATATTTGGGAAGGTCTATTTCCCGCGATTAATTATGCCTTTAAGTATCGTAGTAAGCAATCTGGTACGGTTCGGTGTACAGATGTTATTGTTTTTGATTTTAATGGCTTATTACCTGCTTACAGGGGCACATTTTTCTGTCAGCTGGGCCATTTGCCTTTTCCCCCTGGTTGTCATTTTAATGGCGCTGTTAGGTTTGGGTGCGGGTATGATCATTTCAGCCTTGACCACCAAATACCGCGATCTGGCTTTTCTGGTAGGTTTTGGTGTACAATTGCTAATGTATGCCACAACTGTGATTTACCCTCTCTCTACCGCTTTAGAAAAATATCCGAAATACTCATGGATTATTGAATATAACCCGATGACACCTATTATTGAAACATTTAGATACGGTTTTTTGGGTGAAGGAGGTTTCAGCTGGCCCAGTTTAGGGTATGCTACCGCGGTTACCATTGCTCTGCTCCTGTTTGGGATAGTGATTTTTAATAAGGTAGAACGAAATTTTGTTGATACAGTTTAGCGCTGGTTTGCAGAGAAATATGAATAAAGAAAAAGACAGGATAGCTATACTTGATGGGTTCAGAGCCATCGCAATTTTAATAGTTATACTCTTTCATTTTTACTCACAGTGGTTTAACTACTATCCTTATAAAAATAATTTCAATTATTTTTCTTTTGGAAGGTATGGTGTTCAGTTCTTTTTCATAATCAGCGGGTTTGTAATCTATTATACCTTAAGCAATACCCAAACCTTTATTACATTCTGGAAAAAAAGATTCATTCGTTTGTTTCCTTCAATGCTAATTGCATCAGTTATCATTTTAACAATTTTAAATATCTTTGACAATAACCTATTGTTTCCGGAGGGCCATGAACTTAAAAATTTCTTTACCAGCCTCACTTTTATCAATCCTTTAACATTTAATGTGCTTCTCAAGTTACTGGGTTTTGAACATTTCACACAATACTTAAATGGTTCTTATTGGAGTCTTTGGCCAGAGGTTCAGTTTTATGTATTCTCCAGTTTAATTTATTATTTTAATAAACCTAAGTTTCTTTTCAATTTTTCTGTCCTGTCTACCCTCGCAGTTATAATATATATATCTTTAAGTCAGATCAACCCCGAGTTGATATTACATGCTGGCTTTAGAAAGGCATTCGAGGTAGCAAGGGTCATTATTATTTATCATTTCAATCTAGCCAGCAACCTTCCTTACTTTGCTATTGGAACTTATTTTTGCTTTCTGTTTAAAGATAAAAAATTAAATAAAGCGATATCTGCGCCCATTATTTCTGTTTTGATTACTATGGTTACTTTTGAACTTTATTTAATAGAAAATACAGCTGGCAGAATCGCTATGGCCCTGATGTTGTTGTTATTTGCTTTATTCATATATTATCCAAAAATGATCGCTCTGCTGGAAAATCAAAAAATAGTGAAGATTGGAATCTGTTCATATTTTCTGTATCTGATTCACGAACCTATAGGTGTTCTCATGATTAACCGGTTGGGGGGATTCATCCATCCATTTGAGGTATTGTTTCCTATCTTGACTGCAGGTTTTTTAATATTCATCAGTATTTTATATTTCAGCTATATCGAGAAAAATATCGCTAAAATCCTGAACAAATTAATCATTTAATGATTCAGAAGAATAACATAGCAATTAAGGTAGAAAACCTTAGCAAAGCTTACCAGCTTGGGCAAATCGGTACGGGCACAATCAGTCGCGATCTGGAGCGCTGGTATGCACGGGTACGTGGGAAGGAAGATCCTTTTTTGCGCATCGGTGAAAGTAACGATCAGCATATTAAGAGTGAAAGTAATGTAGTATGGAGTTTAAGGGATATTAATTTTGAAATAGAACAGGGCGATGCAGTTGGTATTATAGGAAGAAACGGTGCTGGTAAAAGCACCCTCTTAAAGATACTCAGTAAAGTAACCGCGCCAACTACCGGCAAAATATCGGGCAAGGGCAGAATAGCCAGTTTGTTAGAGGTAGGAACAGGTTTTCACCCTGAACTTTCGGGACGGGAAAATATTTTCTTAAATGGCTCCATCCTGGGTATGCGCAAAAAAGAAATACAGCGTAAACTGGATGAAATTGTAGATTTTGCCGGTATTGAACGTTATCTGGATACACCGGTTAAACGTTACTCGTCTGGCATGTATGTACGCTTGGCTTTCGCAGTAGCTGCCCATTTAGAAAGTGAGATTTTAATTGTAGATGAGGTACTCGCAGTTGGTGATGCCGAATTTCAGAAAAAATGTCTGGGTAAAATGAGCGATGTTAGTAAAGGAGAAGGCAGAACAGTTTTGTTTGTGAGCCATAATATGGGAAGTATTGCTCAATTATGCAACAATTCTATAATATTAAAAAGTGGGGTTGTTGATTTTATAGGAAATACAAATTACGCTATAAAAAAATACCTGGCCCACAATAGTCACGTCGAATCCTTTATAAAGGAACCAAAAAATATTGCTACTCAAATATTATCGGTTTTAATTTTAAACCATCAGAATGAACAGAAGAATGTATTTCTTTTTAGTGAAGACATCAAAATAACAACTGAGTTTCAATACGCTAATCGTATTCCAGATCTTACTTTCAGTATAATTATAAGAGATACAAATGAAAATGCATTATTTACTTCTCATTTTAATCTTCGAGAAGAAAATAATCAGCTAACTCTAATTATACCTAAAACGATACTTTTACCAGGAAATTATTTTTTGGAACCTGTTTTACATATTCCAAATATTCAATTTATCGATCAGATTCCAAACCGTATTTCTTTTCAGATTGAAGATACCGGAGGAGAACATTCTATTTATAATTCCGCTGATTTAGGTTTTCTAAATTCACCTGCTATATGGCAATAAAATTCCTAAAAAAAATGCTCAGTATTTTTTTTAGCTCTCCTTCTGAAACAGAAAAAAAAAATACATTAAGACTGGGGCCGAATGCTACAATTGATAATACTACATTTGGCGAGCACGTTAGTATAGGAAAAAACTGTTATCTCTATAATTCAAAAATAGGAAGTTATACATATCTGTCTCAAGGTGTTTCAATCATGAATACAGAATTAGGAAAATTTTGTTCAATTGCACAGAATGTATTAATTGGCGGAGGTATGCATCCTTCTAAAACATTTGTTTCAACAAGCCCCGTTTTTTATTCATTATCGAAACAATGTGGCACAACATTCTCTGATAGTAACTACTTTCGGGAAATGGGTAAAACAACAATCGGTAA
The DNA here is from genome assembly GCF_001027745.1 of Pedobacter sp. BMA. Classification (GTDB taxonomy): domain Bacteria; phylum Bacteroidota; class Bacteroidia; order Sphingobacteriales; family Sphingobacteriaceae; genus Pedobacter. Next base: position 245,974 of record NZ_LECU01000003.1, read on the forward strand.
TGATGTTTGGATTGGTGCTAACGTGGTGGTTTTTGATGATGTTATCATAGGTGATGGTGCTATAATTGGTGCAGGCAGTATTGTAACAAAAGATGTTCAACCATATTCTATTGTTTTTGGTTCGCCTGCAAAACATACCAGATTCAGATTCGATGGCGATGAAATTAAATTTCTACAAAAGCTTGAATGGTGGAACAAAGATGAAGAATGGTTAAAATTAAACTATAAAGATTTTCATCAGATTAAGCTATTTAAGAAAAAATATAATGCCGAAGATAATTCTTAAACTCTCCGGAGGTTTAGGTAATCAAATGTTTCAGTATGCGGCAGCGCGTTCAATTACAACCCCTAAAAATATAATTATAGACCTTTCTTTTCTGAATGCGAATAAGCATTCGGGTAATGAGTTTACGGCACGCGGCTATGAGTTGAGTGTATTCAAAAGTCTAAAGACCAATAGTTTTTTATCAGGATTACTCACATATCCTGCTGTGGGACATAAATTAATACAAATCTTGTCTAAAATAAAACCTGGTAAGCTGATAACCTTAAGAAATGCTATTTCCAAAAAAGACCTTAATTCTGCCAGGTTAATTTATATGGATGGATATTTTCAGGATCCTGCTTATTTCGAATCTATACGTTCAATATTGGTAAATGATTTTGACTTAAATGATCTTGAAAAAACATCAGCAGATACTATTGGAGATTCCATTGCTTCGACTAACTCAATCAGCATCCATGTACGGCGGGGAGATTATCTGAAACCATCTGTTAATGAAGTACATGGTATTTTGCCCTGGGATTATTATAAAGGTGCTATTGAAAAAATGAATCTTAGTATGGAAAATCCGGTTTACTTTATCTTCTCAGATGACCCTGAATGGTGTGTGAAAAATATAATTTTACCTGATCAGCAAATACATTTCGTTTCTGGCAACTCTATGTACGAAGATTTAAGGCTAATGACCGCTTGCAAACACAATATTATTGCCAACAGCACTTTCAGCTGGTGGGGTGCATGGCTGAATAAAAACCCTGAAAAGAAAATTATTGCACCTAAACAATGGTTCAAAGACGAGGCATTAAATAGTGTACAGAAAATTATTCCTGAAAATTGGATAAAAATCTAAAGGATAACACCACCAAACGGATGATATCTGTTGTTATGCCTGTTTACAATGCAGAACAATATATAGCTGTAGCTATCAAAAGCATATTGGCCCAAACCTATGGTAATTTTGAATTTTTAATTCTCGAGGACGGGTCAACAGACGGAACACTTCAAATTATAAATTCGTTTGACGATTCCAGAATTAAACTGATCAGGAATGATGCAAATAAAGGTATTGTATATAATTTAAATTACGGTCTTGAAGTTGCAGGCGGCAGATATGTTGCAAGAATGGATGCAGATGATATTGCACATCCCGAAAGGCTTGCTTTGCAATACGAATTTATGGAGGCGCATCCTGATATCGCCATTTGCGGCACCTGGTTCGAAATAATGGAAGAAAACGTCGTTGTTGAGCTACCTGTTGATCACGACCAGATAAAAATTGGTTTACTGGATTATTGTGTGATCGGACACCCAACTGCCATGCTGAGGGCAGATTTTTTTAAGACCAATAACTTAAAGTATAACAGTTCGATGCAAAATGCTGAGGATTATGACCTTTGGGTTCGCGTGGCCGAAACTGGCAAACTTGCCAATCTGCCTCACGTTTTGTTAAGATACAGGAAACATGAACAGCAGGTTTCAAAAGTGGCCTCGTCCAGTCAGCAGATTATTACCAATATAGTCAGAACTAATCTCCTTTATTCGGCTGATAAATCCCTTGCTCCCGATTACCATTTCTACCATCCGGGGAGTATATCGAATAATACAACAGATTTTAACGATAATATCTTTAGCAGGATTTTATTGTTAAAAAAAATCGAAATCAGTAACCGGAATCAGCAAACTTTCAATCCTGAACTATTCAGAAACTATGTTCAAAAAAAACAGCAGTATTTTTTAAATATGCTGTTAAAAGAAAGCCTTGCAAAGAATATACAGACAGCTAAAATCTTTTTCAGAAAGAAAAACGTTCAGGTACTAGGTTTTTTTCCCCTTGTTAAGCTCGCATTGAATTACATTTTTAAAATCCGCTTTCCAAAAAGATATGCAGGTTAAAGTTAGTATTATCGTAGCTTGTTATAATCAGTCGCAATACCTTGATGACTGCCTAAATTCGGTGATTAATCAAAGCTATGCAGAATGGGAATGTATTATAGTGAACGACGGATCCAATGATGAGACGGATGAGCTAGCTAATAAATGGGTTAATCGTGATAACCGCTTCAGGTATTTTGAAAAAAAAAATGGTGGCGTTTCGTCGGCACGTAATTTTGGCATAAAACAATCGTCAGGAAAATATATTTTGCCACTTGACGGCGATGATTATATTCATGAAGATTATATTGAGGTAAGTATCAGAACCATTGAATCAAACCCGGAGATTAGCCTTGTTTACTCACTAGTAGAAAAATTCGGGCTGGAAAATTACCAATGGAATCTTGGAAAATACGCCTATCAGAAATTGCTTGTTGGTAACCTTATTTTTTCTACTGCCCTTTTTAAAAGGGAAGACTTCGATAAAACTTCAGGATATGATGAAAGCATGAAAGATGGACTGGAGGATTGGGAATTCTGGATCAGATTGTTAAATGAAGATTCTAAAGTATTTCAGATCCAGAAACTATATTTCTTTTACCGGATTAAGGCGCAGTCGAAAAACAGAATCACGCCGGAAATGATTGAAAAAATCAAGTTATTTATCTATTTAAAACATATAGATACCTACACCAAATATTTCAAAAGCCCCATCAGTATCCTCGAAGAAAACAGTAATTTAAAATCAATGTACAAAATGTCACTTGATTATAAGTTTGGGCATTTACTGATAAACCCATTTAGAAGAATTTTGAAAAAAATAATTCTTCTTAAATTCAGGAATTAATGCAAAAAGATATTTCTAACATTATTTTCTTTTTTTACCTCGAAATTCCGATTCATTATTCTGGTTAATACATTGACTGGAAATCTTGGAAAATTGAGCTTTAGCATTTATTCATTACACTGGTACATCTTAAATGCATTTAAGCAATATTCTTTACAATATTACACAGGAATAGTTGTAGTTGATTGTATTATCAGATTTCTCCTCACGCTAATCATATGTAGTTTTTTGGGTTATCTAACCTAGACATTTATAGAATTAAAGGGAATCAAACTTGGGCAATTATTAATTAATAAATTTAATAAGAGAATTAGCGCCTCAAGAAACTAGACTAAACTGATATAATTACATTTTAAAACTTAATGAGTAAATCAGAAATAAAAGTAAATATCCCTTTAAATTTAAAAGCTGATGACTCTTATTTATTTAAGCAGTATCTAAATTATAAAATATCTCCGTTTAAAATCAGCAAACTAATTGCCGGTTTTATTCACCCAAATGGCAATGTTTTTAATTTAGGTTTAAGATCAATTGATGAAAGTGTTTTACTAATTGAAGGAAGACAGAAGCCTAATACTAATTTTATACTAAAAGAACTGCTAAACAAAAAGTTTAAAATAGATTTAGGTTCGAATACTAAAATCGTTGCTTTTAACGATTGGTCTGAAAATTACTTCCACTGGTGCTGCGACTCCCTGCCACGTTTAATCAAAATATTGGATACCCTAGACGTTAAATCCAGTACAGTGATTATACCCGAAAGCTTCAGACATTTATATATTTCGGATACTTTGGCGTTATTGGGATTTGAGGATATAAGATACATTAAACTTAATGAAATTATATTTTCGGGGAAAATAGTAATACCATCTTATACTGCCCCTACCGGATATTTCAATCCCGAAATCATTCGCTCTCTTTCTAAAAAACTAAGAGAAAAGATAAAGGACAGCTTGCATTACCAAAAAATTTATGTTTCAAGAGAAAAAGCCAATAAGCGAAAGGTCCAAAATGAAAACGAGCTATTTACATGTTTAGAAGCAAATGGCTTTAAAATTATCTGCTTTGAGGATCATTCATTTTTAGAACAGCTCGAAATAATGTATCACTGTAAATACCTAATAGGAATACATGGTGCGGGTTTAACAAATATGTTGTTTATGCATGAAAAGGGCAAAGTTTTGGAACTGAGAATTGAAAAGGAAACAGACCTGAATTGTTATTTTATTATGGCCTCTGCCTTAAATCACTCATATTATTATTTATCATGTAAACCGGCTGATGATAATATGACTTATGCACATTACGCTGATGTAAAGGTTGACCCGGCTTTATTTGAAGATACTCTGCTTAATTTTATAAGTTAATGAGAATTGCATACATCACAAATGATAATCCTCATTCTTTAAGCGGCTGGTCGGGCACAACACATTTTATAGGCTGTTCTTTAAAAGATGCGGGAAACGAGTTAATTTATATTCACGAATTTGATATCCGATCTAATTTTGTATTCTGGCTAAAACAAAAGCTCTATCCTAAGTTTACCGGCAAATTTATTCAGCCACAACGCTACCCTGCCATAAATAAGCAATATACATCTCAGATTAATAAGCAACTGGACAAGGTTAACACGCCTGAATTTCTGTTCAGCAATTCATCAGAGATTATAGCTGCATGTTCGGCAGATATACCAAAGGCTTTTTGGGTTGATGCCTGTTTTGCAGGAATGCTTGATTATTATAGCGACTTTAGCTTATTACATCCTGAAACCATTAGCAGGGCGAATGCACTCGAACAAAAGGCATATGATAATGCAGCAAGAATATTTTTTTCATCGGAATGGGCAGCCAAAACAGCTCAAAAGCATTATAATATAGATAGCGATAAAATAAAAGTAGTGCCTTTCGGTGCCAATATAACTTTTGCTCCGGAATATGATGAAATTAAAAAAATCATTAGCAGAAAAACATTACAAGAGATTAACCTCCTGTTTGTCGGGGTTTACTGGGAACGAAAGGGAGGTCCCTTAGCTTTGGAAGTTACAAAAAAATTAAATGATTTAAATATTGAGGCTACGTTAACTATAGTAGGATGTACACCTTTTTCTGCAGCAGACAAGCCTGATTTTGTTAATCAGCCAGGTTTTTTAAATAAAGAAGATGAGGTACAAAATGAAGCTTTTCAAAATTTACTCAGAAATTCTCATTTTCTGATTTTGCCCTCTAAAGCAGAATGTTACGGTTTGGTTTATGCAGAAGCCAATGCCTACGGTTTGCCGGTATTAGGAACGAAAACAGGGGGAATTCCTACAATTATTAAAAGCGGAATAAACGGCCAGCTTTTTGAAACCCATGCACCCGCTGATGATTATGCAGAATATATTATCACACTCCATACTCATTTAGACCAATACATGGAATTAAGCGAGGGAGCACTTGAGGCTTACCATAAACGGTTAAACTGGAAGGTGGCAGGACAAGCGGTTACCCAAGAATTAAAAAAATGCCTAAAGCATTAAATTCTTAATGAAAAAAAGTCTTGTATTTATTCACGATTCATTACCCGCAGAGGGTATTTCGGGGCGTGTTGTCTTCCTGAGGCATTTTTTAGCACTAAAAGATTGGGATATTCATATTGTAATCCCTGAGTATGCTTTTAATCAGGAGATTACTGACCATTATCCCGAGAATTTTTTCGTGCACACATTTCCACTGAGAAAACGCTACTGGCCTCCGTTTTCATGGTCATTATCTGCACTTGTATGGTATAGAAATATTTTGTGGGCCAACGAAATTAATAAACTTTTAAAAGGCGTCAGTCCGGTTGCTGTTATAGGGGTTTTGAGCAGTGTGTTTAGCATTACCGCTGCTAATTACGCCAAAAAGTTAAATTTAAGTTTTATCGTTTTTATACACGACAACTGGCTAAACAGTGTTGAAAAAGATAAAAAGCCCATAAAAAAATATGCCACCCGGGTATTAAATAGTGCTGAAAAAATTCTACCCGTAACAGCTGATCTTGTTAGCTACTTTGACACCTCTTTCTTAAAAAAAACACAAGTACTTCTACCAGTTCCATGCGGACACGCAGGTAAAGCTTTATGGAGGGAAGAAATGAAATTGTCTGTAAACTGTCTGCATGTAGGAACGGTTAATTATCATACTCCATATATTTTCGATCATCTATTGAACAATGTATTTGACGATAGTGACCAATTATCTGTTATTTATTATGATCATCCTATATTAAATCCCTTTCTGAATTACAATAATTTCAAGCGGATAGATTTTTTTGATACGAGTAGTATGGCGCTGGATTATGCAGTAAATAACTGTAGTGCTTTAGTCCTTTACTATGGACTAACATTAGAAGAAAACCCCTATGCAATTGATAGTTTTCCAAGTAGATTTGTCGAATTTGTTCATACAGGCTTACCCATTATTTGCATAGCCCCGCAGGAAAGTTCATTTTACAAGTTTATGCAAAAAAAAGAATGGCCATTATTGTTTACCCAATCTGATTTACCAGATTTAGCTGAATCTTTAAAATTATTAAAGTTAAATTATTTTTGGAGATACTATTCAAATCTGACAATAGCTCTATCTCAAAATGAATTTAATCCGGAAAAAATCCATAATTCATTTCTTAAATCACTAACCCGTCCGGATGCTTATGCCGAAGCTGAAAATCCTTTACAAATAATTTAATGTTATTTACCTCGATTGATTTTCTTGTTTTTTTTGTCGTTGTAATATTAGTTTACTTCTATCTTCCTTTCACATTTAGAAATTTCTTTCTTTTATCAGGAAGTTGTTTCTTTTATATGTTCTTTAAACCAGAATATATATTAATACTTGCAGCAACAATAATACTGGATTTCTTTTTGGCTAAAAAAATAGAGCAAACATCAAGCAGGCACAAAAAAAATCTACTGTTAATAGTAAGTATATTTTCTAACTTATCGGTTTTATTAATATTCAAATACTATAACTTTATTAATGAGAACTTTACATTCATTTTATCAAATTTCGGGTTTAATAATCCTCTTCCATTTCTAAAAATAGCTTTACCAATTGGATTATCCTTTCATACCTTTCAAGCCATTAGTTACATTATTGAAGTAAGTAGAAAAAATCAGATTGCTGAAAGAAATTTAATTACATATGCTTTATATGTAATGTTTTTTCCACAGTTAGTAGCAGGCCCGATTGAGCGACCTCAAAATATTCTCTATCAATTTAAGGAGGAACACAGACCCAATATCTTATTAATAAAAAGAGGAATTATGTTAATAATATGGGGACTTTTCAAAAAAATTGTAATAGCAGACAGACTGGCATTTTTTGTGGATAAAATTTATGATTATCCCGACCATTTTCATGCACCCCTTATCATTACAGGGACATTATTTTTTAGTATTCAAATTTACTGTGATTTTTCGGGCTACTCTGATATTGCTATAGGAACAGCATCCATACTTGGCTTCAGGCTTGTTCGCAATTTCGATCGTCCATATTTATCAATGTCTGTAATAGATTTTTGGAGGAAATGGCATATCTCTTTATCCACATGGTTCAGAGACTATGTTTATATTCCTTTGGGAGGAGGGAAAAAAAATAGATATGTAACCAGCAGAAATACACTGGTTGTTTTCACACTAAGCGGGTTATGGCATGGTGCAAGTTGGAATTTTATTATCTGGGGCACTTTACATGGAATTATAGTAAGTATTAACCACCTTATTAATGGAGCATTTCCTGCGATTCGGACAATGAAATTTCAGTATTTAAAAATATGCATCACTTTTTGCATTACTTCATTTTGCTGGATATTTTTTAGATCTGCGACACTAAAAGATTCAATATACATCATTTCAAATATTTTTAGAAACTGGAGACTGGAGCATACTATCATGGAATTCCAAACCGAGTTTAAGGGTATGAACAAGCATTTTCTGATAGCTGTTTTTAGTATATGCTTATTGTTTATTTTTGAACTTAATCAGACAAAAATATTAACCCTGTTTAATCAATCATCAGTAATTATAAAGTTCTTTTGCTGTTATTTGATTATAATAAGTATAGTTATTTTTGGGTTCTATAAGTCGGACAATAGCTTTATTTATTTTCAATTTTAACTTAGTGTATAATTTAATAAAGCATTCTTTACTTCTATCAATTTTATTATTTGTTAGCTGTTTATCAATTTTTTATTACAACCCGATAATCCCAATTGAAAACGATTATTTCCTCTCAATCAGACAGAAAACTAACCGTTTGACTTCAATAAGCTCTCCAAAAGTAATTCTGATTGGCGGATCTAATCTTGCTTTCGGTGTAGATTCAAAAAAAATTGGGGATTCGTTAAAAATGCCTGTGGTAAATATGGCTATAGGTGCTGCTTTCGGATTAGAATTTGATATCAATCAGATAAGGAAACATTTAGCCCCCGGCGACATTGTAATTGTGTCTGAATTTCCATCTGCACCTAACTATCAGGCCATATTTAAAACATTGTTCTATGAACCATCTGCAATTAATGGCATAAGAACACCATTGCAGTATTATAAATTATTTAAGGCTGGCATACTTGAATCAGTTTTAAGCATACAGAGCACTGTTTTAAATGGAAAAAAAATAAACTTTGTTCTAAATAAAAATCAAACTATTTCAGACTCTACCAGTGTTTACTTCAGCAAAGGTTTTAATCAATATGGAGATCTCATCAGCCATTTAAATAATATAAAACCTAAACAGCTTAATGACAGAGGTGGCTTTACCACTCATTATGAAAGAGAAATCTCACTATTAAACAATTTTAAAAAGCTGGCTGATGAAAAGTTAGCTAAAGTTTACTACATAAATCCTCCTTATCCAATCTCTGAGTTTAAGAAAAACAAAAGCCTATTCATGAGTTATCAGAAATACTTAAGAAAAAATCTGAAAGTGAAGATTTTGGGATCTTTTTACGAATCTGTTTTTCCTGACAGTTTATTTTTCGACACTGTCAATCATCTTGATAGCATGGGAAGAACAAAAAGAACCGAGGTATTGATTTCACTGTTACGTAAAGAAATAAAACAAAAAAATTGAAGAATCTGGTTGCAGTAACTATTCCGATCTATAAAATTCAGATCGATCCTATAGAACAGATATCTCTGTCTCAGGTGATCAAAAAACTAGGTAATTACCCAATAATCTTTTTTGCTCCTAATTCATTAGATACAAAAAATTATGAAAAATTTTGTGAGGAAAAGATACCTTTTGTAACAGAGCGTTTTAATGACGAATATTTTGCGGATATAGCTGGGTACAATAAGCTGATGTTGAGCAAATCATTTTATAAAAGGTTTATAGATTTTAAATATATCCTGACTTATCAGCTGGATGCATTTGTTTTTAAGGATGAGCTGACCTACTGGTGCAATAAGGGTTATGATTACATAGGTGCACCCTACCTTTATGTAGATTTAAACACCTACCCCATTAAGGTATTAACCAAATACAGGCGGTTATTAGATTATTTGCATTCGTGGAATATTCCTTTCTACAGGTACCGGCATTTAGGCAATGGAGGATTATCGTTAAGAAATATTAACAGTACGCTAAGGCTGTTAACTATTTGTAACAGAAGTGCCCGATCATGGACAACACTCATGGAAGATAATTTTTTCCAGTACTGGGGAAATGTTCTGTTCCCAATATTTAAACTACCTCCGGAAATTGAAGCGGCCAGATTTTCAATAGAACTAGATCCTGAAAAAACTTTCATGGCAATCGGAGAAGAACTTCCCTTCGGATGCCATGCGTTTATGCGATACAGCCCGGAATTTTGGAAAACACATATAGAAGCGGAAGGATATTCAATTGAATAAGAAGAGATTTGTTACTATAGTTTCTCATATTGAAAACCTGGAATTGAGGAAAGATACAGGCCAAATACCCTATCATGCTTACAGGACGCTGGGTTACGATGCTACCTTGGTTAGTTATTACTTTACACTAAGTGGAGGAAGATCAAAAGGGCCTGTTAAGCATCCGCCAAAAGATGAAAATGTTATTAATAACGATTATCCATACCTAAAGTCTGAAGTAAATGGATTAAAACTTCATTTTATGCCTGATTTGGGTAGAGGTAAGTTTTATGAGAAGTCGATTGTAAATTATCTGCTATCAGAATCAAAAAAAATTGACATTTTAAATCTATTTCATTTTTCAGCAGAAAATATCTTTTATACATTATTGTATAAACTTAAAAACCCAAAAGGAAAAGTATATATAAAATTAGACATCGATGTTGATTTTTATAAGAGCCAAACAAGCTTTTTTAACACCAATAGTTTTTTGGGTTCTATTAAAAAATTCCTTTATTCTGTGTTTCTAATGCCTGTATTTTATAAAACGATAGATTTATTATCTGCTGAATCGGAATACAGTTTGAAATATTTTCAATCCCGATTTCCAAAACTTGCGAATAAAACAGTTCAGATTCCTAACGGAGTAGATCATTTAAAAATCAGGTTTCTTATAAAAAAGCTCGAATACAATGAAAAGGAAAATATTATTCTTTTTGTAGGTAGAGTTGGAAGCCAGCAAAAAAACACAGAGCTTATATTAAGAATAGCTCCACAAATGAATTTAAAATACTGGAAAATAATTCTGGCTGGTCCTGTTGAGGAAAATTTCAAGAAAGAAATAATCTTTTTCTTTGAGAAGAATCCCTATTTGAAAGAGAAAATTATATTTATAGGTAATCTTACTGAGCCAACTGAATTATATAAACTTTACAATCGGTCTAAAATATTGTTGATGCCCTCACAACATGAAGGTTTCCCTAATGCAGGCGTTGAAGCAATATTCTTTGGCCTTGTACCAGTATTAAGCGATAAAATATATGCCTTTAATACATTAACAGATTTTGGCCAACACGGCTTTAATATTCCAATTGATAATGACAGTAAAACAATATCGGTTATAAATAAAATTATCGATAATGAGTCCATTTTGGAAAAACTGAGCAGAAAGTCTTCTTCATATGCAGAAAGAGAATTTATCTGGCAGAACATTATCACTAAACTCGACTCTTATTTAACTAAAGCAACCGAAGCTCCATATTCTTAGCACTTGAAGAAAATATACTTTATAGGAAATAATCTTAATCTCAAAAAAGATAAAGGTGGGTTGGGAGCAGGTGAACAGGTTCTGCTCCGGCATTTTATAAGATTTAGGGAAGAAGGTGTTAAAGTTATTATTATCAACACCGGAAGATTTAAAAATGATTTTGGATTTGAAGAAATCAACATACCAAAAAAGTGGTGGCACCCTCCCCTGCGCAAATTAACTCCGTGGCTTACGCAGCTCAGAATTAATATGATGTACAGGGCTTTACGCAAGGAGATTCAATCAAATGAGCCAGCTGCAGTTTTATCATTATTTGGGGAGTATTCAAACTTATTGGCGTATAAAATATCAAAAAAAAAAGGCCTTAATCTTTACATGATATTTCACGATGATTCGGTTTTTAATTATTTCAAAAAATACAGGCTTTTATCAGATCATCAACTGCATTGCATTATTAAGACCACAACCTGTTTTTTCCCTGTTAGTAAACCTATGGCTCTACTCCTAGAAAAGTATGGTGCAGGAGCGGGCGAGCTTTTATATCCTATTCCGGAATCAGGGAGTTTCGGTGCAAAAAAGTTTGAAGATGTGAATTTTACTGAATTACAAATAGGTAATTCGGGATTAATTTTTGATGATCTCCATCTTGAGATCATTGAAAATATTGTTAAGGCGGCTAAAACAGTGAATGCACATCTTCAGTTAATTACTAACCTGCCCGAAAAACTTTCAGCACATATTTACTCATTTGGAAACAACGTTAAGGTTATTGAACGGTTTGACACAGTTACAGAACTGTTAAATTATCTTTCACTTAGTATAGATGTTTTACTGGTATTTTATTCATTTAAACCAGATAAGGAATTCAGAATGTTTACCAGTTTTCCGAGTAAATTTGTTGAATATTGCAAGCTTGGACTACCTGTTATTATTATTGCTCCACCAGAGAGCAGTATAGGTAAATGGGCTGTAGAAAATAAATGGCTTACCTACGAAAATACCGGAGAACCGGCAAATATAGCAGCTACTATTGCAAAATTAAATAACCGCGATTTTTGGAATAATTGTCAGTTACAGGCTCAAAAATACGCGGATACTGATTTTAATCCTGATGAGATACACAGAAAGTTGAGTAATTCGATTAAGTACAAATGAAAATTGCCATTCTAATTCCATGCTATAATTCTGCTGAATATCTGCCTGAACTTTTTACAGGCATCAGAAAGCAAAGTGTTCCCTTTGATGAAATTATCTGTTATGATGATGGAAGCAGTGATAATACCATTGAAATAGCGAAATCACTGGGAGCTAAAGTTATCTCCGGCAAAAATAACCGTGGACCAGCATACGCACGAAACCGGATGATTGAAGCCAGCACAAGTGATTTTTTCCATTTCCACGATTCAGATGACCTGATTGATGAGAAATTTGTTGAAATCATGCGTAATCACCTTGAAGATGAATCCGTTCAGCTTATTTCTAATGCTTACGTACTTGACAGAAAAGACCGTTCCAAAAATCTTGGGAACATCACATATCAAAATCTTGCTGAAGCAAATGATCAGTTAGCTTATTTCTTAAATCATGTAGGCTTTGCAAGTATGGGTTTATACAGTAAAAAAGCTTTAAATAAAATTGGCGGATTTTGGGAAGATTTAAAAGGCAACGAAGATCCCGATTTACATATTCGTTTGGCCGAAAATAATTACCGGATCAAAAACGTAGATCACTTCCTGGTTACTAAATTAGAGCACAGCACATCGTTTTCACATCAAAACTGGACACAATGTCTGGCTGATAAACTGAAATGTATTGATGCCTATGCTAAAAGAATGCATCCTCAATATCATCCTGTTTTTGCCTTACAGGCAGCACGTTTATCTAATTATTTTTACCGCGAAAATCATAAAACATTAAGCCTGCAGGCACGAAAACTATCGTTCAGTTTAGGTCTGCATGTTATTCCTGATTCAAAGTTTTCTGAAATATTAACTTCATTTTTTGGCGTAAGATTTTATTTGTGGCTCTATCGCCGCAGGGTAGATTTAAATTTAGTATGACAGAACCACTCGTATCTATTATTATTCCACTTTATAATGCAGAAGATTTTGTAAAGGATTGTATTTATTCTGCCATAAATCAAACATGGGAAAATAAAGAAATAATTGTGGTTGACGACGGATCAACAGATAACAGCTTAAATATCGTAAATTCATTTAATGATGAACGGATTACAGTAATCAGCCAGAAAAACAAAGGTGCCTCTGCCGCAAGAAACAAGGGTTTGGAAGCAGCTAGGGGAAAATATATCCAGTTTCTAGATGCAGATGATATACTGGGGACAGAAAAAATAGCTACTCAGGTTAAATCTCTGAGTACTTCTGAAGAACACCTTTCACTATGCCATACTGTACATTTTGATGATGGAACAGATCCTTTTCAATACCTTCCACAAAATGAATGGTATAGTAAAGACATTGCTGATCCAATTGATTTCCTAATCAAACTATATTCAGGATCAGATATTTTGCCTGGTTTTGGTGGAATGATACAACCCAATGCATGGTTAGTACCCCTAACATTAATTCATAAAGCTGGTTTATGGAATGAAAAGCTGACTACTGATGATGACGGAGAGTTTTTTTGCAGGGTTTTAGTTAACTCTTCGGGTATTAAATTTGCAGATAAGGGTATAAACTATTACAGGAAACACAAAAATTTAGTATCACTATCAAATGCTACAAACCATAGCGCTTTCGGGAGTATATATCATTCTATCGGACTAAAATATGACCATTTGAATAAATTTGTTTCTCCTGGCATTATCGATATAATATTCTCAAGATTTTACTGGGAACTAGCACTCAGTTCATACCCTCTTGATAAAACGCTTTCAGCTAAAGCGATAAAGAAAAGCAGAACATTAAGCAATAAAAAATTTGGTTATAGTGGTGGTACTAACAGTAAAATGATCAGTAAGTTACTTGGGTGGAAAGCAGCCAGATTAGTTAGTTTTATAAGACTTAAAATTATAAATGGCACAAGCTAAAAGAAACGTAATAACCATTGCCACAAATAAAAGAGTGTATCTTGAGCTTGCGATTAATTTAGCCAGATCGTTTTATATTTGGAACAGAGATAATGATATCGGATTTTATCTGGTTACAGACATGGGAGAACACCTTCCTGCCGATATTAAACGATATGTGAATGTTATAGCCATTAAAGAAAATGAGCTCGGAACAGGTTTCTCTACCAAGTTACATTTAGATAAGTTAGCCCCCGAAGGGCAAACACTTTTTATAGATAGCGACTGTTTAATATTTGGGAGCCTGAACCGGGTATTTGATAAATTCAGCGGGCATCAGGTTTCTGTTATCGGTAATTACATTAAATCTGGAGAATGGTTTGGTAATATAGCAGATATATGCAGTCAGTTTGAAATACCACATCTTCCAAAGTTTAATGGTGGAATATATTATTTAGAAAAAGGTTCTGTTGCTGAACAGGTTTACTCGAAAGCCAGAGAACTGGAACGTACTTATGACCAGATTGGTTTTAAAAGACTTAGAAACAGTCCCAATGACGAGGTATTGATGAGTCTTTCAATGCAGCTAAACGGACAATCGCCAATAATAGATGACGGAACAATACTAAGCGATCCCCAGGCTTGTCCGGGATATTACAAAATCAATGTAACAAAGGGTACTTCTTTACTGATCAACCCCAAAGCCCCCCATAAATTACATCAGTCGTGGTATCCGTTTCATATTGTTAAGCCCCTCGTTGTTCATTTCGTTGGCTATTATACAGATGATTATCAATATAAATATGAGGCTTACAAACTCTCAAAAATGGTTAACAACAAACTATCAGTTTTAACCAATATGAAAGGATTAATAACAATAAATTGGGCCGGAAGGTTGAAGATTGGAATGAAAAATGTACTCCGCCCGGTTTTTCGCAAAGCATTTGGCACAAGAAAGATTAAAATATCTAACCGGGTTTCATGATAGATATTAGTATAATCATTCCGTCGTATAACAGGCTATGGAGTTTGCCGGAAACTATTAAAAGTTGTACGTCCAAACTGTTAAATATTGAGATCGTTGTTATTGACGATGGTAGTACAGACGGAACATGGGAATGGCTGGAACAGCAAAAAAACATTATTTCTATCAGGCAAAATAATCTGGGCAAGTGCTGGGCGGTTAATGCGGGTTTTAAAATAGCTAATGGAAAATATATCAGATTCTTAGACTCAGACGACATCCTTAGTAAAGGTGCAAATGAAGAACAATTTCAAATTGCCGAACAAACAACAGCAGATGTTGTAGTAAGCGGCCATTTGGTTATTGATGTATCGGACAAGGTTATCAGGGAACACCCCTGGTTTTTTTGTGATGATTTTATTGCACAGCAACTTGGCGAATGTGATAGTTCTCATTATTCGGCATACCTTTTCCGGAAAAGTTTTATTGAAGATGTTCCGCACCGGCCCGATTTTGCTTATCGTGATGACAGAAGATTTATTTTAGAAGTTGCTTTAAAACTACCAAAATACCAGATACATCAGGGATTTGCACTCAGGCACAGACATCATAATAACAGCAGACTACAGTTCAATACCAATTTAAAACAGGCAGTTCAAAATTTTCAGCACTTAAATATCTATAAAGATATTCTGGGTATTTTAAATAAAAAGGGCGAACTGACAGAACGCAGATTAGATGCCTCTATAAATATTTTGTGGCCATTAACAGAGTGGATTGCCAAATTCAGTATTCAGGATGCAACTGAAACGTTTGAATGGATAAAAACCTTAAAACCACAGTTTAAAATTAAGAGTGAAGGCTTGAAAAAAATTCTGTACAAAATTTTAGGATTTAGAAATACCTCATACATTCTAACACTCAGAAGAAGAGTAGTATTTGCAAAACAAGATCAATAAATAAACATTTGAAAATCTTTCTCTCATTTTTGCAAGGCAAGCCCGATCACCCCATTCCTGCATATAGCTTTTGGGAATATTACATTAAAAATGGTATTGAAGAAAGCGGGAATAGCTGGGTGGAAGCACCGGCGGTTGACTGGGCTTTTGGACTAGTACCGCAATCGAAAGAAAGCTTTCAAAGATGGAAAGAAGACACCTGGAAGAAAACAATAAGTTATTTGAAGAAAAACAGGGTGGATTTATTTTTGAGTTACCTTTATCCCGCTCAGATTGATGCAGATTCTATAAAAGAAATTAAAAAAATGGGAATCCCCTGTGTTAATTTTTTTTGTGATCATATCAGGGAATTCAGGCAGATTCCCAATGAATTTGGTGTCTTTGATTTAAGCTGGGTACCAGAATATCAGGCGCAGCAAATGTATAAAAAGCAAGGTTTCAGATACATCCATTTGCCTATGCCAATGTGGGTAGATTATAAATACAGATCAGTACCTGAACATGAATCAACTAACATTGCTTTTATAGGCTCGAAAGATGTTCAGAGACAGTTGTTCTTTGAAAGATTTGTAAAGTTAAATTCAAATATTGAAATTGATATTTACGGAACCGGATGGGAAGATAAAGAATCATCAACACATTGTTTTCAAAAACAATCCCTTTATGAAAAGCTAATTAACCAGAAAGATTTTATTCGTAAAAACGGCATTTATGCTTTTAAAAACAAAATCTTATACTCAGGCAAACAAGAAAATTTAAGCCTTGAATTAAAAGAGTTGGTCAAACCTAAACCTGATTTCGAAAATTATATCCGAATTACAAGGGAGAGCCGGATTGTTCTGGGTATTAACCGTTATCCGGGTTATAATTACCCAATACACAAACCAAATACCTACTCGAGGTTGCGTGATATTGAAGCACCAATGCTTGGTGCCTGTTATCTTACAGAATTTACACCAGGACTGGAAAGCATGTATGAGATTGGAAAGGAAATTGAAGTTTTTAGCAATCAGGAAGAATTAATAGAAAAGCTTAAACATTTACAACAGGAGCCTGGCAAGCGCAAAAACCTGAGAATGAATGCCCAGCAAAAAGCATTAAATACGCTCTCAATTCCTTCTTCCATATTAAAAATCAAATCATCACTTTAAACTGGAAACTAACAAACAAAAATACGTTCCGATAATAAATGTACTAAGGGCAATTGCGAGCATGGCTGTTTGTATTGTACACTTACATTATTTTATTGGTTTAAATGCTTATCCTGTTTCTAAGCTGCTTACTTACGGACAACAAGGAGTTGCAATATTCTTTGTTGTATCTGGATTTATAATTCCGTATTCTTTATGGAACAGTAATTATACTATCAGGAATTTCTTCAGATATCTGGCCCGGAGATCGCTTAGAATAGATCCGCCGGTTTTAGCTATTATAATGATCACGATTCTAATAACCCATGAATTCAATATCGTAAGAATCCTTTATAATATATTTTATCTTGTTCCCTTCTCAGATAGCTATAAATGGTATAATGGTGTGTTTTGGACACTTGGAATTGAATTCCAGTTTTATCTGATTATTGGATTGACTATAGGACTGATTATCAATAAAAACATCAAAGTAATTGTATTTTTTATCCTCCTGATTTCAATGACAGGATATTTTATCCAACTTAAAAATAACTATGGCTTTATTCTTCATAGTGCACACTATTTTGGTTTCGGAATATTAACATTGCTTATTTATAAAAAAAGAATCTCCATACTTTATGGACATATCTTACTGTTTGGTTTATGTTTTTTTTTATCTTGCTCAATATCAATTTTAACAGGTTGTATAGGTTATTTTAGTGCGTTAGCGATATTACATCTTTCATTTCGCAATATCATTACTGATTATTTTGGCCGTATTTCTTACTCACTTTACTTAACACATCCACTGGCAGGATTTTATCTGGCAGATTACCTTAAACACTTTCAATTAAACATTTACCTTCTAATACTCATACTGGTTATATTATGTACACTTATAGCTAACTTATTTTACGCTGCAATTGAGCGACCTGCATTAAAGTTTTCTAAACGCATATCAATTAAAAATGGCTAAAGATATTTGTATTTACTATAAACAAGAGCCTGAAAATGACCGGTATATCAAGGGTGACGGACTCATCATTCCGATTTTACGAAACTTAATTAAAGGAAAAAAAACCGGAGGTGTAGAAAAGGTATTTATTAATTTATGCAAATCATTTACCCTGTCAGGCATCCCTTACAAAGTTAATAAGGATTTTAAACAACTGAAACCAGATGATAAGGTGATTGTTTTAGGAAGTGGAAAACACGTTTTAAAAAAATACGATAGGGGCAATAAAATTATCGCCGGTATTGGCCTTATGACCCACCCAAGTGAGTGGCCTACCTTATGTACCGATTTTCCCGTTGTAAAATACCTTCAGCACTCAGATTGGGCAACTCAGGTTTACAAACCATATTTTGGCCAAACCATTTGCGACAACTGGTTTGCCGGAATAGAAACAGACAAATGGAAACCCCTTAAAATTGAGAAAGAAATTGATGTTTTAATCTATTATAAGATCAGATGGAATCAGGAAATTTTGGATGAAACCTTGCTTAAGCCTATTATAAAATCAATAGAAACCAAAGGTCTGAATTATCAAATGATAAAATACGGATTTTACAATGAGGATGAATATTTTAATTTATTAAACCGCAGCAAAATGATGATTTTTCTCTGCGAACATGAAAGTCAGGGTTTTGCCTGCTGCGAAGCCATGTCGATGAATGTACCTGTATTGGCCTGGGATCAGGGATTTTGTTTAGATCCTAACCGGTTTAAATGGGGAAACCCCGTAATTCCAGCTACCTCTGTACCTTTTTTTGACGAAAGCTGTGGATTGACGTTTAAGAATATTGCTGATTTCTATAATGTATTTCTTTTATTTATTGAAAACGTCGAACGTAAAATTTATGAGCCAAGGGATTTTGTAATCATAAACCTTAGTCTCGAAAAAAGCGGAAAAAGAATGCTTGAAATACTGGAGGAAGTTTACGGATGAGAATTCTCCTGATTATGGATCCCGGGATTCCCGTCCCTCCAAAATTATACGGCGGACACGAAAGGCTGGTGTCTATGTTTGCCGATGCCTATAATCAGCTTGGGCATGAAGTAAGTCTGTTAGCCGGTCCTGACTCTAATATTAAGGGTAAAACTTTCAGTTTTGGGGTAAACGATCTTAACCGTTCAAAAATTCAAAAAAGCAAAGAGCTGTTTATGGCCTGGAATTTCCTGATTAACCATGTAAAAGACTATGATGTAATTCACAATTTCGGCCGTTTACTATACCTGCTTCCTGTATTAAACTCAGCAGCAAAAAAAATAATGACATATGGAAGGCCGGTCTCTGCCAAAGGAATCAGGTTAATTAATAAGCTGCCGAATCAAAATTTATATTTCACTGCCTGCAGCAATTACTGTGTGTCTACCGGCAATGTTGCCGGAAAATGGGAAACAGTTTATAATGCAATAGACTTCAGCGATTATAAACTCAACCAAACGATTGAAGAAGATGCTCCACTGATGTTTCTGGGAAGATTAGATAAAATTAAAGGCTTACATACGGCTATCAGTGTAGCTAAAAAAACAGGTCACCGCCTTTTAATTGGCGGTAATCTCCCCAACACTGCAGATAATTATGCCTATTTTAAACAAGAAATAGAACCGCATTTCAATAATTCAGATATCATTTACCTGGGTGCACTTAACGATGAGCAGAAAAACAAGTATCTGGGGCAGTGCAAAGCTTTGTTGTTTCCTATAGAATGGGATGAGCCCTTTGGAATGGTAATGGTAGAAGCCATGGCTTGCGGAACACCTGTTATAGCATTTAACAGAGGTTCTGTTCCCGAAATTATTGTAAATGGCGAAAACGGATATATTGTTTCAAACGAACATGAAATGATTGAAGCCCTGTTAAACATACATACCATTGACAGGTCAGGTTGCCGGTACTTGGCAAAGTCTAAATATAATGTGGATGTAATCGCAAAAAAATACCTGTTGCTGGTCAGTTGAAAAGAATTGTTTTAATATCTACAGGTCAGCCAACCTTAAACCCACGTTTGGTAAAAGAGGCTGATGCACTGGTGAAGGAAGGATATGACGTCACGGTTTTATATCAGCACTGGAGCAACTGGGCCATCGGGCCTGATCAGGAACTATTGAAAAATAAAAAATGGTCTTCCATACTTGTTGGAGGAAATCCTGCCGAAAAACGCCTTTCTTATTTTATAACCAGATTACTTTATAAATGGCACAGGTTTATCAGTAGATTTATTGGTTTAAGATTTGGTCTTGCTGAACTTTCTGTTGCACGCTGTAGCTGGCTACTGGCATTAGTGGCCAGAAATATAAAGGCAGATTTATATATCGCTCATAACCTTGGTGCATTACCTGCCGCTGTTTTTGCTTCAAAGCATAATCGGGCAAGGGTAGGTTTTGATGCTGAAGATTTCCACAGGTTTGAAACATCAGATGACGAAACTAATATTGATGTTAAACGCAATATATATCTGGAAGAAAAATATATTCCACAAACAAATTATTTAACTGCCGCGAGTCCATTAATCGCATCTGCTTATCAGCAAATTTTTAATAAGAATGCAGTTTCAATACTAAACGTATTCGAACCATTTACCAGCCCAGTTAAGGCCACAGAAGAACAGAAACTTAAATTATTTTGGTTTTCACAAACAGTAGGACCCCATCGGGGAATAGAAGAGATAATCAAGGCGATTAATTTATCAGGGTACGAATTCAACCTTTACCTTTTGGGTGAAGTTGATGATATATATCGCCAAAAATTAATGAATATGCTAAGTTCTTCCGATACCTTACATTTCCTCGCTCCTGTTCCGCAGCAGGATTTATTTTCAATTGCAGCAACTTTCGATATTGGTTTAGCTACAGAAACCGGAGTACCCCTTAACAGGGATATTTGTCTCACTAATAAAATATTTACCTATATTCAGACCGGATTAGCAACCATTGCTACCAATACCACTGCACAGGTTGACCTGCTAACCCAGCATGATCAAATTGGTTTTACTTTTGCACAGGGTGATGTTCAACAGCTATCGTTATTACTGGATTTGTATCACGAAAACAGAAACTTGTTGTTTGAACATCGGAGGCAGGCATATTTATCAGGTCAAAACACCTTTAACTGGGAAATCGAAAGTAAAAAATTCCTTGAAGTTATCCATCAAACATTATCATCTTGAAAAAAGCGCTCATTATTTCCCCTTACTTTGCCCCATCCAATGCCGCAGATATGCAGCGCATACGTATGAGCCTGCCTTTTTTTAAAGATTTTGAGTGGGAGGTTGAGGTTGTAGCGGTAAAAGAGCAGTTTACTGATGCCGTTTTCGATTATTTATTAAGTGAATCGGTACCTGAAGATATTAAAATACACCATGTAAATGCCCTGCCTAAGGGCCTGACTAAAAAATTTGGTTTGGGAAGTATTGCATTGAGGTCAATGTGGTTTTATAAGCAATATGTAAACCGTTTATTAAAAAGGGAAAAATTCGATCTGATATACTTTTCGACTACACAGTTTCCTGTTTGCATTTTAGGCGCATACTGGAAAAAAAAATTTGGTGTTCCATACATTATCGACATGCAGGATCCTTGGTTTACCAATTACTATGAAGATAAACCAAAGCACAAAAGGCCTAAAAAATACTGGTTTTCTTATTACCTGGATAAATACCTCGAACCGATTGCAATGGAAAAGGTTGATGGGTTGATTTCAGTATCAGATGCTTATACAGAGGATTTAATTTTACGATATCCGCATTTAGCGGATATACCTGCATCTACGATAACATTCGGAGGCTTTAAAAAGGATATGGAAATTGCTAAATCACATCGAGCAGAGTTAAAATTAGCTTTTGATCCAGATCCTTCATATAAAAATATAGTATATGTAGGAAGAGGTGGATTTGATATGCAAAAAGCAGTGATGATATTGTTTAAGGCCTTTAAAAAAGGTTTGAAAGCAAATCCTGATACTTACAAAAGCATTAGGTTCCATTTCATAGGTACAAGTTATGCACCATTAGGCAGTGGGGAAAAAACCTTATTTAGTGTAGCAGAAAAACTCGGCGTTGGCGAATATGTAACAGAACAAACCGACAGGATTTCTTTTTATGAAAGCATTTACAACTTGCAATGCGCCGATGCTTTATTTATACCTGGACACGAGAAGCCCGCTTACACGGCCTCTAAAATTTATCCCTACATTATGACCGAAAAACCAATTTTATCGGTCTTTAATATGCAAAGTAGTGCTGCCCAAACACTAATTGAATGTAAAGCCGGCTATGTTGCAGACATTTTAAACTTCAAGAAAGCGATGGCTACCATTTCATGTTTTCTGGATGCTGTTGTTAATAATAGCT
Organism: Pedobacter sp. BMA; assembly: GCF_001027745.1. Taxonomy (GTDB): domain Bacteria; phylum Bacteroidota; class Bacteroidia; order Sphingobacteriales; family Sphingobacteriaceae; genus Pedobacter. The sequence goes on from NZ_LECU01000003.1 coordinate 268,532, forward strand.
TGAACAAACCAGAAACGGACTGGGAAGCTTTTGAAGAATTTAGGGCAAAGGCGACTACAAAAAAACAATGCGAGATTTTTAACCTGGTAATTGCGAATGATATTAAAAAATCTATATAGATATATTCTAAGGCGGCAAGGGTTTAAAGGACAGTTCAGAATTTTTGCCTGGTTATTTGACCGTGGAAAATTAGGCGGGGTGAAGCAAACCGTGCTGACGCTAAAGAAGGATTTTAGAGTCAATGTAGACACCTATAATTTCATTGAAGCAAGCATTTATTACATGGGCGATTATGAGCCTTGGGTGAAAAAACACTTTAAACGCTTAATTCGCCCTGGTGATGTTGTTTTAGATGTAGGAGCAAATATTGGCTTCCACAGCCTTTATTTTTCAACATTAACAGGCCCAACGGGTAAAGTAATCGCTGTTGAGCCGATCAATCAAAACTTTGTGGCCTTGCAAAAAAATATCGGCCTAAATGGTTTTGATAACATTATCAATGTACAAAAAGCACTGGCTAACGAAACCAAAGAGATTCAAATTCATATCGATCCTGAAGCCAAAAACCCGGGAGCCTTCAGTTTGCTGGAACAGGGTGTAAAAAATACCGGCGTTAGCTGTATTAAGGGTGATGATTTATTAAATGACCTTAAAATCAATACAGTTAATTTTATTAAAATTGATGTTGAAGGCTATGAACTGGAAGCCCTTAAAGGCTTATCTTTAACTGTAGCGCATAGCAGGCCCGTTATCATTTTTGAATATGACCGTGCCTACCAGCTTAAAGCTGCACAAGCTCCTGATGCTCTTTTTTTATTTTTGCAGTCATTTAACTATCGCTTTGAATGCATTGATGGATATGGGAATACCAGGGCATTAGAATATGATGAAGCGCTCTCAAGTGCTGAAATTATAGCGTATCCTTTATGAAAAAATTCAGATTAGCTATAGTCATCAGCCACCCTATACAGTATTATGCCCCCCTTTTTAAACTACTTACAGAAACAGAAATTTTGCTCAAAGTTTTTTACACACTGGGCGAAAGTAATTTGGTTGATAAGGGATTCGGCACCACGATCAACTGGGATATTCCGCTACTTGAGGGATATGAATATGAATTTATTGAAAATATAGCGAAGGAAAAAGGAAGTCATCATTTCAAAGGAATACAAAATCGGGATTTGATTGATAAACTAACTGAATTTTTACCCGATGCTGTTCTTGTTTATGGCTGGGCTTATAGCAGTCATTTAAAGGTGATGCGGCACTTTCATAAAAAAGTACCAGTTTGGTTTAGGGGCGATAGTACCTTGCTCGATAAACAGAGTACTTTTAAAACTATATTAAGAAAATTGTTTTTAACATGGCTTTATTCTTTTGTAGATAAAGCATTGTATGTTGGACAGAAAAACCGTGCGTATTTTGAATTTTCAGGTTTGAAAGAAGATCAGCTGGTTTTTGTCCCTCATACTGTTGATAACGAAAGATATGCAAGCTTAAGAAAAGAAGAGGCTTTAGTTTTAAGACAAAAACTGAACATAAAGGATGAGGAAACACTGATTCTTTTTGCAGGCAAATTTGAGTCGAAAAAGGATCCGGAGCACTTGCTTCATTCATTCATTGAACTGAATCGTTCAAATGTCCACTTGCTTTTCGTAGGTAACGGAGAACTGGAAAAAAGTTTGAAGTCCAAAGTTATGAGTAGTAAATTAAAAAATATACACTTTATGGATTTTCAGAACCAAACACAAATGCCTGTCGTTTATCAGGCATGTGATCTCTTTTGTTTACCTTCGCAGGGACCAGGTGAAACCTGGGGTTTGGCCGTAAATGAAGCCATGGCGGCCAAAAAAGCTATACTCGTATCTGACAAAGCCGGCTGTGCTGCCGATCTTGTAAAAAACCAGATAAATGGTTACATATTTGAAGTTGGTAATCAAAAAAGTTTGACTACAATTTTGAATGTTTTAACAGAAGACAAAAAAAGGTTAATTTTAATGGGTAACCGTTCGGGGGAAATTATAAAAGAATGGACTTTTCAAAAACAGGTAGAAAAAATTATTAAAGAAACAAAAATTGCAAAACAACGGAAGTAAATACCTGATTTTATATTTCCCATTCATTATGGCACTCCTGTTAGCAGATTTGCCTAAAGTATCTTATATACTAGCCTGGCTGGGTTCGTTTTATCTATTCTATATTTGTTATGCAGGCAAGATAAAGCCTTTACCAAATGACCGGCCTGTCATTGAGCAGCTATTCAGGCCTGTATTTATTTTGCATGTAATATTTGCAGGGTACATGGCCTGTACTTCTATTTTTTATTTTCTGAATGCCTTAGGTTATGAATACAGTACCTACCTGGGAAACTCATACGCGACAGACTCGCTATTTAACGAAATTGCCAAGTGCCAGCGCTTGTATGTTTTGGGGCACGCGGCTTTTTTGCATGGCTTGCTAAGCGCTATGCGGTACCCTGTAGAAAAAAAATATATTGCGAACGCCAAATCAATGAGTATTCTGTTATTTGTCATTTCATTGGTTACCCTGCCTTTAAATCGTTTTCTGGTTAATATTGATGCCGTTATTCAATTGGGGGTACAAATGGGTAACCTGAGTATTTTAACTGGTACGGTGGCTTTTGCCTTTGCAATAAATGAAAAAAGGAGAAACATGATTATTGCAACAGGGATTTTGTTTGGAATGACATTCGCCAATACGCTGATATCAGGGTTCAAAGAGCCTGTAATTTTAAGTGTGGTATTATTCGGGCTTATTTTACTTCCTGTATATGGCAAAAAGCTGATACCTGTTTTCGGTTTGGCTATCGTTGCCTTATTTCTACTTTTGCCAACCTTTATCGGAAAATACAGAGGTGTAGCCTCATCAGGTGTTAGTGCTATTGAAGCAAGGGACCAGGCATTAAACTCGATTGTGGATAATGAAAATCTTCAAGAGGAATTGCACAACAATAATTGGGCATTCTTGACTGACCGGATCTCAGAGATAGGAATGTTTGTAAACTATACTTCAACAACTCCATCGAAAGTACCGTATTATAACCTAAATATAGTTAAACAGGCTATATTCTCCATCGTTCCCAGGGCATTTTGGCCTGGGAAGCCCGATACTGAGTCGATGGTAATGAACAGGCCATACAATGCTGGAATTATCAGCCGCGATGCAGTCGTTTCTGCTAAACCTGCATATATTGTAGACTGCTACTTATCATTTGGGCATTTAGGCGTCCTAGCTGGTTTATTCTTTTATGGTTTCATCGCTCAATATATTGCGCTCAAATCGGAAGAATTATTTGGTGGATATTTCTTGGGAACAGTAGTAATTTTTACCGGCTTATTCCAAATTCTTTTAAGGGGTAACTGCTTCGAATTTATGTTTAATACGGTATTTTGGTCTTTTGTGAGCGTATTTCTGATATTTAACTTTTTCAAAGCGCGAAGTATTATCATTCCAATATAGCTAATTGTGAAACATTGAAAATCCTTCACGTCACAGCATCTTACAAACCAGCCTACATCTACGGTGGCCCTATTCAAAGCGCTGGGAAGTTGTGCGAAGCCCTAAATAGGTTCACCATCATCAGTTCAGAAAATCCTGGCGAAGAGTTGAAGAACCTGGGGAAAGAGGATAAATTAAATATTGAAGTATTCACCACTACGGCAAACGGTAGAAAAGAACTAAATGTACAAACCCGACAACCAACTTTGGTTGATGGTGTTCGCATAACTTACTTCACAAGGTGGACCAAAGACCACAGTCATTTCTCACCAGACTTATTATCACACTTAAGAAATGAGATCGTTCATCACAAACAGAATGATAAGCCAATTATACATATCCATGCCTGGTGGAACCTGGTTTCTGTATTAAGTTGCTTTATTGCTAAATGGTACAAAGTGCCTGTTGTACTTTCGCCAAGAGGCATGCTTACGACCTATAGCCAGCATAACCGCAATTCCCTTTCAAAGAAACTGCTACATACGCTTATCGGAAAAAGGCTGTTAAAGTATTGCCACATCCACGCCACCAGTGAGCAGGAAAAAGAAGATATACAGAGGATTGTATCTCCGAAAAGTATCACAGTCATTCCGAATTTAGTAAGTTTTGAGTATCAGGAATCAGGCAGCAAGTATCAACAAGGAGTGCCAGATTATCAAGACGTGGAGGCGGCTTTTAAGCTCATTTTCCTGTCGCGCATAGAAGAGAAAAAGGGTTTGGAACTATTATTTGATGCTTTAGCAAAACTGGAGATAAACTGGCAGCTCACCATCGCCGGCTGGGGTAATGATGAATATGTAAAGCACCTTAAGGATAAAGCAGAGAGCCTGAAACTTAATACACGGGTCAACTGGATCGGTCAGGTAAACAATGATGATAAGTACAGGCTAATGGCGCAGCATGACCTGTTGGTATTGACCTCATACAATGAGAACTTTGCGAATGTAGTGGTAGAGAGCCTGAGCGTGGGTACCCCTGTTTTGATTTCGGATCAGGTTGGATTATCAGATTATGTGATGAAGAACGAGCTGGGATGGATTTGCGAATTGAAGGCAGACCGGATTAAAGATGAACTTATAAAAGCCATTGCTCAGCAGGAAAAAAGGCACCAGATCAGACAGACTGCGCCTGGATTGATTAGACACGATTTTGACGACACTGTGTTGGCGAATAGGTATCTCGCTCTTTATAAAAAACTGGTGTGATGAGCAGGCCGTTTAGCTTTATTATTCTAACCTATAACGAGGAGATTCATTTACCCCGGCTGCTTGAATCAATAAAAAATTTGGAAGCGCCCATATTCATCCTGGATAGTGGAAGTACCGATAAAACATTGGAAATAGCTGCGGGTTATGGAGCAGAAGTAAAAATCAACCCCTTTGAGAACCATCCAAAGCAATGGGATTTTGCATTGAAGCATTTTGATATTCAAACACCCTGGACCATCGGGCTTGATGCCGATCAGGTAGTAACGCCGGAACTGTTTGAGCTGCTGGAAACTTTTGATGATGAAAAACATCGGGAGGTGAACGGCATCTATTTCAACCGTAAGAATTTCTTTCAGGGCTCCTGGATCCGTTACGGCGGCTACTACCCCATCTATCTTCTGAAAATGTTCCGTACAGGTATTGGTTATTCTGACCTTAATGAAAATATGGATCATCGCTTTATCGTTCCTGGTAAAACAGTGGTATGGAAGAGGGGACATATCCTGGAAGAGAACCTTAAAGAAAATGAAATTGATTTCTGGTATCAAAAACATGAACGTTACAGCGACCTGATTGCACAGGAGGAAATTGAACGCATGCAAAACCTCAGGAAGCAGGCACTCAAACCTACCCTGTTTGGCAATCCTGATGAACGCAAAGCCTGGTTGAAACGACTTTGGTGGAAGCTACCGCTGGGCATCAGGCCTTATATGTACTATGGTTTCAGGATGTTTTTCCAAATGGGTATAATGGACGATAAAACAGCAAGACGTTTCCACTACCTGCAGGGTTTATGGTTTAGAAAACTGGTAGATCAGAAAATCAAAGCGCTCCAAAAACGACAATAAATTAAATCTCAGGATATAATTTTTATCTTTAACTGAATTTTAGCCGAACAAACAAGATGGACGAAATACAACTGAAAGCCGCGAAGAAACAAGCTGATAAGAAAGCAATTAAATTTGTGATTGCATTGTTTGTACTTTATATCCTGTTTAGTCAGGGCAATATATTTATGAATAGTGTAATGACACCGACTGGTAGATTTTATAACGCCAGCATTGCGGAACATTTCAATTACATTCAGGGACTAAAATCGGGCCTGATTATTCCAGCGGTTTGGATTATTAAAGCGTTTGGCTTCTATGCCATTTATAACGACTCGGATGTGATGGTGGTTGCGGGTCCTTACCTGCGCGTAAACTATTCTTGCCTGGGTTTAGGTGTAATGAGCTTTCTGGCAGCCTTTGTACTGGCTTTTCCTGCTTCATGGAAATCGACCTGGAAAATGATGGTGATTGGCCTGGTGAGTATTTACATTTTAAATGTCTGCCGCATAGCGGGACTGGGTGTATTGCTCGGTTTCTTTCAGTCTCAGCGACAAAACTTCACCTATCACCATGAGATCTTCAATGTAATTGTATACATCTGTATTTTTGCAATGCTGTATTTCTGGATCAGGAAGAACACAAGACTCCCCATTCCAAAAGCTGAAAACGATAACAACTCCCCTATCGGTTAACATCATCACTTTGCAAAAAACACAACTACAGAAGAATTTTAATACCGGCAGTTACCAGATTGGTGCATCGGGACTGAAGCAGTTTTTATGGTATTTTACCGATGTGTTTTTTTTCAGGAGTGGCATCATTCCGGTGAGTTCAATACTAGTATTTTTATTACGCTTATTTGGTGCCCGCATTGGTAAAGATGTTCGGATTAAACCCGGAATACACATTAAATACCCCTGGAAATTGAGCGTGGGCGATTACTGCTGGCTTGCCGATTGTTATATTGAGAATTTAGATTGGGTAAGTATAGGCACAAATTGCTGTATATCGCAACAGGCCATTTTGATGACGGGAAACCACAACTACAGTAAAACTTCTTTCGACCTCATCACTAAACCCATTGTACTCGAAGACGGTGTTTGGGTTGGGGCAGCTGCAAAGGTTTGTCCGGGGCTTACCTTATACAGTCATTCGGTATTAACGATGGGCAGTACTGCGACAACCAATCTGGATGCTTATGGCATTTACCAGGGTCATCCTGCTGTTAAAGTAAAAGACAGGAATATCAGTTGATCAAGGTTCCCATCATTATGCTGCATCATGTGGATGATGCTCCGGCAACAGGAACCGAAGGCTGGACAATTAGCACAAAACAGTTTAATGTATTGCTGGATTGCATACAGCAACTCGGACTGGAAACCACCACCTTCGAAGAAATTGTGCAGCAGCGCTGGAAACTGAACCAGCTAAACAAAAAAGTGATCCTGACCTTTGATGACGGCGCAGCGAAATTATTCGATTTCGCCGTACCGTTGTTGATACAGAAAGGCATGAAGGCTGTGTTTTTTATTCCGACTGCTCAAATTGGCGGGTACAACGAATGGGATGTTACGAGTGCCAATGCCCCTAAAATCGATCTGATGGATGCTTCGCAACTGCGCTACCTTTCTGAAAAAGGAATGGAAGTAGGTAGTCACGGTCATGAGCATCTATATGGACACAAAATTACAGAAACCCAGTTCATCAACGAACTCCACACCTCTAAAAACATCCTTGAAAATATTATAGCTAAACCAGTTGTTTCCTTTTGCTATCCTTATGGAGAGGTTCCTGAGAATTATAGACAATTGCTTCAGGATGCTGGTTACCACTACGGCACTTCTATTTACCAGGCTTTCTCCAACCGCTATGCCTTACGCCGGATCGGCATCCACGCCGCAGATTCCAAAAAGTCAATTACTTTCAAATTATCGAACCGCTATGCGATTTACCGCTCGCTGATTGATAAAGTGTTGAAGATGGTTAAATGATTTTTACTTTGGAAGGGAAGCTACATTTGGTCTTGTGCTAATAACCCCTACTTTCCATATTTGCCCCTTCTCATTGATAATTTCTTTAAAAGAATTAAACCTGTACTTGCTCCTTAGCTTTTGCCAGATGACATCGTGGCCTTTAAAATCGCACATCGAAATAATTAACCTTCCGTTTTTCGAGAGGTTGTGTTCAATACACTTCTCTATCGTTTTTAGAGGCTGGTTAAAATAATATAGGGTCTCATTGAAAATAATAACATCGAACTGCCCTTCTAACCTGGAATAGTCAAAATCCAGCTGACGAAAAGTGGCGCCAGGAAAAGTTTTCTTCGCCATTTCGATTGCCTTACCGGATATGTCAATTCCGAGATAATCAGCGCCCTGCTGATTGTTGCTTAAGTAACTGTACAGTACCCCCTGACCGCAGCCTACATCCAGAATACTTCCTTTTTTCTGTTTTACGCATTCAACGATGTGCTGATAATGCGCTTCCTCGTCTTTTCCATACAGGTAATTCCAGGATCCATTAGCAAATTGCTGCTCCCATATGCTTCGGGATACGCGGTTTCCAAATCCCAGGTGGGATAAGAACAGATTATAAGATTGACGACGGACTTTATTTTTAATTCTATCTAAAAGCAACTTCATAAAAACGGGAAAAGGGCTACCAATAACGACGAGAGAAAGATAGCCTTTTGAAATAAGAGTTCACAAAAAAAGGTGCAGAAAATCTTCCCGCACCTGATTAAACGAGCGTAATCTAACCTATTTCTTATCCAGCAGGATAGCGATTTCTACATCCAGTTTCTTCTGCAGGATTTCGCCTTCGAAGCCAATGGTACGGAATTGCATTTTGCCCTCCTGATCGATGACGGCGATAGTGGGGATAAGTGTGAAGCCCACTTTTTCGCCAATGTTTTTATCGTTGTTGAAGTATACTGGGAATTTGTATTGTGGGTTTTGCTTTACCCAATTGCGGGCATCGTTAATGGTATTGTTGGCGCCGCTGTTGACCACCATAAACATGACGTTAGGATTATTCTGGTATTTTTCAAATACTTTATGAAAGTAAGGCATTTCCTGCATGCAGGGTACGCACCAGGTGGCCCAGAAATCGAGAATGACCACTTTTCCCTTCATCATAGCGGCTGCAACGGGATTGCCCTGCAAATCGGTAAGGCCGGATAATTCGGGACCGGGTTTGTTCATCATCAGGGTTTTTGTTTTCGCGGTGAGCTGCTGAATTTCGAGCACTTCGAGTTCTTGTACTTTTGCGCGGAAACTTTCTTCAGATTTATTGTAACTAAGGAAGCTGGTTTTAGCCTTTGCGAGGATGAGTGAGTCTGTCGGGTTTTTGATGAGCAGTTTCCAGAGCGCATTAAAAGCCTGCTCATGTTCCCCTAGCTGACTGAGTACCTGCGCGGCGTTGATGGTGGCTTCGCGATTGGCCGGTTGCTGAAGTGTGCGAGTGGTAAGCACTTTGGCTGAATCGGTATTTTTTAAGCGGAGGTAGTTAAGCGCTTTGATGGAAAGCAGTGCGGCTGTCGCATCTGCCACGGCCTGCCTGCGCGTGCTATCTGGCACGTAAGATGGAATGTAGCCGAACTCTGGAAAATACCGGATAATGCCCACTGGCCACTGGTTAGCGATGGCCAGTGCTTTATTGGCATAAGAAATGGCCGCTACCGGTGCAATTTTGCTTTCGGTTAACTTAACGACTATACTTTTATAGGTTTCGGGTGTGTAGGGATTAATTTTGGCATATAGTTTTGAAGCATGCGCCAGGGCTTTTACCGAATCGCCATTGGCAGCGTATAAATCAAAAAGCATTTTGTGGATACTTTCGGAACCTTCTTCGCCGGGCTGATCGCCTTTTTTGAGCATGGCTTCGAGTTTGGCAATTTTGACCGTGGTATTTTTCTCCTCCCGGGAAATGATAGACGCCCTCAGGTCTTTAGACAAATCGGCACTGGGATAGCGTTCCATGACCACTTTCCGTACCGAATCGAGGCGGGTTTTTTCACCGATCATGAGGTAGCCCATGGTTACCTGATTCATGTTGCCTGGAAGGGTTGGGTTTTCTTCGAGGCGGGCAGCAATGATTTTACGGGCCAGCTCGCGGTATTGCAGTTTTTCGGCAGGGCTTTTAGCTAAAGCCATTTTCACCACCATTTGCGCCACCTTTGCCTCATAATTATCGGGATTGTTGGTTAGCTCCTGATTGATCAGATCGAGCTTATGCTGCTGCAAATCGGGAGCTTTCGGCATTTGAGTGGAGAGGCTGTAGGATTCGTGAAGAAGGCTATTTTTTATCCGTTGATTGCCCTGATATACTGGCAGTGTATAGTGCTTATCGGCAGCTGGTTTTTGCAGCATTTCACCACTTTGCAGGTAGAAGGTGGCGAAGGTAGCAAAGCGCCCGGCTTTGAAACTCGCTGTCCACAGGTTACCCTTTTTGATCATCGGCATTTTCCAGGGCAGATCGTAAAAGGTGGAATAGGTAAATACAATGGTTACCGATGGCGCATCGGCCGGGATACTGGCACCGGGTGCTGCGGGGTTATAGGTAATGGTAACGGAATCGCCCCGCTGTATTTTTTCGGGTGTGGTGATGACTGCCTGAGCCTGTGCCTGCAGTATTGCAGACACAAACAGGAGCAGCACTATGGTGATGTTTTTCATAGGGTAAGATTTTAATAGCCTGGATTTTGAACCATATTCGGGTTGGTGCGCATGGCTTCGACAGGAATAGGGAACCAGATTGCGGTTGATTTCCAGCCGGTTTTCGTGAGGCTGAGTACATCATCAGCACGGGTTTTAGCCGCATCGCCTGATGTGCTCTTCCACCTTTTGAGGTCGAACCAACGATGGCCCCATTCAGAAAACAGCTCTACCCTTCGCTCCTGCTCCACCTGTGCCATGGCGATGGCCTGGCTTGCCGCGGTGGTTAAAGGTGCGAGGCCGGCCCGGTTGCGGATGATATTCAAATCGTCTTTAGCATCACCCAACCTGTTTGATTGTGCACGCGCTTCAGCACGGATAAGGTAAGCTTCGGCAAATCGGAGCACCATCGAATATTCAGTTGCCGCGGCACCCGCTGTACCTAAACGAACTTTATATTTAAATGGAAAGGTGTGCTGCACTGGTGGAACGGCCGCACTTGAATATTGACCTACCCAGTTGGTATAGCGCCTGTCGCCCGCCTCAAAATTATTTTCCAGACCAAGGGCGCCCTTAGTTAAGCGGTATAAAGGAACACCGGTAGATATTATGGTGTTGCCTTCCCAGGTGTTTCTTCCGTTTAGGGTATTAACTACCTGTAGTTGCCAGATGGCCTCGTTACTGTTTTTCAGAAACACTTTACTGATGTGTGCCGCATTGTTGGGATCGGTATTGTTCAACAGCGAATATTGTGACGTGGTGGCAATGACTTCAGTGGCCTCCGTTTCGGCTAAAGCATTATTACCCGTATAAAGATAAGCACGGGATAGCAAAAGCGTGGCGGCAGTTTTATTAGGCCTGATGCGTTCGGCATTGCCCGGATAAGCAAGTACCAGTAATTGTTTGGCATCTTTTAAATCCTGAATTACGGATGCATATACTTCGGCTTTTGGTGTGCGGGCTTTGCTGGTATTGGTGAGCACATCGGTATTTAAAATCAGGGGCACATCGCCAAAAAAGTTGACGAGATAAAAGTGGCAGAAGGCGCGTACGAATTTGGCCTCGCCCAGCAGCTGGTTTTTAATGGCAGGCGTTAAGGTAGTAGAGGCAGTTACCCCTTCGATTACGGCATTGGCGCGGTAAATGAAGTTATAAGGTGTAGACCACATTAAGCCCACGTAGGTATTGCCCGGTGTAAGGGCATTGTTTTTAAACTCATCAAAGTTGGCCAGTGTGGATCCGTACACAAACTCATCAGCCGCCATGGCACAGGTAAAACTGGTAAGCACGTTGGCAAACTGATAGTTGAAGGCATTCATATCGCTATAAATACCCACCATGGCCGCGGTGGCTGTGGCATCGGTTGTGAAAACGCTGGAGGTGACCAGCTGATCTTTAGGATCTTCGATATCTACATATTTTTTGCAGGATACTGCTGAGCTTAATACTGCTACGGTTAATATATAATAAATAATTTTCATTGGAATAGAGTTAGGGATTAAAATGAAACCTGTAAACCAGCGGTGTAGACACTTAAAGGCGGCAAAGCGTATCCTTTTGTTTCAGGATCGAAACCCTTGTAACCAGTGATGGTAAACAGATTTTGCGCCTGCAGATATAATGAGATGTTGCTGAATTTCCAGCTTTTTAGCAGCTCGGCAAAGTTGTATTTAAGGGATACATTTTTAAGCCTGATGAATGAAGCATCGCCCCAGTTTGCACTGGATAAACGGTAATTATTCTGGTAAGCGGTATAAATGGGCTTACCTGCTGTGGTACTTGCCCCCGGGATATTTGCCGGTACGCCTGGTGTGGTCCACCTTTCAAGCGCGCTAAGATCTTTATTGCGGAAAGGATAGCCATTTGAATAGCTCAGGTAACCATAGTTCAAGCCCGGCCCTTCTTGTTTTACAAACTGGACAAAGAAATCGAGACTGAAATTTTTGTAAGTAAAGCTGTTTTGTAAACCACCATAAAACTGAGGCATGGTATTGCCCAGAATAACCAGATCGCCCGGATCGGTGATGGCTTTGTCGCCATTGACATCCCTGAACTCAGGCACACCGGTTTGCGTGTTTACGCCCAGGTAATCGAAGCCCATGACGATTGATAATGGCTGGCCGATGAAATATTTATAGGCATCGCCAGAAGTTTTAAGGTTGGGATATTCGAGCAGTTTGTTTTTAGCGAAGGTGATGTTTAAAGAGGTATTCCACGTAAAGTTTTTGTTTCGGATGTTGACTGAGCTAAGTTCGAGCTCGAGGCCTTTGTTCTCTACCAGTGCCGGGAGGTTGGCTACGTACTGAGTGAAGCCCGATTGCGAGGACAGCGTACTGCCGATAAGCTGGTTATCGGAACGGTTACGGTAGAGGTTTGCAGTAAGAAGCAATCGCTCATTAAAGAAACCCAGATCAATACCGGCTTCGATTTTTTTATTTTTCTCCCAGCTGTAGTTGGGGTTAGGGAATCGGCTGGGGGATATCCCTGGAAGGCCACCATAAGGATAACTTACCGGGCTCCAGCTATCCAGAAACTGGTAATCGCCAATCTGATCGTTACCGGTGGTACCGAAACTTCCCCTTAACTTACCGAAGCTAAGGAACTTCAGGTTATCTTTAATGAAGCTTTCGTTGCTGAACAACCAGGCTGCACCCACGGCGCCAAAGTTACCGAAGCGATTATTGGGCCCGAATTTAGAGGAGCCATCGCGACGGAATGTTCCGTTTACGATGTATTTTTCATCCCAATTATAGGTTAGCCGGCCGAAAACAGATGTGTAGCGGTATTTGGTATAAGCGTAGGTACGTGGTGTTAATGTGGTGGCGGCCTTCATGTTTTCGAGCTGTAAATCGCTTACATAACCACTGCCCTGCAGCGATTCAGTTTCGCGCACGCTGTGCTGCCAGGTACCTCCTACCAATGCCGAGAGGTTTCCTTTGGCCAGTTTTACATTGTAGTTTAATTGTGGTTCAACGATGTAGGAGTTCAACTTTCCATCACCATAGTTGGCCGAGCTGCCGCTGTAAGTTAATGGATTGAAGCCCAGCTTGGGAAAGGTTTGGGTTTGATCCATGTTCATGCGGTTGAAGCCGGCAGTGACCTTAGCATTTAAGCCTTTAAGGATATCGTAACTAAGTGAAGTATTACCAAAGATATTGGTAGTGTTGTGGTTACTGGTGCGTTCGAAGTAAGCCATAGGGTTTTGCTCGTTACCAAACCAGTAGTAATTGCCCTGCGCATCGTATACGGGATAATTGGGGGCCAGATTGAAAAAACTGGTGACATCGCTGGGTAGGGTATTGTTCTGATCGACGGTGTATTTAACGGAGCTGGTAAACCTGAATTTTTTATCTAAAGAAATGTGGTTGAGTGAAAAGTTGAGTGCACCTCTTTTGTAGCCGAGGTCTTTAGGCAGAATTATTTTTTCATTTCTGAAGGTTCCGCTGAGCAGGTAATTGGTTTGTTCGGTTCCACCGCGAAAGCCGAGTTGAACTTCGCTGAGGTTGGCCGACTCGCCAATGAGTTTATCCTGCCAGTTTTGATCAAGGGTTTGATCCCACAGCAATAAATCTGGTGCCTGTGTTTCGGTTGGGGTTACGGCATCTTTGGCATAGGCTTCGCGGCGCATGGCGAGGTAGTCGGCGGTGCTGAGCATATCTACGCGTTTATTGAGTGAAGATAATCCGGTAAATACATTGGCATTAAATTCGCCTTTGCCGGATTTGCCTTTTTTAGTGGTGATGAGGATGACACCATTGGCACCTCGCGAGCCATAAATCGCGGTTGCATCAGCATCTTTCAGGATATCGATTTGCTCGATATCGGCGGGGTTGATGCTGCTTAAAGGACTTTGATTGCCATTGGCACCGGTAAACTGGCTAAGGCTTTCGGAAATGAAAGGCACCCCATCTACAATATACAGCGGGTTGTTGCCTGCGGTGATGGAATTTTGTCCGCGAAGGCGTACGTTATATCCTGAACCCGGGTATCCGGTAACGGAGGAGATATCCAAACCGGCTACACGGCCCTGAAGCGCTGCCAGGGGATCGCCTACGGGCTGGTTGCCGATTTGTGCGGCACCGATGGTGGTTACCGAACCGGTGTTATTTCTTTTGGTAGTGGTACCGTAACCAATTACGACGACAGCATCAAGCGTACCAACAGCTGGCTTGAGGCTGATGATGATGTTTTGGGTCGAGCTGATGCTGACTTCGGTATTTTCATACCCAATGTAACTGAATACCAGTACATCGTTAATGGATGCCTGGATATTGAAATTTCCTTTGCTATCGGTAATGGCCTGGATACTTTTGCCTTTTACTTTGATGGATACCCCCGGCATGGAAATGCCTTTTTCATCTTTCACGATACCGCTGATGGGTTCGGCCGCAAGCTGAACGGTTTTAACGTTTTTGCGAGTGATGATGATGCTGTTGTTAATGGCTTTGTACGACAAGCCGGTATTCTCCAGCAATACATCGAGCAGTTCTTTTACCGTACGGTCTTTTGCGGATAGTGCGGGCGCACTGATGCCAGCAAGGATCTCATTTCTATAGGCAAAGCGAAACTCGGTTTGCTGTTCGATTCGGTTAAAGGCCTGTTTTAAGCTTCCGCCCTGGAAGCCGGCAGAGAGGTGAATTTCCTGCAGGTTTTGGGCAGCAGTATGGGTTGCAAATAAGCTGTTGATGGTAAAAAGCGAAATCACTAACAAGATTGCATTTACTTTCATAAAAAATCCCAGTTTTTGGATAATGGTAAAGCGACAAGCCCACGGACATAGACTTGCAAAAGGTGTATAATTATAATACATTGCAATGGTTTTAGATTGTTCGATAAGATGATTGAAAACTGTTGTAAGCCCTGGTGGCAGCCGGGGTTTACTTTTTTCTAAGGTTGTGGTTTTTAGGTTGGGAAGATTTTGTGATTCATTAGTGGTTTGGTTTATAGGGTTGAGTTGATTTTACTTAATTGGTACAGCCCGGGCCATCGATGAACAATTGATTGCCTTTAAGCTCGAAGCTTGCACCTGTGATGGAAGACAATACCTCAGTTACCTGACTGAGATCATTACGGTTTAAAAATGCAGCTGTAAAGCGGCAATCTTTTACCTGATCGGTTTTAAATACGACTTTTACTTTAAAGCGCCCGGCAATCATATCGGCGGCCTTCGCCAGTGAGATATCATCCATGATGAGATCCTGTGCTTTCCAGGCGATGGCTTCCTCCGCATTGATGTTAATTTTTGACTGTGTTTTTTCGCTTGCATGCCAGCTGATCTGCTGATCGGGAGTAAGTATGGCCAGCGTTTGTTGAGCACGCTGAACCATTACTTTTCCACGCGTTACTGTTACCGTAACCGACTTTTCGTTATCATAGGCAGATATATTGAAAGCGGTACCCAATACAGTAGTTTTTATTTTTCCGGTGTGAATGATAAAGGGGTGTTTACTATCGTGAGCGACATCGAAAAAAGCCTCTCCTACCAGTGTTACCTCGCGGTTTTGCTTCCCTTCAAAAGTATCCGGGTAATCGAGGTGACTGTTTACATTAAGCTGTACTGAGGTGCCATCGGGTAGTTTTACCCATTTGCGGCCGCTGGGTTTTTCGGGACCTGACTGCGCTATTGCTTGTTTAACTATTTGATTGGATGCTTCATGTGGTTGAACTGTCCACCAGGCGGTGGCGCAAACAACAAGTATTGCTGCAGCGTATCCGATCCATTGCCATTGCGGGGAGCGGCGGGGTTTATTGACTGTACGCTGTTTGATGTTTTGATAAAGCTGATCCTGATTGGGTAGTCCTAGCTCTTCTCCCCTGGTTTCGAAACCGGATTGAAACTCGACCATAGCGGCCTCCCATTCAGTGGCGTATTTATCGCTTTGCATCAACGACAGTACCTGCTCAATTTCGCTTTGAGAAGCCTCATTTTGTATGTACTTCACGAAAATTTGCTTGATAGACTGTTCCAATTTGTCTGGTATTTATTAGCATAACACATAAAGACGGTGGTACATGTACTCCGGATGAAAAAATAGTTGTATTTTTTTTCAGAAAGTTATTTTAGGGTGAAAAGGAGGAGCAGCGCACCGTTTTTAATAAGGTATGCTTTGATGGACCGGATTGCCTTGACCATCTGGCTATTGATGGTGCTGTCTTTAATGCCGAGTTTTTGTGCTGCCTGTTTATAGGTGTATCCATCACCATGGCACAATTCATAAATCTCCCTTCGTTTTGGCGGAAGTTGCGCGATGGCGTGGTCTAAAAACTGGCGGGTTTGCCTGTGCTGGGTAAAGGCAAGTCCATCTTCGGCAGAATCAAATGCATGTGCGGCAATTTCATCACTGATCCACTGTTCTCTGCCGGCATTGCGAATGATGTTAAGTGAAAGATTGCGCGCAATTGTAAAAACATAGGGTTTAATAGAGGTGCTGGTATCAATCCTAGCAGCATTTTCCCAGAGTTTGATGAACACTTCCTGTACTACATCTTCACTGATTGATGGCGATTTGAGGATTTTTAATACGAAAGCATAGATGCTTTTAACATGCAGTGCATAGATTTTAGCAAATGCAGTTTCCTCTCCGAGTTTTAAACCGGATAGTAAAGCCTCCTCTGAAATATTCACCACACGCATACTCTACAAAATTAGTAGATTTAAATTAAAATCATAGCGTTTCTATTACGGCCTTAAAAATAAGACAATTTATTTAAGAACTGCGTAGTGAATAATGTTATAAATATCCGATTAGTGATCTTTAATTAACATTAAAGCCTTATCTTGGAGGCACAATATGCAGTTCGTCAATTTCCTTGCTGGCACCACGTGTTTTTTTCTGCTTTTGATTTCACTTCACTTGTTTTTTGCGAAGAATGGGAACAGAAGGCAGAATATTTTGCTGTCTGTTTTACTTTTTGCACGTTTCGGGCAGGTGCTTAACTCACTTTTTATTGCCAGCGGACGTTCATTCCCCTTATCGTTGTTCTTTCAGTTCTTTACCCCTTTTTATCTCGTTGCGCCTGCTTGTTTCTATTTATACATTACGGGCTTTGTTTATGAGCGCAAGGGGTTCAGGAAAACAGATTTCCTCCATTTTATCCCTGCGATAATCGGGCTGTTACATGTGATCCCCTGGCCGGGGCTGGAAACCTTAAACTGGAACCTGATTGCAAGTGAACTTCAGCTGGATGCGTATTATAGTTTGAATGCGAAGAGTGGACTGTTCCCATCTTATCTCCACTCGGTGTTGAGGCCGGCGCTTACGATTATGTATTTGTGCCTGACCTGGTTAGCGGTGGTTAGATCGAAGATTTTATGGCAAACCACCATTGACGCAGCAACACGTGGCTGGGCTTTGTTTTTACTAAATGTGGCTACGTTTTTCCAGCTGCTGGGTTTGCTTCGTCGTTTACTCAGATATTTTGGCGCGCCTGTTGATAATATCACCTTCGTGGCCATAAATTGTATTGGCCTGATGCTGGTGCTTGCTTATGCTTTGCATAAACCCCGCATTTTTTACGGTTTTTTACTGGTAGCCATCGACCTGAAAAAAGAGGAATGGCAGGACAGATCGGACATTGACACTGAGCCCCGGGATGTTGATATGCAAATGAACGATGTACCGGAGATCAGGAAGCTCGTTACTATTGCGAGTAAGAAGATTAACCTTTCTGCTGCGCAAGTGGAGCAGTATATTGAACTCATTAAAAATGAGATGGAAGGCGAGTGCCTTTACCTTAACGCCGAGCTACAGATCATTGATGTGGCTACCCGTGTAATTATCCCTGTACATCAATGTTCGCATGTAATCAATAACCACATTGGTAAGAATTTCCGCGACTGGATTAATGGCTACAGGATTGATCATTTCCTTTCTCAACACCCGATACTGGCAGATAAAATGACCATAGAAGCGATCGCACAGGAAGCTGGTTTTAAAAGTCAGGCTACGTTTTACAATGCTTTTAAGAAAGAAAAGGGTGTGATGCCTAAGGTTTTCTTTGCGCAGGAAACGGAGAGCCGGGAGCGTTTAGCTTAACAGGAAATATACACGTAGCATAGATTTAGGCGTTCTGGACGCGGTTTGTAAACCTTTTAACTCCAACGATTGAATCGTTAGACACACCGGAGGCCTTTACGCCGACATCTTTTGGGAATAGCTGATACTTTTGGGACAACACCAATCGTCACCCAAATCTTATCATCCCAAAAGCTAACAAATGTTTACAGTTTCTGAAGATCGCCATTTTATGAAGCCATTTTTCAACTATCTGGAAAAGCTTCATCCGCTATCACCCCAGTTTATGGAGTGCTATGAATTGAACTGCCAGCTGGTTACGGTACGTAAAAACAAATTCATCCTTTCGCCAATCGATTCGAACAATGCCATGTACTTTTTACTGAATGGCCTGGTTCGCGGTTTTATCAGAGACGGAAAAAAAGACATTAGCACCTGGTTCGGTTTTGAAGGTGAGATTGTGGAGGCCATGCGCCATCCTGAACAGCATTCTATCCATTCGATGGAGTACCTGCAGGCGCTGGAGGATTGCGAACTGATCAGAATTCCTTACAGCATTATCGACGGATTGTTTGCCAGTTTCCCCGAGGCAACTATTATTGCCAGAAAGCTGTTAAAGAGGCAATACTACCTGGCTTCGGAACGCTCGATGTTAGCCAGAATACCGACAGCTTTAGGCCGGTACCTGAAACTGGAAAGTATGAACTTTGACATTTGCAGGATACCGCAGCGTTATTTGGCGAGTTACCTGGGCATGAGGCTGGAAACACTGAGCAGAATCAGGAACAGGGAAGTTGTGGACGGGGCACTAAGGATAGCCTAAGTTTAGATGTGAGATATTAGACAGGGATGTGAGACTGAGGACGGCCTGGTAAAGGGTTTGCTGCCGGGTTGGGGATATTGGACTGGATTAATACCTTTGTACTGCTGCCGGGGGTTATTTTGCCGGTGCATATAACTTTTATTTATGAATGTAATACTGGCTTCTACCTCGACTCTGTATGGCGGAGAATATTTAGCTTATCTGAAAGCTGAAATCATTGAACTTTTTACCGGGATTGATGAGATTATTTTTATTCCTTATGCAAGGCCTGGTGGGATGAGCCATGATGATTATACGCAAAAGGCCAGAAGCTTTTTTGAGGGCATTAACATCAAAGTGAAAGGGCTGCATGAGTTTGATGATCCGGCTGTTGCTGTTCATGAAGCAAAGGGCTTTTTTACTGGTGGCGGGAATACCTTTCTGCTGGTAAAGACCTTGCATGACCTGGGTTTAATGGCTGAAATCAGGGAGAACATAGTGCAGGGCAAGCCTTACCTGGGCTGTAGTGCGGGCAGCAATATCGGCGGACTGAATATGAAAAACACCAACGATATGCCGATTGTTTACCCGGCCTCGTTCGAGTGTATGGGACTGGTTCCTTTTAATTTAAATCCGCATTACCTGGATCCTGACCCGACCTTAAAGCACAATGGGGAAACCCGGGAAACGAGAATTGCTGAGTTTTTAACGCAAAATGAGGTGAAGGTTGTCGGATTAAGGGAAGGCAACTGGATTAGAAGGATTGGCGACTGCATTACCACAGAGGGAAGCGAAAGTACAAGGATATTTGAACGGGGAAAAGCGCCTTATGAGCTGGCGGCAGGGGAAAAGTTATAACACAATACGAGGTCTTTGATATCTGCTTATCTATTTCTTTGAAAAAGGACAGTTGTTTATTTAAGGACTAAAACAAATACCTGATTACAGGTAGATTTGTATAGTTAGTTATCATTATTTTTATCTATTTAAGACAAATTATCGACCATTGGCATTAGCGTTGCAGTTGGGCTTTTCAAAACTTAAAAAGAAATCAATGATGAAAAAAACAACAAAGCTAACTAAGGTAGCCAAAGGATGTGCATTTGCATTAATATTGGGCGCAGTGCTGCAACTTACATCCTGCTCTAAAAGCAAAGACATTAATCCAAGCGATGAGGAAATTTTAAGCAAGAAAATAGAAGAGATTGTTCCCCAAAAGTATGTGGATAGCCTGACCAAACTTGGTTTTGTTATCAATACAGGCACAACACCTCCAAATATCAATGGCACTTACTTATTCAAGCCTTTCACCATAAAAAGCAGTAATATCCCTTATGATACTTATCAACCAGGTTATGTACTTATTGATGGAGTTATCAAGCTTTATGAGCAAAGTACCAGTGATTTCAGCATAAAAATGTTGGGCAAGAATTTCATTGGTGCAGCAGATACCAGTGTGGTAACGGCCATTAGTGGAAGTGGAAATAAATTTACTGTTTACGGAAAAGTTAAAGCTTACAGAAATGGTGGTTATAACTTTTTCGCATTTTTAATGTCTGGAGAAAAAGATGGTAATAACATTAAAAATGGAATAGCAGGAATTCTGAATATAGACGATTCTCACACTGGTGCTAATACCATTGCCCAGGGTCAAGGCAGGGTTGCTTTTGATGGCGATTATACTTCAGGACCTACAGATTTTAATAGCAAAACTGCTTTGGCTAGCCAAAGCGTTACCATGGTAGCTAAAGGATTCTAGTGCCAATAACACAGTAAACGGCTTAGTAAAAAAGGTAGGCGAATTATTAAATTATAATCAAAGCATTGCACGGTAGCTTAGATAAAAAAGCAGGAGAATTCATTTATATTCTCCCATTAAATAAACAACAATGGCCACCTCAAAGGTGGCCATTATATTGAATGTATGCGGATAAATTAAAAGTTACTTACTGTTGAAGTATCCCACCACAGGCGGGATGCAATATCATCTTTACCTGAAGTTAAGAAAGTAGCGGCTTCTGCAACAGCCGGGGCATTTCCGGTTCTTTCTGCATTAACAAATACCAAACGTTTAATCCATTGATCGGCTGGGATTACACCCCAGGTTGGTCCGCTGTCGTTTTTGGCTACATGAGGAATCTTAGGATAACCGGTTCTGCGGAAATCTACCCATGCTTCTAAGGTATTGGTGAAAGTTGCCAGGTATTTCTGGGTAATGATTTTTTCCAGTTTCAATTCATTAGAATCGCCCGCGTTCCATGCTACTGTAATGGTAGAAAGTGGTGTAAAGTTATTTTTACTGTCTTTCGGATCAATATAACTGATGGGTTTGCTGGTCGCATCGGCCAGATAAGCATCTACTCCTGATGCGCCCCAGTCGGCAAATGATAAGCGGACACCATCTTCGTAATTGGTTTTTGCATCACCGGCACCAGCCCAACCTCTTAATGCGGCTTCAGCTTTTAAGAAAGATATTTCCGATGCGGTGAATCCTCTTCTTTTTTGAACCGTTTTAAAGTCGGCGCTCACTGTTGAGAATGATAACCTGTCGTCTTTCGCATTTACGTAGCCCCCGTTACGAATACCTTTGAACTTATAGGTAGGATGATCGGTAACTAATGAAGCATCACTTACTTCGGCAAAGTATTTAGATATACGTGCGTCCTTTAAGCCTACCATGAAAGATTCAATTGGCCCGCCCATGCGTGTGTCTTGCCAGTCGAAAGAGATCATGGATACCGGCATTACGTTTCCATTTAAGGCAATCATGAAGTTATCGGCATTGGTAGTAATTAATCCTGCCGGATCAGCCAGGGCTTTTTCACCCTGTGTTTTCGCTACAGCCGGACTTATTTTAACTATACGCATGGCCAGGCGCAGACGGATGGAGTTGATGAGTTTTAGCCATGAAGGTATTGAGCCTTTGTAGCTTTGATCGAACTTGGTGAAGCTTGTATATGTTAAATTAGCTTTGAAATTGGTTTCAATCTGATCGAGCTGTGTGAAAATGTTGGTGTACAAATCGGATTCTTTATCGTATTTGATGGTGCCGAGACCGCCTGTACCATAATTAGAGAAAATTACCGGGCCATGGATAGCAGTTAATTTAGAGATAGCCAGGATACGTACGAATTTAGCCCAGTCGCCAAACAATGGTAAGTTTTTCTGTTGAGCAAGCTCTATTACCTGCTTTGACGGAGACATTACACTGCTGTATACACGATCCCAATATGCATTCCACTGAAGATAATAAGTGGTGTTATTGACATTTGAGGTAAAAGGTGTTGGTGTACCCATGTAACCCATCCAGTTATCGTAACATAAATCTTCCTCAATCTGTCCGCCCATCAGGTTGTAGAGCATTACGGAGAAAGGAGATCCGACAAGGTTGAAATCCTGCTCTAATAACTTATCTGTTATTTGATTGGGATTGGTATTGATATCTTCGAAATTTTTGGTGCAGGAGTTGAAAACAATCAAAACGAGCACCATTAAACATAATTTTTTCATTATTGTACAGTATTAAAAGTTCAACTTAAGATTTACACCATAAGAACGGGTAGCCGGCACAGCAAACACATCATTCGCCTGCATGCTGTTATTGGTACTCATTGCCTGTTCAGGATCGAACGGTGCTTTTTTGTAGAAGAAGAATAGGTTACGTCCGATCAGCGATACCGATGCTGACTTAATGGCTGAGCCTTTTAAGGGAATATTGTAAGCTAAGGATACCTGTGCTAAACGAACGTTAGTACGGGAGAATACATAAGGCTCCATAATACCGTTTCTATCGCCCACTGCCTCATAGTAGGTTTTAGGATTGATTGATGTGACTACTGTGGTACCCTGAATAGCACTTACCGGGATTCCCCCAGCATCGCGCGCATCTGCAGATCTTTTACTCACACCATACGAATCAAGGAATGCTTCGGTTTTTGAGAAAGCTACGCCGCCAAATTTGGCCGATACTAAAGCACTTAAAGTGAAGTCTTTGTAGCTGAAGGTGTTGTTCCAACCCGTAATAAAGTCTGGATTTAAGTTACCTACATACTCTTGTGTTGCTGTTTTTGTTGGTCTGCCATCTCCATCGAGAATAAGCTGGCCGGCTGCATTACGTGCAAATCTGTAAATGTATAAATCATTAAAAGAACCACCGGATTTGATAATGGAGTTGAAACCTTCACTGTCGCTTCCCACCTGATAACCCGGATTATCGGCAATCAGTTCTACAATTTTATTTTTGTTTTGCGATAAGTTAACGGTAGTATTCCATTTGAAGTTCTCTGTTTTTACCGGATCGCCGCCTAATGTTAGTTCGAAGCCCTGGTTGGTTACTTTACCCGCATTTACATAATAGAAGGTATAGCCTGAACCAGATGGCGCTGTTAGTGATAAAAACTGATTTGTACTTGAGTTTTTATAGTACGTAAAATCAAGGCTTAAGCGATCGTTGAGGAAACGACTTTCTAAACCGATCTCGTTACTGATGATTTTTTCGGGTACCAGATTGGCAAAAGGTGTTTGTGTATTTCTGGTGATACCACCGATTCCATCAGGTGTACCAGCGCCACCTATGGTATTTCCAGGATTGATAATGTTATAAGGTACTTCATTACCTACCTGAGAGGTTGACGCCCTTAACTTTAAGAAGCGGATGGCATCGGGCATGGTGATCATCTGGCTGATGATTGCCGACAGACCTGCTGAATAGTAAAAATAAGAATCGTTACCAGTTGTGGCTAACGTAGAAGCATAATCATTACGTCCAGATAAATCCAAATAGATCATGTCTTTGTAGCCTAATGATGCATTGGCAAAGAGACCCTGCTTTTGAACCCTACTGTAGGTTTGGTTCACAATGACATTGTAAGGCAGGTTGGCAAAACTGAAAAAGTTAGGGTACTGTAATGCGTTTGTACCATTGTTGAAAGTCATCCCATCATTGAAGGTATAATCCTGTATACTCGCCCCCACTACACTGCTTAAGCTAAATTTACCGAAGTTGTTATCATAGGTTACAATAGCGTCACCGTAGAGTGCTTTATCGTTGTATTTGGTGTAATTCCAGGTACCATTAGAGCTAACGCTAACCGGGTTACCGCCCGCAGCGTAACGGTAATCTAACAACTTATCATTATAGTCGATATTTCCGCGCACATCGAACTTAAAATGCGGCGCAAAGGCATAAGAAGCTTTTGCAGTTGCGATAACACGACTACTGGTAGTGAGTTTAGGATCTTCATTTAATTCCCAGTAAGGATTATTTTGTTTTTCTTCGGTAGAGTACCAATTTTGTTTATTCAGATTGCGTGTTGCATCGAAAATCTGATAGTTGTTTTTATAATAGTCAAAATCTCTTTCGCGGGCGAACAGATACAAACCTGTTAATGGGTTATTGTAATAACCTGCTCCCGGGCGGTTTTTAGATTTTTCGTAAGAAAAACGAACGTTTCCGCTTAGCGTAAGTTTATCATCAAATAATTTGGTTTCCTGACTTAAGGTTACATTATGTTTGTTATAGTTACTAGTTGGGACAACACCTGATGCATAGTTATTTCCATATGAAAAGTATGTCGTTGTTCTTTCGTTCCCACCGGATACCGATAAGGTATTAATGGCATTTACGCCAGTTTGAAAGAAATCGTCAATATAGTTGCTCTGATAGTTACCTTTTACCGATGACCAGCTCTTGTCGGCACCGCCCTCGGCACCATAGCTATACTGAAACTCGGGCAAGGTAGCAACATTACTAAAGTTGAGCGTAGAGTTTAAAGCGATGGCTATTTTACCGGCCTGACCTTTTTTGGTGTTGATGAGGATTACACCGTTAGCACCCTGACTACCGTATAAAATAGCACCATTGGCGCCTCTTAAAACCGTTACGGATTCGAAATCATCCTGATTTAAAGCAGAAAGACCATCACCACCATCTGTTCCACCGTATGAGCCTGGTTGTCCGCCTTTATTGTTTACTACAGGAACACCATCAATTACGAATAAAGCTTCACTGCTTCCGGCAATTGATTTAGATCCCCTAAGAACGGTTTTGGTTGAACCACCTACCCCGGAGTTACTGATGCCGATATCGACACCGGCAGCTTTACCACTGAGCGCTTCCATGAAGTTAGGCGCCCCTGCTTTGGTTAATTCGGTACCGGCTAATTGTTGTGCCGCATAGGTAAGCGCACGCTTTTCGCGTTTTACACCTAAAGCGGTTACTACAACCTCGTTGAGGTTAGCCTCACCAGAAGGCAATAGTTTGACAGTTATATTCGTTTGCGTACTGATATTGATTTCCTGAGGCGTCATGCCGATATAAGATATGACTAGTACGGTGGCGTTATCGGGCACATTCAATGAAAACTTACCCTCGGAATTCGTTAACGTTTTTGCACTGGTACCCTTTGCTACCACGGTTGCACCTGGAAGCGGATTTCCAACCTCATCGGTAACCAGACCAGTGATGGGTTTGAAGACTGACCGAAGCCTTGTACCCGGGGTGTTCACTAACCCGGATGGGTTTGGAATGATGCCTGTATTTCTGCCAATACCCCCTGCCCGGGCATTATTTTGTAAACTTAGCGCAGCGGCACTGAGAAGTGCGAGCTTGATTACGCTTTTGGTGGTGCTGGAAAATGCTTTTTTCATGGCACACCTTGTGGAATAGAGTTTCCTCATTTTCATACCTGTATTAGTTTAGTTGTAGTTAAGATATTTGTTAGTTTGTTCAGGAACCTGGACTAAATAAGTGCCATACAAACTGGTCATTCATTTATTGTACGCCTTTAGCGCTGATGATATTCACATATTGCTGATGGATAGCGGTTTGTAGTTAAAGGATTTATGATTGTTTAGCGGATATACTCCATTAATTGCACTTAAATACAAGTATAACAACTTATTTTACTATTTATAAAATAGGGCTAGACACTCACCGATCAACACACAATTTGCTATTATTGCGAATCTAACTTCCTTTAAATTTTGAAAAACTTAAGAGAGACGAAATTTATAACTGTTTAGTCAAACATATATGAAAATACGCAACAATGTTTGTAAGAAAAAGATTTTTTGTTGTAAAAATCCGACTTGTTATTTTTTTAGTAATTTAACGTCTTCAATATCCCTATTTATCGCGAATGCAAAACCGTTTAATCAGACATACTTATTCTTTGCTTAACGCTGATCAGGTTCAACTCACCTCAACCTGGCGATACAAGGGCATTATCAGCCCATACGCCCGTTTTTATTATATAGAATCGGGCGAGGGACAACTGCATGATGCGCAGGGAACAGTGAAACTGGAAAAAGGTTATTTATATCTTATACCGAGTTATACCATGTGTGATATGGTATGTACGGATACCATGTCGCAGTATTTTGTTCAGTTTTTTGAAGATTCGGAAATCGGATTTTCCATGTTTGAAGAGATTAAAGCGATTGTCAAAGTTCCGGCATCGGAACTGGATGTGCAGTTGTTCCGTCGTTTGATTGAGATTAATCCGAACCGTGGAATTAATAACTCCTACGACCCGAAAACTTACGAAAATGAGGCGTTTTACCAGTATTGCCAGAAGTTAAATTTAAATCAGGGCCTGGCGGAATTTTATGAAACGCAGGGGATATTGAAGCAATTAAGCTCAAGATTTTTGGCAAGTAAGGAAGCTTTTGTTCACGAATACAATCAGCACTCGAAAATGATCTTTGAGGCTAAATCTTATATATTGAAAAATCTTGACAGCGAGTTATCGGTTGCTGATCTGGCCGGCCGCGCAAATCAAAATACCGATTATTTTTCAAGGCAATTTAAGCTTCAGGTTGGTACACGCCCTTTACACTACATTAACCATAAACGAATTGAACGGGCGCAGTACCTGATGGCTACCAGCTCCATGAACTATACGCAGATAGCCTGTTCTCTTGGTTTTGATAACTTATCTTATTTTTCGAAAAGCTTTAAAAAAATCACCGGCTTATCGCCGGGGGCCTATAAGAAACAAGTTTACCGGGAGGCCATCCGCTGATTTTTGTACAAGATTGCAGATGGGAGATTCGCTAAAGCGGGTTGATAATGGATGCCCGATTGTGAGATACAGCTTACTCCATGAGGATGGTGGTGATAGACCTCGCTGGTAATGCGATCCCGTGATCTATCCCTTTAAAAGCCTGCAATTTCATATCATCGCCCTCGGCACCTGTAGTGCGGTAACTTTTTATCGTTTTGTATTTACGTTTGTTATTGAGCAATTTCATGTTGATTTCAGCTCCCTGATCATGCTGATTAATCGCCACAATAACCACTTTACCTTTTTGATCTGTATAGGCTGAAACCAGTAATTTTTTATTTTCCGTTAGGCCGGCGTTAATGTCCAGTCGCACCATCCCAGGGCGAATGAAACGGCTAAAATGCCCCAATGCCCAAAGGTTTTTGGTTTGGGTAAAACTGCCATCTTTAAAATCGGGGTTACCTTTTAAGGCAATGAGGTAATAGCGGGTGTTTTTTTCGGCGCTGCCCGGCTCATAGGCATTCCAGAATTGCCATGCGGTGGCATTACCTGTGGTGAGGTCGGCATGAATGACTTTGGCAAGAAAAAGGGCACAATCTATCGCTGAGCGATCGGCTTTTATTCCTTCACGAAAACCATCGCCCAGCATAGAATATTCTGTTTGCCAATATTTAAGTTTGTAAGCTGAAGCGGTATCAGCCAGGTGGTTTCGGGTAGCATACAAGGTGCTGTCGCCATCTTCGGTAAAATAGCTGTGGCCACCGATCAGTTTCGGCACTTGAGATAAATTCCCCATGTAAACTGCGCTCGTGGGATTAAAGAAAGACTGGATTTGCTGCGCCGCTTTTCCTTTTGAGCCATACAGATAATTCAGCATGCCTGCTTCGGTAACGAGAATCCGTGTGTTTAACTTTGCTTCGACTAATTCGTTATTTAGCTGCTTAGTAATGTTGAAGATCTGCTCGTTAGTCCACGGGCTTCCCTCCTGGTCTGCTTCCCTAAATTTATGCGACCAATCCCATTGGGGCTCATTTACCGGACTGATATAGTCGAAATGGATTTTTTCTTTTTCAAAATGCCTGATCACTTCGGTTAGAAAACGGGCATAATCGCCATAGGCATCATCGCGAAGGTTGGATTGGTAATCTTTTTCTGTTTTGAAACTGAGGTGGTTTTTGGTGAATTGTACCGGGGGTGAGTTGGAAAAAGCAATGAGCGTTTCTACGCCATAATCTTTAGCTTTTTGCAGGAAGAACCGGTAACCAGCCTGCTTGTCCCAGTTATAAGTTCCATCGTTATTGAGAAAGCCATCGGTTCTTTTTCTGAAATCTTTTATGCCACTGCTATCGGCCTGCTCAAGAGAGCCTGCGCCAATATTAAAGCGCCATGAAGATAATCCTATGCCCTTTAACTTTCCAGTTGGATCAACTTCTTTACTAAATAATAATTCGGCAATCCGCTGTTTCTTTTCTTCTGGCCAGTATTTGCCTATTCCTTCAGAAAACCAGCATCCCGAGGCACCAATATTTTCGATGGTTTGTGCAGTTTTGGTAAAATCGATTTGAACCGGAATTGGGTATTGAGCGACTGCAGAGTATGAAATGGCTGCGAAAAGCAAAACGAACAGGATCTTTTTCATGTGCTGCAAGTAACAGAATTAAACTGATTTTTTTGTTTAGTGTTTTCACTGACTTTGTTAGGATTTTAACCGAAAGTTAAGCGGAGATAACAGATTTGAAATTGATACTGGAGGCGGGAGATTAGAGATTAGAGTGATAACACTCCAGCGTTGAAACACGAGCGTGAGTGAATGTAACAAATGTTAAAAATGACTGAACTTTAGTTATTTACAATTTTGTTTTCGTAAATTGAATTAACCAAAATATAAAGTTATGAAACTGCTTAGGAAAATTCAGGACTGGGGCGATCGCCATCATCCACAATGGTTAGATTATTTTAGGATGTTACTTGGAGTTGTGTTAATCTGGAAGGGAATCGACTTCTACCGGCACATGGATGTTTTCAGTCAGCTGATGCATGGGAGCATGCTCGGCACGGCAGTAAGCATTAGTGCCCTGGCACATATGATTATACTGGCACACCTGATCGGGGGGCTGGCCATTGCGATTGGTACACACACCAGATTTTTTTGTATTTTGAACTTACCGATTTTGATTGGTGCGGTATTTTTCATCAATATGTCGGCCGGAATTTTCAATCCATACTCAGAGTTCTGGTTGTCCTCCCTGGTACTTGCAGGACTTCTATGCTTTATTGTTGAGGGAAATGGTGTAATTGCAGTAGACCGGGAGGCCGTAGTATCGTAAAAGAGGCCAATTATAGGGTATTATTTATTTTTTTTGAAGGCTAACTAAATGGTTAGCAGCAGGTAATCTCTGGCATTAAATAATAAGTAAAAAATGATTTGCAGAATGCCGCCAAATTACTACTTTTGCCCTCGGAGAGCTGGCAGAGTGGTCGAATGCGGCAGTCTTGAAAACTGTTGACTGTAACAGGTCCGGGGGTTCGAATCCCTCGCTCTCCGCTGGAAAAAGAAAAGCCTGAAATAGCATATTTCAGGCTTTTTTGTTTATTTCCGCTATTGATGTTTTAGCTTATCTGAATATCATCAGGCAGTCGTTTTTCCTCCAAACAAGTACGCCGTCTTTATTAAAAAAGCTGGCTTTTGTGATACCGGCATCAGATAAAATCTCCTTCGTTTTTCTCTTTGGGCTGGTGCAGGTAAACATCCTGCTGCGGAAATGGAATCTGAATTTCATTGATTTTAAAAGCATTCGTAATGGCTATCACCAAATCACTTCTGGTAGAATTGTTTTCCGACATGTGTTTAGTCCAGAAATAAATTTTGAGATCGATTGTGCTGGAACCAAACTGTTCGAATTGAACTACTGGTGGCGGGGATTTAAGTACGCGTGTTTCCGCCTCGAGCGTTTCCATTAGAATTTGCCTACATTTTTGCAGATCGGTGTGATAAGCCACGCCAATGACAACTGCTACACGTTTCCGATTTCCGGCAAGTGTCCAGTTCATCAGATGAGAATTGAGCAGGTCGCCATTTGGCATGACCAGGTCTCCCCCGTCCCAGGTAGTGATAACGCTGCTACGGAAGCCGATGGATTTCATCGTTCCACCCTGTCCGTCAACATCTACGATATCACCAACGTTAACGGGTTTTTCAAACGCGATAATTAAGCCGCTAACCAGGTTGTTTACCAGAGTTTGCAAACCGAAACCAATACCAACTCCGAGTGCCCCAATAATAATGGTAATCCGATCCATAGGAATACCAGCGGCGGCAATGGCCAGGAAAAGCCCTGTGGAGAGAATAAATATTCTTACCAGCAATACCCAACTCCCCAAACCTTGTTTTTTTGCGTCCTTATTGCGGCTGGATACCAGATGCTCATCAGATGTAAAAAAAGATACAATTTTAGAAACAATGACCGATAGGGACATAATAGCGAAGAAAAGGAAAAGGGAATTGATACTGAATGTATAATCTCCAATAGTTCGGTCTTTACCTAAGAACGTAACAAGGGGTTGAGACAGGTATTCGAAGAGGGGAAAATTATGTCCCAATAGAATTATCCAACCCAATACCAGCAAAACGTAGAGTAAAAACGGAGCCCTGGATCCCACCCGCCCAAAATTGAGGTAGAACAGTTTTTTATCCTGCACGGTATAAACGTCGAAAGCCAGAACCAATCCCTCGTTAATGAACCGAACTACCCAAAGAAATAATATCGCAATAACAACATTCAAAAAGCCACCAATAAACAGGGTTTTGGCTACATTATATCTACCAATAACATTCAAAACTATTGAAGAAAACTCAAGGATTATCATGAAACCAATCGAATAGGCAATCCATTTTTCCTTCAATTCGTGCTGACGTTTTTGAAAAAGAATGATTGAACCAGCGATAACCCCTGCCATAGCAACAGCAACCATAAACCAACGCTCTCCCCTCGAGGCCTGCAGTACCATATTATCAACTGCAGCCATAAGAAATAAAAATACCATTAACAGCCAAACCCTCATCCAGTATGTGGTAATATACCCTCGAAAAATCAAGCTAAGGCAGGTACAGGAGATGACCCAGAAAATAACATTTAAAATGAAAGGTGGAGAGATGAAAATAAACTGAAAAATACTGATGACCAGCAGCAGTGCCGACAGTAAGGGATACCTAATTACCAGTTGGCCTTCGTAATCCTTATTCAATAACCTTTTTGCTGTATAGATCTGTTTAAGTGACCGCAAATAAATAAACGACAATGCGGTAAGAGCAAGCAATATGAATAACTTTATACTGTTATTAATCGCATAAAACTTTAAGGTTAGCATGCCCTTCACTTTTGAAAAGGTTAACACTTCCGAAAAGGGCCTTGAGTATATAGGGCTATCACCCAGGTTTGAAAAATCGCGCTTGAAAGGTGACATTGCCATTCCGCGTTCAATCTGCTCGATTTCATCAACACTTATTTTTAAGCCGTTAATTTCCATATTGTAAGCATTAAGCAGGAGCTGAACATTACGTCCGGCAAGCTTAAGGGTTGAATCAATGGGATGAATTTCCTTTGCAATGGTAACGAGGCTGCCAAGATATTTTACTAATTCTGCAGAGTCTTTAGGAAAATTAAAAAGTTCTGATGTAGTAAGTAATGAGTCGAGCCTGAAACGATAACCATTTAGCACGGCCTGCCGGGAGTCTAGTCTCGACTTCCGCTCTCCGGCCTCTTTAATTAGTTCACTGATCACTTTTTTAGTGGCAGTTAGATTTCTAAACGTTTGGGCGGTTCCTTTATGTTTAAAAACGCCATCCGCGGCAATTTCATAGTCAGCTTTGATATCACTTAATGTCATTTTAAATTCCAGCGTATCCAGACCGGACTTAATATAACTTTTAGCATTCTGCATGGTCAACCTGGTTTCTTCAAAGATTCTCACCTGCACGGCAAGTGCTTTATCTGCCTCAAATTCCTGCCGGCTATCTAATGCTGATTTCCTGGCGAAATCCTGCATTCTGTCGACAAAGCCTTTTGCTCCATTACCATTAATCTTTGAGGTTTTCGTGGTATCTGCTTGCTGTGCCAGTGAACTGAGTGAACAAAGACATAAACACAGCAGTAAAATAACTTTGGAATTATTAAACAGGTTCATAATATCAGGACTTAGTTCAATAATACGAAAAAAGGAATTCGGAAACTATAATTAGCGCAAAAAGCGACGCCATGATTCAACGGTTTGGGTGTGATACAGAGCAGCAAGGGCTTTCAAAAGACCGTGGTGCAGCATTATCATCGTATAAGTAGAAATACGGGGTCGGCTTGCCATCTACCTGTTTTGGAAAATTGTGTTTTTACGGAGTTGACGAGGTGGTATAAGTTTTGTTTTACCTGGCTCACAACCTAAAACAAAACATATGACACAGCAAGAATTCAGCGAGACCATTAGTCTGCATGCGCCATCTCTTAGGTCGCATGCCCTTAATTTCACAAAAAATTCTGAAGATGCAAATGATCTGATGCAGGAAACCCTGCTAAAGGCCACAAGGTTTGCATCCAAGTTTGAGGACGGAACGAATATGAAGGGATGGCTGTTTGTGATTATGAAGAACACCTTTATTAACAATTACAAGAAAAACCAAAAAACCAGGGACAATACAGTGCAGGAAGATGAGATCACTTCAGCAAACCTGCATTACAGCGCTACTACGAATGATTCAGTTGGGAGTTTTGCCATGCAGGATATTAATGTTGCGCTGGCGCAGCTGCCACAGAAATATGCTGTTCCATTTATCCGTTATTTTGAAGGATATAAGTATCATGAAATTGCCGATGAAATGAAGATTCCATTAGGTACAGTAAAAACTTATATTCATGAAGCCCGGATCTTGTTGAAAAAGAATCTGAAACAATATCAATAAGAAAATGAGCTGGAAAGCATTGTTTGAAATGCTTTCCAGTTTTACAGACAAAATGATAGATTAATGCTACAGTGCCAAATGTGGCTTATGCGAAAAATACCTCTTTTAATAGGTAAACTACTTAAAATGCTATTGCTCCGGAAGTTCGATAAAAAAGCTTGTCCCCAAGCCCTCCTCACTTAGCACCCATATTCTACCCCCGTGGAGGTCGACGATATCCTTGATGATATTCATGCCCAACCCCCCTGATTCCTCACCTTTTAGACCTTTCCTTAAAACTTCCTTGCTGTGATTAAACAAGTTGTTGCGCATCTCTTTTGGTATACCAATCCCATCATCGCTTACCGAAACAATAACTTTGTCTCCGCGTTGCTCTGCTTGCACCATGATGTTTCCACCTACTCTGGTAAATTTGATGGCATTTGACACCAGGTTATTAATTACCTGCATGAATTTCATACTATCTAAGAAAAGAAAGATTTTATCCTGTGGACTGGAGAAACTGAAATTTCTAACCTTGCTGAGGTGTGAGCGACTGTAGAACCGTACCACGTCTTTAAGTTCCCAGACGAGGTCTGCCCGCTCCTTTTTGATGGCGACAACAGCTGATTTGATAAATTCATGATTAACCATGCTTCTTACCAGTTTCAGGTTACGTTCGCACATTTCGCTAATGAACTGAAGGGAGTTTCTCAGGTCTTTTTCTTCCATTTGCCTGATGTTGCTTTGTATTGAGGAGGCCGTCATACGGATCATGGCAAGCGGTTCCTTCAAATCATGCGATAACACCTCGAGGGTGATATTTTTACGGGCATTAATCTGTTCGATATGGATTTTATTTTCCTGTTCAACTGTAATATCTTCAACAATACCATAAATATGTCCTGCACCATCAGCACAGGAGAGGTTACTTTTGAGGTACCTAACGCCATCGGCCAAACTGATCCTGAACACATACTTTTTAGCACCTCCGTCTTCAAGCAGCTCCTGGTAGCAGTTCGCTACGTGTACTAAATCTTCAACGTGTATTTTCTCTCTGAGCTGATCGACGGTAAGCGCCCCCTCTTCTGTCAGTCCGAAAATCCTGCACAGGGCAGTATTAAAATAACTAAATACCTGATGTTTGAGATCGTATATAAAATAACCATCTGAAGAAACATTTCCCATCTGGCAAAAAATCTGTTCGTTCTCTTTCGGCATCATATTAATGGAGCTATGTGAATAATTAAACTAGTTGAGAATCCCCTTGGTGAAAGCAAAGCGCATGAGTACGGCTGTATTTTTAGCGCCTGTTTTATCAATCAGGCTTTGGCGATGTCCTTCAACCGTACGGCGTGAGATAAACAACTTATCTGCCATTTCTGCATTGGTAAGTCCTTCGCCAATAAGCCTGAGGATTTCGATTTCCCTTGAAGAAAATTCAGATGTACTGATACCACTTTGCGCGATAAAGGTAGTGTCTACCATTCTTTCTATAATTCTGATGGATAAAGCAGCACAGATGTAACGCTCACCAGAGATGATTTTAGAAAGAGCAAAGAATAATTCGTCGGGATCCACAGATTTAGTCAAAAAACCTTGTGCTCCTATTCTGATGGCTGAAAAAATATGGGAGTCGTCTTCAAGCATGGACATAATCAATACCGGAATTTGATAATGTTTTTCTTTGATCATCCTCACCATTGAAATTCCATCCAATACCGGCATTCCGATATCCGAGACAATCAGATCGGCTGTGAGTCCGCGATCAAGTGCTTCTACCACTTCCAAACCGTTACCCGCATCAAAGACAACTTTGTATTGATTAGTGGACTCAAGAAGCATCTTCAGTCCTTTTCTCATGACCTTGTGATCTTCTGCTAAAATGATGTTTTTCATTATGTTTGGGCGTGATCAGGACAAGGCTGTCTTGGATTGTCAAAGTAGCCAGGCACCTTAACAACACTCACTATTCCAGAAAGTTTTAATAAACCATACCATACAACCGGGATCTGGTTGTATTTTGAAGATATGATAGAACCCCGGGTATTAATCCCCCGGGGTTAAGCTGTAAATACAATTAAAGTTGTTCGTCGTAGTCGCTCCACTGCGCTATTCCATCGGGTTCTGCAGATTTTACCTCAGCACTTTTTTCTTCACTCATCTTTATATTCAGGGCTTCAGTTTCTTCAAGCTCTTCGGCTTTCCGGTCTGGAAGATCTGTCAGCCCTTCAGTTTCGCTAACGAACGTTGCCGGGTCGTTGATAAATTCCCATTCTTTACCCATTCCCGGCATCTCTCCTGTATTCCATGGCCCGGAGAATGAATTTTCGGGTGAGAGGTTGAAATACTGTTGGGTATACCTTGGGTCGGCCTGTAACACACCGGGAGGGAAGTTTGGCTGAATGGTATCCAAAGCGGCTTCGAACATTTTATAATGGGCAACTTCGCGGGTCATCAAAAATGAAAGGGTTTCTTTAACATAAGGATCGTCGGTGAATTTCATCAGATGTTCATATACAAGCTTGGCACGAGATTCAGATGCGAGGTTAGACCTTAAATCAACAGTTAAATCACCATTTGAATGTATATATGATGCACACCATGGAATACCCTGACTGTTCGCCAGCCTTGGCCCGCCACTGCTCAGCATCACAAAATGTGGATTAGCGCTTAATGCTGCATGAATGATATTTTCCTTCGCTGCTTTTCCATCGAGTACCTGCATGATTTCAGAAGAATCTGCTGCGTCTTTTAGTTCGCCATTTACCCCTTTTAACAACATCTGGATGGTTGCGCCGACAATTTCCAAATGAGAAAACTCTTCAGTTGCGATATCCATCAGCATATCATACTTATCGGGATGCGGCTGCTTGGCGCCGAAAGCCTGGGTGAAGTATTGCATGGCGGCCGCAAGCTCACCATTTTCTCCACCAAATTGTTCTAATAAAATATTTGCAAAAACTGGGTCCGGCCTGGAAACCCTGGCATTAAACTGCAGGTCTTTTGAATGATGAAACATAAGCTCTTGTTTTGTTAGTTGAATCTTTCTATATTGAGATTTCAGTTATTAACACACTCAAAAAGCCTTGCCGGTTTGCATAATAATTAAAACGGGTATTTACACACGGGGCAAGTATTTTCCAACATCGAAACGCGGCAAGCTGTTGACGTACTACTATTTTAAAATGCCTGACGCCAACAGGTGCCATTGTATATATGACATGCCAATTGCGCTTCCTCCATTCACTACCAGATTTCGTGTTTTATCAAGAAAGGCCTGATTTTCGGTATTTGGCACTTCATTACGCCCGTGAACTTCAGCACTCAGCACATTACCGCGCCGAAAAACCATAAACGTAGAAGTGGCCTGATTGGTAAAGAAATGAGCAATTTTAGCACTCACCACACCAGGGGTTTTGCTTGGCCGGGCAACAATAAGTGTAAACTCCACATCTGATTCCGGGCCGGAGAACTCTTCCATGTGTTCGATACATACCCAATCGTATCCTTTACCAGCACTCGTGCCCGGTCCGGGGATGTCGATGCGGATATAATCGCTCTCTTTCGCATTTCTGGCAACCTGGATTCCATTTTTATCGAAGAGCACAAAACAACTCGCTTCAATCCTGGATATGGTATGCCACTGGTTAACATTCTTTAGTCGCAATACTGCTTGTTTGTAGGCCAGTGAAGCCTCAGCTGGCGAATCAAATATCTTTTCCTCTTCTGCATCAGTCTGCTGACCGACTTGCTGACTAGGGATAAGGTCTTCTTTTTCCATGATGGTATTTTAGAGAAAAATCCTGATACCGTAACAATTGTTTTCTCTTTTTAGGAATAAGGTAAAAACAGGTAACCGACATTCGGCGTATAAATACTTACACGTTTCGGCGCCAAATACCTGTTTAACCGTTTGTTTAAACCATTCCATACGGGAAGGGTTTTTAGTGGAAACAAAAATATAAAGCATATGGCAACGACATCAAAAGCAGCCCCTGCAAAGGCCGCAGCAAAAACCACTGTTAAAAAAGCGACAAAAAGTGCTGGAAACATTACACCTTCAGAATTCCATGAATTTTTTATTGATGAATTGAAGGACATTTACTGGGCAGAGAAGCATTTGGTTAAGGCGCTTCCAAAAATGAAGAAAGCAGCAACCAGTCCGGAGCTAGCAGCTGCGTTTGAAAAACATACACAGGAAACTCAAACACATATTGATACCCTGGAGCAGGTATTTGCTTTGCTTGATGAAAAAGCTGCAGCAAAAAAATGCGATGCGATGGCAGGGTTACTGGAAGAAGCGACCGGCATTATAGAAGATACTGATTCAGGTACAATGATTCGTGATGCAGGTCTTATTCTTGCAGCTCAAAAAGTGGAACATTATGAAATTGCAACTTATGGAACCCTTAAGGTATTCGCAGAAAACCTGGATCGTGCTGATGTAGCAGAACTATTGGGACAAACACTTGAAAATGAAAAAGCAACTGACGTTGCCCTTACTGAAATTGCTGTAAATGCAATAAATGCAGAGGCAGCGGCTGAGTAGGAATAAATAAAAATACCAGATGAAGGAAAAGCCCTAATCTGGTATTTAAAGTTACCGTAGCTTATTTGCCTGCTAAATGAGCAGCAACAAAATCTAATCAAATTATCCCCAACATGAGCTATGCCGACTGAACCAGATAAAGGAAAGAAAATATATGATTACCTGATTGTGGGGAGCGGTTTGTTTGGTTCGGTGTTTGCCCATGAGGCCACTAAACGCGGAAAAAAGTGCCTGATTATTGATAAAAGAAATCATGTTGGCGGAAATGTGTTTTGCGAAAGTATTGAAGGTATCAACGTGCACAAGTATGGGGCCCACATATTCCACACCAACGATAAAGCTGTTTGGGACTACGTAAATTCTTTTGTTGAGTTTAACAGGTATACCAACAGTCCGCTGGCAAACTACAAAGGCAAACTTTATAACCTGCCTTTCAACATGAATACCTTTTATCAGTTATGGGGTGTAAAAACACCCGCAGAAGCACAGGAAATAATAAATGATCAAATTCAGTTAAGCACAACTGCATCACCTGCAAACCTGGAAGAACAAGCGCTGTCGCTGGTTGGAACGGATATTTATGAAAAGCTGATTAAGGGCTACACTGAAAAGCAATGGGGCAGGCCAGCAACTGAACTTCCTGCTTTTATCATTAAAAGATTGCCGGTACGTTTCACGTATGACAATAACTATTTCAACGACAAATATCAGGGGATACCAATAGGAGGTTTCAATAAATTAATTGATGGCCTGACTAAAGGGATTGAGGTAAAAACCGAAACAGACTATTTTGCTAACCGCGACCACTGGGACGACATTGCCGAACACACCGTATTTACTGGCAGTATTGATCAGTTTTATGGTTATGCATTTGGCCAGCTTGAATATCGGTCGCTACGCTTTGAACATGAAGTTGTTAACATGCCTAATTACCAGGGTAACGCTGTGGTAAATTATACAGAAAGGGAAATACCCTATACCAGAATAATAGAACACAAACATTTTGAGTTTGGAACCCAGGCAAACACTGTGGTGACCAAAGAGTACCCTGAAGACTGGACACCAGAAAAAGAGGCCTACTACCCTATAAACGACGCCCATAATAATGGCATTTTTGCCAGTTACAAGGCGCTTGCAGAAATGGAATCGAATGTAATATTTGGCGGGCGGTTAGCTACCTACCAGTACTATGATATGCACCAGATTGTAGCTTCTGCACTTAAAACTGTATCAGTACATTTTACTACTGATAAAGACCTGATAACCATGTAAAAAATATGAATATAAAACAGTCGTCCCTTCCGCAGAATTTATTATGCTTTTCTCATCTCAGATGGGATTTTGTATTTCAGCGCCCGCAGCACCTGATGAGCCGCTTTGCCAAAGAAACAAACGTTTATGTAATGGAAGAGCCGATATTCGATGCTACGGAAAGCGCTTACATGGCTTACGATCACCGGGAGCCCATGCTTACTATTTTGATACCACATTTGGTTTCGGGTCATGATCCGCAGCAGGTAAAAGAAGAAATGAGACTTTTATTGAATGAATTTCTGGGCCGGGTAAACCTGGCGGAATGGACTTTTTGGTATTACACTCCAATGGCGCTTCAGTTTTCTGATCATTTTAAGGCATCTCTTACGGTATTTGACTGTATGGATGAGTTATCTGCTTTCGACTTTGCGCCAAAAGAACTCCTTGAGCTTGAAAAGTCGTTATTAAAAGTTGCTGACATTGTTTTCACTGGTGGTTATTCGCTGCATGAAGCAAAGAAAGATCAGCATGAGAACATTCATGTATTTCCGAGCAGTATTGATAAGGTACATTTCCACCTGGCAAGAGCAGTACAAAAAGAGCCGGAAGATCAGGCGGCTATTAATGGCGTTAAACTCGGATTTATCGGCGTGATAGATGAACGCTTCGATGCCACACTTATACATGAAGTAGCGGTTAAACGGCCTGACTGGCAAATTGTTTTACTTGGCCCCGTGGTGAAGGTGTCGATGGATAATTTGCCTAAGGGGCCAAACGTACATTATCTGGGTCAGAAGGCATACGGAGATTTACCTGCTTATCTTTCTGGATGGGACATTGCGCTTATTCCATTCGCGATCAATAATTCCACCCGCTTTATCAGTCCGACTAAAACCCCTGAATACCTGGCAGCCGGACTACGTGTTGTATCTACCCCTATTCGTGATGTGGTTCGCCCATATGGCGTGGAAGGGTTGGTAAGCATTGCTTCGGATGCAGATGAATTTATAGCAGCAGTTGAATATTGCCTCGATGACCGGACAAACGGGAAATGGCTGAAAAAGGCTGATAAGTTTTTGGAGGATAAATCATGGGGAGATACCTTTGAGCAAATGAAGGAAAAAATGATCCTTGCCCGTTTTGAAGCTGATAAATTACTGGCAAGTTAATGACCAGTGAAACACCATTTCGCTCTTTCTGGATGGCAGGTTTTGAGTGTTCTGACCAGTTAAATCATTACGGAAACCGCGTTGACTTACTCATTGAAACCGGCCATATATTACATATTGAACGCGATTATGAGCTGGTTGCCGCCAAAGGACTCCGCACGGTTAGGGAGGGAATAAGATGGAGTAAAGTTGAGCAAAGCCCTTATCAATATGACTTTACAACCGTCGGCGTGATGATTGATGCGGCCAGGAAAACGGGGATTCAACAAATATGGGATATTTGCCATTTTGGATTTCCGGATGACCTGACCCCACTACACCCGCACTTCAAAGCCCGGTTCGTTGGGATTTGTGAAGCTTTTGTGCAATTTCACCAGAAATGCTTCCCAGGAGAACAATTGATTGTTACCCCTATCAATGAAGTGGGATTTCTCTCCTGGCTTGGCGGCGACCATGCCAGCACAAGCCCCTACGCAAGGGGAATGGGCTGGCAGGTAAAATATGCTTTAGTAGATGCCTATATTCAAGGTATTAAGGCGATGAAAGTAATTGCTCCCGGCTTGAAGATTATGACTACCGAGCCCATTGTAAACATAGTACCCTCACTGGATGCCAGTATGGAAATGGTTCTTCAGGCTGCACAACAGCACGATGAGCAATACCAGGCTACGGACATGCTCACAGGAAAGATATGTGAGGAACTGGGCGGAAGCCCGGATTTAATTGATTATATGGGCTTTAATTTTTACTATAATAACCAGTGGGTTGCCAATGATTATACCAACCTGCCCTGGGCAAACCTTGATCCCGATCCGAGATGGAAAGGTTTATCTGAACTCTTTCTGGAAGCGTATTGCCGTTACGATAAGCCCGTTGTATTATCTGAAACCAGTCACCCGGGAGAGCACCGGCCAAACTGGCTGGAGCTTATTGCTAAAGAGTGTATAAAAACCCTGAAGTTGGGTATACCATTGAAAGGCATTTGCCTCTACCCTATTATAGACCGGCCGGATTGGGACCATTTACATTACTGGCACCACTCCGGTTTGTGGGATGCTGACGAGGCCAGCCCCCATGCCAGGATTATCTGCCAGCCATATGATGAGGAGATTATCAAGTCGATGCTGATGATTGAGCCTTTTTTATCAGGGGGTATAGGTAATGGCGCCAATTATTAATTAACCGGCAATCTGATGCTTCAGGAACCTTATATTTTTACCGTCGAATTTGAAAATCCAAATGGCGGCATATTCTCCGCAAACTTCACCTTCATCGGGATGGGCCTTCAGGTATTCCGCATCAGTATTGGTTCCATATTGCAGGGTAACTTCATTGCCTCGGACTGTAATGCTGTAAATAAAGTAGCAGCCTTCATTTTTGGCATGCACTTCTTTGCTGATTTCGTCTTTAACTTTTAATTCTTTTAAATCAACTGCTTTAAATAAATTATTGAATTCATCCATTTCAGTAAGGGTATAAATGGAACCGAAGGACTTGAGAAACATGTTTCGGGTAATAGCTCCATGATGTTCTTGCCTTTGTTTATCAAAGAGGGAATCGACCTCGAAAAAGTTTACAGCGGTATCTGCCAGGGGAAAAGTAAAAAAACTTAATATTTGTTCCTTATCTTTTTTGGCTATAGCATCCCTGAATTTCCCTAATTCGGTTATCAATATCAGGCGCGGGCTGTTGGCAATGATTTTTTGTTTCCCTTGCACAAGTGAATCTGCTGCTGTTATTTTTTTGTCGTTTTTCTGTTTGCAGCCTAAGAGTAATGAGAATGCTATCAGAAAGATTATATATGTTTTCATATTAAAGGATTTTAATTGGATCAAAATGCTATCGTTCTGAGCAGGAGGTTTCTTCTGATCTGACTTGCAACCCTCAGTGAACAGATAGCTACCTGAAAGTAAAAGGGCAAAGAGGTTGAGCATGTTAATTTTGTTTTCATAGGTGACGATATTGATTAACAATTTTGCTGCCAATTCCGCAAGAGTTTCTTTGTAGGAACATTCAAAAACATACCAGTTTCTATCAGCATCAATGGACGATTATCGACTGTTCCAAGGTACAAAGAACTCTTGATCTCCTGAGCAGTTAATAAATCAATGGTAAAAAAAGAAAATAAGATATAGCAGAAGATTTTCATGGTATTTGCTCAAGGTTGCTAAATAATTTCTATTAGGTTAAAGATACAAAACTGTAAACTGATTGTTCAATAGAGTTGATAATCAAAAGGAGTAACTGATAATTCGCTCGCCATACTAAATTATCTGCAGCAGGTGTAGCTGAGCTGAGGATAGTGAAGTTCCTTTCATACCGGTCCGAGCAAGTAATCAAGCGGATCAAACATGGCTGTTACCACAAAACGATTATAAGCGTTAATAACGATAATCAGGAAAAAGCGGTATCATTTGTGAGCTGAATATCCATCAAAATCAGCTAAGGGTGATTTGAATTTATGATCACAAGTGATTCGGTAAAAATTGCTGATTGATCAGCTATTTGATTTTTCTTTTTAATGGCAGGTTAATCTCTCAATCATTAGAGAGCTTTTGATAGGAGTTAATAGCCTAAATAAGATCAAAAATCGTTGCCCCCTTTTTCAGCAGCAAATTTTCAGCACAAATCTGTGGATACATCCCGTTTTTTATTCTTTCCCCTTTCTAAATACCATCTTCCTTAACAAGACAAAGCCGTTGGTAAGCCTTTGTTTTTTCGTTACAATGGGTATACTTAAAATGGCCAGAAGGGAGATACAGGCCGATGTACCTAAGGCACCTCCGTAACCCTTAAAATAGCGACTCGCATTTAAAAATATAATACAAAATAATACACCGGCAGCTGCAATTAACCAATAATTGTTAACTAGCCGGCCTGACACCATTCCGATGAAAGATGAGCCTATAAATACCAGGGGAATATTTTCGCTTAAAAACGGATCTATTCCTGGCGGGCAAAAATGGAAAAATGTTGCGATCATGAGTGAAAGGCTAGCCGAAGCGCGCACAGGCCCTTGTTTCAGCCCCTCATTTACATAAAATGTAGTGACTGCTCCAGCCAACCCAACCAGGGCCAGGATGAAATTGTTAAGCATAAGTTAAAATAAGGTAATAAAACAGCGAAGCCATGACTACCCCAGCGAAAGCAAGCGTGCCCAACTTGCCGCCTAGGCCGGAGAACAGGCTTTTCGAAACAATAATCAGTACTGCAGTGAAAAAGCTGGCA
The DNA here is from genome assembly GCF_001027745.1 of Pedobacter sp. BMA. GTDB lineage: Bacteria > Bacteroidota > Bacteroidia > Sphingobacteriales > Sphingobacteriaceae > Pedobacter. The sequence goes on from NZ_LECU01000003.1 coordinate 311,699, forward strand.
GTAAGTACAAATGCAATGCTTGGCGCTACACCTGTACTCGACATGCCAATGAAAGCACCACAGTAGATTGCTGCTGGTAATTGCTTTAGATATTCTGATTTACGGTTAATCAGCGGAATCAGTGAGGCAACAGTTCCTAGCATGGCTGCTGAAATTACCGGCCCCACTTTTAGATAGTGATTCAGGTAAAAAGAAACCACCGCTCCTATTGGAATCCAGGCCACAACCAATATATGCTCATACTGATGCTCGTGGTGATGAAGCTGCACCCTTAAGTACGTAACGAAAATTAAAGGACATAGGATGAATAAAGATAATACCAGCCACCAGGAGTGTGCATGTTCCCAAAAGATTGGAAACAAAAAAACCAGGTGAATAATTAATAAAAACAGGATCGAAATCTTCCTCACATATCTGCTTATTCTCATGAACTCCGGGAAAAAATTTTATGTGGACAAAAGTAATACAAAAACAACAAAACCCTCCTTGTGATAAATGTAGTTTGTTACTGATCGATTAACTACTGACTGGCAACAAGTTACAACCGAATAAAAAAAATGCCTCAATAAATAATGCCATTCGCTCAGTTAAAATGCTATTTCGCTCATTAGCCCAAATCACCATTATTATTTTATGCTTATTTGGATTTAAAGGAAAAATAAGATCATGAATAATGCACAACGATCTCTCTTAATCTTATGTTGCCTGAGCCTGGCATTGTTTGCACAGCGTGCATTGGCGCAGGATTTCTCAAATATTGCACAGTCGAGGCCGTTCTCCTATTCAGGATCAATAGAAGCCCGGGGTATGTTTTACCATGCCAGTGGCATTCAAAACCGCAGGCAACCTACGTCTTTTCTGCTCAGCGGAAGTCCAACTTTTGACATTTACGGCCTCCAGATCCCTCTAAACTTTAGCATCAGCGAAGCTGATAAGTCGTTTACCCAACCCTTTAATCAATATGGCCTTAGTCCGACTTACAAATGGATTACACTGCATGCAGGCTATAGAAACGTTTCATTTTCGCCCTACACTTTGGGCGGACATACCATGCTTGGAGCAGGTTTTGAACTTAACCCTGGTAAACTGAGGGTTGGATTTATGTACGGGAGGCTGAACAAGGCCACTACCATTGATACTACCAGACAGGCACTGATTCCGTTTTCTTTCTCGAGAAAAGGTTATGCTGCGAAACTCGGTTACGGATCGGCAAATAATTTTTTTGAATTAAGTTATTTACGCGCCAAAGACGATGATAACACCAGGCCTGCAGATGTTCCTACGGCGCTTGACTTAGTTTCCCCGGCAAAAAACAATGTGCTGGGCTATTCATTAAAATTCACTTTTTTCAAAAACCTGTTTATAGAAAGTACCGGTGCGGTAAGTTTATACACCAACGATATCAATTCTCCTATTAATATAGATTCTATTCAGAATGATTTTCTCCAAAAAGCAAATGGCATCTTCAAGCTTAATGCTACCAGTGAGTATTATACGGCATTCTCGTCGGGCCTGGGGTACCGGTCAAAAAATTATGGTGTAAAAATCAACTATAAAAGAATAGAGCCTGATTTTAAAACCATGGGAGCTTATTTTTTCAACTCTGATTTGGAAAACTGGACTATTAGCCCCAATGTAAACCTGTTGAAAGGAAAAGTGAGAATTAACGGAAGTATTGGTTTTCAGCATGACAATTTAGAAAAACAAAAGCGGGCGGAAAACAAACGCGTTATAGCATCTGCAAATGCGGGGGTTGAGGTGACCAAAGAATTGGGTTTCGACTTGATTTACACTAATTTCTCGGATAACCAAACGCCACAAACGGCTTTATTTGCAGATTCTTTACGAATTGTGCAAACGAACCAGACGTTTGGCATTATGCCCAGGTACTTTCTGGTGCGTCCGGAGGCTACCCATGTCTTATCAGCGTCGGCAAGTTTCAGCAGTTTAAATGACTATAATAATTTTTTCAGTGCCCAGGCGGCTTCCAGAAACATCAGTACCAACCAATATTTTATCAACTATAACCTCACTTTCCCGAAGAAGGAGTTGAGCCTGTTTGCTAATCTGAACAATACAAAGCTGAGTGGGCAAAATATAGAAAGCACTTTTTCAGGTGCAACATTTGGAGCCACTAAAACTTTCTTTAAGCAGAACCTGCAAAGCAGTTTAAGCTGTACATTAACCAATACCAGCAGCAATATGGGATCTGATAGTTTTATCACCAATATTAACGGAAGTGTGGCTTATAAGGTGAGTAAAAAACAGAAAGTTGCTTTTAATTTTTTTGTAACCAATAATAAAAACAGGGCCGCTAATCCCTTTGAGCCAAATTTCACTGAAACACGGGCTGAGTTGATTTACCTATTTAACTTTTAATCTTATGAAAAACCGTTCTTTATTTAAATGGGTTAATATTTTTCTCCTTCTGGTATTTCACCTTCAGGTAATGGCTCAGGTTAATGTATCCATTCAAATATTACCGCCCTACCCTACAAAGTTTACAGATTATGCTTCAAGGCCACATCTAATGGTTATTTCGGTTACCAATGCTTCCACTACAAATCAAAAGATCCAGCTAAGAGGCACAGTAACCGGAGATAATGGCGTAGTGATTCGGGTGAAACCCGGCTATAGAAGTACCAGCGCAATAGAACTGGGACCTGGGCAAACCCGCTTACTAAATGGAAACGACGTTTCCTATTTCTTTAATTATAACAGACTGGAATATGCAGGGATCACGCAGAGCGAATTCATTAATAAAGGTGGACTGCCGGAAGGCAGGTATCAGTTGTGTATAAGGGCGTTTGATTATGACACAGATGCACCCATTAGCGCAGATGAGCCAGCCGGATGTAGCAATCCTTTTTCGATAGCGAGTTTAGAACCACCTGTAATTTTAAGCCCCAGAGACCAGGATGTGTTATCATCTGATGCAGGACAAATTATTCAGCTGAGATGGAATACACCAGTGGGTACTCCTCCAGGCATCCGGTACCGCATACGGATGGCTGAAGTATTAGGGAATAAAAATCCTAATGATGCCTTGATGACCGCAAGACCGCCTTACTTCTATGAAAAGGAAGTAATGACCAATATGGAAATTTTTAATCCTGCCAGTCCGCAACTTACCCCAGGGAGAACCTATGCGATGATGGTACAGGCCTTTGATCCAAGTAACAATGCCGTGTTTCGGAATAATGGGCAAAGTGAAGTCATTTCTTTTATTTATGGCAAAACTAAAGATAACGTGCAAGCCATTGTAAACAATACCACACCCCTTTCTGCATCCGGCAGAACATTAGATTGCGGGTGTAAGACCACGGTTGCTAATCAAACGGCCATAGATGTGCGGAATAAAACCCTTCAGGAAATCGGGACGATTAAAATCGGAGCGTTTGAACTGACTGTAAGAAATCTGACTAGTGCAAATGCTGATGGGATTTCCGGAAGTGGTAGTGTGAAGCTACCGGCTTTTTTAAGTGGAATGCCCGTTTTCGTAACCTTTAAAGATTTAAAAATAAATGCCTCGAAGCAGGTGATTTCCGGACAGGCCATCGCTGCTTTAGCGGAGGGGGCAGCGAGTTTAATTCCGGCTTATGATCCGAATAAACCTAATGCTACTTTAAATACCGCAAGCCTGGCAGCGTTTACCGATCAGATGGCAGACCCAATGAGGCTGCTCAAAAACTTGAATCCATCTGACCAGATTGGCTATAAACTTCCTTTGGGAATTGATAAAACCATTGGCAATAAACAAACTGTTCTGGCCATAACACAAATGGTTTTCGATGCGCGCCAGGCCGCATTCGATGCGGGTTTTGTTTTGAACATGCCTGATGCAAACCCCGGTGTTGCAGCTTTGGGCGCTTCAAACATATGCTTTAATGAATCAGGTTTATGCGGTCAGGGCAGATTATACCTTTCAGAGGATTTAACTATCAACGTATCGGGGAATGATATTGCATTGAAAGCGAGAAAAAGCGGAAACCTACCGACTGATTCGGGGACTTATGTGGTGTTTGATCAAACGGGTTTCTCGAGACTACGCATACAGGGCGAGTATAGCTTTTCTAAAACCCTGATCAAAGCCCGAACAGGAGACGCAGCCAAAGCCACGATTATAGCGGATGCCATATCGTGGAATGACTGGATTGCATCAGTAAGCCTTTCTGATTTTGAAATGGCAGATAACACTGACTTTGCCTTTAAACCGACAACGTTATTTTATGATCATTCTGATAGCAGAAACCCCGCAAACATGCCTACTGATTATCAGGAGGGAAAACCAGCACAATGGCGGGGCTTTTTTGCACCAAAAATAGCTGTAACACTTCCAGCTGTGTTGAAGCAGGGGAACCAAAGCACTTTATCTATTGAGTCTGAGAATTTAATTATTGATAACCGGGGCGTAACGGGCAATTTGCAGGCCCTGGCTGTGTTTACGCTGGGAAAAGGTACGCTCTCCAGCTGGAGCTGTTCGTTAGACACTGTAAAAATTAACTTTAAATACAATTCCTTTGTAAATGGCCGGATAGCAGGTAAAATTCTTCTTCCTTTTACCGACCAGCAAAAGACATCATCACAGCTGAAATATTCCAGTACCATATCGAGTGATGCAAGCGGGATGAAATACAACTTTAACATTGCTCAGGTGAGTGCCCTTGAAGTTCCCATGTGGTTTGCGAGGTTTAATTTAAACAACAGCAGAATCGAAGTGAATGCAGGTACAGGCATTACAACGAGTGCAATGTTAACCATGAATGGTGCCTTATCCATCGTAACTAAAATACCTGTTGTTGGGAATGTAGATTTTGATCTGGTTAATTTTCAAAACCTTAAGTTTTCAACGAATGCGCCATATTTCGAAAAAGGAACGGTTACATTTGGTCAAAGCAGTCCGCCAAAATTTGTTGGAGGCTTTCCGATTACTTTATCTAAAGCACCATCTCTGGCGAGCGGGGAATCGGGAGAAATTGGTTTATCCTTTCCAATTGCCATTAACTTAGCCGACCTGGCCAGTTTACCTAAGGCGGAAGTAGCCTTTAGCGTATTTGGCAAATTTTCTACCAATAGCCAGGGCAGGCTCGGCTTTGCTTTCAGCAGGGTGAGGGCAGATTCCATCACCGTGGAAGGTAAACTTGCATCCTTCGACATCAAAGGTAAGCTGGGCTTTTTTGAGAACGACCAAAAATGGGGAGATGGCGTTGACGGGTTTTTAAAAGTCGGTTTTCTGAAAGGATTCGAAATCACCGCGAGGGGTTTATTTGGCAAGCGTGAGTATAGTTACTGGTTCTTAGATGCGCGGTTAAACCTTCCTACTCCGGGGATAGTAGTAGGCCCCGGAATCAGTATTTTTGGTTTTGGTGGCGGCGCCTATTATAATCTTATCCCCAACACCGACCCTAAACGCTCGGTTAGCTACAGCTATGCTTCGGATCAGGTTAGAAGTTTATACAGCCCAAACAAAGGCTCCTTAGGCTTTAAAGCAGGCGTAAATCTGGGCACCAGCGATGGCACGATGTTGCTGATGATGGGAGATTTAGAAGCCACCTTCAATTACGAAAACTTTGCCATGCAGGTTTTAAAGATCAATGCAACCGGAGCCTTATTTGCTCCGCCGCCAGGCTTTTCAAATCTTCAGAATGCGATGGCGAAAGCAGGTGCAGATATCTTCTATGATTTTCAGCACAGCGTTTTCAGCGCTAAAGCACAGGTTGACATGAATTATCAGGATATAATTAAAGCGCATTCAGAGTTATCGATTTTATCTGCACCAGACGGCTGGCACTTTAAAATCGGAGATGCGGGAACGCCGAGCACATGGACATCGATCGAGATGATGAAGATTTTCAAAGGGTCGTTCTACATGAACGTGGGAAATAAAGACATGAGCTTTTCGCCGAGAATGAACGCGCTCATGAAAGACATATTTCCGGGTGGAGACATGAACAATCCAAGTGGCTTTTTCTTTGGAGCGGACCAAAAATTAATTGACATAGATTTAAAATTCCTGATCTTTTACCTTAAACTGAATGCAGGTTTCAACTTCGATGTTGCCCTGATTAATACGAGAAACATGAACGTGGAGTGTGAGGGAACAAATGGTAAAATAGGGCTCGATGGCTATTACGCTACCGGCCGGGCACAGGCCTATGTGTATGGGGAATTTGGATTATTTATTGATGCATGGTTTTTCAAAGGGAAAGTGAGCGCGGGGAGCCTTGGTGTGAACGCCGGTGTGAATGTAGGGCTTCCTAATCCAACCTGGCTGGAAGGATGGGTAAATGCCAGATACAGTGTACTTAATAACCTGGTTTCAGGAAATATGAGATTTAGAGCCAGTGTAGGAAAAAAGTGTACAATAGATGTTAACCCTTTCGCCGGTTTGCCAATTATTTCAGAGCTAAAACCAGCAGAAAACGAGCAGAAAGTTTCAATATTATCAGACATGACTGCTGCCTTAAACTATTATGTAAACAGGGAATTTGAGGTAGCTACAGTTGATGACCAGGGTTATGAAAAAAACATCAAATTTAAGGCAGTGATTAGAAAAATCACCCTAAATGGTTCTGGCTTTTCGGCGATTTACACCAATGACGTAAATGACATTACAGGCGGAAATGCCAAAATATCCCTCAAGAGAGACAAGGAAGCTGTCTTTTTTGGATGGCAGGAAGCCTTACCTGGAAAAACGAGAATGGAACTGGTTGTACAGGCCGAAGGCTATAAGTGGGAAAATAACAGGTGGATGCTTATGGCGGGTTCTGAGCAGGAGAAAAAGGTGAGTTTTACTACGGGCGACTGCCCAAAAAACCTGCAGGGTGCAGCAGACGGTATTCAGATTGTTGTAGGTAGCTATCCTTTTAAAGGCCAGCAATTCTTTACGCCAAAACATGAAGCTAAAGGTTACCTTTGGTTGAAACTGGCTCTTCCATGCCTGGCGGCTAATAACCAGGCGGGTTCAACAACCAGTAAAACGCTTGCAATATTCCGTTCTTTAACCGATACGATAGAGGTAGCTGTAAATATTGAAGGCAATAAAATTACCTACCCGATTCCGCCTGATTTGAAGCCAGGAACAATGTACAGAATGCAGGTTGTGCATCGCATTAGTCCTCCAGGCATGAGTTTAACCACAACAACTTTATCGTTGGCACTGGGCAATCAGAATGCAGGACCACAGTTTATTGGTAATGCCAGTATGAACGTGCCTTTAGGATCAAACGTAAATCCACCTGGGGCGAAAGCTTTGAATAATGCTGCAATATCAGTTGAAGTTAACCAAAGCTTCCAGCAATCGGCCAGTGCTTCGAGCTTACAGCTCGGAGATGGCAACACCATAGAAAATGCAGTAAGCAAGGCCTCTGCCAGCATGCGTACAAGGGAAGAAGTGATGTACACTTTATACTTCAAAACTTCCAAATATCAGACTTTGGAAGAAAAGGTAAACGCATTTAACGTTAATAAGAAGCTTAATTATGAGCTGCTGAACGTTTCAAACTTTACCATCAATTCAAGTGAGGAGTTTGATGAATATGAATTGCATGGATGGAACTATCCCGGTGCCACAGCTAACTACATCATTCCGCCGCTACTGGAATTCAGGGAACAGCTCAACACTAACACCTGGATCAATAATCACGTGAGGGAGGTTGCCAGAAACTTTTACAGCCTTAATTTACATGCAGAATTTCCGGTAGGTACCAATTTCGACTATGATATACTGCCGAAACTGATAGAAGCAAGATTCTGGGATCCACGTGCCTTTAATCTTGTGCAAACCAGGATTGACAAAAGAAATGTAACGGCACCTGTTGCGAGTAAGAAAGCGCTTACACAATTGGAAACCAGGGATTTTGAAGCAAAACTCAATCCCTATAAAAGGGCCATCGACATGAGTTCAAATTTCACAGGGTCTACATTAGTTCTGCAATCGAATATTAACCTAAAATGATGATCAGCATGAAAAGGTACAAACTAATTATATTGACATGTATTGTTTTCCCTATGGCCGCCCGGGCGCAGATTAAAATGAATATGAATTTGGCTACCTCGGCATTAAACAGCAATGTCACGCAGTCGGTTGTACTTAATACCGTAAATAATACCCAATCCGGTTATTCCAATAATCTGATAGAGACAGTATCTGGCAACCTCAGCGCATCTGCTGCAGGAGTAGTTAATTCTGGTGCGATGGTGAATACGTTTAATACCATTTCAAGCCGGTTTGGCTATTACTCCCCCTTCTATGCACAGCTTATTACTGTTGATATTTACAGCAGATACTATTTAAATGTTCCCATACATAAATACTTAGCTCCGTATGGTCAATATTACCTGCAGGATCCAAGAGTGGCGCAATCCATTTTAGATCAGGTGTTACCCGCTTACAGATACTTTGCAAACAATAAACCCGGGTATTTACCTTATCAGAGTGACAGGCCCGCCAGCGTACATATCGATGTTGGCGTCACAAAACCTGTATCGTTACAGGTTGATCCGGCATATCAGGCGTACTGGCTTTACAATACGCGGTTTGTAAGAACTTTTTCGTTAACCTATTAATTTGAATTTTATGCATAAGCTGAGTTTTATCTTCGCGATATTATTTGTTTTTACACTGAGTACCAGGGCACAGGAAATCAAATCCGGAGATAGTGTAAAGTATGTAAATAAACTGCTGGTCATAAGCAAGTATATTGGCGACTCTGTGGTAGTCCGGTGGACTGCACCAAGCTATCCTTTGTGGATGGCGGTACGCAAAGCGGGGGTTGAAGTTTTCCGGGCAGAATTTAATGCCACCACAAATTCTCTACAGGCGGAAACCAAATTAACGGTATCGCCGCTAAAACCAATGACTTTAGCCGCTATGAAGCTACATTTTAAACCCAATGATACAACTGCAGCTATGGCCGCACAAATATTATATGGGGGTGTGCTGACTGGCAATCAAACCAGTAAAAATTTAGAAAACCTGGATTTACTGTCAGCTGATCAATCCAACCGATTTGTTTATGCCACTTACCTTGCTGATCTGTATCCGGAAATCGCAAAAGCACTGGCTTTGCGTTTTGTGGATAAATCGGCACAAAAAGGAAAATCTTATCTGTATTATCTTAAATCAGATATCAAAGGCATTAACGGAATGGGGCTTGAGGAAAGTGCAACAATGGTGAATACGACCACTTACATCAAGCCAGAGATTTTACATTCTGTAGATGCCATTGGGCTCGATAAAAATGTGAGGCTGTTTTGGAACAGACTTGAAGGAGACTCCAAATACACGGCCTATCAGATTGAACGAAAAGAAGCTAATAAGCCATATGTAAAAAGAACAACTACACCCTTTGTTAACCCCGATAACCCAAATGATGATAAGGATGATGAAAGTATTGTATTCATGGATAGTATTCCACAGAATTACATTCCTTACACTTATAAAATAAGAGGCATAACGGCCTTTGGTGAATTTGGAGAATGGGTTGAAATCAGCGTAAAGGGCAGAGACCTGACGCCTCCGGTAGCGCCCGCAAATGTAAATGCGGTTTCGCAAGGAGGTAAAAAAGTAAGAATCTCCTGGACAAAACCTTTTAAAGATAAAGATCTGGCAGGCTTTGTAATTGGAAGAAGCGATAATTATGAGGGGCCTTATACCCCTGTTGATGACAAGCTATATGGCATTGGAGATACATTTGCCTTTGATATGAATGCAGATGTGCATCAACGTAATTTCTATCTGGTTTCTGCGGTAGATACTGCTGGAAATGCATCAAGATCTCTCCCGGCTTATGTAACTATAGCAGATAGCACTGCACCGGCAAAGCCAATGGGTTTAACTGCGTTAATTGATTCGCTAGGTGTGGTAAAACTCCATTGGGATATGGGTACAGAGGCAGACTTATCTGGTTACAATATTTACCGTGCCAATAGTCCTAAAGAGCAATTTAGTGTAATAAATAAAGCGCAGGTTGCTGATAATAATTACATGGATATGGTGGATATCAATTCGCTTACCAGCCATGCATACTATAAAATTGCAGCTTTAGACAAGACCAGTAACCCGAGCGCTTATTCTGAAATGATTGCCGTTAAAAAGCCCGACTATATTCCCCCTACCCCTCCTCAAATCTCTGATTTCTGGATTAGCGAAAACAGTGTGAAGCTTAAATTTATGCCCAGTAACAGCAGCGACCTGAAAGCCTATTTCATTTATAGGAAAACCGACACCGTTTTTGAAAAAATCGGAAGCCTTTCCAAACTTGATAGCATGTATACCGACTTAAAGCTTCCTGAAAAAAGGGTGTTATGGTATTCAATTGCCGCGGTAGACAGTTCGGGTTTGCTATCAGAGCAGTCTTTTCCACAAAGGATACTTTTGGCTACCAGGGCCGTGGATCTTCCGGAATTAAAGTTGAAAGCAGATAAAACAGATAAAGGAGTAGTGCTATCCTGGGATCAAAAAACTTCATTACCTGCCGGGGCTAAACTGATGTTATATAAAAGCTACGGAAATAATGAACTGGAGCAATACAAATTAATAGAGGATTTGAAGCTAAGCTTTACCGATCTGGAATATAGAAAAGGAGATGCGATAAAATATGCAGTTCGCCTGCAGCTTCCAAACGGAAATATGAGTGTGCTTTCGAAGCCAATTGAAATCTCTATGTAAGTTTACCCGTGATTTATTTTCAGGGCAACTACAATTCGTTCAGGTAAGTAAGGGGAAGGTTAAGGACTGCTATAGTGCCTGATTTACCCTCCTGAATAATTTCTTTAATTTCAAAGGAAGCGTTTGCGGCGAGGGTAAGGGCATTAATGGCCTGTATTCTATCTTCAATTCCCTTTATGGCAAGCGATTTTTGTTTTAGCATATTGTTTACCTTTTGACGCCTTGCTTTGCCGAGACCAATTCCGTTATCACTAACTGTAAAACATAAGAGGTTATCATTCTGAGTGAGGGTAACTTTAACAACACCATCTGCCTGCGGGTAATTCCTGAGCCCGTGGTGGATTGCATTTTCGATCAAAGGCTGGAATAACATTGGTGGAACGGTGAGCTTCGCCATATCGATGTGCTCATCGTAACTGAAATCGAAAGCAAACTGATTGCTAAACCGGACAGCCTCCAGCTCAGTGTAGAGCTGAATGGCCTTCCATTCCCGTTCGGCAGATACCAAACTCTGTGTTGAATTTTCCAAAACCAGCCGGCAAAGGCTGGCAAATTTCTGTACCATTAAACTGGCTTGTTTTGCATCATGATCAACAATAAAAGACTCTATGGAATTTAATACATTGAAAATAAAATGAGGATTCATTTGTGCCCTGATTGCAGTTAGTTCACTTTCTACAAGTTTTTGTCTGAATGATGACTCAGACCGAATAAAATCAATTCTTTTTCTTACTAGAAGAGTAACGATGGCGATAACTGTAAGGCCTGTTATAATTTTAAAAAGAAGTGTTTCATACCAGTGGGGCATAACGGTGATATACAATTTTTCCTCCCGGCTAAATACATTATCATTATTACTGCCTTTGATAGACAATTTATAGTCGCCCTCGGGAAGGCCTGCCAGGGCAATATCACCATTTTTGACCCTTTGCCAATGGGCATCGTTTCCAAGGCGATAGAAATAGCTGTTTTGTTGCGGTGCAGTGTAGTTACTGATAGTGAAATGAATATTGATAATTTTGGTTCCGGGTGAGAAGCTTATGGTTTTTTTTCTGTCTTTACCCTCAACCTGCTGCCTTTGTCCATCTGCACTTACACTTACCAGTACCACTTCGGGCATCATGGTATTTGTTTTTACCTGATAGGGATTGAAACGAGTAACAAAACCACTAAACCCTAAAAGGAAATTGCCTTTGCTATCTTTTTCAAAAAACCCATGTCCCTCATACTGAAAAGGAAGTCCGTTATTGATATTAAAGAAGGTGAATTTCTTTTTCCTATCGTACTTAATGATGCCTTGTTGAGATGGGATCCATAAATTGCCAAGTGAATCTACCAGGATTCGTTTTAGATAGTTTTCTGGCAAGCCCATCTTGTTATTAATCAGTAAGCCTGTGCCGCTTGCTTTGTTTATTTTGACCAATCCAACATCAGATACGGCCCATACCGTATTGTCGCTATCCTGTGTAAGATCAGTTACCCAGGTAACATTAACTTCTTTGCCTGAGGAATTACGAACAATGACTTTTTTGAAACAGTCTTGTTTTGGCAAATAATAACTGATTCCCCTTGTTGCTCCAACCCAGAGAATGTCGTCCTGATCCAGGTAACAGGCATATACTACACCATCAATCTTTTTTCCATCGGGTTTATAATTCTTCAAGAATTTGCCTTTAAGCGGATCGAATATATAGATGCCATTGCCACGTGCCCTAAGCCAGAACAACCCGTCTTTTCTTTTATAAATTTTTGATATTGCAAGGTTGCTTTTGTTGCTAAGATCTACATCCGGCAGAAAATAAGAATCATATTTGTTTATCTTTTTTCTAATCAGTCCGGAGTCGGTGCTGAACCATAAACTACCTTTTTCATCCTTATAGATACTGTTCACTGATTTGCTCAATTCACTTTTAGCACCCGGGGGCACCTTTTCAAGGTGTTCTTTTAGATTCCATTCTTTATCGTATAAGTACACACCCTTGGCAAAGTACCCGGTGAGGTAAAACATATCCTCGGTTTCAAGCATGTTATTTGGAAGTCCGAACAGCTTGGGATTCATAAAACCTGACTGCTGATAAAGTGGCAGGTTTTCGAAATTCTGCAAAAAGGGATCAATAATGTTGATACCCTCATCGGTTGATAGCCACAGCCTGTTTTGCTTGTCTTTTGCAATGTGATAGATTGTAAAGCCTTTGAGTGATGATGGGTTTAAGTGATCAAAACGATACTCCTTATACCGATTACTTTTTACATCCTTAAGAATTAAACCGCCTGCCGCTCCAATGCAGAGCCAGCTTTTATTCTGATTGTCTGTCCATTCAATAAGATCATTTATTTTGGTATCATGTTCATTAAAAAGGTTTGGCATGATGCATTCAAATTTACGCGATTGAAAATCGAATACCCGTAACCCGCCTCCCTTGGTACCGACATAAATTGCACCGTTGGCTGCCTGATAAAATGCAGTATTTAAACTCGCATTGTGCTGACTGTAAAATTCCAGTTGATGGCTTTTTTCATTAACCAGGTATAAACCAAAGGCACTTAACGCCCAGATTCGATGTTTACGATCTTCTTTAACAATGGTAAAGGTGTTATGGTAATGATCCGGATCAGGAACATTTAGCGCCGGTGCAGCGTATGTAATAAATTGTTTGGTTTTTCGGTTAAATCGCTGTACACCTGCCCAGGTAGCTATCCATAATGTACCTTTGCTGTCTATAAGCGGATAACACTTCTCATTGCTTGCCAAAGTGTTCCTGTTACCTGGCTGGTGGAAGTAATTTACTGACTTCCCGGTTTCGGGATTAAAATGTGATAAACCGTTCAATGAGCCCAGCCATAAGGTATTATCGCGATCCTCGGTAATTGATTCCAGGGCATCATTCGCAATCGAAGTACTATCATCATCATCGTGATGGTAAACCGTTACACCTGTTCCATCATATTTATTCAAACCCTTTGAGGTTGCAATCCACACTATACCATTCCGGGCAATGTAAACACTGCGAATGGCGTTGGTGCTCAACCCGTCCTTTACCGTTAACTGATTAAACTTTAAAGCAGGAAACTCCTGTGCGCGTGCAGACCAGCTGCAAATCATAACCGTGAAATAAAGAAAACAACATTTCATGCTAGAAGAGTCTTTTCATCAGTTCATCTTTTCTAAGCGGAGACACCTCGACTTCAGCTCCGTCAGTAAATTCGAGCGTTCCCCCGTCTCCTTTTTTATACTTCACCACATAATGTAAGTTTACAATTACCGATCTGCTGATCCGGATAAAATGCTCATCATCAAGCACAGCCTCGTACTCCTTCAATGTTTTAGATACCACAATTTTCCTTGAATCGGCCAGGATAAAAACACTGTAATTGCTCATTGCCTCCACTCTGGTGATGGTAGATTTTTCCACAAGATACACTCCCTCTGCAGTGATGAGGGACAAGCGGTGGCTGGAAAATTTGCCTGGTTTTTCTTCTCTTACGTTCGGTTTTCCGGATAAACGTTTTCTTAGCCGGTCAATGGCTTTTTGCAGTTCTTGCTGATCAACAGGTTTCAGAAGATAATCGACCGCACTCAAGCGCAAGGCCTCAAGAGTATAGTGCCCAAATGCCGTAGTAAAAATTACTTCAAACTTAAAAGTTCCCAAATGTTCAAGAAATTGAAAGCCATTCATTCCTGGCATTTCAACGTCTAAAAAAAGAACATCAGGCTTTATAGCTTCGATTGAAGCAAGCGCTAATACCGGATCGTTGAATACAGCTTCTACAGACAATACACCGGCAAACTCTTCAAGCTTGTGGCTTAAAAGTTTACTTCCCCTGATCTCGTCATCCAAAATAACTGCTTTTAACATCTTTGAGATTTGGTCTTAAATTTCGTCTATTTAATCTGGCTACACAAATTGCTGTCTGATAAAATGTTCAGCAATTTAGTGACTAGTCTTTCGCCAGGCTAGTCACCTATTGCTTAAACCCTATTCAAAACTGATTACATCGTAAATAAGCGCTAAAAACAGATGCTTTTATCTGCTGCTTAGTAAATAAGTACTTATAATGAGTGAAACTGTGATTTGAATTAGCGAGCCTGGGTTAAAGAATTTTCTTTTACCATTTATATTAAGATTTAGCAAACCGGACTATCGGTTTTTAGCAAAATAAAGTCTATATTTACATACGTCGTCCCAACGCTTTTGATTTGCTTATTATTCACCCTATAGTAAGAAATTATGAATACAGAAACTGATGCGCTTATTTTAGCTCAATGTCCCAAATGTAAAAGCAAAGAAACCAGAAGAGTAAACCGCGGTTCGCTATTAAAAAACCTGCTTCCCTTTTTACCCGCAAAACGTTTTAAATGTTATAGCTGCTACACCAAGTTTTATAAGTGGGGCTAGGCTGATCCGTAAAAGCAAAATACTTTATCCGATTGGTGCAATGAAAAAGGTGAAGCTATAGTTTGCGGCGGGGATTAAGTATTTCTTCATGGCCGTAGATCTCCAGCTATCGATACCGCCTACTCCCATTTGTTTCAAGTCAATATTCAATTGAGTTTGGGGTCTGGGAATTAAATCTGCAGCATGGCGCTGATGCCTTTTTTCACCGTCATCTAAATCAGCATCAAAATAGTGCAACGCACTTATACTGAGTGCCTGAGGAGCAGTCACAGCAATACCTTTACCACTGCTATCCATTAGTTTAAACCACCTTACATCTGTTTTATTGCCCGTTTCCTGGGGAGTTACATAGGGAAAATATTGTGCTGATACGGTTTGATGGTAAAGTGCAACATCAGCAGAAAAATTCCGGTCCTGGTAATTTTCATGAGGTCCCCTGCCATAATATTCTATTTGTTCAAATCCGGCCGGTAAAATCCATTGCATGCCAAAACGGGGCAACATTTCCTTTACTTTCGCCGTATCCAGCTGAATCTGCGCATCAACCTTTATCTCTCCGGCACCATTAATCAGGTAACTGAGCGACAAGGAAGAAGATGGCATATTCAAATCGTATTTGCTGGTTACCAACACATTTTCGCCCTGCTTCACCGCTTTGAATGCGGTTAGCTTTGCTTTACTCCATGCGTCTTTCCAGGCCTTAAGCTTAACCTGCAGATTGGCACCAAAGTCGTTGTCATTGGGCGCACGCCAGAAATTAGGTTTAAATCCGAAGCCAGCATCCAGAAATGCCTTTCCATTAATTTCGTATCCTGTTAGCTGCCCGCTTTGTTTATCAAAGGTTATATTCGCCCGTTGTGACCGGATGACAAGCTGCGATTGCTGCTCCGTAAATTTTACGTCTGCTCCTTTGGCCAGCACCTGCTGATATGGAAAGTTTCCACCCAGAAAGAGTTGTTCACTGGCGATGATATGACCTGCCGGCAACAACTGGTCTTGTTTTTTTAATCTGTAGGTGAGGCTGAGGTATTGTTCCCCCTCATTACCTGACTTGATATCTATTCGGTAATCCCGGTTCCCTTGTGCCGGAATTTCGAGCTGATCGATAATGCCTTTTTGTACTGAAGTGCCGTTATTGGTTATTTCCCATTCCAGTTGTACGTTTTCCAGGCCAGTAAAAAACTTCTCATTATAAATATTGATCACACCTGGCGATTTTAAGGTAGTATGGATATCCTGATACACCTTTTTCACTTCCCAGGCATGTGGATATGGGGTTCGGTTTGCATAGAATATCCCTTTTGCTGCATAATTCCAGTCGGTAATGGCTTCTTTGGGTTCATAATCTCCTCCATAGGTATAAACTGTATCGCCTTTGGCATTTACCCATTGAAAACACTGATCGACAAAATCCCAGATGAAGCCTCCCTGGAAAACCTTTTTATTTTTCCTGATGATATCCCAGTAATCGGTAAAGTTACCGAGGGAATTGCCCATAGCATGTGCATATTCGCACATGATAAATGGACGCTGTGGTGATGGATTTGCCTTTGCATAAGCAATCATCCCATCCGGAGTGGGGTACATCGGGCAAATGATGTCAGAATTCCATTCATAACTAAATGTGCGATAATCTGCCACGGCACGTTCATATTGTATTGGCCTCGACTGATCTCTTTTTTTCATCCACAAATAGCAGCTGTAAAAATTGTACCCATTACCTGCTTCATTGCCCATACTCCAGGTAACAATAGAGGCGTGATTTTTATCCCGCTCCATCATCCTTTGTACACGCATTAAATGAGCCGATACCCAGGTTGGCCGGTTGGCCATGGTTTTAGTGATGTCGTAACCCATACCGTGCGATTCGATATTGGCTTCTCCGATAACATACAATCCATATTGATCGCAGAGATCCAGCCAGGTTTCGCTGTTGGGATAATGACTGGTCCTTACGGCGTTGATGTTGAATTTTTTCATGAGCCGGATATCTCGAAGCATGGCAGCTTTGGAGATGACGTGGCCGCTAATGGGATCTGTTTCATGCCGGTTAATTCCCTTAAGTAAAACCGGCTGGCCATTTACCATGAAAAGGCCATTCTTAATTTCTACTTTCCGCAGCCCTACTTGTTGGGGGATTAGCTCTGTAATCGTCCCTGCACTGTTTTTTAATTTAATGGTTAGCTCATAAAGCGAAGGACTTTCAGCACTCCATAAACTCGGCTTGGCGACATTAATTTCGCAGGAAATATGCTGCTGATCAACCTTTATTTCTTTTTGCGCTACTGGTTGTCCCTTAAATTTTAAATCAAGCTGAACAGTGTAGCCTTTAGCTGGCTGACTGAATTGCAGCGATACATCAATTTTTGCATGCTGAAATGTACTATCGATTTGCGGCCTAATTTCAATATCGTTGATGTGGATATTATTTCTGGCAAGTAAATAACAATCTCTGGTAATGCCGCTCAAACGCCACATATCCTGATCCTCCAGGTAGTTGCCATCACACCAGCGCATTACTTTCAAAACTATCAGATTTTTGCCAGTCCTGAGGTGCTTAGAAATGTCAAATTCAGAGGGAAGCTTGCTGTCTTCTCCATAGCCCACATACTTTCCGTTTACCCAAACCGAAAGATTTGATTTCGCGGCGCCAATATGCAGGAAGATCCTTTTATTCTTCCATAAGGCTGGAATATTTACCTCACGCCGGTACACCGCTGTTGGGTTAAAATCCATAGGAACAATTGGTGGCTTTACCTTTTTGTCCATCAGGTAGGCAAACTCGAAACCATCGGTGGTGTATATTGGAAAACCATAACCATTCAGTTCCCAGTTGGCAGGCACCGGGAAGTTTTTCCAGCCCTGATCATTTAATCCGGCGGAATAAAAATCCTTTGGAAGTGACGATGGCTTATCTGCCCAGAAGAATTTCCAGGTGCCGTTTAAGTTCAGGTAGTTTGAGGATTGCTGCCATTGCCCTGTGCTAAGCGCCAGATTATTCTCGTAAACAAAATAAGAGGCATGCATGGGTAAACGATTCTCCTCATTCACTTCCTCATTTAACCAGGGTGGAACCTGAGCAAATAAGGTACACATGGATAAAATATGGCAAATGATGGTGAGTAGAAGGACGGAAATCGTTTTGTGAACTGGCATAAAATAATGTGATCTGGCTTGCTGCTGTAATGTATAGCTCTAATCGGTAAAGAAAAGAATTTAATACCAAAATGGCTTCCATTTAATTAGCCACAACATGCATCATATTGATAAGGGGTGCTTCACACCTCTAACAAAAAAGAAGCCTCACATCTATGAAAGGCTTCTTTTTTAATCATTGGCTCCTCTGCTTAACTTAAGCAGAGGGATTTATAAATTAAAGCTGATCTTTAAGTACTACCCATACATTTTCTGCTAAAATCTTATCTCCTTCCGCGGTAGGGTGTATGCCATCGGCCTGATTGAGTTTAGGAACGCCACCTACCTTATCTAGCAGAAATGGTACCAGGGCCATGTTATTCTTACGGGCAAGATCAGGAAATATATTCTTGAAATCATTCGCATATTTAGCACCAAAATTTGGAGGCATTTGCATGCCTGCCATCACCAGCTTCACATCTGGATATTTGGCCTTAACCCGATCAATGATATCCTGAAGATTTTTAATGGTTTGTGCCACAGGCAGCCCCCTTAAGCCATCATTGGCACCCAGCTCTAATACAAAAACATCAACAGGTTGCTTTAATAGCCAGTCGATTCTTGATTTGCCACCAGCCGATGTTTCTCCGCTTAAACCGCCATTAATCACATTATAGGGTAAGTTTAACGAATCAATTCTGTTCTGAATCAGTGCAGGATAGGCTTCTGTAGGATCAAGTCCTAATCCGGCAGTTAAACTGGTGCCGAAAAACAGGATATTTTTAGTTTTGCCGGTTGCCTTCGGCGCAGATTGGTCAACTGAATCTAAATTTTTTTCATCATTGCCGTTGCTCTTTCTGTTTCCACATGCGGCAAACATAAAAACCAAAACAAATAGGCACGCAAAGCGTTTTCGTAACATCATAACTAATTCTATCTCTAATAAAAAACCAGTAACTTAACAGGCAAAGCCAGGTTATGTTTGGCATCAATATCACTCAAATCCCAATACAAGAAATTTGGAAACCATATTAAACATTCGAAATGTAAGCAAAATTTACCAAAGCGCGGGCCAATCGCTCACAGTTCTGGATAACATAAATTTTAATATAGAAAAAGGATCTACTGTAGCCATCACCGGGCCTTCAGGCAGTGGAAAAACAACATTACTGGGATTGTGTGCCGGCCTCGATCAGGCGAGCACGGGTTCGGTTGAACTTCATGGAATTGCCCTGGAAGCCCTTAATGAAGATGAACGGGCAGCGGTAAGAAACCAATATGTAGGCTTTATTTTTCAAAACTTTCAGCTTTTGCCTACCCTAACTGCTTTAGAAAACGTTATGGTTCCCCTGGAACTCAGAGGTGCAAAAAACATTCGCGACCATGCAATGGATTTGCTTGATAAAGTTGGATTGGCCGGAAGATCCCATCACTATCCTGTGCAACTTTCCGGAGGTGAACAACAACGCGTTTCGCTGGCAAGGGCCTTTTCCAGCAAGCCGGCTATTCTTTTTGCTGATGAGCCTACGGGAAACCTGGATGCTGAAACCAGTGAAAAAGTGATCAGGTTACTTTTCGACCTGAACAAAGATGCAGGAACAACCCTGGTAATTGTAACTCACGACCTTGACCTGGCCGCGAGAACGGGAAGAATTATAAAAATTAAGGGCGGAACAGTCCTGTCAGATGAAAAAACCAATGATGCCTGATTCAGTTTTAACACCGAAAGTAAGATTGTCGTGGCTCCTGAAAATGGCGTGGCGGGATAGCAGAAAGAACAGATCGAGACTGCTGTTGTTTATTTCATCAATTGTTTTAGGGATTGCAGCGCTTGTGGCTGTTTACTCGTTTAAAGATAACCTGCAACGCGATATCGATGGCCAGGCGAAGGAACTTACCGGAGCAGATCTGGTACTGGAAAGCAGAAAAGGGGTGAGCAAAGCCATGCAGGCCATGCTGGATAGCCTTGGTGATGAACGTTCGCAGGAGAAAACATTCGCCTCCATGATTTATTTTCAGCAAGGCGGCGGGAGCCGGCTGGTACAAATGAAAGCACTGGAAGGCAGATACCCTTATTATGGCAGTATTGAAACAGTTCCTGCTGAAGCCGCAGCTCACTTTCAGGAAGGGAGAAATGCGCTGGTAGATCAAACGCTGATGTTGCAGTATAATGCGAAAGTCGGCGATTCGGTAAAAGTAGGTGATCTTAATTTTAAAATTACAGGCTCTATCACCAAGGCGCCGGGACAAACCGGTATTGCCTCAAGCGTGGCACCTACAGTATATATTCCTTTAACTTATCTCGAAAAAACGAACCTGATCAAAACCGGCAGCAGGCTCAACAATAAGTTTTACTTCAGGTACGATAATCCATCCGGCGTTGATGCATGGGTAAAACAGAATGAGCAAAAGCTCGAAAAAGAAGGCTTCGATGCTGATACTGTTGAATCGAGAAAAGAACAGACAGGTAGGTCGTTCAAAGACGTAAATCGCTTTCTGGCGTTAGCGGGTTTTATTGCCTTGTTGCTTGGATGCGTAGGGGTAGGTAGCGCCATTCACGTTTACATCCAGGAAAAACTAAGTGCAGTTGCCACATTAAGGTGTCTTGGTTTAAAATCCAGACACGCTTTTTTCATCTATCTGATACAGGTTTTCTTCATTGGGCTGATCGCCGCTGTATTAGGCGCTATTATCGGTACGGGGATACAGTTTCTTCTGCCTCTGGTGCTTAAAGATTTCCTTCCGGTAGAAATTACCATGCAGGTTTCATGGCCGGCAGTTGCCCAGGGTATTCTATTGGGACTCATTATATCCGTTTTATTCGCTCTACCATCATTGTTAGGGGTTAGGAAGATATCTCCGCTGAATGCCATTCGATTGTCTTTCGAAAAATCAGCATCAAGGCGCGACCCCCTGATCTGGTTTATTTATTTGCTGATGCTACTATTCATAGTTGGTTTCACTCACCTTCAAATGAAAACGTGGATACAAACCCTGATCTTTACCGCCAGCCTGGGAATCGCTTTTCTTTTACTCATTTTACTCTCTAAACTCCTGATGTATCTGGTAAAGAAAATATTGCCAGATTCTGCTAGTTATCTGTGGAGACAGGGATTTGCAAACCTTTACCGACCGAATAATCAAACTTTGATGCTAACGGTTTCCATTGGATTATCGACAGCTTTTATATGTACTTTATTTTTTGTGCAGGGCATTTTAATGAGCAGGGTAACCCTTTCTTCAGGGAGCAATCAACCCAATATGGTGATGTTCGACATTCAGAACACGCAGAAAGACCGGTTGGATAGCCTCACAAAAGCCTATAAACTTCCGTTAATGAATCAGGTACCGGTGATCACCATGCGCATCGAAGAAATAAACGGCAAAAAGGCCAACGCAGATACCAACAACCGGAGGGCTTATCGAAATGAGATCCGGGCTACCTATCAGGACTCATTAACCGCAGCAGAAAAAATTGTGGAAGGAAAATGGATTGGAAAAATTAAGCCCAATGAAACGATATACATCTCTCTTGATCAGCGTTATGCTCAGCAAATTCATGTTGATATCGACGATAAGATTTTATTTAACGTTCAGGGAATGATGATTCCTACAGTGGTAGGCAGTTTGAGGGAAGTGAACTGGAGCAGGATGCAAACGAATTTCAGGGTCGTGTTTCCAGCAGGTGTTTTAGAGGAAGCCCCACAATTCCATGTGCTGATGACCAGAATTCCATCCAGCGAGCTATCTGCGAAATTTCAGGGTGAGGTGGTAACGAAATTTCCGAATGTATCAGTAATTGATCTGGATCTGGTATTAAAGCTGTTGGATGATATTTTAGGTAAAATAGGCTTTGTGATTCAGTTTATGGCTGGTTTCAGCATGATAACCGGCTGGATTGTATTGGTATCATCGGTGCTGACCAGCAAAAATCAACGCATTAAAGAAAGTATTCTGCTGCGCACAATGGGTGCACACCGCAAGCAGATTCTGGCTATAAATGCGATAGAGTATTTCTTTCTTGGCACCTTCGCTGCCGGAGCGGGATTAATTCTCGCCCTGGGGGGAAGCTGGGCGTTAGCTAAATTCAGCTTTGATGCCGCTTTTTATCCGCCACTTATACCAACAATTCTGCTTTTTGGATCTGTGGTGCTGTTGGTAGTGATTACCGGTGTGCTGAGCACCAGAAGTATTCTAAATCAACCACCATTAAAAATTTTGAGAACTGAAGGGTAGGTCGGATTGTAATCCTGTATTTCAATAATCTGCTGGGGTATCACTGATTACCTAAGGGTGATCTGTTCATATTATGATAATGTTAAATTTTAAGCCAGGGGAACTTTTTCGGAGAAAAGACTGTTTATACTGTTAAAGACGAAACATGAATATCAAGCTCAGAAACACTTTATTATTAGCGACACTCTTCTTTATTGTAGTAACTTATATGGGATTAACCACCTTGTAAGCACATCTCTGTTAAGTCTTTCAAAATTTAAATTTACATTTACCTCATGATTAGACTGAACAGCGACACCCCCAATGATGTACTTAGCGAGGTAAAAATTGGTGACCTGGTAACTGACACTTTTAGTAAAACCGGCATTGTTGAAAGCATTGAAAGGGACGATGACGGACTATACAGAATTTTCGAATTTCATTTGGTAACAGGCAGAACTATAACGATAAAAAAGTAAATTGCATTCTTAACCAGATAGCTGATGTCGTTATTGATCCTGTTAGCGGGCATACTTTTACTTTTCATTATGATCTTGAAAAAGATCAATCCCATGATTTCATTGCTCACTGTAGCAATATTAACCGGACTGTGTTTGGGAATGCCTATAGCGAAAGTAATGGGTTCAGTGGCGGATGGCATCGGCAGTACCCTGGGAAGCATGATTATGGTGCTGGCACTTGGTGCCATGATGGGTAAGTTGATAGAAGACAGTGGTTCCGCAAAAAAGATTGTCTTCATCCTGATCAGGACATTTGGTGAAAAAAATATTCAATGGGCTGTTTTGTTAACGGGCCTGTTAGTGGGCATTCCCCTTTTTTATAATGCAGGCTTTGTGGTTTTAATACCTCTGGTGTTTGCCATATCTGCCGCTACGGGATTATCGAAACTTTACATTGGCTTGCCAATGGCAACAGCCCTTTCGGTAACACATGGATTTTTACCGCCCCATCCTGGTCCGGTTGCGCTTGCTGGAATATTCCATGCCGATATCGGAAGAACATTAATTTACGGGCTAACCTTAAGTATTCCCATCGCAATTATTGCGGGAATTTATTTTCCCAGGCTTTCGTTGAATCGAAATCAAACGGCAACCGCAGGGAGCTTCGAAATTTCTGAAGATGAACATCTGCCATCTGCATCAAAAAGTTTTCTTACTGCCCTTCTTCCCATACTGCTCATCGTAATCGGCACAGTAGGAAATGGAATAGCAGCCGACTTTTCCGGCAAGGCAGTTTTTGCTTTTTTAGCAGATCCTACCATTGCACTGCTCGTTTCAGTTATGGCTACCTTACTCATTCAAAACGGCCCGGTTGAAAAAGCAATGGAATCCTGTGTTGAGGGTGTGAAAAGTATTGCCATGATCATGCTGATTATTGCTGCGGGTGGTGCTTTTAAGCAGATCTTAATTGACAGCGGCATCGGTGAAACTGTTAAGCAGCTTAGTGGCGGATTAAACCTCTCCCCGCTGCTACTGGCCTGGCTGATTACTGCTTCATTACGTGTTACATTGGGCTCTGCCACTGTAGCAGCGCTTACTGCATCAGGAATGGTATTACCGCTGATTGGTTTAGGCGCCCCTGCTGAATTAATGGTGCTGGCTGTAGGCGCGGGCAGCCTGATGTTCTCTCACGTGAATGATACAGGATTCTGGATGTTTAAAGAATATTTCGGATTGTCAATGAAGGATACTTTCCGTACCTGGACTGCAATGGAAAGCATTGTTTCGGTGCTGGGCTTAGCGGGTGTTTTGATACTCAATCAGTTTATTGTCTAAACAACAGGAGATAAGCTATAGTATGCTGAATACAAACCACGCTATGAATTGTGCTGTAGGCA
Organism: Pedobacter sp. BMA; assembly: GCF_001027745.1. GTDB lineage: Bacteria > Bacteroidota > Bacteroidia > Sphingobacteriales > Sphingobacteriaceae > Pedobacter. The sequence goes on from NZ_LECU01000003.1 coordinate 335,976, forward strand.
TTCATACATAGCGTGGTTAGGATCGCTGATATAAAAGTACACTTATTGACCAGAAGAAGATTTTTCTACCAGGTAGTTATACATCAAACTATGGCCGTCATTTTTCAGGAACTTGCTTTTATATTTTTTCTGAACTTCTGCACTTTGTTTAATTCCGTTTACGATAAGCTCATCTTTGTTTAGCTTATAGGACAAGTTATTCGTGTTTTTTATGATCTGATCTTTCAATAACTGCTTATTGATCTCAGTGGTATAATCGTGCCCATCTCCGTTGGTCACACTTTTCGAGGTAACCACATGCTCCACATTTGTTTTGCCTGTTCTTTTTCCAGGTGAAGGAGGAGCGGGTGGTACAGGCGGAGTGATTGAAACCGGGCCAGTAATAGGTGTAGGCGGAGTTGGAGGCGTAGGAGGCATTGGAGGAACAACCCCAACTGCTCCCCTTCCCGGTTTTGGAGGTCTGGGTGCTTTAGGCATTCTGGGCGCCTTATCAGGCGTTGGCTCTTGCAACTGGTCTTGAGCGATCCATTTGGCATCTTCTTCAGCCAGCTTACTGTCGATAGCCGCCTGCCTTGCATCAATTTTAGCTTGTTTCGCATCTATGCCAGCCTGTTTCGCATCAATCCGGGCCTGCTTTGCATCTTTAATAGCTTGTTTAGCATCGATGGCTGCCTGCCTGGCGTCTGCGGCAGCAACTGACTTCTGAGTTGCATCTGTAATTTTTTGCCCGATTTCCTTTTCCAGAATATCGGCTGATTTATTGTCTCTCGCAGGTATTTTTTTTGAGGTATCCTGCTGCAGCTCCTGGCTTATTGCCCGGTCATTTCGGTTGAAAACCGCAGCATTGCTTACGCTTTTAAAGGCTACCGTAAATAGCACTGTACATACCAGTGCGACGGTTAATATTGTCTTTTCCATTTTGTTTAATGTTGAATTGGTTTTTAATAACGTTCTGCTTGCCCTGTTCAGCAAGCTGCCTTTTTTGCCCGTTATCCCCATTGCATAAGCAGGTGCACACTGCTCAAACTCCTGGCAGGATATCAAAGCCTTAACATAGTTTTTCCGGTCGCTAATACAGGCAATGGCCAAATCATCACAACAATGTTCACGCTCGGTTTTGATTAATTGCGATAGCCAAAGTACCGCAGGATTGAAGAAGAATATAATTTCAATAAAACTCTGAAGCAGGTTGACCAGGAAATCCCGTCTTTTAATATGGGCAAGTTCATGAGATAAAATGGCTTCTACTTCGGCGCTCGACAGGCTATTAAACAAACCAAGGGGAATTAGAATAAGGGGTTTGAAATGTCCTAAAGCCATAGGCACTTTCGCGATACCGGATTGAAGCAATGTTACCTGCTTCTTGAAGCCAATTTTATCCGAAAGTACTATCAAATGTTCCTCCCATATCAATCCTGCTGGGTAAACCTGATGTTTTCTTAAGCGATCAATACCATTTAAGCCGGCAAACAGTTGAACGCTTCTGGCACAAATGATTAGAAACCAGACGAGTACAATTTGCAGGGAATAGGCATTCAGGATATTCAGCAACCCCTCTGCTCCCCAAAACGCCATATATCCGGGCGAGCTTACTAAACTGTCATTATTAAGCACCTTAAGATTAATCCCAATCTCTTTCCCATCCAGTTTCTGGTAGGATAGGGATGCGCCCTGCTTTTGAAGTTCCAGACAAAAAGTGACAGCCATAGCCACTACAAACAAAAATAAAGAAGCAACAAGAAAATTGTACCGCATAGTTGCACTTGTTTTCCGGGTAGCAAACATAATAACAGCACCTAAAAGTGACAGAATTACCCCCTCCCATAGAGAGTGAAATAAGGTTGCACCTAGAGCATGTATCCAGCTTTCAGGCATCAGGTTCATGAGCTTAAATTCCATAATGGTGTTTCTTTAGCAATTTGTAACTACTCCATGCTATCTAATAGCCGCTTCATCTCTTCGATTTCTTCCTTTGAAGTTTTTTCATTTCCCAAAAGCTGCATCACCAGCTGCGATGCGGATCCTTTATACAATGTGTTTACAAAGCGATCGAGCAATTGCACCTTTGTCTTCTCTTCTGCTTCCACGGGAATGTAAATGTGCTTCATTTGGCTTTCATCACGCTTTAAGATTCCCTTTTCAGTTAGGATTTGCATCTGCTTCAAGGTTGAAGTATAATTTACCTCCCTGTTCTCATTCAATTTGTCGTTTACAAAACGAACGGTAGAGGGACCGAATTCCCAGAGCACCTGCAGGATTTCTAATTCGGCTTTGGTAGGTTCAGGTAAATTAATGTCAGACTTATTATTCTTCATAAACTAAAGGTACGATGTTTTTCGTACGATACAAATATTATGTTATTTATTTTTATAAAATTCTCTAACAAACTGATTTACAGATATTTTTTCGTTAATGAAAGAAAAATCATGTAAACAATTAAGGAAATCATATAACGCCAATCCTTTGTGCTTCACTAATTTTGCACAACACAAATGATCATTACCTATGAAATTGAAGATTCTTTTTTCCGTTTTGCTATTTGCCACAGGCATTACGCGTGCGCAGCACAATATGCATATGGGCAAGTTAAATGACAGCACCAGAAAGGATTCTACTGAAGTGAACCATAGCGGGCACAAGATGGGGCAAATGAATACCGAAGTGCCTATGAGTCATGCCTACTCTTTAAACCTACCAATGCAAAGAAACGGTTCCGGAACTTCCTGGCTGCCTGATGCCGCTCCAATGTATGGCACCATGTACCATTCCAAAAAGTGGATGTACATGATGCATGGTAGTGTTGCACTCAGATATACCAAACAAGACCTTGCAGAAAAAGGCAGCAGAGGGGGAGAGAAATTGGATGCACCTAACTGGTTCATGTTTATGGGACAGCGAAAGGTTGGTGCAAAAGGACTGTTCCATTTCAGCAGCATGCTTTCCCTCGACAGGCTTACGGAGGGAGGTGCCGGCTATCCTTTGCTATTTCAAACAGGTGAAAGCTGGAAGGGGCAGCCGTTGGTAGACCGGCAACATCCGCATGATTTATTTTCAGAACTATCTGTAGCTTATACCTACTCCTTTTCAAAAAAATCAGATCTTACATTGTATCTGGGTTATCCTGGCGAACCTGCGCTTGGATCTGTAGCTTTCATGCACCGCCCGTCGGCCATGTCCAATCCCGATGCGCCTATCTCCCACCACTGGAATGATGGAACACATATTACTTTCGGTGTAGCCACCATTGGATACCGGTATGATAAATTGAAGCTTGAAGCATCTTCGTTTACGGGCAGAGAGCCGGATGAGAACCGCTTCGATTTTGATCAACCCCTTTTTGATTCGTACAGTGCACGGTTGTCCTATAACCCGACTAAGAATTGGGCGTTACAGATATCACAGGGGTGGATTAAAAGCCCTGAAGGCCTGCATGAAACCGAAAATGTAAAGAGAACAATTGCCTCTGCAATTTATGCCTTACCACTGGGTAAAAAGGAAAACCTGAATGCAACCTTGCTTTGGGGACTAAATAAAACTAAAGGCCATGCTGGGGAAAACGCGGTACTGGCTGAAGCCACCTATAGGTTGAACAAGCTGGCTGTTTATTCCCGGTATGAATGGGTTCAGAAGTCGGCAGAGGAGCTGAATGTCAACACAGATATTTTCGGAAATGGTTCATTTGGTGTCAATGCCTTCAGCTTAGGTATCAACTATGATATTCTTAACTTAGGAAAATTCCGAACAGCACTAGGCGGACAGCTGTCTTTTTATAATACCAACGCGGCATTAAACTCACTTTATGGTAAAAATCCAGTTAGTGGCCAGGTATTTATCAGAATTTATCCCGGATTAATGGGGATGTGAGCCTTGGCTTTATATCATATAAATAGATCTATAACCTATCCGCTCAGATATTTTATAGATCTACCCATGATGGATAGTGAGCCCGAACTGGCTATTTCAAAGCTTTAATAATCGCAATCAAATCTTCATTACCGTAACTTTCCTCTGCCTGCTCAAAAGATGCCAATGCGGTTTTCGCCAAAGGCGATTCCAGACCATCATCTTTAGCTAAACGCAAATCCTTTACAATATTTTTTAGTGTAAAGGCCGGCTGGAAGTTGTCATTCAGTATTGCATCCCCTTTAATTTTGGTAAATACATTACTTATTGCTGCATTGTTAATCAGATTCAGTAAATCTTCAGAACGCACACCATTTTGATTCGCAAACAAAATCGTTTCAGCTAAACCCTGCGTATATAAAGCAAGTAAAGAGTTGATGGCCAGCTTAGCGTAATTCCCGGCACCGACGGCCCCTACTAAAACAGCCATTTTACCCATCGTTTCAAGGATCGGCTTAACACTGTCAAATACGGTTTGATCACCTCCTACCATAATGGCAAGCTGACTGGTTTCGGCTTGCTTTACACTGCCTGAAACGGGAGCATCGAGATATTCAAAACCAATAGTCTTACATTTTTCACTCATCTCTTTTGAAATTGCTGGCGAAACGGTGCTCATGTTAATGATCGTTCTTCCGGACGTACTGGCATTTAACAAACCATTTTCACCTTCAAAAACTGCCCTGATGGCCTGATCATCTGTAACCATCACAATCACTACATCCGTTTTCTCAATCAACGACTGTGGCGAGGCGGCAACAGTCGCCCCGGATGCTTCAAGTACCGAAGCCTTACCTTCACTCCTGTTATAAACGGTAAGCTGATATCCTGCTTTTAAAAGTTGTGTGGCCATTGGAACTCCCATGGTGCCTAAACCAATCCATCCTATATTCATTTTGATGCTGCTTTTAGTGATTAACAAATTTGAGAAAGAAAATGCTAAAACCTGTAAGGTATGCATCATTTTTAACAGAACAAGTACATTTCAATAAAGCGGAACCTGACACTGAGCAATGTTCAAAACAATAATTAAAAAGAAACCCAATATCCAGTAAATTTGATCGTAAATCCCAGATCATGGCCAGCTTATTAAAAGACCTTTATTCCCATTCTTTCTACGATAAATTAAGCGATGCGCTTTCGAAAACAGTGCCGGGATTTGATCAGCAGAAATTCATTGCTAAAATTTTTACTCCTGATTTTCAGTCGAAGGAGTTAAAAGAACGGATGAAACACACCACTGCTGTGGTGCACCAGTTTCTGACAGACGACTATAGGGAGAATATTCAGCTGATTAAAAAAACAATTGAGCAGCTAAAGCTGAATGGCGTTGGGGCTGACGGCTTAGCATACATGTTTCTTCCTGATTACCTGGAAACCTATGGTATAGATTTTTTTGAAGAATCTGCAGAAGCCCTGGAATTCGTGACCCAGTTTGTAAGCTGCGAATTCGCGGTGAGGCCATTCATTTTAAAATACCAGGATCAAATGATCTGTAGAATGGAGGAATGGTCGTTGCATGCAAGCCACAAAGTGCGGCGGCTGGCCAGCGAGGGTAGCAGGCCGCGCCTTCCCTGGGCGATGGGCATTCCCTACCTGAAAAAAGATCCTTCATCAATTCTACCGATACTGGAGAATTTAAAACAGGATGATTCTGAATATGTGCGAAGAAGTGTTGCCAACAGCTTGAACGATATTGCAAAAGATCATCCTGAGGTTATTGTTGACATTGCAAAGAAGTGGTCAGGATTAAGTAGCCATACCGACGCGATAATTAAACATGGCAGCAGAACATTATTGAAACAGGGCCATCCAGCTATACTGAAACATTATGGTTTAGATGATGACGGCATACTGCTTAGTAATTTCAAACTTCTGACCCCAGTTGTTAAAATTGGCGAACGTCTTCATTTTTCTTTTACGATAAAAAATGAAAATCCGGGCGAAAGAAAAGTCAGGCTGGAATATGCTGTGTATTACAAAAAGCAAAATGGTCAGAATACCAAAAAGGTATATAAAATATCCGAGCGGCAATACCTGCCGGGATCGGGGATCAACATCACCAGGGCACAAAAATTTGTACTCATTACTACCCGGAAGTTTCATCCCGGGGATCATCAGGTTTCCATTATTATTAACGGATCTGAAAAGCATAAATTAAGTTTTGAACTTATTGCCTAGCCCTGATTGCAACAAGTTGATCCAATAGCGGAACCTGCCTGTCTTTGATGGCCTTGCAGGCATTTTCGTAATTAAACCACTCCCCGCGATCCACTTCAACGAAATCCTGAAACTTTCCTGATTTTGGGGGCCATTCCATTTCAAAGGTATTACTCTTTACGGTAGACGTGTCTATATCACCCTCCAATGCCCAGCACAATACTTTCTTTCCTCCTTTTTGAATGATGTAATCCAGCTCAATAAAATCACCATTAACCTTTGTTCCCACTTCCTCTTCAAACTCCCTGATTGCTGCTTCCAGAGGTCCCTCATTTTTATCCAGTTCCCCTTTGGGAACAGACCATACACCAAATTCTTTTTTTGCGAAAATTGGTCCACCCGGATGGATGAGAAAAAACTCCAGTTCTTTATTCGTTTCGCGGAACAGTAAGATACCAGCACTTACCCTCATATTACATTCATGTTATATTGTACATCATTGAGACATCCTGATAACAAATAAGCGGGCAAACTGTTCGCTGGCAATTACTGCTTTACAATCTTAAATTCAGTACGCCTGTTTAGCTGATGTTCGGCAGCGCTGCATTTTATTCCATTAGCACAGTCGTTCAGCAATCTGCGCTCGCCATAACCCATCGCAGTAATTCTATTCTTATCAATCCCCCTCTCTACAATGTATTTTACAGCGGCATTTGCCCTGCTTTGAGATAACCACTGGTTATACTGGTCATTGCCACGACTATCGGTATGTGAGCCCAGCTCGATCCATATTGTAGGATTTTCCTGCATCATTTTCACGAGCTTATTTAACTCAATGGCGGCATCAGGCCTGATGTTAAATTTATCGAAATCGTAATAAATGTTTTCCAAACGAATTGGCTTATCCAAAACGATTTTTTCGAGATAAAGATCCTTATGTATTTCCGTTGAAGCGGCTAATTCTACCGTCGATATTTTAGTTGCATCACTTCTGAAACCTGTTTTATCGGCGACTAGATTATAATTGGATATTGCGTCCAGGTTAAATCTAAAGGTTCCGTTTTCATCTGTCTGTATTTTTAAAGTCCGTCCGTCTGTTTTAGTAAGTGTTGCAATGGCATCCCCTAAAGGCTGGCGACTGAGTTTATCGAAAACCCTTCCACTGAGTTTGAAGGCAAACACCTGCTGCTCTTCGAAGCGATAGATATCGTCGCTTCCCAATCCTCCGTTTCGGTTAGAACTGAGATAGCCACTTTTGGGGCCCGATTTGATATATGCAAAATCATCCTGTGGTGAGTTGCCTGGATAGCCCAGATTCTTTGCTGCCGAAAATTTACCTTCAATAAGTTGTGATTCAAATATATCGAGTCCCCCCATCCCGATTCTTCCGTCGGTACTGAAATAAAAATAATTATTATAAAAATAAGGGGTCCGTTCGTTTCCTTCCGTATTGATATCCATCAGGTTTACCGGAAGCTCCCATTCGCCGGCATTCGTTTTTTTGCTCAGGTAAATGTCTGTACCGCCTTTACCTCCCTTCATGTTCGATACAAAATATAAACTATTTCCATCAGGGCTAATAAATGGATCGCCTAGGGAGTATTCGTTTACCCGGTTGAATTTAAAAGGTACTGGTGCCGACCACTTTCCCGAGGCATTCTGTTTGCTCGAGAATATCTCTACGTTTACCGTGGCCAGCTTACCGCTGACATAAACAGGTTTCTGAGGGATTTTGGTTACCGTAAAATACATTTCCAGTCCATCTGACGTAAAACTTGCGGGTCCTAAATGGTAGGCGGTATTGGCATCTACAGGAAATAACTGAAGGTTCCCCGCGCTGTTTACTGAATAAAGCTTGAGGTAGGCATTCCCTGTCCAGCCATACACTGTTTTATCAGGTCGTTTGGCTCCATCAAAAACCAGGAATGGTATTTGCGACATTGAGCCATTGGCAACATTTCCCCGATCGGAAGCAAATGTTAAAGTATTGTTGTGCAGAAAGGCACCCCAATCTGATTGGGGAGAATTTAGCTTTCCCTGGTTTGAAACAATGGTTCTTGTTGGATTCTGCATCCAAATCAGTGATGAATCGCAGCTCAAAAGCCAGGTGTTGTTTTGGGTAGCAGCGGAATCTTTATTCAATTCTTTATACTTTCTATAAGCCTGTTTGGCCTCAGCATATTTCGCATTTTGCTGGAGTGCCCGGGCATAGTGCAGTACATTTTCAGGATGAGTATCTGGCATGCCGGCAGTAATAGCATACCAGCTTTCGGTTTGTGTATAGTTGCCTGTAAACGCGTAACATTCACCAAGCCGCTCAGCCGCATACAGAGTTGGTTTCTTTTTATATGCCTGCTCATAAAAATCAATTGCTTTCTTAAAGTTGTACAACTGGTATTGCGCATCAGCTTCTTTAAGCATGTACTGTGCATGGCTTCTGCTTAATTGTACCGCAACAAAGATTACCGTAATCAAGAGCAGCTTTAGATATTTGATCATTAATCAATGATTTATGTTTGTCCGAAAGCCTTATAGTGTAGCAATAAGGCACATCTGTTTGGTTCAAACATAAATTCAAAAATCAATCCAATCGGGCAATCAACTTACGAACTACATCTTCAGCATATTATGTAGAATAAAATCCACTTAAAAATAAAAAACGGGGATTTAATTACTCTTTCACTGACGTCGGGACAAAAAAATACCCATCAGACTTTATGCATCTATGGGTATGAAAATTAATTTGAAGGTATTTGAAAAAGCAAACACCTGAATACAAAAGTTTTTATTACAACAAACCGTACAAACCGCTTGCGTAGCTTCTCAATGAAGATGATACCGTCTTCATTTTTTCTGGTGAAGGACCATTCACCTTATACGCTTCCGGATGTAGCTCTAATGGCTGTTCCTGACGCTCCTCCACACTACTTTTATTGGTAAGTGCTGCATTTTGCTCTTCGCTTATTTTTAATGGTGCCATGACGTAAATGTTTTATATATCCACAACATGGCATTTTAAATTTTGTTTTAGCGCTAAAGTGAAAAAAATGAATTTTAGTAAAAACACCTGCACGTTTCACCAGAAGTATTAAACACTTATTCCATGGCAGATATCCAGTTCTCAGTGCTGCTGCGTTTTATTGGTGTAGCTGAGGCAACAATCTTGAGCACACCGCCCGCATTGATATCATCCTGCGTAATATAGTTTTTGTGGTATTCCTTTCCATTTAAGTATACCGCTTTAATGTATTTGTTATTAAGGCTGAAGTTTTCGGTTTCGATCTTAAAGCGCTTTCCATTCGGTAATGTATAAGACAAAGACGGAAAAAGTGGAACATTCAGGTAATACACCGGCCATCCCACGCATGCAGGAGAAAAGCCGCTTGCGGTAAAAACATACCAGGCACTCATGGCGCCGGCATCATCATCCATTGTTCTCAGATATGCCTGCGGTTCGTTTTTATAAATCTTTCCAATGAATGAACCAATGCCACGGCTGTTATCATTAAAGTAGTTCTGTATCACAGTATCTGCGGCCAGCTGGTGCATCCAGTATTGCGATTTATATCCTGCTTTAGTAACATTATACATTAAAGGAACCTGCAAATCCGGCTCATTGGCATGATTGTATAAATCTCGCTCAAAAAACTCATCTAATTTCGCCAGGTAAGCTTGTTCTCCCCCATCCAATTCAATCAAGCCCTTAAAATCGTAAGGAACAAACCACCTGTATTGCCAGATGGTTCCCTGGTACAATCCACGTGCCTGCATCCGGTCAACATCATTTTTATTCAGGTCTTTAAAATCCTTGTTCCAGTACTTTTTATATTCGAGGGCTTTGTTTTTATAGTAATCCGACTTGTCTTTATTCTTCAGAACTTTAAAGATTTCAGAAAGTGCCCAATTATCGTAACTCGATTCGAGGGCTTTATCGGGCGATTTATAATCAAGCCCTTCAATTTCTTTTACCAGAGAATCGGTAATGGAAGCAAAATCCACAGGGAAACCTTTGCGGTAAGCATCAAGCAGGACAACAATGGCGTGTTCCGAACGTACCGTATTTGAGGGTTCTTTCTGCGTAGCATAATCTTTTTTTCCGGAATTGTAAAGATCGGCAATAGAGGTAACCATACCAGCAAAACGATCCTGTGCAATCAACGAGAGCAGGGGCAGCTGGGTACGATAATTGTCCCAGATTGCCCATCCGTTATAACGGATTTGTTTATCTTTTTTCAACTCTCCTTTTGTGTTTCTGTACTCACCACTTTCCTCAGAGATGACGTAAGGTGATTGCATGGTACGATATAGCAGGGAATAAAATAATTTAGCACTATCCATGTTCCCGCTCACTGCAATTTTAGAAAGGCTGATATTCCAGTCTGCGCTGCTTTGCAATTTAAGCCGTGGCAACGCATTGTGATTAATAGATTTTTTCGCAGCTTCGGCACTTACCGAGGAAAGCGCGATATTGATCTCAGCTTTGCTATCAACTGATTTCAATTTTATGATGAGTTTATGATCAGATAACTTTTCCCAGGTTGCATTTCCGGTCACTTCCAGTTCATAGTAAATTCTGTATTTCCCGGCACCGCAGGTGGTTCTCGACTCAATCCAGCCGCTCACGTTCCCCCCATTCACAACATGCTCTTCAGCAACGAAAGCGCCATTAAAGGCATAGCCCAGATCCAGATAAATTCCTTTTTCACCGGCTGGGAATTGATAAAGGTGTTTCCCGGCATTTTTTAAAACCGCAAAACTGGCTTTAATCTTATTTTCAAACCCAACTTCATAATATCCTGGCGAAGCCATTTCTGTAGATTTGATTAAAACAGACTGAGTCGGATCATGGCCTAAGAATGGCTTGATGAAAATATTTCCACCCGAGCCCTGGCAGCCGACGCCTTCAAAACGGTTATGAGTGAAACCTTCGAATTTCTTTGCCAGATACTCGTAGCCGGTATGGGTTTTGGGATAGGTTTGAGGACCAATGCTGAGCATGCTGAACGGGTAAGATGCCGCAGGCGACATTTGTCCGTGATCGCCGGAAGAGCCCAGAAAAACATTGACCAGATCAACCGGCCGTTTATCTCTAATTGAAAATGTGGTAGTGTTCGATTGCGCTAAAACGTTTAACTTTAAAAGTAATGATAGGGCAATGATGCTGATGGAAAATTTCATTGTATTTGTGTGATCGATATTGTAGTGGCCTAAATTACCAATTTAAGGTTAAGTAAAAGTTATGTTTTACCTTCTTTACAAATGCGCTTATCAAACCGTCATGAAATAAAAAAGACCATTCCGTTTTGGGAATGGTCTTTTTTTTGAAAATAGCTTATCGCTTATTATTGAACATATTTTGTCGCTTATTTTATAGCAACCGGAACAGAAACTTTATCCCAGTCTAAAGAGAACCCAGATTTAGTAATTTTGTAAACCAGGCGCTCCTGTGTAGCTTTTAAAGCCTTTGTTTTTACCTCTACACGCAATACATCTTTAGCTTCTTCGTATTTGTATGCGCCCCATTGTTTTGGTTCCTTGTTAAAAATTGCTGTCCATACACCACTTTCCTTTGGAATCAGAAAAAAGCTATATTTACCTGCAGCAAGTGGCTTACCTTCTACTACAATATCTTTGTCTGTTTCGAAGGTAGTAGCCTCGTTTGCACCTGCGCGCCAAACTTTATCATAAGCCTCTAAACCACCCCAGATTTTGCGGCCTTTTACTGCCGGACTGCTGTAGTTAATGGTGATGGTAGCTCCTTTTATCTTTCCCGTTGCTGTTGCAGCTGGGCTCGGCTTTGGCTGTGCAGCATCCTGAGCCATCGCACTTACAGAAATGGTAACTGCGGTAAAAAGCATGGTAATCGATTTAATCATTTTCATAGTCATATTATCTGTATTTGTTGTTTTGAGTTTACGAAATTAATGCTTTGGGACGATAAAATAATAATCCTAAAGTCGAAAAAAGAATTACCGCACCGGCACCTATTACATTTAGCCACAGGAACGACACTACATCAAACTCATAAACGGCAATTACAGCAATTTCTGATAGTACCGCTGAAATAAAAACCAGGGGACCGTCTATCTTCTTATAATAAAATGCGACAAGAAAAATTCCGAGTATCGGTCCGTAAAACAGCGAGCCGAGTACGTTCACTGCCTCTATAAGTGAACCCATCTGTGTGGCAAACATCGCAACTGCGATTGAGAATATCCCCCAGCCTAAAGTATGAAGTCTGCTGTATCTCAATTCGGTTTCATCATCTACACCATTTTTTCTGAAAATGAGATGAACATCTTTCAATGAACATGCTGCAAGCGAATTTAAAGCCGCTGATATTGACCCCCAGCTGGCGAGAAAGATGACGGCAAACAGTAAACCAATCATTCCAATGGGGAGGTTATTTTTTACGAAATACAAAAAGATGTAGTTGGTATCGGTTTTTTCGGCATTAAGTGCAGAATCATTGATTGCTTGTTCAACTTTTCCATGTAAATCCCTAATGCTTTGCTGGGTAATCTTAAAGTCCTGTATGGCTTGGTTTAGTGTAGTCGACTGATTTTTACGTTGGGCCAGAATAGCTTTGGATTGGGTGTTAAATGCAGCCTCCAGTTTGCCGTGTTCTCTCTCAAAACCCTGCGCCTTTTCGGGCTGTGTCTCTTTCAGCAAGCTGTAGGCGCGTTCATTAAAATAAACGGGCGCTGGTTTCAATGAAAAGAAAACAAATAAAAGCGCACCAATTAATAAGATTGCAAACTGCATCGGTATTTTTACCAGTCCATTGAGTAATAAACCCATTTTTGCATTCGTATTATCCTTTGCTGTGATATACCGGCCTACCTGACTCTGATCTGTTCCAAAGTATGAAAGCGCCAGAAAAAAACCACCAATCATCCCGCTCCATATATTGTATTTATCTTTCCAATCAAACTCAGTAGTAATCACATTGAGTTTACCTGACTTACCTGCCAGGTAAAGTGCATCTGAAAAATTAACACCTTCAGGCATGCGCTGTACCAATAAGAAGCCTGCAAAAGCCATGGTTGCCAAAATAATCACAAACTGAAGTTTTTGAGTATGGGCGATGGCTTTCGCTCCGCCAACATAAGTATAGATGAGCAGTATTCCGCCGGTGAGTACATTGGTTAAATAAATGTTCCAGTTTAATACACTGGAGAGAATGATACTTGGCGCATAAATACTGATTCCGGTTGAAAGGCCCCGCGAGAAAAGAAAGAGCAGGGAAGTTAACACCCTCGTCTTCTTATCAAAGCGTTGTTCCAGATACTCGTAAGCAGTATATACATTTAAACGCTGAAAAATCGGGATGAAAGTGATGCAGATGACGATCATCGCCAATGGCAGTCCGAAATAATACTGCACAAACCGCATCCCATCAGTATAAGCCTGACCCGGAGCGGAAAGAAAGGTGATTGCGCTGGCCTGGGTGGCCATAATGCCTAACAGTACAATGTACCAGGGCATTTTATTATCTGCCTTTAAATAAGACGCATTGCTTTTTTGTCCGCGCCCAATATATACCCCGTAAACCACAACGGCAAGTAAGGTAAACAGCAAAACTGCCCAGTCGAAGTTGCTCATGCCCAGAATTTAGTAAACAGAAAATAGAACAGCACCTGAAGGATTAACGCCAGTGCCAGCAAGATGTACCAGGTGTTCCAGTTTCTCAGTTGGTTTTTCATTTATTTTCCTGCTGATATGAAATTGAAAAACAACCTTGCTGCTCCAATGTTCCCGGCTGGCAGCTGCCTGAAAAACGCCAGCGGACTATATATAAAATTGCCTTTTCCGTACTTTGCATAAAGGGTTGAACCTTTTAAGGGCTCTTCTCCGGTATCATTCATCTCAAACAAAGCCTCATATTTTGAATCCCACTGATCGGGAAAGTAGGCACCACGTTCCTGTACCCAGTCTTTAAAATCATCCGCAGTGATTTTGTTCGGGTAGTTTAAGAGTTTATGGTCAGGGATTAAAAATTTAACAGCAGCATGCTCTTCGGTAACCCGTTTGCCACCGATATCGAAAGGGTAAACACCAAAATTCTGCAGCGCCATATCCTGGGTGGTGTTGTATTGCATTACTACTGTACCGCCGTTTTCTACATAAGCATTTAGTGCTCCCTGCCAGTTCCTGATTCTTTTCTCCGTGTTGATTACGCGAACGCCGGTAACAATGGCGTCATATCCGGCGAGCTTTGCCGGGCTTAAAATATCTGCTTCACTTAATACATCAACCTGTAAACCGGCCTGTCTTAAAAACTCAGGGATCAAATCACCAGCTCCCTGTATATAGCCAATCCGTTTGGCCAGCACTTTAATATCCCCTTTCAATAACCAGGTTGTGGCGGGAACAAAATACTGCAGGGAAGGCAAATGAGGATATTGGATGAGTACCTGTCCTTTGCTAAATTCATTTGTTTCTGATGAGAATATAGCCTCAGCTTTATTCTGACTGGTTTTAATCTTCGTAAGATCTTCAGCCGCAATAAGAAAATCTTTTACTGTTACTGTATTTTCTGCCAGGTTTATCCCTGTGAAGGTTTTAACTACTGTATTTCCAATCTTGAAACTAAGTTTACCGTAATTAATATTTTTATTCGCTTTCAGGCGAAGGCTAACGGTTAGCCCTTCTTTCTCTTTTGCAAAGTAAACGGGCTCTGTAAAACTTAAGTCCATTGCCGGGATAATTCGTAATTGTTCAACTACATCCCCTTTAACAGGATCTAATTTCTTGAAAGATAATGGAAGCTGAACTGTAAATCTGTCGCTTCCTATTTTGAGGATTAGTGCTACATTCAATGCTGGTGCCCGCTCTGGCATTCCGACTAATGTATCGTTGGGTACGCTGAAAGTCGCCGCATTTTTAGCTGGTGCCGAAAGCCAGTATGGTTCTGTTGGGGTTGCCACTGCAGGGATCTGTATTTTTCTTTCTAAAGTGATCAATGAATCACCGGCAATTCTTTTATTTATCACATCTGTTTGGTTAATCCAGTTCACCTGTTCCAGAATAACCGGATCTGAAGATCTCGATATTACATTAAGACGGAAATTATAACTGTTGCCTGCAACTGCTTCTGCCTGACTGGTTACCACCTCTCCCATAAATCCGGTACAACTTAAAATAATCTGATCTATTGCAGTCATTTTATCTTTTCGAAGATTTACATCCTGTATTTCCATAAGCTTTTTACGGAGCATCAATAAACCATGCAGGCTTTTATCCGGGTGGTTATAATCAAATGATAATAATATAATATCAATCAGTTCATCTATATCACCAATTCCTTTATCCGACCAGTTTAAGGGAATTTTATCGAAAAGAGATTCTTTCGCGGGCTGGCCTGCCACATGGGTGAAATATTCTGTTCTTAAACCCGCTACAGATTGCGTTCCTGCGCCCTGACTTTTATGTAAACTTCTGCTTAATCCGGCCAGTTCGCCATAGCCCATGCCAAGTTGCGCATCATACTGTCCTACATTTACTTTTAGCTGGTTTTCCGCCGTCGTGTTTACAGCGCCAAAACGAAATGTATTCCACAACAATCTTTTAGGTTGCCATACGTTTACATATTTCAATTGTGCAGGGAACATGTTTTTATCAGCTGCAGCTGCGAAAGCTTTTTCTGCCACCACAGCAGATGCAGCATGCTGGCCATGCCCGGCGGCAGCAGTTGGCGGAAATCTGCAGATGATCACATCCGGACGGAACTTGCGGATGACCCATACTACATCCGCTGTGATGCTGTCAGCATCCCATTGTTTAAAAGTATCAGTTGTATTTTTGGAGAAACCAAAATCAATAGCCCTTGTAAAAAATTGCGTAGCGCCATCCAGCTTTCTGGCTTCCAGTAATTCATGCGTACGGATTAATCCTAAGGCAGCGCCCTGTTCAGCGCCCAATAAATTCTGCCCACCATCTCCTCTGGTTAAAGACAGATATCCCGTTTCCACATTCTGATCATTAATTAACCAGGAAAGCAAACCCGTATTCTCATCATCGGGATGAGCTGCCAGATAGAGCACTTTAGGAAGATGTTTTAAGGTTTTGATTTCCCTGTAAATTTCTGAAGATTTTGATGGACGGAGCTGTTGCGCCGTACAATAGAAACTCCAAAACCCTATTAGCATTGCCAAGGTTAACTTTTTAAACATAATATTTGCTTTGTACAGCAAATATGCTCAAAATGCTTTTATTTCCTGAGCTAAGAAACGAAAAAGGTACAAACAAAGAACAGCGATTTATCCTTAATATTGCAACATAAATTACCCCTATGAACGGTACAGTACTCATCATTGACGATGAAAAGAAAATTAGCAGTCTGCTTTCCAGAATTATCGGATTAGAAGGTTTTACAACTTTGCAGGCAGAAACCGGAAAAGAAGGTTTAAAGCTTTTAAAAAACAATGATATTGATATCGTAATCAGCGATGTGAAACTGCCGGATGTAAATGGCGTTGCTTTGGTTAAGGATATTAAAATAGCTAAGCCTTATGTAGAAGTCATTAACCTGACCGCATATGGCACCATTGCAGATGGAGTTCTCGCGATCAAAAACGGGGGATTTGATTATCTGGTAAAGGGCGATGACAATGATAAAATTATTCCGCTGCTTTACAAAGCGATGGAAAAGGCAATCCTGCAGAAACACAAATTCAACACCCAAGACCAACCTGCCCAGAAACATCAGTTTAATACCATTATAGGCAAATCAAAAGCGTTAAGGGAAGCTATAGAACTGGCAAAAAAGGTAAGTCAAACTGATACCACTGTGCTGCTTCTGGGCGAAACAGGAACAGGAAAGGAGGTGTTCGCCCAGGCGATCCATTATGAAAGTGCGCGGGCAGCTAAGGCCTTTGTTGCTTTAAACTGCAGCGGCTTTAGTCCTGAACTGTTGGAGAGTGAGCTTTTTGGATATAAAGCCGGTGCCTTTACAGGTGCGAATAAAGATAAAAAAGGATTGCTCGAAGAAGCCAATGGTGGAACCCTGTTTCTGGATGAAATCGGAGAAATGAACCTGGATCTACAGGCTAAATTACTTCGGGTGTTGGAAAACCAGAGTTTTATCAAGGTTGGCGATACCATTACAAACAAAGTGAATGTCCGCATCCTTGCGGCAACCAACAAAGATTTGAAGGCTGATGCCATTGCCGGAAAATTCAGGCCTGATCTGTATTACAGACTTTCAGTATTTACCATCGTACTACCTCCGCTGCGTGAGCGCCAATCCGATATCGCTGCTTTGGCAACACATTATCTGAAGGCTTTTTCTAGGAAAATAAACAAACCGGAAATAAAAATCGATCAAAAAATGCTTGATATTTTTCAAAAATATAGCTGGAAGGGAAATATAAGAGAGCTCAAAAACATCATCGAACGACTGGTTATTTTATCAGATGGCGACATCTTAAGTATTTCCGCACTCCCACCAGATTTTTTTGAACTGGCTCCCTTAGAAAACAATTATAACCTCCAGCAGGTAGAAAAACAACATATTCAAAAAGTATTGCACCATACCAAAGGGAACAAAACAGAGACATCGAGATTACTGGGAATTGGGTTAACTACATTATACAGAAAAATTGAAGAGTACCAGATCAATGAAATTTAGTTTAAAAAGCCACGTTCCTAAATAAACAAGATCAATTTTATCACAATTTATTATCTTCAAAGAAAAAACATATGCATAAATCTATTCTAACCACACTGCTCTTCCTCTTCTCCCTTTCGGCTTTTGCTCAACAAAGCTATTTTCAACAACACTTAACCTATAATATTGATGTTACTTTAAACGATAAGGATAAATCACTGAAAGGCTTCGAAACCATTACTTATAAAAATAATTCCTCAACCCCGCTTGATTTTATCTGGTTTCATATTTGGCCGAACGCCTACAAAAATGAATCCACAGCGTTGTTTCAGCAAATCAAAAGTGATACTTCCCGTAAGGAAAAACTTAAAAACATAACCTATGGCAGTATAGACGGCCTGAACTTCAAAGTTGATGGTAAAGTGGCCAAAACCGAAGCGCATCCAAATCCACAATACATTGACATTGTAAAAGTTATACTCCCATCCGAATTAAAGCCTGGAGATTCGATCAGTATTTCTACAGATTTCACCGTTAAATTACCAAGCTATTTCTCCCGATCAGGTTATGCTGAAACTGAATTCATGATTACCCAATGGTATCCTAAACCGGCAGTTTTCGATAAAGATGGCTGGCATGAATTCCCTTACCTGGATATGGGTGAATTTTACAGTGAATATGCGAATTATAAAGTAAACATTACCTTGCCATCGGCTTATGTAGTGGGCGCAACCGGCACCCTGCAAAATGCAGATGAATTATCAGCCTACAAAGCCATTGGTGCAAAAAACACCGCAGACCGGAACAAGCCAACGATCTATAGTCCCATCAGCAAATCGGCAACTAAAACGTTGACCTACTCCATTAACAATGTCCCTGATTTTGCCTGGTTTGCAGATAAAGACCTGGTGATTCAATACGATACGGTAAAATTAGCATCAGGCAAAGTGGTTGATGCTTTCAGCTATTACCACAATAAGAAAAATACGCTTTGGGCAAACAGCATCGATTATATTAAAGATGCCACCAAAAAATACAGTAGCTGGATTGGAGAATATGAATATCCGGTAGTTCAAGCCATTGAGGGTCCGAAAAACAATGCAAGTGGTGGCATGGAATATCCGACAATTACATTAATTACAAGCCCTGATGCAAAGAAGGAAACGCTGGACGGGGTTATTACCCATGAAGTGGGACACAACTGGTTTATGAGCATGCTTGGAAGCAATGAGCGGATGCACACCTGGCAGGATGAGGGTTTTAATACTTTCTTCCAGTTCAGGTACGAAGCTGAAAAATACAAATCGAATTCTATTTTTGGGGATGCCATTCCGGCCAAGATTAAAGAGCTGCCTACTGATAAGTTCTTAGCCAGCGTATATGGCGCCTTATCTAATGTGCCTATGCAATCGGCCATTGAGACCCCTGCAGCTGACTTTAAAACTTCAGAAGAATATGGATTGATTTCTTATGCCAAAACAGCGCTATGGCTCTATCTTTTGGAATCTCAGATTGGCCAGGAAAAGTTTGACAAAGCTTTTCAGGCCTATTTTGCGGAATGGAAAAACCGGCATCCAACCCCGGCTGATTTCAAAGCCTCAATGGAAAAATCCCTTAGTACTAATCTGGATAAATACTTTAACCTTTTAAACCAGCAGGGAAAGTTTTAGATCATTTACCCATGTTAAAAATACGGAGTCTTGCCAAATGGCTAAGCTCCAAACCTAATCCACTTATCTCCTTCGTGGCCAAAAATAAAGGAGCCGGGATGCAGCATTTCAGCAATATCCTCAATCAATGCCACTGCATTTTCGGCAGTGCGTACACGGTTGACATCGTCATTCAATAAGATAATCCGATTGTTTTTAACCGCCTGCCATTCTGCGTTGAGTACTGCGGGTACTTCCCTCATTAAATCGGTCAGCGTTTTTCCAGGTTCGTAATAGATGACAAATGCAGCACCCAGAATACCTGCTTCCAGCATCCCACCTGCTAAAGCAATTTCTTCCGCCAGCAAATAGTTTAGATTGTTTGCTGCATCCAGACAAGCAACAGGCATTTTGTCCATAAACTTAATTTTGTGTTCTACCAAATCCAAACGTTCCTGAAGTTCTTCCTGCTGAGCGGCATCAAGGCCAATAAATAAATCGTTTAAAAAAGACATCTGCATTAAATTTATTAATTTGTGCAAAAATAACATTCCTCCCCTCATGCAAGGCTCATTTAAATATATATTTTGGATTTTTTGCTCTAGCATCATCTTTTCGTGTAGGGAAAACACAACGGATAATGGCAAAAAGGTATTCAACATCAACCTTGATCAGGGCTTAACCTCCATAGATCCGGCTTTTGCGCGCAATCAAAATGCGATCTGGATGACTAATCAGATTTTCAATGGCCTGGTACAGGTTAATGATTCTTTACAAACTATTCCGTGCATTGCAAAAAGCTGGCAGATTTCTGAAGATGCCCAGACTTACACATTCAACCTTCGTAGTGACGTTTATTTTCATGATGACCCCATCTTTAAAAATGGAAAAGGGAGAAAAGTAACAGCAAGGGATTTCGCATATAGTTTTTACCGGCTCATCGATCCTAAAGTTGCTTCCTCAGGTGGATGGATCTTTAGCGACAAGGTGAAGGATGAGCATAGTTTCATTGCCATTAATGATTCTACGTTCCAGATCAAACTGGTGAAACCCTTTCCCCCTTTCATGAGCTTGCTTACCACCCAATATTGTTCGGTAGTACCAAAAGAAGTGGTTGAACATTATGGAAAAGATTTTAGAAGTCACCCTGTAGGTACCGGTCCTTTCAGATTTAAATACTGGAAAGAGGGCGAAATCCTGGTACTATTAAAGAACGATCATTACTTTGAGCAGGATGATAAGGGCGTTCACCTGCCTTATCTGGATGCTGTAAAAGCCACGTTCATCACCGATAAGCAAAGTGGTTTTATGAGCTTTCTGAAAAAGGATCTTGATTTTTATTATAACGTGGATGGAAGTTACCGTGATGATATTTTGACTAAAAGCGGTAAAATGAGTGCTAAGTACAAAGGGAAGTTCAGCCTTACAAAAAGTCCTTACCTGTGCACCGAATATGTTGGAATTCTGGTCGACACCAATTTAGCGATTGTAAAAAACTCACCACTGAAAATTAAGAAGATTCGTCAGGCAATAAACTATGCCATTGATCGTGATAAGCTAATCAAATACCTGAGAAATGGAATTGGAATTGCTGCAACATCAGGTTTTGTACCTAAGGGCATGCCTGGATTTGACAGTACAAAAGTCCATGGGTATACCTATGATCAAAAGAAAGCCGCTCATTTATTAACAGAAGCAGGCTTTCCGGAAGGCAAAGGATTGCCAGAAATAACTTTAAACACTACAACTACCTACAAAGACCTGATTGAATTTATCCAGGGTGAACTTACAGCCGTTGGTATCAAAGTTAAAATTGATGTGAGCCCAAGTTCAAGCCTCAGAGAGCTGATGGCAAAAAACCATGTAAACTTCTTTCGTGGTTCCTGGCTTGCAGATTATGCTGACGGTGAAAACTTCCTGTCCATGTTTTATTCAAAAAATAAGGTACCCAACGGGCCAAATTATTTCGCGTTTTATAACAAGGAATTTGACCGGTTATTTGAACAAAGTTACTACGAAGCCGACAATGAAAAACGTTTTGAACTTTACCGTAAGATGGATCAGATGGTGATGGATTTTTCGCCGGTAGTGCCCCTGTTTTATGATCAATCTGTAGTGATGCTTCAAAATAATATCAGCGGTTATGCTTATAATCCGTTGAGTTTAATGATTTTGAAAAGAATCAAAAAAGGTTAATTGCCAAAGAGTTTACGTTTCAGAAATTCTGCTGTTGCCTCACTTACCTTCACCCCGTTTGAAAACTTCATCCAGTGATGGGTATCGTCAGGAATCACCAGAGATTCAAATTCAAAGTTTTTATCCTCAAACCTCTTTGCCAGGTCCACACTCTGGCTGAAGGAAACATTGCGGTCGTCATCTGCATGAATAATCAGTGTTGGGGAGGTCCAGGTTTTGAGATAACTTACCGGTGAAGATTCCTGTGCAATTTTAGCGGCAAGGGTGGCATCAGGTGCTGGCGCTTTGGCCTCAGCTGTATTCGCACTGAATCTGTTATTTACCCCATGAATATCAACCCCGGCAGCAAACAGCTTCGAATCTCTTCCTAAAGCCAAAGCCGTGAGATAACCGCCATATGATCCACCATATATCCCTACGCGTTTAGGATCAACATGGGCCTGAGCGGACAGCCACTCTCCCGCCGCTTTAATATCCTGATATTCCGATGCACCCTGAGCACCTGCATTTAGCGGTTTATGAAAGTCGTAACCATAGCCTAAGCCTAACCTGTAGTTGACCGACAGAACTGTAAAGCCCAGGCTTACCAGATATTGATTAAGTCCGTAGTCAATGGAATAGTAGTCCATAGGACTCCAGCCCAGATACATCTGCCTTTGCGGTCCGCCGTGAACATATAAAATTGCCGGATGACTTTTAAGTGGGTTTTTAGGAGAGAACAACTGACCGTAAACCAGCTGCCCATCGGCTGCCCGGAAGCTGATATGTTTCGGAATAACCATATGTTTGAGCGGAAAATCAGCAGGTATCAATTCTTCCCCGATGAGCCTGATTTTCCCTCCATCCTGCAAAACGGCAGGTAACAAGGGCCTTTGGGCCGTGGCACTCAAACAATAAACCTGCTCTCCATCGCCGGCAATTACCGGATAGGCTTCAATACCTAAGCCCCCACTCAGCGGCTTCATATCGCCCTTGTCAACTGAAACTTTACAAATATGCCTCCTGTCCAAATCATCTTTGTCCTTTCCTGTATTTGCGGCGAAAATAATTGTCTTTTTATCCTGCGTGAGCTTTACATTGTCGACAACGAAATTACCGGGAGTAAGCAGCAGCCTGTTTCTCCCTTTGCTATCCATTGAATATAGATGAGGCCAGCCATCTTCATAGGAACTGAAGATGATACGCCCAGCTGCCCAGGCTAAATTTGCGCCACCTTCAATTGATGGATAAGAACCTTTGATCGTTGTGGGGGCTTTCCAAATCTGCTTACCTTCACCCGTAATGACATTCGCAGTCCAGATTGCCCAGGGCTGATGTTTCTTCGCCAAAATGGAATCGGTCTCCCTTCCCAAGCCCTGGGTTCTGATGAAAGTAATTTCTGAACCGTCGGGCGACCAGGCAGGGGAGTGATCCCTCGCAAATGAAGGCAACAACCATTGAACGGGTGTTGACTGATCTTTATAAATCCCGATAAACGAATGGTCAGTTCTATTGCTTACGAATACGATTTTTGTACCGTCAGGAGACCATTTATATCCTGAATTATTTCCTTTTGCGTAGAATAGATTCTTTGCCGGAGACGAACCATCTATTGCTGCGATTTTGATCTGACCTCCGCTGGAGAATATTAAATCTTTACTATTCGGAGCAATCACCGGATAATCTCCTTCTCCAATTGTAATCGTTTTTCCACCTGCAAAAGGAATACTTAACACCTGCATTTTCGGGGCAACTGGAGAAGAACCGGCATTTACGGGACCTCCATCCCTTCCGCCGTGGTCGCCACCCCTGACAAATACAATCCACTTTCCATCATCGGAAACAGATAGACTAGTTAATTCCTGCCCGTCATCTTCATTATAGCTGGTTAGCTTCATTACCTGATAATCCGGTGCTGTTGCAGTATAAATATTTCGTTTACCCTGTTCATTTACTGCCCAGGCAATTTTTGATCCGGAGGGGGAAGAAACCAATTGAGAGGGGAACGGATAACTCAATACAGATTTTATCGGGAAAGGTTGACAGAAACCACAAACTGAAAACAAAATAAGAGACAGTAATATAATTGCGGCTTTGTTCATGAGTGATGATTTATAGAAAGTTATGAAAAAAGCCCTTACCGATAAAGGAAAGGGCTTTGTATTAGTTATTTTAATAAAATTGTTACTGATCCCACCAAAGTTTGGTTGTTCGCGGAACTTCAACAGGAACGTTTGAGCTATTCTTGCTTTTTTCTCCCTGGGGATAATCTAACCGTCTGATAAAGGTTGGCAACGCTGCATTGGCCGGCATACCAAAGTCTTTATATTTGTAATCGAAGCGGCGGGCATCATTCCAGGCTTCAGGATTTAAATATGTGGCGATATATTTTTCTTTAAAAATTAAATCTCTGGTAAGCGATGCAGCGCCAACGGCGACAGTAGGTTGCGCCAGGTAAATCTCCTTATCTGCAGTTGGCACCTGAAATTTATCCATATTAGCTCGTATAGCGGTTAAATAAGCATTGTAGGATCTCGTCCTGTCTGTATCAAAAGCAGCTTCAGCTTCTATAAACTTTAGTTCTGCATAGGTTACCAGAAAAATTGGTGAAGTGTTCCCGCTCCATGGTGAGTTTTGGGAAATATAGCATTCATCTTTTCTGGTATTAGCACCGGGTAATCTATTGCCTGCCCCGTTTACCGTACCAATATAAATACCGTCAACCGTTTTATCAGTAATTTTTGGCAGACGAGGATCTTCGATACCGGGATATGTTTTACCGTTTAAAGCATCTATTAATTGTTCAGACAACCACCCCCCTAATGATTGATTGGCATTATTGAGTGCAACAGTTGCCCAAAAGTTCCGTTCCCTGAAAGTTTGCATCCTCGCATCTTCATCGTTAGAGGCAAAAGACTTACTTACGGCATCCAATACAGCCACTGGATTGTAGGTGCTCGTTTTACTTACTTTGTTTAATAAACGTGCTTTTAATGCGTAGGCCATTTTTAGCCAGTTGGCTCTTTCTGTCGAGGTGTTGGTTCCATAAATCAAATCACTGGCGGCTGCAAGTTTCACCGTAGAGGAGGTTTTCGCTAACTCTACAATGGCTTCATCTACCAGTGCCATAGATGATGCATATACATCCTGTTGCCTGTCATACTTTGGAACAAGGTTATTAATGTTAAAGGCCTCCGAAAATGGTGCATCACCCCACAAATCGTTTACCATGATCAAATTATATGCAATAAGCAAATCTGCTACCCCCTTATATTCACTTGAATTCTGTGCGACAGCGAGCTTTTTCATTTCGTTCGCGTCAGCCATTGCAAAATACAGCGCGTCCCAGGTGGTACTGAAATCAATCGACTGGTAGGTGTCTCCTGCTCCACTGGCAGCAGGATTAGCCGTGTATTGAACATAAGGTAAAATGATACTAGCGACATTGTAATTGTTAAATCCTGCCTTATAGGTTGACGTAGCCAGCAACGCATTTAGGGTTGGAGCGGTTACCTGGTTTGGATTATCAGCTACCTTATCGAAGTAACTATCTTTACAGCTCTGGAATCCAAGGGCGGTAATTAAAGCTGAAAACAAAGTGTTTTTTATAATCTTTTGCATCTTTATTCCTTTTTAAAATCCAACATTAAGTGTAAACATAATTGTGCGGGCAGAAGGATAGGTAAATCCTGCTGAACCATCATTATTGCTTCCCGAATCGTACGAACTCGATTCCGGATCGACACCATAGTATTTAGTCCATAGCCAAAGATTATTACCTGTAACAGATAATGAGGCATTTTTGATGGTTTTACTTGGCAACCACCTCTCCGGAAATTTATAAGATAGGCTAGCTGAACGCAAACGTACCCAGGACGCATCAGTTACAAATGGTTCTGAAACATTTCTATAGTAAATACGGTAATAGCCATCGCCATAATCAACTCCATCAGGTGCTATCCTTTGCCCAAGCCAAACTTGCTTGGTATTTGGGGTTCCATTAGCCAGATTGCCTTCAAAGACTTTAAAACTTCTCCTATCGGTGGTGTAATCAGGCAAACCGAATGCAGAGTAAAAATCTTCTAACCAATTATATTTTTCAAAACCAAGCCGGGCATCAAACAACACGTTTAAACTAAAATTTTTGTAATTAAATGTGTTACCTAAACCGACGATATAATTTGGCTGTGAATTTCCTAATAACCTTTGTGTTCCACCTGAAATGATTGGAAAACCGTTGGCTCCGATAAGCAGAGGAAGGTCTTTATCTAATACATTTGGATCCTGAGCAGTTGGCGAATACCTCTGAAAATAACTTCCATAAATGTTACCATAAGGTTGTCCCTTAATCAGTTTCATCGTTACACCTGCATTACCATATCCTCTGGCGGCGCCATACACAATTTCGCTAATACCATTTGGCATAGAAAGAACCTTATTCCTGTTTGCTGAAAGGTTCAGGTTCACATTCCAGTTAAAGTCTTTGCTTACGATTGGCTTACCATTAATGACAAGCTCAACACCACGATTTCTAATATCACCGGCGTTAATTGATTTTGTAACATATCCGACAGCCGATGAAATTTGCGTTTGAACAATCTGATCCTTGCTTAATGAGTAATAATAAGTAAAGTCAAAACCCAGACGATTCTTTAGAAATGACATCTCTAAACCTGCTTCATAAGTATTTGTAAATTCAGGACGCAAATCAGTATTTCCTAAGTTCGGAGCTATAGTTAAGCCACCTGTTCCGGTAGGTAATGAATTATAAGGTGTGTAGCCCGTGAAAGTAGCATATTCTGATGCATCTTTTCCGATTCTGGCATACGACAGCCTTAACTTGGCCTGGCTAATTACAGCAGGAAGTTTGAACTGATCAGAAAACACGTAACTTAAACTTGCTGAAGGGTAGAAGAAAGATCTGCTTTCCTTGGGCAGCGTTGATGTAATATCATTTCTACCTGTTACAGTCAAAAACACAAAATTTTTGTAGTCGAAAGTCGCTTCCCCGAAGTAACCCACTAATCGCTTTTGTCTGATAGACTGACTAGGTGTAAGCACCCCTGCATTCGCAAGATTAAAGAAATTGTAAATACCTAAAATACTTCCAAGCGTTCCAATGTCTTTTATTTTTCGGTCATAAAGTTCCTGCCCTAATCTTAAAGTTCCTGTAATATCATCAGTGAGTTTTGTGTTGAAGGTTGCAACGAAAGTACTGTTGATTGTCCTGAACTTGGTATTATATTCACCGTAATATCCCTGATCGTTATCATACATTGCCTCACCTGTGTACATTGGACCTCTAGCAGTACGGACACGATTATCGTTATAAGTGTCCACTCCAAAACGATAAGAAAAATTTAACCACTTTGTTGGATCATAACTCAAACTTGCGCCGGCTATAAACCTATTCACGTCGCCCTTCAGTTTATTGTTAGCCGTTCCCCAAATGGGATTGTTTGTACCAATGTATTTTTGTGATCCGTCTGCATTTTCGTAATCGGCAACATCATACCTCGGCGACCAGTAAGCCAGACTTTCGCCAAACCGGTCTGCACTGTACGTGTAGCCTCCTGAATTTGTAAAGTTCATATTGACAGACGCTTTTAACTTGGGGCTGATCTTAAGGTCTGTATTCAATCTTGCAGACAGGTTTTTGTTATCTGTGTTCGGCATCATTCCTTTTTGATACAATTGAGAAACAGAGGAGAAAAATCTGATAACCTCACTACCTCCGGCTACTGAGACTGAATTTTTCACTTGCTGGCCTGTTCCGAATGCTTGTTCATAGTTATCAAAAAGTTCATCAGGATGTGTTGGATCTTTCAGTTTTGCTTCTGCTATGGTTGGACCCCATGCAGGTCCAATCCCCGTAGGTGGATTAGTGTAATCACCCAAAACACCTTGAGTGTACTCTTTTTGCACCTTTGGACTAATCAGAACCTGATCAAAGCCATAACTGCTATTCAAATCAATCTGTAAACCATTTTGCTTCCCCCTTTTTGTTGTTATGACTACAACACCATTTGCTCCCCTTAATCCATATAATGCAGTTGCAGCACCACCCTTGAGTATATTAATGGTCTCAATATCTTCAGGATTAATATCTGAAGCACGGTTGGTCACCCCTCGCGCGCCATAAGCTGTACCTCCTGGATTAGCTCCAACGGTAGAGGTGGAATTATCAATCTGTACACCATCAATTACATAGAGCGGATCTCCCGAGATATTCGGATCTATTGAATTTACGCCCCTTACTCTGATACTGGCGCCCTGACCCGGGCCACCACCAGTACTGGAGATGGTTGCGCCGGCTACCTTTCCCTGCAATGCATTTATAAGATTTGGTTGATGGTTGAAGTTCAAGTCCTCAGACCTAACCGTTTGGGCGGAATATCCTAGAGATTTAGCCTGTCTGGTAATCCCCAATGCAGTAGAGATCGTTACCTCCTGTAATTGCTGTGCATCAGGAGCTAAATTACTATTGATCTCTGCTCTATCGCCAACTGTAATTTCCTGAGTCTTGTAGCCAATCAAACTAATCACAATTATGGCGCTAGTGCCAGGCACCTGAATCGTAAATTTGCCATTTGCATCTGTCGATGTCCCTGTACCGGAACCCTTAACTTTGATACTCACTCCGGGTAATGCCCCTCCATCGTCTGAAGCTGTAATTCTTCCGGAAATCATTTTCACCTGAGCGGTGGAGGATAGGCCGGATAGTAAAAGACACAGAAAAGAGAGCAATGTAAAGATTTTTTTCATATCTCTATTTGTTTAGGTTAGTGTATTAGTTATATGCAATATATGCTTTTTATAAGCAAAACACTATCCTTTGGAGGTGACAACATGTCCAATGAGATAAAATTTTTACGTAGATTCAGATAGAAAGCAGCTTTTTGCTGGAATTGAGGTATTAAAACACCTAAACGCGGATGACTCTAAGAAATAAAGCTAATTCAAAAATGAAATACTATGAATTCAACAAGAAGCATTGAGCATACATAAAAAAAGCTCCCAGTTTTCACCAGAAGCTTTAGTATTTATATATTATATTTGGGTTTTACTGTTGTAATCCACCGCCCATTCCACCACCTTGTTGCTGGTCTTGTTTAATATCGTCGTTTTTAATCTTTTTCTTTTCCGTAAATTTCAACTTACCAAATGAGTAACTAAAGTTTACGCCAAATGAACGAAGCGGGTAGTAAACATTTGTACTCTGATAAAGGGTGGTTACTTTATTACCGACTGTGGTAACAGAATTATTTACCGTTTTGATGTGCAAATCACGGGTGAAAGGGTTCAGGGTATTAATACCAATTGATCCCTTTTTATTCAGGATATCCTTCTTGAATGATGCGCCATAAAACACCATGGCATCAGTTTTACCCTGATAGGTTCTTCTTGGAGAGTTAACTACACCAAATAATTCAAAATTATACCCTTTACCGAAACCATAAGCAGACCGGCCGAAGATGTTATAGTTTAAAAATGTTCCTGTGCTTAAACCTGTTTGTTCATTGCTTACCTCATAAGTATTAACACCCAGATTGGTCATTAATGTCCATTTTGGTTTTGGATTGTAAGATGCAAAGACATTTGCACCGTAAGTTTGCGCTGTACCAACATTGAGGTAGGTAGACAATGTTTTATCCACACCGTTTTCTCTTAAAGGCGTAATGGAACTTTCTATAACCCCACCTGTGCGACGGTAAAATACGGATGCGTTAATAACTGATCCCTTAATAAAAGTAGAATATCCCAATTCAAAATTATCACTCAATTCCGGACTCAAGCCTGGTTCTCCCTGCCTAACATTAAACTGATCACTCTCATTACGAAATGGATTTAAATAGGCTAGAGTTGGCCTTTGTACCCTGCGGTTATAGCTTAACTTTAAAGTTGCATTGCCTTTCAGTGTTTGAGAGATAATGGCGCTTGGAAACAGGTTAAAGTAATCATTCTTCTGGATACCTTGTTTTTCAGTATTGAAATCAATGGTGGTATATTCTGATCTCAAACCACCTTTGAAATTCAGTTTTTTGCTTAATTTAAAACTAATTACGCCATAGGCAGATGCAACATTCTGGTTGTATTCAAAGTCCTGAGCAGCATTATTAGAGAATTCACTGTTTATATTTCTGAAAATCCCTTTAGCACCAACCTCCAAAATTGTGGTTTTACTGAATGGGTAAGTATAATCCGTTTGCGCAGTATATTCTTTATTTTTACCTGTATTGCTGTTATTTACTGCAGGGAAGGTACTTCCAACAATTTCATTTTCAAAGTCGGTTGTATTCCGTCCTGAAGATAGCTGACCGGAGATGGTAAATTCTTCACCCTCTTTTTTCGAGGTGTGTTTATAATCCACATTCCAGTCCAGGTTGTTAAATCCCATATCCATATTACTGATATTTTTCAATGGTACACCATTTAAAATGTAATCAGCTTTACCAGGCCCTCCGTTCGAGAAGTTATTATACTTAACTGTAGAACTTAGATTGTTATAAGCATTGAAATCGTAATCGGCTCCAAAACTTCCGTTATAACCATTACGGCTCCACCTGGAAACGCCATCCTGACGAATCGAATTGATGCTGGTTTTTGTTAGTGAGTCTATCCTGGTATTGTTTTCAAATAAAACCCTTGAATCTTGTGCATAGGCCAAATTGGTTCCTAAGCTCGTATTTACACTCAAACGTCCCGTTTTAGCGGTCAGATTAAAAGCACCGTTATTCTGGCGCGTTCCTGCCGAAACATTTACGGTTCCACTCACCCCCTGGGCATTCGATTTTTTAGTGATGATGTTGATGATACCTCCTGAACCCTCAGCATCATATTTGGCAGATGGGCTGGTAATCACCTCTACACTTTTAATTTGTTCTGCAGGAATCATTTTCAAAGCATCAGCTACACTGCTGGCCATGGTTCCTGATGGTTTACCATTAATCAATACGCGAACTGCTCCGCCCCTTAACTGAACGTTTCCATCCACATCAACAGATAACATCGGAACCTTACGCATCACATCAGTGGCATCACCACCGGCATTTGTTCCGTCTGCTTCAGCATTGTAAACCATTCTATCAATCTTGTTTTCGATTACGGCTTTTGTACCCTGAACCTGAACATCGGCCAATGAGTTTTCATTTGATGAGATATATACCGTTCCTAAATTCTGATCGGGTTTAGATGGTGTTGTAACCACCTGAACAGTTTTAGTTTTATAGCCCATAAATCCAATCATCAATTTATAGGTATCGGGAGTAACGTTCTGCAAAGTTATTTTCCCTTTTGGATCAGTTACACCGCCGTTCATGGATTTATTATCCTTTACCCTAAGCAGAGATATTGTAGCATAATCTATTGGTTGCTTGGTAGCAGAGTCTAAAATTACGGCAGAAATCCTTCCGGCAACTGTGGATTTTTGTGCGCCGCCAAAGCCACCGCCAAACTGTGCCTGTGCTTTAAAGAAAATACCAAGAATAAAAGTTAAAAGTAGAATTCGTTTCATGCTAATTTGTTAGTCTATAGTTATTAGTCTGCGCAAATTGCAATTTGTTACAACAGTGTAGAATACTTTTCACGCGAGTCAGTTAATTTGATCGGCAAAAGTGCGACTTTTTTCGGTAAAACGAGCGGAAGATCGAAAATGTATGCCGAGGTGCAGATCAGGGCCTAAAAAAAATGGATAACAAGCAATGTGCTTATTATCCATTCCATATTTCCAATTTCACCTTTCAAATCTCACCTCCCGAATCTCATGTAACATATCTCCAATTACCGTTCGGTATTATTAGGTCTGGTGTAAACCAGTTGCATTACATTGATATTCCGCATGGCGAAAGCCGCCTCACAGTAATTTAGGTAATAATTCCACTTCCGGATAAAGGTTTCATCGAAACCTAAAGCCTTCACTTTATCGAGTTGTTTATTGAAGGCAACGTACCACAGATGCAAGGTTTTAGCGTAATCTAAGCCCATATCTTTCAAATCGACCAAAGTTAAATCGCCTGTGTTATTAATAGCCTTGTTGATTGCGGCCACAGAAGGCAGTAATGAGCCTGGAAAAATATGCTTTTGAATCCAATCTACCCCATCCCGCAACTGCTCGTACCGGCAATCTGGTGAGGTTATTACCTGAAAAGCAAAGATCCCGTCTTTTTTAAGTAGCGACTGACATTTCTCAAAATAAGTCTCCAGATACTGATGCCCTACGGCTTCCAGCATTTCAATGGAAACAATTTTATCAAAAGTCCCTTCAATCTTACGATAATCCTGAATGATGATCGAAACACGATCTTCCAGCCCCGCCTCACGCACTCTTTCTACGGCAAGTTTCTGCTGTTCTCTGGAAATGGTAACAGAGGTAACCCTACATCCGTAGTTCTTCGCAAGGAAAATTGCATTACCACCCCAGCCACTGCCAATTTCCAGTACATGATCTGTTGCTTTTACTTTTAGCTGTTTGGCTAACCGGTCATATTTAGCATATTGTGAATCTTCCAGACTGGTATGCTCATCTAAAAAATAACCGCTGGAATAAGTCATTGTTTTATCCAAAAACGTAGCAAAAAAATCGTTATTAAGATCGTAATGTTCCGAGATATTTTTTTGAGAACCAGCCAGTGTATTGGCCCTTCTAACGTGTGTAAGTTTATTTACAAACTTAAACAAGTTAAGTGCAATCGATTTTACCTTGCTTCCTGTTACCGACGGCGCATTTTCCACATTCAAAAGCACCCAGTTAATTACCTGGGTAATATTCGAGGTATCCCACAAACCAGATGTGTAGCCTTCGCCAAAACCAATGTCTCCATACAGTGCAATGGACTTAAAAAAATCAGGATGATTAACCTGGATGTCAGCTGAAATTTTACCCTCGCCATTTCCAAAGGTTATCACTTCGCCGTTTGGCAATGCTAATTCCAGTTTCCCTAAAGTCATTTTGGCCAGGGCACTCAGTACCACTTTTTCAAAAAAACCTTTTGATGTTTTGGTAGCGACAAGCGTATTCATAAAATTAATCTATTATGGTTTGGGTTTATATGGTTTATATACGTTACGTTGCAGCTCAGGGTTTTCAGCTTTAGGATGAAAGGGTATTTTTTTAATCCACAATTTAAATGCCTGCCAGTGAATCATGCCCATTATCTGTAAAGGAATTAAAGGAATCGACAGAAAATATCTGATCATGCTGGCATTTGATAATGTTTTTTTATCTCCATTTAATGTACTGATAAAAAAACGGTTACCCTGTTTGTCAATGTCGTCTATTTTAATTTCAAGCCTGGCATCGGGTACCGTCAGATTGAAATCGAATGAATCATCATGATCGATAAATGGTGAAACGTAAAAATATTTTGTGGTAATTTTTTTAAATGTATTTCCGTTTAATTCTTCTTTCCCAAAGAAAAAAAGCTTCATTTCATGGTAAGTATTGCTGATTTCTGCCACACAGCAAACCGGATGTTCATTTTCATCAAAACAAAAGTAGAACGACACAGGATTGAAGTTGTAACCTAACACGTTCAGATTAGTCAGCAACCTGATTTTCAAATTTCTTCCATTCACCCCATTTTGCTCCAGATAATCTTCAAGATGGCCCCTAACGTTCTTAGCCGGATCCGGATTTTCTCTTGGTAATTGCAGGTGCTCGGCATCCCTGAAAGAAAACAAGTTAAATTTATTTCTGCTAAACCACCTCAGCTTTTTTGCCAGCACATCAATTTCATCCAGGTCAATATAAAACATGTATACGCTGTACCAAAACGAATGCTTTTTTGGTGCAAGCCGGTGATGCATCACTTTGGCGGTATATATGGAAGACCTAAAGGGTAAGGTGGTATCTCTAACGGACATGATTAACAAGTTACAAAAAATATTCGTTCAGTTATAAAGCGGGAACAGGCGTGAACGACATTCTGCTATAAATTTTTACACAGATCAACGGCACTTTTGTAAGCATCCTCATGAAAACCATACTTAAAATAACTTCCGCAATAATATACTGGCCCTGTTTCATTTAGTTGATGAAGCTGTTCCTGCGCCTGCATTGCCGGGACATCAAATAAAGGATGATGGTAATCAATTTCTTTAACGATCTTGTCAGGATTTAACGTGGCTGTCGGATTAATCGAAACAAAGTAATTTGTCTTTTCAGATACACCTTGTAAGCTATTCATCCAGTATATTGTACTTGGCAGCAATTTACCGTTTTGCTTTTCCACGCGATAATTCCAGCTACTCCAGGCCAGTCTCGCTTTAGGCATCTGGGCTTCATCGGTATGTACTACGGCTTTATTCAGCTGATATTTAAATTTCGAAAGGAGTTGGGTTTCCAGAGGTGTTTTATCTTTAACCATTTCAAACGTTTCATCTGCATGGCTGGCCATAATCACCTTGTCAAATTCAAATTTCTCGCCTTTTGAATTTTCGACTTCCACCTTTCCGTTTTCAAGTCGCCGAACAGCAATCACTTTATTGTTGATTTTGATCCGGTCTCGAAAAGGGGCAATCAATTTTTCGCGGTAGGCCTGACTTCCATTTTGAAGCGTGTACCATTGGTGCTGGGTATCTAAGCCCAAAAATCCATGGTTTTTAAAAAACCTGATTAAAGTAACAGCCGGGAAATCCAGAATCTGTTCCATAGGTGCACTCCAAACCGCAGCACTCATTGGAATGAGATATTGCCAGAGCATATCATCACTATATCCAAACTCTTTAAAAAACCTGCCTATGGAGTAATCCTGAAATTCCGGTTTGTCGAGAATTTCGATGCTCTGTTTATTGAAACGGTTAATTTGCATCAACATCTTTAAATAAGAAATGTTGAAGAGATTTTTACGCTGGGCGAACAGATGGTTTAAACTGGACCCGCTATACTCCAGATGCTTTGGTAAAAACTGAACGCTGAACGACATATCTGTTTTAATAACCGGCGCATCTATTTCAGCAAACATTTCCGTCAAATTCGGATAAGTCTGGTAATTGAAAACCATAAAGCCAGTGTCCAGATAAATGGGCTTTCCGTCTTCTTCCAGCGTAATGGTGTTGGTATGCCCGCCAATGTAATCAGCCTGTTCAAAAATGGTGATGTTGTATTTATGCTGCAGCTTATGGGCACAGCCCATACCAGCTATCCCTGAGCCAATAATGGCAAGTGTATTCATGTAATGTAAAATGGATGTTTGAAAGCGTAGATTGTTTAATATTATTTAACCTTTTGGAATAAATAGTGACAAACCATCCATTCGTTTCCTTTATTGTAATTAAACAATTCCGCGCACGACATATAAAACAAACGCCAGTAAACCCACCATTTTACCGCCTGATCCTGGCCATAAGTGTTTTCCAGGATTGGCATAATTTCTTTCTTATGCCTATCCATATTACTCAGCCAGGCTTCAGAAGTTTTGCCGTAGTTGGTTCCGTTTACCACCCAGTGCTGATCGATTTTTAAATCGTCGTTAAAATAGAAAAACAAGTGATTCGAAGGCATAATTCCCCCGGTAAAAAAGTACTTGCTCATCCAGTCGGTTTCATCAATTACCTCGAATTTATATGCCAGGGTTTTGTGGGTAAAAATATGAACGAACAATTTACCCTCTGGTTTTAAAAATCCTGCAACTTTGTTCAGCAAAAATTTGTAGTTGCGCATGTGCTCAAACATTTCAACGGAAACAATCCGGTCGAAAGAATCTGCAATATTGAAGGTATTCATATCTGCAGTCAGCACCGTCAGATTTTGTATCCCACGTTGTCTGGCCGTATCATCAATAAAGATTTTTTGTGTAGCCGAGTTCGAAACAACGGTGAAAGTACTCTCCGGAAATTTAGCCGCCATGTACAGCGAGAGCGAACCCCAGCCACAACCCAGTTCCAGCACATTCTGGCCATTTTGCAATTCCGCTCTTTTGCAGGTCAGGGCAAGCATATCATCTTCCGAAGTGTCGATATCCTTAACACCGGGTTTCCAGTAGCCGCTACTATATTTTAAGTTTTTGCCCAGGCAGTATTGAAAAAATTCAGTTGGAAGTTCATAGTGCTGCTCGTTGGCCTCTGCTGTATTCACTGCAATTGGCGATTGCTTGAGTTCGGCAACCAGATCCATGAATTTTTCCTGCTGCAATTCTTCATCACCAAGCGTTTCATCGTCTAAACGTTGCTTGCAAAGTTTTCTGATTCCCAAACGCAATGCAGTATCAGGAAGTTTGTCGTTTTCTAAAAGTTTATCGTACCACATTTTAAGGTAGAAAGTTTAAAAATTAAAGGGCTTAAGGCTTTTGTGCGCTCTTGAACCATGGGAAAAAGGCGCTCGTTGTTTGTTGATATTTTTTGTAGGCTTCCGGTTTGCTCCGAAGATTTTGTTCTTCATTGTTGGGTACGCCGGTTACTTTGGTTAACAGATATAAAATTATAGCCGGACTGATAATGGCCAGTATTCCCCATGGGGAAGCCAGCGCAAAGATAAAATAAGCCATCCAGGTTAACCATTCAAAGAAATAGTTGGGATGACGGCTGTAATACCATAGCCCTGTATCGCAAACTTTCCCTTTATTTTTCGGGTCTTTTTTAAACGCAGCAAGTTGCCGGTCTGCAATCAGCTCACCAATAAATGCAATTAACCAGATGCCTAATCCAACATATTCGAAAAGAGAAATCTCAGTATCGGTATTTGCGGTGATGATGAAAAACGGAATGGCGAGCAAAACATTTGAAATAGCCTGAAACTGGAAAAATATAAAAAAATTCCGGTCAGCCTGCTCACCCCATTCGCTGCGAAGCTGCTGGTACCGGCCTTCCTCCTCATCCAGGTGCCCGATTACCCGCTGCCATAAATGAATACCCAGCCTTAACTCAGCCAGTAAAAAGACAGTGCAGATTAAAATATTTCTGGTTAAAAACCCCTCGGAAAGAAAGAAGGTAATGATCGTGATTACAGGAAAATTCAATGCCCAGAACACATCAACAACACCGGCATTTTTAATTTTTTTCGCCCAGAGCCAAACCAAAGCCATAATGGCGCAGCATGCAACTAATGAGATGAGGGCAATAAAAAGCAGATGTTGATAATCCATCGTAAGTTTTGGGTTTGGGACTTAGGGATACGCGTAAAACAGAATTTTCTACTCGACGCTACAGGTAAATCCTATCTCTTAATCAGTAATTCTTTAATACCCTCGCCCGGTTTTAATTTAAATAAATGAACTAAAACATAGGCCAGAGTGGCTATACTACCTAAACATACGAACAAAATTGTAATAGAGATTTTAAGAATAATACTTTTTTCTTTATAAAACATCCATAAAGTAATAATCAGGATGTTAGCATAGAAATCCCATAATGTGGCTTGCATCCAGGGGATACTACCCAGAAAATCCCATTGTTCAAACAGGTTGCTTTCTAAGGAAGTAGAGATCACTTTATAGCACATGAATACCAACAGTGCAGCAAAAAGGATTTTGAAAAAATTAATCATTGTGCTTGTATATTTTCATCAATATACGACAACAATCGTCAACAGGATGTTTATAAAATGAAATCAGAACCTAACAGCAAAGCCCGTTAAAAATAACGGGCTTTGCTTTATGATGATGTGATGGGTGATGAACTAGCTCGTTACTTAAGAGCGTCTACCTGATACTTACTACTCGATACTAAACCTTACGGATCTTGATAATCCTCATCCAGTGCAATACTTTCATTACCGGATAGGTTGGATCAAATTCCCACCATTTGGTTGCAAAATTAGGGCTGTTAGGTTTCTTGTGGTGATTATTCTGAAACAATTCACCCATCAGCAAAAAATCCCACGGTAATGAGTTTTTACTATGATCTTCATTATCATGATTAGAGTAACCGTATTTGTGGCCACACCAGTTCACAATTGCACCGTGTAGTGGTCCCATCAGAAAATGGATCGGCAATAGGATATACATCCACCAGTGATCGGCAAACATGATGTAAAAACCGATGTAAAATAAACCGCAACCGATTCTCCATAACCATGAATCGCCAATTCGGTCAACCAATGGCCACTCCGGGTAATTTCCTCTGAAAGCAGGTTCCGGTTCAATCTTGAAATGAAGGTAATTCATGTACATGTTTTTGGTTGCAATCATCATCCCGAAAACATCTTTAAAGAAGTGAGGCGAATGCGGGTCCTTTTCAGTATCACTGTAGGCATGGTGCATCCTGTGCAGAATGGCATAAGCCCTTGGATTTAAAAATGACGAGCCCTGAGAAAATAAAAGGATTAAATAGAAAAACCGCTCCCAGAAAGGTTCCATTTTAAACATCTTGTGTGATGAATAACGGTGGAGAAAAAAGGTTTGGCTAAAGAGAGAGGAAAACCAATGGCAGAGAAAAAAAATAAGAATTATCATGTATGTGTATATGCCTTAATAAACGGAATTAATTGACATTTAGTTTTATACTGGTTAGTTATGTCAAATAATGCATATAAAGCGTAAGGTATTTTATTTGAAAAAGGCACGAGTGTTCATCCAGTCGTGCCCTTTTTCTATTGGGTATTGAATATTTACTATCTGCCAAAATCGTCCTGAACGCGAACGATATCGCTTTCATCTGATGGGTTTGAAGCATCAGTATGTTGCCAGATCTCTGCCACAACGCCCCAGTCATCTAAACCAATGAGGCGGTGGCGTTCGCCTTGCTGCAATTTGATCTGGTCTTTTGGTGCGTATTTTTTCACTTCACCTTCTTCGTCAGTTTCACTGGTTTTGATACCAACTGTACCTGTTACCACTTGCCAGATTTCGGCTCTGCGGTGGTGATATTGCCATGAAAGGCGTGTGTTTGGGGCTACAATTAAAATTTTCGGACTTAATTTACCACCAATTTTTAAGCTTTCTACATCTAATCCGTCAAAATAGGTATCAGCAAACTGTTGAGCCTGTGCTTCATCAATCACAAAAAAACCACCCCATGGGCGTGTTTCATCGCGGTTTACTACATTAAAACCTTCAATCTTTAAACGTTGTGCAACGTTATCGAATATTTCGCTTTTGTCGTTTTCCATAATTGCCGTAAAAATAGTGCTTTGAAATTAAAAAAGAAGTTTCGGACAGCTTATTTTTTAGCGGGACGAATAAGTGAGGTTTTATTGAACTGAATTGAAACCTATAACTCCATAAAACCCTCCCCTACGCCCTGCTCGTTCATCCCTACAAAAGAATAATGTCTGGGTAAAAACCAGCCGATGGTTTGCATTACCCCTCTGTAAGTTTCCTCGTCGCTAAAATCTTTGGGAGTGATATTGAAAACAATGTCCTGGGTAGTACCCTGCCCGCCTGCCTGTTCTCTTACCATTAATAGAACCTTGGGTTGCTTGACCCCATTCAATTCCAGGAATTCTTTAATTACTTTTCTGGTTTGCAATGGCAGGATGGCTTCGGATGGTTGCCCGATCATGATCTGCTCATTTTCAGCAATGGTTTCATCCATTACTTTTTTAGAAAAAGGAGTTTCTGTATCTGTATAAAAGGTCTTATTCAAATGGTAATTCAAAATATCGCCATAGGTAAGCACCCAGTCGGCATGTGTTGGAGAGGGGTTAATCACCACACCATAACCGGCATCCAGTAAAAAGTCATCTTTCATCTGGTCGATTACATAACACTGAAAACTTTTATTGGGTTCGGGCAAAAACAGCTGAAAATAGGGAAAGCCATCTGGTCCGGTGATGATCTGAGGCTCACCACAACGAAAACTGGCCTGCGCAATGTTTCCTAAAAATGCATCTACCCAAGCTGCATCCCGTTGTTCAGGCGCTACCTGAGTCAATTCAAATAGCACACCTGTCTTGCTTAAATCTCCAAGATAGGGTTCTTTTGTCTGGCTTGCTTTGCCACCTTCCTGAGGCGCGATTGCCTCTTCCTTTTTCTTTAAAAAATTAAATATTCCCATTGAAATGCCAAGGTAAAAATTATAAATTACATTAATAACGCTTCGGAAGAGGAATTAATCGTCCGCCTCTTTTTCAATTTTTTCCTGCGCCAGCGCCATATCCTCGGTGTCAGCTTCAGGTTTTTCATTTACAACAATAGCGGCAGGGCTATATTGCAATTCTACATACATCGGGAAATGGTCAGAACCACAACTACTTAGTCGTGTAATGCCACCAAGTGCAAAATCCCGCGAGCAGAAAATATGGTCGAGGGGAAAACGCAGAAAAAAATATTTTGCATTGAAGCTATTGAAAAAGCCCCTCCCACGGCGCGGATCGAGTAAGCCACTCACTTTACTAAATAATTCGGTGGTATAACTCCAGGCCACATCATTCAGGTCGCCCATCACCACAACCGGACCTTTCATTTCTTTCGCTTTTGTGCCCACCAGGAGTATTTCCTTGTCTCTTTCAGTCGACCGTGGATTCTCCTGCGGGACGGGAGGTTCCGGGTGCAGGCAAAATAATTGAACTGGCTGACCAGAGGGAAGAATTACCGTGGCTTCAATCGAGGGAATGTCTTCTTTTACCAAAAACGTCACTGATCCATCCACAATATGAAGTCGGGAATACAACAGCATCCCGTAGGTATTTTCCAGGGGCATACTTAAATGATGAGGGTAACGATTCAATAGCGGACCCATTTGCTTTGCCCACCAGCCATTCGTTTCCACCATCAGGATGACATCCGGATCGCATTCTTCGATCAGTTTATGGTAGGCCGCGTCATTGCGGTTATCCTGAAACACATTGGCGATAAAAAGCCTTAAGCGATGCGACTGATCTGCATTTTTAATTCCAATAATCTGCTTTCGACCCAACTTTGTAAAAGGAAGAATAAGGTAAATGAGGTAGATCAGGTTGGCTGCCAATGCAGCAAGAATGGAGATATCCCAAACAGTACCATCGGCATATAGAAAACAAAAACAGATTAACACCAATAGATTAACAACCAGTTTCTGAAGTCGCGGATATTCGAAAACCCGGAATATCCAGAAATCATGTCGGATAAAGGGAATCAGGGTAGCCAGAATCAAAAACAGTCCGAGGCCAAAAAGAACGTCGTGCAGCATATTATAAGTAAATGTTTGGTTGTAAAATGATGGATACGACTAACCCACCAATCATCATATCAGCCTTTCAGGCCGCACTTTTATTGTCGTTGGGAAATGAACACCAAACCAGATCAAATGTTTGCTTCCGAAAGGAACATTATTTCAAAGCATGCATTGCTGTACTAATTATTTTTAATTGGCAAGGGTGGCGGTGCAGTTGTAGGAATTATTTTCTCCCGTTCGTTTCCCTTTGGCTTAGGGAGCCCATCGTAATGGTAAGATTTTTCCGGATCTTCACACGCCGTATAAAAAATAGGCTTTGGCAGAATATTACTGGCCGCTACGGTGCCATCGGTTTTGGTGAGCACTTGTTTTTGGAACTTACGTAAATAACGGTTATCACTAAAAGGATTACTTAAAAAGTATGCTTCATTTTCTGCAGCGGTTTTACTGGTGTATAGATAGGTGGCCTGATCAAAATGATAATCGCCATCATTTTGCAAAAAGGTTTGATAGTGCTTATTAGCTAATATACCATTTTGCGTAGCGACTTTTGATTGATGATACTGCTCCTTCATCTCCATAATTTCCTTCCATTGCTTCTGCTCATCCTCGTCGGACTTATTTTTGAAGTATCCGGTGCCTCCACCATAATTAGATAATTTGATCACTGCCAGGTTATTTTCCTTTGTAATGATCCCATTGAAATCTTCATTCTCTTTTTGACGAGGACTATATACCACGATGAAGTCATTATATCCACCACGGTTTTGATAGGTGTAAGCTACCTTCTGACTATCGACGTCCCTACCTGCCTGCCCGTAAAGCGTTACGGTTTTAGTTCGATGAGGTAACTGGTAAACGAAAGGCCCGTCAAAACAATTTGCATCCTCATTGAACACCTGATGAATGC
Source organism: Pedobacter sp. BMA (assembly GCF_001027745.1). Taxonomy (GTDB): domain Bacteria; phylum Bacteroidota; class Bacteroidia; order Sphingobacteriales; family Sphingobacteriaceae; genus Pedobacter. The sequence goes on from NZ_LECU01000003.1 coordinate 377,413, forward strand.
CATCCTCCGCAAAGCGAATAAAAGTTAGGCTACGCCCGTCGAAACCAACAAAGTTTATTTTTGTACTGTCGCCGATAGATTTGTTTACTGTAGCATATATTTCGAATACTTCAGGTTTATCTGGATAAAAGTTTAACTCATTCTTGTTAAAGCTATAATGACCGAACACCGCAGTTGCATAGCCGTATAGCATAAATTCGCCGTCATCGAAGAGGCAAATCCCCTCGTTGCTTCCATATCTTCCTGAAACCTCTTTATAATCCATTTCTGTGTTACTACTTTGTGCAAATGAAAATTCTACTACCGTCAAGGCAAAAAGAAGTAAAGCAAATATCTTTTTCATACTAGAAAGATCCGGTTTAAGATTGAACACCACACGAATATAAATAATTAAATCACTGGTCGGTGTATTGATTAACATAGAATTCTATTGCCTGCCAATTTGACGGACAAATCTGATCGATTTTGCACCACTTTTGCGCTTAACGGAGCGGAGATTCAACCCTTGATTAGCAGGGCACTTACAGGGCCTTTACCAGGGGTTAACAGGGAATTGCCCCTACTAACCCCCTACTACTCCCCTGTCAATCCCGCATCAATCGCCTGTTAAAATAACGCTCTGGCTGAAAAAGATTCTGCTCAATATACTGTTAAATAACACTGGTATTCCTGTGGATTCTATGTCACGTTGAGATTACCATATCTGATGAACTGGATGCAGAGAGCGCTTTAATTCCACCAATGCTCCTTCGCCATTTGTAGAAAACGCCATTGAACACGGGTTTCGAAATCTTCAGTATGACGGACTTTTAACAATTGATTTTGGTTTAAAGAACGGGTAGCTGCTCATTCTGATTAAGGACAATGGCAGTGGTATTGCCGATAAAACTCTTTCTCCGTCGGAAAAACCTCCCTGGCACAAGTGATATTAAAGGAACGGCTTAAGGCACTGTTCAAGGTGGATTGTCAGCATGCTTTTTTGAGGTTACCGATAGAAAAATAAATCAGGAGAAAGGTGTAGAAGTTCAGTTATTCATTCCCATGGTACATGATTAAAACCGAAATGAAACTTTACGTGCTCGAAGATGAAGCACTGATCTTACAGCACATGTTACAAATGCTGCAGAAACTCGATTCTCTGCGGATAGTAGGCCATTCGGCCGACATTGCAAATGCATCGAAGGAAATACCTGATTTGAAACCAGATATCATTCTGGCCGACATCAGACTTGCATCTCACGGGTTGTATGGGAATCTATTTTTTAACCTTTAATACTTTACGTACGTGACTTTCATCTATCAGTCCAAATTCAGCGGCAATCTGCTTTAAACCATGATTCCCTTTCAGCATTCGATTTTTAATTAGCGTAGTTCGGTAAGTTCTGATATATTCCCTTAATGTTGTGCCACTGTTGCGCTTAAAATAAGTACCGATATAGTCATTTGTGGTATTAAAATGTGCAGCTATAGCGTGTGCACGTAGTTTATCGGGTGTGTATATATTCTTGTGCAGATAACAGAACAGCGCCTGCATATCCCGTGTATGTTTGGGGCTCGTTTTTAAACCGGGCATATTCCGTTGAAGTATAACCGAGAGTCCCAGCACCTGTTGCCAAACCAGTTGCTCATTCAGAAACAGGTCTTTTCTTAAAGATAGTATTACATCAAAAATTTGTCTTACGGTTATCCTATCCTCTAAGCAAAGCTCAAAGCCGGATAGATGTGTTTCCCGGCTTTTCACCAAATATTCCAGCGCTTGCAAACCGTAAACAAAATACGCACAATGAAGATGTATATCAGTGAACTTGACATATACAAACCGAGTTGCGTTTTCAATTTTAAACTGATGGCTTTCTTCGGGGCCAACCAGGAACACATCACCAGGCTGGTAAGGAATCCTATATTCATTGATCATATGAATACCCGTCCCATTCATGATAAAGATAAACTCATAATGGTTATGAAGGTGAAGGGGATGGGGCCAGGTATCCACCTCAAAGTCTGAGACCACTATGGGTTGAAACTGCTTGTATCGCTTCATGACATAAAAGTACCGATTTGTATCGGATTTTTACCCCAGGTTAAATTTCAAGATCCCACACCTTTGTATCTAAAGATTTAGAAATGGAAAACACAGCCTTAGTGGTGGGTGCAAACGGGGTAATTGCATCCAACCTGATTAAACATTTACGTACGCTCGGTAACTGGAACATTATTGGCCTGTCGCGTCGCGGAGGTCAGGATCAAGAGAGATTAAGCTACATTCGAGTGGATCTGCTGGATAGTCTGGAATGTAAAAACGTACTTAGTAACCTCAGTCATGTCACCCATATATTTTATGCAGCATTCAAGGATATGCCGACATGGGCAGAACTTGTACAACCAAATCTCGACATGCTAATCAATGTTGTAGAGGCTATAGAACCAGTAGCAACAAACCTTCATCATATAAGCCTGATGCAGGGGTACAAAGTTTATGGTGCCCACCTGGGGCCTTTTAAAACCCCGGCGAAGGAAACCGACGCAGGACATATGCCACCCGAATTCAACGTAGACCAGCAGGAATTCCTTGAACGAAAACAACAGGGAAAAAAGTGGAGCTGGTCGGCAATCAGACCTTCTGTAGTGGCCGGAACCGCATTGGGCAATCCCATGAACCTGATCTCAGTGATTGCAGTTTATGCAGCCATTTCAAAGGAGCTCCGAATTCCACTGCGGTTTCCAGGAAAACCAGGAGCATATGATAAGCTCATGGAAATGACCGATGCCGATCTGCTGGCCAAGGCAACGGTATGGGCAGCAACCGAAATTCAATGTGCCAACCAGGCCTTTAACATTTCCAATGGCGATCTGTTTCGGTGGAATGAACTTTGGCCAAAAATAGCAGCATATTTTGGTCTGCAATTTGCGCCCCCACTCCACATGTCGTTACAGACGGTGATGGCAGACAAGGAATTGCTGTGGACGGAAATGTCCATAAAATATGGCCTGAAAAGTACATATGGTGCGCTATCTTCATGGCCATTCGGAGATGCAGTGTTCTCGTGGGATTATGATTTTTTTGCTGATGGTACCAAAGCACGTCGGTTCGGTTTTCATGAATTCATTGATACAGAAAAGATGTTTTATAGTCATTTTGATGAAATGAAAGCAAACAAAATTATTCCCTGATGAAAGTCGGTATTAAAAGGATTTCAAAATGATCTGTTGAACATCATTCCGGTCAGTAACTTACTTGTCGGTTTGCTACAGGGAAATCATTTGATGATAAGAATGGTTCCAGCGCCGTTTTCTAACCTGAAATAATGGTGGTGTTCATAGCGTAACTCAACTATATATATCTGGCACACTTTTCCTTTTATCCCACTATCACTTCGGACATTACATCCAATCTTAATGTTAGGCGATTGACTACCTGAACATGCTGTCAACCATTTACATCTCCTTGCCCAAACCCAACACCCAATATCGCCCCTGGCCAAACATCCTAAAAAATGGACTGAAAGATCTGATCGAAAACCCAGGTTGCTGGTCGCGGGTGGCAGGAAACAGCTACCTGATTAGAAGACATCCATGATGGCATTGAGCAAAGTGGTGCAGTGGGACAAGAGGTTTATGGCGCCGGGAATGCCTTTGGAATATTACCAAGACACTTTATCAGAATTCCAGATGAAACATTTATGATCTATGTTGACGGGCCGTTTGGAACAGTGCGCAAAAAAAGTGGAAAAGTGACTTTCAATATGTTAAGTCACCAAGCCATGACCTATCGGGTAAAAATTGTATTCCACCAAGAATATCAGGCTGATTTAAGCTTTAAAATGGCTTTAAATGGCACCCAATTTCTTTCAGTACCAGTTAAAAATAAACAGATTGAGATGGATGTAAATGGTAGTCAGAAAGTAAGTATCAGCTGGAACCAAAGTGGTCAAACATTAAGCTGATTCATCTGTTGGTTAATATAACATCAACCTTGTAAAAATGGATCAACACGAATTTAGTTTAATTGCCGACCGCTACTCTACCTCTTTACATTCCAACGCACTTCGTTTTACCCAGGATGACGATGAAGCCAAAGACCTTGTGCAGGAAACACTATTAAAAGGGGTGCGTTTTTGTCATAAATTCGACGAGGGAACCAACGTCAAAGCATGGTTATACGTCATCATGAAAAATACTTACATCAACAGTTACCGACAGGCAAAAAGGCGACAAGAAGTGATACAGGTGGATGATGAGATATCGAGTGCCAATCTAATGAGTAGTGCATCAACCAATAGCGGTGAGTCTACATTCGTGATGAATGACATTGAAAAAGCAATGCAAAGTATTCCGGAAAATTATCGCATCCCCTTTCAGCGATATTTCGAAGGGTATAAATACGAGGAAATTGCTGTTCAAATGAATATACCATTAGGTACCGTAAAAACGCACATTCACCAGGCCCGGCATTTGCTTAAAAAATACCTTAACAAATACCGGGAAGGGGCAAAGTAATTTTGAAGGAAAATCAGTTCAAATTGTGGTAGCGGAACTAGTATTTCTGAATACTGTCTTTAACGTCCACTCGCTTACCGGGATTCAGGGAATCCTTTTTTATTGTATCTTCATTATCCTTATAATAATCTTCCTTTACCGGTTTGTAGTTTGTACAGGCTGCCGCGATTAAGGTAAATGCTGTAAACACAACATAAATAGCATGATTTGTTTTCATAGTTTCCGTTTTAATATGAGAAGCTGATTAGGCAAGCCTTTGTTTTGTAGAGCTCATATTCAGGTATTCATCCCTATCAGAGGCTTATACTTAGTTTTACAACAGATTTGTAAGCAAAAAATTTTCGGGGGTACTAACTTGTTTTAAACCAAATCCCCATTGTGTTTAGCCAACACACAACTGATATTTTTTCAGTCTGGAGCTGATTTTTTTTCATAAAAACTGAAATTTTTTCAGGATTTTATAACATAAAATTACAAATCATGGTTTGGCATTTGAGTTGTTCATGTATAAGGGAGAACGCGGTTTGGCGTTCATTTGAATTAATTGATTTATAGTCCATTTATTAACTAAAAAATTTTAAAAGGAGATTACACTATGACATTGGTTAAATTTAATCCTGAGAAGAAAAACAATGCATTAATGCCAGGCTTTAATGACATTTTCGAATCTGTACTTAGCGATAGCTTTTTCGCAGACCGTAAGCTAAATACATTACCTGCGGTCAATATTTCAGAAACCCCCGAATCTTTTCATATCGAACTTGCTGCGCCAGGACTGAAAAAGGAAGATTTCAAGGTTTCAGTAGAGCGGGAGACATTAACAATTTCGACACAGCAAGAAAGTCAATCATCAGATAGAACTTACAACAAAAGGGAATTCAGCTTTCATTCCTTCACCCGGGCGTTCACATTACCTGAAAGTGCCAATGTGGATGGAATACAGGCGAGTTATAACGATGGAATTCTAATGCTTACCATTCCAAAAAAAGAGGAAGCAAAAATGGTCACACGCCAGATCGAAATTCAATAATTATTTAAAATGCCGCGAAGAGCGGCATTTTTTGTTTAATTACTTTTACAACAGATCAGGTCGATTTGAACAAGTGCTGTTGAATTTCCAAGTCAGCTTATACAGCTTCATTTTCTGAAGTAGAATGTTTATTAATCTCAATAATCTGAAAATATGAACTGACTTCATTCTTTATCACTAAATCAATGTGCTCAGTAAAATCTACCAATTCGGTTACCTTACTCTTCAAATCATTTGTAAAGTTTTCAACATCAACATCGCCTTCAAGTATAATCTCAAGCGTTTCAGTGGTTCTCCAATTGGTTCCGGTGATCCCATGGAATATCGACTGAAGTTTTGACGGGAACTTTTCTTTTGCTTCCAAAGCTTCTTTGGATACTGAATTCGGCATGTTTCCAGCTTCACCTTCGTTTCCTTTTTCCCAGTCAGCTCGGGCTTCTTCTGATCCAAAATCCCCCTCTCCTACTTCGCGACTCAAAAAGCCGGCCTCGCTTTTTACGCGATTCTCCTGAGAATTTTCGTTACTCCTAAATCTTGGAACCTGGTTGTCGGGCATATTGGTTCGCTCTACCGTATTGTCCGCTTGGGCATCCCCAAGGTTTTTATTTTTTTCATTTTGACTTTCCATATTATAAATTTTTAAGGTTATCCATATATTATCTCGAACACCAGGTACCATACCCGGTTACTACTTTTAATATCAATCTATCGCCATTAGGTTAACTTGCCCGAAATACTGTGACACTTCTACCTTCAATGTCTACCATTTGGCCTGCTGAAAGGTTTGTCATTCCTGCTTGTAAAGTTCCGGTGCTGATCGCAACACTCCATTTTTCCGGATAGCCCCCTTCCGGAAGTTTAAAGGCTATATCATCAGCGCCCGCATTAAAGATGATGAAGAAATGAGCATCCAAAATTCCATTTCCCTTAACATCTGTACTTACTATACCTTCCCCATGTAAAAACACACCAATACGCACAGGGGCAATACGCTCCCAGTCGTGGTGTTGCATTTGAGTGCCGTCTACATTGAACCATCCGATATCCAGCAGGCCGTCTGCCTCAATCGTATTGCCGAGGATCCACTCTTTCCTACTCAAACTGGGATGATTTTTCCGAAGCTGGATCAGCTGCGCTGTAAAATTTTGTAGCCCGGCATCAGCTTTTTCCCAATTGATCCAGGATAGCGCACTGTTTTGGCAATAAGCATTATTGTTACCATGCTGTGTCCTGCCCAGTTCGTCTCCCGCTACAATCATTGGAATACCTTGTGACAGGAAGAGTGTCATCAGGTAATTTCGTTTTTGTTTAGCCCTTAGTTGATTTACTTCTTCTATGGCCGTTTCCCCTTCAGCACCACAGTTCCAGGAGTGGTTGTGAGCCTCACCGTCCTCATTGTCATCACCATTTGCTTCATTACATTTTTCATTATAAGTAACCAGGTCATGGAGTGTAAAACCATCGTGGGCAGTAATAAAATTGATGCTGGCCGTTGGCCTCCGGTAATCTTTCATGTACAAATCCGGGCTACCCAGTATGCGCTGGGCAAATTCGCCCATCAATCCCTCCTCCCCTTTCCACACCCTGCGAATCAGATCTCTGTATTTACCATTCCATTCTGCCCATTCGGCAGGAAATTTTCCAACCTGATAACCACCCTCACCCACATCCCATGGCTCTGCAATGAGCTTTACCTGCGAGATAACCGGGTCCTGATGAATAATATCGAAAAATGCGCCCAGGCGATCTACCTCATGTAAACCACGGGCGAGTGTAGATGCCAGATCAAAGCGAAAACCGTCGATATGTACTTCCTGCACCCAATAACGTAAACTATCCATAATAAAACGGAGTACAGCAGGCATCCGGCTATTGAGGGTGTTCCCAGTGCCTGTATAATCTGTGTAGTAACGTGGCTCATTTTCTTCCAGCCGGTAATAGGTCTGGTTATCAATACCTTTAAATGAAAGCGTTGGGCCATTGTGGTTTCCTTCAGCCGTATGGTTATATACTACATCAAGAATCACTTCGATTCCATTGGCGTGGAAGGCCCTCACCATTTCCTTGAATTCCTGCAGTTGTTCCCCATTTTTTCCTGTAGCAGCATACCTCGAATCTGGCGCAAAAAAACCGATGGTATTGTAACCCCAGTAATTTTGAAGTCCCCGCTCGATCAGGTGCCTGTCGGATACGAAATGGTGCACAGGCATTAGTTCAATCGTTGTTACTCCCAAAGATTTGAGGTATTTGATGCACTCCGGATGCGCTAATCCGGCATAGGTACCGCGCAGTTCTTCCGGAATCCGGACATTTAACTGCGTAAATCCCCTCACGTGCAATTCGTAAATCACCGTTTGGTTAAACGGGATTTCAGGTGAAACGTCATCCTGCCAGTCGAAGTACTGATCAACCACTACCGACTTGGGTATAAATGGGGCACTATCCTGATCCGAAAAACTTAAGTCGCCCAGGGGCGAGGAAATTTCATAACCAAACAAAGCATCATCCCAGGTGATATCACCTGATATGGCTTTCGCATAAGGATCAATCAGCAGTTTATTCGAATTAAAGCGCAGGCCATCTTCGGGAATATAGGGGCCATAAACCCTGTATCCATATTTTTGCCCAGGGCCTACACCCTCCAGGTAGGTATGAAAAATATCATGTTCGCGCTCCGTTAGTTCATATCTGGAAATTTCGTTTTCATCCTGGTCAAAAAAGCACAATTCTACCCGCTCAGCGTTTTTGGCAAACAGCGCGAAATTAGTACCTCGTTTGTCCCATGTAGGACCTAACGGGAAAGCCCGGCCAGGTAATTGTTTCCATGTTTGCATGTTCGTTTAGTTGTAGGGTTTATCATTGAACATACGCACACAAGCTGAAGTTTTGAAAAACCGTCTATAAGTGACAGGTGCATGTATTTCGGGTATTTGATACCGGTTTAATACGGGTGGTGACTTATATAAATACTTAGGTTTGAAACATTTGGACCCTAACTGCAGTTTATGCTAATATTGACTCACTACATGTTTTTGAGACCAATCCTTGAATATATGATCATTCCACCAGAATTATTAATCAAAACGCCCCTGAAAGGCCTGGCAGCCAGACTTAAACCGCAGGTTTACAAACAAGATGATATTTACTGTGTGCTCTACGGAGAAACTCCACAAAATGGAATTTTCGGGTCTGGTCTTTCCATATCTGAAGCGATAATGAACTGGGATGACAATTTTCACAAAATCCTTAAAGACGATACGAAACTGAAAAGCATTCTGGCCAAAATGTCTCCACCGGCAGATGTGGCCAGATTTCTGGAAGATTACCGGGAGGAGGCTAGGAACGACAGTACTGGGTATGACCTGAATAAAAGTTTTTAAAACTTTCACAACCTAGTCTAACTTTACCTGAGCATGCTACTGACAACCCGATCAGTTACCAGCAGCAGGCATCAGGAGATATTTTAATTTGCGCTTAATTTTTTCGCTTTTTCGATACTGAAATCACCTTTGATCAGCATTTCAATAACCGGTTCAGTAATCATATCCGGCGAGGTTTGCCAAAGCAACTTGTTTCCCTTGATCACGAAGGTTTGGGGTATAGCATTCACGCCTGCCGGCTTAATCCATTCCTGTTCAAAGTCACTTCCTTTTCCTCCGCCAAAGGCAACGTCAAAACTCATCATTTTATCATTGGCTTTAACAAAATCCAATACTTTTGGCCGGTCGTCTTCCATCACGTCTTGCGCAATAAACACTACTCCCCGGTTTTTAAATTTTGATGCTATGGCGTTGAAATGGGGCATAGCGGCAATACAGGGCTTACACCATGTGGCCCAAAGATCTATAATGTATATTTTGGATGGATCAAACTTACTTACGGCGTTCCCCTTAATCCATTCCACCTTCGGATAGGTATTGATAGAGTCTCCAACATCAAGAAATTCCCGTTTGGGAGTTTGGGCATACATACTCATGATAGCAAATGCCATAAACGCCATTACTAATATTACTTTTCTTTTCATTTTTATTTGATTAACTGTGCAAGTTCCTGACCAAGACCGATATCGTTTAATTTAAGCTGGCTTGCCAGTATCTTACCATCCGCACCAATAAGAAGTGCACTAGGCAACGTATAGTAGGTTAATCCATAAGCTTTTGCCGTCGGACTCACACTTCCCGCGTCGTTCACGCCGCCAATATCATTCAGGTTTAGCCAGCTAAAGTTGGATCTTTTTATTGTTTCCATCCAGTATGAATCCTGCCTGTTGGCATAACTATAATAAACCGTTACCATCACCGTATTTTTATCCTTTAAAGCCCTGTTAATCCGCCCAAGGTTAAAAGTAAAGGCATCATAGTTCATAAAATCCGGTGTATAGAAACAAACGAATACATTCTTTCCCCGAAGTGAGGATAGCGAAACTTCCCTGCCAGCAGTATCCTTCAATTTGAAATCAGGGGCAAGTTGCCCAGGAGCAAGTTTTTTCGCTAAATCAAACTTCGCCTGTATCTCTTTACCGGCAAAGGTATTTCTAACCGCAGGGCTGAATTTTTGGAACTCAGGCGCAAAGTTGGAACGAAGGGTTCCGCGGTGTTTCGATCTCCAGATATCAAGCGACAGAAAGCTTCCCGGGTTTTCCCTGATGAAATTGCTGTCGATTTTTGCAGTTTTGGCGAACTCTGCATTCATCTCCAGCCGGGCAGCATCCATTGCTTTAGTATTGCCACTCTCCTTATAAACCGCAATCAAATTATTTAGTGAATCTACACGGGCCTGCACCGGCTTGTAAAGGTCAAATCTTCTCTGATAATCGGCCTGAGTTTTTCCGCCTTTAACCGTAGCCGTTTTTGCCCCGGCAGAGCTCGTAATCACAATCTCTCCGGCATCGATAAAGAAGTCGCGTACATCAAGACTCTTTATATTTTGCATAGTCGTCATGGCAGGTGGATTTACACTGATCCTCGCATAAGCCGGATCTCCAATCAGGCCTTTGAAAGTAAATTTCCCCATTTCGGCCATAGTAGAATCTTCTACACTTACGCCATTGTTTTTGTACGTCAGCAAAATCTTCTTACCATTAATTTCCGGCGAAAGCTGGCCCTTGATGGTGAATTCGTTCTGTGAAAAGGCTGCTGCTGAAACCAGGAGCAAACCAAAGGTAAGGGTTAAGCGTATATTGCTTTTTAAAATATTCATGATTATTATTTAAGGGTTATTGGTAAAGCCCGGATTGGCATTCATTACGATTGGCGGTAGCCGAAGCGTAAGCCTGTCTTGGGGCAGATTAAAACTGGTAATATTGGTGAAGGTCTCGTCATTATAAATGATATGAGAGAATGTCTCACCCGAGAAAACCGGATCGAGAGAGCAGCGTCGCATATCAAACCACCGGTATCCTTCCATTGCAAACTCCCTTATACGCTCCTGGAAGATAAACCTGATCAGTGATTCTTTGCTGGAAGCAGCCTGAGCTGGAACAGCGGCAACATTTACAGGCATACGGATTCTGCGCAGCAGCTCCAGATCAGAAACTGCGGCCACAAGATTATTTAACCTCGCATTTGCTTCTGCCCTCAGCAAGTATAAATCAGCCAGTTGCAATCCAAATTTTGAATAATTAACTGAATACTTGGATAGCCTGCCCGAAGGATTCGGTGTTGAATACGGGAAATAAGCGCCATAAAAGTTCAGCCTTAAATCACCCTGCGCAAAAAGAGCCTGTGCCTTGGGTGAAAGCACAAGAAAATCATTGCCAAACTCGTTTCCGCTGTAAGGCCCATTGTAAAATGTTTTCGCGAGCACTGATTCGGTTACGTCGTCATAGTTTATCCCCGGCGAGTTATTCGGGCCATTGTAGCCAATCGGATCAAACTTCCCGCCCGAAGCAAATTCTACATTATAATCGTAAAGTCTGGCAGGTTTGGTTTGCGCGGCAACATCCGCTATTGAGGCATTAAACATCGTTAGTGCCTCCGCATTTCTGCCCATGTAGAGATAAACCTTAGCCAGCATTCCTTCCGCGGCGGGCTTTGAAAACCGCTGGGCAAATTTATTATTAAGGGGCAAGGTACTGATGGCGTCGTTGAGGTCCTGAATGATAAACGCATAAACCTCGTCCACACTATTTCTAACATGTCCACTCAAATTGATGTCCGCGTCCCGGATAATAGGAAAACCTAAATCCTGCGATGCGGTTGCAGCGTTATATGGCTTAGCATAAATGTTAATGAGCTGGAAATATATCCATGCCCGGTTAGCCTGCGCTTCTGCTTTCAATGCCATCTTCTGTTCGGTGCTACCCCCGGTAGATTCCCCGATCTCGTTTATCACCTTGTTTACCGTATACAGGTTGCTGCTGTAAACCTTAAAATCGAAGGTATTATCCTTTACCCTGAATATGTCTGCCTTGTAATTGAATGCATTCTGGCTCATTGGTGAAGCTGATGAAAAGTAACTGCCTTCTGCAGCTACATCGTCGCCCATAAGTACCATCGATTGCCAGCCACCTGCAAAAGAGTAAAGATAAAGATCCGGAGCATTCATGATCTTCTCATAATCGTCGGTTGTGCGGGCCACTAACAGGCCTTTGGGAACTACCTCAAGAAAGGATTTTTTACACCCTGCTATCAAGATCAGCAACAGGAAGAAATAGAAATATTGGTATATTTTCATCATTGTAAATTAAAAGGTAAGATTTGCACCGAAACTGAAACTGTGCTTAAAGGCAGGCATATTTCTTCCTCCCTGATTGAACGATTGGTATTCAGGATCTATGCCGAACTCATTTGCTTTCCAGATCATGAAGTTTCCGGTCTGTGCAAAAAGCGATAAAGATGCAACGTGCAGGCGGTTCAATAATCTTGGTCCCACTATATAATTCAGCGTAACGTCTCTGAGTTTGATATAAGACGCGCTCACCACATTGATATCAGCATAGGTGTAATAATCAATATTTCTCCTGCTCACATTTACGCCTGCACTAGCCACATACGAGGGGATATTGGTCAGCAGTTCATCCCCTGGTTTTTTCCATCTATCCAGAAACTCCGGACTCAGGTTTCCGCCAAAACTACCAGTGCCGTAATCGATGCGTCCATAAAAATAACGGTTAACATCCCGTCTCATCACGTTGCCGAAATTATAGATCATGTTTGCGGTAAGTGAAAGGTTCTTGTATCGGAAAGTATTACTCAATCCGCCATTAAATTTTGGAATAGTGGTACCCATATAAATCAGATCGTCGGCCGTAGCAACATCAGGATCCTTGGTTATGGTTCCATTTGCCAAACGGATTTGCGGATCGCCAAGTGCATCCAGTCCGGCAAACTCGTAGGCAAACAAGGGTTGTATTCCGTAGCCAACCACATAATTGCTATTGATTCTACCATTGGTTGTAAGCTGAGTAGGCTGGGGAGTTGAATAATTCAGCAGGCGATTTCTATTCAAACTGAAGGTTAATCCCGTAGTCCAGCTAAAATCTTTAAGCTGCAAATTTCTCGAATTCAAGGTAACTTCCAATCCGCGGTTGTTCATGTTTCCAAGGTTACCGCGAATAATAGATGCGCCGTTAACCGGATTAAGATCTACCTGCCCAAGAATATCGGTGGTTTTCTTATTATACAAATCAATACTTCCGCTAATCGCATTTTGCAGCACACTAAAATCAACCCCGATATTAACCGTCGCAGTTTTTTCAAAGGTAAGCTGGTTATTTGCCAGGCCTATAAGCGAGTAATAGTCACCAGTTACATTGTTACGGCCAATCTGAATCACATCTCTTGATGAACCGGCACCGATGAATGGCGAATTGCCAGTAATCCCGTACGTGGTGCGAAGTGCCAGATTATTGATCCAGGTACTCTTCTCAATGAAGCTTTCCTTACTGATCAGCCATTTCGTGCCAACGCTGAAGGTCGGTTTACGTTGCTTGCCTTTTTCGGAACCAAACAGATTGCTGTAATCCCTCCTGATACTGGCATCCAGCATGTACTTTTCGTTCAGGGTGTAATTAAACAATCCGAAAAAGGATTCATTCCGGTTAAGTTGCTCAAACGTCTCGAATGGTTTTTCGTTAAACGTACTTCTGAAAGATGATACTGCCCCGAAAATTCCCTGGCTCAGGGCTAAATAATTTACGCTCCCGGAAGTCAACAGATCAAGATCATACCCCCGGGCAATAGTTGTTCTGTTGGTAGCAAGCTGCTCGAGGGCTTCATGGCCGATCTGAACATTAATCCTGTCCCTTCCATCCCTCAGCGCCATTGTATAAATCAGCTGGTTTCTTAGCGTATAATTTCGCTGATCAATATTTACTGTTTTATAGGTTCCTCCAGATGTAGGTAAATAGTATACGGGAACATCGTTGGCAGTCCTTGCAACAGTGAAGCCCAGCAGCTCCCTTCTGAGTTCGTAGGTTTTACTATCATTATAAAGCTGGCTTGCGGAGGGAGCTTTCTGATAACTGTATGTACCGTCAAAGCTAAGTCCTCTCCATATTTTTAAGTTCACATTCCCGGTGAGGTTCACTGATAGGGCATTTCCCTTAATAAATCCCATACTAACTTCGTCCAAAGGCGAGTAATCCAGATTGATCCGGCTTCTGGTCTGGTAATCTTTTCTTACCTCTGGTGAAAGTCCCTGAACATAATTCATTTGAAGGTTGTTTCCTGCATCATTTTGAAACAGCTGATAAGGAATAAAACTGCTTCCGATAACGATGCTCTTGTCGCTACTGGTTATAGTATTGTTTAATGCTGTATTCAGACTGATCCGAAGTCTGCTGATGGGGATGAAAGTCTGATTGATGTTTAACCGATATGCGCCATTCTGATCTCCCGGATGGCTACTTGTGGTGTTGGTATAAGAACCGGAAGCATAGAAATTGTAGGCTGATGTGCCGCCCGAGGCAGAAAGCGTATGGTTGGTGGTGAAAGCATTCCGAAACAACAAATCCCGTATCTGATCTTTGTTGTTAATATTGCTCAGACTATCCAGACTGCGCTGTGCCTGAGCCGCAGTGATCAAACCCCGGTTCTGGTTATAGAGGATTTGTTCGTGTGGTGCGATTACCGAGGTGCCAATGGCTGCATATGGAAACGCAGCGGGATTAAACAGCTCCCCTGCCGTTTGTATGTATTGAGCACTGTTCATCATTGGAACATAATCAAGATCCGGTTTACCGAACAGCGATATGTTGCCTGAATAGCTGATTTTTATGGGTGTGCCCGCAGAACCCTTCTTAGTCGTAATTACAATTACACCATTTGAAGCCCTTACGCCCCAGATAGAAGCTGCGGAGGCATCTTTCAATACCGAAATATCCTGCACGTCATCCGGATTGATCACCGACAGGTCGGTCACTGGCACGCCATTTACAACGTAAAGTGGATCGAAATTTGCCTGAACAGTCGATCTACCCCTGATGATACTTTGTTGCGTATTTCCACCTCCAAACTGTCTGTTTCCTGTCACACCTTTCGGACCGGCAATTACCGTTACTCCGGCAACTAACCCATCCAGCCTGGAAACCAGGTCTTGCGTAGCTACCCTGTTTTGATAGATTTGCATGTCTGGCTTGCCAAAAGATCCGGTTGCCCGCTCACGGGAAAGGGTCTGGTAACCGGTAGAAACAACGGACACCTCATCTATCGTATTGATTTGCTGACTTAGCATGACTACAATCTCGGATGCTGATTTAACCGTAAGTGTGTCAGATTTGTAACCGACATAGGAAACTACAACATTTGCATCGCGCGGAATCCTTGAAAACACGAACTCACCGTTCGTATCGGTAAATCCCATCAGGCCTGCCTCTTTTGAGGTTACGCTGGCGCTAGGCAATACCCCGCCTTTTTGATCCTGTACCCGGACTTTAAGGTTAATTAAAAAGGCTTTATTTTCTGTTTTAATCCGGTTAATTACTACGATAATCCTGTTTTCTATGCTATAGTCGAAAGGCTGACCGCGAAAACATTCATCCAGAACCGTTTTTAAACCGGCATCTTTAATCTGAATGTTTACCCGTTTCGAGCGCGCTACCTGCTCACGGTTAATCACAAAATCAAATCCAGTCTGCTTGCGGATATCCCTTAGTACCTCTGTGAGGGGGGCGTCTTTTTTTGCCAAGCTTACACGCTCGTTCTGCGCAAAAGACCGTGTCGGAAACAGCAGAAAAATGAACAATAAACAATATAGCCAAAAAGAAAAAGATCCCGGCACTACGCCTACATCATGACGGATCTTTTGAAATAAGGAACCTGACTGATGGACATGATTAGTTGGATCATACCCATTTCCATGGTATTTTTTATACATTTGTTTGGTTGGTTTTAGTTGATAATAGTGTTTGAACAATTATTCATCTGTACCGGCCTTTAACCGGGGGCGCCTCCAACGCTCCCGCTTTTTTACCAGCACAGGAATTTCCCTTTAAGGCATAACAGTTACCCTCCTTCCTTCCAGTTTAAAGTGTACACCCTGATTCATGGTTAGCGCTTTCAATATTTCAGAAAGCTTTTTCTTTCTCGAAATGGTACTGTAAAATGCTGCATTATCCTTTTCTCCATCATACACTACCTCCACATCATACCACCTTGCTACCTGTCTCATTACCGTGTGCAGGTCTTCGCCGTTAAATACAAAATCATCATTTATCCAGGCATTTGCCTGCTCCATATCTGCCTGAGAAACCTTAATTCCATTTGTGTCGAAATCTGCCTGTTCTCCAGGTTTAAGTATTTTAGCAACTGTTGTATTGCCAGAGATGCGTACCGAACCCGATAATAGGGTTGTCCTGATGTACTTTTCATTAGCATAGGACTGTATATTGAAACGTGTTCCCAGTACCTGAACGGTTTGCCTTTGAGAATTCACCAGAAACGGGTGCGCCTTATCGTGTGCCACTTCGAAATATCCCTCCCCTGATAATGTTACTCTACGTTCTTTTTTGTTCCTGAATGAGAGTGGGTAAGTTAGGCTAGAGCCTGCGTTAAGCCAGGCTTTTGTCCCATCAGGAAGAATAATCGAAAACTTCCCGCCATTTGGTGTTTCAAGGGTGTTGGTTGCATCTGTGGCCTCCCGACCAGCAGAAACTTTGTAAACCACCATTCCGTCTGCCAATTTTGATATTTCGACGCCAGGCTGGGCAATATCGCGTTGTTGTAAATGATCCAGACTAATCTTTTTCCCATCGGCGAGCGTTAAATAGGCCTTATCCCCTCCGGGATTAATATCATTTTTATATATGCTAGCCATCTGACCTGTATTGGTTGCTTTTTTCTGAATCACATAAAGCCCACCTAACGCCAATAGTATGATTGCGGCAGCGGCAGCAATTTTTGCTTTCAGGGAAATCACCCGGGGTTTACGGTCAATTAATAAAGGCTCTACCTTACTCCATATCTCTACTGAAATCTTTTCAAGATCGTCTGATGAATAGTTCCCGGCCATTTCGGAGCGGTAGTAGTGGAGCCAATAGCGAATAGCTTCCATTTCGGATGCATTACAGCTTCCATTTTTAAACTTTTCAAATAATTCTTCAGCTTCGCGTTTCTGCATTCTCCGATGGTTCTATACCATACATTACACCCAACTTTGGCCAATCGGGTATAGAAAAGGAAAAAAAATTAAAGATTGATGAAATAAACTGAAAAGATAGCAGAACCTAGTCTTTTACGAAGAATTTTTAATGCATTTTTCATCTGCGTAGCAACTGTATGCTCAGATAGATTAAGTTTTAAGGCAATTTCTTTGTTACTTAAATACATTTTGCGCCGCAATTCAAAAACCTCACGCATTTTATCGGGCAAATTTGAAATTTCCAACTCGATCATTGCAGAAATATCTTTCTCGCGCACCAGATAATCTGCAGAGAGATTAGAATTGCTGTTTAAAGAATGTTGTAAAGAAGCGATGTATTCATCAGTGACACCTTTTCCACGGAAAATGTTAAGCACTTTGTTCAATACTGACCGGTAAAGATAGGGCGCAAGAGGAGCACTATCAATAAGTGTGGCCCTGTTGTTCCATAAGGAGATAAATACTTCCTGTACAATATCTTTCGCAGCTTCCTCATCCTGAAGTTTCTTGACCGCGAATAAAAAAAGTAAAGTCTGGTACCGGCCATATATCTCCCCAAACGCGTCCTTACTATCCTGCTTTAGGAGTAAGATGAGTTGCTGATCGTTATATGGAAGATTTGCTGACATGTATGGCGATGACGTGCGAATCTACAAAATAAATTAATCGGAAATATTAATTGGTTTTATTTGAAAGGTTACACAAACAATTCTGCAGTAGTACAAGGCTTTCAGCCATAATCAATTAGCTAAACGCATCCTGAGCACTGGCAATCACTTTTTGCATATCAATGCCCTTACTCAGCACCCCTGTAAACAGATCGCCGGTTTCTTTTAGTCGGTCCACCGCATTAAATATGGTGAAATCCTTCATTTTTAATCCTGGTTTAACTTCATCCCATGTGAGTGGCATGCTAACTGTGGCCCCTGGCTTTGGCCGCAGCGAATAAACACCGGCGATAGTGGCGCCGGGTCGGTTTTGCAAAAAATCAAGATACATTTTCCCACCCCGGTTAGAAATCATCCGTTCAAGCGTAGTAAATTTCGGCAGCTCACGGTTCACCTGGCGAACCACCAGATTGGCAAATAGCTGACTTTGCTCATAGGTATATTGCGCACCGAGGGGAATGTAAATGTGCATACCTGTTGAACCGGAGGTTTTAGGATAGCTGGGTACCCCGATGGCATCAAGTACCTTCCGGGTAACCTGCGCGGCCTTAATTACCTGGTCGAATGTGTTTTTGTCCGGGTCGAGATCGATGACACAATAATCAGGATAATCCGGATTGGCAGCTCTGGAAAACCAGGGGTT
Source organism: Pedobacter sp. BMA (assembly GCF_001027745.1). Classification (GTDB taxonomy): domain Bacteria; phylum Bacteroidota; class Bacteroidia; order Sphingobacteriales; family Sphingobacteriaceae; genus Pedobacter. The sequence goes on from NZ_LECU01000003.1 coordinate 395,831, forward strand.
CATTTCAATACAGCCGAGGCTGGCCATCCATAACAGTGTTGCCCGGTTATAACCCAGCAGATAACTTTTCTCCTCTCCTTTTTCGTTGGTGTGGGGCATGGTATGTGTCCATTCCGGGGCTGTCTCTTTCACATTCTTTTGATAAAAGCTTTGACTGTGAATACCTCCCGGATACCGGTTTAGCGACATCGGCCGGTCGAGCAGATAGGGCAGCATCAACGGGGCAACGGCATCGTAATAATTAAACATTTCCCTTTTGCTCACCTTATCCTCCGGCCAGTAAAGTTTCGAGAGATGGGTAAATTTCAACAGGTGCCCATCGATCTTTTTCTCCTCGGTATCGGCTCTACCCATTAACAGCGGGGTTTCTTTTGGCTTGAAACTTTTGCCTTTTACGGGTTTCGCGACTTTAACTACAGCTTTTTTGGTTTCGCTCAAATCTTGCATCATCTCAGTCATATCTCCTGCGTCTAAAATTTTAGCCACAGAGTCCGATAATTTAAGGTTGCTGTTTGTTTTTGCTGATTTGCCGTTCTTACCCTGCTTACTGATGTTCTTTTTAAGGGCTTTGGCCGATAACTCGATCCATACCGGCGCATGATCGCTGGCGCCCTCCCAGCCCCTTACCTCTTTATCTACATTTCCCGATTTCAGCTTTTCTGCCAGGTCGGAGCTAAGCAGGAAATGATCAAGGCGGATCCCTGCATTTCGATCGTAAGCTTTCCGAAGGTAATCCCAATAAGTATAAATGGCTTCATCAGGATGGAGTGTGCGGATGGCATCTGTCCAGCCCTGATCTAATAAACTCGCGTAAGCCTCTTTAATTTCCGGCTGGAAAAGTGCGTCGTTTTTATACTTCTCAGGTTTATAAGTATCTAGATCAGTAGGCATCACATTGTAATCACCTATAAGCATTATCGGTAGTCCCGTTGCTATTAAAGTTTTTGCATGGTCCACTAATCGCCCAAACCAGCGTTTCTTATACTCAAATTTTGGTCCTGGAAACGGGTTGCCGTATGGCAAATAAATGCAGCCAATTACGGTGTCGAAAGTAAATACTTCCAGGTAGCGGCTATGGGTATATTCTTTGTCCGCTCCTGGGAGGTCGCGCCTCAGCTCCTTGATTTCTTTCTTGCTTAATACCGCTACCCCGTTCCACGCTTTCTGTCCGTGCCACAACGCATGATAGCCGGCTTCATTAATCTGGCTAATCGGAAAAGATTTATCCTCGCACTTCAGTTCCTGCAAACACAAAATATCCGGCTGAGCACGTTGAAGCCATTTCAGCAGGGTTTCGATCCGGCCATTGATGCCGTTGATGTTGTAGGTAGCGATTTTCATAAGCGAAAAAAGCCCCGCAACTGCGGGGCACATGTTTTACTTCACTTTCTTTTCAATCGCCTTACGTTGATTACCCGCGCCGGCTTTTGCTTCTTTAACTTTTGCAGGTTTCACATCCAGTTTATCTGCTTCGTATTTGATTTCATGATCCTGGTTAGAAACAGAGTTTCTTTCCACTTTTGTTCCTCTTGCCATAATGTTTATATTTTTAGGTATACTGGTTAAACATTTGTTTTAGCCTGATGGTTTGGAAATTCAATTAGCTGGTTATCAAATCAGAATTTAAATTCATAAATAGAAGGAACGAGCACATCTGAAATTAAACTTAATTCAGGTAGTGCTTTATTGTACCTATCAACTCATCAAAATCAAAGGGTTTCGATATGAATGCTGACGCACCAGCTTCAGCTGCAATCTGCTTTCCTTCCCGGCTGGCGGAGATCACAATCACTGGCAGATGCATCGTTTCTGGATTTTTCCTCAATGTGCGCAATACCTGATCTCCGGATAGTACCGGCATCCACAAGTCAAGAAGAATAAGATCAGGTAATTGGTCTTCAATTAAATGTTTAATATTAAGGCTGTTTTTTTCTGGAATTATGGTATAACCGGTATCTTCCAATATCAGTTCAAGCATATCCAGTATTCCTTCATCATCATCGCAGATAAGTATTTTTTTATTCGGCATCCAAATCCCCTTCTTTTATTGGAAGTGTAAAACTAAACGTAGATCCTTTCCCTTTTTCACTCTCGACCCATAACGTTCCTTCATGATTTTTAATGATCTGATCGCAAATGTATAAACCTATTCCCATTCCCGGAAAGCGTTGTTGAATATCCCCCGCCCTGAAGAATCGTTCAAACACCTTTTTCTGATCCTCCTGACTAATACCCATCCCATAATCTGTTACCGAAAGTTTCACATAATCGGAAATCCTGGAAATGTAGACTAAAACCTCATTGGAGTCCGGAGCATATTTTATCGCATTCGAAACCAGGTTATTCACAACCTGAATAATATGAGACTCATCGCCCCATAAGCGAACGCCAGATTCCCCCTTTACAATAATTGTGTGTTGTTGCGCAGCCGACTGGATTGCCTCGACTGAATCCACTACCATTTTATCAAAGTCGAAGGGTGCTTTATGCAATTCTATATTTCCAGTTTGAATTCTTGAAACGTCAAGCAGTTCTGCAATGAGGGTATTGAGCCTTTCCACATACACAGCGGTCTTACCAAGAATCGTCTTAAATTTGTCGCTCGATTCTTTAGGAGCCATACGTTCCAATGCCTGAATGTAACCTTTAATGGTGGTTAATGGTGTTTTCAGCTCATGGCTTGCTATCGAAAGAAAGTCGTCCTTTCTCCGCTCAATTTCCCGCCTGTCGGTAATATCCTCGATAGCCAGCAAAATCTGATCTTTGTATTGGCCTTCGAGCTCAACCCTATAGGCGTTCAGCAGCATTAGTTTTCTCCCGATATGCGGAAAATCATGTTCCACCTCAAAATCTTCAACCGGGTTATTTGTTGGTAAAATGCTGATCAAAAGCTCTTTCAATTGGGGAATATCCCACTGGTGATTGCCGAGGTCATATAAATGCTTACCTACAGTTTCTTCCGCGTTAACTTTAAATGTTTTAAGAAAATGGGTGTTCGCACTGACCACGAAAAATTTGGGATCCAATACCAGAAGACTTTCTCTAACGGTTTGGATAATACTGGAAAGAAACGCTTCATTATCCCGTAGTTCCAGCGTACGCTCCTGGATAACCCTTTCCATTTGATCCTGTTGCTGACGGAGATCCTGCTCCGCTTTCTTTCTGGCAGAAACATCGTTCTGCACCCCAATGAAGTGGGTAACGTTACCGGCTTCGTCTTTAATCGGAGACATGTACAATTCGTTCCAAAACAGATCACCGTTTTTGCGGTAATTACGAATATCAACCGTGCATTCAATGCCTTTTTCAACAGCATTTTTCAAAATGCTTCTCGCTTGCTGTCCCCGGTCATCTTTCTGAAGAAAACGGCAATTATGGCCTATTATCTCATGTCTTTGATAACCACTGATTTTTTCAAAAGCCTGATTACAGTATATTATCGGATTATCAGGCTGCGTATTATCGGTAATGATAATGCCGGATATTGATGCATCTAAAGCTTTAGACAAAAGCCCGAAATCTTTTTCCCAGTTCTCCTTTGAAAAGTTGAACTTTCCGTATTGAATTTTATCCAAATCTATTTTTTTTTCTAAATTAAAACATGGGCTGCACTTCGAAAGGAAATATTCCTAAATGTTTTTAGATTCTCTCCTTTTGTATGCAGCTGATATTTTACGCTGAATGTAAGTAAACTTATTCCGAGGCTAACAGCGCAATTTTCAATGCTAAAACACCATCTTCTATGGTTATCTGAAGTTTATGGTCTTTGTTCTCTATCTTTTGTATCAAATCATTCAATATCGATTGCACACACTTACCATACACCTCACCTTTAGATTCATGAATTTCAAAAGTACCTGTCATCACTTCATCAACAGGATAAGCAATTCCGGCAAAAACTTTGGTGGCTGTATCGTGGCTATATTCACTGCTGCCCCATCCCTCAGGTCTCGAACTGTCTTCGGATGATTCCAGTGACTCACCACTTTGCATTGTCCAGCCAGGTAGTTCACCGATTTCTGCCTTAGTCATGTCATTTACCATTGCGTGAATTTTACCTTTCAAAGGCATCCAGCCTTCAATTTCTATTCTGGCCAGGTCATATGCAAGTTGTATCGTGGTCTGTTCAAACATTCCCGGTCCTGAGAAAGCATGATAATAGCTGCCAATCATCCCGTCATCATATAACACCATGGCTGCTACCCTGTCGCGTTGTTCGCTGTTCCGGTGATGGGAAGTTCCAAACACTTGCTTAAACTTTTGCCTGGTAAGTGAATTTACAATATCAAAAAAATGTACACCATGCTCTACCAGTATGCCACCAGACATTTCTTCATTCCAGAACCAATGTTCCAGCGGTAAGGCCTCATCCTGAGCATAGTTATTTACCACAACGTGTCTTAACTCTCCAAAGGCACCACTTTCACCCAGTTCTTTCACTTTTTGCATGATGGGATTATAGCGGATCATGTGATTTACCGTGATGATTTTCCCGGTTTCCTGCTGTACTTTTAGAATCTCTTCTGCCGTCTCTTCTGTAATGGCTACCGGTTTCTCGAGCAATACATGCTTACCTGCCTTCATGGCTTCGCATGCCATCTCCGCATGTAAGCCTGGCGGAGTAACGATGCTCACAATATCAATTTCAGGATCGCCAAGCAACTCTTTCCAGTCGTAATAAACTTTGCAATCAGGAATATCGTGGGTCCGATGACCTGTTTCGGCAATGGCAACAACCTTTGCATTTTCCATCTTATCGAACCAATGGTGAAGAAACTTTCCGAATCCACCGTAACCAATTATTCCTATTCTGTAGTTTTCCATGTGCTAATGCCTGATCAATTGTATTAAGATATCAATATAGTCTAACCAAATTCGTAGCAATTGGTTTTACCTTTTGAGGATTTGCGGCAGTGGAAGCATTGCGTACTCGAATGATCAAACAATCAGACTGACCCACTTGTTGAAACCACTATGTCAAGGAGAAAGCAGATCAGATCAAAAGAGCAGTTCGATGCAGCATTGGAACTCGAAAAGTCTGGCGATACCGGGGGTGCGATGAAACTTTACCAAAAGGCAACCGTAACAGATCCTGCCAATCACCATGCCTGGAACAGGCTGATGATAATCTACCGAAAGACCAGATCCGGAGAAGATGAAGTAAAACTGATCAAGCTTGCCATCTCCAGCTACCAGGGCGCACTACACAGCAAACAGGAGGAATGGGCAAAACAGAACAGTGAAAAGGCAGAAAGCTCACGTGAACTTGCCAAGGTACTGGGTCTGCTCGAACCCACCGGACTTCCAAAAAATGACGACACTACCATAGAAAAATGGCAGACCAGGTTGTACCTGCTGGAATACCGAATCAAGAATGCCAGGAAAACAAAGCCTGCGAAAAAGAAACCAAAAGCTATAAAGCCTAAGCCAAAAAGGGCACTCACCAAAGCAAAACAAAAACCGAAAAGAACCACTACAAAGCCAGGAACAAAAAAATAATCACTACGGTAGATTTTTTAGTGTTAAGATATCCTATGCGAAAACATGGCATTTACCCACTCATCCTGGTTAAAGCTTTGCATATCAGTTTGTCGGCCCACACCCGCCATTTCCACCATGAAATCTATTTGCTCCAATTTTTATACCGAAGCCGGGTTTTGATAGATGATAATGCAACTAAAAACGCCCTGAAAGCACTAAACCAGCAGCACCTGGTTGATAATAGGGCATTAAGCTAAACTTGATGTCTTGCTTTTTAACGAACATCTGTTTCATATAAGGATAAATCAGATAGGCGATTTTTGTGGATGCAATACCAAATCCGGCACCGGCGACCACATCGCTAAACCAGTGCTTATTGTTATACATCCGAAGGGTTCCGGTAGCGGTAGCCACAAAGTAGCCGGCATAACCAATCCATGGGTTAACATCCTTGTATTCCTGATGGAGGAATTCAGCGGCCATGAAAGCAGAAGCCGTATGTCCTGAAGGGAAAGAATTATTTCCTGAAAAATTGGGTCTCATCCGGCCCACTCCCTGTTTAACAAAATGTGTGGATACCCCCATAATTGCTGCAGAAGTGACATAAAGCATAGAAGCGTCAAAGAGGTTATGTTTTCCTTTCACTCCGGAAAGGTTTAAAGCATAAACCGCCGCAGCAGGTGCAAGTTGCAGGTAATCGTCTACGTGGGCGGCAAATAAAGGATGATCTTCCTGTAACTCATATTTAGTACTTAGATCGAGTTCTCTGAGCGCTCCTTTATCATAAACTGCTACAAAGCCGTAACCTATCAATATGGCGGGAGCAATAAACGCAGCTGGCCTGAACTTATTTTTAGGGATTGTTTTAGCTGAATACCATCGGCCTGTGGTATCATGTATAATGCTTGCATTAGCCGAATCGATTCGCTGGGCAAAAGTGCTTAATGATGCTGCTACCAGCAGCAACGTTAATGAAAATACCATGCCGAACGCGAATAGAGGACGTCCAAAAATTTGTTTCATAGTTTTAATTTCCATCAAAACTATAATCCAAATATGTAGAAATTCTGTAGTTCGGGCTTGGTACTAAAAAATGATCGAAAAATAATGCCATCCAGCTTCCTCCCTATAATCAAGCTGATAAGCATAGAGGTTGCATACCTGCCTGGTAATGGCCAGGCCTAATCCCATTCCTTCCGATTCAGATGATTTGGAGAAACGGTCGAATAGCCTCGTTTTATTGTCAAGCGCCTTTCCAGTGTTGGCGATCACGAGCCGGGATGCAGAAAGTTCCACGGCGATACTTCCACCCTTGATATTGTGCCTAACGGCATTGCTGAACAAATTGTTCAATATTATATCGGCAAGATACCTGCTCATAACGGTCGTTTTTTCCTCCATTCTGATTTCTACAGTTAGTCCATCGCGTTCGAAAAATTCCTGAAACTGCCTTATCTTCTGCGAGATCAGCTCTTTCAGATCAACTTGTTGAACGTCAGAAATCAGGTTATTCTCTATTTTAGCCAGTAAAAGTAAAGACTGGTGAAGTCTGGAAAGCCGTCCGGTCGCGTGGTAGATATCCTCCAGAAGCGTACCCTGCTCAGCGGTAAAGTCATCCGTCTGAAGCAATGAATCAAGCTTTGAATTGATCACTGCCAACGGCGTCATCATTTCATGTGAGGCATTATCGGTAAAGCTTTTCAGCTCTTTGTAATCCTGCCTTACCCGTTCAGCCATAGCATTCGCAGATTGATTAAGCTCCTCAAACTCGTCAATCCGGCTGGGTTCCGGACCAACAAGCTCCATTCTCGTCACCTCGAAATTCTTCATTCTTTTAAGGATATTGTAAAAAGGTTGCCAAAGCCTTTTGAGGAAAAATCTGTTGATCATGAAAAGCGTTCCCATGAGCACTATGGTAACCGCCAGTGTAATCATCAGAATTACCCGAACCAAATCTTCTGACTCTACTCTGGACTTGATGATGGTGACTAATATGGTTTTCCCTTTAAGATTGACCGTGGTCAGCAACATTCTGCCCGGCTCCTCTTCTTTCTCCTTGGGGTTGTAGTAGGTGGTATAGCTAAAATCCCTGATCGAAGCACTATCCACTTTCGCAGGACAGTAAGATACCTGCTGATCGAGGTAAGTCGCAGGCAGAGGAAGTTCATGGAAGGTATTCGTATACTGACGAATCTCATTTTCTTCCACCGCAAGATCCCTATCGAGTTTATTGGTGAGGATGAGGTGTATAAAAAAATAATAGATAACCCCGGTAATCACCAATATGATCATAGAGGTGATGATATTTACCCTGTTGTAATGCGCTGATAGCTTCATCTGTCGGAGAATTTATACCCAATTCCATATACAGAGCGCAAATAATCACGCGCACCAGCCTCTGCAAACTTTTTTTTCAGGTTTTTAACATGGGTATAGATAAAATCAAAGTCATCCGACAAATCGATTTGATCTCCCCACAAGTGCTCTACCATGGCATTTTTTGTCACTACTTTATTTTTATTGGACAGAAAGTAAACCAGCAGATCAAATTCCTTCTTTGTTAGTACGATAGGCTTTTCATTAATTGTAACTTTCATAGCTGCCACATCAATTTTCACTTCATTGAAAATGATGATGTTACCTCCATCAAAGTTTTTACGACGTACGATAGCGCTCACCCTGGATTTAAGTTCCGAAAGATGGAATGGCTTGACCAAATAATCATCTGCTCCCATATCAAGCCCCGATAGCCTGTCGTCAAGAGAGTGCCGTGCGGAAATAATCAGCACACCGTCTTTTTTATTCATTTCCTTTATTCTTGACAGCAGTTGAAGTCCATCACCTCCTGGTAACCCAAGATCTAACAGAATGCAATCATAAGTATAAAGTTCTATTTTCCCGGTTGCTGAATTGAAGTCGGCCGCATGTTCGCAAACATTCCCCTCCCCCTTAAAATAAGACAAAATACTTCCTGCCAATGCAGGCTCATCTTCGATAACTAATATTTTCATTGATGCAATTGTACATTCAAAAATAGGTAATAATTATTCTTGTAAAGGTATCCGGTTCCAAGGCTATTGATTTCGATTACGTGATCACCATTTGCGATAATGCCAAACAGACTTTCACTTACTTCCCAACCCGCGCGCGAAAGTTTCATTATAATTTTCCTGATCCTGCCAAAGCTACCGGAACAGACGAAGAAGTGATGGAGCAATTCAGTGAGGCAAGAGAGGTGATTCGAAAATACACTCAAAACTTTGTCAACGAGAACTTTAAAAGTTAAGATGCAAGCGAACTATTACGCTCCTGTTGTAATGTGCAAACATCGCTGGTCGGCGAATAGTTTAGCTTTTTTAGCGTTAAGATATTCTATGTGAAGACATGGCATCCACCCACTCATCCTGTTTACATCTGGGGCATTGATTCGCAGTATCAAGGAACATCACATTGGCACAGTTTGTACAGGCGTATAAACCTGGAACCGCAACATGTTTAGACTTTTTTGCAAATGCCTTTGGAAAAACCGGCAGACCAGGCTTTACTTCATCTTTTTCATAATATAAAAAACTCACCTGCCCATTGGTTTCCAGCACCGCTGTCCTGATCTGGCCGATGTGTTCTACACTTTGCACACGCATTTCAGAGAAAAATTCATCCCGTGCAAAATTCGCATCTCCGTCCTCTGCCATTGTAAACATTCCATCTTCAATAATATATTGAGGAACACCCTCAAGGATGTTTTCTACTTTCTGATTTTTAACCGCGAAGTACGTGATCAAACGGTATGTCAACAAGATCACAAGAAAAACGATCAAAGATGGTAAAATAGCTGACTGGCCGCTCAACATTGGGTCCCCGGCAGCAGATCCCAGGGCAATAATAATCGCAATTTCAAATATACTAAGCTGCCTTACCCCCTTCTTTCCTGTCGACCTGAGAAAAACCAATATCATGGTGAACATAATAACGGTACGTAACCCAATTTCCAGCGCCATAGCTCCATCAAGGCCGTTCAAAAAAATACTACTCCAATCCATATATCACGGGCTAAGGTTTTAAAAAGCTTTGCTAATCAACCAACAATAAATGCAATCGTTTGTTTTTAATCCTGTTATCGTACCATTTCCATTTCAGCGGGCGCTACTTCCATTCGCGCTAGGCCTAATTCCACATTACGATAAAGTCATTACCATCCTATCAGTAATCTTCATTGGAAATCACATGCAGTGAAATGTATAAGAGTTTCCGTAAAAAGTACAAATGATGCAGGCAGAATCTATGGACATTTGTATGTATCAAAACATTAATAACATGACGACAATAAATGAACAACAAAAAATCGTGTTAGTGACTGGGGGAAGTCGCGGCATCGGCAGAAGTATAGCACTCAACGCTGCAAAACGCGGTCTTGGTGTTATCTTAACTTATAATAACCAGGCTCAGAGTGCGCAAGAAGTGATAAATGAAATTATTACGAGCGGAGGTAAAGCAGTTTCATTACAGCTGGATACAGGTAACATCCCATCTTTCGTTGAGTTTGTAAAACAGGTTGCTTTAACGTTACGTAGAGATTGGAATCGTGAAAATTTTGATTATCTGATTAACAACGCAGGCATTGGACAACGATCTCTAATACAAGATACAACAGAGGAGATTTTCGACGAGTTGGTAAATATCAATCTGAAAGGTGTGTTTTTTTTGACAAAAAATCTGATCCCTCTAATCGTTGATGGTGGGCAGATCATCAATATTTCATCTGGCCTCGCCCGTTTTGCATTCCCCGGCTCGGCAGTATACGGGGCTTTGAAGGCGGCCTTAGAAGGTTTAACCAGATATTTCGCGAAAGAATATGCCATTCGTAAGATCCGGGTAAATAGCGTTGCACCGGGAGCAATAGATACAGAGTTCGGGGGCGGAAAAGGCAACGAAGAACATCGAAACCAAATTGCCTCCGCAACTGCGCTTGGCCGTCTGGGTGTTGCGGATGATATAGGCCTTTTTGTTGCTTCAATGCTATCGGATGACAGCAGGTTTGTTAATGCCCAGCGCATTGAAATAGGCGGCGGGATAATGATCTAGGAGACTAATGCACCGATGGACCCAATGGGTTTGGTGCATTATTTTATTATCTTTAAACATGAAAGCATAATATAGGGCAATGGAATATTTTGATATTAATTCAGTCGCAGAACTACATCACTTCTTCAGGTATTCTAAACCTCTTCATCCACTAATCACTATCGTTGACATGGGACTTGTTGACCGCACACACAGGAAACCAAATGTGGGGTACAGGATAGGTCTCTATGGAATAACTTTAAAAAAAGTAAAAGGCAATTTTAAATACGGGCGAACCCATATTGATTTTGCAGAGGGAACGATGCTTTTCACCAGCCCTGATCAAATTCTCTTCCCAGATCCTGATAACCAGGTAGAAGGGTGGGGCATTTTTATACATCCGGATCTGTTGAACGCCACAGCGAAAGGCAGAAAATTAACCGAATATTCTTTTTTCGGGTATGACTTCAATGAAGGACTGCATGTTTCCGATGCAGAAAAGAAAGTCATTGAAGCAAGTCTTAAGAATATCTCCTCCGAGATCTCCAGCACCTTAGACGACCATTCCCATCACCTTATACTGTCAAACCTGGAACTTGTGCTGTCTTATGCGGCAAGATTTTATGGGCGACAGTTCATGACCCGTGTAAAGCCGGCACACGACTTATTGGAAAGATTTGAGAGCCTGCTTACAGATTATTTCAAAAAAGACTTCCTGATCCAATCAGGGCTACCAGATGGCAAATACTTTGCCGAACGATTGGGCATATCAACAAATTACCTCTCTGATTTACTTGTAAAGTATACAGGTAAATCTACCCAAACACACGTGCATTTAAAGTTAATAGATAAAGCAAAACACCTCTTATGGAGTACCAGTTATTCCATAAGTGAAATAGCGTACGACCTTGGATTTGAACATCCCTCTCATTTCACGAAATTGTTTAAAAATAAAACAGGCTATTCCCCTAAAGCATACCGGGCGCTGAACTAAATTCACCTTGACTGGTTTTTAAGCCCTCCATGCTCACCTTAGTTGGTTATTCGCTAACTACTTAACCTTCATTTCCCTTATTGTACGCTCACGGTGCTGTTTTCCCCATTCGGCAATGACTTCAATGATAGGCTACTACCACCCTTTGATCGCTGATTCCTCAGAGCTTTGCCTGACTATTTTGTTGCAGCACCATGCCATCAGCGAAGAAAGCGGAAAGTTTTTTTTGCATAGGTAGATAACGTACATCACAGCAATGCCATCACGATCAGTGATTTTACAAGTAACTTCATCATTTTATAGATTAATGATCCTTAACGATTTCCTTCTTGATGTTTTCGTATTTTTAATAACATCCTTATTGCAATAAAAGCGGCAACAATTGTAGTTATTATTGTTGCCGCAAATGTCCATATTGTAGGCCTGTAAGACAAGCCCAATAAAAATATCGGAGCATGCTTAATTAAGTGGTTGTATCCTGAAATTGCATGGCCTACTCCAAGCATAATAATTAGAAATGGAAAAAATAGCTGTAGATAATGCTTGAACAATACAGTATTGGCTTTCATAAATATCTTAGTTTATTGATTAACAATTTTTATCCTGATAAAGGGGTTGAAAAATGTATTGGTTGATGGCATTGAGCTGGCATATTAATCCAACTTCTTCAACAGTCTTCGTTTCGTTCGTTTAAATGCAACCCCTTCCCAACTCGCATCAAAACCTTCCCAAAAAATTCTTATTTCAGTGCCTACATTTATTGTAATAATAAAAGTCATGTCTTCATACGAAAAGTAAATGTTATTAGAATTAGGTAAGGCGTTAAGGTATTCTGATTTTTCTTTGATCACTGTTTCGATTTTGTTCATCAGGTACACAGCCTTATCAGCAGGCAGTTCTTTAAATGCATACGCCTGATAAATTTCACCTGCCTCATTAGATCGGCTTCCAAAAAAACCTAAAACAAGGCCTTCTTTTTTAAGTGCTTTGCAATTGTAAACCAAAGATGTCACTTCACCAGAGGCAGTTGCAGCTAAGGGATCCATTTGGAATTCAACCACTGCATCTGTTTTACCGAGCACATTCCTCACAACATAATCTTTAGCCCGGTAAAGAGCTATATCTTTACTAAACTCCTTTGCAATAAAATACGACATAGCAGTTGGCCCACTTGCAACCTGTGCGGATGCTTGAACGCTTAGGATAGCGAGAATAATGAAAAAGATATTTTTGTTCACGAGAGCATTAAGTTAAATTCAAGAGGCAAAAATTACAACTGCTAAATTACGCAATTAAACTGTCGAAAATCAGCATATCCACAAACTACCACCCAAAATGTTCCAGGTTTCCGAAATGAGCCGTAAAGAACATTTATCTTATTTTAATTTAGCGGTTCACCTTCCACCAAACTCAACCCACCAATACTAGCGCTACCCAGTACCACCAGGTAACCCTAACCCTCGTGCTGCTCACTGCCGCGATGTTTTCCTTACGCTTTGCTGCGCCTATTACTTTTGCCTCATTGTAGCCGCTCCGCTCGTTTTTGTTTCTACTTTCCGATTATCCTTTTTCCAAAGTTCTATCATTTCCACCTCGCCTTTGAAACAACTATCAGGCGAATAATACACGATGCCTTTCGGCCATATGCGCAATTTCAATTCAGTATGGCTACCTGTTCAATAATTATCATCCATTACTGCGTGGCTCAGTCTTTTTGTTTGTAACTGGGTTAAGATTGCTGTCAATCGCGAGAGTCTTTTTATATCATTGTTGTCCATATTGAATATAGGCAGTTAGGACTGCCTGGTGAAGTAGGCAGCAAAATTGTAAATATAGGCCGTTTTTTAACTTATTAAAATCTAAATTTTATCTTGCTTGGTAACGGAAGTGTTTGAAGTTTTAGCATACACCTGAATAATAAACCCTTACGAATGGTTTAAACGTGATGAATATGGAAGGATTAATTTAAACTTCGGTATTCATTGGGTGTCATTCCCGTTTTTTGTTTAAATAACCTGGTAAAGTGCTGCTGGTATTTGAAGCCCAATTCGCCAGCTATGACATTTATTGATTTTGAGTTATCAAAGATTCTTTCTTTCGCCTCATTTATAAGCTTAAGTTGAATATACTCCAAAGCAGTATTACCTGTTTCCTTTTTAATTAGATCTCCAAAATAGTTAGCTGAAAGGTATAGTTGATCTGCGCAATAGGTAACACTTGGCAGACCTAATGTCTGCGCCTTGTCTGATTTAAAGTAGTCATTAAGTAAGTTCTCAAAACGTACCAAAATATCTTTGTTAATATGAGTCCGGGTAATGAACTGACGGTCATAAAAGCGCATAAAGTAATTCAACAATAATTCTATGGTCGAGACGATCAGGGTTTTACTGTGTTTGTCAATATTCTGCTTGATTTCAGTATTGATTTTCTGTAAGCATTCAACAATGGTAGCATTCTTTTTTTTGATAAATGCAGGGCTTCATTCACTTCATACGAAAAGAATGTGTAATCATTAATAAGCTTGCCTAGATGAGTACCTAAAATTAAATCCGGATGGAATACTAAAGCATATCCAGAGGCCTTATAAGCAACACCATTGCTGTTGATCCCATAGGTTTGTCCTGGAGATACAAAGACCAAAGTTCCATCCTCATAATCATACGGCTGGCAACCATAAATCATATCTCCACATTTAATGTTCTTGAGAAATATTGCATACAAGCCAATATTCATTCTAAAACGATGAACAGAAGGGATTTCATTGAAATTCACCACACTTACCAATGGATGAAGCGTGTCTACACCAAACTGATTGTTATAGTCCTGTACCGTATTTATAATTTCTACTTTTTCCATTATTGTACCTTTTGCTGAACAAAATTACTAAACGTTCCCTGTTAAGCGTCCGGTTTCAACCCAAATCAGTAAAAGTGGTAAATGAATCCGTATTCTGTATAAAACCCAGCCAAATGAGACCTGTTATATTTGTATATAGCTATTGTAAATGGTGAAATATTTTTGAAAGGGCTTATCTGTCAAGGCAGTATAGATTGCACGATGTAGCCTATCATAAAACCGGACTCTGCATGACCAATTCATATATCTCTAAAAAATCAACTTAAATGAAAATGCTTCATACAATTCTCATCAGTTTAATCTGCTTACAGCTAAGTGCATGTAGCAAGGATAATGTTGGACCAGTACAAAATCCAGAAACCATGGAACAAACAGACACGGCAAAAATAAAAATAACAGTGGGGTCAAATGTGTTTACAGCCAGGTTAAATAATAATGCAACTGCAACTGCATTCAAAGCCAGGCTACCATTAAGCCTTGACATGGCAGACTTAAACAGAAATGAAAAGCATATTGACTTATCGGCTGCACTGCCTACAGGAGCAAGCAAACCAGGAAATATCCAGACCGGCGATGTGATGCTGTATGGTACAAATACACTGGTTTTATTCTATAAAACATTCTCATCGTCCTATTCCTACTCACCGATTGGACGAATTGAGAACCCTTCGGAGTTGTCTAGGGCCTTAGGTAATGGGAATGTAACCGTAAAATTTGAACTTAATTGAACATGAGCCTTCTACTAAGGTCATAAATGATATTATATGAAAGATTCAAAAAAACTTATCCTCACGCGAAGGGAAATGATTGTAGGTACAGCGACTGCAGTCACTGTTTCTCTTGGAGCTGGAACTATTGAAAAGGTCGAATCTTTAACTATTAACAGCGCTGATATAGTGCCATCTGCAACGATTAATTTTAACGTCAACGGCAAAGCCCAGCAGCTAAATTTGGATACAAGGACAACCTTGCTGGATAGTCTGCGCGAACATCTTCAGCTCACTGGAACAAAAAAAGGTTGTGATCATGGACAATGCGGGGCATGTACGGTCCTGGTCAATGGAAGACGCATCAACTCCTGCCTATCTTTAGCACTACAACATGAGGGCGATAACATTGTAACTATTGAAGGGTTAGGAACGCCTGATAAACTTCATCCCATGCAGGCCGCTTTTGTTAAGCACGATGGTTATCAATGTGGTTATTGTACACCAGGACAAATTTGTTCTGCAGTAGCAGTTCTACAGGAAATTAAAGCAGGCATTCCCAGCCATGTAAGTGAAGACTTGACGCTACAACCAGAGTTTAGCAACATGGAAGTTCGGGAAAGAATGAGCGGAAACATATGCCGTTGCGGCGCCTATTCAAACATTGCGGAGGCTATGGCCGAAGTTAATTCACACTTATCATAGCACTATGAAATCATTTACTTACGAGCGTGTGCATACGCCCGCAGAAGCGGCAGCAGCTGCAGCCCGCATGCCAGGATCAAAGTTTCTTGCCGGAGGTACCAATTTGCTTGATTTGATGAAATTACAGATTGAAACTCCGGTACACCTGATTGATATTGGCAAACTAGAACTTAATAAAATAGAACACACTTTGACCGGCGGGCTCCGAATAGGAGCCTTGCTTTCAAATACTGACCTGGCCGCGGATTTATCGGTGAGACGGGATTATCAGATATTAGCCAGGGCCTTACTTGCAGGGGCATCCGGACAGCTCAGAAATAAGGCGACAACAGCGGGGAATTTGTTGCAAAGAACCCGTTGTCCTTATTTTTATGATACCAACCAGCCCTGCAATAAACGGGTTCCGGGCAGTGGTTGCGCTGCTATAACCGGTTTTAGCAGGCAACTGGCCGTAATTGGTTCAAGTAATGCCTGCATTGCGACTCACCCCAGTGATATGGCCGTTGCCATGATGGCTCTTGACGCTGTTATTGAAACAATAAATCCTAAAGGTAAAGTCCGGCTTATTCCGATCGCAGACTTTTACCGGCTTCCCGGAAAAACCCCGCATATAGAAACTGTTTTAGAAAAAAATGAACTGATTACCTCCGTAGTTCTTCCCCCGCCATCTGGTGGTATGCATTTTTATCATAAGGTTCGCGACCGTTCTTCGTATGCTTTTGCTTTGGTGTCCGTAGGTGCTATCCTGCATAAGGATGGTTCAGGTCAAATCGCAGTTGGAGGAGTTGCTGCTAAACCCTGGAGAAATAAGAGCATTGAAAAAGTAGTGCCTTTGGGCGCGAAAGCCTTTACTGAAAAATTATTTGCAAAAGCTAGACCTACACAGGAGAATGCATTTAAGATTCAACTGGTCGAGCGCGCTTTAGAAGGAATTTTAAAAGAAGGGAGAAGTTAATATGAAATTTGATAAACCAGCAGGCAAAAATCCAACTGACCAGATGAAGGTTATTGGTAAGCCACTAGACCGGATTGACGGACCCTTAAAAACTACTGGAACCGCAAAATATGCCTATGAATATAATGAGCCGAACAAAGGTCATGCATATGGATACATTGTGGGCGCAGCCATTGGAAAAGGGCGGATCGATTCCATTAACCAGTACGCGGCCAAAAGAGCTCCTGGAGTTCTCGCCATTGTCACTTATGAAAATGCAGGACCACTTCAAAAAGGTATGTTCTATGTAGACAGGCTTCTGGCAGGTCCGGAAATTGACCATTACCACCAGGCGGTGGCAGTAATTGTTGCAGAGACGTTTGAACAAGCCAGGTCAGCTGCAGCCTTATTGAAAGTAAATTATACGAGGCTCAAAGGATCCTTTGATTTCAAAGCGCTTAAAGATTCTTCCATTACCCCAAAGCGTGGAGCGTATGGTCCGGCCCCTCAAAGTGAAGTAGGTAACTTTAAAGGTGCCTTCGATACAGCCGATGTTAAACTTGACCAGACTTATACCACCCCAGATCAATCCCACGCCATGATGGAACCTCATGCTACTATCGCCAGGTGGGACGGGGATAAATTAACCTGCTGGTGTTCGATACAACAGCTAAACTGGGGTGTACGGGATTTGGCAAATGTTCTTGGCATACCCAAAGAGAATGTTAGACTGATTTCCCGTTTCATTGGAGGAGGTTTTGGTGGTAAAGGTACAGTGCTGTCAGATATAGTTGCTGCATCACTTGGCGCAAGAGCAGCCGGACGTCCGGTAAAAATAGCCCTTCAGAGGCCATTAATCTTTAATAACACGACACATCGTCCGGCTACAATACAGCGAATTAGGATTGGAACTAAAAAAGACGGTACCATTACTGCAATAGGACATGAAAGCTGGTCTGGAAACCTTCCTGGGGGTATGAGTGAATCTGCAACAGCGCCCACCAGTTCACTTTATGCCGGCGCCAATCGTATGCTTCATTTGCGCCAGGCAGTTCTAGACCTTGGGGAAGGTAATGCAATGCGGGCACCAGGAGAGGCTAGCGGGATGATGGCTCTTGAAATTGCAATGGACGAGATGGCTGAAAAGTTAAAGATGGACCCTGTAGCATTCAGGATCCTTAATGATACTCAGGTAGACCCGGCCGAGAATAAACGTAGATTCTCGACACGACTACTGGCGAAATGCTTGAGTGAGGGAGCAGAAAAATTTAATTGGAACAGGCGTCCGGACTCAGTAGGTACCATGAAAGAAGGAAAATGGTTGATTGGGATGGGAGTAGCTTCTGCAGTTCGCGGCGCTCCAATTACTAAATCTGCAGCCCGTGTTCGCCTTAACAAAGATGGGATCGTAACTGTAGAAACTGATATGACAGATCTTGGAACAGGCAGTTATACTATAATCGGACAGACTGCAGCTGAAATGATGGGTGTAGGAATTGAAAAGGTGATTGTAAAGATTGGCGACTCTTCCTTCCCGGAATCTTCAGGATCCGGTGGACAATGGGGAGCTGCTTCGTCGACATCCGGTGTTTACGCCGCCTGCATAAAGCTTCGCGAAGCGGTGGCCAGATCTTTAGGATTTGACCCTGAGAAAACAGAGTTTTCTGATGGGAAAGTACATTCAGGTAGCCGTAGTTTCGTGCTCCGTGCTGCTGTAAAAACAGAGGAAATAGTTGCCGAAGATGAGATGACTTATGGAGAGCTTTCTAAACAATATGCACAGGACACCTTTGGTGCACACTTTGTTGAGGTTGGTGTAAATGTCTATACATGCGAGATACGGGTTAGGCGAATGCTTGCAGTTTGTCATGCTGGTAGAATTTTAAATCCAAAATCGGCACGTAGCCAGGTTATTGGCGCAATGACTATGGGTGTAGGTGCAGCTTTAATGGAAGATCTTGTCGTTGACAAAAACCGGGGTTTCTTTGTAAATCACGATCTGGCAGGCTACGAAGTTCCGGTCCATGCAGACATTCCTTATCAGGAGGTCATTATGTTAGATGATGTCGATCCTACCATGTCGCCTATGAAAGCTAAGGGAATTGGTGAGCTTGGCCTTGTTGGGGTCGCAGCTGCCATTGCCAACGCAGTTTATAATGCAACTGGGGTAAGGGTACGGGAATATCCAATTACTATAGATAAGCTATTAGGAAAGATTAAAATAGATGCCTAAAGTATGCCTATGGTTACTGGGATTCCAGTAACCATCAAAGGCCTTACAGAAATTTATAAATAAACGATCACAACCTATAAATCCAGAAAAACCTGGCCATATTAGTCACCTGTGACATTGTAAGTATGATGAAGCTGTGTCCGTCCGGTCATATTCTGCATTTAATATGTAGGCATACTGCCGCGTGCCCACAATCTTGGATCTGTTAAAGGCGGCCTAAAAAAACCTGCTTTGCCTATCTATAATGTGAATCTGTAAAAGTGGTAAATAATACAGTATTCTGTATAAAACGGCAAAAGCTCAGACTATCGATATTTGTGCTATTACCTTTTAGGAGTTTCGAGCTCGAAAAAGAAATCTAATCGTGGTCATGAAGTTTTAAAATTATTAGATCAAATCACTATGAAAAGCATTGTAAAAATAACGTTGATATCCATCAGCTGCATACTGGGAATAGCATGTAGCAACAATCAAAACCAGGAAAAAATGGAAACAGATAAAAAACAATTAGAAGCGTAGCGCTTAGCTGCAAAGATAACATGGAAGAGAATAATAAAAGTGATTTTAATGAAGGACAATAATCAATCATCAAGAAGAAAGTTTATTCAGCAGACCACACTGGTAGGTGCAGGATTAATATTAGCAGATCCATTACGGGTGCTTTCACAGAACGATCAGCCAGAAATTATGGCCAGCAATATTAAATCAAGGGGATATGCAGGAAAAGATGTGGCAGGGAAAATGGCTCCATGGAACTTTGAAAGAAGAGCTGTGGGTGATAACGATGTGCTAATTGACATAAAATATTCCGGGATCTGCCATTCCGATATCCATACGATAAAAGGGCATTGGGGCGAGCAAAAATACCCTCAGGTTCCAGGGCACGAGATTGCCGGTATCGTAACCGCAGTTGGTAAAAATGTTACCAAGTTTAAAGTGGGCGATAAAGCAGGTGTCGGATGTATGGTAAATAGTTGTATGCAATGTGAGAGCTGCAAAAACGGAGAAGAACACCACTGCGAAACAACGGGAATGGTTGGCACCTACGGCACGCCGGAAAAAAGCTCTCCAACAGGTATTACCCAAGGGGGCTATTCCAACAACATCGTGGTTACGGAGCATTTTGCTATAAAAATCCCTAAAAACATCGAACTTCAATATGCAGCGCCATTGCTTTGTGCTGGGATTACCACCTATTCTCCGATGATGCAGTATAAAATGAGGAAAGGGGACAAAGTTGGTGTGGTTGGTATTGGTGGACTTGGACACATGGCGATAAAAATTGCAGTTTCAAAGGGAGCCGAAGTCTATGCCTTCACCACTTCTGCTTCAAAAACGGATGACATTAAAAAGTTTGGTGCAAAAAAAGTAATCGTCGTTGAGTCAGCAGACAATTTGAAACCCTGGAAAGGCAAGCTTGATTATATGATCTCTACTGTTCCATACAGCTATGAAATGTCGCCATATATAGATTGCGTAAAGCCATATGGCAATTTTACACAGGTTGGCCAGCCTATCAATGGTGCCCTGCCGATCAATAATTTCAACATGATCTTTAACCGAGTAAACTTCAACGGATCAATGATCGGAGGAATTCCGGAGACACAGGAACTAATGGATTATTGTGCAGAAAATAAGATCTATCCACAGATCCAGATTATTAAGGCCGGTGAGATCAATGATGCCTGGGAAAAGGTGGTGAAAAAACAGGCCCGATATCGTTATGTCATTGATGCGGCAACAATATAATACAACAACAAGTATTTAATATTAAATGCAATGAAAGATCAGGTAATATTTATAACAGGAGGAGCTATCGGTATGGGGGAAGCGGTAGCGATTTTGGCGGCTGAAAGAGGCGCTAAAGTGGTAGTAGCAGATGTCAATGAGGAGGCTGCCCGGCAAACGGTAAATAAGATCAAAGCAGCCGGTGGAGAGGCTAGTGCGGTAAAATGCGATGTTTCTTCAGCCAGTGAGGTAGAGGCAGCAATTAAGTTTTCGGTAGATACCTACGGCAAGTTAGATGCGGCATTCAATAATGCCGGTATACAGCCCCGCCCCAAAAAACTGGCAGACCTGAGCGAAGAAGAATATGATCGGGTAATGAATATTAACTTAAAAGGCGTATTTCTTTGTTTGAAATATGAACTGCAGCAGATGCAAAAACAGGGAGGTGGGGTAATTGTCAACAACTCATCTATCGGCGGGCTAAAAGCCGGCCCAGGCAGAGCAGCTTATCACGCCACAAAGCATGGTGTACTAGGCCTTACTAAATCAGCAGCTGTAGAATATGCACCTTTAGGTATTCGCATCAATGCAGTTTGCCCCGGGACGATAGAAACGCCAATGGTCGCAGAAATGTTCGAATTGGGTGATTTGGATAAGCAGGCCAATGAACAGGGAGCTCCGATTAAAAGACTGGGCAAACCTAGCGAAGTAGCTGAAGTCGTATTGTGGCTCTTAAGCCCGGCAGCAAGCTTTATTATTGGTCAGCCAATCTCTGTGGATGGTGGCTTGAGCATTATATAACATAAACAAAATCAATCATGGAAAATAATATCAAAGGTAAAGTAGTAGTCATTACCGGAGCAAGTAGTGGAATGGGCGAAGCAGCTGCTAAATACCTGTCAGCACTTGGAGCAACAGTTGTACTGGGCGCAAGAAGAACTGACAAAATTAAAAAGCTCGCCGAAGATATACAGGAAATGGGCGGAAATGCACTTGCCTATGCTGTGGATGTAACGGTCCGGGAACAGGTAAAGGGGCTGGTAGATGCCGCTGTGGAACAATTTGGACGTGTGGACGTAATTCTTAATAATGCAGGTGTCATGCCGCTATCGCCGATAGACCGCCTAAATTTTGAGGAGTGGGATGCAATGATAGATGTGAATATCAAAGGAGTACTCAATGGTATTGCCGCTGTTCTTCCTTACATGAAAGCGCAAAAATCAGGTCAGATCATCAACACCTCTTCTGTAGCCGGTCATAAAATATTTAACGGATCAGCAGTTTATTCGGCTACTAAATTTGCTGTAAGGGCACTTTCAGAAGGCTTACGTATGGAGGTAAAGCCTTATAATATTCGAACCACAATTGTTTGCCCCGGCGCTGTTAAAACAGAGTTATTGGAACATATCACCGAGGCTGATATTCAGCAGGCTAACAAAGATTATGTGGGAGAAGTGGGAATCAGTCCGGATAGTTTTGCACGTGTGGTTGCTTTTGCAATCAGCCAACCCGAGGATGTAGATATTAATGAAGTCATCTTCCGTCCAACAGCGCAGGAACTTTAGACATGATAAGGAAGCCGGTTTGAACGTATTGAGATCTGGCAGCTAAGCTAAAATAGCTGCCAGTCGTAATTGATATAACCTTATAATAAATATCAAAGATAATCAATTATGGAAAAGCGAAGATTTGGCAATTGCGGATTGGAAGTATCAGCGTTGGACTGGATTGTATGGGTATGAGCTTTGATTATGGCCCTGCAGCTGACAAAGCAGATATGATCGAACTGATTCGTGCAGCAGTTGAAAAAGGCATTAACTTTTTTGATACAGCAGAAGTATACGGTCCGTTTACTAACGAAGGATTACTGGGAGTACAACTTACAAGCTATCGTTATAGCTAAATAGATATGACATCAAAATTAATTGATCAACACGGCAGAACACTCGACTACCTGCGTCTTTCGGTCACAGACCGTTGTAATTTCAGGTGTTATTACTGTATGCCTGAAGAAGGCGTTACTTATGTTCAGCGAAAAGAACTGATGAGCTTCGAAGAGATGCTGCAGTTGACTTCTTTGTTTTGCCGTTTAGGAATCTCTAAAATCCGAATTACTGGCGGTGAGCCTTTTTTACGGCAGGGGATTATGCCTTTTTTGCGCCAGCTGAGTTTTACCGAAAGTTTAAATGAGATTACAGTAACCAGCAACGGCACTTTGTCTGACAATTACCGTAAGGAGCTGTTACAACTTGGAATTCGTAAAATAAATATCAGCCTGGATTCCCTGGACCGTGAGCGTTTTGCTCAAATTACCCGAAGGGACAGTTTTGATAACGTGTTCGGCAGCATTATTAAACTGCTGGATTGGGGCTTTGAGGTAAAGCTCAACTGTGTTGTAGCAAACAATAAAAATATTCAGGACATTATTCCTTTTGTCGAACTGACCAGACATTATGATCTTTCAGTCCGTTTCCTTGAAGAAATGCCGTTCAATGGAAACAGTCAGTCAGCTAACGAATTTTTGTGGGGGCATAAAGAGATAAACAATTATATCTGTGAGCACTACAATAATATTATTCCTCTGTATAATGCGACTAGTTCAACTTCTATCAATTACAGAATCAATGGCTACAATGGCACTTTTGGAATTATCCCCTCGTTCAGCCGGACATTCTGCGGTACTTGTAACCGTGTTCGCCTGTCAGCGACAGGAGAGCTGCGTACCTGTCTTTATGGTGCACCAGTACTGAATCTTCGTGATTTCTTGCGTGAAAAGGTTCCAGTGCCGATGATAGAACAGCAGATTATTGAAGCGGTTTCGAAACGCGCGCGTGATGGTTTTGAAGCGGAATTGAGCGGAGGATCAGTTCATACGTCTATGTCTGCCTTAGGCGGCTAACTATAAATCTCCCTGAAAGCACCCTTTCTAAGTGCTGCTTATTCATCACTAGATACTGATTCAGGAGCCATTAGGCCGATGAGTTTATGCAGCCGGAACTTATTGATGATTTAATACCTGCCAGAAAGTAGCCATGAAGATCGGCTAGAAGTAGAGACTCTTCTACTATATTACCATCTCATTAAAATAAGCTTGACATCTCTCATAATTTCTTGTTATTTGGGATCGTCTAAGAATAGACCGTTTAATGATATAAAATGAAATGAGTATTTGATATGGTAAGGCTAAATTGTCTAAATCGAATGCTTTAAGTCATATTACGTTTATCTGCACTTTGCCGGTATTCCGTTGGAGATACACCTATGGTTCGTAACACATAGCGGCTAAAATAGGAAATGGACGAAAAATTCATTTCCTCCGAGATATCGGTCAGCGTTAATTGTTTATTTCGCAATAGCGTTGTTATTTCGCTGATGGTAAACCGGTCTATCCAAAAGGTAGCCGTGCGGCCACTAACCTTTTTACAGACTTCCGAAAGGTATTTTGGCGTAACAAACAATTTAGAGGCATAATAAGCTACCTCTCTATTTTTCCGATACTCGCCTGTTTCTAAGAGTTCCACAAAACGTCTTAAAAGGAAGGCATTCTGATCAGAGACGGAACTTTTACTATTTATTCGTTTGTGGATATTATAAAGGTCAAGGAAAAATGCAACAACTAAACAACCCATTAATTCATGATAAAACGTATGCGTGATCTCGGGTAGTCGATATGCAATCTGCTTCAGGTCATTGTCACATATTGCCCTTTCTTCAGCTGTGAGTGTAAGAACAGGATTTTGAAGCAGCGCGAGGTTACCGATAATGTCATAGTCGTTATATGGAGAATTTTTGCGAACAAACTGATAGGAAACGTAAAGAACGGTGACATCAAAGTCATCAGAAATAGAAATTTCAGAGACAAGTTTTCCATGCGTCCAAATCACAAAATCACCCTCTTTTATTCTAAAAGAACTTCCTGACATCTGAAAATTGCAATGCCCTTTTTTACAAAGGACATGTATGGCATACAGACTAAACCTGTCAGAGTCTACTTCTTCAAGAGAGTCAGAAAAAACGAGGTCTGACGGCTCAAAACCATAGTAGCCTGGATGCACATTTCCTATAGGTGTAGGGTAGAACGTATTTTTCATTTTTTCTTCTCGCATACAAAACAAAGAAAGTTAAAATATTTAAATAACAGGCTTACAGGTCTTTCATTATTATGATGATTTTAATAATTACTTAAAAACGGAAAAAAGTGAAAATAGTCCCGCCCTGTGTGAAACAGAATAACAAAAGGCACCATGTACTTTTGTC
This sequence comes from Pedobacter sp. BMA, assembly GCF_001027745.1. Classification (GTDB taxonomy): domain Bacteria; phylum Bacteroidota; class Bacteroidia; order Sphingobacteriales; family Sphingobacteriaceae; genus Pedobacter. The sequence goes on from NZ_LECU01000003.1 coordinate 420,787, forward strand.
TTAATAAAAAACAAAGATAAAATAGATGAAATCAAGATTAAAAGAGATAATACTGGTAGTTATACTTGCAACATCAAGCGTATCTTCCTATGCACAGAAAAATGAAGATCCAATCGTTTTAAGAACGATGGGCAGCTTATTCTTCGGAGGCACGGTAACGACAATGAAAAGTGGAGAAACATTCCACGGGGATCATGGATACGCGCAGTATTACATCCCACAAAAGTCACGAACCTATCCAATTGTGATGTGGCACGGCATTGGACAATCTGGAAGAACTTACGAATCTACACCTGATGGAAGAGAAGGATATATGTCCATTTTACCACGCAGGGATTGGTCTGTTTACATCATTGACCAACCGCGTCGTGGCCGTGCAGGTTATACCATGTCCAAGATCAACACTACAAATGCTATACCGACCATTTTAAAGGAAAGTGCAGTTTGGGATGCTTTTAGAAACGGAATCTGGAAACAACCCGTAAATCCTTATTTTTTCAAAAAGTCCCAATTTCCTCAATCACCGTATGCTGTAGACCAGTTTTTCCGCCAGCAAGCGCCAGATACCGGCGAGGAGCCACGTACAGATGAGCAAAGGGCATTCATGGGCAAAACAATGTCTAAGCTATTAGACGAGACGGGGCCATCAATTCTTATCACCCACTCAAACAGTGGACAATATGGCTGGGCTACCGCATTAGAAGCGCCAGAGAAGCTAAAGGCAATCGTAGCCTACGAACCAGGACGGGTTGTTTTTCCGGACAGTGAAGTTCCTGATACAATTTCTACATCCCTAGATTTCGTTAATGAAGCGCTGGCTCCGCAATTGGTCCCTATTGATGAATTCAAGAAGTTAACAAAAATGCCAATTCTCATCATTTACGGTGATAATATCTCCACAGAACTGACCGATGTTTTTAATAGTGAAGTTTGGCGGGTAGCCAGTAAACGCGCAAAACAATTCGTTGATGCAGTTAATCGTCACGGCGGGGATGCAAAATTGATCCTGCTAAATGAATTGGGTATCTACGGCAACACACATGCACCTTTTGCGGATTTAAATAATGTTCAAATAGCCGATTTGCTTGAAAAATTTCTCAAAGAAAAAGGACTTGACCAGCGAAAAACTCCACACCAAGGACCTGTTTTAAGAGAGTTAAAAGAATACACAATTCCATTCTCTAAAATAACAAATGATGAAAGTAATCATTTCAACATTAGTGCTGCTGGCGGTAATAACCAGCAGCACACTACACGCACAGGACAAGAATATGAAAACAGCGGAAAAAAACTATAAAAAGTGGTATCCTGAGTATTCCTCTACACTAGATACAACTGATCCTGAACTTTCATCAATTTTTAAGAATTTTGCATTCGGGGAAACTCAGCAATATGGAAATCTGAATGTCAAAACACGGATTATTGTTACCATGGCATCCACCATTGCACAGCATACACCAGGAGAATATCGTAAAACGCTCTACGCAGCATTCGCAAACGGCATAACCCCTGTAGAAATAAAGGAAGTGCTATATCATGCGGTTCCCTATGTCGGCATGCCAAAAGTTGCTGAACTTATTGAGGTAGCCAATGATTTCTTAAAAGAAAATGGCGTAAAGCTTCCGCTGGAAACGCAAGCGGTAGTCAACGAAAATACGCGTTTAGAAAAAGGACTTTCCTTTCAAAAATCCATTTTTGGCAGCCAGATCGATAAACTGTATCAAACATCTCAGGCCGACCAGCTGCATTTTCAAAAATACCTATCGGCCAACTGTTTTGGCGATTATCAAACGCGACCGGTATTTGACGTAAAAACAAGGGAGCTGCTCACTTTTTCAATCCTTATCTCTTTGGGCGGCGCTGAGTCCCAGGTTAAAGGTCACGTTCAGGGAAATGTAAATGTAGGCAATGATAAACAGACCCTGCTTGCAGTGACTACGCAGTTATTACCCTATATCGGTTATCCAAGGACACTCAATGCAGTCACCTGCATCAATGAAATAATTCCGGAAAAGAAATAAAACACCTGACATATGAAAACAGTAACATTAAATAACGGCGTTGAAATGCCGATTTTAGGATTCGGCGTTTTTCAAATTCATGCCGAATGTGAAAGAGCTGTATTAGATGCAATCAATATAGGCTATAGACTGATTGATACCGCTGAATCATACATGAATGAAGAAGCAGTCGGTAATGCAATAAAACGCAGTGGAGTCCCGAGGGAAGAATTATTTATAACCACAAAGATCTGGATACAGAACTATGGCTACGAAAGTACGCTCAAAGCATTTGAGCAGGCATTAAAAAGACTACAGCTGGATTATCTTGATTTATACCTTATGCATTCCCAGTTTGGCGATGTACATGGTACCTGGCGGGCAATGGAAGAATTGTATAAAGCCGGTAAAATCAGAGCGATAGGTGTTTCCAATTTTTACAATGACAGGCTGATGGATCTGATTGTCCACAATGAAATCGTTCCTGCCGTAAATCAAGTGGAAACACATCCTTTTTACCAACAGGAAGAGGCGCAAAGGTTTATGAAGGAGAACAATGTACAGATTGAATCCTGGGGACCACTAGCAGAAGGTCAAAAGGATGTTTTTAATAATGAAGTTCTTGCTTCCATTGGAAAAAAATATAATAAGACCGTCGCACAAGTTATTCTTCGCTGTCTGACTCAGCGCGGGGTGATTGTGATTCCAAAAACAGTGAAAAAAGAGCGGATGGAAGAGAACTTAAACGTTTTCGATTTCAACTTAAGTACTGAAGATATGGAGGCCATTAAAACACTGGATGATAGCAACGGCGCTATGTTTGATTTCCGTGATCCTGCTACGGTAAAATGGTTTGGGGAATATAGAATTGGAGATCCTGTTTAACGCCTGACCTGGATTTTCCTTCTAACACAACAAGTGCACAATAAACATTTGAATACAAATAAATGAAAAAATCAGCAATCATAGCAGTTGTTCTTCTTGCAATATCAGGACAGCTATCAGCACAGCAAAAAGAACAAGATAAACCAAACAAAAGAAACATGAAAGCTACAGCACCATCAAAAATCAGCGATTTTCCTTTAGGAGAGGAGAATGCAGCGTATGCACAGTACTTTACAGGAAAATCGTGGAATGCGCCATTAACCTTTAATAAGTACCTGAACGTCCCGATCAACAACATCACTTTCGAACCCGGTTGCCGTAACAACTGGCACAGCCATACCGGAGGGCAAGTTCTCGTAGCCGTTGGTGGAGTAGGCTACTATCAAGAGCGTGGAAAGAAAGCAGTACGTATGCAGCCTGGAGACGTAATTGAAGTTGGGAAAAACGTTGAGCATTGGCATGGCGCAGCACCAGATAGTTGGTTTTCACATCTTGCCATAACTGGCAATCCACAGACCAATGAAAACACATGGCTTGAGCCAGTTCCTGACAAGGAATACGTAGAAGCAACCAGGAAGTAGTGTTCAAGTGGTAAAATAGCTTTAAAATATATAAACCTTTAAATAAGATTAAAATGGAAACAACTAATAACAAGCCCAGAAGTGTCGTATTGAACAATGGAGTTGAGATGCCTATTTTAGGCTTTGGAGTTTTTCAAATACCTGATGCAGAAGAATGCGAAAGAAGCGTATTTGATGCGTTACAGGCAGGATATCGCTTAATTGATACTGCTGCTGCTTATTTGAATGAGGAAGCCGTGGGTAAGGCTATCAAAAGAAGTGGTGTACCGAGAGAAGAACTGTTTATTACAACAAAGCTTTGGATTCAGGATGCAGGATATGAAAATGCAAAAAAAGCTTTCGATATGTCGCTGAAAAAACTTGGTTTGGACTATCTGGACCTATACCTGATCCACCAACCTTTTGGCGATGTCTATGGTTCCTGGCGGGCAATGGAAGAATTGTACGAGGAAAAGAAGATCCGGGCTATCGGGGTAAGCAATTTTCAACCTGACCGCCTTATGGATTTAATCGTACATAATAAAGTAGTGCCTGTGGTTAATCAAATTGAAACACACCCTTTCCACCAACAAGTAGAAACCCAAAAGTTCCTCAAAGAAAACAAGGTCCAAATTGAATCTTGGGGACCTTTTGCGGAAGGTAAAAATAACCTTTTTGCAAATGAATTGCTGAAAGCTACCGGAGACAAGTATGGCAAAAGTACTGCGCAGGTAGTCTTACGCTGGATGATACAAAGAGATGTAGTTGTTATTCCAAAGTCGGTAAAAAAGGAACGCATTATCGAAAACTTCGATGTCTTTGATTTTGAATTGAGCAGTGAGGATATGGCAGTGATTGGTACACTTGACCAAAAAGTGAGCGCCTTTATAGATCATCGTGATCCTGCTACAGTAAAATGGTTAGGCGAAAATAAGATACATGACTGATTAAAATGCCTTACCGGACGTGTGAATTAAAGGCCTGCCTGTCCGAGCAAACACTACAACAATACTAATTGAATTATAATGCATCGTAGGGTCGATTCAAAACCGGCGGCTCTGTGGGGCAGGCTATTTTATTAAAAGGAGGTTTTTACAATAACTTGATGTGAATACAATCTTAAGTATTAGCGTACTTAATGTAATATAGATTTCAAAAACTTATAAAATTACTATATATGAAAACTAGAAAAATAGGGAAATTGGAAGTATCAGCTGTTGGTTACGGCTGTATGGGCCTTAGTCATGGTTATGGCAATACTACTGAAAAAAGCGATGCATTACGGATAATCCATCAGGCTTATGACCTGGGTTGTACCTTCTTTGACACTGCTGAAGTTTATGGAAAAGGTCATAACGAAGAAGTTGTTGGCGAAGGGCTGCAAGGATTCAGAGACAATATTGTTCTTGCTAGCAAGTTCAATATCCCTAAAAATGACAGTTATACTCCAAATTCACTGTTAAAGGAAATCAGAAGCCATTTAGAGGCATCCTTAAAACGATTGCGTACTGACCGGATTGAATTATACTATCAGCACCGGGTAATTAAGGGTATACCTGTTGAAGATGTAGCCTGGTGCATGGGAGAATTGATTAAAGAAGGCAAAATACTTGGCTGGGGCCAATCACAGTCAACAGAACAAGAAATAAGACGAGCACACGCAGTGACTCCATTAAGCGCAGTTCAGAGCGAATACTCTCTAATGGAACGGATGTTTGAAACGGATGTAATTCCGGCTTGCCAGGAGCTGGGCATTGGCTTTGTTCCCTTTTCACCGCTAGCTAGCGGATTCCTTTCTGGTAAAGGGCAAACCGGCAATAGCTATTCAGGTGACGATGTACGTAGAGTAATTACCCGCTTTGATGAAGAAAATGTTGCTGCCAACCAGCCGCTATTGGATTTGCTTAATAATATAGCTCAGCAAAAACAAGTTACGCCTGCACAAATTTCGCTGGCCTGGATGTTAAAGAAGAAAGACTTTATCGTACCTATCCCTGGAGGTCGTACCCTTGAAAGGATGCAGGAAAATTTTGGAGCTGCCGACATTGACTTTAGTGATGAAGAGTTCATTGCATTTGAGTTTGCACTATCCGGGATTCAAATACATGGCAACCGTACAGATGAAGATGTTGCTAAACTGAAATCCTTGGAGGTTGCCAATACTTAAAGGTCAGGGTTTTCTATTTAAGCAGAAGCCTTCCAAATTTCGAGAGGGCTCTGCTTAAATACTATACGCTTATTGAATGATAAATTTTCTTTGAGATTAAATTTATTCGACCTACAGTGAATAGCTAAAAGAATGAAAATTAAGATAAATAATGAATACTAGCAATCAATCAGCAGTAATAGTTGGTGCCTCACTATGTGGCCTGATGACAGCTATAGCACTAGCCCGGACAGGAATAAAGGTCACAGTTCTTGAGCGATCGGGACCTAACGCGCGTACTGGTGCTGTATTGCAGGTAAACAGTGGGGAGGCGGACTTCTCAGATACGGCAAAACTATTGAGAAAGCTGGCATCTGGTGGCTTAAGGTCTCCAGAGGCATGGAATTCAATTTGGAGTCGGTTACAAGCACAAATAAGTGCAGACACAAACATCGAATTACACTTTAATATACGCGTTCAAAGCATCGCGCAGGATGATACAAGCGCCTGGGTGTTAACAAATAAAGGTGAACGGTTTGCAGGAGACCTGGTAATTGGTGCCGATGGGTATCGAAGTACTGTGCGCATGGCTGTATCACCGGACAAACCTAACGCGACCTTTGCAGGGTATGTGATCTGGGTTGCACTTTTGAACGAACAGGATATCCCGGAAAAGTATCGGCCTTCGGCTAATGCTGGTGTAAGCATGCCAAACGGCATTGGTGATTTTTTGCTTGGGTCGGTCATTGATGGAGAAACAGGATCACGAGAACCCGGGCAGCGAAGATTAGGATGGGCCTGGTATGACAATACCCGGAATAAACTTTTTCGGGAGCTGGGTTGCATCAATGGAAACCTTGTACAGCATTCCCTTAATGGTGCAGACATTCCGGCGAAAACATTAAAAGAGTTAACCAACCAGGCTGCCGTGCGCTGGCCTCAGCCATGGCTTGCTGCTACTCAGTACAGTATCCGATCTCGCAAGCTTACCGGCCTACCAATCTCTGAATATATTCCTGACCAGTTGGTAAAGGGGCGTATTGCCTTAGCAGGTGATGCAGCTCATACGGTAACACCTATAACAGCAATGGGCTTTAACGCCTCATTACAGGATGCAGCTATGCTTGCAGAATCCATTAATAAGGAAACCGATATAATTCAGGCATTGCTTAACTATGAATCAAGCAGGTTAAAGCATGTTCGCAAAATGGTTGAGTCCGGACAATCATTCAGTAGCTCCTTTGGCCGGTAGTAATCGCAATCCCTTCAGAAACATTGAATGACTGAATCAGATAACTCTAAAACTAAACTCTTGTAGTTATGAAAATATCAACAGTTAAAGCATTGGAAAGAACAGCTTTTAACTTCATCCCAGCCGGGACATCACCAATAATACTGGCCTTATTGCTCTTGATTACAACCCTATGTGATGCACAGCAATCTAAATTAATCAATGGAGCAGGACAGGGAAACGATAAGGCCGGAATGAAGTATTCTGAGCTCAATCAGATCAATGCAAACAACTTTGACAAGCTTAAAGTCGCGTGGAGCTGGATATCTCCCGATGCAGAAATTACCCTTAAGCATCCCAAGCTTAAAACCTGGGTATGGGAGTCTACTCCTGTTATGGCGGATGGCGTTCTTTATATCAGCACGTCCATGTCTCAGGTTGCTGCAATTGATGCCAGTAATGGTCATACCCTTTGGGTGTATGATCCCCTGACCTGGTTAAATGGCCTTCCCTCCAATAATGGATTTGTTCACAGAGGAATAACCTACTGGGCAGATGGCAAAGATAAACGGATTGTCATTGGTACTGCGGACGGATTTTTAATTTCTTTGGACGCTAAAACAGGAAAGCCGGTAAATAAGTTCGGGTTAGAGGGCAGAATTGACCTCACACAGGGACTAGGCAGGCCAGTGAAACGAGAACTATACGGAGTATCTTCACCTGTAGTCATCTGCAAGGATGTAATTGTGGTTGGCTCTAAGGTTGATGATGTGCCTTCAGAATTACCCATGCCACCGGGAGACGTCAGGGGATTCGACGTGCGTACAGGGAAACAGAAATGGATATTCCATGCTATTCCCCAGGAAGGGGAAGCAGGAAACGAAACCTGGAAAGATGGTTCCTGGAAACAAATGGGAAGTACCAATGTCTGGACTCTAATGAGTGCTGATGACGATCTAGGCTATGTCTATTTACCATTCAGCACACCATCAGACGATAGCTATGGTGGCAAACGACCTGGAGACAATCTTTTTGGTGAAAGCCTGGTATGTCTTGATGCTTCGACCGGTAAGCGGGTCTGGCACTATCAAATGGTCCACCATGGACTTTGGGACTATGATCTGCCTGCTGCGCCGAATCTGATGGATATTAATGTGGGCAATAAACTGATTAAGGCGGTTGCACAGGTTACAAAACAAGGGTTTACCTACGTATTTGATCGGACTAGTGGAAAACCAGTCTGGCCCATCGTAGAAAAGCCTGTCCCACAATCCAATGTTCCGGGGGAGGAGTCTTCACCAACACAGCCTTTTCCAACAAAGCCAGCACCGTTTGACCGCCAGGGGATGACCGCAGATGATCTTGTAGATTTTACGCCCAAATTACGGGAACAGGCAATGAAAGTGTTTTCTAAATACCATTCAGGGGTTTTGTATACACCTCCGGCGTTAGATAAGCCAACCATAAAAATGCCTGGTATTGCAGGCGGGGCAAGTTGGTCTGGGGCGGCTTTTGATCCCAGGACGCAAACCTTATACATTCCATCAAACACTTTTCCTTACGTGGTGGAACTGGTAAAATCGGAGGTCAAAGGGTACAGCTTGATTGGGAAAAATATGCCTGTAGAAAGCATTGATGAAGTGCCAATATGGAAACCACCTTACGGACGTGTTACAGCGATTGATATGCAAACTGGCCTTCACAAATGGATGACACCAATCGGAGATATCGGAAAAGATAATGCTAGGCTAAAAGGCCTTGGATTACCCAAATTGGGCAGGGCAGCACGAACTCATATTCTGTTAACCGAAACATTGCTGATTGCCGGGCAGGAAGGCACTACCCAAAGAGAATCAGACGATCAACCTGCCACTTTTCAAATAAAGAATCCAAAATTAGAAGCATACGACAAATCTGATGGACACTTTATAGGTGAGATCCCATTGCCAAGGAATGTCACCGCTGCTCCAATGACCTATGAGTTGAATGGTAAACAATATATTGCTATCACAACCGGCGGGGCAAATCTGACACCAGAGTTAATCGTACTTAGCTTATAGTAATTATAGATAACAACTAAAAACATATTTTATGAAAAGATACACTATCCTTATTTATTGCCTTAGCCTGTCTTGTAGTTTTTTAAAAAGCAAGCCTGTTCAGGCCGCGCAACAGACAGATAGCGCTAAACATGCCGAGCCAATTGACTCAACACTCTTTATAAAGGGAAATGTAACACCAAAACTGCTTTCCAATCAGTTTCTTGTTACCGAAGGTGCTGCTGTCGGCAGTGATGGCACACTTTATTTTAATGATATTAATGATGATAAAACTTATAAGTATTCACCGCAAGGGCAGCTGAGTGTCTTTAAATTGAATTCAGGTAATTTAAGTGGAATGTACATGGATCCTAACGGCAACCTGGCAGCTTGCTCAAGTTCGAGCCATCAACTACTCATGCTAGATAAAAAGGGAAAAATAACTACACTGCTGGGCAAAAACGATTTCGAACCTTTAAACGGCCCAAACGATCTATGGATAAATAAAAAGGGCGACATTTATTTTACGGATCCATATTATCCTCCTTCAGATGGATCTACCTCAATTATCCGATCTGACACCGCCAGTCAGCGGGTACTATTGTTAAAGAAAGGACAAACCAGCAAAGTAGTTACGATAGAGGGAGAATTAATTAAACCAAACGGCATTGTAGGGACTGCAGATGGACATATGCTTTATATTGCAGACATTAAAGCTGACAAAACATATAGGTACAGTATAAATGCTGACGGAACGCTTAAAGACAAGGTCGTGTTTTTCAATAAGGGCGCAGACGGCATTACTTTAGATGAAAGAGGCAATCTTTACCTAACAGGTAAAATGATTACGGTTGTAAACCCAAAAGGAGTTCAAATTGCAGTCATTCGAACTCCCTCAGAAACTATCACGAATCTATGTTTTGGTGGGTCTAACCACGATGTGTTATTAATTACAGCAATGAAGGAAGTATATATATTGCCAATGAATGTCAAAGGAATTGAATAACTAAATGCGATTAAGTCAATTGGGCAGATGAATATCAATTATAATTATACGGATTACACTTAAATACATCGAAGCAAGAATAATTAATCCCTAGTTTGTATAGATGGTTCTCGTTAGTTAGTTAGTTAGTTTTATTTTTCAGCTTTACGGCAAAAAGAGAAATGGTCGTATGTGAGGCAATTTATTGCTTGTGTACTTAACTTATCATTATTCCCTCGTTATTTGATAGGCAATCAGCGATTTAGGGCTTGGAAATACTATCTGTTATAAAAGGGTTTATTTTTTATCTTCCTAATTTCCGCTTACTTACTAACTTCTCATAAACTCATTCCATTAATCAAACATAAAATTCAGTTTTTGATAATGAGTAAATGATAATTTTTAGGTCGAAACAACCGTTCATTTTATGCTGGAAAAGGATATTCCGATGGGGAACTTTGTTGCAGGTGTCTGCTAAGTAAATCGCATGCGATATGTCTTTTTTATCACATGTTTGGATTTTTTATAATCAATTTATTAAATTAGCACTATCCCCATTGTTTCAGATCATCTCATGATTTACACAGCGTTTAAAAACTGTTAAATCTTTTTATCATGAGTAAAATACCGCTAACCGGTTTAAGACATCCGGTGACTATTGACTATGCAATCTATAAGCCTGCGCCTCCAGATTAGTTTACAAATACACTAAGCTGGAAATCTAATAATATATAAATAAACAAATAATATCAATTAGGGTTTCAGCGCTTAAGACCTTCGCAATTCCCTTACCATGGGTAAAAAACCAAACAAGATCACTTCATTTCTCAACAAAAACTCACATGAATAAAAACGCTCCATTCGACTACAAAATTTGCCTATCTGCACTCGTTTACACCACCCGTGAAATCCAAACACAATTTTATGATTTCTGCTTATTCCTCACTTTCAAAAAAAGCCTGAAGCACTATGGCTATAATTTAAAAGAGTTGGATGAAGAGATTTTGGTTCAGGATGCCGATTTCTTCGCAACCGTTGAAGATCCGTTTGTGGTAAGATCATACCAATCCATGATTGTTTGTATAACATTAGCAAACGATATAGAATTGAGACATGGCATCACCACATTTGAATGCCTGGACAGTACCGAGATCGAAGAAGCATCAGCACGCTATAGTCCTACCATACAGGATCACCTCATCACCAAAAGTTATGCTCAGCTATTGTTCCATTTCATCACATTCTACGATTCCATTTTACTGAGCCTTTACTATTATGCCTGCGCCCTGACTTTAGAAAGCTACGATATACCTAAACAGATGCGAACCCGTCTGGATTATTCTTTTGAAGGAAGCTACAAACACCTCGATTTGAAAAATGCCGATGTGGTAATGGTATTGGAAACAATGGAAGGATTTAGTAAAGAGCAGCTAAACATCAAGGATTTGGTTGAGAAGTTAAAACCCAATATCAGTTGCCCGAAGGTGTAAAGGTAATTTGTCAAATGAAATTCAAAACCAAGGCTCAACACCAGGCGCTTTGACAATCTGTTTTACCAGCGGGCTTTTTGTTCGTACTTTAGGCCTGAAGCAACGATAAAGGCTAAATTCCCTCAATGGTGAGCTACAGGTTTTAGATCATCTCCGGCCAGGTATATATTGAACAGGTCTTCGGGGCGATAAGAATTTACATACAGATTCGTAATTGGTGTCTACTAAACACCAATTACGAATTTGTTTCTAATTAAAAAGTTGCAAACATTTTCTGGGAGCTACCTTAAGTCAATTACAGTAGTATTGATTTCACTTGTAAGTTATTTAGCCTCTAAGGCTGACTAGGAAATATAGCTTGAACTTAACAATTGTCTCAAAAAACGAATGTTTTTCCACCGGTTGCTTCTTGCTTTGAGCTAATGATTTCCTTAAAGTTCGGCAAAACCAAATTGCTCATAAAGTGTTTAGATGTAAATAAAATCTAAAGCCCTTGTCATTGAAATCTTTATCAAAAACCCGATGGCGGATTGAGCCGGGCCGTATAACAGTTTACCCATACGGCCTATCCTATATTCTTGCTGCCATACTGTCCATTTTTTTCCTGAGCGGATACCTGGTCTATCTTTATTATCTCCGAAATTCTTTTACTTCTTCTCTGCCACTACTTATTATCCTGATGGCGGTCGTTACCTTGTTCATCCTGTGGGCGGGCACATCTGTAGAGTTTGACACTAGTGCTGGCATCATGCGAAAAAAAATAATGGGCTTGCTAACCATATCCTCTCTTCCCTTTTCTAAAATATACGGCATTTCACCTGTTTCCAACATGGCTGGTTCCTATACCTACAGGCTATTTAAAAAAAATGATCGATACGGAAAAGGGATATTGGTATCATCCAGTTATGGAAAAAATGATGATCCCAATGCAATCGCCTTTGTCGATGAGGTTATCACACCTATACACCGTCATCTGGAAGCGCATGATAGCCCGGGAGATTTCGCCCCACACCATATTGATGAGTATAAGTTTTTTATCCCAAATGGTGGCGCATACATTCTTAAAAGGAACAGAATCGGCAGTCTGCTACTTGGCGTTTGTCTTTTGGCTATAGGCGTTCATGAAATTACCCCCTATGCATGGCTCGGCGGCGGCTTTAATATCGGTAGAGTTTGCTTTCTGCTTTTTACCCTGGTTGGAGGACCGGCCATTATCCTGTCAGGTTTTACCGAAATCACTTTTGACAAGGGTTCCAGAATGCTCACGCGAAAAAACCCTATCGGATTGGGGAACAGAACTTATTCATTTGATGATTTTAATGGAATTCAAACGGTTAGAAAATCAACTAATATGATTTATTCGGGAACCGATGTACAGTTATATTTTTTAATACCAGGCAAGCAGAAAGAAGATGTATTGGTTTTATCAAGTTTCTTTAGCACAAAAAAAGTGGAACGCTTTGTAGCGGAAGTTAACAGCATCCTTATTAAGCAAACCATATAACTATTGCGCTATCTAACCATCCACGGTAGCTGTTTTCAGGTTTTCAACTCTATAAAATCTATCAAATAATCTGGGAAGATCGGCTTGGCTAATCCCCATTCCTGAGTCTATAATCCTAAAAATAGCGTTGTGTTGATCTGCGAAGCAATCAATAAATATTTCAGTATTATTAGGTGAATATTTAATAGCATTACTAATCAGATTATTAATCACCTGACCTAGTTTATCTCCATCTGCATTGATAAATAGTTTATCACTAAACTTTTGAGTAATATGATGACCACTACTTGTATTCATATATTCATCAACCACTGCCCTAACCACGTTCGTCAATTCAATCGTTGCCAAATCCATTCCAATTTTAAACTGCTGGGATTAGGGTTTAAATACAGGTATACTAAAGAAAAAGGTCGATCCTTTTTGGGGAATACTTTTTACCCATATCCTACCATGATGTCTCTGGATAATTTCTGAACACAGGTAGAGACCGATCCCAAATCCAGATATGCCTGCCGTGTTATTTCCCTCCACCCGATAATAACGGTCGAACAATTTTTCCAGGTCTTTTTCAGCGATACCCATACCCTCATCATTTACGCTTACCCTGGCACAACCTTCCTCTGCCACACAGGCAATCCGGATAGTAGTATCTGGTGCGGAGTACTTTAGTGCGTTGCTGATCAGGTTAGTAATGACCTGGCCAATCTTATCGCGATCGCCTTCTACCCAGGTTGTTAATACGGGTTCGAAAATAATATGATGGGTAGTATTGGCTGGAATCGTTTCCTCTTCAATTTCCTTTACCAGGTCTTTCATATCGAAGCGGTGTTTATCTATATGGATTTTGCCGGCCTCCAGGCGGGAGACATTCAGAAAACCATTGATCATTGTTGTCATTTTGCTCACCTGCTTCCTTCCTTTCTCGAGTATGGTTTGTGAAAGCCTATCCTCGCCCTTTTTTGCCTTCGCTTCGAGCACTTGAAGAAAGCCACTCAAAGAGGTGAGCGGTGTTTTCAGCTCATGGCTAACCATGGCAATAAAATCATTTTTGCGCTGATCATCCTTTTTTGCTTCGGTAATATCCATAACAATGCCCGAGAAGTTGTCTAATTCTCCTTTTTCATCTTGAGTAACCCGGCCAAGCGAGCGTAGCCAAATGATCTCGTTATCGTTAAAGCGCTTCTGCTGATAAGTGATATCATAATCTAACCCTTCTCTGATCGACCTTTCGATATCGGCCAGAATGATTGGTCGGAACTCCTCAGTTACTTGCCCGATAGCCTGTTCATAAGTCATTGGCAAACTGCTTTCATACCCGAAAATCCTGGCCAGCATATCGTTGTATTGCAGGTTTTTTGATAGCGGGTTAATGTGCCAGATCCCCAGGCGAGCTGCTGAAACTGCTAAATTGAATTGCTTGTTCAAACGTTCCAAATCATTGCGGGCCTTAACCTGATCGGTTACATCAACAGCCATATCGATCACGCCGGTGATTTGACCATCCTCGATCAGAGGGCTATAGGAGAAATCATAATACCCGGTTTCCTGTTGCCCATTGCGTATCAAAGTAACTTGATTACCATAACCACGAATGGTTTCGCCGGTTGTGAATACCTTACAAAGCAGTTGGTAAGCTTCTTGCCCGGCCAGTTCTGGTATCGCATCAAGTAAAGACTTGCCAACAATGTCTGTGGTTTTGCCCAATAATTCAAGCATTTGAGGGTTGGCAGCCTCGATGTTTAGATCAATACCACGAAATAAAACAATAGCAACAGGTGCCTGGTTGATTAAACTGCGGCCACGTGCATCACTTAACAAACTGGCACTAAGTAATTGTTTGTTTTCTTCGTCAGCCGCTTTCAACAACCTGACGTTCCGTCTGAGTTCCATTTTATCCATCACCTGGCGGGCGATAATCCTCAAGGCTTTCTTTTGTTGATCCGTAAGCTTTTTCGCAACCGAATCGATTACGCAAAGTGAGCCTAAAGCAAACCCTTCCTGATTTACAAGAGGAACGCCTGCATAAAATGCAATATCAGGATGACCTGTTACCAATGGATTATCGCTAAACCGCTCATCCTGGGTCGCATCCTCTATCTCCATCAATTCTTTAGGGTCGAGAATTGCATGAGCGCAAAAAGAGTAAGCCCTGTCTGTTTCTGCAACTCCCAGACCATAGTTAGATTTGAACCATTGCCTTTCCTTGTCCACCAGGCTAATCAAGGCGATTGGTGTACCGCAGATACCCGCCGCCAACTCAGTCAGGTCGTTATATTCCTCTTCCGGGAGTGTATCCAAAATTTGGTACGAATGGAGCGCAAGAAGACGATCTTGTTCATTCTGCGTTTGAGAATAGACTGACATATTTTATTTTAGAATTCATCAAAGATACACACTTATAAAAATATTTAGAAACCAGACAACGAGATGATCGATTGTACTTGTGGTATGCCCTCTAAGGCTAACAGACATTTCAGAACGGGATGTTTGAAGCAATTTTTTCAAGGTAAAGTAAACTCACAAATCGAAAATTCTGCTTAATTGTTTGGAAGCAGCTCCTCATCACCATGTTTAAACAAAAACATTAAACTTTTCTTTTAAAATTTCTGCTACCTTCCCTTGCAGGTTTATCGGCTTAACCCTTGAAGGCTTAACTTTTCTGTAAGTGATAGACACCCTTCTTTGTCTGTGCTGAAATTCTCCGTTTAGTTTGTCTTTCTTTCTCGGTGGTATACCATGGCTCCATTTTTTGCGCGAATCATCTTGCATAATATACATTGAACGCCTTGGAATCTCCACATCAATCACTTCCAGATTGGCACCTTTAATGAAACGCATCACGCAGCCACTTCCTAAATTAACGCCACAAATCTGGTTTTCATAATAGGCCCGGTCTTTATGAGGTTTAATGCCCTCTCCAGGTACATATTCGTTTATAATTACCTGATCCGGTTGATACTGCAAGGTCCCTGTACTCACAAGTTTTTCTGATAGCTGATAAATTTTTGGCGGTATTGGAACGGGAAATGGGATTAAATCATAGGGGGATTCCAGCTCGTTGCGGTATCCATAATATTGCAATCGCCTGGAATAGTCGACTGCCCAGATTTGGTTGTCAATTTCAGAAAGTAATTGTTTTTCCAGTTCCTCATCGATAAAATCAGGAAATAAAAATAATCCGGGAATTGATGTCTCCATAGTTTAAATCAGGTTTTTATAGGATATGGCGATGTGAGAACACGCAAACGGCTAAAATTGTTGGGATATTTTGGATCTATTGCAAATTTACAAGTTGTGCCATCAAATAAGCCTGGTAGCAGATTGCTAGCGAACTAAATTAACATTTAGGGTGGTACAGATGAAATTTATAAAACCTTATTCATTTAATTATGGTTGTAAATTATGATATCTGGACGCTAAAAATGACCTTTCTGAATGCGTTAAGGAAAACATATTAATATTACTTAAACCACATCACCATGCTAGCAATGAATTACAGGGGGCCATTCCGCGTCCGCGCCGAACAGCGCCCCATGCCAGAAATTCTCCATCCCGAGGATGCGATAGTACGTGTAACACGAACCTGTATCTGTGGCTCCGATCTGCACCTCTATCATGGAATGGTTCCTGATACCCGCGTAGGCTCAACATTTGGGCATGAGTTTATAGGTATTATTGAAGAAGTAGGCCCGTTGGTAACCAATGTAAAAATTGGAGACCAGGTATTGGTGCCCTTCAACATTGCCTGCGGAAAGTGCAACTTTTGCAAACAGGGGCTGTATGGCAATTGCCATGAATCTAATTCCATGGCTACCGCTGTAGGTGGAATATTTGGCTATTCGCATACAGCCGGCGGTTATAACGGTGGTCAGGCCGAATACGTAAGGGTTCCATATGCGAATTTCGGCCCTACAGTTATTCCTGCTGATATGGATCCCGACGACGCTGTTCTGCTTACCGATGTGGTACCTACCAGTTACCAGGCAGCAGAAATGGGCGGTATTAAAGAAGGTGATACTGTTGTGGTTTTCGGAGCCGGGCCGATTGGGATTATGGCTGCTAGGTGTGCCTGGTTTTTCGGTGCCGCCCGTGTAATCATCATTGACCATATCGAGTACCGCCTGGAGTTTGCGAAAAACTATGCAAAGTGCGAAGCATACAATTTTAAATCAATGGCCGACCCGGTTGTATTCCTGAAAAAGACCACAGACTGGTACGGTGCTGATGTGTGTATTGATTGTGTAGGATGTGAAGCGGAAGGCAATACTTTACAAACCTTTAGCGGTAAGGTAACATTGATGCAGGCAGGTGCTGCAACTGCATTACAATGGGCTATCAATTCGGTAAAAAAGGGTGGAATTGTATCTGTAGTTGGCGTTTACGGCCCACCTTTTAATTATGTACCTATCGGTAATGTACTTAATAAAGGGATTACCCTTCGGGCAAATCAGGCCTCCGTAAAAAGGTTGCTTCCGAAACTTATCGAACATGTTCAATCTGGCAGGCTAAATCCGAAAGGCCTTATCACCCATCGTGTTCCATTGGAGGAGATTTCCGATGCTTATAATATCTTCTCAAAAAAACTTGACGAATGTATCAAAACCGTGTTAATCCCTTCAGCTAAACATTAAAATCATGAATATTGAAAACGAAGATTATAAAAACATTCCAGGATGGGGAATGGATATAGACTTAGATAATGAGCCTACCTATCCCATGAAAAATTATACCGGAGATGATCATAAAAGAAGCGATTACGAACGTTCCGAACAGCAGAAGGTCGATGTTGAACTTTTAAAATCCAATGAACGGCCGCAATATAGTGTAGTGTTTGGAAATACCGTACCACCATCCGGATTAAGCGGAATGATCAGGCGCTATGCTTTTAAACATAGCGAGGACAGATACCGGCACTGGATCCCCCTCATTATGGCCGACAGGGTTAATGCCTGGGAGGGTATTATTGAAGATTTAGCAAAGGGCATTATTCCAAATGTACTTGCCGAGCGAGGTATAAAATCGGAACTTCGGTACAATGCTAAAGGATTTGCAACCAAAATATTGGTTACAGCGGCGGTAAGCGTGCTGATGATTGCATGGATTAGAAACAAGAAAAAATAGTTTCCTGTCAAATCGAAATTTAATACCCTTGAATTAAAAATGCCGCACATGCGGCATTTTAATTTACCTATATATTGATCTTAAATTTAACATGGTAACAAGCCACATGAAGCTTTCCTAACCATAAGCGCTATGGTGGAGGTGAATATCTTGTTTAGCGCTATGATGCATCAACAATACATTTTTTTGAAGACAAATCGTTAACCTAAAGATTTTTTAGGTTAACTATCATCCTGATGTTTATGAATAAGGACTCAAATTTCTTAGACGGCTACTCATTCGCTTATGCAGCAGCTGATTGATAGCCAGTAAAAACTTGGTAAACCTGATAGGTTTTGAAAGAAAATGGTCTGCCTCTACCTGAAAGGCTTGCAGCGCATGTTCGGGATGACCGGTTACAAAAATAATGAACCGGACATGCTCACGAATGAGTCTTGCAAAATCCAAACCAGAAATTTGCATATTAATGTCAAGAAAGAGAAAGTCAATATTTTTGAAATTTTCCGTCTTTTTCAGCGCTTCCACAGGATTTAGGTAAGATTTTATCAATTGCAACTTTGGAACCAGTGAGATATGCTCTTTTATCACCTCAATTCCATTTGAATCATCATCAATGATGATACAGCTATATTTTTTTGTTGATTTTTTCATTCATAAAAGATTTAAACATTGTGGATCAACATGCGTACTCGAATGCGCTCGAAACTGATACGAAGCAGATGTTTGTTGAAATGGTGTCGTACAACAAATTGTTAATCTAAAGGAAATCAATCCAACGTTATTCCCAATGTATTCCTACCCTACAGTGTTATAAACGTAGAATTTTACCTTACGGTTTTTATGAAATTTGCCGCGGCAGATTTGCAACGATAGCCTTTAAGTGAGTATGGGGCGTAATCTACATTCTGATGGTTATTGATTTTTTAACGAGTGACTTTGAAGTGTTTTCGAACACAAGAAAAGTGGATTTGAACACTTGTGACAATTTCATTTGACTGAACTTTGCATTATAATAAAATGGTAAGTCGCCTTAAAATGAAACGAGACAATGAAACATCTGCTTTTAACAATCCTTTTTCTTAATTTTTGTACACTGTTATTTTCACAATCAAAAGCCGATGATATTGTTGGTGTATGGTACAGTCAGGTAAAAGAGGGCAATGTGCAAATATTTAAGACCGGTGAAAAATACTATGGGAAACTGATCTATTTAAAAAATGCTGTCGATATTGATGGAAAACCCATTTTAGATGTCAACAATCCTGACAAAGAAAAACGAAAAATGCCGCTGGTAGGCATTCTTTTATTGAAAGAAATTACATTTGATAACCAAAAGAATAGCTGGAAGGGAAAGCTTTATGATTATGATGGGCAGAAGGGTAATACCTATGACTCTTATCTAACCATTACTAAAAACGGCAGCCTCAATATTAAAGGCTTTTGGGGAATCTCTTTCTTTGGCTTAAATCGCGGACTGACTTTGGAAAAAGTTGATGTGGAATAATCTTATATTTAAATCTTTTAAATTGCCGGAATGAATCAGCAGCAGCCTTACCGAATAACAACAATTAAGGATTACCATAAAATACTGGGTATAGCCAATCCTGAGCATCCGATGATTAGCGTGATAAACCTTGCTGAAATAACACCATATCGAAGTGAGGAAACAATCAGGGTGGTTTTCGATTTTTATATTATCTCACTGAAAAAGGTGGAAGAAGGAGATGTTCATTATGGTTATGGACAACAAAAGTATGATTTCGATGATGGCATACTATTTTTTATAGCTCCTAACCAGATATTTTCATTTAAAGCTGATGATGCTTTTAGGAGTGCGGGAAGTATGCTGTTGATTCATCCGGATTTCCTGTGGGGCAATCCATTAGCCAAAGTCATTAAAAAATATGAGTTTTTTAATTATGCGATAAATGAAGCACTTTTTGTTTCTGAAAAAGAAGAAATTGTTTTGAAAAGCCTTATCAAAAATATCGAGCAGGAATATCGTTCACATATTGATCAATTCAGTGAATCGATTATGATCTCTCAGATTGAATCATTCCTCAATTATTCAAATCGGTTTTATATGCGTCAGTTTCTTACCCGTAAAATATCTGGAAATCAAATACTGGATAAACTGGAAAAAATTCTTGACGACTATTTTAACAATGAAGACATTATTAATAATGGATTGCCTACCGTACAGCATATTGCGCAACAGCTCAATTGTTCTCCCAACTATTTGAGTGGTATTTTGAAAACGCTTACTGGTCAAAATACCCAGCAGCACATTCATGAAAAAATTATTACAAAAGCAAAAGAAAAACTTTCCACTACTACACTCACCATTGGGGAAATTGCTTTTGAGCTGGGATTCGAATATCCACAGTCGTTTAGCAAATTATTTAAGAGTAAAACCGAACTTACTCCGGTTGAATTCAGGGCGTCTTTTAATTAATTTTAAATTATCAATCGCTATATGTTGGATTTTTTAGCCTTATTGAAATCGAGAAATGAGTACTTATTTTATTTTGGGATGCTATGTCTTTTTCTTGCAGTTTTAATCCTGATCCTATCAAAAATTGTTTATATACAGATGAATGGTGTAAATACATGGTACAAACCGGCCAAATTTGCGCTATCAATAGGGATTTTTAGCTTAACGATGGGGTGGTATACCGGATATCTTGATGCTTTTAAATACATCAGCGTATACAACTGGTCAGTGATTATCTTTCTGGGATTCGAATTGTTTTACATCACACTTCAGGCTTCCCGGAGTCAGCTGTCACATTATAATTTCAGTTCGGGTTTATATACTTCACTTACTGTAGCAATGGCTATTGCAGCAATAGCTGTTACCTTGTATACTGGTTATATTGGCATTTTGTTTTGTACCTACAGGTTTGCCACCCTTCCTGATTATTACGTTTGGGCCATTCGGTTAGGAATCTTTTTATTTGTCATATTTGCTTCTGAAGGCGCTGTGATGGGTGCAAATGGTTCGCCCAGGATAGGTGCTAATGACGGCCAAACAATACCTTTTCTGAACTGGAGTCTTAAATATGGCGATCTGCGCATCGCCCATTTCATCGGAATGCACGCTTTGCAACTGTTGCCATTACTTGCAGTTTATCTACTCAAAGACCTTAAGATGGTTTTTTTGACAGGCTTCCTGTACGCTATACTTGCGTTTTTTTGCCTGGTATTAGCGCTTAATGGTAAGTCGTGGCCGAATGCCCGGTCTTTTACTAAAGTGGGTAAATTCCATTGAAGCCTGAGCCTAAAAAAGGGGATGGCCATCCGGCACATCCCCCTTTCATCACTAACTAATTTACATTCGCGATCCGCAGACCGGTTCTCTTGTATTACTTTACTGTTTTATTTAACCAGGAGAGAATAATGCGAAACGCTTCTGGTGCTACGCCACCCTTAATATCTTTGATTTCCGCCTGTTCGCAGGTTACGCACGGCAATAAAAGGTGGTTCACATTTTTTAAAAGATAAGTTTCCACATTTTTATTCCCACCCGCTGCAATGTATGTCTTCCAGTTTTGCAGATTTGCTTCAGGCACCACATAATTATCCTTATCGCCATTGATGGCCAGAACAGGAACTTTGATCTTTGCCATAGTCTTTGCCGCATCATACTTGACAAAATATCTATACCATGGGCCTATGGCATAATTGACGTAGCTATAAACGGGAAACCGGAAATGGTCGAATTCTATATTAAGCGTTTTAAAGTAGGCGTCATCTTTCACCTTCCAGGCATCGTACGTTTCATTCAGTTTTGCTCCCATATTGGCAGAATCTGCATACTTTAAAGCAGTTTTAAACATGCGTGCATTAATATCATTCGATCTGGCCTTGTCATAATCAGGAAGTTTGGAGTTGTTTACCATACTCTCATTTTGCGATATCAGGGCATCGTATCCGTTCATAGCCAATCCGGAAAGACTAATCAGAAACCGGACATCTTTACTCTTTGAGGCGGCGATGGAAATAATTGCCCCTCCTTCGCTATGCCCGATCAAACCAATCTTCCTGGCATTGACCTGTGGTACTGTTTTTAAATAATTAACAGCAAGCAAAGCATCATTTGCAAAATCCCCTGTGGTGGCCTTATCGTAAAACCCGGTTGTTTTACCTGTTTGCCTATCATCCATCCGCAGCACAATGTAACCGTGGCTGGCGAGGCTATCCCCTATCTCTTTAAAAATTTTATGGCCTGACATGAGCCCGTCCCGGTCCTGCCTGCCGGTTCCGGAGACAATTACAACTGCAGGGCTTTTTTTCGCTGCCTTAGGAACAGACAAGGTTCCTGCATAGGTGATGGAATCGTCGTTCGACTTAAATATAATGTCCTTATCGTTGAAATTTTGGGCGAAGCTTGTTTGGGCACATATTGCCAATACGGCAACGAGCAATTTGATTCTGTTCATGTTTATATTAATCTGCTTTTTTCGTAATTTCAATTAATGCTGTCATTTCATCAGCCAATCCTGTTGCACTCCCTTTGAAACCAATAGAGATGAACCTGAGATATCCGTTTTTATCAATGATAAGCTTTTGAGGAATACCTGAAATAGTAAATGCCTGACAAATTTTATTGAATACCTCTGAATTGGTTTTCATGCCTTCCAAACGGTTGTCAAACAAAACATTAAAAGGGTAATGATGATCTTTAATATATTTTGCATTTTCCGTCTTATAAGTATCTCCCCTTTCCTCTGTATCAACAAAATAGAAAACAACATTCGGGTCATTTTTATATTTTTCAACTGCAAGTTTCATCCCTGGAAAGGAAGCTTTACATGGAACACACCAGGTTGCCCAGAAATCCAACACTACCGTTTTGCCTTTAAGGTCATCAGAATTAACTGTCTTTCCATTCAAATCCTTCATACTCCAGCTCGGCATTTCTTTTTTGATCATTGTCGACATCACTTCTTTCATTTCCTGCTCTTTATCTGCCGGGTTTTTCAGGCTTTCCAGATATTCCTGAAATCCTTTCTCAGAACCATTCGCTTTTACAAATGATTCTTTGAGCATTGCGATCATTTCGGTGGAGCTTTGGTTCTTAAACATGCTTCGCTTGAGGAGTGCCTGTAACTCTTTGCTTTTTCCGAGCATTTTTAAGCTCAATGCGTGTTGATTGTTCACCTCGGCGTTGCCATATTGCATGATTTTTTGTGCCTCTAACGCATATGATAAAGCTTCCTGGTATTTTTTCATATAGTTCAGCAGGCCAATATGATCTGAAGATACATTGGATACAAATGTTTTCTGGTAAAGATTTTGCCATTCGACTGGAGAGAGATAGCGCAGTTCTTCTGGCTGATGAACTTTAAAATATTCAAACTTTTTAACCAAAAGATCAGAATATTCGGCGATTTTATTTAAATCTCCCTCCTTTCTGTGATAGGGGATTCCTATCATTTTGTAATACACGGAAGTTAAAATGTTATACGACAGGGAATCGATGTATTTTTTTACATAATCCGTTGATGTTTTATTTAAAGTTCCAAAAACCATCAGGTTCTGATAAATGATACCATAATTGATCCTGTTTTCTGAGTCGAATTTTGGATTCGTATTTGCTTCAGGAAACTTAGACACAAAATCATTAGAAGCTATCAACAGTGTATCTACGTTTCGGATAGACGACAGCTTTTTAAAAGCCGCAAGCCGCGCTATACTTCCTGTAGGAAATTTTTTGGTGATCACATCATTTATAGAATCTGTAAGGTTCTTATTTCGGAGAAGGTTTGCGCTGATGTACCTGGCGTCAAGCAATTCAGCTTCGTTTGCTTCTGGTCGGGCCAGGTAGTTTTTGGCCAGCAAGAGTTTAGGATTAGCTCCTTCTCCCATAAAAGCCTTCAGGGCGATTGCGTAATCGCGGGCCAATAAAGATTTGGATTTTTGATTGTTGAGGATTTCCTGACTAAGCCAGTGATAGGTTGCGGTATCACTGATCCCCTTAAATTTAATATACTCAGGAATGTCTTTGCCGTAATTGGGCGACCTGGCAAGCCCCCAACCCGCATAACTGCCGGGAGCCATTTTTCCAGCCCTGTCCTTATCATTCAGCATCACGAAATAACCCAGGTTGCCGTTGTTGTCAACTGAATCGCCGTTGAAAAATTTAAAGGCAAGGAGGCCCGTGCTTGCAGGAACCTGGACAGCTGCTTTATATTCTGCTCCAGCTTTTGTAAATTTCACGTCAGCGGCCTCCCATTTGAAATTATTATATCTGTAGACAACCGCATCAACAAATGTTTTATTCTTAACTGAGGCACCCGGCGGATGATAAAAAACGTCCAGTGTACTGCCATTGTAGGGTTTTTCAGGTAAAAACCTGAAATTTTTAGTATACTGGCCGAAGCTGGTAAAAGAGAGGGTAATGAAGAATAAAAGAGTTAGGGTGTAACGGATCATGTTTTTTTGTTTATATTATCTTTTGTGTATGTGGCAATATCACTTTTATGGATTGGGTTCTAGTTCAGGGTTAAGGTTCCGAAGGTATTCTGCTATTGGAAAGGTATAGCGGTTACTGTTTGGTGTTAAAGTATAGGTAACTCCCCCGAAAACTCTGGTATAATTTTTTTGAAAAGCAGGTTCACTATTCAGTCTCCTCATATCCCACCACCGTAACATATTTCCAAAGAATTCCCTCCTCCGCTCATCGATTACTTTAACAAGAGCCTCATTTGCATTTTGAGCACTTTCAGGTTGATAGTCGGCAGGCCTGAATCGTTTACTACGTAACATGTTCAATGCATTCAGTGCAGCTGACACATCACCGGAACGTGCTAGACACTCTGCCCGGATAAGGAGCATTTCGGGAACGGAAACCCCCTGGTTCCTGGTTTCGCCGGTAACACTTTCTTTATAAAAAAACCGGCCGGTGTAAGTAGCCGAAACGGTGGCAGCCGGAACGGTGAAAAGTGTATAGCGCTGATCTTTTGTACCTAATATGGCAAGGAAATCATTGCTAAGCTTGAGTGTTGTTGGCGCGAAGGTTAATGACCCGCCTACCGGAAGTTTTGATAGCAAAATTTCGGGATTTACAATCCTTCGTGGATAATTTGTGGTATTAACCGAAGTAATAGATGATAAATCAATTAATGTATTGCGCAGCTTTAAAGCCTCGTCGGCATATTTTAGCGCATTCGGGTAATCTGCCATCATTAAATAAACGCGTGCCAGTTCGCCATATGCGGAGGCTTTAGACGGCAATGTATTGTAAGCCTGAGTAGCAGGCAATGCAGGGATTGCCTGTAACAGATCAGTGGTGATCTGGTTATATACCCGCTCTATACTTGCCCTATTCAATGACTGACTGATCGTTTGTACCAAAATGAGGGGTACGCCGGCATCAGACCCTGCCGTAGATTTTACATACGGTTTAGCATATGTATTAACCAAACATAAGTAAGCATCAGCCCGGTGAACCAATGCTTCAGCCTCAAGGGCCGCTTTTTCTGTCGCTGTTCCATCACTTGCAGGAAGTTCGTTAATGATGGTATTGCAGTTGAGTATGGCAACATATAAAGTATTCCAGCTTTGGTCCTGCTCATAGGGAGACCCGAAAGGAAAAATTACCGGTCTCCAGTTATAGCTTCCTGTATAATAAGAGTAGAATTGCGATCCGCTAAGTGAATTTTGCTGTGCAGCATCGTTGATATCTATATCAGATGAGGCAAAATCTGCCAGGTTTTGAACATTTTCAAAAGCAGATGTGTTATTAAGCAAATAACGGTAATTGATGGTTTGATTTGGCACCAGGTTTCCCTGAGTTTTGATGTCAACATATTTTTTACAACCGGCCGTAGCCATCATGATCACGGAAAGGCCTAAAACAATTTGATGTAATTTCATGATTTTCGTAGATTAAAAGTTAACATTTAAAGAAAAATTATAGGATACTGCAGATGGAAGACCGAGTGTTGTGGAATTAAGTCCGGCTGTAAAATCCGGGTCAATACCTTCCTTATTCGCTCGCCAGATGAGCCCAAGGTTTCTCACGGCAAAAGTAAAATTGGCTGAACCTATATAAGTTGTTATTTTTTGGGTTGGGATCTGGTAAGACATGGATAATTCGCGAAGACGTACATAGTCGCCTTTTAGAACATTAATATCAGATTGCTGATAGCGCAACAAACTCTGGGCAGCGAAATTGCCTACAGGCCCGGGAACGTTGGTAAATGCTTCGTCGCCGGCTTTAACCCAACGTCTGGCAATATCTTCATGCAAATCGTATCTTACCCCCGTTCTTGCAGCAGGATAGGATGTAATGGTGGGGCGGAGAAATACACTCCCGAACTGATAGGAAGCAATGGCCATTACGGTAAAAGCTTTATATTTTACTGATGTATTGAAGTTCCCGAAATACGGTGCTGTTTTACGTCCCGCATATTCCAAGGCATCCAGTGAGGTGATGTTTTGCGATGCACTGACTTTTGCTCCGGATTCATTGTATACCTGGGTCAGTCCATTCTGATCTAAACCGGCATTACGGTAAACAAAAAGTTTATCAGTAGGATAATCATTAAGATTGGATCCAAATGCAGGGTTGGAATAAAACGAAGAGGTAATTCCGAACCTTGCATCGGTTATTTTGTTGGTATTATAAGCAAAGTTAATTCCGCTGTTCCACTCGAAATTTTTGGTTCGTATGATAGCGCCCCTTACACTTAGGTCCATACCGTTGCCAGACAGGTTAGTTGAATTTCGGTTAAGGGTAGTCACACCATATGTTCCATTGATCGGAAACTCATAAAATAAATCTTTACCGCGTTTAGAATAAACATCTGCACTTCCGGATAAACGACCGCTGAATAGTGAAAAATCAAGTCCAAAATTGGCTACATACGTTTTTTCCCATCTCAATTCCGGGTTCGCAGGTGACACAAGGAAGGCATATGGCTGACCAGTAGTGAGATCGGCACTTCCTAAGCCGATATAGGTAAAAGGGTAGGTATTAGTTGATATATTTCCATTAACACCATATGTTGCCCGGATGCTTAGCGAGTTTAAAAATTCGGCTGATTGAAGGAATTTTTCCTTTTTTATGTCCCATTTCAAACCTGTTGACCATAGTGGTGTAGCCCTGAATTTGCGATCGACTCCAAAGTTATTATAATCATCATAGCGGACACTACCGGATAAAGTATACTTCCCATCATAGGTATATGCAGCATTTGCATAATAAGATAAATATCTTCTTATTTTATCCTGCTGTGAAGGCGCGCCGTTTAATGTACTCGAAAAGCCCGATACTGTTGCATAAGGGGTAAAAAAATCGACCGGCCTGGATAAACCTGTACCAGTATTAAAGCCATATAGTGTATTTGAACCTTGTCCGATTCTTGTTTGACGAATTTCGGAACCGGCAATAACAGTTAACTGATGCAATCCTGCAAAAAGGTTATCATAGTTTAATTGTCCGCGTACACTGTAGTTATTGCTATTGGTGTTTACGTTACCTAAAATGCCACTTCCTACAGGTAAACCAATGGAGTTTTGAGCAATTCCACTTGTGGGAATTGGCGTATAGCTGTTGATAAAGTTACGGTAGTAATAAGATGCTTCATTATAATAACTTCTCGACTGGGAAAAGCTTCGCTCATTATTATAGAAAACGTTTGCCGACAAACCTTTAAAAACTGGTACATTAAGGTTAAGATTTATTGAATAGTTATTGTCTTGCTGCGTATTGTCTGCGTTGTCCAGCTCATCTAAAGGATTATAAAGCCAGCTGCGATATCCCCGGCTTAGAAGGATATTTGTCCATCCGGAATAGTATTGCCTGCCGAAAGAGATCCGGTTCCCCTGATCATCTACTAACCTATCATATGGCATAAATGTAGATGCAGAAGGTGCGAACAAAGTATTGAGCGACTGTCCATTGTTATTAAACTTGAAAAATGAACCTTTGATATTTGTAGAGAGGGTTGCGACTTTAAAAATTTTGAAATTATTATTCAAGGTAACGGTTAAACGCTGGCCATCCACCCCTACGGTTTGCGGATTTTCACGGCTGTAAGAAGCAGAGTAATAGTAATCACTGCTTTTACCCCCGCCGCTAACCGACAAATCATACTGCTGGTTATTGGAAGCTCTTATTAGATACTGAGAAATCTGGTCGCGGCTATCAATGCTGGTATATCGGGCTATCGCAGCATCAAAAGCATTCTGGGAAATTGTGCCGGCCCGGAGCTTGAAAACAAGATCTGTTACATTAGCAACAGGCTGACCGAAAGGTGTGGCAGAATTTGGTGCTGTGATTAGATTTTTTGATACCAGATCTTGTTCAAATGAGATGGCTTGAGCGGAGTTGATAATTTTAAGATAGTTAAGATTAGGTTTATTTGATGCGGTAGCTGAAACCGAGAAACTTACCTTAGGCGACTGATTGGGAGTACCTTTCTTGGTGGTAATTACAATTACACCGTTAGCGGCACGGGTACCCCAGATAGAAGCAGCTGCAGCATCTTTCAAAATGGTAATATTTTCCACATCATTGGGATTAATTGTTGACATATCCATTTCGCTTATAGCGCCATCCACAACAACCAACGGAAAGCTTTCACCCCTTATGGTACTGGTACCACGAATAGACATGTTATAATCAGATCTGCCAAGTGAACGCGTACTGCTATTAATGCCCACTTGGGTATTGCCGTAGGTGAACATATTGTCGGAAAGTAAATCAACTTTTAAGCCTGCGGTTTGATTTTCCAGCCGCTGAACCAAATTCGGTGTTTTTATTTTTTGTAAATCTTCAGCTTTGATCACTGCTGCTGCTGCAGTAGATCGTTCCTTCGGCAATGTTTGATATCCATTTGATACCACCGTTACCTCCTGAAGTTGTTGTCCGGAAGAGGGGTTCATCCTGATGTAAAGTCTTGCCGGCTTTCCATCCAGATTTTTTGAAACAGATTGATAGCCCAGATAAAAAAAGCTTATCAGCTTCGCTGTATTCGGAAGAAAGATCGAAAAATTACCCAGTCGGTCGGTAATCACGGCCCGGTTGGAGCCATCTGATTTTATGGTTACACCAGGCATACCTGCCCCATCCTGATCTGTAACTGTTCCACTATAGAAAATTTCTCCGTTACCTTCAATTAAAGGTGTATTTGCGAATTGGTTTTCGAGCGATTGATTGTCTTGTTCAATGATGGTATAATTACCTTCACTCACATATAGGAACAAAAGTTTATTGGGATATAAGACGTTTTTTAATGCCTCATCGATTGATTTTGCTTTCACACTTGCATCAGTTGTGTTTTTGCCTTGTATAATACTGTGCTTATAAGCAAACTTTATTTTGAAACGGGCAGATATTTCATTTAATGCTTTCTCCAGTGTTATCGTTTTTTGTTGCCCAAAAGAGTCGGGAACCAGAAGAAACACGGAAAGGAAAAGAATCACAAAAGTGATTAGTTTAGTTAGTTTGGTCTTCATTTTTGTTTGGTTGGTTGGTTATATATTTAATAGTGCATAGGTCAGCGTTTTGATTTCAGTGTAATTACATTGCCCTCCTTTTTTATGTTAACATGAAGTATATTACTGAGCGTGAACATCACACCACTCTCATCCTTGATAGAAATTGTCCCATCTATCACTTCGTTTAAAAGTTTCGGATCATCAAGCATCACTTTGTACCCATATAAATCCTGAAATGCAGCGATAATTTCACTTACCTTTGCCTGCTTGAGGACCAGTTTTCCTTCAATCCAGGATGACGGAGATATGGATTGGATTGAACTGGGGCTAATTTTTTCGGAAAGCATGTTGCTTTTGAAGATATTTCCCGGCTGCATGATGATATGGCTGCCTGTTCTTAAAGACTTCACCATGACCCGTCCACTGATTAGTGCGACTTTCGATTCTTCCCGACGGTCTTGAACATTAAATTCTGTTCCCAATACCTGCACCTGAACCGTTTTTGTATTCACCACAAACAATTCTCCACGCCTTACATGCGAAGGGTTGATATTTAAATGCCTGACTTTAAAATAAGCTTCTCCCTGCAGCTCTACTGATCTGATGTTTTTCCATTTAAATGCCCTGGACATGGTTAGTGTGGAATTTGCATTCAGCCTTATTTTGGTACTATCATCCAAACTCACCATTTTAGTTTCTCCAAAACCCGTTCTGATCACAATTTCACTGGTAAAATACCACACTGAAAAAGCAGCGATCAAGAGTGAGGCGGCCATTGATGAAATCCATAGCACAGCGCGTTTGCGCTTTATCATTCTCGTTTCTTTTTCCGCTATGGAAAATTTGATATCAGTCCATAATTTATCAAGAAAGAGTGGAGGAAGCGCAGTTTGATGAGCAGAAAGAATGTAGTTTAACTGCTCTAACGCAGAACTATAATTTCCAGTGGCATTAGGGTTTGTTTGCACCCATCGGTTCCAGAATTTGATATCATCATCAAGGTTGAATTTGACAAAACGAATAAAATCTTTATCGTTCAGGAAATCTTCAACACTATATTCATGGTATTTTTTCTGGTTCATCCAATTGGCCTTTTAAACAGTTTCAGCCTATAGACAAACTAACCTTCGAAATTACCCCATGAAAGAAAAAAAAAATTAAGATTTATGTTGATAGGATTGGACACTACAAAATATGGCTTTTGCTGATACCGATCAGATAGATCATCAAAAGTCCCTTATCAATTTGCATGATCATCCGCAGGGCTTCAATTGCCCGGGCATTTAGTTTGTAGGTACCCTTGATGGTAAGATCCAAAATTTCGGCGATCTCCTGATAATCGAGCTCCTCAAAATATTTTAGATAAATAATTTCTTTCTGCCGGGAAGTAAGCTGCTCCATCGCTTTCGAAATTCTTTGTGTTTGCTCGTTTTGATTCTCTTTTTTGATTAACTCAGCCTCAACAGAAAAGTTCAGATCAAAATAGTCGAAGTCATTTACCTCAGTATCCTTAAATCTTTTTTTTGATAAGCGATAATTAGCAGCAGAGTTACGAAAAGAAGCAATAATAAAACTGCGGACGTTAGATACTTCAGGGAGTTTATTTCTCTTAAGCCAAAAGCCTTCAAAAACATCCTGCATACAATCCCTTACCGCTTCCGAATCGTAAAGCAACCGGGAGCCATACTGAAAAACGGAAGGAGCATAGCGCCTGTATAGCCCTTCCAGCGCTTCCATATCGCCATCCAACAAGCGGATCCAAAGCTGCTGATCTGTTAAGCTATTGTCCAAAATCAATGATGAAGGTTGGTTGAAAATTATTCCCGCAAGTGCACTCAAATCAATTATAAGGATGACCTTTAGTGTTGCGTCGTGGGTGTCAGCATTTGCTTACCCGCCACCAAATCTAAGCATATTTTCTTTTTAAAACTATGCCGAACGAAGGGATTGATTTGAAATAAGGGGGTATAGATGCTTTTTGGTGGCATAACATAAGCACTCATTTACTACGCTTAAAAGTAAAAGGATGGTTTTATCATTTTCTCCGGGCAGAAAATTAATGTGTACCGGAACAGCATACAATAGTGCTTGCCTTGGAAAGTTGTTTTGTCTGTTGGCAATGATTTTGTATCTGATCAGGACTGTCCATTGTAATAACAAATCATGAACCACCGGCCTTAATATGGATATTAATCTGCATTCTGCTACGGGCTCTTTCTAAAAAAAATGCAGGCGACATCCGTCAACCTGCATTTTCATCACTAACTATTAAAATTTGGATACTATTTTCCCTGGAAAATCTCCTTGATTTTGCTCTCCAATGCTACTCCACGCAGTTCCTTGGCAATGATTTTTCCGGTAGGATCTATTAAGAAGTTCATTGGGATAGCTTTGACCTCGTAAGCCTGAGCAGCCTCATTCTCCCAGCCTTTCAAATCGCCCACCTGTTTCCATGTCAAATGATCATCTGCAATAGCTTTGATCCATTTAGTTTTATCTGCTGCCTTATCTAAAGAAACACCCAGAATTTCAAAGCCTTTAGACTTATATTGTTCATAAACCTTTACCAGGTTTGGATTCTCCCGTCTGCATGGTGCACACCAGGAAGCCCAGAAATCAATCAATACATATTTACCGCGATAGTCGGAGAGCTTTATGGGCTTTCCATCAACATCTGGCTGGGTAAAATCCTGTGCTGCAACGCCCTCTTGTGTTTTTTTAAATGTAGCTATACGTTCTGCAACCTGTTTTCCGAAATAAGAGTTACGGAGTTCAGGACTGATGTTTAGAAAGATTTTTTCCATCTCTATGGCATCAAAGCCTGGTGCAAGTGTAGAATTTAGTGCCATTAACGACATGTATTTGTCAGGATGCTGTTTAGCATAACCAATTTTTGCATCGAAAATCTCTTTTTCTATTGCCCGGGCCCTTTTTTCGAGATCAAGAATAAAAGTGTTATCCTGTTTCTTAGCTTCAGGAGCATCAGCATATTCCTTATTTAATCCTTGTAGCTTTGCATAAATGGGTCGAAGCAAATCATCTACGTGCCTGCTTTCATCGGTTAAGTTAGAACCTTTAATGATAGCTGTTTTTACTGAATCTTTTCCGGTAATGGTAATATTTTCGTTCCCTAAGATGAGGCCAACGCCATCTACCTTAATTCGTTTTCCGGGAGTGTCTATTAAATTGTCGTGTTTTAAACGAATGGTAGCCTCCATGGGTGAAGGAACTGATCCCTTGAAAGTGAAAGAACCATTGACCAATGCAACCGAATCTAGCTGCTCTTTCCCTTCCATTTTGATAAGCAAAAATGCTTTTGCCGGTTTCCCTAACTTGCCTATTTGTCCTTTGATGGTATATCCATTCTGTGCAGATGCGTTCATGGCCGCTGTAGCAACCAAAATGGCTAATATTGTTTTTTTCATGGTATTATTTTTTGGAGTTTTTGTTTTGTTTTGTTGATTTTTGGACACTGCCTGCTGCGAGCAGTTTATCGTAAACAGGTTGGGTATTGATGATAGAAAGTGCGTTGCTAAATGTGCTGCTCGACTCGTTACGAACCCTTAAGGCATACCCTTTACCACTGTATAACATCTCAGCAATTGCTGCTTTAAGTTCCACGCCAATGGTTTTTCGTAGCACCGGATCGTTTTTTGATGGAAGCTTGATGCCCTGAGCCGTGGCGCCATCGATGATTTTATCGATCATCTGCTCATCCGGAGAGAATGTTTGGTCGAAATTTTCAAACGAAGGATATTTTGTAGTCAGTGAGGCCCGGTTTTGTTGTACATCATTGAAAGCGGCCTGGCTTAGCCTTCCACTGTTCATTAGCCTGTTGAGCCAGCTGCTATAAATTGCCGTATCAATTGGCACAAACTGATCAGGCATAATACCACCGCCGCCATACACTGTTCGCTTGTTTTTTAAAGTGGTATGTTTAAGTGAATCTGGGAAATTAATATGGCCACCTTCGGTAAGTTCTCCCGATGCCATTCTCCGGTTGAAATCTTCAAAATAATCGGTTTTTCCTTTTGCGTAAGGTTTTTGAATTGACCTGCCCGACGGTGTGTAGTAGCGTGCTGCAGTAAGGCGTATTACTGAACCATCGCTCAGTTCAAGCCCTTTTTGCATCAGGCCTTTTCCAAAACTTCTTCTGCCAACAATTACTGCCCTATCCCAATCTTGTAGCGCACCAGTAAGTATTTCACTTGAAGAAGCAGTAGACTCATCGATCAGTACGACCAGGTCTCCGGTCATGAACTGTCCGAACCCGCCTGTTAAATAATGATCTTTTACACCTGAATTCGTTATTGAGTAGAAGACCATACTCTCTTTTGGCAAAAACTCATCTGCAACACCAATGGCCGCCTCAACCAAACCACCGCCATTCGATTGCAAATCAAGAATGAGCTTTGTCATGCCTTGCGCCTTCAGGTTTTTAAGTGCAGCATCCATTTCCCTCCGCGTAGATTGCGAGAAAATCGATAAAGAAATGTAGCCAACATTTTTACTGACCATGTAACTGGCGGCAATGGAAAGTTCGGCAATCTGCTCCCTCATCACGTTGAACTCCAGAGGTGCATTTTGTGCTTTACGGATAATACTCAATTTAACTGCCGTTCCCTTCTCGCCTCTCAGCATGTGCATAACATCCTGATTTTTGAGCTTTTTACCGAAGATGCCTGCACCATCAACCGCGTTGATTCTGTCGCCCACCAGTATTCCGGCTTTGGCAGCAGGCCCGTCAGGATTAACTGCAGTGATAAATGTACTGTCAGCGACCATAACGAAAGTAATCCCGATACCAGCAAAACTGCCTGTCATAGAAGTTTTCATGGCTTCTACATCTTCGCGATTAATATAACTCGAATGCGGATCGAGGTCGCTAAGCATGGCTTTGATGGCTGCATCAACAACCTGCTCATCATTTACC
This sequence comes from Pedobacter sp. BMA, assembly GCF_001027745.1. Taxonomy (GTDB): domain Bacteria; phylum Bacteroidota; class Bacteroidia; order Sphingobacteriales; family Sphingobacteriaceae; genus Pedobacter. The sequence continues at coordinate 455,132 of NZ_LECU01000003.1, forward strand.
GGATCAACATAGTTATCCTGAATTAATTTAAGCGCATCCTGCAATTTAGCCTTTGGATTCATTTGCGCCTGTGCAGCAAAGCCCATCAACATGGCCGTTATGCATAACACTGTTATTTTAGTTTTCATAATTTATTTCTCTGCTCTTAAAATTTCCACAGCCATTGAGAGCTCATCCCGAAGCTGGCTCGGGCTGCCCGAATAACCTTCAGAACTGTACCTGACCACACCATTTTTTACAATTATTTTCCTTGGGATTGCAGAAGATTTGAAAAGCGGCACCAGGCTTTTGAACACCTGATCCTGTTCTCCTTTGGGCCCTATAGCATCGTGCAAAAGGTTGAAGCGAAAACCTTCCCCCCGCACATAGTTTACCGATTTGGTTTTATAGTCACCAAACTGCATGGTACCAATCATGTAAACCCCAACTTTAGGATCTTTTGCATATTGATCTACCAAAAGCTGCATGCCGGGAAATGCCATAATGCATGGGCGGCACCAGGTGGCCCAAAAATCGATTACCACGATTTTATCTGCCCAGTCTTTAGAGTTGACCATCTTGCCATCTGCATCTTCCAGGCTGAAAGGAACCAGGGGATAATTAACCATGTTTGCCATTACATGTGCGCGCATTTCTGCTTTTTTATCATCAGGCATTAGCGAGGCAAGATATTTATCGTAGCCTTCCTCTTTACCGTTGTGTTCAGATTTATAAAGCAGTTTTAACTTATCAAACATGGCTGGTGTAACTGCATTGGCTGCCACACTTTGCTCCAGCAATGTTTTCAACGATTTCTGATCGTCCAAGTGCGTTAAGATATTCAGGTGAATGGCATTCAAATCAGCATTACTGTACGCCCCGGATTTCGATAGATATTGGAAATAATGATTTCCCCCGGCATAATCTTCCTGGTTATTGGCTAAAAAGATGTGCGTGAATAAACGATCATTCATCTGGTTATCGGCATTCTCCTGCGCTTTCTGAGCATCATTTCCGAAATCAATAAGGTAAGACTGATCTTTTTGGCGCTGGAGCAGATAAGGGATAATTTTATTACTTACTGCATAAAGCATTTTACGATCTACCTTGCCCATCATTTGCCCTTTGGTAATATTCCACCGGTAGATTTCATTGCCGGTTTTAAAATTGATATCCTGGTAAAGGGAAAGAAATTTATCTATTTGATTGGTTTCGAAGTAATGCGCACCTAAGCCTCTGTAAATGGTGTAATAAATGTATTCCTGATAATCGGGTGCATTTTTCCATTCAGCATAAGGGAATTTTTGAAGATAGGCTTCCACATCAGCCTGGTAATTTTTGCTGTTTGTAGCTTTTTGGTAAGCTAAAAACCTGGATGTAGCACTTTTAGGATAATCTTTATAAATGAGCTGCTCTACACCATCAGCACCTTTATCATTTTTAATTTTATTGTAATAGCGTTGCATCCCTGCAAGAAGTTGCTCATTAAGATTTCCTTTTTTGATTTCACTTTTCATCACACCATCTGCAAAAACATCAAAATCTGCTGGCGACATGGTAATGCGCTTAAGATCGAGGTAGTTAAACAAAGTTGACCGGAACGAGCCAGGGGAAAGTTTCTCTTCCAGTCGCAGCAACGAATCAATCAATTTTGCATTCTTAACCGGGGTTACAAAACTGTTTAAACTCCACTCTCCGGTTGTACCTGAACGAAGAGCAGCCTCAGCAAGGTAATTCCCCGAAACACCCTTTTTGCCCGCCGACAGTACCTTGCTGTAATAACCTTTTCCTTGGTTATTATCTGAAGCCTCAGGAGTTACTGCTTCACCCTGATAAAATTTTAAAGCTATAAATGAAGCGTTTTCCGGCAACATATAATCTCCGGTCCAATTGTTATTTTCTTTCTTCAAAACAACGGTATTGGTTTTCCATTTCGAACCATCGTAAAATGCTACCATTGCTTTAGCATCGTCGCTAAATTCTAAATCGCCCCCTTTAGGCTGGTAAGAAAAGGTAATTTGTTTGTTTTGCAGGGGTACTGCAGGATTGAAACTTAGGGTTTGTGCCGCCAGCTGCTGCCCAAAAAACGGGCAAAGCAGTAGCAGACATTTTTTTAAAAAATGTTTTTTCATAGTGATATCAGCTTATCGTGGATTTTGTTCCAGCTCTGGGTTTAAAAGAATGTATTTGTCGCCAATTGGGTATAGATAACGGTTGGAATTGGGCTGCAAAGTGTAGTCGGCACTTTTGAAATTTCTGGCTTTGGTTAAAGCAAAGTCAGCATCGAGGTTCAATCGTTTCTGATCGAACCAACGCAGGCCTGTACCAAAAAACTCTTTTCTTTTTTCTTCCACCACCAATCGCAATGCATCGGCGGCACTTGAGGCCGTTACAGGCACGTAGTTAGCGGTAGTGAACCGTTTGATTCGTAAACTGTTTACCAATGCAACCGCATCGGTAGTTCTGCCCGCCCTGGCCAGGCATTCGGCTTTAATCAGCATCATTTCTGGCACCGTTGGACCGTTGTTGATGACAAATTCATTAATCAGGTATCTGCATGATGCCCTTCCGGTAAATGCAGTACTGAGCTGTGTACCAAAACGGCTTCTTACATCAGTGAAAAGTTTGTAACGCAAATCATTTGTACCCATTGCAGTCAGCAAATCGTTACTTACCGGAATAGCGGTATAAGCCACATTTGCAATTTTTGAGAAGATAACTTCAGGATTGCTTAAACGTACAGGGATTGTACTGGCAGCGGTTTCGTAGGTTTTCAAATCAAGCAAACCATTTTGTAAAGCTAAAGCACTATCTGCATACAAACTTGCATTGTTAAAATCGCGCATGTTCAGGTATGTTTTAGCGAATAGAGCATAGGCAGAAACTTTTGCCGGTCTCACATTATAATCTGGCAGAGCGGGTAAGCGACTTACCGAAGATCTTAAATCTTTCAGGATAAGCGCATACACATCAGCAACAGATGCCCTGTTTAATTTGGTGTATAAATTGGGTGTGGTTAACAAAGGCACCCCTAAATCAGCTGAGGCTGTAGCCGCGTTATATTGCTTGCCATACATGTTGACTAAAATCAGGTATGCATAGGCACGGTGCACCAAGGCTTCGGCATAAAGCTTTTGCTTTTCAGCTTCTGTGCCATCCTGCGAAGTTAAAACGCCTTCCAACACCTCATTGCAGGTGTAAATGGTTTTATATTGCTTTTCCCAATCGCCATCACTTTGCGACTCTGACGTATACTTTGCTGCCCAGGTATAAACGTTGCTTAGAATATCGCCAAGGCTGTTTTGCCTTGTGGCATCGTTAATTTCAGTATCATCGCCCGATAAAATAGGGTAAGAAAATGTTCCTTCGAGCACATTGTTATTATTTAAGGTGTACCTGAAATCAGAAGTATATTTCAACGTCCTGATAGACAGCTGATCTATTTCTACATATTTTCTGCAGCCTGCCATGGCAACAGCCAGCGCAAACCAAATAATTAAATATCTTTTTTTCATGTTAATTAAAGTGTGGCGTTTATTCCAAAAACATAACTTGGTGTAGGGGTTACACTACCGAAATTTCCGGTGTTGATAAATTCAGGATCAATCCCATCTTTATTTGCCCGCCAGACAATTCCCAGATTCCTGACATTGGCAGAAAGAGATATTGATTTTACTGTGTTACGTGGCAGGAACCGTTGCGGAACACTGTAAGATAAGGAGATTTGCTGCAGGCGGATATTATCTGCACTTCTTACCAAAGCATCAGAAAAGCGGTAGCGGTTGATACTGTTAAAATTTACCCCTGTTATTCCCGGCACATCGGTAGTCGCCTCATCACCTGGTTTTCTCCATCGTTCGGCCAGTTCACCCTGACGGCCAAGTACGCCCGTATAAGCAAAATCGGCTGTGGTTGGATAATTGGTAATGGCATTTTTTAAGAATACATGTCCAAAATAACCGGTAAACCTGATACCCAAATCCAGCTGACCATATTTGAAATTGTGGTTAAACCCGGCAGTGTAAGGGGCATACCGCCGGCCTACATAAGCTAAATCTTCTTTTGTAAACGAATTGGTTAAATTGGTCGTATTGTTGATAATGTTATTGTTCCTGTCGTAAATCTGCGCTTGACCTTTATTATCAAGGCCTGCCCAACGGTAAACATAAAGCGAACCTAATGGCATCCCTTCGATAGTAGCGCTCGTACCCGCAATTGTGCTCGCATTATTTGCATACCTTAACTCGGTAACCTTGTTGGTATTGTATCCAAAATTCAGCAAAGATTTCCAGCTGAACCTTCCTGCTCTTAATATTTCAGCATTGATAGAGAACTCGTAACCATTTCCGGTTAATGTACCACTATTGAAAGATAAATTAGACCAGCCATAAGTTGCATTATAGGCGAATGCAGCCAATATTCCTGTGGTACGTTTGGTATACACATCAAAACTACCGCCTAATCTGCCTTTAAAAAATCCAAAATCAACACCTAGGTTGGCCATTTTGGTCGTTTCCCAACCAAGATCAGAATTTGCTGGTGTTTCAATGCTTGCAATAGATTGTCCGGTTCTGAAATCAGTTCCTGTGACATTAATAATGGCAATATTTGTTCCTGCCTGTGGTACAACACCACTTGTACCCAATGTAGCACGAACGCCAAAAGTATTTAACCAGCTTAAATCTTTAATAAATTCTTCCCTGTTTGCATTCCATCTTAATCCCACAGACCAGAATGGAACCGCCCTTTTGCTTCTATCCAACCCTAAAAGTGTGTAATCATCAAAGCGAACGCTACCTGTTACAAAATATTTATCATCATAGCTGTAAGATGCATTACTGTAATAAGATAAATAACGTTTTCTGTAGCTGGTTAAATTACTGAGGTTTGCACCAAGCGATTGCGAGTAACCATACATGGTTGGATACTGTACGGTAGGATTAACGGTAATAACCGACCGTGTATCTGCATTGTAGCCATACCTGGTTTCTGAAGTATTATCAGAAAAGGTTTCTCTTATTTCAGCGCCTGCAATGGCATTGATCTGATGTTTATCAGCAATCTTCAAATCAGCATTTAATTGCCCTCTGTAAGACGTTTCAGAAGACGTCCTGCCATTAGTGATATATCTGCCCCCGTAATTGACCGTGTTTGAAGCTTTACCATTCAATAAAACCGTAAACGTGTTAACCAGGATCCGACCTGCGTAACTGTTTAGCTCGTCCAGGGTGTATGCATTCTCTATCATTCGCTGGTTGGATACCGATACATCAGCGTTTAACCATTTGGCGATTTTACCATTTAAACCTGCACTCATTCTGAAAACATTGGTTTTATAAATAGAGTTGGAATAATTTAACTCATCTAACGTATTATAGGTAAAAGGAAGATAACCTTGCGATACCATCGTATTGGCTAAAGATTCACGGATAATGATGTTTCGTCCAATACTATTACCATTGGCATCTACCAATAAGTCATAAGGACGAAGTGCCGTAGTGCTTACTGAAAGCCCATTAACTGCCGCAGCGTTGTACTGAGATTTTGAATACTGGTAATTAATTAAAGCCCTCAGGGTAATTTTCTTGTTCAGAAAATCGGTTGAGGTATTGGCATTAACGAATGCGTTTTCGCCATAGTTACTTTTAAAAATTGGGGTATCTTTCGTGTAGTTGCCAGAGATATAATAGGTACTGCTTTCTGACCCACCGGAGTACGAAAGATTGTACTGGTGGTTCACCGCGTTCTGCAACAAATATTTTTCTATTTGCGCCATTCCATCTCTCGATCCGATTTCTGCCAAAGCTGCATCACGCTGGGCAATTGTAGCCGTGCCGCGTTTTACTTTAAACATCCATTCGGTAGCCTCACTATTATTTGGCGTGTAAATGGCACTCGATGCTGGTGCCGCTGCCGGATCTACAAGCAATCCTTTATCAACCATTTCCTGTTCCAAATCGATATACTGTGCACTATTCATCCAGTGCAAATCGGCGATAGACGGATTCTTAGAGATACCGAAAAGGTAACTTACATTTAAGGACGGTGCTATCTTTCTGCCTTTTTTAGTTTCAATCACAATTACGCCATTTGCAGCTCTTGAACCCCAGATTGACGTTGCAGAAGCATCTTTTAAAAATGTAATCTGCTCTATATCCGCGATATTTACATTACTGATGACTGAATTGCCAAAAGTATTCCCGCCAACCTGCTTAGTTAGCATTGCCAAATCGCTTGAATTCATTAATGGAAACCCGTCCAGGACAATCAGCGGAATGCCACTACCGCCACTGTAGTTATTTACGCCACGGATTTGAACACTATTTCCCTTGATATCGAATTTAACCCCGGCAACCTGCCCTTCTAAGCGTTCGAGAATATTAACAGCAGGGTTTGCTTCCAGTTCCTTACCTGAAATTACGGTGTATGCACCTGCAACCCGCTCTTTGCTAATTTTTTGATAACCATTGGAAACTACATTGATATCTTCTAAAACAGCAGATACTGGTCTCAGTGTTACTAAATAAGTGATGGTTTTTCGATCAACAAAAATTTCTTCGCCTTTATAGCCCAAATAGGAAACCTGCAGTACATAACCATTTGCCGGAATATCTTTGATCACCAATTCCCCTGCTTTATCGGTAACATACATTTTATTCATGGTTTTATTATAAACATTAGCGCCTGGCAAGAGTCGGTTTAATGAATCTCTGACCACTATTTTAACATTATGGTCGTCAATGATATCAGTTAGTTTATCGATTGCATTTCGTTCTTTGATGATGATGGTTTTACCGTCGACAGAAAAAGTCAAGTCCTGGGCGTTAAGAGATTTTTGAACTGCCTCAAAAACGTTTACCTGGTTGACGCTAATAGATACTGGTTTGGCATTCAGTACAATGTTAAGATCATAGATAATATCGTAACCACTTTGCTTGCGAATTTCTTTGAGCACCTTCTCTAAAGGCACACTTTTTTCTACAATAGAAACCCTTTGCGCCATCGTTGCAGCGCTGAGTTGCACCAATGCGGTTAGAAGGATCACAGCTGTTAGTCGCATAACACGTAGCAGTTTACGGAACTGCCTGGCAGGCAGCCGGGGTGAAGTAAAATTTTTATACATTTGTTTGTTTGGTTATTGCAAAGGCCAGAAGTTCGAAGGTCGGGTCCTATGCGGTTAATAGTTGATAATTAATTGTCGACAGCCAGATTTATCCAGGGATGCCTGCAAGCATTCCTGGTTTTTCATCCGGTATCGTTTAGGCTTTACTCAGAAACGATCACCCTCCTTCCTTCCAGTTTAAAGTGTACTTTTCCTGTTAATTGAATATGATTGAGCACTTCAGATATATTGGTTCCTCTGGACATCCAGCCCCCAAGCATCAACTGTTCCGGGGCACTTTTTTCATACACCACCTCTACATCATACCATCGTGCTACTTTTCGAAGTGCACTGCGCAGATCTTCCCTGAATACAAATTCTCCGTTTTTCCAGGCGATGGCCATCTCACTATCAGCTTTTGAAAGCTGAAGGTGTCCGGCTGCGAGTGCCGACTGCTGACCAGGTTTTAACATCACTTGCTGACCATCAGAAGCAGCCACTTTTACACTTCCCTGCAGTAGTGTGGTTTTTACAATGGGTTCATCCTGGTACGCATTGATATTGAAATGGGTACCTAATACCTGCACCTCCTGAGCTGGCACATCCCCTTGTATTACCGATACAATAAATGGTAAAACCCTGCCTTTCTGTTCCTGGTGGGCAACTTCGAAATAACCTTCGCCGCTAAGCGTTACCTTTCTTGCTGTAGATGAAAAAGCGGTTGGATAACGAAGGGAAGATTTTGCATTCAGGTAAACCTTGGAGCCATCCGGCAGTACGACGGCATACTGACCCCCTGCGGGAGTGCTAATGGTATTAAAGCCTGCTGAGCCAGCTTTGCCTGGCAATGCTTTATAAGTAAGCGTGCCATCGGAAGACTTGGTAATTTCAACACCCGCTTCTATAGCTACCTGGGTACCTAAATCCTGATTCAGTATTATTTTCCTGCCATCAGACAGTTGTAAAATTGCTTTGTCTGCACCTGGTGCAAGATCTAGTCTTTTTGAAATGGTAAATCTTTCGTTTACCATATTTTTTTGATTCAGAAGAAAGTAACCAGAACCTGCAATGAGCAGCAAACTTGCAGCAATACCGATTCTGACATATTTGTTTGCGTGGGCAAAAAGGTATTTTAATTTTAGAGACTTCTCTTTGGGGGTGAAATGTTGTGTATCCTGAAGAATACGGTGCCATAGCCGGGTATCGATCTGATCGAAGTCTGGTTCTGGCGCATGCGTATCTGCCTCCTCTGCCTTCAGCAGATACCAGGTTTCCAGTTTCGCCTGCTGTTGCGGCGAAAGATCGTTATTCAGGTAACGTTTAATTAACTTTTTAGCGTTAGTTTTCATTCATTATATAGATGATATATAAAGATGACAGTTAACTGAGGGCAATGTTGTATAGGATATTAAAAAAAAGTTATTTTTGTATTAAATTATAGCAACATTACCAAAAAACACCCATAAATATTGGCAAATGATTACCAAATTTCTTCCTTAAGGCAGATATTGCCTTATTCATTTGTGTTTTTACGGTAAGTTCAGAGATATTCATGACATCAGCAATCTCTTTATAAGACAAATTTTGTTTTCGTTTCAGCTCAAATACCGCTCTCATCCTAGCCGGAAGCCTCATGATTTCATCCTCGATGAGGCGGGCCAAAATACGCTCGCGAATAAGGTGATCAGTGATTTCCTGACTGGTTTCCATAAATACAGCTAGATCATTGACGTAGCTACTGTGGGATTTATTTTTACTGAAGAAGTTCAGTATTGCATTCCGGGTAGAGACATACAGGTAAGCACCCAATGTAATATCATCCTGTAGGGAAGGTGCTTTATGCCAGAAATTAGTAAACACTTCCTGCACCACATCCTCACTTTCGCTGTCATCTTTCAACATCCGGTAGGCATGCTTATAAAGGATTGGCCAGTACCTGTTATAGATTTCAGCGAAAGCGACATCATCCCGCTCTTTTAACAGCGCAACGAGCTTCTGATCATCATATTCACTGTAATGGGGACTCATGCGATGGTAAATGTAAAATTTTTCGGTTAAATATATCATATTTTTTACATTCTGAAATGGAGATCCGAATTGCATCCAATTTAAAAATAAGGCAATCTTTCAGCGTTGATGGTTAGTAAGAAATGAAAACAAATAAAGATTGGCGAAATCATGCAATAAGGCAAAATGCTTGTTTGTAAAATTCTTGTTTTTAGGACAACTTTAATACTGGATTAACATTCCGAACTTACTTTTGAAAATTACTAACGGTTTACATGTTTTATCGCTGATCTGCAATTTTGTTTTCGCTTGATACCTTTTAACCTGCATCCATAATTTAAATATTTACAATGAAAAAATACATCGCCCTGTTTATCATCACCATTATCTATCAGGGGGCATATGCTCAATGGCCTGGGAAAATTGAGAATACCAAACAGGTTCTTCTACCTAACGGCTGGAAATTAAGTCCGGCAGGGCATTCTATTCCCCTTGGCGATTTACCATTGAATATGCAGGTGAGTACTTCAGGAAAATATATAGCGATTACCAATAACGGACAAAGTACCCAATCGCTGCAGTTGATAGATGCTAAAAGTGAAAAAGTACTTGACGAAAAGACTTTGGCTAAATCATGGTACGGCCTTGCATTCAGCAAAGATGAAAATCATCTGTATGTATCGGGGGGGAACGATAACATCATTATTAAATTCACGATCCGTAATCAAAAGCTTGCAGAGAGCGATACCATAAAACTTGGGGAGCCCTGGCCAAAGAGCAAAATAAGCCCCGCAGGCATTGCGGTAAATAAATCAGGCACAAAACTTTTTACCGTAACCAAAGAAGACAGTTGCCTTTATTTAATCAATCCTGCAAGTAAACAAATAACAGGAAAAATTCAATTGCCGGCGATCGCATACAGCTGTGTCCTTTCATCAGATGAATCTAAATTATACATTTCATTGTGGGGAGGTCGCGCGGTGGCAGTAGTAAATACCGCTGAAGAAAAAATAATGTCAACCATTCCTGTCGGCGATCATCCAAACGAACTTTTGCTTAATAGAAAGGGGAATTATTTGTTTGTGGCTAATGCAAATGATAATTCTGTTTCGGTGATTAATACGCTAACCAATAAAGTTATCGAAACAATCGCCACCACTTTGTATGCAACTCAATTAACAGGCTCAACCACAAACGGTTTAGCCCTGAGTGTTAACGAAAAAACCCTTTACATTGCAAATGCAGACAATAACTGTCTGGCAGTTTTTGATGTCAGCCGCCCTGGAACCAGTCAAAGTCAGGGCTTTATTCCTGTTGGATGGTACCCTACTAGCGTTAAGGTTACAGGCTCAAAGATTTTGGTTTCTAATGGTAAAGGCAATACCTCCATGGCAAATCCTAAGGGGCCACAGCCGGTTTCAAAGGCCGATAACAGTGGCTATCAAATGGGAAGCACGGCCAATAACAAGCTTCAGTATATCGCAGGTTTATTTAAGGGTAGTTTGTCTTTTATTGATGTGCCTAAGCCTGAGCAATTAAAAACTTACACCCGGCAGGTTTATGCCAATACTCCCTTCACTGATAAGAAAGCCACAATAGCGGATGGCGAAGCAGGAAATCCAATTCCCCGTAGGCAGGGTGAGAAATCGCCCATTAAGCATGTATTTTACATCATCAAAGAAAACCGCACTTATGATCAGGTGCTGGGAGATGTGGCAAAAGGTAACGGCGATTCGACGCTGACGCTTTTTGGAAAAAAAATTACGCCGAACCAGCATGCTTTTGCGGAGAACTATGTGTTACTGGATAATTTCTATGTGGATGCGGAAGTGAGCGCTGACGGGCATAACTGGAGTATGGCCGCTTATGCAACTGATGTGGTAGAGAAAACATGGCCTACAAGCTACGGCGCGCGTGGCGGAAGTACGACTTTTGAAGGCGGCAGACCGGTAACTTATCCGAAAGATGGCTTTATCTGGGATTATTGTCAGCGAGCTGGAGTGAGCTACCGCAGCTATGGTGAATTCGGAGATTACGCGAAAGCAAATATAAAGTCGCTTCAAGGACATATGTGTCCCGCTTCACCGGGATTTGATATGGACATCACCGATCAGGTAAGGGCTGATGCCTGGATACATGATTTTGATTCTCTTTTGGTTGCAGGTTCCGTTCCCCAATTCAGTACGCTCCGGGTGTCGAATGATCATACCAGCGGACAGAAAAAAGGAAAAGTTTCACCACAATCTGCAGTGGCAGATAACGATCTTGCTATTGGGAGAATATTGGAAAGGCTTTCGCACAGCCCGATTTGGAAAGAATCTGTGGTATTTATTCTGGAGGATGATGCCCAGAACGGCCCGGACCATGTGGATGCACACCGGTCTCCGGCCTATGTAATCGGCCCCTACGTAAAAAGAAAATCAGTTGTTCACACCATGTATTCTACTTCGGGATTCTTAAGAACGATGGAACTGATTCTGGGTTTACCCCCGATGAGTCAATATGATGCTGCCGCAGTTCCGCTGTTTGAATGTTTTATGGCCAAACCGGATTTCACACCATATAATGCCATCACGCCTTTGATTAATCTGAATAACAGAAACGTAGCCATTAATGAGAGCAGCAGACGATCAGAACTTTTCAATTTTGCCAAAGAAGACTCAGCGCCCGACCTGGATTTGAATGAGGTGATCTGGAAATCAGTGAAGGGTGAAAATTCTGTAATGCCTGCGCCTAAGCGAAGCGCCTTTGTGATTTTGGAAAAGAGAAAAAAGGACGACGATGATTAATTGTAATATAGTAAATTCAATTGACTGATATTGGAGATATGTTAAGCGACTTTGATTAAATCTGAACTGACAACGAATTTGAAAATAACGTTTTCTATTCCAAAGGCGTAGTTTACTGCATTATTAACAAAGTTCTACGAAAGCCACAAAACTGCAGGTTGTATGATTTTTGTAACGATCCTGAAACATTAATTATTGGTTCCTGTTGTTAAGCCAAATTAAAAATGAACAACATGAACATGAAATTTACAAAATCAACAATGTTGATTGCTTTATTGGGCCTGTCATCACAATTGTTTGCGCAAGACGCTAACATGACTACAACTGGTCGCTTTTCTCCAACCCAGTTCCGTACCTGGTCAATTGGTGTTCACGGAGGTGTATTAAGTCCTAACACGATTTTTAA
>NZ_LECU01000004.1 GCF_001027745.1 Pedobacter sp. BMA
TCAGTCTTCAGTTCGCTTAAGTCGTATTCGTCTTAGCGTGTTTTTCGTCTGTTTCAATCTTTTTTCATTTGCTCATCCGCGACATCCGCCGCTCAGCTTTTCTTCCCTTCCTTTCGGTTGGGAGTGCAAAGGTAGAAAACTTTTTTTAACTTCCAAATAAAATATTTTTTATTTGTTTGCCTCTTTCTTTTCTCTATCTCCGCTATTTCAATCTGCCAGTTTACTGGCTTTCCGTTCTTCCGAACCGGGTTGCAAAGGTAAGCATCTTTTTGTTTTCCGCAAATTTATTTTAAAATAAATCTCTGGACTTTTCCCCTCTCACATCATCTTGAACCACCTTTTCAATCAATCCCTTCCTCCGAAGCGGGATGCAAAAGTAGAAAAAAATAACCACCCGGCAAATATATTTTAAGCTTTTATACGATCAACATCCTAAAGTACTGTTTTACAGTCTCAAAAATTTACCAATCACTCAAACATTTTTAAAAGAAATTTGTATGCAAAAGCCGCTGGCCATTTAAACCTATCAGGAAAGCACTACTGGCTACTGCCCGATACTGTACTGCTATATATACTACATCGCCAATTTGCAAAAAAGAGCCAGGTTATCCCTGAAATCTGTATACACACTTGATAGGTACACTTTTGGTCCTGAGGCAAATTAGAAGTATAAAACAACATTAAAACAAAGTATTAAAGGCTATTTTTTGGTACCAGTATTTTGTCTTTCGTCACTGCTAAGTCGGACTTTGGTCGGGCTTGTGACAATTGTACCCGACCAAACAGTGACGAATCGACGAATAAACGCCGACCTAAGGGTTATGAGTGTATCCAGATATATAAGCGTCTGCACGACTTTTTGCAGCATCAACCGTATGATTGATTAATAGCAATAGACGATATAAGTTTCTGTTTGAGGGATTGAAAGAATGGACAAGCAGCACGTGTTAAAACAAGCCGATACTACAAAGGACCGTTATGGATTGTTTAAAGTCATTCAAACCATCCTATGATGTTGAGATACATGTGTAGACCGCGTCGATAGTGCCTTCAAAGCACTACAACTAAACAAATTCGCTTTTGTTAAAAATTGTTAACTATATATAGGTAGTGAATTGCTTTGCATAGCTTAGCGGCGAATTGTTTTTATTGATGTTATCGTATTATTAATTATCTTTGCAGAATGTTTAAAGTTAAACACTTAATTATTTTAGTATTTGTAGCCGCTTTAGGTATTGCGGGTTGTAAAAGTCGTTTCGAAAAATTGAGAGCGAGTAATGACGTTGCAAAAAAATACCAGGAAGCCCTTCGACTGTACAACAAAAGGGATTATAGTAAGGCACTTGTGCTTTTTGAAGACCTTTCTCAAAAATACCGCGGTCGTGCAGAAGCAGAAGATTTAAATTATTACTACTCTTATACCTTATATAGATTAAGCGATTATACTACTGCAAGATATCAGTTCAAAAGCTTCGCAGATACTTATCCGGCAAGTAAAAATGCAGAGGAAGCCCGTTATATGGCCGCATACTGCTATTACCTGGAGTCACCTGTTTTCTCGCTAGACCAGGAGAACACCTATAAGGCTATTGACGCGCTTCAATTGTTTATCAACTTATACCCTACAAGCGACCGTGCAGCGGCAGCAGGCAAGTATATCGCTGATTTGAGAACAAAACTGGAAGACAAGGCTTTTGAAAATGCGAAGATGTACTTAACAACAGGCCCGAGTAATGTAGATAATTACAGAGCAGCAGTTATTGCACTTCAAAACGCACAAAGAGACTATCCGGATATAAAATATGCCGAAGAAATGGATTTCCTAATGATAAGGGCACAATATCTGTATGCTAAAAACAGTTATTTATTCCGTCAGGAAGACCGCTTTAACGAAGCAATCTCTTTATATACTGCTTTTGCTGACAAATATCCCGACAGCCCTTTTTCCAAAGATGCTAAAGGATTAAAAGCTGATGCCGAAGCAGGGATCGTTTTGACAAAACAGGAAATTGCGCTCAATAATAATGAGCAGGAAAAATACAGACAAATGCTGATTAGAACCGGAAAGATTAAAGACACTGTGTCTGCAACTCCTCCAAACAAATCAGAAATAACGAATATTAAAAACAAGTAATACATGAATACTAACAAACCTGCTGTACCAAACACTACAGTTACCAGAAATGTGCACGATTTAGATAGAACTACAGACAATCTTTATGAGTCTTTAGTTGTAATTGCTAAAAGAGCAAATCAGATTTCGAACAACGTTAAAGAGGAGTTGCACGGTAAATTAGCAGAATTTGCATCAAGCAACGATAATTTGGAGGAAATTTTCGAAAACCGTGAGCAAATTGAAATCAGCAAGCACTACGAGCGCATGCCTAAACCTGTTTTAGTAGCGATGGATGAGTTTTTGAATGGTAAAGTTTACCACAGAAACCCTGCTAAAGAACAAAAATAATATTGGCACAATGCATGGAGTTTGGAGCCGAGCGTTTAGAGTATGCTCTTTGCACTATGCTTTAAACTCCTTGCTTAATGCTCAACAATAAAAACATAATACTTGGCGTTTGTGGCAGTATTGCAGCCTATAAGTCGGCCTTTCTGGTTCGTCTTTTGGTTAAAGCTGGTGCAAACGTCAAAGTTATTTTAACCCCTGATGGCGCGAATTTCATTACGCCACTCACCCTTGCTACGCTTTCTAAAAACCCGGTATACACCCAATACTTCGAAGAAGAAACCGGGGTATGGAGCAACCATGTAGAATTGGGTCTTTGGGCTGATCTCATACTCATCGCGCCCACCAGCGCAAACACACTGGCAAAACTGGCGACCGGAATATGCGATAATCTCCTCACTGCAGTTTATCTTTCGGCTAAGTGCCCTGTTTATGTAGCTCCGGCAATGGATCTCGATATGTGGAAGCACGAAACAACCCAGCAAAACATTGCCAGGGTTACGAGCTACGCAAATACCATCATTTATCCTACAAGCGGCGAACTGGCCAGCGGACTTTACGGCGAAGGTAGAATGGCCGAACCTGAAGAAATTGTTTCATTCTTAACCAATGCCATTAAACAATCGCTTCCCTTGTTTGGGAAAAAAGCGATGGTAACAGCAGGCCCCAGCTATGAAGCGATTGACCCCGTGCGTTTC
Organism: Pedobacter sp. BMA; assembly: GCF_001027745.1. GTDB lineage: Bacteria > Bacteroidota > Bacteroidia > Sphingobacteriales > Sphingobacteriaceae > Pedobacter. Next base: position 3,160 of record NZ_LECU01000004.1, read on the forward strand.
ATTGGCAACCACTCTTCCGGTAAAATGGGTTTTGCCCTTGCTGATGAACTGGCAAGGCTGGGCGCAGAAGTAACTTTGATAGCTGGTCCAACCGCCCAGAAGACTGAACAGTCTTTAAAAAGGGTCGACGTGGTAAGTGCCGAAGAAATGCTGAATGCCTGTTCTTCCCTGTTTCCTGAAACAGATATCACCGTCATGTGTGCAGCCGTAGCAGACTACCGCCCTAAGACGGTTTCAACCCAGAAAATTAAAAAACAGGAAAATGAGCTGGTGCTGGAACTGGAAAAAACAACCGATATACTGGCCTCACTCGGAAAAGTAAAGAAACCCGGGCAGATCCTGGTTGGCTTCGCGCTTGAAACGAACGATGAAGAAAACTATGCCAAGGGAAAGCTGGAAAAGAAAAATCTCGATCTTGTAGTACTCAACTCTTTAAACGATAAAGGAGCAGGTTTTAAATCTGATACCAATAAAATTACTATTTTTAACAAAGCATTGCAACGTACCACCTTTGAAACAAAATCGAAAGTTGCTGTTGCTAAAGACATTTGTGAGGCTATCTTAAAATTGTAAGATGATAAAGAAAATCGTTTGGATATTATTATTGTTGGTTACCGGCAAAATACATGCCCAGGAGCTTAATGCCCGGGTTACAGTTTTGGCACCTCAGGTTTCCAACATTAGCAAACCTGGTTTAGAGGCATTGCAAAAAACAATCCGTGATTTTTTAAACAATAACAAGTTCAGTAATGAAAACTACAGACCCAATGAACGTATAGATTGCAGTTTTATCATTACCATCAATTCATGGGATGGCGGATCAGGATATACCGCTGAAGCACAGATTCAAAGTAGCCGACCTGTTTTTAACAGTACTTATAACAGCACTTTGTTGAATATGAGCGATAAAAACTTCGACTTCAGTTTTAATGATGGTTCTACCATAGATTTTTCAGACCAGAACTACATTTCCAATATCAGCGCCTTGCTCACCTACTATGCTTATACTATTATTGGATTGGATAAAGACAGCTTCGCCCGTATGGGAGGAACACCATACTTTAAAAAAGCACAGAATATCATTAACCTCGCTCAGGCTTCGGGAAATACCGGCTGGAAAGCAGCCGACGGACTTAGAAATCGTTTCTGGTTCAATGAAAATGTTCTAAATCCGGTTTTCAAAGAGTTAAGGAATTTCATTTACAGCTACCACCTTAATGGCCTGGATCAATTAACCGATAACGACAAGGGCCTTACGCAAATAGTAGCAGCGTTGCCTGCCTTACAGGAAATGGATAAACAAAAACTGGGCTCTATTTTTCCAAATGTCTACTTCGCCTCAAAAGCCGAAGAAGTAACCAATGTCCTGTCTAAACTGAATACGCAGGAAAGAATCAAAGCTTACAATATGCTGGCCGAAATTGATCCTGCAAATATCGGAAAATACGAGGGACTAAAACAATAATCAATAGATTTCCTGGCCTGATGCAGAGGCGAATCCATGTTCCTGAGCTCCATGGGAGCAAAAAAACTGAACATCAATAATTTTTTTCTAAAATATTTTGTTTATACGAATATCTTCGTACATTTGATTACGAAATAATTCGTACAACGTGTAACAATATGACAGCCAGTAACATCAAACCAACAGAAGGCGAAATGGAAATCCTGCAGGTGCTTTGGCAAAGAGACCGGGCAACTGTGAGGGAAGTTCATGAAGCGCTGAATAAAAAGGATGCCGGATATACCACCACTTTGAAACTGATGCAAATCATGCACGAGAAAGGTATGGTAGAAAGAGATACCAATCAGAAAACACACATTTATAAGGCAATTGTAAACCAGGATAAAACGGAAAAACAACTGGTAAATAAAATGATTGATAATGTTTTCAATGGTTCAGCTGCAAGGCTTGTGATGCAGGCACTAGGTAATCACAGTGCAAGTGCGGATGAAATTGATGAAATTAAAAAATATTTAGATAGCCTGAAATAAGTCGAAGAACCCAAAAATCACCATTATGGAAACTTTAGTACAACAGTTTGTTAAAGCATTTGGTTGGAGTATATTAAACTCCCTCTGGCAAAGCGCCATCATTTATGGTATCCTATTCATTATCATGCTTAGCCTGCCTAAGCTAGCTGCCAAACACAAGCACAACCTCGCTTTTGGTTCAATTATCTTCATGTTTGCAGGTTTTGCCTATAATTTTTTTCAGCAAATTATGATTACCGCCCCTAAGCAGTCTCCCGGGCTTAGCACAGATCAAATTCAGGCGTACCAGTATTTCAACAACCTCCCTCCTAGTTTCGCCAGCAGGGCAGAGCAATACTTTCCGGTAGTTGTCGCCTTTTATATCCTTGGCATTTTATTACAGCTTTTTGTAATTGCAAAAGGTTATAAACAGCTTTCGAAATTAAAGAAAGATAGCCTGAGTATTATTCCCGACGAATGGAAGAACATTTTTGCGCATGTAACCGCGCAGCTGAACATTAAAAAACAAATCCGGTTTAACCTGTCAGCTTTAGTAAATGTTCCATTGGTAATTGGCTACCTGAAGCCGGTGGTATTGTTTCCTGTTGCCTTGGTCAATCAATTGGATCATGATCAGGTAGAAGCGATATTGATCCACGAACTCTCTCATATCAGAAGAAACGATTTTCTGTTAAATCTGATCAAAACAGCTATTGAAACGTTGCTTTTCTATAATCCATTTGTATGGATGGCCGGCAGGTTTATCCACATCGAACGCGAACATGCCTGCGATGATCTGGTACTGAAAATTACCGGCAAACCACTGAACTATGCACATGCGCTGCTCAAGCTGGAACTTCTTAAAGATAAATCGAGCCCTGCATACGCAATGGCTGCAACAGGGAAAACACAAAATTTATATCAACGCATTAAAAGGATAACCAATATGAAAACGAATTATTTAAATGCAAAGCAACAAATGGCTGCCCTTACCCTGGGAATAGCCTGTATTTTCTCGATTGCATGGATTAATCCCGCAGAGAAAACCAAGGATAATAAAAAGTCTGTGGTTGAACAGGTGATAAGTTCTAATGATAAATCGAATGATTTACAAACAATCATATTCCAGGATACTACTAAAAAACGCAAATTAAAAATAGTCACCATAGATAAAAATGGGAACAGAACAGAATACAACTCTATGAAAGAAATTCCGGATAGCATCAAAAAGGATCTTGATGCGAATGAATTATTTTCAGGTCGGAATGTCTTCCGCATCACTTCTGATTCTGGTTTCAAATTCCGTGATTCGGTTTTCCATGCTAAAATATATAAACAGTTCAATTCTCCCGAGGCCCAGGCTAAATGGAAAAAATTTGGCGAAGACTTAGCAAAAAAGTATAATTCGCCAGAAGAACAAGCGAAATGGAAAAAGTTCGGTGAAGATGTGGCAAAGGAATATTCTTCGCCCGAAGCACAGGCAAAATGGAAGAAATTTGGTGAAGATATCGCTAAAGAATACAACTCGCCTGAAGCACAGGCTAAATGGCAGAAGTTTGGTGAAGATGTTGCAAAACAGTATTCATCACCAGAAGCTATTGCAAAATTTGAAAAAATTGGTGAGCTCGTTGCTGCCTTGCCTACGGTGGAAAATTTAAAAGGAGATACAAAGGTTAGGCTTTATACGAATGAAAATTACGCTAAGCTGAAGGACCTGAGACGGCTAAAGCTCGATACTGCTTTTAACAGCGGAAAAGATGTCTACACTTTTGATTCAAACAATGACAATGTTATATTCCTGAACGGCGAATCCCTCAAGCTTAAAAATTCTGAAGAGTATAAAAAACTCAAAGAAAAATTCGATAAGGAAGTAAAAGAACTTAAAGTCAAAATGGAAAAGTCAGAACAAAAAGAAAAGTCTAAAAATTAATCAAACCAAACAGCTCAAACAGCGGAGAAAATTCTCCGCTGTTTTTGTTTTATACTGGCTGTTGAAATAACTTTTAGTATTTTCGTAACCAAGTATGCTACAAAAACTTTCTATTCGTAATTACGCACTAATCGATAGCCTTGATATCGAATTTGATAGAGGATTGAATATTATCACCGGAGAAACGGGTGCTGGAAAATCCATTATACTCGGTGCATTATCACTTATTTTAGGGCAAAGGGCGGAAAGCAAGTATTTCTTTAACCAGGATAAAAAATGTGTGATTGAAGGAAATTTTGTGCTTTCCGATGAAAATTTAAAAGAGGTATTTGAAGAGTGTGATGTGGATTTTGAGCGGGAGAGTATACTTCGCAGAGAGATATCAATAGATGGAAAATCACGGGCTTTTATAAATGACAGCCCTGTTAATTTAACCATATTAAAACAAATTGGCGAAAAGCTGATCGACATTCATTCGCAGCATGCTACCCGGGAAATTAATGATGCTTCGTTCCAATTGCTCATTGTAGATGCGTTATCCAGTCACAATACGATGATTAGCGATTATCGTGCAGGTTATAAAAGGCTCAGGCAGGAAAGCAGCAGGTTAAAAAAACTGGTAAGCGATGCAGATGAGGCGAGAAGCAAACAAGATTATGAACAGTTTCTGTTCAATGAACTGGAACAGGCGCAACTCAAAACCGGAGAGCAGGAAGAGCTTGAAACTGAACTTGAAAAACTTACGCACGCAGAAACCATAAAAAGAGCTTTGCTTACTGCTACAGGGTTGTTGACTGAAAGCGAGCCATCGGCTTTGCAAATGTTGAAAGAGGCTCAGCTACAGCTACAAGGTGTGGAGAGATTTGATTCCACGATCAATACACTTTTTGAGCGTCTTAAATCATCCATCATCGAAATCAAGGATATTGCAGATGAGGTTTCAGTTATTGAAGAAAATACCCTGCATAGCGCCGAACGTCTGGAAACCATTAATCAGCGTTTAGATTTATTTTATTCTCTTCAGCAAAAACATCGTTTAAGCAACAATGATGAGCTACTGGCATTACAGCATCAGTTGGAACAAAACCTGAATCAATTGCTTTCATCAGATGAAAACATTGAAAAACTGCAAAAAGAAATTGAAGCGCTTAAAACAACGCTTACAAAGCAAGCCAACCAGTTAAGTCAAAACCGTAAAAAAGCGATTAAGGTGGTTGAGGATGAAACCGGTAAAACGCTGAAAAATGTTGGTATGGCCAGTGCCCGTTTGGTGCTGGAACAAAAGCCCCTCGGCGAGTTGGGCAAAGATGGTTTGGATGAAATTACTTTATTGTTTACGGCAAATGCCGGTCAAAGCCCTGCGCCTGTAAATAAAGTCGCTTCAGGAGGTGAACTATCCCGCCTGATGCTGGCGATTAAAGCACTGCTAGCTAAACATACTTCGCTCCCAACCATTATTTTTGATGAAATTGACACGGGTATTTCAGGCGAAACGGCTCTGAAAGTCGGAGAAGTGATATCAGCTCTCGGAGAAAATATGCAGGTAATTTCAATTACTCACCTGCCACAGATTGCTGCTAAAGGAGAATCTCATTACTTCGTGCATAAGAATGAGTCTGGAGGTAAAACAACCACCGGTATCCGTAAACTGAAACAAGAAGAACGCGTGGCCGTTATTGCAGAGATGTTGAGCGGAAGAAATCCTGGTGCTTCGGCAATAGAAAATGCGAAAGAATTATTAAGGTAAATATTTTTTTCATAAAACTAATTATTTAGTTATTTTTAAGAAATGAAGTCTTTACTTTTCTTTATTCTTCTCCTTGCCTGCTACGTAGTTCAAGCTCAGCAAACCATTACCTTAAGCGGAACCATTAAAGACAAAAATGGCGAACCACTTCCGGGAACGGGTGTGTATGTAAGCGACTACAAAATTGCTACATCTACTGATGATAAAGGTAGATATGCCCTTAGATTAAAAGCTGGAAATTATAATATCCTGGTACAGTTACTTGGTTTTAAGGCCACTAATAAAAATGTAGTGATCAACAATCAACCTGTAAACCTCAATTTCACTTTAGAACAAAGTGAAACACAATTGTCAGATGTAACCATAAAACCTGATCCCAACCGCTTACATTATCTAAATACCTTTAAAACCTATTTTATCGGCTTAACTGAAAATGCTCAGAAATGTAAAATGCTTAACAGCGAAATCCTGCGTTTTGATTACGATAATGAAAAAAGAACCCTAACCGTTCAGTCCGACGAATTTCTGATCATAGAGAACAAAGCATTAGGTTATAAAATCAAATATCTCGTTAAAGAATTTCAATACGATTACAAAACCAGAATTGTTTATTATGAAGGTTATCCTAATTATGAAGACCTTCCGGGCACAGACAACCAGAAGAAAAAATGGGCGATCAGAAGATCAGAAGCCTATAATGGCTCGTCACAACACTTTTTTAGTGCCTTATTCAATAACACGATTAAAGAAGAAGGGTTCATAATCAATAAACTGATCAGAAATCAGGTTCAGGAAAATCTTGCAGATAGCATTATCCAGGCACAGGTTGGTGGATTTACCTCTACTTTGCTTACCCTGCCAGGCACACACCAGTTTGGTTCACCGAAAACTACAAATACTGCGGTTACTGTTTCGAAACCCAAACAGTCGAAAGGCTTTGCAGCACTAAACAGGGCGGAGATTTTAACAGACACATTAGTTCACCGTTATAATGATCAAATTAAAAAGATAGATTTCACAAATGTACTTTATGTGATCTACACCAAAGAGCGCGAAAGCTCAGGTTTTAAAGCCCGTATTGGCATGCCGGTGAACAGGCCATCAGAATTGAACAATACTCAGATCTCTTTGATCAACATGACATCCCCGCCGGCATATTTTTATAAAAATGGTAGTGTTTACAACCCCCGTGCAATGCTTTATGAAGGTTACTGGGCCTGGGAAAAGATAGCAGATAGCGTTCCAATGGATTATATACCACCAGGAAAATAAGCCTTGAAGTGTTAAAATTGTTAAATATATTTGAACATTTTAATAAATATTCCGCCTTTTGGCTACATTCGTCATTATGTATAAACGCCTTTTAGTCGCCCTGCTATTCTTCATTTTAGGCGCTAATGCACTTGCACAAAACACGTTCTCCATCAGTGGCATTGTTAGGGATAAAAAGGACGGCCTGCCGGGGGCAAGCATATACCTGAGTGGGTATAAAGTTGCTACTGTAGCTGACAACAACGGGAGGTTTAAGCTCACTAACCTGAAACCCGGAAGCTACGATTTACTTGTACAGATTGTTGGATACCTGCCCTATTCCAAAAGTGTGATTATATCAGACAAATCAGTAGAGGTTGATCTGGTACTGAAAGAAAATGTTGCGCAACTTGATGAGGTTACGGTTCGGGCAGATCCCAATCGTCAGAAATATATTAACCAGTTTAAGGAATTTTTCATCGGAAAAACTCCAAATGCAACGCAGTGCAGAATTTTAAATCCACAGGTCTTGAACGTAGACTTTGATATTACCAAAAGTACACTCACTGTTTCTACAACTGAATTTCTGGTCGTGGAAAACAAAGCCCTGGGATATCGCTTAAAGTACATGCTCGATCATTTCGAATATAACTCGAGAACACACATCATTTATTATTCAGGGCATCCTTTTTTCGAGGAATTAAAAGCATCCGCAGCCAAAAAAAAGAAATATATCGCCGCACGTGAGGTTGCCTACTATGGTTCATCACAACATTTTTTCAGGTCACTGTATGCAGGTAAAAGCCAGGAAGAAGGATTTATTATCAACAAAATGGTAAAAATCCCAAACCCAAACCGATATCCTGAATACCTCATCAATGGTAACCTGGAAAAAATTAAAGCCGTGGCTGAGAAAACAGGAATCAGGCAAAACAAAGGAAAGATAGATACTGCTTTACTGGCGTTCTGGACCAAACAAAAGGAAATGCCAAGAACTATTGATAAATTCTCAAGGGCCGATGTACTCACGGATACGCTCGTACACTACTTTAATCAAAACCTCAGATACCTGAACTATACCGACGGTTTACTGATTCAATATACCAAAGAAAAAGAATCTCTTGCTTATTCTAAAACAGGTTTCTGGATTTTCAGACCCTTAGATGTACCCGAAAATGAGATCTCTGTGGCCAACTTAACTGAAGGACCTGTTCGGTTCTACGAAAATGGCGGTATCTATGATTCGCGTTCATTACTTTATGAAGGCTATTGGGCATATGAAAAAATCGCAGATATGGTACCCATGGATTACATTCCGCTACCTAAGAAATAAGAACATCTGAGATGGATGCGCTGAAAGTGATTGAATTATTTTATAGCAAATTGTTGAAAAGTAGCCTTACCTAGCCGATCAAATTGCTAATTTAATTAGTAATTTTAGATCATGATTGGTGACGAAGAAAAACAATATTTTAAGGGAAGAGGTGCTCAGGTAAATCCGCATAACAAATTTTTAAAAGATGTTTATGTTAAAGAATACGGTGAAGGAATTGACGATTGGGAAGAAAGTGATCGAAAAACAACCTTCCTCTTTGAAAACTCAAAAACCATAGTAAACAAAGTGGATAGCCCGGATGTGGGCATGGCTTATTCACTGAACCCATATCAGGGCTGCGAACATGGCTGTACCTATTGTTACGCACGAAATTCTCATCAGTACTGGGGCTATAGTGCAGGCCTGGAATTTGAGCGGAAAATTATCGTAAAAAAGGATGCCCCTGCCCTATTCAGGAAATTTCTGGAGAAAAAAGGTTGGGATGCCGCCACGATTTCCTTATCTGGCAACACAGATTGTTATCAACCTGCCGAAAGACAATTTAAACTCACAAGACAGCTTTTAGAAATAGCGCTCGAATATAAACAGCCAATAGGCATGATCACCAAAAACTCGCTTATTCTGCGCGATCGTGATATTCTGCAGGAAATGGCCAAACTTAACCTGTGTATGGTTTATGTTTCCATCAATAGTTTGAATGAGGAATTAAGACAGGTAATGGAACCACGCACCACTACAGCAAAACAACGGCTTAGAGTAGTTGAGGAACTGAGCAAAGCCGGAATTCCGATGGGCGTGATGGTTGCGCCGCTCGTGCCCGGCTTAAGTGATCATGAAATTCCAAATATTCTTAAAGCAATAGCCAGTGCGGGCGCTGTTAAAGCAGGTTATACCGTGGTCAGATTAAACGGCGCGATCGGGCAGATATTTGAAGACTGGCTCCGGAAGAACTTTCCTGAAAGGTTTGATAAGGTGTGGCACATGATCCAAAGCTGTCATGGCGGCAATGTAAATGACAGCAGATTTGGCGACAGGATGCGGGGTGATGGAAATATTGCCAAAATGATTCGCGACAATTTCAGGCTGCATAGCCGGTTAAACGGATTAAACCAAAACGATATCATATTAGATCATACTCTTTTCAAAGTTCCCAGGAGTCAGATGACCTTGTTTTAGCATCACCAATACGTCAATAAATTTAGCTAAGCTTGAAAAAACCACCTCTTTCACTTAGTTTAGGTGCATGAAGATTGCACTTATTACCTACCTGGATCTGGGAGCCTACGACAGCGAAACTGTTGAATCGGAAGACGACAAACTCCTTGGATTTTTAAAAGCCAAAGGTTTAGATATAGAAGAAGTAATATGGAATGATCCGGCAGTTAATTGGGATGAATATCAACTTGCCATTTTGAAATCTCCATGGGACTATTTCGATCTCATTCAAGACTTTTATCAATGGCTTGATCTACTGGAACAAAAAAGCATCAGACTATTAAATCCTGTCAATACCATTCGCTGGAACAGCAATAAACATTACCTCAAAGAAATTGAACAGGCAGGATTGAAAATTACACCTGGTGTTTTCGTAACCGCAGCCGACCAGATAGATCTAAATGATTTTTTTGAAAAATTTAATTCGGATAAGCTGATCGTAAAACCTTGTATCAGTGGAGGTGCGAAAAATACCTTTAAGGTAACGAAGGCCAACGTAACAGAAATCCACGAAATATTGAATGAATTAAAGAAAACAGAAGATTTTATCATTCAGCCATTTTTGCCTGAGATTCTGGAAAGTGGAGAATGGTCGTTTGTATTTTTCAATGGAAAATATAGTCACACCTTAATCAAAAAAGCGAAGGCAGGAGACTTTAGGGTGCAACCCGCACATGGCGGCTCTGTCCATCCGCAACATCCTGAACTCCATATCATCGAAACAGCTGCGAAATATGTAAACCAGTTTGCCAAAAATTGCCTTTATGCACGTGTTGACGGAACTTTCGTCCAGGACGAATTTCTATTGATGGAGTTGGAACTTATAGAGCCGTTTCTTTTCCTGAATACTGATCCGCAAAACTATGAGCGATACTACCAGGCGTTAATGGAGCTCATATAATAACACCGCAAATAAGCGATGATAGCTTAAAATGCTAAAGGGCTTCAATATTGATTATGATATTATCTCGCTCCAAGCACCTGCACCCAGTAAACACCAGATTTTGCTGCGCCCATTTCTTTGAAGGATGCATTCATGATGTTTTTGCAATGACTTTCACTTTTAATCCAATCGGTAAAAACCTGCGCTTCTGTCGTTTGTCCTTCAGCAAGGTTTTCACCAACGGTCAACCAGACATAACCTGCAGCCTTTGCCCTGTCGCCCACAGTTTCGCCCTTACCGGAAGTATGTACCAATTGCTTAATAGATGCCATGTAGTTGCTTTGATAAATCGCAGCTGAAGCTAAATTAGCATTCCAGGTTACTGCAGCTACAGCAGGCATCGGGGTTGTACCGCATGTACAGCCTGCCAGTCTTGTATCATTCACCAGTTTTAAAAGGGCATCATTGTTAATATTTGTCGTAGTCGATGCTTCGATTTTTAAGGTTGTGGAAGCTTCTGAAGCAGAAGTGTCAGTTCCTTTCTTGCAGGATGACGCAAAGCAAAGCACCACAAGGCACATCATTTGGTTAGTCAAAGATTTCATTAGAAAGTTTGTTTGTCGAAAGATACAGCGATTTTTGAGAAATATTTACGCCCAAACAAAAATATTCACATTCCTGGATGTGATTAAGCAAAAAAAAAACTCCCAATTTTCATTGGGAGTTTTTCATTTTATTTACTGGGAGAATCTTCCTCTTTAGGGGCTTCCTTTTCTTTTTCACCTTTTTTATGCACAACTGAAATGACTTCAGTTGTTTTATCATAATCAATTTCCAAAACATCTCCTTCAGTAAGCTCGCCCTTCAAAATCTCTTCTGCAATCGGATCTTCAAGATATTTCTGAATTGCCCTTTTCAACGGACGGGCGCCGAAGTTGCTGTCAAAACCTTTCTCCGCTATATATTCTTTAGCGTTTTCAGTTAAGGCAATTTCATAACCCAATGTATGAACACGACCAAATAATGCTTTCAATTCAATATCGATAATTCTGAAGATTTCTTCCTTACCCAGGCTATTGAATACTACAACATCATCAACACGATTTAAAAACTCTGGTGCAAAAGCACGTTTCAATGCGCTCTCTATTACACCACGGCTATGCTGCTCTGCCTGGTTAGTTTTCGCTGAAGTAGAGAAACCAACACCCTGACCAAAATCTTTAAGCTGACGGGCACCTATATTTGAAGTCATAATGATGATTGTATTTCTAAAATCAACCTTACGTCCTAAACTATCAGTTAACTGACCTTCGTCTAAAACCTGTAATAAGATGTTAAATACGTCAGGATGCGCTTTTTCGATCTCATCCAGTAAAATTACCGCATAAGGTTTTCTTCTTACTTTTTCAGTTAATTGTCCACCCTCTTCGTAACCAACATATCCCGGAGGCGCACCCACTAATCGTGATACGGCAAATTTCTCCATGTATTCACTCATGTCGATCTGAATCAATGCATCATCACTATCGAACATAAAGCGCGCAAGTTCTTTCGCCAACTCCGTTTTACCCACACCGGTAGGACCTAAGAATATAAATGAACCAATTGGTTTTTTAGGGTCTTTTAAACCTGCTCTTGTACGCTGAATGGCTTTCGTTAATTTTTTGATCGCATCATCCTGACCAATAATCTTCTCAGCAACCTTATCGTACATATTCAAAAGCTTCTGGCTATCTGTTTGTCCAACGCGCTGAACCGGAATACCAGTCATCATGGCGACAACTTCAGCTACGTTATCTTCCGATACCTCGTAACGCTTGGTTTTTGTTTCAGCTTCCCATTCGGCTTTAGCCTTATCTAATTCCTCAATCAGATTTTTCTCTGTGTCACGCAGTTTTGCTGCTTCTTCATATTTCTGACTGCGAACAACCTTATTCTTCTCAAGCTTGATATCTTCAATTTTAGCTTCGATATCAATAATATTCTGCGGAACGTGAATGTTGGTTAAATGCACTCTTGATCCCGCCTCATCCAAAGCATCAATGGCTTTATCAGGTAAGAAACGGTCAGAAATGTAACGTGAGGTTAAAGTCACACAAGCTTCAATCGCGTCCTGAGTATAAGTTACACCATGGTGCTCCTCATATTTATCTTTAATACGCGTTAAAATTTCAATGGTTTCGTCTGGTGTAGCCGGCTCAACCATTACCTTCTGGAAACGGCGGTCTAACGCACCATCTTTCTCGATGTACTGGCGATATTCATCTAATGTAGTCGCACCGATACATTGAATTTCACCCCTTGCTAAAGCAGGTTTGAACATATTCGATGCATCCAGCGAGCCCGAAGCTCCACCTGCGCCAACGATAGTGTGAATCTCATCAATGAATAAAATTACATCAGTAGATTTTTCCAGCTCGTTCATCACCGCTTTCATACGCTCTTCAAACTGACCACGGTATTTTGTACCTGCTACCAGTGAGGCAAGATCAAGTGTGACAACACGTTTTCCAAAAAGTACACGCGATACTTTACGTTGAACGATGCGTAAGGCCAAACCTTCAGCAATTGCCGATTTACCAACACCTGGCTCACCTATTAAAATAGGATTGTTCTTTTTTCTACGCGACAGAATCTGTGATACACGCTCAATCTCTTTTTCGCGGCCAACAATCGGATCCAGACGACCCTCTTCTGCTGCCTTGGTTAAATCACGACCGAAGTTATCTAAAACAGGTGTTTTAGATTTAATATCGGAAACTTTCTTAGGGGCACTAAAGCTCTCCTCTTCACGATAATCATCATCGCCTCCTGTAGATGCGCTGTTTGAAATATCGTCCCTAAAACCATTTTTGTTCACCTCTACCTCCTGTTTAAATACATCATAAGTAACACCATACTGCAATAGTATCTGTGAGGCGATGTTATCATCATCTCTAAGAACAGACAGCAATAAGTGTTCGGTTCCAATTAAATCGCTTTTAAATATCTTAGCTTCTAAGTAAGTAATCTTTAAAACTTTTTCGGCTTGTTTAGTTAAAGGAATATTACCCAGATTAACTGTTACACTCGAAGTACCGCGAACGGCATCTTCAATTGAGCGGCGCAATTTACCAGTATCAACTCCCAACGATCGTAAAATCTTTATAGCCATACCATCGCCTTCGCGGATGAGGCCCAATAATAAATGCTCGGTTCCAATGTAATCGTGCCCTAAACGCAGCGCTTCCTCTCTACTGAAAGAGATCACATCTTTAACCTGTGGTGAAAATTTTGCTTCCATAATTCCTTTCTTAACAGCTACGTCCCTAAACTATAAAATTAATTATAAATAGCGTACTTACTGTTTTCTTTATTTTATCAACAATTGCGCCATGTAGGTGTATAAACACCCTTTTACTCGTATTAACTTGCTCAATACTTACCCAGGAATAACGACGGTAATAATATTTTAGCCTTTATCTATCTACGTAATAAGTGTTTTTTAAGTTTTAAAAACACATTTATTGCAGGAAGTTTAAACTGATTTGATCAATGTCTGTGTATTGTAAGTATTTCATCAGCCACTGAAACTGACAATTTGTAACTTTTCACTAAGGCAATTTACAATTTTTGACAGGAAAACAAAAAAATCTGACATCAATTGCGGACCGAGTAAGTGAATTACAACTTTGAAAGGACGAATTTTCCATTAACTTAAAGTTCCCATCGAAATAACCTAAACAATACCGTTTTGTTTTAGGAACAATGCCGTTATTAAAAGAAAATAATCTTCATTAAACCTTCATAATCGATATCTAGTTTTGTTTCAGAGAGCGTTAATTAAGAATGGGGGCTAGATTGTCATGATCTGGCTCCCTTTTTTTTTGCAACAATCAGCCACTAATCGTTTTGAGTGAAAGTCTGAAGAAAATTCAGAGGTGTATTAGGGGAAAGCGGCCCGCAACTCATAAAGGCATGTTTTAGGTTATTTGACAAAAATCAAAAAGCTTTTTAAGCTTATAGAATCTGAGCATACAAATTTCCCGTATGTACACTAAAATTAAATCGCATTAATGTCCTTCTTTGCATACCGCTTCGTGATTATGATGATGTTGCTCACCGCTTTTGGAGGAAGAATTACTGTTTACGCCCTGACAGAATCAAAATTGTTAACAGAAGTTTCCAAAAATGATTCCGGCGAAAAACAGGAAAAGGAAGATTCAACGGAAAACAAAGTAAAAATCGCCGACATTATAGTACCTACCGGATTTAAATTTGAATTCATCAATACCAAAAACCAAGCATCGACTTTATTTGCAAATAATTTCAATCTTACCATTTGCCACCTTCCTATTTTGATTCAGCCGCCTAAAAACAAGGCCTGTTAATCTGATACAATTACATTTTTTTCTATTAAAACCTTATTGAAATGATTAAACTTAAACACTTTATCATTGTGGCCTTGTGTGCCATAATGAGCCCGATTATATTTACAGCCTGTAAAAAAGACAGAGGCAACGACCAGGAGATGTTAACTGCCGGACCTGACCTAAATTTTTATGCATTAACCTCTGATAGCAAATTGCTATTAATTAATGCGAAAAATCCATATGCAGTTGTCTCACAGGTAAGTATTTCGGGGTTACAAACCGGAGAATCCATTCTGGGAATTGATTTCAGGCCAGCAACAGGTCAGCTTTATGGCATAGGAAGCACTAGCCGCTTATATGTTATTGATCAAAAAACCGGGGTTGCAAGATCTATTGCCACGGCAGCATTCACACCGGCTATTTCAGGTTCATCTGTAGGATTCGATTTTAATCCTACTGTAGACCGGATTCGCCTGGTAACGAACACAGGTCAAAACCTGCGTTTAAATCCGGAAACAGGTACAGTTGCAGCAACAGATGGGTCAATTAACGGGGCTACCAATGCACGTGTAGCGTCTGTAGCTTATACCCAAAACAAAGCCGGAGCAACAACAACCGTGCTTTTTGATATAGATGCAGCAACAGACAAACTTTACAAACAAGATCCGCCAAATGATGGAAAACTGGTTGAAGTAGGTTCGCTTGGATATGATGTTGATGAAACAGGTGGTTTTGATATTAATCCTGATGGTACCGCAGCAATTGCCGCAATGACCAGTGCTGGTGTTTCCGCATTATATACTATCGACTTAAATACGGGAAAAGCAGCTAAAATTGGCAATATAGGTGCAACAATTACTGCCATTGCTATCCCGACGGAAGCCGTGGCATATGCGGTTTCAAACAATAATGAATTGCTCATTTTCAATCCCTTTGCTTCAACACCGTCAATCAGTACCAAAACCATTTCAGGTATTCAGACTGGTGAGAGTATTTTAGGAATCGATATGCGCCCTGTAAACGGACAATTATACGCTCTGGGAAGTACCAGCCGTATTTATACCATCAATGCATCATCTGGTGCAGCAACCTTGGTAGGTACTGGTCCGCTAAGTACACTGCTTACCGCCACACAGGTTGGTTTCGATTTCAATCCATTTGCCGACAGGATTAGAATAGTAGGCATCAATGGGCAGAATTTCAGAATTAACCCGGTAGATGCTTCGTTAACTGTTGACGGCATGATATCAATAACCACTGCAGCCATATCAGGCTCAGCATATACTAATAACTTCGCCGGAACCGCTACGACAGTGTTGTACGACATCGATTCGACAGGTGACAGACTCTATAAACAAGACCCGCCAAACGCTGGAACATTGGTAGATGTGGGTGCGCTAGGTGTGAATGTTGAAGCCAATAATGGTTTTGACATCGGCGGCACTAGTGGCCAGGCTTATGCACTGCTTACTGTAGGTGGAACCCAGAAAATTTACAGCATTAACTTAACAACAGGCGCGGCAACCGCAGGTGCTACCATTGGCACAGCTGCCAGAGGATTCGCACTCGGTTTAGGCTTTTAATTCATAAAGTTAACCAGTAAAAAAAGCGGCAGTTCTAGAGAACTGCCGCTTTTTTTATGAAACATCAGGGTATGCTAAACAACTCCCCAACAAAGTGATCAAATTTTATCCTTTTTTCTTGGCGGTGTTCTATCTTTGTGCGAATTGGAACAACAGATACATACTACCTAAATACTGATCGCCGTTTCAAAAAACATGTAAAAATTTATAAATCAATATGTCTGACGAGAAGATAATATTTTCAATGGCAGGAGTAAATAAAATTTACCCTCCACAAAAACAGGTTCTAAAAAACATATACCTTTCCTTCTTTTACGGTGCCAAAATTGGTGTAATCGGTTTAAATGGCTCAGGTAAATCATCATTACTTAAAATCATTGCCGGCCTGGATAAGTCATATCAGGGCGAAGTGGTGTTCTCTCCGGGTTACTCTGTAGGGTACCTGGCGCAGGAGCCGATTCTGGATCCTGATAAAACTGTACGTGAAGTAGTGGAAGAAGGTGTTGCCGAAGTGACTGCACTTTTGAAAGAATATGAGGAGGTAAACGAAGCATTTGGCTTGGAAGAAAATTACTCCGACCCTGATAAAATGGATAAGCTGATGGCCCGCCAGGGTGAGCTTCAGGATAAAATTGATGCATCAGGTGCCTGGGAACTTGATTCTAAGCTGGAAAGAGCAATGGATGCACTTCGTTGTCCTGATCCTGAAACCAAAATAGGCGTATTATCAGGTGGAGAACGCCGCCGTGTGGCCATGTGCCGTTTGTTACTCCAAAAACCAGACGTATTGTTACTAGATGAGCCTACCAATCACCTTGATGCAGAAAGTATAGATTGGTTAGAGCAGTTCCTGCAAAATTACGAAGGTACTGTTATTGCAGTAACCCACGACAGGTACTTCCTGGATAACGTAGCAGGCTGGATATTAGAACTCGACCGTGGTGAAGGTATTCCATGGAAAGGAAATTACAGCAGCTGGCTGGACCAGAAAGCCAAGCGTTTATCTCAGGAAGAAAAAACCGAGAGCAAACGCCAGAAAACGCTTGAGCGTGAATTGGAATGGGTGCGGATGGCGCCGAAAGCGCGCCATGCAAAATCCAAAGCACGTTTAGCTAATTACGATAAGCTGGCCTCTGAAGACGGAAGAGAAAGAGAAGATAAATTGGAATTATTTATTCCTGCAGGTCCCCGTTTGGGTAATGTGGTGATTGAGGCTACCAACGTAACGAAGACGTATGGCGATAAAGTATTGTTTGATAACCTGAATTTCTCGCTTCCTCCTGCGGGTATTGTTGGAATCATAGGCCCCAATGGTGCAGGTAAAACCACGCTATTCCGTTTAATAACCGGTCAGGAAGAGGCTGATAACGGTACGTTTCGTGTTGGCGAAACTGTAGAGTTGGGCTATGTGGATCAGATGCACAATGACCTGGATGCAGATAAAACTGTTTACGAAAATATTACTGATGGCTTGGACAATATCCAGTTGGGTAATAAAGCTGTAAATGGCCGTGCCTACGTTTCTAAATTCAACTTTAATGGTGGCGATCAGCAGAAAAAGGTAGGTGTTCTATCTGGGGGAGAGCGAAATCGTGTTCACTTAGCCATTACGCTTAAAAAAGGTGCTAACGTACTATTACTGGATGAGCCTACCAACGATATTGACGTAAACACCTTACGGGCGCTTGAAGAAGCACTGGAAAACTTTGGTGGCTGCGCTGTGGTAATCAGTCACGATAGATGGTTCCTCGACAGGATTTGTACGCACATTCTGGCGTTCGAAGGTAATTCGGAAGTATATTTCTTTGAAGGTAACTACTCTGACTATGAGGAAAACCGCAAAAAACGTTTGGGTGATGTAACTCCTAAACGAATCAGGTATAAAAAACTTGATTAATGGCTGAAAAAACCGCAATTTAAGCTAAAAACTCCCGGTTTACACCGGGAGTTTTTAGCTTTTATGTACTCAGCCTGAGCGTAAGATTATCGTCGCTTCAAAACCTTATCCAGCACAGTTTCTGTAACCTTTTCCATAATCCTATACCCTTCCAGATTAGGATGAACACCATCCACAGACCATTCTTTACGCTGCCCCTTCTGCTCATCCACAAGAGGTGTCCAGTAATCCAAAACAGTATGGTGTTTTTTCCTGGCGTAGGCCTCAATCATATCATTTAAAGCAATAATCTGATCTGCCGGCCGGATGTGTTTTGCCCATGGGTATTCATTTATTGGCAAATATTTACACAAGATCACTTTAATGTGATGTAGCTTAGCAAGCTCTGCCATTGATTGGATATTCTTCATGATCTTCTCATTGGTAACATGCCCTGTATTGCCCGAAATATCGTTACTGCCAGCCAGGATGATAACCACTTTTGGTTTAAGATCAATCACATCCTGCCTGAAACGGATAAGCAGTTGAGGAGAAATCTGTCCCGATATTCCCCTGTCCAGATAAGATTTGCCTTCAAAGTATTCCGGGTCTTTCTGCTTCCAGAATTCAAATATGGAACTCCCCAGGAATACTACACGCTTTTCCCCTCTTTTCGGTTGACCAACGGAGTCGTTTTCTTTCTGATATTTAGTCAGTCTTGCCCAGTCATCAGCGAAGTTTTCCTTTTGATCGCTTGCTGCACTTTGCGCAAATAAATTAATGCGACAAAATAAAGTAACAATGAAAATGCAAAATATGGCCTTTGTTTTAATGTTTTCTGGTTTCATATCAGGTGCCGATGCTGTAGTTTATTTCTTTTCTTCCCTCGGACCTCTTTTGTAAATCACAAGGCCATTTAAAAAGTTGCGTAAAATCTGATCACCACAAGGCTTAAAATTTTCATGATCCTCATTTCTGAAGATGTCACCCAGCTCGGCTTTCGTTACTTTAAAGCCTACCAAATCACAAATGGTAATAATATCTTCTGTTTTTAGCGAAAGTGCTACTCTAAGTTTTTTTAGTATGTCGTTGTTGCTCATATTTTATAATTATTCAATTTGAATGAGTGAATGAATGGTTTACTGGCTGAATGGAGTCTTAACCTTATAGTTCGGAATAATGAACGAGTGAACACTCGGCCTAACTCGCTATAGCGATCTTAAGTTTCTTTCCCTTAATCTTTTCGCCACTTAAAACCTTCAATAACTTATCTATGCTTTTTCTGTTTACGGCTATATAGCTGGAGGTATCTTTCACCTCAATCAAACCCAGGTCTTCTTTGTGGAGTCCACCTTTTTTTAGCAGTAATCCTACGATGTCTACCTTATTGATTTTATCTTTTTTGCCATGGGCAAGATACAAGGTTACCCAATCGCTTGCTTCAGGTAATTGATAGTCCTGATCCAATGTTTCCTCTTCAATATCTTCCGGCAGGTACTTGTAGTGTTCCTCTTCAGTTAGAATTGCGTACGCTGTACCCTTCGCATTCATTCTTGCAGTTCTGCCGTTGCGGTGAATGTAGGCATCTTCAGTATATGGAAGCTGATAGTGAACAATATATTCCACCTCCGGAATATCGAGTCCCCGTGCTGCAAGATCGGTGGTGATTAATATTTTGTGACTTCCGTTTCTAAATTTCAACAGGGCTTTTTCGCGATCGAGCTGTTCCATTCCACCATGAAAAACATCATGGGCCAATCCGTGTTCAAAAAGCAAATCACTTATCCGATCGACCGTTTCCCGGTGATTACAGAAAACAAGGGTATTCTTCCCTCCGATTTTGCTCAGCAGCTTAAAAAGAATCTCTAGTTTATCAGCGGCAGGCGCTTTAACCATTTTTAACTGCAGGGCGGGTTTATTTTGAATGTGAGCCGAGAAATCTACTTCAATCGCCTGCTTTAACTTCACAAATGCCGGAATCTCATCCATCCTGGTTGCCGAAGTAAGTACCCTTTGCTTTAAAGATAACAGCGAACCAATGATGTAGCTCATGTCATTCTCGAAACCGAACTCAAGCGACTTATCAAATTCATCTAAAACCAGGGTTTCAATAAAAGATTCATCAAAATTCTGATGCTCCAGATGGTAGGCTATTCTTCCAGGTGTACCAATGAGCACCGCCGGAGGATGAGCAAGATTATTTTTCTCTATCCTGACTGCATGTCCGCCGTAGCAGCAATTCACTTTAAAGCCAGTACCCATTTGTTTGAAAACTTGTTCAATCTGTAAAGCAAGCTCTCGCGAGGGTACCAGAATAAGCGTTTGCACACCATTAACCTCAGTTTTAAGTTTATTGATCAGCGGCAACAAAAATGCCAGCGTTTTACCCGAACCGGTAGGTGCAATTAAAACCACATCTCCACCTTTCGACGATGCATTTAAAGATGCTTCCTGCATTTCATTTAATGCAGATATTTTCAACCTTTTAAGGGCATTTTCCATCATATGCCGTAAAGGTAAGCATTTCTGATTTCCTCTAATGATTGTTAGCCTTTATTTAAGAAACGGTTTCTGAGTTTCCGAATAACCTTCGCATTGAGTCCTTTCTCCAGGGCCAGAAGCATAGTACCTCTTTTCCCCAATGAAGAATGCAGTTTTTCATTAACGCTGTCAACCGACAATAAAATCCGGTCGGCCAATTCATCGGCAATACGATTTGCCCTGCTGTTTTGTAATAGTTGAAACTCTTGAATTAATTCTGTGCTTACCATAATTTTTTCATTTTGTTATCATTAAAAGAACGGTGTCTTTTTGCAATTGTTTCAAAAAACATACATTGATTCCGAAAATCCCGTATAACCTGTTGATAACTAAACTTTTGTTAGCAAATAAACAACCTGAAGTTAACAAGTATTTAATTTTTACCACCTATTTTTATAAAAACCTGATTACCATTTGTTAACCTCAAAAAAACACAATGTATGACATGGAAAAAATTTAGTGGAGAGATTATTCAATCTTCCATCCTCGAAGAAATCGAAAAAGCAATTATCAGAGAAACTGAGAACGGATATAAACTAAAAGTTTGTATCGGAACAGACTCGCAGGTAAAGGGCGTTATTACCGATTTCGCAACCGTTATTGTATTGCTTCGCGAACACCATGGAGGATTCATGTACATCCATCAGGAGAAAAGTAACCAACAGGTCAGTATCAAAGAACGCATGCTTACAGAGGTACAAAAATCAATTGAAACCGCTTACGCGATCTGTGATTTACTGGATATTTATGATGTTGCACTGGAGGTTCATGCTGATATCAATACCAACCCGTCGTTCAAATCCAATAAAGCCCTGAATGATGCAATGGGATATATTATGAGCATGGGATTCATTTTCAAAGCCAAGCCTGAAGCCTTTGCAAGCTCAACCTGCGCAGATAAAATGGTTCATTAATTATCGATAAAATACTAAATCTTTGTGTCCTTTGCGTTTTTGTAGTCAGTTGTAATTGCAAAGTCGCGAAGGCACTTTAGATACCGTGAAAATATACACCTGCTTTAATGAGATGTATGCAGTGCTTCCGTGCCAAAAAATGCAAAACTAAAAACGGCGTTCTTTGTTTGTAAATCAAAACACTGTATTGAAAACTTACCGCTTAGAATTCACTCAAAAATTACCCATCACGCTGGAAAACGCCTGGGACTTTTTCTCTTCTCCATTAAACCTTTCAGAGATTACACCTGAAGACATGACCTTTGAGGTGACAACGCCAGGCATGGAAAACACTAAAATGTATTCCGGCTTAATCATCACCTATAAAGTTTCACCCCTGTTAGGAATCAAACTCGACTGGATGACAGAGATCACCCATGTTAAAGACCATGAATACTTTATAGATGAGCAACGTTTTGGACCCTTTGCTTTCTGGCACCACCAGCACCATTTCAGTAAAATAGATGGAGGCGTACTGATGCACGATATCCTGCACTATAGTATAGGCTGGGGACCCATTGGCAAAATAGCCAACGCCATTACCGTGAATAGAAAAGTGAAGTCTATTTTTAATTTCAGGTATAAAAAGGTAGAGGAGATTTTCGGGAGGTTCTAAACAACACTACCATTTTTTAGTTGAGATGGTCTCTGTTTTTTTAGGCTTCGGCTGTGCCGGCAACTCTGTTGCCAGATACTTCCTGAAATCTTCAGCGAACTTTACAGCTTTCGAATAAGCACTTTCCTGAATGGCCGTCCACTCCCCGGCATTGAGTTTGCCAACAGGTTTTTCTAAAGGCGTACTAATTGTGGTTGATGCTACAAAATTACCATAGCGATCTCGCTTATATGGAACAAAACTAAAATCAGTCAGCCAGAAACGGTACTTATCATCACGCGCCTCAAAAATGAACTGATAACTTACTTCTCCACTCGGGTGTCCAGCAACCAATAGGGTTTTATCAATCACAACTTTACCAGTGGCTAACACAGAACTATCCGTAGCCGAAGATTGCTTTAACTGTTTTTTGTAAAAGTCATTTACAAATTTAGAAGCCCTCGATGTTAATACCTGTTTATTCAAATTTACCGAATCGACCACTTTATAGTAAATAAACTTACCCTGATCATCTTTAGAGAAGTTTTTCTGCTGGGCAAACAAACACAATGAGCAGATGCTAAATAGTACGACAAGGATAGATCTCATTTATAAATGGAGTTAAGCAAAAATGAATTTAAGAAAAAGCCGCCAGCTTTTGCAAACCGGCGGCAATATAAATAGTTGTTTTTGTATTAGAAGGCGTAAACTGCTGCTAAAGAGAATTGACCTGCATTAGGAGCAATTGCACCACTCTCTTTGTAAAATGGCTTGTCGCTATTGTGATCTAACCTTACTTCAGGAATAAAAGTTAAACCGCCAGCTTTGATATTAGCGGTGAAGGTTACTGCGGTGAAGGAAGTTTTCGGAGTAGTCCCGTATTTTTTGTACTGAAAATATTCTCCTCTTAAACCTAATGTTACAGCATCAGCAACGGCATACTGAGGATATAACGCAGCACCAATATAGCTTCCGAAAACATTGCTATCCTTAATATCATAGTTCGCCGCGTTTAACCCCAGTTTAAACTTATCTGTAATCTGATAAGAGGTTGTTAAATCTTCAATCGTTCCGTATCCGCCAAATCCGGCACCTGACAGAACATTCAGGTATGCTGTCCAGCCTTCAACCGGCGCTACCATTAACTGACCACCAATAGCAGAAACGCCTCTTGAAGCAGAATATACATTCCAGTCATTGAATAAGCCAGCCATTAAACTTACTTTATCACTAAATTTATATGTCGCTTTGATACCCGCATTCTGGAATGGACCATTGGTAAATAAATATGAAGTTGAATAATTGAAATTACCTACCGGAGAAATCACCTCATAACCAATAAATGTACCCATATAACCTGCGGTCATTGAAAACTCGTCAGTAAAATCATAGTTTACATATAAGTTCTGGATGTTGAATGATGAACCTGCTGCTGCTGCATCAGGAATAGATTGTGTTTGCCCACGAGGGCCAAAAGACAGCTCACCTACAAACGAAGCTTTGCCTGTTTTCTTTTTCAAGGCGATATCAATCATGCCCAGAGAAACTGAATTGTGATCTGTTACAAATGAGGTTTTCGCGTTTCTTGGGTCTTTCGCAAAATCATATTTAAAATAAGTATCTACTGATCCGGAAATTTCCAGAGGGGATGTTGGCGTTTCCTGAGCCAGGGCACACGTAGTGCTGGCCATTGCGAAAATAGCAGTTAAAATTTTTTTCATGTTTGAGCTTTTGTGGGGGTTTAGATATTTATTTTTAGGGGGGATTAAATTGCTTCTGTGAGGGGTCTGTGACTTTCTACATAAATTGCTTTTTCTTCTACTAGCAATGTACCTTGTGAGTATTTTTCATCGTGTTGAGATTGGTCAAGACCTAATTCTTCATCTTCTTCAGAAACGCGGATTGGCTGAATCAAATTGATGAATTTAAAGATGATGAAAGAAACTACGAAACTGAACGCTATAACCAAAGCAGCACCTTTCAATTGTGTAATAAAGAAATCAACACCGCCGTAGAATAAACCATCGGCACCTGCAGCATTCACAGTTTTAGTTGCGAAAACACCGGTCAATAACATGCCAACAATACCACCTACACCATGGCAAGGGAAAACGTCTAACGTATCGTCCAAAGCAGTTTTTTGTTTCCATGAAACAACAAGGTTTGAAATTACCGCAGCAATTGCCCCAATAAAAATACTTGATGGAATACTTACGAAACCTGCACCCGGAGTAATGGCAACAAGACCAACTACCGCACCAATACAAAACCCTAAAACTGATGGTTTTTTACCTCTGGCAACATCAAAGAACATCCATGATAAACCAGCAGCACCAGCAGCAGTATTTGTAGTTAAGAAAGCAGATACAGCTAAGCTACCAGCACTTAATGCAGAACCAGCATTAAAACCGAACCAACCGAACCATAGTAATCCAGTACCAATTAATACATATGGGATATTAGCTGGTGGAACTTCTTTATGCTCTAAGTGAGATTTTCTTCTTTTCAACACCAATGCACCAGCTAATGCAGCCATACCAGCGGAAATGTGAACAACGGTACCTCCGGCGAAATCAAGAACGCCCATTTTGAATAAGATACCTTGTGGGTGCCATGTCCAGTGTGCCAATGGTGAATAAACGAAAATCGCAAATAATACAATGAAAAGGATGTAAGAAGTAAACCTAATACGTTCTGCAACCGCACCAACAACCAAACCTGGAGTGATAATCGCAAACATTAACTGGAAAACAGCGAATAATGAAAGTGGAATGGTTAAATCAGCACCGCCCTGTAAATGTGGGGCTCCCGAATTAACGCCTTTAAAGAACAAGAATGTGGATGGATTTCCAATAAAACCGCCGATTGTATCACCAAATGCTAAGCTGAAACCAACAACTGTCCATAACACGGTAATTACACCTGCAGCCACAACACTTTTGATCATGGTCGAAAGTACATTCTTACGATGAACCATACCACCATAGAAAAAGGCAAGGCCTGGAGTCATTAAAAATACTAGAGCTGCAGCAATCAGGATGAAAGCTACATCAGCTCCATTGTATTTGCCTTCGTCGAAATTGGGCAGAAGGGGAACAAAGAGCGCTAAGATTGCGAAGATCATTAAGACCGCAAAAGGTGCAAACTGTTTAAAGGAGAATTTACTCATGGTTTTTAGATTAATTTGTTTGTATTGATTAAATATGTGATTTAATAGGAATTAATTTTTATAAAAATACAAGATATTGTCATTTTTACACCAGAAAATAGAAATATTTTAACAAAAAAGCTAAATTTTTATAAAACCACCCAAAAAAACTCAACCAAAATGCGAATCAGTCAAAAAACAGGCCTCCAGATTGCGAGATTTTAAGAAAATCAAAAAAACCATATTTCGATTATTTATACTATAATACCATTATTTTATAATAAATTACCTTTAAAAACACCATATAAACAAAAAACCAGTCAAAAAATGACTGGTTTTACAAAAAATATGAATAAAATTTCAAAAATTAAGCTGAATACGCTGAACCCTGAATTACACCTCTTTTTTCAATTTCTTTATCAATATAAGTTTGAATCGCTGATTTATTTAAACCCCAGTTCGGTGCAATAAGCAAATCCCAGTCCGAAATACCGAAAAGCCGCTGAATGACGATATCCGGACGAAGCATAGGAATCAGTTCACACAAAAGATCAGTATACTCTTCAAGAGAAAATAGTTTGAAAGGTTCTTTTTTATACCTGGCCCCCATTATCGAGCCTTCTACGATATGAAGGTGGTGGAATTTAACAAACTTGATTTGCGGGAAGCGGTTAATTTCGTGAATGTAGCCATGCATCTGTATTCTGGTTTCCCATGGAAATCCGAAAATAGTATGCACACACAGATCCAGTTTGCTGTTCTCAAGAAGCTTCACGGCTTCAACAAATTCACCGTGACTACAGCCCCTGTTAATCTGCTCCAGTGTTTCATCATATATAGACTCCATGCCCATCTCTAAATCTACATCAAAGCGATCGGTATAACTTTCCAGCAGGGCTACCTTCTCTGCATCAATGCAATCAGGACGTGTACCTACAGCAAAACCTACGATATTCTCAGTTTCTACTGATAAAGCTTCATCATACATCATCTTTAAATAATGTGTTGGCGCATAGGTATTGGTATTTGGCTGAAAGTAGACAATAAACTTGTCCGCACGATAACCATTTTTAGCCCTTTTAATGCCTTCTTCAAGCTGCTCTCTTATGGTTGGCATTTTGCGTGAAGGCTCTGGAGTAAAGGAATCGACATTGCAATAGGTACAGCCCCCATACCCTTTGCTCCCATCTCGGTTTGGGCAGGTAAATCCTCCATCAACAATTACCTTGAACACACGCTGGCCATTGTACTTTTCCCGTAAATGTGTTCCGTAATTTTTATACCCTTTTATTCCAAAATCAACCTGAGTTCCCATCCGGCAAAAATACACAAATACATTTATTATAGTGCGTTGGTTTTTTAAGATTACAAAAGTAAGGGCAAACAAAAAACCCCGCATATGCGGGGCTGAGTAAGATAAATAAGTTACTATATAAAACCGGCCTAAGCCTGTTGTTCTTTTTTATTAATGAACAAGTAAACCGGAACACCCAATAAAACAATTACCAGCCCGGGCCAGGTATATTGTTGTTTGTAAATCAATAATAAAATGCAAAATGCAGCACCTATCAACAGATAAATTATGGGCGTAACAGGATACATCCATGTTCTATAGGGTCTTTCTAAACCAGGCTTTTTTAGCCTCAGATAAATTACACCAAAAACAGTAATCATGTAGAAAAGTACGATTACAAAAGAAATCATATCTAAAAGATTACCGTATTGACCGCTTAGGCATAACACTGATGCCCAGATCCCCTGCATCCAGAGGGATTTTTCGGGCACACCGTTTTTATTATTCTCAAGTGCTGCCTTGAAAAACATCCCGTCCTTTGCCATGGTCTGAAAAACGCGCGCACCCGCGAGTACGATTCCATTAACACAGCCAAACGTAGATATCATCACCAGCACAGCCATAACAATTGTCCCTATTCCATTACCAAAAATCTGTTCAGATGCCACAACTGCAACCCTGTCGTTTGGTGCAAAAGCGATTCCGTCTCTGCCCAAAGTATTTAAGTAAATAAAATTAACCAGTAAATAAAGGACCATCACTGCCGATGTACCCAGCACCATTGAACGCACCACATTCTTTTTAGGGTTTTCTATTTCTCCCGACACAAACGTTACGTTTTCCCAGGCTACACTCGAAAAAACTGAACCCACCATGGCGGCCGCAATCCCACCCATAATGGTCATTCCTGATATAGATTCCCAGCCACTTTTGGTAAAATTCCCAACAGCGTCGGTTTTCAGATTATTAAACGCATCCCAGCCGAAATTCATATTCTCCGACCAGAAGCTGGTTTTAACCAGCAGAAATCCTAATATAATCAGACCGATGAGGGCAATAATTTTTGATCCTGTAAAAACGTTCTGAAGTAATTTACCACTTTCAACGCCTTTAGTATTGATATACGTAAGGAGTAAAATCACACCAATAGCCAGTATCTGTATCCAGGTAATTTTGTAACCTCCGCTTTGAAACAAGGGGGCTGCATCATTCAAGGCAGGGATTAAATAAGCTGTAAACTTACCAAAGGCCACTGCAACGGCAGCTATGGTACCAGTTTGGATGACGGTAAACAAACCCCAGCCGTAGAGAAAACCCATCATTTTACCGAAAATCTCTTTCAGATAGGTATACTGTCCACCGGCCTTCGGAAACATTGAGGAAAGTTCGCCGTAGGAAATGGCTGCTGCAACCGTCATTACACCAGTGATGATCCAAACCATAATCAGCCAGTAGCCGGAACCCAGGTTTCTCATGATGTCGGCGCTTACTATAAAAATACCACTCCCGATCATTGAACCCATCACCAGCATAGCAGCATCAAAAAGACCTAATTTCCGTTTAGAAGGCCCATTTTCCGGTATATTTTCCATTTTTTAGTTTAGTTTTTGGTTTTTAGCATTTGTTTGTGGCTAATTTATCTAAAAAAAGAGAACTTAAATGCTTTTAGGTATAATTTTTATCGTCATCCCGATGCTGCTATCTCAATATTGTAAACGTAAATTTAACGATCAATCATTCCCCGCTCAGTCATTCTTTCATTCTCCCACTATTCAAATCACGCTGATAATCAGTCTTCTCTTAGCGAATAAATTATTATATTGCTTAACCATTAAAAATCAGTGTTCTTTACTTATGAGCGTAAAACAACGGAACATGATATAACTTAACCAATAACCAAATATTTAATTATGGATTTTTTACAAAACAACCTAATCTACTTTATTCCTGCCCTGGGTTTTCTGGGGATTATTGTGATGCTGTTTAAAAGCGCCTGGGTAAACAAACAGGATCCCGGCGATAAAAATATGCAGGAACTTGCAGGCTACATTGCCGACGGAGCAATGGCATTCCTGAAAGCAGAATGGCGGGTATTGAGCATTTTCGCCATCTTTACTGCTGCACTGCTGGCCTATTCGGGCACCATTACCGAAATCAAAGGGATTCCCATGCACTCTAGCTGGATTATCTCCATCTCCTTTTTAATCGGCGCTGTTTTCTCGGCAACGGCAGGATATATCGGAATGAAATCGGCAACCAAAGCCAACGTGCGAACCACACAAGCCGCCCGTACCAGCCTTAAACAGGCACTTAAAGTTTCCTTTACCGGCGGAACGGTAATGGGACTTGGGGTTGCCGGACTTGCAGTATTAGGCCTTGGTGGATTGTTCATCGTATTTTTAAAGCACTTTAATGTCGTTTCTGTCAACAGCGTAGAAATGAAAACGGCAATCGAGGTACTAACCGGCTTTTCACTTGGCGCCGAATCAATCGCATTGTTCGCCAGAGTGGGAGGTGGGATTTACACCAAAGCAGCCGATGTTGGCGCCGATCTGGTTGGCAAGGTAGAGGCTGGTATCCCTGAAGATGATGTTCGTAACCCAGCCACTATTGCAGATAATGTGGGCGATAATGTAGGCGATGTAGCTGGAATGGGAGCCGATCTGTTTGGTTCCTATGTGGCAACCATTTTAGCCACAATGGTTCTCGGACAGGAAATCAATGTTAACGACAAATTTGGTGGAATGTCACCTATTCTACTTCCTATGGTGATCTGTGGACTGGGTATTGTATTTTCGATTATAGGGACATGGTTTGTCACCATAAAGGATGATAAATCCAATGTCCAGAATGCGTTGAATCTTGGAAACTGGTCTTCAATCGTGATCACCGCAATAGCCTCGTTTTTTATTGTAAAATGGATGCTTCCGGAAACATTAAGTTTACGTGGCTATTCATTCTCCAGCATCAATGTATTTTACGCCATTATGGTTGGCCTGGTGGTGGGAACCATCATGAGCATCGTTACCGAATATTTTACAGCTATGGGTAAAGGCCCGGTTAACTCTATCATTCAGCAATCCTCTACCGGACACGCTACGAATATCATTGCCGGATTATCCGTTGGAATGAAATCTACGGTGATCCCGATTCTTGTTCTGGCAGGAGGCATCATGGCCTCTTATCATTTCGCCGGACTTTATGGTGTGGCCATTGCGGCAGCAGGCATGATGGCTACCACAGCCATGCAATTGGCAATAGATGCATTCGGACCCATTGCTGATAATGCCGGTGGGATCGCCGAAATGAGTCAGCTGCCTCCGGAAGTGCGCGAACGCACCGATAACCTCGATGCGGTAGGCAACACTACTGCGGCAACAGGTAAAGGTTTTGCCATTGCTTCCGCAGCACTAACCTCATTAGCCCTGTTTGCCGCCTTTGTGGGTATTGCCGGCATTAGCGCCATCGATATTTACAAAGCACCTGTTTTAGCCGGACTATTTGTGGGCGGGATGATTCCGTTTATTTTCTCAGCCCTGTGCATTCAGGCAGTAGGTAAAGCCGCTATGGATATGGTACAGGAAGTACGCCGCCAGTTTCGCGAAATACCCGGTATTATGGAGTATAAAGCCAAACCTGAATATGAAAAATGTGTGGCCATCTCTACCAAGGCATCTATCCGCGAAATGATGATGCCCGGAGCAATTGCCCTGATTACGCCTATTATTATTGGCTTTACCTTTGGCCCTGAAGTACTGGGTGGTTTACTGGCCGGAGTAACGGTAACAGGTGTTTTAATGGGAATATTTCAAAGCAATGCCGGCGGTGCATGGGATAACGCCAAAAAGTCATTTGAGCAAGGGGTAATGATAAACGGGGAAACTTTCTATAAAAAATCAGAACCACATAAAGCTTCTGTAACGGGAGATACAGTTGGCGACCCCTTTAAAGATACTTCAGGTCCGTCTATGAACATTTTAATTAAATTAATGTCTATTGTTTCACTAGTAATTGCACCATATATTGCAGTGAAGGCAATTCCCGGTGAAGTTAAGCAAGAAGTTCGCAAAGAAATCAGAATTGAGCAAAAAACCAATGAAACAGGAAGGGTAATAACCGACACTTTAATAAATTCAACAGATACAATTTCTCATTAGTTGTAAAAAGCTAGATATAAAACGGGTAAAAGGGACTTTTAACTTAAATCCCTTTTACAATTCCGTAATTTTTATTTAGGTTTGGCACTGAATTAATCTAAACAAAACTATAATATGAGTTTATTTGCAAAAAAGCCTATGCACCTTCTCCTTGAGGAAGCTGGAGATTCGAGTAAGGGCTTAAAACGTACGCTTAGTGCGGGTGCCCTGGTTGCGCTGGGCATAGGGGCAATTATTGGAGCAGGTCTGTTTGTACGTACAGCTGCTGCTGCTGCGCAAAACGCCGGCCCTTCTGTAACGATTGGATTTATCATTGCTGCCATAGGCTGTGCATTAGCAGGTTTATGTTATGCTGAACTTTCATCTTCTATTCCGATTTCTGGTAGTGCCTATACTTATACCTATGCAACAATGGGAGAGCTAATGGCCTGGATTATCGGATGGGATTTAGTACTTGAATACGCTGTAGGTGCTGCGACTGTTGGTATAGCCTGGAGCGAATACCTCAATAAATTACTGGTCGAAGTTTTACACACCTCCCCCATACCCTATGAATGGTGTCACTCCCCTTTCCAAACCCACGTAGATGGTACTGTGTCTGGAATTATCAATTTACCGGCTTTATTCATTGTAGTATTATTGAGTTTATTGCTAATCAAAGGAACATCCGAATCTGCTTTTGTAAACGGGATAATCGTAATCACCAAGGTGAGTATCGTAATTTTAATTATTATTCTAGGTTGGGGCTTTATCAATGAATCAAATCACCACCCTTATATCCCGCCAGCTACAACCTATTTAGATCATGCAGGAATCAGCCATAGTTATGGTGGTATTATGGGAATCCTCGGTGCCGCCGGAACCGTATTTTTCGCTTTCATCGGATTCGATGCCGTAAGTACCGCTGCACAGGAAACTAAAAATCCTAAAACAGCCATGCCAATCGGTATTCTTGGTTCACTTGCCGTTTGTACCGTATTGTATATCCTTTTTGCCCACGTATTAACCGGAATGGCGCCAATTGAATTCTTCCGTACTAAAGGTGGAGAAGCTTCAGTGGTAGCAGCAATCAGTGAATATATGACAGGATATGGCTGGTTAGCTAAACTGGTGACAGTAGCAATCCTGGCTGGTTTCTCATCAGTAATCTTAGTGATGCTACTGGGTCAGAGCCGTGTTTTCTACTCCATGAGTAAAGATGGTTTATTGCCTAAAATGTTTAGTGATTTACATCCAAAATTCAAAACACCGCATAAAGCAAACTTATTTATCCTGGTACTGGTTGGCCTTTTCGCTGCCTTTATCCCTGGGGATGTGGTTGGTGATATGACGAGTATCGGTACATTGTTTGCATTCATGCTCGTTTGTATCGCCGTAATTATCCTGAGAAAAACAGATCCGGATCTACCTCGTCAGTTCAAAACCCCTTGGGTGCCTTTAGTACCGATTTTAGGTGTTGTAGTTTGCGGAGCGATGATATTCGGATTAGGCTGGACAAACTGGTTGAGATTATTTGGATGGTTGGCCATTGGATTTGTAATATATTTCGGATACAGTGTGAAGAATTCGGTTTTACGTAAAACCGGAAAAACAGTTTTCCCTAATGATCCGCCAAAACCTGATATTTTAGATTAAAATTTTAATAATTTTTGAAAGCCCCAGCGAAAGTCGGGGCTTTTTTTATGTTAAGTTATTGTTAATAAATTAACTTTGCAGAAAAAACGCAATGCGCCATTCATTACCATTATTTCAACCTCGTTATGTGATTGCTTCAGTGCTGCTACTGATTTCTTCGCACCTCTTTGCACAACGTACCATCAACGATGTAATGGACTCAACCACAGTTAACCACCTGCTCATTATTTCCAAAAAGTATGGTTCACTTTCTTTCAGCGGCTACCTGCAACCCCAGTTTCAGTTTGCACAATCAAACGGAACCCAGGCTGAATACCAGGGTGGGAATTTCGGAGAATTTACCAATAACCGTTTCAGACTGCGCAGAGGCCGCTTAAGGGCAGACTATATGCTACTAACTGACGAAGGCGACCCGTCGACTTACTTTGTTCTTCAATTCGACGGAACTGAACAGGGCGTAGCCATCCGCGATTTCTGGGGTCGGTACTATGAAAACAAATGGAAACTCATGTATGTAACTATTGGTCTTTCCGGTCGTCCTTTCGGCAATGAGCTACAGCTGTCTTCATCAGTACGTGAAGCACCCGAGCGTGGAAGAATGTCGCAGATATTAATGAAAACAGAACGTGATCTGGGGGCAACTTTTTCATTCAATCCGAGATGGAAAGATGCGACGCTAAAAAATTTGGTGCTCGATATTGGGGTTTACAATGGCCAGGGCCTTGCAGGCACAGGCGAATTTGATAACAGTAAAGACGTTATTTTCAGACTAAGTCATAAGCCTTACACTTTCAAAAATGCAGGCTTTTCTATCGCCGGAGGCATCAGCATGCTGCAGGGCGGATTAAATCACCGTCTTCCGGTAAGCTATAAAATGGATAACGTAAACGGGATGTATCAGATGGTGAAAGACTCATCGGCAAGTACCGTAAATAAGGTGGCACCACGCCGCTATTATGGAGCCGACGTTCAGCTGGCCACGACGACGAAAAGCTGGAAATCAGAAGTAAGGGCTGAAGTAATATCGGGAATGCAGACCGGAACATCTACCACCTCCACTACCCCCGGATCCTATCCTGTAGACAGCAAATCTGTTGCGCTTCCATACTATACCCGAACATTTAACGGTGCCTATCTGACATTCGTTCAAACCCTGAGCAGTACCAGTGATCAGTTAATTTTAAAATACGACTGGTATGATCCCAATTCAAAAGTTAAAGGAATGGACATCAGCTCAGCAAGGGGTTTATCGGCTGCGGATGTTAGATTCGACACCTTCGGCTTTGGCTTTCTGCATCATTTTAATCCTCATTTTAAAGCGGTAGTATATTACGACGTGATACGCAATGAAAGTACGCAGGTATCGGGATACACTGCCGACCGCAAGGATAATGTATTCACTTTACGAACGCAATTCTATTTTTAACCCCTTTCTAGGTAGAATTTAATACTATTGCGTTACATTTGTTAAAAAGCGCTAATATGAAACTGGATTTCATGAAATTCGACCTTAATCAGATCCTGACCACAACAATGGTTATTTTTGCCATTATTGATATTCTGGGATCCATACCGGTAGTGATCCAGCTTCGGAAAAAGGCAGGCCATATTGAGTCAGAAAAAGCTTCGATTGTAGCTGCCGGATTGATGATTTTGTTTCTTTTTCTAGGAGAATCACTGCTTAAAGTAATTGGTCTGGATGTAGAATCCTTTGCCATCGCAGGCTCACTGGTAATCTTTTGTATCGCCATGGAGATGGTATTGGGATTAACTATCTTCAAAGAAGAAGCGCCTGAAACGGTTTCAATTGTGCCCTTGGCTTTTCCGATCATTGCCGGTGCCGGAACGATGACTACTTTACTATCACTTAAAACGGAATATCAAACTCAAAATATCCTGGTTGGTATCATTTTAAACATGCTATTTGTGTATTTCGTGCTTAAAAACACCGAGCGCTTAGAAAGGCTGTTTGGTAAAACAGGATTGAATATCCTTCGTAAAGCTTTTGGGGTAATCCTGCTGGCCATTGCAATCAAGCTCTTTAGAAACAATACAGGACTTTAGCAGCTACACGGTAAAGGTGGTTAGGATCTGTAACAAATTATCCGTATATTCATCTTAACAATAAAGCTAACCAAAGAATGAACAGCTTTGAAGAATATACCTTAATCATCGGAGCAATTGCTGTTTTAATCGAAGCAGCAAAATACTTCAAAAAGAATTTCAGATCCTGGTTTGAACATTCCTAATCCTTTTTGACCAATCTGGCCACGAACATCGTATCGGCATGACCTTCATATCCTTTAATTACTTCCATCCTTTCCAGTTCCAGCGGAAGCGTCGCCAGCATGTGCTCCACTATGGCTTCGTTTTCAGCTTTAAATGCTGAACAGGTAATGTAAACCAAAGGCTTACCGGTTTTAAGGTATTTCACCACATTTTGCACAATCCCCTTTTGAATGGCGGCAAACTGATTAATCTTCCGTTCTTCGAAGAAAGTCAGCATCTCCGGGGTACGGCCCCAGGTGCCAGAACCTGTACATGGTGCATCCAGAATAATGCCATCAAACTGATAATGGTGCAAAATCTGGTCGTTATTTTTTAAGAGGTCTATTTCCTTTTTATGGTACTTTCTGATTCCTGCCTGTTGAAAACGCTCATCGAGATTCGTTAAAACAGAAGCCCTTAAATCACTAACCAGCAACTCAACTACAGGCTCCATGCTATGAAGAAGTAAACTTTTACCGCCAGAAGCTGCGCAGCAATCCCACCATTTATCCCATTTGGCAGGCTGAAAATAACTGCCCGTATGCTGTGATGAAAGATCCTGAACCTGATAAGATCCCTCCTTCAGAATCGTTTCAAGCTTAGTCCCATTCGGCAATGCCAAAGCGGTTTCGGAAAGCTGCCTGGCAGCAATGTTTTCCGACTTCAATTTTTGAATAATCCCGGGAGCATCCATGGCCTCCACACGGATAAACAGATCAGGTTGTTTAAAGAATGACTCAAAAAAACCCTCCTGATCTACACTTTCAGAAAGATCAGCATGAAACGGATAAACGGCAGCCAGGTCAAATGCCGGATATTTATTCTTTACCAGCGAAAGCTTTTCTTTAAACGACAGTTGAATATGCGCGGCGAAATCCGGCAGGTTTTTTTCTACAATCAAACTTAAAGTATCATGGCAAAGAAAATCGGCAATGCTTAAACGCTCTTCGTTACCAAGTGCAGGCAATGCTTTTCCCAGCCGGAAAAAACTATATAAATGCCGGGTAGCCCATCTCCTGTCTGACGAGCCCATCTGCTTATGCTGTTTAAAATAAACCGGCAGGAAACGATGTAGGGGTAAAACGCCGTCGTATTGACTTAGAATTTGTTCAAAGGCTTTAAGTTGATGCTCTGCTCTCATACAGCTTGGTGAAAATTTAGTTTAGTCTATTGCAGTCAATGCGAAGTTTTTGTACTTCAACAGCATTAAGCTGGTGTTAATATAGCCTAATTTCTCGTCGTGGATAAATGAAAATGAATTATGTAAGCCTTTATATTTTTCTTTCGTAAGGTAATCCCTGAAGTCTTCACCATAGCTGGAAAGTAATCTGCCAAAATAGAAACCAATATCGAAGCCTTTAAAAGCATATTCGCCAGGCTCAAATCCATACTGATACCTGTATTTTTTAATAAAGGCAATCGTACCCGGGCTTTTGTAATCAACTTTATACGACGAACTGATAATGGTATTCAATGCCTGAACCTTTTCAGTTGGATAGTTTTGTTTGACCCAGTTTGGATGACCAAACAGATTAATATTGTATCCTCCTGAAGCAAGCGTTTTGAGTTTGTATAGCTTCTCTATGGTAGGCAGTACAAAGGCTCGGTCAGAAGAAGTAACAATAACTGCATATTGCTTTCCTTTGATCATTTTAGTTTCAAAGGTGTACGCCGAAGCGTATTCCTGCACAATAAACTTACCATTGGCTTGTAAATAGGTACGAATTGGAGTTGCAAAACTTTCATCTTCCGTTTTCTTTGGATTGATGATTACGATGATGGTATTCGCCGGATTGTACTCTTTCGAAATATATGCCGCAATCTTCTTCCCATGCAAATCGACATTATTGACGATAGAGATCAGATTGGGATTATTAATCTCTGCAGGGTTTGTAGCGGCAAGAGGAGATACCACTAAAGCGTTGTTCTCTTTAGAATAGGTGCTGATAAACCTGAGCCCGTCAGGAAAAACAGGACCAATCAGCAGGTTGCTTTGCTTAAACCGCTCATTTTTATACAGCATCGAAATGTGTGCATTATCATCTTGTGTATCGAACACATTCAGCTTAAAGTTCACACCCGTAGCGGCAGCAGAGTCGAGCCCCAGTTTAAAGCCCTGATAAAAGTCGATTGGCATTGCATACTTTTCAATGTCTGCTTTGCTGGCTGTTTTTAAATTCAGTTCATCGAGTTTGAAAGGTACCAGTAATGAAATTCCTGCCTGGCTAAACTTTTTAATTGTTTTTTTCTCGGCAGGCTTTTCTTTATTTTCTGTTTTTTTCGTGTTATCCGCTTTTGGCGTTAATACCTTCGGCGAACAGGCACTCAAAATCACAACAGAAGAAAATAAAACCCAGTAAACCTTTTTCAAATTCATACCTTTCTCTTTTAACAAAATATGCTAGCAAAGTTTATTCCACCTTGCTAGCATACTGATTTTATTTGCAGACCCCAACTAAATTATTCCCACTCGATAGTTGCGGGCGGTTTAGAGCTGATATCATAAACAACCCTGTTGATCCCTTTCACTTTATTAATAATATCATTTGAAATTTTAGCCAACACAGGATAAGGTAAGTGACACCAATCTGCCGTCATCCCATCAAGAGATTCTACTGCCCTTAAAGCAATCACATTCTCATAAGTACGCTCATCACCCATTACCCCTACCGATCGAACCGGAAGGAAAATGGCACCAGCCTGCCATACTTTGTCGTATAAACCGGCTTCTTTCAGGTTATCGATGTAAATCTTATCAGCATCCTGTAAAATGGCTACTTTCTCTGGTGTAACTTCACCTATAATCCGAATACCTAAACCCGGACCCGGGAAAGGGTGACGGCCTAAGATGAAAGATTCTAAACCAAGTGTGCTCCCTACTCTTCGTACTTCGTCTTTAAACAACGTTTTAAGCGGCTCTACCACCTTCAATTTCATAAAGTCAGGCAAGCCCCCAACATTATGATGTGATTTGATTGTAGCGGATGGGCCTTTTACTGAAACTGACTCAATAATATCTGGGTAAATGGTTCCCTGAGCCAGCCATTTTACATCCTGAATCTGGTGAGATTCTTCATCGAATACTTCGATAAATACCCTGCCGATTATTTTGCGCTTTTGCTCCGGATCTTCTACTCCAGCTAACTGACCCAGAAATTTATCCTTTGCATCAACACCTTTGATATTTAAACCGAAATCTTTGTATTGCTCTAATACACTTTCATATTCGTTTTTACGCAATAAACCATTATCTACGAATATACAGTGGAGGTTTTTACCAATCGCCTTGTGCAATAATACCGCTGCTACACTGCTATCCACACCACCAGAAAGTGCCAACACTACTTTATCATCCCCTAAAGTCTGTTTCAACTCCGCAATGGTCGTGTCTACGAAAGCCGCTGAAGTCCAGTCCTGACTGCAACCACAAATATCTACCAGGAAGTTTTCCAAGAGGATTTTTCCATCGATACTATGCGTCACTTCCGGATGGAACTGTATCGCATAGGTATCAGAATCTTTAATGTGGTATGCTGCAACTTTAACACTTTCGGTACTGGCAATCAGCTCAAAGTGTTCAGGGACTTCTGTGATGGTATCCCCATGACTCATCCAAACCTGCGAATTGATGTTGATACCCTTGAATAACTTATTTTCCTGATTTACAAAATTCAGGTTAGCACGGCCATATTCACGGGTAGAAGATGCCTGAACGGCACCGCCAGCATGCTGGGCAATGTATTGTGCACCATAACAAACAGCCAGTAACGGATATTTTAAATGGTATTTTGATAAATCGATCTGAGGGGCATCTTCCTGACGAACAGAATAAGGACTTCCTGAGAAGATCACTCCCTTAACATCTGGCGTAACCTCCGGAAGATTATTATATGGATATATTTCACAGTAAATATTCAGTTCGCGAACTCTACGAGCGATGAGTTGTGTAAATTGCGAACCAAAATCGACGATAATGATTTTTTCTTGCATCCGCAAAGTTAGTGATTAGATGTGAGATTTGAGAGGTGCGGCAAGAGATTTTTAGAAATGAATTTAAGACTCCAGCAAAACAACTTCAACGCCAAATTTTCTTAAGAAATCTACACCTTCATCGCTTGGCAACCCCTTATAGGCTGCATAAGATTTAGAATAATAAACCAGTTTTATCCCTGATGATAAAATCAGACGGGCACAGGCAATACATGGAGATAGTGTGGTATACAAAGTACAGCCTTCTATTTTCGAACCGTTTTTTGAAGCATAAAGAATGGCATTTTCTTCCGCATGCAGCGCAAGTGAGCAGCTACCTTTGCTATCGCGTGCACAACCATGTTCCGGCCACTCTTCATCACAGTTGTGTGTACCTGCCGGAGGGCCATTATAACCAATGGAAATAATCCGGGTATCTTTTGTTAAAACCGCACCAACATGTGCCCGGACACAGTGAGAACGGGCAGCTAAATCTGTCGCCAGATTCATAAATATGGTATCGAAACTAGGTTTGTTAGTCATCTATAAAATCAAAAAAGCCACAAAGACATGAATCTTTGTGGCTGTAAAAATAGTTTATTATAAATTAATGTCCGCCAGAAAGTTTTTTATCAAAACTGATTCCCTGCGATCTTAAAATACCACTCACTCTCCAGGCATAAAATGCGAGGTAGGCAAAACAGATAATCCCTACAACATAGCTGTATTGAATCCCTGTGAATTCCGATACTACACCTTGTAACCAGCTGATGATACCACCACCCATAATCATCATGATTAAGAATGAGGAACCCTGACTGGTATGTTTACCCAGGCCGCTCACCGCTAAAGTAAAAATACATGGCCATAACGTACTGCAGAACAAGCCTACGCTGGTGATGGCATAAACACTCACCATTCCTGTAGTAAACATTCCAACCAATAATGCAGTGATGCCAATGGCTGAGAAAATCAATAACATGCGGGCAGGGTTTCCTTTACTAGCCATATCAGCAACAATCAGTACCAGAATAATCAGGCCATACACATAAAAAGGTGCCAGATCATGATCTGCGATAGCATTCACAGCAAGGAAAATTCCGAAAGCCAGGTAAGGCGCAATAAATCTCAATATCTTTTGAGTGCTTACATTATCTGTAAACGCTTCAACAGCACCCGTCCAACGGCCAATCATCATGCTTGCCCAGTAAAGTGAAATGTACGGTGCAATATCATGAAGGGCAAAACCAAGGTCTT
Source organism: Pedobacter sp. BMA (assembly GCF_001027745.1). Taxonomy (GTDB): domain Bacteria; phylum Bacteroidota; class Bacteroidia; order Sphingobacteriales; family Sphingobacteriaceae; genus Pedobacter. The sequence continues at coordinate 43,124 of NZ_LECU01000004.1, forward strand.
TCTCCATATAGGCAGGTAAATTACTCGCCGTAGATACCTCAACACCCACATAAACAAAAATCGCAATCATACCCAAAACCAATTGTGGATATTTCAGGGCAGATCCCTTAATCGATTTAGTATCATCTGATGAAGCTTCCACTAAAGCTGGTCTGTCAGGTAATGAAGATAGTTTAAGGAAAATGGCAACAGCAATAAAAGCTACTCCTAAAATCAGGTAAGGTATTTTAACACTCTCCACGCTGATATCTGTAGAAGCGGTTGCTGCTGATCCGAAAATTGCAAAACTAACCACCAACGGACCAATAGTGGTACCAAAGTTATTAATCCCGCCTGCAAGTGTTAAGCGTTGTGAACCTGTTCTGATCGGACCTAAGGCAATAGCCAAAGGATTGGCAACTGTTTGTTGTAATGAGAAGCCCAGGGCAACAATAAACAATCCTGATAACATTAAAGGGAATGAGTGAAGATTTGCAGCCGGATAAAATAATAGTGTTCCCAAGGCTGAAATCACCAAACCAAGCGCCAATGAGTTTTTATAGCCAAGCTTGTTTACAATATCCTGCCCCATCAATACAGAGATACCGTTATAAATTAATGCCCCAACGGTATAGGCAATATAAAAAGCTAATGACACCAGCTGACTTTCAGCTTGCGAAAGATCAAATGCTTTTTTAAATACAGGGATCAAGATATCGTTACTCGCGGCTACAAAGCCCCAAAAAAAGAATACCGTAACGAGGGGGATGAACTGCCCCCACTTGGTTTGTGTTTGTTCTGAATTCATTTTATATATTTAGTTTTAGTGGGGCTAAACATAAATAAAAAAAAGTTAAAAACCCGTAACTTTTATGCAACCTGTGCAACAAAAATAAATGCTACATGTTTATATTTAAAATTGCATATTCGCATATTATAAGATAATACAATACATGTTTGAAGCCATATTATTAGGTATTGGGGCAGGGATTATTTCGTCGTTTTTAACAGGTCCGGTATTTTTCGCAATGATTAAAACCAGTATAGAAAGAGGTTTTATGGCCGGCTTTTCTCTGGCTATTGGTGTGATTATCAGTGATGTCATCCTCATCAGTATGGTGCTTTTCGGTGCCCAGTTTGTTGATTATAAAGCAGAATTCGATAAGTATGTAGGCATCATCGGGGGTGTTTTCCTCCTGGCCGTCGGCATCTACTACCTCGTATCCAAAATAGCAGTTCATTACAACAGCGCAACCCTTCAGAAAGTAAGCAAAAGAAGCTACGTTTTGAAGGGTTTTTTAATGTGCATCCTTACCCCTTCAACACTGATGTTCTGGATCGTGGTAAGCGGGATCATCTCTGTGAAACTTAATAACATGCTTAACGAAAAGCTTTTATGCTTCTTCATTGCCATGGCAACTCAGCTGAGTATCGACGGAGCCAAAAGCTTTTACTCCAGTAAACTACGTTACCGCATTAAGGAAGATGCACTTAGAAAGCTGAATAAAATTGCGGGCGTCATTATTATTGTGTTCGCCTTCTGGCTGGTAATCAAAACCTATTTAAAATTTTATGCCTGATTGATTGGTGTAGAATGTTAACCATTTAAGGATTGTAAGGACATTTCATTGCTAATTATTAGTAAGCACCCCATCCAAATTATTGAATTCCTGCCCTAAATTTTCTCCTATTTCTGATAGGATGCCATTATAACCCCTGAAATACAAAAAGGCCCGTATTTTACGGACCTTCTGTATGTATATTATAAGAATAACAAAAGCTTAATAAGCTCTCTGATTGTTTCCTTCTTTCCAGTTAATGAAAGCTTTATTTACTACTTTATTTCCACCTGGCGTTGGATAATTTCCGGAGAAATACCAGTCGCCTTTATTTTTAGGACAAGCTTCGTGAAGGTTCTCCAGGCTCTGGTAAATCACCTCTACTTCTGCTACAGTGCCTTTAGGTGTAATGATCTGTGCAATCTTCGCTGAAATTTCTTCAGGCGTAAATGGTGCATAGATCTCTTTCACATGGTTGACGATCTCCTCTTTAGGCAATAACAATGAGGCCTTACATTTGGTGTAAACATCCTCAATTACCTGCCACATGCCACGCTCAGTAAGTAACTGAATTGCGGCATCAAAGGCTACAAATTGTCCCATTCTACTCATATCGATCCCATAACAATCCGGATAACGAATCTGAGGTGCAGAAGAAACGATAATAATTTTCTTTGGATGCAGGCGATCGACAATTTTAATGATACTCTGCTTTAAAGTTGTACCACGAACAATTGAATCATCCAATGCCACCAATGTATCTTTATGATTATTGATGATACCGTAAGTAGTATCATAAACGTGTGCAACCATTTCACTACGGTCAGCATCCTGAGTAATGAACGTACGAAGCTTTACATCTTTTACAGCAAGCTTTTCAACACGCGGCGCCATTGATAGCAGCTCTTCCAGCTGTTCATCACTGAGCTCTTCTTTTTTATGTAAAAGAATATCCTTCTGATGCCTGCGAACATATTGGTTCACCCCATCCACCATTCCAAAAAAGGCCACTTCTGCCGTGTTTGGAATAAATGAAAACACCGTATTCTTCAGATCGTAATTAACCGTTTGAAGGATTTTTTCCGTTAGTAATCTACCCAATTGCTTACGCTCACGGTAAATTTCCACGTCACTTCCTTTAGAGAAGTAAATGCGTTCAAATGAACATGATAATCTTTCGGTAGGCTCACGGAATTGTTCCATGCTCACCTCACCCGTTTTCTTGATGATTAAAGCATGTCCCGGATCAATTTCCTTAACATCTTTAAACTGAATATTAAATGCGGTTTGCAATGCCGGTCTTTCTGACGCAGCGACTACAATCTCATCATCATAATAGTAATAAGCAGGACGAATACCTGCCGGATCACGCATAATGAACGAATCGCCATTACCAACCATACCGCAAATCGAGTATCCACCATCCCATGTTTTAGCCGAACGGCGAAGGATGTTGGCAATATCTAAATGCTCAGAAATTTTCTGGGTAATCGCCACATTGTCGTGCCCTTCTTTTTTATACTGATCAAACAGATCCTGATTTTCATCATCCAGGAAGTGACCGATTTTCTCCAGCACGGTTACCGTATCCGCTTTTTCTTTAGGATGCTGACCCAATTCATACAATTGCTCAAGCAATTCGTCTACATTAGTCATGTTGAAGTTACCGGCAATAACCAGGTTACGTGTCATCCAGTTGTTTTGCCTTAAGAAAGGGTGGCAGTTCTCGATGCTGTTTTTGCCGTGGGTGCCATAACGCAAATGGCCCAATAACACTTCGCCGATAAAGCTTACGTTGTCTTTGAGCCATTCTGTATCCTGCATTAATTCAGGCGTATTTTCCTGTATATCTACAAATTTGTTCTGAACATATTCGAAGATATCTGCAACTGCATTCGAAGCCATGCTCCGGTAGCGGCTAATGTACCTACTGCCGGGTTTCATATCCAGCTTAATGGTGGCAATACCCGCGCCATCCTGGCCCCGGTTATGCTGTTTTTCCATTAAAAGATATAATTTGTTAAGGCCGTAAAGTGCTGTACCGTACTTTTGCTGGTAGTAAGAAAGTGGTTTTAACAGGCGAATAAAAGCGATTCCGCATTCGTGTTTTATCTGATCACTCATTGTGTGGGTTTGAAGCCGCAAAGTTATCCTTTTAAAGCATCACTACCTAAACAAAAATACTTTCTTTTGTCAGGTTGAGGTTAATTTGGTAATGTCTCTATCGGCATCATAGCTAAGCTTATCGTTACCCTGAGCAGAAAATCACTACAAATTTGCATGTAAAAAGAATCAATAATATTGGATATTGCTATTTTTTTATAGCAATTTTAAGGGATATTTGCTCTGATGATAGAGCAGTATAGACAACTTGAACTTAAGATCTAAACTGAAACTTCGCTACATTTTTCCCGACTTCAGTTCTTCACCAAAAAAGATAGAAGCCCTTTCGTCGAACGTTTGTGGATCGCCGCTGGTGTAGAAAGCCCGTGTACCGCCTCTGCCCAGTTTACCTTCCATCTCCGGGTGTCTTTCCAGGTAGCTAACTAAACTGGTGGCAACGATTTCTCCCTGCGTTAAAATGTTAATATAATCAGGAAAGACAGTTTTGAGTTTAGGCAACAATAAGGGATAATGTGTGCAGGCCAGTAACACGCAGTCGATCGCTTCCGATTGCTGCATCAACTGATCACAGTATTCATTGATAAAAAAATCAGCACCCGACTGAAGGTGTTCATTGTTCTCGATCAAAGGAACCCACATTGGGCAGCTTTGCTGATGAACCTTAATATCAGAAAAAAACTTATTAATTTCCAGCAGATAGGATTGCGAATTAATCGTCCCCCGCGTACCCATCACTCCAACAGTTTTATTGGCGGTAAAATCCCCTATCACCTCTGCAGTTGGGCGGATGACACCCAGCACACGTTTACCTGGATACTTGAATGGTAAATCCTTCTGCTGGATGGTTCTCAAGGCTTTCGCAGAGGCGGTATTACAAGCCAAAATAACGAGTTCACAACCTTGCGCAAACAGCCATTCCACGCATTCTAAAGTGTATCTATAAATGGTATCGAAAGAATGATCTCCATAAGGTGAACGAGCGTTATCGCCAAGATATATATAGTTATACTGTGGCAGGCGATCGGCAATTGACCGGAATACGGTTAATCCGCCGTAGCCTGAATCGAAAATACCTATCGGAGTGTTCATCATGTATTCAACAAAAAAGCGGAACTAAGTTAAACTTAATTCCGCAATTTCTTTAATCTTATACCGGAAGCGTATCTTTCCCGGTTAAACTTAATACTATTTTTTAGGTGCAGCAGCTGCTGGTTTTGCAGTTGCAGAAATGCCTAATTTAGTTTTAACTGCTCCGGTAATGTCTTCGCCACCATCCCAGAAAACCAGGTTATTACCACCTTGACCGTTAGCGATATCGAATACATATGCTAAGCCTTTTTCTTTAGCTACAGCTGAAATTGCAGTTGCAACTTTAGCCTGGATTGGTTGAAATAATTCACCTTGTTTAGTACCTACATCCTGAGATGCTTTAGTACGTGCATCGGTGATGCGTTTTTCAAGATCCTGTAAAGCCTGACCAGCAGCTTGTAATTCTTTACCAACCTGCTCTTTGTTAGCTTCACTTAAAGTTTTTTCCTTCGCCTGGGCTGCAGTTAATTGTGTTTGATATTCTTTAATCATGGCATCAATCTCTGCTTGTTTGGTTTTACCCAAAGTCTCTAATGTACCTTGAGCCGCTTTTGCTTCAGGAAGGTTAGCAAAAACATCTTCCGAATTAATGTGGCCTAACTTCTGTTGCGCACTTGCCATATTCGCTGTAAACAATAACCCTGCTGCTACAAAGAATACGTTAATTAACTTTCTCATCGTTCTATTTTACTTTTTTATTTTTTTTAATTTATTTTTCCCGAAATCAAGGACGCGAATATACTAATTATTTGCAGTCCCTGGTTTATAGCCTAATTTCACAATTACGTCGTTACTTACGTCGTAACTGCTGCTGGCGTAAATCATCATGGTAGCTTCGCTGCTCTTGTCAAAAATGAAGTCCAGATACTTTGCTTTTGCAATTTGTTTCACCGCATCAGCAACCTTGTCCTGAATAGGCTTAATCAGTTTTATCCTGCTTTGAAAAAGGTCACCGTCAGGACCAAACTTAGAACGTTGAAATTCTTTTGCCTGTTTTTCTTTCTCGATGATTTCATTCTCACGACGCTTACGCATATCGTCAGTTAATAAAACCTGATCTGCCTGATAAGCTTTATACATGCGATCAATCTCCGAGAAGTTTTGATCTGCCTGCTGCTGCCATTGTTTAGAAGCAACATCCAGCTGGCTTAAAGCCGATTTATATTCTGGCAAATGTTTCAGAATATACTCTGTATCTACATAAGCAAACTTCTGGGCAAATGCGCCAAACGAAGTGCAAATTAGAAATGCAATTAAAAGATATTTTTTCATCAAGTTTAATATTTGTTTTTTAAAGGTGATGAAGCTATCACGATTTTGTATTGTTTTTTGTTGGTAGGGAAAATCGTGATGGTTTCATGTGTGTGTTAATGATATAGTTTATAATAACCTAAGCTTCCTTTAAACTCTTCTTGCAATGTTTTATTGCATAATTAGGTATTTTTTTATTCTTTATCAATTAAAATCCACCTAATTGTTGTGCGATACTAAAGTGAAACTGACCTTTGTTCGCATCAGACAAACCAGGGATGGCATCAAAACCATAACCATAATCAATACCCAGTAATCCAAATATCGGTAAAAAGATTCTTGCACCTACACCAACTGATCTCCTGATGTTAAATGGATTGTAATCACTAAACCTGTTCCAGGTATTACCACCTTCAGCAAATGCCAGTACGAAAGCGGTAGCTTGCTGACTTGCAATAACCGGGTAACGTGCCTCCAATACATATTTGGTATAAATCGGGCTACCTGATTGTTGTGCAACAGTCGGATTTGATCCTACCGGAATAACAGTATTATTGGCATAACCACGCATTGCAATCAACTCTGATCCCTGCAAAAAGTCGAATCCCTGCATACCATCACCACCCAGTTTGAAACGTTCGAATGCCGATTGACCAACTGCTTTGTTATACTGACCCAGAAAACCGAATTGAGCCTGAGCCTTGATAACTAAATTACCCACAACGCGTTGGTACCATTGCGAATCGAATTTCCATTTGTGGTATTCGGTGAAACGATATTTCTCCTTATCTGATGCAGTAGCGTAATTCGTCTTATTAAACAACGAGTATGGAGGCGTCGCCTGAACCGTGAAACGCAGGAATGAACCCGATTTCGGGAAGATAGGCGAATCCCTTGAATCGCGGCTAATCTCCTGTGATAAGTTTAAATTGTAAGATGTACCCGTGTTGAACAAATAACCAGAATAATTATTCAGGATGTATTGTTGCAGGTTAACGGCATGGGTTAACTGGAAATAGTTATCCGGCCAGTTCAGTCTTCTACCTAAACTTACAGTAACACCATTTAAACGAATCTTCTGATACTGATTACTTGCTTCATCATAACCATTAGATTGCAATGAGGTAAATGCACTTACACCAAAGCTTACCGGTTTTTCACCACCAAACCATGGTTGTGAGAATGAGAAACTGTACGACTGATAGTATTTACCATTCGTTTGTCCACGTAAGCTTAATTTCTGTCCGTCACCTTTTGGTAGCGGCTTGTAGGCTTTTAAATTGAATAAGTTACGTAATGAGAAGTTATTGAAGGTTAAACCCAATGTACCGATAATACGGCCACCACCAAAACCACCCGAAAGTTCAATCTGGTCTGAAGGTTTCTCTTCTACAGCATACTCAATGTCTACCGTTCCATCTGCCGGATTAGGGCGTGGTGTAGGTACCGTTTTAGATTCATCAAAGTTACCCAGCTGACCAATCTCACGAATGGTACGGATCAAATCACTTTTGTTGAACTTCTGTCCCGGTTTAGTACGGATCTCACGCAATACTACTTTATCATTGGTAATGGTATTTCCTTTTAAGGTAATGCGGTTGTTGGTAAACTGCGGACCTTCATACATCCTTAACTCCACATCAACAGTATCGCCACGAATGGTTTTAACCGGATCAATGTTGAATGTTAAGTAACCATTATCAGTATACAAACTGTTAATATCGCCACCGTTCTCACCACCACCGTTTAATTTTTTGTTCAGTCTCTCTTCGCTGTATATATCACCTCTTTCCAGGGTTAATACTTTATTCAGAATACTATCCGGGTAAATTGCATTTCCAGCCCAGCTTACCGAACCTACATAATACTTTTTACCTTCATAAAGATCCATTTTGATGCTTACCTTTTTCTCGTTGTACTGGTAAACACTATCTTTAATCAGCTCAGCATCCAGGTAACCTTTTTCCTGCATCTTGCCGATCATTTTTACCTTATTCTCTTCATACTTCTCCTTAGAGAATTTTCCGGAACCCCAGAAACGCCACCAGGCAAATTGCTTAGGGTTTTTAAGGAATTTCCTAAGCTTTGCTGATTTGAAGTCTTTATTTCCCGTGAAGTCAATATGCCTTACTTTAACCCTCGAACCCTTGTCGATATAAGTTTCCAGCACCACGCTGTTTTCAGCATTGGCATCTTTACGGGTTTTATAATCAATTTTAGTAAAGAAGAAACCTTTATCCAGCATATATTTCTTAATGATGGCAGAAGTTGTATTATACAGGTTATCGTTTACGATTTTACCTGTTTTATCATTTAACTTTTCCTGAATAGCAGTTCTTTGCGATTTACCTATTCCTTTTAATTCTATTGAAGTCAAACGAGGACGTTCAACAACTTCAATTTCGAAATACACTGAATCCTGTACAAACTTCTCGATGTTAATTTTTACATCGTCAAATAAGCCTTGCGCCCAAAGGGTTTTGATCGCATCAGAAGTCGCCTCTCCCGGAAGCACTACCTTATCGCCTTTAGTTAACTTTGATAAGGTAATCAGCACCTCTTTATCAAGGTATTGTGTACCTGTAACCGTTGTACCACCAATAATATATTCTTTTGGACTAAAATAATCGAGATCTAAGCCTCCAACCTTTAGGGATGGGGTTGCCGGAGCCTGACCTTGTGGACGTATTTGAGCAAAGGCCGGAGCGGCTAAAACTAGTAGGATTAAAACTTGAAATATTCTTTTCATTAAAATAATTTGTTCAGTAATGACCACAATTTTCGGTTACTGAAAGCGGAAATCATTACGCTTTTCATTCTCCTTGTTATGGTTACATTTATCGTATAAAAGTGCAGCTAAGTTAGTTTAAAGGCTTGTTAAAAAGTGTTAAAAGAAAAATTAGTTTAATTGCTCACTAATTTTGCCAAATCTGCGCTCACGTTTTTGGAAGTCTACAATGGCCTCAAATAGATTTTCTCTTCTGAAATCCGGCCATAAAACATCGGTAAAATAAAATTCGGTATAAGCCATTTGCCAAAGCAAATAATTGCTGATGCGGTGTTCACCACTGGTCCTGATCATCAGTTCAGGATCAGGTAAATTAACAGTGGTTAACTTTGATGAAAACAAGGTTTCATCGATATCATCGATTGATAAGGATTCGTCTTTAACTGCCGCAGCGATTTTCTTGGTCGCCTCCAGAATTTCCCACTTCGAGCTATAGCTTAACGCCAAAGTAAGGGTGCACTTTACATTATGTGCCGTTTTGGCCATGGCTTCATTTAAATCATCAATACACTCCTGGGGTAAAGAGGCAATGTTGCCAATGGCATTAAGCTTAATATTATTCTTGTTGAGGGTTTCAGTTTCGCGGTTAATCGTAGAAATGAGAATCTGCATCAGTGCATCTACTTCTTCTTTAGGTCGGTTCCAGTTCTCTGTCGAAAAAGCATAAAGTGTTAAGTATTCTATGCCTGCTTCTACACAGCCTTCCACAATATCTTTCACCGAAAGTACGCCCTGTTCGTGTCCGAAAATCCTTACTTTGCCCTGGCCTTTTGCCCATCTACCGTTACCATCCATAATGATGGCAATGTGTTTTGGCAGGCGACTATAGTCTATTTGTTCTTTAAATCCCATTAATTATGTCAAAATCAGCTTAAAAGGAATAGCATTTTGAGGTTACAAAGGTAAAAGATATGCCAACACTAACAAATAGATAAGTGTCCCTTTTTCTAAAATCTCCTCTTTGTGTTCCAGGGGCACCTATTTGGTTGATAGATGGATCAGATAAATTGAGCTGTTTATCCCCGCTATACAAGATAACAGGCCTATCCGGATATCGTCCGCTTACGTCATCAATATAGTCGGTCATGGCTGTTCTGTAACCAATTTCGATAAAAACACTCCAGGTATCTTTATAATTATAGCGCAAACCAACACCATACGGGATGGTGAGCACCACATTACCGTAACCATTTTCCTGTCCTTCTGTAGCGAGCCGGTCTAAACGGTACTTGTCTCCATCAAATTTTACTGTTGGCTTGAAAATCACAAAGCCCGCCCCAGTAAAAAGATACGGCGTAAACTGCCGTGTTCCGCCACCAAGATTAAAATTGAAAAAGTTGAAGTCAATGAGTGCACTCAGCTCGCTTAACGATGTCTTGAATGCCAGGTTCCTTTCGCGGAACTGCTCATTATCTGATTTGGCATCCCTGGCCTGTATTTGTCCGTAATTATAGTTGAGCCGAACGCCCAGGTACTGATTAAAATTTCGCTTGGCATAAGCACCTGCAGAAAAGCCGCTGATTTGTAAAGGATTATTCTGATTAAGGTCGCCCATGTATCCTGCTCCGCCACCCATTAATCCCAATTCCCAGGTCCCTTCCTGTGCGCGGGAAATTTCACCGCCCAAGGTAAAACAGAGGATGATTAACAGGAGTTTTTTTAGCGTCATACTTAGTAGTTACGGGTATCGATTCCCCATAATAATTTATTCCTTAACGTGTTTAGGTACGTTTCATTGTTAAGGCGAATCAGATTTATACAAAAGTCGGCTTTTTTGATGGATATTTTAACAGAGCGTTCTACGGTAACAGTCCGGCTATCACACGATACCAGAAACTTAGATTCCCTCGCTTCCACTTCAAATGACAAGGTATTATCATCCGGTAAAACCACCGGACGCACATTCAGGTTATGCGGTGCAATTGGTGTCACCACAAAGTTTTCTGAATCCGGGTATATTATCGGTCCGCCACAACTCAGTGAATATGCGGTAGAACCCGTTGGGGTAGCTATAATTAGTCCGTCAGCCCAGTAGGAGTTGATGAATTCCCCGTTCATGGAGGCGTGAATAATCATCATTGCCGAATTATCCCTTCTGTGAATGGTAATGTCATTTAAGGCAAAGTTTTCCTCACCGAAAAGACCGTTATCCGATTCAAGAATCAATAGAGAGCGGCTGTCAAGCGTATATTCGCCGCTAATCAATGCATGAAGCGCAGAGCTGATTTCGTTTTTATTGATACTGGCCAGAAATCCGAGTCGCCCAAAGTTAATCCCGATGACAGGAATACCTGAGTTTCGGATCAGCGAAAGGGTATCTAGTAAAGTACCATCGCCCCCTAAACTTAAAAGCACATCGGCGTGGTCTTTTAACTCTTTATGGTTGTGGAAAATAACTGTATTTGCCGGAAGGTGGATTTTACCATGTAAAGAGGTTTTGAATTTTGAATACAGCAGGGGCTGGATATCATGTGCCTCCAGCTGGTCAAAAACCTCCTGAACGTAAGGCAAAACCGTATCGTTAAAGTCTCTTCCGTAAATTGCAATCCTCATAGTTTGGTTTATACATTTAAATAGTTCATAAACGAATCATATCGTTCCTGAGAACCATCATCAACCTGGGTGTTGTTATAAACTTCTTTTACCAGGTAATTATATCTTTCGAATGAAGCCACAAGAGAAGTGATTTCAGTTTTATTCACTTTTAATGTCACTTCCAAACGGGTAGAATTCTCGAATGAATTAACATACGATGAAAGAATCTGAGCATTATCGGCTTCAACAATCTGCGAAATGTGGGCAAGTGAATTGTCACGGTTGCTGATTTCCAGCACAATGATTCCACCAGGCTCGTTCACCGCATATTGTCCGGCTACAGCGTCAATCACATTCTCATAGCTAACTGCACCGAGATAATTTTTCTGCTGATCCAAAACCGGTAATAAGGTTAATTTTAACTGGCTCAACAGCCTGATCACATCATAGGTATGTGCATCGTTGAGTACAAAGGCATTATAAGTTCGAACCGAAGCGTCACTAAGCAAGGTATCATGATCAGTAAGGTTCAGCAAATCATCTTCCGCAACCAGCCCCACCAAAGCAGCATCGTTAACAACAGGCAAATGTCTCAGCTTAAATTCATTTAAGCGGTCAAGGGCCTTTTGAACGGTGTCATCAATCTTTAGTGATGGTATAGCATACGATATGATTTCTTCAGCAAACATTATTTAAGTAAAATCCTGTCTAAAAATTTTTCTAAGTAAGCATTAAATACCTCGGGATGTTCCATCATCGGTGCATGCCCGCATTTATCTACCCAGTTTAGCTCGGAGTTTGGCAATAATTCGTGAAACTCTTCAGCCACTTCGGGCGGTGTAACTTTATCGTTTTTTCCCCAGATCAAAGAAACGGGAATGGTAATTTTTGAAAGTTCCTTACCCATGTTATGGCGGATAGCCGATTTGGCCATGGTTAGGATCCTGATTACACGCGAGCGGTCGTTAACTGTTTTGAACACATCGTCAACCAGTTCTTTTGTAGCAGTAGCCGGATCATAAAAAGTAAATTCTACTTTTTCTTTAATGTAGTCGTAGCTTTCGCGACGTGGAAAAGACCCACCAAAAGCATTCTCGTATAAACCAGAACTTCCGGTTAGTACCAACGCCTTTACAAACTCCTGGTGCGCAACCGTAAATACCAGGCCAACGTGCCCGCCTAATGAATTGCCTACCAGTACAACCTGATTAAGGCCTTTAAATTTCAAAAAACGGTGGAGATAGCGTGACAAGGCTTTAACGCCAAGGGTTAAAATCGGGAGGTCATAAATGGGCAAAATCGGGATCACAACATTGTAGCGGTCTTTAAACTGTTCAATTACAAGCTCCCAGTTGCTCAACTCGCCCATCAGGCCATGTAGCAATACCAGCGTCTCGCCTTTTCCAGCTTCAATGTATTTAAATCCTTCTTCTTCTATTACCTGGTATGTCATATTGTTTTAGATGGTATTGTGCACTAAGTTAGTAGAGTAAAATTAATTTTTCGCATTTATATGCCATTTTTATGAAATAAAAACGAAAACGGTACAAAAATGCCATTTGCAAGGCTTAGTGAAGGTTTTCGGGGCGTTTTATATCCTGATCCGTTAAACCGCTAAGCCTCATCCCAGCTTAATTGAGCTTCTCCTTTACAATCTCCGCAATTAATTTACCATCTGCTTTACCGGCAAGTGCTTTGTTAGCCATTCCCATTACCTTCCCCATATCCTTAACCGATGTAGCACCAGATTGTTTGATCACGTCTTCAATAATTGCGGCAACTTCTGCCCTGTCCAGCTGCTTTGGCAAAAACTGGTTGATTACATTAATTTCCTCTTCTTCAACCTGATATAAATCTTCGCGATTTTGTGAGCGGTATATATCTGCTGATTCGCGACGTTGCTTAATCAGTTTCTGAAGAATCTTCAGTTCCGTTTCTTCGGTGATTTCTTCCGAAGAGCCTTTTTCTGTTTTTGCCAGTAATAAGGCCGCTTTGATTGCTCTTAAACCTCTTAATTGTGCATTATCCTTAGCCAGCATGGCTTTTTTAATTTCCTGATCTATGGTGTTTGATATCATGTGGAGATTGTTTAATTGATGAAATGATTGAGTGGAGTATGCAATTAACTCCTGTTCACTATTGTTGCTGTGGCCTGCGCCGTTGGCATAATCAGCATATCGTTGATGTTTACATGTTTCGGGCGACTTACTACATACCAGATGGCATCTGCAATATCATCTGCGATGAGTGGCTCAAAGTTTTCATAAACTTTTTTGGCCCGCTCTTCATCACCCTTGAATCGCACGACAGAGAATTCTGTTTCTACCATACCGGGGTTGATTTCTGTAACCTTAATTCCATGAGGCAGCAGGTCGATCCTCATCCCTTTACTCAAGGCATCTACGGCATGCTTGCTTGCACAATATACATTTCCGTTTGGATACACTTCTTTCCCGGCAATAGAGCCAATATTAATGATATGTCCTGACTGGTGTGGAATCATCCAGTTTGATACTATTTTAGTGACATAAAGCAAGCCTTTTACATTTGTATCGATCATGGTATCCCAATCACTGATGTTGCCGGCATTTACCGGCTCTAAACCCTGACTTAAACCCGCATTATTAATGAGCACGTCTACCTTTTTCCAGGCATCGGGTAAGCTTTCAAATGCTTCGGTCAGCTTCCCATTATCGCGTACATCGGCCAGTACTTCCTTTATTTCGATAGCATATTTATCTGCAAGATGATGTGCAATTTTAGACAGCCGTTCTTCGCGACGGGCAACGAGAATAAGTTGATAACCTTGTTGGGCAAATATATGTGCGCAAGCCTCGCCTATACCTGAGGTTGCACCCGTGATTAATGCAATTTTAGACATATTTATGAATGTTAAGTCCGGATAAACCCTTTAAGCAACCTGCGTTTTGGATTACCCGCTGATGGCAAAGGTAAGTTTTTTTGAATTCTGCAGCTATTGAAAAATCAAACTGAACGTTAATTGACGTAATTTCAACTTATCAATGGGATTGGCATAAACCGTTGGATCGTGCTGCAACAAATCACCGGCAGAATAGGATAGTTTAATTTCAGGCGACATTTTAAAATACTCAAAATAAAAGTCGAAACCTATCCCCGTTTCGTACGACAAGTAGTTTCTGTTATTCTTAAGCAACTTATTTGCCGGCGTTTCGCCCTCATCAAAGGTTTTCTTTTTCGATGCAATATCTATGGAGTATTTAGCACCCCCCAGCCAATAAGCCCGGAAATTGTTTAACCTGTTAGACTTCACCTTGATACCCAATGGAAACTCGAACATGGTAGCCTGAACTTTTTTATCAACAACCGTCTGAAAATACTTGGTCTGGCCGTTTCCCACACTAACCGGTTCCTTAGGTTCATATTCATACTGCACTACCCTGTCGCTAAAAATCAATGACGGCGTTGCGCGGATATCAAAGTTTTCTGCCAGCCTCCTGTTCATGACAAAGCCTAATCCAAAACCCTGGGATGGCGGACTAGATATGGCATTCAGCGTGTTGGTAACCGGTAAACCTGAATTCTGATCGTAAGAAACATCCAGCGAATTGGGCACCTCATAAAACGGGGCCCTCCAGTTGGAATTTTTCAGGATTTTATATTCTGCAGAAATGTATTGGAAATTAAACCCGAAACTCCAGTCCTCATCATCTATACCCCCGCCCCAGTTCTGGGCGAATGAAGTGTTGGCGACAACGATTAAAGTGAGAATGAGGCTTAATTTTCTTATCATTTAGTTCCAACGTAGATTGAACTTATTCCAAACGTTAAAATACGCTGTTTGGTACTTTTGAAACCGACTTTTTCCATGAGGGTTGTAAAATCCGTGCCATCAGGGAAAGCAGCAACCGATTCTGGTAAATAGGTATATGCCCTGGCATCCTTGGAGAACATTTTTCCGAAAATAGGCAGCACATTTAAAAAGTAAAAGTTATACAATTGTTTAACCGGAAATACTTTAGGCTTTGAAAATTCCAGAATCACCATCTTTCCTTCGGGCTTTAATACCCTGAACATATCATTAAGACCTTTTTCAAGATTTTCAAAGTTACGCACGCCATAGGCACATGTAATGGCGTCAAAGGTATTGTCTTCAAAATGCAGGCCTTCAGAATCCCCTACCTGAACAGAGAATGTTTCACTTAAACTCCGTTCATTGATTTTCTTTTTGGCCACTTCCAGCATGCCTTCTGAAATATCAACGCCGATCACTTTCTCAGGTTGAAGTTTCTTAATGGCCTCAAAGGCAAAATCACCTGTACCAGTAGCAACATCCAGTAAATTACGCGGATGAATGGAAACCAATTCTTTAATGGCCTTTTTGCGCCACAGTACATCAATTCCCAGAGATAGGAAATGATTTAAAAAATCGTAGGTACCTGAAATATTATTAAACATGGTAGCAACCTGTTCTTTTTTGGCTGCATCCTGCATTTGATATGGAGTGATATTCTGATTCATGATGTATGGCAAAGATAAGTTTATTGTTGAACTGTTTAAATTGTTTTAATCGGTTAATTGTCAAATGCGCAACAGTTAGCGCCTTAAACACATCAAAGGCGCAACCATCCTTACAAAATTGCTACATTTGCACCATGGTTATCAAAACGGCAACATTTGTTTGCAGCAACACCCAGATTTCGGCTTTACCGGCACCAACAATGCCCGAGTATGCTTTTATTGGCCGCTCAAACGTAGGCAAATCTTCATTGATCAATATGCTGGTTAACCAGCATGGATTGGCAAAAACTTCTCAACGCCCGGGTAAAACCCAGCTAATCAACCATTTTCTGATTAATGAGTCGTGGTATATTGTCGATTTACCAGGTTATGGGTATGCAAAGGTTTCCAAAACCAGCAGGGAAAAATGGGAAAAATTTATCCGGGCTTATATCACCAAAAGAGAAAGTTTACAGTGCGTTTTTGTATTGATCGATAGTCGCCTGGAGCCACAACAAATTGATATCGAATTTTGCTACTGGCTGGGTGAAAAACAAATTCCATTTTCTTTAATATTTACAAAGGCAGACAAACAAGGCATGACCACTACGCAAAAAAATGTGGCTGCATTCAGGAAAAAGCTTGGCGAATTTTTTGAAGAAATCCCCGCAACCTTTATTACTTCGGCAGAAAAAGGAAACGGAAAGGATGAAGTCTTAAATTTTATCACCGAAGTAAATGAAGATTTCGTTGTCCCTAAAGATTATAAGAGGTTTTAAAATTATTAGTTTCAATGAAAAAATACTTTTCACTCGTATTATTCGCTCACTCTGTTTTTGCATTACCCTTTGCCATGATTGGCTTTTTCCTGGGGGTTACCACCACAGAGAATCCTTTCTCCTGGTATAAACTGATTCTGGTATTGCTCTGTATGGTTTTCGCACGTAATTCGGCAATGGCTTTCAACCGGTATCTCGACCGCAATATTGATGCAAAAAACCCCCGCACTAAAATGCGTGATATTCCTGCCGGTAAGGTTTCTGCGGGCGAGGCTTTGACATTTGTGATCATCAACTGCTTATTATTTGCAGCAACGACATACTTTATTAATCCCCTTTGCTTTTACTTGTCGCCCGTAGCCCTGTTTGTGGTATTGTTCTATAGCTACACCAAAAGGTTCACCGCATTGTGCCATTTGGTACTTGGCTTAGGCTTGTCCCTCGCCCCCATTGGTGCATATATCGCTGTAACCGGTCACTTTGCCCTCGTTCCGGTGTTGTATTCATTAACGGTGTTATTTTGGGTAAGTGGATTTGACATCATCTATGCTTTGCAGGACGAAGATTTCGACCGTGAAGAAAATTTACATTCCATTCCTTCGGCGCTTGGCATTAAAAATGCTTTAAACGTATCAGTACTACTGCATGTGTTTTCAGCGGCCTGTGTAATCCTTCCCGTGTTTTTCACCACTTTCAGCTGGGTGTATTACATCGGAATTGTATTCTTCTGCGCCATGTTGGTTTACCAGCACCTGCTCGTAAAACCAAACGACATCAGTAAAGTAAACAGGGCCTTTCAAACCCTGAATGGTTATGCATCAGTGGTATTTGCCATTTGCTTTTTAATTGATGCATACCTTAGAAATAAGTAATGAATATCATGATAGAAAAAAAGATCAGAACATATATCCCACAGGAATTATCCATTACCTGGGAAAGCCTGGCACCACTTTTTAATGAGTTGCAGGGCCGCGAAATTAACAGTGTTGATGAACTGGAACAATGGTTAAAAGACCGTTCGGAATTGGAAGCTGCGCTGGAAGAAGATTTCGCCTGGCGTTATATTAAAATGAGCTGCGACACAGCCAATGAGGAACTGGTTAAAAACTTCCAGTACTTTGCAGAAGAAATTGAACCAAAAATTTCTCCCCTTTCTAACGAGCTGAATAAAAAATTCGTGGAGAGTCCTTTTATGGATGATCTTGACAAGGAGAAGTTCTTTGTATACAGCAGGGCAATTAAGAAAGCACTGGAAATATACCGTGAAGAAAACATCGAATTATTTACGCAATTGCAGGTTAAGCAACAGAAATATCAGGGCATCACCGGTGCCATGAGCGTTGAAATTAACGGGCAGGAATATACACTGGAGCAGGCATCAATCTTCATTAAAGACCTGAACCGCGAGGTGCGCGAAAATGCCTGGAAAACCATCCAGCAGCGCCGCCTGATTGATAAAGACGATCTGAATGTTTTATTCGATGAACTGATCGGATTGCGTAATCAGGTAGCCTTAAATGCAGGCTTCGAAAATTACCGCGATTACATGTTTCAGGCATTAGGTCGTTTTGACTATACGCCACAGGATTGCTATGACTTTGCAAATGCCATTGAAAAGGAAATTGTTCCTATTTTAAAGGAGCAGGCAGAAAAACGCCGCGAAGCATTGGGACTTGAAACCTTAAAACCGTGGGATCTGGAAGTTAGCGTAAGTGGTAAACCTGCTTTAAAGCCATTCAACAATGGTGAAGAACTTATCGACAAGAGTATAGCCTGTTTTAATGCCATAGATGAAAAACTTGGGGTTAAGTTGGCAACCATGAAGGCCAACGGCCTGTTCGATGTGGAAAGCAGAAAAGGTAAGGCACCAGGAGGCTATAATTATCCACTTGCAGAAACCGGCGCTCCGTTCATTTTCATGAACTCAGCAAACTCCCTTCGCGATTTAACCACTATGGTTCACGAAGGCGGCCATGCCATCCATACTTTTCTAACCGCAAATTTAGAGCTGAACGACTTCAAGCACTGTCCTTCTGAAGTGGCTGAACTCGCATCAATGAGTATGGAGCTAATTTCAATGGACAAATGGGATGTTTATTTCGACAATGAAGAAGACCTGATCCGTGCTAAAAAAGAACAATTGGCCGATGTATTGAAAACGCTGCCATGGGTAGCCGTGATTGATCAGTTTCAGCATTGGATATATACCAACCCGGTACATACAGCGGCAGACAGAGAGGAAACCTTTAAACAGATTTACAACCGCTTTGGTGCCGGTTTTGCCAATTGGGATGACCTGGAGCAGCAATTTGGAAATGTATGGCAAAAGCAGCTGCATTTATTCGAGGTACCTTTTTACTATATTGAGTATGCGATTGCACAATTGGGAGCGATTGCCGTATGGAAAAATTACAAAGAAAATCCACAGCAGGCTTTAGACCAATATCTGGCTGCGCTATCACTAGGTTATACCAAACCCATGAATGAGATTTATGAAACTGCTGGTATCAAATTCGACTTCAGCGCAGAATACGTGAAAGAACTGGCTCAGTTTGTTAAAGAAGAGCTGGAGAAATTGGGTTAGCCGCTTAGTAAAAATTTCATTAATATGTCTCCCGCAGATTACACAGATGCACCCAGAAACTAATCTGCGAAAATCAGTGAAATCAGCGGGAGATTTTATTTAATTTTATGAAATCATTTGCCGAACTAGCCCTCCTCTTTGCCCCTCGTTCGCATAATCAACAACATCACCAGGCCCGAAAGCAAAATCATAACCAGGTAGCTAAAACTTAAGTTGCGCTCATCTTTGGCGGGAAAGAAATTCACTACACCATAACTGAGAAAAGAAACGATGACATATGTAATTCCACCGGTTAAACCACCTGCGATACCTGCATTCTTTGGAAACTTACTCAGGCAAAAAGTAAAATAATTGTTAAAGGTATAGCCTGCACCAATGTGGATAATGAAAGCAAAAAAGATCAGCGAGAATAAATTGCTGATGAAATTCAAGCTCAAAATCATCAGTATCACGAATAACAGCTGAAAAAGAGAGTTAATAGCCAGCCGTTTGAAAAAAGGACGGTTGATGGTTGCCTTCCCGATAAAACCGCCAACCATCCAGGCAAAGCCCAAAACTAACGAACTGTAGCCTGCAATAACAGGTGAAAGATTAAGATGGTGCTCGATAATGAATGGCCCGGTCATATTATACACCATCACCATACAATAAGCTAAACCCAACATTACAATCCCTAAAGTAAAACTCGTGGTTTTCACCATTTGAACATAAATCCCCATGATTTTTTTCAACTGGAATTCGGTAAAGTGCTTTAATGTTTCACCACTGTAAATCAGCTCCAGCAAGGCAAAAACAAGGGCAAAACCAGCTAGAAAATAGAAATTGGATTCCCAGCCAAAAGCCGCCTGCAGGTAACCACCAACAAAAGGTGCAACAATGGGCCCGGTCGACCAGATAATAGAAAACAGACTCAGGTAATGCTTCAGTTTATCTCCTGTAAACAAATCAACAAAATATGCCCGCTTGGCCACTACAATCCCTCCAACTGATAATCCGTGAATAACCCGCATCAGATAGATGAGATAAATATTATGCGTAACGGCAATCACCAGACTCGCTGCTGCAAAAATCAGCAACGCATAAAGGCAAATTTTATATCGGCCAAAACTATCGAGTAAACTGCCTACAAATAATTGGGCCACACCGTAACTGATCAGGAAGATACTCAAAGTAAGCTGAACCTGCACACTGCTCACGTTCATATCCCCCGCCATATTGGGCAGTGATGGAATATAGATATCTGTTGCAAAGCCCGAAAGCGGAAGCAAAGCAAAAGCAAGTAACGTGGCTATTCCGTGATTCTTCTCTTTGATGTAAGATGCCTTTAAGCCCGATGGTGTCGTCATAAATTCAAATATTTGTGCCTTTCTTATGAAGGTGGCAAAAGTAGTATTTTATGACTTGCGGGCACGCAAACACGTTAAATAAACACATACAGATTACATTAACAATGTGTTTTGACATTGACCACAGAAAACTGGCCGAAAGAGAGATTATTTGCATCGTTTTCGCCATTCAGACTTGCTAGAATATCAGTGTAAAGAAATTAATATCCTGCTTTAAACGTTTTTAACCGATATTTTCCTAAGTTTGAAGAATACAACAAGCAAACTGAAATGTTCGAAAAGCTATTTAGAAAAAAATCTATTTCCAAGATATTAAAAGATGCAGCAAGCGGTTATGGCGATCATGAAAATACACTTCACAAAACCTTAGGTGTACGGGATTTAACGGCATTTGGTATAGCAGCAATTATTGGTGCAGGTATTTTCAGCACCATTGGAAAAGCAAGTGCAGATGGTGGTCCCGCAGTAATTTTCTTGTTTATTTTTACTGCAGTTGCCTGCAGCTTTGCAGCATTTGCCTATGCAGAATTTGCCTCTATGGTTCCTGTTTCAGGTAGTGCTTATACCTATTCCTATGTAGCCTTTGGCGAGCTGGTGGCCTGGATCATTGGCTGGTCGCTCATTATGGAATATTCCATAGGAAACATTACGGTAGCCATCTCGTGGTCAGACTATTTTACAGGTCTGCTTTCCACTATAAAAATACCTTTTCTGGGCATTAATGGCATCCATGTTCCTGATTGGGCAACAATGGATTACTTAAGCGCCTATAACGGGCATAAACATGCAGAAGCGCTACTGGCTGCAGGCAAAAACCTGAATGGCCTGGATGCCGCAACAGCATTAGCCAACAATGCATGGCTCACTGCCCCGCAAATTGGCAGTTTCCACCTGGTTGCCGATCTCCCTGCACTGGGTATTATCATCCTGATTACCTGGTTAATTTACCGGGGTATGAAGGAAAGTCGCAACGCCAGTAATGCGATGGTTGTGGTGAAACTGGCAGTCATTTTACTGGTTCTGGCTGTTGGTATCTTTTATGTGGATACCAAAAACTGGGATCCCTTTGCTCCAAATGGTGTATCTGGAATTTTGAAAGGTGTATCAGCTGTGTTTTTTGCATACATTGGTTTTGATGCCATTTCAACTACTGCTGAAGAATGTAAAAATCCGCAGAGAGATTTACCCCGCGGAATGATGTGGGCCATTATTTTATGTACCATCTTATACGTGGCCATAGCACTGGTATTAACGGGAATTGTAAAATCTGATACGCTTGCTGTGGGTGATCCTCTTGCATTTGTATTCGATCAGATCGACCTTAAACTGATGAGTGGGATTATCGCCGTAAGTGCGGTATTTGCGATGGCCAGTGTACTGCTGGTATTCCAGATGGGTCAGCCCCGCATATGGATGAGCATGAGCCGCGATGGTTTATTGCCAAAATCATTCTCCAAAATCCATCCCAAATACAAAACACCTTCATTTGCCACTATTGTTGTGGGCTTTGTAGTGGCGGTTCCATCGTTATTCATGAATTTAACGATTGTAACCGACTTATGTTCTATCGGAACTTTATTTGCCTTCGTATTGGTATGTGCAGGTGTACTGGTATTGCAAAACCGTCCGGATGTACAACGAGGTAAATTTAAAATACCTTATGTAAACAGCAAATTTATTGTTCCGGTTGCATTTATTGCTGCACTCACTTTTGCCTTCATACAATATGGTGCTGAAACAAAGGCATTCTTTCTTAACTCGCCAAAAACCGTTACCACGGTAAACTTCCTCACCTCATTAAATGGTGATGAGTTGAAAATAGTGAAGGAAGAAATCGTTAAAGATGCGGCACCACAGATCATATTGGCCGACAAAGTAGATGCTGAATCTTATCTAAGCGCGTTGCCGGGCGATCGCTACGAGCAGTTCATATCAGCATCGAAGATTTCCATCGAAAAGAGATATGAAAGTGGATGGGGCTTATTCAAGCATAAAATACCGATGTGGATTTTTCTCATCATTTGTGTAATCATCTCTTTCTACTGCATCACTAAAAATCTTTCGCTAATCCCTGTTCTGGGCTTAATCAGCTGTTTGTACATGATGTGTGAACTTGGCATCTCAAACTGGATTGGGTTCGGTATATGGCTTGTCATTGGCTTAGTGGTTTATTTCGCGTATGGCTACAAACACAGCAAGCTCGCTTTGGAAAGTTAATCTGTAATACAAAGAATTTAGGCCCGTCAGTTGATCGTAACTGATGGGCTTTTTTATGCCCTTGATTTTAGCTGATTAATTTCTGCGTGCATCTGCGTAATCTGCGGGAAATAGTTTAGTAAAAATATAAATCTCCCGCTGATTGAAAACATAATTCTCCCGCTGATTTCGCTGATTTTCGCAGATTACTATCTGCGCAATCTGCGGGAAATAATTTAAAAAAACGAAAACTGCCAGAAAGGCAGATTAACAGGGGCTTAGTGCGGGGTTAACAAGGGATTAGCAGGGGGTTAATAGGGACAATTCCCTGTCAACATCCTGCCAAACTACTGTCAACACCCCATCAATCCTAATTCACTATTGAATCCTGAAACCACACAGATGGGCACAAAAAAGCCCTTCATAAAAGTGAAGGGCTGATGATGAAATATGATATTGTTTATTTCTTAATAAAGCCTAGCGCAGTAATCAGCACCAGGCCTATGCCCGATGCGATCATGTAGACATTACCATAAGGGAGGTGATAAACCTTGGCGGCTGGGCCTGCTATAAACAGGCATATGCCCAGTATTAGAATTGCTGTTCTCATGATTAAACCGGCAATCGGTGGAGCTCGATATCGTCTGGCGTAACAAAGATAAGCGGAACCTTTTCTACATCAACATAACTGCTGTCCAATCCAAAACTCCGTTCTTCAGATAAACTGAGTTTCTTCAATATGAAATAATAATCCATAATGGTGCGCTCGTAAAAGCTCAGCTTGGTAAATTTCGAAAGGTGTTTCTCCAGGATTACAAAACGGAAATCGCCCGCAATTTTATGTTTATTCAGCGAGGTATATTGACTGGTAATATCGATCTCCCCGTTTTTCACAAGCTCTTCAACCACTTTACGGTACAGCAGGTTTACCCGTTGCTCAATTCTGAAGCCTAATCTGAAATCGATCCTGATCAGCTTACCTGGAATAAGGAATTCAACTTTATAATCCAGGGTATAAGGTTCGTCCATTACGTCAACGTGAACAAGCCAATATACGTCAGCACGTTTCGGCTCTTTCTGAATAATGGAATATATGATTTTCGACTCAATTTCAGTTTTGAAGTTTGCACTTGTTAAATAAACAAGCTGAGACGAATATTTAGGTACACTTTCATCACCACTTAACTCACTTAAAATCTGATAATAATCTTCTATTTCTACGTATTTTACAAAACGGTTCTTAATTTTCCGTGCCACAAACCAGCTCCACATCACAGTGAACAAAAAGGAACCAATCATTACAGTTACCCAGCCACCATGAAGGAATTTAGTTAAATTACTGATTAAAAATGTACCTTCAATGATCACATAAGTGAAGAAGAAAATAGCAATCAGGTATTTTGGAAAACGCCTGCTTCTTAAGTAAAAGCTCACCAGAATCGTGGTCATTAACATCGCTATGGTAATAGACAAGCCATAGGCGGCATCCATGCTTTCGGATTTTCTGAACAACAGCACGATTCCGCAGCATCCAATCCATAGCATCCAGTTAATTGATGGCACATACAACTGGCCTTTTGAAACTGATGGATACACGATCTTGATCTTTGGCCAGAGATTTAAACGTACAGCCTCGGAGATTAAGGTAAATGATCCGCTGATTAACGCCTGACTGGCAATTACAGCGGCCATTGTAGCCAGGATCACCATCGGAATCTGAAAATGATCGGGAACAATCTGAAAAAAAGGATTCATTTTGGCTCCCGGAACATATGTGGAGCTGTTGTGCAACACCCACACTCCCTGCCCAAGGTAATTCAGGATCAGCATCAGCTTCACGAAAATCCAGCTGATGCGGATGTTATTTCGTCCGCAATGGCCCAAATCAGAGTAAAGGGCTTCCGCACCCGTTGTACATAAAAATACGCCACCCAGAATAAGAAATGCCAGTTTGTTGGTGACAAGAAGGTGTATAGCCCAATAGGGATTAAATGCACTGAAAATACTGAGGTCTTTTACAATATAGGAAACGCCCAAAATTCCCAGTACAGCAAACCAAACGAACATTACCGGACCAAAAAGTTTCCCAACCAGATTGGTTCCGAACTGCTGAATGATAAAAAGTATGGTGAGAATGACCAGAACAATTGGAATAACCTGAATGTCGAATTTTCTGGTTAGCCCCTCAATTGCAGACGTTACGGTAATACTGGGCGTGATAATACCATCGGCAAGTAAAGCGCACCCTCCTACTACTGCAGGAACAACGAGCCATTTGGCCTTTTTACGTACCAGAGAAAAAAGAGAAAAAATACCACCTTCACCCTTATTATCGGCCCTTAAGGTAATGATCACATATTTGACTGTCGTTTGTAATGTCAGCGTCCAGATGATGCAGGAGAGCACTCCGAGTACATTTTCAGGATTGATATCTTGCCTGCCGCCCAGAATTGTTGTAAAGATTGCATTGAGGGTATAGAGCGGAGAAGTACCGATATCACCGAACACAATTCCCAAACTAATCAGCACCCCACCGGCGGTTAACGCATTGACATTTTTATGATTTGACATGTCATTATATTTTTAAGTGGGGCAAAAGTAAAAAACTATAACAAATTAACAACCAAATTATTGTGTATTTTTCACACTTTGAAAAACAATTTTTATTGTTAAATTGTGTTAAATTATGATTATTGAATAAAATGTTTAATTTCTTTGTATTAAATTAATAACTTTGTTCTACTATTGATGAAACTTTACACTAAGATAACGTTGCTCGCGAAATTGATGTGCACATTGTGCATTGTTTTGCTATGTAGCGTAAATTCCTGGTCGCAAGAAGTTGATAGTATTCATATTACCCTGAAAGGGAGAACAAAGAAAGTAAGCAGGGTTCCTGAAATAAAGGCCAATATCCAACCTTATAAGCCGTTATACATGTCGATTGGTGGAGCCGCTATGTTTAACACTTACTCCAACACCACAAAAAACACTTCCGTTGCTGCAAAAGATAAACTTTTAACAATCGTTAAAATTTACCCTAACCCGGTAGAAGATCAGTTGAATGTGATCCTTTCAATCGGAAAAGACAATACCCAGACGACCATCAAAGTGATTGACCTTTTAGGGAATGAAGTGGTTACACTTCTAAACGAAAGATTAAATTCCGGCGACCAGACCAAAAGTTTCACTATTCCCAGCAGAGTAAACGCAGGCATTTACTTTTTAAGGGTAATTGCCGGTTCGGAAAGCCAGGTAAAAAGGATCTCTGTTTTATAACATCATTTTCTTTTCTATTTTTGAAACCATGGGCTTGTCCCGTTTGTATTGCTATACCCTAATATTATAAAAATGAAAATCATTGCCGTAGGCCGCAATTATGCCGAACATGCCAAAGAACTGAACAATCCGGTTCCCACCACTCCCGTAATCTTTATGAAGCCGGATACGGCATTGTTAAAAGACAACAAGCCTTTCTATTTACCCGATTTTTCAAGCGATATCCATTTCGAACTTGAAGTGGTGCTCAAAATATGTAAAGAGGGTAAACACATTGCAGAGAAATTTGCGGGAAACTATTTCGATGAAGTGGGACTAGGTATTGACTTTACTGCACGCGATATTCAGAGTAAACACAAGGAAAAAGGTTTGCCCTGGGAACTGGCCAAAGGCTTTGACAATTCTGCGCCGGTAAGCATCTTTTTACCAAAAAGCGATTTTGAAGATCTTTATAACCTAAATTTTGAGCTGAAAGTAAATGGTGAAACCCGTCAACAGGGACATACTAAAGATTTATTGTTCTCGTTCGAGAAACTAATCAGCTTTGTTTCGCAATACATTACGCTTAAAAAAGGTGATCTTATTTTCACCGGAACACCGGAAGGCGTTGGCAGAACAAACAAGGGCGATAAACTCGAAGCCTGGCTGCAAGGTAAACAACTTTTAAATTTTGATGTAAAATAAAGCATGATTAAATCCCATATCCTGAATATCACCAAGTTTTTTATCTACATTTTACTTCTATTTACATTCAACCCGTCTGGTGCACAGCAGATTTTCACCAGTAATAAATACCCGATTACGGATTTCAGGCAACCTTTAGACATTACGCCTCCTGCCCTGGCTGGTTCATTCGGCGAAATACGAGGTAACCACTTCCACTCAGGAATAGATTTCAGGACTAATCAAAGGGAGGGATATCCGGTTTATGCTGTTGCCGACGGCTATATATCCAGACTGAGGGTTCAGAACAGTGGCTTTGGCCAGGCACTTTATATCAATCATCCCAACGGTTTTACAACAGTTTACGGGCATCTGCAACGTTTTTCGCCCAAGATTGCTACTATTGTTAAAAACCTGGAGTACGAAAAAAAGTCTTTTGAAATAGATGAATTTCCTGATGCAACACTTATACCCGTGCGTAAGGGTGAGGTGATTGCCTGGTCTGGAAACCGGGGAAGCTCAGGTGGCCCCCACCTCCACTTTGAAATCAGGGACACCAAAACCGAAGAAACCATCAATCCACAGTTCTTTGGTATTGTGATCCCGGATAATATACCTCCTGTAATCCACGGACTATATGTTTACCGTTTGAACGGAAAATCATTTAATGAAGCAACACCAAAACAAGCCATCGCTATTACGGGTGCGGGAGGGCTTTATAAAGCTAGCGCTCCGGTTAGTTTAACCGGTGAGGTTGGATTTGGAGTAGTTACGACTGATCGCCATAACGGGATGTCGGGCACAAATGGCGTTTACTCCATCCAGCTGGAACTTGATGGCAAAATGATTTACACCTCAGCACTCGAACGCTTTGCGTTTGAAGATAGCAAAGCGATCAATTCGCACATTGATTATCCCACTTATCTGAATACAAAAAGGAGCATTCAGAAAAGTTTTGTCGACCCGGGCAATCCACTTAAAATTTATAGTGGCCTGATCAACAATGGCCGGATTAGTTTTAATGATGGCGCAACTCACCAGCTCCGGTATATCATCACCGACTCAAAAGGGAATGCATCTACGCTCTCTTTTACGGTGAACGCAGGGTTAGCCCCGGCAGTCACCCCTATGGTTCCAGGGGGAACTATCTATGCTTTTGGCAAAGAGAACGAATTTACCGGAGAGGGTGTAAAAGTGGTATTTCCAAAGGGAACTTTATACAGTGATTTGAACTTCAGTTATAAAAAATTACCAAAACCTGCAGGCAATGCATGGTCTGAAATACACCAGATTCACAACCGGTTTACGCCATTGCATGTAGGCTTTAATTTATGGATCAAGGCTGATCAGTTGCCTGAAGGTTTGCGTAACAAGGCATTAATTGTAAATAGTAACGGATCGGCACAAGGTGGATATTTTGAAGATGGGTATATTAAAGCCACGCCGAAGAATTTCGGCAATTTTTATATTTCAACGGATACAGTTGCACCAAGAATTACTGCAGTTAATATTTCCGAAGGGAAAAGCATGGCCGGTTTATCAAAAATTCTGTTTAAAATTAGTGACAACCTTTCCGGAATTAAAAGCTTTAACGGTTACATCGATGGCCAGTGGGCTTTAATGGAGTTTGATGCCAAAACGGCCACCCTTTGGCACAGCTTTGATGAAAGAACCGGTGCCGGCAAACACACACTGGAGTTAGTGGTAAGCGATTTAAAAGACAACGTGAGACGGTATACCGTACATTTTTCAAAATAGACAGGTAAAAGGTAAACAAATACGCACTCCAGGGGAATTTGAAACTGTGGTCTCAGTATCATCTTTTAACATTTACTGAACACTACTATCGGCTAAACTGTTTACCTTGCAAATTCTATCATTTACTCATTCAAAATTCAATCATTATAAACATGGCAGAGTTAAAGGAAGGTGATCAGGCACCTGATATTACATCAAAAGATCAAAACGGCAACACGGTATCGTTAAGCGATTTCAACGGGAAAACCGTTATTTTATATTTCTACCCAAAAGATGATACACCTGGATGCACAGCAGAAGCTTGTGATTTCAGGGATAATTACCAGGGTTTACAGGCAAAAGGCATTGTGGTATTAGGGGTAAGTGTTGATGACGAAAAGTCGCACCAGAAGTTTGTAACCAAGCATAATTTACCTTTTACCTTACTGGCCGATACCGATCAGAAAATTGTAACTGACTACGGCGTATGGGCAGAAAAAAACATGTATGGCAAGAAATATATGGGCACGGTAAGGACCACTTTTATCATTGATGAAGCAGGCAAAATTGCTCACATTATCAAGAAAGTAGATACCAAAAACGCCTCTCAGCAAGTACTGGAATTAATCAATAACTAATTATGATATAGCAAGTAAAATATTAACTTTGCTAGATAACAACAACCTCTTATTTTAATGAAACATACAATTAAAGAGCTAGAAGATATTGCTTCACAGATCAGACGGGATATCGTAAGAATGGTTCACGGATGTCAGTCTGGCCACCCGGGTGCTTCACTTGGATGTACAGACTTTTTTACCGCATTATACTTTGAAGTACTGAACCACAAAACAGATTTTACCATGGAAGGTGCAGGAGAAGATCTTTTTTTCCTTTCCAACGGACATATCTCACCAGTATGGTACAGCACACTTGCACACGCAGGTTATTTCGATAAAAGTGAACTGGCAACTTTCCGTAAGTTGGATTCGAGATTGCAGGGACACCCTACAACACACGAACACTTACCGGGAATCCGCATTGCCTCTGGCTCACTCGGACAAGGTTTATCAGTTGCCATTGGTGCTGCCCTTGCTAAAAAACTAAATGGCGATAAATCTTATGTTTTCGCATTATTAGGTGATGGCGAGTTACAGGAAGGACAAAACTGGGAGGCGGCAATGTTTGCGCCATTCAATAAAGTAGACCACCTGATTGCTTCTGTGGATTATAACGGTCAGCAGATTGATGGACCAACCAACAAAGTATTGGCACTGGATGATTTACAGGCTAAATTCGAAGCTTTCGGATGGCATGTAATCAATACAGACGGAAACGATATGCAGGCGATTGTTGAAGGTTTACATTATGCTAAAACCCTAACCGGAAAAGGCAAACCTATTTTAAACCTAATGAGTACGCAAATGGGTGCTGGTGTAGACTTTATGATGGGCACACACAAGTGGCATGGTACTGCTCCGAACGATGAGCAATTGGCTGTTGCTTTGGCTCAGTTACCAGAAACCTTAGGGGATTACTAATTTAGATTGGAGATGAGAGTTGTGAGATCGAGTTTCATAACTAATGTCTAAAATATCATATCGAATATATAATGAAAAAATACACATATACAGAAAAAAAGGATACACGTTCAGGATTCGGTGCTGGTTTACACGAAGCAGGCAAGAAAAATGAAAACGTAGTTGCTTTATGTGCCGATTTAGTTGGATCGCTTAAAATGGAGGCATTCATCAAAGACTTCCCTGAGCGTTTTACTCAGGTGGGGATTGCCGAGGCGAATATGATTGGTATTGCCGCCGGAATGACTATTGGTGGTAAAATTCCGTTTACAGGAACATTTGCCAACTTCTCTACAGGACGTGTTTACGATCAGATCCGTCAATCGGTAGCTTATTCTAACAAAAACGTTAAAATCTGTGCATCACATGCAGGCTTAACGCTTGGTGAAGATGGTGCTACACACCAGATTTTAGAAGATATAGGTTTAATGAAAATGTTGCCTGGAATGGTAGTAATCAACCCATGTGATTATAACCAAACCAAAGCCGCTACTATTGCGATTGCAGAGTACGAAGGACCGGTTTATTTACGTTTTGGTCGCCCGGTGATTCCGGTATTTACAGATCCTGATCAGAAATTCGAGATTGGTAAAGCCTGGATGGTAAACGAGGGTACCGATGTAACCATTATCGCTACCGGACATATGGTTTGGAAAGCAATTGAAGCTGGTGAAAAGTTAGCTGAGCTTGGTATTGACGCAGAAATTATCAATATCCATACCATCAAACCGCTGGATGACGAAGCGATTTTAAAGTCGGTTAAGAAAACAGGATGCGTGGTGACTTGTGAAGAGCATAATAAATTTGGTGGCTTGGGTGAAAGTGTTGCGCGTTTGTTGACAACTGAATTGCCAACTCCGCAAGAATTTGTGGCTACAAATGATACTTTTGGAGAAAGCGGTACACCAGACCAGTTAATGTCTAAGTACGGTTTAGATGCAGTGAACATCGTTGAAGCTGTACAAAAAGTAATCGGCAGAAAAAAATAATAGTTTTTAAATCACGAAGGCACTAAGCGCATCAGATATTCAAATCTGATGATCTTGGTGCCTTTATGGTAAATGAGATAAATTCCCTCGATGAAACAAGTTGAAGATTCAGAAATTCTTGCAATGTTTGCTGTCGAGAAGACCCGTAATGAGGCCTTTAACCTGCTGTTAAAAAAATACCAGCAGAAAATTTACTGGCACATCAGAAGGCTGGTTTTAAACCACGACGATTGCGACGACCTGATCCAGGAAGTGTTTGTAAAGGTTTGGAAAAACCTGGATAAGTTCAGGAGTGATTCGCAATTGTACACCTGGATATACCGTATCGCTACAAACGAATCCATCACCTTTTTAAACAAGCAAAAACAAAAAAACAACACGCCGCTGGATGAGGTATCTTCGGAACTAGCCGACAACCTCGTGGCTTCCTCCTATTTCAACGGGGACAAGCTGGAACTGAAACTGCAGAAAGCGATCCTGACCCTTCCCGAAAAACAACGCATTATCTTCAATATGAAATACTTTGATGACATGAAGTATGAAGAAATATCGGAAGTTTTGGGAACATCGGTAGGCGCCCTAAAAGCATCATTTCATATTGCTGCAAAAAAAATTGAAGCAATTATCACAAATGATGAAATTGACTTTTAAACCTTTTGCCAAAAATTAAATCATATATCTGTGATGAACGAAAATATTGATAATAACGATTGGAGAAAGGAAGCCCCCAGCCTGGCTGCAAGGGTAAAAAATAACCCTTTTATTACTCCGGATCATTATTTCGAAAGCGTAGAGGATAGTGTTGCATCGGCAATATTTTTAGATCGGCTGAAACAGGAAACCATTGAAAACCGGTTCGAGGTTCCACAGGATTACTTCGAGGCGTTAACGGAGCGTATTGAAACGCAAATCAGGCTTAGTGAAATTCCTCTGCCCCAGAATACCTTTGAGGTTCCTGAAAATTACTTTGATTCTTTACAAAACAGAATCACCTCCAGAATTGCGGCAGAGCAACCTAAGCCAGTGGCCAGGATAATTCCATTGTGGAGAAGAAACATCGTAAAGTATGCAAGCGCAGCCTGTTTTATCCTGATGGCATCGTTCGGTGCATATTTTTACCAGAATGACACTTCGGTTCCTTTAGCCACTACTAATGTATCTGATCTAGCAAACGAACAGTTATTGTATGATATTGATGAAAATACGATAATTGAGCACTTAGAGGCTGATACGAAAACATCATCAAATAATGCTTCTGCGTCAGATACAGAAGTGGAAAACTACATATTGAGTAATTTCTCTTCAAGCGATCTTACTCATGCATTAAATAATTAATTAAATGAAGAATTTATTATTCGTTGCTTTAATACTGTTACTGCCGGCAACTTTACTGGCCCAGCGACCTAAAGCCGAGGAAATTGAATCGCTAAAAATTGCCTACTTTACTCAGAAGCTGGATCTTTCCCCTGATGAAGCCAAAGTATTCTGGCCTATTTACAATAGCATGCAGGCCGAGCAGGATGCTTTACGCAAAGAGCGCATGCAGAAAATGATCTCTTTCAGAAAAACGACCGAGATTGATGACCTCACCGATGCGCAGGTTCAGAGCCTGATCATCAGCGAGTTTGATTTTAAACAAAGAGACCTTAACCTGGATAAAAAATATTATAACAAACTGAAGTCGGGTTTACCGATTAAGGTTGTAGGAAAGTTTTACAGGGCACAGGAAGGATTCAAAAGGGAATTGCTTAACCGCTACAAAGGCGGACCAAGATAAAAGGGAAGACTTGCAGGAATGCAGGTCTTTTTGTTTAAAGGACTAATGTAATTTCCTTATTTTTGTCCCATGCTTACACAACGTCAGTTGTTTCTACAACACAATGCGCAAACCTCTCCCGAACCTTTAATGCTCGAATTTGTAAGGGCTAAAGGCGTTTACATCTATGATTCTGCAGACAAAAAACACCTGGATTTAATCGCAGGGATTGGGGTAAGCAACGTTGGTCATTGCCATCCTGCGGTAGTAAAAGCTATTCAGGAGCAGGCCGAAACCTATATGCACCTGATGGTTTATGGTGAGTATGTTCAAACGCCGCAGGTTAACTTTGCCAAAGCACTGGCTGATATCCTGCCTGAAACCCTAAGCTGCACCTATTTCCTGAACTCGGGTACTGAAGCCGTGGAGGGTGCAATGAAACTCGCCAAACGCTACACGGGCAGAAAAGGATTTATTGCCTGCAGGAATGCCTACCATGGCAGTACCCAAGGTGCTGAAAGTTTAATGGAAAGTGATTTTTATTCTTCAGGATACGGGCCTTTCCTGCCCCATGTCAGTTTTATCGACCACAATAAACTTGCTGATCTCGATCTGATTACTGAAGATATTGCAGCTGTTTTTATAGAACCTATACAAGGCGAGGCCGGTATCAGGGTGGCCGACTTAAACTACATGAAAGCTTTGCGAGCCAGATGTAACGAAACCAAAACCCTTCTGATATTCGATGAGATACAATCAGGATTTGGCCGGAGTGGTAAAATGTTTGCCTTTGAGCATTATGATATTGTTCCTGACGTTTTGCTTTTAGCCAAAGGAATTGGCGGCGGAATGCCTATTGGTGCTTTTATCAGCTCTTTAGAAATCATGTCGGTATTATCACATACCCCTATATTGGGGCACATGACCACTTTCGGCGGACACCCGGTGTGCTGCGCCGCTGGTTTGGCCACCCTCAGGTTTCTGGTTGATGAAAAAGTAGTGGAAGAAGTAGAACAAAAAGGTGAGTTATTCAAAACGCTCCTGCAGCATCCTGCGATTAAAGAAATCAGGGGTAAAGGATTAATGCTGGCTGTAGAGTTTGAAAGTTTTGAGACGAATAAAAAGATTATTGACGCATGTATTCTTGACGGCGTATTATCCGATTGGTTTTTGCATTGCAGCAATTCCATGCGTATCGCTCCTCCACTGATCATTAGTAAAGAAGAAATCGAAGAAGCCTGCGCAATCATTCTGAAAAATGTTAATTTAGTACTTCAAGACTAAAGAGTAAAAACAATCTTGATACCTCACTACCTGATACTAGAACTTTAATTCTATATGAACGTACTAATTGTTGAAGATGAAAAAAGCCTGGCCCTGGAAATGGATGAATTTCTAAGCAAGGAGGGTTTTATTGTAGAGCATGCCTGGAAAAAAACTTCGGCTGAGGAGAAAATCTTCGTCAATAATTATGACTTCATTTTACTGGATTTAGGCTTGCCGGATGGCGATGGCTTTGAAGTTTTAAAACAGTTGAAGGCATTGAAAGACCGGGACGATGCGGTAATCATTCTAACTGCCCGCAGCGCGGTAGACGATCGGATTAAGGGCCTGGATGAGGGAGCCGATGACTATCTGCCTAAGCCCTTTTCACTCAACGAGCTGCTGGCCCGTATGCATGCCATCACCAGAAGAAAACACAAACTGGAAAAGAACGAAGTCAATGTACACGATTTCCTGCTGAATATTCAGAACAGAACGGTTTCTTTCGGAGAAGAAAGGTTAAACCTGACTAAAAAGGAATTCGAAATCTTCAATTACCTCGTACTAAATAAAAACCGCGTAGTATCCCGTATGAGTTTAACTGAGCATGTTTGGGGCGATATTTTAGAAGTTAATTCTGACTCAAACTTTGTGGATGTGCACGTAAAAAACCTCCGTAAGAAACTTGCTGCCATTACCCCTATCGACTGGTTTGAAACGGTGAGAAGTATTGGATACCGGATCAACTGCTAAATCCGGATCGTGTCTGCCAATAAACATCATCCTTTAACATCTAACACCTTCCATCATGAAGTTGCAGGTTAAATTTTCCTTGTATAATGCAATCACCAAAATAGCCATTGTGCTGCTTCTGGGTTCGATTATATTGTTCTCATTGGATAAACTGGCCTATAACCAACTTGATAGCCGCCTGATTAAAAAGAAAAACAAAATCATTGAGCACTTAAACGATGATGAAATTGACAGCCTGTTAAACAAAGGTGAATCATTTACCGATTACAACATCCTGAAAGAGGAATTTATCGTCCTCACCGACATTCCCGATCGTCAAACGGATTCGATAGCGACCGTTTATACTGAAAAAAGAGAAATTGAAGGGGATATAGAGGTTTACAGGATTCTCAATTATAAGTTTTCCTACCATACTAACTGGTATAATCTCGAGATTGGGGAAACCATGACCACTTTGCAGTCGATTAAAAATTCAATCCGCTTTTACATGCTTATTGTTCTGGTATCGGCCTTGCTGATTACCCTCGTAACAGATTATACCTTTTCAAATTTTTTGCTAAAACCCTTTTACCTGATCATTGATAAGAAGATTAACAGGGTAAATGATCCCTCTCACTATAATTACGAAAATATCCCTACAAACACCGACGACTTCAAGATTCTCGACAATAGTGTGAACTCCTTGATGAGGAAAATAAATACACTATTTGCACTTGAAAAGCAGTTTATTGCAAATGTATCACACGAACTGCTCACGCCGATTTCTATACTAAGTACCCGTTTCGAGAACATGCTTAACACGGCAGGCATTCCGGAAGAGCATGAGAATAAAATCTATGCTTCTCTGAAAACACTGAACCGCTTAAAAGTGATCATCAATAGTTTGCTACTGATCTCGAAGGTGGAGAACAATCAGTATTTGAAAACCGAAGAAATCAGTCTGAAACAGGAGATTTCAGATATATACGAAGATCTGGAAGACCGGATTGCAGACCGTTCCATCATTTACAATTGCATGCTGGATGATGATTTGCTGTTTACAGGAAATAAGGCACTCATACATACCCTATTGATTAACATTATCAATAATGCCATCAAGTACAATGTAAACGGTGGCTCCATATCCATTACTGGTAATAAAACGGAAGCTGGCTATGTGTTAACTATTGCCGATACTGGTTTAGGGATGAATAAAGAATTGGTTGAAAATGCCTTTGATCGTTTCGAACGCGGGCATACAGATGAAAATGGCTTTGGCCTGGGCCTGGCCATTGTGCAAAGTATTGCTAACTTTCATAAAATTAAAATTGATATCCAGTCGGAAGTAACCAGGGGCACCAGCATTTCGCTGCTTTTCTAAAATGAAAATTCACTGATGTTTCAAGTGAATTCAGCTCGGTTCAATTCATTATCTTTGTAATCAATTTCTGGCCATCACTTGAAAAATCTATTCCTTATATGCTTCTACCTCCTTCTTTGTACCCTTTGCGGCTATGCGCAAAAGCCGGTAGAAATTAGGGATACCGTTCCACAGCATATATTCACTTTTAAGGAAATAGAGGTTTTCGAAGATACGCAAAGTAAGTTTTCTTTTGAAGAAGTTAAAAGCCAGCGGTTTAACGGCAACTTTAAGGCGAGTTTAACGAGTACACCACAAACAAAAGAACTAAATAAAACGTACTGGGTTCGCATTAGGGTCAAAACCAATACCCAGGCCAGGAAACCTTTTGTGCTGGAATTTTTTGATCAGACAATCGATCACATTACGGCATATGTTCCGCAACCAAATGGCGACTATAAGGTGGAAAATCTGGGTGATGCCAATAGCTTTGAAAAGCGGCTTATTCACCATAAAAATTTTGAGATCCCACTACAAAACGAAGGTAATCAGGAAAGGACATATTATTTCAGGATCAGTTCTTCACAAATAGCAGACATCATCATCGTACTCAGAACCACTGAATGGTTTATTTCCTATGCCCTTGATGAATATTTCTATTTCGGCATTTTTTATGGAATGATCCTCGTTTTTAGTTTCTACAACCTCATCATGTATATCGCAATCAAGCAGAAGCAATACCTGTTTTATGTGCTGTATAACTTAAGTGTGGGTTTCTTTGAAATGAGTTCGGATGGTATAGCTTACCAGTATTTGTGGCCCCATGCCCCGGCCTGGAACCAGCTGGCATATGCGTTTGCATTATGTGCAACCAGTATCTTTGCTTTACTATTTACCCGCGAATTGCTTTATGTGAAGGCGAAAGCACCAAAAGTTAATCAACTGATTATCGCGGTGATTACACTGCGGCTTGTCTTTTTTGTGTACTGCTACCTGTTCGATCAGACTTTATTCAGCTATAAATTTATTGAGGCCATCCCGCTTTCTGTGGCTTTTTTTACCGGCATTTACATCTTTAAAAACGGCTACCAGCCGGCGCGCTTTTTTGTGCTGGGCTATAGTTTTCTGTTCCTGGGCTTTACCCTGAAATTTTTAATCATGCTGGGAATTGGCTGGCTGAATTTTGGTGCCATCAGCTACTACAGTTTAAGCTTCTGTTTTGTGCTGGAGATGATCTTTTTATCCTTTGCCATTGGAGATAAAGTCCGGATCCTGAAGTTGAAAAAAGATAAGGCCCAGCAAAAGATGATCAGGCAAATGGCTGTAAATGTCAAACTGAAAGATTCGTTAAATCAGGAACTGGAAACCAAGGTGGAGGAGCGTACGCGCGAAGTTTATCATAAGTCGCTGATTATCGAGAGTAAAAATCAGGCCCTTGAAGAAGCCAATGCACTGCTGCAACAACAGGCCGAGGAAATTTCAAGAATGAATGTGTTGCTCGAACACGATAATGAAGAATTGCAGACCAGTGTAGAGAAGGTGACGCGAGATCGGGTCATGAATACGGATGTTGACTTTGAGGAGTTCAGCAGAATTTACCCGGACAAAGAATCGT
Source organism: Pedobacter sp. BMA (assembly GCF_001027745.1). Lineage (GTDB taxonomy): Bacteria > Bacteroidota > Bacteroidia > Sphingobacteriales > Sphingobacteriaceae > Pedobacter. The sequence continues at coordinate 80,807 of NZ_LECU01000004.1, forward strand.
GCTATGAATTTCTTTCACAATTAAAATGGAGTAAAGGGTATCATTGCAGAAAATGCAATAATGATCACTTTTTTAACGGTCACATTCTTTATAGCCGCCGCTGCAGCAAATGCAGTTATGAGGAATCGGTTACAACGTATACAATCTTTCACAACACCCGTATTCCCATCAATAAAGCCTTCTACATGATCTTCCTGATCTACTCATCTAAAGGAAAGATCTCCTCCCATAAGCTTTCTGAATTGCTATCAATCCGGCAAAGCACTTGCTGGACCTTTGGTTCGCGCATTAAAAAAGTGATGGAAGACCGGAAGAAAACTCTCAGCAAAACAGGTAAAAACGGTTGGAGTCAGCTGGTAATCGAGTAAACCACTACCATTTAAGGTCACATTCTTGTTGTATTTAACGATTTGTTTAAGAAAAACAAACAGGTACCTAAGCGTATCAAACCACTGCCGCAGCACAGCTTCTTTACCCTGATTAAAGCCTGATAATCAAGCTTAAAAGGGCTTCATCAATCGCGGTATTAAAGCGTATCAATATCTTTATAAAAAACTATATATCAGTTAGTTACGTAATTTTATTTCGAATGAAAACTTGTTTTTAACACTAAATCAATGCTAACTTTACACCCTATAATATTAACAGAGCAAAAATTATGAGAAAAAAGTTTACATTGCTTATGGTTTGTATTTTATGCCTCACCTCCTGGGGATGGGCACAAAACATCACCATAAAGGGTTTGGTAAAAGATAACCAGGGTTTACCCTTACCCGGCGTTTCTGTGAAAGTGAAAGGAACCAATCAGGGTACCTCTACAGGCGACAACGGTTCATACAGCATTAGTGCACCTCAAAATGCGGTATTGGAATTCGCCTTTATTGGCTTTAAAACAATTGAACAAACCATTGGCGGCCGCACATCAATCAACGTTACACTAAGCGACGATAACCAGCAGTTAAACGAAGTGGTTGTAATTGGTTATGGTACTACAGTAAAGAAAGACCTGACCACCGCTGTTGTTTCCTTGTCATCTAAAGATATTGAGAACCAGCCGGTGACCAATCCACTTCAGGCGATTCAGGGTAAGGCAGCCGGGGTACAGATTACTTCGCAGTCAGGTAAACCAGGTTCAGGAGTATCGGTTACTATTCGTGGTAATACTTCGATTAATGCCTCTAACAGTCCCCTATACGTAATTGACGGGGTTACTTCACGTGATGCAAGTTTCCTAAATCCTACAGATATCGAAAACCTGGTGATCTTAAAAGATGCATCTGCAGCAGCTATTTACGGTTCCAGTGGCGCAAACGGGGTAATCTTAATTACCACGAAGAAAGGTTCATCTGATAAAATCCGTGCAACCTTTAATGCATTTACAGGTTTCTCTAACCTATGGCAAAAACAGGATGTACTGAACAAAGACCAGTATATCTCCTTAATGAAAGAACTTGGTTACGACACCAATGGTTTAGGAAACGAAAATACCGACTGGCAGGATTTAACTTTTGGAACAGGCGTACAAAACAGCTATCAGGCATCTATTTCTGGCGGTATTAAAGGCGGACAATATTCCCTGTCTACCGGATATCAGCAAGACAAAGGTGTGGTTGCGCCAGCTAAACTGGATAAATATACCTTGCATTTCAACGGTTCTCAAAACATCACCAAATGGTTAAAACTGACCGGAAATGCCGCATTAACGCAAAGCAATTCTGTTGATGTAAGTGATAATAATAACGTGGCAAGAGGGGGAACAATTTTATCTGCCCTTACTACGCCACCAACCATCGGTGTTTATGCAGCTAACGGAACTTATGCCTTTAACCCTTATAAAGGTGGTTCAGAAAATCCTGTTGCCAATGCTTTCGCAGCAAAAAACAGCAACAGAAACTTCCGTTTCCTCGGTGCTTTTGCAGCTGAAATTAAGTTTACGCAGGATTTCTCTTTTAAATCGAGCATCAGTACCAATAACAATGACAACCGTTATTCTTATTTCTTAGACCCCTACTCCACCGATTACGGCAGAACACAGAAGGGGATCAGAAATGCAAACTTTAGTACAGACCATGTTTGGTTGAATGAGAACATTTTTAACTACACCAAAAACTGGGGTAAAAATGCTTTCACTGCAACAGGTGGTATGACGCTGCAGGAATCTAAATACTACTATTTAGGCTATAACGAACAAAACTTTATCGGAACAAACGGACAGCTTTTAGACAGGGGAACTTCTATTCCTGTTCAGCTTCCAACAGCTTCGCAATGGAGCAAACGTTCATACTTAGCCCGTTTAACTTATGCTTACGACAGCAAATATTTATTCAGCACCAATTTCAGGGCAGATGGTTCATCCCGTTTCGGACCTGAAAACAGGTATGGTTATTTCCCTTCGGCATCTGTTGGATGGAGAATTTCGGGCGAGAACTTTTTAAAAGAGGTTAAATCCATTAATGATTTAAAACTAAGAGCGAGCTGGGGTAAGGTAGGTAATGATGAAGGCATTGGAGATTATTCGTACTTAGAATTGTATACACCAACAACTCAGGGCTCATATGTATTTTCTCAACTCCCTAATCCAGGGTTGAAATGGGAAGAAACAACACAAACCAATATCGGTTTGGATTTGACCATGTTTAACAGCCGTGTAATTTTTACTGCCGATGCTTACCTGAAAAAAACGAAAGATTTACTGATCAACCAGCCATTGCCTAACTCCATTGGTTTCGGAAGCATTGCTTCTAACGTTGGGGATATGGAAAATAAAGGTTTGGAGTTTGTACTAACCACCAAGAACTTTGTAAAAGACAGATTCACCTGGACTACCGACCTGAACTTCTCGCTCAACCGCAATAAGGTAACCAGTTTAGGTGATAAGGTAAGCTCCATCACTTTCGGTGGAATCTACGAGCGTGATGCCGCCATCAGAGTGGTAACAGGCCGCCCGTTGGGAAGCTTTTATGGCTATGTTTCAAACGGTGTTGATCCACAAACCGGAAACATTGTCTATCAGGATTTAAACGGCGACAAACAGATCAATGCGGACGACAGAACTTTTATTGGTTCGGCACAACCTAAATTCACTTACGGCGTTAACAACACATTTACATTCGGAAACTTTGGCCTGAACTTTTTGTTCCAGGGTGTACAGGGTAATCAAATGTTCAATGCTTCCAGAATGGAGCTTGAAGGCATGAATGACTCGAAAAACCAATCGGCAGTGGTACTGAACAGATGGACTACACCGGGACAGATTACGGATGTTCCAAAAGCCATTAAAGATAACACCAATAATACGCTTACATCAAGCCGTTTTGTTGAAGACGGATCGTACCTGCGTTTGAAAACGACTACTTTTTCTTACAACTTCGGTGCGGCTACTTTAGGAAAACTTAAAATGAGCAAAGTGATGCTATATGCTTCTGCCTATAACCTGTTGACTTTTACGAAGTATAGTGGCTTTGATCCGGAAGTAAATGTAAACTCTGCTAACGGACCGGCAATGGGTATTGATTATGGAACTTATCCACAGTCGAGAACTTTCTTATTTGGTGTTAATGTAGGCTTTTAATTTAAACAAAATGAAACTTAAGATATATTCATTAATCGCAGCAGGCACCATTGCAATGGCATTAAGCAGCTGCAAAAAAGACTTTTTAGAACAAAGTCCGCTTACTCAGGTTGGGCCTGACGTGGCTTTTGCTGATGCTGCGGCAGCAGAAAAACTTATACAGGGTGCTTACGACGGCATGTACAATGATTTCCATATCTGGGATTATATGACCAACGGTGATGTACGATCAGACAATGCTTACGCAGGCGGAGATAATCCTGCGAATATTCAGCTTGACCTGTTCACGGTAAATTCAACCAATGGGAATGTAGGCAGAGACTGGAATGCGCTTTACAGCGATATCAAAAACTGTAACTTAATCCTGACCAATGTCCCAAATATACAGGATCCGAAGCTGGATGCCGGCGACAGAAGAAAGCAAATTCTTGCTGAAGCCAGTATCCTTCGCGCCTATATGTATTTTAACCTGGTGAGAACCTGGGGATCTGTACCGCTGGTGGTAAAAGTACCTACTACTGATGCTGAGTTTTATCCGGCTAGGGCAACTGTCGACGCCATCTACGCCCAGATTGTTGCCGATCTGGAATACGGTGCTGCTAATGCCCGTACAACGGCTCCAAACAAAGGCATCATGACGAAAGGTGTCGCTAACGCTTTACTGGCAAAAGTATATGCATCGAAGGCTACTCCCGACTGGACTAAGGTAAGCACTTACGCAGATGCCGTAATTGGTGGCGGATATTCATTGGTTTCGAATTACGATTTTCTTTGGGATTCCAATCATAAAAACAATACTGAGGCCATTTGGGAAATGCAATATGATGGTTACGGTGGTCTACATGGTAACTGGATGCCAAGTGTGTTGGTGGGAACAGGCTGGAAACGTTTCAATACGCCGACCAATAGCTTATCTAAAGCATTTGATGATGCTGGTGATGCAGTACGTAAGGCCTCGAGCATTAAGTTTAATAATGTAGTTTCTGAAGGCTGGAGCGATTCCTACTGGTCTAAAACGAGCTATCCTTATATCAATAAGTATCGCGCCGATGATAAATCTGACAACTATATCTTAAGATTAGCAGACCTGATTTTATTAAAAGCGGAAGCGCTGAATGAATTAAGTGCATCAGGATGGTCGGCGGCGGCACCACTGGTTAACCAGATCCGTGCCCGCGTGGGCCTTTCTGCCATAACAGCAACCGACCAGGCCTCTATGCGTTTAGCGATAGAAAATGAACGCCGTTTAGAACTGGCTTTTGAAGGACACCGCTGGTTCGATTTGCTGAGAACAAACCGTGTAATTCCGGTGATGAATGCTCAGGTAGATGGAGCAGGTGCAAATCTGAACTATAACCTTACTGCATCAAAATTGTATTTCCCCATCCCTCAGGATGAGCTGGATAAAAATCCAAACGTAAAATAAATCATTCGGGAAACAAAGGCGGCTATGGTCGCCTTTGTTTTATCATCATTTCCCAATTATCAATCTATATGAGGAACAATATGCTAAAATTCAGGGCCGGAACTGTACTGATAAAACCGCTTTACACTTTAGGTACAGCATTATGCTTACTGATTGTGGCCTGCGCCTGCAGCAAAGGTCCGGATACCTATAACGAAACGACCCCAAATGCAGCAGGCACTGGAGCGCCTTTAAAAACAGAAGTTGAATTCTGGCTAACCAAAGGCGACAAATCACAGCTCCTTAGGAAACAAAGCGTGGCGTTGAACTTCTCAAACGCTAAAAATGCCAATCCAACGATTGAAGTGGATCCTAAAACCACATTTCAATCTATCGATGGTTTCGGTTATACCCTAACCGGAGGAAGCGCTACCCTGATCAACAAACTTTCAGAAACCGAAAAAGACAAGTTATTAAATGAGTTATTCGGTTCATCGGAAAATGCCATCGGGGTAAACTACATCAGGATCAGTATTGGGGGTTCAGACTTAAGTGCGACACCTTTTACCTATAATGACCTGGCAAAAGGTGAGACAGATGAGCAGCTGGCTCAATTTTCAATTGAAAAAGAACAGGCCGACCTTATTCCGGTTCTGAAAAGAATTGTGGCGATTAATCCGTCGATCAAGATATTGGGTTCTCCGTGGACTGCGCCTACCTGGATGAAAACAAACGGGAGCTATATAGGCGGGAGCCTGAAACCGGAGTATTATACGGTTTACGCTCAATACCTGGCGAAGTACATCCAGTCTATGAAAAGCCAGGGCATCACTATTGATGCGATTACGCCGCAAAATGAGCCGTTACACCCTGGGAACAACCCAAGTATGTATATGGCGGCACTAGATCAGGCCAGGTTTATTAAAACTGCCCTTGGACCGGTATTTAAAAGTAATGGAATCAGCACCAAGATCATTATCTATGACCACAATGCAGATAAGCCAGAATATCCGATTACCGTATTGAATGATCCTGATGCAAAGCAATATATTGACGGTTCGGCATTTCATTTGTACGCCGGCCCGATTTCAGCTCTTACGCAGGTTCATAATGCGCATCCCGACAAGCATGTGTATTTCACTGAACAATGGGTTGGGGGGCCAAGCAATTTTGCAGAAGACCTGAAATGGCATGTATCTACACTCATTATTGGTGCCACCAGAAACTGGAGCAGAAATGTGCTGGAATGGAACCTGGCAGCCGACCAGAACTACAACCCACATACGGATCAGGGAGGTTGTACTTCGTGCCTGGGTGCATTGACTATTGCACCGGCCGTAAGCAGGAATGTAGCTTATTATGTGATTGCACATGCCTCTAAATTTGTTAAAACAGGCTCGGTACGCATCGCATCAAACGTGGTTAGCAACCTACAGAATGTAGCTTTTAAAACACCCGAAGGTAAAACCGTACTGATTGTTTGCAACAACAATAATGTCAAAACTCCATTTAACATCAAATATAAAGGGAAAACCATCAGTACTCGCTTAGACAAAGGTGCTGTAGGTACTTTTATCTGGTAAAGAACTTGGTTTAATTGTTTAGTCAGCCCTGCCGCAAGCGGGGCTTTCTACGTTTAAAGCGTCGGAGTTCCAGGTACTTTGAGAGGATGATAAACTTGGCAAACTGTTTGTGGTATACGGCTAATCAATCTACATCAACATGAAAAATATCATCCCAGCGTTCGCCATCATTGCTGCAGGCTTTTTTGCTTCCTGCCAGGGCGGAACAGCTAAAAAAACCCAGGCCAAAATCGACTCAACCATTGTAAGCGGTGCAGAGACAGTTCAAGACTCGTCATATTGCTATCAGTATATTAATAAGCGCGATACTGCTACATTGTCTTTTAAACAGGATGGAAACACCATTAGTGGTTCTTTGGGCTATAACCTGTACGAAAAAGATAAAAATGCAGGAACCATTAGCGGTTTGGTAAAAGGTGATACCATTGTGGCCGACTATACCTTTCAATCAGAAGGAAAAAGCTCTGTACGGGAAGTGGTATGGTTAAAGAAGGGCGAAACACTGGTGGAAGGTTTTGGGGACGTACAGGATGTTAACGGCAAAACGAAGTTCAAAGATATCAATAAGCTGACCTTTGGGGATGCTATGGTATTTACTAAAACTACATGTAAATAAAAAAGGAGCGCTGATGCGCTCCCTTTACATATTTTCAAATCTTTCCCAAAAGCCATCTACTGGCAATTTTGCGAAAATATCTACCGGTTCCTTTTTTACGGGGTGTAAAAAACGCAGCCTGCGTGCATGTAAACAAATGCTGCCTTTTCTGCTCCCACGTGGATAACCATATTTGTTGTCGCCAACTATTGGGCAACCCATGGATGATAACTGAACGCGGATCTGATGGGATCTTCCGGTTAAAGGATCAACTTCGATCAGGAAATAATCTCCAAGCTGTCCGATTAAACGATAAGACAGCTCTGCTCTCTGGCTACCGGTAACCTCTGTTTTATAATAGGTAACAACATTTTTCTGTGGATTCTTAACCAGCCAGTGTACCAGGGTATCGGCCTCTTTTGGTGGACGGTTTTTAGCCACTGCCCAATAGGTTTTCTTTACTTCCCGGTTCTTGAATGCTGCATTCATCCTTTCCAGTGCCTTACTGGTTTTCGCAAAAAGAATTACGCCACTTACAGGCCTGTCCAGGCGATGTACCACCCCTAAAAAGGCACCATTTGGTTTGTTATATTTATTTGCAATGTATTTTTTTACCTGCTCGTCAAGGGGCTCATCGCCGGTCTCATCGACCTGCACAATATCGCCTGCCCTTTTGTTAATGGCAATCAGGTGATTATCTTCAAAAAGGATGTCTTTATCTGTAACTGGCACCGGGTATTACATTTTTAGTGGTTTAAATTGGAGAACTTCCTCTGCTTAAGACTTAATATTGCTCTTTTTCGCTCGGGAAATCATTTCCTTTCACGTCTCGGATATAAGATTGTGCAGCACCGAGTATTTCCTCGTATAAATTGATATACTGACGAAGAAAGCGGGGTTTAAAGCCTTTGGTTAACCCAATCATGTCATTTACCACCAGTACCTGTCCATCGCAGTGCTGACCAGCACCAATTCCAATAGTCGGGATATGCAGGCTCTCGGAAACTTCCTTTCCTAAAACCGCAGGGATTTTCTCGAGCACAATAGAAAAGCAGCCTGCTGCCTGTAAAGCCAATACATCACTTTTAAGTTTATTAGCCTCTTCCTCCTCTTTTGCACGAACAGTATAGGTTCCGAATTTATATATGGATTGTGGTGTTAAGCCCAAATGTCCCATTACCGGTATACCTGCTGTAATAATCCTCTGAACAGATTCAATGATTTCTTCCCCACCCTCAAGTTTTACCCCATGTGCACCGGATTCTTTCATGATCCGGATGGCCGAATTTAAGGCCTCTTTGGAATTCCCCTGATAAGAACCAAAAGGCAGGTCGACTACAACAAAGGCTCGTTTCACCGCTCTGATTACCGAAGCCGCATGATAAATCATTTGATCAAGAGTAATGGGCAATGTGGTTTCGTGACCCGCCATTACATTTGAAGCAGAATCGCCAACCAACAAAACATCCAATCCCGCATCGTCTAAAATGGTGGCCATTGAATAATCGTAAGCAGTTAGCATGGATATTTTTTCGCCACGCTGCTTCATTTCCTGTAAAATATGCGTGGTTACTCTTTTTATTTCTTTGTGTACCGACATGGCTTTTGTTTTGTTGCCTCAAAAGTATCGTTTTATTTTTAACAGGAAACATGAAAGGGTAAAGATTTAAAGCGAAATGACTAAAAGGAATGGGCTCCTCCCTTATTTCATATTTTCCTTTACATTATAAATCTTAAATCCTATCTTTGTACCCCGAAATGAAAGGGATTTATTCATCGTTTTTTGCTACCTGCAAAAACAGCATAACTGCTGATCACCTCTCTTTTTTCCATTCTTTTTTTAATCAAAATCCATATTGTAATTACCATGACTAACTACACCAAGTTACCTGCGATTTTATTACTTGCCGATGGCACTGTTTTTCACGGCAAAGCTGCCGGAAAAATCGGAACCACTACCGGCGAAATTTGTTTTAATACCGGGATGACAGGTTACCAGGAGATTTTCACCGATCCAAGTTATTTCGGCCAAATCATGGTTACTACAAACTCACACATTGGAAACTATGGTATCCATGCTGATGAGATCGAATCAGGTTCAATCAAGATTGCTGGTTTGGTTTGTAAGAACTACAATATCATTTATAGCCGTAAACAAGCTAAAGAGTCTATTCAGGATTATTTCCAGAATGATAATCTGGTATCGATATCTGATATTGACACCCGTGCTTTGGTTCGTCACATCAGGGATAAAGGCGCGATGAATGCCATTATTTCTTCGGAGATTACGGATTTGGAAGAATTGAAACAAAAGTTAGCCGACGTACCATCAATGGAGGGACTTGAGCTTTCATCAAAAGTGAGCACCAAAGAGCCTTATTTTTACGGTAACCCGGATGCAAGCTTAAAAGTGGCGGCACTGGATTTAGGAATCAAGAAGAATATCCTTCGTAATTTTGAAGATCGTGATATTTATGTACAGGTTTTCCCTGCTAAAACAACCTTTGCAGAAATGGAAAGATTCAGTCCGGATGGTTATTTCATTTCCAACGGCCCTGGCGATCCATCGGTAATGCCCTATGCTGTTGACACGATCAAAGAAATCCTTGCGGCAGATAAACCGTTATTCGGTATTTGTTTAGGACACCAGTTATTGGCAGAAGCTAACGGCATTGGTACCATGAAAATGTTTAACGGTCACCGTGGTTTAAACCACCCGGTAAAAAACATCATTAAAAATCACTGTGAAGTTACTTCACAAAATCATGGTTTTGGTGTAATACCTGATGAAGTGAGAAATTCAGACAAAGTGGAAATCACACACGTTAACCTGAATGACAAATCAATTGAAGGAATTCGTGTGAAAGGAAAAAAAGCATTCTCGGTACAATACCACCCGGAATCTTCTCCAGGTCCACACGATTCACGTTACCTGTTTGATGACTTTGTTGATGTAATTAAAGGCGACTTAGCCTGGTAGCACTCAACTACTGTTTTAAGCTCAGTTAAAATATACTCCCATCTGCGAATCAACGGCACACATTGCCGCAGATTCGCAGATTTTGTTTAAAGGGATGTCATCCAGCTGCCTACATCATCTGACCGACATTTTATTGATTTATAGCCAAATTCATTTTCTATTCATTTAAAGCTGCTTACATTCGCATATGGAAACAAATAAAGCCATTATCAGTGTTAAAAATCTGGTAAAAAAGTATGACGATTTCGTGGCCGTTCAAGGCTTAACTTTCGATGTTTATGAGCATGAGATTTTTGGATTGCTCGGACCAAATGGTGCGGGAAAAACAACTACCCTCGAAATTATCGAAACCCTGAGGAATAAAACTTCGGGAGAGATCATAGTAGACGGCTTTTCAGTTGACCAGGATCCACATAAAATTAAGCAGATCATCGGCGTTCAGCTACAGGCTGCCGGCTACTATCCGAATTTAAACCTCGTAGAACTTATTGAGCTTTTCGCAGGACTGTATGGCGCCAATATTAAACCAATGGAGATGTTGGAAAAGGTGAACCTACAGGATAAAGCAAAAGCAAAATATAAAGCTTTATCAGGCGGACAAAAACAGCGTTTCTCTATTGCCACGACATTGATCAATCAGCCAAAGATTATCTTCCTTGACGAACCCACTACCGGCCTGGATCCCCAGGCCAGGCGGAACTTATGGGACCTGATTATCGAAATACGTAAAGCAGGAACGACAGTAGTGATCACTACCCACTATATGGATGAAGCGGAGCAGCTTTGCGATCGCGTGGCTTTTGTTGAACGTGGAGAGATCATCGCACTCGATACACCTGACAACTTGATCGATGAATTGGTAAATAGTGGCTTTGAACGGAAAAAAGAAGTTAAAAAAGCGAATCTGGAAGATGTTTTCATCAACCTGACCGGAAAAGAGTGGCGTGAATAATCCGGGTTTTGTCGGCAAGTAAAAAGAATCTAAGTAAGTAGTTATAAAAATTAATCCAATATAAAACAGATATGAACGATCAAAATTCAGTCAATGCTTCAGGTACTGGCACCTACAGCAACCTGACGGCAACGTTGGCTTTGGCTAAGGCAAGTTTTCGCTCGATTATGCGGAGCCCTTCGGCTGTAGTTTTTACACTGGCCTTTCCTTTAATCTTCATATTGGTGTTTGGGTTTCTGGGTGGTGGCGGAACGCGAATTGATGTTGGTGTAACACCAGGTTCGGATGTCGACAATCCCGTGATGGGAATGCTTGAACAAACAGGCATGATCAGGCTGGTGAAAGACAAATCAAAAGCTGATTTTGATAAACTACTGGAAAAAGGCAATGTAGATGCCATGATTGATGTACACAGAAAAGTGAATTCGAGCGCCTATTCCGTAAACGTTGTTTATACTTCAGCTTCAAGAGATAAAGGTGGCATTTTAAAATCTGTGTTGAACAATGCATTTTACAACAAGACACTAAAACCATCTGTGGCGGAAATTAAAGAAAGTACCATTGTTGGCCGCGAGTATAGAACAATCGATTTTATTCTGCCCGGGCAGCTGGGTTTTTCCTTGTTGAGTACAGGGGTATTCGGCACTGCATTCGTGTTTTTGAGTTTACGCCAAACCCTGGTGATTAAACGATTTTTCGCCACGCCCGTACGGCGATCGAGCATAGTAATCGGAGAAGGTATTGCCAGGATAGGTTTTGCACTGATAGGTGCTTTATTTATCATCTTAATCGGACATTTCTTTTTCCACTTCACACTCGTCCATGGAGTCGTCACGGTGGTTAATATGCTACTGCTTGCCACGATGGGTATTATTGTGTTTATGGGCTTCGGTTTTATCATTTCAGGTATTGCTAAAAGTGAAAGCATGGTGCCACCCATTTCCAATATTGTAACCTTGCCGCAGTTTTTATTGTCGGGCACTTTTTTCTCTATTGAGGCTTTCCCAACCTGGTTGCAACCCATTAGCCGTGCCCTACCCCTTACTTACTTAAACGACGCAATGAGAAAAGTGGCATTTGAAGGAATGGGATTGTGGGATGTTAAATTTCAGATTATGATTCTCGTGATCTGGGGAATAGGGATTTACGCAGTTGCCGTAAAAGTATTTAAGTGGGAATAACCGTTGAAACGTTAACTTTTTTTAACTTTTAAGCCGGATATATTAAATTAGTTTTGTAGAAATTTCTACACATGAAAAGACTAGTCATGATGAGCCTGTTGGTATTGGCGGGCTTATTTGCACAGGCACAATATACATTTTTAGCCAACAACTGTTCCGGGCAATACAATGTAAAGGTTTTCGTAGCCAGCTGTGAGGGTGGTAACTGCGGAGGAAAAGCAACTTTGGTGCTTTCCGATAAAATCACAGGAAAGGAGATTGAACCCTTTCACTCCTTAGATTTAGACTTTAACCTAACGGATAAACAAAATGCCCGACTGGGCTGGGTGGAATTGGGCAAATACCAGAGTCCGTTAATATTTGGCGACTTTAACTTTGATGGCTTTGAAGATATGGCGATCAGAAATGGAAACAATGGCGCCTATTCGAGTCCCTCCTTCGATGTTTACCTCGGCTCGGCAAATCAAAAGTTCACCTTAAATCCAGAGTTTACCAAACTTGCCAGTGAAAACCTTGGGATGTTTGAAGTAGACAGAAAAACAAAGGAGCTCACCATCCACCTGAAAAGCGGCTGTTGTTATCAGCAGCGGATCACTTATAAAGTAACAACGAAAGATATACCATCAGAAGTATCCTCAGTTATTGAGGATTCTTCGATTGGTGATGATGTTACCGTCATCACCAGAAAGCTGGTTGATGGAAAGATGCAAAAGAAAGTAGAAAAGTTTAAGGCAAAAGAATACTATATCGAACAGTAGACTTTGACTAAAGCGCTGCTTTTACCAGAAATGGCAAAATCTCTTTCTGAAAACTCACAAAGTTCTTACGTACGTCGGAATCACTTACAGAAGTAAAAGCGAAAGAGAAAACGATGCTTTTACTGGCCTTTAGCAGAAAAGCCAGTCCTTCCCTCCGTGCCGGATTATTTTTAAAGTTATCCAGTTGCAGGTAAGCAGCTAACAAAAGGGCTTCCAGCTGATCAGAAAGGTGTTTCAGGAACTCCTGTGAATTGGCATTCTCACGAACGAAATCCCATCCGATAAATTCATTACAGGCCGTAAAAGAAAGGCGGCTGGTTTTCATTACGAGGGCCTTTAAATGCTCTTCCTCGCTGGCATAACTGATTTTGTTATTTAATATTTCATATAAATTCTGATCCAGATAGTCCATCAGTATACTATCCAAAACCTGTTCTTTACTTTCGAAATATTTGTAAATGGTTGCTTTAGCAATACGTGCCTTTTTAGCAATTTCATTTACACTTGTTTTATGATATCCGTATTTTCTAAAAAGTTCTTTGGCAGCCTTTTTAACTGTATCCTTTATTTTTTCAGCTTCCATCTTAATTGCTTACATGTAACAGTGTGCTGCCCTGGAGTGTGATGGTATAGGTTTTCAGGCTTCTTTCGGCAGGGGCCTTTTGCGGGCTGCCATCAAGTAATGAAAACTTGGCGCCAGAGCATGGGTCAGTAGCAGTTAAACCACTTTCATCGGGCACTATTTTACATACCTTTTCCGGATTAACGGTGCTACACCTGTCGAACGCGACAAAACTACCCAAAGGTGTTTTAACGATCACTAAACCCCCTACGCCGTAATTGGGCACCAACAATACATTGTTTGTTGATTTTATACTAAATTCAGCTAATGTGACATTATAATTTACAGCAACATCGGGAATATAGTTCTCTTCTTTTCCACAGCCGGTAGAGAGCATCAATAGAATGATTATGCCATAAATATATTTCATATTAGATTAATGCCGACTTGTATTGTTTTAAGAAACGAACATCGTTCTCAGAGAACAGGCGCAAGTCTTTAATTTCATATTTCAGATTGGTGATGCGTTCGATACCCATTCCGAAAGCAAACCCGCTGTATTTTTTTGAATCGATACCACAGTTTTCCAATACATTCGGATCTACCATACCGCAACCTAAAATTTCTACCCAGCCACTATATTTACATAGGGGACAACCTGCGCCTTTACAAATGGTACAGGAAATATCCATTTCTGCAGATGGCTCTGTAAATGGGAAATATGACGGGCGGAAACGCACTTTTGTACCTTCGCCATACAACTCCTGAACAAAGTAAAATAAGGTTTGTTTTAAATCTGCAAAGGATACATTTTCGTCTACATATAATCCTTCAACCTGATGAAAAAAGCAGTGTGCCCTTGCGGAGATGGCTTCATTGCGATAAACACGTCCGGGCATAATGGCCCTGAAAGGCGGCTGCCCCTGCTCCATCATTCTCACCTGTACGGAAGAGGTGTGTGTACGCAGTGCGATATCACCCTTTTCACCGCCTTTTTTAATGAAGAAAGTATCCTGCATATCACGGGCAGGGTGTTCTTCAGGGAAGTTTAAAGCGGAAAAGTTATGCCAATCGTCTTCAATCTCCGGACCTTCAGCAACGGTAAAGCCAAGTTTGGCAAAAATTCCAACAATTTCACGCCTAACCAAAGCCAAGGGATGTCGTGAACCGATTTCGAAGCCTTCGCCCGGCAGGGTTAAGTCTTGCTCGTTCGCGCTTGCCTGAGACTGTGTTGCTTCAGTTGCTTCTTTTAAAGTTTGATATTTTGACTCGGCAAGTTGCTTAAATTCATTTAAGACTTTACCTAGTGATCTTTTTTCATCTGTGGAAACGGTTTTAAATTCTTCAAAGATTTCCTTGATAATTCCTTTGCTTCCTAAATATTTAATACGGAATTGCTCCAACTCATCTGCTTTTTCGGTTACGAAAGCGTTGATTTTTTCCGAGTATTGTGTTATTTTGTCCTGTAACATGGCTTCAAATATACGGCAAATTATATTAAAAACTTACACCATCCGGGTTCAAAAAATCTGTTTACAATAGCATTATATAGGAAAATAGACTCAAAACAACAAAAGCCGCTTCATCGCGGCTTTTGTTGTTTGTATATTTTATCAGGTACTAGATTACCCCTAAATCCTTGCCCACTTTGGTAAATGCAGCAATGGCTTTGTCGAGGTGATGTTGTTCATGACCTGCCGACAATTGCACACGAATTCTTGCTTTTCCCTGTGGCACAACAGGATAGAAAAATCCGATTACGTAGATCCCTTCCTCAAGCATTTTAGCAGCAAAGTTTTGCGCTATTTTAGCATCGTACAGCATTACCGGAACGATGGGATGAAAGCCAGGCTTGATATCAAAACCGGCAGCAGTCATTTTCTCACGGAAATATTTAGTATTGCTTTCCAGTTTGTCCCTTAAGGCAGTGGTTTCGCTCAGCATATCCAGAACAGCAATGGAAGCACCGGCAATGGCTGGCGCCAGGGTATTCGAAAATAAATACGGACGTGAGCGCTGGCGCAACATATCGATGATTTCTTTCTTGCCGGAAGTAAAACCACCAGATGCACCACCCAGAGCCTTACCCAAAGTACCTGTAATGATATCAATGCGGTCCATCACGTCAAAATGTTCGTGTGTGCCGCGGCCGTTCTTACCAATAAAACCCGTACAGTGAGATTCATCAATCATGATCAGGGCCTCATATTTATCAGCCAGGTCAGCAATTTTATCTAAAGGTGCAACAGACCCGTCCATCGAGAATGCACCATCGGTAACAATAATCCTGTGACGGCAATCTTTAGCTGCAATAAGTTGCTTTTCCAGGTCTTCCATATCGGCATTTTTGTAACGGAAACGCTGCGCTTTACATAACCTAACGCCATCAATGATTGAAGCATGATTCAGCTCATCAGAAATAATTGCATCTTCTGCATTAAACAAAGGTTCGAAAACACCACCATTTGCATCAAATGCCGCGGCATACAGGATTGTATCTTCTGTTCCGAGGAATTGGGAAATCTTTGCTTCCAGTTCTTTATGAACATCCTGCGTTCCGCAAATAAAGCGTACAGACGACATACCATAACCATGATCATCGATTGCTTTTTTGGCTGCTTCGATCACTTTAGGGTGAGAGGATAAGCCCAGATAGTTATTTGCACAGAAATTAATTACTTCTGCACCGCCGCTTACTTTGATATCAGCACCTTGTGGTGTTACAATGATCCTTTCGCGTTTATATAAACCTGCGTTTTCTATTTCTTCGAGTTCTTTTTGAAGAACTGGTTGTAGTGTTTTGTACATTTTGCTTAAGAAGATTTTGGTTCAAAGTTATAAAAAACTGTTAATGAAAGCTATTGTAGAGCGCTTCATTGAAAAAAAGCATTTTTCCTGCAACTGAACAAATCAAATTAGCGTCTACAACAATATATTTTGTTCCTTAACAAACTTTAACACCAACAAATGTGTATAGTGTTAAAACTTATTCGATATTTATAGATCACTAATCGTTACACATGAGAAAAATCTACGCCCTTATTTTCTTTTGCTTTACTACAAGCCTGGCTTTTGCTCAACATTTGATTAGTGGCACAATAAAGGATAATAACGGACAGCCGATCCCTTTCACTTCTGTGTATTTAAAAAACACCACAACAGGAACATCAGCAAACGTTGACGGGAAATATGAGATGAAGCTGAAAAGAGGTCAGCAAACCATTAGCTTCAGGGCGGTGGGTTATAAACAACAGGACCACATTGTAAATTTAGACCGTGATATAACATTAAATATTACGCTGGCCTCAGAAAGTTATACCCTTGATAATGTAAACATCAGGGCCAATGCAGAAGATCCGGCTTATGAAATTATCAGGAAAACGATCGCGCAGAGAAAAACTCACCTTGAGGAGGTAAAGGCATTTAGTTGTGATGTGTACATTAAAGGCGTTCAGCGGCTGAAGGGTGCGCCAAAGAAATTTTTTGGCAGGGATATACAGAAAACCCTGGAGCTTGATACTAACCGGAAAGGCATTATTTACCTATCCGAATCGCAAAGTAAATTTAGCTTCAGAAGGCCGAAT
The DNA here is from genome assembly GCF_001027745.1 of Pedobacter sp. BMA. Taxonomy (GTDB): domain Bacteria; phylum Bacteroidota; class Bacteroidia; order Sphingobacteriales; family Sphingobacteriaceae; genus Pedobacter. Next base: position 97,978 of record NZ_LECU01000004.1, read on the forward strand.
GACGTGCATGAAGAAATGATTTCCTCTAAAGTTGCAGGAAGAAATAATGCATTCAGTTTTAATAAAGCATCCGACCTGATCATTAATTTCTATGACAACTATCTGCTGGAAAATACGCTGAGTTCACGAGGCTTTATTTCCCCTATTGCTGATAATGCCCTTTTTTACTATAAATACAAACTACTGGGAGAAAGTACAGAAAACGGCCAGTTGATTCATAAAATAGAGGTGAGCCCACGCAGGGTAAATGATCCGGTTTTCAGGGGCATTATTTACATCATGGATGAGAGCTGGCGCATTTATAATACCGATTTATACTTAACCAAACAGGCGGGTATTAATTTCATTGATACACTAAATATTAACCAGCAGTTTACAAAAGTTAAAGATGTATATATGCCAACCGGTATCAACTTTCAGTTTACCGGAAATGTTCTGGGCTTCAAAATAGCCGGTTACTACCTGGGGGTATATAGCAATTATAACGTAAATCCTAATTTTCCAAAAAACCTTTTTACAGGTGAAATCTTGAAGGTTACTGAAATGGTTAACAAAAAAGATTCCTTGTACTGGGTTGAAAACAGACCAATTCCGCTTACGGCTGATGAGAAAATCAATTACATCAAGAAAGATAGTGTTGCGAAGCTAAAAGAGTCCAAGCATTATCTTGATTCACTGGAAAAAGACAATAACAAATTCAGCATCGGTAAATTAATTTTGAGGGGCTATAGCCAGAATGACCGGTATGATAAACATTCGTTAAGCTTTGACCCGGTTTGGAGAGCTATATTTTACAATACCGTGGAAGGATTGGCCATCAAGTATGGCGTCACTTATCGCCAGGAGTATGAAAACAGAAGGTTTTACTCTATCCGTCCTGAAGTGCGCTATGGATTTGCCAACCAGAAATTAACAGGCAGTATTACAGGAAATTATTTTTACGACCCACTCAAACGGGCCAGCTATGGTGGTTCATTCGGAAACGGCATTTTTGATCTGAATAATCTGGGTTCGATGACGCCGCTGGGCAATACAATTAACTCCTTGCTTTACGAAAAGAACTTCCCGAAGTATTACTATAAGGATTTTGTGAGTTTATATACCACCAGAGAGCTGGCTACGGGCCTTCAGGCGAATTTAAGCGCCGATTACAGTCATAACAAAGCTTTAGCTAACAATTCTACATTTAAGTTTTTCGATGCGAAGGACAGAGAATTTACTTCCAACAACCCTTTTGTTCCGGAAGCAGAAGTACCGTTATTCCCTGATTACAGCTCGTTAAGTGTAACTGCAAGCTTGACTTATACCATCGGACAAAAATACATTACCCGGCCTGACGGCAAATTTTATACGGAGTCGAAATATCCAAAAATTACTTTGCTTTATAAAAAGGGGCTGAATAATGTTTTGGGAAGCGATGTAGATTATGATTTTGTGAAAGCAGAGATTTTTGAAGACCGGATTGGACTTGGATTATGGGGACATACTTCATTTTTAGTCGGAGTAGGGAAATTCCTTAATAATGCCAAAATGTATTATCCTGACTTCAAACATTTTTCAGGTAATATTTCAACCATCTTCCCTCCCAACTTGAGGAAGTTTCAATATCTTGACTTCTACCAGTTCAGCACCAAGGAGCAGTATTTTGAAGCACATCTTGAACATAACTTCGCAGGATTCTTCATGAATAAGATTCCATTGTTGCGTAAGCTAAAGCTGGAAGAGCTGGTGGGTGGAGGCTATTTATCTTCACCTGAGAAACGGAATTATAAAGAATTTTACTTCGGTATCCAGCGCCTGGTTTTAAGGGCCAGCTATGGTTTTGCTTATGATGGCGCAAAGAAAATTAATCAGGGTTTTAGAATAAGCTACGGATTTTAAACTTAAAAGCGAATGTGGAATGGACTAAGCTTGCTGTTTGGCATTTAAGCTAAAAGCATTATCTTTGCGCTGCTTCAACGCCGTTTGCAGCGGTATCAGTGCATCATGAAAAAATATCAAACACTACTTTACTATTGCTATAGTTACATAGCAGAGGCAGAGCAATTTGCTGCCGATCACCTTAAATTTTGTAAATCATTAGACCTTGTTGGCCGTATTATCGTTGCCGATGAAGGTTTAAACGGCACCGTTTCGGGAACTCCTGAAGCCTGCGAAGCATATATGCAAGCCATTCATTCAGATGAAAGGTTTGCCAAAACTGAGTTTAAAATCGATGATGTGGAAGAACCGTCTTTCATTAAGATGCACTGCCGTTATAAGTCTGAGATTGTTCATTCCGGCTTACGCGATACCACCATCATCAATCCCAATGAAAAAACAGGGAAGCACCTCGAGCCTGTAGATTTCATGAAAATGAAAGACGACGAAGATGTGATCATCCTGGACGTACGCTCTAATTACGAGCACAACCTGGGAAGATTCAAAAATGCAGTGACCCTGGATATTGAGAACTTCCGCGACTTCCCGGAGCAAATCAATCAGTTGGCACAATACAAGGATAAAAAAATCCTAACGTACTGCACCGGTGGAATCAAATGCGAGAAAGCCTCAGCTTTGCTTCTGCACCACGGATTCAATGATGTTTACCAGTTACACGGCGGAATTATTAAGTATGGTAAAGAAGCCGGAGGCAAAGATTTTGAAGGGAAGTGTTATGTTTTCGACAATCGGATTGCAGTGGATGTTAACCAGGTGAATCCAAAGGTCGTTTCAGTTTGCTTTAATTGTGGCACCACAACGCCTAAAATGATCAACTGTGCCAATCCGGAGTGTAATGAACACATCACCCAATGCGATGCCTGCGGTGAACAACTGGAAGGATGTTGCTCCGTTGCCTGTACCACAAATCCGCGTAAACGTCAATACGACGGAACCGGATATTATGTTAAAGTACCGCAGCCCGTTGGAGCTAAGTAAGGCCAATTGTGCAATTTTTGCTTATTTTGCGGACTAATCGCCTGGCCGAATCAATTTATGCTAAAATATCTGTACTATCCCCTTTTTCTTTTAGCTGCTCTTTCTTTCCGTTTACATGCATCTGATATAAAAAGTATAGGTGTTCCGTACATAGAAAATTACCCTAAATCTGTTTACGCATCGGGGAATCAAAATTGGAGCATCGCCAAAGATCAGAATGGTGTAATGTATTTTGGAAACGCGGAGGGATTGCTTACGTTCGACGGGCGTTACTGGCAGAAATACAAAATGCCTAACCGCCAAATCGTTCGCGCTGTTGCAACCGATAACAAAGGAAAAATATATACCGGCAGTTTCGGGGAATTTGGTTACTGGAGCCTCAAAAATAATCGTTTAAGTTATAGCTCGTTAACGAAACTGCTTCCGAAGGGAATTACGGTTACCGACGAAATCTGGAAAATTTACACCGATCAGGACCGCGTAATATTCCAGTCATTCTCCAGGATATTTATCTATAAAAATAACAGAATCGAAGTGGTAAAATCGCCTTCTTCATTCCTGTTTCTGCATAAGGTAAACAAAAGATATCTGGTAGAGGTGCTGGAAAAGGGTTTATTTGAACTCATTGGCAATAAGCTCAGGCCAATACCGGGAAGTGAGATACTGGGCAAAGAGGGTATCCTGTCCATTTTACCTTATAAAAATGGTGGTTTTATTATAGGAACAAGCAAGAACGGTCTTTTCACCTACGATGGGAAAACCTTTAGTCCGCTGAATACCCTTGCCAACAGCTATCTGAAAACCTACCAGCTGAACAACGGGGCTGTACTGATGGGCAAATACTTTGCCTATGGAACCATATTAAACGGCCTGATTATTATTGATGAAAATGGACGCGTTGTGCAGCGGATCAACAAATCGAGCGGTTTACAAAACAATACCGTATTAAGTTTATTTGCTGATGACGAGCAAAACCTGTGGACGGGCCTGGATAATGGAATCGACCGGATTGAGTTAAATTCCCCTTTGTATTTCTACTTCGATAAAACAGGGCAGTTTGGGACAGTATACTCAAGTATTATTTTCAATGGTAAGATTTACCTTGGCACCAACCAGGGACTTTTTTACAGTAACTGGAATCCGGAAAGTGAGCTAAACTCCTTTAACTTTCGTCTGATTCCGAATTCCCAGGGACAGGTGTGGGAGCTTACCGTAATTGATAATGAGTTAATTTGCGGCCACAATAGCGGAACATTCAAAGTGCTGGGCGACGAGATTCAATGGCTGTCCCGAACCGGTGGTGGGTGGACCATTAAAAAACTAAATTCAAATCCGGGCTATCTGATACAGGGAACCTATGTAGGGCTAACCCTCTTCAGTAAAACGGCCGGATCAGCGTTGAAGTTTGAAAGGAAGATCGGCGGCTTTGATGCACCATCGAGATTCATTGAGCAGGATGCTAAAGGTGATGTTTGGGTAAGCCATGCCTATAAAGGTTTGTATAAACTTACGTTGAGTAGCGATTACTCTAAAGTAACGGCTATGCGATACTTTGATGAGAAAAACGGATTACCTGGCAACTATAATATCAACATCTTCAACCTCGAAAACAGGATCGTTTTTTCTTCTGACGCTGGCTTTTACACTTATGATGAACTCAGCAACAAGTTCACAAAATACGATGTCCTGAATAAAAAACTGGGGTCGTTCGAAACGTCGAATAAAATTATCAATGCCGGCAATAAAAAATACTGGTTTATCAATCACGGTAAAACAGCCCTGGTTGATTTTAGTGAACCTGGTAAGCTGGAAATCGATTCTAATCAGTTTAGTTTGCTGGATGGGCGAATGGTGCAGTATTATGAGAACATCAGTAAAATCAGCAATGCCATTTATCTGATCAGTGTTGACGATGGCTTTGTGATTTATAACACTACCCAGAACCAGAGCAATGTAAACCGGAAACTGCCTAAGGTACTGATCAGAAGACTGGACGATATTACGGATAAATACCATACCATTAGTGAAACTGGCAATAACGAGCGTGATATTGAGATTCCATACAGCAGGAATAATATCCGCATTTCATTTTCGCTACCCTATTACCGCCAGGCAAAGGTAAAATATCAATTCTTCCTGGAAGGCTATTCAAAAGACTGGTCTGACTGGAACTTTGCTTCCCAAAAAGATTTCACCAATTTAGGCAGTGGCACCTATGTATTCAAAGTAAGGGCAAAGATCAACGACAATTCGGTTAGCGACATAACTAACTTTGAGTTTGAGGTATTGAGACCATGGTATTTGAATAACTGGGCCATTCTGATATATATTATTCTTCTGGCATTCATATTAAGGGCTGGCAAACAGGTTTATGAAAAGAAGCTAACAAGAGACAGTAAAAAAATAAGTGACAGGTTACAGGCTGAAAAGGAGGAAGTTTTACGTCAGGAAGCGGAGATTAACGAAAAACAGATCCACAAGCTTCAAACGGAGAAGCTTCAAACGGAGCTTGCCTCGAAAAACAGGGAACTGGCAAACTCTGCCATGACTTTGGTATATAAAAATGAGTTGCTTCAAAAGCTAAGTGACGAAATCATGAAGCTCAAAGATGAGAACGGGAAAAAACTTTCGGACGACCAGACCAGAAAAATTCAGAAAGTGATTAACGATGGTATGAATGATGAGCGGGACTGGCACTTATTTGAAAACAGTTTCAATGAGGCCCATGAAAGTTTCTTCAAAAAGCTAAAAGCACAACACCCGGACCTTGTTCCGAACGACCTTAAGTTATGTGCTTACCTGAGGATGAACATGAGCAGTAAAGAGATGTCATCGCTGCTTAATATTAGTGTCCGGGGCGTTGAAATACGCCGGTACAGATTAAGGAAAAAGCTTGAAGTGGCGCATGATAAAAACTTAACTGAGTTTTTGATGGAGTTGTAATATCAATGCTCAGGTGGCTTTCGTTTTCTTCCGATTTGTTCGAAAGTATTACGGAAAGCGCTTGATCCGGTTTTGATTAATAACCGTTTTTTGTAAACTGCGCGTTAAATAGCGGTTGACATCACTACATCATTACCTGCTCAGGGCCGTTTTTTATACCCTACAACACCCTTTGTGTAAAAAATACACTTAGACTTTGCATTTTAACATTCTCTTGCATCAAAAAGTGCGTTTTTAGGCCAAAATCGCGTTCGGTATCCTCTTACACAAAACGACAATTTAACATTTGATGTAATAATGTATAGGTCTTGGCACTTGCACAAGCAGAAAAACAACCTCAACTTTAACATAACAATTAAACTAAATTATAATAATAGCATGAAAAGAATCTTTACAAGAATTTCTGTTCTCGCTGCACTTTGCTTGCTAACCATTAACGTAGCAATTGCGCAAAACATTACCGTAAAAGGTAAGGTAACTGACGGAGGTGACAAGTCATCTTTGCCAGGCGTAACCATTACAATTAAAGGCGCACAAGGAGGCACGCAAACAGATGCCGATGGAAACTATTCGATCAGTGTACCATCAACAGCAACACTGGTATTTAACTTCGTTGGTTATACTGCACAAGAGCAGGCAGTAGCTAACCGCACCTCTATTAATGTAGCATTACTTTCCAGCACGCAACAACTCGAGCAAGTTGTAGTGGTGGGTTACGGCACGCAAAGAAAGATTGATGTAACAGGATCGGTGGCAAGTGTAAAAGGAGAAGAGATTTCGAAACAGGCGTCGACAAATCCTGTGAGTGCATTGCAAGGAAAAGTAGCTGGGGTAACAATTACAAACGCAGGTAGTCCGGGAAGTTCCCCTCAAATCAAAATCAGAGGCCAGGGAACTATTTATGGTTCTGCAAACCCTTTATACGTAGTTGACGGTGTTTGGTATGACGATATCAACTTTTTAAATCCCGGCGACATTGAAAATATCAGTATTTTGAAAGATGCCTCAGCACAGTCAATTTTCGGTATTCGTGCCGCGAACGGAGTTGTTCTGGTAACGACTAAAAAAGGGCGTACCAATACTCCAACTACTATTAATTATGATGGCTATGTTGGTTTCCAAAAAGTGACCAATCAGGTTGAAATGGCAAATGCATCAGAATATGCAACCATTATAAATGAGTTGTATACATCAAATGGCAATGCTGCATTATTCAGTAATACCAACCTTGGGGAAGGAACAAACTGGTACGATCAGGCTTTGAGAAACGCACTTGTGACCAACCATCAGGTTTCGATAATGGGTGGTTCAGAAAAATCTAATTACAATTTATCGCTCGGTTATCTGAATCAGGATGGTATTATTAAAACCAATAATTATAAAAGATACACTGCCCGCTTGTCAAATGATATCCAAATTTTCAAACCATTGAAAGTTGGCTATACTGTTACAGGAGTGATGGGAAACACTAAAGACAACCCATCGAGTATTTATCATCAATTATTTGCAGCTTCTCCAACAGTACCGGTATTCAATGCAGACGGTAGCTATGGCGATCCCAAAAGTCAGAATTTAGGTGATGGTGCTAACTTCAATCCTCAGGCTACTTTAGATTTTTTCAATTCACAATCAAAAAACAACAGGGTTACAGGAAATGTATATGCTGAATTAAAATTTGCAAAGCATTTCACATTCAAGACAAGTTTGGGTGGAGAATTCGGACAAATTGAGACAAGAGCATATGTGCCAAAATACTATGCTACCCTGGCTCAACAAAGTAACATAAGTACTTTAACCCTGGGAAGAACAGAAACCAGAAACTGGTTAATTGAAAATACCCTGACTTATAATAATACGATCGCGAAAGATCATAACCTGACAGTATTAGTTGGACAATCTGCACAACAAAACAAAAGTTACAACTTAACAGGTACCGCTCAAAATGTTCCGTTCAACACTGAGGCAGACTTATATTTAACACTAGGTGATTTAGCCAGCAGAACAATTGTTGATGGAGGCTCACTTTATAAGTTTGCATCATATTTTACCAGAGCAAACTACAGTTTCAAAAACAAATACCTTTTGAATGCATCCGTTCGTGCAGACGGGGCCTCTCAGTTTTTTGGATCTGATACCTGGGGTTATTTCCCATCCGTAGGTTTAGGCTGGGTAGTAACGGAGGAAGGTTTTATGAAAGACCAAAAGATCTTTAACTCACTAAAAATCCGTGGTAGCTGGGGCAAGATTGGAAACGCAGCAGTTCCAAGAAATCCAACTCAGTTAAACATCACTCAAACACCAGATCTTACTGCAGTTTTCGGTAATGATTTAACTTATACGGGTGCAAACGTTTTCTCTTATGTTCCACCAACAATTTCCTGGGAACGTGGAGTGGGTACAAACATTGGTTTCGAGGCCTCATTACTTAAAAGCAGGTTGTCAATAGAAGCCGACTACTATCTACGAAAAACTTCACAATCGATATTCAATTTACCAATTTTGGGTAGTTTAGGTTCAAAAGATCCTCAAATCTTAGGAAATCAGGCGGATCTGGAGAACAAAGGCTTTGAATTTTCGGCAACATGGAGAGATCGTTCGGAGGGTGGCTTCGGATACTCGCTTAGTGGAAACGTGGCATATAATGCCAATAAGGTTACCAATGTAGTTTCAGGTGCAAATCCAATTTACGCAGGAAGTACTGGTATTACCAACGGGTATCTGGCAACAAGAACAGTTGCAGGTCAACCAGTGGGACAATTTTACGGCTATCAGGTAGTTGGAATTTTCCAGACTGCAGCAGAAATTGCGTCATCACCAACGCAGTCGAACGCTGCTCCGGGCGGCTTTAAATATCAGGATGTTAATGGAGATGGCATTATCAATGCAAATGATAAGGTTGTTCTGGGAAATCCTAACCCTAGATTCACCTATGGTTTCAACACTAGTTTTGAATACAAAAATTTCGACCTTGCTTTGGATTTCCAGGGTGTAGCAGGTGTTGAGGTTTATAATGCCAACATTGCATTCCGTTACGGAAACGAGAACTTCACAAAAGATTTTTATGATAACAGATGGCATGGTGCTGGGACATCAAATACCTATCCATCAGCAAACGTGGGCGGATCAGCCAACTCTGCGCCAAATTCATTCTTTGTAGAAAGTGGTTCATATTTTAGAATCCGTAATGCTCAATTGGGTTATACCTTGCCAAAAGCAATCACTGAAAAATTAAAAATGCAAAAAGTTCGTTTTTACGCCAATGCGCAGAATGCACTTAACATTTTCGGATATAAAGGATTTAGCCCGGAGATTGTAGCTTCGACAACTCAAAATAGTCCATCATCACTGAATGCTGGTATCGACGCTAATGTGTATCCATTATTTGCTACATACAACTTTGGTATTAACGTAACTTTCTAAAACTAAAACAATGAAAAATATAATATATAAAAATGCTGTTTTAGGAATAGGCCTTTTAGGCTTAGTAACTATTACGCCTGGCTGTAAAAAAAGCTTTTTAGACGTTCCAACTCAGGCAGAACAAGCATCCGGCACCTTTTGGGTAGATCAGAATGACGCAGCTAAAGGAGTAAATTCAATTTATGCAAATTTAAGGGCTTGGGGTAATACTGCTTTCCCGGCTATAGCTGTGGAAAGCATGGGTGCCGATGAGGCAGAAAAAGGAAGTAGCCCTACCGATGCAACATATTTCAATGACTACGATACCTTTAGTGTAAATCCGGCTGACGGGCAATTATCTGGCTTCTGGAATGCACAATATCAAAATATCTTTCTTGCTAATCAGGTGTTGACCAATGTTCCAAAAATTTCGATGGATGCAGCGCTTAAAAGCAGGTATTTAGCAGAGGCTAAGTTTATTCGTGCATTATCTTATTTTAGGTTAGTGAGAGCTTTTGGAGACATTCCTTTAAGAACAACTGTTGCTGCCGATGCAAGTGAATACAATATTGCGAAATCTCCAAAAGCACAGGTTTATGCTTTAATCGAGTCGGATTTAAATGATGCAGCTGCAGTTCTGCCTCAAAGCTATCTGGCTACAGATTTGGGAAGAGCCACAAAAGGTGCGGCATTAGGCCTTCACGCTAAAGTTGCCATGTATCAAAAGAAATGGAGCGATGTACTTTCTTACACGAATTCCGTAATGACCTTAGGTTATTCGTTGCTTCCTGTTTATGATAATGTTTTCCGTGTTGCAGCTGAAAATGGCGTTGAATCAGTGTTTGAAATTCAGGCAGCTTTAATTCCTGGAAATGCAGCTGCTTCTAACTCACAATATTCTCAGGTTCAGGGTGTACGCGGCGTCACTGGTGGCGGATGGGGCTTTAATGTACCTACGGCAGCATTAGCAGCGGCATTCGAAACAGGAGATCCCCGCAGGGATGCGACAATAATTTTCAGAGGTGAAACTACCCCACAAGGTGATGTGATAGCAGCAACTGGTGATAACCCAATGTACAACCAAAAATCATATGTTCCTTTCAGCATGTATGTAAGTGGTTTCAATGAGGGTTGTCAGCAAAACTTCAGGGTATTGCGTTATTCGGATATCTTATTGATGAATGCTGAAGCTGCAAACGAATTAGGAAACAGTGCTCAGGCTATTAGTTCACTTGAAATCGTTAGAGCAAGAGCCCGCCAGGGTAATGCAGCAATTCTTCCTAAAGTTACTTCTACCGATCAAACTACACTACGTAATGCGATCTGGAAAGAGCGCCAGGTAGAATTGGCCATGGAGTATGATCGTTATTTCGATGTGATCCGTCAGGGACGTGGAACAGCTGTTTTCGGTGTTAAAGGCTGGAAAGCAAATAAAAATGAAGTTTGGCCAATCCCACAAACAGAAATCGATATCAGTGGCGGTTTATTAACGCAAAACCCAGGTTACTAGAACAACATAAATCAAAATAAGGGCTGCCCATGGTGGCGGCCTTTATTTTAATATCTCCTCATGACAAAATACTGGATGATTTCCTGCTTATTCCTGCTCAGCTTTTTATCCTGTAAAAAAAACGAAACGGCTGATGCTACAAATTCGTCTACAATACCATCGACTTATGCTTTCTCCTCACTAACGGTAAACGGCAGTTACAACGGACTCTCCTACTATGGCCTGAATACTTTACCTGTAGTGAAATTAACCTTCTTATCTTCAATTAACAGCTCCTCGATTGATGGAAACATCATATTAAAAGATCAGGCCGGCAACGCCATATCTTATACTTCGATATTAGAGAACAACGATAATACTGTTGTAGTTATGCCATCTGCGCTACAACCGATTACAAAATATACATTAACAGTGAATCCTGGATTACTTTCCAAAACAGGAAGTAAACTCCAAAGCAGCGTAGTAGTTAATCTCACTACTGCCCCGGATGATACTGATAAATTTTCCCGGATCAGTGATGATGATCTTTTAACCCTGGTTCAAAAGCAAACCTTTAAATATTTCTGGGAGTTTGGGCACCCTGTTAGTGGTTTGGCCAGAGAAAGGAATTCATCAGGCAATACCGTTACTTCCGGTGGTTCAGGATTCGGGGTGATGGCTTTAATCACTGGCATCAGCCGCAATTTTATTAGCCGTGCTGAAGGTCTTGTCCGTATCCGGAAGATGGTATCATTTTTAAAAACCGCCGACCGTTTCCACGGTGCTTATCCCCACTGGCTGGACGGAAGTACAGGCAAAGTTATTCCTTTCAGCACAAAAGATAATGGAGGCGATCTGGTAGAAACTTCTTACCTCATGGCAGGCTTACTCACTGCCAGGCAATATTTCAATGGTACAGATGCAGACGAAACCACATTAAGGAGCGATATCAATACCATTTATAATGCAGTAGAATGGAACTGGTACAGAAAAGATAACAGTAACACATTATACTGGCACTGGAGCCCTACCTACAACTGGGATATGAACCTGCCCATCACGGGTTGGAATGAGTGTTTGATCACGTATGTGCTGGCCGCTGCATCCTCTACTTATGCTATTCCGAAAACAGTTTATGATACTGGCTGGGCAAAGAATGGAGCAATGAAAAATGGCAATACTTACTATGGTGTTCAGCTTCCCCTCGGAACTGCTGGCGGAGGACCGTTATTTTTCTCCCATTACTCTTTTATGGGTATTAACCCCATCGGATTAAGTGATGCTTACGCCAATTACGAGACACAAACAAAAGCGCATACACTGATTAATTACATCTACTGCAAGGCCAACCCGGCTGGTAACTATGGATATGGCGAGAACTGCTGGGGATTGACCGCCAGCGACATTCAAAATGGCTATACGGCTAGTTCAACGACCAATGATGTTGGAACAATAGCCCCCACGGCAGCCATCAGCTCAATAGCCTATACACCTGCCGAATCGATGCAGGCTCTAAGATATTTTTATTACAAGTTAGGAAATAAAATGTGGGGAGATTACGGATTCTACGATGCCTTCACCCTGAAAGACGCCTGGTTCGCATCGTCAACGCTCGCTATTGATCAGGGGCCTATCGTAGTGATGATCGAAAATTACAGAACGAAATTGATCTGGAACCTGTTCATGAGTGCACCAGAAGTAAAAGCCACTATGAAAAACTTGGGTTTTAGCAGCCCTAACCTTTAAATCTATTCCCGATATGAAAGCTACATTCCGAAAAATACTAATTTTTATCCCACTCATATTATCCTTCTCCTCTTTTGCGCAGCAGGCTAAGAAACCTTATCATCCAGATTTAAACATTAAAAAGAATTTAACCGATGAGCAATTGCTCAATCTGGTACAAAAACAAACCTTTCAATATTTCTGGGATGGAGCAGAGCCTGTTTCAGGTGCAGGCCGGGAGCGTTTTCACGTTGACAATATTTATCCTGAAAATGACAAAAGCACGGTTGCTACAGGTGCGACAGGATTTGGTTTAATGGCCATTCTGAGTGGTATCGACAGGGCCTACGTATCTAAAGCGGATGGCTTGAAGCGCCTGAATAAAATCCTTAATTTTCTGGAGAAAGCAGATCGTTTTCATGGTGCCTGGCCACACTGGCTATATGGTGAAACCGGAAAAGTACGGCCCTTTGGCAAAAAGGATAACGGTGGTGATCTGGTAGAAACATCGTTTATTGCCCAGTCGTTAATCTGCATCAATGCCTACTATCAAAACGGATCAGCCGAGGAAAAAGCTTTGGCAAAAAAAGCAGATGAATTATGGAAAGGCATCGATTTCAACTGGTACCGAAACGGCGGGCAAAATGTACTTTACTGGCACTGGTCGCCTGAGTACCATTGGGAAATGAATTTTCCCGTAAAAGGCTATAACGAATGTTTGATTATGTACGTGCTGGCTGCTTCTTCTCCTACACATACTGTACCCGCGTCAGTTTACCACGAAGGTTGGGCCCGTAAAGGAGAAATCAAAACCAGCTTCGAAGTGTACGGCCATCCTTTTACACTCGACTACCAAGGTCAGAAAGGATCTGTAGGACCATTGTTCTGGGCACATTATTCTTATCTCGCTTTAAATCCAAAAGGCTTAAAAGATCAGTATGCAAACTACTGGGAAAACAATGTAAATCATACGCTGGCCATTCACGATTATTGTGTTGCCAACCCAAAAGGCTTTAAAGGCTATAGTGAGAACAGCTGGGGGTTAACTGCAAGTTATTCGGTTAAAGGATACGCGGCACACAATCCTCAGGAAGACTTCGGCGTGATCTCCCCTACCGCAGCAATCTCTTCAATTCCATATACACCAAAAGAATCTATGAAAGTGATCAGATACTTATATGAAAACCTGGGAGAAAAGGTTTGGGGCAAATATGGATTTTATGACGCTTTTTCAGAAACGGATAACTGGTACCCGAAAAGGTATTTAGGCATTGATCAGGGTCCGATGGTGGTGATGATTGAAAACTACCGTTCCGGCTTGCTGTGGAAACTGTTTATGAGTAATAAAGATGTACAAAACGGGCTTAGCAAGTTAGGTTTTAAAAGTACGGAGATAAAATAAATGACCTAATGTGAGGCATGGAGATCATCTTAAATGAAACTTTCCATTCCCGCAACGACGGCAAAAAGTTTTTGATATGAAAAAAAACATACTTACCCTCTTCATTTTAACTTCTTTTCTGGCGCTTCATGCGCAGAAACAAAAGACATACTGTAATCCCATCAATGTTGATTATGGTTATACGCCATTTGAGTCGTTTACGGAATGGGGTAAACACCGGGCAACTGCCGATCCGGTTATTGTAAACTACAAAGGAGAGTTTTTGCTGTTCAGTACCAATCAATGGGGATACTGGCATAGTTCGGATATGCTGAACTGGAAGTTTATTGAGCGTAAATTTCTCCGTCCCTGGAACAAAACGAAAGATGAGCTTTGTGCACCTGGAGTGGGAATTATCGGGGATACTGTAGTGGTTTTCGGAAGTACATATACGAAGAATTTTACCTTATGGGGAAGCACTGATCCATTGGGAAACAAATGGTTTCCCCTGGTAGATTCATTAGAAATAGGGGGCTGGGATCCGGCATTCTTCACAGATGATGACGGGAGGTTTTACATGTACAACGGCAGCAGCAATGTATATCCGATGTATGGAATAGAACTGAATCGTAAAACATTTAAACCCATTGGCACACGCACCCCAATGTACCTGTTACAAGGCTGGCGCTATGGCTGGCAAAGGTTTGGAGAGCATATGGACAATACCTTTCTGGATGCCTTTGCTGAAGGGGCATGGATGACCAAGCACAACGGCAAATATTATTTCCAGTATGGGGCACCAGGAACAGAGTTTAGTGGCTATTCGGATGGCGTAGTGGTAGGCACCAAACCTTTGTTTGATGGGTCGGAGGCTATTCCGCAGTCTGACCCGCTCAGCTACAAAGGTGGCGGTTTCTCGCGGGGCGCAGGCCATGGTGCAACCTTCATGGATAACAGCAATAACTACTGGCACATTTCGACCAGCATCATTTGTGTAAAAAACACCTGGGAACGCAGAATGGGCATCTGGCCAACAGGTTTCGATAAGGATGATGTGATGTGGACCAATACTGCTTTCGGCGATTACCCGCTATACCTCCCTTCGGAACGTAAAGAAGGCGGCCCTGCAGGTCCGGGATGGATGCTGATTAACTATAAAAAGCCAGTAACCGTTTCTTCCACCCTCGGTAGTTTTCACGCCAACAACGCAGTTGATGAAAGCATTAAAACCTACTGGAGTGCAAAAACGTCAAATAGTGGCGAATGGATCCAGACTGACCTGGGAAGCCTCGCTACTGTAAATGCCATACAGATTAACTATGCCGATCAGGACGCTGAATTTATCGGAAAGCAGACGGGAATTTATCACCAGTATAAATTATTGTCATCCACAGACGGCAAAAAGTGGACTATGCTGGTTGATAAAAGTAAAAACAAAACCGATGTACCTCACGATTATATTGAACTTGAGAAACCAGTTAAAACCAGATTTATCAAAATGGTGAATATCCATATGCCTACCGGAAAGTTTGCCATTAGCGGTTTACGTATTTTCGGTAATGGGAATGGCGAAAAGCCCGCAGAAGTAAAAAACCTGATTGTACTGAGGACTGAGAAAGATAAACGCAGTGCTTATATTAAATGGCAGCCAGTTGATAATGCTTTCGCCTATAATCTTTATTACGGAACGGCTCCCGATAAGCTTTATAACTGCATCATGATCCACGACTTCAATGAACACTGGTTTAAAGCAATGGACAGTCAGAAAACTTATTATTTCTCTATTGAATCAATCAATGAGAATGGGGTATCGGCCAGAACCGCAGTTAAAAAAGTTGAATAAATTTTAAATGAATTAAACACACATATATATAATGAACAGAGCGAGAATCCTTGTTGTTTTATTAACAACCCTGGTGTTGAATGTTTCGGCACAAACCAAAAAACCTGTATCTGCGGCAGATGCAAAAATGAATACGTTTATCGATAACCTCATGTCGAAAATGACGGTTGATGAAAAAATCGGGCAGCTGAATTTACCAAGTTCGGGAGATATTACTACCGGACAGGCAAACAGCAGCGATATTGGCAAGAAGATAAAGGATGGTCAGGTAGGTGGGTTGTTCAACATTAAGGGTGTTGAAAAAATCAGAGCCGTACAGAAGGTGGCGATAGAAGAAAGCCGGATGAAAATCCCCTTGTTATTTGGAATGGATGTCATCCACGGCTACAATACTGTATTTCCAATTCCGTTGGGAATGAGCTGTACATGGGATATGGCAGCAGTTCAGAAATCAGCAAGGGTGGCTGCCATTGAAGCGAGTGCCAGTGGTATCAACTGGACCTTTTCTCCAATGGTAGACATTTCGCGTGATCCGCGCTGGGGACGGATTTCAGAAGGAAATGGTGAGGATCCGTACCTGGGATCGCAGATTGCAGCGGCTATGGTTAAAGGTTATCAGGGAAAATTACAGGCCAACAACGAGATCCTGGCCTGTGTTAAACACTATGCTTTGTATGGAGCCGCTGAAGCTGGCAGGGATTACAATACCACAGACATGAGCAAAGTACGCATGTATAATGAGTATTTCCCGCCTTATAAAGCTGCTGTTGATGCAGGTGCAGCCAGCATTATGGCCTCCTTTAACGAGGTAGACGGAATTCCGGCAACAGGCAGTAAATGGTTAATGACAGAAGTTTTGCGCAACCAATGGGGCTTTAAAGGCTTTGTGGTTACAGACTACACAGGTATTCCTGAAATGATCGCACATGGTATGGGCGATTTACAGACCGTCTCTGCCCTCGCCATGAACGCAGGTGTTGATATGGATATGGTGGGCGAAGGTTTCTTAGGTACGCTAAAAAAATCGTTAGCAGAGAAGAAAGTATCGGTCAATGAGATCAACAGAGCTTGTCGCCTTGTGCTTCAGGCAAAATACAAATTAGGTTTATTTACAGACCCCTATAAATTCTGTGATGCCCAACGTGCGGAAAAGGAAGTATTCAATGCAGAAAACCGCCAGGCAGCCAGAGAGATTTCGGCAGAAAGCTTTGTTTTGCTTAAAAACAACAACAACCTTCTTCCCCTTAAAAAAAGCGGAACAATTGGTTTAATCGGTCCCCTGGCAGACAATACTGCTAATATGTACGGTACCTGGAGTGTTGCAGCTTTGTTCGACAAATCGGTAACCGTGTTACAGGGATTAAAAAATGCAGCAGGCAGTGATGTTAAAATATTAACCGCCCGTGGTTCAAATTTTCTGGCAGATTCAGCATTAGAGCATCGCTATGTTAACGTTCACAATCCTACTTACAAACGCGATTCAATGTCGGAGGAAGAGCTGATCAAAGAAGCCTTAAAAGTAGCAGAGAAATCGGATGTCATCGTGACTACTTTAGGTGAAGGCTCAGAATTTACAGGCGAAAGCAGCAGTGTAACCGACATACAGATTCCTGAAACGCAAAAAAACCTGCTAAAGGCTTTGGCTAAAACCGGAAAACCGATTGTATTGGTGTTGTTCACCGGACGTCCGCTGGCATTGAAGTGGGAGTCGGAAAACATACCAGCCATTTTAAATGTATGGTTCCCTGGAAGCGAAGCTGGGAATTCCATTGCCGACGTGCTTTTTGGAAAGGTAAATCCTTCAGGTAAACTGAGTGCAACCTTCCCCCAAAACGTTGGTCAGGTGCCATTATACTACGCACACAAGAATACCGGCCGTCCCCTGGCAGAGGGCAAATGGTTTGAAAAGTTCCGCTCCAATTATTTAGATGTAAGCAATGATCCGTTGTATCCTTTCGGTTTCGGTTTAAGCTACACTACATTTACCTACAGCGATGTTAAACTGAGCTCAAATACCTTAACCAAAGGTAAATCAATTACGGCTTCGGTTACGTTGACCAACAGTGGAAAATACGATGGTAAAGAAGTTGTACAATTATATCTCCGCGATTTGGTTGGCAGCATAACCCGCCCGGTAAAAGAATTAAAAGGTTTTCAGAAAGTAAGCCTGAAGGCTGGCGAAAGCAAGACCATTACTTTCAATATTTCAGAAAATGACCTTAAATTTTATAATTCAGATTTAAAATTTGTTGCCGAGCCTGGAGATTTCCAGGTGTTTATTGGTACCAATTCAAGAGATGTTAAAGAAGCGGCATTTGCTTTAAAATAATCAATTCACAAATTGTTAGGTTAGTGTTATGGAACCCTGTGCTATTGTAAAATAGTCAGGGTTTTCTATTTTTGTTGTATGAAAAAGATTTTTCTGGCCATCTGCCTGCTGATTACAGCAAACGCTCTTAACGCTCAGGATTTTAAGAAATATGATTGGGGAAGCTATGTGAAGGGGACGGATTCCATTTACTATAGAATCCTTTTCCCCGAGCAGTTCGACCCAAAACAAAAATATCCGGTGTTATTTGTACTTCATGGTCGTGGAGAGAGTGGCAGTGACAACGAGAAACAGTTAACGCATGGGGCTAAACTTTTTTTGACTGCTGATGTCAGGAAGACCTTCCCAGCCATCGTGGTTTTCCCCCAGTGTGCAGCAAATGATTACTGGGCCAATGTAAACATTACCACTAATGACAAAGGCAAAAGGAATTTCAGCTTTGTTGAGGGAGGTAAACCAACAAAGGCCATGCATGCCTTACAGCGAATGGTAAAAGACTTTTTAAAGAAGCCTTTTGTAAACAAACAACAGGTTTATGTTGGAGGGTTATCCATGGGTGGAATGGGCACTTATGAATTATTAAGGAGGCAACGGCGAACCTTCGCCGCAGCGTTTGCCATTTGCGGGGGTGATAATACCAATAACATTAAAAAGTATGAAACGGTGCCCTTATGGATTTTTCACGGAGCGAAAGATGATGTTGTAGATCCGGCTTATTCTATTGCCATTTCAGAACGTTTGAAGATGGTTGGACAGGAAGTCAAGTTTACGCTTTATCCGAATGCAAATCACAACAGCTGGGATAGTGCCTTTGGAGAGCCGGGCTTATTGCCCTGGTTATTTAGCCATAAGAAGTAATAAAAAAACCTCAGCTTATGTAAGCTGAGGTTTTTTATTGTGATTTATTCGGCCATATTATGATAAACCGCCTGTACGTCATCGTCCTCTTCTAATTTGTCGATCAGTTTCAGTACGTCAGCTGCCTGCTCTTCAGTAACCTCGTGATGTGACAATGCGATACGCTCTAATTTTGAGCTTTTCAGTTCAATACCTTTTTCTTCCAATGCTTTTTGCAGAGATCCGAAATTTTCGAAAGCACCTTGTGCAACAGCAACATCGTTTCCTTCTTCATCGGCCTCTACATAGAGTTCTTCCAAACCTGCATCGATCAATTCAAACTCCAGTTCTTCCAGATCCAGTCCTTCTGCAGGTACGAAACGAAAAATAGACTTGCGATTGAAAACAAAGTCTAATGAACCGGTTTTACCCAGTGAGCCATCAGTTTTGTTGAAATAGCTACGCACGTTAGCCACCGTACGATTAGTATTATCTGTGGCTGTTTCGATAAGTACTGCAACACCGTGAGGTGCGTAACCTTCGTAAACAATCTCTTCATAATTGGCCATAGATTTATCAGAGGCACGCTTGATCGCAGCCTCCACCCTATCTTTTGGCATGTTTACTGCTTTAGCGTTTTGCATAGCCGTACGCAGGCGCGAGTTCGTTTCAGGATGAGGTCCCGATTCCTTAACGGCCATTACAATATCTTTTCCAATACGCGTAAACTGAACAGCCATTTTGGCCCAACGCTTAAATTTTCTCTCTTTTCTAAATTCGAATGCTCTTCCCATTGTTAGTATGAAATATTTTATATCAGGCATTTGTATCAGACATCAAGAAATGTATGCCTGAAAAACACGATCAATTTTATTTATTTTCTATTCCGCTTTATTGTTTCAGCTTTATTATTTTGCTTTAGTTTTTAGCTCTTTTTTAAATTATTTAACATATCTGTTGTCATTTTCGATAAATCGAATTCTGGTTTCCACCCCCAGTCTTTCGCGGCGAACTGATCATCAATTGATCTTGGCCAGCTGTTTGCAATTTGCTGACGGGGATCATTATCGGCGTAAGTTAACTTAAAATCGGGAATATGTTTTCTAATTTCTGCCGCCAGTACTTCCGGAGTGAAGCTCACTCCGCCGAAGTTATAACTGCTTCTCACTGAAATCTGATCTGCAGGAGCATCCATTAACTCGATCGTACCACGGATGGCATCATCCATATACATCATAGGAAGTTCGGTTCCCGCACTAAGAAAGCTTTGGTAACTGCCTTTTTTCAATGCTTCGTGAAAAATATGGATAGCATAATCTGTTGTTCCCCCACCAGGTGCAGCTTTCCAGCTGATTAATCCCGGATACCGAATGCTCCGAACGTCCAGTCCGTACTTTTGGTTATAATATTCACACCAGCGTTCGCCGGCAAGCTTACTGATGCCATAAACAGTATTTGGATCCATCACACAATATTGTGAGGTATTATCTTTTGGAGAATTAGGTCCGAAAACGGCGATTGAGCTTGGCCAATACACTTTGGCTACCTTATATTCCAGTGCTAAATCCAAAACGTTCAAAAGACCGTTCATATTCAGGTCCCATGCCAGTTTAGGATTTTGCTCTCCTGTTGCAGATAACAATGCGGCCAACAGATAAACCTGAGTGGGTTTGTACTTTTTGAAAATGCCATTAATCATTTCCTTGTCGAGCACGTTCACAAACTCGAATGGCGCAGAATTTTTGATGTCGTAATCTGGTCTGCGGATGTCGCAGGCCACAACATGATCTTCACCATATATCTTGCGTAGTGTGGTCACCAACTCGGTACCGATTTGTCCGTTGGAACCCAAAACAATAATTTTTTCTTGCATAATGTTTATAGATTTCGCAAAGGTAAAAATTTGATAGAAAAGGGCTATAAAATATTTAAGCTAAGTACGTAGCTTTAACTATATTTTTTCAACCTCAACATTTAAACACCTGCGGTGTTGGGTATTTTGCTACGTTAACAGTTGAGAATAAAATATTTTATTACTTTTACAGTCAGTCACCCTGATAACCAAATAAATAAATGACTCCTCTAGCGCCTGAAAAGTCAATAGATTTAGTGGAGCGTCTTAAGCGAGGCGATCAGCTGGCGTACGAACAAATTTATTTCTCTTTTTCAAAAGCATTACTGATTACGGCATACAGGAAAACTGGTGATAAGGTAGTTGCAGAGGAGCTGGTTCAGAACATTTTTATATCGCTTTGGGAGAAACATGCAGAGCTGGAAATCAACAACCTTAATGCCTGGCTGTTCGGCGCATTAAAGCTGAGCGTGATTAATCACATCAGAAGCCTGGTAAGCGCAAATAAGTACATGGAGTACCAGACTTTGACCTATTCTGAGCATCATGAAGAGACCAGCAACCTGGTCGACTTGCATGACCTGACATCCATTATCGAAAAAAGTATTAATTCATTGCCGGAAAAAACACAGGAAGTATTCAGGCTGAGCCGCTATCAAAACCATTCCACCAAAGACATCTCTGCCGAACTCAACATCTCTGAAAAAGCGGTTGAGTACCACATTACCCGTTCAATCAAGAGAATTAAAGAATACATTAAGAATTTTTACATCTTTTTGTAGTTGAATATCAACGACTTAAAAATATTTTTAAATTTTAAAGCATTTCTCTTTAGGGGTTAGCCCTGCTTGCGTTACTTGTATATATAGAGCCAAATATTTTTCTTATGAATCAACAGTTACTCAACGATTTGTTATCCCGTTACCAAACCGGGCGTTGCACTGAAGCAGAAATGCTTTGGGTTGATAAGTGGTATCATAATTTAAATCATAAAAACATCACCGATCTTTCTTCAAACGAACTAGAAGAAATGCAGGATCAGATCTGGTTGAAAATCAATCAAACAAAGCCAGTAGCCGAGAACAAATTCAAAATCAGAAAAATGTGGCCGAAGTTTGCCATTGCCGCTTCAGTTATCATAGCATTTTTACTCGGAGGTTTATACTTGCTCAACTACAATGCCAGCGAGCAATCCTTTATAAGCGATAATGGGGACTTGGAACTGATCAGTAAAACAAATGAAACTGATAGTCTGATTACACTGTCGTTAAGTGACAACAGTACCGTGATGTTAAAACCAAAAGCCAATATTCTATATCCTAAAGTTTTTGCTGCAAAGAAGCGAATGGTTTATCTTAAAGGTGCTGCTTTCTTTACGGTAAGCAAAAATGCAAAACGGCCTTTTTATGTGTATAATCAAAATCTTGTGGTACGGGTTTTAGGCACCAGCTTTTGGGTTAAATCATCTACAAATGTACTACCTGCGCAGGTTGCGGTGAGAACAGGAAAGGTTCAGGTGGCTGAGAATAAAAACAGCTCGTTATTTAGCACTGATGAAAAACTGGCTACCCCTATACTGCTCACACCCAATCAAAAAGGCATTTTTAGCAGTCATAACCTCAACAAAACACTCGTAAGTAAGCCTATTCCCCTGGCAGAGGCTTACCATGTGCCATCGAGCTTAAGTTACAATTTTAAAGAAGAAAGCGTTGAGAAGATTTTCAAAACCCTAACAGATGCTTATGGAATTGAAATAAAATCTGATGATGAGCAGATTTTACAGTATACTTTCACAGGAGATTTAAGTAAAAAAGGGCTTTATGAGCAGCTGGATCTTATTTGTGGCACACTTTCCAGCAAATATACCATACAGGGAACCATGATATTGGTTTCTAAGTAAACTAACCAAAATATATAAAAATTATGAAGAGAGAAAACTACCACCACAGTCCATAGCCGCGGCTGCACTTTCCATATTACTTTTCTAAAAACAAAGCCGACAATGTGGGGCATTGCCGGCGAGTTAAATACATTGAAATGTATTCATGGTATTCCTATGTCCAATAAATCCAATCATTTAATGAACAATAACCAAATTTATGAAAAAAAATCAACTTATTTCACTGGCGATATATGCAATGAAAGTTTCGATTTACCAAATACTTGCAATAGTAATTTTTACCTGTGGCGCATTTGCTAAAAATGTCGACGCTCAGGAATTTTTGAATAAATCCATATCGATCAAGGCTGATCAAACCGATATTAAATCAATTATAGAAAAAACGGAATTACTGGCAAACGTGAAGTTTGTTTATAGTCCGCAACTAATCAACTCAGATAGAAAAATATCGATTAACGTCGTTAATCAAAAACTTAAATACTTTCTTGAGAATTCGCTAAAACGTTATGATGTAGGATATAGGATAGTAAAGGACCAGATACTGCTCTATTCTATTCCTGCAAATAACAACCTGGAACTTTTGAAGGCTTTTGAAGGTATTGTAACCGGTAAGGTAACCGACAGTAAAGGTGAGGCTATTCCGGGAGTATCTGTTACCGTGAAAGGTAAAACCATTGGTACAACCACTGATGCGAACGGTAACTTTTCCCTCAAAGGCTTAACTGTCGACAGCCGTGTTTTGGTAGTGAGGTTTGTGGGCTTTATTTCCAAAGAAATTACCCTTTCGCCAGGCAATGCTGATGAAAACCTAAATATAAGCTTATCTGAAGATAATCTTCAGCTGGAAAGTGTAATGGTTACCGGGGGTAATCCGAAGAAAAAACTGGAAAGCAGTGTGGCCTTAACTTCGGTAAGCAACAAAGACATCACTAACAGGGCTCCGTTAAACAGTACTGATTTATTGAAAGCCATACCGGGCTTAACAGTTGAAAGTACAGGTGGCGACGGTCCGGGTAACGTTTGGGTGCGTGGATTTCCGCAGCAAGGCGGATACATATTCCTGGGTATTCAGGAGGATGGTTTACCCTTATTGCCTACCGGCTTCAATACCAACCCATCGGTTGATCAATATTACAAAACCGATTTAACGATTCAGAATATTGAAGCGATAAGAGGAGGAAATGCATCTATTGTTCAGGCCAATACACCGGGTGCTGTGGTAAACAACATCAGTTATGTGGGCGCCGACAAGCAATATGGGCAGTTCAAGTTCACTACCGGTTTCTCACAGGGTCTATACCGTTTTGACGGCAATACAGGAGGAAAGATTAGCAATAATATTAAGTATAACATAGGAGGATTTTACCGTACCGATAATGGTGTGGTTGACCAGGGCTTCAATCCGGCAAACCAGGGCGGGCAGATTAAAGGCAACATGACTTTTAATTTTAAGAATAACAAAGGTTTCTTTCGGGTGTATGGCAAATATTTAAATGACAAGGTTCAGTTTTTATTAACCAGCTATTATCCATACGATGGAACGGGCAAACCAACAACCTACCGCGATTACAATATGGCCACGCAATCAATCGTTCCCGTTCAAACCGAATGGAGTTATAACGATCCGGTAACAGGTGCCCATAATTTCAGTTTAACTGATGGTATACATACCAAATTAGGTTCAGCTGGATTTCAGTTCAACTACACCACCGATGGCGGATGGCAAATTGTAAACAACTTCCGTTATCAGAACACGCATACCAATTCTACTTACACTGCTGCCGCAGGAATTGCAGCCAGAACAGCGGCTACCCCGTATTATTATCCGGGTGGTGCAGTAGCGCCTTTTATTGCGGGAGACTATGTGATTACCTCTAATGCACAAGGACAGATCAATAAGGATGTTCAGGTAGTTGATTACCTTGATTTGAGAAAAACCATCAGAAACCATAGTTTAAATATAGGTGCCGGAATACATCAGTATAACCGTGACGATCAACGTTATGCTTTCCGTTCCTATACAGAATTTAAAGAACATCCAAGCATCATTCTGCAGTCACCTACCGCCTTAGAAAGAACTATTCAGACTAAAAACACTTTCATTGGTGATACCCGGACACTTTCCTTGTATGCAGGTGATGAGATCAAAATCTCAGAGAAATTCCGTTTGGATATCGGTGCACGCATCGACAACCAGAATGTGAAAGGCGACAGACCTTATTATGCGTTAAATGCAAATGGTACGGTAAACATCACAGCCTCCGCCACGCCGAATATTCTGGGTTACACGGCTTATGATGAAACTTTAACCAATTGGGCAGCTTCAGTTGGTGCAAACTATAAGATCAGTAATACTTCAAGTGTTTTTGCCCGTGCGACAAAAGCTTACAACGCACCTAACATTGGCGACTATAATGCTTCGGCCTACAATGCTGCCAACATCAAAAAGCGTCCCGTATACTTAGGTGAAATCGGTTTTAAATACGCGAAGAACAACCTGGCTATTTTTGCATCAGGCAGTTATTCAGCTATTAAAAATACCTCATTAACCATCAATGTCCCTACAACAGCAGCGGGTCTGCAAGCTTTGGTTGCATTCGGCTCAACCCGTACCTGGAGTGCTGAATACGAGGTTTCATACAAAATTGCCAAGCCGTTAAGTTTAAGGCTTACTGGTACCCTACAAGACTCAAAATATACAGATTACGAAGCCAACACTGCCGGAAACGCTGCCGTTGCCGCAGAATTCGGCAACCGCATTTATAGCTTTACTGGTAACAGAACCGAAAGGGTACCAGTTCTGAATACTGAACTAGGCGCTAATTATGAATATAAAAACTTCAATTTATACGTTGCTGCTAATTATGTGGGTAGTCGTTATACTTCTCCAAGCGACAGTTATGAATTACCGGCTTATGTAGTGATGAAAGCCGGAGCAGGTTACAACTTCACTAAAAAAATAGCATTAAGATTTTGGGCAGACAACTTGTTAAATGCAAAAGTGCTGACCGAGGGTGACGTACGCGGAGATCAGTTCAGAAACTTCTCGACTGTAACTCCTGGTCAACTGATGATTGGCAGAACTTTACTTCAACGTACTTTCTGGGGATCATTGGCCTATTCATTTTAACAAACAAAGCCGGGGTTATGCTCCGGCTTTTTAATTTAAAAAACATGATGACAACAAGAAGATCATTTTTACAGAAAGCAGGATTAGCGAGCGCTGCTGCCTTATTAAGTCCATCGGTAATTACCTCAGCGCTGGCACAGTATCCCAAAGTTTCGAAAATCGGCCTTGGACTTTTCACGCTAAGGGAGCAACTAACAGCCGACGTAAAAGCCACTATTGAACATGTAGCAAAAATTGGCTACAACCAGGTAGAAACTTATTATGGTTACCCGGGCAAATATGAAGTAAAAGGCTTTTGGGGACTGGAAGCAAAAGACTTCAATGCTTTGCTTAAAGCCAACCAACTTACCTCGCCAAGCGGACATTATAATACAACCGAATTCTTATCAACGGGCAATGACAAAGTTTTAAAGACACATATCGAGGTGGCAAACAGTGTTGGTCAGAAATACTTCGTGATCCCTGCATTACCTACGGATGTGAGAACAAACGGATCTCTGGATGATTATAAAAAAATGGCGGCAAAGTTCAATACCGCGGCAGAATGGTGTAAGGATGCCGGTATGAAACTGGCCTATCACAATCATAACTTCGAATTTAAGGACCAGGGAAACGGCGCCACAGGCTATGATATTCTGCTGAATGAAACAGATGCGAAACTGGTTGGCTTTGAACTTGATATCTTCTGGGCGGTGAACGCAGGTTTGAATCCGGTAGAAATGTTTAAGAAAAATCCCGGACGGTACAAAATGTTTCATGTGAAGGATATGGATAAGCAGGACAAATCTGTTTTTACCGAAGTAGGAACAGGTGTAATCAATTTCAAGGAAATTTTTGCTGCTTCCAAAACAGCAGGTTTGGAATACTTATTCGCAGAACAGGATTTGATTAAAAAGGAACCTTTCGAAAGCGTAACCGAAAGCTATAATTATATCAAAAATCATTTGGTTTAAGTCAGAAAACGACAAATGAAGAATTTGTGATGGATAAATTCCTGGTTACTAAATGTACTTTTTACACGAAGTATTTTGGGATAAAAAACATTATTTAAACGTTATTAAGACGCATAAAACTGCTTTATTTAGAATAATTCTACGTGGTAACAATCGCATTGCAGACCTTATTTTGGGGGATCAATATTCATTTTTACCACATATATTTTCTAATATTACTCATTCAACACATAAGTAACCAAAATATAAAATCATAAAACAATGCACAGAAGAGAAGCACTCAAAAACGTTGCATTTTTACTGGGGGGAGCAATCTCAGCGAGTACGATGGGCGTTTTATTCGAAAGTTTCACGCTCCCTGAGAACGAGAAGAACTTCGTATCATTTGCTGCCGGAGATGAAAAGATTTTCGCAGAATTTGCTGACATCATTGTACCAACCACCAAAACATCTGCCGGAGCCAAAGCTGCAGGCTTAGGCAAGTTTATCCCGATGATGATTCAGGACTGTTATCCAAAGGAAATGCAAAGCTCATTCGCAAAAGGCTTTACCGCACTTCAGGATAAATCAATGAAAGATTTCGGAAAGTCGTACCTGGCGCTAACCGTTCCGGAAAGAACCAAGCTCATGGTAGATTTACGATTAATGGCAATTGCACCGAAAGAAAGTAAGTTACCGGAGAACAAAGACCTGGAGTACTTCTTTATCACCGCAAGAGACCTTACTTTACTGGGTTATTATTCTTCGGAAATAGGATGCACAAAAGCCCGCGAATATGTTCTTGTTCCAGGCAGATATGACGGCAATGCAAAACTGAAACCAGGTCAAAAATCCTGGGCAACCTAATTTCTAAAATACAACGACAAAACATCATGAATTTAAATACAAATTTAAAAGAGGAGAATACCTACGATGCTATCGTTATAGGATCGGGTATCAGTGGCGGCTGGGCTGCAAAAGAACTGACTGAAAAAGGCTTACGTGTTCTGATGCTCGAAAGAGGTATGAATATCGAACACATCACCGGTTACGAAACCGCAATGAAAAGTCCATGGGAATTTCAGCATGCCGGCCGTTTAACAGAAGAGCAGAAACGAACTCACCCAGTTCAAAAGAGAGATTATCCTTATCAGGAAGCAAACGAAAAATGGTGGGTAAATGATTTAGACTGTCCTTATACAGAAGATAAAAGATTTGACTGGTACCGCGGTTTCCACGTAGGTGGTAAATCATTGATGTGGGGCCGCCAAAGTTATCGCCTGAGTGACCATAACTTTGAAGATAACGCGAAGGACGGTCATGGGGCAGACTGGCCTGTTCGCTATGCAGAACTTTCTCCATGGTATGACTATGCTGAGCGGTTTGCAGGGATCAGTGGTTCAAAAGAAAACTGGTCGACTTGTCCTGACGGGCAATTCTTGCCTCCAATGGATTTAAACATTGTTGAAAAATCGGTTAAAGCCCGTATAGAAGAGCACTATAAAAGAGAGCGGATTATGATGATTGGCCGCGTTGCCAATTTGACTGTTCCCCACAAAGGCCGTGGAAACTGCCAGTACCGTAACCTCTGCAGCCGCGGATGTCCGTTTGGTGCGTATTTTAGTACACAATCATCTACCCTGCCAGCGGCAATGGCTACCAAACGCTTAACGGTAAGACCTTACTCTATTGTGAACCATATCATTTATGATAAGGACACCAAAAAAGCCAAAGGTGTAATGGTAATCGATGCGGAAACAAACAAAACAATGGAGTTTTATGCCAAAATTGTATTTGTTAACGGTTCGACACTAGGTTCTACTTTCATCCTATTAAACTCCACTTCAGAAGCACATCCAAATGGATTAGGTAATGGTAGCGGACAATTAGGTCACAACCTGATGGATCACCACTTCCGTTGCGGCGCATCGGGCGAAGCAGAAGGTTTTGATGATAAATATACTTACGGGCGCCGTGCCAACGGTATTTATGTTCCAAGATACCAGAATATTGGTAATGATAAACGCGATTATCTGCGTGGCTTTGGTTACCAGGGCGGTGCAAGCCGGGCCAACTGGCAAAGTGATGTAGCAGAACTTTCTTTTGGTTCAGGCCTGAAAGAAAAGATGACCAAACCTGGTAAATGGACCATGGGTCTTGGTGGTTTTGGAGAGATGCTGCCTTACTATGAAAACAAAGTGTACATCGATAAAACCAAAAAAGATAAATGGGGACAACCGGTGTTGGCTATTGATTGCGAATACAAGGAAAACGAGAAAAAAATGCGTGTGGATATGATGAATGATGCAGCTGAAATGTTAGAGAAAGCCGGCATGAAAAACATCAAAACATACGATAATGGCTGCTATCCTGGTATGGCTATCCATGAAATGGGTACTGCGAGAATGGGTAAAGATCCAAAAACTTCAGTATTGAACAAGTGGAACCAAATGCATGAGGTGAGCAATGTTTTCGTAACCGACGGTTCGTGCATGCCTTCTATTGCCTGCCAGAATCCTTCGTTAACATTTATGGCATTAACTGCCCGTGCTGCAGATTATGCAGTAAAAGAACTGAAGAAAAACAATATTTAAAAAGGTTACAGGTGTGAGGTATAAGGTTTAGGATGTTATTATCCATAACCTTATACCTCTTGCCTTAAACCCTATCCCTTTAGCATGAACAGAAAACTTAGAATGGGCATGATTGGTGGTGGAAAAGACGCTTTTATAGGCGCTGTTCACCGCTTGGCAGCCAATATGGACGGTTTAATTGAATTGGTTGCCGGGGCGCTTAGCGTAAACCCGGAAACTGCAATTGAATCAGGAAAGATTCTTTTTTTAGCAGAAAACCGTACGTACCTCAACTATGAGGAAATGTTGAAAGCAGAAAGTGAACTTCCTGCAGATCAGAAAATAGATTTCGTAACCATTGTAACCCCTAATTTTGCGCATTTTGCACCTGCAATGATGGCACTTGATTATGGTTTCAATGTAGTGATAGAAAAACCGATCACTTTAACCCTTGAAGAAGCTAAACAGCTGAAGCAAAAGGTTGATGAAACTGGTTTAACTTTGTGCTTAACCCATACCTATTCGGGTTACCCGATGGTGAAGCAAGCCCGTCAGATGGTTAAAGATGGTGCTTTAGGTAAAATCAGAAAAATCATGGTAGAGTATCCGCAAGGCTGGTTAAGTACGCTTTCCGAAAGAGAAGGCAATGCACAGGCCGCATGGCGTACGGATCCCAAAAAATCTGGAAAAAGCGGTTCAATGGGCGACATTGGCACCCATGCTGCCCAATTGGCTGAATACATCTCCGGCTTGCAGATTTCAAAGGTTTGTGCCGATTTAAACATTGTAGTAGAGGGACGCCAGATCGACGATGATGGTAATGTGCTGTTGAAATTCGACAATGGAGCAAACGGGGTATTAATTGCCTCACAAATTGCAGCAGGAGAAGAAAACGCATTAAAAATTAAAATTTACGGTGAAAAAGGAGGTTTGGAATGGCACCAGATGGAGCCGAATACCCTGATTGCGAAATGGCAAACTGCACCTGCTCAGATTTACCGTGCCGGAAATGGTTATCTAAGCACCGCAGCAGCTCACAATACACGTACCCCTGGGGGGCACCCTGAAGGTTATCTGGAAGCTTTCGCCAACATTTACCGCAACTTCGCCCTTACCGTTAGTGCGAAATTAAATCATGAAACTCCTACAGCAGAAATGCTTGATTTTCCAAATGTAAATGATGGTATCCGTGGGATGGCATTTATTGAAAACGTTGTAGAATCGAGTGCATCGACTGAAAAATGGTTAGACTTTAAAATATAATCAGATATGACTACGATTAAAGGGCCTGCTGTATTCTTAGCTCAGTTTATCAGTGATGAAGCACCATTTAATTCGCTCGAGAACATCTGCGAATGGGCAAAGGGCTTAGGTTTTAAAGGTATTCAAATGCCTACCCTTGATACACGCTTTATTGATTTGCAGAAAGCTGCGGAAAGTAAAACCTATGCAGATGAGTTAAAAGGCAAAATCGCTTCGTACGGTTTAGAGATTACTGAACTTTCCACCCACCTTCAGGGTCAGCTGGTAGCCGTACACCCGGCCTATGACGATTTGTTTGATGCCTTCGCACCGAAAGAATTACATAAAAACCCAAAAGCGAGAACAGAATGGGCAGTTCAACAATTAAAGTTTGCAGCAAAAGCTTCTGAAAACCTGGGTTTAAATGCCCACGCTACTTTTAGCGGCTCCCTTTTATGGCAATATTTCCATCCATGGCCCCAACGCCCTGCTGGATTGGTAGAAGAAGGCTTTGCAGAACTGGCTAAACGCTGGACACCTATCTTAAATGAATTTGATCAATGCGGTGTGGATGTATGCTATGAAATTCATCCGGGGGAAGATTTATTCGACGGGGAGACATATGAAATGTTTTTAAAAGCCGTTAATAATCATCCTCGTGCCTGTCTGCTTTATGATCCGTCGCACTTTGTATTACAGCAACTGGATTATATTCAGTATATTGATTTTTACCACGAGCGCATAAAAGCTTTCCATGTTAAAGATGCTGAATTTAATCCAACCGGCAAGCAGGGTACTTTTGGAGGTTATCAAAGCTGGGCCAACCGTGCAGGTAGATACCGTTCACCGGGTGATGGCCAGGTTGATTTTAAAACCATTTTTAGTAAATTGGCTCAGTACGATTTTAAAGGTTGGGCAGTAATGGAATGGGAATGCTGCATTAAGAACCAGGAAGATGGTGCCAGAGAAGGTGCAGAATTTATCAAGAAAAACATTATCAACGTAACGGAAAAAGCTTTTGACGATTTTGCAGCATCAGGAAGTGACAGCAACTTCAATAAAAAAATATTGGGACTATAAGATTAACACACACAAGTAAAACAATAAACACATGAAAAAAACATTTTTAATTTTAGGCGCGGTAGTGATATTTATGGCGTCTTTTTCAAAGGCCGATCTGGAGAAAGAGAAAACAATTGTTGCAACGGCAACAGTGGCTAACCACGAAATGCAAGTGAGCGCGGGCGAAAAGCTGATCAATAAATCAGACTGTATCGGTTGCCATAACAAGCTTAATAAGATCATTGGCCCTGCTTACGTAGATATCGCCAAAAAATACCCGGCAACTGAAAAAAACATCAACTTACTGGCAGATAAAATCATCAAAGGAGGAACAGGTGTTTGGGGTTCGATGCCAATGACCGCACATGCTTCGTTGAAGAAAGATGATGCGAAATTAATGGTGAAGTATATCTTATCTTTAAAGAAAAAATAATCAAACCTAATTAGCAAATCGATTTACTTACTATGAAAACAGAGCAAAACGATAAAAACACGAGTAACCGCCGTGATTTTATTAAAACTTCAGCCATTGCGGCTGCTGCGTTTATGATTGTTCCCCGCCACGTACTGGGTGGTCCAGGATATTTAGCGCCAAGCGATCGTTTACTGATAGCTGGTATTGGTGTTGGTGGTAAAGGCCAAAGCGATATTGACATGTTTTACAAAAGCGGAAAAGCGGATATCGCCTTTCTTTGTGATGTAGATGATCGCCGCGCCGCAAATAGCGTGAAAGCCTTTCCAAAAGCAAAGTACTATAAAGACTGGCGTGAGATGCTGGACAAAGAGCATAAAAACTTCGATGCAGTATCGGTATCAACACCCGACCATAATCACGCCATACAAGCATTGGCAGCCATGCAGCTGGGAAAACATGTTTATGTTCAGAAGCCATTAACGCACGATATACATGAAGCGCGTATTTTAACTGCTGCTGCTAAGAAATATAAAGTGGTTACGCAAATGGGTAACCAGGGCGCATCCAATGATGGTCCGCGTCAAATGAAAGAATGGTACGAAGCCGGGTTAATTGGCGATGTACACACGGTATATGCCTGGACAAACCGTCCGGTTTGGCCTCAGGGTATTCCATGGCCGGATAAAAAAGCCGAGATTCCTAAGGAACTGGACTGGAACTTATGGCTGGGAACTGCACCAGATCAGGATTACGTTGATAAACTAGTTCCTTTTAACTGGCGTGGCTGGTGGGATTACGGAACGGGTGCATTGGGGGATATGGGTTGCCACCTGATTGAGGCACCATTCAGTGTATTAAATCTTAAATATGCTAAAGAAGTAGAAGCCAGTGTGGGTTCTGTTTACGTTGACGAGTTCAAACGTGGATATTTCCCTGAAAGCTGCCCTCCTTCAAGCCATGTGACCCTGAAATTCCCTAAAACGGATAAAACCAAAGGTGATGTAACCCTCCATTGGATGGACGGAGGCATACAGCCTGAACGTCCGGAAGAGCTGGAAGCAAATGAAACATTTGGTGACGGCGGAAACGGAACTTTATTTATTGGTACCAAGGGCAAAATGATGTCGGAAACCTATAGTGCAAACCCAAAATTATTGCCACTTAGCCGGAACAAGGACATCAAGGTAGCACAGAAGTACAAGCGCGTTCCCGATGGTGCCAACGGGCATTATAAACAATGGGTAGAAGCTGCTATTGCCGGATATGGTAAGCAGGAAGTGAGCTCACCGTTTGAAATCGCCGGTCCCTTAACAGAGGCCTTATTGATGGCGAACCTGGCAATCAGAAGTTTTGATATTCAAAAAACAGTGAATAATAAAACAACCTATCCGGGCCGCTATATGAAAATGCTTTGGGATAACAACAATATGAAAATCACCAATTTCGATGAAGCCAATCAGTTCGTAAAACGCGAATACCGTAAAGGCTGGAATAATTTAACTCTTTAAAATAATTCCGTCATTACGAGGTACGAAGCAAGCTCACTAATAAGATTGCTTCGTACCTCGCAATGACGATAACTTGATTATACAATGAAAAAAATCTTCATATCAGCTTGTATCCTTTTAGCGGTTACGCAAATCGCACAGGCTCAGAAAGGGTTTAAGCCATTATTTGATGGCAAAACCACTAAGGGATGGCACACTTATAACAAAACAGGTGTAGGAAGTGCATGGCAAGTTCAGGATGGCGCCCTGCATCTCGATCTGGCGACAAAAGGAAATGATGGCGGTGGCGACCTGGTTACGGATAAAGAATATGGCGATTTCCATTTAAAATACGACTGGAAGGTTGCACCTAAAGCAAATAGCGGAGTCATTTTTTACGTTCATGAAGATCCTCAATATCACGCTACCTACTCTACAGGACTGGAAATGCAGGTGATTGACAATGATGGTCATGCTGATGGAAAGTTCCCTAAACACCGTGCCGGTGATTTGTACGATCTGGTAAAAAGTAAATCTGAACCGGTTAAGCCTGTAGGCGATTGGAACAAAGCGGAAATTATCAGTAAAAAAGGTAAATTGACTTTAATTTTGAATGGTGTAACCGTTGTGGAAACTACCCTATGGGATGCAAACTGGAAAACGATTGTTGCAGGCAGTAAGTTTGCCACCTGGAAAGACTGGGGTACTTTCAAAACCGGTAAAATTGCTTTGCAAGATCATGGCGATGAAGTGTGGTATAAAAACATCTCTATAAAAGAACTTTAAATCATTGATTTTGTACCTTAACCATCTTACATAAAATAATAATTACTAGCCAAATGAATACCATCACACGTTTCAAACTCTCCACCATGATGTTCCTGGAATTTTTTATCTGGGGTGCATGGTTTGTAACCCTGGGCACATTTTTAGCCAACAACCTGAAAGCTACAGGCGCCGAAACAGGCGCTGTATTTTCTACCCAATCATGGGGAGCTATTATTGCGCCTTTCATCATCGGGTTAATTGCCGACCGATATTTCAATGCGGAAAAAATATTAGGCGTGCTACATATCATTGGTGCCATTCTGATGTATCAAATGTATAATGCAACGGATGTTAGCGTATTCTACCCATATGTACTGGCCTACATGATTCTTTTCATGCCAACACTTGCATTGGTGAACTCGGTTTCTTTTAATCAGATGCAGGATCCTGAAAAGGAATTTGCGAATATCAGGGTGTTTGGAACAATCGGCTGGATCGTTGCTGGCTTGCTCATCAGCTATGCATTCCATTGGGATTCACCGGAAGGTATTCAATCAGGCTTACTAAAAAGCACATTCCTGATGGCAGGAATTGTTTCACTAGGCTTAGGGCTATTTAGTTTCACACTACCTGCTACACCACCAAAAGTGGCTAAAGGTGAGAAAATAAAAGTAAGCGACATCCTGGGTTTAGATGCGCTGAAACTATTGAAGGATAAAAACTTTGCAGTCTTTTTCATTTCTTCTATTTTAATTTGTATTCCACTGGCCTTTTATTACCAGAACGCCGGTTTATTCCTGGCTGATATCAAGGTAGAAAATCCAACGGGAAAAATGGCAATTGGCCAGGTTTCAGAAGCCTTATTTTTGTTGGCTATCCCGGTATTCTTTTCAAAATACGGTTTCAAAAAAACCATTTTGGTAGGTATGCTGGCCTGGGCTATCCGATACGTTTTGTTCGCCTTTGGAAATGCCGGTGATTTAAGTTTTATGCTGCTTATTGGTATTGCTTTACACGGAGTATGTTACGATTTCTTCTTCGTTTCTGGTCAGATTTACACCAACTCTAAGGCAGGCGAAAAGTTTAAAAGCGCTGCACAGGGACTAATCACACTGGCAACTTATGGTGTTGGTATGTTAATTGGTTTTGCTGTTGCGGGTAAAATATCGGATGCCTATAAATCAGCAGAGGGTGTAATGGACTGGAAAATGGTTTGGATCATTCCAGCTGGAATTGCCGCAGTTGTATTCCTGCTATTTGCTGTATTGTTTAATGATAAAAGTAAATCGGAAACGGTAGCTGCATAATCCATGAGCCTGAACAGAAGAAATGCATTAAAGAACATCATTGCAGGAACTGCTGCAATTGGTGTTTCTTCCGGTTTAACTGCTTTAGCAGCAGAACAGCCAGATGTCAATAAAACCGAAGCTTTGAAAGGAAATATCAATCATGCTGTATGCCGCTGGTGTTTTAGCACTTTGGATGTGGAAACGCTATGTACTGAAGCTAAGAACATCGGCATCAAAGGCATTGATCTGGTTGGTCCTAAAGACTGGCCGATACTTAAAAAACATGGCCTGGTATCCACCATGTGCAACGGCGCCGAAATTAATCTGGTTGATGGTTTTAACGACAAGCAATTTCATGAAACGCTGATTAAAAACTATTCTGCAATGATTCCACTGATAGCACAAGCCGGGTATAAAAACCTAATTTGTTTTAGTGGAAACAGAAGGGGAAAAGACGATGAAACTGGATGGAATAATTGCGTTGAAGGCCTGAAACAATTGATGCCATTGGCAGAAAAACATGGGGTGGTGCTGGTTATGGAATTGCTCAACAGCAAAATAAATCATAAAGATTACCAGTGTGATAAAACCGCCTGGGGAGTTGAACTTTGTAAACGTCTGGGGTCTGAAAACTTCAAACTGCTTTACGATATCTATCACATGCAAATTGATGAAGGCGATGTGATCAGGACAATCAAAGAAAACCATCAGTACATTGCCCACTACCATACCGCTGGGGTTCCGGGAAGGAATGAGATCGATGAAAGTCAGGAGCTTTATTACCCGGCGATAATGAAAGCTATTGCCGAAACCGGTTTCAAAGGTTATGTGGCGCAGGAATTTATACCAAAAAATGCAGATAAACTGGGCTCATTAAAAAAAGCAATAGCCATCTGTGATATTTAAGTCTGGCATTATGTTAACAAGAAGAAGTTTTATACTAAGTAGCAGTATGGCTGCCGCAGCAGCATTATTAATCCCGTCTTTTGCCTGCTCAGGTGAAAAGAAAAACGTAGGATTGCAGCTCTGGTCGCTAAGGGATGAGCTACCAAAAGATGTTAAAGGAACGATTGAAAAAGTTGCAAAAGCTGGCTTCACTCAAATAGAATCGTACGGTTTTTCCATTAAGGATCAATTCTGGGGCTTATCGCCGGTAGACTTTAATAAATTGCTGGAAGCGAATAACTTAACCATGCCAAGCGGTCATTACAGCTTAACCAGTTTTTTATCAGAAGGTAAAACCGAAGAACTGGAAGCTGCTATTGCTGCGGCTAAAGTGTTGGGAAGCGACTACGTTACCGTGCCCTGGCTTGAAGAAAGTATCCGTAAAAATGCAGATGATTACAAGACATTAGCTAAACGCTTAAACCTTGCCGGTAAAATGTGTAAAGATGCCGGATTAAGGGTAGCCTATCATAACCACAATTTCGAGTTCGATAAACAAGGTGATACCACCGGGTATCAGATTTTGCTAAGTGAAACAGACAAAAATCTGGTAGACTTTGAACTGGATTTATACTGGGTGGTTCGTTCTGGTAACGACCCGCTTAAATTATTTAAAGAAAACCCGGGACGTTTCACCATGTGGCATGTCAAAGACATGGACAAAACAGATCCGGCTTTAAATGCTGAGGTTGGAACCGGCTCGATTGATTTTAAGCCCATTTTTGCGGATGCAAAACTTTCTGGCATGAAACACTTTTTTATAGAGCACGAGAGTAATTATAAGCCAAATCCTATGGAATCTGTAGCAGCAAGCTGCGCATACGTTAAAAAAGAATTAATTTAAATACTATGAATTCTAGAAGAAACTTTATTAAGCAGGCAAGCTTTGCCGCTGGTGCTGCTTTGCTTATCCCCTCTTTTGCATTCGATAAAGCGAGTAAAAATGTTGGCTTGCAATTGTATACATTGAGAGACCTTTTGCCTAAAGATGTAACAGGTGTAATTGAAAAAGTTGCGCAGGCAGGTTATAAAGAAGTTGAAACTTACGGTTTCTCGAACGGAAAATTCTGGAATTTAACTACTAAGGAATTTAAATCATTATTAGATGCCAATGGCTTAAAAGCACCAAGCGGTCATTACGGAATGGACGATTTTATGAAAACAGGCAGTACCGATAAACTAAAAGCAGACATTGAATCTTCAGCTGCTCTTGGAGGCAAATATTTTACCATTGCAGGGGCTCATGTGGATATGACGAAGGGTGCAGATGGCTTTAAGAAAACTGCTGCTGACTTCAATAAGGTTGCAGAAATTGCAAAAGCTTCAGGCTTAAAATTTGCCTATCACAACCACGATTTCGAGTTCAAAAAGCTGGGAGATACTACAGGATACGATGTTTACCTTCAGGAAACCGATAAAAACCTGGTGAGCTTCGAAATGGATTTGTACTGGGTAGTCCGATCTGGCAACGATCCCCTGGCATTGTTTAAGAAATATCCTGGCCGCTTCCCAATGTGGCATGTGAAAGATATGGATAAAGCTAAGCCAGAATTAAATACAGAAGTTGGTAAAGGTTCAATCGATTTCAAAAAAATATTTGCGCAGGCTAAATTATCAGGAATGCAAAACTTTTTTGTTGAGCACGAGAACAATTATCAGCCAGATCAGATCGGGTCGATTACCACAAGTTGTGCCTACATTAAAGCCAATCTGATATAGTAAAAAGCACTGGTCTTAGCTAAAGTTTGGGACCAGTGCTTTTGATTTGCGGAAATATAATACGCTCAACTAGTTTAGCTTCCCCGCCAGTACACAGGTATTTTTAAAACGTTTTGTGGAACCGTTCAGGTCAAAAACGTCAAATACCACAACATAGATTCCGATGCCGGCTTTTAATCCGCTATCATCAAGTCCATCCCAGCTCAAAGTTCCGCTGGTACCTATCGTTTGATTTTTCAACAGCTTACGGATCAGCCTCCCCCTGTCAGTGTAAATGTTGACTGTTGCCAGCATCGAATTTTCTGCAAACTGATAATCCAGGTTTAGGATGTCGTCATAACCATCTCCATCGGGTGAAAAGGTTTTACGCGCTAACCGTACAAAGTTTTCTTCTCCTGAGGCTTCCTGAGAATTTTTGTAAGTCGGTGTAGCGCAACCTGCTACCGCAGCTGCAGATTTAAAATTGGCAGGGTCATTAGTATCCACACTGAAAGAAACCCGTTCTATCGATATCCCGTCTTCATCCTGAATAAGGGGATGATGAACCTTTGCATTGTAGTTTAACCGGTCGATGATCACATTGTTACTTAAGAGCACTACCGAGCCCTTATCGTTACTAAAAGCAGGCAGACTACCAATTTGTACAAACTGAGCTGGGAATTTCGTATAATAATTTTCTTTGATATTGGCTTGATTACTCGTAATCACATAATAACTTCCTGCCGGGATCATCAGCCTAACTGCAGAAACACTTTTAATGCTCGCTGGTTCACCTGCAGAATTTATGTTGGCCAGCTGAAGATCCTTCAAATCTATTTCATGACTGGTATTGTTGTATATTTCGACAAAATCAACCCCACCGGGCCGCGGATTAAACAATACTTCAGAAATCAGAATATCGCCTTTACTGATTATCCGCAGAGGAATATCAGGCTTCAGGCAGCTTCTGTGGACCAGCTTTTCTGGGATGGGTGGCCGGATCATTCTATCCTCCTGTTCGTTAGCAGAAACCGGATTGAGAATATTTAAAGCAAAATTAACGTGTAACAATAGGGATATAAGCTTAATTTTTACCATATTTGGACTTATATCAAATGTTTAATAAATATAATAATTAAAATTTAAAATGAAAGTAGCAGTAGTAGGTGCAACCGGATTGGTTGGTACCGTAATGTTAAAAGTATTGGAGGAAAGAAATTTCCCTTTGACAGAGTTGATTCCCGTAGCATCAGAAAAGAGTGTTGGTAAGGAAATTACTTTTAAGGGTAAGAAGTTCCCAATCGTTAGCATGGACACTGCAATTGGCATGAAACCTGATATCGCATTGTTTTCTGCCGGTGGAAATACTTCATTGGAACATGCACCACGCTTTAAAGAAGCTGGAACAACGGTAATTGATAATTCATCTGCCTGGAGAATGGATCCTGCAGTTAAACTTATCGTTCCGGAAGTGAATGCACACGAGCTGTCGATTGACAATAAGATTATCGCAAACCCAAACTGTTCTACCATCCAGATGGTGGTGGTTTTAAAACCTTTACACGACAAATACAAAATCAAACGTGTAGTGGTATCTACTTATCAATCCGTTACAGGAACAGGCGTTAAGGCTGTTGATCAGTTAATGAACGAGCGTGCAGGTATTGATGGGCCTAAAGCTTATCCGTACGAAATTGATCTGAATGTCCTTCCCCATATCGATGTTTTCATGGATAACGGTTACACGAAAGAGGAAATGAAAATGGTAAAGGAAACGAACAAAATCATGAGCGATAACAGCATTAAGGTTACTGCAACTACCGTTCGTATTCCGGTAATGGGTGGTCACTCTGAATCAGTAAACATTGAGTTCGAGAATGATTTCGACCTGGCGGAAGTGCGTAGTATTTTAGAAAAAGCACCGGGTGTAATCGTAGTAGATGATGTTGCCAACTTAAAATACCCGATGCCGAAAGATGCACATGAAAAAGATGAAGTATTTGTAGGTCGAATCCGCAGGGATGAATCTGCACCTAAAGCTTTAAATCTTTGGATTGTAGCCGACAATTTGCGTAAAGGCGCTGCAACAAACGCAGTTCAGATTGCTGAATACTTAATTCAAAAAGAGTTAGTTTAAAATAAACAAGAGCCCTTCAAATTAAAATTGAAGGGCTTTTTTATGCGCTCTCCAAAATGAAGTCAATCACGAAATGAAATTTTTCAATCTATTAGTCCTATGTGTCTTTTCTTTTGCCACAGCGAATGCACAAAGCAAAATTCAAAACCTGGAAAAAGCCTTCAACATTTTATTAGCTGATGATCAGGCGAGGCATGCCATCACTTCGCTATGTGTGTTAGATGCCAATACCGGCAAAACCCTTTTTGCGAAAAATGAGCAGATTGGTCTGGCTACAGCCTCAACGCTTAAAACGATTACTGCAGCTACGGCATTTAGCATTTTAGGAAAAGATTTCCAGTACCAGACTACACTTGCCTATACAGGCAGCATTACAGGCGGAACT
This sequence comes from Pedobacter sp. BMA, assembly GCF_001027745.1. GTDB lineage: Bacteria > Bacteroidota > Bacteroidia > Sphingobacteriales > Sphingobacteriaceae > Pedobacter. The sequence continues at coordinate 138,658 of NZ_LECU01000004.1, forward strand.
TTAAACGGAAACCTGATCATCATTGGGAGCGGCGACCCCACTTTGGGATCATGGCGCTATCAAAACAAAGAAAACAATGTTTTAACGCAATGGGTTTCAGCAATTAAATCTGCCGGCATAACAAAAATAGAAGGCGCCATCATTGGCGACGACCGCATTTTTGGTACGCAGACGACCGCTGAGGGTTGGGTATGGCAAGACATTGGTAATTATTATGGCGCGGGCACATCAGGCCTGGCCTGGAGAGAGAATCAGTTTGACATACACCTGAAACCAGGTACCGGGACTGCTGAGGAGGTTAAAATCATCAAGTCTGTACCTCAAACCCCATACATACAAATTGTAAATGAACTAAAAACCGGGGCATCGGGAACAGGCGACAGAGCCTACGCTTTCCTCCCTCCCTACAGCAATATTGCTTACCTGCGCGGTAGCTGGGGTATGGGTATTGGCAAATCAGGCATCTCCGTCGCTCTTCCAGATCCTGCCTATGATTGTGCCTACCGCTTACAGGATACATTGAAAAGGCTCGGCGTTTCCGTAAGCCAGGAGCCTACAACCAGCAGATTGATGAGCTTAAAAAAACTGCCTATCCCATCAGTCACTCAGAAAATCAGTACCATCACCTCTCCCCCTTTAAGTGAAATTGCTTATTGGTTTCTAAAAAAGAGTATCAATCTTTACGGAGAAAGCCTGCTTAAAACCATGGCTTTAAAATCCGGTAAGCCCGCAACAACGGCCAAAGGCGCCGAAACTGAAATAAACTTCTGGGCAGATAAAGGCATTGATAAATCGGCTTTAAATATCATTGATGGTAGTGGATTATCGCCAGGAGACCGCATCACCACTTCAGCAATGGCAGCGGTTTTATTTCAGGTTCAGAAAGAAACCTGGTTTCCTGATTTCTACAAAGCCTTACCCGAATACAACGGGATGAAAATTAAAAGCGGAACGATAAACGATGTATCTGCATTTGCAGGTTATCATACAGATGCATCAGGTAATAAATATATAGTGGTAATTAACATCAACAATTACAGTGGAAGCGGCATTAACAAAAAGCTGTTCAAAGTTTTAGATGAGTTGAAATAAATTGATGTTTCGGTCCTGAACCAATTAAAAACTGAACCTATACAGGGAAGTTTTCATTCAAAAAAATCTAATTGTAAAACCATTGCAAACAGAATTTTGAATTTAGATGTTGATATTACCATGGATATTACCGTATCGAAGCAAAACAACCAATCTAAAGAGGATAATGTGACATATACATTTGGCGATCACGTCCATGTTGTTGACGATGCCTTTTTTATGCCACAGCTTGGTAAGCACCGAAAAATCTGGATCTACCTACCAAAAAGCTACAAACATTCCAGCAAAAAATACCCTGTGCTTTATATGCACGACGGGCAAAATCTGTTCCATGCTACACCTCCCAGAAACGATGAGTGGGCAGTAGATTCAGTAATAGATGGCCTTATTCGGGATGGGGAAAAGGAAATGATTGTTGTGGGGATTGATCACGGAGACCAGGACAGGATGAATGAATACAACCCATATGATAGTGAGCATGGAAAAGGAGAAGGAAAAGCTTATGCTCAATTTATTGCTGAAACATTAAAACCCTATATTGATTCAACCTACAGAACTTTATCAGATGTCAAAAATACCACTATTGCAGGCAGCTCAATGGGCGGATTGATATCCATGTATGCCATATCAGCTTACCCGGGAATATTTGGAGCTGCCGGCATTTTCAGCCCTTCATTTTGGGTGGCACCGGATATCTTTAACGAGGTTGAGGATCATTTAAGTGCTCTTAAAAAAAGCAAAATCTTTTTTGTTGCCGGAGATAAGGAAGGATCAAAAATGATTGATAATGTCAGAAAAGCCTATAATCTATTAAGCCCGGATACCACCAACCCCAATATTGTATTTATTGAAAAAGAAGACGGCAAACATACTGAATGGTTTTGGCACCGGGAGTTCGTTACTTTCTATCGGTTTATTGCACAGTAAATTCATCCTGACCCACCGCTTACAAAAACAGATCAAGACGTATTCGATCCATTATGGTTACTTGTTTCCGGTGATCAAAACCCTTCTGTATTAATTTAAAGTTAATGTATAATTAAGCAAGACCACTATCCTAACATTAACGCTCAAAACGCTTTATTTATTTAAAAATAATACTAACTTTGATGTTGCGCTTAGTAATTGTATTTTATACACTAAGCAGGTTAAAAAATCAACAAAAAATCAAATAAAAATGAGCATAATTGTTAATGTCCATGCAAGACAAATCCTCGATTCAAGGGGTAATCCAACAGTAGAAGTAGAAGTAGTTACAGAAGCAGGCGCTTTTGGCCGTGCAGCTGTACCAAGCGGTGCATCTACCGGACAATATGAAGCTGTTGAATTACGTGACGGAGATAAATCTACATATTTAGGTAAAGGCGTTTTAAAAGCTGTTGAAAATGTAAATACTAAAATCGCTGAGGCTTTAAGAGGTATCGATGTTTTTGAGCAAAACGCTATCGATAAATTAATGTTAGAACTTGATGGTACTGAAAACAAAGGTAACTTAGGTGCAAACGCAATTTTAGGGGTTTCTTTAGCAGTTGCTAAAGCTGCTGCTGATGAAATTGGTCAACCTCTATACCGTTACATCGGTGGTGTAAACGCCAACACGTTACCAATTCCAATGATGAACATCATCAATGGAGGTTCTCACTCTGATGCGCCTATCGCATTTCAGGAGTTTATGATTATGCCAGTTGGTGCACCTTCTTTTTCTGAAGCTTTACGTTGGGGTACTGAAGTATTCCATAGCTTAAAGAAAATCCTTCACGACAGAGGATTATCTACCGCTGTAGGTGATGAAGGTGGTTTCGCTCCGACATTTGATGGTACTGAAGATGCAATTGAAACAGTATTAAAAGCTATTGAAACTGCTGGTTATAAACCAGGTTCGCAAATTTGTTTAGCATTAGACTGTGCTTCATCTGAGTTCTACAAGGATGGTAAGTACGATTATACTAAATTTGAAGGTGCTACAGGCGTAATTCGTTCAAGCGAAGAACAAGCACAATATTTAGCTGACCTTTCTGCGAAATATCCAATCATTTCTATTGAGGATGGTATGGATGAAAACGACTGGACTGGCTGGAAAAGCTTAACCGACAAAATTGGCGATCACGTTCAATTAGTGGGTGATGACTTATTCGTAACCAATGTAACCCGTTTACAACGTGGTATCGACGAAGACACAGCAAACTCTATCTTAGTAAAAGTAAACCAGATCGGTTCATTAACTGAAACCATCAATGCGGTTACTTTAGCTCAAAACAGTGGTTATACTTCGGTAATGAGTCACCGTTCTGGCGAAACTGAAGATGTAACCATCGCTGATTTAGCTGTTGCCTTAAACTGCGGTCAGATTAAAACAGGTTCTGCTTCACGTTCAGACAGGATTGCAAAATACAATCAATTATTACGTATCGAAGAAGAATTAGGTGAGAACGCACGTTTTATCGGTTCTAAATTCAAATACGCTAAAAAATAAACCTTATTCCTTTAAAGGAATTAAGAAAACCAAGGCAGTATTTTTGCCCTGCGTGTTAAGAAGTTGAAAAACTTATTTGAAGAACATCCGGACATTTAAAATCTTCGGATGTTTTTTTATACATTTACGTCATTGCGAGGTACGAAGCAATTTTTTAGGTAAGATTACTTCGTACTTCGCAATGACGATTTTGAGAACAAACCATGAAACGTTTAATAGACCTTTTCCGGAACAAATATTTTCTTGCAACCGCTGCCTTTGCTGTATGGATGCTGTTTTTCGATAAAAACGATATGATGTCGCAATACGAATACCGCAGTCAGGCCAATAAATTACAGGAAGAAAAGGAATACTTTGAAAAAGAAACCGCCCAGGTTAAAAAAGATTTAAACGAACTCAGCACTAACCTGAACACAGCAGAAAAGTTTGCCCGCGAGAAATACTTCATGAAAAAAGATAATGAAGACGTTTTTGTAATTATCAGGGAAGAGAAAAAAGACTAATCAGTACTCAAACTTTGGCAGTGAAAGTTTAAACTTAACGGCAATAATCCTGAACACGAATATAAAAGCCACGACAGCAAGTTTCGCTACCACACTCTCAACATTAATTTTAATGAGCAGGTAATAAAGCATACCGCCCAAAATACAGGCAGATGCATATATCTCTCTTCTGAAAACCAGGGGAATGGTGTTTAGTAGGGTATCTCTGATGATTCCACCAAAGCAACCGGTAATTGTACCCAGTGTAATACAAATTCCCGGATTCAAACCGAAAGCAATTCCTTTTAACAATCCAACCATCGTGAATAAGCCCAGTCCCAGGCTATCGAACAGAAAAAGTGTAATCTTCATTTTCTGTACGTGGGTTTTAAAAAACATCGTAATCAGTGCCGTAAATAAAATCAGCAAACAGGTTTGCATATCCCGCATCCAGGCAACAGGGGTATCCCCTATTAATAAATCACGAACCGTTCCGCCACCTATGGCTGTAACAAAGGCAATAATTAGCACCCCAAACGGGTCGAGCTTACGTTGCATTGCAGTAAACGTACCGGAAATGGCGAAGGCAATAGTACCCAAAACCTCAATGACTTCAGATGTAGAAATGTTAAAGTTCACCATTTCGTTTACGTAAAAACCACTCCATGCTTAACAACAGCATAATAACTGCAAATAACCACTTCATATTAATCAGCTCATTATATTTACGGTCTTCGTAGCTAATGGTTTTGATGTTATCATTCCTGAGAATCTCATCAGCAATTTTTATTAAGTCTGCAGGCATGAATAGCTTTCCATTAGTTTGTCTGGCAATTGTATTCAGTAACTGATGATTCGCGGTGGTTTGCTGAAATTCCGCAATTAAAGCATTCACGTAAAAACTACCTGTAGCAGTAAATTTCTGCCCACCCATTGATGTGCTGGCAACGTATGAATAACTTCCCGCCGGCATAATCCCTGCATCCAGCTGATAGGCATTTTCAGTTTTAGAGAAAACATAGTTAAATACTTTTCCTGCACCGTTTTTCACCTGAAGATTAACCTCCGGTTCGTTTACGGGCTGGTAACTTTCATTATAAAGCGTTCCATTGAACTGAATGGATTCATTTTCATCGTAAGCGGGTTTTGAGGTAAACACTTTAAATCTTCTTCTATCATCCTTTACCGACAGATACTGAATGGTTTTTGAAATTAAATCATTTACCGCTGATTGCTCGTTCTGGCTTTCAGGTTCTGATAACTTCCAGCGCCAAAGTCCCTCTCCCATCAGATAACCTGTTTTTAACCCATTTTCATTTGCAAAAAACATTAATGGCTGCTGGGTACTTACTTTACCAACACGCTGGTTAAAAATGGCTGCAACGCTGGCATTAACGGTGAGCCTCCCAAATGGGCAAATCAAGGGATCAAATGAGGTAAACTGCTTTTTGTCTTCTTCAGCAATATTAAAACTGGTGAAGCCATTTGAAATATCAGCATAAACTTCCTGAGTGGAACCATTTGCCGAAGATAAGTTAACCTGATTTTGAATTTGATTAAACGCATTGGGATTGCTTTGCGCACCCAAAATATACCATAAAGGCTTTTTAGCGGCAATCACTTTCTGCAAAAATGGAGCGGAAGTCTGCTGAGCATCCGGCAACTGATAAAGTACGATCAGATCAAACTTTGAAGGCTCTACGGCGCTCAAATCATCTGCCAGGACCAACTTAGCTTCATAATGCTTATTCATCGCTATAGCGTCTTTCAATATCCCCAAATCAGGATGTGGGCCCGCGGCAGCCAGCAATACTTTTTGTCTTCCGTCGATGACCTCTACATAAAAGGTATACGCATTATTTCTGGTGGTAATTTCGTTTTGAAGCTTACCCAATTGAACCGTGTATTGCTGAACGCCGGTTTTGCCAGCGTGCAGCTTCACGGGAATGGTTTTTACAAAAGCATTCGCATTGATGGCTACAGTTTGCTGTGCCACTTTAGTCCCGTTTGCACTAACTGTTAAAGCGGTCTGCTCCCCATCACTTTGAAAAGCCTGAACCTGTACTTCAATGGTAAAGTCATCATCCAGGTAAACCATGTTGTTGTAGTTTACATTCGAAATCAAAACATCACGCTTTGGAACACTATCGCCCAAAGCTACCGTATAAACCGGAGCATTGATCTGATTGATGCTATATAAAGGGTTTCCCCCACCATTAAAAATACCATCAGTTGCCAGAACAATTGCCCCAACATTCCTGTTAGTATATTCATCTCTGATCTTCTGAAAGAAAGCAGCACCATTAGTAAGTTTGCCCTGATAACCAAAATTAAAACCTTCGGCAACCGAATCACCAAAATTGTAGGTTTTCACCTCGTATTTATCGGACAGTTTATCCTGCAGGATTTTTAGGTTTCGCTCAAACAATATTTGGTCGAAACCTTGTGCTTTAACCTGACCAACAGAAAGGGAATTATCCTGACCAATAATGATTACAGGTTTATCGAGCGTATAAGTCAGTGTTTTAATCAGCGGCGAGAACAACAGCCAGGCAATTGCGGTAACAGCCAGCACCCTAAGCGCCGTTAAGCCATAATGGAGCTTTCTGTCGAGATTTTTATTCCCCCGGTACAGCAACCAGGCATAAAGAATCCCTAAAGCAAGGCAACATAGAAAATACAAAATAGAAGTACCGGCAAAAAAGCTGTTCATATTTTATAAAGATGCTAATTTTGACGATTAACCGCAAAGGCCGCAGTAGATTTAAATTTGCGGCAGAAGCACTTAAACATACAAAAGAGATACCATGCTTTCCATACCAGAATTTACTTGAAATGATTAGCTTTATCTAAACCAAACATCATGAAATTAACCTGTTTAACTATACTTCTTTTCATCAGTATAATGGCTCACGCGCAAAATAACTTCAGGACAACACAAACTAAATTTGAGCGGGTTGAAAAGGCCTATGCTGAAAAATGGGAAACATTGGAGAAATTCTTAAAGGCTGCTGGTTTGGGTGATGGTTTTTCGATGATCATCAACGCCTACAAATCAGAAGGAAAACTGGAGGTATGGTTAAGCGGAAAAGCAGATAAAAAATATTCCCTATTCAAAACGTACGACTTTTGTGCGCATTCAGGTACACTGGGACCAAAGGTAATGGAAGGAGATAAACAAACCCCTGAAGGATTTTATTACCTCAATGCCTTTAATCCGATGAGTAGTTATCACTTGTCGCTCGGCATAAACTATCCCAATTCAGTGGATTTGGAGCGGACAGGTAAAGACAGAAAGCCAGGTAATGATATCTACATCCATGGCAATTGTGTTACCGTTGGCTGTATCCCTTTAACAGATGAAAAGATCAAAGAGGTTTTTATACTTAGCGTAGAAGCAAGAAATGCAGGACAGGAACGAATAGCGGTAAACATCTACCCTTTCAGAATGACCAATGAAAACCTGAAGAATTATGCTCGGCAATACCCTATGCAGCTCAACTTCTGGAAAACACTGCAAAAGGGGTACAGATGGTTTGAAAGGGACAGAAGTCTCCCTGATATAAAAGAATTTAAAGGCAAATATGTTATTAAATAAAAAATCCTGCTGGCTTTTCAACCCGCAGGATTTAAATTTTTATATTTAGTCTTACCTATAGCATTCCGCCGCAAACGGATAAGGTTTGTCCGGTTACATAAGCACTCATATCTGAAGCCAGGAACACACAAACATTCGCAATATCTTCAGTTTCACCAGCACGTTTTAAAGGAATATCCTTTTCCCATCCGGCAACAACCGCAGGGTCTAAAACCTCAGTCATTTCAGTACGGATGAAACCAGGTGCAACCACATTGGCGCGGATATTTCTTGAACCCAATTCCTTCGCCACTGATTTAGTAAAACCAATAATTCCGGCTTTTGAAGCAGCATAATTGGCCTGACCAGCGTTGCCCTGCACACCAACAACCGAACTCATATTGATAAATACGCCTTTACGGGCCTTCATCATTACTTTTGAAGCCGCTTTGGTTACGTTGAAGATCGACTTCAGGTTGATATTGATTACATCATCCCAGTTTTCTTCACTCATACGCATAAGCAAACCGTCTTTGGTAATACCAGCATTATTGACAACGATGTCAATCGTTCCGAACTCGGCCACAATATCATTGATTAACTGCTCTGCCTGATCGAATTTCGATGCATCAGAACGATAGCCTTTAACCTTTGTTCCGAAGCTTTGCAGTTCCTGTTCTAATGCTTCGCCCTTTTCTACTGATGATAAGTATGTAAAAGCCACATTAGCCCCTTGCTCAGCAAATTTTTCAGCTATTTTACGACCGATACCTTTTGAAGCACCCGTAATCAATGCTGTTTTTCCTTCTAATAATTTCATTATGAAATGTTGTAAAGTTGAAATATTTTAATGTTGTAAAGTTAACAACTCTCGTGAAGATATCGTTAAATTGTTTCCATGACTTCCGGCTCAGAATTAAATGGCAGGCTCCTGCTGACTCAGGCAATGGAAGCTTCCCAATCCCCAGATAATATCTACCGAATTGATACCGATCACTTTTCGATCCGGAAAACATTGCTGAATAATATCTAAAGCTTTCTGATCATTCACATCATTGAAAACAGGAACAATTACCGCCGAATTTGCGATATAAAAATTAGCATAAGAAGCTGGTAAACGGGTGTCGTCGAAAATTACCGGTGATGGCATCGGCAGTTCAACGATATTCAATGAGCGGCCGTCTTTCAGTTTCATGGCTTTTAAGGCTTCCAGATTTTCCTGTAGCAGAAGGTAGTTTTCATCTAATGGATTACTTTCCACTACAGTTAGAACGGTATCCTCATTAACAAAACGGGTAATATCGTCAATGTGACCATCCGTATCGTCACCTACAATTCCATCGCCCAACCATAACACCTGTTCCTGTCCGTAATACTCCAGTAAATACTTTTCAATTTGTTCTTTGCTTAAATGTGGGTTCCGGTTCTCGTTCAGTAAACATGCCGTAGTAGTTAAAATTGTCCCGGCACCATTGAACTCTACCGATCCACCTTCCATTACAATGTCGGGGTTAAACAAAGGCAAATTAAACTCTTTCGCGATTTTAGTGGGTACTACATCATCCAGGTCGAACGGTGGGTATTTACCCCCCCACGCATTATAACCCCAGTCAACCACAGCCTTTTCATTACCTTTCAGTAAAAAAGCCGGTCCGTGGTCGCGGCACCAGGCATCATTGGTTTCATTGAAGTAAAATTCAATCTGCGATAGATCGGCATCAACCTTCGTCAACTCTGAAGTTGCAAAAGCCTTCATGGCTTCATCCTTAACATTGATGCGCACTTTTTCACCTTCGGCCACTGCTTTAATAAACTGGCAATAAGGCTCATAAATGGTTTCAATTTTTCCAGGCCAGCTTGCCTCTTTATGCGGCCAGCTTAACCATGTGGCTTCATGTTTTGCCCATTCTGCAGGAAAGGAATATCCCTGTTTCTTAGGGGAGTAATCAAACTGATTGATATTTAAGTATTCTTTAGGAGGAAAATTTGACATGGGTTTACCTGCTTAGTCGTTATCAATAAATCTTTTGGTAATCGGCTGGTAAGAATCAATTCGTCTGTCTCTCAGGAAAGGCCAGTGCTTACGCATAAAATCGCTTTGATCCAGATCCAGTTCCACCACTTCAGTTTCTTCCTGATCGTGGGAAGCCAGGTAAAGCAGCTTACCCTGAGCGTTAGTGGCAAAACTTCCGCCCCAGAATTTCATAGCGCCATCCTGTTCGAAACCCACGCGGTTTACACTTACTACGGGAACGCCATTAGCAACGGAATGCGAGCGTTGAATGGTTTGCCATGCATTGTATTGATCCTGATTGGTTTCTTCATCCTGATCGGTTGCCCAGCCAATGGCCGTTGGGTAGAACATAATGTCTGCACCCATTAAGGCCGTGATGCGGGATGCTTCAGGATACCATTGATCCCAGCAAATCAAAATCCCGATTTTGGCAAACTTCGTTTCAAAAACTTTATAGCCCAGATCACCGGGAGTAAAATAGAATTTTTCGTAAAAAGCCGGATCGTCAGGAATATGCATTTTGCGGTATTTACCTAGATACGATCCATCTGCGTCCAAAACTGCCGTAGTATTATGGTATAAACCAGCAGTGCGCTTCTCAAATAAGGAAGCAATGATGACAACGCCAAGTTCTTTGGCCACCACCTGCAAGGCATCAGTTGAAGGTCCGGGAATAGCTTCGGCCAATTCAAAATTATCGTAATCCTCAACATCACAGAAATACAAAGAGGTAAAAAGCTCCTGCAAACACACAATCTGTGCGCCTTTTGCCGCTGCTTCTCTCACCTTCACAATCGCTTTATTTAAATTTTCCTGCTTATCTTTAGTACAAGTCATTTGTACCAGACCAACTTTTACTTTCTTCATGTCTTCAAATGATAGATTAATAAATCGGTGACTAATTGAATGTTTATTACGCAATACAAACGCATTCACTCAAAATTCACTTATTCGAAATTAATGCGCAAAGTTACTATTTTACAAAAAAGACAAGGGCATAATTGTGTAAATGTTTTTGCTGACTGGTTTGTCTGCTGTACAGATATTATTTCGATTAGAAATCAGAAATGATCTTACTCCGGAAGAGCTCGTATGGTGAAGACCTACATGCTGATTTCTTCTCGGTACTCCTGCTGGAGTTCAAATAAGCATTTGGCACAAAGACATCCATCAAATAGCTCGGAGATGTACTGAACTTCATTAATGCTGAGTTGCACCACACTGCACTGGCATTTAGTGTACGAATTTGCTTTGCATTCAATAGCTGTTCCGCATCTTTCGCAGGGAATGATTTCGTGTTTGCTATGTTTTAAGATTGAAGGCATAAGGTATAATGCTTAAGGATAGTCCAATTGCATTACAAAAATAGGAACAAAAAATAAGGTTTTGAGCCCTAGCCCAAAACCTTACGATATTATTGCGTTTCCAAAGTTGCCTTCAGCATTCAGGGGGTTTAACCTGAACAGCTGATACAGCCTTCCTCCATTGAACAAACTGGTCCGTCTACAATTTCTTCTGCAACCTGATCTGGTGTCATCTGAGCAGGGATAACCGCTTCAATGGCTTTACCACCCTGATTTTCAACTGTAAATTTAACAGCCTGAGATGCAGCTTGAGTACGTAGATAGTACATACCTGTTTTCAATCCTTTTTCCCATGCATAAAAGTGCATTGAAGTTAGTTTTGAAGTATTTGGCGCATTTACGAACAAGTTTAATGATTGCGACTGGCAAATGTAAGCACCACGGTCGGCAGCCATATCGATGATATTACGCATCTTAATTTCCCAAACCGTTTTGTATAGTTCTTTGATATAATCAGGAATAGATGGAATAGCCTGGATTGAACCGTTAGCCAGAATGATCTGATTTTTCATATCATTATTCCATAAACCCAGTGCTACCAGGTCTTTCAATAGATGTTTGTTTACCACTACGAATTCTCCACTCAACACACGGCGGGTATAGATGTTAGAGGTATATGGCTCAAAACATTCGTTATTACCCAAAATTTGAGACGTAGATGCTGTTGGCATTGGTGCTACCAATAGTGAGTTGTACACACCATCTTTAACTACTTTTTTACGTAATGCATCCCAGTCCCAACGACCACTATCAGGCGTTACGTTCCATAAATCAAACTGGAACTGACCTTTAGATAAAGGCGATCCTTTGAAAGTCTGGTAAGGGCCGTTTTTCACTGCCAGATCATGTGAAGCTGTCATCGATGCGAAATAAATCGTTTCGAAGATGTCTTTGTTTAAACGTTTTGCTTCATCACTTTCAAATGGTAAACGCAATAAAATAAAGGCATCAGCTAAACCCTGTACACCTAAACCAACCGGACGGTGGCGCATATTAGAGTTTTCTGCTTCCTGAACCGGATAATAGTTATGATCGATGATTTTATTCAGGTTTAAAGTAGCCTGATAAGTTACATCATATAATTTCTGGTGGTCAAAAGCGCCGTTAATGACAAAGCGTGGAAGTGCTAACGAAGCCAGGTTACAAACTGCTACTTCGTCTTTAGATGTATACTCGATAATTTCAGTACACAAGTTAGAACTTTTAATGGTTCCTAAATTCTGCTGATTCGATTTGCTGTTCGCCGCATCTTTAAACAACATGTAAGGCGTACCTGTTTCAATTTGCGAATCTAATATTGCAAACCAAAGTTCCTGGGCTTTAACGGTCTTTCTTCCGCGGCCTTCTGCTTCATATTTAGCATAAAGCGCTTCAAACTCCTTACCGAAACAATCTGCTAAACCTGGTGCTTCATGCGGGCAGAATAATGTCCAGTCGCCATTATCTTTAACACGTTGCATAAACAAATCATTGATCCAGAGTGCATAGAATAAATCGCGGGCACGCATCTCTTCTTTACCGTGGTTTTTACGTAAATCAAGGAACTCGAAAACATCAGCATGCCAAGGCTCTAAATAAATTGCAAAAGCACCTTTACGTTTACCTCCACCCTGATCTACGTAACGTGCCGTATCATTAAATACACGTAACATTGGGATGATACCATTACTTGTTCCGTTTGTACCACCGATGTATGAACCAGTTGCACGGATATTGTGAATACTTAAACCAATACCACCGGCACTCTGAGAGATTTTGGCAGTTTGTTTTAGCGTATCATAAATACCTTCAATGCTGTCATCCTGCATGGTTAAAAGGAAGCATGAAGACATTTGTGGTTTCGGTGTGGCAGCGTTAAATAATGTTGGTGTAGCATGTGTAAACCAACGCTCACTCATTAAATTATAGGTTTTGATTGCACTTTCAATATCTTCTTTATGGATACCAACCGATACACGCATGAATAAGTGCTGAGGGCGCTCTACAATTGCACCGTTAACTTTTAACAGATATGATTTTTCCAGCGTTTTGAAACCGAAGTAATCAAAGCCGAAATCCCGATCGTAAATGATCGAACTATCTAAAATATCCTTGTTTTTTTCAATGATCTCATAAACATCATCAGCAATAAGCGGTGCCGCTTTCTGTGCTTTCGGGTCAAAATATTCGTACAACATTTTCATTGTACCCGAGAATGACTTGGTTGTATTTTTATGCAGGTTGGATACCGCTATACGCGAAGCCAGCAAAGCATAATCAGGGTGCTTTGTAGTGAGCGACGCAGCAGTCTCTGCTGCAAGGTTATCCAGTTCCGACGTGGTAACGCCATCATATAATCCTTCGATTACCTTTTTGGCAACGTCTATCGGATCTACAAGGTCGGAATTCAAACTGTAGCATAACTTTTGAATACGAGCTGTAATCTTGTCAAATTGCACCGGCTCTTTCCGGCCATCTCTTTTTAGTACGAACATATTTTATGAGATTAATTTTTAGTATCAATAGCGAGCATCAAATATCAAGACTTGAGTGTCGCGTTTATAATTTCTGTTTATTCTAGTATCAAGTTGTAAGTATCAGATATCAAGACCTTATTCCTTCAACCTTTTATCCTTCTACCTTAAAAGTCTTCATCCAATGAAAATGCCTGTGCTTTATTATCTGCCGATGTTAACACACCGCTTTTCTGATAATCACCAACACGTTTTTCGAAGAAGTTAGTTTTACCCTGCAATGAAATCATCTCCATGAAATCGAATGGGTTTGTGGCATTGTAGATCTTTTTGTAGCCCAATTCCTGTAACCATCTGTCGGCCACGAATTCGATGTACTGACTCATTAACTTCGCATTCATCCCAATTAAGGCAACTGGCAAAGCATCAGTAACGAATTCTTTTTCAATTTCCACTGCATCGCTAATGATCGAATGAACCTGCTCTTCGCTCAGTTTGTTACTCAACATGCTGTACAACAAACATGCAAATTCACAGTGTGAGCCCTCGTCCCGTGAAATCAGCTCGTTGCTAAAGGTGAGGCCCGGCATTAAGCCACGCTTTTTTAACCAGAATATAGAGCAGAAGCTTCCGCTAAAGAAAATACCTTCAACCGCAGCAAATGCCACCAACCGTTCAGCAAAAGTCCCGTTCTCGATCCACCTCAGTGCCCATTCTGCTTTTCTTTTCACAGCTGGAACGGTATCAATGGCATGGAAAAGGCGATCCTTTTCCTCAGGGTCTTTAATATAAGTATCGATCAATAATGCATAGGTTTCAGCATGTATATTTTCCATCATAATCTGGAAACCATAGAAACAACGCGCTTCCGGCAACTGTACTTCACTCATGAAATTTACAGCCAGGTTTTCATTAACAATACCATCACTAGCAGAAAAGAAAGCAAGGATATGAGAAATAAAATGTCTTTCTCCATCGTTCAAATTATCCCAGTGTTTTTGGTCGTCAGAAAGATCGATCTCTTCTGCCGTCCAGAAACTAGCTTCGGTCTTTTTATACATTTCCCAGATTGCCGGATATTTGATTGGCAAAAGCACAAATCTGTCTTTGTTTTCTTGTAGTAATAATTCCTGTTCCATAGCTGATACTTTATTTTTTATTGTTCTAATCAGAGCCGACAAAACCCCGCAACCGCCGGTGTTAACAGGCGATTGAAATGTGATGTATTGAAACTCTAGTGAAAGTGCTAACCCCAACGTTAAAGAACTACCGGGTTTTTAGTGATAAAAATTTGAAAAGTGATCTGAGAGATGCACCATTAAACTACTAAAAACTAAGCTTTTATATTTGTTTTCGAACGCAGGAAGTTAAAGAACTTTGTTATAACAAATATAGATACGGCAGGCCTTTTTTGTGAATCAAAGTTGTTAACACCCTAACCCATAACTGGGGAAAAACGATCAGCACAATATCATTTTCAAGTGAAAAAAAAGCTAATCGATTGTTTTGGAGCGCTTAACGAACTGAAAAAAGTGTTAATAACTTAAATTTGAGGGGAATACGATGGGCAGATTATAGCGAAATGGAATACTACTCTACCGTGTAAGCGAGACTAACTTTCGCAATCCCTTTGTGGTATATACCAATCTCTTTGGCAGCACTTTCTGACAGATCAATCGCCAGTTTTTTGGAATAAGGACCCCGGTCGTTCACCTTTACAATAACAGATTTTCCATTGTCGGGATTGGTTACGGTAACTAGCGTACCCATGGGTAAAGTGCGGTGAGCTGCAGTAAATTTCTTGGCTCTGTATTTTGCGCCGCTTGTGGTTCGGCGGCCTTCGAATTTTCTGTGGTAGTAAGTAGCGAGAACTGTTTTTTTGATACTATCCGGCTCATTTGATGGGTCGGATTTTTGTGCTTTACCTTGTAAAAACAGGAAACAAAAACTTAATAACAACAGATACTTCATAGGCTAACATTTCTTTATTGCGCCTGCAAATATAAGCATTTAGTTTATAATCAGCAATTTGTGGAAAAACAGTTAAATTGCAGGCAAAAAAAAGGGCGTACAACTTGCTGTCGTACGCCCAAACCTAACCCAACTATATCCACCTTATTTCTTATCCGGAACGAAATTCATAGAGATAGAATTTACGCAGTGACGGGTGTCTTTATTCGTAAATCCTTCTCCTAAAAATACGTGTCCTAAGTGTGCTCCGCAATTGGCGCAAACAATTTCTGTACGTGAGCCGTCTGCATCAGGAATGCGTTTTACAGCGCCTTTAATTTCATCATCGAAAGCCGGCCATCCGCAATGCGCATCAAACTTACTTTCCGATCTGTATAGCGCGGCATTACAGCGTTTACAGGTATATGTACCCTTTTCTGTAGTGTGTTCATATTTACCTGTACCAGGATACTCAGTGCCTTTATTTACAATTACTCTTTCTTCTTCGGGTGTTAATGGATTCCAGTTCATCTTTTTCTTTGGTATGATATTTTCCGATTGCTCTGCCTGTTTCTTTTCTTTCTTATCCTGCTTTTGTGCACAAGCAGATAAACCTGTTATAAGAACAACAGCAGAGACCAAAAATAGTTTATTTAACATCGTTTTCATATAACCATATACGCTGTAAATTTTGTTTTGGTTTGTAGAAGCTATTGTTTGGTCTAGTGTTTACAAAGGGATGATATTCTCATTGAAGCAGAAGGAACAAACTGAAATTAGTTCAACTTAAATGCCTATCGCATAGTTGCCACAGAAACACAGAATACACGGAATTGATATTATAGAATAACGCGCCTAATTTCTAAAGTTGTTTTACCGAAATTTAGCACCAAACCAACCTTACATTCTGAGCATTTTAAATAGTTAATCGTTTGAGCTAAATCTTCATTTGCTATTCCACTTTTACCTTTAATTTCTAAAATTACCGAATCAAAAACAATAAAGTCTGCATAAAAGCTATGCGGCAACAGATTGTCTTTATAATAAACAGGATAATATTTTTCTCTTTCGTAGAAATATCCCCGGCTATCAAATTCGATACAAAGCGCATCCTTGTAAACAATTTCAAGAAAACCGCAACCCAAATTCTTATGAACTTCAATTGCGGCGTTAATAATTAAATCAGTTTCATTCTTATAGGGAAGATTATCTTGTCTTATTTGATAATCCATATAG
Source organism: Pedobacter sp. BMA (assembly GCF_001027745.1). Classification (GTDB taxonomy): domain Bacteria; phylum Bacteroidota; class Bacteroidia; order Sphingobacteriales; family Sphingobacteriaceae; genus Pedobacter. Next base: position 155,299 of record NZ_LECU01000004.1, read on the forward strand.
AAAATTTTAAACTAATCTAATCAAATTTCTCTTTTTTCCCCATTTATTTCCGTGTCTTCTGTGTTTCCGTGGCAAAAAAACTCCGACAACAAAAAAGCGCCCCGAATATTCGGAACGCTTTCATTTATGTAAATTTTAAAGTCTTACTTTGCCAGTTCTTCTGCCATTGCAGCACCAATTTCAGCCGGGCTCTCTACAACGCGAATACCACATTCTGCCATGATTTTCATTTTAGCAGCAGCAGTATCATCTGCACCACCTACAATAGCACCTGCGTGACCCATTCTACGTCCCGGAGGCGCAGTTTGACCAGCGATGAAACCAACAACAGGTTTAGTACCGTGTTCTTTAATCCAGCGCGCAGCTTCAGCTTCCATACCACCACCAATTTCACCAATCATGATGATACCGTGAGTTTCCGGATCGTTCATTAATAATTTTACAGCTTCAACAGTTGGTGTGCCAATAATCGGGTCGCCACCGATACCGATAGCAGTTGTAATACCTAAACCAGCTTTTACTACCTGATCTACTGCTTCATAAGTTAAAGTTCCTGATTTGGAAACTACACCAACGTTACCTTTCTTGAAGATAAACCCTGGCATGATACCAATTTTAGCTTCATCAGCAGTAATGATACCCGGACAGTTCGGACCAATTAACGTCACATCACGGTCAGAGATATATTCTTTAACCTGAATCATATCTTTAGTTGGAATACCTTCAGTGATACAAACGATCACTTTAATTCCGCCTTCAGCAGCTTCCATAATCGCATCAGCAGCAAACGCCGGTGGAACGAAAATGATAGATACATTTGCTCCCGTTTGATCAACGGCATCTTTAACAGTATTAAAAACAGGCTTATCTAAATGTAATTGCCCACCTTTGCCAGGAGTTACACCACCAACTACGTTTGTACCATATGCCAGCATCTGCTCAGCGTGGTAAGTTCCTTCGTTTCCGGTAAAACCCTGAACGATAACCTTAGAATCTTTGTTAACTAAAACGCTCATGTATCAATTTTTTTTGTGCAAAGCTAATATTATTGAGTGGAAAGTCAAACCTAAAAGCATATTATTTAGGGCGATTTTTCACGAAAATGTTATTTTAAATACTTCTTGAGAACAACAGCTTATTTCCATCCTTTTGCCCACTCGGCCTGTGCCTGGTCATCCTGATAGGTCCACGCCACAAAACGACTTATTTTTTGTCCCTGACTCATTTGTACCGTCCGCACCTCAAAAGCATTTGATTTCACCAATGCGTTATAAATGCTTTTTAAGTTGGCACTTTTCGAAACCAAAGATGTAAACCAAAGGACCTGATTTTTTATCTGTGCACTCTGGATAATCATCTGCTCAACAAAGGCACGTTCACCACCCGGACACCAAAGCTCAGCCTTATTACCACCAAAGTTTAATACATGCTTTACTTCTTTTTCATTTCCGCCCAGATTGCGCCATTTTTGTCGGGTTCCTTGCTCTGCCTCTTTTAACGAAGCATGGAAAGGAGGATTGCAAACCACAGCATCAAAACGCTCGGTCCGTCCTACAATACCTCTAAAGATACCCATTTTTGAAGATTGCTGACGGATTTCTATTGCACCCTGCAAGGGTTTATTGGTATCCACAATACGTTTCGCCGACTCCACAGAAAGCGGATCGATTTCAGACCCTACAAAATGCCAGCCGTATTCCTGGTGACCGATAATGGGATAAATGCAGTTGGCACCCACACCAATATCCAGCACATTTACGTTGGCTCCTTTCGGGTTTTTACCCTTATTACTCGATCCTAAAAGATCAGCAACATAGTGGATATAGTCTGCCCGTCCCGGGATAGGGGGACAAAGAAAATCCTGGGGAATATCCCATTGGGAAATATCGTAAAATTGTTTTAACAAAGCGCGGTTCAATGCTTTCACAGCATTCTGATCAGCGAAATCAATCGAATCGTCGTTGTGTTCGTTTTTAAAAACAAAACGTTTTAGTTCTTTCGATGATGCGGTAAGTTGTTTAAAATTATAACGCGACCTGTGTTTGTTGCGGGGGTGTAACTCGCTTTTTTCCTTGCGGTTATTTTGTTCTTCTTGAGCCAATGTGATCTGGATTAAGTAAACGTACTGTGTGTACGTTTCCCTGCAAAGGTAAGTTAAATAATCTGTGAATACTTCGCTTCATCAAACTGGTTTTCACTTTTGGCGATAACGATTGTAGCAATACCATTCCCGATCACATTCGTTATTGCCCTGGCTTCGCTCATAAAACGGTCTACCCCAATTAAAATTGAAATATGCTCAATGGGCATAATTTTCAGTGCGGTAAGGGTAGATACCAATACAATAAATCCGCTTCCCGTTACCCCTGCTGCTCCTTTTGAAGTCACCATCAATACACCTAATACTGTGATTTGCTGGCCCAATGATAAATCAACATGAAAAACCTGACAGAGAAAAATTACAGCCATGGCCAGATAGATTGCCGTTCCATCAAGGTTAAAAGAATACCCGGTTGGAATCACCAGGCCCACTACCGATTTTTCGCAACCAAAAGCTTCCATTTTCTGCATCATACTCGGCAGCGCTGATTCTGACGAAGAAGTCCCTAAAACAATCAAAATTTCCTGACGAATAAATTTCAGATACTTCCATAAACTGAAATGATAGTATCGGCAAATGCCGTTCAGGACGACAAAAATGAAAAGAATGCAGGTAAGGTAAACTGAGCCCATAAGCTTGGCCATACCCAGAATACTGCTTAAGCCATGCGTACCAATACTAAATGCCATTCCACCGAATGCGCCTATTGGCGCCAGACGCATAATCACTTTCATAATTTTGAACAGCACTTTCGAAATTTTATCAAAAGCATTCAGGACAGATGCACCTTCCCCTCCCAGTTTGTTCAGACCATAGCCAAAGAGAATGGCGAAGAGTAAAATCTGCAGAATATTTCCTTCGGCGAAGGCGGCGATCACATTATGCGGAATGATGTGCAGAAAGAATTCAGCCCAGTTCATTTCTTTGGCCTGTTCAGCGTAGCCGGCAACTTTTGTTGCGTCACCTCCTTGGGTAATCATCCCCGCTCCTGGTTTCAGCACATTGGCCACCAGTAATCCAATGGCAATGGCTACGGTGCTCACAATTTCAAAATACAGAAGTGCTTTACCTCCGACTCTTCCCACCTTCTTCATATCCCCCATATGTGCAATCCCCAACACAATGGTGAAGAAAATGATCGGTGCAATGAGCATACTAATGAGGTTGATAAAACCCTGACTAATAAGTTTAGCTGAAGGTGCAAAGCCCGGAAAATACGCGCCAACGATTATACCAATGGTAATCGCTACTAATACCTGGAACGTTAAATTGCTAAAGAGTGATTTCATCTTACTGTTTTGGAAATGAAATATAAAACATTTTTTCGTTTTGCGCTTTAATTTCGACTAAAAGGTTCATCATGATCAAAATGTTGATCGAGATCAAACACGTTTTTTACCATTTTTTTTCAAACCTCGCTTTATTATACAGTAATTCATATATTTAGCCAACCCAAACAAGCCAATTCATCCCTAATGTCAGTTTATAGCCTCACAGCGGAAAAAATATTGCTGCAAAAAATTGCTGATGGAGATGAATTAGCGTTTAAACACGTTTTTGAGTTATACAAAAACAAAATTTACTGTTTTGTGGTCAAATTTGTGCATTCTAAAGCTGACGCCGAAGAAATTGTTCAGGATACATTCTTTACGATATGGCAAAAAAAAGAAATGCTGCCTAATATCGAACACCCAAGGAATTATATTTACACCATCGTTAGAAACAAAACCTACGACTATCTGAACCAGGCGGCGAAAAATCAAAAAAACCTTTCACAGATCTGGGCCAATATGCAAACCGAAAGCAATCCGGTTGAAGAGCTCACTAATTTTAAAGATAGTGAGCTTCTTATTAAAAATGGCTTGGCTAATCTATCATTGCAAAAGCAACAGATTTTCAAAATGAGCCGTGTAGATGGTCTCAGCCATGAAGAAATTGCACAAGAGATGGGCTTGTCAAAAAGCAGGGTAAAAAACCTTATTGTGGATATCCTAAAATACCTTCGCCACTACCTTTCGAAGCACACGCTAAAGATCACTTTGGCAGGCTTCCTGGGCTACTTGTTTTCCTGATATTAATTATAATATTTATCCATGAATTGATGAATAGCCTTGGCTATGTGCTTCACATACTCAGGCCGTTTACGATCATCCATTCTTACATCTGAATTAAATTCAAGCTGGATAGCCGAAAGCAGTCCTCCGAATTTAGAGCCATGCCTTGCCGTGTTATAGCCTCCGTTAAAATATTTACCATCCGGAAAGACCGTTTTGTCAGTCGGATTTGGTATAGACCTGCCTGGAACAGCCAATATCTGCTCATCACTAAGCAGTGTACCAAGCGCATATTTGCCTTTAACCAAATCAGTCATCGTCGCTTTGCCACCCTTCACCAGTGCTTTTACACTAGACTGATCAGCATACTGTTCCAGATTATCTGATAAGAAATCCTTAGCCTTAAGCAATAGCCCTACCTCAGTTCTTTGCGGCCTGTGCGCATTCCCATGTATATCAAGCAAGAGGCCCTCGCCATTTTTTAATACCAGAACGCGGGCTGCATCAATATACTGGTGGAAAGCTTTCCATGCCAGTTCCGCGTTGCGGTCTCCTTGAGCCGCCAGTGACATACCCCTGTTGGCATCGAGTTTACTCCGGTGTAAATGGTTTAAAACGACATGCGGTCTCAATCCTGTTAAGCGTTTTATTTCATCAGCAAGTTCCATTGTAAGCTCCAGGGTTTTACTATCTGACACTGCCGAGAAGCTTTCTGTATCGCCATAGTCTTTTTCATCCTGTGTTGCGACATAGTCTTTGGTTCGTGTACGGATAAATTCAGGTTTTAAATTACCGCCATGCGGAGAAGTTAGTATCAATTTAGACTTTGAATCGCCGGGAATATACTCAATTGCCGTTGCATAGGCTCCACTGGAATCGGAAACTTTAAATATGTAACGCTGTCCGGGTACATATCGCAGAATGGTGTCTTGAACGCTTAACGTTGGTAATGCTTTCGCCGACTGGTTTATTGAGGCAATAGCGAACAAACAAACAATGAGGTATGTGATTTTTTTGTACATCTTTTTGGGTCTGGGTTTTGACAATAGACTATTCGTTTACAGACAAGGACCGTTAAAAAATATTTTTTGATAAATGCGGTCCTACGCTTCCGCATTTTGGTCTATGTTTTAAAGGCGCATTTTATGCCTTAACCAACATGCCTGATAAAAACGATCGAATTAACGAGTTGCTCGATAAATATGTTCATAAAACCATCGGAGAAGATGATTTTATAGAATTGTTTCAATACATCAGCAAAGATGAATACAAACATGTTCTGGATGATTACATGAAATATTCAGACAAGCTTACACTTCCTGATGCAGATGTTCACCATGTGGACTGGCAACACATGTATAATAATATTGTAGACAAAAAAGAAAAGTCAAGAACAGCTATTGTAATTGACTTTGCGAAAAAAATAACCATCGCTGCATCATTAGTTGCCGTGGGTTATATTGCATACCATACTTATCTGGGTAAAAGCATGCAGCAAACCACAGGTAAAACGGTTAAAGCTGATTTAGCCCCAGGAGGGAATAAAGCAATATTAAAGTTGGGAGATGGTACAGAAATCATTTTGAATGATGCCCAAACCGGAAAACTGTCACAGCAGGGCTCATCGGTTATCAATAAGGAGAATGAGGGATTAATTTCTTATGCCGCTAATGAGCGTAAAGAAACCAGGGTATTTACAAATGTACTGACAACCCCACGCGGAGGGCAATATCGCCTGGAATTACCGGATCATAGCCAGGTGTGGCTTAATGCCGAATCATCCATTACTTTCCCCACTGCTTTTACCGGTCAGTACCGGAAAGTGTCCGTTACCGGCGAGGTTTACTTCGAAGTGTCTAAAGATAAATCCAAACCCTTTATGGTAGAAAATCAAAATACTACCGTTGAAGTTCTGGGTACTCATTTCAATGTTAATGTTTATCCAAATGAGGTTCAGTCAGCAGTCACGCTGCTTGAGGGATCTGTAAGATTAAAAAACAACCACAGTTCAAGGATTCTCCAGCCTGGACAACAAGCAGTTTTCGAAGCAAACGGAAGTCAGATTCAACTTAGAAATGTTGATACTGAAAATGTCGTTGACTGGAAAAACGGCCTGTTTATATTCGAGGATGCAAATATTACCGAAGTGATGCGGCAGGTGGAAAGATGGTATGATGTAGATGTTAAATACGTCGGCAAAGTCCCTGCAATAAAATTCAATGGTATAGTAAGCCGCAACAACAATGTCTCAAAATTATTGAAATTTCTGCGGGCAGCAGGGAATATAGAATTTAACATCAACAACAAAACAATAGAAGTAAAGACTAATCAGCAGGCGAAAATGAAATAGATACAAGAGACTCAGATAGCAAAAAATCTACCCGGTTGCAGCCGGGAAGATTCGTTAAAGCTGCAAGCAGCAGTTTTGGGCTACAAAAATTTATCAACTTATCAATAAACCAAAACCAAAACAAACTTATGAAAGATTGTCTACAATCTCAAACGGGCACCCCCATGCCCAAACCAATTACAAAACTAGAAAGAACAAGTTATGCGTTTAGAGCTTTTTTGATCATGAAACTTACTGCGATAATCATTTTTTGCTTAGCACTGCAGGTTAGTGGAAGAACGATGGCACAGAAAATCACCCTTACGGCCAATAATGCTTCCTTAAAAACTATTTTTAAGGAAATCAGAAAGCAGACAGGCTACTTCTTCATCTACAGCAATGAGGTACTTGAAGAATCGAAACTGGTAAATGTGAATGTGAAAGATAAGCAATTGGAAGATTTGTTAAAAGAGATCTTCAGCAAACAACCACTCAGCTATTCAATTGAAGACAAGACCATTGTGATCAGTTTAAAAACCACCTCTACGGTACTTCGGGTAGATCGGATAATTACCGGTGTGGTGATTAGTGCAGACGACAACACCACGCTGCCGGGTGTTTCAGTGCGTGTGAAGGGGAAAGTAACCGGCGTGATTACAAATTCAGATGGTAAATATAGCATCAATTTACCAGAGGGTGAAAACATACTGGTTTTTTCATATCTGGGATACACCACAAAAGAAGTTACAGTTAGTACAAACAGCACTTTAAATGTACAATTAGCAGTAGAAAATAAACAGCTCGAAGAGGTTGTTGTACAGGCTTATGGAACGGTAAGAAAAGGTGCACTAACCAATGCGGTTTCTACAATCAGTGCCAAAGAGCTGGAATCCAGACCAATTTCAAATCTGGCTACGGCACTTGTAGGTGCTGCTCCGGGTATTCAAACCACAACCGGAAGTGGCCAGCCAGGTGCCGGTCCAAGCGTTAGAGTTCGCGGCTTTGGTACTATAAACGGTGGTTCTGACCCTTTATATGTTGTAGACGGCGCACCGTATGAAGGCGCTTTAAATAACCTCAATCCTGATGATGTGGAGAGTATTTCCATACTCAAAGATGCTTCTGCGTCGGCCCTATATGGCGCCAGAGCCGCAAACGGCGTCATCCTTATCACCACCAAAAAAGGTAAAGATGGTGCAGCCAAATTAAGCTTCAAAACTACACAAGGATTAAACTCCAGAGGACTTTCTGACTACGAAAAAGTTGACGCTTACCAATATTATCCGCTCTTATGGGAATCCATGCGTAACAGCCTCGTTTCGGGAGGTGCAACCCTTGATGCCGCGAATACACAGGCATCGAATAACATTGTGGGTTCGCTGATTTCCAATCCTTTTAATGTGCCTGATAACCAGGTTGTACTCACTAACGGAACGATAAACCCTGCAGCATCGCTGATATATCCCGAAGATCTCGACTGGAAAGATCAATTACGACGAACCGGACTGAGAAGTGAGTACAATGTAAACTATAGCGGCGCAAGCAACAAAAGTGATTTTTTCGGATCACTGGCCTATCTGAAAGATGAGGGTTATTCTGTTTTAACTGATTTTAACCGGTATAGCGGAAGGGTAAATATGAATACGCAGGTTAAAAAATGGATTAAAACAGGAATCAACCTCTCCGGTTCTGTACAGAAAACAAAGGTTGGCAACGAATCGAGCGGCATCTGGGAAAATCCGTTTTACACCGACCTGATTTTTGCGCCTATTTATGCTGTGCATAAACACAATACAGATGGAAGCTATATTTTAGATGCCTTGGGAAACCAGGTTTATGATGAAGGATATACAAGGCCTATTGCACCCGGAAGAAATGTACTTGCAGAAACTGAATATAATGAAAACTTTACCGAACGTAACTTTTTAAGTGGAAGAACGTTTGCAGAAATTTCTTTTTTAAAGAACTTTAAATTCACAACAAACTTCAGTTTAGACTTAAATAATTACAAGTTTAACGCGTTTGATAGTCCGATAATTGGCGACGGATTAACCTCCAATGGAAGAAGCAACCGTACCAATTCGACAACAAGAACGATCAATATCAATCAGCTCCTGAACTATAACCGGTCTTTTGGAGATCATAATGTCGATGTGCTGGGAGGTCACGAATCCTACCAGCGCCGCTACGACTATAACTTTGGCAGTGCTGCCGGACAGATTGTTTCAGGTTCTACGGAGCTGAAAAATTTTGCCAATATCCTATCTCTCACTTCCTATCAGGATAATTACAGTATCGAATCATATTTTGGAAGGCTGCAATATGACTATGATGGAAGATATTTTGCATCCGCATCCTACCGTACTGATGGTTCTTCAAAATTCTCACCTGCGAACCGTTGGGGCAGTTTCTGGTCGGTAGGTGCAGGTTGGCAAATCAGTAAAGAAAAATTCTTCAAAGTAAGCTGGGTTGATAATTTGAAGTTACGGGCATCTTACGGACAGGTTGGTTCAGATGATCTGGGAAGCTATTATCTTTATCAGACTTTCTACGATACAGGTTTCAAAAACGGAAATGAGGCAGGAATCAAACAATCATTGATATTGGGAAATCAGGATATACAATGGGAATCAACCAACAGCATGGATATTGCTCTTGAGTTTGGTTTCTTAAAAAACCGTATTTCTGGTAACATTGAATATTTCAATCGTTATACTGATAATTTATTATTTAATGTTCAGCTGGCCTTATCATCAGGTTTAACCTCACAGAACCAGAATTTCGGTAGCTTATACAATCGCGGTGTTGAAATTCAGCTGGACGGAACACCAATCAAATCGAAAAACTTTAAATGGGATGTGGGTATAAACTGGACCACCTTTACCAACAAAATTTCAAAACTGCCTTACGATGAATTTATCGATGGCACAAAGAAATATATGGTTGGCCAGTCGCGTTACGACTATTGGTTGCGGGATTATTACGGCATTGATCCTGATAATGGTAGTGAACTGTTCGTGGCTGGTCCTGCTGCAACAAATACTAAAACCATGCCCGACGGAACCGTGGTAACCACCAGCGGAAGCGGTGCCCTTTACCACTATGCTGGCTCGTCCATTCCCGACTTTTATGGATCAATCAACAATACCTTCACCTATAAAAACTTCTCACTGGATTTCAGGTTCATCTATCAGGTTGGCGGCAAATCATTCGACGGCGATTATCAATCATTAATGTACAATGGAACTTATGGCAGGGCTTTACATATTGATGCCCTGAACCGCTGGCAAAACCCCGGCGACATGACCAATGTACCAAAAAGAACGATTGGAGGTACCATGTACGACAGTGACCGTTGGTTAGTCGATGCATCTTATCTTTATCTAAGAGCGGCAAACTTCAATTATAATCTTCCAAAAGCCTTCACTAAAAAGCTATCCATAACCAATGCGCGGATTTTTGCTACCGGTGAAAACCTTTTTATGAAGTCGTACCGTAAAGGCTTTGACCCCTCACAGGCCTACAATGGAAACTCGAGTTATACATATGCACCGAACCGTGTAATTTCTTTAGGTTTAAACGTAACGCTTTAAAAAAATAAACATGAAAAATTGTAAAATAACTTCAGTATTCATGCTTATCATAGCATTGTTTACTTCATGCAAAAAAGATTTCCTTGAAACTTTCCCTACCGATCAGGTAGCGCAAACCACAGCTTTTGAATCGATTGCCAATGCAAAACTCGCAGTAAACGGAATGTACCGATTAATGTATCTGCAAATCTCCAACCAGTCGCAGGATGCACACGGTGCCATGATGCTCAATATGGATGCAATGGGTGAAGATTTTGTATGGTCAGGAAATACTTATACCTACTTTAAACCTGCTTTGAGGTGGGTAGATCACCGAAGTGCATCGAGTGCATTGTCATCATTCCCATACATCCTGTATTACAGAATCAACAGTAATGCGAATATGATTATTGATAACATTGACAAAATAGATGGTGCGGCTAACGATAAGGCCGCCATTAAAGGGGAATGTTTAGCAATGAGGGCCTGGTGCCACTTCAATCTTGTTCAGCTTTATGGCAAACGTTACGAGGCAGGAAAACAAAATACCCAGCCAGGTATCCCCATCATCATTTCAACAGATGGTGTAGATCAACCCAGGTCTAGTGTAGAAGCAGTATATGGTCAGATCAACAAAGACCTTGACGAGTCTATGTCTTTATTGGAAACCGCAACAGCGAGATCGGCAAAAACACATGTGAATGTGAACGTTGCGAAGGGTTTTAAAGCAAGGGTAGCGCTCACCATGCAAAACTATACCACTGCGATTAAATATGCAAAAGAAGCCAGAACAGGATTCTCACTCATGACAAACAGCGATTACCTAAGTGGTTTTACGGTTATCTCAAATGCAGAATGGATGTGGGGAGCTAACCAGCTCGCCGATCAGGTGCCGACTTATGGGTCTTTCTATTCGTATGTATCAGGAAATTTCAATTCATCATGGAACAGACTTGAACCTAAAATGATTAATTCGGTGTTGTATGCCAAAATTGCGGCTACTGATATCCGTAAAAAATTGTGGTGGGATGGAACCACTGCGGATAAAGCAAACTTTCCTGGTGCTATTGATGCTGCTACAGGTACTGCTGCATCAGGTGTTAAAGTAATCAAATACATGCACAGGAAATTCAAGGTACAGGATGTTACCAGCCGGGCAGGAGATATTCCATTTATGAGGGTTGCCGAAATGTATCTAATTGAAGCTGAAGCGTTAGCACGGAGCGGACAGAACGCTGCTGCAGCTGCAGCCCTGTACCCTTTAGCTGTAAACAGAAACCCTGCTTACGTATTATCTACAAAAACCGGTTCGGCTTTGATTGATGACATCATGGTACAACGCCGGATAGAATTATGGGGTGAAGGCTTCCGTTTTTACGATTTGAAACGTACGGATAGCGATATGGATAGAAATGGAATGGACAACCCAAGGGTGAGTACCTCAGTAACCTATACCGATATTGCTTATACCTTGTTTAAAGCCCGGGCATCTCAAAACAATCTTTGGGAATACAAAATTCCGCAAGATGAAATTGACGTTAACAAAGCCATCGGACCTGAAGATCAGAATCCATAATATCGCTAACCTAACAGGTCGCCCTGGCAGCCTGTTAGGTTAGTTTACTATTTATAAATACTCACCTCAATTTTACCATCAGCAGTAACCGCTCCGCGGTACATGCCTTCTGTATTAAAGGGCATGGTCATATTCCCTTTGGCATCCAGCGCAATTAAGCCACCATCTCCTCCCATTTCCCTTACCTTATCCAGCGCAATTTTCGAGGCCTCCGCTACAGACAAGTTTTTATATTCCATCAGGTCGGAAATGGTTTTGGCCACCACATTGCGGATATAAAATTCGCCCCAGCCCGTGCAGGATATCCCTGCGGTTTCATTGTTGCAGTAAGTACCTGCACCAATAATCGGGGCATCACCCACCCTGCCATATTTTTTGTTGGTCATACCGCCAGTTGAGGTACCAGCCGCCAGGTTACCCGCTTTATCCAGCGCTACACAACCCACAGTACCAAATTTGTAATCGTGATTTTTAGTACCAAAAAGTTCAGATTTTTTGCTGCCATGATCCAATACTGCCTTAACCGAATCTTCTTTGATGGCTTTCTGCAAACCTTCCCAGCGATCTTTGGTCCAGAAATATTTAGGGTCGACAATCTCCAGGCCGACTTCTTTGGCAAATTGTTCCGCACCCGTTCCTACCATCATCACATGTTCAGATTTCTCCATTACCGCCCTTGCAGCTGATATCGGATTTTTAATGGTGGTAACGCCTGCGACCGATCCGGCCATCAGCGTTTTTCCATCCATTATTGCAGCATCAAGTTCGTTTCTTCCATCATGAGTGAATACGGCGCCTTTACCCGCGTTGAAGTGCGGATCATTTTCAAGAACGTGAATAGTGGCTTCAACTGCATCCAGACTATTTTTCCCAGCCTTAATCTTTGCATAACCTGCCTGAAGTGCCTGTGTAAGTACCGCGATATAGGCCGCTTCCTTTTCAGGGGTCATGTTCCTTTTTAGGATGGTACCCGCACCACCATGAATCACCATCACGTATTTTTGCTGTTGTGCAGAAAGGTTTCCTGCATACAGGGAGATCAGGATCAGGACAAATAGTTTAAGTGTTTTCATCTTCATTGTTTGAAGATGTTAAATTAAGAAAATCTGCCGGATAAACAGGATTACGCTTTGGCAATTCCTTCAGAAGAAAACTGAAGGTCGTAAAGTTTCTTGTAATAGCCATCAAGCTTCAGCAATTCCTGGTGGGTGCCTTTCTCTTTAATCTCGCCCTTATCAAGCACAATGATCTGGTTGGCTTTTTGAATGGTCGACAACCGGTGTGCAATTACAATTGAAGTGCGTCCGTCCATCAGGTTGTCGATGGCTTTTTGAATCAGCAATTCTGTCTCCGTGTCTACAGAAGAAGTGGCCTCATCTAAAACCAAAATAGCCGGATTATGTACTAAAGCACGAATGAAAGAAATCAGCTGCGCCTGTCCGGCCGACAACGTTGCGCCTCTTTCCATCACATTGTACTGGTAACCTCCGGGTAAACGTTCAATAAAATCATGAGCACCAACCTTTTTGGCAGCGTCTACCACTTGTTCTATACCTATCTCCGGATTATTTAAAGTAATGTTATTCAGAATGGTATCAGAAAACAAAAACACATCCTGCAAAACAGTAGCAATATTGCTCCGCAGATAATCCAGATCGAAATTTTTTATCGCAATGCTATCTACGGTGATATCACCTTTTTCCACTTCATAAAAGCGATTGAGAATATTAATGGTGGAAGATTTTCCCGCTCCCGTAGCCCCAACCAGTGCAACCGTTTCACCGGCATTCACATGAAAAGTCAAATCCTTCAAAACGTACTGATCGTCGTTATAGGCAAACCACACATTTTTGAAATCGATGTTTCCTTCCAGCCTTACTGGCTTTTCGGTGCCCTCGTTAATAGTGGTTTCATCCGTATCCAATACCTTAAAAACGCGTTCAGCACCAACCATTCCCATTTGCAGGGTATTAAACTTATCGGCCAGCTGACGAATGGGCGTGTATACCATAGCCAGGTACAGGATAAACTGATTAATCAGCCCAGGTGTGATGGAACTGCTAAAAATACTCTTCCCCCCATACCAGATTAATAGCGCAAGCGACATGGCTGAGATCAGTTCCACTACCGGAAAAAATATGGAGTAATACCAGTTTGAGCGAATATTGGCATCACGGTAGCGCTTATTGATATTATAGAATTTCTTGTATTCCTGGCGCTCTCTGGCGAAATACTGAACAATGGAAACCCCTGTAATGTGCTCCTGTAAAAAGGTGTTCAGGTTGGTTACCTCACTCCTCACTTCCTGGAAAGCAACCTTTATGGATTTCTGAAACTTCCTGGTGGCAATAACGAGTAAGGGAACCGGAATAAGCACCACCAGCGTTACTTTCCAGTCGATATATAACATCCAGCCGACAACAGCTACTACCTGAAGTGAATCACCAATCATGGATATTAACCCTTCAGAAAATATATCAGCTATGGTCTCCAGGTCAGATACTGTTCTGGTGATCAGTTGACCGATTGGTGTTTTATCGAAATATTTTAACCTCAGTTTTGTAATGTGGTTAAATACACTGATCCGCAAATCACGAATAACCGATTGTCCAAGCGTATTGGTTAGTAGGGTTTGACTGTATTGAATCAGGGTTTGCAAGATCAGTACGAAGCCCATCAAAAAAGTCATGCGCAACAAACCATCATAGTCGTTGGTAAAAATAAACTTATCAAGTGTATAGCCAATCAAAAATGGACGGATGGGCGATACCGCAGCAAGGAGGATTGTTAAAATAACCGACCAGATAAATACGGCACGATATGGCTTCACATATTTAAAAATACGTTTAAGCAATCCTGAATTATATACGTCGCCTGTTACTGCCATGTTTTTTAGTTTTGAATGCGTGAATCTTAAAATCTATCATTCAATCACGTTATATACGGGTATTCAACCTTTACCAGATACAAACCGCAGGCGGGTACCGATTGCCCTGCATTGCTGCGGTTTCTGCTTTCGATGATTGTTTTAAAATCTTCCAGCCCGATTTCATGCTTCCCTATCCTAACCAGCGTTCCCATTATTGCCCTGACCATATTACGTAAAAAACGATCGGCCTGTATGGTAAAAATTAAACTGCCATCCTTTTCTTCGAAAGATGCCTGCATGATTTTGCAGTTATTGGTAAAAGTTTGGGTATTGGATTTACTGAAACACGAAAAATCTGTATAATCAAACAATAAGGCTGCTGCCTGGTTCATCAAATCAACATCAAGTCTGTCCTTCACCAACCAGGAACGGTTAAGTTTAAAAGGGTCTTTTTCAAAATGTACATAATATTTATAAGCCCTTGATGTGGCGTCAAAACGTGCATGTGCATCATCGGCGACAGGAATAATGCTTTTTGCGGCAATCTGATAAGGGAGCATGGCATTGATCCCCGCTACAGCCAAAAGCACTTTCTCTTCCGGAATGTATACCACATCAAAATGGGCATAAAAATCTGTAGCGTGCACGCCCGTATCGGTTCTGCCGCAGCCCAGTGTTTCTACCGGCTGACGGTAGTAAGTAGACATGGCTTTATCCAACAGTTCCTGTACCGTAACTGCATTGGGTTGAATTTGCCAGCCATGATATAGGCTGCCGTCGTAAGCGATTTGTATGAAATACCTTTTTTTACTCAAAGCGATGCAAAAATACTTTTTCCTTTTATTAGATAAGACTGAAAAATGGAATTAAATATATATTTGTACAATTTATTAAGTTAACATGATACAAAGAATACAATCCATCTGGCTTTTTTTAGCAGCAATAGTTTTGATATTAATGCTGTTTTTACCCATCGCAACCAAAGAGGTAGCAGGTACTGAAACCGGCATATATACATCAGGTTTATATCAAACTGCAGTTGCGAAGGGTGCAGAAAACACTAAAATCGAATCTTTTTTACCCTTACTGATTACCAATTTTGCAGTAATTATCATCTGTTTTTTCAACATCTTCAACTTCAGAAAAAGAAGCTTTCAGAAACGTATGGCCATTGTATCGATTGTGTTGGTTACAGGCTTTGCTTTCTGGTGCAGTATTTACGCCAAAAAACTGCCTGAAGGTATTGAGGGTGCAAGTTTTGGTATTGGGGCATATCTTCCGGCGGTGGCAATATTGTTCATTGTTCTTGCCATTTTCGGGATCAATAAAGACGAAAGGTTGATTCGTTCTGCAGAAAGATTAAGGTAAATGAGGATCACGCGGTTGGCTCTAAAAGCGAACAATGCTTATTGTCAACCAATTAACAGAAAAAACTATTTACTTGATAATCTGTAAAATACCGATTATTAACCTTACCTTTGCGGCTCAATTAAAAAATAAAAAGACGAATGACAAACCCATTTCAATTATTGGGGATAAGTGATGACGTCGTTAATGCCGTAAAGGACCTTGGATTCGAAAATCCAACGCCTATTCAGGAGCAAAGTATTCCTGTACTGTTAGAAGGCACTAATGATTTTGTTGGTTTGGCCCAAACAGGAACAGGAAAAACAGCCGCATTTGGTTTGCCGCTGTTAGAACTAATCGATTTTAAAGTAAACAAACCACAGGCATTGATTTTATGCCCTACACGTGAGTTATGCTTGCAGATCGCTAACGACCTTAAAAACTTTTCTAAAAACGTTGCTAATGCCCACGTTGTTGCCGTTTATGGTGGCGCGAACATTATGCAACAGCTACGTGAAATACGCCAAGGCGTTCAAATCGTAGTGGCCACGCCCGGCCGTATGTTAGACATCATTGGCCGTAAAGCTATTGATTTCTCTAATGTCAAATATGTTGTGCTTGATGAAGCTGACGAGATGTTAAACATGGGTTTCCAGGATGACATCAACGACATTTTATCAACTACACCTGATGACAAAAAAACCTGGTTATTCTCGGCAACCATGCCGGCAGAAGTTCGCCGTATTGCTAAAAAATACATGAACGAGCCTGTTGAATTAACCATGGGCACTAAAAACACTGGTAACGTAAACATCGAACACGAATATTATATTGTTCGTGCCCGCGATAAATATGCGGCCTTAAAACGTATTGTAGATTTCAACCCTGAAATTTTTGCAGTAGTATTCTGTAAAACCAAACTGGATACACAGGATGTTGCTGAGCACTTAATCAAAGATGGTTACAATGCTGATGCTTTACACGGCGATTTATCGCAGCAACAACGTGATAAGGTGATGCAACGTTTCCGTGAGCGTAACATGCAGTTATTAATTGCTACAGATGTTGCCGCACGTGGTATTGATGTAAACAACGTAACACACGTAGTAAACTATTCTTTACCTGATGAAATTGAAAGTTATACCCACCGTTCTGGCCGTACCGGCCGTGCTGGTAAAACCGGTATCTCGATCTGTATCATCAACTCTAAAGAATTAGGAAAAATCCGTCAGTTAGAGCGTATCATTGGTAAACAATTTACCAAAGCTGAGCTTCCAACAGGATTTGATGTTTGTGAAAAACAATTATTCTCTTTAGTACATAAAGTACATAATGTAGAAGTTAATGTGGAGCAAATTGATCAGTACATTCCCCGCATCATGGATGAATTTAAAGATTTATCTAAAGAGGATGTAATTAAACGTTTTGCTTCATTAGAGTTTAACCGTTTCCTAGACTACTATTCTAAAGCACCTGATTTAAATGCAGCTGTTGGCGATGATCGTGGCGAAAGAGGTGAGCGTGGTGAAAGACGCGGACGTGGTAGCGAAGGTTACACCCGTTTATTCATCAACTTAGGTTCAGTAGATGAATTTACCCGCGGCGATATGTTATCATTTATCTGTAACAACGGAAAAATTGCTGGCAAAAGCGTTGGTAAAATCGACTTAAAAGGTGTTTTCTCTTTCTTTGAAGTAGAAGATGATGTTGCTGATAAAGTTTTCGAAGGGTTTAAATCTGTAGAATTCAATGGCCGTCAGGTTCGTATTGAGAAAAGCGGAGACGGTGGTCGTGGTGAAGGCGCTGGCGAAAGACGCGGTGGCGGAGAAAGACGTAGCGGTGGTTTCGGCGGTGAACGCAGAAGCGGCGGTGGCGGTGGTTTCCGTGGCGGCGACAGAAGATCATCTGGCGGTAGCGGCAGACGCGAAGGCGGAAGTCGTGAAGGCGGAAGTGCTGGCGGTGGTTTCAGAGATTTCTCAGGACGTAGCCGTGAGGATAAAGGTGGAAGCGGAAGCCGCAGAGAAGGCGGAAGCCGTGAAGGTGGCGAACGCCGCAAAAAATGGTAAATCACTAAACCAAATATTTTTAGAAGCCGTTTCTGTTTATTCAGAAGCGGCTTTTTTATTTGCATACAATAGTAACTCCGCCAAATTGCGGGCTACGTTACCGTGAACTTGGCCATAATTTAACCAAAAGTTACCCAGTCTTTAATCAATCGACGATTGGGTAACCACTGGGTAAGCACTGGGTAAGCAGTGGGTATAGACAGAAGGATACTGCCGATCAGACTAAGCCCCGACCGAATCATAAGACTTCATATTTATTTAACAATTGTAAAATAGTAGGCCGGCTTTATTATTATCTGTAAATTGCACTACTTTCGCTAATTATGCAGGCAAAATACATCTCCTATCAGGAAACCGGTTCTTTTTCAAAACTCGTTCTTGATTATATTAATAACGAAGAAGCCCTGAAGGCATTTTATAGTTATCGTCCGGATATGGACGGCCTGGCGGAAGCAATTGAAAAAAGAAATTTCTTAGGCGATCGTAATATTCTGGTATCAGTGCTGAGAAATCAATACCAACATCTGCAACCAAATAAATCGGTAACCCGAAATATTGAGCTGCTGCTGGACCATAATACCTTTACCGTTACAACCGGTCACCAGCTAAATCTTTTTACTGGTCCGTTGTACTTCATTTATAAAATTGTTACGGCGATAAACCTGGCCATTGAGCTGAAAATAGCCCACCCTGATAAAAACTTTGTACCGGTTTACTGGATGGCTACTGAGGATCATGATTTTGAAGAAATCAATCACGTTAGCGTAGATGAAAAAAATATCAGCTGGATACAAAGCACGAATGGCGCTACCGGAAGGCTAAGCACCAAAACTGTAGCTGCAGCCGTTACCGCTTACAAAGGTTATTTAGGGATTTCGAAGAATGGCAAGCACATCGCTAAACTTGTAGAAAAAGCTTATCTCGAACACGATAACCTGGCTGATGCCACACGGTACCTGGTTAATAATTTATTCGAAAAATACGGGCTGGTTATTGTAAATGCCGATGAGCCATCACTTAAAAAGCTTTTTACACCGATTATAGAAGCCGATATTATTGAGCATAACAGCGCAAAAAACATTGAGCAAAGCTCCGGGGAGCTGGAAAAGCTTGGCTATAAAACACAAGTTAACGGCAGGGATATTAATTTCTTTTATCTGAAGGAGAATTTACGGGAACGTTTAATTTTTGAAAACGGAAAGTATACGGTAAACCACACTGATATTTCATTCACTGAAACGGAGCTTAAGGCAGAAATTCAGTTACATCCGGAGCGTTTTAGTCCGAATGTGGTGATGCGCCCGATGTATGAGGAAGTGATACTACCCAACATTGCCTATATAGGTGGTGGAGCTGAAGTTTCCTACTGGATGCAATTGAAAGCAAATTTCGACCATTATCAGGTCGACTTCCCTGTTTTACTGCTTCGGAATTCGGCCTTATTAATCGATAAACGCAGTGCGCAAAACCTCTACAGCCTGGGTTTTTGTCTGGAAGACATCTTCCTGCCTGTTGAAGAATTGAAAAATCTCTGGATCCGCAAAAATTCTACCGCCCAGCTTCTGCTGGCAGATGAAACCAGGGCAATAAACAGCATTTTCGATCAGATTAAACTGAATGCCTATAAGATCGACAAAACACTTTCGGTTTCAACAGATACGGCAAAGCAAAAAACGAATCACCTGCTGGCCAACCTGGAAAAGAAATTGTTCAGGGCAGAAAAACGCAAGCACGAAACCGCGCTAATACAAATTGAAAACGTTAAAAAGCGCCTTTTCCCTAATGGAACCATGCAGGAAAGGACAATGAACATTGCGCCAATGTATGTGAATTATGGCGAGGACTTCCTGTCGACCTGTATTGAAAAGTTTGAACCATTAGGTGGCGATTTTACGCTGCTTTTACCTTAAATAACACGTCATCATATAAAATGAACTTCATCACCTTTACCGAATCCGAACTCAGAGCATTTACCCGTAACGTATTTAAAAAAATGGGCTGTTCTGATGAGCATGCAGATTTAGCAACCGATGTATTGGTTCGCTCCGATTTGAGGGGTATCGACTCTCATGGAGTGGCCCGTTTAAGCGGCTATATCCGCTTGTGGGAAAAGCAACGCATCAATGCTACACCAGACATCAGAATTGTTCATGAAACACCAACGACCGCAACAGTTGATGGGGATGCTGGCTTAGGACTTGTAGTTGCTCCCTTCGCCATGCAGATTGCCATCGAGAAGGCAGAGCAGTACGGTAGCGGATGGGTTTCGGTAAAGAATTCAAACCACTTTGGCATTGCCGGTTATCATGCTTTAATGGCGGTTGAAAAAGATATGATTGGCATCAGCATGACAAATGCCAGTCCGCTGGTTGCGCCAACCTATGCCAATGAAAGACTATTGGGCACTAACCCGATGTGTTATGCTTTCCCTGCCGGAAAGTATCCTCCGGTGATTGTAGATATGGCTACGGCAGCGGCAGCAAACGGAAAACTTGAAATTGCACAAAGAGCAAACAAAAGTATTCCGGATGGATGGGTACAGGATAAAAACGGAGAAAGTTCAACAGACCCGAATGAATTGAAAAATGGAGGATCACTGCTTCCTTTGGGCAGCGACAAAGACCATGGAAGCCATAAGGGCTATGGTTTAAGTGCAACAGTCGACATTTTATCGGCAGTACTCTCCGGCGCAAATTACGGTCCATGGGCACCCCCTTTTGTGGCTTTCCTGGAACCTTCAGCCAATCCGGTAGGTGAAGGTTTAGGGCACTTTTTAGGGGCAATGAGGGTAGACGGCTTCCGACCGGCACAAGACTTTAAGAATCACCTTGATAATTGGATAGAACGCTTTAAAAGCGCCAAAACTGTAGATGCAGATAAAACTGTTATCATCCCAGGAGAACCGGAACATCAGTTTGAGCAGGAAAGAAAAGTGAGCGGCATACCTTTAATCGATGTTGTAGTCAACGATCTGAATGACCTGGCTGCACGTTTAGGGATTGATGGCTTACAGGCATCTGCCTGAAATATGAATTAACGGATGAATAGCTGCACGCTGCAACGATTCATCCGTTATTTTTTAATCAATATTATTTTTTTCCGGCGGCGAAGGAAAATGCCCATGCAACCTGTTCCTCATTGCCTGGTAAATCGATAGTGGTTACATCACCTGTTGTGGTCCACTTCAGTTTACGCTTACCGTTCAACAGGGTTACTACAGTACCTTTTTTAGGCGCATTTCCTTTCCAGCTGATTTGTTTCGGCTGTTTACTATCGATCAGAAAAATACCATAAATGGTATTTCCATCTTTGCTTTGGGTAAACCAGGTATTACCGTCGTGGTAGTTTTTAGTGATGCGGGTATTATAAATGGATTCCCCGTTTACACTGGTCCACTTTCCAATTTCATTCAACCGGGCAACAGCACCTTCATCCAGGGTACCGTCGGGTTTCGGCCCAACACCCAGCAGTAAGCTACCGCCTTTGGCAACCACCTCAACCAATTTATGTACCACTTCTTTGGCAGGTTTATAGGGATCGTTTGGTACCCAGCCCCAGTTTCCGTTTAAGGTGAGGCAGCTTTCCCATGGATAGTCTAATTGCTTCTCGGGTATTTTCTGTTCCGGTGTCTGGTAGTTCTCGTACTGACCATGAACGGTTCTGTCGACCATGATTAAACCCGGCTGTGCCTTCCGGGCCATCTCTGCAATTTTAGGCATATCGATATCCTGGCTCCATTTCGGGATTGGCGCCCCCCATGAAAGTACTTCTTCATTTACAGAGGACAGCGGACGTACCCAGCCGCCATCGAGCCATAAAATATCAACACTGCCATAGTTGTTCATCAATTCCCCTATCTGGTTGTAGGTATATTTCTTGAACATGTTCCAGCGCCATTTATACTTGTCAATGTCGTAATTGTTATTTCTGTTGGGTGTAGCATATTTATCCCACCAGTAATATTGCGTATGCCAGTCCGGTTTGGAGAAATAAGCACCAATCATAAAGTTTTCCTTACGAAAAGCATCAAATACATATTTGGCTACGTCGCGTTTAGGATTACCGGCAAATGGACCTTTGGCTATGCTGAAATCACTTTCTTTAGTATCGAACATGGCGAAACCATCGTGATGTTTTGTAGTGAAAACCATGTATTTCATACCGGCGGACTTACCTGCTTTGGCCCATTGCTCAGGGCTAAACTTTACCGGATTGAATTTTTCACTTAAACCCCAGTACCATTTCTTATAATCATCATATTTAATGGTCGTATCGCGTTCAATCCAGTCTTCCGAACAGATCGACCAGGATTCGATAATTCCGGGAATGGCATACAGGCCCCAGTGTAAAATCATCCCGAATTTTTTATCCTGCCAGGTGTCCAGCTTTGCTTTTACCAGCGGATCGGTCGGTGCCTCATACTTTGCGGATTGTTGAATGATATCGTCTCTTTGGGCGAATAGGGTTTGCGAGCAGCTGATAAATAGAAGTAAGAGTAGAATGCGGACTTTCATGTGCTAATAATAATAAAAATCCCGGGTTTTTAGGCCGGGATTTAAGTATTGATGCTTATGGCATCCAGAATAATTTTGTAGTCCTTGTATCTTTCGATTGTACAGCCTGGTAGTTAGCTGCGTTGTAGGTTTTTTCATTAGCCGGATAAACCAACCGAGTTGGTGGGGTTTCGAACCCTGCAAGTTTCCCTGTGTTTGGGAAAGTTAACACCGGATAACCAGTTCTTCTATATTCAGACCAGGCTTCCATTGACTGCAATACACCTAAATGTCCCCATTTCTGGGTATAGATTTTGGCAAGTTTTTCTGTTGTTGTACCTGTATAAGCAGCTGATGTTGAGTTAACCCATGTGTCAACTGTTGCTGTAGCAGGAGCAGTAAGGTTGGTGTAACCATTACCTTGGTTCAGATTATTCAGATAGTAATAAAAAGTAACAGACTGTCTTAAACCATTGTCGTATGCAACCTTGGCGTCAGCTGATGTTCCCCATCTTTCGTAAGCTTCTGCTTTAAGCAAGTTTACTTCTGAGGCGGTGATTACAATTCCTGGAAGTTTTTGGTTAAAAAGAAATGTTGCCGAATCCAGTAATGAGTAATCGGCAAAACTACTCTCCTGCTGTGCTGAAGTAAATGAAATTGGCATAGCCCTGTAGGTTGCATTTGCAACGAATTTACCGTTTGTTGTCCGTCCGTATTTATCAAAAATCACGGGAATACGTGGATCATTATTAGGCAACATCAACGTGTTCAATAAGTAGTCAGGCGCATACCAGCTACCTTCCATAAATGCGGCGCTTAAATCACTTGTACTGTTTGTTAGAGGTTGCAATAAGATATCAGCACTTGCAGGAGTATAGGCAGCGACATTTCCACCATCCACCAGAGGATAGGTTGTTGCATCAGCTAGCATGGCAAGTACTGCAGGTTTAGCAGTAGCCTCATCAGTTTTCGAAATACGCATTAGTAACCTCAATTTCAGTGAATTTGCATAACGTGCCCAGCGGCTCACATCACCAGATAAAAGGATATCCGCTTTGCTAAAATCTTTATTTGTAGCATTAGCTTTGAAAAAGGCTGCTGCAGAAGTCAAATCAGCTATAAAAGTTGTGTAAAGAGCCTTTTGAGCATCGTATTTCGGATTTTTAATTGTACTGGATGTTTCTAAACTACCCGCTTCACTGTATGGAATATCACCCCAAAGATCTACCATTTTAGCTGCCTGCTCAATCAAAGTTACTTTAGCAGCCTGCATAATAATTGCCTGACTGGCTTTTTCAGTTGTACCTAATGATGCATAACGCAGTTCCATGGCACGATAAAGAGCCATTACTCCACTTCCATTGCCTCCGGTAGTATAGAAATCATCCCAATAATTCTGGGCGTAACTTTCATTTTGCCTGTAGGCACTATTTGCATTAGAAAAATATGCAGTTTGCGCATACACACCTGGCATTTGGGTTAGAAAAGTACGTACGTTCCAATATTTTGCACCAATCCTGTCATTGTTTAACATCGCTGTAAATAAGCCTGGTACGCTAGCCGTTTGCGATTTTTCCGGGTCATTATATAATTCTTCAAGATCTTTTTTGCAACCTCCTAATGTGCTTAGGGCAACTAAAAAGATACTTACTTTTATAATTAGCTTTTTCATTTTTTCTATGATTAGTTGGTTAAAAATTTGCCGATAAAGAGAAGCCGAAATTTCTTGCAGCAGCGGTTGAACCAACGTCTACACCTTGGGCCCACCATGCGTTTCCGATGACAGCTTCCGGATCTAGATCTTTAAGTGTCCTGTAAATGTAGAACAGGTTACGCCCGATAAGTGAAAATTTAAGATTGTTAATTTTCATCTTACTGGTTAACGATGCCGGAAATTTGTAACTTAAGGTAATTTCTCTCATTTTGACATAACTGTTATCAAAAATCTCGCCTTCGGTCAAAGATCCTTCACCCCAGTTATAGGTTGTTAAGTAGTAATCAGCAGCTGAGAGAATTTTGGTGTTGGCAGTTCCGGTTGTTTCATTAACCCCAGCCAGGAGTACTCCATCGTGATAAGTTTTACCACCAGAAGTATACGTCAAGCCACCATGTTCGGTATCTCTGAATTCCATAGAGTTCTCTAACATACCTGCACCACGCATGTATTTTAAGTTAGGTGCAACCAGTTGTCCACCTAAACGATAGTCGATGGTAAAATCTAATGCAAAGTTTTTGTAACTTAAGGTATTCGAGAAACCACCTACCATTTTGGGCATGATATTACCTGCTTTTACATACACACTATTATCCATCACATAATATCCATCATCATTGATGATGTAGTTCCCATTGGAATCAGTTTTTCGTGGGCGAATATATATATCACCTAAATTTTCGCCTGCTTTAGCAACGATCTTTGCAGTTGACTGATCAGTTGCAATAGGACTGATTTCTGACATACCGTCTGCTAAAGAAATTACCCTCGATCTGTTTACAGAAAAGTTAAATCTCGTATCCCAACGAAACTTACCAACAATTGGGGTTGCATTCAAAGCTAATTCGAATCCACGGCTACCGATTTCGCCAACGTTTACCAACTGATATTGTGCACCAACTGTACTACTTGTTTGTAAAGAAGTAATCTGGTCCTTAACTTTATTATCATAGTAACTCGCATCTAAACCCAATCTTCCGTTTAAGAAACGTGTTTCTAGACCAAACTCTTTTTCATACTTCATCTCTGGTCTAAGCGTTGAGTTTCCATATCGGCTCGCAGTTAATTGAGATGGAACGGAACCATTGATGGTTTGTAATGACGTTTGCGAATAAACAATATTTGACTGGTATAAAGGGGCAGCATTACCAACCATACCATAAGCAGCACGGATTTTACCGTAATTCCAGAATTTCGGCAATTTCCAGAGATCGCTGAACACAAAGCCTCCATTAACTGAATAATAGGTATATCGGTTATTTTGTGGTGGCAATGTTGAAGCATATTCCTGACGACCAGTTGCTTCTAAAAATAAATAGTCTTTGTAAGAGAAGTTAGCCATGCCGATGTAGGCATATTTAATTTGTGCCCTTCTTATTGAAGATGTTGTTTGAACACCAAATGAGTTATTCAGTGAAAACCAATTTTCAGTTACTAAACCATTTGCTGTGGCAGAACTTTGGTCTCTGTAGTTTTCTTTCCGACCGGTGTAACCACCACTTACTGAAACTTTAAAATCATTACCTATAGTATTCGAGTAAGTAAGCAATGCATCGCCGTATAATATTGAATATTGTCCCTGTGTGGCAGTATAACCCCCTGTACTTGAATTTCCATTGAAAGAAATTGGGTATTCGTTGTACTGATTATTTTCTGTTTTCACGCCGGTATAGTCATTACCAATTCTTCCACGAAGTTTAAGATTTTTGACAATATCGTAATTCAGCGTAACACTTGAAATTAATCGGTTTTCGTTTTCTGTATACTCATTTTTTAACTGTTGCCAATAAAAATCAAGGAGGTTTGTTGCCCGAATGTTATACAGAAAATGTTCTGATCTGGTCAACTGATCATAAATTGCATACTTATAGCCATCACTTGTTTGATATTTTTCTTTCATGAGACCCATATCCTCAGCACGGCTAAAAAATCCACCAAAGGAGCCTAACACTTGTCCTAGCTGGTATGGTCTATTCTTAGTAACTGTATTCACATAGCTTACTACAACATCGGCTGAGAGTTTAGGGCTAAGCTTTATAGTAGAGTTTAAATTAAATGAGTTTTTTGAACCACTATTGCCTTCCTGTGTACCATTATAATCCAAACGTGATGCTGAGAATCTGTAATTGATATCTTCACTTTGTTTAGAAATTGCAATGTTAGCATTTGAGGTATAGCCATCTCTGAAGACATCCCTGTAATTATCAGGCTGAGCAGAATATGAACGAATTGAACCATCCCACCATCTTACTTGTTGTCCTTCCATTTTAGGCCCAAAGTTGGCATAAGCACGAAAGTATGGGCGATAACCCGATGGTGAAGTCGAATCTGCAATCCAGCCTTCTTCTGTAGCCCCATTAGCTAAATTGGTCGCCCTATCATACCCCGGACCATAAGTATTTTGAAAGTTTGGCAAAAACGCTACCTGATCAATAGTACCTTGATAATTGAAATCGATTCCCAACCCTTTACCTTTAACGCCTTGTTTAGTGGTTATAACCACTACACCGTTTCCAGCTTCAGAGCCATACAGCGCTGATGCACTTGCTCCTTTTAGAATTGTCATACTCTCTATATCAGCAGGATTGATATCTAGCAAGCCATTACCGCGAATACGTTGATCGCCCCAGTAGTTATTATTATTTGCTCCATCAGCTCCATTTTGTTGGTCGTTGCGAATGATAATACCATCTACTACATATAGTGGCTGTTGATTGAAACTAATAGAGTTTACGCCACGGATCTGTACGTTTACTGCACTACTCGCACCACCCGGTGCCGTTGTGATTTTTACCCCAGCCGCTTTACCGTAAAGTGCAGATGCAAAGTTGGTGTTACCGGCTTCAGTTAATTGTTTTGCCGTTACAGTACTTACAGCATACCCTAAAGACTTTTCCTGTCTTTTTATGCCTAAAGCTGTACTGACTACACTTACTTCCTGAAGGTTGTTCGCACTTTCAGCTAAGGTAACTGCCAGGGTTGTTTTACCTGCAATCGGCAATTCCTGCCTGGCATACCCAATTGCTGAAAACACCAACACATCCGTTGGGTTTGCTGCGATTGAAAATTTACCAGAGCCGTCGGTTTGGGTAACTTTCGTAGTTCCCTTAACCGATACGCTTACTCCGGGCAGAATGCCGGAAGCGTCTTTCACGGTACCCGTGATGGTTTGTTGTGCATAAGCTGCTACTGTTAATACGGTTAGTAATAGCAAGCTTAAACATCTCATGTAGACTTTTTTCATGATTGTTTAGTTGTTTTGTAAAAGGTTATGTTGTTGGGAGATGTTAAGATTTTTAGTTGACTTTATACGCTCATATCTGGGTCTTTTGGTTTGGTTTATATTGTTTCTTTGTTAATCCATTTGAAGATGTTCCATCATTAAACTTGCAGCGGCAAGCAATTCGGCGCCATCAGTGAGCGTAGATACTTTGATTTCGGTTTGCTCGGCTATCCTGGCAATACAGAATTCATTGATGGCCTGCTGTATGGGCGGCAACAGCATTCTTCCGGCCTTTGCACCTCTTCCGCTTAGTACTATACACTCCGGGTTAAGGATATGGATGAGCGTTGCCAATCCTTTCCCCATTTGGAAAGCCGCCTTTGCAAGTATAGAAACCGCAGCAGGATCCTGCTGACTAACAGCCTCAAGGAAATGATCACTGGCATGTTTGGTTTTATCTGCAAATAATTTTTTCAGACTCGACTCAATACCTTGCGCAACGGCCTGCTCTGCTTTCTGTGTCATTACCAAAAGCGAGGTATCCAGTTGTATACAGCCTCTTTTACCGCATGAACACAGGTTATTGCTTTCAGATAATGGAATATGGCTGAATTCACCGGCGTTCCCTCCGCTCCCGCGATACAACTTACCATTCAGGATCATGCCCAAACCTGTTCCCCACCCGATATTTACAATGAGTACATCAGTCATGTTTTGGGCCTCGCCAAAGTTTAACTCAGCCAGGGCAATTAAACTGGAGTCGTTATCGATGTAGACCGGCAGCTCAATCCCATTTTGCAGGTACTGCTGGATGGTTAGCCCATCGCCCACTTTCAGGTAAGTGTGATTCACCCCTTCATCGGCATTTACAAATCCAGGCATCCCGATGCCAACGCCAAGAATAGCTTCTTTTTCTACACCCGATTTAACGATGCATTCGTTAATAAACGCTACCAGGTCACCAGCATTGCTTGTCTCGGCTGTCATGTCAAATTCCAACAGCTGAACTGGCATGATCATTTTATGCGACAGATTATAAATTGTTAACCTGGTGGTTAGCTGATCCATCGCAATGGCAATAATGTATTTCTTTAAATCGGGATTGATCAGAAACATTAAAGGACGTCTTCCGCCTGTTGAAGGCGCTAAGCCCTGCTCCATAACATACCCATCAGCAATCAGACTATTCACCACGGAGGTGACCAATGGCAAACTTTTATGCGTCAGCTTACTCAGATCAGTAAGAGACAGCACCTTTTTGTAGTACAAATACTTGATAATGTCAGCTTTGAGCCGCTGACTTTTTTCTACAATGATGGACATAAAGTTTGTTGATTAATCAAACTTAATAATTTAATTTAAAACATCAATAAACTTTTTAATTTTTTATAAAAGATAATTTATGCAATGTTATGAAATAAGAAAGGCGAATAATCTTTCGATTATTCGCCTTTTCGTAATTTTTTATAGTATTTTCTTAGTGAATGCCCATGAAAAGCCTGCTCCACCTGATTTTATGCAGTAAAGAAGCCGTGCTATCCCAGCTCATCCATACGAAAAGAGCTTTACCCACGATATGGTCTTCAGGTACGAAACCCCAGTAACGTGAATCGGCTGAATTGTGACGGTTATCGCCCATCATCCAGTAATAATCCATCTTGAAAGTGTAGGTAGTAGCTGGCTTATCATTGATATACCAAACACCATTTACCTGTTCTACCTTGTTTCCCTCATAGGTCCTGATTGCTCTATAATATAAGGGCATGGTGGTACTGTCAATATTAACTGTCCATCCTTTCGACGGCACTTTAATAGGTCCGAAGTTATCTCTGTTCCAGGCGCGCTTAGGATCGTGAGGGAATACACCTCCTGGTTCCGGCCCTACCGGATCGGGACTTAATTCAACCGATGCAACGAAGTCTAATGCCTTTAATTTTTCGGCCATCTCTGGTGAAGCATTGGCGATGTAACTGTTCGCATCGCCTGCCTGCTGCATTGTTCCTGTTTCCAGTCCTATATCAGTAAGCATATTGATATTAAATTCAGTTGATTTGAAAGTAATGCGATACGGCATCATCCCTGTATTTTTAAGTGGCTCGGGCTTGCTGTTTACTGCTGCAACACCATTGCTCATGAAAATGACATCTCCCGGAATGGCGATACACCTTTTGATAAAATTCTCCCGTTTATCCACTGGCCGGTCGACAATGGTGAAGGTACTTCTTACCTGCTCGCGACCCAGGTTGCGCACCAGGTTATAATAGCTGTCTTCCTGATTTTCTACTGCAACGGTATCTCCTTCAGGAAAGTTAAATACCACTACATCATTTCTTTTAATTTTCGATAATCCTGGCAAGCGATGGTATTTCCATTGCACGCCATCCCAATAGGCTTTAGTGGAAGTGGTAAGCGGCATGGTGTGATGTGCAAAAGGAAAAGCTACTGGTGTCATTGGTATACGTGCACCGTAATTTACCTTACTTACGAACAGGAAATCGCCGATTAGAAGCGAACGCTCCATTGATCCCGAAGGAATTGTGTAGGCCTCGATAAAAAACACCCTGATAATAGTGGCAGCAACAACCGCAAAAACAATTGCGTCTACCCACTCACGGGTTTTGGTTTTTTTCTTTTTAGGAGTGTCTTTCTTCCTTTGCCAGAATTTGTAATTCATATTTTTATTTGTTGGTTAACGGTAAATCCGGTAACTATTATCTGTATGTTATGGTTAACTGGTAGATTCGTTAACCGGTTAACGGGTAATGAATGCCCTTCTTATTCAAATATATCAGTAATACTGAAAAATCCTTTTTTGTCTTTCACCCATTCTGCGGCAACTACTGCGCCTAATGCAAATCCGGCCCTGCTGTGTGCGGTATGCTTAATTTCAATATCATCCACTTCGCTGCTGTAAATTACGGTATGCGTACCCGGGATGTTCTCAATCCTATGCGATTCGATTAATAGCTGTTCTGTTTTCGGGAACACCTCTACATCTTTGCCAACCTCTTCATTTAACCATTCCGATTTACGCTCCACGTTATCGAGTATGCCTTCAGCCAGCGTAATTGCTGTACCACTTGGCGAATCGAGCTTTTGGGTGTGGTGAATTTCTTCTACCTGTACCTCATAGGCCGGATATTTATTCATCAGCTTCGCCAGTGTCTGGTTCAGTTTGAAGAATAAATTAACGCCAATACTGAAGTTAGACCCGTAAAGCAGGGTATTGTTACTGCTATCGCAATCATTCTTCACTTCCTGAAGTTTTCCATACCAGCCGGTTGTACCTACGACAACGGGAACATTGGCATCAAAACAAGCATCGATATTACTTAAAACAGAATCCGGTGTACTAAAGTCTATGGCCACATCGGCAACCTTTAAGTTTTGCCTGGTCAACTCTTCCCGGTTATCAATTGATATTTTTAAAACGATTTCATGGCCGCGTTCAAGTGCAAATTTCTCAATAATCTGCCCCATTTTGCCATAACCTAAAAGCGCAATTTTCATAATATTAAAATGTTAAGGAAAGTTTTAAAGCTGGTGTAGCATTAAAACCATACATACTGTTAGAATTGATCATTGATGGCATCACCCTGAAGGTGAGGTTATCATCAATGTTAAAATAATGCAAACGTGCAGAAACGTAGGCATCAATAATATTGGCTGCATATAGCAATCCGTAAGAAAATAGTACAATCTGCGAGTTCCGCTTAGTGGTGCTTTTGGCAGATAGAATACCGGCGCTGGAAAACCCGGCGAGTGAAGGATTAGTATTATTTGGTCCTCCTGCGGCGAGAATTTCCCTCGCCTGTGCTTCCTGCAAATACATTTTGTAATCCTTACGATTCTGAATATACGATAAGGTTAACACGGTTGCCCCTCCATAAATTGCAGCGATTTTCCCGCCGGTGTACACCTTCTGCCAGAACTGACTTTTACCTGCCCGGGTTCCGTAACCATCATTCAGAATCTGAATGTTGTACAACTGCCCCCAGCCGGGAATGATCATGGATCTGAAAACAGCCTTTCTTCCGGCAACCTTACCCGGATTAACGTACTTTGCCTTCATTGAATCCTGGCGTGACATTGGTTTTGCTGGCTTAGCAATCTCTGAAGAAGAGTTACGCTTTAACCTGGTGGTATCTGCGCTTTTCAATACAGTATCCTTTACCTGAGCAAATGCCAGATTTACACCAATACATGTAAATAACGAAACCAGTACTAAAAGCTTAATCCTCTGCATTACCAATCCAATAGCTCTAAAATCCTGTTCAGGTCATCATCGCTCATAAAAGGAATTTCAATTGCGCCTTTGCCATTCTGCGTTACTTTTAGCTTTACGCGGGTAGCGAATTTAGAAGCTAAATCATCCTGTAGTTTTTGGTATTGGAAAGATACTCCGGCAGACTTCGGTTTATCATCGGTTTTAACTGGTGCATGTTGTAAATTACGTACCAGTTCTTCCACTTTTCTTACAGATAAACCTTTCTCCAGGATTTCCTGGTGAATAAACAATTGTTTGTCTACACCATCCACGTTGATTAATGCGCGTGCATGTCCCATTGAAATCCGCTGATCGCGGATGGATGCCTGAATCGCAGGCGGAAGTTTTAACAAACGAAGGTAGTTAGTTACAGTTGTTCTGTTTTTGCCAACGCGCTCTCCAAGTTGTTCTTGTTTCAGGCCTACCTCATCGATCATTCGCTGAAAACTTAAAGCGACCTCGATTGCATTCAGGTTTTCTCGTTGAATGTTCTCAATCAGTGCCATTTCCAGCATTTGCTGGTCGTTAGCACTCCGGATATAAGCCGGTATTTGCGTTAAACCAGCCAGCCTTGAAGCCCTGAATCTGCGTTCGCCTGATATTAACTGATATTTATTGGCACCCAGTTTTCTAACTGTGATGGGTTGGATAAGCCCCTGAACTTTGATTGAATCGGCCAGCTCATTTAAAGCGACCTGGTCAAACTCTGTTCTTGGCTGATATGGATTGGTTTCAACCTCATTTAAACTTACATGACTGATATTACCAATCTGCTCGGTTTCGCTCACTGCATTTACAGTTTGCTTTGGTGGATGAGTAGATTCGCTATCATCTAAAAGCGCACTTAAACCTCTACCTAAACCTGTTTTTCGCTGAAAAGATGTCATCTATAAATTATAATGTTGCTGTTCCTATATTTTCTTCTTCTCTCAACAAGCCGTTTTTCTTAACGATTTCGCGCGCAAGATTCAGGTAATTGATGGCTCCCTTGCAGTTTGCATCGTGCATAATTACCGAAACGCCATAACTTGGTGCCTCACTTAAACGGGTATTACGCTGAATGATGGTTTCGAAAACCAGCTCGTGAAAATGGGTTTTTACTTCTTCAACCACCTGGTTAGACAAGCGTAAACGCACATCGTACATGGTTAACAAAATTCCCTCTATTTCCAGTTCAGGATTTAAACGGTTCTGAACAATCTTAATGGTATTTAACAATTTCCCTAGTCCTTCTAAAGCGAAATACTCGCACTGGACAGGAATGATAACAGAATCGGCTGCCGTTAAGGCATTTATCGTAATTAAACCCAGGGATGGAGAACAATCGATAATAATGAAATCGTATTGGTCTTTGATCTTTTCTAAAACCGCTTTCATTTTATATTCACGGTTATTGAGGTTGATCATCTCAATTTCGGCACCAACTAAATCAATGTGTGCGGGCAGTAAATCAAGGTTGGGCGTATCTGTTTTCTGAATAGCCTGTAAGGGATCTATATCGTTGATGATACATTCATAGATACTATCTTTAATATTGCGGGGATCGAAGCCAATGCCTGAAGTTGAATTAGCCTGAGGATCAGCATCTACCAGTAAAGTTTTGTATTCAAGTACGGCTAAACTCGCAGCCAGGTTTATAGATGAAGTTGTTTTACCAACACCACCTTTTTGATTTGCTAATGCAATAATTTTGCTCATCTATCTATCCGAAATTTACTAAACGTTTGTAAGGGCGTTATTGGTTTATGCCTTTTTATCGGCAAAAAGTCCTATTTTTGCGCTGTTTACGCCCTTTTTCTCAATCAGCTAAGATACAAACTAAATGGCAATATCAGCAATAAGGGTATTTGCGTTTTAAACATCTTATTAACAATTATCAAATGATAACAATAATAGCCGCGACCAACAGACCCAATAGCAATACGCTAAAAATTGCTAAATATTACCAGCAGCAGCTTAAAAATAAAGGTGTAGAAGCAGGAGTATTCAACTTAGAGCACCTCCCTGCAGATGTTTTAAATACCGATATGTTCGGTAAACGCTCTGAGGCGTTCCAGAAAATCCAGGATATGATTTCAGAAACAGATAAATTCCTTTTTATAATGCCTGAATATAACGGAAGCTATCCGGGCGTTTTAAAGGTGCTGATTGACGCCTGCAATTATCCTGATAGTTTTTACGATAAAAAAGCCGCACTTGTAGGCATTTCTTCAGGGAAGTATGGAAATATTCGTGGTGTAGATCATTTTACCGGCGTTTGTCATTATATCCATTTGCATGTTTTACCGCTGCGCCTGCACATTCCCAACATCAAAACTGAATTGGACGCCAGTGGGAACCTGATTAAAGAAGATACCATCCAATTTACAAACGAACAGATCGAAAAGTTCATCAGGTTTTAGGATGAGGCACATGCCTGAATGAGCTGTAAATCCCCTTTCGCTTAAACGATATAGGGTTCCATTTCTTTGTCGATGCTTTTGCGTAGCTCCATCAGCTTAATGGCATAGCCATGCATGGCGAGCTCTTTCTCCGTTTTAGGCTTAAACGCAGGAATGGTTTTGGGCTGTCCGTTATCATCTACGGCAACAAATACAATAATACAATGGGTATTTTTAACAAACTCTGACTGGCCAACAGGCTTGGAGTAGGCATCCACAGCGATGTGCATACTGGTTTTGCCGGTGTAAATGATGCGCGCTTCCATTTTTACGAGGTGCCCGATGTGTACGGGTTTAAAAAACCGGATCCCGCCAACATAAATCGTTACACAGTAGGAGTTGCTCCATTGCAGGGCACAGGCAAAAGCTGCCTGATCAATCCATTTCATCATCATCCCGCCATGCACCTTGCCCCCATAATTGACATCGGAAGGTTCGCTTAAGAACTGTAGTTCGATATGATTTTTTGGTTTTGCCATGATTGTTGATTCCCGCAGATTAAGGTGATTTACACAGAGTATTTTGCTGACAGCAATATGCAAAAATTATCATTTTTATTGAAACAGTTTATTTACCCTTACCTGAATGATTTTTTTCATCATACAGAAATCTGCGGAATTGGCGTAATCTGCGGGGGCATAAACTTATTTTATAACTCCCGCAGATTAAAGTGATTTACGCAGATTATTTTGGTGACGGCGGCATGCAATTTTTTTTCATCATACAGAAAGCTACGGAACTAGCGTAATCTGAGGGATATAGATACTATTTTGCTATAATGCTGATCGCGTAACCTCCGCCAGGGGCGCAATTAAGTGTTAATTTTGTTTTGCTGGTCACTTCCATTTTGCGGATGGTATAGGCTTTGGGATTCGTTTCGTAGTGCGCATCCTTCGCATCCGCATAAATGGTTGCCGTATATTTTTTCCCGGCATCTAAAAAGCCGAAGTCGATTTTCGAGGTACGGGCAATTTCATCATTCGTGCGACCAACGAACCAGTTATTTTTTCCCTTGGCTTTACGGGCAAAAGTGATATAATCACCAGGTTCAGCTTCTAGAACTTTGGTATCATCCCAATCCACCGCAACATCTTTGATGAACTGAAAAGCATCCATGTATTTATTATAGGTTTCCGGTAAATCGGCAGCCATTTGTAAAGGGCTGTACATCGTAACATACAGGGCCAGCTGACGCGCCAGTGTACTGTGCACAAAAGAATTATTGTCGGGATTGTAAGCACTCACCCTGGTTTCAAAAATCCCGGGGGTATAATCCATCGGACCGCCAATTAGCCTGGTGAAAGGCAGAATGGTGGTATGATCGGTATTGTTGCCGCCAAAAGCCTCATATTCTGTACCACGGGCAGACTCATTGCCTATTAAATTCGGGTAGGTGCGGGCCAAACCTGTTGGGCGAACAGCTTCGTGGGCGTTCACCATAATTTTATATTCAGCAGCTTTCTGGATGGCATACAGATAATGGTTGTTTAACCACTGGCCATAGTGATGCTCGCCACGGGGAATCATGTTTCCTACATAACCGCTTTTAACCGCATCATAACCATTTGCTTTCATAAACTTATAAGCCGTATCCAGGTGCCGCTCATAATTACGTACCGATGAAGAAGTTTCGTGGTGCATGATCATTTTGATCCCTTTGCTCGCCGCGTAGCGGTGTAATTCCTGCACATCAAAATCAGGATAAGGCGTTACGAAATCAAAAACATAATCTTTTGTTTTGCCAAACCAGTCTTCCCAGCCTTCATTCCAGCCTTCAACCAAAACAGCATCCAGTCCGTTTTTGGCGGCAAAGTCAATATACTCTTTTACATGTGCAGTATTGGCAGCATGCTTACCATTTGGCTTTGTTTTCGAATAATCAGTTACCCCTAACTGAACACTGGTTAAATCATTGTAGGCCCAGGTGCTTTTGCCGGTAATCATTTCCCACCAAACCCCTACGTATTTTGTTGGTTTGATCCACGATACATCTTTAAACCTGGTAGGTTCGTTAAGATTGTATGTCAGCTTTGACGTTAAGATATCACCAGCCTTATCGCTTACGATGATGGTTCTCCAGGGCGATAAACACGGCGCCTGCATATAACCCTTATCCCCTATTGCATCGGGTGTTAACCAGGATTCTAATACCATGTTTTTATCATCAAGGTTTAGCGACATTAAAGAATAGTTGATCAGCGCAGCTTCGTGGATGTTGATATACAAACCATCTTTGCTTTTCATCATCAAAGGGGTTTGCAAACCTGTTGGCGAGAAAGTTGTTTGCGATGCGTTGGGCGTTACGGCGTCTTTCATTTTACCCCGCACTTCAGATAAATTTGAGGTTGTAGTGCTGTACTCCTGCGTATCATAATCACCTGGCAACCAGAATGCTTTATGATCGCCCGCTAAGGCAAACTGTGTTTTTTCTTCTTTAATAACGAAGTAATCAAGGTTTTTCTGCTCAGGAAATTCATACCTGAAGCCTAAACCGTCGTTGAACAATCGTAAACGAACAATGATATAGCGATTGCTTGCTTTTTGTGTAAGGGTTACCGCCAGTTCATTGTAATGGTTTACAATTTCCTTTACTTCTCCCCAAACCGGTTTCCAGGTTTCGTTAAAAGCGGTGGTTTTAGTATCGCTGATGGTAAAACCGTTGGTTAAATTTTTTCCATCTTTGAGCTCCAAACCAAGCTTACTGGTTTTGATAACATCTTTACCTTTATACTTCAAACTGTACGTTGGCACACCGCCTTCTGCTAAAGAAAAATTAGCGATCAGGTTGGCATCCGGTGATTTTAATTGCTGACCGGAAACGTTCCCGGAAATAAGCAAAATGCAAATGAATGCCAGAAGGTTAGAGAGGTTAAGCACTTGGGTATTGTTTTTATTCACTTTATATAATTTAGGTATCATTCTTTTATTATAGCTATCATTATTAATCGAGGAGCAAAGTTTCATCATCATCATCAGTTAAACTGAGCTGAATGCTGTCGCTTCCGGCAATTCCCTCAATGGAGCCACGGATATGGGTGGCGTTGAGTAAAACTTTTTCCAGCTGCTTCTCGCGTGCTTTCCAAAGGCGCTCCATGGCATCGCGTTCGCGTTGAATAGATAGTTTCATGCTCATAAAACCTTCGCGGATGGCTTTCCATTGCTCGGAGAATTCTGCTCCTGTTAAATAGTCGTAAAGCATGTGCATTTTATCCCCACGGTTTTCCTGCGATTTCATGGCAGTCGATAGACGCAGAATACCATCACGCAACACGTATGCAACTGCGTTTACTTCTTCAAAAGAACAAATCCAAACGCCATCTTTCTGCCCAAAGCAATCCATGCCTTTGGGGTAACACTGACTAACAATTACAGCAACATCAACGCCCATGCTGCGCATGTCTTTTTTGAGTTTCTCAATCCAGTCGCCGCCAAAGTCTTTTGTGCGTTTGCTCTCGTAAATGATTTTTCCGCACTCCTGCCCAAACTGGTTGCGTACAACCTGCACACAATCTGCTCCGCGAACGCCCTTGCCTACTTCTTCTATTACGTCAAAGGGAAAATTACTGCGAAGCAGTTCTTCCAGAATTAGCTCCTGTACCTCTCCCTGCAACTGCATGCTGCCTTGCTCCGCTTTTCGCTTCATCTCCTCCGCCAGTTTTTTCTGGTCATCGAGCTGTTTTTCCAGTTCCTTTAAACGCAACTGGTGTTCTGTATCTTTTATGCTGTTTTTCTCGGCTTCCTGTTTTCGGATCTGTTCTACCAGTTCATTCCGTTGCTCCTGCATTTTACGTTGCATGGACAACTCAAGCTCCTGTTCTTTTAACAGTAAACTTTCTTCCCGTTTTAAAAACTGTAATTCTTTTTCGCGGGCAAGCCTTAACTTTTCTGCGTTGTCTTTGGCAGAACCTTCAAGCATTTGCAGTTTATTTTCATAATCTGAAGCGATACTTTTACGCAGATTCTCTTCTAAATCGCCTTTCAGCTTATTTTTTTCCTCAACAAGTCTGGCTTCAAAAGCTTTATGTTGCTGCTGTTTATCTGCTTCAAAAACCTGAAGTTTGCGCTGATACTCTTCGTCCTTCTGCCTGGCATAGGCAGCAGCCTTTTCTCTCAGCTCTTTTTTATAATCTTCAGCCATGGCTTCTTCCATTGGAAAAACATGGGAACAGTTCGGACATTTAATTTCAGTGGCCATAAATAGTGTTAGCTTCAGCAAAAAACTGAATTAAATACAAAGATATTAAAGCTTTTCAGGATTGCACAGACGAGTTTTGCACCTTTTACAAAACCTTCGAACGAACTTCATGTCCAACCGTTAAAAGTTTACTCACCGGGCATTTTGAAGCAATGTCTTCCAATCTTGTTTTTTGTTCATCGGTTAACTGGCCTGTACAGGTAATTTCTTCAAAAAAAACGGTTTCATTATTTTCTGTACCAATATTTACCTCAACCTCAATTTTATCAACCGGCCATTCTTTACGGTCGGCATACATTCTTAACGTAATGGCTACACATGATGCTAAAGAAGCCATCAAAAGGCCCTTGGGTGCAAATCCTTTGTGGGTGCCGCCTAATTCTACAGGCTCATCCACGATGATTTCATGTGAACCATTTGTAACTGAACAGGCATAGTGTTCTTTATTGATTGTTGCTTTTACCATTATCATTAATTTTTATAGTTCCAAATATTGTGGTTTATCGTCACATTTTGGGTAACATCCCTATCTTTTTTGAAATTCGGTAGATGTATAATAAAACTTTCTATCCCCCGGGTTGTTGCACTTATAAAATACAAGATCATGAAGTACAGAAAGTTAATCGGAAAATATTTAACGCAGAAGTCGGATAATAACGTTCAGGTTGCGCTTGCCCTGGTAGCAGGTTTAGCAGCAGGTGCAGTAATAAGTGTATTATTTGCGCCAGACAGCGGTAGTGGTACAAGAGGGAAAATAGCAAAAGGCGCCAGAAACCTTGGATATGGTTTTCAAGACAAATACAACCTTTTAAGAGAGAAGGTCTTTGGAGTTGAGGCTTTTGAGGAAGATATTGTAGCGCAGGAGATCCCTCATTTCAAGCATAAGGTAGCGAAAAAACCTAAATCGGATATTAAAGAGATTCTGGAGCATGCGCATGAAAATGGTCAGGTTCAGGAGGGTCAGGGATAAGATTGAAACATTTTTTTAATTTTACAGGATAATATCTTTAAATGATCTTTATCCTGTCTAAAATTTTAATGTTTCTCATCAAACCCATTATATGGGTAGTTGCACTTTTAATCTGGGCAGCATTATCGAAGAAACATAAGCAACAAATTCTTTATGCTGCTGTTGGTTTACTGCTCTTTTTTTCGAATGGGGCGCTGCTTGGCACGGTGATGAATGCCTATGAAGCGGGATATCCTGAGAGAAGGCATTACGATGTTGGCATTGTGCTGGGGGGCTTTTCGGGGCTTAACAAACGGAACAATAAAATTGCTTTTTCGGGAGCCGGCGACAGATTGTTTCAGGCCGTTTCGCTTTTTAAAAGTAACCAGATAGATAAAATATTAGTGGCCAGCGGTAGTGCGAACCTGTTAGATAACGAAGTCAAAGAAGCCGATCTCGTAATCAATTACTTAAAACTGATTGGTATACCTGACTCGGCTTTATTAGTTGAAAATCAAAGCAGGAATACTGTAGAAAATGCAAGAAACAGCATCGGGCTAATTGGGAAAGTAAAACCTGACGCGAAAATACTGGTGATTACAAGCGCATGGCATATCCCCCGGGCGAAGATGATTTTCGACAGGCAATCAAAACATAAAATCGAATACTATCCAACAAACTTTGCCGGACCGGATCAGATTGATTTTGCCGATTTCATTATACCTAGTGCCTCTGCGCTTGGTGGCTGGGAAATGCTATTCAAGGAGTGGATAGGACTGGCAGTAGACCGTTTACGAAGTTAATCCTTAGAATAGCTCACTATCCTTCAATAGCCTTCCAAAGCATGTCTTTTAATTCTAAGAGATTTTTTTGCGCTACCGACGATATAAAAATTGAAGGAACGGCAGGCAGATCCTGTTTCATTTCTGTCATCAGCTCTTCATCAAGCATATCAGATTTGGTAATGGCCAGCACATGAGGCTTCTGCATCAGCTCGGGATTATAGGATTGCAATTCACGTTTTAAAATTTCGTATTCTTCTTTTATGCTACGGCTGGTATCGGCAGGAACCATGAACAACAATACAGAATTACGTTCAATATGCCTTAAAAAGCGATATCCTAAACCCTTACCTTTCGAAGCACCTTCAATAATTCCGGGAATATCGGCCATTACGAAAGATTTGCCTCCACGGTAACTGACAATCCCCAAGTTGGGTACGATGGTGGTAAACGGATAATCTGCAATTTCGGGTTTTGCGGCAGAAACTACGGAAAGCAAGGTAGATTTGCCTGCATTCGGAAATCCTACCAGACCTACGTCAGCTAAAACTTTCAGTTCAAGGATATTCCAGATTTCTTTACCGGGTTCTCCTGGCTGTGCAAAACGAGGGGTTTGCTGTACTGAATTTTTGAAGTGGGCGTTCCCCAATCCGCCACGACCACCGGCAGTTAGCACTTTAGTTTCGCCATCTTTGGTGATTTCAAAAAGAACTTCACCGGTTTCGGCATCTTTGGCAATAGTGCCTAGCGGCACTTCGAGAATTTCATCCTCTCCCTGCTTACCCGATTTATGGGAACTTCCTCCGGCGCCACCATCCTGGGCAATAATGTGCTTGCGGTATTTTAAATGTAATAATGTCCAGATATGAATACTGCCTTTCACAATGATGTGACCGCCGCGACCGCCATCACCACCATCAGGTCCACCCATAGATGTTAAAATATCACGGTGTAAATGTGCAGAACCTGCCCCGCCCTTGCCAGAACGGCAACAAATCTTTACATAATCTACGAAATTCGAACCCTGAGACATATTACTTATTTATAAAATAAAAAATGGCGGAAAAAAATCTAAATCTTTTCCGCCATTAAACAAAAATTCAATTATTTAGAATTGATCGATTACAGCGCAAAGATCACTATAAACTTTTTCTATTTCACCAATTCCATTCACTTTTTTCAACTTCCCTTGCTCCTCATAATAAGGCAATACATGGATTGTTTTATCAAAGTATTCTGAAATACGTTTTTTCAACTTCTCCGCATCATCATCCGGACGGCCACTTACTTTGTGACGTTCAGCGATGCGTTTAGTCAGTTCGTCCTGATCTACATCCAGTGCAATTACGCCGGCGATGTTACTGCCTTTACGCTCTAAAAATAAATCAAGTTCTTTTGCCTGAGGAACAGTACGCGGAAAACCATCGAATACAAATCCTTTTGCTTCAGGGTTTTTATCTACTTCTTCTTCAAGCATTGCGATTGTAATGGCGTCAGGTACCAATTCACCATCAGCTAACAATTGACTAACTTTTTTTCCTAATTCTGTTTCGCCTTTAACGTGTGCTCTAAAAAGATCGCCTGTTGAAACATGTACTAACTGATATTTTTCGATCAGTTTTTCAGATTGGGTGCCTTTACCCGCCCCTGGAGGGCCAAAGAGAACTAAATTAAGCATTAACGTGGTTTAGGTTGTCTTTAAAATTAAAAAAGCCTTATTCCTATGGCTTTAACTAAATAGAAAATCACACAATGTGTTGCCTTTCAAGGCTGCAAATATATAATTATTAATTTAGATGAGTTTTATAATTGACAATTTATTTGAAAACCGGGCAGTTTTAAAGAAAAGAGAATCATAAACTGATTCTCTTTCCGTGTTTGCTTAAGGTATTAAATTTGATCGGCGTAACTGATCGAATAGCTGGTAAAATGCTTCTTCTGTATCCTTGAAAACCAGGAATCCAAGTTTTCTACTTTTCGACATGTCGGTCATGACTTCGATGGGTCTACCCAGATCAAGGTCGGTATGCCATGCAGAAGCCAGTCGTTTTAATTCTGTTTCTTTGAGATTGTATTTGCGTGCAATGCTTTTCCAGATTTCTCCATCATTGGCCATCTCTGTTTCGAGCGGTTTAATGGTACCTTCGAAACCAACCGCCGTTACCCCGAAATATGCGGCCAGCTTATTCCATAGCCTGCTCCAGCGGAACACATCGCCATTCACTACATTGAAAGCTTCATTTTTTGCTCTTTCGGTAGTTGAAGCCCAGATTAGTTGATCTGCCAGCACATTGACGTCGGTTACATCTGACAGGCCATTCCATTGTGCT
Organism: Pedobacter sp. BMA; assembly: GCF_001027745.1. Lineage (GTDB taxonomy): Bacteria > Bacteroidota > Bacteroidia > Sphingobacteriales > Sphingobacteriaceae > Pedobacter. The sequence goes on from NZ_LECU01000004.1 coordinate 197,607, forward strand.
GAAGAGCCAGGCCACCTGAACTGTCGCCCTGTTTCTTTACAAATGGTTGCATAAACAGCCAGCGTGGTACCGAGATTCATGGCATTACCAACGGCCTGGCCAATTACAGTGTGTGGCCTGTGAATACTCCAGGTGAAACCATCGCGCGCAGCAGCGGCATACACTTCATCTTCCTGGGCGTAATAGAAGTTTTCGATTTCTAATCGTGGATGTTCCTCCCTTAAAGGCGTTTCCGGCAGGAAACCATCCTGAGCATAGGCTTCAAAAGGGCCTAAATAATGTTTCAGTCCGGTTACCAATGCCACATGCTGTACAGATTGGTGCACCGACAAAACATCAAGCAGGTTACGGACCATCATGCTATTAACCCTGATGTTTTCTGCCTCGGTATCATTGCGCATCCAGGTGGTGATGTACACGTGAGTGGGTTTGATATCTGCCAGGCTATTTTTTAAGCCTTCAGGATCCAGGAGGTCGGCCGCAACAGGTTGCAGGCCCTCAATTTCCAGATTTGGTGTACGCGCTAACCCATAGGTATTCCATCCTTGTGAAATGAGTTTTATGGCCAGATTACTACCTGCGATACCACTTGCACCTACTACTAATGCTATTTTATCCATACTATTTTTACTTAATTGCCGCCCCTGCCTGAGCAGGTTGCCTTGTTAAAGATTTGTATACAAAAATAACGCAGCCAGTGCAGACGGCACTTGACCTGTGTCAACAAATACAGATGACATGGATCAATCGCCTATTAGATGAATGAAAACTTATATTTGCATAAAACATTTCAAAAATGATCAACGTACTCTTCAGTCACATTGAAGAAAAAGTTTCCCTTAGCAACGAAGACAAGGTGCTGATAGCCGGCTTCTTTTCGCCCAAGAAACTAAGAAAAAGACAGTACCTGTTGCAGGAAGGAGAGATTTGTAAAAATCTTGTTTTCGTGGCGAAAGGTTTACTCAGAACCTACAACATCGATGATAAGGGCAGCGAACACATGAGTATTTTTGGCTGGGAAGGATGGTGGCTATCAGATTTCAACAGTTTTCTTACCGGCCAGCCAGCAGTTTTTAACATTGATGCCATTGAGGATTCAGAATTGCTGACGCTTTCGAGAAATGATTATGAGGCCCTCACACTGGCTGTACCGATTATGGATCGTTACTTCAGAATTTTATACCAGAACAGCCTGGTAACGAAAGAACGCCGGTTGATGAGCACCATTACGCATAATGCAGAAGAACGTTATCTGCAATTGCTGGAGTCGAGCCCACAAATTACCGAAAGGATTCCACAAAACTTAATCGCTTCTTATCTGGGAATTGCTCCGGAAACACTGAGCAGGATTAAAAAAAACCTGCTTTCGAAAAACAGGTAATCAGGTTGATATCCCGATAAGCGGACAAACATGAAGCTAATACTAAAAAATCCCGCAGCCAATGGCAACCGGGATTCAAATTGTAATTAATTGGGGTTTGGAATCAATTAAAATCTGTAAAAAATACTTGCCTGAATATTATTGTTTTTAAATTCCCCCAATACCGCGCTGGGGTTCTCCATCACCTTTTCAATTCCGTAAATGTACCTGGCGCCTATGCCTAATCCCATCTTCGACTGAAAACCAATACCCCCAGCCACGCCGAAATCAACCTTCTTTGCGAAATCGGCATCTTGGAAACCTGCAATATCCTCTTTGACTTTTATACTCACCTGAGGACCTGCTTCTACAAACAGCCCGAAATTAGTCCTGTATTTTAAAAGGATGGGTACATTCACATACGAAAGTTTAATCTCCTGCGAACCCAACGGACCTGCAAGCACTTTTGCCCCTTGCTGTGAATAGAGGAATTCTTCCTGAATCAGGAAATTATTGGTCACTTTAAAAGCAATGGTTGCTCCGGCATGGAAGCCTGCAAGGGGATCAGTACTAAAACCTGCATCTCCGAAGTCACTGTAATTTCCACCTGCCTTTATCCCAAATTCAAGTTTCTGGGATAGTTTTTTCATGAAACCCTGGCTATATCCTTTGCTGGATAGTAAGATGCAAAATGCTGAAAATAATAATAGCTTTTTCATAAATTGTTTTTCTAATCTAATTATCTGGGTTGAATGCCCCTGTTGTTTATTTGACACAAATGTGTTGGTTAAAACAAGTTTAGAAAAGGAAAAACCCAGTGAAGCGGACAAAATTAAACCGGAAATGTACTTAAGCTGGATCGAAAAAATCCATCAAGATTATTCGTTTGCCAGCCATTTTAGAAAAAGCGGCGCCTTAACTTTACTTACGTATATCCGTTCATCTAAAGCCACCCTCAGATTAATTGAAAGTTTTCTGGTGAAGAAACTGGACACATCGAGAATGGCTTTCCTACAAACAAGAAACTGACGATTGGCCCTAAAGAACGTAGAGCCACAAGCCCTTTCCATCTCATCAAGGGTTTTATTGGGATAGTAGATTTTTCCTGAAAAAGTAAGCAAATGCAAAACTTCATGCGAGAGATAAAAAAGGGCTATTTCTTCTATCGCTATGGGAATAATTTTATCCTGATGGTATACCAGCACCGAAGAACTCTGTTGAGCCGCAGAACTGGACATAAGTTGAAGAAGCGCCTCCATCTGAGGAGTCTGTGCAGATGAAAAACGTTGCTTCAGCTGATTATATTTTTGCAATGCTGCACTCAGTGTATTGGAAGAAAAAGGTTTTAAAATATAGTCTATTCCGTTAGCCTTAAAAGCATCCAGTGCATACTCATCGTATGCAGTACAGAAAATTACCGGCACGTCTGTTTGACAGGCGATAAATATTTCAAAACTCAATCCATCACCCAACTGAATATCACTAAAGATTAAATCAGGTGGTGGAAAATTTGAAAAATAGGCTATTCCATCTTTTACTGAGCCAATCTTATCGATATCGACCGGCCCAGGCAGCAGTATCCGGAAACTTTTTTCCAAATCTTCGGCAACTAAAAGCTCATCTTCAATTATGACTATCTTCATTTTTTAAAAGTTTAATACTTACTGAAAATACTCCACCATCATTTTTAATCAGAATTTCATCTCCCGAATAGAGCTGATAACGCTCAGCAAGGTTCGCCAGACCGGAATTTGTTGATGAAATGTTGACCCATTTCTTTTGCAAATTATTGCTGATCACCAGCCAATCACCCACTTTTTTTATGTGTACAATCAGTGGGCTGGATGGTGTGAAATTATTATGCTTAAGAGCGTTTTCTAATAAGGGTTGAAGGGAAAGTGAAGGTAAAAAAAAGTGCTCCTTATCGTGCTCATCAATTTCGATGGTGCATTGAAGCGCCTGCCCAAAACGAATCCGCTGCATTTCGAGATAGCTGTTCAGAAATTCCAGTTCCTGGTTCAAAGTAGAAAGGTTAGTGTATTGCTTCGAGATAGCGGTCCTGAGGAAAGAAGCCATATGAACAATGTAGTCATCTGCGCTTAAAGGATTTTTGTGGTAAAGCGCTTTCAGTGTATTGAGGGCGTTAAAGAGAAAGTGTGGTTGAATCTGCTGTTTCAGAAGCAGGTTCTTGGCTTCTGCGTTCGAAGCGCGAAGCTTCTCTACCTCCAAATCTGCCTGAAGGCGATGTTCATAAAGAAGTACCGAATCGTGCATGATCAAGACCATTGAGTTCATTAAAATTCCGGAAGCAACGAATGCCAGAAACAAATTAATACTCCAGATTTCCTTCTGGTAATGGGCCAGGTAAGCGCATAATGGCCATAGCAGGAGATAAACCAAAATACTGACCGGATAAGTCACCAATACTCTATAAAGGGTAAAAAGCCTTGATTTTATTGAAAAGCTTCTACCCAAAAATACCATTACCGATACATCCACGTGTCCTATCAGGGCAATTGCCAGGAATGAAAGTAATGTATATGGATATAAAGATGTCCTTGGGCCATTGTTAAAATAGATCACATAAAAAATCAACCCAATAATGGCTGCCAGCAACCAGCTTAGCCGGTTTAGGCGTTTAACGTTCAGTTTTAGCACCATAGTTACAAACTTAATAATGATTGGCAACCATTACAATTCAAAAGAGGTGAAGAGGACAAAATCGAAGCCCAAGAGGACAAAGCGACTGAAATCAGCCTATTAAGGGCAAAACAATTGAGTTAGAAAAAATCTGTAATGGAGTCTAGCACTTAACTTTCATCTCCCGAATATGACCGTTTAGAAGCTATTATGTCCGCCACGGCGACATTTGTCTTTCATAGAATCATAGCCACCAATACCTTTGGGTTCTAAATAAATACTTAAATCTTAAAATTATGAACAGAGAAATTATTCTTGGGCTAAATATCTTACTTGGCCTTACACTCCTTTCCTTTTCATCCAAGAAAGCCGTTCCTGTAGAAGCTGTCGTAAATGTGAACGGCATCCGAACTACTAAAGGAAACCTGATTATTCAAATCTATAGGGATGAATTGTCTTATGAAAACGAACAGCCATACAAACAGCTCATTTTCAAGAAAAACGAAATCGAGAGTGGATCTACAACGGTCAAGTTTTCAATAGAATCAGGTGTGTATGGATTTACACTGGTGGATGATGAAAATGCCAACGGAAGGATTGATAAAAATTTCATCGGGGTGCCCAAAGAGGGTTTTGGATTTTCAAACTTTTTTATGGAAAAACTAAAGAAACCTAAATTCGGGCAATTTCAGATCAACGTCAATAAAACGAAAAACATAGGTATAAAAGTTAAATATATCTAGCCGGTGTTTGAACACTTATAAAAAACATAAATATGAAAACATCGAAAATCACACATCAAGCGTTTATTGCTATCGCGCTCTTATTTTCCGCTACATTTTATTCTTGTAAAAAAAACAATATAGATGACACAGGGCAGTTTAATCTTAAAGTTGTAAATGCTTCGGCTACATCCACGCCGCAGAGTTTTACCCTCGCAGGAAATATACTGGTACCGGGCGGATTAAAATATCAGGATGCAACTGATTACATTAGCAGTCCGTCAGGAACGAGACTGGTTGCTGAGTTTAAGAATGCAAATGGTTCAGTGTATGCTTCGGGGGAGATATTTACTGCCAATACCATATCCCAAACAGTTTATCTGGTTGGCCAGGGTAGCAAAACGAGAATCAAATATTTTACGGACAATCTGAGCGCGCCCAATTCCGGAAAGGTAAAGATAAAATTCATCCATTTTAGTGACAACGCGCCCGCTAATATCAGAATCAAAGATTCAAGTGGCGGAGAATTGCAAAACAACATCACCAGAAATGAAGATACGGGATATAAATTTGTCGACCCGGGCACTCTGTCTATCCAATTGAGTAGTACCTCTTCAGGTGATTCCCTTGGAGCCTTCAACATTTCCGGCCTTCAGTCGGGAAAAATTTACGACTTCTACTTTACAGATGCTGCCGACGGAAGACTAACCATCAATCAGGTTCTGCACAATTAATTGCAGAACAGCGAAGACCAGCCTAACGTTTGTGAGGCTGGCCTTCGCTGTTCTGATACTTCAGCACCCTCATTAGTTCATTTTTTATCCTATCCTGTTAATGGCTCGATTGATCCTTGAGATAATCACCCTGAGCGGAGGACGCAAAACCCTGGCCATTACTCGAAGCACTCTCGTCCAACACATCGGTTACCATTCCCTCTGTTCCCATCGCTGCTGATCCCATTTTGGAGGGTAAGGCGACTAATATGAAATTAACCTATGCTAAAAATGGATATTATTGAGAAGATTTTTGCAGTTCGTATAGACCACCGTTCTCTTCTAACTTCCGCTGCGTACTTATATTTTTAAACCGGAGTAGAACCCATGTTATAACCAATTAAGAACCCAGTTAACTATTAACATGGTAATGCCATTTGCAAACACCTGAAGTAGCTTGAAGATTGAGAGATATAAATCAATCTTTTATCAGTTTGATACGTTGGAAAAGCAGGAGTATATAGATTTGGTGTTCGACTCGAACCTCTATTATGAAAACGGCATCTATCGAACACCTACGATAATGAACCTTCTATCAATTAATTATTTTAGAATGAGAGATTTAGGAGTGATGATTGTGAATAAAAAAGGGATGATTTAACAATCATCCCCTTAAGTGCACTTGTAGGGATTCGAACCCCAAACCTTCTCATCCGTAGTGAGATGCTCTATCCAATTGAGCTACAAATGCATTTCCGTATCGTTAACGGACTGCAAAGGTATAAACTGAGTTTTAAATTTCCAATTAAATTTTAAAAAAAATGACAGTTTTTATTTCGCAGTACACAAGTTAATTGGCCAGAACCTCGTTAATCTGCTTGAAGTCAGGCAATTCTTTTGCGTCTTCTAAAACTTCTGCATAAATAATTTTTCCTTCTTCATCAATCACGAAAGCGGCTCTTTTAGAAACACCCTTTAATCCGAACACGAATTCTGGATATAAAGCATCATAAACTTCAGATACATCTTTATTGAAATCAGATAACAGTGGGAACTGATAATTCTGTACTTCTTTAAATTTAGCCAGAGAAAATGGAGAATCGACAGAAATACCTAAAACCTGTGCATTGATACCTTCGTAATAACTGAAATTATCGCGCATGGTGCATAGCTGCTCCGTGCAGGTTCCTGTAAAGGCCATTGGAAAGAAGTGTATAATTACTTTTTTACCTTTGAAGGCAGATAACGAAACTTCAGTTAAATCTGAACTGTATAATTTAAAATCCGGGGCCTGATCGCCAATTTGTAGTGACATATATTATTATTAATTGCTTTATTATTAAACCTGCTGCCTGCCTTTCATTTGGTCATCGAGCATCTTCAACCCCTCTTCGAAACTATGCGGACTATAGCCTAAATCAGCAACCGCCTTATCCAGCACAAAACCTGTTCGCATCGGGCGCGTGGCAGATTGATTTAAAGTCTGCGAGCTGACTTCTGTAACGATTGAATGATCCAGAGTCCAATAATCGGCAACTTTTCGCACAATATCAGCAATACTCATGTAATCTTTACCCGAGATGTGGTAAACCCCTCCGGCGCTTTGTTCTGCAGCCAGCAGGCATGCTTCGGCCAGATCTTCAGCTAATGTGGGCATGCGCCACTGGTCGTTTACCACATTTACAGGCAGTCTTTTTTCCAAAGCACCTTTTGCCCAAAGCACGATATTGCTCCTGCTCATATCATTTGTAATTCCATAAACGAGAATCGTTCTGATGATTGTCCAGTGAATGTTAGACTTTTTAAGCGCCTGTTCAGCTAAAACTTTCGACTCACCATAATAGCTGAGCGGATTGACTTGATCATTTTCTTTATATGGACCAGCATCGCCATCGAACACGAAATCGGTACTTAGATGTATCAGCTGTATATTGTTGGCTTCGCAAACCGATATTAATGTATTAACGGCCACAACATTTAACTGATAACAGCTTTCCTGATTGGCCTGAGCGGTATCGACGTTTGTCATCGCAGCGGTATGGATGATGGCATCGGGCTGATAAAGTGTTATAACATCTTTTACCTGTTCAGGATTTAAAATATCCATTTCAGCATACTGATACCCTGAACTGGAAGGAAAGCGATTTTTACCTTTGGATGTGGCGACAAGCTTAACTCTTCCCCCGGCTATAACTTTTTCGGTTATTTTCTGCCCGAGTAAACCATTGCTTCCGGTTACCAAAATTGTTTTCAAAAAATTAAAATTTAAGTATGATGAAATGGTTAATTGTAATAGCTTTGTGACGAGATAATTCTCTCATATAGTATAGCCAAATATAATCATGAAGTTAACACTCCTCTCATTTTTTTTACTTTTAAGCCTGGCAGGGTCAGCCCAGGAAACTTCATCTGCCGATACAGGCATGAAGCGAAATAGTGTCTATGCCGAATTACTTGGGAATGGTGGTGTTTATTCCATTAACTACGACAGGATTTTTCAATTAAACAATCATTTAAAAATTGCGCCAAGGGTTGGTTTCTCTACGCTCCAAAATGTAATTATTGTCCCGGTTGAAGCGAACTTATTGATCAGCGGGAGCAGGACTTCTAAAAATTTCTTTGAAGGTGGTTTGGGCGTAACGATATTAAAGCCCCTTAGTGGTTTTTCCGGTCAGCTGCTCACCATTAATGGTTACGATTATGATTTCAAAAATGAAGCGGTTAATACTCCGCTTATTGTGAGGGCAGGCTTCAGGCATCAAAAACCAACGGGAGGATTAATGTATAGAACAGGATTGTTGTTATTCACCGGTGAAGATTCGTTGCTGACTTTAGGCATTGGAATTGGTTACACTTTTTAATTCCGAATAATGTGTTTTAAATGCTTTAGAAACTAAAATTTTAAGGGTGTTTTTTGAGGCTAAACCACCACATAAAATCCCCTTAAAAAAACTTATAATATATATTTAAAATTTACTAATAATAACTTAACTTTGCCAACCGAATTGAGCCCCCTTTAAACAGCTTTAATTCATTGACTATAATAAATATACTCACAACAGATATGCCTAACTTAGGAAAAATAGCACAAATTATCGGCCCTGTGGTTGACGTTAGCTTTGCTAATGATGCCCATCTACCTAAAATTTTCGATGCGTTAGAGATAACGAAAGAAAATGGACAAAAAATTGTTTTAGAAGTTCAACAACACTTAGGTGAGGATCGCGTTCGTGCAATCTCGATGGACTCTACAGACGGTTTAGTTCGTGGAATGGACGTAGTTGACACTGGTGCTGCGATAAAAATGCCAGTTGGCGACCAGATTAAAGGTCGTTTATTTAATGTAGTTGGAGAAGCGATTGACGGTATCAACGCAGTTGATAAAACAGACGGTCGCCCTATCCACGCAACTCCTCCTAAGTTCGAAGATTTATCTACTGAAACTGAAGTACTTTTTACAGGTATTAAAGTAATCGATTTATTAGAGCCTTATGCAAAAGGTGGTAAAATTGGTTTATTCGGCGGTGCTGGTGTAGGTAAAACGGTATTAATCATGGAGCTGGTAAACAACATCGCCAAAGCTTATGCTGGTTTATCAGTATTTGCGGGTGTTGGTGAGCGTACTCGTGAGGGTAACGATTTACTTCGTGAGTTTATCGAGTCAGGTGTAATCAACTATGGTGACGATTTCTTACACTCAATGGAAAAAGGTGGATGGGATTTGAAAGCAGTTGATACTGAAAAATTAAAAGAATCAAAAGCAACATTGGTTTTTGGTCAGATGAACGAGCCTCCTGGTGCACGTGCACGTGTAGCACTATCAGGATTAACGGTTGCAGAATATTTCCGTGACGGTGATGGCGAAGGCGCTGGAAAAGACATCCTTTTCTTCGTTGATAATATCTTCCGTTTTACTCAGGCAGGTTCTGAAGTGTCGGCTTTATTAGGTCGTATGCCGTCAGCAGTAGGTTACCAACCAACACTGGCAACTGAAATGGGTTTAATGCAGGAGCGTATTACTTCAACCAAACGTGGATCAATTACATCAGTACAGGCAGTTTATGTTCCTGCGGATGATTTAACTGACCCTGCACCGGCAACAACATTTGCCCACTTAGATGCAACTACTGTACTTTCGCGAAAAATTGCTGAGTTAGGTATTTACCCTGCGGTAGATCCGTTGGATTCTACTTCACGTATCCTTTCTCCTGCTGTTTTGGGTGATGAGCACTATAATACTGCACAACGTGTGAAAGAAACTCTACAACGTTATAAAGAATTACAGGATATCATTGCGATCTTAGGTATGGACGAATTATCTGAGGAAGATAAATTGGTGGTATCAAGAGCTCGTCGTGTACAACGTTTCTTATCTCAACCATTCCACGTGGCTGAACAATTTACAGGCTTAAAAGGTGTATTGGTTGACATTAAAGATACCATCAAAGGATTTAACATGATCATGGATGGTGAGGTTGATGAGTATCCTGAAGCTGCATTTAACTTAGTTGGTAGCATTGAAGATGCAATCGAAAAAGGTAAAAAATTATTAGCAGAAGCGAACTAGTATTGAGATTTGAGTATCATGTATCAAGGTTGAAAATGTAATCCTGATACTTGATACCAGCTACTTGATACTGAAATCTAAAAAGAATGAATTTAGAAATATTAACTCCAGATAAAAAAGTTTTCGAGGGTGAAGTAACAGCAGTTACGGTTCCTGGTACTTTAGGTTCGTTTCAGATCTTAAAAGACCACGCCCCTATCATCTCTACTTTAGAAGATGGAGAAGTTATTATCAAAGCAGGAAAAGCTGATGAACAACGCCTGTTTATTAAAGGTGGTGTAGTTGAAGCCATTCATAACAAGATTGTTGTTTTAGCAGAAGGTATTGCTTAAAATAAATAAAAGACTAATAATAAGCCTTTTCGATTAATTTCGGAAAGGCTTTTTTGTTTACCAACCTGCTGAATGTATTAGCAATTTATCAAAAAGGAGGAGAGTGTAGTGTTGAAGGAAATGTTCGTGGCCAGCTATAGCGATTGTGTGAGAACAGGATAGGCATCACACCGATTAAAAGGTATATCCATGACGTAATGATTCAGCGCCAAAAAACAGCCATAATTTTAAATTTTCAGTCCCGGAATCGGATTTCAGGAAGAAAAACATAAAATTTACAATGCACGCATAACAAACATACCGTATACCGTTTTGATATTTGGTCTACGGCTATCGGCATTAAATCACTAATTCCACTCTCAATAAGAATATAATTCTGAATGTAATCACAAAAAACAAATAATGTTCTTATTTCACTTTTTTCTGATTTCTCTTGCATATTAATGAACCAAAAACTAAATTGGTATTTATAAAGCAACGAGAAATAATGACAATTCAAAACAACACTTTTTTAAACAACACTTCTGCAATTGCGGCTGGAAATGTTGTGTTGTTGTCTGTCATTATCCTGAACCTACTACTCCTGATTTTATGGGGCAAACAGCGGACGCAATTTAAATAGATATTAAAAAACTAAATATACCTAAAGCGTCCTGATACAAACAGGACGCTTTTTTTAAATAACAAAACAGTGTATTATGAAATACTATAATTCTAATACGATTATTTATCTTGACGGACGGTTTGAAAAAGCGGTTGATAGCAGCACGGATTTATATGGCCAGTCATTACATTACGGATACGCTGCGTTTGAAGGTATAAGGGCGTATAAAACCCATAACGGAAACCGGATATTCAAAGCTGCTGCGCATTTTGATCGCTTAGAGCGTTCTTGTCAGCTGGCCAACATCCCATTCCCATGGGACAAACAGGAACTGATTAAGGAAACTTATAAGCTGCTCACATTAAATAAGCTTAAAGATGCCTATATCCGCCCACTGGTATTTTGTCACCCAAATATGAAATTGAATGAGCCAAGTGGTGTTTCCATTCTAATCTGTGCCTGGGACTGGGATGCCTATTCAGGAAATAAGCTGTTGAAGTTAACCATTTCAGACTACGAAAGGCCAAATCCTAAATCTGTTCCGATGGAGGCTAAATTAAGCGGAAGCTATGTGAATTCCATTTTGGCAACTACCGCAGCCAACATTAAAGGTTACGATGAGGCATTGCTTTTAGACATGCATGGATTTGTGGCAGAAGCATCTGGCGCGAATATCTTTATTGAAAAAGACGGAAAATTATATACGCCATCATTAGGCAACATACTGCCAGGCATTACAAGGGCTACGGTAAAAGAATTGTGTACGATACTGGATATCGAGTGCATTGAGAAAAAACTGACAGTAGAAGATTTAAGGCAAGCCGACAGTGCTTTCTTATGTGGAACGGCCACTGAAATTGCAGGGATTGCATCGATTGATGATATTATCTTTCGCTCTCTATGGCGGGAATCCATTGGTTACACCATTCAACGGGCTTACAAAAACCTGGTGCTTGAAAAGGTGAACTATGAAGTGATTATTTAGTATCAGAAAAAATTATCAGTTACTGAGCGGCGAGAATCAGAAGAAGGATTACACAGTCAATAACAACAACTAACAGAACCAGAATATACATTTTAAACAATGAGCGAATTAAACAAGTACAGTAAGACATTTACACAAGACCCTACTCAACCCGCCGCGCAAGCGATGCTTTACGGAATTGGATTAACTGATGCAGATATGGCAAAAGCACAGGTTGGTATTGCAAGTATGGGTTACGATGGCAACACCTGCAACATGCACCTTAACGACCTTGCAAAAGACGTTAAAGCGGGGGTCTGGAAAAATGATTTAGTTGGCTTGGTTTTTAACACCATTGGCGTAAGTGATGGAATGAGCAACGGTACTGATGGTATGCGCTATTCGTTGGTAAGCCGTGATGTAATTGCAGATAGTATTGAAACTATCTGCGGCGGACAATATTATGATGGGATTATCTCTATTCCCGGCTGTGATAAAAATATGCCCGGAGCCATTATGGCGATGGCCAGATTAGACCGTCCATCGATTATGGTTTACGGCGGTACAATTGCTCCCGGACATTACAAAGGAGAAGAATTAAACATTGTTTCGGCTTTCGAAGCATTGGGGCAGAAAATCTGTGGTAATTTATCTGAGGAAGATTATCAGGGGATTATTAAACATACCTGTCCGGGCGCCGGCGCCTGTGGTGGTATGTACACCGCCAACACAATGGCATCGGCAATTGAGGCTTTGGGTATGAGTTTACCCTACTCCTCTTCGAATCCTGCCGTAAGTCCGGAGAAAAAACAAGAGTGTTTAGACGCCGGCAAATACATCAAAGTTTTATTAGAGAAAGATATTAAGCCCTCTGATATCATGACGAGAAAAGCATTTGAGAATGCTATTCGTTCGATTATTATATTAGGCGGAAGTACCAATGCGGTGCTGCACTTCATCGCGATGGGTAAAGCAATCGGTGTTGAAATTACACAGGATGATTTTCAGCGGATGAGTGATGTAACACCTGTTTTAGCTGATTTTAAACCAAGCGGAAAATATTTAATGCAGGATTTACACCAATATGGAGGTATTCCGGCAGTATTGAAATTTTTATTGAACGAAGGTTTATTACATGGCGATTGCTTAACCGTAACCGGAAAAACAGTTGCTGAAAACCTGGCTGATGTGAAATCGATTATGGATTACGATCAGAAAATTGTTCAAAAATTAAGTGAACCGATCAAAGCAACGGGTCACTTGCAAATTCTTTATGGAAATTTAGCAGAGAAAGGTTCTGTTGCGAAAATCAGCGGTAAGGAAGGTGAAAAATTTGAAGGCCCTGCGCGGGTATTTGATGGTGAGCATGATTTGATTGCCGGTATTTCAAGCGGTCGTGTTCAACCCGGCGATGTAATTGTAATCAAAAACTCTGGCCCTGTTGGTGCACCAGGTATGCCAGAAATGTTAAAGCCAACCTCCGCTATTATCGGTGCAGGTTTAGGAAAATCAGTTGCCTTGATTACTGATGGACGTTTCTCGGGTGGTACTCACGGTTTTGTAGTAGGGCATATCACTCCAGAATCTTATAAAGGCGGCTTAATTGGTTTGGTTGAAGACAATGATCCTATTTTAATCGATGCGGTTAACAACATCATCAGCTTACAGGTAAGCGAAGAAGTGATTGCAGAGCGCAGAGCGAAATATGTTCAGCCAGCACTAAAAGTTTCTAAAGGCGTTTTGTATAAATATGCTAAAACGGTATCAGACGCTGCAAGCGGCTGTGTAACCGATGAATATTAGTGTACCAATGTGATTTTTAGATATGAAGTCACAACTTAAAAAGTCATATTAGGAAATTAATCCATCATCGCAAATTGTGATGATATGAAAAGGGATGATCGGGAGCGGATTGGGTTTAATATAAAAGAATAAGGAACCGCAAAAATATAACTATGGAAACTGCACAAGATACAATTCAAGCGGAGGCACAAGCAGAAACCTCTAAAACATTATTCAAGGGAACTGGTTCACAGGTTCTTTTGAATGGATTAATTGAAGAAGGAGTAACCACCATCTTCGGTTATCCTGGCGGTGCAATCATGCCGATTTACGATGCATTATACGATTATGCAGACAAATTAGAGCACATTTTGGTTCGCCATGAGCAAGGTGGTATTCATGCTGCACAGGGCTTTGCACGTACAAGTGGTAAAGTAGGTGTTTGTTTTGCTACCAGTGGGCCTGGTGCAACGAATCTGGTTACAGGTTTAGCTGATGCACAAATCGACAGCACGCCTTTGGTTTGTATCACTGGTCAGGTTTTTGCCCACTTGCTGGGTACCGATGCCTTCCAGGAAACTGATGTCATTAATATTACCACACCAGTAACCAAATGGAATTATCAGGTGACAGATGCTAAAGAAATCCCTGAGGTTTTAGCCAAGGCCTTCTACATTGCCAAAAGCGGTAGACCGGGTCCGGTTTTAATTGATATCACAAAAAATGCGCAGCTACAGGTTGAGGAATTTCCTGAATATGTTAAGTGTAACCATATCCGCTCCTATCGCCCGAAACCAAAGGTTAGGGTAGAATATATTCAGCAAGCTGCAGAATTAATCAATTCTGCAAAAAAACCTTTCGTATTATTCGGACAAGGTGTTGTTTTAGGCAGCGCTGAACAGGAATTCAAAAATTTTATAGAAAAAAGTGGTATTCCAGCTGCCTGGACAATTATGGGTGATGGTGCCATACCAACTTCACACCCCCTAAACGTGGGTATGCTCGGCATGCATGGTAACTATGGCCCAAATGTATTAACCAACGAGTGTGATGTTTTAATTGCGATCGGGATGCGTTTCGATGACCGTGTTACCGGTCGTTTAGACAAATACGCAAAACAGGCGAAAGTGATTCACCTGGATATTGACCCCGCCGAAATTGATAAAAATGTTAAGGCAGATGTCGGCGTATGGGGAGATTGCAAAGAAACACTTCCATTGCTAACCAATCTGGTTAATGCCGCTACGCACGAGGATTGGCTTGCCAAATTCAGAGATTACAATCAGCAGGAAATTGATCAGGTGATTACACCGGAACTTTATCCTGAAGGTGATGAAATGACCATGGGCGAAGTGTTACGCAACATTAACGAAATCTGCGGCGGCGATGCTGTAGTTGTTACTGATGTTGGTCAGCACCAGATGGTAGCCTGCCGTTATGCCAAATTTAATAATACCCGTAGCAATATTACTTCGGGTGGATTAGGCACAATGGGTTTTGGTTTGCCTGCAGCAATTGGTGCCAAATACGGAGCGCCTGATAAAACTGTTATCGCGATCATTGGTGACGGCGGTTTCCAAATGACCCCGCAGGAATTAGGCACAATTATGCAGTTTGGTGCGGCTGTTAAAATTCTGATTTTAAATAACCGTTTCTTAGGCATGGTTCGCCAGTGGCAGCAGTTGTTCCATGATAAACGTTACTCTTTTGTTAACATCACAAGTCCTGATTTCGTCGCTTTAGCAAAATCTTACTATATCGAAGCAAGTAAAGTTGATGAACGTGCTAATTTGAGAAATGCATTAGAAACGATGATCAACCACGAAGGTTCTTATTTACTCGAGGTGATGGTAGGCAGAGAAAACAATGTTTTTCCAATGGTTCCTCAGGGAATGAGCGTAAGCGAGATCAGGTTGAAGTAAGCTGAAAGATTAAAGCCAAAAGAAATTATCATGAGTACTGAAAACACATTAGAACATAAAATAGCAAAAGCCGATTTCGAAGGTAAGCAGGAATATACCATTACGGTATATGCTGAAAACCGCATTGGTTTATTAAACAGAATCGCGATTATCTTTTCAAAAAGAAAAATCAATATCGAGAGTTTAAATACCTCTCCATCAGAAATTGATGGCATCCACCGTTTCAACATCGTTATAACCGAAAGTTACGATGTGGTGAGAAAATTGGCCCGCCAGATCGAGAAGCAGGTTGAGGTTTTAAAGGTATATTTCAACACCAACGAGGAAATTATCTGGCAGGAACTTGCCCTCTACAAAGTATCGACAGACGAAATTGCTGAAAAAGTTACTGTAGAGCGCTTACTGAGACAGTATGGTGCCAGTGCCGTAGTGATCCGTAAAGATTATACGGTGTTTGCAGTTACCGGACACAGAGAAGAAACAGATGCATTGGTTAAAGCGCTTGAGCCATATGAACTGATAGAATTTGTTCGCTCAGCAAGAGTGGCCATTATTAAAGATAGTGCAGGTTTCCACGAAAAACTAAAAGAATTTGAAGCTTTTGAACCAGGAGAAGAACTTATAGAAAATGAGTTTTTAGACAAAGGCGAGAAGATTTTTACAATGTAAGCAAACAGCATGGACGAGATATTTGAATTTATCATCAATTCACGTAAGGCATTTATACAACTGATCGATGGTTTGACTATCGGGCAACTGAATACGATACCCGATGGTTTTAACAACAACATCATCTGGAATTTTGGTCACATTGTAGTGAGTACTCAAACGCTATGTTATGTTCGTACTGGGCTTGTAGCTGATGCCAGTAATGTAAAGTTCAATGAGTTTTACAAAAAAGATACCCGACCTACATACACAGTTACTGAAACAGAAGTGGCTGAGCTAAAAGCAATAGCCCTGCAAAGTATCGACCAGATAAAAGAAGACTATGCAGCAGGGGTATTCAAGGCGATTACTCCTTTTTCTACCTCAACCTATGGTGTGGAGATGAAAAGCATAGAAGAAGTGCTGATCACCACTGTTGGGCATGACAATGTGCATTATGGCTATGCATGGGCACTAAAAAAAGTAATATAAATAAAACATAAACCGATAATAAATAGAAATTAACCAATAAAAACGATGTCAAATTATTTTAACACATTACCTCTTAGAGAAAAATTAAACCAGCTTGGTGTTTGCGATTTCATGGACAGCAATGAATTTTTAGACGGCATTAGCGCACTAAAAGGCAAAAAACTGGTAATTGTAGGTTGCGGTGCGCAAGGCTTAAACCAGGGTTTAAATTTAAGAGATAGTGGTTTAGATGTAAGCTACACGTTGCGCAAAGAGGCGATTGAAGGTAAAAGGGATTCGTGGAAAAATGCAACCGAAAACAACTTCAATGTTGGCACTTACGAAGAATTAATTCCTGGTGCTGATGTGGTAATTAACCTTACACCAGATAAGCAACACACCGCAGTTGTAAATGCCATTATGCCTTTAATGAAAGAAGGCGCTACATTATTATATTCTCACGGATTTAATATTGTGGAAGAAGGCATGCAGATCCGTAAAGATTTGACGGTAATTATGGTCGCGCCTAAATGCCCGGGAAGTGAAGTGAGAGCTGAATATGTTCGCGGTTTTGGTGTACCTACATTAATTGCTGTTCACCCTGAAAATGATCCTCAAGGTAAAGGACTGGCACAAGCAAAAGCTTATTGCGTAGGTACAGGGGGTCACAGAGCAGGTGTATTGAAATCATCTTTTGTGGCTGAGGTTAAATCAGATTTAATGGGCGAGCAAACTATCCTTTGCGGATTATTGCAAACAGGTTCTATCCTGTCTTTTGATAAAATGGTTGAAAAAGGAATCGATGCAGGCTATGCTTCAAAACTGGTTCAATATGGTGTTGAGGTAATTACTGAAGCATTAAAGCAAGGTGGTATCACG
Source organism: Pedobacter sp. BMA (assembly GCF_001027745.1). GTDB lineage: Bacteria > Bacteroidota > Bacteroidia > Sphingobacteriales > Sphingobacteriaceae > Pedobacter. Next base: position 215,211 of record NZ_LECU01000004.1, read on the forward strand.
GCAATGATGGATCGCTTAAGCAACGTGGCTAAAATTAAAGCCTTCGAAATCTCGGAAGAATTAAAAGACATTATGCGTCCGTTATTCCAAAAACATCAGGATGATATTATGAGCGGTGAATTTAGCCGTACCATGATGGAAGATTGGGCTGCCGGTGATAAAAATCTATTAAAATGGAGAGCTGAAACAGGTGAAACTGCTTTTGAAAAAACGCCTGCAGGTGACGTTAAAATCGGAGAGCAAGAGTATTTTGACAACTACCTTTTAATGGTTGCTTTTGTACGTGCAGGTGTTGAGCTGGCTTTCGAAACTATGGTTCAGGCGGGTATCAAACCAGAGTCTGCTTATTACGAGTCGCTACACGAAACGCCACTTATTGCAAACACCATTGCCCGTAAAAAACTGTTCGAAATGAACCGTGTAATTTCTGATACTGCTGAGTACGGTTGTTACTTATTTGACCAGGCATGTAAACCTTTGTTAGCTGATTTTATGACCAAAGTGGATACTGACTTAGTAGGTAAAAACTTTAACGAAGGTAAAGATGGTGCAGTAGATAACAGAAAGTTAATTGATGTTAACGAAGCAATCCGTTCGCATCAAGTTGAGCAGATTGGTGCTACTTTACGTAAAGCCATGACTGCGATGAAGGCAATTAAAACTGCATAATACATTTACAAACTCCGCAGGTTTAAAACCTGCGAGGTCTTATTAAACATAACAAAATGTCAAAAACATTAGTAGAAAAAATTTGGGACGCACACGTTGTAAAAAGTGAAGAAGGATTTCCTGATATTTTATACATTGATACGCACTTAATACACGAAGTAACTTCTCCGCAGGCTTTTGATGGTTTACGTAAACGCGGATTACCTGTTTTCCGCCCGCAGCAAACGGTTGCAACTGCCGATCATAACGTACCAACGCTGAACCAGCTACTTCCAATCAAGGAAGAACTTTCACGCTATCAGGTAGATATGCTAACCAAAAACTGTGCAGAATTTGGTATAGAACTTTACGGCTTAGGGCATCCTTTTCAGGGAATTGTTCACGTAATCGGCCCTGAACTGGGTATCACGCTACCCGGAAAAACGATGGTTTGCGGTGATAGCCATACTTCAACACACGGGGCTCTGGGCGCTATTGCTTTCGGTATCGGAACATCGCAGGTAGAGCAGGTTTTTGCAACGCAATGCTTATTGCAATCGAAACCTAAGACCATGAAAATTGAAGTAAACGGAGCGCTTGGACAAGGTGTTGGTGCAAAGGATATTATTTTATACATCATTGCCCAGATTTCTGCTGCCGGAGGTACAGGTTATTTCGTAGAATTTGCAGGTTCGGCAATCCGTAGCTTAAGCATGGAAGCCCGAATGACAGTTTGTAACATGAGTATTGAAATGGGTGCACGTGGTGGCTTAATTGCCCCTGATCAAACCACTTTCGAATACATTAAAGGACGGCAGTTTGCCCCGAAGGGTGAAGAATGGGATCAAGCCCTTGCCTACTGGAAAACATTGTATAGCGATGAAGATGCTAAATTCGATTCAGTATTAACTTTCGATGCGGCTGACATTGCCCCTATGATTACCTATGGAACTAACCCTGGAATGGGTATCGGTATTGCTGATAAAGTACCTGCAACATTGGCTCAACCAACAACAGAACAGGTTTCATATAAGAAAGCACTGGATTACATGGGTTTCAACGACGATGAAAGTTTATTGGGCAAACCAGTTGACTATGTATTTATCGGAAGCTGTACGAACTCAAGGATTGAAGATTTACGTGCCGTTGCCGATTTTGTAAAAGGCAAACAAAAAGCAACTGGTGTTGAAGTTTGGATTGTACCTGGCTCTAAACAAGTTGAAGCGCAAGCTAAAGCCGAAGGCCTGGACAAAGTATTCGAAGCTTCAGGTTTTCAGCTCCGCGAACCAGGTTGTAGTGCTTGTTTGGGCATGAACGAGGATAAAATTCCGGCAGGAAAATATTGTGTTTCTACATCAAACAGAAACTTTGAAGGACGACAAGGCCCTAATGCACGTACGATGCTTGCAAGTCCGTTAACCGCAGCTGCTGCTGCCGTTACAGGTAGAATTACAGACGTAAGGGAATTATTGGAAAAAGTTTAAGTAAACCTTTATTGCGAGGCACGAAACAATCCATTGCGAAGATTGCTTCGTGCCTCGCAATGAGGGACATAAAATATGGTTTTAGAAGTTGCAGTATTAAATATTAAAAAAGGATTATCTGCCGATTTTGAAATCGCTTTTAACGAGGCGCAAAAAATCATTTCTTCGATGGATGGATATATTTCTCATGAGTTGAAAAAATGTATGGAAGAAGTTGATAAGTATATCCTGCTAGTAAATTGGGAAACACTCCAAGCGCATACGGAAGGCTTTAGAGATTCCGCAGAATACCAAAACTGGAAAAGCTTACTACATCATTTTTATGAACCTTTTCCCGTTGTTGAACATTATGTCGCGGTAGAAGGTTAAAAATGTAAACAGACGAAATGGAAACATTACAGGAAATACAAAATCAGTTTAATGCAGTATCAGAAAAATACGACAGGCAAAGGCGTTTTCTTATCCCTTGCTTCAACGACTTTTATGCCGCTGCACTAACCTTATCGGAAGAGGTTTCTGATGTAAGAACCATTTTGGATGTAGGTGCCGGAACAGGTTTAATGAGTGCGTTTTTTAATGAGAAATATCCTCATGCCCAAATCACACTGGTTGATATTTCTTCGGCAATGCTAAAAAAAGCAGAGGAACGTTTTGAAGGAAATGAAAATATCAGCTTTTTGAATGCAGACTTTGCTAATGTTGATTTACCTGAAAATCATTATGACATGGTAGTTTCAGGGTTAGCGATTCATCATCTGCCGAACGAATTGAAACAACAGCTTTTTCGCAAAATTATGAAGACACTTAAACCGGGCGGCTGGTTCATCAATGCCGACCAGGTATTGGGCCAAACGGAATTAGCAGAAAAGATTTATACGGAAAACTGGAAAAATCATGTGCAGCAGAATCCGAATTTAACAGAAGAAGAAAAACAAAGTGCCTTTGAGCGGATCAAAGTAGACATTATGGCTCCACTGAAACTTCAATTGGAATGGCTTGAAAGTGCAGGGCTACAAAATGCAAACTGCTATTACCAGTATTACAATTTCGTAGTTTTTGCTGCAAATAAATAAAAAATAAGGCGGTGTAGTGGTTGTTGAGACCTGATACCCGCTACTTGATAATAATTAAAATGAGAAAGTTCACAAAATTAACATCGGCAGTAGTGCCTTTAAACATAGAGAACATCGATACCGATCAGATTATTCCTGCACGGTTTTTAAAAGCGACAACGCGTGAGGGTTTCGGGGAGAATCTTTTTCGCGACTGGCGTTATAATGGTGATAACACGCCAAAACAAGAGTTTGTACTGAATAACCCAACCTATAGCGGAAAAGTACTGGTTGCGGGTAAAAACTTTGGTTGTGGAAGTAGCCGTGAGCACGCAGCCTGGGCCATTCAGGATGCCGGATTTGATGTTGTAATCAGTAGTTTCTTTGCTGATATTTTTAAAGGTAATGCATTAAACAATGGTTTATTACCGATTCAGGTGAGTGATGAGTTTTTAGCTCAGATCTTTAAAGCCGTTGAAGCCAATGCTAACTCTCCTTTAGAAGTTGACCTGGAAAACCAGACCGTTACTATTGTTGAAACCGGAAAACAGGAGGCTTTTGAAATTAATCCATATAAAAAATCTTGTTTGATTAATGGTTACGATGACATTGATTTTATTTTGGCGCAAACCAAATTAATTGAGGAATTCGAAAAAAACTAAAGACTAAAGGGTGAAAGCCTTAGTTAAAAAGCCATAAAAATGGTTTAAAAACAATCCAGCTTACATGTATTAAGATTCCTAAGGTGGTAAAAAAACAAATGAAAGAGAGTTTCGTCAGCATAAAACATTTAAACCTAAAATACCGTGAGAAACCGGTGTTAAGTGATTTGAACTGGTCTGTAAATGCAGGCGAGCAATATGTTTTATTTGGTGAAAGCGGTAGCGGAAAAACATCACTGGCAAAAATAATAGCAGGCTTACAAAGTGCAGCTGGTCAGGTAGAAATCAAATATGCCGCCGGTAGCCATTTGCCTGCCGAAGTTTTATTTGTTGAAAGCTGGTACCAGTTCAAAAACCTTGAAGGTGTAGCCAACTTTTATTACCAGCAACGATACACCAGCCAGCAGGCTAAAGATACCCTTACTGTCCATGCCGAGTTAGTGAGTTATGGAAAAGAAAAAGGGCTTCATTTCGATCAGGTTGAACCTATACTCGAAGCTTTAAAGTTTTCATCTTTCGCAAGTTCGCAGTTAATCGAATTGTCTAGCGGCGAGCATAAAAAATTACAACTGGTAAAAGCTTTGTGGTTAAAGCCACAATTGTTAATCATCGACCAGCCCTATACCGGCTTAGATGTATCATCCCGCAAAAATCTAAACCATCTTTTAAACAAAATTTCGGAAGAAGGTGTTCAGCTGATCTTAATTAGCAACGACGATGAACTACCATCACTTATTAACCGATATGCCGAAATAAAAAACGGACAGATGGTCGTTTCTGATTACAAGGAACGCTTGCCAGCTGTTGTTGAACGACATTCAAAAGAAATTCCTGATTTCCTGAAAGAATCTCCGGTTTATTCATCAACGAATATTGTTAAAATGGTTGATGTCAACATCAGCTATGGGGAGAAACAGGTATTAAAAAACATCAACTGGGAAGTTAATGCCGGTGAAAAATGGTTGCTGCAGGGCCATAACGGTTCAGGTAAATCAACTTTGTTAAGCCTTGTAAACGGAGATCATCCACAATCTTATGCCAACGAACTTTATCTGTTTGGAAACAGAAGGGGAAGTGGCGAAAGCATTTGGGATATCAAACAACATATCGGTTTAATTTCACCAGAATTTCACTGGTATTTTGATGCCTCAGCAACGGTTTGGCAAAGTATTGCATCTGGCTTTTATGATACGGTAGGATTATTTCAACAGTTGCCCTATTCAAAAAGCGAACAGGTTGATGAACTGATAGAATATTTTGGCTTAACGGCAAACAAAAATGAGCTGCTAACCTCACTCCCATTGGGAAAACAGTGCCTGGTTTTATTGGCAAGGACAATTATTAAAAATCCTGAATTGCTCATTCTTGACGAGCCCTGCCAGGGATTAGACCAACAGCAAACACAATACTTCAACCAGCTGATTGATGAGCTTTGCGGCAACGGTATGACTTTAATTTACGTTGGCCATTTTGAATCGCAGCTGCCAACCTGCATAGAAAAAAGAATATTATTAGAAAAAGGCGAGGTAAAAGTCGTCGAAAGTTTAAATATAGAAATAGTAAGCTGACAAAACAGCCACGGAAGCACAAAATACACGGAATAAATTTTTCCTAATTTCTGACTTTCCGTGGCAAATGATTAGCTGAAAAACAATAGATTACAATGAAGAAGAACATTTTAGTAATACCTGGCGACGGTATTGGCCCTGAAGTTACCACATGGGGAAAAGCAGCATTAGAGAAAATTGCCGAAATTTTCGGACACGAATTTACGTTTGACGAAGCTTTAATGGGCCATGCAGCCATTGAAGTTACCGGCGAGCCCCTACCAGATGAGACCCTGGAAAAAGCAAGAAAGAGCGATGCCATCCTTTTTGGTGCTATCGGCCATGCCAAATATGATAATGATCCAAGTTTGAAAGTTAGACCGGAACAAGGTTTATTAAAAATCCGCAAGGAACTTGGTTTATTTGCCAATCTCCGCCCAATATTACTATTTGATGAACTTCTTCAGGCATCCAGCATTAAACCCGAAATTTTAAGAGGAACCGATATTCTGTTCTTTCGCGAATTAACAGGCGATGTTTACTTCGGCGAAAAATCACGCTCAGAAGATAGAAATACAGCATCCGATCTGATGATCTACCACCGTTACGAAGTGGAGCGTATTGCACACAAAGCTTATCAGGCTGCTCAACAACGCAGTAAAAGATTATGTTCTGTAGATAAGGCAAATGTTCTGGAAAGTTCGCGCTTATGGCGTGAAACCGTTCAGGAAATTGCAAAGCAATATCCTGATGTGGAAACAGAGCATATGTTTATCGATAATGCGGCGATGCAGCTGATCAAAAATCCAAAGAAATTTGATGTGGTTTTAACAGCCAATCTCTTTGGCGACATTCTTACCGACGAGGCTTCTCAGATTGCTGGTTCAATGGGTATGTTAGCATCCGCATCAGTTGGTGAAAGCACAGGTTTTTTTGAGCCTATTCACGGTTCTGCACACGATATTACAGGAAAAGACCTGGCTAATCCATTAGCCTCTATCCTATCAGCAGCATTGATGCTGGAAATTGGTTTTGGATTGCAGGAAGAAGCCAAATTATTGGTTGACACGGTAGATGCTGTGTTGAAAGATGGTTTCAGAACCCATGATATTGCCGACCAAAGCACTAACCGTTTTAAAGTTTTAGGCACTGCCGAAATGGGTAAATTGGTATTAAAATTCTTAAGTCAAAAAATTAATCAATCCTAAATAACAGATTATGATTCACGATCCGAACAAAGTTTATATTTTCGACACGACCTTACGTGACGGTGAGCAGGTACCAGGCTGCCAGTTAGATACGAAACAGAAAATTGAAATCGCTAAATCACTCGAGCTTTTAGGTGTTGATGTGATTGAGGCCGGCTTCCCTGTTTCAAGTCCGGGCGACTTCAACAGTGTAATAGAACTATCGAAAGCAGTTAATCATCCTATTATCTGTGCTTTAACCCGTGCAAATAAAAATGATATCGATGTTGCTGCCGATGCTTTACGTTATGCCAAAAGACCTCGTATCCATACAGGGATAGGTTCTTCCGATTTCCACATTAAGCATAAATTCAACTCTACCCGCGAGGAGATCTTAGAACGTGCCGTTGACGCGGTTAAATATGCCAAAAAGTATGTTGAAGATATTGAGTTTTATGCAGAAGATGCCGGTCGTGCCGATATTGAGTTTTTAGCCAAAATGGTGGAGGCCGTAATTGCAGCAGGTGCAACTGTAGTAAACATTCCAGATACTAATGGCTATTGCCTGCCTGATCAATACGGTTCGAAAATCCTTTATCTGAAAGAAAATGTAAAAAATATTGATAACGCCATTATATCTGTTCACTGCCACAATGATTTAGGTTTAGCAACAGCTAATTCCATTGCAGGCTTACAAAATGGTGCCCGTCAGGTAGAATGTACCATTAACGGTATTGGAGAGCGTGCTGGAAATACCTCGATGGAAGAAGTGGTAATGATCCTAAAAACGCATAAGGTTTTAGGTTTAAATACAAGTATTGATGCTACCCAGTTTTATGATATCAGCCACATGGTAAGAAACCAGATGAATATGCCTGTTCAGCCAAACAAAGCCATTGTAGGTGGAAATGCATTTTCTCATAGTTCTGGTATTCATCAGGATGGGTTCTTGAAAAACCGTGAAAATTATGAAATTATTAAACCTGAAGATGTGGGTTTCCCTGATGCAAGCATCGTTTTAACAGCAAGAAGCGGCCGCCATGCCTTAAAACATCATTTGGTTCGTTTAGGGCACGATTTAAATAAAGATAACCTAGATATCGTTTATAAACAGTTCCTGGTTTTAGCCGACAGCAAACAGGGCATTAACGATACTGATTTGAACCAGTTGGTTGCCTTGCACCTGGCTTAACCACAATAAGCGAAAAGCATAGCAATTTGCTTTTTGAGACACAATATAAACGGTTGACAAGTTTCATCGCCTGTTAACCGTTTCCACATAAATAAGAAATGAATACAACAACCCCATATACACTCGATTTTAATTCTGCATCGCAACGGCTCAAAGGCGTGGTAAAACGTACTCCATTAGAGTTTAATGCCGGACTTTCTGCCCAGTACAATGCCAATATTTATTTAAAAAGAGAGGATTTGCAGATTGTACGGTCGTACAAATTACGTGGGGCCTACAATAAGATTAGTCAGCTGCCAGAAGCCGCTCTGGTTAATGGCGTAGTGTGTGCCAGTGCGGGTAATCATGCACAGGGTGTGGCTTATTCATGCAAAAAATTAGGTATCAAAGGGGTTATCTTTATGCCTGAAATTACGCCTAAACAAAAAATCAAACAGGTAAATATGTTTGGTGGCGACAATATTGAAATTATATTGGTTGGCGATACTTTTGATGATTGCTTAAAAGAAGCCTTGATTTATTGCGAAGAAAAAGCATCAACATTTATTCCTCCGTTTGATGATGATAAAGTAATTGAAGGACAAGCAACCGTAGCGGTGGAGATTTTTGAAGATCTGCCTGATTTGGATGCCATCATAGTACCCGTTGGAGGCGGTGGCTTGGCCTCTGGTGTAAGCGCATACTTACAAACCGTAAAACCGGATGTGAAAATTTTTGGTGTGGAGCCAATGGGTGCGCCATCATTAAGTGAAGCACTAAAAAACGGTGGACCGGTAACTGTTGAAAACATTGAACGTTTTGTGGATGGTGCAGCCGTTAAAAGAATGGGCTGGATTACATATCAGTATTGCAAGGAACTGTTAAGTTCGACTTATTTAATCCCCGAAGGACAGATTTGTACGACCATTTTAAAGCTTTATAACGAAGACGCAATCGTTGTAGAACCTGCCGGGGCACTATCTGTTGCTGCTTTAGAACAGGTTAAAGATCAGATTGCAGGCAAAACGGTGGTTTGCGTGGTTAGCGGTGGAAACAACGACATCGAACGGATGCAGGAAATTAAAGAGAAATCTTTACTGTTCGAGGGTTTGAAGCATTACTTTATTGTCCGCTTTCCACAACGTCCAGGGGCCTTAAAATTGTTTGTGAACGAGGTTTTAGGCCCACATGACGACATTACCCGTTTTGAGTTTATTAAGAAAACAAATAAGGAAAACGGGCCTGCACTAGTGGGTATTGAATTAACAAATAAAGACGACTATGCGAGCTTATTACAGCGGATGAAGGATTTCAAATTTGAGATAATTGAATTGAACCAGGACCAGACCTTATTTGAGTATCTGGTTTAATTTTCCATTTCACAAAAACGTACAATACAGCAAACAACCAGAAATATGAACTTCAAAGATTTAACTAATAAGACACTAATTGCCGACTCTGATATTGATTGGGAAGTTTTAGGCAACGGCGTAAGACGTAAAATTATGGCTTATGATGATAACCTGATGCTGGTTAAAGTTGAGTTTGAAAAAGGAGCAATTGGCAGCGTTCATAACCACCCACATTTACAACTGAGTTATGTTGCCAGAGGCAGTTTTGAAGTAACAATGGGTGAGGATAAGAAAGTTTTAAACGAAGGTGATGTTTTTTTTGCTCCAACTCTTGTATTTCATGGGGTTGTGTGTTTAGAAGACGGTTTGTTAATTGACGTTTTTAATCCTCATCGGGCAGATTTTTTATAGATTATATCTTTTCAGCACTCGACACTAGGCATCTTGCAACTAATGTTTGATATCTGGTACCTGATACATTAAAGCTTGTTACTCAAAAGTCAGCCTCACATTCTTATACCCCAAACCTTCAACAATCGGTTTTAAAACACTAACCGCATTGGTTTTGGTTTGAGCCAGAATATTCGATTTTTTCACCTCAGCCAATATTTTCTGTTCGGCTGATTTATATGCTTCATCTACTAATTTTGCTTCTCTGAAGTAAGCCATCTTTGTATCATAAACCCTTGAATTTTTATGGTCAATTTTGACATAGCAAATCTCAGGCTGTGGTAAATTTACCACAGCAGTGTCCGCATCTACTGTAATATCTTCACGGGTAATTTTGGTTAAGTCGATGCAGCCAACAGCATCCGCTTTGACTATGAGCAATACACTCGCTTCGGGTAAAAAATCAGTTTTGTTTTTATGCTCGAGTACATCACTAATCTGATAGCGAACCAGCTCTAATTTGCCAATAGCCTCAATCTTTTCAACCAAAAGCTGGTGTTTACTTTCCACTGTTGTATTTATACTGAACTTTTTTGAGATGAAAAAGTATCCGGCTACGATCAAGATCAACCAGGGTAAAACTCTAAAAAATATTCTCATTACAGGATGTTATGTGTTCAAAATTCATTGATGTGCTTAATGCTATAAACAATTATTAATCCATATTGTGTGCTCAGGTTTTTTTGGCAGTTATTTTGTATTACGCGGAGTACACACACAAAGAAAACTAATCACATGAAAAAGCTAACCATCCTAATGCTTTGCATTGCCACACTAGGTCTGGCATCCTGCAAGAAAGACACCATCATTGAACCTTCAATGAACAAAACCATTATTGTTGACGTATTACCCAGCGACTGGGTATTGTCATCTGACAGAAATACATACAGTGTTCAGCTTGATAAAATCACGGGCTTAAGTGAAATAGATGGATACCATTTGGATAATGAAGCTACAATTGTTGCAATATCTTATCCGAATGCTAATGGCAATTTTACCAGCTATTCAGCCTTACCATTTGTATACAATTTACAGTCTTATAGCTATACTGTATATATTGGCGGTATTTTGCTTGAGGCACAAAATTCGGATACGCAGACAGTTGCTCCGGTAAGACCAACTACTAAAGTAAGGGTTAAAATCACTTTAATCGCCGCAGAAAACGTAACATAAGAAACTTAAAATTCTAAGAAACGACTAATGTTCAATTGAACATAGTCGTTTTTTTTATGCTCTCCCCTGTTCAGTTGTAAAGCCCTAACGGAAACGCCATTTCTTTCCAGGAGCAACTCATCATAAAATCCTTTATAGTAAACATCCTTAACCTCAAAACGCCTGCTATTCCAGCTGCTATTGATTTCAGCCCACTCCGGATAGAAAACCACTGATGCCGCAAAAGTTTTAATGCCCAGTTTCTCTGCATCGCCACGAGACAGCACAACTGCATTGCCTAAAATCTGAGCCGTGTAGATATGTTTAGGTTGCTGATAGATTTCGGTAGGTTTACCTGTTTGTAACAACTCGCCATTCCTTAAAATGATCATTTGATCTGCCAGAAACAAGCCATCAGCCGGATCATGAGACACCAGAATAACTGTTACTCCGGTTTCGGCAGCCACCCGCTTGATATCAGCTCTTAACTGGTTTTTCAACAAGGCATCAACCTGGCTGAATGGCTCGTCCATCAGTAGCACCTGGGTGTCGGAAACCATTGCCCTGGCAATTGCTACACGCTGTTGTTCTCCGCCACTCAGTTCAATAATCTTTTTATTTTGTAGTGGAAGGATACGCAAATGCTCCATTATGGCCAGCGTTTTCTCAGCTTTGGTTTTCAGATCAGTATTTGATAGTTGTGAAGCGATATTATCGTAAACCTTTGCGTAAGTGTTTAAAGAGAAATCCTGGGTAACCATTTTCATTTGCTTATGGCCGGGGATTAGCTGCTCGTCGGGACCTAAAACCCGCTTATCGTCAAAAAAAACATCACCACTATCGCTTTTTAATAATCCATAAATCGATTTCAGGAGGGTAGATTTTCCACTCCCGCTTTCGCCGATAATGGCTACAACATCGCCCCGGGTAATCTCAAAACTGACATCTTTAACTCCGCCAGATTGTTCGGCCTGATATTGTTTGGTTAAATTTTTAACGCTGATTATGGTATTGCTCACGGGGTAAATATAAAGCTTAAAGAAGAAAGGCTAAAGCTTAATGTTCAATAAATAAAAAATCCTGTTCCGCCTAACCGAAACAGGATTTCATTTTGTGTGTATAATAATCATTTATCAGTTCAGAGACGATTACTTAACTGGCCTTGAAACTGAAAGATATTAAGCCTTAGTTTAAGCCGAAAGTTACACCGAAACTCATGTTTTTCAAACCAGCTTGTGCAGGGGTTGCAAACATATCATTGAAATAGTATTTGGTGAATAAACCTAAACCTCCGTAACCGAATCTAACTGTACCACCGTAACGAACCGACTGGAAGTGATAATTATCATATTGCTTTACTTTTCCAAATTCATCGCTGATTTGTTTTACTTTTCCGTTCAACAAGAAGCTCACTTCAGGTCCGAGGACAAAATAAAATCTTTTACCTTTCTTGCTTTCTGCCGTGCGGAATTCAAAGTTTAACGGTATATGCACATAACTGCTGGAGAAACGATTTTTCGAATAAGCCACATTATCGTTGGTGTAAGTTAGCGTTGGCTGATTCTTTTGGATGGTGATATTATCCCTTAATCTGATCAGCGTCCAGTCGAAACCACCAGCAACATAAATTTTAAAGTTTGAGCTGAAACGATATCCGAACTGCAGTACATCAAATGAGAAAGTACTGGTTTTGCCCCCTTTGTAATCAAGAAAATCGTTTGTAGGAGATAAATTGAAATCGCCGTTATCAATTAATCTGGAGAAACCCAAATCAACTCTGGTAAAGGTTATCCCGCCTACAAATTTGCTTTTCGGAGCTTTTTTTGTGGAGTCGTCCATTTTTGTAACCAGCGTACCACCACCAATTCTCACCATGTATTTATTTTTCTTTTTTATTACTGTGTCTTTGGCAACAGTATCTTGTTGTGCAAAAGCACTGGTAGTAGTAGCACCGGCAAGTCCGCTTACCAATAATGCTGTATAAATTAAACGTTTCATATGTTGTGTGTGTTTGTTTCTTTGAACTATTAAGGAGGTATTGCTGGTTTATTTTTTATTTTTCTTTCCAAATCTAAACGGGCCGATATTAATAGATGAAATAGAAGAATCATCGTCATCTGTACGGAACTGGATAAACTTTTCTTTCCGTCTGTCTACTTTGTTAACAATCAGGTTCACCACATCGCCAACATTACGGATTCCTTTGTTTTCACTATCATCACCAGTTACCTCATCAGCAGTTTTAACAATGTTTTCATTCTGCGCTAAAACCACATCTTGCTTTGGCTGTAGAATCGCTTCGTCAATCTTTGTTTTTAAATCTTTCTGAGGCTCCTCAACTTTTGCAATCATGGTTTCCTGCTTTTGCATTTCAGGGGCAGTGATTACCTGTTGTTTTTCTGTTGCTTTAACCTTTTCTTTGATGGCAGTTTTCTCAATTGATTGAGATGATTTTGAAGCACTAGTCAAAACCTGACCCTGATTTACTGAACGAGCATCCAGGTCCTTTTCTGTGCCTACAACAGGTTTCGTTTCGACAGCTGGTATAACTGATTTAGGCTCAACATGAGCTGCCAGTTGTTTGGGCTTAACATCTTGTTGCTGATAAATCAAAAAGCAGACTGTGGCTACTAAAAGCACGGCTGCTGCCGATAACCAATACAATGGAACTACCCTTTTCTTCTTTGTATCAATTTCACTTTCTATGCTGCTCCACAAGTCTCTCGACGGTATGATTTCAGCATCTTCGAAAGCATTTTTAAATAGCTTATCTAAATCCTTATCCCGTATAGGTTGCATAACCAAATCCCTCCATTTTTATAATTTCTTCTTTTAAAATTGCCCTTGCTCTTGACAGCTGGGATTTGCTGGCGCCTTCAGAAATACCCAATGCCTCTCCGATCTCTTTATGTGAATAGCCTTCAATTGCATACATATTGAACACCACCCGGTAACCATCGGCCAGTTTTTGAATCACTTTCATCAAATCCTGCATCCCCAAACGGCTAAAATCAAATCCGGTTGAAGGCTGTTCGTAAGCTTCGTCTATTTCGACTACACTCAAGCTCCTTAAATTTTTACGGTAACTTTCAATTGCCGTATTTACCATTACCCTTCTGATCCATCCTTCAAAAGAACCTTCCCCTCTGTAATCTTTAATCTTCTGAAAGATTTTGATGTAGCCCAGTTGCAAAACATCTTCGGCTTCCATTCTATCTTTGGCGTAGCGCATACAAACAGCCAGCATTTTCGTTGCAGTTTGCCTGTAGAGCATCTCTTGCATCTTCCGGTCGCCAGCTTTGCAGCCCTCCATCAAATCGTCTATCGTATAGCTTCGCGTCAATTTCATTGTGTGTTTGTATATAGAAGATGGCAGATTACAAACAATGGTTGCATGAGGTGTAAAAAAAAGTTAAATAAATGATGAAAACCACGTTAACAAATGATTATCAGAAAGATATAATAAATAAGAATACGATATATTAAACTAAAACCCCATAATTTTTTTAAAATTATGGGGTTTGTCAGGCGTGGCTTTGCACCTTAGCCTTTATTTTTCTGATTTTTTAACTTTAAACAATTTAAAATCCTGTTTATAAGTTAGAAAAAATGAATGGTTAAACTGTAGTTGTTTATCTGTATTATCCAGATCAATATGCGGTTCGAAGCGAACATCAAGATATAGGTTAGGGATTAGTTCTTTCTGATAAGCATAGCGTAATGAAACAATGTTCCTCGCACTTTGCTTTAAGCCATTCGTGTATAAATTACCGGAAACAGATTCATACAAGGGCATTCCCTTGATCGAAATGAAGTTATTCCCCTTCCAATATGACGCTACCAGGCTTCCCCATTTACTTTCTACACCCGCATTTAACCACATACCGAAACCACCCTGATAGGCCCTCCGTTTATCGGGTGAAAAGTCTTTATAAACAGCGATGTAATTGTCTGTATAAACCTGTTTAATATTGGTGTTAATCTCTTTATGCAATTTTAGTCCAGTGGCGCCATTGAAAACCGTACTGATCGGAATTTCTTTCAGCATATCGATTTGACCGCCCTGGTGGAAAGCCAGAAACTGAGCAGGAAAACTGAACTTCCAGCCATTATTCTCAGAGATGGTGGTTTCAGTAGATAAACCACCTACAATCTCTTCTTTGGCTGCTTCACCGGTGTAAATCATTTTCTGCCATGCAATCCAGGCATCCAGGTTAAATTTTTTGCGCTCGATTAACAACTGGGTTCCATATTCAACTGGATTGGTAATTGTTCTTTCAAAATCGTAAAGTGGCTCAATGTACTTGTGCTGAATTCCACCTTCAAGACTACCGAAAATAAGTGTTAAATTCCGCTTATGATATTTAAGGCTAAAAAGTGGCTTCGCATCAGTAACACCGTTCCGGCCAAAATCTTTGCGGATAAAAGCACCTGCAATAATGGCTAAATTAGGATGTGCATAGTAAACAATCTGAGGTTGCAACTGGGTTCCATACAAAGTATAGCCATCATGGAAATCGTTGGTATACTCGTAGTTTCGAACGTAATTGAAGTTGTAGAGATTAAAATGAACTTCGTTTGTCAGACTGCTATCCGGACGAATCCTGTTTTCCAGTGCAGACTGATCGAACTGGGAAAAAGCAGCCAAGGAAATACAAAGAAGGGATATTAGCAGTAAGGTCTTCTTCAGACCCGTTTTTATAAACATGAGTTTGGATTTTAAGGCTCAAATTTAGGATAGTTTTTTCGTAAAGTATAAACTAGCAAGCATCAAGTATCCGGAACTGAATATAAGTTTACGCAAAGGAAACAAAGAAGTGTTTGTATATATTTTGCTTTAGTATTTGAGCCTACTTCTTCAACCTGTAATTTTTATACAGTTTGACAGCAATCATAATCGCCAACGCAACACCCATGATCCCAATTAAGCCGTAGATCCAGTTTAATGCATTTTTTAGAATCACGACGAAAACAATGGCAATCATAAAAATGGTGGCCAGTTCCCTCCATAACCTCAGCTGAAAGCTCGTCATTTTGAATTGATTGTTTTGGAGTTGTTTAACAATATTTCCGCAGATGAAATGGTAAATCAGCAAACCAAACACGAAGCCGAGTTTTACCCACATCCAGTCCATTTGTAAAAGACTGTTGTTTAGGGTGAGCATCCCTACTCCTGCCACAAATGTAATAATCATTGCAGGCTGGCAAATAATTTTCCATAAAGTAGCCTCCATTTTAACAAATTGTTTAAGGAGGATACTTTTTTCGGGTTCTGATTTATCGTTCGCTTCTGTGTGGTAAATAAAAAGGCTTAAGATATAGAAAAGACCCGCCATCCAGCTTATTACAAATACGATGTGAACGGCTTTGAAATACTGGTAATATGGCAGTAAAATATCTATCATCCTTTGTTAGAAATTAATATCTAAACTCTTTCACTACCTCAATCGCATACTTCACGTTATCAAAAGGGATATCAGGCATAATTCCATGGCCCAAATTGAATATAAACCCTTCTGTTCCACGCATACGTTCAAATAATTTATGAATTTGTGCCTTAATTACACTTTGATCTGCGTATAGAATATGTGGATCTAAATTCCCCTGAACAGCAATACCAGCTGGCAAAGCGTTTTTAATGTTTAGTAAATCAGCATTCCAGTCTACCGAAATTACATCGGGTTTTGCCTCTGCCATTACCGGTGCAAAAACTGAGCTTCCTTTACAGAAAGAAATTACAGGAACATCCTTTCTGTTGAGGTTAGCGATAATCTCCTGAATGTAACGGTGAGAAAATTCCTGATAGTCGTTCCATGATAAGGCCAGTGCCCAGCTATCAAAAATCTGAACGGCATTTACACCAGCTGCAATCTGAAGGTTTAGATAATCAGCGGTCACTTTCGCAATTTTAGCCAGAAGCTTGTGTGCAAGTTCAGGTTGATTATGGATAAATAGCTTTGTTAGTTTGAAATCTTTAGAAGAACCACCTTCAATCAGGTAGCTCATTACCGTAAAAGGTGCACCGGCAAAACCAATTAAAGGGATGCTTCCATCCAAACGTTGCTGAATTACCTTAATTGCATCGGCAACATATTGTAATTCGTCTAAACAGTCTACATTCAGGTTTTCAATGTCCTGAGCGTTGCGGACAGGATTCGCGAACTTCGGACCAACGCCCTGGGTAAAACTCAAATCGCCACCCATAGCCTCGCCGGTTACCAGTATGTCACAGAATAAAATGGCAGCATCGATACCCAATAAATCAACAGGCAGCATCGTTACATCAGCGGCAATTTCAGGAGTTTTGCACATCTCTAAGAAAGAGTACTTGTTTTTGATCTCCCAGTATTGTGGCATAAAACGACCAGCCTGACGCATCATCCATACCGGCGGACGCTCTGTTTGTTTCGAAAATGCTGCGTCTAAAAATAAATTATTCTTCATGATTTGTATTTCGGGCATCAAGGGCTTTAAGTCCTTAGCTACTTAATTCTTAAAATTGTAATTCCGCAAAGGTATAAAATAAAAAAAAACGAAATACCTTTTTATTCCTAAACCGGTACTTCGTTTTTCAAAATGACAATTCGAATATTATAATCTGTTTAATTCCTTTTCGATCTTAACGATGATATCTTTTGAACGGGCTGTTTCAGCAAGCTCTTTTGCGAGCTTAACATAAGCCTCTGCCCTTTCTTTATCTTTTTTACGCAAAGCCAGATTTGCCAGGTGAATCAGCACATATCCCTTCTGAGTTTTGCCCCCAACAGGAAAACGGCTTGCCAGCTGAAAATGATATTCAGCTTTGTCCCATTCTTCCTCTTTCAAGGCCATATTGCCTTTCATAAATTCGTAATAGCCTCTGCGGCTTTTAGCCAGTCTTTCCGGGCTCCTTACTTCATCAAGTAGCAATTGCGCTTTACCAAATTCATTATTTTTGAAGTGTTTGGAAGCCATTAATACAGAGCTGTGCCTGAAGTGGCTCCAGATGGTAAATCCAAACAAGAAGGCTGCCAAAGCAGCCAGCTGGTAGTGTTCGTAATAAAGGCAAACCAAAGCAGCTGCAATAAAAACAGCCATTAAAGCATACCTACCCTTATTATTATACATTAATGAATATCAGTAAATTTATAACCGACACCACGAATGGAATGAAAGTAAACAGGATTTTTTTGATCCGGTTCAAAATACTTACGGAAAGTTAAAATGAAATTGTCAATCGTTCTCGTCGACGGATAGACATCATAGTTCCAAACTGTCTCCAGAATTTGCTCGCGGGAAACTGCTTCATTTTTACGCTCAATTAAAAGCTTCAGCAACATGGTTTCCTTTTTGGTTAACGGGGTGATGGTACCGTCATCATGTTTAAGTTCAAAAGAGTTGAAATAAATGGTTTTATCACCAATTTTATAAGAGTTCAGTTCTTTCAGATCATCAGCTTTCAAGCTGCGTTTAACCAGAATCCCCACACGAAGGATAAGTTCTTCAAGGTTGAACGGTTTAACCAAATAATCATCAGCCCCTTTTTTCAATCCTAATACCCGGTCTTCCGATGTATTTTTTGCAGTTAAAAACATAATAGGCACTTCAGCATTCTCTAAGCGGATTGTCTCACAAACCTGAAAACCATCCATTTCAGGAAGCATAACATCTAAAACGATCAGATTGAAACGTTCTTCTTTAAATACTTTAAGAGCGGTTTTGCCATCTTTAACGGCGTGAACTTTATAACCCTCAAGTTCGAGGTTTAATTTGATAGCATCTAACAAGTGGTCCTCGTCTTCTACCAATAGAATTCTTAATTTTTGTGACATAATTGAGATTAACTAAATGTTACTTCAAAAATACTCCCCTGAGGCAAATTGTCTTTTACTGTAATATCTGCATCATGGTATTGTAAAACCTCTTTCACAATAAACAAGCCTAAACCTGTTCCTTTCGCTTTCCTGACATTCTCATTACCAACGCGGTAAAACTTATCAAATATCAACATTTTTTCGGGATCTGAAATACCCGGACCTTTATCGATTACACTTAATTGAATATGCCCATCTACTTTATCTAAAAGCACATTTATCTCATCACAGGGACTTGAGTATTTAACTGCATTTTCTATCAAATTTGTAACAACTGACGATAAGGCAAACTTGTCACCCATAATCTGCAAATTTGGCTGAATCTGGGCATTTATCAATTGCTCATTTCCGCAGGAATGCACCTGCAACCGATCTGTTATTTTATAAACCAGTTCAGAGAAGTTAAATTCTTCTTTAGGGAAGGTATATGACCGGTTTTCAATTTTAGTTGCCAATAACATGTTTTCAACCAGATCATCTAAGCGTTCAATATCTTTTAGCGAATTATTTAACAAAGAAACCTGACGTGCTTTATCTAAATCTCTTTTAACAATGGTCTGGATAGAAAGTTTGATTGCTGCTAACGGTGATTTCAATTCATGCGTAATTGACATGAGGAAATTCTGCTGCTGTTCTCTTAATTTATCCTCGCGTTTTAATGATTGATGCAGGAAATATCCCCCTATACAAAGCAAAAACAAAAACACTGAACCCTCACCCATAATCATTGTCATGCGGCTAGGTTGTAAACGCACTACTAAAGTGCCCCAGGAAATGAGCTGAACCAGGGCATAAAGCAATAACGCATAGAATATGATAATTGATTTTTTCATTATTTCGGGTTGAGGCCGGTTAGGTTATTGATACACATTTGAACATTATTTTTTGAACACTAAATCAAGTGCTTCAAAAATTGCCCTTTTTGCTTTTTCCAGTTCTATTTTAGTATGTGCTGAAGATACAAAACCTACTTCATATCCGGATGGCCCCAGGTATATGCCTCTGTTTAGTAACTCGCGGTGCATGATTTTAAATTTCTCCATGCTATTGGCATCAATATCATCAGCCGATTGAATTTTATCCTTATCAGTGAAGGCAAACCAAAAGATAGAGCCAACAGTAAAAACCTTAAACTTATAGTTTCTGGCTGTTGCAAAGCGTTGTATGCTGGCAACAAACTCCTGCGCTTTAGCGTTCAGATCTTTGTAAAAACCAGATTTACTGAGCTCAGTTAGCGTGGCAATACCTGCAGCCATAGCAACCGGATTACCAGACAAGGTACCCGCCTGATAAACGCCGCCATCCGGAGAAATATGCGCCATAATTTCCGCCGAAGCACCATACATACCAACAGGGAGTCCGCCACCGATAATCTTTCCGTAGGTAACTATATCCGGCGTAATACCATAATATGCTGCTGCACCTTCAAAACCAACCCGAAAACCTGTAATTACCTCATCAAAAATCAAAAGAGAATTATTATCTGTACAAATTTTACGCAAGAAGTGAATGTAATCTTCATCTTGAATAATCAAACCATTGTTTGCAGGAATGCCTTCAATTATTACTGCAGCAATCTGGTCTTTAAACTGTGAAAAAGCCTGTTCAATTGCAGCGGTATCATTTAGTGGAATGACAATAGTTTCTTCTGCAAAAGACTTTGGAACGCCGGCAGACGATGTTTCTCCGAATGTAACCAGTCCTGAACCAGCCTTCACCAAAAGTGAATCACTATGACCATGGTAGCATCCTTCAAACTTCAATATTTTATCCCTGCCTGTAAAGCCTCTTGCTAAGCGAATAGCCGACATTACGGCTTCTGTACCCGAACTTGTAAAACGGATTTTTTCTACAAAGCGATTATTTTTAATGATCAACTCCGCAATTTCATTTTCCAAAGCTGTTGGCGCACCAAAACTCATTCCGTTTTGCATCACCTCTGTAACTTTCTCTCTGATTTTTGGGTTGTTATGTCCAAGGATCAAAGGTCCCCAGCTCCCACAAAAGTCAATAAACTGATTACCATCAGCATCCCAAATGTAGCAACCATCACCCTTCTCAATGAAAAGTGGTGTTCCATAAACAGATTTAAAAGCCCTTACCGGTGAGTTCACTCCACCAGGGAAATATGTTTTAGACTTCTCATACAGTTCAGCTGATTTTACTCGGGAAATATCAGGTTTACTCCCGGTATTTACAGGGATATCGGCTTCGTTGCCTGAAAACATTTTTTTTATTGAATCTAACATCTTTTTATGGTTGAAGGCTGCAAGGTAGAAGGCAAAAAGTCCGGGATTCAAACCCGAAATCATTCAGGCTTAACCCTTAAAGCCACTCATTGTTTAAAATATCTTTAATATGGTAGGTGGTAATTATACTGGCACCCGCTCTGGCAAAAGCATGCATGGTTTCCATTACTACTTTCTGTTCGTCAATCCAACCGCGTTGAGCAGCGGCTTTCACCATAGAATACTCTCCGGAAACATTGTAAACAGCTATAGGTAAGTTAGTATCCTGCTTTAACCGCTGAATTATGTCGAGATAAGCTAACCCAGGTTTAACCATTAACACATCTGCACCTTCCTGTTCGTCCAGTTGAGCTTCACGTAGAGCCTCCAATGGGTTTCTAAAATCCATCTGATAGGCTTTACGATCTCCTTTACTTGGGGTACAGTCGGCCGCTTCTCTAAACGGTCCATAGTACGCAGAAGCAAATTTGGTAGCATGGCTCATAATCGCTGCATTTACAAATCCATTATCATCCAGCAAATTCCGCATCGCCTCAATTCTACCATCCATCATATCCGAAGGTGCAAACATATCAGCACCAGCCTGGGCATGTGTTAAGGCCATTTTAGCAATTACATCAACAGTTTTATCATTTTGAACATAATCGTTTTCCATGATCCCACAATGTCCGTGAGTGGTGTAAGAACAAACGCATACGTCAGTAATCACATACAAATCTTCACCAAATTGTTTCTTCAGTTCACGAACGGCGGTTGGTACCAATGAGTGATCATGATAAGCTGATTTTGCATCAGCTGACTTTTCATCTCCCACGCCAAAAATCATCACCTTGTTCAGGCCTCTCTTTAATCCTGCTTCTACATCCTTTACAAGCGTATCAACCGAATAATGGTTAACGCCCGGCATCGCATCAATAGCATGTGTAACACCCGTTCCTGGTACCACAAAATAGGGGTAAACAAACATATCTTTAGATAGCCGGGTTTCGGCTACCATCTCTCTCACCAGTGGATTTTTCCTCAATCTTCTCGGACGATGTAACATATTCTAATTAATATCAAGTATTTATTTTCGAGAGCTGATCAACTTATTATTGAACTCAAATTATTTTTGCTCAGCAGTGAGAATGCGGTTTTCCAGCCACTATCTCTATTTCATATCTATTCCAAAAACAGCTTCTGCTAATCCAATCTCATCTGGCGAATATGGTAAAGTGTACTTAACACCCATTTCATCAAATTTCTTACCGGTAGAATTTCCAATGGCAATTACCTGTTGTCCGGGCTCAAGTAAATTATCCGCGAAATAAGCATCAACATTTGATGGACTGGTAAAGATCAGTACTTCGGCATAACTCTGATCGATATTTTCTTCAATTACGGTTTCATAAATGGGTAAATCGATCACTTTTGCATCTGCTGGCAAAGATTTTTGAATCGACTGCAAAGAATCCTGAGCTCTTGGGAAGAGTATATTTTTACCTGAAACCAGTTTCGCGAAATCCTCGGCAACCTCTGTAATGTCGCCACTTGAACCAACGAAATCGGCAAAGTGGTTGAATTTACGTAAAGCGTCTTCCGATCCCCGCCCAACCACACCAAACTTAGTTTTCTTGGGTAATTGAGGTTTCAGGTTGAAGAAATACTCCACACTGTTTCTGCTACTGAAGAAAATCCAATCAATATTTTTTAATATGAACTGATCTAAAACTGTTACGATCGGGAAAGTCCGGATTAATGAACGGCCTTCAATTTCAATATTGTTACTTTCCAGCGCTTTGCGGAAATAACTATGTTCACCAATGTCGCGGGAGATAAAAACCTTTGACGGTTTTTTTCTATCCTGATCAAACTTGGCAACAATCTTCTCTGCTAATCCATTGGTAGTTTCCGAGCGGATAAATAAACGTTCCGGGAAATCATCAGCCGTTTCAGCTTTTGACGTCCAAACTTCAAATAAACCATCTTCTTTTTTGCAATAGCAACCTAAAGGCATGTGACAGCCCCCTTCAAAAAGATTTAGGACTTTCCGTTCCACACCAACTTCTTCAGCCGTTTCAGGGTGATGAAGTTTTTGTAGGGCGTCAAACAGTTCAGTATCATTCTCCCTGATTTGAATGGCCAAAGCACCCTGAGCAGGAGCAGGAACAAATTCAGTAGGCTCCAGTTCTTCAACATGAAATTCACTAACATCTAAACCCAAACGTTTAATGCCTGCCTTAGCCAGCATAATGGCGTCGTAGTTTTCGTCACGAAGTTTTTGAATACGAGTGGGAACATTGCCACGCAGATCTTCAATCTCCAGATCGGCACGTAAACCCAAAAGCTGTGCCTTCCTCCTATTGGATGAGGTTCCAACCATCGCCCCTTTTTTTAACGACATCTTCTGCGAAATATCTACACAATCTTTCAAAATCAGAAGATATTCAGTAGCTTCTTCACGAGGAGGAATAGCGGCTATAGTTAACCCGGCGGGGTGTGTAGTGGGCAAATCTTTTAAGCAATGTACAGCAAGATCGATTGTACCCCCTAAAAGCTCCTCTTCAAGTTCCTTTGTAAAGAAACCTTTTCCTTCTAATTTATCTAATCTTAAGTTCAGAATTTTGTCACCCTGAGTTTTTATGATTTTGATTTCCGACTCTATTCCTATAGCAGTCAATTCCGACTGAATATGATTTGCCTGCCATAAAGCAAGTTCGCTACCGCGTGTTCCGATGGTTAATTTCTTCACTATAAACTTTTAATGAACTGCAAATTTAAATTAAATAGTGCTTTATCCTATGAATTGTTTAAAAATGAGACAGTGAGGTTACAGATGAGATCATTCCAGGCATTTCTATGACACAGGTATCCTGATTTATGTAAACACAGAATATCCAGGCAATCACATAACCGGAATTTTAAGGCAGAATTGAAAATAAAAATATGATGAAGACAGACTACATCAATATATGCACGGAAGAACTAAGATTGATTTACCAAAATTTCTTTGGCCATAATCATTGGAACGCTGATGCATTTTTTTTCCATGTAATTCATCACACGTTCCAGAACTTCGCGTGAAGCATCATCCATCTGACTAATTTCATCAGCAAACACACCATTTAATGCCGTATTTTTAATTTCTTTAATTTTACGGGGCACTTCCTGCATGGCCAATTCAATGCGGCGTTGTTTTAAAACTGTGAAAAATTCAGCAATATTATTGCTAATGATATCTTCAGCATGCACAAGCTCGTTGTAGCGCTCCTGAATATTTTTACGGGCAACCTCTTTTAAAGATTCTACCTCGATGTAATGAACAGGGTTGTTATGAATTACCGCAGGGGCAACATCGTTAGGAATAGCCAGATCTACAATGACTTTTTTGCCAGTATCGCCATTCAGCAATTTTGCATAAAGCGTCTCGCTGATAATGGCTTCAGTTGATCCTGTACAGGTGATGATTACATCAAAGCCCTCATCAAAATGTTCTAAAGCTTCTAAAGGATAGGCTTTACCATTCAACTCTTCAGCAAGTGTTTCTGCTTTGGAAAGGGTACGGTTGAAAATAGAAAAGTTTGAATATTTGTGTTTATTCAGGTATTTGGCAATATTTTGATTGGTTTCTCCTGCACCAATAATTAAGACACGTGAGTTACCACACATGTTCAGTTCTTTCAGCTTACGATAGGCCAGTGAAACTACAGAAACAGGATTTTTTGAAATGTTAGTGTGCGTATAAACTTCCTTCGCCGTTTTTACAACCCTATCCATAATCATGCGCATGTAGTCGCCAGTGAAACCAGCATCGCGGCAATTTTCATAGGCTCTGCGTATCTGAGCAAGGATTTCTTTTTCGCCAACAACCAGACTCTCTAAAGAGCACGATGTTCTCAACAAGTGATTAAAAGCCTCTTCATTCTCATATACGGTAACGTTATCAAGAAAACGCTCCATAAACTCAGGAGGCAAACCCATATCCAGAACAGTGAGGAATTTCGTTACGAATTCTTTGTTTGTTTTTTCTTTAGTCAGAAAAACAAACTCTACCCGGTTACAGGTACCGATATAAAAAATTTCGCTAACAGGAAGTTCAGCTTGAATATTTTTCAATCTGCTGTCTAAACTCTGGTCACAAATAACTAACTTCCCTAAAGACTTCAGGTCGATGTGGTGATGCGTAAAAGCTATTACTTTTAAATATTCCAAGTGCTTCCGTTATTAACTATTATCGGGATACAAAAGTAATACGGTTGGTGCATGTCACCGTCATTAATCTGTAATTTACATTAATTTAGAACGGTTTTAAATAGAAGCTTAACCCTGACAATAGCACAGTCAATGATGCAATAAACATTTAAAAAGCTGAGCTACTCACACTACTACAATAACAAAATCACCTTTATTAGGTTTATATGCTATATCAACTCCTTAAACTATGATTACACAAAATGATTTTAGCCTTAGCGGTTCAGATGGAAAATTAATCATCGGCGACATTACTTTCGATGATAAAAACCCAAATACGCCAATTGTACTCTTCGTTCACGGCTTCAAAGGTTTTAAAGATTGGGGTGCCCATAACCTGGTTGCACGGTATTTTGCGGCCAACGGCTATCGTTATATCAAATTCAATTTATCACACAGCGGCGTTCCTGCTGAGCATCCGGCAGATGTTACAGATTTAGAGAGTTTTGCCAATAACACCGTATCAAAGGAACTTTTTGACGTGAATGCTGTTCTGGATTTCATCGAAAAAGCGTATGGAAAAGATGCCGAAGTTAATTTAATCGGACACAGCAGGGGCGGTGGATTAGCAATCATTGAAGCATCAAATGATCTGCGAATTAAAAAATTAATTACCTGGAGTGCTATATCTGCATTTGATAGTCTTTGGAAAAAAGAGCAGGAGTCAGATTGGAAGAAAAATGGGAAGATCTTTGTAACCAATGCAAGAACGAAAGAACAAATGCCTTTACATGTTGCGTTGCTTGAAGACTTTGAGAGGAACAACGAAGCATTAAATATCATGGAGGCCGCAAAGAGAATCAGTATTCCATGGTTAATTGTGCAGGGCGACGATGATGTTAACGTTCCTTACGAAAATGCACAAAAGCTGGCAGATGCCAATCCAAACAGCAGGCTCATAAAAATTGAAGGTGCAAATCATGTATATGGTGCATCGCATCCATATAAAAGCGAAACCTTGCCGCCACATTTATTTAAAGTATGTGAAAAGGTGTTGATTTTTTTGAGCGAATAAACCATCCATTGAAAAGGGAATTGCAGATTATGAAAGTCAGTTCCCTCCTCTTACAAATCCACGCATATCACTTCCGCTCGGACTTTGAAAAATTTCCAGGTCGAAATATGGAACAGCAGCAAGTAAATGGTCAAAAATATCAGCAGCAACCTCTTCAAATTTTTTCAGCCCTTTTTCTTTAGAGAATACGTAAATTTCTATTGGAAGTCCGTTTTCTGTTGCTTGTAACTGGCGAACCATAAAAGTCAGGTCGGTATTGATATAAGGATTACTTTGGAGGTATTTTTCTGCGTAGACGCGAAAAGTGCCGATATTAGTCATATGCCTCCCATTTACCAGGTTCGATGGATCGACCGTGTTTTCCTTATTATATAATTCTATGTGTTTCTGGGTTTCGCTCAGATATTCCTTTAAAAAATCAATGGTTTTTAAACGGTCAATAAGCTCATCATCGCAAAACTTAATGCTGGAAATTTTAATATTGATATGTCGCTTTATCCTTCTCCCCTCACTTTCTTCCATTGCCCGCCAGTTCTTAAACGACTCACTAACAATAGCATAACTTGGTACAATGGTGACAGTTTTGTCCCAATTCCTCACCTTAATAGTGGTTAAATTTATCTCTGTTACCTCCCCGTCAGCGCCATATTTTTCAACTGTAATCCAGTCGCCCACCCGAACCAAATCGATAGCGCTCATTTGGACTGAAGCAACGAAACCTAAAATCGGATCGCGAAAAACAAGGATAAAAACCGCGGTAACAGCACCAAAACCTCCAAAAATGTATAGGGGGGATTCGTTCAGGATAATCGAAAGAATCAAAACAAATCCTAATATATAAATGATAATTTTTGCAACCTGCTTGTAACTCCTTACAGGCTTATCTGCGTATTTCCTGGAAGACTCCATAATGGAAACCAGGGCATTCAGGAAAGCATTTATGGCGAACATAATTGCTAAAACCACATAAATCCTGGAGATAATTAACGCATAAAACAGCCAGTTTTTGAAGTCCAGAAATACATAGGGAACTGCATTGTAAATAATATAAGCACCGAAAATGAGTGCAAACGCCCTGAACACCCTAAATTCGAACAATGCTTTTTGCCAGTCAGGTTTAGTCTTTGCGCTTTTAACAGCTGCAATAAACGCCTGTCTGGTAACGAAAATTGTAACGAACAAAAATAGTGTTACCCCGATAAATCCCAGCAAAAAATAGGAATATACCAGCTCTCCGCCAGTTAGCCCTTGCTCCGTCAAGAGGCGGCGTAATTCACTAAATATTGTTGGAAATTGGAGGATTTTCATGAAGGAATGTTTTTAAACTTTTTCCACCCAATTACCATCATCCTTGATAATATTAATCAATTCATCCAAAGCAAAGGCAGTAGTTACATTTTTCTTAACCACTTCCTGTCCGCGGTAAAGTGTAATCTTATCAGGTCCTGTACCAACATACCCATAATCTGCATCCGCCATTTCACCAGGGCCATTCACAATACAGCCCATTATTCCTATTTTTAAACCTTTTAAATGATCGGTACGTGAGCGGATTAGCTGAGTGGTTTCCTGCAGATCAAAAAGTGTTCGCCCACAACTGGGGCAGGAAATATATTCTGTTTTACTGATTCTTGTTCTTGTTGCCTGTAAAATACCAAAGCTGGTGGAATTAACAAGCGATAAATCATGTCCACGGGCATCTATCCATATTCCATCTCCAAATCCGTCGGTAAATAGCGCACCGATATCTGTGGCGGCATACAATGTTAAGGTATCCGCATCAAGGCTATTATAGCTTCTTTTTATGATAACCGGAACTTGAATATTTCGTTCCTGCAATCCTACAAAAAATGCCCTTTGCTCAGCCATTCCATGCAATGCTCCAGTTTTAAGAATCAGAACAACATTGGTGAACTGATTAATTTTTAAGTCTTTTAACTGGCTGGCATCAATTTCAAGAAAGTTCAAAAACTCATCCTTCATATCCGTTTCGTCAAATTCCGCTAACGAAAACAACGGATGACAGTTGTTTTTGTCTTTTAATTTAAGCCAGGTTTTATAATTGTAAATCTGCTTCAGGTTTCCGGGAAATGAAAATGAAGGCAGATGATCACCAAGAAATGCTAAATCAAAAGCCTGATCAGCAAGATTATATTTATCCAGAATAGCGCTGTAATGGTAACCAACCGAACTTAGGAAATAGGGATCTTTAAGGTTTTCACCAGAAATATCAATCATCACCGACGGATGGTGGTGCCCGCCTATGTGCTGAACAGCTTCAGTAATCCTTCGCGAGTAAGCATATGGAGAATAAGTTTTAACAGATGAGGTGAGCGGTAAAACTGGTGAGGTAAAACCAGATTCCTGGATTAATGCTTCCGGACCTAATTTTCTAACAGCGTAACGGTCTGCAAGTGCTTTGGCTACCGGTGCTTCAAATTCAGGATCTTCAGTTAAAGAAACACGTATGGTATCGCCCAATCCGTCTTCCAGCAAAGTACCTATACCAACAGCTGACTTGATCCTTCCATCTTCCCCATCTCCGGCCTCAGTTACCCCCAGGTGCAAAGGGTAATTCATTCCTTCTTTAACCATGGTTTCAACCAGCAGACGATAGGCCTGCACCATCACTTGGGTGTTACTGGCTTTCATGGAAATGACCAGGTTATAGTAATTCTCTGCTTCACACATCCGGATGAACTCCATTGCCGATTCAACCATCCCACGTGGCGTATCTCCATAATGACTCATGATCCGGTCAGAGAGCGAACCATGATTGGTTCCGATACGCATAGCCGTACCATATTCCTTGCAGATTTTAATTAGCGGAATAAACTTTTTGTTAATCCGCTCAAGCTCGGCGCTATAGGCATCCTGTGTATATTCCAGGTTTTCGAATTTCTTTTTATCGGCATAATTACCGGGGTTAACACGAACTTTTTCTACAATTCTCGCTGCCATTTCCGCAGCATTGGGTGTAAAATGTATGTCGGCAATGAGCGGAACATCGTAGCCACGAAAGCGCAGTTCTTTTTTAATATTGGCTAAATTTTCTGCCTCCTTAATGCTCGGAGCAGTAATCCGTACATATTCACAGCCCGACTCAACCATGCGGATGGTCTGCTCTACTGTGCCAATGGTGTCCATCGTATCAGTCGTCGTCATCGATTGAATGCGGATCGGATTATGACCGCCTAAGGCAATATCACCAATCTTCACCTCGCGGGTTAAAAACCTCGAATACTGTGTTAAACTGTTACAATATCCACCACTTAATTCATGCTGTGCCAATATATTTTCCATGCGATTGCAAAGATATAGATAGAATTTCGAATGAGAGAATTTTGGATGAGAGAATGCCCAAAAAGCTATATCAACCTGTCTTTTACAACTAAGGTCTCAGCAGCTATATCGTGCCAGCATTGGTTTTTCTTATTTAGAAAACAATATAAATAACCAAAGAAAAGAGGTAGTACAGAAAACATCCGGCAGATGTTCCTGGCAAGAGATTTACCAAATGAAATCCTGCTTCCTTCAAGGTCAGTAACCTTAATACTCAATATTCTTTTTCCGAGAGTGCCTTGCCTTAGTGATGATTCAGCAAAAATGCTGTATATAATCTTTACAATGAATATCATCGGGAAAGGGGCTGTAATTGCCAGCATCCTTTGTTCCTTGCCCTCAATAAAAATAAAGCTGGTTAAAACGATCACGATATAGATTCCGAATATCAGGAAGTGATCAATAACGGAAGCAAGCAGTCGCTGATCAAATGAGGCAAAGTACTGAGGTGCAGTTTTCTGATAAGTAAAACCCAGAAGCTCACGCAATTCTTCCATTGCGTGAGCTTCCTTATAATCATCCATACCCGGTTTGCGGACAAATGTATTTGGCTTTATGTTTAAATCTTTCAGTTCGGTTAAACTGTAAGGACCTTGTGGCTTACCGTTAACCACAACTTTGTACTGATCAGGATTTGTAGGATTCAAGGATTGTGATTTAATATCTGCTTACCTCAAAGTTACTTAATCCGCCATCTAAATTGATAAAGATTTTTTTAGTTGAGGTTTTATAGTTTGAAGTTTCATATACGCCTTCACTCAGTTTTTCAAATCCTTCAAAGTCCTTTGCAGATAAACCTGTTTTGGTTTTGATCCTGCAACCAGAGGTTTCAGGAATCTTAATTTCGACATTGGCTACCCCCGATTTAACAACCACATCGGTAATGGGTAGCAAATCGCCAAACTTAATATCCAGCGCAGCTGCCCCGCCATCAAAACGGAAAGTGCGAACTTTGTAATCAGTAAAATCGAAGTTCGCCTCCCCTGCTCCTAATTTCATCAGAATATCCCATTTGGCAGCCTTGTTAAGCTTGAATCCGACATCATTGCCGTTGTCGCCAAACTTCCATTTACTTTTACGATCGTCCATACTAAAGGTGAGCACAGTTGCAGAATCAGTAACCAGCTTTTTCAACGAAAAATTACCATGACGTTTCTTCACATCAGCATTGATTAAAGATGATGTTTCACCATCCAGGTTGAATGAAAGTCCGCCTCCTGAAATATTTAAAACTGTTTTTTTAGCGCTGTCGGTGTCAACAAAAGGCTCCGATAAATTCAACATATTAAATGCCGTATCCTGATCGTCGTTATGATCATCATCAATGTTAACATCTATATCTTTTTTGAAATTATTACCCCACCAGTTTCCTCTTTGCGGTTCTTGCTGACCTTTAAAAAACAGGAATGAAAGAGAAATCACCAGTACCGCTATGGATATAATGCTTCCGGTTTGCGAATTGTTCCGGTTAAATAAAATATTTAAACCACCTATAATCAAAAATATTGGCCAGAATCCCCAAACATTACGCCAGTAAAAATCTATGATTCCAAAGTTTTCCAAAAGGAGTACACCGCCAATAAAAAGCAATATAATACCCCATATTAATCTATCTAATTTCATATGTAATTATGATTGAGGGTTTGTTGATGTAGAATTATTTTCTTCAGGTTGTTTTTCTTCCACTATTACCGTTTCAGAAAAATCAGCTGCTTTTTTGTCTTGTTCCTGGTTTTGCTGATTTTGAAAGTTAGCCCAGTCGTTCTTTCTTTTTGATTTCGCGATAATACTAATTCCCAATGCAATAAACACCATTGGCCACATGAATTTAAAGAAGTTGCGGAATGTGAACCAGTTGGGTATAAAATCCAGCTGATGCATCAAAAAGAAACAGCCCATTACCAGCATCAGCAAGCCGGCTACAGTTCTGCCAGTATCATTTGGTTTATTGAATTTATTAAATTCCGGCTGTGTTTCAAAAGGTTTCTTTTGCTGATCATTTACAGGTTGTGTCCAGTTTGTGTTTCCTGTACCAACTGGCCCGGTAAACGGATTCGCTGAGTCAAATGGGGCAGCGTTTTTGTTAAAATAATCATTAAATTTTGAAAACCTTCGTGCCGGGTCGTTATTCACCGGAACAACGATCCATAGGATAATGTAGGCAACAATTCCTGTCCCAAACAGAAAAAAGACAGACAGAGCAAAGAGTAGCCTCACAATGGTAACTTCAACCTGCAAATATTCAGCAAGTCCAGAAGCCACCCCTGCAACCATCTTATCGTGTTCATTTCTAAAAAGCTTCTTTTCCATAACCTTACTTTTAAATGTAAACTAAAAATCAAGCGGCGTCATTAAAACCTCATCCACATTTACTCCAGCGCTCAGCTGTAAAATGGTGTAAAGCGTTTCTGCGATGTCTTCAGGTTGCACAAACTTCTCGTCAGGAATCTCAGTTCCCTCCCAGGATGATGTTTTTGTAGAACCTGGCAAAAAAGCTGTAACCTTTACATGGTGTGGCGCTAATTCCTGCCGCAATACATGATTAAGACTTAACATCGCTGCTTTTGTTACACTGTAACTGCCGCCATTTTTCACGGGTGAGTTGCTGGCTACTGAGCAAATGTTAAAAATGTGTCCACGCCGCTCTAAACGCATCTTTTTTGCAAAAAACTTACTGATATAATAGCAGGCATTCACATTTAGGTGTTGCTGATTTTCGAAAGCTTCATCCTCTTCATCTAATAAACTTCCCGGTAAATACGTCCCTACATTATTAACCAGAACATCTGCAAAACCTGCAGTTTTTTCTACCTCATCCAGAAAATGATATACGTCATCTTTAATGGAAAAATCTACCGGATAAACATCTATTTTCCTTCCGGGCTTAATTAAGCCGCTTCTCATTTCTTCCAGATCATCCAAGCTCCTTGCTGCTATGACTAAATCATAACCATTTTCATAAAGTTTAACAGCTATAGCCTTCCCAATTCCTTTAGTAGCGCCCGTAATTACAGCTTTCATTTTTTGTGGATTAATATTTGTTGACAAAAAACCATATTTAAAATCAAAACCACGAATAATTTTGTAATTATCAAAGACCAACAACTTTTTTATCGTTTCTTTGTAGTATTATATATGTTCATTTAAATTAAGCAACACATAAAGAATGAATTTTACCAATTTCGGCAGATACATCCTGCTTCTAAAATCTGTATTTAGAAGGCCGGAAAAACTAAAAATATACTTAAAAGAAATAGCCAAACAAATGGACTACATCGGCGTAGGGTCATTGGGTTTAATAGCCATTATTTCTACATTTATCGGTGCTGTAATGACGCTGCAAATTGCATTCCAGCTGGTAAGCGACTTTATCCCAAAAACCATTATTGGATCTGTTAACCGGGATTCGAGTATCCTGGAACTGAGTCCAACCATCAGCGCCATTGTGCTTGCAGGTAAAATAGGATCAGCAATTTCATCAGAAATCGGATCAATGCGTGTTACCGAGCAAATCGATGCATTGGAGATTATGGGCATCAATGCGCCGGGTTATCTTATTCTTCCAAAAGTGTTGGCAGGTATTACTATGGTACCCATGCTGGTTATTATTTCAATGTTTTTGAGCATTTCCGGAGGATACATCGGCGGATCTATTTCTGGTGCAGTTACGCCTGCTGAATACATACAGGGGATTACAACCGATTTTAACCCATATACCATTGTAGTTGCACTTGTTAAAGCCTTCGTATTTGGATTTATCATTACTACTGTACCCGCCTACGAAGGTTTTTATGTTAGAGGTGGTGCTTTAGAGGTTTCTCAGGCAAGTACAAGAGCCGTTGTAATCAGTTGTATATCCATTTTGGTTTGCGATTATTTAGTTACCCAATTGTTATTATAATGATCGAGATTAAAGATATATACAAGTCATTTTCGGGAAATGAAGTTTTAAAGGGTATTTCCGGAAAGTTTGAAGAAGGGGTTACCAACTTGATCATTGGCGGCTCAGGGTCAGGAAAAACAACTTTGTTGAAATGTATGGTTGGTTTGCACCAGCCCGATTCAGGATCTGTGCTTTACGATGGACGCGATTTTACCCCTATGACTTACGAAGAGCGTATCGAAGTGCGTAAAGAAATAGGCATGCTTTTCCAGGGCTCAGCGTTGTTTGACAGCATGACCGTTGAGGACAATATTATGTTTCCTTTAAATATGTTCACCGATCAGAGCAGGAAAGAAAAAATTGAGAGGGTCAACTTTTGTCTGGAACGCGTTAATCTCGCCGGAAAAAACAAGCTATTCCCGGCCGAGCTTTCAGGTGGAATGAAAAAGCGTGTGGGTATTGCCCGTGCCATTTCAATGAATCCAAAATATTTATTCTGTGATGAGCCTAACTCCGGTTTGGATCCTAAAACATCTATTGTGATCGATGAGTTGATTCAGGAACTTACAGAAGAGTTTAAAACTACCACGATAGTGGTAACACATGACATGAACTCTGTAATGGGCATCGGAGATTACATTTTATTTTTGCACGAAGGAAAGAAATTCTGGGAAGGCAGTAATAAAGAAATCGCACATACCGATATCCAGGAACTCAACGATTTTGTTTTCGCCAGTCGCTTCATGAAAGCTGCAAAAGACAAGTTTTAGATAACAACCCTCCCTGCGGGGAACATAAAATAATACATGATACAATTACTTGCCCCCACCCATTGGAAAGATTACGAACTGATTGATTGCGGGGATTTTGAGAAATTAGAACGCTTTGGAAATGTGACCCTGATCCGTCCTGAACCTCAGGCAGTGTGGAAGAAAACATTGACAGAGCAAGAGTGGAAAAAAACAGCCAATATCACCTTCCGGGGCCGCTCAGCCACTTCTGGCGAATGGGTAAAGAAAAACCCGGCAACGCCCGACCGCTGGCATGTGGAATATAAAAATGATGATGTTTCCATCAAACTTCGCCTGGGTTTAACTTCATTTAAGCATGTGGGCGTTTTCCCGGAACAGGCGGTTAACTGGGATTATATATCATCGTCCATTAAGAAATTTAAAACTCCACAGCCTAAAGTACTCAATCTTTTTGCTTATACCGGTGCAGCATCTATGGTTGCCAATGCTGCCGGTGCCGATACCACACATGTTGATTCGATCAAGCAGGTAGTGACCTGGGCCAATGAAAACCAGGAACTTTCTGGGTTGAAAGACACCCGCTGGATGGTAGAAGATGCTTTAAAGTTCGTAAAAAAAGAACTTAAGCGTGGTAAAAAATACAATGGAATTATCCTCGATCCACCGGCATATGGCCATGGCCCTAACGGAGAAAAATGGAAACTGGAAGATCACATTCAGGAAATGATGCAGGATGTTGTGCAGCTGCTAGATGAAAAGGAACATTTTTTGATCCTGAATACCTATTCACTTGGCTTTTCTTCCGTAATTGTCGAAAATCTGATTCGTACCTCATTTCCAGGTGTTAAAAATTTGGAAACTGGTGAGTTATATTTACAAGCCACTGCCGGCATCAAATTACCACTAGGTGTATTTGGTAAATTCTGCAATGTGTAAATGTTAATTACTTTATTTTAAACTATACCATTTACTCCCTATTTTCATATCCATCAGATCCGGAAAAAAAATCTAAAATTTAATTCTATAATACATCTATGAAATTACCTCAATTAGCTGGTACCCTTATACTGGGTTTTGCCGCCATCAGCCTGTTTGCCAACTGTAACTCCGACGGTAAAGGCAGTAACGGCGTAAGCAAAATCTTCTCATCAGACACCACTAAAAAGAAAACAGATTCAACAGTGAATGTAATGAAGCCCGTTGATCCGAAATTATATGATTCGCTTACAAAAAAACTTGCCAATGGCGATACTACGGGTAAATGGCCGGTAAAAAACCAGCCATATCCTTTAGCAGGTGCAATTTTACCATTTAAACGTATCGTGGTTTACTATGGAAACCTTCACTCCAAAAAAATGGGGGCTTTGGGCGAATATGCGCCTAAAGAAATGTGGCAGCGTTTGAATGCCGAGGTTAAACATTGGGAAAAGGCCGATCCTTCCACACCTGTACAGCCAGGTTTACATTATATTGCTGCAGTGGCCAGCGGAACTCCTGGCAAAGATGGTAAGTACATTAACCGCATGGGAAACAAGCAGATTGATTCGGTATTGAAGATTGCGAAAATGCAACCAAACACAATTGTGTTTCTCGACCTTCAGGTTGCACTAAGCACGATTAAAGCTGAGCTTCCTCACATTGAAAAATATCTTGAGTTACCTTATGTACATTTGGGTATTGATCCGGAATTCTCTATGAAAGACGGCTCTTTGCCGGGTAGAAAAATCGGGACATATGATGCAGCAGATGTAAACTACGTTACAGGATATTTAGCAGACATTGTTAAGAAGCATAACCTGCCTCCAAAAGTTTTTGTATTACACCGTTTTACAAAGAAAATGGTTACCAACTCACCAAACATTAAATTACGCCCTGAAGTACAGGTTGTTGTACACATGGATGGATGGGGTGAACCAGAATTGAAAAAGGGTACCTATCGCCACTTTGTTTATGGTGAGCCCGTTCAGTTTACCGGCTTCAAGCTATTTTACAAGAATGACCTGAAGAAAGCACCAAATAAATTGCTAACTCCCGAGGAGCTACTTAAGCTTACTCCAAAACCAATATATATTCAGTATCAGTAGCATATTAAAAAGGGTGTCCTTGGGCACCCTTTTTGTTTATAAAATCACCTAAA
This sequence comes from Pedobacter sp. BMA, assembly GCF_001027745.1. Classification (GTDB taxonomy): domain Bacteria; phylum Bacteroidota; class Bacteroidia; order Sphingobacteriales; family Sphingobacteriaceae; genus Pedobacter. The sequence continues at coordinate 251,377 of NZ_LECU01000004.1, forward strand.
TGCCTTGTTGGCTGAAATAAACAAATTTACCTTTCATTTATTTCGTTGAGACATTTCTTCGGGTACTGTTCGGGAAGTGTTCGGGAAGGGTTCGGAAGGGTTCGGGAAGTGTTCGGGAAGGGTTCGGGAAGCGTTCGGGAAGCGTTTGGGAAGCGTTTGGGAAGCGTTTGGGAAAGCTTCGTCTCCTGATCGGGATTTCTCCCGGAAAAGTTCGTATAAACATCGCCTCAAATTCGGGAAGTGTTTGGCTTTTCTTTGGGTAAAAGCCGAACAACAGGCGAGCCCATCCCAAACATTACCCAAACTTTTCTAAACTTTGTCTCGGATTTGTCTCAGCCCAAACCCGATCAATTGCCAAAAACTCTAAGATGCATTTCATAACAAACGCTATTAATGATACAAGCCTCCTGTAATATCCATAATGTAAAATGGATTTTTTAAACACACGGTTTTATTCAGCATTCCTTCCACCAGGAATCTACAATGGCATAACTTTCGTATAATAGCTATTATGCAAACAGCAATTTTTGGAGGTGGGTGCTTTTGGTGCACGGAAGCAATATTTCAAAGCCTGAAGGGTGTAGAAGAGGTAATTTCAGGTTATATGGGCGGTGAACTAAAGCATCCAACCTATATGGAAATTTCAAATGGTGGTACAGGACATGCGGAGGTGGTTAAAATATCTTTTGACGACAAGCTTATCTCATTCAATGAGTTGCTATTGATTTTTTTTAGAACCCACAATCCAACGCTGTTAAACAGGCAGGGGAATGATATCGGAACGCAATACCGATCCATAATTTTTTATGAGAATGAGGCCCAGAAAAACGAGGCAGAAAAACTCATAGTGGAATTAACCAGGGAACATGTTTTTGATAAGCCCATTATAACACAGATTGCGCCTGCCGAAGCGTTTTATGAGGCCGAAGACTATCACCAGAATTATTTCAATAAGAATCATGGCAAGCCTTACTGTGCTTTTGTTATTCAACCCAAGCTAAACAAACTGGCAGAACAATTCCGGCAGAAAATTAAACCTGAGCTATCCAGCTAACAGGCTACAGCTTTTCCGGAAAACCGTTATTCGAACGTTAAAAGCGCATGCTGACTTGCAGTATGAATATCTCTCCAAACGCGGTTTATTTCTGTTTCTTTTCTGGCGGCTTCAAGACCACAAAAAGGAAATAAAAAATCGCACGCGCTTCTGCAAGCATGCGCAAGCTTTCGGCTTGAGCGGCTCACTTCGTCCAGACTGGATACCGATATCGATTTACCAGATACCAACTGTTCCCAGGAATCGTCGAAACAACGGTAGAATGCTTTCTTCAGTTCCTTCACTTCGCTCTTGCACCGATTTAACTCATTTTCGAAATACCTGATCTGTTCCTCGTTATATCTTTTTAATCCTGACCTTGAGAAAAACGACTGCTCCACCAACCTGATGAAGTGATTAGACATCCCCAAACTATTTACAGCCAGTGTGGTTTCTGCCAGCTGTAGAAAAGGATAATCAAATCCCTCGTCGGCAACCTCGATGGTATTGTTTATCCTGAATGTACGGTTAAGGGGTACTTCCAGGTTACTTACTTCAAAGGCATGACTTCCAGTAGCGATTAATCCAAAATATGACCAGCCCGAAAGGATATTTACTTCATTTTTTTTCAAAATAAATGACATCACTTTCGGATTTCCATCTTCATCAAGTATATCGGTACCATCGGTGTTTTTAAGGCTGCAGTTTGCTGTAAATATGGTTGCATGCAATGCGCCGCTGGCATATTTCCAATGCCCGTTTATTAAATACCCATTAGTGGTTTCAATCGCTGTTCCGCCTATTGCTCCGCTCCCTGCAAAGCATACCGCTCTATCAGCAAACACTTCTTTTGCCAGATCGGGGTTTAAAAAACCAGCAAACCAGGCGGCACCGGCACAAAGCGTAACCGTCCAGCCCAGGCTGCCATCAGCTTCTGCCAGCGCTTCTTCAAGTCTTAAAATTTCAGGAAGCTTTTTACCTGCCCCCCCATAAACTTCAGGAACAAAAAGCTTAAACCAGTTTTCCTGATAGGCCAGTTCTAAAATTTCCGGATGTAATTCGCCCATTTGTTCTGATTCTGAAGCAAACTGAGCTACAGTTTCCTGCCAGGTTTTTGTGATGGTGTTTTGCATATGATCATCTTATACCGCAGTGGTGCGGATTAAAAAGCTATAGAAACGTTAATTAAACTTTCGTAATTCTCTTGTACCTACAATCTTCTTCCAGTCTAAAAAGCCAAAAATGGCTACAATAAATAAAAATGTAGTCAGACAAGCCATTAGGGGAAGCTTTTTATGAAACAATAACGGAATGGCAACAATATTTGAAACATTCAGAAAAATCCAGTTTTCAATTTTACGTTTTGCAAGAAGCCACATACCTGCCCACGCTGTTGATGAAACGAACGCATCCAGTAGCGGTACATCAGAATCAGTATGGTTTCTGAGTACAAAGTAGAATACAAAAAAACCTATAACCGAGATCAATATCGCAATCAGCAGTTCATTATTTGTACTCCATGCTACCTGGTTTTCGCCGTCTAGCTTACGTTTCTTCCAGATTATCCAGCCGTAAACACTCATTACCAGATAATAAATACTCAATAACATCTCTGCATAAAGTTTTACATTTAGCAGCAAAAACATAGATAATAGAATAGAAACAATTCCGGTAGGATATAACCAGATGCTGTTTTTCTTTGCCAGTAAAACCTCAGAAACGCCGAAGCCAACCGCCAGCCATTCTACCAGCGAGGTATGCAGAATTTGTTCCTTAAAAAGCCCGAACCAATCTTGAAAATTCATTTACAATAAATACCTTAAAGCCAATAAAAAATAATTGAAACCTGCTTTCAGGGCGAAACAGTATTGTAAATTTAACCTCTTCCCTCCGCCGGCATTATCCGGATCAGGTGCATTCAAGGTTTAAAGAGGCAGATTTGTCGGGTGGAGAGGGAACCCTCTGCCATCCTAATGTTCTACATTTACCTTAAAATGGGTATAATCTCAGCCTTTCGATTGCAACAGAAATTGCGGATTTGAAAAGCACCCCTTTGAGTGAGGCAAATATAGTTTTTAAATTGAAAGATTTTAATTTTTATTCAAATTGATTGTCTTGCTATGGCACGGTGAGGCACAGTTCTGTTTCCAGATGGCTGGAACAAACGGTGTCTCACAATGCAAAGCTTTTAAAACAAGCCTAACTGACCTTTGTCATCAATCTCGATATCATCCGGATTGGTAATTTCAAAATCAACCTTCTTAACAACAGTATCGGCGGTTTTTGCTTTTGCCTCCTCTTTAGGAACTTCTTTTTTTACAGTTTTGGATACAGCTTCAGCTGCTGATTCTTGTTTCACCGGTAACTTGTCCTCTGGCAAAACTTCATTCTTACGTTCAAACTTAGGCTTTGACTTTTCTTCAACATGTACTTCGGTCTTCCCGGTGGCTATAGGAGCTTGAGGAGGCGCTTCGAGGTTTTCCTCCGTTCCGATACCATCTGCTTCATCTAAGGTGCCACTTTCTTCTCCGCCATCGTTACCTTCTACATCTCCTGTGTCTTCTATTTCCGGTTCCTCGAGTACAACCTTTTGTACGTCGTGAGGCGATAAACGGTTACCGTTTGCTTTCAAACCTTTCACATCAATCAGTTCAGCCAAAACGAGATCAAGCGTTTCAGGAGTTTGAGTTTTACCTTTTAATACATCAACTATCACTTTTGCCAAAGGATTGGCTGTTAGGAAAAGTAGTTTCGATTTAGCTTCTTCACTGATAAAAATCACCTTTTTACCGTTTGACTGAAGTTCAAAAACGAAGCGTTTAATAAAATAATTATGGGCTTTTCCGTCGAAATGAACTGCGGCAAAGGTTTTCTCGGGATCGAACTTCTGAATCAGCAGTAAATTATCGTCAAAGTGATTGCTTAACTCAAATGAACTTAGTTCGTAGTAACCATCTTTATGAACCTGTAATATCCGGTCATCTCCATCAAATTCACCAAGGTATTTACCTCGTCCATCAACATTCAGGCGCTTCAATAACTCATCATACCAGATTTTAAGTCCCGAAAGTGTAGATACACCTTTAGTCTTTAAGATAATTTTCTTCACCGGATACTTCGAAATGATATTACCCTGCGAACCGCGTCCCTTAATGGCAACTTCTGCAAAATCCTGGTCGAATTGCAGTTTACGTAACTTCGAATGCGGTTTTAATGCCACATTTACCACTTCTGCCTCTCCATTTGGATTGGCAGTGAAGTATAGTACCTTGGAACCTTTAGATCCCTTAGTCAAGTCATATTCTTTGTCACGGGTTACTCCCACCACAGCAAAGCGTTTGATATAGGCTGTTCCGGAAGCGCCGTCTTTATAAATCATATTGTAAATGGTGCGCTCATCGTTTTTCTTAAATACCTGTGCGTGGATGATACCCTTACCTACAAAGGTTTTATCAGCTACTTTTGTAATCATGCATTTACCATCCTCGCGGAAAACAATTACCTCATCAATATCAGAGCAATCGGCAATGAATTCGTCTTTTCTCAACCCCGTTCCGATGAAACCATCTTCCCGGTTAACATATAGCTTAACGTTTGCCAATGCCACTTTAGAAGCTTCAACCCTGTCAAATAGCCTGATCTCGGTTCTACGCTCTCTCCCCTTACCATATTTATCTTTCAGCTTCTGATACCAGGCGATAGCATAATCCGTGAGATGCTTCAGGTGATTTTTCACTACCTTGATTTCATCTTCCAGGTTTTTCATTTGTTCATCAGCCTTCTTTACATCAAAGCGGGTAATGCTACTCATCGGCTTATCGATCAGTTTCTTGAAATCTTCAGGAAGTATTTCGCGATAGAGTGTTGGTTTAAAAGGTTCGAATAATAAATGTAAAACCTCTACTACGGTATCGAAATTGGCTGAGTTTTCATATTCAGGATTTTTATACATTCCCTCCTGAATAAATATTTTTAAAAGGGAACTGAAGAAAATCTTTTCCTGTAACTCGTGTAAACGAATCTCCAGTTCTTTTTTTAATAATGCTTTGGTATGCTTTGTATTTTCAATCAGGATATCGTTCACACTCATAAAGTGTGGTTTATCGCCCTGGATAATACAAGTATTTGGAGAAATAGAAACCTCACAGGCTGTAAAAGCATACAAGGCATCGATGGTTACATCGGGCGAAATACCTGGTGCCAGATGCACTATAATTTCGACACTTGCTGCAGTGCTATCCTCAATTTTTTTAATTTTGATTTTGCCCTTGTCGTTAGCAGCCAGAATGCTGTCGATAACAGAGCTGGTAGTGGTGCTATAAGGAACTTCTGTAATCACCAAAGTCTTTTTATCTTTTTCGGTGATTTTAGCACGAACACGGATTTTGCCTCCCCGCTGTCCCTCATTATAATTTGAGAAGTCGGCAGCGCCTCCGGTAAAGAAATCGGGTAAAATATTCGGGCGGCTGCCTTTTAGCACCTCAATCGACGCATCTAAAAGTTCTATAAAGTTATGGGGCATTACTTTCGTTGCCAAACCAACGGCAATACCCTCTGCTCCCTGCGCCAGTAATAGTGGAAACTTTACGGGTAAGGTAATTGGTTCATTATTCCGCCCGTCATAACTCAGCTGCCACTCTGTAGTATCAGGATTAAACACAACCTCATTTGCAAACTTTGATAAGCGGGCTTCAATATAACGTGGAGCAGCTGCACTGTCGCCAGTGATGGGATCGCCCCAGTTTCCCTGCATATCGATCAGCAAATCTTTCTGGCCTATCTGAACCATTGCATCCCCAATTGAAGCATCCCCATGTGGGTGGTACTTCATCGTATTACCAATCACGTTTGCTGCTTTGTTGAAACGGCCATCATCCATCTCTTTAAGCGAATGCATAATCCTCCGCTGAACAGGCTTTAGTCCGTCATTAATGTGAGGAACGGCACGATCCAGAATTACATAAGACGCATAATCGAGGAACCAGTTTTCATACAATCCATTGATAGGTGTGATAGTGTGCTTTTGTTCTCCGTTTAGGTTTTGGTCTATTTCTTCACTCATCTATTTACAAAAATTGGCAGCTGTAAATATAATAAAAATGAAGCCACACTGTAAAAACAGGTTATTCACATTTAAACCCTAATAAATGATATTTAACGCTCCAACCGATCTTCCACAAATGCAAACGGCAATAAACTTTTTACGCTGGGCACCTTTAAAATTTCTCCGTTCAGGCAATAAAAAATAACCTCAATTGGCGATGACTGCTTCCTTTCAAACTCGACCATTACCTGCAAACAACCTCCGCAAGAGGTTACGGGCTTCAGAATTTCAAAATGATCTGTTTGTGCTGTAATGGCCATGCTTTCGATAATTGCTTCGGGATAAGTTGCGCCAATAGAAAAAAGCGCAACACGTTCGGCGCATAGGCCGGATGGATAGGCCAGATTTTCCTGATTACTTCCCAAAATGACTTGTCCTGATTTTAGCCGGATGGCCGTACCGACCCTAAACTTCGAATAAGGAGAGTAGGATCCTGACAAAGCCTGTTCAGATTGTTCGCATAGAGACCGGTCTTTGTCATTGAGTTCAGCTATATCATTATATTGTTCGAAGCTTATATTAAGATCTAATACTTTCATTTTGAATATTTTCTAAAACCGCTAATGTTAAATTTTTATGGCGGGCGAACAATTTAGGTTATTTTTTGTATTAATTATAAAATCTGCCCTAAAATTATTTAGTGGCATGCTTTTGGCATTTTACAACCACCAAACATGATCAGCTTTGAATAGATACGTACGTAAAGGTTTAAAAATTCTACTCTGGATTATCGCCTCCATCATCATCTTAGTAGTGGGTGTTGCCCTCTCATTGAACATTCCGGCAGTGCAAAACTTTGTTAAAAACAAAGCAATAAACTATCTTAAAACAAAAACTAAGACGGAAATAAGCCTGGAAAGCATCAAAATTGCCCTACCAAAAGACGTTGTCCTGAGTAAATTTTATATTGAAGATTTAAAGGGCGATACCCTGCTGTATGCAGAAAAACTCGCTGTAGACATTAGCCTGTTTAAGTTGCTTAAGAATACGGTTGAAGTTAACAATATTGAACTGAAAAACATCAGGGCAAATGTTAAGCGTATAAGTCCAGATACCACTTTCAACTTTTCTTTTCTCATGAACGCCTTTATGAGCGAACAGAAAAAGCCAGAAGAGAAAGTGGATAAGGATACTACCTCAACACTGAAATTTTCTATTGATAAAATATCCTTCGAAGACATAGGCCTCACCTACCGTGATGATGTAGCAGGCAACAATGTGAAGGTATACATTGGCGCCTTTAAAACTAAATTGAAAACATTTGATTTAGCAAATCAGCATTACGTGATTAAGGAACTGGCATTAAACAACACCTCCCTTAAATATCTCCAGCAAAAGCCATTGGTAGAACTCGTTCAGCATGTTACTAACAGTGTAGACAGTAGCCAGAAAGAAACAGGCAAACTACCATTGATCGAAGTCGAGAACTTTGCGTTCAATAACGTGAAGGTTAATTACGATGATCAGGTTTCGACGACAAAAGCCATTGCCGATGTAAATGAACTTGGTGTAGTAAACTTAAAAGTAGATTTAACCAACAGTAAATATACGGTTGATGACGCCAAGCTGAATAAATCAAATATTCTTTTTGCCTTTAAACCAGCACCCAGTAATGATTTAAAGAAAGTTAAGGATACAGTCGTTCCAGAACAGTCGCCTTTGGGATTAGTGATCAAAAACATCAGCCTGGCAGACAACAATGTGCAATTCGATAACCTTGGAGCAAAGGCTGCTCCAAAAGGAATGGATTTCAATCATTTAAAGATTACAGAACTGAACTTTGGTGCCGGGGATGTAAGTTATAGCGCTGCAGGAATAAAAGCGATGGTAAAAAATGGTTCACTTAAAGAAAAAAGTGGTTTTGCTTTGAATGAGTTAAAAGGAAATGCCATTTATAATGATAAACAGATTAAGCTGACGAATTTCGCTTTAAAAACGCCAAATACAACTATAGAGAACGCTACAGAGCTGAATTTCACATCCATGGATGATTTAACAAAACATCCTGAACGCGTAAAGCTTGCACTAAGTTTAAAAAACACTACGATAGGCTTGAAAGATGCAGGCTATTTTAGTGATGCCGTTCCGGCAAATTACCGAAATGAAAAGATTAAAATTAATGCAGAATTAAATGGGTATTTAAACAATCTGAACATCCCCCGTCTGCAAATCAACGGATTAAAAAATACGCAGATCGACATTAGTGGTACGGCAAAAGGTTTGCCTGACGTCAATAAGACTTTCCTCGATCTGAACATTAAAAAACTCTACGTTACCAAAAGCGATATTCTGGTGGCTGTGCCCAGGAAATCATTACCGCCAAGCATTGAACTTCCTAATGTAATTAACGCAAAAGGAAAGTTTAAAGGCTCAATGACCGATTTCAATACCAACATGAATATTCAGACGGATATGGGTGGAGCTGTTTTAAATGCTGCAATGAAAGGTCCGAAAGGTAAAGAAAGCTACAAAGCAGACGTAACTTTGAATAATTTCAACGTTGGCCGGTTATTGAAAATGCAGCCGAAGTTAGGCCGTATATCTGTTAAAGCCAACGTCGCAGGAACGGGTCTGGATCCGAAGAAAATAAATGCCAAATTCAATGCACGGGTTTTGAGTGCATACTACAATAAATACACTTACCGGAATTTAAACCTTTCCGGTACTTATGCCAACCAGAATGTTGCCATCAAAGGTAACATGCCAGATAGCAATGCAAATTTCAGTCTAGATGCCAAAGCCAGTCTCGCCGGTAAATACCCTGCAGTTAAAGCCGATTTAAACCTGAAACAACTGAATTTGCAAGCCTTAAATTTTAGCCCCACTGTTTTAAGTGCGGCAGGGGTAATAAAGGCTGACTTAACAACTGCTGATGCTGATTATCTGAATGGTTCAGTTGATATTACAGGCTTGCAATTGGTGAAAGATGCCCAGAGAATAAATGTGGATACCATCTCTGTACGCGCAAAATCGACTGCTACTGAAAATGAACTCACCTTAAAATCAGAAATTCTATCTGCTAAAATTGATGGTAAATATCAGTTAACGAAAGTTGGAAGTGCCATCATCAACGAAATTAATAAGTATTATGCCTTTGGAACGGTAGAAAAGATTCCAGATCAGCGAATGAGGTTCTTTGTACAGGTGTATGATTCAAAATTGCTGAAACAATTTGTGCCTGAATTAACTGTTTTTAAATCATCACAATTTTACGGGTTAATCGACACACAAAAAGACAGCCTGCAGATTAAAGGTAATTTCCCACAGGTGGTTTACGGAGATTTTAAAGTAGATACCACTGTTTTGAATATCAACAATGATAACAACAAGCTTGCTTACGGGCTAACCGTTAAAAGTTTGCAGAGCCCTTCCATTGCGCTGTTTAATACAGAGATTAGTGGTGATGCGGCCAACAATGTATTGGGTGTGAATGTTTTTCTTCGCGATAGACAACGTAAGGACAAATACGTTATTGGCGGTACATTCCAATCTATAAACAAAGATTTTAAGTTTAGCCTGGATCCGCAGAAACTTCTGCTTGATTATCAGAAATGGGTAGTTTCACAGGATAACTATATTCAGTTTGGGCAATCCGGAATACTGGTAAATCAGTTCCAGATCAGTAACAGCGGTCAGTCTCTGTCCGTCAACAGTAATCCTTCGCAACCCAATGCACCTTTAAGCGTTGAGTTTAAGGATTTTCAACTGGAAACGTTAACGAAGTTTGCGGAAACAGATACAACCCTGGTTGGGGGCCGTTTAAATGGTACTGCCAATGTTAAAGATCTGGCTAGCACACCAAAGTTTGAAGCCAATTTGACCATTGATCAGCTCCGCTACCAGAAAGATCAACTGGGCACTTTACGCGTGGCCGTTAATAACAATACCGAAAATGCTTTCGAGGTAAATGTTGCGCTAAGTGGTGTACACGAATTGAGGGTAAATGGGTTTTACTATACTGCACCGCAAAGTGCACTTGATTTGACAGTCAATATTGACAAAATCGAGATGAAAAATATCGAGAGCCTGTCGCAGGGTCAACTTAAAAACGGTACGGGCACCCTTACGGGAGCTTTGAGTGTGAAAGGTGCTTTGACTGCACCGAAAATATTGGGCGACCTGACTTTCAATAACGCAGGTATTAAAGTGGCCTACGTAAACTCATACTTCCGGATGCCAAACGAGAAAATTTCATTTACCAATGAGGGAATCAGTTTTAATAATTTCACTTTAATTGACTCTTTAAATCAAAAAGCTACCATCAATGGCAAGGTTTACACTACTGATTTTAAAAACTACCGCTTTGGGCTGGATGTCAACATGAATAATTTCCGGGCGATAAACTCTACTGCTGCAGACAATGAAATGATCTACGGAACGGTGTTTTTAACCAGTAACATCAAAGTTAGGGGAGATTTGAACCAGCCGGATGTGAATATGAGCATCAATGTGAATAAAGGAACGAAGTTTTTCTTTGCCTTGCCAGCGAATGATCCGGCGGTGATTGATCAGGAAGGAATTGTTCAGTTTATTGATGCAGATGCACCTCCGTTTAATGGCCAGAAGGCGCTAAAAGTTGACAGTATCAGTAAGTCACCTGTTAAAGGAATCAATCTGGTAGCAGCTGTAAAAATCGATCCTGAAGCTGAATTAAATGTAGTGGTAGATCCTGCTAATGGTGATGCATTGAACATCAAGGGGGATGCAGACCTGAATGCTACGATGGATCCAAGCGGGAAGATCAGTTTAACAGGTCGCTACGAAGTGGTTGATGGCTCGTATAACCTGTCTGTTGGTCCGCTAGGTAAAAAGGCATTCAAAATTGTAAAAGGTAGTAAGATTATCTGGACAGGTGAACCTACAGAAGCTAATGTAAACCTATCGGCAATGTATGAGGTTAACGCTGCGCCTATCGACTTACTCAACCAACCAGATCTTGTACAGGCAAAAACAAAAATGCCATTTCAGGTATACCTGATGATGAAAGGCGAATTGCTAAAACCAATTATTTCTTTTAAAATAGATTTACCGGAAAACGAAAGGGCTACAGAGATCGGAAGTTTGGCCTATACCCGCTTACAAAATGTTAACCGTGATGAAAGTGAACTGAACAAGCAGGTGTTTGCTTTATTAGCTTTAAACCGCTTCATTGCCAATAACCCATTCGAAAGCTTATCCGGAGGTGGCGGAGGCGTTTCGACACTCGCCCGTTCAAGTGTGAGTAAGTTATTGACTGAACAGCTCAATAACCTCACCTCAGATTTAATCCAGGGTGTTGACCTTAACTTTGGTGTGAATTCATCTGAAGATTACTCTACCGGATCATTACAGCAAAAAACAGATCTTGAAGTTGGTTTATCTAAAAAACTGTTGAATGACAGGCTAACTGTGACAGTGGGAAGCTCATTTGCTTTAGAAGGCCCACAGGCTCCCGGCGAGAAATCGACTGATATTGCCGGAAATGTAAATGTAGAATATGCATTATCATCTGACGGCAGGTACCGGTTGAGGGCCTACAGGAGAAACCAAAACGACGTAATTGTACAGGGACAAATTATCGAAACCGGTTTAGGATTTACCCTCGTTGTAGATTACAACAAATTCAGAGAGATATTCCAGAAAAAACGAAACAGAAGAACGAGAAACATTGAACAGAAAGCACAAAATGAGAAAACTAATTAGACCTATTTTATTTGTATTGGCCTGTTTAGTTTACGCGGGCTGTAGCAGTACGAAATCCCTGAAACCAGGGCAAATATTGTACACCGGCGCTGAGGTTAAAATTAATCCCGACTCTTCGGGTAAAATTGATGATGAGAAACAAGTTAAAGCTGATTTGAAAAGCAAAACCAGGCCTCGCCCCAACAATAAACTGAAGCTGGCCATTTACAACTTTGCCGGAGAACCTAAAAAACCAAAAGGTTTGAGGAACTGGATCAGGAAAAAAGGTGAAGCCCCTGTGCTTTTAAGTGAAGTGAAACTGAAGTATAACAATGACGTGCTGACCAGCTATCTGCTTAGTGAGGGTTATCTGCAGGCTGTGGTAACTGGCGATACGGTAGTGAAGGACAAGAAAGGTAAAGCCATATACACGGCTGTTACCGGCGAAAGATATAAAATCAATAAGGTAACCTTCCCACCCGATTCAGGTGTATTAACCCGGATCATCAATACCAATAAAGATAAAACCTTATTAAAGGTGGGCGATTTTTACGATCTGGACGTTTATAAAAATGAGCGGATCAGGATTGATAATGATTTAAAAGAAAGCGGATACTTTTATTTCAGCCCTGATTATTTAATTATGCAGGTTGACAGTACGATTGGTAAAAATCTGGTAAATGTGACCATCAAAGTCAAAGACATTGCTCCTGATGCAGGATTGAAGCCTTACACCATCAAAAATATCAATATCTACCCCAACTATTCCATTAGAAGGGATAGTGTACTCCGTGGACTGAAACCATTAGCGTATAATGATTTCAACATCTACGATGACCACAATACTTTTAAACCGAGACTATTCGACCGCCTGGTTTTCTTCCAAAAAGGAGAACTATATAACCGTAAAGACCACAACCAATCCCTAAACAGAATGGTAAACGTGGGCGCCTTTCAGGATGTACGGGCAGAATTCTTACCCGTTGACAGTTTCAGGAACAATCAACTCGATCTAAATATCTACCTCACACCTTTAAAAAAGAACTCGCTTACTTTCTCGGTTACCGGAACCAGCAAGTCGAATAATTTTGTAGGTTCGGAAGTTAAAGTAACTCAAACCACCAGAAATCTTTTTAGGGGAGCCGAACAACTGGACGTAAGTGTTAGCGGCGGTTTTGAAACACAAACCAGGGGTACCTCTTTGGGTAAAAACTCTCTTTCGTTAACGGCAGAAGGAAAGCTGACTTTCCCTAGGTTTATTGTTCCATTCTACAAGCCAAACAGCACAAATGCATTTATACCCAAAACAATTGCATCACTATCCTACCAAATGCTGAATAGGGGTTCAGAGTACACCTTGCATGCTTTTAAAGGAGAGTTTGGATATAACTTCAAAGAAAACCAGTATAAAGAGCATAATTTCAACCCGATTTCGGTAAGTTATGTTTCGACAACGTTTCCATCTGATACTACAAAAACAAGATTGTTTACAGAGAATCCACTTTTAAGAACAACTTTAGAAAATCAGTTTATCATTGGTAGTAGCTATAACTTTACCTATACCAACCAAATGGAAACCAATCGCAGAAACAACACTTACTTCTATGGTGCGGTTGAAACTGGTGGAAATTTATGGGGTACGTTTGTGCCAAAGGATGATAATGGTCAAAAGTCTATCTTCAATGTTCCCTTATCACAGTTTGTACGACTGGAAGCGGACTTAAGAGATTACTATAAAATTACCAGAAATGTAACCTGGGCCAACCGCTTAAACCTTGGCTATGGCTACGCCTATGGAAACAGTACCTCACTACCATTTGTAAGGCAGTTCTTTGCAGGGGGAAGTAATGATATCCGTGCCTTTCCGGCGAGGACATTAGGCCCGGGGACGTATAAAGTACCAGACGATGCTATTTTTGCCGATCAGGGAGGAGATATCAAACTGATGCTCAACTCCGAATTACGATTCAAAATAGTAAGTATTTTATACGGCGCATTATTTGTTGACGCTGGAAACGTTTGGTTGCGTAAAGAAGATACTGGCATCCCAGGTACTACTAACACAGGCAGACCTGGTTCCGAATTTAAGTTAAAAAATGCTTTGAACGAACTGGCAGTTGGTACAGGAGCGGGTGTACGTGTTGATGCCACCATTTTTGTGATCCGTTTAGATGTTGCGTTCCCTGTGCGTAAGCCCTATTTAGCTGAAGGACAACGTTGGGTATTCGATAGTATTGCTTTCGGTAATAAAGACTGGAGAAAAGAGAATTTAATTTTTAATATCGGTATTGGATACCCTTTCTAAATTAGTTAATGAAATTAATCAACAAGATCAAAAGTTTCTTTATAGCCCTTTACCACCTCTTTTTAGCGGCTGGTAAAGGCTTTGCCGAAGACAGGATTACAAAACTCAGTGCTTCACTTGCTTACTATACCATTTTCTCGCTTACGCCACTCATCGTAATTGTTTTATCAGCCGCCACATTGTTTTTCGGAGATAAGATGAATCATGATACAAGAAACAAATTTTTTGCTCAGGTAAATGATATGGTGGGTCCGGATGCCACCACTCAACTTCAGGGATTTGTAGACCATGCCAACAAATCCGGTCAGTCAACTATCGGTTTAATTATCGGTATTGCAACACTGATTATCGGATCTACCGCCATATTTATTGAAATTCAGGACAGTATCAACATGATCTGGAAAGTTAAGGCGATTCCTAAAAAAGGCTGGTTGAAAATGTTAACCAACCGGCTTCTATCCTTTTCCCTTATCGTTTCAATGGGCTTTTTGTTACTGGTTTCGCTTGTGGTCAATAGCCTTGTGGTAGGCTTAGGCGATAAACTGATAGCACTTTTATCAAAAACTGAAATCGATAAGGTCGTCCCGGTGGCCGACGATACAATGGCCCTGATTATCTATATTCTAAATAACGTCATTACCCTCGCTGCAGTTACCGCTGTATTTACCGTCATTTTTAAAGTATTACCTGATGTAAATATCAAATGGAAATCAGCAATCCTGGGCGCGCTTTTCACTGCTGTACTATTTAGTCTGGGCAAGTACCTGATTGGAATTTATATCGAAAAGGGCAATCCGGGGTCTGCATTTGGAGCCGCCAGCTCAATCATCGTGATTCTCCTGTGGATTTATTATACCTCCATTATTCTATACTTTGGAGCGGAATTTACACAGGCATATGCTGAAAAATACGATGGAGGCATATCTCCAAGCAAATATGCTGTGTTTACTAAGATCACCATTGTAGAAAAAAAGGTAGATGTACTACCACCTCAACATCCGGAAGATACTATTCATGCACCTAAAGGTGAAGCATAAATTATTGGCAGAAATTAATAAAAGCAACTCCCGTAATGTTTTTACATTATAAACCGTGATATCTTTTCTAAGAGTTCTTGTTCAAGGAATGGCTTTAGCACCAGCTCATTCATTCCTGATGCCAGATACCTTTCCCGGTCTTCCTGCATTACATTGGCGGTAACACCCAGAACCGGGACATTCCGTTTAGCCAACTTAGCAGAATTCCGGATTTTTTGAGTCAACTCCATTCCACCCATCTCCGGCATCTGGATATCCGTAAGGACCAGATCATATTCATTTTCGTTGAAAAGATCCAGCGCTTCTTTTCCATTATAGGCAACATCGAAAGCAATTTTATGTTTCTTCAGAATGGTGCTTGCCAGTAAAATATTTAGTGCATTGTCATCTGCCAGGAGAATCTTTTTGCCAGCTAAAATTTGTTCCTCATCACCTGTCTTTAGAGCACCTGATTGTTCGGTTTCCGGTTTCTTCGTCTTCTGATAAGTGACTTCAAAAGAAAATATAGATCCTTTTTTTTCAGCACTTTTAACACTAATGTTTCCCCCTTGAAATTCGATAATTTTTTTACAAATCGCCAGACCGAGCCCCGTCCCCTGCTGTTTCTCTTTGGTGGAAGAGTAGTAAACCTGTGCAAACTCATCAAAAATAATCCGCTGATCTAATGGGTTTATACCAATGCCGGTGTCAGCAATACTTACTTTAAGTTGTGCCTCGTTGTATTCGTTTAAAAATAAACGGCCGCTAAGACTTATGCTGCCTTTGCCCGTAAACTTGATTGCGTTGCTCAAAAGATTCATCACCACTTGCTTAAGCCTGAGCGGGTCTCCGATAACATAAACGTCACTATCTATGTCCAGATTAATGGTGAACTCTATTTTTTTCTTAACAGCCTGTATCCTCATGCTATCAAAAACATCCTTAATGGCGTGGTAAGGAGAAAATGGAATTTGCTCCAGAATAACCTTCCCCGTTTCATATTTCGAAAAGTCGAGAATATCGTTTACTACATCGAGCAGCATGACAGATGAATTCCTAATGGCGCCTACCTGCTCCTTTTGTACAGCTTTCAGCTCTGTTTGCGTTAGCTGTTCTGAGAACCCGACAATTGAATTTAATGGTGTGCGTATTTCGTGGCTCATATTCGCGAGAAATCTGCTTTTCGAAAGTGCATACAGTGCAGCCTTATTGCTATAATTCACGAGGGCTTTTTCGTTCCTGTACAGATGAAACACCATATAAAATACGAAAGCGAGTAAACCAACACCCAGGGCCAGTAATGCCAGCGTAAACCGGTCAAGGTTTTCAACAGTACCGTAGGTATTTTCGTTAATGAGTTGCTGAATGGTGGAATAGTATTCTTGCTCATTTAACCTGTACTGTTTGAGGCCATTTACAATGGAGGTGATGAGGCGATGATTTACATCAAGCAATTCTTTTTCTTTATCCTTGAGCTGTTGATTGAGTTTGTAGAGCCTTAGATAGTAAGCATTGATGGTTTTGAGCTGTAAATTATTGTAAGCCACATTCAAAGACGAGGTATCGGCAGAAATAGCTGTCTTGACCAGAGTTGACCTCGAACTGTCTACTCCTTTTACATCCCTGGCATTAATGGCATCAAAAATCCTGGCGAAAATCTTCTTTCGGGCCTGTCCGGCTTTGCCGGCCTTAATGGTATCGATTTTAACAATGCTCTTAAATTGTCTTGCGGTAAATATTCTTCCCTTTGGCTCTGTTTTACTTACATCCTGATTAATATGGGCAGAAAAGTTAATCAGGCTATCCGATAACTTCCTTAAAAATATGAACTGGGCTGTCCTGATTTTCTTCTGTTTGATCAGTGCAGCAAAGTTGTCTGGAGAAAGAGCACTTTCCTTTAGATTATCATGTTCAATTGAATCCATAATCAAAGACACTGCTCTGATCTCATCAATAAACTGATTATAGTAAATCCTCTTTGCACTTACCACATACATTCTGCAGCTATTCTCTGCGTTATAAAGTTTAAAAATGCAGCTGTCAAGTCTGGTAAAGTCATTCTGAACATGGACAATCCTGGTTGCTGATTTTAATATTGGTATTTTAGAGAAGTTAATGAATAACCCTGCGGTTATTCCAAAGGTGGCCAATATTAAAAATACGATCAGTAAATACTTTGCTGCAGAACTTTTTGTGGATTTCAAAGGTGTTGATTTAATTTTCGGATTACATCAACGCCGGATTTTAGGCTACTTCATCAATAATTTTAGGTTCTTCATTCACTTCGTCTTTTTCAATTCGGAGGTTTTTGATAATGTGCTGCTGTCTGTCGGGTGTGTTTTTTCCCATATAGTATTCCAGCAAACCTTTAATGGTCTGATCTTTTAAAATAACAGGATCGAGCCTGATATCTTTTCCGATAAACAAACCAAATTCATCCGGAGATATTTCCCCTAACCCCTTAAAACGAGTAATTTCAGGTTTGTTTCCTAATTTCTCGATAGCATTCCGGCGTTCTTCATCACTATAACAATAAATGGTTTCTTTCTTATTTCTAACCCTGAATAAGGGTGTTTGTAAAATGTAAACATGTCCTGCTTTTACTAAATCAGGAAAAAACTGCAGAAAGAATGTCATCATCAGCAATCTAATGTGCATCCCATCAACGTCTGCATCCGTCGCAATCACAATGTTATTGTAATGCAGGCCATCCAGGCCATCTTCGATGTTTAATGCATGTTGTAAAAGGTTAAATTCTTCGTTTTCATACACCACCTTTTTAGTAAGTTCATAACAGTTAAGCGGCTTACCCTTTAAGCTGAAAACTGCCTGGCAATCTACATCACGTGATTTTGTAATGGAACCAGATGCAGAATCACCTTCAGTAATAAACAAAGTTGTTTCATAACGTTTCTCGTGGGTAGAATTGAAATGAACTTTACAGTCGCGCAGCTTTTTGTTATGCAACGATGCCTTTTTTGCCCTGTCGTTAGCCAGTTTTTTAATGCCGGCAATATCTTTACGCTCACGCTCGGATTGCATGATCCTTTTTAACAGTGCATCTGCAACATCAGGGTTTTTATGCAGGTAATCATCAAGTTCTTTCTTCACGAAATCATTGATAAACGTGGCAACTGACGGCCCGTCCGGACCCATATTCTGGGAGCCGAGCTTGGTTTTGGTCTGCGATTCAAATACAGGTTCCTGAACGCGAACTGAGATCGCTGCGATGATGGATGAACGTACATCCGAAGCATCAAACTCCTTCTTAAAAAATTCGCGTACAGTTTTTACCACTGCAGCCCTGAACGCTGCCTGGTGAGTTCCTCCCTGGGTGGTATGCTGTCCGTTAACAAATGAGTGGTAGTCTTCACCGTATTGCTGACCGTGAGTCATGGCAATTTCAATGTCACTACCAATCATGTGTATGATCGGGTAACGAATTTCTTCAGGCTTGTTAAATTTGGAAAGCAGGTCGTATAAACCCCTTTCCGAGAAATATTTCTGGTTATTAAAATTTACGGTCAGTCCGGTATTCAGGAAAACATAATTCCACACCATACTTTCTACAAAATCCGGAATGTAATGGTAGTTTCTGAAAATCGTTTCGTCGGGATAAAAAGTAATGGCTGTACCATTTCGCTGTGTAGTATCAATAACAGGTTGCTCATTTACAATCTCTCCTTTTGAAAACTCTACCTTTTTTGTTTTACCATCACGATAAGATTGTACAGTAAAACTGGTAGACAATGCATTTACTGCTTTGGTACCCACACCGTTTAATCCAACAGATTTCTGAAAGGCGTTACTATCGTATTTACCACCTGTATTTATTTTACTTACGCAATCAATAACTTTTCCTAAAGGTATCCCGCGACCATAATCGCGAACATTTATCTTTTGTTCAGAAACAGTAATTTCGATGGTTTTTCCAGTGCCCATCACAAACTCATCGATAGAGTTATCTACAATTTCCTTTAACAAAACATAAATACCATCATCCTGGGCCGACCCATCACCAAGTTTACCGATATACATACCGGGACGTAGTCTGATGTGTTCTTTCCAGTCTAATGATCGAATACTGTCGTCGTTATAAATTACTTCTGCCATAAATTGTGTTATTTGCTGTCAGGTTGATTGAACTCCGGTTTTCACACAAAGCAGCTGTACCGAGGGATGTTCGGGGAAAGCTTTAACGATCAACATGACAAGTATTTAGGGATGATTTGTTATTGAAAATCCAGAAAACATTTAAATTATAATCCGAATTACCTAATAGCAAAAAATTATTATACAATAATAGATTTATTCTGCGAGGCTAGCAAATGAAAATTTCAACAAAAATGAACCGTTAACAAATTCCAGATGGAAGCACAGCAGCATCTCACATTTTCTATATTTTAGCTATCTTCAACCTTTATTTGAAATTCACGTTTAATGCAACAGAAAAAGCAACTTTCGCTATTTGATTTGTCTATGATTGTAGTTAGCCTGGTCATTGGAATGGGTATATTCCGCACTCCGGTTAATGTGGCTGCAAAAGCACAAATCCCTGAGTTGTTTTATCTGGCCTGGTTCATCGGTGGGTTTGTTGCATTTTGTGGCGCACTTACTTATGCTGAAATTGGCTCGCGTTACCCGGTCACCGGTGGATACTATAAAATTTTCTCAAAGGCCTACCACCCTTCTATCGCTTTTGCGATCAATTGTATCGTTCTAATTTCAAGTGCAGCATCAGTCGCCGCCATCTCAATCATCGGTGCAGAATACCTTAGTAAAATTATTCTTCCGGCAGCAATGCAGAATGAGACCTATCGAGTCGTCATAGCCATTTCAACTATTCTGATCTTTTATTTCATCAACCTGCTGGGATTAAAGGCCAGTTCGAAAACACAGAATGTGCTCACCATCATTAAAATTGTCCTGATATTAACGTTGATCTGTGCAGTATTTTTCGCGCGACAGGTTCAGTCAGACACCCCTGTCTTTAAAACCACAAACGGTTTATTGCCGGGATGGGCCGATTATGGAAAAGCCCTGGGCTTATGTTTAATTGCCGTTTCATTCTCTTATGCCGGCTACGCCCAAACCATTAACTTTGGCGGAGAAGTTAAAGAAGCTAAGAAGGTTATTCCACGTTCCATTATTATCGGACTTAACATTATCGTAGCGCTATACATGGTACTTAATTATGTGTATGTAAAGGTAATTGGCTTCGAAGAGTTGAAAACTGCCGAAAGCATTGCGGCGATTCTCGCCTCAAAAATCTTCGGTCCCGCCGGGTTTAACATGCTTTCGGTCATCATCTTCATTTCAGTGATGGGATACGTAAATGTTAATCTGCTAAGTAACCCCAGGGCGATGTTCGCCATGGGTGAAGAAGGAGCGCTTCCGAAAATCTTCAGTAAAATGAACACAAAAACCGAGGTGATTACCTGGAGTTTAACCGTTTTTGCAATCGTAGCCGTAGTTATCATTTTCTTTGCCAAAACCTTTGACAAGATTTTGAACTACACTATTTTCCTCGAAAGCATTAGCATGGCAAGTTCGGCAGCAACTATTTTCATTTTGAGAAAAGGCACTGCCCATCTTGATAAAAAAACAATTTATACGGTTCCGTTATACCCTATATTGCCAATCATATTTATTGCTGCCTACACTTTTGTTGCTTTTAGTATTTATGCCGATGACCCAAATGCAGCATTAAATGGATTATATATATTTATTGGGTTTCTGTTAATCTATTTCATTGCGAAATTGTTTAAAAAGAAATAATTTAAAGACTGAAAAGCAACACTATACTTTATGGTGTAATGCTTTTTAGTTTAATTAGTGAGATCATCAATGAACAAAACACTCTCAGGAAAACAAAAGATCGCTTACGCCGCAGGAATGATGGGCTGGAGTATCATGACGAATATTATCATCGTGATGTTACCCTATTTCTACCTGCCGCCAAACAATTCCGGCCTAACTCCACTTGTACCACAACTTTTGTTATTTGGTGCTTTCAACTTACTCTCTATTATTGCTGCTTCAGGAAGGCTTATTGATGCGATATACGATCCGTTTATTGCTTCAGTAAGTGATAGAAGTAATAATCCCAAAGGAAGACGTTTCCCTATTATGAAGTGGGCGATTCTGCCTGCAGTGGTGTGCTGCTGCCTGGTATTCCATCCCTGGGTAAAGGGCGAAAGTGTACATAATGCCTGGTGGCTTACAGTGGCCCTGGCAGGCTTTTTCATATCAGTTACGACCTATATTATCCCTTACAATGCATTGCTGGCTGAACTAACACATACAACCGAAGAAAAAGTAAAGCTTTCGACTCTGCAACAGGTGGGCTTTGTAATGGGGATGATCCTGGGTGCCCTGATCAATAACTTCGCGGATTTGATTCAAAGTGGATTTCATGTGGCCAGTCGCTTCCAGGCCTTGCAATACACCATCATCGCCTTAAGCGTTTTCTCAGGCTTAGTGATGATTATGCCAATTTTATTTATCAGTGAGCGGGAGTATGTAAAAACTAAACCTTCACATATTCCGTTGTTACCAGCCATAAAAAGCACTTTTCGCAACTCGAATTTTAAATATTACCTGATTTCGGATTTTACGTACTACACCGCATTAAGCATCATGTCGAGCGGACTTTTATATTTTGTAACCGTACTGCTTGGCTTACCCGATTCTGACGGGGGTAAATTTATGGGCTTAATGGTTTTATTGTCGCTTTTATTTTATCCTTTTATCAATTACGGCTCAAAGAAATTTGGTAAAAAGCGACTTGTACTTTTCGCCTTCGGAATATTAAGTCTGATTTTCGTGACCATATTCTTTTTAGGCAAATTACCTTTCGCACCTGCTAACCAGATGTATATTCTGGTTGTCTTCGCTTCGTTTCCGTTAGCGGCACTCGGTATTCTTCCCAATGCGATTTTAGCTGATATTGCACAAAAAGACACTTTAGAAAGTGGAGAAAACCACGAGGGAATGTTTTTCGCAGTCAAATATTTGTTCGTGAAACTAGGTCAAACAATTGGCATAGCTGTTTTTGCCATGCTCACCATTTATGGTAAAGATCCGGGAAACGATTATGGTTTAAGGCTAAACGGCATCGTGGGTTTTTCACTCTGCATCATAGCCCTTTTATTTTTCAGCAGATTTAAAGAAGAGCAATAAAAAAGGCAGAACCCGTAAAGGTTCTGCCTGATTAACATCATGGTTGATTTAGTAGCCCGGACTTTGTTTTAAAGTTCCGTTACTCCTGTCAATCTGATCCTGAGGAAGCGGAAAATGTTCATCTCTCGTTTCGATAACAAGTCCCTTCAGGTAGTCAAAATAATTACCTTCAAATCCAAAGTAGCTTTCAAGTGTTTGTTTAGCCACACCCCAACGTACTAAGTCAAAAAAGCGGTGTCCTTCCATAGCCAGCTCCAGCCTACGCTCAAAACGAACAGCGGTACGTGCATAGTCGGCATTTGGAAAAGAGGGATAAGGGCTTACTTTATATGCCGCTGCAGGAGTTCCGTTAATCGTTGCCGGGGTTATTTTTGCGGCACGCTGCCGAACGGCATTCACCAGGGTTAAGGCCCTTGGCAAATCACCTGTTTCCACCGCGCATTCCGCAGCCATCAGGTAAATATCACCCAGGCGTATCAGGTTAACATTTAATCCGGTAACATTCGTCATTCCCGGTCCTGTACCCGAGGCAATCTGTGCCGCCTCAATAGAATTTTTAACCGCCACAAACGGACCTCCGCTACTCACATCTCTGATCCAGCTGTCTCCAGCCATGATTCCCCAGTCGCGGTAAGGGACACCCCGTCTGCCGATGGTTGATTCAATCCTGGGATCAAACGCCAAAGTTTTGTCGACCTGATAGTTTGTTTTTTGTGTAGCTGTTAAACCAAAATCAGAAAGATAAGGGTTGGTACGGTAGCTGCCGTCTAGTAACGGAAGCCCCGCAGCATTAACTTTAAATGCATTGGCTAAGTCGATTGTAGGCTGAAAAAATCCGCAGCAGTTGATTGGTGTAACGCTTCCATAAGGAAAGTTTAACATATCGCCCACATTTCCGTTTTCACCCCCGGTACCATCGGTACCAACAGAGTGCTCCACTACTACAATAGATTCCGGACCGTCTTCTTTAGTGATGTCGAAATTATCGCTATAGGGCAGCGTTGTCAGATCTGGTTTAGCCAGAATTACTGCATTCAGTAGAGTATAGGCTTCTGCATAACGCTTCTGATAAAGCAGCACTTTTCCCAGATAGGCCTGGGCTGCATATTTATCCATACGCCCTTTTTGATTCTTCGGTTTGGTTGTACTCAGGTTGGCAACGGCAAACTGTAAATCTTCAATGATGTTCGGATAAATATCTTTGTCATTTGGGACAAAGGTACCTGCAGTGGCTTCTGTAACATAAGGAACCACCTTAAATACCCTAACCAGAAAAAAATAATAATGTGCCCGTAGCAACCTCGCTTCTCCCTGTATCTCTTTTGCCCTTGCATCGGCAAATTTGCTCCCACCCTTGCCAGATTGTAAGTCGGCCAGGATTTTAAGGGTATTGTTGCAACGTTGAACCCCTTCAAAACATCTGTTGTAGAGATTGGAAAGGTTATCATTTGTACTGGTTGGGGAATGCTGCTCGATAGCATTCATATTGGGCTGATCACCTACGCTACTGCCCTTATGCGCATTATCCGAAGCCACCTCACCGAAAAGCCATTGACTTGGTGCAGCGCCGTAGTTACCCCAGGTGCCATTAATATTGCCATTGAGCAATCCGTATGCACCAACCAGTAAGCCCTCTACCCCATCCTGGGTAGTCAATTGCTCTGCTGTGAGTTCGGCTTGCGGGTTGAGCGAAAGGAAATCTTTCTTGCAGGATACAAAGCTCAGTATCAGCAGGAACAGGAAAGTATTTTTGATATGTTTCATCTTGTCTCTTTGATTAAAATCCAACATTAATACCTAATAAAAATTGTCTCGGCGATGGATATACGCCCTGATCAACACCAGGAGCGGTGAAAGTATCTGTGATTTGTGTAACTTCAGGATCTAAGCCGGTATATTTTGTGATGGTAAATAAGTTACTGGCAGAAGCATAAATTCTGAAACGGCTTATTCCTGATTTTGTTCCAAAAACTTTAGACGGGATCGTGTAGCCTAACTGTACATTTTTAAGCCTCACGAAACTGCCATTCTGAATATAGTAGCTTGAAGAAGCAAACTCCACATCAGAAGCACCAGCATAGGCAGATGGGATATTACTGGATCTGTTGGTAGGGCTCCATGCCTCTAACAAGCGGGTACTCTTTGCACCATCAAAGGACGGAAAGTCGGTGAAATAACGTGTCGCCTCGAATATGTCATTACCCTGTACACCATATATAAATGCCGAGATATCGAAATTTTTATAAGATGCGTTGAGGTTAACCCCATAATTAAAGTCGGGATTCGGGTCGCCAATAATCGTTCGGTCTTTAGGATCAATGATACCATCTCCGTTAACATCCAGGTAGCGTAATCCACCTACACGGGCACCAGCATAAGACGGCCCGGCCTGAACTTCTGCTGTACTTTGATAAATGCCGTTCGTTTTATACCCGTAGAAAGAACCGAAAGCTGCTCCTTCCTGTAATACACTCGTTTGTAAACTTCTGTAGTTACCATATACCTGATTAAAGATACCGGGTGCAAGTCTGTCGATTTTATTAATGTTCCTTGAAAAATTTAAACCTACATCAAATTTCAAGGGTGAATCTGCTTTACGTCCGTGATGATAAGCGACATTAAATTCAATCCCCTTGTTACTCATGTCGCCAATATTTACAAAGGGTGCACTGCCACCGCCAACAACACTTACCGGCAGAGGGAGATTATATAGCATGTCTGTTGTTTTTTTACTATACGCATCGATTGATCCATCAAATCTGCCATCAAGAATAGTGAAATCCAAACCAACATTTAATGCCTTTAAAGATTCCCATTTTACGTCAGCATTTTGATAGGCATTTTGCCAAACCCCCGTGGTTAAGGTGTTTCCTCCGCCAACTGCATAGGCGGCATTAATGATGGAACTCTGATATCTGTTGATATATTGATAAGGTGGTATTCGCTGGTTTCCGGTTTGGCCATAGCCTACACGAAGTTTCAAATCACTCACCCATTTGGCGTTTTTCAGAAAGGCTTCCTCAGAAAGTCTCCAGGCTACACTTCCAGCAGGATAGAATCCATATTTATTTGATGGGCCAAAGTTTGAGGAACCATCTCTACGGAGCGTAAAACTGGCCAGGTAGCGATCGTTAAACGAGTAATCTACCTTTGTAAACAGCGAGAAAAGAGAACCTATCGAGCCGGTACTGGAATTACTGATATTCGAAGAACCTGTATTCAGGTAGTAGTAATCCAGATCACCCAGTAAAAAGAAATCATTTCTTGCTGCATTCAGTTGTCTCGACCTCGAGCGGATGGCCTCGGTACCAGCTAATACGGTTAAACGATGTTTTTCAGCAAATGTAGCGGTATAGTTTAGTGTATTTGTCCATGTCCACTCTGTATTGTAACCCTGGTATTCGCTGAGGTTATTTGAATTATTTCCTTCGGAAAATTCGAGATTCGGATAACGCATCGATAAACCGTTATAGTTTTCGTACCGTATCCCGAAATTTGTTCTCAATACGAGGCCTTTTATAATGTCACCTTCGGCAAAAATATTGCCGAAAAAAAAATTATTCTTATTCACATTGTCTTTAGCCCGGTACAGTACCGCCAGTGGATTCTCCGCATTACCCAGCTGGCTTCCCCGGCTGCCTGCGAAATTTCCATTAATGTCGTAAACAGGTATAATGGTCGGTATACGATAAGCCCAGCCAAGTGCACTACCCTG
The DNA here is from genome assembly GCF_001027745.1 of Pedobacter sp. BMA. Taxonomy (GTDB): domain Bacteria; phylum Bacteroidota; class Bacteroidia; order Sphingobacteriales; family Sphingobacteriaceae; genus Pedobacter. The sequence goes on from NZ_LECU01000004.1 coordinate 277,393, forward strand.
ATCCTGGTAACTTCCAGGTGTGTTTGGATTTACTCCAAAACCGTAACCTTCTGAATAGCTGTACTGTGCATTTTCTCCAAACCGTACGCGTTTATTGAAAGCGTTGACAGTTGTATTTGACCTGAAGTTATATCGTTTAAAGCCAGTATATTCGATTGTACCTTTCTGGTTAAGATAACCAGCCGAAAGGGAGTAGGTGGCATTATCAGATCCGCCGGTAGCACCCAGCTGATAATTTTGAATCGGTGCAGCTTTGGTAATCTCATCGAACCAGTTGGTTCCTGCTTTATTGGCCCGGGTGATCTGGTAAAATAAAGAAGGGTCTCTGCTATAGTTATATTTAGAAGGATCGGCATCTGCGGCAGTAACATCCTGGCCCAAAACTGAACCCGCAACCAGGTACTCTGGCAATACCGGAGTTGTTCCTGAACCATAATTACGTCCCGCTGCAATTGCTTTACCTGCATTGGTATAACTATCAAAAACATACTGGGCGTATTGTTGTGGATTCATCATTTCCGGGAAGCTACCTTTGCGCGGCGCTTGAGTGCCATAATATGAATCAACCGAAATTTTCGGAACACCTGAAATTCCTTTTTTGGTTGTAATGATCACTACACCATTATTTGCCCGCGAGCCATATATTGATGCCGAAGAAGCATCTTTCAGCACTTGCAAACTTTCAATATCATTCTGGTTGAGCCAGGAAAGTTTGCCTTCAAATGGAACCCCATCAATCACGTAAAGTGGCTCATTATTGTTAATGGTACTCGTTCCACGAATCCTGATTTGGGGGGTGGATCCTGGGGCACCATCATTTATGATGGAAACACCTGTAGCTTTCCCCTGCAAGGCTTCAACGGCACTCGCTGCTGGTTGTGCTTTTAATAAGCCCATATCCACCACAGCAACCGCACCCGTTAAATCCTTTTTGCGTTGTGAAGAATAACCGGTAACAACGATTTCCGTTAAATCGTTATTCTCTGCATTCAAAACAATGGCAAGGTTGGTCTGGTTGCCTACAGTTACTTCTTTAGCGGTATAGCCAATGAAAGATACGACGAGCACATCACTGGATTTCGCACTCAATGTAAAGCTTCCGTTTGCATCGGTGCTGGTTCCCCCCACTCCGTTTTTGATTTTAATAGTCGCTCCGACAACAGGCTGTTTATCGTCGCTTGCAATTACCTTACCCGTGATTTTGGTCTGGGCATTGGCACCGACCGCAAACAGCACGGCCAGTAGCCAGAGGAAAAGTCTCCTCTGAACAAAAGATTGGTTTTGTTTCATAAGATTAATTGATTAGTTAAGGAAATAGAGCTGGTTACAAAACCTGCAACCAATGTTTATTTTTCCGGTTTAGCATAAATCAGGGACAGCCGCTCAGCGCGTGAGGCTTCAGCTTGCTAAACAACCGTACATTTTTCAGGGAAATATTTAAGAAATAGGAAAGAAAGCCTACAAGGATAAGTAGATTATTTTTCATAACAGGAAGTGTATATTTGGTTAGATTAATACAATTACAAATTAAACCTACAAAATAATATGGTAAAATCCTACACAAAAAATAAAATTGTATCGGGCTATACGGGTTGGAGCCCCGTAGTGTGCAAATATCACTCAAACCCGTACAATATTTTTTTGTTCCCTTAATAAAGCTTACCTTTGCACCGAAGCAGGAATAAGGGCTTGTCATTCTGAATGGCATATTCTCTCCGCAAGTTAGTCCTTCAACAATTGATTGTTCTAGCTTCTTCGATAAATATTACAAAGAAAAATACATGTTATTCAAAGAATTAAACCTCATTGAGCCTATATTAAAGGCCCTTGAGAATGAAGGTTATACACAACCAACACCCATACAGGAGCAATCCATCCCCACAATATTAAAAGGAAAAGATTTATTGGGCTGCGCGCAAACAGGAACGGGTAAAACTGCTGCCTTTGCCATCCCGATGTTGCAGTTATTACACGAGAAACACATTAACACTAAAGCTAATAAAAACATCAAGGCCTTGGTTTTAACGCCAACCCGCGAGCTTGCCATTCAAATCGAAGAAAGCTTTAAAGCTTATGGCCGTCATTTAAACCTGCGTCATCTGGTAATTTTTGGTGGAGTGAACCAACACTCACAGGTTGAAGCCCTGAAAAAAGGGGTCGATATCCTGGTAGCCACCCCGGGGCGTTTACTGGATCTAATGAACCAGGGCTTTATCAATTTAAATACCATTGAGCTTTTTGTTCTGGATGAAGCAGACAGGATGCTGGATATGGGATTTATCCACGACGTAAAAAGAACGGTAGCGAAACTACCTGCTATCCGTCAAACCTTGTTTTTCTCGGCTACCATGCCAGATGAAATCCAGAAACTAGCAAATACAATTCTTTCCAATCCAACAAAAGTTGAGGTTACACCAATTTCCTCAACCGCAGAAACCATCGTGCAGTCGGTTTATTTTGTTGATAAGCCGGATAAAAAGAAACTTTTAATCCACTTGCTGGAGGATAAAGATATCCAGACCGCTTTGGTATTTACGCGCACGAAGCATGGCGCAGACAGAATTGTGAAGGATTTAGCTCACGCTGGCATTAAAGCGGCGGCTATTCACGGAAATAAATCCCAAAATGCCCGCCAACGCGCCTTAACTGATTTTAAAGACCGTAAAATCCGTGTGCTGGTGGCTACAGATATTGCTGCCCGCGGTATTGATATAGACCAGTTATCACACGTATTCAATTACGAGTTGCCAAACATTCCTGAATCTTATGTACACAGGATTGGCCGTACGGGTCGTGCGGGTGCAAACGGAATAGCTATTTCCTTTTGCGATGCGGAAGAAAATGAATATTTACTGGATATCCAGAAACTGATCAAAATTACTTTACCTGTGGTTGATGATCATCCTTACCCGTTAACCTGGGAAAGCATGCTGGCAAAAAATCAGGTTAAACGCAAACCTCAGGCACAATCGAAAGGCGGTGGTGGAGGCAGAAAAGGAGGCGGCGATGGAAACATGAGCGGAAAACCCCGTAATGCCAGCAACAACAGAAGGTTTGGTGGAAACAGAAGTAAAGCTAAGAAAGCATAAAAACTAAAGCAGTAACAATAAACATCTGCTGTAAATAGCAAAAACCGGGTTGTTGAGACAACCCGGTTTTTTTGTGCTCAGCATTAAATTACAACGTTTATAATCTTACCTTTTACGAAAATAATTTTCTTGGCTGGTTTACCATCCAGGAACTTATTAAAGTGTTCATCAGCAAGTAAAATTGCTTCTACTTCTGGTTGAGATAGGTTTAAGCTGAGGTTTAAATTCATTTTCATTTTTCCATTGATGGAAACAGGGTATGCGAACTCATCTTCTACCAGGTGCTCAGGATTGAAAACAGGGAAGGCTGTATAAGATAAAGTTCCGGCTTGATTACCCAGCTGAACCCAAAGTTCCTCGCAAATATGTGGCGCATATGGAGAAAGGATAATGACCATATCCTGTAAAATACTGCGTTTATTGCATTTCAAATCTGTTAGTTCATTCACTGCGATCATAAAGCTCGAAACAGATGTATTGAATGAGAAACGCTCAATATCATCCTGCACTTTTTTAATGATTTTGTGCAGTGCCTTCAATTCTGCCTTAGTTGGTTCCGCGTCAGACACGTTGAATTCCCAGGCTTCGTTGTGGAATAATCGCCAGAATTTACGCAAAAACTTAAACACCCCCTCAATACCATTGGTATTCCATGGTTTGCTTTGCTCCAGCGGCCCTAAAAACATTTCATACATACGAAGGGTATCCGCACCATATCGCTCAATCAAATCATCCGGATTAACCACGTTAAACTTTGATTTCGACATTTTTTCTACCTCAACACCACAAATGTATTTTCCACCCTCAAGAATAAATTCGGCAGTGGCAAACTCTTCTCTCCACGCCTTAAATTTATTAATGTCTAATGTATCGTTTTCAACAATATTTACATCCACGTGTAATGCCGATGTTTTATATTCTTTCCTTAAACCCGCGGAAACATAGGTATTTGTAGGCTTGCCATCGGCATCATTGATTCTATAAACGAAATTACTTCTGCCCTGAATCATTCCCTGATTAATCAGTTTTTTGAAAGGTTCCTCTTCTTTGGTGTATCCCAAATCTTTCAAAAATTTATTCCAGAAACGACTGTATAATAAGTGGCCGGTTGCGTGTTCAGAACCACCAATATACAAATCCACATCTTTCCAATATTCAATAGCTTCCGGAGAAGCAAATTCAGCATTGTTGTTTGCATCCATATAGCGGTACCAGTACCAGCTACTGCCGGCCCAGCCCGGCATAGTGCTAAGCTCGTATGTCCCGCCTTCCTTTGGCGCCCAGTTTTCAGCTCTTGCTAAAGGTGGCTCTCCGGTTTCGGTAGGTAAATATTTATCAATTTCTGGCAGTATCAACGGCAATTCCTCCTCTTTCACCAAATAAGGCAATCCATCTTTAAAGTATACCGGAATGGGCTCTCCCCAGTAACGCTGGCGGCCAAAAATCGCATCCCGCTGACGGAAGTTAACTTTTGCTTTACCCACTTTTTCTACTTCAAGCCAGTTATTCAGAAAATCTACTGCTTCTTTATACGTCAATCCGTTGATGAACCCGGAATTGATGTATCTACCTTCCTTGGTTGGATCAGCCTGTATTTCGATGTCTTTCTGACCGTCCAGAATCTGGATAATCGGCAAATTGAAATGCGTTGCGAACAACCAGTCGCGCTGGTCGCCACTTGGCACACCCATTACCGCACCAGTTCCATATCCCGCAAGCACGTAATCAGCAATCCACAACGGAACACGCTCACCACTTACCGGGTTAATAAAATAGGTACCTGTAAAGGCACCTGAAACGGTTTTGGTATCCGCCATGCGGTCTAATTCCGATTTCTTTTTAGTTTGTGAGATGTAATTGCTGATATCCTGCTCTTGTTCTGTTGTAGTCAATTCTGCCACCCATTCGTGCTCAGGTGCCAATACAAGATAGGACACTCCGAAGATTGTATCTACACGGGTAGTGAACACTTCAATTTGTTTGTCGCTTCCTTCTACCTGAAACTTAACTGATGCACCAACACTTTTACCTATCCAGTTGCGCTGCATTTCCTTAATCGGCTCCGGCCAGTCGATGGTATCTAAACCTTGCAAAAGCCTGTCGGAATATGCAGTAATTCTCATGCTCCACTGCATCATTTTCTTCTGTTCAACCGGAAATCCACCACGCTCAGAAAAACCATCCTTTACCTCATCATTTGCCAGTACTGTTCCTAAGGCAGGACACCAGTTTACGGTACTTTCCCGAAGGTAAGTCATCCGGTATTTCAATAATTCTACCTGTTTTTCCTCATCAGAAAAAGTTGCCCAATCACTTGGAAGAAAAGATTTCACATCCTCATCGCAAACAGCCTTAACGTCTGCCGTACCAGATGCGTTAAATTTCTCAATTAAGGTGGTAATGTCTTCTGCCCTGTCGTTTTCTATATTATACCATGAATTAAATAATTGCATGAAAATCCATTGAGTCCATTTGTAGTAAGATGACTCACTGGTACGCACTTCACGGCTCCAGTCGAAAGAAAAACCAATCTGATCCAACTGGCGGCGGTATGTTGCAATGTTAGCCTCGGTAGTAATAGCCGGATGCTGCCCGGTTTGAATAGCATATTGCTCTGCAGGTAAACCGAAGGAATCATATCCCATTGGATGCAGAACGTTGAATCCCTTAAGACGTTTATATCTCGAAAAAATATCGGATGCAATATAACCCAGTGGATGACCAACATGTAAACCTGCGCCTGATGGATAAGGAAACATGTCTAATACATAATATTTTGGTTTTTCAGAATTACTTTCGGCTTTAAATGTTTGATTGTCGGCCCAAAACTTCTGCCACTTTTGCTCTATTTCTTTGAATTGGTAATCCATTGCAGGTTATAATTTTTTAAAGCAGCGAAATTACGGAAATTAAGGGGTTTAGTGAAACTTATAAAAAAAAGCGCCATTGGTCATTAACCAATGGCGTTTAGCAATAAACTGAAATAATACTTTTATTTAGTCAGGTAATACACTTTTTTAATTCGGTTATTAATGGTTGAGGTAAACTGAAACTGAGTAGTGGTAATGCTGTTTACTGCAGCATAGTTTAGTCCGTCGTTTAGATCCATAGTAAACTGATCCTCATAAGTGATGGTATAAGTACCGATAGTACGGTTTCCTTTTAAGCTCAGTTCAACCTGATCATCGTTATTAGATTTGAAGTCGATATAATCTGCAGTTGATCCATATGTCACAGTTCCATTCAATTTTGTTGGGTCATTAAGTGTTTCAGCAGCAGTGTAGCCTGTGGTTTCGATTTTACTGATCATCCATTTGCCCATCATACGGGCTTTCAATGAAGTTGTATCTTTTTTGCATGAAATAATTGTCGTCGCGACTAAAAAAAGAAGGCTCAGTAATGTAATTCGTTTTTTCATAGTAAATTTTAGTTATAGGATATCATCATTAACGGCGTTTTAACAAATTTCGTACCGTATTTTTACAAAAGACAGATTTTCCAAAACAATTTCCACACTAAACTAATTGTTTACATCTTACGTTAAAGACCATTTAAGCTGGATGATTATTGGAGTTTATCAGGTATAATTTATATTTTCGCAGAAACAAAAATGAAATACATGGAAGAATTTGAGGTAAGTGACGCATCTAAAAAAACCAAAACCGTATATATTTCTACTATTATCAGTATTGCATTGGTTTTGTTAATGCTGGGTCTGCTTGGTTTGGTGCTTGTACACGCCAAAAACCTTTCCAACTATGTGAAGGAAAATATCGTTTTAAATATCATTGTTGATGAGGGCGCGAAAGAAACGGACGTTTTAGCTTTCCAAAAAGAGTTGAATAACAACCCTGCCGTTAAACAAACACAATACGTAAATAAGGAACTTGCAGCAAGAAACCTGACTCAGGATTTAGGCGAAGATTTTGTTAACTTTTTAGGATATAACCCTTTGACATCTACGTTCGATGTGTACCTGAAAGCAGAATATGCGAATAATAAAAGTATCGATGCGCTGAAAGCAAGCATTTCTAAAAATCCTGTTGTTAAGGAAGTGGTTTATCAAAGTTCCCTGATTGACATGGTAAACAAGAACATCAGCACCATCAGCCTGATTATTCTGGCATTTGCAGCGCTACTTTTGATTATATCCATTGCACTGATAAACAACACTATACGCTTAGCCATTTACTCTCAGCGTTTTTTAATTAAAAGTATGCAGCTTGTTGGTGCAACGAAAAATTTTATCCGACGTCCTTTCTTACTGTATGCCGCATTACATGGTTTAATTGCAGCCTTTATTGCGATCATTATTTTGCTGGCTACATTAATTTATGCGCGTAAAGAAGTTCCTGAAATTATTATTCTGAATAATTACAAAGAATTTGGATTTGTATTTATCAGCCTGATCATCATTGGCATTTTTATTACAGGCATTAGTACCTGGTTCGCGGTAAGCAGATATTTACGTTTAAAATCTTATCATCTATACAGATAATGGCATTAGAAAAGAAAACAAGTCCGGTTGCAAAGGACGTTAAAAGTGAATTGGTTTTCACCAGAAAAAACTATCAGTTGTTATTAATCAGCATAGCTATTGTAGCTGTTGGATTCATCCTGATGATGGGCACAACTGGCGATATTTACGATTTTAGAAGAACATTACTGGCGCCCCTGGTGGTCCTTTCCGGTTTTGCCTTTGGAGTTTATGCCATTCTAAAAAAATAATTTTTCCGTAAAGGATTATCTTTGGAAACGCCTGATTTACAACCGGGCGTTTTTGCTATTTACCATCAAAAAATATGAATTATTTTGAAGCGTTAATCCTTGCTATTATCGAGGGCTTAACTGAATTTTTACCAGTGTCAAGCACTGGGCACATGATTATAGGTTCTTCCTTTATGGGCATCGCCAGTGATCCTTTCGTTAAACTTTTTACCGTCGCTATCCAGCTCGGGGCCATCTTATCGGTGGTGGTTTTATATTTTAAAAGATTTTTTAAGACGATAAATTTTTACATCAAACTACTCGTTGCATTTGTTCCTGCAGCAGTTTTCGGATTATTGTTAAGCAAAAAAATTGATGAGCTTTTGGAAAGTCCCTTAGCCGTTGGCGTATCGCTCCTCGTTGGAGGAATTATACTATTATTTGTTGATAAGTGGTTTAATCAACCTACAATAGATGAAGAGGAAAATGTAAGTTACCTGACTGCACTAAAAATCGGTTTATTTCAATGTATTGCGATGATTCCGGGAGTATCCCGTTCCGGCGCTACCATTGTTGGCGGTATGAGCCAGAAATTAAGCAGAAAGGTGGCTGCCGAATTCTCATTCTTTTTAGCGGTACCAACCATGTTTGCCGCAACTGCAAAAAAACTTTACGATTTCTATAAGGAAGGTAATACCATTACCCACGAACAGGTTAACCTTTTGGTAGTTGGTAATGTAGTGGCTTTTGTTGTTGCATTGTTGGCGATTAAAAGCTTTATTGGTTTTCTGAACAAACATGGATTTAAAGCCTTCGGATGGTATAGAATCGCAGCAGGACTAATCATCATCATCTTATTAGCAAGCGGCCATAACTTACAAATTATATAATCTGTATCTTTGCACAAAAAAGATTTGTGAGTACAGAAAATTCAAAATTTAAAGATTTCAACTTTGCAGAAGGTGAATTGCTGCTGATTAACAAGCCCTATAAATGGACATCATTTGATGTGGTTGGAAAAATCCGCAATTCGTTAAAGCCTTTAAAACTTAAAGTAGGCCACGCGGGTACGCTTGATCCGCTTGCAACAGGCTTACTCATTATTTGCACCGGAAAGCTCACCAAGCAGATCGACACTTTTCAGGCTGAAGAGAAAGAATATACAGGCACCATGATTCTGGGGGCCACTACCCCATCATTCGATATGGAGACGGAAGTAGATGAAACTTTCGACATCAGCCAGGTTTCAAATGATCAGATCTATGCCGCTACTGCCCAATTTACCGGAGATATTGAACAGTACCCTCCTGCTCATTCTGCGGTAAAAATAAATGGCGAGCGACTATATGTTAAGGCCCGTTTAGGAGAAGAAGTTGAACTTCGTAAACGCTTCGTAACCGTTCCTGAATTTGAAATCACCAGAATTGAACTCCCAGAGATTGATTTCAGAATCGTTTGTAGTAAAGGAACATATATCCGTTCGCTGGTATCAGATTTTGGTAAGGCATTGAATAGTGGTGCTTATCTTTCTAAACTGACCAGAACCAGAAGCGGAAACTTTTTGCTCGCTAATTCGTTTGAGGTTTTAGAGCTTGTTAATTATATTCGTAGCAAGAAAGAAGAAGCTAAATCACAAAGTGAAGCATGAACTACCTGAAAAACAAGAACAGCCGTTTAATAAAAGAAATATTTCTTATTGTTTGCGGGGTAACTTCTGCTTGTTTTGGTTTAAAAAGTTTTTTAATGCCCAGTCATTTCATTGATGGTGGTGTTACAGGAATTTCACTTCTGGTAAGTACACTTACAGGCTGGAACCTTTCGTATCTCATAGCGATTATCAATATCCCTTTCGTAATTCTGGGATTCAGGCAAATCGGTAAAGGCTTTGCACTAAGGACTGCGGTAGCCATTGCCGCGCTTTCCGTAGCGTTGGTTATTTTACCCTTTCAACCCATTACCCATGATAAGTTACTCATCGCCTTTTTTGGTGGTTTGTTTTTAGGCGGTGGAATTGGACTGGCGATGCGCGGTGGTTGCGTGATTGATGGAACCGAGGTATTGGCACTGTACATTAGCAAAAACAGTATACTCACCGTGGGAAACATTATCCTGATTTTAAATATCATTATTTTTGCATTTGCTGCGTATTTCTTAAACATCGAAACAGCACTTTATGCCATACTTACTTACCTTTCCGCCTCCTACACCATCGATTTCATTGTAAATGGTATTGAGCAATATACAGGTGTAACCGTCATTTCCGAACATCAGGAAGCCATAAAAGACTTTATCATCAGAGAAATGAAACGGGGAGTTACCATTTACAAAGGCGAAGGTGGCTACGGGGAGAAGAAAGATATCGACATCATATTCACCGTAGTGACCAAACTTGAAATGAGCAAGCTGCAAACTGCTATCAGGCAGATAGATGCAGATGCTTTTGTGATACAACAACAAATTGCTGATTTAAAAGGCGGCGTGGTTAAACGCCACGCATTACATTAATACCCTGTCACTTGAAAATATATAATCATCTTTCAGAATTTTCGAAATTAGAAAACGCCGTTGTTACTATAGGCACCTTCGACGGGGTGCATTTTGGTCACCAGAAAATTATCAAACAGCTTGTAGAAAAAGCTAAACAAGATGGAGGGGAAAGTGTAATCTTAACCTTTTTTCCACACCCCAGAATGATTATCGACCCTGAAAATCAGGATTTGAAAATGATCAACACCATCAATGAAAAAGCTGAAATCTTAAAAGCACTGGGTGTAGATCATCTGATCATCACCCCATTTACACGCGATTTCTCTAATCAACTCCCTGACGACTACATCAGTAATACACTGGTGGACAACATTGGTACCAGGCATATTATTATTGGCTACGATCATCGTTTTGGAAAGGACCGTACGGGAAACCTGTCGGATTTAAAAGCTGCCGGACTTCATTATGGCTTTACTGTGGAAGAAATTATGGAACAGGACATTCACGATGTAGCGGTGAGTTCCACTAAAATAAGAGAAGCGCTTCTGGCTGGCGATGTTGGCTTGGCTTCAGATTATCTGGGTTACCCGTTTTCCATTTTCGGAAGAGTTATTAAAGGTGATAAAATAGGAAGGACAATCGGCTTCCCAACAGCAAACATCTTCGTGGAGGAAACTTATAAACTGATTCCCGGTGATGGTATTTATGCCGTCACTGTAGACATGGACCCTGCGTTTGAAACCGATCAGGAACTGGCACCTGAAAACCATACCACAGATTCCGGTATTCGGACTTATCAAGGGATGGCCTACATCGGTCAGCGACCAACCATAAACGGAATGACACGCAACATCGAGGTCAATATCTTTAATTTTGATCAGGAAATATATGGCCAGGATATCAAAATGAATTTCTTAAAGTTTTTACGTCACGATGTAAAGTTTACCGGATTAGAGGCCCTTACCGTACAGCTTCAAAAAGATAAAGAAGCCACCCTGGAATATTTTCAATCCATTTTATAAACAACTTTATTGGTGTTTTCCCTTTCAAAAAAGCCTTATTTTCGTTATATTGGCGGCAATGAGGCTTTTTTACATCATCATTTTTACTATATTCTCTGTTAGTTTTGCTTGCCATTCTTCGCAGCGGAAAAATGATATTGCCTCTGAAAAAAGTTTCAAAATCAGTTTTATATCCGGCAAAAAACAAACGAAATTTCTTTCAGATTTTGGCCAGGACAGTGAAAGCCTGCAAAGGGATTTTATTTCCAGTCCACTAGTCAAAACCTTTTGCAGCACATTTTTATTGCTGGTATTATTCTACTGTTGCCTACTGAAAATAAGTATCCCCGATAAAAAAGCCAGGATAAACAGGTTAAGGCTTAACTACTGCTGCCTGTTTAAACAACTTTATTTGAAACACATTTTCTGGTAAGTAACAGATGATACCGCAGAGATGCGGGCAATTCTGGATTTCTTTTCATAGCCTAGGCTATACATTTTGTATATTTTACTATTACCAATTTTTCATAGATGCATTTACCTGACTTAATTGCCGATTTAGGGTTAATCCTTGCAGCAGCAGGGATTACCACACTTATATTTAAAAAGATAAAGCAACCCCTGGTTCTGGGCTACATTTTAGCCGGGCTATTGGTTGGCTCCCACCTCAGTTTTTTCCCTTCCGTTACCGATACAAAAAGTATTAACATCTGGGGAGAAATAGGTGTGATTTTCCTTCTTTTCAGTCTGGGGCTGGAGTTTAGTTTCAAAAAGCTGGTCAAAGTTGGCGGCTCTGCTTCAATTACAGCAATTGTAAAAGTGGTTTTTATCATCCTTGCTGGTTATCTCGTAGGAAGGGCAATGGGTTGGTCGAGTATGGATAGCCTGTTTTTTGGTGGGATATTATCCATTTCATCGACCATGATAACGATTAAGGCCTTCGAAGAACTTGGTTTGAAACATAAAAAGTTTGCCGGACTTGTTTTCGGGGTTTTGATTGTTGAAGATCTGGTTGCCATTTTAATACTGGTACTCTTTTCAACCCTCGCTGTAAGTCAGCAATCGGCAGGTACAGAGATGCTTTTATCCATCCTGAAGCTGGCATTCTTCCTTGTACTCTGGTTTTTAGGGGGAATATTTTTAATCCCATCCTTCCTGAAAGCGACCAAAAAATTAATGAATGATGAAACCATGCTGGTGGTGTCGCTGGCACTTTGCCTGGTGATGGTTTTGCTGGCAGATAAGGTAGGCTTCTCGCCTGCCCTTGGTGCCTTTATTATGGGTTCTATCCTGGCAGAAACGACGCAAGCAGAACGAATAGAACACCTTACCAAATCGGTAAAGGATTTATTTGCCGCAGTTTTCTTTGTTTCTGTAGGCATGCTGATCGACCCATCGATGCTGGTGAAGTATGCTGTTCCAATTCTTATCTCTACCTTTGTGATCATCGTTGGAAAAATACTGTTTACAATTCTAGGCGCATTACTATCCGGGCAGCCTTTAAAAACATCTGTGCAATCGGGTATGAGTCTGGCTCAGATTGGTGAATTCTCATTCATTATTGCCTCTCTGGGTTTAACGTTAAAAGTTACCAGCGATTTCCTTTATCCCATAGCAGTTGCAGCAGCGGCCATTACTACTTTCACCACGCCATACCTGATTAAGCTATCTGAGCCCTTTTATCAGCTTCTTAAGCGGAAACTACCACAGCGATGGTTAGATGGCATAGAAAGGTACAGTTCAAGTACTGCAGGCATTACAACATTAAGCGACTGGAAAATTCTTTTGCGCTCCTATATTTTCAACACGATTATACACTCCGTCATTATCATTGCCATCATCTTTCTGGCTTACCGGTATGTACAGCCGTTCATCGTTAAAAATATTGCCAACAGTCTGACCTCAATTATCATCAGTGTTGTGGTATCATTTATTCTGATGTCTCCATTTTTATGGGCACTGTCTATCCGCAGAATCCAGAGAACGGCCTACTCGCATCTTTGGTTAAACAAAAAGTATACCCGAGGTCCGCTGATTGCCATTGAGGTATTCAGGATTGCGCTGGGAATTTTCTTTGTTGGATTTCTGATGTACGAATTTTTCGATACCTGGGTTGCTGCAGGAATTGCACTGGGCTTAATTGTATTAGGGATGATCATATTTGCCCGGAGACTGCAGTCTTTCTATGATAAGCTGGAAAAGCGGTTCATGCTGAACCTGAATGCCCGCGAAAATCAAAAGCCTGCCATTTTACCCTGGGATACCCACCTGGCAGAATTAACAGTATCGCCTGAATCGGAAGTTGTTGGAATGACACTGGCCAGTTTAATGATCCGGGAAAAGTATGGTGTAAATATTGCGATGATTGAGCGTGGGCGAAATAACATTCCTACCCCTGGACGTGATGAGCGATTATATCCCAACGATAAACTTTTGCTAATCGGTGCAGATGACCAGCTGGCCGCTGTAAAATCTATTCTGGAGGTTGATATTCCCGAGACCGAGCAGGAGAAGAGTTTCCCGGACAAGGAGATGACCTTACAAAAAGTGGTAGTTAACACAGAATCTCCCGTTTATGGCCTGAGTATCAGAAATGCAGGAATACGGGAAAAGGCACAGGCACTGATTGTAGGCATTGAACGCGGAACCGACAAAATCTTAAACCCCTCCTCAGATTTTATATTCGACAATGGAGATGTGATCTGGATTGTAGGAAATAATAAGAAGATAAAGGAGGTGATATAAAGATCCTTCTCATTTTTTATATCTTCGTATACAACCCAAACTATGAAAGTTGACAGAGAAAAGAGTGAGTTTCTTGATGACATGATTGAGCAGTGGCAAAATGACGGCTTAATTAACGAAGAAACAGGCAACAAACTTCGCAAAAGCTATGAAGCCAAAAATTTCGATTGGCTACGTTTGGCGCAGTATGCTTTCTGGGTTGCCCTGGCCTGCGGATTTATAGCATTAGGATCCCTTTTAATAGACAACTCCATTCTGGATTACCTGAAGCGTGTTTACAACACCCCTAATATCGTGATTGCAATTGTTTCCGGTATAATTGCAGGATGGCTATACATTCTGGGATTCCGCAGAAAGAAAAAGCTTTCACATTTGAAGTTTAGTAATGAAGCCATCATTTTTTCTGCAATACTTTTAACCGCAAATGCGATCGCCTATTTTGGAAAAGCCTTTGATAATGGATCCGGAAATTTTTCCATCCTGATCCTTATCTCTGTTTTCATTTATGGTGGGCTAGCCTATGTTTTCAACTCGAGGCTGATCTGGATTTTTGCGCTGATCTCATTGGGTGCCTGGTTTGGGACTGAAACCGGCTACTTAAGCCGCTGGAACTACTACTTCCTGGGTATGAATTACCCGTTAAGATTTGTTGTATTTGGATCTGTTTTGACAGCAGCATCGTTCGGTATGAAGGTAATTCCTAAAACAAAACACTTCTTTCAGGTCACCTATATTGCCGGAATGGTATACCTCTTCATATCACTGTGGGCGCTATCTGTTTTCGGGAATTTTGCGAGTCTGGAGGAGTGGTACACGGTGAGGCAGCTGAGTTTATTTTACTGGGCATTAATCTCTGCAACTATATGTGTAATCAGCACTGTTTTCGGGTTGAAATACCATGACGATATTGCCCGCGAGTTTGGTATTACATTTTTATTCATCAATCTTTACACTCGTTATTTCGAGTATTTTTGGGATAGCTGGCACAAAGCACTGTTCTTTTCTGTTCTGGCTGCCTCGTTTTGGCTAATTGGCCGGAAAGCGGAAAAGATCTGGAACGTAGAGTTTTTAAAGTAACATGAAAATATTTCAACAGGCACTTACATTAAGAGCAAAGAGACGGGGTTTTCACCTCATCACCGACGACATCGAGATAGCGTTACCCCAAATTGAGGAAATTGAAACCGGTATTTGCCAGGTTTTTATCCAGCATACTTCTGCTTCATTAACCATAAATGAAAATGCCGACCCAACGGTTCGGATGGATTTCGAGATGTTTTTTAATAAAACAGTTAAAGAAAACGATCCGGCTTATGAACATGATTATGAAGGATCAGACGATATGCCCGCACATTTAAAATCATCCATTTTAGGAAGTTCAGTAACGATACCTATCTGTGATGGAAGATTGGCACTAGGCACCTGGCAAGGCATATACTTGTGTGAGCACCGTAATAATGGTGGTAACCGCAGACTGATTGTAACTGCCTGGGGCGAGTAACAAATTATTTCTCTGCTTCTTTCACGGTTTCTTTAATTTCCGGATGATTATCCTGGATAGATGCCGAACCCGATTCTACTTCAACCTCTTTGGTAACAACGGCATAATGTGAAGGGTAAATTTCTGAGCCGTAAGCAACGGCGTAGGCCTTTGTAAACTCAGCTCCAAAGTATAGAATAATCGACGAATAGTAGGTCCATAATAAAACGACTACAAGTGAACCTGTCGCCCCGTAAGTGCCGCCTACATCGCTTTGTCCGATATATATGGATATTGCAAATTTACCAATCATAAAAAGCACTGCAGTAACGATCGCACCCAGGGCAACGTCTTTCCATTTAATGATGGCATCCGGAAGTACTTTAAATATTACCCCAAAAATCAAAGATATGACCGCAAGGGTAACCACCTGATTGATGATATAGAAGACAACGACTGAAACCTCTGCGAATCGAAGCTGTAAATTCTTGCTGAATGTATCTAAAACCGCAGTAACAGCTAAGGAAACCAGTAGCACAAAACCTAAACTAATGATTACGGAGAACGAGAGAAAACGATTTTGAAGAAGCTTAACCCATCCGCGCTTAGGCTTTGGTTTTAGCCCCCAGATGGTATTAATCGAGTCCTGAATATCGCCAAAAATCGTGGTAGATCCGATAAGGAGGGTAACTATACCAATGATCAGGGCGATGGTACTTTTGTCTTCCAGATAGGCATTTTTAATTAATTCCTGCAGTGAAGTTGCCGACTCCCGCCCTAAAAAACCTTCGAGTTGGGCATATACCTGCCCTTCGGCAATTTCCCTTCCTAAAAAGATACCGCAAAGGGAAATGATCACCACCAGTAGTGGCGCCATTGAAAACACAGTATAATAGGCAAGCGAACCACTGAGCTTAGTAACCTTATGATCAGAAAAACCTGTAAACGATGCTTTTAATACACCCCAAATTCCCTTAAATGTTATCTTCTGCTTTGCCATATCGATTGTTTAGTATCCTTCTTTTAAACCCCTTGTAGCTCTAATTGTTTTGGAAGTATCAAGTTTACCTGGTTCGAGGTTCCGTGACAGTTTGTATACACTTTGGTCGCACTTTGGTCGGCTGCAATTGTCACAAGCCCGACCAATCCCCGACCAAAGCCCGACTGAACAGTGACTTAACTACGAAATTCACTCGAAATCAAAGGGGGGATATACTAAACGAAAAAGAGGGTGGCCATTTCTTTGTCCACCCTCTCCAACAGGAAATTTATGAATTATTTACCTTTTATCCATGCAGCGACATCATCGACCAAAGTTTCTGAAACGCTTACAGGAAGCTGGTATTGATTTGTAGTACCTTTTACCATTTGCGGGCTGAGGAGGTGATTCAGATCGGGATAAAATTTCAGTTTTACGTTCTTCTTCTGGCTTAATGCCGAATTCCAAAGATCATAGTCTGTTTTACTCACCTGGAAATCATTACCACCCTGAACCACAAAGATCCGTTGTTTTACCAAACCCTTTGCCACGGTAACCTGATTATATGCATTAAGATCTGCCCAGTATTTTGCCGGCAAGCCCAATATTACCGAATCAGGCTTAATCGTTGTGCCCAGTTGCGAAATTCTGCTTTTATTGATCTCGGTAACTGCAGCTGCAAGTTGCTGCTTCATCACCGCTGTTGTATCACCAGATAACTCAAACATGTATTTATTCTGATCTATGATAATATCAGTCAGCTTTCTCGCAGGCGCGGCAGCTAATATTAATCCTGCAAGGTCAGGAGATGTTAAGGCCATTTTTGGTGCTAGCATTCCACCAAGGCTATGTCCAAAAACAAATATATTCTTAGGATCGGCCCCTACCACAGTTCTTGCCAATGCAATTGCTGCTGTGGCGTCGTCAAGAACTTCTTCTTTTACTGTATAAGGCGTAGCAAATTCATTTGGGTAAACCAGCGTACGTTTAACGTACCTGATGGATCCGATGCCTTTAGACGCTAAACCGGCGGCGATATCTTTAAATGGTTTGTTTGCACCCACAGTTTCATCCATATCACCCGGGCCCGAACCGTGCACAAATACCACTATTGGAAAGTTTTTGGTGTTTTTCGGTGAAGTGATAATTGCCGCGAGCTGCCTTTTAGGCGGGCCTATGTAAGTAGACTTTTCTGTATACGAGCTGGTATCTACGTAAGCGGGTTTAATGTAAGCATTGGCTTTTTTCACCTGACCGAGATATATACCGACGATTTTTTGTGCTTTATTAAAACCGAGGATAAAATTCTGATCACCTTTTTCGAAATGCCCTTCAACAGTCACAGCAAAAAATTCACCCTGCGCCTTACTCTGGATGGCATCGAGGGATTCGGCCTTACCAAATTTTTCACCAATATCGCCCCATAGTTTTTTGAGGGCATCTTGAGAAAGCTTGGATTTTAAGGTATCATCAAAAAAGGCGTGTGCTTCGGTATACTTACCATCTTGCAAAAACTTAAAAAAATCGTTTGCGCCATTGAATAGTTGAACTACATTCTGAGAAAATGCAGTGGTTGTAAATAGCAATGCAACTATAATTAAAATACTTTTTTTCATTTAAGGATGTTTGGTTGTTCTTTAAAACCAAAGTTAACATTATTTGCCACTCAAAATATCTTAAATGAACGGTCTTTTTAGTTTTAACTATTTTTAACAATTGAATCGTTGGAGTTTTCAGGTCCGCTGATCATTAACACCGATTGAATACGGGAACCGGGGTTCTGGTTCGCCAAGTTTTGAAAAAAAATGAGCCTGCGTATAATAAATCTGGTTTTTAGCGTTTATGAATATGAGAGCGTTAATTTAGATGACGGGGATGCTGCCAAAAGGCGGAATCCCCGTTTCTTTTTTACATAGAAAAAAGGGATATCTCTTAAAAAATATCCCTTTTTGTATATATGATGGAGGTGCGGATTTTATTTATTTAAGTCTGAAAAGTCTGCTGTCTTTTCTGCTTTATACTGATCAAAGGCGGTAATCTTCTTCGGCTTCAAGATCAGATATAATCCCACGGCTATCAATGCCACTGCGCCTGTAACTCTTGAGAAATCAAAAAACACCAAATCTTTGAATGTGAAAATTCCGCCGATGATGGTTAATGCCAGCCAACCGCTTCCCTGAAAGTTTTTGCGGTAGCCTAACCAGATTCCTGCGCCTAACATAATCGTATGCCAGCTTAAAATCCAGTGAGGGATCGCTAATCCTGAATTTCTCAATAAGAATACGGAGCCGATGACTACGATTAAAATACCTAAACCTAATTGTTTATCTGACTGATTGTTTTTGATGAAATTTTCCATGACCGTTTGTTTTTATATTCAAATGTATCACGAAAACAAAGGCTAAAGAATGGTTCTTCCCTGAGTAACTTTATTTTATCGGTGAGTGAATTGATTTCATCGGTAAAATATCTCCAGAATGAAATGACCGGTCAAAATCCCGGTGAAAGATTCAGAGATTCAGATGCTATCATTCAAAAATAATGATGTCGTTACCCTGGCTCATGATTACTTTAGACGTAATCCCAACGAACAGTCCGCTCGTTAGCACACCATTAATCTGGTTTAAAGAAAAATTTAACTCGCCAGGGTTTTCAATCAATCCAAAGTCTGCATCAATAATATAATTTCCATTATCGGTAATGTATTGTTTTGATGCTGCTTTTCTTAAAACACCTTTTCCGCCAAGTTTTGAAATTTCATTGTAAACGTATTGATAAGCGAGCGGGATCACTTCCACTGGTACGGTAAATGCGCCTAATTTTTTCACTTTCTTGGAAGCATCAGTAACGATGATGGTGTTTTTGCTGAGGGTAGCCATAATCTTTTCCCGAAACAAAGCTCCTCCTCCACCTTTTATCAGATCTAGAGATTCTGTGAACTCGTCTGCCCCGTCGATACTAATGTCAATTGAACTTAAGCTTCCCGGATCGAGAACTTCAATCCCGAATGACTTTGCCAACTGTTCTGTGCGGACCGAACTGGCTACGGCTTTAATTTTTAGACCTTCCCTTACCTTTTTTCCGAGTTGCTCAATTGCAATGGTAGCGGTAGACCCGGTGCCCAGGCCAACAATATCGCCATCATTAACGAATTTTACCGCAGCGAGTGCGGCAGCTAATTTTTCAGCATTTTGAAGGGTTAGATCTATTGAAGCCATAAAGTAAAATTAAAGCTAAAATAAGTGAAGAGCGAATGATCATCAGAAAAAAAGAAAAAAAATAACCAGCAGCACAATAATTAGGTTTTACAGCGTTTATGTTTATGAGAGCGTTAATTTAGATGATGGGGATTCTGCACTAGTGGAATCCCCATTTCTTTTTAAGGTCGATTAGAATTTGCCTGTCAAGCTTACTCCATAGGTCTTTGGATTCCCTAAGTGAGCTGCCCCAAAATCATATGCATAGTCGATATATGTTTTGTTGGCAAGGTTTCTTCCCCAGAGAAATAAATCAAATCTTTTTTGAGTTAAACCAATTTTAGCATTATAAACGTTAAAGCCTTTTTGCTGAATCTGGTTACTTAAATCAAAAAACTGATTTCCGGTAAATAACCATTCACCCCGGGCAAGGGCATTTAGCCCTGAGCTTTGATCGACCTTATGGCTGTACTGCAACGCGAGCATCGAGGTTGTTTCAGGCGTGTAAATCTGTCTTTTACCATTTAATCCAATGGTTTCCGATCCATTGTCTGTTGATGAAGTTTTGTATTTGGCGTGTGTGTATCCGAAATTATAGTCGACACTCAAACCTTTTACCGGGATGGCAGCAAGTTCAAATTCCAATCCTTTACTGCTTAATTTGCCTGCATTTCGTGTGCTGGTTAATGCATCTGGCAATATTAAAACCGGAACCTGTGCATCTGTAATATTCACGTAAAACGCGGCGAAATTCACACTTAAACGCTGGTTTAAAAAGGTGTTTTTTGAACCTATTTCAAAGTTGTTACTATACTCTGGCTTGTAAGCATCGAGCGGCTTAGCTGTAGGATCGGAAGCTAGCTGGGTAATCCCTCCGGCCCTATAACCACGGCTATAAGATGCATAAACACTATTCTCATCAGCAAGTTTATAGGCTAAACTTATCTTTGGCGACAGGGCATTAAAATTAGCTTTCCCGATAGTATCAGCCTGTGTAATTATTGGTTCGTAGCCAGGAATAAGATACTCACCACTTGCACTGACTTTCTTGTGTTCATAATCGTACCTCAATCCGGCGGTTGCTTCCAGACGATCAGCGATGGCGTAAGAAATCTGACCAAAAGCAGCCCATCCCAAACCCTTTCCATTGTTCACATTTACGGCTGTTGTATTGGGTACTGCGCCATACAAATCGCCGTTGGCACCGAAATAAGTACCTTGCTTAACCGGATTTTTCTGATAGAAGCTGTATAAACCTACAAGCCATTTAAGTTTAGATAACCGGTTTGCCGGTGAACTGAATTTAATTTCCTGAGTAAAAACCTGGACTTTATTCCAGTCGTTCCCATAATTGTTTACAATGGAAACCATATCCAGGGGTGAAAAATCACCGTCGATAGGTTGTTTATAATAGCGATAATTTGACTGGTAGGCGGTTTGAAAGGTGAAGTTGAAATCGTTACCTGAATAATTTCCGGATAAAGATGCATTGAACAAGTTGTCGGCCATCTCGGCTACCGAATTCTGATTCAGTTTAAAAGGATTAATTAGAGCTTCCTCAACTGAACCAGCCAAAGGAAAGGTTCCGTTGTTTCTGTTTTCATTATGCTTCACGTTTAGCGTTAGTGCAAAGTTAGCTGTTGCTAAGAACTTCAGATAATAATTGCCAAGATATCCATTAAGCTTATCAAAGCTACTGTTATTAAATTCATTGGAATAAAAACCATCCTGTTTGTTGAACAGGCCGGCAGCACCAAAAAACAGTTTATTTTTAACCAGTGCTGTTCGGATACCAGCACTATAGCGTTGCTGACCAAAATTACCTATATCAACGCCTGCGAAACCTGTGGTGGTATTTCCTGGTTGTTTCGTAATGATATTAATTACCCCTCCCATTGCATTTCTGCCATACAGTGTTCCCTGCGGGCCACGTAAAACTTCAATACGTTCTATATCGAATAAGGATGCGATGTAAGTATCCAACCCGAATTGATTTACGCCATCTATATATGTGGCTACTGCCGGATCATAAGATGTGGTACCTATCCCGCGAATACTGGTTACATTTCTGCCGTCTCCAGGATTACTGCTATATAGGTTGGGAACGACTGTTGCCAGGTCCTTTAAATTTTGAATGCGGAAATCGTTAACTTTTGATGCTGAAAAAGCCGTTATAGCTATTGGTATCTCCAGTAAACGCTCATCCCTTTTCTGTGCCGAAACTGTTACATCATCCAAAGCATTGTTTTTATTCTTTAACGTAATGTGGATTTTATCACCGCCTGCAAGCACTTTAATTTCTGTGGCAAAACCCATGGCGGATACCATAAGGCTTATTTTTCCCTGCCTCATATTTTTTATCTCGAAATATCCTTCCTCATCTGTTTTGGTTACCAGATTGGTATTTAACACCTGTACTGTTGCACCGGCAATTACTGTATTTTCATTTGCTTTAACTGTTCCTGAAATGTTGTTCTGCTGTGCATGCAAAGCAAAAGTGGCTAACAGGAAAAAGTTGATCAGCAGTGTAACTTTCTTCATTTATAGATTATAATTTATGTAAATAAAGCGGCTGGTGCTGCCACCAGCCGCTTTACCTAGTAGCCTTATTTATTCAGTGAGTTGATCCAGGCTGCAATTTTCAGTGCTTCGGCTTTGGTAACCTGAGGCATTGGTGGCATTTCGGTTGAATAGCCAGGCCAGTTTTGAGGCTGTGGGTTATGAATAAGCTGGAAAATTTTTTCGGCTGAATATTTACGTTTTGCGATCTCAACAAACGGCGGACCGATCTGTCGTTTAGTTTGGTTGTGGCAGGCCAGGCAGGTATTTTTGGTTAACAAACCTTCCACTTCTTTAAATGTAGGGACTTTAGCGGGAATTGCAGCAGCGGGTTTGGCTGCTGCTGGGGCTCCTTTTGATTCAGGCATTTTACCAGCCCCTGCTTTTGGTATAGCCGTTTTTTTAACTGGTGTTGCCGCCGCAACTTCAGAATTTCTCCTGCTTACTTCGCTTAATGATAGTTTATTTCCATCCGGAATCTGATTCAGGGTGTAATAAGCTACCGGATGAATCAAAGAATAAAATCCTTGCTGCGATCTGATTCCATCGAGCGTTAGCGTATGGATATAATACTGACGCAGATTGGGAACAATAATCCTGGCTCTTAAACCATCGGCAGAAACCTTAACCCCTGATATTTTTAATTTTTCTGTATTTACAGGAGGTGAGCCATAAACAGGCTGATATTTATAGATGAAGCTTTCTGCATTGTATGATGCCAGGTCTTCAGCTGATTTACGGTCGACCGGCATGGTAAATTCAATTTCAAAACCATCAGGCATTGCCCTTACGGCTTTCATTTCGAAAGGTGTTTTGTTATTGTAGACTAACCTTTCCAAACCTTCATTTGCATCTCCTGCTGATCCCCAGCCACGATTGGTTTCACCCACAAATAAAGAACCATCTGTTCCCCAGGCCAACCTCAGTACACCTGAACGGAAACCCTTGCGGAAGAGGAAGGCTGCCCCTTGTTCTTCGCCTTTGACCGTTTCCATGAAAATCCTCGAAATGATACTCATTCCCTGATCACCAACTAAAATCTGGCCTTCAAACGGGCCGAAGGTATTGACTGGAATTTTAACCGGTTCTGCGGAAGATATTCCGAGAATACCATAAGGCAACCAAACTGATGGCAATTTTAACTCCGGAAAGGTTTTTTTCATATCGAACAGCGTTTTAAAAGTTTCGTTCACCCTGTTCTCTGGTTTAATATACCTGCCTTCATCATTTTTGATCCTTCTCTCGTCCATTTTCGAATAAAAGAAATCTGATTGAAGTTTGACGGGAGAGTTAGGCATGTTCGTCCACCTTAAACTTGCCGGATGGCCCATAAAATCGCCTTTATTCACTTTCCATAAACCCCCTGAGCCTACCCAGTCGCCCTGATTTTCGGTGAAGTAAAACTGTCCGTCTATTGTTCCAATTCCTGCAGGCGAACGAAATCCCGCAGCATAAGGCATCATTTTACCATCTTCGGTAATGTTCATTGCCCAACCGCGCATGGGTACGCGACTTTCTGCACGCCACCATTCTTCATCGCCAAAAGCTACGTTGCCGGTAACCATAAATGTCCCGTCGGGCATTAATTTGGGGCCGAAGCTATATTCGTGATAGTGACCGCTCAAAGGCCAGGCGTAAACTGTTTCATAAACATCGGCTTTGCCATCCTGATCTTTGTCGGTTAGTTTGGTTAACTCGCCACGTTGGGCAACATATAGTGCGCCGTTTTTGTACACGATACCCAAAATTTCATGCAGGCCATAGGCAAACCTGCGCCAGTAGGGCCTGGCGCTTGTAGGATTTTCAACAATAAAAACCTCACCTCTTCTGGTGGAGACGGCCAGATCGCCATTTGGCATGGTCACCAGTCCGCCCACTTCTAATATCGGGCCTTCGGGCACGCGTACTTTATTTATCCTGAAAAAGTCTTCTTCTTTCGGTGTTTCCTGTGCAAAAGCTGCAGAAAAGCTAAAACCTAACGCCAGTATTGCTAATTTTTTTAATGTGTTTCTCATCGTTAATTTAATTAAAACAAAATGGTATAGTTTAAAGTGTCATCTAAGGCAACCAAAAGCTGCCATTGCCCATCAACCTCTCTCACCAAAGGTTTAGGCGTTCCATCGGCAAGTTTTACATAGTAGGATTTATCACGTATCAGATATAACCCTTTGGAAACTTCTTCCAGATTTGGAGCACTTGCCAGTAAAAAATAAAGATCTTTTGAAGGTTTGTCTAAGGTAATTGTTCTGGTTAATCCCTGTCCGCTTTCCATTACCTTAATGGCGTCTGTCACTTTCGCACCATAAATCTGATATTTGAATTCGGGGCGATCCTGTTTATCCACAATGTACCCCTTTGTTTTAAAATCTGTTCCTGCTGTATCAGTTAGCCATTTATTCTGGCCGGTTATCAATTTTCCGATTGCCAATACCGGTTTTGCTGTAAAAAGAGTTACACTACCTAACGGGCGTGAAGTACCGTTACCGCGACCATCCCACATTGGGGTCGCATCAATAAAATCTCCATGCCAGCCTTGCAATAGCGTTCCGTTGTCTAAATCATAGCTGAAACCGATTTTCTCAGGTCCGCCAACTGATATGGCATGTACAGAACGA
The DNA here is from genome assembly GCF_001027745.1 of Pedobacter sp. BMA. Classification (GTDB taxonomy): domain Bacteria; phylum Bacteroidota; class Bacteroidia; order Sphingobacteriales; family Sphingobacteriaceae; genus Pedobacter. The sequence continues at coordinate 302,252 of NZ_LECU01000004.1, forward strand.
ACGCCGGGGGCTACATCAACGAAACTCCTGATCATATTATTGCTGTTTGCATCGATGTAGATTGGATCTGCCCCACCATTTTGGCCGGGCTTGGGAACTTCTGTAAGTGGGGTAATGCTGATGTTCCTGAACGCTACCGATCCATGGTCGCCCTGTAAACGTAAGGGGCCTTTCGCTTTTTCGGCACTTGCCGCACCCCTTGTAGGTCCGAATAGTTCTACATTTTCATGGATAGTAACGCCATTTAGCACGATACTTACCATACGGGCATTGTCTGTTTTGTTTCCTGATGCATCGAATTTTGGTGCCTGAAAAACAATTTTGATGTGTTGCCATAATCCCGGAGCTTTACTTACATTTTGTCGGGGAGCAATACCTCCAAAGCCTTTTTCATTTTCGGGTTTTGAATCGTCCCAACGCTGATAAATACCTCCATTATTGGATGAGCTTGCGCTTCTTAACCCCCATGCATCGTCAATTTGTATTTCATAGTTCCCCTGTAAGTAGATACCGGAGTTGGTTCCTTTTGCCGTAAGATAGTCTAGTTCAACTGAAACATCTCCATACTCAGAAAGGGTATATAAGTCGGAACCTGCTTTTTTAGCAGTGGATTGATTGACTAGAATACCGGTTCCTTTAGCTGTTTTTAAAACATTTTCTACGTTGAGATCTGCCATGACATTCGCAGCCAGCGACCACGAATTTGCAGGGTTTTTAAAAGCAGAAAGATCAGTTAGATTAATTTGTTGGCCGTGGGCCAGCAAGGCTCCGCTTAGCCAGAGTATGGCCGCAAAACCCGCCTTTAAAGCGTTAGGTTTCATATTTGGTTTTTTGTTTGGCCGGTTAAGCCTGTATTTTTATTACCGGTTGAGCATTTTTTGCCCAACCGGTAAATAGTTATTATTTTTCAGTTGATAACGAGTAAGGGAAATCAACAGGGTTTGAACCTCTGGTTTTGTTTGGCATTGCACTCATGTTAAAGTTTAATACCGCACCTTTTTGTAAACCGCTATGGCTGATCCAGTTTTTAGAATACGGTTTCCCATTCATTGACAATGACTGCACGTAACGGTTGTTATCGCTATTAGCAGGAGCATTGATGGCAACAGTTTTACCGTTTTCCAGAGTAATGGTTACCTTTTTAAATAATGGCGCACCCAGTACGTATTGATCTACTGCCGGTGTAACCGGGTAGAATCCCATTGCTGAAAATACATACCATGCTGAGGTTTGTCCATTATCTTCATCACCACAATAGCCATCAGGTGTTGCCTTATACATCCTGTTCATGGTTTCCCTTACCCAATACTGAGTTTTATAAGGTGCGCCACCATAGTTATATAAATAAATCATGTGTTGAATAGGCTGATTTCCATGGGCATACTGACCCATATTGGCAATTTGCATTTCACGAATTTCATGAATTACGCCACCATAAGCACTTTCATCAAATACCGGAGGCATAGAGAATACTGAATCCAGTTTGGTTACAAACTTATCATGGCCCCCCATTAATTTTGCTAAACCATCTACATCCTGAAATACTGACCAGGTGTAGTGCCAGCTGTTACCTTCAGTAAACGCTCCACCCCATTTAAATGGACTGAACGGACTTTGAAAGGTACCATCCTGATTTTTACCACGCATTAAACCAGATGCCGGATCGAAAAGATTTTTATAATTCATGGCTCTTTTCTTGTAGATATCGATTTCTGACGCTGGTTTACCTAAGGCCCTGCCTAACTGGTAAATGGTAAAATCATCATATGAATATTCTAAAGTTTTGGCAGCATTTTCGTTTTTCTTTACATCAAACGGAACATAACCCAGTTCATTATAGTATTTAACCCCATCACGGCCAACTGCTTCCATCGGACCTTCGTTGTTGGCTCCATGTTTCAAAGCTTCCCATAAAGTCTGGATATCGTAACCACGCATTCCTTTAATGTAGGCATCAGATACTACCGAAGCGGAATTGTTACCCACCATAATATTAGCATAACCCGGGCTGCTCCACTCTGGTAACCAACCGCCTTCTTTATAGTCATTGATTAAGCCTTGCTGCATTTCTTTGTTTATAGAAGGATAAACTAAGTTCAGGAAAGGATAAAGCGCTCTGAAAGTATCCCAGAATCCTGTTCCTGCAAACATGTAACCTGGTAAAACCTGTCCGTTATATGGGCTGTAGTGAACGACCTGATTTTGCGCATCCAACTCATACAGTTTATTAGGGAAAAACAGCGTGCGGTACAAGCAAGAATAGAAAGTGCGGGTTTGATCAATAGATCCGCCTTCAACTGCAATTTTGCTCAGGGTTTTGTTCCAAACCGCTCTGCCTTTTGCTTTTGTTGCATCGAAGCCATCGTTGGCTAACTCTCTTTTTAAGTTAAGGTCGGCCTGTTCGAAACTGATGAATGAAGAAGCTACTTTAGCCACTACCTGTTCGCCCTTTTGTGTGGCAAAACCAATTACAGCACCGGTATGGTCAGCAGTAAGTTCCAGTTCATTATCGTTAAGTTTTTTATCGTCCCAGGTTTTAGCCAGCTTGAAATCTTTGTTGAAATAGATAACAAAATAATTCTTGAAATTTTTAGGGAGTGGTCCGCGGGCATATTTTGAAGTATATCCGATGATCTTCCTCTCCGCAGGGATTATTTTAATATATGAGCCTCTGTTCTGAGCATCTACAACTACAAAAGAGCTATCTGTTTTTGGAAAGGTAAACCTAAACTGAGCTGCACGTTCTGTAGGCGTGATTTCAGTAGTCACATCAGCGTCTGCCAGGTATACACTATAGTAATATGGCTTGGAAACTTCTGCTTTATGGCTAAACCAGCTTGCGCGGTTTTCGTCCTTATATCTCAGTTTACCTGTAACGGGCATGATTGAAAAAGCGCCATAGTCATTCATCCATGGGGATGGCTGGTGCGTTTGCTTAAAACCACGGATTTTGTCGGCATCATAAACATATGCCCATCCATCACCGTTTTTTCCTGTTTGTGGCGACCACATGTTCATTCCCCATGGCAAACCAATTGCCGGGTAAGTATTTCCATTTGAAAGATCTGGCTTGGATTGCGTTCCCATCAGGGGGTTTATCCAGTCGACCGGATCGGTGATTTTGCCTACTGTTTGTGCAAAGCTGGTTGAGGCTGCAACACTCAGTAGGGCGATAAATAGTTTTTTCATTTGTGTGTTTATTATGATTTCTAAATTTCAGGATTCTTAACGTAATCACTCCAAAGTGCATCCAAATCTTTACCTGTTAGCCTTGTCCAGATTGCAGGTGTATAGGTGTGATCTCTCAATGAAGCATCTACAGTTTTGATAGTACCTGGTTTAGATTTTTCTAACCATGCAAAAAACCTGGCCGTAATTCTGTAGCTGTTTTTATAGGAGTGTTCGGGCTTTAGAGCTGGCAATATCCATTTTGCTCCTGCATTATCAACACCAAATTTATAACGGGCATAATCGGCTATTCCTTCCGTTAACCATCCTGGACCTACACTCCTTCCGTAATCCTGAACGATATGCATGACTTCGTGGGTAACTACATCGATATCTTCAGGATGTTTAACCATCCATATCGAGCTATAGGTTACTTTACCATCTGCGGTTGCGGCGACACCATCGTAAGTTGTATCGACAAAAAACTTTACGTTCTTTAGGGTAGACGGATTGTATTCCTTCGCCAGTTTCGGGTATACTTCGAAGAATGTCTTGATAAGCCGTTTTTTTAATGCAGGGTCAAGTGCCGGAAAGTTGCTTTCGAACGATAGTGTATATCCGTTCTTTTTGATCACTTCCTGCGCCGAAAGCTTACTGTTGAAGATTAAACAGATTACTGCAAAGACAAGAAAAATAGATTTTTTATTCATTTGATTATTAATAGGTGATTTTGGTTAGCATGATTAGCAGTGCAAAATAAAAATAATATGTAAAACGTTTTAGTAAATCATCAAAATTTTACGATAAATATTTATTTTTTATTTCTGGCATCATATTTCCAGACGCTTAAGGCGACCACCTCTATTTCTCAAACACTATTTACTGCTATATTTAAGGGCTAACTGATCTGGATTTTTGCTGTAATCACCCCAAAGCTGATCGATATTTTTTCCTGTCAGTTCAACCCATGACTCCTCGGTGTATTTATGTGCACGGAGTTGGGAATCGAGCTGGGCGATTAAACCCTCCTTTACATTTTGTTCTAACCAGGCAAAAAACCTTGCAGTGATTCTATAGCTGTTTTTATAGCTTTGTTTTTCGTTGAATGCGGGCAAGCTCCATTTCGAACCTACATTATCAACCCCGTATTTATACCGAACATAATCGGCAATACCTTCTGTTAGCCATACCGGACCAGCACTGTAACCATATCCCTGAACGATATGCATCGTTTCGTGCGTGACTACATCGATATCCGTTGGATGTGCTTTCATATAGCCGGCGCTGAATAATATTCTGTTTCCACTGGCTTCGGCTACTGCTTTATAGGCCGTATCTACCACAAATAGAACATTATGTGTAGACTTATTATTAAACGTTTTCACTAACGTAGGATATATTTCAAAATAGGTATCAATCAAATTCTGGCGAACCTTTGGATCCAGGTTTGGGTCTTTACTGATGAAGGTTAGTGAGTATCCTTTTTTCTTATCCTGACTATAGAAGGACCAGTTTTTAGTAAATGCGGTGCGGAGCTCTTTTTCTATTTTGCGCTGTGACTTTCCTTGTAGCCAGGAATTGTTAATTTTTATTTCTCCAGCTTTGGCTTTGATTGTTGTGTTTTCATTTCCATCGAGCGTTACTATTGCTTCACGTTTCGTTCGGTAACCATCCGCGGATGCGAAAAAGGGGTACGTATTGTAGAAAGCTGCGGTGATTTTGTTTTTTGTTTCCTGATTTAACTGGTTGGAAGGATCATTGAATGAAACCTGATAGCCTTTCCGTTTTTCATTTTGTCCGTAAGTGTTAAATGCAAAAAGTAGTGCTATAATGACGATTAAAAAATTTCTGTTCATGGTTTTGTGTACAAAATAAAAATGATTTTGCCGAACGCAAAACCATTTGGTAAAGTATATTAAGGATATCGTTAATAAGTAATTGCTGGGAAGTCGGTTTTTGCTTTTGTCAGCATTGGTGCCCAATCCGCTCCTTTTTCGTCTTTCGGACCAAATGCTGTTAGGGCAAGAGTGGAAAGATCAGCCTTTGCGGCACCACTCCAAAAGTGTATAAATTCTCCGAAGTTCATTTTTCTGGTGTATTGCTGGTAAGTTTTGCCTTGTACTGAAATTGACTGTTTTGGAAAATGCTGGGATAATAAAGTAAAGAATCCATTTAAAACTTTCGCTTTACCATAATTTTCATAAATAGGAAGAAACCAGTTCTTAAACCATTGTGTACCTGCTTTTGGATAGGTATCTGTTGTGGTCATCATTTTTGCTGACCAGCGTTGAGCATCGGCAGTTCTGTTGAGTCCCAAATAGACATCATACTGATAAATTTCCATCCATTTACTATCATGCCAGATATCAAATGCGGGAGATTCTTTAACTCCTTTGGAAGCGCCTTCAACAATATGACCAATTTCATGGGTTGACAAATCAATATCATTATCAATACCCGTGGTCCATGCATCAAGGCTGCTTGCTCCGCAGTCTGTTACATTTCTGTAATCATGGCCGGCATCAAGATACGTGCCGGGGTGACCACCACTGTATTTACCAGCATGATAAATGACAAACAACCGGCTATCATCACCAAATTTACCGTACGTTCTTTTCGTATAATTCCAGGCTTCGGCCATGTATGTTTTAGGCCATACGACGGTTGGCTTTACATCGCCATCGTAATAAACTACTACACTTGTATCGTAGGAAATACGATTAAGCAACTGTACGTGTTCGAACCAATGTTCCTTCCAGGTTTTTGATGGCGCATTAGGGGGGTCTACAGCCTCCACTAAGGGTGGTGCAGGGCTAACCGTTTCAACTGGCGATTTCTTCCCATTACAAGCTAGCAAAGTGAATAATGAAATGACAGATAAAGAGAGTATGTTTTTCATGGTTTAAATAACTTGGTTTTAAAAAAAAGCACCGGGCTTCAACCCGGTGCCAAACAATTTTACCAGCCTGTATTTTGAACAATTACAGGCACTTTTTGGATTTCTCCGTTTGGAATAGGCCACAAATAGTGTTTCTTTTGAAAAACCCTATTTTCGATTACTACCGGAGTATAAAAACCTGGTGCATTTTGAGTGATATTTAAACCACGAATTTGAGTATCCGTAGTTTCTGCAATTTTCCACTCTCTTGTGTAAAAATAACGATCTAATTCGAAAGCTAACTCAACACGGCGTTCGCGACGGATTGCATCTCTCATGTTGGATGGCACTGCAATACCTCCGCTTCCATAAACCGGGATGCCTGCTCTACTTCTGATGCGATTTAAGTATATTAAAATATCCGGGTCTGATGGATTAGATTCCTGAAGTGCTTCGATATAATCTAAATAAATTTCTGCTAATCTGATCATAGTAAAAATAGACCGGCCAGCTGACCATCCTGCAACAGTCAGATGCTTTCTGGACGTGTATCCTGTTTTAGAATAATCGGTGTTTGAAATGGCAGATTTACCTGCGTTTCCGTTAAATTCGAAACTAGTGACGATATTTGATGAAGTGTTGATCCATTTACGGCCTGAGTAAGTAATATTCGCATAAAACCGAGGTTCTCTGTTTACATACATGTTGCTGATGGACCTTGGAGTACCCTGATCATTTGGGTCAGGCGCCTGATAATTTGATGTTCCAGAGGCTGAATAGGTCGGGTCATTTTCTATAGGTAAGCCATTAGCAGTGAAGTAAGCATCTACCAGTTGTTGAGAAGGCGATAAAAATGAGCCCCCTTTATCCCCACCTGTGGCACCATTGTGATTGGGAGCCAAGGAATATTGATAAAAGGTAACATCACCACCCCTCCCGAAAATAATTTCAGAATTCCATCCATTTAAAAACACATCCCTCGTAGCAATAAAGGCCCTGTTAAATGGTGTATTTGGTGTAACAGGGTTACTGGTTGGAACTGAAGATACGGTGTACAGGGCGTAGTTGGCATAATTTGGGTTATTTAAAAATGCTTTGGCCGCGGTAGCTAATCTGGTCCATTTTGCTACACTGTAAGTCTGGTTGATAAGCTGCTTGCCATCGCTATTTTTAAGGGCCGCATAGTCTGTATTTCCATTGAATAATGGACGCGCAGCAGTTAATAAGGTCTTAATTTTATAGGCTTCTGCAACGGAGGCATTGATGTGACCATAGTCTTCACTAGCCTGCGGTGTAGCTGGAAGCTTTGCAATCACCGCATCTAATTCTGAAACGATATAATCGACACACTCATCCATTGAGCTACGAGGTTTACTTATTGCTTCAAGTGGAGCATCAGATGCGATTGGATCATTACCTAATAAAACCACCGGACCATATTGCCTGATTAGATAGTAATAATAAATAGCTCTTAGTGCTTTAGCTTCATTATAATACCGGTTTATGATGTCTATACCACCAATATTACAATCTGTACATCTTGTCACATTAGCCATAAATGAACTCGCTGCCTGAATACCCCTGTAATAATTTTGCCAATGGTAGTTTACCTGTCCGGTAGTAGCATCCCATGCTCCTGTATTTACACTTTCTGTGAAGTTGGGTAGCGTATAATCAGCTTCATCGGAAGCAGCTGTCCATGGACCAATATTACCAAGCCCTGAAGCAGAGCGATCATAGTTTTGGTCTGGCAGGGTTGAGTAAATATTTGCTAACGCCTGATCAACTGTTGACTTCCTCTCGTACATCTGATCAAAAGTTAGTCTGTCGTCAGGTACCTGATTCAAGAATTTTTTACAACCGTTATTGCCCATTAATAGCAATACGCCAGCTGTATATATCAATAATTTTTTCATGCTTTTAATTTTAGAAATTAGCTGTAAGACCTAAAGAATAGTTAGAGGTTAATGGGTATCTGGTACCATTGGTAGTTAGCAATTCCGGATCCCAAAGCTTAAATTTACTGATGGTAAATACGTTATAACCAGTTCCATAAATTCTCAATCGTTTAATGCCTAGTTTTTTGATACCTTCTTTTAACGTGTAACCTAAATCGGCATTTTTCAACCTTAAAAAGCTGACGTCGCGTGTCCACCAAGTACTGGTTTGATAATTATTGTTGTTGGTACCACCATATGATAATCGAGGATAAACAGCATCCTGACGTGGATTTGCAACCGTCCAGCGGTTAGCAGCTACCGCTAACATATTTCCTAAACCGCCGGAATTAGCAAAAGACGGAATATTTATATTGATATCTGCATTATCCTGTCCCTGGAAGAACATGCCAAAATCGAAGTTTTTATAGGTCAATGAAAACCCGAAACCATATGTTGTGCTTGGAATATCTCCTCTACCAATCACCGTTTGGTCAAACGAATCGATTTTACCATCACCATTTAAATCCTTGTATTTAATATCTCCGGGCATTAACGTCCCAAATTGTGTTGGGCTTGCATTAATTTCTGCCTGGGTATCAAATAATTTTTCAGCTACATATCCAAAACGAGATAAAATATTAAGCCCTCTACGCTCCAACCAAGGATAGGCTTTTGGTGCTTCATCATTTTCAATAACCTTGTCTTTGTTATAGGTAAAGTTAGCTCTTAAATTCAGCGACCAATCCTTGCTCAACTGTGCATCATATTGAATAGTACCATCGATACCTTTATTTTCCACAATACCAAGGTTTCCGATAGGTGTGTTGGCTAAGCCGATATAGTTCGGTACAGTTCCTCGGGTTATGAATTGATTTTTTCTTCTTTCTTTAAAAAAATCAACAATTAATGAGAGATTATTATTTAGGGTTTTCATCTCAAAGCCCAAATCCTGTTTGCGTGTTTCCGCCCAGGTAACATCTACTCCATAGGCTGTTACACCTAAACCACCAACGCCGGCATTACCATTTAAACCGTATGTGTAACCACTGGCGCTGCCTACTTTTGTTAAATAATAAAAACGTTCACCCTCTGTTTGGACATAACCATTACCACCACTACCGCCGCTGCCAACAATACCATCAGAATACCTGAATTTAACCATTTGAATAGCATCCTTTAACGGTTCAAAGAACTTCTCGCTCGATAATAAATAACCTATACCAATAGCAGGGAAGAAACCATACCGTTTATCAGGTGCAAAGTTTTCTGAACCATTATAACCCATGTTAAATTCGAAGAAATATTTATTGTCATATGCATAGGTTGCACGACTGGCGATACCCTGTAATCTATAAGGCAAAGATTGCGTTAAATTTGGAGCAAACGATGTAGAGTTGTCGTTTTGGTTATAAAGTAATAATCCACTTACCGCATGCTTACCAAAAGTGCGATTATAATTTATTGCTGCCTCAAAATACATTTTCTTGTCACCGCCATTTGCACTTCCGAAGTTTAAAAAGTCTTGACCTTGTAGCACCAAGCCATATTTATAACCTGAGGCAGGGTTGCCGGCCACATTGTAAGGGTTAAGGGGATCAATTCTATATAAACTTTCTCTCTTGGTTCTGAAAATTGCACTGTTATTGTTGATGTCAAAAGAGTACATGGAAGTAACCGATAAACCTGGCGTAACTTCTTTCAAGTCTTGTGTTAAACGTAAGTTTGAATACAATTGAGTACTGTAACCAATTCTATACCCATTTCTCGTGATATCTCCATATGGGTTACGTTGATCGGCCTGTGCACTTATCCCTGGTAAACTGCCGTTGGGATAAAGAACCGGAAATGAAGTCGGATTAATTAAAAATGCCTGACTAAAAATATCCTGTGCTCCTAAATTACTAGGGTAGTTGGTTTGTGCTAAAATACCTTTAATACCCAAGTCCAGTTTGGTTGTCCCGGTAATATCAAGATTTAAATTGGTGTTGATATTGTATCGGCTAAAATTTTGTTTGACCGCTGAATTTACAGCCTCATCCGTTTTAAACAAACCGTCTTCACCATAATATCCGATTGAGACGTAATACTTTGCGTTGGTTACCCCACCGGAAAGATTTGTAATAGCCGACCTGTTTCTCCCAAAATCTTTATATATAGCGTCGAACCAGTTTACATTAGGGTATAAGATGGGGTCTGTTCCTGCGGCCGTTTTTTGTACAGCATCAATAGAATATGCCGGCGCAAATGCACCTGCAGCTCCGCCCCTTAGATAATCTGAATACTTGGCCTCATTAGCAAGATTCATATAATCAACACCATCGATCAATTGTGGTCGATTAGTGAAGCTACTTACACCTTCCCAATACTCCACATTGATTCTTGGCGAACCAGTCTTTCCCTGTTTGGTATTAATAAGTATTACACCATTTGCACCACGGATACCATAGACTGCTGTGGCTGCGGCATCTTTCAATACCGTAAAATTTTCTACATCATAAACGCTAATGTCGTTCAGACTTCGGTTTGGCACACCATCAATAATTACTAAAGGTCCCCTGTCGCCCGATGTTAGGGAAGAAATGCCACGAATAAAAATATCTGAGCCTGTAGCACCGGGCTCACCATTTCTACTTACATTAATCACACCTGGGATACGGCCTGCCAGGAGTTGACTCATACTCGAAACTGGCTGTTTTAATTCATCCGCTTTCACAGATGACTGTGCACCAACCAAACTTTCTTTTTTCTGAACTCCGAAACCTACAATAGCAACCTCTTCTAAGTTAGACCCTGCAGTTTCTTTGAGTTTAACTTCAATCGTTGTTTTAGTTCCAATTGTAATTTCTTGTGAATCATAACCCACATAAGAAATAATCAATATTGCGTTTTGATCCGGAACCGTTATGGTAAATGCTCCATTTACATCTGCAGCGGCAGTTGTAGATGAGCCTTTTACCTTGATACCTGCTCCGGGAAGTGGTGCACCTGTTTCATCTTTTACGATACCGCGTACCACAATGTCAGCTTTTGTTTGGTTGATGAACTCTGAACTGGTTATGTTAACAGCAGTTGCATGAGCGGACGAGTATAAACTGCCATTCAAGACTAATGAGAGAGCGATAGCCTTAAATGCACAATCTTTAAACCTGAGCCTGCCCTCCGTTAAATTTGTAATTCTTTTTATCATGATAAGTTTGTTTGTTGATAGTAACTGTTACTAAGCCTGCTTTTAGTTACAATAGATTTCCAGTACCTATCGGCGACTACCGACGGTATAAAAAATTGTACTATATATTTGGCTATTTATACGGATTATTGTTGCTCTTCCGGAACTTCGATCAAACGCCATTCAGACAACTGAAACAGCGAACCACTTCCGATTGCTGTGATGCTAATGCGGTAAAATTTGTAAGCAATTTTATTTTTAAAACTGTAGGTTTTAACCATGTTCCTTCCGGAAAAGGTTTCTCCGGTACGCGTATCGAGGTCCACCCAAGTGGTCCCATCCAAAGATCCGCTGAACTTCCAATCCTTAGGATCTCTACCTGGAGCATCGTTACCGGAAGTCAGTGTATAGGAGGCAACCTGTTGAGGAGTAGCAAAACTCAACTGCATATAAAAGTTATTCGCGTAAGGATTGATTAAAAATTTTGTTGTAAGATCATTGTCGACAACTTTTGCAGACCCTTCTGCTCCTGATGAACCACCGGAACTTTCAATATTTACAGAAAGTGTTGCTTTAGAAGTGACATCAACTTTTGCTTTCCATGTAAATAAATCTACTGCCGGATATTCTTCCTTCGTGCACCCCGATAGCAATGCAAGCACACAGAAGAGTACGGCTACCCTTCTGGTAATTTTGAAACAATTCATAATAATTAGTTAAATAGTTGTTGGTTGTTGATTGTGGAATGTTTGTTGGCCCATGAGCTAATCGCTAGACACGTGGACAGTTTCTTAGTAGCTTTATGTCATATAATTCCCTCCATATTATTTATTATTTGCCCTTTAGATTAAAACTAAAACGTTTTATCAAACGATGCTTTAAAAAAGTCCTGCATGCTCAGAACTTATACCATTACTCTCATTCCCCTTAGGGCTTGCTAAAACGTTTTATAACACAATAATAGGAATAAATTCACAATTTTATTTAAACTATCAAAAAAAAATATGCATTACCAATAGATTTGCACTATTTATAGGAAAAACACCAGATTAAATACCAAGAAAGCTATGAATTCCAAGCATTTATAGACCAGATTATCTCCAAAATCACGATTATTTTTGAAAAAAAAAGGCGATGTTGCTTCTACATCGCCGTATTTAATGTTTTAAGGGAAATTTTACCCGGCATTTTCATCGCAGCAGCTTGCCGCGCCGATTAAAGCAGCATTTTCTTTGAGTTCGGAGATTTTGATGTCTGCATCTATTTGATTTCCTTTTAGTGTTGCAGTTAATTCCGGAGCAAAGGCACTAAAAGATTGTGCAATGTTTCCGCCTATAATTACGGTATCAATTTTATGTTTATTGATCACCGGAATTAAGAATTGCGCAAGGTTGTAGCCAAACTCCATAAATACGCGTGTTGCAGCATGATCGCTTTCTACTATAGCAACCAGTTCTTTTACACCATCGACTTCGTTGCCCGTAAGCTGCTTATATCGCTTTACGAACCATCGGGTGGACAGGTAATCCTCTGCGATGCCATCCAAAAAAGGAGAGCACCACAAGTCGGCATCAATGGCTTTACTATCGATGCATAATGAAGATCCTAAACCAGTACCCAGGGTTAACCCTAAGACGTTGGCATTACCTTTGGCGGCTCCTGCATACACTTCGCCTTGCAGGAATCCTGCGGCGTCATTTATAAAATGAATATGATCGGCAGGAATATCCAGTCTTAAGGCCAGTTCCTGTTTGACATTTACACTGTAAAGGGATTTAAATTTATCCTGATCCTTAATTAAGGAAATGCCTTCCTCATAATTAAAAGGGCCTGGCATGGCTATACCGACATACCTGGAACCATTTGTAATGTTTTTGAAGGCCTTTTCGATGATATCGCACCATGCAGATAAAATGACTTCTTTTTTCTCCTGTGAATTCACAGGGCTACGTTTAATGGAATCGTTAACTAATGTACGTGTTTCTAAATCCACCAATGCGGCTGTAATGTGTGAACCGCCAATATCTACACCTAATGCAACAGGTTTTACCATTGTATATCTTTATTTCTTAAATTAATTCTCGTGTTTTTCAACAAAATTGGCCAAAAGTAGTAAAACGTTTTTATAAACTGAGAGAAAACGGTTTATCTTCGTCCAATATCCCTCTTTTTAACGAAGGTTTAACATCCATTTGTAGTTTTAATACACCACCATTTAGCAAATCTGTATGGTTGAGAAAGTTTTTACTGTACGGCTTTCCATTTAGTGTGGCAGACTTAATATAAACATGGGAAGCATCATTAGCAGGGGCTTCAATTACGAATTTTTTTCCATTTTCAAGGTTTATTGTCGTTTTCCGGAAAACGGGACTTCCAAAGACATACTCACCGGTTCCAGGTGTTACACTATAGAAACCTAATGCACTTAATACATACCAGGAAGAAGTTTGGCCCTGATCTTCATCGCCGGGGTAACCGTTCTCGGAGGCATCATATAATTTTTTCATCACCTCCCGTGCATGAAACTGCGATTTCCATGGCTCTTTGGCATAGTTATACAAATAAACCATGTGCTGAATAGGTTGGTTTCCATGTGCGTACTGCCCCATATTGGCCATTACCATTTCAGTCATTTCGTGTATCATGCCTCCATAGGAACCTACATTGACTTTATTTGGCTCGCTAAATACCGAGTCTAATTTAGCATTGAAGTTTTTTTCACCTCCCATTAGGTTAATTAAACCTTTTGTATCGTGGAATACCGACCATTGCCAATGCCATGCATTGCCTTCAGTAAAAGGGCCGCCCCATTCTGTGGGGTCGAATTTTGGTGTCCAGTTGCCCAGAGCGTCTTTTCCCCTCATAAAACGGGTACCAGCGTCATACACATTTTTGTAGTTATACATCGGCTTTTCGAAAACTTCCATGTAATGTTTATTTCCGGTCATTTGCGCCAGATGGTAGGCGCAGTAATCGTCGTAAGCATATTCGAGCGTTTTGGCGGTTGCTTCGCGATATTTTGGATATGGAACATATCCGAGCTGGTTGTACTCTTTTACCCCGTCTCTTCCATTAGCAGGACCCCACGGGCCTTTGTTCATGGCCTCATGGTAATAAGCGTCAAGTGCTTTTTGCGGATTGAAAGTTCTGATGCCCTTTGCCCAGGCATCAGCTAGTAGTGAAATGGCATGGTTTCCAATCATACTTCCTGCTTCGCTCGGGAAAGACCATGATGGAAGCCAACCACATTGTTCCTGAGCAGCAAGCAAGGCCTGCATGTAACGTCCGTGCATTTCTGGCTGTATTAAAGTGTTTAAAGGAAACTGAGCACGGAATGTATCCCAAAAACCAGTATCAGTAAACATGTAGCCTTCATGCACTTTCCCATCGTAAGGACTAAAGTAATAAGGTTGTCCGGATTCATTTAATTCATAAAACTTTCTCGAAAACAAGCTGGCACGAAAAAAGCAGGAATAAAATGTCTCCATGTCCGCTTTAGTTCCGCCTTCAACTTCAACTTTTCCTAAAGATTTATTCCATACAGCAGCAGCATTTGCTTTCGTTTGTTCCAATGTTTTATCAGCGCCTAGCTCTCGTATTAAATTGAGTTCAGCCTGTTGAAGGCTGATGTAAGATGATGCTGTTTTAGCCTGAACTTTTACTCCATCGGCAAACTGAACAAATGCTCCCTTTCCGAGGCCTTCAGCAGAAACTGAGTCTATAAGAACTGTGTTTTTTTTATTTTCCCAGGTTCCGAAAGATTTTATGGGTTGATCAAACTGAACAACAAAATAACTTCTCCAGCCATTTCTAAAGCCTTCGCCATTATTTACCCAGCCTGTAATCTTATTTTCCTTTGGAAAGATTTTTACCCCACTTAAACGGGTATAGCCATCGAGTACCAGAAAGCTTCTTCTTCCTTTAGGATAAGAGAAGCGTAAATGTGCACCTCTTTCTGATGGTGAGATTTCGGTTGTAATTTCGTTTTCGAAAGTAACCTTGTAGTAATTGGGCTTTGCAATTTCATCGTTATGACTGAATCTGGTTTCACGTTTATTTTCATCTACTACCAGATCATCAATTACCGGCATTAATGAGAAAACTGCATAATCCCGGGTCCACGAACTACATTGATGCGCCTGCTGGAAGCCGCGGATTTTGTCTTTAAAATACTGGTATTTCCAGCCATCGCCATTTCTACCGGTTTGTGGTGTCCAGGTGTGCATGCCGAATGGCAAGGCTGTTGTAGGATAAGTATTTCCCCGCGTGAGTTCATGCTTGGAATTGGTGCCTTGTAAAGTATTTACATAGCTTACCCAGTCTTTCTGCTGCGCGAACGAGCCTTTGGCAGCCAGGCAAAGCAGGATGGACAAAATTAATTTAGGTTTCATTTAGTTTGTTTGTGTTTATTGGTTCAATGATGTGCTAACCCTACACCATATCGAATGTTTGTTAAAATCAGCGCTTGCCTGCATAGGTAGAAAAAGCAAGCAAGGCTGATTTATATTTTATTGAATACCCCATTTATCGGCAAGCATTTTGATGAAATAGCCGCCAACAACACTCCTTGCCTGAAAGCCACTCATTCTTCCGTCTGTTGTTTCATGCCAGTCGCTCAATGGCACTTTACTTTCCGTTTCTGTAGCGTAACGGTAAACCGGATGGATAAACTTTTCGAAATCGACTTTGTTATCGGTTAACGTTGCGGTCCACATGATCCAGTCGGACTTGGTATAGGTTCTGCGACTATCCAATGGCAGGCCAAACTCCTTTTGTTTTTTTAGATAGAAAGCAATTTCCTTGTTATAAACGGCAACCGGAAAAAGGTCGAGCTTCAGTAACTTATCCCAGATCAGGTTATACTTCTGGCTCCAGGTATTTTTATCATTGAACGTAAGCGCATAGTGGTCGCCATCATCAGCGAGCTTCATCCAATCTTGTGCCATCTTAAGTGCTGCATTCCTGTATTTTGTAGCTACATCCGTTTTACCGAGTTGCTGCGCCATCTGCGCATATCCGCCAAGGGCAACAATGGCTTTAACAGAAAGATTTGAATTTCTGGCCAGGTGACCGGCAAAATCATCTGTACACAATTGGTTTGCAGGATCGAAGCCTTCCCGTAATAAATAATCGGCCCATACTGACATGACTTCCCAGTGTTTGGCTGCGTAGCCGGTATTGCCTTCTGCTTTAGTAATAGCAGCGGTGAGGATGATCATATTTCCAGCTTCTTCAACCGGCATATCTTCACCATATGTTTGCCCGTTTGCGATGGGATATGTACCTAAATCATGAGCGGCGAAAGGCTTTTTCCACTTCCCGCTTTCCGAATAATAGAAAATGCCGTTTAACATTCCTTTCAACAATTCCGGGCTGTAAAGGAGGTATTGCGGAGCAGACGGATAGGTAACATCAACGGTGTTTATTGAACCATTACTGAAGTTTTCTTTAGACAAGAAAAGGATGTCGCCATTTGGTGCATAAACAATTTTATGTGCGGCTATGCTCTGGCGATAAGCCAGCTTGCAGAGGTCGGCATATTCTTTACCCCCTGATTTAACTGCATCAGTGTATAACTGGTTATCAAAAGCAGCACATTTATTTTTAAGCAATGCATAATCGGCACTGGCCTGCTTCAGCTGATCTTCAAAATTCTGCTTACCCGATTTGTTCCAAACCGGTAATAGCTGTGTTTTGAAATACTCAACCGGCCTGACATCATCATAGCCGAACATCACATATTTCTCTACGGCAGTCTCATTGATCAAACCAAAAGGAATTACAGTGCCTAGATTTATATTTTTACTATTTAGTATTTGCTTTTGTGCAGGATAATCACCTTTTACAAATGCGCTCAAGCTGGCTCCCTGTGGGGATAAAAATTGTTTTGCACCAAACTTTTCAGGTACTGCGACATACAGATACCCCCAATCGATTCGAACATCATCACCCCTTTTTTTCAAGACAGGTTGTTCTACTGTTCCGGCTTTGAGTATGGCCAGGCCACCCGACTTTTTGCTCCAGGCAGATACCGGCTGGGCGGGAGCGTTGACAGCAATATTTGATGACGCGCTGAGATAAACATCAACATTGTGAGCCTTAGCATCATTTGATTTTACGGCATAACTCACATAACTAACCGGTCGTGCGGTTAATTGAATATCGTTCAGCAAAAGTGGAGAAGTAAAATTTACCTGCAGGTCGACACCACCGCATTTAAAGGTAAATGCTGTAGTAGTAGCCTGTACATTAACGTTCGTTTGTTTGGCTAGTTGTATTGGAAGCTTTGTTTCCTCTTCTTCTACAATTCCGGCATCGAGGTGCCTCGCGCTGGCAGTATTTTTTACCTGGATTGCCAGTAAGTTTTCGCCCATTTTGAGCAGACCGTCAGGGATAGGAATATAAATATAATCAGAAACGTAATCATTCTTTTTATAAATTAATTTATCATTGACGTAAACCATTACATGATCGTCGTGATTAAGTTTCAGCACTTTTTTCCCTGGAGATAGATTAGTTAAAGTAAATTTTCTCCTGAAATAAAGATCATCTGTGTTCCATTTTGTTTTTGCTCGCTGATCGTCTCCGAAGGGTGCTTCCGCACTTTTCCAGGAGGCATCATTGTAGCTTATATTTTCCCATCCTTTATCCGGCTGACTAAAAGTGTACTTTGCCTGATAGCGGGATTCGTCGGTTGCCGGAAGTAGTTGTTTATAGTTCTTCGGTTCATTACCCAGGAAACGGTAATACTTATCATCTACTTTAATCAATCCTATCAGGGATTGTTCTTTGCCTGTCCAGTGTTTGGTAACCGACTGATTGAGCCCATCACCAAATGACCATATACTGAAATAGCTGTCGTGGGTGATTAAGGGATAAGCCGGTGCTTTGTCCTGAGCTTTCAGTGTGCAAATAAAGAACGCACATAGTGCCAGTAGGGAAAGTTTTCTCATCGTTATATTTGGTTCAAGGTGTTTAAGAATAAATCGATTTACTTCATCTAAGAGCCAGTTCGGGATTCTGCTACCAATTCTGAATTTTCTGTTGAGATGATTACTGCCTGATTAAGCCCTTTTAATCAAGTTAAAAGTAAAACGTTTTACTATTTCAATATTAGAGAATTTTAAACCATATTGGAACTATGGGATGTAATTTTTTCATTACAAGATTATTCCCTTATAATGAGTTTGGCAGGAATAATGATTTGCTGATCTTCCAATTTGGTTTTTGAGGATAATTGCTTAAGGATTAGCATAATTACGTTTTCTGCAATTTCTTCTAACGGCTGCTGAACGGTTGAAATGCCAGGGGTATGCAATTCAAATGCTTCGTGATCATCGTAGGCAATAACGGAAAAGTCTGCACCAATTTTTTTGTTGATTTTCTTGAGTACTTTTAAACCACTTATGGCTAAATAATTGGTGGCAAACAGTACTGCATCAATATTTTTATCATTGAAAAGCTCTTTAATTTGTCCGATGGTTTCATCCTCTTCCTGATTGAAATGTATTTTTAAAACAAGGTCATCGTTGTATGGAATGTTATGATCTTCGAGCGCTTTTCTGTATCCGTCGTAACGTTCGGTGATTTGCGGAACATTAATATCGGTTGTAACCAGGGCTATATTTTTCTTCCCTTGATTGATAAAACTTTCTATTGATTGATAAGAGGCATTAAAATGATCTGCACCAACATAACTTGTACTAATCTCGGGCAGGTTCCTGTCGAAAAAGATAACGGGGTTTCCATCATTGATGAGCATCTGAATATCTTCCTCGATTCCTTTTATAGGAGAAATGATATAAGCATCAACTTTACGCGATTTGAACATATTGATGAGTTCTTTTGCTTTATCAACGCTATTCTCGGTGCTGGAGTAAATAATTTTATAGCCTTTTTTATAGGCCTTGTCTTCTATTAAACGTGCGATACGAGAGAAGAAGGAGTTTGAGATGTCTTCAATGATCAGGCCGATAATATTAGAGTTACCGGTTCGTAAACTACGTGCAATTTGATTGGGTTTATAACCACTTTCTTCAATTATTTTCTGCACTTTATCGATTACGGCTTCGCTTATTGATTTTTCTTTGGCTTTACCATTTATAATAAATGAAACAGTAGTAATTGATACATTTGCTTTAGTAGCAATATCTTTTATGGAAAGCGATTTCATTTGGCTTCAGTTCTATTTGGTAGTTAAACTCAAAGCTAAATAAAAAATGCAGCTTTCGAATTTTAACGGGTTATAAAAACGCAATTTAACATTTTTTATATTAATCGTTTTAGAAACGTTTATACTTGAATGATTTCAATTCAGTTTGAAATACAAAGGGCGCCTTGCGGCGCCCTTTTGTGAAGATTAATATCCTGGGTTTTGGGTGAGTTTTGAGTTTAAATCACGTTGTTGCTGAGGGATGGGAAACAGTGTCCGGGTTGCAGTAGAAGGTGTGTGATCCCACCATGTTCCTGTTGCAAATTTACCGAACCTGATTAAGTCGTCTCTGCGGAACCCCTCAAAGATGAATTCTCTTCCGCGCTCTGCCAATAAGCTATCTAAAGTTAACGTAGCAGTGGTATAAGCATGGCTTGGCCATGTGGCAGCAGTATAAGCACGTTGCTTGCAGGTATTGACTAGTGTTACTGCTTCTGCCGTAGCTGCACCACCGTTTTTACGCATGATGGCTTCAGCTTTAGCGAAGTAAATCCATGTCAGGCGATATATATTCCAGTCTGTGTTATTATAATTTGGATCTGGCTGTACAGCAGTTGTGTCGGTACCGTTTACAATAAAGCCGGCAATGGAATTACCCAGTCGGTATTTATTGAACCTCACCCCACTGTTTTCTTCTCCCTCACTCATGTTACTGGTTGTTGAACCGGTTACGTTTTTGCGAATGTTATCTACAAACACAAGTGGCTTACCAGCATATTCTACTGTACCTTCTACCGGAACTTTAGGGTTTGAAAATTTATACTGTGGACCGATTAACAACCATTCTTTTTTCCTCAAGTCGTCATTATCATAAGTATCATAAACGCCTGGAATTACCACAACGCCATCGTTACCATTTCTTCCGCCACCATAGATATCTCTTTGCGCGAAGTGAAAGAAATCGGCCGCAAAGCCTGGTTCAAAGTTTGCTCTTTTGTAATCGTATGCAATGGAGAAAATAACTTCTTTTGATAAGTCGTTGGTATTTTTGAACTGATCCAAAATATTAGGATCTAAAGCCATTGCCCCATTTTGTCCACCCCCTTGATTTTTAATCAACATATCGGCAGCGGCGATACAATCGTCCCATCTTGGTGTACCTGTCCATACTTCAGCATTTAAGTAGAGTTCGACCAACATGGCGTAACCACCTGCCTGGCTCATCCTTCCCAGCATTGCTCTGGAGAGTTTAGGTGTTTTTTCAATATTTTCTTTGATTTCCTTTTCAATAAAATCAAACACCTGTTTTCTGGTTGAGGTTGCAGGATATTCACTCGTTGGCACGCTTCCGGTTGGTACGGTAAGGCTTATTGGAATGTTACCAAACAAATCCATCAATTTAAGATAGTGGAATGCCCGTAGCAGTTTAAGTTCGGCGATGTATGCATCTTTTTCGGCCTGTGTGATTCCCATATCAGCAATACTTCTGCTTTCCAGATTCTGTATCGGGCTGTTGCAGAGCCCCATTCCCCAATACATGAGGTTCCAGGCGTTGTTATAACCAGACTCGTCGACTGTCCAGGTGTGATAGTGCAATCTTTTCCACTGACCGCCATCTTCTCCGTGAGGCCCCTTTGTTGGCCAGGCCAGCTGATCTGCAGATAGTTCGGCCATGCGCCACCATCCGTTTTGTCCTGCCGGAGCCACCCATGCGTTGGCGTGCGTATATGGGCGTAACACAGCAGAAAGCACTTCGTTTTTATTGGTATAGAATACGTCAGCTGGAATCTGATCGTAGGCATTTTCATCCAGTTTCGTACACGCGAAGCTGAGTACTGAGAACATGATTAATGCGATATATTTTAAATTACTTTTCATGATAATAAGTTTAGAAGCCAAGATTTAAACCGAACAGGAAGGATCTGGTACTTGGGTAAGCATTTCTGTTATCCACACCTGGGCCTAAGCCAGAATCCAGTACGAAATCAGGATCGTTACCGGTATAACCTGTAAGTGTGATTAAATTCTGACCAGTAGCATATACCCTTAGGTTTCTGATCAGCTTGGTTTTTAATTTGAAGTTATAGCCGATGGTAATTTCATCAATCTTCAGATTTGTTCCATCTTCAAGATAGTAGTCAGAGTACATGTAAGTATCATTGATCTGACTATTCTTTTCGAAGGCTGTCCGCAAGTAGTTGCTTCCCTTGATGGAAGGATTTCCATAAGAGAGTTCAGTAGTGTTCAAAATATCATAATCGAACTTACCTCTAATAAACATTCTGAAGTCCCAGTTTTTATAAGAAAGATTAGCAGTAAAAGATGCGTAATATTTTGGGATAGCATTACCAATTCTGGCTAAATCGGTCACGTTCGGATCTTTTGAATTGTTGATTTTGTCGTTACGAACAGCTTCTCCGTTCCTGTTAAAAAACAGCCATTTCCCTTCGGCATCAAAACCTGCGAAACGTTTACCCCAGAATTCGCCAAGTGGTGAACCTTCGTAGGTTGTGATAGCATCACCAAGATCGCCTGAACCGCCAATTCCACCAAAAGTTTTGTATTTCACATCGAAAATATCATTTGAATAGCTCACCAGTTTATTGCTTAATGTACTACCGGTAAAGTCCATGCTAAAGGTTAGGTCTTTAGTTTTGATGGCTTCGTAACTTAGCGCCAGCTCGATACCCTTTGATGAAATGGTACCTACATTGGCATAAATATTGGCAAGAACGTAAGGGGGCTGCGGTGTAGTATAAAGATCCAGCAGGTCTTTAGTCGTACGATCAAAAACATCCAGCGCTCCTTTTAATTTGCTATTAAACAAAGTGAAGTCTGCTCCGATATTTAACTCGCGTTTGCTTTCCCATTTCAGATCGGGGTTAACGTTGGTAGTTGGTCCGTAGGTTTCTCTGTACGCACCGTCAGGGTAAATGTACCTGCCGCCGCCTCCCAATACTACTCTTGACGCATTATTAGAGAAGCCAGAGTTACCTGTTACCCCATAACCTGCGCGAAGTTTAAGGTAATTCACCCATTTTACATTTTTCATGAAATTCTCATCAGAGATGTTCCAACCTGCGGAAACTGCCGGAAAGTTTCCCCATTTATTATTCACACCGAAGCGTGAGGATCCTTCCCGTCTTAAGATTAACTGAAGCAGATATTTGTTATCGAATGCATAATTAATTCTTCCAAAGAAAGCGATCAAGGTGTTATCATTTTTGAAACTTGTGGCTGTTGCCCTGCCATCTGTTAAAGCAACACCTGTGGTTAAATTATCTTCATGAAACTGATCATTGATAAAACCACGGTTACTCGCAGACTGGCCTTCTTCTACGTTATAACGATAACTATATCCGGCTACTGCAGCCAGTGAGTGTTTTTCTTTAATTACCGTGTTGTATTGCAAGGTTGGCTCGAATGCAAATGCCTGAGAAAGGAAATTGCCTTTGCTGGCGTAACCGCCACCAGGATAATCGGAATCTTCTACTGATCGTTCAGAAAAAATAGATGCCCAGGCACCATCAGTATAGCTATCTCTCTGTACCGATCCAAACACAGATCCTTTAAGTCCTTTAAAAAGGTCTATATCTGCCTTGATATCTGCGGAACTGGTTTGCTGTTGTCTTTTACTTCTTTCCTGCTGAAGGCGTGCATATTGATTTGTGCTTTGGTTATCGAAATAGAAACTACCATTAGGGTTATATATCCTTTTGGTAGGATTTTTTACCAATTCTTCTTCCCATCCGCTACCACCAAGTGTGTTGGCATTGTTGAAGTTAGAAGCCAGGTTCATCTGTACATTCAGCTTATCATTAAATCCTTTCTGATTTACATTTAACCTTGCAGTATATTCTTTGCGGCCATTTTCCAGACCAATACCCTGTAGATCACGGTAGTTCAAACTTGCTCTGTAGTTTGTATTGTTTGATCCTCCTGAAAGGGATAAGTTGTGATTTTGAGACAGATTGTCTTTATTAATCAGGCTACCGTATAAATCTTCGTTTCCTCCGTAATCCGGGGCATCGATAAGCTTAGCTGCGATCTTTTGTCTGAATTCATCAGCTGTTAAGAAATCCAGTCTGTTCTGGATATATTCCTTTCTGAAATATGTTGAATAGTTGAACTGAGGTGCGCCTGGTTTGCCTTTTTTAGTTGTAATTAAAATAACCCCAGCATTAGCACTTGTACCATAGATGGCAGCACCTGAACCGTCTTTCAATACATCGACAGAAAGAATGTCATCCTGTTGCAGAAGATCAGGGTTACCACCTGGAATACCATCTATCACAAATAAAGGGCTTGAGCTTCCGGTTACGGTTACTGCCCCCCTTAATTGAACGTTGACACCAGAATTTGGATTGGAACCACTCGTTCGGGTTAAGTTAAGTCCGGCAACCTTTCCCTGAATCAGATCGAGTGGATTTCGTGCACCACTTTGTCGGAACTGGGCCGTATCTACGTGGGCAACGGATGACGTCACCTCCTTCGTTTTGAGGGTACCGTAACCCACTACCACCACATCGTTAAGGTTCTGAGCACCGGAAGGTACCAGACTAACGGTTAATGGTGTTGCACCATTTCCAGCGGGCATTGATTTAGACTGATAACCGATGTAACTGAACACCAAAACATCTGTAGGTGCTGAAACCGCAATGCTAAACTTACCGTTTTCCTGCGTTACTGTACCACCGGTTTTACCCTGGATTTTAATGCCGACACCGGGAAGGCCGAGTTTTTGTTCGTCGACTACCGTACCGGTTATTGTTTTCTGTCCGGCTGCTGCTGCAGGCGCGGCCGGGCTTGCCGTTGCTGGCGTAGCAGCCGGAGCTGGTGTTGGGGAAGTTGCCGGGCTCGCGCCACCTAAAGGGTTGACCGGTACTTTGACAGAATCGGCAGGTTTGGCAACAGGTGTTTTTTTTGTTGTGTCTCGCTTAGTTGTATCTTGCTGAAAATAATAGAGGCTGTAATTGTTTTTACTGCTCTTTAATTTTGCAAACAACTGGGGGCTTGAAATTAGGATCAGGCATAGGATACCTGACAACCTGGGTAGAATGTTTTTCATTGGCACTCACTCGTTTAGTTTATAATTAGTTACATTTTGCGGCCAATGATGTAATAATTAATGGAACGTAGATGATTAATTTAATACGACCTGGATTTCCGCAAAACGATTTAGTAACGCCTTTAAGGCATTATTGTTTTAGAAAAAATCAAATCGTACCTAAAATGTTACGCAATTACAAAACTATTTTGACCGGGTATATTTAAAAATCAAGCGTGCAGTTTTTTCAGAGGCACCTGGATTTCCCATCCGTTTGAGGAGTGTTTTATATTCGGCAAGCATTTGAGTTCTGCCATTACCTTTTGTGATCAGGTTGAGTTCCTGAGATACTTTCTGCGTATTACAATCTTCCTGAATAAGTTCAGTTACAATCTTTTTATCGACGATGAGATTGACGAGTGAAATGAATCTGATTTTTACCAGTAATCTGGCGATTGCGATGGAAATAGTGCCACCTTTATATACCACCACCTGGGGAACTTCGAACAGTGCGGTTTCCAGGGTAGCGGTTCCGGAGGCAACTATGGCGGCATGTGCGACGTGCAACAAATTATAGGTGCTGCTGAACAACAGTTTTACGTTTTTATTGCCAATATATTGCTGATAGTAGGTTTCGGTAAATGTAGGTGCAGCCGCAATCGCGAAAGTATATTCGGGAAACTGCTCTGTGACGCTTAACATGACAGGGAGCAGCCTTTCAATTTCCTGCTTTCTGCTTCCAGGAAGCAGGGCAATGATTTTCTGATTACCGAGCTGATGGTTTTCACGAAATTGCGGATCAGGAGTAAACTGGGCAATTTCATCAAGTAATGGATTACCCACATAATCGACATGCATTCCCCATTCTTTATAAAAATCTACTTCAAAGGGTAGAATACAAAACATGTGGTCGACTACACGCTTTATTTTCAGCACTCTTTTCTGGTTCCATGCCCAAACCTTGGGTGAGATGTAATAACAGACCTTTATACCGTTTGCCTTCGCAAATTCGGCTATCTTTAAGTTGAAACCGGGGAAGTCGATTAATATCAGGACATCGGGTTTCCAGGAAAGAATATCATCCTTAGCTGTTTTAAGATTTTTAAAGATTGTTCTTAAGTTCAGTATTACTTCTGTAAAGCCCATAAAGGCCATATCTGCATAATGCTTCACCAGCTCACCACCTTCAACTTTCATTTTATCCCCTCCGAAATATCGAAATACAGGCTGATCATCCTCTTCCTTCAGGGCCTTCATTAAGTTGGCGCCGTGTAAATCGCCGGATGCTTCACCAGCTATCAGGTAGTATTTCATATTAGGATTATGATGTGAGATATGAGAATGTAGCTATTGGTTCGGGGATTTTAAAAAACTTTATAAGCAAAAAATACAAAAGCACACAAAAAGGTTGCAGCGAGAATCCCCCTACCGATGTTTTCCTTATTGTATCCAAAAAAATATTGCATGGTGTAAGCATTTGGCGCAATTCCACCTATGTACAACAAATCCGCTTTACGTAAGGCACCCACGTGATGAATAACGTAGTATGCCAGGGAGCATAATATTAAAGGAACAATTAACCCAATTCCTAATCCCCACCAAACTGAATTATCCAGTTTTCTTATTCTATCATTCATGTGTTAACCGAGGTTTAATCCATCTGGTGCTGCAATTTTGTTTGCAGCAGTTTTCTTCACCGAATGATCGATACCAAAATCCCAGCTATTTAGGGTTTGAATGGCATGATGCGCTGTGAGGTCAAATTGAACAGGCACAATGGAAACATAGTTATTTTCGAGTGCCCAGACATCTGTATCCTGCCCGTTGTCAAAGTTTTCGAATACTCCGGTTAACCAATAATAAGGCCGTTTATAAGGATCGGTACGTTCTTCGAATTCTTCCATCCATTTGGCGTTGGCCTGGCGGCAGATTTTAATGCCCTTCAATTTATCACCTTTGGGAAAATTAACGTTAAGCAATGTCCCTTCAGGTAGTCCGTTGGCCAGCACCTGTTCGCAAATACTTTTGATGTATTTTTTTGTATGGCTGAAATCCGCATCTGCGGCAAAGTCATCCATAGAAAAGCCTATTGAAGGAATTTTCTCAATGGCACCTTCCACCGCAGCGGACATGGTGCCTGAGTATAATACGTTAATGGAATTGTTTAAGCCATGGTTAATTCCAGATACACACAAATCGGGCTTTTTACCTTTAAATATTTTATTTACACCCAGTTTTACACAGTCTACAGGCGTTCCGCTGCATTTATACATTTCCACGCCATCATATAAATCGACTTTATCGAAGCGGATAGGTTTCCCTATTGTGATGGCGTGTCCCATTCCGCTTTGTGGACTATCTGGCGCTACTACTACCACATTTCCTATTTCCTGCATCACCTCCATCAGGTTTTTAATGCCTGTAGCTGTTATACCATCATCATTTACAACCAGGATATTGGGTTTTGTATTCTGCTTTGTCATGCTGGTAAAAATACAGATTATTTTAGTAATAGTACCTGAGGAAAGTTTGAGGATAATTTTCAGGTTTAACCAAAATGATGTAAATTAGAAAATTACCAAAGGATTCTATTCCTATCTCTGATTCAGGTGACCGACCTGATGTAATGTTATTCTGCAAGCTTTTAAATGAGTCATTTTTACACGAGTGCGGACTTGCTGTGTACTAACAGTGTTGTTGAGGGCAGGGAACCATGGCTAAGGGGTAGCTAAGAATGCCATCAAACTGTGCTATGCACCGGGCTATTTTTATGTAAACTGTTTGATATTCTCAAAAGCATTTCATTAGATAAGTTAAAGGCTATATATTTGGATAATTAACTTATTTACAGGAAAACGGCACGGATGAGGCCGCTTATCTGAATTCTAACTCATTACCATAAACCAAAATCATTTCAATGAAAATCAAACTATTTACATTGGCTTGTTTTCTCATTACCGGGTCTTTAGCGCAGGCACAAAGCACCTATCAGTGGAAAACGGGAACATCAGGGGGTTACACTTATAAGTATGTAACTAATGACCCTACCAAAACACGTTTTTACACGCTGAAAAACGGATTAACTGTTATTCTATCACAAAATAACAAAGAGCCAAACATTACCTACAAAATGGCTGTAAGGGCAGGAAGTAATACTGACCCAAGAACGAACACCGGTTTGGCCCATTATTTAGAACACCTTTTATTTAAAGGGACGGATAAATTCGGAACATTAAATTATGCAAAGGAGAAACCTCTTCTGGATAAGATTGAATCCCTTTATGAAACTTATAACAAAACAACCGATCCGGCGAAACGTAAAGAGATTTATGCGCAGATAGATAAAACCTCGGGTGAAGCTTCGAACTTTTCTATCGCGAATGAGTACGATAAAATGATGAAAGCAATTGGTAGCGGATCGACCAATGCCCATACTTCGGTTGAGGAAACGGTTTACGAGGAAGATCTTCCATCAAATGCTATCGACAAGTTCCTGGCTGTTCAGGCAGAGCGTTTCCGCGCACCTGTATTCCGTATTTTCCACACGGAGTTGGAGGCTGTATATGAAGAAAAAAACATCGGTATGGATAACGATGGCCGCAAAATGTATGAAAAAATGTTGTATGCATTATTTCCAACACACAACTACGGACAACAAACCACCATTGGTACCATTGAACATTTAAAAAATCCATCATTAGTTGAAATCAGAAAATATTATAACAAATATTATGTGCCAAATAATATGGCCCTGATCATGTCGGGTGATATTAATTATGATGCCTTGATTAAAAAGATTGATAAGGATTTTGCATACATGGTTTCGAAGCCATTAGCCCTTTACAATCCGGCTCCGGAAAAGCCGCTAACTCAAATCCAGAAAGTTGATATTTACGGACCAAGTGCTGAAAACTTGTATGTAGCATACCGGGGTTTTGCACAGAATACTCACCAGAGTTTATTACTGGATTTAATTGGAAGTATTCTGGCGAATGGCAAAGCAGGTTTAATGGACATCAACATTAACAAGCAACAAAAGATGTTAAGGGCAAGTGCGGGTTACAACCAGATGAAGGATTATGGCGTTTTTATCCTATCAGGTTCGCCTAAAGCCGGACAAAGTCTGGAAGAGGCACAAAAGATTATGCTGGAGCAAGTTGATTTGCTTAAAAAGGGTGAGTTTGATGAGAGCCTGATCAAAGCTACTGTTGCAAATATTAAACTTGCAGAACTGCAGGCTTACGATAATAATGATGTTCGTGCTGATGCAACAATGAATGCTTTTATTCAAAACCGTGGTACGGAATGGGATAAAATGTTATCCTCTACCGATAACATGGCGAAAGTAACTAAAAAAGAAATCGTTGATTTCGCCAACAAATTCTTTGTTGATGATTACGTTGTACTACTTAAACACAAGGGTGAAGATAAAAGCATTTTAAAAGTAGAAAAACCGACCATCACTGCGGTGAAAACAAATGCCAACGAGGTTTCTCCTTTTACCAAAACCATTATTGATGCCAAGGTAGCGCCAATTGCGCCTAAGTTTTTAGATTATACTAAAGATCTTCAGTTTGGGAAGGCAGCAATTGCAGATGTAATTGCGGTTCAAAATACAGAGAATGCTATTTTCCGTATGGGCTATCGATTTGACATGGGATCATATAATTATAAGCTTTTACCCTATGCAGCGCAGTATTTATCTTTCTTGAGTACGGATAAATATTCGGCGGAAGACATTAGCAAAGCATTTTATAACCTTGCTTGTAGCTATAATATTAATGTAGGAACGGATTTAACTACGGTTTCATTGAGTGGTTTGCAGGAGAATTTTGATAAGGCAGTTGCTTTATTGGAAGATGTATTGGCCAATTGTAAACCGAATGAAAAGGCTTTGGAAGATTTAAAAGGCCGTTTATTAAAGACACGGGAAAACGCTAAGCTGAATAAATCTTCGATCCTGGGCGGCTTAATGAGTTATGCACAATATGGAAAAGATAATCCATTCAATTATGGAGTTACCAATGATGAGATCAAAAACATGAAATCATCTGATCTGATTTATCTTTTACACAATTTAACGAACTACAAACACACCATTACTTATTTTGGTCCGAAGACGCTGGCTGCTTTTTCGGCTGATATTGTTAAAGCACATCCACTTGGAAAAGAATTTACGGATGCTGCTCCAATGAAGAAGTTTGTTTACACGAAAACTGATTCAAACAAAGTTTACTTTGCAGACTATGATATGGTTCAGGCAGAGATTCGCTGGGTACGTAACGGAGGATTGTATGATCCGGCAAATGCTGCCAAGATTGCTTTGTTCAATAATTATTTTGGTGGTGGTATGGGTTCTATAGTATTCCAGACTATCCGTGAATCGAAGGCGTTGGCTTATTCTACTTTCGCCGTTTATTCTTCTCCAAACAGTAAGGAAAAAGAGAACACTGTTGTTGCCTACGTTGGTACTCAAGCCGACAAAATGAATGAGGCGGTAGCTGGTATGAATGAGTTATTGAATGTATTACCTGAATCGGACAAGTCGTTTGCCCTTTCTAAAGGTAATTCACTTAATGGCATTGAAACGAGCCGCATTACTAAAGACGGAATTATATACAGTTATTTAGCTGACAAGAAATTAGGATTTGACCACGATTCGAGAGCTGATGAGTATGCAAATCTGAAACCATTAACTTTCGCTGATGTGAAGTCATTCCACGATACGAATCTTTCTAAAAAGCCATACAACTATTGTATTGTTGCTTCCGAGAAGAAAATCAGTATGGATGATTTAGCAAAATTCGGTCCGGTTAAAAAATTGAGTTTAACTGAGATTTTTGGTTACTAATTAACGGTTAAAGCAAAAAGCTGAAAGCGGTTCCCGGAAAAGGGGACCGTTTTTTTTTGACCAGTGCAGAAAGCTAATTTTATTTTACCACCCTAGAAACCTCAGGACACCTGAGGAAGGTATTGTTATGGGGTAAGGCTGGAAGATAAATTTACAGCCAGACGAGGGCTGATATAATTTCGCTGATTGAGAACGTTGCGCCACACACAAATTCGTCAGCGGCTCCGTAGTAGATTGTTAACTGATCTCCATCTACGATGTGACCATTGGTGAATACCACTTCTCCGAAAAAACCGTTTATTTCATAGTCTTCGGTTGGGATCATGATCGGGCCGTCAGTTTGTGCAATTACCTGAGCCGGGTTGTGAAGATCTAATAAAATTGCGCCGAGCCCATATTGGTGGTTTTCGTTAGCGCCATGGTAAATTTCGAGCCAGCCCTGATCGGTTTTAATCGGAGCTGCTCCTGCCCCTACCCTTTCGCTGTCCCATTTACCTTTTCTGGTTTTTAAAACCAATTTATGATTTCCCCAATGTACGCCATCGGGTGACTCTGACAGCCAAATGTAGTTTCCACCGAGGGCGACGCTACTGGGACGATGAAGAGCGTAATATATATTGTTGATGGTTTCTTCGAAAATTGCACAATCTTTATTATGAGGAGGGATAATCATTCCATGTTTCACAAAAGTCTCCCAGTCTTTGGTGGTTCTCATTCCTACCCCAACACCGTGTGCAGAAACAGCCGTGAAGGTAAGATAGTAGGTATCATGAATTTGTGCCACCCGACAATCCTCTATTCCAAAAGTTTCATTTGGTCCTTCACCGATTAGCATTGGATAGCCTTCAGGCTGGTAAAAACTGACGCCATCCTCGCTACAAACCAAACGGAGGTGAGACAATGTTGTAAGGTAATCTTTCCCCTTATAATTAATTATTCGTGGATCAGTTGTGACGAGGTTCGGATCATTTTCCTTGATTGATATGATTTCCATTCCGTCGGCGTCCAATATGGGAAAGGAAATGATGCCCTGTTGCTGTACAGGCCTTTCGGCGACCCGGATGAGCATCCAGATTTTTCCGTCAAAACGAAAAACGCCCGGATTTAGCAGGCAAACAATTTCAAGACCGGGATGGCCCGGCGTTAAATCTGCGGGTTTTAATATTGGATTTTCCTTGAAGCGACGGGCTAAATCTTTCATATTAGCGGTTATAAAAAAACAGACAATCGAATTGATTGTCTGTTTGTGAAGTGGTTTTATTTATAAGGAGTTGATCCATTTTACAAGTTCATCTCTACCTTTTCCGGTCTTTTGCTGAAGTCTTCCCAACAACTCATCATCCTGACCTTCTTCGTGTTTTAAATCATCGTCTGTTAAATCAGCATAAGCCTGTTTAACCTTTCCTTTTAACTCGTTCCACTTTCCTTTTATTTCTAATTTGTCCATGATCTGATTATTAAAATTAAAATTAATTAATGTCAGTATTTAACATGGGGTGATTGTTTTTTGTTTTAAATTTCTGCCGTTGAATCAAAAAAACAGCACGATGGCAAAGTTTTTTGTATATCGTGGTTTCTTTTCATTAAATTATGTAAATGGCTTTCGACCAGGGCCGTAATTGTTAACTAAAACCTATAATTTGATGAAAAAACTACTACTCAGTATGATTTTTTCTTTCGCACTGATTTCATTTGCTTTCGCGCAGAGCAAGGTGATTAGTGGGAAAGTTACCTCAGGCACTTCGGGACCAGTACCGGGTGTGAGCGTTTACGTAAAAGGCCTGCCTGCAAACGGCACCCAAACGGATGCAACGGGAAGCTACAGGCTGAACGTGCCGGAAGATGCGAAGACACTTGTTTTCAGCTTTATTGGTTATAAAACACTGGAACTCCCGATTACCGGAACATCTGTTAATGCTAATTTACAGGAAGATAGCAATACGCTATCAGATGTTGTTGTGGTGGGGTATGGGACGCAAATTAAGAGAGATGTTACAGGTTCGGTAGCTTCTGTAAAATCAAAAGATCTTGAAAATCTACCGGTCACGAGTTTTGAACAAGCTTTACAAGGAAAAGCTGCAGGGGTTCAGATTTCAGCGCAAAATGGTAAACTGGGTCAGGGGATAACTGTGAGAGTAAGGGGTGCTGCATCAGTTACTGCAGGCAGTGAACCTTTATACATTGTGGATGGGATTCCGATTACGTCAGGAGATTTATCTAGTACGAGCGCACCTACCAGTGCATTGGCCGATTTAAATACCAATGACATTGAATCTATCGAAGTGTTGAAAGACGCATCTGCATCGGCTATATATGGTGCCAGAGCGTCGAATGGTGTTGTAATTATTACGACAAAACAAGGTAAAGTTGGTAAAACGCTTATTCAATTTAATGCTTTAGGTGGGATTAGTACTCCATCAAATCACAGAGAATTTTTAAATGCAGAACAGTATGTTCAATTGATGAGAAGAGCAGGTGTTGGAGCAGCAAAACAAGACTTTGCTAATGGTGATTACGCTGCATTAGCAGATGCACTCAGTGATTATTCTGATTTAATTGAAAGCAGAATGAACAGATACTCGGCCGGAAATGACGATTATCAAACCTACAAGGTGAATACAAATTGGGAAGCTGAAGCCTTCCAAAACAATCCGGTTACCCAACAATATGATTTAAATTTAACAGGAGGCAATGATAAAACCAAGTTTTATATTGGTGGCCAGGCATTGGATCAACAAGGTATTATTGTTGGAAACAGCTACAAA
This sequence comes from Pedobacter sp. BMA, assembly GCF_001027745.1. Classification (GTDB taxonomy): domain Bacteria; phylum Bacteroidota; class Bacteroidia; order Sphingobacteriales; family Sphingobacteriaceae; genus Pedobacter. Next base: position 335,219 of record NZ_LECU01000004.1, read on the forward strand.
CGTTACAGTGGAAGGTTAAATCTGACGAACAAAGTGACTGACTTCTTAGAAGTTGGGGTAAATCTTAATTTTTCAAATAGTATTAATAACAGACTTTCAAACGATAATGCGTTTTCATCACCTTTACAAGCTGTTGCTTTATCCCCTATTACACCACTTATCGATCCCAGATCAGGATTAATCAGCGGAACTTTACCTGGTGCAGCATCCAATTATCCTGTTTATTATAATCCATTTATTGGAATTGAAAACGCAGCATATAAGGCGACGGTTTACCGTACGATTGGTAAAGCATTTGCAAATATTAACATTGCAAAAGGGTTAAAATTCAGCACTGATTTTTCTATCGACAACTTAAATCAAAATGAAGAAAGTTACTATGGGTCTTTGACATTCAGAAATACGGGAACATCGAATGGCGATGGACAAAACATCTCTACTTTTGTTATTAATGCAAACACCAATAATTTCTTTAGTTACAGTAGTACTCAAGGCAAAAGCAGTTTTGATGCGATACTTGGAACGAGTTATCAAAAATCAACTACAAAATACAGTACTATAGAAGGTCAGGATTTTCCAAGTGATGCCTATGTGAAGCTAGGATCAGCCGCGACAAAAGTTGTGGCTAGTAGCAATGAGAGTGCATTTAGCTTTCTTTCCTATTTTGTTAGGGCAAATTACAAATACAATGATCGTTACCTAGTTGGCTTTAGCGTCAGGGCAGATGGTTCTTCGAGGTTTGGGGCTAATAACCGATATGGTTATTTTCCAGCAGGATCGGTAGCATGGATTGCATCTGAAGAAGGTTTCCTTAAAAACATAGAAATCATTAGCCTTTTAAAGGTCAGGGCAAGCTATGGTTTAACAGGTAATGCTGAAATTGGAAATTATTCTGCAAGGGGATTGTTTAGTGGAACAGGTGCATATGGAGGTCTGGCTGGTCAAATACCATCAAGAATTGCAAATCCGGATTTGACATGGGAAAAGACAAAGCAGCTCGACTTAGGGTTAGACTTCGGGATTCTGAAAAACAGGATATCGGGTACTTTTGACTTCTATCAAAAGAATACCACTGATTTATTATTAGATGTTCCCATTCCTGAAACAACCGGTTTTTCTACGATTACTCAAAATTTAGGGACACTAAAAAACACAGGTTTCGAGTTAGGGATTAATACCGAAAACTTTATCGGCGCTTTTAAATGGTCTACTGGTATTACTGCCGCAATAAATAACAATAAAATTACGAATTTGGGTGGCCAGATATTGAATAGTAACGAGATCAATGCAGCAATAGCCGGACAACCAATAGGTGTTTTTTATTTGCCGGAATATGCAGGTGTTAATCCCGCGAATGGCGATGCACTTTACTATCTGAATACGACCAATGAATTTGGCAGTATCAATAGAGGCACAACAAATGACATTAACGAAGCACAGCGTATATTTGCAGGCAACCCTAATCCGAAATACACATTTGGATTAAATAATACCTTTTCTTATCAAAACTTTGACCTGGCCATATTCTTTCAGGGCGTATCCGGAAACAAAATTTTTAATGCGGGAGGGCAATACATGAGTGCAAACGGTTCAAACGGATACGATAACCAAACTGCAGATCAAATGAATTACTGGGATAAGCCTGGTGATGTAACCGATATACCTGAGCCAAGGTTATTTTATGGTAATGGAGTAGGCAATTCTACGAGGTATTTATCGGATGGATCGTATCTCAGACTTAAAACCGTAACATTGGGTTATACCTTTCCTACAACGGTTTTAAGCAAACTTAAATTAAGTAAGCTGAGGCTGTATGCGACCGCTCAGAATCTAGCGACTATTACCGGTTACAAAGGTTGGGATCCTGAAGTTAATGCAGATTATCAATCAACAAATATCAATCAAGGGGTTGATTTTTATTCTGCTCCACAACCTCGTGTAATTTCATTTGGTATCAATATCGGATTATAATTTAAAGAAGAATCAACATGAAAAAAACATATATATATCATCTGTTGCTGGGTTCTATACTGTTGACTGGCGCAGTATCATGCAAAAAGGCACTTGATATTTCTCCGGTAGACACCATAGAACAAAACAAGGCCTTACTTACCTCTAAGGATGTTGAAGTAGCGTTAGTGGGTACTTATTCTGCACTTGGGAGCAGAAACTTATATGGCGGCAGACCCTTCTTAATGGCTGATTTTTTAGCTAATACAGATGCTATCGAATGGTATGGAACTTATGAAGAACTTACTCAAACGAATATCAAATCTATTTTCAAGACAAATACTTTTGTGAATAACGTATGGGCGGACGGTTATACAGCAATCAATGATGCAAACAATGTAATTGCTGCAATAGGAAAGGTCGATGCAGCAAAGAAAAATAAAGTTGAAGGTGAGGCTAAATTCATCAGAGGCTCAGTTTATTTTGACCTTGTGAGGTTATTCGGTAAAGCTTACAATGATGGTTCTCCATCGACAAATTTAGGGGTGCCAATTGTACTTACACCAACTTCGGCAGTTACTGATGGAAGTTATGTAAGCCGGGCAACAGTTGCTGCTGTATATGCACAAGCCATAGCCGATTTAACTGATGCAGAAGCAAAATTACCTGCAACAAATGGTTTCTTTGCTACAAAATATTCTGCTGCAGGGATGCTGGCAAGAATATATTTACAAATGGGTAATTATGCAGCTGCGGGAGCAGCAGCCAGTAGGGTTATAGACTCAGGTAATTATTCGTTAACATCATCTTACATAGCTGCCTTTCCAGTCATGGGATCCAGTCCAGGTGTAAACACCACGGAAGATGTTTTTTCCATCCAGGTAACAACTTTAACAGGTTTTAATGGCTATAATGAGTTCTATGGCTCATCCACATACGGCGGCCGCGGCGATGCTGTCATTTCTCAAGACTGGATTGATAACACTTATGACACCTCCGATGACCGGATAAATGCTTTTTATGATGATGGGGACATGTACACTTCAAAATTTGCAAACCCTTATGGAAATGTTTCCATCATCCGTTTAGCTGAAATGTATTTAATCAGAGCAGAATGTAATGTTCGTTTGGCGCCTGCTGCACCTATTGGAGGCCAAACGCCCTTACAGGATTTATCAGTTGTGAGGAGCAGAGCTGGTTTGACAACGACCACTGCAACCCTTGCGAATGTACTGAATGAACGTAAACTGGAGCTGGCCTTTGAAGGCTTCTCATTACACGATGCAAAGCGCACTCAAACCAATATTGGACCAATAGCATGGAACGCGAATAACCTGGTTTTCCCGATTCCGCAACGAGAAATTGATGCGAATAAAAACCTTGTTCAAAACCCAGGATATTATTAACCAGAATGCCCCGCGGTTTTTTACATCGCGGGGCATTTTCTATTTCTGCAATTACTATTACAAACTTTTTGCTGCTTCAATAATCTCTTCCACTACTCCCGGATCAAGTAAAGTAGATGTATCACCTAAATTAGCGGTATCGCCATCTGAGATTTTCCTTAAAATTCTTCTCATAATTTTACCGGAACGGGTTTTAGGCAAGCCTGTTACAAAAAGTATTTTATCAGGTTTAGCGATTGCTCCGATTACACGGGTAACGGTTTGAAGGATATCTTTTTTTGAAAGTTCTGCCTCTCCGTGCATTTCAGGATAGATGACGAAGGCATAGATCCCCTGTCCTTTTACGTCGTGAGGGTAACCGACAACGGCACTTTCCACAACACCGGCATGCATATTGATTGCATTCTCCACTTCTGCGGTTCCGATTCTATGGCCTGAAACATTTAATACATCATCTACACGGCCGGTAATTCTATAATAGCCATCTTCATCTCTCAAACATCCATCGCCGGTAAAATACAAATTTTCGTAGGTTGAGAAGTAGGTTTGTTTGCAACGTTCGTGGTCGCCATAGGTTGTCCTCAGCATGCCCGGCCACGGAAACTTGATACAAAGGTTTCCACTAACGCTATTTCCGGCAATTTCATTTCCATTTTCATCCACTAAGATGGGTTGAATACCAGGAAGCGGCAGCGTTGCATAACCCGGCTTGGTTGGGGTTACGGTAGCAATTGGAGAAATCATGATTCCACCTGTTTCCGTTTGCCACCAGGTATCCACAATTGGTGCCTTACTGTGTCCAATTTTTTCATCGAACCAATGCCAGGCTTCCTCATTAATCGGTTCTCCGACTGATCCCAATACGCGAATGCTACTCAAATCTTTTCCCTGTAGCGGATCTTCTCCGAAACTCATCAAAGAACGAATGGCTGTAGGAGCTGTGTATAATGTGTTAATTTTATGTTTTTCTACAATATCCCAAAACCGTGAAGGGCTTGGGTAGGTTGGAATGCCTTCAAACAATACTGATGTCGCTCCCTGAGATAGTGGTCCGTAAACGATATAAGAGTGACCTGTGATCCAGCCGATGTCGGCTGTACAGAAATATACTTCATCAGGCTGATAATTGAATACATTGGAAAAAGTATATCCAGCGTAAACCATATATCCACCGCAGGTATGCACAACACCTTTCGGTTTTCCGGTTGATCCAGAGGTGTAAAGAATAAACAACATATCTTCGGCATCCATTTCTTCCGCTTCACAAACATCATTTACGTGTTTCACTTCATCTTCCCACCAAACATCGCGGCCTTTGAGCATGGAAACAGGCGTACGGACATGTGTTAATACAATGCATTTCTCTACTGTTGGGCAACCAATCAGCGCGTCGTCGATGACATCTTTTAGAGGAATCTGTTTGTTACCCCGATACGCACCATCGGCAGTAATTACCAGTTTACACTGCGAGTCGTTTATGCGATCGGCGATGGATTTGGCAGAGAAGCCCCCAAATATTACAGAGTGTACGGCGCCAATACGGGCGCATGCTAAAACTGCGATGGCCAGCTCGGGCACCATTGGCATATATATGCAGATGCGGTCGCCTTTTTTTGCGCCGTTACGTTTTAATACGTTGGCAAAGCGGCAAACCCGTTCGTGCAGCATTTTATAAGTAAGCGTTACGCTTTCTTCTTCAGGGTTATTAGGTTCCCAGATAATTGCAGGTTTATCGCCATTCTTTTCGAGGTGACGATCGAGGCAATTCTCGGTGATATTAAGTTTGGCGCCTTCGAACCATTTAATCTGGGGCTCGTTAAAGTTCCATGAGAGCACTTTGAACCAGGGCTTGCGCCACTGAAAATTCTGAGCTACTTCGCCCCAAAACTGTTCGGGATTCTCTATACTTTTTTTATAATCTTCTTCGTATTGCTTAAAAGATGTAATTTGCATGGCGCTGTTATATATTTTGTTAGTAGCGGCTAATTTAATTAAATAATAATAAGGGTAAATATTGAATTCGTATCAAATTGAATATACCTGGGATGTTTTAAAAAATATATGAAAATATTTACCTGTACTCTTGCTGTTTACAATTATTATTCAGATATTTGCACACTCTTAAAAAAATTAAGCGACGATATTTAACAACTATATTTACAAGTCATGTCAAGAGTTTGTGATTTAACAGGAAAAATGGCAATGAAAGGTAATAACGTTTCACACTCGAACGTTAAAACCAAGCGCAAATTTTATCCTAATTTGAAACTTCAGAAATTTTATATCCCTGAAGAAGACCGTTGGATTACGTTGAAAGTTTCTACTTCAGCGATTAAAACCATCAATAAAGTGGGTATTAGCGAAGCGATCAATCGTTTCGTAAAAAAAGGATTTTTGTAAAAAACATTAACTGTTGAGATTAACAGTTTAACTTAATATTAAAATGGCAAAAAAAGGTAACAGAGTTCAGGTTATTTTAGAATGTACTGAGCACAAAGAAAGTGGCATGCCAGGTATGTCTAGATATATTTCTACGAAAAACCGTAAAAACACTACTGAGCGTTTAGAGTTGAAAAAATTCAACCCAGTATTGAGAAAAGTAACCGTACACAAAGAAATTAAATAAGGTTGATGGTTTTAAGGTAGAAGGCTTAGGGTGAGCAACCCCCATTCTATCAATCTATCATTCAATCATTAAAATTATAAGAACATGGCAAAGAAAGTAGTTGCAACCCTTAAAACCGGTACAGGTAAAGAATATTCGAAAGTAATTACAATGGTAAAATCACCAAAAACTGGTGCTTACTCATTCAAAGAGCTTATCGTACATAACGACCACGTAAAAGATGCTATTGCATCTAAATAAGGTTAATATTTTTCAATAAAATATTAAAGGCCGTTCCGTTTAACCGGGAGGGCTTTTTTTGTTATAGCAAATTACGGTTGGGAATAATTTCTAAACAATAATACTAATGGGCTTATTTGATTTTTTCAAAAAGAAAGAAACCGCTCCTGAAGCACAGGAAGCCTTAGACAAGGGACTGGAGAAAACGAAAGACGGTTTCTTCAATAAGATTACCAAAGCTGTTGCGGGTAAATCGACGGTTGATGATGAAGTTCTGGATAATCTTGAAGAAGTACTTGTTACCTCGGACGTTGGTGTTGGCACTACATTAAAAATCATTAAACGGATTGAAGAACGTGTTTCTAAAGATAAGTACCTTAATACTTCGGAACTGAATTTCATTTTAAGAGATGAGATCCAATTGCTCTTGTCGGAAAACAACAGTAACGACTTCCGCCAGTTTGAGTACGGTGACCATAAACCCTATGTAATTATGGTTGTTGGCGTTAATGGAGTAGGTAAAACAACAACAATAGGAAAACTTTCGCATAAGCTTAAGGAATCGGGATTAAAAGTTGTGCTAGGTGCTGCAGATACTTTTCGCGCTGCAGCAGTTGACCAAATTAAGCTTTGGGGTGAGCGTGTTGGTGTAAGGGTTGTTGCTCAGGCCATGGGTTCTGATCCGGCATCTGTAGCTTTTGATACGCTTCAATCGGCAGTTGCAAATGGTGAGGATGTAGTGATTATTGATACTGCAGGCAGGTTGCACAACAAAGTAGGCTTAATGAATGAATTAGGTAAGATTAAGCAGGTGATGCAAAAAGTTGTACCCCATGCGCCACATGAAATTTTATTGGTTTTAGATGCTTCGACCGGGCAGAACGCTTTCGAACAATGCAAACAATTTACCGAAGCTACAGATGTGAACGCACTTGCTATCACGAAGCTTGATGGTACAGCCAAGGGTGGTGTGGTGATTGGCATTTCGGATCAGTTTAAAATACCTGTTAAATACATTGGCGTTGGCGAAAAAATCGGCGATTTGCAGCTTTTTGATAAAAAAGAGTTTGTGAATAGCTTGTTTAAATAATATTATAGTAAAGATTAAGTGTAAAAGATGAATACCAAAATAGCAAGAAGTAAAACCTCCATTAAGCAACCTAAAATAAATGTTATCACCTTGGGTTGTTCGAAGAACATATATGATTCGGAAGTATTGATGGGACAATTACGTGGCAATAACTTAAACGTTAGTCACGAATCTGACAAAATGGGTAAAGACGATATTGTAGTGATCAATACCTGTGGTTTTATTGACAACGCCAAACAAGAATCTATCGATACCATTCTTCAGTTCAGTGAATTGAAAGAGGCTGGTAAAATCGGAAAGGTTGTTGTGACCGGTTGCTTATCTGAACGGTACAAGCCTGAACTTGAGGCAGAAATTACGAATGTTGATGCTTTTTTTGGCACTAACGATTTACAAAATATCCTCCATGAACTGGGTGCTAACTATAAGCACGAACTTATCGGTGAACGGTTGTTAACTACCCCATCTCATTTTGCTTATTTCAAAATTGCGGAAGGCTGCAACCGTCCATGTTCATTCTGCGCCATTCCGCTTATGCGTGGCAAGCATATGAGTAAACCGATGGAAGAGCTGGTTAACGAGGCTAAAATCCTTGCTGCAAATGGCACTAAAGAATTGATTCTAATTGCACAGGATCTTACTTATTATGGTTTGGATCTGTATGGCACCCGTAAGCTTGATGAACTGATGCGCCGTATATCTGATGTACCGGGGATCGAATGGATTCGCTTGCAATATGCTTACCCAAGTGGATTTCCGATGGAGATTCTGGATGCCATGAACGAACGTGAAAACATCTGCAAATATCTGGATATGCCATTACAGCACATTACAGATAACATGCTAAAATCGATGAGACGTGGTACAACGAAGCAAAAAACGATAGACCTGGTTAATCAGATCAGGGATAAGGTGCCAAACATTGCGATGCGTACGACTTTAATTTGCGGTTATCCAGGTGAAACGCAACGCGACTTTGAAGAAATGGCACAATGGGTGGAAGATACTAAATTTGACCGTTTGGGTTGTTTTACGTATTCGCACGAAGAGAAAACTCATGCACACACTTTGGTAGATGATGTTCCTGAGGAAGTAAAACAACAAAGGGTTGATGATATTATGGAAATACAACAGGGTATTTCGTTCGACATTAATCAGGAAAAAGTTGGCCAAACCTTCAAGGTATTGGTTGACAAAAAGGAGGGTGATTTTTTTGTGGGAAGAACTGAGTTTGACTCACCGGAAGTTGACAATGAGGTTTTGATTGATGCATCAACCGGTTATGCTGCAAATGGAAGCTTTGTTCAGGTTAAGATTGACCGGGCGGAAGACTTTGATTTATACGGAACAATCGTTTAGAGAAATATATTAATCCCGGACTTATGGTCCGGGATTTTTTTATTAATTTTTTGATGCAGGCCTGGTTTTAATCTGACTAGGTTTTAACCAGATTTTAGCCCCTTTAGCATTTACATAATATTTTTCATTTTTGGAGTTGATGTAAACGTTAGAGCCATCTGGTGCCATTTTACCTTTCCAGGTTTTATCTGAAACTTTTGCTTCGCCTTTTACCGCAACTTCTGCGGTTTTATTACCCACTGATTTAGCTCCTTTATCAATTGCTTTACCTGTGTGATCTAAAGCTTTACCAACCTCTGTTTTCTTTTTTTCCTGTGCGTTAACACTTAAGCCAGCACCGCCAACTAATGCGATTGCCAATAGCCCTATTGCAAATTTCTTTTTCATGACCGATATTATTATTATTTATACCAGTAACATTAGAGGTTGCCGTTTTGTTTCGACCACGGGCATTTCGCTGATTGTTAAAGACTTGTTGGGTATTGAGTTACAATCGGCCTCCGCTTTAACTTAGTTTTTCGGCAAGTAGTTTCATTTCTATCTGAGGAGAACGCTTTTCGTACAGGATGCTATGTACAGCCTTACATATTGGCATATCCACCCCAAAAGCCAGATTCTGAATATGCATGCATTTTGCTGCATAATAGCCTTCGGCAACCATGTTCATTTCTAACTGTGCAGACTTCACGGTGTAGCCCTTCCCTACCATGTTTCCAAATGTACGGTTACGACTAAATTGTGAGTAAGCGGTAACGAGTAAATCGCCCAGATAGGCAGATTCCATAATATCACGATTGATCGGATGTACAACGTCTACAAAGCGTTTAATTTCCCTTATGGCATTGCTGATCAATACTGCCTGGAAATTATCGCCATAGCCGATGCCATGACAAATTCCACTGGCTACGGCATAAATATTTTTTAGTACCGCAGCGTATTCCGTTCCAAAGATATCATCAGATACATTGGTTTTGATATAACGGTTATTTAAAAGGGAGGAAAAAGATGATGCGGTTTCTATTTCGGTACAAGCAATAGTGAGGTAGGAAAGCTTTTCGAAAGCAACTTCTTCTGCATGACAAGGTCCACTTACCACTAATATGTCTTGATAAGGAATATCGTATTTTTGGTGCATAAATTCACCAATGATCAGGTTATCTTCAGGTACAATTCCTTTTATTGCTGAGACAATTTTTTTTCCTTTTAAATCTTCGGGAGTTACACCGGCCAGGGTTTCTTTCAAAAATGCAGCAGGGACGTTTAAAATGACGAAATCTGCTGATTTCAGGATGCAGTTGATATCTGATGAAATTTTATCTGTCGCAAGCTTCAGCTCTACTGAACTTAGATAGTGGGGGTTGTGTTTGAATTTTTTAATATGCTCAATGGCAACTTCGTTGCGCATCCACCAATATATTTCCTTTTCAGATAAATTATCTGATAGCATTTTTACAATGGCAGTTGCCCAGCTACCGCCCCCTATCATTGCTATTTTAGGTACCATGTGTATAAAAGGTTAAAAGTAAAAGGTGTAAGGCTGGCCTTTAAAAAAAGGTTTAAGGCAAAAGGTGTAAGATTTAAGGTTGAGACCATTTGTCTGAACCTTAAATCTTACACCCCGAAAACCTTGTAATACGCCTTAAACTTTCGCAAGTTACTATTTCTTGCGAATAATTATAGCTTACTTCTTACCGTCTTTGCTAAACAGTTGGTCTTTAGCCGTTTTTTCTACAAGCATACCATCTTTAAGCTTGTTTTGGATGGCTGAGTAAGGGCCTGTAACCACTTCATTGCCGGCTTTTATACCTGATTTTACGATGATAAACTGGTCGTTTTGGATACCTGTAGTGACTTCGGTTTTCTTAACCTTCTTGGTTTTCGCGTCGTAGGTATATATAAACTGCTTTATTTTCTTATCTGAAAGTTTTGACTTTTGTTTATCGGCACTTCCCTGATCTCCGCTGGTTGCTCCTTCTGCAGACTTTCCGGCATCAGTAAATACAGCCTGAATCGGGATAGCCAAACCATTTACTGTTTCACTTTCTATATCTACCGTTGCCGACATACCCGGGCGGAATATCGATTGTTGTTTACCTTCCATTTCTTCAGTAATCCGTATTTTCACGGAGAAGTTTGTTACCTGATCTACAGAACTTGTGGTGGTGGTACCAACCGCGGTTGATGAACTTGCTATTTCTGTAACCACTCCCCTGAATTTTTTATCAGAGAATGCATCAACTTCTATTGACGCTTTATCACCAACTTTAACTCTGGTGATATCATTTTCATTTACATCAACATTCACTTCCATTGATGAAAGGTTTGAAATGCGCATGATTTCGGTACCTGCCATTTGCGAAGTTCCCAGGATACGATCTCCCAATTCGATTGATAGTTTTGACACTACTCCATCAACAGGTGCATAAATGGTAGTTTTGGCTAAATTGGCACCTGCTTCTTTAACATTGGCACCAGTTTGTTCCAGGGTGAATTTAGCGCCTACAACATTTTCTTTAGCGCTTTCCAGTGTAGCTTTTGCACTAAGATAGGCAGCTTTGGCTGAATCGAATTCGGATGCCGATATTACTTTTTTTGCAAAAAGCTCAACATTACGTTTATAGGTAGCCTCTGCATTGATAAAATTTGCCTGGTTTTGTGCCAGCTGCTGCTGCGCTCCGGCAACACTTGCTTTTTGTGCATTATAGGTAGCCACAGTACGCTCGTAACCAGACTGAAGAACATCAGGACGGACTTTACAAAGTAACTGACCAGCTTTAACAATATCACCTTCTTTAACTTTTAATTCTACAACTTCTCCTGAAACCTCTGAACTCAATTTAACTTCTGTTTCGGGTTGTATTTTCCCGCTTGCGGTTACTGTTTCAATAACAGTTTTATCGGATGCCTTTTCTGTAGTTACCTTCTCGGTTTTTTCGCCGCCAATTACTCCAGCTACTTTTAAGCCGATTAGAATGGCTATGATAACACCAAGGGTAATTAGAATGTGTTTCAGTTTCATAATAGTTTATTTATTGTGGTGATTACACCGGTTGTTCGTGTTAATTTAATTATGCTGATGAGTTATTTCACGGGTTATTAAAATGTGATTTGTTTGCCTAAGTAATAGTCAATGACCTTGGCTCTGAAAATTATGTCGTATTTAGCCTGTATAAAGTCTATTTCAGCTTTATTTCTATTCGTTTGGGCAGTGCTGTAATCGAGTGAATTTACGAGCCCCACATTATAGCGTTGTTCGACCACATAAAAGGCATCCTTTTGTGCATTAAATGCATTCTGAGTTGAAGTATATCTGCTTTCGGCTGCTTTAAGGTCGTAAACTGCCTGTGAGATTACCTTGCTCAGGTTGTTTCTAGCTAATTGTTCCTGAACCTGTGTATTCTGATAATTAATTTTTGCCTTTCTCACATTTGTGCGGGCAAGAAAGCCATTAAAAATAGGTATAGAAAGGTTTAGACCGATGTACTGATTGAAATTATCTTCGATTTGAGAAGAGAATGTTTGTTTGCTTAATACGGTTACAAAATCCGGTGTTACGACTGCCTCGTTAGTTAGCTGTGTTCTACCTATTTCAGAAAACCCGTTAGGTGTAATGGATAATACCTTACTTCTGCCGCTTGAAAAGTTAGATCCTAATCCCCCGCCAATTGAGAGGCGTGGATAGTAGGAAGATTTGGCAATGTCAACTCCTTTTAATGCTGCCTGGGTACGCAAAGAAGCCAGTTTGATATCGGGGAAACTATTTACCGCTGCACCAAAGATCGTGCTGATATCGAAGTTGTTTTGCAAAGAATAATTATCTGCAACTGCAGGCGCCTGAACCTCAAAACGGTTTTCGGGCTGCATTTCCATGAGCTGATTAAGTGTTAAATAAGATATTGATAGCGTGTTTTGTGCATTAGTGGTATTTAATTCTGCTGTAGCCACCTGAGACTTTGCCTGGGAAATATCGGCAAGGGTTTTGTTTCCGGCATCAAGTAATGCCTGTTCTCTTTTCAAGGTTTGTTTGGCCACATCCAGCTGTTGCTGGGAAGCTGCCAATAAGTCCTTATTATAGAGGATCTGCATGTAGGCCGTTACTACCTGCAGAATTAAATCATTTTTAATTTTCTCTACATTGGTTTTATCTGCAGAAAGGAGGAGCTTATTTTGTCGGATCTGGTTTATTTTTTGAAAGCCCTGGAAGAGATCGGCACTGGCTGTTAAACTTCCGCTGGCAGAAGAAAACTGCTGACTGATATACTGATTGGTTGATGGATCAATGCTACGTCCAAAGTTCTTGTTGTAATTTGCGGAACCGTTAAGTGAGGGCAATAATGCATTTTTAGATTGCGTTAAATCTTCAGCAGTTAGTGCAGCGCTGAAAGCGGCCTGTTTGATTTGCAAATTATTTTTTAACGTATTATCTACTGCCTGCTGAATGGTTAAAACCTGTTGAGCGCTAGCAGATTCTACAAAAACTAATGTAAGGGCGAGAGCAAGGCCCGAAAAAACTTTATTTTTGGTAAACATCTTCATAATTTGTTTCAAATCTATATAAACAACTTTAATAATTTCAATCTGTACAGGCATTTACTAACTTTGATGCAAAATGTACCTGATCAAATCACCGCTTCTGCTAAAATGGTATTATCCATCCCTGGTATGGAATAAATCCCGCTCGGAAAAAGTCATTTATCTGACCTTTGACGATGGACCTATACCCAATGTTACAGACTTTATATTAAAAACTTTGAAAGCTTTCAATGCTAAAGCTACATTTTTTTGCATTGGCGATAATATACAAAAGCATCCCGAAGTTTTTAACCGTGTTAAAAATGACGGACATGCAATAGGTAACCATACTTTCAATCATTTAAAAGGTTGGAAAACCGACAATGAAACCTATCTCCAAAATACAATAAAATGTCAGAAGTTGACGCAGACCAATCTTTTTCGACCCCCTTACGGCCGGATTAAGAAGTCTCAGATCCGTAGCCTAAAATCCATGTTGCTTAATCAGGCTTTTGGTTCGCAGATTAATGGTACGGATTCAAATCTCCAAATCATAATGTGGGATGTGCTCAGCGGTGATTTTGACATCAACCTCGCTCCTGAGAAATGCTATCAAAACGTGATCAAACATACGGAGAACGGTTCTATTATCGTTTTTCATGATAGCTTAAAAGCTTTTGACCGGCTTGAATACACATTACCACGGGTTTTAAAATATTTTGCTAAAAAAGGTTTTGCTTTTGCAACGCTTTAGCGGTAAGCGATTGCTGTGCCAAGTTCGAGAAAATGTGCTGAGGCAGTTAGGATGCAATACCGAATGGGATCATGGTTGTAATGGTGTTCGTAACTGAACATAACCGTTCATTACCGGACATCTAAATTCCAGCAACCACAAGTTTAGGTTTAGATATTCTCTATTTTATGAAGCTATTATGACTGCTAATCACAGCAATTTTTCGTAGTTTAGAACAATTCCAAATTGCTTAACCGCCTGCCTAAATTGCATTTAAAGGTTGTTTTTTACTATTTTTGTTTTGACCAAAAAAACGAGTTTTTTAGTCACCAAGACAAATTAATACACAATAACAATATTCTTTTTGTGAAAAGTGAGGTGTATGTTTTGCTGCGCGAGCTTACAGCAAAAAGAATAAAAAATCAAGATGAGTATTTATAACGATTATATCCAGGAGATTGAAGACAGAAAAATCCAAGGTCTTCACCCTAAACCTATTGACGGAGCAGAGTTATTGAGTGAAATCATCACTCAAATCAGAAATGTAAATAACTTTAACAGAGCAGAATCTGTAAATTTTTTCATATATAATACGTTACCGGGCACTACCGGTGCGGCGAGTGTAAAAGCAGCTTTCTTAAAAGAGATTATATCAGGTGAAACGGTTGTTCCGGAAATTACACCTGACTTTGCTTTTGAGTTGTTATCGCACATGAAGGGTGGAGCCTCCATCAAAGTTTTATTAGACATTGCCCTAACTGACAATGGAGATAAGGCTAAAAAAGCGGCTGAGGTGCTTAAAACACAGGTTTTCTTGTACGATGCGGATACAGAGCGTTTGAAAGAGGCTTATCATAATGGCAATGAAATTGCTAAAGAAATATTAGAAAGTTATGCGAGAGCTGAATTTTTCACCTCGCTACCTCCTGTTGCGGAGGAGATTAAGGTTGTTACTTTTATTGCCGGTGTTGGTGATATTTCCACTGACTTATTGTCTCCAGGCAACCAGGCTCACTCCCGCTCGGATCGTGAGTTGCATGGTAAGTGTATGATTACACCTGAAGCGCAGGAGGAAATCCAGGCGCTGCAGGCACAACATCCGGATAAAAGTGTGATGCTGGTTGCTGAAAAAGGCACCATGGGTGTAGGTTCGTCGCGTATGTCGGGAGTAAACAATGTTGCACTCTGGACAGGTAAACGTTCCAGCCCTTATGTTCCTTTTGTTAACATCGCTCCAATCGTAGGCGGCACCAACGGAATTTCTCCGATTTTCCTAACTACAGTTGATGTAACTGGTGGTATTGGTATCGACCTTAAAAACTGGGTTAAGAAAACAGATGAAAACGGAAATGTAATCCGTAATGAAAAAGATGAACCGATTCTGGAAGAAGTTTATTCGATAGAAACCGGCACCGTACTTACGATCAATACAAGAACTAAAAAGCTATATAATGGCGATCAGGAGCTGATTGATATTTCGAAGGCTTTAACTCCACAAAAAATGGAGTTTATGAAAGCTGGAGGCTCGTATGCCATCGTTTTCGGAAAGAAGATTCAGACTTTTGCAGCGAGAACTTTAGGTATCGAGTCACCACTTGTTTTCGCTCCGGCTAAAGAGGTTTCCATTGAAGGCCAAGGCTTAACTGCTGTAGAAAAAATCTTTAACAGGAACGCTGTAGGATTAACACCAGGCAAGGTACTACATGCAGGTTCTGATGTTCGTGTAGAAGTAAACATTGTAGGCTCGCAGGATACTACAGGGTTAATGACTGCTCAGGAGCTGGAGGCAATGGCTGCTACAGTAATCTCTCCAATTGTTGACGGAGCTTACCAATCAGGTTGCCATACCGCTTCTGTTTGGGACAAAAAAGCACAGGCAAACATTCCTAAACTAATGAAGTTTATGAATGAATTTGGCGTTATAACTGCACGTGACCCGAAAGGTGAATATCATGCAATGACTGACGTAATTCACAAAGTACTGAACGACATTACCATTGACGAATGGGCGATCATTATTGGTGGTGACTCACATACGCGTATGTCAAAAGGTGTAGCTTTTGGAGCAGACTCAGGTACTGTAGCTTTAGCGTTGGCCACTGGTGAGGCATCTATGCCAATCCCTGAGTCGGTAAAAGTTACCTTCAAAGGCTCGATGAAAGAGCACATGGATTTCCGTGATGTGGTTCATGCTACACAATTACAGATGTTACAGCAGTTTGATGGCGAAAACGTATTCCAGGGCCGTATCATAGAGGTGCATATTGGTACTTTATTAGCAGATCAGGCATTCACTTTTACAGACTGGACAGCAGAGATGAAGGCAAAAGCCTCAATCTGTATTTCACAAGACGATACTTTGATTCAATCACTGGAAATAGCCAAAGGCCGTATTCAGATCATGATTGACAAGGGTATGGATAACCATAACCAGGTACTTCAGGGATTAATTAATAAAGCGAACAAACG
The DNA here is from genome assembly GCF_001027745.1 of Pedobacter sp. BMA. Lineage (GTDB taxonomy): Bacteria > Bacteroidota > Bacteroidia > Sphingobacteriales > Sphingobacteriaceae > Pedobacter. Next base: position 351,583 of record NZ_LECU01000004.1, read on the forward strand.
AATTGAGGAAATTAAAACGGGTATCAAGCCGGCTTTAATGCCTGATCAGAATGCGAAGTATTATGCTGAAGTTGTGATTGACCTTGATCTAATCAATGAGCCAATGATTGCCGATCCGGATGTAAATAACGCAGATGTTTCAAAACGTTATACCCACGATACCATTAGGGATTTAACTTTCTATGGTGGTGATAAAAAAGTAGATCTTAGTTTCGTAGGATCTTGTATGGTACACAAAGATGATTTGAAAATAGTTTCACAGATGTTGAAAAACGTTGAGACGAAAACTGGCAAAGTAGAATTTAAGGCACCACTAGTAGTTGCAGCACCGACTTACAACATCATTGATGAATTGAAAGCTGAAGGTGACTGGGAATATTTACAAAAATATTCTGGCTTTGAATTCAGTGATGCCCTGCCAAAAAGCACTGCGAGGACGGAGTATGAAAATATTATGTATCTGGAGCGTCCGGGTTGTAATTTGTGCATGGGTAACCAGGAAAAGGCAGCAAAAGGCGATACGGTAATGGCTACATCTACCCGATTGTTTCAAGGTCGTGTGGTGGAAGACAGAGATGGTAAAAAAGGCGAATCTTTATTAGCATCGACACCAGTTGTTGTCTTATCTGCTATTTTAGGCCGTATTCCAAATATTGCAGAATACAAAGAAGCGGTTGAAGGAATTAACTTGACCAAGTTTACCCCCATATCAACAAAACAATAAAGGAGTATACCTTGTTTAAAACACACAATTAATAACGATTAAATTTAAGCAGTATGGCTTTTGATATAGAAATGATCAAAAAGGTTTATGCAAATTTTGGCAGTCGCGTTGATGCGGCCCGCAAAATTGTTGGCAGGCCTTTAACACTTTCAGAAAAGATTTTATACGCTCACCTTTGGGATGGCGATCCTAAGAAAGCATTTTCGCGCGGAACGGATTATGTAGATTTCGCACCAGACCGTGTTGCGATGCAGGATGCGACTGCTCAGATGGCTCTATTGCAATTTATGCAAGCTGGCCGTCCACAGGTTGCCGTTCCTTCTACCGTTCACTGCGATCACCTGATCACTGCAAAAGAAGGTGCATCAATAGATTTACCTCATGCGAGAACAGAAAGTGCGGAAGTTTTTGATTTCTTATCGTCTGTATCAAATAAATATGGTATTGGTTTCTGGAAACCAGGTGCGGGTATCATTCACCAGGTAGTATTAGAAAACTATGCATTTCCAGGCGGGATGATGATCGGAACCGACTCACACACTGTAAATGCAGGTGGTTTGGGTATGGTTGCAATTGGTGTTGGTGGTGCTGATGCCTGTGATGTGATGGCTGGTTTACCCTGGGAGCTTAAATTTCCTAAGTTAATTGGTGTTAAATTGACTGGTAAACTGAATGGCTGGACTGCTGCTAAAGATGTAATTTTGAAAGTTGCAGGTATTTTAACTGTAAAAGGTGGTACTGGTGCAATTGTTGAATATTTCGGTGATGGCGCGATCAACTTAAGCTGTACCGGTAAAGGTACCATTTGTAACATGGGTGCTGAGATTGGTGCGACTACCTCAACCTTCGGTTACGATGAAAGTATGGAGCGTTATTTGCGCTCTACTGACCGGAATGAGGTTGCTGACGAAGCTAATAAAATTAAGGAATACTTAACAGGTGATGCTGAAGTTTACTCAGATCCTGAACAATATTTTGATCAGGTTATTGAAATTGACCTCGACACCCTTGAACCGTATTTGAACGGTCCGTTTACACCAGATTTAGCTACTCCTGTTTCGCAAATGAAAACTGAGGCAGAGAAAAACGGATGGCCATTGAAAGTGGAATGGGGTTTAATCGGTTCTTGTACAAACTCTTCTTATGAAGATTTATCGAGAGCAGCATCAATTGCCAATCAGGCTATTGCGAAAGGTTTGGTTACCAAAGCGGAGTTTGGAATTAATCCGGGTTCGGAACAGGTACGTTATACTGCGAATCGTGATGGTTATATGAAAACTTTCGAGGATCTAAATGCTACTATCTTTACCAATGCCTGCGGACCATGTATTGGTATGTGGGACAGGACAGGTGCTGAGAAAGCGGAGAAGAATACCATTGTACATTCATTTAACAGAAACTTTGCCAAGCGTGCCGATGGTAATCCTAATACATTTGCATTTGTAGCCTCGCCAGAAATGGTAGCTGCGATTGCTATTGCGGGTGATTTGGGTTTCAATCCTTTGACGGATACGCTAACGAATGATAAAGGCGAACAAATCAAATTAGATCCACCTTCTGGTTTTGAATTACCTACCAAAGGTTTTGCTGTAGAGGATGCAGGCTATCAGGCTCCGGCTGCTGATGGTTCTTCGGTTCAGGTTTTGGTTTCACCTACTTCTCACCGTTTGCAGCTACTGGATCCTTTTACTCCATGGGAAGGTACAGATTTAAAAGGTTTAAAACTGTTAATCAAGGCTAAAGGTAAGTGTACAACGGATCATATTTCTATGGCAGGCCCTTGGTTAAAGTTCCGCGGTCACTTAGATAATATCTCAAATAATATGCTGATCGGTGCAGTGAACTACTTCAACGATAAAACAGATAATGTTAAGAATGAAATCACAGGTGAATACGGTCCTGTTCCGGCAACACAGCGCGCTTACAAGGCCGCAGGTTTTGGTTCGATAGTAATTGGCGACGAAAACTACGGCGAAGGCTCATCACGTGAGCATGCCGCTATGGAGCCACGCCATTTAGGCGTTAGGGCTGTACTGGTAAAATCCTTTGCGCGTATACACGAAACCAACCTTAAAAAACAAGGTATGCTCGGTTTGACTTTTGCTGATAAAGATGATTACGATAAAATCCTGGAAGATGATACTGTGGACATTTTAGGTTTAACTGAGTTTGCGCCAGATAAACCATTGACCCTGGTATTGCACCATTCAGATGGTTCTGAAGATTCTTTCCCGGTTAATCATAGTTACAATGCTCAACAAATCGACTGGTTTAAAGCAGGTGGTGCGCTAAACATCATCAGAGCTGAAGCTGCTGCAAAAGCCGGTAACTAGTCAGGAAGTTCGTTAACTTATATCAAAAATCCCGTTTCGAGTAAAATCAGAACGGGATTTTTGTTTATGTGAGTTGGTTCAGAAACGATGCTATTAAAATTCATGACCGCAGTTGTAGCAATGATTACATTTATTGGCTTTAATAGGGTACGTAATGGTAAGAAGTGCAAGCAGTTTGACCCACCAGTTGAATTTCTTCTTTGTGGCCATACCGTAGCCTACATCTGAAGATCCGCAATTGCTGCAAATTGTTTGACCTGAAGATTCGGGTATTTTATTCTCCTGATCAATGTAAAACACCTCATCCGTACCAAGAAGCTGATTGATTTCATCCACGTCTTTTTCGAAAACAATCAATTTCACCCCTCCTATAGCCTGATTGTACAAAGGATTGATTGTTGCCACGTTTTCATCAGCAAGGAAGCATGCGAAACCGGAATCTTCCAGGCGGGCCCTGATAATATTTGCTTCTATTGGATTGTAATAGGTGCTGTAAACTGTTGTCCTGTCGGAGGCCGGTTGAGAAGAGCTCATAATTAGATTTCATTAAAGGTATTGAATCGCTGGCTTTGGCTATTCGATATGTAATATAAAACTTTAGTTCCGGATTGGAAACTCATCAATTAGTTTTTAAGGAATTCCTGCCACCAGTAGCCTGAATATTTTATGGTCCGTTCGAGTGTTTTGAAATCGGTGTGTACCAGGCCAAAGCGTGCGTTGAAACCTTCGGCCCATTCAAAGTTATCCATTAATGTCCATGCCATGTAGCCGGTAATATTAATTCCTTCTTGTTTTGCCTTTAACATCGCATTTAGGTAAAGCTTAAAATATTCGATGCGTTCTGCATCGACCACATGGCCATTAACCAATTTATCGTGGTAAGCTGCGCCGTTTTCGGTTACCATAATATTTTTAACATTAGGATATGCAGCAAACTGTTTAATGATGTTATAAAAGCTTTCGGCATTTATTTCCCAGCCCATTGCGGTATGTGGTTTCCGCTGGCTTTTAGCTTTTACTTCCCATGCCTGTATCACTGGAATGAAAGCATTATATTTAACCGTTAGCGGGAAGTAATTCTGAAGTCCAATAAAGTCAAAGTCGAATTTCATTCTTTCCTGCAAACGCCAGGTACCGTACTCCAGCTGAAATTTCTCGAGCACATCCCAACCGGCTGTTGGAAAACCCAAACCTTGTGCAGGTTCGATAAACAGGCGGTTCATTAAACAATCTACCCGTTTGGCCGCGAGTATATCATTCTCACTTTGTGTATAGGGAACAATTTCTGAACAGGAATATGTTGTACCAATGTTGGCATTGCTTACTTCGGCGCGGAGAATTTTACCGCCCTCGGCCTGGGCAAGTGCGGTATGTAGAACTGCGGGAAAAAAGTTGCTTAAGCCTGTTTTGCCCGGGGCATGTACGCCGAGCATATAACCGAGAGAGGTGTAGCCAAAAGGTTCGTTCAAAACAATCCAGTTTTTAACTTTATCGCCATATTCGAGTGCACATATACTCACAAAGGCGTTAAATGCGGCATTGATGCTAAAGCTTGTCCAACCGCCCTCGTTTTCCAAAGCCTGAGGCAAATCCCAATGGTATAAGGTGATATATGGTACAATCCCTTGCGATAAGCACTCATCGATTACGTTATGATAAAATCTGATTCCAAGTGGGTTGGTTTCCTCTTTACCAAGGGGTAAAATTCTTGACCATGAGATGGAGAAGCGGAATACCTTAAATCCGAGCAGTTTAACCAATGCAATATCCTCTACATACTTATGGTAGAAATCGCATGTGATATCCAGCTTGTGTCCTTTTTTTATTTTGCCACTTTTGGCAGCAAAGCTATCCCAAATGGAAGGGCCTTTACCCTGTTCAGCCGCGGCACCCTCTATCTGGGTAGCGGCAACAGCAACTCCCCATAGAAATTCGTCTCCAAAATCGCTTGATTTAATCATTTTATTAATTGATAGAGCGTAAGTTGCAAGTTTACTATTAACAAATCATTAATAAAGAAAATTACTTACAGTAAAGCATTTTTTTATAGATTTACTTTATGCGCTTTCTGTTTTTTTTCCTTCTGATCGTAACAAGTGGTTTAGCCGTATGTGCCAGACTTGCTCCGCCAGTTAATGATGAATTGGCAAATGCAATGACTATATCCAATACAAGTGGTTATTGCAGTGGAGATGCAGCATATAACAACATTGAGGCGACTCCCAGCTTTCAGCAGCGTTCGATGAACTGGGCGGCTACTGGAAATGATGTATGGTTTAAATTTACTGCTACTAAATATGCTGTAAATATCAGCGTAAGCGGACAGGTTAACATTACAAGTCTAAATACTTTGAGCGGTCCTCTGGTTGCTCTTTACACTGAAGACGAGTTAAATCAAAACCTTCTCGAAACACCGGGTACAGTGGCGACCTCAAGTAACGTAACCTCTCTGTACGTGGGCACGCTAAAGCTAAATCATGTTTATTATGTTAGGGTAAGTGCCCTGGATAACAATACAGGAACCTTTAAGCTCTGTCTGGATAACTATACTGCACCGATCCAACCCGGACAGGATTGCGGGACTTTTTCCCTGTTGTGCTCGAAGGAAACTTTTACCCAATTAAATGTAAGCGGTGCCGGGTTAAACAATACTGAATCTGCAGGCACATGTTTGGGCCAGGAATCAAACTCTGCCTGGTATATGTTTAAAGCCTCTAAAGGTGGAGACTTTACGTTTTTGATTACCCCTACTGTTACTTCAAATGATATTGACTGGATATTTTATGATTTGGGTGTGGACGGTGATTGCAGCAAGGTAAACGCTTCCAATGCCATTCGTTGCGCATCGGGAAGTGGGACGAATTGTAGTCCTTCTTATTACAAAACCGGACTAAGCATGACAGAAACTGACTTAAGTGAATCTGCAGGATGTGTGCCGGGACAGAATGGTTTGGTGAAGTACGTTGATTTGATTGAGGGACATACTTACGCGTTGCTTATTGACAATTTTTCTCCCGGAAATAATGGCTTTACAGTGGAGTTTGGCGGCAGTGCAGATTTTGCAGGTCCGGCTGCCCACATACAGGTTGAAAAGCTGAGGCCATGTACTGATAACCAGTCTTACATTTTCAGCGGACAGGCAAGCAACTATAAAACGTTAAAATGGTCATTTGGTGAAGGTGCCAGCTTACAAAGTGCTACAGGAGAAGGACCATTTACGATTACTTATAGTACACCAGGACAAAAAACGGTAATTTTAGAAGCTGAGGGTTTTAACAAATGTAATGTCATCACGACTGAAACAATCATTGTGGCCAAAACACCGGATAAACCAGTCATCTCAGCTAGTGATTTAACGCTATGCGAAGGAGATACATTGCAACTTTCAACCCCATTTCTTGATCTGGCCACGTACCACTGGTCGGGACCAAATGGATTTAACTCCATGGAACAAAATCCAATGCTCCCGATGACTGGTGCTGCAAATATCGGAAAATATGAACTTTATGTTCAGGTTGGTGATTGTATCAGTGAAACCAACTTTGTTGAAGTTTTATCTGTTGATTTACTCCCGAAGGCTGCATTTTCAATTACCGTTAACAACAGATGCGAACCGGGCCAGAGTTATACACTTACTAACCAATCTACCGGATATGCCAGGCTAAAATGGGATCTGGGTTCCGAAATAAAAAGTAACATAAACCTTTCCAATGACGGAAGGGAGATTTCATTTCTTTCGACAGGGAAAAAGATCATTACGCTTACCGCAGAAAGTAACAACGGATGTACATCCATAATTTCCCAAGAGGTTATGGTTGAGCAGAGGCCGGAAAAACCTGAAATCATTTCTAATCAGGAAGCATTTTGCCTAAATGATACCATTAGGTTGTCAGTACCTAAACTGGAGGGTATTGTTTACAGATGGACAGGCCCGAATAATTTTGCCGATAGCACTAGTAGCATTTCCATACCCGTTAATAATTTTAATGTGGCGGGCTTGTACGAAGTTACTCTTACATCAGGGAGTTGCATTTCCATGCCTGCGAGTATTACTATTCCGGCGATTGCCAGAATTCCGGTCGCCAGTTTTACTACTGAGCCGGGTTTCAATGTGAAATTTGCGGTGCCAGCAGAAATCAGATTTAAAAACAGCTCTAGCTATAGCGACTATTATTTATGGGATTTTGGGGATGGCTTCCATTCGACGAGTGAAAATCCAAATCACATTTATCAGGCTGAAGGAGCTTTTAGAATTACCCTTACTGCCTATTCGAATAACGGATGTTTTGATTCCGTAACGCAAGGTGATTTAACGATCAAAGGATCAGCTTCTATATTCGTTCCGAATGCTTTTTCGCCAAACGGAGACGGTATAAATGATGAGTTGAATGTGGGCATTACGAATCTTAAAAAGTACCAAGTACAAATTTATAACCGAATGGGTAGCCAGGTATTTTCTGCAGATAGCATTTTTGATAACTGGAAAGGCGACTATAAAGGGAACCCATTACCAGTTGGTGTTTACTATTATCTTATCAATGGTATCAATTTAAATGGAACTGCAGTTAGATTTTCGGGTTCTGTTACACTGATCAGATAACTAATCCAGTGACAATCCAATTTGCTTTAACAAGATGGCGGCATTAAAGGTAGTACAAGGGCCGTGTTTAAGTTTATAATCGAACTTCATTTCACCGTTTGTAAAAGAGATATCAAAATGAAAATTTCTCAGGTCGGGATGATGTTTTTCTTTTAAATCGGCAAGCTGCAAATCGTGGGTAGCAAAGAGTGCAGGTGTTTTCTGTTCCATTAATTTTTCAACAAAGACTTTTGATCCCAGATATTTATCACGGCTATTGGTGCCTCTTAACATCTCATCTATTAATACGAAAGTGTCGTTATCTGTCACTACATTTTCCAGGATCATTTTTAACCTGTTTAGCTCAGCTTTAAAAGTTGACGTGCTCTCATTGAGCGAGTCTTTGATACGCATGTAAGTAACGATTGAAAACACGTACAACTTCATTTTCGCAGCACAAACAGGCGCGCCCGAATAGGCTAACACCATATTTATTCCCAACGTACGGAGGAATGTACTTTTGCCTGCCATATTGGATCCGGTAATGATATCAACTGTAGAATGGGCATCTACAGCGAAATTATTGTCCACCCTAAGATTTTCGGGGATTAACGGATGGCCAATGTTTTCTGCTTCAAGGGCAAACTGGTTTGTTATTTCAGGAAAACTCCAATCCGGATGATTATAAGCGGTGGTGGCAAAAGAAATCAATTCTTCAAATTCGCCTAAATGATTTAGTGCGTCAATAACGTCGCCAGAAGATGACTGGTGCCATTTCTGCAGGCTAATGCAACATCTGAGATCCCATAAGAATAATCCGTTTAGAACTCCGCCGACAATGAGATTTAATCGTGCATCGAAACGCTGAATTACTTTGGATAGGCTTCTGATTTCCTGACTTACGGGTGTTTTTAAATTGAGGAGTTTTGAGATATAGTGACTTTTCCACTGCTGGTTTTCCGTCCAAAGAATGGCACTGGCATAGCTGTTTAGCAGATTGGCGCTTCCTCCAAAACTATAGAAGACCAGGTTTACTTTCGCCCCCAGGATTACATTTACTCCTGTGTGGACAATTAGCAGCAACACAAACAGCTTCCAGAAAATGCTACCCAGAAATATAGCCGCAAGGATTAGAAGCCCTGAAATATAGGGAACTAATGCCACATAAATGTTTATGCCCCTTTTGTGAACAAAGTTAAGCTGTTCGCCAAGTTTATTTTTTAACTGCGTTTTGATTTCTTCTATTTTATTTACATCGTGACCATGGAGATTTGCCCTAAAGCTGAAAGTACTTTCAATTTTCTCCTTCACCTCTTGTATCGCTTCCTGGCGCTGCAAAATTTCATCGGGCCTGTTTTTAACAGAGAGTTTCTGAGCCAAAGTATGGTTCCCAATTTTGGTGCTGCACCGATTGAGCAAAGCAAAAAGGGACGATTTGCCAAAGATATCCAAATCTGAGGTGTACGGGTGGGTTTCAGATTCATACTGTGTTCCACTATCATACCCATTGATTCCACTATTGAGTATATTGAATTCGTTTTGATAAACCCAGAGTAGTTGTTTTTGATACTCAATTTCTTTATCCAACATGCTTTGCTTTCGAACAACATAAACAAAAATGAACACTGGAATGAGCAGTAATATCTGAATGAATGTACGCCATATGTTGTCTGCCGAATTAAGCAGCAGTACGAAGAAGAAAATTTCGGAAAGAAACAAAGCTATCCTGATTAGTGAAAGATTGTCAATCAGCTTCCTTGTTTGTATAATCTGTGTTTGGACAGCTTTTATTTTAGCTTCGTAACCAGTGATGATTTCTGATTTAGTTATTGGCATTTTCTCCTGGAATATTCCCAAAGGTATAAGAACAATGGGTATTTAAAAAGATATTTTTCGCGGTGTAAATGATAGTGGGGAGGTGAACGCGAAATAGCAAAGAGACGAAAGGTTTTAGGTGGCACGCATTTTTATTTTAAGAAAACAACAGATTTTCTCTAAGTTTGAAGTTCTTAAATCGACAACCAGATGAGGATTAGTTTGATTGCAATCGGGAAAACCGAAGATAAGTATTTAATAGAGGGGATTGATAAATATCTGAACCGATTAAAGCATTACATCAATTTTAGTTTTTTAGCGATTCCAGATGTTAAAAATGTAAAAAACTTAAGTGAAGCACAACAGAAAGCTAAGGAGGCTGAATTGTTACACAAACAAATCAATAATGGTGATGTTGTGATTTTACTGGATGAAAAGGGGAAAAAATATAGTTCAGTAGATTTTTCCAATTATCTGAATAAAAAGATGATTGGAAGTGTTCAACATTTGATCTTCATTATTGGCGGACCTTATGGGTTTGATGAAAGTATTTATAAAAGGGCCAATGGTTTGATTTCCTTATCTGACATGACTTTTTCTCATCAGATGATCCGGTTGTTTTTTGTTGAGCAATTATACAGAGGCTTTAGTATTTTGAAAGGTGAGCCCTATCATCATGCGTAGCATTGGTTTTTAAATAAGTATGGAATTGTGATCCATCAATCATCATAAATAGAAAAGCGATGTTAAATAAATATAAAAGGGATTACAGATTTAAAAGTAATCAGAGCGGGAACAACAAAGTTCTATGGATTAGTATCATCCTTGCCCTAGGGGTAGGAGCAGTTATTTACTATTTCTTTTAAAACAAAAAACACCAGACTGATGCCTGGTGTTCTTTGTTGTCGGTAGAATAAGCCTAAACGCCTTTTTTACTGGTCATGCTTGCTTTTTTAGCTGGCGCAGACGTTTTTGTTGTTGCTTTTGCTCCTGCTGCTTTTGTTGCAGAAGACTTAGGCTTTTTATCTGCCGCAGCTTTTTCTTCTGATAATTTAACTTCAGCCGGTGTTCCAGGAGTTTCTGGCGTTTCTTCAGTAAAAAGAGGTAACTCTTTTAATAAGTTATACCAGCTAATGATTTTTTTCATATCAGAGGCATATACTTTTTCCTGATCATGGCCAGGTGCTACTTCCAGGAAGTAAGGACGTAAATTTTCTTTCAAATCGGGAGTAGAACCTTTAGCTGTAATATTTTCGAAAATATTTGCCAATTTAATCTCTTCTTCTTCACCATATACGGTAATGTCTTCAAGTGAAGCTAACTTCGTGTTGGTGATATTGGCTACGATTTTAGTTTTCTGAGCATCTAAGCTCTCTAAAATATACCCTACTTTATTTTGTCCTACCAGTTTGAATAAACCTGGTCTGCCAGATACGGCAACAATTCCTCTTAAGTTCATATGCTTTGAGATATGAGATTTTATAACTGACCATAAGCAATGCCCACATCAGCCATCTAAATCTATTATTTTAATTATTTGTGTGAGTAAGCACTTTAAACTTACAGCTGAATGCTCAAGTTTAGGTCTCACCTCCCCTTTCTTGCTTCTAGTCTTCTAAAATCTCTACTGTTAAAATTTTATCACCCTGACGGATATCGTCTACAAGATCAACATTTTCTACTGCTTTACCAAAAACAGTGTGGTTGCGATCTAAGTGAGCCGTATTTGCTCTGCTATGGCAAATGAAAAACTGTGATCCCCCTGTATTACGGCCAGCATGTGCCATTGATAATACACCACGATCGTGGAATTGGTTTTCACCATCTAATTCGCAATCGATTTTATAACCTGGGCCACCTGTTCCTGGCATTCCTGTTGCGCCATCCTTCGAATTAGGGCAACCAGTCTGTACCATAAAATTAGGGATTACACGGTGAAAAGTTACACCATCATAAAATCCTTCTTTTGCTAATTTTTTAAAGTTTGCAACTGCTTTTGGAGCATCTTGTTCGAAGAACTCAACAGTCATATCACCTTTTTCGGTTTTTATTATTGCTTTACTCATATCTATTTTTAAATGGTATTAAATTATTTCTACTCAATGTCAATTGTATATTTCAAAAAGTAGAGGGCAAAAATAGCAAAATTGTATAACTTATAACATCTTTAAATTTTTCTAAATAGTTTAAATACGGTATTTTAGTACTTTAAGCATTTACCATTTTGATAAAGAAATATTATATCCTTATTTTTTGTTTGCTATGCTCGCTGGGTCTCCGTGCTTCATCTCTATTGATTTATATGGATGAGGATCAGAAGAATCACCTTAAAGCCTATGGCATTGCTTATTGGGCAATAGGTAAACAGGCAGAAGTAGATTGGCTGTTAAATTACCGGGGAGGTAGTTTTCTGGTTAAATATAATAAAATCGTTGAAGACGAATTGAAGATCAGGGGTGTTTCGTATGAGGTAATGGCGGATGGAAAGGTGGTGAACCTGTTGAATGAGATCAGCGATCCATCGGTAAATATGGAGATGGTTAAACTCGAAAAGATTCCTAAGATTGCGGTTTACTCGCCAAAAAGTAAGTTGCCTTGGGATGATGCGGTAACACTTGTATTAACCTATGCGGAAATTCCTTATGATGTGATCTATGATGACGACATTTTACAGGACAAATTAATAAAATATGATTGGTTGCATTTACACCATGAAGATTTTACGGGTCAATACGGTCGCTTTTGGGCGAATTTCAGGTATGCGACCTGGTATCAGGAAGATGTGAAAAACCAGGAGGCTTTGGCAAAGAAAATGGGCTATAAAAAGGTTTCGGAAATGAAACTTGCGGTGGCTAAACATATAAAAGAATATTGCGCTGGCGGGGGCTTTATGTTTGCTATGTGCTCAGGCACCGACAGTTTTGATATTGCATTAGCTGCAGAAGGTGTGGATATCTGTGCACAGATGTTTGACGGTGACGCTGCAGACCCAAACGCGCAGTCTAAACTGGATTTTGGTAAAACACTGGCTTTTCAAAATTTTAAGCTGGATAATAATCCTATGAATTATGAATTTTCAGATATTGATGTAACACAGTTCAGGAGCTTAAATCAAAGTAACGATTACTTTACACTGTTCGATTTTTCAGCGAAGTGGGACCTTGTTCCGACGATGCTTACACAAAACCACGACAAGGTGATTAAAGGCTTTATGGGACAAACCACTGCATTTAAAAAGAGCCTGGTTAAAACGAGTGTTACTGTATTAGGAGAAAATAAAGGTGCTGCCGAGGTGAGGTATCTGCATGGAGAGATTGGAAAAGGGCAGTTTACTTTTTACGGGGGCCATGATCCAGAGGATTATCAACACGCAGTAGGCGATCCTCCAACGGATTTAAACCTGCATCCGAATTCTCCCGGCTACCGTTTAATTTTAAATAACGTATTGTTTCCAGCTGCCAAAAAGAAACCTCAAAAGACTTAGTGTTTGATTTTTCGTGTAGCATTCCTAATAACTATACAATAAAAATTCTTTTTCTGGTAATGATAAGGGAATGGTTAAAAAATGTTAAAGCATTAAAAACCATACTGGAAATCAACAGCTTAAACACTTTAATTGTAACACACATGATACTTTGGCACAGCTTTTGGATATAGGCCTTGTAATTAACAATCAGGCATGAAGTCTGAAATTTAAAAACAAGATTCTTTACCTAAGAGAAAAATATTATGAAAAAGTTATTATTAAGTGCGTCAGTTATTTTATTAGCAACAGGTGCTTTTGCACAAAATACCATGTCGGGTTCTGATGCAAGATTTGGGATTAAAGCAGGGGTAAACTTAGCGAGATTCCATGCATCGGATTTTGATGGAAGCTCTGCTTTCAATGATAACGTGAAAGATAACGTTGGTTTTAACGTGACTGCGTTTGCTGATTTCGGTGTAGGAAATAATTTCTTTATCCAACCTGGAGTATCATTGCAGAATAAGGGTGCAAAGTTTGAGAGCACTAATGCTTTAACAGTTGGTAATACTACCACAACAGTTGTATCTGCAAATAAGACTAGTTTAATGACTATTGAAGTGCCTGTTAATGCAGTGTTCAGAATTCCTACAGGTGATGCTGGTGCAGTTCAAATTTCTGCAGGACCATATGTTGGGTTTAATGTGTCGGGTAAAAATAAGTTAGAATCTACTACTACCGTTCGTAATAATACGAACAATACATCTGCGGTAACAAATTCATCGAGTGAGGATGATTTATCATTTGGTACAGGAACAGATAAAAATTACAGTGGTACAGAATTTGGTGCTAATTTTGGTTTAGCTTACCGCACAACATCAGGTTTTTTAGTTGGCGCAAATTATGGATTAGGCTTATCTAACTTAGTTCCTAAAGACTCAAGATCGGGAGATGGTAAATTAACAAACCGCGTATTAGGATTTACAGTTGGATATTCTTTCTAGTCCTGTCCTGACATTAAAAAGCGCCGTTTTGATTCGATCAAAACGGCGCTTTTTTTTTGAGGTATTAGTCGTAAAAGTTCCATGTTACACCAAATTTCAGGAGTGCATCCTGCATTGGATAACGGTTGACGGTGTAGTATCCCTTTTGAAAAAGTCCCTGGTTAATAAAATCATATTTCACAAAAATATTTGCCCGTTTTAAGTTCGCCTTGAAGAAAACATCGACAATAGGCTTGGAGCTTAGTACTGTAGCATTATTGGTATCGATATAAAATTGTGATGTCGCCGGTGAATAATAATAGTTGGCATATTCCGAGTTGTACCTTACATCAAATCCAAAGTTGGCTTTGAGGACTTTAAAAAAGGTATTTTCGAAGTATAAACTATTGTAGGTATAAAATTCGGGAGTTCTTAGGACCTCATTGTCCGTTTTCTGATAAGCGATGTAATTTTCCAATCCAAACCGCCCGAAGCGCCATTTTTTTTGCAGATCAATTCTGATCAGGCTAATATCTGTACCTTCTTGTTTTGGCAAAATCGAGTTGTAGCCAGCAGAATTGTCTAATGCAAAATAGAGGTAATTACTGGTTAAGAAATATTTCGCCCCTGCATTAAGTCCGATCCTGTCATTTACATAATTGAAAGAAAGGTTGCTTACTTTAGTATTTTTAAAATCCTGGTAATTCCATTGATAATGATTGCCATGGTAATAGTTATAGATGGCAGCGGGTGATTGATTTTGGGTATAGGCGCCTAATTCAATCCGACCAATTGCTTTGCTCAATAAGATTTTTGATTTAGCCTCATACAGGTAATCTCCTGCATTTTCTCCCTGTAAAATCTGTTGCAAATTCAGATTGAAATCAACATTGCTACTGAATCTATAGCCGGCATTCCCCAGGATGGTTACATTTTGATAAACGAAGCTACTTTGTTCATAATTGTTTCCATCAGATTTAATTCCCATAAACTGATGCTTAAAATATTCGTGCCTGATCCCTGCATCAATTTTTAATTCGTTCTTAATTACTGCAGAATTTTTAGATCGGAGGAAGAAGCTATAAATGAATTCATTTTTTAAATGCTGAACATGGGTGGAATCGTTGGTGTAGGTATTGCTGTTTATTCCCGGGGGCAACACGTGACTGGTATCTGCATCGGTTTTGTAGAAATCGTAACTATCGTTATTGTATTCTAAAGTATAAGTTATTTTATTTGTTGGCAAAGCACTGCTCATTTGGCTGGATGTGCTATCAATTCTGCCTACATAATACGTTTGTTTTAGGAATAATGTATTTTTTCTATACAGGTTTCTTGCATCTGACAATCTAACCGGTTCTGCATCTCTGCTGATTTTGGTGTAGTCATCATTAAAGATGTTCGTTTTTTGTGTAGATCCGTTTTCATATCCTCTCATGGTATTGAAGATAGCTGATGCCCACATGTTATAGCGTTTATTAGGCGATTGATACCAGGAGAACACTGCTACATTTAGGTTGTCGCCCCTTTGCCGGGAATAAAATCCACGGGAATCAGCGCGATTGAAGTTTAACCCGACATTCCAATTCTTCTTTATATTCTGCGTATGGATGGCTCTAAATAGTTGCTCCTTTTGTCCTGCACTTATAAAATACAGACTTGTAAACGGCGTACGCGCCTGATAGTAGATGATATCTTCTGGAGTTAGTGCATAATAATCGAATGAATGAAATCCAACGTCGAAACCTATCCGTTTACTTGGCTCATACAAGAGTGGCCTTGCCGCAAGGCCCATATTTCCATTGTTTATGGTTGGATGGAGTGGCTGTAGTAGCGGACTATAATTTTGAATATTTACCGTTGAGGTGTCAAGGGGAAGTAATACTATGCTGTCTTTGCTAAGGGAGAGTTTAGTAAAACGAATGTATTTTGCTGTAAATACCACAGAGTCTTTTCCTCCGTCTAATTTTTTGCGGACAGAGTCTAGCTCTTTGTTCGTTCCTACATCAGTTTTTAAATCCTGGGCAAAAGTTTTCTGTATACCTGAAAGTAAGAGGATTATAAATAAGATTTGAAAACACTTACCCATTTTACAATTCGGCAATTAGGCGGGTTAAAATTTCAGTCATTTTAGGTTCTGCCCTTGCTGCTGCTTCTAAAATTTCTTCCAGGTTAAATGGTTGCAAATCTTCGGGAAAACCTTCATCGGTTAATACAGAAATTGCAAATACCGGAAGGCCTGCATGGTTGGCTACGATTACTTCAGGAACTGTACTCATGCCTACAGCATCTGCGCCTATCAAACGCAAATACTTATATTCTGCCTTTGTTTCTAAATTAGGACCAGATACCGCAACGTAAACGCCCTTGTGACATTTCACATCAACACTTTTAGCAATCTCCAGTGCTTTAGAAATGATATCACGTTTGTAAGGCTGACTCATGTCCGGAAAACGTGGGCCAAGTTCACTTTCAATTAAGCCTCTCAAGGGGTTATCGGGCTGAAGATTGATGTGATCTTCTATAATCATTAAATCGCCTTTTTTAAATTCGTGATTTAATGAGCCTGCAGCATTGGAAACAATCAGATTTTCAATTCCTAATCCCTTCATTACCCTAACCGGAAAGGTTATTTGCTGCATACTATAGCCTTCGTAATAATGGAGGCGACCCTGCATGGCCACAATCTTTTTTCCATTTAAGGTGCCAAAAATCAACTTACCGCTATGAAATTCCAGTGTTGAGATTGGAAAATTGGGAATATTTGAATACATCAACTGATGCTCTACTTCAATTTCTTTTACCAAGCCACCCAAGCCGGTGCCCAGGATGATACCTATTTCTGGTTTGAAGTTTTCGGTTTTACGTTTAATATATTCAACTGTTTCTTCTATTGCTCTTAACATAGTTTAAAATAAGTTCATCAAAGGTAATCTTATCTTCTTCAAATAATTCAACCTCGATGGGTAAAAAATATACGGGTAAATTTACCAGTAAATCTTTAAATCCCGCAGCTTTTAAACGCTTACTATCCTTTTCTGTTGTGATGATGATTTTTTCTTTTTTGATACCCGATTCAAATGCTTTTTTAAACCGCTTTATGTCTTCAGATTTAAATGCATAATGATCAGGAAATTCTTCATGATGAATGGTTTCGGAATACTTTTGAAGTTCTTCGATAAGTGGCGCAGGATTGGCAATTCCGGTTAACAGAAAAATTTCATAGTCCTTGATTGTATCGAGTGGGAGACTCTCCTCTTCGTTATATAGGTGCTGCAAATCGGCATATTTCAGGTAGGAATGTAATACCTTTTGTGTATTGTTGGGTTGCAATTCATTTATTGATGCCTGTTGGGCAACATGTAATAATGGAACCGGGGATTTGGTTACCAGTAATACATCGGCTCTTTTCCTTGAAGAGAAGACATCTCTTAAATTTCCTGCAGGAAGTAAAAACTGTAGCGTACCCAGTTTCCTGAATTCAAAAAGTAAAATATTTAACCCAGCCCGAACTGCGCGATGCTGAAATGCATCGTCCAGAATAACCAAATCATGGTTTTCTTTTAACCTTTCAATGCCTGCTACCCTGTCTTCGCAAACAGCGACGGTAACATTATCGAACTTCTGGTAGTATTGCAGAGGCTCATCGCCAATCGTCAGGGCGGTTGCATTGTGATCTGCAAGAACAAATCCCTTTGTCGTACGACCATATCCCCTGCTTAGAATTGCAATTTTATAACTGGCAAGAAGCCTGACCAGGTATTCTGTTGTTGGTGTTTTTCCTGATCCGCCAACAGCCAGGTTGCCGACACATATTACAGGTAAATCGAATTTAACTGAACGCATCAGGCCCCAATCGTAAAGCTTTTTACGAAGGGTAATGGCCAGGCCGTAAATTAACGAGAAAGGAAGTAATAAAAGGCGTAAATAATTAAGGAACATAATTCGTTGTTTTCAAAAGTACAGATTATTTAAAATAAAAGCATTGCCCAGTGGGATGCCCTATAAAGCAACCCTCATCCAATAGGAAATGTTTGTCTGATTATCTCAAGATTTTGAAGTGGAGTAGTTTTTTAATTAAGTGGGTTAATCAAAGGAAGTTTTTTGGTATAATTGCTGATTAACAAAACTCTATCTTATGTCTCCTAACAAGCGTTTAATAGTTGGCCAGGGCCAGATAAGCGGCTACATATCCATTTTTTTAGCTGTTTTAGCATTACTTGGGATTTTGTGTTTCCATTATCCGGAAAAGTTGACCACACCTGAATTCCGGGAGGTTTATACCAAAGAGAGTATGGAAGCGCTTATGCTTGGCGGAGTGATTGCTTCATTTTTCTTCGCTGCATTGAGTATTATTCTTAGCAAAAAACTAAAATGGGGATGGCCTGGTTTTGCACTGGCAGCACTTGCTGTTGTTTTAGGCGCATTGAGTGTAGAAGGCAGGGATGTTGCAAAATCTTCCTGGCATTTTGGTTTGGACTGGATGATTTTGGACTTACTGTTAATGGTAGCGATTTTTGTACCGCTTGAACTATTTTTCCCGAAAAATGATAGTCAGACTAAATTCCATGAAGAGTGGCGAACCGATTTAACCTATTTTGTAATCAGCCATTTATTTATTCAGTTTTTTGGAATTATTACCCAAAAGCCGGCCGTTTTATTTTTTGGCTGGATGGGACTCGATAAGCTTCATACATGGGTACAGGGGTTACCATTTATTGTTGCTTTGTTTTTAGCTTTTTTTACGACAGATTTATTTCAATATTGGGCGCACCGGTTTTTTCATACCCGCGTTTCGCTATGGCGCTTTCACTCCATCCATCATTCTACACAAAATATGGACTGGCTGGCGGGCAGCCGAACGCATTTTATCGACATCTTTTTTACGCGTGCAATGACCTTCATTCCATTGTATATTCTGGGTTTTTCTTCAACGGTATTTAACGTTTACATCATATTCATTGCGATCCATGCTGTATTAATCCATGCCAATACCCGAATCAATTTTGGTTTTCTGAAATATATTTTCACTACTCCACAGTACCATCATTGGCATCATTGCGAGGATCCTAAATATTATGGACATAATTTCGCATCGATCTTTCCTTTTATAGACATGATGTTCGGCACGTACTATCTGCCCGGCAAAGAGTGGCCTGCAGGAACCGGAGTACATGAGGCGGAATATCCAAAAGGCTTTGTTAAACAAACGATATATCCGTTTACGAAAAGCCCCTTTGATACGAATTTAAATATGGAAGAACGCAGTGACAGGTAACACAAACGTTTGCTTTATTTTCTTTACAGAATAATAGAATTGCATCTGTTAAAAAGCCCTATCTTTGTGCAACTCATAAAAAATACACTATGCTTAAAGGATTTTTTAACGTACCCACTCCGGTAAACGAACCTATATTAAACTACGGCCCTGGCAGTAAAGAACGTGCCCTTTTGAAAGAGGCACTTGCTGAAGCCCGTTCACACCAGCAAGACATTCCGATGTATATTGGTGGCAAACCTGTACATACAGCCAAAAAAGGTAAGGTTGTTCCTCCACATGATCATCAACACATTCTTGCCCAGTTTAGCATTGGGGATAAAACTCATATTACCCAGGCAATTGATGCGGCTTTAGCGGCAAAAGAAGATTGGGAAAACCTGGCATGGGAACACAGAGCGGCGATCTTTTTAAAAGCTGCTGATTTAATTGCCGGAAAATACCGTTATAAATTAAATGCAGCAACTATGCTGGGTCAAAGCAAAAATGCTTACCAGGCAGAGATTGATGCAGCTTGTGAGCTGATTGACTTTCTACGTTTCAACGTAAGTTATATGTCTGAAATTTACAAGCAACAGCCGCCAGTATCTCCTCGTGGCAGCTGGAACCGTGTTGAGCAACGCCCGTTAGAAGGTTTTGTTTTCGCTTTAACGCCGTTCAACTTTACAGCTATTGCAGCTAACTTACCGGCGTCTGCAGCTATGATGGGTAATGTTGTGGTTTGGAAGCCTGCTGATACGCAGGTTTACGCAGCCAATCTTTTAATGGAAATTTTCCGCGAGGCTGGTTTACCAGATGGTGTAGTCAACTTAGTTTACGCAGATGGCCCTGAAACAGGTGAAGTGATTTTCAATCACCCTGATTTTGCAGGCATTCACTTTACAGGGTCCACTAAAGTATTCCAGGAAATCTGGAAAACGATTGGAACAAATATCCATAAGTACAGATCTTACCCACGTATTGTTGGCGAAACAGGTGGTAAAGATTTTATCCTTGTTCACCCTTCGGCACAAACTGACATTGCAAGCACGGCAATTGTACGCGGCGCTTTCGAATATCAGGGACAGAAATGTTCTGCTGCCAGTCGTGTGTATATAGCAGAAAGTTTATGGCCTGAAATTAAATCGCAAATGCTGCGTGATATCGCTTCATTTAAAATGGGCGGTACTGAAGACTTCACCAATTTTATTAATGCGGTTATCGACGAGCGTTCATTCGATAAACTGGCGAAATACATTGACCAGGCTAAGCAGGACAAAGGTGTTGAAATAATTGCCGGTGGTAATTATGATAAGAGCAAAGGTTATTTTATTGAGCCAACTGTTTTAGTGGTTGAGGATCCGAAATACACTACAATGTGTGAAGAACTATTCGGACCTGTTTTAACGGTTTATGTTTATGCTGATAAAGACTTCGATTCTATTCTAGAAGTAATTGATACCACATCTCCATATGCTTTGACTGGTGCTTTCATTGCACAAGATCGTTATGCGATTGAAAAGGCCAGCCATGCTTTGCGTAACTCTGCAGGTAATTTTTACATCAATGATAAATGTACCGGTGCAGTGGTGGGACAGCAACCATTTGGTGGTGCCAGAGGTTCTGGTACAAATGACAAAGCAGGTTCGATGATTAATCTGCTACGTTGGGTTTCTCCACGTACGATTAAAGAGGTTTTCGAGTCTCCAACCGATTATCGTTATCCGTTTTTAGCAGAAGATTAATTACAAATATTCTGAACAGGATACCATAAATTATCTTATTATTTATATCTAAAACCCTTGAGCAATCGAGGGTTTTTCTTTTTCTAAAAGATTATCGCAATGACAACACATGCACATTGCGGTGGATTTTTATTTAGTATCGGATCATTCTCATCAAACTATCACAGGTTTCTGCTGTTCTAAATAGATCAAAGCAAGACATTATGAAAAACGAGAATGACAATTTGAAGGACAAAAACGCAGATAACAGTGCCGATAAAAGCAACATGCCTGATCAGCTTGTACCACGTCACCATAGTGATGAAAACAGTGATAAAAACAAAGTAAAATCTGATGCTGGTAACCTTGGAAGAAATTTTGGCAGAGGGGACTTTGGTTCGGAAGAAGCCCGTGAAGATGCGGAAAAAGGAAACAAAGGGCATGCAGGGAATATGCCAAACTCTGCAGCAGAATAAAGCCCCGGGAATAACCGGGGCCTGAAGATTATACTAATTAGCTTAATTGAATGCTGGTGCTGCATTATGGAGATAGTTACAGGCTACCATCATATTTATAATGATGTGGCTTGTTAGGTTGTAAACCTGTAACCTTATTTATTTATATCTTCTAAAATCTGATTGGTTAATTTGGGAACAGTGTAATGCTTCCGGATGTTTTCGAGGGTGACAATGATGCCCTTCGTATAAGCATTGTGTTTGTAATTAAAAATAGTTTCCAGTACATCAGGATCAATATATCGTGCATTTGAGCCATCTATAATGACGTTGGTTTCTCTTGGAATATTGGTTAGTACAACCTGAATTGCTGCTTTATTTAAAAATGACACTTCTTCCGCCAGTTTGATCCTCACATTTTTTTTATCGCCATCATTGGTAATTCTATAAAAGTAAGGGTTACGCATGTTGGTGCGCAACAGATAGAAAATCGAAACGAGCATACCCACAGCTACTCCTTTAAGCAAGTCGGAGAATAAAACTGCAACGATGGTCACCACAAATGGCACAAACTGATCCCAGCCCTTGTGGTACATATGCTTAAAGAGGCTCAACCTGGTAAGTTTATAACCTGTTACAAGGAGGATTGCCGCTAAACAGGATAACGGAATCATGTTAATGACTTGTGGAATGAACAACAGTGACAATAACAACCACCCTCCATGAAAAATAGCTGACATTTTAGTTCTTCCACCGGCATTTACATTTGCGGAACTTCTGACGATTACAGAGGTTAAGGGTAAACCGCCGACCATACCGCTGGCGATATTGCCAATACCTTGTGCCATCAATTCTCTGTTCGTTGGAGAAACCCTTTTGATGGGATCGATTTTATCGATAGCTTCAATGCTCAACAGCGTTTCCAAACTTGCCACAACGGCTATTGTTATCGCAACGATGTAAACATTTTTGTTGCCTAGTTGAGAAAAATCGGGTATGGTAAACAGACCTAAAAATTCACTGAACCCTCCTACTACGGGTATTTTCACCATTTGATCTGGCCGGAGCGGATGTCCTGTTTGCGCGAAAAATACGGTACCAGCCACACCAAGGATAACCACTAATAGCGGTGCAGGCACAATGGCGAGCTTCGTTAACTTAGGCCAGAAAAGCAGAATAGCTATTGACAGGAGACTAATTACTACAGCACCCAGACTAAAATGACCAATAGCGGCGGAAATAGCCGAAAACGTATTCTCATGATCTTGCTGAAAAAATCCTTCATCACCTGTAAAATCAGTATCAACCCCTAAAGCGTGCGGAAGCTGTTTGAGTATTAAAATGAGTCCGATGGCCGCAAGCATTCCTTCGATAACGCTAGAAGGAAAGTAATTGCCTATTGTACCAGCCTTAACCAGGCCCAGAATTAGCTGAAGAACCCCTGCTAAAACTACAGCCAGTAAGAAAGTAGGATAATTGCCGAGTGAAGTTATAGCTCCCAGTACAATTACGGTTAACCCAGCCGCCGGGCCGCTTACACTTAGTTGTGAACCACTAACAGAGGCTACAACTATCCCGCCGATAATACCAGTTACCAGACCAGCAAATAACGGAGCACCAGAAGCAAGTGCAATACCTAAACAAAGTGGCAAGGCCACCAAAAAAACCACAATACTTGATGGGAGATCCTTTTTAAGGTTCTTTTTGAGAAAATACTTTTTTATATCTATGCCTGATGACGAATGATCTGACTGTTTCATAACGATATTAATATCTGGTACGCTGAAAAATAAACAATTCCGTAGGTACTTGCCGTGGCGGATGTAAACACCAGCGCGCAGCAGCATACAGCTTTGCTGAAAGAATTTAGATTAAGAAGGGGATATTAAATAAGGTTTGGGGGAGGTGTTGGAACCGTTGGATGATACGGATCGGCATAGCGGCGGAAATGCTCTATGAAACTACTTTTTAAAATGAAATGACTGGAAGAAAACTCGTACGAGAAAATTGGGTGGTTTAGTTCTACCAGCTTAAAATCAGTAAACTTGGCTGTATCTTTAGCAGTATCTTTTCCACCGTCATGTTCAAGCTCAATCTGCATAATTACAGCCTTCATCATGTCTTTATCAATGCTCGAAAAAAATACCGGCGCTCCAGAAATCCCCATCTTTGCAACAAAGATGAGCATAAATGCTGTTACGATGAGGTATTTATACTTTCTGAAAAGCATGATGGTTCTCTAATCTTATTCTAATGTGTTGTACAAAAGTAAACGCTTAATTGGTTTTTCAATGTATATCTGAAAAAAAATTATCGGATTGACACATAATCTCAAAACACTAAGCGATTGAATTTCAAAGCCGCCAATGTTTTGATTTGCTACCCGGTGATACAGCGGTACTTTCTATCTTTACTTACAATCAAAAACAAAGGTTAATTATGTACTTGCATTCACAGGACTAATTTTTAAATTTAGATTCTGTTAATTGCGGTTTATGGATAAAAAGATAGCACTACTTCAGGATAAAATAAAACAGGCTCAGCTTGGCGGTGGCCAGCTACGGATTGACAGTCAGCATCAAAAAGGAAAGTTAACAGCGCGTGAGCGTATTCACTTTTTAATGGATGAAGGTAGTTTTGAAGAGATAGGTATGCTGGTAACCCACCGCAGCACAGACTTTGGAATGGAGCGTGAGCAATATCCTGGAGATGGCGTAGTTACCGGTTACGGCACCATAAACGGCCGGTTAACCTACATTTTTTCTCAGGACTTTACTGTGTTTGGGGGATCCTTGTCTGAAACTCACGCCGAAAAAATCTGTAAGATAATGGATATGGCCATGAAAAACGGGGCTCCCCTGATTGGCCTGAATGATAGTGGAGGTGCGCGAATACAGGAAGGGGTAGTTTCATTGGGCGGCTATGCTGATATTTTTTACAAGAACGTTCAGGCATCGGGCGTGATCCCGCAGCTATCGGCGATTATGGGGCCATGTGCCGGTGGTGCTGTGTATTCTCCTGCAATTACCGATTTTATTTTGATGGTTGAGCATACTTCGTATATGTTTGTTACTGGTCCAAACGTGGTAAAAACAGTAACCCATGAAGAAGTCACTTCAGAGGAACTAGGGGGGGCAACTACCCACGCTACCAAATCCGGTGTAACACATTTTGCCTGTGCCAATGAAATAGAGGCAATAAGCCATGTAAAAAAACTCTTGAGTTACATGCCTCAGAATTGTGAGGAAATACCAGCTTCACTTCCCTATGATTTGGCTGATGAAAGCAGGGTGCTGTTAGACCAACTCTTACCCGAAAATATATCTCAGCCGTACGACATGCGGGAGGTAATATCTGCTGTAAGCGATAGCGGTTCTTTTTTGGAAGTGCATAAAGATTTTGCCGAGAATATTGTTGTCGGCTTTGCGCGCCTTGCAGGCAGAAGCATAGGGATTGTAGCCAACCAGCCCGCCTATCTTGCTGGTGTTCTTGACAGTAATTCTTCAGTTAAAGCCGCGAGGTTTGTACGTTTTTGCGATTGTTTTAATATACCGCTATTGGTTTTTGAGGACGTTCCTGGTTTTCTCCCTGGTACCGATCAGGAATGGAATGGTATTATATCGAACGGAGCTAAATTATTATACGCATTTAGCGAAGCCACGGTACCACGTATCACTGTAATAACCCGAAAAGCTTATGGCGGGGCATATGATGTAATGAACAGCAAACATATCGGTGCGGATATGAATTATGCCTGGCCTAGTGCAGAAATTGCCGTAATGGGTGCTAAAGGAGCGGCAGAAATTATTTTCAAGAAAGAGATTTCAATGGCTGAGAACCCGGAAGAGAAATGGCTGGAGAAAGAAAAACTGTATTCAGAAATTTTTGCGAATCCTTACCGCGCCGCAGAACGTGGGTTTATTGATGAAGTAATAGAACCAGCGCAAACGCGTATTAAACTGATCAAAGCTTTTAAAATGCTGGAGAATAAAGTAGTAAATAACCCCAGAAAGAAACACGGAAATATACCTTTGTAAAAACTCTCAACCGTCATCATTCAACAAATACACAAAAAATGTATATGGAACTCGTGAGCGGTGACCAGTGAATTAAGACAATTATGCAGATTACTACAAAATTATCACGGATTGATATATTACTGATGGCCTTTTGCACGGGTTTGATAGTTGCAAACATTTATTACTGCCAGCCACTGGTAATCCTGATTGCAAAAGATTTCAACTTATCGGAAACCTACGCAGGGCGCATCACCTACATCACCCAGATTGGCTATGCGCTGGGTTTATTCCTGTTAGTACCGCTTGGCGATATGTTTGAGCGCAAGAAGCAAATACTATTTATAACCGGTTTGGCCATTTTAGCCTTACTTGTTGCCGCCGTTTCACATACTTTTTTTTTACTCGAGATTGCCTCACTGTTAATTGGCTGCTGCTCTATAGTGCCTCAGCTTATTTTACCGCTTGCCGCTAATTTAAGTACCGATGAAAATCGTGGAGCCAATATAGGCTCAATTATGAGTGGATTACTGGTTGGTATTTTGGCTTCCAGAGCGGTAAGCGGTAGTATAGGCTTTTGGCTGGGATGGAGAGCCGTTTACTACATTGCAGCGGGAATATGTTTGTTGCTGATTGGTTTAATGGCAAAACGTTTTCCTCAAAGCTATCCGTCTTTTAAGGGCGGGTATCGCCAGCTGATGACTTCTATGTTCAGCTACATTAAAACACAACCCGTATTGAGGGAGACATCAATCATTAACTTTTTGGCCTTTGCCATTATCAGTGCCTTCTGGACAACCATGGTGCTGTTTCTTGCTAATCCTCCTTTTAATTTCCAGACGCTGCAAATTGGTTTGTTTGGAATTGCCGGTGCAGCAGGTGCCCTGGCCGCCCCGCTTGTGGGCAAATTAAGCGATGGAAATAATCCGAGACAGAACCTGATGATTGGGTTTATTTTACAGATGGTGAGTGTTGCGCTTTTCTATTTTACTGGCAACCATTTGTACTTATTTGTAATTGGAATTGTTTTGATCGATATCGGGCAGCAGGCCATACACGTAACCAATCAAACACGGATTTACACCTTAATTCCGGAAGCCAGGAACCGTTTGAATACTATTTTCATGTCCGTTAGCTTTATCGGTGCCAGCTGTGGTTCGGCTTTAGGTTTGCTTTTGTGGGATAAAGGTGGCTGGAATTTCTTTTGCTATGGATTGACGGCCATTATCATTTTGAATATATTAATTTATAAATTTTATGGTAAAACCAGCTGATCTTGCACCCACCATCCAGATTGAACAAATATTCCCTTCCCTTACCTGGCGTATCCGCCATGAAGTAATGTACCCCGAACTACCTTTCGACAGTGTGAAACTTGATGATGATTTTGAAGGAATACATTTCGGACTTTACCTTGACCATAAGCTTACAGGCGTGGTTTCCTTATTCAATAAACGAGATGTATACCAATTCAGAAAACTGGCCATATCCAGTAATTTTCAGAAATCGGGACTGGGAAGCAGGCTAATGGAATATCTGCTGGATTTTTGTAAAATTCAGAAAGCATCTAAGTTATGGTGCAATGCCAGGGTAAATGCTAAAGAATTTTATTATAAATTTGGCTTTCATGAAACAGAAAAAACCTTCTTTAAAGACGGGTACGATTTTGTAGTAATGGAATTAACATTAAATAACGAAGAACCACAGAAGCACGAAGAAATATAAATTTTATGTTTTTTGTATCCTGCTGGTAAAACCAATATCACATGGCTAAGAAAAAAGACGACGAAAAGAAAAAACACGTTGCTGTGGTGACCAAAAAATCACTTCAGTTTTTAGAAGAATATATAAATAACCCTGCCCCTACCGGCTACGAATGGGAAGGTCAAAAATTGTGGTTGAATTACCTGAAGCCATATATTGACGAGCATTTTGTAGACAACTATGGTACTGCTGTTGGAGTTATTAACCCGAAGGCAGCTTATAAGGTAGTGATTGAAGCACATGCTGATGAAATATCATGGTATGTAAATTATATTACCAATGACGGACTGATTTATGTTATTCGCAACGGAGGTTCAGACCATCAGATTGCGCCTTCGAAGCGTGTAAATATTCATACTGAAAAAGGACTGGTAAAAGCTGTATTCGGCTGGCCTGCAATCCACACCCGCCATGGAGAAAAAGAGCAAGCCCCTGAGCTTAAAAATATTTTTCTTGACTGCGGCTGTACATCAAAAGAAGAAGTAGAACAACTGGGTATTCACGTTGGATGTGTTATTACCTATGAAGATGAATTCATGATTCTGAACGACCGTTATTATGTTGGCCGTGCCTTAGATAATCGCGTAGGTGGCTTCATGATTGCTGAGGTGGCCCGTTTGTTAAAAGAAAACAAGAAAAAACTTCCTTTCGGTTTATACATTGTTAACTCGGTACAGGAAGAAATTGGTTTACGTGGTGCAGAAATGATAGCTCAGCGTATTAAACCAAATGTTGCCATTATTACGGATGTAACCCATGATACAACTACACCGATGATTAACAAAAATACCCAGGGCGATTTATCGGCAGGGAAAGGTCCAGTAGTATCGTATGCTCCGGCTGTTCAAACCAACCTGAATAAACTGTTAATTAAAACGGCAGAGAAAAACGAAATTCCGTTTCAGCGCCAGGCTTCGTCGCGTTCAACCGGAACCGATACTGATGCCTTTGCCTACTCGAATGGAGGTGTTCCATCGGCATTAATTTCCCTACCCCTGCGTTACATGCACACTACTGTAGAGATGGTACATAAGGAAGATGTGGATAATGTAATCAGCTTAATTTACGAAAGCTTGCTGAACATTAAAGACGGGCAGGATTTTAGAGAATTTAAATAATGGAGGTTGAAAAGATAAACTATGGTAAAATTGCTATTAACACCTTTATAAGGGTTTTATTAATGATTGTTATCATTTTTACATTGAATTCCTGGCCAAGCATAAAAGCAAGTTTAAGTGGACATATACCGTCATTCAGTTATTGGCTTGACCATAGTTTTAAGCCTAGTAACATTATTTTGATAGTTGGCTTTGGCGCGTATTTCTTTTACAAAGATCTGAGTGATCAAAAAGAAGCATTAAAAAAACAGCAGGAGCTTAACGAAAACCAATAGATTAAAGGCTTGAATTACCGATTCAAGCCTTTTGCTTTAAGGAGATATTTAACATATTTCTGATAAACAATCTGCCGATTAGTTTGCTATCAATATATTATGAAAAAAATCGTACTCGTTCGTCATGGGGAAAGTGTTTACAATCTGGAAAACCGTTTTACAGGTTGGACTGATGTAGATTTATCAACCAATGGGCATGAAGAAGCAAAGAAGGCTGGAGAGATTTTAAAGAAGCATGATTATAATTTTGATATTGCTTTTACCTCTGTACTGAAGCGGGCTATTAAAACTTTACATATTATTTTAGAAGATTTAGATCACTTATGGATCCCGGAATATAAAAGCTGGCATTTAAACGAACGTTTTTATGGTGCTTTACAGGGTTTAAATAAACAAGATACCGCCGGGAAATATGGATTTGATCAGGTACAGAAATGGCGAAGAGATCCTGATGAGGAACCTCCCGCGGTAGATGCAAGTGATGATCGCTACCCCGCGCATGATTGCCGGTACCAATATTTAAGTGCCGAAGAAATTCCAAAAACTGAAAATCTTGGTGATACAATTGCACGTGTACTGCCTTACTGGAACGAATCAATCGTTCCAGCCATCAGCAAAAATGAAAAGGTAATTATTGTTGCACACGGCAATAGCCTAAGGGCCTTAATAAAATATATTGATCGCTTGAGCAATGATGAAGTAACCGCATTAGAAATACCGACCGCGAAACCACTCGTTTATGAACTTGATGAAAATTTACAGAAAATCAGGCATTATTATCTGGAATGACCGACGAGGTAACGTTACTTCATACGATGTGAACATGATAAATGTAGAGATTTAAATTTCAACCTCTATCCAAACCGGCCCGTGATCACTTGTTTTTTCCCATCCCCTTACTTCCCGATCGACGCCAGCCGCTTTCAACCTATCATTCATTTGCGGGCTTAATAAAAAATGGTCTATTCTTAATCCGGCATTTCTGCCATAGGCATTGCGGAAATAATCCCAGAAAGTATAAATGGTGTCATCAGGATATAATTTTCGAATGGCATCGGTCCATCCCTGAGCGAGCAATTTTTCAAAAGCCTGCCGGGTTTCTGGTCGGAAAAGCGCATCCTCGACCCACCTTTCAGGCTTATATGCGTCTCTTTCCGTTGGGATAACATTATAATCACCTGCGAGAACCACAGGGACATTGTAGCTTAATAACCTGGCTGCATGTTCAGTGAACCGTTCAAACCACGATAACTTATAATCAAATTTTGGGCCTGGTGCAGGATTTCCGTTCGGAAGGTAGAGGCATCCAATAACAATACCGTTAATTTCTGCCTCTATATACCTGCTATGTAAGTCGTCGGGGTCGCCATCCAACCCTCTTCTTAATTCTTTAATTTCTAACCCCTTAGCCAGAATAGCTACTCCATTCCAACTTTTCTGCCCGTGCCAGATGGCATTATAGCCCGCATCATTAATTGCTTCAAGCGGAAATTTTTCATCGGGTGCCTTTAACTCCTGTAAACACACTACGTCAGGTTGGGTTTCTTCCAGCCATTTTAATAAAACAGGTAAGCGACCGTTAATTCCGTTGACGTTATATGTTGCAATTTTCATAAGGTAAATTTGAAGAAATTAAATCAGTAATAAAACAAAAATTAAGTTTCGTTGGCTATTAACCTATGTAAATATTTATGGCAATTTTTAGTCAGTTTTAAAAATTTGCCCTTATCTTGCAACTGATTAAGATCAATTCATATCAATGTTCAACGCAGTTTTTAACGTCCCGTCTGCCGAACCGATGGATATCCGTTGGTTTTATAATAAATATGCCGCCATGTTGTTAGGCTATATCAATGGAATTGTACAGGATCATCAAAAGGCAGAAGATCAGATGGCATTCATACTCACATCTTTTGCGAAGGAATTTAATGTTCAGGAAAGCAATAATCTTAATATTTGGTTTCAATTGAGGCAGTATGCACAGCGTAAGCTTGCAGCACAAACAATACCCATGTGTATTGAGCCCCGACAAACCAAAAACCTTGAGGTACTAAGCGAGTTGGAAAAGGAAATTTTTTGTGCTGTTTACTACAGTGGCAAATCTATTGCTTACCTGGCTGTTACGCTTAAAAAAAACGAAGATGAAATTCGGAATCAGCTAAGGTTATCAGTAGATAAAATGAGGAGGGTACGTGGAAATTAAAGAAATAATAAACAGCGGTTTGCTGGAAACCTACGTAATGGGTGTTGCCACTGCGGAAGAAACAGCGCAAGTATTGCTTCTTAAAAAGCAAAGCCCGGAATTTGGAGATGCCCTTGACCAGCTGGAATATGATATGGAGTTATTAGCTCAAGGGATGGCTATTGAACCCCCAAGTGGACTTTTCAAGAAAATTGAAGACGAAGTAAATGAAATACAACTTCGGGAACGGGGTTTAACAAATCGTCCTTACTACGAGGATTTCGAAAAAGACAGTCAGGATAAAAATACCCGCGAGCGGTACATCGAAGTCGAGTCTGAATCGAACCAAATGCGAATACACAAAGCCTGGCGATGGGTTTTTGCGGCAGTATTTATTTTGGGAAAAATATTTTTGGCTACAGCAATTTATTTTTATCTGGAAAGTAAACAAGCCAAAGAGCAACTCGAAATGCTTAAAACCGAAATGAGACAAATCAAAGCGGAAAACCGTTAAGGTTTATAAAAAAAGGGATAGGTTCCCCAACCTATCCCATATCTAAACCCAAACATGTGCTCAAACATGAAAGAGTGCACAAAAATAACAATTGTGCACAAATTATTGTTTCATTTGCAAGGGATTAATTATCTACATAACCTATTTACGGCGACATTATTTACGCGGCGGTCCTGTCTTTATAGTTTTTTAGCATTTTTTTAAGGAGCCCCCTGGCAATATGAATTTTGGTTTTTACCGTGCCAAGTGGAATATTGAGTTCATCGGAAATTTCATGGTACTTGTATCCTTCAAAATATCTGCAAAAACAGTATCTGCTATCCTCTGGTAACATTAGCAAGGCCTTTTGAATATCTTCCATCATAAACTTACCAGCACCTGCATTGATTGTTGCGCTGGTCACTAACTGTGCCGAAGAAAGATTCTCCTCTTGTTGAACCAAGTCATTCTTTCTTTTTACTTTATGATAATGGTTTAAAAACGTATTCTTCAGTATGGTAAATAACCAGGCTCTAACATTACTACCGAGTTCGAATTTTGCCGAGAACCGAAAAGCTTTCATGAAAGTATCCTGAACCAGGTCGGCGGCTTCATCTTCATCACGTGTATAGGATAGTGCCTTATCAAACAGAGGTTGTTTATACTTGTAAATATCGCACTCAAAATTTAGTGTTTCCATAGTAAACCGGGATAATGTTCTAAAGTAACAAATCCGGCTGCTGGGATGTTATTTGTAGAAATACCCGATTTTTTACGGTTTATTCAAATCGCCTTAATTTGAAGCGTAAAAGGGGCTGATTTATTATAATACGTAGCCATTTATCATTGCAAAACGCACTAATGATGCTGAATTTTTTGTGCCGGTTTTACTGATCAGAGCTTCCCTTTGACTTTCTACAGTGCGTCTGCTCAGGTATAATTTGTCAGCAATTTCCTGGTTAGTCAGGCCTTCTGAAATGAGTGTTAATACATTTATTTCACGCTCCGTAAAATTTATTTTATTACTGCTTTTTTGGGCAAGCATGTTTAACTGAGTGTTAAAACGTTCTAAAATAGAGATGCATAAATTGGAAGAAAGGTAGCGTTTTCCTTTCATTACATGCTGTAAACAGAACAATAATTCATCCTCTTCAATGTCTTTTGAGAGGTAAGCGAAAGCACCTGACACAAAGGCATTTGATGCGTATTTTTCATCGTCGAGAATTGATAAAACAACGACTTTGGTTTCATATCCACGCGCTTTAATCTGGCTTGTTAAACTGATTCCATCTAACTGTGGCATTAAAATATCTGAAAGTATGATGTCGGCTTTTAATCCTTTTTCAAGGAGTTCTAAAACGGCTGAACCATCTGATACTTCTGCTACAACTTTAATGCCTTCATGCTTTTCGATAAGCGCTTTTAGAGAAGTCCGGATAATGTTATGATCGTCCGCAAGAATAATGTTAATCATAACTCAAATATAACTTACGTTCATTTAATTTTAAAAACACCTACTTAGGGAGCTTAATGTAAAAGGTTGTTCCCAGACCAACTTTGCTCTCGAACCATATTTTTCCTTGATGTAAATCAACAATTGCCTTGATAATGCTCATTCCGAAACCTCCGGATTCCTCACCTCTCAATCCTGACCGCAGCGTTTGGGGCAAACGGGTAAAGAGGCCAGGCTGCAAGGGCTCGGGTATTCCAATCCCATTATCGGCAACAGTAAGCAAAACACTGTTTTCCAATTCCTGAACATGAAGCCGGATAATTCCATTATCATCAGTGAATTTTAGCGAATTTGAAATTAAGTTGTTAATTACCTGTAGAAATTTCATGCTATCTAACTGCAGAAAAATTTTGTTTGCTGAGGCTTCGAAAACAAATGTTCTTGTTTTTCCGATCTTGGAACGCTTGAAAAACCGGATTACATCGCGCAGTTCGAGCACAATATCGGTTCTCTCTTTTCCTATTTCTACCTCTGAAGATTTTAAGAACTCTTTATTGATCATACTCCGGATTAATAAAAGATTTCTTTCGCACATGTTTTTGATAAACGCGATACCACTTGACATTTCTGCATCTTCATTTTTTGCCAATCCCTGTTCAATAGACGAAGCGGCTAACTTCATCATCCCAAGAGGTTCTTTAAGATCATGAGCCAATACTTCCAGGGTAATGTTCTTGCGGGAATTAATCTGTTCTATATGAATTTTATTATGCCGCATGATGGTGGTATCTTCCACAGTGCCAACTAAGTCGATATTATCCCTTCGATGCAAGGGAGAAACAACCACTCTGATATACTTTTCCCTTCCACTTATCTTTAACCTCACCTCGTACATTTTTTCTTCATTATCCAATAAACACTCTTCGAAACAAAACATCGCATGCTCACGGTCTTCAGGATGTACCTGATGCAATATTTGCTGAGGTAACGACTTCAGGTCGCTTTGTTCAATTTCCAGAATTTCGGAAAAGGATTTATTGAGATAAGAAAATTTACGCTCATCTACATGATAAATAAAATAACCCATTGAAGATATTGAACCAAGCTGAAAAAACAGATCGTAATTTAGTTCAGACATATAGAGTGATGATTTAAATGTTCAGAAGCCTGCTTTTATGTAGAAAAAGCTAAAATTCATGCAAAAATTGCTTCTTCTTGTTTCTAATTTTAAGATATTAACATTTATTTGAAAATGTTTAAAATTATCTCACACGTTAAAACCAAGGATTCACTAAATTGTTTACCGTAAAAGGACGATAAAAAAGTCCTGTGAGCGGGACATCCGCGGAGGGCAGGCACACCATAAAAAGAGTTATTCTTTTAAACAAAAATAGCCATCTGTGTGATGGCTATTTTTGTTTGCTTTTAGTGATTAAAAACCTCACTTAAATTAGCTTTTGGCACCACTAATATGGCAAAAAACAAAACAACGGAAAACGATAGCAGTGTTGAGGATTTTTTAAACGCAGTTTCTGATGATTTAAAGAGGGCTGATTGCTTCGAGTTATCGGCAATAATAGCTGATGTAACCGGATTAGAAGCAAAAATGTGGGGAAATGCTATTATTGGTTTTGGAAGCTACCACTACATATACGAGAGTGGTAGAGCTGGTGATGCGCCGCTAATTGGTTTTTCGCCCAGAAAAAATGCTATTGTTCTTTATTTGTCGCCTGAGTTTAAACACCGTGATCAGCTTTTAGGCAGATTTGGAAAACACAAAACGGGAAAATCCTGTGTATACATTCAAAAACTTAATGATAATGACTTAGGGGTTTTAAAACAAATGATTACCAACTCTGTAGAAAGCATACGGAGTACCTATAGTTAAATGACGAAAAGCCAGCTAAATTTTATGTTGTATCTCAGAATTTTGCACTTGTAAACAAGAAGTTACCCTTGGAGTATGCAAATTTTGCAATATTTGACAGTTAATTATCAAACAAACCGGAAATGATTAAAAAACTTCACCTCTATCTATTTATAGCAGGTGCACTTGTATCTATGAATACATCTGCACAGGACGCTATCAATTATCAAAGTCCACCGAAAGAAATCTCGGAATTGCTTCTGGCAAAACCTACACCTAGTGTTAGCATTGATGGTAAGGCTGAGTGGGTGCTATTTAGTGAGCGCAACTCTTACCCCTCTGTTGAAGAGCTGGCCATGCCAGAATACCGTATTGCAGGGTTAAGATTAAATCCTAACAACTATTCTCCGAGCAGGCAGAATTTTATTAATAATTTCAGTTTAAAGAATATTAAATCCAGCCAGACTTTTCAGGTGGCAGGCTTGCCATCCCCGCTTTATGCAGGAAATCTCATTTGGAATCCATCAGAAAACAAGATTGCTTTTACAAACACAACACAGAAGGGTGTTGATCTTTACATTATTGATATTGCAACTAAAAAAGCAACAAAAATCAATAAGGCTTACTTAAACACGGTATTGGGAAGTGGTTTAACTTGGTTGAACGATCAAACGATTATTTATCGCGCTGTAACAAAACTTGCCAGTACAGCCCCCAAAAAACCACTGGCACCTAAAGGGCCAACCATACAACAAAATCTTGGCAAAGCATCTCCAAGCGTAACTTATCAGGATTTGATTAAATCTCCTTTTGATGAGCAGCTTTTTGAATTCTTTGCCACTTCACAGCTTGTAAAAAATACAAATGGCGTAGAAAGTTTGATCGGCAAGCCCACTATTTATGCCAGAGTAACCCTATCTCCAGATAAAAGCTACATGATGGTGGAAACCATTCGCAAACCTTTTTCTTACCTGGTTACCGCATACGGATTTCCATCCACAGTTACTGTTACCGATTTGAATGGTAAAATCGTTAAAACCATTGCAGAATTACCTTCATCGGAGGTATCTCCATCCGGATATGACAATTTACAAAATATTGCCAGAGCATTTGACTGGAGAGATGATGAACCAGCAACATTAATATGGTCAAAACCTTTAGATAGCGGCCTGATTAAAAATAATGTTCCTTTTCATGATGCTGTATATTCTTTAAGTGCACCGTTTACAGGCACGGAAAAGGAAATATTTAAAACTCAAACACGTTTCAGGGGGATACAGTGGGGAGACGCTAATCTTGCACTGATAACTGAAGGTTTACGCAGCAAGCAAACAAGCAAGGTGAGCAGGTACAATCCATCCACTGGCGATATTGAAGAACTTTACAGCCGCAACCAAACCGATGCCTATGGAAATCCGGGATCGCCAGTGACGACAAGAAACAAATACGGCCGGCAAGTTGTGCATACTGTAGACAATGGTACAAAACTATTAATGAACAATATAGTCGGTTCATCAGAGAAAGGTGATTTACCTTTTCTGGCAAAATTTGACCTTAATTCCAAAAAGAATGAAATCATCTGGAGAAGTGCTGAAGGGACTTACGAATACGTTAGTGATGTAATTGATCCGCAAAAGCTGGTTTTATTAACACGTAAAGAAAGTCAAAAACTTGTTCCAAATTACTATATTAAAAATCTGGTAATGAGGATTGCTGACCAGCCCATTACCAGCTTTCCAAACCCCTACCCCTCACTGGATGGAATAAGTAAAGAAAAAATATCGTACAAACGTGCCGATGGAGTCGACTTAACTGGTGATTTATATTTACCTAAAGGGTATAATAAAGCTAAAGACGGCCCATTGCCAACGCTAATATGGGCTTATCCACGCGAATTTAATTCAGCAGCAGATGCGGCACAAATCCGGGGATCCAAAGATAAGTTTACCGCCATCTCCTGGGGTTCTCCGATTTACTGGGTAACCAGAGGGTATGCTGTATTGGACAATGCAGAAATGCCAATTGTTGCCAAAGATGGTAAGAAACCAAATGATACCTTCGTTGAGCAATTGAGCTTAAATGCAGAGGCTGCAATAAATAAACTTTCTGATTTAGGAGTAGGTGATAAAAAAAGAATGGCGGTTGGAGGGCATAGCTACGGAGCATTTATGACTGCAAATTTATTAGCGCATACTAATTTATTTGCAGCAGGAATTGCCCGCAGCGGAGCATATAACCGTACATTAACTCCTTTCGGCTTTCAGAATGAAGACCGTACCTACTGGCAGGTTCCTCAGCTTTATTATGAAATGAGTCCATTTAGTTATGCCGATAAAATCAAAACTCCCTTATTATTGATTCATGGCGATTCTGATGACAACACCGGAACATATCCTATCAACAGTGAGCGTTTATTTGCTGCAATTAAGGGGGCAGGCGGAACTGTAAGGTTTGTTTTTTTACCATACGAAGCACATGGATACCGTGGTAAAGAGAACATTCTTCATACCCTTTGGGAGCAAGACCAATGGTTGGAGAAATATGTAAAAAATAAAAAATAACGAACATTGCTGCGCAACATAATGCCCCTTGAAGGGGCATTTTTTTTTATTAATGATATCAATTGATTAAAAGAAGATTGGAATAGGTTCCTTTTAAGTACTTTTAAGCCATCATTACTGAACATTGGTTATTATAATTTGTTATTGAGATATGGACTACATCGATTACTATAAAATTCTCGATTTAAAGAAAGATGCAACTACCGACGATATCAAAAAAGCGTATAGAAAGTTAGCCCGTAAACACCACCCCGACCTGAATCCTAACAATGAAGAGGCTAACAAAAAGTTCCAGCAAATCAATGAAGCAAATGAAGTATTAAGCGATCCGGAAAAACGCAAGAAATACGACAAATATGGTAAAGACTGGCAGCGGGCCGACCAGCTGGATGCGCAGGAACAACAGGGCAGACAATATCGTACAGGCGGTAGCGGATATACAGGAAATGACTATTCAGGGGGATTTGGAGGTGAAGACTTTTCAGATTTCTTTTCATCAATGTTTGGTGGAACAAGAGGACGAAGTAGTAAAAACTCACCATTTAAAGGACAGGATTTAAATGCCGACTTACAGCTTAATATTCTGGATGCCTATAAAACGCACAAACAAACCTTAACGGTAAATGGTAAACAGG
Source organism: Pedobacter sp. BMA (assembly GCF_001027745.1). Lineage (GTDB taxonomy): Bacteria > Bacteroidota > Bacteroidia > Sphingobacteriales > Sphingobacteriaceae > Pedobacter. The sequence continues at coordinate 389,280 of NZ_LECU01000004.1, forward strand.
TTCGGATTACGATCCCAGCAGGCGTTGAAAATGGCCAAAAGATTAAATTACCAGGTTATGGAGCCGCAGGAGTAAACAATGGTCCTCCAGGAGATTTATATATCAAATTTAATATTACTGATCACCCCAGGTTCAAAAGAAAAGGAAACGACATTTATATTTTAGAGGAAATTGATCTTTACACAGCTATTTTGGGTGGTGAAAAGATTGTTGAAACCTTGAATGGAAAAGTTAAACTTAAAATCCCGGAGGGTACTCAACCTGACACCAACCTAAGACTTAAGGGGAAGGGATTTCCTGTTTATAAGAAAGACAATGTATTTGGCGACCTGTATATAAAATGGCAGATCAGAATACCTACTGATCTTAACGCTGAGCAGAAAGAATTAATTGAAAAACTTTCTAAAATGTAAGTACCATGGAAACCCACTTCATTGCAATTGAAGAAATATGCGCACATCACCATATCGAAATTAAATACATTGAATCATTAGAGGATTTTGGATTGATCCAAACTATTGTTGTGAAGAAAGTTGCCTGTTTAGCATCATCTGAGCTTTCTAAACTTGAACATTATCTACGTTTGACCAATGATTTAGGTATTAATATGGAAGGCCTGCATGCGATATCGCACCTGTTAGATCAAATTGGCCATGTGGAAAATGAAATGAATGCGCTTAGGAACGAATTAAACTACTATAAGCAGATGTACAGGTTAGATTAATCAATCGTTTGTGCAATAATTTAGGCAATTACTTAACCTCAATACACAATTAATTAAAGATTTGTTTCTTAAATTGGCGTTCTAATTTCTAAAATATGAGCGATTTGTCTTCAAAATTCATCGATAAAATAAAATCATCCTATGCCCCTGCAGGCTCATCTATTTATTTAGGTGCCGGAATTTTGGAAGGGCAGGTTTACAGTGATGCTGAAGTAAACCTCTCGTTGAAAATGATGAACAGACATGGCTTAATTGCCGGTGCAACAGGAACTGGAAAAACCAGAACCTTGCAGTTACTTGCTGAACAACTTTCTGATGCTGGTGTTCCCGTTTTCATGCTTGATGTTAAGGGTGATTTATCAGGGCTGCATCAGGCTGGCGCCGTAAATCCAAAAATTGAAGAGAGATCTCAACAACTGAACAAATCCTTCAATGCATCGGGATTTCCAGTGGAAATTTATTCTTTATCAGGTAAAAACGGGGCACAAATGCGTGCTACTGTTCTTGAATTCGGACCGACTCTCTTATCAAAGATTTTAGATTTAAACGATACCCAGGCTGGTGTAATGGCGGTTATATTTAAGTATGCTGATGACAATAAATTGCCTGTTATCGACTTGAATGATCTAAAAAAACTATTGTCATACTTATCAGACGGTGCTGGCGCAAAGGAAATCAAAGAAAGCTACGGAGCCATTTCGAGTGCAACGTCTGGAACAATTCTTAGAAAAATTGTTGCAATAGAACAGCAAGGCTTAGGTGGAATGTTTGGTGAGAAATCATTTGATGTTGAGGATCTGTTTGAAAGAATTGATGGAAAAGGAACAATCAGTTTACTAAATATTGCAGATGTGCAAAATCAACCCGTTTTGTATTCAACATTTTTACTGAGCCTTTTGGCCGAATTATTTAATACAATGCCCGAGGTCGGTGATTTGGATAAACCGAAACTTGTTTTCTTTTTTGATGAAGCACATCTTTTATTTAAAAATTCTTCGAAAGCGTTTCTTGAGCAGATTGAAACCATAATCAGGTTAATAAGGTCGAAGGGAATCGGGGTATTCTTTTGCACGCAGGCGCCGACAGATGTACCTGAAAGCGTTCTGGGCCAGCTTGGAAACCGAATTCAACATGCTTTAAGAGCTTTTACGCCAAACGACGTTGACGCTTTGAAAAAAACGGTAAATACTTATCCAAATTCTGAGTTCTATGAGATTGATAAGGTATTAACCTCATTAGGAACTGGCCAGGCATTGATCACAGTACTCAATGAGAAAGGGATCCCCACAGAAGTCTCTGCTACCATGCTGACGCCTCCGCGTGCAGTAATGGGGCCTTTAACTGTAGATGAATTTGATCAATTGGTTCACGCGAGCCCCCGATTCGCAAAATATAAAGATACGCTCGATCCTGAAAGTGCCTATGATATTCTCACGAAGAGAATAAATGAGCAGACCCTGGAAGCCGAACAACAAAAAGCCCAGATTGAAACTCAAAAACAAGAACAACAAGCGAGTAAAGAAAAAGGAGGGAAAAGCCTGATCGAAGAAGTGATGGGTGCTACAATTACCCGTCAGATCGGGAAAGAGATTGTTAGAGGCATTTTTGGTATGCTCACAGGTAAAAAAACCAGAACAAAAAGTGGCGGTGGCCTGTTTGGATTGTAAACGTGTTTTGCAATTTCAATAGTGCAAAATACCTATACGATAATTAATTCTTAAAATACTATTTTCGCAATATGAATGTAAGGTGATAAATGTTTATCATCAGCATAGTCATCTTTACAAGTAAATTAACAGTAAATGAAACCAACTTTATTGATTTTGGCTGCAGGAATGGCCAGCCGTTATGGAAGCATGAAACAGATTGATGGCTTCGGCCCTAACGGAGAAACCATTATCGACTACTCAATATACGATGCAATTAATGCCGGCTTTGGCAAAGTTGTATTTATCATCAAAGAAGAATTTGTAGATAATTTTAAATCTATATTCGAACCCAAACTTAATGGCAGAATTGAAACGGAATACGTTTTTCAAAACTTTGATTTGAAGCAATTCGGAATTGATCAGGAGATTTATCGTGAGAAACCCTGGGGAACTGCCCATGCCATTCTATCTGGAAGAAATGTAATTAAAGAGCCTTTTTGCGTAATCAATGCGGATGACTATTACGGGTACGATGCATTTAAAAAAATGGTAGACTTTTTAAACACCGAAGTTTCGGACAGCAATTATTCAATTATAGGATATCAGATTGGAAAAACACTATCTGAATTTGGAGCTGTTTCTCGTGGGGTATGTAAAGTAGATGCGTCAGGCAATCTGGAAGAAATTGTAGAGCGTACAAAAGTTTATCCAAAGGAAGATAAGATTTTTTATGAGGAAGGTGGCGAAGAGTTTCCATTGAGTTTTGAAACACCAGTATCCATGAACTTTTGGGGATTTACACCTTCGGTATTTAAAATTACTGAAAAGCTGTTTGTTGAATTTGCATTGGCAAATCAGGACAAACCGAAAGCTGAATTTTTTATTCCGTTAATTGGCGAAAATTTAGTGCGAACTGGTGAAGCAAGCTTCAAAGTTGTGCCCACATCTAATAAATGGTTTGGTGTAACTTATAAAGAAGATAAGCCTTATGTTCAGGATAGTATTGATCAACTGATCAAGAATGGGGCATATCCGGAAAAATTATGGAGCTAAACTTAGACTCTGAAGTTTTAAACGCATACGGATTCAATAATGAGGATCTGGATATTATACAAATAGGTACGGGCTTAATCAACCGTACTTATTTGCTTTCACAAGGTATTTCGAAGAAAAAATACATTCTTCAGAATATCAACACACTCGTTTTTAAAAATCCGCAGGCTATTGCGGATAATCTCAGATTAATTGCGGACTACCTTTTAACGGCGTATCCGGATTATCTTTTTATAAAACCAATTCCTATATTAAATGGGGAGGAAATGTTCTTTTTCCAGAATGAGTATTGGAGAATGTTACCATATGTTCAGGAAACTGTTTCCCTGGATGTATTAACCGAACCCCAACAAGCTTACGAAGCCGCTAAACAATTTGGTAAATTAAGTCGGCTGCTTGACCAGTTTGACGCCTCTAAACTTGAGCCTACAATCGAAGGATTTCACGACCTTGGATTGCGATATGAACAGTTTCAAACGGCTTTAAATACAAGTTCAGAGAGTCTAAAACAGCAGGCTCAAAACGAGATTGATGATGCAATTACTCATCGCTATATTCTTGATTATTTCCAGTCCTACATTCTTCGTTCTGACTTCCCCGACAGGGTAATGCACCATGATACTAAAATCAGTAATGTACTTTTAAATGCTCAAACTAATGAGGGAATTTGCGTAATTGATTTGGACACCATAATGCCGGGTAAATTTATATCGGATTTGGGCGACATGATGCGGACATATCTTTGTGCATTCAGTGAAAATGAAACTGATTTAAATAAAATAAAAATCCGTCTGCCATATTTTGAGGCAACAATTGAGGGATATTTATCTGAAATGAAACACATTCTTACTCCAACCGAAAAAGAGTTGATATTATTCTCCGGCAAGTATATTATCTACATGCAGGCCTTACGATTTCTGACTGATTTTTTAAATGGAGATAAATATTATCCTACCACCTATCTGATACAAAACCTGGATCGTGCAAAAAATCAGTTCAGGTTATTGAGTGATCTCACTTCGAGGGAAAAAGAGCTACAGGATATCATCGAAATGCATTTAGATTAACTGAATAAAACATAAACCGAAATGAATATTGAGGTTAAAAGTTTAGTTCGCGTTATATTTTTCATACACAAAGCACATCTCGAAAAGTGTGACATAACAGATTGCTGTAAACGACAAAAGCGTTTCTGAAACTAATCAGAAACGCTTTTTTATTTATGGTCTTGCAACCGGTAAGCATCAGATGAAAAGATTTATTTCTCTTCTTTCACTTCTTCGAAATCAACATCGGTTACGTTATCGCCGCCACCTTGAGGCTGACCATCAGCTTGTGGTTGTTCGCCACCTTGAGGCTGTCCGCCATCTTTGTACATTTCTTCAGAAGCTACATTCCACGCCGCTTGTAATTCAGCAGAAGCCGCATCAATATCTGCAAAGTTACGTGATAAGTGTGCTGCTTTCAATTTCTCTAAACCAGCTTCGATTGGCGCTTTTTTATCAGCAGATAATTTATCGTCAAACTCTTTTAATTGTTTTTCAGTAGAGAAGATTAAAGCGTCAGCTCCGTTGATTTTATCAGCTTCTTCTTTTTGCTTAGCATCATCCGCAGCATTAGCTTCAGCTTCTTCTTTCATTTTTTTGATCTCAGCATCGGTTAAACCTGAAGATGCTTCGATACGGATTTTTTGCTCTTTGCCAGTTGCTTTATCTTTCGCACTTACGTGTAAGATACCGTTCGCATCAATATCGAAAGATACTTCTACCTGAGGCACACCACGAGGTGCTGGTGGAATACCATCTAAAATGAAACGACCAATTGTACGGTTTTGACCAGCCATTGGGCGCTCACCTTGTAAAATATGGATTTCCACTGATGGCTGGTTATCAGCTGCAGTTGAGAAAGTCTCCGATTTTTTAGTTGGGATAGTTGTGTTAGACTCGATTAATTTAGTCATTACACCACCCATAGTTTCGATACCTAATGATAAAGGTGTAACGTCTAATAACAATACATCTTTCACATCACCAGTTAATACACCACCTTGAATAGCCGCACCAATTGCTACAACCTCATCAGGGTTAACGCCTTTACTTGGCTCTTTACCGAAGAAAGCTTTAACAGCATCCTGAATTGCAGGAATACGGGTTGAACCCCCTACCAAGATAATTTCATCGATATCGCTTGTGCTTAAACCAGCGTTTTTCAAAGCAGATTTACAAGGCTCGATAGTACGTTTAATTAAGCTATCAGCCAATTGCTCAAATTTAGCACGAGATAATGTACGTACCAAGTGTTTAGGGCCACTCGCATCAGCAGTAATGTACGGTAAGTTAATTTCAGTAGAAGTTGTGCTAGATAACTCAATTTTAGCTTTTTCAGCAGCTTCCTTTAAACGTTGTAGAGCCATCGGATCTTTTGCAAGATCCATGCTGTTTTCTGATTTAAACTCTTCTGTTAACCAATCAATAATAATATGGTCAAAGTCATCACCACCTAAGTGCGTATCACCATCAGTAGATTTCACTTCGAATACACCGTCACCTAATTCTAGAACAGAAACATCATGTGTACCACCACCACAATCAAAAACAACTATTTTCATGTCTTTGTGTGCTTTATCTAAACCATAAGCTAAAGCAGCTGCAGTGGGCTCGTTAATGATACGTTTTACAGATAAACCTGCAATTTCGCCAGCTTCTTTTGTAGCCTGACGCTGTGCATCATTAAAGTAAGCAGGCACAGTAATAACTGCTTCGGTAACTTCCTGACCAAGGAAATCTTCAGCAGTTTTTTTCATTTTTTGAAGAATCATTGCAGAAATCTCCTGTGGAGTATATTTTCTGTCATCGATTTCAACGCGAGGTGTATTGTTATCACCTTTAACAACTTTATAAGGTACACGTCCAGCTTCTTTCGCACTTTCGTCGTAGCTGTTACCCATAAAGCGTTTGATCGAATATATCGTTTTTGTTGGGTTGGTAATAGCCTGACGTTTAGCAGGCTCGCCAACTTTACGCTCACCGTTTTCTGCAAAAGCAACAATAGACGGTGTAGTACGTTTACCCTCACTGTTTGCGATAACTACAGGCTCATTGCCCTCCATTACGCTTACGCAAGAGTTTGTTGTTCCTAAGTCTATTCCAATAATTTTTCCCATTGTATTTTTATTTTCTCTTTTTAAAGTATTATAATTTCTACTCCTGTTAAACAATGCTTGTGCCAATTGGTTTTTGGCAGAGAATAAGCTTAAAAGACTGATAAAATGTTAAAAAACAAAGCTCATATTACTGACAGCATGACAGAAAGTGGAATATGGAAACGCTTAAGCTTTAATAGACAATTCGAAAACGATAGTTGGAAACCCGTTGAATCGGGTAAAAAAAGACTTTGTTAAACCGGGGAAGAAAAATACCAATTAATATATAACTAAAGTTTCTATCTTTAAATACCAAACTCAAACCTATGCAACTTGCAGCTCAAATTCTTATCGGAATCATTGCCATTATCCATATTTATATTCTTTGGCTGGAAATGTTTGCATGGACAACGAAAGCACCAAAAGTTTTCAAAACCATACCAAAACATTTATTTCAGCCAACCAAGACATTGGCTGCAAACCAAGGGCTATATAATGGATTTCTTGCTGGCGGATTAATTTGGTCGCTCTGTATAACCGATCATCACTGGAAATTTTATGTTGCAATATTTTTTCTAACTTGTGTGATTATTGCGGGAATTTATGGTGCAGCGACAGCGAGCAAACGAGTACTTTACGTGCAGTCTATTCCCGCGTTGGTAGCGCTGATTTTGCTCCATTTGTAATTCAGGGCAAAATCCTGAAGATGAGTTTTATTTGTGATTAAGGGTTTCCACTAACTCAAAGGATCACTTTTACAACTCTAATAATCTTTCAAGATGATGATATCCAATTCCGAAGTATGCTTTGCTTGCCTTAATTTTATCTTTAATTTCTTCCTGCCTCCCCTTTTCAGTCTTCGTATTTAAATTTTCTGTCCTTTTAGTACCAACAACGAGCACATTTTTTGGTGTATGTGCATCAGAGATAAACTCAAAAACCTTTGTTTTATAACCAAAATACTCTAAAATTAAAGCCCGGATTCCATCGGTCACCATTTCAGCCTGCCGTTCCAGGAAAATCCCATATTTTGTCAAAAAAGTAACGTCGTTATTCACTTTATTGTGTTCAATTTCCTTTCTGATCTGCTTGTGGCAACAAGGGGCAACAACAATTAACTCGGCATTGGCTTTGATACCTTTAAAAATGGCATCGTCAGTTGCAGTATCACAAGCATGGAGCGCAATTAGTAAGTTGATACCTTCAGCGTTATAATCCTCAATAGTACCCTGAATAAAATTCAGTTTATTAAAAGAAGATTTACTGGCCACATCATTACATAAATCAACCATATCCCTACGATATTCAACGCCTGTCACCGCCGAATCTAATTTCAAAACTGAATGTAGGTAATCATATAATGCAAAAGTAAGGTAACCTTTCCCAGAGCCCATATCAGCGACTTTTTTTATCGTGCCTTCTGGTAACTCTTTGATTAAAGAACTTAGAATCTCAACATAATGATTAATCTGCCTAAACTTGTCCTGTGCATTTTTAAAAACCTTTCCATCTGCATCTGTTATCTTCAAGTCCGTTAAGTAAGATTTAGCATCAGATTTGATCAACCTGGATTTCTCCTTATCATGATCTGTTCCTGGAAGCTCTTTGACAGACGCACTCGTTTCTCTTAAAACAACTTTTCCATTATTCAATTCTTCAATAATTAAATCTCTTCGGGTAGTAAACAAAGTAGCTATCTTAAACCCGTTGGAAATATAGCCGGCAATCAGGTCTATTCCGTCAGTAGCCAGGTAATTCTTTATAAGATCTTTGGTTTTGTAACGAAACGTGATGGCTAGCTTTTCTTGATGCTTAATCAAAACCCTCCTCACCAATAGCTGTTTTAGTGAATCTTCTGTTCCCTTATAATTTCCCAAAGAAATCTTAACAAAGTTCCCGGTTGCTAAGCTATTCTGAAAAGCAGTAATGAATGTTTGAATATGTGTCGAAAAAGCCATACGAAAATTTAAAATACAAAGATAGCCCAAATTCCTTGCAGAAAAACTAAGTTAAAGGATTGTAACAATTGAGCGACTTTTTAAAAAGTACAATATCCTTAAACTGACAAACAATGGCTGTAAACGCCACAGAACTTCAATAGAGGTAATACGATTTAGGAATTACGGAGAATAGATTATCTGTAATGATTCCAAAAACAGTCTTATCTTTTAGATTTAAGAAAAAAAAGATAAATTAGGATAAACAAAACATCACAGCATAATTTCATGAACGATTTCCAGATTAAAAAATCACCTACAGTTTACGATGCCATTGTTGTTGGATCGGGAGCTGGAGGAGGTATGGCAGCGTATGTACTTGCCAACGCAGGTCAGAAAGTTTTAATGTTAGAGGCGGGCCAGTATTTTGACCCAAGATTAGACTCTCATCAATTGAAGTGGCCATGGGAATCCCCTCGCCGTGGCGCAGGAACGGTGCGTCCTTTTGGCGATTTTGATGCCTCTTACGGAGGTTGGGAGCTTGAAGGTGAGCCTTATACTCAAAAAAACAAGACCGAATTTGAATGGTTCCGCTCGCGTATGCTGGGTGGTCGTACCAATCATTGGGGTAGAATCTCACTAAGAATGGGGCCACAGGACTTTAAGCCTACCGATGGATTAACTGATTCATGGCCGATAACTTATGATGATGTTAAGCCTTTCTATGATAAAGTTGACAGAATGATTGGAATTTATGGCTCTGTAGAAGGTATAGAAAGTGAGCCAGATGGAATATTCATGAAACCACCGAAACCAAGATTGAATGAATTGTTTATAAAAAAAGGTGCCGAAAAAGCAGGTGTAAAAGTAATTACAGGCCGCGGAGCAGTGATGACCGAATCGATAAAAGGTAATAACGACCGTGCACCTTGCTTCTATTGTGGTCAATGCGGACGGAGTTGTAAAGTTTATGGCGATTTTTCAGCTTCCTCGTGCCTGGTAATTCCCGCAGTTAAAACCGGTAATTTAACTGTGATTACAGACGCGATGGTTAGAGAAGTAATTACAGATAAAGATGGTACGGCCAAAGGTGTTTCTTATGTAAACCGAAAAGATCTTCAGGAGTATCAGGTAACCGGAAAGTTGGTCATCTTGGGCGCCAGCGCGTGTGAATCTGCCCGGATACTCTTGAATTCGAAATCGTCAGCACATCCTGGCGGCTTGGCGAATAGCAGTGGTGTTGTAGGGAAATATTTACATGATTCTACAGGTGCGGGCGTTTATGGTTTTCTTCCGCAGCTAATGGATCGAAAACGCTATAACGAAGATGGATTGGGAAGTGTTCATATTTATTCGCCATGGTGGCTGGATAATAAAAAGCTTGATTTTCCCCGGGGATACCATATAGAATACGGAGGTGGAATGGGTATGCCATCTTACGGGTTTGGAGGTGGGGTTGCCAAAATAAATGGCTTAGTACCGGATAGAAACGGTAAAACTAAGGAGGCTGGAGGGTACGGAAAGTCTTTAAAAGACGACTATCGCCGCTTCTACGGAACAAGTGTAGGCATGGCAGGTCGCGGAACAGCGATTGCAAGGAAGGATAATTATTGTGAAATAGACCCCAATATGGTTGACAAATATGGCATTCCCGTTTTAAGATTTAATTACACATGGGCTAAAGAGGAAATTCTTCAGGCCAAACACATGCAGGAAACCTTTCTTTCCATTATGAAAGAAATGGGTGCTATAGTTACCTCCGAAATTCACGGTGCCGACACTAATTATGGTCTCCTGAATCCAGGCAAGATTATTCACGAAGTTGGAACCATCCGCATGGGCGATGATCCCAAAAAATCTGCTCTGAACAAATACTGCCAGGCACACGACTGTAAAAACCTATTTGTGGTAGATGCCGGACCGTTTGTACAACAGGGAGATAAAAATGCTACCTGGACTATCCTCGCATTATCTATGCGAACTGCAGAATATATTTTAGCTCAAAAGAAAAAACAGAACATTTAACATGAACAGACGAGATTCCATAAAGGCTTTAGGTTTAACCGCCATAAGTACAACTGTACTTGTTGAAGCCTGCAAACAACCTGAAAATACTGCCGACAAACCTATTCCCGAAGAACCGAAAGCAGAGACCGGCAGGGAACAATGGGAAACAGACCGTGATAAAAAACTAAAAGCTGAAAAATATTTCAATGAGCATGAAATGGCAACCATCACCATTCTCGCAGACATTATCATACCAAAAGATGATATTTCGGGAAGCGCATCAGATGCGAAGGTTCCGGAATTTATCGAGTTTATTGTTAAGGATATTCCTGAACATAAAGTACCGATGAGGGGCGGACTAAAGTGGCTTGATATTTATTCATTTAACAAATTTGAAAAATCATTTGTCGAAGCTTCAGAAAGCCAGCGCATTTCCATTATAGATGAAATAGCCTATCCGAACAGGGCCAAACCTGAGGTTCAGCCTGGAGTAACTTTTTTTAACAGGATGCGTGATTTAACTGCATCAGGTTTTTACACAACAGAAATTGGGGTAAAAGATATTGGGTATGCAGGAAATGCGCCTAACCAATGGGAAGGTGTTCCTGCTGATGTACTAAAACAATACGGAATGGAGAATATTAAAATATAATAACAAACCGTCATTACAGAGTGGCTTTATCAGCTGGCGAAGCAGTCTTAACACAAATAAGATTGCTTTGCCGCCGCTCTTCGCATGATGAATAGAGGAGTGTAAACTACTCCAGAATCAAAATCATACCCTTCCCTTTTTCAACAGGAATAGATTTTCCTTCTGGATAACTTCCTGAAGGCTGAAATTTATCAATATTCGGGGCGGAAATTTTTACCTTCGCAGCATCTAATCCCAGCTTACCCCAATCAATTGTCAGATTAACTTTTGTATCTGCCTCATCCCAACTCGCCAGTGCAACCATTGTTTTATTTTTCTGTTTATATACCGTTGCCAAAACTTTTGGATTATCTGTTTTTACCGGGCAATTATCGCTCCAATAGCCTATCATTGCCGAACCTTTAATTCCAAAATCATCCCAGACCTTCCACAATGGCCTGGGGTCACTTTTATCAGACCAACCCAACCGGTTTGTCATACCGTAAATCATTCCGCGCCAGGGGTTGCCATCGTCCTGTAGCATTTCGCCCATCAAGCCAAATGGAATACCGCTTATTTCGGTTAAAAAGAAATCGGGTTTATTTTTTTCATAATCGAAATATTCTCCAAACCACAACCGGTTTAAATATGGAAAATGTTCCATGTAAAGGATGGCACTGTTGTTAAAACCGTCGCTTTTATTATATTGATTAGCAGAATGCAGATCAATAATACCTGGGTGATTATTTTGAGTCAGGACACGTTTAATCCGTTTCATGGTAATACGGTCGAATGCTACGTCATCAAGATAAACGCCATCGATAGCAACATTATTAACCAGCCAGTTCATTCCCTCAACGTAATAGTTATGCCAGCGGTTCATGCCACTGTTTATGATCGCAGCATCCTTGATCTCCGGTACAAACCAGGCAGCAATGTAGTTTGAATCCAAATGTTCCTGCAACCAGCTAAAACCGCCACCTTTACCTGGCGAATAAACCTCGGTTCCCAAACTTCTCAAGGCGGGCCATTCATAGGCATGATTGGAAAGCTCGCGAACCGTATTGTAAATCTTAACTTTTAATCCTTTCTGATGTGCTTCATTAACGTATGATTTCATTTTTTTCCATTCAATAAACGGATAGTTTATCCAGGGGTTAACCGGTGTGGCATGATGTATATTTACTACGGTTGCACCAGTTGCTTTAATCGAATCAAGATCGCCGTATTTATGGTAAAAACGGTTATCCCACTGAAAATCGGTATCGAGTAAATGGAATGGGGTAATGAGCAGATTAAAATTATAATACAGCACCTCCCCTTTTTTCATTGTTCTCGCTCCGGTAAAATTATCTGCCAGCATCGAACTTCCTTTTACATTAATCTGAATTCCTCCTTTATTCTCATTACCCCATGATTTAGGTAATACTAAAGGCTTCTGAAGATAAAAATTGGTGTTCAAGGGCCTCACGTAGTTTTCATCCCTTAAGTTGTAATATAGGCCCACATTTACATTTCCTATCCATACAGCATCTTGATTTTTGTGTCCAACATCCCACTTCCACTGTACAGTATCGGGCCTTAATCCGCCTTTTTCACCCAGGCCCATCAAGTAGTTTGTAGAATTCTTATCGAAAGGGATATGGAAATTAATATTAGAAAAGCTAACATCTTTTAGAGCTTCAACTTTAACGCTATAATGAACATAACCATCAAATTCCAGCGATGCTTCAATATTCATCTTCAGGTTTTCTGAAGTATTACCGGCTACCCATTTAACTATTCCATCTTCCTTAGTAGTAATTTGCAGGCCAGCAGTGGTAAATTTCTCCTGTGTTTTAGGAGTGGTATAAAAATGAAAGTGTATCGGCTCGTATAAAATATTATTGGGTTTATCTGTATAATCCGTCATTTCGGAATTGAAATACGTCTGGATTTGTTTTGGAAAACCATCTGCATTAATTTCAAATTTCCTGCCCAGCAGGGAAATTACATTTCCGTTAACTTTTAAAGAAGTATAGGGTGCCACAACGGTATTGGCCTGTGCAAGTGTAGAATTCAGCCACGTTAAACGGGTCTGTTTCTCAGGCGTTCCTACCCCAGCATCTGCCAAAAGGTTATTAGCAACATTTAATTGTATATCGATTATCTTAGCGGCACCATTAGACTTTACCGTGAACTTACCTTTGTAAACTCCGGCAGGCATGTTTTTCGGAATGTTAACCGTAATCCAAAGTGGCTGAACATTTCCCTTATTTACAGTCACAACATTTATTAAAGGCTTGCTGTCATAACCTGTTCCATTAGTGTTTATACAAGTAATATACTTTGAGGAAATGCTATTGCCTTTGGCAGACCTCAAATCGCCGAAACTAACTTTTACATCTGTTAATTGTTTTAACGCGTAAATGCCTAACTGAAAAGAATAATTTTCACCCCTACTTGCTGAACCTACAAAAACTTTTGACGGCCCCTGACGTATCCAGCGGTAAGGCAAATCCCTCTGCATCTTAACAGGAAACATTCTGTCCTCAGGAAACACCAGAAAGGGCTTATTAGGATACCTGGATACGAGAGCAGCTGTTTCCTTTGCAGTTGCGATAACCTCCATAGGGTAAAAGCTGTTGAATGAATCAATTGACTGAATTTCTAAGGGGCTGGCGTTGATTGCAACCTTATCGCTCCCAGACAGTTTGATGTTGTTTGCCTTAAGATATGTACTTTTAGGATAGTTACTTCGTCCTTCGTTCTTATATGGCATATAGTAAACATAATACTTACCATGATTAGGAGCCTCAAAATAGATATCAGCACTTTCCCTGCTGAAATTTTCAGTCCCTAATATCCTAACGTTTTTTCCTTTTTCATTCTGCACAATCATTCCCTTTAACCCGGGGTGCTCATCACGACGGCGCCAAAAGATTCTAGTATGCGCTACCTTGCCTACCCCCTTGAAAAAAATTACAACGCGGTGGTTACCCAACGAGTCAGGATTCCAGGCACCATTTCCATTGGTATATTTTAAAATCTGGGCGCTAACAGACAGTGAAGAAAAAAAAAGGAAAAAAAGAAAAAGCTTAAATTTCATTGCAATAGTATTTTAAGCTAATTTATAGATACATAGTCGAATTACTGCTATGTAATGAAAAAATGAAGCAAACGTTTGTCTGACTTTTGATTAAACGGAACAGGCCTAAAGCATAGACCCAAAAAAAAAGTCCTGCTCTTTCGAGCAGGACCTTTCATTATAAGGTGAATAAATTTATTCTCCTTTTGCTTCTTCAGTAGCAGGTGCTTCAGTTGCAGCTTCTTCGGTAGCTTCAGCTTTAGGAGCAGCAGTTTTGCTTCTTCCACGACGAGTAGTTTTCTTCTCTTCTTTAGCTTCCGATTCTTTACCGTAAACTTCGTTATAATCTACCAATTCAATTAAAGCCATCTCAGCGTTATCACCTAAACGGTTGTTTAATTTAATGATACGAGTGTAACCACCTGGACGATTTGCAACCTTTTCAGCAATTTCACGAAACAAAATTGTTACCACCTCTTTATCTTGTAGATAAGAAAATACAATACGACGTGAGTGGGTAGTATCACTTTTAGATTTAGTGATAATTGGCTCCACATAACTACGTAAAGCTTTCGCTTTAGCTAAAGTAGTAACGATTCTTTTTGCTTTAATAAGTGAAGTAGCCATGTTAGCTAACATTGCTTTTCTGTGGCTGTCGGTTCTGCCTAAGTGATTAACTTTTTTACCGTGTCTCATTGTTCTTTGATTAAGTGCATACCGTCTCTGTCTCAGAGGGAATTATACACTGTTAAAAATTATTTATTTAACGTTTGGCGCTAGGCGCCCAACGTTTATTCTTCGTCTAACTTAAATTTAGACAGGTTCATACCAAATGACAAACCTTTTGATTTTACTAATTCCTGAATCTCTGTTAAAGATTTTTTACCGAAGTTTCTGAATTTTAACATATCAGCCACATCATAAGAAACTAAATCAGCTAAAGTACGGATGTCAGCAGCTTTTAAGCAGTTTAATGCCCTAACTGAAAGATCCATATCCACTAATTCAGTTTTAAGGATTTTACGCATGTGTAAAATTTCCTCGTCAACTTCTTTAGTTTCTTCTTTTGCCTGCGACTCTAATACTAAATTTTCATCCGAGAATAGCATAAAGTGCTGGATAAGAATCTTAGCTGCCTCTTTTAACGCTTCCTCTGGGTGGATAGAACCATCAGTTGAAATGTCTAATA
The DNA here is from genome assembly GCF_001027745.1 of Pedobacter sp. BMA. Taxonomy (GTDB): domain Bacteria; phylum Bacteroidota; class Bacteroidia; order Sphingobacteriales; family Sphingobacteriaceae; genus Pedobacter. The sequence continues at coordinate 404,679 of NZ_LECU01000004.1, forward strand.
CCAATTTCTCATAATCCGTCTTTTGTTCAACACGGAAATTTTCAATGGTATATTTCACGTTTTTCATTGGTGTGTAGATCGAATCGATAGCGATTACACCTACCACAGCATCAGCAACTTTATTTTCTTCAGCAGGAACATAACCACGACCTTTATTGATCGTTAATTCAACTTCCAAAGTAACAGATTTATCCATATTGCAAATAACATGCTCAGGGTTTAAAACTGTAAAGTTGTTAGAGAATTTAGTAATATCACCGGCTTTAAACTGATCCTGACCGTTTACAATGATGAAAACTTTCTCAGCATCACCAGAATCACCAGTTTTCTTAAAACGCACTTGTTTTAAGTTCAAAATGATATCAGTTAAATCTTCCACAACACCTTTTATGGTAGAAAATTCATGAGAAACGCCTGAAAAACGAATAGTAGTAATAGCATAACCTTCTAATGAAGAAAGTAAAATTCTTCTTAAGGCATTACCAATTGTTACACCGAAACCGGGCTCTAAAGGACGAAATTCAAATGTGCCATCGAAATCAGTTGATTTCTGCATGATCACTTTGTCTGGTTTCTGAAATGCTAAAATTGCCATTTATATTTTTTTAAATTCGTTATTGAATATATAGTAACAAGAAAAAAGTTAATTACCCTTTCGAGGTAATTAACTATCTTATTTATTACTTCGAGTATAACTCGATGATTAAGTTTTCCTTAATGTTTTCAGGAATCTCGTCGCGCTGAGGATAAGTTAAGAACTTACCAGTTAACTCGCTAGCATTCCATTCTAACCAGGCAAACTTATTGATTGTTCTGCCTGCAACAGAGTTACTAATTGATTCTAAAGATTTAGATTTTTCACGAACCGCCACAACATCACCTGCTTTTAACTGGTATGAAGGGATATTTACAACTTCACCATTCACAGTAACGTGTTTATGGCTAACTAACTGGCGTGCACCAGAACGGGTTGTTGCAATACCTAAACGGTAAACTGTGTTATCTAAACGTGCTTCTAACAATTGAAGTAAGTTATCACCTGTGATACCAGCACGTGAAGAAGCTTTTTTAAACAAGTTACTGAACTGCTTTTCTAATACACCATAAGTATATTTTACTTTTTGTTTCTCCATTAACTGGATTGCATACTCAGATTGTTTTCCTCTTCTTTTAGACACACCGTGTTGTCCAGGAGGATAATTTTTTCTGTCTAATACCTTATCAGGACCGAAGATTGGTTCTCTGAATTTACGGGCAATTTTTGATTTGGGGCCTGTATATCTTGCCATTTTTTTCTGTTTTTAAAGTATCATCCAACCTGTAGCTGGAGATTCTTAGCTTTAAAATTAATTAAACTCTTCTCTTTTTAGGAGGACGACATCCGTTGTGAGGAAGCGGCGTAATATCTTTGATAGATGTTACTTCGATACCTGCTACTTGCAAAGTTCTGATTGCAGATTCACGACCTGAACCAGGACCTTTTACAAAAACCTCAACTTTACGTAAACCTAAGTCAAACGCAACTTTACCGCAATCTGAAGCTGCTTGACCAGCTGCATACGGCGTGTTCTTTTTAGAACCTTTAAAGCCCATTTTACCAGCAGACGACCATGAAATAGTCTGTCCGTTGTTATTGGTTAATGTAACGATGATGTTGTTGAAAGTAGCATTGATATGCGCCTGACCGACAGGCTCAATTACAACGATACGTTTTTTTGTTACTTTTTTACTCTTAGCCATTTTATCTTTTAGATTTTAGATATGAGACTTGAGATATGAGACTTTCTCTATCCCGATACTCAGTATCCTACTTTTTCTCTTTTATTCCAGATTTGAGCAGATGATAAAGACATGGTTCCCACATCTTGAATCTCACATCTCATATCTATCAATTATTACTTAGTAGCTTTTTTCTTGTTAGCAACTGTTTTTCTCTTACCCTTACGAGTACGTGAGTTATTTTTAGTACGCTGACCACGAGAAGGTAAACCTTTTCTGTGACGTAAACCACGGTAACAACCAATATCCATTAAACGCTTGATGTTTAACTGAACCTCTGATCTTAAAGCACCTTCTACTTTAATTTCATCATTGATCATTGTACGGATCGCTGATAACTCATCATCAGACCAGTCCTGTACTTTTTTGTTTAGATCGATACCTGCAGTAGTTAAAATACGTTGTGCAGTAGTTCTACCAATACCATAGATATAAGTTAAACCAATCTCTCCTCTTTTGTTTCTTGGTAAATCAATACCTGAAATCCTTGCCATATTTCTTTATTTTTTTAAGTAATTCCGAACGGCGGGCCACCGTTGTACGGTACATTACAATATTTTTTAATTACCCCTGACGTTGCTTATACTTAGGATTTTTCTTGTTGATAACGTAAAGTTTACCTTTACGGCGAATAATCTTACAATCAGCGCTACGTTTTTTAATTGATGATCTAACTTTCATTTTATTTGTATCTATAAGTGATGCGTCCCTTTGTTAAATCATAAGGAGACATCTCTAGTTTTACTTTGTCACCAGGAAGAATTTTGATGTAGTGCATCCGCATCTTTCCTGAAATGTGGGCAATAATCTCGTGTCCGTTCTCAAGTTCTACCCGGAACATCGCATTTGATAATGCTTCCCTTATTACTCCGTCTTGTTCAATTGAGGCTTGTTTAGCCATATTTTATTGATTGTTACTTAATTAGCTGCTTCTAAACAGGGTTGCAAAATTAAATAAAAATTTTTAATTATTTATTTATTTTGTTGTAAAACTTCTTCTATGATAGAAAAGGTTGATAAAACCTCTGCTTTACCCTTTTTAACAGCAACAGTGTGTTCAAAATGTGCTGATGGTTTATTATCATTCGTAGTTACCGTCCACCCATCTTTATGGAACTTAACACCTGCAACCCCTGCATTAATCATGGGCTCTATCGCGATAACCATTCCTTCTTCAAGTTTTGGTCCAGCGCCACGTTTGCCATAATTGGGAACCTCGGGTTTCTCATGAAGGTTAATACCTACACCATGCCCAACAAGCTCTCTTACAACAGAAAAACCGTTAAGCTCAGCAAATTGTTGAACGGCAAAACCGATATCTCCAACACGCATGCCAGCAACAGCTTTTTCTATTCCCAGATCAAGACAGCGCCTTGTTACTTCTAAAAGCTTTTGTTTTTCAGCATCAATTTCCCCGATAGCAAATGTATATGCAGAATCACCGAAATAGTTATTCTTAACTACACCACAATCAACAGAAACCAAATCACCATCTTGTATCACATAACCACTTGGAAACCCATGAACAACTTGTTCATTCGGGGATATGCAAAGAGAGTTTGGAAAACCATTGTAATTTAGAAATGCAGGGATCGCCCCATGATCATTAATGAATTCGTAAGCCAGCTTGTCCAGAGTTAAAGTAGTCATGCCTGCCTTTATTACTTTTGCCACTTCAGCTAAAGTTTTTGAAACAAGCATGGAACTTTCTCTTATTAATTCAATCTCTTCAAGAGACTTATAATAAATTTTGGACATCATTTAAGTTTTGAATGCGTCAATTGAGAGAGAGTAGCTATCTAATGGCTTCTATCGCCCGATTTATCATCCAACATTCAATTATTGCCACTATAGTGCAGCATTGCTGCTTGCAGCAGGAACGCCGGTTCTGCCAGTAACTCTACCAGTCTTCATTAAGCCATCGTAGTGACGCATTAAAAGATAACTTTCAATTTGCTGTAAAGTATCTAATACCACACCAACCAAAATCAACAATGAAGTACCACCAAAGAAATGTGCAAATTCTTGTTTAATACCAAATTTAACTGCCAAAGAAGGTAAAATAGCAATAATTGCTAAAAAAACTGCTCCTGGAAAGGTAATTTTAGAGATTACATCATCAATAAAACTTGATGTTGCAAAACCCGGTTTAACGCCTGGAATAAAACCGCCGTTCTTTTTCATATCATCACTCATTTGAGTTGGATTTACTGTAATTGCAGTATAAAAGAAAGTAAACGCGATAATTAAAAATGCAAACGTTAAGCTATAGGCCAACGAAGTTGTATTACTAAACTGAATTAACCATGAACCTTGCAATGAAGGAACAAATTGCATTAAAGCACCAGGGATAAACATCAAGGCCTGTGCGAAGATGATCGGCATAACACCGGCAGCATTTACCTTTAAAGGGATATACTGACGAACACCACCGAACTGACGGTTACCAACAATTTTCTTTGCATACTGCACAGGTACTTTACGTACACCCTGAACAATTAAAATGGTAAACATTACAACTGCAAATAATGCAACGATTTCCAGCACTAGCGCTACCGGACCTCCACCTTCACTGGCAGAACCAACACGGGCGCTAAACTCCTGAGAAATAGCAACTGGTAAACGGGCGATAATACCAACCATAATGATTAGTGAAGTACCGTTTCCAATACCTTTATCGGTAATCTTTTCACCTAACCACATCACAAATAAGGTACCTGCCGTTAATACAAACGTAGATAAAACTAAAAATAATGTGTTTGGTAACAAAATTGCCTCTGCCGGAACTTGCGTTTTAACGTAACCTACAGATTGAACGATTGTGATCGCTACCGTTAGGTAACGGGTAATCTGGTTCATTTTCTTTCTACCACTTTCGCCCTCTTTCTGCATTTTTTGAAAAGAAGGAACAGCAATACCCAATAGTTGCACCACAATAGATGCAGAGATATAAGGCATTACGCCTAATGCTAGGATAGACACACGAGAGAATGAACCACCGGCAAACATATCCAGTAAGCCTAATAGTCCTGATTTTTCGTTAGCGCCTAAAGCAGTCGGATCTACACCTGGTAAAACCACGTGAGATACAAAACGGTATACCAAAAGAATTAAGAGCGTAAATAAAATACGCTCTTTTAATTCTTGAATTTTCCAGATATTACTTAAAGTAGTAAATAGCTTCTTCATTTAATAATTACAATTTTACAATGGAACCACCTGCAGCTTCGATAGCTTTTTGTGCGGTTGCAGAAAATGCATGTGCAGTAACGTCTAATTTTGCTTTAACTTCACCACGACCTAAAATTTTAACCAGGTCGTTTTTCGAAGCTAAACCATGTGCTTGTAACGCTGCGAAATCGATAGTTGCTAAGTTATGTTTCTCAGCTAATTCCTGAAGTACATCTAAATTTACACCTACGTATTCAGTACGGTTAATCGGTTTGAAACCAACTTTAGGCACACGACGTTGTAAAGGCATTTGACCACCTTCAAAACCGATTTTGGTTGAGTGACCAGAACGAGAACCCGCACCTTTGTGACCACGGGTTGAAGTACCACCACGACCAGAACCTGTACCACGACCAATTCTTTTGCTGTTTTTTGTAGAACCTTTTGCAGGTTTTAAAGTATTTAAATTCATTTTTTTGAATTTGTGTTGCCCTTCGCTTTCACTAAACAGGTACAACGATTAAACATATATAAAGCTAGTACAGGTTTATCCCGAACTAGCTTTAAATTTTTATTAAATTGCTTCGATAGCTACCAAATGATTCACTTTGCGAACCATACCGATAATCTGTGGTGTAGCTTCAACCTCAACACTTTGGTTCATTTTAGATAAACCCAAAGCCTGAACGGTTCTTTTTTGGCGCTCGCTTCTGTCGATAACGCTTTTTACTTGTGTTATTTTGATCTTAGCCATGATATTATCCGTTAAAAACTTTGTTTAAATCAATACCACGAGTTTGAGCTACTGTATAAGCATCACGCATTTTAGTTAATGCATCAACAGTTGCTTTTACCACGTTGTGCGGGTTTGATGAGCCTTTAGATTTTGCCAATACGTTATGAACGCCAGCACTTTCTAATACAGCACGCATCGCACCACCAGCAATTACTCCGGTACCTACTGCAGCTGGTTTGATTAATACAAAACCACCTGAGAACTTACCAATTTGTTCGTGAGGAACGGTACCATTTAAGATTGGAACTTTAACCAAATTCTTTTTGGCATCATCCACACCTTTAGCGATTGCTTCAGTTACCTCTTTCGCCTTACCTAAACCGAAACCAACAACACCGTTCTCATCACCCACAACAACAATTGCTGAGAAGCTGAAAGTACGACCACCTTTGGTTACTTTGGCAACACGTTGTATACTAACCAAACGATCCTTTAATTCGATATCGGTGGTTTTTACTCTTTTTATATTAATAGTTGACATCTTACTTTTTCTTCAGATTAAAATACTAAACCAGCTTCGCGGGCACCCTCTGCCAACGATTTTACACGACCGTGGTATAAATAGCCATTTCTATCGAAAACAACTTGTTTAACACCAGCTGCAATTGCTTTTTCGGCAACTAATTTACCTACTGCAATTGATTGGTCGCTTTTGCTTCCAGTACCTGCAAAATCTTTAGATAATGATGATGCTGAAACTATTGTTTGACCGGTTACATCGTTAATTACCTGCGCATAAATTCCTTTATTGCTTCTAAATACAGATAACCTTGGACGCTCTTCCGAACCGGTAAGTCTTTTTCTGATCCCTTTTTTAATACGATCTCTTCTTGATAATTTTTTACCTGCCATGATTACTATTTTTTAGATGCTGATTTACCTGCTTTTCTTCTTAACACTTCACCTACAAACTTGATACCTTTACCTTTGTAAGGCTCTGGTGCACGTAATGAACGGATTTTCGCTGCTACCTGACCAATCAATTGTTTGTCGATACTTTCTAAAATAATTTTAGGAGTCTGACCTTTTTCTGATTGAGTAGTAACGGTGATTTCCGCTGGTAATTGAAATACATAGTGGTGAGAATAACCCAAAACTAAATCTAATGTATTACCTGTGTTTGTAGCACGGTAACCTACACCTACTAATTCCTGAGTTAATTTGTAACCTTCTGTAACACCAACAACCATATTGTTAAGCAATGAACGATATAAACCGTGTAAGGCTTTGTGTTTCTTTTGTTCTGATGGACGTTGAACTGACAAAATTCCATCTTCCTGTCTAACAGTGATATCTGAATCTACTGTTTGAGTTAATTCTCCTTTAGGACCTTTTACAGTTACTACGTTATCATTTGATACGGTAATTGTAACACCTGCTGGGATTGTAATTGGGGCTTTTCCTATTCTTGACATTGTGCTGTTCTCCTAAATATTAATAAACGTGACACAATACCTCACCACCAATATTTAATTTGGCTGCTTCTTTATCAGTCATTACACCTTTAGAAGTAGATAAGATTGCGATACCTAAACCGTTTAATACTCTTGGCATATTTTCAACACCAGCATAGTTTCTCAAACCTGGTTTACTTACTCGCACTAAAGTACGAATAGCAGGAACTTTAGTAATCGGATTATATTTCAAAGCGATTTTAATAGTGCCCTGAACTGTGTTATCTTCAAACTTGTAGTTCGCGATGTAACCTTTATCGAAAAGAACTTTTGTAATTTCTTTTTTAAGGTTTGATGCAGGAATTTCTACAACACGGTGGTTGGCCTTAATGGCATTCCTTACTCTTGTTAAATAATCTGCTATTGGATCTGTATTCATTATTTATTGTTTTTGATAGTGGTTTCCTTCTGCTACCCAGCTGTGGGACCTGCTATCGGTTAAAATTCTTTTCTAGCGTACATAGACATAAGTATCAAGTATCAGGAAACCAATTGGTCTTGATACTTGATACTCTGTACTAGTTACTTTATATTACCAAGATGCTTTTTTAACACCTGGAATTTTACCGTCTAGTGCCATTTGGCGGAATGTTACCCTTGAAATACCAAAGGTACGCATATAACCACGTGGACGACCAGTTAATTTACAACGGTTGTGCAAACGTACCGGAGATGAGTTTTTAGGTAATTTATCTAAACCCTCGAAATCTCCTGCAGCCTTTAAAGCTGCACGTTTTTCAGCGTATCTAGCCACCAATTTTTGGCGCTTAACTTCGCGTGCTTTTACACCTTCTTTTGCCATTATTCTGCAGTTTTTTGATTTTTAAATGGTAAGCCGAATTGTTTCAATAACTCAAGCGCCTCAACATCAGATTTTGCCGAAGTTACGAAAGTTATATCCATCCCTAAAATTTTATTGATTTTATCGATATTAATCTCAGGGAAAATGATTTGCTCAGTAACACCTAAAGTGTAGTTACCTTTTCCGTCAAATCCTTTATCATTGATACCTTTGAAATCACGAATACGTGGCAAAGCTACTGAAATTAAACGATCTAAGAACTCATACATGTTATTATCACGTAATGTTACACGTACACCTACAGGCATACCTTTACGTAATTTAAAGTTTGAGATATCTTTTTTAGACTGTGCCGGAACCGCTTGCTGACCAGTGATGGTAGTCAACTCAACGATAGTGGTATCCATAATCTTTTTGTCAGTAACAGAAAAACGACCAACACCCTGATTGATACAGATTTTCTCCAACTTTGGAACCTGCATTACAGTTTTGTACTGAAATTTTTCTTTCAATGCATTTACAACTTCTTCTTTGTATTTGCTTTTTAATCTTGGTGTAGTAGCCATTATTTAATTTCCTCCCCTGAAATTTTAGCCACTCTAACTATTTTACCATCAGCGTTTAGTTTACGACCAACGCGTGTAGCTTTACCAGATTTTGGATCAACCAACATCAGGTTAGAAATGTGAAGAGCAGCCTCTTTTTTAATAATACCACCGTTCGGATTTGCAGCATTTGGTTTAGTATGTTTAGATACTAAGTTAATGCCTTCTACAATGGCTCTGTTTTTATCTATTTGTACTGAAAGTACTTTTCCTTGTTGACCTTTTGAATCGCCAGCAATTACTTTAACTAAATCTCCAGTGCGGATTTTAAGTTTTGGTGTATTTACTTTGTTTCCCATTTTATAATACCTCCGGTGCTAATGATACAATTTTCATGAATTGTTTTTCACGTAGTTCTCTCGCAACCGGGCCAAAGATACGTGTACCTCTTGGCTCATCCTGTGCGTTCAATAATACAGCAGCATTATCGTCAAAACGGATATAAGAACCATCTTTACGACGGATTTCTTTTTTTGTTCTTACAACAACTGCTTTAGAAACTGTACCTTTTTTAATGTTACCTGACGGTAAAGCGCTTTTCACGGTAACAACTACTTTATCTCCAATTGAAGCATAACGTTTGCCGGTTCCACCTAGCACGCGAATTACCAATACTTCTTTTGCGCCGCTGTTATCAGCAACGTTTAATCTTGATTCCTGTTGTACCATCTTATTTAGCTCTTTCTAAAATTTGTACCAATCTCCAGTTCTTGTTTTTACTCAAAGGACGAGTTTCCATAATCAATACCGTATCACCGATACCACACTCATTTTTCTCGTCGTGAGCCATAAATTTGGTAGTTTTCTTCACGAACTTACCATAAATTGGGTGTTTTACTTTACGCTCAACGCTCACCACAACAGATTTATCCATCTTGTTGCTTACCACTAACCCAGTTCTTGTTTTTCTTAATTGTCTTTCCATGTCGACTATCAAATTATTTAGTTTCAGTAGCTACTTCAGTGTTTTTCACTTGAGTCAACTGCGTGTTTAAACGGGCTATGTCTTTCCTTACTTTTGCAATGCGCGAAGGATTTTCGATAGCTGAAATAGTGTGAGCGAACTTTAATTTTGACAAGTTCTCTGTTTCTTCCGCAATCTTAGCTACTAATTCTTCTTTTGAAAGCCCTGTGATTTCTGAATTTTTCATTTTTCTTTTCTTTTACGTTGAGTGTAGCGGTTATAATAAACAAGTATTTACAACATTCACCTCAACACTTTACTATGCTTCTACGTAATCCCTACGTACTACGAATTTGGTTTGGATTGGTAATTTCTGAGCTGCTAAACGTAATGCTTCTTTAGCAACTTCTAAAGGCACACCTTCAGCTTCGAAAATTACACGTCCAGGTCTAACAACTGCTACCCAGTATTCAGGAGCACCTTTACCTTTACCCATACGTACCTCAGCAGGTTTTTTAGTTACCGGTTTGTCCGGGAAAATTCTGATCCATACCTGACCTTCACGTTTCATGAAACGTGTTACGGCGATACGGGCAGCCTCTATCTGGCGACTTGTAATCCAAGTAGCTTCTAAAGATTTGATACCGAAAGATCCGAATGCTAATTCAGCTCCACGAGAAGCTAAACCTTTCATTCTGCCTTTTTGCATCTTCCTGAACTTCGTTCTTTTTGGCTGTAACATTTTATTTTGTTCTAATCGTTAAACGATGTTAATAAATCAATTATTTACGAGGACCTCTGTTAGCGCCTGCGCCACCACCTCTGTTTGGACCACCCTGGCCAGGACCACGACCGCCACCTTGGTTTCCACCACGTCTGTCGTTACCACCGCCACGGTTATCTCTTCCGCCACCGCGGTTATCTCTTCCACCGAATGCTGGTTTATCTGATGCGCCTTTTGGACCGTTGTTTGTTGAACCAATGTTTGGAGACAAATCACGTTTTCCATAAACCTCACCTTTACAGATCCATACTTTAACGCCGATTTTACCATAAGTGGTTAAAGCTTCAGCTAAAGCATAGTCGATATCAGCACGGAATGTATGCAAAGGCACTCTTCCTTCTTTGTACTGCTCAGTACGTGCCATTTCAGCACCACCTAAACGACCAGAAGTCATGATTTTGATACCTTCAGCACCCATACGCATGGTTGATGCGATAGAAGATTTCATTGCTCTACGGAATGAGATCCTTGCTTCTAATTGTTTAGCAACACCTTCTGCAACTAATTGTGCATCAAGTTCAGGGCGTTTAATTTCAAAGATGTTAATTTGAATTTCCTTTTTAGTCAGTTTCTTTAACTCTTCTTTGATTTTATCTACCTCAGCACCTGCTTTACCGATTACGATACCTGGACGTGCTGTGTGAATTGTTACGGTGATACGTTTTAACGTACGCTCGATAACAACTTTAGCAACACCACCTTTAGCGATACGGGCAGAAAGGTATTTTCTTATTTTCTCATCTTCAACTAATTTATCGGAGTAGTTGTTGCCACCGAACCAGTTAGAATCCCATCCTTTGATAATTCCTAACCTGGCACCTATTGGATTTGCTTTTTGTCCCATTTCCTAATTAGTTTTGAGTTGTTTCTGTTATTTTACTATCTACAATCAGCGTAACGTGGTTAGAACGCTTACGAATTCTATATCCACGACCTTGAGGTGCCGGACGTAAACGTTTAAGTTGACGACCACCATCTACCATAATTGTTTTAACAAATAACTCGCTTCCATCAGAAGTTTTGCCATTTTTTGCTTCCCAGTTGTTAATTGCAGATAATAATAATTTCTCAACCCTTATCGCTGCTTCTTTGTTGGTAAACTTTAAAACACTTAATGCTTTTTCTACACGTTCACCTCTGATAAGATCTACAACCAAACGCATCTTACGCGGTGAGGTTGGACAATTGTTTAATTTTGCTATTGCTTCCATTGTCTAATTATTTTTTCTTTTCAGCGTGTCCTCTGAATGTTCTGGTTGGAGCAAATTCTCCCAACTTGTGACCAACCATGTTTTCTGTAACGTACACAGGGATGAACTTATTTCCATTGTGTACTGCAAATGTATGATTCACAAAATCTGGTGATATCATTGATCTGCGAGACCAAGTTTTGATTACAGACTTTTTGCCTGAATCATTCATAGAGTTTACTTTTTTCTCTACGTTATGGTCAATATAAGGTCCTTTTTTTATCGAACGAGCCATTATTTCTTCCTTCTCTCTATGATGTAACGATTAGAATATTTTTTAAGTTCTCTGGTTTTAAAGCCTTTAGCTAAAACACCATTTCTTGAACGTGGGTGACCACCTGATGATCTACCTTCACCACCACCCATTGGGTGATCTACTGGGTTCATCGCTACCGGTCTGGTTCTCGGACGACGGCCCAACCAACGTTTACGACCTGCTTTACCTAATACTTCGTTAGCGTGATCTGAGTTAGATACAGCACCGATAGTAGCAAGACAAGTAGTCAGGATTAAACGGGTTTCGCCTGAAGGCATTTTCAAAGTAGCATATTTACCATCGCGGGCAGCTAATTGTGCATAAGCACCTGCACTACGAGCCAATTGTGCTCCTTTTCCAGGGTGAATCTCCACGTTGTGGATAATTGAACCTAATGGAATGTTCGATAATTTTAAAGTGTTACCTACTTCAGGTGCAGCTTTATCGCCCGATAGAATTACCGAACCAACTTGCAAACCTTCTGGAGCAATGATATAACGCTTCTCGCCATCAGCATAGTGTAATAATGCGATGCGGGCAGTACGGTTTGGATCGTATTCAACAGTAGCTACTGTTGCAGGAATATCGAATTTATCGCGTTTGAAGTCGATTAAACGATACGATTTTTTATGACCACCACCCATGTAGCGCATAGTCATTTTACCTGTATTGTTACGTCCACCAGACTTTTTTGATGATACAACCAATGATTTTTCGGGCTTGGTTGCTGTAATCTCCGTAAAACTAGCACCAACTCTGAAGCGGGTACCTGGAGTAACTGGTTTAAATTTTCTTAAGCCCATAGTTATAATTAATTATTAAATTAAAGAGTTGCGTAATAATCTATTGTTTCGCCGTCTTTTAACGTTACGATTGCTTTTTTGAATTTCGGGCTACGGCCTGAAACAAAACCTGCTTTAGTGTAACGAGATTTCGCTTTTCCATCAACAACCATTGTGTTAACTGCAACAATGGTTACACCGTACAATTTCTCAATAGCCGCTTTAATCTGGATTTTGTTAGCCTTGTGATTAACAGCGAATGTGAAACGGTTAGATTTCTCAGTTAAAGCTGAAGCTTTTTCGGTTAATATTGGTTTTTTTAAAATTTCCATATTACTTGGCAAATGCCTCCTCCAAAGTTTTAACAGAATCTGCAGTTAACACAAGTACACCAGCATTTAATACATCATAAGTATTTAAATCTGCTGCCGAGATTACTTTGGTTTTCTGAACGTTTCTGCTTGATAAATAGATATTATTATTTTGTGCAGGTAAAACCAACAAAGTTTTTTGAGTACCTACGTTTAACGCAGCCAATAAACTTGTATAGTTTTTAGTTTTAGCAGTATCGAAGTTGAAATCTTCTAAAACCACCACACTGTTATCTTTTGCTTTATAAGCTAGAGCAGATTTACGTGCTAATGATTTTAATTTCTTGTTCAATTTAAAGCTATAATCACGTGGCTGAGGACCAAAAACACGACCACCACCGTTAAACAACGGAGATTTAATGCTTCCGGCACGTGCACCACCTGTACCTTTTTGTTTGTATAGTTTACGGGTAGAACCAGCAATCTCATTACGTTGTTTAGATTTGTGAGTACCCTGACGTTGATTAGCCAAATACTGTTTTACATCTAAATAAATCGCGTGGTCGTTAGGCTCGATACCAAATACCGATTCAGGAAGTTGCACCTTGGCACCTGTTTCTTTACCTGAAATGTTTAATACTTTAACTTCCATTTGATTACTTGTCTAAGATTACGTAAGAACCTTTAGCTCCTGGAACGGAACCACTAACTACTAATAAGTTTTGATCAGCATAAACTTTCAAAATTTGTAAATTCTGAATTTTTACTCTGTCTCCACCTGTTCTTCCAGCCATGCGCATTCCTTTGAATACACGTGAAGGGAATGATGACGCACCCAGTGAACCTGGCGCACGTAAACGGTTGTGCTGACCGTGAGTCTGCATACCAACACCACTAAATCCGTGGCGTTTCACAACACCTTGAAAACCTTTACCTTTAGAGGTACCTACAACATCAACAAAATCACCTTCTGCGAATGCATCAACAGTTACTACATCACCTAAATTAAGTGAAGCTGTAAATGAATCAAATTCTACCAGTTTGCGTTTTGGAGTTGTGTTCGCTTTAGCGAAATGGCCTTTTAACGGTTGAGTTGTGTTTTTCTCTTTAGCCTCATCGTATCCTAACTGGATAGATGAATAACCGTCTTTTTCTTCGGTTTTTACCTGTGTAACTACACAAGGCCCAGCTTCGATTACAGTACAAGGAATGTTTCTTCCTTCTGCATCGAAAATACTGGTCATTCCTACTTTTTTTCCAATAATTCCTGACATTTTATCTTTTCTTTTTAACACCCATCGAAGCAGTAGGGCTTCGTTCAAGGTGGTTGTTCAATCCCCCGAAAGGGACGGCAAAGATAGACAAGAATTATTAATTTTCAAATAGTTAGCGAAATATTTTTTCAAATAAATTGCTGATATGATGGAGTTTAAGATTAATTAACAGATTAATGTGCCAATCCACCACCTAAACTTATGGTTATGATGGTTAAAATGATAAACCCGATAAGCACATACAGGTAGTCTTTCTCTATAAAAAAGCTAATAATGGCAAAGATAATTCGAGCTATCGGTGTGAAAATCAGCATCAATATACCAAACTGAATGATGGCATCCCCCTCCAGGGAAGGAATTCCTTTAACTATTTTAATAATAGAAGAAAACTTCGCAAGCTCAGGCTTAAATACCCTATAATCGGTAACTGAGCCTTTCTTGTGAAATAGAAAAATAAAACCTCCAACCAGCACAATGGTCATGGATATCACTACTCCGGCACGAAGCATGATACCTAAAATGACCTGAATATCTTTATCACCTGAATTTTTATTGTGCCTCATCAATTATAATCCGCTAATTCCTTTATAAATCATTTGCAGAGCAAGAAAGGTAACCACCACCGCAAAAACAATTTTAAGTTTACCGGTCTTAACTTTTAGCAACAGCTTTGAGCCCAAAGTGGCCCCGGTTAGTACACCGATACAAACAGGCATGGCAATACCCGGATCAATTTGTCCTCTGTGCAGATATACGACTGCACTGGCAGCTGCTGTTACGCCCATCATAAAATTGCTGGTTGTGGTAGATACCTTGAAAGGGAGGCGCATGATATTATCCATTGCAATAACCTTTAATGCTCCGCTCCCAATCCCCAATAACCCGGATAGTGTTCCCGCAAGTAACATCATCGAAAAGCCGGCAGGTATATGTTTTACCGCATATTCATGCATAATCCCTTTATCCGGATAAGTTCCATTGAGATTGAAGAAATTTGCCCACCTGTCGCTTCTGTCCAGTGTACTGTGATCTGTTTTTTTCCTGAGGGCCATAATTGCCGAGAAGATAAGTATGCAACCAAAAATGATGGCGATGTAGCTTGCATTCAGATAAACTGCTACAATTGCACCGCAAACTGCGCCAACAGTAGTTGCAATTTCAAGAAACATCCCTATTCTGATATTCGTAATTCCCTCTTTAACATATGCTGCTGCCGATCCGGATGAGGTAGCGATTACCGAGACAATTGATGCTCCTATTGCGTAGTGTATATCGACACCCAAAACAAGGGTAAGTAAGGGAATAATAATAACCCCGCCTCCCAAACCGGTAAGAGAACCCACTAAACCGGCTAGCAGAGAGCCTAACAAAACGATAAGGGTAAACAGCAACACCGACATACGGGCAAATATAAGATACGTGTTTGGGGTAAACGAACGATTATCTGAATAAAATCACGTACGTATATGAGGCTTATCTATTTCCCTAACCTTTTGATCATTTCGGCACTTAAATCCCTTCCGTCATTTAAACGATTGGCAAAGAAAGACTTTGCTGCTTCGAAATGAGCCTTGTAACCATTCAAATCTCCATAACCTATAATCGATGCCCACTCATGAACCGCTGTATGAAATTCCAAATCATCCCCTCTGATAGATTTATCATAAAGTGCAGTGATTATCGACTCTTCAAGCATAGATTCATTTTTAAAAAGATATTCTGCAATGCCTAATCTCAATTTAAAAGGCGGAGTTTGACAAATCAGGTTATCATATGGGTTAACCCCCATTTTATACCATGCATAAACCATGCTCAATAAACTGAGATGAGAATTTGGTTTGAGCTTATGATTGGCGTCAGACAGGCTAAATTCTTTCATGATGTTATCATCAAGTAATAGCAGCTGGCGACTTTCGTGAAAAACAAAATCCCTTGCAGCATATATCTTCTCGCGGAACGCAGTTTCATTTTCACAAATCATCAGCTTGAATAACTCTGATTCTGCCTGCGCATAATACTTCACCTGCTTCTGTGCATAAGGATTTAAAATGGCGAGACCGGCATAGATATGCGATTTATAACTAAAAATCCTTAATGTAGTTAGAATTTTTACATTATCTATTCCCCCGGCGTAAGCAGGATTATCCCAGGGAAAAAACCCAGCATTCTTCCAGGCTGATCCCATACTCTCGAACCCCATGTGCGTAACGGCCTGTGTATCGGCTACAATCTTATCATGCTCCCTATAATCATCCATTTCAATAATATTTGATTTGAGAGACTTGTAAACTTCTAACGCCCTAATGTACACATCATCGGTTGCCCTGTGGCGTACCACTACCAAAGTTTGTCCCTCGGGACTGAAAGCCGGACCATGCAATGAATGACAAGTAACGATCTGTGTATCCTGTGGAAGATGTTTTTCAAATGCAGCAATTTCAGGATGTTTAACAGAAGTTTGCCCGGAAACAATGGCACCAAACTTCGTTGAACGGGCGAAATTGGCCACCACTTCATCAATTTTTTCAGCCTCAACACAATAGATGATAAAGTCTGATTTTCTCGCAACCTCATGTCCATCGATTAATACTTCAATACCTTTTGGTTCCAGTTCATTTTTCAGATCACTAAAACGCAATGGCATGTCTGCCCCACATACACTATAGCCAGCATTTACGAACGAAAGGGCATACAACTTGCCCATGTCGCCTAAACCGATAATTCCTATTTGCATGAGGCAAATGTAATCTATCGTGAATTAATTTATAATAAAAGTTATATAAAAGTGTTAATCTATAGATTATATGAAATCATTTTTATCAATTTGATAATGGATTTACCAAATTAGATTAGTTGAGGATTGGATAAAAATGTAGTTTTACAATTTAACACCTATATTTAAACTATGCAGAAACTTAAACCTACCCTTTTGTTTTTAGGGGCTATGCTGATTTTAAACGTTGCGTTTGGACAAGCTAAGCAAGACACATCGAAAAACACTGACCCTTCTCTAAATGGACAGTATGAATTCATGTTAAGAAAATCGAAAAGTTTATATGGCGCAAGGCTCATCAATCCTACCCGATTATCATCTTTATGGAAAAGTGTGAATGATACTTTGAGAAAAGAACGCAGAGAACTTCAGGTAGCCAGAAAAGAAATTAAAACCCAGACAGATAACATCGCCAGTTTAAAAGGCGAAGTTTCCGGAAAAGAAAATTCACTGGCCAGCGCGAATGCATCCGTAAACGAAATTAGTTTTCTGGGCATTTCATTTAATAAAGGTACCTATAACACCATAGTTTGGGCATTGATCATATTATTAGCCATTGGCCTTGCGGTTGTAATCATTCAGTCAGGAAAATTCAGGAAGGAAGCTACTTACCGGACTCAGCTTTACCAGGAAGTTGCTGACGAGTTTCAGGCCCATAAAGTAAAAGCTAAAGACAAAGAAATGAAACTGGCGCGTGAGCTTCAGGATGAGCGCAATAAATGGGATGATGCCCGTGGAAGATAAAAATTGTTAAGGCATTAATTTTAAAAAGCTTGTCGAAAAGCCCCAATATCAAACAGGCATACGACAAGCTTTTTTGTATGATAATGCTACTGCGTTTTGAAACTATACTTTAACCCTACCTCAAACTCCCCGTTACTATAGTTTTGCATTTTGGATGTATTGGTGGTATACTGCAGTAACAATGAAAATTGTTTTTGGTAGTTTATCCCAAAACCGCCGGTAAAGCTGTTGGTGCTATGATAAACCCCATTGAACATGATTTTATCTTCCAGAAACTGGAAATTAACACCAGCATCAAAAATTCCATTGTAGTTTTGTACACCGCGATAAACCAACTTAGGTTCTACTGAACTCAATACTTTATCGGTAGTAAATTTATATCCGGCCGCGAAAAAATATATCGACCGGTCTACTACATTTCTGATCACATCTCTTTTAAACAAACGTTTAAGGTTTGGTAAGGCTCCCTGAAGGGTTAAATTGGTATTTCGATAAGCCATACCGAAGTCGCCATCCAAATAAAGCCTGCGATCGTTAAAACTATTAAGTACATCGTCACTGAGGTCGCCTTGCGCTTTACTGATGTTTACATTTTCGTTCATTACCCCGGCAGATAAACCAAAGTCGAGGTAGCTGGACTGAGCGCCAAGAGGCAAGTGATAAGCATAACTAACCGTGGCGCGAAATCTGTTAATTACTCCGGCTGTTTCATTATAGATTAATGCGCCTAAACCAACCTTATTGTTAGGCAAGCCATAATCCGCTGTAAGGTATTGCATCCTGGGTGCTCCATCCATTCCAACCCATTGGGCTTTTAAGGCTGCATTTAGGTTAAGGTTATTTTCTAAGCCTGCCATTGCAGGATTCGCCAAAAACTGATTCTGGTAATAGATACTGCCCATCGGATTAAGTTGAGCAATTGCTGATGGTGAAAACAATAACAACATCCCACCTAAAAATATACTGATCTTTTTCACGTTGTTATTTTTTATATAAAATTGATATAAAACCTTTGATGGTGCCGCCCGCACCTAAATCAAGAAGGTAATAGTAGGTATCTTCAGCTAGCGGGTTTCCATTTACATATCCATCCCAATTGTTCTGGTAACCGGTAGTTACATAAAGTAAGCGCCCACCCCTATCAAAAATACTGAGCCTGGCTGAAGGATAGTTTTCAATTCCCTTCACCACAAAATAATCGTTTTTACCATCACCATTGGGCGTTAGAATATTGTTCATTATTGCTATGTTGGCAGCGGTTTCGATAACCAGGAAAGGTTGAAGAAATCCCTGTGTTAAGCTAACGGAACCAGTTTGAAAGGTTTGCACCAATACCATTTCCCCAACGCTGAAATCGTAAAACTGATTGCTGATTTTAGCAGAACCATTAGCGGCATTTATTGTATATGGTAGGCTTTGCGCCTTCACTTCTGTAGCGAGGCATCCCCATACAAACGGAATAATAAACAAATAACCGATGTTTCTCATATCGTTAGTTTATAGAAATCCACGAAGTCCCATCACTTTGAATCGTTATGGTTTTATTGCCGTTTAAGGTTGTGATATTCGTATCATCATTTAGAGTAACCGGATTGTTAAACGTGATGTTTCCCGATGACAAAGCCTTTACGATAATGTAAATACGCCCTTTGCACGTTGCGGCAGCAGGAAGATTAATATTAACAGCAGCTGCTGTATTTTTTACCCGAACAGTGTAATGACTGTCATCGAGGGTTAATGTACCTGCAGTAGTATACGTTAAAATACTCGCTGAAACAGAGCCATTAATATTTAATGAACTTGTATTGGCGGGAGCATATGATGTGGCGCTTGCAGCTGAAGAGCCATTAATCACAATTGCACCGCCGTTTGTTGTAAAAGTTCCTTGTATTAGCGGATAGGTGGTATTTGAATTGGCAATCACCAATGTATTGTTTGCAGCGGTGAGCGTGTTTCCCGCATTGCTGCCAATAAATACATTTCCACTACCGCTGTTTTTTGAACCGGCAGCATATCCTAACGCGGTATTATTATCGCCATTGCTTGCTTCCAGCGCTATACTACCAATTGCAGTGTTAGCCACACCGGTACCATTTGCCATTAAAGCATGGGTACCAAAAGCGGAATTATTGGAGCCAACAGTATTGATTAACAATGCCTGCGAACCGAAACCACTATTGTTAATTCCACTGAAACTCCTTTGTAAAACCATGTATCCAAACGCGCTGTTCTCGTAGCCCGATATATTTAACGACAGGGCTTCCCGTCCGAATGCGCTATTGTAAAATCCTGAAATATTTGAAGTAAACGTTTTGTAGCCGTAGGAAATATTGTTTTCAGAAGAGTTACCTAATCTGCCGGATTTTTGACCGTTCACCATGAAGTTAATTGCCACGTCGTCGGTATTACCCAAAAAATTGTTTGTCTGGTCAACGTTTCCTGTATTACCCCCTAAAGCCCAGGCATTTGCATTAGCGAACAATGTTCTGCTAATCAGCTCTGGTTTTCCTGTAGTCGCGTTTGTGATATATACTTTATTTGCATCGCCTACACCATTTGTTGTTAATTTAGCCAGCGTAACTGATGCATCCACTAACTTAGGTGTACTTACAGCAGCATCAGCAATTTGTAGTGTGTTTACTGCTGCATCAGCTATATTCACATTTTTTATTTCCTTGTTACCAATTTTTATCGAAGTAACTGCGGCATCTGCAAGTTTTGAAGTAATAACAGCATTATCCGCAAGTTTGACTGTGGTTACTGCACCTGAATTAATATCTACAACAACATCTTTCAGTAAAGCAGTTGAACCGTTTCCACTAATACTTAAGTCTGTAGATGACAGCGATTTTGCACCTGCCAGCTGAGCCACATCCAAGGTTACCGGTCGCCATGTGGTTCCGTTATATAAAAGAACCTGATTGGCTGATGGAGCAGCAGCCGATAGAGTGATGCCCTGTAAGCTGGCAATAGTTGGATTTGGATAGTTACCTGTTAAATCGCCACCAGCTACACCAGTCGATGGTCCAACCGGACCTGTATCTCCCTTTTCACCTTTGTCACCCTTCGCACCTGCTGTACCTGGTATACCCTGAGGTCCTGTTGCGCCTATATCACCCTGCGGCCCCTGTGCCCCGGTTGCACCTGTAGCGCCGGCAATCCCGGCAACACCTTGTGGACCAACCGGGCCAGTTGCACCAATGTCTCCTTTCAAACCTTGCGGACCTGTAGCTCCTGTAGCTCCTGTAGCGCCGGCAATCCCTGCAACACCTTGTGGACCAACCGGGCCGGTTGCACCAGTATCGCCTTTTAAACCTTGCGGACCTGTAGCTCCTGTCGCGCCGGCAACACCAGCAACACCTTGCGGACCAACCGGGCCGGTTGCACCAGTATCGCCTTTTAAACCTTGCGGACCTGTAGCTCCTGTCGCGCCGGCAACACCAGCAACACCTTGCGGACCAACTGGGCCAGTTGCACCAGTATCGCCCTTTTGCCCTGTTGGGCCGTTCGCTGCGTACAGCGCATAGGGTACACTCAATAACTGAGCGGTTCCGGCTATAGTGAAGTTGGTTCCGTTGTCAGGATCAACTTCAACTTTAATATATTTTAGGCCTGTTCCCCATGTAACTCCTGCTATAGTGCCTGTAACTGAAGAAGCGCCAGCGCCACCAATAGCAATAGCATAAAGTCCGACTGTATTTGTGGTAACCGTTCTCACCTCGACATATTGGACAGTTCCGGTCGCCGAGGCATCAAGAATGCTTAAACGGACAGCAATATTTTTATTGACTAAGGGAGTGCCGCTGGCATTTCTGGCAGCACCCTGATAATTGAATTGTTGAGGAGCCTGGGCCCGAACGAACATTGCCAAGCCCATACTTAGCAAAGTAATAAGTAAAAGTTTTTTCATGAATAGGGATAAGATCTAAAGTGCTGCAGCCTGATTCATCCTGGCAAGCCACAACTCCCAAATCTAATAATTAGTATATCCCTGCACATTCCTTTTACACGAAAGCGCTAATTTATTATACTATTACAAATTAATTAGTTTAAAATCAGAAACATGCAAAACAATTCATTTCATTAATTTTACACAAAGTGACATTTATCAATAGAATAATTATAAACAATCCAAGCGATAAAGATCCTTCTTAAGTCTCCGATGGAAATGATATTCCTTTAATATTTCTATATAAATCCACGGCGTAAAGGTCTGTCATACCCGATACGAAATCCAACACACTTTGAGTCCTTGCATAGATATCACGCAAGTCAGTATGATACTGTTTAGGAATGAGTTTGACTAACTTTTTATAATAATGCGTATTATTATGAATCAGTGCCGGGACAAATTCTTCGAGCAAACCTGCCATAATTTTATAACCTGCCACTTCTTTCTGAATCACTGAAGAAAAATTATAAATACGCTCGATCGACACTTTCTCTATGGCCTTCCAGGCTGCAAGGTAGGGTTCGGGAATTAGATCCGTAAGGCTGTTGTTCAGATCACCTTTTAATAAACTTTTTTGTTCCCTATAAAAAATACCAGCACAAATGTTAGTGAGGGTGTTTATTGCTTTGGCCCTAAGTAAACCAACCTTTGCATCATCATCTTCATAATCATTTTTTAACCTGTCTTCAATTGTATTTGAATTAGCAAAAGGCAGAAGATAATTTTTAACTTCTTCAAAAGATAAAATTTTTAAGCGATGTGCATCTTCAAGGTCTATAATGCTGTAGCAAATATCATCAGCAGCCTCTACTAAATAAACTAAGGGATGTCGTTTATAGATCAAATATTCATGCTCTTCCCTATCGATATGAAGCTCTTCAGCTATTTTCTTAAACGTCTCTTCTTCCGACTGAAAAAAGCCATATTTTTTACGATGTAAAATACCCTTTTGCTTACCAGCAATTGATGCGCAGGGATATTTCGCTATCGAGGCTAATGTAGAGTATGTGAGGGCATAAGCATCATTTCCTTTGCCTTTGAGAGGGTGAGTCAGTATCCGGATTGCATTTGCATTCCCTTCAAAATTAATCAGGTCGTGCCATTGCGATTCTGTCATATCGTGCTGGTACGCTTTTCCATCACCATCAGTAAAATAACGTGAAATAGCGGCTTCACCCGAGTGTCCGAACGCAGGGTTGCCCAAATCATGGGCCAATGCCGCTGCTGCCACAATATTGCCAACTTCACTTATTAAAGGAACTGATTGAATGAGCGCAGGGTCTTTTTCTTCGACTGTGTTTAAAAAAATATTTGCCATAGAACGTGCAACACTTGCCACTTCCAGACTATGTGTTAACCGGTTGTGCACAAATACACTTCCCGGCAATGGGAACACCTGGGTTTTATTTTGCAAACGCCTGAAGGGAGAAGAAAAAATCAGGCGGTCGTAATCTCGTTGAAAATCAGACCTTGCCCTGTCGCGGTCACCTGTCCAACTTTCCTGACCAAACCTCTTATTTGAAAGCAAATATTTCCACTCCATTTGTATATCACTGTATTAAATCTGCTGCCAAGTTAAGCAAAAGCGATAAAAATGCAGGACAATTATTTATGGATACCATGAGGTATTTTGGTACTGAACCCGATATTAATCAGAAACCATTTCATAACTATACTGTTATAAATAAAAAAAGCTACTATGAAAACGAGTGTATATAATAAAGATGAGCATTTAGAGGGCTATGTAAACAACGGAAAAAGGGATGAGGCAAAATCTGATGTTCAAAAGGCTTATGAAACCGGAAATGATTCTGATGAAGTGAACTCTTTTGGTAAAGATCCAAGTCAGCTCATTGAAGGTAATAAAGCTGCACGGGATGGTTATGACAACTCTGGAACCCAGGGAAAAGACTCATTAAGCGATGACGCATACAATAGTGAAGACCAACATCCGACTGTTGAAAGTGCCGAAAGTCACACTGGAAGTTCAAGTGATGATTTTAAAAATCCGACAACTAAAATAAATGAGCAAGATGAAAATCATGCGCTTGATACGGGAATTTAAGTAGATAAGCCAATATAAGGTTCTTCAATCTGACCTCCAATAATACCCGCGCGCATGATTTGTAATGAATAAGAAAACTGTCCTGACAGACATGATCATTTGACATAAATCAATAAATATATCGGCACGAGTTGAGTGATTTGCAATTTATTTTTCGATTTTTGTGATCAAATCAGAATACGCGACAAAAAATTAACCACAGTTCATCATAACTAAACGATTTGAGGGCATTCGCTACTCACTTAAAAAACAGGTTGTGGAATTCTGATCCATTTCCATCTACCGGAAATTCATTACTCGTTAAACAGGTAATGTTGATTACCGACATTACCTGTTTAATATATTAAAGACTTTTACCCCCAATACCACGATTTTCATCTCTGCTTCGATTGGCAATATCTTCATCCTGACTGAGGTTTTTATTTTTTAGGTGTTGATTAACATTCTCCTCAGCTTTTTCTGATGGATCGGTTTCAGGCTCATCTTTGCGCTTAACTTCAGGTAACTTATGTCCATAAGTAGCCTCTCCATTATCCCATTCTATTCCATCATTTGTATGTTGCTCATTAACATTATCCTTATTCATATCAGTATTTTTTCAGTGCTATCTGTTTACTAAACAGCAAATTGATTAAAAATGTTTCTAATATTATTCGGAAGGATACCAAAGGAATAGCAAAAATAAGGGAGAAATAATACATTTCTAACTAGATTCCTTTCTCCTGATCCACGCCATTGGTACTATCTACATTTTCCTTGCTTGAGCCATTATCATCTCTTTTACGAGGTGGATTCTCCATTCTGCTTTCTTCAAGTTCCGAGAAATCGCTTTCTTTCTGGTTTGCTACCTCCCCATGTGATGAAGGTTTTTTGTTTTCTTCCTTCTCATTATCGGCAAAATCCTGTCCTTTCACTGGTAAATTTTCGTTATCTGTCATACCAATCAAACGCCGGAAAAGGTTTTTTGTTTCTAAAATTCAGGCACAAAAAAAGTCCCGGCTTTCACCGGGACTTTTCAATTCATTTAAATCAAGTTACACTTTGATTTCAACTTCAACACCGCTAGGTAATTCAAGTTTCATTAAAGCATCAACTGTTTTAGAGTTAGAGCTATAGATATCCAATAGGCGTTTGTAAGCGCACAATTGAAACTGCTCTCTGGCTTTTTTGTTTACGTGTGGAGAACGCAATACAGTAAAGATTTTTTTCTCTGTAGGAAGTGGAATTGGTCCACTTACAACTGCACCCGTAGGCTTAACAGTTTTTACGATTTTCTCAGCAGATTTATCTACCAGGTTGTAATCGTAAGATTTTAATTTAATTCTGATTCTTTGGCTCATCTTATTTTTAATTGTGATTCCCTGTTAGAGCTATTAACAACAGGAACCGGATTTATCTTTAAAAAGGTTGATGGTTTAAGGTGTAAGGCTTGGGGTTTAAAACCTTTAACCTCACGCCTTTTACCTTATACCTTAATTAGTCTTCGGACTTAATTCTACCTTTTGATTTAGCAATTACTTCGTCCTGAACGTTTTTAGGCGCTGGCTCGTAGTGATCAAATTCCATTGTAGAAGTTGCACGACCTGAAGTAATGGTACGTAACTGAGTTACATAACCGAACATTTCTGAAAGTGGAACCAATGCTTTGATTACCTGAGATCCGTTACGTGTATCCATACCTTGTAACTGACCACGACGGCGGTTCATGTCACCGATAACATCACCCATGTTTTCTTCAGGGGTTAAGATTTCGATTTTCATAATTGGCTCCATCAATGCAGGTTTACATTTAGGTAAAGCTTCACGGTATGCCATACGGCCTGCAAGCTCGAATGATAAAGCATCTGAATCGACTGCGTGGAATGAACCATCAATCAAACGTACTTTCATATCAGGAAGTGGATAACCAGCTAGTACACCGTTAGACATTGCAGATGCAAAACCTTTCTCAACTGAAGGGATGAATTCACGAGGAATTGAACCACCTACAATTTCGTTTACGAATTGCAAACCGCCTTTTTCAAAATCGGCATCAATTGGAGAAACCACAACTTTGATATCAGCGAATTTACCACGACCACCAGATTGTTTTTTATAGACCTCACGGTGTTCAGTTGTACCGAAAATTGCTTCTTTATAAGCCACTTGTGGTGCACCCTGGTTAACTTCAACTTTAAACTCACGTTTTAAACGGTCGATCAGGATATCTAAGTGAAGCTCACCCATACCAGAGATTACAGTTTGACCAGTTTCCTGATCTGTTTGCACTCTGAACGTAGGATCTTCTTCAGCTAATTTAGATAATCCCATACCTAATTTATCAACATCAGCTTGAGTTTTAGGCTCAATAGCCAAACCGATAACCGGCTCAGGGAAGTTCATAGACTCAAGAACGATTGGGTTTTTCTCTTCACAAAGAGTATCACCAGTTTTGATATCTTTAAATCCTACTACCGCAGCAATATCACCAGCAGCCACATTAGGCACAGGATTTTGCTTATTAGCATGCATCTGGAAAATACGTGAAATACGCTCTTTACTTTCTGAACGTGTGTTATAAACGTAAGAACCAGCTTCTAAGTTACCCGAGTAAACACGGATAAAACATAAACGGCCTACAAATGGGTCAGTTGCAATTTTAAATGCTAATGCCGCAAATGGCTCATTGATACTTGGTTTTAATAACACTTCAGCACCTGTATCTGGATTTGTACCTGTTACGCCTTCTGAATCAAGAGGCGAAGGCAATAATTCCATCACATAATCCAACATGGTTTGAACACCTTTGTTTTTGAAAGATGAACCACATACCATAGGAACGATTTTAGCATCTAAAACGGCTGCACGTAAAGCATCTAAAATTTCACGCTCAGTAATTGAGTTTGGATCTTCAAAGAATTTCTCCATTAAAGACTCATCATAATCAGCAACTGATTCTAGTAATTTTTCTCTCCACTCAGCAACCTCATCTAACATATCTTCAGGGATTGGCACTTCGGTAAAGGTCATACCTTTATCGTGCTCATTCCAAACGATACCACGGTTGTTGATTAAATCAACTACACCTTTAAATGCATCTTCAGAACCGATAGGTAATTGCAAAGGAACTGCATTGCTACCTAACATATCTTTAACTTGTTTAACAACTTTTAAGAAGTCTGCTCCGGAACGATCCATTTTATTAACGAAACCGATACGGGCAACATTATAGTTGTTAGCCAAACGCCAGTTGGTTTCAGATTGAGGCTCTACACCATCAACTGCAGAAAACAAGAACACTAAACCATCTAATACACGCAAAGAACGGTTTACCTCTACGGTAAAATCAACGTGTCCTGGTGTGTCGATGATGTTCATGTGGTAAGCCTGACCTCTGTATTTCCACTCAACCGTAGTTGCAGCAGAAGTGATCGTGATACCACGCTCTTGCTCTTGTGCCATCCAGTCCATTGTTGCTGCACCTTCGTGCACTTCACCAATTTTATGACTTACACCAGCATAATAAAGGATACGCTCAGTTGTTGTAGTTTTACCTGCATCAATGTGAGCAGCGATTCCGATATTTCTTGTAAATTTTAAATCTCTTGCCATGTTATTTTTTTGATTTTTCTGATCTTAAATGATTACACCGATTATGTAAAAACAAATCGGTGTAATTTATCTAATCAGTATAATCTTCTAATTAAATCTGTGTAATCTTACTAATCTGTTAATCCTAAGACTAGAATCTGAAGTGAGAGAACGCTTTATTAGCCTCAGCCATTTTGTGCGTATCTTCTTTCTTCTTAACAGCAGCACCTTCACCTTTAGCAGCAGCTACAATTTCACCAGCTAATTTCTCTTTCATGGTTTTTTCACCACGACGACGAGCGTATAAAATTAACCATTTCATACCTAGAGCTGTTTTACGCTCTGGTCTAACCTCAGTTGGAACCTGGAAGTTAGCACCACCAACACGGCGAGATTTAACCTCTACAGCTGGCATAATGTTAGTTAAAGCACGTTTGAAGATTTCTAATCCGTTTTCACCAGCTTTTTTCTCAGCGATTTCAACAGCATCATAAAAAATTGCGTAAGCGATAGATTTTTTTCCATCGTACATCATATTGTTTACAAAACGGGTTACCTGAACATCGTTAAATTTAGGATCAGGAAGAATAATTCTCTTTTTTGGTTTTGACTTTCTCATTTCTTATTTCCTCCCGATTATTTTTTCTTTCCTTTTGCAGGTGCAGCAGCAACTTGACCTGGTTTAGGACGTTTAGTACCATATTTCGAACGACGTTGGTTACGACCAGCAACGCCTGATGTATCTAATGCACCACGGATGATGTGGTAACGTACACCTGGTAAATCTTTAACACGACCACCACGAATCAAAACGATTGAGTGTTCTTGTAAGTTGTGACCTTCTCCAGGAATGTAAGCATTCACCTCTTTACCGTTCGTTAAACGAACACGGGCTACTTTACGCATTGCTGAGTTTGGTTTTTTAGGGGTAGTGGTGTACACACGTGTACATACACCTCTTCGCTGTGGACAGCTGTCCAACGCTGGAGACTTACTCTTGAACTCCAGTGCTACTCTACCTTTTCTAACTAATTGTTGAATAGTTGGCATTGTGCTTTTTTATGTTTTTTATTAAAAATTTACCGCTCCCCCGGCTTCCTTTCAGATAGCCTATAAAACGGACTGCAAAAGTAGAACAATTCTTTTTATAAATCAAGGGGTTAGGAGAAAAATTTTGGAGCAGGTCGTTTTAAGATAAATCATGTGCAGCAATTTTCCATATTCATGGCTCCAGGATGACTTTTTGCAGTTATGCCATTTTAAAAAAGTCCTCTCGCGGCGGGTTTAAGGGGGTTTTACCAATAAAAAGGGGGTTTAAATGCGTTTCTAATGGGTTTTCCATGCATTTACCCAAACATGATGCAAGGAATGTGCAAGGAAAGTGCAGGGAAAACCCAAACGAGTTACCTGCGACGGTACTACTACGATACTACGAATCTACCGGATAGACCGAACTGAATTTAGTGGTTTTCTGAAGTATTAATCTAACTGGAAATTTACGAATGAAAAGTATCTAAGAACAAATCCTCTACCTTTTTTCTGGCCCAGGGCATTCTGCGTAAAAATTTAAGACTTGATTTTATAGTCGGGTTACTGTTGAAACAATCTATCCGGATCAGGCTTCCCAGTTTTTCCCATCCATAATGAACATGTAAATCGGTAACGATCTTTTCCAGTGTAATTCCGTGAAGTGGATTGTTTTTCTGCTGCTCGGCCATGGTGCAAAGTTAAATTAAACTGGTTGGAAGTTGATTTACAAACAATAAAAAACCGCAGATTGCCAGACTTTGATTAAATCTGATCATCTGCGGCTAAATTAACATTCTTGTTTCTAGTTTCCTGCTGTCCAGGTATTGTTATCCGGATTTGAGTCAGGCAAAACCTTATTCGGGTCTAAAGTAACTGAAACCACTTCTTCTGTTGTTGGATAGCGCACCAACCAGGTGGTATTTTTCATCCAAACATCTACAGGTATTTTAATGATATCTGTTTTACCACTTTTGGTTTTTACCTGAAGGATAATTGGCATTGGCATTTTCTCCAGATTGGCCACAGTGATGTTGTAACCATTGATGGCATCATTGTTTTTAACCACATCAACTTTAGAAATTGCCTGATCCATTTTCCAGCTGTTTAAGAACCAGCTTCTCCAGAACCATGCTAAATCCTCTCCGGCACCGTTTTCCATAGAGCGGAAAAAGTCGAAAGGGGTTGGGTGTTTAAATGCCCAGTTTTTAATATACTGGCGGAATGCATAATCGAAACGATCTTCACCCAAAATCTGGTCTCTTAGAAGATCCAGACCCCATCCTGGTTTGCTGTAAAGATTAACACCAATATTCCTCTCAATCATTCCATCAGGCATTTGCATAATATTTTCGTAAACCGGGTTACCAATTACTGATTTACCGATTCGGTTCATATCAGCAGGACGTTCAGCATATTCCCCTTTATTGAAGTTTTTAGATGATATACCGTTAATGAAAGTATTAAAACCTTCATCCATCCAGCCGTATTTTCTTTCATTAGATCCAACAATCATCGGGAACCAGGTATGGCCAAACTCATGATCGATAACTCCCCATGCACTGCCATTCTTTGCTTTCCATCCACAAAATACGATACCCGGATATTCCATCCCTCCAATATTTGTGGCCACATTCACTGCCATAGGATATGGATACTCGAACCATTTGGTGGAATAATGTTCGATCGTTGATTTTACATATTCTACGCCACGGCCATAACCATCAGCACCATTACTTTCTATTGGTTGGGCCGACACTGCAAGCGATTTTTTACCACTTGGCAAATTGATACGTGCCGCATCCAGAACAAAGGATTTTGATGAAGCCCAGGCTGCATCACGGGCATTTAATATTTTAAATTTCCAGGTCAGTTTATCTTTTGAAGGTCGGGAAGACGGATCAGTTACTTCGCTTTCTGTTCTGATATGCACAGTGGCATCGCTTGCTTTTGCAGCATTCCAGCGCTGCAGTTGCGTGGCAGTGAAAACCTCCTGTGGATTCAATAATTCGCCGGAGCCCATCACAATATGACTCGCCGGAGCGGTGATGGCAAAATTGATATCGCCATATTCGCAATAAAACTCTCCTCCGCCCCAATATGGCAAAGTGTTCCAACCTATAACATCATCATAAACACACATCCGCGGAAACCATTGTGCGATAGCGAAGATTTCTCCGTTTTTGGTCGTTAAGTGTCCTGTTCTGTCCGATCCCTCTTTTGGAACGGTATAAGAATAGTCCAGTTTGATAGTTACAACATCGCCATTAGCCGCAAGGGGCTGATCCAGGCGGATTTGCATGCGTGTATCTTCAATTAATGAGGTAAATTTTACTGCTGCAGCTTTCTGTGCAACACTGATTGTACCGATTTTGTATCCGCCATCAAACTTTTCGCCTTGCGCACCGTATCGGCTACGGGCAGGTGTAATCGTTTTACCCCGCGAATCTTCCTTAAAAGTATTCTGATCAAGTTGCAGCCATAAGTATGGCAATTTATCAGGACTATTGTTTTTATAGGTAATGGTTACCGTACCTGTCACCAGACTTTTGGTGTCGTCCAGGTTAGCGGTTATATTATAGTCTACCCTGTTTTGCCAGTATTTAGGCCCAGGAGCACCAATAGCAGAACGAAACTCATTGCCATTCTGAGTATAAAACAATGGATCGAACGCTTCTGAGGGATTATAATTTGTTGGAGTTGTTACAGGTTGTGCGGCTTGTTGAGCATTTGCCGAAAAAGCAAATACACAACACGACAAACACAGACCTATGAGGTTAGTAATTTTCATGATAATAATAAGGTTTACAGGCTGTAAATATAAAAAAAACCACATTCAGTAAAGAAATGTGGTTATATTGTTACCTGTTTTAAGAAGTGTGTGATGATTAGTTGGTTTTTAGCTTTGGCAAATCCTGAAGCTTTCTTTGCTCAGGTGTTAGCTTTTGCCACGCAACAAATGCTCTTGAAATATGGAAAGCATAACGATATGGGCGGTCTGCTTTTACAGCCTCTACCGAGGGACGGTAAAGAATCATGAAGTTTTTAAGTTCTGTCCCCTGTAACTTAGTCAAATCGGTAATGGCTTTCTCACTGAAGTTTTCATCAATCTCCTGCTGGTACATTTCCTTTTCCTGCAAATCTGCTTCTTTACGCTGTTCTCTTTTATATTTTCCATAGCCTAAATTCAGGTTCAAGCCCCCTACCTTATCCGTCATTCTTTTACGGTTCAGGTTCCCTCCGGTACTTAACAAAGTATATTTTTCTGCAAGCGGATCTTTAGCATCAGTAATCTGACTGTTCATGCGAACGGCCTCTACGTTTACGTCGGCAAGGTTAGTAGATTTAACTGGTAAATAAATAGTTCTGTTTAAAAGATTGGTGAGGTATAATGTATCAGTGTGATAACCGACAGCAGAAAACTCTATTAAATCACCAACGTTTGCTGCAATCGTATATTTCCCTTCCTTATTGGTAGAAGATGTTTTTTTACTGTTTAAGTTACGAATGGTAACACCGGGCAGGGAAAGTGTTTTTTTTGAATAGTCGAAAACTGTTCCGGTAGTAACGGATTGCGCAAGGGCGCCAAATGGCAATGCCAGTAAAATAAAAACGATCAGCTTATACATATTCAAAAGTAACTTAGTTAAACATCCAACGTTTGCTTTTAACAAACTTTAACAATACAACAACTGGTCTAGACAAGTGTTTTAGCGTATTGGTTTTCGTCAAAAGAAATTAAAATGGCGTGACCATCTTTCTCAATAACCGGACGTTTTATCGCACTGGTATTGTCAATCAGGTATACAATTACCTTATCCTCATTATCAAGCGCAGCCTGCTCTTCTTTAGATAACTTTTTCCAGGTAAGTCCCTTTTTGTTTAGAACTGTTTCCCATCCAAAAACCTTGAACCACTCCTTAAGCTTTTCTGCAGTGATGCCTTTCTTTTTAAAATCATGAAATTCAAATTCTATCTGGTGTGATTTTAGCCAGTCGAGTGATTTTTTTACTGTATTGCAATTAGGGATTCCGTATACGATCATGCCTGTAATGATTGGATTTGTGGGTGAATGAATGGTTGCAAAGTTAATAAACCGGGGATGTTCTTTACAATTTAAATCATCTGTCACTTTTTTTTAGTCATCCGTCACATTTTATAGATATAGTGCGCCTGGCTTACTAACATTGTATCATCAAATATTTCAGTATGAAACTTAAAGATTTAAACAAAGCAGAGTTTTGGATATCGGGCATCATTTATCTATGTCTTTTCATCAGGTTAATATCCAACACT
The DNA here is from genome assembly GCF_001027745.1 of Pedobacter sp. BMA. Classification (GTDB taxonomy): domain Bacteria; phylum Bacteroidota; class Bacteroidia; order Sphingobacteriales; family Sphingobacteriaceae; genus Pedobacter. The sequence goes on from NZ_LECU01000004.1 coordinate 437,273, forward strand.
GTTGATCAGCATCATAACGAAAACTGGGTGCGTTTTTACGATGAGCACATTTCTTATTCGAGCTTTACAAACTACTTTATACCTGAGGTGATCATCATAACCGTTTTGTACCTCAACTTTCTACTGCTAAATTTTTATATCATCCCTTCGGTAATAAAGAAAGAGAAACCTATATGGCATTACCTTTCTATTCTTGTACTGATCTGGGCTACTACCATGATCATTGGCATTAGCCGCACCTATAGTTTAGCCTACGAACTGGTGAGTTACGATTCACTGCAACAAGCCTATAACCATATCTTCTTCAAAAGTTTCTATAATTCCTTTCTTATTGTCATTATCATTACGGTTTACATCCTGATCAAATCGCTTATTATCAGCCTGATTAATTCAGATGATGAGCTTGGCAGCAAGCAAAACAAAGTTAAGGCGGATATTGCCTCCGGCCTGGCCTTCTGGTTAATTGGAATGTTACTATTGTTAATAACCGACGCCCCTTATGAAGTGTGTACCATATGGACGCTGGTGATTTTCAGCGCCATAGGAATAGGCATCTACTCGCTTTACTACCTGATTCCAAAACTAGCTTTAAGCGGCAAAAAATTCCGTAAATACCTCTTCAGTATATTGCTGGCAAGTTTACTGCTTTCTGTTCCTGTATCGCTGATTGGACTTTTAGTATTCAACGGCCGTGTAGAAGGTGCCCTGATTGTTTTTCTGTTTAATATTCCAACGCAATTACTTCTAAGCGCGCCACTGTGCTGGTATTTATATAAAAAGAGAATCTCTAACGATGCTGAATTAAACACTTTGAAAACGGAGCTTGGCAAATCGGATGCGAGCCTGAGTTTCCTGCAATCGCAGATCAATCCGCACTTTCTGTTTAACGCCCTAAATACATTATATGGCACTGCATTACAGGAAAATGCCGACCGTACCGGAGAAGGAATACAGAAGCTGGGAGATATGATGCGTTTCATGTTACATGAGAATACCCTTGATAAAATCTCTTTGACACGTGAAGTAGAATACCTGAGCAACTACATTGATTTGCAAAAGCTAAGAACCTCCCGCTCGGCAGACATCAGGATTGAAACACATATTGAAGAGCAGTTTGGCAATTTGCAGATCACTCCGATGCTTTTAATCCCCTTTGTGGAGAATGCCTTTAAGCACGGGATCAGTTTACAGCAACCTTCATATATTAAGATAAGCCTTCAAACCAAAGAAAGCACTTTATATTTTGACGTAAGCAACAGCATATATATTAAAGCGGATAATGATCCGGAAAAGCTGAAAAGTGGCATTGGACTTGAAAATGTAAAAAAACGTTTAGCGATGCTTTATATTGGAAAACATGAACTGATTATCCGTGAAAGCGCCAGTGAGTTTTTTGTACATTTGACATTGCAGCTGGATTAGTATTTTGCTAAGCCGCAGCGCAAAAGATTGAATTTTATTACTGACGATACAACTATCATGACCGCTATTGCTATAGATGACGAACCGATTGCCCTTGAAATCATTCAATCGCATGCTTCAAAAGTTCCGTTCATTGATTTGAAGCAGGTTTTCACAGATGCTTTTCTGGCGACAACCTATCTACAACAAAATAAAGCAGACCTGATATTTCTTGATATTAAAATGCCGGATATCAGTGGTATAGAATTTCTGAAGAGTTTAACCAATGCACCGATGGTTATTTTTACTACGGCGTACACTGAACACGCCGTGCAAAGTTTTGAACTCGATGCTGTTGATTATTTGTTAAAACCTTTTTCACTTTCCCGTTTTTTAAAGGCCTGCAATAAAGCCCAGGAGTTATTTGATCTGCGAAATCAGCGGCAGGAAACCTCATTAGGCTATATATTTGTAAAAGATGGTTATGAACAAATTCGGGTTGAATTAAGTGATATACAATATGTGGAAGCCTCTGGAAATTATACCCAAATACAAACCGACAGCAAACTGATTAGCTCGCGCATTACCATTAACGATTTAGCGGAACTGCTTCCGAAAAGCGATTTTATTAGGTGCCACAGGGCATTTATTGTTCCAAAAAAAAAGATCAGCAAATTCGACCGGAATCAGATCTGGATTAGCGAAAAGATTATTCCTATAGGGGCAACTTACCAGAATTTACAATTGATTTGAGCCGTGAATATTGTTTCCAGCTGCAAAATCATGCGTTAGGGGGCTTGGTTTTAAAAGCGACTACAATAAATGTTGCAAGCTGTAAACATTTCTATTTCAAAGATTCAACACTTAGACTTATCTTTGCCCCATGTCAACACAATTAAAAAATCTATCCGACTTCTCGCATACTACAGTTCCAAGTGGTGCTAACTATAAAATTGGAATTATTGTTGCCGAGTGGAATGCTGAAATTACAGGCGCATTATACAACGGTGCCTTGAAAACACTCCTGGAAAATGGCGTAAAAGAAGAGAACATTACCTCTTTACCTGTACCTGGAAGTTTCGAATTAACCGGAGGTGCGGAAATTTTACTGAGCAAAAGAAGCGACATAGATGCGGTTATTTGTTTGGGTTGTGTAATTCAGGGGGATACCAAACATTTTGATTTTATTTGTGATGCTGTGGCTCAAGGCACTACAAATGTGGGGATCAAGTACAGCAAACCTGTAATATTTGGCGTATTGACAACCAATAACCTGGAACAGGCACAAGATCGTGCAGGAGGAAAACATGGCAACAAAGGTGATGAGGCAGCAATTACTGCTATCAAAATGGCCGATTTTTCAGCTAATATTTAAAATTGCTTTTCATAATACTATTTGTATCTTAGCTTATTAAAATATACTTCATCAGATGAAAAAAGTAGCCATATTATTATTGGCGGTGTTCAGCACCATAACCATTTTAGAATCTTGTTCAAACAAGCTTTGCCCTGCTTATGGATCATATCCTGAAGGCAAACGCAGAAGAAACTAATCTAACTATTCTTGCTTTTTCATTTGCAGGTCATTCGCAGAACTTTATTCTTTTGCATTTGTTAAACCTGTAAAAAAATTCATATCATGACCTGGGTAAATTTAACCTCATTAGATCAACTGAATGAGATAAAAGCCGACAGTGGCTATAATCTTATTTTCAAACATAGTACACGCTGCTCCATCAGTATGATGGCGAAAAGAAATTTCGAATTTAGCTGGGATGTTATTCCTGAAGACACAAAGCTCTATTTCCTTGATTTGATCAGTTATCGTGACATTTCCAACGAAGTTGCAAGTCTGTTTCAGGTAACACATCAATCGCCGCAGATTTTACTAATCAAAAACGGTGATTGCGTTCTGGAAGCTTCACACAGCGACATTTCAGCAGAAGAGGTTGCCGAGGTAATCGCAGCATAATAAAAAAAGCCGAATCATCGATTCGGCTTTTTTGTTGTTGATATCTCGATTTGTGGTGATCAGCATTGGATACTTCCAGCTTATCCTACTTAACCAATCTTTAGTACCGCTGTAGTTCTTTCTCTAGTTTGTTTACAAAGCGCAGCGTCTTTAGCCAGTTCCTTACCGTAGGTTGGAATCATGTCTTTAATTTTAGCCTGCCACTCATCCGTAGCCAGATCTTCTTTAAAACACCTCTCAAGCAGCTCCAGCATAATAGAAACGGCAGTGGATGCACCTGGAGAGGCACCTAATAATGCGGCAATTGAACCATCGGCAGCACTCACCACCTCTGTTCCAAATTCCAGTACACCACCTTTCTTCTCATCTTTTTTGATCACCTGAACGCGCTGCCCTGCATATTCCAGCTCCCAGTCTTTTAATTCTGCAGTTGGCAGATATTCCTTAAGTGCTTCTAAACGATCTTCAGGTGATTGTCTTACCTGATCAATAAGGTATTTGGTCAGATCAAGGTTATGCAAACCCGCCGAAATCATCGGACGAATATTATTAAACTTTATAGATTTAGGCAAATCGAGAAACGATCCGTTTTTCAGGAATTTAGTTGAAAACCCTGCGTAAGGACCAAACAGTAACGCCTGCTTCCCGTTGATCATTCTGGTATCTAGATGTGGCACCGACATAGGCGGAGCACCTACTGCGGCTTTACCATAAACCTTGGCATGATGCTGTTTAATAATCTCCTCGTTGGTGCATTTTAACCATTGTCCACTTACAGGAAATCCCCCGAAGCCTTTGCCTTCCGGTATATCTGATTTCTCTAACAAAGGAAGAGAGCCACCGCCCGCGCCAATGAAAACAAATTTGGCTACGCGTTTACGTTTTTCATTAGTAGCTAAGTCTTTAACTTTTACAATCCAGTTGCCATCTTTATTTTTCTTTAAGTCACGTATTTCGTGATTAAAATAAAGGTTAACATCACTTTGATCTTTCAGATTGTTAAACATATCACGCGTTAACGTGCCGAAGTTTACATCTGTACCTAGATCCATTTTAGTTGCAGCCAGTTTTTCGCCTTTTTTACGTCCATCGATAATAAGAGGCGCCCAGGATTTAACCGTATCTACATCTTCAGTATATTGCATTTCGCTAAAAAGGTCGCAACTTGTAAGTGCATCATAGCGTTTTTTTAGGTAGTCGACATTCTTTTTACCCCATACAAAACTCATGTGTGGAATTTTACGAATAAAGTTCTCAGGAAGTGAAACCAAACCTTTCTCTACCAGGTAAGCCCAGAACTGTTTGGATACTTCGAAATTTTCAGCGATTTGAACAGCTTTTTTTATTTCGACAGAGCCATCCTTTTTCTCCGGCGTGTAATTCAATTCACAAAAAGCAGAGTGCCCTGTACCAGCATTATTCCATGCATCAGAACTTTCAGCTGCTGCTACGTCCAGACGTTCGTAAATTTCGATACTTAAACCGGGTTCTAATTGCTTTAACAAAACTCCAAGTGTTGCGCTCATAATACCAGCGCCAATTAGAATTACATCTGCGTCAGTTTTACCAACTGTCTTTTTCTTTTTAGTCATTTGAATTAAAGGAGTTACATCCCTTAAAAAGGCGTCGCAAAGACGCTTCTTTTTTAGGTGCTTAAAACTATAAAAAAATTGATAAGAAATGAAAAAATAGTCAAATCTATTCTATGATTTTAACAAAGAACAGACCAAAAATTGCAAAACCGTTAAGATGGTTAGCTATTAAATAAAAAATCCCACGCTTGATGCGCAGGATCTTCTTTTTAATTTTTCAGTTTGGCTTTAAAAACCTTTTCCAGCTTTTGCATTTTGGGAAGAATTACTAACCGGCAATAGGGTTCACTACCGTTTTTAAGGTAGTAGTCCTGATGGTAATTTTCAGCAACGTAAAAGGGCTTTGCTGCTTCTATTGCAGTTACTACCTTTTTTCCAAAGGCATTGGTTTTATTTAACTCTGCCTTATATTTCTCTGCCAGTGCTTTTTGCTCTGCATTGTGATAAAAAATAACTGAGCGGTATTGGGTTCCTGAATCTGCCCCCTGCCTGTTCAAAGTGGTAGGGTCGTGGCTTTTCCAGAATACCTCCAGCAAATCTTCGTAAGAAATCACCGATGGGTTATAGTTAATTTCGAGAACTTCTGCATGACCGGTAGCTCCAGTACAAACCTCTTCATAGGTTGGATTACTTAATGTACCGCCTTCGTATCCCGATTTTACCGAAGTCACCCCTTTCAATCGCTGAAAGATCGCTTCAGTACACCAGAAACATCCCATACCAAATGTTGCTTTCTCCGTTTTTTTACCCTGAGCATTCGCCTGGCTTAGTGATAAAACGGACAATAATATCAAAATTAGTTTTTTCATGTTGTGTATTTACGTTAATAAAAAGAAAGCAGTTTACCGCTATAGCTTCATTATATACTACGAAATTTAAGGCGCTAAAGTTTCATGCGATTTAATAATGGATTTCGCATGACAATCGTAAATCAGGTAATATTTAGTCGCCGATGTTAATAACTTAAACAAATAAATATCAGCAATTTAAACGTAATTCTACACCTGGAATCACACTTATTAACAATTCTTTTTCTAAATTCGTAAGAACATAAAAAACAGAAACATGTCTACACCGTATATTCCTTGTTTGGATTTAGGCTCGTACATCAACGGTACTGAAGAAGAACGCAAAAAATTTTCTGATGAATTAGGCCGCGCCTTCAACGATTCGGGTTTCGTAACAATTACCAATCATGGTTTAAGTCAGGAATTAATTGATAAGCTTTACGAAAATATTAAAGCCGCTTTCTCGCTGCCTGTTGAAATCAAAAGAAAATATGAGAAACCTGAACTGGCAGGTCAGCGTGGCTATACGAGTGCAGGTAAAGAAACTGCAAAGGGTGCTAAAACACCGGATTTAAAAGAATTCTGGCAGATTGGCCAGGAAGTTAGCGATGGTGACCCTGTTAAAAATGAATATCCTGATAATGAAGTCCTGGAAGAGTTACCTGAATTTAATCCGATAACAGGTGAGATTTATAGAAAGTTACAGGAAAACGGAACTCACTTATTAAGGGCTATTGCAACCTATCTGGAGCTTCCTGTAGATTATTTCGATAAGCATGTTCACAATGGAAACTCGATTTTAAGAGGGATCCACTACTTCCCTATTGAAAACCCTGAATTAATTGCTGATGACGCTGTACGCGCAGGTGCCCATGAGGATATTAACCTGATTACCTTGCTCATTGGTGCCAGTGCCGATGGTTTGGAGGTTTTGACCAGAAGTAATGAGTGGTTGCCGATTAAGGCACACCATACGGATATTGTAGTTAATGTTGGTGATATGCTGCAACGCTTAACTAACAATAAGTTAAAATCGACTACACACAGGGTGGTGAATCCTCCACGCGAACTGATGAAAACTTCGCGTTTTTCGGTTCCGTTTTTCCTTCATCCCCGCAGCAATATGGATTTAACCAGCTTACCTTCTACTATCGATGCCGAACACCCGAAAGCATATAGCGATATGACTGCAGGTGAATATCTGGATGAGCGACTTAGAGAGATTGGATTGAAGATGTAGGCTCTTTTTGCAAATGAAAGTTAACCTTTTGTTCGTACCATGTTAACACCTCGCTTACCTTTTCTGTACCTATTGTTAACCCTTTCCTTACCTATTGTTAACCCATTGGTAACCTATCCTTAACCCTTTGGTAACCCCCAGGGTTAAGAATAGGTTATGGAAGGGTTACTGACAGGTATTAAAATAGTGCACGAAATAAGAGAAGGATATAAGCAAAATCACATCAATGCTACTTAACGGATCCATCGATTGCTTTATTTACCACATCCTGTATCCTTCCTCTAATTTTCAAATTAGATAGTTTATCTGTAACAGTTGGATTCACCCTGTTTGATAAAAATACGTAGACCAGCCCACGTGAAGGGTCAACCCAAACACAGGTACCGGTGTAGCCTGTATGTCCGTAAGTTTGAGGGGAAGCTAAGTTTGAAGGATAATGTTTGCTTGTATCCGGATCCCACCGGTCAAAGCCCAAACCACGTCGGCTAACGTTGGACTGTTTTGAAGTGAACATATCAACAGTTTGCGGCTTAAAGTATTCCTTTCCACCATAACTTCCACGGTTAAGCAACATCTGGTATATTATTGCGAGGTCATTTGCACTGGCAAATAAACCTGCATGCCCTGAAACACCTCCGGCTAACGCCGCGCCCTGATCGTGAACATATCCCACTAAAAGGGTTTTTCTGAAATAGGTATCCTGTTCCGTAGGGATAATCTGCTCGGGCTTGAAGCGGTTTCTGGGTAAGAAGCCGGCAGTTTGCATCCCAAGGGGCTTATAGAAATTGTCATAAGTATACTGATTCAGCGGTTCCTCACTAATGTGCTCCACAATATCTTTCATTACATACATGCTGATATCGCTATAAACATATTTACCCCGGGTTTTTATAGGCGAATTAAGCATTTTTGGCCACATAAAATCTTTAAAGAAACCCTTCTTGATGTAATAATTATCGGCTACTTTGGTCGGGAAAGCAGCTGACGAATCTCTGCTGTAATCGCCGGTTTTTACGTAATCATGAAAAGGAATGTAAGGGATAAAACCTGCCTGGTGCAACATCACCTCGCGCACCTGAATATTGTTCATGGGCGAAGTTCGTGCTTTAGGAATATAGGCGCCAATATTGGTATCGAGCTTTAACTTCCCTTCTTCAAACAAACGCATTACAGAAGGAGTTGTAGCAGTAACTTTGGTTACCGATGCCAGGTCGAAAATATCGGTTACCTTATCAGGGATATTGGTATCGTAGGTATGTGTGCCATACGCCTTATTAAAAATCACCTTTCCGTCTTTGGCTACCAATACCACCAGACCTGGGGTGGCCTTCTGCCTTATGGCCTCTGCGGCAATGTTATCAATTTCCGCCAGGTTGTTTGAGTTTAAACCAGCATCTTCCGGAACGGTATATTTAAGCCTTGTTTTCACTGTAACAAAGCCTGATCCAATGGTGTAACGGGGAGAAAAAGCAGTGGTAAGTTTATTGCCCGCAGCAATTCCCCCGAAAATATACTGCGGAACGATTGCCGCGGCATCGATGCTGTTTTGGGCCGTCCATACAATCGGGCTTTGCAGTGCGTCGAATGCCCTTAAGGCAATCCCGTTTCCAAATACAGCCAGTATTACTTTTTTTGTTTTGCTAATGCTGTTGATGAAGTTGACATATTTTGCCTGACTGGCATGCTGGTCATCAATGGAAATTAAAATCGTGTTGAAATATTTTAAATCATCTTCCAGATCATTCAGGTTGACACTATCCTTATAAGAACTGGCAGAAAATGAAGAGACCTTGTCGTATTTATTGGCCAGGCTATCAAATACCAGGCTGTAAGAAAAACCAAGACTCACGGATGCTATGTTTTTTTTATCGAGCGACTTCAGCGGTATAATGGAGTCCTGATTATTTAATACAACTGTACTTTGGGTAATTGAATTTGCAACAGAAAGTTTCTTTTCGTTTGTTGTATGCTCCTGGGCGCATGCCATTAAACATAAAACATTAAAGAAACTCGCCGCAGCCAGAATAAACAATCTATTTCGCTTCATATACTTTTTCTCCGTTTAGATAGGTTTTTAATACTTTGGTTTTTAAAATATGCTGTGGTGATGATTTTAAAATATCGCGGTCGAGAATCACAAAATCTGCAAACTTGCCCTTTTCCAAACTTCCTTTTTCGTTTTCCTCGAAATTGGCCTTTGCTGCCCAAATGGTCATCCCACGCAATGCCTCTTCAGGGGTCAGGGCATTTTCCATTTGAAAGCCTCCTTTCGGAAAACCTTTTGCGTCTTCTCTTACCGTTGCAGCATAAAACGTTAATAATGGATTAATGTTTTCTACCGGAAAATCTGTACCAAATGGAATCCATCCGTTTTGCTTTAATAGTTGTTTATACGCATAGGCGCTTTTGAGGCGTTCAGCCCCCAGGCGCTGGCCAGCCCAATACATATCAGAAGTTGCATGAGTAGGCTGCACTGAAGGTATAACACTCGCTTGACCGAACAGATCAAAATCGTTTGGGTTTACCACCTGAGCGTGCTCAATTCTCCACCTTTTATCATTCTTTCCTTTGAGAATGTTGTTATAGATTTTAAGGATGGTTCTGTTTGCAGAGTCACCAATGGCATGCGTACACATCTGAAAGTTGTTAGCCGCAATTTTCCTGGCAACATCTTCATAGTGTTTTGGATTACTCAATAAAAAACCGGTTTTCCCTGGCATATCATTGTATTGGTGTAAGAGGCAAGCACCCCGGGATCCTAAGGCACCATCGGCATAAACTTTAAAGGCCCTCACATTTAAACGATCAGTTTTCACAGCTCCCCTGGCGAAAAGATATTTGTAATTATCCTCCTGATCGGAGAGCATCACATATAAACGCATTTTGAGTTTATTTTCCTTCTGCAGTTTCTCAATAAATTCTACGGCGAGATAACTTAAGCCACAATCATCAATTGTGGTCAGGCCTGCTGCGAAACAGTTTCTTTGGGCGTCGGTAAATATCTTTTCTGCAAGCTTTGCATCTGGCGAGGGGATTTTATTTTCGACTAACGTTACTGCATTATCAATCAGCACACCTGTAAGTTTTCCATTTATACTAAGCATGTCTCCCCCTGTTAGCTCTTGCTTTCCTCTAATACCTGCATCGTCAAGCGCTTTTTGGTTCGCAATAGCCGCATGACCATCAATGCGGTTAAGAAATACAGGGCGGTTAGGAAAGAGTGAAGTGAGTTTTTCATTTGTTGGAAAAGCTTTATCTGCCCAATCGTTCTGATCCCAACCGTTTCCGATCATCCAACCATCCGGGTGAGTTTTAGCAAAAGCCGATAAACGCTGCAAAATCTCTTCCCATGATTTCGTATCACGTAAATCTGCAGCCTGCAAACTTTGTCCGTATCCATAAAAATGGGCATGTGCATCAATAAAACCAGGATACACCGTTTTGCCGGAAACGTCAACTTCTTGTTTAGCGGTATATTTGCTTTTAATATCTTCAGTAGATCCGAGTTCGACAATTTTACCATCTTTTACAGCGAATGCTTCCACTGTTTCAAAGCCGGTATTAACAGTATACACCTTTCCATTAAAAACAATGGTATCTACGTCCTGCCGTTTTTTGCAGGAAAAAAGCAGCATGGCCACCATCAAAGCACACAGGGATGTTTTCATCTTTTAAAGATAGAAAAATGGCGTCATTTACATGTTGAGTTTTAAACAAATCCGAATCCTTACGCTTATTTTCCATAATTTAGCGAATTCACTTTGTCTTAATACATGACTGATATAATCCACTTATTGCCTGATGCTGTTGCCAATCAAATTGCTGCCGGAGAAGTTGTTCAACGACCTGCCTCTGCGGTAAAGGAGTTGCTCGAAAACTCCATTGATGCGGGCGCCGACAAAATTCAACTAGTGATAAAAGATGCTGGTAAAGCATTGATTCAGATCGTCGATAATGGGTGCGGAATGAGTGTTACGGATGCCAGGATGTGTTTTGAGCGCCATGCCACATCAAAGGTGAGAAAGGCTGAAGACTTATTTGCAATCCGCACAATGGGCTTCCGCGGCGAAGCTATGGCCTCAATTGCGGCTATTGCCCAGGTGGAAATGAAAACCCGCAGACATGAAGATGAAATCGGCACCTGTATCTCGGTCGAAGGTTCTGAAGTAACAGCACAGGAACCCGTGGCTACCCCTGCAGGAACCCAAATTGCGATAAAAAATCTGTTTTACAATACTCCTGCACGACGTAATTTTTTAAAGAGTAATCCTGTTGAAATGCGCCACATCATTGATGAATTTCAACGTGTAGCATTGGCACATCCCGCTATTTTCTTCAGTTTGCATCATGACGGAACAGAAATTTTTAATCTTCCAAAAGGAAACCTGAAGCAACGTGTGGTTCACCTTTTTGGGAACAATTACAATGAGCGTTTAGTGCCTGTTGAAGAAGAAACTACCATTATTAACCTTAAAGGTTACATTGGCAAACCTGCTTTTGCCAAGAAAACACGCGGAGAACAGTTTTTCTTTGTGAATAATCGTTTTATCAAAGATTCTTATTTAAATCATGCAGTGAGCTCTGCCTTTGAAGATCTGTTGCCTGATGATAGTTTTCCATTATATGTGTTATTTATTGAGATTGATCCTTCTAAAATCGATGTCAATGTTCATCCTACCAAAACAGAAATCAAGTACCTTGATGAGAAATCAATCTATGCGATTCTGAAATCGGCAGTGAAACGTTCCATAGGAAGATATAACATTGCTCCTACATTAGATTTTGATCAGGAAACTGGTTTCAGCAATATGATTACTCAAAAAGCTGTTGAGGATATTGTACCACCAAGCATCAATTTCAATCCGGATTTCAATCCTTTTGCAAGCGACGTTACCTCTACTTCAGGTTACGCGTCTTCACCAAGAAATTATGATGCAAAGCCCAGTACTAAAAACTGGGGTTCGCTATACGAAGTAGTTGATCAGCCCATAGTAGAGCAAACTTCCTTTTATCAGGAAGAACCAATGCTGGAGACAAAACAGAAGCAGTATATGCAGTTGCATAACCGATACATTGTTTCCCAGATTAAATCGGGTTTGGTGGTTATTGATCAGCAAATGGCACATGAACGCATCCTTTACGAACGTTTTCTCGTACATTTAGATGACCGGAAAGGGGCTTCACAACAAAGCTTGTTTCCACAAACGATCACACTAAACGCCAATGACTTCGAGCTGGCGAAAAGTTTGCTGGATGACATTAAAAGTTTAGGTTTTGATATAAGGGAATTCGGGAAAAACACGTTGGTTGTAGAGGGTGTTCCGGTAGATTTGGGCAGCAGTAATATTAATGAAACACAGCTCCTTGAACAATTAATTGAAGGTTTTAAAAACTCTCAGCAAGAATTGAAGTTAACTAAACGTGACAGTTTAGCCAGAACACTAGCAAAAAACAGTGCAATAAAAGCAGGAACGGCTTTAGGCCAGGAAGAAATGAATACCTTGATTGATGAGCTTTTTGCCTGTAAAACACCTAATTTTAGCGTGAGTGGAAAACCAATTATTCAAACCATTACTTTAACAGAGCTGGATAAAAAGTTTGAGAAATAAAAAGCAATGAATAACATATATATATCCCCGGTTGTCAAAAACCTGCTAATCATTAACATACTGTTTTTCGCAGCTACTTACCTGCTTCCACAACTGCACTTAGACGACTTGCTGGCTGTTTACTATTTCGATTCACCCAAGTTTGAAATCTGGCAGCCGATTAGTTACATGTTTATGCATGGAGGCCTGGCACACATATTTTTCAATATGTTCGCATTGTATAGCTTCGGAAGTATCCTGGAGCAACGTTGGGGCCCGAAGAAATTTTTAATCTTTTACTTCATCACCGGATTAGGGGCTTTGTTTTTACAGTGGGCAGTTCAGGCTTTTGAAGTTCATCAAATAGTCGGAAGTATTACTGCCAGCGGTAAACTAAATTTAAGTGATCTTTATAACGCTACAGACGCCTCTCCGGCGCAGGTTAAAACGCTTTTCGGTATATATTTTGGTGGGATGCTTGGTGCATCGGGAGCTATTTTCGGATTGCTTGTAGCCTTTGGCATGTTGTATCCGAATGCAGAACTTTTAATTATGTTCATCCCTATACCAGTTAAAGCAAAATACATTATACCCGTATATATATTAATCGAACTATCATTGGGGGTAGCAAGTATTGCCGGCGATTCAGTTGCACACTATGCCCACCTTGGAGGTGCTTTAATAGGTTTTATTCTGGTAAAAATCTGGAAAGATAAAAACGATACATTTTATACGCTTTATGAATAATACAGTTAGAGACTTAAAATTTAAGATTTTCCAATCTGGAAATCCACTGTTTTTTTATATCGGAATCAATGTGATTATTTTTTTAATCACGTCCGTTATTGGCGTATTCATATTCTTAGGCCAGTCGGGCTTTAGCATGGATCAATTTATTAACCAGTACATAGGTTTGCCAGCCAGTATATCGCGCCTGCCTGAGCGTTTCTACACGGTGCTCACTTATATGTTTTTCCATGACGGGATTTTACATGTTTTGTTCAACATGTTGGGTTTATTCTGGTTCGGCAGTATTTTTATGAATTTCCTGAACAGCCGGCAGTTTCATTTCGTTTACCTTGCCGGTGGTATATTCGGGGGACTTTTTGCTGTAGCAGTTTTGAATATTTTCCCTGTGTATTCGGGCGGATTAGCTATGGTGAGCATTGTTGGGGCTTCGGCTGCAGTAAACGCCATCATTTTTGCAGCAGCAACCCTGGTTCCCAACTACAGCCTCATGCTGCTTTTTCTGGGTGAGGTAAAAATTAAATGGATTGCACTGGTTTATTTTTTTCTCGATTTCCTGGCAGTAGGCTCCATAAATGCAGGTGGCAGCCTGGCCCATATCGGTGGCGCACTACTGGGTTTCCTGTTTATCAAAAGTTTGCAAAGTGGTCGCGACTGGAGTAAAATATTCGAAAAAAAACCTAAATTAAGGGTGGTGAAGAATGAAAAGCCTCCGGTAAAAAAACAAGACTTTAAAGGGGTTTCTCAACAGGAAATAGATTCAATTTTAGACAAAATATCAACTTCCGGGTACGATAAATTAACTGCATCAGAAAAAGAAAAGTTATTTAAAGCGAGTAAGGATTAATGGCGAAGACTAAAAAGTATAGTTTCCTGGATAAATTGATATTGCCTGTTGCTGTAGTGGTAGCAATATTTTTGCTACTGGGCACACTTGCAGGAAGTATGGACCCCAGAAAACATGCGATTATCGCTTTTTTCGGATTGGCTTACCCTTTTGTTTTAGTCATTAATATCATCTTTATTGCCTGGTGGCTGATCAGCAAAAAATGGATATTCGCGCTGGTAACCATTGTGGTAATTGCCATAGGCTTTAAAACGCTAAAAGCTACGTTTGCCATTGGAGGAGATGAGGGAGGTGCTGAGAAACCAGAGAACAGTGTGAGGATGATGACCTACAACGTTCATAACTTTAAGCTTTACGGAGGCGATAACGATGAACAGGTTAAGGAGAAGATGCTTCAGGTAGTTAAAGACCAGAATCCCGATGTGGTTTGCTTCCAGGAGTTTTATACCCGATATAAAGGTAATTTCGATACCATTGACAGTTTAAAAGCCTTGCTGAACGCCAAATACTACTATTTTGTCCCAACAAACAAAAATGATTACGAAGCGATCGGACTCGCCATATTTTCCCGCTACCCGATAAAGGATAAGGGAGAAATTCATTTCAATGAAGGATATCCCGGCAACATGTGCATTTATGCGGACTTAAATGTTAAAGGGAAAGCGTTAAGAATTTACAATGTTCACTTCCAGTCTATATCCTTCGAAAAACAGGATTATGAGTACCTGGATAAAGTAAAAAAAATGGATACTGAACTGCAACCGTCAAAACGCATTTTGAGGATGCTTAAAAGTGCATTTTTGAAACGAAGTAGCCAGGTAGACATGATGAAAAAGGAAATGGCTTCTTGTAAATTACCCTATTTAATTGCCGGTGATTTCAATGATACCCCCGCTTCTTATGTAGTAACACAGATCACTGACAGTCTTAATAACAGTTTTATTAAAAAGGGATCAGGCTTTGGCAAAACCTACAATGGCAAATTCCCTAATTTCCAGATTGATTACATCGCCACTTCAAAAGATATTGAAGTGTTAAATTACAAAATCACCGAAGCCAGGTTATCAGATCATTTCCCTGTCCGGAGTGATATTAAATTAAAACCTTAAACGCCAAATCTAAGCCGGTATTCTTTTGGATAGCAGCTTGCTTTCTTACCATACATCAACAATCTGTATGATCTTTATCTTGATATTTGTTTCATTAAATTGATAAAAATAAATTAATATATTATGAGTTTATTAGATGCCCTAAAATGGCGTTACGCCGTTAAAAAAATGAATGGTCAGCCTGTAGAGCAGGAAAAAGTTGATCAGATTATCCAGGCTGCCCTGCTTGCACCAACCTCTTCAGGCCTGCAGCCATTCAAAGTAATCGTAGTGACTAACCAGGAATTAAAAGAAAAAATTGCCCCTATTGCATACGGTCAGGCTCAGGTAATTGATTCTTCGCACCTACTGGTTTTTGCTGCTCAGGAAAACTATACTGAAGAAGGCATTGATGCTGTATTTAACAGAATGAATACGGAACGTGGTTTACCTTTAGATGCTACTGATGCTTACAAAACACAGTTGAAAGGAATGATCTTATCCAGATCTGCAGAAGAAAACTTCAA
The DNA here is from genome assembly GCF_001027745.1 of Pedobacter sp. BMA. GTDB lineage: Bacteria > Bacteroidota > Bacteroidia > Sphingobacteriales > Sphingobacteriaceae > Pedobacter. Next base: position 453,063 of record NZ_LECU01000004.1, read on the forward strand.
TCATGCTGCCCGTCAGGCTTATATTGCTTTTGGGATTGCAATAGCTGAAGCGGCTTTATTGAAGGTAGATTCCACTCCAATGGAAGTTTTAACGGCCCTGCGGTAGATGAGCTTTTAGGGCTTAATGAAAAAGGATTGAAAAGCGTAACCCTATTGCCATTAGGCAACAGAGATGAGGCCGGAGACTGGTTGGTTAACCTTAAAAAGGTTCGCACGCCATTAAACGAGTTTGTTATCGAGTATAAATAACATAAATGTATTTTTAAGTAAGCATTGCAGGCTGCCATTTGGCAGCCTGTTTTGTTACAAACCTTTCTGCTCCACGCTTGATCAGCAGCAATATGTAAAAAAATGTTAAACATCAATTCGCTTTAGGTGCTGTATGTTTAATTGGATATATTTACACTCTTAGTAATAAATTTCCAATACATGAAGATTTTTAGAATAGCGTTTATATTTTCAATTTTATTTTCACTCCACTTTTCTTTGTTTGCCCAAACCGATACTATTGGAATCAATACCATTATCACCAAAACAAACAAAGTTTTAAATGATTATCCGGCGGAAAAAATCTACCTGCATTTTGACAAACCTTACTACGCTGTTGCAGATACCGTTTGGTTTAAGGCTTATGTAACTGAAAATCAGAATTTCCTTTCTACGCTAAGTAAAATCATTTATGTTGATGTCATCAACCAAAGCGATTCACTTATTCAAACACTAAAACTTCCAATCGCGGGTGGCTTTGCTTACGGCAGTTTCCCCTTAGATCAGATTAACTACAAACAGGGAAATTACCACATCAGGGCCTATACCATGTGGATGCTGAACAGTGATGAGCCTGCTTTTTTCAGTAAAACATTTTATGTTGGGGAAGCGATAGACAAGGAGGTGAAAACACATATTTCCTATAAAAATACTTCTACAGATAAACTGGAAAAAATAGATGCCCGGGTGCAGTTTAAAGACGCGAACAACAAGCCGTATGCAAACAGAAACGTAAGCTGGCAGGTGGTAACAACCTATACGGTTATCGCTAAAGGCAGGGGTACAACAGATGCCAATGGCTATCTGACCATCGCCATGAGTAATGCGCAGAAAGCCGAGTATCAATTAAAAAACGGACAACTGGTTACCGCGATTAACACGACCGATAAAGACGTTGCCAACAGTAGTTTCTCTCTGAGGAATGCAATTTTAAGTAAAGACTTCCAGTTTTTCCCTGAGGGTGGCAACCTGATAGCGGGCTTAACAACCAAGGTCGCCTTCAAGGCGGTAAAAAGTGATGGTTTGGGAATTGCATCCAAAGGGGTTGTAACCGATAGCGATGGTAAGCAGGTTGCTGTTTTTTCAGCGCAGCACCTGGGCATGGGCAGTTTTAACCTGTTGGCCGAAGCCGGAAAAACTTACAAAGCCACTGTGAATTATGCAGATGGAACTAGTGAAAGCTACAACCTACCTGCTGTAACCACTGCCGGAATAACGCTTAATATCGATAACACTTCTGCAGATAACATTGCGATTAAGATTCTGTCCAACGATCCTTTTTTTAATGACAATCAGGGGAAAAAATTCTACATCATTGCACAAAGCAAAGGCGTGATTTGTTATGGTGCACAAACTGCACTATCTAATAAAGAGTACAATACCACTGTTCTGAAATCAAAATTCCCTACCGGAATCGCCCAGCTCACCCTTTTTAATGAGTCGGGTAAACCACTAAGCGAGCGTCTGGTTTTTGTTCAACACAAAAACAACATGGCTGTGGCTGTTTCCAGCCCGGTAACTACTTATGGTATAAAAAAGAAAGTTAAGATAAACATGGCCGCAAAAAAAGACGGTGCGCCTGTGGAGGGAAGTTTCTCGGTATCAGTAGTGGATGAAACCAAAGTACCCTCTAGTGAAGATGCTACCAGTACCATCCTGACTGGATTATTATTAAGCAGCGATGTGAAGGGCTACATAGAAAAAGCGAGCTATTACTTTAATGCACCTGATGCGAAGAAAAATGCAGACCTGGATGTATTGTTACTGACGCAGGGATATAGAAGCTTTAAATATTCAGATATCATTGCCAACCAGCTTCCAAAGATCCAGTTCTTACCAGAGCAGGGTATAGAACTTTCGGGGATTTTAAGGATGAACAACGGTATTCCGGTGAGGAAAGGAGCGCTATTATTAAGCATTCCTGACAAACGCTTTAACCTTGAAGGGACTACAGATCCAGTGGGTAATTTCAGGTTTAAAAATTTGGTTTTCAACGATTCATCAAAGGTTACCATTACGGCAAAGTACAATCCGCTCTATAAAAACATGACCTTGCAGATGAACGGATCGCCGGTACCAAGTTTGACCAGAAATTTCAGTGCTGCGGAAGAAGTTTTGAATATTGATAGCGCACTAACGACTTACCTGGACAATAGCAAACGTCAGTATGCCTATTTACATACCCTGAAAGACATTACCGTTAAAGCGGCTATTATTCCAAAGGTTAGCCACAAGGACTATCCGGCTTTAACAGGCTTAAGTCAGATGGCTGACCACGAAATTACGGGCGACAGGTTAAAAGGATGCGGGATGCTGATTAATTGTTTGCAGGGAATGCTTGCCGGGGTAACCTATGCTGACGGTAACTTTTACGTAAGCAGGGATTATAATTCGGGAAACAGAACGCCAATGGGTATTTTCATTAACGGGATGAATGTTGATGTGAACCAGATCAATACAATCGACGTTAACCAGCTTGAATCGGTAGAAATCTTTTTAAGAGATGAACTTGGCCTGGTAAACAGAGCTAATAACGTGAACGGTGTACTGGTATTTAACCAGAAAAAAGCACCTAAGGGACAGAAAATATCCAAAGCACAATTGATGGATATGTTGCCCAAATATTATGAACTGACTTTCTCTCCACAAGGTTATGATAAGGAAAAACAATTCTACTCTCCAAAGTACGAAGCACCTGCGAGCATGAACCGCAACGATCTGCGTACTACAATTTATTGGAATCCTAAAGTGGTAACAGATGCTGCCGGAAATGCCTCATTTGAATTCTACAATGCAGATGGCCGCGGACAATATAAAGTTACGGTTGAAGGTATTGATGCAAATGGCAATCTGGGAAGATCGATCTTCAGATACACAGTGAAATAAGAGGAAAATATAGAAAGCAAAAAAGCTGACCGGTTGGAACTGGTCAGCTTTTTTGTTTTAATATCAACAAGAAATTCAGGAATGGATATTAATCAACGGGATAGGGTAAATCTTCCCCCTTTAACCCTGCAATAATATTTTCACCAATTAACCTCGACATTGCTGCACGTGTTTCTTCTGTAGCGGAGCCAATGTGCGGGAGAACAGCAACGCTTTCCATACTCAGCAGAGGATTATTATGTTCCATAGGTTCAGGATTCGTTACGTCTAAACCAGCCCCCCAAATCAGTTTATCTTTTAAAGCCTGTATCAAATCATCCTCATTGTGAATGCCTCCCCGCGCGGTATTGATAAAAATAGCATTGGGCTTCATTTGTTTGAAAACATCGATGGTAAACTTACCTTTTGTTTCGCTGGTTAACGCTGTATGAACAGACAGTACATCGCTTTGTGCCAGTAACTCTTCAAAAGAAACATAGGTGGCATTTAATTCCTGCTCAGCAGCTTCATTTCTTGATCTGTTATGGTAAATCACTTTCATCCCATAGGCAGCAGCACATTTTTTGGCCAGCTCAATACCAATTTTCCCCATACCAAAAACACCAAGAGTTTTACCGGTCACTTCTATTCCAAGCTCAGGTGTCGGCTCATAGTTTTTCCATTCGCCGTTGATGATTTTTTTGTGGAGATAAAAGGCTTTGCGGGATACGGCCAGCATCAACAGAAAAGCGGTATCTGCGGTGGCGGCACTGAGCACCCCGGGAGTATTCCCGATTTTTATACCTAGCTTTTTAGCTTCCGCAACATCCACCTGATCGAAGCCTACGGAATGTAGTGCAATTACTTTCAGGTGCTTGCAGGCATTTAAAAACGCAGCATTGATTTTATTGGGACCAACACTGATGAGCGCATCCTGATCTTTACAGGCCTCTATCAGTTCTTCAGCACTAATTTGCCGTTCCTCTTTCCATTGTGTAAAAGAGATGTTATTTTCTTCCAGTGCCTGCAGTGCATCTGACGCGATATTGCCACTTATAAATACATTCATGATTTATTAACCGGAAAGCCTGAATTCTGTTTTTTAAGACCATCAATTTATCGCCTTATTTCTTTGATATGACTATTTTACTGTGGCCGTAATTTTCTGATAGGTATTGACACTGAAATAGCCCAATGCATCGTTTGATATATTCGAAGTTGGATTGGCCGGTGTTGTGCCCTGATTCGGCCCCCTGCCCGATTGTGAACTCAGTGCATACCAATAATCAAATACATTGGAATCAATGCCTTCCATTTCTACGGCCACTTTATCGCCACTTAGCAGGTCTTCATCTTCATCATCCTCTGCATTAAAATACAACTGAATCCGCAATTTATTGCCATTGGTAAGCCTGTCGTTGCTCACATATATACGATTGGAATTAATGCCGTTTCTATTGAGTGTAAAGCGGTAGAAATTGGTTTCATTAGCCGGATCTGCCAGATATGCGGCAGTTGTTTTTCGTTCATTTCCAAAAAAAGTATTGCTGATAATACCAATCGAGTCCATCCTGACTAAGTTTGGCATTTTCGAGCTTGCCGTATAGGTTTTACCTTCAGCAACAACATTCATGGTGTAAGTGACACCATAAACACCCCGCATCCTGTTGGTATATACACCTGCAGCGGTTTCTCTGAATACGTAGTTGTTTCCCCGGCTATCTGAAACGCTTACCGTTGCCCCTGATACTGTTGGATAAATACTTGCATCAGTATAGCCTACTGTTTTAGTGATCCTGATTTGCTGGTCAATAAGCCTGTCGTTAATTTTAGCTTCAATTACAATCTGTGGCGGTGCATTTTCGGTATCAATGCTGATGATTTTCTTACATGAAGAAAAGCAGACTACGATGCATAAGATAAATATAAGTTGTTTCATGGCTTAAAATTTAAAATTCCAGGTTACCGAGGGGATCATTCCAAACAATGATGTTTGTTCGGCGACAGTTTTAGACGGGTTGGCCGGATCATTAATAAACTCAATCGAATAAGGGTTTTTCCGTGCAAGGGCATTATAAACGCCAAATGTCCAGCTCGATTGATATTTCCCTTTATTTTTACCTTCTAAAGTTGCGCTTAGATCCAGACGCATGGTATAAGGCATTCTGCCCGCATTACGCTGGGTATAATAATACATCGTTTGACCGCTGATGGTGTACTTTCCTGCCGGAAAAGTAACTGCGTTGCCGGTACTGTAAATGAAACTCGAAGAAAAAGTCCATCTTTTATTCATGTTGTAGATACCAACTACTGAAACATCATGCGTACGATCTTGCCTCGACGGAAAATAATTCCCATTGTTTAGCTCGGCAAACTTGCGTTCTGTTCTGGATAGTGTATAACCAATCCAGCCATTGAGCTTGCCGGTTTTCTTTTTAAAAAACAATTCCAAGCCATATGCTCTTCCAACGCCATAAAGCAATTCAGACTCTACGTTACTGTTGGCTAACAACTGGGCTGCGTTTTTATAATCGATCTGATTTTGCAGCCACTTATAGTAAATCTCTCCGGAAAACTCATAATTGTTCTCTTCCAGGTTTTTGAAATAACCCAGGGCTACCTGGTCTGCAATTTCTGGCTTAATATTATTGCTGCTTAGCACATACTGATCGGTTGGTGAACTCGATGTTGCATTGGTCAAAATATGGATATTTTGTGTATTCCGGTTATAAGATGCCTTAACTGAATTTTGCTCGTTGAATAAATAACTTACCGAAAAACGCGGTTCAAGATTAAGGTAATTTTTGTAGAACTTACCGCTGGCGATATTTCGAGTGGATATAACATTGCCTGATGCATCATATGTACTAAAATTACCTGGTCCCATAAGGGAAAAGGCTGCCAGGCGAATTCCATAGAGCAGGTTTAGCTTTTCTGTAACCGCCCATTCATCAGAAACATACGCTGCAGATTCCAGTCCATACCGTTTCTCCTGCGTAAGCGGATTAACCTGCGATTCCTGAGTAGTTGTAATATCAATGGGCGATATGCGATGCTGCGTAACATTGAGGCCGAACCTCAATGTGTGTTTGTTGCTGAAGTATTGAAAGTCTTCTTTTAAATTGAAATCGCGTACCAGAGAAGTTGCTTTAAAGTTAGTTGCATCATTTAGCAGCTGAACGGTATAGTTGTAGTTGTTGTAAATTAAAGAAGTATTAGAAAACAATCGACTATTGAAAATATGGTTTAACCTGAAAGTAGTGGTTACATTTCCCCAGTTATTCTCAAAGAGATCTTTTACGCCGATGTTATCTTTCCCAAAATAGCCTGAAATATAAATCGTGTTCTTGTCGTCGATTTTATAATTTGCTTTCGCATTGATGTCGTAAAAATTCAATGTACTTCCGTTGATGGAAGAATCGGGCGAAGCCCGCAGGAAAAGATCGATATAGGTACGCCTGAAACTCACCATAAAAGAACCTTTGTCTTTTACAATCGGTCCTTCGGCTTTTAAACGTGATGCAATTAAGCCTATTCCACCCTGAAACTTAAATTCCTTATTGTTTCCATCGTCCATTTTAACATCTAAAACGGAAGACAAACGGCCGCCATATTGAGCAGGCATTCCGCCTTTATATAAACTTACATCCTTGATGGCATCTGCATTGAAAGTTGAAAAGAAGCCCAAAAGGTGAGAAGAATTATAAACTACCGCTTCATCCAGCAAAATAAGATTCTGATCTGCTGCACCGCCGCGTACATAGAATCCGGTATTGCCTTCTCCTCCGGATTTAACACCTGGAAGCAACTGAATGGTTTTGAGCACATCTTTTTCACCCAATAACACCGGAATGCTATTCAAAGACTGCATGTCGATTTTCTCCAGTCCCATTTGTGCACTCTTTACATTTTCGTTTCTGCGGTTATTGCCACTAACGGTTACTTCAGCTAAATCATTGGCTGCTTTTAGCTCTTCATTTATCTTCAGGTTTTTGGTCAGTACAATCGTTTTAACCTGGTTTGCGTAACCGGTATAGCTAATGGTAAGGGTGTAGGTTCCTTCGGCTTGAGTAAGGGCAAAGTAGCCATATGCATTGGTAAGGGTTGCAGCTGAGGATGACCCTGTTAGGCGCACAGTTGCACCAATGAGGGTTTCCCCGGAGCTGGCATCACGAATGGTTCCACTGAGGGTAAATTTGTTTTGGGCAAAAACAGAAATGTTGAGGGCAAAAAGGAAAATTATGGCTAAGCTGTATCTGATGGGCATACTTATCTATCTTATTTTGAAGATGGAAGCCAAATGTACAAAAACAAGCTTAGCTTTATCTGAGTTTAGCAGATAAATATCGGGCAGGAGAACAAATGCATAATTGCATTACGGTCTGCACAATACGTATGGCTTTACTTCATCAGGTATTTCTCTATTGCCTTTTTCCAGATAGCATATCCTTGTGCATTCATGTGTAACATATCATCAAGGAATAATTCTCTTCTCATTTCGCCGGTTTTAGATAACATTAACGGATAAATGTTTACAAAAGTGGTATTGGTTTCCTGGGCGAAAAACTTCTGGAGAAGGGCATTTGAAGCTTCTGCCTTTGCCTTAAATTTTTCCCTGCTGGGGCTGGGTTTAATAGAAATGTATACGATTGGAGTAGCTGGTAATTTGGCCCGGATGGCCTGATATAACCGGACTGTTCGGTTTAAGACGGTATCGGGAGTAACTGTATCATTTGGAAGGTCGTTTTCGCCTACATACAGCACAATTTGTTTCGGTTGATATGGAAATACCACATCGTTTAAGTAGTAGGTGATATCATTAATGACTGCACCACCGATTCCCCTGTTTAAGGCATTGTATTTGGCGAAAGTCTGCGTGAGATCATCCCATTTTCTAATCGATGAGCTTCCGACAAACAATACCGGATGAGCGGGTGCTTTATACATCTGATCATATTTCTTGATCACTTGTACATCATCCCAAAAAGGTGCTTTCTTTTGTGCAAAAGTGCTCAGCACCAAAAACTGAAATATGATAAGGGTAAGAACTGATTTCTTCATGGCTCGTATTAAAATTGATAAATGGCCTGCAAGTTACCATTATCTCCATTTTTACCCTCAACCAAACGAATTTATTACAAGCTCCGTTTTAAATTTAAACAGGGCGGACATGTTCCTCAAACCGCCCTGTTTAAAATAAAGTTAGTATTGATCAAACCACAACTTAGTAGTCAATAAATCTGCACCCTGATTGGCCACGGCACTTTTATAGCTTTGCCCGTTTAAGGATTGTTCGGTACCGGGATAGATAAAACGCACTGGAATTTGTCCGTTTAACACCGTATTAACCGATGCCGTTAACTGGGGATAATCCAATCTGCGTCTTTCTGCCCAGGCTTCTAAACCCTGCCCGAAAAGTGCAAGCCATTTTTGTTCACCGATCGACTTCTTGTAATTGCTTGCATCGTACTGAACAGCACTTTGGCCGGCATAAGCTGTAGCTGCAGCATCACTGATACCGAACTGTTTGAGTGAGGCGATCACTGCCTGTTTGTATAAATCAGCAGCATTCTCTGTGGTCAATCCTCTTGCAGCAGCCTCTGCCCTATCGAACAGCAACTCAGCATAGCTAAAAAATACAGCCGGAGATTGAGGTGCGAGAAAATAAGTACCTGGTTTTGATGTTTTGGCAAAACCCAGGTTACTGGCTTCCGAATTGGTCAGGCCATTAGGCAAACCGATGTATTCTTCGGGTGTTGCAGTTTGTGTTTTGCTGGCATAAACAGGCAAACGCGGATCGTTGAGACTGAAAAGCTTATCCACTATCGTTTTACTGATTCTATAATCATCTCTGGTATCGAACTGTGCACTCACCGGATTTTGCTGAGGCGAAATGGAGTATATCAGCTGTGCAATTTCACTGTTGTCGGCAATAAACAAATCGCCATCAGCTTTTATTTCGTCAAGAACTTGTTTTGCTTTTGCCGGCTCTTTGTCGACAATACGCAATGCTATCCTCAATCGCAATGAATTGGCAAGCTTTTTCCATTTATTGATGTCGCCGCTGTATATAATATCGCCGGCAATGCTCTTGCCTGAAGCATCAAGGGCATTTTTTGCTGATTTCAAATCATCAAGCAAACCGTAGTAAACGTCTTTTTGCTTGTCGTATGCAGGGGTGATAAACTGACTAAGTTTACCGGCCTGGGTGTATGGGATATCTCCGTAAGCATCAGTAAGCAAGAGAAATGACCAGGATCTTAAAGTCAAGGCTACACCCCTGTAATTGGAATTACCCGTTGTATTTCCTATTTCTATGATTTTATTTAAACTGGTGATGGTTGTTGCATACAATGTTGACCACAGGGAGGTGAAGCTGCTGTTAGAATAAATGAAGCGATCTTCTTCCGTGTACTGCACCTTGGCCCACTGTTGCACAAACAGCAGACTGGAATTCATGTTATTTGTTGTTCCCCAATAAGCGTCAGCGCCATTTTTTATTGCTCCGGTAAGCAGGTAATCGGGTTGAGCGTTTTCTGTGGCATTGGGGTTTGTATTCACATCATCGAGCTCTTTATTGCACGAAGAAAATGAAATTGCTGTTAAAGCCAGTATATATAGGATATTCTTTTTCATGACAGGGTAATTAAAATTTAATGTTCAGGTTGATACCGTAAGTACGGGTTGTTGGGTTAGATAAACTTTCCAAACCTTGTCCGTTACCCGTATTAAATGCCACCTCCGGATCTATATCCGTTACATTTCGGTGCAGTATAGCCAGGTTTCTTCCAACTAAAGCGACAGATACACCTTGCAGGCTCAATGGACGAAGCCATTTCGCAGGCAGGTTATAAGTAAGTTTAATTTCACGAAGCTTGACGTATGATGCGTCGAAAATATTGGCTTCATCAATGGTTCTAAATGATTTGTAATAATTTTGGGCCGGAAGTATTTTTTCATTTTTCTTTCCGTCAGCAGTAACACCATCGAAGATGATTCCATCATCGTAAACCGTTACACCTGCAGGTGCAGCAGTCCCTACTGCCAGCCTAACGGTTCCATTGGCTTTGAGGTTGCCGGGATAGTAATATGAAATCCCGCCAAATTCTGCTGCCCTACCTGGCAAAGTAGAAGCAAGTACACCAGTGTAAGTTCCGGTTGCATAGGTACCGTTATAAATTGATCCACCAAAACTGGCATCAATTAATACGCCCAAACTAAAGCCCTTATAGCTGAAGGTATTCGAAATTCCCCCGATCCAGTCTGGAGTGTACTTACCTAGAACCTTTTTAGTTGGATCGGTTTGCGGTGCGCCCGTGGCATTTACTACAATATTCCCATTTCCATCTCTCAGGAAAGCATTACCAAACAGTGCACCATACGGCTGACCTACGGCAGCAATAACCTGAGCAGAGTTTGTTGCCACAACATAGGTTTGCAACAATCCGCTTTGATCAAGTTCAATGACCTTACTTCTGTTCGCAGCGTAATTTACATCAATATCCCAGGTAAAAGCTTTCTTCACTGGCGTTACCCCCAACTGCACTTCAATCCCTTTGTTATTGATCTTCCCTGCATTAAGTAATTTAGATCTGAAGCCAGTACTCGCACTTACATCTACGCTTAAAATCTGGTTGAAACTGTTACTATTGTATACCCCTAAATCAAAGCGCAGACGTTTGTTGAATAATACCGCTTCTAAGCCAAGTTCTGATGATGAAGTCGTTTCTGGCTTTAAATTTGGATTTAAATCCGTTGCTGATGGTACAAGCTGGGGACTGGTACCAAAAGGCGCGTTAAAGGAATAAGTATTGATTAACTGATAAGGCGAAGCATCTTTACCCACTTTAGACCATCCCCCGCGGATTTTGGCGTAGTCTAATAAGTCACTTTTAATATCAAAAGCTTCAGTTAGCAATAAACTTCCGTTGAATGAAGGATAAAAGTAAGACCTGTTTTGTGTCGGAAGCGTAGACGACCAGTCATTTCTTGCAGTTGCATTTACAAACAGGTAATTTCTGAATGCAATCTGGGCAGATCCGTAAATGCCATAGGTTTTAAAATCTGTATAACTGTTTGAAGAAGTAAGCGGATCACGAGAATTGGAAAGGGTGTATAAACCAGCTACCGCCAGCCTGGGTGCACTCTGATCATTCTGTTCGGTAAATCTCGACCGGATATTGGTACCTACGAGGGTTTCAATGCTGAAATCATCATTAAGTTTTTTATCATAACTAAGGGTAGCATCCGTATTGCTTTCACTAACCGTGTATGCACTTTCTGTATAAGATCCGAAAGGTGTACCATTTGTACCGTAAGCGATTTTGACTTTACGGCGATCGTTATAATAATCTGTTCCTGACCGGAAGTTAAAATTCAAACCATCTATAATGGCATATTTTAAGCCTACACTTCCGATAATTCTATTTCTACGCTGTGATACGGTATTTTCATAGGCAACCCAATACGGATTACTATAATAGCTGTTGTTCCAGTTGAATGTATTTCCATTTTCATCCAGGTAATTTTTCAGGCGGTTGATATCAACCTGCCTGCCGAACCAGGTAAACTGCAACATGGTACTGGTTGATCGTGAGCCTCCGGTTCCAGGCAAATTATCTGCATTCAACATATTGTAGTTTACATTTCCGGTAAGGCTAAGTTTCGGTGTGATATTTAGGGTAGTATTTAACGTAAGTGAGTTTTTGCCTTGTCCTGAATTCGGGATTACACCAACCTGCTTCAGGTTATTGTAAGACAGGCGATAGTTAAATTTCTCACTTGCATCTTCTACAGCAATACCATTTGAAAGCGAATAACCGGTTTCAAAGAAATCGCGAACATTGTCTGGATGCGCTTCGAAGGGTACGGCTACCCCCTTAGAGAAAAACTGAGGAATCAGCCGGCCATCCATTCTGGGTCCCCAACTCTCATCTACTCCATCATTAATCCCTGCACCTTTACCATCAACATAACTGAACCTACCCTCTGACCCTTGTCCGAAAACATCCTGATACTTAGGTAAGGTTAATAAGGTTTCGATTACTGCATTTGAATTGAAGGTAACACCCAGTCCTTTTTTCGATTTTCCGGTTTTTGTTTTGATGATAATGACTCCTGCCGCAGCCCGCGAGCCATATAATGCCGCAGCATTAGGCCCCTTTAACACACTGATCGACTCAATATCATTTGAATTGATATCAGAAATGGTATTGGCATAATCCCTCGCGCCGGCACCGCTTAACTGTGAATTATCCACCGGAATGCCATCAACTACAAACAATGGCTGGTTATTTCCGGAGATGGAAGTTTCCCCACGGATAACTACTCTGGAAGAACCCATATCGCCCTGGCTGTTGGTGATCCTGACGCCTGCTACTTTTCCCGCCAGCGCATTTACCAGGTTATTTTCCCTCGCCTCAGTAAGGCTCTGCCCCTTCAGCTCCTGAACCGCATAACCCAGAGATTTTTTTTCACGCGAAATACCCAGGGCAGTGACCACTACCTCATCCAGCGCGTTACTGCTTTCAGTTAACATAATTGCTAAATTTTTTGTGTTTTCTGTGACTTCAACCTCTTTGGTATCAAATCCAATGTAAGAGATTAATAATATACTTTTCGGATTTGCAGAAATGGTAAATGATCCGTTGTTATTGGTCGTAGCCGCTTCTTTGGTTCCTTTTACCACAACTGATACCCCAGGCAATGTTTCACCTGATGCACTTTTTACAATACCCGAAACCGTGATATTTTGTGCACGGGAGATCTGTGAAAGCAGTAGCAAAAAAAGTATTGCAGACAGCTTAATTTTCTTGAACATAAATAAGATATGATTAATGATTAGTTTAAAAATTGTCAAAATCCGGGCAAAGCAATTCCACTTCGCTTTTGGCGAATTTTAACACAATAATAAATGACATTTAATTTGAGACAGGAAACGCTGATTACGTTTCTTTTTTAGCGTCTCAGCAACCGCTGCTACACATTCGCGATAGCTTTAGGTATTTTTCAAAGTGGGTAATTTGATAGGGTGCCTGCTCGTTAGTTTTTTTCATCGTTTCTTTTTTATTGTGATTTAATACCGCTCAACATTGCAATACTGCCAAATGAAAAAGCACTTCCTTAAATCAGAAGTGCTACAATATATTATCATACATATTTGCAATCAACTGACTTAACTACCCCAAAAACTTTGGGATGGAATTAGCACCTTTTCCAGCTACGGCGGGTTGCTAAGGTTTCACAGGGCCATTCCCTCCACCTTTCTTGATAAGTATTTTAAAATAACTGGCGCAAAGATAGTACAATAATTGAATAGACTATAAAATCCCTAGAATTTATTTAAAAAATTTCTTCTTAGCTCTTGAGATCGTTACCTTTGCACTGAATCCTTAGATTCAACCACGATTATGAATATTAAAACTGTTGCATTTCTATCCTTATCTCTTTTATCCTCAGCAAGTCTTATAAAGGCACAAACCAGTATAAAAAAGGATGCTAAAAGTGTAAAATCAAATACTTTTTCATTACCAGGCAAATGGAGGGGCGTTTTTAAGATTAAACCTGATGTAGAGGTACCTTTTAATTTTGAGATCAGTTCAAAAAATGGCGGTCCTGCACATCTCGTATTTTTAAATGCCGACGAGCATTTCGAAGGAGGTGTTGTAACACAGACCGGAGATTCTGTTTTTGTTAAATTAAACCAGTTTGATAACGAATTTGCGTTCAAACTGAAAGGTGATTCGTTGAGCGGAGTGTTGAGAAAACAAGATCATACAGGGAAACCGACGGTTTTAGTGGCCAGGAAGGGTGAAAACTATCGGTTTAAAACAGATGGAAAACCTGCCTCGGGTGATTTTTCCGGAACTTACGATGTGACATTTAAATCGCCAAACGGCGATCCGGAAAAAGTTGTCGGCCTGTTTAAGCAGCAAGGCAATAAAATTACGGGGACATTTCTACGCATCACTGGCGATTCGCGTTACCTGGAGGGTGTTGTGGATGGCGACAAATTTTATTTATCCAGCTTTATCGGATCGGGACCCTCATTTTACAAAGGTACCTTCACAAAGGAGGGGAGCATCAATGGGGAGATTGTTACGGCACGTGGCAACGTACCCTTTGACGGGTTAAAAAATGAAAATGCTGCTTTACCGGATGCAACCAAACTTACATTTTTGAAAGATGGTTACAAAACCCTTAATTTCTCTTTGCCTGATGTGAATGGAAAAAAAATATCGCTTAATGATGAAAAGTTCAAGAATAAAGTTGTGATTTTGACCATAACAGGCACCTGGTGCCCCAACTGCGTTGACGAGGCAACTTTCCTGGCACCCTGGTATAAAGAAAACCGTAAACGTGGTGTCGAAATTATAGGCATTCACTATGAAAGACAACTCGATTCGGCATATGTCCGTACAGCTTTAAGCCGGTTTCGTGAAAAGTTTGGAATTGAATATGATCAGGTTATCGCGGGGAAACCAGATAAACAACTTGTTGCAGAATCATTGCCCGCCTTAAAGAACTTTTTATCATTTCCAACTACCATTATCATTAATAAAAAAGGTGAGGTTGCTCAGATCCATACCGGATACAGTGGCCCGGCTACCGGAAAGTACTATACCGAATTTGTAAAGGAATTTAACGGGGAAATAGATTCCTTGTTAAAACAATAGCCTGCATTAAAGTTCCCGTCTGTAAAGGTTAACATAAAATATTCCTAACCAATAATCGTTGAATTGACGATTATTGGTTATTTTGGACTTCAATTTCTAACCAATATAGAACCAAATGAAGTTTCAGTATAAATTAATATTTATCTCCTCCTTGATGATTTTCTTTTTCGCCATGGCAAAGGCACAGAAAAAGCAAAAGATTCCTACAGAAAAAGATATGTCAGCCTATCTGATGGTCTATTTCAAGGACGATACGCATGGCCTTTACATGGCACTAAGTAAAGACGGTTATAGTTTTACCGATATTAACCAGGCGAAGCCTATTATTGCCGGAGATACCATTGCCGAGCAAAAGGGCATACGCGATCCCTACATCTGCCGCGGACCGGATGGCATGTTTTATCTGGCTCTAACCGACCTTCACATATATGCTCAAAAGCAAGGCTACAGAAGTACCGAATGGGAACGTGATGGAAAGAAATACGGCTGGGGAAACAACCGTGGCTTGGTTTTAATGAAGTCAAAAGACCTCATTCATTGGACTCATCAGGTTCTAAGAGTAGACCAGGCCTTTCCTGAACTTGCTGATATTGGCTGCGCATGGGCGCCTGAGCTTATTTATGATGAAGCTCAGAAAAAAATGATGATTTACTTCACCATGCGTTTTGGCAACGGAAAAGATAAAGTGTACTATTCTTACATGAATAAGGATTTTACAGGTTTGGATACTCCTCCTAAACTGCTGTTCAGCTATCCGAAAGATGTCTCCTACATCGATGCCGACATTACCAAAGTTGGCGATAAATACCATATGTTTTATGTTCCTCATGATGGAACTTCAGGGGTGAAACAGGCCGTTTCCAGTACAATCAATTCGGGTTACCAATATGACGATAAATGGTACGATCCGGAGGACAAAGGCTGCGAAGCACCTACGGTGTATAAAATTATCGGTCAGCAAAAATGGTTGCTGATTTACGACATTTACCGGATTAACCCTCACAATTTTGGCTTCAGCGAAACAGCTGATTTTGTTAACTTCAAAAATCTGGGTCGTTTTAACGAAGGAGTAATGAAGTCTACAAATTTCTCATCGCCAAAGCATGGAGCAGTAATCCATTTAACTAAAAAAGAGGCTGAAAAACTTGCCGGCAACTGGAAGTTAGACATGCAGTTTTAATCATTATTTTTAGATCACTGCAATATGTTCACTAAGGTTTTGAGCTTTCATAATAATGGTTTAAATGAGTTAAGTTTCCAACTGAAAAACAAACCTGAGGACTTAATTTCCCCCTGCCCTGTTTTTGATATCATCGGTAGCTGTACTTCGGGATCTGGCTGATTTTACATTCTGGTTTCCAAAGTTATAGCTGATACTGAGGTTGGCACGTCTGCTGGTATAATGATTGACGACATTCATGTTCACATTCTGGTATACCAGGCTTCCTGCCCAGTAATTGGTTAAGAAAATATCATCCATACTCAATCTTAGTTTAAGCTTTTTATCTACCAGGGTTTTCTGCATCCCCGCGTTGACAGCGTACTGGGTAACGGTTGTTCTTTCTACACCAGATATCCGCGGACTATTCAACCAAAAATTTATTTCAAAAGAAAAATCCTTAGGCAAAGTAAAAGAACTTGAGCTATACACATTAAAAGCGACCTTGCCTGCACTGTAAGCTGCACCTTCGAGATTCGGATCGTTGAATTTACTGTAATAAACACTGAAATTATTCTGGAAATTCCACCATTTAGCAATTTTAACCGGCACACTGATTGCAGCGGAATAGTTTTGAAAACGACCAAGATTCTGGCGGATTACACTGATAACACGAGTGGCATCGTCCTGCTGACTAACCTGTGTGATCATGTCGCGCGTATCGGAATAATTGAGCGACAGTGAATTCTCTTTATAACTATAACTGATTTCGTAATTGTTGGTAAATTGCGGTTTAAGATAAGGATTACCCTGATCTACAGCCAGCGGATCCAGATAGAAAACAAAAGGGTTCAACTGCTGATAATTCGGACGATCGACTCTTCGGCTATACGAATAACGGATATTATGGTTTTCAGTGATTTTCTGGTTCACAAAAGCAGTTGGGAAAAGCGAGAGATAACTGCGGTCGACTTCCTTGTTTTCTGTGATCGAGTTGCCGTTCGAGTGAGTATGCTCTGCTCTTAAACCGAGTTGTACTTGCCAAACCTTCCATTCTTTACCAAAATTTACATAAGCAGCATTGATATTTTCTTTGTAAATAAATTTATTCGACTTGCCAATATCATTCTGCCAGGTGCCATTAATCAGTTGCTCCGAAAGAAAATCGTTATTCGTAACAACATAGCTGCTTTTCAACCCGGTTTCAACTTTAACTGTTTTTGATAAGGGCAATGTTAAATCTGTTTTAGCAGCGTAAACATTGATCTGTGCATCTGTATTATTCCTTAAATTAGTTTGATTGGTCAAAGCCCCTCCACTGTTTAAATAACTGGCCAAAAAGTACTCATCTTTCTTGTTTCCGAAATCGGAATAATCCACGTCGAAGGTTAAACTTTTACCCTTTTTATCAAAATCATGCTTGATATTAAAGTTTGCGGTGATGTTACTTACCGGCGAAGTTGAATTGGCATCCTGAAGAATCGTACTCAGGTTAGCTATCCCGTTCTGAACGGCACTAATATTGGTATTACTGAAATTAGTAAGCTTGGTACTCAATGTATTGGCATCAACCATCACGCCAAATACCGTTTTTTCTGATGCGTAATAATCAGCGCCTAATTTGCCTTGAAAACCAGTTCCTTTATTTTTACGATCAAAATTCTGGGTAAGCAGACTGGCAACACCATTGGCCGATGTTGTCCGGTCCAGATAGGTGTTATTAAATGTCGATTTTGTAGCTATAGCACCATTCCCAAAAATATTCCATTTTCCCTCACGATGATTGAGGTTAACGTTAATTCCAACCCGGTATAAGTCTTTAGGTGAATTGGGCATGAAGGCTTGCCCGGTATTAAGTGAAGCCGTGCCATTAGTCCCATAGGCTTTATTCCTTTTAAGCTTAATATTAATGATTCCTGCGTTTCCTGCTGCATCATATTTTGAAGATGGATTGGTAATGAGTTCAATCGTAGAAATCTGTTCTGCACTCATGTTACTGAGCAGGGCAGTTACATCGGCGCCCGATAGGAAGTTTGTCTTACCATCAATCATCACTAATACCCCGGATTTGTTATTCAGCTTGATCTGATCACTTTGACGGTCGATCTGCACGCCTGGAGCCTTTTCCAAAACCTCCAATGCTGTTCCCCCTGACGCGGTGATGCTGTTTTCGACATTTAAAACTGTTTTATCGATCTGGTGCTCGATAAATGGTTTCTTTCCGGAAACATTTACTTCATTTAACTGCTTCGTTAAGCTTTCGATCGCAATGGCGGGTAACTCTATATCTTCACCCAGCAAAAACGGATTGGTAGTTTTTCGTTTAAAGCCAACTATTGAAACTGAGATCATGTAATCACCCTCTTTTAACTGAGTAAATTCGAAACGACCATCGATATTGGAAGATATGCGCTTCACCAGACTGGTATCAGGGATTTTATGCAGACTTACTACTGCAAATGGCACGCCGGCGGACTTTTCATCGATAATTTTCCCCGATAGGTGATGTAATTTTTGGGCAAAGGAAACCCCACATGCCATCAGGCATGCCATAAGCATTAGCAATTTTTTCATGGTCTGGTAGGTGTGGTTTAAACTAATGGGTGGCAATCGTCCCGGTTCGATAATCTGCGAATCGGGACGATATTTAAAACATGTTATTGGTTTTCTGTATTCTCTTCAGGGTGGTCTAAATCATACTTACATTTCAAACCTTCTTCGGTCATGATCCAAACGCTGTAATTATTGTGGTCATCTTCGTGATCATTACAACTCCAGGCCCAATAGTTATTAATATACCTGTAAGCATCTTCTTTTAAAATAAGCTTTGTGCCAACCGGAATTTCGAAGATTAAGGTTACTTCCTGATTTCTCCAGTTGGCACCCTTTCTCAGTTCAAATCGTGGGTTGAATACAAAAAGCGAATCTTTTAAATCATAGGTATAGTTTATGTTTTGTGCGTTCTGAAGTGCTGTTGGAAAGTTTTTCCCCTGCGATTCGTATTTTTTAATTAATCGCGCTGTACCCGTTTCGCTTTTTTCAATGTTAATTCTGATGTTGTTAGGCGATACAAAAGGGCCGTTTTCAAAATCATCAGTTACGATTTGGTTGCGGTTACCACTGGTAATGTGGTAGGAAACACTATCTTCATGACTGAAATACTTACTTTTATCGATATCAATTACGTAAGTAGGCGTAATTTTCAGATCAACAGTTTCGGTTAATTCTGCATGTTGCTTAAACTCAGAAGAAATTCTCGCTGCATGATAACAAGCGGTGGCTACTCCGGCCAGCCACACAATCAGTAATGCAAAAGAAAGTGTTTTGTTAATGGCCTGTTTATTAAAAGCAACCCTGATTGAAAAGAGAACAAGAGCCAGTATCGGGATAAACATTACGATGAATGCCGAAAACAGAATTACACCTCTATTGCTCTCATCGATGATGGAGAAGGGAAAATATTCGTAGATGCTGGAATCCAGGAAACCTTGAAAAGCAGCAACACCAATAATTAAACCAAGCAAAAAGAGTATTCCGAAGAGGATGATGAATCCTGCAATAACCTTGAAAATTACCTTTCCGGTTCCGGATATGAACCGGCCCAGCCACTCGAAAAACTCACCGATAAAAATTCCTATTCTGGCAAAGATAGAACCGGTGTGGTTTCCTGCATAAGACATCCCGCGTTTAATCGCTTCCAATTCTTCATCCAGGTTTCGTTGAAACCCTTCGAGGTTAGCCGTCTCTCCTTTCATCTCCATTCTCTCAACCCGCGACTTTGCCTTAGGCATAATGATCCATAGAATTACATAAAGTAATATCCCGGTTCCGCCCAGAAAAGTAAGCAACAGCATGGCCAGTCTGATCCATCGTGCTTCAGTATTGATATAATGTGCAATGCCTGAACTAACACCTGCCACTACACGATCATCCATGTCACGGTACAATTTCTTTTCGGTGTACTGATGCTGG
Source organism: Pedobacter sp. BMA (assembly GCF_001027745.1). Classification (GTDB taxonomy): domain Bacteria; phylum Bacteroidota; class Bacteroidia; order Sphingobacteriales; family Sphingobacteriaceae; genus Pedobacter. The sequence goes on from NZ_LECU01000004.1 coordinate 473,001, forward strand.
TAATTGCTTTCCTGAACAGGCTCTTCCTCAGCATCTTCGGTAGCATCAAAATCTCTGACTTTTCCCATTTGAGCAATAACAGAATTCACATCTGCGGAGTCAACTACCTGTTTCTTCTGGGCTTCCAGTTGTTCTGTTAGTAATTCGGCAATCCTGTTCTCAATGTCGGTTACGATTTCGAGATCGTCGGCATGATTGGCAAAATATTGCTTTACCTCATTTAAGTAGGCTTTTAAGAGTTCGTAGGCACTTTCCTCAATATGAATGATGGTGTTTCCTATATTTATGATGATGGTCTTTTCCATTTCGTTTACTGATTATGAGCTGGCTCCGGTTTGAGATACACCCACAGCATAAGCCAGTTCCTGCCAGGTTTGATCTAATTTTGATAATATTTCTCTGCCTTCTTCTGTTAAGACATAATATTTGCGTGGTGGGCCTGAGGTAGATTCTACCCAGTTATAGCTTAACAAACCATTGTTCTTAAGCCTGGTTAATAATGGATATAGTGTACCCTCAACGATTAATAATTTTGCCGCACGTAATTCGGCAATAATATCTGAGGCATAAATTTCTCCTCTCGAAATGATTGATAAAACACAGTATTCCAGAATTCCCTTCCGCATTTGCGTTTGCGTATTTTCTGCTATCATAATACAAAGATATATGTTTTATAATGTACTATGCAATACATAGTACTGTATCAAATGAATAATAACGAATAACTAACTATTATACAGGCAATTAATTTTATATATAAAATTTAGATGGTCTTTAATAGCCTTAAAAAAAGCCAGGAATTGATGAATTTACCTAACTTGGCCTTTGGCATCACACTATACAATCAGGGTGTAAATGCTTTGATGACGACCGCCTTCGGGATCAGGATTATTTGTTAGACCACCACACAACCCCACCATATAAATACGATAGATTTAATATATTTTGATAATTTTGCATCGTCATAACTTATTTTCATGAAAAAATCTATAGCTAGCATTGTTGCAGAGGCAAATCAAAGTGGCGAAGGGACACTTAAAAGAACACTAGGTCCGGTAAACCTCATTTTAATAGGGGTTGGTTTAACGCTTGGTGCAGGGTTGTTCTCCATTACTGGTTTAGCGGCAGCAGACCATTCTGGCCCGGCGGTAACGCTTTCATTTGTAATTGCTGCCCTCGGTTGTGGTTTTGCAGCATTATGTTATGCAGAATTTGCATCCATGATCCCGGTTGCAGGAAGTGCCTATACCTATTCTTACGCCACAATGGGTGAGCTATTTGCCTGGATCATCGGATGGGATTTAGTTTTGGAATATTCAGTTGGCTGCGCAACGGTAGCCATTAGCTGGTCGCAATATTTAACAAAATTTCTGGGAAGCCTCGGAATTTACCTACCTCCACAACTTACTTTATCTCCTTTTGAAACAGGGAAACTTGCTGATGGATCAGTTGTTCACGGTATGATTAACATTCCCGCGGCTTTAGTTGTGGTATTAATGACAGCAATATTGATTCGCGGAACCAAAGGATCGGCCATTGTAAATGGCATCATTGTTTTCCTAAAGGTTGGCGTAGTACTGGTATTTATCGCGTTAGGCTGGAAATACATTAACCCTGCAAATTACCATCCTTATATCCCTGAAAATACTGGTACGTTCGGTCAGTTCGGCTGGAGTGGTGTTCTACGTGGTGCCGGACTGGTATTTTTCGTGTTTATAGGTTTTGATGCGGTAGCCGCTTCAGCTCAGGAGACAAAAAACCCAGCCCGGGATTTACCCATCGGCATTATTGGATCCCTTTTAGTTTGCACAGTTTTATTTGGCTTGTTTGGCCATGTGATGACGGGTTTAGCAAACTATAAAGAATTTGCAAACAGTGGCGCGCCTGTTGCGATTGCAATAGAGAAAACGCCCTACGGCTGGCTGAGCCAGGCAATCATCCTCGCTATTCTCATCGGCTACACTTCGGTTATTCTGATTGACTTGATGGCGCAGTCAAGAATGTTTTACTCCATTAGTAAGGATGGGTTACTGCCAAAAATGTTTTCCGATGTGCACAGCAAGTTTAAAACACCATGGAAATCAAACATAATCCTTTGCATTTTCATAGGCCTATTTGCAGCATTTGTTCCGATGAATGTTGTAGGAGAAATGACGAGCATCGGCACACTACTTGCCTTTTTGATGGTTTGTGCCGGAATTTTAATTCTGAGAACAACCAATCCGGAAGCAGAACGTCCGTTTAAAGTTCCCTTTGTACCACTCATACCTATTCTCGGTATTTTAACATGTATTGCCATGATGGCTTTTCTACCTTGGGAAACCTGGTTAAGGTTAGCAGTATGGCTGATTATTGGTTTAGCCATTTATTTTGGATACGGCAGAAAAAACAGTAAATTAAACCGTGTTGCACAAGAGGAAACGCCGGGCTAATGTACTCATAAATAAAACGATAGGACAGCAGATTGTTCGAATAAACATACAGCTTTAAAACTTGTTACGATTAAGCGATGTGGTTTATAACCGTATAAATATCAAATAATTAACAAAAAAATACAAGTTATCAACATTTGAACAAATCCTAAGTGCTTTGGCTTAGGATTTGTTTTGTGAAAAGTAACCTATAAAAACTTTTCATATGATTATTAAATTGGATATATCTGCAATCAGACTGGTAAGACCGAAGGCGGAAACAACGACAAAGAAAACAGTAACTCCTTTAACCAAAGAGCAGTGGATAACGGCCGATAGAATAGTAATGGCAACGATGTTTATCGCAACAATTGCAGCGGCAATAGTATTCTAATTACTGTGATCGATCAAAAATCTTCTCCAGTCAATTCCTTATTGATCATGACTCCGGCAAGCGTACCTGATGCTGCCGCTGCAGACAGCGTTCTCATGAGCGTGGTGCAATCTCCTGCCGCATAAATACCGTCAACATTAGTCCTTTGTTGCTCATCTACCTTAATTGTATTCAAGTTTGTTATCGACAGTCCTAACTGGGTTTCGAAATTAAGATGCTGCATAATTTCCCCTCTGGCGTAAACCGCCTTTAAGGGCAATCTCTTATTACCCCTGAAGACTATACTTTTCAACATACCGTTTTCGTGCTCAAAAGCTACAATCTCGTCTTCAATTATAGGGATTGACCTGGACTTTAATCTTTCTGTCTGCTCAACCGTTAACTTAGATATTCCATTGGTGAGCAGTGTAAGGTCTTTATTCCAGTTCCATAGTGTACGTGCCATTTCAAAAGCATGGTCCCCATTCATGAACAGTCCAATTTTCTCATCTTTAAATTCATATCCATGGCAATATGGACAATGGATAACAGATATGGCCCAGCAATCTGCAAAACCTTCAATATCGGATAGAACATCCTTTAAACCTGTAGCAATAAGCAGTTTGCGCGCCTGGAAACTCCTCCCACTTTCCAATTGAACGGAAAAATGATTCTGCTCTTTCTTAGTTGAGCTGACCATTCCTTCAAGAAATCTAATCGTTGGATATTTTAAAACGTCGGCTTTAGCTTTCGCTGATATATTTGCTGGCGACTCCCCATCGTGTGTTAAAAAATTATGAGCGTGTGGCGTTTGTCTGTTACAGGGTTTTCCGGCATCAATCACGAGCACATTCCTTCTTGCCCGTCCAAGCGCTAGCGCAGCTGATAAACCAGCATAACTTCCACCGATTATTATTACATCAAAATCCATATCATTTTTTTTGATGTAAAAATCATAAACTAATTAAACAAATGCAATATAGTTGCATTATATAATTGTCATTTTTGATAAATGGTGGCCCTGATAAACTTCCCGTAATAAAATTGATCTTCAACAGTAGTGTAATTGGCTCTTAGAAAATAACCCGACATATCAATCAGCCTTTTAGCCTCAACATGACTAATGATGTTAAAAAAAGTATACATCAGCTTAAGGAAAATTTTTTTCCACCAGATACCTTGCTTTTGTTGCAGACTGAAATCGACCATAAACCAGAAACCACCATTTATTAGTTGCTGATGTAGTTTATTAAAAACAATCTCCGCTCGTTGCAAAGAAAAGTTATCAAATAGAAATGGGGTAATAATCACATCGAAAAAATGATCTGCAATGTATACTTCTATTGCCGAGTGGATAAAATCGACGTTATTTACACGACAATTTCTTTTTTTAGAAAGTGCGAGCATTGTTGTTGAGATCTCAACATAGGTGATGTGCAGTCCCGAAGGGTGTATCTTCGCTATTTCCTCCAGGATCCAGCCAGTCCCTCCCCCGGCAATAAGCACTGTTGAATTTTTTGGAATTTGTTTCAACTGACTGATCTGTGCATTGACTTGTGACCGGGAAAATACCAAACGACTCAAAAAATCGTATCGGGAAGCTATCTTACTATAATCATTTAACAAAACTTGAAGTTTTAATGGTCAGGAATATGATGTTCTATCTAAGTTAATGAATATCATGTGTTGTTGCAGGTTGAAAACAAATCATTGAACAAACTGCATTCCAATGATACCACAGACTGCTTTAAATAATATTAAGCCATCAATAACCATCAGATAGTAAAGGATATTCTGGCGTTTGTGCATGGAATACGCGATATAAATGGTTGCTACAAATGGTAGTACGTTACACAATACCTGCGGAATTCCAAAACCTTTATAACTGGCAAAAATCCCCAGAGAAACCAGGCCAATAATGAGTAAAGGAATTAATATATTAAATATGGTTTTACGTAATCCATAACGCACAACAAAGGTCCGCAGGTGCTTATTGGCATCGGTTGGATAATCTTTGATGTCAAAAATAATGGCGTTAACAGTACAGAACATCCAATTTTTAATAAACAACCATGTCCACAAAACCGAGTCGTGATAATTAATACCCGTCTCGATTTTCAGCATAATGAGGGGCAATACATTGGCACAACAAGCCCACACAAAGCCGATTACAAAGGCCTTAAACCAGCCTGTATTCCGGAGGTTAATATTCAGAAAAGAGCGTGGCAGTAAACCATAGTAAAGTATAGCTGCAATAAGTATAACTCCAATGGCTACCCAATAAAGCAGTGGCAAATTTAAGATGTGGTAAAAATTAGCATAAAATAGGCTTACCGCCAGTATTGCACACAATACGGATAAAATGAGCTGACTAAAACCGATCAGTTTCTGATGTTCATAATACCACTGTGTTCTTGGGTTTGTTGCAGAGGGTTGGGTAGAAACCTTACTGTAAGCATAGGTATAGTAAATGGTTGGCGCAAGAAACAATAACAGAAAATAGTTGACTGAATTGAACGGCAGACGCAACTGGATTGTAGCTTCTAAAGTTAGTGCAACCGCCAGTATACCCACGAAGTAGTTCCCAAAGAAGATGAAGCGAATAATCTTACTGACCATTTTAACTCAAATAATACCGGGACAATTTCGCGTTTAAAATTTAGATATAGGTGTAAAATATTTTTTAACAAAAAAGCCTCTCAGTTTCCTGAAAGGCTTAGTGTGGGAAATGAGGGGTTCGAACCCCCGACCCCCTCGGTGTAAACGAGGTGCTCTGAACCAGCTGAGCTAATTTCCCTTTTTTGTATTAAAAGGTCTTTATAAAAATCTTTCAAATCCTTGAAAGTAATGTGGGAAATGAGGGGTTCGAACCCCCGACCCCCTCGGTGTAAACGAGGTGCTCTGAACCAGCTGAGCTAATTTCCCTTTCCGTTTGGGAATGCAAATATAGCGCTATAATCTTGTTTCGCAAATATTTTTTATTTTTTTTCAGCTCAGGAGCACTTCCAGTATTTTATGAGATTGAACCTCACCAAAGGACGCCGTATGTAAGGTATAGAAAACCAATATTTTATCCAGCAAAAACCTCCGCTGCACATTACTCATTTTTATTTCAGAAATTTTTTCCAAAGAGGTTTCAAAAAGGGAAATAAAGCATAAAGCATCATCCAGCTGGAGATAATTTGAATGGATGGGTACCCTTGAAACAAAACCTCCTTCCTGTAGATCAAAATAAACCTGATCTCCTCTCCTTTTTTCATTAGGGGCAAAACCTAAAAAACGGGTAAGCTTCAGCAGGAAGGACAAATGGAAGTTCGGATTCAATTCATCGTTCTCGTCAAACCAGGCTACCGAGTTGTATATATAATCAAATAAGCTTTCATCTGCAGACTGCTGCCGGATACTTTTGTAGAGTACTTCGTTTAAAAAAATAATAATGCTCGACTTTACAATATCATAAGGAATCGTTTTGAACACCGGTGTTTGCCTGACTTCTGAAATGCGCTGAATATTTGTATTTGCCTTATGGTAAACAATCATATCCAAAAGATGCAACGACTGCAACATGTTCATCTTAACCTTTGCCCGTGGCTTTTTCACACCGTTAATCAGATACGATTGCATCCCAAACTTATCTGTCAAAACCTGTACCACCACACTGCTCTCACTGTAACTGGTTGTTTTTAAAACAATTCCCCTGACCTTGTGCAACATATCCCTAAAACATTTTTTTCAAAAGTATGTTAATTGTGCAAATTTATTTGAGCAAAAAGACATTCTCATTTATAAATAAGATTAGTTTTGCCATTATCATTTAAAACTAGATTACACATGTGGGTAAAGCTATCAAGGTTTATTCTTCAGAACCGTATTGCCATTATCGTTTTCTTCGTACTCGGCACCATTTTCATGGCCTACCAGGCTAAAAACGTAAAACTCTCTTACACAGGAAGCAAAATCCTTCCTGTTACGGACAGCGCTTTTGTAAAATACAACAATTTCAAGAAAACATTTGGCGAGGATGGAAGCGTAATGGTTATTGGAATCCAATCGCCTGACATTTTTAAAAAAGAAGTTTACAATGAATGGGTGAAACTGTCAAACGACATTCAACAACTCAAAGGTATAAAACAAGTACTCTCTACCGGCAGAATTTTTCAGCTGGAAAAAGATACAGTTGAACAGAAGTTTATTTTAAAGCCCATTCCAAATGGCGTGGTGCAAACGAATGCTGGAATGGATTCAATTAAGAATGCTTTATACAATACCCCATTTTTCGAGGGATTGGTTTTCAACAGAAAAAATGCCACGTTAATGGCCATCACTTTTGATACCAAGATCCTGAATTCGGCTGCCAGAAACCCGATACTAAAACAAATCGAAGAGAAGGCAAGAGCGTTTCAGGAAAAATCCAAAATTCAGGTCCATATTTCAGGTCTCCCTTATATACGCACGGCAGTAAGCAAACTGGTAAGTAATGAGTTTGTGTTGTTCCTTGGCTTATCCATATTGGTTTCAGCATTTATTCTTTTAATCTTCTTCAGAAAGTTTTACGCCGTTTTCTTCCCCATTCTGGTGGTGATCATGGGGGTAATCTGGAGCATCGGAACTCTGGTGCTATTTGGTTTTGAACTTACTATTTTAACAGGGTTAATCCCTCCACTCATCGTTATCATTGGTATCCCTAACAGCATTCTCTTACTCAACAAATACCAGAATGAACTCAGGAAAGATGGTGATAAGCAAAGGGCCTTAAGCGTAACAATAGAACGCATTGCGGTAACCACATTAATCGCTAATATTACAGCTGCAATAGGATTTGGTGTGCTTTATTTTACTGGCAGTGAGCTTTTGATGCAGTTTGGAAGCGTGGCGTCAATCAATGTAATGATTACCTGGCTCATGTGTTTGTGCCTAATCCCCATCATTTTCAGCTATTTGCCGGCTCCAAAACTAAAAGCACAAACCCACGTTGAAGAAGGATTTCTACACAAACTACTGGTTAAAACAGATAAGCTGGTTCAGCAAAAAAGCGGTTTGATTTATGTTGGTACGCTGATCATTTCAATTATCGCTTTTATTGGGGTAATGAAGCTTAATGTAAACGGCTATGTTGTGGACGACTTACCCAAAAACTCCGAAATCCTGACTGACCTCAAATTCTTCGAGAAAAATTTCGAGGGGATACTACCGCTCGAAGTAAGTGTTGACACCAAGAAAAAGAATGGCGTTTTTAACTTAACTAACCTGAAGCGGATGGAGAAAATGGAGAAAATGATTGCTGCATACCCGGAATTTTCGCGTTCTATTTCCGTTAATATGGGATTAAAATATGCAACTCAGGCTTTCTACAATAACGATACAAGCTTTTTCCGTTTACCTGATAATATGGAGAAAAACTTTATTTTGGCCTATATTGCAAATGGAGGAAAAGGAAATTCCAGTCTGCTGACCAATTTCATCAGCAAAGGCAATCAAAGCACCAGAATGAGCTTTCAAATGGCAGATGTTGGTTCAAAACGCCTGGATGCAATCATGGCAGAATTAAAACCCCGCATCGATAGTATACTGCCTCCGGACAAATTTAATGTGGAACTGACCGGATCCAGCGTTATCTTCTCAAAAGGTACTGATTATATGCTCGAACACCTGTTTGAAAGCATCGGACTGGCCATTGTACTGATCTCCCTTTTGAGACTCGCACAATTTAAAAGTCTGGGCATTATGTTCATCTCATTATTGCCGAACATTGTGCCTCTGATAATCACAGCAGGAATTATGGGTTATTTCGGGATTTCATTAAAACCGTCAACCATTTTGATTTTCACAATAGCATTTGGTTTGGCCTCAGACCAGACCATATATTTTCTCACCAGATATCAACAAGAACTCACGCTAACGAATTTCAGTATCCCGAAGGTGATTACCGACACCATCACCGAAACGGGTGTAAGCATGACGCACATTGCCTTAATCCTGTTCTTTGGCTTTGGCATATTCACAGCGTCAACATTTGGAGGAACAGTAGTGTTAGGCTTACTCCTTTCAATTACATTATTTGTCGCGCTGATTTTCAACCTCACATTGTTGCCTGCACTGGTTTTGTGGCTGGATAAAAAGAAGGCGAGAACCGTTATTTCAGATGAAGAGTCGGCAAGAAATGCCAATGAATTTGACCATTAAAAAATATAAAATACTGATACCATATAAGGCATTTAAGAAAGATATTCCCTAATAACTTAATGTTTAATTTCCTTATATGGGTATCTATTGCACAACCGGTTTTTCATCATCCTCAGGCACTTCCACAGTCGGATCAGTAATAATCTCGGCTTTTCCCTCACCATCAACCTTGGCAAAAAGAATAGGATACAGAAACCATAACGCACCCACCATCACCAGCACCCCGGCAAGCATTTGAAGATAGCGCGCAACATCAACATGATTAGCATCTAATATCAGATATAAAATGTACGAGAGCACTCCAGCAACAAGTACCAGCACTGCTTTTTGCAACTTTAGTAACTTAATCATGGGCCTTATTTTTTAGTTTGACAATATGTACTAAAACAAAGACGAGTCCAATTAGTTCGAGCAGGCCGCAGAAATAAAATGAATACAACACAAAATGCTCGTTAGCAGGTTTTAGCAACGCAACAACAGGCAATACAACCACTGCCATCACCATGAGCAAAAGCCCTATATTAAATAATTTCACCTCAAAGTATTTACATCAAAACTACCAATATTGAGCGAAATACTTTAACTTTGCAACCTTAATTTTTTGAGGTACTGAATTGATGTATAGCGAATTTAAACAATTAGACCTTGCCAAAATAGGGCAAGAAATACTGGATTTTTGGAAAGAAGAAAACATCTTTGAGAAAAGCATTTCATCCCGTCCGAAATCTAACCCGTTTACTTTTTACGAGGGCCCGCCATCCGCAAATGGGATGCCAGGTATTCACCACGTAATGGCGCGTGCTATTAAAGATATTTTTTGCCGCTACAAAACAATTAAAGGCTACCAGGTAAAGAGAAAAGCCGGTTGGGATACGCATGGCCTTCCTGTTGAATTGGGTACGGAAAAAGAATTAGGCATAACCAAAGAAGATATCGGTAGAACAATTTCTATTGAAGACTATAACGAAGCCTGCAAAAAAACAGTTATGCGGTACACCGATGTGTGGAACGACCTGACTGAAAAGATGGGCTATTGGGTAGATATGGATGATCCGTATATTACCTACAAACCAAAATACATGGAGTCGGTTTGGTGGCTTTTGAAGCAGATTTACGATAAAGGGTTAATCTATAAAGGTTATACCATCCAGCCCTATTCGCCAAAAGCAGGAACTGGTTTAAGCTCACACGAAGTAAACCAGCCTGGTGCTTATCGCGATGTTACCGATACCACAATCGTTGCTCAGTTTAAGGCGCTTGCAGATACACTCCCATCCTTTCTAAAGGGGTTTGGTGATCTGTATTTATTGGCATGGACTACCACACCGTGGACTTTACCCTCAAACACGGCTTTGACTGTCGGACCTAAAATCGACTATGTTTTAGTAAGAACTTTTAATCAGTATACATTTCTTCCAACAAACGTCATCCTGGCAAAAAACCTGGTTGGTAAACAATTCAGCAAAGTTTTCTTTGAGAGTAATGAAGCTGAAGATTTTACAAATTTTAAAGCTGGAGATAAAAAAATACCTTATCAAATCCTTGCCGAATGCAAAGGAACGGAATTGGTTGGAATCAGATACGAACAACTTTTAACCTACGCTTTACCTTTCAACAACCCTGAGAACGCCTTCAGAGTGATCTCAGGAGATTTCGTGACTACAGAAGATGGTACCGGAATTGTGCATACTGCGCCAACCTTTGGGGCAGATGATGCGAAGGTATCCAAAGAGGCTGTTCCAGAGATCCCGCCTATGCTGGTACTGGATGACAACGACATCCTGGTTCCTCTGGTCGATTTACAAGGTAAATTCACAAAACATGTTGGCCCGTTTGCAGGCAAGTATGTAAAAAATGAATACTACACTGCTGGTGAAGCACCTGAAAAATCGGTTGACGTAGAAATTGCAATCTTACTAAAAGAAGAGAACAAAGCTTTCAAAGTAGAAAAATACGTTCACAGTTATCCGCACAGCTGGAGAACTGATGAGCCACTATTATATTACCCGCTAGATTCCTGGTTCATTAAAGTAACAGATGTTAAAGACAGAATGTTCGACCTTAATGAAACCATCAACTGGAAACCCAAATCTACTGGGGAGGGTCGTTTTGGCAATTGGCTAAAGAATGCCAACGACTGGAATTTATCACGTTCAAGGTATTGGGGAATTCCACTACCAATCTGGAGAACGGAAGATAAAAAAGAAGAAGTTTTGATAGGTTCTGTCGAAGAACTATATAATGCCATTGAAGCATCTATAGCAGCAGGCTTCCAGAAGGAAAATCCGTTTAAAGGGTTTGAAATTGGAAACATGTCTGAAGAAAATTACGAGCTGATAGACCTGCATAAAAATGTTGTCGATCAGATCACTTTAGTATCTCCATCGGGCAAACCGATGAGCCGTGAAAGCGATTTAATTGATGTATGGTTTGATTCGGGTGCTATGCCATATGCACAATGGCACTACCCTTTTGAAAACAAGGAAACGATTGATGCAAATCAAGACTTCCCGGCAGATTTTATTGCTGAAGGTGTAGACCAGACCCGTGGTTGGTTTTATACTTTGCACGCCATCTCTACTCTTGTTTTCGATAAAGTAGCCTACAAGAACGTAGTATCTAATGGATTGGTATTGGACAAGAACGGACAGAAAATGTCCAAACGTCTGGGCAATGCTGCAGACCCGTTCCAAACCATTAACGAATATGGTGCCGACGCAACGCGTTGGTACATGATCTCCAATGCAAACCCATGGGATAACTTAAAATTCGACATTGAGGGTATTGCAGAAGTTCGCCGTAAATTTTTCGGAACACTTTACAATACTTATGCCTTCTTCGCGCTATATGCCAACATTGATAAGTTTGAAATCGACAAAAATAACTTAAGCAAAGTTGAAGAAAGAACGGAGCTTGACCGCTGGATATTATCCTTACTGCAAACCTTAATTAACGAAGTGGACGAAAGCTACAACAGTTACGAGCCCACTAAAGCCACCCGTGCAATTCAGGCATTTGTTGATGAACACTTAAGTAACTGGTACATCAGGTTAAGCCGCCGCCGTTTCTGGAAAGGCGAAATGACTTCCGATAAACGTGCTGCTTACGAAACACTTTATACCTGTCTGGAAACCCTGGCACAGCTGATGAGTCCGGTAGCGCCATTCTTTGCCGATTGGTTATACAGAAACTTAAGCGTAAACGATAAAAATGCCGAGCAGTCTGTTCACCTTACCTTATGGACAGCAGCAGACCAAAGCTTAATCGACACTGACTTGAACGAACGCATGGTTTACGCACAGGATATCTCTTCAATGGTATTATCATTGCGTAAAAAATCAGGTATCAATGTCCGTCAGCCTTTAGAAAAAATCCTGATCCCTTCCCTGAATGGCGATTTCGAGCAAAAAATCTCGAAGGTGGCCGATTATATCCTTTCAGAAACAAATGTTAAACATATCGAGTTCATCACCGATACGCATGGCATCGTGAAGAAAAAGTTAAAACCAAACTTTAAATCGTTGGGTAAAAAAGTAGGTAAGGATATGAGCCTGATTAAAGAAGCTTTGGAAAACCTGAATCAGGATGATATCCAACGCCTCGAAAACGATGGTCATATTAACGTATCAGGCAGCAACGATGCTCACTATGTAATAGACCTGGATGGCGATGTTGAAGTCTTTGCTGAAGATATTCCGGGATGGCAGGTAACAAATTTAGGTAGCTTAACCGTTGCACTGGATGTGACTATATCCGAAGGCCTGAAGCAGGAAGGTATCTCCCGTGAACTCGTTAACAGGATACAAAATCTCCGTAAGGAATTAAACTTTGAAGTAACGGATAGGATTAAGGTGGCTTTACAAAATGATAACTTTGTTGCTACTGCAGTTAACCATAACAAGGCCTACATTTGCGCAGAAATTTTAGCAGATGAACTAGAATTAAAAGATGCTGTAATAAATGCAAACAAAATCGTTATCGACGATGTTGAGTTAAGCATTTCAGTAACTAAAATATAAATCCATATATTAGAAAACTAAATTAAAAGCATGGAAAATAGTAACAAAACACGCTACTCAGACAGTGAACTTCAGGAATTTAAAGTATTAATTCAAGATAAATTGCGCATGGCAAAAGAAGAGTTAAACTCTTTAACCGCTTCATTAAGTAGCCCTAACGCAAATGGTACTGAAGATACTTCGGGTGCGTACAAAACATTGGAAGATGGTTCTGCAACAATGGAAAAAGAGCAGATTAACCAACTCGCTGCACGTCAGCGCAAATTTATCGACAATCTTGAAAATGCATTGGTACGCATTGAAAACAAAACTTATGGTATTTGCCGCGAAACAGGTAAGTTAATCCAGAAAGAGCGTTTACGTGCCGTTCCTCACGCTACTTTAAGCATGGAAGCAAAACTAAAGCAGAGTTAATGAAAGGATACACAAAACCTTTATTAGTCATCTTTTTGGTTTTACTTGCCGACCAGGTATTAAAAACGTGGATCAAAACCCACATGTACCTTGGTCAGGAGTTTAACATTATCGGTAAATGGTTTATCATTCACTTCACCGAAAATAATGGTATGGCCTTCGGCATGGAGTTTGGCGGGGAATTTGGAAAGCTGGCACTTTCCTTATTTCGCATCATTGCAGTTGGTGGAATTGGTTACGGATTACATTATCTCATTAAGCACAAATATCATCGCGGGTTAATCCTGAACGTTGCCTTAATTTTTGCAGGGGCATTAGGGAACATCATTGATTCGGTATTCTACGGAAAGATATATGGTTACGAAACCTGGTTTCACGGCCGCGTGGTAGATATGCTTTACTTCCCCATTGCCGAAGGACACTTCCCGAGCTGGATTCCAATATGGGGCGGTGATGAGTTTGTATTCTTCAGACCGGTTTTTAACCTTGCCGACGCCGCTATCTCGGCAGGCGTGATACTCATCCTCATTTTCCAGAAAAACTACTTTAAAGAAGATATAAAGGATGAAGTAAGCATCAATAGTGAAATTGTTGAGGAGTAACCCCCAACCAAAATCATATTACAGTACCAAAGCCCGTTTCTGTTTGAGACGGGCTTATTTGTAGCCGCTTTTTTGGAACCCTTCTATGAAAATTAAATTCCAGGCACAAAAAAAAAGTCAGACTTTAATGCCTGACTTCTTTCAAATATTATTTTAATAAGACCTAAACGCCTAACAATAATCTGGCTGGATCTTCTAATAGTTGTTTAACACGAACCAGGAATCCAACAGACTCACGTCCGTCAATGATTCGGTGATCATAAGATAATGCAACATACATCATCGGACGAATCACCACTTCCCCTTTTTCTGCTACCGGACGCTCAACAATATTGTGCATGCCTAAAATAGCCGATTGAGGTGCATTGATGATTGGTGTCGACATCATTGAACCAAATACACCACCATTGGTAATGGTAAAGGTTCCACCTGTCATTTCTTCGATGGTTAATTTACCATCACGTGCTTTTAAAGCCAAAGCCAGAACTGATTTTTCAATCTCCGCCAGGCTCATGCTTTCTGCATTACGAATCACAGGAACAACCAGACCTTTCGGTGCAGATACTGCAATAGATACATCAGCAAAGTTGTTGTAAACAATTTCTTCTCCTTCGATACGTGCATTAACAGCCGGGAAATCTTTTAAGGCTTCGGTTACCGCTTTAGTGAAGAAACTCATGAAACCTAATCCCACACCATGTTTATCTTTGAATGAGTCTTTGTATTTGCTACGTAGATCCATAACAGGTTTCATATTAACTTCATTGAAAGTAGTTAACATGGCCGTTTCATTTTTAACCGCAACCAAACGTTTTGCAACGGTTTTACGCAATGGCGACATTTTTTCACGGCGCTCAGAACGAGGACCTGCAGGCGCTGCCGGAGCCGCAGGTGCGGTAGCTTTAGGAGCGTCTGCTTTTTTAGCTTCAGCTTTTACAGCATCGTCTTTGGTAATGCGGCCATCAACTCCTGTACCTTTTACAGCACCGGCGTCAATACCTTTTTCTGCAAGAATTTTTCCTGCCGCAGGCGAAGGAGTGCCTGTAGCATAACTGTCGCCAGATTTTTCGGCAACAGGAGCAGAAGCTTTATCTTCAGCAACAACTGCTTTTTCTTCTGCTTTTGGAGCATCTGCTTTTGCAGGTGCTGCGCCACCATCTTCAATTTTACAAACTACTGCGCCGATTGCTAAAGTATCACCTTCAGCAGCTATGGTTCTTAAAGTTCCGGCTTGTTCAGCAGTTAATTCGAAAGTAGCCTTGTCTGATTCTAATTCAGCAATAACTTCATCCATTTCAACAACATCACCATCCTGTTTTAACCATTGTGATAAAACAACTTCCGTTATCGACTCACCAACTGGTGGAACTTTTATTTCTAAACTCATAATGTTTAATATATGTCTTTATTAGCTTCTAATTTCTTTATTGGTTTTTATTAGTCGGCTGCTGCAAGTTTCTTGCTCGCTTTCTTGGTTTCTGCTTTAACCTCTTCTGCTTTAACCGGAAGCTCAAGGGCTTTTGCAAGAATATAAGCTTGCTGGTTAGCATGTTGTTTCGCAAAACCTGTTGCTGTACTGCTACTTTCTTTTCTCGAAATCACATCAATACCCTTTAAACTTGTTTTATAAAGTTTACGGAATAAATACGGCCAAGCGCCCATATTCTCAGGCTCTTCCTGTACCCAGAAAACTTCAGTAGCATTGTTGTATTTCGCTGTGATGCCTTCCATCTGATCAACAGGTGTAGGATATAGCTGTTCAACACGTACAATTGCAACGTGTTTCACCTGATCTGCCTGTTGCTTTTCAAGCAATTCGTAATAAATCTTACCACTACAGAATACTACTCTGGTAACATCTGCAACGTTAACATTTGCATCATCAATCACCTCTTTAAAGCCGCCCTCTGTAAATTCATCTAAAGGAGATACGCAGGCCGGATGGCGCAATAAACTTTTTGGAGAGAAAACTACCAGTGGCTTACGGAAATCGCGTTTAAACTGACGACGTAAAACGTGGAAGAAGTTTGCAGGAGTTGTACAATTCACAACCTGCATATTGTAGTCTGCGCACAATTCCATAAAACGCTCAATACGTGCTGAAGAGTGCTCAGGGCCCTGACCTTCATAACCGTGTGGCAACAACATCACCAAACCGTTTTCACGTTGCCATTTCGTTTCCGCACTGGCGATATACTGATCAACTACAATCTGAGCGCCGTTGAAGAAATCACCAAACTGTGCTTCCCAAATGGTTAACGCATTTGGATTAGCCATCGCATACCCATACTCAAAACCTAGTACACCGTATTCTGATAAGTGAGAGTTGTAAATATCAAAAGGAGCCTGTTGGTCTGAAATGTTTGCTAATGGTACATATTCTTCCTCACTATCCTCAAGGGTTAATACCGCATGGCGGTGAGAAAACGTACCACGTTCAACATCCTGACCACTTAAACGAACCCTTTTACCTTCTGATAATAACGTACCATAAGCCAGTTGCTCGCCCATAGCCCAGTCGAAAACATTGGTTTCATTAACCATTTTAGTCCGCTCGGCAAATAACTTCTCAATTTTTTTGAAGAACTTTTTATTGGAAGGTAAAGTGGTGATGCGTTTACCAATCTCCAGTAAAGTAGATTTTTTTACGGCTGTAACAGGTGAAGTATCAAAATCCTGAGGGGTGGCTAAACGTAAATCAGCCCATGCACCTCCAAACTTAACTTCACTGTTACCAGCTACAAATTCTTTAGCTTCATTTAAGCGCTCCTGCAAAATGCCACGGAAATCTTTTTCCATCTCTTTAGCCAGGCCTGCTTCCAGCTTACCTTCTTTGGTTAACTGGTCAATATAAATCTCCCTTGGATTAGGGTGTTTCTCAATCGTTTTATACAACAACGGCTGCGTGAATTTTGGCTCATCAGACTCATTGTGACCGAAACGACGGTAGCACAAGATATCGATGAATACGTCATTTTTGTATTTCTGACGGTATTCCATTGCTAAATTAATGGCGTAAACCAAAGCTTCAGGATCGTCACCATTCACGTGAAATACAGGTGATAAAGTTACCTTAGCAATATCAGTACAGTAAGTACTGGTACGCGCATCTTTATAATTTGTGGTAAAACCAATCTGATTATTAATGACCAGGTGGATGGTACCACCGGTTTTATAACCTTCAAGTCCTGCCATTTGAATCACTTCATAGACAATACCTTGTCCTGCAACAGATGCATCACCATGAATCAAAATCGGCGCTAAACGGCTGTTGTCGCCACCGTATTTAAAATCGATTTTAGAACGGCTCATGCCTTCAACCACACCATCAACAGTTTCTAAATGCGAAGGGTTAGGACAAAGACTTAAGTGAACATTTTTACCTGAAATGGTACTCACATCTGTAGAGTAACCCAGGTGATATTTAACATCACCACCAAAAGGTGTATCCGGATTGTAACTCTTACCTTCAAACTCAGTAAATATATCCTTATAGGTTTTTTGCATGATGTTGGCCAGCACGTTTAATCTTCCGCGGTGGGCCATACCAATTACAAATTCTTCAATTCCAAGCTCAGCACCTTTTTCGATAACCGAATCCAAAGCCGGAATCAAGGCTTCTGCACCTTCTAAAGAAAAACGTTTCTGCCCTAAAAATTTTGTTCCAAGGAAGTTTTCAAAACTTACCGCTTCATTTAATTTCTTAAGGATACGTTTTTTCTCATCGATTGAAAAGCTTGGCGTATTGCGTGTACTCTCCATTTTCTGCTGAATCCAGTTCAGCACTTCCGGTGTACGTAAAAATTTATATTCTGCTCCGATAGAGCCGGCGTATGTTTGTTGTAAAACAGCAAGAATATCTTTTAACTTCGCTGCACCGATACCAATTTCTACTCCGGAATTAAAAACAGTCTCCAGATCTGCATCCGATAATCCGAAGTTTGCAAGATCTAAAGTCGGCAAATGTTTACGCCGCTCTCGAACAGGGTTGGTATGTGTAAACAAGTGACCACGGCTGCGATAGCCGTCAATCAGGTTGAGAACATTAACCTCTTTTAAAAATTGTTCAGGAGTCTCAGCTGTTACTGACGGGGCTTCAGAACTTCTTCCAAAATCGAAACCCTCAAAAAACTTTTGCCAACCAAACTCAACTGATTCAGGATCTTGCTGATACGACTGATATAAAGAATCTATGTATTCGGCGTTTGCGCCGTTAATATAAGATAAACTATCCATTATTTACTGTTTACTATAAGCCCTACAAAATTAGAATTTTACCTTATATAAATGGTAAAAAACTGGATTAATTGCACAAAAAAATATATTTAGAAACATTCTGACATTCAGTACAAATAATTGAATGAATGCAGGAGAAAGCTTTGCAAACAAACAAAACAAAATGCGAGCCAAGAATTGATGAGCGAATTAGAGAACGATTGAATTAGAGAATGACTGAGTGAGGGAATGATTTAATCATTGTCTCATTCAAAATTCAATCATTTCTATGAGCTCCAGGTTAAGGCGTAATTTCCTTTTGGATCCAGATTCTTGATATTCTTATCCAGATCAAAAACGCTTTTCGACTTCTGGTCATTGCCCACACCAGCAACATTTGCCCAATTGCCCCAGTTACTTGCAGGGTTATAATCAATCAGTTTTTCTTCAAAATATGCTGCACCGAAAACCCAGCTTACTTCCAAATTATTGATCAGATAAAGAGCTGCCGTTTGGCGGGCAACATTTGAAATAAACCCGGTGGTGTTCAGCTCCGTCATCACTGCATCAACCACAGCAAACCCGGTTTGTGCATTCTTCCACTTACTAAAATTCTCCTGTTCATTTTCCACGTCCACCAATCCCTGACTGCCAAAACCATTCGGACTGAAGAACGTATTGCCGTATTTTTTGAACATGAACCGGAAGTAATCTCTCCAAAGTAATCCGAGTAAAATATGATTGAACATCGCCTTGGTGTTAGGCACCCCTTCCATCTTTTTAATTTCCCAATATACCTTACGTGGTGATAAGCACCCCATCGCAAGCCAGGCAGAAAGTTTAGATGCCAGAATAAGGTTCTTGGAAGTTGCCGCCTGCTGCATCAGTAAAATTACCTTTTGCAAATGCGCCAGCCCTTCAGCCTCACCCCCTAAAAATTCAAGATCCGAACGCTTATCCTGTGCCTGCTGCAAAAGGTTAAGGTCCGCAAGTTCAGGTAAAGTACCCCAATCAATCACCTCCGCAACATTAATGCGATCGGGAGCAGCAAAACAAGGTTTTATAATCGAATCACGCTCAATCTTCTTTTTAAACTGATTAAAAGCATCAGGTATATCTTTAATAGGGAAAGGTAAATCTTCTTTGTTATATAACGTATGGCCAATAAAATGTTTCAGATTAATACGCAGTTTCCACAATGCATTCTCCACTAATGCGGATACATGTGTTTCCTCCCGGGCTACTTCCCTGTGGTGATATACTTCAGTAATTTCATATTCCTGCACCAGCTGTGGAACGATATCTTCCGGACTTCCGGTAACAATCAGCAAGTTTCCGCCTATCTGTTTCAGAGAATGACGAAGCCCTAAAACACTTTCAAGGGTAAACTGTGCTCTGATGCTGCCTGTTTTTAGGGTACCATATTTCGTTTCTACAAACTGGCGGGGATCTAAAATATAAACAGGTAAAATCGAATCCGACTTAGCAATTGCCTCAACAAGCATTTCATTGTCATGCAAACGAAGGTCATTTCTAAACCAGACTAAAATTTTTTTGGACATGTTTTATTCGGAAAAGGGTATCAAGAACGCGAAGAACAAATTTACCTTATTTTTCTTCGGCATCATAAACATGATAAATTCTTTACAAACAGGCAACAAAAACAATGTGGGTTATGGAATCAGCAATAACTGATCATCCTCATTTTGATTATAGATTATAAAAAACCATTAAACTGATAACATGAAACTTCTCCTGATCGCATTATTTCTCCCTTTCACCCTCCTCGCCCAGCAACAAATTAAATCAAAGGCCACTTTAGAAAGCGTAACGGTTTACAACAACGGCGCACTGCTTTCTCACACAGGAAAGGTTGCCTTACCAGCTGGTACCTCAGAAATTGCCATTAATAATATCTCCGGCCGTGTAAACGAAAGCTCTATCCAGGTTGGCGTATCCACTGGCGTTACCATTCTGGCCGTACAGTTTAACCGCGATTTTCTGAATACAGATGCAGCAAATCCGGAAACTAAAAAACTTAACGACAGCATAAACCTGATAAACAGCCTGCTCATTAAAACCCGTAATGCCAAAACCATCGAAGAACAAACCCTGGTATTGCTGGATGAGAACCGGAAATCGGGCGGAACAACAACTGGGACCAATGTAACTGAACTGATGAAACTTGCCGAATACTACAGGGCAAAAAATACTGAAGTTCGCAACGCCATAGCGCTATTGGCCCAAACTGAAGATAAACAAAGTCAGAAATTAAACCAGTTGCAGCAGCAACTGGCAGAATTTAGAAATAACCCCAATCAACAACTTGGACAATTGGTGATCCAGGTGATGTCGAAGGAAAATACTGATGCCCAATACAGCATTAACTATGTTACACCCAACGCAGGCTGGTTGGCAAATTATGATATCAAATCGTCCAGTACAACTCAACCCCTGGCGATGATTTACAAAGCTGAGATTACACAGAATA
Organism: Pedobacter sp. BMA; assembly: GCF_001027745.1. Taxonomy (GTDB): domain Bacteria; phylum Bacteroidota; class Bacteroidia; order Sphingobacteriales; family Sphingobacteriaceae; genus Pedobacter. The sequence continues at coordinate 493,709 of NZ_LECU01000004.1, forward strand.
CGGGTTTAGACTGGAAAAAAGTGAAACTCTCTCTATCAACTGGAAATCCAAATTACAACATTACTGCACCAAATTTAAATCCCTGGTTTGTTTCTGTATACAATCCTGTTCAACAGGCGCTGGCAGGTAAAGCGGCAGGAATACAAATTAGGGGAATATCGTCCATGGCTCAAGACAAAATGCTGAAAGAAGTGGTTGTAACGGGTTACGAAAAGGCAAAAAGAGAAAAGCCAGCTGCCCCATCAACCATTAATAATTACACCAGCGTTAATGAAACGCAACTTGGTGTAACTTTCGATATCGACATACCATATGATGTGAATAGCGACAATAAGCCACACACCGTAGCTTTTAAAGAGTACGAGGTACCTGCAAGCTATAAATATTATGCCGCTCCAAAATTAACCCGGGAAGCGTATCTTCTTGCTGAAGTGGTAAACTGGGAAAAATTAAACCTCCAGGCAGGCGATGCGAACATCATATTCGAAGGCACGTACACCGGTAAATCGTATATCAACCCGGCCAATCTCACAGACACCTTAAATCTCAGTATGGGAAAGGATAAAAAGATCATCGTTACCAGAGAAAAACAGGAAGATTTTAGCAGTAGTAAACTGATAGGCTCCAATAAAAAACAGGTTTTCACCTACTTAATCAAGATCAGAAATACCAAAAAAGAAAGCATTGAGCTGAATTTGAAAGATCAATATCCCTTGTCAAGTGATAGCGACATCGAAACCGAACTACTGGAAAACAGTGGAGCAACGGTAAACAGGGAAACTGGCATGCTCACCTGGCAGCTAAAAATTGCACCAAATGAAACCAAAACCATTAAACTCAGCTACTCAGTTAAAGCGCCAAAAAGCAAAATTATAACAGGTTTGTAAAAAGTAAATAACCCAGCTATTGGTGCTTGAAGTGGCGATATTACTGAAACCTCAGTGCTTATACTTCATGCTAAGATATGAAGTATAAGCCACACGGTTGCCAACAAAAACCTATCTTTACTGTTTAATTAGCATGGCAAGAAAGATTCTGATTACTGGTGCGACTGGCTTAGTGGGTACTCAACTGAAGAAGAAATTACTCAAACAAGGTTACGAGGTTAATACACTTTCCCGAAAACGAAGCAACGACCCAAATAATTTTATTTGGGATGTCTACAAAGGCACAATAGACTCGACATGTATCGAAGGTGTAGAGGCGATCATTCACCTGGCAGGAGAACCTGTTGCAGAAAAAAAATGGACCGATGAACGAAAGCAGCAAATCATTGATAGCCGGGTAAAATCCACCCAATTGATTTTCAATACCCTCAAATCTAATCCAAATCACCAGATTAAATCCTTCATATCTGCATCGGCGGTAGGTTATTACGGGGATTGCGGCGAAGAAATTCTAACAGAAGAGAGTCCGGCTGGCTTTGGTTTTCTGGCAGAATGCTGCAAACTATGGGAAAATGCCGTTGATGAAGGTAAAAAGTTGGGCCTGCGTATTGTAAAATTACGTACAGGTATCGTATTGAGTACCAAGGGCGGTGCTTTACCACAGCTGGATCAATCAGTGCGTTTATTTGTGGGTTCATCTTTGGGAACCGGGAAACAATGGACTCCATGGCTGCATATTGATGATATGGTAGACATGTATATCGAAGCCATCAGCAATTTAAAAATGGAAGGTGCCTACAATGCCTGTGCCCCATTCCCCCAAACTAATGAAGCATTGACCAGGGCAATTGCAAAACAGCTTCACCGACCGTTCTGGCCTTTAAAGGTTCCGAAAAAAGCCATTGAATTAATAATGGGCCAAAGGGCCGAAGCCGTACTCATGAGTAGTAATACCTCTGCGCAGAAAATTTTAGATGCCGGATTCAAATTTAAGTTTACCCATTTGAATGATGCACTTGCCGATTTGTATCGGTAACCGCTCAAAAAAATCACCCTTTCCTTATGAAAACCATTTCCATTTTTTGGTTCCGCCGCGATTTACGTTTAGAAGACAATGCCGCCTTATACCGCGCTTTAAAAGGCGAAAATCCTGTTTTGCCTGTTTTTATTTTCGATAAAAATATTCTCGATAAACTTCCCAAAAACGATGCACGGGTAACCTTCATTTATCAAACGATTCAGGATTTAAGAGAAGATCTTCAAAAACACGGGTCGGATCTCTTAGTCAAATACGGCAGACCTGAGAAAGTATGGCCTGAAATTCTGAAAGGTTACGAGGTTAAAGAAGTTTACACCAATCACGATTATGAACCTTACGCCCGTGAACGTGATGATAACATGGCTGAATTTCTGACCAGTGAAAAAATTCAATTTAAAACCTACAAAGACCAGGTCATTTTTGAAAAAGGAGAAATCTTAAAAGCCGATAAAACACCCTATACAGTATTTACCCCATTTTACAAGCAGTGGCATGCTAAATTGAATGATTTTTATACCAAACCCTATCCCACTAAAAAATATTTCAGCAACTTATTTAAAACAAAACACCTGGCTATCCCGGCCTTAGCTGAAATGGGTTTTGAAGAAAGCAGGCTAAGGTTTCCCAAACTGAGCTACAAAGATAAATTAGATGACTATGCCAAAGAGCGTGATTTTCCTGCTTTAGATTCAACAACCCACATCGGATTACACCTGCGTTTTGGCACATTAAGTATCAGAAAGGCTGTAAAAGATGCGCTGGATGCTAAATCGAATGTATGGCTTTCGGAACTGGCCTGGAGAGAATTTTACATGATGATTCTTTGGCATTTCCCCTATGCGGCATTTGATTCATATAAAAAACAGTATGATAAAATCAAGTGGCGCAACAATGAAAAGGAGTTCAAAGCCTGGTGTTCGGGCAATACAGGCTACCCAATAGTTGATGCCGGAATGAGACAGCTGAACGAAACCGGCTGGATGCACAACCGCGTGCGTATGGTGGTGGCTAGCTTCCTATCGAAGCACCTGTTGATCGACTGGCGCTGGGGTGAAGCCTATTTCGCAGAAAAGTTGCTGGATTACGAAATGGCCAGTAATGTAGGTGGCTGGCAGTGGGCTGCCGGATCAGGCAATGATGCCGCCCCATATTTCAGGGTATTCAATCCAGAGCTGCAAACCAAACGTTTTGATCCTAAATTTGAATACATCAAAAAATGGGTACCGGAATATGGCACAAAAAAATATGCCCAACCATTGGTTGAGCATACATTTGCACGTGAAAGAGTGCTGAAAGTTTTTAAAGAAGCTTTATCTAGTTCGTAACGCTTACGATTTCGACGTCGAAATCAAGTATAGCATTGGGCGGAACACTGCCGCTACCTGATGTACCATAACCTAAATCAGATGGAATAAACATTCTGAATTTGGCTCCTGCAGTGAACTTTGGAATAATCTTTCCCCAGCCGGTTATTACTCCAGTAAGTGTTGTTGTGTATGTACCGTCTGTAGAAGAGTCAAAAACAGTTCCGTCAATAAATCTCCCGGTATATTTAACAACTAGTGAACTTGATTCGCTAATAGGATCCACTCCAGTTCCTGTAGTCGTAGTAATGTAATATACCCTCGATACATCCTTAGTCGCCGTTAAACCTTTAGTGGCCAAATAATTTGTTATTTTATAATCATCAAACTGCCATTGTTTTGCGTAAGCATAACTCGTTAAGGTAATATCAAGATTTTCGTTTGATGGAATGCTTCCCGCTCCGTTTCTGCCAAATGCTAAATAAGAAGGCAATAAAATGCGTGCAGAACCACCTGGTTTCAATTTCAATGCTGCCGTGCGGAAAGCTGGTATATTCCAGGCGCTCGCGGTATTTTGACCAGGGGCAAGCAATGATGACTGATAAAAGCTGTTAAGATATCCTACATACGTCCCTAAATTAGCGTAGGTTGGCGACTGTAAGTATTGCGTACCGCTGCTCATCGATTTGATTGTGACATCATATAATATCGAATCTTTATTTGCAAACAATGAACCAGTCGTCGGATTGGTAACCTGATAGTAGAAACCTGTTTTAAGTGAATCAGGTACCATCGAAGTCAGTTTATTCTTGGATATATAAGCCGCTATAGCCGAATCATCAACAGTTTGTATAGAATCATACTCCTTTTTACAGGAGCTGAATATTGTTGAAGCCACGATAAGTGTCAGGAGGCTAAGTTTGGTAAAATTGTTCATTTATTATTGTACGTCTGTAAGTGTAATTGTAAAATCGAGTATTGAATTGGCAGAGACATTACCTGCAAAAATAAGCTTTTAATACGGATGCTACAATTTTTAACCTATTTTAACAAAAAAGCTGAATCATAAAGGCTTCCCTAAAGTTCCCTACCGCTACACTTTTACCTTTCGCTTCTGGCTTATTGTGTATTCGAAAGCTGAATAGTAAAATCAAGTACAGAGTTTCCAGGAATTGGTCCGGCAGAACTGCTTCCATAACCCAGGCTTGGTGGTACAATTAAACGGATTTCTCCTCCCTTTTGAATTTTGGGTATGCCTATTCTCCAGCCTTGAATCAAATCAGCAAGATTGAAGGTTTGTTCTTTACCGCCTCCGTTATCGAAAACACTACCATCCAGTAATCTACCTTCATATTTAATCGTAATTCTGGTATTTGCAGGATAAGTAAAAGTCCCGCTACCAGGTTTGATGATCTGGTAATACAATCCGGAATTATCTTTCGTTGCATTGATATTATTTTCTGCAATAAAATCAGCAATCTGCTTTTCGGTATCTTTATCTTTTTTACAAGCTGTAAAAGTCGCTGTAAACAATAGGATAACAGTTAGTAGTTTAAACTTATTCATGCCGCAAAAGTAGGATTTTAAAAATATTAATTTCATTACAATGCTGCTAAATCACTATTTTTTATTCGAGCGGGTGAGGTTTAACCATATCAGGAATGTAAGTACATTTTAGATTCAAACCCTATTTTGCCTTAAATGCTTTATATGTTAAAAAAATCACCTAATGCCATAAACAAAAAAAGGTTCAGGGAAGAGCTGATAAAACCCATCCCTGAACCACAAACCCTCAATACAAAAACCTAAAAAACATATTTATTCGCCTCAATCAACTGTTGTGCAACACGTTGACGGGCATCCTTAACATTAAATGGCTCTACTTTGGTAAAGCGGCGCAAGCCAACCAGCATCATGCGTTGCTCATCACCTTCAGCAAAAGCCCATAGTGCTTCTTTACCGGCTTTCGCAACCCCATCCACAGCCTCAACCATATAAATCCTTAATAAATCCAGCTGACCCGCTGTTGCATCCTCTCCTTTTGTTGCTACCAGTTTCTCTGTTCTCAATAGAGCCGATTCGAGTACGTAAACATAACCAGCCATATCGGCGATGTTCATTAAAATCTCCTGTTCCTTACTTAAGGTCATCATCAGTTTTTGAACCGCAGCCCCTGCCACCATTAAAGTCGCTTTCTTCAAGTTAGCCAGCACTTTTTTCTCGGCAGCAAATAAGGTAGTATCCTCCTCGCCAAAATCAGGAATACTCATTAATTCCGCAGCAACCGCAGTTGCCGGAGTCATTAAGTCCAGTTCACCTTTCATGGCGCGTTTCAACATCATATCAACGGTAAGCAAACGGTTAATCTCATTCGTGCCTTCAAAAATCCTGTTGATCCGGGCATCGCGGTAGGCCCTGTCCATCGGTGCATCAGCACTAAAACCCATACCACCATAAATCTGAACTCCTTCATCAACGGTATAGTCTAAAGCCTCAGAACCCCAGACTTTCAAAATAGCGCACTCCACTGCAAACTGCTCCACCGATTTCAGCCTCGCCTTGCCCGACTCCATACCTCCTTCAACTAATGCATCATAGGTATCATCAATATTTTGCCCCGCGCGATAGTTTGCCGCATCAACTGCATATAGCTTGGAAGCAATTTCCGCAATTTTAAAGCGGATGGCACCATACTTCGAAATCGGACGGCCGAACTGACTGCGTTCATTCGAGTAGTTAATGGCTGTATTCAAAGTGGCCTTCGACGCACCAATTGCTGCAGCAGATAGTTTGATACGGCCGATATTCAGGATGTTTACGGCAATCTTAAAACCGTTTTCCCGATCACTCAGCATATTCTCAACCGGCACTTCACAATCGTTAAAAAACACCTGACGGGTAGAAGAACCTTTAATACCCATCTTATGCTCTTCAGGATTCATGGTAATTCCACCGAAATCTTTCTCTACAATAAATGCTGTTAGGTTTTTATCGTCGTCTATTTTAGCGAATACGATAAAGATATCTGCAAAACCACCATTGGTAATCCACATCTTCTGCCCGTTGATGATATAATGTTTACCATCATCACTCAACTTTGCTTTTGTCTTTCCGGAATTAGCATCCGATCCTGAGTTTGGTTCTGTCAGGCAGTAAGCAGCTTTCCATTCTCCTGAACCCAATTTAGGGATGTATTTTGCTTTTTGCTCTTCGTTACCGTAATACAGGATAGGCAAAGTACCAATTCCTGTATGGGCTGAAAGCGCTACCGCAAATGAATGCCCGGCACCGATCACATCAGCCACAAGCATTGAGGTATTGAAATTTTTCCCAAAACCTCCGTATTCCTCCGGTACAGAAACACCGAGAATTCCCAGCTCTCCCGCTTTTGTCAAAAGTGTTGGCATCAATTCAGGATCTTCCTGCTTGTCTATTTTATCTAAGTTAGGATACACTTCAGCTTCCAGAAAATCGCGACAAGTCTGTGCAATCATCTGTTGCTCTTCATCAAATTCTTCAGGGATAAATACATCCTGATATACGGTTTCCTTGATTAAGAATTCTCCGCCTTTAATTGTTTTTTTTGCAGTCGTTTCCATTTTTATAATATCTAATAGCGAGTATTGAAAGTCGCTTTTTTTTACACTTAATCAGTACGGTATAGCTATAGCAGTTCAAATATTCCAGCTGCACCCTGTCCCGTACCTACACACATGGTAACCATTCCATATTTTTTATCCTGCCTCTTCAACTCATTTAACATCTGCACAGAAAGCTTTGCGCCTGTACAACCCAGTGGATGACCCAATGCAATTGCCCCACCGTTTACATTGACGATATCAGGATTCAAATCCAGAGTTCTGATGATCGCTAAAGATTGAGAAGCAAATGCCTCATTCAGTTCGATCAGGTCGATATCGCTTTGTTTTAAACCTGCTTGCTTTAATGCTTTTGGAATAGCCTCAATTGGTCCAATGCCCATAATTCTCGGTGGCACGCCAGCAACGCCGTAACTCACTAATCGTGCAATCGGCTCTGCGTTCAGTTCTTTCATTTTCTTTTCAGAAACCACCAAAACAAATGCTGCACCATCTGAGGTTTGCGAAGAGTTACCGGCTGTTACACTGCCGACAGCATCGAACACAGGCTTAAGCTTAGCCAGCTTTTCCAGTGTCGTATCTGCCCGGGGCCCCTCATCGGTATCTACCACGTAAGAACGGGTTTTCTTTTTCAGGTTCTCGTCCAGGTAATTTTCTTTGACGGTGATAGGCAAAATCCCGTCTTTAAGGTGACCGTTTTTAATGGCCTGAATGGCTTTCTCATGAGATTTCAAAGAAAATGCATCCTGGTCTTCACGGCTTACATTGTACTCTTTTGCAACTGCCTCGGCCGTTAATCCCATGCCCCAATACCAGTCGGGATTATTTTTGGCAACCTCAGCATTGGGTACCAGTTTCCAGCCACCAAAGGGCATTCCACTCATTACTTCCACTCCACCGGCAATAATGCAATCGGCCATACCCGCTTTAATTTTCGCAACCGCGGTAGCAATGGTATCCAAACCAGAGGCACAATAACGGTTTACCGTAACGCCAGGCACTTTATCCGTATCCAGGCCCATCAGCGAAATCATCCTGGCAATATTCAAACCTTGCTCTGCTTCTGGTGTAGCATTACCCACAATTACATCATCAATCTGTTCCTTATCCAGATTTGGAACAGAGGCAACCAATGCTCTGATTACTTCTGCAGCCAAATCATCAGCTCTTGTAAAACGAAATACGCCACGTGGAGCTTTGCCCACTGCTGTACGATATCCGGCTATAATATATGCTTCCATTGTTTTTGTATCTAGTAGCGAGTATCAATTATCAAGACAAAGCTCAGCTTGAAATCGCCATTTTTTAGTTTAAATCTGTTAGTAATCCCAATACTCATACCTTAATAGTCGTATCCTTGTACTAACTTCTAATTCCTCAACGGTTTTCCTTTAGTAATAATCGACTGGATCCTTTCCAATGATTTTCTTTCTCCGGCCAGTGACAAAAATGCCTCCCTTTCCAGATCCAGTAAATATTGTTCACTCACTTCAGTTGGGTAGGATAAATCACCGCCACACATTACATAACCCAGTTTTTCTGAGATTTTCTTATCGTGTTCAGAAATGAAGTGTCCGGCATACATGCTATTTGCCCCTGCGTACACAATCCCCAGCCCCTGTTTACCCAGCACTTTAATATCTGTGCGCTGAACAGGTTTAGTATAGCCTGCCTCTGCCAGCTCAATGGCTTTCGCTTTCGCATCCGCCAGTAACCTGTTTCTGTTCATCGAAATCGAGAACTTATCTTTCTGCAGATAACCCAGTTCGTAAGCTTCATAACCCGAAGTCGACACCTTTGCCATACCGATTGTCAGGAAGCGTTCTTTCAGGGCATTTTGGACAATCTGATCGTCTTTGTATTCATCAGAGGCCCGTAAAGCAAACTCTTTTGTTCCGCCGCCACCAGGAATAACACCCACACCAAATTCTACTAGCCCCATGTAAGTTTCCGCAGAAAGCTGCACATGGTCAGCGTGTAAGCTGAACTCGCAGCCACCACCAAGTGTTAAATTATGCGGCGCAACCACAACCGGAATGGATGAATAACGAATGCGCATAGAAGTATTCTGAAACATGCGGATGGCCATATTTAATTCGTCCCACTCCTGCTCTACAGCCATCATGAAAATCATCCCTACATTTGCACCGGCAGAAAAATTTGCGCCATCGTTACCAATAACCAAACCGCGGTAGTCTTTCTCGGCCATATCAATTGCCTTATTGATACCCGAGATCACATCTCCACCGATGGTATTCATTTTAGTATGGAATTCTACATTCAAGATGCCATCACCCAGATCGATAATCGAAACGCCAGAGTTTTTCCACAGCGTTTTGTTTTCACGGATGTTATCTAAAATTATAAACTCGTCTGTACCCGGCAGCGCTTTATAGGATTTGCTTGGGATATCATAATATTTTTTAATGCCAGATTCCACTTTGTAAAATGTGGTATGGCCTGCCTGAAGCATTTCATGAATCCATGAAGCTGCCTTGTTTCCGTACTGCTCCATTCCTTCAATTCCCTCTTTAACACCAACCGCATCCCAAAGCTCAAATGGTCCTAACTCCCAGCCAAAACCTGCCCGCATCGCATCATCAATGCGATACAACTCATCTGAAATCTCCGGAATCCGGTCTGAAACATATTCAAACAACCCGAAAGAGGAATGACGGAACAATTCACCTGCTTTATCTTTTCCTTTGGCAAAAATCTTCATGCGCTCACGCAGATTCTCAACAGGCTTAGTCATTTCCAGGGTAGAAGATTTTACCTTCTGCTGTGGCTTATATTCAAGGGTTTTCAGGTCCAGCGCCAGGATCTCTGTTTTCCCTTCGGCTGTTTTTGTTTTCTTATAGAAACCCTGTTTGGTTTTATCACCAAGCCATTTATTTTCTTCCATTTTTTGCACGTAGGCAGGAAGTTTAAATAACTCATGTGCTTTATCCTCAGGGCAATTATCGTAAAGTCCTTTTGCTACCTTAATCATGGTATCCAGCCCAACTACATCCGAAGTACGAAAAGTAGCCGATTTTGGCCTTCCCAACGCCGGTCCCGTAAACTTATCTACCTCCTCTACAGTCAGGTCAAGCTTTTCTACCAGATGCAATAGTGCCATAATTGAATACACCCCAACCCGGTTGGCAATAAATGCCGGCGTATCTTTACACAAAACCGTTGTTTTGCCTAGAAATTTATCACCATAGTGCATCAGGAAATCAACAATTTCCGGCTTGGTGTGTGGTGTTGGAATGATCTCCAGCAACTTCAGGTAACGTGGCGGGTTAAAAAAGTGCGTTCCGCAGAAATTTGCCTTAAAGTCGTCACTCCTGCCTTCCGCCATCAAATGAATAGGGATACCAGAAGTATTAGAAGTAATCAGGGTTCCGGGTTTACGGAACTGTTCTACCTGTTCAAAAACCTTCTTTTTGATATCAAGATTTTCCACCACCACTTCAATCACCCAGTCATAACCGGCAATTTTCGACATGTCATCGTCAAAGTTTCCGGTTTTAATCTTGTTCAATACTTTTTTAGAATAAACCGGAGAAGGATTAGTTTTTACAGCAGTTTGCAACGCGGTATCTACAATCCTGTTTTTTACTACTGGTTTATCCAGTGTCAATCCTTTTGCCTGCTCTTCAGGTGTCAGCTCTTTTGGTGCAATATCTAAAAGCAAAACCTCTACACCAATATTGGCAAAATGGCATGCAATACGCGAACCCATAATCCCCGAGCCCAGAACGGCAACTTTGTTTATGCTTCTTTTCATGTTAATCAACAGTATATGCTACAGTTATATCATTTAGTTTTATCAATAGATTAATGAACGTCTCCTTTTCTTTTTTAGAGAAATGCTCGTCGAGATACTCATTAAATTTTCGAACAACACCTTTGGCCAAATGTTTTTTCTCCTTACCAAAATCAGTAAGAAACACTTTTACCGAGCGTTTATCGCCAACAGACGTCTCACGGTAAATCAGTCCAGCCTCTTCCATGTTATTCAGCATACGCGACAAACTTGTTGCTTTCACCCCCAGTAGTCCCGCCAGGTTAGAAACAGCAGTCCCTTCCTCATCATTAATGTTAATCAACATGTACCCGATAGCCTGTGTAATCCCAAAACTGGCCGCCATCTGGTTATACTTATTAAACATGTTCTGCCATGCAAACTTCACGTGATAATCTAATGTTTGCTGTTGTTTCATTTTGTTAATTTATTATGCTTGCATAACAAAGCTAATGAATGTATTTTGTTATTGCAATAGAAAAAAAGAAAATAATTGTTAAAAGATTATTATTATTGAGCCACACACAAATCACAATGATTATGAGAAAACTATGGCTCCTCCTGGCCCTGGTGTTTGCATTTGGTAAGGTTGCCGAAGCCCAGGTAACCTACTACGGAAAAGAATTGTTTAACAGTCAGAAACTCCAGGTGCTTCAGCAAACTACAACGCTTTTTACCCTCCAATATAAAAACTACCAGGATCTGCAGCAATTCGATGAGGCCATCAAAAAAGTATGGACCATAACCCCTTACAAAATTATTAAGCCCGAAGAGCTATCAAAATATCAAACGGCTGAGCAGTATTCCTTCTTTTCATTTGATACTTTCAACACTAAAACGGATGAGATTCTAACCAGCAATATCATTTACTCCCTGGCTTTGGTTACGCCGTCTGATGTGCCCAAAAAAAATAATATTTATACCCTGGCCTATGTGACCCTTTCGCCAGATTTATATACCGGCATCAATGCACAACAGCATAGTGGTGGTAAGGAAGAAATTTCAAGATCGGTGAAAAGAAATCTGGTTGGAGATTTCTATAATTCGTCTATATTCTTTAATTGGTCGCCCGGATTCTTGTCGGGCTATTTAAAACAAATCAATGATGGCTTATTGTATGGACAAAGCCGCTCGCTTGATTTCCAGTTTTACAATAAAATCCGTGTTCCGGAGCTTACCAAAGAAACATTGTATGTTCCTGAATACATCCGTCAGCTTTTTTCTGCGCAGCAGCCGGCAAGTTCCCCCTCAGATGAAAAACTGGAACAGTATAACTACAAGCTAAAATTTGTAACCAGTCAACAGCTCGACAGCTTGATACTGGCACCTCAATCCAATCTAAAATACCTGATTTATACCAGGCGCACTAATGATAAAATAATCAGCATATATGACAGTAAAGATAACCAGATCATCTATCAGATGTTATCACCTGGAAAACCTGATGTGGAGATGAACGACCTGAACAAAATTAAACAGGTAATCAAGTCTATTGCCTCGAACCAATAAAAATGTAAAAGTACCCTGAACAAAACTATTCAGATTTCACTAAAAAGCAAAAGCGCCCCGGCTAATAACCGGGGCGCTTTCGTATTATATTTAAATTCGATATGCTTAGTAAAGCGTAAACTCTACACGACGGTTTTGTTGACGACCAGCTGCAGTTTTATTGGTTGCAATCGGTTGATCAGGTCCGTAACCAGTAGCTTCGATACGTGATGCATTCGCACCTTGTGTTACCAGATAAGCCTTTACTGATTCAGCTCTTTCTTTTGATAAACGTAAATTCAATTCTCTTGAACCTGTAATGTCAGTATGACCAGCTAATTTCAGGCTAAAGTTTTTCTGAATCAATAAACCAGCAACGCGGTTTAAAGTTGCGAATGATTTAGAACGGATTGTCGCTTTACCTAAATCAAACTCTAAATTAGAAATCGCATCTTTAACTACTTTACGGTCTTCTTCAGTGATGATTCTTTCAACCACTTTTTCCGGAGTTTTTAAAGGACAACCTGAACCATCTACAACGGTACCAGCCGGCGTTCCAGGGCATTTATCTAATTTATCAGCAACACCGTCACCATCTGTATCTTTTAAGATATCAGCCATCTCTGAACGCAATTTTGCATTTTCCGCTTTTTGTGCATCCAGGTCAGATTTCAAGGCATTCGCTGTATTTTTTGCAGCTACTGCTTCATCATAAGTTGCAGCAACCGGATTATGGAAAGCCAGTTGTTTTCCAGAGCCTAAAGCAAACTCTAAACCAGCATGTGCATAGCTGTATTTGTCGTTACCGTTTCTGTAAACACCATCCAAATTATCACCATCAACATAGTTGAATGTCCAACCCAAATCAAAATTCACAGCATCTGTTAGCTTGAACTTTGCACCTAAACCTACCGGAATAATCAATTCGTTAATTGTTTTGCCACCACCAAATGCAGTTGTTCCGCCAGCGGTAGTGATAGTTGGCTGATAACCCGCAAAACCGGCACCTGCCAATGCATAAAGTTGTAATGCATTCTCTTTCTTAAACATGTCGATATTAAACATGTTAACTACAGCGTTCAAAGTTGCTGAATACTCTAATTGCGTTTCAAAAGATCTCACTGCTGAGTTATTCGCTGCGCCGCTTCCGAAAGCTTCCGTATTATCACCACTTAATTTACCTCTTACTCCATCTAAACGAAGTGAGAAGTATGGAGTAAATTGTTTTTTGATATACAAGCCATAACCAAAATTGTATTTGTTATTGCTAAAATCGTTTCTGCCACCCAGCGGTGAAACAGGTGTTAGAACTCCGGCATTAACACCGATAGACCAGGTTCTGAATTTTGCAGCCGTAGTGGCAGAAGGTGTTTCCTGCGCTAAAGCGGCCGATCCCATAAACAAACCAGCTAGTGCAACTGGCAGTGCTTTGAATAAACTTACTTTCATAATTTTTGTATAACGTTGAATAAGCGTCACCGACAATATACAATTGTTATACCAAAAATATTTTCGGCCATCAATAGTTTTTCCACAGCGGTGGAAAGCTTTTATTTGTCCAACGAAAACTAATAACCAACTGCTTTATCGTCTCCCCTTGGATCAGCACCACCCTGATAATAACCCCACTTGGTTTTTAGAATGGCATCTACCCTTCCAATAGCTCCACGAGGAACGATTTTGTAGCCTTTTGCCTTCAACTTCTCAACGGCGACGCTGTCGATTGCATCTTTTTCAACATACACCTCATCCGGGAGCCATTGATGATGAAATTTTTTGGCTGCCACAGCAGGTTGCATCCCCATATCAAAATCAATTACGTTGATAATGGTTTGGAAAACGGAAGTAATGATGGTAGATCCACCTGGCGTACCCACAACCATGAAAAGCTTTCCATCTTTCTCTATAATCGTAGGCGTCATTGAACTTAACATTCTTTTATTTGGCGCAATGGCATTGGCTTCTCCTCCAACCAAACCATACATATTTGGTGCACCCGGTTTCACTGAAAAGTCGTCCATTTCATTGTTCAGTAAAAATCCGGCACCCTTAACCGCTACAAGCGATCCATAAGAACCGTTCAGTGTGGTAGTAATTGAAACGGCATTGCCATCATGATCAACGATAGAAAAGTGAGTAGTTTCTTCGTGTTCCTTGCCTTTAACCTCTCCCGCCAAAATCATGCTGCTTGGTGTAGCTGCATTCCAGTTAAAATTTGCCATCCGGCCTTTATTGTAAGCAGCATCCAGCAAACCTGATTGTGGAACCGTATAAAAATCAGGATCCCCTAAATGCGTTGCCCGGTCGGCATATACCCTCCGCTCAGCTTCCACAATCACCTGAACCGTAGAATCGGCATTATGTCCCCATCTTTTCAAAGGATAGGGCTCTACCGATTGAAGGAGCTGAACCAGCGCAATACCACCACTTGATGTTGGTGGCATGGTAATGATTTTATAACCTCTGTAGTTTCCTGTAATGGGCTTTTTCCAGGCGGAGTGATAATTCTTCAAATCTTCTCTGGTAATCAAACCTTTTCCGCGCTGCATTTCTGCAACCAGCGAATCGGCTACTGCACCTTCATAAAATCCTGCCCTGCCTTTTTCCTGAATGAGCTTTAAGGTATTGGCCAGTTCTTTTTGAATCAGTAAGTCATTTTCTTTCCAGGTACTTTCCAGGTTAACAAAGGCCGTACCGTTGGGGTTAAAATCCATGAACTTTCGATGTAGTCCGTTTAATTCAGTAGCCTGACGTTTAGTGATTTTAAATCCGTTTTGAGCAAGCTCAATTGCAGGTTGCAATACCTGTGCCCATGTCAGTTTACCATATTTCTGATGGGCCTCAACCATGCCATCAACCGATCCGGGTACCCCCGCGGCTAAATGTCCATATAAACTCTTCGCCACAATCGGGTTGCCAGACGCATCCAGATACATATCCCTGCTGGCGCCCGCAGCAGCTTTTTCCCTAAAATCCAGGGCATTAATTTCGCCAGATGCCGAGCGGAAAACCATAAATCCGCCGCCTCCTATATTTCCGGCATTGGGATACACTACAGCCAATGCAAACTGAACAGCTACCGCTGCGTCAACCGCATTCCCTCCTTTTTTTAAAATTTCCACCCCAACTTCCGATGCTTCCGGATGGGCCGAAACGACCATTCCGTTTTTATATTCTCCGCTATTATTCTTACCAAGCTGTCCGCCGGCACAAGCAGCAAAAACAATAGTTATCGCAATCAGTATCGAGGTAATTTTAAAATCAGTTAGGGGCTTTATAGTTTTCTGCATCTTTATATATTTTTTCTATGATATCGTTATTTTTCTCCGTTATAATTTTTCGTTTCAAACTTAGTTTAGGCGTTAACTCCCCGTCGTCAATACTCCACTCTTTAGGCAATAAGGCAAATCTTTTTACCTGTTCCCATTTACCGAAATCTACATTCGCCGCCTCTATTACCTCATTATATTTCGCCTGCACCTGCGCATCTTTAATTATCTCTTCATTGCTGGTAAAACTAATTCCCTTTCGCCCGGCCCAGGTTTTCAGTGTTTCAAAATTCGGCACAATCAGCGCTGATGGAAATTTCCGGTTTTCACCCAAAACCATGATCTGCTCAATGAATATAGATTCCTTATATTTGTTCTCCAGCATTTGCGGCGCCACATACTTACCTCCCGCCGTTTTAAACATCTCTTTCTTGCGGTCGGTTATCTTCAGGAAGCGGCCGTCAATCAACTCACCAATATCACCTGTATGAAACCAGCCATCCGCATCTACGGCTTCTTTAGTGAGGTCAGGCCGGTTATAGTAACCTTTCATCACCTGATGACCTCGTGTCAATACCTCACCATCAGTTGCAATCTTCACCTCTACTCCTTTAATCACCTCACCTACGGTACCAAACATGGTTCCGCCAAAATGATTTACCGTAATCACCGGCGAGGTTTCAGTCAAACCGTAACCTTCAAAAACGGGCATACCGGCCGCCCAGAAAATTCTGGCCAGGCGCGGGTTTAAAGCGGCACCACCAGAAACAATCACCACAATTTCTCCACCGAGGGCCTCCTGCCATTTCTTGAAGACCAGTTTCCTGGCAATTCCAAGCTTCAGGTTATACCAGGCACCGGCATCAGTCGTAAATTTCTCTGCAAGGGCCAGCGACCAGAAGAAGATACCCTTTTTAATCCCGGTAAGCGCCTTACCTTTCTCCATTATCTTATCATAGACTTTTTCCAGCAGCCGGGGGACCGTCGAAAATGCATTTGGTTTCACATGTTGTATATCGGCTACGATAGTTTCCATGCTTTCGGCATAGTAAATCTCCATCCTGTTAAACAGGTATAGATAAATAATCATGCGTTCAAAAATATGCGACAGCGGCAGGAAGCTTAAACCTTTATTCACACCCTCGGGCATAACCACGGCAGAATTTATAAAGTTAGCCACCAGGTTATGATGGGTAAGCATTACGCCTTTCGGTGTACCTGTAGTGCCTGAGGTATAAATGATTGTTAAAATGTCCTCCGGCGTAACCTTCGCCCGGTGATCGTCAAGATTGATATCTTTACTTTGCTTTCCGTTCTCGGTAAGTATCGTCCAGCAATCTACATTTTCTATGGTATTAAAACTGTAAATTTTGATAGCCGGGTTTACTTCATCTACACAAGGTTTAATCTTTTTATATAAATCCTCATCAGCGACAAAGATGATGGCGATTTCAGCATCTTTGAGTATAAACTGGATATCATGTTCAGCGAGTGTAGGATATAGCGGGATCTGATAGGCACCAATCTGATTGGCAGCGAAATCTGCAATATTCCACTCCGGCCGGTTATGCGACATCACTGCCACACGGCCGCCCTTGCCTATTCCGGCATTTATTAATCCGCGACTTAAATTATCTACACTCGCACAAAAATCAGCTGTACTGTAGTTAACCCATTTGCCATTAATTTTTCCGTTAATAAACGCTTGCTTCGGTTTTTCCAGGTTGTGTTTCAATAAATCGAAAACCCTTGTAATTTCTGCCGCCATATGATGATATAATATTTGGTTAAGTTAAAAAATCCAACATTAAGATGTACTGATCCTGATGTTTTTTAATTTAAAAATGATGTAAGGGTAACCAACCCCAAAATTTTTGCAGGTCTTTTAGTTACAGCAATAAACTTACCAATAACAAAATTACTATGCAAGCATTGTTTTTTCATCTCATTAACTTTTTACCCAAAAAACAGAAACGGCATTAAAGTTGTTAGGCTGATGATATTTACAAAAACATTTAAATTATGAAAAAGTTATTTACAATTTTTGGATGCATCGCGTTATTTGCATTAACAGCTACAACAGTTAAAGCGCAGAATTACAAAACTGGGCTAGGATTAGGAATTGACTTTGGCGATGGCGCTACATTGGTAGGTCCTTCAATCAGACACCACTTCAGTCCGAAAGCAGCCATTCAGGGTGATGTATTGTTCGGTGGAAACTCAACCATTATTCAAGGGTTCTTACAATACAATTCGGCTATTCCGGGAGCAAAAGGATTAGACTGGTATTTAGGTGGTGGTCCATCAATTCAACTATATGATGGAGGATCAAGTTTCTATCTTGTACCAATGGTAGGTCTAGATTATAAATTTTCAGGAGCGCCTTTGGCGTTAGCCCTTGACTGGAGACCAAGACTTTATATTGGCGATAATGACAGCGATTTTAATGCTGGAAGATTTGGCTTAGGTTTCAGATATACTTTTTAGGAAATAGTAATATATTTTAGAACCGTTGCCTTCCAGGCAGCGGTTTTTTTTTGTTCTGAGGGTTAGGAATGCCCTTGCAAGCATTATAAAAGCCGATATTGGCTGAAACTAACAAATCCATATGAAATTTGTTTCGTTGAGCCGTTGTTCGGGAGCTCTTCGGGAAGTGTTCGGGAAAACCCCTTGTTTGTTCGGGAAACGCTCGACTGAGCTTCGGGAAGTGTTCGGGAAGCGGTCGGGAAGTGGTCGGGAAGCCCTCGGGAATTCTCCCAGACAACATGCAGAAAAGTTCTGGACAAGTTCGGGAAATGTTCTGCCAGCCATCGGGTGAGACCAAAGCAAAAGACGAACCCTACCCGAAGTTTAGGCGAACTTGCCTAAATGTTGTCCCGGAGTTGTCTGGTGTAAAACTAAATAATTAGCCGGATAACACACGATAGTGCTAACCCACCTCTGATCTTATCCAGTTTCCTTCAATTGGATCAATTCAGAAGGTTAAACAAAAAAACCGCCAGGTAAACTGACGGTTTTGAATTTATTGTTTATGGAATACCTATTTCCCCAGCCACTTTGCAAAAACAGCTTTCTGTGCTGGCGTCGCATTGGGATTAATAGTGGCTTTCAATCGTACACTTGGATTTTCTTTCAGGTTTAACGAAATCTCTTTATCTAAACCATCGCGTTTAATTTTAAGCTTTAGTACGTCGCCGATGTTTTTCTTTCCAACCAATGGTAAGGTTTCTAAAGAGAGCATCGGACTTTTCAGTTTTACAGTCGAAAGTGCATCGCTTATCGTTATGTCATCTACCGACACAATTTCATCGTTCACATTTAAGCCTGCAACCCATGCCGCAGAATTCCGGGTAATTGACGTTACAGTGATTGCGCCATTGTTGTTCAACTGACCCGCAGCTCCGGTAACGGGTTTGCCTGGAGTGGCATTTTCCGTAGTCACATCTACTCCGGCGTAACCAAAGTATTTTACATATTCAGCATCGTCAACACCGTTTACATACTTGGCCCAGAAACTGGTAAAACTGATGCCTGAAACCTTTTCAACCATTGCTTTAAATTCAGCATCGGTGTAGCCACGTTTAAGGGTTTTACATTGCCAGTACATCGCCTTCATCACATCATCCAGACTTTTTGCACCCTTGGTAGCGTTGATAATTTCCAGGTCCATTAAAATCCCGATCACCTCCCCTTTATTGTAATAAGAGATAGAATTGTTTTTTGAATTCTCATTCGGACGATAGCCGATAATCCACGCATCATAACTGGAAGATGCAGCCGACTGGTATTTTGCACCCGGTGTATTTAACACGGTGCCTATTGCACCCGCCAAATCAGTTACAAATGTCGCTTCATCATTAAAACCAGCCCTATGCATATATTTATTCTCATAGTAAGAAGTGAAACCCTCCGCTACCCAAAGATTGGTTGTGTAATTCTCATTATCATAATCAAAAGGGCCCAAAGCTACCGGACGCAGGCGCTTTACATTCCACAGGTGATGATATTCGTGAGCTACCAATGCCAAAAAGCCTTTGTAACCTGCTTCAGTTGAATAGGCATTTCTGGAAGCGCCAAGGGTTGTAGAGTTTAAATGCTCCAAACCGCCCCCGCCACGTTGAAAGTTATGCACGATAAAAACGTAATGCTTATTTGGGTTTTCACCATATACTGCAGTGGGCTTTTCGACAATTTTAGCCATATCTACTTTTAGCTTTTCCTTATCGTAATTTCCACCACCATACATGGCCACTTCATGACGGACACCCGCAGCAGTAAACTCAAATACATCCTGATTGCCAACTTCTATAGGGCTATCGTATAAAATATCAAAGTCTGATGCTTTATAGGTGAAAGCCTGACCTGAAACAGGCTCTAAACCTGTAGAAACCTTACTCCAGGTACTAAATGGTATAATCTTAACCGTACTGGGTGATTTGATCATCCCGTCAGGATGCATAAAAATACCTGTTGGCGATAAGAAGGCATGCGATTCATCAATAAAAGCGGTACGCACTGAAATTTCGAATGCATAAACCCGGTAATTGATCTGAATATTTGATGCCTTTGCTGAGAAAATCCTCCAGGTATTTTTCCTTACTTTTTCTACTCTGGCAATTTTTCCGCCGGCAGTAGCCTTGAATTCTTCAACACTTTTCTCAAATTCACGCACTAAATACGATCCGGGAGTCCAAACCGGCATCTTAACATCAACGTAATCTTTGGCCAGGCCCGAAATATTCATCTGAACTTCTGCGTAATGCGCTTGCGGCTCCTTAAATGAAACCTCGAAGCCAATTTTCACCTGTGCTTGTGCTCCCATAATACACGTTAGTAGTAAAACTAAACTTAAAACTGATTTTTTATTAAACATATTGAATGTGCTTTGCCACAAATTTAGATTTATTGAAGATGATTTAGCATAAAATTAATACTTATGGTGTAAAATAGTTGTTTCGCTCAGGGCCCAACGCAGCTTCATGTACCATCCCGTATGGTAACATCTTAAATACAACAAATTTTGGACTAAACTATTTGGATATTTTTACACTCTATTCTGTAGCGTTAATTTAGTTTTAATGCACAGATAAGCAGAACTCAAATATAAACATGAAGAAAAGGTATATCATTTATACTGTTTTGGCTTTAGGCCTCGCCTATTTAGTATACTACAGAATTAACGCGAACAAAAAATTAGAAGGCAAGGGCGCTGCTTCATCCGGACAAGGTAAGGGTGCCGATAAAGGAAAAGGAAGTGGTCCTGCACCCATGGTGGTAGATGGAATGGTGGTAAAAACTACTTCTTTCGACACCGACCTGGAAGTAACCGGCGTGATCGAAGCCAACGAATCTGTGGTATTAAAAAGCGAAGTTTCAGGTTTGGTTACCGGAATCTTTTTCACTGAGGGAACAAATGTATCCAAAGGCAGTGTTCTGGTAAAAGTGAACGATCGAGACATCCAGGCGCAACTTCAGGAAGCATTGACTAAACAGAAGCTATCAGGCACAAATGAAAACAGGGCAAAACAACTTTTGGAAAAAGGAGCGATAAGTCAGGAAGAATATGATACCTCACTTGCCGACCTCAAGTCGCTTCAGGCGCAATCCCAGCTCATCAGGGCACAGCTGGCGAAAACAACCATCAGGGCACCCTTTTCAGGAAGAATTGGCTTAAGGAGTATTTCTGCAGGTACATATTTAACCCCTGCAACAGTAATTGCCAATCTGGTAAGTACAAACCCCATCAAGATTACTTTCTCTGTTCCGGAAAAATATGCTGGTCAGATTAAAATGGGTTCATCAATTAATTTTACTACCGATGGTGTCTCTGCACAGAATACCGGAAAGGTTTATGCTATCGAACCGGGAATTAATGCAGCAACGAGAACTTTACAAATCAGAGCACTGGCGCCCAATGCCGACAATAAGCTTCTTCCTGGTGCATTTGCCAAAATAAAACTAGCGCTGAATACTTTACCGAATGCCATTTTAATTCCTAATCAGGCCATTATTCCTGTGTTAAAAGGCAAGATTGTGTATATTCAAAAGAATGGAAAAGCTCAGGAGGCAAAGGTGGAAGCCGGAACACGTACTGACGAAAATATCGTAATCACATCGGGATTAAAAGTTGGCGACACCGTTTTAACCACGGGTTCTATGGCTTTAAAAAAGGATGCTCCGGTAAAAGTTAATTTAGTTAAAAATTAAAGATGAGTATTTCCACCACCAGTATTAAAAGACCGGTTCTAGCGATTGTAATGAACCTGCTGATTGTCCTTTTCGGGATTATCGGTTATACCTTTCTTGGTGTTCGCGAATATCCGTCTATCGATCCGACAGTAGTTTCCGTAAGAACATCCTATCCGGGTGCAAATGCCGACATTATCGAATCGCAGATTACCGAACCACTGGAAAAATCAATCAATTCTATTGATGGAATCCGGAATATATCCTCATCCAGTAACCAGGGTACCAGCAACATTACAATCGAATTTAATCTGGATAAAAATATTGAGGAGGCTGCGAACGACGTAAGAGATAAAGTTTCGCAGGCCGCCAGAACACTTCCAAAAGACATTGATGGCTTGCCGACAGTAAGTAAAGCGGATGCAAACTCCGACCCTATCGTTTCCATGACCATCCAAAGCGATAAAAGAAATACGCTTGAGCTGAGTGATTTTGCTGAAAATGTGATCGCCGACCGGATCCAGACTATCCCCGGGGTGAGTAGTGTACAGATTCAGGGCCAGCGAAAATATTCGATGCGGATCTGGATGGACCCCAATAAGCTAAGTGCTTACGGTTTAACTTCACAGGATATTGTTACCGCACTGGATAATGAAAACGTTGAACTTCCATCTGGTAAAATCACTGGCCAAACTACTGAGCTAACGGTTAAAACCCTGGGAAAACTAACCAATGAGGATGAATTTAATAACCTGATTCTAAAATCCGACAGCAACCAGGTGGTACAGCTGAAAGATGTTGGCTATGCAGTTCTGGGATCTGAGAACGAAGAAACAATTTTGAGGGAGTCGGGCCGCCCCATGGTTGCTGTAGCCATTATTCCTCAACCTGGAGCTAATTACCTCGACATCAGCAAAGAGTTTTACAAACGTTTTGACAAGCTGAAGGCTGATATGCCTAAAGACATTAAACTAAATGTTTCTTTAGATAATACCTTATTTATTAAACGATCGGTTACAGAGGTAGCCGAAACCATTGGTTTATCACTGGTACTGGTAATTCTGATCATTTACCTGTTTTTCAGGGATTGGGCCATTGCATTCCGGCCTTTAATTGATATCCCGGTGTCATTGGTATTTACATTTTTTATCATGTATGCTTTTGGTTTTTCCATTAACGTACTCAGCCTGCTGGCCATCGTACTGGCTACCGGACTGGTAGTAGATGATGGTATCGTGGTTACTGAAAATATATTTAAGAAAGTTGAAGAAGGTATGTCGCCCTTTGAGGCCGCAATTAAAGGTTCAAATGAGATTTTCTTCGCGGTAATTTCCATATCCATTACCCTGGCCGCAGTATTCCTTCCCGTAATTTTCCTTCAGGGATTTGTTGGCCGTTTATTCAGGGAATTTGGGATTGTAATCGGTGCAGCGGTATTAATTTCTGCGTTTGTGTCGCTCACCTTAACCCCTATGCTCAATGCCTATTTAATGAAACCAGGCGGACATAAGCCTTCCAGGTTTTACAACTGGACTGAACCTTATTTCGTAAAACTGAACGATGCTTACGAATCCAACCTCAATAAGTTTTTAGACAAAAGATGGCTTTCCATTCCCATCATTGTGATTTGTGTAGGACTGATATTCCTGTTCTGGAAAATATTACCAAAGGAAACCGCTCCTTATGATGACAGGAGTGCCATTAACATTAATGCGACATTGCCAGAGGGTGCTTCTTTCACATCAACGGATCAGTTTATCATGAAACTGAACCAGCTGGTGATCGATTCCGTTCCTGAGAAAAATGTGAATATCACGATTACCTCCCCTGGTTTTGGTGGCGCAGGCTCTACCAACTCCGGTTTCGTAAGAATGGGATTAATTAATCCGGAAGACAGGGAACGCACGCAGAAGGATATTGCTGATATGCTTACCAAAGCCACAAAAAAATATACCGAAGGAAAAGTAATCGTAAATCAGCAACCTACAATCTCAGTAGGCAGGCGCGGTGGTTTGCCGATAAGTTATATCATTCAGGCGCAGAACTTCGAAAAACTAAGGGAGAAGGTTCCTCTGTTTATGGACGAGGTAGCGAAAGATCCTACCTTCACCGTATCGGATGTAAACCTGAAATTTAACAAACCTGAAATTAACCTGACCATCAACCGGGATAAAGCAAAAAATCTGGGTGTATCGATAGCTGATATTGCGCAGACTTTAAATCTTGGCCTGAGCGGACAGCGGTTTTCGTATTTTTTCATGAACGGAAAACAATATCAGGTAATTGGTCAGTTCGACCGAACCGATAGAAAAGATCCGCTTGATTTAAGTTCTGTTTATGTGCGTAATGATAAAGGGGAGCTGATTCAGCTCGACAATCTGGTTACTGCAAAAGAAGAAAGCAGTCCTCCTCAGTTATACCGGAACAACCGTTTCATTGCTGCAACGGTTTCGGCAGGCCTGGCACCAGGAAAAAGTATCGGTGAGGGGATTGATGCCATGGATGCCATTTCTAAAAAAGTATTGGATGAAACTTTCTCAACCGATCTAAGCGGGGAATCAAGGGATTTTAAAGAAAGCTCTTCGAATACAGTGTTTGCATTTGGCTTGGCACTACTATTGGTTTACCTGATTTTATCAGCGCAATTTGAAAGCTTTAAAGATCCGATCATCATCATTTTAACTGTGCCGATGGCTGTAGCCGGTGCCTTTTTATCTTTATGGTTATGTGGTCAAAGCTGGAATATCTTCAGCCAGATTGGTACCATTATGTTAATTGGTCTGGTAACTAAAAACGGGATTTTAATTGTTGAATTTGCCAACCAGCTTAAGGAGAAAGGAATTCCCATCCCTGAAGCCATTAGGGAAGCAGCTGTTTCACGTTTGCGGCCGATATTGATGACCAGTTTGGCGATTGCCATTGGCGCGCTACCCATCGCACTTGCGCTAGGCGCAGCCGCAAAAAGCAGAATGAGTATGGGAACTGTGATTGTGGGTGGAACCATGTTTTCCCTCGTACTAACTTTATTTGTCATTCCTGCCATTTACTCTTACTGGGCAAAACCTTACAAACCTAACAAACAGTTGAAAGATGCGCACCGCTTTGAACAGGAGGCTTTACACAATGAAGAATAAGATGGGTAAAAGATTAAGCATGTTTCTTTTCATTTTAAGCTTATCCCTTTCGGGTTTTGCTCAAGAGAAACTTAGCCTGCATGACGCAATTAGTATCGCGCTGCAAAATAACTACGATATCAAAATAAGCAAAAATGAAGTTTTGATAGCTAAGAATAATGCTAATATCGGCAATGCCGGGATGTTGCCAACCTTGACCGGAACATATTCAAACGGAGGAAGTATTCAAAATACGCGACAGTCGCCGGCAACTGGTGCAGAAAGGGTCATTACCGGGGCGAGGAGTACCAATAACGATCTGGGGGCCGATTTAAACTGGACTGTATTTGATGGCTTTAGCATGTTTGCGAATTACGACCGCTTGAAGGAGTTACAAAAGCAGGGTGAGGCTACTTCACGGTTAGCCATATTAACAACGGTTGCCGATGTGGTTACCGCCTACTACGATATTGTAAGGCAACAGCAGCTGTTAATTGCTGCCGATAGTGCAATGGATGTTTCAGTATTGCGCACTAACATTGCTAAAACGAAACTTCAGCTGGGCAGAGGTTCAAAATTAGATGTATTAACAGCCCAGGTTGATTACAACACCGATACCTCAAACTATCTTCAGGTTAAAAATGCTTTACAGGTTGCAAAAGTCCGTCTGAATCAAATTATGGTGAGAGACATCAGCACCAATTTTGCAGTTACCAACAGCATAGAAGTAGATAAAAGAATTTTATTCACCAGCCAGGCCGAGCTGGCAGAAAAGCAAAATCCCAATGTGCAGTACGCTTTCATCAATCAGCGCATCGCGGCATTAAATCTAAAATCAATCAGGGGGGCGAGATATCCCGCAATCAGCCTTAATTCGGGTTATAGCCGGTCTAACAGTACCACCCCTACCGGCTTTAACCAGAAATTCGCAGCGAATGGATTTACCTACGGTGTTACCGCCAGCCTGAATCTTTTTAACGGTTTTTTGCAAAGGCAACAGGAAAGAAATGCAAAAATTGAAATAGAAACGGCGGGTTTAAACCTGAATAAAACAAAGCTTGATGTGAATGCACAACTGCTTACAGCCTATCAGAATTACAGTACCTATCTCGATTTAATTAAGCTGGAGCAGCGTAACGTAGATAATGCAAAAGAGAATCTCGACATTACCCTGGCCAAATACAGGCTGGGAAGTATTGCTCCGCTGGAATTGAGAGAGGCACAACGCAATGCCATTGATGCGCAAAACCGGTTCATCGAAATGCAGTACCAGGCAAAAATTGCGGAAACTACATTGAAAGAAATCAGTGGAAATATAGATTTATCCAATTAATCTCTATATTTAGTGCATGATACTTGTTGCAGATAGTGGCTCATCAAAAACCGATTGGATGGGCTATCTTGATGGTGAGACCATTAAGTTCAATACCCCTGGAATAAATCCTTATTTTTTAAATGAGCAAGACATCAGCAAGCTGATTTTGAAAAATGAAACTGTTGTTCAATACGCCGATCAGGTGAAGGAAATTTACTTTTTTGGGGCAGGCTGTTCATCTCCCGATAAACATGAAGTAGTTTCAAACGGACTTTCGGCTGTATTTACCAAATCATTCATCTCGGTAGACCATGATTTACTCGGATCTGTATATGCTACCTGTGGCAGCAGTGAAGGTTTAAATTGCATCCTGGGCACAGGCTCAAACATCTGCTATTTTGATGGAAAGAAGATTCACGACGGGCACCATGGCTTAGGTTATGTGTTGGGAGATGAAGGATCAGGAACTTTCTTCGGTAAGAAGGTATTATTGGCTTATTTATATAATAAAATGCCCGCTTTGCTGGCTGCTCAATTTAAAAAAGCATTCCCTGCAGATAAAGAGCAGATTATTACTAATGTGTACCAGAAGTCTTTCCCTAATATTTACCTCGCCGGCTTCAGCCGCTTTATGGCGAATCATAAGGATCATCCTTTTATCCAGGAAATACTGAGAACGGGGTTCCAGGAATTTGTAGATACCAATGTGAAAGACTATCCTAAATACAAAAATGTTCCTTGTCATTTTGTAGGTTCTATTGCCTACTATTATCAGGATGAACTTATTGCTGTTTTGAAAGAAAACAAGATCGAGCCCGGAAAAATACTTCAGAAGCCCATAGATGAGCTTTTTAACTTCATTCTCGAAAAAGAAGGTATTATTAAGCAAGCCAGCTAGGTACCTGTTTTTGGGGTATAAACTTATTGTTAAAATATTCTTAAGATTTTAAACATAAGCACATACATTTTGTTATAATTTTGGAAGCAGAACAATTGCGCAGAACATATGAAGAGAATATTAGTAGTGGACGATGATATTGAAGTTTTAGAAACTATTCAATTGATACTTGAAATTGGTGGATTTAAAGTTTCCGCACTTAATGACGGTGAAGAAGTATTTAACCGCATTGAAAGCTTTAATCCAGATCTCATTTTACTGGACATTTCCCTGGGCCACATTGACGGACGTGTTTTATGTGAACAATTAAAATCCATTGAAAGTACGTCTAAAATCCCAATTCTGCTGATATCTGGTTTATATGATCAGAAAGATTTTACCACACTGAATTATGGACAGGATGATTTCCTTTCAAAACCTTTCCAAATGGATGTGCTTTTGAAAAAAATAGCAAAAATCCTCTCACTGGAACAAGACCAGAGTCATTTACTGAATTAGTTCATATATACTTATCACAAAGCCAGGAAACCAAAGTGTTTACCTGGCTTTTTTATTCACCCTCTTTATGTTTCCCGTCCGCTTTCTGTCATTTTGACAAATAACACTGTTTGGAACAGGCATTGATATGCAAGTGTAGATTAAATAATTTATTTACATATGAGCATACAGGAAAAAGGAAATATTTCGATTCACACTGAGAATATTTTCCCGATAATTAAAAAGTTTTTATACTCGGATAACGAGATTTTTCTTCGCGAGCTGGTTTCTAATGCTGTTGATGCTGTACAGAAAATTAAAAGACTTGGGTCATTAGGTCAGTTTAATGGCGAAGTTGGCCAGCCACTCGTAAAGGTTGCGGTTGATAAAGACGCTAAAACCATTACCATCAGCGACAATGGATTGGGTATGACTGCCGAGGAGATCAAAAAATACATCAACCAGGTAGCATTTTCAGGCGCCAGCGAATTTGTTGAAAAGTTTAAAGATGCTAAAGACGCCAACGAAATCATTGGTAAATTCGGTTTAGGCTTTTACTCAGCATTCATGGTTGCAGATCTGGTAGAGATTCAAACACTATCTTTCCAGGAAGGTTCTGAACCTGCCCGTTGGGTTTGTGATGGAAGCACTGAATTTGAAATTACAGAAGGTAACAGAACCACCCGCGGAACTGATATCATCCTACACGTAAACAAAGATTCTGAAGAGTTTCTGGAAGCCTCGAAGCTTCAGGAAATACTGGATAAGTACGCTAAATTCTTACCTGTGCCTATCCAGTTTGGTACAAAAACCGAATCGGTAGAAGATGGTGAAGATTCAGAAGGAAAAAAACAATATAAAGATGTAGAAGTTGATAACATCATCAATACTACAAACCCGATCTGGACAAAGGCACCTGCAGATTTGTCAGACGAAGATTACTTAAGCTTCTACCGGGAATTATATCCGTTCAGCGAAGAGCCATTGTTCTGGATCCACCTGAATGTAGATTATCCATTCAACCTAACTGGTGTTTTGTATTTCCCTAAGTTGAAAAACGACTTTGAAATGCAGCGCAACAAAATCAAGTTGTATTCACGCCAGGTATTCATTACCGATGAGGTAAAAGACATCGTTCCGGAATTCCTGATGTTACTTCATGGAGTGATTGATTCACCAGATATTCCACTTAACGTATCACGTAGTTTCTTACAGGCTGATAGCAATGTAAAGAAAATCAATAACTACATCACCAAAAAAGTAGCAGACAAGCTTTCTGAACTTTTTAAACAAGACCGTAAATCTTTCGAAGATAAATGGAAAGACATAGGTTTGTTTGTAAAGTATGGTATGATCAGCGAGGAGAAATTCTATGACAAAGCTAAAGACTTCGCTTTGGTTGGAAATACCAAAAGTGAGCTGTTTACTTTAAATGAATACAAAGAGAAAGTAGCACCGTTGCAAACCGACAAGAATGGAACAGTTGTTTACCTATACTCTAATGATGCCTCGAAACAAGATGCCTTCATCCAATCGGCCAATAAAAAGGATTACGATGTACTGGTGCTGGATTCTCCTATCGACAATCACTTCATTAATCAGCTGGAGCAAAAACTAGAGAAAACGACTATTAAGCGTGTAGATTCTAGTGTTGCGGATAAGCTGATTGATAAAGACGAAGTTAATGAACATGTGTTAAGTGAGGACCAGGTAAAAGAAGTAACCACTATTTTCGAAAAAGCCATTACCAAACCAGGTATGCAGGTAGAGGTAGTTGCCTTAAACCCCGACGAATTACCGGTAACAATTACCATGGATGAATTCATGCGCCGGATGAAAGACATGGCTGCTATGGGTGGCGGTATGGGCTTCTATGGTCAGATGCCAGATAGTTATAAAGTTGCGATTAACGGAAACCATAAGCTGGTAAGCAAAATTTTGAAAACTGAAGGCGAGGAACAAAGCAACCTGGCTAAGCAAGCTGTTGATTTAGCTTTATTGGCTCAGGGAATGCTAAAAGGTGCAGAGCTAACAGCATTTGTAAGCAGAAGCGTAGAGTTGATTTAAACTAATCTACTTTTAACATAAGAAAGAGAAGCTAGCGCTTCTCTTTTTTTGTTTTACGGCATGAGTACATCAATTTATCACCTTAGACAACGAACACTTAGTTTCATAATATTAATTACTATTCCTTAACTCAGGTAAGCTAAGGTGCCTTAGGTGTTGATAGAAAAGGAAACCTCGCAGCATATTCACCACCTTAAACAACGAACACTTAAGTTTCATAATATTAATTACTATTCCCTAACTCAGGTAAGCTAAGGTGCCTTAGGTGTTGATAGAAAAGGAAATGTGTAGCGCAGACTCAGAAACCTGAGATGGTGATTAAAACCCAAATGCCGTAAAACAAAAAATCCTGATGGTGATCAGGATTTTAGGGTAAGAATTTTCGGGAACTCTTAGATTAAAATAAATATTTTTCGACTATGCCGGCTTGTGCTCAACTTTGAAGTAATCTTTATGATCTTCAATCATTTTAGCAATTGTTGCTGCTTTAGTATCTGTAAGTTTAAACTCAAATGCTGGTTCCTGGTTCTTTTTAGAACGCACCATTTTATCTGTATAAAAGCGGTAAACCAATCCGTTAGTAAGCAGACCGTACTTAGCTTTAGTTTTGCGAAAATACTTTGATAAACGTGAATCGTGAATATCAAGGTTATCATCGTGGTGTTTACATTCTACCAAAATGGTCGGCTCGCCGTCTTTCATAATGGTATAATCTACTTTTTTGCTTTTCTTAACGCCAAAATCCAAAACAGCTTCAGTCTGAACTTCTGAAGGATCGAAACCTAAAATCTGAATAAAGGGCATTACTAACGCATTTCTGGTTAAGTCTTCGGACTGCACCTGAGGAAGCATCTTCTTAACTCTCGTGGCAAATTGGCCAATTTCATCTTTCAGTTCCATGTTAACTTATTGATTATATTTTTATAGGGATGATTAATTGCTGCAATACTGGTTAAATACAGTATTTACATTAGAAATGATCTGATCTAAACCTCTCTTATCGAAGAAGTTTCTGTTCAACATCGCAACCATATAGTTCAACTTGGTTACATCTGTTGCCTGCATTGCAGACTGAAAATTTCTAATTCCGTCTTTAATTGCCTGTTGTACATAGGTACGTACAATTAAAAACGATTTTTTAAAAGCAAATTCAGTTTCACGCTCACCTCTGTTGGGTGCATAGAAATTAAGTTTGGTGTATTCTTTTTGCATTCTCTGATAGATATCAGCAGAAATTGCCTGATTACCAATGATCCCTTTGTAATAAATATTGTTTAATAAAAACTCGTATTCGTTGTGTCTCATTGCAATGTTTCTTAGGGTATTATTTTAATAATCTTTTTGTGTTTACCAACCCATTATTGTATGGCCTGTTTTTAATTTGCTTATCTACAGGCTACACAAGATTGGGCAGGCAGATGTTGTTTTTAATTGAAGATGTTAATCATTCAATTATTTGTTTTTGGCAAACAGTATAAAGATTAGAAAAAGATTAGGGTACATTTATTTTTTTACATGAACCCGTTAGTTTATTACATGAAACCTGAAGTCCATTACACAAAAACAATAGCCCTATTTTTTTTTTGATACTTTGCTGAAGCCATTCCTTTTTTTATTTAACTTGCATCAATTCACTCCAAACAGACAGAATAAGAAATCATGAATCTAAAATGCGTTGTGATAGACGACGAGCAACATGCAATTGAGGTGCTAACTGACCATATTGCGGAGATGCCAGGTCTTACAATTTTTAAGACATTTACCAGCCCTGTTCAGGCATTGACAGAGATCAGTGTAGACGATGAAATTGATTTATTGTTCATGGATATTGATATGCCTGGAATCAATGGAATTGAACTGGCTAAAAACATCAGGGAAAAGAGTAAGTATCTTATCTTTACAACAGCTCACCCCGACTATGCCCTACAGGCATTCGATGTGCAGTCAGACCAATACCTGCTGAAGCCGATATCATTTGCAAAGTTTGCTCTGGGAATTGACAGAATCCTAAAAAAAGAGGCTAATAATGCTAAGGCTTCGCTTAAAGAAGTAGAACAGGTTTCTGCTCTTTATATCAAAGGCGATCACAAGTATGCTTTCTCCAATATTGCGATTGATGAAATATTATATATCAAAGCTTTACAGAATTACATACAAATTATTACCAAATCGGAGACGCATACCACGTACCTTACCCTGAAAGAAATCGAAAAAGCTTTGGAAAACCACGCCTTTATCCGGGTAAATAAATCGAATATTGTGGCTAAGTCGGCAATAAAAAAGGTTGATGGAAATATTATCCGTTTAGTAAATAACGAAATGATCCAGATTGGCGAAGGCTATAAAGAAGCTTTCTTCGCCTATGTACAGAGTAGTTTATTGAAATCTAACAGAAGTCAGTAAACCAGTTAGATAGCAACAATCCAGCTCGTCATTACAGTATGGCTTTGATCACCTGTGGGATTGGTACTGAAATTATTCTGATTTTTGACGTTTTTAAAAACGAAAACAGTTTTCTTGGCAAGTTTTGATGTATTCTGATTTTTCATGATGAATTTTATATTGAAATGATGAATTGTTATAAGTATTAAATTGCAACAATCCAGCTTGTCATTACGGTATGGCTTTGATCACCGGTTGGGTTAGTAGAAAAGTTATTCTGAGCTTTAACATTCTTAAAAACAAAAACCGTTTTCTTAGTAAGTTTTGATGTATTTTGATTTTTCATGATGAATTCTTTTTTTAAATGATGAGGGTGAAATAGATATTAGATTGCAACGATCCAGCTTGTCATAACGGTGTGGCTTTGATCACCAGTTGGATTTGTAGAAAAGTTATTCTGAGCCTTAACATTTTTAAAAACAAAAACAGTTTTCTTTGCAAGTTTCGAAGTTGTGGTGTTGTTATTTTGAGTTGCCATTTTAATTATTATTTAGTTGTATTTTTCGTTGTTATTAATTTCTGTAAAGGTGCGCCGTTAAGTTTAGGCTATCCATTTTTTTACACAAACCCTAGCATTTAAAAGATAAAAACCTCATTTACGTAGATAAAAACCTAAAAAATGTCTTTATTACCCTTTCAAAAATTTTTCAGAAACTATAAAATCCATTTATTAATCTGGAGTTTGTACATCATATATGAAGTATTCATTTTAGGATATGCAAGTAAAAGATTCAGGGAACCTGGTGACTATGTCATTATTTACCTGGTCAACATTTCTACTTTCTACCTTTATGCTTTTTTTCTAAAAAAAATTCTAAATGATCAAAAGCTTTCACTTAGAATAATAAAGATTTCCTTGCTGATTGTATTCATTATTATAAATTATACCATCTCAACTTATATTCTGATTATTCTCTTCGAGAAAATTAAATTGATCGAAGAAAACTCATCCCCAGCTTTCGATAAAAATTTCATTGTACCGTGTATTTATCGCTCAATACTTTTCATTGGTTATTCTACCGGCTACGTCTACATCCTGAAATCTTTTGAAGATAGGAAAAAAGTAGAAGCACTTGAACGTCAAACCCTTGTTACACAAATCGAAAAGCAGACTTTGGAAAATGATTTGGTGCAATCGCAAAATAACTACCTCCGGAGTCAGATTAATCCTCATTTTTTATTCAATACATTAAATTTCATCTATAACGATGCGCGCAAGAAGGCACCCATGGCTGCAGACGCAATTATGAACCTGGCAGAAATGATGCGCTATGCATTAAAAAGACCCGAAGCATCGGAAATGGTTCCGCTAAATGAGGAAATTGAACAAATTGAACACCTGATCAACCTCCATAAGCTTAGAACAGCGAATACAATTAATCTGGAATTGGAAGTGGTTGGTGACTTATTTGGTTTACGCTTCCCCCCGCTTATCCTCCTTACTCTGGTGGAAAATATTTTTAAGCACGGTAATGTTACGCACTCCACACAACCTGCAGTAATTAAAATTGTATACGAAAATAACAACTTAAATATCACAACCATCAATATGGTAAACGATAATAAAGGAAAACAAACTGAAAGTCATCACGTTGGAATAGACAACATTAATAAACGTTTGGCCAACTTTTATGGCGAAGATTATTTATTCAGATACTACAGGGATCCTTTGAACAGATACATTACAGAAATCGATATCGACGTCATCAATCCACTGGCTAAACTCAACCGTTAACAACTCATAGCCTTTTGCCTTTGCAGCTCTTTGAGCAAAAAGTAGTACATAACCATTTCGTAAACCCGTTGATCTTTATTGAACAGACGGTTAACATGCATGTGCATCAGGTCGCTAAAGAGTTTAAAACGCCTTTGAGATGGACATTCCCCCAATGTCTTAATAAAGCTTTGGGCAAAAGCGGTAACTTTTGCCTGCTGCGCATCAGTAAATGCTTGAGGTAATGCGTTCTTAAACAACTGATACTGGCTGTTTAGCTTTTTGAAATCCGACGCATCAAGCTCATGTTCCTCATTGAATACGTCAGATATGAGTTTTGCCAGACTGATAAAATCTTTACCGTCGAAATCTACCGCAGCTTTAATCATCGCGATCAGGTTCAGGCAGTACCAGTATTTGTCAAATGGTTCGGATATTGTTTCAAATAACGACAGCACATATTCGCTATCAATATTGAAATGATCTTCAACCGCCACGATCAACTCAGCACCATAACGGGCAAGCTCTCTCTTATAGGTTTTGATCTGGACATCAGAAATCAGTCCGCAACTTAGGTATAAGTCAAGACCGCCCACAAAAGCGGAAGTAAGCAGCTGCCCATCTTGCCGATCATTTAGTAATATTCTAAAGCGAATGTGGTTTCCCCCCTCATTATACCGGATAAAGAACCAGCTTTTGATGTGATCAGCATATTGGTCGACGAAAGGTGCAATAGTGTCCGCCAGGATCTGATCAGTACGTTGCTGATGGCAGAAAATTTCAAAATACAGCCACTCCTCTCCGGGTGGAAAGCTTTCTTTCACCTCTAAAAAAGAATCCGGCTGACTTATTCCATGATAAATTTTCTCCTTATGGTAAAGACCCAGAACGAACTGGGCGAGATAGGGCTTCCCGTACTCATCCATCACCGCGTTGGCATCGGGTAGCACCACTTCTTCAATGTAAAAGCTTTCTTGTTTCTGTATGTATAGCAAAAAGGCGCTTAAATCTTCATCACGATCCAAATGAAAACACAGGGTTTGATCCGACAGGCCTGTTTTAAAATAGGCACTTACATTCCTGTGTTTCAAATAATCCCTGCACTGTTCAATGGCTATCGGTTGTTTGTCGTGGTAGAAATTTGCCTTATAAAGCTTCCATTTACGGGGACTCAACACCACGTTCTGATACTGGAGTCGCGGATAGTCATCCATTTCCGGAAATAAGCCATCCAGCGGAAGTGAAAGACTCGTTTGGGCATGATGGTGTTGTAAGTCGCACAGCATACGGAACACGGATAAATCAGACCTCGTATAATTGTAAGCAGATGCCATTTTCGGAACTATCCGCTTGTTCAGACTTTTGGACCTGAGAATGATTTCCGAGTTTCTGATGGAAATCTGAATGTCATTGAGTGAAAGTGGTTCTCTGGAGGTATCAAAATTTAAAATCGAAAGCTGGTGCTGATAAACCAGCTTCCTCCGGTTGATATTATCTACTGAAGCCTCAACCATATAGGCCACATCAAAAAACAACACATCCGGATTTGCCTCCTGCTCAATAGCAGCAATTTGTTTACAATAGGTTTCCACGGCACCACTGGCCATCGTAAAACGTCCACTTAGTGCATTTGCCGTCGGCCCGCCAATCTGATCTGCAAAGATTAAACCATCTGCAATCCGTAAAAGCATACTGATAGAGTTTGGTAGCGGATTCCTTTTTCCCAGGGGCGGAATGGAAAGCTTATTCAGGAAAATCGTTTCTCCATCTTTAAACTGTTGTGTATAAAGCTTTTGCGATATTAAAGCCTTCACATCCCGGCCATCCGGTTTTTTCTGCTTGCGGATGCCAAGCTGCGTAATTAAATCATCACCATTCCCGGCGTGCTCCAGTTCATCATAACCCACTCCTAATTCGGGGTCAAGGGCATGCATAAGGGGAACTTCCTTACCTTCAAATTTCTTGATAAATTTCTTTATAAATAACGCTAAGGCTTCCCGTTCACCTGCAGGAAGAATACCCTGCATAAAAGCTATGGCATCTGGTATGCTTTGTAAATCCTGTTGTGAGAGACTGCCCCAGGCATTTCTTTCTGCAATGATATAGGTGGGCGAATCAACCTCCGTTTTTAAACCTATCCGGGTGAAATAATCTTCCCCTATAATATTTGCATCATAATTGGTAAAAATCAGCTGTAAATCGTGCATGTCGCGTAGCAGGTCGTGAAGGGCCAAGGTTCCCGGTTCATCCAGACCCAGTTTCTCTGGCAGGTCATTTAACCGAAGGGGCACCAGGCAGGCATGCAGTATTTGAAGCACCAGGCCATCCTGTTCAATCTCGGCCAGCTCAAATAAACCATTGCTACAGGCAATGTACCGGATGGTATCGGGCAGCAGATAAAAGCTACTGTTACTGAATATTAAACAGTTATTGGCAATTAACTGACTAAAATCAAAATTGATATTATTTTTTAACGGCCAATCCATCAGGGATGTTGAATGCTGCTCACGATTGATCGTAACAGGCGTTACATCAGCAGAAAACGCGTGGTTTAATATACTGAAACTGGCAAAGGTTCCGTAGGGTGTAGATCGAAATTTAGCACGGTTAAAATACTTCCAGATCGTAAAGTAAACCTTTGGCGGTAACGCTGAAAGTTCACTGGCACTTACATCCTTAATGGTTTCATAAAAATCCGATGATGATATGGCAATGGCCGCTTTTAATTCCTCCCAACAATCTGTTAATTCGGTTAAATAAGAAAACCTTGGGGTCCTGAATACTACTGTGGGGTGGATATTAACTTTCATTTGCAGGTTGTGAACAGGTGAAAATTACAAAGATTATTTTGAAAATATAATAAACAAAATTCACGCACTGCCCTTACCGCCGTCATTATGAATAATCCCCGGCTGCTACAAACCAAAAAGAGGCTGCTTTTTAAGGCAACCTCTTGATTATAAATGATTAGATATGTTCTATTTTTTGGTAACCTTAAACTCAGTCCTTCTGTTTTTTGCCCTTCCTGCTGGATTGTCTTTCTTCTTCCTGCCGTAGCCAATTGTATTTGGAGCGATAGGCATAGATTCACCATATCCCTTAGAAGTCATTCTGTTGGCAGCAATACCTTTACTGATCAGATAATCTACACAAGATTGTGCCCTGCGGTTGGAAAGGTCAAGGTTATACTCATCGGTACCAATATTATCCGTATGTGCACTTAACTCAATTTCCATTTCAGGATTATCCTCCATAATCGGAATCAGGAAGTCGAGTACCAGTTTCGATGGTTCGGTCAAATCAGCACTGTCAAACTCATAGTACACATTATCGAGTGTAATCGGAATGCCCAGCTTAAAAGGACTTAAACAGTAATCCTTATAGATCAGTGTATCGGCTTTTGCCAATTCCTCATAAGGATAGGTTTTCGTAATGGTAAAATAATTATCTTTTGAAAAAGCCAGTTTAACCGGGCGTTTTGAATCTACCTGAAAAGTATACACCCCATCAGTACCGGTGGTCATTTTTTGTTCGCTCTCTACGTTGGTTAGCGTAACCGACGCATCTGCAAGTGGTTTTTTAGTTTTACAGTCCGTTAAAATACCCTTAACCGTTAGGAATTCTTTTCTGATTTCGAAAACTTCTAAACAGCATGACGATTCCCTGTCCGAGCTAATGAATCCTCTTGTCCCATTATTATCTGTCGCTGTGAAATAAACATCATCTTTTGAGGAGTTAAAAGGATAGCCCAGGTTTTTAGGTTTGGCCCAGGTAATCAGGTCGCCCTCAGCTTCAAAGAAATCAAGACCGCCGAGCCCCACCCTGCCATCTGTACTAAAAAGGAGTTTTTTAGTTCTAACATTATAATATGGAGCGCGTTCGTCGTCTTCCGTATTGATGTCGGCACCCAGGTTAACCGGTTGCCCTAAAGTTCCATCTTCGCGGATGGTACAGAACCAGATATCATATCTCCCAAAGCCCCCGGAACGGTCAGAAGAAAAAAGCAAATACTTACCGTCACCAGTTACAAAAGGTTGTGTTGAATTGAAATCCCTGCTGTTTACTTCCAGACCAAGCGGTAAGGGGTCGCTCCATTTTTCACCGGTTCTCCTGGCACTATAAATGGAGTAGTTCCCTTTGTCTATCCAGCCGGTAAAGTATAAGGTATTGCCATCAGGCGAAAAGCTTGGTGCCGCAACTTCTAAATTTTTTGGAAAAGTAATATCTACTGATTTAACTGAAACATCAGCTGCGGTTAAATCTCCGCTTGCTTTATACAGGTTATTAATAAATGGGTTGTTTTTTGTTGACACCTGCACTTCGCCTGCATCCGTTTTAACAATATCCTTTTTGCTTCCCACCGCAACCGGACGTGAGGAGGTAAAATAGAAGTCGCCATTGATTTTTACCGGGGCATAGTTGGAGCCTAAACCATTGATATGACCTGGCATTTTCTTAATCTGAACCATCCTTGGGAAACGCATTTCTTCAATGGCAAATTTGCATGACTCAATTTCTTTCTGCGCATCTTTGGTTAACGGATCACCTGCATTTTTTTGTATAAACTGTGAGAATGCGGTTATGGCCTGCGTAAACTTTCTGTTGGCCCTTAGCGATTCTGCATAATAGAAAAGTGCTTTTCTAAAGCGCGTATTGCTGAAAGTGATGGCCACGCCATAGTATTTCTCAGCCTCGTTAAACTCCCTGTAAAGTCTGCTCGACTCGGCCAGGTTGTAAATAGAGCCTTCATAATCTTCGATCACCCGCTCGTCAGTCGCTGTTTTTCTTTCCTTTCCATAAGGCAAAACCGCCTGAGCACTATCGCCGGTAATCTTTAATGCCTTTTTATAGAAAGTAGATGCTGCATAGTAATCTCCGTTCTCGAAGTAAGTATCGGCAACTCTTTTATAATTGACCACATATTGGGCATGTGCAAAACCGCAAAAAGCTATTAATAAAATGAGTAATGTTTTTTTCATTTTCTTAAATTATAAACGTGGACAAAAGAAGTTTGGACCGATAATACCATTACGTCCGATCAGTGAAATGGATAATTCTAAACCACCATTGCTATTGGAAGCGCGATTAAATGACGATGTATTTACATCATAACTTAAACCAAATACCATGTTTTTTAATTGTAACCCCACAAAAGCAATTGCGGCATCTTTTAAACGATAGTTACCGCCAAAAAGAATATTTGCGCTTGGGTTAACATTCAACTGGGCATATGCACCCAGAGAAGTTTCGCTGGTATTTCCCTGCGACATATACAAGGCATTGGGAACAATATCCAATAGTTGGGATGCTTTTATACGTGCACCACCATGTGCAGTAAAACGAACCGGGATACGGGAGTTCGTTCCGGAAAAGCGATCCATCGGGCGGGTTAAATGCGCAGCACTAACACCTGCAAATACGTTCACATTCTGGTTAGGATTTCCATCAAAAAACATTACACCCGCATTCACATCCGGTACAAGTGATGATTGCGAAGAAAGCGTCTCCCCACTCATCATCCCGCCGTCATAACCCGAAAGCGGATTAAACTGGTTTCCGAAACGCGCCTGGGAAAAATCAAAACTTCTGTTAATCACTCCCGCCTGTAATCCAAAATTTACTGTCTGCAAACCCTCTCTACCAAAACGTAAACGGTACGACCCGGAAACGAGAGCGGTGAGGTAGTTAAAATCTAACTCACCTGCTCTTTGGTTTAATACGGTTGCACCGAAAGCGAAATTCTTTTTGGGGGCAAGATCAAAAGATGCTCCCCCGGTTAAAAACGAGCTGTTAAGTGAACTCCATTGTTGTTTGAAGTTTACCGAACCACGGTAATCACCATCAATAACGCCTGTTAATGCCGGGTTTAACCAAAGCGGATAGGCATAATACTGTGAAAAGTGGGGATCCGTTTGTGCAAAGGATTTAGTTGTACACAACGCTAATCCAACTATTGCCACATATATTTTAAAAGCCGATAGTAGTTTCATGGTATTTATTTTTAACTGTTTATTATTTAATCCGCTTCTGACGCGCACAGTGCACTCAATGCTTTCCATTATCTAATTAGGGTTACTGTTCCTTTTCTCATTGTTGTTGTACCATCTTTAAAGGTGACATCAACGATGTATACATATACTCCGATTGGCTGATTTACACCTTTGAAAGTTCCGTCCCATCCGGCATTCATATTATCCGTTTGGTAAATTAACTGACCCCATTGCGTGTAAATCGTCATTTTTGCACTGGCTATGGTGGTACCGTAGATCATGAACGTATCATTCTTGCCATCGTTATTTGGCGTAAATGCGTTCGGGATATACACTTCATTTCCAAACGGATTAGTCGCTTTACCGGTAACCGCAGCAGATGTGCTGGTTTGACAATCAAGCTGTCCTTTCACCCTTACGATGATTGTTGCACTTTGATCAGGTTTTAAACCAAGTACCGTGTATGAAGTTCCTGTAGCACCATTTGTTGGGCTAATCCAGGTGAGGCCATTATCAAGTGATACCTCGTAAGCGGTGGCACCATTTACCGCAGGCCATGCAAATACAATACTGTTGGCCGTAGTGGTTTGCACTGAAACAACTGGTTTATCAAGCACCGGAAGTACAGTAACGGTTACTGCTGTTCTGGTTGGACTCGCACAGCCGCCTACTGCAATACTTTCTACATAATAAGTTGTAGTTGCCGTTAAAGCTGGCGTGGTAAAGGTTGTACCTTCAGCCAGAATGCTGCCTCCTGAACTTGCTGCATACCACCTGTAAACAAGGCCTGTTATTGGGTTATTTACCGTTAACACGGTAGAACTGCCCGAACAAAGTGTACCGTTTGCTGCCGTTACCGAAGCTGGTGCTACCGGAACCGGTAAGGCTACTACATTAACAGGTGTTCTGTTGGCTGATGTACATGATCCGTTAGTACCTTCTACATAGTAGGTAATGTTTGCAGTGATAGCAGGAGTGGTAAAGTTTACGCCTGTACCTGCAATGGTTCCACCGGTTGCCGTAGTGTACCAGTTATAGGTTACTCCGGTTTGCGGATTTGTTACCGTTAATATAGCAGGACTTCCGGTACAAACATTTACTGTTGTAGAGGCAACCGTTGGCACCGTTGGTTTAACATTCACCGTTACGGTTACTTTTACTCTGCCGCCGCTGTTGTTACAGCCACCCGCTCCTGTTGCAATTACATAAAAATCTGTATTTGCAGTTAAAGCACCCGTGGTATAGCTGGTTCCGGTAAATAATAAGTTACCGCCTGTAGCTGCACTGTACCATTCGTAAGTTACGCCCGTTTGTGCGTTGCTTATGGTTAAAGTGGTAGCATCGCCTGCACAGATGTTAGTGCCATTTGTTGCCACTACCGGATTATTTGGAGCAGCGTTAACGGTGATGGTTACCACACGTGCTGTTGCCGGTGTGTTTTCACACTTGTTACTTCCTTTAACAGTTACATAATAAGTGGTAGTGGCTGATAATGCAGGTGTTGTAAATACTGCACCCGTGAAAACTGGCGTAGTTAAGGCTGCATTGCTGTACCACGTAAATATCGGACTGGTTACTGTTGTAGATGAAGCAGTTAGTATTGCTGTGGAATTGGTACAAATGGTTGTCGAACCACTCACTGCAATATCACTGGCCACGGCTACCGGATTCACCGTAATCGTTACCGCCTTAGCGTTAGCCGCTGTGTTCTCGCATTTATCAGCGCCCTTAACCGTGACATAGTATGTAGTTGTGGTGGTTAAGTTTGGCGTAGTAAATATAGGGCCGGTGAAAGCTACACTGGTTAATGAAGCATCATTGTACCAGGTAAATACCGGACTGGTTACTGTTGTTGAACTTGCAGTGATTACCGCCGTACCCGATCCGCATATGGTAGCAGGAGCCGACAATGTAATGTCTGACTGAACTGCGCCTGCATTTACATTTACGGTTACTACTTTGGCCGTTGCCGCAGAATTTTCACATCTGTTGGCACCTTTTACAGTTAGGTAATATTTCGTCGTAGTCGTTAACGCTGGTGTAATGAACGTTGGACCTACGAAGGCTACCGTTGTTAAAGCGGCATCAGTATACCAGGTGAATACCGGACTGGTTACTGTTGTTGAGCTTGCTGCCAGGGTTGCGGTGCTGCCTGCGCAAATCGTTGCATCCGCTGCAGTAATGTCGGCCGCAGTTGAAACCGGATTTACGGTTAAGCTTACCGCTCTTGCAGTTGCGGCAGAATTTTCGCACTTGTTACTTCCTCTTACAGTTACATAGTAAGTAGTATTGGTTGTTAGTACCGGCGTGGTGAACACTGCTCCTGTAAACACAGCAGTAGTTAAGGCTGCATCGCTATACCAGGTAAATACCGGACTGGTAACTGTGGTAGATGAAGCAGTTAATACCGCGGAAGAACCTGCACAAACTGCAGTTGAACCACTTACCGTGATATCTGTTGCTACCGCAACCGGATTAACGGTCACCGTTACCGCTTTTGCATCAGCAGCTGAGTTTTCACATTTATTTGCACCCTTAACCGTTACATAATATGTAGTGGTAGTGGTTAAGCTCGGAGTGGTAAATATCGGTCCGGTGAAGGCAACACTCGTTAGTGATGCATCATTGTACCAGGTAAATACCGGGCTGGTAACTGTGGTAGAACTTGCGTTGATTACTGCTGTTCCTGATCCGCAGATGGTGGCAGGGGTTGACAAGGTTATATCGGCTTGTACCGCAGCTGGATTCACATTTACAGTGACAACCTTGGCAGTAATGGCTGTATTTTCACATTTATTATCGCCTTTAACTGTTACATAATATGTAGTAGTGCTGGTTAAAGCAGGGGTAATGAAGGTTGGCCCTACAAATGCCACTGTTGTTAAAGCCGCATTGCTATACCAGGTGAAGGTTGGGTTAGTTACTGTTGTTGTACTGGCAGCAAGTGTTGCTGTTGATCCTGCACATACAGTTGCATCGGCAGCAGTAATATCGGCGGCAGTCGAAACCGGACTTACTGTTATGGTGACTACCCTTGCAGTGCCTGGTGCATTTTCACATTTATTATCACCTTTAACCGTCACATAGTATGTGGTAGTACTGTTTAAGGCCGGAGTGGTGAAACTTGCACCAATAAAGCTGATATTAGTCAGTGCAGCATCGCTATACCAGGTAAATACCGGATTGGTAACTGTTGGTGATGTTGCAGACAATACCGCTGTTGAGCCTGCACACGCTATAGTGCTGCCATTTACGATAATATCAGTGGTAACAGCCAGTGGATTAACCGTAACGGTTACCATTTTAGCAGTTGCAGCATTGCTTTCGCATTTGTTGCTGCCTTTTACGGTTACATAATAATTTGTGGTAGTAGTTAAACCTGTAACGGTGAAGGTTGGACCCGTAAATACCGGAACGGTTAACGAAGCATCACTGTACCAAGTAAATACCGGCTGCGTAACAGTAGTACTTGACGCCATCAGCAACACGGTAGAACCTGAACAGATCTGAGCGTTGCTTACTGCAATATCGGTAGCTACTGCAACCGGATTAACGGTTACTGTTACAACTTTGGCTGTAGCCTGTGTATTTTCACACTTATTATCGCCTTTAACAGTTACATAATAAGTGGTGTTAGCTGTTAAAGCTGGAGTTGTGAAGTTTGGTCCGGTAAAGGCAACAGTTGTTAAAGTTGCATTGCTATACCAGGTAAATACCGGATTAACCACTGTTGTACTTCCGGCAGATAAGGCTGCTGTAGAACCTGTACAAACTGATGTTGGTCCGCTCACAGTGATATCAGCATCCGTTGCGATAGGATTAACCGTAATGGTAATTGCCCGTGCGGTAGCAGCTGTATTTTCACATTTATTGGTTCCACTTACTGTTACATAATAAGTTGTTGTAGCAGTTAAGTTTGGTGTAACAAACACCGGACCTGTAAATACTTTAGTAGACAAATCGGCTGTGCTGTACCAGCTGAATACCGGATTCGTTACCGTTGTGCTGGTTGCAGTTAAGCTTACCGTTGCGCCCCCGCATACCGTACTGGTGCCTGTTACGCTGATATCAGCAGCCACTGCTACCGGATTCACCGTAACAATGATTTCTTTAGCATTACCAGGTGTGTTCGCACATTTATTGGTGCCGCTAACGGTTACATAATAACGTGTTGTTGCAGTTATAGCAGGTGTATTGAACACTGCGCCTACAAAAGCAACCTGTGTTAAGGCTGCGTCAGTGTACCATGTAAATATCGGACTGGTTACTGTGCTGCTGCTTGCAGTTAATGTAGTAGTTCCAGATGCACACAATGTTGTTCCACCAGTTACCGTAATATCAGATGCTAAAGCCGCTGGATTTACAGTGATAGAAACTTTTGTACGTGTTGGATTTGAACAGCTACTGCCGCTCACCGCTTCAACGTAGTAATCATATACGCCAGGTAGCAGGGATGCAGAGGTAGTAAAATTGCTGTTGTTATTTACCAGCATGTTTCCTCCGGTAGCTGCATCGTACCAGTTATAAGTAACACCTGCAACGGCCTGAACACTTAATGTTGCAGATGATCCTACGCAGGTAGAAGCCGGATTTGTTGTGCTCGCAATCGGAGTTACCGGCGGAGGTAAAATCATTACTACAACTGGAGTTGCAGGGCTCTCACAACCATTGGCTGTTGCAGTTACATTAAAGGTATAAGTTCCTGCAGCTAATGCCGGGTTGGTGGTATAAGTAATACCATCAGCCTGGTAGGTAGTTCCGAGGTACCATTTATAGGTAATTCCTGCCTGAGGATTGGATACGCTTAAGGTTGCTGAAGATCCCTGACAAGCACTTGCTGTTGCTGCCGCCACAGTTGGTTTGGTAATGGTTCTTTGTGCGTAATCGAAGTTAACCGAAGTCAATGCACCTAAAATGCCTGAGCTTAGTCTTAATTC
Source organism: Pedobacter sp. BMA (assembly GCF_001027745.1). Lineage (GTDB taxonomy): Bacteria > Bacteroidota > Bacteroidia > Sphingobacteriales > Sphingobacteriaceae > Pedobacter. The sequence continues at coordinate 538,227 of NZ_LECU01000004.1, forward strand.
CACACCATCGAATCTGCTTGTTGGGATGTAGGTTAAGATGGCAGAATTTCCACCGCCTAGTAAATTTAATGTAATTAGTGGATTAGAGATCGAAGTTACATCATTATTGCTGGTGTTGCCCTGGAAGGTGGTTACCGTTAGGTTTTGTAAAAGCGCAACTGATAACAACTGAGCTGGTACAGTAACTTTTACCCTTAAGGTGTCACCCACATTTGATAATCCAGGGAAGCCAACCTGATGATAAACGGAAGCACCAAGAGCACCTACCGGAATAACCAGACTAGATCCTGTGTTTACATCATTATCAACCGCAAAAGTCGGATTAATTACGCCTGCAAGTAACGCAACACCGCTTACTCCGCTGGCAACAGTGGTAGTTGCTGAACCGCATGGTGTAGTTACCGGAGGTTGATTAATTACTGTTACTGTAACTGATGCACGGCTGGTAGCAGTACATCCGCCAGCAACGCTAGCCTCTACGTAGTAAGTTTTTGTTGCAGTTAATTGTGGTGTTACAAATGTTTCACCAGTAAATACCGGCACACCTCCATTCGCCTGTTCGTACCAGGTAATGGTGGCACCTGCAGTACTTGACGTAGCTTTTAGTACCGCTACTGAATTGGAGGTGATGGTAATAGACGGAGGCGTAATTACCGGAATATCAATTGTTCCTAAAGTAATGGTAGCCTCTGTTCTGGCCGAGGAAGTTCCGCAGGCATTAACCGCTGCTACGAAATAACTTCTGTTAGCAGTAATCAGAGGCGTTGTAAAACTGTCGCCGGTAATCAATACAGTTGTTGAGGTTGCATCATCATACCAGTTATAGGTCATTCCTGCTACAGGATTTTGTACTTGTAGGGTAACCAAAGTATTAGGACAAGTATTTACCGCAGCATTTAAAAGCGTTGGTGCAACTGGCGCCGGACTGGTAGTTACGTTCACTACTGTTTTATAGCTCACACATCCAGTTGCAGACACAGCTGCCACAAAGAATCTGGTATCGCCTGTTAATGTTGGCGTAGTGAACACTATACCGTCTTTACCCGTTTGGTAAGCACCGCTGGCATCATACCACCTGTAAGTTAAACCTGCTGATGGATTGCTCACACTGAGCTGTGCAGTAGAGCCAACACAAGATGTTACATTCGAAGATGTAACAGTTGGCGCAACCAGTACGCGCTGAGCATAATTTACATCTATTGATGTTAATGCGCCTAATACGCCTGAATTTAACCTAACCTCTACCCCGTCGAATACGCTTGTTGGAACAAAAGTTACCAGTGCCTGGGTATTTCCACTTAGTAACTGAATATTTAAGGTATTGTTATTTAATAATCGCGAATCGCCATTGCTGTTGGTACCCACGTATGTGGTTACCGATGCATTGCCCAATAAGGCCAGCGACAATAATTTGCCTGGAGTTGAAACCAGTACACGAACAGTATCGCCCACAGTTGAAAGTGAACCAAAGCCTAAACGCTGATATACTGAGGCACCTAAAGCACCTACCGGCATTAATAATGATGAGGCTGTTTGTGTGTCGTTATCAATTGCTGATGTTGGATTAAACACACCCGCAAGTAAAGCCACTCCGGTTACGCCACCGGTTTGTGTTGTTGCAGCTTCGCAAGGAACAGGATTTGGAGATCCGTTTCCATTAACCGTAATGGTAATCTGAACACGGCTGGCTGAAGCACAACCATTTGTTGAAACTGCTTCCACGTAGTAAGTTGTGGTGGCGGTTAATGGCGGCGTTACATATGTGGTACCAGTATATATCGGCGTTGTTGAAGTTGCCGAACTGTACCAGTTTAACGTATTGGTTGCATCAGCAGAAGTTGCCGTGATAATTGCAGACTGACCTGGACTTACTGTAGAGGCGTTTGCACTTACTACAGGGAGCGCCGGACGAGGGTTAACGGTAACCGCAGCAACCGCACGGGCTGCACTTGTACAATTTCCTTGCGCAGCTTCAACATAGTAAGTCGTATTGGCTAAAAGAGCAGGTGTGATAAATACCGGTCCTGTGTAAACCAAAGTACCGGCTGTTGCCGCATCATACCATCTGTAAGTTATGGCTGCATCAGGATTTTGAACCGATAAAGTTGCGGTAGATCCTGCACAAACATTCACAATTGTAGCCAGTATTGGTGTTGGCAACGCAGGTGTTACCGTAACAGTAACCGGTACTCTGGTGGTATTGGCACAAGTGCCTTTACTCACCTCTATGTAATAAGTTGTTGTTGCGGTTAAAGCTGGGGTAGTGAATGTTTCACCTGTACCCAATTGTGTACCGCCAGTAGCTGCATCGAACCAGGCAAGTGTTGTTCCACCGTTAGCAGTTGCAGTTAAAGTAGCCGTACTACCCGAACAAATGGTTTGATTTCCGGCAGTTACCGTTGGATTCGGATAAACTGTAGTTGCTCCATAAATATCCAGGCTGGTAAGCGCTGTAAGTACACCTCCAAAATTAACCTGTACCCTATCAAATGCCCCGCCCCCAACAATGGTTGCAGCAAAGCGGTTACCTGATAAAAGTTGAAGGTTTAGCAGTGAGGAGTTCAATTGAACGGTTCTGACAAGTGTCGTTCCGTTTAATACATTTAAAGTGACATTGCTTAATAAACCAACATCAGCTAAGCCACCTGGCAATGCCAGTTCTAAGCGGATGCTATCGGTAGCTGTGCCTGGAGTGGTAAAAATAAGTTGTTGATATCCCGTTGATGCAACACCAACAGCCAGCGTAATTCTGGTAAAGTTAGTCGCATCAGCATCTGTAGAATTACCTGCACCTGCAATATTACACAACAAGCAAATTCCGGTAATACCTGAATTCTGACTGCTTGCTGCATTACATGCTGTACCACCGCCACCGTTAATTACAGTAACTGTAACCGGAACACGTGTAGCACTTGGGCAACCTGATGCATTTGTTGTTTCAACATAATAAGTAGTAGTGGTTGATAGTGCCGGAGTAGTAAACGAACCACCTGTTGCCAGGGCCGTTCCTCCGGTTGGAGCAGCATACCAGGAAATGGTGTTTCCTGCATCGGCCGTTGCCACTAAAGTAGTGCTTTGTCCCGCATTAATTACCTGACTGTTGGTAGTAACCGTAGCTGGATTCGCAGCAGGGTTTACAGAAACCGTAACCGCTGTTCTTGAACTCACAGCAGTTCCCGAAACAGCTTCAACATAATACACCGTTTGTGCCGTTACAGCTGGCGTAACAAAAACGCCGGTATTGTTGGTTACCAAAGGTGTACTTCCTGTAGAAGCGTACCAGTTATAAGTAACACCAGCTTGTAAGTTGCTTACGCTCAAGGTAGCCGGGCTGCCTGAACATACTGTAGCCGCAGCCACAACCGGTGCATTCACTGTTACGGTTAATGCATAGGCTGTAGTTGCCTTATTTCCGTTTGCATCTGTTGCAGTTAACGAAATGGTATAAGTTCCACCTAACGTTGGTGTGCCAGTAATCTCTCTGGTGGCTGTATTAAAGCTTAATCCCGGAGGTAAGCCTGTGGCCAGATAGGTGTACGGAGCTGTGCCACCAGTTACTGCTGGTAGTGTTTGAGTTGGATAAGAAGTACCTACAATACCATTCGGCAATGTAGCCCCAGGTAAAGATAGCACCCCTATAACCCGCAGGCCGTAGTTATTACTTGCTGTTTTGCCCTGACTATCAGTTACCGTTAAACCAATGGAGTAATTACCCGCCTGAGTTGGTGTACCTGTGATTTCCCTTGTTGCAGCATTGAAAGCTAATCCTGGAGGGAGGTTAGAAGCCACATAAGTAAAAGGACCAACACCCCCTACTGCCGAAGGCAAAGTTTGTGTGGCATATACGTTGCCTTCCATACCATCAGGTAAAGTGGCGTTAGGTAAACTCAAAGGATCGGCTACCGAAATGGTGTAATTGTTAGCAGCAGTTCTGCCTTTATTATCGGTAACCGTAACGGCAACAGTATAAGTACCTGCCTGAGTTGGCGTACCGGTAATTTCGCGGGTTGTTGGATTGAACGTTAATCCCGGAGGCAAACCTGTTGCTGTATAAGTATAAGGAACAGTTCCGCCTGTTGCAGAAGGAATAATCTGCGTAGTGTAAACAGTTCCTGTTGTTCCGTTCGCTAAGGTTGCTGGTGGCAATGCCAAAGGATCAACAACGCTTAAAGTATAGTTAGATGTAATGGTATTACCATTTGCATCAGTTACTGTAACCGGGATTGTATAGTTACCAACCTGTGTTGGTGTTCCGGTAATTTCTCTCGTATTTGGATTAAAAACCAATCCCGGAGGAATGCCTGTTGCAGTATAGGTATAAGGACCTGTTCCACCTGTAGCAGCAGGAATACCATTAGTGGTATAGGCTGTACCTGTTGTACCATCCGGCAATGCGCCAGGGGTAAGTGCTAAAGCAGGTGTTACAGTCAAAGTAAATGTTGCGGTAACCGAACAGTTTTTAGTATCCGTTACTACAACATCGAAAGTAGGATTTCCGGTTGCAGTAGGGGTACCGCTTACCAACCCAGTGGTTGATAGGGTTAGTCCTGCTGGCAAAGTACTACCCGAAGCAAGCGCATAGGTATAACCTGGGGTACCACCTGTTGCCACAGGAAGCTGTACACTATATGGTGATGCAATTGTGGCATTTTTTAAGGTGCTGCCGGCAAATACAATTGCCGGGTTTACCGTAACTGTTACCGGAATTCTGGTTGGGTTCGGACAGCCGTTTTTGCTAACCTCAATATAAAAAGTAGTTGTTGCTGTTAAAGCAGGTGTTGTGAAAGTTGATCCTGAAGTTCCGGTTCCGCCGGTGGCTGTTGTAAACCATGTTAGTACGGTATTTTCAGCCGGAGTTACGGAGAAAGTAGCTGTACTACCATTACAAATGCTTTGTGCACCTGTAATGATGGTTGGGTTTGGATAGATAATTCTTGCGCCATAAATATCTAGACTGCTTAACGCAGAAACAACTGCGGCAAAGCTCACCTGAACACGGTCGTAAACACCGCCAGCGGCAACAGTAGCCGTAAAACGGTTACCACCCAACAGGCTTAGGTTTAACAAACCCGAATTAATGGTTACTGTTCTGACTACCGTGGTACCGTTTAATACGGTTACGGTAATATTGTTCAGTACGCCAACATCAGCCAGACCACTTGGCAAACCAAGATCTAGTTGAATGCTGTCTGACGCTACCCTGGCAAGCGATTGCGGGAAGATTAATTGCTGATATCCTGTTGCACCAACACCAACTGCCAAAGAAATACGGGTGAAGTTAGCGGCATCAGTATCAGTTGAATTGCCGGCATTTGCTATGTTACATAACACGCAGATTCCGTTGATTCCGGAATTTTGACTCGCTGCGGCGTTACACGATGCGCCACCACCATTGTTGATTACGGTAACAGTTACCGGTACACGTGTTGCACTGGCACAACCTGCAGAACTGTTCGTTTGAACGTAGTAAGTTGTAGTGGCCGTTAATACCGGAGTAGTGAAAGTATTTGTATTTGAAAGTGAGGTTCCTCCTGTTGGAGTTGCGTACCAGCTTATGGTATTTCCTGCATCGGCCGTAGCGGCTAAAGTAGTGGTCTGGCCGCTGTTAATTACCTGATTCGCGGTAGTAATGGTTGCAAGTGTAGCAGGCGGGTTAACCGAAACGTTAACCTGAGTTCTGCTGCTCACAGCCGATCCTGAAACGGCCTCCACATAAAACACGGTAGATGAAGTTACAACCGGTGTGGTGAAAGTGCCGGTATTTCCGGTAACCAGCGGTGTACTGCCGGTTGAGGCATACCAGTTATAGGTTACGCCTGCTTGCGTATTGCTTACCGTTAAAGTAGCGGTGCTACCTGAACAAACAGTTGCAGATGCTACAACCGGCGCATTTACAGTAACGTTAAGTGCGTAAGTGGTAGTTGCTTTATTGTTATTGGTATCTGTTGCTGTAAGAGAAATGGTATAAGGACCGCCAGTTGTCGGCGTGCCTGAAATTTCCCTTGTTGTCGGGTTAAATGTTAAGCCTGGAGGCAATCCTGTTGCCGCATAGGTAAATGAACCTGTACCTCCAGATGCTGCCGGAAGTGTTTGTGGCAGGTAAGATGTACCCACAACTCCGTTAGGCAAAGTTCTGGTTGGTAAATTCACCGTACCCACAACTCTTATAGCATAACTGTTGCTTGCCGTTTTACCCTGACTATCAGTAACGGTTACACCAATTGTGTAATTACCCGCTTCCGTAGGCATACCTGAAAGGATTCTTGTTGTAGGGTCAAATGTTAAGCCTGCAGGAACAGAAGTAGCTACATAAGTGTAAGGACCAACACCGCCTGTAGCTGCAGGAAGCGTTTGCGCAGCGTAAACCGCCCCTACATTTCCATCCGGCAAGGTAGCTGATGGAAGTAACAATGGGTCGTTCACTACAATGGTATAATTTGTAGTAATGGTTTTTCCATCGCCATCCGTTACCGTTACTGGAACAGTATAGGTGCCTGAAGCTGTAGGTGTTCCGGCGATAGCCCTTGTTGTAGGGTTAAATGTTAATCCCGGAGGCAAGCCAGTAGCGGTGTAAGTATATGGAGTTGAACCACCTGTAGCCGAAGGAATAATCTGGGTAGTATAAACAGTACCAGTTGTACCATCGGCCAGTGTTGCCAGCGGTAATACCAGTGGATCTGTAATTTTAACAGTATAGTTCGATGTAACCGTGTTTCCATTTGCATCTGTCACCGTTACAGGAATCGTATAGTTTCCGGGAACAGTCGGTGTTCCGGTGATTTCCCTTGTAGTCGGATCAAATGCTAATCCTGGAGGCAGGTTAGTTGCAGTATAAGTATATGGACCGGTACCCCCTGTTGCAGAAGGAATGATTTGTGTTGAATAAACTGTTCCGGTTACCCCATCAGGCAAATTGCCCGGAGTTAACACTAATGCGCCAGTTACCACTAAAGTGTAGCTCGCTGTAGCTGTACAGTTTTTGGTGTCAGTTGCGGTTATTGAGAAATTGTAAGTTCCGGGAACTGTAGGCGTACCAGAAATAATACCTGATGATGAAAGTGTTAAACCTGCGGGAAGTGAGCTTCCTGAAGCCAGGGTATAGGTGTAACCTGCGGTACCACCGGTTGCGGGAGTAATTTGTTTCGAATATCCAAATCCCGGGGTTGCATTGGCCAGTGTTGTAGTATTGAAAACAATTGCGGGATTTACGGTAACGGTTACCGGAACCCTAACGGATTCATTTGTACATCCGATTTTGCGTGATGCAACATAATAGGTTTTATTTGCGGTTAAAGCCGGTGTGGTGAACGTTCCATTATAAGCAGTAGCGGCTAAGGCGGTTCCGTCTTCAGCTACATCATACCATACCAATTGGTTGGTGGAAGCTGTGGTAGCCGTTAACGCTGCTGTAGAATTGAAGCAAACATTAATAGCATTGGAGGCTGGCGCTACAAATGTAGGAAATGCCGGACTTCTGGTTACGCCGTAGATGTCCAGGTATTGCGTTAAGTTTGCACTTACAATATTGTTTAATTTGATGGTTACCCGATCAAAAGCCACACCTGGTGCTATTGGAACGGTAGCCACCTGATTGTTATTGAAAAGACCCAGTAAATCAAGGCCAATGATATTTGCGCCTGTTGTACGGTAAACTTCCTGATTGTTATTATAGGCAATAATGTCAACAGCACTCAGCAAATTGAGGTTCAACAATGCAGGCGACGTTTTAAACCTGATATTAATGTTATCTGTTGTAGCAGATAAATTTGGAAAGTAAATATTTACACTTTTAGAAGCTGCAACACCTAGTACGCCTGTGCTGAGTCGGTAAAAGTTTGTTCTGTCATCGTCAATGATGTTCTGAAACTCAAAATTCTGGGATCCTGACAGGCCCAGTGCATCGAGTGAAATTCCTTCTTCATCGAAATTGGCAAATACATTGGCATCGCAATTATCATTTCCTGAAATGTTGAAAGCATAGTATACGTTTGTTTTACCGGTAGTAGATAATGCGACGGCAGTGGTCAGGTCGGTGATTACGATTCTATCATAGGTTACACTCGGTGTTAGCGCGATATAGGTAAATCCGTTTTTATCTTTAACTACCTTTATATTTGAGTTATTATTGAATCCTGCCAATGTACTTCCACTAAGAACAGTGGTGCCTGATGAGTTTTGCGCTGCTATATCGATACGGTGATCGCCGATGACCAGTCCGCCAACAACATTGGCAAGCGTACCGCCAAGCGTTCCTCCCAATAAGGCGTTTAGTGCTGAAGCATCGAAATCTATACGAACATACGTAGTACGATTTGCCGGAATATTACCCGGGAACTGCAGCACAATGCCGGAAGAGTATGCCCCTAATCCTAACAATGCACCTCCATACGAATTCAGCGTAGCAAAATTGCCATCGCTGGTGCTGATTGCATTATTGATGTTATCAATATGCGTAGCACTTCCCGCAGTTGGAGTTACAACAGTCGCAAAATTTTTAGTTTGCGCATACGATTGTGATTGGAAGAGCGTTAATAGAATGATGATTGCAAGCGCAAAGGCTTTGCAATGTATCCCAGTTAAGGAACGTTTGGTAAAGGTTTTCATCATGTCAGGCGTAATTTAGGATGACTTACTAGGTAGTTTGTGCGTATCTGGCCAAGCCTTATTCGCGCATTATATAATTATGACAAATCTATATTTTGGATGATTACCAATCTTATCCATTGCTATTCATTCACTGACCGAATCTCTTTATTCATTTCATTCATAGCGTGAATAAAGACTTAAAAGATTTCACTGTTTGTGAAATTATGATGACATTAGCGTAGTCATCCATCTATATATAAATGAACGCTAACGAACTCCTTATTGAACTCAGGAAGTTTGTACTTATAAAGTCAGGACTGAGGAATATAGACCCTGCACATTGTAAGATCATCTCTGAGTACGTATTCCAGGAAACTAAGAATTATGTAAGTGAAACGACCATTAAGCGTTTTTTTGGCTTTGCGAATACTTTGCATAAATTTTCTTTATTCACCTTAAATAGTTTATCACAATATATTGGTTATGACGACTGGGATTCCTTTTGCAGGGACAAGGAAAGTCAAACCACATCAGCACAAAGTATATGGCAGGATCTTCGGCTAAAAGCACAGGCTATTACCGAGGTTGCGCTGGTATCGAAAAAAAACAACTCTGGCGTGCCCTTTCATGCAACATCAAACCGGAGTTTTTACTATCCTGATCTGGATTATTTTTTAAAAAACAACTATCAGTTTTCAACTATCAGCGCTCAACCCGGACAAGGGAAATCTATCCTGCTGGCACACATGGCTGAACATTTTTTTGTTTCTGAACATGCGATCTATAAAAATGATATCGTATTACTAATCAACTCAACCGTTTTAACGCGCATTATTTCCGGAGGAGGCACACTGAAAGATTGGTTTTTAAAAGAATTTAAATTCGAAAGCATTAGTGAACTAGTTAACTTTTTCAAGAAGAATCCGGAAAAGCGCGAAGGACGTTTTGTGATATTTGTTGATGGCATCGATGAATTCCTGTCGAAGTCTGAATACTTTAAAACATTTATCGATTTCCTGTATAGCATTGAGGAAAACAATTTTTTAAAAATCATATTTGGCTTCAGAACCAATACCTGGATTAATTTACAGCCGGCCATTTCAGGATCAGCGTTTTTGAACAAAACCTGGTACACCGGATTATTTTATGATGAAGATACCCTGAGTAATCTTCCCTCATTAAATAATGAAGAAATTTTATCCACGCTAAGTTACATCGAGAACAAGGTGATATCGGTAGCAGATGTGAGTCCGAAACTAATGGCATTGTTCAAAACACCGTTCTGGCTTCAGGTTTATTTCAAACTAAAGGATGAAAATAAATTACTAGAACTTGGCAATCCCTTACTTTGTTATGAGTTAATTCACTATTTTTTAGAAAAAAGGGTGTTTTTGGCTAAGAAAAGCACTGAGAAAATATTCCTACTTAAAAAATTAAGCGATTGTATTTCTGAACGTGACAATAAGCTGAGGGTGCATAAAGAAAAACTGTTAACTTATGTAAACACTTATCCTGAGGCTTATGAAGAATTGTTACAGGCAGGTATTATCGTTGAAGAGAAAAGGCTCAGTACAGCAATTCCAACAGAGGTAGTCAGATTTCTAAATGAGGATATTTACACTTATTTTTTATTCATTCAGATTACAGAGAGATTTGAATATCGTTCATCTAAAGGGTTTTTTGAACATATCCTGCAATCGTTCGACAAAGACAGCGTTCTACGGTCTCATATTCTGCATTGGTCGATCAGATTTTGCATTAACAGAAATGAAATAGCAGAGTTAAAGAATATTTTTAAACTCCCTTTTTCAAATCAGGAGAAGAACCAATCATTTGATTTTATCTGTTATACCGCTAAATATGAGCTCACCAGGCCCAGCGGCAATTTTAACAAATTATCGGTAGGTGTCGATTTTATAGACATTATGGCTTCCGGCCGTACGATGAGTAGCCTCTACAAAGAAACCATAAGAAGTATTTCTGAAAACGTACTTAATGAAGATGTGCAGATTATGCTTCATATTATTGAGTGTAACCTGGCACTTATAGACGTAGATAAAACTTCGCTGCTGAACACCATGCAACTGTTAAAGCGGAATTATAAGCGGTTGGGTGAATTATTCCCAATAAATCCTTACGATTTGATTTTATACTTCTATAACAATATGATTAATAAGCCTAATGAAAGCAAAACGCTGGAAGATAAAATTATTAAGCTTTGTCAGGAAATAGACCGGAACGGACCGAAGAAAAATGATGAGATCACAACCGAGGAAATTTTGTGTTACCGAATGGTGCTCCTCACACTCTTTTCTCAGAAAAACTATGCTGAATGCCATCGCTTTATAATGGCCATTCTAAACAAATACCCCAATATCTTTTTCATCAGGCATTCGGTATTCTCTCCGTTTTTGATTTTGCATCTTGGACAAACCTATCTGAAGCTTAATTACTTAAAAAAAGCACATCGCATCATCCAATTCATGGATAAAATCATAGATAGTGAATATACGTATTACACGAATTTTATTTTGACAGGTTTTAGCATGTTTAAATCTACCTTTTACAATAGCATTCACAATTATGAGCAAGCCGTTGCAGAGGCAGATAATGGTTTAACCATTGCAGTAAAGCATGATTTTAAGATGTTCGAAATTGCACTGATACTCAGTAAGATTGAAGCTTTAAAACATACAGAAGCATCCGAAGAGGTATCCAATACAATAAAAGAGTTGTTGAATTTCTTAACGGCCAACAGAATCTCTATGCCTGAATACTCTAATCTGAATAGTGACGATTTTGAGAATACTTTTAAAATCCTGAAGTCATACCGGAAACATCAAACCATGTAAATGGATTGGGGTGAGCTAAACCTTGGATGAATATATTTTGTTTAGATATATCCATCCAATAATTATCCGACTACTTAATCAAATTATAAAGTTCGTCCAGTTTTGGCGAAAGCACGATCTCAATCCTTCTGTTCTTGCTTCTACCGTCTGCATTCGCGTTTGTTCCCAAAGGCTGAAATTCTCCCTTACCTGTAGCGGTCATCCTTACCCCTTCAACTTTCTCGTTTTCGGTGAGGTATCGTACTACTGAAGTTGCACGAAGTACACTTAAATCCCAATTGTCTTTAATCTGCCCCAGGTTATTTATTTTCTGGTTGTCTGTATGTCCTTCAACAGCGATATTAATCTCAGGTTGCTGCTTTAGTACATTAGCCAGCTGGGTTAGTGCTTGTTTACCCTTATCATCAATAATGATACTACCGGAAGGAAATAGTAATTTATCAGTTAGGGAAACATATACTTTACCATTCTTTATTTCCACCGTTAATCCGCTTTTGGTAAATCCAAGTAGAGCTTGTTGTAGCTTTTCTTTTAGTGCATTCGTAGCTTCATCACGCTTGCGCAGCACCTCTTCTACCTCTTTCAAGCGTTTTTCGCGCGCTGCCAGGTCACCGGATAACTTGGTGATCTCTGAAGATGAGTTACTCTTTAGCTTTTTGTAATTCGCATCAACCGTGTTATAGCTCGATTGCAGGTCGCGGAGTTCTTCGGCCATTAAAGTGGTGTCCTTCTTTAACCTGTTAACTTCTTTTTCGAGATTTTCAATTTTGATTAATCCCTCATTGAAAGCAGTATATAGTGAATCTTTGGTACCCAGAAGCGCCTTGTATTTTTTAGGCGATAAAACCACACAAGAAGTAAGCGAAGAGAGAAATAAGAGAAAGGCAAAAGCTAAAAAGGTCTGTTTCATTATATTATTTGATGTCGTGTTTGATTTACGCATTGATCGCGTTCCGTAAAAATGCAACTAATGGTTGTACCGTTGCAAAAGAACTTATCAACTTATTAACGAGTGCAGGTTTAAAAAATTCTTCATCCGCAATTTTCATAGTCGCTTCAAAGCTTTTTAACTTTAAAAACTCAATGTTAGGGTCCTCCGGATCGTAACCTTTAGGTGCATTTTTAAGCGCATTCTCTGTACCTAATTTGAAGCTCTTTTTAAAATCCTTGTTTTCTATAATTTCTTTAAAGTCATCGAAATTATAATCAATCTCCTGTCTGATCAGTTTTAGATGGGTCGCTTCGGGCATCCAGTAACCACCGGCAATAAAGCTCTTTCCCGGCTGAATGTGCAGGTAATATCCTGGCTCATTGCTACCTTTCTTAGTGGCAAACCATATCCCAAAGTTGTTTTTATAAGGGTCTTTATTTTTACTAAACCGCACATCACGGTAAATGCGCATCAGGCTTTTTTTAGGGTCTGCTTCTGCCGATAATGCCGGATCAACCTTTGCTATTTCCGGAATGAGTTGCGTTACCAGTTCCAGCACATTAGCTTTCGCCTCCTCATAAACGGCTTTATTTTCGGCAAACCATTCACGGTTATTGTTTTCAGATACGTCTTTTATAAATTGAAGGGTTTCTTTTTTTAACATAGGGTTTCTGTAGTTTAGAGGATAATGGCCTGCCTTCATAAGTGACAACCCGCCAGCTTAACAATTCAATAGCTTAAACAGTTTAGCAATTTAGCTTACTGATCGTACCAGGCTTTATATTTGATATTTGGCGACAAGATGTGGAGCAATATAATCCTTGAATAACGGTAATTGAAAGGATAAAGCACGAAACAACCTGCGAAAATCACGATCAGATATGCCCAGAAAGTATCGTCAGTTAAAGGACCGGCAAACAGGTAGGTAACGTAGCTGGCAAACAGCATTTCCAGCACATTCATTGCATAACTTACATACATGGCGGCATAAAAGTAGCCAGGTTCGATCTCAATGCGCTGTGCACAATGTCCGCAGATTTCTTTAGTATGCTGAATGTTCCATCCGTACATGCTACCGGTAAAGATATTGCCTCTGCGGCAATGCGGGCACTTACAACGTACAATTGCTGATAATTTTGAGGTCCCTCCCGCCATACTAATTCAGGTTGAACGGCTCTTTCTTCATATTAAGCTGAATGTTTTTCTTACGGTATTTTTTATACCAGATTACCCCCACAATCATTGCCATTAAATATGGAATAGCCAACAAGTATAGTACCCCGGTATTTAAGCCTGCAGACACTGTATTTCCGTTTTTGATACCTTGTTCAGCGTTGATGCTGCACATGGCACATTGTGCATTGGCCTGAAGCATGAACGCAAAAGTGAGAACGAATGTTAGTATGGTAAAAACCAGTTTCTTTTTCATCAGTACAAATATAAAGATTTAACGGATGGAGGGAGGCAAAAATTATGTCATAAAAAAGCCCCCGATAAATCGGGGGCTTGGAGAGAGCAAACTTTAAAATATTATTGAAGCGCCCCAGAAAAAGTAAAATTCGGATTTTCAATACTTTTAAATTGAGCGTACAGACCACCGCTTATCGGATCAGATAGATAATCGACTGTGAAAGTATTTACGTTTAAGCGTTGACCTAAAAGGGCAGCCATGAACGGAACAATTAGCGTCCCGTTACCATCTGCATCAACGTAGGTAAATTTAAAAATACCATCGCTACCTCTAGTATACGTATAATTTAATGTACCAACATACTGTGTTGCATTTTGAGGCATATTAACTTTCAAAGTCATTTTCTTAGTGGTGTTATTGAAAGTATAAGTCATTTGTTCCAGCCTGAGCGCATATCCTCCATTCAACATCGCAGAGGCTGCTGTCGCCCTTCTACTTATGTATTCAGAACCCCAACCAGTATAAGTTGTCGCATTTGGAAGTACCACGTTACCATAACTTGCGCCCAATAATAGATAAAGCGGCGTTAGAGGTGCGGTACTATTTTTCACAATATATTCCTTTCCGGTCGAATCATATAATGCTAAAGTTGATGCATCTTTCCATAAAATTTTAACAAATGTAATTGAACTGTACTTTAGATCGGTTCCTAGTAAAAACGGTCCATCTAACGTAAATGCAAATTTTGTGCTTGCGGTAGCAGTAGTTACTCCATCAGCCAATACACCAGTCAATGTTAGTCGTTTTCCCCCGGCTACATTATTGGTCGTATTAATTGAGATTCCCGCTTTTATAGTTGATGTACCCGAAACTATTTCGATGTATGGATATTTATTGGTTGAAAAAAAGCTCTTAACTTTATCAATTGCTGTTTTTAATCCTGCGCTCTCATAAGCAGCACGCTGTGTTGCAGTTGCCTTAACCATTTTAAGAGACTGCCTATATCTCTTGCCGGTAAATATGATGCTATCACCTGATGATCGGTCATAAATAAAGTCAACGTCACTTTTGAAACCTGTCCCACGATTGCCGCCCAAAGTAGCAGGATCGGGATCATTTAGCATCGTGATATAGTTAAAAGTGTCAAAGACTAAATCCACACCTTGATCTTGCTTAACCCGATAATAAGAGGCATACTCTGTTGTAGATGATGCATCATTTAAATCCGCATACATTTTAACATTTTCTGCCGCATCAAATTTCATAAAAAAGCTGTAACCTCCACCATCCGCAGTGGGTGTTATTGCAATCCAACCATTTTCAGCACTGCTCAAAATATTTTTCACTTTGGCAATTGCCTCCCCCATCCTTACCTCAGGATCTTCATCGAATTTAGAGACAAACGATGATTTCTTGCAGCCTGCAAATATAAACAGGCAAGCAAATAGAAATATTAATCTTTTCATATCAGTTAAGTTTATTGTCCTAAAGCACCATAGAAATAATTTGCTGGCGTTCCGCTTACATAAAACCCACCAAAATTGGTGTAGGTACCTGTATTATAAGAAGCTGGTAACCAATCAGCAATAAAATTATTGTTATTTAGGTAAGTTAGTAAAGGTTGTACAGATGTCAATAATAGAGCAGCATTTCCTGTAGGTGCAGTCGATGATAATGTAAACTTAACTGCACCAGTGGCATCGTTAACAGACATTGTAAAATTGTAGGTAGCAACGTAATTGGTCGTGCCCTGACTAAAATTCACATCCATTGTCATAGCAGTTGCAGAGGTAAAGTTTAATTTAACGGATCCAAAACCCAAATTAAAGCCTGATAAACCTATGACATTTGCCTTTGAAGTTTGGTAAGCGGTTCTGAACTGATCGGAGATACCATAAGTGCTGTATGTAACATCGTTATCAAGATTGATGGTCATACTTTTATACAAATTCCTGTTCAACCAATAGCCGAAAGAAATAGATGGATCTTTGATGGTATTTTTGAGATAATTCTGAACTTCTTTCTGCAACTTTCTAAAGTCGATACCAAAAGCTGTATTAAAATAGTTAACTACATTCGATTCTTTGAGTTTCAATCTGCTTTTAGCAGTTGCATTAGAAGTATTCGCATAATTATCATAATAAGATTGCCCAGAAACAAGCAAGGTTGCGGTTGTTTCAGCATAATCTTCAGTAGGACTGCCACTTGCATAACTTCCTAAAAATCCATTATCTTTCGCAGTGGCTGCAGAAGTTAATGTCCAGGGCTGCTTGTAAGTTCCACCCGATATGGCTTCAAAATCGATGGGAATCGCTACCGTTTGGTTTAATATATGTGTAAATTCATGATGTATTACATACAGTCGAGAATTGACAAAACTTGGTGCAAGACTAAAGCTATTTAGCCCATATAGGGTTACCCTTCGCCCACCTGCTGCTGTCCCAGCGATAGCTGAACCATCAGTTTGGTATTTCGCGGAGCCGTATAGAACCCATTCTTTTGGATTGGTACGTTGGACAAAATCCAATCCGGCAATTTTGAGATATGGCGCAAGATATCCATCCGATACAGTTTGCATCATTGGCCTAACATTCTCAGGCTTCAGAGGAGCAACATCAGCTGCTGCATCTCCATAATAATACCGGTTATATCTGTAGATCACTTTCATGTTATACGGATCTAGCAGATTGGTATTTAGCCATTTGTCCAAATCAGTATTGGTCTCCGGCATGTCTAAATTATACTTATTGAAGTCAACATCTAAATCCTCAGTCTTCCTGCATGAGGTGGCAATAGTCAAGATTATTGCTAAGGCCAATGAATTTTTAATAAAATTTTTCATATATTAGTTATCTAGGATTTAGTTCTACGCCTGAAAGTTTTACCTCGTTTGGCAATTGAAATAATCTTCTTGGATCATTTGGTTTTAGCTCCATAAAAGTTTCAACACCAACATTGCTATAAACATTATGTCTTACAGTCAAACCTGTACGGACAATGTCCATCCACCTAATGCCTTCTTCCAAAAACTCAGCTTTCTTAGATTCCAGTATAGTTTTAATCAAAGCTTGTTTCGTATCACTTATATTGTAGAATAGCTTTATTTTATCTAGTGTTACTACATCTGTGTTAGCGTTGTAATTTCTAATTCTAACTTTAAGAAAATCATTGATATCCTTTAGAGCATTTTCATTGTTACCCAATTGCGCATAAGCTTCAGCCCTATTCATCAAAGTTTCATCTGCAGTAAGAAGCGGAACTACCAAATATGGATATCCAATTCCAGGCCCAGTATAAAAAAAATAGTACAAATACTTAAGAGTATTGTAATTACCAGCACTCCATTGGTAAACTTTATTAGCTAGTATTTTACCGCTTGCATTTGGAGAGGTGAACATCCTCACCAGCTTATTACCTATTCCATGATTTGGAGTGTTTTCATAAGTATATGTACTGTAAGCATTACCAAGCATGATTGCAGTACGCTGTTCTGTTTTTGTATAATTTGCCCTGAAATCATTATTAGTCATTTCATATAGTGTTGTCGAAACAGGTCTCATATTATTTACGAAATCATTTCCGGGAACAGTCAAATTTGCATGATCAATTACTTTTTGCCAATCGCCAAGAAATAGATAAAAGCGGGATGCAAATGCATGGGCAGCCGAAGGAGTGAAGTGATATTTTGGAACAGTGTATGCGCTTGCTGATAGTAGAGGCAATCCTTCCTCTAGATCTTTTTTTATTTTATCATAGGTTTCCTGTACTGTACCTCTTGAATATTGCTTGATTGGTTCAGTTTCAGGGACAGTAACATATGGAACACCCGGAGAGCTATTAGTACCTCCAATTTCATATGGCTTGGCAAAGAATACAGCCAACATAAAATGCGCATACGCCCTGGCCACCAATGCCTCCCCCTTATACGGAAGAACAGCATTCCCAAAATTTCCATTTTCTATAGCTTGCAAAGCCTGATTAGCAGCTGCGATAGCCTCATAACAACCATTCCAGTATGATCCTGCGCTATTAGTAGGGGTGCCCGATACATCTTCCCAATAGTATGGTTTGTCCCATAACTCATTTAGTGATCCTACACCTCTTTCCTTTTCTTCCGTATTGTCTGATGCAGCCTCTGCAAATGTGATGTAATGAGCGGAAGGATATGCAGTTCCGGTTAACTGTGCCACTTTAGCCACAGTAGTTATTTCTGTTCTGTTATCTGGAACCTCATCAAGAAACTTCTTGCACGATTCCAACGATACTAAAATTGCAATACCGGATAATATGATTGTTGATTTTATTAGTTTCATAGTCTTATAGGTTAAAAACCAATTCTTAGTGATAGCGTAAATTGTGTTGGAACAGGTAATGCGACACCTCCGGTAGAAAAGAATTCTGGATCCTCTCCATTCAAACGTTTATCAGCATACAGTACAGCCACATTATCACAAGCTGCAATAAGTGATGCATTTGACATTCTGAATTTTGAGGTGATCTTCTTAGGAATATCATAGCTCGCGGTGATTCTGGACAGTTTGAGATAATCCCCGCTCACCACACGCTCGGTTGAATAATTATAAAGATTATATGGATAACTTGCATTAGTTGTAGCCCCTGACGAAGTCAAAATATTAGCAGCAGTTACCGGATCCAGTAACGCAGGAATGTTTGTTATTCTTTCATCACCTGGCATGATCCATCTGTTTAATACATCACGACTAAGAGTTGTCATATCCGAATAAGAAGCTGCAATTGCTGGAGCTAAACGCAAAGCATTTCCTGCCGAAAACTTGAATAAAGCAGAAAGAGAAAAATTTTTATATCTAAACTGGTTAAAGAAACCACCTGTCGTTGTAGGGTCTGTTGGACCTTCATACTTTAAGATTTCAATTTCATCCCCTTGAAGGCCGATATTCGTAGTTGCTTTCCCGTCAACACCATAAAAGGTCGGATAGCCGTACTGTGGATTTAAGCCTGCAAACTGGACTGAAAATAATCCTCTCTGAGGGTAGCCCAAAACGGCACCACCTGTCGCTGATACTGCTCTCCAAATATTAGGTAAGGCATCCAGCTCTGTAATTTTTGTTCTATTGAATGCGAAGTTGAAATTAGTACTCCATTTGAAATCACCAGAATTAATAGGTGACCCTGAAACAGTGAACTCTATACCTCTGCTATTCATGGCTGCATAATTTGCTGTTTTTGTAAATTCACCGCCTATACCAGAAGTATTTAAGCTTCCTAGCAAATCATGAATGGTACGGTTATAAACATCGACAGAAAGGTTCACCTTGTTTTTGAAGAACCTCAAATCCAGCCCAATGTTGGCATCATAGGATTTTTCCCAAGTAAGTTGAGTATTCTGAAGAGTAGAAATATATGTTTGAACCTCTTGATCTTTTAACAATTGTCTTCTTGAGATTTGGTCGTAAAACACTGGCAGGGAGTTAGTGGCGTTACCAATACTTGCTGTTAGTCCATACGAACCACGTAGTACGGCGTAGGTAACGATATCATTCTTCGGCCAGAAACTTTCTTGGTCGGCATTCCATGAACCAGAAACATTCCACGTTGGTAACCACCTTGCATTTCTACTTCTTCCCATCTTGTTCGAGCCATCATATCGTGTAGTTGCATTGAAGCTATAACGTCCTTCATATGAATAAGCTGCTCGTAGCATATAGGCAACATAGCGTTCATAGTTTTTACCCATGCCAAAATAGGCTTTACCTGCTTCGCCAGCCTCTTTAAAGTACAAATAGCTGGGATTAACTAATCCTCCATTTTCATACTGATAACCGATACCGTTGAAATATTGATTTTGTCTGTCGATAGACCTGACTTCCATAGATCCAAAAACATTTAGCAGATGTTTATCATTCCAATTTTTATCGTAAACGAGATCATGTCTGAAATAGTAATTAGTTAAGTTATCACCAGCGGTATTGTAAAATCCCCCGGTTGGCAAAACACTGGTTGGTAAACCGGTTGGATTTGCTGAATCGATATATAAATATTGGTTATCACCATCCCTAGTGGCGTTCCCGCCAGAGCGGAATGCTAAAGCTTGGTTTGATTGCTCCAATACATAGCTTTGTCTTTCTGATTTAGAGAAACGATATGCAGCATTTATAGAGTAGGTTAGCGCTGGAATGATTTTATACTTTACCCCGCCTTGAACTTTAATATCAAGCATTTGAAGCGTAGTGTAATTGTTTTCTAATTCATTGAGAATATTAAACGGCGCATAATTTCTTACAAAATATTCAAGGTTACCATTTTCATCATAAGGTGTAATTAAACGACTCGTATTGCGGGCATAATTGTAAGGATTGACGTCAAATTCGCGGTAGTAACTACCATATACCGGATCAGATTGCCTGTCGGAGTTTCCGCTTGGTGTTCTCTGGTTACGAACAGATCCAGTAGTTAAGAGTTCGAAACTTAATTTTTTACTTGGAGCAAAATTTACTCTGAAGTTAGCAGTAAAACGATCTACGTTACTTCCAATAGTCTGACCTTTATCATTCAGATAAGATGTGGAAGCATAAGTCTGAAATTTTTCGGTACCAGAGGTTACACTTAGAGAGTGTTCCTGTTTTAAAGAGTTTTTATAAAGAATATCAAACCAATCAGTATTTGCATTGGCATATCTATTTAAAAAATTGGAAACACTCGCTTTATCATATTTCAAAGCAAATGTTTTTGTAGCCGGATCATAATTATAAAGCTGATTATACATTTTATAAAAGATGCCACCGTCCTGACCACTTGATGATCCTGGAATCTGATATGCACCTTTGTTAAAATATTCAATCAAAACAGACATTTGTTCGTCTGAATTTAAAATATCTGTTCCTTCGTAACTCGGTTTGGAATAGGTTGTAAAGTTACCAGTATAGCTGATTTTTGGAGCGCCCTCAGTTTGTCTACCTTTTTTAGTAGTGACCACGATAACCCCATTCATAGCTCTAGCACCATACATTGCTGTTGCTGCCGCGTCCTTTAGTATATTGAAACTTTCAATATCATCGGCGTTCAAACCTGCTACTGATGAACCAAGTAAAGTATTAGCATCTCCACTGGACAAAGCTTCATTAGAAATATTCACAACGTCTTCCAAAATAATTCCATCAACAACCCAAAGCGGCTTGTTATCTCCAGATAAAGAAGTTGCACCACGAACACGAATTTTAGGGGCTGCACCAAAGGTTCCCGAAACATTTTGTAATGTTACACCGGCGACCTGACCTTCCAACATCCGGCTAATATCGGATACACCTAACCTTTCTACTTCGGATACTTTAAGCTGAGTAGCAGCTCCTGTAAATAATTTTCTATCTAACTGTTGATAACCGGTCGAAACTACATTTACTTCTTTCAATTGCGCTGCATCTTCTTCAAGTGTTACATTAATCGTTGTTCTCGAACCTATTTCAACCTCAACGTTTTTGTATCCGATATAGCTGAAAACTAACGTGGCCCCTTCTTTGACGGAAATTGAATAATCGCCGCTACTCGTGGTAGAGACAGCGTTTGCAGCACCTTTCTCGCGCACGCTAACTCCAGGTAACACGGAACCACTCTTATCCCTTACCTTGCCCGTTACACGAACAGCAACAAAGAAATCCACTACCTTATCTAGTATTGATCTTTCTTTTAAACTAATGAGAATTGTCTTATCTTCTATGGTATAGGTAAGATCCCTATCGGCAATGATTTTTGCCATAACCTCTTCAATCGTAGCTCGGTTAAAACTAGCATTAATTGTGGTGGTACTTTTGATTTTATTGGTTGATAACAAAACGTCATACCCAGATTGCTGCCTAATTTCCTTAAACATTCTTTCCAGGGTAACATTTCTTTCTTTTAATGTAATGAACTGGCCATAGGTAGCGGCACTTACCTGCATGAGGGAAGTCAACAGAACAGCCGTAATTAACTTCATCATTAATAATAATTTAGGTATGTAGCGTCGTTGCGTACATAAAATTTTAATATAAATTTTGTACATTTAATAGTCTGTTTTAGCGAACTGCAATGAAGTTTGGACGCAAAATTGCGTTCGCAGTTATTCAAGAAATAATTGGTTTAATCGATCCGGTTTACGGAATAGTTAAACAGACATAAAAGGGAGTGTTGAAGCGCTCCTTTTTTTATGCATTTAACTTTTTGAATCGTCAGATCTGTTGTCGAAGTGTGGTCATAGTTGTTTACGTTTAGGGTGATTTTAATTAGTTATTTTATTTTTATAGATAAAGGTTAGTTATGCCTCCATCTGTGGCTCGTTCAATCTTTGTAGACAATTAGTTTTTTGTCCTTGATATCAAATTTCACTTCTCCTGTCTGCTCGAATTTTCGCAATACCTGAGATATCTTATCGAAGCGGCTTACCGTTCCATAATACATTACATCCTTGGCCGACTGATCTGCAAATTCAACTTTCACGTCATACCAGCGTGCTATTTTTCTTAAAATACTTTCCTGCTTTTCGTTGTTAAACATGAAATAACCATTCTTCCAGGCAATTGATTCATCAGTATCAACTTCGTCAACCCTGAACACTCCGTTATTGAGTACCGCCTGTTCACCAGGTTTAAGGATTTCCCAATGGCCATTTTGGAAATTTTCTATTTTCACACTTCCCTCAAGTAGAGTTGTTCGCGTTACACCTTCGTCAGCATAACTGTTAACGTTAAAATGTGTACCTAAAACGGTTAGCTCCTGTTTTGCTGTTTTAACAATAAATGGATGTGATTTGTCTTTTGCAACCTCAAAATAGGCCTCTCCGGCTAATTGCACTTGACGAATTGTACCGTTTCCAAGATTTAATGGATAGGTTAACGATGATGCTGCATTCAACCAAACTGTAGAGCCATCTGGTAGCTTAATCTGCCATTCTCCTCCGTTTGGTGTAGTGATAGTATTCTTTTTAGTGTCATCTATTAACTCACTCGATTTAATAATATGGTACACCAATTGTCCGTTCGCTGTTTTCGTTACTGCCATGCCTGCATCTTCCATTAAGTCGCCTGCTGCCGCGTCGTTCAGAGAAATTCTCCTTCCATTCGCTAAAGTTAAAATGGCTTTATTACTTCCTGGTGCAAAATCAGTGGCAAAAACGTGCTCTTTTTTTCGGGTCACATTAACATAAGTAGAAAGGGAGAATACAATCAGCACAACAGCTGCCGCAGCCCACCACCATTTTAAAATGATAGATTTGAATGATTTTATTTTCGGCTTATCGCTCGCGAGAATTGTTTCCAGAACATTGTCCCAGTCTTGCTGATCGTCTATAGTCCTATCAACCATTTGCGCTTCAATTAACTTCACAATTTCACCATTGATTAACAAAGGATATTCCTCTGCTAATTGAAGTAACTCCCGCCGCTCAATGCTGCTTAGTTCTCCGTCAGTAAATTGTTTTAAAAGATAGTTGATTCGTTGGTCCATAATGATTCTGACTATAAGAAGACAGATATTGAAATTAGGACTATCGGAAAATGAATTTTATTTTATTTTATTTTAAAAAAAGTAAATGCAAAGGGTAAAACCATAGTAATTCCGTACTGTTCCAGGTAAGAACGAATGAATTTCAGCGATTGTACCAATGCATTTTTTACAGTATTGGGGGAAATACCTAGTAATTCCGCGATTTCGGGAATGCTTTTTCCATCACTTCTGCTAAGATGATAAATTTTCTTTCGCTGGCTAGGAAGTTTATCAACTGCCTGAGCAATAATTCGGGTAACCTCATTAACCTGTATTGTATTGAGTGTATTATACTCAGCATGATCATTTTTGGAAGCCATTATATTGACCAGCTTCTCATCCCGGAGTTTTTTCTTCAGATAGCTAAGACACTCATTCGAAACATATTTATATAAGTAAGCCTTTATATTTTCTACGAAGGCTAACTTATCCCTATTTAACCATAGTCGAAGGAACGAATCCTGAATGATCTCTTTCGCATCGTCCTGGTCTTTAGTAAATTTCAATGCAAACGCCTGTAATATTGGAAGATACTGAAAAAACAGCTCAGAGAAAGCCTTTTCGTCACCTTCCACAATCTTATCTATCAGCACCCGATCATTACTTGTTCCGTTTGATATCATACATTCACAGTGGCGAAAACTGTTTGATAATTTAATAAGTTTTCAAGTTAGTTGACTTTATTAGAGAAGCTAAAACGAATTAGGCCTATCTAACCAAATATAGTATTTCAATTGATTAGTTCAGCCAGAAATAATGTTAAAATAAAAAGCCCGACACAATGGTCAGGCTCTATAAGTTTCAACTTACTTAGTAATGGTAATAAGGCGATATCATTAGATAGACAATCACACCAGTAACAGCAACATATAACCACATCGGAAAAGTGATCCTTGCCAGCTTCCTGTGCTTATCAAATCGCTTAGCAAGTGCCCTTACATAAGTAACCAATACAAAAGGAATAATAATGACAGATAAGCAGATATGAGTAATTAAAATAGAGAAATAAACATATTTTATCACACCTGTACCGCCGAACTTTGTCGAATCAGAAGTCATATGATAAGCTACATACATGGCCAGAAAGGCTACAGACAAACCAATTGCAAACTTCATCAGGTTTTCATGCAATTTCTGTTTCCCGTTTTTAATGGCCCAAACCGCGGTTACCAGCACAATTGCAGTCAGTCCGTTAATCGCAGCATAAATGGGAGGTAAAAACGAAAGAGGTTTAATATCAGGGTTCCATTTCCGAAGGTTAACACCAAACAAAAGTGCCACCACTACCGGAATGGCTACCGATAAAATAACAATCCATTTACTATATTTCTTTTCTATTGAATTATTTTCCATCAACTGTTTATTAAATAATGATAATTAGGTATTCATGATTTTGAGAAAATCATGACTACCTTCCATCCTTTAAATTTCTTAAATACTCTGCAATCAAAACTTTAATCTCATCCTCCAGCCTTGCAGTAGACTGTTGATTGTCGGCATCATAAATGCCTCTGATCCGGTGCTGATGATCAATAAGTAATAGCTTATTGCTGAAGATGTAACTCGTCTTTCCTCCTTGCTCATCAGCCACAACATCCAGAAGTAAACCTTTTCTAATCCACGGATAGGTTTTAACCGTATCTCCCGACATCAGATCCCATTTGGAAGCTAACACGCCTAAACTATCTGCATATCGTTTCAACGCTACTGGCGCCTCCTGTTTAACGGCTAAACTTAAAAACCTGACAAGGGGTTTATGTTCATAACTAACAGAAAGCTGTTTCAAATAATGATTAGCCTGCTGAGTTCCCGCGTTTGCGTTAAACAAATTCAGTACAACGATCTTGTTTTCAAAAGATTTCCACTGTAAAGTTTTACTTTCCTGATTAATCAGGTCGAAATCTGGCACCTCGTGGTAAATGGTATCCGGAATTTTCTTACCTTTTACACTGTGAAATGTTCCCGACAAACGTTTCTCTCCAAAGTAAGGAAGGCTCTTGTACCGGTTCTTAGCAAAGTGAGGCAATAAGTAAAAAAACAAAAATCCCGGTATAGCTAAAATGCTTACCAGGATTAATACCTTTTTTATAGGGTTTGGTTTCATTAATGACTCATCATGTGTAAGTTCAAATAACCGCCTTCAATAAGCATTAAAACTATGAAGTAAATGATGAAAATAAACGTTACCGTTAATGATAACTGCAAACCAAGTTTCTCAAATTTCAAGTGCATGAAGTAAGCTACGATATAGAATGCTTTTAATAATGTTAAAGCAATGTATACAAAGTTACCTACGTGCTGGCTCATTGCGCCATTTGGAATCAGTACCAGGGCAATGATAAATTCAATGGCAGTGATTAAAGATAATATACCGGCAACTTTCCAGATCTTACCTTTGCTCATTCCTGCATGGTCGCCATGCTCGTGCCCTTCTTCTGTATGTGTATGTTGTGACATGTGAATATTTTTATATAATGATAAATTAAACCAAATAGAAGAATGTAAATACAAACACCCATACTAAATCAACAAAGTGCCAGTACAAACCAACTTTTTCAACCATCAGGTAATGACCTCTTTTTTCAAATGTTCCATTGATTGTCATAATCAAAATGATAATATTGATTACAACACCACTGAATACGTGGAAACCGTGGAAACCTGTAATCGTAAAGAAAAGGTTAGCAAACTGCTGTGCTGCTATTTCCGAAACTGGTCCATCGAATAGGTGTTTTAACTCTTCAGCAGATGGTATAGAACCCCACCAGAAACCTTCGTGGTGTAAGTGAGACCACTCTAAAGCCTGGCAACCAAGAAACATGAAACCACCAATAACGGTAGCAACCATCCACCAGATCACTTCTTTCTTAGCACGGCGATGTCCCGCTTCTACTGCCATAACCATAGTTACAGAACTTAAAATTAGGATAAACGTCATGATACCCACGAAAACAAGTGGAGCACCTGAATCTTTTAACCCAGGAATAGATTGGAAAACCAAATCCGGATCAGGCCACGTTAGTTTAGAGAAACGCTGTGCGCCATAGTAGACCAATAACGAAGAAAAGGTAAAAGCATCCGACAAGAGGAAAAACCACATCATGATTTTACCATATTCTACCGACCACGGTGAACGACCGCCATCCCATGGTCCGGTTTTAACTTGATCTAATTGTGATACTGCATTCATTTGGAAATAGTATAATAGTATGTTAACAAATTTAACGGTTCAAAAGTAAAAAAACATAAAGATATATCCATAATATATCGATAAAATGCCAAAAAATAGAAGCAATTTCCATTTTGTATTGGCTCTGGGCAGCAGGAACATTCTTATAGCTACCTGCTAAAGCGTTGATGATCAAACCAACACCTGCAATAATGTGCAATAAGTGGACACCTGATACCACATATATAAAAGAAATGGCTGCGTTATTACCAACCAAAGTAGCACCTGTCCTAACCATACTTCCCAATGCATTAAACTGCATAACCCCGAACACAATAGCTAAAATCATTGTAATCCAAAGGAGTTTGCGCTCTAAACTGAAATTAAGTTTCTTTAATGCCTTCGAAGCCAGGAATAGTGTTAAGCTGCTTGCCAGGATTACTAAACTGGAATAAATAAAAGCATCTGGCAAAACTAAACCATGCCCCTTACCCTTCGATGCCGCAAATACAAGATAGTAACTAGTAAAGCCACCAAACATAATGGTAGAGGAGACCACAAATAGCCACACAATAAACTTTCGTGGCTTTGGGTCAAATGTATCAGGAATATTCTCCATCGTTAAAACCATAATTTATTTTGCAATGAAATTTAATAATAAACCCAGCTGTACAGCCGGAATGTAAAAAAATGAACAGAACATCACCTTTCTTGCGTCGGTAAGTTCCTGGTTTAAAAAAAGCTTAAGCGCTAGCCAGCTAAATATCAGCCCGGCAATTAAAGAAAGCGCTGCTATGTAATAACCACCAAAACCATAGAATGTTGGCAAAAGACTTACAGGAATTAGTATTAACGTACTGAGAAAAGTAACTAAAGCTGTTGTCCGGTCACGTTTCTTTGTAGGTAATAACCTGAATCCTGCTTTCTTGTAATCATCATCCAATACCCATGCAATTGCCCAGAAATGTGGAAACTGCCAAACAAACTGAATCAGGAATAATATACCAGCAATGTAATAGTCAATTTCATGGAACAATTCTGCTTTCAAACTGCCAAAGGCGGCCAGATAACCAATAAGCGGAGGCAACGCCCCAGGTATCGCACCAACAAATACTGCAATAGGCGATTTCCTTTTTAAAGGCGTGTAAGCAAAAGCATATAAAAGAATGGAAAACACTGACAGCAGTCCGGTTTCGAGGTTTAATTTGCCAAGTAACCACGTGCCAAGAAAAGCCATGAACACACCAAGAATTAATCCCTGTCCGGTCGTCATTCTACCAGCAGGCATTGGTCTGTCTTTAGTCCTGCTCATTAACTTATCCAGATCTTTTTCAATGATCTCGTTAAAGCAATTTGCAGCAGCAGTAACTAAAAACCCTCCGGCGATAAGGATTAGCCAGTTGCCCCAGTCTATCGTTGGAATATGTCCCCTACCCACTTGCATCTTCTGTCCGATCAAAAAAGAGATCGATGCAGAAAACACTACCGTAAACGATAGTCTGAACTTGATGAGTTTCGAAAAATCTGAAAATATCTGCTTCAATACTATAATATTTATTGTCTGTAAGTACTTGTCCTGTAAACCAGCAAGTACAGATAAAACTGTAAACTAAACAGCAACGTCGAAAACAGTATGTGCACTGCCTGGGCTGCCGGAGGAAAAGCGATATATGCCAAAGCAAAACCACTTAATAATTGTATGAATAGTGCCGCCAAAATATAGCGGGCAGTTAATAGCGGCGCTGCTTTTCCACTAAAACGATCAATAACCATCTTATACACTACGCCGTTTGAAATTAAAACTATAATAGCCAGATCCCTGTGATAAGAAAAAACAGACCCTACTTTACTGATCCAGCTCGCTCTTCCGCTATACGAAAGGGATTTCGCAATAACATCAATAGCTTCCCTTACCTCTGTACCTACCACAATCTGCGCAATACTTAATATTACAGTGAAAAGTAAAAAGCCTTTCAACCATAAAATGCGGTACATAATAACCGAAGGCTCTTTATTTAATTGCTTTGCGTAGTTATAAGTATAAATTGATATACCCAGGAGCACAAGCGCCAAAAGCATGTGTACCGTTACAACCCATTGAGCCAGATTTGTTGACACCACAATTGAACCCAGCCATGCCTGATAGCCAACTACAAAAATATTTAGAATACTTAGAACAATTATACGTTTCGCTTTTTTCCTGTAAG
Source organism: Pedobacter sp. BMA (assembly GCF_001027745.1). Classification (GTDB taxonomy): domain Bacteria; phylum Bacteroidota; class Bacteroidia; order Sphingobacteriales; family Sphingobacteriaceae; genus Pedobacter. The sequence continues at coordinate 566,878 of NZ_LECU01000004.1, forward strand.
TAAACGAATAAATAACAGTCAACAAAAGAAATATACCGGCAACAACTCCTGTAAGCCTGTTAATATACTCCACCCACGTCTTAGTTGGATTAAACTCTTCAGGAACAGTTATGCTTTGATCATGTCGAATACTATCGGCAAGGGCTACTTTACCCATACTTTCCAGATACTTGGCAAATTTCTCATTCTTCTTTAACCGGCCTGCCACGTATTTTTCCTTATAGTTAGCCGGAAGCTGGGAAACGTCTGTTGGCGGAATGTACCGATCGAAACATTTAGGCCAGTCAGGACAACCCATGCCCGAACCTGTACTACGTACAACTCCACCTGCAAGGACTACCAGTAACGTAACGATAATGGTAATCAAATTAATCCTGATAAAACGTTGCTCTGATCCGCTGACCATATATCTTTTAAGATGAAAAGGGTATCCGGATAAGCAGAAACTTAATCAGATACCCCTTTTTAAAATGTTTAAGACTTTACTAGCCTTTATTTTCTGTTACCGGATTGGCTTTTTCCCAATCTTGCTGTATTCTTTCTGCAACTTCATTTCCTTCAAAGTCATGAGGCAAGTTAGAGCTCATTGTCTCAGAAAAAGGAACAGTTTGAGGAATGAAATCCACATCATGTCCCGGCTTGCTATAGTCATATGGCCATCTGTAAACAGTTGGGATCTCCCCTGGCCAGTTACCGTGAATATGTTCAACTGGTGCAGTCCATTCTAATGTATTAGCTTCCCACGGATTTTGAGGTGCTACTTTACCTTTAAAGATAGAATAGAAAAAGTTAAACAAGAAAGCTACTTGCGCTAAGGCTGCCATGATAGCTGCCCATGTAACAAATACGTTTACAGTTAACCATTTCTTCATGAATTCGAATTCAGTGAATGCATAGTAACGACGAGGTACACCATCTAAACCTAAGAAGTGAAGTGGGAAGAAAACCAGGTATGCAGCTATAAAGGTTAACCAGAAGTGTAAATAACCCAGTTTTGCATTCATCATCTTCCCAAACATTCTTGGGAACCAGTGATAAACCCCCGCAAGCATACCAAAGATCGCTGCGGATCCCATCACGAGGTGGAAGTGGGCAACAACGAAGTAAGTATCATGCAGGTTAATGTCTAATGATGCATTACCTAAAAATAATCCTGTTAAACCACCAGAGATAAAGAATGATACTAAACCGATTGCGAATAACATAGCCGGAGTAAAACGAATATTACCTCTCCATAAAGTAGCAAGATAGTTAAAGGTCTTAACTGCTGATGGCACCGCAATGATCAATGTAGTGATCATAAATACCCCTCCCAATAATGGGTTCATACCTGTTACAAACATATGGTGTCCCCATACGATGAATGATAGTACAGTAATACCAATTAATGAATAAACCATCGCATGGTAACCGAAGATTGGCTTACGTGAATTTACTGAAATAACCTCAGATGAAATACCCAATGCAGGCATAATTACAATATATACCTCAGGGTGACCTAGGAACCAGAACAAGTGTTGCCATAAAATTGGCGAACCACCTTCGTTAGGCAAAATATCTGTACCAATAACAATATCTGATAAATAGAAACTCGTACCAACGCTACGGTCGAAAACCATTAATACCACACCGGCAACCAAAACAGGGAAAGATAAAATACCTAAGATCGCTGTTAAGAAGAAAGCCCAGATCGTCAAAGGCATTTTCCAAAGGTCCATACCTTTAGTACGCATGTTTAAGATCGTACTTACATAGTTAATACCACCCATTAAAGACGACGCTACGAAAAGTACCATACTCACCAACCATAAAGTCATACCCAATCCTGAACCAGGCATGGCCTTAGCAACAATTGAAAGTGGAGGATATACCGTCCAGCCTCCCGAAGCGGGTCCTGTTTGTATGAAGAAAGATGACATCATGATCACACAGGCCATAAAGAAGAACCAATATGAAAGCATATTTAAAAATGGCGAAGCCATATCTCTTGCCCCAATCTGCAATGGAATTAATAAGTTACTGAACGTTCCGCTCAATCCGGCAGTTAGTACAAAGAATACCATGATGGTACCGTGAATGGTAACCAAAGCCAGATAAAAATCAGGCTTGATACGTCCACCCTCTGCCCATTTACCTAAGAAGGTTTCCAGGAAAGGGAAGTTAGTTTCTGGCCAGGCCAGTTGAATACGGAATAAAATCGATAAGCCCATTGCAATTACGGCCATAATAATACCCGTAATCAAAAACTGCTTTCCAATCATTTTATGATCCATGCTGAAGATATACTTCGAGATCAGTGTCTCCTTGTGGTGACCGTGATCAGCGTGATCGTGTGTGTGTTCGTCGTGTAATGCTATTGTTGACATAATTCTTTTCGCTCCTGCTTAATATTATTTATTTAAAGCCATTTGGTTAGTTTTAACAGCAGCCGAATCGGTAGCTGTAGAGTCTGCCTCTGCTTTCACAGGTGCAGGTGCCACTGGCAAATTAAATTGTTTTCTTAAATCATCGTTTAAGTATGTTTTCTGCTCAGCTAACCAGGTTTTATACTCAGCATCAGAAACTACACGCACAACTTTTTGCATGTTGTAGTGACCAGATCCACAAATTTTAGCACAATAAAACAGGTACTTGAAATTAGGATCGTTTGTTTCCTGCTGCATCTCAGCAGTAGTTTTTGTTGGCGTGAACTCAAAGAAAGTTCTCATACCAGGAACAGTATTTAACTGCACTCTAAAGTGTGGCATGTAAAAACTGTGAATCACATCCTTACTGGTTAAAATTAACTTAACGGCTTTGTTCACAGGAAGAACTAACTCATCAGCCATTTCATCATCACGTGAATTGATATCTTTAAAATCAATACCTAACGTATTGGTAGCAGTAGTTAACTTATAGTTTTTAGTACCTACAATACCATCAGCTCCAGGATAACGGATTGACCATTTGAATTGCTCAGAAGTAATCTCAATTTGAAGCGGCTTATTGTTTGGATCTTCAACTTTGAAGAAAATTGATCTCCAGGTTAAAAAACCCATCAAAACCAATACAGTTAAAACTAAAGCCGGAACGATAGTCCAGATTTTTTCAATGGTATTGTTATGCGGATAGTAGTAAGCTTTTCTTTTTGCTGAATATTTGTAGATGTAAGCAAATCCAAATAATAAAATGTGAGTAGCAATGAAAACGATAGTGGTAATGATCAATGTGATATTGAACATCTGATCGATCTTCTTACCATGCTCCGAAGCAGCATCAGGTAACAACATTGAACCATGTACCGTATATTCCCAATACACACCATATAAACCCAAAACAAGGAATAATGCAAACAAACTTGCATGTACTCTATTCCAGTTGATCCCAACAGGTTTACCCTGTGCTTCGCGGCTTAACTCATAAACCCTGATGGCTTTCCCAATAATGGCTATGAATAAACATATGGCTAAGAAAATCAATACATAAAAAATGACTGATTTATAAACCTCACCCATATCAACTTTTGTTGCCGCTGCAGCACCCGCTGCTGCCTCTTGCGCTAAAGCGCTGGTACTTGCAAAAACAGTAAGTAGTACTGCTAAAGCTGCGGTCGTTTTATTCGTGATAAACTTTCTTAAACTCATTTTCTTAAAAGTAGTACGCCGTACTGCTAATTATAATAATAATAAAATATCTGCCCTATGATACCACCGGCTATAGCTGGTGGTGCAAACTTTCTTGTAATAATGGGTGGTTCTTTGCAATAAGTGGTTTCTTACTTAGTGCGGTCAATACCGTAAAGGTAAACAAACCTACAAATCCTACTGCAGTACCAATTTCAATAAAGCTGAAACCATTAGTTCCTTCTTCTACCGCTCCTGGCATAATCATCTGATAGTAATCAACCCAGTGACCTAATAATACCACGATAGCTACAAATAACAATTTAACATCTTTTCTTTTGTTATCCCTATCCATTAGGAATAATACTGGTGCCAGGAAGTTCATTGCAAGGTTTAGGAAAAACCAGAATTTGTAATATTCAAAGCGTTTGTAAAAGTACACAGTTTCTTCCGGCATGTTAGCATAGTAGATCAATAAGAACTGTGCAAACCATACATATGTCCAGAAAATAGAGAAACCAAAAATGAATTGACCAAGGTTGTGCAGGTGGCTATTGTTAACCCATTGCATATAACCGGCTCTTCTTAACAGTATGATGATAATGGCAATAGTAGCTAAAGCACTTACCCACATTGCAGCAAAGTTATACCAGCCAAACATCGTTGAAAACCAGTGAGCCTCTAACGACATGATCGTATCGAAAGCAAAAATTGGCGTAGTAAAACCATAAATTACTAAGAAGATACACGCATTTTTAAAGCTCTTTCTGTAAGAATTTAAGCCGCCTGCTAAATCTTCATTGTACGAAAACTTAGTAAACATGATAGCGAAGATGCTATACACCCCCAGGAACAATATCTGACGAGCCAAAAAGAAAGGCTTGTTCAAAAATACTGACTTACCTGCTATAATCGCATCATAGTGCTCAGAACCTTCTTCTGCTAAACCATGAGTAGCCCAGTGTTTGTAAAGATAAGGTACAGTAACGTTCTGACCATGTTCTATAATAGAATGCTCAAAGAACAGACCTGCAGATATGATAGCAACAAGAATAACCGCTGCAATAGGCAAAGTCTTTGCCATGGCTTGTGGTACACGTAGAATTGAAGCAGACCAACCTGCTTGAGCTACAAATTGAACAGCTAAAAAGAACATTCCCGACATACAAACGCATGCAAAATAATATCCCATAAGCAACAGGTTTGCAAAAGTGCGCTCTTGATGGCCACTTAAAAAACCGTAAGCAACAGCAGCAATACCGAAAACGATACCAACTATACTTAAAGTTTTTACTTTACCTGTAAACTCAAACTGTTCACTAAAATTAATATTGTGAGTTCCCATTTATATTCTGCTTTACTATTGTCCTTTTTGTAATTGTTGAACATACATCACCACTTTCCAACGATCTGTCGGGTTGATTTGTGACGCATGCGACCCCATGTTATTTACGCCATATGTAATGGTATGATAAATTTTACCAGCGGTAAGATCTGCCATATTTCCACCACGCGATGAAGCGCCCGTTTGATAAGCTGGTACACCGCTAAATTTCTCGATTTTAACTAAGTGGCCTTGTCCATCCCCTTTTTCACCGTGACATGGGCTACAGAAAACAGTAAATAAATGTTTTCCTTGTGCCAGATTAGTTGTATCAACTGGTAAAGGGTTAACCATACTCACACCGGCAGCCTCATAACCCTCTTTGGTATTAGGGTATTCATCATACTCAGTGAAACCTACTGGTTTGGTATTGGCTGGTGGCAACTGTGCAGCATGACCTTTAAAACTAGGTACATGTGCAGTATCCACTGGTTGATCCGGATTCAAAGCGATCGGATCATACATATTTCTGGCATATTCTAAGCCAGTACTGCGTTTATCCTTGCAAGATGATAAACTAGCTGCAAAAGCAATAGCTAAAAACGCAGTATAAACAAATTTATTCTTATTCATAGCTAATGTACTTCCTTTCATTATACTTTACTTCTAAAGCACCGGCATCTTTTAATAAACCATCAATTTCAGTATGCGCTGTATTATCTTTTGCATCGATTGCAATAACAAAACGATCATCAGTCGCACGAAGATCCATTACTCTTGGAGCTCTTCCCGGAAATAAATGTGTAGAAGCATAATAGCTTAACACCATACCGAAAGCACAAAACAATACGGTAAGCTCGAACATTATCGGAATAAAATCCGGCAATGCAAATGATGGCTTACCACCAATGTTAACTCTCCAATCGATTACTGCGCAAAAATAAATTAAAGCAAATGCTGCGCAAGTTCCGGTAATACCAAAGCAAAATGCCGCGATATCGATTCTCGATCTTTTAACTCCTAATTTAGCTTCTATTCCGTGAATAGGCATTGGGGTATATACATCAAAAATACTGATGTTATTCTCCTGAAGCTTTTCGATGCCATGCATCATCTCATCAGGATCACCGAAACTGCCTAAAATATATTTGATATCACTCATTGTTATATTTTTGCGTAATCTTCTTGTTTAACACTATCAAATTTTTCTAAAGATTCTATGTACTCAGCTACATATTCTTTATTCTCATGACCTTCTTTAATCTGCTTCATCTTCGCTTGCTCACTCGCAGATTTCAATAATAATTTAACCTCGGCAATAGCGATGGATGGCAATACTCTTAAGAATAATAAGAATAAAGTAAAGAATAATCCGATTGAACCTACGAATACACTGATATCAACCCACGTTGGATAAAACATTGCCCAACTTGATGGAATATAATCACGGTGTAGTGAAGTAACGATAATTACAAAACGCTCGAACCACATACCAACGTTTACTACGATTGATAAAATCCAGGTAGCTTTAATGCTTAAACGGATCTTCTTGAACCATAACAACTGTGGTGAAATTACGTTACAGGTCATCATCATCCAGTACGACCACCAGTAAGGACCGGTAGATCTGTTGATAAATGCATACTGCTCATATTCTGAACCAGAATACCATGCAATGAAGAACTCTGTTAAATAAGCTACACCTACGATAGATCCGGTTAAGATGATGATTTTATTCATCGACTCAATGTGGAACATGGTGATGTAGTTTTCAAGACCCAAAACTTTACGGGCAACCAATAATAAGGTTAATACCATCGCAAACCCTGAGAAGATCGCTCCTGCCACAAAGTATGGCGGAAAGATCGTTGTATGCCATCCTGGAATTACGGATGTTGCAAAGTCCATTGATACAATTGTGTGTACTGAAAGTACCAGTGGAGTTGAGATACCTGCTAAGATTAATGACACAGCTTCGAAACGTTGCCATGTTTTAACACTTCCACTCCATCCAAAAGAGAAGATAGAATAGATTTTTCTGCGCGTTCCAACAGCACGGTCGCGGATGGTTGCAATATCCGGCAACAAACCAGTGTACCAGAATAATAATGATACAGAAAAGTAAGTCGAGATGGCAAACATATCCCATACCAGTGGTGAGTTAAAGTTTACCCATAATGAACCAAACTGGTTTGGCAAAGGTAAAACCCAATAAGCTAACCATGGACGGCCCATGTGAGATACTACATACGTCGCTGCACAGATTACGGCGAAAATGGTCATCGCCTCTGCCGAACGGTTAATCGAGTTACGCCAGTTCTGACGGAAAAGTAATAATACCGCTGAAATTAAAGTTCCAGCGTGACCGATACCTACCCACCATACGAAACCGGTGATATCCCAAGCCCATCCTACTGTTTTATTTAAACCCCATGCACCGATACCATTCCAGAAAGTGTAACTTACTGCTACAACCCAAAGTAATGCACCCATAGAGGCTACGATGAAACCAATCCACCAGGCCTTATTCGGCTTGTTCTCTACCGGCATCAAAATATCATCCGTAATTTTTGCATACGTGATATTATCGCCGGTAATTAATGGTTCTCTAAGTATTGATTCGTTATGTCCTGACATAATTTGTATTTTCTTTATACTAAAGCTTACGCTTGTACTGTTGTATCTGTATTTCTAATTTTTGTCATATATCCGATACCTGGTTTCACGTTGATCTCTTCTAAAACGTAATAGATACGCTCAGAACGTAAAGCTTTTGAAACCTCTGAATTAGGATCGTTTGAATCACCAAATATGATGGCATTTGCTGAACAAGCTTCTTGACAAGCCATTTTGATATCGCCATCTTTCAACGGACGTTTCTGCAATTTAGCCTCTAATTTACCAGCCTGGATACGTTGAACACACATCGAGCATTTCTCCATTACACCACGTGAACGCGTAGTAACATCTGGGTTTAAAACCAATTGAGTAAACTCGTTATTTAAGTAGTTATCAAAACGTGAATCATTCCAGTAGTTAAACCAGTTGAAACGACGAACTTTGTACGGACAGTTATTCGCGCAGTAACGGGTACCTACACAACGGTTATAAGCCATTTGGTTTAAACCATCTGATGAGTGTACTGTTGCCAATACCGGACAAACTGTTTCACACGGAGCGTGGTCACAGTGCTGACACAACATCGGTTGGTGAACTACAGAAACGTGATCTAAGTCTTCAAGCTTAGCGATTTCTTTTTCTTTAGTTACATCACCATCCTTAGTCTCATAGCTATAGTAACGGTCAATACGAATCCAGTGCATCTCACGACGACGGCGAACCTCATCACGTCCTACAACAGGAATGTTATTTTCAACATTACAAGCAACAACACAAGAACCACAACCAGTACAAGCATTCAAATCGATTGCCATTACCCAGTTGTTACCTGGTTTTTCATATTGATCCCACAAATCGTAATCTTTGTGTTCACCTTTTTCGTTACCTGCAGATGCATCTTTAAGATAAGCTGCAAAAGTGGCTTCTTTGATTACTGCACGACCTTCAAATGAATGGTGAGTTTGAGTTTGTGCAAGCTCATAGTGGCCTCCTGTTGGAGTGATCGTTACATTTGTAGCATATTGCATGGTTCCATTTACAAACGAAATGAAAGGGAATGCATTCTTACCTACATCGTTACCAGCCTTACCCACTTTTGTACGGCCATAACCTAAAGCGATCGAAGCAGTACCTTGTGCCTGTCCAGGTTGAATCAACACCGGAAGGTCAATCGAATATCCGTTGCCACCTTTAACAGTTACAACATCGAATTCTTTAATTTCTAACTTCTCAGCAAACTTAGGTGCAAGGGCGATATAGTTATCCCAGGTTACTTTAGAAACCGGATCAGGTAACTCTTGTAAAAATGCGTTATTGGCATTTTTACCGTCACGCATCGGAATGTTTTCGTAAACCTGTAATTCTACCTGGTTGCCACCTTTCGCTAAAGCTTTGCTCGAATTCAAAACTGAAGCAGCTACGGCAGTTAGTGATAAAGTGAAAGAATAAGCGCCTGCTGTTTTAGCTGCAACTCTAACAACACCTTTCTCTAATACATCATTCCACTTAAGGCCTAATGCAGGCAACATTTTGGTTTCCCAGTTGCTGCGTACAAACTGATAGTAATCTTTTACCGGAGCATCAGCCCAAACCAATAAGCTTTCTTCCGCCTGACGGCTATTGAAAACCGGGTTAATCGTTGGCTGTACGATTGAATAGTATCCTTCGTAAGCATTTGCATCACCCCATGATTCTAAATAATTGTGGTTAATCGCAATTGCATCACAAAGTGTAGCAGTTTCATCAGCACGGTCTGCAAATGAAATCTTCGCTGGCACCTTAGCTAAAGCTTCAGTGAATGCTTTCGAGTTCATGAAATCGTAAACCGGATTACTGTTTAAAAATAAAACAGCACCAACTTCTCCACGACTCATTTCAGCAACTAAGCCATTGAACTCAGCATCGTTACCAGCATATAAATAACAAGGGTTATCTAGATCGATGGTTGCACCATAGCTACCAATTGCAGCGTTGATGGCATTAACCAGGATTTGAGTAGAAACATCGTTTGAGCCTGAAACAACAAGGGCTTTACCTTTACTTTGAACCAGTTCTTTAGCAGCTAATTTCACTACTTTATCAGCAGTGGTATTATTTCCTAAAGTTCCGCCAGCTAAAGCCTGACCTGTAATTGCATTATATAAAGCAATTAATAACGGCCCCTCTTCTGATAATTTAATCGGCACACGCGTATCCGCATTTGTACCTGTTAAGCTCATGCCACTTTCAAACTGAATGTGGCGACTCATTTTTTTACCTTCTAACGATTTATAGTTACGATTGGCAGTATACTGAGAAGTAAATTCCTCTCCACTAATCCAGGTACCTAAGAAATCTGCGCCAACACTTACAATCAGGTCAGCTTTGTCGAAGTTATATTTTGGCAATACAGCTTTACCAAAACTATTCTGGTTAGCCTGAATAATTCCTGTATAAGAAACAGCATCATACTGAACCAGTTTAGCCGCAGGATATTTTGTGATAAACTGAGCTAAAACAGCGTTCGTAGAAGGGCTGTTTACTGTTGAGGCAACAATACGGATTTTTTTACCTCCAGCCTGTGCTTTAGCTAATTCGCCTTTAACAAAGCTGTCGATTTTTGCCCAGTTCGTTTCTTCAACTTGTTCGTTCTTTACAAAAGCTGGTGCTTTTAATTTAGATACGTCATATAAATCTAAAACCGAAGCCTGTGCTCTCGCATCTGTACCGCAATTAAATTCACCGGCATTTGGATTCGGCTCAATTTTAATCGGACGACCCTCTCTGGTTTTAACTAAAATACTCTGGCCGTTAAAGCTCGAAGTATAATAGTTAGGAATACCTGGTGTTACCTCTTCTGGCTTTACCAGGTAAGGGATAGATTTATGAACAGGGGCTGTTTGACATGCAGCCAGAGTTACTGCACCTAAACCAAAACCTAACGCCTTTAAAAAGTCGCGGCGTGGGGTAACGGTACTTAACCCTGCTTCATTCAAAACATCTTCTATTGGAAGTGGCTCGGCGAATTCGTTTTTGTTATTTTTAACAAAATCGGGTGTATTGTTATACTCCTCTAAGCCTTTCCAGTATTTTTTGTTGCTTTCCATTTAAGCTATATTACTGTTTATTCGAACGTTCTTACTAAACTCTACTCTATTAATAGTGGCACTTACCACACTCTAAACCACCCAATAATGCTGGTGTAATTTTCTCGCCTTTTTTAATCTTCTCATGTGCCTCGATTACCTTAGCATAGAAAGCATTGTTTTTCTGACCAGAAATATCAGTCTCTTTGTGACAGTTGATACACCATTTCATGGTTAAAGGAGAATATTGATAAATCTCTTCCATTGTATTAACCGGACCGTGACATGCGAAACATACTGGTTCTGTAGGCTGTAATCCTTTTGCTTTACGGATAGCATCTTCTGCAACAACTACGTGTTGAGAGTGATTGAAGTAAGCAAAATCAGGAAGGTTGTGTACACGAACCCACTCCATTGGTTTAGCTTTACTCTGATCATATTTCTGAGTTTCAGGATCGTATCCTAAAGCAGCATAGATTTTCTTGATCTCAGGAGAAATTTCACCATCGTAATTATCCCTTGCCTGTACAGCTTTGTGACAGTTCATACAAACGTTCAACGATGGAATAGTAGCATTCTTAGATTTAAATGCTCCATTGTGGCAATACTGACAATCAATCTGATTGATACCAGCGTGCAACTCATGGGAGAATTTAATCGGCTGAACCGGCTGATAACCCGTGTGAACACCCGTATTCCACATGCCCATCCAACCGAATGAACCTAGGCAAATGATCAGACACAAGATGAAGAACATCACGAATTTCTTGTTTTTGAACATTTTACGGATACCTACATTTAAAGGCACATCCTCTTCAATCTCAATACCTTGCTTTTGAAGAATCAAACGTTCAAGCAATTTACTTGCGCGACCTAAGATTACCAAAATTACAATTGCAATTAATACAATAGCAACGATACCCGCAATTGATAAACCTGAAGTTTTATCTTCTTTAGGTCCGGCTGCATTTGGATCAGCAGCTTTCTTAGGCTCACCTTCTTTAATGTAGGCTAAGATATCTTTTACTTTCGTTTCGTCAAGCTCAGGGAAAGTAGTCATATCCACTTTACCATTATCATTGAATAACTTAACAGCAGCAGGATCACCAGCGGCGATCATTGCTTTGTTGTTAGGAATCCATTTCAAAAGGAAATCCTCAGGGTGGCGATCACTCACTCCCGTTAAGGCAGGACCAGTTAACTTAACATCCAATGCATGACACGAAGAACATTTTGCTTTGAAAAGCGTTCTTCCATTAGCAGCATCTTGCGCATTTACGGTTGAAACCGCTATTACGGAAATTGCTGAAAATACGAATAACGACTTCCAAACGCTTTTTAAAATCATCGAGATATCTCTCATAATGAACACTTTATACTTATTTAATTTATTTTTTGTTAGGAAATTGATGATTAAACTGCCATAGCTCCATCAAAACTTGAACAAAAGTATAACTTATTAATAAATCCCATGACAAAATAGTGACTGGAAATACAATTTATAATCATTCTAAACAAATGGCGTTTCAAGCCCGTCAGGCAAGAGAAATGCCCATTTTTGATACAATCTCCAATGGGCATCCTACATCCAAAATTTGGATGTTTGATTTTTATACTTATTGTTTTAAGATCCAGGCAAACATAAGCGGTGCAACAATTGTCGCATCACTCTCTACAATGAATTTTGGGGTATGGATATCCAGTTTACCCCAGGTAATTTTTTCATTTGGAACCGCCCCAGAATAAGATCCGTAAGAAGTAGTTGAATCAGAGATCTGACAGAAATAGCTCCAGAAAGGAATATTTTCCATTTCCATATCCTGGTATAACATAGGAACAACACAAATCGGGAAATCACCTGCAATACCTCCACCAATCTGGAAGAAACCAATTCCTTTACCCCCACTGTTTGCAATATACCAGTCAGCTAACCAACCCATATATTCAATACCACTTTTCATGGTGGTGGCTTTCAGCTCCTTTTTCATCACATAAGAAGCGAAAATGTTTCCCATTGTAGAATCTTCCCATCCCGGTACAACAATCGGCAAGTTCTTCTCAGCCGCAGCAAGCATCCACGAATTCTTCGGATCTATTTCATAGTACTGCTCCAGATCGCCGCTTAATAGCATCTTGTACATAAACTCATGTGGAAAATATCTCTCACCTGCATCATCGGCATCTTTCCAGATTTTATGAATATGTTTTTGTAAACGACGGAATGCTTCTTCTTCCGGAATACAGGTATCTGTAACACGGTTATAGTGGTTTTCTAAAAGGTCCCACTCATCTTGTGGACTTAAATCGCGGTAATTTGGTACACGCTTGTAGTGAGAATGCGCAACCAGATTCATAATATCCTCTTCAAGGTTTGCACCTGTACAAGAAATAATAGCCACTTTATCCTGACGGATCATCTCGGCTAGCGAGATTCCCAATTCAGCAGTACTCATTGCACCGGCAAGGGTAATCATCATTTTACCACCTTCGTCTAAATGCGTTTCGTAGCCTTTGGCAGCATCCATCATCGCCGCAGCGTTAAAATGGAGGTAATTACGCTCCATAAACTGAGATATTGGTCCTCTTGTATTGCTCATCTTTTTATTGTTTGCCGCAAAAGTAGCGAATTATGATACGATTTTGAAAACATTAAGGAAATTTTGGAGAAACACGTCGGGTAACATTATAAAATAATTTCAGTTAATTTGCGGCAATGATGTAACTATATCATAAACTTCATTAAGTATTGCAACAAATCATTTACGGATGAAAAAAATTTACCTAATCATATTCTTAACTGCATTATACGGAAGCTCATTCGGACAAATGAAGTTGATCAAAAAGCTACTTTCGAATGAAAAGGACACGCTTCGCAAAGCAAGCTTTCTTCCCATCCCATCTTTTGGCTACGCTCAGGAAACAGGCTTCCAGTTTGGCGTAGGGGCAATCTTTGGGTTCTATGTTGATCGTAAAGATACCCTCAACCGGCCTTCATCAATCACCCTGAACCTGAATTATTCAACCAAGAAGGCATATAACATGAGTACCATACTGGATGTCTGGGGCAAAGAAAATAATCTCCATTACATTGGAGAACTCAGATTCAAAAGAATGCCTTTCAATTTCTATGGTGTGGGTAATAGTACCCGGGAGGCAAACAAAGACAAACTCATTCAGCAACAGTTTAAAGTATTGCTGCAGGCTGAAAAACAATTATTGCCTAAAACTTATTCAGGTGTCTCTCTGGGTTTTGAAAATTACGAATACAATGATTTACAACCCGATGGGATCTTCAATTTAAACCCATACTATAAAAACAGAAACGGAAGTGTATTATACATTGGGGTTTCTCAGGCTTATGATTCAAGAAACAATAACAATTATACAACCAAAGGCTTTTTCATAAGGGGAACTTACCAATATGCCCCCGACATCTTTTCTGAAGGAAGTTTTACAGGTAGCCAGATAAAATTTGATTTGAGGAACTTCTGGAAACTGAGCAATAAATTTTCGTTTGGTGTCCAGGGGCTCTACAACATCATTACCGGTAAAAACACCCCCGTTTACCTCCTGCAGCAGATGGGTAACGATGAAATGATGAGAGGCTATTACAACGGGCGATTCCGTGATAAAAACCTTTTGGTGGCTCAGGGAGAATTACGCTATCGCTACAATACTCGTTTTGGTGCAACACTATTTGGAGGAACAGGAACAGTTTGGGGAAATGACCAGTTTAACGCCAGAGGTTTCAAACCCAACTATGGCGCAGGCTTGAGATACTTCTTCGATCCGGAGAAAGGGATAAGTATCCGTCTGGATTACGGTGTAGGCGAGAAAAGAAGTAATGAGCAGCGACAAAGCGGATTTTACATTAGCATAGCAGAAGCTTTTTAGTTTCTTCTTCGCTCCTCTTCATTACCCGTGTGTTGTTCTGATTGTTTTATTTTTTCATTGCCGAAATCATACCGTACAGATATCCTCAACGATCTGGCGTCATAATATGACAAACATTAAAACATTGACAGTAAGCGACATAAATAGACCAAAGTACAGTTACTTACTCAAACCCGCAAGTGCATTGATGGTGAGTGCCACTATTACAGTATTGAAAACAAATGCAATTAAGCTATGTAGTAAAGAAAGCCGGCGTAACTGCCGTGAAGAGATTTCTACATCCGAAACCTGGAAAGTCATGCCCAGAACAAATGAAAAATAGGCGAAGTCAATGAAATCAGGTTCATCCTCTCCGGGGAAATCCAGACCTTTACCTTTGTCATCATCGCTATCACCATAGTAAAGGTGAGCGTATCGCATACTAAAAGTAGTATGCACCAGAAACCAGGATAAAAACATACCTGAAATTGCTGTTACAAGATCAAGCGCTTTAATGTCTTTATTAATAAGAAGTAATACTACTGCTAGTAATCCGGCAAAAGTAGATACCAGTACAATTGCAAAAATTTCTTCCCTGCTTTCATCCTGCATCCTGGCCTTTAAATGCGTTTCAGAAGATGAAGTATTGAAAAACATATACCAATGAAGAGATATCAGCACAATGCAGAAAAAATCCCAGCCCAGCATAATGTGCGTTAGCATACTCATCTGTAAAACAAACGATACCCCACAACCCAACATCCCGGCAAAAAGGCTAACCAGCAATATATATAGTGCTGAGCGCTTCTGTATACCTTTTAACTGGGCTTTCTCTCTCATTGCTTAAATTTTAGTTTGAAATGTTCTTTCACCTGACCTTTTTTGAAATAAACCAAACCAATCCAGAATAAATCTATCGTGACAGTAACCTGCGGATGACGCTTAATTTCAGCCCAGGCTTCTTTCATACCTTCACTCCAGTAGATATCGTCAAAAATCAGAAGCGAGCTTTCAGTTACCCTTGGCAAACACCATTTAAAATAATTTAAAGTAGCCTCCTTACGATGGTTTCCGTCAATATAAACAAAATCAAGTGATGGCTGTTTTGCAATCACATCGGGTAAAATCAAGTCGAAATTACCCACATGCAATTCGATATTCTCAATACCCATATCATCGAAATTGTTTCTTGCAACACCGGCCGTTTGTGGGCAACCCTCAATACTGATGACTTCGGCACCAGGACATGCCTTAGCCAAATATGAAGTGGTAATTCCAAGGCAGGTCCCCAATTCAATTACAGTTTTAGGATTGGTATTTTTAGCTAAACGATATATTAACTTGGCTAATCGTGGACTTTTCAACGCATTCTTGGCAATTTCACTTACTTTTTTAGTCCTGTTCTTATTTAAATGCGAACCTGCACCTAAATCGGTGACAGTGATGGAAGAATCGTCATTAAAAAGTTTTTTTCGCTGTTCCTCAATATTTTTATATTCAGATTTATCGCTAAAATCGTAAATTACCTCATCAGCTAACTTATAAACAAATGGCGAATGCGTCCCGTGACGGGTTTTAGCTGTCAAACGGTGTTTAAGATAATCTGTAATAAATTGAAGTAGCATAATATTGCAAAAGTAAACAAACACCGCAAACGTATGTATCTTTTATGGAAAATATCTCGGAGATTAGTGCTTTAGTAAAATTGTTGGATGATCCTGATGAGGAAGTTTACCAACATGTAGAAAAAAAATTAATGGAATATGGTGGTGAGGTAATCCATTATCTTGAAAACGCCTGGGAACAATCATTCGACGGATTATTGCAGGAACGTATTGAAAATATCGTACATCAGATCCAGTTCAATACCGTTAAAGAAGACCTGAATCTATGGTACCTGAGCGGAGCATTCGATCTGCTCCAGGGCGCTTTAATTATCAACCGCTATCAATACCCAGATCTCGACGAACAAAAGGTCATCAATCAGATAGAGGAAATCAAAAGAGATATCTGGTTGGGATTGCAATATGAAATGAGTTCAGTAGAAAAAGTAAAACTCATCAACCATATTCTTTACCAGCAATATGGCTTTGGCGGGAATACAAAAAATCATCACGACCCTCAAAATTCCTACCTGAGTCAGGTGCTTGAAAGCAAAAAAGGAAATCAGATATCGCTTGCCATCATCTATTCTACCCTTGCTCAAAAACTTGATTTACCCATCTATGGCATTAACTTGCCACAGCATTTTATTTTGGGTTTTATTGATGAAAGCAAGCAAGACGCTACAGAATATGGTGTCCTTTTTTACATTAACGCCTTTAACAAAGGAAATATATTCGGAAAGCATGATGTTGATCAGTTTTTGCGTCAGCTCAACTTAGAGTCTCAGCAAGAGTATTACCGACCTTGTAGCAATACCGACATTATCCGAAGGGTAATCAGGAACCTCATCTCCGCTTATGAAAGTGCAGGAGCAACCGATAAAGTTGCCGAACTAAATGAATTACAAACTATACTTTCCGAATAACCGATAACAAGCCGTTTCATGAAATTCAACAAAAACGTTTGCAGCATCATGTTGATTGCACTCACCATGTTTGTATTCCAAAATAACATGCATGCGCAAACGACCAGCAAGACCAATGTCATTGCATATTATACGGGAAACGGAACAGTTTTAGAAAATTACCCCATAGAAAAGATCACTCACCTGATTTATAGCTTTGGCCATCTCAAAGGCGATAGTATGTTCATCCACAACGCCAAAGATTCTGCATTGATTGCAAACATGGTCGCCCTCAGGAAACGTAATCCTGAATTAAAAGTAATGCTCGCTATGGGTGGCTGGAGTGCCTGCCCCAACTGCTCTGAAGTTTTTAGCAGGGCAGATGGACGTAAAACATTTGCCAGAACAACCAAAACATTGCTCGATTATTTTCATGCCGATGGTATTGATATTGACTGGGAGTACCCGGCCGTATTAGGATATCCCGGGCATAAATATGCTGAAAGCGACAAGCAGCATTTTACAAGGCTAATTAAAGAACTGCGCAGAACATTGGGCAAAAAAGCAGAAATCAGCTTTGCTGCAGGTGGGACCAAAAACTGCCTCGACTCATGCTTCGAATGGAAAAAAGTAATGCCGCTTGTTAATCGCGTAAACTTGATGAGCTATGATTTGGTCGGTGGGTATGCTACAACCAGCGGACACCATACTCCCCTGTTTTCAACTGATAAACAAGAGCTATCTGCCGATTATGCTATTAAAGAAATGCTCAGATATGGTGTTCCCGCAGACAAAATTGCTTTGGGCGCAGCGTTTTATGCAAGAGTTTTTGAAAATACTGCAGATGCGAACCAGGGCTTGTATCAGCCTACAAAGTTTCTTCACGGTATATCTTCGAGAGATTATAAAAAAACATTAACTGCTGAAAATGGCTATACCTATTATTGGGATGATCTGGCTAAAGCACCCTATTACTACAATTCTGCGACTAAACAGCTGGTCACATTCGACGACGCAAAATCAATCACATTGAAAACCAGATATGTCATCGATCATAAACTAAATGGCATCATGTTCTGGGAACTTAACGACGACCCTTATTCAGATGGCTTACTTGATGTGATTGACCAATCGGTGAAACAAATGAAATAACTAAAGTTTTTCCTTCTTTAACCAGGCCGCCAATAAATTAAACCAATCAACAGCTGATGTTTTATTGATCAAACCGAAACCGTGACCTCCTTTTTCATAAAGATAAACCTCCGTATCAATACCCTCAGCTCTCAAGGCATCGCTCATTAAAATACTATTGGCGTATGGAACAGTTGCATCATCTTTAGCATGTACAAAGAAGGTTGGCGGTGTCTTTTTATTTACGTTTTTGTTAGCAGAAAAATAATGTTTCAAACTATCTGTAGGTGTTGGCCCCAAAAGGTTTTTCATAGTGCCTGTATGTACCGACTCTTCAAAACTAATTACAGGATAAATAAGTGCCCCAAAATCAGGACGAAGATTAATTTTCTCAGGGTTACTAATCTTTAAATTACTATAATGTGCAATTAACGTTGATGCAAAATGACCACCTGCAGAAAAGCCCAGAAAACCAACTCTATTTTTTTTAATGCCGTATTTTTTAGCATACTTTCTCACCAGATAAATCGCCTGCTCAGCATCCTGCAAAGGTCCGTAAGCTTTATCAACCATAATCTGATCGCTCGGCAAACGGTACTTAAATACAAAAGCCGTAACACCAATGGCATTAAACCTCTTGGCCACATCAATACCTTCGTGACTGAATGCCAATGCACCATAGCCCCCACCCGGACAAATAATTACTGCCGTACCGGTTGCAATGTTTTTAGGGGCTTCATAAACAGTTAGGGTAGGTACAGAAACTTTGGTAATACTCAAAGTACCGTTGGCCCTTACCTCAGTTTTTTCTACATATTCAGCCGGTGTAGGCTTTGCGCCAGGTATTTCGCCAGTATAAAGCGGAATAATTTCCTGGGCATTTAAAAAAGTAATACCCATACAAAACACTATTAGATGTAAGATTGATCTCTTCATTTTTGAATAATTAGAACTCCATTAAATATGCTTTTAAAAACTCACTAATATCTCCGTTCAATACGGCGTCCGGATTTGAAGTCTGATAATTGGTACGGTGATCTTTTACCCTCCTGTCATCTAAAACATAACTTCTGATTTGCGAGCCCCACTCAATCTTCTTCTTGCTGCCTTCAATTGCCGCCGAGGCTTCCATACGCTTACGCATTTCAATCTCATATAACTGCGATTTCAGCAAACGGATTGCATTTTCTTTATTTTGAAGTTGCGATCTCGACTCCTGGTTCTTGATAATGATACCCGAAGGCTTGTGATGTAAACGAACCGCAGTTTCAACCTTATTTACGTTTTGCCCGCCAGCGCCACCAGCCCTGAAAGTTTCAAATTCAATATCTGCCGGATTAACATCTATCTCAATCGTATCATCAACTAACGGATAAACATAAACTGATGCAAATGAAGTATGTCTGCGGTTGTTACTATCAAATGGCGATATACGTACCAATCGATGTACTCCGTTTTCCCCCTTCAAATACCCGTAAGCAAAATCGCCTTTTATCTCAATGGTTACCGATTTTATTCCCGCCACATCGCCCTCAGCATAATCCTGCTCGGTAATTTTGTAGCCATTTTTCTCTGCCCACATTAAATACATCCGCAACAGCATACTGGCCCAATCGCAACTCTCGGTACCTCCTGCCCCTGCCGTAATCTGCATTACCGCCGGCAGCTGGTCTTCTTTGTTTCGAAGCATATTTTTCAGTTCCAGTTCTTCTACCGACTTTTTGCTGGTATCGAACTGTTCCTGCAATTCTGTTTCCGAAGCATCACCCGATTGAAAAAAATCGTACATGACAACTACATCCTCTACCGCATTATAGGCATCATCGTAGCCATCGGTCCATTTCTTCTTGGCACTGATTTCGGCAAGTATTTTCTCTGCTTTTTTTGGATCGTCCCAGAAATCGGGCGCCATGGTTAATTTTTCTTCTTCGCGAATGGCGTAAAGTAGCTCATCAACGTCAAAGATACCTCCTCAGAGACGTTACCCTGTCTCTTAAATCCTGAACTTGTTCTTTGGTCATTCAACAAATATAGTATAATGGGATATTGAAATTATCAAACAGGCAAAACTAAATTCATTTCAACCAGAGAAAGTCCCAATTATTCATTTTAAAAAGCTTAAAAATTACAAGCTGTTAAATTTTGTTAAAACCAAAATTTAACAGATAAATACAATTTTAATTCACTAATTTTCAGAACCATTTCATCAGATCAGACAAATTACAATTTTATTATTTCAACATTTTATCAAATAATATCTGAAAAAGGGCAACGGTACTAAAACGTTTTAAATACTAGTCATGCTAAATAAACTACTCTCTATTCTCCTCGGGTACCTGCTGTGCTGTGCGCCTGCCTGGGCACAAACCACTAAAATTGACAGCTCGGAAATGGTAACCCTACGCATCGATCCGGAAGCATCACGCGGTGCCTTAGTTTCACAGGTATTTAGTGAAGTAAAATTCATACCCCTCGAAACCACAAAGGAAAGCTTATTTGGGTCGATAAACCAGCTTAAACTAACCAAAGATTGTTACATCATCTATGATTACGATACCAAATCTGTGCTCATATTTTATAAAGATGGAAAATTCAGGGCAAAGGTAAACAGCAGTAAAATGGATGCCGATGCTGATGAAAAAGAAAAACAAGTATTCTATGGCTTCAACCTCATTAAACATAATGATGATTTCATGATCAGGATATCTTCAGGAAAAAATCAGTTCTTTTTCGATCTGGATGGGAAACTGGTCAAAAAAAGTCCGGTAAACCGCGATAAAGAAATAGAAGATAGATACATCAGATACGCAGACAGCACAACGATAATTGCTCCCTATTATATTTCTAAAAATGATAAGGATAGTACAAACTATAATTTGGCTATCCTAAATAAAGATAAAGAAATAGCCCTGTATTTTCCTTTCGCAAAAGATAGCTATAAAACCGAACAGTTTATCGGATCAGGAAATCCCATTACCGATTCTGGTATTCCAAATGAGTTGCTGTACATTAACTATTATGACTACAGTATATATAAAATTAAACCCAAAGCCTTGTCTTTAGCTTACAGGATTATTTTCCCCGCCAGTATTTCTATCCCCTCTAATTTTATGGCCATTCCAGAATACAAAAATAAAAGGGTCGAATATTTCGAAAAAAACAAAGATCAGGTATATGGGTTAAGCAATGCCTATATCATCGGCGATAACCTTTACTTCAAAGCCAACAGCTGGGGCTTTAGTCAGGATAAAAAAAACTCACTTATTTATAATCTTAAAACAGGTGATTTAACCTCCATAAAAAATATAGAGCCCGATTCGCTCTCACAATTCCTTCCGGTTACCGATAGCGGATCTTACTATGATTTTGCAAATTATGGTTTCCATACCTTCGATAACGGATATTTTTATACCAGCTACTCTTCCTTAGCCTTATTTTCCTTTAAAGATTTAAATGCCGGAAAAAACAGAACTTACAACCCGGTATTGACCAAATATTTTGAAACCCAGAACAAAAAAAGCAATCCCGTAATCATCCAGCTAAAGCCAAAACAAAATTAACTCCCCTCTCATGCTCAACTTTTTCAAGCTGCTTACCTTCATCACCTTGCTGGTAATCGCAAAACCTATGTTTGGCCAGCAAAGCAAACCCACCTTACCCGGTTCAACCAAAGGGATAATTCGCGACACTACCCATAATTATGCCCTAAAATCGGCTACGGTTTCAATCTACAAAGCTGCCGATAGTAGTCTGATTAGCTATCAGATCAGCAATAATTATGGTGAGTTTAGTTTTAAAAACCTGCCCGTAGGCACTTCGTTACAACTGGAAGTAAGTCACGTAAGCTATCAAACCCTGCGTAAAAAATTCAGCATTCCCACTGATAAGAATTTTATCGATCTGCAAACACTTATTATTAACCCGAAGGACATTAGCTTGCAGGAAGTAACGGTGACGATACCTCCCATCAGAATGAACGGTGATACCCTGGAATTCAATGCCGCGGCATTTAAACTGGACAGCAATGCAGTGGTGGAAGACTTATTGAGAAAAATACCCAATATCACCCTTTGGGGCGATGGTCAGATTACAGTTAATGGAAGGGAAGTAAAAAGCGTCCTGGTAAACGGCAAATCATTTTTTGGGGGCGATGCTAAGGTGGCCACCCAAAATATCGCTAAAAATGCACTTGATAAAATTCAGGTCTACAATACGGTAAAAGATAAAAACAACCCTTTGGATTCTACCCTAACCATGAATCTGAAGCTTAAAAAAGGTAAAGACGTAGGCTATTTCGGCAAAATTGGCATTGGATACGGTACCGGTAAACGTTATGAAGCCGATGTTAGCTTTAATGTTTTTAGTCCTAAAATGCAACTGGCCATAGTCGGGGCCGGCAACAATATCAACAAATCACTAAATAGCATAAGGCAGTTAACTTTGAACAGCACTTTTAAAGGGGTCGGCACCAACGTAGAATATCAACCCGACTTCAGGGCTGATGGTATTAACCAGCCCACCGCTACCGGAGTGGCATTTACCTACAATTTTGTTGAAAAACCAACATGGGAAAATAAGAATACTTTAAACGCCAACTACTTTCTGCAAAACAAAGATACCGATTACCTTACCGATGCTTTAACCACAACTTCGGTAAGTGAAAATGAAAAGGTTTTTGAAAAATGGAGCAACAAAACAACCTCAAGCAGCATTAACCAGAAGTTTGACTCAGACTATGAATGGATCAGGAAAAATAACTCATTAAAAATTAACCAGGCACTGACAACCAATAATGGAAACTCTGATAACGAAATTTTCAGAAATGCCACCAACAACCAAGGTGTTGTAACCAGTACAAATAATACCATTTCATCAAACGATTATCAAAATTCGAACTTTAACTTTCAGGCAAACTACCGCCACAGCCAAAACTACATGAAGCCCAAACAACTCATCAAGGGTTTCAATGCAAATTATAATCTGGCCATTTCTAATAGTGAAAACAACGGGCTAAACATCACCGATTTTAAGTCTTTTATCAGTACTGTGCCCAATCAGAATTTTAACAGAAAGTATCAAACAAAAAACAATAAAATTGACCAACAGCTAAACCTGGAGTTTCTCGATCTCAGATCAATGCTTTTCGGTAAAAATAAATTATGGAATATCGAATTGGCCCTAAACAATGAGATAAACTTTTCCAATACAAAAGACAATAACCATGTGCAGGATTTAAATACCGGTACTAACAATTATGAAGTAAACCAATACCTGAGCAATAAAATCAATACAAACTACATTGACGATGCTATGGGCTTTAGTGTAAGCAAGTCTTTTTACAAATCACTTTCAAACCGCTTCTACAAAAACCTGTCCATCAGGATTACCCCAAAACAAAGGTTCGTTTATCAGGATAACCAATCGGACCGTTCCATACAAAACATTAAAAGAAACTACAGCCAGTTTGTTCCCGAAGCCAATGTTAGTTACAGTGATAACCAATACGGAGAATACTATAGAAATTACAGTATCAGTTTCAATACAAATATGCGAATTCCAACCATCAACCAGTTAGCACCTTTAGTTGATAGCACCAACCTCTACAGTGTTCAGCGTGGAAACGTAAATTTAAAGCCAGGTGTTGAAAGAACAATTGCTTTTAACTTCAATCATTATGACCAAACCAATAAAAACACCTTAAACTATAACCTGAATATCCGTGCGGGTATGATAGAAAATAATATCATCGACAGCACTTTTATTGATAACCTCAATAGGAGAAGTATTTTCCTTACTAATGCAGATGGTAACAAATACATCTACCTTGGTGGTAACATCAGAAAAGCTTATAGATTCAAAACTTCCGAAATCCAGTTCGAATTAGCATCATATGTCAATTTGACTAAAAATCCCGAATACATTAACACCGCTTTCACTTATTCAAGTAATTTAAATACAAATTCCTCATTAGGATTAACCTATACATATAAAGCTTATCTTGCCCTGGATTTTAAGCAAACCTACGGCACTTATAGATCCAAACAAGAAGCCTTTAATACAAAATATAGCGGAAAGAACCTGGCAACAACATTTAGCTCCAGCTACAACATCACTAAGAAATTAACCCTGAACAGTAATATTACATTCAATAAAAGCACCTCACAAAATGCTGCAGATATAAATTTTGCAATCTGGAATGCCAGTGCCATCTACCGCTTCTTGAAGGGCAATAATGCGGAGTTTAAAATGTCTGCATTAGATTTATTGCACCAAAACACCAATATCCTAAATTATGGAAGTTCTAACAGCTTTACTTTAGGAACACAGAATGTGCTGCAACAGTATTTTATGACAACCCTGTCATACTATCCCCGACAGTTTGGAAAGAAATCTCAGGTTAAAAAATAATGAAACATAAATGGCTGAATTTTCGCTTCAGCCATTTATGTTTATTTCTTCATGGTCATGTAGTCTAGCGTTAAATTTGACAGCAACTTCACCCCCAGAACAAAACCACTTTCATCCAGATAGAAATCTGGCGTGTGATGCGAAGGTGCCTTCAATGGATCTTTGCCCTTTGGCATACCTCCTAAAAACACAAACAAACCAGGTACCTTTTCCTGAAAAAATGAAAAATCTTCGGCACCTGTTACCGGTGGCCTTAGCAGCACGTGGTCTTTACCAGCAGTGGCCTGCATGCTGGGCAACATTTTTTCGGTTAGTACAACATTGTTAAAAGTTACTGGGTAATGGTTGCTATATGGGATTTTCACTTCAGCAGTTCCGCCTCCAGCCTCGGCCGTTTTCATCGCAATCGTTTTAATGCGTTCGATAAACATCGCTTCATCTTCTTTACTGAAGTTGCGTACAGTACCCAACATTTCCACTTTTTCTGGAATAATATTAGAACGGACACCACCGTTAATGGCGCCTATGGTTACCACACCCGGATTTTCGGTTACATTTAAATTCCGGCTCACAATGGTCTGTAAATTGTTAATAATCTGCGCAGAAATTACAACTGGGTCAATACTGCTCCAGGGGTATGCACCATGGGCCTGACGACCGGTAACCGTTATTTTCATGTCGTTAACAGCCGCCATTGTGCCGCCCGGCCTGTAGGTAACATTGCCAACCTCGGTTTGCGAATTGATGTGAAGGCCAAAAATAGCCTCAACTTTGGGATTCTCCAGTACGCCTTCCTTAATCATCAAAGCTGCACCACCTTCTTCACCGGCAGGTACACCTTCTTCAGCAGGCTGAAAAATGAATTTCACCGTACCCGGAATATCCTTTTGCATAGCTGCCAGAACTTCAGCAACTCCCATCAGTATCGCTATGTGACTGTCGTGGCCACACGCATGCATTACCCCAACTTCCTGGCCGTTGTATTGTGTTTTTACTTTTGATGCAAATGGAATATTCACCCTTTCGCTTACTGGCAAACCGTCCATATCTGCTCTAAGAGCAACCACAGGACCTGGCTTACCACCCTTCAAAACCCCAACAACACCAGTTTTGGCTACGCCCTTACTTACTGTAATACCTAGAGATGCGAGGTGCTTTGCTATAATCCCTGCCGTTCTTACTTCCTGGTTGCCCAATTCGGGGTGTTCATGAAAATCCCTGCGCCAGGAGATTACCTTTTGTTCAATGGCGTCGGCTTTTTTTGCAACCTGTACATTTAAAGGCGATTTTTGAGCAAATGTGCTGAATGATAAAATGCTAAAGCCGAATAAGTATATTTTTTTCATGAAAGAAGGGTTTAGGTTAAGGATGCTCTAAACTAATCATTTAAAAGTTTTTAAAAAAAGAAGTCGATAACTTTAATAGTCTTTTAACTTAAACCCGGTCAACCTGCAAAAACTATTTTTCCCTGCATTAAAAATTTGTTAATGTTTTTTGAACATTAAAAAGACCATTTTAAATTTTTGCTTTATTACTTTTACAAAAAAAGAAAGATTATGTTACCTAAAATAAATTTCACAGAAACTGAGGCATATAAATACTTAGCCGACCATTTTATCGATATCAATCAAAAAAGCATTAAGGATCTTTTTGCCGAGGATGCAGATCGTTACAACAAGTTTTCTGTTTTTTTTGAAGACATTTTATTAGACTATAGCAAAAACCGCATCAGTGATGAAACACTTGCATTATTAATACAATTGGCCCGTGAGTGCAAACTCGATGAAGCCATCAAATCAATGTACGCGGGTGATAAAATCAATGAAACAGAAGATCGTTCAGTACTCCATATCGCATTAAGAAACCTGAGCAATACACCAATATTAGTCGATGGTAAAGATGTGATGCCTGAAGTAAATGCAGTGCTTGCTAAAATGGAGAAGTTCAGCAATAGCATTATCAGCGGCGAATGGAAAGGTTATACGGGTAAAGCCATTACGGATATCGTTAACATTGGTATAGGTGGTTCCGACCTGGGTCCGGTAATGGTTACTGAAGCGTTGAAGCATTACAAAAATCATTTGAATATCCACTTTGTTTCAAATATTGATGGTACCCATATTGCTGAAACACTATCCGGATTGAATGCCGAAACAACATTGTTTCTGGTAGCATCAAAAACCTTCACTACTCAGGAAACCATGACAAACGCACATTCTGCACGTTCCTGGTTCCTGGAAAAAGGGGGGAAAGAAGAAGACATTGCAAAACATTTTGCTGCATTATCTACAAATGCTAAAGACGTTTCAGCTTTTGGCATCGACACCGAAAATATGTTTGAATTCTGGGATTGGGTTGGTGGCCGCTACTCACTGTGGAGCGCCATTGGTCTTTCAATCTCATTAAGCATCGGTTTTGATAATTTTAAACAACTACTGGCAGGTGCCCATGCTACCGACAATCATTTTAAAACAGCAGAATTCGAAACTAATATCCCGGTAATCCTCGGATTATTAGGTGTTTGGTACATCAACTTTTATAACGCGGAAACACAGGTAATTTTACCTTACGATCAATACCTGCACCGCTTTTCAGCCTATTTTCAGCAAGGCGACATGGAAAGTAATGGCAAGCACGTAGATCGTAACGGTAAGGAGGTAGATTATGAAACAGGTCCGATTATCTGGGGTGAGCCCGGAACGAATGGCCAACACGCCTTCTATCAGCTCATTCACCAGGGCACCAGAATTATCCCTGCAGATTTTATTGCCCCTGCACAGAGCTTAAACCCTTTAGGTGATCACCATCCCATACTGCTCTCTAACTTCTTCGCACAAACCGAAGCATTGATGAACGGCAAGACAGAAGAAGAAGTAACTGCCGAACTGGAGAAAGAAGGTAAGTCCGAGGATGAAATTAAAACAATTGCACCTTTCAAAGTATTTGAAGGCAATAGTCCAACCAACTCCATTTTATTGAAAAAGATTACGCCATACTCTTTAGGAAGCCTGGTCGCCATGTATGAACACAAAATCTTTGTTCAGGGCGTTATCTGGAACATATTCAGCTTTGACCAGTGGGGGGTGGAACTGGGTAAGCAGCTGGCTAAAAAGATTCTGACTGAATTAGCAGGCGAGGAGAAAGTATCCAGTCATGATAGTTCTACAAACGGCTTAATTAATCAATATAAAGCCTGGAGATAAAAATTATTCAAAAAGCGGGTATAATTACTCGCTTTTTTTATTTAAATGCATTATTTTAGCCCAAATCCAATCATATTAATGAGTGGATAATTAATATACAAACGAAATGCTCTCTCGCTTCCTGCTTTTGATTATTTCTAATCATTAAAAAACAATTTATACTCATGAAAAAAAGATTTCTCTTTGCTCTGGCTATTTCTGGCCTGTGCTTTAGTGCTTCTGCACAGAAGGTACAGTTTACAGAATTTGATCTGGACAATGGCCTGCATGTCATTCTTCACCAGGATAAAACTGCACCCGTTGTTGCCGTTTCGGTGATGTACCATGTAGGCTCAAAGGACGAGGAAACAGAGCGTACAGGATTTGCACATTTCTTCGAACACCTACTGTTTGAAGGTTCCGACAATATCAAACGTGGTGAATTTATGAAGCTGGTGAGCAGTAATGGTGGGCAGAATAATGCCAATACATCACAAGACCGTACGTTTTATTACGAAGTGTTTCCGTCCAACCAGCTGGAACTCGGATTATGGCTGGAAAGTGAAAGAATGCTACACCCGGTAATTAATGAAACTGGAGTTAAAACTCAGAATGAAGTCGTTAAAGAAGAAAAACGTCTTCGTATCGATAATTCACCTTACGGAAAATTCACAGAAAAAATCTTTTCACATTTATTTGATGGACATCCTTACCGTTGGCAGCCGATCGGTTCCATGGAACATTTAAATGCCGCCAAGCTAAATGAATTTATTGCTTTCTTTAAAAAATACTATGTTCCAAACAATGCAGTGCTAACCATTGCCGGCGATTTAGACGTAGACAAAACAAAATCACTTGTTAAATCATATTTTAATGAAGTACCTAAAGGTGCAGCGGTAGTTCGTAAAACGTACACCTTACCTGAAATCACAAAAGAAATCATCGACACCGCTTACGATGCCAATATCCAGATTCCGGCAATTTTCGCTGCATACCGTGTTCCGGGAATGAAAAGTAGAGATAGTAAAATTTTAGGAATGATCAGTTCGATTCTATCAGGCGGTGGCAGTTCAAGATTAAGCACTAAGATGGTCGATGAAAAGAAAACGGCATTGCAGGTTGCCGCCTTTAATTACAGCCTTGAAGATTATGGTGCTTACATCACCCTCGCACTTCCAAACAAAAATACGCCACTAAATGATTTATTGAAAGATATTGATGAAGAGGTAGCTCGCTTGCAAACCGAATTAATAAGCGAAAGTGATTATAAAAAATTACAGAATAAATTCGAAAACGATTATGTAAGTGCAAACAGCAGAATGCTCGGCGTGGCCGAAAACCTTGCAGCAGGCTATACTTTCCATGATAAGGATACCAACGACATCAATAAAGAATTAGAGGTAATCCGATCGATTACACGAGAGGAAATAAGAGACGTGGCTAAAAAATACCTGGGCAAAAACCAACGAGTTGTTTTGTATTACTTACCAAAGAAATAAGCGATCGCTTTTCATAACAATATTCAAAATCATGAAAAAATTATTCATATTAGCCGCTGTTTCCTTATTGGCTCAAGGCATTTCAGCACAAACCATAAATCGCAGCCAAAAGCCGAAACCGGGCCCCGCGCCGGTAATTACCATCGGTGATCCGGCCATCTATAAATTAGCCAACGGAATTACCATTCTTGTTGTGGAAAATCACAAACTACCGAAAGTTTCTGCAAGCTACAGCATAGATGCAGGCCCTATAACTGAAGGCAGCAAAGCCGGTGTGGTGAACCTGATGGGTAGCATGTTAAATGAAGGAACAACATCAAAAACTAAAGCCCAGTTTGATGAGGCTGTAGATCAGCTTGGGGCAGATGTAAGTGCCGGTTCTAATGGAGGCTCTGCAACTGCATTAACGCGCTACTTTCCACAGGCATTTGCACTGATGGCAGAGAGTATCCGTCAACCAGCCTTTCCGGCCGGGTCATTTGAAAAACTGAAATCCCAAACGCTTACAGGCCTCAAGTCCAACGAAAAAAGTGCAAAGGCAATATCTGGCCGGGTAGTAAATGCACTGGCCTATGGAAAAAAACATCCAAACGGTGAGTTCGAAACAGAAGCTTCGATCACTGCCTTAACGCTGGCAGATGTGAAAGCAGCCTACGCAAAATACATTACACCCTCTCGCGGTTATCTTACTTTTGTTGGAGATATTAAACCTGAGGCTGCCAAAGCACTTGCTGAAAAAGCTTTCGGAGACTGGAAAGGAGCAACTTTGACTTTGCCTGTATTGGCAAAAGTCAGCAATCCTGCAAAAACAGAAGTTGATATTATCAACGTCAGCAATGCTGTACAGTCAGAAATTACGGTGGTTAACCTGATTGATTTGCCAATGAGCAACCCTGATTATTTCCCGGTCTTGCTTGCTAATCAGATTTTAGGAGGTGGTTCTGAATCCAGATTATTTAATAACTTACGTGAAAAACACGGCTTTACCTATGGCGCATACTCCAGTACTGGTGCAGGTCGTTTTCAGTCGAAATTCTCAGCCAATGCTGCTGTTAGAAATGAAAAGGTCGATAGTGCAGTGGTAGAGTTCCTACATGAAATCAATAGCATCAGAACAGAAAAAGTATCCGCTGAGGAGTTACAAAATGCTAAAAATTTATACAATGGTAGTTTTGCCCTGGGCCTTGAGAACCCCGCAAGAACAGCTGGTTTTGCCAGCAGCATCCTGATTAACAATTTACCGAAAGATTTTTATCGTACCTATCTGCAGAAATTAAATGCTGTTACCACTGATGATGTACTGAGAGTGGCAAAAAAATACTATAACCATGATAACACACGCGTAGTTATAGTCGGCAAAACGGATGCCTTTGAAGCTGGATTAAAGAAAGTCGGATTTTCGGTAAATCAGTTTGATAGTTTCGCTGCCCCAATAGCTGCTACTTCTAACCCTTAAATTAAACTCTAAACAATGAATCAAAAACCATCAAATGCATTCATGGCAGCTGCCTGGATTGCATTAGGCATCGGGATGATTGGCTTTATCGTAGGCCTTTGGCGTTCCGAAATGCTACTTAACGAAAAAGGATATTATTTTACTGTGCTAATGTTTGGCCTTTTTGCTGTAATATCATTGCAGAAAGCTGTACGCGACAGAATCGAAGGGATTCCAGTAACCGAAATCTATTACGGCTTGAGTTGGTTTTCCACCTTGTTAACAATTACCTTACTCATTATCGGCTTGTGGAACGCCATGCTGCTCCCAAGCGAAAAGGGATTTTATGCTTTTGCATTTTTACTGGCCATTTTTGGCGCCATTATTGTGCAAAAAAACACAAGAGATAGTCAGAATATCAATAAAAACAGAGACTTAAATTAACTTCAGAAAAGCAGCCATAACAGGCTGCTTTTTTAACTTCCTCCTCAATTCAAATAATGCCATGATGATTGGCCTTTAAGTAATTGAAATCTTTTCTATATTTTAGTATCCCTTACGGAAAAGAGAACCATGTCAGAAAAAATTATTATAGGTGTAACAGACTGCAGCAAATTTTCGATTTACCGCGACTGGGTGATGGCATACAACGATGATGTTGAGGTGATCCAGCTCGGGTACAAACTAAATAATTTTGATGAAATCACCAGATGCCAGGGCATTGTACTTACCGGCGGGGAAGACGTTCATCCACGATTCTATAACTTACCAGAATACTATCATTACTGCTATGAGGGTGATATAGATGAAAAACGTGATGAGTTCGAATTCAAAGTACTGGAATTCACCGAAGCTAATAACATACCCCTGTTGGGCATTTGCCGGGGAATTCAGGTAGGAAATGTTTTCTTTGGCGGTACGCTTATTCCCGATATCCCAAGCTGGGGGAAATTCGACCACTCAAAAATGCCCGATAAAAGCGACCGTTACCATGAAATCATTGTCAATCCATCTTCCTGGTTAAGCACCATTGTAAATACCGACAGGGGCCTTGTAAACAGCAACCACCACCAAAGCACGGATAAAACGGGTAAAGGCCTGGTAGCGGCCGCAATATCTGCAGATGGCGTTGTTGAAGCAATGGAAAGGCTTCATCCGGATAACAAGTCCTTCCTGCTTTTCATACAATGGCATCCTGAGCGGTTAGATAAAAACTCTCCTTTTAGCAAAAATCTGCATGAAGCATTTATCCAGGCGATTATCGCCTAACAGCTACAAGTCCCAATTTGAAAGGCAACCAAATCAAAACAATCTGAATTGAAATCTTTTTAATAAATTGCAGGTTAATACTTACCCGGTCTTTCCGCAGTTTAAAAAATAATGAAGAAATTAATCCTGATGATTAGCTTCTGCATCGCAGTAGCTAATTTATATGCCCAAAACATAGTAAGTGAACCAGAAATCGGTGATACCGAAAGTACAGTATCTCAAACCCCGGTTGCCATAATTCCGGAACCTGTATCTTTGATGAAAAAGACAGGTACATTTACCTTACCCGAAAACGTAATCATCCAGGCGGTCAAAAGTGCCGAACTTAAACAAAGTATCACCTTCTTATCCGACCGCATAGGTACATCAACGGGAAAATTCGTCAGTGTCGTAAATAATGCTACACATCCCACAATTAAACTGATTCTTAACAGCCAGGCCGATCCACAATTGGGAAATGAGGGCTATAAGCTTAATGTTAACCCTACACAAATAGTCATAACAGCAAATAAACCTGCAGGGATATTCTGGGGAGCACAATCCTTAATACAACTTTTCCCCATTGAAATAGAAAGCAAAGAGCTGATCGACAACCGGAAATGGAGGTTACCCTGCGTTGATGTGGTGGATTATCCCAAACTGGGCTGGAGAGGCCTGATGTTCGATGTGGCACGCCACTTTTTTACCAAAGATGAAGTGAAAAGATTCATCGATGATATGGTCCGTTATAAATTTAACCTGTTACACCTGCACTTAGCAGATGATGAAGGCTGGAGAATCGAAATTAAAGGCTTACCAAAGCTTACTGAAGTAGGCGCATGGAGTGTAAAAAAGGTAGGCACTTTCGGCGATTTCGTTCCGCCAACGGCCGATGAACCTCGTACCTACGGTGGATTCTATACTCAGGACGATATTAAAGAACTGGTACAATATGCTCAGGAACGTTTCGTAAATATCCTTCCCGAAATTGATGTACCCGGACACAGCTTAGCAATAATCGCATCTTACCCTGAACTTTCCTGCACACCTGATGCAGTAAATTATAAGGTACGTTCAGGGGAAAAAATTATGGACTGGAGCCGTGGCGCTCCTCCAATTGCCTTGGTTGATAATACACTCTGCCCCGCAAATGAAAAAGTATATAATTTTCTCGACACCGTAATCACGCAAATTGCTCAACTTTTCCCCTTTGATTATATTCACATGGGAGGAGATGAAGCTTCCCATAATTTCTGGGAAAAGAACGATCAGGTAAAAGCATTAATGCAACGTGAAAACTTAAAAACCATCCCTCAGGTGCAGGCTTATTTCGAAAAAAGAGTAGAGCAGATTGTAATGGCTAAGGGCAAGAAGTTTATGGGCTGGGATGAAATCCTCGATGGTGGTGTATCTCCAACGGCCGCAGTGATGAGTTGGAGAGGAATGAAATATGGAATTCAGGCAGCTAATGACAAACACAACGTTGTGATGAGCCCAACAGAATTTGCCTACCTGGATTACATGCAGGCTGATGTAGTTACCGAACCGCGCGTATATGCTTCCCTAAGACTAAATAAAGCATATCAATTTAATCCCGTTCCGGCAAGCGTAAATGCACAATATGTAATAGGTGGACAGGCGAACCTGTGGACAGAACAGATCTTTAATTTCCGCCAGGTACAATATATGCTTTGGCCTCGTGCTTTTGCCATTTCTGAATCAGTATGGAGCCCAATCGAAAAGAAAAACTGGACAAACTTCGTACAGCGTACAGAGGAACATTTCAAACGATTAGACTTGGCAGAAACTAAATATTCTCCTGCCATTTACGACCCAATGATTAGTGTAAAAAGGTCTCCAGACAAGCAATTGATGATCGAACTTACACCGGAAATTGACGGGCTGGATATTTATTACAGTTTCGACAATTCTACTCCCGATCGCTTTTATCCCAAATATACTGCCGCAATTGTCCCGCCAAAAGACGCAAGCATTTTAAGGATAATCACTTATAAGGGCAAACAACCAGCGGGCAGGCTGATTAGTATTCCGGTAACTGATTTACAAAAAAGATCAAGATAATGGGAAAGGAAATAGAAAGAAAATTCCTTTTAAATCCCTCAGAATGGGAAAAATTAAGCAAGCCAGAAGGTAAACATTTAAGACAAGGTTACATTTTAACCAATCCTGACAAAACGATTAGAGTAAGAGTGGCAGACTCAAAAGGATGGTTAACCATTAAAGGCATTTCAATAGGTGCCTCCCGGTTGGAATATGAATATGAAGTTCCTTTGCAGGAAGCCCTCGAATTACTGGATCATTTTTCCGATCAGGAACTTGAAAAAATCCGTTATGAAATTGTTCACGAAGAAAAGCTATGGGAAATTGATGTTTTTCTCGGTGATAACAGCGGGTTGATCGTGGCTGAAATAGAACTGTCTTCAGAGGATGAATACTTTGATTTACCCATCTGGATTGATAAAGAAGTTACACACGAACAAAAATACTTCAATTCAAACTTAACCCAGAATCCTTTCAAAAACTGGCCCTGAAAATTCAATAATTCAGCCATTCCATCACTCATTAATCCAACACTACACCCTAACAAAAAATGCAACCTTTAAGGTTGCATTTTTTGTTGCTAAACACGTTCGTGTAAAGCTATTTGCTTAGCGGCAAACTACCAACCGGCTTAATAATTCTTTTCAGTTCAACGTCAAATACCAAAGGGGTAAATGGATTAAATGGCCCTCCACCGTTTTCGCCAAAAGCCAGTTTCGATGGCAGAATCATCTTTATCTTACCACCAACACCAATCAGCTGAATCCCCTGGATTACCCCCTGAGGGAGCTGTCCCAAAGGCAAATTACGTGGAATATACTGAACGCTTTCAGAGAATATACCTGCATCCTTCGCAATTCGCGCATCCGAAGTATCGAATACGTTTAATTTTCCGTCAGACTTTTTATTAGTAAACTGGCCCGTGTAGTCCATTACTACTGTATCAGTTAAACTTGCTCTTTCACTATTACCCGGACGCTCAATAATATAATTTAATCCAGATGGAGCCGTAGTCACCTTCAGATTATTCTCATCAATGTATTTCTTAATCTTAGCTGGCTCAACTACTTTATTTTTCTCATTTAAGGCCTTATATTCTGCCTCAAAAAACAATCTTTTCTTTGCATCAAAAATCGAATCAACATCATTTCCCTTGTGTAACACCTTCTCAATTTTGATAGTAAAAGTGGCAATCTTGGATTTTAAATTCTTTGGATTCGGGGTACCTGAATATTTTTCCATCGAATCAAGATTAAGTTTAAAAACAGCACTGTCCCCCTCTCCTAATAGTTTTAATCCGGAAGTTAAATCGCCTGGAAACATTGATTTTGTAATCGCAAAAAAAGCAGGCCGTTCATTATCATAGGTATTAACCATTACCGAATCAGGGTTGGTAGTCGTTTCAACAGTTTCAACACCGTTTAACTTTACGTAGTCTCCTTCCTGAATTTTTGGTTTTCCTTCACTGCTATAGATCTTGTAGGTCATCCCACCTTCACCCTTTTCGAATTTATTGCATGCTGCAAGTCCCAATGTCACTGCAAATGCAACAACTAATACTTTTCCTTTCATTTTTAATGTTGTTATTTAACCCTAAGCGATTGCTCCATCAACTTATTGGTTAAAGCCCGATATGATTTGATCGGTACAAAGATATGCGATAATATGTTAAAAAGCAGAAACACAAATCATCAAAGCACAATTCCAATGTAAAACTATAGAACTCCCTTACACAAAAAAGTCCCGCCTATTGCTAGGCAGGACTTTCTAAAACATTAAGAATTATTATTTCTTAACCGGGGCTGTAGCAACAGGGGCTGCACCAGCTTTTGGCTTGATAATATCTTTAATTTCAAGATCAAATACAATTGGGCTGTTCGGCATAATTCCCGCCTGTGGAGCACCTTGCTCACCATAACCTAATTTAGATGGAATAATAACTTTAATTTTTCCACCTTTACCAATCATTTGTAAAGCCTCATCAAAACCTGGTACTGTTTGTCCTAAAGCCATTTTCTGTGGGCCGTATGGTTTACCTGGTCTTGTATTACCTTCTTTTTTATCTAATTTCTCATCGCTGGTATCAAAAATTTTGTAAATACCATTCTTGCCCTTTTTAGTAACGCGACCTGTATAGTCAACTAAAATCGTATCACCAGCCACAGCTTTTTCTGCAGAACCTGGCTTCTCAATAACATAGCTTAAACCACTTGGCGTAGTTTTAACATCTAACTTATTATCTTCAATAAAAGCTTTGATTTTTGCAGGTTCAGCAGCTTTTTGTTTTTCAGCTCTTTCTTTGAAATCTGCCTGGAAAAACTCAGTTGCTCTCTTCTGGAAAGTTGAATCTGCCTCACCAGCATTTTTCTTGAATACTTTTTCGATTTTAACGGTAAAAGTGATGTATTTATCGTTTTTGAACTGCTCTGGCTTTGGTTGTTTGCTTTGAGCAGCCATCGTATCTAAATTCACTTTAAATGTAGCACTGTCGCCTTCTCCGAATAATGTAAGTACATCATTCATGTCACCAGCATACATTTTCTTTTGCGCAGGAAATACTGCAGGCATTTCGCTATCATAAGTACTTGATAAAACTGAATCTTTATCGTTGGTTTGAACAAAGTTCATTTTAACGATATCGCCTTCTTTGATTTTTTCTTTACCATCAGAATGATGAATGGTGTACAATAAGCCCCCGGCACCCTTTTTCTCCTTGTTACATGCTGCTAAACCTAGAGTTGCAGCTGCTAGAATAATTATTCCTTTTTTCATTTAATTTATGTTGACTTTTTAAAGTTTTGATTTGTAATGTTAAGCAAGTAGCTGTTCCTTGTATTCTTCTAAAATAGATTTAAACTGATCAACAACTTCATGTAGTTTATGGTCTGACGCACCTCCTGCAGCATTTCTATGCCCCCCTCCATTGAAGTATTTCTTACAGATTTCATTAGCAGGAAAATCTCCGGTTGAACGAACAGACAACTTTACTTTATCCGTACGCTCCACAATCAATGCTGCCAGTTTAATGCCGTTAATTGATAAAGCATAATTTACAACACCTTC
Organism: Pedobacter sp. BMA; assembly: GCF_001027745.1. Classification (GTDB taxonomy): domain Bacteria; phylum Bacteroidota; class Bacteroidia; order Sphingobacteriales; family Sphingobacteriaceae; genus Pedobacter. Next base: position 603,897 of record NZ_LECU01000004.1, read on the forward strand.
CGTATCCCCGGTAGCACTATGATACTGTGCCAATTCCTCTTTAGTTACCGATATAATTGCAGTATTAAACTCTCTTAAAACTTCAAGCTTATTCGATAAACAATAGCCTAAAAAGCGTAAGCGGTTTTCGCTGGCATTATCGTAAACCAACTGATGAATTTTCCAATGCTCGGCACCAAGGTCGATCAGGTTTGCCGCAATGCGATAAACATCCGACGTGGCAGATTCAAAACGAAACGAACCCGAATCTGTCATAATCCCCGTATACAAACAAGATGCAACATCTTTATTGATCCCGGCTTTGTCCTCAAGTTGATTTACGATGAAGTCGTAAACTAATTGTGCAGCCGCACAGGCATTAATATCCCAGTGGCGGTAATCGTCAAAATCTTCGGGCTCGAGATGATGGTCAATCATCACTTTTGTAGATTTCGAAGCCCTCACCAATTCACCTAACTCATTAATACGGCTTAGCGTATTAAAGTCCAGACAAAAAATGATCGATGCCTCATCCACCAGCTGTGCTGCCTTCTCCTGGTCTTCAGTAAAAATAATAACGTCCGAATTATTTGGCATCCAATGTAAAAAGGTTGGATAGTCCGTTGGAGTGATCACCTTAACATGATGTCCCTTCTGAATCAGATACCCGTAAAGACCCAGTGAAGAACCCATTGCATCACCATCAGGTTTGTGGTGCGTGGTAATCACAATTCGTTGTGGAGTAGCTAATAAGGATTTTAATTCTGTAAGTGTTATCATATTTTAAGAGTTGCAAAGCTAAGTAAAAATTAATATTATTAGATGTATTTAACTATCCTTTTATATTCATCAATTAAAACGTATTTTTGCACAAAATTTGATATCAAAACACAATGAGCACGAATAGAACTTTTACTATGATCAAGCCTGATGCAGTTGCAAATGGCCACATCGGATCAATCATCAACGACATCACCAATGCAGGTTTTACAATCATTGCATTAAAATATACTAAGCTAACAGACGAAACTGCAGGTCAGTTCTATGCTGTTCACGCTGAGCGTCCTTTCTACAAAGATTTAGTAGGCTTCATGTCTTCAGGTCCAATTGTAGCTGCTATTCTGGAGAAAGATAACGCAGTAGAAGATTTTAGAAAACTGATCGGCGCAACAAACCCTGCAGAAGCAGCAGAAGGTACAATCCGTCAGAAATATGCAAAGTCAATCGATGCAAATGCAGTTCACGGGTCAGATTCTGATGAAAATGCAGAAATTGAAGGAAACTTCTTCTTTAAAGCCGACGAACGTTTCTAAGCTTTATATCAAGTTATAAAACAATAAAACCCCGAACATTCGGGGTTTTATTGTTTTAGCATTTTTGTATCTTTCGGCTCAAAATAATCAAACCAATTAATCGTTAGCAATAACAACAATCACACATAATGAAAAAAATTTTATTAGCGGCTTGTTTATCAGGATTAGCCGTTACATCTTATGCACAAACCAAAACAGTAGCAAAGAAACCTGTTGCAAAAAAAACCACCCTGCCAGCTAAGCCTGCCGTAATTGGTTTGAAATCAAGCCTTGACTCCACAAGTTACGCTTTTGGAACATCCATTGGATCAAGCCTTAAATCAACAGGGCTCTCCACATTAAATTATGATGTTTTACTAAAAGGATTGAAAGATGCATTCAATGGCACTAAAACTTACCTGACTCAGGAGCAGGCACAACAATGCATCAATGAAGCCATCTCAAAAGCATCTTTTGTAAAAAACAAGGCAGAAGCCGAAGCAAATAAAATTAAATATGCACCCATGATAAAAGAAGGACAAACATTTTTAGAGGAAAATAAAAAACGCGCTGGTGTTCACACCACTGCAAGCGGTTTACAATATGAGGTTTTAACTGAAGGAACAGGAACTAAGCCTGTAGCTACTGATTCAGTTCTCGTACACTACAAAGGAACATTATTAAATGGTAAACAGTTTGATAGTTCTTACGACAGAGGCGAGCCAATCAGTTTCCCGTTAAACAGGGTAATTGCAGGTTGGACAGAAGGAGTTCAATTAATGTCTGCTGGTTCCAAATATAAATTCTTTATCCCGTACAACCTGGCTTATGGCGAGCGTGGTGCTGGTGCAGATATTCCACCATATAGCGCGCTAATATTTGAGGTTGAGCTATTGAAGGTTAACGGCAAATAACGCACCTGCTAAAACTTTTTTCTGACACTAATGTTAGGACTATACAAATTGACATTAATTATGAAAAGAGTATTACCTTTAGCACTGATCGCATTTTTATGCACTACCTTATCGAGTTGTGAACTTATAGGAGGTATTTTTAAAGCCGGCGTTTGGTCGGGTATTATTATAGTTGTAGTAGTGGTTGCATTACTGATATGGATTCTTGCAAAAGTTTTCGGAGGCGGTAAGAGCTAGTTTGAGATCCCCTCAAAATCAACACTCAAAGAAAATAAGTAAAAATAATATTAAGGCTGATAAATTTTTTATTTATCAGCCTTTTTTTAAAGGAAGATCATTTCAGTAATCACTTCGCTGCCTGCATGCTCATTGAGTTTTTGAATAATCCCCTGCCGCACCATAACCAGTTCATTTTTGATTACGGAAGATTCTATCCTGATAAACAGTTTCTTATCACGAATATAAATTTGGGTAGTTCGGTTAGCAATTGCGGTTCCCATAATTTCAGGCCAGATAGCAACAATTGATGTCTCATCGAATTTTCGACGCAGTCGATACACGTCCAGCATCTTGCTAACGGCATCTTTCATAGTAATATCATTGGGTTTACGCATTGTTTATCTGTCCTTCTTTTACTTCAAATATACTTACCTCTGCATCAATTTCCTCAAAAATAGACTTCACCCGCTCTATGCCTGTATCAGTAATAAAGATCTGACCAAAATCATGGTGCGACACCATTTGCATCAATTTTTGCACCCTTTTATCATCAAGCTTATCGAAAATGTCATCTAGCAACAAAATGGGTTTAAATCCCTTGTTCTTTGAAAGATAGGCGTATTGAGCAAGCTTTAAAGCAATAAGGAAGGATTTCTGTTGACCCTGCGAACCAAATTTCTTAAGTGGCATTTCACTGAGAGAAAAAACCAGTTCATCTTTATGAATTCCTGTAGTTGTACGCTCTAAAACACGATCCTTTTCTACAGACCTTTTCAACAGTTCCTCAAAAGCGGTATCATTCAGCTGAGATTGATATAAAACTTCTACGAACTCCTTACTTTCGGTAAGGTAGTTATAATATTGGCTAAACAATGGAATAAACTCATCCATAAACGCCTTTCTTGTTGCAAAAATACTGTTGCCCGCGCTTACCAGTCGCTCATCCAGTATTTCCAGCAACGTCGGGTCATACTTTCGTGTAATAGCAACCTGCTTCAGGAAAGAATTTCTGTTTTGAAGAATCCGGTTATAAATAATTAGCTGATCCAGATATTGTGAATCAGTTTGCGAAATCACGTTGTCAATAAACTTTCTGCGCTCCTCACTACCCTCCATAATCAGGTTAACGTCGTAAGGAGAAACCATTACCACCGGAAAAAGGCCAATGTGATCGGCCAGCTTTTCATATTCCTTCTTATTTCGCTTAAATTGTTTTTTCTGATTCCGCTTTACACCACAACTGATTTTGTCATTCTTCTCGTTGCGGTCAAAATCTCCCTGAATCATAAAAACCTCCTCGCCGGTTTTAATCTGTTGGGTATCGATGGGGTTGAAGTAACTTTTACACAAACACAGGTAATGAATGGCATCGAGCATATTCGTTTTGCCTGAACCATTATCTCCGGTAAAAACGTTTACGGTTTCTGAGAAACGAACCTCCGCGTCACCATAGTTCTTGAAATTTAAAAGGGTAAGATTCTTTAACCACATAGATATGTCACAAATTTACCGTTTTTTAACCTCTTAATATCCATTGTTCAAAATTAAGGTTGATAAGACTAAAAAAAATTGTACTTTCATTGCAAGTAAAAACGATATGGTTGCACAAAAAATGCTCGAGGGTAACGTTCTTTGGTCATACGATCATGAGCTTACGGAAGATAAAAGCTTAAACTGGTACAAAAAAATTGCAGGTCTCTTTTCATTTTTAAAACCCATACACAAACATGAAGGAAATATCCTGCTGGCGTCGAATGGTATTTTTATTACCGGAGATAAACAACTGGAATTGCCCATTTCCCACATCGAGGAAGTATACATGGGTTTCGATGAACTTTTTCCCCCTTCTGCCGTAAAAAACTTTGGCTTGTTCTGGCAACCCCTTCGGATCAGGTCAACCATAAGCCGTTCCGAAAGTCAGACAGTATACCTGGTTATTAACCATTCGGGCATATTCAGTGATAATCAAACCTGGTTTAATGCACTCATCAGCCTGTTGCGCAAATAATCTCCCGACAATCGATTTTACACCATGCTAATCCATTAACGATTAATTAAATACTTCAAAATAAAGGTTGATACTTTGATTGAAAAATGTATTTTTGCAATCTTAATTTTTTAAACAAACATGTCTACAACAGATAATCAGACAATTCAACCCGTTAAAAAAGGTTCATTCTTACAGGAAAATAACAAAAGCATATTGTTCATTGCAGGTGCTGTAGTTTTATTAATCTTAGTATATCTTTGGTATCAGGGTGTGTATTTAAAAGGCCGCGCTGAGGAAGCTGCCAGCAAAATGTATAAAGCAGAGCAATACATTGGTGTAGACTCATTATCTAACAAAGCCATCAAAGGTGGCAGTGGATATGAAGGCTTAGAGCAGATTGCTAAAGAATATGACAATACAAAATCTGCAAACTTAGCAAACTTATACCTTGGTGGCATTTACTTACGTAAAGGTGAATACAAACAGGCTGTAGATGCATTAAGCAAATATAGTGCTACAGGTAGCCCGGTTGCCGATCCATTGGCTTTAGGTTTATTAGGTGATGCTTACAGCGAATTGAAAGATTTCAAACAAGCAGCAACTTACTACAAAAAGGCCGCTGATAAAGCTAGTAAATTTACTTCCCCTATGTTCCTTAAAAAATTAGGCCTGGTAAACGAAAACCTTAAAGATTTTAACGGAGCAGTTGATGCTTATACTAAAATCAAAACACAATACCCTGAAAGTGCCGAAGCTCAGTTAGTTGATGCTTACATCGCACGGGCACAAGAACAAGTTAAATAATCATTAACTCACTATAATACTGGAAAGACCATCGGAAGATGGTCTTTTTTTGTTTACTAACTCCGCTTATCGCCAGTCCCCCTTTCCGAAAAGCCTGGCTAAGCACTGTCTGACTTACTTATTGAAAGCAGTCATCGTATGCGCCGGTCCCACAGTAACAAAGCTTTTAACCAGATCAACACTCTTATCTATCAATGCAGGAAGTTCCGGTTGTTCATTTTTGTCAAACAGGCCTAATACAAAATCTATCTGCCTGCCTTTAGGATAGTCGTTACCAATACCGAAACGCAAACGTGCATAATTTTGTCCCCCGCAAACTTCTTCAATACTCTTAAGCCCGTTATGGCCTGCACTCGACCCCTGCAGTTTTAAACGAAGCTTTCCCAGTGGCAATGCCAGATCATCAACAATAACCAAAACATGCTCTGGCGCAATCTTAAGCTCCTTCATCCAGTAATTCACAGCCTTCCCACTCAAATTCATAAATGTAGTCGGCTTAATCACATGTAGCTTTTTACCTTTATAACCCACTTCCGAATAATAAGCCAAACGAAGATTATCAAAGCTTCCATTTAAACCTTTAACCAACTCATCCGCAATATCGAAACCAATATTGTGTCGGGTATGTGCATAATCAGGTCCAATATTACCTAAGCCAACTATAAGATACTTCATGCCGCAAAGGTAAAAAAAAACGGTGCAAAATGAATTTTGCACCGTTTAAACCTGTAAACAGGAATACTTAAAAAGCTAACTATTTCTTTCCTTTAGCAGCTTCAGTTTCTGCTTGTTTTAATGCTCTTGACATTGCAACTGAAACGATAGTATCTTCAGGAGTATTAGTGATCGTGTAACCTTCAACTTTAAGGTCACGAACACGGAATAAATTCCCAACTTCTAACTTTTCTAAGCTCACTTCAACATTTTGTGGCATGTTTGCAGGTAATGCTTTAACACGAAGCTTACGTAACTTCTGGATTAATTTACCCCCCATTTTAACACCTGGAGAAGTTCCTGTTAATTTAACTGGAATTTCCATGATGATTTCTTTGTCGTCAAATAACTGAAGAAAATCGATGTGTAATAATACATCAGTTAATGGGTGATATTGAGTGTCTTTTACGATAGCTTTAGTTTTAGCACCGTTAACATCAATTTCAACAAAGTTCACTTCTGGAGTGTAAATAACATCTCTTAAATCAGCAATAACCACAGATAAGTGTTTTTGCTCTGTTCCACCATACAATACCGCTGGAACCTTACCTTCGTAACGAAGTTCCTTGGCATCGCGTTTCCCTACGTTCTCTCTTGGAGAACCGCTAATAGCGATTGTTTTCATTTTATTTTTATTTATTTATTAGTAATAAGTATTGCGTTGCGGGCATCAGACCTAAGCCTTTAAACCTCAACGTTCCACCTAAATTTTAAACTCTAAACAGGTCACTGATCGAACCATGCTCATTCACATTGGCAATTGCCCTTGCAAATAAACTGGCTGTACTCAAAACTCTGATCTTTCCACTCTCCCTTTTCAAAGGTATCGTATCCGTAACAATCAACTCAGTTAAAACCGAATTTTCTACAGTTTCGATAGCTTTACCCGATAATACAGCATGTGTACAAACAGCTCTAACACTTGCAGCGCCGTTTTCCATAATCAAAGCAGCCGCTTTCGATAGTGTGCCGGCAGTGTCGCAAATATCGTCAATTAAAACCACATCCTGCCCTGTCACATCACCAATGATCGACATCGACTCAATTTCATTAGCACGCTTACGGCGTTTATCACAAATAATCACCTCAGCATTGAAAAACTTTGCAAAAGTGCGGGCCCTGTACGAACCTCCCATATCCGGAGATGCAATAGTTAAATTTTTTAACCCCAAACTCTTGATATAAGGAACAAATATCACCGATCCATCCAGGTGATCTACCGGAATATCAAAAAATCCCTGAATCTGCGCAGCGTGCAAATCCATTGTCATGATGCGGTGAATACCAGCAGACTTCAATAAATTAGCAACTAACTTAGCACCAATGGCCACACGCGGTTTATCCTTTCTGTCCTGACGGGCTAAACCATAGTAAGGAACAACTGCAGTAATGTAATGTGCCGACGCGCGTTTAGCAGCATCAACCATCAACAAAAGCTCCATTAAATTATCACTTGGCTGATAAGTAGACTGAATAAGAAAAACATCACAGCCACGTATAGATTCATCAAAAGAAGGTTGGAATTCGCCATCACTGAATTTGTGAATGGTTACATCACCAAGTGGTTTACCGTATTGCTCGGCAATTTTAAGTGATAGTCCTCTTGAACCTGTTCCGGAGAATAATTTTACCGGGTTAAACTGCAATGGCATGATCCGTGTAGTTTACGGTTAAAAAAAATCGGATCATATCTGTTAAGATACGATCCGAACTAAAATTTAGTTGTCCGACCTGGATTCGAACCAAGACAAACGGTACCAAAAACCGTTGTACTACCCTTATACTATCGGACAAACTTTCAAATTTTCTTTTGAGATTACCTCCTCAAAAGCGAATGCAAATGTAGGCAGCATATTTTAATTATGCAAGAGTGTATTTAAAAAAAATTAAAATTTATTGCTAACTAATTGAAGATCAAAAAATATTTTTTCTTCCATGCAACGCTGCATTTCAAAATCCGACTATTAACAATAACCTATAACTGATTAACTGAAACCATGACTTATTCAAAAATCAACACCCTCGCCGGATGGATTTGTTTCTTCATCGCTGCAACCGCTTATATCCTCACAATGGATCAATCTGTCAGTTTTTGGGATTGCGGTGAATTTATCGCCTCTGCCTTTCGATTACAGGTGGTACACCAGCCCGGAGCGCCGATCGTCTCCATGATCCAGCGAATTTTCTCTACCCTTGCATTCGGAGACAAAAACCTGGTCGCTTATTTTATCAATCTCTCCTCAGCATTAGCAAGTGCCGCTACAATATTATTCTTATTCTGGACAATTACCGCACTGGCAAAAAAAACAATAATTAAACCAAACAAAGAACTAAATAATGCCCAAATAACTGGCATCATTGCTTCAGGATTAGTAGGCGCCCTGGCCTATGCTTTTTCAGATAGCTTCTGGTTCTCCGCTGTCGAGGCTGAGGTGTACGCCATATCCTCGTTATTTACAGCCGTCACTTTCTGGGCGATTTTGAAATGGGAATCACAGGCAAACGATCCGCGGGCAGATCGGTGGCTGCTTTTCGTAGCCTATTTAACCGGCTTATCCATTGGCGTACATTTACTCAACCTCTTGGTCATTCCAGCCATCATTTTTGTTTACTATTTCAAAAAATCAGCCTCAGTAACCTGGCAAAGTATTTTAAAAACTTTTTTTTTATCAATCGCCGCACTTGCATTCGTTCAGTTCGGAGTAATACAATTCCTGATTTCGCTGGCCGCCAGCTTCGACTACTTCTTTGTGAATACAATGAACCTTAGCTTCGGTACCGGTATTTTATTTTATGCCCTGGTAATAGTAGCCGGACTATTTTATGCCATCAGATACTCCATCATTAAAAACAAACGTACACTAAACCTAGTACTCCTCTCCGTTTCTCTTATCATTTTTGGTTACAGCTCTTTTGCATTACTGATCATCAGAGCTCAGGCAAAGCCTAACCTTAACAATTACAACGTAGATAATGTCTACTCATTCTTAAGGTATGTAGGCCGCGACCAGTACGGCGACCGCCCCTTACTTTACGGCCAAAACTATAACTCACCAAAAACTGATATCCAAACCACCGGACAAATTCTCCGTAAAGGAAAAAACAGATATGAATCAGCGGGAACTAAATCAGAGTATGTATATGCCGACAAAACCCTCGCGCCTAGAATGTATAGCGATAAACCTGAACACATCAGCTTTTATAAAAACTACATGGGCTTCAGTGATGAACATAAACCAACCCTTTTAGACAACCTGAAATATATGTTCTCCTTTCAAACAGGACAAATGTACATGCGCTATTTCATGTGGAATTTCGCCGGCAGACAAGACAATGAAGACGGACAACGCGGTGGCCGTGATGGAGAATGGTTAAGTGGTATTAAGCCCCTTGATGCCTTACGCTTGGGAAATCAAAATAACCTCCCCCCTTCAATCACCGAAAATAAAGCCTATAACAGATTCTTTTTTCTACCCCTCATCATGGGAGTTATTGGTGCACTCTGGCATTTTAAACGTAACAAGAAAGACGCCGGCGTAATTGGCTTACTCTTTGTATTTACAGGGGTAGCCATTGTGGTGTACCTGAATTCTGTTCCCGTCGAACCCCGCGAAAGAGATTATGCCTATGTTGGTTCTTTTTACGCCTTCGCCATATGGATCGGACTGGGCGTTTTAGGCTTGAAAGAATTGGCATCCCGAAAACTTAACCCGATGAGCGCAAGTCTTGTTGCCGCCAGCATCGCCTTATGTGCTGCGCCAGTCATCATGGCTAGCGAGGGATGGGATGACCACAACCGTTCTGATAGTCACCTCGCTCACGACATGTCTGTAAATTATCTGAAATCCTGCGCACCGAACGCTATTCTCTTCACTTATGGCGACAACGATACCTATCCTGTTTGGTACGCGCAGGAAGTCGAAAACATTCGTCCGGATGTACGCGTGGTCAACCTGAGTCTTTTTACAGCCGACTGGTATATCGACGGAATGAAAAAGAAACAAAATGAGTCCGCCCCGCTGCCCATTTCTATGAAACCCGAACAATATGTGGAAGGTACCAGGGATATCATGTATTACCAGGACTATAAAATTAGCCAGCATATAGAACTCAAAGAAATTCTGGATATTTTATTATCAGAAAATGATGAAGATAAGGTAGTGATGAACGATGGCTCAAAATATAATGTGTTGCCAACAAAAAAATTGAAAATAACCGTAAATCCAAAACAAGTGCTCGATACCGGTACCGTACCTAAAGAAGATGCAGGTAAAATTGCAGATAGCATTCAGTGGACATACGATAGCGATTACGTAACGAAAGGTACACTGGCCCTGTTTGATATCCTGACCCACAACGACTGGAAACGGCCAATTTATTTTACAGGTGCCATGCCTGATGCCCAGTATATCGGACTAACAAAATACCTGTATACTGAAGGACTCAATAAAAGATTACTGCCTTTAAAACCCAACCCCGATGTCACCGAAGATTTTGACCGGGTAAATGCAAAACCACTATACAAGAACCTGATGCAGGTATATGGCTATGGCAATATCAAACATGCCAACCATTTAGACAGGCAATCGGCCGACGATGTAAACTACATTTCAACTATGTTTAACAGTTTATTAACGAGTTTAATTAATGAAGGAAAGCTGTCGGAAAGTAAAAAAGTAGCCCGTAGATACTTTGAAGTCATTCCGGATAAATTTTACACCATGCGCCAGGTTATGAGCACTTACTATTTCACAGAAAATCTGTATCGGATGAATGACCTTAACAGCGCAAATGCCTTGATTAATAAATCGGCGGATCACATCAACAAAGAACTAAATTACCTAACCGAATCCTCAGAAACCGACAAGCGCCTCGTATCTGAACAGAATATTCGCTTTTACCTGGCCTACCTTGGTCAAATGGTAAAACTAACCGAAGCATTTAAGCAGAATGAAATGAGTAAAAAACTCGAAAAACAGTACAACGGATTCATCACTCGCCTCACGCCTTTTGCCGGATCATAGTGCCTTAAACATTTTAACTTCAGCCCACAGGTATGTTTTTAAACTCCACCTGTGGGTTTCAGCTGTTTGCTCAAATTTAAATCGCCTTAAATCTTTTATATCAACCGCTAATTGCAGTTAAGTTTTGTTAAATCAATCTAAAAAATTACCTGTTTTATCGACTAGAATAGTTAATTTCGGCAGCATTTTTATGTGAACTTTATTTTTTAATGTCATTATACAAACCAATGAATTATTCAAAAGTCAATAATATAGTAGGCTGGATCTGCTTTTTAATTGCAACAATAACTTACGTTTTAACTTTAGAGCCATCTGCTAGTTTTTGGGATTGTGGTGAATTTATTGCCTCAGCATTCAGAATGCAGGTTGTACACCAGCCTGGAGCACCCCTGTTTTTGATGCTTCAACGCTTCTTCTCTGTTTTTGCAGCAGGCGACTTAACGAAAATAGCCTATTGGATGAACGTAGGTTCTGCCGTTTCAAGTGGAGCAACTATTTTATTTCTATTTTGGACAATCACTGCGTTAGCGAAAAAAACCATTCTGAAGGTTGGAGAAGAGCTTACAACAGCTAAATTAATCAGCATTATGGGTGCCGGAGCTGTAGGTGCCCTAGCTTATACCTATTCTGATAGTTTCTGGTTTTCTGCTGTAGAATCTGAGGTTTACGCTCAATCATCTTTATTTACTGCAATTGTATTTTGGGCAATATTAAAATGGGAAGCACATGCGGATGAACCAAGAGCCGATCGTTGGTTGTTGTTCATCGCATACATTATGGGGCTATCAATTGGGATCCACTTGTTGAACCTATTGACCATTCCGGCTTTGGCCTTTGTTTATTACTTCAAAAGAACTGAAAAAGCAACTGCTACAGGTGTAATTAAAACCCTGATCGTAGGGATACTAATCCTGGCAGTTATCCAGTATGGTATCATTCAATATCTGGTTTCATTTGGGGCATACTTTGATCTGTTCTTCGTAAATACACTGGGAATGGGCTTCGGAACAGGGGTATTATTCTTCGCTATTCTGCTTATCAGCGCTTTGGTATTCGGTATTCGATACTCGATAAAACATCAAAAGAAATTATTAAACTTAGGTTTAATTTCTACCGTTTTAATCATTTTCGGATATGCTTCTTTTTCCATGATTATCATCAGGGCTAAAGCAGATCCAAATCTTAACAACAGCGCACCCAAAGATGCTTTTTCATTCTTAAGCTACCTGAACCGTGAGCAATATGGCGACAGACCTTTGCTGTTCGGTCCAAACTATAACTCTGAACGCGTAGGCGTTACTGACGATGGTAAAACCATCTGGAGGAAAGGCAAAGACAAATACGAAGTTGCAGGCAAGAAAACAGATTACGAGTATAACAATAACACATTATTACCTCGTATGTACAGTGATGATGCCCGACATGCAGGCTTCTACAAAGAATGGATGCACTTAGATGATGCTAAAAATCCAAATCTGGTTGATAACGTTGGATTCTTATTCAGCTATCAGATCGGCTACATGTACATGCGTTATTTCATGTGGAATTTTGCTGGCCGCCAGAATGATGAACAGGGTCAGGGAAGTGGCTATGAAGGCGAATGGATCAGCGGTATTAAGCCGATCGATGCACTTCGCCAGGGATCTCAGGCAAATCTGCCGCCCTCTACTGTAGACAATAATGCTTACAACCGTTTCTTTTTCCTACCATTGATTATCGGCTTGCTAGGTGCTGTTTGGCATTTCAAACGCAACCAGAAAGATGCTGGCGTGGTCGCTTTATTATTCTTCTTTACGGGCATAGCCATTGTATTGTACCTCAACCAAAAGCCTTTGGAACCACGCGAGCGGGATTATGCTTACGTAGGATCCTTTTATGCCTTTGCCATCTGGATTGGATTAGGGGTACTGGCAATTTCTGATTGGCTCTTCAAAAAATTAACACCTACAACTGGTGCGATAGGTGCAACTGTTTTAGGATTATTAGCCGCTCCGGTGATTATGGCCGAGCAAGGTTGGGATGACCACGACCGTTCAACAAAACTGGTGCCACATGATATCGCTTTGGATTACCTGCAATCCTGTGCACCGAATGCCATCTTATTCACTTATGGCGACAACGATACTTACCCGCTTTGGTATATTCAGGAAGTTGAAAACGTTCGCCCGGATGTACGCATCGTAAATTTAAGCTTATTTGATACCGATTGGTACATCAATGGCTTACGACAAAAACAAAATGAGTCTGCACCATTGCCAATCACCATGAAACCTGAACAATATGTACAGGGTGAACGTGATGTAATGCCATACGACGATTATAAAATCGCTGGCGCAATAGAACTTAAAAATATAGTTGATTTATTATTATCTCCAAATGATGATGATAAAGTAGCCATGCAGGACGGAACAAAATCAAACTTCCTGCCAACTAAAAACCTTAAAATCACCATTAATCCTCAGGAAGTAGTGAGTACAGGAACAGTGCCGGCAGCTGATGCTGCTAAAATTGTTCCTGAAATGGACTGGACTTTTAACAAGGGTTATGTTACCAAAGGTACACTGGCCATGTTCGATATCCTGGCACACAATAACTGGAAACGTCCGATTTATTTCGCATCAACAGTTCCTTCAGAGCAATATATCGGTTTAGACAAATACCTGTATAGCGAAGGCCTTGCATTACGTTTATTACCGTTAAAACCTGATACAGCAACAACGGAAGATAAAGCAGAACAATTAAACACACCTGCCTTGTATAATAACGTGATGACGAAATTTAAATGGGGGAACATGAAAACAGCAACCTATCTCGACCCGCAATCGTCTGATGATACCTTTATTTTCACAAACATTTTCAGTAACCTGACAGGAAGCTTAATCAAAGAAGGTAAACTAGGTGAAGCTAAAAAGGTGGTAGATAAATACTATGAGGTAATGCCGCAGAAATTCTTTGGTATCCGTACAGTGGTGGTGAAATTCTACATGGCTGAAAACTTATATAAATTAGGAGAAACGGCCAGAGCGAATGAGATTGTAACACAGTCTGGCGATTATATTAATAAAGAACTTAGCCATTTGGCAGACGTCTCGCAAACCAAGGGCTTAACAGGTTCGCAAAACATTCAAACCGGGCTATACTATCTGGATCGAATGATCAGAACAAGTAAAGCTGCTGGCCAGGAAAAGGTAAGCAATAACCTGCAAAAGATATTCACCGGTTTAGAAAGCCGTTTATCGATGTTCTTTCCGCAGCAATCTCCTCAATAGGAACTACAAACAATATATTAAAGCAGCTGTAATTGATTACAGCTGCTTTTTTTTTTAAATTTAGAGTCAACTTTCTCTCTTATTAAATCATCAATCCTCAACAACCCAGCTCAGGCCCTCCTCTTCATCTGCTATTACAGCTTTTTTGCCTGGTTGGGCAACAAAATCTATGACGATTCCATCCTTTAAATGCAGCGCATGGGTAATCTTACATACGAAATATTTTTTGTCACCCGAATATCCCGATCCCCCAATATTAAAACGAATCCCCATAACGATAACTAACGCCTTATCGCCGTCGTGATCCAGTTTGATAGGCAATACAGTTTTCGGAAACTGTCCCTGATCTAAGTGAATGATCAGATCTTTAATCTTAATAATTTCATATTCTTCACTTTCGCCTAGATCGAAATGAAAGCCACGTACCTGCAAACAGGCTCTGACTGCTTTGGGATGTGGCTTTATCAGCTCACTGGTCTTTTTCTTTGGTATAATCAGTTTAACCAAACCACCCGGTTCAATCTGAAGCGTCGGAAGAGATCGGAATACTTCTTCGAAGGGCCTTGATTTATTGAATTCAAATCCTTTAAGCAAGGCAATATTGCCATCAGCAAGTCTCTTTTTGCCTGTATGTTCAGGAGGGATGGTGTTAAAAATCGCGACCAACTGTTTATTAAGCCGATTCACCAGGCCATCGTTTCCATAAAACTCAACTAATGGTGCAAATGCTTTACGAAGCTGTGCAGCAGTCTTACTGGCCGAACCAAAATCCCGGCTGCTTTTTTTACTGTTTTCCGACTGCTTTTTGTCTGAGACATTCTGCCTCATTACATACTTGCCATTGCGCTCGTAAGCGACAAGATCGCCCAGCTTCCCTTTAATTTTGATCACTCCATTTTGTATAGCCATAATTTTTTTATATTAGCATAGTCAAAAGGGATGATCACTAAATTTAATCAATCAGATTAAAATTCCAAAATAATTTTTCAGCCCACCACACCTCCAACCCACATTCTACCCACCTTTTCGCCACCTTTTATCCACCCATGGCTGTATACTACTGTACACTTTCTTTACTACCGCTTAACATCTCCCTTAGGTTTAGTAACCAGCGCAATAACCCTGGCTCTACCTGCAATCAACCTGATCTGAACTACTGCTTCAGTGAAAAGGTTAACAAAGGGTAAACAAAAGGTAATAAAAGGCTTAGGATGCAGCGAGGATGTTATAGGTAAAGAATCAATAAAACCAGCTCAAAACAGGATAATATGCTTGAAAATTTCCAATAAAATAAAAAACCCTGTTAGGCCAATGCCAAACAGGGTTAAATCTTATATGGTTGATAATTGATTATTCGTTAACCACGCCCATTTCACAGAACTTTTCAATGCGTTGTTCAATCATTTTATCGGTTTTTAACTTACCTAATGCAGCTAAATCATTTAAGATATACTCCTTTAAAGTTTTACCCATTAATTCCGGGTCCTGATGTGCGCCGCCAAGAGGTTCAGGGATAATGCCGTCAATCAATTTGTTGCCAAACATATCATCAGAGGTTAGTTTTAAGCATTCAGCAGCTTTCTCCTTAAAATCCCAGCTTCTCCATAGAATGGAAGAACAAGATTCAGGAGAAATTACAGAGTACCAGGTATGCTCCAGCATATAAACCTTATCACCAATTCCAATGCCCAATGCTCCACCTGAAGCACCCTCTCCAACAACAATACAAATAATAGGCACACGAAGTACCGACATCTCTAATAAGTTTCTGGCAATCGCCTCACCTTGTCCGCGCTCTTCAGCTTCCAAACCCGGATAAGCACCCATCGTATCAATGAAAGAAACTACTGGCTTATTAAATTTCTCCGCCAGACGCATCAAACGCAAAGCTTTACGGTAACCCTCAGGGTTAGCCATTCCGAAATTACGGTACTGGCGCTCTTTAGTGTTTTTACCCTTCTGATGCCCGATAACCATAACAGTTTGACCGTTGATAGTTGCAAATCCACCAATAATAGCTTTGTCGTCTTTCACCGTTCTGTCGCCGTGCAACTCAATGAAATCATCACAAATCATATTGATGTAATCAAGGGTTTGCGGGCGATCCGGATGACGGCTCATCTGAACCTTGTTCCAGCCAGTTAAGTTCTTATATAAGTTATTGGTGGTTTCTTCTAATTTACCATCAAGCTCGTCCAACGTAGCAGACATGTCTACTTTAGTTTTCTCGGCAACTTGTTTAACCTTTTCTATCTGCTGAACTAAATCAGCAATAGGTTTCTCAAAATCGAATGATGTTTTTATCTGTTGCATAATTGAACCACAAAAATAGGTAATTAATCAATACGATTACACAGATTTAGTATATTGGATACATTTACTCCCGGGCTATGTTGCCTGGCACACCATAATACCCCTGTCTTTACTATTAAAACTTTGCCGCTTCACCAGCCTTGGGTAAAGCTTTTATTATAAATTCCCGGATATGGGCATTTGCAGTTTTCAGGTCGTCTTTCCTTAAGTACATCATGTGTCCGCTGCGATAACCCTCCCAACTCATCCGATCCTTCAGTTTCCCCGCAGCATCCAGTTGCCACATGCTGTATTTCGCATTGAAATAATCGCAGGCACCATCATAATAGCCCGATTGAACCAGCAAATGCAGGTATGGATTTTGCGCCATAGCCTGACGCAAATTGTCTCCGGTATTGTTACCAGAGTTATCCCAGGGGTAAACGGAGCCGAACATGTTGTATTTCAAATCAGTTTTATAATTCAGCTCATTGCGAATGTACATATTAATAGCAGGGGTAAAAGAATGTAGCCAGGAGGTTAGTTCCGCGTTGTAGTCGGGTCCTTCGCCTGCACTCATTTTATCTATCCCGCGATACCTCGAATCCAAACGACCTACAGTAAAACCCTTATCTCTCATCAGTTCCTTCCAGAAAAAATCTGTTGGAACATTCAGGTTGTAATCCAGTACCACTTTCTCTGATAATCCTGAATAACGGGCCATTTTGGAGGCAATCAGTTTCTTCTTGTCAGTACTCAACATCCCGCCCTGCGAAATAGCAGGAATCAATTCATTTATGGTGAAGGTTTCCACTTCAGGGAGCATAGCGGTCAGATCTTTGGACTGTAAATCCTGAGGCAGTGCTTTATGGTACCATGCGGTCGCGGCAAAATAAGGTAATCTCAAAGCAGCCTCTACGGACCCTCCCCGCTCTATACCAAGCTCAGTTGGAGATACCAGCACAACCCCATTCAAATACATCCACTGGCTGTTTTGCAGTTCAAGCGCCAAACCTGACACGCGTGTTGTACCATAGCTTTCACCAATTAAAAATTTTGGCGAAGCCCAACGGTTATTCCTCGTTACAAATGTATTGATCCACTCAGCAAGATATTTGATATCTGCACGCACACCAAAAAATTTATCTTTCGGAATATCCTTATTTACGGCACGCGAATAACCGGTATTTACCGGATCGATATACACAATATCGGCGACGTCTAAAATCGAATAGGGATTTTCCTTATAACCATAAGGCTGAACAGGGTATCCCTCGTCGTCAATTTTCAATACAACCGGACCAGTGTAAGCAATGTGCATCCATACCGAGGCAGATCCCGGACCACCGTTAAAAGAAATAACTAATGGACGTTGATCCCGGTTCGATACATCACTACGCTCATAATAGGTGTAAAATAATCCCGCTATGGCTTTACCTTCTTCATCCCAAACCGGTAAGGTTCCGGTTGTAGCTTTGTAGGGAACAGATTTCCCATTAATATTGACCGAATGATTAGTAACTACGGTGCTTTCCACCTTTATTGTGCGCTCATTAACGGCAGGTTTGGTTTCGTCCTTTACCGTTACGGGCAGAGTTGCGGCTATTTCTTTCGAAACATTTTTCCTGCCTGACTGCTGCGCATGAACCGCACAGCTGTAAATCAACATAATCGTAAGTAATATTTTAAATTTCATAAAGTTTAGTTTGGATCATAAAGATCAAACTAAAGGTGCGTTATTCAAAAATCACATTACAAATGTTACGCATTTACAACCAAAAACAAACGCCCCGCTAACATGGCAAGGCAATAATTACTTTAAGGCTGTTTTGCTGAATACGTGATACTCGCCAGGTGCTAATGTCGCCGTGTAAAAAGTACTGCCCATTGTGATACCATTCCCGACAGCATCAGCCCATGTTCCTGGTGTGCCAAAGTCGATGTTTGCCTGTTGACTCACCACATCAAAATTACCCACTACCACCACGGTATTTGTACCCTCAACCAGTTTGATATATTTAATGCCCCCAGCCAGATTATAAGTTGAACTGCTAGACTTAAATATCGGATTATTCTTTTTTAAGCGGATAAATTTTGCATATGCATCGTATAAAGCTTTACGGTTTGGATCACTGTAATAATCCCATTTAACCGGCTTTTCACCTGTCCTGCCATTGTAATCAATATTGATATCGTAACCAAGCTCACCAAACTGCCAAACCATTTTCGGCCCGGGAATCGCAAATAAAAATGCTGCGATTAATGCTTCTCTTTTTAAAGAAGTACCCAGATTGCCTTTGATCACGTAGTTGCCAGAAGCATTCCCGTAGTTGATATTTTTGAAGTTCAGGCGTTCCTGATCATGGCTCTCTCCAAAACCAACCAGGTTCTCAGATTTAGTAAATCCGTGATTGGCATAAAAACCCCACTGAAAGTTGGAATTATCTAACCAGCCCATTGTGGATTCGTTCATATTGTAATTCATATCATTCCACAGCATCATGCCATCCTCTGCTAAAACCTTTTCTTCCGAGGCATCGGCAAAGTGTTCGAGAATAACATAAAAATTAGGATCGATGCTTTTAATATAGGAATTGTAATCCTTCCAAATGGCAACGCGGCTTGCATCGTAAGCACTCATGGTGGCATCGTCAGTAGAAACTTTTTGGGTAAAGCCTTTTGACAAATCGAAACGGAAACCGTCAATCCTGTATTGCTGCATCCAGAATTTCATTACATCTTTTGAGAATTTTTTAGTTGCTGTACTTTCGTGGTTGAAATCAAAACCCACATTATAAGGATGTTTGGCATCAACATTAAACCACGGACTGCTTGCAGTCGGTTTCGTCCCATCAAAATACAGTTGAACCATAGGCGACTGACCAAATGAATGATTCAATACCATATCCATGATCACTGCAATTCCCCTACCGTGACATTCATCAATGAAATTCTGCAAAGCTGTTTTTGTTCCATAATACTTATCAGGAGCAAAATAAAACGATGGATTATAGCCCCAGCTTGAATTTCCTTCGAACTCATTAACCGGCATTAATTCAATCGCATTAATCCCCAAACCAATCAAATAATCCAGCTTCGCCAGCGTCGAGGCATAAGTATGCTCAGTAGTAAAATCACGAATCAATAATTCATAAATAACCAGATTATTCTTTTCGGGCCGACTGAAGCTGCTGTTCTTCCAGGTATAAACGGTCTGATTGGCCTGCATTATACTTACAATGCCGGTAGTTTTCCCGGTTGGGTAGGCTTTCAAACCAGGATATACAGTTGAAGAGATGTACTGATCATTATCCGGATCGAGAACCTTCTCGCAATATGGATCGGCAACTTTCAGCGTACCATCTATGTAAAACTGATAAGCATACTCGGTAGCCGGGTTGAGGTTGTCAACTTGTACCCACCAGGTATTTCCATCAGGGGTATTCTTCATCACAGAGGTCGTGGCCGACCAGTTATTGAAATCACTAATCAATGATACAGACTTTTTTCCCGGAGCGTATAGCGTAATGATTGCCGACGTACCGTTATTGATAAATGCAACTCCATCTTTGGCACCCGCAGGTAAATCCGCTACATTACTTACAGGCACTTCTGCTCCGGCATCAGTTGAGGATTTTTTACAGGCCGTGTTAAATGCGGTCACCAGCAATAACAGGTAAAATAGTTTTTTCATTTGGTTAGAATATTATAAGATTTTCGTCAGTGCTAGACATAGCTTGTCCCATATTTCGGGACAAGCTATCTTTCTAATCAGATTGCTTCGTACCCCGCAATGACGATTTATTTAAACTGATCTGTTCTCTTCGATCGCGACCTCTGTAGCCAGCTTTTCGTCTGTTTTCCTAGGTTCTCTGATAAATAAATAACAGATAACAGCCGCCAGAATCATCAATCCGCCACCAAGCTGAACAGCTAAAAGCCGGTCATTGTTAAGCACGTTACGCATTAACCAGCCAAAGCCCAATGAGGCAATAATTTCAGGGAGCACAATGAAGAAATTGAATATCCCCATGTAAATACCAATTTTATCTTTCGGAAGTGAGCCACTTAGCATAGCATAAGGCATCGACAAAATACTGGCCCATGCTATACCAACGCCGGTCATACACAAATACAACATATTCTTATCATGTACCCAGGCTACACTGATTAGACCAATGGCACCACAAACCAAACATAAAGCATGCGTTGTTTTCCGCCCAAGTGCATCTGCAATCTTTGGTAAAACCAATGCAAAAAGGAAAGTGATCACACTGTAGTAGGCAAGGGTTAGACTACCAAAATCCGCTCCATGTGCGTAAACAGGGTCGGCAGCATCTTTGCCGCCGAATACATTCACCGCAACAGCTGTAGTGTAATAAAACCACATTAGAAACAGCCCGGGCCAGGTAAAAAACTGCACAAGGGAAACAATCTGCATTCGCTTAGGCATGTTCCTCAAAGCACCAAAAATTTCTGAAACACCGCCGGCAAACCCCTTATTATTAGCTTCTTTTCGTTGTATTTCCAGATCCTGCGGAGGATATTCTTTCGTAGTAAAAACTGTCCAAAGCACAGCTGCCAGAAAAAAGAATGCTCCTATGTAAAAAGAGAATTTTACATTTTCAGGAATACTACCCTGTTCAGCGGTATTCTGCAAATGAAACAAATTATTCATTAACCAGGGCAAAGCCGATGCTACACTTCCGCCTAAACCAATCATCATGCTTTGCATAATGAAACCACGGTTAACCTGGCTATCTGGTAATTTATCGGTAACAAAAGCACGGAAAGGTTCCATCGCTATGTTTCCGAATACGTCCAGAATCCAAAGCAATCCTGCTGCCATCCACAAAACACTGCTGTGTGGCATAAAAATTAAAGCAATACTGCTTACGATGGCACCAAGCAAGAAATATGGCCTCCTTCTGCCCCATCTCGGATGCCATGTTCTGTCGCTCAAATAACCGATAACCGGCTGTACCAGCAACCCTGTTAGCGGAGCAGCCAAAAATAGTAATGGAACCTGATCAGGATTGGCACCGAGGTTTTCATAAATACGCCCCATGTTGGCACGTTGTAAATCCCAACCGAATTGAATACCAAAGAAACCAACACTCATGTTAATAATCTGGGCGAGGGTTAACCTGGGATTCTCGAATACTGTTTTTAAGCTCATTGTATTTGGTTTTATTTTTCCCACAAGGCGCACCTGGGTTTACACATTAAGCACGGAGGCCTGAAATTTACGCTGCTTTCTTTGTGTACTTTGTGGTTAATTCTTTTTATTGCTCTAAAATTCTATCACCTGCGCCGAAACCGGCCCAAGCGTCACAGGAATACTGGTTCCAGCTGGGATATTTAATTTCCGGTCTGTTAACAAATCAGTAACCGGAGAGGAGTGTTTCACCTTCAGAATATGATCTGGAATCTCGATATTGGCTTCAAGTGATGCATGGCGATCAAAATTCACGACAACCAACAAACGCTGTTTGCCCGAGTAGCGGATGAAAGCATACATGCGGTTATTCATATTTGCCGCTTGTGGAACATCATAAATCTCACCGTTTTTAATGGCGTCGCTGACAGAGGTTACCTTAAACAGTTGCTTGTACCAGGATCTCAGCTTTTGCTCCTCGGAACTTAACTTTTGTCCATCAAATAATCCACCGTTCATCCATTTCTGGTGACTCGGAATACCCCAGTAATCAAAAATCGTGGTGCGGTTATCATCGCCTCCAAAACCTTCTTGCCCTTGTCCCTTCTCTCCAACCTCCTGACCGAAATAAAGCATCACCGGGCCTGAACCTAATGTTGCCGAAACTACCATTGCGGGTAAAGCCAGCTCAGCTTTTCCTGCGAAGCCAGCAGATGCGATACGTTCCTCATCATGATTTTCCAGAAAACGCAACATGTGTTTGCCAAAACCAGCACTTTCTACCTGCCATACATGACGGATGTCTTTCACATCTGCCGATGGCTCGTTTCTGATCAGTCTTTTCAAACCATCATACAAACCAACTTTATCATACAGATAATCGAATTTACCTTCTTCTAAATACTGTTTATAAACCTGGGGATTGTAAGCCTCTCCTAAAAATATTAAATCAGGATTAACTTGTTTTACCTGAGGTATAACCCAGTTCCAGAATGCAATAGGTACCATTTCTGCCATATCGCAACGGAAACCATCTACACCTTTTTTAGTCCAGAAGATCAGGATGTCACGCATCTTCGTCCATACCGGAGGAATAGGATCAAAATGGTTTTGTTTGCCATTCTGATAATCTATACCATAATTCAATTTAATCGTTTCGTACCAGTCGTCATATTTAGGCGATGCCGTAAAAGCATCATTGCCGGTCGCTTTGGCCGGATTTTCATCAAACTTCCCATCCTGTAAAACAGATAGCGGTGTCTTCAGTCCGTTTGTAGGCACCACAAAAGGTTGACCAGGTACATAGTAGAAATCATTTTGGGCACTAAAGCTCCTGGTTACATCATCATTGCTACCGAAATCAGCTACGCCCTCCGGCTTTGCATAAGAATGGTAACTCCTCGCCACATGATTAGGCACGAAATCAATAATTACCTTCAGGTTCTTCCCGTGCGTTCTTTTCACCAGCGCCTCAAATTCCTGCATGCGGTTCTTCACATCAACCGCCAGATCAGGATCCACATCATAATAATCGCGGATGGCATAAGGCGAACCAGCCCTGCCTTTTACTACGTCAGCGTCGTCAACCTTAATTCCGTAAGCAGAATAATCGGTCAAACTTGCATGTGCAATAGCCCCCGTGTACCACACATAGTTGGCATGGAGTGAAGCAATGCCAGCTAAAGCTTGATCGGTGATGTCATTAAACTTTCCCACACCATTTTGCTCAATGGTACCATAAGGAACATTCGTACTATTTTTATTCCCGAATAAACGGGGCAGTAACTGATAAATAACGATTTGCTTATCGTCCATTTTGGGATGTTTTTTTTGTGCAAAGGATGATGTTGAAATAAATAGCTGAAAAATCAGCGCAGCGCATGCCACGATGTAAAGATGACTTCCCCAACTGAATTTTCCATCTACAATCATACCAACTCTGCGTTATTCACTTCTACTTCAGCATTTCCTGCCAATTTATAAACCTGATTTTTGATTCCGATTTCTAAATCCACAGCATTGTGGTTTTTAATATTAATTCCGTTTTCGGTAATATTGATCTTTAACGTCGCTCCTCTGAAACCAACAGTAAACGAGAATGATTTCCACTGCGTTGGCAAGAAAGGGTTAAAGTGTAATTTACCCTCACGAACGCGCATGCCTGCAAATCCTTCCACCACACTCATCCATGTGCCGGCCATCGAGGTAATGTGTAAACCATCTTCAGTATCGTTGTTATAATCATCCAGATCCAAACGTGCGGTGCGTAAGTAAAATTCGTAAGCACGGGCTTCATCATTCAATTTAGCCGCAAGGATACTATGTACACAAGGCGATAATGAACTCTCGTGAACGGTACGTGGCTCGTAGAAATCGAAGTTTCTTCTGATGGTCTCCAAATCAAAATCTTCTTCGAAAAAGTAAATACCCTGTAGCACATCAGCCTGTTTAATAAAAGGCGAACGTAGAATTCTATCCCAGCTCCATTTCTGATTGATTGGTCTTTCACTTGCAGGTAAGTCTTTAACCAGCGTCTGTTCTTTATCCAGATAACCATCCTGTTGTAAGAAAATTCCTAAGTTTTTATCCTCCGGCAAATACATTTTTTCAATAATATCTGCCCAGTCTGCAAATTCGCTTTCATTAAAATTTACGGACGCCAATAAACTGTTATATTTTTCACGCTGTTGCGTTTTAACAATTTCAGCAGCTTCTGTTGCATATTTCATGCACCAAACGGCTAACATACTGGTATACCAGTTGTTGTTTACGTTGTTCTCGTATTCATTCGGCCCGGTAACCCCCAGCATTACATACTGTTGTTTATCGCTGCTCCAGTTAACGCGTTGTTTCCAGAAACGGGCAATACCAATCAAAACTTCCAAACCATAATCGAACAGGTAACTTTCATCACCTGTATAACGGATGTAGTTGTAAATAGCAAACGCTATGGCTCCATTACGGTGGATTTCCTCGAATGTAATTTCCCACTCGTTATGGCACTCTTCACCATTCATGGTTACCATTGGATATAGAGCAGCTCCATCTTTAAAACCTAATTTAGCCGCATTTTCAATGGCTTTACCCAGTTGTTTATGGCGGTAAACCAGCAGGTTTTTACTTACTTCCTGAGGTGCAGTTGCCAGATAGAAAGGAACGCAATAAGCTTCAGTATCCCAATAAGTAGAACCTCCGTATTTCTCACCGGTGAAGCCTTTTGGTCCGATATTCAACCTGTCGTCTTTACCTGTATAGGTTTGGAACAGTTGAAAAATATTGAAACGGATAGCCTGCTGAGCAGAAACATCGCCTTCAATCACGATATCGCTTTCTTCCCATTTGGTTGCCCAGGCTTCAGTTTGTTCTTTAATCAGTGTATCGAAACCCTTAGCTGTTGCTTTAGCGATCACGGCTTTAGCTTCTTCTAAAAGTGATTCTTTCGGATAGTTTTCTGAAGATAAATTTGTGGCGATTTTTACTAAGGTAATTTCTTCATTTGCTTTTACATCAACAGAAAAAGTCTGACCAACAAATTTCTCCTTTCGGGTAGCTTCCGGATTGATGGCCACTTCTTCCGAATTTTTGAATAATGCGATATGACTTCCAGTACAAACCTCGAACTCCGTTTTCTTCGTTCTTAATTTGAGGTAAGCTTCAACTCCGGTGATCTCATCAGAAACCATTGTCCAGAATTTCTCATCGTAGTTACTGTCCTGGTTTTTGATGTCGCCATCAATAAAGGGTGTTAGTGTTAGGTTACCATCAAAATCTACAGCAGTAATGCTATAGCGGATAGCCCCAACCTCATCATCGGCAATACTACAAAAACGGGTGGCTTTAACTTTAACCGTTTTGCCACTTTCCAGTTTCGCGGTAAATGTTCTTTCCAGAACACCGGCATGCATATTCAAAACACGCTTGAAATCCAATACTTCTGCTTTGGCCAGATCCAGAATCTCATTATCAATTTTAACTTCGATACCTACCCAGTTTGCCGCATTTAAAACTTTCGCAAAATATTCAGGATAGCCATTTTTCCACCACCCCACACGGGTTTTGTCAGGATAGTAAACACCAGCCACATAGTTTCCCAAAAGGGTTTCACCAGTATAGGTTTCTTCAAAGTTGGCACGTTGACCCATGCGGCCATTACCCAGACTGAAAATACTCTCTGAAATTTTATTTAAATGTGGATCAAAGCCTTCTTCGATAATGTTCCACTCATCTGCTTTAATGTAATTCTTCATCTTTTATGCTTTCGTCATTACGAGGCAGGAAGCAATCTCTTTTTAAAGTGTTCATCCCCCGTAATTGATTTGAATTCTTTTTTTTTAGATTGTCTCATGCCTCACCATGACGAATTTGATCAATCTACAACTCTTCTAAATCTTTAACCGTTAATTTATTTAATCCGCTTACTACTACATCAGCCTCTGTAAGCACACTTTTTTCGCCAATCCCTATTGCCTTCATCCCCGCACGCTTTGCGGCTTCAACTCCTGCCACTGCATCTTCAAAAACCACACATTCATCGGGTTTAACACCCAAAAGTTCTGCGCCTTTCAAAAACACTTCCGGATCTGGCTTTGATTTGGTCACCATGTTCCCATCTACAATCTCATCAAAGAAATGAGCCAGGTTGGTACGTTCCAGAATGATTCCAGAGTTCTTACTTGCCGATCCCAATGCCAGTTTATAGCCTGCTTTATGTATCGCCGTTAGGAAATCTACTGTTCCAGGCAAAACCTCCGCCGGGGTCATTTTAGTAATCATATCCACATACCAGCTATTTTTTAACGTAGCCAGTTGGTCTTTTTCAGCATCTGTTTTTTCTACACCGCCCCATGCCAGGATTTTATTCAGACTCTCTACACGGCTTACACCTTTTAGCTGCTCATTTTGTTCTTCTGTAAAATCAAAACCCATAGTATTTGCCAGGCGCTTCCAGGCTTGATAATGGTAAACTGCCGTGTCTACCAATACCCCATCAAGATCAAAAAGACAAGCTTTAATTGACGAGTTAAGATTTGAAGTAGGAGGTGTGAGATTTTCTTGCATTGTTCTATAATTAGTATCAGCTAGCGGGTTTCAGCATATTATGATCACCCTGCTTTCGGCTTAAATATTTTTGTTTAAAATTGCTTTAATTTAATTCCAGAACCAATACGGTTTTGGCAGGTACTTTTATTGCCTTAATACCTGTACTCGCTCCTGTAATAACATTTTTTGCGGTGGTAATTCCACTGGTCCTTTCTGCAAAACGTCCGGTATCTAACGTCTTCTCCTTTTCAGTGTTATTTGCGATTACCATAACAGTTCCTGCAGCTGTATTGTTGTAACGGAAATAGACATAAATATCATCTTCAGGAACAAACTGCATCAGCTTTCCGGTTCTCAGCGCTTCGCTATATTTACGAAAGTTTGCGAGCTTTTTTACAAAATTGAAAGCCTCATTTTCTTTTCCTGTTCTGCCATCTGCAATAAATTTATCTTTTTTATCACCATCCCATCCACCTGGAAAATCGAAACGAACCAGGCCATCAGGATTTGAAAAGTTTTTCATCAGGATCTCTGTTCCGTAATACATTTGAGGAATGCCGCGCATGGTCAATAAGAAGGCCATACCCATTTTATACTTATCAAAATCTTCATTTACGATGGAATAAAAGCGGCTCATATCGTGGTTATCCAAAGCGATACAGTTTCTGGTCGGGTCCTGATAAAGAAAATCATGCGCAACCACATCATATAAGCGGTTTATTCCGTCTGTCCATCCATTCTTACCATTTACTGCCTCATAAATGGCATCCTTAACGGCCATATCAGTAATTCCCGGCAAGTGGGTATCGAAGCCACGGTTTACGGTGTTTCCCTGTGTGAAATACGCTTGGTTGGCTACACCATTAACAAATGTTTCACCAAAAATAGAGAGGTGAGGAAATTCTGCTTTTAGTTTAATTGCCCAGTCGGCCAGGTAAGCCGGATCATTGTAGGGATAAGTATCCAAACGCAAACCGTCTATTCCTGCATATTCAATCCACCAGATGTGGTTCTGAGTTAAATAATTCTGAACATAGGGATTCGATTCATTTAAATCCGGCATTGACGGCACAAACCAGCCATCCAACATTTTTTTGCGGTCTGCAGCCGAGGCGTGGGTATCCATCACGGTTTGATCGCGGTAGCTGGTCTGCGTATATTTAGTCCACTGGTGAACCCAGCTTTTCATAGGAAGGTCTGTGAAAAACCAATGACCGGTTCCTATGTGGTTGTGTACAATATCTTTAATCACCTTCATGCCTTTGGCATGAGCGGTTTCTACATATTTTTTATAAAGGTCGTTAGTTCCGAAACGTGGGTCTATTTTATAATGATCGGTAACAGCATAACCGTGGTAAGATGCATGAGGCATATTATTTTCGATTTCCGGAGTCATCCAAACGGTGGTGATACCCAAATCTTTAAGATAGTCGAGATGATTGATTACTCCCTGAATATCTCCGCCGTGACGATAATACATGCTATCCCGGTTGAGCGTAGTTTCGGTTAATCCCTGAACTACATCATTACTTTTGTCGCCATTCGAAAAACGATCGGGCATCAATAAATAAATAAAATCTTTTTGTGTTACACCCTGAATTCTGTCAGCGCTTTTATTGCGGCTTTTCAATTCGTAAGTATAACTGAATATTTTTTTTCCTTTTAAAGCAAAGTTAATCGGGAACGTTCCCGCTTTTACTGTTGAAGAAAGCTCTAAATCAACGAATAAATAATTGGGATTTTCTACTTTGTTAACCTTAACCAGCTTCACGCCGGGATAAGATAATGAAACAGTGCTTGCTGCAATATTTTCACCGTGAACAAGTAACTGTAGTTTTGGATTGTGCATGCCTGCAAACCAGAACATGGGTTCGATGCGCTCTAATTTCTGAGCGAAGAGATTCACGGCTGATAGAAGCACCAGGAAACTCATCAGGCACATTTTTTTCACTGTCTGAGCCTGAAACTTAATTCGAGCATTAAATAAGGGTAACTGAGCAAAAATGGTTGTGGATCTGATCATGCCGAAACTTTAAAGGTAATAAGCCCTGTAACAAATAAATGCTACAGGGCAGAAGTTAATGATTAGTTTTTTACTACTGTATATTCAAGTGTCTTAGGATTTAACGAAATGGTATAGTTACCGGCAGCGGTAATTTTCAGGTTATCGCTATTAGATGTTGCTAACTTGCCATCCTTTATTCCAATATTATTATCCCATTTGTGATCCTCTCTGAATTTGTACTCACTCGCAGTAAGATTTAAAGTCACCCTCCAAAAGCCTTTACCATCATTTACATATTTCATGTCCGTATCAGTGTCCCAGCCTCCGGGAGTAGCCGCGCCAATAATTCCCCATACTTTAACGTCTGATAGTTTAATCGTTAAAGCATTGAGGTCAACAGTCACTTCTTTTAAGCCAGCAGTACCAGAACTGATATCGCCACCTGTAGTACTGATCGTTCCATTACCTGCGTTTCCATAAGCAAGATCCCAGGTCTTTGCCGCCGTAATTTTAAAACCACTTCCATCGAATTTTATAATACCAGTATAAATTTTATTACTCGTTAGAGAAACAAGGCTATCAGCTGTTGACGGTAACCAACCTTGATAATTTCCCGGAACGTAAATCCATGCTGAAGCCAGATAAGCTGTTGCATTTAAAGTAACCACATTCGAATAGGTTAAATCATTAGCAGCAGCACCAGATTTTAGTCGTACTTCAATCTGAGCCGGAACACCGATCTTTGCACCTAAAGCCAGTATCATATTATTGAAATCTGAGACAGTCGGCGCGTAGCTTTTAGTCGTTACAACAATCTCCCGCGGAGAAGCAAAGTTTTTTCCCTTTAAAGCAAATTGAAGTGTTGATGTTACGGGAACAACATAACCCGAAGATGTTGCGAGTGGATATGTTAGCGTAACCGCCGCATTCGCACCTCCAACTTGAGTGAGCGTTACATTTGTTGTTGAGGCTGTAAGCGTTCCCGCTGGCACAACATCAGAAACAACCAATGTACCCTCTTTTTTGCAAGACCAAAGCGACAGGGAAATTAAACCAAGCGCAATTGATTTTAATAAAATTGATTTCATCTTTTATAGAATTAAGATTAATAACCTGTGTTTTGAACCAGATTTGGATTAGCAATCAAATCTGCTGCTGGAATTGGGTAGATATTACGGTAAGCTGGCACATTGGTTCCGGCTTTAACTCCACCTTTAAATGGCCATAAGTAAGTCGATCCCGTAAACTTGCCATAACGTACCAAATCGGTACGACGATGACCTTCCCAGTATAGTTCCCTTGCGCGTTCATCCAGATAGAAATCCGTTGTTAGTGCGGCAGCCACAACGTTGCCTGATGTATTACTGTAGGCCCTGGTACGCAATGCATTTACGTAAATTAATGCCTGAGCTGCTGATCCACCCGAACCGCCGCGTGCAACCGCTTCACCATAAATTAAATATTGTTCTGCCAGGCGGAATAGCGCGAAATCCAGTGAGCTAAATGTACCATTTAGTGAAGCAGGTGTGATGCCCGCAGATGTTACATTCTTGAATTTGGTAACCCGTAGTCCGTCAGTAAACACACCGATTTCATCAACGGTACTTTTGGTTCCAAAGAAGGTACCGCGTTTATCTGTTGATCCGGTAGTATTTGGGAATAAAGCAGGTAAATTCTGACGTGTTCTGTTTCCACCCCATCCGCCATTAGGCACACCGTAAGATGCAGGAGTCATGTCAGCGTTAATAGCCGCATTGATCAGGAAGGTTGTCCCACCATAATTAGTACCATTAACACCATCATAGTTGATTGTCAAAATATTTTCTGTGTTATTCACATTATTATCTGCCTTAAATAAGTCAAGGTAGTTTGCTTTTAACGAATAACCTGCTGCGATTACTTTGCTCGAGTAGGTAATCGCTTCAGTGTATTTGGCAGTACCTGTGTAAACCTGAGCATTCAAGTAAAGTCTGGCCAATAGAGACCAGTCAGCAGCTTTGTCAGCACGGCCATATTCATTTTGTCTCGCATCAACCAATTCACCCTCAATGGCTTTTAGCTCAGATTCGATATAGCTAAACAAAGCTGTTCTGGTGATTTGTTTTGGTGCAACTTTCCCAATAGCGTCATCTTCAGTTACAAACGGTGGATTACCAAAACCATCCATTAATACCCAGTACTGATAAGCGCGTAGAAAACGGGCTTCTGCACGGTATTTAGCAATATCAGATGCTGCAGTTCCTGTAATATTACGGGAAGCTAATTTGTCAGCGGTACTTTCACGCAAAAACTCATTACAAAGGGTAATTTGCAAAATACTGCGTGAATACAATCCCCTTAAAAATTGATTGTCTGTTGCCCATGTTGAGTTATCTAATTCCGGAATTCCTGTATCACCCCACGCACAGATAGCCTCATCAGTTGTTAGCTCTTGAGAGGTCCAGAATAAGCGTAGGAAATCTGCAAAACCAGAGTTTAATCCCCCAATCTCACTTGCATCCGAACCTTGCGAACTTGTTAAGCCATAACTTGCATATAATTTCACCAAACCTGTCTTGTAACCCGCAGCCGTAGCATAAACCGTTTCCGCGGTAACATCATTCGTTGGCAGTAAATTAAGATCTTCCTTCTTGCAGGAATTTAATGATACCAGCAACAATCCTGATATCAATATTATTTTAAATGAGTTTTTCATTTTGATATATTTTGTTCTGGAACATGTTATAGAACATGTTCCTTTATCATTGCCTAATTAAAACCAAGATTTAATCCTAAAGTGAATGTGCGGGGACGAGGATAAAGGTTGTTATCAATACCTGAAGTTTGTTCAGGATCGATACCTTTATATTTGCTTACCACAAACACATTCTGACAGTTAGCCGTTAATCTCAATGTTGCTTTACCAGATTTCGATAATTTCCCTGCATCGAATGCTAAACCAAGGTTATCCATTTTAAGGAACGATGCATTCTTGATGTAATAGTCACTCAGAAACTGAGTATTCTGGAAATTAGTGAATAGGAAATCTGAACCTGCGTTGTTGATTACTCCGGCCGAACTTAAAATATTTGCCCTTACTCCAAAATTAGATGATACGTTGTCATAAATATAGTTACCGATATTTGCTCTTAAAACAGTGCTGATTGTCCACCTTTTGTAATTGAAGGCCGTATTGAAGCCAAACGTAAAGTTGGGATCAGGAGATTTATAGAAGTACTGATCACTTGTATTGATTACACCGTCACCATTTAAATCTTCGTAAACCCCTTCTAAAGGTTTGCCAGCAGCATTATATACTTGTTTATAAACAAAGAATGCCCCCGGAACCTGGTTCACTGCATTGTATTTCAACGTAACTCCTGTTCCGCCAGAAATATCTCCGGCACCAACCTTGGAAGCTGGATCTGGATTTAGCGTAAGGTTTGTAATCTTTCTTTTATTATAGGCTGCATTGAAGCCGATATCCCAGTTCATATCATCTGTTCTGATGATTCCGAAGTTGATGCTTGCCTCGGCACCTTTAACCTCCATGTTACCAACGTTAGTTGTTAATTCGTTATTGAAGTTGGTTCCTACCGGAATGTTAACTTTACTTAATAAGTCTTTTGTTTTTTTGTAGTAAACATCGATTGCTCCATAAATACGGCCTTTAGCAAAACCGTAGTCTATACCAGCATTATATGTAGTAGTAGTTTCCCATTTCAAATCGGGATCATAAGCAGCCGGACTATAATAGTCATAATAAGTGTTTCCAACCATGTACTTACCCGTTGTGCTGTTATTATAATATTTAGATAAATAATCATAATAACCAATACCATCCTTATTACCAGTTTGTCCATAGCTTAATCTCAACTTCAAATCAGACAGCACCTTGCTGTCTTTAAGGAAGTTTTCACCAATAACTCTCCAGGTGAAACCGGCTGATGGAAAATAACCCCATCTCTGAGATTCTGAAAACTTCGAGGAAGCATCAGCCCTCATTGTTCCTGACAGGATATATTTATCAGCCAAAGTGTATACAAATCTTCCATAATATGAAAGAAGCTTATCTCTCGGAATATCAAAAGCATTAGCAGGTTTTACCAGCTCTGCGCCTAATCCATTGTAGCTTGTAAAGTTATAATTGGTGGTTTTATTATCGTAATAACCATAACCTGCCGTTACATCAAATCGGCTTCTGATACTTTCAACATTTTTGGCGTAGTTCAAATAAAACTCCGATACCTTGTTACTTGCGGTAGCTAGAGAACGTGTAAATGATCCGTTAGTGGATATACTTTGTGCTGCAAAAGCAGGAACTGATATTTTACCGTAACCCTTGGATACATCGTAACCAAGGTTCAGGTTAGCATGCAATTCTGGAAGGAAGTGAAATGAGTAATCAAGTCTCAAGTTACCAAAACTCCTGTCAGCATTTCCGTTGTTATTCTGCAGATTGATTAAAGCGACCGGGTTTCGGGGTGCATTTGGATTAATGCTCCCATCAGCTAAACGAAGCCATTCAAAATAGTTTCCAAAACTATTCGAGGCGTTAACTGATTGAGTCGGATCGAACTGAATTGCACTTGCAATTGCGCCACTGTTAGCAAAATGCGAATTGGTTAATGTTCCTTTTAAATTCAAATCAACTTTTAAGTGGTCTTTGAAAAATTTTGGTGATAAGCTTAATGCACCTGATGCACGTGTAAATTTATCGGTGATTAATAAGCCTTCCTGCTCAAGGTATCCTGCAGACACACGGTATGGAACATTTTTGAATGAGCCCGATATACTTAAATTATTATCTGTCGTGTAGGCATTACGATAAATTTCATCCTGCCAGTCAGTATTTGATTGTCCTAATAAAGCAGTGAATGTCTTGCCGTCATCGTAAGTTGCATTCGGATTTGCATTTACGAAATCACGAATTTGGCCAGAAGAAAGTACATCCACTTTTTTGGCGACTGTTGCAATTGAATTATTAGTACTGAAATTAAACACAGGAGCACCTGATGAACCTTTCTTGGTCGTAATCAGGATTACACCATTTGAAGCACGAGAACCATAAATGGCTGTTGCATTTGCATCTTTTAACACGGTAAAGGTTTCAATATCGTTTGGATTAATTAACGATAAAGGACTTGGCGCATTATTGATAGAATTACCACTAAAGGGAACTCCGTCAACCACGATAAGCGGGTCATTACTTGCATTCAGTGAAGCCCCACCTCTAATTCGGATCTGGCTTCCGCCTCCGGGTTGTCCGCTGTTTTGGGTAATGTTAACCCCGGCAACTTTACCCTGAATTAATTGTTCAGGATTGGAGATCGTACCCTTCTGAAAATCTTTCGAAGAAACCGTAGTGATTGATCCCGTCAGGTTTTTCTTTTCAGCCGTACCATAACCAATTACTACAACCTCATTTAGTTTCTGTGCATCGGGCACCAGTTGAAAATTCAATGTAGCATTCGCTGAAACCGTTACTGGTTTTTCAAGCGTCTGGTAACCGATAAAGCTGGCAGCAATTGTGATAGAACCGTTTGAGAGTGCGGCTAATTTGAATTTTCCATTAACATCTGTTGAAGTACTTCTGGTTGTTCCTTTAACAATTACAGAAGCACCTGGCAAGGGCTGTCCAGTTTCATCAAGCACTGTACCAGATACCGATCCGGTTTGTGCTTTTACGATTAATGCTGAGAAAATCAACAGCACCAAAAGCCCCTGTTTTAACAGGTAAAATACTTTCATATTCGAAGCTCGTTTAAGTATAAAAATTTGGTTAAATATTATAGTGAATTACACACTGGACTAATTTACAGACCGAAATGGTAATTCAAAATTTATTTAAAGAATATATTTCACAACCAAAAAAAACAAAACGAAAGCAGTAAAAATTTCGCATTTTTTAACATAAAAGGTTTAATAATTCGCCAACCAACAAAACACAACAAACTGTTTTACAATATTTTAAAAACACCAACAAGTAAAATAAAGTGTAGATTTTACACTAAGTGAATTTTAGAGCCTATTTCGGGAACGTTCCCGACAATAAAGACAAAAATCAGCGCTGTTTTTCGGGAACGTTCCCGGTTTTGAATCGAAATTCTGCTTATTTTACACTAAGTGAAGATTTTTTTTGAAAAAAATCAGATCAAAAAACGGTCTGTAAAACGGCTAATTTTTCGCCTTTTTAGAGGCTATTTCATAGTAGAATTTCTGGCAATGATCTTTGATTTCAGAACCACTTCATTTATGCGATTTTCCGCATCATGATTGTCCAGAATTCTGAAGAGCAGATTGGCAGCTTCCTCCCCTATTTCGGTAGCAGGTTGAGTGATAGTGGTGAGCGACGGATTCAACAGTGGCGCGATCTCCAGACTTGAGAAGCTGATCACCTTTAAATCGTGTGGGATTTTTATATTTAAATCATAACAGGCATAATAGGTAGCAAAGGCAAGGCGTTCAACAGAAGTAAAAACACCGTCAGGCTTCAAATCGATTAACGCCTGTTTTACTATGATACTGTTTTCATCATAACTGTTGCTGCAATCAATAATCAAATGTTCTTCAAAAGCTATATGGTGCTTCGAGAGTGCATCAATATAGCCCTGCATCCTGGTTTTGCCAATAGACAAACTTTTGTTTACCACCATATAGGCAATTCGTTTACACCCCTGCTCAATTAGATGCTCAGTAGCTGAAAAACTACTTTCATAATCATTAGTAATCACTCGTGGGGTTTGGATATCTTCATAAATTCTATCAAAAAAGACTAACGGTAACCTTTTTATTCCGAATTTATTTAAATAGTTGTGATCATTGGCTTCACCCGATACCGACATCACAATACCATCGGCCCTTCCATTGTGCAAGTGGCGAATAAAGTTGACTTCCTTGGTATAATCATCGTCAGTTACGTAAATCAAGATGTGGTAGCCCTTTTCCCTTGCTACACGCTCAATTCCATGTATAGCCTGTGAAAAGTAGTTGTTCGCCAACTCCGGTACAATCACCGCAATTGTTTTACTTTTCTGTTCCCTTAAGTTACTGGCATAATGGTTGGGTTGATAATTTAATTCCCTGGCTTTGGATAGAATAAGCTCTTTGGTAGCAACACTAATATCACTGTTATCCCTAAAAGCACGCGAAATTGTAGAAGTAGATAAGTTTAATGCTTCAGCTAATTCTTTAATATTAATACTATCCATTGATGGCTGTAAACCTTTTAAAACGTCGATTTGATGAGGTAAATATAAATGATAAAAATGCTAAATACGCCACAATATTTCACAAAACACTGACCAACAAAGCATTTAATAATAAATTAGATAAAAAGCAGGGTTAATTGACTATAATCAATGCTTTCTTGATGAGAAAATGTTTCAGTTGTAGATCATTTTTTAGATAATTGTAGAATAAGGCAAGCAGAAGTTTTTATTTGAATTACTCTTTTTTTTAAAACAAATACTCGAATATTGGTATTACTACTGTTGTAGTATCGATCCGGCTTATGTCAGCACACAAACAAATGGTTTGATGGAAATAACTTTTACAAATGGGAACTAAGAAAATATTCATCGCCGACGACGATGAGGGTATAGTGGACGCAGTAACAATGATTTTGGAAGTGATGGGATACGACGTTAATTATACTTATGATGGCGGGTCAGTAATTGAGGCAGTGAAAAACAGACCAGATTTAATCCTTCTTGATATATGGATGAGCGGGCACGACGGACGTGATATTTGCAAACAATTAAAAAGCGATCCAGAATTCAAAGACATTCCAATTTTAATGATTTCGGCAAGTAGGGATATACGGCAATCTGCCATGGACGCTGGTGCAAACGACTTTATGGAAAAACCTTTTGAAATGGATTCACTTTTAAATAAGGTTGAATTTCTGCTAAACTAAGGCTATCGAAAAATTATACACTAAACATTAATCCTCAATAACTTCCTTGAAGAAAATTCTCTCAGGCAATTGCTTAACGCGAACTCAGTTGCCTCACATAGGCTTAACCTATGGTTATTTAATTCCCCTTTAAAAAGTTTCAAGCAAATGATCACCTGTATCGCCAAGGTTTTTTGTTCCAAAAATCAAGAATAAATTCCGACATTTATTCATTCAGATGTCTGATCAACCAACTACAGTTTTAAGAAAAATCATTCATATCGATATGGATGCCTTTTACGCATCTGTAGAACAGCGCGATTTTCCGGAATACCGTGGAAAGCCTCTGGTTGTGGGAGGCAAACCTGATAGCCGGGGAGTTGTGGCTACAGCCAGCTATGAAGCCAGAATTTACGGAATAAGATCAGCCATGTCTTGTAGTAAGGCCTACCAGTTATGCCATACAGCAATTTTTGTATATCCACGTTTTGATGCCTATTCTGCTGTATCGAAGTCTATAAGAGAAATTTTTAGCCGTTATACTGATCTCATTGAGCCCCTGTCATTGGATGAAGCCTACCTGGATGTTACAGAAGATAAATTGGGTATCGGTTCGGCTATCGATATCGCCAGGTCAATAAAAGATGCCATTAAAAATGAATTGAATTTAACTGCTTCTGCGGGTGTTTCCATTAATAAGTTTGTCGCGAAAGTGGCATCAGACATGAATAAACCTGATGGTCTGACTTTCATTGGCCCCTCTAAAATCAAATCATTTATGGAAAAACTTCCTGTAGAAAAGTTTTTCGGTGTAGGCAAAGTTACCGCTGCAAAAATGAAAGCAATGCAAGTCAACACGGGGGCCGATCTTAAGAATTTAAGTCAGGAACAACTCATCGCACAGTTTGGCAAATCAGGGAAGTTCTACTATCAGATTGTCCGGGGCATTGACGATAGGCCTGTCCGTGCACACCGCGAGACTAAATCGGTAGGCGCCGAAGATACGCTTGCCGAGGACACCAATGACGACGCAGTAATGCATGATTTGCTGAGACAAATAAGCGAGACAGTAGCAAAGCGACTGGAAAAGTATAAGCTTAGCGGCAAAACGGTTACACTTAAAATAAAATTTGAAGACTTTAAGCTCATCACCCGCAGCCGGTCTTTTGCTTTTTCTATTGATAAAGCCGAAGCAATATATATGGAAGCGATAAGACTTTTACAGGAGGCAGATCTTGGGTTTACAAAAGTAAGATTATTAGGAATCACACTTTCCAGGTTTCACGATGACGCACCGATGGAGAAGTCAGAAAGCAATCAATTGGAGTTTGACTTTTAAAACAAGACTAAAAAAGCCCGCAAATCTGCGAGCCTTTTTAGTTTTGACTATAGTTATCTATTGGCCGTTCAATTTATCAGCAAACATTTTCATGTAAAAACCTCCTACAACACTTCTAGCTTTAAAATTATCGCGGATCCCGGTATTGGAATCATAAAAATCGTTCAGGGGAACTCGTGATTCAGTTTCAATGGCATGTTTGTAAACCGGATGTACCAGAGCTTCAAAATCTTCACGTGTTGGAGCAAAGGTAGCCGTCCATAAAATCCAGTCGTTTTTAGTATATGCTTTTCTGCTGTCCAGTGGAATCCCATATCGGTTTTGTTTCTTCAGGTAATAAGCTGTTTCGGTATTATAGATT
This sequence comes from Pedobacter sp. BMA, assembly GCF_001027745.1. GTDB lineage: Bacteria > Bacteroidota > Bacteroidia > Sphingobacteriales > Sphingobacteriaceae > Pedobacter. The sequence continues at coordinate 642,173 of NZ_LECU01000004.1, forward strand.
TTCTGTGGAAACAAATTTAAGTTTAGTACTTTATCCCAAACCAGGTTATACTTTTGGCTCCAGGTATTTTTATCATCAAAGGTAAGCGCATAATGATCTCCGGCTTCTGCCATTTCAATCCATTTTGGCACCATGCTTTCGGCGATAGCTCTATATTTTGTAGCTGTTTCCCTATAGCCCAGCGTTTCAGCCATTTGTGCATAACAGGCTATACCAACTATTGCCTTAACTGATAAATTTGCATTTCTTGCGAGGTGCCCGGCGAAATCATCAGTACACAATTGTGTTTTAGGATCTAAGCCTTCTTTGGTTAAGTAGTCAACCCAGGTAGTGAGCGTTTTCCAATGTAGTTTCGCGTAATCAGCATTTCCCTGTGCTTTTGCAATAGCAGCAGTTAATATAATCATGTTACCGGATTCTTCTACCGGCATAGGCTCACCATAAGTCTGACCGTTTGCCAAAGGGTAAGTTCCTAAATCGTGAGCAGCCCATGGATGGGGATATTTTCCACTTTCACTAAAATAAAAAATACCATTGAGCATGCCTTGTAACAAAGATGGATTGTAAATTAGATACAGAGGCGCAGACGGATAAGTTACATCAACCGTGTTAATAAAGCCACCACTATTATTCTCTTTAGATAACCACAAAATTTCGCCCTGCTGGCTTTTTACCAAAGTATGAGCAGCAATACTCTGACGATAAGCTAAAACACATAAATCTGCATATTCTTTACCACCAGATTTTAAAGCATCAGCATAAACAGACTTATTGAATGCCTCGCATTTAGCGATTACCGCTTTATATTGTACTGCAGCATCACTTAGTTGTCCTTCAATGGTTTCTTTACCCGAAGTGTTCCACCATGGTCTTAAGTTCTTATTGAAATACTGAACTGAATAAATTTCATCATATCCCAGCTCCACAAATTTCTCCACTGCATTTTTCCCTACGTTACCAAAAGGAATAATGGTATTTAATGCCAGCATCTTCCCTTGTTTTGCTGTTGATGCCGCATTTCCCTTTCTAAAAGCATTAGCTGCATCTTTCTCGCTGGTTACAAATTGAATGCTTCCTGAGGTTTTTGGAGTTGCCACATAGAAGTAACCCCAGTCAATACGCATGTCATCACTTGCTTTTTGTAAAACAGGTTGTTCTAAAGTTCCTGTTTTTAACACAGATAGATTAGCGGTCGCATATTTTGTTACGCTAACTTCCTGTGAGGGTCTATATACGGCGATATTAGATGAGGCACTTAGGTATGCTTTTACCTGGTGGGTTTTGCTGTCGTTAGCCTTAACCTGATAGGTAATATAGGACACAGGTCTTGCAAACAGTCCCAAATCATTCATTAAAAGCGGAGAAGTAAAAGTTAATTTCAAATCAACTTTACCACAGGTAAAGTTATAAATGGTTTGCGTGGCTTTCACATCAACACTCTTTTGTTTAGCCAACTGAACTTTTTGCGCATCATCTTTCTCTTTATTCACCAAACCGAAGTCAAGATAACGTCCACCTGCAGTATTCAAAAGGTGGATAGCAATCACGTTCTGGCCTGCTTTTAATGCATTTTTACCACTATTGCTGAGTGCTATATATTGGAAGCTATTGGTCCATCCTTCCTTATCATATACTTTTTTACCATTCAGGAAAACCTCAATATTATCATCGTGATTAATTTTCAGGAAAAGTTCGTTTATCGAAGCAGGATTTGCTAAAGTAAAATTCCTCCTTACCCAAATATCATGAGATTTCCATAATGTTTTAACATTCTTTTCATCATCACCTATAGGAGCAGAACCGGTTTTCCATCCGGTTGCAGAATAGCTAAATGCATTCCAATCCCCCTCGGGTTTATTTTCTGTGTATTTTACCTCATAACCTTTCTCGTCAGAAGTTTCTAATACCGTTTTATAGCTTGGTGTTTCTTTGCCTAAGAATCTGTAAATACTACCATCAACATTTATTAATCCCAATAAGGATTGGTCTGCACCAGTCCAGTGCGCTGTAGAAGAAGCGGTAAGTTCATCTGTATTGGACCAGATACTAAAATAAGTGTTGTGTGTAATCAATGGATAGGAAGGCGCCTTTCGCTCCTGAGCATGGAGTAAACCGCTCAAAAAGACGCAGCCGATTATGCCTAATAATTTAAAAATTTTAATTCTATTCATAATTGTGTGTGTGTTTTCGGTTAGAAAATAGAAGCAGTTAAACGTTTTACTAATGTATAAAAATTTATCTGCTATCCATTGTAATTTCTGCTTGACATGCAAAAATACATGAGGTTTTATGCCCCATGTATTTCCAAACTTGCATGTAAAACCAGAGCGTTAACTAGGGTTGTTTTTTATTAATGGTCCATTCCGATAGCTGAAATACCCTTGCAGATCTGGTCTGTTTAATGTAAAGACGGTAGAACTTATAGGCAACATAGTTGTCAAAATGAAATAGTTTCGTTTGATTTCTGCTTGTTCCAGTATTTGTATTTTCCCAAGGGCAAGAAGTTACTGTATGTAAATCCCGATATTGAATACCATCCGTTGAACCCTGCAAAATCCAGTATTTAGGATCACGGTCTGCTGCATCATTACCTGAGGTTAATGTATAGGCTCCCACAACCTGCGGAGTTCTTAACTCAAATGTACATCGCTGAGTGCCATCGAATCCTGCTTGTAAAAATTTAGTTTTCGTATCACCATCCACTAGCTTCTTGGATCCCTCACCACTATCCGGACCAGCCCCGGCCTCTAAATTTACTGAAAATATGCCTCCAATGGTCTGAATATAATTTTCTCCACAAATAGAATAGTTTATTGTTGGGTCAACCACTGTAATATCGATTTCTTTAACAGCGGTATACCCTTGTCCGTTTCGGGCAGTTAAAACTACGTGATACTTCCCTGGAAACCGGTAAACATGCTTGGGTGAAACTTCAACTGATGTGCTGTCATCACCAAATTGCCATAGAAGCGATTTATAATTTTGCGGTGTTGCATTAAATTTAACTTCCAGGAACTTGGTGGGGTCTGGCAGGGCATAATCAAAAGCCACAACTGGTTTTGGTTCTTCAATCTCCTGAATAATTTCCACTGCCTCATCTTTTTTACATTTAACGGTTAACAACACAATGAGCAGCAATAGCGAAAATACGCTGAACAATTTTTTTATATTATTTTTCATATCTGTCAATTTTTAAGGCGTAGGAAATAGTTGACTTTTTGGTATAACACGTTTGCTTAAAACATTGGGCACTTCAATTTCCAGGTAAGCTTGCTGACCACCGACATTTTCTCTGTGGTGAGCTTCTATCCTATATCTTTTGCCCCGTTCAAGAAATATGGTCCCTTTTCTGGTATCCTTATCCCATTGGGTAGTATAGTCGTTGACCAAAGCAACACCATTCACGTATAATCTCGAACCATCATCCCAGCGTGTTTGGTAAAAGGTATAGGTTCCACGAACCGGAGCCAGGAATTCGCCTGTCCATCTGCTTGCGAAGTTGTCGCGACTTAAAGAAACGTTTGCACTGTTCTTAACGCCATCAGGCCATCCATCGCCACTAAAGTTGATACTCTCATCGATTCTGGTGACGAAAGGCGCTCTTCCATCATCTGGATCTAACTGATAATTGGTATAGTACTTTGCAATTAAACCGGTACCATTACCGGTGATATAAGAGTTGTTATCCAGATTCACACTGGGATCAACTACCACAATTATTTTGCTCTTAGTTGGGTGTATAACATGATTCGTAGATTGCTTGATACTTAGCGCAAAGGCAAACCTTTTGTTCGCACTAATGTTGGCATCGAAAACTGGCCATGGTATAGATAAACGTACCGTTGCACTTGATGCTCCGGTTGCAAAACGCACTAAAGTGTCCAACGCAAAGTCACTTGCTGCAAGGTGAATCGAATTTGACGGAATGGTGCCTGCTCGAGCTAATGTAGCAATGGTGTCCACGTTGTCTTTAATACTGATATTAAAGGCACCGGTTGGTGTATTTTCTAAACTTACCACCAGCGGAATAGTTACCCCTGCAGGACCGATAATATAATTTGACCCCTGTACAACATTGAAAACCCCACCACCGTTTAAAGTGAGGTAATGAATATCTGTTGCCTTAAGTAAATCAGCGGTATTAATAACAACCAATATCGTCGATTTTCCGGAAGCTATTTTATTTCCTTTTCCGGGCGCTGAAAGCTTTAAAGCAAATACAACTTTTTTACCAAAATATTTTTCAAGAGCGGCTCGTCTAACCGTAGCAATTCCTTCACCATTATCAGCTCCGTAAGCTACATTGATAACGTTCGGATATTCAACTGACCCTGTAGGCATCAACACTGCATTGGTCAGGGTTCCGTTGTTGATTAACTGGGTTACCGTATCATTATTTAAAGTTAACCCCACCTGAAAGGCTTCTTCAGCGACACCAGATAATGATATTTTAAATGGAACCTTTACGAACTGGTTATCGATGCTCACATTACCTATAGAGATTCCTTCACCTGTAATACTTCTTGTTGCTGCATCAGGCTGTTTTAAATCCTCTATTTGAGATTCTTTACAGGAGTAGAATACCACCATGGTGGTGAATACTACCAAAACGGAGTATATAATTTTTTTCATTGTTGATATATTAATTATCAAATATTACTTACTGATCCAACCAAACTCTACCATCAAGTCCCCAGGTTTGCCTGTTGGCGATTTTTAGCCAATTGAGTATCTGGGAAGGAATGTCTGACGTTTGCGGAACTAATACGGCCAGTGTGCCTGCATCTGGAGGACAGATTAAATCGTTGAAATTTTCCCAGGTAAACGCACCTATAAGAGTAAAATCATGAGCCTGTGAGGAAAGATCTGCCATTTTATTGCCGTTACCGTCAGTTGCCGGCCAGTAACCCACTAAATAGTTATAGGATGGGTGACTCTGGTCAATCGATGTTTCGCAAGCATAGTTACCAATTACTCCATCAGGAACACTGAGTTTAAAAAATCTGATATCAGTTACATAAAAATCTGGAACACCATGACCTGATCCATTTAAAAATCCGAGTTTTAACGGGTTTGAGTTAGCCAAAGAACCTGAAGCAGTAATTTCAACCTCATTATTATAAACACCATTGGTGTAAGTTCGTATAAAACGTTGATTTCCCCTTTGCTCCAGTTTTACCGAAAGATTTTCCCATCTGCCTTTTCTAATATCACCGCCGCGGCATTGCTTGTAATCGCTGTCTTTAGTACCGCGCCACTCAAAATACCAATACCCTTCTTCAAGATATATTACCCAGCCTACACTAGGATGTCCACTTGACCATTCATTTCTTTTGCCTAAAACACTGGGCCACCTGAATATATCCTGGTTCTTTTTGACTTTAAGTTCTATAGTCATTTTAGTGGTATCATCAATATTGTAAACCGCAGCATCTGCCCCTGCAATTTCAGCCCTTGGTTCTTCTCCAACAAACTTGATGGATTTCCCCAGGTAGCGGTTTCCAGTAAAGGGTTTCACGATAATCCTTTTTTGATAGGTAGGGCTATAATAAATGATAAATGCATTATTAGCAGGCTTGCTGAAAATGGTTTGGTCATCTGAATTAGCAGGCAATGCGTACGCTCCACCATCGCTTGAAGCGATAACAACTAGCCAGTCTTCGTTAATATAATTAGCGCGTTTTTTCAGCGCTGCTAATATCTCTCCTACGGTCGAATCAAATTTCTCAATCGCAGTTTTATAGGCTGGAAAGGAGTTATCATAGCCAACAGAAGCTCCTGCTTTTTCAACGTCAGTAAAATGACCTAAAATAACGGAAGCGGTGTCTGTTTTGAGTTGGTTGATCACAGCAGCTTTAACCGCGTCGTCATTAGTTAATAAACTGTTAATAGTTGCATCAGCAGTAAGCTTTTGGAACACCGACGAAGATGTGTATGAGGCTATCTTTGTACTTGATCTGTTGTCCTTTATCCGTTTAAAAACTGCCGGATAATTCTGTAGATTATTGTTTGTTAGATCATTGTTAGTCACCATGTGCTTTGCTTTCTTCACACCAGTAAGCATACTGGCCCAGTTGGAGGCATCCAAGGTTACCTCTGGTTCATTAAGGCCAACCCAACTATAGATAGCATTTGGGAGTAGGGCTGTAATGTTCGGAATGTTTGCAGTTGACACAGACTGGCCTCTTGCTCCATCAACAACTAAGTACAAAACCTTCCGATTTCCATACCTGACATTTGTGGTATCTGTCCCATCTTTCTCGGTAAGAGTTCTATCGAAATCTTTATTACAGGAAAATATTGCAATGGTCATCATTGTGGCCATAAGGCCGAACAATAATTTATATTTTTTCATCTTGCTCATCTTTTATATTTGATTAGGCTTCTGTTCCAGTTATTCAATAGTCATTCTGATAATATTATTATAGGGCTGGTTATCAAAGCGATTAAAACCACCAATCAGCAATAATGCTTTCTTACCATCGGCCGATTTAGTTTCAATCACATCAGATAATCCGCCATTGAAAGGGCCGGTAGTATTATAACCAGGAGCAAGCGCTCCTGCAGCGGTGAGAATCATAAATCCATTTCTGGTGATGTTATCATACTTTCTGAAATCGCCCCCCACAACAATTAAACCTGTAGAAAGCTGCCGGGCAAAGTATGGATATCCCCCTTCATAGGCTTTTGCACTGAACGATTCATCTAATGATCCGTCCTCGTTCAATAATGCAATACCATTTGCTGGTTTACCGTTATATTGAGTGAAAGTCCCGGTAATTAAATATTTCCTGGTGGTAGCATTATAAGTTAAAGACCCAATACCGTTGTTGGCACCAGTGCCTGGATTAAACGATGGATCTTTAGCTCCTGCAGCTGTTAAGCGCAATATTCTTACAGCAGGCTGATCATCAAAAGTGCTGAAATTACCCCATACCATTAGCTTTTCAAAGTTTGTAGCATCAGTGTGCATATAAGTATCAATAGGTCCGTTTGCACTAACACCTCCTTTGTTGGTCGCTGTGTTGAAACGGAAAGTTTTATCCAGCGATCCGTCTAAGTTAAAACGTAGGATTTGCCTGATATCCGTACTATCCATAATCACGGTGTCTCTGGTATTATCATAATTCGCTCTACGGTAATCTCTTTTTACATAGTATCTGAAACTTCCGGTAGCCAAAATTTTGCCTTGATGAGGATAAACACGATTGATGAATGCATTTGTTCCACCGTTGAACTTTGGAAACCATTTATGCGTTGTGGTATCGGTTAATGTGGGTCTGCGTTGTGTGCGGATGTAAACTGTGTCAATAGCTCCATTAGGAAACAAACTGGTGATGTTACTGATGTTTTCTGTGCGCTGGTTATAGCCGCTGAAACCTCCGGCAATGATGAAGCGTCCGCCAATTTCCATCACTCTGGAAAGCGAACCATTGGCTCCGCGTCCGGTTCTGAAGGTTCGGTCATACTCGCCATCCAAAGAAACCCTTGCAATTCTATTTATCGGAGTTACAATTCCCTTATTGTCATAATTGGTAAAAGAGCCTACAACAATTGCCCGGCCATCATTCATTTCATAGAACTGACTTACATATCCGTTTGCTCCCAGGCTCGCCTTCCAGGTGATGTCATTTTTCACCAAACCTGTTACCGTAAATTGCGGCCCTACAACCAATTGATCGCCAATGGCAATGGAAACATTTCCTGTACTGCCGGCTGCGGGCACTTTTACAGTGATTTCTGTAGCTGTTACACTCACAACTTCCGCCTTTTCACCATTAAACATAAAGGTCAGCTGATCTTTAAAAGGCATCAGTCCAGTTGCTTTAATGGTAACAGTCGTTCCCACTATTCCTTCTGCCGGAACAGGTGGCGCTGTCTGACTGATCAAAACTCCGAGCGGCTGTTTGCCTACACCATAAGGCTCTTCTCCAAGTTCTTCTTCCTTTTTACAGCCTTGAATGATCAAGCCAATCAGGAAAAATATCGTAAGAATGTATTTAATTTTTTTCATGTTCAAATTCCTTTAATATTAAACCTTATTATTTGGATGTACTTTGAGTTAAACCAGTAGTGTACACATCATTGAAAAACTCATACAAACTGAAGCCTAAATAAGCTCCGGAATAAGCTAGCGAATGTACAACACCGTTGGTAGGCTTGATATCCGATGATGCAATGTTCACAGAAATCCAGTTGTCGTTGGGTTTCGAGATATCGGGGATATAGGAAAATACCAGGTTTCGGTAACCGATATATCTGATTCCATTCGCATCACCAAAGGAAACTCCAATATTTGACACAGTATTATTGTAATCATAGTATAAAGCTCCGGGATAAATCGATCTCAGCCCCAGGTCAATCTGGGTATAATCTTTCAAACGATTTACTCCTTTAAACATATAACGCTGAAGGTATTTTTTCCAGATTAGCGGTGAGATCTGATCAAGGGTTTTCACCGTATCTTTGCCTGAATAAAACAGTAAATTGTTAAGGCCGTTTGTTCGAACAGTCCCAATCGTCCTTTTAATTACATCATCATCAAAGGCAAAAAAAGTAAAGTCTTCACTACTGAACTGTTTCTCCATCCCTGCAAGTTTTACAATTTGGGCCACGGTATCAAATGGCACTTTTTTAGCCTGCAGGTATTGCAGCATATTCCCCTGATAATCTGGATTTGCTTTGCCACCATCTATATAATACTCATCACGTTTACAGGCGCTCAAGACCAGTAAAAATGCTGCACATATCATTATTAGCTTTTTCATATCTTAATCTTTTCTAATCAATTAATTACCACCATTTACCCAATAGTCATTTAAAACTACGTAAGGGTTATTATTTCTGGCATTCGAATTTAATGGCCATGTCCATGCCCCGCGATTGAATTTATCAGCCGTTAAAACATTATAAGACCATTGGTTACTTAAAATCCTTTTTGTCCGAACCAAATCAAAATAATGGTGCCCTTCACCAATCAATTCTCTCGATCGTTCATAAAAAATGAAATCTTTAAGTGCTGAACCGCCGCCGCCTGAGTATTTTGAGGCCTGGGCACGATCCCTAATCATATTCACCATAGTGATCGCATCCGCATCCTGACCAAGTTCGGCAAGCGCCTCTGCGGCAAGCAGAATTTCGCCACCGTAACGGAAAACCATAAAAGTATTATCTGGATTGGCATTCTCTTCTCCTGTAGCAAATGCATTCTGCGCGTATTTTAATAACATAAACTTTCCGTTATCAGCAAAAATATCCTCGTTAAACCATGCGGTTATCCTTCTGTCGCTTCCATCTTGAAAAAGCTTTTGCATGTACTCTCCACGATAATAAGCAAAGCTCACGCGGTGGGTATATTCCGGCCGCTTATAGGGATAGTGAATAAACATATCAGCAATTGGTGATACACTTGAATTGGCATCTCCATAGTTGATACTTCTGTAAAACTCGAATAAACTTTCATCTGACCTTCCTTTAATTACTGTTGCCCATTCGGAGATCGGCAATAGCCTGAACGCCTTACTTGCAATTAGCTCTTTTCCTAAATCAGCAGTTTCCTGGTAATATTTATTGGCATTTCCCGGATCAAAACCTGCATTCCACATATTCATCTCCATGATTAAAGCAACTATGCTTCCACGGTTTGCCCTCACTCCTTTAATGGATGGGTCAGTATAAGTCCATGCAATATTGTTTTTATGGGTTTTTAAATCGGCAATACATTTATTTAATACTGATACAAAATTCTCCCGTGGAAGGGGTGTAGCATGAAAAGCATCAGTGTAATAGACCACATTACCATAAAGGCGCACCATAATAAAATAGCTCAGTGAGCGGATGAATGCTGCTTCAGCCTTAAATGCATTTTTTTCTGTTTCCGTTACACCCGGAACGCCTTCGTCCAACTTGGCGATTAATATGTTTGCACCCTGAATAGCTTGATAATAAGCCCGCCAGTCAGTAATTGAATTGAAATTGTAATTAATGTCACTCGACCACGGAAAGGAATTATTAAGAACAGTTAACAAATCATTTCTACCCAAATATTCGACAAATGCACGTGCTGGTGCATGGTCCGATTGACTTTCATATTGTACCTCGCCAGACCTGTATTCGCCTGTGGCGCCAATAAAATGTGTTTCGTTGTATTTCCCAAAAACAATTCTCGATAAATCGTAAATGTTTGCAACCACATCTTCCTTAGATTGGAAAAAGTTGTTTCCTGATAATTTATCCAAAGGCTGGATATCAAGAAACTTTTTACACGATGGCAAACAGAATGATGCCACTAAGAGTAATGTATATATAATAACTTTTTTCATAACAATAGTAGATTAGTTGCCTGTATTAAGTTCTAAGTTTAAACCAATATTATAAGTACGTGGAACCGGATACCCCGTGGAAATATCTCTTCCCAGGGTGGTTACGTTTTCCGGATTTGGTCCGCTATATTTAGAGAACGTTATCAGGTTATTTGTAGAGGCATAAATTCTCAATTGATTTAGCCCGAACCGCCTGATCAGTTTCTTATCGAACATGTATGAAAGAGTGACGTTATTGATCTTCAGGTAACTGCCACTTTCTTGCCACAGGGTTTGATCAGCTCTTAAAGGCTGAATCTGATTGTAACGTTTATAATCGTATGGATATGGATATTTTGCCATGTCACCCGGAGCTTTCCAGATATTAAGATCATTTAATGGCACCACTGATGTTTGAGAGAATGGGTCGCGCATAATTGCTATCCTATCTGCGAGAGCATTGTTCAAAATTGTACGGTCTGCAGTATAAACAGCATAGATATTTAATCCCCAGTTCTTATATCTGATATTGGTAGAGATACCTCCTGTAATCAATGGCTGTGAATTGCCGGTGATTTCATAGTCCCTGTCATCTAGAATATAATCGCCGTTAACATCTTTCAGTATTGGATCCCCACCAAGAAAAAACTGTCCGTTCGATTGATATCTCTTTCCGGTAACCGGATCTACAGGCACATCTCCATCAGTTTTATATACCCCCTGATTAATGCGTAAATAGTTTGACAAAGTATTTCTTCCAACGCGGTAAACTACATGCTGTAAATACCCGGAGTCGTCAAAACGAATATCCTGCCCATTATATTCTGAAGGGAGACGAAGCAATACATCCCGGTTAATTGCTCCATTCAAAGAAATTGAGATATCAAGATCTTTTTTTACTACAGGCCTGAAAGTGATCATCACCTCAGTACCATAATTGGCAATAGCAGCGTCATTGCTAGCTAAAATATTAAAGCCTGTAATATTGGATAAGCGGCTTTCATAGAGTAGGTTGTCAACCTTTTTATAATAGGTATCGAAGTTGATTGCTACACGCTCATTGAATAAACCTAAGTCAAAGCCCAGGTTATACTGACTAGTAGTAGTAGGTTTAAGAGATGGATTAGGAATGATGTTATAGTTGATTCCAATCGTAGGGTTATTGTTGAAGTTGCCGTTTAGATTGTAAATCCCGTAGATGCTTTCCAGGTTACCGCTTGGAACAATATTTTGTCCCCAGGTTAATCTTAAACTACCATAAGATAGCCATTTTTTATCTGCTAACCAGTTCTCTTTATTGAAGTTCCATCTCAAACCCACTGAAGGATTTTTAGAATACGGATTATCTAAACCAGTTGACGAGGTACCATCCAGACGATAAGAAAGTTCAGCTACGTATTTTTTGTCATAGTCGTATGAAACGGAACCAGCAAAAGATGCAATAGTAGCATTCCTATAATTCTCTAATACACCTCCCCCTCTGGAGTAATAAGCATCATAACCTACAGGTCCCTGGTATTGGTCGTTAGGCGTTCTTTGCTGTAAAGTAATACCAGCTTGTTTTCCTTGTTTATAAATTTCGTTAAATGTGTTTATAAACAGGTTGTGCTTATCACCGAAGGTTTTAGCATATGTAATACCATTACGGTTATACAACTGGTAGTTTCTACCCACATAATCATAAAGTTTAGAAAACTGGCCATTTGCGGCGGCAGGGGTAAATGTCGATTCTGTATCAGATGTATAATCGTAACTTAATGTTGACGAGGCAGCAAGACCAGGAATGAATTCATAGCGTGCTTCCACATTTGTTCTTAAGTTTCGGGAATTGTTATCATTTAACGTTTGCAATGCAGATAGTACACCTCCTGATGCCTGATAAAATGATGGCGGGGGAAGTAAACTGGATGCCTGGCCATTTTGAGCAACACCTGATTGCAATAACCCTACTCCATTACCTTTATTCTGCTTACCTACTGATCCATTAATGAAACCGAAGAACCTGAACTTGTCGTTGGGTTTGAACTCCATGTTCATGTTAAGGTTGTAACGATCATAACCTGTATTTTTGATTACTCCTTTTTCTGTGTAATAGCCCACGTTCGCCTTGTAGTTAAACTTCGGATCACCACCGTCCAACGCCAGGTTATGACTTTGATTGTAGGTGCTTTGATAGAATACACTTTGCCAATCAGTGGAATTATTCCAGTAAGCATTTAAGCTGTCCGACAAGAATGGAGTGTTGGAAATTCTTCGTATATCATCCACATTTGATGCATTGAGAATGATCTGCTGAATCTTCAATTGTCGCTCGGAGTTACCACCCAAAGTTTCACGAAGTTTTGGCGGGGCATTCACGAAAGCATTGGTTACATATCTTATTCTCGGAACTTTAGAGTTACCTCTTTTGGTGGTAATGATAATAACACCGTAAGCCCCTCTTGACCCGTACATTGCGGTGGCCTGTGCATCTTTTAGAATCTGGATATTCTCAATATCTTCCTGAGGTATGAGCGAGAGTGGGCTCACACCAGGTCCCTGAGTTTGAAAACCGAATTCAGCAGCCTTGTCTGCATCAAGTGGCACGCCATCAATGATGTATAATGGTGAGGTAGGCTGCAAGAAAGATTCATTACCACTGCCTGAAATTGTCAGGCTGGACAAACCACGAACCTGTACAGATCCCCTGAATCCCGGAGCACCAGTGTTATTTTGTATGTTCAATCCTGGCACTTTACCCTGAAGCAGTTGCTCGACGTTTGATACCGGAATATCCTGAACTTCTTTAGCTTGGATTAACACTGAGGAACCGGTCGTTGTCTGTTTCGACCGATTTTGGTATGCCACAATGATTACATCATCAAGTGCAGTACGATCTTCACTGATAGTAACTGTCACATTATTCGAGCCGGTAACTTTATATTTTTGGGTATTGAAACCCAAAAATTTAAATAATAGCGTTGACCCTATTGGTACATTGACAGTAAACTGTCCGCTACCACTTGTTTGTGTCAAACCCTTATTGGTCTCCTCAAGAATTACAGAAACCCCAGGAACTCCTTGTTTGGTTTCCTTATCCACAACCTTACCATTGAGAATCATGGTCTTTTGCTGTGAATAAGCATGAGTACCACAGATTATACATACAATAAGTATGATATAAAAAAGTATATTTCTTTTCATAATAAATAGCGTTAAACGTTACCCTATTCGCTAGCGAATTTTGGATTCTCTGTTTTAAAGTGAAAAACAATTTCCCAGTCTCCTGCCTTGTAGATGGCGAAATCGATACCAAAGTTGGCCACGGTACGACCTCCACCGAAAGCACCCCTTGAATAGCTTAGATTTACCCTTGCTCTGGAGCCACCTGTAGCATAAGAGGTTGGAATTTCAACCAGGGGAATCGGATAGGCTACGTCATACTGAACATACTTATCAGTTTTCTGGAAATTAAATCCATGAATCATTTTATCCCATACAGTCTCATTGAAGAAAGCCGGATTGATCTCAACCAGATCTTTATTTAACACCTTAATTCTAAGCGAATGTCCGTTACCGCCGGAAAACGGACGGATATATACAACCACATCTTTTTTATCGTCGTTACTAACCAGTGCCTGGTTTGACGTTTCGCCAATTACATTGGTTAAAAATGGACGTATATAATCCCTGAGCGTTTTATCTAGAGGAAATTTTGGGTCTGGCGCAGGCAATCCGCTATATAAATTAATATCATTTGAGGGTTCATACGGACGCTCCCGCCATGGTCTGATCTGAAAGTCACGAATCAGTCTTTCCCCGCCCGAATTTTTCACCTTAACATCAAAGAAACGCGTATCCTGCGCAAAATTTGTACTGTCGGTTGGTCGCGGGGAAACCAGTTGATTGGTTGACGACCCCCAAAGAATAAATTCTCCTGAAGGGCGCATCTCAAAAAGCTGATGAGATTCAATTTTTCTTTTGGCTTCGATTTCAGCCAAGGATTTTTCTAAACCTGTATAGGGAGCAGTCCATACATATGTGGGCACCTTCTGAAAGATATCAGTCACTACTCTTCCATCTCCCCAGCGTGGATTTACAATTTCAAAGGTGATTGGCTGAGTAGAGTTATCTCCGTTAAAGCCACCGATTAGATTATTTCTGCCAATAATCGGCTCAAGGATCTTATTGCTAAAGTTTACATTATTACTCAGATAATCTTTCTCATCTGGAAAGTTGTAAAGCTTCTTACAGCCACTTAAGGCAACAAAAATAAACAGTATCAATAGAAGATCTTTTTTAGCAATTAACTTCATAAGTTTTTCTGATTTATTGTTTTCGTAATCCATCTTCTATTTCGTTTTGTTAATGGTCCATTCTGCCAATTGGAATACGCTGCCATTTCTTAACTCGGTAATGTTTATACGGTAGTATAAGTATGGCGTAGTGTTAGTACATCTAAATACCTTTTGTTGATAGCGTTCCTCAAAAAAGAAATTGCTTACCCGATGCAATTCAGTCCAGTTAACGCCGTCATTTGAAGCTTCATAAGTCCATGCTTTGGGATCACGTTCATTTGCATCATTCGCTGAAATCAAAGTATATACAGATGATACATCAGCTGTTTTAAGCTTATAGGTCATCGTTAAAAAACCTTGCAAATCACAAAGAAACTTGGTATGATCGTCGCCGTCAATCACTTTCCTTGAGCTTTCTCCAGCGGTAATCCCTCCGCCGTTTTCACGGTTTGTAGTCAATGTACCACCGATGGTAACCATTAAGTTTGGTGGTGGCGGAACAAATGTTAACCGGGTTACAAACCCATCGAAACCAAACGTATGATCAGGACTAATGACATGCACAATCCCATTTTTGGTTTTGATGTTATTGGATGCTGTAGTACTGGTTGCCCAGTTTCTGATGAACTGACTTCTTTTAGTGTTACTAAATTCAATTACTTCTGGTCCGGCGCCAACCAGTCCGCTTGCTGATGCCCTGATGGATTTAGCATGCATCGGATAGCCAACTTTAACACTGGTTAGGTTTAATCCATCCTGAAGTTTAAGTGAATCTGTAGGTTTTTTTCCTCTGATGATGTAGTAAGAAACCATAGTATCAAGTTGTACCCCATCGATATTCGAGAGAAACAACGGATCTTTATCTGATTGTTTCCTGAGGGTGTTGAGGTTTCTAAAAGCCAGTTGAAAACTTGGATTGGTTACCGCGAATAAAGTAACGTTACTATCAGTTAAGGTTTTCTGCAAACCCATCCGATCAATTGCAACAAGTAGAGAATCATAAACACCAGGCTTGCTTTTCAGGTATTCATAAGTGTTTCCGGTAAATGGTGCTGTAGATTCTTCTGCATCGTAAAAGCCGCCATTCTTTTTACAAGCTGAATAAATTAAGGTGAGCATCAACAACATTGCAGCTGCTCCCACATATTTCATAAAATTCTTCATATATGTATTATTTAGCGCCAGTAAGGATTCTGAGTTAACAAATTATTTTGAGATATCAGCTTGCGGGAAACTGGCCAATATATACCTCCGGAATTAATGAGCGCCATAAATCTGGAATCATTTTGTCTGATCTTGTTTAATCTGATCAGGTCATACCACCTTTGCCCCTCGCCTAATAATTCCCGATGTCTTTCTTCAAAGATCACTTTAATCAAATCGTCGGTTGTGCTATAAGGTGAGTCGGTACCACTGGTAATTCTACGTGTCACAACATTATTCAACTCAGCCAGGGCACCAATCTGATCGCCCAATACTGATAAAGCTTCGGCGCGCAGTAGAACGATGTCTTCTAACCTTGTGAAAATAAGGGCACTTGTAAAGTATCGGAAATTCGGATCTGTGCCACCACCCTGAATCACTTTAATCTTACTGAAGATTGGATACTTGCCATTCAGATTGGTAAAATATCTATCAAATTTGGATTGACCTAGTGTATCAATGGCAAACCTTTCATCCTTTGCGAGATTAAAATATTTTAAGATAGAATCTTTTGGCAAATAAATGTCCGGCACTGTTTTAGTAAGGATTGGCTCTGCTAACGTTAGCTCCTCGATGTGCCCGGTTGCCGAACCATCAACGTGACCATAATCGGAATTGAATCCAAACATCTGACGGGTATTTTTATTGTAGAAAAACCCATTAGAGTTGCTCAGATCGGTTACAGAGGTATATCCGCCTTGCGACCTACCGTAGTTATCTTCAACAAATTTGGCATATTTTGATACGTTCGAATAGTCAGCTTTCCAGGCAGCAACATGCGCTAAAACAGCATATGCCGTAACTTTAGTCGCCAGGGCACCTCCCCAACGATTGCTGTCTTCATTGTAGTAATTACTAGGTTGCTGAACATCTCCGCCACTGTAGATAAAAGGTAAATCTGCAGCAGCCCTAAGGATTTCAGACTCTACCCAGGCCAGAATTTTTGCCTGGCTTTCTCTTGGCTTATTTTCGAATCCAGTTTCTCCGGAAGAAATTACAAACGGCACATCTCCCCAGATACGAACCATATAGAAATAGGCAAATGCCCTTAAAAATCTTGCCTGAGCAAGATCAACCGTCATGTTATTATCTGAATAACGCTTATCATTAGCCCTTACATGAGCTACATTTTCCATCAGAACATTTGCTCCGTTTACAATAGCGTAAAACCTGGTCCAATCTGATAGCGATTCAACTACGGGATAAGAGGCATTTAAATTGTTACTGATAACCGCTTTTAGGTCCTGCCTTTTAGGACTTGCAAATTCACCAGGCCTAACATCTCCATAAATCCAATGTCCATTATTATCTGATAATGCTGAACGGGTAAGTGCATACACCCCCATAATCCCTGCACGTGCATCCTCAACGGTATTCCACATGTTTTTTTCTCCCACTGTACGGCTTGAATCAGCGTCCAGTGCCTTATTACATCCTGAGACTATAAAAACCGAAAGGAGAATGGTGTATAGTATATTTTTCATCATTGATGTATTAGTATTACTTCTTTCCATATTATAATTCCATTTTAACACCTAATGTATATGTTCTCGGTATTGGCTGGCCATAACCGGTGTCCATCCCGTCGTAGCTTACCAGTTCAGGATCCTGACCTGTATAAGGGGTTACTGTGAACACATTGTTTACTGAACCGTACACAAAAATTTTCTTGATCTTAATGTTTTTTCTTTTAAGAACCTGACCTAAATCATAACCTAGTGAAACAGACCTTAACTTTAGAAAGGAGGCATTTTCGAGAAATAGATCCTGATCAACGCGATAAGGAATTACAGTACTCCAGGGGTTGTACAAAGGATACTTGCTATAATCCCCGCGCTTTTCCCAAAAAGTAATTTCTTTTACCGAGCTTAAATCGGTATTCCCTTCGCGGTTCACAAAATCGAAGCGGTTTGCCATCTCCTGGTTGATGATTTTTCTTCCCAGATTAAAATACAGGTTTGTTCCGAGCGTCCAGTTGGCATAATTAAAGGAGTTATCAAATCCTCCTGATAACAATGGCATGATGTGACCTTTTAGAACTTTGTCCTTCTCATCTATAATATTATCACCGTTTTGATCCTTCCATCTTGGATCTCCGGCTTTTAACGCCTGGCCATTGTATTTCAATGGTTGGCCATTTACTACAGCTACTTGACTGTTAGCAGTGTAAATACCTTCGTTTTCAAGCAACCAGTATTGATCTACAGGCTGACCGACTTTTAGAAAGCGATTACCGATTACAATTTCATTTAAACCCCTGGGTAGCGCATTAAGCTTATTGGTATTATGGTTAACATTTAAAGCAGAATTCCATTTGAATGTAGCATTTGAGATAACCAACGCACTGATCGTTAAGTCCAAACCGGTATTGGTCATATCGAGTCCACTTTCTATAGATTGTTTGTATCCATACTCTGCATATGACGGAATACTAATAAGTTGATTTTTCTCAGCTTTAGTATAAAAATCTAAAGATGCATGCAGCCTATTCTTGAGCATCGAAACATCTAAACCAATATTCAATTGATCAGAATAAGACCATGGAACATTATATCCAACCCATCCGAATGAGTATGGTCTGGTTAATACTCCAATAGCATTATACCCTGGTACTGTCAGGTTGCCTGTATAACCTACGGTTGCGGTATATTGCGGACCTTGTGCATAATTATCGTAAGTAAATGTTCGGCCCATACGACCAACACTTGCTCTAAGAACAGCGTCGTCAATAGATTTGAAGTCTTTAAGTAATTCATTTTTTATGTTCCAGGCTGCTGACAATACCGGTGAATAGAACCACCGCGTTGTGGGCTGTGCATTGGAAGAACCATCCAGGCGCAACGTACCTGAAAGGAAATACTTATCACTATATGAATAGTTGACTTTACCGTAGAAAGAAACCAGATTATCCTGTGTTTTATCCAGAAAACGATACGTTAACTCCCTTGGAAAGGCAGTAGGAACAAGGTAATTTGGATTGTCATTCCCGTTGGGAAGTTTAGGATCTGAATCCAGTAAATTAATTTTGATGTAGTCGTTTGCACCTTTGTAAGCATAGGCATTACTGTATTTATAAAGATCCCACATGGTAGATTGACCCAACTCAAAATGAAAGTCATGAACGGTGTTGACATTCAAATCGTAAGTAGCCTTGTTATCAATCATCAACCTTTGGTTGAAACCATAATAGTTGGATGCATAGCTTGTTCCCTGCAATAACGTTCTGGCGTAGAATACATCACGGTAGCCTTCATTATAATCTACATTGAAAGTAGATGAAATCTTAAACTTACCCAGTGTAGCCAAAAGTCTGGCATAGCCTTGTATAGAATTGGTTTTGTTATCATCGAATCCTTTATCATATTGCGCCAGGTAATTACCATAATATTCTTTATTTGGGGCTAGTGGAGCACTTAAATCAGGGAAATAATTTAGCTGTGTAAAACGATCTCTCAGATTTCGGTTACGCGTTCTGTTCAGCCTGTTCCCGTTAATCATCGCAGAAAATAATAACCATTTTACCGGCCTCATATTAATGTTAAACATCGCACTATAGCGGTCTAAACCGGTACCATCCGCTACACCTTCACTTTTGGTGTTACCAAGTGAAAACCTGAAACTTGCACGATCGGAGCCACCGGTCAGCCCCAAATTGACACCATATATAAGTGCATTTTTATAGTACAGATCGGTCCAATCAGATTTTCCACTGTAGACATTATTAAGTGAGTCACTAAGGTAAACCGGATATTGCTCATCATCTGAGTAACGTCCGTTAGTGGTGTAAATGTCATAAAATCTTTGTCGAAACTCATTTTCATACTTGCCGTTAATGGTATTGACTGTAGGTTTTTGAACCAGACCGATATAGGAGTTAAAGCTTATGCTTCTGTTCATCCCGTCAGGCGTTTTAGACTTCAACAAGATTACACCATTCACTCCCCTGGGACCATAGATTGCAGTACTTGCTAAATCTTTCAAAACCTCTACTGAGGCAATATTGTTGATATCTATTCCTGTTAGCAGATTCGTCGCCGGACCGATGCGGTTGAAATCATATTGCTGTATATCAAATGCAAACGGATGTTCTCCAACAAGGGGAATACCATCCAGCACTACCAAAGGCTGAGATGAATACACATCCTTTTTAGAAAGTAATGGCATCGGAGCTCCCCTTAAAAACATATTTTGTATTGTTCCGGGCTCTCCCGTTGGCTCCTGAACATACAAACCTGCATAGTTCCCTTTTAGATTCTGCTGTAATGAAATAGCAGGAAAAAGTGATAAATCCCTGGTATCTTTTTGAACTGTTCCAGCCAACTTGCTGTAAAGCGTTCTCTGTTTGATCTTTTCCAGACTGTCTTTTCGCAGCGAATCTCTTTCAGATACAATTCTGACTTTTGTTGTATCCTGACGAATAAAAGGCCTGTTTTTCAGACTTGTGTAAAGCTTAACAATTGTTGCATTGCATGGTAAAACGTTTAACGTAAGCATTGCAAAAAAGCCACAGCACACCCATAAGTATCGCATAATAAATGGATCGTTAATTAATAAAAAAAATGATTTTTAATATTTACTTTTTCGGAAACAGCAAAATCTGACTTGTGTCAAAAGGAATAGTACTCAGGTTGTAGTAAGTGATTAGTCTCATAATTAGTTAATTTGGTTAAATCAAATATATATAATACTAAAACGTTTTATTGTCGAGCTAGCACTTTTAGTATAATTTCAATAAATTAATTTTATAAATATCAATTTGACAATTATAAAACCATTTGAATACTATTTAATAAATTTTTGATACATAATTTCAAGGTTTTCAAACGATTGAAATGCGTTTTAAAACATTTTTGAAGCTCGAATACAAAGAATTACGATATATCGTAACCTCAGTTCCGGCAATGCTGAC
Source organism: Pedobacter sp. BMA (assembly GCF_001027745.1). Lineage (GTDB taxonomy): Bacteria > Bacteroidota > Bacteroidia > Sphingobacteriales > Sphingobacteriaceae > Pedobacter. The sequence goes on from NZ_LECU01000004.1 coordinate 662,863, forward strand.
GAAAATCATTAATGCTTGACAATGAAGCAATAACATATACCAGCTGTGATTTATAAAGTAATTTTATCGGATGAATCGTCAATTATGTTTACTCTGATAATATCAATAGCATCACCAATCAGGCGCCGGCTTTCTGAGCTCAAGGATTGGAGATGAACTTTTTTGTTCAAACTATTGTATTTTTCTGTTAGCCGGTGAAGTGCATCGATACCGGACATATCAAAGACCCTACTATTTTTGAAATCCACTATAACTATAGCACTATCGTTCTGCACATCGAAAAGTTCCATGAAACGACTGACAGAACCGAAAAACAAAGGCCCGGAAACTTCATAGATGGTCATTCTTCTTTGATCAACACTTTTATTAGCCCGGATCTGTTTTGCACTTTCCCAGGCGAATACCAGGGCAGAAATGACCACTCCAATCAAAACAGCCAGTGCAAGATTATGCAACCAGATTGTAATCAGGGCAACAGAAACCCCAATGAATATATCTTGCTTTGGCATTTTATTAATTACCTTAAAGCTCATCCATTCAAATGTTCCTATCGCAACCATCATCATTACGCCTACAAGTGCAGCCATCGGAACTCTGTCAATGACTGGCGCACCTACCAGGATAATAATTAGAATTGTTAAAGCGGCTACAACTGCAGACAATCTGGCTCTTGCCCCTGCCGATAGATTGACAAGTGTTTGAGCAATCATTGGGCAGCCGCCCATTCCAGTAAAAAAACCATTGGTTAAATTAGCCAATCCCTGGGCTATGCTTTCGCGGTTACCATTACCTTTACTATCAGTAATCTCATCAACCAAGTTCAGCGTGAGCAAACCCTCGGTCAATCCTACACCTGCCATAATGATTGAATACGGAAATATGATTTTCAACATATCAAGTGTGAGCGGCACTTGAGGAATGTGAAAAGGAGGAAACCCACCACTGACAGACGAGATATCTCTAACCAACTTAGTTGGTATATTAAAAATCAATACCAATACAAAAACGACGATGATAGCAACTAATGAAGAAGGAATAGCTTTGGTTATTTTAGGAAGAAGTACAACAACAGTAATTGTTAATGCCACCAGAGCAAGCATGATGTAAAGCGGCATTCCAGTAATCCAGGTCTCACTTCCATTAACAATGGACTTAAATTGGGTGAGCTGTGAGGTGAAGATAATGACGGCTAACCCGTTTACAAAACCAAACATGACAGGCTGCGGTACTAATCGGACAAATTTACCAAGCTTAAACAATCCTACAAGTATCTGTATCAAACCCGCTAGTGCAACCGCAGCAAAGACATATTCCAGCCCATTACTTTTCATCAATGCGATTAGTACAATCACTGTTGCACCCGCCCCACCCGAAACCAAACCCGGCCTGCCGCCAAGTACCGCAGTAATCAGTCCCATGATAAATGCCGCATATAAACCAGTTAGCGGTGGAAAACCTGCAAGAATGGCAAAAGACAGTGATTCAGGAATCATGGTCATTGCAACGGTGAGGCCTGCCAGCACTTCTGTTTTATAGTTTACTTTTTTTGATAAATCAAAGAGCTGGAGATAGGGCTTCATATTTTTTGTAGTTTACCTGCAAATATCATATTTTACTGTGATAAGTGCTTTAACAAATCAAATGGATAAACTAAAAATACTCCACTCAGCTAAACGTGCCTAGCAGGGAAATCAGATGAGTTTAACTCAGCGCAAACAAAAGCCTTACTCAAGAGCATGAGCAAGGCATTCTGTTAACAATTAAAAAAATTATATGAGGCGATAATTGAGGCATGATTTACTGATGCGCTTTAAGCCATTCCAGCCTCCGTTGATCGGGAAGGTGTTTAATCTTAAATTTTTCAAATGTGGCTTCAAAACCATTTCCATCAGGACTTGCAGCCATTAGTCCCACCATCACCGGGGAATTATCCTCCAAAGGAGCATTGCGGGTCATCACATAAGTTTTATCATCTAACGAATAAAAAATCTCAACTGCATCAAGTCGCCTTATCACTTTAACCCAAATGAAAGGAGGAACCTGATCTAAAGTAAGTACGCTCCAGTCGCTTTTGTCATGCGTCACTACAGTACTTACATTAAATTTTCCATCAACAAACTCAACACCAGTTTTTATGTAGTTTTTATGATCAGTACGAATCATTAACCCCATTTGATCGAAACGGGCTTTATAGGCACCAGTAAGTTTAACCTTCACCTCAAACTCCCCACCGTAATTTGAATACAAAAAGGGAGCGTCATCTACTGTAAATCCGTAATGTGAAATGCGCCAATAATCACTGTTAGGCGTAACCTGCATCACTAAGCTGTTATTTTTAATTTCCCACTTTGCGGGTTCATTAAACCACTGCATTTTCTCCAGTGTCTGTGCATTCAATTTATTCAGATTAAGCAACAGGATTAAGCAAAAAAATATTCTTTTCATTATATATTCCGATAGAAGTTTAATTAAGTTCGCAAAGTTATTTACCTGTTCTGTTTCATTCAATGGTTATAAATAACCATTAAAATTATTGGCCACTATGCGAAACCTGCTCGACATAAAACTATTTTCTCAGCCATTTGAAAGCGATCATAATCAGGAGACACAGCTTGACAACGGAAAGCTGATTGCAGGAATGTATGCCAGAATGGAAAATAGCATTAGTGTTTTAAGTGACATGAAAGCGAGAAAAAGCTATATCTACTATGCTCCGGTTGCTGATGAACTGGGTTTGCTTAAACGTGAAACAGAAATCAATTCTATCTGGGAAGATGAGCTGCTCAATAAAATCCACCCCGATGATCTGTTAAAAAAATACCGACTCGAATTTCAATTTTTTCAAATGTTGAATATGATGCCGGTTGATGAAAGAGTAAACTTTGAGTTGATTACGCGCTTGAGGATTAAAAATAAAAATGAGCAGTATATCGCGTTAAAACACCGCCTCCTTTACATTGGAAATGCCATTGATGGCAGCATATGGCTGGCACTTTGCCTTTATAATTTAATTCCTGACCATCCCGATTTTGTGATTCCACAGGGGATGATACTAAACACGAAAACAGGAGATATTATCGATCAACATGAAAATCGATTCAACACAATATTATCGGCAAGGGAAAAAGAAATCATGCAACTCATTAGTATAGGCAAAAGAAGCAAAGAGATTGCAAAAAAACTAGACTTAAGTATTAATACCATCAACCGTCACCGACAAAATATATTTGCTAAGCTTAATGTAACCAGTGTAATAGAAGCATGCAGGATAGCTGCAAATACAGAAATAATCTAACGTTTGATCAAAGCCACAAGTTTCTTCAGACCTGAAAATATTGGAACAGCTACTAAACCGGCTACCAGCCCCACACCAAACTCTTTAATAATTGATGGAAAATCAGGAAGAAAATGATGAAAAAATTCAATGTTATGTACGAATATTCCTCCTCCAACTAATATTAAAGCTATTGTACCTACCACTCCTAGTATTCTGATAATCACCGGCAGCGCTTTGATCAGAAAATTCCCTAAAAAAGACAAGAAACCTTTTTTACCGGAGCGCTTAATTAATTTGTATCCGGCATCGTCCATCCGCACAATAAGGGCAACAATACCATAAACACCAACGGTGGCCAATAGTGCTACTACAGAAACCGTTATTATTTGTAAAGTAAGGCTTCTGTCCAGCACGGTCCCTAAGGCAATAATTACGATTTCTATAGACAAGATAAAATCAGTAGTAACAGCAGATTTTACTTTGGTTTTCTCAGCATCTGCGCCCTCATCTATAACCTCTTCATTATGCTCTTTTCCGTGCTCTGACCTGTGAAATAAAAACTCAATAATTTTTTCTACCCCTTCATAGGCCAGGTAAAAGCCTCCCAAAACTAAGATAACTTTAATGGCAATTGGAAAAAATGCGTTAAGCAAAAGGGCGATAGGAACAATGATCAACTTGTTTAATAGCGAACCTTTTGTAATTGCCCAAAGTACAGGCAGCTCCCTCGATGCTAAAAAACCTGTAGCTTTCTCCGCATTTACGGCCAAATCATCTCCTAATATACCTGCTGTTTTACGTGTAGCGATCTTACTCGCAACCGCAACATCATCCATTAAAGACGCAATATCATCTAATATTGCAAAAAAACCTGAAGCCATCCTTATCTATTTTGATGGTGCAAAATAGAAATTCGATTCCGGATTAACAGTCACATAGCATCTATTTTTTTCCAATAGGGGCTTTTGCAAATGGTTGCATATTACAAACGGCTCTTGAACCATGTCCAAAAGCCGCCTGCTTTAAAGTTAATTACTGTTAATGTTTTCCTTTCCTGTCATTTCCTTTACCTTGATTTCTGTCAGGACGGTTATCATTTTTGCCATTGTTGCCTTTCGAAACCTGATTTGGCCTCGGAACTGCTGATGGCCTGTTATTTTGGGGTGTATTTCGGTTACCACCGCCAGTGTATCTCGAATCTTTGCTATCGCGAATAATTGGCTGTTTAGTTTTGTAATTTTTAAACTTACCATATTGTGTAACATGCTTATTATGCGATAAATATGGTTTAGGGGAATTCATCACTACCTTATAACCGTTGTACAAATCATAGTTGGCATATCTTGGCGGCAAGCTGTTTCTCCATACCCATGCACCATTATCCTCGTATACATATTGTCGGCTTGGCACATAATAATAAGCGTCAATGTCTGGTAAATAGTAATAATCAACATGATTATAACCGGTTGGACCCCATGCTGGCTGCTGGCCAATATTTATACTTAAACTGACCTGAGCTTTCGATGGCATGCTGCTAATGGAAGCTACTCCCAATAAAACAGCGAATATCATTCTTTTCATTTTCTTTGCGTTTACACCACAAGTTCAATTTAAAGACCAAAGTCTCTGTCTAAGCCAACAATGAGACTAGTGGAAGAAGTGTAACGACGAAAGAACGAAATGTGTCGACCAAGGATGAGGTATTTAAACACAGATCCTGATCTCAAAAAAACTACTGAATAAATTTTGATACAATGTCCTTATTCCGCTTACCTTTGTAACTTCAATATTCACTACACTAGCAAATGATAATTTAAAAATATCATTTAAATATAATTATCGATTCATGTCTGGCATTTACATCCATATCCCTTTTTGCAAGAAGGCTTGTCACTATTGCGATTTTCATTTCAGTACCTCATTAAAATACGCGAATGAAATGGTCGACGCCATATGTAAAGAGATTAAGATGAAAAAGGACCGGATTGCAGACCAGATTGGTTCCATCTACCTTGGGGGAGGAACACCTTCAATCCTTTCTGAACATCATTTACAAAAAATATTTGATTCGATTAACCATACCTTTTCAGTTGACTCAAACGCCGAGATTACCATCGAAACTAATCCAGATGATTTAACTTTTGAAAAGATCAGGGAACTCAGGCACCTGCCTGTTAATCGCTTTAGTGTTGGTATTCAGTCTTTCTTCAACGAAGATCTGATCTGGATGAACAGGGCCCACAATGCAACCGAAGCTGAAGACTGCATTAAGAGAAGTCAGGATGCCGGTTTTGAGAACCTAACCATAGACCTGATTTACGGCTATCCTCTGTTAACAGATCAAAAATGGCTGAACAATATCGCAAAGGGAGTCAGCCTTCAGGTTCCCCATATTTCGGCTTATGCACTTACTGTAGAACCCCGAACAGCGCTGGCACACGCCATCAAAAATAAAAAGCAAACTCCGGTAAACGACACTCAAGCTGCTGAGCAGTTTGTCATTTTAATGGAGAAACTAAACGAAGCAGGCTTTGAGCATTACGAAATCTCTAACTTCGCAAAACCGAAAGCCCGCGCCGTGCATAATACAAATTACTGGAAAGGTATTGAATATATTGGAATTGGCCCTTCAGCCCACGGGTTTGACGGCATAAACAGATATATGAATCCAGCCAACAATGCCCAATACCTGAGTGATCTTAACGGAAATAAGCTCCCGGAAATAGTCGAAGTATTAACAGTAAACGACCGTTTTAATGAATATGTGATGACATCCCTGAGAACAATCTGGGGCATCGACCTTGATAAAATCGAAACTGATTTTGGAAAAGACTTTCTGGAAGAAACTGTACATAATCTAAGCCATTTTGAAGGTAAAGATTGGTTAGTCACAGCACAAAATAATATAAGGCTAAGCTATAGTGGAAAACTCTTTGCTGACCATATCGCATCCGAATTATTCATCATTGATTAACCAGGAATATGTTATCATTCAAAAATTCAATAACTGAATAGTATGTCTAAAATCATCTGGATTACAGGAGCATCGTCCGGCATCGGAGAAGCCCTGGTTTATAAATATTTTAAAGCCGGAAATAAACTGATCATCTCCGGACGAAACCGGGATGAATTATTTCGTGTGAAAGGAAATTGCCAGAACTCCTTTAATGTGCATGTGCTACCTTTCGATTTGACTGAAACTGACCTGCTGCCAGCAAAGGCAGAAGATGCCATCAGGATATTTGGAAAAATTGACCTGCTCATTAATAGTGGAGGAATTAGTCAGCGCAGTTTTGCCCTTCAAACTGATCTTAAAACAGAGCAGCAAATTATGAATACCAATTTTTGGGGTACGGTAGGCATAACGAAAGCAGTGGCAGCATCAATGATCAAAAACGGTGGCGGACAAATTGTGGTTATAAGTAGTTTGGTCGGTAAATTTGGCACCCAACTTCGTTCTGTGTATTCGGCATCTAAACATGCACTTCATGGGTACTTCGATTCCATGCGAAATGAAGTCTTTGATAAAAATATCTCCATTACCATTGTTTGTCCAGGTTTTATTAACACAAATATTTCTGTAAACGCATTAACTGAAAATGGCAATAAACAAGGCTTCATGGACAATGCGCAAGCCAAAGGAATGAGTGTCGAACTTTGCGCTGCCGAAATAATAAAAGCAGTTGAAGCAAAGAAAGAAGAGGTTTATGTTGGTGGTAAAGAAACAAAAGCAATTTGGTTAAAACGATTCTTTCCTAAGTTATTATCGAAGAAAATAAGACAAGCAAAGGTGATTTAAATTCGGCAACCTATATTTAGCTCTGCTTAAACATGATAAACAATTCTAAATAAATAAATTTTAAAAGACTATAATACAGTTAATTATAAATGATTTTTCTTTTTAAGAAACCGTAGTACTGTAAACCTCCGTAAATGGAATCAAATAACAGAACTTAAAAAAGAAATAATGAAAAAGTTAATCCTATCTGTATCTGCCGTAATTGTTATGGCATTTTCAACCCAAGTTTACGCTCAAAAAAACCCGATGGTAGGTGGTGCTGCCATGTATGCAACTAAAGATATTGTAGACAACGCGGTAAACTCAAAAGACCATACCACACTTGTTGCAGCAGTAAAAGCAGCAGGGTTGGTTGAAACGCTGAAAGGCGCAGGTCCATTTACAGTTTTTGCACCTACTAACGCAGCTTTTGATAAACTACCCGCAGGAACAGTAGACATGCTGGTTAAACCTGAAAGCAAAGCGATGCTGACTAAAATTTTAACTTACCACGTTGTTGCAGGTAAAATGGATAGCAAAGCCATTGCAAAAGCAATCAAAGCTGGTGGTGGTAAAGCAGAACTAACTACTGTTGAAGGTGGTAAACTTTGGGCCTGGATGGAAGGTAAAAAATTAGTTTTAAAAGATGAAAAAGGTGGAATGAGTACGGTAACAATTGCCGATGTTAATCAAAAAAATGGCGTTATCCATGTTGTTGATACCGTTCTAATGCCTAAATAATCGAAAACATAATACCTGTGATATTTTAAAACGTTTCCACTCCGTGGAAGCGTTTTTGGATTTTAAAAATTTTCATTATTTCAAAAACCATAAATTATCTGTGTTCGTATATTACCCAAAACATAGATAATCCTTAGAAAAACATATCACGTCCCAAATGATTCAAATGAACGTTCCCGCAAGTTGTGGGAACGTTTTTTTTAATCACAAACGCCGCTATTTGTCAGCTTTGTTTAAAGTTTTAAATTAGATGTGTTTAGCGGAAATTAACTGTTTAATTTTGATGCTCAAATACCAAGTAACAGGAAATTAGGTTGATATAATTAGCCTGCTACAAATCAACAATATATGCATCACAACATCGTAAAGATTAAGCAAAACATTGAGCCTTTAAGGCAACAAATTATTAACCATAAAGTTTATTCCGCTATAAGTGAACTTGAGGACCTTCAGGTTTTTATGGAGCATCACATTTATGCCGTTTGGGACTTCATGTCTTTGCTAAAAGCGCTACAGATTAATTTAACCTGCACAACTCTACCCTGGTTTCCAGTGGGCGATGCCGTTACAAGGCAGTTGATCAATGAAATTGTAGCAGGTGAAGAGAGTGATCTGGATGCGGATGGAAATGTGAAAAGCCATTTTGAGTTATACCTGGATGCCATGGTACAATGTGGAGCCAATATAGCGCCAATTAATCATTTCTTGCAATCTTTACAAAATGGCCGCGATTTCGCCATGGCTTTCGAGCTGGCAGATGTTCCAGAGGCAGGACGTAATTTCATCAACTCCACTTTCGAAACCATCAATAGCGGAAAAACGCATCTCCAGGCTGCAAGCTTTACATTCGGACGCGAAGATTTAATTCCTAATATGTTCTTCAGCATGGTCAATGATTTGAATAGCACACAGCCTGAAAAAGTATCAATATTCAAATACTATCTTGAACGTCATATTGAAGTTGATGGAGATCACCACAGCCACTTAGCACTTTCGATGACAGAAAAATTATGTGCGAAAGATGAGCAATTTTGGCTTGAGGCCGAAGAAACAACCAAACTTGCACTGCAAAAACGAATCGACCTTTGGGATGCCGCATATGAGCAAATCGTAAACCGAAAAGTGCTGGTTTAGATTAACAAATGGTTAATAGATATCAAGAGTTAGATTAAGTAATTTGCGTCACTTTTCTTTGCAGTTATATTATTTGTAAAATAAAATTTACACATTTGTTGTTTGGCAACAAATAACCGATTTATTCGCATGAGCTTCATTTTAAAACCTGTTGACATCGTAGAGAATATTACTCCCGAAGATTTCAAAAAGAACTACTTAAAGACTAAAAAACCATTGGTAATAAGAGGCCTTACAAAAGACTGGCCGGCGAGAGAGAAATGGACTACTGAATACTTGAAAGAGGTTGGTGGAGAGTTGGAGGTTCCGCTATACGATAACTCGAAAGCTGATCCGTCAAAGCCTATTAACGCTGCTACTGCACACATGAAGTTTGGCGATTATCTAGACCTGATCAAACGTGAGCCAACAGAACTGAGGATATTTTTCTTTAATCTTTTCAAAAAAGTCCCTAGTTTAATCAACGATATCAAAATTCCTAAAGATTTAATGGGTGGCTTTATTGAAAGCATGCCGGCCATGTTCTTTGGAGGATCCAACTCAGTAACTTTCTTACATTACGACATCGACCTACCTCATATTTTCCATACACACTTCGGTGGCAGAAAACACATCATCCTTTTCGATTACAAGTGGAAAGACAGATTATATTGTCTGCCTAACGCAACTTATGCTCTGGAAGATTATGATGTTGCCAATCCTGATTTCGAAAAATTCCCTGCACTGAACGGCGTAGAAGGATATGAGGTTTTTCTGGAACATGGTGATACGTTATTCATGCCTACTGGAATGTGGCACTGGATGAAATATGTTGACGGATCATTCTCGTTAAGTCTCAGGGCATGGGACCAATCCATTAGCCGGAAAGTGGCCAGTGTTTGGAGCTTATTCACACATGGCGCTATTGATAGTTTAATTAAAATGACTTTCAAAGAAAAGTACGCTCACTGGAGAGAGAAGAAAGCAGTTAAAATTGCAGAGAAAGCTCTCGCAAAAGGAAGACCTTAAAATAAATTTCAATAAAGTCCGTTATAGGATTTTGGGGAAAGCAATTTCAGCGGGGAGTCGGATTTCGATAGCCCCGTTTTTTGTTTTACAACATCTGAGACATTGCCATTCTTATAATCTTTTCTACCTTCGGGTTATGGAAAACGAAATACTTAGTGAGAAACAAAAGATGCTTGCCGGAAAGGCCTACCAGGCTGGCGATGCCGAACTATCCAAAGAAAGACTAAAAGCAAGAGAGGTGGTTTACGAGTTCAATAACCTGGCACCAAAATTCATCAAGCAACGCAAAGAACTTTTAAAGCGGCTATTTGGTAAAACAGAAAAGATGTTCTACATCGAACCGCCATTCCGCTGCGATTACGGTTACAACATTGAAATCGGCGACAATTTTTACGCAAACTTTAATCTGGTTATTCTAGACTGTGCAAAGGTAAGTATTGGAAACAGCGTTTTCATTGCCCCAAACGTAGCAATATACACTGCGGGTCATCCTATACATGCACACCTGCGTGATCAGGAGCACGAATGGGCACAGGAAATTACAATAGGAAACAGTGTCTGGATCGGCGGAAACGTAGTGATCAATCCTGGAGTCAAAATAGGTTCAAACGTAGTGATTGGTTCAGGAAGTGTAGTTACCAGAGATGTACCGGATAATGTTTTCGCGGCAGGAAATCCTTGCAGGGTAATCAGGGCAATTACAGAGGAAGATAAAGATTACTATTATAAAAACTTTAAGCTGGGAGAATAAACAGCTTAAAGTATATTTTCCGTATTTGGTGCTTGGAATTGTTAGCTCGAATGATCTACAAAAATTTTCCACTCTCCCGATATCTTTTTGAATAGCAACGTGTAATATCCCTTAGGTTCATCTTTCTCCCTTTTCAAATGCCAGCTCCCCAATACAAAAGCAACATCCTTATTTAAAAAATCAACCTTTTTAATTCCAAAAGTTAAAAAACCCATCCCAGCTTTACCCTGATATGTTTTTTTGTAATTATCCAGTGTTTTTTGCCATCCATAAGTGGGCCCATTACCACCAACAAAAAGCAGGCTGTCGCTTTTCACATACCCTTGCATAAAAGCTTCAAGATCGCCCTTATTCCAGTCTCCACGCTGTTTCTCCAATACATCCAGTATGGCTTGTTTGTCTTTACCCGTTTGCGCATAAGTTCCAATTGAAACCAGCAAGAAAGCGATAATTAAAAGTCTTTTCATAATATTGATGTCTTACTGTAAAGATATAAAACAAATTATTTCGTTCCATGTATAAAAATTGTTTCTTTACATTTTCAATCTTCATCATATGCAGCATAAAGTAATTACAATTGGCGAGATACTATGGGATGTTTTCCCGGAGGGCAAAAAAGCCGGAGGATCAAGCATGAATGTAGCCTTGAACCTTCACAAGCAAAGCATCGGAAGTAGTTTTGTCAGTGCCGTCGGAGACGATGATAACGGAAAAGAATTGCTAAACTTTCTGGAAGGTAATCATTTTAGTACGGAATTAGTTCAAATACATTCTACATTGCCTACCAGTACTGTGGTTGTTCAACTGGATGAAAATCACCAGGCGACCTATACCATTAAACAGCCTGTAGCCTGGGATCATATAGCTCTTAATAACGCAAACATCCAGGCAGTTAAGCAGGCTGATGCATTAGTGTATTGTAGTTTAACCTGCCGTGAAGAAAGATCAAGAAACACCATATTTTCATTGCTCGATAATGCCAAAATAAAAATATTTGATATTAATTTACGGGCACCTTTCTATGAAAAGGAGCTAATAGGAATATTGCTATCGAAAGCCGATATTTTGAAAATCAATGAAGATGAGATTATTTGGGTTCGCGATAGCTTTGGATTAACAGGTAACGATGAAGAACAAATCCTTAAACAGTTATCCACTCAGTTTAATATCGAAATCATATGTCTAACCCTGGGCGATAAGGGCGCATGTGTACTGAAGGATGGGAAATTATTCCGTCATGGCGGATATAAAGTTCAGGTGGCCGATACAGTCGGAGCTGGAGATGCTTTTTTAGCCACATTTATAGCATGTTACCTAGAAGACTATCCGATTGAATCCATATTAGACAATGCCTGCAAAGTTGGTGCATTTGTGGCCTCCCAAGCAGGAGCAAATCCAGACTACAACAAAAAAATTTACCACATGGCACTAGCTAACTGACATTGGTTGCTTCTGTAATTTAACATACCATTTATGCTTTAGGCTTTGGTTGAAATATGACATCCTGCTTAAATTAGTCAGTTGTCAAACCTTTATCTTTAATTATTCGTTAATACAATTACATGAGAGGTTTTCGTTTTTCTGATTATAAGCCTGGCGATACGCCAAAAGGTGGGTTTGATGAGTTGTTGAAATTATTCAGCGAACTGCTGAACTATACAGCAGGTGATGCAGCGGAGGCTTTAAGCTGGCTGAATGAACTCGATAAACAATACAAATTAACCAATAATGACTATGGTATAGGAAATTTCATCGATGACCTTAAAGACAAAGGTTACCTGACTGAAGACAATCAATCCGGTGAGTTCAAAATAACGGCCAAAACCGAACAAACCATTCGCAAATCTGCGCTGGATGAAATTTTTGGAAAGCTTAAAAAATCTGGCAGAGGGAATCACAACAGCAATCAATCTGGCATTGGCGAAGAAAAAAATGCCGACAGGCGCGAATATAACTTCGGAGATAGTTTAGACCAGATTGACATGACGGCATCTATACAGAATGCTCAGATTAATCATGGCATTGGTGACTTTACGTTAACCGACAGGGATTTAGAAGTCGAAGAGAAAGATTTTAAAACCCTTACCTCTACCGTTTTAATGATTGACATTTCGCATTCGATGATCTTATACGGAGAAGACCGGATTACACCAGCGAAAAAAGTGGCAATGGCACTCGCTGAACTCATTAAAACTAAGTACCCCAAAGACACATTGGATATTGTGGTTTTTGGTAATGATGCATGGCCAATTACCGTGAAAGATCTCCCTTATCTACAGGTGGGGCCATACCACACCAACACTTTTGCAGGTCTTGAACTGGCTACTGATTTACTACGCCGAAGAAAAACTCACAACAAGCAAATCTTTATGATTACCGATGGGAAACCAACCTGTTTGAAGGAAAATGGCAAGTATTACAAAAACAGTATGGGTTTGGACAGAAAGGTGATTAATAAAACCTTAAATATGGCTGCACAATGTAAGCGACTCAAAATACCTATCACCACCTTCATGATTGCTAAAGATCCTTATCTCCAACAGTTCGTCCGACAGTTTACTGAGATTAACGGAGGGAGAGCTTTTTACAGTTCACTTAACGGCCTTGGCGAGTATATTTTCGAGGATTACATTAAAAACAGAAGAAAAACAGTGAAATAAAATTAAGCTCCAACATTTATTCTTTAACCATTTCCCATACATGCAAAATACAACTTTAGGCCAGTTAAAGGCAACAGATTATAAATCAAGAAGCGTCAAAGAGGAGCTTAGAGAGAATCTGATTAAAATACTTCGTGATAAGAAAACACAATTTGAGGGAATTATCGGTTATGATGAAACGGTAATTCCAGAACTCCAAACAGCGATACTTTCACGCCACAACATTTTACTGCTAGGCTTACGCGGGCAGGCGAAAACCCGCATAGCCCGCTTAATGGTCAATTTGCTCGACGAATATGTGCCTTACGTAGCAGGTAGTGAGATATTCGATGACCCTTTGAATCCAATCTCATGGTATGCCAAAAACGAAATCGCAACTAAGGGTGATGAAACTGAGATTGCCTGGTTACACCGCAGCGAACGTTATACAGAAAAACTGGCTACACCTGATGTTACTGTTGCTGATTTAATTGGCGATGTAGACCCGATTAAAGCTGCTACACTGAAACTCACTTATAACGATGAACGTGTTATCCATTTTGGTTTAATACCACGTGCTCACCGTAGTATTTTCGTAATTAATGAATTGCCTGATTTGCAGGCCCGTATTCAGGTGGCACTATTTAATATGCTGCAGGAAAAAGATATTCAGATCCGAGGTTTCAAATTGCGTTTACCACTAGATATTCAGTTTGTATTTACCGCAAACCCTGAAGACTATACCAATCGTGGAAGTATTGTTACACCTTTGAAAGACAGGATTGAAAGTCAGATTTTAACGCATTATCCAAAAAGTATTGAAATTTCCCGCAAAATCACTTTTCAGGAAGCTAAACTTACTGCCGAGCAGAAAGCAAGCATCGAAGCTGATGGCCTGGTAAAAGATTTAGTAGAGCAAATCGCATTCGAAGCACGTAAAAGTGAATATATCGACCAAAAATCCGGTGTTTCAGCAAGGCTAACCATCTCAGCCTACGAAAATCTAATTAGTACTGCTGAACGCAGAATGCTAATATCGGGCGATAAGAATACATTTGTCCGCTTATCTGACTTAGCCGGTATTATCCCTGCTATCACTGGTAAAATAGAACTGGTTTACGAAGGTGAACTTGAAGGTCCTGCGCATGTAGCTACGACACTGATTGGTAAGGCTGTTAAAACGCTTTTTGCCCGTTATTTCCCGGATCCTGAAAAAGCGAAAAAAAGCAAAACGGCAAACCCATACACGGAAATTACAGAGTGGTTCACAGAAGGTAATAATGTTGATGTTACAGATAGCTTAACCAATGTACAGTACAAAAAAGCACTGATGCTGGTACCAAGCTTATATGATACCGTTAAAAAATTTCACCCTAAGCTAAGTGAAAATCAAACACTACTCTTGATGGAATTTGTGTTGCATGGGCTGGCCGAATATTCTCAGTTGAGTAAAAACTTTTTAAATGGTGGTTTTGGATTTTCAGACATGTTTGGCAGCTTATTCAACGCCGAATTTGATGAAGAAGAGGATGAAGACGACTTCAGATAAACAATAATTATACATTTTTTTTAGCTTTGATAAGTTCTTCCTCCGGAGGAATTTATCAAAGCTTTTTATTTACCAAAATCTAATGGGAAGATTACCTTTTATTATTGCCGCCTGTATCCTCATTACCGCATTTGATGTTTACTTCTACAACTCAATAGTTGCCGTTTTTAAAAAATGGAAACCACTTACAAAAAAGATATTTGCAATTGTTTATTGGAGCTACAGTCTTCTATTGATCGTTGGTGTATTCGCAGGTATTTTTCTGAACCTGTTTTTAACACTTAGGGCTATTATTTTAGTTGCCTTCTTTTTAACGGTAGCCTGCAAAATGGCCATGTTGCCTTTCCTGGTTCTGGATGATTTACGAAGGTTATTCATCAGGCTTTTCAAAAAGAGAGAAGTCATAAAAGATCAACCCGTTAGTGAAGTTGAACCTATTACGCGTTCAGAATTTTTGGTCAAAGCGGGTTTAGTTGCGGCAGCAGTTCCTTTAACCTCGCTCAGTTGGGGAATTATTTCTGGCGCTTATGATTACCAGATCAGAAAGGTAAACCTAATCCTTCCAAATTTACCTAAAGCGTTTGACGGCATCACGATGGGGCAGATTTCTGATATCCACTCAGGAAGTTTTTACAATAAAACCGCTGTAAAAGGAGGCGTAGAAATGCTATTAGCTGAAAAACCAGACTTCATCTTTTTTACAGGAGATCTTGTTAACAATCTGACTAATGAAGTAAGAGACTATCAGGATATTTTCTCAAAAGTAAAAGCGCCGCTTGGTGTGTATTCTTCTTTAGGTAACCATGATTATGGAGACTATTATTTTGGAAAAGAATCTTCTCCGGCCAAAATCAAAAACCTTAAGGATATGGTCGACGTTCACAAAATTATGGGTTACGATTTGCTGATGAACGAAAACAGAAGACTAAAAGTTGACGGAGAAGAAATAGGAATTCTCGGAATCGAGAACTGGGGTATGGGGCGTTTTCCAAAATACGGCAAAATGGAACTGGCTGTACAAAATACTAATGACTTACCCGTAAAACTTTTGCTTAGTCACGACCCCTCTCACTGGCGTGGAGAAGTATTACAAAAATATCCACAGATTGATGCCATGTTTAGCGGACATACCCATGGTATGCAGTTTGGTGTTCGTTTAAAAGAATATCAGTGGAGCCCGGTACAATATATTTATAAAGAATGGGCTGGCCTATATCAGGAACAGAAACAACAACTTTATGTAAATGTTGGCTATGGCTTCTTGGGCTATCCAGGAAGAGTAGGCATTCTTCCTGAAATCACCATATTTACCCTAAAGCGCGCATAATAAATGAGCGGGTTTGAGGAATTGAATGAGTGAACGTCTTTAGCCTCAGGCTAACAATCATTCTACTCATTCAATCACCTAATCATTCAATTACCCCGCATTAAAGCGATATCCCACACCCCTTACAGTTTGCAATAACTGAGGGTTATCAGGGTTTAATTCAATCTTTTTACGTAAACGTACAATGTGCATGTCCAGCGTACGGGTATTAACATCAGAGTTGTATCCCCAAACCACTAACATCAGTTCATCGCGGTTAATTACTTTGCCAGGATTGCGTAAGAAGTAAAGTAGAATACGGTTTTCTAAAATAGTAAGCTCAATTTTCTTACCATCTCTGAATAAAGTATGGATGTTGGGATGGTGCTCCATATTTCCGAAACGGTGAATTTCAGCCGAATCTTTATTTACGATGAATTTGACCTTACTATCTAACATCGCCACCAATACATCCATGTTAAAGGGCTTGGTAATATAATCTGAAGCCCCAAAGTTGTAAGCATCGATCTTATCGACATCCTGTGCTTTGGCAGTCATCATGATCACCAGGTTTTCAAAACCTTGCTTTCGCACGTTTTCACACACCTCTGCTCCCTGCTTGCCCGGCATCATCCAATCCAATAAAACAATATCCGGCTGGTCAGCAATGATCATACGCTCTCCCGCATCACCATCGTTGGCTTCCAGTACATGATATCCCTCAGTTTTTAAGCGGTGTGCAACAAGAAAACGAAGGTTCTCATCATCTTCTACAATTAATATTTTTACTTCTTTAGACATTTGTATTTGTGTGTTTAATTTGAGAGGATGTTAACAACAAGCCCTAATATATCTCTTCATTTTAACTATTATAGGGTAGCACGATTTTAAATTCTGTACCCACCCCGACTTTGCTTCTTACGGTGATTTCACCTTCCATAAAGTTAATCAGTTCTTTGCAGAATGCCAAACCCAGGCCAACACTCCCCATCTGATTGTATTCATTCTGAATCCGGAAAAACTTCTTGAAAATATTATTCAATTCAGATGAGGCAATTCCTATACCTTTATCAGTAAAACGAAAAACCAATACACCCTTGATCAGCTTCGCAGAAATGTGCAGCTTCTTATTCTCCGGCTTGGAATATTTATAAGCATTTTCTGCCAGGTTATCAAACAAGCTACCTAATAACACAGGATCGCTGATAAAGGTTTTAAAGCCCACAACCTCATAGGTCATTGCAAAATCCGGATGCTTCAAGGTATGCGACTCAATTGTACTTTCGATAAAATCAACAATATTGACTGATTCCTGGTTCAGCTTTATTGCCTTATTCTCGATTTGAGTAAAGGCGAGCAGCTTATTCATCAGGCCATTAAGTTTATCTGCCTCTTCATCTAAAATCTTACCATAAAGTTGTTGTTCCCTTGCGCTAAGGCTACTTGCGCTCTTGATATTATTACCAGCTATCTTAATCACACTGACGGGTGTTTTGAACTCATGAGTCAGGTTGTTTACAAAATCATACTGCAGTTTAAACATTTTACTATTGATATTCAGATTGCGGTAAATTAAAAATGCCACCAGCAACAAAACACCATATACCAACAGCAATACCAGCGCTATGGGCATAAAATAGATAAATATCTCTTTTTTGATGTACGATTTTGATGATACCAGATAAAATTTAAAATCTGAAAAAGCACCTGGCAATGCAATTTCTGTGGTAATTTTTTCTTCTGATGTATCAATAGGATCATAGGTTAGCGGCTCGATTTTAATGCTCTGATAAAGTAAAGGCCTGGTATTAATGATCTTGATTTTTGAGGCATCAAGGTTAAAAACCAATACGTCCTGCTGATAAACAGGGGCAGGATTTAACTTCTTCCTGATCATGTCCTTATAACTTCTCAAGTCTTCTCCCCTGGGAATATTCAGGTAAGTAATCTTATTATCATTGGAATTGACGATAGAAAAATTGGTAAAAAGTTCTTCCTGAGTAGGTACCGATGCAGTATCAAGAGACTCAACGAAGGTGGCCAGCTTAATGGCCATGGAATTAAAATCGCTTCCAACGTTGAACGACCTTGTATCTTCCGCTGAGTAGAGCTTTACTGAATCGGGGCGAATGCCTTTGCCAAACTGATAAATGGCTTTCGGACCAATACCCAGATGATTGGCGTTTACGCCATCCTTTACTGGTACATTTTTTACCTCAGTATCATAAAAGGTTACTTTCGAGATGAATGGATATTTTAATAAGATCGTATCAACGAATTTAGCAGCAGTAGATGAATCCAGAAATCCATTGTAGTAAGAAATCTCAGGCATCTTATTCTGAAAAAAATCATTATAAGGTTTTATACTTTGTTCCAGCACATTTACCTTTTCAGATACAAAATCATTCTCAATCGATTTCTTACTGTAATTAAATGCCAGGAATAGTGATAGGATGAATAATATGGAAATGAGGGAAATGAAAGTAACGCTAAGCGAGAAATTCTTACGGTAACCACTCTTTTTGTCTAAAGCCATTCCTACTTTTTACTTAAATTCTCCTGCAAAAACACTTCTAATGCTTTGTATAATGCTGTCCGGCCCTGCTGGCGAACTACCGGGTTAGGACCTTCTTCCTTCTCAATATAAGTAACTGGAACATTTCGCTTTTTAAGCTCTTTTATAAATTGGACTCCTTCTGCTACATTGACCCGAGGATCTTTGGGATTTTGAGCAATAAATACAGGTGATCTAAAACGATCAGCATGAAAAACAGGAGAGGCAAAACGCATGTATTCCGTATCTGTAATCGGATTTCCTACAATTTCGTAATACATCTGCAAATTGGTTTTCAAAAATGGTGGAATGGTTTTAAAGTAACTAAATAAATTTATCACGCCAGAGTTTGATCCCCCGCACTTATAAATATCAGGATTTTTATATAAACAATTCAATGCAATATAGCCGCCAAAACCATTCCCATAAATCGCAATCTTCTTAGGATTAGCAATCTTGTGATCAATTAACCACTGCACGCCGTCATTAACATCCGACTGAATCTTATCGCTCCATTGTTTAAAGCCTGCAGCATAAAATGATTTTCCGTAGCCAGTAGAACCACGGTAATTTACCTGTAAAACGGCATAACCACGATTGGCTAAAAACTGCACCTCTGCATTGTAACCCCAGTTATTCCGTCCCCCCGGACCATTATGTGGTAAAACTACTACAGGTAGATTGGTTGCCTTTTTTACTCTTGGTAAGGTAAGATAACCATTAATCGTTAAACTATCTTTACTTTTGAAGCTAATTGGCTTCATTGCACACATTGATTCTTGCCTAATTGCCGGGTTAATATCAGTTAGTTCCTTAAGTTTATTATCCTGCGAAGTATACAGATAATATGAACCCGGATTTTTGTCTGTAAACGTACGCACTACAAAAACATTGTCCATTTTATCTTTGTCCATAATACGCCACTCTGTCCCAGGCAAAAGCCTGTCTATTTTAGAATAGCTTGTCCTGGTACTGTCGTCAAGATAAAATTTTTCCTTCTTCCAGGTCTCACAGGTTACAAAAAGCATTTTCTTCTGTGTGCGGGAATATTTTGCATCTACAACATTGAGCGTATCGCTGGCGAAAAGAACTTGTTTTTCTTTACCGGTTTTCAAATCAAGGGCAACCAAAGCATTTTTATCACGGTTAACATTTGAAATCGCATAAAGTACATTTGCCTCCTTTTCGGAGAAAGCAATGGGTTGCAGGGTAGTCTCAAAGTTGTTGGTAATAACAGGTAAAAACTGTTGGTTCTCATTTTCTCTATACATGAGTGTTTCATTCACTCCATCGCTGGATACCGCAATCTTCAAAACCCCTTTGTTATCTGTAATCCACTCTGTAATATTGCCTGGATTTTTAGCGGCAATATCCATTCTACCATCCCGAACGTTTAACCTGTATACATCAAAAACAGTAGAATCACGTTTGTTAGAAGCAACAATAATATACTTGTCGTCAATCAACTGATCCTCGATTACACGCAACCTGCTTTTTTCGTTTGAACTCAACTGAACTTGTTTACTGCCATCTTTATTGATGACAAAAATATCAGAACGACGCTCTTTGGACTCATCTTCAGTATAATAAATCAGCTCATTATTACTGGTCCAGAAATAAAAGCTGATGCTTTTTTCAGTAAGATGGGTTAACTGAATGCTGTTACCTGTAGCAATATCTTCTACAAACAAATCGAGTTTTTTTGCCTGTAGTTTAAGATAAGAAAGGCACTTACCGTCAGGGCTCAAGCGATAATAGGCCTTATCCTGCGTTTTGAAGAAATCGTCAACAGGTATAATCCCATCATTTTTATTGCCATTACAGGCAGAAATGACAGCAACTATAACAATTAAAAATATCCTCTTCAACATAGACAAATAATTACGGGATGACAAAAATACGCATCACAACAACTTAAGCATGATTTACACCAACAATGTTACTTATGCAACGTTTAAATACGTCGCTCGGTTCAATTTAACGTTTATAGCATATAAGCAAAATAAAATACAGGTAACATTTAAAATACGTTTTCTGCAGGCCACTATTTAAGCTAAAACTGTATTAAAATGTTACATTTAAATATTATAATGCAAGCTTATGAATCGCTTAATCCTCATTTTCTTTTTATTGGCATCATTAGGGACAAACGCACAGGTTTTTCGCCAAAATCAACAAATTGCCCAGGATGACGTTTCCCTCGCTATTCAATACTATCAGGATGGTGATTATGAAAAAGCTGCCTTGTTATTAGAGAAACTGTTGGATCGTCCAAATAATGAGGGTTACTTTGATATTTATTTCAACGCGCTGCTTAAACTCAAACGGTATGATGTTGCCGAAAAACTGGTTAAAAAACTAATTCGTCAAAATCCAGCAAACGATGGGTATGACATAGCGCTGGGTAAACTTTACCAGGAGAAGGGTGACGTGCAGGCTGCCAGCAAAATTTTCAACGAGGCCATCTCCAAGCTACCTAAAGAAGAATTTAAAATCAGAAACCTGGCGAATAATTTTTACCGCTTTGAAAATTACGATCTCGCAATACAAGCATTCAAACAAGGAAGAAAAATCCTGGGTAATGAGCAGGCATTCACGTTTGAACTGTTAAATATATACCGGTTTAGAAAAGATAAATCTATGCTCATGCAGGAATATCTTGATGTACTTGAAACCATGCCCCAGGTATTGCCACAAGCAGAAGCGGTATTATCGTCTGTTTTCGAAGATAAAGCAGATTACCAAACTTTTCAGACGGCTATTCTGCGTAAAGTACAAAAATCGCCTGATGCAGAAGTTTTCATTCAACTTTTAACCTGGAATTTTATTCAGCAGCGGGAATTCGACATGGCTTTACGCCAGCTCATCGCTTTTGATAAAAGAACAAAGGGGAGTGGCGAAACCCTCTTTAATTCTACTTATATTTTTGTAGATAACAAAGCATATGAAACCGCGATTAAAGCTTACGAATATTTATTAACAAAAGGCAAAGACAGTCCTTTTTATCTGCCATCGCAGATTGAAATGTTAAATACCAAATATAATTTACAAACATCGGGAAAGTATACAGCGGCAGATTTAGCTATTCTCGCCAAAGACTACCAAACACTGATAGATGAAAATGGTAAGAACAAAAATACGTTGTTTGCCCTTAAGAAGCTGGCCAACTTGCAGGCTTACTATCTGAGTCAGCCAGACAAAGCAGAGAAAATTCTGGAAGATGCCATTCAGATGCCTGGCCTGAGCACCCAGGATATTGGCCAATTGAAGCTCGATCTTGGCGATATTTACATTCTTACTAACGAACCCTGGGAAGCATTTTTAGTTTATGAGCAGGTAACCAAACAGTTTGAAGGGCAGCCAATTGGTAATGAAGCCCGGTTCAGAAGCGCAAGACTTTCCTTTTATCAGGGTAATTTCGAATATAGTAACGGACAATGTTTAGTACTCAAAGCCGCAACCTCTCAACTCATCGCCAATGATGCACTAAATTTAAGCCTGTTAATTTCAGATAATATTCAAAGCCCTGCAGACAGTAACGCCTTAAAGATGTATGCCGACGCTGAAATGCTTGTATTCAGGAATTCACCAACCCAGGCGATTAAAAAACTCGATAGCATCTCTATCGCCTTCCCGGGAAATGGTTTGACCGATGCTGTGATGATGAGTAAGGCCAGAATTCTAATTAAATCCGGCGAATTTCAATCTGCTGCAAACATTTTAAAAAAAATCACCGAAGAATTCAAAGATGGCATCTGGACGGATGATGCACTTTTTACGCTCGGGGATCTTTGTGAAAAGAATCTGAACGACATTGCCCAGGCGAAAATTTACTTCCAGAAGCTGATAACCGATTATCCGGGAAGCATGTTCAGTGGAGAGGCAAGGAAAAGATTTAGAAATTTGAGGGGCGACGGGGTTTAAATTCAGCACTTCTTGCTAAAAACCCTGTTTAAGCATCCAGTGCGATAATCACCAATGTAAGCAGAAGTATCAGGCAAATACCAGACAGGATCAGGATTCTGGCCCCATGTTGTCGGTCGCTTAACGAATAAGCAAATCCCTTTTCGCCAGTGGAAAGAGAACGGCGTTTTTTCATTAAATCCCATCCTATTACAATACCCAATAAACCACCAAAAATAGCGGTAAGGTATCCGGTATAAATATAGTTTCGGGTTGAGTTATCTACTTTGTGAGCGTTATTTGACAGCATTACTAAACAATAGGGTTGTGCAAATTTAATTTTTTGCAAATAATTAAACGAAAGAAAAATGATATTCTAATGTTTTTTTTAACATTTCCCAAATGGTTATCTTTGCAACATGCTTTTATATAATGTCACTTTAATTTTGGAAGAAACTGCTGCGGAAGACTGGTTGAAATGGATGCACGAAGTTCATGTTCCGGCAGTTATGGCCACCGAGATGTTTGTATCAAACAGACTCCTGAAGGTTTTGGATTCACCGAATGAAGGGGTTACATATTGCGCCCAGTACGTTGTAGAATCTATTGAAAACTATAACAAATATCAGGAAATTTATGCTCCGACCCTTCAAAACGAGTTAAATGAGAGATATAAAAATCGTTTTGTTGCTTATCGTACTTTAATGGAGTTTATTCCTCCAACCGCTTAGCAAAGCTTAAGGGTTAATCTTTTTATTGTTCTTATGCCGGTCTGCATCGCGGATACTTTTCTTTTCCAGATTTTTCTCCAGGGCTGCAGTAAGATTGATTCCTGTTTGGTTGGCCAGGCATATCAGCACAAACATGACATCAGCCATTTCATCGGCGAGATTAACGTCCTCATCGCTTTTTTTAAAAGATTGTTCACCATATTTCCGGGCCATGATCCGGGCAACCTCTCCTACCTCTTCCATCAAAATAGCCGTATTTGTTAATTCGTTAAAGTAACGGACTCCGGTAGTTTTAATCCATTGATCAACTGTTTCCTGTGCTTCTTTGATTGTCATAAATGAAGTTATCTCTTATTCTTTATCTTTTGTATCAATTAAAATGGTAACAGGCCCGTCATTCAGAAGCGAGATTTTCATATCGGCCCCGAAAATACCAGTTTCTACTTTCTTACCCAGTAATTGTGAAAGCTTTTCGACCATTTTTTCATAAAGCGGAATAGCAACATCTGGCCGTGCAGCTTTAGTAAAACCCGGTCTGTTACCCTTTTTAGTAGATGCAAATAAAGTAAACTGACTGACCAATAGAATACCGCCGTTAATGTCTGCCAATGCTTTATTCATTAAATCATTTTCATCACCAAAAACCCGCATATTGACAATTTTTTGTGCAAGCCAATCCAAATCCTCATTATTATCGGCACCTTCAATACCTAAAAGCACTAAAAATCCAGTACCAATCTGTCCCGTGATCTTGCCGTCAACTGTGCAACTTGCCTGTGTAACCCTCTGTAAAACTGCGCGCATTTTATGTATCTAAAGATGAAAGATTACAGCGAAGATAGCATTTGGTTTAAGAAAGGCAAATGCTATTACCACCTGATCAATGCGCTTGCCCAGGTAAATCCTGATCCAAATGCAGCAAGGCAAACCAAATCGCCTTTTTTGATCTTACCAGCTTCCCAGGCTTCACACAAAGCTATGGGAACTGATGCTGCGGTGGTATTTCCATATTTCTGGATATTATTAAAAACCTGATCGTCCCTCAAACCTAACAACTGCTGTACATATTGACTGATTCTCAGGTTAGCCTGATGAGGCACCAGCATACCGATATCTTTTTCAGTTAAATTGTTGGCAGCAAGAGCTTCCTTGATTACCTCAGGAAATTTTACCACTGCTTTTTTAAAAACCGATGGCCCGTCCATATAAGGCAAGGCTGCTCCGCTTTCTAAAATTTCCGGAGTCATAAACAATCCGCCTAATTCCTGATCAGGGAAGGCTGGTTTATCCTTCATCCATTTATTAGCGTGAGAACCGGGATAATACATCGCTAAAATTTCAGCATCTGCGCCATCGCTGTGCAAATGCGTACTCAAAATCCCTTTTCCTTTTTCATCCGTTGGCTGCAAGACAACGGCTCCTGCACCATCTCCAAAAATTACTGATACGTTTCTGCTACGCGTTTCAAAATCCATTGCAAACGAATGCTTTTCGCTCCCCACCACCAGAACATTCTTATACATACCTGTTTTAACAAACTGGTCGGCTACAGAAAGTGCATATACAAACCCCGAACACTGATTACGGATATCCAGTGCCCCAATCTCGCCCATTCCCATTTCACGTTGAAGTAAAACACCACAACCTGGAAAATAATAATCGGGACTCAAGGTTGCAAATACAATAAAATCAACATCTTTTGGGGTAATCCCCGCACGCTCTATCGCAATCTTAGCGGCTTCTATACCCATGGTAGTCGTTGTCTCTTCATTACGGTCGGCAAAACGACGTTCCTTAATTCCGGTACGTTCCTGTATCCATTCGTCGCTTGTTTCCATAAAACGACTCAAATCATTGTTGGTATATACATTTTTAGGAACATAGTAGCCTATTCCCGCTATTTTGGATTGGTGCATGTTTATTACTTTATATTGTGGTTAAACAAAGTTAATCATTTATTGCCGAAGCCATTCTTATTCACAAACGAACAAAATCTTGAAACATGATACTAAATACTTGATAGTAATGTTTATTTTTGCACCCATGTCTACAGAAACCAAAGAAGAGACCTTTACGCTCGAAGAAATTCTAACTTCCCTGAAAACCGTACATCGCCTTATTTTGTGGAATGATGATGTCAATACCTTCGATCATGTGATTCATTGCATGATGAAATACCTTGATTATAGTGAATCACAAGGTGAAAAAATTGCCTGGAAAGTGCACAACGAAGGAAAATGCCCGGTATTGGAAGGATCTTTTACTGAAATGGAAGTTTACAGAAAAATTCTGCAACAAGAAGGATTAACAGTTTCTGTCGATTAGACTCAAGCAACTGAAAAGCAATTTATCGGGGCAATTATTTTTCCAGCCCCTTCAAAAGTTCATTCAATTCTGACTGAGTACTTTGCGTTTTATCTTTAGCATACCATCCGTGCAATTTCTCAGCAAGTATTGGCATTTCAGTACTTTCTTTTTTCCACTCTTTTAAAAGTTCCTGTAAAACCTGAGGACGTGGCGCCCAGGTAGCCAGCACCCGATCTGCATTTTCATCGAGTATAATCAAAACAGGAATTGCCCTGCCACCATTAGTTAAATGTGCATCAATTAATGGCAGGTTCTGATCCCGAAGGACAAATTTCAGTTCAATTTTCCCCAGTGATGCAACAGCAATTTTATTGAAAACCGGAATAATCTGTGCAGCATCGCCACACCATCCCTCAGTAATTACTAAAAATTTATACCTGGCTTTAAGGCTTTCAATAGTTGATACAAACTCATCAGATAAGCTAATCGTCTTATCAACGCGACTCATCCTTTGCACATTCATTTTAGTGTAGTGCAAATCGTAAGTCACCTCACCCGTAGCTTTCCCTTCCAATAAAAGCTGATCTACCAAAGCACGGTAAGTTAAATAATCCATCCCCCGACCGCTAAATATTTCACTGTAATTAATCATCATATTTAAGAAATTGCATCGCAAAGAAAAGGAGAAAATTAACGAAAATCATCATGGATTTGCAAGAAATAGAGTAGCCAAAACTAGGCTTCCATCAGCTTACTTACGTGCTGTGTTAAAGCTACGAAATCTGCAACGGTTAGCTGTTCAGCCCTTTTCTCAAAATATATATGGTTATCCATTTTGTCTTTTGGCATTACGGCCGATACCGCGTTGCGCAGTGTTTTTCTACGCTGATTAAAACCGGCTTTTACTACACGCCAAAATAATTTTTCATCACAATCTAACGTCTGCACTTCGTTACGGGTTAAGCGGATTACGGCAGAATGGACTTTAGGTGGCGGATTAAAAGTGCCGGGTTTAACGGTGAAAAGATATTCGATTTTGTAATAAGCCTGAAGAAATACACTTAAAATACCATATTCCTTACTTCCTGATGGAGCTGCACAGCGTTGAGCAACCTCTTTTTGAAACATGCCAACCATTTCCACTACCTTATGCCGGTTATCTAAAATCTTAAATAAAATCTGTGATGAGATGTTGTACGGAAAGTTACCTATAATGGCAAACTGATCAGCAAAAATAGCATCGAAATCAAGCTTTAAAAAGTCGCCGTTAATTAATCGATCGCCCAGCTGAGGATATTTTTCATTCAAAAAGTGGAATGATTCCGTGTCAATATCAATCAGGTAGGTCTGAAAATCTTTACGTTGAAGCAAAAAATCAGATAAGATCCCCATTCCAGGGCCAACTTCAAGAACCTGGTTATACTGATCAGTACCCACCAAACTTTCTACAATTTTATTGGCAATTCCTTTATCAGTTAAAAAATGCTGACCTAAATGTTTTTTTGCTTTTACTAAACTCATCCTTATAATTTCTTGCCATGTAAACACAGAAAATATGAAGAACAACCGGTTCTCCATGCTCCAATAGCTGCGTTTGTTGACTGACTTTTTTTTACAAAATAACTAATTTTTATCCGGTAAGCACCTGTTTAACCGAAAATCAGTATTTTGCGCTAAAATTTTTCAGTAATGATGAGCGATAAACTTAAAATTGGTATTAGTATAGGGGATGTAAATGGCATAGGTTTAGAGGTAATTATCAAAACATTATCTAACCCGGCCATTTTAAACTATTGCACACCAATTGTATACGGACACACCAAAGTTTCTTCGTTTCATAGAAAAGCCAACAACCTCGGAGATTTTAGTTTCAATGTAATTAATCATCCTAATCAGGCGCAATCGAAAAAAGCCAATATGATTAACTGCTGGGAAGAAGATGTGAAAATCGAACTGGGCCAGGTGACCGCAACAGGCGGAAAATATGCCTTGCTTTCATTGGAAAAGGCAACTGCCGACTTGGTAAATGGCGATATCGATGCGTTGGTTACCGCTCCAATCAATAAACACAATATCCAGTCAGATACTTTTGCTTTCCCTGGTCACACCGAATATCTACAGGAGAAGAGTGGTAGTAAAGATGTATTGATGTTTTTGATTAGCGAAAATCTACGTGTAGGTGTGGTTACCGGTCACATCCCTGTTAAAGACGTTCCAACATCAATCACAAAGGAAAAGATTATCAGCAAACTGAGATTAATTAATGAAAGTTTGAAAAAAGACTTCTGGATCGAAAAACCAAAAATTGCCGTACTAGGTTTAAATCCGCATGCAAGTGATAACGGCTTACTGGGAGCTGAAGAGGCAGAAATTATAACTCCCGCCATTCAGGAAGCATACGATAAAGGAATGATGGTTTTCGGACCCTACCCTGCTGATGGTTTTTTTGGAAATGGTAGCTATAAAAAATTCGATGCTGTACTAGCTATGTATCACGATCAGGGCCTAATTCCTTTCAAAACATTGGCATTTCATAATGGGGTAAACTATACTGCCGGATTAAAGTTTGTTCGTACCTCTCCTGACCATGGTACCGGATATGACATTGCCGGAAAAGATCTTGCTGATTCAACTTCATTTACCGAAGCATTATTCTCCGCCATACATATTGTTAAAAATCGTAGAGAACAGGAAGAAATGTTGAGTAATCAACTTCGTACAGGTGGAAAAATTGTAGAAACGCAATTCGATATCAAGGATGATGCTTCTTAGTTTAAGGGCCATAGAAAAGCGACTTCCAGATTCACTTTAACACATAGAAAATCTGCTTCCAAATTTGATGTAATCCATTGAATTCTGGTATGGAGAATTTGTGCCCAAATGATCTGATTCATCGGAGTTTGTACGGAGATTGTACGGAGTATCAATGGAACTTAACGCAACATCCCGGTACGAATTCCATTTGATGTTGGTATCATTTTACTTATTTTTCTGTCTTGTCAGATCACTAGGTATACAGCCTTAAACATCATTTCTACACGAACTAAATTCAGGTTCCTGTTCTCGCAGGTTTCCTAGTTTCAATTAGCGGGGAAAATGCCCTGTTCATCCGTTTATTTTATTTAAAATTGTGATACAATTTTCAAATGCCGACTACCAAAAAATTCAGATACATCTTACACATAATTGTGCTATCACAATTTCTATGCACCTCTTTATGGTTCGCAGGCAATGCAATACTTTTCGATATCATTAAAAAGTTCCCCGGCGAAATAAATCTTCTGGCCAACCTTACCAGCATGGTTCAGTTTGGTTTTATTAGTGGCACACTGATATTTGCGTTTTCCGCAATAGCAGACATTTTTTCACCGTCTAAAGTTTTCTTTGTTTGCGGTATAGCAGCAGCACTGTTTAACCTCTGCATCTGTTTACAAGTGAACGATATCCATACGGTTCTTTTATTTCGTTTCCTGACAGGCTTTATGCTGGCTGGGATTTACCCTATTGGAATGAAAATCGCAGCCGACTACTTTAAAGACGGTTTAGGCAAATCGTTGGGTTTTCTTGTTGGAGCATTGGTTTTAGGAACTGCGTTTCCACACCTGCTTAAAATGTTTACCAGAAAATTTTCGTGGCAATACGTAATTTACGCCACATCAGCGCTATCAGGTATTGGTGCATGCTGCATCCTATTTTTTGTGCCAAATGGGCCATTTAGGGTTGCAGGGCAAAAATTCAGCCTAGGCTCCTGCTTTGGGGCTTTTAAAAACCCGGAGTTCCGTGCAGCGGCGTTTGGTTATTTCGGACACATGTGGGAGCTGTACACTTTCTGGGCATTCCTCCCTGCTATGCTCATACTTTATAGTCAAACACATGCAAATGCGGGTTTAAACACTTCCCTTTTTTCTTTTTTAATTATTGCTTCAGGGAGCATATCATGTATGCTTGGAGGCATACTCTCTCAGAAATTCGAAGCTAAAAAATTAGCAACCATCGCTTTATCTATTTCAGGATTGTGCTGTATTCTATCACCCATTTTTCTCTTCTTTGAAAACACCTATCTGTTTTTGATCTTCCTTTTTTGTTGGGGTCTATCAGGCACAGCAGATTCGCCTCTGTTTTCATCACTGGTTGCTAAACATGCACCGGAAAGATTAAAAGGAACTTCACTCACTTTAGTTAATTGTATAGGCTTTGCTGTCACAATTATCAGCATCCAAACCATCAATATTTTATCAAAAGAAATGAATTCGCATTATATTTACACGATTTTGGCCCTTGGCCCCGCGATAGGTGTATTTTCATTAATTAAAAAATCTTAACTGAATATGTCAAAACTATCCCCAATTATAAAACCCGAGGATTTAAACTGGCTGAACCTTGATGATGAAATTGTAATCATTGATGCAAGTGCTGGCGCTAAAGCCAGGTATCATGAACAGCATTTAGCCGGCGCTTTATTTGCCGATGTAAATGAGGATTTGGCAAACATCGCAGATTACGCCATTGGTGGAAGGCATCCCCTACCGCAACCGGAACAATTCGCTTTAGTTTTGCAAAAACTCGGCATTACAAAGCACAGCCATGTGATTATTTACGACGATAAAAATGGCGGAAACGCTGCTGCCAGACTTTGGTGGATGTTAAAAGCTATTGGCCATAAAAAAGTACAGGTAATTGACGGTGGATTTCAGGCGGCAGTTAAAGCGGGTTTCCCGACGACGAATAAATCAGAAACACCAAAATCGGTAGAACAATATGAAACCCAAGACTGGAATCTTCCCTTAGCTGATATGGACGAAGTGGAGAATGTTGCGAAAAAAGATGATTACCTCGTAATTGATGTTCGCGATGCCAATAGATTCGCTGGCTTAGTGGAGCCAATTGATACCATCGCGGGGCACATTCCGGGTGCGATCAATATTCCATTTACTGAAAATCTAGATGTTAACGGACGCTTTTTAGCGCCTGAATTACTAAATACCCAATACGCCAAAGCGCTGGAACACATTAAACCTGCAAATATTATCGTGCACTGTGGATCTGGAATTACGGCCTGCCATACATTGCTGGCAATGGATTACGCAGGTTTACCTATTCCAAAACTGTACGTTGGATCATGGAGTGAATGGAGTAGGAATGATAAAGAAATGGTTCTCAAAAGTTAACGCAAAGAAATTTTCAGTACCTCATAAGTTTTTAGCAGCTAACAATTTTCAAAAAACATTTTTAATCTAATTATTTTATCCCTACATTTGCAGGCTAAAATTTTACAGTACTTTGAAGCCATTAAAACAATTTTCGATACCGTTTACCGGATTAAAATTGGGAGCTCATCATTTTGATTATGAGCTTGATGACCGCTTTTTTAATGCATTTGAGTATTCATTAATCAAAAGTGGAAACTTGAAAGTAGACCTGGAACTTGAGAAACAAGAGACCATGTTGCTTTTAAAATTCAAAGTAAAGGGGACGGTAAATCTGGATTGTGATAAATGTTTATCAGAGTTTGCCTATCCGGTTAATCTGTATGAAAGGCAAATTGTAAAGTTTGCTGAAGACGAGCTGGAGAGCGATGATGAAGAAATCATCACCCTAAGCCGGAAAGATTCTGAGATTGATATATCAGAACCTTTATACGAAATGATTAACGTAGCTGTACCCTATATCAAAAACTGCGAGCAGGCAGATAAGGAGTGTGATCAGGAAATGATTGAAAGACTGGAACAACTCTCTATCGACAAGCAGGCAGAAGAAAACGAACAAACAAGCGACCCTCGTTGGGAAGCCCTTAATAAGTTAAAAAAATAATTAGATTATACACCAATGGCACATCCAAAACGGAAAATCTCGAAACAGAGAAAAAATAAAAGAAGAACACACTATAAAGCAGTGACTCCTTCTTTAGCAACTTGCGCAGCAACAGGTGCTATCCACGTACCTCACCGTGCATACAACGTTGATGGTAACCTATACTATAACGGTAAATTGGTTATCGAAAATACTCAAATCGGGTAATTTTCTTAAAAAATTGTTTGTGTTCAGCGGCTTTAGTCATACCTTAGTCAACTGAAAAATCAGGATTTAGCCTGACCCTAACACAAACAGATTTTTTCTATGAAAATAGGCCTCGACATAATGGGCGGAGACTATGCTCCCAAAGCAATTGTTTTGGGAGCAATAGCAGCTCATCAATCGCTAAACGCTGGAGAACATTTGGTTCTTATTGGCGATACCGAACAGATTAAACCCATTCTCGCGGAAGAAGGTTTCAATCCAGATCATTTTGAATACGTTCATACTGATGAAGTTATTGGTATGGGCGAACATCCCACCAAAGCAATCGTTCAGAAACCCAATTCGAGCATTGCGGTTGGTTTTAACCTTTTGAAAGAAGGTAAAATCGATTCCTTTGCTAGTGCAGGCAATTCCGGAGCGATGTTAGTTGGCGCTGTCTTTAGCGTTAAAACTATTCCGGGCATCATCCGCCCATGTCTATGCTCTATTCTACCTAAATTAAAAGGCGGCACCGGTTTATTACTTGATGTTGGCGCTAATGCAGACTGTAAACCTGATATTTTATTACAATTTGGTGTACTGGGTAGTCTATACGCTGAAAATCTATTTAAAATAGACAATCCCAGGGTTGCTTTAATGAATATTGGTGAGGAAGACGAAAAAGGCAATATGCTTAGCATGGCTACCTTTCCATTGATGAAGGAAACTAACCTTTTTAATTTTGTTGGAAATGTAGAGGGCAGAGATTTATTTAATGATAAATCGGATGTAATCGTTTGCGATGGGTTTACAGGAAATGTAATGTTGAAATTAGCGGAATCGTTCTATGTAATTACCATTAAAAAGGGCTTGAAAGATGAGTTCTTTGACCGGTTCAATTATGAACAGTACGGCGGAAGTCCGGTTTTAGGCGTTAACGCTCCTGTTGTTATCGGACATGGAATTTCTAGTCCGCTGGCTGTTAAAAATATGGTTCTTCAATCCAGAGAAATGATTACTACAGGGTTGGTAGAAAAGATTAGAATGGCATTTAAATAATTTATTAAATTTTTTAAAATGAGTAAAATTCACGCTGCTATTACGGCAGTAAATGGTTACGTCCCCGACTATGTACTCACAAATGCAGAGTTAGAAACCATTGTTGACACTTCGGATGAGTGGATTACCAGCAGAACGGGAATTAAAGAACGTAGAATATTAAAGGGTGAAGGGCTGGGTACTTCAGATATGGCGGTTCATGCTGTAAATGGCTTACTAAAAAAAAGGGGTATTGATGCAAAAGAAATCGAACTGATTATTTTTTGCACCACTACTCCAGATTTCACTTTCCCTGCAACAGCAAATGTTTTAGCTGATAAAGTTGGCGCTACAAATGCCTGGGGTTACGATTTACAGGCAGCCTGTTCAGGTTTCCTGTTCGGTTTGTCAACCGGAGCATCATTTATCGAATCAGGAAGACATAAAAAAGTATTGGTTGTTGGCGGTGATAAAATGTCATCAATCATCAATTACGAGGACCGTACCACATGTATCATTTTTGGCGACGGATGCGGATGCGCTTTGTTGGAACCTAATGAAGAGGGCTTGGGTATTCAGGATTCAATTTTAAGAACCGATGGCTCGGGCAGAGACTTTCTGGGCATGAAAGCAGGTGGCTCGGTAAAACCGGCTACTCACGAAACAATAGATGCGAGGGAGCATTTCGCACATCAGGAAGGACCTACAGTTTTCAAATTTGCTGTAACAAATATGGCTGATGTTGCTGCCGAAATTATGGAACGCAACAGTTTAACATCGGATGACGTTGCATGGCTTGTTCCCCATCAGGCAAATAAACGAATCATCGATGCTACTGCCAACCGTATGGGTGTTTCCACGGATAAGGTTATGATTAATATTGAGCGTTACGGAAATACAACAAACGGAACGATCCCATTATGTTTATGGGAATGGGAAAGTAGGTTGAAAAAAGGAGACAACATTGTATTGGCTGCTTTTGGAGGAGGCTTTACATGGGGTTCTGTTTACCTTAAATGGGCATACGATACGGTTTAAATTAACGTCGTCTCAACATAACCAGGAGTTTTAAACGCTCCGATTTTCAAAGAAAAAATAAAACAAAAAAAGTATAACTTAGTTAATTCATTTATACACTATTTTTTACATAACAAGGATTAAAAAATGGATATCAAACAAATTCAGGAACTGATTAAATTTGTTTCTCGTTCTGGAGTAAACGAAGTTGCTATTGAGCAAGAAAACTTTAAGATTACGATCAAAACAAATCAAGCGCCAACAGTTGTAAATGCTACCGTACCGCAAGCTCCGCTTGTACAGGCTGCTGCTCCGGTTGCTACAGCTCCTACTGCTCCAGTTGCAGCAACTCCTGCTGTACCAGCTGCAGAAGATACTTCGAAATACATTACAATTAAGTCTCCAATGATTGGTACTTTCTACCGTTCATCGAGCCCTGATAAGCCAATGTTTGTGAATGTTGGTGATGAAATTGGCACTGGCAAAGTGGTGTGTATTATTGAAGCTATGAAACTTTTCAATGAAATTGAAAGTGAAGTTTCAGGCCGCATTGTTAAAATACTGGTTGATAATGCATCGCCAGTTGAATATGATCAACCATTATTTTTAGTAGAGCCTATTTAATAAACTGTCTATTTTACGCATTGGCTTGCCTGCGCAAACCAAATAAAATATAATATGGTTCGTGGAAACACGAACCATGGCATTTAATTTAAGCTGATCACACAAATTAAGATAGTCAACCTGATGCGGAAAAGCCCGATTCGGTTCAATTCTTAAAACCAGTGTTATCACAAATAAAAAAATTATGTTCAAAAAAATACTAATTGCCAACAGGGGTGAAATCGCTTTGCGTATTATTCGCACCTGTAAGGAAATGGGCATCAAAACTGTTGCAGTTTACTCTACCGCAGATCGCGAGAGTTTACATGTGCGTTTTGCTGATGAGGCTGTTTGTATTGGTCCTCCACCAAGTAAAGATTCGTACTTAAATATTCCTAATATTATTTCAGCTGCTGAACTGACAAATGCTGATGCAATACATCCCGGATATGGTTTCCTATCTGAAAATGCTAAATTTTCGAATATTTGCCGCGAATATGGCATAAAATTTATCGGCGCAACTCCTGAGCAGATCAATGGAATGGGTGATAAAGCTTCTGCCAAGGATACTATGAAAAAAGCTGGTGTACCAACTATTCCGGGATCTGAAGGATTACTTAACAGTGTAAAGGAAGGTATTGCAATCGCAAATGAGATGGGTTATCCTGTAATCCTGAAAGCTACTGCCGGTGGTGGTGGACGTGGTATGCGTGTAGTTTGGAAGGATGAAGATTTTGAAAATGCCTGGGATAGCGCTCGTCAGGAATCTGGTGCAGCTTTCGGAAATGACGGATTATATCTGGAAAAGTATATCGAAGATCCCCGTCACATTGAAATCCAGGTTATTGGTGATCAGTTTGGTAAAGCTTGTCACTTATCTGAGCGCGATTGCTCAATTCAGCGTCGTCACCAGAAACTTGTAGAAGAATCTCCGTCCCCATTTATGACTGAGGAACTCCGCGTACGCATGGGTGAGGCAGCTATTAAAGGTGCACTTGCTGTAAGCTACGAAGGGGCAGGAACAATTGAATTCTTAGTTGACAAACACCGCAACTTCTACTTCATGGAAATGAATACAAGGATCCAGGTAGAACATCCGGTTACTGAAGAGGTAATCAACTTCGATTTAATTAAAGAGCAAATTAAAGTTGCTGCAGGAATTCCAATATCAGGCAAAAATTATTTCCCTGATATGCATGCAATTGAATGTCGCATCAATGCTGAAGACCCTGCGAACAACTTCCGCCCTTCGCCAGGCAAGATTACGAATTTCCACTCTCCTGGTGGACATGGTGTTCGTGTAGATACGCACGTGTATGCAGGATATTCTATTCCAGCGAATTACGATTCTATGATCGCCAAGTTAATTTGTGTGGCACAAACACGTGAAGAAGCAATTTGTACTATGGAGCGTGCTTTGGGTGAATTTGTAATTGAAGGTATTAAAACTACTATTCCATTCCATTTACAGCTGATGAAAGACCCGAACTTCAGAGCGGGTAACTTTACTACAAAATTTATGGAAACCTTCGAATTCTCAGAGTAACATTTTCTTTTAAAATTTAAAAGGCTGTTCAATAAAATGAATAGCCTTTTTTCGTAAATAGCGTTCTGTTATTTGACAAGCCCTTAAGTACTAAGAGATTATTTTCAAAAATTAGTAGCGTTTCGCAAAGTCATATCGTTTTGACTTTAAAAACCACTAATCATGAAAAAAGTTCTAATTAACGGATTACTCTTAATGCTTACTCTAGCAGTACTTACACAGTGTAAAAAAGGAGAAGAGTTTGAGCAGATACAGATCTCGAAATTGATGTCTGCTCAGCAAATGAGGGCCTTGCCAGTAGGCATTACGAAAGCAACTAAACCTAAAAAAACCGGCAAAATTTATATTTTTAACGACTACCTGTTCATTAATGAGCCTGCAAAAGGCATTCATATCTATAACAACAGTAATCCGGCTACTCCTGTAAACGTCGCCTTTCTTCAGGTTCCCGGCAATGTAGATCTGGCCATCCAGAATAATATATTATACGCAGATAGTTATGTTGACCTGTTGGCATTTGACATCTCAAACATTGGTAATATAAAACAGGTGAAACGGGTAAACGACGTGTTTAAACAGTTCTATTCTGACTTCAATCTTCAAAAATATGTGATTGTTTATAAAGATACACTTGTAAGGAAAAATTATAATAAAAACATCATGTATGATGCAGCATCATATAGCAGCGGAAGCAGCAGTTCAACAGGCCAGGGCGGTTCAATGTCCAGATTCACCTTATTAAACGACCATTTGTACACTGTTGGCAGCTTTGACTTAAGCCTATTCGATGTAAAAACCCCAGCTAACCCTTCCTTTGTTAAGGCAATCAATTTAGGTTGGGGTGTTGAAACTATTTTCCCTTACGAAAATAAATTATTTATAGGCACAAATACCGGGATGCATATCTTCAGTGCAGCAGATCCGGCGAACCCGGTGAAACTTTCTACCTATAGTCACGTTTTTGCCTGCGATCCGGTGGTGGTACAAGGCAGATATGCATACGTAACCCTACGTACAGGAAATTCCTGCAGGCAAGCCAGTAATCAGTTGGAAGTTGTGGATATTGCAGATCCCACACAGCCTAAGCAGGTTGCCGTTTTTCCAATGCAGAACCCACATGGTTTGAGCATCAGTGGCAATAGCTTGTTTTTATGTGAAGGAACTTTTGGAATAAAGAGTTTTAATATTACTGACAAGACTAAAATTGGTAATAATTTGTTGCAACACATCAACACTGTAAAAAGCTTTGATGTAATTGCTGGTCCAAAATCACTGATTGTTACTGGCGAAGATGGTGTACACCAGTTCAACTACAACGACCCCGATAATCTAAAACCACTCAGTGTGATCAAGGTTCAAATCTAATGTAAAAAGACCCAGATCAAGCGGTGTTATAGTTTTCGATAAGGGAGAACATAATTTTAACACAATTCTCACAATAACATAAACTATTTCTATATTTAACACGTAAATACCATTCTATTCATTTAGAATGGTATTTTTGTTTTCAACATGAGCGACTTAAAAAAAACACTACTTACAAAAGCTATTGGACAAAAGAGTACAACCTTAGAGGCAGAAATGTCGTTCTTCGATCACCTTGACGTTCTCCGTAAACACCTGATCAGGGCAGTAATCGCCATTGCTGTATTTACAGGTATCGCATTTTACTTTAATGAAGAAATTTTAGATAAAATTATATTCGGCCCCAAAAAACCAAGCTTCTGGACTTACAGAATGATGTGCAAACTGGTTGAACACTTTCCATCATTAGGTAAAGACATGTGTATCACTAAAATAAATGGTGAAATCATCAATACTGAAATGGCCGGCCAGTTTAATTTACAGCTAAACGTGTGTGTAATGTGCGGCATTGTCGCTGGCTTTCCTTATTTATTATGGGAAATATGGCGCTTTGTGAAACCTGCTCTTCATGATAATGAGCGTAAATCAGCAAGTGGTTTTGTATTTTTTGCCTCTGTTCTTTTTGTTATTGGTATCTTATTTGGCTACTATGTGGTTTGTCCCCTATCCGTAAACTTCCTGACAGGTTACACCGTAAGTGAGGAAATCAAGAATACATTTACTGTAGATTCCTATCTTTCATCAGTGGCCACGCTAACATTGGGAACGGGCATTATTTTCGAACTTCCCATCATCATTTTTATTCTCTCAAAACTCGGGTTAATGACACCTAAGCTAATGAGATCGAGCAGAAGGTATGCTGCTGTGATTATCTTAATCATTGCTGCCATCGTTACCCCTACTCCCGATATCATGACGATGTTGATTGTAGCGACTCCTTTATTCCTTTTATATGAGCTGAGTATTTTTGTTTCAGCTTACATAGAGCGGAAAAAAAGAAAAGCTGAGAAAGCATTTTATGCTAACTAACGAAAACATTACGTATAGATTTTATATTTCTCTCTAAATTTGAAAATGCCTGAGAATAAAATAACAATTGCAATTGGCGGAGACCATGCGGGTTTTGAATACAAAGAAATACTTAAAAAATTTCTTATCGAATATGAGGTTAAAGATTTCGGGCCATATGCTGATGATTCAGTGGATTATCCCGATTTCGCACATCCATTAGCCAATGCAGTAGAAAATAATGAATTTACTTACGGTATTTTATTGTGTGGTTCTGCAAATGGTGTGGCCATCACAGCTAATAAACATCAGGGTATCCGCGCCGGCCTTTGTTGGGAGAAAGAAGTAGCCTCACTTGTTCGCAAACATAATAATGCTAATGTGCTTTGTATCCCGGCAAGATTTGTGTCAGAAGACGAGGCAAAAGAAATTACTAAAACCTTTCTAAACACAGCGTTTGAAGGTGGCCGTCATCAGAACCGGGTTGAAAAAATATCTTGCGAAACCAATTTTTAAACTAACTTACAAATGAATAGACGATTTTTAACTCTTAGCTTGGCTACACTGCTTTCTGCAAGTTGTTTTGCTCAAGTAAAACCTCTTATACCAAATAAGGACGCAATGAGGTTTAGTAAAGCCATTAATCCCGCGGATGGTTTAAAACATCTTTCTGTTTTGGCATCCGATGAATATGAAGGCCGCGAGACAGGTACGAAAGGTGCATGGATGGCTGCTGATTATATCCGTAATTATTTTAAGTCTATCGGCTTAAAAGGACCGGTAAACGGCGATTATTTCCAGAAAATTGACCTGGTAAATGTTACTCTGAAAGAGAGCCATGTTACTGTAAACGGTCAGCCTAAAGAGTACCAGAAAGATTATGTTTTAACGCCAAGCTTAATTTCAGATAAAGGCTTTACTTTTTCTACAGATGAAATTGTCTTTGTTGGTTATGCCATTAAGAAAGATAATTACAACGATTTTGCAGGAACAGATATCAAGGGTAAAGTGGTAATGATGTTTGGTTCCGGAGATCCGACATTAAAAGCAGGTGCAAGAATTGACAGGGCTACTTATAGAGCAATGTTGGATGAAAGAGCAAAATATTTTGCAGCAAACCAGGTAAAGGCAATCATTATAATAGACCCTGCTGTCGATAGAATAACAGAAAACACCAAACAGGCTCAAAATAAAGGAAGAGTTTTGGTGAAATCCAATAGTGCACTTGAAGCACAAAATGCGGCTCCCCGCATCGCCATCTCAACCGCTTTGGCAAATGATTTATTTAAATCAGCAAACACTACAGTTGCAGATGTACAAAAGAAAATAACCGACAACCAGGCCCCTGCTTCGCAGATTTTAACTGTTCCATTTTCTGCAAGTGCTGCAAAAGCAGAAACAGCTGTTCGTTGTGAAAATGTTCTGGGTTATCTTGAAGGTTCAGATCCTGTGTTAAAGAAAGAAGTACTGGTATTAACGGGTCATTATGATCACATAGGACTGGTAAATGATCCCAATGCTACAGATAAAGTAAATAATGGTGCAGATGATGATGGCTCGGGAACAACCGGGGTATTGTTAATGGCGAAGGCCTTTGTAGATGCTAAAAAAGCTGGTAAAGGTCCGAAACGCAGTATCTTATTCATGACTGTTGTTGGTGAGGAAAAAGGCTTATGGGGATCAGACTGGTATTCTGAGCACCCGGTATTCCCTGTTGCCAATACTATTGCAGATTTAAATACCGACATGATTGGCCGTATTGGCGAGGAGTATCTGGGCAAACCGGATTCGGCTAATTATATCTATTCGGTTGGCTCGAAGATGTTAAGCAGTGAGTTACACGACTTGAATGAGCGTGTTAATGCGACTTACACCAAGATGAAGCTGGATTATAAATATGACGATCCAAAAGATCCTGAACAAATTTACTACAGATCAGATCACTATAATTTCGCCAAACTGGGCATTCCAATTATCTTCTTCTATGACGGTATGTTACAACAAGATTACCACAAACCGGGTGATGAGGTTAGTAAGATTAACTTTCCATTGTTGGCTAAACGTGCTCAGCTTACCTATTATACCGCATGGGAGCTGGCCAATCAGGCAAAACGTCCAGCTGTTGACATGGATGGTAAAGGAAATCCTAAGAAATAAATATTTTGAGCCCTTCGGTACCCGAGGGGCTTTTTTATGCATTATACTTTCCACGGAAACATAAAATCCTATCTTTGAATTATGATGAAAACTGCGGAGGAATTTTTAGAGAAATCTGATGAGAAGGCGTTCGATTTACCACATCGTAGAACCATTAATTACAATATTGGCAAATACAACACTGCGGTAGAACGCGGATTATCTAAATTTGAAAACCTCGAAGCATCGAAAAAGAAAGCACACGTAATTAAATGGCGTGTGATGGAAAACCTGGATAAATTCCTTCCTGAATTTGAATCGAACTTCCAAAGACGGGGAGGAAAAGTAATCTGGGCAAATGATGCCGAAGAAGCCCAGCGGGAAATTCTTAGTATCATTAAAAGAAATAATGGAAAAACAGTCATCAAATCCAAATCGATGACTACCGAAGAAATTCATCTGAACGATTTTCTGGCGAGCAATCAAATTGAATCTTTAGAAAGTGATTTGGGTGAATACATTGTGCAGCTTCTCGGCCAGGCCCCCTACCATATTGTTACCCCGGCAATGCATTTAAGCGCAACAGATATTGCTAAATTATTCCATGAGAAATTCGGAACACCCATTGATGCTACACCACCGCAATTGGTGCAAAAAGCACGTGAATTACTCCGGGAAAAGTATTTGAATGCAGATATCGGAATAAGCGGTGGAAACTTCTTAATCGCTGACACAGGAAGTATCGCCATTACTGAAAATGAAGGGAACGCTCGTTTAAGTACAACTTTCCCCAAAATTCACATTGCAATTGTAGGCATTGAAAAAGTAATACCGTCGATTAACGATCTGGATCTGTTTTGGCCATTGCTGGCATCTCATGGAACAGGTCAGAACCTGACCGTTTACAATACCATTTTGAGTGGCCCCCGTCAACCTAATGAAACCGATGGGCCTGAAGAAATGTATGTCATCCTTTTAGATAATGGACGTACCAACTTGCTTGCCCAAAAAGATCAACGCCAGGGTTTATATTGTATCAGGTGTGGGGCATGTTTGAATGCCTGTCCTGTATACAAAAATATCGGTGGACATACCTATAACACCACGTATAGCGGCCCGATTGGATCGGTAATTACCCCGCACTTAAAAGGTATGGAAGAGTTTAAACATTTAAGCTATGCCTCCAGTTTATGTGGGAAATGCTCGGAAGTATGCCCTGTAAAGATCGACATCCATAAGATGTTGTTACTTAACCGCCGGGATGCGGCAGCAACACATGAAAATGGTAAAACAGAGGAAATGGGTTGGAGCATGTTTAACCGCATGATGCAAAAACGAAAATGGATGGATTTCTTTGGTGGCAAGTTTAAAAACTTTATGCTTAAACGTTTCTTCAAAAAAAGCTGGGGAGAATACCGGGATTTACCAACATTGGCAGATAAATCTTTTGCAAAGCAATTCGAAGAAATGAAAAAGACTAAACAGGAGTAGTTTAAGCTAACAATTAAATCATCATATCATGCATTTCAACAGGGGCAACAAAAGCGATAATTTTTTACTGAGTTTATATAAAAGATTGCTTTACCCCCGTATGGTTGAGGAAAAAATGTTGAAGCTGCTGCGTCAGGGTCGCATCGGTAAGTGGTTTTCAGGTATTGGCCAGGAAGCAATTGCGGTAGGTTCAACTTTAGCAATGCAAAGTGATGAATATATTCTACCTATGCACCGCAACCTTGGTGTTTTCACCTCCAGGGATATTCCGTTAAAAAAATTGATGGCACAGTGGCAGGGGAAACTTACCGGCTTTACAAAAGGCCGCGACCGGTCTTTTCATTTTGGCACCCAGGAATTCAAAATCATTGGAATGATTTCACACTTGGGACCTCAAATGGCTTTAGCTGACGGAATTGCACTTGCAGATGTACTGGAGAAAAAACAAAAGGCTACGCTGGTTTTTACCGGGGAAGGGGCTACGAGTGAAGGTGATTTCCATGAAGCACTAAATGTAGCTGCTGTATGGAATTTACCGGTAATTTTCCTGATCGAAAACAATGGTTATGGATTATCCACACCAATAGCAGAGCAGTTCAGATGCAATCATCTGGTTGATAAAGCCCTCGGTTATGGTATGGAAGGTATTCAGATTGATGGCAATAATATTCTGGAAGTTTACGACACGATTGACAGGATTGCAGCAGACATCAGGCAAAAACCAAGACCAGTATTGTTAGAGTGTTTAACATTCAGAATGCGCGGGCATGAAGAGGCTTCAGGAACTAAATATGTACCACAGGAATTGTTTGATGAATGGGAAACTAAAGACCCTTTAAGCAATTATGAGCATTTTTTAGTGGATCAGGGTATCTTAACCACTGACCTAATGGTGGATATCAAAATTGAAATCAAAAAGGCTATTGAGCTGGAAGTGGAAGAAGCCTTCGATGAACCAGAGCCGGAAGCAAATTCTTTGACAGAGGTAAATGATATGTATTTCCCTCACGAGCAAACAGTGAGTAAAGCAATCGGCTTAGAAAGCGAAAAACGTTACCTGGATGCAATATCAGATGCTTTGGATCTGGCCATGCAGAAATATCAAAACCTGGTTTTAATGGGCCAGGATATTGCAGATTATGGCGGGGCTTTTAAAATAACGGAGGGCTTTGCAGTTAAATACGGAAAGTCAAGGGTTCGGAATACGCCTATTTGCGAATCGGCAATAATTGGTGCAGGCCTCGGGTTATCTATAAATGGTTACAAATCTGTTGTAGAAATGCAGTTTGCCGACTTTGTATCGGTAGGTTTTAATCAGATCGTAAATAACCTGGCCAAGACACATTATCGATGGGGACAAAATGCAGATGTTGTAGTGCGTATGCCTACAGGCGCAGGAACTGGTGCCGGACCATTTCATTCGCAAAGTAATGAGGCGTGGTTCACAAAAACACCAGGCTTAAAAATTGTTTACCCTGCCTTTCCGGAAGATGCTAAAGGATTACTCCTGGCAGCTATTGAAGATCCAAATCCAGTAATATATTTTGAGCATAAATACTTATACAGGAGTTTGACAGGGAGTGTGCCGGATGGCTATTTTACCACAGAAATTGGCAAGGCGGCTAAGCTTACAGAAGGAAATCAATTCACCATCGTCACTTACGGATTAGGGGTGCATTGGGCAATGGATTATCTGAAAGGAAATCCAGCTGTGAGCGCAACATTAATTGATTTGAGAACCTTGCAACCCTGGGATAAAGAAAGTGTTGCAGCTGCTGCAGAAGCTACAGGAAGGGTATTGATTCTACATGAAGATACCTTAACCAATAGCTTCGGATCTGAAATTTCAGCCTGGATTGGTGAACATTGCTTTCAGTTCCTGGATGCACCTGTTATGCGTTGCGGCAGTCTGGACACCGCAATTCCAATGAATAAAATACTGGAAGATAATTTTCTGGCTAAAGCGAGGCTAGCAGATACGATTGATAAATTATTAAAATATTAGATAGTTTTGCCACGATAACACAAAAATCATGTGTTACCGTGGTTAACTTATATAAACAGGATGGGCAATTTTACAGTTGAAGGAAACATAGTTGATATTGCAAAGCGTAATATTTTCTTTGGTGAAGTAATGGTTGAAGATGGAAAAATAAAATCTGTTACTGCGCTTTCTCAAATGGTGGATAGCGCTCACTTTATTCTTCCCGGATTTATAGACAGCCACGTTCATATCGAAAGCAGTATGCTTATTCCAAGCGAATTCGCCAGACTTGCTGTTATTCATGGAACTGTCGCAACAATAAGTGATCCTCATGAAATTGCAAATGTTTGCGGTATGGAGGGAGTTGAATTTATGCTGTCTAATGCTAACACTGTACCTTTTAAATTCAACTTTGGAGCACCGAGCTGTGTTCCCGCCACGATATTTGAAACTGCCGGAGCTGAACTTAACCATGATGATGTGAAGTCGCTTTTAGCGCGACCGGAAATCAAATACCTGAGTGAGATGATGAATTTTCCCGGGGTGCTATACAACGATGAGGAAGTATTAAAAAAGATAGCTGCTGCACATGCGGTTGGCAAGCCGGTAGACGGCCACGCACCTGGTTTGCGCGGCGACGCTGTTCAACAATATATAGACGCAGGAATATCGACGGATCATGAATGTTTCACGGCAGAGGAAGCATTAGATAAACTCCAACGCGGCATGAAAATTCTCATAAGGGAGGGCAGCGCTGCCAAAAATTTTGACGCGTTAGTAGACCTGTTAAATGACTGGCCGGAAATGATTATGTTCTGTAGCGATGATAAGCACCCTGACAGTTTGGTTGAGGATCATATTAATGCCTTATGTGCCAGGGCAGTTGCCAGAGGAATAAACATCTTTAATGTATTACAGGCAGCTTGTATTAATCCTATAGTGCACTATAACTTAGAAGTTGGTCAGCTTCGCATCGGTGATGATGCCGATTTCATTATTGCCAAAGACCTTAAAGATTTTAAAATAAAACAAACTTATGTGAACGGAATTTTACTTGCAGAGCAGGGAAAAACCGTTGGAAATTGGGTCAAGGATATAGAAGATCAGAAATCCGTAAATCACTTTGACTGTA
Source organism: Pedobacter sp. BMA (assembly GCF_001027745.1). GTDB lineage: Bacteria > Bacteroidota > Bacteroidia > Sphingobacteriales > Sphingobacteriaceae > Pedobacter. Next base: position 707,858 of record NZ_LECU01000004.1, read on the forward strand.
GCTTTAAAACGGAAGCAGATTTTGTATATCCTTTCACTTCACAAGATGAAATTGCAGTAATTGAAGCATTGGATGGTCAGCTGATTACAAACAGACTTTCTGCCAGGCCAAAAATCTTCGGTCAGAATATCATAAGTGATACAGGAAACGATGTTTTAAAGATGGTTGTAGTCAACCGCTATCACGATGCACCTGTGGCGGTTTCATTTGTTAAAAACTTTGGGCTGAAAACTGGCGCCATCGCTTCAAGCGTTGCACACGACAGTCATAACATAATCGCTATTGGAGTGGATGATGCGAATATTTGTGAGGCCGTAAATCTGGTAATTAAAGAAAAAGGCGGAGTTGTGGCTATTGGAAATGATAAAAGACAGGTTCTGGCATTACCGGTAGCAGGCTTAATGAGCAACCAGAATGGTTATCAGGTAGCAGAAAGTTATACACGGATTGATCAGTTTGCTAAAGAAATGGGGTCGACGCTCGAAGCACCATTCATGACACTTTCTTTCATGGCTCTACTGGTTATTCCACGGTTGAAACTGAGTGACAAAGGTTTATTTGATGGTGATAATTTTGAACTTGTTTAGCAGCTTGGCTAAACCGGAATTAGTCGATCAAAAAAACCTCTGCCAGAGGATTAAACAAATATATTCTTTTATCATCCAGGCAGATGCAGCGATAACGCTTTCTGATGCGATCGCCTTTGGTAAAACGGCGCCCGTCTTTAATTCTGAAATTGGTATTTACGGGTATCTGCTCCACATGTAAAACATTGATTTTATCAGAATCATACTTTTTTAAAGCCCTTGACAGGTGTAAATCAGAGCAACTTGATGCCGCAGGGTTCGACATATAATTATCAATTGCCTGATGTATATCGGCTGGAAAAACATTCATTTCGAAAAAAGGAATCATCATTCGCTGGAAGTTTTTCTTCCACTCTGAACCATGTGGTTTTACTTTATTTTTGAAATCGTTCCAGGTTAACAGATGAGCAAATTCATGAACGGTCGTCACCAGGAAGGCATAGTGATTGAGGTTGAAATTCACTGATATCCGGTGTCCTTTATCGCGGTATGGATGACGGTAATCACCAAGCTTGGTGGCACGGGTTTTAGCAATTTTGAATTCACACTGAAAATAATCTATCCATTTTGCAATCAGCGGTGCCGCTTCGGAAGGCATGTATTGAGCTAAAAGGTTTGTATTATTCACGAATGCTAAGATAGTAATTTTTGATTTTCATAAAGACGGTGTCTACCAAGATTTACAAAGGAGAAACACAGCTAGAATTGATTTTAGGCTAACGTTTATATTAACCAGCTCATCATTCCTCTGATGGGAACAATGAAGCCAATACCATCTTAATTTCTCCGAAAGAATAATCTTTACCCAAAAACTCGCGTATGGCCGCCATTGATTTTGTTTTCCGGCTCTCGACAGCATTGGCGATGTTTTTAATTTTATTGGGTTTGACCAATTTCCCTACATCGATTTGCTGGGTAGAGATGAAGTAGGCTAAATGCCCTTCAACAGTTCCAACCGACAAGCCCCGCTCCTTTGCTATCTCCTGGATCGTTTTACCATGCTCATGAAGTTCGAAGCTTATAAACTTGGTGTCAACTTTCGGTTCTTTTTTCTTCTTCTCAACAGCAGATTTAACTTTCAATGTCACACCTTTTAATTGAATCGCCTTTTGCAGTTGTGCATTACGTTCCTTTATATTTAACAAAGCATCAGTATCTGACTTATTAAACTCTTTACCTTCGATAATAGCTACCAATAAGGCTTTCGCTTTATGCATTTTTTTCAATTGCTCATATATCAGAATTTCAAGTTCAAGGAGTTCAGTCAGGTAGGTCTTAATCTGCTTTTCTTCTTTTACGGATTCAATTTGTGAAAGCATTTTATCTGATACTTGCTTGATAAGGGGGCTAAAATACTTTACGGCAGCCTCCACCCTTTTAGAGACATTAAATAGCGTATGTTCTGTACGGTGGGCAAACAAAGCTTTAAGCTGGTTGATGAACGTATCTGCAGTAGATGTAATCTGCTGGAAATCCTTGTATAGCGCCATGGTCCAGCCATCATAACGCTGTTTAGTAGATTTTGCCTCACTTTTGTCGAAAGTTTCTACATGTTCTTTTAAGTAATACCGCACCAGGTTCAGGTCAAATGCAGACAGCAAATATGTTCTGGCAAAATCATAACTTTCTAAACCAATTTGCTCTGTAAGTATTTCCGCGGGTTGTCGTGTTTTTGAGAAATAGTGAATGTTCTGGTCTTGCAGTAAACCATTTTCACGTAAATGAGAGGTTAACACCAGGCCCTTTAGCGATCTGAGGCGCGAAAGTGCAACGTAAGCTTGTCCGGGTGCAAATGCATCACCAATATCGATAATTGCTCTATCGAACGTTAAACCCTGACTTTTATGTACTGTAATTGCCCAGGCCAGTTTAATTGGATATTGAACAAATGAACCAGCCACATTCTCATCGATCTCATTGGTGGCCTCATTCAGTTTATATTTTACATTCTCCCACGTGTAAGGTGAGATTTTAATTACCGTTTTATCATCAGGCAACTCAATTTCAATGATATCTTTTTCGATGTGATGAACTACACCGATTTTGCCATTATAATAACGTTTTTCGGCAGTCATATCATTTTTGATAAACATGATTTGTGCACCAACCTTTAATTCCAGGCTCCTATCATTCGGGTATGCGTATTCATTAAACTCCCCATTAACTTTCGCCTCAAAAAAATACGACTTTGCAACTAACTGTCTTAATCGTTCACGATTGATGGTATCTGCTTTATTGTTATGTGTGGTGAGTGTGATGTAGTTTTCATTTGCGCCCGGCTTAAAATCCTTTTTGAAATGCTGTTTCAACAACGCAGTGTCTTCAGCTGTAATCTGATTTTTTCTGAGGTTATTCAGCAAGTCAATAAAAACAGTATCGTCCTGACGATAAATTTTATCCAGCTCGATATACACAGGTGGGTTAGTTTGTAAGGCGAGGGCATCGAAAAAATAAATGCTTTTGTAAAAACCCGCCATTATTTTCCATTCGTCATTTTTAATTACCGGAGGCAGCTGATGCAGATCGCCGATAAAAAGTAACTGTACACCACCAAAAGGAACATTTCTATTTCTACGAATATAGCGTAATGAAAAATCAATAGCATCCAGCATATCGGCGCGCAACATACTAACCTCATCAATAACCAGTAATTCGAGCTCCTGAATCATGCGGCGTTTATTTCCCTGCATGTTTAGGTGTTTTACTATGGTTCGGGGTGTATTAAAATTGAAAGTAATGTTCTGATTAATAATTCCAGTAGCGGCTTCTGGTAGGAAAGCGCCAAAGGGCAACTGAAAAAGAGAATGAATGGTTACTCCTGCTGCGTTAATTGCCGCAATACCTGTTGGCGCACAAATCATCGCTTTCTTATGCGTGAGCTGAATTAATTTACGTAGGAAAGTAGTTTTTCCAGTCCCGGCTTTTCCTGTTAAAAAAACGTGTCTGGAGGTATAGTTGACAAATTTAGCAGCAATTTCTGCTGGCATAGAAGTTTCTTCTAACATTGGCATTGGCAAAATGATTTTAGTTTGCTTTATTTTGGAGGGATATTTAAAGCTAACAATTTTAGCACAAAAATAGTCATGATTTATAAGATAAAGTATTTTAGCAATGAGAATTTAATCCTAATTAACCACAATAGAAATCATTATTTATATTCGTTTGTTTATATTATCCTATGATCGAAACAGAAAAACTCATCTTAAAGCCACTTACACACAGCCAATTGGTTAAATACATTAAAGACGATCATTCGCTCGAAAAAGAATTTAACCTTTTGCCAACGAAAAAAAATATTTCACCATCACTGCGCGCTGCTTTAAAGGAGAGTATATTACCAAATGTTTCTGATAAGGACAAAGACTATTTGTATCACACCTTATGGACAATCATCTCTAAGCCAGATAACCGGATGGTGGGAGACATCTGTTTTGTGGGAGAACCTGATAGAAATGGCGAAATTGAAATTGGTTACGGGACTTACGAAGAATTTCGGGGAAAAGGTTTTATGACTGAAGCGGTTGGCCGAATCATCGGCTGGGCAAAAGCGCAGCCAAAAGTGAAGTCAATATTTGCAGCAACAGAGAAGGAAAATATTGCTTCATATTCCATTCTTGAAAAAAATGGCTTTTCACATATTGGAGATGTAGACGACATGATGAGCTGGAAACTCAAATTCTAGCTTATACCACAATTTCAAAAAGGCTTAGGCTTATTCCCTCATAATGCTTCGGTAAGCCCTCTGTTTCTTTCATGTTAACTATTCCAACATAATCGAATCCACAGCCAGTATAATATTCCAGAAGCTTCTCATTATCTGCCCATGTATCCATTCTAATAAATTTCAGGGCTTTAAGCCGGGCATATTCCTTTGCCCATTTAATTATTTCTTTAACAAATGAATAACCCCTGAAAGATGGGTGGGTTACAATCCGATGGATGTAGATAGCGCTGTAATCTCGTTCTCCCCAGATTAACTTATCCGCAAAACTAACAGCAAAAACACAGGCAACCTGCCCATCAATCAGAATTTTGTATTGTTTATTGTCGGCAATTTCCTGTGCTACCATTTCACGGTCAAAGCCCTGCCAGTGTTTATTGAACACTTTTTTCTGATGGGCAATTGCCATGTCGTAAAAATTGAAGATAATATCAATGTCCTGCGTTCTACTATTTTTGACCTCAAGTTTCATACTGCAAAATTAATTTTCAACCTTAAACCGGCTTGCTTTAAGCATTAAAAAAGGGTTACCATAGTTAAGAAATGGTAACCCTTCGATGATGTGAATAAAGCTATTGACTTCTTACCACTAACAAATTTATTTCTGTCTGAAGAAAATCTGTACAGGGGCACCTGCAAAGTCGAAATTTTCTCTAAGCTTGTTTTCCAAGAAGCGTTTATATGGATCTTTGATATATTGAGGCAAATTACAGAAGAAAGCAAACATTGGCGAGGTTCCGTTAATTTGCGTAATGTATTTGATTTTAATATGCTTGCCTTTTAATGCCGGAGGTGGAAATTTTTCGATCAAAGGTAACATCACATCATTTAGTTTTGAAGTTGGTATCTTTTTACTTCTGTTCTTGTAAACATCTAATGCAGCTTCAATTGCCTTGAAAATACGTTGTTTATTCAGCACTGAAGTAAAAATAATCGGCACATCTGTAAAAGGCTTAATCCGTTCTTTGATGTGTTCTTCAAAGGTTTTCATCGTTTGAGTATTTTTCTCAATTAAATCCCATTTATTGATCAGGATTACAATTCCTTTTTTATTTTTCTCTGCCAAATGAAAAATATTGATATCCTGACTCTCGATACCTTCCTGAGCATCGATCATTAAAACCACCACATCTGCTTCTTCTAAAGCTTTAATCGTCCGCATTACCGAATAAAACTCCAGGTTTTCTTTAACTTTTGTTTTTTTACGCAAACCAGCAGTATCAATCAACATAAATTCGTGACCAAACTGGTTATAGTGAATTTTAATGGAATCGCGCGTAGTACCAGCATTAGCGGTAACGATATTTCTTTCCGTACCAATTAAAGCATTAACCAAAGATGATTTGCCGACGTTAGGTCGGCCAGCGATCGTTATTTTAGGCAACTGATTTTCTTCCTCCGGAATGTCTTCAAAGTTTTTTACTACCTCATCCAATAATTCACCGGTCCCGGATCCTGTCATGGACGACAAAGGGAAAACCTCTCCCAAGCCAAAACCATAAAAGGTATGAATCTCATTATATAATGCCGTATTGTCTACCTTATTGGCACAAACGAAAACAGGTTTTTTACTCTTACGAAGTACCTGGGCAATGTCATCATCAAGGTCTGTAATTCCGGTAGTAACATCTACCATAAAAATCAGCACACTGGCTTCTTCGATAGCAATCATTACCTGCTCACGAATAGCAGCCTCATAAACATCTTCAGAATTGGCTACATAACCACCTGTATCGATTACGGTAAACTGTCTGTCTGTCCACTCACCTACACCGTAGTGCCTGTCGCGGGTTACACCGCTCATGTCATCAACAATGGCCTTGCGGCTTTCAGTCAGCCTGTTAAAAAGGGTACTTTTACCTACGTTGGGTCTGCCTACAATGGCGATAATATTACTCATGTTACGTATTATTGATAGTTAATGGCTTATAGTTAACAATCGTGGTGTTAAGCAAGCTTGCTTAAACTATTTGGCTATCAGCCATTGACTATCAACTATAACCCAATTATTTCGGGCTGCAAAGGTACTGTTAATTTCTGTAACCTTTAACTTTAAATTGTTTTTTATACTTATTCGGCAGATCTTTAATTGCTTTATCTGTCAGTTCATTAACCTGGAATCATGGTTAGTTGTCGTAACCAAAACTTTTCAGGTAATTCTTTTTACTTCTCCAGTCAGGGATTACTTTGACAAATAATTCGAGGAAGACTTTGCTGTCCAAAAATTTCTCTACCTGTATGCGTGCTTCGGTACCTACTTTTTTTAGCATACTGCCGCCTGTACCTATTAAAATATTTTTTTGCGAATCACGCTCCACTACAATTTCTGCACTTATCCTGATCATTTGCCCTTTGCCATTTTTTAGCGGCTCTTCTTTAAAGCTTTTCACAATAACTTCGGTACTGTAGGGAATTTCCTTCTGGTAATTCAGGAAAATCTTTTCCCGGATGATTTCAGAAACAAAAAAACGTTCTGAGCGATCAGTAAGATCTTCCTTATCGTAATAAGCCGGATGTTCAGGCATTAGCTCAAGAACGTGATCTAAAATACCCGTTAGATTATGATTGTGTAATGCAGAAATGGCATATATTGAAACGGGCTTCAGCTTTTCCTGCCAGTAAGCAATTTTCTCATCCACCTGTTCCTGTAGTGCAGTATCAATTTTATTAATTAATACAATAGTAGGAATGTCGCGATCAAGTATTTTATCAAGAACATCGTCTTCATCATGCGTCTCATTAATATCTGTAACGAATAAAAGTACATCCGCATCAGTCAAAGACCCGTTAACAAAGCTCATCATACTCTCCTGCAAAGAGTACTTTGGTTTGATTATGCCCGGGGTATCAGAGAAAACAATCTGATAATCTTCTTCATTTACAATACCTAAAATACGGTGTCTTGTAGTTTGCGCCTTTGGAGTAATAATACTAAGTCGCTCACCTACAAGCACATTCATTAAGGTTGATTTACCAACATTTGGTTTACCTATAATACTAACAAAACCTGCTTTATGCGCCATCGAAATATTTTTTAAAAAAAATTTGCAGTACAAAGAAACGAATTATATCTTTGCATTCCAATTCGGAAACAGAGTTAAGGATTTAATTCAAGTGAAAAGCCGAGCTGTATATAGTGCGGGGTGGAGCAGTTGGTAGCTCGTCGGGCTCATAACCCGAAGGTCGCACGTTCGAGTCGTGTCCCCGCTACCAAATTGAGTAGAAAGTTGTAAATCGAGGTTTGAGTTTCAGCCTTTGAAGTAAGAACTTAGAACTAATTTATTGGCCCGTTCGTCTAGGGGTGAGGACGCCAGATTTTCATTCTGGAAACAGGGGTTCGATTCCCCTACGGGCTACAAGATTCAATATCAAATGATGTAAAACCCTGCAAATATTTAATTTGCAGGGTTTTTTATTGATATCAAAATCCTAAAATATGCATCAAATCACAATAAAAAAGTGTGTAATTCGGTGCGTATCCAAAACAAAAACACAACGCACCGATTTTACTTCAATCAACTGAACACCAACACGTTCAGCTATTAAACATCTTGATACCAGAAAGATGATGTCTTACTTTTGTTTCACTCTAAGTAAGTAATTATGAAAGGTAATTTCCATCTGCTTTATTATATTATCTAAGAAAGCAAAAAAAATACTTGGGCATACTGCCTTAAAAACTACTCAGCACTATGCAAAAGTTCTTGATACCAAGGTCAGCCATATCCGATCTTCCCAGATTCCTTCCCTTCATTTTCTAATCTATCTTTCCTGTATTTGTTCTGTCAATCCTACACAGAAGATGGTTTTGCAAGAAAAACGGCCTTCCAGAATAAGATTTGCGGCAAATCGGCTCACTTTTAAAAACACACCAGAATAAGCAATATAATTTTTGATTTTAAGGCTATTAGAACATCTCCATTTCGATTTCTCTAGACGAAACAATATTGAATCTATCCCCGCTTTCAGAAGCTTAAAACTGCTTAAAATGAGCCGATTGACCACTTTTAAGCGAAATCTAGTGAACAATATAGACCGGAAAAGGTGGCCACGATGGATGAAAACCAGTGGCCACTTTTAGCGGAACCACCACACTACCGTGAAGCCAAATAGCCCGGCATCATTGTTGTTTAAAATTTGGAATTACTAAAGGATGAAATTAATAAAAGCCATATCGGTCATTTTATTGCCGTTTTTTGTTGCCTGCGAAAGCGATGAAAAGAAGTTTGCGAGGGCTGAAAGGGAATGTTCGCAAAAAAACAGCGTGGATCAATTAGATGTCAGTCTTTTTGGGTACTCTTATGATGACGCAGATTCAGTGTCGATAAAAATACAACGCGACGGTAAGATCATAGCAGATTATAAGGATGCGCTTCCCAAAAAGTATTTTGATTCCTTAAGGCACCAAAGATACTACACCATTAAAAAGAATATCCTGCTGACCGATACGCTTATGGTCAAAATAGCAAAGGAGCCAATTAGAAAAATTTATGGGTTTAGCTATGCTGTTAAACCCCACTTTACCATGATGAACAGAGATTTTGGATGCGAATTCAACAGTTTTGTAATGGATGGAGAGATCGTGAACGAATCTACAGTTAGAGTGGTTAACAAATCAGCAAAATAAGCTGAAATATCGTCATTGGTGGTTAAGGCATCTTGGCTTATATTAAATTTGAAAAAATGCTGAATATTATTCTCCTGATAAAGCGATTTGGAAGATGTTACCGCAAATTAAAATAGTTGGTTAAATTTTGGAAAAATAAAAATATAAGGACCATAATTATTGTTTTATGCAATTTGAACAATCAGAAAAACAAGTTACACAGGAAGAACTCAACAACTTTGAGGAAAATTTTCAAGTCAGCCTTCCAGACGATTTTAGGCAGCACTACCTGAACTACAATGGTGGTTATCCACGTTATGATTATATTAAAGGTTTAAAAAATATCTTTACCATCAACGGATTTGATTCAATAAAATATGGAACGCTGCCGATAGAACAAATCATAGCTGATCATAAAAAAAGCGGAATTACTTTTGAAAAAAAAATTCCATTTGCATACGATAATGGCGGGAATGTTTTTCTGATCTCCGAAGATGGTGCTATTTATATCTTAGAATCCGAATTTCTGAAAGACAAAAACTACATCCTGGTTTCCGAATCATTCACCGATTTTTTGAATTCATTTTATAATCAGTAGTTAACTAAGGAAAGGTTACTAGATTGGTGTACATTGTTTATGTCTGCCATTCTTAAAATAGAGAATAGGGATGTGTTATCGATAAAAATTGAAAATAAATTTATTAATGAAATTAATCTAAAAAGAGAATGGCAACAAAGTCATTCAGGGTTTTTGATCCAAAAGATATTCTTTGTCCATAATGACTAAAAAAGCCAAAATAATACTAAGCTTGATTTTCTTTTTAGAGATCGTATTTCTAATTAGAACTTACCTTATTTATTCTTTTTATAAGAATGATGAAACTTATGGTGATGGATTACCAAATCCTTCTAAATATGATCATCATTTTTATTCTGCCATATTTATTTCATTGGTAATAATGATGTTATTGATGTTGGGTTGTATTTTACTCTTGAAAAAATCAAAACGAAAATGATAAACTGATATAAATTGAATACAATAAAAAAATCACTAATTATGAGCCTAGTTTCTGCACTGGTAGGCGGATTACAAATGGCTTTATTTTTACCAGATGGCATTTCATGCTTAGATGGAACCAGTTCACTATTTGATGGGATCTTATTTTTAATGCCAATTCAATTGGTCATTGTCTTTTGCTTAGGATTTATGAATAAAAAAATAACAGCCTATTTGATCCCTGCATTTTTGCTGATATTTTGGCTGTTTATAAATAGACATGAATTTGTCGCCAGAAAAGCATGTTGGTCTACATTTTCAGATGCTGAAATTTTAAAAGTAGTTCTGCTAAAATCTGCGATTACTTGTACGATATGCCTTTTGCCCTTATATTTTTTGCTAAAAAAATATATCATTCGTTAAATCTAAACAGAATAGACATTTAGGGTGTAGTCCTATCTTAATTAGGCGGCCATAAACATTAATGTAATAAACCTTACAGGTCTTTTTTCAATTTGTATGTCTCTCTGGTACCGACCAGCTGATCTATAAAATTGCTTTTCAAAATATATTTATTGCTGTTTTTAGTGATTATTAAAGTCAAACTACGATCTTCTTTATCAGCAAAAACTATTTTAGACGGTTGTGTTTTTACTCTTATCAGATCTTTCTTTACATTTTCCACATAACTATCAAGTTGAAAATTAGCTGATGCGTTATTGATATTTATTTTAATTGTTCCCCAACCTCGTGCATCTCCCGATTCCTCTTTCATTCTTAAAAAATGACCGGTATAACTTCCTGTAAATTGGTTACCGCTTGCTGGAAACTTATGTTTATCAAAAGTCCATTTCTTAAGGAGTTTTTCATTTGACTTTAAGTACAAAATTTCATTGCTGCCGAGATCATCAATACTCACACTTACATCTGCAAATCTTAGGTTGATCGTATCGATGATCCTGTATTTTTCAACGTCTTCACTTTTTAAAGATCTTTCCAGGGAAAAGATATAGCGGTTATTTGTTCTTTCTTTATAAATACTGTATGAAATACTGTCAATCCCAGTTTTCTGTTCTCTGAAAGTTTCGACGCTATTTAGCTCATCGCCTGAAAAGAATTCCTTACCAATATAAACATCTTTCTGATTCGATATCTTATCTATGGCTGTATTGGTTTTAGGCACAGTATCAATGGCCCTTCGAGATGACTTGTTTTGTTTGCATGATACTAATACTGCAAAGATTAATAAGAGACTGTAAAGTATGGACTTCATCATATCGTTAATATATAATTTTTTTTAAATTATCGTAGTATGTATGCCTTTTGCCACTAGATTTTCCATCAGGAAATTGTTAAGTTCGATTAAAAAAGTCAATGGAAGCGAGGATCAGCCCACCAGCCGCAGTTTTTTAGTTACAAAAACCAGCTCCTTACAAATTGCCAAAACCTATGCACAACGTCCAACTCAAAAACCATTAACAGAAATTTCTGAGACCACTCCCGAATTTCCGTATCTTAAGAAGATAATATTAGCATAGTTTATGCTCCTATTACATACACATAAAACCAACATTTCCATTTCCCCTGGTGAAAACAATCATTACTTTGTGAACAGCTACGCTATTTTTTATCGGTAGTTTAAGTGCGTAGGCCCAGTCTTACTACCTGAATTCGGTTGATGAAGAAAAGCCCTTTAGCTTATATATTTACCACGGCCCTGATGGCAAATCGATGCAATAGATGCATTGGAAGCCGAAAGAAAAAGTTACATCGAGGATTACAATTTTGATGGCTATGATGATTTCGCGTTTTCAATTCCGGACGCTGGAATGGGTGTTTATCGGGCGTTCAACATTTGGCTTTATACCACTAAGACCAGGCGATATAATGCACTTCTACCGTCTGAGGATAAAAGAAGTAAATGCAGTTGCCTTTGCGATGTTACACTCGGCAAAAAAATAAAATGATTATTACCTCTTGCCGTGGAGGTGCAAAATGGTGGCAGGATATTTACCGGGTTACAAAAGATAACCGGCTTGTTGGGATCGTTCTAAAGAAATAAGTCAATGATTGTCATGAGGGCTTGAAAAAACGATAGGTGATATTACATCACTGAAAGGTATTGCGGCTGTTTTAAAATAAGTCGTTGCTTGCGGAAAAGTAGGAGCATCAGGCAGAATATTCGGTAACTAAACTTATTAACTCAGGAAATTTCATAATATAGGCCAAATCGTACGGCGTTTTTCTGGCGGCATTTATGGATCTTAAATCTGCATTATTTTCTAATAGCAGTTTGATAAATCCGTATTCTCCTTTAGCACTAAAAATAGCCGTCCATAAGGGAGAATTACCAAACTTATCTTTGACCTCTATATCTGCATTTTTTTGAAGAATTGCTTTCGCTAAATTTAAGTCATTTTTATAGACAGCGATATAATGTAGTGCAACCATTCCCTTATTATCCTGGTTGTTAACATTAATGCCCTTTTCTATTAAGTAATGTGCGATTTCATCTCGTTTATTTTGAAGTGCTACTTGTAAAAGGGACATATCATTAACGTTCAAAACATTTATATTTGTTTCACTGATTTTTTCTTTTACAGCTTTCAAGTCGCCGTCTGTGACGATTTTAAAAAAACTTTCATTGAACTTTAGTTTGTATATTTTACTTCGATTAATCAAAGGCGTTCCTGACAATAATTATGATATTTCCATCATCTTAAAGATTTTTTAAAGATAAGATCACTTTCACAATTATCACATAAATCCATTTATGAAGGCCCTCACTTTTAGGAAAGTCTGCCTTTCCTTTGATCCTCTGCGTTTAATTCAATTAGCAATTTCAGCACATTTCCAGTTAGCCTCAAAGTTTTAATATCATTGCTGAGCCCTAATAAAAGATTGAAGCTACAACAAAGTGTAATCTACTCATTTACAATATAAAAATAGTATAAATTGACTTCTCTACTTTTGAGAGATATTTTTTTTTGAAAAAAAAAGCTTTCAGGCTTTGCGAATATGAAAACTATTCCTACTTTTGCACTCCTTCAAACGAAGAAAATTTGAAGATATAGAGTGCGGGGTGGAGCAGTTGGTAGCTCGTCGGGCTCATAACCCGAAGGTCGCACGTTCGAGTCGTGTCCCCGCTACCAAAGGAGTTGAAAGACACTCTGATTAAAAGGCCCGCTCGTCTACCGGTTAGGACGCCAGATTTTCATTCTGGAAATAGGGGTTCGATTCCCCTGCGGGCTACAAAAGCATCAATCCAAAAGATTGGTGCTTTTTTGTTTTATAGTTTTTGAGCTTCAGATTTGACTACGGCAACCGTAACCATTAATTGGCCAACATGTCGCATGGTATGTTCTGCTGCATGAAAAAGCAGACCAATTACAGTTGATGGTAAGCCTGCCCTACCTACGCCCCTGTACTCAGTAAGACCAGATTCATCTGTGTCTTTCAATTGTATCATCGCCTGATCAACCTGGACGTTAAACCGGGAAACCAGATCTTCAACTTTATACCCCTTTGCCCGATCTTTGCCTTCCTCGTAAAGTTGTTCAAATTGAAAAGGGGATAAACCTTCTGCACGCGCATAAGTGAAAACCCGGTCCAGCACCCCACTTAAATGCTGAAGGTGAAATCCTGCAGAAGCCATCCCAGCTGGACGTATCCAGAGTAGTTCTTTCGGAAAGCCTTCCAAATATTCGTTTACTTCTTCTCTTGCCTGCAATAGTGCATGGGCTACAGGTTGTAACAAGGGCCTAACATCGGGCAACGGCCCACGCTGCCATACTTCTAATTTCTGCTCCATTAGCAATAAATATAGTTAAATATTTTTTTCATTATATATGTAAAAAGTTACCTGGATCGCTCAACATCACAAACGCTTTAAATTATATTTGCTCTGCACACTAAAGTGGGCAACCTACAACAACCAAACCAACTAACCCTATCCTTTTATGATGAGAAAACTTTACGCTGTAATATTGCTGATCAGTGGTGTCCTGAGCATGCAACTACATGCTCAAAATCCAGCAGCAGTTAAAGCTACTGTCGCAACCAGTATTTCGAACTTCACCAAAGACTTCAAAAAATCTGAGGGCTATTTCAATTTTTACTATGATGAAAAAACAGGGAAAATTTTCCTGGAAATTGATCAATTTGATAAAGATTTTCTGTATTTCAGCTCGTTAACTGATGGCGCCGGAAGAAATGCAGAACGCGGAGGCGCTGCTGCTGATGTTGCACGCTTTATCAAGGTAGGGCCAAAAGTGTTTCTACTGGAACCCAACCTGGCCTATCGTGCCGGGAACGGAAATGCCGATGAAATTAAAACAGTGGAAGGATCTTTTGCCAAGTCTGTGATCTGGGGATTTGCTCCTGTAGCAATAGAGGGAAATAAAACCCTTATAGACCTTACGCCTTTTATTATTCGCGACAGCCAGAATATCGGAGCTACCATGGGCGCTCCTGCGTCTTCGGGTGGAGCAGCTGGCAGAGGGGCAGCAGCAGGTGGCGGAACTTACCGTGTTGACGAAAGCCGATCAGCTGTTTACATACCTAACACTAAAAACTTCCCCAAAAATAATGAGTTTGAGGCCATGCTAACTTTCACTGGTGGCGCCCCTAGTGGAAGAGGAACCCTGGCTCCGGATGCTAATGCCGTAACTGTACGCATGCATCAGTCGTTCGTAGAACTGCCCGATAAACATTTTAAGCAACGAAAATTTGATCCACGATCAAGCTATCAATTATTTAGCTATACAGATTTTTCGGCCCTTATGTCCGAACCGTTGGTTAAACGATATACACGAAGACATCGTTTGGAGAAGAAAGACCCTAATGCTAAAATTAGCGAAGCGGTGAAACCCATTGTATATTATATTGATCGCGGCGCACCCGCAGCAATTAAAAAGGCACTAATAGAAGGCGGATCTTTCTGGAATGAAGCTTTTGAAGCTGCCGGATATAAAAATGCGTTTCAGGTAAAAGAGTTACCTGCTGACGCCGACCCCATGGATATACGCTACAATGTAGTAAACTGGATTACCCGCGCGGGTAGCCCAAGGGCCTTTTCCTATGGATCATCTTATATAGATCCCAGAACAGGGGAAATCATCAAAGGTGTGGTAACGCTAGGTTCCGACCGTCATCGTCAGGATTATTTAATTGCCGAGGGCTTACTACAGCCCTATACAGATGGAAAGCCTGTAAGTAAAGTGATGGAAGAAATGGCATTAGCGAGGATTAGGCAGTTATCCGCACATGAGATCGGGCACACCCTGGGCTTAAACCATAATTTTGCAGCAAGTGTCAAAGACCGGGCATCTGTGATGGATTATCCTTTCCCGAGGATTAAACAAAAAGCAGACGGCAGTATCGATTTATCTGACGCATATGCAAAAGGGATTGGAAGCTGGGATAAACGAGCCATCATGTGGGGGTACAGTGAATTTACCAAAGGCACGAACGAAGATGCAGCTCTTGATAAAATAATGGAAGAAACCTTGAAGCAGGGCTTTCAATATATCCCCGATATTGGAGGCTATACCCATCCATCGGCTAATCAATGGGAAGATGGTGAAAATCCAATCGCAGAACTTAATAGACTAATGAAAATCCGAAGACAGGTGCTGGATAATTTCTCTGAAAAAGCAATTGTAAAAGATGCTCCGATGGCCACCTTGGAAGAAGTCCTGGTCCCTATTTATTTACTTCACCGCTATGAAATTGAGGCTGTTGCAAAATCAATAGGTGGGTTATATTTCACACACGCAATAAAAAATGATGGGCAGGTTCCAACTAAGATGGTTGACCCAGCTCAGCAATGGAGTGCTTTTGATGCATTAATCTCAACGATTAGTCCGGATGCACTTGCTTTACCAGAAAGCCTGATTCAAAAAATACCTCCACGCCCGTCGGGTTATCCTGCATCAGCAGAAATGTTTAGTGGCTATACTGGTCCAACATTCGATCCGATTGCAACAGCTGAAGCCGCAGCAAACGAAACCATTTCTTCGCTATTGAATCCGGAAAGGGCTTCCCGTTTGGTGGAATATAATGCAAGGGATGAAAAACAGCCTGGATTGCTCGCGGTTACAGATAAGCTGATCGAAAAAACCTGGAAAACCAGTCTGTTACCGGGATATAAAGGACAATTACAAATACTTGTAAATAACCTCACACTAAAATACCTGCTACAACTTGCTGCCAATACGCGTGCATCAGAAAGTGTCAGAGGCGAAGCGTTATTAGAAATCTCTGAACTTAAGAGCTGGATGATCGAAAAAGTGAGCGGCGCGGGATTAAAGCAAAAAGCAAATATTTTATATGGCTTATCACAGATAAAAGAATTTGAAGAATCACCAGCTAAGTTTCAGCCAACCCCTGCCCAGGCAATGCCTCCAGGTGCCCCTATTGGTATGGGCAGTATGGAATTCATGGAAAGATAAACATCAACAAATAATAGCGTTATCCTTTTTCAGGATAACGCTGTAGCAAAAAGGGAAATCCATATTCATCGACTCAAAGTACCCATTCGTAGAGTCTTAACATTTTTTAAATATTTCTCAAAATATCTTCATCAAGTTTTTATTAACGATGAAAAAATGAGGATATTTAAATTTCTACCATCAATAATCTGTTTCTTATTAATATCTGCAAGTATGATTTCTTGTAAAAAAGATAGTGATGATGAGACAACCACTACAAGCACAACAACTTATGCTACAATTGTAACCAATTCAAAAGATACAACCGTTACAAATGCAGTAACCATTGCTTATGCAAATAATATTGCAACTGTTACAAACCCATATGAGAGTAGCGGTGTAACCATTACCAATACCAACGGAATAGTAACCATAAACTCAACTACGGCGAGTACTGAAATCAATTATGTTATTTCGGGAAGTACCAACAGTGGTTCAGTAAAAATCTACAGCAGCTACAAGTTTGGGGTGGTATTAAACGGGGCCGACATGATTAGTGCAAACGGCCCTGCCATAAATATTCAATCCAGTAAAAAAGCTACTTTCACCTTAGTGGGCGAAACCAATAACAGATTAATCGACGGATCGACTTACACAGCAAGCGGAACTGAAGACATGAAAGGTACGTTATTTAGTGAAGGTCAATTGGTATTTAAAGGCAGTGGACGTTTAATTGTAAGGGGTAATTACAAACATGCCATTGCCAGCGACGATTACGTGGATATACAAAGCGGAATCATTAGCATCACGGGTGCAGTTTCAGACGGTATCCATGCGAATGATTATTTTTCAATGGAAGGCGGTTCACTGGATATTACCTCTTCCGGCGACGGAATTGAAGTAGAGGAAGGGTACATCCAAACCACTGGAGGGACAATTACCATAGCGAGTGTAGATGATGGACTATCCACAACTTACAGCGGAACTGAGAGCACTATAGATCCGTCTGTTTACATCAGTGGGGGAATCATTACCATAACCAATACGGGTTCGGAAGCTGTAGGGATCAAAAGCGAAGGTGCCACAATCATTAACAGCAGTGATGCTGTTAAAGTTGCGGTATCCGGTAGTGCGGCAAAAGGGTTTAAGAGTGGAAAAGATTTCACTGTAACGAACGCAGCTTTAACCATAACAACATCAGGTGGTGCATTCTACGACAGCACGGATAAAGAGATTGAGTCAGCATCGGGCATTAAAGTAGACGGCAATTTCTTGATGCAGAAAGGAACAATAACTATTGCCGGTACTGGTACCGGAGGAAAAGGTATAAATGCGGATGGTACTTTAACCATTAATGATGGTACGGTGAACATCACCACATCAGGAGCAACCTATACTTATGGTTCTGATGATACATCTGCAAAAGGAATAAAGAGTGATGGAAACCTGACAATAAACGGAGGAACAATTTCAGTTAAAACATCAGGTACAGGTGCAGAAGGAATTGAAAGCAAGGCCATATTAACCATTAACAGTGGAACAGTTGAGTGTGTAACCTATGATGACGCGTTTAATGCAACCAATCAGGTAGTGATTAACGGAGGAAATGTTTATGCTTATAGCACACTTAATGATGGAATAGATTCGAATGGAACCATTAACATTACGGGTGGTACAATCGTATCTTCAGGTTATATCTCTCCTGAAGAAGGATTTGACTGCGACAATAATCAGTTTAAAATTACCGGGGGTACGTTAATTGGCGTAGGGGGAGCAAGCAGTAGCCCGACTACAAGCGTAAGCACACAGAACTCAGTACTATTCACCAGTGCAGCAACAGTTAACCAGTTGATACACATCGAATCGTCTACTGGTACAAATATATTCACATTCGTTGTACCAAGAGCTTATTCAAAAATGGTGATGTTATTTAGCATGCCTGGATTAGCTTCAAACACAACGTTTAATATTTATACTGGCGGAACCGTAACAGGAGGAACCTATTTCCACGGTTTATACCAGGGAGATACCTATACTAAAGCCAGCACGACTGCTGCAGCGAGTTTTACAACAAGTGGATTATTAACTTCAGTTACAAAATAAGGTTTTTTGAGAGCGAACCTTTTTAGCATCAATTAGAAATAATTGATGCTTTTTTTTTATAATTTTGATGGCGCAATTCCGTAAGCCTTCTTAAAAGCAAAAGAGAAATGTGAAAGATCTTTAAATCCAACTTCGAGATAAACTTCAGTAGATTTCCAACCTTTTTCTTTGATCAGGTAGTACGCGTCCTCCAGGCGCTTCTGCTGTATCCAGCGGTTTGGCGCGACATTAAATATCCTGTTGAAATCTCTTTTAAAAGTTGCCAGACTTCGCCCTGTGAGATATGCAAAACGACCGATATCTACGCTAAACTTATAGTGTTTATTCATATAAGCTTCAAGATCAATTTTACCCGGCTCAGAAAAATCAAAGAGTATATTGCTCAACCCAGGATTAATTTGCAATAAAATCATCGCCGCTTCCCTAACTTTTAAGTTCGTGAGCATACTGTTAAACTCATTATTGTTTTCCAGGTAAGGTGATATCGAATCAAAATAGTTCTGAAACAGCCTATTAGGTTCAAACAATATTGCTGTAGGAGTCTTAACCTGTTGCTGTGCAACAAGATTATATTCTTCACTAATGCTGCGTAAGGTTTCCTGATCCAGAACAATTGTAATAGATTTATACACACCATCTTTTGGTGGAAATTTAGTATACTTCGTCAGTTGATTTCTTCTGAAGAATCTAAAGTCCCCAGAATTAAAAATATACTTTTCCTCGCCAATTTGGTTTTCTGATGTACCGGAAATCAAATATCCAAAAACATGGTCGGCAATAAACTGTTCACCTTCACTGCTTTTGTGCGAGTAGCAGCTGTATAAAATATTAGGACGTTTAAGTTCGCTTGGCATGCTATCAAAATTATGAAATAAGCGGGTTATTTGAAATTGTTATGCTGAGATCATCCGGTTGAAGATGCCCTCATGATAATTATCTATTTGTGAAACTTTTACCCAGACTAGTATCTAGAAAATCTGTAGCAGAATCATGGTCGGTAGATAAACTCACCCCCATCCACTTTTCCATTTCCTGTGTCCTGGTTTCATCTGCATGCTTAAGCATACCGATAGCTTCACTTCCCAGAATGAGGTGCATTGGTGGTTCAGGATGCACAGCAAGATTCACTAACACTTTTGCTGCTTTCACGGGGTCACCAGTGGGGATGAAATCGCCGCTCTGAAAAAATTCACTTCTTTGATCTACCAGATCATATCCATCAATTTTTGGGGCATAAGTCATGGAATCCCCCGCCCAATCTGTACGAAATCCACCTGGCTCCACGCTGGTAACCAGAATCCCCAGTGATTTGACTTCTTTCGCCAGTGATTCTGTGAAACCACTTAATCCAAATTTTGCTGCCTGATAAATGGAAATCCCGGCATTACCCACTCTGCCTCCTACCGAACTAATTTGAAAAATGCGCCCTGACTTCTGTTTCCTCATGTAAGGCAACACAGCTCTGGTAATTTCTATTGGCGCGTATAAATTGGTTTCCAGCTGACTCCGTACCTGATCGGCACTAAATGCTTCGGCAGCCCCCACAATTCCAAAGCCCGCATTATTCACCAGAACATCAATCTTACCGAAGTGGGCAATAGCAGCTTCTACGGTAATCGCTACCTGATTATAATCGGTCACATTTAAGGTTAGTGGATAAATCAACTCCCCGAACTTTTCAACCAAATCATCCAACATGTTGGTGTTTCTTGCTGTAGCGACTACCTGATCGCCCATTGCCAATGCTTCTTCTGTTAAACTCCTTCCCAATCCGCGGGAGGCTCCTGTTATAAACCAAACTTTTTTCATGATTGTCTTTTTTATTGAATCAAAGGTATAGCAATCTGGAAGCTAAAATTTTGTTTAAAAGCTCAAAGTACTTTGCTTGAAAGCTCATTTAAAGTGAACCTTTTTAAAAGAACAATGTTGTTAACTACAAACTAAATGTTATGGCAAAAACGAAAAAGAAAGCTGTAAAGAAAAAAGGCGGCAAGAAAAAAGACAAAAAAAAGAAAAAAGGACTTAAGAAGAATAAGTTAGGGGTCAAAAATTCACTGGTTAATAACATCAATGCCCGTAAGAAGAAAGGAAAATCGAGATCGAAAAAGAAATCGAAAATTAGTAAAAAGGCTTATAAAAAAATGAAAAAAGGCTGGAAATGATCTTGGGAAATTATCTAAATCAGACGCGCTCAAAGCGCTATCGATTTGGTATTAGTTTACTGAACGATAGCAATATTCGCTCAGAAAGCTATTAACTTTGCCGCATGGCATTTGGAAAAGAAAAGCATACAAAAGAAAGTTGCAGCGCAAGCCTGAACGCGGTTAAGGATGCGCTGTATGTTTTAAACGGGAAATGGAAATTACCTTTAATTCTGAGTTTACAGGATGGCCCCAAACGGTTCAATGAAATTCAAAAATCGCTGGGAGAGATTACTCCGAAGATTTTATCAAAAGAGCTGAAAGATCTGGAACTGAACGAATTTGTCATCCGCAACGTGTTTCCAACTACGCCGGTTACCGTTACTTATGAATTAACTGAATACAGCGGCTCTTTGGATAAGGTGATTGATGAGCTGAGAAACTGGGGTATGCAACATCGCGAAAGACTTGTTGCGAACAGGAAAACGGACGTAACGCTGGAAGATGTAATAGCCTGAAAACCTAAAATCTGATAATGATTATTTTAGGCTATCTTTGTGCAAAATAAAATCGATGGCGGTATTACATAAAAAAGAAGAAAAAATTCAGGCAGTGCTGGGTAGGTTGCCTAAAAAATATACTGACGAACAATTTGTGGAAATGTTTATCAGGCTTTATTCCAAAGACTGGGGCAAAATTAAATCAGCTTATATAAAACAGTCTCAGGATAAAGAACCTGGTACGGTGATAAATATGCCTAAACCTGAAATATACTTAAAACAGGTTTTAGCAAATTATTTGCAACAAGCAGATTCACCTAAGATTGAAGAAGCTGAATTTGTAGACGAAACTCCAGTTGCTGAACCTAAAAAAGCTAAAACAACAACTAAAAAGAAAGTTGACGTTGAAGAACAGGTTATAGAACCCAAAAAAGCTAAAACAACAACCAAAAAGAAAGTGGAGGTTATTGAGGAAACAGGTGTTGAAGTAAAAAAAACTAAGGCTCCGGCGAAGAAAAAAGCTGATGCTGCTGAAGAAGCTCCCGCAATAGAAAAAAAGCCAAAAAGCACAGCGAAGAAGGCTGCAGAAAAAAAATAAAAAAATTTAGCCATGATATAATAAATCATCCTTTTAGGTGTTTATATATATGAGAGCGTTAATTTAGATGACGGGGATAGGTCGGTATGATTTATCCCCGTTTCTTTTTTAAGCTCGTACGTTGCTTCCACACTTTCCAATTACTTCCCTTTTTGAAACCTGACAGTTTAGGGCAATCTACCATTTTTGTGTAATCTTTAGGCTGATAATTGGCATATCGGGAAAAGTCGATATACATTTGCGATATGGATCAAGTAGAAGTGTTCAAAGCATTATCAAATAAAACCCGTTTGCAGATTCTAAACTGGCTCAAAGCTCCTGCAGAAAATTTTCCAGATCAACCTAATGCCGACTTCGAAAATGTGGGTGTTTGCGTGGGTCAAATTCAGATGAAAGCAGGACTCTCACAAAGTACCATCTCCGAATATCTATCTATTCTACAACGTGCTGATTTAATTTCCGCCACCAGGGTTGGACAGTGGACTTATTACAAACGGAATATGGAAGGTCTTGAAAAATTAAGTGAAATTATTAATACAGAATTATAAATAGCAATCAATATGAATACAGATAGTTTATTTAAGCCTTTCAGCTTAAAATCATTAACCACAAAAAACAGAATTGTCATGGCTCCCATGACCAGGTCTTTCTCTCCAAATGGGATCCCAACTGATGCAGTTGCGGAGTACTATGCGAAGCGTGCGGCTGGTGAAGTAGGACTGATCTTATCAGAAGGTACAGTAATCAATCGTCCTTCTTCTTCTGCCGATCCAAACATTCCTCATTTTTTTGGAGAACAAGCCCTGGCAGGATGGCAAAAGGTAATCAACGATGTTCATGCCACGGGTGGCACGATGGGCCCTCAAATCTGGCACCAGGGAATATCTGCCAACCATGCTTCAGGATGGTTACCCAGCTCTCCATTCGAAGGTCCTTCAAGCTTAAACAGTCCTGGCTTCGAAAACGGGGTTCCAATGACAGATGCCGCTATTGCAGACACCATTGCTGCTTTCGGCCAGGCTGCAGCTGATGCTAAAGCACTTGGATTCGACACCGTTGAAATCCATGGTGCTCACCAGTATTTAATCGATCAGTTTTTCTGGGATGCAACTAATAACCGTACAGATATCTATGGTGGTAAAACCTTAGCCGAGCGCACCCGCTTTGGAGTTGAGGTGATCAAAGAAGTTCGTAAACGTGTTGGTGAAGATTTCGCAGTTATTATTCGCTTGTCGCAGTTTAAGCCTGCAGCATATGATTTCAAACTGGCCAAAAATGAAACTGAAATGGAACAATGGTTAACGCCGTTAGCCGATGCAGGAATCGACATTTTCCATTGTTCACAACGCAGATTCTGGGAGCCGGAATTCGAAGGTTCAGACCTGAATTTTGCAGGATGGGCAAAAAAAATAACCGGAAAAGCAACCATTTCGGTAGGATCTGTAGGTTTGAATGGCGATTTCTTTGGTGCCTTTGCAGGTCAGAGTTCTGAGCCAAGCTCGCTAGATGAGTTGGTACGCAGAATGGATCGTGGTGACTTTGATTTAGTTGCTGTTGGCCGTCCATTATTATCTGATCCGAACTGGGTAGAAAAAATTAAAAATGACAATTTTTCAGAATTGAAAGGATTCAGCAAGGAAGCATTGGCTGAACTGGTTTAATACTATTTCCCATTATAATTTCAAAAGCACCTCATAAATGGGGTGCTTTTTTTATTAATCACCATTATAAAATTTTCTTAAATTCACCATTTCAAATCCATATCCTATGTCAAACATTTCACTCATTATTGAAGAAAGGCCGGCAAACATTGGTAACTTCATGGTTGGCAGGTTGCTGCCATTTAGGGAAAAACGAATGGTTGGTCCATTTGCTTTCATCGATCACATGGGCCCAGCCGCTATGAGTGACCATGAAAATCTCGACGTACCGCCGCATCCGCACATCGGCTTATCTACATTAACCTTTTTATTTGAAGGGGAAATTGAGCACCGCGATAGCTTGGGAACAGACATTATTATTAAACCCGGACAAGTGAACTGGATGACTTCTGGCAAGGGGATCGTTCACTCAGAGCGTACACCTTCTTATTTAAGACAGACGGATAAAATGCTCCATGGTTTACAAATTTGGGTAGCCCTGCCAAAAGCACTTGAACAAATGGATCCTGAGTTTTTTCATGTTGATCAAGAAGATATTCCCAGCTGGCAACAGGATGGAGTCAATATTAAATTAATTGCCGGCGAAGCATTTGGCCGCCAATCAC
The DNA here is from genome assembly GCF_001027745.1 of Pedobacter sp. BMA. Taxonomy (GTDB): domain Bacteria; phylum Bacteroidota; class Bacteroidia; order Sphingobacteriales; family Sphingobacteriaceae; genus Pedobacter. The sequence goes on from NZ_LECU01000004.1 coordinate 731,808, forward strand.
CTGTTCCTGTGTATTGCCCGCTGTACTTTATTGAGATTAAAAGTACAGGCCGACAAAAATTGAATATTGGAAATGATCTGTTTGGTGAAAGCGCGCTATATGTACTCGAGGGGGGCATAGAAAGTGATGGACACCTTTTCAAACCACGCTTAATTCTAGTGGCTAATGATGCTAAACTCTGCGAATTTACGATGTTGGAGAACACCACCATATATATTTTTGGTGGCAATCCATTTCCTGAGGAGAGATTTATATACTGGAATTTTGTAGCCTCTGATAAAGAAACAATCGAAAAGGCTAAACAGGACTGGCTGGAGCAAAAGTTCAGACCTGTGCCAGGTGAAACAGATTTCGTACCGTTGCCCAATCAAAATCCATATTTAAAAAAATAATGCGGGCATTACCCGCATCATCACTATTCTTCTAATAAAGCCTGCCTGATTTTTTCGGCGGCTTCAGTAAGTTCTTCGGGAGTGGGCTTGAGTTTCTCTTTACTAAAATCCATATCACTCACATTGTTCATAGGAATTAAATGAATGTGGGCATGTGGAACTTCTAATCCAATCACGGCTACACCGACTTTTTTGCATGGAAAAGCACTTTTAACGCCTTTTGCTACAATTTTAGCAAACATCCAAAGTCCGACATATAAATCTTCTTCAGCATCAAAAATATAATCGACTTCCACTTTTGGGATCACCAGTACATGACCGGCAGTAAGCGGCTGGATATCTAAAAAAGCTAAATATTCAACAGTTTCAGCAACAACATGTGCGCTGATTTCGCCGGAGACAATTTTTGAAAATATACTCATAAAAGGATAGTAGGTTTAAAAGTGAATGTTAATGTTTATCTCGAAATCTCTAGCACTTCAAACTGCATCTTACCGGCAGGCACTTCAATTTCAGCAAATTCGCCAACCGACTTTCCAAGTAAACCTTGTGCAATTGGTGATTTAACAGAAATCTTTCCGGTTTTTAAATCGGCTTCACTTTCAGCGACTAACTGATAGGTCATGGTCGCTCCGTTTTTAACATTTTTTATTTTAACAATAGACAATGCTAACACCTTTGATAAATCCAATTTTGATTCATCTATGAGGCGTGCATTAGCCAAAGTATTTTTTAATTTTGAGATCTTCGCCTCGTGTAATCCTTGCGCTTCTTTGGCCGCATCATATTCTGCATTTTCTGATAAATCACCTTTATCTCTCGCCTCAGCAATTGCTTTCGATATTAGCTGACGGCCCGTTGTAGTTAGATAGTGAACTTCTTCTTTTAGTTTATCTAACCCCTCTTGTGTATAGTACGTTACCTCTGTCATTGCTCTATTAATTTTATTCAAACGCTATAAAAAACAAACAAGACTACATAGTTGGTTTCTACATAGTCTTGCTTCAATTATAACGAAGATAAAATGCGGAAATTACAAAACCAAATAAAAGATCAAGATTTATACCTTTTACTGATATTAGCCTCTGAAGTAACATTCAATTATACAGTGATTAAAAATTCGATCAATAAGTTTATTTTAGCTGAAATTATTCAAAAAAATGAAAAAGTTATTTTCACTCGCCCTTCTAATCAGTTTGGCAGGTTACACGGTTTCTGCTCAGGAACTCTACATGCCTAGGAACATAAAAGCGGCTTATTTAAAAGGTACCCGTTCTGCAAACGGAAACCCGGGGCCCAACTACTGGCAAAACCATGGCCGTTACAACATGGATATAAAAGTCGATGCGGAAACCAAGGTGGTGAGCGGAGATGAGGAAATTCTATATAGTAATAACAGTAATGATACCCTAAAAACACTGGTCATACGCTTTGTAAACAATCTACATAAGCCAACGGCTCCGAGGAGCGGGGCTGTTAGTCAAGATTTCTTAAGCTCGGGGTTAAACATCACATCGTTTTCTGTAGATGGCGAGCGCTATAAAGTAGATAGCAAAGACTGGGGAACAGTGGGAAGCGTCAAATTAAAAAAACCACTTAACCCTAAGTCGAAAATTACAGTGAAAATCGGATGGGACTATCCATTATCCAAAGAAAGTGGTAGAGAAGGACAGATTGATCCGAACTCATTCTTTGTAGCTTATAGTTATCCACGTATTTCAGTCTTCGACGACTATAATGGATGGGACCGCATTCCGCATACCGACAGGGCTGAGTTTTATAATGATTTTAATGATTATGTATTTTCCATAAAAGCGCCGAAAAACTATGTGGTTTACGCCACCGGTGATTTCCTAAATCCTGATGATGTTTTGCAGCCGGAAATTTCTGCCCGCTTAAAAAAGTCCTATAACACTGATGAAGTGATTCACATTGCCAGTGAACAAGAACTAAAGGATGGTAAAGTTACCGCACAAAAAGACTGGAATACTTGGAAATTTAAAGTAGATCATATCACCGATATCACCTTCGCATTAAGCAATCACTATGCCTGGGATGGCGGAAGCGTAATCGTTGATGCAAAAACAGGACGCCGGGCAAGTGCGCAGGCAGCTTACAACCCAACCACAGGCAAGGACTTTTTAAATTCAGTGAAGTATAATATTAATGCTTTGTCATGGTTCTCCAACAACTGGCCAGGCATTCCTTATCCATATGCAAAAACAATTGCTTTTCAAGGCTTTGCAGACATGGAATACCCAATGATGGTTAATGACTCCCAATTTGGGGACCCTGTTTTTGCACAGTTGGTGCAAGACCATGAGGTTGCACATACCTATTTTCCATTTTATATGGGCATCAACGAAACCCGTTATGCTTATATGGATGAAGGGTGGGCTACTACATTTGAATACTTAATTGGCATCGCTGAACATGGGAAACAAGCGGCAGATGACTTTTATAAAAAATTCAGAGTAAACAACTATATTAATGATAAGTCGACAGAAGAAGATCAGCCTATTATTTCGATGTCCGATCAGGTATCTGGCGCTGGATATGGAAACAACTCCTATGGCAAAGCTTCATTATCTTATCTGGCTTTAAAAGACATGTTGGGCGATGAGTTATTTAAAAAGTCACTTCACCATTATATGAACACATGGAATGGCAAGCATCCCATTCCATGGGACTATTTCAATTCAATGAACACCGGTTCAGGTCAGAACCTGAATTGGTTCTTTAGGAACTGGTTTTTCACCAACAACTATATTGATCTGAAACTGGAATATACCAAACAGAAGGCTGTAAACTCACCAATTATGGTTCGAAATATAGGAGGTTTTGCCATTCCATTTGATCTGGTGATTACCTATAAGGACGGTAACGTCGACAGAATTCACTATACACCTTCGGTATGGAAAAACAATCAAAGTGTAATTTCATTAGTGGTTAAAAATAATGGAAAAGCGATGAGAAGCATTGCACTGGATGGTGGCATTTATATGGATGCTACTCCAAAAGATAATGCATACGAATTTAAATAATCCAGTTGGCAGTTTACAGCTTAATAAAGCCTGTGAACTGCCAACTCCATTAACTATTCTCCGCTTTAATTTCCGGATTATGTTTAACCGGAAAGTTAAGGGAATTAGCAATAAAGCACATCTTATTTGCTTCCTGGTGCAACGAGTGCGCCAATTCGAGATGTGCCTGATCAGCAATTAACACTTGTGGATGCAAGGTCACTTCTTTGAATTTCCCACTTCCGTCGGATAATTCCTCCATCACGCCTACAGCTTCATCCTTGTAGTCGATGACGACAATTTCGTTTTTTGAACAAAGATGGAGATACCAGAGCATGTGACAACTCGATATAGACGAGAGTAATAAATCTTCCGGGTTATACTTTGACTTATCGCCTAAAAAAGCTGAGTCGGAAGAACCCGAAATATCAGCCTTACCTTTTATAGAAATAACATAGTCCCGATCGTAAGATCTGTAATCCATGGTACCCGAGCCTTTATTGCCTGTCCATGTAATGGTAGTCGAATATTGATGATCTTTCGGCATAAAAAATGGTTAGTATGTTTTACCAATTTAAACATTTACTTCAAAATAACAGCAATATTTCTAATTTATGAAGATAAAGGATGGGCCTTTATCTTCATCTTTTCCTTTCGATTGCAACAACTAATTGTATTAAATTAATTACTTGGATTGGTTTTTGATTATTACGATGATTACTTATTAATTTTGCCGAATCGCATTACAACAAAACAAAGTGAAAAAAAATATATTCCTAATGATCTCCTTAGGCCTTGCTGTGCTATCAGCAAATGCCCAGAAAAAGTCTTACCTGGAAATGCTGGCCAACCAGCCTAAGTGGGTCGATTCTGTATTTAACAAACTCAACAGAAGGGAACGCATTGCCCAGATGTTCTTCGTGCGTGCACATACCAATTTAGGTCAGAAATATATCGACTCTGTGGGTATGGTAATCAAAAAAGAGCAACTGGGTGGGGTAATTTTTTTCCAGGGGGGACCAGTAAGGCAAGCCCGCGCTACAAATGCCTACCAAAAGGTTAGCCGGATTCCTTTGATTGTGGCTAACGACGGAGAATGGGGTTTGGGTATGCGCCTGGACAGCACGATATCTTATCCTTATCAAATGACACTGGGTGCAATCCAAAACAAAGATCTCATTTACAAAATGGGGGTTGAAGTTGCCAAAGACTTTAAAAGAATGGGAATGCAAATGAACCTTGCCCCTGATGCAGACATTAATAATAATCCCAAAAACCCTGTGATCAATTATCGTTCATTCGGTGAAAACAAATTTAACGTTGCCACCAAAACCGCTACCTACATGAAAGGCATGCAGGATGGTGGGTTGCTAACTACATTGAAGCATTTTCCAGGACATGGAGATACAGACGTAGATTCGCATTACGATTTGCCTCAACTTACCTTTACAGCCGCACGTTTAGATAGCCTTGAAATGTATCCTTTCAAAGAACTGATCAAGCAAGGTGCATCGGGAGTAATGATTGCACATATGAATATCCCATCCTTAGATAACACCCCTAACTTACCCTCTACCCTTTCTAAACCTATTGTTACAGGCATCCTGAAAGAAAGATTGGGCTTTAAAGGACTGGTGATTTCAGACGCGATGGATATGAAGGGCGTAGTAAAGTTTTTTAAAGATGGTGAGGCTGATGTGATGGGCATTGTTGCAGGCAATGATATCCTTGAACTTTCTGAGAACAGCGAGCGGGCGGTGAAGCTTATTCGACGTGCTATCAGGCAGGGGCGAATTAGCATGAATGATGTAGATATTAGTGTACGGAAAATCCTAACCGCAAAATACTGGGCGGGCTTAACCCAAAGAGATACCGTAGTGGTAAAAAATATTGTCGCTGAAGTAAACCGGACCGCCGGCAATGCGCTGGTGCAGGAATTGGCCAATGCGTCTGTTACCTTGTTAAAAGGAAAAGATTATATTAAAAACATGATTCCGATCAGAAGAACCGCTATTATTAGTATAGGCGTTTCCGGGGTAACTCGGTTCCAAAAGGAGGTGTCTAAGGGATTTTATAACTCGGTTTATTATGTTTTAGACAAAGATGCTACAGCAGCTCAAATTTCGAATATTGCCCGTGAAGTTGCAGCCTTCGATCAGGTAATTGTAGGCATTCACGATAGCCGGGCAAGGCCTGCAAATAACATCCCCCTAAACACAGGGGTTAAAAATTTCATTAAAGAATTATCCGGCAAGAACACGGTATTTGCATTATTTGCCAACCCTTATAACCTGGCTGCGCTACCTGGATTAGAAAACAGTAAAGGCCTGGTTGTTGGTTATCAAAAAGAAGATTATATGCAAATCTCGGCTGCAGCCGTTATCAATAACCGCTTAATTCCAGCTGGAAAATTACCCGTAAGCATTCTGCCAAACTTTAAATTTGGTGACGGGTTATAATCCAGTAAAACAACCAATTATTTTTAAAACAATTCGGGGGTCAAAAACATTATCTATTTATAAAAACTCAATGCCATGATAGACCCAGAAGAAGATAACTATTCAAACGACCCTAACGATGCTTTACGCAGAGAGGATGATACTGAAAACATCAATGAATTAGAAGGAGATGATACCAGTATCGAACATGATAAAGACATGCTGGAACAAGCTGATGAAGCTTCCAGACCATCCTACGAGCTCAATCTTGATGATGAGCCAGCAGATTTGGAGGATTAAAAAAAGCCGCGGGGATAGACCTAAAATCTAAGCCCTGCGGCTTTTTACTTATTTAGACTTTGGTTTGTAAGAATCGGGGTCTACTGCGGCAAAGGTCCAGCCTTTTAGAAATGAGTTAATCTTTTTCACATCGTGACCCACTTTCTTTTTTCCGTTTGAACCAATTTCATCTGTTTCCAGATAAGATGAATTCTCTATATGTAGCACTTTGCCTGTTCCATCCAGTACCACAAATACAGGATAGCCGAAACGGTTAGGAAAGCCGAGAACTTTCATCGCTTCATCATTGTGATGATCCTTATCCCAATTCACCAATAAAAATTCATAGTTATCATTAATGGTTTGCTTTAAAGAGGCGGTAGTATCAACTAAATTGTGAAAAGCGATACACCAGGAACACCAGTTTCCTCCCACCTGTACCAGTACGTGTTTCTTTTCCTTTGCTGCCTTTTCGGTTGCGGCTTTTATGTCAGCCAAAGCGTTGGCTTTAGGATTATAAATCTGAACACGCTCTTTTTTATCCTGGCTAAATGCCGAAGTAGAAATGAATAAAGCAGCTAAAATAATAAGTAGTTTTTTCATGTGAAAGGATATGGTTACTGCAAATGTAATAAAGACTAGTACTTTTATAGATTAATACTGAATTCTTTACAGAAGAGATACATTACGGTACCCCGGCATTTTTTTTGAAAAAACCTATCTTTGCCTATTAATGGATTTTCTAGATGTACATACGCATCACAGCGGTAAGCAAAACGGGGTAACGAGCATCCAAAGTTTATCTGTGACAAGCGATATATTTTTGGCCATGCCCAAAGAAAAGCCGATTTCAATAGGCTTACATCCCTGGTATGCAACACTGGAGCAACTGCCAACGCAAATGAAGTACATGCAGGTACTAGCTAAACAGGCAAATGTTAAACTCATTGGTGAGTGCGGACTTGATAAATTAAGGGGTGAAACACTAGATAAACAGATCCTTATCCTAAAAGAACAGATTTTACTGGCAGAGCAACTTGAGAAGCCGATTATCCTACATTGTGTAAAAGCTTTCTCTGAACTGATAGCGCTCAAAGATGAACTGCGGATTAAAGTCCCGACTCTCATTCACGGCTTTAATAAGAACCAAGAACTCGGTAAGCAAATGCAAAATAAAGGTTTTCTGCTATCTTTTGGAAGTTCTATTTTAAAACATGATTCTGATGCTGCCGGTTTAATTAAGAAAAGTAACAGTTTTTTTTTGGAAACCGATTCTGCGGAAATATCAATCGAACAGATCTATCAGGCCGCAGCGAATTTAAAAAAATGTTCGGTTGATGAATTAAAAGCCATTATTTTTACAAACTGGAAAGAACTAAACTTACTTTAGGAACAACCAGAAACTAGCTCACGAAAAAAACCGTTATGCTGTGACCATTCGTGGTCCATTGATAAATAATTATAATGATATGTCTGATACATCCTGGCTCTCCCGCTCCGCCCTTCTCGTTGGCAATGAAGGAATTGACTTGCTTCAATCGAAACACGTTTTAGTAATCGGCTTAGGAGGGGTTGGCTCCTTTGCAGCAGAATTTATTTGCCGTTCGGGCGTTGGCGAAATGACCATTGTAGATGGAGATGTGGTTGATCCAAGCAACAGAAACAGGCAATTGCCGGCATTGGCAACAAACCATGGTGTTGGTAAAGCATCGATTATGCAAGAACGCTTACTTGCCATCAATCCGGATTTAAAATTACATGTGATTAATTCATTCCTTACTCCTGATAAGTGCAGGGAAATTCTGGAAAATAAATACGACTATGTGATGGACTGCATTGATAGCGTAATGCCTAAAATGACCCTACTATCAACTGCACTGGAAAAAAACATCCCGATTGTGAGTTCTATGGGTGCAGGCGGTAAAGTTGATCCTACCAAATTAAGGATCACTTTTCTTCCAGACACCTATCAATGCGTTTTCGCCAGTTATGTACGCAAACGACTCAACAAACTCCCAAACCTGAATTTGGTAAAGGCTGTTTTCTCTATTGAAGAATACAAAAAGGAATCGTTAATTTTAACTGACGGAAGTAATTTTAAACGTTCCGCCTATGGCACAATTTCTTACCTGCCAGCAGCATTTGGTGGCGCTTGTGCGTCCGTGGTCATAAGGGACTTATTAAATATTCCTTATCCAATGGAAAAACGGCCAGCCAGAATCAAGAAAAAAGTTAAGAAAAAATAAACGATCAGGAATTTATGCCAAAACCTCTTAAAATTCTCCAGGCCTCCGCAGGTTCTGGTAAAACATTCAGTCTTACAGCACATTATCTCACGCTGCTTTTTAGCAGCGAAAACAAATACCGCGAGATTTTAGCTGTAACCTTTACTAATAAGGCTACTGAAGAAATGAAATCAAGAATTTTAGAAGTTCTGGTGGGCCTGGCACAGGGAAACCCCTCGAAAAAAATTGATGATTACAGAAAGCTGGTTCTGGTAGCCTACCCTGAAATAAATGCAGAGGGTTTAAAGCTTAAAGCAGATAAAATCTATCGTAAAATCCTCCACGATTATAGCCGTTTCTCAGTCAGCACCATTGATGGCTTTGTACAAAAGGTCATTCGCGGCTTTGCTTTTGAACTGGGTTTAAATGCTGATTATAATTTAGAAATGAATTACGATAAGGTTAAAGATGACCTGGTAAACAAGCTGGATGAAGCCTTAACCGACAATAAGCAGCTTTTACAATGGATCATCGACCTGGCACTTGAGCGTATTAGCGACAACAAAAGCTGGAATTACAAGTCGGAACTCTATAATTTAATCGGGGAAATTTTTTCAGAGCGGTTCCAGATTTTTGAATCTGCAGTAGAGGAGCTGGGCGCGGAGAATATTGATGAACTCTTTAAAAAGTATATCAGCGTTACCAAAGAAGAAATCAAAAGATTTGAGGATGAAATCGTTCAGCTGGCAACTGATGCGCACGAGGCTATAAATGTACTGGGGGTAGAAAATGAACACCTGAAAGGCAAATCCAGAAGTCCCCTCACAAAGTTAGTGTTAATAGCCAGAGGAGATTTTTCTAAGATAGAGGCTCTTTTCAACTTAATAGATGAGCCTGATGAATGGTTTCAGAAAAACGCCGCCATAGCAGAGGTTTATGAAACGATTAATCCCATATTACATCAAATAAAAGATCATTTTCTTTCCTACTTACCGGATTACCAATTGGCAATTGCCTTCAATAAAAACCTTTATTATTTAAGGCTGATGCAGGAAATAGCTGTATTGCTAAAAGAATATAGAGCTGAAAACGATAACCTGCTCATCAGCGATGCCCAAAAACTGATATCCGGAATTACTGACGATGCCGGAGAGAACCCCTCTTTTATATGGGAAAAAGTGGGCAACAGATATCGTAATTTCCTTTTCGATGAGTTTCAGGATACCTCAACCAGCCAGTGGGGAAGCTTTAAATCGCTTTTAACCAATGCCATTGCCACCCCAAGCATGGATTTAACAGATCACCTGATTGTGGGAGATACTAAACAATCCATTTACCGCTGGCGAAATGGCGACTGGAATATCCTGCATAAACATGCTAAAACCGATGTTGGTATGCATAATGTGGTGGAGGAAAGTCTGGAAGAAAATTACCGCAGTACCGAAAATATCATCACGTTTAACAATGTATTATATAAAAGTATTCCTTTAACGCTACAAAATGAGTTAAATCAAAACTTAGCTGATAAACCTGAAAGTATTTCTGCCTGGTGGAATGCGGAACACTATAATTCGATTATTACGGATATTTATGCTGGCTCGACGCAAAATTTTGCGCCCAACACTTTAAAGGGTGGAACAATTAAGATCAAAAAGTTTGGCAAAGAACAAGCTCCGGAAGAGATACGGTTCAGTGAGACGGTTTTCCGTGATCTTGCCCTGAATGATGTAATAGCAGAAATTTTTTATTTAAAAGATCAGAAGCATTATTCGTTGAAGGACATCGCTATTTTAGTGCGTTCAAATAGTGAGGCGCTATTAACTGTGCAAAAGCTAATGGAATTCAAGTTGCCTGTTCTTTCAGGCGATGCCTTGTTGATTTCTAATAATTCTACTGTTAAACTAATCATCAACACGCTTAAAGTCCTGATCGGACTGGATGCGCAAACAGCACTTTATAAAGCAAACTGTATCGCCCTTTACCACTCTTTACATGAAAAAGAGGCAAATGCAAATCACTATTTAAATCTCACTCATACTTCACTATCTTCATTATCAGATGTATTGCCTCAATCACTTTGCAATCACTGGCAATCGTGGCTGCAACTTCCCCTGCCCGAACTCGTAGAGATTCTAATCGAGGCCTACGATTTGAAGCGGCTAAGCCAACACCTGCCTTATCTTCTAGCATTCCGCGATTTAACCGCCAATGCAGGAAAACTCGGTGAAAAGGGCATTATCTCATTTCTTACGTGGTGGGATGAAGATGGCATAAAAAAATCACTTCCATCTCCTGAAGGTGCCGATGCGATTCAAATCATCACCATCCACAAATCAAAAGGTTTAGCTTTTCGTGCTGTATTTGTTCCTTTCTGCAACTGGGAAGTAAAAGGTAAAACCAACTCAACATTTTGGGTTTCGTCAGAAGGAACTGCTTATAAAGAACTTAGGGGCATTCCTCTGAAATACAACAAAGATTTAGCCCACTCATCAATTGCAAAGGCCTACTACGAAGAGTTGCTTTATAATAACATGGATGCATTAAATATGCTATATGTTGCAACTACCCGTTCCAAAGACTTCCTTTACATAGCCACTATGGCAAAAGCTGAACCCAAAGGAAATAAAGAGCTAAGCCTTTCAAACATGGGTGATGTGATTAACTTCACTTTCGAAGGACAGTTTGATGAACATGGCGTTTACGAAATTGCAGACTATGTAATGATTGAAAATAAAATTAAAGAATCCAATTTTGTTGAGCTGAGAAATTACCCCACCACTTCTCGTTTGTCGGAACTCTATCTGCCCTCAGCTGAGAAGAATTTAAAACACCTGATCAATATTGAAAAATCAGGAAGAAAAGGTTCCTTACTACACGATATTCTGGCAAATGCCAGCAGCGAGAAAGAGGTTGCAGATTATGTTTCAAATCTGGTTTTGCAGGGTATTATCAAAGAGGAAGAGGTTCCAAAACTAACCACATCATCGCTCGAAGTTTTAAATCATGCTGAACTTCAGGAAATTTTAAATAAGGCAACTTCCAGCATTACCGAAAAAAATATTGTCGATGCACAAGGAAAACTTCATCGTCCGGATAGGGTGCTAATCAATGCCAATGAGGTTATCATTCTGGATTATAAATTTACACTCGAAAAAAGCGACAGACATATTGAACAGGTCTTAAAGTACAAAGCCTTGCTTTCTGAAATGGGCTACAGCAACGTGAAGGGCTATTTATTTTATGCAATTAACAAAGAATTAAAGCCTGTTATCTAATTTAGCAAAATAATGCGTTATAGTTGTGGAAAATTACTAACCGAGCCATCTAAATCTAAATGCATTTGTAATCATAAATACCTTGTTGAAAAATTTTCTGCTCTTACTCTCTCTCCTGTTGCTATTTGCTTATACCCCAAGCTTAGCACAAACGTCCTGTGATATAAAAGGAAGTGTTACCGACTCTACAAAAAAAGCAATAAGCGGTATAACCGTCAAAATTACTTTTGGTAAAGACTCATCCTACACCACTACTGATGATAGGGGAAGTTTTTCCTTTTCTAAAATAAATGCAAAAAGTCTTGTGATCAATATAGGCGGTATAGGTTATAAAACCCACATGGCAAAATACACTATCAAACCCGACATGTCTGAAATTGATATAGGCACAATTATATTAAAAGGTGGCGAAATCATTCTGGAGGATGTCACCATCAAAGCTAAACCAGTGGCGATAAAATACAAGCAGGATACGGTTGAATATGATGCAAATGCTTTTCATATTCAGGAAGATGACCGTGTTAGCGATTTGCTCAAGCAGTTGCCCGGAGTTGAACTAGACGAAAATGACAACGTAACCGCAATGGGAAAAGGCATGACTAAACTTCGTGTCAATGGCCGTGATTTTTTCACGAATAATGTCAAAGATTTCATTTCAAAACTTCCGGCAGGTATTGTTTCCAAAATACAGGTAATTGATGATTTTGGTGATCAGGCAAATTTTACAGGAATCAAAGTGGGCGAATCACAAAAGATGCTCAATATTGTTACTAAGCCAGGTATGGATAACGGCCAGTTCGGAGGTTTTGGATTTAGCGCTGGTACCAATAAGCAGATAGGTGGAAATGGGAATGTAAACCTTTGGAAAGGGAGTAAGCAAAGCAACGGTAGTATTGGTTATAACATTGCCGATAATGGCGCCGGCATTTCTGAAAGCCGGAATATTGGTTTTAGCCATAGTGATAAATTAAAAGACAAAGGCAATTTTGGAATAAATTACGGTTACCGGGGTGGATCAAATAACTCGACAAGTATGCAAACGGTTGAAACCATCAGCCCGTTAGGTAAATTGAACAGCCAGATCGAAAACCGCTCCTCTTCAGGGAATAACGGGCACAATATGTCCGTCAATTTCAATCAGGTTTCTAAAAAAGTCTTTTTATTGAGCTCAGCCAGCTTTGAGACCAACAATTCCCAATCGCAAAATAGTTCATCAAATTTACAAACTGGTTTAACCAGGCAGGATTTCATCAACAACACCCGGGCCAATAACCGCACGCCTTCATTTCGGACCAATCTTGACTTTTCTAAAAAGCTTACAAAAAACACTTTTTCAGGGAACTTTTCCTTTTCAAGCTCATCTAACCAATCCGAACAAAATGTTATAACTAATACCTTGTATTATAGTTCTAGCGGCAATTTAGAAAAAGATTCCTTGTTAAACAGGACCGTATATAACAAAGGTGGAAACAAGCAATTTAGTTTCGGGCTAACCTATGGTATCAGTTTGAAAAAAGATACACTACTGAGCAGGAGCTTAAATTTCAGTTATCATGGATCTGTTGGATTAACCAACAGCGATTTACAGACTTACGTACTTAATCCATCCACCTTCAGCACAACGAGGGTTGATTCACTGAGTGTACTGACTAAAAACTCAACGCTAAATCAATCTCTGGACGTGCGCTATTACCAAACGGGAAAAAAGGGTCGGTTAAGTATAGGACTAAATGCACGACCAAATCTGATCCGCAACGAATATCCGCAGGAGGGTAATACTTATAGTAACAATTATATCAATGTCTCACCTACGTTTAGCTACTCGAAGACCTTTACCAGCACTAAATCCCTCTCGGTAAATTATAATGGTCAAAATAACAACCCCGGTATTTCGCAAATGCAACCAGTGAGAAATACGCAGAATTTACAGAACATTGTTATCGGCAATCCCGAGCTTAAATCATCTTTCAACCATTCTGTTTCGTCAAACTTTAATTATTTCGGTAAGAAAAGCGAAATCTCTATCCAGAGTGGAGTTGCCATTAGTGCCACGCAAAATGAAATTGTTAATAACATCATTTTAATTCCCGATACACTTGGCGCCTACAAGCAGGAAACACGTTTTGAAAATGTGAATGGAAACTATAATGTGAGCTTAAACTATAATATCAATATTCCTTTCAAATCAAGAAAATATACTATATCCATTGGAGGAAACGCCGGAAATTCCCGTAAAACCGCAATTGTTAACAGTATGAGAAGTTTCAATAAGGGTTACAACATTTCTCAAAATCTTTCAGGAAGAATGAACACTAAAAAACTGACCACTACAGTAGGTATAGGCTACAATATGGACACCAACAACGATAATAATATGAATGCTTTTAATGCAGGTCTTGCCGGTTACAACCTTTTGCTCAATACGGGTCAATCTTTCATCAAAACAGAAAATTACCACGCTAATTTTTCAACTTCGTTGAAGCTAAAAATCCTCAGAATTAGTGTCAATGGCAGTTATAATACCAGCAAAAACAAGAATAATACCAGTACAACATCCCTGCAGGTAAATACACAAATTCACAACTTTAACTTTGGCGCATCTGGTACGGCAACATTATTCACATCTTATTATCTTAACTTTAGCGCAAATAAGCAGATTACAAGAGGTTATAGTTTTAACAATACAAACCCTTTCATCATCAATCTGGGTGCAGAAAAAGCATTTTTCAAAAGCAAAGTATTAAGTTGCAGTATTAACGTAAACGACTTGTTGAATCAAGGTAATAACATTTCGCAGCAGGTGTTAGGAAACTCTGTAATAGAAAGCCGTAGTAATCAGGTCACCAGGGTGGTAACCTTTGGATTGAATTATAATATCTCGAGATTTGGAGGAAAATCTTTTAGATTACGAAAGGACTAATAAATATTTTTGATGACTACATTTTTACACGAAGTTGCTCAGGATTTAGTTGCCAGATTTGGTCATGAACTGGAAAACTGCGCCATAGTATTTAACAACAAAAGGCCGGCAGCCTATTTACAAAAGCATTTTGCAGACATTATTGGCAAGCCTTTTTTTAGTCCCTCTTTTTTTACCATTCAGGAATTTTTCGCTGCTTCAACGAATTACCGGATCGCTGATTTTTATCTTCAGTTCTTTACCTTGCACCGAATTTATAACCAACTTTTGAGTGAAGAAAAACTCGAGACGATATCAAGTCATAAATTCTTCCCGTTGGCGAAAATCATTTTAAGTGACTTTAACCAGATTGATGCCGACCTGGTTGATGCCCAAAAGCTATATCGTGACCTGGAGGATATTTCAGTCATTAGTCAGGACTTCGATTATCTTAGCGCGGAACAGTACCAGTTCCTATCGCAATTCTGGACGTCTTATTCCGAAGGAAAGCATAAAAAACAGCAGGAACTGTTCATTAAGATGTGGCGAAGAATGCCCAAACTGTACAATAAATTCCATAGGCGATTAAAAGACATGGGCTACCTGACCAACGGTTCGGTTTATCGCCATTTGGCTGATGACATTACAGGCCATCAGGAATTCATTTCCAACTTTGAGAAGGGGAAGGTCATATTTGTTGGTTTTAATGCGTTAAGCAGCGCTGAGGCTAAGATTTTCACCCAGTTGCAGGAAACTGAAAGGGCATTGTTTTATTTCGACACAGATGCTTATTATTTGGACGACCCGTCTCAGGAGGCAGGCTTGTTTTTGAGGAAAAACTTAAATCAGCTCGGAATCAGAAATGTATTCACTGACCAGGAAAGCCTGATGAAAACTGCTCAGCATCATGTGAATGTTTACAAGGTTCAGGGCCAGTCTGCACAAGCTAAAATTATAAACAATATTTTAGAAGAAGATTATACGAATGGAGAAAGCATAGGAAAAACTGTTGTTGTACTTGCTGATGAAAGCCTACTTATTCCAACCCTGCAAACCATTCCGAGTAGCTTCGGTGATGCTGCTATCGATCTGAATATCACAATGGGTTTTGCCCTTTCTACCTCCAGCATTTATGGCCTGGTGGATCTTTGGCTAACCACTCAGTTGGAAATTATACACGACAATAAAGTTTCATATAAAAATGTTGAAGCTTTTTTAACTCATCCCCTTACAGGCTTAACACAAAAAATGCGGGATAAAATCCTAACCGCTTTATTGGATGAGAATCAGGTTGAAATCGATCATAAACGCTTGTTGCGGCAAAATGGTCTGTTTGAGGTGTTTTACAAAAAGATTGAAGAACCACAATTTGTTGTTACACACTTATTGGATGTATTGGACTTCGTGCTCACCCGGTTATCAAATGCAAAAACGCTTAAAAAAATCGATGCGGAACTATTTGTTAAAACTATACAAGAGCTGAATCGCTTGCACGATACCTTTAGTCACCACATCAGCAAAGAGGAAATTCCATTCGTGATTTACCTGGTTCAGAAATCCCTGCAAGCTATTGCAGTTCCCCTGTCAGGAGATCCTTTAAATGGTATTCAGGTAATGGGTTTGCTAGAGACCCGAAATTTGAACTTTGATAAAGTGGTCATTCTGGGTTTTAACGAAGGTATTATTCCTAAATCATCCATTGGAAATAGTTTTATTCCTGATTCCATCCGCAGGGTATATGGATTACCCGTATTGGAAAATCTTGATGCCATTTCATCTTATATGGTGTACCGTTTATTGCAGAGGGCGAAAAATATCAACTTTGTTTATAACAGCTTAACCGATGAAACCACTTCAGGTGAGCCCAGCAGGATTTTAAAGCAGCTTGAATATGAGAGTGGTTTCAGTTTCGCCTATTATGAGTTGAATTTAGATGTTAAAACGGAAGCGTTCAAAGACGTGGCTATTGAGAAACACGGAAATGCCTTTATTCAGGAAACCCTGCAGAAGTACCTCAATAAAAAGAAAGTTCTTTCTCCATCAGCATTGACCCAATATATTTCGAATCCAATTGACTTCTTCTTTAACTACATCGCGGGCATTAAAGAGCCTAAAGAAATAAGCGCAGTTGTAGAAGCGAACGAGATTGGTTCCATCTTGCATAAGGTGATGGAATATTTTTATGAGGATTTAAGGCTTGAGGAAATCACTGCCGAGAAAATAAACGAACAACGTAAGAAAGTGCCTCAAATGATTCAGAGGGCTTTCAATTCAGTCCTGTTTAATCACCCCGACCTGGTGATGGAATATAAAGGCATGCAAAAGGTTATCCTCGCAATTGTTGAGGCCTACGTAAATATCATTCTGAATCAGGATATTTCCCAAACGCCATTCAGCATCATTAGTCTGGAGCAAAAGGTGGAAGCTGAAATTAACTTCCCGCTAAATGGCCGGGAAGAAAGCGTAAAAATATTTGGTTATATCGACAGGGTTGATGTTAAGGACGGAATTACGAAAATTATAGATTATAAAACCGGAAGTGATAAACTGGCTTTTAAAGATATAGATGAGCTGTTCAATTCCAACGGAAAACACATTAACAAAGCGCTGATTCAAACACTACTCTACACTTACGCATATGAACAATCGTCGGGAAAAACCTGCGTTGAACCTAATCTGTATATTGTTAAAACGATGAATGATCCCATCTATGGCGGTGTTTGGTTTAAAGCCAACAGGCAAGTATTAAAGGGCGATTTCCTGGAAGAAATCAAACCGCTTTTTTTAACAAAACTACGGGAAAAACTGTCTGAACTGTTTGGTGATGCTTATTTTAAAGTGAGTGAAATTCCCGATAATTATAAATACTCGATATACAAAACCTTGTTTGGAAAATAGGTATGAAAACTAATATTTAAATTATGTTAAAGCTGAATTTTACCCAATTCCCTGTTTTAGAAACTGACAGGTTAATACTTCGGGAACATGCCATTTCTGATGCGCGGTTGTTATTTGAGATGCGCACCAATGAAATGGTCATGAAATATATCGACCGGGAAAGACCTAAAGACATCATGGAAGTAAAAACATTTATTACAGCATTTAATGACGGTTTTGAAAGCGGCGACAACCTGGCATGGGTGATTGCGTTAAAAGATAAGCCGGATGAAATGATCGGATCTATAGGTTATTGGAGAACAGACTTTGCTAATCACCGTGCAGAGATCGGCTATATGCTCCATCCGGATTATTGGCGTAAGGGGATTATTTCCGAAGCCCTAAAGTGCGCAATAGATTTTGGATTTGAAGAAATGAACCTGCATACGATGAAGGCAAACATCAATGTAGAAAATGATGCTTCAAGACAAATGTTAATTAAACATGGCTTCAAACGTGAGGCACTTTTCCGTCAGGATTATTATTTCAGGGGACAGTTTTTAGACAGTGAAATTTATGGGCTAATTAATCCTCATCATTAATATGTGTAAGACTGAAAAACACCTTTTGATGATGATGTTTCGTAAAACTTATGAATATTAATAGAAAAAACAGTTTATTGCAAAGGTAACAGAATTTAATTCTAGTATTTCTGAGAATTAGGCTAAAAACTTATTTATCAGGGTTCAAAAATCCTCGTTATCAACCATAATTATTACAAAATACAGGTATTATTGCCTTTGGTTTCAACGCGATTAATAATTATATTTGCCACCGTTATTAAAATTTACAATGAGAGAAATCCAATTTAGAGAAGCACTACGCGAAGCCATGAGCGAAGAAATGCGTAAAGATGACCGCGTTTTTTTATTAGGTGAAGAAGTAGCAGAATATAACGGAGCGTACAAAGTTAGTCAAGGCATGCTTGCAGAATTTGGTGCGAAACGCATTATCGATACCCCGATTGCCGAATTAGGTTTCGCAGGTATTGCAACTGGGGCTGCAACAGCAGGCCTTATTCCCATTGTGGAATTTATGACATTCAACTTCTCGTTGGTAGCTATCGATCAGATTATCAACGGTGCGGCTAAAATTTTATCAATGAGTGGTGGTCAGTTCTCCTGTCCAATGGTGTTCCGTGGCCCTACAGGTAACGCAGGTCAACTTGGTGCACAGCACTCTCAAAACTTCGAAAACTGGTTTGCAAATACCCCAGGTTTGAAAGTTGTTGTTCCATCTACTCCATATGATGCAAAAGGATTATTGAAACAAGCTATTATCGATCCGGATCCGGTTATCTTTATGGAGTCGGAAGTGATGTATGGTGATAAAGGTGATGTTCCTGCAGAAGAATATTACATCGAATTTGGTAAAGCAAACGTAACCAAGCAAGGTACAGACGTTACGATCGTAACTTTTGGTAAAATGCTGACTCGCGTAGTGAATCCAGCTGTTGAGGAATTAACTAAAGAAGGAATCAATGTAGAAGTAATCGACTTACGTACTGTTCGTCCTATTGATTACGATACAATTATCGAGTCCGTTAAGAAAACAAACCGTTTGGTTGTAGTTGAAGAAGCATGGCCATTGGCTTCACTTTCAGGTGAAATTGCTTTCATGGTTCAAAAAAGAGCCTTCGACTATTTGGATGCTCCGGTAGTTCGCATTACCTGTGCAGATGTTCCACTTCCGTACTCTCCTACCTTAATAGCAGCAAGCTTACCAAACGCTGAAAAAGTCGTGAAAGCGGTAAAAGAAGTAATGTACGTAAACAAATAATTACTACGTTGTCAATCTTTTTGAAGATATCAAAATAAATGAATCCCCTGGAAATTCCAGGGGATTTTTTATTGGCTATTGAAATTTAACGAATCTGGCAATCAAAAGCTAAGTGTATATCGTACACTATGACTGCTTAATATGGAGTAAAAAACCAACATCGGTTGCAATAAATAACATACAATACAGCCTCCCTTAACATTCCTTAACATCTGTCTCAAGATAATTACACACTCCTTTTTCGGGTGAAAAATAGATTAAAACTCTATAAAACAGTGGATTAAAACTCATTCTAGCAATTAAAACGCGTAAAATAAATCAATCGATTGATTAAATGACAAAATTTGGACGATCTTATTTTTTTTTAGGCTTTATTTTTGGGCAGAAATCAGGCAGTCAAAAGGCAAATTTTGATGACGTTTTCAATCCGGAAAATAATTTAACACACACAAGAATACTCCATGAGAAAAGTAACAACTCTCTTTTTTAGTATGAGCATTGGTATGCTTTTGGCATCATGCGGAAACAAAGATGCAAAAAACGCGGCTGCACCAGCTGGCCCTCAGGCTTACCCGGTCTTCACTGTAAAAAGCCAGACAACAGAACTCAACTCTGATTATCCTGCAACTATTGAAGGAATTCAGAATATCGACATCCGTCCAAAAGTCGACGGGTTCATCCAGAAAATATTAGTAGATGAAGGTGCGGTCGTTAAGAAAGGGCAATTGCTATTCACCATCATGGCACCGCAATACGAACAGGAAGTAAGAACTGCTAAAGCGGCAATCAGCAGTGCAGAGGCAGATGTGTTTGCAGCACAGCTACAGGTAAACAAAACAAAACCGCTTGTTGAAAAAGACATCATCAGCAAATATGACTTAGACGCTGCTCAGTTAACCTTGCAAAGCAAAAAAGCGGCTTTGGCACAGGCAAAAGCTACACTGGCTAACGCTCAGGTAAATTTAGGCTATACCTCTATCACTAGTCCGGTTGACGGAATAGTAGGTAGCATTCCTTACAGAAACGGAAGTTTGGTAAGCAGTACAAGTACTGAACCGCTAACCACAGTTTCAAACACCTCTAAAGTTTATGCTTATTTCTCACTCAATGAGAAGCAATTATTGGATTTTTCCAAAACCTATAAAGGTAATACCCTGGCTCAACAAATGTCGAACATCCCGGCAGTGAGTTTAGTTCTGGCTGACGGAACAGTATACGCACAAAATGGTAAAATAGAATCCATAAACAGCCAGATTAATACCAACACTGGTT
Organism: Pedobacter sp. BMA; assembly: GCF_001027745.1. Lineage (GTDB taxonomy): Bacteria > Bacteroidota > Bacteroidia > Sphingobacteriales > Sphingobacteriaceae > Pedobacter. The sequence goes on from NZ_LECU01000004.1 coordinate 752,327, forward strand.
CAGCGAGTTTAAGGGCAACATTTCCAAATCCTGTTGCGCTTTTGAAGTCAGGAGGTAGTGCATCTGTTCGCATCCCGCAACATGTCGAAAATGCCATTCTGGTTCCTCAAAAATCTACAATCGACCTTCAGGGCAAGAAATTTGTCTATATTTTAGGTGATTCATCCAAGATCATTAGCACCGAGATTCAGATCATGGATTTGGCAAAAGATAAGTTTTACGTAGTAACCAAAGGATTGAAAGCAGGCGATAAAATCGTACTCGAAGGGTTCCAGTCGCTTAAAGATGGTGCTAAAATTAAACCGGAAGAACAAAGTGCTGATTCAGTATATGCTGATATCAAAAAATAAATAATATAGTCAGTGCAATCACACCCATAAAGTGTAATCAATATTAATTATGTTTAAAAAATTCATAGAAAGACCGGTTCTATCTACGGTTATATCCATCATCATCGTAATTCTCGGTGTTTTAGGTCTAGCCACACTACCGGTTTCACAATATCCGGAAATCGCACCTCCAACCGTGCAGGTTTCTACCTCCTACCAGGGAGCGAATGCCGATGTGGTAATGAATAGTGTAGTCGTTCCACTGGAAGAACAAATCAATGGTGTTGAAGACATGACTTACATGACTTCAACGGCCAGTAATGATGGTACGGCCACTATAACCATTAACTTTAAGCTGGGTACCAATCCTGATCTGGCTGCGGTAAACGTGCAGAACAGGGTAGCCAGAGCAACAAGTTTATTGCCAGCCGAGGTAACTAAGTCGGGGGTAATCACTGCCAAAAGACAAGCGAGTAATGTATTGATCTTCGGTCTTTATAGTGATGATCCGTCATATGATCAAAAGTTCTTACAGAACTATGCAAATATCAACATCATCCCACAAATAAAGCGTATTAATGGTGTGGGGGATGCGAGTGCATTCGGTACCCTGGATTATACCATGCGTATATGGTTAAAGCCTGATATTATGGCGACATACGGACTGGTTCCAAGTGACGTTAATACTGCCCTGGCTGACCAGAATGTAGAGGCTGCTCCCGGACAGTTTGGTGAGCAGGGTGACCAGGCATTTCAGTATACTTTGAAATACACCGGTAGGTTAAAAGACGAAGCGCAGTTTGGAGACATCATCATCAAAACTGATGCGAACGGACAAATTCTTCGTTTAAAAGATATTGCCAGAATCGAACTTGGTGCCCAAAGCTATGCAAGTTCTGTTAAATTTAACGGTAAGCAGGCGCTTGGTATAGCCATTAACCAAACCGCTGGTTCAAACGCAAAGGAAGTAATCGAGAATTCGATCAATACACTTGATGAAGCCCAAAAATCCTTTCCGAAAGGAGTTCATTACTCTACGTTAGTTAACGTTAACGACTTTCTGGATGCTTCGATTGAAAAGGTAATTCATACCTTAATTGAAGCATTTATACTGGTGTTCCTGGTGGTATTTATCTTTCTGCAAGATTTTAGGTCGACACTAATCCCTGCCATTTCCGTTCCGGTGGCGATTGTAGGTACATTCTTCTTCCTCAGCTTATTTGGCTTTACCATCAATTTACTAACCCTTTTCGCCCTCGTGCTGGCTATTGGTATTGTGGTGGATGATGCGATCGTTGTAGTTGAGGCTGTACACGCAAAACTGGATGAAGGTTACACGGATGCGAAAAAAGCAACCATTGATGCCATGGATGATATCAGTGGAGCCATTATATCCATCACACTGGTTATGGCTGCGGTGTTTATTCCGGTGAGTTTCATTTCAGGTTCATCCGGGGTATTCTATAAGCAGTTTGGATTAACCCTTGCAATCTCTATTATTCTATCAGCAATCAATGCACTAACTTTAAGTCCTGCACTCTGTGCACTATTCTTAAAACCTCATGGAGATGACCATGATAAAAAGAAAAACTTCTTAGACCGTTTTTATGCTGCATTCAATACTTCTTTTGATGCAGTTACCAACAAGTATAAAAAGTCCGTAAGTTTCTTGTCGCATGCAAAATGGATTGTAGGGGTAGCAATTGCATTTTTTACCATTGTTTTGGTATGGACAATGAATACCACGCCTAAAGGTTTCGTACCCAATGAAGATTTAGGAACAATCATGTCTGACATATCTTTACCAGCAGGTACTTCTCAGGAAGAAACGAACATCATCATTGCAAGAATCGATAGTATTGCCCACGGAATTCCGGAGATTAAAAATACATTGAGGGTTGTTGGTAGAAGTATGATTAGTGGTTCGGGAAGTTCCTATGGTATGGTAATTTCAAGGTTAAGCCCATGGGATGAGCGTAAAGGACGTGATGTAAAAATCATTATTGGAGAGCTTTTTGCCAAAACGGCTAACATCAAGGGTGCTAAAATCATCTTCTTTGCCCCGCCAACCATTCAGGGTTTTGGTACCAGTGGTGGTTTTGAATTTCAGTTACAGGATAAAACCGGCGGCGACATTAAAAAGTTTAATGACATTGGCAATGGCTTCCTGGCGGCATTGAGCAAAAGACCGGAAATCCAATATGCGTCAACGTCCTTCAATCCCAATTTCCCTCAATATCAAATTGATGTAAATGTGGCAAAAGTAAAACAGGCTGGTTTAACTGTTGCTGACGTACTGGGAGTAATGCAAGGCTATTATGGTGGGGTATATGCTTCCAACTTTAATAAATATGGAAAGCAGTTCCGCGTAATGTATCAGGCCGATGCACAGTATCGTTCTAACGAACAAACTTTAACCCGCATTTTTGTTAAAAATGGCTCCGGACAAATGGCACCAGTTTCTGAGTTCATTACATTAACCAAAGTTTATGGACCCCAGGCCATCTCCCGCTTCAACTTATTCACCTCTATTTCAGTTACCGGTAACCCTAATGCAGGATACAGTTCAGGTGATGCTTTAAAAGCAGTTCAGGAAGTTGCGGCTGAGAGTTTACCTGCAGGATATGGCTATGAGTTCTCTGGTTTATCGAGAGAGGAAATCAGCGGAGGTAGTCAGACTGTCTTTATCTTCTTACTCTGTATCATTTTCGTATACTTCTTACTGGCAGCTCAGTATGAAAGTTACATTTTGCCACTTGCAGTGCTTATCTCTCTTCCGGTAGGACTTGCCGGCGTGTTTGTGTTCGATAAGATTTTCGGAGTGGATAACAACATCTATACGCAGATTACCCTGATTATGCTTGTAGGTCTATTGGCTAAAAATGCGATTTTGATCGTTGAGTATGCAGTAGACAGAAGAAGGAAAGGTATGAGTATCATCAATGCAGCTATTGATGGAGCAACGGCACGTTTACGTCCGATCCTGATGACCTCATTTGCATTTATCTTAGGTTTATTGCCCTTAATGTTATCATCAGGAGTGGGTGCTTCAGGAAATAAATCTATTGGTACTGGTGCTGTAGGTGGTATGTTAGTGGGTACACTATTCGGAGTATTTGTTATCCCGGCATTGTTTATCATCTTCCAGGGCCTTCAGGAACGAATCAGTAACAAGTCGCCATTTGAAGATGGGATTGAAAAAGAGCAAACACCGGAAGAATACGAACTGGCAACAGCTAAGAGTAAACACTAATTTTAAAACAATGAAATTCAGATATAAGCATTCCATCTTAATCGGTTTTACCATCCTTACCTTTAGTGCTTGTGTAACTAAAAAGTATACCAGCCCACAAGTTGTCAGTGAAGGTTTATACCGGGATAATAATACCACAGACACCATAACCATGGCTGATATGCCATGGAAAAATTTGTTTTCTGATACTACATTACAGTCACTAATTCAGCAGGGCTTAAATCAAAACTTAGATTTAAAACAAGCGATTGAGCGTATAAAAATCTCAGAGGCTACCTTGAGACAAAGTCGCGCCTCATTATTACCAAGTTTACAGGCTGATGTTTCAGTTACAGATGCTAAGCAGGCAGCTGCAGCACTAAACTTTCCTTCCGGAATCAATATCAACCTGGAAACCCAGACTTATAAGGCCGCATTAAGCACCGCATGGGAAGCCGATATATGGGGAAAATTAAGTAGTGCCAAACGTTCAGCTTATGCAGCTTTATTACAAAGTGATGCAACTAAACGTGCAGTACAAACCCAGCTCATTGCAACTATTGCCAATAGCTATTATAATTTGCTTGCATTAGATAAACAACTTGCCATCACTGAGCAAACTGTAAAAATCAGAACTCAGGATGTGGAAACTATGAAAGCGCTAAAAGAAGGAGCTGTAGTTAACGGTGCATCTGTAGTACAGAGTGAAGCGAACTTATATGCCGCTCAAGTGACTATTCCTGATCTAAAGAGAAGTATCAAAGAGGCAGAAAATGCATTGAGTATTGTACTTGCAAAAGCTCCGGAAAGTATCAATCGTACAACTATAGACGCGCAGGTACCCTTTGCCAATCTCCAGACTGGTGTATCAGCGCAGTTATTAAAAAATCGTCCGGACGTTATTGCTGCAGAATTTGGATTTAGATCAGCCTTCGAAAACACAAATGTTGCAAAGGCCTATTTCTATCCGGCTTTAACTTTAACAGCATCTGGTGGTTTGACCAGTTTACAATTGAGCAACTTTTTTGATAACTCTATCTTCTATAGTTTAGTTGGTGGATTAACACAACCTATCTTTGCAAAAGGAGCAAATAAGGCCCGGTTAACTACTGCTCAGGCAAATCAGCAAATTGCTTTCTATACCTTTCAGCAAACACTTTTAACAGGCGGACAGGAAGTTTCAAATGCATTGTACGCTTATCAAACCGCAGCAGAAAAAGAAGAAACAAGAGCAAAACAAATTGCCTCATTAACTAAAGCGGTAGACTTTACCAAAGAGTTATTACGTTACAGCTCTGCTACAAATTATACAGACGTTTTAACATCAGAGCAGAGTTTACTAACTGCACAGTTGAGTGGTATAAACGACAAATTACAAAAACTACAGGCAGTTGTTGAACTATACCGCGCCTTAGGTGGTGGCTGGAAATAAGCACAAGATCCTAAAGTATATAAAGCCATCCCATATATTCGGATGGCTTTCTTGTTTAAGCAGGTTTCAATTACAAAACGGTTAAAATAGCTGCATCTGCCTGGTTAGGTGGGTATCTGTGAAAAAGTCAGAATTAAAAAAATATATGATGTATCACGTAATCAATAATTTTAGTCTTCGCATATGCGTTGCTGCACCTGCAGATGATGCCGATAATTTTATCCCTAAATAGGCCTGCGTTTTTTGATGTATTACTAAAATATTGTAAGTTTAAAGTTTTTTAAGCGGCTTAGCTTCTAAAAATTTTTATCCACCCCAATGTTACGCGTCGATAGTTCTAAACCATGTAAAATTGTATACTCTTTGTGCAAACATGAGTACCTGGGCTATTTAATTGAACCCCATATTGTTCAACTAAATCCACAGGGTGATTTTTCTTTTACCTATCAGCGAATTTTCACCCATACTGCGGCAGAGTTTTCCGGATGTTTAACCGAAATTGATTTTAAGCTAATCAGGATATTAGATGATATCGAACAGGACTCACTGATTAAAAAATATTACAAAAAATTAATCAGACCTACCGAGTTTTTTGCTAAAATTTTTGATGATAAGTTTTATGAAAGCGTTAGACCTAAGATCGAAAAAAAACTGGCTGAAGCGCTTGAGATTCTAAAAACTAAAGATGCACTGTACATCATGGATAAGGATGGCTGGCCTGTAGAGCGCAAAATAGAACTGGCTTCAGAACCCGCATCAATCTTATTTCACTTCCGTCGCAATGAAACGGAGACAAGGTATTTCCCTACCATAAAATATAAAAATCTTCGGATCGAATTTATGTTCAGGGAAGCACAGATTGTGAGCAATAAGCCAGCCTGGTTGTTGCTTGACGATATTTTATATTTTTTCGATCAGGAAATTGAAGGTAAAAAACTTCAACCCTTTTTGGCCAAACGCTACATTGCAATTCCAAAGTCTACAGAAGCTACTTATTTTGAAAAATTTGTAGCACCCCTGATCGAGAAACACCATGTATATGCTGAGGGATTTGAGATTAGAACGGAGCAATTTGAAGCAAAACCCATTCTGAAAGTTTTTTATGTAGATGGAGGATTGTCACAAATTCAGCTTTATTTCAAATATGGCGAATATACTTTTTCAGTTGAAAATGTACATAAGGTTACTGTACGTTTAGAAAAAACCGCAGACAATTATATTTTTCACAGAATCAAAAGATCAGCAGAGTGGGAAAAAAAACAGTTCAATCTACTCTTATCACTTGGATTAAAAAAAACCAGTACCCTTTTGCACAATCTCGAGGTAGCTCACCAGGATGAAAATCCAAGTTATGCGGCCATCAACTGGGTAAATGAACATATAGAAACGCTGGAAGCTTCAGGGTTTGAAATTGAGCAGGCCACCGGACAGAAACGGTTTGTTTTTGGAATAAGCAAAATAGACCTGGAAGTTAAGGAAGCAAACGACTGGTTTGACATCAATGCAGTAGTGTGGTTTGGAAAATATCAAATACCATTTTTATCTTTAAAGCAGCATATTTTACATAAACGCAGGGAGTTTTTATTACCTGATGGAGAAGTTGCCATTATCCCGGATAAATGGTTTACACAATATGGTAGCCTATTCAGCCTTGCAGATTCAGGAGCCAGTATGAAGCTTAAAAAACATCATATCGGTTTGATCAATGATCTTGCAGAAGATAGTTTGGCAAATGTAACCCTTGAGCGTAAACTTCAGCGTCTTTCTGATTTTGAAGATATCGCAGATATGCAGATGCCTGCACATTTTAAGGGCAGTCTGCGCGATTATCAGAAAGCAGGCTACAATTGGTTTAGTTTCCTGCGAGAATACAATTTTGGAGGCTGCCTTGCCGATGACATGGGATTAGGTAAAACTATTCAGACGCTGGCCATGCTGCAAAAGGTCAAAGAAGATGAACAGGCAATAAATGCCCAAAGCACTTCGCTGATCATTATGCCAACATCTCTCATCTATAACTGGCTTACTGAAGCAAAAAAGTTTACCCCAAAATTGAAAATACTGGCCCACACGGGTTCAAACCGCAATAAAGACATCGCAAACTTTGCTAAATACGATATCGTTATTACCACATACGGGGTAACCCGAGTAGATGCTGATGAATTGAAGAACTTTTACTTCAACTACATCATACTTGATGAAAGTCAAAACATTAAAAATCCATCCTCGAAATCTTTTAAATCTGTCAGAAGTTTAAAGTCAAGGCATCGATTGATTTTGAGTGGTACACCTGTCGAAAACTCCGTAGGAGATCTATGGTCACAGCTAACGTTCCTCAACCCAGGCTTGCTGGGCACACAAGCTTTCTTCTACGAAGAGTACGTACAAGCCATAGAAAAAAAGAAAGACGAAGACAAGGCCCGAAAACTGCAGTCAATCATTAAACCCTTTGTACTTCGACGCACGAAGGAACAAGTGGCCGCCGAACTGCCGCCTAAAACTGAACAGATAATTTACTGCAATATGAGCGAGGATCAGGCCAGTTATTACGAAAAAACCAAGTCCGCCTATCGTAATGATTTATTGCAAAGTATGGACGACGGTACATTTGCACAGAAACAGGTTCAATTACTTCAGGGCCTCACGGCTTTAAGACAACTGGCTAACCATCCCGTGATGATTGATGATGGTTATGTGTCTGATTCAGGAAAATTTGAGAATGTGATTCATACGCTTGATAACGTGCTGAAGGGCGGACATAAAGTTTTAGTTTTCTCCCAGTTTGTAAAACACCTAGACATATTTAAAAAACACTTTCAAAGAGAAAACATCCCATTCGCTTACCTGGATGGAGCAACGCGTAACCGTGGAGAAATAGTGGCAGAATTCCAGCAAAATACGGAGCTTAAGGTATTTTTAATTTCTATAAAAGCAGGCGGTGTGGGATTGAATTTAACACAGGCTGACTATGTGTTCATTCTTGATCCATGGTGGAACCCGGCAGTTGAACAGCAGGCAATTGACAGGACTCACCGCATCGGGCAGGATAAAAAAGTCTTTATCTATAAGTTTATTGCCAAAGATACTGTCGAAGAAAAAATCCTCGCCTTACAGAACAGGAAGAAGTCGCTCGCCAGCTCGCTCATCACAACTGAAGAAAGCTTCTTCAAATCTTTAAGTAAAGAAGATATCAGGGACATCTTGAATTAAGGTTTCAGAAATTCGCCAAGATCATGATTGCAATCAAGAAAAGAAAAACTCATTTTCATTTCTCTTGTTATTAACTCATAACATAAATACAACAATCATGATAAACGAAGAATTGAATACAACATTAAACAATGTTAAAGAAGCCTGGAAATATCCTGAATTATTTGAAAATGTTTCCAGTTCTGAGCGATGGCTTTCTGGTGCCGCAGGTGGGTATTTATTATTAAAAGGCATTACCAGTATTTTTTCTCACCCGGTAATTGGTTTAACCAGTGCTGCAATCGGGGCCGGATTACTATATCGTGGTATAACAGGTTATTGTCCGCTAAAAGATTTGGCCGAGCAAAGAAGCCTGGAAGATGTTGTGGATGAAGTTCTGGTAACAGAAACCGTTGTTGTAGATAAGCTGGGGTAAAATTTTAAATACGAAATTTCCATTTCTTATAAAACTGGTTAACTTTAGAAAGTTAACACACCATTATGAGCAAATACGCACTATTACTGATCCCAACATTTTTTGCCGTACAATCAATGGCACAAGATAAAAAAACTGACCCGGCCAACGATCCAAAAACCACAGAGGTTTGGGAACCGGTACCAAAAGTTATTTCACCAGGTAAGCTTCCTCAAGATGCTCCTTCGGATGCTATTGTCCTTTTCGACGGTAGAAATCTTGATGCATGGCATTCTGTTAAAGATCCGTCAAAACCGGCAGCATGGACAATTGATGATGGTTTCTTCACAGTTAAGAAAGGAACAGGTAATATCGAAACCAATAAAAAATTCACCGACTATCAGCTGCATTTAGAATGGAAAATTCCGGCAAATATATCTGGTGAAGGACAGGCAAGGGGAAATAGCGGTGTATTTTTAGCATCAACAGGTCCAGGTGATGATGGATATGAAATCCAGATTATGGATAATTTTAGCAATAAAACTTATGTAAATGGCCAAACGGGAAGTGTTTATAAACAGGCAGTTCCTTTAGCTAACGCGAATAAAAAACCAGGCGAGTGGCAGTATTATGATATTATCTGGAATGCACCACGTTTTAATGAAGACGGTACGGTTAAAAAACCTGCTACTGTAACCTTGTTTTTAAATGGGGTACTTTTGCAAAATAACTATGTGTTAAAAGGACAAACCAGATATATTGGCGCGCCTGAGTATAAAAGCCATGGGGCTGCATCCATCAAATTGCAAGACCATGGTGATCCAAGTCCAGCCATCAGTTTTAGAAACATCTGGGTAAGAGAACTCTAGCCTAAACTAAAATAAAAAAAGCCTTACAATTGTAAGGCTTTTTTTATTTTTTGGCTAAAATCCACGTTATTGCGCATGTAAAATCTGTTCATACACATCACGGCTAATCATTTCTGCACCCATGCTCATCAGGTGATCATTTGGCAATTGACAATCGATCAATTCGATATTGAGCTGGGACAAATAAATAAGCGCCGATTTGGAAGCATTACTCACCTTACTAAACATACTTTCGCCACAAAAAACCTGATTAATCTTTACCCCGTATAAGCCGCCAACCAGCTCATCATCCTGCCAAACTTCCACGCTGTGCGCATAGCCGTTACGGTGTAGATCAATGTAGGCCTGTTGCATCTCTGAGGTAATCCAGGTTCCGTCCTGATCTTTACGGGGCGACGTAGCACAGTTTAAAATTACATCCTCAAAAGCCTGGTTTAGTGTAAATCTGAAAAGCTGCGCACTTAAGGTTTTTCTCATGCTTTTACTTACCTTGATCTTATCAGGATATATCACACACCTTTGATGTGGAGAGTACCAGAGGATGGGATCTCCTTCGCTAAACCAGGGAAAAATCCCATTGCTGTAGGCATTTAGTAAACGCTCAAGACTTAAATCACCCCCTATCGCCAATAAACCATCCTCTTCGGCAAGTGAAGGTTCGGGAAAACAGGGTTCATTTTCATCGAGTTGGAAAAACATATGCGAAAATAAGAAAGAAAACAAACTTTAAACCCTTACGTTTAATAAGAGTCTTACAGTTTAAATCGTAGATTATGAGCACTAAAGATAATTTCATCAAAGTTAAGCACCTTTATAACAGAGCTGGTTTTGGCATATCTTATTCTAATTTACAGAAACTCAGCAAAAAAAATATCCATAAAGTAATTGATGGGCTTTTGGAAGAGCCAAAAGAAGATGATTCATTAAAACTTGTTGATGAATCTGAAGAAAAACGTCAGCTGCTGGTACAGGCAGGACTTTATGCAAAAAAAGACCTCAACGATGAGGAAAAAAAAATGCGTCAGGAAATTATCCGCATGCAGAATGAGATCAGCAAGGATTTAAACATTGCCTTCATTAGCAAAATGATTAATACTGAGCATCCCCTGCGGGAAAAGATGACCCTGTTTTGGCACGGACATTTTGCCTGTCGCAGCAACAATCCAATGTATGCACAACAGCTTAATAACATCCAGCGTAAACATGGTTTAGGCAGTTTTAAAACTCTGCTGGTAGAAGTTTCCAAGTCTCCAGCCATGCTCAATTACCTGAATAATCAACAAAACAAAAAAGGCAAGCCTAATGAAAACTTTGCCCGGGAGCTAATGGAACTTTTTACGTTAGGCAGAGGAAAGTATAGCGAGCAGGACATTAAAGAATCGGCACGCGCTTTTACCGGATGGAGCTATGATAAAGACGGAACATTCATCTTCAGAAAAAATCAGCATGATGAAGGGACTAAAACTTTTTTTGGAAAGGTAGGTAATTTCGAAGGCGAGAATATCATAGACATCATTCTGGAAAAGCCCGAAACGGCTGAGTTCATTGCAAGAAAAGCTTATAAATTTTTTGTGAACGACACCCCTGATGAAACGCATGTAAAAGAATTAGCCTCACATTTCTACAATTCCAAATATGATATCAGCGAACTCATGAAAAAGATGTTCAGTGCTGACTGGTTCTATAATTCTGAAAACGTGGGTACTAAAATTAAATCACCGGCAGAGTTTCTGGTAGGCTTGAGCCGCGAATTCTTTGTTACCTACAATAAACCCACTGTATTGATTCAGCTCCAAAGCAGTCTTGGCCAATATTTATTTAATCCACCGAATGTAGCGGGATGGCCAGGTGGACAAAGCTGGATCGACAGTTCATCATTAATGCTGAGGATGCGCATCCCTTCATTAGTATTGAATGATGGGGAAATAGATTTCAGTGGTAAAGCCGACCCTGAAGATGAGGCCGTAATCGCACTGAGTCGCGCAGGCACCAATAATGCAAATGCTTCGGCCAAACCAAAGTCTTATGTAAATGCAAACGCCAACTGGCCTAAGTTTTTAAGTACGCTACCCCGTGGTTTAACCCCGCTTGCGCTAACGGAATTTTTGCTGCAACCCAGGTTAAATGATAAGATAACTAACATGGTAAGCGATAACAAAGGACTGAGAAGTACAGCCGTCGAAATTACGAGCATGCCAGAATATCAACTTTGCTAATTATTCAGGTACTCATCATTCACTAAAGAACAAAGAGATGGACAGAAGAAACTTTTTAAGAAATACAGGATTTGTAGCGGCAGGTTCATTGTTTGTACCTGCTTTCATGAAGCCTTTAGAGGCGATGGCTTTAGACGAACTTAGCCTTTATAAAAATTTAGTTGTCGTTCAACTCTCCGGTGGTAATGACGGCCTTAACACGGTTGTTCCGCATGGAAACGACATCTATTATCAGAAAAGGAGAAGCATTGCCATTAAACCAGAGGAAGTTCTAAAGCTAAATGACATGCAAGGGCTAAATCCAAATATGAAAGCCCTGCAGGAGATTTATGATCAGGGCTGGATGACCATTATCAATGATGTGGGCTACCCCAACCCCGACCGCTCCCATTTCCGCTCCATGGATATCTGGCAAACAGGAAGTGATAGTAACCAGTTCTTATCAACCGGATGGATCGGCAGATATTTAGACAGCAACTGCCAGACCTGCAAATTTCCTTATACTGCCATTGAAGTTGATGATTCGCTTTCACTGGCATTAAAAGGACAAAGTAAAAAAGGAATAGCACTCAAAGACCCTGCTTCTTTATTTCGCAACACCAATGATCCTTTTTTTAAAGCCATGCTTCAAAGCGAAAAAGAACATTTGGATGAAGATAATCTCGGCTATTTATATAAAACCATGATTGAAACACAATCCTCGGCCAGCTACATTCAAAATACCTCAAAAATTTATCAGTCCAAATCTATCTATCCTGCTTCAGGTTTTGCCAATCAGTTAAAAACAGTATCCAAGTTTATTTCGTCAGGACTAAAAACACGTGTTTATTATGTTTCTCTAAGTGGTTTCGACACCCACGTTAACCAGATTAACCAGCAAGGAAACCTACTCAAACAGTACAGTGAAGGCATGGCCGCATTCTTAAAGGACTTGAAAACAAATAATAAGTTGGATGACACCCTGGTGATCACCTTTTCTGAATTTGGGCGCCGCGTTGAGCAAAATGCAAGTAATGGGACCGATCATGGAACCGCAAATAACATGTTCATCTTTGGCGGCAAACTGAAAAAACAAGGCATATTCAATGATGCCCCAAATTTAAGTGATTTAGATACAGGAGATTTGAAATATCAACTTGATTTCAGACAAGTTTACGGAACCATATTAGACAAATGGCTTGATGTGAACAACGCAGATATTTTGAATAAAAAATTTAATACACTTGATTTTATATAAGTGAGATTCATCTTGTAGTTATTATTTATACAATAAAAATAAAAGCAGTTTTTTCTATCGGCGTTTAAGATTTAGAAGAATCTCTATCTTAGCAGGCACAAAAGCCGATATATGTCCGTAAACTACATTGCTGATCAAACATTCGATAAACAAGATTTTACCTTAAGACCTGTTCCAAAAGCAGAATACGAAGGGTGCAGCTTTATAAGCTGTAATTTTTCAAATTCCGATCTAAGTGGAGTCAAATTTCTAGATTGCAGCTTCACTTCCTGTAACCTTAGCTTAGCCAGCCTAATAAAAACTGTTTTCAGCGATGTATCGTTCAAAGACTGCAAAATGCTTGGTTTACGCTTCGAAAACTGTAATGATTTCGGTCTGGCTTTCAGCTTTGATAACTGCAAATTAGATCATTGCTCCTTCTATAAGCTTAAACTTAAAAAAACCACTTTTAAAAACGCCCAACTTCACGAAGTAGATTTTTCTGAATGCGATTTATCAAGTTCCGATTTTCAAAATTGCGATTTACTTCAATCAACCTTCGATAAAACAATTTTAGAAAAGGCAGACTTCCGAAGCGCATATAATTACTCCATAGATCCTGATAACAATCGCCTCAAAAAAGCAAAGTTTTCAAAATCAGGTTTAGCGGGACTTTTGCATAAATACGATCTTCAGATCAGCGAATAGCATCAACATTTTTTGTATTTTCACTTAACAATGTTAATGTTATGGAAAAAACAGAACCAACGACAATCGACGAATATATTGCGCTCTTCCCTGCAAAAACACAGGAAATGCTGCAGCAGGTTCGCCGGGCCATTCGTCAGGCTGTTCCCGAAGCCCGGGAAGTGATCAGTTATAAAATGCCGGCCTTTAAGCAAAATAAAGTACTGGTATATTTTGCTGCCTATAAAAAACATATCGGCTTCTATCCTACCGGTTCTGGGATTGAAGCATTTAAAAATGAATTTGGAGATTATAAATGGAGCAAAGGCGCAGTTCAGTTCCCAATTGATAAGCCTATCCCATTAGATTTGATTAGTAGAATATCAAAATTCAAAGCAGAAAGGGATCAGACTTCATAAATTTACTCACAAATTTCAGTGGAAAACTTCATTTTAAAAATCCTGAAATACAGTAAATCCTGATTAGCTTTGCCGCATTAATTTTTGAATATGTTAGCTCATTATAAAATAATCGCAGCAGAATTAAAGGTTGCAGAGAAACAAGTTACAGCGACAGTAAACCTATTGGACGAGGGCGCGACGGTGCCTTTTATCTCCCGGTACCGTAAGGAATTAACCGGAAGTCTGGACGAGGTTGAAGTTGCCGCCATCCGGGACAGGGTTTTGCAGTTACGTGACCTGGACAAACGCAGAGAGGCCATTTTGAAGTCTATGACCGAACTGGGCAAGCTAACACCAGAACTTGAACAACAGATTAATGAAGCCGAGACCATCTCGCTTTTAGAAGACATTTATCTTCCTTATAAACCTAAGCGTAAAACGCGCGCTTCAGTGGCAAAAGAAAAAGGTCTGGAACCATTGGCCCTAAAGATCTTTGACCAACAAAATTTCAATGTAGACACTACAGCTAATCAGTTTATAGATAGTGAAAAGGGGGTGAACTCCTCAGAGGAAGCACTAGCTGGTGCCAGAGATATTATTGCTGAAATGATATCGGAAAATGCGGATGCCCGTACTAAAATGCGTACCTATTTTCAGGAGAAAGCAACCTTTCAATCTGAGGTCATCAAAGGCAAAGAAGAAGAAGGCATCAAATATAAAGACTACTTTGAGTGGAATGAGCCAGTAAAAACAGCTGCTTCACACCGGGTTCTGGCTATGCGGCGTGGAGAAAAAGAACTAATCCTGCGTTTAGATGCATTGCCGCCTGCAGAAGATGCCATTAGTATTCTGGAAGCCCAATTCATACAAGGAAACAATGCGGCCTCGAAACAGGTTCAACAAGCTTTGGAAGATGGTTATAAAAGACTGTTAGAACCGGCAATGGAAACAGAACTTCGCGTGCTTACCAAACAAAGAGCAGATGAAGAAGCTATTCGGGTATTCGCTGAAAATGCGCGACAACTTCTGCTTGCGGCGCCAATGGGCCAAAAGAACGTATTGGCAATTGATCCTGGATTCCGGACAGGCTGTAAGGTAGTTTGTTTAGATAAGCAAGGTCAGTTACTGGAAAATACTGCCATTTACCCGCATACGGGCCAGGGGAACGTTAAAAATGCAGAAACTGTCATTCAACAACTTTGTCAGAAATATAATATTGAAGCCATTGCTATTGGAAACGGAACGGCTGGCAGAGAAACCGAATCATTTATCCGCAGTTTGAACTTGCCAAATGTAACCATCGTCATGGTAAATGAGAGCGGTGCTTCCATTTACTCAGCATCCGAGGTGGCAAGGGAGGAATTCCCAACCCAGGATATAACGGTACGTGGTGCCGTATCAATTGGCCGGCGTTTGATGGATCCGTTAGCCGAACTGGTAAAAATAGATCCAAAATCCATTGGTGTTGGGCAGTATCAGCATGATGTAGACCAGAATAAGCTGCAGGCCAGTTTGGATGACACGGTAATTAGTGCTGTGAATGCAGTTGGGGTAGAGCTCAATACCGCTTCCAAACAAATTTTGGCTTATGTATCAGGCTTAGGGCCAACTTTAGCTCAAAATATAGTAGACTACCGGAATACAAACGGAGCTTTCAAAAATCGCGAAAGTTTGAAAAAGGTTCCCCGCCTGGGCGACAAAGCCTACGAACAAGCTGCAGGTTTCCTCCGCATCCGCAATGCAGAAAACGCATTGGATACCAGTGGTGTACACCCTGAGCGTTACAATGTAGTGGATAAAATGGCCAAAGATCTGGGTACAACTGTTTCTGCCTTAATGAAAGATCCACAGTTGCAAAAACAGATTAAGCCACAGCAATATGTTACCGAACATATCGGCTTGCCTACTTTAAACGATATTCTCAAAGAACTGGCTAAACCCGGTCGCGACCCGCGCGAACAGTTTGAAGCCTTTAGCTTTACAGATGGCATAAACGCAATAGCAGATCTTAGGGTAGGAATGAAACTTCCGGGTATAGTAACCAACATTACTAATTTTGGGGCTTTTGTTGATATAGGGGTACATCAGGATGGCCTGGTTCATACCAGTCAGCTGGCCAATAGATTTGTAGCCAATCCTAACGATATTGTAAAAGTGCATCAAAAAGTAGAAGTAACGGTGATGGAAGTTGATCCAGCCAGGAAAAGAATTTCTCTTTCGATGAAAACTGAGGCTAGTCCGAAGGCCGCGGGTCAAACCCGCGAGCCGAAACAGCAGCAAAAACCAAAGCAAGATTATAAAGCAAATCCAAAACAGAGTTTTAAGCCTCGTAATGAACCAAAAGATGCGGAAGGTGACTTGCAGGAAAAGCTTGCAAAGTTAAAAGGCATGTTTAAATAAATTTATTCACCACCTCAGGCATCTTTGGCTACATGTGTAGGTGCCTGAGGCGGTGAATTATATGTTATCAAATTTATCCTTGAATGCTAATCTTTTCTTCGGTAAACTTTCAGGATAGTTACTTTGGATAAAGGCAATCATCGCCTCTCGGATATTACAGCGTAAATCGAACGCCCGGGATGAATTGGAAGCGCTCATTAAAAAGCGAACCTCAATTGATCCGTCTTTTGTACTGTCAGTAACCTGAACAACATTTACCCGTTTATCCCAAAGCGGATTCAAATCAAGTAGCCTGGTCATCTCCTGACGAAGCGGCTCGATTGGTATAGTATAGTCGAGGTATAAAAAAACAGTCCCCAATAAATCCGCCGAAACCCTGGTCCAGTTCTGAAACGGCTTTTCAATAAAATAAGTTATGGGTAATATTAAACGTCGTTGGTCCCAAATGTTGACTACAACATAGGTTAAGGTAATTTCTTCAACTTTCCCCCATTCCCCTTCAACAATTAATACATCATCAATCCTGATGGGCTGTGTAAAGGCAATCTGAAAACCAGCTAACAGGTTTCCCAATGATTTCTGAGCCGCAAATCCAATAATAATACCACCAATTCCAACACCTGTAAGTAGCCCTGCTCCGATTTTTCGCATGCTTTCAAAGCTGAGTAGAATAATAGCAGCAGTAATGAGGATGATGAGCGAAACGATAAACTTTCTTACAAACTGAAGCTGAGTTCTTATTTTTCGTTCTTTTAAGTTATTCTCTTTGTTGAGATCATATTTCAGATAGAAAAAATCCTCCAGAATGTTAATCAGCCGAACCAGAATCAATGCAAAATTTATCGTTAGCGCAATTTCCAGGGCTTTATCCAATGGTAACCTGATGCCTGCCGGCATCACCATAATATCCAGGGAAGAGTTTAGCAATAGCAACGGAATAAACAAAGCCACTGGTCTGCGCAGGTGCTTGATGGTCGATTTGATAATGATAAAATCCCACCACCTTGATAGCAACAAAAAGAGTTTGTGAATGAGAAACCTTAGTAATATCCCAATTAGAATCGCCACAACACCAATAATAATGTTCTTTAAAAACAGCGGGACAGGATAACCGAAAATATTATCTAAATAATGCATTTAAGAAATTTGTTGGTTAATGATGAGGTGAACTCCATGCGATATTTTACTAACACCAGGGGCTTATTTTTGTTTTTAGAACCAGCAGACTCAGGTAATTATTTTCTAATTTAGACATTCAATTACCTAAAATGGATTTTTTTAACTCCCACAGCATATTTTTCAAAGTACTTGGCTATCCCATGAGTTACCTGGAGTTTTTCGCAGTACTTACTGGGATACTATCGGTGATATTGTCGGCCAGAGCAAGTATTTGGAGCTGGCCTGCAGGAATAGTAAATGTTTTCCTCTCTGCTTTCTTTTATTATCAAATCCAGCTTTATCCGGATATGTTTTTAATGGTTTTCTTTTTCATTACGAACATTATAGGATGGTGGCGATGGGCAAATCCGAAGCCGCAAGAAGCTGATCAGAGAAAACAGCTGAAGGTAAGTTTTATGCCGCCGAAACAATTCCTGATCTGGCTCGCTGTTGGTGTAGCCGGAACCCTATTGGTCGGTACTTTAGCCAGTCAGCTGCACAACTGGTTTCCCCTGCTGTTTAATTTACCAAGCGCATATCCTTTTGTAGATTCGTTTATTTTAGTGATGAGTGTGATTACGACATTACTGATGATTGAGAAAAGAATAGAATGCTGGATAATATGGTTATTGATTGATGTTGTAGCAACTTACTTGTATTTTTTAAAAGGGGCTAAATTTTTCGGAGTTGAATACTTTATCTTTACTATTATCGCAGCATTTGCCTTATGGAACTGGATAAGGGAGTACAGAAGCTATAATAAAAGTGTATCAGATTTTTAAGATCACAAATTGTAACCGCGGAAACGGCAACAGTGCTAAAAAAAATCACCTCAACTATTTGATAATAAAAGTATTTAATCTATCTTTGCAGTCCCAAATTTAATGGGAATAATAAATTGTTTAATAAATTAAATACAAGCAAGTGAATACGTTAAGTTACAAAACTGTCTCGGCCAATGCGAAAACTGTTAACAAACAGTGGATTGTTGTTGATGCGCAAGGCGAGATTTTGGGGCGCTTGTCATCGAAGATCGCTATGATCATCCGTGGTAAAAACAAGCCTGAGTACACCCCACACGTAGATTGCGGAGATAACGTTATCGTTATCAATGCAGACAAGGTTAAATTGACAGGAAACAAATTCAGCGAAAAGCAATATGTTTCTTATACTGGTTATCCAGGTGGTCAACGTTTTATCTCTCCAAAAGAGTTAATGGCGAAACACCCTCAACGTGTAATCGAGAAAGCGGTACGTGGTATGTTACCGAAAACTAAATTGGGTAAAAAATTATACACCAATCTTTTTGTGTATGCTGGTGAAAACCACCCTCATGCAGCTCAATCTCCAAAAACCATTAAACTTTAAGAAATGTCAGTTACTAACACTTCAGGAAGAAGAAAAACAGCTGTTGCACGTATCTACTTAAAAGACGGTGCTGGAGCAATTACCGTTAACGGTAAAGACCACAAAGTATATTTCCCAACTTTACCTTTGCAATATATCGTAAACCAGAGTTTAGAAGTTTCTGAGCTTGCAGGTCAATATGATATTACTGTAAACGTTAAAGGCGGTGGAGTAAAAGGACAAGCAGAAGCTGTTCGTTTAGCTATTGCTAAAGCGATTGTTGAACTAGATGCGGATAAAAAACCTGCATTACGTGCTAAAGGCCTGGTAACGCGTGATATGCGTATGGTTGAGCGTAAGAAACCAGGACGTGCTAAAGCTCGTAAGAAATTCCAATTCAGTAAACGTTAATCACAGGAGGCAAAGACAATGGCAAGAACAACTTATCAAGACTTATTGGATGCAGGTGTACACTTTGGTCACCTTACCCGTAAATGGAATCCAAAAATGGCTCCTTACATTTTCATGGAGCGTAATGGAATTCACATTATAGATTTAAATAAAACCTTAACTAAAACTGAAGAAGCTGCGGCTGCGATTAAACAAATCGTAAAATCAGGACGTAAAGTTTTATTTGTTTCAACAAAAAAACAAGCAAAAGGAATTGTAGCTGAGCAAGCTAAAAAAGTAAACATGCCTTTCGTAACTGAACGTTGGTTAGGTGGTATGTTAACTAACTTTGCTACAGTACGTAAGTCAATCAAAAAGATGTCTAACATCGATAAAATGACTAAAGACGGTACTTATGCTATCTTATCTAAAAAAGAGCGTTTAATGATCCAACGTGAGCGTATTAAATTAGAATCACTTTTAGGTGGTATCGCTGATTTAAACCGTTTACCTGCAGCGTTATTCTTAATTGATGTTAAGAAAGAGCACATCGCGGTAACTGAAGCGTTGAAATTAAACATCCCTACTTTTGCGATGGTTGATACTAACTCTGATCCTTCTAACATCGATTTCCCAATTCCTGCGAATGATGATGCTACAAAATCTATCTCTTTAATTACTGATGTAATTATCAAAGCGATTGAAGAAGGTTTAGATGAGCGTAAACGCGAAAAAGATGATGAAGCTGAAAAAGAAGCTGTAGCTGTTAAAGCTGCTGCTGATGCTCCTGAATCGAAAGAGCCAAGACGCAAAAAAGCTGCTGAAGCGGAAGTTGAAGCATCTTCATCAGAAGAAACTAAAACAGAAGAATAGTCATATTTTTTAAATTACAGGTTACTGGTTTCAGGTTTTAAGTTGGCTTAACATGAGTTTAACTTGGCACTTGTAACTTGTAACCTGTAGTTGTTATAAACAAGATTGTAAATTTTTAAAAAAGAAATAAAATGTCTACAGTACAAATTACTGCCGCAGATGTAAATAAACTACGCCAACAAACTGGTGCTGGTATGATGGATTGCAAAAAAGCTTTAGTTGAAGCTAATGGCGATTTCGAAGCAGCTGTTGATTTATTGCGCAAAAAAGGTCAAAAAGTATCTGCCGCCCGTTCTGGTAATGCTACTTCTGAAGGTCTGGTATCAATCGCTGTTTCAGCCGATGGTACAAACGGTAAATTAGTTGCTTTAGCTTGCGAAACTGAACCAGTTTCTAAAGTAGAAGATTTCCGTAATCTTGCTCAAGCTGTTTTAGCTGCAGCTGTTGCAAACAATCCTGCTTCTGCAGAAGAATTATCAGCTATTGCATTAGAAGACGGACGTACGGTTGCTGAAACTATTACTGAACTAACTGGTAAAATCGGTGAGAAAATCGTTATCCAGGAATATGCAAATATCTCTGGCGAAAAAATCGTTTCTTACATTCACTCGAACGGTAAAATGGGCGTTTTAGTAGTATTCGAAGGTGCTAATGGCGCAGATATTACTGAAGCTGGTAAAGATGTTGCAATGCAGATTGCGGCAATGAACCCGGTTGCTGTTGATAAAGATGGTGTTGATCCGGCTACAATCGAGCGCGAAATTGAAATCGCTAAAGATGTAATCCGTCAGGAAGGTAAACCAGAAGAAATGGTAGAAAAAATCGCTGCCGGTAAATTGAATAAATTCTACAAAGACAGTACTTTATTAAACCAGGAGTTTGTGAAAGACAGTTCGGTAGATGTTCGTAAATTTTTAGATAACACCGCTAAAGGTTTAACAGTAACGGCTTTCAAACGTGTTCAATTAGGTGCATAGGCATCCCTAAACATATTAAAAGGTTCCAAGAAATTGGGACCTTTTTTTTTGCCCAAAAATATACCGAATCTTTTTGACATTCATTGCCACACATTTTATCCTGAACTGATTAACTTTAGGATCTATACAAAACACCTATGCTTAATATTTCAAATGCAAAATATTACCGTGATGATACTATAAACTATGCCAAGCGCATAGCTATAGAAGATGGAAAAATTACCTCAATCGAGAATGCAGAGTCTATAAATCCTGAATATCTGGTTGTTCCAGGGTTCATTGACTTACAGATATATGGTGCAGGAGGAAGGCTTTTCTCAGCTGAGCCAACCATTGAATCACTGACCATTATGGAGGATGATTTGTTAAGAAAGGGAACTACCGGATTTTTGGCCTGTATGGCAACAAACTCTCCTGAGGTTTTCAAGGAGTGCATTAATACAGCAAAATCCTTTGCAAAACAGGCCAGGAATTTCCTTGGCTTGCACCTGGAAGGGCCTTATTTAAATCCTAAACGATTGGGTGCACACATACCCGAATTCGTACGTAAGGCCAGCTTAGATGAGATAAAAGAATTACTGGACCGCGGAGATGGGGTAATCAAAATGATGACCATCGCTCCTGAATGTCAGGATGAAAAAGTCATACAATATTTACTGGATCATAACGTCCTTGTTTCTTTAGGCCATAGCGACGCAAGCTTTAGTGAAGCCACCATGGCATACGATAATGGAATAAAAACCACCACTCACTTATTCAATGCGATGAGCCCCGTTCATCACCGTAAACCTGGAATTCCAACCGCCTTTTTTAATCACCAAAAGGCCATGGCGAGTATCATAGTTGATGGAGAACACCTGGACTATGAAGTAGTTAAAATTGCCTACAAATTATCAAAAGGACGACTGTTCCTCATCACAGATGCAGTTACGCCCTGCAACATACCACCATACCAACATATCAAGAAAGACAATAAATTCGTAATGCCTGATGGTACGCTTTCAGGCTCATCATTAACGATGTTAAAGGCACTTCAAAACTGCGTAAATCACTGCAATATTGAGGTACCTGAGGCAATCAAAATGAGCAGTCTTTATCCTGGAAAACTAATAGGTGGTGAGGAATATTCAGGAAGCATTGAAGTTGGAAGCGACGCAAATCTTCTACTGCTGAATCAAAACCTCGAATTACAGCAAGTAATATTTAAGGGTGAAAGCATCTCAACGAAATAATTACATCAATTATTTAAAAGCATAGCTAGGTATTAAAAAAATGTTAATATTTTTGAAGTCATGAAATACAAACGCATCCTATTAAAGCTTAGCGGAGAATCGCTAATGGGCGACAAACAATACGGAATTGATAATGAACGTGTTAAGCAATATGCAGAAGACATCAAAGCAGTGCACGACAAAGGATTAGAAATTGCAATTGTTATTGGGGGTGGAAATATTTTCAGGGGCTTAAGTGCTGAAAAAAGCGGAATGGACAGGGCGCAGGCTGATTACATGGGTATGTTAGCCACTGTAATTAATTCGATGGCCCTTCAGGATGCACTGGAAAAAGTTGGGATTAAAACCAGGTTACTCACCGCGATAAAAATGGAGCAGATTTGTGAACCATTTATCCGCAGGCGTGCAGTACGTCACCTTGAAAAAGGACGTGTAGTAATTTTTGGCGCCGGAACAGGAAATCCTTATTTCACAACTGACTCTGCCGCTGCACTTCGTGCGATCGAAATCAAAGCCGATGCAGTATTGAAAGGAACCCGTGTTGATGGTATTTATACTGCAGATCCGGAAAAAGATCCTACAGCAACCAAATACGAAGAAATTTCTTTTAGAGAAGTTTACGCAAAAGGCTTAAACGTAATGGACATGACGGCCTTCACACTTTGTGAAGAAAACCAGGTTCCAATTATTGTGTTTGATATGAACAAGCATGGTAACTTCATGAAAATAGCCAACGGTGAACAAATCGGCACAGTGGTTAAATAATCTTAAAACTATTTCTATAGATATACACACATTATGAATGAGCTCATACAATTACAACTAATGGATGCACAATCTTCGATGGACAAAGCGATCGATCATTGTGAAGCCGAATTAACAAAAATTAGAGCTGGAAAGGCTTCTGCTGGTATGCTCGATGGAATTTTTGTTGACTACTATGGTGCAGCAACTGCATTGTCGCAAGTTGCAAGTATCAATACACCAGATGCACGGACCATTGTCATTCAACCCTGGGAAAAATCACTTTTAACTGCAATCGAAAAAGCTATCCAGGTGGCCAATATTGGCATCAATCCTCAAAATGATGGTATTGTAATCCGCTTAGTGGTACCACCGTTAACTGAAGAACGTAGAAAAGACCTGGTTAAAAAAGTAAAAGAAGAAGCTGAACGCGGACGGATCACTGTTCGTAATATCCGTAAAGATGCCAACAGCAAAATCCAGAAGCTAAAAGGCGAAGGCGTATCTGACGATGAGATCAAAACCGGCGAAGGAGAGGTACAAAAGCTAACCGACGCGTATATCATCAAAGTGGATAAACATGCCGAATTAAAAGAGAAAGATGTAATGACGGTTTAATTAAACTGCCTGATATAAAAAATGCCAGCCCAACAGCTGGCATTTTTTGTTTATAACAATAACGAAATTAGTTCTGAACCTTTATTTCCGTTCTTCTGTTCATAATCCTGCCTTCTTCTGTATCATTGCTGGTAATCGGCTCTTTCTCACCGTGACCAACAATGGTAAATTTATCTGCACTTAATCCGGCGTTTACAAAGTAAGATTTTACAGCGTTAGCCCTGTCGATAGATAACGACATATTATGCTCCGGAGTACCCTCTGCTGAAGAATGTCCGTTTAACACGAATTTTGTATTGGGAGATTTTTTCATCTCACTTACCGCTTTATCAAGAATAGAGAATGAAGAAGTTTTTAATACAAATGAATTGAATTCAAACTGAATATTATCTAAATTAAAATCAGGCTTCTGAACTGGTGCCGCTTCTTCAACTTCTTTCTCTACAGGTGCTGTTTTTTTGGTTTCCATAGGCGGAGTTGGTTTTGCAACAGGCGCAGGTGCAGGCTTGGCAACCATCTTTTTTGTTTTACAAGAATACATGCTAATGGTGAGCAATCCGGCAATTAACGTAAGGAAGATTTTTTTTGTGAAATTCATTTTTTAATGGGTTTTAGATTTGAATTGTGTGTTTAACCAAACATACAATTTTATGGTTATAGTATATAACGATTTTTTTTCAGAGAACTTATACCACAAATGTCATGTCCTCAATCGCAATAATCAGGATGTCCAGCTGACCGAGTTGGGTGACCATCTCCGTCTTGATATGATCAGTCAGGCCCTTTTCCGCTACTTCGATTTCTAGCAATCGAAAGGCATTTGCCAGCTTAGCAGCACCCATTTGTGCTATCCTGCCTGCAAGGCGATGTACAATTAAACGGCACTTATCACGATTGTTTTCAACCAGCAACTCTTTTAATTCCCTGGAGTCATCCTTACAATCCTGTTTAAACCGGTTAAGAATCTTTTCCAGCATTTGCTGATCACCGAAAGTCATCTTTTCCAGCGATGATAAATCAAACTCAACGTGTTCCTCCGGTATTTGCTTCTTCTCAAAAATTGAAAGCAGATCAACAGCACGGAAAGGCTTCATAATCAATCCGTCAAAGCCTTCACTCAAAACCATTTCACGTTCTTCAGGTAAAACCTGCGCGGTGATGGCATAAAATTTAACAGTATCTGGCAGCTTCTTCTTCAATATATGGCAAAGCTCTAAACCAGTCATTTCCGGAAGCCGCATATCAATCAACACAAACTTTAATTCCGAATCAACACTTTCACGGAGTATATCAGCTACCTGATTAAAACTTTTGTAAGGAATTCCATGTCTATCAAATATCAACCCGCAAAGATCAACAATAAGCTTATCATCGTCGATCACCCAAACTGTTCCCTGATTTACAATTGTATATTTTTGTGGATCAGATACGTCGTCAATTTGCTTTGGTGCTTGTGTGTAGGTTAAATAAATATTGAATGTCGTTCCTAAACCCAGTTTACTTTTTACGTGTATTCTACCTCCCTGTGCCTCAATTAACGATTTAACAATTGGTAAGCCCAACCCTGTTCCCGTTTGATTCAATACATATTGCTCCGGAGATTCAATTTGTTCGAATTCATTAAATATCCGCTCCATATCTTTTTGTTCAAAACCAATACCTGTGTCCTTCACCGTAAAATGGAAGTGTAAATGATCTAACTGTTTCTTGATCGATACCGTTAAACTGATCTCGCCCCTCAAAGTAAATTTCACCGCATTTCCCAACAGGTTAAACAAAATTTGTTTCAGCCTGAAAGCATCGCCGTTTACAAACTCAATATCGCCCAGATCCAATTGAACGTTTAGCGTGAGTGATTTCTGCTCAGCCAAAGGCTGCACAACAGATATCACTTCATCGAGAATTTTACGGATATTAAACGGTTGATTATGAAACTTGAATTCCCCTGAAATGATGCGGTTATAATCCAGCACTTCATTCACAATCTGAAGCAAGTGTATCGAAGAGTGGTATATGGCGTTCACATCCTTTTTATTTGGATAGTCCTGCTGCGCGATCAGTTCGGCATAACCCAGAATAGATTGTAATGGCGTCCTGATCTCATGGCTCATGTTCGATAAAAACCGCTGTTTAGCTTTTCCATGATATTCAGCCTCATCTTTAGCCTGCTCTAATTCCTTTCTATACCGGTTACTCTTTGTAATATCAGTCAAAATCAAATACAACAAAATCACAGTAAGTAAAAAGAAGGTAATGATAATGGCTGTAATCTGGGTAATCCCATCGTTTACCACCTCCTTTGCCTGTATGCCGTTAAGGTCTACCTGTGCCACAGCCTGCCCTTCCACCTCCCTTAAAATCTGCAGAATTTGATTGGTTAGCGCATTACTCGCATTAGATAGATCAGCTTCACGCTTTAAAAACTTCTGACTTTTCTGGCGCTGTTCCAGCTCAATATTTTTCAATGAGCCAGTCATACTTTTCATAATGCTATCTTCCGCCTTCGCATTAAGCGTGTCGCGTTTTACCTTAAATTCTTCATTGATGATTTTGTACACGTCGGCTTTTTTCTTTCCGAAAAGTTTGCTCAAAAAGCCCCTTGACTTTTCCTCTTCCTCTGGTGCAACTGTAGTCGTAGAAGTAGTCGTCTCTGTGGTTAAAACCGCACTATCGGTTTGTCTCGCACGGGATGCAACAAGTTCATTAAGTTTCTCTACCTCATCAGAAAATGATTTTGTATTCACCAGGGTCTCCCGAACCTGCAAATATGCAATAAACTGTTTATCGCGCTGTACAAGTAAATTTTTGATTGATTTGATTCTTTTTAGTTGCAGCGAGTCGTCACTGTAAAGTTTGCGTAGTGTATCTAAACTCGATCTCAACCTTCTGGATTCCCTTAAAAAGTTGTAATTACCTTGTTTATTGAAAGCTTCATCACGCTGTAACTGGTCGAGTCTGGCAATTTTGTGTGACAGGTCATTCACAATGCGTAAGCGATCATTTGGCGCAGAAATTTCTTCAACGGTACTCAACATCCGCGTAAAGGCGAATTTGCTGATTCCCCAGGCCATCAACAAAGCAAAACAGGCAAATAAAAATCCTATAATTACTTTTCCTTTTACGGCCCTGAAAAATCGTTTTTGAATTGCGGCTGCCATGAACTAAAAATTGTGTCTCAATATCTAAACGAAAGTTTAACGATAAGACAATTCTGCTCCATTCACACAAATAACATACCAAGGAAATATGATTAAGACTCACAGACCTGAGCTGCAGTGATTGCTTCGTGAATTATAGATAATCATCCGACTTATCTCCGGTAATTTTTTTAATTTTAATCAAGCCAAAACACATGAACCGTATCGACCGCCTTTTCGGCATATTAACTTTACTTCAATCCAGGAAATACATCACCGCAGAAAAGATTTCAGAGCGGTTCGAAATCAGTGTGCGTACCGTGTATCGCGATATCAAATCCTTACAAGAACAAGGCATACCCGTTAGCTTTGAACAGCCCAAAGGATATTTCCTGGTTCAGGGATACTTTCTGCCTCCCGTTTCTTTCAACATGGATGAAGCAAATGCCTTCCTGCTGGTAGAACGCCTTGTAAACGGTTTTGCAGATCAATCCATCCGTTCACATTATGCTGCAGCACTCACTAAAGTGAAGGCGGTATTAAAAACCAGTCAAAAAGAAAAGATGGAGGCGATGAATCAGCACATTAAACTGCAGATCCCGGAATGCCTGACCTTCAATTACCAATACCTTTCGCTTATTCAACATGCCATCTCCGAAAACCAGATGCTTCGGCTGGAATATAAAAATGCAAAAGAAGAAGCAAGCCTGCGGGAAGTAGAACCTATTGGTTTGATTTTCTATGCCTTTAGCTGGCACCTCATTGCCTGGTGCCATTTCAGAAACCAATACCGGGATTTTAATCTCACCAGAATTATCTGCCTGAAAAATATTGAAAAAGCTTTCATTAAAAAACAACATATCCCATTAAGTGAATATATGAGTATGCTACCTGTAAATTACTAATTCTTTTTTTCACACTGCCATAGGGTTGTCACTCACCCCCGTTTCCTTTGTAGAAACAAAACGCTAAAAGCATGAGCATAGCCGATCTATTATTAATGGAAATGAACACAATCGAAAAACTAAATCAAAAGAAAATGGATATTATTAAAGCATTATTGAAAGAACTGGAATCAGAATTCAATACCACAAAAAAATTCCTTACGCTGGTACCAGAGGACAAATTTGATTGGGCGCCACACGAAAAAAGCATGAAACTTAAATCGCTGGCCAGCCACATTGCCGAACTACCCTCCTGGATTAGTTTAGCAATCAATACTGATGGACTGGACTTTGCCACTGCTCCATATGAAGAGAAAAAAGTGAGCAATAATGCCGATCTGATTCAAATTTTGGAAGAAAGTTATTCAAGTGGCAAAAAAGATCTGGAAAGTGCCAATGAAGGTGAATTTGATAAACAATGGATCCTGAGAAATGGAGACCAGATTCTCGGAGATATGACTAAGTATGAAATGATCAGGGTTGCCTATAGTCAAACTATTCACCACCGTGCACAATTAGGGGTTTACCTAAGGCTACTTAATATTCCAATTCCGGGCAGTTATGGCCCAAGTGCCGACGAACAGAAATTTTAGATCAGCCTTATTAATATAAAGAACATCAGCGAAAACCTGGTGTTCTTTGTGTATTTGTAGTGATACAGAATTTATTTCCGTAAAATTGCATTATGAACAACAATACGGCTACCCGTCTAAACAAATTCATCAGCGAGAGTGGGCTGTGTTCGCGCCGCGAGGCCGATAGATTTATAGAAAAAGGAAATGTTTTTATAAACGGCAAACGGGCCAAAATTGGTGATCAGGTTTTTGCTGGCGACAAAGTGATGGTTAACGGGCACAATATAGAGCCTAAAGAAGAATCAAGCTTCGTATTGTTGGCGTTTAACAAACCCGTTGGGATCACCAGTACTACAGAATCAAACGTAAGAGACAATATCGTAGATTACGTCAATTACAGTGAACGGATTTTTCCGATCGGGCGCCTGGATAAAGATTCCCAGGGACTTATTTTCCTGACCAACAACGGTGATATCGTTAACAAAATACTTCGTGCGGGAAATAAGCACGAAAAGGAATATCTGGTAACGGTAAACAAGCCGCTTACCGAAGACTTTATTTTCGAAATGAGTAACGGTGTACCCATCCTGGGTGTGAATACCCGTAAATGTAAAGTTCGCCAGGTCAGTAACTATGTATTTAACATTATCCTGATCCAGGGACTTAACCGTCAAATCCGCAGAATGTGCGAGCATTTTGGTTATGAGGTAACCAAACTTGAACGTACCAGGATCATGAACATCAGTTTAAAAGGTATCCCTACGGGCGAATTTCGTGAGCTTTCAGAAGATGAACTGAGCGGCATTATGAAAAGCGTTGAGAAATCATCTTCAGAAGTATCATCAAAAAGCAAAAAACCATCGGTTAAAAAACCGGGACTGCAGGACGATATCCCCGAACTTCGGGAATCTAAACCGAAAAAAACAATCAAGAGCACACAAAACACCGGTCAGAAACCAGGCCTTAAAAAAAGTACAAGTCATTCAACTTCAAAATCCGCAGGTAAAAACAGCTCAACCAACAGAAATGCACGTCCCTCTAAAGGCAAAAGCGGACCAAAACAAAATAGCAGAGGCAGAGGAAGATAGCCTTTAAAATGTAAAATTCTGAGCGGCAACACTTTGCTTTATGTTTTCGCCTTTCAGCTTAAAAGCTTTTTGAGTACCTTTGCAGCAAATGGTAACAGCTAAGAAAATCGATATCCGCTCACTGGATTTGCCTCAATTACAACAGCACCTTGTTGCAATGCAACAACCTGCGTTCAGGGCTAAGCAAATCTATCAGTGGTTATGGGAAAAATCCGCAACCAACTTCGAGGAGATGAGCAACCTTTCAAAAGACTTGCGCAAAGCTTTGGATGAAGGTTTTACCATCAATGCTGTTCAGGTCAACAACTCCCAGTTCAGTAACGACCATACCATCAAGAATACTTTTCGCCTGGCCGATGGAAACATTGTTGAAGGCGTTTTAATCCCACTTGAAGACCGTATGACCGCCTGTGTAAGTTCGCAGGTTGGTTGTAGCTTAACCTGTAAATTCTGTGCAACGGGATATATGGATCGTAAACGTAACCTGAATGCCGATGAAATTTATGATCAGGTCGTTTTAATCGATAAGCAGGCAAAACAGAACTATAATAACCCCCTAACCAATATTGTATACATGGGTATGGGCGAGCCACTTTTAAATTATGCAAATGTTTTAAAGTCTATCGACCGGATTACCGCTCCAGACGGACTGAACATGAGCTATAAGCGCATAACAGTTTCTACGGCTGGCATTGCTAAGATGATCAAGAAACTTGGCGACGATGGTGTTAAATTCAATCTGGCATTATCACTTCATGCGGCAGATGATAAAAAGCGAAATGAGATTATGCCGATTAATGAGGCCAACTCATTAAAATCATTGGCTGAAGCATTAAAATATTATTTTGCAAAAACCAAGAACCCGGTTACTTACGAGTACATTGTATTCAACCATTTTAATGATGAAATTTCTGATGCGATGGATCTGGCAAAGTTCTGTAAACATATCCCTTGTAAGGTCAATCTGATCGAATACAATCCGATCTCTTTTGCCGATTTCACGAATGCCGAAGGTGATAAAATTGATGCATTTGCAAACTACCTGAAGAGTCAGGGCATCACCACCAATATCCGTCGCAGCCGTGGAAAAGACATCGATGCAGCTTGCGGGCAGTTAGCGGTAAAAGAAGAAGCCAACAGTTAATATCACAACACACCCAGTTCTTCCACTATTTGCTTAAAGCCTGGTCGATCATTTTGATTGATCGCTAAACACCTGTCTCTGATTAAACAAACAGCCTGATAGGCTTCAAACTCATCTCTGGTAATGGAAAGTAAATCATCCAGCAAATAGCCATATGCCTTTACTTCAATCCGTTCAAGAGAAAAGGCTGTTTCGTCATTGCTCCTGTTGTAAAAGGAGGCGGCGCCAAAATCACCAAAAAGCGTTTTACCGGACGGATCAACCAGGATATTATGCGCATACAAAT
Organism: Pedobacter sp. BMA; assembly: GCF_001027745.1. Taxonomy (GTDB): domain Bacteria; phylum Bacteroidota; class Bacteroidia; order Sphingobacteriales; family Sphingobacteriaceae; genus Pedobacter. The sequence goes on from NZ_LECU01000004.1 coordinate 783,226, forward strand.
CTCCGTGAATAATACCCTTACTGTGCAAATGCAAGCCAACATCGGCAATACGCTTTGCAATTTCCAGCAGCTGCTGAGCTGAAAGAGTTACTTCATCTTCAAAAATGTCCCTCGTACAGCTGTCCAGACTCGGAGGCCTTCCCAAGTTAAAGAACTCCTGAGGAATCAATTCCATCACCACCCCGTTTCTGTCCTCGTGGCTGAAATGAATCTTACCCAACAACTTTACAATAGCCGGGTGAGCACCAGCAGCGATATATGCTCTCATCTCATCCTGTGGGTAACCATCACTAGTTACATTACCCTTAAAAATCTTTACTGCAGCATCCTGCAGTAAATCTGCCTCCAGTAAAGAAGCGCGGTAAATGGTACCCGAGGCACCCTCTCCCAGCATATTCATCAGGGTGATCTGTTCAACATCAATAGTTGCCAAATCAGGAAAGTCTGTTGCGTTCTGTTGTATTTCATTTCCTGAGAATGCCAGCCAGGCTAACCCTGGCATTGAAATCAACCACTGAGGTAAATGATCCAGGCGATTAGCTGAAATCCTCAGCAACTCTAATTTCCGGCAGTTAACCAGCGACTCAGGTAATGCAGTAAGCTGATTACCGGCAAGCATCAGCTTTTGCAGATGCACGCAATCACCAATAGACGATGGCAAATCAGTAATCCGGTTATTGGTAAGAATCAGCCATTTTAAGTTTGCATTAATCGCCGCAGGGCTGATATGTTCAATCTGATTAGATTTGAAACCAGCAATACTGAGCACGGGGCAATCACTTAAAACGTCTGGTAAACTTGTGAACAGATTATCCGAAGCAAAGAAAACCCGCAACTTGCTGAGTCTTCCGAAATCATCAGGTAAACGGCACAACTGATTACCAGAAAGATCCAGATATTCCAGCGTTTCTGCCAACGAAAAAATCTCCAATGGAAATTCAGTGAGGCCTTCAGATAATTTTAAAGTAGTGGCCCCCTGAAGTTCCCCTGATGATAACTGTACTAGCGTTTGCAAAATATAATGGTTTGAGTTAAGCTGCGAAGATAAAAAATATTTATCCGGAAGTCAGCACAGAATATGTGTATTAAAATCCCCAGAGTGCTATATAAACGAAGAAACCCTCACAGTTGTTACTGCAAGGGTTCTTGTTAATCTGCTTTTAGGCAGTTTAAGATTTGGCACCGACCTACTCTCCCACGTGTTACCGCAGTACCATCGGCTCTGGTGGGCTTAACTTCTCTGTTCGGAATGGGAAGAGGTGGACACCACCGATATAGGCACCTAAATTTCTTTAGATAAGCTATTCGAGCTTAAATGACATAT
>NZ_LECU01000005.1 GCF_001027745.1 Pedobacter sp. BMA
CTTGAGTTAAAGTATGGGATGCGGTAAGTGTAATGCTCGCACCCGGAGCCAGACTAGAAACAGGAGAACCCGCAACAATTGCATTGGCATCGGTAACTACCAAATTGCTTAAGGTGACATTACCGGTATTTTTAATAACCAGGTTATATTTTAAAACACCTCCTGCAACCGACGGAATGGCTCCATCAATCGTTTTGACTAATGTTACACCCGGTAAAATAGAAATATTAACATTTGCGCTTGCAGTTTGAGCAGTTGGAAGTTCAGTAGTGTTAACACTGGCCACATTACTAATTTGTCCGCTTGCAGCAGTCGGGTTGCCATTGCTATTCAGATCACTTTGGAGCACTGTATAAGAACCTGTGTAAGTCCAGACTTCGTTCTTTTCCAGAATCTGATCTGTATTGCCGCCTGTTTTCGCAGGATTTGACAAAACACCACCAAGTAAAGCATCTGTAACGACAACATTATTTTGATTTGAATTCCCGGTATTTTTAACAACTATCGTATAAGGAATTACATCTCCAGCCTGGCTAACAGAAACCAACGGTGTTGTTTTGGTGATATTCAACGAAGAACAAACAGGTATAGTTGTGGTGATCGTAAATGCATTACCAACGCACCCTCCGGCAGCCGTGGAAGTTGGAGTAACAGTATAAATAATAGTCTGAATGGCATTGCTCTTATTTATCAGCGTCTGACTAATGCTGTTGCCTGAACCGGCAGATGCACCTGCTACTTCTGCATTGTTGTTTACCGTCCATGTGAAAGCTGAAGGCACACTGTTTCCACCTTTACCTGTGTTATTCAGATTTGATGTTTGGATATTATAGTTAAGAACGCCATCACATGCTAAAGTAACGGCATCGCTGAAACCTTGCGGGCTTGGATAAATGGTTGCTTTTACTGCGGTTCTTACTGCACTTTCACAGCCATTTAACGTTTGCGTAGCATAATAGGTCGAACCATTTACCAGGGTGGTAGATGAAGCCAAAGCTGTTCCGTTAGCTGATGCAGAATACCATTTAACTGCTGTACCTGCCGCAACAAGATTAGCCACAGTAGCATGCTCAATCTCACAGAAAGTCTGATCTGATGCCGTTGGCGCTGCCGTTTTAGTGACCATTATTGTTACTTGCGATGTAGCCGGCAAACATGGGGTAATTTGTCCGACACTACTCACTGTAAAAGTTCCTGAGGCGGTAGGCGTTCCACTTATGATCAGCTTTTTGGCTACAACATCATTAACAGCAATCAATCCAGCCGGAAGAGTCGTGTAACTCACATCCGTGGCCGATCCTCCCCACGCAAATTCAATAGGCGTAATCGCGGTAGTCTCGCAAACTGTCTGGTTAACGTTTCCTGTCGTTGTTAATGTAGCCGAAGGATTGATATTTACACTTGCACTAACTGATGCCGGAGAACAGGTTGAGGATTGACCAAGAGTTGATACGGAATAGGTTCCACTGGTTGTTGGTGTACCACTAACAGTTAACACTTTGCCGTTTTTAGATGCAGTTAAACCCGCAGGTAATGTAGTATAGGAAACATCAGTTGCACTACCACCCCAGGTATAGGTTGAGCTTATCGATGTGCCTGCACAAACCGTTTGATTTTCGCCCGATGCCACTAATGTTGGCGCTTCATTTATTGTTATCGCTCCTGCTAAACTCACAGCATTACAGGGTGAAGTTTGTCCCGTTGTAGAAACCGTATAAGTTCCACTTGCAGTTGGGATACCGCTTACAGTTAAAACCTTCCCACTTTTTGTTGCACTTAGCCCAGCAGGCAAAGCTGAATAAGAAACATCAGTTGCTCCGCCACCCCACGTAAAGGTTGAACTAATTGCCATTCCGGCACATACATTCTGTGTATTTCCACTTGCTGTAAGTGTTGGCGCCTGATTTACCGTTACATTATAAGTGGAGGATTTCGGACCATTGGACCCATGGGCTATCGCAGTCACCGTCGCTGTTCCATAGAAGTCAGATGCCCAGGTTACTGTGGCCGTCGCTGTGCCCACATTTGACGCAGTTGTCATTGGCGAGGTGACTACCGTTCCTGCAGTATTTGGACTTACTGCAAAAGCCATAGAGGTGGCAAAAGCAGAACTTGCGGTATATGTATTCGCACCTGCTCCCTGACAGCGGATATTGTTTCCTGAAGTAAAAACAGGAGCCGCAACATCAGGGGCTATATTGATGGTTACGATAGCATCGTCGCACGTAAGCGTGCCATTAATAGTAGTACAAATGGAGTAAGTAAATGTATCCTGTCCGTAATATCCGGCGGCCGGCGTATAGGTTAACGTTCCATTAGCGTTCTTCACAATTGTACCGTGTGCTGATGAGGTAGGTACTGTATAAGACGACAATGAGGCTTGATTGTTAGGAATGTCATTATTTAGCACATCAATAACTATTGGCACGCCTAATGTTGTGGCCGCCAGATCGTCATTTGCCGTCACCAGCGTAATGAACTTTGTATTAAACGCCAGAAAAGCTGGATCGCTGCTGCCCCCTAGCTTATAACGCAGAACAAGCGGTTTCTGATAATTAAAGGAAGTGATCCCAAAAGCACTGGCATCGGCAGCCCATATCCGAATAGGTCTGTCTGTCTTAATAAATCCTGGCTGTATAACGCCAGTATTGGGGTTATAAAAATCCGGAAGCCAGTTACCCATGGATGATATTGCAGATTGATCTATACTAATTTTGTTCCCAACCAAAACACCATTAGCATCCTCAAAATACACTTCATCCAAAGCACCGGTCGCCTGAGCAACCTGCGTAATTACAATATCAGGAATACCGTCCCCTATCTGAGAATCATCAGCAATCGCACCGAAATTGAAACTCAAAGGCTGTGCAGTAGAAGGAATGTTTGTGATACATGAGCCCATATCCAATCCCCTGATTCCTCTTGTCAATATCTGGGATACTGTGACAGGAACAGAATATGGGTACACTCCTCCGTTATCTACGCCATCTTCCAGCTGACCTAGCCCTACAAAGTTCGATGCTGTACCTGGCAAGGGAATGTCTTTCACAGGAAATGCCTGATAGCTTCCAGCTGTAAAACTTATTTTTGTTGCAAGTAGTAAATCGTTAACTCCGGTAGAATAATTTACACCATTCCACTTAAAGCCCAGCAGGTTATGCTTATTATCCGGTTGCACTGAATTAATCGCACCAACCGCAGACGTCCAGTACCCTTTGTAATCTGTGTATAAAGCAGTTGCACCATATTGCGCAGCAACTTCCGACCGCTCGAATACCATGAGCGATAAAAACAAGGTGATAACTTTAAAAAAATTGGATGATTGGTTTTTACAGCGTTTAAATTTATTCATTACTTCCTACCGGAAAGATTCCTTATATATAAAAAAAAAGACGTTACTAATAATACCAGATCAACTCATATGCATGCCAGACCATAAGTTTTGCCAGATTTCAACCATTCTACTATACACTGATAGTGAATATGTTCAGACAAGACATGGATTCAGGGGCTACATATAGGGGGACAAAAGTATATTTTACAATCAGGCAATGAATATCTCTTAACAAGCATTTCAAAAGCACATAAATACACTCTTTTCTGTATTACCAATACTACAAAGTAAATAAATAATGGTCTTATTTTTAAACGTGGTGGTGGGCACTGCGGACTTGCAACGTAATTATTTGATAATAATCAACAACTTTTAGTTCACAACTCATGTCCGTGGACAAAACAAACAGTTAAATGGTATTGCTTCGGAGTGAAGCGAATCACCTGATAATTTCAAAACCGTTCACGATGTTGCCGGTTCATCGTGTACATTTTGATGCAAGGCAGTATAGTTGGAAGTCGCGCGCTCTGCTAGGGCTTTCCTATAGTTACAGTTAAACTACCACTTGAATTTAGCGGGACATCATAAGCACCACGAGCAGATAGCTTTTGATTAAAGATCATGTAACGATCTGACGAATTCTCATCAACCGCCTGTTTAATCCTCAAGAGTGCCTTTGGGGTATTTTTTGTAGCGATGCCCAATTTTAAACTGACAGTTTTGGTTACCGCATTGTAGGTCGCCATTTCAATAGTACCTGCATCGGATGTAATCCATAATCCGACAGGAGCAATAAATACCGCAGATTTAGCTGATGTAGTAAGAACGACACTGATGTCGTTGTCCTTCTGTATAATATTTCCTCCAAATGATAACCAGCCGAATTCATCGTGATTGATGAGGTAGGTTGCGGTGTTAACGGCATAACCAAAAAATCCGGATCCATAATCTCCTGAAATGCCATCATTCTCTAAAGTAGACGGGTAAGCATGAAATGCAGCAGGCGCGAAACCTTCTTGTGTTATATTCGAGATAGCCCCCAGCAAGCCTGCATAGCCTGCTCGTAAGAGATAAAAATCAGCGGGATTTTTTCGGTAATCGGTTAATACAGGAATCGCATTAAGTGCCGATCCATAGTGATGGATCATCCGCTCCACCCGTTGTAATTTTCCGCCATAAAGAAAATCCCAATACCTCCGGGCATTTCCATTGTAAGCCCAGTGTGGCACAACAGGCATATAGGCCAATATTGCATCTAGTGTAACTTTCGCCTTATCCTGGTAGCCAAAATAATCCGACCACATGTACACTTCCTCCTGCCCTGTCGAATCCCAGGGCATTTCACTACCAAACGGATATTCCAACGACCGCCAGTGATCGGCCCTTGCTTTCATTACTTTCTCAAGCTTTGCTGCCTCTTCCAGCATCCCCTCATTTTTCAGGTCATTCAGAATCAGGTAAAATACCGTTCCTTCCATTTGGCCAAACTGTGCATAGTAAGGTGCAATAGTTACCATAGCCAAACCTGTTTCTGCAGCATCAATTAAATGTTGCTTCCAGCTGTTTGCATCCACCAAACCTTGATAGTTTCTGGCCAGGCGATACATTACCCAATGGGCAGCCGCGACATGCGGGTAGTTATAAGATCGCTCCAGGTTGTCCGCTTCCTTTTTAGGCCATGCCGACCAGGTTTTGAAATTCAATGAATTTGAATACGTTCCTTTAGGAAGAGAGTCTGGCGCATAATAAAATAAGCTTTTCCGTACCCCATATTTTTTAGGCCCTTCTTTAAGCTGAATTCTGCCAAACATTACCGTGTCCACAAAAGTCTTCAGTTTGTCAACCTCCGTTTGATCAGGCCTAACCAATTGTTTCATGATTGCGCCTAACCACGATCCCGCACCGCCTTCATCACTTAGGCCAGCAATCCATGCCCGGTTATCTTGTCTAACCTGTTCCTTTTTTTCATTGTCATAGGTAATTACAGATGGGCTACGTTTAAAAATTGAATCTGGTTCACTAAACCATTGTTTCGTAGTCAAAAAATGGCCATAGCTATTGATCACATCCTCTTCAGATTCGATAACCTTATAGCTGATCGTCTGTGTCAAACCGTCCCGATAGGTAACCGATAATCTTGCTCTGCCCCATGTCAACCCTTTCAACTGATAAGCTTTCCATCCGCTTTTGGTGGTTGGCAATGCTTTGATCTCAATAGCTTTATCAGGAAAAACGCTGATGGCTCGTACCTCCTTGGGGTATTTCAGAAAAAGCTTTCCATTTACATTTTTAGGCAGCACATAACCTGGTACAGAAATCGCTACCGGCTTATGAAGCTGAATCAATCGTGGCTCGGTGTCCTTTGCACTTCCTGAAACCACAAGCTGCAACGCATAATTTTTGGTTTCACCTGGCTTGATTACGGCTGATGTAGGGATGTTCCACGGGTTTGCATTTTTCCACTCATTTTCCGCAAATGCTTTACTGTGTACCATCCATTCGTAAAATCCTTCAAAGGCAATGCCCCGGGGTGTTTTATCGTCGTTTAATGGATTATAGGCTTCAAAGGGAGTATTCTTTACCGGAATTACCAACAATGAAGGGGCTTGTCCGCTCAACCGGGTAACTTGCAAATAGCCGGCATCGTTTCCGATGTAAGGATCATAAAATACATTATTGGCATGGGTCTGCTCCAGCGTTCTCCCTTCCAGGATATTGTCAAAGATCATCGGAATACCAAGCGCACCGATCTCTACAAAACGTTCTGTTTTATTTTTGATCTGAAAGCGGAGCACCAGCTGGCCACTTTTCATCTCCCAAATTCTGGTGATCTGCAGGGGAATATCGGCTGGAAGCGTTGCATCTAAATTAGCCGCAACGATTGTCTTTGGAAGTACAACATTTCTTACCGGATGTCTTTTAGCTGCCGTACTATAACTTTTCCAGGCGCTCTCGCCCGAAAAACGTAATCTTAAGTTAATATCGCCGAGATGATAAAGTCCATCGCTACTTCGCACCTTTAAACTATCAGCAGGTATAAAATCGAAATTCCTGGTCGATTTAGGTTGCAAACCCGCCACAGTCTGTGAAGAATTTACCAATCTTAACGTTAAAGCGCCAGCATCAAATGTCGAAATGCCCTTCTCCAAACCTAACGTTGATGGCTGTTTAGATAGTTTTTGCCAGGGTGATTGAGCAAAAGCCATTGCGCTAAACAATCCGCTGATGAATAAGATTAAGGCAATATTTCTATTCAATCTGATTACGCAGGGTAAATAAATGTTCTTCATAAATCATGGTTTGCAGTGCCGCACCTTCCATAAAAGTAGGCTTAAAATATCAAATGCGCCAATTTCGTAATCTACGGGTGAAAAAATGAGAAGAATGGGATTATATCAGATCAAATTCAACATCAAAAAAATAGAATAAGGGAGCAACCGAACATGGAATCATGCCCGCCGCTGGAAATTAACTGATAAGGAATGACGACTATTCCACTTTGTTATCTTGTGGCAACGATACAAAAACCTTTTCAGATCCTTTATTTGCAGGTGCCATTTGATAGAACAGAAACCAATAAGTAAATATCATGATCAGCAAACCTAAAAGCAGATTATAAATATCTTTATTTTTCATAACAGCTTCGTTACAAAAACGATGCCGATAAAAGCATTGAATTGAAATTGTTTTAAAAAAATGTAAATGATTTTATTCCTGTAAATAATAGAGGGTTTCATCTATCCAAAATGTGTGCAAACACCCATATTAAAAACATTTCTGAGCATAATGTGTTTACAACGAATCAGAATAAGCTTTTTATGAATAACAATTTACCCCTTACCGTTAAGCGCACAATAGAACTTATCGGGCTAATGGCACTGGTGACTGTACTCGTTATAGGTCGAGACATTATCATGCCTATGTTGATGGCTTTTTTCATCAGCATCATGCTGCTCCCGATCTACCGGTTTCTGAAAAAAAGAAAATTTCCCGAGTCTCTGTCTATTATACTGCCTATTTTGCTGGTTGCAATTTTTGTAGCACTAATCGTGTGGTTTTTTTCAAATCAGATTGGTGTACTGGTGAAAGATTTCCCACAAATCAAGGCAAATGTAACCCAGCATATCAATTCGCTAAGTGATTGGATCAGCAGGATTACCAAATACAATAGTGCCGACCAAAAAGCCTTTATACAAGATAAAAGTGATGACCTGATGAACATGGGAACCTCGCTTGCTGGTGGTGCAGCCGTTACATTAAGCGGAATTTTTGTTTTCATCGGTCTTTTACCGATTTACATTTATCTAATGCTGTTCTATAAAGACATTCTTTTGAGGTTCATATTTATGTGGTTCAAAACCGATCATCACCCGAAAGTGAAAGAAGCAATCTTTGAAACCGAATCAATCATTAAAAGTTACCTTCTGGGACTTTTGATTCAAATCACATATATGACTATTCTTCTTGGTGGAATTCTGATGCTGATTGGTATTGAACATGCATTATTAATTGGAGTGATCTTCGCTATGCTCAACCTGATCCCTTATGTGGGTGCGTTAATTGGCAATATAATCGGCGTATTATTAACCCTCGCATCGTCACAGGAAATTGCACCTGTCCTGTATGTACTGGGCGTAATTGCTTTGGTTCAGTTTCTCGACAACAATATTCTAATGCCGAGGATTGTCGGATCTAAAGTTAAAATCAACGCCTTGTTCGCCATCCTTGGTGTGTTTATTGGCGGAACTGTTGCAGGCGTTTCAGGAATGTTCCTTGCATTACCAGTTATTGCTGTTTTGAAGATTATCTTCGATCGTACAGATATGTTCAAACAATGGGGTGTTCTGCTGGGCGATGAAAGACCGGCGAAAAGTCCGATGACATTTTCCAGCTTCAGGAAAAAGAAGCCGGTACCTGTTAAAAGCGGTATTGAAAACGAATAATTAACAAGTTATATATTATGAAAAAAACATATCTAATTTTAAGCACCATTGCAATTTTGCTTTCCGCATGCGGCTCAGATGATAAAAACAAAGTTAACGAAAGTGATACTACGCTTTTATCTGAAAAAACCAGCGCGGCAATAAAAGCTGATCCGGTTACCGGTAAACTCAGATTAAACGGTGAAGCTAAACTTGGTCAGCCCATTAGCATAAAATTCTCAGTATATAATAATACTGATACTGTGGTCAAATTCTGTAAATGGCATACGCCTTTCGAGAAATTGTTAAGTAAATACCTTGATGTTGCATTTGAAGACCATACTGACATTAGTTACCTGGGGCCGATGGCCAAGAGAATGATGCCCCCACCTGCTGAAAGCTACACATCTTTGAAAAAAGGTGACAGTACAAGCACAGATTTCAATCTTGCAGATGGATATGCCATTACAAAAGCTGGTTCCTATACCATCAAATATAACGCAGCAACTGTTAGCGGCATAGTAGTGCCTGACAGCTTGAAAATCAATGTAGTAAATTAATCTTTATGTAATGTAATTAAAACCATTTACATGCATCCAATGTTGAGTTAATATATAAAAACGAAAAACATGGGACTATTAAAAACAGCTATATTAGGTGCTGCAGTATATGCAGGGTTTAAATACGTAACCAAAAAAGATCCGGTTACTGGAAAATCAATCGTTGATGATCTCAAAGATAAAGCTCCGGAATGGAAGGAAAAAGCTAACAATTACAAACGTGAATTCGAGACTAAGATTTCGTACGCAAAAGATGATCTGGGTATTTAAACCGCTCGCATGGGAATAAAAAAGGTCGCCGTTGTAAAAACCAACGGCGACCTTTATATTTTTATTCAGGCATGGCAAACCTTAAATATCCAGCTGGCCTACATCCGTTCCGGCGATATGATTCCCAATATCAACATACCGGAATTAATGATATCAGCAGTTTTTTTGCAAAGGTTTAAACGAAACTGTTTTGCTTCACCTGCCTCAGTTTTCACAATTGGTGGAACTTCATGGTAGAATTTATTGAACAATTTAGCAAGTTCGTATAAATAATTTGCCAAACTTGCAGGACTATAAGCCTTCGCAGCGATGGCAATCTCAGCCGGATATTTGGCCAATTGCAAAATCATTTCAAGCTCCACATCAGAAATACCAGCAAAGCCAGAATCATTAACAGAAAACCGGTAATCCGCTTTTGCTAATAAAGATTTTATCCTGGCATGCGTATACTGAATAAATGGACCAGTATTGCCTTGAAAATCAATACTCTCCGCCGGATTAAACAATAACCGCTTTTTAGGTTCCACCTTTAAAAGGAAATACTTCAAAGCACCTAAACCAATATTCTTATAAAGTGCTTCCTTATCTTCTTCTGCAAAATCATTTGTTTTACCCAATTCCTCAGTTTTTTCCCTGGCAGTAGCAACCATGCTTTCAATCAGCTCATCAGCATCCACTACAGTTCCTTCACGGCTTTTCATTTTACCATTTGGCAAATCAACCATGCCATAAGATAAGTGATATAAACCTTTAGCCCAACTTTTACCCAGCTTCTCCAGAATGAGGAACAATACCTTAAAGTGGTAATCCTGCTCGTTACCTACCACATAAATCGACTCGTCCATATTGAAATCATCGTGTTTCATTTCTGCAGTACCTAAATCCTGCGTAATGTAAACCGACGTTCCGTCTGCACGTAACACCAGCTTCTGGTCTAAGCCATCTTCAGTTAAATCTATCCAAACAGAACCATCTTCTTTTTTAAAGAAAACACCTTTTGCCAAACCTTCTTCAACGGTACCTTTCCCAAGTAAATAAGTGTTACTCTCATAGTAAAACTTATCAAAATCAACACCGAGGTTTTTATACGTCACATTGAAACCAGCATAAACCCATTCATTCATGGTTTTCCAAAGGGAAACCACTTCTTCATCCCCCTGCTCCCATTTCAAAAGCATTTGCTGAGCCTCTTTAATCAGTGGTGCATTCTTTTTTGCTTCTTCCTCTGTTTGTCCTTCAGCTTTTAATCCGTCAATTTCTTTTTTGTATTCTTTATCGAAGATTACATAGTATTTACCAACCAGATGGTCGCCTTTTAAGCCTGAGCTATCAGGTGTTTCACCATTGCCCCATTTCTGCCAGGCTAGCATAGACTTGCAGATATGGATTCCCCGGTCGTTTACCAGATTAACTTTAACAACATCATATCCGTAAGCTTTTAACAATTCTGACACCGAATAACCCAGAAGGTTATTCCTAACATGCCCCAAATGCAGCGGTTTGTTGGTATTTGGCGAAGAATACTCAACCATTACCTTTTTACCATTTGAAGGATAAACGCCGAAATCCGGAGACAGAACTTGTTCGTTGAATTGTTTAAGAAAGTAGCTTTCAGCAATACTTAAGTTGAGAAAACCTTTGACCACATTAAACCCGGTAATGTTCTCTACGTTAGTTACCAGATATTCCCCAATTTCGGTTGCCGTTTGCTCAGGCGATTTCTTAGATATTTTAGTAAAGGGGAATACAACAATTGTTGCCTGTCCTTCAAATTCTTTGCGGGTTTCCTGTATATTGATTACACTTTCAGCAACTTCTTCATTATATAGTTCAAAGATTGCCTTCTGTGCTTCAGTAATAATAAAATTCATGGGGTAAAAATAGGGATTAAAGCGGAAAGCTGAAAGACCAAAGCTGAAAGACTCGGGCAATAAAACAATCCCCGTACTTGCTACCTGTTATCCGCCACTTGATACTACATAAAATTCTAATAGCTTTGTAACAACTAACTTATTTATGAGCGAGCAGAATACAGATTTTAAAGTAGGCGTAAACACCGAAATTGGCCGGTTACGTAAATTATTGATTCATAGTCCCGATAGCGGCCTTGGAAAGGTAGTACCTTCTAAGGCGCAAGACTGGCTGTTTGAAGATATTGTACATTTAGATACCATCCGAAAAGGCGAATACGACTACTATATCAAACTGTTAATGTATTTCCTTGATCCCGAAAAAATAAAAGGAAAGCTTGCAAATATCGATTCGGAAGAGGGAAACCGGAATTTCTTCAAACCCAATCATCCTGATTTCCATCATTCGAAATCTGTCATAGAAATTCAGAATCTATTAAGCGAAATGTTGGAAAATGAATCGATCCGGAAAAAATTAGTTGCTGCTGTTTGTGCCATTGAAGGCTGTACCTATAAGGTTCAGATACAGCTTACAAACACAGATCCTAAAGAGCTTGCTGAAATCTTTATATCCGGCACGCTGGCCAATGATACCATGATCTTTGCACCAATTCCAAATCTGATATTTACCCGTGACGTAGGTACAACCATAAATAACCATATTCTTTTAAATAAACCTGCAAAAAAAGCACGGGTCCGCGAAACACTTTTGATGCGTTATATTTTCTTTAATCATCCCCTGTTTGCAAATTATCAGGATAAGGTGCTGGAAATCCCCGACGTAACCATGCATTTCCTGCGCCCGGGTGATGAACCCGCTTTCAGTACCACTTTGGAAGGTGGTGATGTGATGATGGTAAGTCCGAATCATGTGCTCATTGGCTGCAGTGAGCGTACCTCTGAACATGGCGCTAATGAAGCGATAAAACTGCTTTTTGAAAACGATGTGGTAGAAAAGGTCACCGTAGTTAAAATACCGAGTAAACGTGACTATATGCACCTGGATACTGTATTTACACAGGTGAAACGCAATACCTGGGTAATACTGAATTCAATTGCGCACTCACCGAAATATAATCCTTTTGAACCCATTAATTTCTTAAAAGAACCTGAAAAGCTCGAAGCGACCACAGCAATTCAGTTTACCAAAGCTAATCCTCAGGCACCCAAACATTTTGAGCATGTAGAAGCTTTATTGAATGACATCAGTCAGAATGACCTGAAAAGCAATGAGCCAACCAAAATCATCTACAGTGGAAACAATACCTTTCCATATGATTCCAGGGAACAATGGACCGATTCGTGTAACCTTCTCGCAATAAAAGAAGGAGTTGTATTAGGATACGATAGAAACGACAAAACGGTAGAAGCTTTCAAAGCCGCCGGCTTTAATGTTGTTGATGTGAAAGATTTGATCCAGGACTTAGAAGCTGGTAAAGTAGATATCGAAACCATTACGGATACATTAATTTTAATGCCATCAGCAGAACTCTCCCGCGCACGCGGAGGCTTTCACTGTATGAGCTTACCAATATTGAGGGATAATTTAAGTTAAAGAAAACATAATGCAAACAACAAGCCACCTCCTAATGATTCGCCCTGTTGATTTTAAGTTCAACGAGCAAACTGCAGAAAACAATAAATTCCAGGTAGCCTCTCAACACGCTAATGTGCAGGCACAAGCGCTAAAGGAATTTGACAATTTTGCAGAATTATTGAGAAATAACAACGTTGATGTGAAGGTAATTGATGACACGCTCGAACCGGAGACACCTGACTCAATTTTTCCAAATAACTGGGTTTCATTTCACGAAGACGGATCGGTTTATCTTTACCCTATGTTTTCCGAAAACAGAAGACAGGAGCGCAGGCGGGACATCCTGGATGAGTTAAGTAAACAATTTGACATCAAACACGTCAACGATTTAAGTTTTTATGAATTTCAGGAGTCCTATCTTGAAGGAACAGGCAGTATGGTGTTGGATCGGGTAAACAAAATTGCCTACGCCTGCCTAAGCATCAGAACAGATGTAAGTGCGCTGAATAACTTCTGCCAGCTGGCTGAATATAAATCGGTGATTTTCCATGCTGTTGATGGAAGTGGATTTCCGATCTACCATACCAATGTGATGATGTGTCTCGGAGATCGCTTTGCCGTGATCTGCCTTGAATCGATTCCCAATCAGCACGAAAAAAGCTTCTTGAAACAGGTACTGAGCAGTTCAGGTAAAGAAATTATTGAAATTAGCCTTGACCAGATGAATCGTTTTGCAGGCAATATGCTACAGGTTTCGAACAAAGACGGGGAAAGCTTACTGGTGATGTCGGCCCAGGCCTACAATTCACTAAATAATGAAAAGATCCATGCACTTGAAAAATACAGCCGCATCATTTATTCAGCAATAGATACAATCGAAACAAATGGCGGCGGAAGTGCCAGGTGCATGCTAGCAGAGATCCATTTGCCTCAGATGTAAGCAGGATCATTTGCGCTATTCCGATAAGTTTTGCTACTTTCGCCGAAAATCTGAATAGCAATATGTCTTTAGCACAACAACTACAAACACGGTCTGGCAATAAATGCGAGTTGTGTACTTCAACTAATCACTTATCTATTTATGAAGTACCGCCAACGAGCAATCCAAACGCCGACAATAGCATTCTGGTTTGTAATATCTGTTTAAATCAGATTGAAAAAAGAGAACAACTTGATGCCAGTCATTGGAAAGCCTTAACTGAAACGATGTGGTCGGAATTTACGCCCGTACAAGTGGCAGCATGGAGAATGTTAAGTCGTTTAAGAAACGAAGGCTGGGCAGCTGATAGTTTAGATATTCTGTACCTGGATGATGAAACTTTAGAATGGGCAAAGAAAACAGGCGACCACGAGCAGGATGGTACAGTAGAATTCCACCAGGATAGTAATGGAACCCGGTTATACGAGGGAGATACCGTTGTGTTAGTCAAAACACTGGATGTAAAAGGCTCTACCCTCAGTGCGAAGCTGGGTACAGTGGTCAAAAACATCCGACTGGTTCACGATAATACGGAACAAATTGAAGGTAAAGTAGAAGGCCAAACCATCGTAATCCTCACCAAATATTTAAGGAAAGGTTAAAATTCTTAGCTCATTGCGGGTTACAAAACAATCTGTATTAAAAGAGAGATTGCTTCGTACCTCGCAATGATAAACAGTTATTTAACGACACTCGTGTAAATTTACCAAACCGGCGGTGCATAAAAATTCTGGAGGTTTTCACAGTTAAAACCATATCTGGTTAACAGGGAAACCGCATCACCAATTTTATCAACACTCGAGTCGATTCTTAAAATTTTATCTGAATCAGTCAGATCGACACTCCAGGTAGCGCCGGAAAGTAAATTATTCAGGTGCTGAGCAATCTTATTCAGTTCAACTCCTGTTTGAATGTTCGTTTTGAAAATTGAGATCATGATGTAGAATTTAATCGTTTTTGTTAAGGTTTAGAGGGGTAGACGGTTGAGTAGCGGAATTACTTTAAAAAAAATGAAAATAATTAGCAACGCATTTTCCTATGCTCCGTTTCCTTACCGTAAAAATATTTTCAATAAAGATTAATTCTCGATTTAAAATTACATTTTTGCAAAAATTATTAATAACTAAATGCAGAGTTACTCAGAATTTCTCGATCTAAGCGTTGGCTTTCCGCAGGAAGGCTTTGATGTGTTGGATGATGAATTATATTTTCAGGACTTAAACCTGATGGAAATGATTGAAACCTACGGTACTCCCCTACGTTTCACATACTTACCGCTGGTGAGCAAGAAAATTCAGCAAGCGAAGATTCTTTTCCAGACTGCCATATTAAAGAATAATTACCGTGGCGATTACAAGTATTGCTATTGTACCAAAAGCTCGCATTTCAGACACATTGTTGAAGAAGCACTGAAGAACAATATTCACCT
This sequence comes from Pedobacter sp. BMA, assembly GCF_001027745.1. GTDB lineage: Bacteria > Bacteroidota > Bacteroidia > Sphingobacteriales > Sphingobacteriaceae > Pedobacter. Next base: position 14,942 of record NZ_LECU01000005.1, read on the forward strand.
TGAAACTTCCTCTGCTTTTGACATGCCAATGGTAGATGCCCTTGAGAAGAAAGGTCACTTAACAAAAGATACCACCATTATCTGTAATGGCTTTAAAACTTATCAGTACAAGCAATATATTATCGATATGTTGCACGACGGTTATAAAAACATCATCCCGGTTTTAGATAATAAGGAAGAATTTAACCTGTATGATGATGAGGTTGAAATGGAAGAACCTTGTAACCTGGGTATCCGGATTGCTGCAGAGGAGCAGCCAGATTCCCAATTCTATACCTCCCGTTTAGGGGTACGTATGGAAGATGTAATCGATTTTTATAATAATAAGATCGTTCACAATCCAAATTTCAAAGTGAAATTACTTCACTTTTTTATCAATTCGGGAATAACCGATTCTCCTTATTACTGGAATGAACTGGAAAAATATGTAACCCTATACTGTAAATTCAAAAAAATCAATCCTGATCTTGATACGCTGGATATTGGTGGAGGTATGCCGTTCAAAGATTCACTGGTATTCGATTTCGATTACGAATACATGGTAAACGAAATCGTGAAACGGATTAAGGAAATCTGTGCTATTCACGATGTAATGGAACCAGATATTATTACTGAATTCGGTAAGTACACTGTGGCAGAAGCCTCCGGAATTTTATATAAAGTATTAGGGCGTAAGCAACAAAACGACCGTGAGCGTTGGTTAATGCTGGATGGTTCTTTCATTACTAATTTACCCGATGTATGGGCATTAAATCAAAAATACATCCTTCTTCCAATCAACAACTGGGATGCTGAATACGAGCGTGTCAATTTAGGTGGTATTACCTGCGATGGTCAGGATTACTATAACCAGGAAGCCCACATGAATAGCGTATTTATGCCTAAAACCCGTAAGGTTCAATACCTGGGTTTCTTTCATACTGGTGCCTATCAAGAGGTATTGAGCGGTTACGGAGGTATTCACCACTGTTTACTTCCAAGTCCGAAACACGTGCTAATCCGCAGGAACCGCGATGAAAGTTTCAACTTCGAGGTTTTCGGAGAAGAGCAAAATAGTAAGCAGGTATTGAAGATTCTGGGTTATTAACCTGGTATAATAAAATTTTAAATCAGAAAGCGCTGGGTAATCACTCAGCGCTTTTTTTGTTCATTGGTCATTATGAGGTACGAAATATTTCTTTGCCGTATTTTCTTTATTAACTTAGCAGACAGTTAAAAAACTACCACATTATGAAATTCGGACAAGTAGAAGACCCTTCCATTATAGATTTCACCCTACCGGCAGATGCGCCGGAAACAGCCGCAATTTTAGCTGCAAATAAACCCAAACAAAAGTTTCACGCATCTGTGGGTTGTGCAAAATGGAACAAAGCTGATTTAAAAGGTTTTTATCCAAAAGGAACCAAAGATGAGTTGACCTATTATTCTACTCAATTCAATTCAGTCGAACTTAACTCTACTTTTTATGGCATGCCAGTGAGCGATCAGGTAATTACCTGGAAAGAAAAAACACCTGCTGACTTCAGGTTTTTCCCCAAATTAACCAATACTATAAGTCATTTCAAAAGGTTAATCAACGTCAAGGAACCTGTTGAACAGTTTTGTGATGCCATCAGCAACTTCGAAGACAAGCTAGGAATGACCTTTCTTCAGCTGCATGATAATTTTAAACCAAAAGATTTTGACCGGTTAAAAATAGTGGTAAACGAATTTCCTAAGGTAATTCCCCTAGGCGTAGAAGTTCGAAACAGAGAGTGGTTCTCCAATACAGCCATCGCAAAAGAGTTTGCCCAGCTATTTGAGGATACTGGCATAGCCAATATCATTGTGGATACTGCCGGACGCAGAGATATGCTCCACATGCGCCTTACCACGCCGACAGCTTTTATACGCTATGTGGGTGCCAATCACGAAAGCGATTATTCCAGATTAGATGAATGGGTAGACCGTATTGTAAGCTGGAAAGAACAAGGACTTCAAAATCTCTATTTCTTTGTTCACCAGAATGTAGAGTTAGCTTCCCCTCTTCTATCTGCCTATTTTATTCAAAAATTAAATAAAGCCATTGGAACAGATTTGAAGATTCCGAAAATGGCTGATGACAAAACCCCACCAACTCTATTTTAAGAATTAAAAAGGTCTTGCGATATTAAAACAGCAAGACCTTTATCATTAGTTAGCCACCTGTAAACGTTGCCGTTTATATAATATAGCGCTGGCCAGGATTAAGCCTAACACCACAACTCCTAAACTAAAAGGGAAAAGATAGTTCATACCAAATCCGGTCGATATTGCACCCAGCAAAGGCCCGGTAATGCCTAAAGAAAGATCAATAAATAGGCCATAATTCCCCAAAGCCGATCCCTGACTGGATGCTGGAACCAATCGAACAGCTTCTACCCCAAGTGCCGGAAAAACAAGAGAAAAACCCAATCCCGCGATTCCTGCACCGATAAAAGTAAACGTCGGATTTACCGACAAGGCAATGATGCCTAACCCGACCACTTCCATGCTTAAGCAGGCAATAGCAGTTTTCATACCACCATACTGATCAATGGCCCTGGCAAAAATTAACCTACCCAAAACAAACATCACACTAAAAATCGACAGGCAGAATACCGCACCGGCCCAGTGTAAATAAGAATAATAGATAGTGATGAAGGTAGAAATCGCTCCAAAACCTATTCCGCCTGCAGCTAAACACAAGCCATAGGGCGTAACCTTTTTTAATACATGCAAAAATGACTGAGGGGCCTCTTTACTCATTCCAATAATATTCAACTTGCTATTCGCATAAGCCAGACCAGCAATACCGATCAGAATAATAAATATGGCAATATACTCAATGCCAAATGCACTACTGATCAGCACGCCTAGAGGAGCACCAGCAGCGAGTGCACCATAATTACCAATTCCGTTGTAACTGATGGCCCTGGCTGTATGTGCCGGGCCCACTTTGAGTATTGCCCAATTGATCGGACTCGCGCCAACCAAACCTTCAGCAAAACCGGTAACCAGTCGCATTATTACTAGAAGTATCAAGCTTAGCATCCTATACTCACTTAAAAAAGCGACAGCTAACAACACCACACCGCTCAGAATAAAACCAGCCATACTCATTAAAACGGCAGGCTTAGGCCCCTTCTTGTCTACAATTTTTCCAGCAAAACCACGAAAGAGAAAAGTCGCAGCATACTGTATACTGATGACTACTCCGGCAACCATTGTGCTATAAGCCAGGTTGGCATGAAGATACTGCGGCAATACCGCTAGTGTTAGTCCAATCGTGAAATAGCCTAAAAAAGTGAAAGCCACATAACTCACGATGGTTAAGTTGATATTTTCGATGACGGATTTTTCGGATTCGGAAGGCATAACAATAATTGAATTGCTAATTTCCTTAAAATCCTGCAATAGTACAGGCTAAAATTAAGAGTTTGACTTTCAAAAAACAGTTAGTGTATATTTAACACGAACCTGCCTGTTATAGCCGTTGATAATCCGCCTCAATCGCTTTCGTTTCTTCCTCTCCCGGCATAATATTATAGGCCGAAAAGATAATATGGTTTTTATCAATAATCTCCAGCTCTGTACGCCAGCCAAAAAGCTGATCGCCATATTCCGGATTTCCCCATGAACCTGTTATGGAAAAACCATTGGCTGTGGCATCCCCGGTGGCCTGCATAATCTGCGTTCCCATATGAAAACTGTCAATCCAGGCGAAAGTGAATTTTTGATAAGGAATATCGAAACCTATTATCATTTTACCTGACAGTGGTTTCCCATTCAGGCTGCTGACGTAGTCATAAGAGATGAAACGACCTTCTAGAATAGCCGAAATTTCAGCTTCAGATGGAGATTCGTCAGCAAGTACATCAGGTTCAAACCAGGTTTTAATAGTCCCAGTCCACTTTCCAACCAAATTATTGAGTCTATGGTGAGCACCATCAATTATTGATTGCTCAAATTTGTTCTTTGCCATATTCAAATATAAAAAATATTGCGTCAATCTTCAGCGAACAAAAATGTAGTACGAACTCTCAAATTCTGTCAAAAAATTAAAGGAATCAATATAATTCCAACAGAAAACATTACAATTGTAATCTGATGCTAAACATTGAAAATTTAAATATCGATTTCTATAACCAGGAAGATAAAACCTGGTTTAAAGCTGTTAAGCGAATCGGTTTCAATATCAAAAAAGGAACTGTTTTAGGCATCGTAGGCGAGTCAGGTTCAGGAAAATCAGTTACATCTTTTTCCATCATGCGTTTGCATGATGAACGTACAACTAAAATTACAGGGGAGATTAAATTTGATGGCATCAACATCCTAAATCTCAGCACCAGCGAGATCCGCCAGATCAGGGGAAATCAGATTTCTATGATTTTCCAGGAACCGATGACCTCTTTAAATCCGGTTTTCACCTGTGGAGAACAGGTTGTAGAGGCCATTATACTACACCAAAAAGTCGACCGACGAACCGCCAAAAGTAAAACCATTGCGCTTTTCGAGGAAGTTCAGTTACCCAGACCCGAAAAAATATTCGACAGCTACCCGCATCAGATATCAGGAGGCCAGAAGCAACGCGTGATGATAGCGATGGCCCTGAGTGCAAATCCAAAACTTTTGATTGCCGATGAGCCCACTACAGCGCTAGACGTTACCGTTCAGAAAACCATTCTTCAGTTATTGTTAAAACTCAAAGAAGAAAGGGATATGGCCATGATATTTATCTCACATGATTTAGGGGTTATTAAGGAGATTGCCGATGATATTGCAGTGATGTACAAAGGGGAAATTGTAGAACAAGGTTCTGCAGCATCGATATTCCAGCACCCGCAACACCCATATACCAAAGGCTTGCTGGCCTGCCGCCCTTCTCCTGCCCTGCAACTAAAAAAACTACCTGTCGTTGCCGATTTTTTAACCGGAAAAATTGAGGATAGCCATGCCCATTTGCAGGCATCAAATCAGTTTACGGCAGAAGAAATCGACCTCCACAGGGCGAAGCTTTATCAACAGGCACCGCTGCTGCAGATCGAAAAATTGTGCACCTGGTACCCAGTAAAAAATGGGTTTTTTGGTAAAGCAACTGATTATGTTAAAGCTGTAGATGAGGTAAGCTTCAATGTCTTTCAGGGTGAAACACTGGGATTAGTCGGAGAATCCGGATGCGGCAAAACCACCCTCGGCAGAACGATACTGAGGCTCATTCAGCCTACATCAGGCGATATTATTTTCAATGGTCAAAACATAACGAGCATTGGTAGTACTTACCTTCGAAAATTACGCAGAGATATACAGATCATCTTTCAGGATCCCTATGCATCTTTAAATCCAAAACTGACAGTCGGACAATCAATTCTGGAACCACTTCAGGTTCATAAAATGTTCAGCAACGATTCAGAACGTAAACAAAAAGTACTTGAACTTTTAAACAAAGTAGGTTTAAAAGCAGAATATTTTAACCGTTATCCACACGAATTTAGTGGTGGCCAACGCCAGCGGATTGTTATTGCGAGGGCATTGGCACTGAAACCAAAATTTATCATTTGCGATGAATCTGTTTCGGCCCTGGATGTATCCGTTCAGGCACAGGTACTCAATCTGCTCCGGGATCTGCAACAGGAATTCGGCCTGACTTACATTTTCATTTCACATGATTTAGCGGTAGTAAAACACATCTCCGACCGGATTCTGGTGATGAACAAAGGGAAAATTGAAGAAGAAGGTTTTCCTGAAGAAATATTTTATGCACCTAAAGCTGCTTACACTAAAAAACTCATCGATGCCATTCCCGCCAGCTAAAAGCTTTACAATCCTGCTTACTACCCTACTGCTCCTTGCTAATTTCAGGTCTGAAGCCCAAAACAAGCTGCAAATCATATCAGACAAATATATTTTTGAACAGGCCCCCTTCGAGGCCTGTCACGCTTCGACTTTGATTGCACTAGATAAGCAAACCCTAATGGCGGCATGGTTTGGTGGTAAACACGAGGGCAGCGATGACGTCTCGATATGGTCATCCGTAAACCGAAAAGGAAAATGGAGCGCACCTGTAGAAATTGCGAACGGTATACAAAATGACACTTTGCGTTTTCCCACCTGGAATCCCGTACTGTTCAAATCAAAAAATGGCATCCTGTATCTCCACTATAAAATTGGTATCAATCCCCGAAGCTGGTGGGCAGTATACAAAACATCGAATGATAACGGAAAAACCTGGTCGCAGGCCACTAAACTGCCGGATGGTTTTCTGGGTCCGATAAAAAATAAACCCGTACAACTCCGCAACGGAGATATCCTTTATCCTTCAAGTACCGAAAGTCAGGATGAAAAAATCTGGAATATTCATATTGAGAAAACCGATGCGGCAGCTAAAAACTGGAAAAAGATCATAATCGATTGCGACACCTTTGGTGTAATTCAACCTTCCATACTCACCTATCCAAATGGCAAACTGCAGCTATTGTGCAGAAGCAGACAAAATGTAATTGTAGAAAGCTGGTCGGCCAATAATGGTGAAACCTGGTCGAAGCTTACAGCAACAAAACTACCTAACCCCAATTCCGGAAGCGATGCCGTTACCCTGCGAGATGGCCGACAACTCCTGATATACAATCCGCTTTCTGCCGGTAAAAACTGGTGGGAAGGCCGTTCGGTATTAAAGCTGGCCATCTCAGATGATGGGAAAAACTGGACTGACATCTATACGCTTGAAAACCACGAAAAAGGTGAATATAGTTATCCTGCAATTATTCAGGATAGCAATGAAGTGATACATTTAAGCTACACTTCCATCAGAAAAAAGATCAAATACCTAAGCTTTAAATTACAATAAATCAATGATCTTATTAGGGGTAACACATTTTCCAATCCCCGGTTTACCTAATCTCCCCATCTTTTCTGTATCTTCGGTAAATTCAGTTTTAGCGTATGGCAAAGAAGAAATCGGCGAATATAAAATTAGTTCTTAATCAATTGGTTAGTGATGTTTTCGAAAAGAATAACAATCAGCCATTAAATTATAAGCAGGTTTCGGCCAAGTTAAACCTAAATGATCAGGAATCAAGAGAAACTATTCTCGAAATATTAAAGGAAGGAAAAGGCACTGGTATTTTCCTTGAGCCTGAAAAAGGTAAGTTTAGATTGAAAGACCTTCAAAACTTTATTATTGGAACGGTTGATATGACAGCAGATGGATCTGCTTACATTGTACCTCAGGATGAATTTGAAAAAGACATATTCGTTGCCCCCAGAAAACTTAAAAATGCACTTCATGGCGACACGGTAAAAGCCTATGTTTTTGCGAAGAAAAGTGGCCGCAAAAATGATGGGGAAGTTGTTGAGATTATCAAACGTGCAAAATCAGACTTTACCGGTGTCATCAAAATATCAGATCGTTTCGCTTTTGTAATCGCTGACGATAAAAAAATGATGCACGACATCTTCGTTCCGCTTGCCGATACACACGAAGCAAAAAGCGGCCAACGGGTATTGGTTTCATTAACCGATTGGCCTGAAGGTGTGAAAAATCCTATTGGTATCGTAAAACATGTTTTAGGAAACCAGGGCGAGAATAACACGGAAATGAACGCGATTCTTGCGCAGTACGGATTTCCACTCGAATTTCCGGCACAGGTAGAGAAGGAAGCAAATGCCATTCCTGAAGAAATACCGGAAGCTGAAATAGCCAAAAGAAAAGACTTTAGAAAGGTTCTCACTTTCACCATAGACCCTGCAGATGCTAAGGATTTTGATGATGCCATTTCATACCAGAAACTTCCGAATGGCAACCATGAAATCGGGGTTCATATTGCTGATGTTTCCCATTACGTATTACAGGGCACAGAACTCGATAAGGAAGCCTACAGTAGGGCAACTTCTGTTTACCTGGTCGACCGGGTAATTCCCATGCTTCCTGAGCGCTTAAGCAATGGTGTATGTTCTCTCCGTCCTCATGAAGATAAACTTTGTTTTGCCGCTGTTTTTGAGCTGGATGAACACGCAAATATCAAGAATGAATGGTATGGCCGTACGGTCATTCATTCAGACAGGCGGTTTAGCTATGAAGAGGCCCAGGAAGTTATTGAAAATAAAGCCGGCGACTATGCAAATGAAATATTAAAATTAAATGAGCTGGCTTATATTCTTCGCGAACGCAAATTTCAGAATGGCGCCATCAGCTTTGAAAGCACAGAAGTAAAATTTAAACTTGATGAAGCAGGAAAACCCATCGGCGTTTATGTTAAAGAGCGTAAGGATGCCCATAAGCTTATTGAAGATTATATGCTATTAGCTAACCGCAAAGTGGCAGAATTTATTGCCACAAAGGTTAAAGGAAAAAACAAACTCACGTTCGTTTACCGGGTGCATGATTCTCCAAACATGGAGACCTTGAATACCTTTGCTACATTTGCTTCCCGCTTTGGCTACAAAATCAATACAAAATCAGATAAGGAAATTGCTAAATCTTTAAACCACCTGATGGCTGATGTTGAAGGCAAGAAGGAACAAAATATCCTTACTTCGCTAGCCATCCGTTCGATGGCAAAAGCGATTTATTCCACCAAAAAGACCAGTCATTATGGCCTAGCCTTTGAATATTATACCCACTTCACCTCTCCTATTCGCCGGTATCCGGATGTAATGGCGCACCGCCTTTTACAAAGTTACTTAAATGGAGAAAAATCAGCTGATGCAGAATTCTACGAAGTGGCGTGTGTTCATTCGTCGGCCATGGAGAAAAGGGCTGCTGATGCAGAAAGGGCTTCAATTAAATATAAACAGGCCGAATATCTCGAAAACAATATCGGAACCGAATACAAGGGAATTATTTCTGGTGTAACCGAATGGGGAATGTATGTGGAAATTGAAGAAAATAAGTGTGAAGGTATGATTCGCCTGCGCGATATTTCCGACGACTTTTATGTATTGGATGAAAAAAATTACTGCATCGTAGGCCAAAGAAAGAAAAAGAAATATCAACTGGGTGATGAAGTGATGATTCGTGTGAAAAAGGTAGATCTTTCTAAACGTCAAATTGATTTTACACTAATTCCTGATTAAAAATTAAGACATTTGTGCCCGAATTCACAATGTTTAAGCAACGCATGCATACAACAGAACAACTACAACAGATTTTAGATACAGCAATACAAAATTTAAAGTTTCCTGATCATCCCAAACAACTTTATGATCCGATTACCTACATCATCAATCTCGGAGGAAAACGTGTTCGTCCGTTGTTGGTTTTGATGGCTACGGAACTATTTGGAAAAGATGCCCATGAAGCCATACATGCGGCAATGGCCATTGAGGTTTTTCACAACTTCACACTTGTGCATGATGATATTATGGACAATGCTCCATTACGCAGGGGAAGACAAACGGTACATGAGAAATGGAGCATCAATACTGCCATTTTAAGTGGCGATGTGATGATGGTGGAAGCCAATAAAAATCTGGCCAAAGTCAACCCAGTTTTTTTAAAGGATGTATTAGACACTTTTAACGCTACTGCACAGGGCGTTTGCGAAGGTCAGCAACTGGATATGGAGTTCGAAGAACGTGATGATGTGAGTATTGATGAATACATCAACATGATTCGTCTAAAAACAGCAGTTCTGCTGGGTGGTGCTTTAAAGCTTGGAGCCATTATAGCCGGTGCATCAGAAAAAGAAGCTGATTTGATCTATCAGTTTGGAGAAAATATCGGCATAGCATTTCAATTACAGGACGACATTCTGGATGTGTATGCTGACCCTGAAAAATTCGGGAAACAAGTTGGTGGCGACATCATTGCCAACAAAAAGACTTTCTTATTGTTAAAAGCATTTGAACTGGCAGAGGGAGATGTCAAAGAATCATTGGATACCTGGACCACCTATAAAGAGTTTGATATTAAAGAAAAAGTTGAAACAGTAAGGCAGGTGTACGACACTTTAGATATTCAGAATATCGCCAAAGAAAGTATGAACCGTTATTTAGACAAAGCTTTAAATGTTTTTCAGCAAATTTCGGCAAGTGAAGAAAGGAAATCAAACCTGCTTACTCTGACCAATCAGTTAATGGCAAGGGAATACTAACATCCATTTTGATAAATAGCACCAAAAATAAAAGACTGTCCCTTTAGAGACAGTCTTTATTGTTATTACTTGTTGGGTTAAGCTTGTGTGAGTTTATATTTAATTCAGAAACAAGAAATTTATTTCGCGAAACACATCCCCTTCGGATGTTGTTCGGAGATCAGACAGGTGTATGACACTTACACCTGATCAAAATCTGAAAATAAAGCCTTTGACATCATCAATATATTTTTGATACAGCAATGCTTTCTCAGCTTCGTGCGAACAAAAAAAGGGTATCCAAATAAATGAATACCCTTTTTAATGATTGTGGCTTACTAATTACTCTGCAACTGCAGCTTCTTCAGTAGCTTCGTCTTTTTTAACAGCTTTTTTTGCTGGTGCTTTTTTAGCAGGTGCTTCAGCAGCAACGTCTACAGCTTCAGTTTCTTGTTTTGCAACTGGTGCTTGTTTAACTGGCTCAGCTACAACTTCAGTTTCAACATAAGGAAGAATAGAAACATAAGATTTGTTGTCAGCTTTCTTTCTGAAAACAACTGTTCCATCAACCAATGCGAATAAAGTATGGTCTTTACCAATACCAACACCTTTATCAGGGTGGTGTTTTGTACCACGTTGACGTACTATAATGTTTCCTGCGATAGCTAACTGACCACCGAAAACTTTAATACCTAAACGTTTACTATGCGATTCACGTCCGTTCTTCGAACTACCGGCTCCTTTTTTGTGTGCCATGATTTTATATTTTGTAACTCGCTAAAGAAAGCGAATTATTGGGTTAACAATTAATTATAACGTGATATCAGAGATCTGAATCTTAGTGAAAAACTGGCGGTGACCATTTTTCTTTTTGTAACCTTTTCTACGTTTCTTGTGGAAAACGATTACTTTATCACCTTTCAAATGAGATACGATCTTAGCTGAAACTTTAGCACCTTTAACTGCAGGAGCACCTACAGTGATAGCACCACCATTATCAACCAACAATACATTATCAAATTCAATACTAGCGCCTTCATCTCCTTGCAATCTGTGTACAAAAAGGTGCTGGTCTTTAGCAACTTTAAATTGCTGCCCTGCTATATTTACTATTGCGTACATTGTTTAAATATTAGTTTTTTAATTTTTATTTAACGAGGTGCAAATATAGAACAAATTCAATTAACACACAAACACATATCAAAATTATTTTATGTAATTTTCACCAGAGGATATTATACCTTATCGAGTCAATGAGGCCACGCAATGAATTGCCATACCTTATATATGCATACCTTCAAATTATTAAACCGTAACCTTGAATATATCAAGCCTAATAAACTCAAAGGCTGAACAAGCTTATTCATTAGCCGTAAAAAAATAACCCATAAACATTCAGTAAATCGAGAATCTGTACCGAGACCTAAAACAGTCTAAATGAAAAAAAATTAAAATATTTTCATTTTCCTATTGACAAATTAAATTTTGTTACTACATTTGGCTCATTCAATAACAGAAAATGAAATTATTCAACACATATTACTTTGGTTACTTTTACTTTTTTAGTAAGAGCCGGGGCTAATATGCAAAAAGATATATAAAAATATTAAATGTATAAAAAGTCCCGGCAAACAGCCGGGACTTTTTTTGTTTTACACAAAAATGGACACGACAAAACGAGTAGCAATTCAGGGTATTAAGGCTTCTTTTCACGAAGAAGCAGCATACAAGTTCTTCGGAAAAGAGATCGAAACTGTTGAATGTAATTCTTTTAAAGAAACCTGCGATAAGCTGGAAAAAAACGAGGCTGACTTCGTGGTGATGGCCATAGAGAATTCCATTGCCGGAAGCTTACTACCTAACTATACATTAATCCGCGATTATGGCTTCTCTGTTGTGGGTGAAGTTTACCTGCCAATTCAACTACACCTGATGGCACTGCCGGGCGTGAAATTTGAAGACATCAAGGTGGTAACCTCCCATCCTATCGCGATCCGCCAGTGCATTGATTTCTTTTACGATTACCCGCACATCAACATTGTGGAAAGTAATGATACTGCGGCATGTGCTAAACGCATCCAGGAGGAGAAACTTACTGATACCATGGCTATAGCCAATAGCTTAGCTGCTGAATTGTACGGACTGAACATTCTCGAGCGTCGCGTTGAGTCAAATAAAAAAAACTATACCCGTTTTCTGATCCTTAAAAAAGAGAAAACTGATGAAGGAAAAAAAATCAACAAATCGTCGATTTGCTTTCAGGTTGGCCATAAGGCCGGATCATTGGCCACAGTATTAAATGTATTTGCTGAACAAGACGTAAGCTTAACAAAAATACAATCTATGCCAGTACTTGGGAAAAGAAACGAATACTACTTTTACGTTGACCTTGAGTGGCCCAGCACAGAAAAGTATGATAAGGCCATCCGGAAAGCATTAAAATACACCACCAACTTCAACATCCTTGGTGAATATCAAAAGAACGATAAAGTTTAACAAAATTAAAAATACTACAATTCCATAATCATGAAACTTAATTTAAACATCCAACCACTAAACACCTGGTTAAACGTTAACAACGAACCATTAATTATCTCGGGCCCATGCAGCGCCGAAACTGAAGAGCAATTATTAACTACAGCACATTTATTGGCTGCTACTGGTAAAGTATCGGTTTTAAGAGCTGGTATCTGGAAACCACGTACACGTCCGGGAGAATTTGAAGGTATTGGAAGTATTGGTTTAGAGTGGTTGAAACGTGCAAAAGCAGAAACTGGTTTGCCTACTGCAGTTGAGGTTGCAAATGCAAAACACGTTGAAGAAGCTCTAGCTGCAGGTGTAGATATTCTCTGGATTGGTGCACGTTCAACAGTAAACCCTTTCACTGTGCAGGAAATTGCCGATGCTTTAAAAGGTCATGATGTTCCTGTATTAATTAAAAATCCTGTAAATCCGGATTTGCAGCTATGGATTGGTGCTATAGAGCGTATTAATGGCGCTGGAATCACTAAAATTGGTGCCATCCACCGTGGTTTCTCATCTTTCGAGAAGAGCTCTTTCCGTAACGAACCGATGTGGGAAATGGCCATCCAGTTAAAAACACTTTGCCCTGATCTTCCGATTATCAACGATCCGAGCCACATCTGTGGAAACCGCGAATTGATTCCTTATATTTCTCAAAAAGCTTTGGATTTAGATATGCAAGGTCTGATGATCGAATCACATGTTGATCCTTCAGTTGCCTGGACAGATGCAAAACAACAGGTTACTCCGGCAGCTTTGGCAGAACTTGTTGACCGCTTAACCGTTCGTGAGCCTGAAGCACCAAACGAAGCTTTCGCTGATAAACTGGCCGACTTACGTAAATCAATTGATAAAATTGATGATATCTTATTGCAAAAACTGGGTGAACGTATGTCTATCGTAGAGAAAATCGGCGAATTCAAACGCGATAATCAGGTTACTATTTTACAAGTTAACCGTTGGGATGCGATTATACAAAAAGGCCATGCCTTTGCAAAAGCTTTAAAACTAGATTTGAACTTTACAGAGAAATTCTTAGAATTGGTACACGGCGAATCTATTCGCAAGCAAACTGAAATCATGAATGCCGGTAAAGCAGAAAAAGGTATTGCTGCAGAACAACATACTGAAGTAGGCAAATAGATTTGAAAAAAGTACATCTAATGCCGTTTATTTTAACCGGCATTAGATTTAGCGCATAAAAACAGAATAAAATGGCAAAAAATGCCTTAGTCTCCTTTAAAGGCGACAAGATTATTAATACGGAAATCCAATTAACAGGTTCGAAAAGCGAATGTAACAGGGCATTGATCATCAGTGCACTGAGTAAAAAACTGGTTAAAGTTGAAAACCTGTCGAATGCAGCCGATACGGTAACACTCGATGGGATTTTAAATTCATTGAAAGACGAGGCCGAAGCTCCTGCTCAGGACTCTCAGCTCGTAGATGTTGGTCCGGCCGGAACTGCCATGCGTTTCCTTTCGGCATATCTTTCTGCAAAAAACGGGAACTTCCTGTTAACAGGTACGGAGCGTATGAAACAGCGCCCAATTGGGATACTTACTGAAGCTTTGAAAAAAATCGGAGCAAACATCTCCTATGCGGAAAGCGATGGCTTTCCTCCCTTAAATATTACAGGTCCTTTCGACCAAAAAACTTCTGAAGTTAAAATCAAAGGCGATGTGAGCAGCCAGTATATTTCTGCCCTGCTGATGATTGCACCCATATTGCCACAAGGATTAGCCCTTGAAATTGAGGGAGAGCTTACTTCTAAGCCTTATGTTGATATGACACTTGATATGCTTGCTGAAGTAGGCATTGAGCACCAATGGAACGGTAATACCATTTCAATTGCTCCTCAAGCATTTAAACCAGGTAATCTCATTGTAGAGCCAGACTGGAGTGCCGCATCTTATTGGTACAGCATTGCAGCGTTGGCCGATGAAGCCGAAATCAGCCTACCTGCATTGAAAGAAAAAAGTTTACAGGGCGATAGCCGGATTCAGAAAATCATGAAGATTTTTGGAATTGCAACAGATAAAACTGAAAAAGGAATCTTCATCAGTAACTTAGGCTTATCACTCGAAACCAATCAGGTCCTTGATTTAAAAACCTGCCCTGACCTGGCACAAACGATTATCGTAATTGCAGCAGCTCTGGGAAAAAACATGGCCTTTACAGGTTTAGAAACCCTAAAAATTAAAGAAACAGACCGTATTGCCGCTTTACAAAATGAACTGGCAAAAATCGGTGTGACGTTAACTGAAGACAATCTGGTATACACCCTAAATACAGATGAACTTCATTTCCCTGAAAAAATTACCATTGCAACTTATGAGGACCACCGTATGGCGATGGCTTTCGCCCCGCTTGCACTATTAATCAATGAAGTAGAGATTGAAGAAATGCAGGTAGTTGAAAAATCATATCCTCATTACTGGGAAGATTTAAAGAAAGCGGGATTTGATGTTAGCATTAAATAGCAGGTATGAAATCTCAAAATAACGGATCATTCAATTATTCAATCAATCTAACACTCATTCATTAACTATATGGCAGGCAACTCATTCGGGCAACTATTTCGCATCACGACCTTTGGCGAATCTCATGGCGTAGCCATTGGGGTAATAATCGATGGTTGTCCAGCGCAGCTCGACATCGATATGGATTTCGTTCAATCTGAACTGGACAAGCGCAAACCTGGTCAATCGAAAATAACCACTCAGCGAAAAGAAAGCGATACCGTACAGGTATTATCGGGTATATTCGAAGGTAAAAGTACAGGAACCCCAATAGCACTTTTAATTCCAAATGAAGACCAGCGTTCAAAGGATTACGGCCATAATGTTGATGTTTATCGCCCGAGTCATGCAGATTATGTTTACGATGCAAAATATGGCATTCGCGATCACCGCGGTGGTGGCCGTTCATCGGCACGCGAAACAGCAGCACGTGTAGCTGCCGGAGCAATTGCCAAACTCTTTTTGAAACAACAAGGAATTGAAATTTTTGCCCATGTTACCGCTGTTGGAACAATAGAAGCCCCAAATCTGGAAAGCAATGATTTGACTGCACTATTGGATATCAGGGAGGAAAATATTGTTCGTTGTGCCGATCCGGCTACGGCAAATGAAATGATTGAATTTATTGATTCCGTTAGGAAAGACGGCGATACAGTGGGTGGAAAAGTGAGCTGTGTAATTAAAGGCTGTCCTGCAGGTTTGGGCGAACCGGTTTTTGATAAACTTCATGCCGACCTGGGCAAGGCCATGTTAAGTATTAATGCAGTACACGGCTTTGAATATGGATCGGGATTCGCCGGAAGCGAACTAAGAGGTTCACAGCACAATGATATTCCCCTGCCAAAAGCAAGCGAAGCCAATACTTTTAAAACCACAACCAATTTTGCCGGCGGGATTTTAGGGGGCATTTCAAATGGAATGGATATCACCTTCAAGGTGGCTTTTAAACCTGTAGCTACCATTATGCATAATCAGCAAACCATTAATGCTGCAGGTGAAGCTGCAGAAATTAAAGGAAAAGGCCGCCACGACCCTTGTGTGGTACCAAGGGCAGTAGTCATTGTTGAAGCCATGGCGGCTTTGGTTCTGGCAGATCAGTTTTTAAGAAATAAAGCGAGTGTAATTTGAAATTAAGTCGCCTATAAAAAATGGTAATATGAAAATCCTTTCAATACTACTTCTTTTCTTTAGTTTAAATTCCTTTGCACAGTCTCATACAGATCAGATTTCAAAACACCGGGAAAACTATAAACAGGATTTTGTTAAAGACAGCTATGCGCCATTAAAAGAAAGTGATCTTCCGAACCTACATTTTTATGATGCAGACAGCAGTTATAGGGTTACTGCAAATGTGGAGATCTTAAAAAATGAAAAGGTTTTTAAAATGCCGACCTACGATGGAACGAGCAAAGAATTTTATCGCTATGCCAGGATTAGTTTTATCTTGAATGGCAAAGCTGTAAGCATGACCTTGTATAAAAACGTAGCCTTATCCGGCAATCCGAAGTACAAAGATCTGTTATTTCTTCCTTTTACAGACGAAACCAATACCAAAGAGACCTACGGCGGCGGAAGGTACATTGACCTCAGCTCAAAAGAAATAGCCGATAACAAGATTGAAGTGGATTTTAATAAAGCTTATAATCCATATTGTGCATACAGCGACGGTTATAGATGTCCTGTTCCGCCTCAGGAGAACGACTTAGAACTGGAAATAAAGGCCGGAGAGCAACTTTATACCGGTGATAAAAAACATAAAAAGTAGCAATTGAGTTATTTTACAAATAAAACGGCTATATTTTGAAGATTTGTCTTGCTGACGCATACTAAGTGACGTTTTAATATTACATTTGGGAGTTCCAAATATTTGTTTTTAAAAAATGAGCTACAATTGCCTGATCGTCGATGATAATGAAATAGAAAGAGACTTAATTGAGTTCCAGCTAAAGAAAATTCCATCCCTAAACATTGTAGCTAACTGTGCCAATGGCATCGAAGCTTCTCAGGTATTATCATCAACACCGATTGACATTGTTTTTTCTGACATTGATATGCCAGACTTATCAGGAATGGATTTACTCAAAAGCCTCAAAAACAAACCCCAGTTTATTTTTATCACTTCGTATAGCGAATATGCAGTTGAGGGCTTTAATCTGGATGCAATAGATTTCATTGTTAAACCAGCTTCTTTCGACCGGATATTAAAAGCAACGAATAAAGCTATCGAATATATCGAGCTAAAAAAGAATGCAGAAAGGCATTCCGAAAAAGCAAACGGCGACTACGAGCTAAAAGATGATTACTTCTTCTTTAGAGAAACAAAAGGCATTACCAAACTCAGGTATGACGATGTGATTTACATTGAAAGCATGGGCGATTTTTCAAAATTGTTTACTCATGACGATAAGCACATTATTCTGGTAAGCTTGAAAAATCTGGAAAAACAGCTGCCATCTGCCCTTTTTTCACGTGTTCATAAGCAATACATTATCAATATCAATCATATTGCTACGCTTACGAATCATGAGGTACATCTGAACCATAATTTTGTGGTTCCGATTAGTGCTGCAAACCGACAGGAGCTGCTGGAGAAATCTATTGATAAGAAAATCTTATCCAGATTTATGAAGTAAACTATCTTTTAAGCTCAATAACAAAATTACTTCCAACGCCATCATTGACGTGTGCTGATACCTTACCATCCATTAAGCCGATGAAGGTTCGGCATAGCAGTAAGCCCAGCCCCGTTCCCTTTTCCTTATTGGTACCTGGTGTACTTATACCTGCCCCAAGATAACCTGGCTTATTAAAATGTGTAATCTGCTTCTCCGTTAATCCTATACCGGTATCCGCTATCTTAAGATTGATTTGCGTGGCCATACTTTTCACGCTGATCTCCACCACTCCTCCGTTTGGTGTAAACTTAATGGCATTAGTAATCAGGTTTCTGATGACAAGCGCAAGCATGTTAAGGTCTGCCTTGCAAAAGGTTTGTTGAGGTACTGTGTTGATAAGCGAGATGTTCTTTTCGTGCGCCGTAGCTGCCAAAGTATTGCTTACATCCGTGCTGAGCTCATGCAAATCCAACTGCTGCAAATAGGGGTTGAAACCCTGCATCTGGCTTGCAGCCCAGTTAAGTAAATTCTCCATCATTGAAGAAGTATAACTTAAGTTATTTTTAAGGGTTGCCGCGTAACGGCGTAGCTTTTCTCTTTCTATATCACCTTCTTCCAAGAGCTGGATAAAGGCAATTAATGAATTAACAGGTGTACGCATATCATGACTTACGACACTGAATATTCTGTCTTTTACTTTACTGAGTTGTTCAAGTTCTCTTTTTTGGGTATTTATGATTTTATTTAGTCTGTTGGTTTTCCGTTGACTAAGATATATCAGCAAGGCAATGATGAATATCAACGTAGCAGCGGTGGTTAAAAACACCTTGATCTTCCAGTCAATTTTTATCTGCTGGTTTTGAGAAAAGATTTTTTTATCTTTTTCGGACGCAGCGAACCGGGCCTCATTGGTTTCCTTTTGCAACTTATTTTCCTGAGCAAGGTGTTGTAGGTCTAACGCAAGCTTAGCCTTTTGGAAGGAAAGCAGATCCAAAGCTTTCTCTTTATCTGCCAGAACCAGCTGTTGCCGCCGCAATTCCAGCTGCTGCTTTTGCCTTTTAAGTTCACCTTCTGATATGCGTTGTTTCATCAGGTAGTCATTCTCTTTCACACTAAAATCCAGTTCTAACTGACGCTTAATAATTTCCCGTTTCTTATCCTGATCAACAATTTTATCCCTCACAGTAACATACTGCCTGAAATAAATGAGCGACCGGTTATAGTCTTTAAGTTTTTCATAAACACGGCTCAAACTTAATGCAGCCTGCTTTTCATTCTCCAAAAGGCTATTGTCCTCGGCAATTTTTAAACACTCGGAAAGTAGTTTAATGGCTTCTTCTGTATTATTTTCCTCCTGATAAAAATCACCCAAAGCGTATAAGCTGGAGGCATATCCATCCTGGTTCTCGCCATCTTTATTGATTGCTAACGATTCCCTGTACGCTTTAATAGCACCCTCTTTCTTCCCTAGAGATCGGTAGAGATCACCGATATCGCTTTTGCAGGTTGCGATTAAACCCTGATCTTTTATATCTTCGGCTACCCTTAATGCTTTAGTAAAATAGTCGAGAGCCAGCTTATTTTTTTGCGCAGGCATCATATTCATTTCGGCAAGTTCCTTATCCGAAGCATGGAAATAATTGGTACCTATTGCTTCATACACTACCGAAACCCCGCGAAGATTATCCTTATCCTTTTGAAAAACCTTTAATGCTTTACTGAGGTAATATACAGCCTGACTCTGATTGCCCATATGCTGATACACAGTTGAAACATTCGTGTAGCAACTCGCCATATCTTCTTCATTGCCTAACTTCTCATATATTGCAATCGCCTTCTGATTAACATCCAGAGATTTAACATAATCGGGAATACTAGAATACAATGCCCCCAGATTGAGGTTTATTCCGCCAACCATGTCGAGGTTTCCGATTGCCGAAAAATCAGCTAAAGCTTTATTGTAATTCTCTTCAGCCTTCAAATAACTCGAACGGCCATGAAATCCCAATGCACGCCTGTAAAAAGCGTATGCTGAAAATTTCTTTAGATTTTTTTCGTGTGCAAGTTCAATTACTTTATCAATGTAGCTATCTGCAGCTTCTCTTTTCTTTAAACCAATATACTGGCGGTAAATGGTTTCTAAAATTTTAAGCTTTATAGAATCGCGTTTTACATACTGATTATCCAGTCGTAGAGCACTATCTAACTTTGCCTGAGAAACGACATAGCGTTGTTGGGCAAGGGAAACCTTGAATGAAAAGGCAATGAAAAATAATAAAATCCAGCCTTTATCAGGTAACACAAAACGAATTACACAGGGGCCTGACGATGAGCAACTCATGACTAAAAACGCAAAGATCTGTGAAAGTCAGCTGGATAGGAATCGCAAATCGGAGCCTTTGGAAGGCAAAACCTCCAAATCCGGTTAAATTTAAACATCATATACACTTTAGGGACAAAGTATAAATGTATATAAAATTCCGATTACAAAGTAACCGTATTTTTACCTGATTGAAAATGGCATTAAGAACTTAAAATATAGCGGGGAACCTGGCAGGGTTTGCATCGTGCATCATCTTATAAATGGTTTCAATAACATCATCTACAGAAGGTTTGCTAAAATAGTCGCCATCCGAACCGAATGGAGGCCTGTGAGCTTTAGCAGACAACGTTCTGGGCTGCCCGTCAAGATGAAAATAACCTTTTTGCGTTTCCAGAATGTTTTGCAGAATATAGGCAGAAGCGCCACCAGGAACATCTTCATCCACCACAAGTAGTTTATTGGTTTTGGCAAGCGACGCCACACAAACTGCGGTGGTATCAAATGGTAAAAGGGTTTGCGGATCAACAATTTCCACTGAAATACCCATGAGCAATAACTCTTCCGCAGCTTCCTGAACCACTCTTAAAGTCGAACCGTATGAAACAACTGTAATGTCAGTTCCTTCTTCCACTACTTCAGCTATGCCAAGGGGTACGGTAAATTCTCCAACATTTGTCGGCAGCTTTTCTTTTAAGCGGTAGCCATTTAAGCATTCAATTACAACTGCGGGTTCATCAGCCCTAAACAGTGTATTATACATTCCTGCAGCCTGAGTCATATTTCTGGGCACACATAAATGCATTCCCCTGAGCGAGCCAAGCAACATGGCAATTGGTGAACCAGAATGCCATATCCCTTCGAGGCGATGTCCACGTGTGCGCACAATAACCGGTGCTTTTTGTATTCCTTTTGTCCGGTAAGCCAACGATGCAAGATCATCACTCAACACGTTCAGCGCAAAAATCAGGTAGTCGAGATACTGGATTTCAGCAATTGGTTTTAAGCCGCGAAGGGCCAAACCTATTCCCTGCCCCATGATGGTCATTTCACGGATCCCGGTATCGGTAATCCTGAGTTCTCCAAATTTCGCCTGCAAGCCGGCAAAACCCTGGTTAACATCTCCAATATTTCCTAAATCCTCCCCAAATGCAACTAACCGTAAATCTCGTGAAAAATTCTCATTAAAGCAGGCGTTCAGGATTTCCCTGCCATCGATCATTTTAGACTGATCGTCATAAGCAGGCGCTACAACAGGAATCATTGCCGGTCTGTCATTGCCATCAGTATGCAATTTCGAGCTATAACGTTCATGATTCAATTCTTGCTGGGCTTTATACCATTCAAGGAGCGCCGCTCTTTCAGGCGTAGCGAACTTTGCAGACAAACGAATGGCTTTACGGGCCGCAACAATTACATCTTTACGTTGTGCGTCAGCAGTAGCAGCTAAACCTGTAGCTATTTTTGCCAATTCAGGTTGTTGTGCAGTCATCGCACTAATGAAATCGACAACCTGTTTATGCTCTGGCTTTATGCTATCTAAGAATTCATTCCAGGCTTCCTTTTGCGCGTTGCGAACGAATATTTTCGCGTTTTTTTCTACAGCTGCAATTTCATCCTCGGTTGCTATTGCCGATTCCAGCATCCACTCACGCATTTTCACAATACAGTCGTGCTCGGTTTCCCAGGTTAGGCGGTCTTTAGATTTGTAGCGTTCATGCGATCCGGAAGTGGAATGTCCTTGAGGCTGAGTGAGTTCGGTAACATGAATCAGTACCGGCACATGTTTTTCACGACAAACGTGAATCGCCCTTTCATACACCTCGCATAAAGCCGGATAATCCCAGCCCTTAACCTTATAAATTTCATATCCGGCGTTCTTTTCGTCACGCTGAAAGCCTTTTAAAACCTCAGAGATATCCTCTTTAGTGGTTTGGTACCTGGCCGGAACAGAGATGCCATAAGCATCATCCCAAATGGAGATCGCCATAGGAATCTGTAAAACACCGGCAGCATTGATGGCTTCGAAAAATACACCCTCCGAAGTTGATGCATTACCAATGGTACCAAAGGCAACTTCATTACCTTCAACAGAAAAGTGCTTTAAATATTCTAACTCTTTATTTTCGCGATATAGCTTTGATGCATAAGCGAGCCCTACCAGGCGGGCCATCTGACCGCCTGTAGGAGAAATATCTGAAGAACAGTTTTTAATTTTTGTAAGGTCATTCCAGCTACCATCTTCATTTACCGATTTGGTGGCGAAGTGGCAGTTCATCTGCCGCCCGCCTGAAAAAGGATCAGCGCCTTCAGTTGGATTGGCGTACAGCTGAGCAAAAAATTCCTTAATAGTTGAGATGCCCGTTGCAAAAGCAAATGTTTGATCACGATAGTATCCAGAACGCCAGTCACCAGCCTTGAATGCTTTGGCCATGGCGATCTGAGGAACCTCTTTACCATCACCGAATATCCCAAACTTCGCCTTTCCCGTTAATACTTCCCTACGCCCTAAAACACTCGCCTGTCTACTCTCATACGCTATCTTGTAGTCGTTTAGCACAATAGACTTAAAGTCGTTAAAACTTAATTCAGAAGCATCAATGGCATTGGTAACTATTTTTTCATTCTGCATCGTAATCAATATTGGTTTTGGCAAATATATATAAAATTAAAAGTTTGCCTTTATGAAGCTTTGTAAAATTATATATGGACTGGTAAAATATTAATGGAATAGTTTTTGTTTTAGATGATAAAACAATAAATTTGTTTTAAGAATTTTAAATATAATAACCATCACATAACATGAAAAAGATCTTAGTATTATTCGCTTTTGTATTGGGTTTAAGTGTTGCCGTAAACGCGCAGACTAAACCTGCTGAATTCAAGTTTGAGGCTGAAACACATGATTTCGGTAAAATTGTCTTAAACAAACCTGTAACTTTTGATTTTAAGTACACTAATATTGGCGACGAGCCATTAATTATCAGCAAAGCTGAAGCAAGCTGTGGCTGTACAGTTCCAAAATATACCTCTACTCCACTTAAAAAAGGTGAAACTGGTGTTATTTCGGTAACGTTTAATGCAGCGGCTGGCCCGTCTACCTTTTCGAAAGCAGTAACCATTTCTTCAAATGCTAAAACACCAATTAAAGTGCTTTACATTAAAGGTGAAACCGTTTCAGCTCCTGCTTCGTCATCTAAGTAATTATTTGAACAACAATATTCAAAAAGTCCCGATTTTCATCGGGACTTTTTTATTTTTGCACCATGCCACAAATTTCACAAAAAGGCCTGCAGATGCCTGCTTCGCCAATCAGAAAACTCACTCCATTTGCCGACAAAGCTAAACAGGACGGAAAAAAGGTTTTTCATCTAAATATTGGTCAGCCCGATATTGAAACACCCGAAATCATGCTGGATGCCATTAAGAACATTGATTTCAATGTTTGGGCTTATACACCATCAGAAGGTACTCTGGCTTATAGATTAAAGCTTACAGAATATTACAATAAGCTGGGTTATAACATTACACCTGAAAACATCCTGGTGACCGTTGGTGGTTCTGAAGCGATTACCATCGCCATGCAGACTTGTGTAAACGAAGGTGATGAAATCATCATCCCTGAACCATTTTACGCCAATTATAACGGCTTTGCCTGCATGAGTAATGTCGTTGTAAAACCCATCCTATCTTATATTGAAAATGGCTTTGCGCTTCCTCCTATTGCTGAATTCGAGAAACTGATAACAGAAAAAACGAAGGCAATTATTATCTGCAATCCAAATAACCCGACAGGATACCTGTACTCCAAAGAAGAATTGGATGCTTTGAAAAGTTTATGCTTAAAGTATGACCTTTTTCTATTCTCAGACGAGGCTTATCGTGAATTCTGTTATGATGGACGCGAATTTATCTCACCAATGCATTTGGATGGCTTAGATGAAAATGTAGTGATTATGGACACGGTTTCTAAACGTTATAGTGCATGTGGTGCCCGTTTAGGCTGTTTAATTACCAAAAACAAGGCCGTTATAGCTTCAGGTTTGAAGTTTGCACAGGCCAGGTTAAGCCCCGGAATGGTTGAACAGATTGCGGGAGCTGCAGCAGTAGATACCCCGGATAGCTATTTTGAGAAAGTAAATACGGAATACACTTTACGCCGTGATACGCTCGTAGGGAGATTAAATAACATCAATGGTGTATTTTGCCCTAACCCTGGAGGTGCTTTTTATGTAGTGGCTAAATTTCCGATTGATGATGCAGATAAGTTTTGCCAGTGGATTTTAGAAGAATTCAACCACAACAACCAAACGGTAATGATGGCACCGGCTACCGGGTTTTATTCAACCCCTGGTTCAGGAAAAAACGAGGTTCGCATGGCCTACGTATTAAATACCGATGATTTAAATAGCGCAATGGATTGCCTTGAAATTGCGCTGAAAGAATATCCTGGAAGAGTTGACTAATGTTTGACCGGTTCTTTATAGAATTGCTTTTCAACAATAATAAATCATACAGAAAACCCCACATCTTTGAGTATGTGGGGTTTTTTATTTAAAGAAACTGAGCTACAAATTAAGATAATGAAGCCAGTAATTTTTCCAGGTTGTCGATACTCATTTTAAAACCTGTTTCGAAGCCCATTTCAATCATTTTTTCCAAACGCTCAAGCGACTCGTTTACGATGATGATAGTTACTTTTGTAACGCCCTCCACTTCACTAAAAGTATGATCCCAGTCAGAACCTGGTAACTCTGGATTCTCGTTTGCATCTGCAAAAGCGTTATACAACCTGAAATTGGTTTTAGGGCTAATGGATGTGTACTCCTGAAGTGCCCAACGCTCCATGCCCTCCGGACTTATCATGGCGTAAAATCTTTTCCCACCTAATTTGAAATCCATGTATTTTGTTCTGGCCGACCAGGGTTTAGGTGCCTGCCACTGATCCAGCAATTCCTTTTTCGTAAATGCATCCCATACCAAAGGGAGTGCTGCTGCAAACTCTCTGGTGATCGATACCGTTTTTGTGGCCTTGTCAACGGTAAAATCAAATAATAAATCGGTTTTCATATTTTTATTTTTTAGATTGTTTTTTCATGTTTGCTAATAACACATCCAGTTGATTGAAATTAGTTTCCCAGATGTTTCTGAACTGTTCCAGCCATTTGTCAATCTCTTTCATCTTTTCTACTTCAAGGGAATAATAGATCTCTCTGCCTTGTTGCTCCTGTTTAACAATTTCGCACTCTGTGAGGATGCGCAGATGTTTTGAAATAGCCTGTCTCGTGGAATTAAAGTTTTCAGCGATGGCATTCGGCGTCATCGCCTGGATCGCAATCAATGTAATGATAGCGCGCCTTGTTGGATCAGCTATCGCCTGGAAAATATCTCGCCTCATCGGTTATTAATTAAAGTATATGAAACTATTCAGTTGCAAATATATATGCAACTATTTGGTTTCGCAAATAATTATTGATTTTATTTACCTCGGACCGGAGCAGCGACCATCAAGCTATGGTTTTATAAAAGTGCCCTGGCGATGGGTTTAAAGCAATTTAAGCAGCAAAAAGCGGGTTTAAATGGGTATACACTGCGTTTTCGCTGCATTTACCCAAACAATGTGCAAGGAATGTGCATACAATGTGCAAAGAATATGCATGGGTATTATCCGCGACGGTATTACCAACCTACCGGAAAACCTAAAGGATGGTAACATTTGAAAATGCAACCATCATCTCGAATGTGTTAAAATTTAGGTCAAACAAAATATTCTGTTATGCGTTATCTTATCATGTCACCATTCAAAGCAGCAATAATCGTGGGGGTAACCATAGGCCTCATTTCATTTATCGGATATAGAGCAATTAATCGTGTTCATCAGCTTCCTGCGAACAGATAGATTTGCTTTAAAAATCCTCCGTTAACATGATATATTAATTTATGGTATTAATGGCAAAATCAATACTATAGAGTTGTCCGAAACGGACCAGCGGGAAGTCCTGATTGGTTGGTTAAATTTCCATTCGGGTAATTTGCCCATGAATATTTTACTGCTACCGGTTTTGCAACCTGATCGCTCTGCAGATGAACATGTCCGTTTTTGATACTGGCTGTTGCCGGATAAAACACCTGGTCAGCTCCGGCAATAAGAAAGCCTTTTAAACTGCCCGACTTTGCCTGAATACCATTATTGAATCCAAAGGTTAAGATCAACTCGTTGTTTTGCTGAACCAATGATTGATAAACCGGGCCGGAGTACTCTACAGGTTTATGATAGGTTTTAGCTAGCGCAATCAAGGCTAGCCTTTTGCCAACATCCTGTTTGTTTTTCGGATGAATATCAGCTTCCTCCCCGATATCAATGGTTACGGCCATGCCCGTGTGTGGCAATGCCAGTGTTTTGAGCTGAGCATTACGAAGCATTGGCCAGGAGGTTTCGTCACCTTCCCCCCTACCATAGCCAGCCAGCTGAGCAAAGTAGAAGGGTAACGTTGGGTTTTTAAACTGCGTTCTCCAATCCTGAATCAATGCAGGAAAAAGGGTTTCATATTGAACAGCGCGGATGGCATTGGCTTCTCCCTGATACCAGATAACGCCTTTGATAGCGAATGAAATAAAAGGGTGAATCATGGCGTTGTATAGCACTGTTGGTCTGTTGGCACCCGAGTTAGCCTGAGGTATGGGTTTCAAATCTTTTAAATCGACACCGGTTTGATATTTCCACAAACCATTTATACTCACTTTTTCACCAGCACCCTGAATAAAAAGGTTTGAGGGCTCACCGTAAATACCACCGCCCCCGCCGCCGTCGAAAACACGTACGGTTATGAAATGGTCGCCGGGTGAAACCCTTTCTTTGGGCACCCGGTATTTACGTTCACGATCGTAGCCCTCCGATCTGCCGATTTCCTGCCCGTCGAAAAAAGTGATATCATTATCATCTATCGTTCCCAGCGATAAAATCAGCTCCTGACCTGTCCAGCTCTGGGGTATCGTAATTTTCTTTCTAAACCAGACTACGCCATCAAAACCAGGATTTTCTTTGGCGTCAAAAAACGCGGGCAAGGTCATCTCTTTCCATCCGGCATCACCGATATTTTTACCTGCCCAAACTGCTGTACCTGATTTAATCCCTTTATCCTGCAATTTTAAGGCTTCATTCCAGGCAGTAATTTGTTTTAAATAGTCTTCATCACCATTCTTTTGCTGAACCTGGGCAAGTGCGGTTTTAAAGTCGGGAAATTGCGATATGGTTTTAGCACTGGTCCACGCTTCAGCTACAGTACCACCCCAGGAACTGTGAATTAACCCTATCGGAATTCCGGTTTGTTTATACACTTCTCTGGCAAAGAAATATGCAGTCGATGAAAATTCCGGCACATTAGTCGGGGAGCACACATTCCATCCTCCATTCTGAACACTGAGATCATACGTTGGAAAATTAGCTGTAGTGTGGTTTACCTGCAGTAACCTGATGTTGGGATAGTTTGCAGCAGCGATTTCCGATTGGTAATTGCTGATTTTCCCCCAGCCGGCCAATGGCATTTCCATGTTCGACTGCCCTGAGCACAACCACACATCACCAATCAGTACGTTATCAAATTTTATTGCTGTGCCGGCTGCAGAAAGCACCATGATATATGGCCCTCCATAAGCAGGTGTTTTAATTCTGATCTTAAAGTTCCCGGCTTTATCTGTACGCTGCGCATATTTTTTTTGATCCCAGGAACAGGCCAGCATTATCAGATCACCTGGATTTGCCTTTCCCTCCATATTGATTTCAGCTTTTTGCTGCAATACCATATTTGAACTGAAAAAGGCGGGCAGCGTAACTTTCGCCTGCGATGCAGTATAGGAGCAAAACAACAGGCAAACTAATGCTAATTTAATTCTGATCATGATTTAACCTCCTCCACTTTAATCACTACACTGGTTCGGTCTGCTTTAACATTTGGATTGAAACCCACTTTCATCAAAAAATCACCACTGTAAATCGTCTTGGAATCGATGCTTGACTGAGTACCCGGATACAAGTTGATTTCGGTTAAACGGTATTTTTTATCAGGGTTCAGTCCCTGCATCCTGATTGGCAATTTACTGCCTTCATCGTAACGGCTATTCACCAGGTAGTTAAAAGTGACCGCAGCAGATTGGTCTGCGCTGACAAACAACATGGAGGCAACGCTGCCTTCAGCAGGATTTGCCAGGCGATATTGCTCGCCTTGCCAGATGGTTTGCTTGATTTCATTATAATTTTTAATCGCAAGCTGGCAAAACTTAAGGTCATTTTCCGGCAGTTTACTTACCACAATATCGAAACCCAGTTTCCCCATCATGGCTACATCGGTGCGGAATTTAATTGGCTGCTTACCCCAATCGGTAACATGGTTGGAGCTGGCGATAGCCGGATAAAAATAGGAATACTCCCACTGAATGAAAATACGTTCGAGGGGATCGGTATTATCGCTTGGCCAGAATTCAGTAAAATATTTAAGCGCCGCATAATCTACCCTTCCACCTCCGCCCGAGCAAAGCATCATCGGAACTTTAGGATACTTTGCCCTGATCCTTTCCAGAACCTTGTATAAGCCCTGCACGTATTCGATGTAAAAAGCGGCCTGATCCTTTAAATGGGAAGAATAGGCATTATAAATAACTGCATTGCAGTCCCATTTGATATAAGCAAGAGACGGATTCTTGGTAAAAAGACCGTCTACAATGCCAAATACAAAGTCCTGTACTTTTGGATTAGCCAAATCCAGTACCAGTTGATTCCGGAAGTAATATTCGTCCCTTTTAGGTTGCTTCACCACCCAATCGGGATGTTTTTCATAGAGTTCGCTTTTGGGATTCACCATTTCCGGTTCTATCCAGATGCCGAATTTCACATCATTCTGACCGGCTTCTTTTACCAGTGAACTGATTCCGTTGGGCAGTTTCTGTTTATTCTCCTGCCAGTCGCCTAACCCTGCATGATCATCATTACGTGGATATTTATTGGCGAACCAGCCATCATCCAGTAAAAACATATCTACGCCAAGGGTTTTGGTATCTTTCAGTAACCCGGCCAGTTTCTGTTCATTGAAATCAAAATAGGTGGCTTCCCAGTTGTTTAGCAAGGTTAAGCGGTCGCCTTTACCATCCAGAAGTTGGTAGTTGCGCGCCCAGCTTTGCAATTTCCGGCTAGCGTCGCCTTTACCTTTGGTTGAGAAAGTATAGAGAAATTTCGGTGTAACAAAAGGTTGGTTAGCCTTGAGCTTAAAGTTGGATGCATAATTGTTTATACCGGCAATAATCCGAAGGTTATCCTGATAATCCAGTTCGAGATCTACACGGAAATTACCACTCCACTCCATTGCGCCGTATAAAACATCACCCTGGGTTTCAGTTGCCGGAGCGTTGAGTGAAACCATAAACCCAGAAGGCTGAAACAAGTTTGCCCGGGTACCCAGTTTGCTATCCAGCGTTTTAATACCGTGGGTAAGGCGGCTTTCTTCAGGCTGCATCTCCTTTGCCCAATCGCCATGGTATTGTTTCAGAAAATAACTTTTACCCTTCAGGTATAGATTTGCGGAAGCGAACTTTTCTAAAGTAACCGCACCTTTTTCACTGTGACTGATTTCGGTCCATTGTTCAATTACATCTTCCTTAAAGAAACTCTTATAAAACAGTTTAACCGTGAAGTTGTATACCGGATCTTTTAAGGTAAGTGTAGTTAAACGAACATTGTCGTTGATATCTTCAGCTTGCTGTTGAACGAAATTCAGGTTCAGGCTTTTGTTCCCGTCAGCGTGCGTTACACTGATAGCCGGTTCGGCCAGGTTACGCGAGCCAGAAGGCGTATAAGCTGCATTTAACTGACCCGTGTATTCTGTTGTTTGTTTATAGGCAGCATTTACCTGAGCGTATTCGGCAGGCGAATGCAACTTTTCACCGAAATAAATGGTGTTTACATCCTTGCCTTTCACGGCTTCGAGTACCATCGCGTTATGGGCGGTTTCAATGCTGATGATTTCCTGTGCAAGTCCTGCCTGGCCAATACCAAACAAACCGAGTAACAGGATTTGATGCTTGAATGTAGATATAATAATTGCTTTCATTGGTGTGTATTTATTTTAATGTGATTTTAAGCATGGTTGCCTGAGCTGGCTGGAGTGCTTGCTGATGATAGTTTATGGGGTTGATGGGTTGATGGCTTATCAGATCTTCGATGGATACAATCGATTTTTCATCAATGCCTAACCTGGAATAATCGATAGGTGCTATAGCAGAGCGGTTTCCATAGTTGAAAAGTGCCACATACCTCACCTTGCCCTGTTCTTTTATAAACTGGTTTGATGCACTCTTGCCCCGGTTGCCGTCCACCGGTTTAAAAGCTTTCCCATCACGAATAATCTGAAGCAAATCCTGATCCTGAAACAGCTTTTGGGCATTGGCTTTCCATGGTCCGTTGGCTGAGAAATCATCCCCAACAATTAAAGTTCCGGTTACTATGGCTGATAGCGTTCGTGAAATATTTGCAGCCTCGCCTTCATTGCCCAGAACAACATGGTCTGCATCGATATAATGATACAGATAAGTTTGCCACCAGCCGTTAGTTACACTGTTTAAGGTGTATTCAGTATCTTTAATGCTCTTGAAAGCATCGCAGGCGATCCGCCTCACCTGAACATACCTGCCGGAAGCTACACTTGGCGATATGGCGGCATAAATCAGCATTTTGTTATCCAGGCATTGCAGCAAATATTCCATTCCAACCCTATAGGCCTGCATGCCTGTGCTAACCTTTGGATTATAAAACTGGGTAGATTCTACTGCTGCATGACCCAAAAAGTCTATTTTAATCATTTCAAACCCACAGGCTTTGAGATTTGAAATGACTGACCAAATTCTTTTTTGTGTGCCCGGATGTGTCGGATCCAAGGCTCTTGCACCATCAAAATCATGGAAACCACCCTCCACTTTCGTCCACATTTCGCCAAAAGTAAAATCACTGCCGGGTGCTTTTCGGTTTGCTCCGCCCTGAAAGCCCCAGTCTGTAAACGGTGCCCAATAAATGCCGGGCTTTAAACCCTTGCTTTTACAGTAATCAGCAAACTTCTTTAATGCCGAATAATCATTTCCTTTAAGCAGGTTATCCCAGTATGAATCCAGATCGATGTAGGCGACATTGCCCATGCGGAAGCTTTTCAGGTTTTCGGCAAAAAAATCCACCACCTGAGTTACCTTTTCGTAGGAGAGCTTTTCTTGCATTACACCCCAGCTATTCCAGCCTACAGGTGTAGCTCCTGTCCAGTTCGCCACAATTGGCTTTTCAGTTTCACGAACGGTTTTGGCATAGCTTTCCATACCTGTACGCCAGTCGTCGAAATAGCCAAAAAGAATGCCTGAGGAAGAAATTGAATTTCCTTTCAGGTAGCCATGTGCTGATCGGTCGCGTGTAAGCTCGTAGCTGGTATATCCACATTCAACGGCCAGTTCTAGGTGCTGCGGGACGGGCAGACGAGTCTTCAAAGCGGTTTTCCACTGGTCATGGTTCAAAGTACCGATCACATAACCTTTTCTGGTACGGTTATCATAAACAGAAGTAACTTCCGAACTGACATGCTCTTTTTCCATGCTGAGCAAGTTCGCCTGGTAACTGATGAAGGTATCGTTATCAAAAGGAACCATTAAACCCGTTTGATTCGTAAAATCATCAGCAGCAGTTAACTTTCCTTTAAGGGGAAACATTTGGTTGCTGCTTAAAGCCGTACCCGAAATGGAAACTTTAATCACGAAAAATTGATGGTTGGAGTATGCAAAAATCGATTGGATGAAAGTCACTCCGGATTTGCTTCTGCCCGTAAACTGATACTGCTGACCGGTTCCGGTATCATTCTTAAAAGTCTTTTTCACAATTGTGCGCCGATTGAAATCACGGGAGCTGATCATTTCATTGTTGACCAGCACTTCAGAATAACCATCTTTCAGTACCTGTTTTCCGTTTACAGACACATCAAAAGTCCCTTTTTCGGCTTTGTAATCGATAAAGGAATTTTTACCGAAAGGAATTTTTTGTCCGAAAACTGACGCATTGCTAAAAATAAGGAAAAGGCAAATTACCTTCAATAAATTGTTCATGGCTATTACGATTTCTGACTGGTCATATCAACCATTTTACCGTTAATTTTAATTTTTATTTTAGTAGGTACCGGGCCATAGACCTTATAGGCAGTTACTTTTCCATCCTTCCATTCGAAATCTACCGTTAGGTTCCCGCGGGCTTTTACGCCGGTAATTTTACCCGAAGCTTTCCACTCCTGAGGGATAGATGGCAATAATTCGATAAAGCCATCGTGACTCTGGATCAGCATTTCGGCAATGCCAGCCGCTCCGCCAAAGTTACCATCAATCTGGAAAGGTGGACCGGCAGACAGCAGATTCGGATATATCCCTCCTCCTGCACCATAGTTAATGTCTGTTTTAATGGTGGGTTTCATCAGTTCGTGCAGCAGTTTGCCCGAACGTTCCCCATCCTGTAACCTGGCCCAGAATAATAGCTTATAGGCAATCGACCAGCTTGGTCCGTCATCGCCCCTAACTTCCAGTGATTTTTTTGCCGCTTCTGCCAGTTCCGGTGTTTTAACCGGAGTAATTAATGATGCGGGATAAAGCCCGTATAAATGGGAAATATGACGGTGTTGGGGTTCGGTTTCCTTGTAATCCCTTATCCATTCCATGATCCGGCCGTCTTTGCTGATAGTTCCGGCAGGAGGTACAGCTTTTAACTTCTCCGACAGAAACTTACTGAAGTCCTGATCAACGCCCAGGGTTTTCGCCGCATCGATCACATTTGTAAACAATTCTCTTACAATCTGATTATCAATGGTTGGCCCCATGGAGATGCTGGCTGTTTTTCCGTTAGGAAGATAGAAAGTATTTTCAGGAGAAACGGACGGTGCGGTGACCAGCCAACCCGTTTCAGGATCTTTAACCAGCGCATCGGCATAAAATTCAGCCGAACCTTTCAATATGGGATAGATTTTTTTGAGATAAGCCTGATCATTGCTAAAAGCATAATGATCCCATAGATTGTTACATAACCAGCCCGACCCCGCATTTGAAGCACCCCATGAGGCACTTTCACCAGGTTCGGTGAAACCCCATACATTGGTGATGACATGGGCGATCCAACCTTTGGAATTGTAATAGGCTTTTGCCGTTTTCTCTCCGTTTTTCAGCATTCTTCCAACTAAATCCGCCAGTGGCAGGTTCAACTCAGATAAGTTACTCACTTCAACGGGCCATTGATTCATCTGGATATTGACGTCGAGATGGTAATCGCCGTTCCATGGGGTATGAACCTGGTTAGCCCACAGCCCCTGCAAATTTGGCGGCAATAAACCTACTCGGGTGCTGCTGATGCTTAGATAGCGGCCAAACTGATAAAATAGCACCGGAAAGCCAACATCGGCTTTCGGGTTTTTATTGTAGTTGACTAAACGTTCATCAGTTGGGATGGTGTCTGTAATGTTGTTACCAATCTTTAAACTTAAGCGGTTGAATTTTTTCTGATAGTTACGGATATGGTTTTGTTTTTGAATGGCGTAAGTTTTGGAAAATGCCGATTTTAAGTCGAAATTCACCTTTTCTTTAAACCCCGCATCCATAAAATCCGTACCGGCGGCGATGTAGATCAGTGCACTGGTGGCATTTTTAACAATGATTTTATTGTTTTTGACGGTTTGTGTACCTCCCGTTAAGCGGGCTTTTACGCGACTGATATACTGCATGCCTTTGCCATCTATGCCGTTGTCCAGTTGTCCGCTCATGATCAGTTCCCCATTTGCAGCAGCTACAATTCCCCGCTCCGGACGAGATATTTCGATATCAAAATTCAACAAGCCTGGTTTGGAGGCCGTTAACCTGATTACATCTACATCATCATCAAAACTCGTGAGGTATTCGCGGGTGTAGGCGGCGCCATCGATGACAAAGCTGGTTCTGGCCACAGCCTGAGACAGCGAAAGTTCACGTTGATAAAGGCTTGCATCTTCAGCGGCATTTTTATGGTTTGGATAAGTAAAATTAAGCTTTAAATTACCCAGCAGCTGAAAGCAGCCATAATTGGTGCCACCTGAACCCGGACCTTTACAAATGAAATTTTTATTAACCAGATCCTGAGCCAGATCGTTCTTGCCTGCTAAAATAAGTTGCCTGATTTCTGGAAGGCTTTTATGGGCTTCATAGTTGTTGGCATCCTGTGGGGCTCCCGACCATAATGTAATGTCGTTGAGTACTATGTTTTCGGTATTGATTCCCCCGTCAGGCATCATACCCAGGCGGCCGTTTCCAAGCGGAATGGTTTCTTCCCAACGCCGGGCCGGTTTATTATACCAGAGTTTAAGGTTCTGCTGCGCAGCAGCATGCTCAATAAGGAACGAGCAGAAAGACAGCAATAATATCAGTTGATTTCGCATAACTAAATAGTTTCCAGTTGATTTATTTTTTTATATCCCAGTTCGGCCCCGCCACTTACCGGCATAATGATTCCGGTGATAAAGCGGGCTTTATCGGACGCAAGAAACACACAGGCATCAGCTACCACATCGCCGCTGGGGCAATACCCTAAGGCATGTATACCATCAAGGTAGTGTTTGATTCCTTCTACATCATTCTGTGCTTTACCCCACTCCTCCAGCATATCTGTCCACACGCCAGCCGGGGCCACTGCATTGACACGGATTTTATATTTTGCATAATCCAATGCCATCGATTTGGTAAGCGCGTTGATTGCGCCCTTGGTAGCGGAATAAGCAGCATGATTTTCCTGTCCTATTTCCCCAACCAGACTACTCGTATTGATGATACACCCATGGGATTTGATCAGTGCTTCAAGACCGAATTTTACGGTGTGGTAAACACCCTTTACGTTAACATTAAATAAGTCATCCCATTCCGAATCATCTGTTTCATGAATATTTTTTGAGGGATAGGCAATACCTGCATTGTTATGAATCACATCTATCTGATGAAAACGATCGAGTGTTTTCGCGACGGCATTGCGGATATCCTGTGCATTTGACACATCGGCATGAATGCCAATATGTGGTGCGCCTAAAATAGAAAGCGCACGATTAATCGAAGCCTGATCATTGGAAATGATGGCCAGCTTTGCACCTTCTTCTGCATATTTTAATGCGCACTCAAAGCCGATACCCTTTGAGCCGCCTGTTAGAAATACAACTTTGTTTTTTAGTAAATGCATCTTGTATTTAAAATTAGTTATCTGAATAAATAGAATAGAACCGCCATGCTGATGAACAATATGGCGGATAATGTTTTATAGTTGCCCAATCCGGGCCAGCCTTTTGCTGTTAGCGGTGATTTCCATGAAGCCCAGTATAACGTAGCACTTTCGTGGGTATGTACAACAGGGTAGATATAGGAAAGTATAATCTGTAACAGTACACAAAATGTAAACAGGTAAAAAGCCATCATCATAAAAGGGATTGCTGCGAACCAGGTATCTGTCCACAATTTATTGATGGTAAACACCACTGCTCCCAGGGCAGAACCGAACCACAGGGTAATTTTTGCTGATGCCGCAGAGGCACCTTTCCAGAAAATCCCTAACAGGAATACGCAGGTAATTGGGGGAGCAATGTGAGCGATGATGTCATTGATCCCGCTAAAAATACTTTCGTACCGGTTGAGTAGTGGCAGTAAGCACAGAGAGAACAGCAAGGCTATACCTGCGGCAATTTTACCGGTTTTAACCAGTTTCCGATCGTTGAGGTTGGGGTAATACCGGGCGTAGATATCATAGCTCACCATGGTTGAAATTGAGTTTAACGCGCCCGATACCTGGCTCATTAAGCCGGAGAGTAAAGCAGCAACCAGCAGACCAATAAGGCCGCTGGGCAGTAGTTGCGTAATCATCAGCGTGTAGATGCCTTTACTTTCTACTATTGGCTGACCATTGCTGCCCATCGTCGTAATGCTTGAAAGATCGAGCTGGCCGGTTTGCGCCAATGTGTAGGCAAAAAGGCCCGGAATG
Source organism: Pedobacter sp. BMA (assembly GCF_001027745.1). Lineage (GTDB taxonomy): Bacteria > Bacteroidota > Bacteroidia > Sphingobacteriales > Sphingobacteriaceae > Pedobacter. Next base: position 51,034 of record NZ_LECU01000005.1, read on the forward strand.
ATGAATATAAATACGGGCAGAATTTTGATGAAGCCACAGAATAACGTACCCACGCGGGCATGATTCTCATTTTTGGCTCCCAGAACGCGTTGCACAATGGTTTGATCGGCGCACCAATACCAGATGCCCAATACCGGGTAACCTAAAAATACGGCATACCATGGCATTCCTGATGGATCGCGGGCCGGCCTTAACATCGAAAGTTTTACGCTTTGTCTTTCAGAATGTAAAACCTCAACCATGGCATTCCAGCCCGACATTTTATGATAGCAGGCAAAACAAATGACGCCTGCCCCCAGTAACAATACTACGGTTTGAATGGATTCGGTTACTACAACGGCCTTCAAACCACCCACAATAGTATACATGGCCGTGATGATACAGATGACCACAACGCTCAGATATATATTTACGCCAAACAGGGTTTTGAGTACAATACCACCTGCAAGCATAGAAAATGCGATGTGGATGATGATGGCTGAAACGATAGATACAAACGTTAACCAGTCCCTGCTCGAACGATCGTAACGTTTCTCCAGGAAATCGGGTAAGGTAGATACGCCTGATTTGATGTAAAAAGGAACAAAAAACAGGGCGAGCAGTATCAGGGTAAAGGCAGCCATCCATTCGAAATTCCCGCTAAGTAAACCGGTATCAAAACCACTTTGTGCCAAACTAACCAGGTGGACGGTTGATATGTTTGTAGCGAAAAGCGCCAGACCGATTGCCGGCCACTTTAGCGACTTACCGGCCAGAAAATAGCTGCTGGCTTCATTTTTTTGGCTTTGACGGCGGTGCCTGATGCCCACCCACAATCCGATGAACAGAATGAGAAGGATATAACTGGCACTAATGATGATGTCAACGGTCTGGATCATTTTAAATTGATTTTAATAATTGAAATTACAATTTAAGATCGCAACTGCTGCCTGTATTTTGTGGCGTAATGTATAAACCGTTTTCTAAACGGACCGGATGAATAAAACGCGCTTTTAAATGTGGGATGTGTTCTAAAAATAAAGCCTCGTGACCTAAGGCGATGTGGTTAAACAGCACCAGGTGTTGATGGAGCTGGCCCATATCCCCTACATGCGGTACAACGGGAATATTAAATTTTCTGCACAATAAACTTACTGCCAAAAACTCACTTACCCCACCTACCCGTACGGCATCTACCTGCATAAAGCCAGTACATTTTACCTGCAGATAATTTTTGAACACGATCGCATTTGGCACATGCTCGCCCAATGCGAGTTTAACCGGGGCAATTTTCTGTGCCAGGGTTTGATGTGCCAGCACATCGTCGGGATGCGTTGGCTCTTCAATCCAGTAAGGATTCATTTTACTCAGTTCGGCACAAATGGCTAATGCCTGAGGCAGGTTCCATTGCTGATTGGCGTCGAGCATGATTTTAATGTCATCACCTACAACTTCACGAACCATATTGGCGCGGCGGATATCATGCTGCGGATCTTTCGATCCGACCTTAAGTTTCATGGCAGTAAAGCCCGTTTCCAATGCCCTTTTAACGTTCTGTTTTACCTGCTCATCAGGATAGTTGAACCAGCCAATGGAGGTATCATATCCGGGGTAACCCACATTTAAGATTGAAGTGCGGGAAGACTGTGTAAGCTTATTTTCGTTTATTAAATCAATGGCCTGCTGCCGGGTAAGCTCATCTTCCAGGTATGAAAAATCGATAGTATTCGCCAGTTCTTCCGCTGAAAGATCGATCATTAGTTTCCAAAGCGGCACACCTCTCTTTTTTGCCCACAAATCCCAGCAAGCATTGGTAACGGCGGCCAGTGCCAGGTGAACAATACCCTTGTGGGGGCCAAGCCATCTGAATTGCTGTTCATTAGCAAAAGACCTGTAGGTTGTGCCAAAGCTCGCCATCAATTCTTCGATGTCCATTCCGCGTAACTGGCTTGCATAAAAACCGGCGGCTTTGCAAACCAGATCGTTTCCTTCACCTAAAGTAAAAGCAAAGCCGGTACCTGTCAAACCGTTATCATCTTTTAAGTTTACCACGGCATAGGAATAGATGGGGTCGCGATGAATGGCATCACTTCCCGCACCATTTCCCAGTGGGAATCTCGCATCTCTTATCTCGATACTTTTAATCATAATTACTGCTTATTCCAAAAAGTGAGCTCGCTCATATTGCTGTAGCCTGAACCGGTTACGGTATGCAATACTCTGATGCGGATGTAACGGACAGGTGGCGGGTTAGCGATCAGGTCAAATTTCATGGCATTTTTACCATCATCTGTCCGGGTGATGTCTTTCAGTAAGGTCCAGCCTTTTGCAACAGCTTCAGCCTTCCAGCCGGAATCATCAGCCCTTAAATTTGTGGTGGCATTGGTGAGGTCATTGATCCCCCACACTTCAAAACGATCAGGATTATTGCAGCAATCCCGGCCAACTTCCTCAATCTGGGCCAGGTTGGTGTAAGTTCTTCCCATATCGAAGGTGAGCACGTGTGCAATATAACTGCCATCACTGTGAAAGATGTTCGGGTAGCCCTGCGGACCATTGCTATTGTCCCAAAGCTTACTGATGCTTGTACCGGATTCGTAGGTATTCACATCATTGGGCAGGCGAACTTCCCTGAATAATGATTTATCACATTGTGCAAAAGTGAATATTTTTGGAAAGGTGGAAAAGTCGCTTACGCTGAATACATCCAATGAGCCTAAAGATGGGATATAGGAAGATTTATAAAGCACATCAGTTCCTGATTTATAATCATTTAAGGTAATCGACATATCCTTTGCTGCCAGCGTTTTCTCCGTAACCACATTGCTGGTATTGGTATACCGGATAGTGGTACCTACGTTGATGGTATCAGGTACATTAAAATTCAGCTGAACGGAACCGTTGGCATTAACAACGTAAGGCTCGGTAGCGTTGAACGGGCGGTTTAACAATGCACCCTGATATAGAGGCCCGTAAACCCTTACGTTGGGCGCTTCAATAGGAATTGATTTCCGTCCCTGTGCGTCGTAAGACAATACGGTGAACGTATAAGTATACTCACTTAGGTTCGGAATAATCACTTTAATGGTATCCAAAGGACTATGAGAAGTGGAGTTTACAGTTATTGAATCGACATTATTATTCCACTTGATTACATATTTGGTTACGCTTGGATCGGGACTCGGATTAAACCATAATCCTGTACGCAGGTTACCGGCTTTAGCTACAATTTTTGAAACTTTTCCGGGGTAAACGGTTTCGCCGTTTTTAAGGAACTCCTTGAAGGCGACATCATCTTTAGTACAACTGATGATGATGGTTGCAATAAGCAGCACCGCTAAAACTATATATCTGTTTTTCATTTTTTCTCTACTGATTAATTTGAAGAATAATTATCGGGCATCACCGTAAAACGCCATTTCCATAGCGTGCGCAAAGGTGCCGCTAGACCATGTTGTGGATACGCTTAAACGTACATAGCGGACTTTTGGACTTACCAGCGGAACATTGAAACTTACACCTGCTTTAACAAAATCATTATCGGCAGTGGTGTGTGCAACCGGCGTAGCGCCAGAAGGTGGCGGCGGATAATTGTAATTTCCCAGGTTTGTCCAGTCGCCGATTACCGTTCCTTCAGGAGCAGACATAGGCAGGCTGGCATCTCTCGGAGCCGTTGCGTTTGATCCCCAGAGTGAAAATACTTTTGGATTACCATGCCCGTAAGCAAATTTATCCCCTCCGTCCGGGCGTTCCCAAAGAATGAAACGACTCAGTTTGGCACTTACGCCCAGGCCGAATGTAGCAATAGCAGGCATGGCACCGCCTGGCGCAGTATGCCAGCCATTTGAACTTCCATCGGTTCTTCCATCCCATAAATAGGGTAAATCCCATCCATAAGCAATTACGCCATCTGATGGCAGGCGGTAAGAAGTAAACTTATTTCTATCCAGAATCGATTCAAAAAGCGGGGTGATTGTTTTATAGGTGGTATCAGATATATTTCCGTAATTATCAATAACATAATAGCCAATTCTCTTTTCAACCGGCTGGTAACCGCGAACTGAATAATCTATTGTAGCAAGTTTGGAGAAATTCTGGTCAATCACATCAGACACATTGCCTTCAAAGCCTAAAAGGATCACGCCTAAATTTGCTTTACCCGGGTTGGTGCCGGTGATTTTAATCCCGCCGAAATCTGCCTGGGCATTAATGGTAGGTTTTACCAGTAAGTATGGTGGCGTATCCGGGCTCACTTTAACAACCAGCGGATCAGACTTCACATTGGCCCTGCTCACCGTGTAAAGTGTAACGTCGTATTCTTGCTTTTTAGCAAATCCCTCCACCGTGATGGTGTCGGAATAGTAGCTTGATTTGGTTTCCCGCGTGGTAACGCCATTTATTTTATATTGCGCCAACACGTAGAGAATATTTTGAGAATTAGGAAGCGAGTAGGTAATATTGGCTCCCCCATTATAATTCTGCACTTTAACGTTGCTTACCACCGCCGGCTTGGTCATATCTGTTGAGGCCGGCTCATTATAGGTTTCCATTTTTTCGCAGGCCATTAGACAAACGATTGAAAACAACATGAGCGCAATCCATTTATTTATATTTTTCATTTTCTTAAACTTAAGATTAACATCATATTTTAACTACCAGAAGGGATTTTGCACCAGATTTGGGTTCACGACCAAATCATAGCTTTTAATTGGCCACAGATAATCTTTAATTCCAAATACAGGGATAAACTGAGTAGCCGGGCGGTAATAATTAATCGCATCGGCATTATTGATGCTCCAGCCCTGTACCGGCGTGGTAAGCACTGCCTGCAATTCTTTCCATCGTCTTAAATCCCATCCGCTGTGCCCTTCAAAACACAGTTCAATTCTTCTTTCCTGATGAATGATTTGCCTCAACCCTTCTTTGGTATTAAACTTATTCGGGTTTCTGGAGTAGTTTGTCCATGAAGCCTGAATCCCTCTTAAACCCGCCCTTGCCCTTACACGGTCTGCATAGGTAAAAACTTCGGTTGTTGGTCCGCCTACTTCATTTAAAGCTTCTGCATAAAGCAGATACAGGTCAGCTAATCTGATTAATGGCATACGGTAAGCGAAGGTCTGAAAACCATCATCATACACCGAAGCATAGCTAACGAGTTTTTTGGGCCAGTAGCCGGTGATGTTCAAACGGATATTATCACTGGGCGCTGCAAATCCCGAACCCCTTGCAGATACATGGTATAGGGGGCGCTGGGCATCATTCTGGTTGATGCGGCCATTTCCAAACCAGATGCCGCCATCGAAAGCCATATCGGCATAAAAACGGGTTTCGCGGGCAAAGTGTCCTTTAATCGTTTCATAGCCTTCCTTGATATAATACCTGCTGGCATTATCGCCAGCCATAATGGTATTTCTACCTGCATAGTCCCAGGTTTTATCTTCTGTGATTGGCACCCCGTTTACGGTATAAAAAAGCTCTTGTGTAGCAATAGGCGCAGAAAACGTTGAGGGGTTGGAAAATGCATTGACAGCCGAATTTGCGGTAAGCCTCGGGGTAGCGAAACCCTGATACCCGAATGCCGGATTAGATGCCCAAACGATTTCTGAATTGAGTTCCCATTTTTCGGTAACCGCATTCTGAACATCCAACTCTCTTTTTAACGAGTCAGACAGCGTTCCGATCGTTGTTGGCGAAGAAAAAGTATACAACTTAATACCTTCCCCTTCGGCAGCAACGATCGCGGCTTTGGCTGCATCAGCTGCTTTGCGCCATTTTTGTGCATCAAATGCCTGCGGAAACAGGCTAATGCCATCCTTATCCCTGAAAGATGCATAATCGGGGTTACCATTGAAAAGCGGACTTGCAGCAGTAGCTAAAACATCAGCTTTTACCGACAATGCAATTACGCTGGTTGCACGGCCCAGCTCAGTTGCCTGATTGGAAATGGTAGCCGGCAGGTCGGGAATGGCTTCATCTAAAAGCGACACAATATAATCTACAGATTCATCTACAGTGGAACGCTTAATTCGCACTTCATCAGTACTTGCTGAAATGGACAGATTGGTTTTGATCAATGGAATAGGTCCGTACATTTTAAACAGCAGGTAGTGATAGTATGCTTTCAGGAACTTCGCCTCGGCTATCCATCTTTTCTTATCATTTGCCGAAAGGTCGATGGGTTTATCGATGTTTTCCAGCATGATATTACATAGCCTGATGGAGCGGAAAAAGCTATAGCTCCCTTCGTTACCATCCCAGGCATTTAGCCCTGGGTTTGCCGTATTCTGTGTACCACGCAACAGGTTAAAGCCTACACGGTTAAAACCTAAATAATTGTCGAGCGAATTGGAATAAATCAGCTCTCCGGAAGTGGTAAAACCAGGGTTGGTAGCCATATCAGTAGAGCGCTGGAGATAAGCATAACAACCATACAGGTAATTTTCAGCTTCATTTCTGTTTCTGAAGGCATAATCCAGTGTGCCCAGATTTTCAGGGGTAATATCGAGGTATTTTTTGCAAGAATAAATTGAACATAACAGTACCAACGCACAGATATATGTCGAATATTTTTTGATCGCTTTCATTATAGTGTTACGTTTAGGCCAACATTAAATACTTTTTGAATGGGATAGGCAAATCCATTACCCCCTTGTTCAGGATCCCACATTTTAAATGGCGACCAGGTTAATAGGTTTAAACCATTGAAATAGATGCGGGCTGAGCTCAACCTGATTTTGTTGGAAACCCGCTGTGGCAATGTATAACCAATCTCAACAGACTTTAATCTGATTAACCGGCCGTTTCTCATCCACCAGGTACTGGTTTGGCGGTTGTTTTCCAAATCTTCTTTAGTTACCGATAAGCGTGGGTAAAGGGCATATAAGTCCTGATTTTCGGGCGACCAGTGGTTGTTGGCAAATTCCTGTAATAACTGGGTGTTTCCGAAATAATCGCCGTCACCGCCGTCGAAAGGGTTTACTTTTCTCTTCTCATCTGTAGGTACAAATGGGCTGATTTTTTCCGGTTTAATAAAGAATGTCATCCGGCCCTGGCCGGTAACAAAGGCCGACAGATCGAACCCTTTGTAAGACGAACTGAATCCGAAACCATAAACCAGTTCAGGCGACTGAGGGAAACCAATATAGGCCTTATCCGCATCATCGATTTTACCGTCGTTGTTTAAGTCTTTGTATTTGATGTCACCTCCCCTTGGTGGCTTTCCGCCAGTAGAAAAAATCTGTGTGGGAGAATTGGCAACCTCTTTATCATCAACAAACAAACGTTCTGCAATGTAACCGTAGTTCCGGCTGATCGCCTGTCCGGTAGTATAGCGATAGGCTTCAGCCCATTGCGGTTCTTCAAAATTCACATATTTGTTTTTGGCGAAAGTCATGTTTCCGCGAACTGCAAAAGAGAAATCATTTGCATTAAACTTATAATCCAAAGATAAATCCATCCCCCTTGAGCGGGCGATACCGATATTGGCACCGATATCGGGCAGGTTGGTATTCGGGTCTATTGCTTCGAGACCTAAAGTGGAAGGAACATTTCTCCTGGGCATGTAAATATCGTAGCGGTAGTTATTGTAAACCTCAGCAATTACACTTAAATTTTTAAATAGTGTTGCTTCTAAAGCAATATTGGTTTGCTGAGAAGTTTCCCATGTAATATTGGTATTTTCATAGCTATTGATATATACACCCGGGCGTTCTGAAGCACCATTAAAACCAAACTGTGCATAGTTTCCTCCACCGTTCAGGTTCACATCAGATTTGTAAAAGAAACGCTGTGATCCGATGGCGTCGTTACCCACGATGCCGAAACTTCCTCGTAGTTTTAAGCGGTTAACTACGTTTGCAATTCCACCTTTCCAGAAAGGTTCATTAGATACGATCCATCCACCGCCGATAGTTGGGAAGAAGCCAAAACGGTGATTTTCTGAAAACCTTTCAGAACCGTTATAGCCAAAATTGCTTTCAACAAAGTAGCGGTTTTTATACGAATAGGTTAAACGGCCAGCTAAGCCGATATTCCGGTAAGGGAGAGAATACTGGAGTGTTGGCTGATTGTTTTTTGGATCCCTTGCATTATTGTAGCGGGTTTGCTGAGCCGTTCCGATCAATGTTCCGCTTACTGTGTGGCTGCCAAAAGTCCTGTCGTAGTTCATTGATGCCTGCGCATAAAGGAAAGTATTTACGGTTGGCGAACCCGGATAATAAGATAAATATTCACGCGAAACATTTAGTGGAGCCGTTACAGATGGATTTAACCAGTTGAGTGTATACTGATTTGATTGCCTGTCGTACGAACTTACATTGTAATAGAACGGGGCATACGCCATTGACGAATCAAAGTACGAATACCTGTTGGTACTGAAGATTGAGCGGAATGTTAAACCTTCCGTTAAAAAATCGAGTTTTTGGTTGACCTCAAACTGTGCCGACATTCTGGATTCGGAAGAATTCTTATGTCCCATCAGCATTTGTGCGTATGGATTGATATTCCGGATATCGTTTGCGGCATTGCCTACCGTATTGCCGAACAGGATGTGCTGGGCATTCTGGTTAGCCTGATCTGCAGGAAAGTAGGCTGGAAATAATACCGGACTGGTATGAATGGCGGCGTTATACAAATCAGTAGAGAAGCCGCCATCAGACGCTATCGGACCATTGTATTCACTGAAATTGCCCGATAAGCGGACTACCATTTCAGTGGTTTTAGTTAAGTCGATATTAACATTCGAACGCAACTGGTAGTTACGGAATTTAATATTATTGTCGTTGTTATTACGCTCATCTTCTTTTAAAACACCGTTATCTAGGTTATAGGAACCGGCAACATAATAGCGTGCTACCCCACCACCGCCGCTGATACCTAAATTGGCACGCTGAGTAGAAGTTCTCTTTTTAAAGAGCATATCCAGCCAGTTTACCGCAGGATACACATATTCATTATAACCGGGCGATTTGTTGATGGTATTTTGTGTATTGATAATTTTATTCTGGTTGAAAACGGGATCCATGTTACGGCCGATTGCAGCTTCATTGAAAAGCTTCATGTAGGTAACCGGATCGGCAAGTTCGAGGTTCTGAGTAGACTGACTGGCAGACTGCTCTAAACGGAAACTGATTTTAGCCTTGCCTTCTTTACCAGACTTGGTGGCGACTAAAATTACGCCATTGGCACCACGGGCACCATATAGTGCAGTTGCACTTGCGTCTTTCAGTATCGAAAAGCTTTCGATATCATCTACCTGTAAGCGTGCAAGATCTGACGAGGTGAGCTCCACGTTATCAATCAGGATGAGTGGATCCTGTTTATATCCGAAGGTAGTGACGCCGCGGATAAAAAACTGTGAGTTGTCCTGGCCGGGCTGACCACTACGCTGATAACCTATCACACCAGCGATTTGTCCGGATAAGGCATTGGTTAAATTACTGGAGGGGATTTTAAGGTTGGCTACTTTGACTGTAGTAACTGAACCCACCAGGGCTTCTTTTCGCTGGCGCTGACCCAGTGCTGTAATCACCACTTCATCGGCCAGGATATTATCCTCGATCAGTTTGATGTTGATTACACTCCCCTCTCCAACCGTTACACGCTGTTCTTTGTAGCCCACAAAAGAGAATCTGATTAATTGCCCCGGACTTACGTCCAATACAAATTTTCCATTATTGTCGGTTTGAGTGCCCACATTGGCCTGGCTTACCACGGCTACAACCACTCCAGGCATCCCGATACCCAATGAATCGGTTACTTTACCGGTGATGGTTTTCTTTGCAGGAACTTGGGCAAAGGAAGCACTGCCCATAAAAAGCAGCAAAAACACCAGTGCATAGAGATGTTTACATTTTTTTTGTAGAGTTTGGCTCATACTTGTTTGAATTATTTGGTTATTGTAAGCGATAAATCAAAAACATCTTGAAGTGAAGAGACTCAATCTGCTTGATTTGCTTTACAAGTTCAAAATTAATGCTATTCGAAGGGTGTTAAAATAGCATATTCACCTATTATGATGGACTATCCAATTATTTTACAACCAAATCTGCTATATGTTTTTTGGTCTGCAAATGATATATTTGCTATCAGCGACGCATGTATTAGCCAACTATTTTGCTGCTACTAACCAAATCATTTCGTAAATGAAAAGAAAAGACGGATTTCAAGGGGAAAAACACATCTACGTACCGGAAGCTTCGTGGAAAGCCGCGGCAGAAAGCAATGTATTCATGAGTCAGCTTTACGTAACCTCCATGGGTTATTTTCCGAATGCCGCTTTTCATTACCGTGACCGTCCCGAGGGTTGCAGTGAGAACATCCTGATCTATTGTTTGAGGGGCAAGGGCTGGTTTTTACTCGATGACCGGCGGTTAGAGGTGTCAGCAAACGAATTTATCATTGTGCCAACTACCAAAGTGAAGATGAGTTACGGTGCAGATGATCATGAACCCTGGACAATTTACTGGATCCACTTTTGCGGAAAGGATCTTGAAGGTTTTAATAAAGGATTTAATCTGAAACTCTACGACGGTGCGAAACAAATCCAGCTGAATGAAAAAGGTATCCAAATATGGGAATCCATGTATGATAACCTTCAGCTAGGATATAGCAAAGATAACCTCAACAATATCAGTTTATGTTTATGCCATTTCCTGGCTACATTTTTTTATCCGGAGAAACACAGCAGCATTAAAGCTCAGGATGATCAGGATATGATCAAAAAAACCATTGATTACATGCACCAGGGTTTAGCCAATAAAATTTCTCTGGAAGAGCTTGCCGGCCTCAATAACCTGTCCGTTTCTTACTTTTCCAGCCTGTTCAGAAAATCTACAGGGATGCCGCCTATGGATTATTTTATTCACTTAAAAGTAAGGAAAGCCTGTGGCTTGCTTTATAGTACTGAAATCAAAATCAGGGACATCGCGGTAAGCCTGGGTTATGAAGACCCTTTTCATTTTTCAAGATTATTCAAGAAAAGTATGAGGGTATCCCCGCAGGTTTATAGGGTATTGAGACGAAGGAGGTCTGAAATTACAGATTGATTTTCAATCATCGCTTAGCTTCAGCAAACAATTACCTAAAAAAATTGTATATTTGTTGTTCAGATTTAAAACAGCAAATAGTTTAAAACTGAAATTGAAAACTATACTGGGGCCGTTCTTGGATTTGACGGGGTGGCGAAAGTTATGTTAGCATGCAGTGCGTTGTACGGAGAGCACTTAAAGTGAACGTTCACATTTTAGTTGGCGAAAATACTTACGCCTTAGCTGCCTAGTTTAGAACTAGCTTAGCTTTTGTCCCTCTAACCGCTGCATTGTTGGGTTAGAATCCGGGGCATCGAAACAACAGCGCTGGCTTCAAAAAGGTACGGTTTGAAGTGAGACAAAGTACCTAAGGATTTAAATAAGGTCGGTTTTCAGCCCGTTTATTTCCCGAAAATCAATTGAAAAATAAGCATGTAGAAGGTATAATTTATCTCACAACTGGACAAGGGTTCGACTCCCTTCGGCTCCACTGGAATTAGTAACAAAATTCACCAAAAGACACTAGGACCCTGCAAATCAGCGATTTGCAGGGTTTTTGTTTTTACGATGTTTTTATGATTTAATGGTTTTTTGCCAAAATATTGAATATGTGAGGTGGCCAAAAAGGTTCCTCAGTGAAATCATAAAAAGGAGGAACCTTTTTTTTTTATGTAATCAATTGATATATAACTAGTTCAATCATTGAACATCTTGACTTTTTTTATTGCAAATCTTAAATTTATTTACGTTTTAAGAGCAATTTTATGAAAAGAAATTTCAATTTAATCTTTTTCCTAAAAAAGAGAAATGACACTCAAATTGACGGATTATCAATTTATTTACGAATAACAGTTTCTAAGAAAAGAGCAGAAACTGCTACAGGGAAAAAATGTTTGGAAAATGAATGGAGCATTGGACAACTTAAAGGTAACTCATTGAAATCTAAAACGCTAAACGCCTACTTAAAAACAACTAGAATTACGAGTACATGATGCTCACCGTATTTTTTTGACATTAGGTATTGAAGTTACTGCTGACTCACTGATGAATGAGTATCTTGGTAAAACAGAAAAAAGAAGGACGTTAAAGGAGGTCTTTGAAGATCATAATCATGAAATGGCTATGCTTGTAGGAAAAGATTTTTCTAAAATGACATTGTTACGCTATCAAACAGCACTTAGGCATATCGAACAGTTCATGAGAGAGAAGTACAATATCTCTGATATAGATATCAAAAAAATCGACCATTTATTTTTGACAGACTACGATTTTTTCCTTAGATCTGTACGGAAATGTTCAAATAATTCTGCGGTTAAATATATTAAAAACCTAAACAAGATAGTTAAAATTTGTCTTGCCAACGGCTGGATTATCAATGATCCATTTGCAAATTTCAAAGCGACTGTAAAAGAAATCGATCGCGTTTGTCTCACTGAAGATGAAATTGACAGGCTTGAGCAGACTAGTTTTGCAAACGAGCGTCTCCAACGAGTTAAGGATATCTTTTTATTTAGCTGCTATACCGGATTGGCATAAATTGATATTTGTCAGCTAAAAGCAACAGAAGTCATTGGACGGCAGCAGGAACGCTGTATTATATCCAACAGGCAAAAACCGGAATGCCAACCAGAATTCCATTACTGCCAAAAGCGATAACGCTATTAGATAAATATGTCGATCACCCGCTCTGTTACAATTCTGAAAAACTCTTTCCTGTAAGTTCAAATCAGAAAATGAATGCTTACTTGAAAGAAATTGCAGATATATGTGGTATTCGTCCGGTGCTAACATTTCATTTAGCGAGGCATACCTTCGCTACCAATATCACTCTTATGAACGATGTCCCGATTGAAACCGTTAGTAAAATGCTCGGTCATAAAAACATAAAGACCACTCAGCATTACGCAAAAATTATGGACAAGAAGATTGATAATGATATGGCAAAACTTACAATCAAACTTCAGGAAAAGAAAACTAAGGACACTGCAATGACTACCTATAATTATACACTCATAACGAAATAATAATCCCCTGTTTTTAGAAATCTGATTGTTGGCTAGGCACATATCATGGCGAAGCATTTGTGATTCTCAATAAGCAGCTTGAGGCATCGAGAGACTTAAAATGTGTATTTAATAAGTTCGATACGCTGGAAATACGGGGGTCTATAGATTTGGTGTTCGACTCGAATCTCTATTATGAAAACGGTATCTATCGAACACGTACAATGATGAATCTTCTATCAATCAACTATATTAAAATGAAGGATTTAGGGTAATGATTGTAAATAAAAAAAAGGATGATTTAACAATCATCCCTTTAAGTGCACTACACGGGACTACAATTGAACAATTGATACCGCAACTTACTTTGTTCAACTCTGTTAACGAGAAAGAAAAATAGTTATTTCTGCTCTTTAAAGCACTTTCTTCTAATTTAATAACTTTTAGCATTGGTTGGAAGACGATTGCTTTTTGATTTTATTGTAAACTAAAATCGAAATTAAAAATTTATTTTCTTTAACCTATTACCCGATGCATGGAAAGCCGTTCAATGTCAGGAGCGGGAGATGACACAAATCCTATAACCTACAATTTAAAAATTATCACTTTTCTATACCTGGTGAAAAAGGATTGATTTATCCTGCTAAACCTTGTCCAGCCACGCCCTCCAGAAAACCATTGACATTGCCAATACGCCAAAACCAACTCCCACCCAGGGTGCAATGGTTATCCCATAATGACTGATGAACCAACCTCCAGTTACCGAACCGAGCGAAACCCCGAGATTTCCGAAGGAAGTCTGCAGGCTATTCGCAAATTCCTTTGCATCTTGCGCTGCAGATACCATATATCCCACCCCAATGAGAAAACACGGCCCATACATCACCCCCCAAAAGCTGACCACCAGCGCAATACTAAATAACGAATCATTCACATATTGAAATGCAAACGGAACCAGAAAAGTGCCCGCTACAAAAAACAGCGCGGTACTAATCATATACCTTCCTAGTAAACGGCCCGCCAGAAAATTAGATACCACCCCCATTACACCAAACAACAGCAACATATAGCTAATTTGCTGGGTACTCAAACCCTTGGCTCTGGAAAGATAATCTGCAAAATAACTATACGAGCAAAACCAGGCCGTAATCAAAAATAAATTTACCGCAGTGCCTGCAATAAATTTTTGCCTTCGGAGTATACTCAACTGGTTTTTGAAAGGTTTCACTTCAGTATTTGGCATAGCAGGCAGTACCTTAAAAATGATTACCAAAGTCATTAGTATAACTATAGCCTGAATTATGTAACTAAATTGCCAGGCGTACAAACTTGCAATAAAAGTGGTAAAAGGAATCAGTGTTACCTGCGCTAGCGAAATACCACCAATAATAATACTGGTCAACCTCATCTGAACCTGAGGAGATGCACCTTTTATTGCCGCCGCAATGGACATCGAAAAAAATGCCGGATGTAAAATGGTCGGAAGTATTCGTAAAAACATCAGCAACCAAAACGGCGGGCTAAGCGCCGAGCCAACATTGGAAATCAAAAATAGTCCCAGTGCATAAAGCATGATTTTCTTTTTATCAAACCTAGATGCATATAAGACCATAACTGGTCCTGTTAATGCAATAGTCAAAGCAAATAAGCTCAATAAATACCCTGCCGTACCGATATGGATATGATAATATTCAGCAATCTGCGGCAAGATACCAATCACCCCAAATTCTGTACTAATAATTCCGATAACGCCCATACATCCTATGTAGGCCACTTTCAAATTGACACTTAAATTCATATTAAACTGATCAGTTTAAAAAAGATTAAAAAAATATTTATTGTTGATTATTCTAAAAAAAACCTATGCTTTCACCATGTTGATCAGGTTCTCAATCATGTTATAGACCGCCTTCCGGTTCTTATTCAAAGCATAGTTTTTAAATAACGCACTAGACGATGCTGCAAAAAAATCAGCCGTCAGTTTTGCATTCAGGTTAGCGTTAACAATTCCATTGCACTGCCCAGCTAGTAAAATGTTGTGGTAAATTTCTTCAATCTTCTTCTCATGGATTAATAGTATACGCCTGATATCTTCATCACTAAGGGATATCTCAAAAGCCATCTTAACAGCCAGGCAGGTCCTTTCTTCCTGGATGCTCTGATCAACTGCAAGCCTTAAAATTTTTCTTAAGGCCTCAATTGCGTCATCATGCTCTCCCTCTGTGCTATTGGAATAGTGAGCAACTTTCTCTTTCAGATACTTGGTGAGACATTTCATGAGTAAAGCTTTTTTATCTCCATAAGTTGGATAAATACTACTCCGATTAATGCCCATCGCCTGCTCCAGGTCGGTGATAGAAGTGACATGATAACCTTGTGTCCAGAAAAGCTCGAGCGCAATATCAAGTTTCTGTTCATAATCAAATTCCTTGTTTCTTCCCATAACGCTACAAATATATATTTTTAAACTGATCAGTTTATAATTTTCGATAAAATAATTTCTTAACGAACTATCTTATAGAACATAAATAAGGAGGAAACCCTGGTAAAATTATTAAAGAAATTTAAATTATTGGATTATTTCTTATCTTTGTAGTGGATAAGAAATTAAACTTTAGCTGGTATTCCATCATTAGAGAAGAAATTGGGAGTAGTAGTGTTTCTTTTGCATCAGAATGCATACTCTAATATTTGAATGTGAAACTCATTTAAAATATTTAGATATGCAAAAAAAACACTTATTTTTACTGCTTTTAATTTTAGGAACCGGTTGATCTATGGATTGTAGCGTGTGCATTTGCTTTTGCATTCTATGTTTTACAGGTCGGAAAATATTCTAAAGAAGCTGATCCAATTCCCAGTGTAATTATTATAATGATGTTTTGTGCTATCGGTAGTGGAATATTGGCGTTTTTGATTGTCAGTCAGTCTGGATTCCTAAGAATTTTGATTTCTGGAAGGGAGTTTTATTTGCGGGACTTTTCGCAACTGCATTTATGTACACAGTACAAAATATTGGTCAGCGATATTTAAGTGAGGAAAAAGTAGCTATGACATATCTTTTCGAACCTATTTTCGCCACAATTGCCGGAATGATTATCTTGGGTGAAACTTTTAACAAAGAAATTTTTATAGGCGGAAGCTTAATTTTCTGTGCGATGCTTATCGTTGAACTCAACTGGAACTTTAAAAGAGAAAAATTATGAATACAGAAGTTATTGCAAACATTTAAATGATCATCGTCATTTAGTCATTAAATAATCTCAAAAAACGAAGGATATCTATCCCCACCTGTATAATTTTCCCCGAACAGTAAGCCTTATTTGGAGTAATTCCGGGGAAAAATTGAGTTTGAAAACCAAGGATTATGGTGGAAGTCAGAATTTTCAGTCCAGATCTTACCTGTGGATCATTTATAACAAAAACTGTTTATCAAGTGAGATGATTTCAAATAATTACTCATCTTATAACTTTACACGTTCGTTATTTACATAATTCAAAGTCTGCTCTATCCAGTCATCCCCAAAAGGATCCAGAATAATATCTGGTCTGATACCTATACTTTCATATATTAAATCCTTTTTTCTCCCCTTCATGTCGGTTGGATAAAAGATAAAACGGCCACTTGGCAAACTAACGGTTTTTCCATAATTACTTCCATAGGTTATCGTTCCTCGAGTTGTCTCACCAAGCGTTATTAACTTTTTTTTGCTCCTGATGTCAATAATGAACTGTTCCGCATTACTTACTGTATTGTTATTTTGTAATAGAAATATCCTTCCATGGTATTTTTTCAAGAGTGTCAAAAATTGTTTTGAAGTTCTATATCCCCCACCCAAGTTATTTCTCAAATCTACTATTATGTATTGAGTGGTAATTTTCGTTCGTATGCTGTCATAGAAAGCTTTTGCTACCTTGAAGTTATCATTGCTGGAATTGAAATTACCAAGTCTTAGATAACCTATTTCAGGTTTAAGTTCCCTGTACTCAAATTTCTTATGTCCACTTGTTAGCGGAGGTGCAAGCCTATAACCGAGTTTATAAAAATTTAAATTACCTAACTTGCCATTTTGTATCTTCAAATTTCTATTCAGGACATATGGAACTGGTGAACCTATGAATAATACTACATCATAGCTGTCATTTGTAGTATGATTTAAAATTGCTTCAATGATTCCGGTATTAAAATTTTGGAGATAATAAACATCAGGTTTAAATTCAAATAACACACGTTTACTTCCATCAGAATTTATATAGATTCCTTCTATGCTGTTGCTATAACTAGAACTATTTTTATTTTTAACCTCCGTTGTATCTATCGGCATTCTAAGGGGGCTAAAACTAGCTTTAGAATCGGATTTTCTCCAAAGCCCCAAATGATTGTCATTGATGGGTTGAATCAATAGAAGTAATTTCTGATAAGTTTCAATTTCATCTGTGGCTCTCAGATCTTTTCTGATTTTTTCATAAAGGTTATGATAAGATTTTTCGCCTCTAAACTGATCTTTATAGGAAGGTAGCTCTTGAATTTGATGATATAAAAAGTCAAGGTCTGCAATATTTTGAGCTTCCTGTGCAAATAGTTTTGAGGTGAGAAGAGCTAATACCAGAATACATAATATAGTTCTCCTTGCTATATCATTTAAGCGATTGCCATCAAAATACGGGATCATGGTTTACGATTTATAAAGTAAGCAGTGAAACTATAAAATAGAATTGTCAGGAAGCAAATTATTATCCCAAATGCTTATAACTTTATATCAAATCCCTATTCATATTCCTGAAATTTATAATTTGCTCTCCCTATATAAACTTTGAAATAAGACTCATCTAGTGTTCGGTTCACGAAAAAATTATTTTTTTATTATGTGAATCGTTGAGTATCTATAAAGCATCAAAAAACGAACCCTTTCTTAATGTTTAAGATAGTTAGCAACGTTCGCCAATTCCTGCAAATCAGACAAGAAAAAATTCGAAATTTGTCCAGTAAGGGCTCCTTCATTCGGCCGGCTTGGACGCAAATTATCTTAAATTTCACAGTGTAGAACCTTTTACACTTTGAGTTGACCTAAACCTTAGCAATTAGCGCTTAAAAAACTTAGAGGATATTTTGGAGGTTGCCAATCCATAAACCTCGACAGATTCTATAACTCCATTTAATATAACTTTCGACGCGCTCCCAATTTATAAAATGTTTAAGATGAAGCTTCTAGAATACACCTGATATTGAATATCATATCCTCACTTGCCCAAATCCAATTTCTGTTAAAGACTGCCTCAAAAAGAGATTCTTCTGCTCCATATCCAGACAGTGGCTCTCTGTCTGGATCGGTTTTGTAAAACATCATTATTCCGTCACTGTCATCGGTGAAAAAAATGAATAATGAACTAACTAGTGATCTGCGGTAAATTCTACCAAATTGAGTTTTAATTATTAATTCTGCTGGTTTCATATATTTTCCTTTTGCTTCCCATTTACCTGAGCAAAGAAATATATACAAGGAACGTGGAATAAATAGCGAAGCGGTTTATGCTGCGAGAGTCCTTTCAGAGATTGAAGGTCCGGTACTTTGCAAGCAGGGAAAAAATATGATCCAGCAAGAGAAGTGATAACAAGGAATTATTTGGTCATAAAAATCCTATCCATTGTTTTGTTTGCTAGCTGATAAGCTTTGCAAGAATTCTAGGCGCGTACAACAACTTTGCCCTTACACATTGATTGTAACCGGTCCTACGAAGGTTGAATTTACCTTCGAAGATTTAAACAAGAACAGCACATTCCGCCTGTTGAACAGAAGCTTTAGCATTAATCTGGCAAATCATCCATTATTTTAATAAAACTGCCAAGTGTATTGAATGATGGCTTATAATTAATATAACCATCCTCCACTAAGTCGATTAAACATTTATGATAAGTTGCGATAGACTTGATTCGGGAATAGTTCATTAGTTTTCGCCTACAAATGCGAAATTCCAACCTTGGATCGTCTTTACTGTAGTGAAAAATAGTAGTAAAAAGAGATAATGTTTTAATCTCCGGTTTTCTTCCTCAAGCTCCTTGAGCCGGCGAAGCTCCTGATTATCCATCCCTGAGTATTTCTTCTTCCAGTTGTAGAAGGTGGCCTGATGCACCCCAAGGTTACGGCAGATATCAGCTGCTGTTTTACCTGCTTCATGTTCTTTGATTGCTGCTACGATCTGAGCTTCACTGATTTTTGACTTTTTCACCTTACTGTTTTAAAGTTACGAATTTTCGCCTTTTAGACAGTCCGATATTTAGGAAGGGTTACAGTTCATCTTGTTTTGCTGTACAAACATTTTGCATTATTTTACATGAGGCTTCGGAATCTTCTCACCACTTTTTAATGTTCGTGAGAGAATTACCCTAGCTACCTCACATTGTATTTCTTTCTCCACTCAACTAAGTAGCACAAGCGTTCTAAAATATCTTTGCACGCATCCTCTTCGTTAATAAACTCTTTCAAATCAAGTGATCTTCCAACTTCGTCATACTCAAAAGTGACCCATGTGTCTCCTGATCTAGAAAGAACCGTTTGCATTGGCAACGAAATGCCATCAAGCGAATAATCTTTAAAGTTAATATTTAAAACGTCTAACGTTTGTTTTAACATTTCTATATTCATAGAATTATTGCGTTATTATAGAGAACTTATTTTATCCTGTTCAGCAGAGTAGTCTCTATTTAACCTTGTTACTAGTTCGGTTCGTAGATTTTTACGTAAAAGTCGAAGAGCAATGTTTCATTTGATGAGCGCGAATGTAAAAGACTTGACTAGATGAATTTACCTTTTCTTTCTTACCAAACAAAATATTTCTCAATTTGTAAATGATACTCGCGAACTACTATCAGTGTGTTGCCAGATCAAACCTACCGTCGGTAGCTCTCAGTATCTCACAGCCCTGCTTAGAGATAGTAAACTCAAATGTTCCAGAAATAAATTTGTTCACAGCGTCTATTTTTGTAATGTTTACAAATCCTGAAACTGTCTGCTTTTCATAGTAATCAAACTTGAGCTCGAATCGTAGAAAATAACTCCTTTATTATTAAATGTGTGTTTCCCGATTGAAGCTACTCCAGTCAATCCAATACTTAGCTCCATTATGTTTTCAGAAGAAAGTTCACGATTAGCCACAATACCAAGTGACCCACCATTAGGACTTGGCTCATAAGTTAGTGATAACCGCTGTTTAAGTAGTGGCTTTTGGGTAATCAAACTTCTCCGTTTAGTAGGAAACCAAGAATATTAGCTCCATTTTGGGTTATTGGGGGAGCACCTCCTTTGCTTCAGGCAATAAAATATCTTTTTTTGCAATTCATGCTACTTAATATCAAAAGGCAAAGGCAAAGAGAGGGTAAGAGAGGCTTATTCAATTTCGTGCGTAATTATATTTATTTAGAAAGTATAAAGAAAAGTCTTCAAAAATTTCCATACTGTGTTAAGTCAAGAAGTCTTATGGACAAAGGGGAATGATCAAGGATCATTGAGTACATCCAATCTACATCCAAATCTTAGAATCACAAAAAAAAATGCGCTGGATGACTAAAATCTCGCTCCAACCACCTAAGACTTTCCCAAATGAGTATCTTAGATCAGATCGCCTTATTTAGAGCCAAAAAAGATTTTTTGTGGATGGAAACTAACCTTGAAAAAGTTTGATCTATCGATCAAATCGGCCAGTTTGACCCGAAAGAGAGGACTCATTTTTAACCCGAAATTAGTGGTCGCATTAAATGCTGAAGAATTGGCCACATTTGCCAAAATATCCAAATCATCTGTAAACGCTGATACGCTCCAACCCATATTTCTTATAGTTAATTTTATAATCCCGTATCTCATCTGCTGTTTTTAAGTTATTCACCCTAACCGGTTGGATCTTAGCATCAGGCTCACTAATTGAACTTTCAGGTGCATATAAAATAACCGTGTCTTTTCCCACTTTATAAAAAATTTCAGATGTAAAGAATACATAGTCTTCGGCCTTATCAGTCAACTTGCTATTTGATTTAGATAAGACTATCTCCACGTTGTTACCTGCGACACCCCAGACTTTTGCTCTTATGAAAAGGGATCTGTTTTTATCACCTAGATCAATTAAAGCCGCATTATCCTTTGTTTCAAGGACACCTTCTTTTCTCCACAAAAGATACCAAACTGAGCCCGCGACAACAATTATCAGGAATAATAACATTTTAACAATGTTTTTCATTTGCATTATTTCTATACCGGGCTCTTAATAACAATCAACATCTAATTTAATACAACCCCCGGCGTTCAGTTTATCTGCTATACTTTATCATTGAAAATGCATTTCATTTGTCGTTATGCTATAGACCGATTGGTTTTTTTACTTCAATCTTCCGAATTCAATCTTGCTCTCACATTTAACGTTAAAGCTGCTTCAAAAATATCTTGTGCTAGTTCATTACTTTCAATTCCAAGCTCAATTATTTCATTATCATTCACCAACCTATCTTTTAGTTTTTTAGCTTCACCTAATGATAACCCAGCTTTATTTTGCAAAAGATGTATAAATGGTATTTTGCACATTCCCACATCCCATCCTTCGAAAATTATTTTACTCATAACTTTAAGTTTTTTACTTAATTTTAAATGTCTAGAAAATCCTAAGCATAAAAAAGCCCAACAAAGTTTACTTTGAGAGGCTTTGGTATTTTTGATAATGTATAAACTATAAGCCAGACCAATTTGTCTCTTTAAATACCCACTTATTCTTGTCACATAAGTATTCAAATGTCACAGCTGCGCCGCCCCCATTGCCAAATTTATAAATGTTATTACGATATATTACATTCAAGTCAATTACCCTAATTATTAACCTGTTTCCACTTAAAACGGGTAACACTTTCCAAGCATTAATCCCTTTCTTCAGCAAATTTTTGTTCTTTTTATCATACACATTTATGTAGCCAAATTTCTTTTTGTTTGCAGCTGATGTAAGCATGTATCCCTGATCTTTTGCATCGATCAAATATATACCAGGCCGATAAGGAGTTTTATTAGATCCATTAGTCTGCATAACAATCGCAGTATCAATCATTTTCTTATAGTCATCATCTTTGATTTGACCGTAAGAAACTGTGCCAGCAAACAAGATAGCAAAAATTAATATTATCGATTTCATTATTTTTTCACATTGGGAATTACAAATCTATACATTCTTAAATTTCCACCGACTCTCTCTCATCCAATCTTCTATCCACATCTCATCGGGATCACCAAAATAGATCCAATTGCCTACTGCAAGCTCATATGGTCAACATTTTTTGGAACCTGCAGTCAACGGATCAATTATATTCTATCTTGGAAATTTTGGATCATACGACCTTGTACCATTATAAATAATTTAAACCCCCAGATGGATCTCTTTCATACCTTTTCCGAAAATATCTATTGAATAAATAGTTCCATCCGAGTTTTCTTCAGTAAAAAAAAGTCTTTTAAGCGAATGGGAATACCGGACATTAGCAATGTTAAAATTAGATAGAAAAATAACCTTCTCTTGTTTAGTATCCAAATCCATTAACAGGAGTTTGTTATAAGCTGTGAAAAATAGCTTGTTACTATCAAAATAGGTTGGATTAGAATAAATGTTTGGGTTGTCCAGTTTACCATTTTCTGATTGAATCTTTCTTGGCAATCTTTTCAATAATGTATCATATTGAAACATACCTCCATCATTGCCTGCATAAATATGAAATGCAACCATCGAACCAGAATTGGCTGCTAAATTACTAAGAGAGTAAGCATTTAATTTTGTCTCCCTTACACATTCTTTACTTGAACGCATTATAGAATAAATATCAAAATTATGAGCTGCTTTTGCTGCTAATATTGAATGATTTCCATATTCGTTTGCCGAGCAAAAGAATACATTTTTGTCATCTGCAGAAAAAATCGCTTCTGTATTGATCCTTGTTGTATCAGTTAGTTTTTCGATTTTTCTTGAGTTTAAATCCCCTATACACACAGCACTACCTAAAGAATTGAACGCATTGGAAATAAAAACAATCGTTTTTCCATCATTGGAGTATTTGGGGTTTAGAAAAGATGTTGAAGTCTTAGAGCTAAAGATTGTCTGTATATTAGTTCCTTCAATATCAGATACATAAATATAAGATTTGCCGTTAAGAACCCATGAAAACACGATCGATTTACCATCAGGACTAAGATCATAACTCCCAAAACCTTCTTTATGCTCAATATCGCTACTTGAGCACCCAGAAAAAATCACAAAAATTAAAAAATACCATATAATGTTCTTCATAATATTTTGAGGTGACGAGACCTAATTTTACCTAAGAAATGTTTCCTTTATCAAGCTGGTTTAATTTGCGGATATCCAGTTAATCAAGCACAAGGTCTGAGCAAATTTATCACTCCGGCATGCTCCACCGTTCTTTGCTTCAGGAAGCGATTTAGATATTTCGATTTAATTTTTGCTAATGTTTTCAAATAGCATGCTTGCCTTTTTTAACCAAGCCTAATTTCATACTCGACCGGTTTGTTCATAATTGCAAATTAATTATTCAACAGGTTCTATGTTAACTCACGAAATAATTAGTTTATTTTTCCCAACAACTGACACATAATACTATCCCTAAATCACCCATTTTCTTAGTAATATCTGGCCAAAATTCCATATTACACTGTTGTTCATATTAATACATATACCAAAAAGTTATTAGTTTTGTTGTAATGCCCATTTCTGTTAATTTTCCGATGTTACGACCTACTAAATCCGCAAAAAGATTTAGTGCCTGAGGGAATTGATCGGATGTTTGTTCAATTACAAAGCTCCATCCTAGTTCAGGATCATCATTTGACCTGTCGAACAAAATGTCAAGTTTTTCACTTTGCTCATTATCACATTGAATTAATAATCGATAAAAACTTCCCATTTAATTTCACTCATTTAATGAAGTAATCTTGATAAAAATAAAAAAACTGCGAAACATAGAATATCATCGTGAGTAAAGAAACAATTATAAATTCCAAACCCCCGTTCATTGGCTTTATAAAAATTTTAACGATTATCCAATATACTATTATGTTTAATAATAAAACAATAACGTCAAGTTTCAATCAGATATGAAGTGGTTTCCTGTAGATTCGAAGCCCAACATATATCCTATCGTTAGAAACCCTATTCTTAACAAAATCAACACAACAACGTATACTATTAATCTTAACAATAGCGAATTTTTCATATGTTATATTTGATTAATGACCCCTTTATTTCAGGTCAAAATGGCCGCTTCGGGCAATAGATCAAACTTGTTCAAGGCTGTTCCCATCCATATTAAATCTCTCTTGACTTTAAAAATAAGGCGTCCTGAGCGAAGATCCTCCTTTAAGAACGGTCTTGTGTGGTGCTAGGGTGAGTTGAGTCATTCAGCGCGCTTTTTCGGCAGTATTAAAAAATATTGGGCTAGTAAGCGAGCTATTTTTCACGATTTTTTGAAATTCGTTAATATGAATAGTTAAATTAAACCCTTATTTAGCGTAATTAAAGATATAACAAAAAAACAAAATTACGTAGTGATTATAATTCACAAGGGAAATAGAAGATAACAACCAGCAGTGATATCACTTCTCTACTCGGTATTCTGCAACGTAAGGAATCTTATTGATTTCAATAAAAGTTATTGATTCGATCAAATTTGATTTTCCATAGGAAACAAGTACTTTATATCTATACTGCACCGGACATTTGCAACATCCACACGTACGGTAAGATCCTCTAAAATTTTGTATTCCTTAAACCGTCCGAATTTAAGCTCTTTATTTTTAATCACTCCATTAATACCATTTGGCCCAAAAACATCCGCTTTAACTGGATCAATCATCAAATGATTTAACTTAGACGTATCCTGTTTCGCGATTGCTTCATAAAATCCTTTTATTAATTCTGCCCCATGAGTTTTATCATCACTTTCGTTTTCTTTGATGGCTGGCAAACAGGATGTAATTAAACAGGTTGTGTATAACAAAAACCCCATACACGATTTCAATAAAATATTATTTTTTTGCATTAAAAATATTTGTATCATGTTAAGAATATAGTCTTTGACAATTTAAATAAAAAATACTTCAATCACCTTTCCACCGATATTAGTCCCAACCTCAACGTTAAACTTTTATCTTCTGCTTCAGCGTCGCCGCTTTAAGAAGATAAGCTAGTTTAGATATTTAACCGATTACTTTAATTTTACCTAGAGTATCTAATAGCTTGGATATCTCGGCGAATATGTCCATTTATTCCGCATTTGACGCGATGTAAACTAATTCTAGTATTATAACTAAAAACTTACAAGTAAATTCAGGAAGAGTTATTGTTACACTATGCAGTTTAAATCTTCTGAATTATTAGTTCATTCGACCCCTCTTCAAGGGAATTATCTGAGTTGTAGTGTAAGTGAAAATTTGCAGGAACGTCTTCCTGTGCAAGGGTCAATAACTGTTTAGCAAGAGATATTAGCCCAGCTCTGTTGGCTGTTATTAAAATCTCACCATCATCGAATATCGATTTAATTTCGAAACCGTATTCCCATTTGTAAATTATTCCTTCACCAGTGTATTCAGGAATTTCTAATTTAATTTCCATCTTAGTTATTTAAAAAAATATGATAGTTAGCTTTTACCATCTGTATTACTGGTTTTGCAGGATTAGGTATAAGGGTTTCAAAGTTAACATGTGTTCCTTCACTATACGATTCTGTTATAACGTTAGTTCCCATTCTAAATATACGTTACCGGCTGCTGAAATAAATCTACCAATTCCACGCACAGCTTCTTTTTAGCCTTTAAAATTTTTGAGCATCAAAAACAACTTTTATAACAGTACTATTTGGTCACTAACTCATATATCATGTCAATATCCACCACATGCCTATTACAAAAAGATTAAACCACTATTTTTTTTCTATAGTTAAAAAATAAAATCAATCCTGAAATCAATATTTTTGATGCTTTTTATACAGCTTTTCAGAAATCATATAGGATAAGCCCACGTCAAGAGAAATTATTCATTTTTGACCTGGTCAAAAAACAGTTCGTGAAGCTTTTCATAGGGAATATCAGAAATATTGGTAAATCCAAACTCGTATTCACTGGTTATTAACGCCACATTAAGCACAATTTGATAGTAATATTTTTTCTCCACATTTAAAAATTGACACTCAAGACCTCATTATTTCTTTCATGATATCTTCTGCTACAAAAGGAAGATAGGTTAACCGGAAAATTGTTTGGAAAACAGGGAGTACAAGTAAAAAAAGGACTTTATAATTTTGAAAAATGAACAAGCTCAATAAAACAATAATTAGAACGGTTAATATTGGTTCCACTAATGACATGCTATATTTTAATTTCAAAATACTTGGCCCATCTTCTTTACATAATTCGAATTGCCCACTTTCAAGCTTTCTTTCAAAGTCCATTCTGTTGCTAAACTGCCATTGATCAAATTTGAAATCGACCAACATAGTTCCTTTGGATTCAACAATGTATTTTTGTTTATATAATACCTCCACAACCTTTTTAAATGTTGAGTCAGCATTAAATAGAACCGGCTTTTGGATAGTATATCTCAACTTCATCATACAACAATAATGTATTGAAAGTTTATTCAATAAATATAACGATTTATTAACTCAGATTTCTCTGACATCATTTTACTTATTTAACCATGCCCTTGAATTTCACTTTCTTTAGGTAGTCTAACTTTATTTAAGAATGTCCTGTCCATCACGCCAAAAGATTTATAATTCACTATTGACTGCATTAGGGATACAGACTTCAGTCCTCCAGCATCACCAGTATTCTTTTCCTGGGAAAAATCTTTCTGCCAAAAACAGACATCACAAATAGCTGCTATCGCATCAAATTCTATTGTCGAAAAACCGCAGCAGCCGCAATTAATGTTATTTCCTGTATTCAATAAGTAATTCGTTTATTCCACGCTTATTATAAAATGATTTGGCAACCAAACAAAAAATATAATCAAAAACTTTCATTAGCCATATTTCCTATTAAACATTGGTAATTTCGTCACTATTAACTGTTAGAACATCTAAAGTTTCATTGCAATCATTAATAAATTCAACCTCGTAAGCCGGTTGCGCATCGGGGTATACAAATAAAACCGTCCCCTTGCATCCTTCAAAAACCATATCGTTTAAGTCTTTTAAAGATTTCACAATATCATACTCCTTTATCATATTTATATAAATTTGATTGTATATTAAAAGTGTAATACCTTTTAGGCTTTTAATCAAAGTCTATCCAAATCGAATTTTACATCATTTAATCTCACAACTCTTTCTACCCGGATATTTTCGTCAAAAAGTAATACAAAATTAAAATCAGGTTCGAGAATATAGAAACCATTATCAAATCCAACTAACCTGTCGAACACTGAATTCGATAAATCAACGTCTTCATCATTCAAAACATCATAGACTGTGTCGCCAGATTTGGGTATTGCGACAATCTTCACGGTTGACGCAGAATCTACATCAGTAATCCTGCTACTTGCTCCATAGAAGTCTGCCCCATCTCCATATACTTCCAGAAAATCGTTTAGGTCTAAGACTTTTCGTTCCACAAGAAATTCCCAGTTAGCCTGTAACCAGTCATTTCTGGAACTTTCGTTAGTTGTATAGGCTCGACCAATAAGCAATTCATCAACATGCCTCCAGGCATGGTTAAGAAATATCGCGAAAAGCCTAATTGCGCTGTCTATTTGCATTTTATATCCTTATTTGTGTTACTTTTCAAAATAAATAGTGCTACTGAAAATTAAGAATCATTAAATATCCTTTTCATGCAAAGAAATGACCTTAATAAAAATATATAAACTGAGCTACATAAAAAAATAACGTAAGAAAAGATACTATGGCAAATTCCATATGTTTCCTCCCAGTTTTAGAGTAAATCTTATCAAAATCCATAAAGATAAAAATGTTTAGGAAGAGAAATATAATGTCGAACTTTAATTCAGAATTGAAGTGGTCTGATGAAGATCCAAACCCAAGCAAATACCCGACAATTAGACAACAAATTCTACAAACGATCAATATTATGATATATACTACGACCTTAAAAGAAATAATTTTTTCATATTTCAATAATTTTAAGTCTTTTCAGACAATTATATATTTTTAAACGGAATAAATTGCTATCATTCTCTATGTTTAAAACGCTTTCTCATTTGCAGAATAAATCAATTTCAGGAATTTATTTATTTGATAAATTTATATTCTTTAAATTCACGCATACACTTCAACTTTTGTTATTAACCTTAGTTATGACGGCTTGCAAGCCCCAGTTTGAGGTCGCAGAATCCAGGAAAAACCTGACCATGCCAAGTTTGATGGATAAAGAAAGATTTGTGAATGAATTACCTGTTTTAGAATATGTTTCGGTTAAGCCCAAATACGACAAGATGGGGTATATCTTACCATCGTTGTCTTACATATTTGTTATTGATAAAGAAGGCAAAATTAGTTCCGGAAAGATATCAAGCCAGTCAGATTCCAGCCTTTCTTTCTTTAATACCTATATAAAAAATGTGTTTAATCATTATAAATGGAAACCAGCATACTACAATAGTGACAGATCAAAAAAACTAAGTTCAACTGTACAATTAACTATATATAATCATAGCGAAAGCAATCGTGTTAATGCAACCTTTAGACTTTTTTATTTACCAGAAATAGAGCTACCACAAGATGTTCAATTACAAAAGAACTTTATTTCAAAGTTTAGCGTCAAATATAACAAGAGGTAAAAAAATTGAGTAAACAAGTGACAACTACGAAAGATAACAACTAATTATCATCTATTTGGTTGAAATAGTACAGATGAGTTCAAACTTGACGGCTGTTAGGTTTATTCTGAAAAAATTAAATCATTAACGCTTTTTCGTATGAAAAATATTTACATCGTAATTGCTTTTTGCTGTATGGTTCACATTAGCTCTGCACAAATACATCACGTCCTGCCGGGAAAGAGAGATATCAAGCCGCCTGCAACCGTGCCAAAATTTCTTGACACTACTGATCTTAAACGGGATTTTAAACATTTGGTCAACATTAGAGAGATATGCAGCCATCTAGATTCGATTGGGTCTTATTGGTTTATTTTTGCGATCGATCAGGAAGGGAAAGTCATTCCTGGAAAAAGAAATCGAGAGGCGAAGCTCTTCGAACCAATCACAAATTTTATAAATACGAAATTCGTAACGTATAAATTTGAACCAGGAAAACTATTGGACGAATCCAATTCTCCAATAGAACAAACGGCAGTCTTTGAGGTTGAATTCAAAATTACAGGTAAAGTTATAGACACTAAGGTGAGGATTTTTACTGCCTACAACAGTATGCATACAGTGTATGCGTATTCTTTCTCACAACAGCGCTAACTTATTGTTTATAGTTCGACCAAATATCCTATTCCCAAAACTCTATGTTAACCACACAATATTTTGTTCATAAGTATATCTCTGGCTGCTTCGTCAACCAAATCTTCCAGCTCAATGGGCGTTGGATTGTCGGCAATATTTCTCAATGCCAGTATTAATTCGGGATTAAGCCTCTTATTCGATCCTCCGATCAACTTATATATCATAAAGTACTTCCACATACCATCATTGGTATTTAAAACAACCAACAACTCCTCATTAATTTCGTTAATATAAGGCAAAAGATATTCAGCAACCCCTTGGGCAACTGGCCAATGGATATCCTTAAGCCACTCCAGTAGTTTCGGTACGTCAGCTTTAACTGCTTCAAATGGTAACACCCTGAGTTTTTTTATGGCGTCAACATCATAAACATTGGTTGGGATATATTCCTTTTTCTCATTCATTATCCGTATCATTCTGCTATTACCTTTTCATTTAAAAATGAAATACTGTGACAAAAAAGCAAGACAAAACAAAAAATTGTACCAGGCGAGTTGTCCTAATTTTATGGACAACTGGTGAGTAAAATTGTTTAGGTTGCTCCACTTATCTTTACAGTAGTTGCATTGTACCTTTTTTAAAGACATTTTCGAGTAAATATTACAACCTAGCGTGGAAGCAGCCAAGAGGATTTTCTTGTCCGTAGATCAAAATTAAAAACCCCACCTGTCATACCTACGTAAGCGACATCATTTTGTATAATTAATGAAGTAGGGTACCCATTTGAAAGCCATTCACTAACTTCGATGTTACTTATCTTAGTGAGTCTTTTAACCGACATCAGCCCAGACCGGCTAGCCACAATTAGATTTCCTTTTCTATCTAAATCAATGGCAAATGGTGCATACGGAAAATTCAATAATTCCCGGGCGTGCCATCCTTCATTGTCGAATGATAGCGATAATAACGTACCCTCATCAATATTTCTTGATACAATTCCGTGAATTGCTAAAAGGGTATCTTTTCGCCAGATAAACTGATTAACGTAATGGTTTGAAATCCTGTACCTACTGGTACCGTCTGAAGAAAACCAGTAGAGTCCGCCTCCAAATTCTCCGTTGTTAAAACCAACCAGATAGCCATTATTAACTTTCATAAAAGTCTTCATTCCACTCATGGTCATCTGGTCTGCTGTGCTTGCCCAATAAAATTCAAAAGGAAATACCTGGCTTATTTTGGTTTTCTGGTCCATTACAGCGATCTGATCATTTTGTCTGAACAGAAACGGTCTGTATCGGTTCTTGAGCAGGTCATTTTCTATGACTGATAGCAGCGGGTAACTTTTCCAATCCTTTATCAAAGCGGGTTCACTTTGCGCTGATGCAAAGAAAAAAAACAGCAAGAAACAAAGGCTTGTATATATTCTCATTATAGCTAATATAATAAAATGCTTACGTTTTCTAATTCTATTTGAATTTGGTTAGCCAGCAAAGCTAGAATTCATCGAACAGCCATCGTTAGAAGTAGCTTAAAAATAATCTTAAGTAATTGTTACCAACTTAAAAAGAACTTAGTCACTATCTTGGTGTAACCAGCTTTGATTATGATGGTCGCAACCCCAAAAGTTTTTGAAAAAAAATAGATAACATAGAACTTCTATGTATATTAGATCCATGATTGAAATAAATAAGGAATTAATGGCTGGCTCGCTAACACCAATTGTATTGCTAATATTGCGTAGGCAGGAAAGTTATGGCTATCAAATCATCCAGGAATTGAAAGATAAAACTGAGGGCGAATTAGCAGTAGCGGAAGGAACACTTTATCCTATTTTAAAAAAAATGGAGTCCAAGGATTGGATAAAAGGTGAATGGAAGAGAATTAATTCAGGACGAGAACGAAAATACTATACTTTGACCAAGAATGGACAAAAAGAATTAGACACACAATATACCCAACTTAACTTTATTAACGACTTAATCACCAAACTATGGAATCCTCAAACTTCACTTTAGATAAAGAAATAAAAAACTATGTAGATCTTATCAACGCACAGGGATCGTTGAATGAATCAGATAAAAAGGAATTGATAAGCCATCTTTTGGATTCTACAGAATTATTAGTTGGTTTGGGCTTGAATGAAGAAGAATCCTTCCTAATCGCATGTAAGCGCATAGGCAAAACTGATGTGTTGGCTACAGAATATGGTAAAGTGAATTTTTCTTTGCGTGCCAGTAAAATTTGGGTGTACCTTTTCACAGGTTTCAACCTTTTCTATTCTCTTCCCTCTTTAGTGATACTTCTGTTGAGTATATTATACTACAGCATCAATAGCGTATACAGTAACTCACTAACTGCGGTAACGATCATCACCTTTGTGAATTTATTATTATCTGCCGCTATATGTTGTATTGCAATATACAAACATCAGATTTCGTCATTTTTAGAGAACCAGGTTGAAAAGAAACCATTTCGATTAATTTTGATAACAAGTCTTCCACTAGCCATAAAATACTTCTCACTGAAAATCGCCCCACCGGCCGCAGCGGACATATCGCTATGGTTCCAGATCCGGGAGCTGCAAAGTTCTATAGCTGAATTCAGCCTAATTCTAGTTCCGATTAGTATTATAGCAGTTTTCATCATGATTATATTCAGCCTGGGCAAAGTTACCCACTCGACATTGGAATCAGTTTTCGGGCGTCCATCAGCATTGTTTCTCGTCTTATTCGGTACTCTGACAGAGCTATTTTCCGCATCTACTCGAGTACTTCGTGCAGATAACATTATATATAGTTCGATAATGTTTGGATTTGTTTACATGAGTGCCAGTTACCTCATTACCGTCCAGAATAGAACATCAAGTCTTAATAAGAATTTAGCAATTGCATTCTCTTTCGGGGTATTTGCAGAAGTATCGGTCGGAATCAGCGCAGATATCGATCGGGGTGGCAGCTATTTTACGTTATTCTTCACAGCAGCATTAATTCTTGGGGTGCTGTTAGGCAGGTCATTGGGGATTAGCTCTTCTAAACGTAAGGGTACGAAAGCGACGAATTAAATACATTTCATACCTAAAATCCCGGTAGGTAGAAATTTAGTTCATTGAAGATTAATCTCAAAAGATATTAATAAGATTCACTTAAAGTAAAGAATTACATTCTATCCCAAAAAATTGACCAATGGTATTCTAGCTTGAAAACACATCTGCAAAACAATCTGTGGGAGTAAACAAGATGATAACCTTTAAAGGTTAAGAAAGGAAAGTATTTATCTTTCACTTAACTAATCTCTGGTCGCATTTACCAATCTAAAAAATTAATAAAGGCTATGTACCTTTACATTGTTAACCGAGTTTAAACTGTCGTCAAAGGCATTCTCACTCCAAAATGTGGGTTTAGAAGCATTTAAACTGGGTGTTGTTTGGTTTTAACCAAATGAGAACCAAGTTAAACCCATGTTAAAACCAATTAAAAACCCTGTTAACTATTACCGTGGCATTGCCATCTGCAAAGACTTGAAATTTCAACCTTAAACGAAACATATAAAATCATCATTACCAATGCTGCTATTATCGACTTCCATTAAGTAACCAAGCTCGCTGATGGCTACCTCGAAAACCTTTCGGTATTGAAAAAGTGGAAACTTGATACCGAATACATAAAGCAAGCAAGTTTAAAATCTAAATATCCAAAACTAGATACTAAATCTAGTATAGACCTATATTACGAACAGATTACAAGGATAATTCCATATAACTTGAAGGTACTTTGTACGTGTCTCGAACGTGTCTGGAACGTGTCTGCTACGTCTTTAGTAATTCCCGACACGTTGCTGCCGAGTTCAGGGCAAATTATGACCATGTATGAGTTATAGTTTGTGGTCGAACCAAGGTCGAAGGAAAACAAAAGGAAACCAAAATCAATAGCAGGATAAGTTTCCAAAAACCTGAACATGTTCGAAAAAGCAATTTGTTGATACTAATCCTATCTAAAATGAATTACTAGCTAATTTCTTAACTTTATCACATGCAAATTTTCCCGGCACAATACTCAACACTTTCGGCAATTGCTTTACAGGGCTTTCTTTCAAAACAGTATAATCTGGGCCAAATCTCCTGTAAATTGCTCATGCATAATGTGAGCGACACCTATCTGTTGCATAGCGATTCTCAAAGATTTATATTTAAGATCTACCGTAGTGCTCACCGCAGTGCAGATGAAATCCGCGCAGAAGTGGAACTGCTCACAATACTTCAAAATAAAGGTGCAAGCGTTGCCTATCCCATCGCAAACATTGAAGGTAATATGCTGCAAGATTTCCAGGCTGCTGAAGGCATAAGATATGGTGTCCTATTTACTTTTGCTGAAGGAACACCGGTTTATGCACTCAATGACCAAGAACTTGCATTGCTGGGTAGAGAAATGGCAAAAGTGCATGAAATTACGACGACGATTGAACTCAACTATCCGCGACAACAATATAACCTGGAAAACATTTTTTATCGCCCTTTAAAGGTACTCAAGCCAGCATTTGAAGATATCCCAGACGAATATGAAGAACTGATTAAAATGGTCAACTTAATCGTTCAAAAGCTGGAGGTAGTTGATTGTACCGGTTTTAGCTACGGCTACTGCCAGTATGATTTTCTGCCCAAAAACTTTCACTTTGCAAGTAGCGACAAGCTCACCTTTTTTGATTTCGACTTCGCCGGGCAGGGCTATATCGCAAATGATATCGCCTCCTTTTATGTCCATTACTTTATCGAGGTAGTTTTGGGAAAGCTTACAAAAGCTGAGGCAGACCGCCAATTTGCTGTATTTGTTGAATCCTACCGAGAAGTGCGGCCTTTTAGCGATGAAGAATTGTCAACGGTAGCATATTTCGGCTTCGGATTTTGGGTATTCTATTTAGGCTTCCAGTATGAAAATTATGATGATTGGTCGAGCATGTTCTTTAATACCAGGTATTTAAAAGAGCGCGTTGGGGTGCTTAAAAAATGGATAGAGCAAGAGGTAAAATAAAATCTGTATAACAGACTGCTATCCCTGGTAAACAAAAAAGTCCCGCGTTTAGCGAGACTTAATCAATACCTGTTATATATATTTTACTTAGTCCGTTGCACCAAAGACTGAGTATTAGAAGTATTCTCCGGCATATCAATATTTGGCATTGGCAATTTGGCCAGGTTAACAGCAACTAACGATGAATTATCATTCTTTCTGGTAATTGATGAAATATCTTTAAGCGTAGTTGTTAAAATTTTAAGGGAACTAAAAAACCTGCGTTCGATGGTTTTAAGTTCTGCAGCATTAGCCTCTCCATTTAATAGCGCATAGTTTGCTTTTTCTGAAAACAGGAATTGTGCTTTATCTAAGTAAACTAATTTTTCTGTGATCTGTGATAAAACCTCATCAGATAATTGAAATCCTTTAATCGCGATCACCTTGTTATTGCAGATCGAAAAATCCAGACCATCAAATGTAAAATTTACAGTATTGCTGTGGTCAAAAATATATTCTGCTTTAGGCATCTGAGATAAGCTGAAGCCATTTTTTGCACTTGTCTTATTAAACTCACTTCTGCGACTTGCTAAACTTTCAATCATTTCAGCACCGTTAATTTTGTCGACATTGACGTTTAAATGAAGATCATTACGTTTCGATTTACCTATTTGAGCGTGAACAGTTGATAACGAAGTGAGCGTGAGAATAGAGACCGAAAAGAACGAAAAAAATGTAGCAGCTTTCATGTTTATTAATTTTCGACAAAGGTATGGAGAATACAACTAACAGAAAACTATATGTCTATCTAATATTACAAAATACGGACGATTTTGAAAAATAACTATTGATAAAAATCAACAATATGTATAATTACACATACAACATTAAACTAAAATTGATTTGGACCGGAATAAACCGCTTAACGATAGCTTAATATTTCCTAAATACTAAGTTGTTACACAACACAAATCCTGCTTCACAAGATCAAGAAATTAAATGATAATGATTAAGCTGACTTGCATGCAAAATAAAGATATAGCAAACCCTGCATCCTCAATTTTTGTAAGGATGGAGTTTAAATTATTTCAGCAATAAATTATTCAGCAGACCCTTGTAAAGTAGAATACCAATTGATTGGATGCGAGCGAAGATTCAAACCATCCCTTTCTATATGATAAAGGATAATGGGAATTGTAAAGTCGATATACCGCTCGATTTTCCTGGATAAGCTCCCGAGGAAATCCATACTTGATATACCATCTTTTAAATAAACGTAGATCACTGTTGGGGTTTTAAACTCAAAATGATCAATTTTTCCTGGCCACTCCGATTTAATGCGGTTAAGGAAATTAGGAATCTTTACGTATTCTTCATTCTTTTCCATATTCATAAAGTTTTAGGTACAATTAAATGTAAACAATTTTCAACTTTTCCCCTAGTGGCGCAGTTTAATGAACAAAATTTTTACACTTTACGCTTCCTGGATTTGTTAATCAAATTCTGACATAAATAAGAAAGACCTTTTATCTTAAATAGCTTAAATATTTTAATTTTGAAAATGGACTTTACATCACAATTCCCGATACTGAATAACTGCACTTATTTAAATACGGCTTATGCCGGTTTACTTTCTACTGAATTGGCGGCGTGGCGAAGAAACCACGATCAGCAGTTTGTAGAGATGGGGAGCAATTTCCGACTGGAGCATCATCTGGTGTTAGACGAAACCCGAAAGGAAGTTGCTCAGCTGTTTGGATCTGATCTCGCCAATACCTATCTGGTACAGAATTTTTCCATAGGATTTACTACGCTCTTAAATGGGCTGGATAAAACCCATCGTTTCCTGTTACTAAAAGAAGATTATCCCTCCGTTAATTACCCCATCAAAAGCAGTGGCTTTGCGTTTACTGAAGTTTCTATCGATGAACAGCTGGAAGAGCAGCTGCTAAGTCGTATTAAAGAATTCAAACCGACAGTGTTTGCTTTTAGTATCGTACAATATATCAGCGGAATCAGAATCAGTCCTTCGTTCATCAAAAAGCTCAAAACTGATTTTCCGGATTTATTAATTGTAGGTGATGCTACACAATTCATGGGCACAACAGTGTTCGACTTCAACACTTCTGGATTCGACGCCGTGTTAGGTAGCGGTTACAAATGGCTGATGGCAGGTTTTGGAAATGGATATGCATTACTCTCCAATCAAATGAAAGAGGAACTGTTTAACCAAAAAAAGAACGGCTATTTGCCCGATTCACCGTTTCTGGCAGGTAAAGATCATTTTCTTCTCACCTTTGAACCTGGTCATCAGGATACTTTAAATTTTGGATCGCTGAACCAAAGTTTGAAATACATCAACAGCATTGGCTTGCAGGCCATCTCGGATGCGGCGAAAAAAATAAGTGATCAGGCGCGGTTGGCCCTACACCAACGTGGTCTTATTTCCAATTCCTTATACACCAGGGAGTTTCAATCTACTATAATTAGTCTGGCCTTAAGTACCGGAACCGTTTCAAGGCTTGAAGAAGCAAAAATCCTCTGCTCTGCACGGGGCGCAGGTACTAGGTTCTCCTTTCACTTTTACAACACTGAAAACGATCTGGATAAACTTCTCGAGGTAATTGACAAATGATATTTGTCTATATTTAAGAAAAAAAAGCTGCAGGAAACATCCGTTATCCTGCAGCCATCATTAACTAACTAAAATTAAATCATTCTACTTTTCTGCAATGACTTCACCACAGGTAAGCATGTTTTTTGGATAGTAAGGATTTTCAATCTTTTTATCGTTACTTACCCAGGTTGTACCCATCATCGGACATTTTTGCTGATAAAGCGTGATATTTTCAGGTTTTATCTTGTCGATGATTGTCCATAGCTGCGCTGATAAAGTTTCCATATCTTTTCTTTGTTCGTTCAAGGAAGCAGATTCAGCAATGTGCTTTGCCAGCGCTTTTATGCTTTCTCTTGTTACAGTGGATGCATTCATTTCCTCGAGAGTTAATTTCTTAAACTTGAATTGCGAAAGAGCATCTGCAAAGCCTGCGGCATAAGCTGATGTTTTCTTCGCATCTGAAATAACCAGACTGTTTTTCATTCCCAGATAATTAGTCACGATCAGATTTTTTAGCGCCTCCCGCTTTTGAGCAAGCTCCGGGGTCGCTACTTCCTGTGCCGATGTTTTTACCTGCGCATCAACCGCAATAGCAGATGCGGCCAATAAAATGGCCAATGCATAGTGTTTCATATTTATGGATTAAGGGTTGTCTTTTTAAGAATTTTATCAATTTCTGTACGGATATCTTTAAAATGTACTTCATCGATCCCAGTGGTTTGAGGTAAAATTTCTTCTACCTTTCTTCTGATGGATTGGATGTGAGCAATCGCTTCCAGTCTTACATCGCTGCGCTGTGCACTGTTCATGGCTTTTCCATCTGCAACATCTTTCGGATTAATGAGCATACCAACTTTTTCAAGATAGGAACGCTGAAGGCTTCTGAGATACGTAGCCTGCATTGGGTCTGCAGCAGGCTTTTTCCACACTGTTGGCAAAACGTCGTTCAAAAACTCACTTACCAGATAAGGATTTGCCGAGGTGAGTGCTTTCTGACTCAGGTTGAATAACAAACCAGAACTTAGAAACATATTCAGAATCTGCGTTTGCTGATCTGAAATCTGCTCCATTGGCTTTAAATCAATCAGTTTCGAAATCTGGCTCGGATACAACCACAGCGGTGGTTCAAATAACTGCCGACCAACGTAGCCCACCACACTTTTTACTTTTTGCTTTGGAACTTCTACATAAACTACACCCTTCTCTTCCACACTTCTTTTCGTTACATAGCGGTTACCTATATTCTTCATCACATGATAAAGATATCGGACGTATTGCTTAACCACATCTTTATGCAATTCATCGAGATTATCGTACTGGTCGCCAGGTTCATTTGTCCACTCAATCAGGTGCGCTACCACCCTCTTCAGGTTTTTAATTCCATAGTCACTCGCCGCAACAGCATCATCTCCCAGGTCTTCCGACTGACTTCTTGGATCTTCATCCTTGCCTTCCCCACCAAACCACAATCTTGGGTTTTTAGTTAAAGTGTCGGTTGTAATTTTATTCAATATGCGGGCTTCTTCAAATTCATCTTTCCCGCCATCAAAGTACCGGTAGCCCCAGTTTATTGCCCATTTATCATAGGCACCAATCCTGGCATAAATTCCTGCAGGTGAAATATGATCCTCCGGCTGGGCCACATAGTTGAAACGTGCATAATCCATAATGGAAATGGTATGACCGTTCTTTTCCACCCATGCCTTGTCTCTCAACTTCTCAACAGGGGTTTGACTGCTGGCGCCCATATTATGCCTCAAACCAAGCGTATGGCCGATTTCGTGTGAAGAAACAAATCGAATCAACTGCCCCATCAGCTCATCATCAAACTGCATTTTACGCGCCCTTTCATCCAGCGGACCAGCTTGTACCATGTACCAGTTATGCACCAGCTTCATCACATTGTGGTACCAGCCTACGTGGCTTTCGATAATTTCTCCACTCCTCGGATCGCTGATCCTCGGGCCATAAGCATTAGGCGTTTCGGAGGCGTAATAGCGGATGACAGAGAAACGGGCATCTTCCAGACTCATGGTTGTATCTCCTACCGGCCATTCTTTCCCAATAATGGCATTTTTGAATCCTGCCTGCTCAAAAGCTTTTTGCCAGTCGTTTATACCCTTAATTAAGTAAGGACGCCATTTTTTTGGCGTTGCCGGATCAAGGTAATACACGATCTGATGCTGGGGCTCAACCAGGATGCCCTTGCGGTATTTGGCAAGGTCTTCTTTTTTAGGCTCCAAACGGTAGCGTTGCACCAGATATTTGGTTTGCGTGCGCTGAGCATCTTCATCAAACAAAATGTATTTGTTGGCAAAATAGCCTACCCTTTCGTCAGATAAGCGCTTTCTCATTGGGATTTTAGGCAGCAATACAAAGGAAGTATTTAAGCGAAGCGTAGTTGCACCGGTCAATGCGCCGACGGTGAAACCTGGTCCGGAAGTCGAATAGGTTTTCGTCGTTTTGATCTCTGCATTAATCGGATAGCAGGAAATGCGTTCGATAAACGAGCGGTCGTCAGCAAGTCCGCCCAGCTTTTTAGATGATTTTTCGTCGGCTGGAATGGAAACAACAAGATTATCCTTTTTGAAAAAGTCAGTTACATCAATAACATATGCTCCGGTAGCCGGATT
This sequence comes from Pedobacter sp. BMA, assembly GCF_001027745.1. GTDB lineage: Bacteria > Bacteroidota > Bacteroidia > Sphingobacteriales > Sphingobacteriaceae > Pedobacter. Next base: position 90,745 of record NZ_LECU01000005.1, read on the forward strand.
TTTTGCTTTAATATCGAAACTGGCAATAATCGGACTCTCCTCCGACTGCAATACCGCCTGATAAATCGGGGCATCTGGATTTTTCGTTTCCTGGCGGTAAACAACCCCTTTCAAAAAGAGGTTGTTATTGTTTCCTTTTTGAAAATAAAGGGTTTGCTCATTTACTTTCTCTCCGCCGAAATTACCAAAACCTTGAGGCGTAGTTACGTATCTGGTAACAGCCAGTAAATAACGCCCCAGTAAACTATCAGGCACTTCAAAAAACCACTTCTGGTCAACCCGTGTCACGTTAAACAGTCCTTTTTGTGCCAGCGCAGTTGCAGGGATTATTTTGCTATACTCCACAGGAACTTTCTTGGTCACACTGTCAGTTTTAGCAACAGGCTTTTGTCCGAATGCAGTGAATGAGAGCGCAATCAGGGCCGGTAAAATAATGGGTTTAATGGTCATGTTAAAATGGTAGCTTTTCGTCGGTATTTAAGGTTAGGTTTGGATTCTTTTTAAGCACATTTAAAGGAAACGGGATCACATACAACCTCGAATTAGGCAGTAGCGTATAGGTTTGCTGAGGAACGGTTTTATTTACTACAGGATATACACGAACTACTGTCTTTGCATATTCCGGTTCTGTATTTAATCGCTTAAGATCAAAGAATCGGTTAAAACCAAGCACCATCTCTTTTCTGCGCTCGTTGATAATGATTTCCATGGTCTCTTTTCTCGTTGCAGGAACAGGCAGATTAATGGTGCCCGAAAGAATACGTTTCTGTCTTAGCGTATTTACTACGGCCATTGCACCGGCTAAATCATTTTCGCGGGCTAAACATTCGGCCTGCATTAAATAAACTTCAGTGGTTTTTAAGCCAACAGTCGGATAAAAGAAACGTGTATACGCAATGCTGTAATAAGCAGCATTTGATCCAATGTCCAGAAAACTTGCACTCGTAGTATTGAAGAACATATTGAAACGTGCGTCGTTTGTTCCGAACAATGCCCTAAGCTCAGGACTAATCAACCAGGTATATCCGAAATTGGTTTCATTGTAACCTTGCATATACATGTAGCTTAACACCTCAGGATTATTCGGTGCGACAATAGGTGTCACTGTTGGTCCACCCTGCGTAGTGGTGTATTTCACCAGATCAAAAATCTGGTTATTGTAGGAAAGCGATTTTTCGCAAGCGGCTTTGGCTTGTGCAATTTCTCTTTTAAATAAATGAATCTTTGCCTTCAGCGCCCATGCAAAAGCAAGGGAAGGATGATACGGATCCAGTGTCTTTTCCTGCAGATAAGGAATGGCCTCATCTATATCTTTTTGTATAAAATCGTATACCTGAGCAACGGTTGATTTGGTAGGTTGTGCCTCCAGATCATATTTATCCATAATGCAGATACCTCCATCGGTAGCAGCTGTGGCCGGATTGTAAGCTTTTGCGTAAACATTTACTAAAAGAAAATGATCGAAAGCCCGTAAAGCTTTAGCTTCAGCCTTAGCCAAAGCCTTAACATTGTCATCCCCTTTGCTCGCATCTACAGAGGAAATAATGGTATTCCAACGGTTAATATAAACATAGGCACGTTCGTAAAAATTAGAACTGGTGATCATTGAAACACGATCAATGTTTTCATTGAAACTGAAATGAACCGTATTGATGTTGGGGGTGATACCTATAAAATTGGATTCCTTCATCCACATATCATCCACTAAATATTGGAAATTCGAAATGAGATATGCTCTGTTTGGGTAAGAAACCAGCTCATAATAGTCCTGGGCCGTTTCTACAATTTGAGATCCTCTTGGGGTGATATCCGTAAATTTTTTACATCCCGAAATCGAAAATACGATTAAAAAAGATGCAATGATTGCTATATTTTTTTTCATGATGTTAAAAAGTTAAATTGATACCCATTACAAATGATTTCGGATTTTGCAAGGTCCGTGTGCCTGAATTCAAAGAATAAGATTCCGGATCAATATCATCACCTGCAGCACTTGCATACCATAAATTGTTAACCTGTGCGGTAAACTTAGCCGATGGAATATTTAATCGCTTAAGAACCTGCTTCGGCATATTATATCCTAATGAAATTGACCTGAGTTTCACATAATCAGCCTTCACCACATTCACATCAGCTTTTTGCCACATGGTTGAGATGTTAGACGCCCTATTCAGCATCGTCTCTGCATAATCAACATATAGCCTTGGCAATTCAGGAGTAACCCCGTTTTTATACCGTTGTGTGATATCCAGATCAGAAATATCATTGGATCCCAAAGGGGTAACATCTTTTCTCATCACGTTACCGCCAGAAAAAACAAATAGTGCGTTTAAATCGAAATTCTTATAAGATATACGTTGAGAAAAAGATCCATTATAGGTAGGTATCAGCGTTCCCATGTTCACCAAAGCAGCATAATTATTGATGTCTTTGCTTGTTGAAACAAGCGGATTACCGCTCGCATCAAATTCCAGGTTAGCTTTACCGTTCTCATCTAAGAAGTATGGATAACCATTAATCATACCTCCGTAACGATAAGCATATAAGGTGTTGTAATCTGATCCTTCAGTGTAGTATGTTGATGGAGAGGTGGTGTAATTACTTGCAGTAGAAAGCGCTCTATTCACTCTGCCGATTTTACTTTTATTAAATCCTATCACAAATGTTGAACTCAGAATAAAATCTTTCGACTTAAGCCAGTCGCCATTTACCGTAAATTCAACACCTTTGTTTCTAAGTATTCCGTTATTTATAACCAAGGAAGCAGTACCAACAGTAGGATCGAGGTCCGTTGTAACCATCAAATCTGTACTTTTCCTGTCATAATAGTCAATAGTACCACGTAAACGGTTTCCCAAAACCGCTAAGTCTAAACCTAAATTATAGGTTTCAGTTTTCTCCCACCTTAATTTAGGATTTGGTAAACCAACAATATTTAGATATTGAAGTGATGGAAATAACGTATCGTTCACTCTTCTAGCCGTTAGAAACTTAGTTGTTTCAGTATTTTGATTTCCGTTTACACCATATGTAGCACGAACTTTAAGCAGGTTTATCCATTCTAAAGATTGAACAAACTTCTCGTTGCTTGCATTCCAACCTAAACCAACTGACCAAAGAGGTCTATTTTTGAATTCCGGGTCAGCGCCGAAAAAATCTGCCTGATCAATCCTGAAACTTCCGGTAACATTGTAACGGTTTAAGTAGGTATATGATGCATTTGAATAGTAGGAAAGGTACCGATGTTTGGTTTCCTGGAACGAACGTGCAGCTATACCCAACGTTCTGTTTCCGCCGAATATATAACTCGGCAAACCCGTTTGACTAACAGATTGATTATTAATGATCGTCGAAGTCAGCGTAACAGGATCATATCCGTATCTGATGTCACTCATTCCGATAGGTAAAAAAGTCTGACGCATTTCCGTTCCCGCAATTGCCGCAATGGAGTGCTTATTACTAAAAGATTTATCGTAGCTTAACTGATTTCTAAATGTATAGGAATTACGTTGCTGCATACCCTGGCTAATTCTTCCGCCAGTTGGCAAACCATATGTATATACATTTGTAGATGGAGTATAGCCCACCAATGCGTTGTATGCCGCACGCATTTTATAAGAGTTTACATCATAAATCTGTTCTGTTTTGGTCGTACCCATTTCATATTGAACCTGACTGGAGAAATTTAATCCCTCCATTATTTTCGCGTTAATATCTGCAAATGCCCTTAATGAAACTGTATTGGCATTGGAAATTCCCTCATTCAATGATTCTAAAATATTGAACCGGTAGGATTTATATTGTGGTGTGTTAACCAATGCGCCAGCAACCGCCCCATTAATCACTGAGCCTGCTATACCATCTGGAAGATTTACATAATTAGCATAAACTAAACTACCATCTGCATTAACAATAGAGGCATATCTTGGTGATATGTTAAGATAATTACTATAGTCAGAATCAGTTGATCGATTAGTTGAGTATGAACCATTAAATCCAATACTAGATGTTAACCACTTTTTGATATTATAGGTGTTTTTAAAATACAATGTCAGCTTTTGATTGTTGTTGCCGATAACGCGTTCAGCGGAGCGATCATAATTAACCGAAGCGAATGTGTTAGATTTCGAACTTGCTGAACTTAATGATAGGTTGTAGCGTTGACGGAAAGCATTTTGCCAAACATGATCACGGTATTGCTCATAATAATCAGCATTTTTGAAATTAGTCAGTTGCTGGTTGAACTGATCAGTGGTAATTTTATTGGCATCTTTATCGCGAAATAACTGATAAAGCGGACTATAGTATCTGATGCTTCCATTTGCTACAGTTCCGTAAGCTGCAAACATCGTTTCAGTATTTGCATATTTACCTCGTTCTCGATTGTACACATCGGTTTCGAAATCTACAATATCAGCAGTTGAAGCATAGTGCATGCTACCAAAAGTTGGTTTCGTATCAATAAAAAAATCAGTATTTAAAGATATCTTCAGCGGGTTGTTACCTTTCTTAGTAGTTAATACAATTACGCCATTTGTCGATCTTGAACCATAAATCGATGCTGCAGCACCATCTTTCAAAACCGTTACTGATTCGATATCATATGGATTAATATCTTCCAAAGCGGTTTCGGAAGGCAATCCATCGATGACTACGAGAGGTGCATTGGACCCTGAACTTACTGAAAATGTAGCTTGCCCTCTTAGCACTGGTTGATCTGCATCACCACGGAGAAATGGATTTTTATTATAAACTAAACCAGCAACACGACCTTCTAATGCACTTAATATATCGACGTTAATGTTTTCGTTTAATTTTTTGTTATCAATAATTGCTGCTGCACCTGTTGAACGTTCTTTACTAATTGTTTGAAATCCATTAACAACAACATCAGCTAATAATGATGAATTCGGTTTTAAACGTACTGTTAAAATATTTGATGCATCTGCTTTTCCTACCTTTTGGGTCTCAGCTAAATACCCAATATAATTAACATCCAGCGTATTAAACTCATTGGTTAAGTTTATATTAAAGTGGCCATTCCCATCGGTCATCGTATACCGTGTGGTTCCTTTCAATTTCACCGAAGCCCCAGGAAGCGCCCCCCCTAAGCTGTCAGTTACCATGCCATGCAATGTGTATTCCTCCTGTTTCTCACTAATTGCTTTCAAAACGATTGTCCGTCCATTGCTGATTTCATATGTAAAATCCTGGCCTTTGGTCACGGCATCCATCAAAATGCGAATGTCGGGTGTAGTTAAAGTAATCGTAATAGGTTTGGCTTTTTTAACAAGCGCTGCATCATAAACGAATTCATACGATGTTTTCTGAGAAATCTGAGCAATCACCGTATTGAGCGGTGCCTGGAAAAACTTATACTGGTTGTTTTGCGCCTTCACATTCAGCGAAAAAAATAACAGTAAACAGCCTAATGCCGACCAGTTCAATAAATTACTCCGTCCCGTCCGGACGAAGCGAAAGTAATGGTTTGTCATAAAAATAAGTTTGGTTGGTTGTTAATTGACGACGACAGGTATAAGCTTACTCTTTAAAAACAATCTTGTTTCCTTTTAAATCAAATTCCAGATCAGTTGCCTTTGAAATCATGTTCAGCACCTCATCAATATCCGCCTGACGGGATATCCTGATGTAAAGGTTTTTCTTAGGCATTGACTGAGGATCCACATCTACATTGTACCATCTGGCAAGTTTCTGCATCACTACCGATACGGGAACGTCATTGAACAGGAATTCCCCTTGTGTCCAGGCGTTGAAATCTTCAGCTGCTACGTCTTTTAGCGTTAAGTGTCCATAGGCAGAAAGTACCTGCTGATTAGGCTTCAAAATCACCTCTTTGCCGTAGGCATTGGAGAAATTAACACTTCCTTCTAACAAGGTTGTTTCCACTCCATCGTTTTCAGGATAGTTACTCACGTTAAATTGTGTGCCCAACACCTTCACCTCGTTGCCGCCTACAGTTACGATAAATGGTTTCTGCGGATCTTTGGCCACCCTGAAGAAAGCCTCACCATCGACATACACCCTTCTTTCGGCTCCACGGAAGCCCGTAGGAAAAGTAAGTTTTGAGCCAGCATTAAGCATTACCATTGAGCCGTCGCTCAGCGTAACCTTGTACTCACCGCCTCTTGGAGTTGTAATGGTGTTCAGCCTGGAAGCACTTGCCGAATCCGCATCTACAGCCATGTAGACAATAGTCCCATCAGCCTTTGTACTTACAGTAACGCCACCATGCTGATAGATAACCCCTGCCTTTTTAACACCCAGTGTGTCCAGCTTTTCACCAACACTCAAAAATGCCCTGGCAGATCCAGGGATCACCTGAGGTGCCGACGATAAAAGATTGGCAAACCACAGTCCCGCAGCAATAACCACCAATACCGCAGCCGCAATTTTCATGAAATTGCCGGCCCTGATCAGTTTTAAAACCGGATGCTGAGGTTTTGCAAAAAGTTTATGGTTCAATTCGCTTTGGATAAGCGCCAGCCGTGGGCTATCCTCCTGGTTGAAGTCGTCTCCAGACTTGTCGAATTCTGCTTTAATTAAACTTTCAAGTTCAGATTGATCTGCATGCTCAAAGTAACGGAAAAGCTGTTCCAGCTCATCTGCGTTGCTTTCATTCGCAATAAATCGTTCAAACAATTGTTTTCTTAAAGGGCTTTTTTCCATCGTTGTCAATATATAATATGCACGAGATGGACAAACACACTATTCGCACTTGATTTTTTTTTATTTTTTTAAATAGGCCGCAATGCAAAGCATAATAAATTCTTTTGAATGGAAGAATACATACCTTTTAATATACTTTGTGGCGCTAACCAGTTGATTACTTACTGTAGAAGCACTGAGCGACATGATTTCCGCAGCTTCCTGATAACTTTTACCTTCTATTTTACATAGCTTGAATATCTCCTTGCGTTGTGCAGGAAGCTTTTCGATGGCCTGATTAAGCAGTTCAACACGTTCTTTGTTAAAAAGGTAGTCTTCAGTTTGTTCGTAAAATTCGGCAAAAGTTTCAAGCAGATAGCGCTGCATTTTCACATCCAGGGCAACGCGCCTGTAGTAGGCATAAATGGTATTCTGGGCAATTGTAAAAATCCAGGCGGCAAACGATCTCGATAAATCTATTTCTTCCCGCTTCAGCCAAACCTTCAAAAAAACGTCCTGCATCAACTCATCTACCACTTCAGTAATTTTCACCATGCGCTGCATTTTGGGCAGAAGCAACTTACTGTACTTCGCATAAATAAAATCGAAACCCTCCCTTTTACCTTCTTTAAGGTATTCGAGATATTTCAATTCATCATTATGGTTGGGGTAGTCAGGGGACATTTTGTCAAAGCTACAAATTAAGCACTTAAAAGTGAAGATTTTAACATCCTGGAATATGCTTTTGCTGTCTCACTTGCTGGAAACAGGCAACGTGTAACGATTGGGAATTTAACGGTACTAGAGCTGAATATCACTATTTCCGGCTTAAAAGTAAAAAAGCCCTTCAATCCTGAAAGGGCTTTTTTATAGTCGTCTATCCCTATATAAGTAGGAGTCACAAAACTATATAATGACTTTTAATTTTTCGGGGGTTGAATAAACTGAACAGAAAAAAGTTTTAATCAACAGTTTGTGAATAATCACGAACAGGCTTAAACATTCCGCAGATTCTTACGGGAAGAAATCAGATGCAGCATCACATCCATCAAACTGATAATGAGCATGTAGAGTCATTAACTATTGATACCCATCGCATATAAAATGATGTTCACAGCGAACTTCGTATTATCTTCAGCCAGAAAACGTTTATTTCTAAAATCATAATCCCATTCACAGCCGTAATCTTTATTGCTATATAAAACCCCTATCCTGTTGTTTATGGTTATCGCTTTTAAGTAGTCATGTACCAGATCATCTCCCCAACCATTTAATTCAAAAGATGTTGTTGGCGGACCTTTTTCAAACTTGAAAAACGAATGGTAAAGACCATGATTGTTCGGAATCTTTTTCAAAGCCGTAGCGCCGAATAAATTACTCATTTGTGTTTCAAAGGAACGGGCGAACAAACCATCGATATCGTGGTTGCAGTCATCAACGAAAACAAAGCCCCCATTATGTACGTAAGTTTTGAAATTTACGGCCTCCTGCTGACTAAACTGCACCAGTTTATGTCCGCTCAAATAGCAAAACGGATACTTAAACAAATCGCGGCTGCTCAACTCAATGATCTTCTCTTCCTCATCTAAAGGAATTGTGGTGTATTCTAAAAGTGAATTTAGTACATTGGAGGGCATACGCTGGTCGGTATCCCAATCTCCTGAATTATACTTCAATCTCGCAAACGTAAACTTGGCTCTTTGCATTGTTCTAAATTACCGCCAATTTTTATTAATTCAGATTTTTGAAGGAATTATCTTGTAAATTTTTTGATATTCTGAGATTAAGATAAAAAAAGGTTGTGTTTATGACCTATATTGAGGCACAATACCGCACAATTAAAAAAAATAAAGTTTTGGAGCGTACAGAAAGTAACTTAAAATTATTGATTGGTAAAATCTCCCTGTTAAAAAGCGAAATACAGAAAGTAATTGTTGGGCAGGATGAAATTATTGAAGAAATGCTGATTGCCTTAATGGCCGGTGGACACTGTTTGCTGGAAGGCGTACCTGGATTGGCAAAAACTTTAATGGTACGCACCATGTCGCAGGCGCTCGATTTATCGTTCCGCAGGATCCAGTTTACACCCGACCTCATGCCTACCGACATTGTGGGTACGGAAATTCTGGAAGAAGACCATGTCACCGGCAAGCGGTTCTTTAAATTTAACAAAGGGCCTTTGTTTGCAAACATTGTACTGGCAGATGAGGTAAACAGAACGCCCCCCAAAACGCAGTCTGCGTTACTGGAAGCGATGCAGGAGTTTGAAGTAACTTACGGCGGACAAACATATCCCTTAGACCGGCCATTCTTTATTCTGGCTACCCAGAACCCGATAGAGCAGGCTGGAACCTATCCTTTGCCTGAAGCGCAGCTAGACCGTTTTCTGCTATATATTAAAATTGGCTATCCAACGGCAGCCGAAGAAACGCAAATTTTAAGCAGCACAACCGGAAGTAAAAAAGCAGTAATCAATCCCATTATCGGGGCTGAAGAAATAAAAGAATTGCAATCCATTACCAGAGAAGTAAGCATCAGCGATGATTTAGTTAGCTATACCAGTGAACTGATCCGCGCCACCAGGCCTGATACCACTGCTGTAACCTTTGTTAAAGAGTGGGTGCGTTGGGGAGCAGGGCCGCGTGCAGGTCAGGCTTTAATCTTAACCGCCAAAGCAAGGGCTTTATTTAAAGGCAGGTATGCCGTGATTCTGGAAGATTTACAAACCATGGCCTATCCGGTATTGCGCCATAGGGTGTTGATGAACTTTAAAGCAGAAGCTGAAAATGTGTCTTCAGATCAGGTTACCAGTGAACTGATCAAAGCTATTTCAAAACCCAAAGCAAATATTTAATGAGTAAACTACTCGATCCGAAAGTTTTAATGGCGATTAAAGAACTGAGCTTGTCGGCTAAAATGACAATCGATGGCTTTATGAGTGGCATTAATAAAAGCACTATAAAAGGTGCCGGATTGGAGTTTAGCCAATACCGTAGCTATCAGCCGGGCGATGACCTGCGTTCGCTGGACTGGAAAATGTTTGCCCGGTCCGACCGCTATTACATTCGCGAATCAGAAGTGGAAACAAGCATTGCGATCAGGATTTTAATCGATGCAAGTGCCTCCATGAATCACAGCGATGGTGATTTCACTAAAATTGACTATGCCAGATATCTTGGTGCATCATTGGCATACCTTGCAAACTTACAGGGCGATGCCATCGGCTTATATGTCTTGAAAAACTCGGGGATCTTCTCCATGACACCAAAACAGGATTTTCAGCATCTGGCAAGGTTGTTTTACCAACTGGAAACCATTCATCCTGATGGAACATTCACCAAACCCATTCATTACAAAGAACTGTTTGCAGGTGCACAAAAACGGGAACTATTGGTTTTTGTGACTGATTTATACCAAACTGATGATGAAATCATTAACCTGCTGGATACTTTAAATACCCTTCGCCACGAAATTGTGGTTTTTCATATGGTTTCCAGAAACGAACTCGAGCTTGATTTTAAAGGCTACACCTCTTTTGAGGATCTGGAAACGGGAGAAACCATACAGATTGACCAGTCTAAAGCCAGAACGGAATACAAAACCAAACTGGCAAACTACTTAGCTGAAACCAGAACTAAAATGCTGGATAGAAGAATATTTTACAGAACGATTTGTACTGATGAGCCGCTGGATCAGGCATTGAGAGATTTTTTAAAACAAAGAAGCAAACTTAGAATTTAACTGTGCAGTTTTTATATCCCATAGGTTTACTGGCGCTGGCAGGCTTAATTGTTCCGCTGATTATCCACCTGTGGAATATTAAGCAGGGAAAGACATTAAAAATCGGAAGCATTACGCTTTTAGGAGAACGTTCAAGCGCGAGCTCAAGAAGCTTCAGGATCAACGATTGGTTATTACTCATTTTGCGGTGTTTACTTTTGATCATTATTGCCTTTATCCTCGCACAGCCAGTAATTAAGAAAACCTTACCAATAAAAAACAGTGGCTGGATTTTAGTGCAAAAATCTAATCTACTTCAGGTTTACAAAGATAACCGCAGAATGATCGATTCATTGATTAAGCGGGGTTATGAACTTCATGAATTTAATACGGCATTTGCCACGCTAAATTTGAAGGATACAGCAGATACTCAGCATTCAACAGTTACTTCACTAAGTTATAGCCATTTGCTCAATCAGCTGAATGATGTTCTGCCGTCAGGCAGCCAAGTCTTCCTTTTTGCTGATCGCCGGCTTGCCAACCTTGAAAGCGGAATCCCTCAAATGGATTACAACCTGAATTGGAAAACATTAAATGAAACTGATACGACAAGTAGCTGGATTGCCGAATATGCAGGAATAAAATATGAAGCTGCATCAAATCCTTCAAATACAACATACACCCGGGTAAAAAACAATGATGCTGGCCCTATTAAAATTGCCATTTATGAACCTTCAGGCACTAACGACAGGAAATACCTGATTGCTGCACTCCGTGCCATTTCAGGCTTCAGTAACCGCCGGCTGGAAATAAATCCCGAAAGTAAAGCCGACATTGGCTTCTGGCTTTCTGACGAACCCGTTTCTCGTGGTTTCAAATCTTCAATAGAACATAAGGGCACACTATTCCAATATGAAAAAGGAAGGGTAATTCCGGAGGCCTCTTTCCTCCGCATCGAGGGAGAAAGTATTTCCTCAACAAAACGAATCCAATCACCAGAAACGCTTGATAAAATCTGGGTTGATGGGTTCGGCAATACCATTTTGGGTCATGAGCAATTAAGTAACCTGAATATCTATCATTTCTATAGCCGTTTTAATCCACAATGGAACCAACTGGTATGGAATGGGGTATTTGTAAAAGCTTTAATGCCTGTTGTGATTCAGGATCCAGACCAGGAAGGTTTTGGTTTTAAGCATAATGCTGCAGACCAGCGCCAATTGGCCGATGAACAACAAACAGTAGTTAAACGTAATGCCGCTTCAGGCACTGTACAAAAAACTACAAATGCACCAGTCAACCATATTTACTGGGTGCTGGCTTTACTGCTCTTTACCATTGAGCGGATTTTATCTTTCAGAAAAAAAACCATTGTTTATGTCAAAAACTGAGGGACAAATCTGGATACATCGCTTAAGGAAAAAGTGGATAACACTTTATCTGCTTCGCTTACTAGCGGTTAGCCTGGCAATGGCATTGGTAATTTCTGCATTGCTTGTGCATGTACTTCATTTAGCTGCCTGGTACTTTGTAATTGTACTGGCTATAATTCTGATCATTTTATTGGTTGCTAAGCCTATCTGGAAAAGCTCAGATAGCGATTTTTCCAGATTCATCAATCATCAATATCCTGAACTCGAGGAAAGTGCCGATTTGCTGCTTCAACATCCGGAAGGATTATCCATGCTGCAAAAATTACAGCTGGCAAAAATCGAAAAAGTAATCCATACCATAAATCCCGAAAAAGAGCCGCTAAGAAAATTATATATAGGCTTAGCAATTCTATTGGCTGGTTTGCTGATCAGTTTCGGGATCACAAAAATTCCCCAGATTCACAAAGCACATCAGGTGGCCTCCGCCAATCAAAACCCGGTACCGATAATCAAGGAAAAAGTCCCCGCAGAAGTTTCCGCATTTGACGTTACCATCATACCCCCTGCCTACACCGGTAAACCTGAACGTAAACAAAAGCAATTTACCATCAAGGCAGAAACGGGCGCCAGAGTAATCTGGCAATTCGATACAAACATTAGTCTGAAAACAATGAAGATTATTTTCAATGATAAGGAGACAATTGTTTTGAAACCGCAAAACCGCGAAGCTACAAAGTGGACTTTTGCAAAGACAATTGAGAAATCAGGTTTCTATCAACTGGAGATAGATGGCAGAAGATCAGATTTATACCAAATGGAAGTTATACCCGATTTACCGGTAAACATTAAGATCATACAACCGAAGCAACGTACAACAATCGATATCGGTCAACCGCAAAAGTTTAATCTAAAACTAAACCTGAGTGATGACTATGGAATCAATGATGCTTTTATTTCAGCAACTATGGCCAGTGGTAAAGGCGAAGGTGTAAGCTTTACCGAAAAAAAGTTAAGCTTCAACACCAGTTTCAATAACCAGAAGCACATCGCTCTAGGCAAGGAAATCGATTTAAAAAGCTTAGGTATGAAACCTGGCGATGAACTTTATTTTTTCATCAAGGCAATGGACAACCATGGTCAATCCAGTCGTTCAGACGTTTATTTCGTTTCAATTGTAGATACAACCGAGCTCATGAGCATGGCTGGTATGACGAACGGCGTTAACCTGGTTCCGGAATATTTTAGAAGTGAACGGCAGATTATTATTGATACAGAAAAGTTGTTAAAAGAACAGTCTGGTTTATCTGCAGAGGCTTTCAAAACCCGAAGTAACGAGCTGGGGATCGACCAGAAACTACTAAGGCTTCGCTATGGTCAGTTTTTGGGCGAAGAAAATGAGACTGAAATTGGCGGCGACCACGACGATCACGATGAACATGCGGAGCATGCAGCGGAGCCTGAAAAATTTGGAGATGTTACCGCCATAATGGATAAGTACGCCCATAAACATGATATTGCTGAAGATGCTACGTTTTTTGAACCGGAAATGAAAGCACAGTTAAAAGCCGTTTTAACGGAAATGTGGAATGCAGAACTGCGTTTGAGAACTTATAAACCACAAGAAGCCTTGCCTTATGAATATAAGGCACTAAGATTATTAAAAGACCTTCAGCAAAAATCAAGGGCTTACGTGGCAAAAACAACAGTCAAAACCGCATCACTAAAACCCGAAAAACGATTAAGTGGTGAACTGGATAAGATTATGCAGCCTGTTCAAAAAATGTTGGCCGAACGGAAGGAACAGCGAATGGTCCAGTTAAAAGCTTCGCTGGCCCTTTTGGAAAGTAGAAAGTCAGGAAAGAAATTTACTGAAGGTGATCGTTTTTTATTGAGCGACACTGAAAAGTATATGATTGGTGCCGCAGCCGACAACCCAACAACCTATTTAAATGCTTTGACCAGTTTGAGACGATTGTCAGGCAATACCCGCTTACAGGTTTCAGATATCGACATCGCCCAGAAAGCGATACAAAAAATGATTAAAGGTGAAACGGCCAGTCCACAAATACAAAGTGCCCTTCCCGCTTCGGCCCTGTATCAAAACTATTTCAATAACTTAAACAAAGCAGGCAGATAGGCATGGAATTCAAATATATCGCTATCATTTTAAGCTTCATTCTGCTTTCCTTTTTGTTATACAAAGAGATTTCCAGAGCAGATAAGGCAAGGTTAATGTGGCGGCTTATTGCCTCCGTGATGGCAGTAACTTGTTTTGCCCTTTTGATTGTTCCGGTGAAGTATCGCATCCCATCCAGCCAAAACATAAATGAAATTACCTTACTTACAAAAGGAACAAACCCTGATTCTGTTGCAAAAATAAGCGGCACGAAATATTCCCTGGCCTTTACAATAAAGGGGCTTAAAACCAAACAGATTCAGGATTTACCCTATTTCCTTGCCACTCATCCGGATATTAATAAACTTAATATTTATGGCTACGGTTTATCAGATCAAGACTTAAAAGGTTTAGCAGGTTACGGGATAAATTTCCATCCGGCTGCAAAACCAGGCGGCATCATTTCTGCTAACTGGCAACAAACAATCAAATCCACCGAACAACTACAGGTTCAGGGGGTTTATCAGAATAGCAGTAGCGAAAGTGTAAAGCTTTTGTTAAAAGGCCTGGGAAATTCAATTGATTCAGTTTCAGTTGCACCAAATTCAAGCAAACCTTTTTCATTCAAAACCCAGCCAAAACAAATTGGAAGGGCAGTTTATGAGCTGATCAGTTTGGAGAACAATGATACCCTGGCTAAAGAGCCCCTACCCTTTATTGTGACTGAACAAGGCAAAATGAAAGTTTTGATATTATCTTCCTATCCTGATTTTGAATATAAATTTTTGAAAAAATGGCTGTTCGATAACCAGTATCCGCTGGTTTTCCGGACCAGGATCAGCAAAGATAAATACAGCTCAGATTTCCTGAATACAGATAGTTTAAACGTCGACCGGATCACGGCCTCTTCCCTAAAAAAATTCGATGTTTTAATCATAGATGAGGGTGAACTTGCAGCAATTGCACCGGACGAAAGAACAGCCATAAACGATGGCGTTAAAGGTGGATTGGGTTTGTTCATCAGAATTTCCGATCTAAAGCCTGCCTCTGCGTTTAGCTCCAGATTTGGCAGGTTTGAATTGCCTCCTTCGAAAGATAAACAGTTGAGTCTATCGTTAAAGGACGAAGATTACAAATTTGGCAAGCTTCCACTGGAACAGACTTTATTTTTAAAGACGACTGTGAATGATAAGCCTATGGTTATTGATGGAAGCGGCAAAACTTTAGTGAGCAGTACCCTTCAGGGATCAGGAAAAATGCTCATCACTTCAATCACCTCAACGTTCAACTGGCTTCTATCCGGTAGAATAACAGATTACACCAGGTACTGGTCTGCAGTTTTATCAGCGGCAGCAAGAAAGAAACATGAAGCTCAATCTGTTCAAATACTCCCTCAGTTTCCATCAATTTACGGGAAAACAGAATTTATTGTCGATTTAGCTGAATCGGGTAAAGCGCCACAAATAAAAGTTAATGGTGTAAAGCTTGCACCCGGGCAAAATATTGAGCTTCCGTTTGAGTGGCAGGCGTCCTTTTGGCCAGAAACCTCTGGCTGGAAGGCATTATCTGTCAACCAATCAACTCAACCTTTCTTTGTTTATAAAAATACAGACTGGCTGGCTTTAAAAAATCAACAAACTATCATTTCTACCTCACAGCTTTCAAACAAAGCAAACCATCACACTACAAAAACCTCACTAACGAATAACTTTTCAGAAAAGGAGGTTTCAATATGGTGGTTTTTATCAGGATTTATACTTGCTTCTGCCTTTTTATGGTACGAATCGAGAATCCTTTCAGCCTAACTGCAGTTTGAAACTAAAATGTTATAAATATATTGGCTATCTAAGCACATTAATGGCTATCTTGAGATCGTAAATCACCTAAACCGAACCAATTGAAAAGAAAAGATTTCCTCTATTTATCAGGAATGGGTTTTGGGGCGCTTATGCTTCCCGACTTATCCGCCTTCGGAACGCCCATAGATCCTTTACAGGCACTTGAGGGTGTTGATGTTAAGATCAAGAAAGAACTGGCCGATGTAGCGCTCAACGCTGCGAAATCAAAAGGTGCATCGTATGCCGACATACGCATTGGCCGTTACCTCAACCAGTTTGTCGCCACCCGCGAAAAGCGTGTGCAGGGTGTAGCCAATACCGAATCTTATGGTGTGGGCATACGCGTTTTGGCCAATGGATGCTGGGGTTTTGCCGCAACAAATAATGTAAGCAAAGATGCAGTTGCAAAATGTGCTGAACAAGCGGTTGCAGTGGCAAAGGCAAATGCAAAGATCCAGGGTGAGCCTGTTCAGCTGGCGCCTCAAAAAGGTTACGGCGAGGTGAGCTGGAAAACACCTATCGAAATCAATGCCTTTGAAGTACCTGTAAAGGAAAAAGTAGATTTGCTTTTAAACGTGAACGATGTTGCCATGCAAAACGGAGCGAACTTCGTCAACTCGGTGATTTTTGCCGTGAATGAGCAAAAATATTTTGCCTCAACAGATGGGTCTTATATTGATCAGGATGTACACAGGATTTATCCGAATTTTAATGTCACCAGAATAGACCGGGCTTCGGGACAGTTTAAAACCCGCAACTCCTTAAGTTCGCCCATGGGTAAAGGTTATGAGTATATGCACGCCCGTCCGGAAGATAAAGTAAGTGGTATTGTAACCCGCTACAAAGGCCGTTATGATATGCTTGAAGATGTGAAAGAGGCCGCGCGTGTAGCATCAGAAAAAATTAAGGCAAAATCGGTAGAACCGGGTAAATATGATCTCGTGTTGGATCCATCTCACCTTTGGTTGACCATCCACGAGTCTGTTGGTCACCCGACTGAATTAGACCGCGTGTTGGGATACGAAGCAAACTATGCCGGTACCAGTTTCCTGACTTTGGATAAATGGGAATCAAAGAAATTCAAATTTGGCAGTGATAAAGTCAATATTGTAGCCGATAAAACCCAGGTGGGCTCATTAGGCGCAGTAGGCTATGATGATGAAGGCGTAAAATGCAAGAAATGGGATTTAATCAAAGATGGTGTATTGGTCAATTACCAGGCCATTCGCGATCAGGCACACATCATTGGTTTAAATGAATCACAGGGATGCTGCTATTCTCAGGGCTGGGACGATGTTCAGTTCCAGCGTATGGCCAATGTTTCCTTACAGCCGGGTAAAGAAAAGCTTAGCGTTGATGATATGATTAAAAATGTTGAAAAAGGCATTTACATTATCGGCGATGGCAGTTTTTCTATCGACCAGCAACGTTATAACTTCCAGTTTGGAGGGCAGATTTTCTATGAAATCAAGGAAGGAAAAATCGTAGGCATGTTAAACGATGTTTCCTATCAGGCAAACACGCAGGAATTCTGGAATTCGTGCAATGCGGTTTGCGATGAAAGTGACTATCGTTTAGGTGGATCATTCAACGATGGAAAAGGTCAGCCTTCGCAAAGCAGTGCCGTTTCTCACGGAAGTTCAACTGCAAGATTCAATGGAGTTAATGTTATTAATACAGCAAGAAAGATATAATTATGGCTATACTAAGTAAAGAAGAAGCCCAGGCGATATTAAAAAAGGTAGTTGGCTTTTCAAAAGCCGATTTCTGCGAAGTAAGTTTAAGAGGTTCTGATGGCGGAAACATTCGTTATGCCCGTAATGCCGTTTCAACCGCAGGACAAATCAGTACCATGAGTTTGGGCGTAAGTTCTACATATGGAAAGAAAACAGGTTCGGCAACGATCAATGAGTTTGATGATGCTTCACTTGAAAAAGTGGTGCGCAGAGCGGAAGAGCTGGCGATGCTGGCTCCTGAAAACCCTGAGTTTATGCCATTACTAGGCCCAGCCACCTTTGATGAATCTAAAACATTTAATGCGAATACTGCGGCAATGACACCAGATACCCGCGCGGAAATGGTAGGAAAAAGTTTAAGTGTATCCAAAGCAGCAGGATTAGATGCTGCAGGCTTTCTGGAAAACTCTACCAGTTTTAATGCAATCATGAACTCAAAAGGTTTATTTGCATACAATAAAGGCACAAATGTTTCCTTCTCTGTTACGGTTAGAAATAAGCAGGGAACGGGATCAGGATATGTTGAGCAGGATTTTAACGACCTGTCCAAAATGGACACCCTGGCACTGAGTAAAATTGCAGCAGGCAAAGCCAATGGTTCTGCAGGAGCAAAAGCCATTGAACCAGGAAAGTATACTGTCATTTTAGAGCCGCTTGCGGCCAGCGATATGTTAGGCAACATGTTTAGGGGTTTCGATGCCCGTAGTGCTGATGAAGGCAGAAGTTTCATGAGCAAAAAAGGTGGCGGTACGCGTTTAGGCGAACAGCTTTTTTCTGAAAATGTAAACATCTACTCTGATCCCCTCAATGCCGAAGTGCCCTCTTCCACATGGAGTGGCGATGGCTTACCTTTAAAAAGAACACAATGGGTAGATAAAGGTGTGGTTAAAAACCTTTCTTATTCCCGTTACTGGGCCGCACAGAAAAATGTTCAGCCAGTACCGTTCAGCAGAAGCATTGTAATGGAAGGCGGAACACAATCACTGGAAGATTTGATTAAAAGTACAGAAAAAGGTATTCTCGTTACGCGTTTCTGGTATATCCGCTCTGTAGATCCTCAAACTTTACTACTGACAGGCTTGACGCGTGATGGTACTTTCTATATCGAAAATGGTGAGATTAAATTCCCAATTAAAAACTTCAGATTTAACGAGAGTCCGGTGATTATGTTAAACAATGTTGAAGCACTGGGTAAACCCGTAAGAACCGGAAGTGGGCTAATTCCGCCAATGAAAATCAGGGATTTCACCTTTACTTCGCTGTCTGACGCGATTTAATTAATTGAATCGTTATTGCCAGGCGAAGCAATGAAGCAATCTAAACTCAGGGTTTGGATTGCTCATTTTTACCATACAATTTAAAAACCGAAAATTGAGAAGAAGAGATTTTTTATACATGACTGGCGTGGGTCTGGGCACCACAATGCTGCCCAATTTACCCGCATTTGGCAAAATAATTTCTGTAGAAGAATCATTAACACCTGTTGATGTTGCCCTGAAAAAGCAAATGGCTGATGTTGCCCTGAATGCTGCAAAAAGCAAAGGAGCAACCTATGCCGATGTTCGGATTGGACGGTACTTGAATCAGGTGGTAGTCACAAGAGAAAACAGGGTTGAAAACATCTCCAATGCTGAATCTTATGGTTTGGGAGTACGGGTAATTGCCAACGGAAGCTGGGGATTTGCGGCAACAAACAATCTCGACAACGATAGCATTGCCAAAGCAGCAGCGGCGGCGGTTGCTATCGCAAAAGGCAATTCCAAACTCATGGAGGAGCCTGTTCAACTTGCCCCGCAAAAAGGGTTCGGTGAAGTGAGCTGGAAGACGCCATTAGAGGTGAATGCCTTTGAGGTTCCAATAAAAGAAAAGGTCGACCTGCTACTGAAAGTGAACAGTGAAGCAATGAAAGGCGGTGCAAAATATATTAACTCTAATCTTTTTATGATCAATGAGCAGAAGTATTTTGCTTCTACAGATGGGTCATATATCGATCAGGATATTCACAGAATCTGGCCTACTTTTACCCTCACAAAAACGGACTCGGCCAGCGGCAAGTTTGAAACCAGAAGTGCATTAAGTGCCCCAATGGGGATGGGATTTGAGTACTTAAATCCTAAAGACACAGAGAAAATTAAAGGTGGCCCAGTAACCCTTTATAAAAAGCGTTATGATATCCTGGAAGATGTTCGCGAAGCAGCTGTTCACGTCGATGAAAAGCTAAAAGCTAAACCCATTGCACCGGGGAAATACGATTTGGTTTTAGACCCTTCTCACCTCTTTCTAACCATACATGAATCTGTCGGTCACCCGACAGAATTAGACCGCGTTTTAGGCTACGAAGCAAACTATGCCGGAACAAGTTTCCTGACCCTGGATAAATGGGAATCGAAAAAATTCAATTTTGGCAGTAAAGAAGTAAATATTCTGGCAGATAAAACGGAACCAGGATCTTTAGGTGCTGTGGGTTATGACGATGAAGGGGTTAAATGTGGCAACTGGGATATCATTAAGGATGGTATTTTAGTTAATTATCAAACTATACGCGATCAGGCACATATCCTCGGACTGAAGGCATCCCAGGGTTGTTGTTACGCCGATAGCTGGGACAGCATCCAGTTTCAAAGAATGCCCAATGTTTCTTTAGCCCCCGGCAACGCACCACTAAGTGCCGCTGATATGGTTAAAAATGTGGAAAAAGGCATTTATATGTTTGGCCGAAATTCGTATTCTATTGATCAGCAGCGCTACAATTTTCAATTCAGTGCACAACTGGCTTATGAGATAAAAGAAGGCAAAATTGTGGGCATGTTTAAAGATGCAGCTTATCAGGCAAACACCCAGGAATTCTGGAACTCATGTGTACAACGTTGTGATCAGAATGACTACCGCCTGGGCGGAACATTTTCCGACGGTAAAGGCCAACCCGGACAAGCAAGTGCAGTATCTCATGGAAGTGCAACCACACGTTTTAACGGCGTAAATGTAATTAATACGGGAAGGAAGTTAGGCTAATTTTGTAGCCAGAACTTTTCGGCTGGCTACTCTTTTATAGGCTAATGCTAATAGATCAATAGCTAAAGCGAGCCCCTCTTTATCTTTAAGGTAGTAAGTAACCCAGCCTGATTTAGTAATCAAATGATGTTCACTAACTTTATTTGCCAGAATTAGATCAGACTTAATTTGAGCGGATAATAAAATATCCAGAATACCATTGCTGTGAACATGAGCGAACTCTTTTCCGCTGAAATTAAACTGAATGCCTCCATACTGATGTAAGGCGACAGAGTTTTGCTCCCATTTTAATGCGGTATTCTCAAGCTCGTCAAGCAAATCCAGGCGTTCCGGATCAACAACAAAAAGCCAAAGCTTCATTACATTATCAAAAATCTGTGCTAATAAAGGAATACCCTTTAAAAACCCCAGATACTTCACTACAAATGAAAACAGCATTTATTTGTTTCGCTTAAAACTTTAATATGATCCATTACTCTTAGATGTACATTTCTGGTAATGCTTTCTGCCCAAAGATCGTAATACCAGACAGGAAATACTTTCAAGCTGTACCAACTGTTGCCAGTTAGCGTGGTGGTACCGTTGCCATTATCCTTAAGTAAAAACTGACCTCTTTGGATGTCTATATGTTCCATAATTTCAGGATCATGTGGTTGTGCTGTAATATCAAAAGTTAGGTTTTTATCCGGCTCAAAAGTTACAATTTTCTCATCAAATGTATATCCGTTACTAAAGATGCACTTCCTGCCTGCACCATTTCTATAGCCTGTTACTGTAGTTTGCGATGGGCTTGGCATACCAATATTAAACAGCCAGTATTCATTTGGCTTTTTTATCTTGTCGAACGCTACCACATTTTTCCAGATTTTATCAGGTGTAGCATTAATGATAACCTCATCAGATACCATGTTTTCATAATGATGTTCTGAGAGTGAATCTGCTGCAAATACCACCAACAACAGCGATACAAAACTCACATTCAAGGTCTGATTATTTTTATTGAACATAGCCTTGCCGATGAATGCCCCGGTTACAACAAATACGAAAATAAGTGGTGATACAATAATTAAGCAGATGGTACCCTCTCTCAAAAAAAAGAAACTCAGCACAATAGCAATCAAACCATTAAAAACCGAATAACCAACGCGTGTAGCTGTTTTAAGCGGAACTGTTTTCCAAAACCATGAACTCAATATCCCCATTAACACAGGAAGAATTACAAATTCAGAAAAAACAAGAACACCGGGTTTGGACGGTCCAATAAGATATCTTGTGATCGCGATTGCGCTTATGATAAGGATATTAGGAACAATAAATCCCGGCAATAAGGTTTTATTAACTTTTTTCATCAGCTCTAATTTATTAACCAAATATAATTAAAACAAATTAAACTTTCAAAAATTACTGAAAGATAGTTTAACAATAAGCCTATAGTTATCACACAACCGCGTAATAGATCTGAAGTTAGACTGCCTGACGGTGTTTTAGTGAGCACCATAATGCATTTACTCCACTCCTTTGGCATTTGTGGCTATCATATATAGCGATTTGGAGGCCGTAATAAAAAGAATATTCCTGTTTTTACCTCCAAAGCATATATTCCCACACCAGTTCTCCGGCACATCGATATGCCCGGTCTTTTCGCCCGTTGGTGTATAGATATCTATACCTTTTCCTGTAATGTAAATATTTCCAGCACTATCCAATGTCATCCCGTCCGAACCTTGCTTAAAAAGAAGCATCCGGTTACCTAAAGTTGCATCTTTATCGATATCATATCTGTATGTCACATCAGCCACCCTGTCGGCCACATAAAGGTATTTTCCGTCAGGTGTACCAACAATGCCATTTGGCCTGGTCATCCCATCAGCAACAACGAAAGCAGTTTTAGTTCCTTTTGGGAGATAATATACTTTTTCGCCATTAAGTTCAGACTTCTGCCTTGTCCAGTAATCGCGTTGATAATATGGATCAGTGAAGTAAATCCCTCCCTTGGCATCAAGCCAGATATCATTAGGCCCGTTTACTTTTTTACCTTCATAATCAGAGAACAAGACGCTTACTTTCTTATTCTTGCCGATAGACCATATCTCATTATTTTCATCAGCACAAACAATCAGGTTGCCTTTCTTATCGAAATAGGTACCGTTTGCCCTCCCCGATTTGTCCATATATAAGCTGAGCTGGCCCTTTATATCGTATTTCCAGATTTTATCATTTGGCTGATCGGTAAAGAATACATTACCTTGCTTGTCCACAGAAGCGCCTTCTGTAAATTTAAACTGCGAAGAAATGAGCTTCAGACTATCCTGAACAAAAACGGGAGCAGCAGACTGGCTGAAAGAAAATGAAGTAATTGAGATAAAGAATGATAAGAGGAAATATTTTTTCATAGTAGATGTTTTTAACTTACACGCTTACCCTTAAGTAACATATCGAGTGCATGATCCAGTGTTCCGGCCTTTTGCACCTCACCTTCGTTTACAAAGTAAATCTCGTCGGCATTTTCAATGGTGTTTAAGCGGTGGGCAATAATTACCAGGGTAATTTCCTTTGAAAGTTTATTCAGGATATCGCCCAGCAACTTCTCGGTAATGGTATCGATATTCGCGGTTGCCTCATCCAGAATGAGTAATTCAGGACTTCTAAGCACAGCCCGCATAAAAGCGATCAGCTGTTTTTGCCCTAAACTAATGCCATCCGATCCTGAAACAATATTGGTGTTCAATCCCTCGTCAAAAATCGCCAGGAGCGCACCTAAACTTGCATCCTGTATAATCTTTTCCAGCTCGGCGTCACTTACATCTTTATACTGGCTGTTGCCATGGAGAATATTTTCTTTAACCGTTCCGGTAAACAGAAAGGGCTCCTGTAAAATAAAACCAATTTTCTGTGTCCGTGCTTCGGCACTAAATGTCCTGATGTCTTTCCCATTTAAAAGTACGGTACCCTTCGTCGCATCATATAAACGGGCAATTAAAGATGCTGTAGTTGTTTTACCCCCTCCTGTTGGCCCGATAAGTGCATAGGTTTTCCCTTTGTCAAACCTGAGGTTAACTTGATGCAATATCTCTTTTGAATCATCGTAAGAAAAATGAACATCCCTAAATTCCAGCAACGCATCCGAACTAAGCTGTGGCGTTTCATCCATCTGCTTCAAGTTCGTTTCCAGTAATAAAATTTGTGAAATCCTGTCCCAGCCCGCCATAGCTACCTGAAAACTGGTCCACAGAGCGGCAAGCTGACGCAATGGGTTATAAAAATTGGTACAATAAGAAATGTAACTCACCAGCAACCCTATAGAAAAATAGCCATGTGCGATGAGGTAAATCCCAAACAAGAGCACGATCAATTGTGCTGCACTGGACAAGAGTCCGTATACCGGAACAAAAATATTATTGGCCAAACCAGCACCTATAGCGGTTTTATAATTCTCCTGATTGGCCTCATCGAAACGTTTCCGGAAATAGTCGCGTCGGTTGAAGGCGATAATCACTTTGAAATTATTCAGGCTCTCCTGAATTTCAGCACTTAAACCACCTACACTTTTCAGGTTTTTTGCATTTTTCTTTTTAACCCAGGGTGATAAGGCAACTGTAAACACAATGATTAGTGCTGCAGGCGAAAGTGCTGCTACACCAAGTTCGGTATTAATGGACAATAGAAAAATCCCCGCCCCAAGCATCGTTACAATACTGCCAATAAACTGCATCAACGATTGTGAAAAAAACTGGTTAAGCTTATCCGTATCATTATTAACCCTCGAAATTAAGTCGCCAGCCTTGTTCTGGTTGAAAAAGGAAACCGGTAGTTCCTGTAGTTTATTGAAAATTGCATTGCGTAAAGTGTACAGCATCCGCTGCCCTATTCCACCCATGAGTTTGGTTTGTACATACCCTGTAATCATGGCACATAAATAAATCACCAGCAGGATTCCGCCAAATACAAGCACACCATGAAAATGTTTGGTCCGTATATAAGTATCTATGGTATGACCAACCAACAGTGGACCTACCAAAAGCAAGCTTGAGTTTGCCAGAATAAACACCAGCGCCAGCCAAAGCTTTTTACGCTCAGCCTCAATCAGCTTCAGCAATCTTTTTAGCGCCTGATAAGTAGATTGCTTGTTTTGCCCGGGATTAAGCTGATTAAGATTGTAGTTCATAATTGCTGGTACTCTGTTGTGAATTGTAAATCTGGACGTATTCCGGACTGCTCTTAAGCAACTGCTGATGGGTTCCTGAAGCAATGACCTCACCCTGCATCAGCAGGATTACATTTTCGTAATGTTCAACTGAAGCTATTTTTTGAGTTACCGATAACAAGGTAAGATCAGGATAATTCTTCTGGATATTTTCCAGGATTCGTTTTTCCGTATTGGTATCAACGCGGGCAGTAAAATCGTCCAGTATTAAGATTTTAGGATTGATGGCTAAAGCTCTTGCCAGCATAATCCGTTGCTTCTGCCCCCCTGAAAGACTGTTTCCTCTTTCAGAAATAATGGTATTCAATTTCCCGGGCAAAGCATCGACAAAGTCTTTCAGTTCTGCAGTTTGAATGGCTTTCGCTAACGATTCATCTGTTACCGTATCACTAAAAGCAATATTTTCCCGGATACTCATATTAAATATAATGCTGTCCTGAAAAACAAATCCAACCTGTTTATGGAAACTTTCCTGATTGTACATATTAATTTCTTTCCCATCAAAAAGTATAACACCTGAGTCAGGACTTGTTAAGCCTGTAAGGATGTAAAGCAGTTGTGTTTTCCCTGCAGCCGTGGGGCCGATGATTGCAGTTCTTGAGCCACTCTTAGCACTTAAAGATATATTTTTGAGTATTGGTTTTTGTCCAAGAGATAAAGAAACATCTTCAATATTGATTTCACCCGTCAATTCATTAGTTAACATTCCCGGGTGTGCTACCGGTGGGGCATTTAACACCCCTTCAATTCTCTGGTAAGATGCGGTTGCCTGCGCAATAACATTGCTCATAAAACCAATCACCAGAATTGGGAAAATAATCAGCGACAGGTAACTGTTAAAGGCTGCAAACTCTCCCAGAGTCATCTTATCGGTAATTACGAAATGGCCGCCGAGCACCAGGATGGTTAAGCCTGATAAGTTAGCTACAAATACAATGATTGGAATCAAACTGGCAAACAGACGAAGAATAGAAAGCCCCAGATCACGGGCTTTCCCATTGGGATCGAGAAACTTGTTGTATTCCAGTTGTTGTGAATTAATTACCCGGATTAAAGCCGATCCAAGGATACTCTCGCTGATTACTTTGTTTAACCAATCAATTACCTCCCTGCTTTTAATAAACAATACCCTAACCTTTTTCAAAACATAGTAAAATGCTCCACCAATAACCGGCACTATAGCAATCACACACAAGGCCAGTTTCCAGTTTGTCATAAGCAATAATATACTGGCGCCAACAATCAGGAAAAGGGACGATGCCAGAGAAACAATAGCCTGCGATACAAACATTTTAATTGAATCGGCATCGGACGTGAGATTGGTCAGTAGCTTTGCCGGATTCGCTTTAGTAATATAGGCATGGCTTTGTTTTGAAATCTGATCGGATAGTTTGCTACGCAGATCTTTTGCTACTTTCTCCGAAGCGTAGGTTTGAACGATGCTTTGCAGATAGGTAAAAATGAAAACCAGCACTATGGCCGCAACAAACTGGTAAAGGATTTCATCTACATTGAAGGTTTTGTTTGTATAGGAGTCAATTCCACGGGCAATAATTTTAGGAAGTAATAAATTGATACCGTTGCTTAACAGGGCAAATAAAATCAATAGAAAAATTAAGCCTTTATACGCTGCAAGCAAACTAAAAACACCGGGTTTCTTAGCTTCTTTGGGTTTTGCCATGTTGTAGAATATACTTTGTAAAAATCAAATTTAACCCATTTATCTGAATAGTTTGTGGTTTAGTTTATTTTATAAAAATGCTATTCCAGCTAAACATTGCTAACTTTGCATTAAAACCATTGAAGAAAATGGTTAACCCATAATATGATAGAAATAGGAAAATACAATGAATTAAGAGTTTTAAGCAAAACTGAGGCTGGTTTAAACTTAACAGATGGTGATAAACTGGTCATCTTACCTTACCAGTACGTACCCGCCGGACTGGAAATAGGCGACAATGTCAGCGTTTTCGTTTACATCCAGAAAGATGGCCGTTTAACCGGCACTACTCAGAAAGCTTATGCTGAAGTGGGCGATTTTGCTTTTTTAAAAGTAGTTTCTGATGGTGAGGATGGTGTCTTTATGGATCTGGGGATTGATAAAGATGTTTACGTACCGAGCAGAGAACAGAAAAGGCCGATGCAAAAAGGCTATAAATATGTTGTTTATGTATACCTGGATGAAAATAACGACCGCTTACTCGCATCCTCGAAACTATATGATTTTGTTGAAGAAGAAGACTTCGATTTTGAAGAAGGTGATGAGGTGAGTTTATTAATTACGGAAGAAACAGACTTAGGTTTCAATGCCATCATCAACAATACCTATATCGGATTGCTTTACCATAACGAAGTTTTTGACAATATTCAAATCGGTGAACAACGTAAAGGATGGATCAAAAAGATCCGTGTAGAGGGCAAAATAGATTTGACCTTGCAGCCAAGCGGCTACGGACATATTCTTGATTCTAAAGAGATGATTCTGGCTGCCCTCAAAAAAAGCGGAGGCCTAATCGAACTCGGAGATAAAAGTTCACCAGAAGAGATTTATCACCGTTTTCAGATTAGTAAAAGTGCTTTCAAGAAAACCATTGGCTCGCTTTATAAAGAACGTTTGATTATGCTCTCTGATGATTCGATCAGGTTAATCACAGATGAGGAAGCAGATTAGTTTAAAGTAGCGTTAACCGGGTTGGTTAGCAAATACCGGGACCGGATGACGTAGAGCATATTATAAAGTATCAAGTATCAGGCAACAAATACACTGCATATCGCTTACTTGATACTTTATACTCAGTACCTGATTTTAGGAAATAGTAATAAAGTGATATAAAAATACCACTTCTCCGGTAAAAGCAGGTTTCTTCTGACCCTCTATTTCCATTTCGATACCCATATGTACCTTGGTTACACCACGTAAGTTCACGATTGAAGCAAGCTTCGCTTTTAACCTGATTTTACTGTTCACCAGAACGGGCTGTGCAAATCTTAAGTTTTCGATACCATAATTGATTTCCATTTTAAGGTTTTGAATATCAACAATTTCTTTCCATAAATAAGGAATTAAAGAAAGGGTAAGGTAACCGTGTGCGATGGTTCCACCAAAAGGTCCTTCATTTTTGGCTTTTTCCTCGTCACAATGAATCCATTGATGATCTAAAGTGGCATCTGCAAATTTATTGATCTGCTCCTGGCTTATGGTATGCCATGAAGAGATTCCGAGCTCCTTGCCCAGGTGTTGTTCAAATTCTGCGTGCGATGTAATGATTTGCATTGTGGTTATATTTTATCACCTGCACATGATGCATGGTGGTTTGAAAATTATTTGTTACTAATTGAAGGTTTTTTAGGTTAGATTCCGGTCCCTGAACCATACCTCATCCGGCACTGCCGAAAAGCTATCCATTTTGTTGATTAACTCAACAGCATCTTCTTCATTAAATACGAGGTCGCGGTTAGCCGGTTTTAGAAATTTACTTTGGACCATCATTTCCATCTGCGCAAATAAGGGATCGTAAAAACCATTTACATTTAAAACACCAATGGGCTTATTATGTAGTCCGAGCTGCAACCACGTTAACACTTCAAAAAACTCTTCTAATGTTCCGAACCCACCTGGTAAAATCACAAATCCATCGCTCAAATCGGCCATTTTTTGCTTTCGCTGATGCATATTTTCAGTTACGATCATTTCCGTAACACCTTTATGTCCAACTTCCTTATCAATTAAAAACTGAGGAATCACCCCCGTTACGGTACCGCCGGATGCTAACACGTCGTTAGCCAAAATCCCCATTACTCCAACACTCCCACCGCCGTAAACCAAACTGATGTCTTGTTTCACAAGTGTTTCTGCAAGTTGCTTAATGGCTGAACGCAATTGCTCGTCACCATTAAAATTAGAACCACAGTAAACACAAACTGCTTTAAGCTTATTCATTCAATAAAAATTTACCGAAGTTAATACTTTATCGCATTACTATAAATTTTAATTCTGAACAATACACCGCAAAAATTAACACGGTGTAAATGTCCTGTCAACAAAAAAGCGCCGGATAAACCGACGCCTTTAAACCAAATATAAGAGAAAAAAGATCCCGGCCTTTATTAGAAATTGTATCGGAAAGTAGCGCCATAAGTTCTTGGATCGCCAAGAACGCCTGCGTATAAGCCTGAGTTACCTGCAGCTGCCTGTAACTGCTCATAGTAGGTTCTGTTGCCAATGTTCCGGCTCCAGACAAATACAGAGAATTTATCAGATTTGAATCCCAATCTGCTGTTAAATAAAGCGTAACCCTGAACATTTAAAACACTTGATGGCGTTGGGTTCGAAGAGTATTCTGAACGGTAACTGAAATCACCGGCAATAAAATAACGACCTGGTTTAGTTGCCAGGTTTCCTGGAGTACTTAACTCTGTTCCTCCTGAAATATTCCATTTCGAAATCCCTGGCAAACGGCCGCCTGAAGCATCTTTAAATGCCACCTGTGTAGCCACGCCATTCACAGTTTCGGTGTGCCCGGTTTCTTCCAGCGGAAGTGGTGCATTGGTAAACTTTACATATTTACCGTCAAGATAAGCAACAGCTGCATTTAATGTTAAAAATCTTTCCAGCTGATAAGTTCCGTCAATCTCCAAACCTTTAACATTTACTTTTTCTGCATTAGCCAGATAACCCCTGTTTACGCCTAACTGTGGCGATTGTACGTTGGTTTGATAGTCTTTAATATCGGTATTAAATGCGGTGATATTTAATATAGCACCTTTAAACGGTTTGGTTTTAGCTCCCAGTTCATAATGTTCCACATACTCTGGTTTCACTACTGCCACTGATAAATCTGCCTGGCCGTTTGAAGTAGTTGGTAAACCACCAACGTTTACACCAACCGGTTTGTATGCTGTAGAAAATGTTCCGAAAACATTTAAACTGTGTGTCGGACGATAGGATACGGTAAAGTTTCCTGAAAGATTTTTATTGTCGGTACTGGTTACAAATTGCTGGTTGCTATATACTGCTGCTTTTAAAGCCAGTAGTGCTGCATCAGTTGTTTGCAAACCGCCATAAGTTACACGATTGTAGTCAACATCTTTTTTATCATAGGTAAACCTCAATCCGGGAAGCACGTGTAAGTGCTCCAGTACTTCCCAATCAACCTGACCAAAAATAGCCGTACTTAAAGATTTAATCACTGAATTGGTTTTTATGCCAAATCCGTCTAATAATCCTGGAGTAGA
This sequence comes from Pedobacter sp. BMA, assembly GCF_001027745.1. Lineage (GTDB taxonomy): Bacteria > Bacteroidota > Bacteroidia > Sphingobacteriales > Sphingobacteriaceae > Pedobacter. Next base: position 120,645 of record NZ_LECU01000005.1, read on the forward strand.
GTAAAGTGCTTGCGAACCGGTATTACTGGTTTGGACAAATCTCCACTGGTCTTTACCTACCTCTTCAGTTTGGTCCAAACCTTTCAGATTCTGGCTGAGGGCATATACTCCGATTACTCCGCTTAGCTTTTCGGTAATGTTACCGGCATACCTGATTTCCTGTGAATATTGGTCGTGGCGGGAGTTACCTTGCGATTTGGTCAATGCTGCCAATTCAGAAAAGTCACGGTCATTTGTCGGATCCCAGTTCCAGAATCTCCATGCTGTTGTTGAGGTTAATGTTCCGTTTCCGATTTTATAATCCACGTTCAATGAAATTCCCCCAATGGACTGGTTATGCCTCCATGCAGTGTTAGTATTAATTTCCCTTGCCGCAGGATCTACTTTTGGCTGCTGATATCCAAGATCAGAAACTATTCTCGCATACTGACGGTACGCACTTCTTTCTGTTGTAGTCACCCCGGCAATTACAAGTGGATAACCTGCAGGATGCTGAACACTTACATCACCGCTCAATAAAATTTTAAGCTTATCTGATGGGGTGTAGTACAGCTGACCTTTAAAGCCCAGGTTGTTCTGACCGCTGTATAGTCTTTCTTCCCTCGTGTTCCAGATCGTACCATCACGTTGGGTTCCTGAAATGGAAATTTTCGCTGCAAGATTTTTTGCAACACCACCTGATACCGAGGTTTTGGCCTGAATAAAATTGTAATTACCTACACTTACCTCAACTTTTGCAGTAGGTGTTTGCGTAGGTTTCGTTGTGGTGATGTTAAATGCACCAGCCGTTGTATTTTTTCCAAACAGCGTACCCTGAGGGCCACGCAGTACTTCAATTTGCTCAATATCAAGAAAATCGGTTGAAGTTGCTGCCGGACGGGCATGGTATACACCATCTACATAAAATCCAACTCCCGGATCAATACCATCATTGGTTAATCCAAAGGTAGAACCAAGGCCCCTGATGTTCAGGGTAGTGTTTCTGGCATTGGAAGCATATAGTTGTACCGATGGAACCAGCTCCTTCAACCGGTTAACGTTAAAGGCTCCTGAATTCTCAGCAGCCTGACCCCCTATTACCGTAATGGGGATAGGCACATCCTGCAACACCTCCGAACGTCTGCGGGAGGTTACCACAATTTCATCGAGTTGCGTATCTTCCAGAAGAACCAGTTCAATTGGTGTTTCCTGAAACTTCAAAACCTGAAAATCCTGTGCCTTATAACCAACAGAGCTAATCTGGATATAAAATGGTGGCTGCTGTTTTGCATCAATGGTAAAAGCACCATTGGCATCTGCACTTGTGGTAATATTTGTACCCCTGATTTTCACCGTTGCATTCGGGATGGTAATGCCATTGGCAGCTTTAATGATTCCCTTAATGGGCGTTTGTGCCGCAGCAATCCCTGCCGACAGTAAAAATATTAGAAGCGTTAGTATGTTTTTATTCATGATTGTTAAAATATGTTCGGTTTAGATATTTAATTATTGGCCCGTTCGTAAACGGATGTTAAGCACGCCTGAGCAGCAACAACAACGATTTGCAGGGAAGTAAATGTATTGGTTCATATTGGTTTAGATAAACTCTATGGATTTAGTCGACAAATATATTAAAAAAACACAATTGCCAAATTTTATTTTGCAAATATTTAATCAACAGGCATGGTAAGATGTTAATGGAAGCCAGGGATAGCGGACACTGGCGGGTAAATGGTGATCAAAAAAAAACGGAGACATCATCATGACGCTCCGTTCTTTATAACTATGATTATCCCGCTAAAGGACAATGAAACACTTTTTATGCTTTAAACTACCTCGTATAGTTTGGAGCCTCTTTAGTGATGGTAATATCGTGTGGGTGACTTTCACGCATCCCTGCAGCCGTAATCTGAACAAACTGAGCTTCTTGTAAAGCGTCAATACTTGCAGCACCACAGTAGCCCATACTGGCACGTAAACCACCGATATATTGATACATTACTTCTGCCAGCGTTCCTTTGAAAGGCACGCGTCCAACAATTCCTTCCGGTACCAATTTTTTAATATCGTCTTCCACATCCTGGAAATACCGGTCTTTAGAACCTTGCTCCATGGCTTCGATTGATCCCATTCCGCGATATGACTTAAATTTACGTCCCTCGTAGATGATCGTTTCACCTGGCGATTCCTCTACCCCTGCGAATAACGAGCCGGCCATAACCGTACTTGCTCCGGAGGCAATAGCCTTTGCAATATCACCCGTATGCTTGATACCACCATCGGCAATAACCGGAACACCAGTACCTTTTAATGCTTTAGCACATTCGTAAACAGCATACAATTGTGGAACCCCAACACCTGCAATAATTCTGGTGGTACAAATTGAACCCGGTCCGATACCTACCTTAACGGCATCAGCACCCGCTTCTGCTAAAAATCTGGCAGCAGCGCCGGTTGCAATGTTTCCAACAATAACCTGCAGGTCTGGATATTTTCCTTTAACTTCTTTTAATTTATCTACTACCCCTTTCGAATGACCGTGAGCGGTATCGATCGTAATGACATCTACACCTGCAGCTACCAGAGCGTCTACACGCTGTAAGGTATCAGCAGTTACACCAACCGCAGCGCCTACACGAAGGCGGCCACGTTCATCTTTGCAGGCAACGGGGTAATTTTTAACTTTTGAAATATCTTTGAAGGTAATTAAGCCGCTTAAATACCCGTCTTTACTCACTACCGGAAGTTTCTCGATTTTGTAATTCTGAAGAATCTCCTCAGCCTGCACAAGATTCGTTCCTTCTGGGGCAGTGATCAGGTTCTCTTTTGTCATTACCTCTGCAATTGGTCTCGACATATTTTTTTGAAAACGTAAATCACGGTTGGTAATAATCCCCACCAGCTTATTGTCGCTGCTTACCACCGGAATACCACCAATTTTATGTTCTTTCATAATTTTGAAAGCATCGGCAACTACGGCAGATTCAAGTAAAGTAACCGGATCCTGAATCATTCCACTTTCTGAGCGTTTTACTTTTCTAACTTCATCCGCCTGTCTGTCAATCGTCATGTTTTTGTGTAACATACCAATTCCGCCATTTTGTGCAATAGCGATAGCCAGTTCAGCTTCAGTTACCGTATCCATAGCTGCAGAAATCAATGGAACATTTAACTTGATTTTTTTTGTTAAAAAAGTGGATGTATTTACGTCGCGGGGCAGAATTTCAGAATATGCCGGTACCAGAAGTACGTCGTCATATGTTAAACCTGTAGCAATAAATTTTGTGGAGTCGAGTTGCATAGCAAATAAATTACGATTTATTATTTGCCAGGCAAAGATACGAAAAAACCAGGAAAATCAAAGTGTGGCAGTAAATATGGATAAATATTAGCGTCGGCTGACAATTCTGAATTATTCCTTATGGATTTACTACAAAACCGGAATCTAACCGAATAAAATGTCAAAACGCTATAAATCCTTAATAATGTTTTCTATAATTGTACTAACCATTCAAACTAATTAAAATGCAGAAAACCGCTCTCAAAGTTCTGATTCTACTGCTATGCGCCGGAATCAGTTACAGTAGCTTTGCGCAAACCGCAGCGCCAGTAAAACGCGAATTTAAATTCGGAAAATTATTACCTTCCGAATTCGATACCAAATCCACGGGAATAGATTCCGCAGCATCAGCCATCAAGTTGTTCGACGTTGGCGATTGTTATTTTGAATTGAGCTCTTCATCCGGCCAGTTTGTTTATGTATTTGAGCGCCATGTACGCTACAAAATCCTGAATAAAAACGGCTACGACCTCGCTAATTTTAACATTAACCTTTACAAAAGCAGCAGCTCAGCTAAAGAAGACTTAAGCTACATGGATGCCGCAACCTACAACATGGTCGACGGAAAAATGGTGACAAGTAAGCTGAATAAAGACGCAAAATTCACAGAAGCCTTCGATAAAAACCACGTGATCAAAAAGTTTACGCTTCCAAATGTAAAAGAAGGCTCGGTTATAGAATTTAAATACCGCATCAAATCCGATTTTATTTTTACACTCAGAGGATGGAAATTTCAGTCTGATGTACCTACCCTGTATACCGAATACAATGTACGGATACCTGAATATTTTAGTTATAAGCATAACTTCAGTGGTTACTATATGGTCGATCACCCGGTGCACCAAACTATTAATGCTAGTTATGCAGCCGGAGTATCATCCAATTCCACACTTGATAAATACAGCCTGAGCAATGTACCAGCGCTGAAAGACGAGCCTTATGTAACTACGATGGATGATTATATTCCCAAAGTCGAGTTCGAACTGAATGCCACAAATTTCCCTGGCCAGATGTATAAAGACTACACAGGTTCATGGTCAAAAATCATCACCGAGCTTGGTACCGACGAAAACTTTGGTGGCTATATTGACAAAAACTCCTATGCCAAATCGGTTCTCCCAGGTATACTTAAAGGTGAAAAAGATACCGTCGCCATGGTGAAACTAATTACCAATTATGTCAAATCAAACCTCAAATGGAATAAGGATTATTCAAAATACTCCACTGTAACCAACCCAAAATTAATATTCGAAAAGAAAACAGGAAACTCTGCCGACATTAACCTGGCACTTTTTAACCTTTTAAAAGAAGCAAAAATAGAAGCATATCCCGTACTGGTTAGTACCAGGGAAAATGGCGCACACCCAGGTTACCCGATCATCACTGCATTTGATAATGTAATTGCCGTAGCACAAATAAACAACAAACTTTGCTTTCTCGATGCAACAGATACCGACCTTCCGGTAGGCATGATCGATTATGAGAACCTTAATCATAAAGGATTTTACATAGATCTGGAGAAAAAGGGCGGTAATTGGCTGTCAACTGAGCCGGAAGCATCAAGCGAGAAGACATTTGCATATAGCTTCACACTTGATAAAGAAAACAAATTATCGGGCAAGATCAATCAGTATTCTAAGGGCTATTCGGCGCTTAGCCTCCGTAACCGATACCGCAAAACCAACAATCAGGAGGAATTTGTAAAGAATTTTAAAAAGGATAAAACAGGTTTGGAAATTACCAAATATGAAATCTTAAACCTTGATAATCTGGACGAACTGCTCACCGAATCAATGGATGTGGTAATTGAAGACAATGTTGAGGAAGCAGGCAACCTGGTTTATTTCAGTCCTTTGCTTTTCGAAAGGACCAAAGAAAACCTATTCAAGCATGAGGAACGAAAATTCCCGGTAGATTTTGCCTACCCTTTTAAAGAAAATTACAGAATCACATTGAACTTTCCTGAAGAGTACGAAGTAGAGAAACTGCCAAAAGGTGGCATTTACAAGCTGGCCGATAATAAGGGAACTTTTACAATTACCTATATCGCAGAAGGGAAAAGCCTAATGGTAAAAAGTGTCATCAACATGAACAAATCCCTATATAGCTCAGAAGATTATTTCGACCTGAAAGAACTGTTCAAGGCTATTGTAGAAAAACAAGCAGAGCAAATCGTATTCAAAAAGAAAGTATAATGAAAAAGATCATCAGCACTTTACTCGGCATTGCCTGCTTTAACGCAGTGTTGGCACAGGATTACGATGCAGCTAAAATCCCAGAAGAACTTAAGAAAGATGCCATTGCGGTAATCAGGAACGAGGAACAGTTTTTCGACATTAAAAGCTTGTCGTCAGGTCAGTATGATTATAAAGTTGCCATTACCATATTAACCAAAGCTGGAGATCAGTGGGCCGAAATGGATGAAGTATATGATAAGTTCTCAGAAATTTCGAATGTAAGAGCAACACTTTATGATGGCAATGGTAAGAAAGTTAAGGATTATAAATCTTCAGATATCAAAGATCAGAGCCTGCTTTCTGATTTTTCAATTTTTGAAGACAACCGAATCAAGAAACTCAAATTTGTTAGTTTGACTTACCCATACACCATTGAGTATAGCTATACGCAAAATTTTAAAGGGCTGCTCTATTTTCCGTCATGGCGTGACTTAAAAGGCTTTAACGTCTCCGTAGAAAGATCGGCTTACACCCTGCAAAAGAACAAAGGTTATGCGCTTCGTTACCTTACCGGATCGAATACCAAAACCGACTCAGCAACGGTGGGCGATAAGGTGCTGTATAAATGGAAAAGCGTGAATGTTCCGGCAATAACCAGCGAACCTTTAAGTACCGGTATTGATAACATTTGCCAATGGGTAAAAGCCTCGCCCGATCAGTTTGAATACGATGGATCGAGTGGTAACTTTAACAACTGGAAAAGCTTTGGCGCCTGGATTTACGGGCTGAATACAGGCGGTAATAAACTTCCTGAAGCTACCCGCGGAATGGTTCAAAACCTCATCAAAGATGCTAAAACACAACAGGAAAAAGTTAGGATTTTGTACAATCACCTGCAACAGAATACCCGCTATGTGAGTGTACAGCTGGGTATTGGGGGTTTCAGGCCGATTGTAGCTGAAAAAGTAGCTCAGGTGAATTACGGTGATTGTAAAGCACTTTCCAACTACATGAAAGCCATGCTGAATGAAGCAGGTATCGCGTCTAACCTGATCATGATCGGCAACGATATGCCAAGTTTAAACAAAAACTACTCCAGCATGGGGCAAGCCAACCACATGATTTTATGCATTCCTTCAGCTAAAGATACCACTTTCCTGGAGTGCACCAGCCAGTATAACCCAATGGGATTTATTGGCTACAGCAACGCAGACAGAAACGTGCTGATGATTACTGATGATGGCGGAAAAATTGTTCATACACCAATCTACACAGAAAAGGACAATTATCAGATCAGAAAGACCAAAATCAACCTTCAGGAAGACGGCTCTGCCATGCTCGAACTCAAATCAACTTATGGCAATGCCCAGTTTGAAGATAATTTCAGCTATACATTGATGGAGCCTGTAGAACTGAGGAAAAGACTTATTGAAAACAGTCCTGTTCCGGTGGCTGAGCTCGTTAGCTTCAGATATCTTCAACCTGATAAAAACCTGCCCGTACTTAATGAAGAAATGAGCATGAAAACCAATTCGCTAATTACCAGAGGTGGAGACAAAATGTTTCTGGTATTGAATCAGATCAATAGGAAAGAAAGTATACCGTTGAAAGTAGAAAACAGGAAAACGCCTTTTGCTGTACCTTTCAGCTACAATGATGAAGATGAAATTACCTATACCCTGCCTGCAGGTTATAAAGTAGAATTTATGCCTAAAGATATTGTAATCACCTCAGAATTCGGAACATATACGGCTAAATTCCTGACAAAAGATAATACGATCGTTTACACCCGCACACAAACCATGAGCGATAAGAAATACCCGGCTGAGAAGTACAATGAATATGTAGACTTCAATAAAAAAATATACCAGGCCGATAAACAAAAAGCAGTATTAGCTAAAGCACTATAAAGAATATGAGCAATATTAAAGAAAATCAATATTTCGACGGTAACGTGAAATCATTGGGATATGAATCTGCGGAAGGCAGATCTACAGTAGGCGTGATTAACCCGGGCGAATATGAATTTGGAACTGCACAAAAGGAAATGATGCACGTCATTGAAGGTGAGTTGACAGCACTTCTTCCGGAAAGCAACGATTGGAAAACTTTCAATGCAGGAACTCGTTTCGAAGTTCCTGCAAATTCATCCTTCAAAGTAAAAGCAACTACGCCAACGGCATATTTATGCCAGTATAGATAACTACTGTTTTTCAGCTAGTTTGCCTGATCTCCCGGCAAACTAGCTGATAAGCAAATCTATTTCTTTCCGATTACAACTTCGACAAAATCTTCAGTTGTAAGGTATTTATTGGCCAGTGCTTTGATTTCTTCGGCAGTAATGTTTTTTACAATTTGAATGTACCTGCTGTAATAATCGTAATCTAAGCCTGCAAAGTAGATATTTTTAAACTTATCTGCATGTGAAAACACATTTTCAAGACTCCCCAGCATTGAACCAAGCATATAATTTTTCACCAGATTAAGCTCTTCCTCCCCTACTAGTTCATTTTTCAGCAGGTCTATTTCCTTATAGATTTCAGTCAAAGCAGCTGCGCAAACATCTGCACCAACTTCAGTTGCGATAAACAGATAGCCGGCATCGCTCAAAGATGAAATCCCGGATCCGATACCATAGGTGTAACCCTTATCTTCACGAATGTTGTTCATCAGCCTGGATCCGAAATAGCCACCCAGAACCGTGTTCACAATCTGTAATCCCGGAAAATCTTCATGCTTGCGGTTAATGGCAATTTTTCCCATTCTAATGGCCGATTGTAATGCTTCCGGTCGTTCTCTGTAAACAAACTGTTTTTCAGAACTGGTAAAGCTAAAACTGTTTTTAACCGCAGTGCTCGGTGCCCAGTTGCTTCCAAACTCAGCATTTAAAAGTTTAAAACTTTCCGGTTCAAACTTTCCTGATACGATAATCGTACAGTTATTTGGCGCATAAGCTTCCTTGAAATAGTCAACCAGATCATCCCGTTTCAAAGCATCATAATCCCTGGCCTGAATGTCTACACCATAAGCGGTATCGCCAAACAAGGCATGTGCAAACTCTTTTCGCGACAAAACATCATTCTTTTTTAAATTCACCTGAAGCTTTTGTTTCTGGTTCTGAATATAAATGTCCAGTTCATGCTGGGGAAACTGACTTTCAGAAATAACTTGTTTAACAATTGGCAATACAGATGCCAGGTGTTTATTCAGGGTATATAGGGTTACGCTGGATTGATCCTGAAAATATTCAGTCTGGAAAAAAGCGCCATAAAAATCGATTTTCTCTGCGATCTCCTTAGAGGTTAATTTTTTAGTGCCGTTGTTAAGCATGGCGCTAACCGCAATAGCCTGCAGTGGCTTATCAATACTCCAGTTTACATTGTTAAAAATGAATTCAATCCTGACTAAATCCTGCTCTCCGGAATATACTGTAAAAACAGGGACGCCATTATCCAGCTGTTGTTTCTCAGGATGAATGAAATTTATAGTTGAAACCTGTTTAAAGTCAGGCGCTTGTTGTCGGTTAAGCATGCTCTTCTGTTAAATAGTACAAGGTTGATGATGAATTTTGATCAAAAGTATCCTTAGAAATTCTTTTGATGTCTTCTGCGGTAACTTGCAGAAAAGCCTCTGTTTCCTGGTTTAACAAGCTGGCATCACCAAGCAGTTCGTAATAGGCAAGGTTCATAGCTTTATCCAGCAAACCCATTTCAGAAAACACCAGAACTGATTCTACCTTATTTTTAACTTTAGTAAGTTCATTATCCGATACCAATTCTGATTTTAGTTTATCAAGTTCGGCCCAGATTGCCTTTTCTGCCGCCTCAACAGCTACACCTTCTACCAGTTTGCCTTCCACAATAAACAGTCCGGCATCCAGGCTGCTCGAAATATACGCATTGATATCACTGAACAGTTGTTGCTCTTTTAATAAACTCGTGTACAAACGTGACGATTGTCCGCGTGATAAAATATCCGACAGGAGGTCGAAAGCGTAGTAATCCTTGCTTAAACGCTCTGGCATTTTAAAAGCAATGTAAATGGCATTCAGCGGAACATTTGCCCTTACCGTTTCTGTTCTGGCTTCAGTCTGCACATCTTCCTGAATCAGGTTGCGCACATACTGGTTGCCTGCCGGGATAGGCTCAAACCACTTCTCCGCAAGCTTTTTAACATCCTCCGTTTTCACATTTCCCCCTACAACCAGAATAGCATTCTGTGGGGTGTAATGCTTTTTAAAGAATGCCTTTACATCTTCCATTGTTGCATTTTCAATATGCGATAGCTCCTTCCCGATAGTAGCCCAGCGATAAGCATGTTTTTTATAGGCCAATGGTCTCAATTTCAACCAAACATCTCCATAAGGCTGGTTGAGGTAACGCTGTTTAAATTCTTCGGAAACTACATTCCGTTGCGTTTCTAAACTTTTCTCCGAGAAGGCCAGACTTAACATCCTGTCGCTCTCCAGCCAGAATGCCGTTTCAATGTTCTCCGCAGGAAGGGTGATGTAATAATTGGTGATATCATTGCTGGTAAAAGCATTGTTCTCACCACCTACTCTTTGCAAAGGTTCGTCGTAATTTGGAATATTCACCGAACCACCAAACATCAGGTGCTCAAATAAATGTGCAAATCCGGTTTTTTCCGGATCCTCATCCCTCGCACCAACATCATATAAAATATTTAAAACTGCCATGGGCGTAGTGGCATCTTCATGCACTAAAACCTTTAATCCATTGGTGAGTGTAAAACGATTAAAATCTACCATATTATTTTTTAGAACCGTAAAGATATTATTTTAAGGCAAAACGAAACAGCTAAATGTGGCTAACCGTTTTTTTTACAAACCGCCAACCATACACCTTCCGCCTTCAAGCCCTTTTAACTATCTTTGTACCATGAATACAGCCGATTTACTACAGCGGGCACTACATTTTGAATTCCTGAGCCTTGAAGAAGGTGTACATTTATACCACCATGCCGACACAGCCTCTCTGATGTTCGTAGCTAACGAACTTAGAAAAATACAGGTTCCAGGCGGTAAAGTAACCTGGCAAATCGACCGGAATGTAAACACGACCAATGTTTGCATTGCAAACTGTAAATTCTGTAATTTTTTTCGCCGCCCGGGTCACGATGAAAGTTATATTACCGACATCGAAACCTATAAAGTGAAAATTGAAGAGACTTTTCGCTTGGGCGGTGATCAGTTATTATTGCAGGGCGGCCATCACCCCGATTTGGGCCTGGCATTTTATGCCGACTTGTTTAAAAAACTGAAAGAACTTTATCCCGATTTAAAACTTCATGCTTTAGGCCCTCCGGAAATTGCACACGTGGCTAAACTGGAAGGCATCAGTCATACCGAAGTGCTAAAAGTTTTAAAAGAAGCTGGCATGGATTCTTTACCAGGCGCCGGTGCCGAAATATTAAACGACCGTGTAAGGAGGTTAATTTCTAAAGGAAAATGTGGTGGTCAGGAATGGCTCGATGTAATGCGGGCTTGTCATCAGTTAGACATCACTACATCTGCTACCATGATGTTCGGCCATGTCGAAACCATTGAAGAACGCTTCGAACATTTAGTTTGGATCCGTCAGGTGCAAAGTGAAAAGCCTGCTGATGCTAATGGCTTCCTTGCCTTTATTCCATGGCCTTTCCAGGACGATGGCACATTATTGAAGAGATTACGTGGCATCAGCAATACGGTTACAGCCGATGAATATATCCGTATGATTGCGCTGAGCAGAATCATGCTTCCAAACATTAAAAACATACAGGCAAGCTGGCTAACTGTTGGTAAAACGACCGCGCAACTATGCTTACATGCCGGTGCCAACGATTTCGGTTCCATTATGATTGAAGAAAACGTGGTATCTGCAGCCGGAGCCCCACACCGCTTCACAGCAAACGGTATCCAGCAGTCCATAAAGGCCGCCGGCTTCCAACCACAGTTACGCGGACAGAAATACAATTACCGCGATTTACCGGAACATCTGGAAGAACAGGTTATTACTTACTAAGATATCTACATACAACAAGGCCCCTGAATTTAGCAATTCAGGGGCCTTATGATTTTCTAACAGCTCAACTCTAGTGTCTGAAATCTCAATTCTCACTCATCGTATCCCCATAAGGATTTGCGTGTGAATAATCAACAGCAGAAACCTTGTAATCCGTTGGCGCAAAGCTTTTTGAGCTACTTAAGGCCATACCTAACTCGAAACGAGTCGGATAAGGCGTTTGCAGTAAACTTCCTGCAGGAATATAAGGATAGGTTTCCAGATAGCTTTGCATCACACTCGAACTTACTCTTCTGTTGATATAAGCCCTGCTGAGCTGATGTGGCTCGCGCAATCCTGCAGCACCCAGCAATTCAACAGCACTGGCTACAGTTAAATTATGGAAGTTTTTAACCCTTACCTTTTTATCTTCTACCACAAGTCCCTTCATTAAACTCTGGTCTTGCGTGGCAACTCCTGTTGGGCAGGTATTGCTGTTGCATTCCAGGGCCTGAATACACCCCAGGGCAAACATCATTCCTCTTGCTGCATTACACATATCCGCACCTAAGGCAATATTTTTAACCAGGTCAAAACCCGTAGCCACTTTTCCTGAAGCAATAATTTTGATGTGTTTTTTAAGGTCAAAGCCATTTAAAACATCATAAACAAAAACAACTCCCTCACGTAAAGGCATACCCACAGAGTTTGAGAATTCCTGCGGTGCTGCACCTGTTCCGCCTTCCCCTCCGTCTACAGTAATAAAATCAGGATAAATTCCGGTTTCAATCATTGCTTTACATATTGCATAGAACTCGCTTTTACGGCCAATGCATAATTTAAAGCCAACAGGTTTTCCTCCGGATAAATCACGCAGGCGCTTTACAAATTCCAAAAGTCCGATAGGTGTGCTAAACGCAGAGTGTGCAGGCGGGGATAATACGTCTTTTCCTTCCGGCACCAAACGAATCCTGGCAACTTCGGCCGTAACTTTTTTGGCTGGCAACATACCTCCGTGGCCCGGTTTTGCACCCTGCGAAAGCTTAATCTCAATCATTTTTACCTGATCTGAGTGTGCACGTTCCGAGTAAGCTTCGTAGTTAAATGTACCATCATCATTCCTGCAACCAAAATACCCTGTACCAATTTGCCAGATTAAGTCGCCAGCTGGCTGACGATGATAATCACTGATACCACCCTCTCCCGTGTTATGGGCAAAATTGCCCAGTTTAGCTCCACCGTTTAAGGCTAAAATGGCGTTCTGACTTAACGAACCGAAACTCATGGCCGAAATATTATAAATGCTGGCAGAATAAGGTTGCTTACAATCTGGTCCTCCAACAATCACCCTCGGATCGGAGTTTAACTCATGGTGCGAAATCGCAGCGATGCTGTGACTCAACCACTCATAGTTGTTTTCATAAACGTTTAATTGCGTTCCGAAAGGAATCGTATCATTATCCGTTTTTGCCCGCTGATAAATCAGCGACCTGTTCAAACGGTTATAAGGCGTACCGTTTGTATCGCTTTCTACAAAATACTGGTATACTTTCGGGCGCAGTTCTTCCATAAAATAACGCAAACGGCCAAATACCGGATAGTTGCGCACAATACTATGCTTAGGCTGGTATAAATCATAGATTCCAAGGATCACGAAAGGACCTGTGAAGATGAATGTCCACCATAAAAAAGGATGGTATAAGCCCAGCATAATGGTAAGGGCGATTAGAAATGCGGCAATCGCGACGAAAGCTTTTCTCATAATGACAGATTAGCGTATGTTTTGTTAATACAAAGATTAGGATTATTAAACAACCAACACCATTAAATTGTTATTTTTACGCTATGCTTATTAAAATCTATCCGGAAAATCCAAATGAAAGGGCCATTGAACAGGTGGTAGACGTATTGAAAAAAGGTGGAATCATTATCTATCCTACCGATACCGTTTACGGTTTAGGTTGCGACATCACTAATCCCAAAGCCATTGAAAAGATTGCCCGCATCCGGGGAATTAAGCCGGAAAAAGCAAATTTCTCATTCATCTGCCATGATTTGAAACACATATCAGATTTTATTAAGCCTATCGACAACACCACATTCAGAGTACTAAAAAAAGCTTTACCAGGCCCCTTCACGTTCATTTTTAATGCAAATAATAACGTACCGAAGTTACTCAGCTCAAATAAGAAAACGGTTGGTATACGTGTTCCCGACAACAATATAGCGCGATGCATTGTAAAGGAACTGGGCAATCCAATCCTATCTACCTCCATTAAAGATGATGATGAATTGATCGAATATTCTACAGATCCGGAATTGATTCATGAAAAATATGAGAACCTGGTGGATTTGGTAATTGACGGAGGGTACGGCGACAATGAAGCCTCTACGGTGATAGATTGTACTACCGGAGAATTCGAAGTGATTCGTGAAGGAAAAGGAAATATTGAAGATTTTCTGTAATCCAGTCAGCTGTATTAGGATAAGTTATCAACACCATAAGGAAACACCAATAAAATAGCTAAATTTAGTCTTGAAAACAAGCATCATTGCCAAACTAACTGAAAATACCTATCATTAATACAATGTTAATACCCATTTAACAATCAAGACCTATTTTCACATCCTAATCATTCCCTATGGTAAAAAATAAGATCTAAAACCTAATCCAATACCGAAACATTTGCAGTATTAAGGCAAATTTATTTCAATATTTTTAAGATTTTATTCGGTGCTAAATGGAATGAAATCTGAATCGTCTAATAGTCACTTTAACACGCTTAATGGTAAAACTTTACTCCCTAAGTTAATCAAAGCCTGAGTTTTCTTTGGTGCATTCCATTTGCACCTTAAACTGATTTATCAAAACATTTGATATCCCTATAAAAATTGTATGAAAAAAATTTTACTTCTATTCTTAATTATTGTCTTTTATTTCCCAACGGTAACTATTGCGCAAATAGCTTCCTGGGATTTCACTGGACAAACTATGGTTGCGACCTCAACCGCTAACAAATTTGATGCAGGCTTAACAGCAGCTCCGGTTTTAACCAGAGGAACAACAGCTCCTGCAAGCGCAGGAAATAACTCTTTTAGAACTCAGGGATTTCAGAACAACGGAATCTCTACTACAAATACAGATTACTTCCAGGTTACCCTAACCGCTGCTGCTGGCAAACAAATTTCTTTATCGTCGCTTGATGCGCTTTTTGCAGGTACAGCAACTTATTATGCCAGTCCCGGTGTAAGCACTCAATATGCTTATAGTCTCAACGGCACCAGTTTTACGTTAATTGGAAGTCCAATCAGCATTACCGCAGCAACAGTAGCACCTGCAGCCTCACCAACCGTAAATCTTTCAGGCATTGCGGCCCTTCAAAATGTACAGGCAGGAACTACAATTACAATCCGTTACTATGCCAGTGGACAAACGTCTACAGGTGGCTGGGGATTTAATTCGCCAGCTGCCGACAGAGCCGGTTTCAGTATTGGCGGAACCATTACAGCATCTGGTACGGTTGATACGACCCCTCCGACTTATGCATCCGGATACCCGAAAACCTCTTTGATTAGCAGTACTACGGTTAACTTAACTTCTAACATTAATGAGGCCGGAAAAACGTACTACGTTCTCATTCCTGCTACAGGAACAGCTCCAACAACCTCTGCGCAGATTAAGGCTGGAAAAGATGGCAATAACAATGATGCATTCAAATCAGGCTCTTTTGCGAATACTCTTGGTGTCGATGCTTCCACAACAATCGCGGGCTTAACGCTTTCTACTGCCTACAGAATTTATGTTACTGCAGAAGACGCAGCCGCTACAGCTAACCTGCAAACCAGCTTTTCAACTTTAAGTTTTAGCACTTTGGGGGCTGCCGACGTAACACCACCAGTTACCGCAGCAACCTACCCTAAAACCAGCAACGTTACCACTACATCGGTTGATTTCACCAATAACATCAATGAAGCCGGGACGACTTACTATGTTTTGGCCTTAACAACAACCACTGCCCCGACTGCTGCCCAGGTGAAAGCCGGACAGGATGGAACAGGCGCAACGGCTTTAAAATCTGGAAGCTTCACCAACACAGCCAACACAGATGCTTCAGCATCCATCACAGGTCTTAGTGTCGGCACTTCTTATACCCTATACGTTGTGGCGCAGGATGCGGCTGCAAATTTACAAACCGTTGTTTCCAGTGTAGATGCTACAACAGCAAACCCTCCGCTGGTTAGTGCCCCGGTTATCATCAGTCAGTATTACGAAGGTACCTCAGTAAATAAATGGATTGAACTGACCAACCTGAGTAATGCACCTGTCAATACTGCTTCACCACTGCTAAAACTTGCTTTATATAACATTTCGGGAGACGCTGGAAACATTAACATCACCGGTACGCCATCTCAGATTGTCAACCTGAATTTCACGATACCTGCACAAGGTTCTGTCCTCCTGGGTAACACAGGCAATGGGACTGAAGTTACCTATTTAACTTCATCAAGTGCAATATTGAACAGCAACACGGTCATTAACTTTAATGGTAATGATGGTGTAGCTTTACTTGATGCCAATAACAATATTATTGATGCTTTTGGCCAGGGTGTTAACGCGAAGGATGTTTCCTACGTTAGAAGTTTAAATGTTACTGCTCCGGCACCTGTATTTTTAGAAAGTGATTGGACCAGAACACCAATAGCAACAGTTCAGAATGCAATTGACGATGACGATGCAGATCGCCTGGGCGTGCATTTTCCGCCAAATTTACCCGTTTGTTCGGCACCAACGGTGGCAGCCACTTCATTAGTTTTTACTGGTGTAACCACAGGAAGCATCACCGGAACTTTCGTAAAATCAACCGACGCAAATGAATACCTGATTATCAGGAGCCTGAATACCACATTAACTGCCCTGCCAGTAGATGGAACAGCTTATGCCATTGGCTCATCCTTTGGTGGTGGCATAGTGGTAAATAAAATTGTAGCCAATACCTTCACTGATAATAACCTTACAAGTTCAACGAACTATACCTATTTTATTATTCCGTTAAATAACCTCTCATGTACTGGAGGACCGAAATATCTGACCTCAAATATCCTTTCGGGTACGCAAACAACCAGAACATTATTGCCTTGTACAACACCAGCAGCTCAGCCAACTAATTTCACCATCACCTCATCCAATTACAATTTCATACAGGCAGCTTTTACGCCAAACAGCGCAAGCGATGAGTACCTGGTGGTAATGAGCACGGTTAATTCGTTATCAGCAAACCCTGTAAACCAAACCGTTTATAATGTTGGCGACATGATCGGTGGCGGTGTTGTTGTAAAACGTGGCGCAGGTGGCACATTTATCAGGAATGGTTTAACACAAAATACCAATTATTATTTTTTCGTTTATGCTGTAAACAGCGCATGCGCAGGTGGCCCGTTTTATTTAACTAGTCAACCTTTACAGGGAACCTTTAAAACGGGCATACTCGATGTAAATAAACTAAACTTCTACTACGGTAACTTACATAGCCACAGTAGCTATTCGGATGGAAATAAAGACGATTTAACTAAAAAACCGGAAGATGATTATGCCTTCGCAAAGAACTCAATGAACCTTGATTTCCTGGGGATATCAGAACATAATCATACACAGGCCGGAATGTCATTAGCAAACTGGCAGCCAGGAATTGACGCAGCTAAAAAGGCTACCACATCCAATTTTGTGGCATTACATGGTATGGAATGGGGTGTCATCAGTGGTGGTGGTCACGTCATCGTTTATGGTATCGACTCTTTGATCGGTTGGGAATCTGGAGAAAACCAGATATATGTGCCTAAAAGTGTTTATACGGGTAGTACCGGGCTGTTCAGAATTATCAACAGGCACGGCTTAAACGCAGTGGCAACATTGGCTCACCCGAATACAACAGATTTCAACAATATTTCAGCTACTTACGATTTGAGTGCCGACAGTGCAATCGTTGGAACCGCTTTGGAAAGCGGCCCTGCATTTTCCACCAATACTACCTACTCGGATCCGGCCAGCTCAATGAGTTACCTGAGCTATTATAACCGCATGCTGGCCAGAGGCTATCACCTGGGAGCAAGTATCGATCACGATAATCATAACTTAACATTTGGCCGGCATACCAGAGCCCGCCTGGTGGTGCTGGCGCCCGCCCTTACGGAGAATGATTTATTAGATGCTATTAAAAAAATGCGTTTCTATGCATCACAGGATTCGGCTGCTAAAATCGTTTTCACAATCAATAAACAACCGGTTGGAAGTGTATTCAAAACGGCAGGCGCACCTTTAATTGAAGTGAATTCCATTACAACCAGTCCGGTAACCAGCATTAAAATTCTTTATGGCACACCAGGCAGTGGTGTAAACCCGGTAGAATTAACAACAAGCTCTTCTACAAACTTGACCTACACGGACAATGCACTGGCAAATTTAGCTACAGGATATTATTACGCAGATATAGTAGAAGCCGATGGTAGTAGGATCATTACCTCACCAATCTGGTATTCTCGCGATGATGCCACAGTAAAGAAAAATCAGAATATCACTTTCACAGCTACTAAAACGGTAACCTATGGTGATCCCGATTTTGCTGCTGGTGCAACAAGTGATAACACGGCCATTAATATCACGTATACGAGTAGTGATACTAATATTGCAACGATAACCAACAGTGATGTGCATATTTTGAAAGCCGGTACAGTAACCATTACTGCCAATCAGCCTGGCGATACCTTTTTTAATCCTGCATTAGCAAAACAACAAATATTAACCATATCGCCAAAAACGATTACGGTAACTGCTGATGCAAAAACGAAAGTCGAATCGACCGTTGACCCGGCTTTCACCTTCACCTCAACCCCAACATTAGTTGGTGCCGATACCTTTACAGGTAACTTGACCCGGATTGGTGGAGAAACAGCGGGTGATTATGCGATTACACAAGGTACACTGGGGTTAAATACAAACTATGCCATTAATTACAGACCTGCAAATCTGCATATTTATGCTAAACCGGCTGCAACTTTGAGTGCCAGCGTTTCAGCTCCTTTGAACGGAACTGCGCCTGTAATCACCTTTACAGCTGCTGCTGGTACTGCACCCTTCACTTTTACCTATAACATAAATAACGGAAGCAGCAGAACGTTGACATCAACAACCAATACAGCAACCGTAACTGCACCCACCACAGCAGTGGGAACATTTGTTTATACCATAACCAGCATTCGTGATGCGTATAGTACCCAGGTACAAAATGTCTCTACTACAGTAACCATCCGTCCCTTGCCATTGGCAGCAGTTTCCGGAACTTCCTCCGTATGTAATTTCAGTTCTTCCCCACAAGTTACCTTTACAGGTTCAAACGGAACAGCTCCGTACACTTTCACTTATACAGTGAATGGCAGTAGCAACAGAACGGTAACTGCAAGTGGCACCACTGCAACAGTAAGTGTGCCGACAGGCTCAGCAGGAACATTTGTGTACAGCCTGGTAAGCGTTACCGATGCCTATGCATCCCAGACCCAAACGGGCACGGCCACAGTGGTGGTAAATCCATTGCCCGTGATTACCATTAACAGCAACAAAGGTATTTCAATTTCTAAAGGAGATGCCATCGTATTAACGGCAACAGGAGGAACACAATACAGCTGGACAGGTGCCGATGTGGTGAGTGGCCAGAATACCGCAGCATTAACCATCCGCCCCAAACAAAGCGGTACTTATAGAGTGGTGGTTACCAATGCAAGCGGTTGCATTTCCGATCAAAGCATTTCAATTACCGTAATCGATGACTATAAGCTGGAAGCCAGTACGCTGGTTACCCCTAACGGGGATGGCTATAACGATAAGTTCATCATTAAAAATATCGATTACTATCCAAACAATAAGGTAACCATTTTTGATAAAACCGGACGTGTACTGTACACCAAACAAACCTATGCCAACGATTGGGATGGAACAGTAAACGGAAGCCCGCTCGCCGAAGGAACCTATTACTACATAGTCGACCTCGGAACAGGTGTAGGCACATTTAAAGGATTCATCAACATTATCAGAAACTAATTACAGACATGAAAGCAATTACTCAAAACATAAAGCAAATAAGTCGCGTAACATTTCTATTTGCAGCAGGCACATTATTTTGTAACAGCGTAAAAGCACAGATCCTCCCTTTAAACGCACAATATTTCCAGAACCGTTACCTTATTAACCCATCTATGGCGGGTATAAATGAAGGTTTCAATATCAATGGGAGTTTCCGTAAGCAATGGTCTAACATTCCAGGGGCACCGCTTACCCAGAGTGTAACACTCGATGAGCAGGTAGGTAAAGTTGGCTGGGGAGCAAACTTCTACAATGAAAAAGCAGGTGGTATTCAACGCACTAAAATGGTTGGAACATTCGCCTATCACCTCCCTCTGAGTAATGAAGATCAAAAGCTGAACTTTGGTATTTCGTTTGGGGCCAGCCAGGACAGGCTGGATTTAAGCAGCGTTCGCAATAGCGATATCAATGATCCCTCCATAGCCCGTTTCAACGACAGAGGTTATTATTTCGATGGTGATTTTGGTGTATCCTACACCTCAAAAGGTTTAACCGTTGAAGGGGCTATTCCTAACATGCGTTCTGTTTTCAGGAACGACGACTTAAACATTGCGGATAAGCCTACATTTTATTCTGCAGTAGGCTATAAGTTTGGTCTAGGGACTGGAATCAATGGAATCAGTTTAGAACCCAAAGCTGTTTTCAGAGGCATTAAGAACTACAAAAATCTGTGGGATGCAGGATTGAACGCCAACTTCGCTAACGATAAACTGTATGTAATGGCGATGTACCACAACACGCAGAACGCAACAGTTGGGTTTGGAATGAACTATAAATCTGCTTTATATTTCATGGCTTACTATAATACGGCAACATCAGCAATTAGTGGTTATACCGATGGGGATTTTGAAGTGAATATCAGAGTAAATATAGGGAAAAAACCGTAGTCAACCTGATTATCCTAAAGCCGCAGATTCTCAGATTTTTAATCTATGGGTCTGCGGCTTTTTCATAAATAATCTTCCAATCTGCAGTCCGCACCTTAAATTTTGCCTATTTTTACGTCCATGGCAAAAGGGATTAACTTCGAGATATTCAGACGTTTTTTTAAATCAGGACAGGTTGGCGGTTTGCTGCTTTTGTTTTGTGTCGCCCTCTCCCTCCTGATCGCCAATAGTCCTCTACATGAAAGTTTTGAACAATTCCTGGCAAACCAAATAGGTTATGGAGCTATAAAGTTTAGTATTCTGGCCTGGATCAACGACGCCTTAATGGCTATATTTTTTCTCCTCGTCGGACTGGAAATCAAACGGGAACTCATCGGAGGTGAGCTCTCTTCTGTTAAAAGTGCAACATTGCCGGTAATTGCTGCTTTAGGTGGCATGATTGTACCTGCCCTGATTTATATGTTATTTAACCAGGGTACCCCATCTTCAGGAGGCTGGGGCATTCCCATGGCAACAGATATTGCTTTCGCCCTGGCAATTATAGCATTATTAGGGAAAAGTGTACCATCCGGTTTAAAAATATTTCTTGCTGCATTGGCCATTGTAGATGATTTGGGCGCTATTGTGGTTATTGCTGTTTTCTACACCAGTGAGATCCATTTCCTTTATCTGGCCATGGCTGGAGGAGTTTTGGTGATATTGATGCTGATGAATTATTTCGGAATTAAGCATTTAGTTTTTTACCTCCTGCCCGGCATATTTCTTTGGTATTTTATTCACCATTCCGGAATCCATGCTACCATCGCCGGTGTACTTTTGGCCTTCACCATACCCACAAACGACACAACGGAATTATCCCCTTTAGAGCAGCTGGAACATGCATTAACGGTTCCTGTAAATTACCTGATTATGCCTGTTTTTGCCCTGGCTAATACTAATATTACCTTTGTAAAAGGAATGCTTTCAGGTTTAATTTCTCCGCTGGGAGCAGGTATTCTAGCTGGCCTTTTCTTAGGAAAAACAATTGGCGTGACCACATTTAGCTGGTTAGTGGTAAAGTTAAAATGGGCAATTTTACCCCACCAGACAAACTGGAAACACCTGATCGGATTAGGAATGCTGGCTGGTATCGGCTTCACCATGTCGATATTTATTGCAATGCTATCTTTTGATGATGCTTTGCAAATTTCAGAGGCGAAATTTGCCATCCTAACTGCTTCGGTTTTATCAGGCACGGCCGGATTTTTATTTCTGAAACTATTAAGGAAATAAATTTTCGCGGTCTGCCTGTCTGCAATGTTCTGTATTAGACAATCTATTGGACCTCATTCCAAATTCAGCGAACTACCCCATGTCCCAACCCCTGTTTCTTCCGGGCTTTTCATTTTCTCCTCCTTCGCTTCAACAAAAGGTACTTCCACCCCTTCCTTCAAATGCAACGCGTGGGTGATCATACAACCGAAGTAACGCTTATCGTAACTTCGGGTACCTTTGGTATCGTGATAAATCCCGGCAGCAACAATTAAGGCCTTTTCGCCCTTGAGATCGACTTCCAGTTTTAAACTTATTTTCGGATCAATAGGTTTACCTGGCTCAATCACCAGATCATTCAGACGAATACATTCATACTGCCCGCCATCGTCCAGGTCATATTGAAATACCATCATCTGGATGTAAGTCCTTGTAGCATTTGGAACAAGTCTAAAAAAGTGCTCATCTTTTGGTTTCTCCCAAGTAAATGTAATAAAATTTGCCGGATCGATATTAACACCCAATCGCGCATAACAGAGCGAAGCAAACTTTCTGCCGGTATTAAATTGAAATCCTTCAAGCAACTTCAGGTTTCCCTGATTTAAATGCTTGTTGCCGAGCATTTCAGAAGGAATACTGTTGAATACGCGCGTAAAATTTTTGTTGAGCCGGTTGTGGAAGTCGTCGTTACCGTAATGTTTTACCAGGCTTTTGAAAGCCTTGCGTAGGTAGGAGGAATTGCGTGTAGCCTCACCAAAATCACGACCGCTTTTGATCGTGTTTTCAGAAAGCTTATAACTGGTGGCTTTTTTCCTCACCACCTGTTTCTTGCCCCTTGTGTAAAATACAAAATCGCTGAGTGATCCGCGAAATCTGTTCATCCCGTTTGCTATTGCCATATATTTTTTTGTAACTTAGCTTGAGTCAGTGGGATGATATTCTAATTTACCACTTCCTTCTCAAAATTCAAAAAAATATCACAGTTCTTTTACCGAAGAAAGACCGGACATGGTATAGCTATGGTTCCCGGAAAACATTCGGCTGCCTCCAAAAAAACAGCCGAACGTAACCCGAATATTTCCATAAGTTGGTAATATGTTTTCTGCCAGTTAAGTCAATACCCGCTGGAACAGCTAACAAGTAATCCTAATTCCAACCGCCACCTAAAGAGCGATACAAGCCTACAACAGCATTAAGCTGTTCAGTTTTGATGGAAGCCAGTTCCAGCTCACTTTGTAGTAAATTACCTTGTGCAGTAATTACTTCCAGATAATTTGCCATGCCGCTTTTAAATAGCAAGCTTGCATTTTTCGAAGCCTGTTGTAAAGTACGTGCACGCTTTTCAGCAATACTGTATTGAGATTTCAGCTTCTCCACTTTAGTCAGTTCATCCGATACCTCTCCTACTGCATTTAAAACAGATTGGCGAAATTGAATAACTGATTTCTCGCGGTCTATTTTAGCCAGCGCTAAATTAGATTTTAACTGTCCTCGCTGGAAAACAGGCTGAGTGATCCCGCCTGAAACCAATCCAAACAATGAAGCCGGCATACTAAACCAATTGCTGGCTTTAAATGAATTTACCCCACCGCTGGCTGTAATCACAAGTGATGGGTACAAGCTTGCTTTTGCTACACCAACTTTTGCATTGGCAACATTCAGTGCCAATTCGGCCGATTTGATATCTGGCCTGCGGCTTAACAATGACGAAGGAAATCCAGCGTTTAGTTCCTGAGGAATCAACATTTTATCCAGTCGGCTGGTACGGGTAATGGACTGCGGCAATGTACCTATTAAAACGCTCAGCGCATTTTCCTGCAAGGTTAAATTCTGCTCCAAACGGGGAATTAACTGTGCTGCAATCAATTGTTGCGCTTCAGCTTGCTGAATAGCAAGAGAAGTCACCTGCCCGGCATCAAATTGTAAATTGATGATCCTAAGGGTACTGTCACTCAGCTTCAGGTTCTTCTGCGCAATCTCCAGTTGAGCATCAAGCATCAACAAATTATAGTAGCCTTGGGCTACGTTGGCAACCAAACGCGTTTGAACAGCTTTGCGTGCTTCCTCGGTTTGCAAAAAACTGGCCAAAGCGCCAGCTTTTTGATTACGGATTTTACCCCAGATATCCGCCTCCCAAATCAGTCCTAAATTAGCACTGTAATCTTCAATATGGGTTGATCCGGTAAATTGGTTCAAACTTAACCCGTTTAAGCTGTTATCAGATGGGCGACTCGAACTCGCTGCAACCTGCAACTTTAATTCTGGTAAATAACCCAGTTTTGATTGCTTGAACAACACTTCGGCAGCATCGATATTTTTTAACGCAATCTGCATATCGTAGTTTTTAGCCAAAGCCGTATCGATTAAATGCTGAACCGTTAAATCATTAATGAAGCTCTTAAAAGGCAAATCGCCCACACTTGAAGAATCTTTTTGAATGGTGTTTCTGAATAGTCCCGGCACCACATTTGGCAGGGATACATCTTTAGAAACTGAACAGCCGCTCCAGATTATTGCAAGGAGCAAAATGGCAATAATATTAAACCGTTTCATAAACAACTTGATTTATAGGTGATTCCTGATGGTCATGAATTACCTCTTGTGATTTTTTTGAAAATTTCTCCTGGATAGCCTGGAAGATGACGAAGAGTACCGGAATAATGAACAGTCCCAGGATAACACCCGAAATCATCCCTCCGGCAGCCCCGATGCTAATGGAGTGGTTACCCTGAGCTGATGGCCCTGTGGCGCCCATCATGGGAACCAGGCCCACAATGAAGGCAAGCGAAGTCATGATGATCGGACGCAACCTCGATTTTGCTGCTTCTAAAGCCGAGGCAACTAAAGGCTGACCGCCTCTTCGCCGCTGCACCGCAAATTCAACAATCAGGATGGCGTTTTTAGCGAGTAAGCCGATGAGCATAATCAGTGCCACCTGAACATAAATGTTGTTCTCAATACCCGTTAATCCAATGGCAATGAATACACCAAATATTCCGGCAGGGATAGATAATATAACGGCTAAGGGAAGAATATAACTCTCATATTGTGCTGAAAGTAAGAAATAAATAAATACCAGACACAACAGGAAAATCACTGTCGACTGACCGCCTGAGGCGATTTCTTCACGTGTTTGTCCGGAAAACTCATAGCTGTATCCTGCCGGAAGTTGTTTCTCCGCAGTCTCTTCGATTGCCTTAATCGCATCACCCGAACTAAAACCTGGTTTTGGAATCGCATTAATCGAGATAGAGTTGAAAAGGTTGTAGCGAGAGGCGGTTTCTGAACCATAAACTCTGCTCAGTTTTACCAAAGTGTTAATGGGTACCATTTCTCCCCTGCTACTCTTTACAAAAACATGATCGATAGTGGACGGGTCTGCCCGGTCCTGAACATCAGCCTGTACAACAACACGGTAATATTTACCAAACCTGTTGAAATCAGATGCCTGCGCGCTACCGAAATACGTCTGCATGGTTTGCAAAATGTCTTTCACATTCACGCCCAGCTGATCAGCCTTTTCATCGTTGATATCCAGTTGCAATTGCGGATAATCCGCTTTGAAACTGGTAAAGGCCACAGCAATTTCCGGACGTTTCATCAATTCCCCGATAAACTGCTGAGAAATACCACTGAATTTATCCAGCTTACCCCCTGTTTTATCTTGAAGAACCATATCCAAAGCTTCCACATTACTAAAGCCTGGTACGGTTGGAAAACTAAATACAAAGAAACTGCCTCCCGAAATGGCACCAAGCTTACCACGAACCTGGTTCATAATTTCGTCGATATTCTTCACCGCCCCGCGTTCCTTGTTTGGCTTAAGCAAAACAAATACTACAGCAGATGAAGGGCTGGTTGAATTGGTTAAGAGATTAAATCCAGAAACTGCAGTCACATCTCTCGAAGCATCCAGTTTGCTTAATACATCCTCCGCTTGAGTCATTACTTTTTGTGTTCCATCCAATGATGTTCCGGACGGCGTATTCACTGCAATGGCAATAAAACCCTGATCTTCCGTCGGGATAAATCCTGCGGGAGTCGTTTTAACCATAAAAATGGTAACCAGGGTAATTAAAGCCAATCCACCCATACTTAACCACTTATGGCGAACTAGAAACTTTAATCCTCCAACATAACGATTGGTTAATGAATTGAAACTGTGATTAAATCCGTTGAAAAAACGCTGCTTAAAGTTTGGTTTTTCCTCAGGTTTATCACTATGGGTAGAATGATTATCTTTCAAAAACAAAGCTGCTAATGCCGGACTCAACGTCAATGCATTCACTGCAGAAATCACAATCGCAATCGCCATCGTAAACGCAAACTGTCGGTAGAAAACGCCTGTTGACCCTTCCATAAATCCAACTGGCAGGAATACCGCAGCCATTACCAGGGTGATGGAAATGATTGCCCCGGTAATTTCGTGCATAGCCTCGTGCGTTGCTGCTTTCGGACCTAAATGTTTATGTTCCATTTTGGCGTGTACGGCTTCCACAACTACAATTGCGTCATCCACCACAATACCAATAGCCAGAATTAGCGCAAACAGGGTTAACAGATTGATAGAAAATCCAAACAACTGCATAAAGAAGAATGTACCCAGAATGGCTACCGGAACAGCGATCGCCGGAATCAAGGTAGACCTGAAATCCTGCAAGAAGAGAAACACCACAATGAAAACAAGTATAAAGGCTTCAACCAATGTATGTTCAACCTGCTCTATAGACTGATCAAGAGAAACTTTGGTACTATAGAAGATATTCTTTTTAATACCTGCCGGAAAGGTTTTCTCCGACTTTTCCATGAGCTTGTTTATCGCCACCTGGATATCATTCGAGTTGGAACCGGCCAGTTGAATGATCCCGATTACAATCGCTTTTTTACCGTTGATTCTGGTAATACTATTGTAAGAGTAAGCACCAAGTTCAATTCTTGCAACATCTTTCAGATGCAGTATCGAACCATCAGCATTAGCACGGATAGCAATGTTTTCATACTCTTCAGGTTTAGTTAATTTGCCTTTATATTTGATTACGTATTCGAAAACTTCTTTACTTTTCTCCCCAAACTTACCCGGGGCAGCCTCTAAACTTTTATCCTGAATGGCTCTCATAATTTCATTTGGCGTAACCTGATAAGTTGCCATCTGCGATGGGTTTAACCAAACACGCATTGAATAATCTTTTACTCCGCCAAAAATCGCTGCAGAACCTACACCCGGGATACGCTTGATTTCTGGTATAATATTAATCTGAGCATAGTTGGCTACGAAAGTCTGGTCGTATTTTGACTCATCGTCTGTGTACATTCCAATAGCCATAATGAAACTATTTTGCTGTTTGGCAGTGGTTACACCCTGCTGTACAACCTCCGCCGGCAACTGGCTGGTTGCCTGCGCAACCCTGTTTTGAACGTTAACAGCAGCCTGGTCAGCATTGGTTCCCAGTTTAAAGAAAACCGTAATCGCCAGTGAACCGTCATTACTGGCTGTAGAACTCATGTAAGTCATATTTTCCACACCATTTATCGATTCTTCGAGAGATGGTGCTACTGAACGTAGAACCGTTTCAGCATTCGCTCCAGGGTATACTGCCGTTACCAAAACGGATGGTGGGGCAATATCGGGAAACTGTTGAAGGGGTAGTTTCGCCAGACCAAGTACCCCCAGTATCACCAATAAAATGGAGATTACGGTTGCCAGTACCGGTCTTTGTATAAATATCTTGAACATTATTTATTTGTTTAGTATTTGTTCTTGTAATTTGTTCGTGCATCAGGCTTTCCACCGATTTGATTTCGCCTTTAGCAATTCGCACTGGTTTATCAGCGCTTTAGTTTTGCCGCTTTATCTGTTGCTTTTTCCGGTGTGATCACCTGTCCTTCCTGTAAACGGTCCAGGCCGCTCAACACAATCTGGTCGCCTGGTTTCACACCATCCTTTACCAGGTAATTATTACCGCTTTTACCAACAACTGTAATTGGCATTTTACTTACTTTATTACCTTTGTTTAGTGCAAAAACAAAAACCTTATCCTGCATTTCTACGGTGGCCGATTGAGGAATGAGAATGGCGTCGTCGTGTTTCAACCCTAAACGGAGTTTACCTGTATTGCCAGAACGAAGACTGCCGCTTGCATTAGGAAAACTTGCCCTCAGCGTAATTGCTCCGGTATTTTTGTCAAACTGACCGTCAATCATGTCTATTTTACCTTTTATAGGATAGATGGAGTTATCTGCCAAAACCAATTCAACCGCCGGAAGGTGCTTGATCCTGTCGGCTGGATTATTACCAGGATAATTCGCATTGAAGCTATTGAAATCGTTTTCAGCTAAAGCGAAATAGACATGCACTTCATGGATATCAGACAACTGGGTTAACGCAACCTGGTCGGACGGAGAAACTAAACTACCTTGTTTCTTAGGAATTCTGCCGATGTAGCCACTCACTGTGGCTTTCACATTGGTATAGCCTAAATTAATCTGTGCCGATGCTACGCTTGCTTTGGCTTGCTCAGCATTGGCCTGCGCAATTTTGTAAGCTGTTTTTGCGGTTTTCAGTTGAAATTCAGAAACTACCTTGTTTTGTACCAGCGGGGTTAACTTATCAACTTCCAGCTGAGCATTTAATATTGCTGCTTCGGCAGCGTGTAAACTTGCCTTTGCATTATTTAAAGCCTCGCGGTAAGGGTTTTCATTAATTTTAAAAAGTGTTTGTCCGGCCGTTACATAAGCCCCCTCATTAACTAAAACACTTTGTAAATAACCACTTACCTGAGGACGAACCTCAATATCTACTGCACCCTGAATAGCAGCTGGATATTCAATGAAAGTGGTTTCAGTACTCTCGTTAACAAGGCTAACTGGTAAAACCGGCGGTGGCGGAGCCGCTGCAGTCTGATCGGGAGCAGATTTACAGCTCACCAAAATGATTGAGAGCGATGAAATAATAATTAGAGCCTTAACCTGATTAAACTGTTTAACACTGTTAAGTAACATGAAAAGACGATGGATAGCATTCATATGATTAAAAATTATAGTGGATTTATGGTATATAAATAATCTAACAGCGTTAGATTAGCGGGTAAAAAAAAATTAACTATTAATAGAAAGTGTAATACCTTTAATGGCATCTTTCAATATTTGCTGGTTTAGTTCGTCTGTGGTTCTTCCATTCGGGCGAACCAGGTTAATAGAAATCAATCCATGGATAATCGACCAATAGGTGTAATATTTCATGCAAATGTCGTTTTCAGAGACAGGTTGCTTGATAAATAAAGATTCAATCACATCACCTAGCATTGCAGAAACCTGCTCCGCTTCAGTCATAGAGTTCTTCACCGTACAACAAACCATATCAACACCATACATCAGCTGATAAAATTCTTTGTGGGTAAATGCAAAGTTCCAATAGGCAATCCACATGGCTTCCATTTGGTCTGCAGCTGATTCATATTTGTCTCTGGCTTCACGAATATCCTTACCTAAAATCTGGTAACCCCTTCTGGTCAGTTCCAGTAAAATCCCTTCCTTGTTTGGAAAGTATTCATAAATTATAGGCGCTGTATATTCAATCTGATCAGCAATTTTACGCATACTCAAAGCCTGCCATCCCTCAGTTTGAACAATGTTCAGGGCTGCATCCAGAATACTGGTTCTGGTTTCTTCTTTTAAACGTAAAATTCTTTCCTTACTTCCCATGACTGGAATTGCTTAGTGATAAATAATCTAGCACTGTTAAGCAAAGGTAAAACCATTTCAGAGATTCACAATCATTGAATTGTCAAATCGTTTTCTAAACGTTAAAGATGGATGAAATGATAAATAGACGCTTGTTCAATCACGGAACCGGCTACTTGAATTTAGTTCTTGAGTTAACTAACCATATAAGGAATGTAAGTTTCTAATAAGCCAATCTGCTTAAATATACCTTACATTCCTTTTATGGGTCAAAAATAGAAACATTATAATTTAATTGCAGGGTAACCTAAGGCTTAAATTGCTTCATAAAATCATCAACATTCTCCTCGATATTTCCATCCGCTATCGCTTTCACGAATGCTGTACCAATGATTGCACCATTAGCGTATGAACACGCTTTATCGAAAGTTTGCTTGTCGCTGATTCCGAAACCAATCATCGCAGGGTTTTTCAGCTTCATATTTTGAATTCTGCTGAAATAAGTTTCTGTGGTATCCCCTACCTCAAGGTTTTTCCCTGTAGTTGCTGAAGACGATAAAAGATAAATAAAGCCATTGGTTAATCCATCAATCTTGTGAATTCGTTCTTCAGCAGTTTGCGGTGTGATCAAAAACACATTACTTAGATTGTGCTCTTCAAAACAACCTTTGTAAAACTCCTCGTATTCAACCATTGGCAAATCAGGAACAATACACCCGTCTACCCCCACTTCTGCACAGGCTTTACAAAAATTTTCTACACCAAATTGCAACACCGGATTTACATAGCCCATTAGCAAAACAGGTATAGTTACACTTTTACGTAGATCTTTTAACTGCTCGAAAAGAAGTTTGAGCGTCATTCCCTGGTCTAACGACTGCTTGCTGCTTGCCTGAATAACTGGTCCGTCTGCAACCGGATCGGAGTATGGGAAACCAATTTCAAGCATATCTGCACCTGATTTCTCCAATGCTTCAGCAATTCGTATGGTATCGCCGGTATTAGGATAACCAGCTGTATAGTAAATTGATAAGATATTTTTCTTCTCTTCGAAGAGTTGTTTAATTCTGTTCATAACCCCAACCCCCAAGGGGGCTTTTATTTGTTTAAAGATTAACCTCATAGTCCCCTTAAGGGATTTAGGGTTATAAATTGAAATATTTAATGTAAGTATCTAAATCCTTATCGCCTCTTCCTGAAAGGCAAACGACAACATTTTCCCCACCCTTGAATTCCATTTTTTCGAGGTAAGCCAATGCATGTGCACTTTCAATCGCAGGAATAATTCCTTCCAGTTGCGTACACAATAAACCCGCATCTAAACTTTCCTCATCGGTAATCGAAACATATTGCCCGCGACCTGTTTTAAACAGGTGTGCGTGCTGAGGGCCGATTCCCGGATAATCTAAACCCGCAGAAACCGAATGCGGTTCTACTACCTGACCATCTGCTGTTTGCATTAAAATACTTCTGCTGCCGTGTAAAACACCTTCCTTACCCAGGTAGGTTGTCGCAGCAGATAATCCGCTTGAAACACCCTTGCCAGCTGCTTCAACAGCAATTAACTTTACATCTTCGTCATCCATGAAATGATAAAACATACCCATTGCGTTACTTCCCCCTCCAACGCAAGCCAATACATAATCTGGTTGTTCGCTGCCGGTTTGTTCCAGTAACTGTTTTTTAGTCTCCTCAGAGATAATCGATTGAAAAATAGCTACCATATCCGGGTATGGATGCGGACCAACAACCGAGCCGATGATGTAATGGGTATCCACCGGGTTGTTGATCCAATCGCGCATCGCCTCATTAGTGGCATCCTTTAAGGTTTTGCTTCCAGAACTTGCCGGAACTACCTTTGCACCTAACATTTTCATGCGGGCAACATTAGGTGCCTGGCGCTCGATATCCACTTCGCCCATATAAATGACGCATTCTAAATTACGTAAAGCACATACAGTAGCTGTAGCAACGCCATGCTGACCCGCGCCTGTTTCGGCAATAATTCTTTTTTTACCAAGCTTCTCTGCGAGAAGAATCTGCCCTACAGTATTGTTAATTTTATGTGCGCCCGTGTGGTTTAAATCCTCCCTTTTAAGGAAAATATTCGCACCGAACCGCTCGGAATATCTTTTAGCCAGATATAGCGGAGAAGGCCTACCCACATAGTCTCTCAACAATTGATGAAATTCTTTCTGAAAATCAGCATCATCAATAATCTTTAAATAATTTTGACGCAATTCCTCTACGTTTGGATAAAGCATTTCAGGAATATATGCGCCCCCAAAATCTCCGTAATATCCTTTTTCGTTTACTTTGTATTTCATATCTGTAAATTTTGTTAGCCTGAAAAGCGAAGATTTAATGTGAACAGTTATTTTAAATGCTCTCTGATAGTCGCGAATCAGTATAAACTTGCTTATTTTACTGCTGTTATAAATTCTTTTATTTTACCGGCATTCTTGATGCCCGGCTCCACTTCAAACAGGCTATTAATATCAAGGGCATATAATCGTACATCTTCTATTTTAGCTATTGCCGCCGCATGTTCCAGGTCAATTCCTCCACTTAAAAAGTAAGGTTGATCAAGGGTATAGTGCTCCAGAATCTTCCAGTCAAAAGTTTTACCAGATCCGCCATGAGCTTTGGTTTTAGTATCGAACAGAAAATAATCTGTTACTTTCTGATAACCGTTTAAAACCCTAAAGTCGAAGTGCACATCCACTCCAAATGCTTTGATCACCTCCAGTTGGTTAAAACTGTTTTTTAAGTCTTCGCAGTACTCCACAGTTTCCTGACCATGCAACTGAACTGCTTTTAACTGATAATCCTGAATCTTCTTCTTCACCACCGCCAGTTCCTCATTAACAAAAACACCAACACTCTTGATTTCGGAAGGGATGTATTTAATCAGCTCGGCAGATACATCGGTAATCATTCTTGGCGATTGCTTATAGAAAATAAATCCCATGTAATCCGGACGCAAACTGGCTACTGCGGCAATATTTGCGGCCAGTGTCATTCCACAAACCTTTAACTTAACTTCTTTCATTACGCTACCAGCTTTTTGAAACTCTCCAGGGCTTTTTTGCTGGCTAACGATTCTTCCGCTTCATAATAACAATCGGCGAAAGAGCATGTCGGCTTAATGGTTCTGATGGCCAGTGCCGAGTTGCATAAAACCACATTGTTCTGAACATCCGTTGCTGTTCCGTTTAAAACATCCATGAATATTCTGGCTGATGATTCAACGGTATCTCCTCCTTTAATCGCATTTACCGGAACTTTTTCAAAACCCATATCATTAAGCGTTAAAATCTGTTCCCCCTTATTCGTAAACGTTTTTACATCACAGGTAAGCGAGACTTCATCGTAGCCTTCCAGTGCATGTACAATGGTATAGTTTTTCGTGGTATCCTGATACAAATAGGCATATAACCTAGCCAGTTCCAGGCTAAAAACCCCAACCATCTGATATTTGGGCTGTGAGGGATTAACCATTGGTCCAAGCATATTAAAAAAGGTTTTTACACCTAATTCCTTACGGATAGGGGCTACAATTTTCATCGCCGGGTTAAATAAAGGAGCATGCAGAAAACAAATGCCTGCCGCATCCAGGTTCCTTTTCAGCGTATCCTGGTCGTTAGTAAAATTATAGCCCAGATATTCCATCACATTTGACGAACCACAACCCGATGATACACCATAATTACCATGCTTAGCCACCTTGTGACCTGCACCTGCAACCACAAAAGAAGACAGGGTGGAAATATTGAAGGTATCTTTTCCATCGCCACCTGTACCACATAAATCAATGAGTTCATAATCAGAAAAGTCAGCTTTGATCCCTAAATCGAGCATCGCATCCCGAAACCCCTGTAACTCATCAACTGTAATGTTACGCATGGCATAGGCAGTAATAAACGCGGCAATCTGTGAAGAATTAAATTCACCCTGTGTAATCGAGATCAGGATATTCTTCGCCTCTTCCCTGCTGAAACTTTTATTCTCAAATAAATGGTTTAATATTCTTTTCATATTAATGTTTTCAAGCGCTGGTTCGTATTTCTCAAACCGTTTATTAATTTATTCCTTGATTGCAGAACCCTAGGCCTGTAAAAAAATCGCATAAAAAAAGGATTGCTTTTTGGGCAATCCTCTTCGTTTTTTGTAAAATATTTTGAAATATATAACAATAGAATGTGCCTAACGAATTTCGTTATGCCACCACCAATTGTTATTTAAGTTTTTAATTATCATGTTTGTATAAAGCAAATATTGACATACTTTTTTATAATTCCAAAATCTTTCTAAAAATATATGGCTTTTTTCAAGAGAAAAGTACAATTCAATGATGATCTGGGTTTCGGCTCAAGTCCGGTTATTAAAAATCAACGCGTTCTAAATACCGATGGAACGCCTAATATCGAGCGTACAGGTTTACCGTGGTTCAAATTTGATGATACGTATACGCGCCTTGTTACCATGAGCTGGTCAAGATTTTTCCTGGTTATTCTGGTTACTTACCTCATAGTAAATACCTTTTTTGCCTTTGCCTATAATGTTGTAGGCATCGAAAACTTAGATGGCGCCAAGGGTACAACATTGCGCGACCAGTTTTTCGATGCATTCTTCTTCTCTGCGCAAACCATTTCCACAGTGGGTTACGGACACATCTCACCTCAGGGTTTTATTACCAGTATTTTAGCGGCGTTTGAAAGCATGCTCGGTTTGCTGGCCTTTGCATTGGCTACAGGCTTACTGTATGGACGGTTCAGCCGACCGACATCAAAAGTCATCTTCAGCAAGAAAATGGTTGTTGCACCATACCAAGGTAAAACCGGACTCATGTGCCGTTTGGCTAATCTCAGGAAAAATGCCCTGATTGATGTAGAAGCACAAATGTTCATGACCTATAATGAGACTGTTGATGGAAAACTCAAAAGGAGTTTTTATCCGTTGGAACTGGAGCGTAGCAAAATCAGCGTACTCTCCCTGAACTGGACATTAGTGCATCCGGTTAATGAAGACAGTCCGGTTTTTGAAAAAAGTTTAGACGAACTCAAAATTGCGGAGGTGGAGATCTTTGTGATTTTAAGGGCGTTCGATGATACCTTTGCACAAACAATACATACCCGGACAAGCTATCAGGATGAAGACATAGAATGGAACGCGATATTTAGAATTATGCATTACCACAATGAAGAAGGGAAAACAGTAATGGACTACAGCTTATTCGACAGTACAGAAAAGCTTAGGATTGATGGTTGATAAACGTTACAATGTCTTTGTACAAATCGTTCCCACCAAATATCATCTGACTAATCATAGGCACATGACTTTTACCTTTAATTTCCCTGATTTCCACAGGAACCTTATTCGCTTTTAATTTTTCATACAGCCTCGGGGTTTGCAGCTTAATTGCACCGTAGGTTTTACTGCCATAAAAAAGCAAATGTGGATTTTTGATCTGATTAACATATTCCAGTGGAGACGCTGTTTTCCAAACCGCTGGCTGGTTGGTAAAAGTTCTTAAGAAATCGTAATAATAGTCATCCTTTTCAGCTTCAGTCAAATATTCGTGAATATCCAAACCAAAAGGGTCATTTAAAATCACTCCTTTAATTGGGTTTTTGATCCCGGCATGCTGAAAATATTTCGGATCACTGTTGATGAGTTCTGCTAAATGCGCGCCTGCAGAATGACCCATTACAAAAAGCATATTTGCATTGGCCTGATATCCGGAAATGTTCTCCTTTACCCACTTTACAGCTAAAGCACAATCATCGGCCATTTTACCATATTGAGCATCTGGAGCCAGAGGATAATTAATGATTACTGTGACAATTCCTTTTCTGGCAAAATTACGCCCCAGCCACCAGTAAGTCTCTTTTTTTCCGCTACTCCATGAACCGCCATGTATAAAAATCAAAACAGGCTTATCCGCTACGCCGTCGTTTTTATAGAAGATGTTGAGCGTATTTTTCTCGGCAGTAGTGCCCGCGTAATTGATATTTTTAACTGTTTTTACTTGTGCTGAGGATATAATGGTTTGGAATAAGAGCATTACTAAAACTAGTTTTTGAAGCATATTGATTTTTTTTCAGTCAACACTTAACAAACGAAAAAGTTCGGCAAACGGATTGCAATAATCAGGTTGCCCCAACTTTTAAAATACAGGAATCATTTTTGGCTAGACGCCCAAAACCCACATCTAACACTTCAACTTTAATCTAGATCAATGGGTTTTTCTCCTTTGAAAATAAATCAAAAACCTTTTTGTCTACAAAAGCAGGAAACAGCTTGTTCATCCAAACGGCTAGCTTACCCTGACCTGTCATCACCAAAGTGCGTTTGCGTTTTTCAACACCATCTGCTATAATACCTGCAACCTCTTCAGATGTCATCATTTTTCCTTCGTCCATGCTAGTTTCTCCGTGCGCAGCGCCATCTTTTGATAAAGCTGTAACTCGGATATTCGAGGCCGTAAATCCCGGACAGGCCACCAATACGTTCACGCCGGTTTTCAAAAGCTCAGTCCTCAGCGATTCAAGAAAGCCGTTCATCGCAAATTTCGATGCTGAATAACCCGTACGTCCTGGCAATCCCCTGAAACCGGCAATCGATGAAACCCCGACAACAGTACCCTTTGCTTTCAATATCTCCGGTAAAGCATATTTTGTACAATAAACCGTGCCCCAGAAATTAACATCCATTAAATTCTTTAGTACTGATAAATCCAGATCGTTAAACAAAGCACGCATAGATAATCCTGCGTTATTAACGAGAATATCTATTTTTTGAAATGAAACAAGTGCTTGTTTGATGATCAGTTCGCAATCCTCCTCTTTGCTCACATCCGCCTGAACAGCAACAGCCCTTATACCGTATCGTTTTTCCAGATCAGCGGTAATTTCACATAACGTAACATATTGACGGGCAGCCAAAACAAGATTTGCGCCACGTTTAGCAAATTCCTCGGCACAAGCTTTTCCAATTCCGCTTGATGCACCGGTGATGATGATAACTTTATCTTTCATTAAATGGTTGTTGTTTAGTTTTTACTTGCTGCATTTACCGCTGATCGTCAACACTACTTCATCATCGCGTTTTCGTAAGGCACACGGGTAACAATCGAACGTCCAAGGGTAATTTCATCGGTATATTCCAATTCTCCGCCAAAGGCAATTCCTCTGGCGATGGTGGTAATCGGAACATTAAATTCCTTCAATCTTTTATACAGGTAAAACAAGGTAGTATCACCTTCCATATTAGGGCTCAAGGCCAGGATTACTTCTTTAACATCACCGGTTCCAACACGTTGAACGAGCGAATCAATGTACAAATCAGCAGGACCAACGCCATCCATCGGAGAGATTAACCCGCCCAAAACATGGTACACCCCAAAATATTGCCCGGTATTTTCAATAGCCATTACATCGCGCGTATCTTCAACCACACAAATGGTTTCCTTATCCCGCTTATGTGAAGTGCAAATCTCGCAAATCGTGTGATCTGAGATATTGTAGCAAATGCTACAATTTTTAATCTGCTGCTTTAACTTAATCAGCGTATTTCCAAACTGGTTCACCTCCTCCTGTTCCTTATTTAAAAGATGTAAAACTAACCTCAACGCCGTCTTCTGTCCCACACCAGGTAATTTCGAGAATTCGTTTACTGCATCTTCAAGCAGTTTGGATGAAAAATTCATATCGCAAAAATATGTAAAAATGTTTATTAGTTCATTGATCGAACAGGCATTAGTTTGCCGGCTAGATGCTTAATGAAATATTGAACAAATTGCTGATGAGCAATTGAATTAATGAACTATCTAACTATTGATTTTATTAGTAATTTCATACATTTATCTTCTTAAAACAAATCTATGTCGCCAACCATACTGTTATGCTTCCTGATCGGTTACTTTTTACTGCTCATTATCATTTCCTTTGTCACCTCTAAAGATTCTTCGGATAACAATTCATTTTTCGTTGCCAACAGAAACTCAAAATGGTATCTGGTTGCATTTGGAATGATTGGAACTGCACTTTCAGGGGTAACTTTTATCTCCGTTCCCGGTGAAGTGGGTGCCCCCGCAGGCAATCAGTTTCAGTATTTTCAGTTCGTACTGGGAAATGCCGTTGGCTTTATCATCATCTGTACAGTGTTATTGCCGCTGTATTACAGAATGAATTTAACCTCCATTTACAGTTATATAGAGCAGCGATTAGGCCATTACAGTTACAAAACCGCAGCATCCATCTTCCTGTTAAGCCGTACGCTTGGTTCTGCTACCAGATTGTATCTGGTAGTAATCGTGCTCCAGCGCTTCATCTTCGACAATTATCACGTTCCATTTTGGTTAACAGTGCTGATTTCCCTGTCGCTCATCTGGTCATACACCTTTAAGGGCGGATTAAAAACCATTATCATCACCGATACCCTGCAAACATTTTTCCTGGTTTTATCGGTTTTCTTAACCATCTATTTCATTTGCAATAGCCTTGATTTCAATATCCCACAGGCATTTGAAACGGTAAAAAACAGCAGCTATTCAAAAATATTTTTTCTGGAAGATTTCCTGACCAACAAGTTTTATTTTGGTAAACAGTTTATAGGTGGCATTTTCGTTACTATCGCCATGACAGGCTTGGATCAGGATTTAATGCAGAAAAACCTGAGCATGGGAACCATTAAAGAAGCACAAAAGAACATGTTCACCTTTACAGGTGTATTCGTAATTTTAAATGTCTTCTTCCTGAGCGTTGGTGCACTACTGTATATTTTCGCTGCTAAAAACGGAATAGATATTCCCCTTGATCACATCACCGGGAAGCCCAGAACAGATTTATTATTTCCGGAGATAGCCCTGAACAACCTCGGGGCGATACCCGCCATTATATTTATGCTGGGGTTAACGGCCGCTACCTTTGCCACAACAGACTCGGCCCTTACCGCATTAACAACATCATTTTGTGTCGACTTCCTGGGAATGGCAAAAAAAGATAACATCAATGCGAAAGATGCAGTGAAGAAACGTCATACTGTACACGTTGCTTTCTCCGTACTCATGTTTCTGGTGATAATAGTAATCAATGCCGTAAACAGTTCGTCGGTAGTTAGTTTAATTTTCACCATCGCTTCCTATACCTACGGGCCACTTTTGGGCTTATACAGCTTCGGACTTTTCGTAAAAAAAAGAGGTTTGCACGATAAAATAGTACCAATTGTTTGCATATTATCGCCTTTTTTATGTTACTTGCTTTCAAGCTACTCCAAAGAGTTATTTGGTGGCTACGTTTTCAGTGTTGAACTGATCTTAATCAACGGTTTAATCACATTTATTGGTTTGCTTTTCATCAGTAAAAAAACAGACACGCAAACCAGATTTTAATATTAGAATACAGAATTTATGACGAGTGAAGAAAAAATAAGAAGTGCTTTTGAAAATAAAGATTGGCAGGAAATTAAAGTAACAGATTCATGGCAGATTTTTAAAATCATGGCCGAATTTGTAGATGGATTCGAGAAATTGGCCAAGATAGGCCCCTGTGTTACTATATATGGTTCTGCACGGACCGCGCAAACAAACAGGTATTATCAACTGGCGGAACAGTGCGGTAAGTTATTAACCGATCGTGGATATGGGGTGATTACCGGAGGTGGCCCGGGAATTATGGAAGCCGGAAATAAAGGTGCACATACCAATGGTGGCAAGTCAGTGGGTCTGAATATAGAACTTCCTTTCGAGCAGTTCCATAACAAATATATCGATCACAATAAACTATTGGAATTTGATTACTTCTTTGTCCGCAAGGTAATGTTCATGAAATACAGCCAGGGCTTTGTGGTTCTTCCGGGTGGATTTGGTACTATGGATGAACTCTTTGAAGCCTTAACTTTAATTCAGACCGGTAAAATTGCCCGCTTTCCAATCGTATTGCTTGGAAAAGATTATTGGAGCGGATTAATCGACTGGATTAAAAATACCATGCTCGAGAAAGAACATAACATACACGAAGAAGATTTAAACCTCTTCCGTTTAGTAGACACTGCTGAAGAAGCTGCCGAACATATTTTCAGGTTCTACGACAAATATGTCCTTAAACCTAACTTCTAATCAGGAAAATAAACTGGAATGTTCCTGATGTAAAAGGCTAATCGATATAAAGCTCCCACAAAGTCAGACACTTTATGGGGGCTTTTTTATTTAACAAACAATTTCTGTAACGATTCGTTTATTCCGCAGTCTTAACAATAAAGGCACGGTAAGTTGATGGAGCAAATATTAAATTGGAGAAAAGGTTTATTCGACAGCCATTATCAGGTGTTTGATCATGCTACGCCTAAATTTTCAATCAACTTTAACTCGCTAAAAAATTCAGCATTTGCCACTACACAAAAGGAAATTTATCTTTTGAGAAGCCAGGGTTATTCAAATCCTGAAACACAGATTCTAAACAACCAGAACGAGATCATCGCGACTATCCGCTATGACTGGTTAAATTTTAAAGCCAAAGTACAGTTCCCCTCCGGCGAAG
Organism: Pedobacter sp. BMA; assembly: GCF_001027745.1. GTDB lineage: Bacteria > Bacteroidota > Bacteroidia > Sphingobacteriales > Sphingobacteriaceae > Pedobacter. Next base: position 160,633 of record NZ_LECU01000005.1, read on the forward strand.
TATTTGACTGGGGTTTTCAAAACAGTTGGTTAAGCAGGTGGTCATTGAACAACCATACAGATAAACAGATTATCTACAACTCATCGTCAGGAAGCGGTTTAATTCATAGCAATATCGATGATGACTTGCTGGTTTTAACCGGCTTATTTATCCGTGAATACTACACCAGGATTTTACTTGCTTTTCTCATCATCACGATCCTCCTGTTTAGTGGACGGAATATTTTTTAAAGTCCGCTTACACCGCCGCTCACCACCAGTTTCATTGCATCAGCAGCACTCATATTCAAATCTTTAACCCGCTCTTTATTTACAATACAAAGCTGGCCGGCAAAAGAATATGACAGCGGAAAATAAACAGCTACCTCATCGGGCAAATCCAGTTTTTCAAGATGTGGCTGTGTTAGAAATCCGATTTTCTTCAAACCGCCTTCTACTTCAACCAAAACCGGGTGATTAAACTTCTTTTCGTCACCAACAAATGCTTCAGTTAAATCTTTTATGGAAGAATAAATAAAATTAAACAGCGGCATTCGTTGCATCATCCGCTGAAACCAGTTGTACATCGGCTCAGTAACCAGATTCGTTACAAAAATACCAGCCATTAAAATAATGGTCAAAACAGTAAGTAAACCTAAACCAGGAATATTCCGGCTTTCCCCTGTTTTAGGGTTCACACCCAGAATATTATTCACATTTAACCAGCTATCTACGGTTGTAACTGCCCACACCACGATAAAAATACTCACAGCAATGGGGACAACAATTAATAAACCTTTTATGATATAGTTTAAAATAGCTTTCCCGATCTTATTCATGCTGCAAACTTATTCAAAATTCTTTACAAACTGAATTGGTTCATTACTCATCAGCCCAACCACTTATTCATAAAAGTAAACCCGCTTCACACGTTGGGAAATACTGGTTAGTATTTCATATGGAATCGTATTAATTTCCTCAGCAAGTGTCATGATATTGTGCTCATGATTAAAAACAATCGCTTCGTCACCAGGCTTTACATCAATGCCGGTTACATCAAGCATAGTCATATCCATACAAATCGAACCAATAGTAGGTACCAGCTGACCGTTGATTAACATTTTACCCGTCCCATTTCCAAATGCGCGGGTATAACCATCAGCATACCCAATTTTTACAGTAGCAATTTTCCCCCCATCCGGCATTACCCCTCTCCTGCTATACCCAACTGTTTCTCCTGCAGTAAGTTCCTTTACCTGGGTCACTGTAGTTTTAAGTACCATAGTGGTTTGCAAGCCTTTATTCGCTAAAATACCTGAATCGAAACCATACAAACCTATTCCCAAACGAACCATATCCAGTTGTGCATCGGGCCAGCGGCTAATACCCGAGGTATTCGAAATATGCAGCAAAGGCCTGTAGCCCAAACTATCAATAAGTTTTGCAGCAGTAACTCCAAAACGATCAATCTGCAGTTGCGTAAAACCATCATGCTCCGCTTCTGCACTTGCTACCAGGTGAGAGAAGATACTCTTTACCTTTATCCGCTGAGAATCTTTAATTGAGATCAGGAGCTGATCAATTTCACGCTCGTCAAAGCCCAATCTATGCATACCGCTATCTATTTTGATGTGTACCGGATAATCAAAGTCATAATCAGATAGTGCATTAAGGAAGCTGTTCAGTATCCCGATGCTGTAGATTTCAGGCTCCAGATTGTATTTGACTATCGCTTCAAACGCTGATTCCTCAGGACTCATTACCATAATAGGTAAGCTAATCCCGGCTTTTCTCAGTGCTATCCCTTCATCTGCATAGGCCACGGCCAGATAATCCACCTTGTGAAATTGTAGCAAATTGGCAATCTCAAAACTTCCGCTTCCATAAGAGAAGGCCTTAACCATCGCCATAATTTTTACTCCTGATTTTAATTTAGAACGATAAAACTGCAGATTGCCAACCATGGCATTTAAATCAATCTCTAAAACCGTGTCGTGGATTTTTTGCGTTAGCAATTTACTGATCCGCCCAAATTCAAAACGGCGGGCTCCTTTAACCAAAACCGTTTCGTGATTAAATACTAAACCCGGAAACGCCTCTATAAATGCTGAAGTATTCTCAAAAAACTGTGTCTCCATTTCAAAAAGTGTCGAAAACTGCGTAATCTGCGTTCCGATACCTATCAGCCGATTCACATTTTTCTGTGCCAGTAAACCGGCAATTTCACCATACAAATCCTCATCCTCTCTGCCCGTTTCAAATAAGTCAGAAAGAATAACAGTTTTCTTCGCATGCTGATTCTGCTGATTGAGAAAGTCGAGCGCTATGGCCAGCGAAGAAATGTCAGCACTATAAGAATCATCGATGATCGAACATTGGTTAATACCGTTTTTGAGTTCAAGCCGCATACTTACATGACTTAGCTTTTCCAAACGCGAATCTGCCTGCTGTGCGCTATAACCCATAGCTAATAAAGTAGCCCAGCAGATCATGCCATTCTCTATTGAAGCCTTATCTTTAAAAGGAAGCATACACTCAATCTCCCTATCCTCAAATATAGCCCTCAGGTAACAGTTGCTTTCAATAGGTTCAATCGCAATGATACGAAGATCGGCTTCAGCCTTAGTGCTCCAGCTAAACTTTCGTTTGCCCGGCAGCGCCTTAAAGTTCACCTCATTTACATAATCAGGCGAATAAATAAAGAGGTCACTGTTTTCAAACAGCTTCAATTTCTCTTTTAACTTTTGTTTCTTTGAAGCAAAGCCTTCTGCATGTGCCTCCCCAATATTGGTTAAAATTCCAATCTTTGGCTGAATGATATCGGCCAGCAACTCCATTTCATTAATGGCAGATATGCCTGCTTCAAAAATTCCAAGTGTATGATCAGTATCAATCTGCCAAACCGAAAATGGTACACCGATTTGAGAATTATAGCTCTTCGGACTCCTTACAATATTATAATCGGCAGCCAGCAGCTGATAGAGCCACTCCTTAACAATTGTCTTACCGTTGCTCCCAGTGATACCAATAGTATCGAGTTTAAAAAAATTCCGGTGAGCAATGGCCAGCTTTTGAAGAGCACGTAACACATCGTCAACTAAAATAAAATTACAATCTGGGTATTGATCAATATAATGTGGACTACTGATCACGAAATTTCTAATGTCCTTACTATAGGCATCCGCTATAAATTCATGTCCGTTGCGGTGAGAAACCAACGCGAAAAACAAAGCAGATTCAGGCATAAATACCGAACGGCTATCGATAATCAGGTATTGAATAACCACTTCTCCATCAAGTAACCGGGTATCGGAATTTAAAATCCCGGCGATGGTAGAGAGGGTATATATTGGGTCCAGCATGTGATTATATTAAGAAAAATATGCTAAAGGTTTTTATTTTTACGAATTTCAGTAAATAATTATGAAAAGCGGTAAAGAAGAGACAGCAATATTAGATAAAAAACAGGCATCAGCCAAGGCTGAAAGTTTTTGTGTATATCAGGAACGGTCTCAAAAAGAAGTCAGGTACAAACTGGTGGAATGGGGAATGCGTGGCGATGAGCTGGAAGAAATTCTTTCTGATCTGATTACCAATAACTTTTTGAACGAGGAACGCTTTGCATTGCAATATGCTTCAGGAAAATTCCGCATCAAAAAATGGGGCCGTACAAAAATCAAACAGGGATTAAAACTTAAAGGTGTCCCCGAGCGGATTCTTCAAAAAGCGCTATACAGTATGAACGATGATGAATATCTCGAAACCCTGATACAGTTGGCTGAGAAAAAAGCGGCTTCTCTAAACGAAACAAACCCCTTAAAAAGAAAAATGAAACTCATCAGCTACCTTCAGGGAAGAGGATTTGAAAATGATTTAATTTTTGTTGCCCTGAAAGCCAGCAATTTAAATTAAATATTAAATTTTTAATAAAAAATCCCTTGACAGAAATATAAATCTCTCTATATTTGCATCACCAAAACGAAACAGCATATCGGTTTTGTTCATGCGAAAGTAGCTCAGTTGGTAGAGCACGACCTTGCCAAGGTCGGGGTCGCGAGTTCGAATCTCGTCTTTCGCTCTAAATGCCTTCCTACCAGGAGGCATTTATTTTTAAATTTGGCTTCCGGTTTCGGAATCAACCAAATGCTCAGATGGTGGAACTGGTAGACACGCAGGACTTAAAATCCTGTGCCCTTAACAGGCGTGCGGGTTCGATTCCCGCTCTGAGTACATCAAAAATCAAATTTAAATCCCTTACATTTCTGTAAGGGATTTTTTTATACCCTACTGGCCCCAGTTCACCTGAATACCATGTTCCTGCGCATATGCTTTGCCCTTCTCCATCAAACGATTATAATTTTGCTCAAAACGCATTCCATACTTCTGATCAATATCTTTGATCAATACTTCTTTAGCCGATTGGCTGCCTTTAGCATCACAAAGTTTCGCATAAGCCATGTACTCATTTTTATAGACCGGGATAACCAGTTCGTACAATGATGTGGACAACGCTTTGATTTCCTGTTCTTCATCGCCGGAAACAGATAGCTTCTTCACTTTGTCGAGCGACTGCTCCAGATATAAAATCTTATTGGTGATGTTGGTAACGGCTTCATTGCCCTTCTTTTTACTTGATGGGATGTCAGGGAATTCTTTGGTTTCGTCATTAATGTGCCTTGCAAGATCTGGACTGGCAAAATCATTGATCATATTCGTGTTCAATATGGCAATATCAAAAAATCGTTCCGGCGTCTCTGAACATGCAGAAAAGAAAAGCACAGCTAAAATGAGAAAATAAGAGAATGTTTTACGGGATAGGGCTTGAAATTTGTTCATCTTCTGGATATAAAATAGGTTTAAATATTAAGTCATACCCTTAACAAAGATTAAGCCGAAATCACGTTTCTGAGGCGAAATCTGAGCAGAAAGAGAAATAGGCACATCGGCTAATTCTCATTTAAAAGTAATACTAATCATACAAAATTTAATATTTTTGCATAATTCAAAATTAATTGTACCTTTGTTCCGAGAGCGTTAATTTAAGGGCGGTCAGCTGTAATGGTTGATCGCCCTATTTTTTTGCTACGCCCCCTGGATTAAGATCAAATGAACCGTCGCCAAATGGCCTACTGAATCACAAAGTCGCCCTCCAGCTTAATTTCATCTGACGAACCACCCACCATTAAGTGATAAGCACCCGGTTCTACCACCCATTGCATTTTTTGATTATAAATTTCAAGATCCGATTTATTCAAAGTAAAACTCAGCGTCTTTTGTTCCCCCGCCTTCAAAGCAACTCTTTGAAACTTTATCAGTTGTTTACCAGGCAATACAACCGACGATTTTTTATGCTGTAGATAAAGCTGTACCACCTCATCGCCATCAATAGATCCGGTATTTTTTACATCAATTTTAACACTCACCGTTTTTTGTCCCGTATTCGCAACCATATGAAGATTTTGGTAGCCAAAAGTGGTATAGCTTAAACCAAATCCAAAAGAATATAAGGGTTTAGCATCCATTTCAATGTAATCATGTTTCTCAGGATAGCGCGCATTATAATAAACCGGTAGCTGTCCAACAGATTTAGGTACCGAAATCGTTAACCTTCCTGCAGGATTGTAGTCGCCGAAAAGGACATCAGCAATGGCATTACCACCTTCTTGCCCCGGATACCAGGCATCAAGTATCGAAGGGACATGTTCAGCAGCCCAGTTTAAGTTTAAAGGCCTGCCTTTAATCAATACCAGCACAACAGGTTTCCCTGTTTTCATAACTGCTTTCAGCAACTTCATCTGGTCGCCCATTAAATCAAGTGTTGCACGGTCATAACCTTCACCACTTTCCATATCACTAACCGTTTGTGCTTTTGCATCCACTTTCGCAGCACCGGTTTCAATATATTCCGTTTTAAAATCCCGCGCGCTCGAACCACCCAGTACAATCACCACCGCATCAGATTTCTTCGCTGCCGATACCGCGTCATCGATATTACTTGACATCGTATCACGGATGCCACAACCTTTTATATAGTTGATTTTCGTTGTTTCGCCTAGCTTATTTTTAATACCCTGCAAAACGGTAACTACATTTCCATCTGCCTGTGGCGCAGTATAGTCGCCTAACTGGTTATACACATTGTCGGCATTAGGGCCTATAACCGCAATACTTTTTAATTTTTTACTCAGTGGAAGCAGTTGATTCTGGTTCTTTAATAGAATTACCGATTCACGCGCAACCTCGCGGGCAATCCCGATTTTCCCGGCATCCCTTACCTTTTGTTTAGCCACCTGTGGATCAACATAAGGATTTTCAAATAAACCCATCCTGAACTTAATCCGCAGCACCCTGCTCACGGCAGTATCCAGTACCTGACCAGAAACTTTACCCTGTTTGATGGCATCCAGCAGGGATTTTCCATAACCTATCCCACTTAAATCAGCATCCAACCCCGCATTAATGGCCAATGAAGCCGCATCGGCATCGGTTGCCGCAACATGATGGTTGGCTTTTAGCCCTGAAATGCTGTTTAAGTCTGAAACCACGAAACCTTTAAAGCCCCAGTCCTGACGCAGGATATCTTTCATCAAAACCGAATTAGAAGAGCAGGGAACACCGTCAATAGAATTATAAGAAGTCATTACCGACAGTACGCCCGCTTTTACAGCAGCCTTAAACTGGGGTAAATAAAACTGATGTAACGTCCGCAAGCCAAGGTTGATGCTGCTTCCATTATGCCCACCCTCCGGAGCACCATAAGCAGCCAGGTGTTTTAAGGTCGCCACTACATTCACACCGCTGTTAACCGACTTCCCCTGTAAGCCACGGACCATACCCTCACCCATCCGGCTGATCAGTACATGGTCTTCACCATAGGTTTCTTCCACCCTCGACCACCGCGGTTCGCGAGCCAGATCCAGCACCGGGCCATAACCAATATGTCCGCCTTGCACCCGTGTTTCTTCAGCAATTGCAGCAGCCATTTTCTCAATTAACTCAGGATCAAATGTACTGCTCTGCCCTATTGAAGTTGGAAAAACGGTTGTGCCAATGGCCATATGACCATGGGGAGCCTCCTCAGAAAGCAATACAGGGATACCTAAACGCGTGTTTTCAATCGCATATTTCTGGATGGCATTCGTTGCTTTTGCCGCAAGTTCAGGATTTAATCCATTTGCCAGGGTCTTTTTAGTCCAGGGATCTGCACGCAATGTTGCCCACAACATTCCCGTATACGATTCCTTTAACGATTTTTTAAAGGCCTCACTTACTTCAACCTCATTACCATTCTTGGTATACATAGGCCAGCCCAATGGCATGGAAATCTGTCCCACTTTTTCCTCAACAGTCATCCGAGAAAGTAAATCCTTAATCCGGCTTTCTACAGGTGCTTTTGCATTCTTATATAAGGGAAGCGTGCCTTTCGTTTGTGCAAAGCCCGGAATGTTAAATGTTGAAAATGCCAGACTCAGGCATAGGGTAATTTGTAGTTTTTTATTCATATCAGCTAAATATTATGCCCAGGCCTTCCTCAGGAAACGTAGCCAGTTTCCATGCATCAGGTTTTCGACATCAGTATCGGTGTAACCTCGTTTTTTAAATAAATCCGGCACTTTCTGTAAGTCAGCAATGGTTTCCAGGTCGTAAGGACACTGCTCTCTGCCAAAGGCGCCGTCCAGGTCTGAACCTATGCCCACGTGCAATGCGTTGCCTGCAAGCTGGCATATGTGATCAATATGATCAATCATCACCTCCAGATTACAGTTCATCGCTCTTGGTTGCGAAATTCCCCTTTGCCAATCCGGTACCATCATCCAGGCATCAAGCGCTGCACCAATCACGGCACCTCTGTCAACAAGCGCTTTAATCTGTTCATCGCTGTACTGCCGGTTATGGTTAACCAGACTACGGCAGTTGTTGTGCGAAGCCCAGATATGTCCGCTAAAACGGCCCAATGCATCCCAGAAACTGTCGTCACATAAGTGCGTCGCGTCTAAGATAACATTTAATCTCTCCATTTCCTTCAGTAATTCATGCCCCAATGGGGTCATCTTACCTGTAGCATCTGTCCCCTGCGCGTACCTGCCGGGGCCATAATGCGCCGGACCAACAGCCCGCAGACCATTCTCCCATGCCCGTTCCAGATGTTGCGGCGTAACATAAGAATCAGCACCTTCCAGACTCAAAATGTAGCCCACTGGTTTTTCAGTTGCAGGCTGATCATTCCGCCACAACGAAAGGTGTTTCTCAAGCGTCTCCAGGTTATAAACCTGAAACATTTCACCCGCATCTTCCATGGCTTTATACCAGGCCAGCTGACCCTGTGTTTGGGCCCAGGCCTGCTCCGGCGAGTGCCAGCCAGGCAGATGATTATCGGGGGCCACATATCTCGCAATCTGGGTAGCTACCACCAAACCAATATTTCCTTTTCGCAACTCCGGAAGCGACACCGTTGCCAATGCCCGGTCGGGCTTATCAGTTAAACCCTCTTCCCGCTTATTGATCGATGAAACCTCCTGTGTTAAATCACGGTTCCACTCCAAAGCATTCATGCTCAAATCCAAATGGGCGTCTATTGTAAACATGCTTATTTCTTAAATGGTAATTTTTCTTTTTCGGGAAATGATATCCCAGTAATCAAGGGATCGATCTGTTCTCAGGCAAATTGCACTTTCGTGCAGCGCCACTGTTGGACAAACATGATAAGGTAATCCATATAGCATGTCGCCAGGCAAGTAGGCCTCAGGTTCGGCAGTACTTAATACCAGATGCTCTTCACTCTGACTTTGAACCTCAAGCAACGGTGCATTAATAAAAAACACGCGGTTCCTCAATTCCTTTTCTGCTGCAACCGCTTTGTGACCGAGGTCAGTACATACCAACCCCTCATCCGGAAGTGATACTACTCTGCTCGCTACCAGTGCAGCGGTTTGAAAAGGCTGTTCCGGATAAGCATCCTGGTAGCCTTTATCCCAAAGGATAAAAGTACCGGGACTACACTCAAAATCTGTTTCTGCAGCGTAGATGGGGAAAGTAGGCGTACCGCCGGCAACAATGGTAATGCCATAGCCTAAATGCGCTTCAACCTTTTCCCGCAAATCCAGTAACTGTTTGATAACAGGTGCCGATTTCTCGATCCTTGCCTCCAGCGCTGCATCATGGATATGACCATCATAAGCATGCAATCCAACAACAGTTATACCCGGAAGATGCTGAAGGTTTTCCAATAAACTTAAAGCCATTCCGGGAAGTAGGCCTGTTCGGTTCATACCCACATTCAAATCGATATACACATCCAATTCAGCGCGCTCTTCTACAGCCTTTGCAGAAAGTTGCCGGGCTATTTCCAGGCTATCTGCGAGGCAGCTGAATGCCGTATCAGGGTACCGACATTTAAGCTTAAACAACCGGCTCATATTTTCAGCCACAGGCTGATAGGCAAGCAAAACATCAGGTACCCTATCTAAAGCCAGCATTTCTGCCTCAGCGATGGTAGCACACTTAAACTTATTGATGCCTGCCGATAACAGCAGCCTGGTAATTTCCCTGCACTTATAAGTCTTCATATGCGGCCGTAACCGCTCAATCCGGTTAATCATGCTTTTCAGCAAACCGATGTTGGCCGTTAAACGCTCCTCATAAAAAATAAGGGATGGCGTTTCAATATGCGCTTCATCAGGCAGCAGGTACCAGGCTTGCTCCTTTTCCATGTTTAAAACAATTCGAATAAAGCCTCAATCTCTACCGGGATATTGTCTGGCAAAGAGCCAAATCCTACTGCACTTCGTACACCAATCCCGTTTTCCTCACCCCATACTTTTGCAAAAAGCTCACTGCATCCGTTAATGATGAATGGGTGTTTTTCGAAGTCGGGTGTGCAGTTTACCATACCCAATACTTTAATTACCCGTTTAACTTTGTTCAGGCTGCCTAAATTGGCTTTAATAGTCGATAACATGGTTAAACCTACCTGCAAAGCTGCAAGCTTACCCTCGTCCTGATTTAAATCTGACCCGATACGGCCGATAATTAATGATTTGTCGTCCTGAACTGGTCCATGTCCGCTCAGATACAAATATTTTCCATCAACCAAACAAGGCTTATAAACACCCAGTGGTGCAGGTGCTGGTGGCAGGTTTAATTTTAATTGTTCGAAGCGTTCGTCGGGAGTTAAATTTTCCATTTTTATATAGGTGTTATAATTAAGCTATAATCAGGTGTAGTAAAAGTATGGCAAGTAAACCAACAATGCCAACTATTGATTCCATTAATGCCCATGATTTAAAAGTGTCTTTTAAACTTAAGCCAAAATATTCTTTAAACATCCAGAAGCCGGCATCATTTACGTGCGAGAACATCAGGCTCCCGGCACCTACCGCCAATACCATGAGGTTTGGATTGGTATGTGTTTGCTCCATCAGTGGCACAATAATCCCTGCAGTGGTTAAACCCGCAACGGTGGCAGAACCCACACAAAAGCGGATAACCGCAGCAATCAGCCAGGCCAGGAAAAGTGGTTCCAGTTCAACATGCTGGAGATAACCCGCAATCTGGTTGCTTACGCCACTCTGTGTCAAAACCTGTTTTAAAGCGCCGGAACCGGCAATAATCAATAAAATCAGGGCAATGTCTTTCACCGCATCACCGTAAATCCCCATAATCGCAGTAATCTTTTTCCCTTGAGATAAACCCAGCAACCAGGTGGCCACAATCAATACAATCAGCATCACCACAGATGGGTGGCCGGCAAATAAGATATAGGGCAAAATGGCTGAATCAGCACTTAGTAGAAGCGGAAAGAAAGATGCTGCAGCCAGTAAAATAACCGGCAGTAAGGCGGTGAAAAAACTTTTAAATCCGCTCGGCAGGTCCTGATCAGCGATTTCAACAGCGCTGAAAGAAGCGATAGGAACAGCATTGATATTTTTCAACGTACGCGAAAATATGGGGCCGCCAATAATAATCGCCGGAATGGAAACCGCCAGACCGTACAACAATGTCAGCCCCATATCGGATTTAAATTGCACAACCAAAGCCGCCGGAGAGGGATGCGGGGGCAAAAAACCATGGGTAACTGATAGCGCAGCCAGCATGGGTAAACCGATGTACAAGGCAGGTAATTTATACCGATACACTACCGAAAAAATCAGCGGTACCATTAGCACAAAGCCTATACCGTAGTAAAGCGGAATACCAATCAGAAATCCCGTCAGCACCATAGCCCATTGAATGTACTTTTGCCCGAATACCTGCATACTTACCTGAGCAATCTTTTGCGCAGCACCACTCTCAGCCACCAGTTTACCCAGCATAGCTCCTGCAGTAATGATAATGGCCAATGATCCCAGTACGTCGCCGATCCCCTTTTCTATGCTACCAGGGATTTTTGCGGGCGGTAAACCCAGCGCCAGCCCGGCAAGAAACGACACCAGCAAAAAAGAAATAAAAGCATTGACCTTAAAAACCGAGATCAGTACGATTAACAGCGCAATGCAAAGCAAAACGATTAGTATAGTCATTTAATTTACGATAATTTCGTCCAACATTAACCAGGCTTTTGTTCCGGCACCATAAAAACCATCAGGTATAACGCCAACATTACTGGCTTTGATGCGTACGTAACGGGCTTGAACAGGATGAAGCTGGTGCAGAATACTGTTAATTCCTTCCTGGCTAAAAACCGTTTGCCTCGATACTTCTTTAAACGATTGCTCATTTGTAGAAACCTCCACCACCAGCAATTTAGGCGGATGCATCTTTTGCCACTGATAATTCAATGTATTGATGCCCACCTCACGCACGGTCTTTTCTTCACCTAAATCAACTATCGCCTCAAAGTCACCTCCGCTTAATCCCAGCCACTCTCCACTATTATATAAATAAGAACCCTGAATACCATTGGTTAAGCGCTGGGGATCAATATTATAATTGCCCTGCCCCGCAGTGTTAAGTATAACTTTTTTACCTGAAGCCATACTTTTAACTATCGCCTGTTCAAACAACTTCCCGTTGGGTTTACCGGCCTTAAAAAGCTGAGCTTTCAATGTTCCGGTTTTGTCAATTACAATCAAACTGCGATATATTTGACTGGTCGTACCTGGATTTTTACCGTTTAAAGTATAACGGATTTCGGCATTGGGCAAATCAGTACTGAGCTTAAACCCCTTCGCAGCGTCCACACTTTCACAAGCGATGTCATAATAAGCGGTCGAATAGTTCAGTTTTTTCAAAAACCGCCCATTCGCCAGTAAGCGAGCCAGAAAATCAGGATAGTCCTTCTGCGCTTTTGCCGACCAGGCCGTTTCCGCAAGGGCAATCACACGCGGAAATATCATATACTCCGCTTTGGATGCATCGCTAAGATATTCGCTCCACACATTCGCCTGCACCCCTTTGATGTATTGCTGTTCTTCTGCATTCAATTCGGCAGGCATGGGTTCGTAATCATAAACCTTCCGTAGGGGCAGATAGCCACCTGCAGCAATTTGTTCACTTTTGTTGAGCGACTGATAGTAATCGAGATAAAGAAACTTTTCAGGCGTCATAATCACATCGTGTTTCAGTTTGGCGGCAGCAATGCCACCTTCCAATCCCCTCCAGCTCATTACGGTAGCATCGGGTGCCAGTCCACCTTCCAGAATTTCGTCCCAGCCAATAATCTTTTTCCCCTTAGCATTCAGGTATCGCTCCATACGGGCGATAAAATACGATTGCAATCCATGCTCGTCTTTAAGCTTCTCCTCTTTAATTCTTTTCTGGCATTTCGGGCAACCATGCCAGCGGGTTTTCGGACACTCATCGCCACCTATATGAATGTAGGCCGATGGAAACAACGGGATGACTTCGTCCAGCACCCCCTCAAGAAAGTGAAAGGTTTCTTCATTGCCTGCACAAAAAACATCGTCAAAAACACCCCAGTAAGTTGCGGTTTGATAAGGGCCTCCGGTACAACCCAGGTTGGGATAGGCCGCTAATACTGCCTGAGCATGTCCCGGCATTTCAATCTCCGGAATGGTCGTAATCTGGCGTGCAGCGGCATAACCAACAATGTCTTTTATTTCTTCCTGCGTATAGTAGCCACCATATCTTTTACCATCAAAACGGTGCGGATTAGCCCTTTTATGTCCGATAAGGGTCTCATTGCGATAGGCCGACCGGCTTTGAAGTAAGGGATATTTTTTAATCTCAATCCGCCAGCCCTGGTCATCGGTTAAATGCCAGTGAAAAGTATTGATCTTGTAGAAAGCCAGTACGTCCAGCCATTTTTTAATGACTTCAACACTGAAAAAATGCCGTGCCACATCCAGATGCATACCCCGGTAAGCAAAACGAGGTGCGTCCTCAATGTGATATCCCGGTACGGTAATAACCTTCCCTTCATTTCTGATTAGCTGCACCAGCGACTGTAAACCATAAAAGAGACCTCTTTCATCAATCGCTTTTATGGTAATATTTTGACTGGAAACATCGAGCAGGTACGCCTCAGACTTCAACTTCAATCCCGCATCAACGATCAGGTTGATACCCTTAGGCTCCGCTTTATTGCTTCGCAACAATGAAAAACCCGATAGATCTTCAAGGTACTGATCAAAAAATGAAGTACTCAGCTTCGTAGCACCGGCAACATACAACCGGGTTGTTTTCTGAATCAAAAAGCTACCCGACTGTCTCAGCTCAACAACAGGCTTAGGGATAATTCCTGAACCGCTAAATACTTGTGCACTTACCCGGGCTGTGAAAACCTGAACCCACAAAACCAAAAGCCAGGCCATGCATTTCACTTTATTCACCAGAAATTGATTCAGAAGGTACTTCATCATAAAACCTTTTACTACCACCTAAGGTAAGTTTAAAACTTTGTTTTCACCTTCTATAATTACATTTTGCTGTTCCACAATGGCTTTATATTCGTAAGCACCTTTCGGTAATGTGAGCGTTCCGGAGAAAGTTCCATCCGCCTTAATATTCACCCACGGGCTCATTTTCCAGTCGCCCGCATAAAGTGTTTCTACCTGCCCAAGATAAGGCCGGTAATAAAATCTTGCCCGCTGGGGTTTAATTTTAGTATAATTAAGCACCTTGCCATTTAGCGTTGCAGTACCTGCAGCAACCTTGTAGTCACCACTCTGAACCATCGCTGCGTCCGCAAAAACGGGTTCAACATTTTCCAGTTTAATCACAACCGGATTCGGCCACCGGTGATCATCGTAAATACGTTGTGCCTTCACCACAGAAAGCTCAAGTCCATTTGCTGTTTGTTTAAATCTTGAGGACACATCCAGATCGGGTTTATATTCTATAATCCGGCTGTTTTGCCCCAATACGCTAATCCTGGTTTCATTAGTGGCCTTTGCAGACTTCAGCAGAAAAGTCCTACGTTCGCCCTCTTTCCAGTTTTTAGCGTCCATCACAATGGCAAATAATGTTCCAGGTGCTTTTTGTGTAAAATAAATATTCTGCTCTTTACTCACCACCCAGCTGCGTACATCGTCCATAGCTTCATGGTTAATGAAATACCATCCCCCCATTTCACGCAAACGGTCCTCCTGCTCATTTGCTAAAGCACCATTTGCCTTGGGCCCAACATTCAGTAACAATGAACCACCTTTCGACCGGGCTTCAATCAGTAACTCAATTAATTGTGAACCCGACTTATACCGTTCGTTGGTGGGCTGGTACTGCCAGGCAGTACCGATGGTAATCGGCGATAACCAGGGTTGAGTAATCTTGGCGCCTGGCAGGGTTTGCTCCGGGGTTAAAATTGCACCACGGGTAATCAGAATATCAGGTTGCATTTTCCATGCAGTTTCCTTTACCGTTTCCTTGGGATCACCATCAATAAACAATACATCTATCTTACCATAATTCTGCATCAGCTCTTCCGTTTGTTTACGGTTGTATTCTGCATATTCTTTCTTTATACCTGCGTCAAGGTTGGTAATATTTCTGCTGATAGGAATCTTATGCTTATAAAGAAAATTGAAATCTTCCGGAGAAAAATAAAAGCCTACATCCAGTCCGGCTTCCCGTGTAGCTTTTACAAACTCTTTCAGCAGGTCTTTTTTATAGGGTGTATTGGTAATTTTAAAGTCTGTGGTTTTGGTATCCCAGAAACAGAAACCTGCATGGTGCTTAGTGGTAAACACAATGTATTTCATACCAGCCAGTTTGGCCAGTTCGGCAATTTCTTTAGGATTAAAAGATGAGGGATCAAAAGTTTTAGGCAGCTCGCTGAAATAACGATCCGTGTAATCATCAGAGGCGCCAACCAGTGAGTGACTGATCACTACACCCAGCTGGGCATCAACATTAAAGTGGATAAATAAACCTGCGCCGGTGTTGCGCAACCATTCCTCACGCTCAGGTTTGTTTAAATTATAACTGCTCGAGGTTTCATCTTCCACCACATCATTACGCTGCGCAGAAACCGTACCCGCAAAAAACAGGCAGATTAAAAATATTCGGTATATCATTCGGATGTTTTAATCAATCCGGCAGCGCCTGTAAAGCCCTGCCGGATATCATGAATATATTACAGTTTATCCCACCAGATGCGGGTCATAAAATCATCAGCTCCCTGACGGGCGATAGCAGCATCAAGCGATGCGCGGTTTAAATTCTGCTCAGAAAGCGGGTATAACATTCTTCTGAAGATCCTGCCTCCCGTTGCATTACCTACATACACAACCGGTACCAAAGCCGGGTAACCGGTTCTTCTGTAACTGGCAAAAGCCTCCTGCGCATCCGGAAAGGCAGCCAGCCAATACTCGGTGTAAATCTGCTGCATTTTAGCCTCAAAAGTTCCCGCTGTATTGAACGGATGGTATTTGATATAGGTATTGATCTGCAAATCGCTGATGATGCCATCCGCCGGTGCGATAATCGACCATTGCTTCATGGCAGCCCGGATACCTGTTTCATATAGCGTAGCTGCAACACCTCCGGTATACCAGCCCCGTAAAACAGCCTCTGCCAAAAGGAAATTGGTTTCAGCGGTGGTATAAATCAGTTTTGCACCACCCTGGGCGAGCACTGTTTTCTGGTTGGGCTCAGAATAAGTCACGAAATCAGCAGGTTTGGCACTTAAGGTAGCCGGCATTCCCTTTTGTACCGCCAGTGAAGTATCTGGAACACCATTTACATAAACAACCGATAGTATACCTAAACGCGGATCCTTGTTGTTTTTCATATAGGTAATAAATGTATTCTGGTATTTCCCACCCTCCGCATTGCTCACACCATCAGCCTTAATATAATCACTGTTATACAAACTTAAAGCAATCGGGTTTTTGTTAATATCCTGCCCGGCACTCATATAGGTAATTTTAGCAATGTCAGCATCATCAGTAATCACACCGCCAGCTATCGCTTTCTTCACCCAGGTTTCAGCTAAGGCAACATCTACTTTGGTTAAACGCATGCCTAAACGAAGCATCATTGAATAAGCAAATTTTTTCCATTTAACGGTATTACCGGCATAAATCAAATCAGCCTGACCGAAGGTACCTTTAGCTGCATTTAAACTTAATGCCGATTCGTCCAGTTCCTTAAGCAGATCCAGATAAATACTCCGCTGTGCATCGTAAGCAGGTTTATAGTTCGAGTTGGTATAGCCTTGAGCCGCTTCAGAATAAGGAACATCACCATACAAATCGGTAATGCGGCTAAAGCAGTATGCTTTCCATATTCGTGCAGCAGCCAGTAAATTTACCTGCTCCGGATTGTCTTTCACGGCATTAATTACCAGTGCAAGCTCATTAATTTCCTGATAATAAGCATTGCTGAACTGCGCCGCAGATTGCTGACTCTGACTGGAAACATACTTTGAACCGAAACCAGCAACATCATTGAAACTCGTCGTGTATTGCATGGTACCCAATAACAGATTAAGATTATTCTTGGCGCCGTCATATTGCGCTTTCGTGAAAACGAAAGCAGGCTGAACAGATGTTGAAGATTCAGGATCAGTATTAATTTCCTGAAAGTCTTTTGTACATGATGCTAAAAGCGCACTTAATAACACTACGCAAGCAGCTGATTTATATTTATTTGTAAACTTTTTCATCGTTCATTATTAAAATTTGACCATTAAGTTTAAACCAAAGGTACGTGTGCGTGGTAGTCCGATTGATTCGAAACCCTGTGCATTACCATTTGTATAACTCGATTCAGGATCGAAATTGTCGGTTTGTTTATAGAAGGTCAGGATATTGCGCGCAACAAATGAAATACTCGCCGATTGAATCTTTAAGAAATCCAGTTTTTTAACCGGAATATTGTAAGATAAAATGGCCTGACGGAGCTTGATAAACCCTCCATCATGCACAAACAATTCAGAATAATTACGCATATCATTGTAGTAGGCACGCAAATCGCTTACCGGAATTAAAGCCGAATAAGGATTACCGGCCTGGTCAACACCTGAAATGGTTAAGCCATTTTCCCGACCGGGTAAGGTACTCTTCATTAAACCCAAACGGGTAGCGTAAACCTCCTTAATCGAAAATACTTTATTTCCGAATTTACCATCAATCAGAAAACTCAGGTTAAAATTACCGAACCTGAAATCCTGAGTTAATCCCATGGTTAACGGCGCTACGCCATCTCCAAGTTCCTGTAAACCTGTTGCAACCGGACGCTTCGTTGCTGAATTATATACAATATCCCCCGCGTTATTCCTTAATATCTTAGTCCCCACTATCGTTCCATAAGAACTACCAACCGTTTGATTAATGTAACCCCAGTTACCTACAGAAGTGGCCATTTGAAAAGTATTAGTACCTTCAACCAGCTTAATTACTTTACTTTTATTGTAAGCAACATTATAGCTGATGTTCCAGCCAAATTTATCACCCTGAACCGGAGACCCTGTTAATAAAAACTCAACTCCTTTATTACTCAGTTCACCAACGTTCAATACAGCATTATTATATCCTGAAGTAGATGAGATGGCTGCATTGAGAATGTCATCACTGGTTTTGCGGCTATAGGCCGTAAAATCTAAACCTAAACGGCCTTTAAACATTTTCAGTTCTACACCAGCCTCATAAGTGGTAGAGGTATAGGGTTTCAAACTCGGGTTGGTAATGTCGTTAGTCGTCACATTCTGGAGCGGCTGTCCGGCACTTGGAACATTACTGTAACTTAAATTAATTTTATACGGATCGGCAGCGCCACCACCTACTTCAGCCCATGATGCACGGACCCTCAGAATATCGATGGATGAAGGAAGCTTAAACGCATCAGAAACCACAAAACTGCCCCCGACACTTTGATACAATATACTGTTGTTATCAGGACTTAAAGTAGAAAACCAGTCATTACGTGCCGTATACGTTAAAAACAAAATGCTTTTATAATCTACGTCAGCCGACCCGAATACTGAATTTGTCCTCATTCTTTGATACGTAGGAATGGTACTCGCAGTAGCCAGGTTTTTATAGCTGTAGAAATATGGAATGGTAAAAGTATTGCCATCCATATTCAACTGTTTATTTTCAAAACGGCGGCTGTTCGCTCCACCCAAAATGGAAATTCCGATTTTATCAGCAATGCGGTTTTTATAATTTCCCGTAACAAGTGAGTTTGTCTCCGAAACGTCCGATTTAATACCCGAATACTGACCCTTAGGAATATAAATATCGCCCGTTGGCAAAATATTCACATAATTATAGTTGTAAAAGTCGCGGCTGATTACCCCCTTTAACTGAAAGTTCTTAACAATATCATAGGTGATAGATCCCTGGCCTATAAATCTGTTCTTCACGTCATTCTGCTGATATTTGTTCATCACAAAATACCCGTTTGTGGCAATACCGGCATCGTTCCACGGGGTTTGATTTCCCGCAGCATCGTAACCCGGAGCCAGCCAGCGCACATCTACGGTATTGGCTACTTCATACGGCGTCCAGTTCGGGTTACCCAAAGCGTCGCCCGCAAGGGTTCGTCCATAACCTCTTTCCAGGTTGTATTGGGCCAAACCTTCAACTTTGATCTTATCGGTAATCTTTGCATTGATATTTAAGTTGGCCGTTTGTCGTTTAAATTTAGTTGTAGAGATGATCCCTTTGCTATCTAAATCCGATAAAGATAAACGGTAAACAATGCCATCAGTACCTCCCGAAAAAGCAATGGTATTCGTAAAGTTCGTGCCCGTAGAATAAAAGTTATCAATGTTATTTTTTACCGCACTATAGGGATGGGTTAATCCGTCGGCAGCCACATAGTCAGAACCGTCTATCTTCGCTCCAAATGACAAACGACCCGTTGCAATGGCATCATTCTTAGTCATCGGCTTTACGCCGTTTAATCCCTGCCCATATTCATACTGGTAATCGTTATCGTTAATCGCATTTTCAATTGTAAACGTCGAATTGTAATCTACACCAATGCCTTTTTGCTTGGTTCCTTTTTTAGTGGTAATTAAAATTACACCATTACTCGCACGAGAGCCGTATAAAGCCGCTGCAGTACCGCCTTTCAATACGGTTATGCTTTCAATATCATCAGGATTGATGCTGGAAATTCCATCACCCCTGTCAACATTTGTTGCCAGTCCGTTTGTAGTCGCAGCACCTCCTGGTACACTATTATCAATCGGCATACCATTCACTACGTAAAGCGGTTGATTGTTACCATTAAATGAACCATTACCACGGATAATTACCCGGCTCGACCCACCCGGACCGGTTGACAAACCAGTAGCATTCACACCAGCAATTTTACCGGTTAAAGCGTTGGCAACGTTATTTTCCCTGGCTTGAGTAAACTCCGATCCTTTCACTTCTGTAACGGCATAACCCAATGCTTTGCTGTCACGTTTGATTCCTAAAGCCGTAACCACCACGTCGTTTAAGCTGCTGGCACTCTCTTTCAACTTCACACTCACAGGCGATTTGAAATCAGTTACCGGAACTTCAAGCGTTTCATAACCTACTGACGCAATGCTTAAAATGATGGGTTTTCCAACCAGTTCGTTTGGGATAGTAAGGCTGAATTGTCCCTGTGTATCAGTCGATGCACCCGTCTTGGTTCCTTTAATATAAACGGTCGCGCCGATCAATGGAAGATTGTCGCTGGCTGAAATCACTGTTCCTTTAATCACATCAGCTGCATTAGCCACTGTGGCATTTACAATGATGTACTGCGAATCGCTGATCTTATTAAAATCAAGCGTTGAGCCATCAAGAGCAAAAGTTAAGGCCGTCTTGGCATCGCCAAACGCCATCAGCTGTGTTTCAGTAAGGTTGCTGTCTTTGTTCTCCAGAATGCCAGCCTTGTAAGCTATTTTAATATCGAACCGTGTTTTAATAATTTGTACGGCGTTTTTAAGTGATATTTTATTAGTATTAATGGTTTGCGCTTTTACGCCATTCGCATGGGCCACGTTGCGGGCCATCAGCTGGGCCGAACAAAATAACGTACACGCGCAGAGCATCATAGTCAGGCAGCCGTATTTAGCCACCCTCCTAAGGTAGAGTAATCTCATAATCCTGTTTAGTTTAGGTTTTGTTGGTTAATTGTTTTGTTGTTTCTATAGCCAGGATAGGATTCAAGCGCTTAAATCCTACCCTTACTACTGGGTAATGGTTATTTTCTTATTGTGTGTTGTAATATTTACATGCAAGGTGGTCGATAAAATCTGAAGCAGTTCTTTAACACTGCCTACATTAATTTCTCCTTCAACCCTGAGCCCGTTGAGCTTCTCATCGCCCAAAATAACATCGTAGCCCAGGTCGTCTTTTAATACGCCGATCATCTCTTCCAGACTGGCATTTTGAAATACCAGCTGACGGTTGATCCAGGCGGTTAAATGTTGCGGGTTAACCATCTTCTGATGAACAAGGTTGCTTTCGCCACCATACTTTACCAGGTCACCAGGCTTCATCACAAACTGCTTCCGGTTTTGGGCTTCGTCATCGTAATCCACCCTGATCTTTCCCGTCAGCAGCCCTACACAGGTTTTTTCATGCCTGCGCTTTACATTGAAGGTGGTTCCTAATACTTCAATGTTCATGTCGCCGCTATGCACGATAAATTTTTCTGAGGGCTTGATATTGTTCGTATCAATGTTGATGTGCTTAACCTTAAATAACGCTTCACCGTCAATCCAAACTTCCCTTGCCCCCTGCCCGAAGTCTGCGGCATAACTGATTTTCGAATTACCGTTCAGCGTTACTTCCGATCCGTCAGGCAAAGTGATGGTTTTGATCATGCCATAATCGGTTTTTACCGCATCCTTATTCCAAAAAGTAAAGTAAAGGACAGCCGGTAAAATCACTACTGCGAAAATTGCAGCAACCCTGAAGAAAGTGGAGAAAGAAAGTTTTTTGACTGTTGGCTGGCTTGCCGTGATGGTCTCAGCTATTTTTTCGAAAACAGATTGCTGGGCAGCATCGTTGCTAAATACTCTTTGATTGCGATAAGTGGAAATGGTATCGAATGCCGCAAGAGCTACTTTGCTTTTATATGGATATTCCGCTCTGAATTTTTCCCAGGCCAATAAATCCGAAGCATTTTGCACGAGAACAAATGCCACGAAGACATCATCGTTCAAAAAATCCTCAAAAGTATAATGTGTAAATCTAGAAAAATCCATATCAGCAAGTTATTATACTCCCTATATACATGAACCCGCCTAAATTATCCCTACTTTTTTAAAAAAAATTAATTAATTTCTAAAAGTGCTTTTTTTGACGCGAAAACAGTAAAAATCATCAACAAATCAACCAGTTTAACACGTTCCTGAAGTTTACCAATGGCCTTATACAGCAGTTTATAGGTAGAACTGATATTTAAATTCATGATATCTGCAGCCTCTTCATAACTCAAACCCTCATAAAATCTCAGATAAATAATTTCCTGTTGCCTGGCAGATAAGGTTTGAATCGCTTCCTTTAACTTCCTCTGTAAGTCTTTTTTCGACTCATCGGCTATAAAAACCGTATCAAACGATACTTCGAAGTTGAAAGGATAATCTTCATCGGACTCTATCTTTACAAAGCGCTGCTGCGTTTCCATCTTCCTGAACAATAAGTTCCGCAGTGATTTATAAAGATAGTTTTTTACCGAAACCGGGTCCCCCAGCTGACTTCTTTTGGCCCATAGATGAACAAAAAGATCGTGTACTGCATCCTCAATCAGGCTTACATCCCGGGTAAATTTATAGCCATAGTTATTAAGCGCCTTAAAATGAGTATTATAAAGTTGCATATAGGCATTCCAGTCGCCCTCCTTAAAGGAGCTCCATTCCATACTACTGGTTTCGTGATGTTGGACTTTTTTTAACGGCATAAGGATATTTCGATTTACTAACATAATAAAATTAACCTACTAAAGAAATAGAATGGAAAATTAGTTCACGCTCACCTTAATCCTGAATGCTGAACCAGGCCAGTCTTAATTTCGAGCTTGCTGGCCCCCTTTCTATTTCTGCAGTTAAGACATTTTTTGCACGGAAGTAAATCGATTTAAACTAAAATTACAAACCCGTAAAGATAAAAGTAACTTAACCTCCCCTTTACACAGGTCCCCTAGCTTTGCAGCAATTCCAAGGAAACCGATAACAAATTTCCCTTTTTAACTAATTATTAATTAAAATGAAAAAACCTTTACTGTCTAGGCAGAGGGTTGTGGTTTATGCTTCCATTGCATGTATGCTCTTGAACAGTATTCCCGCCTCCGCCACGACTAACGTGAATTTACCAGTCAACAACCATGCTGCCGATAAGCTTGCCACAGGAACCATTAGTGGAAAAGTAGTCGACGAAAAAGGAGAACCCCTTCCCGGAGCCAGCATCCTGATCAGGGAATTATCCAAGGTAGTACAAAGTGCTGGCGACGGATCATTCAGTGTGAATGTTCCGGCAGGTACCTATAACATCTCTGTTTCATTTATTTCCTACACCACACTCACTTTCAATAAAGTGGTGGTTAAAGACAATGAAAACACGCCTTTAAACATTACCCTGAAAGGCGAATCAGGCACACTGAACGAAGTGCTGGTAGTAGGTTACGGTACGCAAAAAAGAGAAAACGCCACGGGGGCCGTGGATCAGATTACCGCAAAAAGTATCGAAAACAGACCAATCACCAACCTTTCACAAGGCCTGCAGGGTTTGCTGCCAAACCTCAACCTGAAAATGATGGATGGTAAGCCAACCCAGTCACCCAGTTACAACATCAGAGGAACAACCTCTATTGGCCAGGGTGGTAATGCCTTAGTGCTGATCGATGGTTTTGAGGGCGATCCGTCACTGTTGAATCCAAACGACATCGAAACCGTATCCATTCTTAAAGATGCGGCCTCAGCTGCCATTTATGGTGCAAGAGGTGTGTTCGGAGTAGTTCTAATTACAACAAAAAAGGGTGAAAAAGGACGTACCAGCGTTTCATACACCTCAAACTTTGCCTCTAAATCTCCCATCGTACGGCCTGATCTGGTAACAGACGGCTATACCTGGGCAAAAATGTTTGCCGAAGCATTTGTAAATGGCGATGGTGCCTTTCCACAAAATGCCAATAAAACACAGGTGTTCTCGCAGGCATATCTCGATGAATTTAAAAGACGCGTTGAATCCGGACAACCCTACAGTACGATCGACGTAAACCCAACTACTGGTCAGTATACTTACTATGGCAGTACCGATTATTACGGCGAGTTGTATAAAGACAATACTAATGCTTTCGAAAATAATCTATCTGTAAGTGGCGGAAGTGACAAGGCCACATTTCTGGTATCTGGTCGCTTTTTAGATCAGGACGGATTGTTCAGATACAACAGCGATGATTACAGCATGAAAAATATCCGTGCCCGCGGAACCATTCAGGTTTTCCCATGGCTGAGCGTAGAAAACAATGCAGATTATTCAGTAATGAATTACCACAACCCAATCAACGTGGGTGAAGGTGGTGGAATCTGGAGAAATATTGCAGATGAAGGCCACCCTACCATGCCCTTGTTTAATCCCGATGGCTCACTTACATTCTCATCTGCCTACACCGTAGGCGATTTCTTCTATGGCAAAAATGGAATCGATACCAAACGTGCCGTATTCAGAAACATCACCGGATTAAGAAGCAATTTCTTCAATAACAAATTTCGCGTAAACGCCGATTTTACATTCCGCAATACCAATAACAATATCGAACAAAAGCGGGTTCAGGTACCTTATAGCAATTCCCGCGGGGTAACAGCCTTTGTAGGTACCACCACAAACGACTTATTATTCGATACCCGGGAAACCAATTACATCGCTACAAACATTTTCGCTGAATTTGAAAACAAGTTCGGAGCAGACCACTACCTTAAAGCAATGGTGGGTTACAATTATGAGCAGTCTACCTACAACCGCGTAGCCGTTCAACGAAATGGGATCATTTTCGAAGACGCTACAGATTTAAACCTGGCCTTAGGGCAAGCAATTACCACGAATGGTGGCTATGAGCAATGGGCAATCCTTGGCGGCTTCTCAAGGTTGAACTACGGCTTTAAGGACCGTTACCTGATTGAAGTAAATGCACGCTATGATGGATCGTCAAAATTTCCGTCCAATCAACGTTACGGATTTTTCCCTTCTGTATCAGCCGGATGGAGAATCAACAAGGAATCATTCTGGAAGGTATCTGATAAACTTATTTCTGACCTCAAAATCAGAGCATCTTATGGCTCATTAGGAAACGGTAACATTGCGTCCTATGCTTTTCAGGATCAGTTCAATGTGACACAATCCGGGGTCATACTAAACGGCTCACGCCCGCAAACAACCAAAAACCCGGTGGTTCTACCAGATGGATTAACCTGGGAAACCTCTACCACCACCAACGTTGGCTTAGATTTATCCATGCTCTCTGGACGTTTGAATTTCACTGGCGATGCCTATGTGCGTAAAACCACTGATATGTTTACCACCGGACTTACCCCTCCGGCAGTATTCGGCGCTAATCCTCCAAAAGGTAATTATGCCGATTTAACCACGCGCGGCTGGGAAGCCTCAATATCCTGGGCCGATAGAATTGGTAATGATGAGAAACCATTTAAATATAACATCCGACTCACACTGGCGGATAACAAAACAAAAATTGATAAATACAATAACCCGGATAAACTGTTAAGTGATTACTATGAAGGACAAACCCTTGGTGAAATATGGGGTTATGAAACCGAAGGATTCTTTATCGATGCGGCAGATATCGCATCACATGCTAAACAGGATCCACAAATGCGTGCCTCTCCTTCTGGTCTGTGGTTCCCCGGTGATATTAAACTGAAAGACCTGAATGGTGATGGCTTTATTAACGTCGGCGAAAATAAGGTAGGTAAATCGGGCGACCGTAGAATCATCGGAAATTCAGCACCAAGATATATGTATGGTGTAAACCTGGGTGCAGAATGGAATAACATCTCCTTCTCAGTTTTCTTCCAGGGAGTTGGAAAACAGCAATGGTACCCGAGTACGGAGAGCGAAATGTTCTGGGGCCAATACAACAGGCCATATAACAACATCCCGACCTTTCATTTGGGGAACATGTGGACACCAACTAACACCGATGCCTATTTCCCGCGTACCATGTCAAGGGCAGCGTCGAGCAATACCAATCGTACACTCGGTGTAGCACAAACGCGCTACCTTCAGAATGTAGCCTACATCCGTATGAAGAACTTACAGGTGGGTTATACCTTACCAAATAAATGGGTAAATAAAGTAGGTGCACGTTTTGCCAAAGTATTCTTCTCAGGCGAAAACCTCTTCACTTACTCACCAATGTACAAAATCGTAAAAAACACAATAGATGTGGAGAATGCCGTGCCTTCTGATCAGGATTTGAATGCCGGTAGTACCAATGGTGATGGCTATAACTATCCTTTAATGAAAAGTTTCTCACTGGGTTTAAACATTGGATTTTAATTAAGGATCATTACACAATCAATATGAAAAAATTATCTATATTCTTTTTATTGGCCTGCACAGTACTCGCGGCCTGTAAAAAGCTCGATCAGCAACCCGAGGCTACACCAACAAAACAAGCTGTTTTTGGTACCGAAAACGGATTGAAATTATATACCAATTCCTTTTACGGAATGGATTTTATGCCGAAAAACTCTACTAGCAAAGATGCCATGTCTGATTATCTGGCTGTAAAGGCAGTTGAAGATTTTATTCGTGAAGGTGGTTTCAGTGCAAGCAACAGCTCTGGATGGACCTGGACTGATTTAAGAAACATCAACTATTTTATCCAGAACTGTAACGATCCCGCAGTTCCGGCAACTATCCGCAATAACTACATCGGTATCGCACGCTATTTCAGGGCTTACTTTTATATGGAGAAAGTAAAACGCTTTGGCGATGTGCCCTGGATTAATAAAGCCTTAAACGCCGACGACCCTCAGTTATATGCAGGTCGCGATAAACGCGAACTGGTGATGGATTCAGTATTGGCCGATCTTAACTTCGCTATCGCAAACATTTCAGCTCAGGATGATGCCAGCCGCACAACCGTTACAAAATCGGTAGCCAGTGCTTTCAAATCAAGAGTATGCCTTTTCGAAGGTACTTTTAGAAAGTATCATGATGAGCTTGGTCTTACCGCTACAGCAAACAGATGGCTACAGGAATCAGTTAATGCTGCCGATCAGATTATCAAAAGCAAAACTTATTCTATCAATACCAACGGAGGCCCCGGTGTTTCTTACCGACAGGTATTCAACAGCAATACCCCTGTTGTAGGCGAAGTAATCCAGTCTGCGGTAGCCGACCTGAACCTGGGTGTACTCAATGAAGCCAACTGGTGGTGGACAAGTGGTACCTACGGTGCCAAAGCCAGCTTCACGCGCACCTTTATCAATACCTATTTAAATCTAGACGGAACGCCTTTCACCAACAACCCGGCTTACCGGACCATGCTGTTTAAAGATGAAGTAAAGAACCGCGACTTGCGCCTGAAACAAACCATCCGTCTGGGTGATTATAAAAGAATTACAAATGGGGTGGCAGTGCCCGCTCCTCCTGTTTTCTCTTACACCTTCACAGGCTATCAGCCCATAAAATGGACACTTGATGATACCTATTATGATGCTGGTGCCTTAAATACCAATGCCGTTTCGCTATTCCGTTATGCAGAAGTACTTTTAAACTACGCCGAAGCAAAAGCTGAACTCGGAACATTAACGGATGCCGACTGGGCGTTAACGGTAGGTGCATTAAGGTCGAGAGCAGGAATTACGGCAGGCCTAACCACCAAACCTACAATAGTTGATCCTTATCTGGTAGCTAACTATTTCCCCGGTATTAGCGATGCTACTATTCTCGAAGTGAGAAGAGAACGCGGTATTGAACTGAGTCTCGAAGGTCTTCGTTTTGCGGATTTGTTAAGATGGAAAAGAGGCCCGCTAATGGAACAGGAATGGAATGGCTTTTATGTTCCGGCTTTAACTACCCCACTCGATCTAAATGAAGATGGCGTGCTCGACGTAGCTTTCTATCAGGGAACCGTTCCCAGCCCGGCTGTCAATGGTGTAACTTACGTCAACGTTTCCCCAAGAACCGCAACTGCCGTAAACTCACAGCTATTGAAAAATGGAACTTCAGGCGAATTAACCTGGATGAATGAAATCCCTAGAAAATGGAACGACCGCAATTACTACTACCCGATTCCATTGAATGACTTGCAGCGTAATCCCAATCTGAAACAGAACCCGGGATGGCAATAGAATATAACGGGATGGCAGAAGATGCCAGCCCAATCGATCTGTAATTAACGCGCTAAAAAAAAATCCTGTAAGCAAAAACTTACAGGATTTTTTTGTTAAGCAACCTGGATCTCATTCATCCAATGACCCAATTAACATTTACGGCCTCGCCCCGGCACCTACACCGTAAACACTCCCCGGCTTAGCACCCATGTAGAATGTCAGCTTGCCACCTTTCAACACATCTTTATGCAGAATATAGGTGTAAGGATGAGGCTTTCCGTTTAATTCAACCTTTTGGATATACTTGTTTTGAGCGCTATTATTCACCGATGTGATCATAAAAGTTTTCTGGTTTCCCAAATCGATCGTTGCACTGTTAAATAACGGCGAACCAAATACATACTTTCCTTCAATAGGATTAACAGAGTACATACCCAGAGCACTAAAAGCATACCAGGCACTCATTTGTCCCACATCCTCATTACCGCTTAAGCCATCGGGCTTAGTGGTGTAAAACTTATCCATCACCTCACGCACCAGTTCAGCTGTCCTCGAAGGTTCGCCGATATAATTATAGAGATAGGTAATGTGGTGACTCGGTTCATTTCCATGTGCGTATTGACCAATCAGCCCCGAAATATCAGGTGCCGCACTGGCATGTTGCTTAGACGACATGGTGAACAAACTATCCAAACGCTTTTTGAAATCCTGTTTCCCACCAAGCACATTAATCAGGCTATTCAAATCCTGAGGAACAAAAAACAAGTATTGCCAGGCATTTCCCTCAGTAAAGTCCGAAGTTTCAGGTTTTGAAAATACAGGATCAAGTGGGCGCTTGAAAGAGCCATCGGCTAAACGACCATTGAAAAAGCCTGCGGCCTTATCAAAGTAAAGCTTGTAAAGTTCACTTCTTTTCGTAAAGTATGCCGCATCTTCCTTTTTCCCTAACGCCTTCGCCACTTTTGCAATACCTGCATCAGCAACAGCATATTCCATCGCCCATGCTACCGATTCATGCATTTTATCCGATGGGATATAGCTCAGTTTATTCAAATATTGAAGCCCCATCGAATCCCGCGTAGCTGTATGTTTCATGGCCTGATAAACTTCTTCTTTTTGTGAAGCATCAATAAGCCCTTTTCCAAAGGCATCGGCCAGAATAATAATCGCCGGATTACCCACCATACAATCGGTTTCACTACCCACCAAAGGCCAAACCGGAAGCCGCCCTTGCTGTTGATGAATGGCCAGCATCGACTTGGTAACCTGTTTAACCATGTCAGGCTGAACAATAGTCATAAACGGGCTCCATCCACGATAAATATCCCATAACGACATGGTGGTGAGGTTTTTAAACGGCGCGCGCGAATAAACTTTCTTATCCGTGCCCCGGTAATCCCCATTGGCATCATTAAATAAAGTAGGACCATAATACATATGGAAAAGTGCCGTGTAGAAGATTTCCTTATTGCGGTCACTTTTATCGCTTACCTTAATTTTAGATAAGGTTTTTTCCCAAACCTGATCAGCCTGCTGCTGGTACTTACTGAAACTCCCGCTTGCAGCCTCAGTCTTCATATTAGCCAGTGCATTTTCTTCACTAACGGGCGACAAGGCTACTTTAACCGTCAGATCAGGATTTTTAGCGGCGTCGAAAAACAAAGCCACTTTCGAATGCAAACCTTCAACCTGCTGTGAAGCCTGAAGCGTGCTGTCGGCATAAAAAGCCGACTTAGTAACAGGCTGCGAGGTTCTCACCGCAAAATACAGGCGCTGATCGCTTGACCAACCCTTAGAAAACCGATAGCCGGTGTAGGTCGAGTCATTTACTTTTTTAATAAATGTCTTTACCGGTTTATCCCAGTTCATGGAAAATCCCAGATCAATCAGAATGTGGGCATTATCTGTTTTATTGTAATGATACTGATGAATCCCCACACGCTCTGTAGCCGTTAGCCTGGCATCAACATCATATTTATCCAGGTGAACAGCATAGTAGCCCGGGTGGCATACCTCCGATTTCTTGCTGAACATTGAACCGTAACCAGTTTCAGGTTGATCAAACTTCATTGGGTAAAGCTGTACAGCGCCATTTGCGGGAACTACCATAATGTCGTTCAGGTCTCCTATTCCCGTACCACTCAAGTGGGTATGCGTAAAACCAAGAATCTCCCGACTCAAATAATTGTAGCCCGAACACCAGTCCCAGCCATTAAATTTATCCCAGCTACGCCCTATTTGCGTAGGACCAAGTTGTACGGCACCGAAAGGCACATTCGCACCCACAAACACGTGACCGTGGTCTTCAGAACCAATAAAAGGATTTACGTAACTCGTTAAGGATTTTTGCTGTGCGTAAACTGCGGCTGAGGTCATCAAACCAGCAATACACATCGTAATTGTTTTCTTTAGCATTTGTGTAAGTTATTATTCGGAAAATGAGCGCTGTTAGACTCGCCTAAAATAAGAGATTTCATTTATAAAATGACCTGATTTGGAATTTTTGTTTAAACGTTTTAGTAGATGGCAATATTGGCCTCACAACCTCTAAACCCACATTGTAAACAATGCCTCTGATCAAAAAGCAGAAAAATTGTTATAAACGTTACAATAACATTTAAAAATAATCCTAATATTTGTCTCTCAAAACTGATCAAATAACAAAACCAAATATTACCGGAAAAAGGGTAAAAATCATTCAATGCGAAGATCATTTGCAACCGCGTTAAACTGATGAAATCCTTCGGAACCATCCTAACCGATACACTAAAATGAAACACCTGAAATTCATCCTCTTCGCTCTTGTGCTCAACTGTTCATACACGCTGTCATTTGCGCAGGACCTGAGCGTCACAAGTCCGGATCAAAAACTCCTGGTCAAAATCAATATTGAACAGGGAAAACTTTTTTACAAGGTAAGTCTCGCCGGCAAAGAAATGCTCGAATGGTCGCCATTAGGACTTAAAGGAAAACAGATGGATTTATCATCAGGTCTAAAGCTTACGGATAAGCAGTTACGCCAGATCGATCAAAACTACACCGAGCCCAAAATTAAAATCAGCACGGTAAGATACCAGGCCAATGAGCTCACCTGCAAATTTGAAAATGAGAAAAAGAACAAAATTGAACTCGTATTCCGCTTAAGCAATAACGATATTGCTTTCCGGTACCAGATCCCACAAACAGGCGAATCCGCCAATTTTATTATTGATGAGGAACTGAGCGGATACAAATTTCCTGCGCAAACCACTACTTTTTTAACCCCGCAGGCCACGCCAATGATCGGCTGGATGAAAACCAAACCCAGTTATGAGGAAGAATACAATCCCGATCAGGCTATGGGCGTTCCATCGAAATATGGTGTAGGCTACACCTTCCCTGCCCTTTTTCACCTGGGCGACAAAGGATGGGTATTGCTCTCCGAAACAGGAGTGAATTCGCTATACTGCGGATCGAAATTGAGCGAAGGCACAAAAGACGGCAATTACAAAATCGCTTTCCCGGAGCCTGGTGAAAATAATGGAATGGGCCGTGCAAATCCAACCATTCCCCTTCCCGGAAACACGCCCTGGCGAACCATAACCGTAGGTAGCACCCTAAAGCCAATTACAGAAACAACCATCCCTTTCGATGTAGTTGAACCTCAATACGAGGCTTCAAAAAAATATACCTTCGGACGCTCCACCTGGAGCTGGTTGTTATGGCAGGACGCCAGTATCAAGTACGATGACCAGAAAACATTTATTGATCTGGCCGCTTCAATGGGTTATGAATTTGCACTCATTGATGGTGGCTGGGAGAAAAATATCGGCTATAAAAAAACGGAAGAGTTGATCGCCTATGCAAAAACCAAAGGCGTAGGCATATGCCTCTGGTACAACTCCAACGGATTCTGGAATGATGCTCCTCAGGATCCTAAAGGCAGGATGAACACCGCCTCAGCGAGAAAACAGGAAATGGCCTGGATGCAACGCATGGGTGTTAAAGGTATTAAGGTGGATTTCTTCGGTGGCGATAAACAGGAAACCATGAAACTATACGAAGACATCCTGTCTGATGCCAATACCTTCGGATTGACCGTAATTTTCCACGGCTGTACCCTTCCACGCGGATGGGAACGCATGTATCCCAATTATGTGGGTAGTGAAGCGGTACTGGCTTCTGAAAACCTCGTCTTTACCCAACATGCAAATGATATGGAAGCATTCAATGCCACCCTACACCCCTTTATCCGTAATGCTGTTGGGGCAATGGAATTCGGACCCGTACTTTTAAACAAGCGCCACAATAAGAAAAACGACGGTGGCACCACCAGAAAAACCACCGAAACCTTTCAGATTGCCACCGCTGTACTTTTTCAGAGCCCGGTGCAAAACTTTGGCATTACCCCAAATAACCTCACAGATGTATCCGCTCCTGTAATAGATTTCATGAAAAAAGTACCCACAACATGGGACAATACCCTTTTCTTAGACGGATATCCTGGGAAATATTGCGTTATCGCCCGTCGTCACGGAGATCAATGGTATGTAGCAGCAATCAATGCAGAAAAAACAGAAAAAAATATTACCGTAACGCTTCCATTTCTAACCGGTAACGACCTTTCCGTGTACGACGATGCTGCAGACCGCACACCCCAGCTGAAACAGATGAAGCTCAATAAAGCCAGACAGGTTAAGTTGAAACTGCTCCCTGACGGTGGAACAGTATTGGTCGGAAAATAGCCGGGAAAACTGGTTGCAATGTATTGAAGATATGGAAATGAGGTTGAGGTTGATCATTGTTCTTTGCGTGTACTCCCTTTCGCTTTGGGCCCAGCCCAACCAGGCGAAATATCTTTCCCTGCAGGAAGGTTTGTCCAGTCAGCAGGTAATTGATGTAGTGCACGATCACGATGGCTTTGTGTGGATTGCCACCGAAATGGGACTCAACCGTTTTGCGAGCAATTCCTTCAAGCATTTTTACAAGTCTGAAAAATCTGATGGTTCTTCTGTAAACAGCAACGAAATCAACACACTGCTGTACGATAACGATAAGCTCTACATTGGTACCCGTGCTAACGGATTAAATGTTTACGATACCAGAACCAACCAGTTTTCCTATTACCTGCACAGCGATAAAGATCCCCAATCGCTGGCTACAAACGACATTACCGACATCATCAAATCGGCTAATGGTAACCTATGGCTGGCAACCTACCATCAGGGGGTACAGCAATTCGACCCGGTAAAAAAAATCTTTAAACGTTTCAACAGAAAAAATATTCCGGGTTTACCCGAAAATAGTATCTGGTCGCTGGCAGAAGATCAAACAGGTAAACTATACATTGGCCATGTCAATAAGGGCGTATCCATCCTGGATCCCAAAAACCACTCGGTTACAGTGCTCAGCACCGCTGGAAATTTGCTCCCTGATAACGAAGTCAAATCACTTTTCTGCGACAACTTCAACAACATCTGGATTGGAACCAGAAAGGGACTGGCCATCTATCATCCTTCAACCCGGCAAATTCAAAGGGTCAGCCTCTCAGAAAAAAGCAGAAATGGCCTCGAACCATTTGTCTACTCCATCAAAGAAATTAACGGGGACATATGGATTGGCGCAGAATCATCGCAGCTGTTCATCCTCAAAACAAATGACCTTGCAAAGGCAGTGATGCCGAAAATCACCTCCATCACCCCTTTCTATCTTAAAAGAGGAAATACCTCATCTGTGCAAAGCATCGATCTCGATCAGTTTGGCAATATTTGGATGGGCATATACAGCGGTGGTATTGCGTTCGTCAGTCACGTAAAACCTTTCTTCTCCATATTATCAACAGAAAATTTGATGCAGGCAGAAGGCAAACCTGCTACGGTGACGAGCATACTTAATAATCGCGACAATAGTGTCTGGTTAGGTACTGTTGGTGATGGCATTCTCCAAATTGATGCCAATGGGAAAGTGAGCAGGAAAAATATGCGTAACAGTGGCATCGCTGACGACTTTCTGCTCTCCGGCTTGCAGGATAGCGATAACAACAAATGGTATGGTTTACAGAATGGTGGTGTATCCTTTTATGACCCAAAAACCCAAGCCTGGAAAAAAATCAATGCCGGAGAAAAAATGTCTTCCGTAAGGGCCATCGTTGAAGACAAAGAGGGAAATATTTGTTTTGCAGCCGAAGAAGGGCTTTTCATTCACAATCCCCGCACCGGATCTTTCAAAAAAATTGTAACCAACACACCCATGCTGGGAGATTATGCCCCCCGCACACTCATAGAAGACAATAAGGGAAACATGTGGATTGGTACCTATGGACAGGGGATTTACATATTTAACCACGATGGAAAACTGATTCAAAGAATTTCTAAGGGTCAGGGCATCAACAGCAACACCATCAACCAGCTCTTTGCCGATAAACAAAATAACATCTGGATTGCCACCAACGAAGGTATCGCATTCCACAAAGCCAATACCTTACCAGGTCATATCCAAAACATCATCCCACCGGGAGGCGATGCCTGGCTAACCATAAACGCCATTGCAGAAGATGCCGGTGGAAACATCTGGTGCGCCACACGCTCAGGAATTTTGCGTTATATTCCAGGAAAAAAACGGTTCTTAAGCTATGATCAGGCATTCGGTTTACCACTAGGTGGTTTCACCATTAACAGCGTGGGGAAAGACCCGGCAGGACAAATCTTCTTCGGAATGCCGGCTGGCGTGTGCTATTTTAATCCTTTAAACATTCCACTTACCCTGCCAGAATCCCCTATTAAAATCAGCCGCTTCATGGTATTCAATACCGGTGAAACGCATGCACAATCCGAAAAATACCCGGGAATTTCCGAAGAAATCGCGCTTAATCATGATGAAAACAGCTTCCGTGTGGAACTGGCGGTAATGGACTATGCCCTGCACGATATGGTGGAATTTAGCTATCAGCTTCACGGACGCGATGAAAAATGGGTATTTCTGGGCGATGAGAAAAACCTCGATTTCAGGAACATCCCACACGGCAGCTATGAACTTCGCATCCGTACCAGGCTAAAAAATGAAACCTGGTCGCAGGATTACAAAAAACTCCTGATCAGGGTTTCCCCTCCTTTTTACCTCAGTACCCTGGCCATGATAATCTACGCACTGGTGCTTATCTCAGTTATCATCACCCTGGTTTTATTTCACATCAGAAAAGTATATGCCGAGGCCGAGCTTCGGGTAAAAAAACTGCAGATAGAGCAGGATGGGAAATTAAACATGGAAAGGATGAATTTCTACACCAACATCACCCACGAACTGCGCACACCCTT
Source organism: Pedobacter sp. BMA (assembly GCF_001027745.1). Classification (GTDB taxonomy): domain Bacteria; phylum Bacteroidota; class Bacteroidia; order Sphingobacteriales; family Sphingobacteriaceae; genus Pedobacter. The sequence continues at coordinate 195,594 of NZ_LECU01000005.1, forward strand.
AACCCTCATTCTTGGGCCACTCGAAGACCTCCTTCATGAAGAGAAGCTGGCCACAAAACATAGAGAAGGCGTGCTGATGGTTCAGAAAAATGCAAACAGGCTGTTCTCACTGGTAAATCAGTTGCTTGAATTCCGTAAGGTAGAATCACAATATAAACCATTGGTTTTGGGTGAAGATTTTTTAGGTGAACTGGTACAACATATTGTGCAGAAATACAGCGAAGCCAATACCAACAGCAACCTGGAAATTCGCTGCAAAATTGAACAGGAAGATATTAAAACTATTTTCGACGCAGAAATTGTGCAATTGATTCTGGATAACCTTCTGTCCAATGCCTGCAAGTATACCACATCGGGAAGTATCGAAGTCCGCCTGCGATACGAACAGGATCCGCTCAGTACCAGTGCCCTGATTTGTGTAGAGGATACAGGTTGCGGAATTGCCCCTGAACATCTTGGTAAAATATTCGACCGCTATTACCAGGTTCCAAAGTCAGTGAGTCACGGCACAGGCGTGGGCCTCTCCCTGGTTAAAGAACTGGCCGCGATACACCATGGCAAAATATCTGTTAAAAGTGAGCCTGGAAAAGGAAGTGAATTTTGCGTACGCTTGCTTACCAATGCCGTTGCACCTGCCTTACCGGAAACCGGAATTGTAACAGATTTACCTGCTCTGGCAACAAATGCCGATAGCCGCCCGGTTATCCTGCTCGTTGAAGATGAAAACGATCTCCGTGATTACCTGACCACTGTACTCGCTGCAAACTATGAAGTAATCACTGCCGGAAATGGCAGTCAGGGCTTTGAACTGGCAAAGGGCCACATCCCTGATTTAATTTTAAGTGATGTAATGATGCCAGATATGGATGGCTTTACCATGCTCGAAAAAATGAAGCAACAAAGGGAAACAAGTCATATCCCAACGATATTTTTAACCGCAAAAGACACCGAAGCCGACAAGGAACGGGGATATAGCCTCGGCGTAGATTCCTACCTGACCAAACCCGTGAGTCCAAAACTACTCCTTAAACGGATAGAAAACCTGCTTCTCAAACGCAAAGCCGTATATGCTGAAGTACTGGGCCGGCTTTCTACCGATAAAAAAGGTGTCACACCTGCAAGTGCCGAAACGGAACAAAACCTTTGGCGTGAAAATGCTTTTGTACAGGAATTTGTTAACCTCGTAGAAGGATGCATTCAGGATGAGATACTCGATGCAGCAACCCTGGCCGAAAAAATGAACATGAGCCAGTCTACACTCTACAGAAAATTAAAAGGACTTACCGGTAAAAATATCAACCAGCTGGTACGCAAAATCAGGATTCAGAAAGCTGCTCAGCTGCTGCGTTCAGGCCAGTATAACGTAACCGAAGTAGCCCTGATGGTGGGCATCAACAGCTCCATTTACTTCCGGCAATGCTTCAGGGAAGAATTTGGTCAGCTACCCTCCGAATACCAGAAAAAGAAGCCCCAAACGTAGAAAACACCGTTTTTGACGAAATATTAGTCCTTAATTGACGGATTTGTATATGTCTGCAAATCGGTCAATGGCCTATGTTTGATTCCGATAACCAATTATAAACCCTTCACAGATGAGTCGTTTGCTTCTTCCCCTGGAAAGCTTTCCTGTTGATCAGATTCCCTTAATTACGGAATGGAATCAAACATCGCCTGTATGGATAAATAATGCATAACCAGTACCGCTTTTAAACAAAAACCAAATATAACATGAGAATCCTGAAAATTTTCTTTTTCTGCCTGATGGTATGGGGAATCCCTTCATACACTTATGCGCAACGCAAGATTTCCGGACAAGTACTGAGCGACACCAATGAACCCCTAACCGGCGTAACCATTGTTGTTCCTGGTGCAGTCCCGAAAGAAATTACAACAACAGATGGTCAGGGACGATTTACCCTTAACGCAAGCAAGGGTACCTTCCTGGTAACCTACATTGGCTTTAAAAACCAAACCATCACTATTGGCGACAGAACCCAGTTTACCATTAAAATGGAAAGCGACGATCAGGGACTGGATGATGTAGTGGTAGTAGGTTACGGCAAACAATCCAAACGAAACATCACCGGAGCGGTAAGTAACCTGAAATCAGAAGATGTGGTACGTACCTCATCAACTTCTACCGCAGGGGCACTTGCCGGTAAGGTACAGGGTATTTCTGTTCGTGCCAAAGATGCACGCCCCGGACGTGGTGCCAGTATCGAAGTCCGCAATATGGGTAATCCATTGTTTGTTATCGATGGTGTTGCCTACGGCGGCCAGACCGGAACAGACTGGGTAGGAACTCAAAATGCTTCAGGCGCAGATATTTTTAACTCTTTAAACCTGGAAGATATTGAAAGTATATCCATCCTTAAAGATGCTGCCGCAGCCGTTTATGGCTTCAGGGCTTCTAAAGGCGTTGTCTTAATAACCACGAAAAAAGGTTCAAAAGATGAGTCGGTAAAAATCAATGTAAATGGATACCTGGGCTGGCAAAACCTTACCCGTTTCCCTGAAATGGCAACAGCTGCCCAATACACCAGAGGTTTGGTAGAAGCAGCACAGAATGAAGGCCGCGATCCGAATGCAGTATACACCCGCGCAGAACTCGCGAAATGGCAGGCCGGTACGGAACCAGGTTATCAGGGTTACGACTATGCCGACATGATCATCCGTAAAGACATCCCTCAAAGATACATCAATGCCAACATTACTGGTGGAGGCAAAAAATCTAACTATTTTGTATCGGTAGGTAATCTGCAGCAGGATGCAATGATCAAGGATTTTAACTACAAGCGCACCAATTTACAGGCCAATCTCGAAGCTACAGTCCTTGAAGGCCTTACCATAGGTACACAAATCTCAGCGCGTCAGGAGAAGACTCAGGATGTGGGTCTACCTGGTGGAGATGGTTATTTTTCTTCGATCCTGGCCATCTTCAAAAACCGACCAACAGTCGGGCCTTATGCCAACGATAATCCGCTTTATCCTAACCAAACCAATGAGTTTGCTTATAATCCGGCTATTTTTAGCCGCGATATTGCAGGATACAAAGACAATAGCTTCATGAGCGGAAATGTGAACATGACCGCAACCTATAAAACCAAATTTGGTTTAACAGCAAAAGGTATCGTATCTTACAATTACACCAATAACAAATTTGATGGTTTTCAATACAGCTACGACGTTTACCGGTATGAAAATGGCCAATACGTACGCAGTAACGGAACCAATTCAAGATGGCGCTACAAAACCGACCGTGTTGCCGTAGCCAGATCCGGACAATTTCAATTCGATTACACTAAGCAAATCGGCGATCATAACTTCTCCGTAATGGCAGGATATGAACGCTCTGATTGGGACCGAACACTTACAACCATCGGCTCCAACCCAACCAACAACTATATTCCTTTGGTAAACACCATCTCCGAACTTAGTGGAATTGGCGATGAATGGTTATATGAAGCAAGAGCAGGTTTTATTGGTCGTTTGAACTATAACTATAAAGGGAAATACCTGTTAGAAATACTGGGTCGTTATGATGGTTCTTACTTATACTACTCAGGCAAAGAGTGGGGTTTATTCCCTGGAGGTAGTTTGGGCTGGCGCATCTCTGATGAACCGTTTTTCAAACCGTTAAAAGGAGTAGTAAACGACTTGAAACTTCGTGTATCGGTAGGACAAACCGGATTGGAAGAAGGTGTAGGTATGCATGGTTACCTGTCAGGCTACAACTGGAACTCAGGAAATGCAGTATTAAACGGAACCTATTACCCTGGCATTCAGCCTAAGGGTCTTCCGGTGCGTAATCTATCCTGGGTAAAAAACACCAATTACAACGTCGGTATCGATGTAGGCATGTTTGATAATAAATTAACCTTCACAGCGGATGCATTCAAGATTATTCGTACAGGATATCCGGGTACAAGATATGATGTATTACTGCCTTCCGAAATCGGATATACCTTACCGAATGAAAACTTAAACAGTAATGGATACTATGGTGCAGAAGGTATTATTACCTATGCCAGTAAAGTAGGTGAACTGAACTATACGGTAAGTGGAAACTTTACTTTCTCAAGGTATAAAGTATTGGATTCCTACAAACCACGTTTCAGCAATTCATATAATGAATATACCAACTCAAGCGAAAACCGTTGGGGAGGTATCTGGTGGGGCTACGAAGTGGTAGGTCGCTTCCAGTCTGAAGAAGAAATCAGGAGTTATGGCATCAACAATGATGGTCAGAACAACAGAACACAGCTACCAGGTGATTTTATTTACAAAGATGTAAACGGTGATGGTGTGATCAACGATCTTGATCAGCGACCGATTGGTTACCCTACAGGCTGGGCACCAATGATGTCATTCGGCGGACGCATCGGCTTAAGCTACAAAGGAATTGACCTGAACATTGATTTAGCAGGTGGAGCCATGCAATCCTGGAACCAGGATTATGAATTAAGAAATGCTTTCCATGGCGGCGGAAACTCTCCTGCCTATTTATTGGAAGACAGATGGCACCGTGCCGATCCTTACGATCCTACAAGTGCATGGGTTCCGGGATACTACCCTGCCATCCGCAACGGCAACTCAGGTCCAAACGGTAGAAATAACAGTTTCTGGTTAAAAAATGTAAGGTACCTCCGCGTAAGAAACATGGAGCTCGCTTATAGCTTTCCTAAGTCGCTTGCCGAAAAAATTAAAGCGCAGAAAATCCGCTTCTATGTAAACGGGTCGAATATGATCTCATTCGACAATGTAAAAGATTTCCAGATCGATCCGGAAATCGAGGCAGCAGCAGCGGTGGTATACCCGCAGCAAAGAGTATTTATGGCAGGATTTAACATCACATTTTAAACAAAAATTAAGATGAAAAAAATTTATATAGCTTTTGCACTGTTGATTGGCTTAACCATGAACAGCTGCAAACACGATGACTGGTTTTACCGTGAATCAAAAACCACCATCACCGACGAACAGTTGTGGAACGACCCCAATTTGATTACCTCGCTGCTGGCGAACTACTATAACCGCTTACCATCTCTCCACGGCGTATTTAATACCGGTGGGATGACAGAAATTGACGACGCCATGTGGTCGGGTACACGCGATCAGAACGGCAGAAATGATTTCCAGTATGGAAACGACTATGGCCGCTATTGGGATTATGGATTAATCCGCGACCTGAACCTTTCACTCGAAAACATCAATGCTTTAGGCGGCAAGTTAACGCCAGCACAGAAAAACCAGTTTATCGCTGAAATGCGCTTTATCCGTGCTTTCGTTTATTTCGAAATGGTAAAACGCATGGGTGGTGTACCTTTAGTAACCAAACAACTCATTTACGACTTCAGCGGCGACCCTACCCCATTACAGGTACCCCGGGCCAAGGAATCAGAAGTTTATGATTTCATTTACAAAGAACTGGAAGAGATTAAAGCTGACCTGGCCCCTAACAACGGCGTTGCAACACGTGCCAACCGCTACACCGCGCTGGCACTGGAAAGCCGCGCCATGTTGTATGCCGCTTCTATTGCAAAATACAACAGTTTAATGGCCGCACCAATCAGCACTGCCGGTGGCGAAGTAGGTATTCCCGCAGCGATGGCAGCCGATTATTACAATAAATCACTTACCGCTTCAAAAGAAGTAATTGCAGGCCCCTATGCATTATACAATACCAATCCGGATAAAGGCGCCAACTTCTATGATATGCTGAACAAAAAGCCGGTAAGTGAAATCATTTTTGCAAAAGATTTCGCCTTAGGTACAAAAGTACACCGCTTTACCTATGATAACATCATCAAAAGTATGACAGAAGATAACGAAGCATCATCAGCCATTTCTCCATCCCTGAGTCTGGTAGAAAGCTTTAACTATTTAGATGGAAGCAGAGGTACTTTAAAAGACAAAGACGCAAACGGCAACTATATTGCTTATACCAATCCGGCCGACATTTTTGCCAATAAAGATGGTCGCTTATTTGGAACCGTAATTTACCCGGGAACCACATTTAAAAACAATCCGGTAAGGATACAGGCAGGTGTAGCAGTATATAACAATGGTACCTATCAGTTAACCACCTCAGCAGTATTAGGTGGCAACTACACCGACGGGCAGGTGTGGACGGGCTTTGACGGACCTAAAGATGATGCTGTAGATGTAAGCAATACCGGCTTTTACATTCGTAAAATGGTGAGCGATGCACCCGCCGCAAGTACCCGCGGAACATCAGCAGTAAACTGGTGGCCATGGTTCCGCTTAGGTGAAATCTACTTAAATGCCGCGGAAGCTGCTTTTGAGTTAGGCCGCCCCGAAGCATTAGGCTATGTCAATACCGTCCGTGCACGTGCGGGATTCCCGGCTAACAGTTTGAGCGCATTAACCAACGACATCATCCGTAATGAACGCCGCGTAGAACTTGCCTTCGAAGATCACCGTTATTTCGACCTGAAGAGATGGCGTATTGCCCATCTGGTTTGGGATGGTACCGAAACGGATCCTAACGCTGTAGTAATGGGCCTTTATTCATACCGCGTGGTAAGACCAGGCCATCCCGACAATGGAAAATACATTTATGCACGCGTACGCCCAACCCGCTTCCGCCGTGCAAGGTTGTTCCGTATGGCAAACTACTACTCATCAATCGATCAGACAGTGTTAAACAACAACCCGAAAATTGTTCGTAATCCATTCCATTAATCCCCAGCATGATGAAAACTAAATTTTTAACGATAATAGCAGCAGCCAGTTTATTTCTGGCCAGCTGCGCTGAATACGATAACTTTGATGCCCCTGAGTTAACTTTATCAGGTAAAGTGGTATATCAGGGCAGAGCATTAGGCGTGCGCAATAATGGTCCGCAACTGGAATTGTGGCAGGATGGCTACCCCCTGAAATCCCCTATTTATGTCTACATGAACCAGGATGGAAGTTTCTCGGCAAAGTTATTTGCAGGCCAGTATAAACTTACACGACGCCCTGACGCTCCATGGCTTCAGCAAGCTACCGATACCATCAGGGTAAACCTCACAGCAAATACAAATCTGGATGTACCGGTAACACCCTATTTCTCCATCACCAATGAAACCTTTACAAAATCCGGAAATACCATTAACACCAGTTTTGTAGTGAATAAAGTGGTGCAAACGGCAAATGTTGAATTGGTTCGCCTTTACCTGGGCAAATCAGTGTTAACCGACCAGGTGCTACGCGATGTGCGGATAGATGGAAATGTATCTTCATTGGTATTTGGTGCACCAACCAGCTTGTCTGCCGACATCCCCGACAACCTGAAGACCCTTGATTTTATTTACGCAAGAGTCGGGGTGAAAGCCACAGTTGCCAGCGAATATGTATATTCACAAGTACAAAAAATAGCATTAAAATAATCAGTTCAAATACGGGTCATGCAGATACGTACCCAGTTTTTTAAGAAGATAACCCATTTAACGACCCAAACCAATGATTAAAAACTATCGAAGCCTGTGCTTTATTTTACTAGCCACTTTACAGTTAGTTTTTGTTAAAAAAACATCGGGCCAGACTTACAAGTCTGGCCCTGCTGATAAAGATTTTGCAGGATACCTCTTTACCTATTTTAAAGGAAACGCCGTAAAAGATGAAGCCATTTGCTTCGCCATCAGTACCGATGGTTACAATTACCGCGCCCTCAATAATAATGAACCTGTAATTGACTCGAAAAACATCAGTTCAACCGGTGGTGTTCGCGATCCCCATATCTTACGTGCAGAAGATGGCCGGTCCTTTTATATGGTGGTAACCGATATGACCTCATCCAAAGGGTGGGATTCTAACCGGGCGATGATACTAATGAAATCAGATGATCTGATCAACTGGAAACACACCGTAATCAATATCCAGAAAGATTATAAGGGACACGACGACCTTAAACGGGTATGGGCGCCCCAAACCATTTACGATCCCGCAAAAGGGAAGTACATGGTTTATTTTTCCATGCAACATGGCAATGGTGCCGATATCATTTATTATGCCTACGCCAACGCTGATTTTACAGGTTTTGAAGCCGAACCCAAAGTGCTGTTCAATCCTAAAAACGGTAAATCATGTATCGATGGCGACATCATCAACAAAAACGGCCTGTTTTACCTTTTCTACAAAACCGAAGGTAATGGAAACGGAATTAAACTCGCCATTACCGATTCACTTACGTCGGGAAAGTGGCTGGAACAACCCGGATATAAACAGCAAACCAGAGACGCCGTTGAAGGTTCTGGCGTATTCAAACTGAACCGTTCAGATAAATACATCCTGATGTACGATGTATATGGCAAAGGCAAATATCAGTTTTGCGAAAGTGCCGATCTCGATAGGTTTAAGGTCATCGATAACGAAGTAAAAATGGATTTCCACCCCCGCCACGGCACCATCATTCCGGTTTCCCGTACTGAACTCAGAAATCTAACGGCCAGATGGGGCCTTCCTCAGGGAATGGAACTCAAACTGGCGAAAAACCCCGTACTCGATGGCTTTTATGCCGATCCCGACGTCCTCTATTCAAACAAGACTAAAAAATACTACATCTACCCTACCAGCGATGGTTTTGATGGCTGGGGAGGGTATTATTTTAAAACCTTTTCTTCCACCGACCTTACCAGCTGGAAAGATGAAGGGGTAATCCTCGACTTAAAAAAAGATGTTCCATGGGGCAACCGCAATGCCTGGGCACCAACCATTGCAGAAAAGAAAATTGGAAAGGATTATAAATATTTCTACTACTTTACGGCGGCACAGAAAATTGGAGTGGCTTCAGCTGATCTCCCAACCGGCCCTTTTACTGATTCCGGAAAACCCCTGGTTAACTTTAAACCCGAGGGCATTAAAGGAGGACAGGAAATAGACCCGGCCGTATTCACCGATCCAAACAGGGGAAAAAGTTACCTCTATTGGGGCAATGGATACCTGGCAGTTGCTGAACTCAATAAGGACATGATTTCCCTTAAACCTAACACCACCAAAGTACTGAACACCGATAAAACTTTCAGAGAAGGATGTTATGTTTTCTATAGAAAAGGAACCTATTATTTCATGTGGTCGGAAGACGATACACGCAGCGAAAACTATCGTGTTCGCTATGGAACGTCCAAATCACCTTTAGGACCAATCACGACAAGTGAAAATAACCTGGTGATTCAGAAAGATCCAAAATCAGGTATCTTCGGAACTGGCCACAATTCAGTCCTCCAAATTCCCGGAAAAGATGAATGGTACATCGTTTACCACAGATTTAACTACCCAGATGGAATTAACATGGGCGATGCGGCCGGATTTAACCGTGAAGTTTGCATGGACCGCATGTATTTTGATGAAGCCGGTCATATAATTCCTGTAAAGCCAACACACTAACAATGATAAAACTTTTTAAATTCCCCATGCTCGCAATTGCGGTAAGTTTACTTACTGCATTCAGCGTTTCGGCCCAGCCCGGTTTTGGTACAGCCGAAAAAATAAATGCCGACTGGCGTTTCCATCTCGGAGATATTGATCCCAAGAAAGAACCGGATCAGCGCGACAGATCCTGGAGAACAGTACAGCTCCCGCACGACTGGACCATTAAACAAACGTATAGCCCAACTTATGCCAGTGCTACCGGATACCTTCCCGGAGGTATAGGATGGTATCAGAAAAAGCTAAACATCACAAAACAAGACCAGGGAAAGAAACTATTCCTCTATTTTGAAGGCGTGTACAACCGCAGTGAGGTTTTCCTGAACGGGAAATCGCTGGGCAAACGGCCTAACGGCTACATCTCTTTCAGCTACGACATCACCTCTCTTGTAAAATTCGGAGAAGAAAATCAAATCACCGTTCGTGTAGACCACAGCCTGGATGCTGATTCACGCTGGTATACAGGCTCTGGAATTTATCGCGACGTCTATCTGGTACGGTCAAATCCGGTACACCTCGAACAATGGGGAATTTATGCCTTCCCGACAGTTGATGGCAATAAAGGAACACTGAACATACAGGCGGATTTAAAAAATGAATCCGCAGCAAATACATCATTAATCGTAGTAAATGAACTATTGGATAAAAGTGGTAAAGTATTGGTCAAAAAATCAGACAAAATCACACTTGCAACCAGTGCCAGTCAACAGATTAATACCAGCCTAGCACTCAGCAATCCCCAACTCTGGAGCATCGATGCTCCAAATCGTTACCGCTTACGTACCACGGTGCTGCAAAACAATAAAATTATCGACAGCGCTACGATCGTCACCGGTTTCCGTAAATTCACTTTCGATCCCGACAAAGGCTTTGCACTGAACGGTAAACAAATGAAGGTAAAAGGCGTATGCCTGCACCACGATGCTGGTGTGTTGGGTGCTGAAGTATATCCCGAAGTATGGCGCCGCCGTTTACTGACCTTGAAATCGCTCGGCGTAAATGCCATCCGGACCAGCCACAATCCCCAGGCCTCATCCCTGTATGACCTTTGCGACGAATTAGGTCTTCTGGTGATGGATGAAGCTTTCGATGAATGGGAATTTCCAAAACGCAAATGGCTTCAGGGATGGAATGTAGGTACACCTGGTTTTCAGGGTTCATTTGATTTCTTTAAAGAATGGGGAGAGAGAGACCTGGCCGACATGATCAAAAGAGACCGAAATCACCTCTCGATTTTTGCCTGGAGCATTGGCAATGAGGTAGATTATCCAAATGATCCCTACTCCCACCCTGTTCTGGCAGGCAATGGCGAGGGTGGTTTTACACAGCCCATTTTTGGAGGTTACAAAAAGGATGCCCCTGATGCCATGCAACTGGGTATTATTGCTAAGAAACTGGCTGCTGTAGTCAGAAAATATGACACCAGCCGCCCGGTTACAGCTGGTTTGGCCGGCGTAGCCATGTCGAACGAAACAGATTATCCCGGAACGCTCGACATTGCCGGATATAATTACACGGAAAGCCGTTACCAGCAGGACCATAAGCGCTACCCTAAACGTGTGATTTTCGGCAGTGAAAACCGTCATGATTTCAGCGCCTGGAAAGCAGTGCAGGATAATGAGCATATTTTCGGCCAGTTTCTGTGGACAGGCATCGATTACCTTGGCGAATCCGGACGATGGCCTTCACGTGGATTTTATTCCGGCCTGCTTGATTTTGGTGGTTTTATCAAACCTCGTGGCTATTTCCGCCAGTCGCTATGGTCTGATAAACCCATGGCGTACCTCGGTACTTATCCGCTGAAAGGCGGTGGCGCTGCGTCCGATGTATGGTCGGTACTTGAATCTGAACAGGGACAGTCTAAAAACGAAACGCCATCAATGGATGCATGGGCCTCATGGAACTACCAAACCGGACAAATGATCCGAGTGGTATGCTACACCAATTCGGCTAAAGCCCACTTGGAACTGAATGGATCTGTGGTCGGAAAAACAAAAGACTACGACAATAAAACCGGCATCATTTTCTGGGACATTCCTTATGCGGAGGGGAAACTCGAAGTAGTTGGCCTCGATACAAAAGGACAGGAAACTGTCCGCCATCAAATCCAGTCGAGCGGTCGCCCTCAGGCTATTAAAGTGCTGCAGGGGGAACAAATCGAACTGAAGGCAAAAGATGGTCTTGCCCAACTCGAACTGCAACTCGTAGATGAAAATGGTGTCATGGTAGCAGGTGCTGATGATGAGATTACCTGCGAAATAGCCGGAAACGCCCGCTTATTGGGTATGGAAGCCGGAGACAATGCCGACAAAGGGGATTATACCGACAATAAACAACGGGTATTCCACGGTAAAATGATTGTATATATCCAATCAAAAGCTAAAAAAACAGAAGAAGTAACCGTGCGCTTCAGTGCACCATGGTTAAAACCTGCAATCGTAAAAATAAAATTGTTGTAGTCACCAGATATCTGATCCCCGGATATAAAGCATCGTCCGGGGAAACAGATCATCTTCCTCCGTTTTGAACACATCATTCAGTAATACGGACACGCCAGGCCCCCGCTATAAAACGAATTTTGTCTTATCATTTAATTAAATATAAAATGCAAAAGACAATATTTATCACAGGTGCCTCATCAGGCTTAGGAAAAGCAACCGCCATATACTTTCAGCAGCAAGGCTGGAAGGTAATTGCTACCATGCGCAATCCCGAAAAAGAAACGGAACTGAACGCAATGGAAAACATCACCCTGTTACCGCTCGACGTAACAAATTCAAATCAGATTAAGGAAACTGTAGAAACCGCCCTCGCAATCACTCATGTCGATGTAGTTTTTAATAATGCCGGATATGGTTTAATGGGTGCGCTTGAATCCCTCAGCGATGAACAGATTTTAAACCAGCTCAACACCAACCTGATTGGGGTAATCAACACCACAAAAGCATTTATCCCCTATTTCAGAAAAAGGAAGTCAGGCCTCTTCATCAGCACCACATCCATGGGTGGTTTTCTTACCTTCCCGCTTCATTCCATTTATCACGCCGCAAAATTTGCTGTTGAGGGATGGTCGGAAGGTATGTCTTTCGAATTAGCTCTCCACAACATTGGAATCAAAACCGTTGCTCCTGGGGCTATTGCTACAGATTTCACCACGCGATCGCTCGACAGGAGCAGCCATCCCGAATATCAAATCCTGGAAGATAAATTATTTGGAATGGTGGACCATATGATGGATCAGGCTGCCGACCCCGCGAACATCGCAGCTATTGTTTATGAAGCCGCAACCGATGGGAAAGATCAGCTCAGATATGTTGCCGGGGCCGATGCCAGTCAGATGTACGCACAACGAATGTCCGTAGGTTCCGAAGAGTTCCGCAAAAGCATCGCAGCTCAGTTTCTGGGATAAAAGCCAGATTAATCAATAGTTTTGTAAACATCACGCTGCCTTTTGCTAACTTTATACGATAGAACATGAAGCACATCAGGTCAATCATCGAATTTCATAAGCTATTATCGCTACCCGAACCGCAACATCCTTTGGTAAGTGTGGTCCGGGTAGAAAATATACACTTTTCAGATCCTGAAATATGGAATCACTTCTTTCTCGATTTCTATACCATATCGCTTAAAGATGGAGTGGAAGCCAGAGTTAAATACGGCCAGCAGTATTATGATTATGATAAAGGCGTGATGACTTTTACTGCCCCCAAGCAAGTGAATTTTCTTGATCTGGAGCGTACCGATAAGCCATATATCAACAGCGGATCAGGCTATGTATTGCTGCTTCACCCTGATTTTCTGCATGGCTATAAGCTTGCCGCCGAAATGGCAAATTATGGTTTCTTCGCATATGCAACCAATGAGGCATTGCACCTCTCAGGACGGGAACAGGAGAATATAATCCAGATTTTTAAGAAAATAGAACAGGAATATGAGTATATCGACAGGCATACCCAGGATATCATCATCTCTCAGATTGAATTGATGATGAGCTACAGCATACGCTTTTATGAACGTCAGTTTTTAACCCGGAAAGCCGTTAACAGCGATATCCTCACCAAAGTCGATCAATTATTGGATCGCTGTTTTCAGGATTCCGCTGCCTTAAAAAATGGTTTACCCACAGTCGAGTTCATGGCCGGAGAATTGAACTTATCAACCCATTATTTAAGTGATCTGCTCCGTTCTCTTACAGGCTTAAGTGCCCAGCAGAAAATTCACAGTACACTCATCGAAAAAGCCAAGATTAAACTGTCAACCAGCAACTTGTCCGTTAGTGAAATTGCTTTTTCCCTCGGCTTTGAATACCCGCAATCCTTCAGCAAACTGTTTAAGAAAAAAACGGAAATGTCACCCAGCGATTTCCGCAAGGCCTTTAACTAGGTATCTAAGGTAATCGAATGATGATGAAGCACAACGAAATCCCACTCCATATCCTTCCGGAAATCGACTTTCTGGCCTCCGAAAAACGGACTGCATTTGGGGAACATGCCATTAACCACAGGATAAATTTTTACGCCATAATCTGGTTTACGGCCGATGGGGGAACGCATTACATCGACTTCGAACCTTATCCTGTCCGAAAAAACCTCGTTTACCTGCTGGCCAGAAATCAAATCCACTCCATCCCAACAAATATTCTTCCTGATGCCAGAGTAATTGTGTTCTCTTCCGACTTTCATTTATCAATCGAAGAAAAAGAGTTGAAACTGTTATTCCTGCCCATCAACAAGCGGGCGATAGAAATTCCGGATGAGTTGGAACTCCACCTCAATAACCTTTTCTCGCTCATCGTATTAGAATACTCAACCCTCGCTGATAACCGGTTGTTGCATAAATACACTTCAGCATTTCTGACTCAGTTGTACCGCCTAGCCCGCCACCAGCTTCCTGTACTACTCAGTAAAGATCTGCGGCTTATTCGATTAATAGAACTGATCGAAGAACATTATACCGAACAGCAGCCGGCAGCTTTCTATGCCCGGCAAATAGGCTTAACTACCAAACGTGCCAATGAAATTATGAAACGCTACGCAGCAACAACAATTGGTGAGTTAAGTTATAAACTACTGCTTACAGAAGGAAAAAAGGAATTGCTCAAAGGTAAAAAATCAATCAAAGAAATAGCCTACTATCTGGGTTTCAACGACCAATCTTACTTTTCCCGTTTTTTTAGAAAACGTACCGGCCTCACCCCGCAAGCATTCCAGAAGCAACTCCTGAGGAAAGTCGCATCACCGTAAAATAACCGAAATGTTCGAATAGTGCTAATCAATCTCCGGATTGTGCTGATCATTTGATGGTATTCCCCTCAACTTAGTCTGATTAAATCAGTTTATAATAAAAAGAGAATATGGAAACCCTTAAAAATCGAGTGATATTAATTACAGGTGCAGCCATGGGCCTGGGATATGCAACAGCAGTAGAAGCAGCCAAAGAAGGCGCAAAATTGTCGCTGATTGATTATAATGGCGAGCTCCTTGAAAAAGCAAAGAAAGAGATTGAAGCCTTACATCCGGAAGTGGAAATACTATTAACGATTGCCGATGTATCAGATGAAAAAGCAGTTAAAAATTATGTAGATGAAACTGTAGCAACCTACGGCCGTATAGACGGTTTTTACAATAATGCAGGAATTGAAGGCAAACAGGCTCCCTTAACAGAATATGATCTGGATGTATTTAAAAAAGTCGTAGATATTAATCTGATGGGAGTGTATTACGGACTCAAATACATCATTCCGGTGATGCAGAAGCAGGAATACGGCCGTATTGTAAACGTCGCTTCAGTGGGTGGAATCAGAGGTGTAAAAAACCAGACTGCCTATGTAGCCACCAAACATGCTGTAGCCGGAATCACCAAAAATACTGCTCTTGAATATGGAAGTTTTGGCATACTCACCAATGCCATCGCTCCGGGTGCTATCCTTACACCAATGGTGGCAGAAGCCTTTAAACAGGTAAATCCCGAAAATCCAAAGGCAGCAGAAGCAGAATATGCACAGGCCAATCCAACCAAAAGACTGGGCTTACCAGAGGAAGTGGGGAAACTTGTGGTGTTTTTGATGAGCGAAAATTGTAGTTATGTAAATGGTCAGATCATCGCCATTGATGGTGGCCAGTCTAATGCCTATGGAATAGTGTAGAAACAGTTGATCAAATTATCATTGAACAGGCAGCCATCCGGTAAATCAGAAGCAAATAGCTCTTTTTTATCAGGTGGCTGTTTTGCGAAGAAAAATTATTAATTTAGTGAAATCAAGGGATACCCCAATTCCCTGCCTCCAAAAAATTCAAAAAAATTTCCCAAAGTCCACGTCAAGTCTACCTCCAGTCTACCTTTTCTCTACCTCCAGTCTACACCAACTGGCAGAGAACTCCGGGAAAACTCCGACGCAACTGCGGGAAGGCTCCGAAAAAACAGCCATTTCCTTGACCAAAGTCTGCAGGATTCCGTCTCAAATCCTTCAGCCGGCACCAAAACAATCCCCGAATACCACCCGAACTTTTCCCGAATTTGATATGAATTTGTCTGGGAGTCTTTTTAATCCGTTACCTATGAAAAGTCGATCACCCCATCTCAAATTTTTTGCCTTCCATCTTGCCCCGCTTTAAAACAAAGAAGTAAAGATCAGCCCCACGCCTTACAATATTGCCCGTACGGACAAATCCGGCTTTCTCCAATACCCGCTGCGATCCGATATTATCAGGATGAGTAAGCGCCGTCAGATCTCCAGTCTCTGTGTGTGAAAAAGTGTAGGCCACAAGTGCGGCCGCAATCTCGCTGCCTATGCCCTTACCCCAGTAAGCTCTGGCAATGCTATACCCGATTTCATAGGCCGATGAATCCTCCTCAAAAACCCTTAGCAAGCAATTCCCAATGCAGAAACCGGTTGTAGCGTCAAATACACCCCAGCGGCCAAAGGGACCATGCTCATAATCATCAAACACTTTCGCAAACAACGCTTTGTAGTCGCTGATACTAAATGCTGGTAAATAACGCATCACTTCCGGGTCATTGAAAAAATCGCAGAAAAGTGACTCCTCTGATTTAGCAAACTGTTTGATTACAATGGTTGGACTTGAATAGATAACAGACATAGGCTTCTTAAAATAAATTTTAGGTATCCAAATTTATCTATAAATAAAGAAAGCATAGTAAGGAAGCCCTTTTTTTGTTGTTATGATTTCCATGCACCCAGTAATCGGCGCACCACAATGATTTCAGCAATGTGGTAAGCGTTATGATCCGCTACCTGTAAGGCTTCCCGTAAAATATTCTGACCAGTACCACGTGGAATGGAAGCAAATAAATCTTGTGTATCAATCAGATTGATAAAAGCCTTTCTGTCCTGGTCAATTTGCTTCAAACAGTTTTCCCAGGCTTCTGAATTTGCCGGTGCGGTTTCTTTGGGCCAATACTCTTCCGGCCACTTCGGCGACTGGTGATTTCCATCCTTGCTAAATTCGAGCATATCCCATTGTGCAATCCGTATATGCTCTGCCAGCTGCCAGATACTGTAAGGCAAGCCATAGGGGCGTTCACCTGTTAATTCAAAAGGTAAATCAGCAACAGCATCTTCAAAACCCGCATGGGCTGTGCCACCATTGATAAGCTTTTTTAATTCGGTGATTAATATGTTTTCGTGTTCCATAACTATTGATCATGATTAAGCAACCTTCCAGATTGCATCTACAAAATACTGACGGCTGTCGAAGAAATATTGCTGCACTTTAAATCCAGACCGGTGTGCCAGCCTTTCAATTTCTGCAATGGCATATTTTTGTGAAATTTCCATATAAACATACTCGTTTTTTTGAAACTGAATGGCGTGTTCGCCGATGTTTACCACCTGGTTCTCCAGGCTAATTAAATAGCTTTTGCATTCGCCCGTTTCAGGATCGTAAGTGGCATAATGCTCAAAATGATCCAGGTTAAAATTCCCTTCCAGCTCGCGGTTGATGCGGTTCAAAAGGTTTAAATTAAATGAACGTGTAATGCCGCTTTTATCATTATAAGCATCAAGAATCTGCTTTGGATTCTTCTTCAGATCAAAACCAATAATTAACAGATCATCGGGTGACAACAGGGCTTTCACCTTCACACAAAATGCTTCAGCTTCATCAACGTTCATATTGCCAATATTAGCCCCCATAAACAAAACTACTTTCTGTCTGTCTGAAGTCTCATTGGCAGCCTTTAGCATATCAAAATAGTCACCGTTCAATCCTGTAAACTGCAATTCGGGCAGCGCCTGAGGCAACTTCACACTTAAATCTGAAATGACGTGCGCTGAAATGTCAATCGGAAAGTATTGAAAATTCAATTTCTTATTAATGAGCTTGCGAAGCAAATGAATGGATTTGGTCGCATCCCCCGCCCCAAGTTCAATCAGATCAAAGGCATCGCTGCCATCCGATATCACATTTGCAATCTGATCAGCCTGATATTGCATAATTTCCATTTCTGCATCAGTCAGGTAATATTCTTCCATATTCATAATCTGCTGGAAAATGTAATCACCAGCCTCGTCATAAAAATATTTAGAGTGCATATATTTTGGCTTTGCACTCAAGCCAGTAATCGTTTCATTTAAAAACTGATTGTTAACCTCAGTATTCGTTTCGGTGGTGAGTATCATAGATTTGCTAAATCAGGGATGAATATTTGTTTTGTTATTGTTGTTCTTATTGAGCTAAGCGGATTCCGGTATATTGCCAGCGAAGATGTGGATGGAAAAAATTCCGGTAAGTCATACGGCTATGCTCATCTGGTGTTGCCACAGATGCGCCCCTTAATACCTTCTGATTCACCATAAATTTACCGTTGTATTCGCCTATCGCTCCCGGCGCTTTATTAAAACCCGGATAAGGCAAATAAGCACTTTCCGTCCATTCCCATCTTTCGCCCCAGTTCAATTGCCTGGCAGCAACCTCCCACTCAAATTCAGTAGGTAACCGCATCCCTTTCCAGCTCGCAAAAGCATAAGCTTCATAATAATTGATATGGGTTACCGGCTCCTTGAGGTTAACCTCTTTTAAACCGCCCAGGCTGTAGTGAAACCACTTGCCCTCAATTTTATACCAGTACAAGGGGGCAATGATATGCTGACTATTAACCCAGTCCCAGCCTTCGGCGTGCCAGTAGTTAAAATTCTGATAGCCACCTTCTTCAATGAAACGAATAAATGTACCGTTTGATACCAGTGTCGGGCTGATAGTATAGCCTTGCAGATACACTTGATGACGGTTGTGTTCATTATCGAAACTAAAACCATCTCCTTCAAATCCAATTGTATATATCCCCTCATCCACCTTAAGCATTTCACCATCATCTTCAATCAGATTGGTAGATTCAGCAACAGTAGCATCGTAAACCGGAAACAATGGATTATTCCCTAAAATATATTTAATATCTGTAAGCAATAACTCCTGATGCTGCTGCTCGTGGTTAAAGCCAAGTTCAATAAGCGCTACTATTTCTCCAGTTGGTTCGGTGGAAAGAAAGCGCCTCATGGCTTCATCAACATAAGCCCTGTATTGATACACTTCGTCAACACCCGGTCTGCTCAGGTTACCCCTGTCGGTGCGGATAACCCTGTTCCCTATGGTTTCGTAATAACTGTTGAAAACAAAGTTGAAATCGGCATTGAAAACCTGATATTGATGGCTGTATGGGATTAGGATAAAGGTTTCGAAAAACCAGGTGGTATGGCCCAAATGCCACTTTGGAGGACTAACATCCGCAATTGGCTGCACCACATAATCTTCAGTTTGCAATGGCGCGCAAAGCTGCTCAGAGTATTTCCTGATACGCTGATATTTTTCAATAAGACTCATTAATTTTTATCGAGATGGTTCTTAAGTTCTGTTATGGTATTAACATTTAGTTCCTTCGATTGTTTTTGCCGCATCATTAAAGCATAAGAATTGTTAAAACCAATAGGTTTAAGCCATTTGATCTGATACTTTTTTAAAAACTCCTGTTGCACATATTTGTAGGTTTTATCCTTATCCCCGGTAATCGCCGCTATGGTTTTTCCATCAGGCTTTAAGATGGCCAGCAGGCCCGTTCCGGTGTATTCGGGATAGAAGTCGATCTGGTTATTCGTCAAGGCATCAAAACAGATTTTAGTTCCGCCAAGTCCGGTTTTAGTTTCTACCCCATAGCGGGTATAACCTCGAATCAGCATGCTGTAAATCTCGGCCAGAATGTACTGCTCACCGAAAATCTTTGAACCGATTTTTACAGTTTCTGCTCCGGCTTGTTTTGGACTACGATAAAGTTTCTCCCGGATCAGAAAATCCCTGGCGACCCTGGCGGGCGATTGATGAAGGTAATCTGTACGGTAGTTTAACTCTGTCATCACCGAATCGGTAATCTTTCCTGCCAGGAGATTCAGTGTGCTTTCAAGTTCAGGAAATTTGTGGAGTGCTTTTTCGCTCACAATGGGCGCAGCATAATAAGGTGGAAAAATGCCCTTATCATCTCTAAGAATCTTAAGGTCGAATGCTTTCAGGCGGCCATCTGTGGAATATCCGCTAATCACGTCGAGCGCTTTTGAATAAGCCGCTTTATACATCACCGCATCACTAATCACTACCGTTCTGATCTTGAGTCCGTAAGCCGATTTCAGTCCCAGATCCCCATCCTGGCGTCCCATAAATTCAGGCGTAAAGCCCGCCGTTAATGCAGAACCATAAGCGGATGGCAGAATATAGAAAGCACTTAACAAAATAACCAAAACAGGAAAAGCAACCAATGCCTTCCGAAGCTTTCTGACATTCATCTTCTGAATGAGGGCCAGCAACGTATCCAGTACAATAGCCAGCAAAGCTGCAGGAATGGCTCCGGCCAGAATCATGTTACTGTTGTTCAACGAAATTCCTCCGAAAATAAATTCACCCAGCCCGCCCGCAGCAATATAGGATGCCAGGGTAGCTACCCCCACATTAATAACCGTTGCCGTCCGGATACCCGCAAGTATTACCGGCATAGCTAGAGGCAATTCTACCTTAAAAAGCATTTGAGAACGGCTCATCCCTAAACTTTTTGCAGACTCGGTGATGGAGCGATCGATACCGATAATACCTGTGTAGGTATTACGGATAATTGGAAGTAGCGCATAAATCAGCAAGGCTACAATTGCAGGTTTCGCACCGATTCCCAAAACCGGAATCATGAAGCCGAGCAAGGCAATACTGGGTACCGTTTGCAATACGCCCGCAACCCCGAGCACCAGACCCGACCAACGTCTTTTACGGGCAATAAAAATTCCCAGGGGTAATCCAATACCCACCGCCAGCAGCAACGATATAAAGGTTAAACCGATGTGCTGGAAGGTCTGACTGAGCAGTTTGTCCGATTCCATCGACATAAATTGCCAAAGGTTTTGTTGCTGATCATTCATAGCTTCCGGAAGTTTTATATTGATTGAATGCCCTGACTAAATGTTCCAGATTAAATGTTTTGGTTTTCCCCTCCGGGCTAACCACCTGAAGTTCGCTGAATTCACCTGAACGAAGCTTCTCCATCGCATGCCAAACACTGGTATCTACCGTTATATTATAATTTCCCTTTGCCCTGTCATCGGGCAAACTCTTCCAGATATCATATAGCGTAACTACTTTAAACTCCAGCGCCAGGCGCTGGCTGTCCAGAAAAGAACGGGCAAAATGATTCACAGGATCAAAAAGAAGCTGTTTTGGACTACCCATCTGTACGATCGACCCTTTATCCATTAAACAAATCCGGTCGCCTAAAATAAAAGCCTCTTCAACATCATGGGTAACCATCACAATAGTTTTCTGCTGTAATTCTTGCAGCTCAAGGAACTCTTTCTGAATACTGGATCGGGTAACATTATCAAGTGCTCCGAAAGGTTCATCCATCAATAAAACAGGTGGATCGGCAGCTAGTGCCCTGGCGAGTCCCACCCTTTGCTGTTGGCCTCCGCTTAGTTCAGCAGGGAAAAGCTGAAGCACATTTTCGGGCAAATGAAGTTTCGCAATCAGATCGGCTACTCTGCTCTTGATTTTATCCTGTTCCCATTTCAGTAACCTGGGCACAACAGCAATATTCTCTTCAACGGTATAATGCGGAAATAATCCGATATGTTGCATCACATAGCCAATGTTCCGGCGTAACGTTTCAGGCCGCTGACTCGAAACAGGTTGTCCATTCATCAGGATTTCTCCCGCGTCAGGTTCTATCAGCCTGTTGATCATTTTCAATGTAGTGGTTTTCCCACAGCCACTGGTGCCCAGCAAAACCAGGTTCTCTTTTTCAGCCACTTTAAACGAAACCTCGTTTACAGCATTCACGGAACCAAATGTTTTTGTTACTCCATTGAGCTCAATCATAATCAGTCTTCCATTTTCATAAAAAGGTTGTTCAGTGATTCTGAATAGGTAGGGTGTGCGAAAACACAATAGCGTATTCTGTCGTATGTGATGCCACCTTCCATGGCCATCTGTAATACCGACACAATCTCCCCCCCCTCTGATGCAAGAATGGCAGCTCCAAGTATTTTCTTGCTTTTAGTATCAACTATCGCTTTCATTAAGCCCTGCGTTTCGTTGGTTTCAATTCCCCTCGCTACTGACGACATCGGCAGCACGGCAACCTGATAATCAAGTTTCTTTTCCTGTGCCTCCGTTTCAGAAAGGCCAATTCTACCCAATTGCGGGTCGGTAAACATGCAATAGGGAACAGGACGGTCTTTTATCGAATAATCAGTACCCTCTATCAGGTTACGATAAACAATAGTATAATCATTATACGCAATGTGCGTGAATGCAGGTCCCCCTTTTACATCGCCCAGCGCATAAATCCCTTTGATATTGGTCTCAAGCTTATCGTTAACCAGGATGTGCCCTTTCTCATCGGTTTTAACCCCACATGCATCCAGCCCCAAATGCCGGGTTTGAGGTGTGCGGCCTGCGGCTACCAGAATGTGGCTCGCTTTTAACTTACTTGTTTTACCTACAGTTTGTACATCAACCTCAAGTGAGGATTTACCGTTTACCTTAACCTTTTTAATTTCAGCCGATGTGAGTATCGCTATCTTCTCCTTTTCCAGTATTTCTGTGAGTGATTCGGAAACATCCTGATCTTCCTTTGCCAGAATCCGGTCCGACTTCTCGATGATGGTCACCTGGCTACCAAAACGGCTGAACATTTGTCCAAATTCAAGTCCGATGTAATTGCCGCCGATCACAACCAGGTGTTCAGGTACTTCCGTAAGGTCAAGAATAGTGGTAGAGGTAAGATAATGACTTCCCGACAAGCCTTCAATATCAGGAATGGCTGTTTCGGCACCGGTATTGATAAAAATCAGTTCACCTGATATCTTTTGTTCCTTTCCGTCTTCAGCCTTAACCGTAATCTCCTTTTCTCCGGTAAACCTGGCCGCGCCCATCAAAACGGTTAAACCTTTCGTGGAATCTAAACCATCTTCAGCACCTTTTCTAAATTGATCTACAATCTCATCTTTGCGTTTAATGATTTTTTTTATATCCACCTTTACGGGGCCAACATCTATTCCAAGATCCGCGGATTTACTGGCCTGATAAGCCATTCGGGCAGAAGCGATCATCGCCTTGGTTGGTGTACACCCATCGTTAATACAGGTGCCGCCAATCAGTCTTTTTTCTATTATGGCCGTTTTTTTTCCTGCCATAGCAAGTTTTTTGGCAAGCGGAACGCCGGCCTGACCTGCACCTATAATAATTGCATCGTAGTGTTTCATTGATTTGTTGTTACGCTTATAAACTGAGATTTAAGAAATAACCACAATAACAGGCCAATGTTTTTGAATTTGAAACTGTTTAGGGAATAATCACCTTATCTATCGTCATACGTTTTATCAATAAGAAAAGTAATGGCTTCTTCAATTTCCTTTCTGCCTTCATTGCTTTTAAGATCGAGGCCGCAGAAAGTTGCGGTTTGGGTGCTGGCATAAATATCAAGATAATAAATACCGGCCACCATCAGGGCAGTTACCGCCCGGTAGCGCTTCGCCTGGTCTCCAAAATGAGGATCAGTAATGGCTTCAAAAATCAAAGCACCACTATCCTCCCTGGCCTGGGCAAGTTTTTTAAGTTCATTTCTGTCCTCTAGCAGTCCCCACAATAAAATCTTCTGCATCTCCTCATTTTTAAATACATATTCAAATTGAGATAAAAGCATTGATTTCGAAAACTCCCTGCCACCATCCTTTGGAAGAGGATTTTCAGAATCACCTTTCACATTTGTCCAGAAATCTTTTGTTCGGATATATTCATCAATAAGCTCATCACGTCCGCCAAAATAGTTATACATCAGCTTTTTGTCCAATCCCGCAACACGCGCAATATCATTAACCTTAAGTCCGGAGAACCCTACAGTATTGATAATTTCACCAACTGCATCTAAAAATCGCTGCTTACTTCTGGCCTTGTTTCGCTGGCTTCCTGCTTCTGGTTTTTCTTCCATTGATAAACGTTTTTGATAATGTGCTCAAAATACACAATCATTTTCAATTTTATTATCACCTTTTGGTGATAAGTGTTTATATTTGCATTAAAGGATGATTTAACCACTCACCCGACCGACAAGAACCAACAGATTTCAAAAGATGAAAAAAGGAAAAGCGCTCTCAGAATTCACGCTCGACGAGCTAAAAGAAAGAAAAAAGACAATTACCGGGATTGTACTGGGTTTAGGCATTGTGATGCTGATCAGTAGCGTTACCCTCATCTATCTTGCTGTGAAAACACATAATGTCAGCCTCACTGGTATTGCAGTGGCTTGTCCGCTAACATTTTTGCCAACGCTGATTAGCCTGACTCAGATCAACAACGAAATTAAAAAGCGAAATTAATTTCATCATGATGTCGTCAGAATGCCTGAACTGCGCTTCGCCTGTATCGCAGAATTATTGTTCGCACTGTGGGCAGAAATCGAGTACGCACCGTTATTCCATTAAACATTTTCTGCTGCACGACTTCGTACATAGTGTATGGCATGTAGACAAAGGCATTTTTTTTACCTTAAAAGAACTTTTTACGCGACCTGGAAACAGTGTCAGAGAATTTATTGAGGGCAAACGTGTCCCATACTTTAGTTTTATAACGCTCATCCTGCTCATTCTTACGGTATCAGGTCTGTTGGCTCCGTATATCCATATTACGGCTACAGATCTGGTACCTGAAGTGAGTAAAGCCATGACGAATGAGTTTGAAAAAACGATCTCGCGCTACCCAAAACTCTATCTCATCATTACCATTCCAATTTACTCATTACTCAGTTTCCTCTGGTTCAAAAAGGCTAAGTTTAACTATTCTGAGCATCTGGTGATGAATTCTTACCGGATTATTCCGGAAATGTTGTTTAACTTATTTGGATCTGTGGTATCCATCTTTTACGCTAATAAACAGGTATTGATCGTATTGTGTATCATGATCCCCGCTGTTTTTGGATTTATCTACAGTATATGGTTTTATTATCAGTTTTTCTCTAAAAGCGCATACGGTGCAAAAGGTCGTTTATTAAGAAGTGTGCTCATACTCATTTCTTTTTTCATGATTCCAATGATCATGGGACTCATCGCAGGAATGCTGATGGCGAAAGCACACTAAGTAATCTGCCTACCACGGGTTCTTTGGTGATATCCTTCTTGATAATGGATCTGTTATTCATTATGTTCAATACAAATAAAATAGAACCATTTATTCTTCAAAGTGTTATCCCAGTAATTTGCTAGTCATTACAGCGTTATTAATGAGCTAATTACTGTTTACCATGAAAAGAAGATCACTCGTAACCTTTTTATTGCTTGGTTTAATTTGTAAAGAAACCAATGCCCAAACCGATAGCAGTTTCCAATCTTTAAAAGGACAGCAATCACTTCAGTTAAATCTGGGTACCCAGGGGATAGGCGCCGAATATGTTTACGGCGTGTTGCCCGAACTGGCGCTTCGCGGAGGATTGAATTTCATACCCCTTAAAGCCAATAATGTATTCAAAATTTCAGGATTTAATTCCACCTCCAATCTGTCGGCCGATTTCTATAATATTCATGTACTGGCCGACTATGTACCCGCGAAAAACCTTTCATGGTTTAGAGTTGTAGGCGGCTTTGCTTATTTCCTGAAAGCACGTGGCGATATCAGGGTAATCCCGTCTGATGATTACAAATATGGCGACCTGGTGCTAAACGAGGATCAGATCGGATATGTTGACCTCACGGTAGACTGGAAGGGATTTGCACCCTATTTAGGGATTGCACTGGCTCATACTTTCCCGAAGAAAAATTTCAATGTGAGCGTTGATTTGGGCACCTATTACCTTACTAAACCGAAAGCCGACATTACCGGAACAGGATTGCTGGAAGGGAACTCCTCACAAACACCACAGTTTCAGTCAAACATTAAAGACTACCGCTGGCTTCCTGCCATTCAGGTGAACTTCAGTTATAAATTTAAAAATAATTAATTATGTCAACAGCAAGAATAACTCCCTTGGTTTTGATGCTCCTGATCTTGTCGGCATGTAAGAAACCTACAGAAAATATTAAAATTGTAGTGGATACGGATGTAATCAAATATACGGCAATGATTAATGTTACTGACGCCTCTACCGGCGCTTCCGCACCAGCCAATACTACCATTACCATCTCGGGCGACCAGGCATCAAACATTTATGAACTGTCAGGCAAGAAAGACATCCGCCTTACTTCAGGCATGGTGACCATTGGCTTACAGCCGAATGTAGTACCTGCAGAAAACAATCCGATTACCATCAACGTTGGCATAGCTTCCAGTGGATATAACACGGCTTCTAAACAAATTACATTTACCACGTCCCAGAAACAACAGGTAATCAATATTCCGATTACAAAAACCGGTTCAACCACACCGCCAATAGTAACCCCACCACCACCCGTTTATAACAATACTTCTCTAACCTTTACCGGAAGGTGCCCAAGCCGTACAGATATCGAAATCAGGCCAAGTGTTTACATTTATTTTAAAAAAACCGGATCGCTTGATGCTTTCCAGTACCTGGGTTACATGGATAAGGGAAATATTACAACCAATTTACTACAGCTGAATGAAACTTACGATTTTCAGATTGTATATGGTGGCGACACTTATAAAGTAAACCAGAAAATTGAACAAACCAGCTATAACCTCACTATCGATATGCCCGCGGCATGTAATTTTTAAGGGATCTGATCAAAAGCAATCGTAAAACAATAAAGGCTTCCTATTGGAAGCCTTTAACTGTTAATTTTCAATAATCTGATAGTTCACATTCACCCTTTTCGGGTAATTGCTCTCCTCAAAATTTAAAGAAACGAAAGCTGCATTTTGATGCAGTTCATTCCTAAGTGCATCTTCAAAATGAAACTGAAGTTCTTTCTCTGCGCGCTCCCTTGGTTCAGTTAATAAATTCCTGTCGCTTAAATTTTCCGGCAATAAGGTGATGTCACAATTTCCCTCACTTATTTCTTTGACTAAGTATTTCATTTGTTCGGCTCGTTCTTCCTTTTATGTGTTATCAAAAACGCGGTCAAAAATATGTGAATAGATGATTGTTCCTGTAATCTCAAAGTTAATTTTAAACGGTACCTGCATTAACAACTGTATACCAAATAGATACAAACGAAAAATTAAAGTAAATAAAACCAAATGCATCAGCAATACGTTCATATCCGTTTTAAGATACATAAAAAATTATCCTGCAGCCGCCTGAAAAGCCTATTTTCCATCCCCGTACAAGGTGAAAGTGTTTGAATGATATAGAATAATTTGTATGAAGATGTTATATTCGTTAAAGTTTTGTAAGCATCCCCCCAATTAATGAACGATTTAAATTCTCCCTTGTTTAAGGCTATTTTTGAAACTGAGATACCCAGAGTTGTATTGAAAGCCAATGCGCCGGATTTTACTATTTTGGCATATAATCAGGCTTATGATGATAGTACCCATAACCATGGCAGAAATTTAACAGGACTTTCGTTGTGGGAAGCTTATCCCGATAACGATTCTCCTGTAGGAAAAATGCTGCTCTCAGAGGGTTTATTAACTGTTACAAGAGATAAAAAAAACCTCAAACTTCCTGTTTTACAATACCAGATCCCAACAGAAGAGGGATCTCAAAAAGAGGACAGCTGGTGGCAGATTGAAATTATTCCGGTGCTGGGTGCTTCCGGAGAGGTTGACCTGTTAATTACAAACAACCGTAATCTTACTGAACAGATTTTAAGTGAACGAAAACTGAATTCTTCTTTAAAACGTGAAGAAGATTTAAATATGGCCCTGGCCGAAACACATGAAGAGCTTGCCGCTTCAAATGAAGAGTTACAGGCAAGTGTGGAAGAACTATTGAATGCAAATGAGGCATTAAGTCAATCGCAGGGAGACCTGGAATTCCTCAATATTGAACTTGAAGAACGGATAGCCTTACGCACGAAAGACCTGGAATCCAATCGGCATCTCCTGGAGAATATTATTCAAACCACTCCTGTTGCCATGACTTTGTTGCGCGGAGATGATTTAATTATTGAACATCCTAATCCTCACATGCTGCACATCTGGCAAAGAAGTCGTGAGCAAACCGTTGGAAGAAAAATAACCGACGTATTTCCCGAACTTCACGAGCAGCAATTTCCCGCTTTGCTGGCGGAAGTTTTTAAGACAGGCAAGAAAATTGCTATGCCGGAGGTACCTGTAGACATATCATATACCGATGGTAGCCGCAAACTGATCTATGTTAATTTTTCATACGATCCAATTTTCGATGATGCGGGAAAAGCGGAATATATTCTGGCAACAGTAATAGATATTACGGAAATCGTAGAAAACAGAAAACTACTGGAAACCAACCGCTTCGACCTTCAGGTAATCGGAGAAGAACTCGCAGCTTCCAATGAAGAACTGGCTGCTACAAACGAAGAGCTGGCAGCAACAAACGAGGAATTGCAGGAGTCGCAGGAAAACCTTTTCAAAAATAACGAAGCACTAAGCAACGCTGAAGAAAGTCTGCGACTGGCTTTGGAATCCGGTAATTTAGGAACCTACAGTGTAGATTTATCCAGCAGAAAGTTTAATATTTCTGCAAGAGCCAGAGAATTTTATGGGCTTGAACCTGATGGAGATGTCTATTGGAACGAAATCACAGCAACGGTTGTGCCCGAATACCTTCCTGTGATCGAACAGGCGAGGAAAGATGCAATTCTTAATGGACTACCTTATGATGTTCAATACCCTATTGTTCCCAAGTCTGGCAACCAGATCAGATGGATCCGGGTAGTTGGCAAGAGTATTAGCGCTACAGAAGCCAAATCCGGAAGGTTTATTGGTGTCATCATCGACATTACTCAGGAGGTGGAACACCGGAATGAAATTGAGGAAAGTGAGAGACGATTCAGAACGATGGCTGAAGGTACCGATGTGCTGATTTCTGTAGGTGATGAAACTGGAGACGCAGTGTACTTTAACCAGGCTTGGATAGATCTTACCGGGATTGAAATGAACAAGCTTTTAGGCACGCAATGGACTAAGCTCATTCATCCGGAAGATAAAGACCTGTTTTGGGGAGTTTACCTTTCCGCTTTTGAAAAACAGATTCCTTTTACCGGAGAGTTCAGAATTTTAAATAAAGAGGGTGATTATCGCTGGCTCTTGGCCAAAGGCCCTCCGCGGTTTAATGAAGACGGATCATTTGAAGGCTACATTTGTTCATGCATTGATATTACTGATCTCAAAAGAGATGAGCAACGTAAAAATGATTTCATTGGAATGGTGAGCCATGAACTAAAAACGCCTTTAACGGCTATAAACGGCTTTGTACAGGTTCTGCAAAGCAAAGCAAAAAAGGAAAGTAACGATTACTTTTTGCTCGCCCTGGATAAAACACTAAATCAGATCAGAAAAATGACCACCATGATCAATGGATTTCTGAATGTTTCGAGGTTAGAATCTGCACAGCTTGTCATTCAGAAAGGTGAATTCAACCTGAACAAACTCCTTGCTGAAATGGTTGAAGAAAGCGACCTGATTCAATATTCGCACACCATTACATTATCAGTAAAAGAAAACATTACCATTAATGCCGACCGGGATAAAATCGGCAACGTTATTTCCAATCTGTTAAGTAATGCAATAAAATACTCAGCAGCAGGCACAGCTGTTCATGTCAGCTGTAACATTACCGGGAATGAAGTAACGGTGAGCGTCGCTGATCAAGGTATCGGAATCAGCGGCGATGATGCGAAAAAGTTATTTCAGCGCTATTATAGAGTTGGCAGCAACCAAACGATATCTGGCTTTGGTATTGGCCTATACCTGAGTGCTGAAATTGTTCAGCGTCATGGCGGTAAGATATGGGTTGAAAGCATAGAAGGTAAAGGAAGTATCTTTATGTTCAGTTTGCCATTATAACCATCTTTGTTGTCTTGAAATCATCATTAAGTAACAATTCGAATATTATTTGATTTAAATAAGTTTTGATTTGAACTACATACTTTGATATTGCTGTGAAAAATTACATTTGCCGTGTAAATTATACACTATGTCACGTAGATTCTTATTTTATCCACTACTATCATTAATTCTTTTCTCATCAAGCTACTGCGGCGCTCAAACCTTATCGTTAAAAGAAGCTGTAAATACCGCGTTAAAGAATTACGGCACGATAAGAGCAAAAGAAAGCTATGCCAATGCATCCAAAGCAACCATACAGCAAACAAAAAGAGAATACCTGCCTAATCTTAACCTGAGTGCGCAGCAGGATTACGGCACAATCAATGGTCAGAACGGCCCTCAATACGGGTTAGGAGGTCTCGGTACGGCTGCCTCCGGACCAGCCCTTGATAAACAGAACTGGAATGCTGCCTTTGGTGCGTTATATCTAGCCAACATTAACTGGGACTTCTTTACTTTTGGCAGAACGAGGGAGCGCATCCAGGTGGCCAATGCAGCTTACCGAAGAGATCAGCAAGACCTGGAACAGGAAAAATTTCAGCAGGAAATAAGGGTTTCCGCAGCCTACCTCAACCTCCTTGCCGCACAACGCATTACACGCTCGCAGGAAAAAAACCTTTCTCGGGCCGTTACCTTCAAAAACACAGCTACAGTCCGGGCTAAAAACGGATTGAATCCAGGTGTGGATTCTTCTTTCGCGAATGCAGAAGTATCAGCAGCAAAAATATCGTTGACAAAGGCCAGAGATTTGGAACAGGAACAAGCCAACAGACTGAGCGTGTTAATGGGATCAAGTGCGGTTTCTTATCAGCTCGATACCAGTTCCATTACCCGCATACCAACAAACCTGCTCACTGATACCACCGGAAAATCCGGACACCCGCTTTTAAAATTCTACCAGAACAGGTTCGACGTAAGTCAGCAGCAGGTGAATTACCTTAAAAAACTTTATTACCCTAGTTTTTCACTCTTTGGTGTGCTACAAGGCAGAGGCTCAGGCTTTAGTTCTGGTTATGCCCTTGATCAAGCGGCATTCAGCACAAGCTACGCCGACGGAATTAATCCAACCCGTGGAAACTATTTGATTGGAATAGGAATGACCTGGAATATCAGCAGCCTGCTCAAGAACCACCCGCAGGTAAGGGCACAGGAATATACCAGTCAGGGATTAAAAGAAGAATATAATCTGGTTGATCAGCAATTGAAAGCTCAGCTACTCTTGGCAGAAACCAAGCTAAATAACGCCCTTCAAAATTATCGTGAGGCACCTATACAGGTAAAAGCTGCATCCGATGCCTACCTGCAAAAAAGTACCCTATACAAGAACGGGCTAACCAACCTTGTAGACCTTACCCAGACATTATTTGCTTTGAACAGGGCAGAAACCGACCGCGATATCGCCTACACGAACGTTTGGCAGGCGCTGCTGCTAAAATCGGCTGCAATTGGCAACTATGAAGTATTTATTAACGAATTTTAACAGGCTATATCAATGAATTTAATACGTTTCGCACTACGCAAGCCCATTTCCATACTCGTTTTGGTGGCGGGATTATTTTTCTTCGGGATAGGTGCAATCAACCAGATCAAGGTTGATATTTTACCACAGATGAATTTGCCTGTAATCTATATTGCCCACCCATTTGGCGGTTACACTCCATCGCAAATGGAAGCTTATTTCGGAAAGCAATATGTGAACATCCTTCTTTTTGCAAATGGCATCAAAAGCATTGAAACTAAAAATACGCAGGGTTTAATGCTGATGAAACTCACCTACTATGAGGGAACCAATATGGCGCAGGCGGCGGCAGAGCTTAGTGCCCTTTCTAACAGAGCCCAGGCGATATTCCCGCCGGGATCACAGCCCCCTTTCGTCATCCGTTTTGATGCCTCATCTTTGCCTGTTGGGCAGCTGGTATTGAGCAGTGCCACGCGAACCAACAATGAATTGCAGGATATGGCAAACACCTATATCCGTCCGGGCTTCTCCGCAATTCCGGGTTTGTTGTCCCCCGCCCCTTTTGGTGGAAGTCCGCGTACAATTGAAATAAATGTTAATCCTTCGCTGCTGCGTTCACACAACCTTACGGTAGATCAGGTGGTAGAAGCCATCAGACTGAATAACCAGACGGCCCCATCAGGAAATGTTAGAATTGGCGATAAAAACTACCTGACCCCAACAAACTATACCATCAAAAAAGTTAAAGATTTTGAAACTATTCCACTCTTTAAAGGTGGCGTCCAAAATTTACAGCTGAAAGATGTCGCCACCATCAAAGACGGTGCAGATCTGGTTGCAGGCTATGCACTGATCAATGGCAAACGTTCGGTATACCTGAGCATTGCAAAATCTGGTGATGCTTCCACCTGGGATGTAGTAAAGAACCTGAAGAAAAACTTACCGAATATTCAAAACTCCCTGCCCGAAGACGTAAAATTATCCTACGAATTCGACCAGTCAGTGTATGTAATTAATGCTGTCAAGAGTCTGGTGAGTGAGGGTGCAATCGGAGCAATTCTCACCGGCCTGATGGTATTGCTCTTTTTGGGTGATAAACGGGCCGCATTAATTGTAATTTTAACTATTCCAACCTCCATTATTGCCGGCGTTTTATTCCTTAAGCTTTTTGGGCAAACCATTAACATCATGACGCTTAGTGGTCTGGCTCTGGCCATTGGTATTCTGGTAGACGAATCAACGGTTACCATTGAGAATATCCACCAGCATTTCGACATGGGAAAACCCAAGGCATTGGCCATATGGGATGCCTGTAAGGAAATTGCATTTCCAAAGCTTTTGATCCTCCTTTGTATTCTAGCCGTTTTTGCCCCTGCATTTACCATGACAGGCATACCCGGCGCACTATTTTTACCACTGGCACTGGCCATAGGCTTCTCCATGGTCGTATCCTTTTTACTGTCGCAGACTTTTGTCCCCATTATGGCAAACTGGCTGATGGTTGCCCATCCTAAAAAAGGTGCTGAACATCACCCGGGGATGACTCAGGACGAAGCAGATTTCAAAGCTACCGGAATTCCCCTCGAATCAGAAAAAGACACTTTAAATCAGAAGAAAGTATTGGTAGAGCGTGAAGATTTTAACGATGACGGAAAGATCAGTTTCTTTGATAAGTTCAGAAACAGATTCATGCGCTTTATCGACAGGATTATGCCGTACCGGAAGCCGGTAGTAATCATATACCTGATCGCCATCGTTAGCCTTGCCGCACTGCTGCTGATGAATATCGGTCGCGACGTACTACCCAGAGTAAACTCAAGCCAGTTCCAGCTCCGGATCAAAGCTGCCGATGGCACACGTCTGGAGCGTACAGAAGAGAAAGCAAATATTGTATTAGCGGAGCTTAAAAAAATGGTAGGCGCTGAACACGTTGGCATATCATCTGTTTATGTTGGTCAGCATCCTGCTCAATATTCAGTGAATCCCATCTATCAGTTTATGGCCGGACCGCATGAAGCTGTTTTTCAAGTGAGTTTAAAGGATTTTGAAGAAGATATGGACGATTTCAAGGATGAATTTCGTGCACG
The DNA here is from genome assembly GCF_001027745.1 of Pedobacter sp. BMA. Lineage (GTDB taxonomy): Bacteria > Bacteroidota > Bacteroidia > Sphingobacteriales > Sphingobacteriaceae > Pedobacter. Next base: position 229,046 of record NZ_LECU01000005.1, read on the forward strand.
TATCAAAAAGGCATCACCTGATCTTCAGCTTTCATTTGAACCGATAGAGCTGACAGATAAAGTATTAAGTCAGGGCTCCCCGACGCCTGTTGAAATCCGCATCTCGGGAAAAAATAAAAAGCTCAACGAAAAGTACGCCGACAAGGTATTGAAAGAGTTGAAAGAAATCTCTTACATGCGTGATGTTCAGATTGCACAGCCGATTAAATACCCATCACTGAATATCGACATCGACAGAACCCGGGCAGCACAGATTGGCGTGGATATGGCTGACATCTCCAGGTCGCTGATTGCATCTACCTCTTCATCCCGCTATACAGATAAAAATATATGGCTGGATGAAAAAGCTGCACTACCTTATAGTGTACAAGTACAGGTACCACTAAACCAGATGACAAGTAAAGATGATATTGGTGAAATCCCCTTGTTAAGAAACACGGCAAGGCCGGTGTTGAGCGATGTGGCGAAAATTACTCCCGATACTACGTACGGTGAAAACGATAATGTGGGGGCTTTGCCTTTTCTATCTGTTACCGCCAACCTATACCACAAAGATCTGGGCAAGGCTTCGGTAGATGTGGATAAAGCGATTAAAAATTTAGGTGAATTGCCCAGGGGTCTAAATGTTTCAGCTGTAGGCTTAAGTAAAGTATTAACCGAAACATTGGATAGTCTGCAATCGGGTTTACTGGTAGCCATTGTGGTGATCTTCCTCATGCTCGCTGCAAACTTCCAGTCATTTAAAGTTCCATTAGTCATCCTGGCTACCGTTCCGGCAGTAATCCTGGGCTCATTATTATTACTAACGCTAACAGGTTCAACCCTCAACCTTCAGTCGTATATGGGGATCATCATGTCGGTAGGTGTATCCATTGCCAACGCTGTTCTACTCATCACCAATGCCGAACAGCTTAGAAAGCATAATGGAAACGCACTCGAATCAGCAAGAGAGGCAGCGGCTTTGCGTTTACGTCCAATTATCATGACCAGCATCGCCATGATTGCAGGTATGCTGCCGATGGCCATTGGCCATGGCGAAGGCGGTGGTGCAGTATCTCCGCTGGGCCGCGCCGTAATCGGAGGTTTGCTGGCATCAACATTCGCGGTATTAATTGTACTCCCGCTTGTATTTGCTTGGGTACAGGGCAAACAGGATACCAATTCATTGTCGTTGGATCCTGAAGATCCGGAAAGTTTACACTATATTAAAGGTTTAGCAGAAAACGAATAACAGCACAAACAAATGAAAAATAACACATTCTCATCATCCATTACCATTACTGCCTTAATCATTTTAAGCGCAATCTACGGCTGTAATCATTCAGAAAAACAAGAGGCTAAAAAAGAAAAAGAACCAGCAATTGCCACCTTTGATCTTAAAAAAGATAAATTGTCTACTGCTCTCAGCCTCCCCGGTGAACTGATTGCTTTGCAGCAGGTAGATCTATATGCAAAGGTAAGCAGCTTTGTAAAAACACTTAAAGTGGATATTGGTTCAGAAGTAAGCAAGGGACAATTGCTAATGACACTGGAAGCACCGGAAATGGTTTCTCAAGCGGCTGCAGCACAATCACGATTAAAAGCGCAGGAGGCGGTTTATACGGCTAGCAAAGCGAATTATAACCGTTTGTATGAAACCAGCAAAACCCCGGGTACCATTTCAACAAATGATTTAGACCAGGCACTTGCCAGGAAAAATGCAGACCTCGCCCAGCTGGATGCCGCAAAAGCGGCCTTCAAAGAGATTGGTGCAATACAAGACTATCTCACCATTAGAGCACCTTTTACCGGTGTGATTTCAGCAAGAAATGTGAATCTTGGTGCCTATGTCGGGCCTACAGGTAAAGGTTCTGATTTACCTATCTTTACGCTTCAGGATCAGAAAAACCTGCGTCTTGCAGTGTCCATACCCGAAATTTATACAGGCTATCTGACTGCCGGTGACGAGATTAACTTTACCGTTAAATCTCTACCGAATCAACAATTCAAAGCGAAGGTAAAAAGACTTTCAGGAGCGTTAGACTTGCGTTTAAGGGCTGAACGCATAGAAATGGATGTTCCAAACCAAAATAAAACACTCCTGCCGGGCATGGTTGCAGAAGTGAATATACCTTTACCCGCTAACGCCAGTACTTTCATTATCCCGAAAAAAGCCTTGCTGGATACCAGCGAAGGATTTTATGTGCTTAAAGTAAGTAATAACAAGACAGTAAAGGTTGCTGTTAAAACAGGCAGGGAAACGGAAGATAAAATAGAGATTTTTGGCGACCTGAAAGAAGGTGAAAAACTTGTTGCAGAACCGAATGAAGAAATGCACGATGGAACGATTGTGAATCCCTAACTTTACGTTCAGGAATAACACCATGATAAATTCAATTGCAAAGAAGGAGACACTTGTTGATTTTTACAATAACCTAAAAATCCGCCTACCTGAAATTCCCATGCCCAGCCTGGGAATGATCAATGATATCGGACACTTTAATGTGTTCAACAGGGCGATCGTTTGCTCCAATCTTCCTTCTGAATTTAGCCGCCGGGATTTCTACAAGATTTCACTCATTATCGGGAATGGCATTTTAAATTATGCCGATGCCACAATCGAAATCAAAGAGCGGGCATTATTGTTTACCAATCCCAATATCCCCTATTCCTGGGAAAGCACTTCCCCTCAGCCTAATGGCTACTTCTGCCTCTTTACCGATAATTTTATTCATAGTAAAAATGAAAGCCTGAAAGATTCTCTCCTGCTGAGGCTGAACAATTGCCCGGTGATTTGCATTGATCAGGAACAAGAGGACTACATTAAACGCATTTTTGCCAGAATGATGGATGAAATGGATGGTGATTATATCCATAAATACGACCTGCTCCGCAACTACGTGCAGTTGATTGTACATGAGGCATTAAAGGTTCAGCCCACAGGAATGGTCCTGAAACAAAACAACGCTTCTGTTCGCATCACCTCCCTGTTTATCGAGCTTTTAGAGCGACAATTTCCTATTGGGTCGACAGAACACTCGCTGGAGCTAAAAACCGCGCAGGATTTTGCCTCTCGTTTATCAGTACATGTAAATCACCTGAACCATGTAGTAAAAGAAGTAACCGGCAAAACAACGTCCGAACACATTACCGGGCGGATTACCGCAGAGGCAGTTGCTTTACTCAAAAATACAGATTGGAACATCTCTCAAATTGCCTATTGTCTGGGTTTTGAATATCCTGCCAATTTCAACCTTTTCTTTAAAAGAAGAATGAATTGCACACCACGAACTTATAGAAACTAAAATAGAACCTTATCCCCGAGTTGGTCCCCCGATGTTAAAGTAACAAAATCAATGCTTTAACCCTCAAAAGCTGCTTAACTTTTCGGTTATTTTAAATTTAATATTAAATTGCAGTTTCAAACCAAATATAAATGAAATACTTTTTCGCCCTGGGCTTAATTTTCGGCTTCATCAGTTTAAATGCGCAAAGTTATACGGCTGTCAGAAATGTTCCTGACGACATCATTAAGCTAAAGCCAACAGTAGCTCAGAGAACTGATACCAATCAATTATATTTTGACGATAATGGGGTAGCGCTGAGTTATACGCAGTTTAATAAACTACTGATCAGCGGCCAGTACGTAGCTAAACCTGCTGACGAAATCACTAACCCCAGAAGAATATCACTTAAAAAACTATCTTCCGAAGCATACGAAAAGCTTAACCATTTTATAAGGGATAATACCAGCATTCAAAATGAGCATATATCTACAGGTAAAAAGCTTGATGTGTCAGTGCTTATCCCCCATTTCAAAGCCGCCAGATCAACCAATCAGGTTCTTGTTCAGATTTACTGGTATGCCGGATGCAAAAGCTGCGATGAATCCCTTACCCAGCTTTCTGCATTCGTAAAAGAACTTGATAACCCTAAAAACCTGTCGTTTGCCATCATCACTACTGATGATATCGCATTGGTAAACAAAAAGCTTGCAAACAATCCAATACCCAATGCCGAAATTATCGGATCGGGAAAAACCATCGCAGATGCCTATGAAATCACCGAATTCCCTGCCTATATTGTCAGCGATAAGAGTCAGATGATTAGATATGCTGTTGCCGGTAGTTCGAGATTGACTATACCCGACCTTAAAACGGCCATCAAAACAGCTTTAAGTGAATAGCTAATCCAAATTACATCTCTTTATCACTGAAATACGTCAAGTTTGGCTATATTGTCTAAAAAACCTGCCTCATGGATCAGAAAATAATTAATCTGTACGACGAGTATACCCACAGCCAGATGGGTAGAAAAGATTTTATGAAAAAACTGGCTACGCTTGCCGGTAGTACGGCTTTAGCGATGACTATTCTCCCGCTATTAGAGAATAATTATGCCGCAGCCAGCTATGTGAATGATAAAATTGAAGTTAGCAACGTTAGCTATTCGGGTGTAGATGGAGAGATAAAAGCAGTACTTGCGAAACCTAAAGGCAAAAAAAGCCTGGGTACCGTTTTGGTTATTCATGAAAACAGAGGACTTAACCCGCACATCATTGACGTCACGAAAAGAGTCGCTGCAGAAGGATTTCTGGCTTTGGGTGTTGATGCCCTTTCGCCTCTGGGCGGTACACCTGCCGATGAGGACAAAGGCCGTGAACTAATTGGTAAACTAGATCCGGATAAAAATCTGCAGAACTATTTAAAAGGGCTTGAATACCTGAGAACCAGAAAAGATGGCAATGGAAAAGTGGGATGTGTAGGATTTTGCTGGGGAGGTGGCATGGCTAATAAACTGGCAGTAAATGATCCTAAACTTCAAGCCGCAGTAGCGTATTACGGTGCACAACCAAATGTAGCTGATGTTCCTAAAATTAAAGCCAGTATCATGTGCCATTATGGAGGTTTGGACGAAAGAATTAATGCTGGAATCCCCGCCTACGAAAAGGCATTAAAAGAAAACAATATCGATTATAAAATTTATATCTATGATGGTGTTAACCATGCCTTTAATAATAACACATCACCAACAAGGTATAATGAAGCGGCTGCAAAACTGGCCTGGGGAAGAACAATTGAACTATTTAAAAAAGAACTGGCTATTTTGACCAGATAGGCGTTGATGATGTTTTAAAAGAGATCTGTTTTGAGCATCTCTTTTAAAATGTTTGACTGAACATCGAAATTGCTCAGGTGATTGAGGAAATTAACATCAGAAATTTTCTGGTAACTGTTTTCCAGTAAATGTGTGATTTCATTTGGAATAGCAGTTTTAAGGATTGCTGCACTACTCTTCAGCTTATCATTTTTGAACTGCAGCTCCTGAACAATACGCTCGCGTTCTGATAAATTAGTGGAAACATCTATTCCCTCAATTACACTCAAATCGCAGAACAGAAAAAGATTACGGGCCGGAAAAAACAAATAATAATTATCCTCATCCAGAAACCTATAAACTTCTATCACCAGTTCACCTGATTTTAAGCCCAGATGAAAAGCTGTCCTGAAATCGTGCTTACAAAGTTTCCCCATCAGCTTTTTTTCAATAATGGCATAACTACTGTTGTAAACTTGTTTAATGCTATAGTCGATCAGGCGGGAAAACTGGTCTGTAGTGAGGTCGAAATAAAAGTCGCTAGCGTATTTAGCGCTGAAGGCATTGATATTGCGTGAAAATGGAAAATCACTGCTTAAATCAGAAAGGACCTGATAGAGCCGCCTCAGAGATTGATTGATTTTTAACGACTGCTGCTGTTTTTCAAGATTGAAGCTTTTCTGGTCATTAAAGGATGTACCCATTTTAGCAATCAGTTCCTCATTTAAGTGGATTTCATCATAAATAAGAGACACATTTTTTTCATTGCTCTTTTTAATTTTTTTGAGCAACGCCGTTACGCTATCGGTAAACTGGAGGTGAAAAAGATCCAGTTTTTCAATTTCGAGATCTTCATTATTGTTAAAAAGCTGGTGAATAACCTGTGTTCTTAAATAAATTTTATAGATAATCTCTTCATCAAAAAACACAGAGAGCAGTTGCAACCTGCTGATCTCTGTGTTTGATTTCTTTAAAATATTTAAGCGATATTCGTCCATATTTAATTACCCACCCGGGTCACATTCTTTTTCAGCTCGCTTTCAAGTGTTTTAAGCTCACCGTCAAGTACCCTGCGGCTTTGTTCTCCCGCTTCATGGATCTTTTTAACCTCGTTCAGCGTTTCTATCAATGAAGAGGTGGTTTGCTTCAAGGTATCCAAAGATACTACCGTTTTCTCATTTTCTTTAGCTACATCAATGCTGTTTTGTTTCAGCATTTCTGCATTCTTTTGTAAGATTGTGTTGGTAGTATCAGAAATTTTCTTCTGCATCTCCACGTTGGCTTTCTGGCGTTGAAGGGCCACCGCAATGGTGAGCTGATTTTTCCATACGGGTATTGTGGTCGAAATAATCGACTGCGCCTTTTCTGCTATCGAAGTATTATTATTTTGCACTACTCTGATTTGAGCCAGTGATTGCAGCATAATAAACCGTACTATTTTCATATCAGCCAGCCGCTTATCCAGCCTGCTCGTAAAATCCCTCAGATCGGCAATTTCGTAATCCTGATAATCTGCTGGCCTTCCTTCCATTTCAGCAAGCTTAACCTGAAGCTCGTTGTATTTCAGCTGTCCGGAAATGATCAGCTCTTCCATTTGATGAATGTAGCTCACATTGCTGTCGAACATCGTTTGTAAAGCTGTATTGTCTTTAATCGAATTCAACCTCCCTGCCTTAATTTTATTGGTGATTTTATCGATATTATTAACCACCACATCGTATTTCTGAAAGAGCTTTTTCACGTCTACAACCAAACCTTTCAGAAAAGGAATCTTCGAAATGAAACTCTTGAAACCACTCTGCTCTAACTCGTTTACATCAATATAGTTAAGCTCAGTAAGTAGTTCGTTGATTAAACCACCCACTTCGCCACTGTTGTAAGTTCTTACAGAAGCAAGGAAATCGTTACTGTACTTCTCCATCGAATTCTGAGCTTCACTTCCATAATTCAGGATCGAGTTCACGTCAGATGGCTCGAGGGATTTAGCGATCTCCCTGTACTTCGCGGTATTTTCAGGACTAATATGTTCAACATTTACATTCCCATCTTTATCCAGTACTACCGGTGTTAAAGATGGTGTTGCATTTGGGTTCGTTTCCATAGTGAATAGGTTTGCGGGCTACAAATAGTTTTGGGTTACTGTTTTTACAGTTTCTTCCAATTTACGGTCTTTGGTTGGTTCTCCGATGGCATTGAATTTCCACTCACCATTTTTTTTGTAGAAAACACCAAGTACCATTGAAACTGATCCTTTGAAGGCAGCTCCATTGGCAATATCATATTTAGCAAAAACTTCATTTACACGTTTCGTAGTCCCTTCATAAATGCGGATAGAAGCAAAAGGAATGGTTCCAAAATCTTGCCCCCTGAAGCTGTTTAAAACAAATGCAACATAGCTTACGCTCGCATCCAGCTGACTAAGATCTATAGTGATGATTTCGTTATCTAGACCATCATCTCCCCCCATATCACCTGTTAAATCATCACCACTGTGTTTTACTGATCCGTTTTTTGATTTGAGGTTACCAAAGTAAATCACTTCTGACAGCTGTTTGTTCTCATTGTAAAGTGCACAACTTGCATCTAAATCTACTGCTTCTTTGGATGAACCGAAGCCAAATAAACCTTTCTTTTCAATAGCGCCCCAGTTAATGCCTACACAAACATTTTGCAGCTTACTACCATTATTTTTTTCAAGACTGATACGCTGTCCTTTTTCGAGATTGATTGCCATAACTTATTGATATTTATTTAAATAATCCTGTAAACCACCTTTCATACCCGATCCTACTGCTTCAAACTTCCATTTGCCCTCACGTTTGTAAATCCGTCCAAATTCAACAGCAGTTTCAATTGAAAAGTCTTCTTCCAATTCGTATTTTAAAATTACTTGGCCAGTAACTGAATCAAAAATACGGATAAACGAATTTCTCACCTGTCCAAAATTTTGCCTTCTTACGTCAGCTTCATGAATGGTTACCACCACACATACTTCGTTTACACGACCATCAATTTTGGTTAAGTCGATTTTAATTTGTTCATCATCACCATCACCATCGCCCGTTAAGTTATCGCCGGTATGTTCCACCGCTCCGTCAGGAGAAACCAGGTTGTTGTAAAAAACAAAATTCTCGTCTGAAACCAGCTTTTTCTGATCGTTTAAGATGAAAACCGAAGCATCTAGATCAAATGCACTTCCTGTAGTTGAATTGTTTGTATCCCAGCCAAGGCCTATGGTGAATTTAGGTGCCTCGATATTTTCTCTTTGCCCCTTCTGTAAGTTAATAGCCATATCTAAATTAATTTATAGTTATTGTTTTTAATGTAGTCTTTTATTGAATGTAAATTATTGGCATAAGCCTCAATGGTGTGGTAGTTGTTTCCCAGCGACAAATCATAAAGCTGATTAATAAAATCACTGCTACGGCGTTCCAGAAAGATTTTAAAACTATTTTCCTGTGTATTCAAAATGTATTTTACAATCCTCGTGTTGAAACAGAAGTGACCACTGTCAATGATTTCCTCCAGATCGAATATTGACTTAATCTGGTGATAATTTAGGAAATTTTCGACGTTCGGATGAATATTCTTATTGATCAGCTCTGCAAAATAAAGCATGTGTATTTCATTAGTCAGATTATATTCATTTGCCATTTTTAAAATCATTTTTTCATGGCTTCCAGTAATTCTGATATCGTCGAGAAACAATAATGTTTTGCCGCTTAAAAAATCCTTATCAATATGGAATGAATCATTACCAATCAGGCTTAAGCGTTGCTCAGCACTTAATTCGCCATAGTCTTCCTTATAGGTAATTGTCCGGTGCACCTTAGCTTCCTGAACGGATTGTGCTCCGTTTTCTACAAGCCAGCGGTTCAACTGAGAAACGAAATAGTTTTTCATGGCAAATGTGGCTGTTGGTATAAAACTGTAAGGGCTGGATATCACAACAATCTGACCACTGATCAGGTTATCGGTTAGATAATACCTGATAAAAGCGTCGGCAAGGTTTCTCCCAAAAGTTCTGGCTACCAGATCATCGCCAAATTTAAACCTGCTGTAATCATCCGGATCAAAGCCAAAATCAGCGGTGTTTTCTATTTTATGTAAGGAAAAGGTATATGGAATCATGAAAGTAGCGTTAAGATAGATTGCTTGTTTGAATTAATGAGCATGCTATTGATGCCGATGTTTTTTGCTCCCAATACATCTGCAACCGGGTTATCGCCCACGTGCATCACGTCTGAGAGTTGCAGATCAGGATGCGTTTTCCTGCAGATACCATTCAGCATCAGCTGAAAAAAGCCGGCGCTGGGTTTCGACATCCTTACCTCATCTGAATATAGCTGGAAATCGATAAATGGTGCAATGCCCAGCTGCTGAATCACCTGACGAAGCGTATGCCCCCTGATGAAGCCCGTATTGCTTAAGATGTTAACCGTACTGCTTCGTGAATCCTGAATTTTTGCTAAAACGGGCAAACAGTTTTCGCAATATACCAGTGGCATAAATTCAAAAAACAAAGCTTCTATATCTGCGTAAATTTGTTCAAGATTAATCTCTGAAAAGGAAAAGTTGTAATCATTAATCATGCTAATCACAATCAGGTGCATTTCGTCAGCATCAACATTCTTGCCCGTTTTTTCGTTCATGGCATTTACCATTAAATCTACCCGACGGACAATTGAGCTGACTTCTTCAATAGTTTTATTTTTGCTGTTAAACTTTTCAAAGAAATACCTCGAACGTTCAAGTTTGAAAGTTGGATTGGATTTGATCAATGTTAGCCAGAGATCAAATGAGTAATGTTTGTAAAAAGCCATTGCACTTATTCCTTATCTGTTTAAAATTCTAATATTGCCAAAATGATTCATTTATAGAAATATAGATTGTAAGTTTTTCGAAAGGTAAGCTAATCTTTAAGATTTATCGAGTACGTCTTCTGCCTGTTCAGCAACATGGGCATCAGTAATATGTTTTTTTGGAAAATTGAACAGCAGAGAAGTTACCACAGGAATAATAAAAATACCAACGGTAAAAATCGAAACGAAGAGATCGGTCTTTTCGCTTTCAAGTACATGAGAAATTTCTGATTCAGGGTTAAAATGGGTAAATACAGACGCAGTAAGCTTGATTCCCAATACACCAATCACGATGAAAGCAACAGTTTCCAAAAAAGTAAACTTCTCCATCAGCTTGACAAATGCCTGTGCCACAAAGCGCATCGCCAGGATTCCGATAAATACGCCTATATAAATCAGGTAAATATTATCAGTGAAAGCTACCGCAGCAAACACATTATCGATAGAAAAGGCTAAGTCCATCACTTCTACAAGGGCTACAGTAGCCCAGAATGTCCCCACCAGGCCAACTGTCGATTTGTATATCCAGCTTTTGCTTTTATCCAGGTCTTCTTCTTCCTCGCTTTTACCACTATTCTTTTTTCTGAAATAATCGAAGGCAAGATAAAGGAGGTACAAACCACCTAACGGTTTTAACCACCAGATTTTAACCAGCCATGCAGCAAGGAACAAACAGATACCCCTGAAAACGTATGCACCGATGATACCATATTTCAATGCTTTATCGCGCTGGCTTTTTGGTAAATCCATCACCATAGTTGCCAATACCGCAGCATTGTCTACCGAGAGCAAACTTTCAATTACAACAAGGTTTAGAATAATCAGTAAACCAGCCTGTATGTCATCACCAAGAACGGTATGTAAAAAATCCATATTGAGCGTATCCTTTTATATTATTAATCATTTAGCTGAGCAAAGAAACAAAATTATTTGAATCCTGAAGCTTTATTTCAATATTTAGAAACAGAAGCGTCAATACTGTTACAGGCTTATTTTTTTTAATTGATAACCAGCTGATACACCGAACCTTTTTCACCAGCCAAAATGATCTGTTTACCTTTCTTCGCCTTCTGCACCGCATTAAAACTTTTATCGGAGATGTGTTTCCAGGTTTGACCGCCATCTGTTGACATGTCTGTTCCGGAAGTGCCTGTTGCCACAAGAGTATTGGCATTAATATAGGTTACCGCAGATCTGAATCCGGCTACCGGGGTTAGTGGTTTCTGCCAGGTTTTCCCTCCATCTGCCGTTAGCAGGATGTTATTTGGATTTTCCTTATCCTTTACATAGTTTCCGCCAACCACAACGCCTTTTTTATCGTTGAAAAAGTCGATCGAAAACGGACCTGTAGTACTCTCTCCCTGCCATATCGGACATTTATAAACCGCCCAGGTTTTGCCATAGTTAGCAGAAAAATAAATATTAGAGACCGTCCCTCCTGTTGAAATCCATACTTTGCCCCCAGGCAGCACTTTAATAGTGGTTCCACTGGCGGCAAAGGCTGCCTCCCCTTTGTTCATAGCAGTTTTAAGGTTCGAAGATATATCCTGCCAGCTAGCTCCCCCATCCGATGTGCCAAGCAGTTGTAGCTGATCCAGGATTGGATCACCAAAGGCAATCCCTTTATTTTTATCCCAAAAACTAAAACCATCCAGAAATATGGCAGAATCGAGATTTTTATAATGTGTTGTCCAGCTAGCTCCCCCATCTGTTGTTTTAAGAATATAGGCAGGCGATCCCGCATTCACAACTATTGCGTTTTGATTGTCGAAAGCTTCAATGTCGCGAAAATCAAGTTTTTCGTAACCCTTGGGTTTCAACCATTCCCATGTTTTTCCACCATCCAGGGTTTTACCAATTGAACCATTGCTTCCGCTTACCCATGATACCTGATCAGAGACGACTGACAATCCGCGCAAACTTGTTTTTGTATTTTCATTCAGTGGCTTGAATGAATACGATTGCGCAGCGCAAAAAAAAGGTGCCATTAAAAGGCACCAAATTACTTTTTTCATATTAACTTATTTAACCCGCCTGAATGTTTCCGAGCGTCCTAATAGTGAAATCCCTACATAGCCTCTCACATTTAAAACATCGGCACCCTTCAAGGTCATATTGCAACTATAGTTTTTTCCACTTTTCGGGTCATATATCGTCCCATCTGTCCATTTACCATCTTCAAATACGAAATTCTTAAGAATTTCTAAATTGAGCAAAGGTCTCTTTTGTAAACTTGCCTCAGGGTTTTTAGCATCCAGTTTCGGCTTACCATTCAAATTAGGTTCTTTCATCCAGGCCAGTTTACCAAAATACTTATCCCCTTTTTTATAAATTTCAATTTGTCCTTCTCCGGTAGGATTTAACCACTTACCAACGATGGCGTCTTTATTTTGTGCCATTGCCGTAAAAGACACCGCTACGAAAAGTAGCATTAAAAATGGAAGCTTTCTCATAATTTTTTATTTTCTAGTTAGTTTTTAAATATAGCAATTTGACTTTTATATCGAAACTCTAAATAAAGGCAAAAAGTATTAGAAAGTTTTAAGAAAGAAAAAATTACTTTGATACCATCGGTAAATATTTTTCACGGTAAGCGTAGAACAGATAAAGGTTAAATAGCAGAATCACTATTCCCATTACCATTTGTTCTGGTGCTAAAATCACATTATATAAGAATATATTCAATGTAATAGGAAAGGCAACAATTGCCCCTAAAGCAGCCGTTCTGTTGATCAGCAGCAGCAAGCCGGCTAAAAGCTCGGTTGCTTTTACAAAAGTAAATAAGTAAGATACACTTAAACCAGACATAAAAGTGGTTTGATCAGCTGACATTTTAGGCATTTCCTTGGGGCCTATATGGAAAAAAAAGGCAATTCCGCCCCATAGAAACAACGCGCCAAGTAGTACGCGGACTACAATAGTTACAATTTTCATAATAAAGTTAATTTAGTAAGTTGGTTATGTTAAATATAAATATTTTTTTTTCAATCACCAATAGTCTATTTCCGCAATAGAACGACCGAAAGTAAGGGAACGAGTTATCCACAATTCGTTTTCGAAATGTTAATAATTAATTTCACAAAGTTTCGTTATGATTAAAAAATAGCTATAACTTAAGGTTATTAAAACGTTAACGAAATATTATATTTATGATAAGAAACCAGATAAAGAAAACTTACTAACCAAACCTACACTAGCGCAATCCCAATTAACCAAACAAACAACCAAAAAAATTAAATTTATGAGCACATTCCTATTAGTTACCGCAGCTTTTTACGTAGTATCATTTTCACTAATGCTTTATTGCTACTTCTCTGCGGAGCAGATTCCAAGTGATGACGAAAAGTTCTAATCTTATAGTATCTGGATTAACCTCTCACCTTTCAAATAATCATTCAGCCATCGCTTAAAGCCACCTGGTACCGCTTTAACGGTCTATCCACCTTAGTAAATTTCCTGCCGAACCCGTATACCAGATCACCGCTGCGATCAGAAAAATCACGATCAGTATCCATAAAATCGGCCAGCCCTCAAACTTATGCTTTGATTTAGGATGATAAGGTTCGTTAAATTTATTATGGTCATTGTCAATCCTGTTTTCCTGTTGATCTGGTTCCGGATTAAGATTATCGCTCATAAAAAATACTCAGTTAGTATTGCAAATTTAATCTATTACGTCCCATTTCAAAATTTTGTTTAAAGAAAAGCTTAAAAAAAAGAAACAAAAGCAAATATAACGAAACCATAAGACACAAAAAAAGACAGCTTTTCAGGGCTGTCTTAATGGGATCTACGAAAAATATATTAATTCCAGCCGCCACCTAAGGCATGGTAAATATTCACCACCGCGTTAAGCTGCTGTTTTTTGGTTTCAATCAGTTCTAGTTTTGATTGTAAAGCATCCCGCTGGGTCATCAATACTTCGAAATAATCTGCCCGCGTTGCTTTGAATAAATCGTTCACAATATCAATTGACTGTGTTAGTGCCACTACCTGCTTTGACTTTAAATCATAGCTTTTTTGCAGATTGTTGATATTCGACAGTTGGTTGGCCACCTCAATATACCCATTGAGAATGGTTTTTTCGTAATTGAATACCGCCTGCAACTGCTTCGAATTTGCGGTCAGGTACTCTGCTTTAATTGCATTTTTGTTTATAATCGGACCAGCCAGATCTCCTGCCAATGAATAAGCTAAAGATTCAGGTGTTCTCAATAAATAAGAAGGATTAAATGCCTGATAGCCTAGAGTAGCTGAAATACCCAATGAAGGGTAAAACTGAGCCTTAGCCACTTTAACATCTAATTTTGCAGCCGCCAGATCATACTCTGCCTGTTTTATATCAGGACGGTTCGCCAGCAATTGCGAAGGAATACCTGCCTGAACCGTTGGCGGAACTAAATCAGTAAAGCCCGAATGATCTCTGGCAATTGGTTGTGGGTAGCGACCGAGCAAAAAATTAATTTTATTCTCGGATTCTGTAATCTGTTGCTGAATATCAAACTCAAGACTTCTGGAACTCATTACTTCTGCCTCAAATTTACGAACTGCCAGTTCAGTAACCCGCATGGCCTGCTTTTGTACTTTCATCAGTTCTAGCGCATTACTTTGTAAAGCAATATTTTGTTTTACAATTTCCAGCTGGTTATCCTGTGCAAGCAACTCGTAATAAGTATTTGCAATTTCAGCAACCAGGTTAGTAATTACAAAATTTCTGCCCTCTACGGTAGCTAAATAACGGGTTAGAGATGCCTTTTTTGCATTGCGCAACTTGTGCCAGATATCAGCTTCCCAGTTTGCTTCCAAACCAAAAGCATAGTCCGGTAAAACCTCAGGAACTTCTTTTCCAGGTGTAATATCGGTTGATGCATCACCAGCACCACTGCTGGTATAGCGGCCAACTTTATCTAAACCTGCTCCAACTCTATAACCAACTGTGGGTAAAAGCTCTCCTTTTCTGGCCTTGATTTCATTCCTGGCGATTTCAATCTCCTGCAAAGTAACGTTCAGCTCCTGATTATTTTTTAAAGCTGTGTCAATCAGACTTACCAGATGTGGATCGGTAAAAAACTGACGCCATTGTACTTTTCCACTGCTCAATGTATCAACTGAAGTGTTGAAACTTCCCGGTACATTTTTATTTTCTGTACGTTGAGCGAAATCAGGCACTTTACATGCGCTGTAAGCAGCGCATATAAAGCCTAAACCAACGATTTTATATATATTTTTATTTAACATGATATTATAAGTCTTCGGTTAAAGGATGTTCTTCTTCAATTTTGATCAACTTACGTTTGTCGGCAATGGTACCAAACACATAGTAAAGTCCGGGGATCAGCACTACACCGAAAATGGTACCGAACAACATCCCGCCTGCCGCAGCCGAACCAATAGTGCGGTTACCAATGGCACCCGGTCCTGTAGCAAATACCAATGGAATCAATCCGGCAATAAAGGCAAACGAAGTCATCAGGATTGGCCTGAACCTTACAATTGCCCCTTCCATGGCTGCCGCCAGAATAGTTTTGCCTTCAGCATGTTTCAAAGCCGCAAACTCTACAATCAGTACCGCGTTTTTCCCCAGTAAACCGATGAGCATCACCATCGATACCTGTGCATAAATGTTATTTTCCAGTCCGAATAACTTCAGGAAGAAGAAAGCTCCGAAAATACCGGCAGGTAATGATATGATTACAGCCAAAGGCAGAATAAAGCTTTCATATTGTGCTGAAAGAACCAGATAAACAAAACCTAAACAAATTAAGAAGATGTAAATCGCTTCATTTCCTCTTGATACCTGATCTTTAGAGATACCAGCCCAATCAATACCATAACCTCTTGGAAGTGTTTTTTCTGCAACGGCTTTAATGGTATTAATCGCTTCGGCACTACTGTATCCAGGTGCGGCAGATCCACTGATCTCAGCTGCATTATACATGTTGTGACGGGTAATTTCCGAAAGTCCGTACACTTTTCTCATTCTCATGAAGGCCGAGTAAGGAACCATTTGGTCTTTATCATTTTTAACATAAAGTTTCATGATATCCTCTGGCAAAGCACGGTATTGAGGTAAAGCCTGTACAATAACCTTATATTGACGACCAAACTTGATGAAGTTGGTTTCGTAGTTACTACCAATCAATGTAGATAAGGTATTGAGCGCGTTATCAGGTGTTACCCCTTTTTGCTGTGCCTTATCATTATCAATATCAAGCATATACTGCGGGAAACTGGCACTGTAAAAGGTAAATACAGACTGTAGTTCTTTTTGCTTATTTAACTCTTTTACAAAATCCTTACTCACCTGCTCCATTTTTGCATAGTCGTTATTTCCGGCTTTATCTAAAAGACGAAGCTCAAAACCTCCTGCTGCACCATAACCAGGAACTGCGGGTGGCTGAAAGAACTCGATGGTCGCCCCGGGAATATCCTTGGCCTTTTCTTCAAGTTCTTCGATAATCTGCTGGGCAGTTTGTTTACGGTCTTTCCAGTCATCAAGGTTAATTAAACAAGTACCTGAGTTGGCACCTGTACCTTCCGTAAGTACCTCATAACCTGCAAGCGCTGAAACGGATCTAACACCTTCAATATGTTCAGATATTTCTTCCAAACGCTCAGAAATCTGATTGGTACGCTCCAACGTAGATCCCGGAGGGGTTTGAATTACGGCATAAATCATTCCCTGATCTTCGTTCGGTATGAAACCTGATGGAACCGTACTGCTCAGGAAATAGGTTCCGGCACAGAAAGCCGCAAGTACTCCAAAGGTTACCAGTCTGCGCGTAACTACCTTGTCGAGAATTTTCTGGTAGCGGCCGGTAAGTTTAAAGAACCAGTTATTAAAGGCATCCAGGCCTTTATCAACAATAGTTTTCTTTTTGGTATGGTGCGGATCGTGTTTCTTCAACATGATTGCACATAATGCCGGTGTTAAGGTAAGCGCTACAATACCTGACAAGATGATGGCTGTAGCCATGGTGATAGAGAACTGGCGGTAAAATATACCGACAGGACCAGCCATAAATGCAACAGGTATAAACACTGATGCCATTAAGAAAGTGATTGCAATAATGGCACCTCCAATCTCACTGATGGCCTGCTGGGTCGCTTTAAGTACCGATAAATGCCGGTCTTTTTCCATCTTGGCGTGCACCGCCTCTATTACTACAATGGCATCATCTACCACAATTCCAATAGCGAGTACAAGTGCAAACAGCGTGATCAGGTTGATCGTGATCCCAAAAAATTGCATAAACATGAACGTACCAATCAGTGATACGGGAACAGCGATAGCCGGAATCAATGTTGAACGCCAGTCGCCAAGAAAGATGAATACAACCAATCCTACCAGAATAAACGCTTCAACCAGTGTGTGGATAACCTTTTCAATTGATGCATCGAGAAATTTAGAAACGTCGTAACTGATTTCATAATCCATACCTTTTGGAAAAGATGCACCCTTGATCTCTTTCATTTTGGCCTTGATATTATCAATTACCTCCTGTGCATTACTTCCATAAGATTGCTTTAAAACAATTGCTGCTGAGGGGCGGCCATTCAGGTGTGAATACAAATCGTACATCGAGCTTCCAAATTCAATATTGGCTACATCTTTCAAGCGGAGCAATTGCCCATCCGGATTGGCACGCAACACGATGTTCTCATATCCTTCTTTCGTGGTAAAACGGCCTGAATATTTTAATACATATTCAAACGATTCTGAACGCTTTCCGGAACTTTCACCTGTTTTACCCGGCGATGCTTCCAAACTCTGATTATTCAAAGCTTCCATTACCTCATCAGCCGAGATTTTATAGGCGAGCATTCTGTCAGGCTTCAGCCAAACGCGCATGGCATACTCCCTGTTACCCAAAATATCAGCAAAACCAACCCCGTCAACGCGTTTAAGCTCAGGCAAAAGGTTAATATCGGCATAATTATAAAGAAAGTTTTCGTTCATGTTTTTATCCTTGCTATACAAGTTGATATACATTAACATGCTCGATTCTTCACGGCTGATTTTGATCCCCTCACGAATAACCAAAGGTGGTAATTTGTTGGTCACTGCGGCTACCCTGTTCTGCACATTAAGCGTAGCCTGGTTCGGGTCGGTTCCGAGGTTGAAGATAACCTGAATGGATGCCTCGCCGTCGTTACCTGCGTCGGAAGCAATATATTTCATCCCTGGTACACCATTTAATGCACGTTCCAGGGGAATCACAACCGACTTAATTAACAGTTCGTTGTTTGCTCCCGGATATTCTGCCGTGATATTAACTTTTGGCGGAGAGATGGAAGGAAATTGTGTAATCGGCAAACCTGTTAAGGCCAGAATACCCAAAAACACAATGACAAGGGATATTACTATAGAGAGAACGGGTCTCTTAATAAATTTACTAAACATGATAAATCTCTTTAGATTAAACTATTCGGCTTTTAATGTCAATTGGCTTATCACTTCTTTAGGGGATACAAATTTGAACTTGATTTTATCGTCATCCTTCACTTTCTGTACACCTTCCAAAAGGATTTTATCGCCTGATGATAGGCCTCCCGACACGATATAAATATCCAGAAGCTCACCCCCAATGGTAATCTCTCTCGATTTAACGGTATTGTTATGGTCAATTACAAACACATAGGTCTTATCCTGCAATTCGTAAGTGGCTTTTTGAGGGATGATTAGCGCCTTTTTCAAAGGAACAACCATTTGAATTTTACCCGTTTCACCATTTCTCAGCAGATTATCCGAATTATTGAAGCGTGCCCTGAATGCGATATTTCCGGTTTCATTATCAAATTCGCTTTCAATTACCTCCACTTTACCTTTTGATTTCAGTAATTCGTTGTTAGCCATGAGCAAGCTTACTTCCTGCTGGCCCTTATTTTTAGATGATTGGTAGTTAAGATATTCTGGTTCTGACACATTGAAATAAGCAAATACCTGACTATTATCAGACAGGCTCGTAAGCAATGCGCCATCATCAACCAGACTTCCTATTTTAATCGGAAGACGATCGATAGTCCCATCAAATGGCGCCTTGATTTCTGTATTGGTCAGGTGGAATCTGGCCAGACTCGCTTCAGCGTTAGCCTGCTGTAATTTAGCTTTCGCCATAGCCAGTTCATTTTTAGAAACTACATTTTTGTCGGTAAGCAGTTTGGTGTTTTCCAATTCAATTTCTGCCGCCTTGGTTTCAGCCTGCGCTTTCAATAACTCAGCCTGTGCCATTTTAGGCATAATTTTAAATAAAACCTGCCCTGCTTTTACATGCTGACCTTCATCAACATAAATGTTTTGCAGGTAACCTTTTTCGAAAGCCCTCACCTCGATATTACGCACGGACTTAATCTGTGACACATACTCTTTGGTAAAAGAGGTGTCGATTGTGAGCGGCGATGTTGCGGTGTAAGTAACTTCTTCTGCTTTTTCTTCTTTCTTTTGAGAACAACCTGTTACGTAAAGCATCGTGAACAGGCTAAGGGAAATGAAAACTCTTTTCATCGTTTGTCTGATAGTTTATCTGATTATTTTACTGATTATGAGATGGCAAGCCGATTTAAAATACCTTTTTTTGCTAATGACCAGGTATATTCAATAAACCATGCTCCATTTCTTAATTTTCTAATACGAAATAACTACAGAATTATGAAGTTATAATGAAGTTGGCTTTCTGCATAGAACCTTTACCTCCCTGAACCATCATTAAGGCTTACTCTGAGGTTTACTATAAAACAATTTCATGTTAGCGAAAAAAAAATAACCGCTATTTGCGGAAATTCTTATTTATAATATATTTGTTACACAAACTATGATAACATTACGCTTAAGATTCGATTCCAGCGAGTGAAAAAACAAACTAAACTATCCCTTAATGAAGCTAAAAAGAACACTCATTTACCTGTTATTAATCTATGCTCCTATGGTTACCTATGCCCAGAAAGAAGCGAACGGTACTGGTAAATTTTCCATATCACCCGCCTTTCAATTGTTAAGATCAACACATGGCAACCTGTTTTATGCTCCTTCTTTAAAAACAAATTATCTGCTTGCAAATGGCTTGGAGCCTGGTTTTGGATTCGAGTATGCTACCACACCACTCCATCACGATAACGGCTATGTCCTGTACAAACTTAAGTTTTTACCTGTTTACGGGAACCTGAAATACAACTTTAAAACAAGCCATCAAATCAAACCTTTTGTAGAATCTTCACTGGGGATATCATTTAACAAATATGATATCGCCGAAGATGCCATGCCTGATATCAAGTCTAAAGTTAAAGAACAGGGATTTTATGTTTACACAGGATTTGGTACCAAGTACAGCATTACTCCTGGGTTAAATACGTTTTTAGCCGTAGGTTTTAAAGGTTATAAAATGAGTACCAATGATTTAGATATTAATCCACATGGGCTATCGTTTATGCTTGGTTTTACATTCCTTTAAAATGAAAACAGCGGGAGTATTATTACTGGTCACTGGAATCATAAGCTTGAGCAGCTGTGCCTTGTTCAAACGTGCCAGGGTACACGAACATAATGCAATTGAAAGCAGAGAATTCAATCTTCCTATATTTTTATATCCTGCTAAAAAACCGCAGACCAGAAAGCTGCTTATTTTTCTTTCGGGCGACGGTGGCTGGATCAAATTTGAAGATGATCTGTCTGTAAAATTTGCTGAAAATAACTTTTTTACCATCGGAATAAATTCCCGTGATTATTTCTGGGATCAGAAAACGCCCGAACAAACTGCACACGACCTGGTCCAGTTGATCCGGAAATATGCCTTAAGATATAAAACTGATCAGATTTACCTGTTGGGCTATTCTTTTGGTGCCGACGTATTGCCGTTTATTTACAATCAACTTCCCTTTCGTGCAAAAAGACATGTCATGGCACTGGAAATGCTCTCCCCCTTTTCAACTACCGACTTTATGGTTCACTTTGGTGATCTGGCAAATATTTCCAGCGATAACTATCCTTATAAAGTCGACCTTGAGGTGAAGAAATTAAAAATACCCGTATTTTGCTTTTATGGCATCGACGAAAATGAAAAAGCCCTGGAAACTATTGTTCAAAAGAACTTCGTAATTGGGAGCCTTTATGGCGATCATCATTATAAGGAGTCAGAATATGATAAAATCATCTCAGTTCTCAATCAAAAATCGCCGCAATGAAGTACAAGTTATCACTTATCACCTTTTTAATGCTAACTGCAACAAACCTTAAGTCGCAAGATATATCAAAATTACCTCTAACGGCTAAAGCAAAATCAACGGCAAAACAGGTCATCTTTTATCTAAGCGGCGATGGTGGCTTGAATAGCTTTTCCGAGAGTTTAACCACTTCATTAAATGATAAAAATTACGCCGTGGTAAGCCTCGACAGCAGAAAGTATTTCTGGGAGCAAAAATCTCCTGAAAAGCTGACACAAGATTTAAGTGCGGCGATAGAATATTACCTGAAAGCATGGGACAAGGATGAATTTGCGATTATTGGTTATTCTTTTGGTGCAGATGCAGCTTTGTTTTTGAGCCATCGCTTATCAAAAGACTTGCAGGTGAAACTGAAAGCCACGATCCTGCTTTCGCCTTCAACCTCTACCGATCTGGTGATTAAACTTACGGATATGATGGGTTTTGGCAATAAGGAAGCCAAATATAAACTGGTTCCTGAAATTAGTAAAATCAATAGCCCGTTATTATTTATTTTCGGCAAAAATGAAGAAAGTGATCTCTATAAATTAATCCCGGAAAAGAAAAACATCACTAAAACACAAATACCCGGATCGCACAAATTTGATAATGACATTAAAAAAGTAGTTGCTACCATTCAAACAGCCCTCTGATCTAGCTTCCTTCAGATATTCTTTTCAGTGCGTTTGGCACCTGAAGCAGATGGTAATGGTGTCCGTAAATAAGGTATTTCTTTTTCCATTCCGGGAAGAATTTCTCTTTATATTTTCTTAAGCCCTTAAACTGGGCAAAGGCTTTGAGATTCTCATAGGCATATTTAATGGTTTTTTGGGTAAGGTCTTCTCCATCAATACCTGATAGAGGCGCTAAGCCCATATTCACATACTGGTAACCCTCTTCTTTTAAAAACAAGAATGTTTTAGCCAGCAACATATCCAACACGCCATTTGGAGCATCTGTCTCTTTACGGATTAAATCGTAAGTTGCTTCTCCGGGAGCATAGTCTGGCACCAGATTCAAAAATGCATATACTTTTTCTTCCTGATCTTCTATAGTTAAGATCGTTTGATTTTTTAAGATTGTTTTATCAAATACACCTTGCGTAAATGCTACCTCTTTTTGATTTAAATCCCTAAGCCAGTTATCAGAAACAGTTTGAAGCTTTTGTAATAACCCCTCCTTCTGCTGTCCTTTATATACGTTAAATACATAACCCTCTCCGCTTAGCCTGTTAATCGCACTTCTGGTGGTCTTCATTTTTCCGCCATCAATGGTAAATTTAGTCAGATCCAAAACAGCCTCTTCCCCTATCGGGATTGATTTTTTACCAAGCGATTTATACATGTCAAGTGATTCTTCAGGCACCCGGTAATAAGCGGCAATAAAACCAGTATCGCGGCAACGCTCCTCAAACTTTTGGATCATGGCGAGCTTCTCCTCAACCGATCCGGCCACAGGATCTTCTAGAACAAGCGCAAAGTGGCGCGTGATCTTAAAACTGATGAATGCAGTTCTGGCTTCGTTGAAATACACAAACTTGTCAGGGTATGTTTTAAAATAGTCGAGTGCGGAAATACCATTGTCCTTCAATAAAGCATCCGCTTCTGTAAAATCCTCAGCAGTGTTGTATGGTTTGGAAAAGTACGGCTTAAGTAAACTGAAGATAATAAACAGCATAACCAACCCACTTGCGCCATAAATAGATTCTTCGAAATGAACGCCGAAAGTAGTAAGGGGATGCAATGCACGGTCGTCAATAAAGAAAATCACTTTCAATACGGCAACTATAGAATCTGTAAATTTAAACTCCACTCCGAAATGCCGTTTCTCCATAAAGTAAAAACCGACAACTCCGTAGGCAAATACGGCAACAATGGCGTAAATAAATACAGCATATGAAATTTTAACAAACCTTGGATGCGGCTTCAGCTGGTAATTCTCCCGGGTATAAAATAATGATGCTCCGGCAACTAAAGCCAGTAGCGCCTCCTCATAGTCTGCTGCTTTTAGTAAATGTCCGAGAATCGAAAACAAGGTCAGCGCCAAAGCTACATACCATGCTCTTTTCGATCCCTGTAACAGGAAAATACTGAGCATAACCAGTATTAGACCGAAAATCAATACCAAAGCATTGCTGGTCACAATCAAATCTTCCGGTATAATATTCTTTACCAGACGTAAACGGGTCGGGATGGATGGCGTAATGGACGAAATAATATTAACTACCCCGAGGATAAGTATAATAAACGCAGGCAATAAACGAAGAACAATGCTATCCTTTTTCATAATGAAGCTAACAATCCCCCCGATTAGTGGAAGCCAGAATTCAAAAAACCTGAACATTAGGGTAATCGTTGCAGCAGCAATGAGTGGAAAACCAAATTGTCCGAGAATAAATGTCAGAGAAACTTCGATGGTTCCTAATCCCCGTAAAAAGGGAGAAGCTATGAGGAGGATCACCATTACAATATACCCCACAATTGCCGCCGGAATACTGGCCTCGAAACCCAGGGCTAGCATGCAGATATACAGGTGCAGTATACCGATAAATTCAATTGCAATGGAAACAAGCAGGGTGAGCCAAAAGTGCTTGCGACTGATTTGTTCTTCAATCATGTCATCAAACACAGTGGATAGTGATGGTCTTAATTTTGAAATGTAACGGTATGCCCAGGTTTTCTGTGATATGGAATAAATCGTGATAAATAGAAATGCGGTTAATACCAGCAGAAACAAGAAGCTGAGTATTTCTGTCTGCCCAAGCTTGGTCGACAATAACGCAACTCCCAGAACCGGAATGGCAACCAGTACCACCGATAAAATACCGCAAAATGCAAAAAGTGTAGAAGAGAGGTGAATTTTTGATTTCGAAATGCCTTTTTCCTCTATTTCCCTGGTAAAAAATATGAGAGATGAAAACCCACCGGCAGGAAGAAAAATGCTGATCAGGTTCCGTTTTAAGAAAAGTTTGATGGAGTTGACCAGTGAAATGTCTACATCCAGTGCTTTAAAACTGTAAACATACATTTGCCCTTGTGCTATGATGTAAACTCCTGTTAGCAGCATACCCAAAACCACATAGGCCGGGACTGCTGTATCCAGTTGTCTGGTGATTTGAACAACCTCTACATGTTGAGACCTGATGAAGAAGACGGCCATGCCCAACATGAATATTGCCAGAAAAAATTGCCAGAAAAACTTGTTGTACACCAGACTAGACAGGAATGATTTCGCTTTATGCATAAAAAAATGGATGCAACAATACCTCTGACAGATATCTGCTGCGTGAGTTTGTAGGATAATTAATTATTAGTTCTGTTACGAAATTAGAAAGATTTCGCAATTATCAAACAGAAATTGTAAAATTTTTATTACACCACAGACACACCACTTCGAAATCATCAAAGCGCCCATTTTTACAGTAAAACCGAATAGAAACTTTAATCTTTCTTATCTGGTCTGATAATCAGCCTTAATGTCGGATCGTTGGTAATAAAGCTCCATAACCAGTTAAAAGCCAGTTTTGCTTTGTTTCTAAATCCGGCTATTGGAATGATATGGATAAACAACCACACTAACCAGGCAAAAAATCCTTTGAAAAAACCTTTAGGTAAATCTACCACAGCTTTGAATTTAGCAATAATCGCCATCGAGCCTTTATCATTATAAGCAAAAGATTTCAAAGGCTTCCCCTGTACTTCATGCATTAGGTTCTCTCCTAATAAATCTCCCTGCTGAATGGCAACTTGCGCCAGTTGAGGGTGCCCATCAGGAAATTTCGGATCGGTAAGCTGGAGACACTGATCACCAATGGCATAAACCCCTTTTAATCCGTTAACCTGATTATTGGCGTTCACCAGAATTCTCCTGCCTTTTCCAACCGACTCTTTTGGGATTCCTTCTACTGACCTTGCAATAACCCCCGATGCCCATATTAGCGTTGCCGCCTCTATTTCCGTACCGTCAGACAAACTCACTTTGGTCCCATCATATCCCTTCACCAGTTTATCCAGCAATATCTCAACACCTAAATTTTTCAAAACTATAATTGCCTCATTCTGACTTTTTTCACTCATGGGTGCGAGCAAAGTTTTTAAACCATCTACCAGGTATATTTTACCCATTTTAAAGCCTGCTTCCGGGTAGTCTTTTGCGAGTACATTTCTTCCCATTTCGGCCATCATACCTGCCAGTTCAACACCTGTAGGTCCTCCGCCGGCAATAACTATATTAGAAAGCCTTCTTTTATCGTCCACATGCTCCGCACGCACGGCTTTTTCAAACTGTAGCAAAATATGATTCCGCATTTCTACGGCATCTTCTATGCTTTTCATTGGGAGTGCATTTTGGCTGATTTCTTCGTTTCCAAAAAAATTAGTTTCCGCTCCCATGGCAAGTACCAGTACATCGTAGTCCAGCACACCATTGTTTGTCGTAATCCTGCGCTCTTCAACCGCAATTGACTCCAGTTTGCCCATAAAAAAACGTATTCCTTTCTCCTGAAATAATTTCCGGAATGGATAGCTGATATTGGATGGCTCTATAAAAGCAGTGGCTACCTGATAAAGCAGTGGCGGAAAGAAATGGTAATTATGCTGATCAACCAGCGTAACCTGATGTTCAGGTGATTTGGAGAGTTTTTTCGCCAGGTTAAGTCCTGCAAAACCTCCTCCTATGATAACAACTTTTTTCATTTTATTTTATATTGATGGATCACTGGGATCAAATGGTGGATGTAAATAAGATCCGGTTTTTAATCAACCCACTAGGGCGCATAAAGTTTGAATCGATCAGCATCTACAGTCGATTAAGACACCTAAATTACTTTCATCATTTCCGCGCAAAGGTACAACAGCGCAACGTTAATAAAAAGTTACATTAACTATAGTTTTAAACTACTTATCTGCGCTCCCCGATTTGTTGCCTCCACATGGAATAATATAATCCCTTCTGATCAAGCAGCGAATCATGTGAACCGACTTCAGAAACCTTCCCCTTTTCCAATACATAGATGGTGTCTGCATGCATAATGGTAGAAAGCCTGTGTGCAATCAAAATCGTCATTTGTTCCCTCTTGTCAGATATTTCCCGAATGGTTTTTGAAATTTCTTCTTCAGTAATAGAATCGAGCGCCGATGTGGCCTCGTCGAAAATCAACAGCCTTGGTTTTCTCAGTAGTGCCCTGGCGATGGAAATACGCTGTTTCTCTCCTCCCGACAGTTTCATGCCATTTTCTCCGAGCACAGTGTCTATACCGTTGGTTGCTTTGGCAATTAAACCAGTTGCAGAAGCTTTATCTAAGGCGTCCCGTATCTCCTGGTCGGTTGCTGCAGGGTTAACAAAGCGCATATTATCTTTGATTGAGCCGGCATAAAGCTGAGTTTCCTGAGTAACAAATCCGATTTGCCGGCGAAGGGGATTGTAGCGAACCTGGCTGGAAGAAATGCCATTGAAAGAAATTTCACCTTCCATAGGCAAATAAAGGCCAACCAATAACTTCACTAACGTTGATTTACCAGATCCCGAGGGACCAACAAAGGCAGCCGTTTGCCCATTACTGATGCTGAAGGATAAATCGTCGATGGCATTGTAAGATGCTGTTTTATGA
The DNA here is from genome assembly GCF_001027745.1 of Pedobacter sp. BMA. Taxonomy (GTDB): domain Bacteria; phylum Bacteroidota; class Bacteroidia; order Sphingobacteriales; family Sphingobacteriaceae; genus Pedobacter. Next base: position 255,788 of record NZ_LECU01000005.1, read on the forward strand.
CGAAAGACCACGTTTTTGAACGCCAGTGTTTCAAGGTCTGCCACTTCAACTGAGTTTTCAGGACGTGTCTCTATAGATTTTCGCATCAGCATATCAAAAGTATTCAGCGAAGCATCGGCTTCCCGGTACAGAATGATCATATTACCCAGATCCTGTAGCGGCGTAAATATAGCCGTAGAAATAAACTGCATGGCAATAAGTTCACCTGTACTGAGAATGTTCCGGAATATTAACCACAACAATATAAATAGTACAGATTGCTTTAATAAAATCAATAGTCCACCCTGAAGAAAAGACAAACTACTCACCTTTTTTGCCTTCAGCATTTCCAGATCAAATATCTTTTTAGTTTGTTCATTCAGCCGTCTGATTTCTGCAAAAGTTAAACCAAGGCTTTTCACCAGCTCGATGTTTCGCAGGCTTTCTGTGATAATACCGGCCTGCTTATCGGCCTGACGATTTATGGAGCGTTGAATAAACTTTATTCTTTTCGAAACCAGTCCTGTTAGTGAACCCAGAACCAGTACCCCAATAAAAAAAACCGGAACCAGCAACCAGTTTTTATTAATGCTATACCACAAAAGGAAAGCAATACCAACGAGCGATGAAAACAGAATATTAATGAAAGCATTGATAAACCTTTCTGCATCAGTTTTAACCTTTTGTAATACAGATAATGTCGTTCCGCTTCTGTTTTCTTCAAACTCCTGAAAGGTAAGCCGAAGCGTCTGCTTTAAGCCATCGTTGAATATGCTCATTCCAAAGCTGGCCACGGCCTTGCGGGTAATAAACTCCTGAACCGATTTACATAACCTGGCAACCAGTGCAATCACCAGTGCGATTACTAACCAGTAAACTACTGCTGATATCAGCTCCTTTTGGCTCAGGCCAAGTTTATTTGTTGAGTAATCATCAATAATTTTCCCAAAAATAACGGGATCAAGTAAACTCAGAAGTTGCGATGCTGCAGCCAGTGCCAGCGATGCAACAATCAGCCATTTGTAGGGAATCAGGTATCTGAACAGTATCTTCATGATATGGTATTAATCAACACAAGCTACAACGCCGTGCCCCAAAAATGGTTTCAATAATAAGGATATATTGCAAGGCTCCTGCTAACCATATTCCTGATCGGCAACATTACAACAATAAGTTTTGAATTCGAGCCAAATCTCAGTTAAATAATCCCGACATTTGGAAAACGAGCCCTTTCCTAACCAGGAGGATAAAAACCATTTCAATTTCCTGTATAAATATGAAAGCAATAAGAACCGTACGGTATTTTATGATGAAGAGGCTCAATTTAATTGCTATTCTAATTCTTGTTTTATTGATTGGTATTCCTGCAATATTGATCCAGGGCGAAAACGATGAGGGACCTATCGCCAGCCGCCAGCAGAATATAAGTGGTAAAAAACTAAAAATCAGCAGCGGAGGCCGTAGCGTAGAGGCTGTACTGACTGAAAATGCTACCACCAGAGCATTTATCACCAGATTGCCTATGACGCTTAAAATGAAGGACATCGACCACCGTGAAAAGTATGCCCTGCTAAGCATCAAACTTCCTGTTAAGAGTCCGGTTGAAAAGCAGCATGTTATTGGCGATGTCTCCTATCTGCCTGATGGCCGGATCTCGATCATTTACCATCAGGACAACAAACCGACTAACCTGAAATTCATAAAACTTGCCAGTATCGGCGCCACTGTTAATGCGTTAAGTCTGGAAAGCCTCTCCGAAATCAGCTTTGAACTCATTAAAAACCACGATTAACCGCGCTTTATTAACCTCCTTTTTCTTGCTTTGTTTGAGCTTCATTATTTGGAACAAGCCCTTTTCGCTGTAGGGGAGTAAGCCATTCGGGTGAAGTTTTAGGTCTAAAGGGATTAAAAAAGTAAAGTCCGTCTAGACTGTATAACCTGAAGTGTTTTTTTAATCGATCGCTGAATCCTTCGTAGTTTTTGCCAGCTTGATTTGTCCACGCTGCTTCGGCGAGTGCCGCCATACGTGGAAAAAGCATATAATCCAGTTGTTGGTTTTCTACAAAAGCTTCTGTCCATAAATTGGCTTGCATTCCCCGTATTAAATTACCGGCATTTGGCAAATCTGTTACGGCCGCTCCCGGAAAATTATAAACATTTTGTACCGGAACAAAACTGCCCGACCATTTACGGCCCAGCACTTGAGATGAATCCTGAACAAAATCGAAGTATAGTGGCAAACGTGGGCAAAGTACAACCTTAAACCCTTTTTGCAGTGCCTGTTTTAAAACCTCCGGTTTGTCATGCCTCCACCAGAAAACAGTGGTTTTATCAGTACTTAACTTTCCACTAACAATCTCATCCCATGCCAATACTTCATTGTTCATATTTTTGATACTATCTGCCATTCTTTTCACAAAATAAGCTTCAACCTCTGGCAGGTCTTTAAAATTCTGCTTTTTTATCAGTTGCTGCACAGCCTCATCCTTATTCCAGTGTGCATTACCAAAATGAACTTCATCCGCACCTATATGAATCATCTGTGATGGGAAAAGCACATCGACTTCCTGCAGAATACTTGACAGGTACGCATATGTTTCCTCTTTACCCGGATTAAAAGTGAACTCCGGATATTTGGGTGAGCCACCGCCACTGAATGCCGGATAAGCCCTGTTGGCAGCTGTGGCATGACCAGGCATATCAATTTCCGGGATTACGTCAATATACCGTTCAGCAGCATACCTGACTATTTCTTTTATTTCTTCCTGTGTGTAGTACTGAGCCTTGGCCAAAGAGTCTGTGTGATTGCCAATTCCACCCACCAGGGTTAACTTCGGATAAGCTTTAATTTCAATCCGCCAGCCTGGTTGATCAGTCAAATGCCAGTGAAACTTGTTAAGCTTATAAAAAGCCATCCAGTCTAATAGCTGCTTTACTTTTTCCTTACCGAAAAAATGACGGGATTCATCCAGCATGATTCCACGCCAGGCGTAACGGGGATGATCTTTTATTTGCCAGCCTGAAAGGCTGATGCGACCTTTAACGACATTTTGTTGGCGGATGAGTTGGAGCAGGGAAGAAACACCTGCAAACAAACCCTGAGGGTATGATGCCTTAATTTCGATCTTATTTTCCAAAACCGAAAGCTGATAAGCCTCAGCGGGTTGTTTCACTTTGGGCGTAAGCTTCAAATGAATATAATTTGCGCTACCCTGATTACCTGTACGCAAACTTACGGCACTATATTTCAATATCTCTGCTTGAAGATAGTGGGCTATAGCAGCCGTATTTTCATCGCCGAAAATCTGCGTGTGCTGATCAAGAATAAATGTTGAACCCAGCTGAACGGCTTCAACCGGTTTTGGGATTAGCGGTATTTGAACCTGGGCCTTTGTAAACTGGCTTGCTGTAAGCAGCGCAAAGAATAAAAATAAGTGTTTCATTTAATATGGTATCAATTAATGGTCCTCACTACTAATATCCCTTAGCATTAAACAATGTACTATAGGCCAAAGGAAAATTTTTCCTCCCGTCCCAAGTACCAACATGCCTGCCTGTTTTCCACAAGTCACTGCTTCAGCAATCAAGCTTGCGATTGCTTACCTTTCGTTTCAGAAAAATTTAACTTTAAGGCTACTTGTATCTAAGCCTCCTCCATCGTGGCCTTATGCCGGCTTCCCCAATCCTCCAGCGCTTTAATGATAGGCTTTAATTCATATCCGATCGTCGTCAGTTCATATTCTACTCTTGGGGGTACTTCCGGATAGACTGTCCGGCTGATCATTTTGTTATCTTCCAGCTTGCGTAGTTGCAAACTTAACATTCGTTCAGTGATATTGGGCAAACGCTTTTTCAATTCACTAAATCTCAGTTTTCCTTCCAATAGCCACGAACATATCACCAACGTCCACTGTCCACCTAGTATATTCGAAGCGTAAGCTTCCGGACATTCCTCTGCAAGCGCCTGTTTATTAGCAAAATTGGTCGATGCTGTTTTAATATCTGTCATTACTTACATTTTATATAGTACATTACAACGGGCTGTTAATATACAAAAGCTGGTTAACGGACAGTACTTTTGTATAAAATAATTTTGAAAAAATGCAAACACTAGTCATTGTTACCCATCCAGATATCGAAAATTCACTGGTTAATAAAAGGTGGATTCAGGAGCTCAATAAATTTCCTGATCGATACGCTGTTCACCAGCTTCACGAGGCTTATCCGAATGGAAAGATAGATGTTGTGGCTGAACAAAAGCTCATTGAGCAATATGATAAAATCGTTTTTCAGTTTCCCTATTATTGGTTTAACAGTCCGTGGTTCCTGAAGAAATGGCTTGATGAGGTATTAACCCATGGATGGGCATATGGAAGTAAGAGTGGCTACCCAATATCAGGAAAGAAGGTTACGCTTGCTATATCATTAGGGGTTGATGAAGAGGAGTTGAGCAACACAGGAAAATATAGATACCCTTTAAAAGAACTTACGCGACCATTTGAACTTAGTTTCGAATATGTCAGGGCAGACTATCGCCCGATATTTGCTTACTATGGAATTGAATATAATTCATCGAAAGAAAGCATAGAAAAAAGTGTAAAACTATATATAGAATTCTTAAATGCGCTGTAGATAAGTACTGGCAAACTTTACGATATTTACGGCGGAGCCATTATTTATGTTCACAAGTGGTAACTCAAACTGAAAAGTATGTCCAAGAAATTCACGATCATAATCCTATTTTCAATGCTATTTTCCTTTGCAGGTGCACAGCCTGTTGTACTCCGGTCTACCGGGATCCATAAAGCTTTTCAGCTCTCTATTTACCCCGGCGCCGATGGTAAAGGGGCTTTTGTGCAATATCTTGGCCAACATGGTTTTATACCTTTGAAGTTAAAAAGCAGAGTGGCAAAAGGTGGCGTATCAAAAGTAGTTTACGTTTGGGACGAGGTAATTGATGGGAAGGCGACCGGCAGCTATGGATTGAGTATGGAAGCTGGAAGTTCATCAACAGCATGGTATAAGCGTAATAAGGATAACAAAATTTTTAAGCTTGAGACAGCTACAAATAGGAATATTACTACCACACTGGATAAATACCTGCTTCATGGCACATTGATCTCATTCAGTCATAGCACAAATAAGCCGTTGCTTTTTAGCTATCCAGATGGCAGTTCAAAACTTAAGCAGCTGCCCGACTTTGATCAACCAGATCCGCTTCGCATGGGTACTATAGCCGATTATAATTTTGATGGCTATGATGATGTGGCATTTTCCATTCCCGATGCCGGAATGGGTGTGTACAGAATATTCAGTATTTATCTGTACCATCCTTCGTCGAAAAGGTTTGAGGCCCTGAATGATCCTGATCATCCTAAAGCCAGTTGCGCTGGTCTGTGTGACGTAACCTTAAATCAAAAAAACAAATTATTGTATACCTCCTGCCGCGGCGGTGCAAACTGGTGGAAAGATGTTTACCGGTATTCAGATCATAATACCTTGATATGGTTAAAGTCAGAAAAGTTAAATTAAAAACTTTTAAAATCTGGAACGATTAGGTATAGCGGGTTAAAGTATAGAATTAAACAAAAAAATGACTACAGCTATTTTATTTTTCAGAGTTTAAGTTATACCTTTGATACCGCAAGGGGTGAGAGCCTTGCATCAATCATAAGATTGAGAGCGTTAATTTAGATTAGAGACCGTATCCGGAGGGTACGGTCTTTATTTTTTAATTAACTTTTGCTTATCTATCCCTTTTCCTGACTTACCCCTATTGCATTTGCTTTCCAAAGTATATATCCAAGGCGGCCGCATAGTTCAGCCACATGGTATTCTATATCAGCTGGAACATCATTTACAATGCGGAAGCGAATTTTGAACTTAGGATTATAACTCAGGTAGATTACCAGATCATCAGAAGAAAATCCTCTGCCCGACAATGTCTTTAAATGTACATCCTGTAATTCAGTTGCTGCACGCTTCAAACGGTCGTTCATCACTTTGGCAAGGGCTTTTTCAGGCTTAAAATCAGTTTCGAAGATGGGAAGAACTGTTACTGTCATGCAGCAAAAATATCAGGATATCGGACACTAACAAGTGAATTTCCTTAAGCGATTGGAAATGAGCGAAAATAATTTCAGCAATATAACACCTCCAATCTAAAACTGCGCCCAAATACGCTAATTGAGATTCTCTAGTAATGGGCAGGAACCATCGACTTCCATAAAATATAACCTAGTCTGCCACATCGTTCTGCAACAAAACCTTCAATATTGGCTGGCACGGCCGTTAAAATATGATAGCGGATTTTATATTTTGAATTATAACTGATGTGGATGAGCAGTTCGTCAATGGCAAACCTTTTTTGAGAGAGAAGGACCAGATGAAAATCCTGAAGTTCGGTTGCAGCACGCTTCAGCCGGCTGTTCATGATCTTTGCGAGTGCCTGATCCTGCAAGAAATCTGTCTCTTCTATAGCTTTTACCATAACCTTCATGTAACAAAATTACCATCTTTAATTCCATCTGCAAGCTACTTTTTTTAAGTGGCTGCTAAAGAGAATCAATAGTTTTGCACACCGGTCAAAACATGCAAAATAGACCATTCTCTACCGCTTTTTTTGATTGGTAAAGTGTTCCCCGATTTCCCGGGGATCAGGAATTTTTTCCTGATCCGGTTTATCCCAGTTGGCTATCATGTCTTTACTGTCATAGCTGATGGAGTATGGACGACAGGTTTTTACAAATTGTTAAGGCCTTCGAGGCGCCCGCGGTAGGTTTCAATTTCATTTAACGCTTCGCGGATGGCGGTTCTTTGTTTTTGTAGCAGTTCTATGTGATCGGCATGAATAGCCTGGTCATCGAGTGCGGCGTCGAATTTTTCAATTGCTGCTTTTTCTCCGGTTTCTATGGCGCTTAAAATAGCGATGTCATCCTTGCTGCTTAATGCCTGCTTGATGTCTATCCAGGTGCGGTGTAGTGCGCCCAGTATGCCACCACTCTCATTTTCTGAATGTCCGCCATGCTGGGTAATGTGAGCCGTTAATTCGTTTGCATAGGCCTCGCGCTGTGTGGCAAAACCGGTAAACAGGCTTTTTAGTTCTGGGCTATCTGTGGTTTCAGCGGCAGAATAGTAGCCTTCTTTACCGTCATTTAAAATATTGATTAATCCTTTCAGGTCACTGATGATTTCATTATTATTTTCCATGGTATATCATAAATTTATTTCTTTACTAACCAGGCAAACAGGTAAAAGGTTTGGGAGTTGAGCTTTGAAGTGACGGTTTCGTAGGTCAGCTTTAGTCGCAGGTGCAAATTTCCAGATGAGATATCAGTCTTGTGCCTAAATTAACATCTATTGAACCATTGGCCTTTTAGGTTGTTTTCCAGGGATAAAAGCGATATGATGAGCGATGCAAAAGATAAACAGCCGCAGGAGTGGGAAGAAAACGACGAAAACAAGCCAACTGGGAATTGCAATAAGCAACTTACAGGCCTAAGGTGTGACTTGAGCACCTGTTGAAATATGTAACAGATAAATGATAAAAATAAGATTTAAAAAAGATGAAAAATAAAACACCAAAAGTAATCTGCCTGATGATGACTTCTTTGGATGGAAAGATACTGGGAGAGAAATGGGGCAAAAGCAAACCCGTGGAACTGCTCAAAGAAAGTTTTGAAAAGGTACATGAGCGCATCGGTATCGGCGCATGGATTGTGGGGCGCAAAACCATGGAAAAGGATTTTACAAATTACGCCAGACCGGTGATCCGCAAAACCAAGGAAAGTATCCCCAGGACCGATTTTGTGGCCCGCAAAAACGCTAACACCTTTGCCATTGCCCTGGACGGAAAGGGGAAGCTAGGGTGGATAAAACCGGACATGCAGGGCGATCATGTCATTACGATCCTGACCGAACAGGTCAAAGATGGCTATCTTGCACAGCTACAGAAAATCGGCGTATCTTATATTTTTGCCGGGAAGAAGCAGGTTAACCTGGAGACTGCTCTGGAGAAACTGCGCAGCCTGTTCGACATCAAAAAGCTTATGCTGGAAGGTGGCGGCCACCTCAACGGCAGCTTTTTAAATGAAGGGCTGATCGATGAATTCCATCAGTTGCTCCTGCCCCTTGCCGACGGTAGCACCGAAAATTCTTCGGTATTTGAGATAGACGAAAAAGTAAAGAAAGCCAAATCCACTTTGTTAAAGCTCACTCAGGTCAAAAAGATTGAACATGATGTGCTCTGGATAAAGTATATGAGAAAGAAGTAAAAACCTTTTTGCGCGTTATCAATAACAGGTTGCTTTTAACTTAATAGCAGCGCCGATTGGCGCTGCTATTTAATTTTTAGCATGCGATGTTTTAGCTCCGGGAAATAAAATCTATCAGATCAGCATTTAAACGGTCTTTTGCAGTAATGAAAAGTCCATGCGGTTCCCCTTCATAAACGATATACTCTGCTTCAGGGAGTAACTGGGCCGCTTGTTCACCGGTCGCTTTGATCGGCACGGTCTGGTCTTCATCGCCGTGAATGATGAGGGTTGGTACATTGATCGTTTTCATTTCCCCCCGTAAATCCGTCGAAGAAAAAGCTGCCGCGCAGCCAAGAGTCGATTTCAGCGTTGCCTGCATGGCAATATTCAGATCGGTAGCCAGTCTTTCACTGCTTACCGGTTTATTAAGCAGTCCCTGTCCATAAAACTGTTTGGTAAACGTGCCCAGAAATCCCGGACGATCTGCTATGAGGCCAGCGGCGATCTCATCAATCTTTTCCTGGGGCACTCCGTCCGGATTGTCTGCGGTCTGTAGCATGTATGGCGCAATGGAGCTGATCAGGATGGCTTTGGCAATACCCTTTCCGCCATGACGGCTAAAGTAACGCACCACTTCCCCTCCGCCCATCGAAAATCCGGCCAATACCGCATCTTCCAGCTTTAACTCTTCAATTACCGCTTTGAGATCATCGGCGAGGGTATCATAATCGTAACCATCCAGGGGTTTATCGGATTTACCGAATCCTCTGCGGTCGTAACTGATTACGCGAAAGCCCGCATCAGTCAAGGCAGCAGACTGGTAGTCCCACATCTGGTGATCCAAGGGCCAGCCATGGACGAGAATCACTGGACGGCCTTTTCCAAGGTCCTGGTAATGGATACTGACTTCTTCTCCGCTAGCGGATGCGGTTTTGATAAATTTCATAGGTTTTTATTTTGATGTTAATGTTTCCTTAAAACAAGCGTACTGAGGGAGATGTTCTCTGAAAAAACACTTCTGTTGGTTTTAAGGGACCGCTAAACCAAAAAAGACCTCGCTACTTCGAGGCCTTCCGTGAAATTAATTAATAAAGTAGTTCGATGCAGTTAGATAGACATGTCGCTAAAACTAAAAAGGAAGCACTTTGCAGTGCTTCCCATCCTATCATGACCCGTTATGGATTATGATTTAAGGCTATCAAAGATACCAGCTAAGCTGCCACCAATGTTATTACCTAATGAGAACGAGGTACTGCTGGACTCATCTCCATCCTGTGTAGAATTAGAAAATGATAACAGATTGCCGATATTCAGCGCACCGCCCAAACCACCAGAACTTGCGGAGTCATTGTTACCAAAAATTCCACCACCGTTAATTTCTTTCATTTCGTTTAAATTCAATTCTTGCATTTTCATAATTTCAAGTTTTAAATGTTGCCTACTCTGTTATAGATTTTCAGCTGATTCTGTTTCCGGTTTTTAACCGTCGTTTGATATTATACCAATACTGACTTTTTCAATAAAGCGGATATGCTGGATTCTAAAATTGTTCACGAGGGTGAACTTTCTGATCCGGCCATTGTCGCCAAAGACGGTTATGATGCTTTATTAGCGGGAAAAGACATGGTGGTATCAGGCTTTAAAAATAAGGTTCAAGTAGCTATGGGTAATATTACTCCAGATAGTATCCAGGCGGCGCAAATGGAAAAAGTGCAGGAGCCAGTACAGGAAAAAGAGAAATAGGCTACAGCTAAAATTTATTCCTTTCGTAGAAATACTGGGAAATCTGAGCTGAGCATTTCAGGATAGAAGCTATGGCCTTACTTCACTTTCACTACAACTTTCCCTTTGGCACGTCCACTTTCAACATAGGTTAAAGCTTCGTTGGTTTGCTCAAATGAAAATACCTTGTCTATAATCGGTTGTATGGCACCTGCCTCTATAAGCTCAGTGATTTTATTTAACTGCTCGCCCTCTGCCCTCATAAATAAGAAAGTATAGTTGACATTTTGTTTTTTTGCTTTCCTGCGGATTCTGCTGCTAATAAGTCTAAGAATGATTTTTACAAACCACGGTACTTCTGCTTCTTCTGCAAATTCTGGTGTTGGCGGACCAGAAATGGAAACTGCCTTTCCTTCAGGTTTTAGGATGCGGATTGATTTTTCAAGGGTTTTCGTATCCTGACTGTTCAGTACGGCATCATAGTCTTTTAGTATATCTTCGAAGTCCTGTGTTTTATAATCAATCAACACATCTGCACCAAGTTCCTTAAGCAGGGCAAAACTTTTTTCGCTGGCCGTTGTGGCAACCGTTGCACCCAAGTGTTTTGCCAATTGAATGGCAATGGTACCTACACCACCGGAACCTGCCTGGATGAAAACTTTTTGCCCTTTTCTAAGATTTGCTTTTTCTACCAGCGCCTGCCATGCGGTCAGCCCTACCAATGGAATTGATGCGGCTTCCTCCATCGTCAGGTTTTTGGGTTTAAACGCAACGTCCTTTTCGTCTATGGCAATAAATTCTGCAAATGTACCAATCTGAAAATCGGCAGGTCGTGAATAAACTTCATCGCCGACCTTGAATTTTTTCACATTTTTCCCCACCTTGGTTACCACACCTGCAACATCATGTCCCAACACTAGCGGAAGCCTATAAGGTAAAATCAGTTTAAACTCTCCCGATTTTATCTTAGTGTCCAATAGGTTTAAGCCTGCTGCATGAATCTCTATCAACACATCGTTGTCTTTTACCTGCGGAACTGGCACATCGTTAAGATGTAACGTTTCCTTTTTTCCGTATTTATTAATGGTATATGCTTTCATTCTGATGGTTATGATTTTAATATTGCTTCCGATTTCTTTGGATTGATCAATCCAAAGGTCAATTTCGGGAAAAGTCGGTTCAATGCATAGATCAACTTCGCATCGCCAACACGAATGGTAAATTGGTCTTTTTCCAATCCTCCTATCAGTTCTTTCACCAACGTTTCGGGACTTATTTTTTTATCATCGCGGGTTGCAACCATTTCCGTATCTACCAGTGGCGGCAGCAGTTCGAAAACTTTTAAATTGCTGTTCAAAATTTGTAGATGCCCCCTTAAAGACTTAGTATAGAAGGCCAGTGCAGATTTTGATGCCGAGTAGGTAGCTTCTATCATTGATGGCACAATACTTAAGATGGAAGTGGTATTAATGATGGCCGCTTCCTTTCTTGATTTGAGCATTTCCATAAAAAGATTGTTCAGGCGGATAACACCAAAATAATTGACCTCCATTTCGTAAATAGCACCTTTGAGATGCTTGTCGTTTGCTATACCCAAATTGGTAGGCGGAACACCAACACCGGCATTGTTGTACAGTATATCAATCCCGCCAAGTTCTTTAACTTTGTCAAAAAGGAATTGGGCATCTGCTTCATTACCTGCATCACTTTGTATAGCAATTAAACTGGGATACAGTTTCTTTGCGGCATTTAATTTGTCCTGATTTCTGCCCGTAATGATTACCCTTGCCCCAATTTCCAAAAATTGCTTTGCCGCTTCCAATCCTATACCCGAACCACCACCAGTGATAAGTATTGTTTTTCCTATTAAATCCATTACCTGTTGAAATTAGTGAGGAACATTTTCTGTAACTGGAACAACCAATTCGTGGATTTTCTTTGTGTCGCCAACCGGAATCTCAAATTGATCTTTTTCCAATGCGATGAACAGTTCATCTGCCACTTCCGACGCCGGAATTCCATTCGCTCCACCAATTTCTGCAGAAAACCCGGTATTTACCAAAGGCGGATAAAGCTCATAAATATTTAAATTTTCGTTATCTGAAAATGTATCTCTCAATCCCTGCGTGTAGCTGTGCAGTGCCGCTTTACTTGCCGAGTAGGTTGGCAGATATTTATTTGACCTGAATACAGCGATGGAGGAAACATTTACAATTGCTGCCTCTTCGTGTTTTAAAAGTAAGGGCAAAGTTAAGGCAGTGAAATCAATTACACTGATGTAATTGGTATTCATTTCGTGGTATGCTTTTTCAGCAGCATCATTGTTGGTATCGCTTAAATCATTCATAAAAGCAGCACCAGCATTATTAATGACGATGTTAACCTCTGGATGGTTGGTTCTCAGATCTTCTGCGATCCGAACTCTATCTGCTTTTATAGATAAATCGCCCTGAATTGCTACTGCACTATTTAATTCTTTTAAGGCGTGCTGAAGACGCGCTTCATCACGTCCATTGATGATTATATGATTACCTGCCCCACTTAATTTTTTAGCAATCGCCAAACCAATACCAGCACTTCCGCCGCTGATGAATATTGTATTTCCTGTTGTTTTCATGATTGTTGAGTTTAAGAACTTATATGTTATTTATCCAACGTTGGATAATCGGTGTACCCTTTTTCGCCTGGTGTATAAAAAGTATTCTGGTCAGGTATGTTAAGGGCAGCATTTGTCCTAAATCGGTCTACCAAATCCGGGTTTGCTAAAAATGGCACGCCAAAGGACACCAGGTCCGCATAGCCATTAGCTAATACTTTGGTTGCTGTTTCCTTGTTAAAACCACGGTTGATGATGATGGTGCCCTTGTAAATCTGACGGAAATGTCTGGCTACTTCCTGTACCGCATATGGAATTGCAGATACATCGGTAAAAGGCTCTATCAGGTGCAGGTAGGCCAGTCCGTAGTCATTTAATCTGTTTACGATATAATCATAAAGAGCTATGGTTTCATGATCTACTAAAATGCCCATAATGCCATTTAGCGAAGGATTTAAACGAACACCAACTTTTGTAATGTCAACCGATCGTTTCAGTTCATCCAAAATATCAAACAGGATTCTTGCCCGGTTTTCTACCGAACCACCATATTCATCTGTACGCACGTTAGTGTTTTTGCTGAAAAATTGTTGTAACAGATAACCATTGGCGCCATGCAATTCTACACCATCAAAACCTGCTTCAAAAGCATTAAGAGCAGCTTGCTTAAATGCGTTAATTGTTCTTTTGATATCCTCGATCGTCATGGGCTGGGGTGTTTCTGATACTTTAAAACCTTCAGCAGTAAATACCTGTTGTTCCGGGTTTACGTGGGATGGTGCTAAGGGTTTTTTACCATTGTGGAGGTCTGGATGCGAATAAGCACCAGTGTGCCATAATTGTGCGAATATTCTTCCGCCTTTTTGGTGTACGGCCTCTGTGGTTAGTTTCCAGCCCTTTACCTGTTCATCTGTATAAATTCCGGGTACATTTACCACACCTATAGCCTCTTCATTAACGAAAGTTCCTTCCGTAATGATAAGTCCTGCCGTGGCTCGTTGGGCATAATACTCTGCTATTAATTCTGTAGCTACATTACCTTCGTTATTGGCACGGGAACGTGTCATTGGTGCCATAACCAGACGGTTGCTCAGCATTAGGCCACTTAGGGTATAAGGTTCAAAAATTATTGCTTTTTCCATTGCATCTATAGTTTAATTAAGTAATTTTGCTTGCGTTTTGCAAGTGCAAATATATAAACAACTTTTAATTTGCAAGTGATTTTATAATTTATTTTATGAAGGATATAAAAAAACGGTCTGACTGCCCTATTAGCAGCTCATTGGATATTTGGGGAGACAAATGGTCTTTGCTGATCGTTAGGGACCTGATGTTTGCCAAAGAATGCACGTATGGCGACTTCTTGAAGTCGGATGAAAAAATAGCGACCAATATTTTGGCTTCCAGATTGCTGACCCTCGAAACAAATGGAATAATCACGAAGCATGGCCACCCGGAAAGCAAAGCGAAAGTTTTATACAAGCTAACCCCAAAAGGCGTTGACCTACTTCCCTTGATGATGGAAATCAACTTATGGGCTGATAAATATTTTGCACTTCCAAAAGAAAGAAAAGCAATGCTCGAAGAAGTAAAAAAAGACAAGGAAGGTTTTATCAGAGAAAAAACAATTGCGCTGTTAAATAATAGTTAGAAGATTACTTAAACTCATTGGTTTTTTGAATATAAAAGGGTATGAAAGAACTATTAAAAAACAAAGAACTGACATTAAATTATATCCCAAATCATGGTGCATGGACCTATAACATTGTCATCCCCGATTCGAAGGACATTAAAGGTAAATGGGGAGATATCAAAGTTTCTGGCACAATAGATGGTTACGTATTTAAGAACATGAATTAGGAGCCTTATGATAGATATTGACCGCAATAAAAAATTGCCATTCAGTTTTTCTGATTTTACATCTGGAACATTCCTTAATTCGGTGGGCATTGACCTTACCGGTAGTGAGAAAAAAGCTTCGGGCTGGTGCGCATTACGTGGCGATTTGGCAAGCACCTCAAGATTGTATACCAATGAGGATCTTATCAATCAAACAGTCTCGGCAAATCCGGCCGTTGTTTCAATTGATTCTCCCCTTTCGCTCCCATTTGGTCGATTGTCGGTGTTTGACGACGACCCAGGCAGGGCAGCCTTTGGAATAACCAGAACTTGCGAACGAATGATGTCCAAAAGAGGGATCAGATCTTATCCTCCATTGATCAGGAGTATGCAGCAGCTGACCTTGAGGGGGATTAAGCTGGCCCACATTTTTCGATCCTTGGGCTACACGGTGATAGAAAGCTTTCCTGGTGCTGCACAAGATATTCTGGGCATACCAAGAAAACAGAAAGACTTACCTCAACTAATTAACGGTTTACAGCAATTTGGTTTAAAGGGCAATTTTAGCTCTGAACTGACCAGCCATGATGAGATTGATGCGATAACCGCCGCACTGGTAGGCCATTTCTTCACCGACAATAAGTATGAGGCCATCGGAACCCTGGAGGAAGGTTACCTGATCCTTCCCAAATGTATGTATTGACCTAAATATGTATTTATGGTGTGCAAACGCAAAACTACATCGTAGTTTTATTTCAGGGACGAGGATGCTATTTTATGGCGAAAATATCGGGCATCAGTGATTAACAGGGTGCTTTACAAATTGGTAAAAAGGCTGACTTTATTGTACTGGAAGCCAACCCACTGGGCATATCACGAACATGCGATCTATTGAGTATTTGTGGAAAGAGAAAAGACATTGCTCCTATCTAACATGGCAAAAAACGCCGATTTAACATAAAAAAACCGGACTTTGAAATGTTCAAAGTCCGGTTGTACCCAGAAGCAGATTCGAACTGCCACGCCGTTGCCAGCGCCACCCCCTCAAGATGGTGCGTCTACCAATTTCGCCACCTGGGTTTGTGCTGCAAATATAAATTAATTTTAGATTTTCGGAACAGCGAATTACAATTCTATTTTTAAACCGTCATAAGCCAGTCTGATATTCGCAGGCAACTCCTGCTCTACTTGTTCATGTAGTCCTAAATTATGGCTGATATGCGTAAGGTAAGTTATTTCAGCACCAATCATTTGTGCAAAATTAATAGCTTCACTCAGGGTGAAGTGCGAAATATGGGCTTCCTTCTGCAATGCGTTAATTACAAGGACTTTTGTTCCACGGATTGTTTCCACACTTTCTGGTGTTATGGTTTTTGCATCAGTGATGTATGTAAAATCGCCAATACGATAACCAGTGATTGGCAACAAATGATGCATCACTTCAATAGGTTTTATGGTGTTTTTGCCAATCTTGAATTCCTCACCATTAACCACAGTATGCAGATTAATCTGTGGCAATCCATGGTATTTAGTATCCGCAAATATGTAATAAAATTCCCTTTTTAAAGCATTTTGAACGCGCTCTGTAGCATACACATCAATAACCTTGTGCAAAAGGTAATTAAAGGGACGGATATCATCCAAGCCCGCGATATGATCCTTATGTTCATGAGTGAATAATACAGCATCTAAATCCTTTATCCCTTCACGCAAGAGCTGGTAACGAAAATCAGGGCCGCTATCTACCACTATGGTTTTATCGTCTGTTTCAACTAGAACTGATGTCCGTAACCGGTTATTTTTTTTATCTGTAGAAGTACACACAGCACAATTACATGCAATTACTGGAACTCCCTGCGAGGTACCGGTGCCTAAAAAAGTAATCTTCATCCTAAAAAACGCTCCTCTCTACGCATAAAATTGTTTGTTCTGTGTGCATTAAAATAATTCCGTTTGCTGTAGTGAATGGTAAAACTGACGTTGCTTTTCATCCAAAAGATTTTCGTCAGCGTTGGTTTGTTTAACCAGTGTAACCAGCGCAGCTATTTTGCCTTCAAGGTTAGAAAATTTGTTAACCACAATAACTTTGTTATGCTCCAGCAGGCAAGATCCTGTTTTAAAATTCCCTTTCTCATAACGTACCTTATAACCCATCGCAAAAAGCAACAGTTCGAGTTTTTCTAAAGTATGGTTTGTTAGTGGCAATGACATTGGAACAAACTTAGAGAAATATGAGCAGCATTCATAAAGACAGCGACGAAAAGATATAAAAAAAGGTTCAGGTAACGATACCTGAACCTTTTAATCTCATTCCGAAAAAAGAAAAGAATATTATCTTAAATCGACAACCTCAACACCAGGATATTTTTTGGCATCAAAAGCAAAAGTAGTTTCCGGAACGTTCACGTTAGATGAAAAGGTTTTCACATTATAAGTGTATTTATTTCCGTTTTTATCAAACAAAACTACGTTTGCAATTTGCTTGGCTGTTTTGTCGATACTTAATCTCACTTTAAAGATCGATTTTTTTGCATCTACGGGCGTAAGATCGATCATTTGATATGTTTTGCCACCCACTTTCTCGTCACCAGTGTAGATGTATTTAAAGCCTTTTTCATAAACAGTAAAGATTTTGGCCGGATTAATTGCATCACTATTAGGGTCGATGCTGCTCACCTGAACTTCTTTATCTTTTTTTAGGTAGGTCCACTGGCTTTTACCATCACTAAATAACTCCTGGTTAGTCATTGCAACTTTATATTTGTTGGAATTTGCCTTCACATACAGTGTACCCTGCTGAGTCTCTTTCACTTTGGCTTTCGGATTATCTAAAGTAAAGGTAAAATCAGTCTTTACGATATTGTAGGATTTGTATTTTTTACTTACCTCTGCCAAAATAGCTTTAGCCTTCGCATCGGTTTGAGCATAAGTTGAGGTAGCAAAGGCAACCACAACCATTAATGCCGAAATTAGTTTTTTCATCTTGTGTATTTAATTTTTTGTTGAAATGTTAGAGCAGATTAATTAGTATTAGTTTAATCTAATCTTTGTCATCCATACCGTTCAAGAATTGTTCCAAAGAATATTCATCGGGATATAAAACTTCTCTGGCCTTACTTCCTTCAAAAGGGCCTACAATGCCCGCAGCCTCCAGCTGATCAATAATACGCCCGGCACGGTTATAACCAAGTTTCAGCTTACGTTGTATAAGTGAAGTAGAACCTTGCTGGTGCATTACGATGAGGCGTGCAGCATCTTCAAAAAACTTATCGCGTTCATTAGGATCAAAATCAGCTTTGCTTCCCTCTCCTGCTTCATCGATATATTCTGGAAGCTGATAAGCATCCGCATAACCGCGCTGATTACCGATAAATTCGGAAATCCTGTCTACCTCTGGTGTATCGACAAACGCACACTGTAGCCTGATTAAGTCGCTTCCCGTAGACAAAAGCATATCTCCCCGTCCAATCAGCTGATCCGCACCACCACTATCAAGAATGGTCCGTGAATCAATTTTAGAGAGTACCCTGAAGGCTAACCTTGCAGGGAAGTTGGCTTTGATTGTTCCTGTAATAATATTCACCGAAGGACGCTGGGTAGCCAGAACCAAATGGATACCAATAGCACGTGCCAGCTGTGCCAATCGGGCAATTGGCGCCTCCACCTCTTTGCCGGCAGTCATCATCAGATCCGCAAACTCATCTACCACCAGTACAATAAAAGGTAAAAACCTGTGACCGTTGTTCGGATTAAGTTTACGCTTGATGAATTTATCATTGTACTCCTTTAAATTCCTTACCTGAGCATCTTTTAATAAATCATACCGTTGATCCATTTCAATACACAAAGAGTTCAAAGTATTGACAACTTTTTTGGTATCGGTAATAATTGCATCAGCTTCTCCTGGTAGTTTAGCCAGAAAATGGCGCTCTATTCTGTTGAACAGGGTTAACTCCACTTTTTTCGGATCTACCAGTACAAACTTTAACTGGGCGGGGTGCTTTTTAAACAGTAACGATACCAGAATAGAGTTGATACCAACCGATTTACCCTGGCCTGTAGCACCTGCTACCAGTAAGTGGGGCATTTTGGCCAAATCGGCAATGAAAACCTCATTGCTGATAGTTTTACCCAAGGCAATCGGTAAATCCATCGTATTGCTGGTCCATTTTTCTGTATTTAAAATACTGCGCATTGGCACCATTTCCGGATGCTGATTAGGCACCTCAATACCTATAGTACCTTTTCCTGGCATTGGCGCAATAATACGAATCCCCAAAGCCGCCAGAGAAAGCGCAATATCGTCTTCCAGGTTTTTGATTTTCGAAATCCTTACCCCCGGAGCAGGAATGATTTCGTATAGTGTAACCGTAGGACCAATGGTTGCTTTAATCTTATCGATTTCGATATTGTAGTGATTAAGCGTTTCTACAATTTTATTCTTATTGGCCTCCAGTTCCTCTGCATTTACAGAAATTTTATTGGTACCGTAATTTTCAAGTAAATCAATTGTAGGATATTTATAACCGGATAAATCCAGTTTTTCATCGTAATTACCAAACTGTTCAACCAGATCATCAGATTTTTTCTCTTCTTCGGTTTTCTCGATCGTAAAATCAGGTTCCCGCTCTTCTTCTATTGCAGGCTCAACAGTCAGTGGCATCGAAGCCGCTGCGGCAGCTGCAACTGGTATGGATGCCGGAGGAGTGGGTAAAGGTAAATTAGTAGCCAACGGAGATAGAACCACAGGAGCAATGACGTCATCCTCAGGTTCTTCTCGATCTTCGAATCTGCCAGGCTTGAGCACCACGTTTTGTTGTTTACGATCGTTATTTAAATTGGGCTTATCCCTAACCGGAAATTCTATAGATTCGGAAGGTTCTTCCACTTCCTTATTACGCGCAAATTTCTCCCTCACTTCATTTACGTAATCCGGCGTATCATTATCAAGATAAACTTCTTTTTCCTTACGCTCTGGTAGCTTGAAGTCGATATTATAGGCAATGATAAGGATGGTTAAACCTGCAAACGCGATTAAGCCAGCAACGCCTGCAGCACCTACCTGTGCAGCTAATAATCTATTGCTCCAAAAGCCAAACTCTCCTTCAACATAATGCGGCGATTCTGACCAGAAGCTATGGGCAAATCCTAATGTTAATGAAATAAATAATAAAAAGAAAAAGCTATATCCTAGTGTTTTTGATATGGAAAGAATTTTAACTTTAAAAAGAAGGCGGTAGCCAATAATAAAAAATGCCAGCACAAATAAGAAAGAGGCAATTCCAAACCACTCGTAAATAAACTGGTGAGACAACAGCGCTCCAAATTTCCCTAACCAGTTTTGAACAACAGGAATAATTACCCCAGAATTTTTTAATTCTTCCGCGGTTTTGAAAAGATTACCCCAGCCCCCGTTGGCATCAATAACATAACTTTGATCATCCTGCCACGTGAACAAATAAGAGGTAAAGGCAATTAAAAAATAAAGAGAAAGGATAACAAAAAATAAACCCACTATTTTTACTGCACGCCCATCCTGCAAGTCAAAATTTGGCAGGAATTCCCTTTTCTCTTTAGGCTGGCGACTAGAAGACGACCTCCCGGATGCATTTTCGGCACCTTTTTCTTTGAACGTATTGGTTTTAAACTGGTTTCCCCTTATCGCCATTTTCTGTACTGAAATTAATATTTAACAAATATAAAAGATATAGTTTTATTAGTACCATAAATAATATATTCCACGGATATTAAACCTTAATGAAGAAAATCAGTCTATTTAGGTACAACACACAAGTTGTACGTTTTGTCAAATGAAACGGATTTTGTTTTAGGTTTATCCCGTTTTATCCTGCGAGAGGATAAAACGGGATTCTTGTTTAAACAGGGTCACTGATTCATTGATGATGATTACTTGCCAATTATTAATCCATCCGAAAATGGCATTTATACCAAACACCTCAAATCCTACGTTTAATTTTTCACCCCGAACATCTCAATTATTTACGTTTTTCTTCGCTTTGTTAATTTTTTATTAATTTAAATCTTTCATTTGAAGAAAAAACTTGATATATGAGTATAACCCAACTCGAAGAGTACATTGAAACAGGTAATTTACAAGCAGTAAAAGCAATCTTGGTTCAAAACCCGCGGTTAGCCAATACAAATACATCACACAACATATCACCGTTGCTTTTAGCGTGTTATTATAAGAAACAGGCTATTGCTGACGTGATTGCCGAATTTACTGATGATTTAACATTATTTGAAGCTTGTGCAGTTGGCAAATTTGATGCTGCTACCCTGCTCATATTTCAGAAACCAGATAGCCTGAATGAATTTTCGGAAGATGGTTTTACTCCTCTTGGGTTGGCTTGTTACTTTGGTCACGAAGACCTTGCGAGGTTTCTGGTACTAAAGGGCGCCGACGTAAACCTGGCCTCAAAAAATGGCTTTAATGTGTTCCCTATTCACTCAGCTGTAGCAGCAAACAACATCAATATTACTAAGATGTTATTAGATGCGGGCGCCTACCCTAATGTTTGCCAGAAGGCGGGCCTTGCTCCGCTACACAGCGCCGCGCAACTCGGAAATATCGAGCTGATTATACTACTGCTCGAGCATGGTGCAGAAGTTGGCCTGCGCATGGAAGGTGGAAAATTACCTGCAGATCTGGCAGCAGAAAAAGGCTATAATGAAATCGCAGAAATTTTGCGGGAAGATTAAATGTTACTCCCAGATCCTCGACCTCATCCGCTTCATATAAGTCCTGATATCCAGCACAACTGCGGCGAGAAAATAAAATAATATAGGAAAACCTACTGCCAAAAATGACGAATAGATAAAAAAGAGGCGAACTTTTGCGGTACTCATATTTAACTTATTAGCCAAATACGTAGATACGCCAAAGCTCTGTTGCTCAAAATAAGTTATAATTCTCTGAAACATTTTAAGCTTATTAAATTTCACTAAAAAACAAAACTATCGGAAGCAAAATAACTGGTTATTTATAATAACTAATTTAGCAATATTATTTGAGTAAAACGTGCAAAGAGATAAGAAATTATTCTAAAATCAATTTTTCAAAATCTTGCCTGTCCTCATGTTTAATGAACAAAATCTGTTGCTCTTCTAAACCTGTGTATTTCCTCTTCAGTTCATTTTTGAACTTCTCAATGTCTACACCTGCGTTCAGAATTACAGTCAATGCATCTGCATTTCCTCGTACTTCGATAATTTTATCAGGGTAATGTTCTTTAAGTTCGTGTGGGAATTCCATATTCATCAAACCGATTAGAGGTTAGAAAGTTTTACGCTTGCTTCAATATTTTAATACCAATCCCGCAAGACATGCATTTCTTGTTGTCGCAAAAGTATTTTTTAAGCTGCAAAATTCCCTGAGAAGCAAATGCGTGTTCAATTTTAACACCTGCTTCTGCAAATTTATCGGTAATTGCATTGTGTTCGGCCGGGAGACTTTCCAGGAGTATTATTGCCCTGGCAACATAGCGATCCGTTCCGGTGTGCTTACCATAAGCGAATAAAAACAACGCAACTGTATTCAACAACAGATTGTCGACTGAGGCTTTACCAATCTGTATCCCTACCCGTGCTGTTTCTTTCCTGAAATGATAGTGCGTAAGCCAATATTCATTTACAGGCAACAACTCAAATAAGGCACGAAGTTCAGTCACGTCCTCCATCTCCATCACTTTCGAAAAAAGATGGTTTGCTTTAATAATCAGTGCTGCGAACTGAGCGAGGCGAAGGGAGGGAAAATTTTGCGGACGCATCCTTAAAAATTTCCACATGGAAACTTCAATAGGCTTTATACCGTATTTGTTTTGCAAAAAACGAAATTCACATTTCAAACGCTTAGGATATTCGTCCTCATAATCATTCTCCAAAAATCCAGATGTACCAAAAACCAGTGCCTCAATCTGCATTGGGCTATTTTTATGTTTACCTAAAATTTGTTGCGGCAGTGCTTTTGCAAAAAGCTCGAAAGGAACTGCGTTTACTTTGAAGCCAAAATTACGGGCTAAAAACCTGTAAAATGTTTCATCCCAGTTTCCGTTCAATGCCGCCACAGTTTCCATTACAGCGGCTGTTTTGTTCTCAAAGCGCTCGATTAAGGTACGCGACAAAAACGAATTGATCACCAGTTGATCTACATTTTTGATCTGTGCAATGCAAGGAAAATCAGTAAGGTTTAGAAAAAGACTTTCATATCTTGAAATAAGCGAAGCATCGATCAGGTGTTTTAATTCCAGAACAGGCAAAACTGTACCGTCCATCCGTTTGATCACAACGTCATTCTCGTACACCACATGAAGAATGACATTCTCATAGGCAAAATCGCTTTGATGGTTGTGCTTTAGCCAATCTGACGATTTGATATGAATTTCAACATTCCCGGCCCAAAGCGTATTGCCAATCTGAACCTTAGCATGGCCAAAATCAGGACCTGCATTTCGGTTCAACAAACCCTGGTAAATGATGTTCAGCGACTCTCCGGCACATGTTTGTAAATCCCGGTTGTTGAACGACCTGAACTGCCATACATAATGAAGAAAGTCTTCCGTAAAATCCATTACTGAAGATAAAAATTATTCCCATTAGTTTTAAAAAAAATCTACTACCAGCTTGGAATAGTGGTTGAAGAAAGGGCAATCAACGATATATCTGATTTATGCGATTTGAGGTTTCTTTTTATAATTGGTGATAAAAACACCTGCAATAATCAAAACCGTTGCTACAATTAAATCCATATCAACGTGTTCATCGAGGATGAGCCAACCCAAAAATATAGCAATAACCGTATTGAAGTAAGTCAGAATTGACACTTCTGATGCCGATACCTTTTTCAATGCATAATGATAACAGAAATAGCCCAGAACTGAACCAAAAATGGCGAGGTAAACTGCAGCAAAAATGCTTGATGTTTTCCAGGATGACACATCGGCATTTCCGGAAAAGATTAACGCAAGTCCAAACTGCACAATTGCAGAAAATACAAACTGATAGAACAGATTTAAAAATATGTATTGAGGCTTTCCGCTGTGTTTTTTTGAATAAATGGTACCAATGGTCCACCCTGAAACTGCCACAACCAAAGATAAAATACCATTGCGGTAATTAGGCTCTAACAGATCGTTGATACCGTCCCTGAATATAAAAACTATCCCAAGAAAGCCAATGAATACGCCGATAAACCCTTTCAAACTTGATTTTTGAATTCCAAGGAATACACACCCTAAAAATACCATCAAGGGTGAGGTGGCATTGATTAGCGATGTTAAACCGCTTGGAATGGTTTTCTCTGCTACCGTGGTCATGCCGTTGGCAACAACAACCATTAGCAGCGACAGTAAAACCTGTCTTTTAAAGGCCGGCCACCCGATCCATTTTAATTCTTTTTGCTTAATCAAAATAATCAGAATGATTATTGAAGCAATGGTTTGGCGTATGGCGGTAACATACCATGCTGGAATGCTTTCAACGGCCACCCGAATGCCCAGGTAAGTTGTTCCCCAAATCAGCGCAACGCCGGTTAAGGCAAGTATAAGTTTTAGGTCTATTTTGGGTTTCATATTCGGGAGGATTAAAACCAGCTTAGCTGACAAGGTATCACATCCTAAAGAGCCCGCCCTTTAAGATAAGATTTGCATAAAATTTATAAAAGTCCTGCCGCTGACAATATCGTTTCCATTTCTTTCTGCAGCTTCAATGCCTCTTCTCTTGCCTTTTCTGCAAAGTCTTCACCTTTACCCGCATAAATAATGCCTCTGGAGGAATTGATCAATAATCCGCATTGGGCATTAAGTCCGTATTTACAAACCTCCTGCAAGTCGCCCCCCTGTGCACCTACGCCAGGTACAAGCAAAAAATGATCAGGGGCAAGTTTACGCACATCAGCGAAAGCCGCCCCGCGGGTGGCGCCTACCACGTACATCATTTGCTCATTGGTAGCCCACTGTTGTGATGTTTTTAACACCTTTTCAAAAAGTTTGTCACCTTCTATTTCCTGTAACTGGAAGTCAGCGTGGCCTGTGTTGGAAGTAAGCGCTAAAAGAATTACCCATTTATCATTAAAAGTTAAAAATGGAGTGACCGAATCGCTGCCCATGTACGGCGCAACGGTTACTGAATCGAAGCTCATTTCAGATGATTTTTCGTTGAAAAAAGTTTCAGCATACATGGCCGAAGTGTTTCCAATATCTCCACGCTTGGCATCGGCAATAGAAAAGGTATCTTGTGGAATATATTTCCAGGTTTCAATCAATGTTTCCCAACCCTTTTTCCCGTAACACTCATAAAATGCAGTGTTTGGTTTATACGCCACACACAAATCTTTTGTTGCATCAATAATTTGTTTATTGAATTCCAAAATCGGATTTTCGTACTTCAACAGGTGCTGAGGGATTTTATCAAGCGATGAATCTAGTCCAACACATAAAAAAGAACGTTTTTTTTGAATCTGCTCGAAAAGTTGTTGTTTGGTCATATAACGGCTTATTTGCTGCAAATATGAGGTTTTTAAAGTTTTTTGAACGAGTAAATTATCCTCACTTGAATTATTTTTATAAACAATTTAAACTTTTTCTTGCGGATTACGTTTCAAATACATACAATTGCAACATAATTTCTCAACCGTTTATCTGAATATCCCAGAAAAATTTTATCAAGACTTGTTTTTTGTTACCATTTTTTAAAACGATTTTATCGTTTTCATTCAGCATGTAAACAATTATGAAACCATTTTGAGTATACGAATTAACAAACTCAGCTCGTTTTATAATCCTAAAGATTTTATAGACAACGAAACCGCAGAGCCTACGCCAACACAAATATTTTAGGTCTATGCATTTATGGCAGGAAATATCCGCCATAGCAAATGAAAAATTTCTTGAAACATATATATTTAGAATGTTTAGCAAAACAGAATTAAATGATAAGCTTACTCCAGAGTTACGCGAGCTAGCAAAAAACTATGGCATCGAGGGTGCCGACTCCCTAAGAAAAATAGACCTTGTTGAAGTACTTTTGCACCAGCAGGAAATTATAAGTGCTGCCAGTGCCGGAGCAGGTGCCGATCCCTATTCGGATGCTACGCCAACTGAAACGGAAGCAGCACCAATAGCAAAAACAAAATCTGTTAAAGCCGACAAAACCCAGAAAGTTGCCGCCGCTGCTACAGACGAAAAGCCTGTAAAAAAACGAGCCAGACTTACTAAAAGCGATTCGCCTGCCCCAGTGGAAAGAAAAAGCGACTCGATTACATTGTTCGACGAGCCACACCGCCAGCCGGAACGGGTTGTTGAACAGGAAGAAGTAAGCAGCAAACCAATTTCAGCACTGATCGAGGAATCGGCAGAAGTTTTGCCTCCCGCTCCGAAACAAAAACCTGAGCAAAAAGAAAAACAGGAAAAAGCGCCCCGTGAGGATAACCGCCAGCAAAAACAACCCGGAGGTGGCAATCATCATAAAACTGAAAACAGCTACTCTAACCTTGATTTTGACAATGTAATCACCAACGAAGGTGTTTTAGAAATCATGCCCGATGGATATGGTTTCCTTCGC
The DNA here is from genome assembly GCF_001027745.1 of Pedobacter sp. BMA. Taxonomy (GTDB): domain Bacteria; phylum Bacteroidota; class Bacteroidia; order Sphingobacteriales; family Sphingobacteriaceae; genus Pedobacter. The sequence goes on from NZ_LECU01000005.1 coordinate 281,759, forward strand.
TCGGCAGATTATAACTACCTGACCTCCCCGGATGATATTTACGTATCTCAATCTCAGATTAAACTTTTTGGTTTAAAAACAGGTGATACTGTAAAAGGAAGTATCCGTCCTCCGAAAGAAGGTGAAAAATATTTCCCACTGGTTCGTGTTGAAACAATCAATGGCAGAATCCCTGCAGAAGTTCGCGACCGTGTTCCTTTTGATTACCTGACACCACTTTTCCCAACTGAAAAATTAAACCTGTTTACGGATAACAGTAACTACTCAACCCGTATCATGGATTTGTTTACACCAATTGGTAAAGGACAACGTGGTCTGATTGTAGCACAACCTAAAACGGGTAAAACCAACCTGCTTAAAGAAGTTGCCAATGCAATCGCTAAAAACCATCCTGAGGTTTATTTGATTATTCTGTTAATTGATGAGCGTCCGGAAGAGGTTACTGATATGGCCCGTAGTGTAAGAGCAGAGGTAATTGCCTCTACTTTCGATGAGCCGGCAGAACGTCACGTTAAAATTGCCAACATTGTGCTGGAGAAATCTAAGCGTTTAGTGGAAAGCGGACATGATGTGGTTATCCTGCTGGATTCAATTACCCGTTTAGCAAGGGCTTACAATACTACTGCTCCTGCATCAGGTAAGATATTATCTGGTGGTGTGGATGCGAATGCATTACATAAACCGAAACGCTTCTTCGGAGCGGCACGTAACATTGAAAATGGTGGCTCGTTAACCATATTGGCAACAGCATTAACCGACACCGGTTCTAAAATGGATGAGGTAATTTTCGAAGAATTTAAAGGTACAGGTAACATGGAGTTACAATTAGACCGTAAATTATCGAACAAACGTATCTTCCCTGCTATTGACATTACTGCTTCGAGCACACGCCGTGACGACTTATTATTGGATAGAGATATTTTACAACGTGTTTGGATCTTACGCAATCACCTTGCGGATATGAACAGTCAGGAAGCCATGGAATTCGTACAAGCTCAAATAAAAGGTACAAAGAGCAACGAAGAATTCTTAATTTCGATGAACAGTTAATATTATGTAGAATGGAAGATGGGGAATAGAAAGTTTTTCTTCCTGTCCCCATCTTCCATATTCGATCTTCCGTTTTTATGAAAAAGCATCTTCCTAACGCAATTACCTGTGCAAACCTGTTTTCTGGTTGCATCGGAATCGTTCTTGCATTTAAAGGTGAACTACAAGCCGCAGCCTATTTTGTAATCCTTTCGGGGATTTTTGATTTTTTCGACGGAATGGTAGCCCGCCTGCTGAACGTAAAATCGGCAATAGGAAAAGATCTCGACTCCCTTGCCGATATGGTAAGTTTCGGTTTTTTGCCAGGGGTACTGATGTTCCAGCTACTGAAGGCAAGTGATTATTCATCCCCATATCTACCCTACCTCGGATTTGTGATAACCGTTTTTTCAGCTTTAAGATTAGCCAAGTTTAATAACGATACCAGGCAATTGGAAGACTTCATCGGTTTGAATACGCCTATGAATACTTTATTTATCAGCTCATTGTCGTTCATTGCAGATGATTATCCACAGATTGTCAGTTCTTCGTTATTACTCCTCGCCATCACGGCCATAACAAGCTTTTTGCTGATCAGTGAGATCAGGATTTTCTCCTTAAAATTTTCAAACCTGAGCTGGGAGAAAAATAAAATTAAATTTATCTTTTTAATCCTATCGGCCATTTTAATTGCTGTGCTAAAATTTGTGGCTGTGCCTTTTATTCTGGTAATCTACATTTGCTTTTCATTTTTACATTTCAGAGGAAGCAAAATACCTGCTGAATAGTAAAGGAAACTCACGACAAAAGATCTCTGTAAAACAATTTTAAAGCATTTTCGACTGCATTTCGGTTTTCGCCACCTCAAGCTGGATGTAAATCCCGTTCAGCAATTCTTTAAGCCGCTCAACATCTGCAGGAATCTGTTCTATGGCAAGCTGGTGTCGTGCATTGTCTTCAATGGCACTCACAAAATCCTTTACATCATTTCTTCCGATATAGCTAAATGTGGGCTTAATTTTATGGGCGCCATTACTCACCTTAACCCAGTTACCAACCAGCAAGGCTTGTTCAAGCTCCGCCAAATAAATGGGAGTTTGCTCCATAAATGTGTCGAAAACTTCAATCATAAAAGCTGGATTGTGACCAACCATTTCTGTGAGATATGATAAATCTAAGGGATGATTATCATAGTTATCCTGCATATTACAAATCTAATCAATTACAATTTGTTAACGTCTAACTGATCAGATATATTTTCGCTAATATCCAAAATAGTTTTTCCCAATACCGGATGGACAATATCTGGTGCAATTTCCGCAAGGGGCATCATCACAAACTTACGGCTCTGCATATGAGGGTGCGGAACCTGGAGTTTATCAGCAATATCAATAACTTCGTTTCCAAATAAAATCAGATCGATATCAATTAGCCTTTCGCCCCACTTATCCTTTCTCACCCGTCCCAAAACCTGTTCTATTTCCAAAGCTTTCTCTAAAACCTGAATGGCACTGAGCCGTGTTTTAACTGCCACAGCCTGATTAAGAAAAGAGGGCTGATCGGTTTTGCCCCAGGCAGCGGTTTCGTAACGGGAAGAAATCACCTCAATTTCCCCGATACCTTTTCCGATTAAATCTATCGCCTGGTCCAGATTTTCTTCTCTATTACCTAAATTTCCTCCCAGTAACAAATAAGCAATTGTGGACTCTAAATCCGTATTAAGCATCATGTATTTTTATATCTTTACTGCACAAAATTAACATTTAAATGAAAGATTTCTTCAAGTATCTATTTGCGTCCATGCTGGGTTTTTTCCTGTCTACGGTAATTATTTTCATTATCATTTTCGTAATCATTGTTGGAGCAATTTCTTCGATCGACAACGACAAAACCACAACGGTTTCAAACAACTCGGTACTGTTTTTAAACCTTGACCAGGCCGTGACTGAACGTACACCCAAAAACCCTTTTGGCAACCTGCCAATTGTTGGTGGCGATGAGAAAGAAGGAATTGGTTTGAATGATTTGTTGAAAGCCATTAAAAGGGCAAAAACAGATGATAACATCAAATGTATTTACCTGAATGTAAGCAGTCCGAATGCAGGCTTTGCCACCATGCGCGAAGTGCGAAATGCACTTATAGATTTCAAAAAATCGCACAAAAAAATTATCGCTTATAGCGAAGTATATACTCAGGGTGCTTATTATTTAGCTTCTGCTGCAGATAAAATTTACTTAAACCCGGAAGGTGCTTTAGAATTTAAAGGTTTTAGTTCTGAACTTACGTTCTTTAAAGGCACGCTGGAAAAGGTGGGTGTTGAAATGCAGGTGATTCGTGTGGGAAATTACAAAAGCGCTGTAGAGCCCTTTATTTTAGACAAAATGAGCGATTATAACCGTAAACAGGTAACCGCTTATGTGGGTGGATTATACAATACCTTCTTAACGGATATCGCACAGAGCAGAAGCATAGAAAAAGATAGCTTAAATAAAATTGCTGATGATTATAGGGTACAGCAGCCTCAGGATGCAGTAAATTTCAAAATGATCGACGCATTGAAATATAAAGACCAGATTATAGAAGAACTGAAAGGATTATCCGGAACAACAAGGGGTGAGAATATCCGTTCGGTTTCAATCAATGATTATGCAAAGAACAATACCGATACAGGTTCGGGGAAAGATAAAGTGGCCGTAATCTATGCCAATGGCGAAATTAACGGAGGTGAAGGGAACGACAACCAGATCGGTTCTGAACGCATTTCCAGAGCCATCAGAAAAGCGCGTTTAGATGAAGATATTAAAGCCGTTGTGCTTCGCGTGAATTCACCAGGTGGTAGTGCGCTTGCATCAGACGTGATCTGGAGAGAAATTGTATTGACCAGGAAAGAAAAACCGGTTATTGCATCCTTTGGTGATGTTGCCGCATCAGGCGGGTATTACATTGGCTGCGCAGCTGACAGTATCTTTGTTCAACCGAATACCATTACGGGTTCCATTGGGGTATTTGGCATTATTCCAAATTTCCAGAACCTGATGACCAATAAACTTGGAATTACTTTCGACGGTGTGAAGACTGGTAAATACGCAGATATTATGGCCACCAACCGCCCAATGACAGCAGGCGAAAGGTTCATTATTCAAAACCAGCTAAACCGGGTTTATGATGGATTCATCACCAGGGTAGCAAACGGAAGAAAGAAAACCAAAGCCTATATCGATAGCATTGGAGGCGGACACGTTTGGATTGGCACTGACGCTGTTCAAATTGGTCTGGCAGACAGAATCGGAAGCTTTAATGATGCAATTAAATCAGCCGCTAAAAAAGCAAAACTTAAGGAATATAAAGTAGCTGAATATCCTGATGTAGTTGATCCTTTGAAATCATTAATGGATGAAGGTACAGACCGTATTAAAACCTTCTACACCAAACAGGAACTAGGAGATAATTATATGCTCTATCAACAAATGAAGAAAGTGATGGCCAGCTCAGGGATTCAGGCAAGAATGCCATTTGAAGCCATAATTAAATAATTTGAGATGAAAGATGTGAGATGATGCCATACAGGCGTACAATCTCACATCTTCCAATTGAACCCTATTCCACTCTCTTCCATTCGGGGTGTAGTGTGAGATAGGTTGCGTTCACAGACTGATTCATTGGATGAACGGTTAAGCCAATGCTCTTTCCTTTCAAAAACTCAAAACCAATTCCATCCTGTTTGGCATCATAAACGGTCACTGTGTCATTATTCTGATTTAAATAAACCGATAGTTTTTCCATTCCCGGAAACTTCAGCTTTGTATCAGCCTCCGATTGACCGGTAGTAAATCCATCCTGGGTTTTAAACTTTCCCGATGTGATCCGCACCTGCTTTACATCTTTGATTCGCATGGTGGTATCTTTATAAGAAGAGTACACAGCAATTTCGTCTCTCATACCCCCGGTAGAATCGTTGCTGTACCAGATGCCCCAGGCCTTACCCATAGCAGCATCGCCCGCATCCGGTTTACCTAAAATCTTACCAACGCTTTCCACATCTTCCCCCAAAGAAATCTCACCCACGGAGCGCCCCGGAACTATTAAAAACCTTTCGTCAACTATTTTGCCCGGACCCGATTCAATGCTGGCAATCGAATCCTGTTTATGCTCAGCATTTTTACCAGACTGACAGGCAGTAAAAATCGCGCATACACTCAGCAGGAAAGTTTTTACCAATTTCATAATTGTAGAACAACACTTTAGCAAATTCTGTTTGAAAAAATAGTACGCAAGAATATTTTAGCGCTTTATTTTATAATTTTACAGCTTATGGAAAATAAAACCATCGCCCGTACGCTGCGCTTGTTGTCTCAACTAATGGAGTTGCACGAAGAGAATCCTTTTAAAATAAAATCGATTGCAAATGCCTATTTCAAGGTAGATAAACTACCTTTCCAATTGAAAGATAAAGCCATTGATGAGATCGATAAAATTGATGGAATCGGGAAAAGCCTTGCTGCAAAAATTACAGAGCTGCTACAAACGGGCGAACTTCAGGAACTGAAAGATATTGTTCAGCAAACACCGGAAGGCATTATCGAAATGCTGGGAATAAAAGGAATCGGTCCGAAAAAAATACTTATTATATGGCGCACACTCTCCATTGAAAGCATTGGAGAACTCTATTATGCCTGTAACGAAAACCGTTTAATTGAGGCAAAAGGTTTTGGTTTAAAAACCCAGGAGGAGATTAAAAAGGCGATAGAATTTAAACTTGCAGCCAATGGCAGATTTCTTTATGCACAGGTTGAGCGTTTTGCCAACTCATTATTTGCCGACTTATCTGAATGGTTATTAACATACGATGCCCAATATGCACTTGGCTTTGCCGGCCAGTACCGCCGTGCCTGCGAAATTATCGACGAACTGGAATTTGTAATCGGGACTGACCAGCTTTCAGAAATAAAGGCAGGCTTCGCTTCATTTACACCGTTATCGCTCATCGCCGCCGAAGATGCTTTTATTACTACTACTGAAGCCGGGCTGAGAATCAAGCTTACGCTTGCAGATAGTGCCGGATTCCATTTTGCGTGGTTTAAACAAACCGGAAATCCGGAACATGTAGAAAAAGTACTGGCGCAAGCCGGAAATGGCCCTTTTCAAAGCGAACTGGAGATTTATACCGCAGCAGGTTTGAGTTATATTGAGCCCGAGCTAAGGGAAGATTTTGATGAATTAGTTTTGGCGAAAGAACACAAACTCCCAGACTTAATTACCTATAAAGATTTGAAAGGCACGCTTCACAATCACTCAACCTGGAGTGATGGGGTGCATACACTGGAGCAAATGGCCTTATACTGTAAAAATGAGTTAAACTTGCAGTACCTTGGTATCTGCGACCATTCAAAAACTGCTGTATATGCCAAAGGATTAAATGAACAACGCGTTTTTGCTCAACAGCAGGAAATTGATCAGTTAAATGAAAAGCTTGCTCCTTTCAAAATATTTAAAGGCATCGAGAGTGATATCCTGAGCGATGGTTCTTTGGATTACGCGGATGAGGTACTTAAAACCTTTGATTTTGTCGTTGCCTCTGTGCACAGCAATTTAAGAATGGATGAAGAAAAGGCAACCTCGCGTTTACTTAAAGCCATTGAAAATCCATATACGACAATATTAGGCCATCCAACAGGCCGCCTGCTGCTCAGCAGGGCTGGTTATCCGATAGACTATAAAAAAATAATCGATGCCTGCGCGGCAAACAAAGTTGTGATTGAAATTAACGCCAACCCATTAAGACTGGACCTTGACTGGCGTTGGCATCGTTATGCTCTGGAGAAAGGCGTATTACTGTCGATCAATCCAGATGCCCACCGTACCGAAGGATTCCAAGATATGCATTACGGAACTTTAGTGGCGCGAAAAGGAGGTTTAAGCGCCGATAAATGTCTGAACGCTTTTTCGCCGGAGGAGATTACGACGTATTTTAAACAAAAGAAAGTTTAACAGCAGATGTGCAGAATAATGGAACATTGTAATCATAATTACGCGCAGTAGAGAAATTTGTGAATCTGCAGTATAACACCAGTTCAATCTGTTATAAAAAATATAACTTTGCCCCATGATAAGTGAAATTGCCAACCATATATTTAATCAAGTTATTTCAGATTACCACCGGTTCGATGATATCGACCATCCGGTAGAAAACCCCTACGATGCGGAAAGTCTGGAGCATCTGTTCTATATCAAAAACTGGATAGATACAGCGCAATGGCATATGGAAGATGTAGTACGCAATCCCACCATCGACCCGGTAGAAGGTTTAAGCTGGAAACGGCGCATTGATGCTCAAAACCAGGTACGCACAGATATGGTTGAATTTATTGATGGCTATTTCTTAAATCTTTATCAGGGAATTGAGGCTTTGCCAGATGCAACAATCAACACCGAAAGCCCTGCGTGGGCAATCGACAGGCTTTCTATACTCGCTCTAAAAATATACCACATGCAGGAAGAAGCGGAACGAGAAAGCGCCTCTGCTGAACATCGGGCACAATGCCAAAACAAACTCAACATATTATTATCACAGCGCGATGATTTATCGACCAGTATCGACGAATTGCTAAAAGATATTGAAGCTGGAAAAAAGTACATGAAGGTTTACAAGCAAATGAAGATGTACAACGATCCGAGTTTAAATCCGGTTTTATATAAAAAAAGCTAATTTGATCGGTATATAAGTGAATATGGCAACACCCCAGAAAATTATCGTTTTACGTTTTTCGGCCATGGGCGATGTCGCTATGGTAGCTTCTGTTTTAAAAACTTTCGCAGCACAAAACCCATCTGTAGAAATAGTAATGGTTAGCCGTGAGGGGTTTAAGCCTTTTTTTGATGGCATCGAGAACCTTACATTCCATGCCATTCAGCCTAAAACCCTACATAAGGGAATTGACGGACTATTTAAACTGTACCAGGAACTTAGAAAGTACAAACCCACGGCAATTGCTGATTTACATGATAATTTAAGAAGCAGGGCAATTTCTACTTTTTTTCGTTTAACTGGTATCAGAATTAAAAGGATAAATAAAGGCAGGGCAGAAAAAAAAGCATTGACCCGCACCAAAAACAAGATATTCAGGCCATTAAAACACACGGTAGAACGTTATGCCGATGTATTCCGCGAACTGAAATTTGATGTCAGCCTCAATTATCAGCTTAAAAAAGATCCGCAGCAGCTTCCGGTAAAAGCACAAGCATTCTTTGAAAACAACAAAACAAAAAAGATAGGCATAGCCCCCTTCGCACAGCACATTTATAAAGTCTATCCCCTGGATAGCATGGAAAAAGTGATTGCTTCTCTTAGCGCATTGGGCTATGATCTCTTTATTTTTGGTGGTGGAAAGTTTGAAAAAAGCGTTGCTGAAGAATGGGCTTCAACCTATTCCAATACCTACAATTTAATTGGAACGTTCAATCTAAGTGAAGAACTTGCCATCATTTCAAACCTCGACCTCATGGTGAGCATGGATTCATCAGGAATGCACATGGCTTCACTAGTTGGCATCCCCGTGGTTTCAATCTGGGGACCCACCCACCCGTATGCAGGTTTCCTCGGCTACGGACAAGCAGAAAGCGATTGCATACAAGTAGAACATCCTGCAAGGCCAAATTCTATTTATGGAAACAAACCATGCATGTGTGGTGTTCACAGTAGTATGGATTTAATTGATCCTGAAACAATTGTAAACAAAATTAAGCAAAAACTAAATGGCTAAGCAATTATTGTTGGTTCGGCACGGAAAGTCGGACTGGGGGAACTTAGATTTAAAAGATTTCGACAGGCCTCTAAATAAGCGCGGAAAAGAAAATGCCCCCGAAATGGCAGAAAGGTTACTAAACCGTGGAATTAAATTTGACCTCATGGTGAGTAGTCCTGCCAAACGTGCAAAATCCACAGCAAAATTCTTTGCTGAAGCATATCAGTTTGAAGATATACAATACCAAGATTCCATTTACGAAGCCAATACCGCTACCCTTTTAAAGGTGGTAAACGGTCTCGACGATTCGGCAGATACCGTGATTATGTTTGGCCATAATCCGGGTTTTACAGACTTTGCCAACGAGCTGAGTGATGCAGACATCTACAATATTCCAACGGCAGGGGTTGTTTCCATCCGGTTCCCTTTCGAATCCTGGAAAATGGTAAGCAAGGGAACAGGGACACTTGTTTTCTTTGACTATCCGAAAAACAGTGATGAGATATAATCAATGCAGAACAGGCCACATTATCAATCAATATTAATCTTTGGCTAAAGATATTTTTCTTACCTTTGAGTATATAAAACGAAAGTCCGGCAATTAGACATTTCGGTGAATTCATAACCTCATCTCCTTTGGTTATTTCATAATTCGTATCGCCGGAATATTATCCATTAATTTATTTTGAACATGAATTTCGACTATAATACTACGCGAAGCCATCTGATTTTATCAGAATACGGCCGCAACGTTCAAAACATGGTGAAGTATATCTGCGAATTGCCCACCATTGAAGAACGAAATAAATATGCACAGGCAGTAATTGATTTAATGGGGTTTTTACAACCACATTTAAGAGATGTTGCCGATTTTAAACATAAGCTTTGGGACCATTTGCACATCATCTCAGGCTATCAGATTGATGTGGAAAGCCCTTATCCTAAACCCCTGCCCGAAAATGCTTTTAAAAGACCGGAGCCTCTGCCCTATCCTCAGCGAAGGATTACCTATAAACATTATGGTAAAACTGTTGAAGGACTAATTGAAAAAGCCATGGCCGAACAGGATATGGAACGCAGGAAAGTAATGGTGCAGGGAATTGCCAATTTTATGAAAATGGCTTATGTTACCTGGAACAAAGACAATGTATCGGATGAAACAATCATAAAAGATTTAAGTTATTTATCTGGCGGGATGTTGAGGCTTGATGAAGGCGTTAACCTGGCCAAAGTTGAGTTCAGAGCTCAAAATCCACGTCAAAATACCAACAACAATAACCGCGGGCGGAATAATAATAACAACAACAACGGTAAAAACCGCCAGAATAATAGTAACAACAATAATAATAACCGCGGAAGAAATAACAACAAACCCAAATATTAGAGGAAAGGTAAATGGCAGAAGGTGGAAGGCGGAAGGTTGAGTACCCGCCCGATCTGAATACTTGATACTTTATACTAAATACTAAAAAGATATATGAACGCATTTGAAATAACAGGCGGAATTAAATTAAAAGGCGAAATCACTCCTCAAGGCGCCAAAAACGAAGCTTTACAGATTTTATCGGCTGTATTATTAACCCAAGAGAAAGTGACCATCAGCAATATCCCCGATATTAAAGATGTTAACAAACTTATTGAATTGCTTGGCGATTTAGGGGTGATTGTAGAAAGGATAAATAAAGACACCTATACCTTCGAAGCAAAAAACATTGACCTGAATTTCTTCGAGTCTGAAACTTTTAAAGCTAAAGGTGGAGGTCTTCGTGGTTCGATCATGATCGTTGGTCCGCTATTGGCTCGTTTTGGTAAAGCGGCCATCCCTAAACCTGGTGGTGATAAAATCGGGCGTAGAAGGTTGGATACCCACTTCATTGGTTTCGAAAAGCTCGGCGCTAAATTTGTTTATGACAGCAAGAAAGCATTTTTTAATGTAGATGCCACCAATTTGCAAGGTGCATACATATTACTGGATGAAGCCTCAGTTACAGGAACTGCAAATATTGTTATGGCTGCAGTTTTAGCAAAAGGTACAACCACCATTTACAATGCGGCCTGTGAACCTTATTTACAGCAACTTTGCAAAATGCTCAACCGCATGGGTGCAAAAATCTCTGGTATTGGCTCAAACTTACTTACCATCGAGGGGGTAAAAGTTTTAGGCGGAACAGAACACAGAATGTTGCCCGATATGATCGAAATTGGTTCATTTATCGGTTTAGCCGCAATGACTGAATCGGAAATTACCATCAAAAATGTGTGCTATGATGAACTTGGCGTAATTCCTGAAGTATTTAAAAAACTGGGTATTCATCTGGAACGCAGAGGCGATGATATTTTCGTTCCTTCACAAAAACATTATGAGATTGACACTTTTATCGACGGATCAATATTAACCATTGCTGACGCACCATGGCCAGGGTTTACACCAGACTTATTAAGTATCGTACTGGTTGTGGCTACACAAGCCAAAGGAAACGTCCTAATCCATCAAAAAATGTTTGAGAGCCGTTTATTCTTCGTCGACAAATTGATCGACATGGGCGCTCAAATTATCCTTTGTGATCCGCATCGTGCAACGGTAAATGGTATTGACAAAAAATATAAACTTCGCGGAATCAGCATGACCTCTCCTGATATCAGGGCCGGAGTGTCATTGTTAATCGCTGCTTTATCTGCTGAAGGTAAATCGACCATCTACAATATCGAACAAATCGAGCGTGGTTACCAGGATATTGATACGCGTTTACGTGCCCTTGGCGCGCAAATTAAGCGTGTAAATGCAGATGCACCAAGCCACTAATCAAAAAAGCTTAGAGGCAGGATTATAACGTAAAACGCCCGGCTGAAATATTCACCCGGGCGTTTTTTATGGCTGTTAATGTACACCAGTAATCATTAACCAGATATCGCATTGATAATATCATACTGCGTAATAATTTCTATTTTCCCTGCCTCATCCTCTACCAGTACAGCTGAGTTTTCCTTATTGATCAGCGACGAAATCTTATCTATAGAAGTGTTCAAATCAACAAAGGGAAAGGTAGCGGTCATAATCTCTGATATCGGTGCAGATTTTAGTCCGGGGTTTTCTAGCAAAGCCGATAAAATGTCGCTTTCAGCAATTTTACCTACAATCATTCCCTGCTGTGTAACCGGAATCTGAGAAATATTCATCGACTTAATGGTATTGATGGCTTCCAATACAGATTTGGTGGCATCCAGCGTAACAATTTCTGTAGTTTCCTTTTTCGCCAGGATCGACTTGGCTGTTAATTTTTCATCCTTCAAAAACCCGCGCTCGCGCAGCCAGTCTTCATTGTACATTTTCCCCATGTAGCGGCTTCCATGATCATGGAAAATAACTACAACTACATCTTCAGGTTTCAGCTTATCTTTCAACTGAATTAGCCCACCAATAGCCGCACCAGCTGAATTCCCTACAAAGATGCCTTCCTTGCGTGCAATGTCGCGTGTCATCAGGGCTGCATCCTTATCAGTTACCTTTTCAAATAAATCAATGACATCGAAATTTACGTTTGCAGGTAGAAAATCTTCTCCTATCCCTTCTGTAATGTATGGGTAGATTTCATCCTTATCAAAGATTCCGGTTTCCTTATATTTTTTGAAGACAGATCCGTAGGTATCAATACCCCAAATCTTAATATCAGGATTTTTTTCTTTTAAATATTTACCGGTACCAGAAATGGTACCTCCGGTGCCTACACCTACCACCAGGTGCGTGATTTTACCTTCCGTTTGCGCCCAGATTTCAGGGCCCGTTTGCTCATAGTGTGCCTGCGAATTGGCCAGGTTATCATATTGATTGGGCTTCCATGAATTCGGAACTTCCCGCTCTAAACGAGAGGAAACAGAATAGTATGACCGTGGATCTTCAGGCTCAACGTTTGTCGGACAAACAATTACCTCGGCTCCAAAGGCCCTTAAAGCATCAACTTTTTCTTTTGATTGTTTATCAGTTGTCGTAAAAATACATTTATAGCCTTTAATAATAGCAGCCATAGCAAGCCCCATTCCGGTATTACCCGATGTTCCCTCGATAATTGTTCCGCCGGGTTTTAGTTTTCCGCTCCGCTCTGCATCTTCAATCATCTTAACCGCCATACGGTCCTTAATGGAGTTACCAGGATTCGTAGTTTCTATTTTTGCCAGGATAGTTCCCGGAACACCTTTAGTAATTGTATTTAATTTCACCAATGGCGTATTACCAATGGTTTCGAGAATATTATTGTACCACATGCAACAAAATTAAGCAAAGGCATTAAGTATTTTATAAACTATATTTTATTTAAAACATAATTTTGAAAATTGCAATTATATAGAATTTTATTACATAAACTACAATTTTAATAGGCATTATAGATTGATTATTGGGCAAAATACATTATCATTTTTTCCAGCCTGTACCTACTAAGCTAACTTGTAAACCTTGCCTGGCAAGGATACAATGATTCCCTGCATCTCCAGCGTAAGGATAACAATGGCCAGTTTACTTTGCTGAATATTTAACACGCGCGCTAATTCATCTATTGCAAGCTGTCCTTTAGACAATGCTGCGATAACTGCCTGTTCGTTAGCAGTAAGGTTAATTTGCAGGCTCATCTGGGTATGCTGTGTGGTCTCATTCAACTGGTCATCCCAGCCGAGATAATAAACCAGGTCTTTCGCATGATTAATCAGCGCTGCTCTGTTGGTTTTAATCAGAAAGTTACACCCTTCAGAAAACACATCATTTGTTCTGCCCGGAAAAGCGTATACATCCTTGTGATATGAATTGGCTATTTCTGCCGTGATTAGTGCACCACCTTTAATTGAAGCCTCCACAACGATGGTTGCATCGGCAATGCCGGCAATGATGCGGTTACGTTTAGGGAAGTTCTGCCGGTCGGGATTAGTTTGGGTCGGAAATTCAGATAACAATCCTCCATTGAGAACCATTTTCTGAGAAACGCTTTTATGAATCTGAGGATACAAACGGTCCAGACCATGCCCCAGTACACCCACTGTGGAAATGTGATGACGAAGGCATTCTTTATGTGTAGCAACATCAACACCGTATGCCAGACCACTTATAATTAAGACGTTATAGGGAGCCAGCACTTCACATAACTGTTTACACAACATTTTGCCGTAGTCTGTAGCATTGCGGGTGCCCACGATGCTGATGATTCGGGAGTGATTAAAATTTACAGTGCCTTTAAAATAAAGCAAAACCGGGGCATCAGAACAATTTTTCAACCTTTGGGGATAGTTTGAATCTGTATAAAAAAGCACTTCGATTCCGTGCTTTTCAACAAAAGCGAGTTCCTTTTCTGCCCTTTTCAAGGCATCGGTGTTCAGAATGGCATCAACCATTCTCTCGCCAATACCAGGAATCTTTAAAAGCTGCTTTCTGGATGCAGAGAAAACCTGTTCTGCGCTACCACAGTGTACCAGTAAACTCCTGGCGCTCACGGGTCCGATAAATTTAATAAAGGTTAAAGCAATTTTATGTAAGGTGCTCATTAATATTTCAGGCTAAGGGTTAAATAAATGCGGGATGATTTATTTTCCTTAAAGAGCTACCTAAAAGTCGATATCGATTAAGCTTTTTATTGGAATATGAATATTGTTTTTTAACTGAATAAATTTCTCTGTTACCGACCAAACAGTTGTATCAACTTTTTTCGGACCAATCGTTGTATTAAATGTAATGATGGCTTTAGATTTAAACTCGTTTCCCAGCCGTTGTGCTTCTTCTAATTTGCTTTTAAGTTCAGTTCCGTGATCTTCGGTAGCATTTACAATGTTCAGGTAGCCTATATGTTCTTTTTCTACAATTTCTATTGGCATAATTCTCTTTAACGATTAAGGTTAAACAAGCTTATTAAATTTTTGCTTAAAAAGCAACCTTTATAAACACATTTTTCGTAACAAAAAAGAAAAAAAAACCAGCGCTTTTTGCGCTGGTTTTAATAAGTTTATTGATTTACTTATTTAGTTTTAATTTCCTCGTTTCAACCATCCCTTTAAATTCATGGTCAAGTTTTTCGGCCGCATTATCTGATAAAGCACGTGATAAACCCGAAGTACTACTGATCGTATTATCTTTTACATAAGAGGTAAAAATGCCATTTGCAGAGTAATTCAAGGCCTGTGCTAAAAGCCGCTCAGCCGGATCGCCGAAATCTTTCGTCACATCATCTGCGATATCCTTGTCGACCGTCATCCCGTTAAAATACCCGCCTTCATTGTTTTGGTTTTTAGTTTCAAACTGAGGGATGTACAAATCATTTTTATCAATGTGTATGGCAAAGAAACCAACAGGTTTACCATATGTTGTTTTACCAATCAATTTCACGTCCATCACAGGCTTCAGGTTATTAATCAATAACTCACTGGCCGAAGCCGTGCCGTTCAACACCAGAAAGTATACCCGGTTCAGCGTATTTAAAGTTCCTCTTTTAGTAAAAACTTCCTGATTTCCCGCAGCAGCTGTAGGTTGATAATCATAATCAAAGTATGAGTACAATCGGGTCACCCCATCGGTACCTTTGGCATAGAATTTCTGATTTTGAAGAATCGTTGCGGCTTTATCCTGCATCGTTTTAGTCCAGTATGTCGTGTACATCACCTTTCCGTTTTGCGAAGCCGGAGCAATGAGGTTGGTAAATGCCTCTGATGTGGCTACCGAACCTCCGCCATTGTAACGTAAATCCACCACCAGTTCAGTGATGCCATCATTTGCAAACTGAGCAAATGCAGCATCCAGCAAAGTAGCTGAATTGGTTGTAAAGCTGTTGAATACGATATACCCAACCTTTTTTGCCCCTACGGTATAGGTGTGACTATAAAGCACAGGATTAATATTGTAACTTGCTTTAGACAACGTGACATCCTGCGAGGTACCATCGGGCTTGGTAACGGTTAAAGAAATTGAGGCTGCTGTGCCAAAAACTGCGTTCACAATATAACTGATGTTAGCATCACTTGTAGAGATCGCAGTACTTCCGTTAATTTTGGTTATCCGGTAACCCCTCTTCAGCCCCTGTCCAGCTGCCGGAGAGCTGGCATAAACATATTTTATTCGAAGGTCATTTGCATCATTAAAAAAAACGGAGAAGCCAAAATCACCGGCAACGCCTCCCAGTTCACTGGCAACAGTACCATCATCAATAAAGGAATACTTATCTTTACCACCTGTACTTGGCAAGGCCTTTATTGCGGTGAGGATAGCACTATTTGAGCTATATTTCCGGGGATTGAAATTAGCATAACTGGGCATTCCTGAATTCCAGTAATAGGTTTGCTGCGCATACAGATAAATAGAATCTTTGGTTAGCTCTTCGCGGCTGGGACCTTCCGATTTCGATTTTTTACAAGATGAAGCAGCAACCAGTAATAGCAGCATCACACTCCAGATCGTATGCTGAGATAAAAACTTTTTTGACATAGGTTTTAGTATATTTCTGATGATACAATATACGCCAAATTACTCAATTCAGATTGTGTTTCATCATATTTATTCGCACCTACAACCAGCACACTTTCGGCGGCTAACTCATTCGCTAAAAGTATATTATTAAATATTTCGTACTTGGGTATCTTAAGCTCATCTTCGAAATAAACAGTTAGGTAGTTCTCCAGCCCATTCCACTCTGTCTGCTTTATTTTATTCAACTGCTGAACCGGGTTTCCGGCGGTAACGATAAATATTTTCTTCCGGTCTACCACCAGTTCCTGCATAAATTGCAGCACATTCTGATAAAGCAAAAGCTTTAGTGGCAATCTGGCATTTTCATGAAGCAGCTCAAAGTTGTGCCTGTATTTCAGGTCTATATCAAATGCTGTCGATGTTTTTTCAAAAAGTTCAACAGCTCCATTATTTTCAAATTCAGCACGCATGAAATCCAGTATGGGCGATGCCGGCTTTTGCTCTGAATATTCTATAAATTGAGCAAACAGATAGTAAACCTGTAGTAAATAATCTTTCTCCGGATACAATACATTATCGAGCTCAAAGATAACGAGGCCTTTATCTGCTATATTGGGATGGCTATTCATGTTATAGGGTAAATAAAGTTAACTTTTCGTCAGCATCATTATAGCCAAACACACCATTAATTTCATCGCTTTGCTTCACAAAAATCTCCTTACCGCTGGCAAAAATGCACTCCCCTTTAATGAAAATAGCGAAATTTTGAAAGGTGTTTTTCTCTGCCAAAAGGTATTGATTCAGTTCTTCAGCCGGAGGCGTTAGCACCCCAATGCCGTATTCATCAAAAAGGACTGATGATTTCGCCAAAGGCTCTACTTCAAAATGATGAAGTGGTAGAACAGCATCTATAGCTTCGGTAATACAAAAATTAAGCAAAATATGAGCAATGCTATCCATATTCAGCATACCTAGGGATTTAAAAGCATAATGTGCTGTCGAGATAGCAGCTACTTCGCCGTAATCGGCTAACAGAACAAAGTGGCTTGGAAAGGCCTTCATGATTTTTAAGGCTTTAGCGTTATTGCCACCTGTAATTAATATTTTCAAAACGTATTATTTTTGATGAATGACTGATTTGTATCGGAATATTGAAGAGGGTAAATAGGCTTAAACAATTAACCCGTCTTTCATACTCACAACCCGGTCGCCGGTTTTAGCCAAATGTTCATTATGAGTAACAATAACAAAAGTTTGCTGGAAATTGTCCCGCAGAGAGATGAACAATTGATGCAGCGCAGCAGCATTTTCCGAATCCAGATTACCTGAAGGTTCATCGGCCAGAACGATAGTTGGATTGTTAATTAAAGCCCGTGCTATTGCTACCCGTTGCTGTTCTCCACCCGAAAGCTGATTAGGCTTATGCTGAGCCCGGTCGGCAAGGCCAAACAAATCCAATAATTCCAGCGCACGGATTTCTGCCTGCTTTTTATTTGTTTTGGCTATAAATGCCGGAATACATACATTTTCAATGGCACTAAATTCGGGCAAGAGGTGATGAAACTGAAAAACAAAGCCAATATTCTGATTCCTGAAAGCACTAAGTAAATCACCATGAAGCTTGTTAATTACTGTCCCTTTGAGGGCTACGGTACCCTGGTCAGGTTTATCCAGTGTGCCCAATATATGTAAGAGTGTGCTCTTTCCTGCACCGGATGGCCCGATAATGCTTACAATCTCCCCTTTTTGTACTTCGAAATCCACACCTTTTAATATCTGGAGATTTCCATACGATTTAGTAATACCACTGGCTTTTAGCATGGTTCAAATTTACTAAAAAAGCTGAAAGACTAAAGGAGAAACAGTAAAGTACTAGCATATTCGTGCTACCTTGAAATTGCCGCAAAATTGCTTAATCCCTTACATCAGAAAAAGTTAAAATAAAATTTGGAGTTATCAATTTCTTATTTAACTTTGAAAAACAAAGCACTTTTAAAATGAACAGCTCAGAAGAACAGTTAAATGCGTTGAAAGACATCAGACAAATGATGGACAGGTCATCCCGGTTTATTTCTTTAAGCGGCTTATCGGGTGTTTTTGCCGGTGTTATAGCTTTAATTGGTGCTTATTTCGCCAATGATGAAATTAATAAATTCGTGAATAACCGTGGATATGGCTATGGTATAAGCGGAGAAATGGATCTGGAGTTCAACCTCATCAAACTAGGTGTTTTCGTTTTAATCATTGCTTTGGCCGGGGGAATATTGTTCACCTACAGAAAAAGTCAGAAAAATAACCTCCCCATCTGGGATAAGACTTCTAAATCTTTACTGATCAACTTATTTACGCCACTGGCGGCAGGTGGCCTGTTTATCATTGCCCTGCTGATTAATCACCCTAATACCTACAGCATTATAGCGCCAACATGCCTGGTTTTTTATGGTCTTGCACTTATTAACGCCAGTAAATATACTTATAGCGACATTAAATATCTGGGTTATTGTGAGGTTGTGTTAGGCCTTGTATGCATGTTTAACACAGGTTATGGCTTGTATTTCTGGGCTTTCGGTTTTGGTATATTACACATCGTTTACGGTCTTTTAATGTATTTTAAATACGAGAAAGGCAAATAATATGAAAAATCCGATAGCAGAATTAAATAAGATTTTCGACAGCCGGATCAGGTTGGGTGTGATGTCTATTTTGGTGGTGAATGATGAATTTGCCTTTAATGACTTAAAGCAAATGCTCGAGCTTACTGATGGCAATCTGGCTTCGCACCTCACCACACTTGAACAGGCTGAATTCATCAAGGTGCATAAAGGATTTATTGGCAGAAAAACCAGCACCACCTACTCTATTACTATGCTGGGAAGGCAGGCCTTTAAAGCACATCTGGATGCCCTCGAAAAAATGATTAAGAAACTATAGCCTATTTTTTTTGACTAATTACTTTGAAATACAAAGCACTTTTAATAAACACAAATCCTTATACCTCATAAACTTAATATGAATACAATAACAAATAAATCGAACTTTTTACTGCTATCTGCCTTATTTGGCGCTTTGTTGTTTAGCTTAATATTCTGGCAAGAGCGGCTGGCATTAAACCTGCTTATCTACACTGCCTTTCTAACTACCGTTACCTGGCTCAATACCGACGTAGCCAAAACCCCTAAATTTTATTTCTTCGCAGCTGCACATCTGCTGGCTGCTATCCTTGTTGTAATCAATAACTCTTTCCTGAGTTTAGCCGCCTGCTACGTCAGTCTGGTCATTTTTATTGGGTTTAGTCATAACCAGCAAATCAGAACCGTATTCACTGCTTTTTTGGCAACAATTTTACAAATGATTACCGTCCCTTTCAATACGGTTCGAAATCTTAGTGAAATTAACATAGGTCGTTTTAACCTGAAACCGCTTTTCAAACTCATCAAGTATGTGTTTATCCCTTTTATTATCTTCTTTATTTTTGCTTGCCTGTACTCCGCGGCAAATAGTGTTTTTGCCCACTATGGCGAAGCTTTGTTAACCAGCTTCGGCAATTTCTTTACAAACATTTTTGGTTTCCTTTTTACCGACCTGAGCTTTCCACGGTTTATGCATTTCTGCTTTGGGTTAGTGCTCACCAGTGCCTTCGTTTTTACTTTTTTCAACAAGGGGCTCCAGACTTTTGAATTGAAGTTTAAAGAAGATCTGTTACGGCTGAGAAAGAATATCAGGCAAAAAACAATCTGGTTCGAAGTAGTCAGCACATTCAGTGGCAATCTGCTCACCCGCAAATTGGCGCTTAAAACTGAGTTTATCTCCGCCTTGGTTTCATTTAGCGTATTAAATCTGCTATTGTTGTTTTTAAACGCCATTGATATTACCACGCTTTGGTTTGGGTATACCCCTTCGGGAAATTTCTCTGCCGATTTGCACGACGGCACCAACACCCTGATTTTTAGCATTCTACTTGCCATGCTTATCATCATTTATTTCTTTAGAGGAAATCTCAATTTCTATAAAAAAAGCAAAACGCTTAGGTTACTTACCTATATCTGGATAGTTCAGAACGCTTTACTGATTGTCTCTGTACTGATCAGGGATGGTTATTACATTGAATTCTATGGATTAACCCACAAAAGAATCGGAGTATTGGTTTTTGCACTGCTATGTAGTATTGGACTGATCACCGTATATGTAAAAGTTGCCCGTCAAAAAACGTTTTTCTTTCTGCTTAAAATTAATGGCTACATCTGGTTTATTCTGCTATTAGCTTTCAGCACGATCAATTGGGATGTTTTCATTGCAAAATACAATCTGTCAAGAGCCGATTCGATCACCCTTGATGCCGGATACCTGCTTTCACTATCCGACAAAACATTGCCTGAATTGGATAAAAACAGGTCGAAACTCATCTCAACAGACGGCAACAACGCTTTTTACCCAAAGCAGTTGGATGAAAGGATTGGCTACTTCAAAGAACGCTACCAAAGTTTCAATTGGGTATCCTGGAATTTACCGGATTGGAGAACGGCTAAATATTTCAGTGTTCACAAAAACCAAAAGGGAATACAACGATAGCTATTTCACTTTCTATACAATGATCTGTCGCCTTTGCCCCTTTGCTATAGTTTTAGTTTGTCCCGGCGCCCAGTGCACCGGGGCTGGCAAAGGTTTAACGCGTAAGCAATAATTTCAAAACAAAACATTAAATTTAAATATCATGAGAAATCAACAAAGACTTCAGGGAAGCAAGCTAAGGATCACGATTATCTTGGCAATAACAGCAGTTTTGCTAAGTATCCCTCTCATTGCCATGCAATTTACAAATGAAGTTAAATGGACGCCTTCCGATTTTGCGGTGGCTGCCATCCTGCTCTTAAGTACTGGTATTGCCATAGAACTGGTTATCAGAAACCTGAGACCAGGTACGACCAGAACAATTATGCTGATTGTGATCCTGATCTCCCTGTTCCTGATCTGGGCAGAACTCGCTGTGGGTATCTTCGGTACACCCTTTGCCGGAAGTTAAACAACCCAATTCGAAGATTAACACAAAACGTTCATTTTATCGAAAAAATCGGAAATTACTATTTGTTTAAAGCCTTTAGAATTGTAGCTTTGGGCAAATTTTGTAGCAAATGAATATTCACGAATACCAGGGTAAACAAATATTAAAAAGTTTCGGTGTTAACGTTCAAGAAGGAATCGTTGCCGATACGCCTGAGCAAGCTGTTGAGGCTGCTAAGCAATTGAAAATTGACTATAACTCTGACTGGGTTGTAATTAAAGCGCAAATCCATGCAGGTGGCCGCGGTAAAGGTGGTGGTGTTAAATTAGCCAAAAACCTTGATGAAGTTAAACAGCGTGCAACTGATATTATCGGAATGCAATTGGTTACACCTCAAACTGGTCCGGAAGGAAAATTGGTGAACAAAATTTTAGTTGCTCAGGATGTTTATTATCCAGGCGCTTCTGAAACTAAAGAATTCTACATTTCAGTATTGCTGGATCGTGCGGCTGGCCGTAACATCATCATGTACAGTACCGAAGGTGGTATGGATATCGAAGAAGTTGCTGAGCATACACCTCACTTAATCTTCAAAGAAGAAATTGACCCTAAAGTTGGCTTACAAGGTTTTCAGGCCCGTAAAATAGCTTTTAACTTAGGTGTTAGCGGAAATGCTTTCAAAGAAATGGTGAAGTTCGTTTCAGCATTATACAAAGCTTATGAAGCTACAGATTCTTCAATGTTTGAAATCAATCCTGTATTGAAAACATCTGATGATAAAGTAATTGCGGTTGATGCTAAAGTAAATTTAGATGAAAACGCTTTATATCGTCATGCTGATTACGCTGCAATGCGTGATGTTTCAGAGGAAGATCCAATGGAAGTTGAAGCAAGCGCATCTAACTTAAACTTTGTTAACCTTGACGGTAACGTAGGTTGTATGGTTAACGGAGCTGGTTTAGCAATGGCTACTATGGATATTATAAAGTTAGCTGGGGGCGAGCCTGCAAACTTCTTAGACGTAGGTGGAACTGCAAATGCACAAACAGTTAAAGCGGCTTTCAATATCATTTTGAAAGACCCGAATGTAAAAGCAATACTAATTAACATCTTCGGTGGTATTGTGCGTTGCGACCGTGTTGCTCAAGGTGTAATCGATGCTTACAAAGAAATCGGAAACATTCCTGTGCCAATTATCTGTCGTTTACAAGGTACTAACGCTGCTGAAGCCAAAGCATTAATTGACGAGTCAGGCCTTCAGGTTTACTCAGCAATCGCTTTAAAAGAAGCTGCTGATTTAGTAACTAAAGTATTGGCTGAACAAGCATAGTCTAAAGCCAATATAAAATATATTGAAAAGCCTTTCAGATAACCTGAAAGGCTTTTTTTTTGTAGATGCTAAGTGAATATTAACGCTGGCACCTTTTTGAATAGAGCCACATGAAAGTCTTGGCCGAAAAAGCCTATTTATAGGCTATTAAAGCTGATCAGCCCTGAATTCGAGAATATCCCCCGGCTGACAGTAGAGCACCCGACAGATGGATTCTAATGTCTCCAGCCTTATTGCCTTGGCCTTACCTGTCTTTAAAATAGATAAATTAGACATGGTAATCCCTACCCGCTCACTTAACTCAGTAAGTGACATTTTTCTTCGGGCAAGCATTACATCTAAATTAATAATGATGGGCATATGATCTGGCTAATTTAAACAGTTAATTCGTTTTCTTCTTTCAAAGCCTTACCTTTTTTAAATGCACGGTAAAGTACGGCGAAGAAGATTCCGGCAACGATCAGGCTGAAATCTGTACTGGAAAACTTTTTTAAAAAAACCAAACCAACGGATAGTTCTTTATTATAGACAACATACAGAACGAGTGCTACCAAATACGGGAATAACACAGTCAAAAAGCAACTTAGCGATATAAGCAAGAGTCTGAGTATGTTATATTCTTCAAATATGCGATTAAGGGAAACAGCAATTAAAAACCTGATAAATAATACAATCCCAAATAACATTACAAAAAAAGAAATGATCACTATTATCCAAAGAAAAGTATTGGCTATTAGTTTTTGATACGGTTTCTGAAGGGGGAGTAAAATCTGTTTTTCCCTGAGATCATATTTGAACCCAACCTCCCGATCTTCATATCGATATTTAAAATGGTGTTTTGATATCTTAGTAATAATCGGGTACCTGATAAATGATTTCCCACCTTTACTATGATAAATCGTAGCATCAAAGTGATCACTGCCTATAATAAAGCCCCAATCCTTTGTGGTTAAATAGGTCGTTTTAGCAGCCTGAGTGCTATCCTGATATTCATAAATTCCAAATGATTCGACGCCTTGCCCGCCTGATGATAAAAGATTGGCTTGCTGAATTTCTTTTTTTCTTTTAATATAGTTAACCTGGTTTTGCAGGTGGATGATACTGTCTTGCATTAAATCGAAATCTGCCCGCTCTGACGGCATTTCATAACTAGCCCAATCGTCATTACTAGCCTGAACACCCGTTTTATAAGATAATGTGGTCCACATCAAAAGAAAAAACAGGACAATTATGACAGTAACAACAATTGCGTCAAGCACGATGTATTTTCTGGAAACTAATTTCATTTTTCTTTATTCTTGAGTATACATTAATTTATTTTTATATTTTTCGAGCTTACGGGGTCAATCCATATGACCGGTAAAAAATATTAATCTATATCGTTAAATCATTTTCTTCTTTAAGTTTTTTGGAATAAGACAGTAGCGACGAAATAACCCTTTCAATCACGATTAGAATTAGAATGGTGAGTTCTATATCGAAAGATTCTATTTTCGGGGCGCCAAAGCGGTAATTGGTCAAACTGAGGATGTACCGATCAATTGCAACCATAAAGAGCGCCTTCAACACCAGGTATAAAGCAAGACTGATAAACACAAATTTCCCCAGTCCCTCTTCAGATAGTTTTGCAAGCGTCGCGGGTTTTCGCCTCACCAAAAATAAAATAGTCCCGCCTAGGATTATGCAAAACGTAACTAATGACCATCTATTACTGCCACTATCATTTGACAGTATAAACATCTGTATGAAGGTTGGCTTAAATTCATACCTCCCAATGTGTAAATCTGTAAATATGGCACCGTCTATATGCCTGACTATCCGCTCAGGATTTTTCTCCATAACGTTTATTGCAATTTTAGCTTCATTATCGTCAATACACGTTCTAACTAAATTGGAAACAATAGTAAGGAAAGCCAGAAGTAAACAGGCCCTGCCTGCATACATGAAAATTTTTAATATCCTATCCATCTATAAATAACTGTCGTAAAAGCTTGGTTTGTTTTTGTATTGTACTCATCGAAATCAAAATATGATATTGTGAATTGATTTTTGGGAAACGTCATCATTCTATAATTATTTATACAACAAACATAAAATAAAATATATTAATATTCAAAATATATTTATTGAAATACAATAAATATTATGTACGAATCAATAATTACTGTAGACCCACGTCAAAATCTCATTAAAACTAAATTGGAATGATTTTTGTTACAAGTAAAACTGTAAAGAAGTTGTGCAAACAGTAACATTTTCAGCATTTTATCCTTTCGGATTAGTGTACAATTTCGTAACTTTGCAAACTCAATAATTAAAGAGCACACAAAACGTATAAATGAGACAACTCAAGATAACGCAATCCATTACCAATCGCGAAAGTCAATCTTTAGATAAATACTTACACGAAATTGGTAAAGTAGACTTAATAACAGCAGAAGAGGAAGTAATTTTAGCAAGAAAGATTCGTGAAGGCGACCAGGCTGCATTAGAGCGATTAACTAAAACTAACTTGCGTTTCGTTGTATCTGTTGCAAAACAATATCAAAATCAGGGATTAACGTTAGGCGATTTAATTAACGAAGGTAACTTAGGTTTAATTAAGGCTGCGCGTCGTTTTGATGAGACTAAAGGTTTCAAATTCATTTCTTACGCTGTTTGGTGGATTCGTCAGTCTATTTTACAGGCCATTGCAGAACAAAGCCGTATCGTACGTTTACCATTAAACCAGGTTGGATCATTAAGCAAGATCAGTAAAGCTTTCTCTAAATTAGAGCAGGAATACGAACGCGAGCCTTCTCCTGAGGAACTGGCAGATATTTTAGAAACAACTGTTGATAAGATCTCTGATACGCTAAGTAACTCTGGCCGTCACGTATCAATGGATGCCCCGTTTGTTCAAGGTGAAGAAAATACACTATTGGACGTATTGGAAAACCATGAGCCAAATACAGATAGTTCATTAATCAATGAATCGTTATCAGAAGAGATTAAACGTTCTTTATCTACCCTAACAGAAAGAGAAAGAGAAATCATTGTATTGTTCTTTGGACTGGGATCAAATCACCCTTTATCATTAGAGGAAATCGGAGAGAAATTCAATCTTACACGTGAACGTGTTCGTCAGATAAAAGATAAAGCGCTTCAACGCTTACGTCATACTTCAAGAAGTAAAATATTAAAATCTTACTTAGGTTAAGATAAACTTCCTGCAAAAACTTAAAAAGGAATCGATAAATATTGATTCCTTTTTTTTTGTGCCATCCTGGAAGATTGGATGTGTTTAGTCCCATCCGTGGCGGCTGTTTGACACGAGCTTGAAAGGGAATCGACAGGCCGTTAACAGGGATTTGCCCCTACTAACCCCCTATTAACCCCGTGTTAAGCCCCTATTAACCCCCTGGTAACCAATACGGCTGGCGCGCGGTGAATTTCTGATCAGAAAACCTGATATTACACCCAGAATAGATAAGAAAAAATGCCGCTTTCAGTGATGATAGAAACTTTCTTTGAGCAATCAGACAGACAATACCGTTGCGGACAAAAATCTAGGGACAAAAAAAAAGACCAGCTAATGCTGATCTGTGATAGAAATACTTTCGTATTCAACGTGCTAAAACAACAGGTGTTTCACCGTTAATCCATTATTGATTAATTGTTTTAACGAATCGATACCAATCCTTAAATGCGTTTCCACGTATTTTTCGGTTACACTACTATCGCTTTCAGCAGTTTTAACACCTTCAGGAATCATCGGCTGATCAGATACTAGCAATAAAGCTCCAGCGGGAATTTTATTTGCGAATGAAGTGGTAAAAATCGTAGCAGTTTCCATATCAACCGCCATGGCCCTCAACGTTTTCAAATACTTTTTAAATTCTTTGTCGTGCTCCCAAACCCTGCGGTTGGTGGTATAACATGTTCCTGTCCAGTAATCGCGTCCATGATCACGAATAGTGGTCGAAATGGCTTTCTGTAACGCGAAGGCTGGCAATGCCGGAACCTCAGCAGGCAAATAGTCATTCGATGTTCCTTCTCCTCTTATAGCAGCAATTGGCAGAATCAGATCTCCAAGCTGGTTTTTCTTCTTCAAACCTCCACACTTACCTAAAAACAATACTGCTTTGGGTTTAATGGCTGTTAGTAAATCCATCATAGTAGCCGCTAGCGGACTTCCCATTCCGAAGTTGATGATGGTAATGCCATTTGCAGTTACACTTTGCATGGGCTTATCCAATCCCATTATAGGCGCATTATCATTCCATTCAGAAAACATGGTTACATATTTACTAAAGTTCGTTAACAGGATATAATCACCAAACTGATCCAGCGGACGTCCGGTATAACGCGGAAGCCAGTTTTTTACAATCTCATCTTTCGACTTCAGTCCTGCTTTAACCGGACTTTCTACTTCTTTTACTTTTTTTGTCTGGGCGACTATGGCATCTTTTTTTACATCTTTTTCTTCATTCATAATTTCAGGTTTAGAGCTTTGCGGAGCGCTTAGCATTAACAAATACTATATTACAAAAAATCCTTCCCGATGTGGGGAAGGATTTGATTTTTTTTATGCAGCCTGTAATTTTTTAAAGTCTGCCTTCTCAAATTTTTCTATCGCGTAATCGAGGTTTATCACCAGCTCCTTGACATCCGTCTGAGTGGGCGTATCGAACATTGCATCCAGCATAATCGCCTCACAAATGGATCTTAAACCGCGGGCACCAAGCTTATACTCCATTGCTTTATCAACAATAAAGTCTAGCACATCATCCTCAAAAACCAGCTTAACGTCTTCATAAGCAAAAAGCTTAACATATTGCTTAATCAATGAGTTTTTAGGTGCAGTCAAAATATTTCTCAGCGATTCTTTATCTAATGGATTTAAGTGAGAAAGAACAGGAATACGACCGATTAATTCCGGAATTAAACCAAAAGATTTCAGATCCTGAGGGGTAATGTACTTGTAAAGGTTTTTAAGATCTAAAACAGTCTCATCTTTCTTCACCTTATACCCTACGGCCTGCGTACGCAAACGGTTGGCAATTTTACGTTCAATCCCGTCAAAAGCTCCTCCGCAAATAAACAGGATATTGTTTGTGTTTACCGGGATCATTTTTTGATCAGGATGTTTACGCCCGCCCTGCGGAGGTACATTTACAACAGTTCCTTCGAGGATCTTGAGCAAAGCCTGCTGAACACCCTCTCCTGAAACATCACGGGTAATAGAAGGATTATCGCTTTTCCGTGCAACCTTATCAACCTCATCGATATACACAATACCACGTTCTGCAGCTGCAACGTCGTAATCGGCCGCCTGCAACAAACGGGTTAAAATACTTTCAACGTCCTCTCCAACGTAACCAGCCTCAGTTAACACGGTAGCATCGCAAATACAAAACGGCACGTGCAGAATTTTGGCTATTGTTTTAGCCAGGAGTGTTTTACCTGTACCTGTTTCCCCTACCAGCATAATGTTCGATTTCTCGATCTCAATTTCGTCTTTTTCAACTTTTTGATTCAAACGCTTGTAATGGTTGTAAACAGCAACCGACAATACTTTTTTGGCATCGTCCTGACCAATAACATACTGATCAAGGTGTTGTTTAATTTCAAGAGGCTTTAACAAATTTATCGCCTCCTGAATATTTTTTGTCCCTTTGGTTCCTAACTCCTGCGCAAGCAATTGATTGGCCTGAGTAACACATTTATCGCAGATAAATGCATCCATGCCTTCAATTAACATTAACGTTTCGTGCTTGCCAGAATGGCAGAATGAGCAACGGGATTCTTTATTTTGTTTCGCCATCTTTTTTCGAGTTTCTCGATAATACTTCATCAACCATACCAAATCCTTTTGCCTCGTCGGCAGTCATCCAGTAATCGCGGTCTGAAGCTCTCTCCACCCAGTCGTAAGTTTGACCCGAGTGCTCAGAAATAATATCGTACAATTCCTTTTTCAATTTCAACATCTCTCTCAAGTTGATTTCCATATCAGATGCAACACCTTGTGCGCCTCCTGATGGTTGGTGTATCATTACCCTTGAGTGAGGTAAAGCTGCACGCTTTCCTTTCGCGCCGGCTACCAATAATACTGCGCCCATTGATGCAGCCATACCAGTACAAATTGTAGCTACATCTGGCTGAATATACTGCATGGTATCATAAATACCTAAGCCTGCATATACTGAACCACCTGGTGAGTTAATATAAATCTGAATATCCCTGTCAGCATCTGTTGATTGCAAAAACAACAATTGCGCCTGGATGATATTTGCATTCTGATCGTAAATGGCATCACCTAAAAAGATGATACGGTCCATCATTAACCTTGAAAATACATCCATTTGAGCCACGTTCAACTGACGTTCCTCAATGATATATGGAGTCATATTCTGAGGATTTACATTAGCCTGTGCAATAAACTTATCTACATGCAAACCGCCAATCCCCTGATGTTTAACGGCAAATTTTCTGAATTCTTGTGAATCTATGTTCATTATATGAGTTTTTTAGTAGAGGGCATAGCATTTGAAGTAATGTCCCCATAGTTTCGTGGATAATAATCAAACCAAAATATAAATAATATTTTAATTATAATGGTTTAATCAAAGAACATACCATGAAGATTTCACTGACATTATAGCATGGTTATATACAGTAAGAGCAGCTCCATGGAACTGCTCTTACTGTATATTTAGTTAACTAGCTATGTAATTTACTTCGCCAGTTCCACAAATTTATCATAGTCGATGTCTTTTGGCTCTAAAGTCACGATTGATTTGATGTACTCAAAAGTTTTCAAAGCTTTCACCTCTTCGAATGTACGGTTAGCATTCTCTTTTTCCTGTAAAAACTGTACAGCGTATTGAGCCAACTGATCTTCAGGAAGCGGACTAGGGCTATACATTCTGAACTGTGCATCTAACTTTGCTTTAGCAGCCTGAACCACATCTTCATACTTGATTTCGATGCTATTGTCTTTGATAATTTTATTTTCAATCAAAGTCCATCTTAGATTTTTAGCAAAATCATCGTAACCTTCAGCTAATTCCTCATCAGTGAGTTTTTCATTAGTTGCTTTTAACCAGCGACGTAAAAACTCATCAGGTAATTCTAAAGTATGTTTCTTTAAAAGTTCTTCATAAATATCATTAGATAATTTACGTTCAGCATCCTGTTTAAACATGCCTTCAACTTCTTCCTGGATTTTGGCTCTGAAACCAGCTTCGTCAGTTACAGTACCTTCTCCAAATAATTTGTCAAAAAACTCCTGATTTAAATCAGATTCCTCTAAACGGTTAACGTTTTTAACGGTCAACTGGAATTCAGACTTCAAATCGGCAGCGTCTTCTTCAGAAATATTAAGTGCTTTAGCGATAGCTGGAGCATCTTCAAAAGCTTTCTGAACATCGATTGTAACTACATCATCCTTTTTTAAACCAACTAAAGATTTAAGAACTTTTTTGTCTTTGATCAAGTCTAAACGAATGGTAGCTGTGTTCGAAATTCCGCCTTCGAAAACTGTTCCGTCAGCAGCTAACTGTACCAGTTCAGCGTATAAAACATCACCTTCAGCCGCAACTTCAGGATTTGTCATTTTGCCATAACTACGGCGAATATTCTTAATACGCTCTTCTAAAGTTTTTTCATCAGCTTTAACAACGTATTCAGTAAATTTATCTTTAGATGAAACGTTAACATCAAAAGCAGGTGCCAAACCTAACTCATAGTCAAACTCAAACTCATCTGTATAATCCCAGTTAAACTCACGCTCGTTATCCATTGCTGGCAATGGCTGGCCTAAGATTTCTAATTTTTGCTCGGCAATGTAGTTAGATAAAGTATCGTTTAATAAATTGTTTACCTCTTCTACCAGGATACTTTTACCGTACATTTTTTTAATGTGGCCAGCAGGAACCATTCCTTTACGGAAACCAGGTAATTGTGCTTTTTTAGCCTGGTCTTTAATAGCCTTTTCAACTTTTGCACTATAATCAGCAGGTGCGATTTTGATTTTTACAACAGCATTTAAGTTGCCGGTTTTTTCCTGTGTAATATTCATTTCTTTGTGAATGTTGTTTTTAAAAACAAAACCGTTCCGATTTTTAAATCGAAACGGCCTTTATCTTGTTGTGCGGAAGAAGGGACTCGAACCCCCACGCCGTGAAGCGCCAGATCCTAAGTCTGGTGCGGCTACCAATTACGCCACTTCCGCAGTTAGGATGTTGTAAGGACTGCAAAGATAGAAACCAGATTGAATAATCAAAAGCTATATGCAATATTTTTTCAAATATTTTCAACCAATCCGGCTAACTATCTAATTTTTAAGTAGAAAAACTTAACCTTGCGTTTCCCGTTTGTTTACATCACCGTTTTAATCAGATAATTTTTCCCGTTAAATTTAAAGCTATCGCCCTTTTCTTTACCGATCAACACCCTCCCTATCGGGGATGCTTGCGAGATAGCAAAAAATTTGTCACCCTCAACATTTAATTCACCAGCGCTTATGCTAATGTAAAAACTGCCTTCAGAGGTAATCACTAAACTACCGTTTTTGACAATTGAATTTCCTTCCGCCTTTTCAACTTGCTGCAAAGCAATTTTTTGTTGGCCTGCCTCATAAAGCAGCTTGTTGTTCCTGTCCATTTCCTGTTGCATCATCTCCCGGGTAGTTTCATACTTATCGCCCGCACTGCTTTTGGTATCGTCGTTTGAAGCCTGCCGGGCTTGCTGCAATGAATACTCAATATTTTCAATGCGATTTTGAATAAAGGTTAAACACAACTCGTAAAGCTGAGATTTTAAGGTAGACATATTAATAAATGATAAGGAAATGAGTGATGGAAGATAGAAAACTACGATACTGACTATATGAACGACCTTATGCTTCGATCCAGGTTACCTTTTCTTCAATTGTAGTACGGTTTGGTGCCCAGGGTTTTTCATTATGGTAGCCCATATAAAATAAACCTATGCATTTTTCATTTGCTTTCAATCCCAGAAATTCACCCAATCCATCAATCAATGGCGGCGTGCTCCAGTAAGCACCAACTTTTAGGCTCTCTGCTGTTAATGCCATATTCTGCACGGCACATGAAACTGCAGCAAGTTCTTCCCATTCAGGTATCTTACCACTTACTGCCATGTTTATTGCAATGATACAATCCGCTTGACCCGTTTTTTCGGCAAAACTATCGTACTTCTTTTGTAGAAAATTCTGTGGAGAAACCAGCTCTTTATAAAGTTTCCCAAGTTCTTCACCCAACTTCGCCAGGCCTCCTTTCCTGATGACTGTAAAACGCCAGGGTTGCGTTAATTTATGTGTAGGGGCGTAATTAGCTGTTTCTAAAATCTGGTTGATTACCTCTACAGGAATTTCTTTCTTAATATAACTTGCCGGAAAAATACTACGGCGTTCTTTGATAACCTGTGATACAATTTCGTATTTACTCATTTGGTAAAAATAGCTAAAAGCGGAAAGACTAAGAGGAAAATGAAAAAGATTTGACGTTGAAATAGCGTTTCGAATGATGAATTAGAAACCTTATCTTTGCGGCTTATTTAATAAAAGCATGATTTCAGTTTCTAATTTATCGTTAAGATACGGCAAACGCACATTATTTGAAGATGTTAACCTAAAGTTTACGCAAGGCAATTGCTATGGCGTAATTGGCGCGAACGGCGCGGGTAAATCTACTTTCCTGAAAATTCTTTCGGGAGAGGTAAATCAAACTTCAGGTAGCGTAGCGTTTACTCCAGGTGAGAGAATGGCTGTTTTAAAACAGAATCATTACGAATTTGATGAGTTTTCGGTGTTGGAAACTGTGATGATCGGTCATAAAGAACTTTATGCCATCATGAAAGAGAAAGATGCCATTTACATGAAAGAGGATTTCTCAGAGAAAGACGGCGAACGTGCCGGTGAACTGGAAAACCTTTTTGCTGAAATGGATGGCTGGAACATGGAAAGCAATGCTGCTACCATGCTTAGCAATTTGGGAATCACTGAAGATAATCACTATAAGTTATTGAAGGAGCTTGATAACACACAAAAAGTACGGGTATTGCTTGCACAGGCGCTTTTCGGTAACCCTGATATTTTATTACTGGATGAGCCTACCAACGATCTGGATATTGAAACCATTGCCTGGCTGGAAAACTTCCTGGCAGATTATCAGAACATTGTGTTGGTTGTATCTCACGACAGGCACTTTTTAGATGCAGTTTGTACGCATATCGTAGATATCGATTTCGCGAAAATGAGCATCTACACGGGTAACTACACTTTCTGGTATGAATCAAGCCAGCTGGCATTGAAACAACGTAGCGACCAGAACAAAAAGATGGAAGATAAGGTGAAGGAGCTGCAGGAGTTTATCCGCAGGTTTAGCGCCAACGCTTCTAAATCAAAGCAGGCTACCTCGCGTAAAAAAGCTTTGGATAAAATTGATATTACAGAGATCAAAGCATCAAGCCGTAAATATCCTGCTATTATTTTTAATAATACCGGTCGTGAAGCTGGTGATCAGATTCTTCAGGTTGAAAATCTTGGTAAATCCGGTAACGATGGCATTTTGTTCGATAAGGTTACCTTTATGGTAAACAAAGGCGATAAAATTGCCATATTGTCGCAAAACAGTTTAGCTACCGCAGCATTTTACGATGTATTAACCGGCAGAACTCCGGCTGATAAAGGTGAGTTTAAGTGGGGTGTTACCATTAGCACGGCTGATATTCCAAATGATAACTCAGAATATTTCGCTGGCAAAGATGAAAACCTGGTTGATTGGTTGCGCGAGTATTCCGGAACTGATGCCGATGAACAATTTGTACGCAGCTTTTTAGGACGTATGTTATTCTCTGGAGAGGAAGTATTGAAAAATGTTAAAGTACTTTCAGGAGGTGAAAAAATGCGCTGCATGTTCTCCAGAATGATGCTTCAGCAAGCTAACTTATTAATGTTTGATGAACCTACCAATCACCTTGACCTTGAATCAATCGAGGCATTGAATAATGGTATGAAAGATTTTAAAGGCGCAATTCTATTCACCTCACGAGATCACCAGTTAACCGAAACTGTTGCCAACCGCATTATCGAAGTTACACCTAAAGGTACGATTGATAAACTGATGACGTACGACGAATACATTAACAATGCAGATGTAGCTAAGCTACGCGAAGAAATGTATGCTTAAATTTAGATATTGAATAAATCGAAGAGCCGCATTTTACCATGCGGCTTTTTTATTTCCATTAAATTCTGAGGATGTTGTAGCGTTTCCAATACCTTAATCGTTTTATCAGAAAAAGCGTTAATGGCCATTAACCAATTTTATCACAAAATTGATTTAAAACATTAAAATGAAAACTACTCTGAAAAACTTTAGTAAGACAACGAAAATTATATGCGCCCTCTTTGCAATAACACTATTTCTTTCGGCATGTAAAAAAGATTGGGGAGATTATTCAGATTCAGTCACAGTTGCAGGTATTGGATTTGTACATGCCTCGCCGGGTACCGGTGCGCTTGATTTTATCGTAGACAATCAGAAAGCGAACAGTAAAGATTTTACCTATACCAAAGACCTGGGTTATTTTGGTGCCTACCCGGGTAACAGACTGTTTGGTGTTACGAAGAAAGATTCTACCAGATACCTGACTACCGCTAATGTCGCCCTGCAATCAGGAATTTTTTATTCTGCATTTGTAGTTGATGTGCTGCCTGCTCCAAAAATCTTAATCGTGCAAGATGATCTGACTGCCCCGGCTACCGGAAAAGCAAAAATTCGCTTTATTAACTTAAGTCCTGATGCACCGGCCCTGGATTTGGCAGTAGAAGGAACAGCAACAGCCCTGATTACTGCAAAGGCATATAAAGAAGCATCACCATTTATTTCAATTGATCCTTCTGCCGGTTATACTTTTCAAATAAAAGAAAGTAATAATGTTACCGCTACCCTGCCATCAACTAAAATTGAGGCTGGTAAAATTTACACATTGTGGGCTAAAGGACTGAAAAGCAAAACAGATAGCACAAAATTCGGGTTATCGATACTGACGAACAAATAACACCTACATATGAAACGAATCTGACATCATCTTCGATAACAAGATGGTGTCATTTTCATTAAATTTGCATCGCAAATAAACTAATCTCTACTAAGTCCGGAAGGTTGATAAA
This sequence comes from Pedobacter sp. BMA, assembly GCF_001027745.1. Classification (GTDB taxonomy): domain Bacteria; phylum Bacteroidota; class Bacteroidia; order Sphingobacteriales; family Sphingobacteriaceae; genus Pedobacter. The sequence goes on from NZ_LECU01000005.1 coordinate 316,476, forward strand.
AAAAATACTCAGTGTTGAGGAAATTATAAAGGGCTGCAAAAACAACGATAACAGCTGTAAAGAAATGATGTATAAATCATTTTATGGCTATTTAATGGGCATTATTTTACGTTATGTAAACAACAGTTATGATGGAGAAGAGCTTGTAAATGACTGTTTTATAAAGATTTTTAAAAATATCGAAAGCTTTCAGCCGCCAAAAGAAACGACAGAACTATCGAAAACTTTTAAAGGATGGATTGCGAAAATTGCATCTAGAACTGCGATAGACAAGTTGCGAACATTGAAAAACCAGTCGTATGTTGATGACCTTTCTGAAGATGAACATCCTGTTAGTCAGGTTTCAATAGCTTCTGATTTGCACGTACAGGATATTTTAAAATTACTAAATGATTTGCCCGACACGCACAGACTCGTTTTTAATCTTTACGAAATCGAAGGATTTGCCCATGATGAGATTTCTAAAATGATGAATATACCCGAGAGCTCAAGCAGGGTCTACTTAACGAGGGCAAAAAACAAACTTCGGGCACTATATTTAAAAACACTGGTTAGTTCCTATGAGTAAAATGGATAAAGAGTTAATTGACCATATCAAAAATAAACTTGCTTCGCATGAAGAGGCATACACTCCCGGGGCATGGGAGCGATTTGCCGCGCAGGACGAAAAGAAGCGAAGAGGTTTCTTCTATTGGCCGTTATGGTCTGCAGCAGCCATACTGCTGATATTCGGCGGCATACTACTTTTCCAGAATAACAAAACAACCCTTCAAAATGGTCTTGCAAAAAATTTAAAATCAGAAAACCGTAATTCCGACACTGCCGATGACAAGGAAAACGGCCAGACCGACCGTGCTTTAGTCGTTGCTAAAAGGAATGGCATTATCAAGAAAACAAATAATGCTAATAAAACCACAGGCTCGAAACCGCTTTCAGGTTATAATGAAGGTGACTTAGCTGCAAGAGTTACTGAACAAGTCTCTTTATCGGTTACGAATTTAAGCAATGGTGATTTAACCGCTCAGCCTCAACTCAACGCTACAATATATTCAAACAGAATAGCTTTAACTCCTGCTGATTTGAATATGCAAATTTCAAATGGCAGGACACAAACCGCTTCAGGGAAAGTTAGTTTTGAGCAACTGTTGGAACGGGATAGCTATAATAACAAGCTGGCCAAAAATGCACGCAATAAATCTACCGACAAGTGGCAACCGGGCGTATATGTTGCTCCATCCATGGGGAACGATAATAAAGTAAATATGAATTATGGTTTCTCTTTATCGTATCGGGTAAACGATAAACTATCACTTAACTCAGGAATTGCTTATGCGGCATTGAGTAGTACTAGCGGTAGTGCTACCTCTAATAGCAATATGATGAGCGATGCTCAGGCAAGTGCGAGTTTAAGTTCGAAATCTTCAGCCTACAGTACTTCGTCTAAAAATTTGGAATCTGTTAATGCTGTTTTAAATGGCATCAATATTCCATTGGAACTTAAATACAGTATTAGTAAAAAGATTTATACAGGTATTGGTATTTCCGCACTTGCTATATTAAATAACAAACAGAATAACAATTATCTGGTGAGTAGCACACAAAATACTACAGTTGCCAATACCTTGGGCTACTCAGAGCAAAAAATGCTTATCGTAACGGAACGTGTTTCGGAGCAACAGACTGAATCGACATCGGTTACAGACAAATACATTGGCTTTTATAATTTTTCACTCGGATATAAGCAAAAAATTGCAGGGAAGAAAAACTTTGCTGTGGAGCCGTTTTTACGTATACCAATGAAAACCTTTTCTAGTGATAATTTAAACCTGACCAATGGTGGCTTAAGGTTAAAACTAGATTTCTAGTACTAAAATGCAGTATTATTGAGCCAAAATCTATTTAAAGATGAGTTAAAAAATAAAGGCCCCAATTTACATTTGAGGCCTTTATTGTATAGTTTACAACGGTTGTAAACCTGATATTTTAAAATGCTTATTAACTAGTGACCTGAATGGCCATCCGCTCCATGAGCATGTCCGTGAGCCAATTCATCCTGAGTAGCCTCGCGAACGTTCAGGATTGTTCCGCTAAACAATAGGTTTTTACCTGCCATTGGGTGATTTAAATCAACAGCCACAGTTTCTTCGTGAACCGCGGTAACACCAGCTCTGAACTGGTTACCATTATTATCTTGCAATGGAATAACATCACCTACAGCAGGAACTTCGCCACCTGCTTCGGTAAACATTGTTTTTGGCAAATCAGCAAAAGCACCTGGATCAATTTCTCCGTAACCATCAGCTGCAGATAACTCAAAACCATATTCATCACCAGTTTTTAAACCAGCTAGATGCTCTTCGAATTTAGGCAACATCATGCCTACGCCATATAAAAATACTAAAGGATTTTGCTCATCAGCTTTTTCAACAAAAACTTGTTGTCCTTCTTCGTTAGTAGTATGCAAATCATAAGTTAATGCAACTACTGAGTTTGGTGAAATATTCATTCAGATTGTTTTAATGTAAATACGCTAATGCTTCCTCAACAGTTTTAACCGGCAACTGGCACACTTTATTTCGGCAAATATAAACTTTTGTTTCATTGCTTTCCTTACCTTTTAACAGTGGCAGGTTACTTTTTGTTCCACCCAATGTAATTTTATTTGGAATGTAATGATTACTTAACTCCATTTTCACCACATCTGCTTCTAGCCCTGTTATTGCAATTTCGTTGGTGCCGTAAATTTCATTCAGCAACTGAATAGCCCAATTCGAATAGGCAGATCCATAACTCTTTATCTTTGGTTCAACAGCAGCCAGCATCAGCGCAGCTTTTTCAGTATATTTTTCCTCGTCAAATAGCAATCCCAATTTATTTAAGTTGCTCGCCATCACAGAATTGGAAGCCGGAATAACGTTGTCCATTATTTCATGCTTTCGGGCAATCAAACTTTCACTTTCTGCAGAGGTGTAAAAGAACATTGGCGACTTAGCATCAGTAAAATTACCGAGAACATAATCTGTTAACGCCTTTGCTTCATCGAGCCACGCTTCCTCAAAATCGTATTCATAAAGTGCAATCAAAGCTTCTATTAAAAAGGCATAATCATCCAAAAATGCAGTTATCGAGGCTTTGCCATTTTTGAAATTGCGAAATAAACCGCCATTTTGCTGTTTCAAATTACTTAAAATAAAATCAGTTGCTACTTTTGCTTTTTCATAGTACTCACCATGATTTAAAATCTGTGCAACATCAGCCAATGCTTTGATCATCATGCCATTCCAGGCAGTTAAACATTTGTCATCCAGCCCGGGCCGTACCCGCCTATTCCTAACCTCAAGTAATTTTAGCTTAGCTACCTGAACTTTATCATAGAGAACTTCAGGGCTAATACCATATTTTGCTATAATCAAATCATCGTCAATGGTTTTTCTTAGAATATTAGCCTGTTCTTCTTCCCAGTTTCCCTCTTCAGTAATGTTGTAATACTCTCCAATCAGTTGAGCATCTTCACCCAGGATACGATCAAACTCTTCCTTTTCCCATATGTAGAATTTACCCTCCACCCCTTCACTATCAGCATCCAGCGCGGCATAAAATAAACCCTCTGGCGAGGTCATTTCATTAAAAACCCATGAAATACTTTCAGTAACTGTTTGTTTGAAAGAATCAAAACGCGTGCACTGGTAAGCTTCAGCGTAAAGGCTGATTAGCTGAGCATTGTCGTATAGCATTTTCTCAAAATGTGGAACATGCCAGCGATCATCAACCGAGTATCGGGCAAACCCACCGCCTATCTGGTCATAAATACCTCCCCTGCTCATTTCTTCAAGGGTATGGCAAACTGCCGTAAACACAGATTGCTCATCCTTTAAAAACCCATATCGGAGCAGAAATACCCAATTGTTAGGTAGGGGAAACTTTGGAGCTCGATTGTAACCTCCCAGTCCGATATCAAAGTGCCGTTTCCAGGGTTCGACAATTTCGGTTAGATTTAAATCTGTATAGGTTGCCGTTCCCTGCGACGGGATAAGTGTTTCACTCTCCTTAATCCCCGCAGTAAGCCGGTCAGCATATTGCAACGCTTTTTCAGGTTCATGCGACCAAAGTTTAGCCACATTCTCCAGTATATTAATCCAGTCATTTTTTCTGAAGTAGGTCCCCCCATAAACCGGCCGCTGGTCGGGCAGGCAAATGCAGTTTAAAGGCCAGCCCCCGCTTCCCGTCATCAGCTGAATGGCATACATATAAATCTGATCGATATCTGGACGCTCTTCCCGGTCTACTTTTATGCATACATAATTACGGTTCATCACCTCTGCAACCTCATGATTTTCGAAACTTTCACGTTCCATTACATGGCACCAATGGCATGCCGAGTATCCAATGCTTACTAAAATGAGCTTGTTTTCTGCTTTGGCCTTCTCCAGTGCCGCAGGTCCCCACTCATACCATTCTACAGGATTGTATGCATGTTGTAAAAGGTATGGTGATGAGGCATGGATGAGATTATTGGGTTCGGACATAGTGAGGTGGTAGGATGTTTAAAAAGTGTATGATGCAATTTATAGACTGTAAATCTATTAATAATCTACAAAGCTGTTTCTATTTAGATTTTGTTTTTATACTTTAGATACAAATCTAATGAGACATGGAGCTGACAAGAAATGACTTATTTAATTCGATAAAAGAGATCATTACACAATCGCGATTAAGGGTATTTCGTGCGGCTAATTCGGCTTTATTAAAATCCTACTGGCAAATTGGGAAATTAATTGTAGAAGATGAACAACAAGGTAAACAACGTGCTGCATACGGCAATGCTACATTAAAAGAGCTTTCAAAACGACTTACCGTTGAATTTGGAAAGGGTTTCGATGAACGAAATTTAAACAATATGAGGTCGTTTTATTCTGCTTTCCCAATTTGGTACGCATTGCGTACCGAATTAAGCTGGACGCATTACAGAATCCTTTCCCGTCTTGAATCAGAAGAAAAAAGAAAATTCTATATTGATGAATCTATTGTTTCGAACTGGAATAGCCGAGAGCTACAAAGACAGATCAGTAGCTTAACTTTTGAACGCTCGTTGAACAAGCCGAAAAAAAACAAGATTAGCACTAACATTCAGGAGTACATCAAAGACCCTTATATTTTTGAGTTTTTGGGATTAAAACCAGATCATAAATTTACTGAACGAAATCTGGAATCTGCCATTATAGATCACTTGCAAAAATTTCTATTGGAATTTGGAAAAGGTTTTGCCTTTGTGGCATCAGCAACATATTGTAACTGATACTTCAGACTTTTACATCGATTTAGTATTCTATAACTATATTCTTAAATGTTTTGTAATCATCGATCTAAAAACAACTGCTTTGAGCCATCAAGATATTGGTCAAATTGATATGTATGTAAGAATGTACGATGATTTAAAAAGAAATGAAGATGATAATCCCACAATAGGGTTATTGCTCTGTACCGAAAAAGATGAAACTATAGTAAAATATTCCGTGTTAAATGATAAAAACGAACTCTTCGCAAGCAAATATCTATTATACTTACCTAAAGAAAAAGAGTTAATTGCTATGATCGAACAAGACAGACAACGCTTTGAGCTAGATAATCTATAGAAATGAAAATTACCCACACCGAAATATACCGCTTCAGTATACCAATGGAACCCTTTGTAATTGCAACTGGCACCATGCATTTCGCTCAGAACGTATTAATAAGAATTTATACCGACAGCGGCATTCATGGCATTGGCGAATGCTCTGCCTTTCCAATGATTGTGGGCGAAACGCAGGAAACCTGTATTGCCATGGCTAAAGATTTCGCAGCAATTATTAAAGGTAAAAATCCGCTTGAAATTCCGGAGCGGATGAATGACTTGTTAGGCTATGCCGATCATAATAATACCATTAAAAGTGCTTTCGATATGGCCCTCTTCGATATTTCAGCTAAACATGCTGGTTTACCACTGTACAAATTTCTTGGTGGTACTAAAAGAACGATCGAAACTGACATGACCATAGGCATTGATACGCCGGAAGGGATGGCTCAAACAGCATTAAAATACAAAGCTCAAGGATGCAGGATTCTGAAAATTAAACTGGGCAAAAAAGTGCATGATGATATTGAAAGGGTAAAACAGATCAGGGAGGCCGTTGGTGACGAAATTATACTTCGTCTTGATGCAAATCAGGGCTGGAGTTTTGACGATGCCTTGTTTGCACTTGGATCCCTCGAAAAATACAATATCGAATTTTGCGAGCAGCCCATGCGCACCTGGTACGATGATCAGTTGCCGGAACTGAACGTCAACTCCCCCATTAAGCTAATGGCCGATGAAAGTTGTTACAACCACCATGATGCAAGAAAACTAATCAACAGTCAGTCTACAACCTACCTGAACATTAAATTTTCTAAATCAGGAGGGATTTTAGAAGCACAGAAAATACATGAGGAAGCGTTGCAAACCGGTATAAAATGTATGATTGGCAGCATGCTGGAGAGCAGGATAGCATTGAGTGCAAACCTTCACTTTGCGCTGGCAAGTCCTAATGTAGTATTTTTCGACCTGGATACGGCGCTGCTAGGTCATCTGGTGGATCCTTCAGTTGGGGGGCTTACTTACGACGGTTATTTCCTCGATGTTCCCGACGAACCCGGAATTGGTGCCGAAGCCGATGAATTCTTTTTAGAAAACTGCGAAAGCTGGACGATATAAGCTCCAGCGCCCAAAAGGGAAACAAAGGGGATTATTTAACCAACATACCAGCCAGTGCCGTGCTGTCTCCACTGAAGGCGTTAAAATCTACCACATGCCCGATACCATTTATTTTCGCTTTATCAGAATGTTGCCAGAATTTCCATTTACCCTCAGCCAGTCTTAATTTAGGCTGGTAATAATGCGCAATCCAAAGTGGGTAGTTATCAAGTTTATCTTCCAGGTAATCTTCGTAAAACTTTAAACCAGTGTATATAATTGGTCTCACCTTAGTTTTCATCTCTACATAGGTTAGAAAATCAGATAGTTCCAATCGCATTCTAAGGGGTGAAACGCCGTCGAGCGTTTCGATATCTACCACCGGAGGCAAGTCGCCTTTCTCGATATTAACCACTTGTAAAAAGAACTTTGCCTGGGCTTTCCCGCTTTTTTTTGGGCGAAAGAAATGATAAGCACCACATACAATACCGGCTTTTGGCGCTTCGCGCCAGTTTCTTTGAAAATAAGGATCGACTTGTAACAAACCTTCTGTTGCTTTGATAAAGGCGAATCTAATCTTCACTTCGTCTTCCTTCATCTCCTTTACCAGGGGCCAGTTTATCTTTCCCTGATAATAGGATACATCAATACCGTGAACGCTATACTTTTTAGGAATTTTAATGTTGAAACTTTCATAGGTACGGTAGTTTGGGTCCTGCCCCCAGTCCCGCACCCAGCGCCAGGTAGATACGAAGCCATTCAAGATGTAGCCGTAGTAAAACGGAGATAGCAGAATAAGAAGCATGCCGGCAATTGCCACTTTCAAGCCCAAAGAAATGGATTTGCCTTTCTTCTTCCTTTGCGGTGATTTGCTTTGGGCGGGTTTCCTGGCAACAGGTTTGCGAACAACTGGTTTTCTTTTCTCTGGCGGCATATCTTTTTCGGTGGTGCAAAGTTGGAGAAAAACTAGGGAAATAAAAACTTCTCATCATCCATCTCTTTCCTTATTTTTACATCCCCTAATAAAACCATGCTTAAACTCATCCTTAACACCTATAAATCTTCTTTCAGTGGCCTAAGTAAAGAGACCTGGCTGTTGAGCATCGTGATGATGTTTAACCGCTGTGGCAGCATGGCCGTACCTTTTATGGGTTTATATGTTACCCAAAGCCTGCACCATTCCGAAACAGATGCAGGATTAATCATTACCCTGTTTGGAATTGGCTCTATCCTGGGCTCCTTAACAGGAGGAAAACTGACCGATATGATTGGCTTCAGACCAGTACAAATACTATCGTCAATAATCGGAGGATTACTTTTTATTGTTTTCTCCACGATAAATGATTTTTCAACGTTATGTATCTTATCGGTTGTCATCAGTTTTTTCTCTGAAGCTTTCCGGCCTGCCAACTTTACTGCTGTTGCCCATTATGCCAAGGAAGGTACAACTACACGATCCTATTCTCTAAACCGCCTGGCTACAAATATCGGCTGGTCGGTTGGAATCAGTCTGGCAGGAATCGTTGCTTCTATCAATTATAAACTTCTGTTTCTAGTTGAAGGCAGTGTGAGCATTTTAGTAGGGATATCCATAATGCTATCCTTACCGCAGGTGAAGGGGTTTATGAAAAAAGCGAAAGAAGAGCGTGCCAGCCTGGTGGTGCAAAAGCCCTGGAACGATGCTTTTTACATTAAATTTATCTTGATTACTACTGTATTTATCACTTCCGCTTTTTTGATGTTTAGGGTGGTACCTGTGTTTTTTAAGGATCATTGGGGAATCAATGAAGCCGCTATCGGGGTGATAATGGGCCTTAACGGCGCAATTATTGCCCTGTTTGAGATGGTGATGATTAATCAGATTGAAAATAAAAGACCTGCCATATTTTTTATCATTATTGGCGCGGTTTTGTTTGCCTTTTCTTATTTGATTTTGAGCATTCCCTTCGGCTTGCATATTGCAATGGCCGTTCTTACGGTTGTTGTTTTTACTGTTGGTGAAATGTTTGTGCTTCCTTTTATTAATACGGTTGTAATTAGCAGAAGTAATGTCCACAACCGGGGTCTTTATGCAGCGGGTTATACTTTGAGCTGGTCAATAGCGCAGGTATCCGGCCCGGTATCTGGCTTTTTTATTGCCAAACATTTTGGCTACAACACCTTATGGGCAATTGTAGCCAGTATTTTATTGTTATGCGCTTTGGGCTTCCGGCTTCTTGGTAAATCAAATATAGAAATACCTACTTAAATTTCTGCGCCGGTACACCTTCCTCGGTGATTTTAACCGGAAGGATATTGCCATTTGTGTCGAATTTCATTTCGTCAATACAGGTTTCACGGTGATTTCCGTCCGTCTCCGTCAACGGACGTCGGTGATAGACGATATAATATTTGTTCTTTTTCTCATTTATGATCAGTGAATGATGGCCGGCTCCCCGTGCAATCGTTGCATCTTGCTGTAAAATTTTACCCACTCTTTTGAATGGTCCGAACGGCGAATCGCTCACTGCATAAGCAACTGAATAATCAGGACCCGTCCAACCTCCTTCGCTCCACATAAAGTAATATTTACCGTTTTTGATAAACATGTATGGACCTTCAACATAATTGTCGGGTGTAATTTCCTTAAAGATCGTTCCGTCAGGATATGGAACAAAGCCGGTAAAATCGTTATTTAATTTAGCGATGTTGCAATGTTTCCAGCCACCATAAATCAGATAGTATTGTCCGTCTTTATCTTTAAAAACAAACTGATCTATGGGTTGTGCGCCATTGTGAAATTTATCTACCAATGGCTTACCCAAATGGTCTTTGTAAGGCCCCTCTGGTCGATCAGCCACTGCAACCCCTATTCCTCCTACTTCGTTATCACTTTGAATATCGTTGGCTCCAAAAAACAAATAGTATTTTTTGTCTTTCTGAACAATCGCAGGGGCCCACATGGCTTTATTTGCCCATTTAACTGCCGCAGTATCTAACACGTGAGGATGTTTTTTCCATTTCACCAGGTCGTCAGATGAGAAAGCATCTATAAACACCTGCTCTTTATACTTTGCAGAATAGGTTGGATAAACCCAGTATTGGTTATTAAAAACCGCTGCTTCAGGATCAGCGTACCAGCCCTGAAAAATAGGATTACCCGATTGATTAATCGTTTTAGTACTTTGAGCAAAAGAATTAATTCCAGCCAAAAGTAAAAGAGATGATAATATGTATTTCATGCCCACAATTTAGAAAAAAATCCGGGCTAAAAAAACTGAATATTTTCCGGGAGACCGAGTCAGTTGCTTTGCCGGAGGAGAAAAGCATAATGCGGTAAACGAATCAAGGTTCGTTTACCGCATCGTTTATTTTTAAGCCAGCGCCTGCTCAATATCAGCAAGAATATCATTGATGTGCTCCAGTCCGATAGATAAACGGATAGAACCTTGTTCAATACCTACAACATTTCGTTCTTCTTCACTTAACTTACTGTGAGTACTCGTTGCCGGGTGCGTTGCAATAGAACGGGTATCAGCTAAGTTGGCTGAAATTGAAAACATCTTCAGCCCATCCATAAATTTGCTGGCGCCTTCTACCCCGCCCTCAACAACGATGGTAACAATACCGCCACCTTGTTTCATCTGCTTTTTAGCAATTTCATGTTGCGGGTGCGATGGTAAAAAGGGGTATTTCACCAACTTAATTTTTGGGTGCTGCTCCAAATATTCTGCAACTTTTAAAGCACTCTCGCAGTGGCGATCCATACGTACAGCCAACGTTTCCAGACTTTTTGATAGGATCCAGGCGTTGAATGGCGAAAGTGACGGTCCGCTGTGACGGGCAAAAGCCACTACCTCCGCAATCAATTCTTTACTACCTAGAATAACACCGCCAAGTACACGTCCCTGCCCATCAATATACTTTGTTGCCGAATGGATTGAGATGTGTGCACCTAATTTAAGTGGCTGCTGGAGGTATGGCGTTGCAAAACAATTATCTACTACCAAAAGCTGATTGTGTTTTTTAGCCAGATTTCCTAAATATTCCAGGTCAATGATATCTATACCCGGGTTTGATGGCGTTTCTACAAAAATCATTTTTGTATTGGGTTTAACCAAGCCTTCCCAGTCCTCGGGTTTGTCTAAATCTGCATAATCAAAAGTAACCCCCCATTTAGAAAACACATTAGTTAGTAGCTGGTGCGTTGATCCGAAAACAGAACGGCTTGAAACAATATGATCGCCAGCCTTTAGAAATGCGGCAAAGGTGGTAAAAATAGCCGCCATTCCTGTAGCCGTAGCAAAACCGTCTTCAGCACCTTCCAGCAAACACATTTTTTCGATAAATTCTGATGTATTTGGATTTGCATAACGACTATACACATTTCCTTCTTTTTCATTGGCGAAAAGTGCACGCATTTCTTCAGCATCATCAAATTTATAACTTGATGTAAGATAAATTGGTGCAGAATGTTCTTTATGTAAACTACGTTCGGTTTGAGTGCGTATAGCTATCGTTTCAAAATTTTCAGATTTCATTTTTGTTATTATCAGGATTTTAGTATCAAGATCGAAGTATCGGATATCAAGATCTGGTATTTTATATAGGTCATGTCTTGATAGCTGTCATTGCTACTTGCTACCGTTTATTGTATAAGTAAAATTAATTTTTGCAGAGCGACCGAGAATGTTGGATACCGAACAATATTTATCAAAAGTCATGGATAATGCACGTTCCACCTTGGTCGTACTCAGGTCACCAGCCAGGTCAAACTGGATATCAATTACATCAAAAATTGGAGGCATCTCCTCTTCTTTGCGTGTAGCCTTGATTGCTATTCTGATATCATCAATTACTTCCTTCTGCTTCGTTAATATGTTCACCATATCGATTCCACTACATCCGCCAAGACCAATCAGGAGCATCTCCATTGGTCTGAAACCTTTGCCTTCACCACCAATAGCAGCTTTTGCGTCCAATTCGACAGTGAAACCGCTCTCGTTTTCTGCCTCAAAGTTAAATTTTCCGCTTTTGCGGATGAGATTAATATTCATTTCGTTAGTATGAAGTATGAGGTTCAGGGCATCAAGACGTCACGTCTTACACCTAACAACCTTTTACCTTTGTTAAATATCGTAATAAACTAAATTTTCGTATTCCAGTTCAGGCAATTTTACGGGATTATTGAAAATTGCAAATACCGACGAACCACTTCCGCTCATTAGAGCAAAGGTTGCGCCTGCATCATATAAACTGGTTTTTATTTGACGAATTTGGGGATACTTCGCGAATACCGATGGCTCGAAATCGTTGATAACCTTATTTTTCCATGTTGTTGATGGCAAATGTATGATTTCTTTTAAGGATTGCAAAGGCTTTTGTGGTTTTACCAGGGCATAGGCATCAGCTGTACTGACATGCACAGGCGGTTTAACCAGCACTTTAAAGTAAGCTGACAAATCAACTTCGCACTTTTCGAATTCATCGCCTTTATTGAAAGCATATACAGGTTTATTCTCGATAAAGAACGCACAGTCCGCCCCTAGCTGTCGTGCATAATTCTCCATTTGTTGAACAGATAACCCCAAATCAAATTTATCATTTAACAGTTTTATGAGAAAGGCACAGTCGGCCGAGCCGCCCCCTAAACCTGCTCCCACCGGAATATTCTTTAAAAGATTAATTTCCTGTGGGGGGATATTAAAGTCCGTCTTTATCAGATGGTATGCTTTTACACATAAATTGTCATTTGCATCACCCGGGATAACAATTCCATGTATTTTGCATGAAGTAAATTCCGCATCGGTGATTTCAACGGAATCTTTAATATTAACCGGATAGAAGATCGTTTCCAGGTTGTGGTAACCATCTGGCCGCTTTTCGGTGATATTAAGTCCGAGGTTTATTTTTGCATTTGGAAAAGATAACATTCAGAGTTCAGATTTGAAATATGTGATTTGAGATCTGAGATTGCTCAAATTCAAACATAGTACTGATACAAACATACAAAATGTTTAAAAAACTGAATTGTAGAAAACTAATGACTATTCAATTTGATTAATTTTAGATATTTGTAACCAATACCACTTAAGATCTGGAAGCCCCGGAACGGGTTAAGAAAATATGAAACAATACTTAGATTTAATGCAGCATGTGCTGGATAATGGTGCACAGAAACACGACCGCACAGGGACAGGAACCATTAGTGTTTTTGGCTACCAGATGCGGTTTAATTTGCAGGAAGGCTTCCCTATGGTTACTACTAAAAAGCTCCATTTAAAATCTATTATTCATGAACTGATCTGGTTTTTAACAGGCGACACCAATATTAAATACCTGAAAGATAATGGTGTACGGATTTGGGATGAATGGGCTGATGAGGATGGAAACCTGGGACCGGTATATGGATCACAATGGAGAAGCTGGCCCACGCCAGATGGTCAGCATATTGATCAGATTACCAATATCATCAATACCCTTAAAAACAATCCTGATTCACGCAGAATTATCGTTTCCGCATGGAACGTTGCTGAAATTGAACATATGGCGCTTCCACCCTGCCATGCGTTTTTTCAGTTTTACGTAGCTGACGGAAAGTTAAGTTGCCAGCTGTATCAGCGCAGTGCAGACATCTTTTTGGGTGTTCCTTTTAACATTGCATCATACGCTTTATTAACAATGATGGTTGCTCAGGTATGCGGACTTGAAGCCGGTGATTTTGTACATACCTTAGGTGATGCCCACCTATACAATAACCACATTGAGCAGGCTCATTTACAATTGAGCAGAGCGCCAAAGCCGCTACCAATAATGAAGATTAACCCAGATGTGAAAAGTATTTTTGATTTCAAATTTGAAGATTTTACATTGGAAAATTACGAAGCACATCCACATATAAAAGGCGTAGTGGCAGTATAATACAGTTTATATAAATAAAATAAGAGTTGATGACTAATGAAGGAAAAAGCGCTTTGCTTTGTATTGCCGTTGCCACGGGCGAAAACTTTGAAATAGGGAAAAACAATCAGCTACTTTGGCATATGCCGGCCGACTTGAAATTTTTCAAACAAACCACTACCGGTCATACGGTGATCATGGGCCGTAAAACCTTCGATTCGGTAGGAAGACCATTGCCAAACCGCAGAAACATCGTAATCACACGAGATCGTCAATTGAAAATCGACCATGTAGAAGTAGTAAACAGCCTCGACGAAGCACTTGAGTTAACCGCGGACGAGGAAAAATCAGTATTTGTAGTGGGTGGTGCCGAAATTTACCGTCAGGCGTTACCTAAAACCGACATTTTGTACCTGACTACCATTCACCATACCTTTGAGGCTGATACATTTTTCCCGAAAGTTGATAGAACGGAATGGCAAACCATTAGTAGTGAAACTCATCATGCGGATGATAAAAATAAGTACGATTACACCTTTGAGGTATTAAAGAGAAATAACATCTAAATCGTATTATGCGGCGAAGCCAGCTCAAAAACAGTATAACCTCAACAATTCTCACCCGATAATTCTCTGTTAAAAATTATTCTTAATAAATTATCAATAAGGAGGTTCTATAATTTAAAAATTTAATTAGATTTGCCGACTTGTTAAAAAACAGCGAAAGACAAATTATTTTAAACAAACAATGCAAGGAAAAGGTTTTATTAAGTTTATAGCGATAGTTTTAGCTATCGTTTGTGCGTATGCACTTTCTTTTACTTTGGTAGCAAACAAAATAGAGAAAGACGCAAAAAACTATGCGAAAGGTGATGCAGCCAAAGAGAAGGCTTATTTAGATTCGATGAGTACCGAGAAAGTTTATCCAATTGTTGGATTTACTTACAGCGAGGTAAAATCGAAAGAAATTAACTTAGGTCTCGACTTAAAAGGCGGTATGAACGTAACGATGGAGATATCGTTAGCTGAACTGGTTAAATCTTTAGCGGGTAACCCTACAGATGCCAATTTCAACAAAGCTGTTCAAAATGCACAGATCCAGTTAAACGCAGGTGGAAAAGATTACATCAAGATTTTTGTTGATGAATTCGAAAAGTTGAGTCCGGGCGTTAAACTTGCAGATTTTTTCTCTAATCAGAATAATGCTTCGCAGTTAAAACCAAATGCAAGCAATAGCGAGGTTGAGTCTTTCTTAGAAAAAGAAGCAACCAGTGCGATTGATCGTTCTGAAACTGTTTTACGTTCTCGTATCGATGGTTCAGGCGTTGTTAGTCCAAACATTCAAAAACAAGAAGGAAGTAACCGGATCTTAATTGAAATGCCAGGTGTTCAGGATAAAGAACGTATGGCTAAATTATTACAGGGTTCTGCTGAATTACAATTCTGGCAGGTATACCAGGTTCAGGAAGTTGTTCCTTTGCTTGAAAATATTAATAAAACTTTAGCGGCTACTTTGAAATCAAATACGCCTGCAAGCACTGATACTACTGCAGCTCCTGCTGCTGGTGGCAAGCTTGCCGGTTTAGAAGGCAAAGCTAAAACTGATTCTGCTGCTAAAGGTGGTAAACTGGCTAATTTAGGTAAAAAAGATTCTACAGCGGTTAGAGCCGAACTGGCAAAATCCAATCCGCTATACGCCGTGCTTAACTTACCGATTTATCAGGGCGAAAACGGTCAGCAACAGTTGATTCCTGGCGCTGTAGTAGGGATGTCTTTACAGAAAGATACTGCTAAAGTTAATGCTTACCTTAAAATGCCTGAAGTTGCTGCATCTATTCCATCATCGATGAAATTTATGTGGAGCGTTAAACCAAGAGAAGGTTCTAAAATTTTCGAACTATATGCTATTAAAGTACTTAGTGCAGATGGCAAACCGGATTTAGGTGGTGAAGCAATCAGCGATTCCCGTGCTGATTTCGATCAGAAAGGTAAACCAGAAGTAACCATGTACATGACCAGCGAAGGCGCTGCAAAATGGAAAAAAATTACCGCAGAAGCTGCAGCTGATGCAAACAATAAAAAATCTATCGCAATTGTATTAGATAACATGGTTTATTCTGCACCTACAGTACAGAATGAAATCGCTGGTGGTGTTTCTTCAATTACCGGTAACTTTACACAAACTGATACAAAAGATTTATCTAACATCTTAAAGGCTGGTAAATTACCTGCTCCTGCACGCATTGCAGGTAGCTACATTGTAGGTCCTACCCTTGGCGCACAGGCGATACACGATGGTCTGATCTCTTTCGTAATTGCATTTATTGTAATCTTAATCTTCATGGCGTTGTATTATCACCGTGCAGGTTGGGTTGCAAACTTCGCTTTATTGGTTAACTTATTCTTCATCATTGGTATATTGGTATCTCTTGGTGCTGTATTAACTTTACCAGGTATTGCAGGTATCGTATTAACCATTGGTTTATCTGTAGATGCAAACATCCTTATTTTTGAACGTGTACGTGAAGAGCTCGCTTTAGGAAAGGCTACTCCCGCTGCAATCAAAGAAGGTTTCAAACATGCGATGCCATCTATTATCGATTCAAACGTAACGGTATTCATTTTAGGTGCAATTCTATACTTTTTCGGAAGTGGCCCGGTTCAGGGTTTCGCAACTACATTATGTATCGGTATCCTTTCTTCGTTGTTCGCAGCTGTATTAATCTCAAGAGTAGTATTCCAATCGATGTTAGATCGCAAGGTTGAAATTTCTTTTGATAACAGCTTAACCCGTAATGCTTTCAAAAACCTGGCCTTCAACTTCGTTGGCCGCCGTAAAATTTACTACATCATTTCCAGCATTATCATTATTGCCGGTATTGGTATGTATTTTAAAAATGGTGGTTTAAACCTGGGTGTAGATTTCAAAGGAGGAAGAACTTATCTGGTTCATTTCCAGAATCCTGTTACTACTGAAGAAGTAAGAGCTAAACTAACTCCTGCTTTTGGAAACGAAACACCTGAGGTTAAAACTGCGGGTGAAGACAGTCAGTTGAAAATTACAACTACTTATCAAATAGAAGATCAGGATGTTAAAACGGATAAAGTTGTTGAAGATGCTTTAAATAAAGGGTTAGCAGGTTCAAAATATGAAATTGTAAGCTCGCAAAAAGTAACGCCTATTATCGCCAGCGATATCGTTAACGGTGCATTTTACGCTGTATTAATATCATGTTTGTTCATGTTCGTGTATATTGTAATTCAGTTCAAAAAATGGCAGTATGGTTTAGGTGCAGTTATCGCATTATTCCACGACGTTTTAATGGTATTATCATTCTACACAATTTTAGATGGCGTACTACCATTCTCATTAGAAATTGGTCAGGATTTCATCGCAGCGATTTTAACGGTAATGGGTTACACCATGACGGAAACAGTAGTCGTATTCGACCGTATTCGTGAACGTCTTAAAGAATCGGGTAAAAGCGATTTACACGGTGAAGAACGTAATAACTTAATCAACTTCGCATTGAACAGTACATTAAGTCGTACGATTTTAACTTCACTTTCGGTATTCTTTGTATTATTGGTGATCTTCATCTTTGGCGGAGACAGTATACGTGGATTTATCTTCGCATTGTTGATTGGCCGTATCATTGGTACCTATTCATCACTATGTATCTCTACTCCTATCGTAATTGATCTTGGTAGTTCAGAAGAGAAAAAATAAGAATCAGCATTTTTTAAGATTCAGAAACGCCCCGATAAACCGGGGCGTTTTTTTTTTGCCATAACTACAAATTGAAATGATCATAACAACATTAATTACCGGCAGAATGAGGTGATAACGGTTGAATATCCACGGTATTTAAACCATTTGTATATCTTTTTGTTACTTTAGCAAACAGATAAACCGATAGAAAATGGATTTACAACTTCCTAAAAGCGAATACCCTAGAGTACTTATAGTTGGAGGTGGATTTGGAGGAATTGAATTAGCAAAACGATTAAAGAATAAACCTTTTCAGGTGGTGATGTTGGATAAACATAACTACCATACTTTTCAACCGCTACTTTATCAGGTAGCAACAGGCGGACTCGAGGCTGAAGCCATCGCCTTCCCACTTCGAAAAATATTTAAAGGTCAGAAAAACCTGATCTTCAGGGTAACCAAGGTGAATGAAGTTAATGCGGCTGAAAATTATGTACGCACCGATATTGGCGATATCCATTATGATTACCTGGTAATTGCTACTGGCTCTACCAGCAACTTTTTTGGTAATCAAGAGATCGAGGCAAATTCGATGCCAATGAAATCGATTCCCGAAGCTCTCGATTTAAGAAGCCTGATACTACAGAATTTTGAAAAGTCTTTAATTGAAAGCGATTCAGATAAAAAAAGCGCCCTTTTAAACTTTGTTGTCGTAGGCGGCGGACCAACCGGAGTAGAAACTTCCGGAGCAATTGCGGAGCTTAAAAAGCACGTGATACCTAACGATTACCCCGAAATGGATTTAAGTAAGGTAAACATTTACCTTGTTGAAAACTCTCCGGAAGTACTCGGCCCGATGTCGCCACAGGCTCAGGTTCATGCCAAGAAATTCCTTATCGAAATGGGGGTGCAGGTGATGAATGAAACCCGCGTACTCGGCTATGACGGACATATACTTACGCTTCAGGATAAGCCACCAATATTAAGCGCTACGGTAATCTGGAGTGCCGGCGTTAAGGGGCAGGTATTAGCAGGAATGGAAAAGGCAGAAGTGGTACGTGGCGGAAGATTAAAAACCGATACGGAAAACCTCGTTGCAGGATACCAGAATATATATGCCATTGGGGATGTTGCGGCGATAATCAATGACGAAACACCTAACGGACATCCCGGGGTAGCGCCAGTAGCCATCCAGCAAGGGCACCACCTGGCCAAAAACCTGATCAATATCGCCCAGAAAAAACCTCTGGAAAAGTTCAGCTACTTTGACAAAGGATCGATGGCTACTGTTGGAAGGAATAAAGCGGTAGTAGATATGGGCAAAATACGCTTCCAGGGCGTGTTTGCGTGGTTCACCTGGATGTTTGTGCACCTGATGACATTAGTGGGCTTTAGAAACAAAATTATCGTGTTTATCAACTGGCTCTGGAGCTACTTCAGTTACGACAGGGGAACACGTTTAATCATCAGGACATTTGCCAAAGACCGAAGTGTTGACTATAGAAAGGAAATTTAACTGATGACCTGGCCGTTTTACATTGACTTGAAAACCTTGCCTATCACCTATTTTAGTGAGCCCATTGCATATGAGTGAAAATAAATTTAAACTGGTTGAATGTCCTCGTGATGCCATGCAGGGCCTTCATGATTTTGTTCCAACAGCCTTAAAAGCGCAATACATTAATTTATTGCTTCAGGTTGGTTTTGACACGCTGGACTTTGGTAGTTTTGTATCGCCAAAGGCTATTCCGCAGATGGCGGATACCGCAGCATTGCTGGCAAAACTGGATCTTAGCAACACTGCTACCCAGCTGCTCGCCATAGTAGCAAATATAAGGGGCGCAGAAACGGCGGCTGATTATGAACAGATCGATTTTTTGGGCTTTCCATTTTCCGTTTCAGAAACCTTCCAGCAGCGCAATACCAATTCGAGTATACCGGCATCGTTAGCTACGGTTGAGCAGATGTTATCCTTATGCCAAAAGAAAAACAAAACAGCCGTTGTGTATCTTTCAATGGGTTTCGGCAACCCGTATGGCGATGTTTGGAACTATGAAATTGTAGAAAAATGGACAGAAATTCTGGTGAGTAAAGGAGTTAAAATTCTTTCGATTGCTGACACAGTAGGTGTGTCTACTCCCGAAAAAATCAGGGAAATTCTACCCACACTGATATCCGGATATCCGGATACCGAAATCGGGATTCACCTGCATTCCACTCCTGCCGACCGCCTCAAAAAGATTGAAGCTGCATATCAATCAGGAGTGAAGCGCATTGATGCTGCTTTAAAAGGCTTTGGTGGTTGTCCGATGGCAGCTGATGACTTAACGGGAAATATTGCTACAGAAGATGTAATTTCCTTTTTAACTGCAAAAGGCGAAAATCTAAATCTCAACATGGAAAAATGGCACGAGGCAATGATTTTGTCCGCTCAGATATTTGGATAATTGTTGTTCGCTTTAAAATCTTTAAACTTTCTTTACCATTTTAAAATGCTGAATTCCTGCCTCTTCAAACTGGTCACCTTGTGAAGCAAAGCCAAATTTGGCATACAAGCTTACGGCATCCAGTTGCGAGTTCAGGTATATATAATGAGCATCTTCAGGTAAATCTGAAAGTGCTTCGGCAATTAGAGCTCTGCCTACCCCCTGCCCCCTGAATTCTTTCAATACGGCAAAACGTTCGAGCTTATAACCCAGTTCAGTTTTACGCCAGCGGCAGGCCCCGCAGGGTTGCCCATTCTGAGTGGCAAGAAAATGGGTGGAAATATCTTCGTTTTCCCACTCCAGCTCTGGCGGACAATTTTGTTCCTCTACAAATACTTTTTTACGGATAGCAAATACCTTATCTAAATCTTCTGGGTGAATAACTTTTTGAACCTGTAGACTCATTATTTCTGGTGTTTAAAGTGTTTATTCGTTTTTATTTTCTCTTCGTTGAGTTCCTTGGCAACATCAATGGAATGAGAGCAGTGAATATCGGCCTCTTTTTTGGCAAGCGTAGCAATCGTAACGTAAAATTTATGTAACTGATCCAACTCCTTTTCACTTAAATCCTCAATATCTACCATGCGGTTGCTTGCACCCTGTTGCGCAGCAATTAATTCATTTAACTTTAACTGTATAGCTTTACCATCCTTGTTCTGCGCTTTCTGAATCAGAAAAACCATCAGGAAGGTGATGATAGTGGTACCTGTATTAATCACGAGCTGCCAGGTTTCCGAATATTTAAAAACAGGACCAGTAACTGCCCAGATAATTACGATAGCAGTTGCGGCAATAAAAGCTACAGAACTGCCTGTAAATTTGGTTGCGGCATTGGCAAACTTCTCAAAAAAGTTATTTTTTTTGATGTCGGTTTTAGATTTAGTCATCACATTTTGGTTTGCTTAAATATAACCATAAAACAAAGAAAAACGCCATAAGTTTTTATACCTATGGCGCTTTCTAAATTATCGAGTGGCTGATTTCCAGATGAGTGAATGAAAAAATTCACCATCAAAAATCGCACATATTATAATTTGTCATTTGCATTAACGCAATTCAAATCTTCAAAAGCAACAGTCAAACGTTTAACAAATGCTTCTTCAGCTTTACGCAACCAAACACGTGGATCGTAGTATTTCTTGTTTGGCTTATCGTCGCCCTCAGGGTTACCGATCTGGCCTTGAAGATAAGCTTCGTTCTTTTTGTAGTATTCTAGAATACCTTCCCAGAATGCCCATTGCATATCCGTGTCGATATTCATCTTGATTGCCCCATAAGAAATTGCCTCTCTGATTTCTTCTTGTGAAGAACCTGAACCACCGTGGAATACAAAGTTGATTGGTTTTTCTTCAGTTAAACTAAATTTCTCTTTAATAAAGTCCTGAGAGTTTTTCAAAATTACCGGCTGCAATTTAACGTTACCTGGTTTGTAAACACCATGCACATTACCAAAAGCGGCAGCAACTGTGAAACGAGGAGATACTTTGCTTAACTCTTCGTAAGCATAAGCTACTTCACTAGGCTGAGTATATAATTTTGAGCTATCTACATCACTGTTGTCTACACCATCTTCCTCACCACCTGTTACACCAAGTTCAATTTCGATAGTCATGTTCATCTTTGACATGCGTGCTAAGTATTTAGCTGAAATCTCCATGTTCTCCTCGATAGATTCTTCAGACAAATCTAACATGTGTGAAGAAAATAAAGGCTTTCCGGTTTCTGCGAAGAATTTCTCGCCATGATCTAAAAGGCCATCAATCCATGGCAATAATTTTTTAGCAGCGTGGTCAGTATGCAAAACCACAGCAACACCATAGTGTTCTGCCAATAAATGTACATGCTTCGCTGCAGATACAGCACCTAATATGCACGCTTGTAATTTCTCATTATCTAAAGATTTACCAGCATAAAACTGTGCACCACCATTAGATAACTGAATCATAACAGGCGAATTTACTGCCTTAGCAGTTTCCAATACCGCATTAACCGTATTTGTTCCGGTTATGTTTACTGCTGGTAAAGCAAACTGATGTTTTTTAGCCTGCTCAAATAATTCTTGAACGGCATCTCCGTAAATTACGCCTTTGTAGCCTTTTAAACTCATCTCTTGTTAATTTTTATTTGTTCGAAGTTATAAAAAAAAATAACATTCCAAGCTTTTGTAACAACAGAATTATTTGCTTTACAACCAACTAAAGGCCATTAAGTGTAAAAATCACATTATCCTTAGTGTAAAAAACACACATTAGCAGGAATAACTTATTTTTAACTTCAGATTAATCATTGGCAAAAATCAATTACCAAACCAACCGGGCGCTGATACCATTTTTATAATTGAAATTTGATCAATGGTAATTTATAAACTTGAGTATATTTTTCGTTTCTTTGCAATCCAATTCTTTAAAAAATTATATGGCTTGGTTTAAAAGAGAAAATAAAGGTATCATCACCACAACAGAAGAGAAGAAAGAGGCACCGGATGGCGTGTGGAATAAATGTCCGAATTGTAAAAAACCCTTGCATCAGGCAGAATTACAGGAAAACAAATACGTTTGCCACTACTGCAACTATCACCTGAGAGTGGGTTCTAAAGAATACTTCGAGGTTCTTTTCGACAACAATGAATTTAAAGAACTTTTTCCAAACCTCACATCTGGCGACCCGCTAAATTTCAACGACAATAAACCCTATACGGATAGAATCAAGGAAAGTCAGGCGAAAACCGGCTTAAAAGATGCTATACGTGCGGGCGCAGGAAAAATCGAAGGTCAGGATATTGTGATTGCCTGTATGGATTTTGCCTTTATTGGCGGTTCAATGGGTTCTGTTGTAGGGGAGAAAATAGCCCGTTCAATTGACTATAGTATCAAACATAAAGTGCCATTCCTGATGATTTCTAAATCAGGCGGCGCTCGTATGATGGAAGCTGCATTTTCATTGATGCAAATGGCTAAAACTTCAGCAAAACTTGCTTTGCTTAGTCAGGCTAAAGTACCATATATTTCTTTACTCACCGACCCTACTACAGGAGGTGTTACTGCATCTTATGCAATGCTTGGCGACATTAATATTGCTGAACCGGGTGCTTTGATCGGCTTCGCCGGCCCAAGGGTAATCAAAGAAACCATTAAAAAAGACCTGCCAAAAGGCTTCCAAACTTCAGAATTTGTATTGGAACATGGCTTTCTTGATTTCATTGTAGACAGACGTGCCATGAAAGCTAAATTGGGTGCTTTCATTAAAATGATGAATAACTAGATTTCAGGTATAACATTTCCCAGATATTTAAAAGCAGGGCTTTGGTAACTTCGGTTATTTCAGCCCTGTTTTTTTTTGCCCTTAAACCGTGGCGCCGGCAATGTGAGTTTTTTTGCCATAATGAAAGTGTTAACTGCAACATTTCCATTAACATCACGTATCCAAGCTCTAAATAGTTAAATTAGCCTGATCCGTTAACCACAACTTATTATGAATAAAAAACTACTACTCCCTACCCTTTTGCTGTTTACATCATCCATCGCTTTTGCGCAAGACAGCAAGTTGATAGACAATATTGTGAAAGAAGTAAATGAAAACTCTCAGCTCGAGAAGCTGGCACATGAGCTTTTAGATGTTGTGGGACCCCGTTTAGTGGGGTCACCGCAAATGAAGCAAGCCAACGACTGGGCAGTGAAAAAATACAGTGACTGGGGTATTTCTGCAAAAAATGAGAAATGGGGCGAATGGCGGGGCTGGGAAAGAGGTGTAAGCCATATTGATCTCGTTAGTCCGAGGCTGAGAACCCTTGAAGGTACTCAATTAGCCTGGAGCCCATCAACAAATGGAAAAGCCATAAATGCAGAAGCCATTGTTTTACCTGCCATCACCGACTCTGTTTCTTTTCAGCGGTGGTTGCCTAATGTGAAAGGTAAACTGGTGTTAATTTCGATGAACCAGATTTCCGGCCGGCCAGAAAAAAACTGGGAAGAGTTTGCCACTAAAGATCTGTTTGAAAAATATAAAAAAGAAAAAACCGAAGCTGGTAAAGCCTGGTCGGCCGGGATGGCCAAAACGGGACTAACCGGGAAGAATCTGGCTCTGGCCATAGAAGGTGCAGGCGCAGCCGGAATCATCATCAACAACTGGTCGCAAGGCTTTGGAGTGGATAAAATTTTTGGCGCAAACACCACCAAAATCCCAACACTCGATCTATCAGTTGAAGATTATGGCCTGGTTTACCGCTTAGCTACGAGTGGCAATAAACCCATGCTCAGGATCGAATCAGAATCAAAAGAACTTGGTGTTGTGCCCACGTTCAACACCATTGCAGAAATTAAGGGAAAGCAAAAGCCAAAAGAATATGTGATGTTGTCTGCTCATTTTGACTCGTGGGATGGTGCAAGCGGTGCAACGGATAATGGATCGGGCACTATCATGATGATGGAAGCCATGCGTATTCTAAAGAAATTTTATCCTAACCCAAAACGTACCATTTTAGTTGGGCACTGGGGTAGTGAAGAACAGGGCTTAAATGGTTCCCGGGCATTTGTTGAAGATCATCCAGAGATTGTGGGCAACCTTCAGGCATTATTCAATCAGGATAATGGAACCGGACGCGTAGTTAATATCGGTGGACAAGGGTTTGCAAAGTCTAAAGATTACATTACGCGCTGGTTAGCTGCAGTACCAGATACCATAAAAAACCAGATTAAGACAAGTTTCCCGGGAACACCAGGCGCCGGAGGTTCTGATTTTGCCTCCTTCGTTGCTGCTGGTGCGCTCGGTTATTCCCTAAGCGCTACCAGCTGGGATTACGGGACTTATACCTGGCATACCAACCGCGATAGTTATGACAAGCTTGTTTTTGACGAAATTCGCAGCAATGTAATTTTGGCAGCCATTATGGTTTATATGGCTTGTGAAGATCCTGAAAAAACGTCTACAGAAAAAGCTGCAGATTTACCTGTAAATGAACGCACAGGTAAGCAAGCCACCTGGCCTGAAGTAAAAAAAGCAACGAGGAAAGGTGGTTTGTAATTGATAGTAAAAGAGAGCATTTGAAAACAAATGCTCTCTTTTATAGATTGACATCGTCTTAAACAGGCCTGAATCGGCTTTTATTCTTCTTTCTTTTGAAATTTATAAAACAGATACCCCAGGAAAGGCAAAATCAACACACTTCCCAGCAAAAGCGCCAGGCCCAGACTGTAAATAGTTTTAGGCGGACCAACTGTTTCAAAAAGCGAAATGGCATCACCATTTTTTAATCGGATAAAGTTTGGAAAATGCGCATAGCTGATGGCAACCAGAATCATCGTCACCTGAAAACCGGCCAGTATTCTCAATACCTTTGTTTTCCCTTTTAACAGCAAGTACCACAATAAAAATAACGACAAGCTGGCCAGTATAATTGCCGTTAAGCCAACCGTATTTTTAAATACCCAGTCGATGAGTGGAATATTATCGAACTGTGCTGCAATAAAAACCATAGCCCCGAAAGCAACAGCAGATATGTTCATGTATTCTGCTTTCTTAATGAAGCGTCTCTTATCATCCTCATTATCGGTTTCACCAATCAGGTAAACCGCAGCCAAAAATCCGCATAACGACACCGTAAAAAGCCCAACTGCTATCGAAAACCAGTTTAACCAGCTATAAACATAGGCAGAAAGGAAATCTTTTGCCTCTGTATCAATGTGCCCGGATATTACGCTCCCTGCAATAATCCCCAGAAAAAATGGTGTAACAAAGCTGGAATACCTGAAGATACGGTTATACAGCCATTGCATATCATCTTTAATGGCGTCGTAATGGCGAAATACAAAGGCTGTTCCCCGGGCAATAATCCCGATGAGCATAATCAGCAATGGGATATGCAAATATACCGACATGGTGGTGTATATATGTGGAAACCCAACAAATAGTATTACGATTGCGATAATGAGCCACATATGGTTAGCCTCCCAAACCGGCCCGATAGCCTGGTACATGGTTTTTCGGGTCCTACTCCTGTTCTTTGTCGACGTGAATAGTTCAATAATACCCGCTCCAAAGTCTGCACCTCCAAGAAGAAAGTAAAGCAGAATACCCAAACATAAAAAAGTAATGACTACGTATTCCATAATTATTTTACTTCAACAGGTTGATCATAAACAACTGGCACCATTTTAATTTGCCTGTAAAGCAAAAAGGTAACCACAATACTCAAAGAGAAATAGATGGCAGAGAAAATGTAAAATGAATAAGCAATTCCAGGCATTGGGGTAACTGCATCTTTGGTCCTCATGATTCCGTAGATGATCCATGGCTGTCTGCCTACTTCCGTAACTACCCAACCCGCTTCTAATGCGATGTAGCCCAATGGAATGGCAAACACAAAAAGTTTTAACAGCCAGGGCTTATCTGCAAAAGATTTCTTTCTGAATAAATTAAAAAAATAAAGTACTGATATCAGCATCATAAAAGTACCCAGGCCTACCATAATCTGAAAAGCATAATGGGTTATTGCAACAGGGGGCTGCTCATTCTTAGGAATCTGATCCAGACCTTTGACCTCGGCCTTGAAATCACCGTGTGCAAGAAAACTCAATGCTCCGGGAATTTTGATTGCTCCTTTTACTGTTCTATCTTCCTCATTCACAATTCCCCCTATTAATAAAGGTGCGGGCTTCTCCGTGTGATAAAGTGCTTCCATCGCTGCCAGTTTTGCAGGTTGCCTTTTTGCAACATCTTTTGCAGACAAGTCTCCGCTCAGCGGTTGGAGCAATGCACCAATGCATGCAAAGGTTGCCGCGATTTTGAAAGCCTTTAAATGAAATAACTTGTTTCGATTCCTGAGTATCATTAAGGCATGTACCCCCGCTACGGCAAATCCCGTAGCTGTAAAAGCTGCAAGACACATGTGCAAGGCCTGTGAAAACCATGCTTTGTTGAACATTGCCTGGATAGGATCGATGTTCAGGTATTTTCCTCCAACAAAATCAAAGCCAGCCGGGCTGTTCATCCAGGCATTCGCAGCAACAACCAGAATTCCAGAAGCCAGTCCGCTTACACCAACCACCATACCCGTAAACCAATGAAACCACTTATTTAATTTATTCCAGCCGTAAAGAAAAAAGCCTAAAGCAATGGCCTCAATAAAGAATGCCGTACCTTCCAAAGAAAATGGCATGCCAAAAATCGGACCTGCATGTTCCATAAATTTTGGCCAGAGTAACCCAAGCTCAAAAGATAACATGGTACCCGATACCGCTCCTGTAGCAAAAAAAATCGCCACGCCTTTACTCCAGGCCTTTGTCAGGTTCTTATAAACTTCATCATTCGTTTTAAGCCACTTGTAGTGAGATAGAGCCATAAAGAATGGCATAACCATACCGATACAAGAAAAAACGATGTGAAAGCCTAAGGATAAGGCCATTTGCGAACGGGCAGCTAAGAAATCATCCATATCTGAATTGGATTAGGTGTAACGCAAATATAACAGATATGGATTTACCTGTACCAGATTCATATACCCAGTTTAGAATTATTTTAAATATAGAATGTTTATAAATTGAAAATAGATTTGGATAGATGCAGCGATAACCAAAATAAAAAAGCCACGACAATTGCCGTGGCTTAAATTCAATCATATTGCCCTTAATTACTGGCACACATTAGATCCCTGATCCTGGCGTAGTTCCTGGTTCATGTCCGGGACCAAAAGCATTATTTTTTCTGCCTTTGTCTTTATCAAACAAATTTGTCGACTGCTTTGATGACTTGTTATTATCCAGCGAATCATGTTCCCTTACATCTTCAACTTTTTTATCCAGTAAGTCATTCTCAATAACTTTTCCTTTTTCTTTATTCGTTCCCATGGTATTTTCTATTTTGATGTACTAAAAGAACAAGCAGGAAATAATTTTGTTTTCACATACTCGTAAAGAGAATGCCTTTACGCCTGCTGCATTTATCTGAATACATGAATAGATCCAAATGAAAGGAATTTTCTTTTGTGAACTTTAGTAAAATGATTGGACGATTCAAATGAAAATGGGGCAAGGATAAATTTGTAAATGTGTTTTCTTTCATCACTTAATTTTAAGTTCGATGAGTGTTGCTCCCCGGCTGGGTTAATCTGGTTAGTTTCCATAGCATTATTATTTTGGAATAGGTTACAATTCTAAAAAGATGCTGAACCTTACACTCATGAGATATCTATAAGGTGATATGGAGGAAATACATTGGCAGCTCAAAATTTCACTACGCTTCTGCTCAAACTGCTCTGATCTAATACTATACTAAATTTAAGGTTTTAAAATTAAATAAACAAATATTTCGCCTGGTGTGATGAGTGATTACAGTAATTCCGGCATGAAAACAAAAAATTCCCGGATTGCTCCGGGACTCTTCCTATTTGGTTACCTGTGTTTTAAGCCAAAGCATTTTGCTTTACTACCATTTTAACTTTTTCTACCACGTAGTCTAATTCTTCTCTGGTGGTAAATTTGCTGAAAGAAAACCGTACCGATGGACGGTTAGGATCTGCATTTATACCTGTCAAAACATGCGAACCAATGTTAGAACCCGAAGAGCAGGCACTTCCGCCAGAGGCACATATTCCATTTATATCGAGATTGAACAATAACATGTCTGCCATGTCCATTTCAGGAAAGGATACATTTAAAACGGTGTATAGGCTTTTATCAGCATCGGTTTCACCATTAAAAGCAATACCCGGAATTTCGGAAATAAGCTGTTCTTTTAAATAATCCTTCAAGCCCTGAATATGAGCCTGATGTTCTGCCATCTCTGCATAGGCAATTTCCAATGCTTTAGCCAGCCCAACTATCCCATATACATTCTCAGTGCCACCACGCATATTACGCTCCTGTGCACCGCCGTAAATCATTGGAGGTATCTTGATATTACTATTTACATATAAGAAACCTACACCCTTGGGTCCATGTAACTTATGTGCTGCACACACAATGAAGTGGGCCTTCAGCTCACGTACATTGTGCACATAGTGGCCCATTGTCTGAACAGTGTCGGCATGATAAATCGCGTCATATTTCTCACAGATATTCCCTACTCTGATCATATCTGTAAGTGTACCTAACTCGTTATTGGCATGCATTAAAGAAACAAACGACCGCTCATTATTCTGGAGTAGCTCTTCCAGATGGGCATAGTCAATATTTCCTTTTGTATCAATATTAACAAAACTGAGTTTATCTATTTCACCGTTTTTAAGCATCATATTTAAAGTGTGCTCCACCGCATGGTGTTCAATTTTAGAGGTGATGGCATGTTTGATGCCGTATGCCGAAATCCCACAGCGTATAGCTGTATTATCTGCCTCTGTGCCACCCGAAGTAAAAAAAATCTCTGATGGAGACGCACCAAGTAGTCCGGAAACAGTTTTACGCGCCTTCTCTACCAGCGTCCTTACTTCTCTTCCCAATGCATGGATTGCTGATGGATTTCCAAAGTAGTTTTCCATCACATTAGTCATTTCAGCAATTACAGCTTTATCCAAAGGTGTAGTGGCGGCATTATCTAAATAAACTTTTTTCATGTATTAGTTTAATTTAAGGATTTCTTTGATGTCTGAAATGATCTTATTCGCCAGGCTTTCAGCAACCGTTTCATTTTCAGCTTCACTGTAAATCCGGATGATTGGCTCAGTATTAGAACGACGTAAATGTACCCATGTTTTATCAAACTCAATTTTTAATCCATCGATGGTACTGTATGGCTGCTTTTTATATTTCTCTTCAACCTGCTTAAGCAAGTTGTCAATATCCATCTCTGGCGTAAGGGTAATTTTGTTTTTAGAAATATAGTATTGAGGATAACTGCCCCTTAACACTGAAATGGACTTGCCAAACTTGGCCAGATGAGTCAAAAACAATGCTATCCCAACCAATGCATCTCTTCCATAATGCGATTCAGGGTAGATAATTCCTCCATTCCCTTCACCTCCGATAACTGCATTGGTTTCTTTCATCTTATTCACCACATTTACCTCGCCAACAGCCGATGCGTTGTAGTCAGCACCTGCCTGCTCGGTCACATCGCGCAATGCCCGGGTTGAGGAAAGATTGGAAACCGTATTTCCAGGTGTATTTTTCAGAACGTAATCAGCAACAGCAACTAAAGTATATTCTTCGCCAAACATACTTCCATCTTCATTTACAAAACACAAGCGGTCAACATCAGGATCTACAACAATGCCCAGGTCGGCATTTTGCTTTTGTACTTCTTTCGAAATCTCGGTAAGGTTTTCGGGAAGCGGCTCCGGGTTATGTGGAAAATGCCCGTCAGGTGTACAATAAAGCTCAGTAATTCGGGTCACCCCAAGTGCTTTTAATAAAGCAGGGATAAAAATACCTCCGGTAGAATTTACGCAATCAATAACGATTTTGAAATCTGCTTTTTTAATCGCCTCAACATCTACCAATGGCAGTGCCAATACCTGATCAATATGTTTTTGAAGATAGGTATCATTTTTTATCACTTTACCCAACTGATCTACTTCTGCAAATGCAAAAGCGCTGGTTTCTGCAATATCCAGAACATCCTTCCCATCGGCATCGCTGATAAATTCACCTTTATCATTCAACAGCTTCAGCGCATTCCATTGTTTTGGATTATGGCTTGCAGTGAGGATAATTCCCCCGCCTGCCTGTTCATTGGGAACAGCGATCTCAACCGTTGGAGTGGTGGAAAGGCCCAGATCAATTACTTCAATTCCAAGGCCCTGAAGGGTTCCAATGACCAGGTTGTTAACCATTTCACCAGAAATACGGGCATCGCGGCCAATCACAATTCGTTTATTATTGGTTTTTTGAACTACCCAGCTACCAAATGCAGCAGTAAATTTTACGATATCTAAAGGGGTTAAACCGTTTCCGGCTTGGCCGCCAATAGTTCCTCTTATTCCTGAAATTGATTTTATTAAAGTCACTGCTTTGTTTTTTTTTTGAGTGTCAAAAATACGAAAAAAAACAAGACAGCTTCTAATTCAAAGCAACCAACGCCATTAATTTACATTGTCTTTATATCAGTTTAAGCCATCTGTTCTTTGAATATTAACCTCGGTTGCAAAATCAAACGTATGCGCAAATGCATCATTGAAAATAAGAAAAATCCCTGCCCGGTTTAAAACAGGCAGGGATAAGTCATTAAGGTCTAAACTATTTGCTGAATTCTGCGAAATATTTGTGAAATAAAGGCAAAGTTTCAATTCCTTTATAATAATTATAGATATCGTATTTCTCATTTGGAGAATGCAGTGCATCACTATCTAAGCCAAATCCAAACAGTACAGATTTGATACCCAACACATCTTCAAACAATGCAACAATTGGAATACTGCCGCCCCCGCGTGTTGGAATTGCTTTTTTCCCAAAGCTATCTTCAATGGCTTTTTCGGCCGCACGGTATGCCACACTATCAGTAGGTGTTACCACAGGTTCGCCACCATGGTGTGGAGTAACCTTAACCTTTACGTTTTTTGGTGCAATGCTTTCAAAATGTTTGGTAAAAATTTCTGCAATCTCTTCCGAACTTTGATCAGGTACTAAACGCATTGAAATTTTGGCATTTGCCTTACTTGGTAAAACAGTTTTTGCACCTTCACCAATATAGCCACTCCAGATACCATTTACCTCCAATGTCGGACGTGTTCCGGTACGTTCCAGTGTCGAATACCCTTTTTCACCCCAAACTTCTTCTATATCAAGGTCTTTTGTATATTCTGCTTCATCGTAAGGAGCCGAATTTAAAGCTTTTTTCTCCTCATCAGTCAGCTCGATAACTTTGTCATAAAAGGCAGGAATTGTAATATGATTATTCTCGTCATGTAGTGAAGCGATCATTTTACATAAAATAGTGGCTGGGTTAGCAACTGCCCCACCATAAACACCTGAGTGCAAATCGCGGTTAGGACCAACAACTTCTACCTCCATGTAAGCCAGGCCACGCAAACCGGTTTCGATAGAAGGATGTTCCATACTGATCATGGAAGTATCCGAAATCAATACCACGTCTGCTTTCAAACGTTCAGCATTATCTTTCACAAAGATACCCAGGTTGGCCGATCCTACCTCCTCCTCGCCTTCGATCATAAATTTGATGTTGCAGGCAAGCGTATTGGTCTCTTTCATCAATTCAAAAGCTTTCACATGCATATAGAATTGTCCTTTATCATCACAGGCACCACGGGCATATATCTTGCCATCACGTACGGTAGGTTCAAAAGGCGGTGTGTGCCACAACTCAAGCGGGTCTGCAGGCTGTACATCATAATGACCGTATACCAATACAGTTGGTAATGCGCTATCTATAATTTTCTCGCCATAAACAATCGGGTAACCGGCTGTCTGGCAAATCTCTACATTATCTGCACCCGCATCTTTCAGCTTCTGAGCCACGTAATCAGCGGTTTTTAAAACATCACCTTTGAATTTAGGATCAGCACTAACCGAAGGAAATCGCAAAAGCTCGAACAACTCATCTAAAAAGCGTTGCTTGTGCGTTTCTACATAATTTTTAATCTCTTGCATAACAAAATGAATTTGGGCAAATATAGGTGTTACGGTTTAAAGGTCGTAAATGCATGGCAATTTAAAGTACAAACGTAATAATTGAATGGCTTTAAAAGAGTAGAAACCCTAAAATCAATACAAACCAAACCCTGGTGTAAAGTGTTGAAGAAACAGGATGTTAATATTGTTAAAAAGCCTGCAAATGTATTGCTGATGATACTATTTTTTATGTAAATTGCGGCTTTTAACGGATATCCTTAAACCCTGTAAGAAAGAACATTCTAAATGAAATTTAGCGCGATATTAATCTCTTTTATGCTGCTTTGTTTCATATGCCCTGAAAGTTTTGCTCAGGTGAATACCACTCCGGCAAATGTAAGTTGCCCTGAAGCAGCTCAGTATTATTCTAAAGACAGTATCAATATCGTAACTTTCGGAGCAAGCACCGTTGAAGGCGTTCAGGGTCTAGGCTTCCAGAATGCACTTAAAAATAATTTCCTGCAATGCTACCAGAATAAGGTGGTTGACATCACTAATTTTGGAATCGGCGGACAAACAACCTCACAGGGTTTATTAAGAATTGACAATGCGATAAAAGACAGAACAGGCTTTATCGTTATTGATATGGGAATCAATGATGCCCTGGCAATTGTTAATGGAAAAGGCAGCGTTGCGGAAACAGAAGCTAATATGCGTTCTTTACTTAACTCCAGCGTAGCACAGAAATTAGTACCTATAATATGTACGCTGCAATTTGTAGACGATAGAAATAACCCTACACTTGTTAGGGCAAATGCCACAATTAGGGCACTTAATACCGTTTACAGAAGATTGGCATCCGAATATAAAATATACCTGGCCGACATCAATGCCGCCATCAGAAGGGATTTTTCATTATATCAAGACCCCTATCACCCTAATGCACGCGGGTACCGGTTAATCAGCTACGTGATCTTCGACACCATAAACAAAGCAATTTTTGATAAATTCCTGAAGTTTGTTGTCTCGCAAAACTACCCTAACCCTGCTTCAAGCCAAACTTTTCTTGATATTGTATTACCTGAAACAGATAAAATAAACATTCAGGTTTTCGATTTATTGGGAAGGCTGGTAAAAACGGTGGTTAACGAATACCTGAATACCGGAAAACATACACTGGAGATTAACACTACCACATTTGTTCCCGGAATTTACTTCTTCAAAATCACTTCAGATTCCGGCCAATACAATACGGCAAAGAAGTTTATCGTTGCCAGATAAAAGCGCAACTTTAACCCACTAAGGTTAAAGAATCATAATGCCTTTAATTTCGCCTGTCTGCCGATAAATTTTGATCACTTCGTCAGCATTTTGAACTTCCTTCTTTACTGTAATGGAGACATATTTACCTGTTTTTGATGGCTGTTCAATAAATTCATCATCCGGTAAAACTTTACGCAACTCTTCTACCTTATCCAGTCCGCCGGTAATAATAAACTTGAAATGGTAAACTCCCGGAAATTGTTGAACACCTTCCAGTTTCTCTTTTAAATTGGCGTAAACATCAGTACCAGACCCTTCAGGTATGTCAGTAAGCTCAATGTCTTTATTCACTTTTTTCTCTTCCATAGCCCGGATATATCAAATTCTATTCCCAAAAAAGATCCATGCAATTTTGGCATAAGCATGATTAACTTCTATTTATCCACAAATTCAATAAAAAGCCCGGGAATCCTTATTTTTGAACCTCAAAAAAACAGAAGCCGATTTGGACTATTTAGAAGGATTAAATCCACAACAAAGAGCAGCAGTAGAAAATACAAAAGGACCGGTAATGATTGTTGCAGGTGCTGGTTCGGGCAAAACGCGTGTAATAACCTTTCGTGTGGCGCACCTGATCCAAACCGGAACCGATCCCTTTAATATTCTCGTTTTAACGTTTACCAACAAAGCCAGTAAGGATATGCGCGAGCGGATCAGTAAAGTGGTAGGCGCTGAAGCAAAAAACATATGGATGGGGACCTTTCACTCTGTTTTTGCCAAGATTCTACGTGTTGAAGCGGAGAAAATCGGTTACCCAAGTAACTTCACCATTTATGATACTGACGATACCAAAAGTGTTATCCGTGCCATATTGAAAGAAATGCAGCTGGATGATAAACTGTATGCACCCAATTTTGTGTATGGCAGAATCTCGTCGGCTAAAAACAACCTGATTTCCTGGGGCGAGTATCAGGCAAACGATCAGATACAGGCTGAAGATATCCAGAATAAAAGGCCTTTACTCGGTCAGATTTATGAGCAATACGCCAAAAGATGTTTCAGGGCAGGCGCTATGGATTTCGACGATTTACTGTTTAAAACCAATATTCTGCTGAAAGAGCACCCTGAAGTATTAAATAAATATCAGCAGAAGTTCAGGTACCTGATGGTGGATGAGTATCAGGATACCAACTTTTCTCAATATACCATTGTAAAAAAACTCGCCGCAGCCTACCAGAACATCTGTGTTGTGGGCGACGATGCGCAGAGTATTTATGCCTTTCGCGGGGCGAATATTCAAAACATTTTGAACTTCGAACGCGATTACCCTGATTTAAAAGTTTATAAGCTTGAGCAAAATTACCGCTCAACGCAGAATATTGTCGATGCCGCCAGTAGCATTATCGCCAATAACAAAAATCAGCTGGAAAAGAATGTGTTCTCTGAAAATGTTGAAGGCGACAGAATAAAAGTATCCCGCGCATTTACCGATAACGAAGAGGGTAAACTGGTTGCTGAATCCATTATTCAGGAGCGTGGCTTAAAAGGTCATCAGTACCATGATTTTGCCATCCTATACCGAACAAATGCCCAAAGCAGGGCGATGGAGGAAGGTTTGCGCAAACTCAACATTCCATATAAAATATACGGAGGCACCTCTTTCTATCAACGTAAAGAGATAAAGGATTTAATTGCCTACTTCCGCCTGACCTTTAATCCAAAAGATGAGGAAGCCATAAAACGCGTAATCAACTATCCTAAACGTGGTATCGGAGACACCTCTGTCGATAAAATTATTGTTGCAGCCGATCAGCACAACATCACCATGTGGGATGTCATTTCTAATGCCCACATGTACGTTGATGGCCGTTTGGCAAATCAATTGAATGATTTTTCGATGATGGTGCAAAGCTTTCAGGCCGAAGCTAAAAAGCTTGATGCCTACGATTCAGCATTATTCATTGCCCAGCATGCAGGTATTTTAAAAGAGCTCTACACTGATGATAGTGTAGAGGGCAGAGCCAGATATGAAAATATCCAGGAGCTGTTAAACGGTATTAAAGAGTTTGCCGAACGCGAGGATATAGAAGAAAAGGGTCTGGATGTATTTATGCAGGATGTGGCCCTTTTAACCAACGATGACAAAGACGGCGACAAAAACAAGGATACCGTTTCATTGATGACCATTCACTCTGCAAAGGGTTTGGAATTTAAAAACGTATTTATTGTCGGCCTGGAAGAAAACCTCTTCCCTTCTCAAATGTCCGTAAACTCTCGCGCCGATCTGGAAGAAGAACGACGCTTGTTTTATGTTGCCATCACCCGGGCCGAAATTAAGTTAACCATTACCTATGCAACTTCACGTTACCGTTGGGGAACCTTAACCAACTGCGAACCAAGCCGTTTCATCAATGAAATCAATCCACGGTTTTTAGAGTTAGATGTTAAGCCAGCAAAAAGCAATATGCTCGAAGGTAATTTTGACGATGAACGCAAAACCTGGACATCTCAGCCTCGTGATTTCATGAGCAAGCCAAAACCAACAGGAACAACTTCTGCCCCGCCTCCGCGTCCTAAAACAACATCTTTGCTGGCAAAAGCACACATTCCTACAGCCGGCTTCACGCCCTCACAGCCAAATGAATTTCAAAACGGCATGGAAGTGGA
Organism: Pedobacter sp. BMA; assembly: GCF_001027745.1. Classification (GTDB taxonomy): domain Bacteria; phylum Bacteroidota; class Bacteroidia; order Sphingobacteriales; family Sphingobacteriaceae; genus Pedobacter. The sequence continues at coordinate 352,691 of NZ_LECU01000005.1, forward strand.
ACACGAAAAGTTCGGTTTTGGTAAAATTGTAAGCCTGGAAGGAAATTTACCTGACGTGAAAGCCACGGTGTTTTTCCAGGGCTTAGGAAATAAACAGTTGTTATTGAAATTTGCGAAGTTGATGATTGTGAAATAAAGTATAAATGGCCACAGATTAAATTTATCTCCCCACTACAAACCATGCAACTCACTAAATTAGAAATTAAAGGATTTAAGAGCTTTGGCGACAAAGTGACCATCAATTTTAATGAGGGAGTTACAGCTATTGTGGGGCCGAATGGTTGTGGAAAATCGAATGTGATTGATGCCATGCGCTGGGTTTTGGGCGAACAGAGTACCAAAGCATTGCGCTCTGAGAAAATGGAAAACATCATTTTCAATGGCACAAAAAACCGGAAGCAGGCACAGCTCGCAGAAGTTTCGCTAAGCTTTGATAACACTAAAAACATTCTACCAACCGCTTACTCACAGGTTACCGTTACCCGGAAACTTTACCGCAATGGCGATAGTGAGTACCGCTTAAATGATGTTCAGTGCCGTTTAAAAGACATTACAGATTTATTTCTCGATACTGGTATTGGTTCGGATAGCTACTCTATCATTGAGCTTAAAATGGTTGACGAAATCATCAATAACAAGGAGCATAGCCGCCGTTCGTTATTTGAAGAAGCCTCGGGCATTTCCAAATACAAACTTCGTAAGAAACAGACTTTTAGTAAGCTTAAAGACACTGAAGCCGACCTGGAACGGGTTGAAGATTTGCTTTTCGAAATTGAAAAGAACTTAAAAACGCTCGAAAACCAAGCCCGTAAAGCAGAGCGTTACTATAAATTAAAAGAACAATACCGTGAACTGAGTGTGCAGCTGGCCACTCACAGGATTGCTTTCTTCCGTACCGACTTAAATGCACTCGAAACCCAGGAACAAAGCCAGCAGGTTTCCAGGGCTGAGCTCAGCACAAAAATAGATACTCAGGAAGCGGAGTTGCAAAAGCTCAAACTGGCAAGCATCAATCAGGAGAAAAACTTATCCATTCAGCAAAAAGCAACGAACGAACTTGTTTCTAAAATCCGTGCCTACGAAAGTGAGAAAAAGGTTAAAAATGAGCAAATGCGCTTTTTACAGGAAAAGGAAACCCGGGTATCCGGCGAGCTGGAGAAAGATAAAAATCAGGTTAACCACGTTAAATACAATATTAAGCGTTTAAACGAAGAAGTTTTAACAGAAACTGAAGTGTTTAACAAAGTAGAATCTGATTTAAAAGTCCTCAAATTATCACTCGATACATTCCGTGAACAACAGCAAACTGAAAAAAACAGGCTCGATAACCTGATTAAATCTGTAAGCGATTTACAAAATCAGGTGTATCAGGCTCAAAAAGAAATTGATATCCTCAATATTCAAAAGGATGCCCTGGTGCAGGAAACCAACAGAAATGTGGATGACACTGAAACCAAAACCTTGGAACTGAAAACCTTCGACCATGCTTTGGCCGAACTTGATATTCAGGTTACCGAGAAGCAAAATAACATCAGGCAGCTTAAAGAAGCGGAAGAAATATTGAGAATTAAACTTGCCGAATCAGAGCTTAATTTAAACTCAGACAAAGAAAAGCTGACTTCACAGAACCGCAAAAAAGATGCGAAACAAAACGAATACAACCTCACAAAATCCCTGGTAGATAGTCTGGAAGGTTTTCCCGAATCGATACGTTTTTTAAAAAAGAACAATTCATTTGCCAAAAGCGCCTTACTCCTTTCCGATATCCTGTTTTGTAACGAGGATTATCGTATCGCTATAGAAAACTATCTTGAACCCGTGATGAATCATTATGTGGTTGAGAAATATACAGATGCCGTTCAGGCCATCAATTTACTTACCGACGCCAGTCGTGGTCGCGCTAACTTTTTTATACTTGAGAATATTCCGGATAAAAATGCTGCACCCGTTAACCGCGAAGGTTTGATCCCTGCTTTATCCGTAATAGAAGTTGATAAAAAATACCAAAATCTATGTAACCTCTTGCTCCAAAATGTTAATATAGCTGTTAACGAACAGGAACAATTGTTTAAGGAAACACCAACAGAAAGCATTACTGTCTTAGCAAAGAACGGTAAGTACGCACAAACACGGGTTACATTGGCCGGTGGGTCTGTAGGACTGTTTGAAGGCAAAAGAATCGGTCGGGCAAAAAACCTGGAGAACTTAGCTAAAGAGATCAAGGCATCAGAATCGCTGATCAACCAATATAATGCAGCAATAAAGGCTGAAACCGAAAACATTTTTAACCTGAAAGAGGCTTCAAAAGTTAACCAAATCAGCACCCTGCAGCAAGAGTTGAACCGCTTGAGTAATGAACAGATTTCCGTTCAAACCCGTCGCGATCAATACCAGGAGTTTATCACAACCAGCGAAAACCGTAAAACGGACATTGCCCAAAAAATTGTGTCAATCGAAAAATCGCTGTCAGAAAAACTACCGGCTTTGGTAGCGTTGCAACAAAAACAGCAACAATACCATGTAAACCTGCAGGAACAGCAAATCAATTATCAGGAACTTGCCGATCAGGTTAACGAAAGTGCAGGAAAATACAATCAGGACAATATTCGTTTTCACCAGCAGCAGAATAAATTATCAGGACTTGAAAAAGATCTTGATTACCGCTTTGTGCAGGAAGAGGCTTTAAATAAGCGGGTTGCCCAAAACGAAAAAGAATTACAGGAAACCCTGGCACAAATTACTGAAACCTTGCAACACACTGATTTAAGTGATGATACACTGCTGGAGATGTATCAGCAGCGCGAGGAAATGGAAAAGGGCCTGGCAGATGTAGAAAAGGAATATTTTGATAGTAAAGGCAATATCAACGAAGTAGAAACGAGCCTTTCCAACATTCGTAAAAACCGTGAAGAAACAGATTTTATCCTAACAGAAATTAAGGACAAGAAAAACACTCTCAAGATTGATTTAAACTCCCTGAAAGAGCGTTTAGCTGTCGAATTTAACATTGATATAAACGACCTGCTGGAAAGCGACACCGAGATTGAAGCCCTGGAAAGTGAGTTCGAAATCAGGCAAAAGGTAGAAAAAATGAAGCGCCAGCTGGATGAATTTGGCGCAATAAATTCCATGGCAATGGAGGCTTTCAAAGAAATGGAAGAACGTTATGCGTTCATTCAGAACCAGAAAAAAGACCTTAATGCCGCCAAAACAGATCTGCTGCAAACAATAAAGGAGATAGATGATACTGCAAAAGATAAGTTTATGCAGGCCTTCACACAGGCACGTGAACACTTTATCGTGGTTTTCCGCTCTTTATTTAATGAGGAAGATAGCTGCGACCTGATTCTATCAGATACAATCAATCCTTTAGAAGCAGATATCGACATCATCGCACGTCCCAAGGGAAAAAGACCACTCTCCATCAACCAGTTATCCGGAGGCGAAAAAACACTTACTGCCACAGCCCTTTTATTTTCGCTGTATTTACTAAAACCAGCTCCTTTCTGTATTTTCGATGAGGTTGATGCACCGCTCGATGATACAAACATCGATAAGTTTAACAATATCATCCGTAAGTTTTCTGGTCAGTCGCAGTTTATCATCGTGTCGCACAATAAACGCACAATTGCCAGCACAGATATCATTTACGGTGTAACGATGGTAGAGCAAGGTGTTTCCAGAGTGGTTGCAGTAGATTTGCGCGAGGTCGCTGCATAATTGACAATATAACCCCAACAGGCAACGTTATGAATAACAAAATGAAAATACTATATATCCTTCCCTTAGCCATCATGCTAAGCAGCTGTTCGTCTGTTAAAAATCAAACCTCATCAGGAACAGGTAAATTAGACACCCAACTGCTCAAAGATGTAGAAGTGCTTTCTTCTGATGCCTACCAGGGTCGAAAAACAGGCACTAAAGGTGCAGAAATGGCCCGTGCTTATATCAGGGAAAGGTTTCAGAAGCTAGGCCTGAAGTCATACCCGCAAAATGTTAACTATGCTCAGGAATTTACATTCAACTCACGCGGTGGAACAAAAGTGAACGGGACAAACTTAATCGGCTATATCCCCGGCAAAACCACGAATATAATCGTGGTTTCTGCACACTACGATCACCTGGGGGTGGTTAAAGACCAGGTTTTCAACGGAGCGGATGATAATGCTTCAGGATCAGCAGGCCTGTTAAAAATTGCCGCCTACTTTGCAAAGAATAAACCTGTGAACACCATTATTTTCGCCGCCTTCGATGCTGAGGAAATGGGACTTCAGGGCGCCAAAGCCTTTGTCGCCAACCCTCCCGTTGCCATCAATACCATTGCAGTTAATTTAAACATGGACATGATCAGTCATAGCGATAAGGGCGAACTTTATGTTAGCGGTACGTTCAAATATCCTGAACTGAAAAAATTTGTAGATACGAATAGAAAAGAAATCAAGGTCATATTAGGGCACGATGATCCAAAGCTTGGACATGATGACTGGACTAACCAAAGCGATCAGGGCGCCTTCAATGCTAAGAACATTCCCTTTTTATACTTTGGCGTTGAAGACCATAAAGATTACCACAAGGCAACTGATGAATACAGTACCATCACCAGACAATTTTTTAGTGATGCTGCCAACGTGGTTTTAGACGTTGTAAAAAGCATCGACAAGCAATCCCAACTGCAGGAAACTTTAAAAGATAAAATGTTGATGAGGGATAATCCACAAAAAGTAAATAAATTCTAGTCGATTATTTAAAAGAAAAAAAGGCCCGTTACAGGCCTTTAACAAAAATTATTGCGGTACATAAACCACGTATTTGGTATCGAAAAACTCCTCCTCAAAATATTCTGAAAGCGGATACAACTCTGCTTTCAGTTTTGATTCTTTGATTTCCTCAGCCAAGTCCCCGCCTTTAAGATACAAAATACCGTTTGGAATGGCATTCAGGCTATCTTTCTTGAACTTACCCTGAATCCAGGGATAAAACTCACCCAAGCGGGTTACAGCCCGGGAAACTACAAAATTGAATTTATCTTTGATTTGCTCTGCCCTTAAATGATCGGCTTTTAAGTTATCCAAACCCAGTGCAGATGCCACTTCCTTTACCACTTTGATCTTCTTACCAATCGAATCAACCAGATGAAACTGCGTATCAGGAAATAATATGGCCAGCGGAATACCGGGAAAACCACCACCCGTTCCAACATCTAAAACAGACTCACCCTTTCTAAATGTACATACTTTGGCAATTCCAAGAGAATGAAGCACATGGCGCTCGTACAGCTCTTCGATATCTTTTCTCGAAATCACATTAATCTGAGCATTCCAAAACACATATAAATCAAACAACTGTGAAAACTGATCGATCTGTTTGTCGGTTAAATCAGGAAAATATTTTAAAATGATATCAGGTTTTACATCAGCCATATTGTAATTCTTATAAGTATAATTTATTTCCAGTTAACTTTTTTCTTGCCAAACATGGCGAGAAATCCGTTGAGGGTTAGAAACAGGAACAAAAGTATATCTAAAATTGGGAACCACCAACGCAAATCTCCATAGTTCAGTCTTTTCAACAACTTTGGGTATACAAAGCATCGGATCAGGATACTTAACAAAAGTACTCCACCAGCTAAATACTGGGCTTCTCTGCTTAAAAACATACATGCAGCAAATAATCCGTAAAACATAAACTGCATAACGATTTGTAGGCTCAGGATAAATTTATGTTTTGCTTTATACAATTTTCCGGCACCAAAATGACGTTTCTTTTGTCTCAGATAACCAGCCCAGGTGCGATTAGGTTCGCTCCATACATGACTCTCACTATTCAACCTCACTTCTGTGTTGTATTTAGTAGCGTGGGCATTTACAAACAGATCATCATCGCCGGAAGGAATATGCATATGCGCAGCAAAACCCTTGTTTTTAAAAAACAAAGACTTTTTATAAGCCATATTTCTACCCACCCCCATGTATGGCACCCCTTTTAAAGCGAATCCAAGATAGTTAACGGCAGTGAAAAAAGTCTCAAAACGGATCAGGGCGTTAAGCAAAGTACGCCTTTTAAGGTAAGGGGAATAACCCAATACAATTTCAGTATTTTCATCCGCAGGCTGTTGCATCTCCATCAGCCAGTTATCCGAAGCCGGAGTACAATCCGCATCTGTAAATACAAGCCAGTCGTACTTTGCGGCTTTAATACCCATGGTAACCGCGAATTTCTTACCGGCTAAAAACTTATCGTTGTCCAGCACCTTTACCACCTTCAGATTACTGTATTTCTTAGCCATCTGCTCCAGTAACTCTTCCGTTCCATCCCATGAACGATCGTTAACAACGACAACTTCATATTCCGGGTAATTTTGAGTCATTAGTGTTGGCAGGTATGCACCTAAATTTGCAACCTCGTTCCGTGCGCAAACAACAACACTAACTGGTTTTCGGGAAACAACCGGAACGTCTTCAACTATAGCATTCGCCAGTTTAAGGTGAACAAACAATACATAATATAACTGTACCAGCAGGCAAAATACCAGAGTGGAGAGCAGAATAATTTCTATAGGGGTTAATATCACAATGATGAAATAAATAGGTTCAAATTTCTCATTTTTAATCTGTAATACGCCTTTATGTGGAAAAAAATTAAAGAAAAATATGCCCTCAATTTTTGCTATTTTTGAAAGATTTTTGACGAGAAAAAATACATGTTAACCGTCCGGCATCAAAACGCCAATTAGCTCTGGTTAAGAAGTATTTTGATGTAGGAAACTCCATTTCGACATGGAGAAAATAAAAAGATACAGATGAAATTTAGTTTACAGGCTAAAGACACCCAGTCTAAAGCCAGAGCCGGAACAGTTACAACTGCACACGGCGAAATACAGACACCAATTTTTATGCCAGTTGGTACCGCCGGAACTGTTAAGGCCGTACACCAGCGCGAGTTGAAGCAGGATATCGATGCTCAGATCATCCTCGGAAATACCTATCATTTGTACCTGCGACCAGGGTTGGATATTCTGGAAAAAGCAGGGGGCTTACATCAGTTCATTGGATGGGATCGGCCGATCCTGACAGATAGCGGCGGTTATCAGGTTTATTCCTTGAGTAAAGTGCGTAAGATCAAGGAGGAAGGCGTAACTTTCCACTCCCACATTGATGGCTCTAAACACCTGTTTACACCTGAATACGCCATGGATATTCAACGTACTATCGGTGCAGACATCATTATGGCCTTCGATGAATGCACACCGTACCCCTGCGATTATACCTATGCAGCAGAGTCAATCAAAATGACACATCGCTGGTTACAACGCTGCTGCACACATTTCGATAATACATCACCTAAATACGGCTTCGACCAAACGCTTTTCCCCATCGTGCAAGGATCAGTTTACAAAGATTTAAGGATTAAGTCTGCCGAATTTATTGCAAGTATGAACCGCGATGGTAACGCTATCGGAGGGCTATCCGTTGGCGAGCCTGCTGAAGAAATGTATGCCATGACGGAAATTGTATGCGACATATTACCATACGAAAAACCGCGTTATCTAATGGGTGTAGGCACGCCAATCAACATCCTCGAAAATATTGCACTGGGGGTAGATATGTTTGATTGTGTAATGCCAACCAGAAATGCACGTAATGGAATGCTTTTCACCAGAAACGGGATCATCAATATCAGAAACAAGAAATGGGAAAACGATTTTTCTCCATTAGATGCTGAAAGTGATTTGCATGCAGATCAGGTAACCAGCAAAGCATATTTACGCCATCTGGTTCACAGTAATGAGATGCTTGGTGCACAAATCGCAACACTACACAACCTTCACTTTTATCTTTGGCTGGTAAAACAGGCACGTGAAAAAATTATAGCAGGAGAGTTCTATGACTGGAAAAACAAAATGGTTAAAGTTTTAGGTAACAAACTATAAAAATGAGTCTACTAAAAGGGAAAATTAAAATCATCGATCAATATATCATAGGGAAGTACCTGGGTACATTTGTTTACACACTTGCCATTTTTGTGATTATCATCGTGGTATTTGACCTATCTGAAAAGATGGATGATTTTATGAAAAGCGGACTCAGTCTTTGGGGCATTCTTTCCAAATACTACGCAGGCTCCATCCCCTTTTATGTAAACATGCTGTCTCCATTGATCAACTTCATTGCGGTAATATTCTTTACCGCAAAGATGGCCGATCAAACTGAAATAGTACCCATACTCAGTGGGGGGGTCAGCTTTAACAGATTCCTGTTTCCTTACTTCATTTCCGCCAGCGTGATTTTCTCAGCAAACCTGGTTTCCAATCTGTATATTCTGCCTTATACCAATACCCTGAAAAATAACTTTGAGAACACCTTTGTTAAAAGAAATGATCCGTCAACGAAGTCAAATATCCACATGAAACTGGATAACAAGACTTATATATACATTGATAATTTCGACAACAAAACCAATTACGGGTACAGGTTTTCACTAGACAACTTTAACGGCGACGTATTGACTAAAAAGATCGTTGCAGAAAGTATTAAATGGGATTCACTGAAGAGAAAGTGGCAATTGAGCAACTACTCCATACGTAAAATAGATGGCTTAAAGGAAACCATGATTTACGGGAACGGAAAGCTTAAAGATACGATACTTGATATGAGGCCGGATGATTTTTCAGCCTATGATAACGTGGTTCAGAACCTCACTATAAAGGAATTGTCTGATAAAATTAGGAAGGAAAAAACAAGGGGAACAGGCGTAATGAACGACCTGCAGTTTGAGCGCTACAAGCGCTTCTTTCACCCCCTTTCCGCCTATGTACTTACCCTTATCGGAGTGGCCCTTTCTTCACGTAAAGTTCGCGGTGGAGTAGGTGTTTCTCTGGGGATCGGAATCTTCATCAGCTTCGCCTATATTGTATTCAACCAGTTCACACAAATGTTCTCGACCAAAGGTGGACTTCCTCCATTGGCAGCCGTAATCATGCCCACAATTTTCTTTGCCATCTTAGGCTTTTACTTACTTAAAAGAGCACCAAAATAGTCGATGGACGACAATAAAAAGAACCTGTTAATCCTACACCTCACCGTACTGGTTTGGGGCTTTACGGGCGTACTTGGAAAGCTAATTTCCATTGATGCTGTGCCACTAGTATGGTATAGGGTTTTGATCGCCAGTGCCACGCTTTTCGCCTGGTTTTTGTTATCAAAAAAGAATATTAAGGTTACAAAAAAACAATTCATTCAGTTTATTTTAACTGGAGGAATTGTTGCCATCCATTGGATTTTCTTCTTTCATGCCATCAAAGTTTCCACCGTTTCGGTTACGCTGGTATGCCTCTCTTCATTCACTTTATTTACGGCAATTTTTGAACCGCTGATAAAAAAACAGCCTTTGCAAATCGGCGACATTTTTGTCGGCCTTTTGATTATTCTTGGTATTTACCTGATCTTTAAATTTGAAACACAATACACTTTAGGTATTATTTTCGGTTTGCTTGCAGCTGTTGCGTCGAGTTTATTTTCAACCATTAATTCCACACTCGTTCAAAAAAGTGAACCCTCAATCATCGGATTTTACGAACTGGTGGGCGCGCTATGCTGGATCACATTATACAGGATTTATGACGGATCTTTGATGCATACACCGTTTAATCTTAGCATCACAGACTGGATTTACATTACAATTCTAGGAACCTTTTGCACCTCTGTTGCCTATGTAGCAGGCGTATCTGTAATGAGAACTTTATCCGCTTTCAGAGTGGCTTTAATCACCAATCTGGAGCCTGTTTACGGCGTGGTTTTAGCCTTTATTTTCTTTAAAAATAATGAACAAATGACAACTGGTTTTTACACTGGTGCAGCGATTATCATCGGGTCGATTTTCTTATATCCAATCTATAAGAAAAGAAGAAATAAATTATAAAAAAGCACTGCCAAAAGCGGCTTCAAATACCCCCCTCTATACAGATAGAAAACATTCATTAATCTGGGAATAGTAAACATATTCCAACAACAATTCCAGGCATCAAAATTTACGATTAAAGCTACCTTACGGTGTGTTTCAAGATCCTTGGAAACACCCAGAAAACAACAAAATCTACAGGTCTAATTTCATAAGCACAATGCGTAAATGCAAGCTCAACATGAAACTAAATATAGCTGATGTGCTTACATTTATGAATCCAAAAGCACGGCCTATTACACTAGAGCTTCAGGCAAAAAAGAACATGTGAAGGCTAATGAATTGAGCCAAAGAGGCCGTATTTTAGGAAACATTAAGCCGGGAACACATTTTGAGCAAAAAGCCAAAACAAAGACACAAAACACTAATAATCAGTAATTTAAATATTTATTAATAATTTTCAATAAAATTACGGTTAAAGTCGTCAATGAGCGAATATCGCAAAGAAACCTAATTAAGCGGCTGTTTTCAGCACTAATTCAGCATGATTTGTATACAAATTCGGCAAACAAGACATCTGAAATACAGAATATATTAACTCCAAACCGATCACAATCTAGGCAATTCGACCCGGCAATCAGCGAATCTTATCAGGTATATAGCGATGGTCCATTATTCTAAAAAGGATCAGAAGGGCCAGATCCATATGAAGTAAACAAAATTAGAAAGCCAGTTACGAAATTCAAAACATGCCATAATGGCACTAATATATAGAGCAGCTGAAAAATCTTATGGTTGTTTATCAGACTTTATTCTTGAAGAGTAGTACAAAAACCAACCCGGCCTAAGTGGCCTAAATCCGCCACCCCTTCCAAAACCACCACGCAAACACAACACTTTAATTCTTCGGTTTCAAAAAAAGTGAATTAGCAATTCCAGGAAACCGACAATTTTGACTACACATTCAGCCTTCTATACCTAATAACTATAATGTTGTATTCTTCAACCTAGCCGAAATATGGGTAACCTAAATCCAGTATTGCTGATGTTTTTTTCGAAGAAAATGATTTAAATAGTGTAATTTAAGATCGTTATTCGCATCCTTCAAAAAATTTATAATATTACTAAGTAGAGGTAATTTAGAGATAAATAAAAGCGGCAGTAACGCACATTATCTGAAATTGTACAAAACAAATAATAATTTAAAGATCAATGCTTTAACAAATATTAACTAAATTAAAAAACCATAAAGGTTGACATTTGGAAAAAATGAAAAACTAAATATTTTAGCAAACTATTTAAATGAAGATAAAAAACAACAATAATAAACTATTCATCAAGCATTTAACAGCATTGACATTAAGTCTTATTTCATCATCTGTTTTTGGACAGATTTTCAGCAGTGCTCAAAACCCACTTAGTGTAAAATGGAACTATATTTCGGCCAGTGGCTTTAAAATCATCTATCCGCGGGAACTGGAAAAGGAGGCGCAAAGAATGGCCAATACCCTACCCTCCATCTACCCCAGAATTGGGCTGGGCTTGCACCAGGAAAAAACTTCTATTCCGCTTATCCTCCAGAACCAGGGAACCATAGCAAATGGATTTGTTCAGCTTGCTCCGCGCAAGTCTGAGTTCTATACTACCCCACCACAATATTTCGATAGCCAGGATTGGCTAAATAACCTGGCTGTCCACGAGCTCCGACATATTGCTCAGTTTGACAAATTGACAGGAACACAAACACATCCCTTCCCCGAACTGGTTTATTTCGCCTACTTCGGGGCGGGGATGCCGACCTGGTTTTTCGAAGGTGATGCGGTGGTAAATGAAACTGCGCTAACGAAATCAGGAAGAGGCCGACAGCCCAATTGGATCATGCCCTTCAGAGCCTCCATTCTGGAAGGCGAAAAATTCTCTTATAGCAAAGCATACTTCGGATCAAATAAAGATGTCACTCCCGGCTATTATCAAACCGGCTATACGATGGTCGCGAACATGAAGGCACAGCACGGACAATTCATTTCCGACAGCCTACTTGGCGACATCAGAAAAAGACCGCTAAGACTTTACCCCTTCTCCCAAAGCCTTAAAAAAATCACCAACCAAAACACAAAAGATTTCTATCTTTCTACTCAGGAAAAACTGAAGCGAGAATGGATGAACCAGCTTAAAAAAGACCAGAAAGAAAACTACCTGTCCGCCAACAAAAAAACCACTCTGGCAACCAACTATTTTTTGCCTGTAAGGTTGAATAAAAATCAGATCCTGGCACTTAAAGAAAGTAAACAGGAAGCAAGATATTTTGTGATCATCAACGATGATAAATCAGAACAAAAATTATTCGGGATTGGTTATCAGGAGCAGCCCTGGTTCAGCTACAAAAACAACACCCTGATCTGGGATGAAATAAGATACGATCCAAGATACAAACAAAGAAGCTATAGCGTAATCTGCTCCTACAATTTCATCACAAAAAAAATCAGGAAATTAAGCAGCCGAAGCCGCCTCTTCTCCCCCAGTCTTTCGAACGATGCAACAAAAATTATTGCGGCCAAAGTAGAACTTAACAATCAGTTTAATCTTGTTGAAATAGAAACCTCGTCGGGAAGAATTTTAAAAACTTATCCTAATCCTGAGAATGAAATTTTACAAACGCCGGCTTTTGATGAAGCCGGAAAAAAGATCGCTTATATCGGCGTTAGCGAACAGGGCAAAAATTTAAGTATGCTTGAAAACGGGACGAAAAAAATAATCATCGCGAACAGCAGACAACAAATCAGCCGGCCGGTTTTTATCGGCGAACAAATTCTGTTCAACGCGCACTTTAATGGTACCGATAATATTTACGCGATCGATCCGCAGACCAAAAAAATTGAAGCACTAACGAACTCCAGATATGGCGCATTCAATCCTGGCGAAAGTCAAGATGGTAAGCTAATCTTCAATGACTATAAGCTAAACGGATACGAAATTACTGAGCAAATACTTAGCCCAAAACCAATAGGCGAAGATGCTTTTGTGGACTTCGCCTCAGCGGCAGAAAAACAGGAAAACACGGGAAACGTTTTCAACAATATTCCAGACAGTATTTTCAAGTCTAAACCCTATCATCAGGCGCTGAACCTTTTTAGTTTTCATAGCATTATCCCAACCATTGATGACGAATATACATTCGGACTGGAACTTCAATCTAACAATCTGCTCAATACTATGAGCGTTTACACAGGTGCAAAATTCCATAGAGATTTGAAGCGCTTCGAATACACGGCAGACATCAGCTATAAGGCACTCTATCCTGTATTGACTGTACTTTACCGCAACCGACCGAGAAGAACGTTCTATCGCGCTAAAAATGCGATTCAGCAAGGCGACTGGCGGGAGAACTATACCAAGCTGAATGCTTCCCTCCCATTGTCATTTAATGCAAGAAATAACACCTATGCATTTACCCTAAATGCCGCAACGAGTTTTACGCAACGCTACCTTCCCGAAAACATGCCTGCCAACTTTATTCGCGAACTTAAATTCCCAATGGAGTACAGCTTTGCTTTAAATCACAGCACCAGAACTACTGAACGGGATATCGCTCCAAAATGGGCGCAGGTTTTACGGGCTACCTACAATCACCAACCCTTCGATAATAATTTAGGGGGAGAGATTATGGCTTTGGAAAGTTTCTTTTATTTCCCGGGACTGGCAAAAAACCACTCCTTCCTGGTCAGCTTCAATTACCAGAAAGCAACTGGCGCAAACCAATACTCTACCGAAATATCTACCGTTTATGGTTACAATAATATTTTAGCAAAAAGTAAATTACAAAACACCCTTTTGTTCAATTACCGATTTCCATTTGCATTCCCTGACTGGGAGCTTGGCCCACTGGCCTATGTAAGAAATTTCAGGGCAGGTTTTTTTAGCCACTATGAAAACATCGGTGTTGATACCAATATCGGGGAACCTAAAACTTTTGGATTAGAATTAAACAGTAGCTTAAACATTTTGAGGTATCAGCCTGTTGTAGATGTTGGAGCGAGGTTGGTTTTTGTTCACAAGATATACAATCAAAATCCGATATTAGAGTTTTCATTTAATTATAGCTTTTAACACCATGAGCGGAAAAACCATTTTCATCATCATCTTAACTGTATTGCTTACCGTATTTCTGATGGTGAACACCGAACCCGTTGATTTCGATTTTCTTGTCGCAACGGTTCCAGTATCTAAACTTCTGGTCATCGGCATCTGTATTGTAATCGGATTCATCATTGGCTTTGTAGCTGGTCGTCCACGCAAAACAATCAGCAGCTACGACGATGAAATTGAAAGGAATCAATCGACTCCTGCAAACAAAAAGGAGTTGAGCGACGAAGACAGAGAGTACATTAGTTAGAAATAAAAACCGCATTACACCTGATGTAATGCGGTCATAATTTCTCCGTAAAGCAAACCACTTCCACCACCATAGTGCTGAATAATTTTTAAACCGGGTCGCAATTCCAGCAGACTTACCTTTAAAGCTTTTTCTGCTTCATGGTCTATTCCGTTACCAAGTAAAACCAGATCAATGTGCTGTGCTTTACAAATGGCAACCGCTTCCTCATCTAAACACACACAAATGCCTTTCCACTCCGGCCTGGCATTTAGTAAACGATTCATCACCACTGTAATTTCTGTATCTCTCCCGATGTAAAGTATGATAGTTTGCATATTTTTTAAAAACGAATAAACCCCGCAGAAAGTAAAATCTGCGAGGCATGATAAAAAATGTTTTATTAGTTCAATTCCATTGGAACATCCATCAACAATACTTCCGCACCATCGGTATTGGCTTTAAAACTGATGTGGTCTGTATCCCATATACCAAACCCATCTCTTGCACTTGCGGTTTGTCCGTTAATGGTCACTTCGCCGCTGATCACAAATGCGTAAACTCCATTTTCACTTCTTTTAATCTGATACTCAGTTTCGAAACCGGCATCAAACTTTCCTAACGAAAACCAGGCGTCCTGATGGATCCAAACACCAGCATCATCCGCACTTGGCGATAAAATCTGCTGGAAGTTATTATGACGTGCATCAACGTCTAAAGTCATCTGGTCATAACGTGGAGTAACATTCTTTTTATTTGGAAACAACCAGATCTGCAGTAAGCTCAGCTTCTCCGCTTCCAATGCATTGAACTCACTATGGCTAACCCCTGTACCTGCGCTCATCACCTGAATTTCACCGCTTTTAATCACGGCTGAATTCCCCATACTGTCTTTGTGCGCAATAGCACCCGATAATGGAATGGTGATAATTTCCATATTGTCGTGCGGGTGAGTACCAAAACCCATTCCGCCATCAATCAAGTCATCATTTAAAACCCTTAAAACACCAAAGTGCATTCTTTCAGGATTGTAATAATTTGCAAAACTGAACGAGTGATGAGCATTTAACCATCCGTGATTGGCATGGCCTCTGGTATTTGATTTGTGCAAAATAAACTGTGACATAAATTTCCTTTCTTGTTTATGATACAAATTTACAACAACATTTAGCGCTGCACATTGATGTAGGATAAGTAATGCTCATTCACTTACCCACCCTTCTCAACACGGCTTCGCTGTTCAGCTCCCTTAATGCATCCAGTGCAATCCAGTTTGCTTTCTTATTCTGCTGCTCGAGAATGTGCCGGGCGGTTGCAATGGCATAATCATGCAAAAACGCATTTCGTTTCCCAATCTGCCGCAAAGCCCAGTTTATCGCCTTCTTTACAAAATTGCGGTGATCGCAGGCATGCACTTCAATGAGTGGCAAGAAACTCAGGAACGTCTCATCAGGCTCTTTTTTAAGGTGTACTGCGGCATCCGCCATGAGCACAAAGCCCGCACGTTTTACAAATTCTTTTTCTGCTTTGGCAAACTCAAAAACTTTCGACTTAAAATAAGGCGTTTTAACGAAGAGATTGCCGCAAGCCTGGTCACATATATCCCACGAGCTAAAATCGCTTACCCACGCATCAATTTGCGCTTCTTCGACCATTTTATACTCACCAATAAAAGTCGCTAAAAGCCGGGCCTCATGATAACCCGTTTCCCAAAGCAAAAGCGATAGTTCATGGTTACGACCAATTTCCCTGGCCAGCTGCCTGATATGAGGCACACGGATACCATAGGCCCTTGACACATCAATCCCGAAGTGAGACATTTTTATCAAATACGTAGGATCACCCAGCTTGCTTAGTTCATGAAGAATAAAGTCCACATCATTCATTACACTAATGTATTGATTTTTTAGTATTCCGGTTTCTCACTATTATTTATCAGCACGCGCACAGAACTAAAAGCAATAAAATTGCGATACCGTGAAATTTGTCTACTGCGTTTACTGCAATTTTATCTAAGTTTGCACCTTCCAAAACAAAAAGCTCAGTTATGCAACGCAAGTGGTTCCAATATTGGTTTAATTCACCATATTATCATATCCTGTACCAACAAAGAAACCATGCTGAAGCCGAGTTTTTTATTGATAACCTGACCAAGTTCCTTAATCCTCCGGCCGACTCAAAAATGCTCGACATCGCTTGCGGAAAAGGACGTCACTCGATTTATCTCAACAAAAAAGGGTTTGATGTTACGGGAATAGACTTATCTGAACAAAGCATCAAATACGCCAGGCAATTCGAAAACAATAAGCTTCACTTTCTCGTTCACGATATGAGAAAGCTTTTTTACATCAATTATTTCGACATTGCCTTAAACCTGTTCACCAGTTTTGGTTATTTTGAAACCGAAAAAGAGCACGTAAATGCACTTAAAACCTT
This sequence comes from Pedobacter sp. BMA, assembly GCF_001027745.1. GTDB lineage: Bacteria > Bacteroidota > Bacteroidia > Sphingobacteriales > Sphingobacteriaceae > Pedobacter. Next base: position 369,396 of record NZ_LECU01000005.1, read on the forward strand.
CAGAAAATGCCTTAAAGCAGATGGTGTCCTGATCATTGATTACTTCAACACTGAAAAAATCATCAGAAATTTAAACTCTTGCGAAGTAAAGTCACTCGACGGAATTAATTTCAACATCACTAAAAATGTGGTAGATGGCAAGATCATCAAAAAAATAAATTTCGAAGATCAGCAAAAGGTGTATAATTTTGAAGAGCGGGTACAGGCGTTTAGTGTTGAGGATTTCACCCGGATGTTAACCAAGGCAGGCCTGGTGATCCAGAAATCGTTCGGAAGTTATTCGCTTGAGGATTTTGAATTGCCAGAATCTGATCGTTTAATTTTAATCTGCAAAAAAGCATGATAGAAAGCATACAGCAATTTGATGTTGAATTGTTTTTGAAAATCCACCGGGGGCTTTCAAACAGCTTTTTCGATTGGCTGATGCCGTTGATGCGAAACCGGTTTTTCTGGTCACCGCTTTACCTTTTTATCATTATATTCTGCATTAAGCAGTATAAAAAGCAAGGCTATTATATCATTGGAATGTTGCTGGCCACGTTCGCACTGGGCGATCTGATATCCGCCAGACTCATCAAACCCTTCGTGGCCAGGGTAAGGCCCTGCAACGACTTTACCCTGTCGGTCGATATCATCCACCGTGTTCCCTGTGGAAGTGGCTTAAGCTTTCCATCATCACATGCCACCAATCATTTTGCCATTGCGGTATTTTTGATCTGCCTGTTTTACAGCCGCTGGAAACCGGTTTTACCGCTTGGCATTACCTGGGCTGCAATTATTAGCTTTGCGCAGGTATACGTCGGCGTACACTACCCTGTTGATGTGACTACAGGCGCAATACTTGGAACGGTAATTGGTTTTGCATGTTCCCGAATATTTAAAAAATTACAACCCGATTTTTAATGGAAGCCTGGAAATTTGCTGTACTTTTTTGCTGTGCTTTTTTTGGGGGGTCTACCATCTTCCTCGTTAAGAGCGACAAATCCAAATTACTGAAACTGATTTTATCATTCAGCGGTTCCTATCTCTTTGCCATTACCGTTTTACACCTGATTCCTGACGCATATAGCGGAACAGATAAAAATGAAATAGGCATTTTCATTCTCATTGGCTTCCTGCTTCAGATTTTTCTTGAACAATTCTCCGAGGGAGTAGAACACGGACATATTCACAAACACCACGATGGTCATGTGTTTCCTTTCGGCATTATGATCAGCCTTTGTCTCCATGCCTTTCTTGAAGGGATGCCGTTGGCTAAAGATCAGCACAATGAATTGATATTTGGCATTTCCCTGCACCACATTCCTGCTGCCTTCGCCCTGGCCAGCATTTTGATGCAAAATCACTTCAAAAAAGGAAGCATCATATTGTACCTCTTCATTTTCGCTGTAATGGCCCCTCTTGGCTTTTATGTAAGCGTAGGATTAAGCAATGGTACAATCGGTGGAATAGATGCCTATTTCAATAAGATAATGGGAATCGTGATTGGAATATTTCTACACATCTCCACCACAATTTTATTCGAATCGAGTGCTGACCATAAAATCAACACCCGCAAAATGGTGGCAGTTATGCTCGGCATAGGGGTGGCATTGATTGGTTTCTTTGCAGGACATTAATTCATTTACTTCTTTTCTTTCTTTTTACCAAAACCCCAGGGGCAGTGCTTACACTTGTTTTTACAACAATAGCCACGCTTCAGATGATAAGCTTCCGTAAAAACCATAAATCCTTCTTCATTAAAATAAAAGTCTTCGCCTTCTTTCATGTCTTAATTTTTGAATCAGTGAATTTTGAATGATTGGGTTTAGCTGACTTTCCATTCACTCATGCGCTCTCCCACTCATTCAATCATTTGCTATTCAGTATCTTCACAACCAAGGCGTTGCTAAAATAATCCTTTAGCTGGCTACCATCACCATGAAGCGTCCAAACCTGGCTTGGCTTCACTTTCTCAATAGTTTCCAGTATAGCATCCCAGTCTGCATGGTCAGAAATATAAAGTGATATACCATTCTGCTGCTGGAGGTTCTTCCAGCCCGATGCAAAAGCCCTCACTACATTGATAGCTTTATGGTAGCTGTGAAAAACCATAGGCGGCACAATGTATACCTGATGCTGATGGTTATTCTTCATCACTTTCCGGTCATACATTTTATATGCACCCAATTTCATCCCATAATCCTCATATATCTTTACAAAGGGCATAATGCTGTGGTGTACCATAATGTTTTTCTCCGGACAAAAATCATTGAGCAGCTGGATAATTCTCTGGCTCTTTCCCAGCGCATAGGCACCCAGCATGATATTGGAATCTGTATCGTTAAGCTTTTTAATCTCCTCCACCGCCGATGGATGTTTCGTCTCAGGATTAGCAAAAGTACTCTCTGTAATCAGTACATCGGCCCGAACGAACTCAAATGGTTCACAGGTAATATCAGCTTCCAGTTTATAATCACCCGTATACAGGTACCTTATGCCCTGATATACCATTAAAACCTGGGCAGAACCCAGAATATGTCCGGCTGCATGAAATGAAATTTCCACACCACCTATGTTGAAGGTTTCATTGTAACGCTGAACATGAAAGTCGACAGCCGCAAACTTACGGTAACGATGCTTCATGAAACTTTCAGTTGCTGCAGTACAGTAAACATTCTGGCTGCCACCTATTGCGTGGTCGCCGTGCGCATGAGAAACTACTGCTTCTTTTACCGGCTGCTGAGGATCAAGGTAAAAATCCCCGTATGTGCAATACAAGCCTACAGGGGTAATCGTAATAAAATCGTCTAAAATCATGACTGGATTTATGGGAATAATAATTTGTGGGGTTCAGTTGATGATTTTCCCGGAGCCAGGCAGTGCATTTACTCAGAAACCTTTAAATCTGCTGCTGCTTTCAAAAACTGTCGATGCAAGGCTAACACCTGTTCAATAACCGGATGCTTTTCATCATTAATCAGAAAATGATTGGCCATTTTCACTTTTTCTTCATCACTGAGTTGTTTATCCATCCGGGCCTTAACCTGCTCAGCCGTAACCTGATCGCGGTTCATTACCCTTTGTATCCTCACTTCTGCCGGCGCAGTAACCAGAATGGTGGTATCGCACATTTTATACGAACCACTCTCAAAAAGCAGAGCCGCTTCCTTAAGGGTATAAGGAACATTAGGGTTAACATTGGCCTCCCAGGCATCAAAGGCACGGAATACGGCCGGATGTACCAATCCGTTTAGTTTGTTTAACTCAGCCTCGTTGTTGAAAACAATTCCCGCAATATGCTTATTATTCAGCTTTCCATCCTCGAAATAACTCTCCTCACCAAAAGCCAGCTTTACGCCTGCAATCAATTCAGCATCCTGAATCATGATGTTTTTGGCTTCAGTATCGGCGTAAAAAACCGGAATACCCAACACTTCAAAAACCTTACATACAGTAGTTTTTCCGCTACCAATTCCGCCCGTTATGCCTACTTTATACATTATTTTTCTACTACAAAATCTACTTTAGCCGGAGTAATACTTACCAGTTTACAGTAACCCGGAAATTCGCTTAATTTAACCGTAAACTGATTATGATGGAGTTTCGACCATTCATCTGCATCAACCACGGCAGTAATAAAATCAGCATCAACCTGGTTAAAGTTGCCCAAAGCCACTAAGAAAGTAACCTTTACTTTTTTAGGATAAAGTTTTATACTGTTGTAATTCCTGTTATTGATTATTTTCAATGGAACCTCCAGTGTTTTCTCCGTAAATTCATCGACACCCAGTTTAACCTCAACCGATGAAGGATAAATGCTTACGTTTTTATGGATGCTATGCTGCAAGGCAACCCTGATGGTGCTGCTCGATTGTACTTTATTTAGTTTTAAAGTGTCAGTAGGCCAGGATGTTATTTTATTGAGCTCCTCTAAAGGACCGGCAACTTTAACAAATTTTGGGTTCAGAAGAATCTCATTCGCTATTCCATACTGTTTCACAAATTCGACTTTTTGAATCAGCTTTATCGGAACCCGCTTTACCACCCGCTTGGTAAAATCAAAATACAGGGTATCAGGTTTAATTGAAATCACTTTCTGTGCACTTTCCACTTGCTGGTTGATACTGAAAAGCTGATCAGAACAGACAATAAAATCTTTACTGTTTAATTGATTCAGGTTAACAGCAATAGAAGGAGGACTGATCCTCAAACGGGCAAAAAGCAACTGCCACCCTGTACCTTCCACCTGTAAATCAACCGTGTCAGACTGCAATGGATAAAAAGCCCGCTTCGTGGGCGAGTTTTTAAACACCAGCACGGTTTTCGCATTATAGATATACTTATTGTTTAAAGCCATGAAAAACCATGCTGCAATAGCCAGCGCCAGGCAAGCCAAAAGGCTTAAAACACGTCTTCTCTCAATTTTAGTTAACCGGATAAAGGGCATAGCACAATAAATTGTCGCTTAATGAAAAATATCATTAACCATAAAGTCAAATGTAATAAAACAAAAACAGTCCCGAAAGTTTTCGGGACTGCGCTTATATTTTGATGAGAATCAATTATGCTTTAACCGCAGGAGCAGCTGCTTTAGTAGCATCCAGGGATACTGCTGATTTATCGAAGCGGATTTTAGTACCACCCTCTACTTCAATAAGGAAAGTAGTTTCATTCATATCGGCAATACGACCGTGAATACCTGCAGTAGTGATAATTTTATCACCTTTCTTTAATTCTGAAATTAACTTCTTATGTTCTTTTGCTTTTTTAACTTGCGGACGGATCATGAAAAAGTAGAATACTACAGCCACTGCACCTAGCATGATCAACTGACCATATTGTGCAAATCCTCCCGTTGCTTGTAAAATTATTGTTGATGTCATTTATCTATTTATTTTATTTTTTGATTAGTTAAATATGGCAATGCTTAAGAATTATTTTTTCTCTAAAACTTCACCAACTAAATGTACCGTGGTAATATTCGGATTGGCATTTGAGGTAACCGTAATCACCTTATCCTGCATGCCCATTTTACCCTCACTGTTAAAAACCACGTTAATCTTTCCATCCTTACCTGGTAAAATAGGTTCCCCTGGTACCTGCGGAATGGTACAGCCACAGGTAGCTGTAGCATTTGAAATAATTAAAGGGCTTTTACCTGTATTTTTAAATTTAAACTCATGCACTACCTTTTCCCCCTGCTCAATTTTACCGAAATCGAAAATATCTCTTTCAAATATGATTACAGGTGCATCTGCAGGTGCTATCTTCGACCCTTTAGTAGTGTCGCCAGCCACAGTTTGTTGATCCGTAGTATTATTCGCATTGCGACAAGCGCTAAAAGATATTACGGCAATTGCCAGTATGAATAGTTTCTTCATGTTAATCCTCAATTAATCCACGACCGACTTTTTTAATCGTGTTGTTCTTTTTAAGATCACCTAAAATTTTGTCCAAAATACCGTTTATAAACGAATTACTTTTCGGCGTACTGTAATCTTTTGATAACTCAAGATATTCGTTTATGGTTACTTTTACCGGAATAGACGGGAAATTCAACAGCTCACAGATGGCCATTTTCATCAAAATTGTATCCATTAAAGCAATACGTTCCGATTCCCAGTTTTTTGTCCTGTCTGCAATCATTTCCTGGTATTTGGCATCATTCTGTAAGGTGTAAACAAACAAATCCTGTACAAACTTACTGTCTTCAATCCAGTCGGCGCTTATTTCCGTTAACTTGTTTTTGAAAGGATCATCAAAAGTAAAGTTCTTCAAAGTTTTGGCAACCATACCTTTCATCACTTCGTGGTCAACCTGCCAGTTGATGAATTTTTCTTCAAAAACCTGGATAATACCCTGATTTTTTAAAATGATCTTTCTGAAAATGTATTTGATGATATCTTTAGATGACTCTAAACTTTCATTTGGATCTGCAAGATAATCTGCATACTCTTTGGAAGCTTTTAATGAATTGTAAACTGTTTTGCGGATTTCAGGATCGAAACCCCAGTCTACCTTGTATTTCTTGATTGCCGATACATACTCGGGGTTTTGCTGAAGCATAACGCTGAATTTGTTGTGTAGCAATTTCATGTTTGGATTTAAATCCGCTTCGGTTTTCAGGTACTTGTTTGCACGTTCAGCAGCGTCGTTTGCTGTAAACTCGGTAACCTCTACCATTAGTGATAACATCCAGATGTACATTTCGTACACGCTATCAATGCTCTGCATTAAAGTTTTCAAATCACCTTTAATGTCTTTCTTGTCTGCCATTTGCCAAGCAAAAATATTTTGCAAAGCTTTGATTCTTAAGTGCCTTCTATTTAACATGAATGTAAGAACGAGTGCGGTTTATAAAACCTTTTTTTAATAATTATTTAATATGACGATTTAATTTTTTTAATATCTGCTATTCTTTTCTCAGCAATCCGGTTCGCTGCAATGTTGGTTGGTATATGCTCAGCCTTGCTTAATTTAATCACGCTACGCGTAGCATCGTATATATTTTCAGTCAACTGAACGGTACGTTTTTTACCAAAACCCGTCAGCTCCGAATAACAAGAAATCAATCCGCCTGCATTAATTAAGTAGTCAGGCGCAAAAAGAATCCCCTTCTTTAACAACAGCTCACTATCAACAACCTCATCTTTAAGCTGGTTGTTTGCCGATCCTGCGATAATGGCAAACTTCATGCGTTCGATGGTTTTATTGTTCACTGTAGCCCCCATCGCACATGGCGCATATACATCCGCATCGCATCCAAATATCTTGTCGGCTTCAATCGGCTTCGCCTTATACTTGCGGGCCACATAAGTCAGCTGCTCCTGGTTAATATCACTAATCAGTACTTCGGCATTTTCTTTACGCAGCAAAGCAACCAGATGTTCCCCTACATTGCCAATGCCCTGCACTACCACAGTCCTTCCGGCAAGCATATCGGTTCCAAAAACCTCCTTAACACTTGCTTTAATACCCAAATATACCCCTTGCGCCGTAAACGGAGCAGGATTTCCGGCACCACCAATTGATTCCGGAACGCCGGTAACGTGATTGGTTTCCATCCGGATGTATTCCATATCCCGTGTATTGGTGCCCATCTCTTCTGCTGTAATGAACTCACCGTTCAGGTTCTTTATAAACCTGCCGTAGCTGCGCATTAAAGTTTCCGTTTTATCCTTTCTCGAATCACCTATAATTACGCCTTTACCACCTCCCAGATTCAGGCCCGTAATCGCGGCTTTATAAGTCATCCCTCTGGATAAACGCAATGCATCTTCTAACGCCTCCCCCTCTGTAACATAACTCCACATCCGCGTTCCGCCCAAAGCAGGTCCCAGTGTAGTATCATGTATCGCAATAATCGCTTTTAAACCTGTATCGGGATCATTACAGAAGACCAATTTTTTATGCCCGTAAGCACTTAATTGCTCTAAAATGGAAGTATCTGTCGAAGAATTAACTGGCATATGGATCATTCGGCTAACCTGCTGCAAAATTAAAATAAAAAACCATTATTACACCTATTTAACTAAACTATAACAAAATTACTTCCGCATTGGCTAAATTTGCCAAACATGAAACATCTTAGCCGGTTAAATAAGTACTTCCTGAAATATAAATGGTGGATCATTCCAGGCAGTATATTCGTAGTGATTTCCAATATCTTCGGCGTTGTACCGGCGCAGGTAATCGGATATGCGGTCGACCTCATTACCGAAAATGTTCAGATTTACAATTTGTTTAACGGATTCGATCGCCAGGAAGTGATATATAGCATCTTTAGCAGTAACCTGCTTTATTTCGGTCTGCTCGTAATTGGATTGTATATTCTGCGCGGCTTATTTCTGTTCTTCATGCGCCAAACCATTATCCTCATGTCGCGCCATATTGAGTTTGACATGAAGAATGAAATTTATCAGCATTATCAGGAATTAAGCCTTGGCTTTTACCGCCGCAACAATACAGGCGACCTGATGAACCGTGCTACTGAAGATGTAAACCGCGTAAGGATGTATGTTGGCCCTGCAATTATGTACACCATTAATACTTTCGTACTATCGGTTTTAATTATATGGTCAATGTTTGATGTAAATTCCAAACTGGCCATCTACTGTCTTTTGCCACTGCCTTTCCTGGTGGTTATCATCTATTATGTAAACACTTTAATTTTCAAAAAGAGCGGTCAGATTCAGGAACGGCTCTCCGAGTTATCAAGTTTCGTACAGGAACGATTTTCAGGGATCAGAATTATCAAATCTTACGTGCGCGAAGACTATACCCGCAACATGTTCGAAATTCAGAGCAATAACTATAAAAAGGACTCCATGAGCCTGGTAAAAGTATCTGCTTTATTTTATCCAACCATGCTGCTGCTGATTGGGCTAAGTACCATTCTAACTATTTTTATTGGCGGCAAACAGGTGATGAATGGCAATATCACCGCCGGCAACATTGCCGAATTCATCATATATATTAATCAGCTTACTTTCCCGGTAACCATGCTTGGTTGGGTAACCTCATTGATTCAGCGTGCAGCTGCGTCCCAGAAAAGAATCAATGAATTTCTGGATATCCCTTCCGATATTCAATCAAATTCTTCTGCAGATCAGGATCTAGCAGGCAACATCAGCTTTCAGAATGTAAGCTTTACCTACCCGGATACCGGCATAGAGGCGCTAAAAAACATCAGTTTCGATATTAAAAGTGGCGAGTTCGTTGCCATCATTGGTAAAACAGGCTCAGGAAAATCTACGCTCGCCAATCTGATCATGCGCATGTACGATGTGGAGCGGGGTAAAATTAAAATCGATAATACAGAACTTAAATCGCTGAACCTTAAAAACTATCGGGGTCAGATTGGGTTTGTACCTCAGGAAGTTTTCCTGTTCTCCGATACCATTAAAAACAACATAGCATTCGGCCTTGATCAGGTTACCGATGAGGAGGTGCATGAGGCCGCGAAAAACGCATCCGTTTATCAAAACATCATTCATTTTGAAGACCAGTTCCAAACCATGCTCGGCGAAAGGGGTATCACGCTATCAGGCGGGCAAAAACAACGGGTTTCCATCGCGCGTGCCTTAATTAAATCACCAAAAATTTTAATATTTGACGACTGTTTATCTGCCGTTGACACCAAAACCGAGGAAGAAATCCTTCATAATCTGGGCAAAATCATGAAAGATAAGACCAGTATTTTAATTGCCCACAGGATTTCTACCATAAAAAATGCAGATAAAATTCTGGTGCTTGACGATGGAAAAATCATCGAACAAGGCTCACATAATGAATTACTTAAGCTAAACGGCACCTATACGGAGCTCTACAATAACCAACTTTTAGAAGAAGTAACAAAAAGTATTTAAATTGTACTTTGAACTTTAAATATTTGCTTTATATTTACCGAAACCAAAAACCAACATCAATACCAACCATGGGAGAATTCGACAACAAGGAAAGAGAAGAAGTTTTTTCAAAGAAAGTTAGAGCAGGTAAGAGAACTTATTTCTTCGACGTGAAGGCTACTCGCTCAGGTGATTATTATTTAACAGTTACCGAGAGCAAGAAACGATTAGAAGACGGTGTATTTGTAAAACATAAAATCTTCTTATATAAAGAAGACTTCGAAAAATTTACAGAAGGTCTTAATGAAACGGTTGATTACATAAAATCTCATCAGGACGTTGTTGAAAAACGCTACGAATACTCTGAAAACGGCGAGCATGTTGGAAGAGCATCAGACGATTTTTCTTTTTAAACATATATAGTTTCAAAAAAAAGCCTTTGTTATCAGTAACAAAGGCTTTTTTAATATCCGAACTGTTCTATGTCTGGCTTAGGCTGCAGCCATTCCGGCACCTACTAAAAATACCAGCAAAAAATATCCGGCAATAACCATTATTGTGGCAATACCCCAAAATTTAAACAACGACTTTAAATTAGATACCGCAGTATCCAGACTTTCCTGATCTCCAAACAACACCCCCTGCTTTCCTTTACCCGAAATTCTGGATAACAGCAGACTGGGATAAAAGTAAAATAAGCCTAAAGCCAGATACAAAACAGTGATGATAATAGAACCACCCTGACCAAAAGGCCCCAGTTGTTTAGCTAAAGCCGGATTACCAGATAACATGGCAGGCACACTAAACGAAATCAAAATCAGCAATGCAGCAAACACAAATCCAACAATCGATAAAAATTTCGCCCACTTGGTGATGTCGTAAATATAACTGCGCATTTCCTCGGTAACAACCAATGTCACCTCTTCAGGCTTCTCTTGCTCAAATTCTTCCATTATCTTTTTTAAATTTTCAATAAACTTAGACAAAATATCGATCAACACAAATTGCCGGCTTTAAATAAACGTTTAAAAGATTATCTTTGCGGGATTTTTAGGAGGAAAGTCGCGAAACACATTGTGTTCAACGACATGTATGCCTGAACACGATTGAATAAAGACTTAAGACTAGAATATAAATGGCATTACAATGTGGTATTGTTGGTTTACCAAATGTGGGAAAATCAACACTTTTTAACTGTTTATCCAATGCAAAGGCACAGGCAGCTAACTTCCCTTTCTGTACAATTGAACCTAACGTTGGCGTAATTACTGTACCAGATGACAGATTAACTAAACTGGCCGAATTGGTAAAGCCCAATAAGGTTCAGCCTAATACCATCGAAATTGTAGATATCGCTGGTCTGGTGAAAGGTGCATCGAAAGGTGAAGGCTTAGGTAACCAGTTTTTAGGAAATATCCGTGCTACCAATGCCATTATTCACGTTCTACGTTGTTTCGACGACGGAAACGTGATCCACGTAGATGGTTCAGTAGACCCAATCCGCGACAGGGAAATCATCGATACCGAATTACAGCTTAAAGATCTGGACACTGTAGATAAACGTATTCAGAAGGTAGAAAAAATGGCTAAAACCGGTGGAGATAAAGATGCAAAACGCACCTATGAAATACTAACCGCTGTTAAAGCGCACCTGGAAAGTGGTAAATCAATCCGTACTGCCCCATTGGCACAGGAAGATTTTGATTTCATTGAAGATTTAGGTCTGCTTACCCAGAAACCAGTAATGTATGTTTGTAATGTTGATGAGACTTCAGTGGTTACAGGAAACAAGTATGTTGATCTGGTAAAAGCAAGCGTAGCAGATGAGAAAGCTGAAGTGTTAGTTATTTCCGCCAAAATCGAATCTGAAATTGCCGAATTGGAAAGTTATGAAGAACGTCAGGAGTTCCTGGCCGATTTAGGACTAGATGAGTCTGGTGTTAACAAACTGATCCGCGCAGCTTACAAATTGTTAAACTTATATACCTATTTCACTGCTGGTGTGCAGGAAGTAAGGGCATGGACCATTACAAAAGGTTTCACTGCTCCACAGGCAGCCGGCGTAATACACACCGATTTCGAAAAAGGTTTTATCCGTGCTGAGGTGATCAAGTACAATGATTTTGTAACCCTGGGTTCAGAAAATGCCTGCAAAGATGCCGGTAAACTGGGTGTAGAAGGCAAAACTTATATAGTGGAAGATGGCGATATCATGCACTTCAGGTTTAATGTATAAACCCAAAAGCGATTTCCATAAAAAAAGAGCTGCTTCACCAAGCAGCTCTTTTTTTTATAACGCTAAACCATATGCGCCAAGCTGCGCTTTAGTATCCTCATAGCTGCTATGGTGAATTCCTTTCAGGCCAAGCCCTTCAGCTACCTGAACAAACAGCATCCGGTCATCGATGTAAAGACTCGTCTCCACGTCACTTTGTGAAATATCAATGGCAACCTTAAAAATGTCGGCATCAGGCTTACGAAAATGAACAAAGCTCGACGATACAAAGAAGTCGACAAACTCATTCAGTTTGAAAGTATTGATCCGGTATTGGTTTAACTCCCTCCCCTCATTGCTAATTACAGCAACCTTTAGATTATATTTTTTCTTCAGTTCGCAGATCAGTTCAATCATTTCAGGGTATGGCAACGATTTTTTGAACATGAATTCTTTAAAATCGTCATAAGAGAAGCTACGGTCTTCAAAGAAAACAATCCGCTCCAGATACTCATCAAGCGTAAGCTTTCCTACTTCATAAGTATCAAAAGTCAGATGATGGCGCTCTTCCAGATCAACTGAATCCAGGTTAAATAAAACTGCTGCTTCTCCCCTTGCCTGCCTGTCCCAGCCGTTCGTGAGCAATACCCCACCGATATCAGTAAATAATGTGGTTATTTTTTTCATCTATTTTAAAGTAAAACGCCTTTTAAAAATAAAACTGCGAAGCTGAAATATATAATCAATCCCGTAACATCAACCAAAGTAGCCACAAATGGAGCCGATGAGGTTGCCGGATCGGCGCCCAGCCGTTTAAGTAAAATTGGGAGCATGGAACCACTTAAAGATCCCCACAACACTACGAACACCAGGGAAACACTAATGGTATTCGCGATCAAAATCCAGTGTTCACCGTATACATTCGGAGCGGCTACATGCCATACTAAAATCCGCAGAAAGCCAATAATGCCCAAACATAGCCCCAGCAAAAAGCCCGAGGTAATCTCCCTGTTCATTACCCGCCACCAGTCTTTAATCGTTACCTCGCCCAGGGCCATCGCCTGAATAATCAGTGTGGATGCCTGCGATCCGCTGTTTCCTCCACACGAAATAATCAGTGGAATAAACAAAGCCAGCACCGTAGCCTTATGTATTTGCCCCTCAAAGAAACCCATTGCTGTAGCCGTGAGCATTTCCCCGATCATCAAAATGGCCAGCCAGCCCACCCTTTTCTTAACCAGATTAAAAATGGAAGTATCCAGATAAGGTTCGTCCAGCGCCTCAGTACCCCCTATTTTATGCATGTCTTCCGTATATTCTTCATTGGCAATCCAAAGAATATCATCAACAGTAACAATACCTAAAAGAATATTATTTTCATCAACCACGGGTAATGCCACGCGATTATTCATCCTGAAAATGCTAATTGCATCCTCCTGCGGGTCGTTTGCCTTCAGGGCGATAAAACGTTTATCCGTTAACTCTCCGATAATTGCCTCAGGATCTGCAAGTAAAACTTCCCTGATTCTGATATCATCAAGCAGTACACCATCGCGATCAATCACATAAACCACATCAATTGTTTCAGAGTTTTTGCCATAACGCCTGATGTGTGCCAATACCCGCGCAACCGACCATTCGGGTTTTACGGCAATGTAATCGGGAGTCATCAAACGCCCGATACTGTACTCATTATAACCCAATAAAGCCAGCGATTCTTTTCGCTCTTCCGGAGGCAAAAGCGTAATCATTTTTTTCACCACATCCCCTTTCAGCTCGCTAAAAAGCGCTGTACGGTCATCAGGTGGTAAATCCTTAATAATCTGATTGAGTTTATTGCCCGAAAGTTTTTTAATGATACGTTCCTGGGTAGGAAAATCCAGAATTCTGAAAACGTTTACCGCCCTGTTTAGAGAAATGGTTTCAATGAATCTGGCTGCATACTGTGGAAGTTCATCTATCAATTCTTCCACATCAGAGATATTCAGTCCATCAAGATATTGCTTCAACGCCTTATCATTCTCTTTATCAAGCAGTTCCTGAACCTCTTCTACAACCATTTCTTCCATAAATAAACTTTAATATTTTACATGCCTAAACCTTTAATTGCGGTTCGCAAAGGTGCACTTTTATTTTCTAAAATGCCAATTTTGGCATTAAGCATGCATTGATTTTGAGTAAAGCAAATCCGCAACAGGAGAAACCCGGGCATGGCACAAATGTTTACATTAAAGTATTTTTCAGAAATAAAACAGCTAATTGCTCATGTCAAACTGTAGCCCGCTCAAATACTTGTACAAGCCCTGTTCACTGTTCAACAACTCTTTATGCGTACCCGATTCAACGATCTGGCCGTTCTCCATTACCATAATCAGATCCGCCTCCCTGATGGTCGACAAACGGTGTGCAATAATAATGGAAGTACGGCCTTTCATCAGTTCCTCCAGCGCTTCCTGTACCAATCGTTCAGATTCCGAATCGAGGGAAGATGTCGCTTCATCCAGTATCAGTATGGACGGATTTTTTAACAGTGCCCGGGCGATGGCAATCCGCTGCCTTTGTCCTCCTGAGAGTTTAACTCCCCGTTCCCCTACAACCGTATCATAACCCTCCGGAAATGAAATGATAAACTGATGGGCATTTGCACGTTTAGCCGCCTGCACAATTTCCTCCTGCGTAGCAGAAAGCTTACCATAAGCAATATTTTCCATTATCGTACCTCCAAACAACATCACATCCTGTGGTACAATGGCCACCTGTCCTCTTATATCAGCCAGTGAATAAGCATGAGCCGCTTTTCCATCAAATAGTATTTCACCACTTTGCGGATGATAGAATTGTAAAATCAAACCGGCAGTTGTCGATTTTCCCGAACCACTCGGACCAACTATCGCTACTTTTTGTCCGGCACTCACCTCGAACGATACATTCTTCAATACCTCAACTTCTGGCCTTGATGGATAAGCAAATCCAACCTGACTGAATGAAAGGTTTCCACTTATTTTTTGATCAGTTACTTCCAGCATTTCACTGGTTGATACCGCCTCTCCCTCTTCTCCAAGTATTTCCAACACCCTCTCACTTGCCCCAACAGCCTTTTGTAAATTTGCAAACAACTCCGGAAAACTGCCCAGTGAACTTCCCAGAAACATGGCGTAAAGCGAAAATTTCAATAGCTCACCGAAGGTAATTTCATTATGGCTCACCAGGATACAGCCATAACCCACAACGGCCAATACGCTGCCAAAAACACATAGTACGATAAAGGAAACAAACATTCCCCTGTACTTCGCCCCCTTAATCGCAATGCTTGCTACTTCTCCGATTGCTTTCTTGTATCTTGTAGCCTCATACCATTCATTTACAAAGGCTTTTACATTGGCAATACCCATAAGGGTTTCTTCCACTATGGTGTTCGATTCAGCCATCTTATCCTGCGCCTGCCTCGAAATCTTTTTAATAAAACGGCCAAATAGAGCGGCAAATACCACCATTACCGGCAAAATCAGCAGCAACGCAAAAACCAGTTTTTTGGAAATTACCGCCATAAAAATAATGCCGCCCACCAGCAGCACCACCTGCCTCAGCATTTCGGCAACTGTAGTGGTAAGCGTATCCTGTACCTGTGATAAATCAGCTGAAATCCGGCTGTTCAGCTCCCCAACTCTCCTGCTGGAAAAGAAACGCATGGGCAGCGTAATCAGTTTGAAATAAGTATCACGACGAATGTCAGCCAGCGAAAGTTCTGCGACATTTACAAACCACAATATTCTGAAATACGACACAACAGCCTGTAGAGCCAGTACGATGAAAGCCAGCAACAGAATGCCGGGTATGGTATGAGGTAAAAAGCTATCTGTACGTTTTCCCTGTGCGGTGTCAATCAATGCACCTATAAAAGAGGGGAAGGCCAAACCCACCAGGCTCGACAGAAACAGAAAAAACAGCGCAGCTATAAACTGTAAACGATAAGGTCTCAGATAACTGAGCAAACGCGCCACATGACTCAATGTTTCCCTGTTAATCTTCGCTTTTGAAAGTTCAACGCCAATTGCGTCGCCACTATTTAGTCTCCGTGCCATGATTTATATTTTAACTGTAGGGCGTAAACAGTCCCTTAACATGTATGTAATCTTTTATCCCGGCATAGCATGCCAAAGCCGATCATGGTATTAGACGTAATGGTATAGAAAATACTTTAAATAATTTAACAATACCTGAAATCTGAACAACTTATAGAAAAATTTAGTCCCGCCATTCTTCACCACCCTTGCCCCTCGTCCGGCAGGTTAAAATCCAATAGCTATAAGAGCTATTTGAAAAATTAACAAAACTTTTAGAGCTACCGCTGTGTTCTAAAGCATATCTATTTAAAAATATAACTATGGAAAATACACCAAAAACTGTAGAGGTTTTAAACGACCTTATTCAGATTAACAACGATCGTGCAGACGGATTTGAAAAAGCTGCAAAAGACCTAAGCGAAGAAAACATCGATTTGAAAGCGGTTTTCGAAAAACTGGCAACAGGTAGCCGTGAAAATGTAACTGAACTTGCAGGTTTAGTTGGAAGACAAGGTGAAGACCCAACTGTGGGCAACACCATTTTAGGTACCATTCACCGTGCATGGATTGACATTAAAGCCAGCTTTGGTGGTGATGATCGCCATAGCATTCTTGAAGAATGTGAGCGTGGTGAAGATGCCATCAAAAAAGCATACAGAGAGGCTTTGTCAGAAAATGAATTGGGTGAGCAAATCAGAACCGTATTGTTAAAACAACAAGACGGTATCAACGCCAGCCATGACTCAATCAAAGCATTACGCGATGCTCACGAAGCAATTTAATAACACACTTCAGTATAAAAATCCCGCCCAAATGGACGGGATTTTTTTTTTTACAGCCTTACTGATCATACTTTGAGCATACAGCAGTTGCTCGAATAACCTCCGTGTTAATTATTTTTTAGCACTCCTGGGACCGACAGTCAGAAACATGCGTTTTCCCTCCAGCTTAGGCAGAAGCTCCACCTTACCAACAGCTTCCAGTGCCTGCGCAAATTTAAGTAACAGAATCTCACCTTGCTCCTTATAAACAATCGCCCTTCCTTTAAAATGTACGTAAGCGCGCACTTTTTCCCCGCTTTCCAGAAATGAAAAGGCATGCTTTAGTTTGAACTGGAAGTCATGATCATCGGTATTCGGGCCAAAGCGGATATCTTTAATAATCGTCTGTTTTGCCTTCGACTTAATCTCTTTTTGCTTTTTCTTCTGTTCGTAGAGAAATTTGCTGTATTCAATAATGCGACAAACCGGAGGCTGTGCATTTGGCGTAATCTCAACCAGATCCAACCCTAAGGTGGCTGCTGTTTCCTTTGCCTTTTCCAGGGAATAAATTCCCGGTTCTACATTCTCGCCTATCAGGCGTACTTCAGTTGATAAAATGAAGTCATTGATTTTGTGTTCCGCTTCTTTTTTCTTGAAGGGCATGCGGGCACCCCTGAAAAATCCTGATTTCTTTAAAGCCAAATCTTTATGTTTTAGTTTAACCATTGATCACCCGATCAATTGCGTTAACATCAATATACTAAAATTACGTGGATTGGGGGGGCCTCGTTGCAGATGATGACTTTCAGTCAAGAATTCTAATACTCTTTTTATTTTTCCTGAACAATGCTACCCCTGGCCTTGTTATTATAACGCAAATTTACTCCCATGAAAAGCCTAAATAAAATTTCTACTATAGTATGATTGTTAATTATAATGGCGTTGGCTGGCAGATTATCACCCAACGGGCACACGGCCTTCTTGCAGGTCAGGTCTGCGCCAGGTGGAAGTTATCCAACCAGCCAGCGCATTGGGTGGAAACATTAACTGCAACTGCTGAACACGACGATATCTATAACGAGTTTGAACGCGATCCGCTAATCGACGAGAATGGCGCACCAATAAATTTCAAGGCTACCCGTTTCGATCTGGATGCCACATCCAGGTTGATGGATATGGCCCTCACCAAGAGCAGGTTTGTAGCCTTGCTTCTTTCCAGGCACATCGCATTTACCCATGGCGAAGATCCGCTGGCCAGGTCTTTCCTTTCCAGCTTGAAAAAGCAGGAAAAAAAATGGATGAAAGAAGCCGGCGTGTCTGCATCAGAAGCCGACAGCGCTTATCAGCTTTTAGAATTTTGCGATGCCTTTTCTCTTTTGATTTGTCAGGGCCAGATACCACCCGAAAACCGCCATATCGAAATCAGCTCCGGACCAGACGGAGTAGCTTATAGCTTGAGCGAAATACAAAAGACAATCGTGGTAAAGCCATGGCCCTTCGATGCAGATGAGTTCACCGTTCGGTATGAAACCAGGACCATTAAACAATTAAAATTTAAAAACAATGAGGCATTCAGAGCTGCACTGAAGGCTGCACCTATAGCATTAACCGAAATCAGGATTGCCGAAAAGGCCTGACGAACAATGGATGTAGCAACACTAACATGAGCAAATCATAAAAAATAAATAGATGGATTTAAATATCAAAGACAAAGTAGCCGTAATTACCGGCGGAGATTCGGGAATAGGATTGGAAACAGCAAAACTACTGGCAAAAGCAGGTGCTAAAATTATTCTGGCGGATGTTGAAGAAGAAAAACTAGCCCAGGCCCTGGAAGAATTAAAAAGCGAGGTGGATGGTGTTGAAGCAAAGGCAATCACTGTAGATCTGTCGAAAAACGAAAGCGTATTGAATCTTGCCAAAGAGGTTGAAGCGCAGTTTGGACTGTCGCATATCCTAATCAACTGCGCCGGCGCACGTGGGGCAGCAGGCGATTTTCTTACGCTAAGCGATCACGACTGGCAGGAAACCATAGAGGTGGATTTGCTTGGCGCCGTACGCTTATGCCGGGCGTTTATTCCACATCTTCAGCAAAACGGCTGGGGACGGGTAGTACTGGTGGCCTCAGAAAATGCCTACCAGCCTTACGAAGAAGAATCGCCATATAATGCCTGTAAAGCAGGAATCATTAACTTATCCAAATGCCTTTCACGATCCTATTCTAAGGATGGATTACTCTTCAATTGTGTATCACCAGCGTTCATTGCCACACCAATGACAGATGCGATGATGGAAGACCTGGCTAAAGAACGTGGTACAGATAAAAATGAAGCCATTAAATGGTTTCTTAAAAACAAACGGCCAAACCTTGCTGTGGGCCGCAGGGGAAAAACCAATGAAGTGGCGAACGTCATTGCGTTTCTGTCATCTGAACTGGCCAGTTTTGTAAATGGCAGTAACTATCGGGTAGACGGTGGCGCTGTCGAATCTGCATTTTAATGACAACACAACACGAACATAATACCAAAAATACCAGTGCAACAACTGACCGTCCCGCACTGGTATTTTTACACTACTTCGGTGGTGCAGCAATCACCTGGAAATGGTTGATCGAAAATCTTGGGGGAAAGTTCAATTGCGTAGCACTTGATCTGCCCGGTTTTGGGAATACCCCTCCCCTGCCTCAACCCTCAATTCAAGGCTATTCAGATTATATTACAGGAGCATTAAGGCAACTCCGACTGGAAAGCTACATTCTGATCGGCCATTCGATGGGCGGTAAACTGGCCCTGCAGTGTGCGGTAGATGATCGGGATATCGGAAAAGTCAAACAGGTGATACTGGTGGCACCATCACCTCCGGGCGTAGAAAAAATGCCTGAAGCGCAACAAAAAGAAATGCGATTAGCCCCCGATGAACCTTCAGCAAAAAAGAGTGTTAGGGACAGTATCAATATTGAGCTTAGCGATGCAAAGCTTGAAACCGCCATACTCACTACTCAACAGGTTCACCCTGAAACCCGGAAATGGTGGATAGATAAAGGAATACATCACTCAATTGCCGAATATACCAAAACACTTTCCGTTCCGGTTTCACTAATTGTATCCCATAGCGATCCCGCAATCACAGATGCCATGACCAGAGCTGAAACAATTCCAAATCTTCCTGCTACTACTGAAATTATTTTCACAGACCGCAGCGGACACCTGATTCCCCTGGAGGATACCGTATGGCTAGCTGAAACAATTCTTAAAGAAATCTGTTATTAAGTGATCATATCTATCCGGAGTGGTTACCGGATTTTAGTTTGTTTGGTTTATATCATAAAGGATCGCTTTCGCGGTCCTTTTTCGTTTACAAACTCCCCGAACCTCCAGGAAGCCAGAAAAGTGTGCTAAACATTCAACATTCCCTGTATTCAAGGAAACAACTTTGATAGATTAGTCGAATCAAAATTTGGGTAAGCTGTAACCGTTATGATACTTGGCCAGCAGGTATTTATGGTTGACCTGTTTATCTGTAAACTCGTGTTTGGCATTGTCCCATGATAATTTTTGTCCGCTTCTGAAGGCAAGATTTCCCATTTGAGCAACAGTAGCTACATGCGCAGCATCTTGTATAGAGCAGTTCAGCTCTTCTTTTTTTCTGGATCTGACCACACTAAAGAAATTGACCATATGATTGTCCAATCCATTATCTGATGATTTAACAAAGGGCTTGCTCACTTTATTCCCACTTACCTTTTCTTCAATAACTTCCCAGCCTTGCCTGTTGAGGATCAGTGTGCCGTTGTTACCAATATAGGCAATCCCGTGATTGCGGTTATAAGAGCCATTATCAATGCCCATAGCAGAGTCCCATACCATGTTAAACTTGTCAAACTCATATAAGGTGGTCAGCGTATCAGGCGTCTCTTCATACAGATCAGGATAAGCAAAGCGGCCACCCAATGCAGATATGGTTTTTGGTACAGGAGAATTCATGCCTAGCAAGCCATAATCCAATAAATGCACTCCCCAGTCGGTCATTAACCCACCTGCATAATCCCAGAACCAGCGGAAATTGAAATGATATCTGCTGGCATTGTATGCTCTTTTATTCGCCGGCCCAAGCCACATGGCATAATCAACGCCTGCAGGAGGTAAGGTATCCGGTACCACCGGAGCAGGTTTCATCCAGCCCTGGTAACACCATACTTTCACCGTTCTGATATTTCCAAGCTGGCCGCTCTTTACAAAATCAACAGCATCTTTAAAATGTTGCTGACTGCGCTGCCATTGGCCTGCCTGTACAACCTTATTATATTTTTCCTGTGCTTTAACCATGGTACTGCATTCAACAATAGAATTACCGACTGGCTTTTCAACATATACATCTTTACCTGCCTGTACTGCATGAATCATCATCAGGGCATGCCAGTGATCAGGTGTTCCGATAATTACGGCATCAACATCTTTATTATCAAGCAGCGCACGATAATCTTTATATCTTTTTACTTTTGCGGCGTCAACATTCATCGACTTTAATTCGGCGATCCTTTCATCAAGTACATTTGCATCACTGTCACACAGGGCGATCAGATTTACGCCTGGTACTTTGAGGGCCGCTTTGAGGTCAGACCATCCCATGCCTTTGATTCCTATTACACCAATATTGATTTGGTCGTTTGCCCCAATAGTCTTGTTAAAAAGGGCATAGGCAGGATTGTCTAAGGCAGAAAGCATGGCAGTGGTTCCCACTGCGGTTGCAGCGTAGTTGAGGAATTTTCTACGGTTTAGCATTTATATCTGGTTTACGGTTCATACTGAAAGTAAATTACAAAATAATTAGTGGAGCGTCCAAGATATATCGTTAAAATCAATAAGAATGTTACCCATTTCTAAAGCCAAAATATGACCTTAGACATTGAAAGTCCGGCACTTTTGCAAACAAGAAAAAAAAATGATCAGGCAAAAGAAGTGAAAGCAACGAATTGTTCGATTATAATACTCCTGCACGCTATTTCTGTTTGTGATTAACCTAATTGAAGATCATATTGGTCATATCCGGAGGAATCTATATTTCATAGCTTGGATATGCTTGAAAAGCGGGAGTTTTAAAGTTTGGTCTTCAACTCTGATCTCTACTATAAAACAGCATCTGTTGAACACCTGCGATGATAATTCTTCTATTAATCAACTATCTTAAAATGAGGAATTTGGGAGTAAGGATTGTCAATAAAAAAAGGGATGATTTAACAATCGTCCCTTCAAGTGTTCCCAGAGGGATTCGAACCCCCATCGGTGGTACCGGAAACCACAATTCTATCCATTGAACTATGGGAACTTAGAGCCGCAAATATATGACTTTAGATTACAATTACTAATGTTTTGCCGCTAATTTTCTATATGAACATTGGAACTATCGGAAATTAAGTAAAATCAAAAAATTATGTCACAACTATTGAAACTATTATAAAAAAAGTGCCTTCTTAGTGGGTTTAAGGGAGTTTTAATAAAAAAAAGGCGGTTTAAATGAGCCTAAGCTGGGTTTTTCTTGCATTTAGGCAAACAATATGCAAGGAAAGTGCATACAAAGTGCAAGGAAAATGCAGATAAGTTATCCGCTAAACCTTGGGGAATCTCGACCAGTAAGTCAGCCTAACTTTAGTTCGTTGTTCTGGATCAGGCATTCCCCTGCAGAATAACAAATTTAGCTGAATACCAGAACAATAACCAGTCGGCAATGTTACTTCTATACATTAATCAATATAAAATTATGAGTCTGACATTAGAATTAGTAGAAAAGTTATCATCAGCAGCTAAAGCCAAAGCCAACGAAATTGGGGTACCCATGAATATCGCTGTAGTAGATGAAGGGGCTAATTTAAAAGCCTTCCATAGAATGGACAACGCCTGGCTGGGATCGATTGACATCTCTATAAAAAAAGCGAAAACAGCGAGGTTCTTCGACATGAATTCAGGTGAAATAGGGAAATTGTCGCAGCCTGGGCAGCCTTTATACAATATTGAACATTCCAACGGCGGTTTAATTACTTTCCCCGGCGGCGTAGTTCTAAAAGATGTGAATGGAACCATTATAGGTGCCATTGGTGTCTCAGGAGGAACTGTTGATCAGGATCATGAAGTGGCTACTGCAGGTGCGTCAGCAATTGAAGTGTAATAGGGTTACCATAGTCAGAAGCGGTTAAATAACATGGTCATTTCCTACAAGTATCTAGACAAATGAATTCGTCAATAGTAGGCGCTGTTGAGAAATTTGCGTAGCCAAATTGTTAAATTGAAACAAAAAGATTCGACAGGGTTTAATAAAAGATAGTAACTATTTGGATCATTAATTGTTTCCAGGTACCCTACTCATATAAACCAGGGCAGCGTAAACCAAAAATTGCTGCCCTCGCCCACCTTACTATCTACACCAATTTCTCCACCATGTCGGCGAACAATATCGGCACTGATGTAAAGTCCTAAACCCAGTCCGGAGATCTGACTTCCGCTTTCATCTGCTCTGAAATAGCGGTCGAAGAGATAAGGGAGTTTTTCGGTCGGTATACCGGGACCATTGTCTCTAACAGATATTTTGACAAATCTATTTTCCTGAACCACATCCAGGTAAATGTTACTATTCACCGGCGCATATTTAGCGGCATTATTCACTAAATTTACCACTACCTGGTCTACACGATGCTCATCTGCATATAAATTCAAGCTGTTATCTCCGGTAACGACGATTGAATGCGTTCCGGCATCCCTGATGTGGCTGCAACATCCATCCACTAGCCCGACCACATTAAACCAGTCTTTTTGCAGTGGTACCTCGCCCTGACTCATTCTGGAAACATTAAGCAGATCATCTACCAGATCGGTTATTTTATTAATGCTCCTGGATGATTGGTCCACAAGTTTGGGAAACATTGCCGGATTGAAGTTACTTTTCATACGTTCCAACATTTGAAGCGAAGCCTTTAGTGTGGTAACAGGGGTTTTAAGTTCATGACTGGCAATGGAAATAAAATCATCTTTTTGTTGTTGCAACGCCTTATATTCAGTTATATCAACCGCTGTACCAATTACCCTGTCACCCTCATTGTTGGTATTATAAAATATCCGTGCCTGAAACCTTACCCATTTCATGTTACCGTTTGGCGGAAAAAGCCTGGCTTCATAAAATATGTTTCCGGTTAATTTAGCCTCCCCATGCGCCTGCTCGCTCAAATGAACATCATCTGGATGATAAAGTGAAAGGATGCTTTCTCTGGTCGGATTTTCCAAACCCAGAATCTCATTAAAGCGGTCGGAGGTGGTAAGCTCATTAGTGGAATACTTCAACTCGTAAATACCAATATCTGCCGCCTGAGTAGCCAAACGCATCCGCTCTTCTATCTCTTCAATTGATTTACGCGTGTTAACTTTTTCAGAAACGTCTATTCCAATTACCATTACTGCCATAACCGATCCGCTCAAATCAACCACCGGCTCATAAACGAAATCTATAAATACCTGTTCAGGAATACCATTACGAACTAAGGTTACCTCTGCTTCTTTAGCAACATATGGTACATTAGTATCAATTACCGTCTGCATCACCGGAGCATAGTGTGCTGCGGCTTCTGGTATGGCATCCCAGATCATTTTCCAATCTACCTCCATGCGGGTTTTGCCAACCAGCTCCAGATAACGCTCATTAACATCTGAAACAATCAGGTCATTTGCCCTGATCACACAAATTGCAAAGGGAGCTTGCTGAATCAGATTTCTGAAACGTTTTTCACTTGTTTCAAGCTGATTGTAGGAGGAGATTAATTCTTCATTTGCTGCTTCCAGGCTTTCATTTGCCAGTATGAGCGCAGTGTTTGAAGCGAGCTCTTTGGTGTTTAATTCCTGGATTTTTGCTACATTATTAACCAGTTCTGTAACGTCTGTGGCGTAACAAGCTACTCCAACAATCTGACCAGCTGACTCACTAATTGGCTGATAGCTAAAAGTGTAATAAGAAACGGTCAATTTGCCCCCTATCATCAGTTCAGCCCTGTCATTCACGGCGTAATATGGCTCTCCCGTAGTCATAACTTTCCTGAGCAGCGCTTCGAACGGCTGATTTGCAAGTTCGGGTAACGCATCACCAAAACGCATACCGATTACGCTGTTATCCTTACCCCAGGCTTTGAGTGTTGCACTATTGGCCACAGCAATACGCAGATCATCCCCAAGAATCAGGTACACAGGGTAAGGCGAGCCTTCTACAAGGCCTGCAAGGATTTCTTTATCGGGAAGGGTCATCGAAAAATAATTTCAGTGTTAGATTGGCTGCAAATTTAGAAAAGGGTTTGATTTCATTTTGCAAACTATTTACTTTTATATTCTTATTTAGGAATTTTCATCCAAAACAGCTGGAAATTTCACCCATCCAAACACTTCCGGTTCGTTAATTTCAATTGAACATTAAAAAAACCTAATCATGAAAAAAACACCTTTTATCTTGTTGCTGGCAACGCTGGCTGCCGCATGCAAAAACGATGTAGAAAAATTGAATGCCAATCAGGCAACTTCGCTCGAAATTTCTGCCAAAGACGATGCAGTAACTTCTGCTGCCGCTGCTGAAACCGTATATGATACAAGAACGATTGATTTTACACGAACAAATGGAGGCTACCCACTTAATTATTGGATTACCGACTTTGGAAATGACAATGCAGCCAATAGTGGCTCTTCATCACTAAACACCTCAGAGATCAGCAGGCTATATACTGAATCCAATACGCTACGCGTGAAATTGTTGGCTAATAAAATTGGAGATGACGGAGGGATGTGGTCTAATGCCACAATTGGGCGAAGCACTACAAAAAAGGTATTACAATATGATGTAAAATTCGGCTACGTAACGGTACCATTTGAATGGGGCTGGGGTGGGAAAATTCCGGGTTTAGGTGGAGGAGCAACCTATACAGGTTGTGTAATCACTACAGATGGCAATGGCTGGACCTCACGAGTAATGTGGAAAACAGACGACGCCGGCGAAGCCTATTTAATGCCATACGTATACTATGTTGATAAGCCAAAAACCTGTGGCGATGATTTTGGCGCAAAGTACTACGGAGGAGACGGAACAGGATTAAAACCTGGAAAATGGTACCGTGTAAGAATGGAGGTCACGCTAAACACAGCTGCAAATACGAATGGTATTTTGAAAATTACGATTAGTGAAAACAATAGCGGAACCTGGTCTACACCGCAAACTTTGATTAACAAAACCAATATCCGTTATGCAACTACCACCGCAGGACGTGAAATTGACGAGCTCATCACAGGCGTATATCGTGGAGGGTCAACAACAGATTGGGCAGCGTCTGTAGATGATTACATCTTTTTGGATAAAATTATATTAACTAATTAATTGTCCCGCGTCTTTAAGTATTGTGGAGATATAAATACAACCTATCTGTACTAATAGTTGAATTATATTATCCCGATAGCTTGAATCAATTCAAGCTACCGGGTTTTGCGGTTTTATAAATCTTTATGCTCAATCATTGTATTAAATTTTATAACACAAAGGTGGGCAACAATGAATCTGAAAAATAAACCTAAACTGTAAAAAGTGTATCCAGATCTCAGCTAAATCAGGAGAATCAAAACGCAGATAATATTTGTCGTTAGATTTATTTAGGATAGATAACTAGGGGGTTAGCTTCTTTTAATTAGTAGAAGACAAAGACATATTTAGCTTATCATCCGGCGCTTTGCCAAAGTGGCTCGTATACCATTCAGTCAACTCGTGGGATTTAAACTGGTTATTTCCGTTTACCCCCCGGATAAAACGTTTGGCAGATTTAGTTCCGTTTTCGCCTGCCATGGCCTGATAAAGAACATAATCTACAATGATTTTATCATCCGGCTTAGGTCCTTTATAAGCCAATATTGCCCCATCCTTCCCGATGATAAATGGTGCAGGATTTGTAATGTTCAGGATTTTCCGGAATTTGTCAGATGACGGATCCTTTCCTAATTTATTGATTGAGGAAGTATCCGAACCTACAGATAAACTTGCAAAATTTACGTCGCGGTATTTAGCAAAGCGTTCCTTTAGTAAGCGGTATGATTTTTCCTGCTGAACAGAGGGCTTTGTGTTTCCCCACACATATAGATAGACAGTTTTCCCCTGATACAGGCTGCCAAATGAGTGAGTGCTTCCATGTGTATCGACAATTTGAATATCAGAGATATTAGTATCGGTATAGTCATTATAGTCTTTGACCAAAAGTTTGGCGATTCCTTTTACCATCACTGTGCACGAACTGCTCAATACACAAAGGGTAAGAATAAACAGGTAAGTTGATTTCTTCATCTTATATACAGTTTTTTGATGCGATCAGCATCTATTTGAATGATTATATGCTGGAAAGACGAAGAAACTTAAATGAAGGTTGCATCAGCCCTCAAACATATTCTTATTAACAGGTGGCGGAAATCAATTATGGAACAGGAGCTTATCCATTCAACCTTTTACGCATGCCCATTAAAGTGATATAATTTTGTTAAGGGTCACCAAAACCTACTTCTATATCTTCGAAGGCAAATCATTTCTCCGGTGGCTAAATAGCCATTACGTTCATACCATTCAATCAGCTCAGTCCGGCGGCTAATCACAGTAATGGCGATGCTTTTGCGGCCACTGCAAGGGAAATTATTTCAAATCATTTCCCCAGGCCGCTCCTTAATGCAAGCTGCTGTCCATGCATAGCCAATGCCCGTGCATGTGCAATTTGCTGATCATTCCAGATCTTTAATGCAGTCTGTAAATGAGCTGTCTCCTGAATATCCATGGCTAAGGTAATTGCATCCCGGTAAGCCTTGGCTGAACCTGAAGCAGTATGCGGACGCACCAGATAAGCGGCATCACCGAGTATAGCTACATTTCCCTGAAACATTTTTGGCACCTCCATATCCAGTATAACCTGTACAAATGGATTTTTGGTTTGGTATACCCTTTTTCTCAAAATTTCAGGTAACTCATCATCCGCCCTTGCCTTAAGCTCGCTTACACTTTCTTCGCTCAGGTATCCGGCGGGGATAGAGAATTCGTGGAGCCTTCCATCCTTATCAGTCAAAATTTTCCTTAGCTCTACTGATGATTTATTTTGAAACCATACCCAGTTCAATAAGCGTTTCCCTTCTTTAAGCTCGCCCCCCGGACCAGGAATGGTGTAGCAAAGCAAATGTGAATTCGCATAAGGATAGATAGAAAATTTATCTGAAAAGAAAGCAATTTCCTCGACATTAAGTTCACTTTCTGGAATGAGTCCCCTGTAGGCAATGTAGCCTGCATAACGTGGATGGTTTCCTGGAAACAGGTATTCGCGAACTACAGAGTTCACTCCGTCTGCACCGATGAGCAGATCTGCCTGGATGACCTTGCCGTTTTTAAAACTTGCTATCACCTTTTCCTGCTGATCTTGAACGCTTGTGAGCTCATAACCCTGATGATATTTTAAAGAAGGAAAAGAATTCCTCAACTGTTTCCACAGGTAGTTCCAGGAGGTAAAAACGGTATCGTTGGGGTATATCAATGAAGGATTTCCGTTATCATCGAGAACCTGACGGTGGGCGGCAAGAACGCCAAAAATTTCCCTTGTTGAAACACCCGCTTCCACCAGGTATTCCATCATATCAGGCTGGATCACCAATCCTGCTCCCCGATCTTTCAAAGCTCCGGAAGACCGCTCATAAATTTCGACATCAAAGCCCCTTTCCAGCAGGGCAATTCCTGCACACAGTCCTCCTATAGAGCCTCCTATTACTAGGATTTTCATATCTATATACTGGTTTTTGGTTTAGATAAACGTTTAGTGAGCACTACATTCGCGATGGCTGCCAGCGCCATTGCGCCCATAAACGATGTCGATAAACCCCACCCTCCGGCTTGGTATAGTTGTATCGCAATGTAAGATCCTAAAGCGCCTCCAATAAAATAGCTGGTCATGTAAACTGTATTGATGCGACTGTTCGCTTTCTGATCAAGAGTGTATATTACTGCTATATTTGTCACTTGAGTGGCCTGAACACCAATATCCAATAGCATAACGGTAACCCAGATTGCAGCGATTGATCCGGGAAAAAGTTTTAGCAGAAGAATGCTGATCAGCGTGATTGCCGTAGAAAATAGCAGCGACCTGGAAGGCGTACCCTTATCGGCCAGTTTGCCAAATACGGGGGCAATTAATGCACCGGCGGCAGCAAGCAGACCAAACAGCCCTATGCTAGAGGCAGAATAGCTAAATGGCGCTCCGCTCAGGTAAAAAGTTAAGCTTACCCAAAAAGCACTGAGCGTGCCAAAGGCAAGCATACCAGTCAACGCTGTTCTTCTCAATAGTGGAAATCGCCCCAGTTGAGCAATGGTCGATCTTAACAAGCCTCCGTAAGTTCCGCTAAAACGTTCGTTGGTTGTTGGAAAATCACGCTGCATTAATACTGCAGTGATCAGCACCATAAGTGCAGAAATAATGTAAACATACTGCCATCCAAGAATGCCAGTGATGAATCCACTGTAAACTCTTGCGACGAGGATTCCTATTAAAATACCCGTGAAGATCTGCCCTACAATCTTACCACGATTTTCCTTTACCAGACTGGCAGCCATAGGTAAAATGACCTGAGCAACCACAGAAAAAACGCCTATAAGCAGACTTCCTGCATATAAAAGTATTAAGCTTGGAGAAAAGGCAATAAGGAGCAGAGATAAAATCAACCCGACCTGGAGATAAAGGATCAGCTTCTTCCGCTCAATCATGTCTCCAATAGGCGTTAGCAGGAAAAGCCCCAGCCCGTAACCAATTTGAGAAAGTACAGAGATATTACCTGCTTTTTCTATACTGATATGAAACTGCGTAGCCATGGCCTGTAGAATGGGTTGACTGTAGTATACATTGGCAACCGCAATACCTGCTGTTGCTGCCATGATTAAAACCTGGGTTTTCGTTAGATTTGCCATTTTCGTATGATTATTTTTAGTAAAAAATGTCTTTCAGTGACACTACAAATTTGGCGGGTTGATATCAATCTAACGATGAACTGGTTTAGGAAATGAACACGAACTGGTTCAACTAAAAAAGTTGAAGTAGATTAACTTTTTTGCGAAACACGCCTATTCCTAAGCTTTGACAGATATTCCGTAGTGATTCCGAGGTAAGAAGCTAAAGCATACTGCGGCACTCTGTTTACGATTGCCGGATATTTCTCCTGAATGAATTCGAAACGCTGTTCTGCAGTTTTGGTTAAATTAAGAATTACCCGCCTGGCCATATGTGCAGCCGTATGCTCGGCAAGTATCCTGAAGAAAGTCTCATACACGTGTGCCCTTTTTTTCAGTTCCTGTTCCGTTTCGTAACTAATTTGTAGAACAAGGCTGTCTTCCAGTGCCATTACAAACATAGAAGCAGGGTGCTGAAAAATGTAACTGTTGTAATCTGTAATCCACCAGTCTTCAATAGCAAATTGTATAGTATGCTCATGCCCTTCATCTCCAATCACATAAGCCCGGAAGCTACCCTCTAACACAAAAAATCTGTTTTTCGCAACAAACTCGGGCTGAACGATAAACTGTCTTTTCTTCACGCGGATCAGCTTAAAATTTTCGCAAAAGTCATCTGCCTCGTTATCTGTGAAAGGATGACGCTTTTGGATGTGTTCCTTAAGTTTGCTGAAGTCTGACATAAGCTTGATGATTTGTTTTGACACGGGGTTAAATGAGTTAGCTAAGATAATAATTGTTCATGTCTGAAAGTTTAGTGTTTTTCTTATTTATCGACATAAATGTACCACTGCACCCCTTAAAGGCGAATAGGCATTCTGCGAAATAAGGAAACGAATCGTTGAAGAGCAGAGAATAATCGTTGGCTACGTAAATATGGATGGCTGTTTTAAACGGACTTTTGATCCCTCCCCTTGCCGGTTTCCCGGATAACAAAGCTTAATATTAACGCAAGCGAAATAATAGCCAAAATAAAGAAGCCTGCTGACCGGAAATGCTGTTCCGCATCGGTTGCAGAATTAAGCGTTTTTCCAAAATAAAAAGAAAATACAGGTCCCAAAAATGAAGTAACGCCGAATGTGATAAAGTTGATTCCTCCTGTTGCGCTGCCCTTAACCTTATCGGGGTTAGCCTCTTTGATTATGGTATATGGAATCATCGCTACACCTGAGGCTATACCAAATATCAACATGGAAAGAAATGCTGGAATAAGTAAAGGGTAAAAAATCAATTGTCCAAAGCAAAGTATCATCATTACACATCCTGCAATTAATACAGGTTTTCGCCTGCCGATCCGATCGGAAATATAGCCCATTAATGGACAGCCGATTACCCAGCCCAGCGGAACCATTGCGCTTATGAGGACAGCCGCATGCCTGTCAACTCCTCTGTCATGTACAAGAAATGATATTGCCCAGGTCATGGCAAAAACCGTAGTAGGAACAAAAAGCAATCCGGAAATAAGCCAACTCAGATAAGTTTGCGGGTTGGTAAACACAATTTTATATGAACCTATAATATATGTAGCAGTTAGGCCATTTGAAGTCTTCGGCTCTTTGGGTGTAGTTAAAAGCAGCATTAAACAAATAACGCCACAGGCTGATCCAATAATCACCCAGAACAAATGGACCGGAAATCCAGCCTCAATCATAGGACCGACAAGGAACTGCCCGGACGACCCACCTAACATTCCCATACACTGGGTAACGCCAATAGCGGTGGCAATATATTTTGCACGAAATCCGTGTGAAGCAAGATAAACGCATCCGGTAAATGAAAATGCACTGCCCGCACCCTGTAGCATACGTCCGGAATAACCTTCAATAACCCCTGAACCTGAAAATATCAGACAGCCGGCACATAGAATCCCCGCCCCGATGGCTATCGGGTATTTTGCCCCGTAACGATCATATGCCACTCCAGCTAACAGGCTCAAAAGTGCATAGGTATAATAGTAGGATCCTAATATAGCGCTCACTTCGAAGGGCGACATGGTGAAAGCATCCGATAGCTCATTGATCATTACCGCAGGAGAGGAGCGTATAGCATATTGCAGTAAATAGAATATACAGCCCAATATCCATGAAATAATGAACCCGCGTATTAATTTATCACTTCCGGACAATTGCGGCTGAGAAATCATGGCTTGATCTCATTAACCAAATTCTTTCCAGCAAGGAAAGCATCTGCATTTAAAAAAGTCGTTTCCGCAATTTGTTGCATGGCTTCACGGGTAAAAAAGCCCTGATGTGAGGTAATGAGTACATTGGGGAATGAGATCAATCGGGCAATCAGGTCGTCTTGTATAACCGTTCCTGACAAGTCCTGAAAGAAAAGTGCGGCCTCCTGTTCATAAACATCAAGGCCGAGATAACCCAACTGACCAGACTTTAGTGATCCAACAACTGCCGGTGTATCAATAAGTGCCCCCCTGCTCGTATTAATCAGCATCGATCCTTTTTTAAAGTATTTTAAAGATTGTTCGTTAATCATATGGAAGGACTCATCTGTTAAGGGACAGTGTAACGATACTATTTCAGCGTTGCTTAATGCTTCATGCAATCCCATATATTCCAGTCCGTCGGCTACAAGCTCAGCATCGGGATAAGGATCATAGGCAGTAATCCTGCAACCAAATCCTTTTAGAATTTTATACAAAGCCTTTCCGATGTTACCTGTTCCGATCAGGGCAACCTTCGAACCATGCATATTGAAGCCCATTAAAGATGTCAGAGAGAAATTTCCTTCCCTGATTCTGTTATATGCCTTATGAGTTTTACGGTTGAGTGTCAACATCATTGCCATGGTATGCTCAGCTACAGCCTCGGGTGAATAGGCCGGGACACGAAGAATTTTGATACACATTTCTTCCGCGAAATCAAGGTCAATGTTGTTAAATCCAGCACAGCGGAGAAGAATAAGCTTAATTCCATACCCGGCAAGCGCTGAAAGGACCTTGGCATCCCCCTTGTCGTTAACAAAAAGACAAACTGCATCGAAACCCTGTGCAAGGCCAGCACTGTCAGGATTCAATGCCTGTTCAAAAAAGACAAGCTGGTGCGAGGTATTGTATTTTTCAAGAAATTCCTGATCGTAATCGCAGGTACTAAAAACAGCAATTTTCATATGGATATGGTTTTGCTGTAAGGTAGTCATAATAAACGTGATGCTTTTTTTTAATGACCTTCTGCATGGGATATGCACGTCCCGGATATAAGATAGGTTATAAAATAAACATTAGTGTATTGATCTTTTTTTATATAACCAATACAAGATC
Source organism: Pedobacter sp. BMA (assembly GCF_001027745.1). Lineage (GTDB taxonomy): Bacteria > Bacteroidota > Bacteroidia > Sphingobacteriales > Sphingobacteriaceae > Pedobacter. Next base: position 402,068 of record NZ_LECU01000005.1, read on the forward strand.
ATAGATTTTATAAAGCAACTTTAAAAAAACTAATGGACAGCTTTTTGTCAAGGCATGTACCCAATGGCCTTTTTCATTTGCGAAGAAAGGTTATTAATATCTGCAGACTGATTAAATATTGAGAAATTTTGATTGTAGTCCCAAATGATACCTGGGATTTTGCGTGCATCCAGTTCGCTTCTCACAGCTAACAGGTATTTTGCAAGTTCATGATCAGGAACATACCTGCGGTATGCTCCATATTCTCCGCAAAGCACAGGCACATGGTTTTTCAATGCCCAGCTGGCCACAATCTGAAGTTTGTCGCTGATTGCCCCTTGCTTCCCCTCATTTTTATAATTATTATAATTTTTCTCGCCTGCTGTACCCAGAGCAAGAGGATTAATCGGAGGCATCGTGCCGGCCGTATATGGAAAGGGAATTCCTTTGGTACTCACCTGCTTACCCACCCACTCTGCACCCTGATGAGTAAAAATAAAAGGTTCATAAAAATGGAAAGTATAAATAACGTTTTTGGCAGATAATGGTTTAATTCTGCTTAGCTCGTAAATACTGTTGTAATTAGATGCACCTATAATAATCGTTCGGTCAGGAGAATATTTCCGGATGGCAGCAATTACTTTCCCTGCCAGCGGCAACCATAAGGTGTCACTAATGGTCGGTTCGTTAAGAATCTCAAAGTAAAGGTTTTCGGTACTGATTTTTCTAAACTTCTTTTCAATGACTCCCCATAGCTGTATAAGCCTGCCGCTGTCACGCAGATAAGTTTCTTTTTTCAAAGTACCATAATGATTCACCAAAATCAAATGAAGTCGAAACTGCCTGCAATTCGAAATCACATCTTCAATATTGGTCATCAAAGCGGCCCGCTCAGCCTCAGATCCATTCACATAAAACTTTTCAAAATCTACGGGTAACCTTATGGTTTTAAAGCCGAGTTTTCGGATAAGCTCAAAATCTTTGTAATTGATTGGTTTTGATTGTAAAACTTTAGGATTCCAGTAATTTTCAAGCCAGGATATATTAATCCCTCTGGATAATTGCCTGTTTCTATCAAACGACCGGTCTTTCTGCGCAAAAACATTAAATTGAACATATAATACAAGTAAAATCACTATAAGTATACGTTTCATAGTATAAATTTTGTTACTTTTAGGCAGTCTTCATCCTTAGTCGTTTATGATCCTGCATTCCAAAGATAGCATAATCCATGCTATCCAAGTAAATGATAATGCACTGCACAAGCAGCTGGTAAAAAAATACCTGTACTACTCCAATATCATTATTTGGACGGTCATTTTCTTTTATCCGCTGTTAGGTATATTGGATTACATTTATGCGTACGAAATATATCAAACCCTCCTTCTTATCAAGGTGATAACGGTTTTAGTCATTTATGCAGTATATGATATCTGTTCGGCAAAACGGGTATCGCCCCTGATCCCGCTGCATGTTACTTTTTTCACCATTTCGTGTAATGCCGCAGTACTCTGTAATCTGGTGTCGTTTGAAGTTGCACCAATATTTTTTCTGGTTTATGCAAGTTTGTTTATGCTGTTTAACCTTGCAGTATTCTGGCATCCATCTAATTCTTTTGGTCATTTTTTCTCCACGTTGTTCATGATTGTGCTTTGTTTTCACACAATTAACAATGGAAGTCTGGCATTATTTATTACTCAAGGGGCCGGATTGTTTATTATGACAGGGTTCTTTTCCTGCTTTATACCTGTAGCCCGGCATAGCATCATCAAAAGAAATACACTGAATGACCTGAAAGTGAAATATTCAACTGCTCAGCTCCATGTGCTCCATCAAGAGCTGTCTAAAAAAAATATTGAAATCGAAGAGTCTAACTCCAGACTAACAGAACTGGTGATGCAGCAAGATACTTTTCTTTCGTTGGTAAAACAGGATATTCATGTATTTATCGATGAAATTAACCGAACCTCTAAAGAGATGCGCCAAACAGACACTAATCTGAATGCGATTGCCGATATACAGCACAGTGTGGCCAGTTTGGAGCAACTCGTACAGCTGTTACCCGAGGAAGATGATGCACCTGCAAGCGATATTCTGTTGCAATATTCAGCGGTTGATGTATTGCAGTCTGTTAAAGAGGTTGCCGCTTGCATGACCGTACAGTTCGCAAGCCATCAGGTCTCCTTTCAGCAAGTTGCCAAACAACCGAAATACAGGCAACAGCTTGATCAGCTTTATTTCGATCAGCTTCTTTTTAATTTGTTTGCAAACAGTTTAAAATTTTCATCTCCCGGCTGCACATTTTTAACCAGCGTCAGAACTATCGAAAAAGAATATGTGCTTGTAATTGCTTGCATTAACGCCAACGTAAACCTGAATCCTTTCCGTTCAGAAAACTGGATGCCTGCACATCCAACACCACAAAGCCTTCAGAAAGGCCTTGGCCCGGGGTTTTATATCGCGAGGTTGCTGGCAAATAAAATGAATGCAAATCTGCACTACCATAGCAGCACAAACTATTCAGCCTATGAAATCAGATTTAATACCCAATCACCAGATGAATACTAATAACACAAATCCAATATGAAAAAACTTTACCTTCTGGTCTTTTTTGCATTAATTGGTCTCCACCTTTTTGCGCAGCGCAGTTTTAGTTCTTACGGTATTCCTACCCAAATTCTAAAAGGTACCAGCGGCTCCTACAGCTATTACATCCGCTTATTGCCCAATCAGCAGATAAATGGCAGTATGCTATCACTGCAGTATGAAATCCCGGCTACGCTGAATTTCAATAAAAGTTACATACATGTTTCCATAAACGACGAGCCCACCTTTAGTGGCGCCATCAGTAAAGACTCGGTAAACAGGATATCAATTCCCATGCAGTTAAACTCCGGACAGAAGGATGTTTTCCTAAAATTAACTATCCGTGCGCAGTTATTCGTTGGCGATGATCCTTGTCAGGATGAAAACAATCCGTCGCTTTGGCTTAAGGTTTTACCGTCTACTGCAATTAACTGGGCCTTAAACAAAAATTACGGTCTGGCAGCAATTAATCTTTCTAACACCCTGTTTACGAAGAAAGCGATCGTGTACCCGAATAATATATCTTCGGGGGAGCTGCAAACCGTGGCCCTAACCTATGCCAGACTGCGAAAAGCAGGTATAAATGACATCAGATTGTATTCACAGGATGAAATGCCGGCACAGCTAAAGGATTTTATTTACATTGGCTTGTTACACAAAATAAAACCTGCTTTCAGATCAAAAATCAAGATAGGTCCAAAAGCTGGTCAGGGCTTGGTTTACCTTTATAAAAATAATGGTCTCGATCAGGTTGATCAGGTGTTGTTTCTAACAGCCAAAGACATTCCGGGCTTATCAAAATCCCTGGATGCGGTATTGACTAAAGGAATTTTTGAGGCTTGCTTCCAGGATCATCTTCTGATTAACAAATCGGCATATAAACCCTATACAAAAACAAACCGGCTTTACCTTTCTGATCTGGAAGACAATAATATCCTGATGACCGGAAGCGGGAGTTTATATCACAATTTCGCCTTCAAAACTTCGGCCTTTGCCGACCTGCCGGCCGATATCAATGCGGAATTCAGCATCAAATATACCGGCCTGGAGAAACAAGACAGAGGTTATTTCAACATTTACCTGAATAATGCACTCATCTCCAGCGCGCAATTGAATGAGTCTGGATCGTTGAGGGTGAGCACAAGTGTTAACCGTTATCAATTGAAGAAGTTCAACACTTTAAGAACGGAATTTGTATTTCATGCTGCTGATGGAATTTGCGCAGGAAACTTTCGCAACTTTATCGGACAGGTCGACGCCAAAAACTCTTATCTCACTGTTCAATCAAAACTTAGTGAGAAAAACCTTACTTTTTTTAGTTATCCTGATGCTTTCCAGCAAGAGGCTGCAATACTTGTATCTAAGAATGCCTTGTCGTCATCAGTACAGGCAATAGCCAAACTGGTTAGTGAAATTAACGATCATTACAGCAATGAAATCAGATACCGTCCGGTGGTTGACTTTGCAGACCATGCGGAACAGTACGCAGGAAAAAACATTATTCTTATTTCCGGAAGAAAAGATGCCTTGTTAGGGAAGTTCAAGCAAATGCCGCTTAAATATAACCAGTCTTTTGCCATATATGATAATGCCAGCAATGAGGTAATTTACCAGCTGTCGGCACCAGATCGTTCTGCTATAGCACAAATTTTTGAAGATGAACAGTTCCCCGCGGTGCTATCCATTACCATTCCTGATGAAGGCTTTTCGTCTGCAGCATTACAACAAACAGTCAGCAATATGAACGAGCAACTGAACCAATTTTCAGGAAATACGCTCATTAGCAATAAAAATGATCACCTCATTTTTAACCTGGCGCAAAACAGCAATAATGTACGGTATGCCGATAATGGAAACACGGCGTTCAGCTTATTTTGGGGAAAATATAAACTCCTCCTGCTGGCAGGCACTTTGTTCCTGATCTTCCTGAGCTACCTGTATGTTCGTAAAAAAGTTAAACAATCTCAAAAAATTGTAACCGCTTAATCCTTAAATGATGAAACTTAAACCTAAAACATCAATATTTATACTTTTGGTATGCGCCTGTTTTACACAGGAATGCTTCGGTAGCGGCTTCCCGACTGGAAAAAGAAAAACACTTCTTTCCCCTTATCTAAGTTACTTTAAGGCGGTAGCTTACCGGGATGCAGATGGAAACAAATTTGATTATGGCAACAATGGAAAATACACCTCACTTACGGCACAACTATACCTTGAGCATGGCATAACAGACCGGCTGGATCTTGTCGCCAAAATACCATTAAGTTCTGCCAGATTTGCGAATGATTATCAAAGCAATACCAATACTACATTAACCGACCTTGAGGTTGGCCTAAAGTACAATTTCGTGAAGTTCAATAAAGATCAGTATTATCTGTCAGGGCAGGCCCTTGCCAGTGTTCCGCTATATGGAACGAATAAAAATCCGGTAGCAGGGTATGGCCAGTTCGGAACAGAATTAAAGCTCATGTTTAGTGGAAATGCTTCGGAACGCACTTATTTCAACGTAGAAGCCGGATACCGTCAATACCTGGGAGATAAGGTAGGCAATGTTGGTCAATTTACCTACCTGGCCACTTCGGGACTAAAAATCGGAAAAAACAATCAGCTTACAGGCGAATTCAGTGGCGTTAGCTCCTACCGGTCAAATTTATTTGACCCTCAGAATTTAGCTTCAAATACGGCCTTCACTTATATAAAGGCAACTTTGGGTATTGGCCAGCGGATTACAGGGGATAACTGGATTTTCGCAGGGGTTTTCCATGATGTATTCAACCGAAACTCGGGAATAGGCGAAGGCGGAATGTTAACCGGAATTATCCGCTTTTAGCATGCCAGACATAGCCACAGATCAATTGGGAAAATTATTGCTCGATCAGGGATTGATTAACCATCGGCAACTGAAGCGTATGAATGATTTCGAGCAATCCAGCGGTCTATCCCTCATCAAGATTGCGCTTAATTTTGGCTATATCAGCCGTAAGCGCTATAAGCAATTTCTTGAAGGTTATGGCTATTTCTTTCATAATATAAGACAGGAAACTGTTGATCAACTGGTCATGATCAAAAACGATCTCAAAGAAGTAGACCGGAATCTAATTTTACCACTGAGGATTGAAGATAACAGACTCGTCGTTGCTGTCGCCAATCCTTATGCATTATCTGATATCGGATCGGTATCGCAAAACTGGGGTATGGAAACGGAAGTAATCGTCTGCTCAGATCTGGATATGCTATGGTTAGCGCATAAATTACTAGGCGGAGAATATGTAAAGTCTGCAGTGTTTGATTTGCTCAACCGCGATCCAGATAGTTCTGCGTTGGTTACCTTTACCCCCAACCAGCTGATCGTTCTGTTCAGCGTATGCGCGCTGGTGGCAATTGCCTTATTTCTCAATTTTATCAATACCACCATCATCATCAACATCTTAATGAGCACCTTCTTCCTGGTGGCCATTGTTTTTAAACTTTACCTTGCCCTAACCGGATCCAAACTTGAACTATTTCAGGCGGTAAGCAAGAAAGAACTAAAACAAATGAACACTAAGGAATTGCCTGTTTTCACTATTCAGTTACCGGTTTACAAAGAAGATAAGCTGATTCGAAAACTGATCTGGAATCTGCAATCTCTTGACTATCCCAGAGAAAAACTGGACATTAAATTGTTAATTGAGGAAGATGACGACAAGACTCTCAATGCGGTGAGGGATCTTGATTTCCCGGCCATATTCGAAGTAGTAGTGGTACCTTTTCACATGCCCAAAACCAAGCCTAAGGCCTGTAACTATGGCTTACATTTCTCCAGGGGCGAATATCTCACCATATATGATGCAGAAGACGTACCAGACCAGGACCAGCTGAAAAAGGTTGTACTGTTATTTAACAAACTACCCTCGAATTTTATATGTATCCAATGTGCCTTAAATTATTTTAACAGGAACGAAAATTTCCTGACCAAAATGTTTACACTGGAATATTCTTACTGGTTTGATTACATGCTGCCAGGTTTGGGCACTTTGGACATTCCCATTCCACTTGGCGGTACAAGCAATCATTTTAAAATGGAGAAGCTAATAGAGCTTGGGGGCTGGGACCCTTTTAATGTAACAGAAGACGCTGATCTTGGCATTCGTGCCTTCGCTAAGGGTTACAAGGTAGCGCTCGTAAATTCCACCACCTACGAGGAAGCCAATAATGAACCTTTCAACTGGATCAGACAAAGGTCTCGTTGGATTAAGGGTTATATGCAAACCTATCTGGTACATATGCGCAATCCTGCAGAGCTGATCAGGAAAATTGGATGGAAAGGTTTTTGGGGATTTAATTTTTTTATTGGCGCTACCCCACTCACATTTCTTGTCTATCCGATACTGCTTGTCCTTTTTTTATGCTACATTATTTTAGACCTGAAAAACATCAAAACCATCTTTCCAGACTGGGTGCTTTATATCTCCACTTTTAACCTGGTTGTTGGTAACATATTGATGATTTATGTAAATATGATTGCAGTTTTTAAGCGACGCTTTTACGAGCTGATTCTATTTGCCATTGTTAACCCTGTCTATTGGCTTATGCATTCCATTTCAGCATATAAAGGTCTATGGCAACTAGTTACAAAACCATTTTATTGGGAAAAAACAAATCATGGCCTAAGTAAAGTAAGTGCCCAGCAGGGAAAAAAAACCGAACAATGAAAACTTTAATCCAATCTAAATACCGTTTATACCCTATCTCTTTCCTGCTTTTCGGCTATTATCTTACCCTGGCTTATTTATTATTTTATAAGGGTATCTACAGCAATGAAGGCTTATTTTTCGCAGAAAAATCTATTTTATTCAGGGGTGGTAATGTAGATAAAATTACATTGGTTGGATTAACATTCCCCCAGCTTTCTTTTCTTTCCACCTGGTTATTTTCCATTTTTGATATTGCTTTCGCACCCTACATCACTTCAGCAGCGGGCACTTCGGTCTTGTTTTTTGTTATTGCTAATTCAATTGAAACGCACCAGCACAGGCACTGGCTTTTTGCAGGAATAATAATGACCTTTTTGTTTCACCCGGCTTTCTTATTCATCGCCGTATCAGGTAAAAGTGATTACATGACCCTGATTTTCTTTTATCTTTTTATTTCTGCCTTTTACAAATATTTTAAATATAATACCTCTTATCACATATCGGTGGCCAGTATATATTTTACCATGCTGGTTTTCTCAAATTTTAAGTTTATATGGCTAGCCCTCTTTATACTGCCGGTTATTTTTATTGCGGCGCTGCAGTCCATGCAGATTGCCAAAACAGACCCACTTGAACGTATTGCCTTTGCATTTAATAGCCTCTCTATCAGAAGAAAGCTCACCAATAAGACCATTGCAGTTTATTTGATTGTATTTGCATTACCATTAACAGGTGTTTTTGTTTTCAGGCTTTTAAACCAGGTTTATACTGGCGACCCTAACTATTTTTTAGACAGCCCTTATGCCAATTACCTGGCTATAGTTAACCAAACAGAAAACTTTAACAGCTTTAATCCTGTTGAGCATACTTTTTTCTTTCCTGAGATGAGCTTTTTGACCACAGTACGAATTTTGCTGTATGCGCCAATGATTTTACTTTGCCTGTCTATTTTTAAAAGTAATATGCGTAATACCTTTATCGTATTTGCAATGTTCCTTTTTATGGAATTCCTTAAAATCAAATATCCCGACGTTTTTCTACAGGTTGGATTTTATGCCGCCTTCATCTGCATGTGCTGGGGAATTATTTTAAATGCCAGGCATTTAGAAAACTTACGTTTTACCGGTCAGTTCTATCTGGCAGTAACTTTCCTTCAATTGATAAGTGGATATCTGATGATGAAAAATTCCAATATTCCTGAAGAGCGGAATTATGTTGCTCAATTTGCGAAAATGGTTTCTCAACCAAACGCAATAGTTGCAGATGAAGATAAGTTGTTTGCTGAGAAAATTGCTCAGATTCCGGAGATGGACAAAATACTGACTGATGATGCTACCTCATATCGCATCATTGCGCTGTCGCGTTCTGCCAAACAATTTCTGGTACCGTCCCAAAAAACCTTTCTGGCCGCACTTGAAGTTCCAAAAAAACATGTTGAATATATTCTCATACCCAGCGACGCAAATCCAGGTAGATATTTTAGCCTTTTAAACAGCGGTGTACTGGAAAGGCTGACGAGGAACGGCCTTGACTTGAAAAAAGCCTTTTCCAATAAAAACTGGGTTTTATATAGTCTGAATGGTAGAACCCCGTCTGATCGACATCATTCACAGCCATGATCATTCCATTTCTCCATTTGCAATCCCCTCTGAAAACCGGCCAAACTCATACTTAAAGGCCAACCCAACTTCAAATTCGTCTCTGAACCGCACCTGACCCATTCGATACTTACATCTTGTTTGCCGGTTGAAATTTAGTCAACAACCATCTCTTTCTTCCTTATCCGAAAACCATTCACAATGGAAAATGTTAATAAATAATCCATTATGAAAACACCTGAAAAACAACATAGACAGCCTGGCATCGAATCCAGAATGGATCCAAGACCTGAAGTAATTAAAAAAACCTATCAGGGAAGTGGTAAACTTGCCGGAAAGGTGGCGCTGATTACGGGGGGCGACAGTGGGATAGGACGCGCAGTTGCCGTACATTTTGCACGGGAAGGTGCCCATGTTGCCATCGTTTATCTCAGCGAAGATGGCGATGCGAAAGAAACGCAAACAATGGTTGAGGCTGAAGACAGATCCTGTCTTTTAATTAAAGGAGATGTTAAAAAACCTGCCTTTTGCAGTAAAGCAGTTGAAAAGGTTGTTCAGCATTTCGGCAAATTAAATATTCTGGTGAACAACGCCGGTATGCAGGTACCGCAGAAAGATCCGAAAAAAATAGATCATAAACAGCTTGAGGATACTTTCAGGACGAACATTTTTGGCTACTTCTATTTTGCTGATGAAGTATTGCCGCACCTCGGGCCGGGCGATTGCATCATCAATACCACTTCAGTGACTGCCTATCGCTCTTCACCAAACCTGATTGATTATTCTTCAACGAAAGGCGCAATTACCTCCTTCACGCGGTCGCTGGCAACGAACCTGGCTAAAACGGGGATACGTGTAAATGCGGTGGCGCCAGGCCCGGTTTGGACACCACTGATTGTTTCTACCTTTGACGAAGAAAAAATTAAGTCTTTTGGTTCTGAAACTGCCATGGAACGTGCCGGACAACCCTCAGAAGTTGCCCCCGCTTATGTTTTTCTGGCCAGCGAAGATGCTTCTTTTATTACCGGACAGGTGATCCATGTTAATGGCGGGGAAGTGGTGAATGGCTAGCGGCACATTTTTACATTATAATTTTAGTCAGCCACCAAAAAAAACAAGCAGGTTTTAGCTTTTTTGAAAAATATCAAACCAAAAAAAAAGCGGAGGGTTCTTTAATAAAACAGATAAAGAATCAACCCAATGGATGACAACAAAATTACCAGAAGAAAAGCGCTGGGCGGCCTAAGCCTGGCAATGGCGGCAGTAGCTGCCTCACCTATATTAGCAAATGCCGGAGAGCCAGGTGGTTTTCATTTGGGCGATGCAGATTTACAGGATCCGACTACAAAATATCCGAGACCACCTTTTATCCATCAAAATCAGCCCTGGCCGGCCCTGGCAAGCAAAATGGACCCCCGGCCAGATCATGGAGAAACAACTTACAAGGGCTCAGGTCGCTTATCAGGCAGAAAAGCTTTAATCACTGGTGGAGACTCAGGGATGGGCAGAGCAGCAGCAATTGCCTACGCTCGTGAAGGCGCAGATGTAGCCATCAATTACCTTCCTCAGGAAGAGCCCGATGCAAAGGAAGTGATTGAACTTATAAAAAAAGCCGGAAGAAAAGCAATCGCAATCCCAGGCGATATCCGCGACGAAAGCTTTTGTAAAAAACTCGTGGATGAAGCAGCCAAACAACTTGGTGGATTGGATATCTTAGTCAGCAATGCAGCACGACAACAATCTAACCCTTCCATTCTCGACATTACCAGCGATCAGTTTGACTGGACAATAAAAACCAACATTTACGCCCCGTTCTGGATCATTAAGGCCGCATTACCTTATCTGAAACCGGGCTCATCGATCATCGGTACCACTTCAGTCCAGGCTACCGATCCCTCCCCGGATCTTTATGATTATGCACAAACAAAAGCTGCGACCACAAATTTCGTGAAGTCACTGGCCAAGCAATTAGGTCCGAAAGGCATACGCGTAAATGGGGTGGCACCCGGTCCGATATGGACACCACTCCAAATGGGCGGTGGCTCGACACCTGAAAAACTTAAAGCATTTGGTAAAGACACCCCTTTAGGCCGCCCCGGACAACCTGCTGAACTGGCATCTATATATGTACAACTCGCTTCCAATGATGCTAGCTTTTCAACAGGCCAGATTTATGGGGCAGCTGGTGGAAACGGCCAGCCATAGTCTTCCTCAAACTCATCAGTCCAGTACCGCATCATGCGGTGTTGGGCTGATCAATATTACAAAACGAACATTACGATTACTTCGACGACGTTTAACCGGCAGGCAGTTCAAACGAAAATTCCGATCCGCTTCCCAGTTCGCTCTTAAGCACAATCTGAGAACCATGAAGCGTTAAAACGGTAGATACCAGGTAAAGCCCAATTCCGAATCCGGGAATAAGTTTGGTTTTTTCGGTTTCCACTCTATGAAATTTCTGGAACAAAAGTTTTTGATTTTCTGTAGAAATGCCCAGCCCTTTATCAGCTACCTTAATGTTTACCATCTGGTGGTGACGTTCGCAACTCACCGTGATGTCACCCCCGTCTGGAGAATATTTCTGAGCATTACTGATCAGGTTGGTGATCACCATGGCAATTTTTTCCTGATCCGCATTTACCTTACAGGAAGCCAGTCCCTGATAATTGATCGCATGTTTATGACTGATGACCAATGCATCAGCTATACAGTCATCAAGGGTATTTACCACGTCGAATACTGCATTCTCAATGCTGATTTTGCCTTCTTCAAAGCGGGATAGGTTTAAAAAGTCCCTGATCATGTTCTCCATTTTTTTTGCCTGAACTTCTGCCCTGCCCAAGGCTTTCAACAGGAAAATCTCATCAGAAGTTTTTTTAGCAGCAACCTGAATATACGATTTAAGCGAAGTGAGCGGTGTTTTAAGTTCGTGACTCACAAAACTTACAAACTCATCCTTCTTCTGCTGCATTAATTTTTTATCGGTAATGTCGCGTGCTATTTTAGATAAACCAACCACATTGCCGTAATTATCTTTTATGGGTGAAATGGTTAGCGATACGTGAATCAGCGTACCATCTTTTCTGAGTCTTTGCGTTTCGAAATGATTTACCCGTAAACCCTGCCGTAGTTGAGAAAGAATTTTAGGCTCTTCATCATGACGCTCAAGGGGAATAAGTTTAAGAATTGATTCTCCAATCATTTCATCTGGCAAATACCCGAATATCCGCGTAGCAGATGCATTCCAGCTGGTAATGATACTGTTTAAATCTTTACTGATGATGGCATCGTCTGAAGATTCAATAATGGAATTGAGTACCGCACTTTTCTCATCTACCAGTGTGAGCGCACGGATCAGTTGCCTCAGTTCCGCATTGTCGAGCTTTAATTCGGTTTCCCGCTTTTCGTACCCTTTAATCTTCTCTATGATATCCTTAGTTTCGCTCATGGTTTAATTTGCAAACAATATAGGAATAATCACCTGATTTGCGCAATACGGCACGCATTAGCTACAATGATATATGGGGTTAATTGATAACATAATCCCTGATCTGCATCTTAATCTTACCGGTTTTTGTTTCCATACTTTTCATTTTCTTGCGATCGATGGTCGTCCCCTTCCCCATAAAATTAAGTGGAATCTTCAGTTTTTCTATGGCAAAACTGGCTTCAACATAATTTGGAAGCACATCTTTTGGCGTATTATACTTCATCAAAAGACTGTATGAGCCTTCCTTCTTCGTATTGATATCAAGCGCAGCAATCTGCAAAGCCTTGCTGTCCATATAAATGGTTGCCAGCGCCATTTCCGATGCAGGTGTAGTCGGGATCACATTGATTACTTTTAGACGCTGTCCGTTTCTTTGCTCCACTCCCCTGTCTACCGTTATAAAGGGATATTTAAAAATCTCAGCCAGCGAAAAATCAAGGCCCCGTTTAGGCAGCATCACAAAATCTTTCGAAGTAAATTCCATCCTTTTGCCCACAGCATACACTACCCTTGCTTTTTTTGTCGGCATATTGATAAACGGAACATCAAGATCCAGAACAATATTCGCAGAAAACTTCTTCACCGCGTCCATCTTTTTTTTAATAGCCAGAAGATCTGCGTCGATCTGTTGTGCAGCCACCAGCTGAGGAATGAGCAATATCAATAATATAATCTTTCTCATCATCCGATATCGTTTTTATGAAATATATAAATGCCCAAACCACCGAACCCAAGGGCGTAAAGCAACAGCATGAAATTGTTAACCAGCACCTGATACCAGTCCGGCTCGTAGGCAAAAAGCTGTTGCCAGCTGTCGATTAACTTTGGAAAGAAAACCTGATTAATGACCTCGGCACCAAAGTCTACTTTAAGCAATAAGGTAGTGATGATTAGAAAAAGAGCTGAAGCAATCCAGGTTTTTGATGACTCTTTAATCATTACCGCAAGCGTGAGACTCACTACGGCATAAAAAACCATTGACACCGCACCCGAAGCAAATGCCCAGCAAATCCGGTGAAATGCATCTGCAGCAGTGAAAAAATTCAAGGTACCCAGATACACCACCAGGTCGCCATCACCAAATATGGAATAAGCCAATACAAAAGTGCTCAGCATCATAAACAAAATCACAAAAACAGTAAATGCAATGGCAGTAATGTATTTCGCAGACATAAATTTCCATTTATCAACAGCTTGTAACATCACCGTTTGTATGGTACCGTCTTTATACTCATCTGTAACCAGCCCCGATGTTACAATCATCAGTATCAGCGGTAAATTAAACCATAACGAATTCAATACAATGTACATCAGCAGGTTCCCGTTCAGTAAACTGCCTTCAAAATAAAATGACTGTTTCAGGTTATCGAGCAACAAATCGAGAATGGTACTCCCCTGATAGTACGCGGTAAATAAAATGAGGGATTCGATAATGAGAATGGCACCGAATGCATAATAGGTTTTGCTCTGCCTGATGAGCTTGATCCATTCGGCTTTAAGCAGTAATCGCATCTGATTTGGTTTTGGTAAGTTCTTCAAGCGTAATCACCGGCAGACAGGACGTGACCTGGATGCCTTCATTTAAAAGGTTTTGAAGCAGCGCCGGAACATCTTCCGCCAGGCAATTAACCTTCGCATCGTTTGGACCGAATTCAACAGTAAAGTTTTGAAGGATATGAGACGACGCGATGTTTCTGGCTGAAATACTGAAACTCGTAATATGTGCTTCAATAAGGTCTTGCGTGGGACCGTGATTGACAATCCTTCCCTGCTCAATGATGTATAGCGTGTCGCAGCACCTCGTAATTTCGCCCATCATGTGCGAGGAAAGTAAAACAGCAATGTGCTCTTCCCTGGCCAGTCTAACAATCAGGCTGATCAAGTCAGATACACCCACTGGATCAAGTCCCGAAAATGGCTCATCCAATACCAGACATTCAGGATTATTGATCAAAGCGATCGCGATACCCAACCGCTGTTTCATGCCCAGCGAAAAATTCCTCACCGGATCTTTCCTGTCGACCGGTAAACCTACCTTTAATAATATTTCATTAACAGCGGCTGGCGAAGTGGAAGTGCCCTGAATACCGGCGAAAATGCGGATATTATCTTGTGCATTCAGATAAGGATACAAGCCTGGCCGCTCAATAATGCCGCCCACAGGCTTTTTACGTGTAGAATCTATAACCAAAGATCCGCTGTCAGGTTTAATAAGCCCGCATAGAATTCTGAAAAGCGTGGTTTTACCGGCGCCATTTCGACCTAATAAACCACAAATCTGTCCCGCAGCAATGTCAATTGATACTTCTTCAAGCGCAACCGCAGAGGGATATCGTTTACTTAATTTTTTTCCGCTAAGCATGTACTTGTATATTGATGATGTTGATACATCTGATGGAAATCAAACTTTGGGGCATAGTACTTCTCTAAAAAGGTCCGGGAAAGAAAAGACCGCTTGAAAAGAAATAACGGATCCTGAACCATAAACCGGGGCACAAAATGATACCACCTGATGCCCATCCTTTCGTAAAAAGACCTTACCTGTTGCTGAAGCCCCAGTTCGGCAGCAGCGACCAGAAATGCTGAACGCTGACATTTCGACCCCATATACGGATAGGCCATGCGGGGATTAAACCCGTGAAGGAAAAGATTGTCTTTGATACGTTTATAATTCTGAAACCGCGACCAGCCATCCATTACCACCAGAAAGATGTGGCTAAAGGCAAAGAGAACCGAACCGGCCCAAAAGAGGCTCAGCAGAACCTGCCCTTCATTAAATGCATCGCGCAGGCTGGTGTAGTAGAGCCAGGATTCGAAAACAAAAACGATAAGGGAAAGGTGTAATAGAAACCCGACATTCCAGTAGGAACGCAACATATGAGGCTGTTTGGGTAATGCTGAAAAATCTATAGCTGAATGCTCAAAAGCAGCTTGAATACGGTGCTGAAAATAATGTTGTTCTACCACTAATCAATTGAAAATAGGTCACCATATTTCATGGAATTGAAGTAAAATACATGAATCATGTTGACTAAGGGCCAATATAGCGATTATCAAGATTTAATTCAGAATCCTCGTCATCATGTTACATTTACCCCTACGTCCGGATATTCATCGTCACATAACAGCCGTTTATCGATGAATGATGTAAAAATGATCTGTCCTGAATTTTATAATACTATATTTACGGAAGTAAGGGGTGAGAGCCTTACATCAACAAAAGTTGAGAGCGTTAATTTAGATTTGGGTAGCTACTATGTAGCTGCCCATTTTTTTTAACAAAAAACCGCTACACCAAAGTGTAACGGCCTAACAACTAAACCAAAATTACTTCTTCAGTTCCACCGGAACCTGATAAAGTTTGCTATGGATTTCTTTCATTTTCGCTTCCGGAAACTTAATTACTTTTCTATCGTAAGTCATAAACCCATTGGTTTCCACTTCAACATCAGTCGTTTGCGTGTAAACCCCTGCCGACAATCCAACTTTAATGAAATCCTGTAAACGGTTTACAAATTCCGAATACTTATTAAAAAGATCGGTGGTATTCTGAAAACTCTGGTAGCCCCAGTTATTCTTCTGCTGCCATACATGCCCATCAACAGGAAGCCCCAATCCGCCAAATTCACCCAATACCAATGCATAGTCTTTACCAAAATAATCCGGACTCGGCATTGCAGGATGAGGATAATTATGCAAATCGATGATATCGCCAACCGGAAAAAAGTTACCACCGCTCGCCGTGTTTACCAAACGGGAAGGGTCTTTCTCTTTTGTCCATTTAGCAATCTCCACCGTCTTAAACTGACCCCAAGCCTCATTAAACGGCGTCCATACCACTATCGACGGAACATTATGTAACTTTTCCATAATCTCGTTCCACTCTTTTCTATAGTAGCCTTCCGATTCAGGACTTCGTTTCTGGTCGGTCTGGTGATCAAGTACCCCCGGACGGTTTTCCCAACGGTTCCCCAAATCACCACTCGGCATATCCTGCCATACCAGCATACCCTCCACATCACAATAGTAATACCAGCGCGCCGGCTCTACCTTAATGTGCTTACGGATCATATTGAAACCCATCTCTTTGGTTTTGTCGATATCGAACTTTAAAGCTTTATCCGTTGGAGCAGTGTACAAACCATCTGGCCACCAACCCTGGTCTAAAGGCCCATACTGAAATACAAAGGCATTGTTAAGCAGCATGCGCTCAATTCCCTGTGCATCTTTCCCCATTGATATTTTACGCATGGCAAAATAACTTTTCACCTCATCAACTTTTTTATTTTTGGAGATCAGCTCAATTTTAAGGTGGTATAAAAATGGCGATGCGGGACTCCATAATTTCGGATTGCTGATGGTCAGCTTAACAGGCGACTTACCATTACCGGTTTGTTCGGCAACTTTGGTTGCTCCATCCCAGGCCGTAATCTTCACCTGATCGGCAGCGGTTCCGTTTTCCACAAAAGGAATCACTTCTACCATTTGCTGATCAATATCAGGTGTAATTTTCACATGATCCAGGTGTGCCTTGTTCACCCCTTCAATCCATACCGTTTGCCAGATCCCGGTTACCGGGGTATACCAGATGCCTTCAGGCTTTTTCACCTGCTTGCCACGGGGTTGCGGGCCGTCGTCAGTAGGATCCCAAACTTCAACGGTTAAAGTCTGTGCGCCACTGCCTTTCAAAAAAGGGGTAATGTTGAAATAAAAAGGATCGAATCCACCTTCATGTTTTCCGGCCACTTGGCCATTGATACTTACGGTGGTTCTCCAGTCTACCGCACCAAAATGCAGCAGAACATCTTTACCCTTCATATTTGAAGGCACTGTAAAGGTCGTTTTGTACCATAGCAAACTGTCTTTGCCTACCGTTTTACCCACACCCGAAAGTGAAGATTCTACAGCAAAAGGAACCAGTATTTTTCCCTGATTGATAGCAGGCTTCTGCGACTTCTCTGCAATGGCATAATCCCATAATCCGTTTAAGCTTTTCCAGTTCCCTGTACGCTCGAATTGTGGCCGGGGGTATTCAGGCAATACGCTTTTCGGATTCACTTCATTGGCCCAGGAAGAAGATATTTTCCCCTCTACAGGATTCCAGGACGCCGGACTTTTCTGCTGCGCCGAAAGGGACAGCGTAAGCCCGATCAGCGGTAAAAATAATGCTGTTTTTTTCATATATGGTTTCATTTGTGTGTTTTAGTTTTTGGCTGTTCTTCAGATCCGGTCGGATGGCATAGATTATTTGCCGTTCATCTTCTTAATAACATTCACCTCATCTAACCGGTATGGCGTACCATCAGTCTGGAAAATCTCATGGAACCATTCGATCGGATCAGAACCGTCTGCCAGTGGCGTATCCCATGCATATTTAGTATTGGTTTTACCTGCAGCAAAACCCCAGTTAATGGCACCAACATTTTCCTTTTTAAGCAAAGGCATTACGTTTGCAAAACGACTGTTTCTAGATCTGGCCATGTATTCAGTGCAAATTAACGGGCGTCCACTCGCCTTTAACAGATCAATTGTTCTTTGATGCCATTCCGGCGCTTCATAGTTATGATAAGTAATGATATCAGAGTTTAATAGTTGCAATGCATTTAGCTTGTTAAAACCCCAATCCCACAAACCAATGGAAATAGGCTGATCGGGATTGACAGCTCTCGCCCACTCAATCACTTTGGTGAGTAGCGGAATAGTCGCCTCTTTTTTACCGCTGTTACCCGGCTCATTGTATAAGTCCCAAAGCAAAATGCGTTTGTCATTTTTAAACGACCTTAATACATCCTTTACATATTTTTCATATTCCACGAATTTAGCTTCGTCTTTAAAATCGGGATCTCCGGGATCCTGAAGCCAGCCTGAATTATGAATGCCCGTTTTAGGTTCCGGTTGTTTGCCAATGGCTGATGTCTTGTTCCAGCAATCGTCGAAAAACACAAACATCGGAGTAATCCCGTGCTTTGCAGAAATAGTCAGGAACTGATCTACTCTCTTTTTAAACCCGGCAGGATCCTGACTCCAGGCCTTGCTGTACAGGAACACCCGCATCGTATTGAAACCAATACCTTCTGCCCAGCCCAGCTCCTTGTCAATTAAGTCGGGAGAAAAGGTGTCGGCCTGCCACATCTCCAGTTGATTAATGGCATTTGAAGGAATATAATTTGCACCCGAGAGCCACCTGTGCTGCGCGTACCAGGCATTTGCCCTCTCAACCGACCATACTTTCCCCGGCTCTCCCACCTTTTTGTTGTTTTGCGCAAAGCTTGTACTAAAAGCCAGTGCAAGGCATAAAATAATCGCGTAGTTTTTTAATTTCATATCACTTATCTGTTTTTTAGTTTGTTGATGGAGCGTTGATCGCTTCACCCTTTTTTACCGGAATACCGAAGTTTGGCGTTCCATCTGCGTTCCACGTAAATTGCTGTGCCCTTGGAGAACGGAAACCACCGCATCCTTGCCCGGGCTGGTCATTGGCATGATATAAAATCCATTCTTCCTTGCCATCTGGCGATTTAAAGAAAGAGTTGTGTCCGGGTGCATATACACCGTTTGCTACGGAACGCTGAAATACAGGTTGAGTAGATTTTGTCCATGAAGCGGGATTGAGCAGGTTGGCTGATGCCGAGGCGCTAAGCGTACCCAGCGCGTAAAAATCTGTCCAGCAACCACTCGCCGAGTATACAATCAAAATCTTATCCCCATGGGTTAAAAACTGCGGCCCCTCATTTACATCAACATGTTCGCCATGTCCCAGGTCGCCATTCTTTTCCCATTCATATTTTGGACTTGAAATCTTCACCCGTGGTCCATCTACCGTCCAGGGGTTTTTAAGTTTTGCAATAAAAATTTCCTGTTTTCCATTCTGGTCCCCTTCCCAGCCCGACCAAACCATATATAACTGACCTTTGAAATCAATGATATCGGCATCTATGGCCCACTTATCGGTTGAATCGGCAACTTTGCCTTTAAAAACCCATTCACCTTCCATGGGATTAGCGGAACTGTTTTCAAGCACATACATGCGGTGATTCTCATTCCTGCCATCGTCGGCCGCAAAATAAGCATACCATTTACCCCGGATAAACATTACCTCCGGTGCCCAGATCTCTTTTG
Organism: Pedobacter sp. BMA; assembly: GCF_001027745.1. Lineage (GTDB taxonomy): Bacteria > Bacteroidota > Bacteroidia > Sphingobacteriales > Sphingobacteriaceae > Pedobacter. Next base: position 421,516 of record NZ_LECU01000005.1, read on the forward strand.
AGTACATTGTATTGGGAGGTGCTTTCCAGATGGTTTTACGCTCGGCAGTTTTTAATCCATCAATGGTTTTGCTTTTCCAGAGGTCTATCCTGTTCCCACTAGTATGGGTATAGTAATAATAACCGCCTTTATAAAAGCTGTACGGATCGGCCCCTGAAGGTAACAAAGGATTACTAAAGCTTTGTGCCCACAACATGTGGCTACTCAAGGCAAATAAAAAAAACAGGATAAACTTCATCCTCATAGTTGACAATCTATTAACTGGTAGGCGTAGCAGGCTCCGCCCACCAGTCAGGTTAAAATGATAATTCCACCATAGGTTAAAACGATAACTTGGTTACCTGTGTGAATAGCAAATCATCAACACCCGCGATCTTAACGGCTATCCTGGCAAAAACATAATTCTGTGCAGGCACCATGGTTGGAATGTTAACTGACATACTTAAATTATTCAGATCGGCAATTGCGGTACCCGATAGCTCCTGTATACCATTGTTATTGTTACCATCTACAAACTGTGTTTTATTTGTATACAGTGTTACCTTTTCAATACTCTTACCGTTAGCGGCATCCGTAATGATCTTTTCCAGTTTACAGCTTGCATTTACTTTGCCAGCTGCTACAGCAAACACCGGCGTGCGGATCATATAATATGGCGTAACTTCAATATCCATTACCTTACTGCCACTGATGTTTAAGGCAATACTGTCCTGCCTGCCGGCTGAGTTTTTCCTCCATAAAAAAGGACCCTGGTTTTCAGAAAACACCAAACGGTAATTGCCGTCGAATAATTTAGCGGAAAAACTGCCGTCCTGAGCCACAGAAACGCGGATAGCGGAGTTGTTTCCAAATCCTGATTGCCAAAGTTCAAAAGGAACCTGGTCAAATTCTACAGGGATGGCTTCACCGCGGTAAACAATTCGCCCGGTAAAGTCTGCTGCTGGTGCATCGTAATTATCTTTTTTACAAGAAGAAAGAAAGAGCACAACAAAAGCAGCTATGATGAAATATTTACTATTTTTCATGTTTAATATCTGATTACTGGTTAGGGTTTCTGACAATTTTTGGATTACCGTTTAGTACTCCCTGTGGAATCATAGAGTAGTAATTACCCAGGCGGAAACGATGCGCCGCAGTTACCCTACTCGGTTTGATTACCTTAAAAATATATTTACCGTTGTTTACATTTCCAGGGTTATAATATTTGTATGGCCACAAACCGAAAACCTGTGTACTGGTTCTGGTAGCGCTTCCGATATTTGTAGCATTAACAAAATCTGTAGTCGACATGTTGCTGCCATTCCACACTTTATCAGCAATTCTCCAGCGTTTCATGTCCCAGAGTTCATGCCCTTCAAAAGCCAGTTCTACTTTGCGTTCATGCACAATTCGGTCGAAACTGATATTGGCAGCCGTCAAAGCTGTTGTTAAACCGGCACGATCGCGAACAGGTTTCATGTATTGAGCAGCCGTTGCCGCATCACCCAACTCGAAGGCTGCTTCTGCTGCATTCAGTAAAACTTCTGCATAACGGTAACGAACCCACCATACTTCACTCCTTGTACCAATCTGGCCGGAACCTGGTGCCGGATCGAGATACTTACGTACATAAAACCCGGATTGGGCACTAAACTCCAGCCCATCTACCGGGCCATCCCCTCCAACTACCTGCACGGAACCTGTAATCCCCGGCAAAACATTATCTCTGGTTTGTGCAAACGCATTACCGGTAACAATTGAGCCATCTCCAAGTTGATAGCCTGCCCAGATATCCACAGTTTTACTTTTAAACTGACTGCCGGGAAGAATTACCGTACCTGCTAAACGGGCATCTCTACCGGCAAAAATATCGCCGATATTGGTATAATAAACGGTATTCCCCGAACCATCAACTGAGGCCAGTGAGGCATAGGTATTGTCTAATTTTTCGAACGACTGTACCAGGTTTAGCGAAGGATTTAAACGTCCGCCCTGGGCTTCTTCCGCTGAAGAACGGGGCTGATTGTCGATGGTGAAACCATGGGTTCTATTGGTTTTAAGCTTATAATCTTTTACAAAAATCACTTCCGGATTATTGGCTTTATCTGTAAATAACGAAGCAAAGTTTTCTGATAAATTTGGGTTTTTGGTATACAACGAATATTTACCACCATTAATCAGCTCCTTCGCCGCGTTAAGTGCTTTTGTATAATAGCCGCTGGCAGCGGATGCAGGAATCCCAACTTCTCCACCAGGCAAACTCAACTGTGAATAGCCATATTTTGCTGATGATGCTGCATATAGTGCCGCTCTGGTTTCCATAGCCAATGCAGCACCTTTGGTAGCTCTGGCTTTCTGACCGGCATCATCTGGCAGAATTGTCTTGATCGCCTCCAGCTCAGCAATCACGAAATCATAAACTTCCGATTCCTTAGCCCTCGGAAATTGCAGGTACTCAGGATTGCCACTATAGTCATACTCCAGCGGCACGGTAATAATCGGCACTCCGCCCATTCTTTTCACCATTTCAAAGTATACCCCTGCCCTGATGAATCGCGCCTCGGCAATAAGCCGTGCTTTGTCAGCTGCTGCCAGTTCAGTGGCTTCTTCACCACGTTTCAGAAACAAGTTTAGCTGACGGATATATCCGTAATCCCAGTAGTTCCAGCTGTCATAACTGTAATCGATATTCTGGTGGCGGAAATAATCTCCGCCTGCTGAAGCAAAGCCTTCATCGAAATCGGCAAACAACCACCATGATTCGGTACGCTGGAAATCAGGAAAGGTGTCGTAAAGGTCGCCAAGTACCGACAATACCAGGTTTGGATCTTTCCAAACGGCATCAACGGCCAGGGTACTGGTGGGTTTTTTATCTAAAAATTCTGAATCTTTTTTACATGACTGCGCAAAGCTTAATACCGCTACTGCCGCTAATGTATATATGTATTTTTTCATGTGATTAACTTTTTATTACAGCGTAATTTTCGCCCCGATGTTTACAAATTTGTTTTGAGGATACTGCAATCCATTGTCATCCGCAATTTCAGGATCAACACCAAATTCCTTTAAGTTATCGATAGAAAACAGATTGTATCCGTTTACATAAATCCTGGCATTTTGAATTTTAACTTTCTCTAGCCATTTCTTAGGCAAGGTGTAACCAATTTCCAGGGTACGGGCACGTAAGTATTTTACATTATGCAACCAGAAGGTTGAATTTTTGTTGTAATTGCTATGGCCACCATCGTTAAAGCGTAACGCAGGGTACTTTCCGGCAATCCAGGGACTGTTCAAATTAAACGGATCTGTACGGTGCCAGCTGTCATCAGCAAAGTTTTGCAACAATGCACCATTGTTCTGGAAAGCCCAGCGTTGTTCCCAGTTCTGGTTCCACGAGTACATTGAACCGCCTGAAAAGTCGGCAGTGAAATCGAAGTTTTTATAAGAGCCGCCAAGGGTAAAGCCAAAACCCATATTCGGCTGACCTGTGGTAGTGTAGCCTATCGGGCGCTGATCAAGGTTATCAATTACACCATCATTATTCTGATCTTTGTATATCAAATCACCTGGCAAAAGGGTACGGTTACCTTTACCATCAATATTTACTTTATAGTTATTAATTTCGTCGATATTCTGGAACTGTCCCGTAACTTCATATCCCCAGAAAATGTCAGTGTACCGGTTGGTCATGCTATTCCGGTATTGGTCCCATGAGTTTCCAAAGCGGGGTTTATATTGCTCCAGGTATTTTCTTCTGCTGATGGAAATGTTTCCGCCTACATTGTAGTTGAATTCACCAATCTTGTCACGGTAGTTTAATGAGAACTCAGCACCATACTGTGCATCGCTTTCCAGATTTTCACGACTCAGCTCATACCCTAATTCAGCGGGAACGGCTACATCATTTTTTACCTGCGGAAGGCCTGTTCTTTTTCTGTAAAAATAATCTGCTGTTCCGGAAAGCTTACTGTTAAACATACTAAAATCAAGCCCGATGTCTGTAATACGGCTTTCGAACCAGGATAAGTTGTTAATAATCGGTCCCTTGTCGCGTGAGGTGGTGATGTTACGCCCATCCAATATCACACTACCCTGATTATAGCGATATCCTGGTAAATAAGCAAATGGATCAAGTCCGTCGATATTATCATCACCCAAAACACCATAAGATGCACGGAGTTTCAAATCGTTCAACACTGTAGATTCGCCTAACAGGTTTTTCATGAATTTTTCCTGCGTAATTCTCCAGCCTATTGATGCAGATGGGAAATAACCGACACGTCTGTCTGGAGCAAATTTCCAGGAAGCATCTCTGCGACCGGATAGTTCTAAATAATACCTGTTGTCGTAGTTGTAGTTTAGTCTCGCCACATAACCTAAGCGGGCTTCTTCATCTTGTTGATCAGCATAGTCCTGTCCGTCAAGATCGGCAAACTGCAATACCGGCAATACATTGGTTTGTGGTACCGCATGCTGGAAAGTATAAGTCCTGAACCTGTCCAAACGCTCGGCTACCAATACACCGCCTACGGTATGTTTACCGAAAGTGCGGTTATAGTTCGCCTGAATCTGGTAGGTATTGGTATAAATCTTTTCGGTTCTCCGCTCACGGTAAGGATTCGAACTGCCTACCCGTTTTTCATATATACCGGTTGTCGAGTTGTAATGGTAAACATCGTAGGTATATTCATGACCATTAATCAGGTTATCAGCGATGTAATAAGAATACAATCCTTTAATCTCCAACCCTTTTATCGGCGTATCATAAGAAGCAGTAAGGTTGGTTTGAAGTACCCTCCAGTCCGACCTCCAGTAGCCACTCAAAGCCTTGCTTTGTACAGCAAACTGTTCTGTATTGTGCCCGATATCATTCGGGTAATTAGGGTTGCCGTTGGCATAAGCCTGTTCAAGCGGTGTATTTCTGAATAAGGCAAATCTGGCAGCGAAATAATCATCACCTCCCGGTACACCAGGCTGGTCGCGTGTTTCTATCCTGCCATTAATCAGCATCCCCACTTTAAAGCGGTCAGTAATTTTAGCCTCAATATTACTTTGAATATTGGTTCTGTTAAAGTCGAATTCACGTGAAGTTCCGAAAACCCCTTTTTGATCAAGGCGTGTGGCAGAGAAATAGTAGTTCAGCTTATCTGTACCTCCCGATGCATTCAGGTTAACAGAATATTGAGGGGCATTAGGTGCAATAATGATGTCTTTCCAGTTCTGGCTCTGAAAGCCCGGATCAGTACCCACACGCCATTGCTCTATTTCTTTTTGGGTTACGCCGGTTGCACCGGTCTGGTTAAGCTCAGCGATGGCTTTACCCAAAATCCACTGATAGGCATCAGTTGTTTCCGGGAAACGTGACCAGTTCTGCCATCCCGTATAGGCATCCACTACAAAAGTGTTGCGGCTGTTTGTTTTTCCCCGTTTGGTAGTTACCAATACCACCCCATTCGATGCACGGCTACCGTAGATAGCGGCCGAAGCATCTTTAAGTACACTGATACTTTCGATATCGTTCGGCGAGATGTTATTGAACTGACCGGCATCCTGCTGAATCCCATCAATTACATACAATGGATTTCCCATATTACGGATCTGGATGTTTGCCGAAGCACCGGGTCTTCCATCTGGCATTCTAAATGAAACACCAGGTAGCTTGCCTGCTAAACCGGTGCTCACCGTAGAACCACCATGTACTTTTTCAAAGTCCTTGCTGGTAATCGTCGCAATTGATCCGGTAATGGCTTCTTTCTTTTGGGTGTTGTAACCCACTACCACTACTTCAGTTAAATCATTTTTGGTAGGTACCAGTTTTACATTTACGGTAGATCGGCCATTGAGCAGTACTTCCTGACTGTCGTAACCCACATAAATAAATACCAGCGTAGCATTTTTATCTGCTACCTGAATTCTGAATTTACCACTTCCGTCGGTCGTTGTTCCAACAGTGGTGCCTTTAACTTTGATACTGGCGCCAACAACCGTTGCCCCGGTCTCGTCGGTAACGGTACCGGTAACCGTTCCAGGTTCTTGCGCACTGAGCTGAAGCGACAATAGCACTAAAGCAAATGAGCTAAAAATAAAAGGGAGTAATCTGCTTCTGAGATGGAATTTCTTAAAGAAATCCCTAAAGGAGCCTGAGTCTACGCCATAGGAGTATACACTTCTTTTCATATAGGTTAGTGATTTGGTTAGTTTTAGAAGTAAATTGTTTTAGTTCATTTAAATCTTATTCAAAGATTGTGCTTTTAACAGCTAGAGTGATTGCTGATTTGTATCATAATTTCTCCAAATTGTCTCGTTTTATCAATAACCTCTAGCTAAACATCTTGGTACAATAAAATCGTTTTAGGTTGCTCGCCTTGCAGATGTTTAATATATTTGAAGCCTGACCAAAGTACCCATTGAAAAAGCCAGTCATCCTCTTCGTTCTTATTTGTTTTGCCAGAATACTGGTGGCACAGCCCTATTATTTCAGGCGCTATCAGGTCGAAAACGGCTTATCAAACAATACCGTTTTTTGCATCGCGCAGGATGAAAAGGGCTTTATGTGGTTTGGCACCAAAGACGGACTGAACCGCTTTGATGGCTATTCCTTTAAAACCTACCGCCATGATCAGGAACACAAAGGCAGCTTAGGCAATGATTTGATTTATGCCGTTCACGTAGATAAACAAAATACTTTATGGACAGGTACCAACGATGGTATATTTGAATACCAGCCTGCAACGGAAAGTTTCCTGCTTTTAGCGGAAACAAAAGGAATGCGGATCATCGACCTGATTAGTGACCTCGCCGGCAACCTGTGGTTTACGTCGTCATTTAAGCTCTACCGCTACCATAAATCATCCCGGAAACTGTACACTTTCAGCAAAGAAGTAAATTTTGATGCCTCTGCGCTGATGCTTTCGGCAAGCGGGCAGGTGTGGGTAAGTACCGGACGTGGAACCGTAGAACGTTATGATGTCAAAACCAATAGATTTGAAAGCTTCAGCGTAAACGGCATCAACCAAAAACCGGAATATGGGTGGGTATCCAAGATGGTTGAGACCACCGGCGGATTGCTCTTGATCGGAACCACCAACCAGGGGCTTAAATTACTGGATCCCATCACACAGAAATCCAGGAACATCATCACCCTTAACGACGATAAAACCCCCGTTTTTGTTCGGGATATCAAGCAAACCGCAGCCCACGAATTCTGGATCGGCACAGAATCGGGCATATACATCTATAATGATTCCTTGCAAAAAATCATCAACCTCAGGAAGCAGTATAATAATGATTACGCATTGAGCGATAACGCCATTTATACGATATTCAAAGATCGGGATGGTGGCGTATGGACCGGCTCCTACTTTGGTGGCGTTAATTATTACTCCACACACACCTCCCTGTTCACCAAGTATTTTCCGCAAAAAGCCAGTAACTCCATCAGTGGAAATGATGTCAGAGAGATCACCAAAGACCATAATGGCAACTTCTGGATTGGCACCGAAGATGCCGGATTGAACAAGCTAAATCCCAGAACCGGTATGTTCAAACATTTTCTACCTGACGGCAGAAAAGGCAGTATCTCTTATGCCAATATCCATGGCTTGCTCGTGGACGGTGATCGACTCTGGGTAGGAACTTTTGAACATGGCCTCGACCTGTTCGACCTGAAAACGGAACGGGTAATTAAACATTACCAGGCGGGTGTAGGAAATATGCTGCGCACCAACTTTATCGTAACCTTTTGCAAAACCAGGAAAGGTGAAATTATTGTTGCCACCATTAACGGAATTTATCAGTACAACCGTAAAACCGACGACTTCGAACCCATCCCCGGTTTGCCTTTTCTGTTTTATGATTCCTTAACCGAAGATCCTGCAGGAAACATCTGGGCGGGTAGCTTTAATGATGGGGTTTTCAGGTTCAACCTGACCCGGAAGGGTTTTACAAACTTTAGAAACGATCCGGGCAATCCAGGCTCCATCAGCCACAATACGATAAACAGCATTTTTGTGGATAGCCAGAACAATATCTGGGTAACCACCGATGGTGGAGGCCTGTGCCGCTATTATCCAAAAACAAACCGTTTTAGCCGCTATGGCCTTAAAAATGGTTTCCCAAGTAATTACCTCTTCAAAATTGAAGAAGATCAAAAAGGCAAATTCTGGATCAGCAGCACCCGTGGACTCATCCACTTCGATCCAAAGTCAGGTCTGAATAAAACTTATTCCAAAACCAACGGGCTACTTACCGACCAGTTTAATTATAGCTCGGCTTACAAAGACATTAACGGCCGGATGTATTTTGGAAGTGTAAAAGGACTGATCAGTTTTGATCCCCACGCCTTTGCACCAAACACGATAGAAACACAAGTGTTTTTAACCGGCTTTCAAATCAACGGCCAGGAAACTTCCAGCGACGCAAAAGCACAGGTATTGGAAAAGTCAATTGTTGATACCGATACCATTACCCTCAGCTTCGACCAATCCTCTTTCAGCGTCGACTTCGCAGCCTTGAATTACCAGTCGCCCGAAATGACCGAATATGCCTACAAGATGAAAGGCTTGTACAAAGATTGGGAATACCTGAAAACCAACAGGAAGATATACTTCACCAAACTCGCCCCGGGGAACTATACACTCGAGGTAAAAGCGCTACTGGAAGGGAGCAGCACCTGGAGTACAAAAAATGTGAAACTCCTGATCAGAGTATTGCCCCCTTTTTACCTTAGCACATGGGCCTACCTGCTATATATCGCTTTAATCGCAGCAATAATGCTGATTCTGGTGAGAAGATACCACCGGAAAATACAGCTGAAGAACAACAGAAGAATGGAAGCATTCGAACATGAAAAACAAAAAGAGGTTTATCAGGCCAAGATTGAGTTTTTTACCAATGTTGCCCATGAAATCAGAACGCCGTTAACCCTGATCATAGGCCCGATGGAGAAACTGATCAAACAGGCGAAAGATGTGCCCGCCATTGAAAAGAACCTGCGGATTATGGACAGAAACACCGACCGGCTGCTCAAACTCACCAATCAGCTGCTCGACTTCAGAAAAACAGAAACCAGTGGATTCTCGCTGAATTTTGTACAGGCAAACATTTCAGAAATATTAAAAGATGTGGTATTACAGTTTCAGCCCGCTGCAGAGCAAAACCAGATGAACTGCAACTTACAGCTTCCTGAACAGCAATTAATGGCTTATATCGATGTAGAAGCATTTTATAAAATGATGAGTAACCTGGTAGATAACGCCATAAAGTATGGAAAAAGCCAGGTAGAACTTGCACTTGAAACAGACGATAAAAACGAAAAATTCTATGTATGGGTTCAAAGCGATGGAAATAAAATACCTGTAGAACTGGAAAACAAGATTTTTGAACCATTCTTCAGGGCCAGGGAAACAGATATCAAAACAGGTACCGGAATTGGATTGTCGATTTCACGGTCGCTTGCACAGTTACACAACGGAAAACTTTACCTTGATCAAAATCAGGAAGCTGTTAATATATTCGTATTGGAATTACCTGTACACCAGCTTATTGAATTTAATTTGAACGGACAATGGGAGAAACTTTAGATAGAACGGACATACCAGGGCATACCACAGCACAGCGATCTGTGATTTTGCTGGTAGATGATCATCAGGATATTTTGGATTTCATTTCTGATGACCTGGAAGAAAAATACAAAGTGCTTCAGGCCAGAAACGGAGTTGAAGCCCTGGCCGTTTTGGAAAATGAGATCGTCCACCTGATTATCAGCGATGTGATGATGCCGGAAATGAATGGTTTCGACTTCTGCGCCAAAGTAAAGTCGACACCCGAATTCAGCCACATTCCCGTGATCTTATTAACGGCTAAAAACACCCTGCAATCAAAAATAGAGGGCCTGGAACTTGGTGCCGACGCCTATGTAGAAAAACCCTTCTCGCCTGAGTTTCTCCAGGTACAGGTATCCAGCCTCATTAAAAACAGAAATAAAATAAAGGCCTATTTCTCCAGTTCACCCCTGCTTCACATGAAAACAATGGGTTCATCCAAAGCCGACGAATTATTTCTCGAAAAGCTGCATGAAACCATTAACAAGAACATCAGTAACCTGAATCTGGACGTAGAATTACTGGCGGAAAAGATGAACATGAGCCGCCCCACCTTATACAGAAAAATTAAATCCATATCAGATTTGAGTCCTAATGAGCTGATCAACCTCGCACGGTTAAAGAAAGCAGCAGAACTGTTAAGCGAAGGGATGATGAAGATTTACGAGATCTCTGAAGTGGTAGGATATAGTTCTCAATCGCACTTCGGCCGTAATTTCTCGAAGCAATTCGGCATGTCGCCAACCGATTATGTGCTCAGCATCAGCCAGGATAAACGAAAGCCATAATTTGTTCCCGCAGATTCAAAAACTTGTCTGATCTGCGGGAAACAAATAATTATTTCAGTCCATATGCACTGATTATTTTTTTGAAAATCTGTGTATTTGGGTAAACGCCGATAAAGGCATCCGAACCTGGTCCGTAAGCAAATACAGGAACCATGATATTGGTATGGTCATCTGTACTGAAATTCCCGCGTACTGTTCCTTTTTTGTATGAAGCATCCAAAAGCGACAAGCCTCCGGTTTCATGATCGGCAGTTACAATGATCAATGTTTCGCCGTTTTCATCTGCAAACTTTAAGGCTTCGCCCACTAAACGGTCGAAATCATGTTGCTCGGTCACGGCAAAGGGAAGATCGTTTGCATGTCCGCCATGGTCAATTTGTGCGCCTTCTGCCATAATAAAAAATCCATTCTTGTTCTTAGAAAGTATCTCAATGCTTTTCAGGAACGAAGTTTTTAGCATCTCTCCCCTGCCATCCAGTACCCTTCTGGTCACCGAATCATCCAATAGCACCACCTGCTTACCAGCATCAGATGCTACGAAACTTCTCAGGTCCTTCTGGTACACATAGCCTTTTTCCATCAGCTTTGCCATCAGTTGCTGATTGGGTTGATCAGAAAAGCTGCTGCGTTTAGAGCCTACCAATACGTCTACATGGCCGTTTACAAAATCTGCGGCAATTTCCCTGGTCATCGACCGCTCAGTTTGATGGGCATAAAATGCCGCCGGTGTAGCATCGGTAATGTCGCCGCTGCTGATAATCCCGCTTTTCACACCCAGCGGAGCCAGCAGATCTGGAATGGCCTGAAGCGGTTTCCCTGCCGGATCCATACTAATGTAGCGGTTATTGGTTTTACTGCCGGTGGCCATTGCTGTAGCGCCAGCAGCAGAATCTGTAAAGTCAGAGTTCGAAGCTTCGGTACGTGAAAAACCAATGCGCTTCATCTGAATCATATTCAACTGCCCAAAGTTAGCACTCAGCCCAGCCTGTATTTGCGCCAGCCCCATTCCATCGCCAATCAGCAAAATCACGTTCTTCACCTTTTTATCAATTCCATCACTTTTATAGGTGGGCTGATAGGGAATATGTCCTTTAGGATTGGTGTACTCCAGCTTCGTTCTATTCTGATAAAAATCTTTCAGCAACGCGGGATGATCTGTGCCAATCCAGTCTACGCCCATATGCTCCAGCTCTTTCCAGCTATTGGGATTATCTTTTGTACCCCAGAAACGAAAGGGTTTACCCAAAGCATGTACTTTGGAAACCACTGATTTCATTTTTTGCAGGTCGCCGGGGGTTGGTGTACCCTTTCCATTCCATACCGAATAATGTGTGATATCATCGCTGATCATCGCCACGCGTTTAAGCTGTTCGGCAGTATAGTTTATTGCCGGTCTGCCGTCGAAACTAATCAGCTGTGGATAATCTTTGAACTTTTCTGCCGGTGGTACATTTCCACTCAGTACGATCCTGATGGCAGAAGGGTTTAATGCAGTATCGAACACAGACTCCTTACCTTTCAAATCCGCCAGTAACGTGGGGATCACATGCTCATAATCTTCTTTGATATCCACCACCAGTTGTAATTTCAAACTGGCATCCGGATAAGGATGCCGGCCGTTTTCTTTAAAGAAAGCCACCAGGGGGTCTATATAAAGTTTTCTGAGCGTTTTCCCTGGCCTGATTTCAGTACTGTCGTGCGCCACATACAATTCACCTTTACGATAAAAAACATCTGCTTCTATAGATCCCATCCCTGCATAGTAAGCGCCCAGCAGCGGGATCTGCTGCTTGTAATCGTTGTGGCTATGTCCGTTTATCACATTCAGTTTCTGCTGCGCAGAAACTGAATGTACGCCAAAACCGAATAATAACAGACAAATAAGTTTTTTCGTCCTTACCATCCTGCGTTTTGTTTAATCAAGCCCGAACTGTTATCTATTTCCCTTTGCGGAACTGCCCAAACATCATGTACCTGGGGATTGAAAGCCCTTGCAGGCCAGATCACTGCACCATCGAAATCGTGTAATGGTTGTGCATAAACCGCTTGTGCGTCACCCCATCTCACTAAATCACGGTGGCGATCGGCCCACTCACCTGCCAGCTCATTTCTACGTTCGCGTTTTAAATCCGCCAGCGTCATTCCTGTTTTAGCTTGCAAACCTGCTCTCAGCCTGATTTTATTTAACTCAGCATCTCCCGCACCTGCACCACTTACATTGATAGCGGCCTCCGCCTTGATCAAAAGTACTTCCGCATAGCGCATCAACGGTACATTTAAATCGGTAGTGCCATTGTCTCCGTTAGGATTAACGTGTGTCGGAATCGGATTTGCATAGGTAAAAGGCTCCATATATTTTTTAAACTGATAGTTTGATGTGGCTCCGGCATCTTTGGTAAAACTACGCTCCGCACCGAAAAACATAAATTTATCGCCCGGTTTTAAAATGGTGGCTTCACGACGCTGGTCGCCTGCCTCATAGGAATCATAAAGCTCTTTGGTTGGCAAATAATAACCCCAGCCATTATAAATGCCCCAGGCTTTATTCGTTAGCATAACACCCGGCAATTTACTTCCCCAACCGGTGCCACCACCGTTAGGTGTACATACAACCGACCAGATATATTCTTTAGACCAGTTATTTGAGGCCTTGAAAACATCGGAAAAACCTGTGGTAATTAAATCATGCTGACCAGAGGTAATCACCATGTCTGCATATTTTGCTGCGTTTGCATAGTCTTTCTTGTAAAGATAAACTTTAGAAAGATAGGCCCATGCTGCAGTTTTGTGTGCCTTACCATAATCGGTTGCTTTCATGGTAGTGAACAAAGGAAGATTATCGGCTGCCTTAAGCAATAAGGAAATGATATAATCATAGTTTTCGTTCACATTTTTAGCACGCCCAACCGGTATAGCCGGGTCAGCTTCAGGAGTAACAATTGGTACCCCGGCCTTATCATTGCCATAATTCGCTGCAAGCTGAAAATAAACCAGCCCCGCATTGAAATAAGCATCGCCAATAATCTGCTTCTTTAAAGCTTCGTCCATATTAATAGCAGGAACATTGGTGATGATATCATTTGCCCGTTTAATAATGGCATAACGCATACTCCATTGCGTTTCGGTATATCCGCCACCTATGTAGCTGCGGTTAAAATTCTTAATGTTATCGCCCTCAGGTTTGTTCCGGCCGGTAACCATATCGTCACTCGCATTGATAAACCAGAACATGCCACGCCCGTAGAAATCTTCAGCATTGTAATTTTCATACATACCCGCTTCTGCCTTGATCGCGTCTTCTTTGGTTTTCCAGAAATTCTGTGCCGATGGTGCTCCTTCAGGTGCAATATCAAGTTGTTTTGTACAAGCCGCAAATACAGTTACTGCCAGTACTGCTATATATTTTAAAGATGTTTTCATATGTTTTGAATCGATTAAAGGTTAACACTTAAACCAAGCATGAAACTTCTGGCCTGCGGATATTTACCCACATCAAGCCCGTTGTTCGAAAGACCAATCTCCGGATCGAAGCCCGAATAATCGGTAATGGTAAACAGGTTGTTCGCCGTAGCGTATATCCTCACCGCACCGGTTCTGATTTTACTGGTTAATGATTTGGGTAAGCTGTAACCGAGCGTTACGTTGCGGATACGCAAATAAGAGCCGTCCTCAATGTAAAAATCTGAGGCATTGAAGTTTCCATTGGCATCGCTGGTAGAAATAATTGGCACTTTACCGTTTGGATTCTCCGGGCTCCAGGCATCTAAAATACCCACCAGTTTGTTGTAAGATGGACCACTTGCACTATAAGTTGTCCTTTTCACCGCATTGAACAATTTATTGCCCTGTACACCCTGGGCCATAATGTTGAAATCGAAGTTTTTATAGTTTGCGTTAAAGCTTAATCCGTAAGAAAAATCAGGGTAAGCACTTCCCGCAAAATAACGGTCTTTTCCATCAATAGATCCGTCACCGTTCATATCCACGAACTTGAAGTCACCCGCCTTAGCATTAGGCTGAATCTTTTGTCCGTTTGAACCCTTGTAATTATCTGCTTCAGCCTGGCTCTGAAATATACCGTCTGTTTTCAATACGTAGTAGCTATACAACGGCTGGCCAACTTTATGCATTAACGGGGTCAGTTCGTTTCTGAAGGTAGTGGAAAGCGCGATAGTTTCTAAACCCGATGTCAGTTCAACCAGCTTGTTGTTCACTTTAGTTAGAGTAGCATTAACAGAGTAATTGAACGCAGCGTTTTTATCACTGTTGTAGGTTAAACCGAGCTCAAAGCCTTTGTCTCTCGATAAACCTGCATTGATGGTTTGCGTATTCAAACCTGCAGTTCCCGGAAGCGTCCGCGTTAAAATCATCTTGTCAATATCCTTCACGAAATAATCTGCTACCAGACTTAACCTGTTGAAAACCGTCACGTCGATACCGATATTGGTTTGTTTACTCTGTGCCCACTCCTGGTTTTTATTGGCCAGAATAGTCTGGATGTAACCATTTTGCAAAGTTGGCGTTTGTCCGAAATAAGCTTGTGTACTGCTTAATAGGGGATTTACCGCCGATGGTGACAATCCAGCCAGATTACCCAGCAAGCCGTAACTGGCCCTTAGTTTTAATTCAGATAACCAGGTAGCAGATTGCAGGAAATTTTCTTTGTTTACGGCCCAGCCTGCGGATATCGATCCGTAGTTCCTAAACCTGTTTTCTTTTGGCAACAATGATGAACCATCCCGGCGTCCAATCAAGGATATCAGGTATTTTTCCTTGTAATTATAATTGGCTCTGGCAAATAAGGAAAGTAAAGATGTGGCCTCAAAAGCACTGTAAGATGGCTGAATGACAGTTGCATTCACCAGGTACCTGTATTGTGCCGATTCATCATCAAATCCTGATCCGCTTGCCGATAAGCTGCTGCTTTTTATTTTCTGGAACGAATATCCCGCCGTGAAATCAAGATGATGTGCAGCAAGATCAGTTTTATAATTTAATACCTGTTCGGTTAAGAAATCGTTAGACTGGCCTGAACTTTCTGAAAGGCTGTTGCTGAGCACAGGCTTACCCACTTCCGGGCGTTTTGGTGTAAAGCTTTTATACTGGGAAAAGGTTTTGGTGATACTCAGGTTCGACCTGAAGCTTAATCCTTTTGCCAGCTGAAAGGTTGCATAAGGGTTTACCATCAATACATTTACCGGGTTATTGATATCCATACGCTGTAATTCAGCAACAGGATTCACAATATCGCCATAGTCACCGGCATACTGTCCGCCTGGCAATCCGGCAAAGCTACCATCGGCATTGTAAGGGGTACCATTGGTAGGATAATAAATTGCTGATAGCAGTGCTCCTGTATAATCGCTGCTTGTATTTGCCCCGTTGCCGTTTGTACTGCTGTAAGAAAGGTTTTCACCCACTTTCAGCCATGAGGCAAGTTCGTGCTCCGAATTGATCCGGAAGTTATAGCGTTTGGTCTGGGTATTCAGCACAATGCCTTCCGCATCGCGGTAGTTGAAGCTCATGTAAAAGTTCGACTTCCCATTTCCGCCATTGATGGCAGCACTATAATCCTGTAGCAATGCGTCCCTGAAAACTTCGTCCATCCAGTTGGTTCTGGTTACCTGTCCATCAGGATATTTAGCAGGATCAAATGCCGGAAGTATAGCTGTTCCGCCATTTTTAGCAGCCGTTGCCGCCACCTGCGCACGTTGTGTGGCATTTAGAGGTTCCAGCTTGCGCCAGGCACTCTGTTGACCAACTTTTGCATCAAAGCTGATCTGCATTTTGCCTTTTTTGCCTTTTTTAGTTGTAATCAAAATTACCCCGCCCGATGCCCTGGCACCGTATATTGCACTCGCTCCATCTTTCAATACCGAGATAGACTCAATATCATTCGGATTAAGTTGCGGTGTACCCAGAAAGATGGATCCGTCGATAACATACAATACACTTTCGCCATTGATGCCACCACCACCTCTGATATTGATCCGTGGGGCTGATGTTGGATCGCCCCCTTCATTGGTTACAATTACCCCGGGTGCTTTACCAGCCAAAACCTCGGCAACACTGTTCAACGATCGCGAAGAGAGTTTATCCAGCGAAGCGATGCTTACCGCTCCTGTAAGGGTTTCTTTCTTTTGTGTACCGTAACCAACCACAACAAGGTCGGCTAAACGCGAACGTTCCTCGCTCAGCGTTACATTAATGCTCTGGTTATCTCCTACCGTTACTTCTTTGGTGGTATAACCAATCATGGAGAAAGAAAGTACCGTTCCGGCACCAACTTCTATGCGGTAAGCCCCGTTGGCATCCGTAATGGTTCCGGCCTGCGTGCCCAAAACCTTTACAGTTACGCCCGGGAGCGCCAGGCCTGTAGAATCTTTTACTGTTCCACTTACAATACGATCGGGTTTGTTAAAGGTGACATTGTTTAGAATCACATATTCGCCACGTTCTGTTACACTTAATCCGAGTTTATCCAGTAAAGACCTTACCGGCTCCATTCTAAATTCACCGCTTACAGCAGTATTTTTCTCCTGAAGTAAATCCGGATTATACACAAAGCTCAAACCGGATGCAGATTCGATCTGACGGATGATTTCGATCAACCGGCGACCCCTGTTGATTTGAATATTGATTTTGCTTTTCTCCAACCGCTGCGCCATGCCGGCAGATGCAAAAAGTGAGCTGCAGAAGATGCAGAGAATGCTAAAGGTTATGCATGAGTATTTCATGATGTGATCGAGAGATTCTGTCCTCTTGACTGAGGTTGTTTTCATTTGTTTGATTATTGTTTGGATGAATAAATTTGTTAGCATACTACTATGGTTGTCTGTTCATTTATTTATGAATTTTAAATGTTTTATGATTGTTGGATGTATTCAGTTTGAGGTGATGCAGGCTACAGAGAATTTCCAGGATCTCATCTGCAGTTTGCGAACTGTTGAAGTGAGCAGTACATTTTAACTTTAGTAACTTCGGATCACTCACCTGGATGCTGATGCTATACACGTATTCCAGCTTCCGGATGACTTCCTGGAGCGAGCTGCCGTTGAAAGATAGTTCTACAATGTTCGGTGCGTTTGAGGGATAAACTGATGCCTGGCCAAGTTTTTTATTAAAAGCCATTTCTTCCCCTTTAATTAAGGTATCTATCGCAAGTGCATCTTTACGAATCTCCACCTTGCCCGTGGCCACCGTGATCTTTAATAAATCGTCTTGTTTTACATCCCTGATTCTGAAGGAGGTTCCCAATACCCTGATCTCCATTTTCGATTGCAGCTGAACCCGAAATGGCCTTTTTTCATCATGCTGAATAGCAAAAAATGCATCACCCTTCATCAGCTTCATCACCCTTGTTGCTGAAGAAAAATGAACGGGATAGCTGATTTCAGACAGAGCCTCCATGGTTACTTTCGAGCCGTCAGGAAGGGTAACTTCTTTACGTTCGTTGGCTTTCGTGGTAACGGTCAGTTCAGATGAGGCTGAATGGTGAAGGTTCAGGAAGATTAATCCTACAGATACCAAAACCAGCAACATAGCAGCCAGCCTGAACCAGATATTGTACAATAATGCAGGATTTCGTCTCCCGTGAACCTGAATAGCATCCCTGATATGCGCACGCATATTTTCAGCAACTATTAATTTACGTTCTTGGGAAATGTTCTGGTTTGAAGAAAGCATTCCGTACCACTCCTCTACAAGAGCGGTTTCTTCTTCACTGGTATTTCCGGCTAAATATTTTTGCAACAATAGGGCTGCTTCGTCTGGTGTCATTTGAATAGATGTCAGTTCAAATGCAGAATGGTACTAACCAAACTTGTTATCGATAAGTTAAGTTTCGGTTAAGAAAGCAGGAAGGCTATAAACAGGATATAAGAAAGATTTTCGCGCAAGATTTTCATGGCAGCGGTGATCTGGTTTTTTACCGTTTGCGCGGAAACGCCAAGTTCGAGCGCAATTTCTTTTATAGAACGATCCTGCTTTCTGCTCATGGAAACCACCAGGCGCATCCGTTCGGGTAAACGGGCCAATGCCTGCTCAACATCGTGATTTAAGTCTTTTAAAATAAGTCTGGCATCAGTATCGGGCATTTGCTGCTGATTTAACAGGTAGCTTAGCTCTGCCTGATGCCTGTTTCTAATCGCCTGAGACCTGAAATAATTGATGACCCTGTATTTTACTGCCCCGTATAAATATCCCTGCAAACTACCAGCAATATCGAGGGAAGACCTGTTTTCCCAGAGGGAGATGAAAATCTCCTGAGTGATATCCTGTGCAACCTCCTCATCACCCGTTTTCTTAAAGGCAGCATCAAATACAAACTCCCAGTAGAGGTTGAATAACTGATCCATTGCTTTATGATCGTGATTACGAAGTGAAGATATGAGTGTTTCGTTCAACATGATTAGCTTACTGCCGGCAAAATTAGTTTGCCTATATTCAGTTATCATTAACTAATCGTGAAGCTTAAAATGGAAATGAACAGAACCGGAACTGACACTAAATATAAAAAGGTCACAACATCCATTGTGACCTTTTCTTATCAACTAACCTAAACTTTTAAAATACTAACCAAATATTTTATGCCACAAAAGTAATGGCGTTATATAAAGCCTGTATTAAGAAAATATTAAAACTAATATTCTTAACTTCAATGGTTGTTTATTGGGTCAAAATGCCTTTCACACCCTGCAAAATGCGTTTTCAAACAAGAATTTCGATAGCATAACCTGCAGTTAACATCTGATTAACATTTTCTTTCATTCTTTGAAAAGAATATCACAAGGTGGAAACGCTAATAAAAACCGAACCCCAAAAAAGTCAGGAAGATCTGTCCCGGCAAATTGAGTTGCTCTATAAAAGGTGGGCCTCTATATTGAAAAATTATGCCAACTACTACCTCAATGATAACGAAGCATCTTCCAGTATAGTTAATGATATTTTTATTAAACTATGGAATACCGACCAGGAGATATTGAATCCAAAAGCCTATCTTTTCCGCGCTGTAAAAAATGCTTCTTTCAACCATCTCGGCGGACAGCATAAAAAAACAGTCAGTTACCTGGATACCGAAGAATTGACACTGCTTTCTGATCAGCTTCAGCCTCCCGGGTTTGCGACAGAAGATCATCCGCAACAGCTCTTCCTCCAAAACCTGATTCAGAAACTCCCCGAAAAGCGCCGGCTGGTGTTTAAAATGCATCGCATTGAAGGTTTCAACTATGCCGAAATTTCCGAGCTGCTTCAAATTTCAACGCGTACTGTTGAAGATCATCTGGCTAAAAGCATGAAATTTATCCACGAAAACTGCCAACATTTTTTTAATGGTTAGTTAACCGAAACTTAACCTGACCAGCCCGTATTTTCCTGAACGAGATCTGTCTTTAACCCTGAAGACCCATCTACAAATGAAAGACGAAATCTGGCATCACATCATTAAACGGCTCACCGGCCAGGAAAGCCACCATTCTAAACGAGAGCTGGATGCCTGGCTAGCCGAAGGCGCCGAACATCAAAAAAAATACGAAGAAGTAGCGATACTCTGGGAAATGACCGGTAAGCTCCAACCTCAGGAAACATTTTCTGTTCCTGTGCAGGAAAATAAGCAGGTAAAGCCCCTGAGAAAAGTGAAAGCATTATGGGGATATGGAATTGCGGCCGCGTGTGTTGCCGCATTACTGGTATTCGGAATCTACTCCATCAATAAAAAAACAACTGGAGAATCCCCGGCCTGGGTTAGCGTAGTTGCCCCTAAAGGTAAAATCATTTCTTTCACCCTGCCCGATAGCTCCGTAGTGGTGCTAAATGCAGGAAGCCAGATCAGCTATAGCAGGGAATTTAACCAGCAGAAAAACAGGTTGATCAAACTCTCGGGAGAAGCTTTTTTTGATGTTCAACATCAGGAAAAACATCCCTTTGTAGTTGAATCCGGAAAAATTAAAACGGTTGTTTACGGCACCAGCTTTAACATCCGGGCATATCATAACGAGAAGGAAATCAAAGTAAGTGTGAAATCTGGTAAAGTAGGTGTATTAAAAAATGCTGTTGAGGCAACCGAACCTGTATTGCTAACCAGGAACCAGCGCCTGACTTTCGATACCCTTTCTCAGGACTTTCAGGCTGTAACGCCAATCAGGGAGCGTGCTGATGAGTGGACAAACGGTACGTTAACCTTTGAACAAACACCTGTTAAAGAGGTATTCGCTTCATTATCCAGAAGATTCAATGTAGCATTTAACCTGAAGGCACTTGAAGTTTCAAACTGTAAGCTTACCGCTCGTTTCGAAAATCAAGACCTTCAGTCTATCCTAAAAACGATTCATACCGTGATGAACATTCAGATAAAACAAACCAATCAAACTATTTACCTTAAAGGAGGAAACACATGTAACGAAAACTAAAAAGCCGGTCCCGCGGCAAACGGAAACGGCCTTAAAAAGATTGATCACCAACTACCAAACCAGGATCAATCAGAAATATGAATAAATACGAACATTTAAACACACCCAAATTTATGAAAAATTTTAATGGGGCTAGCCGCCCTGTGAAAATAATTATGCGAATAAGCCTGATTTACATCATCACATCTATCCTCTTTATTAATCTCCTACAGGCAACGGAAGCCAGTGGGCAAACCGGTCTGGATACCAAAATCAGCCTGAATGCCAGGAACATGCCTCTTAAAGATGTGCTTAAACAAATAGAGCGGAAAACAGGCGTTAATTTCATCTATACCAATACGGAAAATACCAGTCAGAAAGTTTCAGTCAATAATCATCAGCAATCGGCGCGACTTATTTTGGCCACATTGCTACAGCAAAGCCATTTGATGATGATCGAAGAAAGCGGCATGCTGATCCTTAAAAACAAACCTGTGGCAGCGAAAATTGCCAAACCGGGTAGCATTGTAGGCTACATCAAGGATAAGGAGAATGACAAAACCCTGCCATATGCCAATGTAATTTTAAAAGGCGCCAACCGGAAATTTACAACCGATGTGAATGGCTACTTCATTATTGACAACGTTACTGCCGGAAAGGCTACCCTTGTTGTTACCTATATCGGATACAATACAACCGAATACAGCATCAGCATTGAAGAGAATAAAACCACTTCAGTTGAAATTAAAATATCTGGTTTAAGCAATGAAATGAAGGGGATTACAATCAATGGGATCAGACGTGGTGAGGCTGTTGCGCTCAGCAATATGCGCAATGCCGATAACATTAAATATGTACTCTCAGAAGAGCAGATTGAGCGTTTTCCTGATGCCACGGTAGGTGAAGCCATGCAGCGGGTTCCGGGGATAGCCATGGATTACAGTTATGGTTTACCCAGAAACATCATCATCAGAGGACTCGATCAGTCGATGGGTTCGGTAACCCTGAACGGAAACAGATTGCCATCAACCTCAACCAGTTCAAGAGAAATTGACCTGAATGGTATTTTATCCTCCACTGTAGAAGCTATAGAGGTAAACAAAACCTTAACACCTGATATGGATGCAGACGGAACATCAGGATCTGTAAATATCATTTCGAAAACACCTAAACAAGGTCAGGAGCAACTTCAGCTTAAAGGATCATTCGGGCATAACTTCCTTGTGGATAAGCAAAACATAGATGGTTCATTAACTTATGGCAAACGCCATAATAAATGGGCTTACCTGGCTGGAATCAATTACAGCAAAAGTTTCAGGGGCGAAGACCGCGTGCAGAAAGATTATGATACCTATGAAATTAACGGTGAAGAAAAAGTATTGCTCTCTAACCTGGAACTGGAAGGAACTGACCTGCGACGGGAAAACCTGGGTTTACAGGCAGAACTGGATTTCTTTCCTACAGAAAAAAGCCAGATTTATTTACGCGCATCCTATAATAAGTTCTACGAGTTGCAAACTAGGGGAACAAAAAGCTACAGCATAGGCGATTATAGTGACCTTAACCACGTTACAGGTGTAAGCATTGGCTCCAGCGGTACACCCAGAAATTACAACCGCGATTTAACCACCTTCTCCCTGGGCTATAAAACAGATTTCAATAACTGGAAAGCCAATGTGGATTTTACCTATTCGGAAGGGCTATACGATCAGCCACTTTATTTTGATGGTTATTTTAACTACTCCGGTTTATCAGCAGCATTAGACGTTTCCAATCCAAGGGCGCCACAATTCGATTTTGGAAACGTAAATCCAAACGACGCATCAAAGTATACCACAAATTACTATACCAACCGCCATCAGATTGCGCACGACAAAGACGGACAGGCCTCTGCAAATATTGAACGTACCTTCGATTTAAGTCCGAAAAACAAGCTAAACATTAAGTTCGGCGGACGCTATAAATATAAAGAAGATGATCACACCCGCAGCTATTACCAGTACACCTTAAAAAGCGGAACCTTATCCCTCTCCAATTTCCTGGGTAACTACGAACGTGAGCAGTATTTCGACGGAAACTATAACCTGTCGGGAGCAATTTCAGACGGTTATCTGATGGAGCAATATTACCAGAATAACAAATCGCTTTTCGTTGAAAATGTGACTTACATCCGCCAGAATACCGATCCGGATTCATACAGCGGAAGTGAAAACCTGGCAGCCGGCTACGGTATGGGAAAACTTACGCTCGATAAACTGGATATCATTACTGGTATAAGGTATGAACGCACCGGGTTTAACTACAATGGTAACATTGTAAATTTTGATAATACCGGAAATTACGTAAGCACAAACAAAGTGAATACGGCATCATCATTTGCCGGCTTTTTCCCAAGTTTAAATTTAAAATATGCGCTCAGTCAGCGCACCAACCTTCGTGCAGCCGTAACAAGATCGCTATCACGCCCGGGCTATTATGATTTAGTGCCATGGCAGGAAGTGGAACCACGCCGTAAACGAATGAAAATCGGTAACCCTGATCTCGACCAGGCGACTTCAACCAACGTCGACTTCCTTTTTGAGCACTATTTAAAATCATTGGGTCTGATCTCTGGTGGAGTGTTCTATAAAAACATTGAAAACTATATCTATGAGAGCATTTATACGCAAGTGGGAGGTAGTTTCAATGGTTATCAGGTTACCCAAACGGTAAATGGAGCCAACGCCCATGTATATGGTTATGAGATTGCATGGCAACAACAACTTACCTTCCTTCCCGGTTTTTTAAACGGATTTGGGGTTTATGGAAACTTCACCCAGATCCAGTCAAAGTTTAAGGTGCCGGGTGTGGTGAGTGAACGTACCGTAAGGTTGCCGTCTATGCGCCCGAAGGTTGGAAACGCTTCCCTGTCTTACGAGAAATATGGTTTCTCAGGTCGTTTGTCACTTAATTTCTATGATACATTTATCTCCGAGCTTGCCGAAACAGAAGCCAACGATTTAATGGAAAAAGGAAGAGTTCAGTTAGATTTCTCTGCATCGCAAAAAATCAACAAACACTTTTCAATCTTTATTGGTATCAGCAACATCAACAATGCCCAGATTATACTTGATTATGGCGACGGAAGGCCAAATGACCATAAATATTACTCATCATGGGCGAACATAGGCTTTAAATATACCCCGTTTTATTAAACTACAAATGAAAAGAATTATCTTAAAAATAAGCCTTCTGGCTATCCTATGCAGTACTTATCAGCGAAGTGCAGCACAGTCGTTCAAAGCTACAGCAATACCCGACCGGATTATCTTAACCTGGTCTGGCGATCCGGCAACCACACAGTCGGTAACCTGGAGAACCGATTCAACTGTTAAAACCAGCTTTGCACAAATCCTGGCCGAAAACAGTTCGCCAAAGCTCGAAAAACCCGCATCAAAAGAATATACGGCAAACGGTACCGTGCTGAAAGGCAAAGAATACGAAGCCGCAAATTACCACAGTGTAACCTTCGATCAGTTACAGCCCGATCAGGTATACACCTACCGTGTGGGCGACGGACAAAACTGGAGCGAATGGTTCCAGTTTAAAACTGGACCGGCAAAGGTTCAGCCTTTTTCATTCATCTATCTCGGTGATGCGCAGAATGACATCAGATCCAAATGGTCGAGGGTAATCAGAAAAGCATTTGCTACCCACGGCGATGCCCGCTTCATTGTACATGCCGGAGATTTAATCAACCGTTCTAACAATGACAACGAATGGGGCGAATGGCATTTTGGAGGCGGGTTCATCAACGGGATGATCCCCAGTATTCCTTCATCAGGCAATCATGAATATTTTCGCGACGAACAAAAAGCACTTACCCTTGATCCGCACTGGCAGGCCCAATACACCCTGCCGCAAAATGGTCCGGAAGGCTTGAAAGAATCGGTTTATTATACTGATTATTCCAATGTACGCATCATTTCCCTCAACTCTCAAATGATTGTACTGGATTCCAACTCCATGAAAATACAGGCAAAATGGCTGGAAGAGGTATTGAAGAACAATCCGCAAAAATGGACCATGATCACCTATCACCATCCCATTTATTCAACGGCAAAAGGGCGTGACAACAAAGAATTCAGGGAGCTCTTTAAGCCCTTGTTCGATAAATATCATGTAGACCTGCTGTTGCAGGGACACGACCATACCTATAGCCGCGGACAAAATCTGCCTTTTGGCACTTCGGGAAAGGTAGGCGGACCGATGTATGTGGTTTCAGTTGCCGGACCAAAAATGTACAAGGTTGATGTAAACCCCAAATGGATGGATGTTTTTGCTGAGGATACACAATTATTCCAGATCATTTCTGTTGATGGTGAAGACCTGAAGTATACGGCTTACAAAGCATCAGGAGAAGTTTTCGATGAGTTTAAACTCAAAAAGAAATCAAAAAACCAGGCGGCAGAATTTACCGATTTAAGAAAAAAGAAATAAATTAATTACGCTCCCGGGGCATCTGAAACGGTTGGTTGGATGACCAATGTTTAGGGTGCCCCTTTTTTTTTACTACAGCAACATAAACTTAACATATAAATTTCCGTTTAGCCTCTGCTAATTTTTATATTAGCAGGATATGTATTGGTACGAAGAAGAGGTCAGGCAACTTGAAAACAGGCAACGTGGAAATAAGGCCGATCCGGGTATTATATTTTATGGCAGTTCTTCCATCCGCATGTGGGACAGCCTGAAATCTGATTTTCCCGATCGCAGGGTTACTAACTTTGGTTTCGGAGGTTCTACCCTCGCGGCCTGCGTGTGGTTTTTCGATCGCATATTCACGGAGTTCAATCCGCAGGCATTTGTATTTTATGCCGGTGATAATGATCTGGGCGATGGCCGTCATCCCGAAGAGGTGTTTATCTTCTTCCAACAGCTGATGGCGGCGACCACATCAAAATTCGGAAACATCCCCTGCTTTTTTGTTTCACTGAAACCCAGTCTGAGCCGCTGGCACCAGGCCGATCAGTTCCGTTATGCCAATAACCTGATTGAGAGTGAAATTATCAAACTGCAAAACAACTGGAACTTTATCGACGTATTCAGTAAAATGCTTAACAAATCCGGAAATCCCGAACCATCCTTGTTTCAGGGTGACGGACTCCACCTTACAGCATCCGGTTATCAGCTCTGGAAAGAAATCATCACGCAGAAACTAAATAATTCATTACCAATTTATTAACAATCAGGTAATAAGTTGTCACTAATTTTCCCTCAAAAGCGACAGGCAAAAAATGAACAGGGAATACCATAAATGGTTCAGCCAAAACCTCCAGCGCGATATGGAGCTCTTGGTTTTTGGTTACGGAGGTAGTCCTGTATTACTTTTCCCTACACGTATGGCCCGCTTTTATGATTATGAGAATTGGGGAATCATCGCATCCTTAGCCCACAAAATAGAAAGTGGTACGATCCAGGTTTTCTGTGTAGACAGCATAGACCGTGAAAGTTTCTATAACGAAGATGTTTTCCCTTCGGTAAGAATTGAACGTCACCTGCAATATGAGCAATACCTGCTCGAAGAAGTAGTTCCGCTTATTCAGCAGAAAAATAACAGTACTTCGCTTGCTGCTGCGGGTTTCAGCATGGGCGCCTATCATGCCGTTAACCTGGCGCTTAAATACCCTACCCTGTTTAATAAAACGGTAGGCATCAGCGGCCGCTACGACCTTACCCATACCCCCGGACATTATAAAGATTTGCTTAATGGTTTTCACAACGAGAAGGTATATTTCAATATGCCCACACAATATCTCGCCAATCTAAACGACAGCCTCCTGCTCAATCAGCTTAAACAAATGGAGATTATTCTGGCTGTTGGCGAAACAGATCCGTTTTTACCGGAAAATCAACAGCTGAGCGCGCTGCTTTGGGAAAAGGGAATCAGAAACGAGTGCCACACCTGGGAGAGTGATGCACACCGCCCTTATTTCTGGCGCAAAATGGCACCCTTTTACATCTGAGTTATTTTTGCCGCAGATTCTCAAATGTTATTATTTCAATCCGAGAATCTGCGGAATATCACTAAATCTTTTGATCAAAAATCTTTAGTGCTTCCTGATCGTCAAATTCGACAATCAGTTTTTTAAGTTTTGCTTTCAGATCAGCCGTTAATTTCTCCTGTCCTTTTTGTCCATACATATTTTTAACTTGTTTTGGATCTGATTGATTGTCAAACAACTCCCAGCTGTTCACCTCACCATAAAAACGTGCAAGGGTATAACGGTCGCTTCTGATTCCAAAATGCGGATGCACATGATGAGGCTGTGGAAATTCATAGTAATGGTAATAAGCATCTTTTCTCCAGTTAGTAACTGCCTTTTCATCTTTTAGCAAAGGAAGTAACGATTTACCTTGCATATCGGCAGGCACTTTAATACCCGCAGCATCTAAAATGGTTGGCGCCCAATCGTTATTCAGTACAATTTTATCAGTGGTGGTACCTGCCTTGGTAAGTTTCGGGTAACGAACAATCATGGGTACATGGATGGATTCTTCATAAACAAAACGTTTGTCGAACCAGCCATGCTCTCCCATATAAAAACCATTATCAGAAGCATAAATCACAATCGTATTTTCACTTAATCCAGTCGCATCCAGATAATCCAGCATCTTACCGATATTGCGGTCGAGCGAATTGGCTGTGGCAAGGTAGTCTTTCATATACCGCTGAAACTTCCATTCTACCAAAGCTTTTCCCTCCAGTTTCAATGAATCAAACTCCCGTGTAACCTTGCCATAATAGGCTGAGTAAGCTTTGCGCTGTTCATCGTTCAACCTGCCAAACTGCCTCGATCCAAATTGCTTCTGCAGTGCGGCCTTTTCTTCCGGTGTTTTGGCTGCCTGGAACAGCTTATTAAGTTCCTTTTGTGATGGCGCATTCGCTGCGGGTTTGTCGAAACTCGCATGAACTTTCAGATCGCTGGTCAGGTTCATGGTTTTATCAATCGTCATATCCTGATCTTTTGCCGCTAAACGGGTTTCATAGTGATCATAAAAGGTAGAAGGTAGCGGAAACTTAATTTTATCGTAGGCACCCAGATCCTGAAGATCAGGCTCCCACGACCGGTGCGTCGCTTTTTCACCAACCACCAAAAAAAATGGTTTAGAGGGGTCGCGCTTTTCAATCCATTGTTTGGTCAAATCAGTAATGATATTGGTTACATAGCCCTCTTTTTGTGTTGTATCCCCTGCCGAACTAATGAAATCCGGATTGAAATACTGCCCCTGTCCGTTCAGGATATTATAATAATCAAACCCTTTAGGCAGATTACCCAGGTGCCATTTACCCAGCCAGGCAGTTTGATAACTGGCCTGCTGAAGCAGAACAGAAAATAATGTCTGGTTGGTATCAAACTTCTGCTCATTTAGCGGATAACCATTTTTGTGGCTATACTTACCTGTTAAAAGTGTTGCACGGCTTGGTCCGCAAATGGCATTAGTAACGACGGCATTATTGAACCGGACGCCTTGCTTCGCGAGCCGGTCGATGTTCGGCGTCTTTGCGATTTTAGCACCATAAGCTCCAACGGTTTGATAAGCATGATCATCAGAAAGGATAAAAATAATATTAGGCCTGTTCGGGATTTGCTGAGCCTTTAGTTGCTGAGCAGATCCACATACACTGATGAACCCAATCAGGGTGCTTAGAAAATTACGATAGTTTTTCATATTCCAAATGCCGCTATCATTATGCGCCAAATATATAAAAGAATTTTAAAAACTACCAAAATAGTAGACTTAACGTTAAAGATCTAGGATGAATATCCGTTGCTACAGATATTCATCCATTTATTGTCGACTGATCTGTAATTTACAGGTAGGTAACTTTCCCAGAATCCATCGCATATACTGCTCCCTTAATAATGATCTCCTTATTCTTTTCCATTTCGGCAAGCACAGGGCTCAGCTTCCGTATATCTGCTGTAATTTGCTTCACGTTTTCGATGCACACAGCATGTACATAGGCTTCATTTTTTGATGTCCTGTCACCTTCAGCCTTCGCCGCAACCACTGCAGGCTTTATTTTTGCCAGCAAACTGGTAATGTTTCCAAGTTTAACATCATCTATAGCCGATTTAACTGCACCGCAATGTTCATGTCCTAAAACGAGAACCAGCTTTGCTCCGGATACTTTACAGCTATATTCCATACTGGCCAGCTGATCGGTATTGAGCACATTCCCCGCAACCCGGCCAACAAAAACATCACCTATACCGCGGTGAAAAACATCCTCAACCGGCACCCTTGAATCAATACATGAAAGGATAACAGCTTTTGGGTATTGCCCTAACGCAGCCTGACGAACACGCTCTGAAGTATTCCTCACCGTAAGCCTGTCTTCCACAAAATCCTCATTTCCATCTTTCAACAAAGCAAGTACATCTTCCGGTTTAAGCAGGGCCTGCTGCTCTTTACTGAGTACCTTATTTTCCAATACATCGCTACTATCGATCTCTATCGAATCATCTGAAGAAATTTCTTTTGCTGTTGCCTGAGACTTCTGATCAGGGGTATTATTACAGGCCCCAAATAAGAAAACCAGCATAATAAACACTGGAAAAGTGGAAAAAATGTTTTTCATGGTGATATTGATTAAGTTTATTAAACTAAAAATATAAAAAAATCTCCGTCAATTAAAACATAAACATATGGACTATAGACACATGCAATAAAGTTAATCCGTTATTTCTGATCTTGAAGGTCCTCAAATGCCCGGGCAAGTATATCTACTGACTGAGCAAGCTCCAGTGCATTCATACTTCCAAAGCCCAGCCTGGTGGCCGTAATATTTCTGGATTGATATAAAATAGTTTTAGGCAAAAATAATCCCTGCTCGGCACATTTGTTTCGCAACTTAATCAGATTGACTCCATCAATCCACTGCAGCCAGAGCGCCAGGCCCCGTGATGGCACTGTAAAATCGATATATTTACCGAGCTTACCATTCAGTAGCGCAGCTAAATGATCCCTCCGTATTTTGTATAAACGCTTATTTTTTTTCAAAAGCCGGTAAACGTCCCCTTCCTTAATCCAATCGATTAATGCGAGCATTTTAATGGCGTCTAACTGAGGTTCCAGTATGCGCTGGTGTTTTTCAAGTTCAGAAATAAAGGTAGCTGGTCCGGACACAAAGCCACAGCCAAAACCAGCGGGTAGCGACCTGTCGAATGACCCAATATAAACCACCCGCGCTGCAGCATCCATAGTTGCCAAAGGCAGGATGGGATTGTTATCAAAATGAAAATCAAAGTCATAATCATCTTCCACAATCACAAAGCCATACAGGCTGGAAAGCTCCAGTATTTCGATTCGCCTTTTTGCACTCAGCGATACCGTAGTTGGATAATGATAAACTGAGTTCAGGTAAACGACCCGTACCTTTTGATCTTCACAAATTTTTCGAAGATATGTAGTATCAATCCCCTCTTCATCAACAGGTATAGAAATAATGTCTGCTCCGCTGTCCGTTATGGTCATATTTGCCGAATAGTAGCCAGGCGAAGCCACCACCACAAGATCTCCGGGAACAATCAGCAGTTTCATCACCAGAAAAAGACTGGTTGCATGATTGCTTGTATGGATTAACTGTAGGGCAGAAATTCTTAATCCACGCGTAAGATTCAGGTAATTTGATACTTGCTTTTTAAGTGCCAGCTGAACTTCAGTTTCAACATAGCCCAGCTGCAATTTTCTGTTGTGGCTTTTAAGCTTCGAAACATAAAGCCTTGCAACAGCACCATGATCGATCAGGCGCTGGTCGGGCCACCCATCATTAAACTGAAGAGGTAAATCACTGTTTTCGATGGGGCTCTCCAGGATGGATGAGTGTCTGAAAGTAAAACCGGTTTGAGGTGTATTCGCATTCCCGGCCGTTCCTGAATATGCTGGTTTAGGTAGCGCTTGTTTCTGATTCGATAAAATGAATGTCCCTTTATTGGGCAGAATTTCAATAAATCCCTGCGATTCTAAATCTCCGAAGGCTTTGATCAGCGTATTCCGGTTAACGGCTAATAACTTGCAAAGCACCCTGGTTCCCGGCAGTTTCGTGCCCTTGGGCAATTGTCCCAGCTGGATGGCTTTAATGAAACCAAAAACGATTTGTAAATAAATCGCAGTAGGGTCATCGGCGTTGAGCTGAACGAAACTTTTGAAGGGTATTTGAACCGGACTATCCATTTTATTAAAACTGGTATACTTTAGTGGTACGGCAAGATAGTACTTTTGAAAAAAAATAACGAAATGAAAAAAATTTACCTGACCATAATATTAAGTTGGGCCATCAGCGTTTATGCACAGCAAAAGCGCGACACTGTAATCAATATGAACGATGTAGTGATTAATGAGAATGGGTTTAAAACCCCCGTTTCCAAGCAAAACAGAAATGTTTATATCATCGACCAGGCCATGATTGCAAAATTACCAGCCCGTACATTACAAGAGCTTTTACAATATGCAAACGGGATCGATTTAAGACAACGCGGCCCCTTCGGCGGGCAGGCCGACATCAGTGTGGATGGTGGAAGTTTTGAGCAAACCGTTGTGTTGCTTAATGGCACCAAAATTATCGATTCGCAAACCGCACACAATATGCTCAATTTGCCTATCCCCGTTGAGGCTATCGAACGAATCGAAGTAGTGAGAGGCCCGGCAGCAAGAATCTATGGTATTAACAGCCTCACAGGAGCCATCAACATCATCACTAAAAAGCCGGTTAAATCAGGAGTCCTGGTTGATACGCATGCCGGAACCAACTTCGAAAAAGATACAGAAGGAACAGGCAAAACCTTTTACAATGCCGGAATACAGCTTGGGGCGGTACTCAGCAAAAAGCAGCATCAACACTCTTTTTACGGGTCGCAGGATAAAAGCAACGGCTACCGTTTCAATACGCAATTCGACAATACCCGGTTATTTTATCAGGGAAATTTTCAGATAGATAGCCTGAATGAAATCAATGCATCATTTGGCTACACAAAAAATGAATTCGGAGCAAATGCTTTTTACGCGGCACCAAGCGATAAAAATGCCATTGAAACCGTACAAACTACTTTGGCAGCAATACAATCTTCACACCTCTTGTCTGCACGGTGGTCACTAAATTCACGTTTAAGTTATCGTTACAACTTCGACGATTATCGCTATTTTGGAAAAATAAATCCTGATGCAGGCGTGAGCAAACATAGCACCAATACCTTTGCGGCCGAAGTATCCAGTGCATACAAAACCAATACCGGTGAACTGGCCTTTGGAACAGAATTCAGGAATGAAGATATTAATTCCTCAAACATTGGTAAACACCGCCGAGAGAACCTGGGTTTTTACGCACAGTATAAAACCAATCTGCTGCAAAAACTAAATGTAAATGCAGGTACTTATATCAATTACAATTCTTCTTACAAATGGCAGGTATATCCGGGACTGGACGCCAGCTATGAATTAAGCAATATTTTGAAAATTGTGGGCGCCATCGGAACCAGTCAGCGGCTACCGTCCTTTACCGACCTTTATTTAAGCCAGCGCCCCGGAAATATCGGAAACCCCGATGTGAGGCCAGAAAACGCTTTTCAAAGTGAAATAGGATTCAAAATCCTGGAGCAAAAACTCACCATCAATTCCAACTTCTTTTACAGAAGAATAGATCACTTTATCGACTGGATTCGCAGTACCACCAGCGAACCATGGCAAGCGAACAATGTGGGCCTTATGGTTACAAAAGGCATAAACATCCGGACCAATTATGCCGAAGAAATCGGCGGCAGTTCGAGACTTAATATCGGATTGGCCTACTCCTACCTGGAATCGGAGTTTAAAGATATGCAGGCCGGTCAGGCCTATAAATATCAGCTGTCATCTTTAAAACGCCAGCTTACCAATACGGTTGATTTTAAACACAAAGGCTCATCGGTTTTATTTGCCACCAGATTAAACCAGCGACTGTCGGGTGCATCCTACTGGATCAACGACTTCAGAATTAGTCAGGCAATAGATAAGTTTACCGTTTACGTAGATGCACAAAACATTTTCAACACCCAGTATTTCGAAATTGGAACTATACCCCTGCCATCGCGCTGGTGGAGTTTGGGTGTTAAGTTTAGTACTTTATAATTTAAGCCTTGCTTACATGCCCATTGTGATGAAGTAAAGTCATTAGTTGATGCAAAAACAACATTTTTACGCATCAGGAATAGAAGTATCTTTGGAGCTGGATGTAATTATTACATCCGGCTTTTTTTAATACAAAATTAACCCTAAATGAGTTACCAGAATATTTTCAAGGCTTTCGAAGCACTGAGCGTAAATGAACTTTATCAGATTTTACGTTTAAGAAATGAGGTATTTGTAGTAGAACAAAACTGCAACTATCAGGATGCAGATGGTAAGGATCAGCATTGCCACCATTTGATGATGTTTAAAGATGAGATGCTGGTAGCATACGCACGTCTTGTTCCTGCTGGCTTGTCTTTCGATGAAGTATCAATCGGCCGGGTAATTACCCACTCATCCGTAAGAGGAACTGGCGCAGGAAAACTGCTGATGCAGGCTGCCATTGATAAAAGTCGGGAAATTTATGGTGATGCAGCCATCAGAATAGGCGCTCAAACCTATGCAAAGGAGTTTTACGCCCGCCTGGGCTTTGAAGAAACCGATATTGAGTTTATGGAAGATGGCATCCCTCATCTTGAAATGGTGTTCAGGCCTGCGCACTAATTTTACGCCACCAACATACCTGGTTATTAAATTTTAACATTTCCATACAGGTAGAGCCTGTTCAGGGGGTATATTTTTCTGCCATCCTTTAGCCCTGCGTCACTGTTCGGTCGGGCTTTAGTCGGGGATTGGTCGGGCTTGTGACAATTGTACCCGACCAAAGTGTGACCAAATCCGGAGCCAGCCCTGTACCGACATTGAGCAACTGATCAGGAATACCTAGCCTCTTTGAGGCATCGATAGTTTCCAGTATGGTGAGAAAAAGCAAAACCAGGGATATTGCGTCAACATGCTGACCGCAATAACCCTGGCTTCGTTCTTAAAATCTTAAATATGAATTATTTATTCTGAAGTGCTGCTGTAGACTGTCTGATGTTAAGTTTTGTACCTAGTTTAACCATTTGAGGTTCAGGCTTCCTGTCGGTAGACTGAATATTCATTTTTTTAATGAGCAGCTTAATAATATATTCAGCAATATCCTGAATAGGCTGTTCAACGGCAGTTATAGATGGACTTACGTACTCCAGTAACTCAAAATCATCAAATGAAAGGATAGCTTTATTATTCAACGGGTTTCCCTCTTCATTTTTCGATAACTTCAATCCATCCATGGTGAGGTAGTTAGCCGCGAAAAGTAATGCCTTTAAATCGGGATTTTCTGAAATAAAGTTTTTGATCTGTTGTTGTGAAGATGCTGAGTTTTCATATTTCACCTTCAATACCCTGGGCTCATGGAAAGGCGCAATCATTTCTTCATAACCTGCCAATCGATCGAGCATCTGGCGCTGATCGGTATCGATGGTAATAAAGCCAATTTTATCAAATTTATTGTCCAGCAAGTGCCTGGTCGCATTTTGAGTTGAGCTGAAATTATCCGTAAGCACATAGTCTACATTTAATTCAGGCAGATAGCGGTCAAAGAGTACCACAGGAGCTCCGGAATTGATCAGGTTGATCACTTCTGTCTCTATGCCCTCAGCCAGCGCAATAATATAACCATCCACATGCCTGTCCTGAAATATTTTAAGAATTTCTGCTGCCCGGTTCTGGTCGTTTCCTGTACTGCTAAAAATAATTTTATAGCCGCTGGCCGAAGCTTTCTCATCTATAAATTTGGCAATTTCCGAAAAGAAAGGTTTCGAGATATCATCTACCAGGAAGCCTATAATTTTTGATTTGCCGGTACGTAAACTTCTGGCTAATGAACTGGGCTGATAGCCAAGTTCAGCAACAACTTTCTTGATTTTTTCTGTCAAAGCCTTGCTGATGTTTTTCTCCGCTGCCTTTCCGTTCACCACAAAGGAAACTGTTGTTACTGAAGCGCCTACCTTTTCAGCAATGTCTTTGATTGATATTCTTTTACTCATTAAACTCGTTAAACTAATCTTCATTCCGTTTTAACCACGACACTGTACGATAGCGAAAGCCTGGGGCCGTGTGTTAAATAGCGAATATCGCTAAAATAAGTATTCTTGGCGCACATGCAGAATAAAAAGGAAAAAACCTGACCAATAATTAGTTCAGTCTTGTAAAACTGTCACTTTTTTCAGGAATTTACTGACATATTTTCGCCTCATATTGCAGCCTTACCAAGGATACATTCCTGACTTTTTTAGTCAAAATGTCAAACTAATATAATATTAGTGTTTCATACTGTTTTTATTAAAAAATGGACAAGTTTTTGATTTAGGGTATTTAACTACACTTATTATGAAAATAAAAAAATTACTCCCATATCTTTTCGCATCTGCAATATCAGCAGTTGCTCTTTTTTCTTCCTTTAAACTAGCTGACCCTGAATTAGGTATTTCCACTGCTGTTTTTGTTTGGCTTGCCTGCATATGGAAACTTAGCGGGGATGAGAAAGACGAG
Source organism: Pedobacter sp. BMA (assembly GCF_001027745.1). GTDB lineage: Bacteria > Bacteroidota > Bacteroidia > Sphingobacteriales > Sphingobacteriaceae > Pedobacter. The sequence goes on from NZ_LECU01000005.1 coordinate 456,895, forward strand.
CAATGTTTATCATGATCAATGTGATTGACTAGCTTGTTTACCTCAATTCTTCTTCTTAAGCCGCATCAAGGGCTTTAATTTGTATGGATAGCACAACCAGTTGCTCTCTGCCTGCAAACTCCATTTCCGCTTTAAAAACATATTTTCTAAACATTTTAGGGCATGTTCTGTTAGAACTAGAAAAGAAAGCAATTATGGGAAATTTACTTTATATCATCGCAGTAGTATTGGTTATCATCTGGTTAATTAGTTTCCTTGGCGGATACTATACCGGAGGAATTATTCACTCTTTATTGGTTATTGCTGTTATCGCAGTGGTTTGGCGTTTACTAGTAGGAAGATAGTTCTGAAACAGGCCGAATGAACGGCAACAGCATTCATGCATCCGGAGAGTTATCTTCAGAAACATATTTTAAAGTGCCCCTGCATGGGGCACTTTTTTTTGCATATCTCCGCCGAATAATTGCATCCTCCCTAACAGCTTATCCGTTAAATTCCTTTTGGTCTTCAAATATCGGGCGTTCGTCGATTAGTGCGGAAGGCTGGTATAATGCAGCATTTATTGCTGCAACGTTTTGCGCTTCATGACGTCTTATCATCAGAACAATCAATAAAAACATTATATAAAATTTAAATCAAAAGCATATGAAAACTCTTTTCAACACATTATTCGCCTCTTCTTTAGCTTTAGTATTATCAACTTCAGCAGTATTGTCAACCAGCGCAGCTGAAACCATTAAACCGGTTCATGCAACAAAATCGTTAAACTTCAAACGCATTAAAGTGAATGGCAACGTAGAAGTAACCATCGTTCAGGGAACACGCACAGGTGTAAGCTATAACGACGACAATAACGGCCGCGTTAAGGTATTGCAGAATGGCGACGCACTGGAAATTGTTTCTACTGATAATGCTCCGGCGAAAGTAACCGTGTTTGTGAACGACCTCTTCAGAATCCAGGCAGGTGACAATGCAAAGGTAAAAACTGAAGGAATGTTAAACACCAAATATCTTCAGGTTTTCTTAAGTGGAAATGCAGCTTTGGAGCTGAATTCACGCTCAGAGGGTTTATATACCGTGATTGAAGACAATGCTGATTTGATCTTAAGCGGATCAACTGGTGAGCACAATCTGGTTATGGGCGCCAGCCAGAAACTAACCATGAATAAATTCACGGCAGCAAAAACAAAAACAAGCTTCAGCGCTGAAAATGCCGTAGCCGCATTGAGTAAATAAGCAATAAAAAATACTAGTGCAAAAGAAAGGCGATCAATTGATCGCCTTTCTTTTGCATGAAGCTTTCTGCAATACTGTTTAAACACTATAAATTGAATTTTATTCCGGCAGAAATGTCTACATGGCCAAGGCTTTCTGCTTCTCCATCATTAAACGTTAACGTTGTTTCTGTAGTTCCTGAGGTATACTTCATTTTTTTAATCGTTCCGGTTACGAAGCCTAATTTAGCACCTATATATATGTTTTTTGCCACCTGATAATCATAAGCAAATCCAAGGTTACTTCCTAATGTTGCACCGTAAGTACGGTAGTTGCCTGACAGGCTCGCCTCGTCCTCATAGCTGAGATAACCCAATGCAATGTCTCCAACAAGAACGTGCTTCCCGTTCCGGCTGATGTGGCGACCACCCAGGCTCGGACCGATAAAACTGATGGTGATGTTATCTTTAAGTGTACCCGAAATGGTTGTCCCATTGGCAGTTGGAGTAGTGACATTTCCAATCTCGTTAGACGACTTGAAGGCATTGTAACTGACTCCTACCCCCCACTCGGCAAAAAAATAGTGAACATCAGCACCGAAATGATATCCGGATTTCAGCCCCCTAATGTATTGTTTTAGCGATGCAGGTACATTATCGGCTACCTTTCCTAACCGGTAGCTGTAACCGCCGTTAAGGGCGATTCTGAATTTAGATGTAGTTTGGTTTTGCTGGGCATTTGCCTGGTTCGAAAATTGGCATACAACCACTACAAACAAGGCGGATAAAATCTTCCTCATGTTTTAGAGCGTTAGTTAAAATTAGTTTTCTTTTCAAAGATATCTGAATTCTAATTTTTTACAAATAATTTTAGCGATAGCTGAAAAAATCGATTAAAAAGCTAGTTTTGAAAACCAGATTGATCATCCGAAAATCTTTTAAGCGAGCCATCTTGAAAAACCTCAAATACTATTTAGCTGCCATCCTTGCCTTCTCTATATGGGGATTTTTTAGTCTCGTATTAAAACCGCTGCATGCTTATGCCTCGCTCGATATCCTTTTTTACAGAGTATTTAGCTGTGCCCTGATTATGCTGGTAATTTCGCTGCTTTTCAAAAGACAAAAAATCAAAGAAAACATTGCTTTGTTCCAGGCACTGCCACTAAAAAACAAGCGCAATATGGTTTGGCTTAATGTTGGCGGGAGTATTTTACTCACGGCAAACTGGTTTTCATTTATTTATGTAATGAATCACGTCAGTGTGAGGGCCACTTCAGTAGCATACCTGGTTTGCCCCATCCTGACAACCCTATTGGCATATTTTCTTTTGCATGACAGGTTGAACAGGTTGCAGTGGTTTTCTGTAGCCTTGAGTTGTGTAGGATGCGTTTTGCTTTCTTACACCAGTATTTCCAATATGTTTTTCAGTACAATAGTTGGTTTAAGTTATGCCTGCTACCTGATTAGTCAGCATCAGAATAAAGGCTTTGATAAATTTATCATCCTCAACTTTCACATTGTGTTGGCTGCCCTAATCCTGATTCCTTTTTATCCTTCTTTTTCAGGGCCGCTGCCTACTGATTTTAAATTCTATTTCTATGTTGAAATTATCGCGGTAATCTATACCATCATCCCTCTGTTTTTGAACTTATATGCCCTGAGTGGCATCAGCTCTTCCAGGGTGGGTATGATCCTGAATATTAATCCCATTATTGCATTTGCGCTTTCGGGACTGGTTTATCATGAGCCTTTAGGAATACTTCAGATCTTCGCTTACGGACTGATTTTTCTTGCGGTCATTGTTTTCAATATCAAGCAAAGGATCAACTAAGTAGCTCATTAGCCCGTTTTGGCTAAATCAAAATCAGATCTGGCTAAATAAACACCTGATCAATACATCACTTTTGTATTGTTGATGATCGTTTGAAAAAAATGATCACAATTCATATTTAATAACATTGTTTAATTATTGAAAAGAGAACTTATGAAAGTTTTTGTAACCGGAGCAACAGGCTTTGTTGGCAATGCTGTAGTGAATGAATTAATTGGGGCGGGCCATAAGGTTTTGGGCCTCGCGCGGAATGACGAGGCGGCTGAACGTTTAAAGGCGGCTGGTGCTGAAGTTCACCATGGTGATTTAGAAAATCTGGATAGCCTCATTGCAGGTGCACAGTCTGCCGATGGCATCATTCATCTGGGATTTATTCATGATTTTACCCGCTTTGCTGAGGTTTGCGAAATAGACCGCATTGCTATTGAAGCCATCGGAAATACCATACTTGGAACGGATAAACCATTTTTGGTTACATCAGGTACATTAGTAGCCGGACCGGGACAACTGGCCAGTGAAGATACAATCCCCGACTATGAACATTCACATAACCCGCGGTTGGCATCAGAAAAGGCTGTTGATACACTTGCAGCGAAAGGTGTAAAGGTCTCTGTTGTCCGTTTATCTCCTTCAGTACATGGAGAAGGTGATTTGCACGGATTCGTGCCCATGCTGATTGATATCGCCCGTAAAAAAGGTGAATCAGCTTACATTGGCGCCGGACTAAACCGGTGGACCGGCGTACACCGTTTAGATGCTGCTGTGCTTTACCGCCTGGCACTCGACAAAGCGCAGCCGGGATTGCGTTTCCATGCAGTGGCGGATGAAGCTGTTACCCTTAAATCAATTGCAGAAATTATAGGCTCAAAATTGGATATACCAGTTGTGTCTAAGTCTGGGAACGCAGCAGCTTCACACTTCGGATTTTTCGAACATTTTGCTTCAATTGATGGCCCGGCCTCAGCCCACGCTACCCGCGAAACCCTGGGCTGGAACCCTACTCATCCATCATTACCAGAAGATTTGGTAAGTGGCATTTATTTTTAATATCTTAAGGAGATGGATAAGCTAAAATATCGGTTTAAAACCATTTCCGAATACCACAAACTAGCGGGCTTGCCTAAACCGGCACACCCGCTGGTGAGTGTGGTCAATCTGGAAAATGTACATATGCCGATGAAAAACCGATCGGTAAGTATGATCTTCGATTTTTATACAGTTGCACTGAAAAGGGTTCCTGATGCCAAAATAAAATATGGGCAGCAAATGAGCGACTTTGAGGATGGGGTGTTGTTTTTCATGGCGCCCGGGCAGGTGTTTACAGTGGAGGTATATGAAGACCGCACGCATCGCCCAACAGGCTGGATGCTCTTGTTCCACACCGATTTGTTATGGGGTACCCACCTGGCCAAAGCCATTAAACAGTACGATTTTTTTGACTATTCGCTTTATGAGGCCCTCCATGTTTCGGAAACGGAAGAGCTTACTTTAAATGCCATTGCACACCAGGTCGATCAGGAAGTAAATTCAAATACAGACCGCTTTACCCAGCAGGTTGTAATCGCCCAGCTGGAACTATTATTAAGTTACTCTGAACGTTTTTATCAGCGCCAGTTCATTACCAGAAAAGCCGGGCATCATGAAATCATCGACCGGCTGGAACAATTGGTGGGCGATTATTTTTCAAGTGGCTTACTGGCGGTAAATGGTTTGCCGAGCGTTGCGCAGATTGCTGCCGACCTGAACATTTCTTCCGGATATCTGACGGGATTGCTAAAGTCACTGATCGGGCAGAATACTCAGCAATACCTTCATGATAAACTCATTGAACTGGCCAAGGAAAAACTGTCTACCAGCAATTTATCCGTGAGTGAGATTGCCTATGAGCTGGGATTTGAACACCTGCAGTCGTTCAGTAAACTTTTCAAAACTAAAACCAGTTTATCGCCAATGGCTTTCAGGCAGTCGTTTAACTGATCATACGAATTTGATATAAAACACTATCGGGAATTTAAATTAAGAACTACCATGCTTCCTTTAATCCTTTTTTCAAAGCATTATTATACTTTTCCTGATCAAAACTATAGAGGTTTGGTGTGCGGTGCGCGCCTCCCTTGCGTCCTTCATCGTGTTTAATAAAAATATCATAAGCCAGCATTTTACGTTGGAAATTACCCCTACTCAATGGTTTATTGAGCAGAGTTTCGTAAAGGCGCTGCAGCTCGGGCATGGTAAACTGTTCGGGAAGCAGGCTATAGCCTATCGGTTTGTAGTTTAACTGAAACCGCATGGTATTCAGGGCTTCCTGATAAATTTTAGCATGATCCATCATCATCTCAGGCAATTCATTCACATCTTTCCATTCACAAGCCACAGAGATCTCATCTACAACGGGTATAATCTGTTCATAATCTACCAAAGCATAATAACCTACGGAAAGGAAACGCTGGCGGAACCAGATATTTTCTGGCATATAATGTAAATCACTTTCCGACCGGCCAAGTTCGCCAAAGGTTTTAAACTGCTCGAGAAAAACCTTTTCCGCCCCTGTGCGTTCCTGAAGAATGCTTTTCGCAGCTTCATCCAGATCCTGATCGTGACTTAAGTAACCCCCTGGTAAACCCCATTTGTTTTGCCCCTTCATTTTAATGAGTAGCACCTTGAGTGTATTGATATGAAATCCAAAAACCACACAATCGATTGATATGTGCGGCAGGTGCGTTTGATAGAAGGTTTCACTTCTTCGCTCAAATACAGAAAGGTCATCAATACAACAAAAGTATAAATTTATTTTTCCAGCCAAACCATTTGTGTGAAGGCGCCATTCGCAGCGATGTCCCAGGCCTCTACCCTTACCCACTTTCTGTTGGTAAGATTAACAGGCCAGCTGAAAGTCTCTTTACCAAATGCCCGGGTATGGTTCAGCTTTATATGTTCGCGGTATACTTTCTCACCATCACCAGAAACAATTTCAACGAAACTCAGCGGGAATGTCCAGCTCAGTTCCATTTTCACAGATGTTTTTGCAGCGTCCAGCCTTAACGTTTCTCCTGCCCCTTTGCCGTTAATGGTAAAAGAGGGAATGAGTACTTCGCCGGTGGAAACAAAAAACTTCCCGTTTCTGACCGCATCAAGTACCGGCTGCCAACCATTTTTGTAGCTGGGTACCTTATCTAACTGCAGATAGTTGACGTTCAGGTGCGCATACATTTCATTTTGATGGGTAACCGTAAAAATATCCGCTTCGGAAATTATATGTTTTTTCAATCCCCAATTCGCCATGTCATCCATCAGGTTGAGTACACGTTTACTTAACGTCGGGAGCGACAAATCGCCGGGGATTGCTTTCCAGGCTGCACCCATAAAAGTTTCTGATTTAAAAAAATCTTCATTTTTATATTTATCCGGATATCCTGTTGATGCCTTGGTACGGGCGTGAGCAGTCCATGCGAGTCCTTTTTCCATTTCCAGCAGTTTCAACATTTCTTCCTGAGTGCCTACATGGTATACTTTACCAAACCGGGGATCGTTCATTAAAAAAGGCTGATTTTCTTTTTTCGACATCACCCAATAAACTGGTTTTGGAAAAAAAGCCAGCCAGTGCCCCCCATAAAAGTTATTGGCCTCTTCTCCCGGCAACAGCAAAAAGTTCTGATCTGATAAACGCTCGGTTTGCCTGAAAAGGGCGTCAAGTTCTTTTAAACGGGTAGAATCCGGACCTTTGGGATGTCCCGGTCCATGAAACTCAGCCAGTTTAACGATATCGAGCCCTGCTTTCTTTAAAACATCCACAAATTCAGGCTTTTCAGGCACCGGTTTACCACTTAATACCACATCCGATATGAATTCATTATGGAAGTGGCTGGCCATGGTTTTGTACCCTTGCAAAGACTGGTAGGAATCATTATGAGTAAACTTCTTCACCTCAGCGAGTGCAAACTCTGCCTTTTGCGTACTGAGCAGGCAGAAAAAGTTGAGGCGTTGTTTCGTTTTCGGAGGTGCATTAAACCAGGGAACATAGCGCTTATCGCCTAATGGATCCTGTCTGATTCCAATACCATATCCTGGAATAAGGCCGAGATAGTTACTGCCTTTCCAGGTAAACTTCAGATTGAAAGCCTCATCAAGCGGGTAAAAATACTGATGCGGTGCAGGAAAAACAGCAATACTGCCACCCTGATTCTCTCCAATCACCGTGCGGTATTTTACTTCGAGGTTTTTACTTTCATCAGCATTTGATGCCGCCTCCCGTTGAAACTGATCACTTACATCGCTCCAGGCTACATTTTTCCATACATCCGTTTTTGTCACCAGCCCTGCATCATATAAAATTGCGGTGGAGTCTTTTTCCGTTGCCATTACTGCTGCAATATTAAACATTGGACTGCCATTATAAAATGTAATTTCCAGGTTCCCGTTGAAAATGGAAGACTCGAGTGCAGAAATGGTTACAATCGTTTGAGCGCCACTACTGGTTACCACCGCATTACCTTTATTAAATGTTATGGCATTTGTAGTATAAGGCCTGGTTGGTACGCGATCAAAGAAAACATCCCAACCACCACTCGATGGACTCAGTGTTCTGCTCCCAACCCTTAGTATGAATGCCGGATCAAGCTTAGCGGCTACTTGCTGATAAGTACCATGGGTACCGATAGCCAGACTGGTGAACAGCGGATTGTTCTGGTTAAGGTCTATGATCGCCCTCCCGGTTTTGCCGGCCCCGGCCGGCCATGTCAAAGTTAGTACGCTCCCCTTTGCCACCACCGATGCACCATTTTTCTTTAGCAGTTTCAAATCGATGGATTGCTGTGCATAGGAAAAGGCACCACAACAAATAAATACCAGGATCAGCAGTTTTTTCATAGGTGATTAGATTTGGTTAGAAATTAGGTAAAATGATTTAGTAGACAGAACGAACCTGTTTAATCGCCCTAATATAAGCGCTGTTCATTATTTTTTTTATTTGATTTGAAATTAAAGAATATTTACCTTGTAACATTATTGTGAATTAATCCTCAGATCATGCACCCCATACTCATTCGAAACAACGTAAAAATTCTCGGCGAAGGCACTCAGGTAATTATTTTTGCACACGGTTTTGGCTGTGCACAAAATTCATGGAAATTCATGACGGACGCTTTTCTCGAAGATTATAAGGTAGTTTTATTTGACTATGTGGGTTCCGGAGAATCTGACATAACACAATATGATCATTACAAATATTCTACATTAGATGGCTATGCGAGTGACGTTGTAGAAATTATTGAAGCGCTTAACCTGAAAGATGTGATTTTTGTAGGGCATTCGGTGAGCAGTATGATTGGTATGATTGCCGCCTTGCAAAAACCAGAAGCCTTCCAAAAGCTGGTATTTATAGGTCCATCGCCAAAATATATGAATGACGGCGAATATATAGGAGGATTTGAAGCCGGCGATATACAAACTATTTTCAATTCAATTGAAGAAGATTATGCCGGATGGGCCAGAGGAATTGCTCCTGTTGTAATGGACAAGGCATACCCCCCCGGGCTTTTTAACTTTTTACAGGAATGCCTTGAGGAAACTGAACCCAGCATTGCATTGGCATTTGCAATGGCTACGTTTAAAACCGACTGCCGGGATAAATTAAAGCACCTGACGGTTCCAAGTTTAACGCTGCAAAGCAGGTCGGACATTATGGCTCCGCTTTCAGCGGGGGATTTTATTCATCAGAATACACCTCACAATTTCCTGGTGGTGATGCAGGCTACCGGCCATTTCCCGCATATCAGTGAACCAGAAGAAACCATCAGGGAAATTAAAGCATTTATAAAGAATAACGGGACTACTTTGACGAGCATGATTTATGCCTGAAAATCCTCTTTTCTAAATCTTATTCTTTTCTTTTTGCTGAGAGGCTGTTCATTTTATGAACAGCCTCTTATTTTTACCTCCAATTATACTCGCATATTTATTTTTTTAACGAAAAAATACCTTTTGTTCAAGGTATAGTTTGTTGTAAATTCCTTTCAAACCAACATGCAAATCACGTATAATCAACACCTTACAACCATTTCAATCAAAGTATTGTCAAAAATACAATAAGACACAACTCATAAGAATATTCTGTGTGAATAGAAAATGAACAAAATGAATATTTTCTACTTTTGTCGAAAACCAAGGTGAAATGCCCTTCGTATATATGCGCACAAACTTGAAAAAGTAGTATTATTAGAAAGACATTTTATAACAGATTTGACAAATTATTTAACACAAAAAATGAACACCATTAAAACACTTTTATTAACCTCTCTAAGCATTTTCACCATTGTAACTTCAAACGCACAAAGCTTCAAAGAGCCTGTTGCATTTAAACTAAAGAACGGAATGAACATCATTGTTTCAGAAAACACCCGTTCGCCAAAAGCATATGCAAGCTTCACTTTAGATGCTAAAGATTTCGAAGGTAAAAAAGCTGGTGTTGTAGAATTATTAAATGCTGTTTTAAACGAAAACGTAGCCAAAAATTCAAATATCTCATTCAAAGATAATAGCGGTAAACTAGCTGTTGCTACAGCAAATTTAGATGAAGCACTTTCAGCTATGGCTGCATTGATTCAACACGCAAGCATCAACCAACAAAACTTCAATGCTGCAAAAGCAAAATTATTGACCAGCATAAAAGCTAAAGATTATGATTACGACCAGTCAGTAAATGAAGAATCGATCAGCGCTTTAAGCCTTTCAGATGTAAAAGCATTTTATGCTGAGGTTTCTCCAGAGAAAACATATCTGACAATTGCTGGTGATGTGGAGTTAAACAATGCTAAAGCTTCAGCTAAAAAAGCATTTGGCAACTGGGCAACCTATTCAAACCAAGAGTCGTCTATCCTTACAAAATAAGTAAGGAAATTTTTAAATACCAGCCTCCTGATTAACCCGGGAGGCTTTTTTTATGCTTAAAAAGTTACAAACCTAATGAACTGCTTTCTACTTATTCAGGTATATTAGGGCATCAATTTCCCTTCCACATGAGAAAAACCTTATTTGTATTACTTGTCAGTTCATTTGCCGCAGTAAGTCTTCAGGCACAAACCATTATCAATCGTGATGCTGATATTGAAAAGATGGTCAAGTCTGTTCATCAGGATTCATTAAAATCATATATCTCGAAAATGGTAGCTTTTGGAACCAGAAGTACATTAAGTGATATCAAAAGTAAAACGAAAGGAATAGGTGCCGCAAGGAATTGGGTAGTCGGCAAATTTAATCAGTTTGCAAAACAGAGTAACGGACGGTTAATTGCTTATCTGGACACTACTACATTTAAACCTGACGGAAAGCGCGTAGACCAGTCTACTCTACTGGGCAATGCCGTTGCCGTACTTAAAGGAAGCGACACCAACGACAAACGTGTTTATGTGGTTAGCGGCCACCTTGACAGCCGTGTAACGGATGTAATGAACAGAACCAGTGATGCACCGGGGGCCAATGACGATGGTAGTGGCGTTGCAGGGGTGATTGAAGCCGCGAGAATCATGAGTCAATACCAGTTTTCGGCAACCATCATTTTTGTTGCGGTGAGTGGTGAGGAGCAATCACTCCTGGGATCGGGATTTATGGCAGATAAAGCTAAAAAAGAAGGCTGGAACGTAGATGCCATGCTAAATAACGACATGATCGGAAGTAACAATAGCAGTGAAACCCAAATTATAGACAATACACGTCTTCGGGTTTTCAGCGAGGGCTTACCTGCTTATGAACTGGATAAAAATGCGAAAGCCATTCGCCAGTTTGGACTGGAGAATGACGGCAAAAGCCGCCAGCTGGCCCGCTACGTAAAAGAAACAGGTGAGAGATACGTAGATCAGCTTGAGGTAAAACTGATTTACAGAAACGACCGGTTCTTGCGCGGCGGAGATCATACACCCTTCGTTGAAAACGGATTTACTGCGGTGAGGATTACTGAAATGAACGAAAATTTCGAGCATCAGCACCAGGATCTGAGAACTGAAAAAGGTGTACGTTACGGCGACCTGCAGGAGTTTATGGATTTTGAATACCTGCGTAAAAATACAGCAGTAAATATTGCGGTATTGGCTAATCTGGCTAAAGCCCCGTCGGCACCTTCTGAAGTAAAAATTGACGTTAAAAACCTCAGCAACTCATCATATTTATACTGGAAGGCACCCGCAAATGGAACCGCAAAGGGTTATTATGTTTTAATGCGTGAAACCAGCAGCCCTGTTTGGGAGAAGAAATTTTATACCACAGCTACTGAATTAAAAATCCCTTACAGTAAGGACAATTATTTATTTGCAGTACAAAGTGTTGGCAACGGGGGCAATGAAAGTTTGCCGGTTGTACCGGGTATCGGCCGCTAAAACATTCGTTTCAAACCTGTGTTTTATGCTAAATTTACAGCATGAAGTTTAAACCATTAGCGTTTATTATTAATATCGCCATTCCCCTGGCTATAGGCGCATTAGGCGGGTGGGCGACAGCCCAATCTGTTAAAACCTGGTACCCTACGTTAAATAAACCTTCATTCAATCCTCCAAACTGGCTCTTTGCCCCGGTATGGACCAGTTTATATATCCTGATTGGTATAGCTGCTTATCTGGTATGGACTGAGCGTAGCAAAATCGCCCATTTCCCCAGAACGGTAGCCATTTATTTTATTCAGCTTATCCTGAATCTTGCCTGGTCTTTTATCTTCTTCTACCTCCATGAAGTAGGCTTTGCTTTGGCTGAAATCCTCCTTTTGCTCATCGTAATCGTGGTCAACGGATTGATGTTCTTTAAAATTAATAAATGGGCCGGACTGATTTTTATCCCTTACCTTCTTTGGGTAAGTTTTGCCACTTTTTTAACATATAACATCTTCATATTAAATTAATTTTAGAATAAAAGCCCTATTTTTAGGGAGTGTTAATATTCAAAAGATTTTTGCTGATCCTTTTCGTGCTGTGCTGTACCCGATTGCAGGCGCAAAAGGTTGGCCTTGTGTTTAGTGGCGGAGGCGCTAAGGGACTCGCACATATTGGCACATTGAAAGCGCTTGAAGAAAATAAAATCCCCATCGATTATATTACAGGAACCTCAATGGGCGGTATCGTCGGCGCCATGTATGCAGCGGGCTACTCCCCTGCTGAAATCGAAAAAATAGCCTTGAGCAACGACTTTCAAAACTGGGTAAACGGACGATACACCAGTGATTACACTTTTTTCTTTCAGAAGAATGCGCCCAATGCCTCCATGCTTACTGCCAAGGTTGCCATTGATACGGGATTTCATTTTAGTTTCCGCTCTAATCTCATTAATGATATCCCGCTAAACTTTGCGTTCCTGGAATTGTTCTCCCAGGCATCAGCAGTTTCTAAAGGGAATTTCGACCATCTCTTTGTTCCTTATCGTTGCATGGTAGCTGATGTGCTGTCGCAAAAAAGCATTACAGTAAGTAAAGGTAATCTTGCAGAAGCCGTTCGCGCAACCATGACCGTGCCGATTATCTACCGCCCGATAAAGCTTGATGGAAAATACGTTTTCGATGGCGGTCTTTATAATAACTTCCCTGCAGATGTAATGGATAGAGACTTCAAGCCCGATTACATCATTGGGGCTAATGTATCATCCAAAACCTACAATGAATACCCTAAAAACATCGATGACCGCTTGATGAACCGGTTTCTGGTTTACATGTTCCTGTCCAAATCAGATTCTACCATGATTGGTAAAAACGGGGTTTATATCCAGCCTGATTTGGCTGATTATAGTGTAACCAATTTTGCCCCTGTGGCTGAGTTAATAAAAAAAGGCTACGATGCAGCCATGGCCGATATGCCGCGTATAAAAGCGCTGATCAAAAACCGTGTCGATCCCAAAGCACTTGAACTCAAACGTGCTGAGTTTAACCGCAAAAAGCCCGACCTGAAATTCAGCAACATTATAGTTTCAGGTGTAAATGATCAGCAGAAAAGATATGTGGAACGGCTGTTTAAGAGCGATAAAACCAGCTTCGATCTAGAAGACATTAAAAGGGCCTATTACAAGCTAGTGGCCGACCAGACTTTCGAAACTGTTTATCCTAAAATTACTTATCAGCCAACTACCGACAGTTACACTTTTGAAGTAGTGGCCCAACCAAAAAAGAGTTTTAAGCTTGAATTAGGGGGAAATATTTCAACAAGACCGGTAAGCAATGTATTCCTGGGCGCCGAGTACAATTATTTGAACCGTAAAGCTTATACATTTGGCACCAGCTTTTATTCCGGACGTTTCTATGAATCGGTGCAGGTAAATGGCCGGGTAGATTATCCAACCAGGCTCCCGATATTTCTGGCTGCCGAGCTCACCTATAATCACTGGAATTTTTATAACACCAGTCAGATTTTTATCGAGAATCCCCACCCGATGTATATCGAGCAATCGGACAGGAAAATTGACCTGATGGCAGGCTTCCCTTTAAATTATAATACAAAAGTTGTACTTCATTCCACCTTCATCAACAACATGGACCACTACAGCCCTAACAATACGTTTGGGGTTGGTGATGTACTTGATCAGACTGTATTCAATGGTTTCAGAGGTTCAGTTAACCTGGAGAAAAACTCACTCAACAGAAAGCAATATGCCACTAACGGACAAAGCTTTTCAATAAGCTTTAATTATACTACAGGCCGTGAGAATTATGACCCGGGCAATATTTTCCGTTCTACCCCAGGCTATAAAAAGGCACCTGGTTTTAGCAGACTGCATCACTGGGGAAGTATCAAGCTGAGTCAGGAAAACTATTTTTTCCACCTCAGGAAATACACGCTGGGCTACCTGATAGAAGGTGTAATTTCTAACCAGCCTTTGTTTGGAACTTACTACGGTACCCTGTTAACAGCACCGGCATTCTATCCGCTGCAAGATAGCCGTTCATTATTCCTCGATAAATTCCGCGCAACCACCTATGCTGCCGGTGGAATAAAAAACATCTATAATATCAGAAAAAATTTCGACTTTAGACTGGAAGGTTATTTATTTTTACCTCACAAAGAATTTGAGTTAACAAATCTTCAGGAGGTTGATTATGCAAAGGCCATTACTAAACTTCGCTACGCCGCCACTGCCGGTTTGGTTTACCATACGCCTCTTGGTCCGGTTAGCTTCAGTTACAACCTGTATAATGATGCAGTTAAAAGAAATGGTGTATTATTGCACATTGGTTATTTAATTTACAATAAACGTTCACTTGAATGAGAAAGATATACGTCTTGATTGCTTTTTGCTTAATTGTTTTTTCTGCAGGCGCCCAAAATGCAGCCATCAACAATTTTTTGGTTAAAGAAAATCTGTTAAAGAACAACAAACTCGCGATCATAGCGGCAGACTCTTTGAATGTGCCTAATGAGAACATCAATGGCAGCTACACCTTTAGCGTAAGTGGCTTTACCCAGATTTTGAAGTTTAACGATGGGATTGCTGTTCTACCTTTGCCGATAGCTAAATCGACTTTTGTATATATTAAACACCAGAATGATTTGGGTACACATAGCAAACTGGTTTATGTATATAAAAAGGATGCCGACCTCAGCCCCTATGCTATTAACAGCCTGTGGCTTTTCATCATTCCAATTGCGCTGGTTATCATCGCGTTTGCCTTTAGGAAGCTGATCATCTTCGTTGTAATTGCCTTTCTGGTATTTGTGTATTTCAACCACAGCGCAGGATTAAATCTCGGCACCTTTTTCGAAAGCATATTCGACGGACTGAAAAGCCTGTTCTGACCGGCCGCCTAAAACGGCATGCCTATACCGAAATTATACTGCACAAAGCGATAGGTATCGGGGCCGTGTGTGGAATTGTAGGTGTTTTTAAAGTCGCGTGCACCACTAATAAACTTTCCAATCACCCATTGTTCCGATCCGCTAAACTGAGGGTCCTTAAGTTTTAATCCAACGTCGAACCTGAATACAAAATACTGCACATCATATCTCAGGCCAAGCCCTGTACCAATGGCTACCTGTTGGGCCAGTTTACTCAGTCTGAACATTTTTTCTTCGGCGTACAAATCATCCGCATCTTTTGAGAGGTTCCAGACATTTCCCATATCTAAAAATGCTGCCCCTTTGAGGCTTGCTCCAAAAAACTTGCTCGTGATTAAGTACCTGTATTCCAAGTTGGCCTCCAGCCGCAAGTCTCCTAACTGATCTAAACCAAAAACTGCTTTCCTTTCTTCATCAGAACCTAAAACCGCTCTGTTATAATTTCCTGGGCCAAGGGTTCTCGCCTGCCAGGCCCTTACACCACTCGATCCCCCGGCAAAGAATTTCTTTTCAAATGGAATGGTAACCGAATTGCCATAAGCATACCCAATACCGGTATTTAACCGGGCAACAAACTGCCTGTTTCCACCCAGGTGTTTATACCAGCGTATATCAATTTCCGGACGTACATACTGGTTGTAGGGTAGACCGAAAATCGTTCCGTAATCCCGTTGGGTACTATCGCCATTGATAAAGTTATTCGGATTATGGCGATTGCCTCCGATTCTTGAAATGGCCTGAAGCATATTACCAGCCAAATCAATATTTCCCCTGAAATAAACAAAGCTTCTCAGCTGCTGAAGTTTATCTGCGTTTAATGAATAAGTATACTTGATGCCCAGCGTCAAATCCTTTCTACCCAACAGATCAATGTAATACTGATTGTTTAACAGGGTATTTAAATCAATGTTCTCGGTTTGAAGATTACCGAAACGGTACTCAAAATTCAACGGCGTTAAAGAGTGTAGCTTCGACTTGGTTTCTACCCAATCGTAGGTGATGGAATTGATTAATATCCGACGCGTTAAAATATCCTTCTGCAGGGCGTAAATGTAACTGGATGAGAAAGTGGTATGTGGCATTCCGTTTCCACCCAGAACAGGGTTATAAAATGGTATCAGCAACCGTGGTACTGTAATACTGGCACTAACAGAGAAATCGCGCTGATAAATATCCTTAAAGGGCGAAGTCCCTCCCCCTATACGCGATTGTAAACCGCCCTTAACCTGAAGCTCAAAACGTTCGGCCCCTCGGAAAAAGTTGTTATTGGTATAGGTATTACTTAAGTTGAAACCTACCGTACCGCCGTTAAACGGAATCTCTCCCTCTACCCTGTTGCTCATTACTTTTTGAGGGGTCAGCAGGATAATCGTATTGACCTTATTTGAAGTACTGTCCCTTCTATAATAATCAATCTTTACATTCTTAAAGATATTAAGTTCATATAAACGATCGTAAGTTAAATTTTCGTTTCGGATATCATATAATTCTCCCTTTTTCAGGAAGTCATATCTTACAATCGGGTTCCTGCGATACCGGCGGGAAAAGTCAGTATAAATAATACCATTTACGGTATCCTTACTCAACTTATATCGTGCTGAATCAGGCAATCCGTCAGGATTTGGGGCAATGAGCAGGTGCGTATAACCAATGTAAAACTGTTTGTGCGGACCATTTGCCGGGTCGGTAACGTTTAGGTTCAGATCAATTTTATTGGTTTTGGAACTGGCCTCAGCGCCATACACATCGAAATTAACATAAGGCCTCAGGAAATAAAAATATCCGTTCTCCTTCATTAACTTGTAAATCTGTTCGCGCTCATAAGAAAGTGAATCCTCATCATACTGTGCACCTACGCGTAAATGTGTTAATCCAGGTTTGTTCGACTCATAAAGTGCTTTGATATTTTTGTTAGGTATAGAATCACCTAACTTATCTATGAAATAAGCGGGTCCGGGTTTTGCACTGAACCTTACTTCGGCCTTTTTGTTGGCTACTTTGATATCAGAAGTTACCTGCGCCTGAAAATATCCCTTACTCTTTAAAAATTTTTGAATCTGGGTTCTGGAAATCTCCACTAAAGTACTATCCAGAATGGCAGGCGGGGTACCGAAAGGCTTAATGTCACTTGTTTTATACCTGCCGTCTTTTGTATTGAAAAGGTTGTAAAGCGGCACGTTGATACTGTAGTTTGATGCCGGACGGATATCTTTCTGAACATAATTGTAAGCCTGTTCTTCAAACTTCTTATCCACACTGTCTATCGTAACCTTTTTTACAATGGATTGGTAATCTGCTATGTATTTAGTTGATGAACAAGCCTGTATTAAAACAATAATAAATAGTAATATTGCAGTGCTTTTCAGTTTAATATTTATTAAGTATTGGTATGCTTTCAAAGTCTCAGATTAGTTTTATTAAGTCTTTACATCAAAAAAAATATCGCAAAGAACATGGCTTATTCTTAGTTGAAGGTATTAAATCCATTAAAGAATTTATACAATCCAGCTATCAGATTCATTCCATATTTTACAACAGCGAACAAGCCAATTTGTTACCCAAATTGCCTGCAAATATAAACTTATTTGAAGTAAACAACGCTGAATTAGGGAAGATTAGTACATTACAAACCCCGCAAGGATTTTTAGCAGTAATTCATACCCGGGAAAATAAGGAACTGAGCCTGCAGCAACTCAAAAACCGGTTTACATTGGTTTTAGATGGCGTACAGGATCCTGGAAATATGGGAACGATTATCCGGACAGCAGATTGGTTTGGTTTCAAGAACATTGTTTGCTCCGAAGATTGCGTGGAAGTTTTCAATCCAAAGACGGTTCAGGCTACTATGGGCTCTTTGGCCAGGGTGGAAATTTACATTGAAAACCTGAGCAACTTTCTTGATCGCAGTCAGATTCCCGTATTTGGCGCTTTGTTAAACGGAGAATCCATCTATCAGATCGACTGGGGTAACGAAGGCCTTGTGATTTTAGGTAATGAGGGGAAAGGAATTTCGCCGGAAATCATAAAGAAAATAAACAAACCGGTTACGATTCCGAGATTTGGAGAAGCAGAGTCGTTAAATGTGGCGGTGAGTGCCGCAATCTTTTGTTCTGAATTAGTGCGAGTTAAAAATTAAACCAAGAATAATTAAGATATTATTTGCGGACTAAGTTATAATTGCTATTTTTGCAACCTTGAATTTCAAGGTCGAGTGGCCGAGTGGCTAGGCAGAGGTCTGCAAAACCTTCTACAGCGGTTCGAATCCGCTCTCGACCTCCATTTGTACAAAATAAAATAATAAAAGGTTATTACCATGGCAGTTACCAGATTAAAAAGAAAAGACAGAAGAAATAAAAATACAGCTCACCAAGAGGTAGCATTTTTAAAAAGAGCAACTAACATCGAGTTAGGAAGCCGTTCTGCACAACCTAAAAACGATCAATTAGCTAAAAACAATGCTGTTTTAGCTGGCTTGGCAAAATAGTTTTTAGATATTCTTCTAAAGAATTTAAAGCATCCTTCTGATCAAAGGATGCTTTTTTTATGCGTTTAGTTTTAATACATATTGCCTGGCCGACTGTTTCAGGGCGAACTGATGAGATATTAATATTCAGGAAACGTTACCTGGGAATGGTAACTGTAACCTTGATAAGCCCGATTTTATTTAACCAGGGCTTTACAGATCGATCTGATCAGGCCCGGACCTTCATAAATGAAACCTGTATACAACTGAACCAGACTGGCTCCGGCATCTAGTTTTTCCTGTGCATCTTCAGAGGAATGAATCCCTCCTACGCCGATAATCGGAAAAGCTTTATCAGATTTATCAGAAAGATATTTAATAACCTCGGTAGAACGCTCTTTAACGGGTTTACCACTTAATCCACCGGTTTCTTCAGCCAGGCTTTTTCCGGTTGCAAGGTTTTCTCTGCTGATGGTTGTATTGGTCGCAATAATGCCCGCAATATTGGTTTCGGCCACAATTTCGATGATATCATCCAATTGTGCATCAGTTAAATCAGGCGCAATTTTCAATAAAATTGGACGGGATATATCGTTTTTACGATTACGTTGCTGTAAGGTATTCAGAATTTTTTTGAGCGGTTCTTTTTCCTGCAGTTCGCGCAAGCCAGGCGTATTAGGCGAACTCACATTCACCACAAAATAATCAACCACATCAAATAACCTGTCGAAGCATTTGATATAGTCGCTCACCGCATCTTCGTTTGGCGTAGCCTTATTTTTTCCGATGTTACCCCCCACAACAATCTCGGGATGTTTATCTTTAAGCAAACGTAAACGCTCTGCCATTACATCTACACCTTTATTGTTAAACCCCATCCGGTTGATTAAAGCCTCGTCATTAGGCAAGCGAAACATACGGGGTTTATCATTACCTGGCTGGGGCATCGGGGTTACTGTACCCACTTCGATAAAACCAAAGCCAAGGTTACTCAAAGCTTCTACATACTCGCCGTTTTTATCAAAACCTGCGGCCAAACCAACAGGATTCCGAAACTTAATCCCAAAAACTTCTTTCTCCAAGCCCTTGATGTGAACATCAAAACTGCTTCGGATGATTGTTTTACCCAACGGAAACTTGTCATTAAACCATTTTAACCGTTTAACAACGAAATAATGAACGTTTTCAGGGTCAAACTTAAAGAAGATTGGTTTAATGATGCGATACATGCAACGAAGATAGATAAAAAATAGAAAATGTGAAATGGATTACGCCCCAGCGTTTCCATCTCACATTTTCTATTTTACCTGATTTTAATACGCGGCAGTAAACTGCTCCTGGTGGTGGGCATTGTTTTCAAGTTCATCGGCAAGTACGATTGATAAATCTTCCACTGATAAAATAGAACGACCTTCCTCATTGAAAACAGGTGAAGTTTTACCTAAACGGTATTTACCTGTACGTCCGATAGTGATACCAGGATGCATTTCAATCGCCGGACTAAAAAATAACCAGTCCAGTTCTTTTTCTTGTTTCAAAGTGTTAAAATAATCCCTTACAGCTGATGCGCCGGGATAAATTTCTGCAGGAAACTGAGGACCATCAACCAGTTGATTCCCATCAATTTGTAATGTACCTGCACCACCAATAAAAATATAACGTTTAACGCCCGAGGCTTTAACGGCTTTCTGTATGGCTTCAGCACCGGCAACAGTATCGTTATAAAGATTTGGATTAGTCCAGCCAGCGTTAAATGCACTAATTACTGCATCAGCACCTTTCAAAGCTTCGGCAAGTTTATCCGTATCAAGCACATCTGCCGATACCTTTGTTACCTTCTGATCATCATTATCAATTTTATCAGTATCCCGCGCAATGGCGATTACATCATTTCCCCGGCTGACTAACTCGTTTAAAAGGGCTTTCCCCACGAAGCCCGAGGCTCCTATTAATGCTACTTTCATGTTGTTTATTTTATGATTAAATAATTGAATACTTATTGTAATGTATTTTGTTACAGTTTGACTTAAAAAAAATGCTACTTAAATTTTGCAGCAAAAGCTGCCAGTGTTTGTTTTGATAAACGATCAATTAATGCCTGCTCTGCATCAATATACAGCTCATCCAGATGCTGATTAATCTGCCTTCCAATCGGGCACTTAGGATTTGGTTCATTTTTACTTTGTCCTAAAATATTAACATTCTTCACAGCCTGATATACCTCCCCCAGATTGATATCGGCAGCATTTTTAGCCAGGAACGACCCGCCCCCCTTTCCTTCTTTACTATCTACAAAGCCATGTTTACGCAAATTCATAATTTCCTTGCGAACAAGAACCGGATTGATGTTAATACTGCCTGCCAGAAAATCAGAGCTCACCATCTCACCATTCGCATCTTCGAGCAAGGTAAGAATATGGAGGGATACCGGAAATCTGCTGCTATTCATTCTGTAATTATTTTTATTACAGTACAAAAGTAGATAAATATTGATTAATTCAAAACAAAAAACAAAAAAGTTTATCCGGGCGATGAATAAAAACCTTAAAGCCACCCGGCTTCTATTTCATTTCTAACCCGAAAAAAGGCTTTTAAATTCGTACTTTTGCAGCCGAAATGATTTCAATAAATAATTTAACATTCCTGATTGGCTCAAGAGCCTTGTACGATGAAGCGAACTGGCACATTAAACCCGGCGACAGAGCCGGATTAATCGGCGCCAACGGAACAGGAAAATCAACACTATTAAAATTAATTGTAGGTGAATATGCGCCAAGTTCGGGCACAATTTCCATGTCGAAAGACCTGAAAATTGGTTACCTGAACCAGGACTTACTTTCTTATGAATCGCACCATAGCATTCTGCACGTAGCCATGGAAGCTTTCGAGCGCCAGAACCAGCTGCATGATGAAATTGAAGAGTTACTGAAGAAAATTGAAACTGACTATAGTGAGGAGGTTTTGTACAAACTGAGTGATAAACAACAGGAGTTTGAGGCCCTTGATGGTTATAACATTGAGTACCGCGCAAATGAAATTTTAGCAGGTTTGGGTTTTAGTACTGCAGATCAGCACCGCCCGCTAAATACCTTTTCGGGAGGCTGGAGAATGCGGGTAATGCTTGCGAAAATTCTGTTGCAGAATCCGGATATCCTGCTGCTGGATGAGCCTACCAACCACATGGATTTACCATCGATTAAATGGCTGGAAAATTATCTGGCAGGTTTTGAAGGTGCCATTGTCATTGTATCTCACGATAGATATTTCCTGGATAAAATTGTTAACCGTACCGTTGAATCACGGAAAGGAAAACTTACCGTATATGCCGGAAACTATAGCTTTTATGTAGAAGAAAAAGCTTTACGTGGCGAAATACAGAAGGGTGAATTTAAAAACCAGCAAGCTAAAATTAAGCAGGAAGAGCGTTTAATTGAACGTTTCAAAGCAAAAGCATCGAAGGCAAAAATGGCGCAGTCGCGTATGAAGGCGCTCGATAAAATGGAGCGTATTGATGACGTTGATGATGAAAACCCTACCGTTAATTTCAGCTTCAAATTTACAAAACCTTCAGGCCGTCACGTAGTGCGTATAGAACATGCCACCAAGCACTACCCTAACGTACATATTTTAGAAGATGCTGAAGCGGTAATCGAAAAAGGCGATAAAATTGCATTGATCGGAGCCAATGGTAAAGGTAAATCTACGCTTTTGAGAATGATTGCAGGTACAGAAAAATTCGACGGATTTTGCGAAACCGGCCATAACGTAACCACTACTTTCTTTGCGCAGCACCAGTTGGAATCTTTGCACCTGGGTAACTCCATCCTCGAAGAACTACAGGCATTTGCACCTAAACACAGCGACACTGAATTACGTAGTATTTTAGGATGCTTCCTGTTTACCGGCGATGATGTTTTCAAAAAAATCAAAGTACTTTCAGGTGGTGAAAAATCGCGTGTGGCTTTGGCCAAGTCATTAACTACAGATTCAAACTTCCTGATTCTGGATGAGCCAACCAACCACCTTGATATTCAGTCGGTAAATATTCTAATTCAGGCTTTAGACCAATTCGAGGGTACTTTCATTGCAGTATCTCACGATAGGTACTTCCTGGATAATGTGGCCAACAAAATCTGGTTTATCGAAGGCGAAAAAATCAAACAGTATCCCGGTACTTATGAAGAATACGAAGAATGGAACAGCAAGCGTGAAATCCCCGTTTCAAAACCTATTCCGGTTAAATTGCCTGAAAAACCAAAAGAAAAAGAAGCCCCTAAGCCCACCAGCCCAAATACCGCTAATCAGTTAAAGAAATTAAATGATGAACTGAAAAAAGTTGAAACGGTGATTGCAGAGCAGGAGACAGCTATTAAAGATATAGAACTGGAACTGGCCAACGAACAGGTTTATAGTGATGCGGCTAAACTGGCAGAAGCCAACAAGCGCTACCTTTCTGCAAAGCAGGATTTAGAAAGCAGTCAGACCAAATGGGAAACACTAGCCACAGAAATTATGGAACTGGAAGGTTAATACCATTAGCCCGATATTCTTATAAAAAAAGCCACAGAAATTCTGTGGCTTTTTTTATATCTTTTGAATACTGGCAATACGCTCCCAGGTTGCCGGCAATCAAAAGAAAATAACCTTTTTATCTCTGGTTATTATCCTGTAATTTTAACCATGCAAAAACTAATCGCAGTACTTCTGATCTTTACCTCTACCCTTTGTTTTGCTCAGCGGGATAAAACCTTCACTAATGATAATAAGATATATCTGCCGAACATTAAAACGGTGCTTTGCTATAATGCTACGAAAGAACAAAGCATTCCGTTAATCTTACTGAACTCATCTGAAACGATTGCTTTCTCTTTCGACGATCTTCTTGGGGGAACTAAGAACTACTGGTACAGCATAGAACATTGCACATCGGACTGGCAAACCTCGAGGATTTCAACAATGGACTATCTTCAGGGATTCGACAGCGACCGCATTATCAATTATAAATACTCATCGAACACAACCAGAAAATACACCCACTACGAACTGAGTTTTCCAAACACGCAGGTACAACCCAAAATTGGAGGAAATTATATTTTAAAGGTATATCTGGACGGAGACAAAAATCAACCCGTTATTTCTCAAAGGTTTTTTGTTGTTGAAAGTCAGCTTGCGGTAGCAGCAGAGATTACCAATTCCATTCAGGTAGCTGACCGGAATACAAAGCAAAAAATCAACTTTACAATTAATCATTCTATATCCATCCCTAATCCTTACCAGGATTTGAAAGCAATAGTATTGCAGAACTTCGATCCCTATACCGCACAGATCAATACAAAACCAGCATTTGTACGGCCTAACCAATTGGTTTATAACGACGTGAATACAAATGATTTTTGGGGTAATAATGAATTTAGAAAATTTGATACCCGAAGCCTACGCTTTAAGGGGGCCAATGTCAAAGACATTTACCGTGACAATGAAACAGTAAATGTGATGCTTTTTCAGGATGCGCCATTAAACGGTACTGCTTTTGCGAACCAGTTCGACGAGAATGGAAATTTTTTCATCAGAAATACCGATGGCAGGGATGATAAAACTGAAGCGGAGTATATGGGTGTGCTTTTTACCCTGAATGCTACAGCGCCTGTTACAAATGGAGATGCATATGTAATCGGCCGATTCAACAACTATACACTGAGCCCCGAAAACAAATTAATATATGATGCCGGCAGAAAACAGTTTTATTGCAACATTATATTAAAACAAGGCTTATACGATTACCAGTATGCCTGGTTTAATAAGGATACGAAAACCCTGGAAATGCAACCTTTTGAGGGCTCGTTTTTCCAGACGGAAAATAGCTACCAGATATTTGTCTATTATAAAAAACCCGGAGCGCGTTGGGAAACTTTAGTGGGATATACCAATTTAAGCAATAAGGTAACTGATCAGCGATAAAACCTTTTAGCTGACTCAATTTAAATAAAACCTAGTGTTTTTGTTACATAAATTTTCTTAATTTAAAAATTGGTTAATTACTTTAGTGTTCAGATAAAGTAACCCAAATGCTCTTCATCCGGCATTTCTAACCAATTATGATGTTTAAGAAATTTATTGCGCCAGCTTTAATACTCCTTTCTTTTGGGAAAAACTATGCCCAGGAATTTAAATCATATACACAAAATATTGATGGTACAAAATTGACTTTCGATATGCAGGCCATACCGGCAGGAGCCTTTAAAATGGGTAGCAAAACCGGAAAGGCCGACGAACAGCCTGTTCATGATGTAAAACTTGATGCATTCTGGATGGGAAAATACGAGGTAACCTGGAATATTTTTGAGCCCTTTCTTTACCGTGATTATGAGAAGCAGGCCAGTATCTCTACGATTCCGCCTGAGGTTGACGCGGTGACCAGGCCAACTAAACCCTATCTGGATATGACCTTTGGCATGGGTAAAGAAAACCAGCCGGCAATAGCTATGACACAGTACAATGCCATTCAGTTCTGCAAATGGCTTTACGTTCGTACAGGAGTTTTCTACCGCCTGCCAACAGAAGCAGAATGGGAATATGCCTGTAAAGCCGGAACTTCAACAGCATATTCTTTTGGAAGTGACTCCAAAAAGCTAGCGGACTATGCATGGTTTAAAGATAATAGCGAAAACAAAACACATCCTGTAGGACTAAAACAACCAAATGCATGGGGCTTATATGACATGCATGGAAACGTTAGCGAATGGACCTGCGATCAATACCTGGCTGATTTTTATAACCAACATAATGGTAAGGTAACTGTAAATCCCATTGCTTTGCCTGATAAACTCTATCCTCATTCGGTGCGTGGCGGATCGTATGATGAAACGCCCGATAATCTAACCTCAACAGTCCGGTTGGCATCCGATCCTTCATGGAAACAGCTCGATCCTCAGATCCCGAAAAGTAACTGGTGGTTCCCTGAGGCACCTTTTGTAGGGATAAGACTGGTTCGTCCAACCAAAACACCTTCAAAAACTGAAATAGATGCTTACTATAATAAGCAACCAATCAAAGATCTTTAACTAATTAACACACAAAACCTACCAAACCCTAAATGAAAAAAGAACCAAACACACAAGAAAGACGCGACTTTCTAAAAGCCTCTGCCCTCCTGGTCGGAGGAACCATTTTAAGCAGCATTCCGCTTGCAGGTGCATTTGCCTCAGGAACTGACACCATCCGGATCGCCCTGATTGGTTGTGGCGACCGCGGAACAGGAGCAGCATTCCAGGCACTCAGCACTAAATTTAATCTGAAACTCGTGGCCATGGCAGATGCTTTTCAAGATCGCCTGGACAGCAGCTACCAGTCATTAAGCTCAAAATTTGCAGCGAAGATGGATGTGCCCAAAGAACGTCAGTTTGTAGGCTTCGATGCTTACCTGAAAGCAATCCCGCTGGCTGACGTGGTACTCCTGGTTACCCCTCCGGGTTTCAGGCCCATTCACTTTGAAGAAGCAGTTAAGCAAGGTAAACACGTGTTTATGGAAAAGCCTGTTGCTGTGGATGCTCCTGGAATCAGAAAGGTGCTGGCAGCTGCTGAAGAAGCGAAAAAGAAAAAATTAAATGTAGTGGTAGGATTGCAGCGCCGCTACCAGAGCAACTACCGCGAGGCCATGAAACGGATACAGGATGGCGCAATTGGCGAAATTGTATCTGGACAGGTATATTGGAACAGTGGGGGTGTTTGGGTGCGCCCGCGTACGGCTAACCAGACTGAAATGGAATATCAGATGCGTAACTGGTATTATTTCAACTGGCTATGCGGCGACCATATTGTAGAGCAGCATGTACACAACATCGATATTGCAAACTGGATTACCGGAGCGCATCCGGTTTCAGTAGAAGGCACCGGAAGCAGGGCCTGGCGTACAGGAAAGGATTATGGCGAGATTTATGATAACCACGCCAATGAGTTTACCTATGCCAACGGTGCTAAAATCTATAGTCAGTGCAGGCATTTCGAGGGAACCCGTAACCGTGTTGATGAGACTTTTCAGGGAACCAAAGGTAAAGTATATCTCTCGGCAGGCAATCAGGCCATTATATGGGATGCCAATGGAAAAGAAATTTATAACCACAATACCAAAGGCAATGCAAATCCTTACCAAACGGAACATGATGAGCTTTTTGAAGCAATCTCCAAGGGCGAGTATAAATTCCAGAATGCTGATTATGGCGCAACCACAACTTTCTCGGGCATCATTGGCCGCTATGCTACTTATTCAGGCCAGACCATAAAATGGGATGAAGCACTCGCTGCAAATAACAGTCTATTACCTGAGCGCTTTGCATGGGATGCTAATCCACAATTAATGCCTGATGCTAATGGCCTTTATCCAATCCCTATGCCTGGTAAAACTAAAGTACTATAGGTTATCATGTATAGATTTCTGTTCCTTTGCTTTCCTGTTTTATTTGGCTTTTTTACCCGTAACGAAGTGCGGCAGTTTAAAATTACAGGTTATGCACAGGGAACAGATTATACCATTACCTATTATGCAACAGATAGCGTGGCGACAAAAAAAGGTATTGATAGTTTGCTCGACGACATTGATCAGTCTATGTCTTTATACAAGCCAAACTCGTTAATTAGCCGGTTTAATTCATCCGACAGGCAAATTAACACCGATCATTTCCTGGATACCGTTTTGAAAAGAAGTTTCGAAATTAATCAAGATACGAAGGGAATCTTCGACATTACGGTTGCGCCGCTGGTTCAGGCCTGGGGATTTGGCCCGCGAAAAGCGGATGAAGAACCGGGCAGGGCGAAACTAAAATCTATTTTAGCTTGTGTAGGCATGAAAAACCTGCATTTTGAAAATGGTTCGCTCACCAAAACGAAACCATGTGTACAAATTGATTTAAACGGAATAGCCCAGGGCTACAGTGTGGATTTAATTGCCGGTTATCTGGAAAAAAAAGGGATCAGAACCTACATCGCAGAACTGGGTGGGGAACTTAGAATTTCCGGTCCTAAACCCGATGGCTCAGCAATAAAAATTGGTATTGAAGGACCGGATGAGAATAATGAACCTGCAATCAGGCATATTGCAATGGTAAACAGCGGGGCCATCACCACCTCTGGAAATTACCGTAAATTTCACCAGAGCGGAAAGAAAAAACTATCTCACCTGATCAATGCCAAAACCGGTTATCCGCTTGAAAATGAAATGATCAGTGTGACTGTTTATGCTAAAGATGCCATTACAGCCGATGGCTACGATAATGCCCTGATGGGGATGCACCTGAAAGATGCGCTACATTTTGTGGAACAAAGAAAAGATCTGGAAGCTTATTTTGTTTATCACCGCAAAGACGGATCTATTGCCGATACACTATCTGCCGGATTCAAAAAAATATTAAAAAAATAAGCCTGGCTTTACATTTAAAAACGAACAAATGAAAAGAAGTGAATTTATAAGAAACAGCCTGTTAACAGCCGGTGCCATTACTGCAGGAACAGGTTTCAGTAATGCTTTTGAAGGAGAACAGCAGTTTCCTGCCGACCGGGTGTTCAACCTCGACTACGCGCCACACCAGGGGATGTTTGAAAACCATGCAGGAAAGAATTTTCTCGATCAGATTCAGTTTATGTATGATAAAGGCTTCCGTTCAATAGAGGATAACGGTTACCTGAACAGGTCTGTAGACGAACAGGATAAAATCGGAAATCTCCTGGCTAAGTTAGGTATGAGGATGGGCGTTTTTGTAGTGGATGGTGGCGACAACTGGAAAACTTCACTGACTACCGGAAAGAAAGATTTTAAAGACAAATTCATAGAAACCTGTAAAAAATCGGTAGAGGCCGCAAAACGTTGTAATGCCAAATGGGTTACCGTAGTACCAGGCTTTTACGAACGTAATCTGCCTTATGGCAATCAGTTTGCCAATGTAATAGATGCCATGCGGGCAGGAGCAGAAATTTTCGAGCCCCATGGTATAATTATGGTGCTGGAAACGCTGAGTGATACCCCGGAACTTTTCCTTCAGAAAACCAATGAAACCTACGCAGTATGCAAAGCAGTAAAAAGTCCATCATGCAAAATCTTATATGATATTTACCACATGCAGCGCACTGAAGGCGACTTGATTAAAACCATAGATCGTTGCTGGGATGAAATCGCCTATATTCAAATTGGAGATAATCCGGGTAGAAAAGAACCGACCACTGGCGAAATCAACTATAAAAACCTGTTTAAGCACCTGCATCAAAAAGGCTATAAAGGCGTAATGGGAATGGAGCACGGTAATTCCAAGGGAGGTAAAGAAGGCGAACTGGCCGTAATTGCAGCTTATCGTAAAGAAGATAGTTTTCTTTAGCCAAAGCAAGGGTGTTGAATTGGTTAACTGTTTAGTCGGCTAACCAATTCGACAATGACTATGAATGTACTGGCTTTGTAAGCTGGCGGCAGCCAAACGCAGGTTACTCCCATTTCTTTTAAATGGGCGGCTTCATTTGCTACTTTCAGCCATAAGTTCTGGTATTCATTATAGTACCAGTGGAAAAATTGTATGAGGGTAAGGTTCCGCACTATTTTCAGCTTAAAACATGGGTTTAGATCAATAGTTTCAAAGTTCACATTCCTGATGTTGAAACAGGCCTGAATAATGTGTGATTAATCATTATTGACATTACGACGATAATTCCTTTACGCAGAATACCAAATAAGCAATATTTTGCTGTACATTTTAATTACTTTTGCGCTCAGTTATGAGTTTGAAAAAGAAATTTGCCAAAGAGAGTTTTACGATAATGAATGAGCTGGTATTACCAAATGATACCAACACCTTAAACAATTTGATGGGCGGCCGTTTGTTACACTGGATGGATATCGCAGCAGCAATTTCAGCTCAAAAACATTGCAACCGCATTGTAGTAACCGCTTCTGTAGACAACGTTTCTTTTAAACAACCTATAAAACTGGGCGATGTGATCACTATTGAAGCTAAAGTGACCCGCGCGTTTAACACCTCTGTTGAAGTTCGTTTAGATGTTTGGTCTGAAAATATTCCGAGTGGTGCACGCCAGAAAAGCAATGAAGCTTACTATACTTTTGTGGCAGTTGATCAAAGCGCAAGAACCATCCCTGTGGCAGAAGTAATACCCGAAACACCCGAAGAAGTGGAATTGTATGATGGCGCTTTAAGACGCCGCCAGCTTCGCCTTGTTTTAGGTGGTAAAATGAGTCCTGACGATGCCAGCGAACTAAAAGCTTTATTCTTTAAAGCATAATTTTTACATAAACCTGCCCCTCGCTTAATTTGATTGTTTTATTTTAGCGGCTTACCCTAGGCTGAAAAATATGACAACCTATACCATTCTTATTATTTTAAGCGGATTAGTAATTTTCTCTTATCTGTTTGATTTAGTGTCCAGTAGAACAAAAATACCATCGGTTTTATTGCTCTTACTGCTTGGCATAGGCTTGAGGTTTCTGGTCGATTCTTTAAAAATCCAAACGTTTAATTTTCTGTCTATCCTACCTACCCTTGGTACCGTAGGCCTGATTTTAATTGTATTTGAGGGATCTCTGGAATTAAAATACGACCGGAATAAAAACAAACTTATTAGAAGCGCCTTTTTATCAGCACTGACGATTTTGCTGGGAACAATTACCGTTATTACCCTAATCGTATATCAGATCACTCATCATAATTTGTATACGTGCATTGCAAATGCCATTCCATTTAGCGTAATCAGCTCGGCAATTGCCATACCATCAGCTGCGGCATTAAATAAGTCAGATAAAGAGTTTGTCATTTACGAATCGTCATTCTCCGATATACTGGGCATCATTATATTTAATTTCGCAATCACCAATCACTCCATTACGCCCTCTGCATTTATTGGCCTGGGGTTAAGCACCTTCTTAATTATTCTGCTATCAGCTATTGCGTGTGTAGTCCTATTATATATCATGGGAAAACTTGTTCATCACATCAAGTTTTTCCTGATCATCTCCATCCTGATATTGGTATACGCCATCGGTCAATCCTATCATTTATCTTCACTGGTACTGATTTTGAGTACAGGATTATTTTTGAACAACGCCGATACCATTCAAAATATGTGGTTCAGAAGTGTTTTTATTTATAAAAACTTAACCAATGATCTTTCACAGCTTTATCAGTTGTCTGCAGAAAGTGCTTTCATTCTGCGCACATTTTTCTTCGTGATTTTTGGGTTTACCATGAATATCGGCGAGCTAAACAATAAACTGATCCTGGCAAATGGTTTTTTCATACTGATCAGCATTTACCTGATCCGGGTATTTTTCTTAAAAGTATTCAAGAATGGCAGCGTATCTCCAATTTTATTTATAGCACCCCGTGGTTTGATTAGCATTTTACTTTACTTTAACCTACCTGCATCGCTTAAGGTAATTGAAGTGGGTCCGTCATTTTTATTCCTCGTTGTATTGGGATCAAGCATTGTAATGACGCTCGGCATCACACTAAGCAAAAGAAAAACAGAAGAGATTACGGTTTAAACTGACTGTAAGATAAGGAAACTGATCATCAGCTTCCCATTTCCAAAATCTTATCAAATTCTTCGGCTTTTAAAGACATCACAGAAAGGCGGCCTTGTCTAACCAATGATATATCGGTAAGGCTGGGTTCAGCTTTGATCTGCTCCAACGATACGGGATACTTTAATGTCTCTACCGGAGCGAGATCTACAACAACCCAGTTGGCATCATCAGTAGTAGGATCTTGGTAAAACTCTTTGATCACTTTCGCAATACCAACTACATTTTTTCCTTCATTACTATGATAGAATAATACCAGATCACCCTGTTTCATCGCTTTCAGGTTGTTTCTGGCCTGATAATTACGAACACCATCCCAAAAGGTGCGCCCATCTTCATTAAATTTTTCCCAACTGTATTTAAAAGGTTCACTCTTTACTAACCAATGATTCATATGTATCTTTATTAATGATTCAAAACTACCAAAACGAAGTGAATTTGAAAACTACTCCAGGCGACAATTACATCTGTTTTTAATAAAAATAAAGCAACATGAGATATTATATGATATTTTAGGGCACTGAAAATATACGTATGGAAAAAGATCTTAGTCAAAAAACATTTGCACTGGTTACCGGAGCCAGTAAAGGATTAGGCAAATCATTTGCTATAGAACTGGCAAAGAAAGGATATAACCTTGCTTTGATTGCGAGGTCTGAAGCGGAACTTGCCGGAATTTGCAAAGAACTTTCCAGTCAATACGGCATAAAAGCAACTTTTTTAGCGATTGATCTGGCTGAAAGCGCTTCACCTGAAACAGTATTAAACTGGATATCAGAAAATTACTTGAAGATTTCGGTACTAATCAACAACGCGGGATATGGCTTGTGGGGCAATTTCTCTTCTTTAGACTTATCTGCTCAAATGGATATGTGCAGGTTAAATATGGATACTGTAGTGAAGCTATGTCACCTTTTTATACCCCGCTTGCTTTTGGAAAAAGAAGCATATATCCTGAACGTTTCCAGTACCGCAGCCTATCAGGCTGTTCCAACACTTGCTATCTATTCAGCTACCAAATCATTTATTCTTTCCTTTACCAGAGCACTGCGCTTTGAACATAGGGAAAGTAACCTATCCATTACCTGCTTAAGCCCGGGACCTGTCGACACGGGGTTTGCCCACAGAGCTGGACTGGATGCTTTTAGCAAGATGGCTGAAAAGTTTAACATGAAACCCAATGAGGTTGCAAAAATAGGCCTAAACGGCTTGTTCGGCCGCAAATCAGAAGTCATTCCAGGCTTCACCAATCTAATTAGCGTGTACGCCAACAGAGTCCTGCCTAAGTTCTTCATCGAAAAGATGGCGGCAGGAATTTATAAAACCTGATTTATTTCAAAAAAAAGCATTTTAAATTCGTTGTAATGTTAAAAAAAGATTACGTTTGTATTAAATACTACTAAATCTATAGATAATGTATAAGTATAGACACTTATCTTACACTCATGCACAGAACCACTCGCGAATGCGAATGTGCTGCTGTTGTTCATAATCTTCTATCAACCAATTCTACATTTCCTTAATTTAAACTTTTACTATATGGCATCCTCGTATCCAACCTTTACCTTATCAGAAAATCTAACCTCAGCACAGATTGATTTTTTCAATACGCACGGTTTCATCCATTTCAAAAACTTTATCGAAAAGTCTACAGTCGCCTCCATCAATCAGGCATCAAAAGAAGTTCAAAGAGACTGGATAAATGCAGATATCCGTAAAATAAACGGGGTGCCAATTAAATATGGAACCGATTTAGATGGTTCCAGAATTGTGCAGCGTTTTGCGTTCATCAACCAGCATCACAAAACGCTGAGTGGTTTATTACTTGATCCAAGAATTTCAGCTTTACTTCCCCTGGCCGGAGAAGATTCAAGATTAGGCACGGAAGAAAAAGACGGAATGGTTTTCAATCATTACGTGAATGGCCCCGACAGCAGTTTCACTAAAATGGGTTGGCATACAGATGGATTAAGAGATATTTTTTATGGTGGAAAACTAAATCCAATGCTCAACGTTGGAATCCATCTGACTACGCAGAACCCACAGAATGGTGGATTGAAAATTATACCAGGAACACACAAACAGAGTATTTACCAGATGCTTTTCCGTAAAAAATATTTCTTAGATAATAAACCAGACAGAGATGAGGTTTCCATCCTGCCAGAAGCAGGTGACCTGACTGTTCATGACGGGAGATTATGGCATAGAGTAGCAGAGTCATCAATTCGTGGAGAAGAGAGCAGAAGAAAGGTGATTTATATTCCAATAATCGCTGGAAAATATGCGCCGAAAAATGAAAATAGTCCAACAGTATTTTATCAGCGTTTTGCGGGGATAGTTAAATAGCTTATGATCTTTATCTTAATTTTTAGTTACCTGGCCAAAACCGGAAAACTTCGAAAACCTTTATTAATGATTAAATCATGTCAGAAAAAGATTCATAACACCTACAGGCCGGAGGTAGCTATAATCTCGGGCATTATTTTGTTAAGCTGCTGATGGCGATAAGCGAGAAGGTGCAGATAACAGAGCGGAAGCAAATTTTTGCAGATCGTAAACGATCAAACATCATGCGGAATGGTGAACAGTTTTTAATTCACGCTCTGCTGAAATGTGTTCCCGGTTGGGTTTCACCGAATATCCTGACAGGCATCGGTATGCTCGGATCTTTCATTGTATTTGGAGGGTTCACGCTTGCAGAGCACTATCATAAAAACTTCCTGCTGTTAGGTATAGTTGGACTGATCGTAAATTGGCTAGGCGATTCTCTTGATGGCAGATTGGCTTACTATCGAAATACTCCCAGAAAGTGGTACGGCTTCGCTTTAGATATCATCATGGACTGGATGAGCATCATCCTTACAGGTTTAGGATACTATTATTATGCAAATGAGAGTGTTAAAGTTTTAGGTTTCCTTTTCGTAGTACTTTACGGATGGTCGATGATCATATCGCTGCTCAGATATAAGATAACAAATGTCTATCGTATAGATTCAGGTTGGTTCGGCCCCACTGAACTCCGTGTACTAATTGCGCTGATTTTTATTGTAGAGTGGCTATTTCCTCAAACCATTACATACTCCGCTTTGATCACCACGGCATCTTTGTTCATCATCAATATGGTCGATACCATTAAGTTACTGGAAGCTGGGAACGAGCGTGATCGGGAGGAAAAGTTAAAATGAAGAAGCGTAAATCAATAATAATATTCCTTAAGGCTCAGCTTTCAGCATTTTCAGGAGGAATAACCGATTATGCTTTGATGATATTTCTTACCGAGATTTTACACCTGCATTTCGTCTTTTCAATCCTGATTTCCGGAACCGTTGGAGGAATTGTTAACTTTTCTTTAAACCGCCTTTGGGCGTTCAAAAATCAGTCAGGATACTCCGCAACACCCCAACAACAGTTAACAAGGTTTGTCGGAGTGGTATTGGGTAGCATTTCCTTAAAGTCGGCTGGGACCTACCTGCTACACCGAACCATCAATTTAGATTATCGGATAGGTCGCTTACTAATCGACAGTATTGTTTCTTACGGGTTTAACTATCCACTGATGAAACACTGGGTTTTTAGATCCAGCAAAGCAGTCCAATCTCATTAACTGCCCCTAAAAGTACAGGATCTGCTTGACCATCCTGCACTGCAAAAACAAAATGACTACTGATTCTATAGAATATATATTAATTATACTATATTTGCTTAGCAGTTCAGAATTTGAATGTCTAATCAAGATAACATTCATGGGAATTTGCACAACATAGTCATGTGGCCGAGTGGTTGAGGTACAGGTCTGCAAAACCTTTTACGGCGGTTCGAATCCGCCCATGACGTCAAAGAAATTGATAATTACAAAAATGCCATTACCTAACGACTGCCCGCTGGTCAGGGATTTTTTTAATATACCCGGAAATTGCGGTGCAACAAAAATTGATGATGAGGAAGATTACTTAATCGCCAATAGAAAAGAGGCGGAAAAGCCAAAGGAAACCGCGGGAGAAACGGAAGACCCGCATCTCCAAGTAGATGAAATCAATAAGGGTTTTAGCTTAATTTAAACGCAGGATTTTCGATTAAGCCGATAACATTTCCAAACGGATCGAAGATACTTCCAACCCAAACGTCTCCCCCAACATTATTCGGCTGCTCATGAATATCAACATCCATACTGGCCAAACGATCAAAAGCCGATTTAATATTCTCAACACCCCAGTAGGTGATGGAATGGTTACCATTGCTATAACCAGTATCATCCGGATTTAAACCCAGTTCGAAGCCACCAATATTATAACCAACATAATAGGCTTCGTCAAAATAGGGCTCAATCTCGAAAACCTTTTTATACCATTCTTTCGCAGCTTCTAAATCGCCAACGTAATACACAATCGTCCTAAGTCCCTGTAACATAGTTTATTTTTTAATTAATGATTATCAATTGAGCAGTTAAATGGCTAAACAACCATTCTTTTAACTTTTAATGGATGATTTTAAATACAAGTTCCTTAAGAAGCTCTCCATCATTTACATTCCCCGAACTGTCCAGCCCCTTACTCTTCAAATCATATTCCCGAAGCAGGCTGATGACCTGAAAAACTTTTCCTGCGTGATAATTTCGCGCTGCAACTTCATAATCCTTGATAAAAAAAGGCGGAACGCCTAATACTGAAGCTGCATCAGCTTTGTTAGGCACATAGTGATATTTCAGCAGCTTGGTAAAATATCCTCCTAAATTAGCCAGCACCATAACCATAGGATTTGCTTTGGGGTTGCTTGAGAAATAATTGATGATTCTGTTGCACTTCAATACGTCACGGATAGCAAGCGCTTTTTGGAGTTCGAAAACATTATACTCTTTGCTGATGCCGATATTTTTCTGAACCAGATCCGTATTTATCGTCATCTCTTTAGGTACATTGAGCATGAGTTTTTCAATCTCATTCGCAATCTTCGACAAGTCAGTGCCGAGATATTCGGCCATTAACGCGGAAGCCTGCTGGTCTATCTTATAACCCTTTTCGCGTATAAATTCCTCAATCCAAGGTACGAGTTTATAATCCCTAACCGCATCCGACTGAAAGATCAGTCCGCTTTTACTAATTGCCTTGTAAATTTTCTTCCGCTTATCAAAATTTGCATACTTAAATGCCAGTACTAAAATGGTGCTCGGTAAAGGCTTCTCGAAATAATTTAATACAAATTCAGCCTCCTTACTACCCGCGTCCTCCTTACCCCATTTTAAATCCTGCGCTTCTTTTACAATAACAACCTGGTATTCCGACATCATAGGATAACGCTTGGCCGCGCCAAGAACAGTGTTCATATCAGTGTCCTTGCCGTATAAAACCGTTTGATTGAAGCCTTTTTCTGCACTGTTTAATACGTTATCTTCTATATAATCCGTTAGCTGGTCGATGTAATACGATTCCTCACCATGTAATAAATACACTGGCTTATACTTACGGGCTTTGATATCCTTGATAATTTCGGCGGCGGTCATAGCTGTAAAATTACAATTTAGCTTTTATGATTCTCGCAATTGTTTATAAACAATAGTAACTTTAGCCCGTCAGTTTTATTTGAATAACAGCACAAACCTGCAATCCACACCAGTGACTAAAAATGTTTAACCCTACTCCACTTAATCTTCCACCATACCCGTTTAAAATTACAAAGAAAGATGATGTGGTTTTTATTTTCGATGAACTGAGAAGAAAACATCTTGTTTTAACGCCCGAAGAGTGGGTACGCCAGCATTTTATACAGGATTTGATTGCCAGCAAAAAATTTCCTAAAACCCTGATTCAAATTGAGGGAGGCCTGGTATTAAATCAATTGCAAAAGCGTAGTGACATCCTGGTTTACAATACTGCCGGGGAAAAGCTGATGCTTATTGAGTGTAAAGCGCCAAAAGTTAAAATTACCCAGGCCGTATTTGAGCAGGCTTCCCGATATAATTCTATTCACCAGGCTAAATGGATTGTTTTAACCAATGGCCTGCAGCATGTATATGCCAAAATGGATATCAAAAATGGGAGTTTTGCCTTTACGCCTCAAATGCCAGAGTATCCGGATCTATAGCACGCAATCGTTTAACCTTGTAATACCTGTCACAAGCCATATTCCTTTTTCCAAAGCTGCTTGGTACCCGAATAGATTGCTTCATTACACATGGCTACGCAAATGGCAGCCTGGGTACCCGTGTTGATTCCGGATACAGGCTGCGAGCCGGTTATAACCGATTTATAAAATTCATCCAAAGCATAAATGGTCCCGTCTTTAGTCGGCTTGTCTAATATAGGAATGCCGCCATCTTGATTCACAACAATCTTAGTAGCCCCGCTTACCCCGTCAACAATTCCAAGTTCTTTTTTGGCGATCTCTTCAGGATAAAACACTCCTGTATCTGTTAATAATGACACAGTCCCTTTTGTCCCTTTAATTTTAAAAAGATAACCGTCATGCTTATTTCCACAAGTAGCGCCGAAGTTACCAATCATGCCTTTTTCGTTGTAACGAAGTATAGCCTGAATATTATCATAGGTTTCCCGGCCATCTTCGAAAACATCGATCCCACCCGAACCTATAATTTCATCAGGTTGCGTTTCAAATGCCCAGTTGATGAAATCGATCTGGTGAGACAATAGTTCAGCAGCAAGCCCTCCAGAATATTCTTTATACATACGCCAGTTGATTTTACGCTCCAGAGACGGGTCGGGTACAGGCCTGCGCCAGTTCGCATTCCGGTCCCAGCGACAATCAATTTGCGATACCTTGCCCAGGTATCCACTCTGAATCATATCCTTCACCTTGAAATAAAGTGGCGAGTAACGGTATTGATAGCCAACCTGAAAAGTTCGTTGTTTTGAAAGATTTACCAGTTTTTTCAATTCAAGCGCCTGTTCAATACTGTAGGTCATTGTTTTTTCTACATACACATGCTTACCCGCAAGTACTGCACCTTTTGCAATTTTGAAATGCTCACTTAAGGGCGTTGCAATAAAAACAGCATCTATATTTTTATCGTCCAGAACCTGCTGATAATTCTTAATTGGCTTGGCGTCAGCAGGAACATATTTTTCAGCTTCTTTTAATCTGAAATCCAGCACATCACAGTAAGCGGCCGTTCTGAATTTTGAAGGCATCGACTTAATTACCGACAGCACACCTTTGCCCCTGTCACCACAGCCAATCATCGCAATATTGATCACCCGATCTGCTTTTACATCAGCAAAGACTTCATTCCCCAATAACAAACCAGAACCTAGCAAAGCTGAATCCCTGATAAACGATCTACGATGCATTTTTACGCTATTTATTTAAAACAAAAGCCTATAACGACTTTATTTTTATTGTTCTGAAATCAACCTTGTTACCATGATCCTGCAATAAGATGTGTCCTTTAGGAGCTTCCCCGAAATTTTTCCAGTCTTTGTATTTACTGATGGCCACAAGTTTTCTAAATTCTTCCGAACCACGCACATATTCCAGCACCTTAACCCCGTTTAAATAATGCTCTACCCTGTTATCAGGATAAACCACTACCCTTCCATTGTTCCACGATCCGATTGGACGCAGGTAACGGGCTTCCTTTTTTGAAGTGATCAGGTCGTAAAGCGATGCCAGTGTACGGTTTCCGTCTCTACCTAGTTTAGCATCAGGGTGAAGTACATCATCCAAAACCTGATACTCCAGACCAATTGCCGATCCCGTATTATTTTCACTCAGGGTAACAAAGTATTTAACTCCGCTGTTGGCGCCGGGTGTAAGCTTAAACTCAAAAGACAAATCAAATGCGGAGAATTCTTCTTTGGTTACAATATCACCGCCATTGGTAGATTCTGCGCCCCCCGATGGCTCAACACTAATTACACCACTGGCAATTTTCCATCCCTTCTCCGGAAAAGCTGGTTTATAGGCGCCCTTCCAGCCTGCGTTACTTTTTCCATCAAACAGCAGTTTGTATCCATTAGCTTTCTCATATGCAGAAAGCGTATTTGGCGTTAAATTTACAGTATAAACGCCTTTCGGAAAAGTTTTTGCTTTTAAGCCTTCGGTCTGGATATTGATGTTTTTGAAATAAACTTTCTTTCCATCATTACCCAGTTCGTTTCCAATGCCATGTACCTGTAAACCAATGAAACCCGATTGATCTAATGTATCGATTACGTAGGCAATAGGTATTCCGTTAACCCAGGTTTTTAATTCATCACCAATGTTTTCGATCTTGTAATGGTTGAATTCATTCTTTTTATAAACCGATTTCGCCGGGGAATTAAGTTCAAGCGGATAAAGCCACAGTCGCCTGGCCTCATCATAAATCCCCCCTGTCCAGGCCCGCACCGTGGGATCTATTTCAACCTGCCTGCCAAACACCAGCCCCTTGCCATTGTTGCCCTCTGCCTTGATATGACTACGGGTCTGAATCCCTGAGTTGGTCGTCTCACCTTCAAGCTTAACATCCAGTTCCAGAACAAAATCCCCATATTCCAGCTCAGTAATCAGAAATGAGTTTGGTGTGCCTTTTGTCATGGTCCCCACAATCATCCCGTCTTCCACCTTATAAGGTGCAGCACCTGCAACAGCTTTCCAGCCTGTAAGCGTCTTGCCATCAAAAAGTGGCCTTGTTTTCTGCGCTGCCGAAGTTAAACTGGCAAATGTTAGCGCTAAAAATGTGTATCTTCTAATGTTTAACATTTATTTATAGTTTACAACCCTTTACATCTAAGTGCATCTTCGTTATTCAAACTTTTTGAACTTAGTTATCTTAGGTGGTGATAAATGATTTAATATTTAAAAACTTTGCCATTTGCAATCACTTCTTGCCTGCCCTCATCGAAAATGGATTTAGCACCTGTTCTAACCGCAGCATTGGTCATGATATTGGCAATGGAATGTGAATAACCAGCTTCGACCGGAGCATTTGGTGTTTTACGGCTCCGCACACATTCCATCCAGTTCCTCATGTGCCCCGACGTTAGCGCATCCCCACCCATATTTGCCCC
The DNA here is from genome assembly GCF_001027745.1 of Pedobacter sp. BMA. Lineage (GTDB taxonomy): Bacteria > Bacteroidota > Bacteroidia > Sphingobacteriales > Sphingobacteriaceae > Pedobacter. The sequence goes on from NZ_LECU01000005.1 coordinate 496,771, forward strand.
GGTGGCCGCTTTTATTTCAGTTTTACTCAGGTCGAATTCAGGTAAAAGATTAGCCTTTAAGCCCATCGCCGCTGCCTCTCTTTCTTTCAATCCACCCTTTGGAGAAACTTTATTGGTAATCAGGTTAAGCTCTCCTCCATTCGAATAATAAACCTCACCTACATCTCCCACACTATTCTGCATTCTCGAAGTAAAGGTTACCTGAAAACCATCTGTTGTATCTGGCTGACCGTAATCAAAAACCGCAACCATAGAATCCCAGTTCCTCCGTCCGTCTTTCCAGGTGTAAATGCCGCCGTTAGCAACAACACTCCTCGGGTGCTTTAATCCTGTAAACCAATGAACCGTATCAATCTGATGCGACATCCACTGTCCGGGCATACCTGAAGAGTAAGGCCAGAATAACCGGTACTCCAGATACTTACGTGGATCGAAACTTTCGGAAGGCCTGTTTAATAAAAACTTTTTCCAGTCAATATCCGCTTCTTTTAGCTTAGCTACCAGATCAGGTCTTCGCCATCGTCCCGGCTGATTTACGTTCCATACCAAATCAACTGCGGTAATGGGCCCAAACTTACCTTCCTGTATAAATTTAGCCGCGTTTACATAGTTTTCTCCGCTTCTGCGCTGAGAGCCAATCTGCACAATCCTGTCGGTTGCCTTTACTGCTCTAAGCGCCGCCTTGGCGTCATCCATTGTCTCAGCAAATGGTTTTTCAACGTATGCATCACAGTTAGCTTTTACGGCCTCAATCGTATGAAGGGCATGCTGAAAATCAGCCGTGCTGATAATGACGGCATCAAGGTCTTTTGTGACATATAGCTCTTCGTTATTACGGCAGGCTTTGATGTCATGTCCAAATTTATCTTTTAAATGAGCGATACCTAAATCCCGACGGTAGTTCCACAAGTCTGATAATCCAACTATATCAAAATTGAGTTCCTTATTGTGGTTTAAAAAGCAGGGTAATAAGGTATCCTTAAACCGGTCTGAAAAGCCTACTACGCCAACACGGACACGGTCATTTGCGCCGATAATCCGACCGTAACTCTTGGCACTCATACCCATTGTACCGGCGTAAGTAGCCGCAGCAAAAATCGCGGACTGTTTAATGAATTTTCTCCTTGGGTTTTCCATGGTTAATATTAGGTTAGAATAAAATAAAAGGCTGTGGGTAAACCGTTTTATCAACCTAAAATATGGTTAATAAAACCAAAAGCTGAATTCTGATAAGTAATATTTTTGAAACCATCAGACCGGAATTAAAGCTCAACTGCCATAATCATTGAATAAATGCCTGTAAATGGCATCTGTTGAACTCAATAAGATTGCGTAAAAAAAATGGAAAACGTTTGAAATAAATAAATGCCACCATAAGATATCCATGATACCTGGTAAATATAAAAAGTCCTTTCGAATGATATTCAAAAGGACTTCTTTAATCTGAAAAACCTATAGGCGCTTTCAGATTCATGTTTTTACTGATGAATGCTATCCCAATGCGGCTAAACCCTCCTCAATGATCTTGATCTTGGCTTCAGCATCTGCTTTCTTATTTCGTTCATTGGCAATAATTTCAGGTTTTGCATTTTGTACAAAACGTTCATTGCCCAACTTGGCATCTACCGATTTAAGGAAACCCTGCAGGTAAACCAGGTCGGCATTCAAACGGTTACGTTCAGCGTCAACATCAACGTTTTCTGTCAGTGGAATAAAGAATTCATCTTTACCAGCCATGAAAGCTGTAGCACCAGCTATCTTCTCATTTACGATTTCTGCTTCAGAAACATTGGCCAGCTTGAAAACAACATTTAACCATTTTTCATAATCAATATCAGAATTCACTTTCAGGCTTAACGGTAATGTTTCCTTTGGCGAAATTTGCTTTTGGTTACGAACATTCCTGATCTCTGCAACCACAGTTTTAACAACTTCAGCATCTTTTAACAATTTCTCATCAATTGCCCCCGCCTTTGGAAAATCAGCAACAATGCAACAATCCAGTTCTTCACGTGTACCGAATAATTCATCATGCCATAATTCTTCTGTTAAGAAAGGCATATTAGGATGCAGTAATTTAATGATATTTTCAAAAAAGCCAATGGTGGCCTGATAGCTCTCCGCATCAATAGGTTGTTGGTAAGCAGGCTTAACCATCTCTAAGTACCATGCACAGAAATCATCCCAAACCAATTTATAGGTGGTCATTAAGGCTTCCGATAAACGGTATTGCTTAAAGTTATCTTCAATGTCTATCAGGGCAGCACTGAAACGGTTTTCAAACCAGGAAATGGCTTGCTTATTCGGATTTTCCAAACGCTCATCAACTTCCCAACCCTTAACCAAACGGAAAGCATTCCAGATCTTCGACGCAAAGTTACGGCCCTGTTCACAATAACTTTCATCAAACATTAAGTCGTTACCTGCAGGTGATGACATCAGCATCCCTACACGAACGGCATCTGCACCATATTTCTCAATCAAGCCAATCGGATCCGGCGAATTACCCAGCGATTTAGACATCTTACGTCCTAATTTGTCGCGAACAATACCGGTTAAATAAACATTGGTAAATGGCTTCTTGCCCATAAACTCATGTCCTGCCATAATCATCCGTGCCACCCAGAAAAATAAAATCTCTGGTGCTGTTACCAGATCATTGGTCGGGTAGTAATAGTTAATATCCGCATTATCCGGATTTTTAAAACCATTAAAAACAGAAATCGGCCACAACCATGATGAAAACCAGGTATCCATTACATCCTCATCCTGTTTTACGAAAGGCTCCAATTGATGTTTGAAACCAGCTTTTTCGGCCTCCGAGCAGCTTTCATCCAGATGTTTTTTCTTCCAGAATTCCTCTAAAGCTTCGTCTTTGGTTTTTGCCACTACCCAGTTTCCTTTGTCGTCATACCAGGCCGGAATTTGCTGCCCCCACCATAACTGACGCGAAATATTCCAGTCGCGCACATTCTCCATCCAGTGGCGGTAAGTATTTTCAAATTTATTCGGAATCAGATTCACTTCTCCATTCAAAACATCATCCAATGCAGGCTGTGCCAGCTCCTTCATTTTTACAAACCACTGCATGGAAAGCTTTGGTTCGATAGCCGCATCCGTACGTTCAGAGAAACCAACCTGCGATTTATAATCTTCAACTTTATCTAAATGACCTGCCTCATCCAATAACTTAGCAATCTTTTTTCTGGCAATGAACCTGTCTTCGCCAACCAAAATAACAGCCAGCTCGTTTAAAGTCCCATCGTCATTCAGGATATCTGTAACCGGCAAATGGTGTTTAACACCCAACTCGTAGTCATTCAAATCATGTGCAGGGGTAACTTTTAAACAACCGGTACCAAACTCAATATCAACATAGTCATCTTCAATAACCGGAATCTCGTGATTTACCAGAGGAACGAATACTTTTTTACCTTTCAGGTGCGTAAAACGTTCATCATTCGGGTTAATACAAATTGCAGCGTCGGCCATAATCGTTTCCGGGCGGGTTGTTGCAATGGTCAGGTATTGATCATCAGTACCAGAAATAAGATACTTAATGTAGTATAGCTTCTGGTTTACTTCCTTACGAATAACTTCCTCATCAGAAACTGCCGTTTTACCAGCAGGATCCCAGTTAACCATCCGGACACCCCGATAAATCCAGCCTTTTTTATACAGGTGAATAAACGAATCGATAACGGCTTCAGAAAGGTCCTCCTCCATTGTAAAACGGGTACGGTCCCAGTCGCAGCTTGCACCTAATTTTTTTAACTGTTCTAAAATAATGCCGCCATATTTCTCTTTCCACTCCCATGCATATTTTAAAAACTCTTCACGGGAAAGATCCTTTTTATTGATGCCCTGTTCTTTCAACATGGCTACAACTTTAGCTTCCGTTGCGATTGAAGCATGATCGGTACCTGGAACCCAACAGGCATTTTTGCCCTGCATCCGCGCTTTACGAATCAAAACATCCTGAATGGTATTGTTAAGCATGTGGCCCATGTGCAGCACTCCGGTAACGTTTGGCGGTGGAATTACGATGGTGTAAGGCTCGCGGTCATCTGGTTCCGAGTGAAAAAACTTTTTTGATAGCCAATAGCTATACCATTTATCTTCTGTTTCTGCAGGATTGTACTTCGTGGAAATGCTCATGAATTATATTAAAAGCCCAAAAATAGCTAATTAAGCTGAAAGACCAAAGCATACCTGTTTTCAGTAATAGCCCTGTTTTCAGTAATAGCCCTATTTTCAATCCAGATCATCTAATACATCATTCAATAACAGTTCAAATCCTGGCCGAACCTTATCTTAGAACTTCATTTTCTGAATCCTCACCGCATTCAATATAGCCAGTAACGCTACACCAACATCAGCAAAAACAGCCTCCCACATGGTTGCTAAGCCACCTGCTCCTAAAATTAAAACCAGTGCTTTAACCGCAAAAGCGAGCACAATATTCTGTATCACCACACTTTTGGTGGCTTTGCCAATCTTAATTGCAGTGGCAATTTTCGATGGTTGATCGGTTTGGATAACCACATCTGCCGTTTCAATAGCAGCATCACTCCCCATAGCACCCATTGCCATACCGATATCGCTGATGGCCAGAACCGGCGTATCATTAATACCATCCCCCACAAAAGCCACAACCCGAGTTTTATCTTTTTTAATTTCTTCTAGTTTGGCGACTTTATTTTCCGGCAGTAAATCCCCGAAATAGGAATCGATGCCCAAAACACCGGCAACCTTCTTTACAATTGATGTTTTATCCCCGCTTAACATCACCACTTGTTTTACGCCATTGTCGTGCAATTGCCTGATGGCATCGCCGGCATCTTCTTTAATCTCATCGGCAATTAAAATATATCCGGCATAAGTACCATCTAATGCAACAACCACAATACTCTCTTCAATATCCTTTATTTTAGCATCGAAATCGATGTCGAATTTTTCCAGGAGCTTCACATTTCCAGCTAAAATCTCTTTCCCACTCACATTTCCTTTCAAACCCATGCCTGCAATTTCTTCAATGTTTTCCGCAGAATGAATTCCCGTTGTGCCTACATATTCAACTATGGCTTTAGCAATTGGATGGGTGGATTTTGCCTCAACAGCAACCACCAGATTTAAAAAATCTTTTTCATTGATGTTACTTTCCACTTTTTGCACTTTAAAAACGCCTTTGGTAAGTGTTCCGGTTTTATCCATTACAACTACGTTAAGCCTGGTAATTAAATCTAAAAAGTTAGAGCCTTTGAAAAGAATCCCATGTGATGATGCAGCACCAATGCCACCGAAATAACCCAGGGGAATAGAGATCACCAATGCGCATGGACAAGAAATAACTAGAAAAACCAATGAACGATACAGCCAGGTATGAAAATCATACCCACTGCCTAAAACCAATATCGGTATGGTCACGAGTGCGACTGCCAGAAAGAATACGATTGGAGTATAAACCTTTGCAAACTTGCGGATAAACAGTTCAGTTTTCGCCTTACGCGTTGTAGCATTTTGAACCATCTCTAAAATACGCGACAATGCACTGTCTGCAAAAACTTTCGTAACCTTAACGTCGATTACCTGATTCAGGTTCAACATTCCCGCTAAAACTTGTTCACCCTTACCAATGGATTTCGGCTTGCTTTCGCCTGTTAGTGCCGCCGTATTAAAACTGCCTTTCTCAGATAGCATGTCTCCGTCTAAAGCGATCTTCTCCCCTGCCTTAACCTGTATGGTTTCCCCTGCTGCTACCTGCTCCGGATTGACGTCTTCGTATTTGCCGTTCCTCAAAACATGTGCTACGTCTGCCCTAACATCAAGCAGGGCAGAGATATTTCGCTTAGCCCTGTTTACCGCTGCCATTTGGAATAGTTCTCCAATCGTATAAAAAAGCATCACGGTTACACCCTCAGGGTATTCCCCGATGCCGAAAGCACCGATAGTAGCAACCGACATTAAAGAAAATTCAGTAAAAAAATCCTTAGCCTTAAAAGTTTCCCATACCTCCTTTAAAACAGGAATCCCAACAGGCAGGTAGGCAACAATGTACCAATACGGACGAATGATTTGAAAGGCCGCGATCTTAAAAAAATGGTCAAATGCCAGCCCTGTTAGCAGCATCACCAATGTCACTAAAGCAGGCAGGTACGTTTTAAACGCTGAAGGGTCGCCCCCATGATCATGGTCGTGCTCATCGCCATCTTCATGACTATGGTTATGGCTCTGATTTCCCTGATGGGCTTTACTGCTGCAACAGCTATCTTCTTTATGGTGGGAATTGCTCATTGTTAACGATATATTGTAAATTTAATCATGCATAAAATCAAAATTAACGCTTTATTTCTAATCATTCTTAATAACTAAAATTTTTATACTCACACAATAAAGAATGTTAAAAAATGTTAATACTGTATAAAGATTGAAAAACTATGAAATCTGTTAAAATTCATTTTTCTGCATCAGAAATTATCAGACGTTTAGGTCTGGCTAAAATCTATTACTGGTTTAACAAGTAATATTTCTAATATATTGTTTCAGTATTAATTAGTATTTCATAAATTTCGCTGTTATAACTAACTTATTAAGCGAATGAAATACCAAAATTTGAAAAGATATTTTGCAGCACTCGGTATAGTTGCTGCTGGCTTTTCTGCTAATGCACAAACTGTTAAAAAATTCATCGACCCGGCAAACATGGATTTGTCCGTTAAACCAGGAGATGATTTCTACACCTACGCCAGCGGTGCCTGGGTAAAAAACAACCCTGTTCCGGCTAAAGAAACACGCTGGGGATCATTCAATGAACTTCGCGATTTCAATATCAATGCTGTAAAATCGCTTGTGGAAGAAGCAGCCGCAGATAAATCTGCACCCGCAGGCTCAGTAAAACGACGTGTTGGCGATTTCTATACGGCCGCAATGGACAGTGCGACCATCGAAAAATTAGGCTACACACCAATCAAGGCAGACCTGTCTAAAATTCAGCAAATTAAAAACATTCAGGAAGTACTTGATCAGGTTGCTTACATGCGCACCAATGGTTTGGGCGGCGGAATGTTTGGTATTGGTGTAGGACAGGACCGTAAAAATGTAAATAAATACATGGTAAACATCGGTCAGGGCGGAACAACACTACCAGACCGTGATTACTACCTGAAAGATGATACCCGTAGTGTAAAAATCCGCGAAGCCTACAATACCTATATGACTACGCTTTTTACACTAACCGGAAGCGCACCTGAGGTAGCTAAACAAAAAGCAGAAACCGTTTTTAAAATTGAAAAGCAATTTGCGGAAGCACAGATGAGTCGCTTGGAAATGCGCGACCCTTATGCAACTTACAACAAATTGACTGTTGCTGAACTAAATAAGAAAACCCCGGATATCAACTGGAATACTTATTTACCTAAATTCAAAATTAAAGGGCAGGACACAGTATTGGTATCGTCACCTAAATTTATGGTGAGCTTGGATGGCATGCTGAAATCAGTTTCTGTAGCCGACTGGAAAACATATTTAGAGTGGAACCTGATTAAAAGCTCGGCCTCCAGCCTGAGTTCTCCTTTTGTAAAAGCAAGCTTTGCCTTTACACAAGCGCAAACAGGTCAAAAGGTGCAAACCCCACGCTGGCAACGTATGTCATCTTTAACAGATGGCACCATTGGCGAATTATTAGGTCAGCTATATGTGGCCAAATATTTCAAGCCAGAAGCAAAAGCCCGCATGAACCAGATGATTGTCAACCTGCGTAAAGCATTCGAAATCAGAATCAACGGTTTAGAATGGATGAGCGCTGAAACCAAACAAAAAGCGCTTGCGAAACTTAATGCGTTTACACCTAAAGTAGGTTATCCCGACAAATGGAAAACATATGATGGTCTGGTGATCAATAAAGGTACTTATTTCCAGAACCTTCGCAATGCAAGCGTTTGGGGATATAACGAATCCATCGGACAGTTGGGTAAACCGGTAGACCGTACCCGTTTCGGCATGACGCCTCCAACGGTTAATGCCTATTATTCGCCAACTTTAAATGAAATCGTTTTCCCTGCAGGAATTTTACAATTCCCTTTCTTCGATCCAAATGCTGATGATGCCGTTAATTACGGTGGAATTGGTGCTGTAATCGGTCACGAGATGAGCCACGGTTTTGACGACAGCGGTAGTCAGTACGATGCAGCTGGTAACTTAAAAAACTGGTGGACTGCAGAAGACAAAGCTAAGTTTGATGCTAAAACCAAAGCGCTGGGTGAGCAATTCGACGCTTACACCGTTTTGGATACAGTACATGTGATTGGTAAACTCACAATGGGCGAAAACATTGGCGATTTAGGTGGTTTAAACGCGGCATATACTGCATTCAAAATGACTAAACAAGGTCAAAGCAATGAGAAAATCGACGGCTTTACACCTGATCAACGTTTCTTCCTGGCATGGGCACAGGTTTGGAGAGGTAATATCTTGCCAGAAAGTGCTGCTCAGTTAATCAAAACCGATCCGCACTCTCCTGGTCCGTTCCGTACAATTGGTGCACCTGTAAACATGGATGCCTGGTACAATGCTTTCGATGTAAAACCTGGGGATAAATTATACAAAAAACCAGAGGATAGAATCAGAATGTGGTAGTTTAATACTGCAATTTTTTCATCCCGAAGAGAAATACCAAACCTAAAGCGTCCTGAATCATCAGGGCGCTTTTTTCTTTTCCGACAAATCAAAATTAAGCCGTCTCAATTGATGAATTCTTATTTATCATTCTATCTTTGAAAAACAATAAATTGTGTCCATATGAAATGCATATCTAAAGCCATAGTTTTCACTGGTTTATTTTTTCTTACCATTAGTGCAACTGCTCAGAATAAACTCATCAGTCTTGATAAATTAATCAATAAAACTGATCCGGCCTGGCCGTTAGTTCAAAAATGGGTGGAGGCAGCAAAAAATAAAGTAGAGATCCTGCCTGTTGACACCGCAAAAGCGAATGAAGTGCTTTATAATGCGCAAATGACTACCTACGCCACTCTTGGATCGGTCATTTACAATACCGGCGGAATAATCGTAGATAATGGCTGGATACGCATCCTGGGCTCTGGTAGCGAAAGGTTGAACAGAAATATCGCCGAGTGGAATAAAGGTAAAACCATAAAAGAATATGGTGATAATGTGCCATACCTCCTGATTGCCGATGATGCCGTTGGGGGGTTTTTTGCAATAAATTACGGTGGTTTAGGCCCTGACATCAAAAACGTCTACTATCTCGAACCAAATACCCTTACCTGGCAACCCTTGGGAGCAGGCTATGGTGAGTTCCTGGTATTCTGCTTCGATAGCGACCTGTCGAAATTTTACAAAGGCCTGCGCTGGAACAACTGGAATCAGTTTATAGGCAATCTCGACGGAACGAAAACCTATAGCTTCCGCCCGTATTTATGGCAGGAAGGCACGGATATCGATAAATGTACCAGAAAACTTGTAGGTATCGAAGAAATGTATCGCTTCAACGTCATGAAGTCCAAGGAGATAAACGCCGATAAAGGCATCAAGAAGGAGGTACCAGGGCAGTAATCGTCAGGGTTCAGGGCAGTCATCGTCAGGGTTAGTCCGCAGTCACTACGCAGTAACACCGTACTTTGCCTGTACCTTCTTAGGTAACTTGGCCAGTACCATTGCACGTGAGCCTGCAACAAGCGCCTTTAGCTCCTTATCATTTAAAACATCCACACTGGCAATCTGTATCCACTGGCGTTTAGCCAGGTGATAGGCTTGCTGTATTCCGTCTCTCGCAGTTAGTGCATCGAAGTCATCTGGGTTACATTTGATAGAGAACCGGCTTCCCTCTTCAATGGCGATGATCACGTATATCTTTTCTTCAATCATAAAGCATAAATGGTCCCACTTCATGCCTTCTGTTGTTCCGGGAAGACTTAAACAATATTCTCTGAATGATTCAATATCCATAAGCAGATTCTGGGGGCTAAGGCAACAGATTTATATGTTCAATATTTTATATAAACTCACCACGAAAATAATAATTTTGCCTCAGAAAATCTTTCTATATTAAAAAACCTGTACATGAATATTATCACACCAACTGCCGATGGCTCCAACACGCTCTATAGTGAAACCATAGGCGAACATTACCATAGCAAGCACGGTGCGCTACAGGAAAGCAAACATGTTTTTATTGAGGCGGGTCTGAAATTTGCCTCTGCAGGGAAATCAGAAATAGCGGTGTTGGAAGTAGGCTTTGGAACTGGCCTAAACTTCATACTGAGCAATGAATTTGCGACAAGTCAGCACATTAAATTAGCTTACACCAGCATTGAAGCTTTTCCTTTAAGTTTGGAGGTAATCAATCAAACAGGTTATGATGCCTATGTACCTGCTGGTATATGGAGCGATTTCACCTCTAAATATGAAGAGAGCTTAAATTCAGTGCAGACACTATCACCATTTTGCCAACTCGAAATCCCACATACCACCCTGGCACAATTCACAACAAACAAAAGATTTGATGTGATTTACTATGATGCTTTTTCTGTGCAGCACCAGCCCGAAATGTGGAGTGATGAAATTATTGCCCATGCATGCAGCTTCCTTAAGCCCGGCGGCACTTTTGTTACATACGCCATAACAGGTAAACTCAAACGTGCTGTAAAGGCCTGTGGTTTTAATATAGAAAAATTACCGGGAGCGCCAGGAAAAAGGGAAATGCTAAGAGCAGTAAAAATGCAGGAACAAACAGAAGACTTCCAAATCCTGAATCCATAAGCTCCCGCTGAAGCATGACATTTACGCGACTAAATCTTAAAACTACAATATCCCTCATTTGTTAAGCCTATATTAAAACTCATATCATGGAAAAAAGAATATTAGGCAAAACAGATTTAAATATTGCACCCATTGTATTTGGAGGAAACGTCTTCGGTTGGACCATCGACGAACAAAAATCATTTGAAATATTAGATCATTTCGTAGAAAGTGGTTTCAATTTTATTGATACGGCCGATGTGTATTCGCGCTGGGTACCAGGGAATAAAGGTGGAGAGTCAGAAACAATTATCGGCAACTGGCTAAAAAAGAACAATAAACGCCGTGACGTGATCATTGCAACTAAAGTTGGATCTGATATGGGCAGTGGAAAGTCATTGAAAAAAGACTATATCATCAATCAGGTAGAACACTCTTTATCACGCCTGCAAACCGATTACATTGATTTATATTTTTCTCATTTTGATGATGAGACCACCCCGGTTGAAGAAACCCTGAGTGCTTACGAAACGTTGATCAAGGAGGGAAAAGTACGCTGGATAGGCGCATCAAATTTTTCGGCTGAAAGACTTAAAGAATCTTTACTGCACTCGGCTACAAATAACCTACCCAGATACGAAGTTTACCAGCCAGGCTATAATTTGTTTGACCGCCAGGAATTTGAACGGGATCATGAGAAAATATGTGTTGAACACGGACTGGGCGTAGTCACTTATTATTCCCTGGCAAGCGGATTCTTAACCGGAAAATACCGCAGCGAAGATGACTTGAATAAAAGTCAGCGCGGCGCAGGCGTGAAGAAATTTTTAAACGACAGAGGTTTCAAAATTTTAAGTGCACTGGACCAGGTTGCTGAAAGCCACGGCGTTGAACAAGCCTCGGTTGCTTTGTCCTGGTTAATCAACCATCCTTCCATCACCGCACCAATAGCCAGCGTTACCGACTTAAGTCAGCTAAAATCATTTACCGAGGCTGCAAACCTGAACTTGTCGCCGGCAGACATTTCACTTTTAAACGAAGCAAGCAGCTATTAGCAAAATAATCTGTTATATTTAAATGCCCGGTTAATTAAACAATTATCCGGGCATTTTGTATTATTCAGGATTTAAAAAAATATGAAAGAAAAACTATCTTTTCTCCCAAAACTGGCACTCGTACTATTCTGCTTAATCAGTTTAACTTATATCGCCATTTTAGGACAATCTCTGCTCGCCCCTTTGTTGTTCTCTTTCCTGATGGCCATTTTACTCCTGCCAGTAGGTAATTTTCTCGAACAACGTTTTAAGTTTAAGAGAAGCCTCTCAACAATAGTGTCGGTCATCGTGATGATTGTATTGATTGGAGGGATCATATACTTCTTTGGCAATCAATTGAGTGATCTATGGGCAGACTGGCCTTTACTGAAAGATAAAGCCAATACGTCCTATCACGATCTTCAGCACTGGATATCTAAAACATTTCATGTAAACTCGGAAAAGCAACTCGCCTACCTTAATGATAGTACAGAAAAAGCTTTGGCAACCAGTGCCGCCATTGTCGCAACCACATTGGCAACCCTTTCCTCCACCCTGCTCTTTTTAGGATTTACACTATTATTTACCTTTTTCATTCTCAACTACCGTAGGGTATTATTCACTTTCCTGACATCAGTTTTTAAAGAAGAACATAAGGAGAAGGTCACTGAAATTGTAAGCCAGATTCAGTACATCATCAAAAAATATATCATCGGTTTATTCCTGCAGATGCTCATTGTTACCGTGTTAATGATTACGGTACTGAGTTTGTTGGGTGTTAAATATGCGGTACTTCTTGGCCTCGTAGCCGGAATTTTTAACGTGGTTCCTTATCTGGGTATCTTCTTCGCGCTTTTGGTCAGCTGTCTCATCACATTCGCAACTGCCGGCGCTGGTAAAGTCCTTTTGGTTTTAATAGCCTTCGTTGGTGTACATGCCGTAGATGGAAATGTGCTAATGCCACTGGTGGTAGGCTCGAAAGTCAAAATCAATGCCTTGTTTGCATTTATTGGCATTGTAGTGGGCGAAATGATCTGGGGCATCTCCGGAATGTTCCTTTGTATTCCTTACCTGGCTATGCTAAAAATCATTTTTGACCGGGTAGATACATTGAAGCCATGGGGGATTTTAATGGGCGAAGAGCACAAACCTGAAAAAAAGAAACGCGTTTACCGCATTACCAAAAAGATTAGATTAGAAGAGAAAGATTAAAATCTTATAATTTTACCAGATGAAACCCCTGTTCGTGTTATTGATCGTTTACGTGGCCTTGCTTGCTTTTGGTAGCCATACTACGTTTGACAAAGGAAACATCTTTGCTGGCAATATTGCTATGGCGGTGATGTTGCTCTTTACAGCCATAGGTCACTTCAAATTCAAAACCTCAATGGCAGCGATGATCCCACTCTTTATACCTGCTAAAGTGCAGATTGTAATTTTTACAGGTGTGCTGGAAATCCTTTTTGCTATTGGTTTAGGCGTGGAAAGCACACGATTCTATACGGGTATTGCATTACTTATATTCTTTATAGCCATTTTGCCAGCTAATATTTACGCAGCAAAGCACCAAATCAATTATGAAGATTTATACAAACCAGGCCCGGGAATTAAATATTTATGGTTCAGAATTCCTTTTCAATTTTTCTTAATCGCCTGGGTTTGGTACTTTAGCATCCTATAAATCACATAACATGCCCAATAACCCCATTCCAGCTGTTGCAAACAACCCGGCAGATGCCTTTAATCGTTTGCTCACTGTTTTAAATACGCTCCGCACACAATGTCCATGGGATAAAAAACAAACCATGGAGACATTGCGCCACTTAACGATTGAAGAAACGTACGAGCTAAGTGACGCCATTCTGGAGGGTGATATGAACGAAATTAAGAAGGAACTGGGCGACGTGATGATGCATCTGGTATTCTACTCCAGAATTGCATCTGAAACAAATGATTTTAACATCGTTGATGTATTAAATGGAGTTTGCGATAAGCTGGTAAACAGGCATCCCCACATTTATGGCGATATTGAAGTACACAATGAAGAGGATGTAAAACGCAACTGGGAACAAATTAAGTTAAAAGAAGGAAATAAATCGGTACTCGCCGGCGTACCCTCCTCACTGCCCGCCTTGGTTAAAGCGTCCCGGATTCAGGAAAAAGCCCGCGGGGTGGGTTTCGACTGGGAAGACAAAAACCAGGTATGGGAAAAAGTTGAGGAAGAGCTTCAGGAATTTAAAGCCGAATTTAATGTAACAGACAATACCGCAATCGATGTCGAAAAAGCTGAATCAGAATTTGGTGATGTGCTTTTCTCACTCATCAACTATGCACGCTTTATCAATATCAACCCCGAAAATGCCTTAGAAAAAACCAACAAAAAATTCATCAAACGTTTCCAGTACCTGGAAAATAAAGCCAAAGAAAGTGGCAAGGCACTGGCCGAAATGACACTGGCCGAAATGGACATTTATTGGAATGAGGCCAAGAAATTATAATTATGAGCGCAGCAGATTACAATGATCAGGCATCAAAAAACCTGATCAGCATCATTACTTTTAACGTTACGGCTACCCAGACAATAGATGGGGGTATTATTCCCTGGGTTAATATTGGCAAGGCAAATGAAGAAATCCTAAACCTCATTGATGCCGAAGAAATTGTCATTCCGGAACATGAAATTACTGTTGCTGTAGATTATCCCTTAAGCAACCCTACACACTTTCAGCTCTATTCCTCCATCGGTTTTTCACGAAAGTTGTTCCTGATAGAACTCAGGGAAAAATTCATAGTTTTTGCGAAATCAGAAGAATTCGACATCAATACACTTGATCTGGTGGCACTGGATGTGTATAAAACTGAATCTGGTAGAATAGAGGTTACCCTGGATATTGATTTGTAACTCCACCTAGATCCCTAATAGAATATACCATCTACATAATACCATTTCCCATCCTCCAGCCTGAAGGTCGATTTTTCATGCAACACCGCAGTCTGGAAGTGCTGCCCTAAATAATACGCTTTAAATTCGACCTTATCGAAATTGGCAGCCACAATCTCCAGCTTTAACCATTTCGTATTTTTTGCACTTTTTAAATAAGCATCTTTTGAGTTTCCCTTTCTCTTGCTCAAGTGTGTAGTTTCGGATAAATAATCTGCATCCGCAACCACAAATGCCGAATATCTGGAGCGCATCAATGCCTCTGCTGTAGGTGCTGCTTTAATCTTTAAATGGTAGGGCTGGCAACAGTTTTCATATTGTAAACCACTTCCGCAAGGACAATTCATCGTATAGTAGATTAATTCTTTTTAAAATGATAAGAATTGTTCATTTCCCTATCTGGTTCAAAAATATCTTAAATCATCTTAACATCATCAATAAATTTGTATTTGAGCACGGGTTTGGCTTTTAACCAGATTACAAAAATATTTTCCGTAAAATTGTGCTCGAAAAATGAGGTATTTCTTTCATATTGCTTATCAGGGTCAACATTTTAGTGGATGGCAAAAACAACCTAACGTCAAAAGCGTACAGGAAGTCATCGAACAAACACTCTTCAAAATTCTTAAAACGCCTACACCTGTTTTTGGTTGTGGCCGGACGGATGCGCATGTTCATGCCAGCCAGTTTTTCTTCCATGCCGATATAGAACAGGAACTTAACTTGGATCTGCTTTACATCCTCAATAAAGCGCTTCCCTATAACATCTCAGTTTTTGATATCATTAAAATGGAAGGTAAACCTCATGCCCGTTTTGATGCCGTTCAGCGTAGATACGATTATTTTGTACATACTCGAAAAGACCCGTTTTTAAGCAACCAAAGTTCCTTTTATCAGCTGGATAATCTCGATTTCGAAAAGATGAATACAGTGGTCAAACTGCTGCCTCAATATAAAGATTACCGGGCTTTTTGCACTCACCCCGATAAATATGAGCATACCATCTGTAATGTAATGGATGCCCGTTTATACCTCAATGCTAAAAGAGACCGGTTTAGATTTCACATAGCCAGCAACCGCTTTCTCGGCAAAATGATCCGCATTACAATGGGAAAAATACTGATGGTTGGGAAAAGTGAACTCAGTATTGATGAGTTTGAAAGCGAGCTGATTAATCTCAAAGCCACTAAACTGTCTTTACCCGCACATCCTACAGGCTTATATCTTTCCAAAGTAACCTACCCCTATTTAAACCTCGAGCCGGCAACGGAAATTATACCGGTACTACAAGGCGCAGAGTGGGAATTGCTGTAGCCAGATTTAAAAAAATTGAGCCAAACCGGCAGATTAGAAAACTACTTAAATCTGATTGCCTTCAACGGAGATACTTTACTGATCAGAAACGAAGGAATAATTAAAACCAGCAAACATACAATTACAGTAATCAGATTAAGTCCTATAATATCGGTTACATGAAATTCAATCGGAGCGTATGCCAGAAAATAAGAGGTTTGGTTTAGTTTAAATATATGGGTCGACTGCTGAAACAAGCCCAATCCTATCCCTAAAATATTTCCGAGCAATAGTCCAATACCAATCAAATAAGCCGCATTAAAGAGAAATATCTTCATAATACTCCAGTTACTGGCTCCAAAAGATTTGAGCATTCCAATCATGTTTGTACGCTCCAAAATCATAATCAGTAAGGCTGTAACCATATTAATAACACCAACAATCAACATCAAAATCAAAATCACCCTCGTATTCACATCCAAAAGCCCCAGCCAGGTAAAGATATTAGGAAAGTTTTCTTCAATCGAATACGACCTCAGGTTCCGCGGAAGCTGCTCGTAAATCCCATCGGCCACAACTTTCAACCGGTTAAAGTTTTTAGTCCTGATTTCAATTCCACCAATCTGATCAGGCTTCCAGTCATTCAGTCTTTTAATGATATTTATATTGCCCAAAACGAAGCCTTTATCAATATCCTCTACTCCGATATCATAAATGCCCACTATCTTAAACTTCCGTGGACGCAATTGATTCTGCACGAAATACATGATGAAATCATCGCCCGTTTTAAGCTTCAGGCGATTGGCAGTATACTGGGAAATCAAAAGTTCCTGCATAGCGGCTACACTGTCCCTGAAATCGATTATCGTACCGCTGATGATGTGCTGCTTAATGTAATCCCATTTGTAGGTTTTGTCAATCCCTTTAAAATTAATGCCCTCAATCTCGTTATTTGCAGATAATATGGCTGGTTTGGTAGCAAAAGGATAATAATACTCAATATTTTTATTCTGTTGAAGCTGCTTTTTGGTTTGCGCATCAAGTACAAATGGCGAATGTTCAAAAGAATTATTCAAGTCATATCGCGTAATCTGAACATCGCCCAGATAACCGCGCACTTTGTCCTGAATTTCCGTTTTAAATCCCTTGATAATGGCTATTGTCAAAATCATCACGGCCAGGCTCAGCATTACGCCTGCTATTGCAATGCGCACAATGAGCTTTGAAAAAGTTCGTTCTGATTTTATGGCAATCCGCCCCGCTATGAAATATTCGAAATTCAATTTATAAAATTTGTTGTAGCAAAAATGCTCAAATCCTTTTTAAAAATGGCATTTTTGATGATAAATAAGCACCCGTAAAATAATCAATAGGCTAATAACAACAAGCAAAAAAATGCTAAATTGTTTAAGCTTTAATCCAGAGATTAAAATCTTTAAATATGAGAACAACCTTCAGCTTTTTGTTTACCAGTTTAATTGCGCTTAGCGCATGTGGCCAGCCCAAGCCGATTGAACAGGAATTAGGCCAGGGACTAAATGGCAAGACACGTAAAACCGCTATCAGAACCATGCCGCTTCCGTCCTCTTTCAAAACCGGAGCCGAGCAAACTGAAAAATATCTGCCCTTATTGAAAGGGAAACGCATTGGTATGGTGGTTAACCCAACTTCCGTGATTGGCGATCAGGCCTCGGTAGACAGCTTGCTGAAAAGAGGGGTTACAATTCAGAAAATATTCGGACCAGAACATGGTTTCAGGGGAAATACAAGCGCAGGTG
Organism: Pedobacter sp. BMA; assembly: GCF_001027745.1. GTDB lineage: Bacteria > Bacteroidota > Bacteroidia > Sphingobacteriales > Sphingobacteriaceae > Pedobacter. The sequence goes on from NZ_LECU01000005.1 coordinate 514,575, forward strand.
TTTCTGTAAAAGATGATGTGGATACCAAAACAGGTATTAAAGCCATTTCGCTCTATGGAAAACACAGCACGCCAACAACCGAAGATTTAGCAGATATTGATCTGATGGTATTCGATATACAGGATGTTGGCGTTCGTTTTTACACCTACATCAATACGCTGCAACACGTGATGGAAGCCTGTGCGGCAAACAATAAAGAACTCTTAATACTAGACCGCCCTAACCCTAACGGCTATCTCATTGATGGGCCCATACTCGACCCTAAATTTAAATCAGGAATCGGTATCCAGCCCATTCCCATTGCTCACGGACTAACAGTTGGAGAATATGCACAAATGCTGAATGGCGAAGGTTGGCTAAAGGATAAAGTGAAGTGCAAAATCACCATCATTAAAAATGCGGGTTATAACCATGATATGGAGTATACCTTACCTGTAAAACCATCACCAAATTTAAACACCCAACAGGCCATCATGCTCTACCCTTCTACCTGTCTGTTCGAAGGTACGTACCTAAACCACGGCCGTGGTACCATGTTTCCTTTTACCATAGTTGGTGCACCTTATCTGAAAGACAAATTCGAATTTAGCTTTACCCCAAAAAGCATTAAAGGTATGTCTGAAACACCATTATTTCAGGATCAGGTGTGTTATGGATTGGATTTAAGGCAATATGATGTTACAGCGTTGAGAAAATCCAAACAAGTGAATATTTCCTGGCTCATTGAGCTGTATAATGCATCACCAAAAAAAGAAGACTTCTTTAATACTAAACTAAGTAAAGAGATGGGAACAATTGAAAGACTGGTTGGTGTGGCAGATTTCAGGCAGCAGGTAATTGACGGAAAAAGTGAAAAGGAAATCAGAGCCAGCTGGGAACCCGGACTAAGCGCTTACAAAACGATGCGTAAAAAGTATCTGATTTATGATTAGTGAAACAACTTTAAAGCTTATGGTGTTCTATTAAAGAGTTGGGAACTGACATTCAAATTCACTAATTCATTCATTTACTAATTCAATAAACAAAAATGATGAGCGGACCGAAAGAAAAAAGCGATAAACCAGGAAGCAATTACCAGGAGGAAGTACCAAAAGGCAGAAAACCTGTAGATCACCAGACCGTGCGTAAACCAGGAGACAGTACCCCTAATAAGGCGCCTAAAACAAATAATCCTGCACAACAGCGTGAAACGGAAGAACAGCCTGTTCAACCAATTAAAAAAGCGCCAAAAGAATAAACACTTATCAAAGCAGTCAATATTAATTGGCTGCTTTGATGCATCAGGTTGTTTTGCTGTTTGCCTTCAGAAAAGATAACAGCACCTTTTCATCGTGATCCAGATTGATCTTTCCTAATGTCTTCGCATTGTTCATTTTCTTAAGATACTTGCCTAACTCGTCATTCTCATACGCGGTAAGCAACAAAGGGTAAACATACGAGCTTTTACAAACGGCCCGGGTATTCCCTAGCTTTTTTGCGACACAATCTAACACAGACACAATAGCCTTTTTAGAGTTAAGATTAAAGTCTTTATCATTGCTACATTTAGCAAACTGCCTCAATGCTTCCAGCGTTCCTCCCCAGGTCCTGAAATCTTTCGCCGTGAAATCATCGCCGGTAATTTCCTTAATATAGTTGTTGATCTTTCCGGAGTCAATACCCCTATGTTCTTTACCATTAGTGTAGTACTGAAACAGTTCCTGACCCGGAATGTCCCTGCATTTCTTCACCAGCTTAGCCAGCGACCGGTCATTTAGCTCCAGCTGCTGCTTTACTCCTTTTTTCCCAATAAAATCCATCAGGATTTTGCTGCCATTTATCTTCACATGCTTGTCGCGCAGCGTCGTTAAACCAAATGATCCGTAAAGCTCTTTATAGCTTTCATTGCCCACTCTAATCAATGTTTTTTGTAAAACATCCACAGAAATAGCCAGCACCTTGCGCTCATCCAGATCCTTTCTGCGAAGGTCTTTCGCCAGGTTTTTTCTCGCTGCTGGCAGCGCTCTTCCAAATTCCAGCAGCCTGAAATATTTATCTTCCGAACGGCGGCTGGTCCATTTAGGGTGGTATTTATATTGTTTTCTTCCTGCAGCGTCGGTACCCGTAACCTGCAGGTAGGCATTCGGCTTGTTTGCAATCCATACATTTTGCCACGCCGGCGGAATTACCAGGGACTTGATTCGGCTCAGGTGTTTTTCATCCGATACCCGATCCCCGTTTTTATCCTCATAGTGAAATTTCCCGGGCTTACCTTTCCGGTAAATACCAGGCATGGCATCAGTTACATATACCAGTCCACTCTCTTTTACAACATCTTTGCCTTGTACCATTTTTACCTGTAACTATGGGGTTATTTTAGTTATTTTGTAAAACCTTAACACCCCTGTTCACGTTAATTTTAGAAACACAACATATTATTTATGAAAATAGTTTTTATGGGTACGCCCGATTTCGCTGTTGCTTCTTTAGATGCCCTGGTACAAGCCAATTTTGATGTAGTTGCCGTGGTAACTGCACCAGATAAACCAGCGGGAAGGGGACAAAAAATGAATGAAAGCGCGGTAAAAAGATACGCTGTTGAAAAGGGAATACCGGTTCTACAACCCGAAAAACTTAAAAACCCTGAATTTATTGAAGTGCTGAAAACGTACCAGGCCGATCTGCAGGTAGTGGTTGCTTTTAGAATGTTGCCTGAACTGGTTTGGAATATGCCGCCAAAAGGAACAATCAACCTGCACGGTTCTTTATTACCGCAATATCGAGGTGCGGCACCAATAAATCACGCCATCATTAACGGAGAAAAAGAAAGCGGCGTAACTACCTTTTTCCTGAAACATGAAATAGATACCGGCGATATCATTTTAAGCGATAGTGTTGCAATAGGAGACGACGAAACTGCAGGAGAGCTACACGATAAACTAATGGCCATCGGAGCCAGCCTGATTGTGAAAACTTTAAAAGCCATTGAAGCCGGAGAGGTACAGGAGCAGCCGCAACCGCAAAGTGACGACTTGAAGCATGCACCCAAAATTTTCAAAGACGATTGTAAAATAGATTGGAACAACGATTCTCTAACCATTCATAACCTGATAAGAGGCCTGAGTCCTTACCCAACCGCTTTTACGATTCTGAACGATAAAACCTTGAAAATTTTCAAGGCTGAAATAGAAGATAAAGAATCAGCAATTGTAGCTGGTGGATTCTTAACAGATGGTAAAACCTATTTGAAATTTGCCACCAAAAATGGATTCATCAAACTGCTCGATATTCAATATGAAGGAAAAAAGAGAATGCTAATAGCCGATTTTCTGAGAGGCATGAGACTATAACAGCAACAAGTAATCAAGATTTGTATTTGATTGAAGGATGATAAGTCACACCACTATAGATTATTCAACTTTTCAATCAAATACTTCGACACTTCATTGAAATACCGCTTTCGGCCATAACCCATTACCCACTGAATGCCCTGCGTAGCATTGGTAATGAAAACTTCCTCGGCCTCTTTCAGTATCTCCGGATTGATTTGTGCTTCAATTAATGCGATATCATTCATTTTTGCAATCTGCATAATCGCGGTTCTCATTACACCACTCACGCATCCTTCAGTCAACGCGGGTGTGTAAATCTGATTGTTATATACCACAAACACATTTGCACTGATGCTCTCGCATAAAAACCCACTCTGATTTAATATCATGGCCTCATCAAGCCTGTTCTGACTTTTAAATATTCCTGCCATCACATACAGCAAAGCATTGGAAGTTTTGAAATTCGAAAGCTTGTTAATTGGCTTGGTAATTTCATCATAAACATCAATAATCAATCCTTTGTTATTGAGCTGATATTGGGTATCTTTCAATGCATAGCCCTCTAAAATATAACTGCCTTTATTGGTTTCAGGGGTATAAACACCACTCCCCTGCCTGTATACCGATAAGCGGAAGCGGGCATTACCATTCCACCGGTTCTTTTTTGCCAGATCCAGGGTTTTCTGGCGGATGAAATAATCATCCATCAGCGAGTGCCCGTCAATCTTCAGCGCTTTCATGCCTCCAACCAAACGGTCGGCATGCAAATCAGCAAACTGAAGTTTATTGTCGATCATTCTCATGCTCTCGAAGAGGCCATCACCAAATTTAAATCCTCTGTTCGAGGCGGTTAGAACTGGTGTGTCTACATCATGAAATTCATCATTTAATAACAGATATTGTTGAGGCATATTTTATGATGTAGCAACGTAATTTTCCCATTTGCCCAATCCAGCTTTAAAATCAGCGGGCAATGGCGATTCAAAAAACATATATTCTTTTGTGGTTGGATGAATAAAACCCAAACTCTGCGCATGTAAAGCCTGTCGGGGTAAAAGTTCAAAGCAATTATCTACAAATTGTTTGTACTTATTAAACGTAGTTCCTTTCAAAATCTTATCTCCGCCATACATCGCATCGTTAAACAGCGGATGGCCAATGTGTTGCATATGAGCCCTGATCTGATGTGTACGCCCGGTTTCCAGCTCACAGCTGATCAGCGTTACATATCCAAGGCGTTTTAAAACCTTATAATGAGTAACCGACCATTTTCCTTTCTCTTCATCATCATAAATATCCATTACTCTCCGGTCTTTCACACTCCGTCCGATATATCCTGTAACCGTTCCATCATTTTCAATATCACCCCATGCAAGGGCAATGTATTTCCGGGTAATCGTATGATCAAAAAATTGTTTGGCAAGATGGGTAATTGAACGCTCATTCTTGCTGATCAGCAACAGGCCAGAGGTGTCTTTATCAATACGGTGTACCAAACCAGGGCGCCCATCATTACCAGGCAACTGTGGCAACTGCTCAAAGTGAAAAGCAAGCGCATTTACCAGCGTGCCGGTATAGTTGTTAAAACCAGGATGAACTACCATTCCGGCAACCTTATTCACCACTAACAGGTCGTTATCTTCGTACACAATATCTATCGGTATATCTTCCGGGTAAACTTCGGTGTCGCGTGGCGGATGTGGCAGCACAATGGAAATTTCATCAAAGGGCTTAACCTTATAACTTGCTTTAATCTGCTTTTGATTTACCAGCACATTACCCGCGTCTATTGCATTCTGAATACGGTTCCTCGAAGCATTCTCTACACGCACCATCAAAAATTTATCGATCCGAAGTAACGATTGCCCCTTATCAACAATAATCTTTAAATGTTCATATAATTCCTGCTCTTCCGATTCCTGCAATTCGACCACATTTTCCATTCCGCAAAAATAAACTTTTACAGGCAAGATTTTAGAATTAAAAAAACACCATTATCTTTACTTTAAAATCAAACTATTTTAACTCATCAACATGAAGAAACGTTACTCATTAAAGGCATTAATTGCCTTGTCTCTGCTTGGCCTTACGCAAACGGCAAGCGCTCAGCAGGATGTTGGAAGCCTGTTTGTTTCCGGTCCCGGAGACGCAACAAAACTCATCAATGCTTACCTCGACCCACTGTACAAAGGCCTGGGACAAGGATTAACTGATGGCTGGACAAATACTGCCAAATCAAAAGGCTTTTTAAAATTTGATGTCAGATTCTCTGTTTCCGGAGCTGCAGTGCCAACTTCAGCAAGAAGTTATGACGTAAATGCACTCGGGTTGACTAATATCAAACCGGCTATTGGAGCATCTTCAATTGGTCCAACTGCCTTTGGTGATGATCAGGATGGTGGAAGAATGGAAGTGGTAGCCGATAATGGATTTAGAACCGGAAGATTCTTTAACCTGCCCAAAGGTTTGGGATTCCATACGGTTCCAGCAGCACAGATTCAGGCCACATTAGGTTTACCAAAAAACATTGACGTCACATTGCGGGCCATGCCTAAAATTAAATTCGGTAGCGATCTGGGAAGTTTATCGATGATTGGAGTGGGTGCCAAGATTGAAGTTTTACCACTGATTATGGGTAAAGCCGATAAACTGGTTCCTGTAGATGTTGCACTATTCGCAGGCTTTACACAATACAAATACAGCCTGGATCTGAACATCGACAATGTTGCTAACTCTGATCAACGCATTGATGCAAAGTTTAACGGTGTAAATATCGATGCCATTGTATCCAAAAAGATTGTCTTTTTCACCCCATTTGCCAGCATTGGTTACCAAACATCAAATACTAATCTGAAAGCTTTAGGTACTTATCGTTTTGCTACGGGTCCGGCAACATCGGCCACATATGTTGATCCGGTTTCAGTGAAACAAACGGATATCGATGGAATAAAAGGAAGTATTGGCTTCCAGTTGAAATTTGGATTCTTCAAGTTTTACACCTCCTATACTCAATCTAAATATAGCATGTTTAATGGCGGTATTGGCTTAGGCATAGGAAATTAATCAGATTTTTCTATTCATGAATAAAAACACCTGGATATTTCAGGTGTTTTTTACTTTTACATTGTGTTTGAAAAACTAAATAGCCCCGTTGAGCAGTTGAATTACGCGCCGTTTAGCAACTTATTTGTGAAGCGCGATGATCTCATTGATCCTTTCATTTCCGGCAATAAATGGCGTAAGCTGAAATATATTCTGGCAAAGGCTACAGCAGCCAATAAAAACCACCTGGTTACATTTGGCGGTGCCTACTCCAATCACCTGGTTGCAACCGCAGCAGCAGCAGCAAGAACTGGCTTGAAAGCAACGGCCTTTGTACGTGGAGAAGCCGTTAATAACGAAATGCTGATGCTTTGCCGCTTATTTGGCATGGAGCTGATTTTTACCGACCGTGAGAGCTATCGTAGTAAGAAAGAACTTTATGGCAATTATTTTGCAGATGACCCCGAGGCCTATTTCATTGATGAAGGTGGCGCTTCACCCGAAGCGGCAATAGGCTGTGCAGAAATCATTCAGGAACTTCCTGCAAGATATGATCATATCTTTTGCGCTGCCGGCACCGGTACAACGGCTGCAGGCCTGCTTGCAGGCATACAAAAGCATGAGCTGGACACCAACCTTCATGTTGTATCTGCACTAAAAGGCGGTAGCTTTCTGATGGATGAAATTAGTAGTATTACACCAGCTTCTGCCCATCTGCATTTACATACCGAATATCATTTCGGTGGGTACGCCAAAACAACGCCAGATCTGATTTACTTTATTAAAAATTTTACCGGTCAAACCGGCTTGCTCATTGATCCTGTTTACACAGCCAAAATGTTCTATGCCATTACAGATCTTCGGCAGAAGGGTATCCTTCATCAGGATGATAAAATTCTGGCGATACATACCGGGGGATTGCTGGGTATGTTTGGCATGAAAGACAAATTTTAAAAAAGCCTTCTCTTATTACGGAGAAGGCTTTTGATCTTTTGCTAAGACAACTTCCAGTCCGGACGTTCAAAATGGCAGGTATAACCGTAGGGAACTTTTTGAAGATAATCCTGATGATCTTCTTCCGCATTCCAGAAATCACCTGCAGGAACAACCTCCGTTACGATTTTACCTGGCCATTTCCCTGATTGTTCCAGCTCACCAATCAACTGCTCTGCAGTTTCTTTTTGAGCATCACTGAGATAAAATATGGCCGAACGGTATGACGTTCCGATGTCATTGCCCTGCCTGTTTTTGGTCGTTGGATCATGAATCTGGAAAAAATATTCCAGTAGTTTACGATACGATAATACCGCTGGATCGAATTCAATCTCAATGCCTTCGGCATGTGTGCCATGATTTCTATAAGTGGCATTTGGCACATCGCCACCAGTGTAACCGACAGTGGTATCAATTACCCCTTCCTGGTTGCGGACCAGGTCTTCTACTCCCCAGAAACAACCTCCCGCCAATATTGCTTTTTCAGTACTCATATATTCTTCAAATTTAAAAGCGATGCATTACAGCGCTATAACACTAATATCGTGAACAAAATCGGCTTATTTATCAGGTAATACAAAACCTGACATGCCACTAACCATCCATTAAACCAGCGGTCAGCGTCATTTGTTTAAAGTGATATTTAAAAAGTGCCCTGTAGGTGGGTTTAAAGGGATTTTTTTACCAAAAAGCGGGTTTAAATGGGTTTCACTTGGGTTTTAGCTGCATTTACCCAAACAAGGTGCAAGGAATGTCCAAGGAATGTCCAAGGAAAACCCAAGCGAGTTAAGTGCGACGGTACTAGGAATCTCCTGGATAGGTCGAACTGCGGTAAAGCCGGGAACGATGATTAACAATCAAAAAGTTTTCAACAATTCCGAAGTCTGAAAGTCGATGTTGTCCATAATCACAGTTTAAACTGTTTAAACCTGTTTTTCGGTAATCGGTATAAAAAGCGCTTAAATTGTGATTCCTGGCGCTTTTTACTAAATTTGATATACACCAAAATCAGATTTTATGTATCAGTTAACAGTCCCAGCCAATCGCGTCAAAGAATCTTTAAGCAAGCATATTCTGGCTGATGGTTTCGACCTCACTTACGATATGGAAAAAAGTCGTGGTGCCTACATTTACGATTCTAAATATAACAGAAATCTTCTTGATTTTTTCACCTGTTTTGCTTCGGTTCCTTTAGGATACAATCATCCTAAAATGTTGAACGATGAGCACTTCAAAAAAAACCTGCTGTTGGCTGCAATGGCAAACCCATCAAATTCGGATGTGTATACCCAGCAGTATGCCCAATTTTTGGAGACTTTCGCCGAAATTGGAATACCTGATTACCTACCCCATGCATTTTTCATCGCCGGAGGTGGCTTAGCGGTAGAAAATGCGATCAAGGTTGCCATGGACTGGAAAGTACAGAAAAACTTTGCGAAGGGATATACGGCTGAAAAAGGATTTAAAGTACTTCATTTTGAGCGGGCATTTCATGGCCGTACCGGTTACACCCTGAGTTTAACCAATACCCTGCCGGATAAAACAAAGTGGTTCGCCAAATTCGACTGGCCACGGGTCTCGGTACCCGAAGTGAAATTTCCACTCTCCGGTGATCATTTACAAAAAGCCATCGAAACCGAAGAAACATCAATTGCACAGATCAAAAAAGCTTTTACCGAGCATAAAGATGACATCTGCGCTATCATCATCGAGCCCATCCAGTCTGAAGGTGGGGATAATCATCTGCGGAAAGAATTTCTGATTCAGCTGAAAGCATTGGCAGATGAACATGAGGCATTTTTAATTTATGATGAGGTGCAAACTGGCGTAGGTTTAACCGGCAGGTTTTGGTGCCATCAGCATTTTAGCGAAAAAGCCAGACCTGACATTCTTGCCTTCGGAAAGAAAATGCAGGTTTGCGGAATTCTGGTTGGTCATAAAGTTGACGAAATAGAAAAAAACGTGTTTAATGTCCCCAGCCGGATTAACTCAACATGGGGTGGCAACCTCGTTGATATGGTGCGCTCCACACAGATTTTGCAGATCATTAATGAAGATCAGCTGTGTGAAAATGCAGATCAGGTGGGAACATACCTTAAAGAAAATCTCCAGTCGTTAGCCCTTAAATTTGATAAGATGACCAACGTTCGCGGCCGGGGCCTGCTGTGTTCTTTCGATTTTCCAAATAAGGATATGCGAAATGAATTTATAGCTAAAGGACTCGAAAACAATGTGATGTTTTTAGGCTGTGGCGAAAAAACAATCCGTTTCCGGCCGGCACTTTGCATCGAGCAGAAACATATTGACCAGGGCTTGACTGTTATGGAAAAAATATTGCCTTTATTGTAGGCATGAATAAAAAATCAATGGTCTACTTTATCACCGCAGGTGTTTTAATCCTGGTATTTTTCATGGTAAAGGATATTTTTGATCAACCTGGAATCGGCGACATGAAAGCCGGTTTTAAGGAAATTGCAAAGTTTAGAAATGCAAATAACACCGGGCCCATACAGCGTATATACGTGGTGACTGTTAAGGATTCTATCTGGAAAGAAATGGAAGACTATGGTAACATGATGCCACATACCAAATATGGCAACACCAAAGTTTATTTCTTTATGGCTGGAACCAATGCGCCCAGCCAGCTCCAACCGGGTGATATCAATTTCGATCCGGCATTTAATGCCCTTTGTATAGGCCTTTATGAAAAAAGTGCCATGAGCCAGGTGGCTTTTAACAAACATCCCATGAAGTAACCGGGGATTAAAGAAGGTTAACTTTATACCCGTTATACAAAAGCAGAAAATCCGGTTATTGCCCTTCCCACAATTAATGTATTAATTTCTTTGGTTCCCTCATACGAGTAGATGGCTTCTGCGTCTGCCACAAATCTGGCAACGTTGTATTCGAGCAGGATGCCGTTGCCACCCATCACTTCGCGGGCTTTACTTACTACATCCCGTGTACGGAGCGAGCAGAATACTTTTGCCAGCGATGCATGCTCATCTTTCAGCAAACCCTGATCCTGCAGTTGCGATAACCTGAAGCAAAGGGTTTGCATGGCAGTAAGGTTCGATAACATTTCCACCAGGTGGTTTTGGATAAGCTGAAATGAGGCAATGGGTTTTCCAAACTGCTTACGTGTTCTGGTATATTCCAGCGCATTTTCATAAGCCCCCCGTGCACAGCCTACAGCCTGCCAGGCTACTCCGGCCCGGGTCATTTGTAATACCTTAGCCGTATCTTTAAATGAATTCGCATTCTGCAAACGGTCTTCCTCCCCAACTTCACAATTGGTTAGGGTGATCAAGCCATTCTGTACGATGCGGAGCGCCATCTTATCCTGCATTTTCTCAACTGCAAAACCCGGATTATATTTTTTAACGATAAAGCCCTTTACCTCATTACTTTCTTCGTCCCTCGCCCATATCACCAGTATATCAGCGAAAGTGGCATTGCCAATCCATTTCTTCTGCCCGTTTAGTATCCATTTACCATTCACCCACTTACAGGTAGTGGTTAATCCTCCGGCAGTAGCAGATCCCACTTCTGGCTCTGTTAGTCCGAATGCACCGATTATTTTGAATTGTTGCATCAATGGAAGCCATTGCTGCTTTTGAGCTTCTGAACCACAAAGATAGATTGACCCCATAGCCAAGCCACTTTGTACGCCGAAGAAAGTGGAAATTGAAGTATCAATTCTTGCCATTTCCATGGCCAGAATTCCTTCCATTAAATTTGACTTACCCGGACAGCCATAGCCCTTGTAAGTCAGGCCACAAATGTTTAACTCTGCTAATTTGGGAATAATTTCATGCGGAAACTCTGCCTTATTCCAATAATGATTTACGATTGGCTTAACTTCCTTTTCTAAAAAAGCACGCACTTTGAGCTGTAAGGCTCTGTCTTCATCTTTAAGCGCTTCATCCCCAAGGTGGTAAAAATCACCTTCAATCTGTGGAAGCTCCTTCTTTTTACCCGACCCACCCATCATTTTCATCATCCCCTGAATCTGTTTTTCGTCCAGACTGGAAATGGTTTCGACCATTTTAGGTAAGTCAACTTTTTTCGATAAAGCCTCTAACTTGTCAAAATCAACATGCTTAAATAGATTGTATGCATTCTTTAGAGAAGAAAATATGTTCGCCATTATTACTCGTTTTGAGAATAACAAATGAGTGGCAATTTTGTTGGCTTGCGCCTGGTGCTGAATTACCTCAAATCAAACAGACTATCCACCCCAAGTAGTTTTCTTGAAGTAAATCCTTCCCCGAATGTTGCTCCAATGCTTTTACCAAATTCCCTTGAGCGGCCGGCAATGGTTTCAAAAAATTCCGGAGAAGAGATATAAGTTTGTAGTCCATCGACATCCGGATTATAGAATTGAGTTCTGAAAGCCTTTATGGATTCGATTTTCTTATCCATATGATCCGTAATATCCACAATAATGTCTGGTTTGATGTAGCGATCCTGGATATATTGCAACAATAATCTCGGGCGATGAGCCTGCTGGGCCACCCCATTGGCTTCAGTTTCTATTTTAGGTAAACCCGACAAAAAAACAGAGTCGTAAACCAAATCTCCGGCCCTGCCATGATCAGGGTGGCGGTCTTCCAGTGCATTACTGAGTATAATCTCCGGCTGATATTTACGAATAACTTTAATCACCTCCAGGCGATGGGCTTCATCATTCTGAAAAAAACCATCCCTCATTTTCAGGTTTTCTCTCACATGCAAACCCAACACTTTTGCTGATGCTGCTGCTTCCTCATCCCGGGTTTCTGCATTCCCGCGCGTGCCCAGTTCACCACGGGTTAATTCTACAATTCCTACTTTTTTTCCTAGTGCAATGTGCTTTAAAATGGTTCCCGAACAGCATAGTTCTGCATCGTCAGGATGAACGGCTATAACTAAAATATCTAATTTCATCTAAAGGTTTTTTTATGGTTGCAGATACGAGAGAATCGTTCTATCATGCATTTTCGTGTAGTAAAGACTGAATTTTCTTTTTGATTTTTGCATTTAAAGGCTTAGTGAAAGGGTAGTAAAAATCTACCAGCTCCCCTTTTTTGTTTACCAGATATTTGTGAAAATTCCAGCGGGGCTTAGCACTTAGTTTCGAATTTTGCTTTTTATCGCTTAAAAACTGATAAAGCGGATGGGCACGCTCACCACGAGACACAATTTTATCAAACACCGGAAACTTTACGCCATGGTTAATTTCGCAAAATGTGGTGATTTCGGATCCGTTTAAAGGCTCTTGTTTCCCGAAATCATTGGTTGGAAAACCTAAGATTTCAAAATCAGGATCATTTATTTCGTCTTTTAAATGTTGCAACTGTGAGAGTTGAGGTGTTAAACCGCAGCCAGAGGCCGTATTTACGATTAAAACTACTTTATCCTGGTAGGCTGATAATGGCACGTCGTCACCATTAACTTTTTTGACTGTAAAAGAATATATATTCGGAATGCTTTCCTGCATCGTTTGTTTATTGGTAAAATCCTGAAGTCCGGATAATAGATTCAATATCCCTATCCTCACGCGGATCGTAAGTACTTTTTAAATTATGCCCCACTACACGCGCAACAATCTGATAGGAAAATGCAGCAAAGCCACCTTTAGTTTGTTTTACAATATCGTAGGTTGTTCTTCCTACCTCCCTATCAATCAGTTTTGTTAAAATTTGACCCTGTGTAATGGTCAGCTCCTTTATCTCACGGTTAAACATGTCTTTAATTTCCTTATCGCATTGTTTAACCAGTTGTTTCTGTTCTTTCTTTTCAGGTGTACGGGCAATATCCTGCTCCAGTTGCTCGTATCTGCGTTTGGCAAACAATGCATAAGGCATCACCTTAAGCACATTGTAACGCAATCTGTTGAAGGCAGCCTGCTCTGCCGGAGATTTCCAGATCCGTGCAGCATAAATGCTCACCTCCTGTAGTTGCATCCAGGGAATCATCACTCCGTTATCATTCGTAGAAGCTACACGAATGGTATCTGCTTTGCCCGGCTTTGGGAAAACGGGTGCAGCCGGATCCTGAGCTTTTAGCTTTACACTAAAAATCATGACAATAAACAGAATGATTAGCCCTTTAAATTTCATAAATTTATACTTTTACAAAGTTAGGTGTTATTTCATATATTAGATGTTTAACAAAACTAATATAGGTTTTATTCAGAAATAAGACGCAAATTTTTACGCAAAAAAAACAAATGAAAACAGAGTTAGTGATTGATTTAGAGGCGGAAAAGCAAGAGATTCTTAAAAGATACAGGGCATTATTACGGGCGAGCAAGTCTACCTTGCAAAAGGGCGATAAAAAAGAAATCAGAAAAGCTTTCGATATGGCACTTGAAAGCCATAAAGATATGCGCCGTAAATCTGGCGAACCCTATATATACCATCCCATCGCAGTAGCGCAAATCGCTGCAGAAGAAATCGGACTGGGTACTACCTCTATCGTTTGTGCATTATTACATGATGTTGTTGAGGATACCAACATCACACTGGAAGATATTGAACGCGAGTTTGGCAAGAAAACCGCTAAAATCATTGACGGACTAACCAAAATATCCGGGGTTTTCGATACCAACAGCTCTTTACAGGCCGAGAATTTCAGGAAAATGCTACTTACCCTTGCCGATGATGTAAGGGTAATTCTGATTAAACTTGCCGACAGGCTGCACAATATGCGGACGATGGAATTTATGCCGCGCCATAAACAGCTTAAAATTGCATCAGAAACCATTTATCTGTATGCTCCCCTGGCCCATCGCCTGGGCTTGTACGCGATCAAATCCGAGCTCGAAGATCTTTCGATGAAATATCTCGACCCTGACACGTATAAGTTCATAGCTAAAAAACTAAATGAGAAAAAAGCGGAACGTGCCTTGTTCATAAAAAAATTCGTAGAGCCTATAGATGAGATTATCCACGAACAGGGCCTGGAGGCTGATGTTTACGGACGACCAAAATCCATTCATTCCATCTGGAACAAAATGAAGAAGAAAAATATACCTTTCGAAGAGGTATATGATCTTTTTGCCATTAGAATTATTCTTGATAGCCCCTATGAAAATGAAAAAGCAGATTGCTGGAAAGCTTATTCCATAGTGACTGACCTATACCGGCCAAACCCGGATCGTTTGCGTGACTGGGTTTCATCACCAAAAGGTAATGGCTACGAAAGTTTGCACACTACAGTAATGGGCCCACGCGGGCAGTGGGTTGAGGTACAAATCCGTACACAGCGCATGAATGAAATTGCTGAAAAAGGTTTCGCGGCACATTGGAAGTACAAAGAATCAAGCAACGATAATGGTTTGGATCAATGGATTCAAAAGGTTAGGGAAATGTTGAATAACCCGGAAGCCAATGCACTTGATTTCCTAGATGATTTCAAGATGAACCTGTTTTCAGACGAGATTTTTATATTCACCCCGAAGGGTGCTCTGATTCAGCTGCCATTGGGTGCTACGGCACTTGATTTTGCTTTTGAAATCCATACCGATGTGGGAGCAACCTGTATCGGAGCCAAAGTAAATCACAAGCTTGTACCTATCTCCTATAAACTTCAGAATGGCGATCAGGTAGAGATTATCACATCAAGCAAACAAACCCCTAAGGAAGACTGGCTGAATACCGTTGTTACGGCCAAAGCGAAATCTAAAATCAAATCTTCATTAAAAGAAGAAAAACGGAAGATTGCTGATAATGGCAAGGAGATTCTGGAGCGTAAGATGAAGTCTTTAAAAATTACTTACAACACGGAAAATATTCAAAAGCTGAGTTATTTCTTCAAACTTCCATCAACACAGGAACTTTTTGTGCATGTGGCTTTAGGGAAAATTGAATTAAAGGACATCAAAGAATACCTCAATACGGATAAGGAAACTGAGCATAAAAGCCCGGAACGGCCAGAGAACCTCACTGTAGATGGCATAAAGAATAAAATTAAGGGCAACGATTCAGATATACTCCTCATCGGAGAGGACATGCAACGAATTGACTATACCCTTGCGGCATGCTGTAACCCCATACCAGGTGATGATGTTTTTGGTTTTATAACGGTAAGTGACGGGATTAAAATACATCGTACAAATTGCCCTAATGCCGCTCAGCTAATGGCTAACTATGGCTACCGGGTGGTGAAGGCCAAATGGAACAAGCAAAAAGAACTCACATTCCTTACCGGATTACGCATTGTAGGCATTGATGATGTAGGATTGATCAACAACATCACAAGGGTAATTTCAACCGACTTTAAAGTCAACATGCGATCGATAACGGTTGATACCAATGAAGGTATATTTGAAGGTTCGATTATGATTTTTGTTAACGATACCGAGCACCTGGAAAACCTGATCAACAATCTATTAAAAGTACGTGGCGTAACAGGAGTAACAAGGTTTGATGCTTAATAATTACAACATTTAAACAATCAAACGCTATAACAATCAAACAATTTAACTACCTTTGAACGGAGTTTAAAACTATGTCTGAACAAAATACAAATGAGCTTGTTCGCAAGATTTTTGAAGCTTATTTAGAGAACAAAAATCTACGCAAAACACCTGAGCGTTTCGCAATCCTGGAAGAAATCTATTCAAGAAACGACCATTTCGATGTTGAAACACTTTATATTCACATGAAAAACCAAAAGTACCGTGTAAGCCGGGCTACGGTTTACAATACTTTAGAGTTATTGGTTTCATGTGACCTGGTTACCAAGCATCAGTTTGGTAAGAATATGGCACAATTCGAAAAATCTTATGGTTACCGTCAGCACGACCATGTGATCTGCATTGAATGCGGTAAAGTGGTAGAATTTTGCGACCCGCGTATTCACCAGATTCAAACCATGGTTGGCGATCTGTTAAAGTTTGATATTAAACACCACTCTTTGAATCTTTATGGGTTCTGTTCTGATTGCAGCGTAGCACGAAAAGTGAATG
The DNA here is from genome assembly GCF_001027745.1 of Pedobacter sp. BMA. GTDB lineage: Bacteria > Bacteroidota > Bacteroidia > Sphingobacteriales > Sphingobacteriaceae > Pedobacter. Next base: position 530,877 of record NZ_LECU01000005.1, read on the forward strand.
AAACTGCCGCTGTTGCAGCAGCCCAGCTAAAAGCAAATTAAATCAATACTCAAAATAAAACCAGCTTAAATTTTTAATAATGACGCAAGTAGATGTACTTCTCGGCCTGCAATGGGGTGATGAAGGAAAGGGAAAAATCGTTGATGTACTCAGTCCGAAATATGATCTTATCGCCCGTTTTCAGGGTGGCCCGAATGCCGGACATACTTTAGAGTTCGATGGCAAAAAATTCGTTTTAAATACCATCCCATCAGGAATTTTCAACGAAAAAACCATGAACCTTATCGGAAATGGTGTAGTTATCGATCCAATCATTTTAAAAAGAGAGCTGGATAATTTAAAGAAAGCTGGTCATGATCCTGTTGCCGAAGGCAAACTGGTTATTGCCCGTAAAGCGCACTTGATTTTACCTACTCACCAGTTGCTGGATGCCGCAAATGAGGCACGCATGGGTAAGAATAAAATCGGATCGACACTTAAAGGTATCGGCCCGACTTATATGGATAAAACAGGCCGTAATGGCTTACGCGTTGGCGATACCACACTTCCTGACTTTAAAGAACGTTATAACAAACTGGTAGAAAAACATACTGAAATTCTTTCTCATTACGAGGGATTTGAATACGAACTAGCTGAAAAAGAAGCTTCATTTTTTGAAGCTATAGAGTTTTTAAAGGCTATTCCTCATGTGGATAGTGAGCATTTCGTTAACGGTTACCTGAAGGAAGGAAAAGCTGTTTTAGCTGAAGGTGCACAAGGTACCTTACTAGATGTTGATTTCGGTTCATACCCTTTTGTAACTTCAAGTAATACGACGACTGCGGGTGCCTGTACAGGATTAGGTATCGCCCCTAATAAGGTTGGCGCTGTATATGGTATTTTCAAAGCTTATTGTACGCGCGTTGGAGGTGGCCCTTTTCCAACAGAATTAGATAATGAAGTTGGTGAAAACCTGCGTAAATTAGGTCATGAATTTGGCGCAACTACAGGCCGTGCCCGTCGTTGTGGCTGGATCGATTTGCCAGCATTAAAATATGCCATCATGTTAAACGGTGTAACCGAATTAATTATGATGAAAGCGGATGTTCTAGATACTTTCGATACCATTTATGCTTGTACACACTACGAATATAATGGCGAAACAATAGATTATATGCCGTACGATATCATCTCTATTGAACCTAAGCCGGTATTGAAAGCGATTGATGGATGGGCTACAGATGTAACCAAAATTACTGCTGTTGATCAAATCCCGGCTAAGCTGACGGATTATATTAAGTTCCTGGAAGAAGAACTGGAAGTGCCAATCAAATTTCTTTCTGTAGGACCAGACCGGGCACAGACTTTAGAACTGCGTTAATTAGAATTTCTGATTTTAATCAGGACATTGCTACAAATAATAAAAAAAGCAACCCTTACCGGGTTGCTTTTTTTTTGCCATCGTTTACTTACCTTTGCCGCAGTGTGAAAACCCTCCAAAACATATCTGATTTCAAAAAAAAAGCGATACACTGGGCCGATCAGTTCGATGTTTGCTGCGTATTAGATTCGAATGAATACAAGGATGCCTACTCGGTTTACGACTATATAATCGCCGCCGGCGTTCAGAAAGATTTAACATGCCTCGAAGGTGCCGGGTTTGAAACGCTGAAAACATTCTATGAAACACATAAACAATGGATTTTTGGATTCTTCAGTTATGATCTCAAAAATGAACTCGAAGATCTGCATTCTGAAAACATCGACTATCTTAATTTCCCAGACCTTTACTTTTTTATCCCGCAATATCTGATTGCGGTTAAACATGGAAAAATAGAGCTCTTGTTGGGCAATAAAGCTGTTTTGGAACAAATCGAGGCATATCAGCCAGTTAATAACGCCAGGGTTTCGTCTCCGGACATTAAACAAAGGATTTCAAAGAATCAATATATTTCCAAAGTTGAGCTACTAAAAAGCCATATCGTCCGTGGCGATATTTATGAGGTGAATTTCTGCCAGGAATTCTTTGCTGACCATGCGGCAATAAATCCATTGGAAACCTTTGAACTCTTAAACCAGGTTTCCCCTACCCCGTTTGCGGGATATTTTAAATATCATCACCAGTATATTTTATCCGCAACTCCGGAACGCTTTTTATGTAAGAGGGGATCAAAGCTTATTTCACAGCCGATAAAAGGAACTGCAAGAAGAAGTCACAACCCGCAAGAAGACAAACAGATCAAAGTTCAGCTTAGAAACGATACCAAGGAGCAGTCAGAAAATGTAATGATTGTGGACCTTGTTCGTCACGATTTAACCAAATCAGCTGTCAAAGGCTCGGTAAAAGTGGAAGAACTATTTGGCATTTACACATTTCCCCAGGTACATCAGATGATTTCTACAATCAGCTGTGAGCTGGATCCAGGAATTCATTTCATTGATGCAATTAAAAATGCTTTCCCTATGGGATCCATGACAGGTGCTCCAAAAGTTAAAGCAATGAATTTGATTGAGGAATACGAAGAGACTAAAAGAGGCATATACTCCGGGTCTTTTGGCTGTATCAGTCCAGATGGAGATTTCGATTTCAATGTTGTGATCCGCAGCATTCTTTACAATGCTGAAAACAGGTATTTATCTTTCCAGGTTGGTGGTGCAATAACTTACCATTGCGATCCCGAAAAAGAATATGATGAATGTTTGCTAAAGGCCAGTGCGATTTTGAAGGTGCTCGGAGTTTAATTGGTGCACGACGCAAACTACCCCGGCAGGATTATTCGCTTGAAAAATAAAAAAGGCGGGATATGCCTGTCGCAAATCCCACCTTTATAAAAAAAATTCTGGACTAAAAGCCTTATTTTTTATAATACTGCTGAGCTTCAGGCAGGTATTTTTGTATCTGAGCAATACGTGTAGCGTCACTTGGGTGTGTACTTAAAAATTCTGGTTGCTTTGCCGCACCCTGCGATGCAGATGCCATTCTATTCCAGAAACTGGTAGCACTTTGAGGATTGTAGCCTGCCATAGCCATAAAGATCAAACCTAAACGGTCGGCTTCCAATTCCTGATTACGGCTGAACTTCAGCATGGCAACAGGCGTTCCTACCCCATAAAGCGTGTTGAAGATAGATTGGGTTTTAGGATTCTTAGACAATGCTACTCCTGCTGCAGCACCTACACCCTGCGCTACCATTTCCTGCGACATGCGTTCAGCCGAGTGTCCGGCGATGGCATGTGCAATTTCGTGCCCCATCACGGTAGCTAAACCTGCATCGTCTTGCGTTACGGGCAAGATGCCTGTGTATACAACTATTTTTCCGCCAGGCATACACCATGCATTCTTTTCGTTGTTCTGAACCACATTTACCTCCCACTGGTAGTCGGCAATTAAATTACCGTAATTATTGCTGTTCATGTATGATTTTACAGCAGTTATTAAACGGCTTCCGATCGTTTTAACTTTCAGCGCCTGTGCATTTGATGCTGGCAAAACCGTAGATTTATTTTCCGTTAAAAATGTACTGTAAGCCTGAAATGCCATTGGCAAAACCTGGTCGTTGCTTACAAGGTCAAAACGACTGCGTCCTGTTAAGGGTACGGTGGAGCATGAGTTAAAGAGGAGAACTCCGGCAACGCTTGCTGCTAAGAATAACTTTTTCATCTGTTAATTTTTTTTTAATGACGAAGCCTGCGCATCATTCTGCAAATCATGATGCAGAAATCTGACAGCTTCTTAAATTTTGTCGTTAATGATTGTTAATCCTTATCTGGGATTGTCATATTAACAGCAATCCGACAAATAAGTTTCGAAGATTCTGCATTGCTAATTAACCAGCCTTCTTCTTAAACAAATACACTTTTGATTCCTTGCCTTTCAGCAAACGTTCGAGGTTTTTTTGATGGGTAACTAGAATTAAAATGCAGACAACCATTCCGTAAAGTACTTCGGATTTGATTGACACCTGAAACAAAAAGACTACACTCAGCGGAAAAGTAAATCCCGCACAAATAGAACTTAGTGAAACATATTTAGTTACCAAAAGAACTGTCACAAAAACCAGAACACAAAGCATAGATGCTTCGAAGTTAACTGCCAAAATCATTCCAAAAAGTGTAGCTACACCTTTACCCCCCCTGAAGCCTGCAAAAACGGGAAAAAGGTGTCCCATTACGGCTGTAACACCGAGCGCAAGCTGGTAGTTAACAAAAACGACAGATGTGTGGGGCCCGGTTACAGACATACCAATGAGAAAAGCGAGATTAGTAGCGGTATAGCCTTTGGCAATATCAATAATCATTACCGCTATACCAGCTTTCTTTCCTAAAACCCTGAAAGTATTGGTTGCACCAGCATTACCACTTCCATACTCCCTTACATCAATACCATAAAAAGCCTGGCCAAGCCATACAGCTGTTGGTATTGATCCAAAAAGATACGCAACTAATAAGGCGCTGAGCGAATAAACCGTAACCATAGCCTACAATGATACAAAAAATAAGGATTTAATTTTACAGGATATCACTTTAGTATGCCTTTAAACTAATATCTAAGCTTTTTACAGAATGTGTTAATGCACCCATTGAAATAAAATCCACCCCGCAAGCGGCGTATTCAGCCACATTTTCCTCTGTGATGCCTCCCGAAGCTTCTGTGATAAACCGGTTATCGATTTGCTTCACGGCACTACGCAAATTATCGAAACTAAAATTATCAAGCATAATCCGATCTACACCACCAACTGACAACACCTGAGATAGCTCCTCGAGGTTACGCACTTCGATTTCTATCTGTAATTTTTTTTGATTCTCAACAAGATATTTTTGAGCAGCCTGGATAGCATTTACGATACCGCCGGCATAATCGACATGATTATCTTTAATCAGAATCATATCATAAAGCCCAATCCGATGATTGACTCCCCCGCCAATCCTAACGGCCCACTTTTCCAGGTACCTTAATCCGGGAGTAGTTTTTCGCGTATCAAGAATTTTGGTATTGCTAGACTGCAAAAGCGAAACAATACGATGTGTTTTTGTTGCAATACCACTCATTCTCTGCATGCAATTCAAAACCAAGCGTTCTGCTATCAAAATAGAATGGGTATTACCTGAAACAGTAAGCCCTATATCACCTACCTTTACTTCCGCACCATCATTTAGTAAAACCTCAACTTTAAGATTTTCATCAACCACTTTGAAAATCTCCAAAGCGAGTTCCATACCAGCAAGAATACCATCTTCCTTAATAATAAGTTTAGCTCTTCCCTGAGTTCCAATGGGAATTGTGGATAGAGAAGTATGATCACCGTCACCTAAATCTTCGGCAAGGGCATTTTTTATGAATTGGTGTATAAGTTGAATATCCAAAATGTAGCTTTAAGAGCAACAAAAATAGCAAATATTTATGAGCTGCCAATCAATATAGATGCATTATATGCCCATCATGATGGTACTGTTACGGCAAAGTAAATCTGGAAAAAGTAGCTTAATCCTTGGCTGCCTCAATTCTTAATTCTGTAATCTGAAAATTATTGTTAAATTTTTTCATGGTTACAGACACTCTGAAATTCTCCTTGGATGTAGTTAACGAAATAACTCCGAAACGATAGTTAGGATTGGTATTTATTTTGTGAAAAATACTCGCTTTTACTGGCGGGTGCTTCGTAAAAAAGTCTTTCAGAATCTGTTCACCCTGTGCTTTTGAGTATACATCTTCCTCATCAACGATGATAAGCTCAATGGTAGAAGCGAAGTTTTTAGCAACCTCTTTGGCATTACCAGACCTGAAATACGAGGACAAATCATCAATAATATCTGCCTGATAGGCATTAGGACTATATAATGATGATAAACTAATAATCAGTAAAAATAAGCTTCGGACCATTTCTGTATTTTATACAGAACGCTATAGCTAAAATTATGCCATTAGCTTATCAAAAAAAGGATTATTAATTTATTTAAGCACCAAGAAAGCTATATTTGCCTTATTAATAAAACCAAAAACAAGACTTTTGCAGATTTGTTTTTAAGCTGTTCAATTATTTTTTAAAGAAGATGACAAACAATAAAAAACTCGCACTTATAATTTTAGATGGCTGGGGATATGGCAGAAAAGATAAATCCGATGCTGCTTATGCTGCCAATACACCTTTTTTCGATTCTTTATTACAGAAATACCCTAACTCAAGACTTGAAGCTTCAGGCGAAGCAGTAGGTTTACCAGCTGGGCAGATGGGAAACTCTGAAGTTGGACACATGAATTTAGGTGCCGGCAGAGTTGTTTATCAGGAACTCGGAAGAATTAACAAAGCCATTGCAGATAGAGAATTACATACTAATCCTGTTTTGCTGGCTGCTTTTGACTATGCCAAACAAAACAACAAAGCTGTCCATTTTATTGGTTTGGTTTCAAATGGCGGTGTACATGCACATATAGAACATTTAAAGGCATTATGCGATGCTGCTACAGAGGCTAATGTAGAGAAAACTTTCGTCCATGCATTTCTAGACGGCCGTGATACAGACCCTAACTCCGGACTGGGATTTATCAGTGATCTTCAAAACCACATTAAAAACGGAAATGCAAAACTGGCCACATTAGTTGGTCGGTATTACGCTATGGATCGCGATAATCGTTGGGAACGTGTTAAGCAAGCCTATGATGTGATGGTGAATGGTGTGGGTGAAAGAACTCAGGATGCCTTAGCCGCTATTCAAAAATCATATGCCGATGGCATTACAGATGAGTTTTTGAAACCAGTTGTACTAACCGAAGCCAGCGGAGATGCTGTAGCCACCATTCAGAATGACGATGTAGTGATTTGTTTCAATTTCCGGACCGACAGAGGCAGGGAAATTACAACCGCACTAACCCAGAAGGACTTCCCCGAGCAACAAATGCACAAACTTCCGCTATACTATGTGACCATGACTACGTACGATGAGAGTTTTGAGAAAGTAAATGTTGTTTTCACAAAAGACGATTTAACCAAAACGATTGGTGAAGTATTATCTGAAAACAACAAAAATCAAATCCGTATCGCTGAAACCGAAAAATATCCGCACGTTACATTCTTTTTCTCAGGCGGAAGGGAGACTGAATTCAATAATGAAAAACGTATTTTAATACCTTCCCCAAAGGTTGCAACTTACGACCTGCAACCTGAAATGAGTGCTGCCGGAATTACCGAAGCCATAACCGCAGAAATGGAAACAGGTTGGGCTGATTTTATTTGTTTAAATTTCGCAAACCCTGATATGGTGGGCCACACCGGCGTTTTTGAAGCTGTAATTAAAGCTGTAGAAACTGCGGATAAATGTGCGGAAACTGTTGTTAACAAAGGCCTGGAGAATGGCTATTCATTTATTTTACTGGCAGATCATGGAAACTCTGAATATATGGTAAATGCCGACGGCTCAGTAAACACCGCACACACGACGAATTTGGTGCCATGCATCCTGATCGACAATGATTATAAAACCATTGGTGATGGCAAACTGGGTGACATTGCACCTACAATACTACAAATACTAGGTGTTGCCATTCCCGAAGAAATGACAGGAAACATTCTGGTATAATGATTAGAAAAATTTTAATACTTGCGTTGGCACTGGGATTCGTCTCCTGCATTAAGCAGGAGCCAAACGGTGCCAATGCAAGATTATCCTATTTTGATGTTAAAGGTTATTTCAATAAAGAAATTAACCGACTACAGCAAACCAATCCAACTGTTCAAAAAACGGTTTCAGTAAATGGCACCGCTGAAAACAGAAAACTTAAAATTCCCGATTGGCAGAAAGAACTTGCCGTATTTACAAATGCAGACATCAATAAAGCTTCATGGCAAGGCGAATTTAAGATAACCGCAAGTAATCAGTTAACCATTTACAGCTCGGCAAATAAAAAGATCCCTGTTAAAAAGATTTTGCTCACACATCAGCACAATAAACTGGCTAAAATTGTAATTATTGTTGAGAGTAAAAACATCCTTTTTCAATCGACTGATACGCTGACCTATGCGCCAGACCGATTCTACGAGATTAAGAAATTCCAGAAAATAAGGTTTCTTAAACAGAAATATTACCACATTACCGGTAAAATCAACTAAAAAAAATGGAGCCCCGATCAATCAGGGCTCCATTTTTATAAGGCAACTGCAATTAAGACAACTGAGTTTTATTTTAAACTCGCAATCTGTGCTTTATCATAAGTAATCCAGTCGATAATATCTTTTCTGAGCGGCTGCATGGTCAAAACCTTTTGAAAATCTGCAATTGAGTTATTGAATAATGCCACACAGGCTAACTTATCTTCCTTTTTCTTGGCCTTATATGACCTGAAAATAGCGTAATCTTTATAAGCTATAGCTCTGTTCTGAAACATTTGAGAATCTTCATCACCTGTAATTTCGATTGATTTCGAAAAATCTTTCAACGCAGCGGTATAAAAATTTTCCCTCAAACTGTTTAATGATTCTTTGGGGTCGTTGGCGATATTCAATCTGGCTTTACCGCGGTAATAATATGCCGACACCTCAGAGGGCTTAACAGTGATTAAACGGCTGTAAGTTGAAATACATTTTTCATATTCCCCGTTTTGAAAGTAAGAGTAACCCAGCATCTGTAAAATTTTAGCATTATCGGGTGTTTTTGTATCGGCTTTTTCCAATTGAGTAACAGCAGATTTGAAATCACCGTTCATCATTGCCTGCATACTCTTCTCATAATTTCCTTGTGCAAACGTGCTTGTAGATGAAAAAATGATTAAGCCCAGGATAGCCCTTTTGAAATAGTTCATGTAATGAATAATAAGTTTTATAAATTTATACCTAATGGTTGAAATTTTTTGCAATATAATCGTATTCTTATAAATTAAAAGTTTTTAATTTTCATTCACTCAAAACCCATCCCGCTAAACAATAGCAATAACGTTAAAAAACCGTTTATATGATATAGGCATAAATATTTAAATTATTCTGCCGTTTTAACATAACATTAATGTAATTTTCACTTTGGCACAAGAGTTGAAATTATGAGTATAGAAACAAAACTAAAAATGTGAAGGCGACAGCACTGCCAGTTTGTCGTTTGAGGAAACGTGATAATGAGTAAACAAGATATATTTGATTTCCATTCTGCTATGCCCATAATAAACGAGGATACCGAATTTTTTCCATTAATGTCTCAACAAGACGAAGATGAGATGAACAATGAGGAAACCCCTGAAACATTGGCCATATTGCCTTTGCGGAATACCGTACTTTTTCCTGGGGTAGTTATTCCAATAACTGTTGGAAGGGATAAATCAATAAAATTAATTAAAGAAGCTTATAAAGGAAATAAAATTATTGGGGTTGTATCTCAAAAGGATGTTTCTATAGAAGACCCTACATTCGAGCAACTTAACACGGTAGGAACAGTTGCAAACATTGTAAAATTGTTGCAAATGCCTGATGGTAACACCACTGTAATTATACAGGGCAAGCAACGCTTCAGTTTAATTGAAGAGGTACAAAACGAGCCATATATCAAAGCTGTTGTTAAAAAATTTGAGGAGCAGAAGCACAAAACGGACAAAGAGTTTAAAGCACTTATAGCCTCTATCCGTGAGATGTCTGCCCAGATCATCCAGCTTTCGCCTAACATACCTAGCGAAGCCAGTATTGCATTAAAAAACATCGAAAGCAATTCTTTTCTGATCAACTTTATATCTTCAAATATGAATGCCGAAATGGCCGACAAGCAAAAAATCCTTGAAATGGATAAATTGCAGGATCGCGCACAGAAGGTAATGGAGCTTTTGATGATCGAGTTGCAGATGCTCGAGTTGAGAAATCAGATTCAATCGAAGGTGAGAACTGATTTAGACAAGCAGCAAAGAGACTATTTCCTGAATCAGCAGTTAAAAACCATTCAGGAAGAATTGGGCGGAAACTCTGCCGACCTCGAATTTGATGCCCTGCAGGAAAAAGCTAAACTTAAAAAATGGTCGAAAGAGGTTTATTCCCACTTCGATAAAGAACTCGACAAACTTGGCCGCATGAATCCTGCGGCTCCGGATTATTCCGTTCAGTTAAATTATCTTGAGCTTTTACTGGATTTACCGTGGAGTGAGTTTACCAAAGATAACTTTGACTTAAAGCGTGCTCAGCGGATCCTGGATAAGGATCACTTCGGGTTGGAAAAAGTGAAGCAAAGAATTATTGAATATTTAGCAGTATTGAAGCTAAAACGCAATATGAAGGCCCCCATTCTATGCCTTGTAGGCCCTCCGGGAGTTGGAAAAACATCACTTGGAAAGTCAGTTGCAAAAGCACTGGGGCGCAAATACGTTAGAATGGCCCTGGGTGGTATTCGTGATGAAGCTGAAATCCGTGGTCACCGTAAAACCTACATTGGTGCTATGCCTGGGCGCATTATCTCGTCTATTAAAAAAGCAGGCGCTGATAACCCGGTTTTTGTTTTGGATGAAATCGATAAAGTAGGAACCGATCACCGGGGTGACCCATCTTCTGCGCTTCTGGAAGTACTGGACCCTGAGCAAAACAATGCCTTTTATGATCACTACGTGGAGATGGATTACGATTTATCTAACATCCTGTTCATTGCTACCGCAAACTCATTGAGCACCATACAGCCTGCTTTACTGGATCGTATGGAGGTTATTGAGGTGAACGGATATACCATTGAAGAAAAGATCGAAATCGCGAAGAAATACCTTCTGCCCAAACAGAAAGAAAATCACGGTTTACAGGCAAAAGATATTAATTTGAAGCCTGCACTGATTGAAAAGGTAATTGAAGATTATACCAGGGAATCAGGTGTTCGTGGTTTGGAAAAACGGATAGGTTCGATTGTTCGTGGTGTGGCAACGAAAATTGCTATGGAAGAAAGTTATGAACCTACCTTAACTCATGCCGACATAGAACGCATTTTAGGTGCACCCATCTACGATAAAGATTTGTATGAAGGAAACGAGGTTGCTGGTGTGGTAACTGGATTAGCGTGGACAAGCGTTGGTGGTGATATCCTATTTATAGAGGCCAGTTTAAGTCCCGGAAAAGGAAAATTAACTTTAACAGGTAACCTGGGGGATGTGATGAAGGAATCGGCTGTAATCGCGTTGGCTTATCTGCGGGCACATGCAGCTGAGTTCGGTATCGATTATTCTTTGTTCGATAGCTGGGATGTGCATGTCCACGTTCCTGCAGGCGCAACGCCTAAAGATGGCCCTTCAGCGGGTGTAACCATGTTAACGGCGCTTACGTCAGCATTTACACAGCGGAAGGTTAAACAACACCTGGCCATGACGGGTGAGATTACTTTAAGGGGAAAAGTTCTTCCGGTGGGTGGAATTAAAGAGAAGATTCTTGCAGCTAAACGCGCTAACATCAAGGAAATCATCCTATGTAAAAGTAATAGAAAAGACATTCTGGAAATTAAGGAAAGCTACATTAAAGACCTGCAATTTCACTATGTAAGTGAAATGAGTGAGGTTATTGATATGGCACTAACTAAAAACAAGGTTAAAAAACCTTTGGATTTGAGTATAAAAATCAAGCCTATCGTTAACTAGTTTGTAATCTTTTAGTTTTTGAATTAAATATTCAATTACAATAAATACATTTATAGCCCGGATAAAATCCGGGCTTTTTTATGAAATCATTTTTTACTACGGCATTTTTATGCTTTGTGTTTCTCTCGGCTTTTAGCCAGTCGTTTAAAAACGAATTTGGCTTTAAGACAGAAAACGATGCTTATCTGGCAACATTAAACGACCGCTATTATACAAACGGCTTATTTATATATTTCAGAAGGGCTTTAAATTCTGAGAAATTTTCTGAACGGATAGAGAAGAAAACCTATGAAATATCAGCCGGACAGAAAATGTATACCCCCTATTGGGGCCAGGTACCGAAAAAAGAAAATCAGGATCGTCCTTTTGCAGGCTATCTATATGCAGGTGCTGCCTATTCCATATTTTATAAGGATGAAAGCGTTCTGAAAACTAGTGTAGAAATTGGAACGGTGGGTCCTCACTCACTCGCTCAGGACGCACAGGAGCTCCTCCATCAAACAGTCGGTTTTTATACTCCTGCCGGCTGGGAATACCAGATCAGAAATGAAGTAGCCGTTAACCTGGCTGCAACCTATAGCAAACTTTTCATCCGATCAAACGATCATGTAGTTGACCTTAGCGGTCAGGGATATGCAAATATTGGCACAACGTTTTCAGGTCTTGGCGCATCAGCAATGTTGAGGGCAGGCAGATTAAACCAGCTTTTTAATAGTACCACCCATAACGCTGTAATCGGGAATGCCAAAACGGCCAGTTTAAATAAATCTGAATTTTTTGTTTACGCTAAACCACAACTCAATTTCGTGGCTTACGATGCAACCATTCAAGGCAGCTTGTTTAATAACAACAGTCCTTTAACTTTTGGAATTAAGCCGATCGTATTTGAACAGCAGTTTGGTGTAAACTACAGTTCGAAGCGTTTTACAGTGGATTTCAATGTCATCTTCAAAACAAAAGAAATCAAGAGTGTGGCCCAGGCACAAAATTATGGCGGCCTGAGTTTATACTACAGGTTTGGGAAGTAATTTGAATGATTAAACTCGGGAGAAGGTTTATTTCAACTGCAGACTAATCAACTTGGGGCTTTCTTCTCGCCTCTTTTCTCAGCGAGTTGACCGATTTTTCTTTCAATCGGCTTTCAATGACTCCTTTAGGAATCCTGGTTGGCTTTCGTTTCCTGTCAACTTTAAGCGATTTTTTAAACAAGTCGATTAATTTGGCAATGGTTTTCTCTTTATTCAAGAGCTGGCTCCTATCTTCCTGCGAAACAACATGCAGCAAACCGTCAGTATCCAACCTGTTTGCTAACCTAGCCTTTAGTAACGTTTTTTCATTGTCATCAAAAAAAGACGCATTTTCAACATCAAAAATCAACTCCACTTTACTGGAAACTTTATTTACGTTTTGCCCACCTTTCCCTCCGCTCCTGGAGGTTTTGAATATCACTGACCTTAAAATTTCTTCTCTCGTGGGTAACATGTCACAAAAGTATGAAGAATAGTAATCTAAAAAAATTTAATAAGTTCACCGCCTTTTCTACCTTTGTACACAATGAAGAAAAACTTGGTTATAGCTATTGATGGCTATTCATCTTGCGGGAAAAGCACATTAGCAAAGGCACTGGCTAAAAAATTAGGTTTCATTTATGTAGATAGCGGCGCCATGTACCGCGCGGTAACCCTATATTTTTTGTGGAACCATATTGATGTAAACAGTGATGAAGCGGTAACCGATGCATTGCAACATATTGAACTGAATTTTCACTCACGTGACTACGAATCGCACATCACCCTGAACGGTGAAGAAGTTTCTGATGAAATCCGTTTAATGCCCGTATCTGAAAATGTGAGTGAAGTTTCTGCCCATAAAATCGTTCGCCATGAAATGGTAAAACAGCAGCAACGCATGGGGAAATCCAAAAACATTGTGATGGATGGCAGGGATATAGGAACTACTGTTTTTCCTGATGCTCCTCTAAAACTTTTCATGACGGCCGATCCGAAAATCAGGGCTGAACGCAGATTTAAGGAGCTGGAAAGTAAAGGCAATAACCAGACGACGTTGGAAGAGGTTTTCGAAAACCTGGCCCACCGCGATTATGCAGACACCACCCGGAAAGAAAGTCCGCTAGTGAGAGCTGATGATGCAATCATATTGGATAACACCAACTTGACTCAGGAAGAACAGCTTGAATTTGCATTAGAAAGGGTAACAGCTCTATTACCGCAGTCATAAAATTATAAAGATAAGGTTTGATTTAAATTTCATACTTTTAGCTGCTAACCAATAAGGCAACCATGAATTTAAAACACACATCTGCTCTATTTTTATTTTTTGCGTTTATTTCGCTTAATGCCAGCGCCCAAAAAGGCTGGATCAATCTTTTCAACGGAAAGGATTTAAAGGACTGGAATGTCAAAATATCCAAACATGAATACAAAGACAATTATGCCAATACCTTTCGCGTTGAAAATGGATTAATGAAAGTGAGTTATGATGGTTATCAGGAATTTGATAAACAATATGGTCACATCTTTTATAAAAAACCTTTTTCTTATTACTTGTTAAAGGTTACCTACCGTTTTATTGGTGATCAGGCTAAAGGCGGTGAAGGATGGGCAACACGTAACAGCGGCGCAATGCTGCATTGCCAGGATCCGGCAACCATTTTAAAAGACCAGGATTTCCCCATTTCGATTGAAGGACAAATCCTGGGTGGCGATGGCGAACATGAACGACACACAAGCAATGTATGTACACCCGGAACTTTAATTAATTACAAGGGTGAACTATTTACACCACATTGTCTCGATTCGAAATCAAAAACCTATGCAGGCGACCAATGGGTAACAGCAGAATTTCTGGTGCTTGGAGATTCAGTAATTAAGCATATCATTGACAACGAAGTGGTATTGGAATATACCAGGCCTCAAATTGGTGGTGGAAATGTTTCCAACTTTGATCCCAAAGCTAAAACCGATGGCAAGGCACTCAAATCCGGTTATATTTCTTTGCAAAGCGAAAGTCATCCAATCGAGTTTAAATCGGTACAACTTTTCGACCTCTCGCCTTATTCAAAAGACAAGCGAAAACTTGACACCGTTATTGATCGCATTTTAAAAGAATAAACGGTACTGTATTTGCATGTAGATTTTAATCTAATCGCTAAAAGATCATCTGTAATGCGCCACCATCATCTCTCAAAAGCACTTTTCTTTTTCCTTCTTGTTCTTTTTTCAAGCCCGTTAATAGGCCAAAAAGCCTATTCTGTAACTGAGATACCTGATCCAAAAAAAACAAACGGTGGTTGGGTGAGTAATCCCGACGGGATACTTAGCTCCGGAGATGTGGCCAGCATCAATGACACCATTTCAAACTTTGAACGAAAAACCAACGTTCAGGTTGCAGTAGTCATTGTAAACGATTTTGATCCGGAACAGGAAGATTTTGATTTTGCCTATACGCTTTTTAATACCTGGGGAATCGGACAGAAAACCAGTAACAACGGAGTATTGCTTTTTATTGCCAAAGATCGAAGGAAATATCGCTTTATTACCGGCACCGGCGCTGAAGGCGTATTACCGGATGTAAAACTCAAACACATTGCCGAGCAAAACCTCCTGCCTGCCTTCAGGAAAAACGATTATGGCACGGGAATTATCAATACGCTCAATGCCATGGGTACCATCATCCTGAATACGGACAATAAGTCCGAACTTAATCAGTTTTTTACCCAGCGTGGTTACAACAGCAACCTGGATAAGGTTTGGCTTCCTGCTATAGCTATTTGTCTCGCATTCTTCGGATTGTTTAAATTGCTCGGGCGCTATCCGGTGAAACAAGTTAAACCAGGCAAAGGAAATAAAATTTTACAGCGGTCAGCACCCAACATAGGGTGCGCAGTGATGGTCTTTACAACAATTTTTGCGGGTATTATATCCATTATTGCCGGCGGATTCGGTTGGTTCAAAAATATACCACTCTCAGTATTGCCTTATATTTTAGCAACTATTTTAGGCATTTGTCTATTCTTTCGCTATATTTTTCTGATTGAGCACATCAGAAGTTCCTACCATGATGATGAAAACTTTTCAAATGCAGTAACCTCTTTTCATAAAAAATACGGATGGATGATGCTCTTTTCTCCACTGATCATTTTTGTGGTCATCCGGCAGTTTTTCCGCAAAGCTGAAGGCAATAAACGTTTTAAACCGGTATTAGACAGCCGACAGCAGCCTATGGTTCGTTTAGACAGAGATGAGAACATTGAAGGTACGCCATTTTTAACAAAAGGCCAGCGAAAAGAGGAAATGATGAAAGTGTACGATTATGACATCTGGCAGAGTGTTGATCAGAAGGAGCACATCATAAAAGAGTGGCCGGCCGAAAAATATAACCACTTTGCTGCCTGCCCATCGTGCGGATTCAGAACTTATGAAAGCGACAAGCAGGTAACCGTAAAGGCTGCAACATACAGTCACGACGGTCAGGCAAAAGTGGTTAATGAGTGTAGTTTTTGCAAACATGTCGAATTCATCAGTTGGGTAACCCTTGCGATGCTGGTAAAAGAAAGTTCAGGGGGCACATCAGGTTCCTCTTCATCCGGCAGCTCATCATCTTCAAGCAGTTGGGGCGGCGGAAGCAGCAGCGGGGGTGGAAGTGGCGGAAGCTGGTAGCCTTACAATCGCATAGGTTATACCCTATCATTTAAATTATTTCCTAATTTTGGCACAGTAGCACGATGTTTGCTCTAAACGTCGTTGCAATTTTATTATAACTGCCTGCAGAAATCCTATAACTATGATCAGATTTTTTCTCCTTTTAACTGCCTTTTTTATCTTCTCAAACCGTATAAATGCTCAGGACAACTACCGGGTGACTGCCGATAAATTACGGGTTAGGGCAACAAGCGATCAGAAAAGCAGGGTGATAACCACACTTTCCCAAAACGAAAAAATTATGGTTCTGGATGCCAGCAATGCTAAGTTTTATAAAGTAAAATTGAAAAATGGTGAAGGTTGGGTAAGTAAAGACTTTTTGGAAAAGGTTGCTCCCGCTGCACCTGCCAGCTCCGCACCAAACCAAACTGCTGCGCCCGCAGCAGCAAGCGATACCGCACAACCAACTTCAGCAAATGCTGATCTCTATCGCGTAACAGCTGATGATTTACGGGTTCGGGAACAAGCAGATCCAAAAAGTAAAATTGTTGGATATTTACCTAAAGACGAGAATGTGGCAGTTATCGATTCTTCCAATGCAAGCTTCTTCAAAATCAAGGTTACCAATGGTGAAGGCTGGGTAAGCAAAGAATTTCTGGTTAGAATTTCTCCGGTAAAAACAGCAGCAGAGAAAACAACTGTTGCGGCTTCTGTGCCCCAAACCAACACCGATTATACAGCCATTATATTTATAGCTGTTGTTGCACTCATCCTTTTTACGATTCTTTATTTTTCTTTAAAATATGCAAGCGGTAATAAATTCATTATTGGCTTTTCGGTAATCGTGATTCTGGTAGTAGGCTACTTATGTTACATTACTTTTGTACAGCAAAAAGTGGTAACCGGGACTTTTGCCAGCAGTGACGATGTGCAGTATAAAACGTTTATTTTTAAATCTAAAGACTCTGTTACTGTTTCTGATGCTTATAATGACTCTACATTTACTTCGAAATACGTAATCGATGGCGATATGATCAAATTATATGATCAGCAAAACACCATTATGCTACTGATCAGAGATGATAAAACTTTAATTGGAGAAGGCTTTACAAGGGGAACGTTTGCAAAGAAATAACTGATTGCAGGGTGCTTTATTTATGATCAAAGTTGTGGCTGATGATAGTTAGAAATCAGATAGATAACGATACGTCGCGGAGTTACTGCGAACGAAATGAACTGTTTTTAGCCTGCTTAACGTTACTGTTTCTTTATCAAATAGGGGTATTTAGTATTAAACAGATCATGCTTCTGATTATAATCCGTTAAAAATCAGCAACATTTATTAAAAAAATCTTTTCTATTAATTAAAATATTTTTACCTTTGCAGTCCCTAAATAGGGAAAAAAGGAGATAATTAATTAATGGCTAAAAAACAAGTAGCAGAAAAAGAATTAGCAGCAAAAACAGCTGAGCTTCAGGGAGAAGGCGGACGCCTGACTGAAAAAGAAACTATTGAATCAGAAGCTGATTCAGTTTCGATCGAATCGATCAAATCATCATTAGCAACACCAACGGAAGATTTCGATTGGGATGCAGATGAAAAAGTTTTCGGTAATTACAATGACGCAGACCGTAAAAAGTTTGAAGACATGTACGCTGGAACATTCAACCAGATCACTAAAGGTGAAATCATCAGCGGTATCGTTGTTTCAATCAACAGCAAAGACGTAGTATTAAACGTAGGTTTCAAATCAGACGGTTTAGTTTCTACTTCTGAGTTCCGTGATACACCAGATCTAAAAATCGGCGATTCAGTTGACGTTTTCGTTGAAGCACCAGAAGATGCTAACGGTCAATTGATCCTTTCTCGCAAAAGAGCTAAAACCCAAAGATCATGGGAAGCAATTAACGAAGCTCTTGAAAATGATAGAATCATCAATGGTTTCGTTAAGAGCCGTACTAAAGGTGGTTTAATCGTTGACATCATGGGTGTTGAAGCTTTCTTACCAGGATCTCAGATTGATATCAAACCTATCCGCGATTACGATGTATACGTGGGTAAAACAATGGAATTCAAAGTTGTTAAAATTAACCATGAGTTTAAAAACGTAGTAGTTTCTCATAAAGTGTTAATCGAAGACGATTTAGAATCACAAAAAGTAGAGATCGTTTCTAAATTAGAAAAAGGTCAGGTACTTGAAGGTACTGTTAAAAACATTACTGATTTCGGTGTATTCATCGATTTAGGTGGTGTTGATGGTTTACTTCACATTACTGATATTTCTTGGGGCCGCATAGAGCATCCAAAAGAAGTATTGTCATTAGATGAAAAAATCAACGTCGTTGTTTTAGATTTCGATGATGAGAAAAAACGTATCGCTTTAGGCTTAAAACAATTAACTCCACACCCTTGGGAAAACTTAAGCACTGACATTCAGGTTGGTTCTAAAGTAAAAGGAAAAATCGTAACTGTTGCAGATTACGGTGCTTTCTTAGAAATCATCCCAGGTGTTGAAGGTTTAATCCACGTTTCTGAAATGAGCTGGTCACAAAACCTGAGAAATCCACAGGAATTCTTAAAAGTTGGTGATGAGATCGAAGCTGAAGTTTTAACTTTAGACAGAGACGAGCGCAAAATGAGCTTAGGTATTAAACAACTATCTAACGATCCATGGCAAGAAGTTGCTGCTAAATTCCCAGTAGGAAGCAAGCACCAGGCAACTGTTAAAAACATGACTAACTTCGGTGTTTTCGTTGAGATCGAAGAAGGTATTGATGGTTTAATCCACATTTCTGACTTATCATGGTCTAAAAAAGTAAACCACCCTAATGAATTCACTAAAGTTGGTGATGTATTAGATGTAGTTGTTTTAGAATTAGACGTTGATAACCGTAAATTAAGCTTAGGTCACAAACAATTAGAAGAAAACCCTTGGGATACTTTTGAAACTATCTTCACTTTAGATTCAGTTCACCAGGGTACAGTTGTTAAAGTAACTGATAAAGGTGCTGTTATTGCTTTACCATATGGTGTAGAAGGTTTCGTACCAACTAAACACATGGTTAAAGAAGATGGTACTTCAGTTAAAGCTGAAGAAACTAACGACTTCAAAATCATCGAGTTTAACAAAGAAGCTAAACGCATCGTTGTGTCACACGCACGTATCTGGGAGGAAGTTAAAGCTGAAGCTGTAGCAGAAGAAAGGGCAACTAAGAAGAAAGAAGCTAAAGCTGCTGTAACTGCTGTTAAAAAAGTTAAAGATTCTGTAGAGAAATCTACTTTAGGAGACTTAGACGTATTGGCTCAATTGAAATCGCAATTAGAAGGCGAAGAAAGCAAAGCTAAAAAAGGCTAGTTCTTTTTAACTAAATATATTAATCCCGATAGCGAAAGTTATCGGGATTTTTTTTTGCGCCTATTTTTGCCACGGAAACACGGAACGAAACAGTCATCGTTAGAATGGCTACCATTAACAGACTCCAATAGAAACTCGTCATTGCGAGGAGGTACGACGAAGCAATCTTTCACGTTGGCGATTTCTGCAAGAAAGATTGCTTCGTCGCCTGAATAAGCCTCCTCGAAATGACGAGTTTTTTATGTAACAAAATAACCCGTTCTCTCCTACTTATTCCCAGCATCCCTCCTATTATTATTACTTTTGAAAAGCAACCAGTCTTTTCAGCATGAGAAAAATTATCCTTTTGTTTCTAATCATCGTTTCCATCAAGCTTTCGGCACAGGAAGTGAATGTTATTCCGCAGCCTGTAGAACTAAGACCCGGAACTTTTCCAACCAGTAAGTTCCGCATCAATAAAAGCACGACTATACTAGTAACAGATTCTGCGGCCATAAACGCTGCTAATTTTTTGAAAGATTATATCACCAGATATTACAACCTCAATCTAAAAATAAGTAGCAACACTAAAGATATTAAGGGAAATACGATTACACTTGTTCTCTCAGATCAATTATATAAAAATCCAGATAAATACTTTGTTTCAGTATTAGCTTCAACAATTAATGCAGGGGCATCTTCAGAACAGGGCTTATTTTATGCAGTTCAGACTATTATTCAATTGCTATCCTCAAATACCAATAGTGAACTCATTATACCGTCAGTTGATATCATAGATTATCCCCGTTTCGCCTACCGTGGTATGCACCTAGATGTAAGCCGTCATTTTTTCGATGTAGCTTTTGTAAAACAATACATCGATTATCTCGCGTTACATAAAATGAATTACTTCCACTGGCACCTAACTGATGATCATGGATGGAGAATCGAGATTAAACGATACCCAAAACTCACCGAAATTGGCGCCTGGCGCAATGGCAGCATTATTGGTTTATGGCCCGGAAAAGGCAATGAAAATATTAAATATCAGGTATTACCTACAGAAGTGAAGATTATGCCAAAAGATGCAGTAATTAAAACAGATGGCGTTAAACATGGTGGTTATTACACGCAGGAACAGATCAAAGATGTAATTGATTATGCCGCTAAACGCTATATTACCATTATTCCGGAAATTGAAATGCCTGCACACAGTATGGCCTTACTTGCAGCGTACCCAGAATTAGGTACCGAGCCCGACAAAAAATATGAAGTAGCACAAACCTGGGGCATGATGAACAAATACAATAATGTACTACAAGCATCTGATACTACTTTCAAATTTCTGGAAAATGTACTGACTGAGGTGATGGATTTATTCCCATCACCCTACATCCACATCGGCGGCGATGAAGCATCAAAAATCTGGTGGAAACGATCTGCCGTATCGCAACAATTTATGAAAATGAACGGATTAAAAAATGAAAGTGAACTACAGAGTTACTTCATTCGCAGGATGGAGAAATTTGTAAACAGCAAGGGCAAAACCATTATTGGCTGGAATGAAATATTGCAGGGAGGTTTAGCTCCAAATGCCATTGTAATGAGCTGGCAAGGTGAGAAAGGTGCCATTGAGGCGGCAAAACAAAGCCACAAGGCTATTATGACTCCTGAAAATAAAATGTACTTTAACCACGGTCAGTTTGTAAAGGAAGACAGTTTAACAGCAAGTACTCCATCCTCCCTGTACGATGTTTACAATTATGAACCCGTTCCAGCACAACTAAATTCAGAACAAGCCAAATACATCTGGGGTGGACAAGGTTGTCTATGGAGCGAGTACGTCAGCAACCCTGCCAAAGTACAGTATCAATTGTTTCCAAGATTGGATGCTTTGAGTGAAATTTTATGGAGCCCGAAAGAGAAACGAAACTATCCTGATTTTCAGAAACGTTTAAGAGCGCAGTTTAAACGTTATGATTTAATGGGAATAAATTATTCAAAAAGGTATCTGGAAAATTAATAGATGGTTGGTTTTGCCATCAAGGCTGCAGAAGATAGCTTATTACTTACGCTTGAATGTTTGGGTGAAACTGCTAGCTTATTTGGTCTGTATCCAATGTGTTTAAAAAATAAATGCAATCTTTGTTGAAATAATGATTATGAAAAAAATTTTTGCCATAATATCCACGCTCATTACGCTGTATGTACTTAAAGAAACCATCAATATCTTCATTTCTACAGACGCCGGTATCATCAAAGAAAGGCCTATCCTCATTGTCATTGCATTAAGTTTTCTGATACCGCTTATTATTCTTTCGCTATGGCTATGGTCGCCGGGAAGAAAACAAGATCAGGAGCAAATACGTTATGAACAGCCGAACGACAAGAAGTAAACATAAATATCTTCAACCTTAAAGCACTAGCCATATGTCAATTACAAAAGAACACGAACTCAGCGGAATGCAGACAGTGAGCAATGCGGTTGCCCAAACTTTAAAAGAAATGCGCAACTTTGCAAAACCCGGAATGTCGACCAAAGCG
Organism: Pedobacter sp. BMA; assembly: GCF_001027745.1. Classification (GTDB taxonomy): domain Bacteria; phylum Bacteroidota; class Bacteroidia; order Sphingobacteriales; family Sphingobacteriaceae; genus Pedobacter. The sequence goes on from NZ_LECU01000005.1 coordinate 552,971, forward strand.
CTTGATGAATTTGGAGGTTCAATACTCAATGCACTAGGTGCAAAATCAGCACCCCGCCTCACTTATAATTTCCCCGGCTGGACCTGCATCAGTGTCAATAATGAAATCGCTCATGGAATTCCCAGCGAGCATAAAATATTAAAAGACGGCGACTTGATCAACATTGATGTATCTGCAGAATTGAACGGCTTTTGGTCTGACAATGGCGGATCATTTATCCTCGGCAACGATATATATGGCCATCAAAAGCTGGTCACCTCATCAAAAGAAATTCTGAAAAAAGCTATCGATAACATTAAAGGAGGGGTTCGTATTGCTGAGATTGGAAGGTTAATCGAAACAGAAGCCCGTAAGAAGGGATTCAAGGTAATTAAAAACCTGACCGGCCATGGTGTTGGACGTGGTTTGCATGAGGAACCCCACGAAATTGCAAATTTCTACGACCGTTACAATCACGAAAGATTTAAGAAAAGTACAACGGTAGCCATCGAAACCTTTATTTCTACAGCTTCAACCATTGCAGAAACCGAAAATGATGGTTGGACACTTACAGGTGATAAAGGTGGCTTTGTAGCGCAGCACGAACATACCATTTTGATTACGGCAGGTAAACCCATTGTACTCACCGCTGCGAACAACATTTGGGATGCCTAACCGCTAAATTTAAATTCAGCTTTCCAAGCTTCGAACATTTTTATATATTTGCCCAATCCTTCTTCCATGCAAAAGAAAACACTTCTTGACGGACAAAAAATTCAGATTACAATTAAGCGGCTTTGCCATCAGTTAATTGAAAACCACGACGATTTCAAAAATACCGTTCTCATTGGTATTCAACCACGTGGCATTTATCTGGCCGACCGCATTCATCAGGAACTGCAATCGATCTTAAAGAACACGAAAATTTTAAAGGGAAACCTCGACATTACATTCTTCAGAGACGATTTCAGAAGAAAAGATGGATTGGTTACAGCAAGCAGTAATTCCATTGATTTCATCATTGAAGGCAAAAAAGTTGTGCTGATTGATGACGTACTTTGGACGGGCAGAACCATCAGGGCAGCACTTGATGCATTGCTTGCATATGGAAGACCAGAAAAAGTAGAATTACTAGTCCTGATTGATCGCCGTTACAGCAGACATTTACCAATCGAGCCCGATTATATCGGTCATCCGGTAGATAGCCTGAACTCGCAACAGGTGAAGGTTACATGGGCAAGTGAAGGAGCAGAAGACAAGGTTATATTATTATCGGAAAACAATAAATAAGAAATGGCAGCAGACAAACTATCAACCCGACATCTTTTAGGCATTAAAGATATTAACCGGAATGATATCGAATTGATATTCGAAACTGCAGATAATTTTAAGGAAGTAATCAACCGTCCCATCAAAAAGGTTCCGTCACTTCGTGATATTACCATTGCCAACATTTTTTTCGAAAACTCTACCCGAACCAAACTTTCCTTCGAGCTTGCAGAAAAAAGGCTTTCTGCAGATGTGGTAAATTTTGCGGCATCGTCTTCTTCAGTAAGCAAGGGTGAAACCCTGATTGATACCGTAAACAACATTTTGTCAATGAAAGTTGATATGGTGGTTATGCGACATCCTTACGCAGGCGCTGGCCAGTTTTTGAGCAAACATGTTAAGGCCCAGATTGTAAATGCCGGCGACGGGGCCCATGAGCATCCAACACAAGCACTACTTGATGCATTTTCCATCCGCGAGAAACTTGGCGATGTGGCGGGTAAAAAAGTAGTCATCGTTGGCGATATTTTACACTCGAGGGTAGCCATTTCAAATATACTTTGTCTGCAGCGCTTAGGTGCAGAGGTAATGGTTTGCGGCCCTACAACCCTGATTCCAAAACATATCCACCAACTGGGCGTTAAAGTTGAACACAACCTCATCAAAGCCTTAAACTGGTGTGATGTTGCCAATATGCTGCGCATTCAACTGGAGCGCCAGGATATTAAGTACTTCCCTTCCCTAAGGGAATATGCAATGATGTACGGCTTAAATAAACAAATTCTGAATAATCTTGATAAGGAGATCATTGTGATGCACCCGGGACCAATTAACCGTGGTGTAGAGATTACCAGTGATGTTGCAGACAGCAAACAGTCTATCATTCTTGATCAGGTAGAAAATGGAGTAGCTGTACGGATGGCTGTTCTGTATTTGCTGGCAAGCCAGGGATAAACAGAACTTAGTGGTTTATCAATTGAAAGCTGGATGAATTTGCAGCTTAATTATCCACATTTCAACAATAACATACCATTTCTACAATACCTTCGTTTAAGTGTGTTGTTAACAGATGTTAATTACTTCTGTTGATAAACACTGATACTATTTATAATTTAGTACCAACCATATTTGAAACCGATGCAGAAAAAATACTTATTAATTCCGCTATTTTTGGCAGGAAGTTTTACCAGCTACGCGCAGGTCAGCGCGGTGCAAAACCTCAATAAGAACTACCAGACTGGCTTAGAATTATTAGAAAAAGAGAAATACACTGCGGCAGCGCAGCAATTTAAGCTTGTAGAGCAGCTTCGCTATAAACCCTCAACGCAAACAGAAAGTAATGCAGAGCTGTCAACCTTAAAGGAAAATGCTAAATTTTATGCCGCAGTTTGCGCGCTCGAATTAACAAACAGTGATGCTGAGAGTTTATTCCAGTCTTTTATCCGCGACTATCCGTTAAATCCAAATACCAAACTGGCTTATTTTTATGTAGGCAAAACTTATTTCGGACAAAAAAATTATACCAAAGCATTGGAGTGGTTTGAAAAAACTGACCCTTCAACCCTATCCGGAAAACAAAGAAATGAATATCAGTTTAAACAAGGCTACAGCTATTTCGAACTTAAAGACTACGAAAAAGCTGAACCTTTATTTGAGTTGGTTAAAAAAGATAAAGGTGATTTTCAGGAAAGTGCAACTTATTATTTTGCCTACATCAACTACCTGAATAAAGAATATAAAACGGCACTTGCCAATTTCGAAAAGCTAAAAGGCTCTCCTACCTATGAAGCCAGTTATCCGTACTACATCACATCAATGTATTACCTTGATGAGCGCTATGACGATGTGATCGAGTATGCTCTGGCTTCAATACAGAAAACAAAGCAACAATTCGAACCGGAAATGTTAAGCCTTGTCGCGGCATCATACTTTGCAAAATCAGAATTCAAAAACGCTGAAAAATACTTTGCTGAGTTTTATGCAAAGGATAAAAGCGAGACCAAAAATAACCTGTTTATTTATCAGTACGGATACTCACTTTTCCAGAATAAAAAATATAAGGAATCCGTTGCCGTATTAGAAAAACTCAACAATGATGATGTTTACCTGCAAAATGGTATGCACACTCTGGGTAAAGCATTTATTCAGTTAGGCAACAAGCAAAAAGCACAAAGTGCATTTTTCAGGGCATCAAGGTTAAATTTCGACAAAGCCATACAGGAAGAAGCCTGGTTAAGTTATGCCAAGCTGAGCTATGAGCTCGACTTCCATCAGCAGGCATTGGAAGCCACACAAGGTTTTTTAAAGGCCTTCCCAAAATCTAAAAAACTTAACGAAGCCAAAACGCTGTTGGGTGAGGTATTGCTGACAACCAAAAACTACCAGGCTGCTGTTGATATTTTAGAACCTATTCCGGATAAAACGTTAGAAGCAAAGGAAGCTTATCAGAAGGTGACTTACTTCCGCGGACTTGAATTTTACAATGAAAGGGCATTTCCAAATGCACTCTCTATGTTTTTACGTTCGGAAAAATATACTGAAGATGCCGAGATCCATGCGTTAAGTACCTATTGGAAAGCAGAATCAATGTATGAACTGCGTAAATTTGGCGAAGCCGTTGCTACCTTCGAGAAATTTTTAAAAATGCCTGACGCAGACAAAACAGGTGTTTATAACTTCGCCAACTATGCGCTTGCTTATGCAGCTTTTGAAGATGAAAAATATAGTAAGGCCGCTAGTTATTTTGAAAAATTCCTGGCAGGCAGCGATAAAGACCAGAAAACAATTGATGATGCAACCATCCGCCTGGCCGATTCATATTTTGTAAATAAAAGTTATGGCGATGCCATGTCTAATTACAATAAAATCATTGCCAGACATACATCTTCTGAAGACTATGCTACTTTTCAGAAAGGAATGATCCAGGGCCTCGAAAATCAGTATGATGCCAAGATCGGAACCATGCAGTCGTTATTATCAAAGTTTCCAAACTCTAACTATGCTGATGATGCAGGCTTTGAAACAGCCTATACTTATTTTACAAAAGGCGACTTCGATAAATCAAAATCAGATTTAGTTGATTTGGTGGCAAAATATCCCCGCAGCAGCTACGTGCCCAAGGCATTAGTTACCATCGGACTTGTTCAGTATAATCAGGATCAGGATGATGCCGCTCTGGAGTCATTCAAAAAAGTGGTGCGCGACTATCCAACAACAGATGAGGCTAAGCAAGCCATGGAATCCACCAAAAATATCTATATAGATCGCGGAGATGCAAACGGTTTTATTACCTATGCTAACTCTACGCCACTAGGTAATTATTCATCAAATGACCAGGATAACATTGTATTTGCTGCAGCCAACAACCTTTATCTCAAAGGTGATGCAAATGGTGCCTTTCAATCTGTAAACGCCTACTTTGATAAATTTCCTAAAGCCATCCACGAAAAAGAGGCTAAATTTATCAGGGCCGAATCATTGGTAAAATTAGGCCGCCCGGAAGATGCTATCGCCGACTACGAGTTTATACTGAATGATTGGACAAGTGATTACACAGAGCGTTCGCTGGTAAGCATTTCGCAGGTTTTTCTCAACCAGAAAAAATACAATGAAGCTATTGTATATCTGAAAAGACTGGAAACAACTACCGATTACAAATCTCACTACAGTTTTGCCATCAACAACCTGTTAACAGCTTATACCGCACTTAACATGCCTGATGATATGTTAAAATATGCACAATTGACTAAAGATTCTGAGAAAGCTTCGGAGGAAGAAAAAAATAGTTCAGGATTATACTCAGGTAAAGCGTATTTATTAAAAGGTGATACCACCACAGCCGTAAAGGAATTTAAAAACGTTGTGGCAAAAACCAAAACCATTGCTGCAGCAGAAGCTAAATACAACCTGGCTTTTTTGGAATACAGTAAAGGCGATTTTAAAACATCATCAAAAACATGCTTTGATCTGATCAATAATATGGCTTCTTATGATTACTGGGTAGCGAAGGCCTTTATTCTCCTATCTGATAATTATGTAGCCCTCAAGGATAATTTACAGGCTAAAAGTACTCTTCTCAGTATCATCGATAATTACGAAGGCAAGGATGATATCATCCCTACAGCCAAAGAAAAACTAGAAAAACTAAACCAGAAGAAGTAGCATTATGAAGTCAATTAAATATATATACAGTACACTTTTCTTATTAGTTGCCGGAATAGTCACGGTGCAGGCACAAGATAAAAAACAGGATGAAAAAGGTGTGGTTACTGAAGAAGTTGAGGTAGTTCGCCCATATAAACCAATTTTAGCTGAAGCTGTAAAACTGAGAAGAAGCCCGAATCTGGATGACGTAAAAACCTACAAGGCAAAATTCAACTACAGCATAACTGACCGGAAATTAGAGTTAAACAGCGACATTCAAAAGCTGCAGGCACAAGCCCTGGCTGATGAAAAGGCGAGCGTTCTCGTTAATAATTATGTGAAAGGAGCATTTGGATCACAGGCTACATTATTGGGCGAGGCTTATTTTAATACTGGTAAAGATGAAGGATTACAACTTGGTGGTTATTTCAAACATTTTAGCCAGGAAGGTAAGCTAAATAAACAAAATAGCAGCAGTCAGCAGTTGAGTGTATTTGGTCGCAGCATTTTAGACGAAAACACAGTTAGCGGGCGAATTAATTTTGAGCGCAACGGCACTTATTTCTACGGGATAGATGATGCCCGGCCGACCTTTAACACCGATCCTCAAAAACAAGCTTTAACTTTTGTTGAACTTGAGGGGGAGCTGGTAAAGAACTTCACCGAAGATCAGGATGCATTTATCTATGCACTTAAAGCAAACGGTTACCTTTGGGGAGATAAATACGATGCTAAGGAAAGTTACTTTACGCTAAATGGCTATGTTAATAAACGCATCAGCTCCTTTAATCTGGGGTTGGCCGCCTCAACGGAATTCGGCAATACAAAAGACGCCCTCACGAGTGTAGGCAACAACCTGCTTCGCTTAAATCCTTATATCCGCTTACAGGTTAAGGGGGCTAAAGTAACGGCTGGTATTAACTTCGTACAGGAGTTTGGAGCCTTCAGCAGCACCAGGATATTCCCTGCGGTAACAGCTGATTTCACTTTGATTCCCGATTACCTACAAGTTTTTGGTGAAGTGAAAGGCGATGTAAACAGAAATTCGCTGAAAGGCTTTACAGACGAGAATCCATGGTTGAATAATAATATCCTGGTTAAAAACACAGTAGAGAAGCTAAGCTTTAGCGCAGGTATTAAAGGCACTGGTGGTCCGGGCTTCGGCTACAAGGCTAAGTTATACATCAGGCAATTTGATGATATGCCACTATTCGTGAATAACTTTACTGATTTCAATAAATTTGATGTGATTTACGATTTTGGTAAAACCAAGTTAACCGGATTAGAAGGAGAGATATCAGTTCAGGTTAGTGATGCATTAAAGTGGACAGGCAAACTAAACATTGACGATTGGAAACCGGCCCAGGAAACCTATAGCTGGTTTAAACCAGGCTTGAAGGTAAGCTCAAACTTTGTGTATACATTTAATAAAAAACTGACTTTTAATGCAGGTGTTGTAATACAGGATGATGTTAAAGCGAAGTTATACCTGAGCGCACCAGTTAACCCCTTACAATATGTAGTTCCAAATACCAGTATAGAAGAGATTGTTACCGTTAAAGGTTATGTTGATTTAGGTATTGGTGCAGATTATAAAATCAATAACAAATTCTCTGTATTTGCTAAAGCGAACAACCTGCTCAATAAAAACTACAGCAGATATTTGTATTATCAGGTGAATGGATTTAACATCTTCGGTGGATTAAGCTACTCATTTTAGCCTTTAATCGTCTTTATACAAAAAAACCACAGCTTACAGCTGTGGTTTTTTTCGTTGAAATATTTTTTTTGATATTTATGCAGCAACCTTCTTTGCTTTTTCATGCTGCTTCATTTTAACAAGCACTACAACAGCAATAATGGATAAGATCAGGAACAGCAGATCAATAAACAAAATATCAAACTTCCCCTGATCAAATGTAATCCACAACCAGTTGTTACGTTTAATCCCATCCATTAAAGGCAAAAGGAAACATGATAAAGCAGATAATATCAGACTCTGATGATTAGTGATCGCCAGATTTCGCCTTACGATAAAATAAACCGATAACAATAACCACGAATAGAAATACAGATGGAAAATATCTGACTGGCCTGGTTTATCTATAAACAGTAAACCGATCAGGGTAAATGCAGTAACAGGCAGCATACTTAAACAGGAAGCCATAAAAATGTTAGCGGTCCAGAAGTTAAACACCCTTTTCTTTTTTGGAACGTTATTTTTATCCCTGGCTACCAGCCAGATCAGGATCCCTGAAATGATGACCAGGCAGCCCATGATTCCAAGTACAAAGAAAATTACCTTTAAAGGTTTCCCTCCGAAATCACCAAAATGAAGGTGATAGATCATACTTTTTACTTTATCTACGTAGCTCGATTGCTTTACAGGTGATACTTCACTTAAGACCTGTTGATCTCTGACTCTATACACGAGATGTCCGGTACCAGAGAAGCTCTCCTGAGCCTGTGGTTTAGCCTCCAGTATCACGTGCATATTCGCATCTCCGTAATTCTTAATCTGAACAGAGGTGATTCTGCTATTCTTCCATTTACGCTCGGTTCTGGATAGCAACTCGTTGATATTGAAAGAAGTTTCTAATGGCTTGTAGCTATAATCATATTTTGTGGTATCACTGTATTCTAAATCCTGATATAAAGCCGCACTGTTTCCTTTATAGGCGAATTTTGTATAAGGCCCAATTAGAAATACATTGGCAATAAGCACAACTCCTGTTATGGCAAATATCAGTTGAAAAGGAAAACCAATTACGCCGATAGCCGTATGCAAATCCGTCCATAACGTTTTCCATTTAGACCATGGTCTAAAGGTGAAGAAATTCGAAAAAATCTTTTCCCAGTGTAGCATCAGTCCTGTTATCAATGCGAAAACAAAGATAAATGACACAATACCGGCAAGCAGGTATCCGAATGGTGCACCTAAATGAATGGGAACTGCATTCAGTTGAGCGAGGAAATGCAGGCGATATAAAAACTCACCCATGTCATAGGATTCAGTATAATCACCCGATTTTTTATTTGCAAAATCGTAATTAAAATACATTGAATCATCGTCCCCACCTCTTCCACGGCCCTTACGTTTTTTGCCTTCCCCAGCTGGTTTCGGTGTTATCTTCTTTTTCAGTGTGCTGTCGTTTGATCCTGTTACAGATACATAAGCACCAACATCATTCCGCTGAATAAAAAAACTAAAGTCACGCCCCTTCAAATTTGTTTTTTCTCCTAAAGAATCCAGAATATGACCGTAATCTTTTGTACTGGTTCTACGCCCCTCAACATAAGAACTGTTTTTTTGCCAGGCACTGATATCATCTTTAAAAAAAGAAAACGAACCTGCAAAAAACATCACGTATAAAATTGCACAAATGATAATACCACTTATGGTATGCGTATGAAAGTAAATATTGTATTTCCTGTTATCCATTTCTAATTATATCATGTAGCAAGCGCCCGAAAACACTAATATTAATAAAGTATAAATCCCTAAAACTTTCCATACACTCCTTGATAAAAATGTCAGGAGTAACAAAACGGCCCATAACAAATAACCTGTAATAAATGAAGTGGCGATGACCTCGGGTGACGGAAAGATTCTGGTGAGTAGTAAATGAAAGCTGAACATTACCAGATATCCGCCGATTACTCCAATCAGAATTTTCGCAAACCTGATCCACGGCGATTTGGTAAGGTGTTTTTTATTTGCAGGCATAAATTATATAAAAATTTCTAGTAAGAGAATTGAAAAGTAAACCGCTGCGATAACACCGATTTTGACATAGCGGAAAGGCTGAATGGATACAATCAGACTGCCCGCTGCCATCAAGGTAAACACAATGGCAGCAATCCCACTCCCCCAGCCCAGGTTTAAAATCAATAAAGTTGACGATACTATAAAAAATAGTGCCGCGAGTACCCGAAATTGCTTTTTCTTATGCACTATAGTCGAAACGTAAGAAGGTGGATGTTGCTGCTTGAACTGTTTTGAAGTCAGATAGCATATTTCAAATGCAATTAGCATAAACAGGAAGGAAGTTGTTATCATAATTCGTTTGGAATCGGTTACCATACCATTCAGCATACGGTCAGATTTCCTGCAAATATAAAATCCACACCGTTGCAAATCAAGAGTTATTTATAATTAATTTAAATAAAGAGAACAAATAATCGTACCGCTACCAAATCGCAGTCGAGTACTCAAAAATTGGTTTTAATAAATTTCTAATCTTATTAATGATTATATAAGGTATCTCATTTGGTAACTCACATACCATTTCTATCTTTGTAACCGTTATCTTTAGAAGTTAAAGAGATACGAATCTTTTAACACGTTACACTTTTACATGATAAAACAATCAATACGGTCATCATTCCACCCTCCTTTTTCAGGCAAAATGCACGATAACGTATTTGCTGACGCTTTGAAGGTCAAATATAATTTTTAAATTTAATGCTTAATAATACCGGAATGGACATCTTATCATACCTTTTAGAACTTTTGCAACAACGCAAGGAAGTTGGAGTTACTGACCTGGGCACTTTCTTCAAAAAGAAATCACCGGGGAGATACGATAAAGAAACACAATCATTTTTGCCACCAAGTTATACCTTGGTTTTTACATCTGAATTAAAAGAAAGCGGATACCTGGCAGATTTTATTGCCGCTAAAAGAAATATTTCTACCGACAGTGCGAATTATTACATTGCTCAGTTTGTAGAAAACATCCAGCAGAAGCTGGAAACTGAACACGAAATTGAACTGGACAATCTGGGGCGCTTATTCTTCACTGAACATGCGGGCTTAAGTTTTGAACCAGTTAACAATATTAATTATGGCTCAGAGTTTTATGGTTTACCACAGGTTTCTGAAACCATATCTGAAGAACCGAAACCTTTACATGTAGAACCAAAAGCTTCAGTCGAAGAACCGGACGAAGACATTTACGATGAGATTGCTGAAGCTCCGCATACACCTGTTGTTTCTGAAAGCAAGGAAATAACACACCCCGTTATTGAAAATATTGAACTGGATGAAGTACAGGACGACTTAAGAAAGACCTTGCAAAATGTGACACCCAAGGAAGAAGATGTAGTGCCCGCTCCTGAATTCATCAAAGAACAGCACCAGGAACATCCTAACCGTTTTGGTCACACACCAGAATCTGAAGAGCATGTAAATGAAAAAACTCCAGCACCGGAATTTATGAAAGAGCAGCATGAGGAAAACCCTCATCGCTTTGGCCACACGCCCGAATCAGAGGTGCTTGCACACGAAATTAATCAGGAGATTGCTGCAGAAGCAGTTGACCAACCTAAAAAGTATATTCAACTTGGAGATGAGACCACTGTTGATGAACCAGTTACCGAAGCCCCTGAATTTATCAAGGCACAACATGCAGAACACCCGAATCGTTTCGGGCATGATCCTATCCCGGAAGAGTCAATCCCTGATCCTAAACCGGTATGGCCTAAAGTTGTTACGGCTGTTTTCCTGCTCTTAATCATTGGAGCCATTCTTTATTATACCAAACCGGAATGGTTTAACCGTCAGCAACCAGTAGTCAACCAACCGGTAAAAACGATTGACACCGCGAAGGTGACCATTGACAGTGCGAAAGTTAACCAGGATTCTGTCGCGAAAACGGACAGTATTCTGAAAGCCAGTCAGGTGGGAGCAAAAACAGATACCGTTAAAAAAGCAAAACCTGTAAGCACGGCTGTTGCGGCAACGCAACCAGTCGCTGATCATTCACCCTCACGGTTCTATGTCATCGCCATTTCGTACAAAACTGAAGCCCGTGCCTTGGAATACATTGCCAAGATGAAGAAAATTGGCCTGGATGCTGAGATTGTAAAAATGGAAGGAACCAGAAAAAAAGTGAGTATCGCTAACTTTAGTACAAAAGAAGAAGCTGAGAAACAGAAAGATATTCTGCAGAAGAAACTCAATGGGAAAGGCTTTTACATCAAACAGTTAAAAATCAACACACAACCATAAAAATGATAACTTTATTAATTCAAGACACCACACAGGCATTACAGGATACCGCAAATGCAATTAATCAGGCAGTAACTCAACCAGCTCCTGAAGAACTTCATTTTATTGATTTGCTTTTCAAAGGCGGATGGGTAATGATCCCCCTTGCTTTTCTGGCTTTTCTGGCTTTGGTAATTTTCGTTGAACGCTATTTAACCATTAAAAAAGCCACAAAAGACGAATCAAATTTAATGGGTCAGATCAGGTCATACATTCATTCCGGCAATCTGGATGGAGCCATGTCATTGCTTAGAAACAATAACTCCCCACTTTCCAGAATGCTGCAGAAAGGTTTAAAGCGTATTGGCCGCCCCATTAAAGATATTGAAGGTGCCATAGAAAACGTTGGTAAACTCGAAGTTTCTAAACTGGAGAAAAATATCAGTATCTTAGGCATTGTAGCGGGTATCGCGCCCATGCTCGGTTTCGTAGGAACAATTGTCGGGGTAATCACGATCTTCCACCAGGTATCCATTAAAGGTGCTATTGAAATCGGCACCATCTCAGGTGGTTTGTATACCAAAATGATCACTTCGGCTACAGGTTTAATCATTGGTATCATCGCATACGTACTGTACCACATCCTGAACATCATGGTTGAAAAAATCATCCTTAAGATGGAAACCGACGCAATTGATTTTATTGATTTATTAGAAGAACCAGGCAAATAATGAATTTACGCAAGAGAACAAAAGGAGGCGTAGAAGTACATACATCAGCACTGAACGATATTATGTTCTTCCTGATGCTGTTCTTTTTATTGGCTTCTGCTGTGGTAAATCCACAAGTGGTTAAACTGTTATTGCCTCAGTCTTCCAGCGGACAACAATCTACCGCTAAAAAAGCGGTTACCGTAAGTATAGACGAAAAGTTCAATTATTTCGTTGATAAAAAACCAGTGAGTGTTGATGCCTTACAGGCAGCAATAGAGTCGTACCAGAAGGTAGCACCAGATATGACCATCATTTTGTATGTCGCTAAAAATGTACCTGCAGAAAATATCATGGTAGCTTACGATGTGGCAAACAAACTGAAATTAAAACTCGTTTTAGCTGTAGAGCCGAAAAAATAATGAATACTACAGAAGAAAATAACTATCCAAAAGCTATCGCCATCTCCTCCGGGATCATGGCAGTTTTGCTTGCAATTAGCTTCTTAATTGTGATAAATTCTTTTGAACCCCCTGAAGATTTAGGCATGGGCGGTATGGTGGTAAATTACGGTACTGCCGCAGAAGGTATGGGTGATGATTATACCAGTATTGAAGAACCTTCAGCCGATCCTAATGCAAATCAGAAAGCGCCGGATAAAGTAACGCCACAGGAGAAGGTAACAGAAAACACCACTGTAGAAACAGGCGATAAGGAAATCCAGACACAGAATACCGAAGAGGCCATTAGCGTAAATACTAAACCAACTAAAACTAAAACCACCACACCAACTACGGCGACTGAAGAAAAGCCTTCTCAACCGGTTATTAACCAGAATGCGCTGTATAAGGGTAAAAAAAGTACAGGTCAGGGTGGCGGAGACGGGACAGGTAATACGGCTGGAAATCAGGGTTCAGTTAACGGAGATCCGCTTGCAAATAATTATGGAGAAGGTGGGTCTGGTTTTGGAAATAAGCCTATAGAACTGAGACGATTCTCTAACCTGGTAGTTCCTAAAGACGATGGACAAAAAACAGGAAGGATTGCAATCCGTATTTATTTCAATCGTTCGGGCGATATTGTACGTGCCAATCAGGAATTAAAAGGTTCAACGATTACCGACACTGAGCTGGTTAATAAATGTATTCAGGCCGTGCTCAATTCTTCACTGAGCAAATCGGACATTGGGACGGATAACCAGACCGGAGTGGTTGTATTTAACTTCAAGGTGAAATAAGTGGCAATTGACTTAATCGTATATAATGGTCTGTTTTTGCAGGCCATTTTTTTTTTGCAAAAAAATTCATATAAATAGGGTCTCAGGTTCAACTTTTTATTTCATAATAAAAATAGTCAGCCTATATTTGACCTGAATGATGAACTACCAGCAAACACTAGATTTCCTTTACAGTAAACTCCCCATGTTTACCCGTGTTGGCGCTTCCGCCTTTAAAAAAGACTTAACCAATACCATCGTTTTTTGCAATGCATTAAACAATCCGCAGGATAAATTTAAAAGTATTCATGTTGCAGGAACAAACGGTAAAGGCTCTACATCGCACATGTTGGCAGCAATTTTACAAGCACAGGGATACAAAACCGGCTTATATACTTCACCACACTTAAAAGATTTTCGCGAGCGTATCCGCATTAACGGAAAAATGATCGCCAAAACGGAGGTGGTTTCCTTCATAAACGATCAGAAAGAATTAATCGAAGAGGTTGAACCCTCCTTTTTTGAGGTTACAGTAGCGCTCGCCTTTGATCATTTCGCTAAACATCAGGTAGATATTGCCATTATCGAAGTAGGCTTGGGAGGCAGATTGGATTCAACCAATATCATCACCCCGGAAACTTCTGTTATTACCAATATCAGCATGGACCATATGAACATGCTTGGCGATACACTCGAAGAGATAGCAGGTGAAAAAGCAGGAATTATAAAAAAAGGTATTCCCGTCGTAATCGGAGAAACTCAGGAAAAATCATCGCCGGTTTTTATCAAAAAAGCAAAAGATATGAATGCACCAATCTCGTTTGCTGATCAGGAGTTAACAGCCACCAACTTTAAACTTACCAAGGGAAAACTCTCGTTATCCTTAAATAAAGTTGGAAATAAAATTAATTACACCCTTGAGAGTGATTTAACCGGTACCTACCAACATAAAAACATTTTAACTGTGCTCCAAACCATTGCGATACTCAACCAGACCTCAAAATTCAGCATTTCGGCTGAAAGTATTGCAAATGGTTTAAAGCAGGTAAAAAAACTTACTGGCCTACAAGGCCGTTGGCAAACCTTAAACCAACACCCTTTGGTAATCTGCGATACCGGGCATAACGAAGCAGGCATTGCTGAAGTGATTAAAAACATTGACCAAACCCCGTATGAAAAGCTGCACATTGTTTTTGGAATGGTAAAAGATAAAGACATTTCAAAAGTACTCTCCCTGTTGCCGCAAAATGCCACTTACTATTTTTGCAAGCCCGATCTGGAAAGAGGCCTGGATGCAGGGGATTTGAAAGAACAGGCTGCTGCCTTCAGCTTAACAGGTAATTCATACTCCTCCGTGCAGTCAGCAAAAGAAACAGCAATGAAGTCTGCCAATCCTAATGACCTGATCTTCATTGGCGGCAGCACTTTTGTGGTGGCAGAAGCGATTTAAAAACTTTACAATTACTTCAAAATATGTTCATTTAAAAATTGTTACTTTAGCCCTTTAACAATTATAGAATGAAGAAAATATCTTATTTACTCTTTTCCCTATCGCTTCTCTCCGCTTTAATATCAAACGCACAAACTAAGAAAACTATCGCTGTCCCTGCCAAGGCTTTTCCGTCCGAGGTTGCCCGACCTAAATTGGTTGTTGGCCTTGTTGTGGATCAGATGCGCTGGGATTACCTGTATCGTTTTTATAACCGTTACACAAATGGAGGCTTTAAAAGATTAGTAAATGAGGGTTTTTCAGTTGAAAATACATTCATCCCATATACACCTACCTATACCGCTTGCGGTCACACCTGTATTTATACAGGATCTGTTCCGGCAGTACACGGTATTGTTGGAAACGACTGGTACGATCCTGAAACAAAGAAAAGTGTTTATTGTACAGATGATTCGACCGTAACTACTGTTGGAAGTTCACCATCTCCTGAAGGTAATATGTCACCTAAAAACATGCTTACCAATACCATCACTGATGAATTAAGATTAGCTACAAACTTTAAAGGCAAAGTAATTGGTATTTCTCTAAAAGACAGAGGTTCTATATTACCGGCGGGCCATGCCGCCAATGCAGCATATTGGTACCAGGGTAGTACCGGAAACTGGATCACCAGTACATACTACATGAAAGAGGTACCATCCTGGATTGCTGATTACAACAAATTAAAACTGGCAAATAAATTTTATGCTAAAAACTGGGAAACAGTTTATCCTCTAAACACATACGTAAACAGCACAGCAGACGAGAAAGCTTACGAAGGTAAATCAAGTACTTTCCCTCATAAGTTGACACAGAATATTGATAAGAACTTTGATGCCATCAGGGGCACGCCTTATGGCAATACCATTACGCTTGACTTAGCTAAACTGGCTATTTTATCTGAAGATTTAGGAAAAGATAACATAACCGACTTCCTAGCAGTAAGTTGTTCATCAACAGACTATGTTGGCCATGCTTATGGTCCTAATTCTATCGAAGCCGAAGATACTTACCTCCGTTTAGATAAAGACATCGAAGCTTTTTTCAATTACCTGGACAAACAGGTGGGTAAAGGCAACTATACCGTATTCTTAACCGCAGATCACGGTGCAGCACATGTACCTGGTTTCATGAAAGAAAACAATTTGCCTGCTGGCGTAGTGAGCGACAGGGACATTGCAAGCAAGTTAAATACTTTCTTAAACGACAAGTTCAAAGCAAATAACATCGTTGTAAAATCAATGAACAACCAGATCATTTTTGATCATGACAAAATTGATAAAGTAAGTGTAAGTTTCGACGTAATTAAAGCAGCATCAGTTGAATTTTTAAGACATCTTGATGGTTTTCAAAATGCGGTAGATATTTCAAAGATCTCTCAGGCTACCTTACAGGAAATTCAGAAAAAGATGATTACAAACGGATATTATCCACGTCGTAGCGGAGATATTTATTACGTTCTTGAGCCAAACTGGTTTAACGGAAGCAGCACCGGAACCACACATGGAAACTGGAACCCTTACGATTCGCATATTCCATTGGTATTTATGGGGTGGGGTATAAAACCCGGTGCAACCAATACCATGCATTATATGACTGATATCGCACCAACTTTAGCCGCATTACTGCATATCCAAACGCCTAATGGAACCGTTGGAGAACCCATAACAGAAATTACAAACAAATAAAATATAGCCACCCTTCCAGGTGGCTTTTTTGTTTACCCCTCCATCCCTGCTCTTGCACGTGTCTTTCTTAAAATCATTATAAAAGCCACTAATTATAACAATTTGCTACATTTGTTGAACCAAATATATCAGCTACAGGCAGTTCAGAATTTGATTCTGTAAGGCCTTAAATTCCATAGTATGCAAGCAGTAGAAATATACAAGCCAAAGAATAAAATTCGTTTTGTTACAGCAGCATCCCTTTTCGACGGGCATGATGCAACCATCAACATCATGCGCCGCATATTGCAATCATCAGGTGCCGAAGTGATTCACCTTGGCCACAACCGCGCTGTTGATGAGGTGGTAAACTGTGCCATTCAGGAGGATGTTCAGGGAATTGCAATGACTTCCTACCAGGGTGGTCATATTGAATATTTCAAGTACATGTACGATTTGCTTCAGGATAGCGGAGCAGGACACATAAAAATCTTTGCCGGGGGTGGCGGCGTGTTTCTTCCTGCTGAAATAGAAGAGCTGGAAGCCTATGGTATTACTAAAATATACTCTCCGGATGACGGCCGGAGAATGGGGCTACAAGGCATGATTAATGATATGCTGATCAAAACAGATTTCATTACCAAAGAAAACATTACCAATGAGTTGACAAGTGTCCCTTCAAAAGATATAAAAGCAATTGCAGGCGCCATTACAGTGGCAGAAAATGATCCGGAAGGGACACAACAATTTGTAAACGAACTGAAAAAGCTATCAGCAAGTTACACTGTTCCGATTCTCGGCATCACAGGAACCGGGGGGGCAGGTAAATCATCTTTGGTAGATGAACTGGTTCGGCGCTTTCTAATTGAAGTTGATGATAAAACACTGGCGATTATCTCTGTAGACCCTTCAAAAAGAAAAACCGGAGGTGCATTATTGGGCGATAGAATCCGCATGAATGCGATCAATAATCCAAGGGTATACATGCGATCCCTCGCTACCCGCCAGGCAAATCTCGCCTTATCTAAAAATGTACAGGAAAGCATTGATATCTGCAAAGCTGCCGGGTATGATCTGATCATTGTTGAAACTTCAGGAATCGGACAATCAGATACGGAAATCACCGAGCATTGCGACGTATCTCTCTATGTGATGACGCCCGAATTCGGAGCTGCAACGCAGCTTGAAAAAATAGATATGCTCGACTTTGCAGACCTCGTTGCCATTAACAAATTTGATAAACGCGGTGCTTTGGATGCTTTACGTGATGTGCGCAAACAGTACAAACGTAATCATCAGATATTTGAGGCCAACGACGACGAAATTCCGGTTTACGGAACAATGGCTTCACAATTCAATGATCCGGGCATGAACAATTTGTTTGTAGCACTGATGCAAAAAGTCAGGGAAAAAACCGGCATTGATTTTAAAGCAAAAATGGAGTTGACAGGCGATCAATCTGAGAAAATATACATCATCCCGCCCGATCGTACCCGCTATCTGGCGGAGATTGCAGAAGCCAGTCAAGCTTACATCGAATGGGTAAATAAACAGGCATCCATTGCAACAAAGATGTATCAGCTAAAAGGAGTGATCGATTTAGCTGCAGAAAACCAATCTTTGGGTATAGGTAACGGACTTACTGAAGCTTACACTTTTTTTGAAGAGCAACTTGATGCTGAATGTAAACGGTTGCTACGCCAATGGCCGGAAACAAAAAGAGCCTATAAAGAAGAATTTTTCATCTACAAAGTGCGTGATAAAGAAATCAAACAGCCGCTTTATTATGAATCCCTTTCGAAATTAAAGATCCCAAAGGTTGCCCTACCTAAGTATGAAGACTGGGGTGATATTCTGCGTTGGCTCTTAACCGAAAACCTTCCTGGTGAATTCCCTTATGCCGCCGGTGTCTTTCCACTTAAGCGTGACGGTGAAGATCCTACGCGCATGTTTGCTGGTGAAGGTGGGCCAGAACGAACCAATAAGCGTTTCCATTATGTTTCTCTCGGTCAGCCCGCACACAGGCTTTCCACAGCTTTTGATTCTGTAACCTTATATGGAGAAGACCCGCACATCCGACCCGACATCTATGGAAAAATTGGCAATTCAGGTGTAAGTATTGCAACCTTGGATGATGCGAAGAAACTTTATTCCGGATTTGATTTGTGTGCCCCTTCTACATCGGTATCGATGACGATCAACGGCCCTGCGCCAATGTTACTCGGTTTCTTTATGAATGCAGCCATCGATCAGCAATGTGAGAAATACATTATCGAAAATAATCTTCAAGATGAGGTCGATTCAAAGATTAATGCAATTTACGATCAGCTGAACATGGAAAGACCTTCCTATAATGGTCCATTACCAGAAGGTAACGATGGCTTGGGGCTAATGTTGCTTGGAGTAACGGGTGATCAGGTATTACCGGAAGAAATTTATAAACCAATCAAGGCAAAAGCGATATCTGCCGTCCGGGGCACCGTACAGGCAGATATACTAAAAGAAGACCAGGCACAAAACACTTGTATCTTTTCTACCGAATTTGCATTACGCATGATGGGCGATATTCAGAAATATTTTATCGATGAAAAGGTTAGAAATTTTTACTCTGTTTCTATATCAGGCTATCACATTGCGGAGGCTGGTGCTAATCCGATTTCGCAGCTGGCTTTTACCCTCAGCAATGGTTTTACCTTTGTTGAGTACTACTTAAGTCGCGGCATGCTGATCGATGATTTCGCACCGAACTTATCATTCTTCTTCTCAAATGGAATCGACCCGGAGTATGCTGTAATCGGGCGTGTGGCCAGAAGAATCTGGGCTAAGGCCATAAAAAATAAATATAAGGGCAACGATCGGTCGCAAAAACTGAAGTACCATATCCAAACCTCCGGCAGATCGCTACATGCTCAGGAAATTGACTTCAACGATATCAGAACAACACTTCAGGCCTTATATGCAATCTATGATAATTGCAATTCGCTACATACGAACGCTTATGATGAAGCCATTACCACACCTACGGAAGAGTCTGTACGAAGGGCAATGGCAATCCAACTGATCATCAATAGAGAACTTGGGTTGGCGAAAAATGAAAATCCCTTGCAAGGTGCATTCATCATTGAAGAACTAACAGACCTGGTAGAAGAAGCTGTTTTAACAGAATTTAAAAGAATAAACGATCGTGGTGGCGTTCTCGGCGCAATGGAAACCATGTACCAGCGTGGAAAAATTCAGGAAGAGAGCTTGTACTATGAAACACTTAAACATACAGGCGAATATCCTATAGTAGGTGTAAACACATTTCTAAACAAAAATGGATCGCCTACCATTGTGCCCGGAGAAGTAATCAGAGCTACAGAAGATGAAAAACAATACCAGATTAAGGCATTACAAAACTTCCAAAACCGGAATGTTGATCTTTCCGCTAAAGTTCTAAAGCAACTGCAGCTGTCAGCCATTGCCGGAGAGAATATATTTACACAACTCATGGAAGTTTGCAAAGTGTGTTCGCTCGGTCAGATCAGCAAGGCACTTTATGAAGTAGGCGGTCAATACAGGCGAAACATGTAGATGTTTTAACTGGTAAAAAAAAAGCCCTGATAAACATCAGGGCTCTATATATTATCTTGAATTACTTTTAACCGGCAATCCAGCTGAATTTATAATCAATGGTCGGGTTTTTCATACGTTCAGCAACACGTAATAAACGTGAAGGTAAAGCCATGATATAATCCCGTGCCTTTTCTCCGGCCTCATTTAAATCGCGCATGCCTTCAATTTTCCAATCTTCAATCAACTCTTGCATGATGTCGACATAATCAACCGCTGTGTAGACACCTAAACGTTGAGCAGCATCAGTAAAATGTCCAAAAGTTTGTCCGATTTTTAAACCCACTTCCCTTAAAAAGTGTGCAGGCATTACAATTTTCTTGCGCATCATATCTTCAAAAGCCAACATCGCCTCATTTGGATCAACTTTAAAAATCTGATTCATAAAATCTTTGTAAGCTTTGGCATGTCTAGCCTCATCTGAGGCGATAACGCCACACATACGTGATAATAATGTATCACCATCTTTCTTAGCCAAAGATGCCACCCTGCGGTGCGAAATATTGGTTGCCAACTCCTGGAATGAAGTGTAAATAAAGTTGCGGTATGGATCATGACCTGTACCGATGTCAAAACCATCAGCAATAAGGTACTGTGTTGAAATCTCCATCTGGCGCATGTTAACACGGCCAGATAGATATAAATATTTATTTAAAAGATCACCATGCCGATTTTCTTCTGCAGTCCAATGACGATTCCACTTCATCCATCCCCCATCTTCTTTCATGCTTGGTCCTTTAACCATAGCAAGCCACGACTCATAAGTAGGAAGCGCCTCTTCTGTGATGGTATCACCGATTAAAACAGCTACAAGATCATATGAAAGATCTTTAGCATTTTCCCTTAATACTCTAATATCTTGATAAAAGGTTTCACTTGTAGAATCAGGAAGAAAATCTGATGGTTGCCAGTTAGTGTCAATTGGTTTTAAATAGGTATCCATCATCTCCAGCATATATTTTTCAATATGCAGCATTACTTCCCCTCTTTTCTCTGCAAAAAAACTCATTCCTTTATATATATAGTTATTAAAGCAAAGATAACCAAATAATATGGCAAACCTCATTATATTAACACATTTGCAAATAATCAGTTTTTAAAATCAAATATATCATGAAATTCATATTGTTTAACCCTGATATGATGAACATTCATAGTAAACTCGTCATCAGCTGACATTGTCATCGTTCCTTTATACTTCAGTCGTTCACCTATTCCAATTGAATAAATGCAATTTGCATTAACAAACGTGGATTTTATAAACGAAGAAACCCTCACAGTTGTTACTGCAAGGGT
>NZ_LECU01000006.1 GCF_001027745.1 Pedobacter sp. BMA
ACTGATTGGACAACCGTCATTTCTTCTGGGTGTTTCTTTTGTTTCTCTTTTTTTGAAATATCATGTTGCGAAGCGAGCAGGTGATCCTACTCCAGAAAGGAGGTATTCCAGCCGCACCTTCCGGTACGGCTACCTTGTTACGACTTAGCCCCAGTTATCGGTTTTACCCTAGGACGCTCCTTACGGTTACATACTTTAGGTACCCCCAACTTCCATGGCTTGACGGGCGGTGTGTACAAGGCCCGGGAACGTATTCACCGCGTCATTGCTGATACGCGATTACTAGCGAATCCAACTTCATGGGGTCGAGTTGCAGACCCCAATCCGAACTGTGAATGGCTTTGTGAGATTCGCATCATATTGCTATGTAGCTGCCCTCTGTACCATCCATTGTAGCACGTGTGTAGCCCCGGACGTAAGGGCCATGATGACTTGACGTCGTCCCCTCCTTCCTCTCTGTTTGCACAGGCAGTCTGTTTAGAGTCCCCATCATTACATGCTGGCAACTAAACATAGGGGTTGCGCTCGTTGCGGGACTTAACCCAACACCTCACGGCACGAGCTGACGACAGCCATGCAGCACCTAGTTTCGTGTGATTGCTCACTGATCTATCTCTAAATCATTCACTAACTTTCAAGCCCGGGTAAGGTTCCTCGCGTATCATCGAATTAAACCACATGCTCCTCCGCTTGTGCGGGCCCCCGTCAATTCCTTTGAGTTTCACCCTTGCGGGCGTACTCCCCAGGTGGAACACTTAACGCTTTCGCTTAGCCGCTGACTGTGTATCGCCAACAGCGAGTGTTCATCGTTTAGGGCGTGGACTACCAGGGTATCTAATCCTGTTTGATCCCCACGCTTTCGTGCCTCAGCGTCAATAAGACCATAGTAAGCTGCCTTCGCAATCGGTGTTCTGAGACATATCTATGCATTTCACCGCTACTTGTCTCATTCCGCCTACCTCTAGTCCATTCAAGCCCATCAGTATCAAGGGCACTGCGATAGTTGAGCTACCGTCTTTCACCCCTGACTTAACAGGCCGCCTACGCACCCTTTAAACCCAATAAATCCGGATAACGCTTGGATCCTCCGTATTACCGCGGCTGCTGGCACGGAGTTAGCCGATCCTTATTCTTCCGGTACATTCAGCTTCCTACACGTAGAAAGGTTTATTCCCGGATAAAAGCAGTTTACAACCCATAGGGCAGTCTTCCTGCACGCGGCATGGCTGGTTCAGAGTTGCCTCCATTGACCAATATTCCTTACTGCTGCCTCCCGTAGGAGTCTGGTCCGTGTCTCAGTACCAGTGTGGGGGGCCATCCTCTCAGATCCCCTAGTCATCGTCGCCTTGGTGGGCCATTACCCCGCCAACTAGCTAATGACACGCATGCCCATCTTCATCCCATAAATGTTTGATCATTAGATAATGCTATCCTGTGATTTTATGCGGTATTAATCCGGATTTCTCCGGGCTATCCCCCAGATAAAGGTAGGTTGCATACGCGTTACGCACCCGTGCGCCGGTCTCAAGAAAGCAAGCTCTCTCTACCCCTCGACTTGCATGTATTAGGCCTGCCGCTAGCGTTCATCCTGAGCCAGGATCAAACTCTCCATTGTAAAATGTTGTTTTGATTCTGACCAGTTTTAACTATTGTTAAAAATAGTCTTCTTTTGTTTTGTCTGTTAGACATCACCTTTAAAATAAAGCTCCTTAATCATGTACTTCGATCAGTACTCCATTAAACCCGCTTTCGCTACATTGACATCTCTTTTAAGAACTTATCGGCTCATAACCTCACGGTCGCCTCTTTATATATCTTCAGTCTTCAGTTCGCTTAAGTCGTATTCGTCTTAGCGTGTTTTTCGTCTGTTTCAATCTTTTTTTATTTGCTCATCCGCGACATCCGCCGCTCAGCTTTTTTTCCTTCCTTTCGGTTGGGAGTGCAAAGGTAGAAAACTTTTTTTAACTTCCAAATAAAATAATTTTTTATTTTTCTGTTAACGTTTTCTTCTCTTTTCAATCTGGCCTTTCAGCCATCCCCATCTTCCTCCGAAGCGGAGTGCAAAGGTAGGAAAAATAACCACCACCCAAAATATATTTTAGCTTTAAACTTCTTCTTTCTCCTAAAACACTGTTTTTCAAGCAGAAAAATTTAACCGCCATTAAAACATTTATCGCTTTAGGTTGTTTGCAGGCCCCGGCAGGAAAAGACCACTATATATAAGCTTCACTTTCCTGTGTCCTTTTGTGTCTTTGTGGGATAATCATTTAAGCGCGCTATTCCCTGGTTCACCGACACCAGGCCTTAGGATACAAAAGGCACACCCACCGTCACTAGCAATAAAACCCCATAATCCAACTCACAAAACCCCGTTTCCAGCATTCCGCTAGGATAAAAGCACCCAAAATCGGCCTTCAACCCAATAAGATCGCACTTTTATAGGCTCCTGATCCTAGCATGTTCCTTTCTTGTTCCTACCTTGTTCCTTTGTGGTACCTATCTGTTAAGTGCCATGGTACTGCGAAACACGAACCAAACACCTATTGCAAATACATGAAACTAATCGAAAAATCTAAAGTAGAATTGAAATGGCATCGAAACAAAAAAGCCTCAACTTTTTCAAGTTAAGGCTTTTGTTGCGGAATGGACGGGACTCGAACCCGCGACCTCCTGCGTGACAGGCAGGCATTCTAACCAGCTGAACTACCACTCCTTTTGTTCCTCTTTAAAGTCAGAACCTCTTCCTCTTTCGAGGTTGCAAATATATAGACTATATTCAGTTTATCACTATAGCAGGCAATATTTTCAGCCATAAATCTGTAACTTCCTGAATCTCATTCAAATATTTTAATTCAGACAGTTATAAAAACAAAAAAGCCTCAACTTTTTCAAGTTAAGGCTTTTTGCGGAATGGACGGGACTCGAACCCGCGACCTCCTGCGTGACAGGCAGGCATTCTAACCAGCTGAACTACCACTCCTTTTGTTCTCCTTTAAAGTTAGAACCTCTTTCTCTTTCGAGGATGCAAATATAGAGACTATATCTTAATTCGCAAACTTTTTTTTAAAAAAATCACAAGGCGCTAATTACCAGCGCCTTCCTGCATTTTCTCTGCATTCTCAGCAAACTGTAATGCATCGATGATCTCCTGAATCTCCCCATCCATGATGGTAGGAAGATTATAAAGTGTCAATCCGATACGGTGCTCGGTCACACGTCCCTGGGGATAATTATAGGTTCTGATCTTCGCAGAACGGTCACCCGTAGAAACCATCGTTTTACGTTTAGCCGCTATATCACCATTTTTCTTTTGCAATTCAATATCATAAAGCTTGCTACGCAACATCTCCATCGCAATAATACGGTTACCCAATTGCGATCGCTCACGCTGGCAAACCACTACAATTCCAGATGGCTTATGCGTGAGCTGTACTTTCGTCTCCACTTTATTCACGTTCTGTCCACCAGCACCACCCGAACGGGATGTCTGTAATTCAATGTCAGCAGGATTAATGAATAAATCGATTTCTTCTGCTTCAGGTAAAACGGCAACGGAAGCAGCAGAAGTATGTACACGACCCTGGGTTTCCGTATCAGGTACGCGCTGTACACGGTGCACACCACTTTCATACTTTAGCTGACCATAAACATCTTCCCCACTCACTTTCAAAATCACCTCCTTGTAACCGCCAGCCGTACCTTCAGTTACGTCCACCGTTTCGACATTCCAGCCCTTGGTTTCAAAATAACGAGTGTACATCCGGTATAAATCCCCTGCAAATAGTGCAGCCTCATCTCCACCTGTACCACCACGAATCTCAAAAACCGCATTTTTAGCATCTTCCGGATCTTTAGGAATCAACATCAGCCGGATACGACTCTCCATCTCATCCTGCTGAGCCAACATCAGATCCAGTTCTTCTTTTGCCATCTCCCGCATTTCAGCATCCTTTTCAGTCGCTAAAATCTCTTTATTGGCATCAATATTACTCATCACATTTTTGTAGACTTTATATTCATCTACAATTTTGCCTAAATCCTTGTATTCTTTATTTAAAGCTGCGAAACGTTTCATATCCTGAATCACGTCCGGATTACTCAACGATTCCTCTACATCTTCCCAACGTAGTTTTATAGCTTCTAATTTATCTAACATAGTATATTCTAATTGAAATCCTTAAAATTTGAGTATCCCCGAAATCTTAAGAAATGCAAAAATAAGGAAAAAAGCTGAATTAGTTTGAACGCACAAAGAACCTATGCCGAAAACATTAAACCCTGAATGAACTATTATGATGATTTGTAGTATTCAAGTTTTAAGTCAATACCATCAAAAACGGCATACGAACTGTAAGTTAACCACTCTCCTATGTTAACATACCTGCTACCATTTCCCAGGGCAAGATCTAAAGGCAGGTGCCTGTGCCCAAATATGAAATAATCGAAATGCTGTTTCTGCAATTGTTCTTTTGCATAAATGGCCAGCCACTCGCGATCAACACCCGAAAAAACTTCTTGCACCGTTTGAGCAGCCCTGCTTCCCTGACTCCAGGCATTGGCAATTCCAATACCTAAATTAGGATGCAACCGCGCGAAAAGCCATTGGCAAAGCTTACTTCTAAATATTTTTCTCAGGAATTTATATTTGGCATCACCCGGACCCAAACCATCTCCATGATGCAGATAGAATTTTTTATTGCCACGGTCAATCACCAGCTCATCACTAATGATCTCCATTCCAATTTCCTGAGTAAAATAATCCCGAACCCACATGTCGTGATTGCCTTTAAAGAAATAAATCTTGATTCCGGAATCGGCCATAGCGGCCAGCTTCCCCTGCAATCGGATAAAACCTTTGGGAATCACCTTGGCATACTCAAACCAAAAATCGAAAATATCGCCCATTAAGAATAGCTCACTACAATTTGGCTCGATAAATTCAAGCCAGCTTACAATACGCGCTTCACGGGCACGGCTTTCCTCATAATTTGGAGTGCCTAAATGAAAATCAGATGCAAAATAAATGTTCTTGGCCATGCGCAGCTTCAAAGGTAAATGAAAAAGTTGGGAGTCTGAAGTCGCACCATCCAATTGCAATATAAAACAAATTCCCCAAATGAACATTGAGGTACATAGCATAACCAACCCAATGGAAAAACATATATTAGTAAATAAATTTTCCTTTCTATGAAAAAACAAATTCTATTAAGCTTATTTGCATTCACGCTGTTTGCCTGTAATGAAAGCAAAAAGCCCGCAGAAAATATCACAAGAATGAAATATCCTGAAACGAAAAAAGATAGTACCACCGACAATTATTTCGGAACAACCGTTGCCGACCCCTACCGGTGGTTGGAAAATGACACTTCCGCAGAAACAAAAGCATGGGTAGAGGCTGAAAATAAGGTTACCCAAAACTACCTGTCTCAAATTCCCTATCGTGATGACATAAAGAGAAGGCTGACAGAGATATGGAACTACCCTAAAGAGTCAGCACCATTTAAAGTTGGGGATTACTATTTCTTTACCAAAAACAACGGACTCCAAAATCAAAGTATCTGGTTTATAAAAAAAGGACTGGATGGAATGGAGCAGGTTTTTCTTGACCCCAATACCTTAACTGCCGACGGAACTGCAGCAGTTTCTCTATTGGGCTTCTCTCATGATAAAAATTACGTAGCCTATTCTGTTGCACAGGCCGGTTCAGACTGGAGCAATATATATGTAATGGAGGTGGCATCAAAAATGAAACTCGGCGATGAACTAAAATGGACAAAATTCTCTGGTGCAGCCTGGAAAGGCGATGGCTTTTATTATAGCAAATTCGATGAACCGGTTAAAGGTACTGATCTTTCAGCAGCCAATAAGTTTCAAAAGGTATATTACCACAAACTCGGCGATCAGCAAAAAGACGATCAATTGATTTTTGAGGACAAAACCAATCCTAACTTATATTTTGGAGCCAGTGTTACCGAAGATGAACGTTTTTTGATCGTATACGCCAGTGCAGGAACATCAGGAAATGCACTATACTATCAGGATCTGAGTGCCGCAGGAAGCAAACTTGCCATATTGGTTAAGGGCTACGAAAATAACCATAGTATTATAGATAATGTGGACGATAAATTATTACTGAACACTGATCTTGATGCCGAAAATAAACAGGTTGTTTTAATCGATCCCAAAAACCCGGATCCCAAAAACTGGCAAAAGATTATTCCAGAATCTAAGCTTGCGCTCGAAGGTATCGGTACCGGAGGTGGTTTTTTATGGGCGTCGTACCTGAAAGATGCCAGTACAAATATTGTTCAGTTTGATTTATCGGGCAAAAAAATCAGGGATGTGAATTTACCTGATATTGGTACTGTTGGTGGATTTGGTGGTTACAAGGAGGACAAAGAGTTCTTTTATACCTTCACCAACTTTACCACACCCGGAACAATTTACCGTTATGAAATCAGTAAAGCTGAATCTGAGCTGTATAAAAAGTCAGAGCTGAAATTTAACACTGAAAATTACGAAACCAAACAGGTATTCTATACATCTAAAGACGGAACGAAAGTGCCGATGTTTATTGTTCATAAAAAAGGAATCAAACTTGACGGGAACAATCCTCTTTACTTATATGCTTATGGAGGATTTCAGATCAGCCTCACTCCCGCCTTTAGCTTATCAAGAATGTTGTTTATGGAAAAAGGTGGAATTTACGTGCAACCAAGCCTGCGTGGAGGAAGTGAATATGGCGAAGCCTGGCACAAAGGTGGAATGCTGAGCAAAAAGCAAAACGTATTCGACGATTTCATCGCTGCCGCAGAATACCTCATTAAGGAGAAATATACCACTGCAGATAAAATTGCCATTTCGGGAGGTTCAAACGGAGGCTTGCTGGTGGGTGCCTGCATGACCCAACGTCCCGACCTGTTTAAAGTAGCCTTGCCTGCCGTAGGCGTTTTAGATATGCTTCGCTACCACAAGTTTACAGTCGGCTGGGGATGGGCAGTGGAATATGGCACAAGTGATAAGAAGGAAGAGTTTGATTATCTGATCAGGTACTCTCCGCTACACAACATAAAATCAGGCATAAATTATCCTGCAACATTGATTACCACAGCAGATCACGACGACCGTGTAGTGCCTGCACACTCTTTTAAGTTCGCAGCTACATTACAGGAAAAATACAAAGGAAACAACCCAATGTTGATCCGGATTGAAACCAAAGCTGGCCATGGGGCAGGTAAACCAACAACAAAAATGATTGAAGAAGCCAGCGATGTATGGAGCTTTGTATTTCAGAATTTAGGGATGTCCTGGTAAGCAATCACGTGAAGTAATGCGTTCACATAGAATGCAAACTCCGCCATTATCTACCAAACCCATAGACCAATTATAATTCGCTCTGAACGTTAAAAAAACATTAAGTTTTGCTTTAATTCAGGTTAAAGCATATAAAATATTGAATAGAAAAACATTACAGAATTATCTAGAATATTTCTAAATAGAAAACATTGTAATGGTTTATTTAGTAACTTTGCGTCAAATTTTTTTAGAATGATCTCTACAGATATAGCCGTAATAGGCGCCGGTCCGGTTGGTTTATTTGCCATTTTTGAAGCCGGTTTATTGAAAATGCGTTGTCACCTGATTGATTATCTACCTCAGGTAGGTGGACAACTTTCTGAAATTTACCCTAAAAAACCAATCTACGATATCCCAGGTTATCCATCGGTTTTGGCTCAGGAATTAATTGACAACCTGATGGAGCAGGCTAAACCCTTTCATCCGACCTTTACATTAGGTGAGCGGATCGAAGGTTTAGAAAAACGTGGTGAAGCCGATTTTGTGCTGACGACTAACATGGGCACTGTTATAGAGGCTAAAGTGGTTGTAATTGCAGGTGGATTAGGCTGTTTTGAGCCACGTAAACCAGCAGTTGAAAACCTGGAGAATTTTGAAAACGGCAAGGGTGTTAACTACATGATCCTTGATCCTGAGAAATACCGTGGCGAGAAAATGGTAATTGCGGGCGGTGGAGACTCTGCATTAGACTGGACGATTTATCTTGCTGAAGTTTGCTCTGAACTTACCCTGGTACATAGAAGTGAAAGCTTCCGTGGTGCACCAGATTCGGTAGCTAAAGTAATGGCTCTGGCAGAAAGCGGAAAAATCAACCTGGTTTTAAACAGCAATTTACAGGCTGTACACGGAACTGATAAACTTGAAAAAGTGGAGATTGTGCAGAACCGTACCATGGAAAAAACGGTTGTAGATGCTGATCACTTAATTCCATTGTTTGGTTTAAGTCCAAAGTTAGGCCCAATTGAAGACTGGAATCTAAACATCAGTAAAAGTGCAATCGAGGTTAATGTAGATGATTATTCTACCAACATACCGGGAATTTATGCCATTGGTGATATTAATACCTATACAAATAAGTTGAAATTGATTCTTTGCGGTTTCCATGAAGCAGCATTAATGAGTCATAGTGCTTATTCCTATATGAATCCTGGTGTTAAGTATACCATGAAATATACAACTGTAAACGGAGTTTCAGAATTTTAAGCTTTGCGCTAATATTATTTTAATAAAAACTATTATGAATCTGTTGTTTTTTTTAATTGTATTCATGAATGCTTCGCAGTTTTAGTTATTTTTGCGCCTATAAGCGAGCAAAATGGAGAACAACATTACAATATACATGCAGGAGCCGGATGGCTCAGTTACAGAACACGAAGCACCAACTGATATGGGCTTAAGTCTGATGGAATTTTTAAAGGCATCAGAATACGATATCTTAGCCACTTGTGGCGGAATGGCCCTATGTGCAACCTGCTGTGTAGATGTTTTGGAAGGCGAAGAAAAGTTAAACGAAATGACGGATGATGAATACGCCATGCTCGATACTTTACCAGACCTGTTACCTAATTCACGTTTAGCTTGCCAGTTGCAGTTAAATAATAATATGGATGGCTTGAAAGTAAAATTACATGGGGTAAGTTAACCAGGAAAATATGATAAATGAAAAAGGCGATACTGCAAACAGTATCGCCTTTTTTTGCCTTCAGCTATTGAATGGCTATTTTTTGTCGCTCAACATTCCAGCCGTAATATTCGATTGATAAATTACTTCCGCCGGAAGGATATTCGATGGTAATCGTTTTGCTTTCCCCAGGAAGAACGCTCACATAATTATCATCGTAAAATGCCGGCAATATCCGTTTGCCCGTGCCGCTTTCAATCAAAGCAACACGGTTAAAAAAGGCCACCGGGTTACCTGATGGATTACTCAGCGTTACACTAACCTGATTACTTTTCTGCTTAGCAGCAGTAACCTTTAATGCCGCTTGTTTTATATTTTTCAAGCCTGAATACTCACCGTCCTTACCCGCAAGCCAGTAAATATTATCACTGATAACCTGCTGCTTAATATTTAAAAGTTTCAATGAAACAAAAATACCTTCTTTTTTATCAAGCTTTTTCAGAAAGTCGGTTAATGGAAAATACCTGCGTACGGAAGAGGGCCCAATTGAATTAAATGCCTGCGAATAAAAATAATCTTTACCGTCCATATCATAAACCTTTGCCTGAACCATGAGGTTAGTCAGGTCGGTTAGTCCGTTATTCACCACAGTTACCATGCTGTCTAATGGGTTCATCATG
The DNA here is from genome assembly GCF_001027745.1 of Pedobacter sp. BMA. Classification (GTDB taxonomy): domain Bacteria; phylum Bacteroidota; class Bacteroidia; order Sphingobacteriales; family Sphingobacteriaceae; genus Pedobacter. The sequence goes on from NZ_LECU01000006.1 coordinate 9,658, forward strand.
ATGTGTAATGGCTCACTGCCTTTACGTAGACCATACAAACAGGCATTGGGGTCCAGGTAATAGTCGTACATCTGTCCACGTAATGCAGTCCACGGATTTTGTGTTTTCCAGATAATGGAGCCAGTATACCAATCCCACATCTTATTTGAAAAACCTTCCATAAGCGCACGATACTGATCGTAATTGACCAGCTGAGCTTTCATTGCAAAATCCCTGGCATCTTTAGCCTTACCATAAGGATTAATGTATTGATCATAACCAATATATTTATGGTAGTCCCATACCGAATCCAGCTTACTTCCGAACTGTGGCGCTACCATATTTTCCTTTGGCATAAAACGTTCAAGCGATTCGTAATCACCAACGCCTACAGAACCAACCTCTGAGTTATACGGAAATGTCTTTACCCCCCAGAAATGTTTTGGATCTTGTATACCATATGGACCATCACCATTTCCACCCAGTGCATTGAACGACATTTCATCGCTGTTTGAAAAGTCAAAAAATTTGCGCGTACCATCAAGGCGTGGTAAAATGTCATTCTTTATCGGATTTAAAATATCGTCAGGTGGGGTAATCTCGTTACCACCACACCAAAAGGCAAGAGAAGCATGATTTCTAACCATTTTTACCTGATCTTCTATCGCAGTTAATACCAATGGATGGTTATCGGGATAATTCCGCCTGGTCCACTGATCTTCTTTTTTCATTGGATCTACCCAACGGCCATTACAGTCGCCGCTAAACCAAAAATCCTGAAAAACCAATAAGCCATATTTATCACAGGCATTATAAAACTCCGGGCGCTCCAGAATAGCACCGCCCCAGATTCTGATCAGGTTCAGGTTCATATCCTTATGATACCTGATTTCAGCATCATAACGCGCATCAGTAAACCGCAGCATCGCATCCGAAATAATCCAGTTACCACCCTTAATAAAAATTTTCTGCCCATTCACATAGGTACCCATACTTTGAGTATGCTCATTCCAGATATTATCAATCTGTCTGATCCCTACATTCAGATTTTCCTGGTCCAACACTTGTTCTGCACTGATAAACTTAATGTTCATCGGATACAAATCCTGTTTACCATAACCACTGGGCCACCATAACTTCGGATTTTCCAAAGCCAGATCTGCAAAGGCAACCTCAGTATTCTTGTTTGCAGCAACAGAGATAGTTTTGCTTATCGTTTTACCTGCAATCTGATATTGTAAAATACCGGAAACTGGTTTCCCGGTTGGGTTTTCAACTTCTACAGAAACTTTAATGATGGCAGACTTCTGTTGTGAATCTGGCAAACGTTTTCCGGGAACAAGCGTCACCACGTGTGGATTCTGGATGTTAATACCTTTGGTTTTTTCTATAGTTACTTTATCCCATATACCGGTATTCCGATCGCGGATGGGCTGAATCCAATCCCATCCCGCAGTATATTGGGTGGTTAGATTTTTGGCAATGGTACCATCTCCACCTTGTCCGCCGTTCGGGTCACCCGGAAAATCAGGCGGGTAAACAATAACAGCCAAACGGTTTTTACCTGTAGCATTTAAAAGCCTGGTAATGTTATATTTTGCCCTGATGTGCATGCCCACATGCGTTTGCGGATTTACCTTTTTACCATTCAGATAAAACTCAGCTTTGTAGTTAATCCCGCGGAATTCCAGATAAACCTGTTCATTGCCAATGGCTTTTTCATTGAAATCCTTGACAAACCAATAAGTATAATAGTCGTTTCCCGTATGATAAACGTCAGGAATCTTTAAGTTGTTCATCCCGTAAAACGGATCAGGAACTTTTTGATTATTAAGTAATGTAGTCAACACTGTGCCCGGTACCGTAGCCGGAAGCCAGTTAGATAACCGGTAGGCCACATCCGAAAGCTGAATGCCATTTACTTTTACATCCTTGATATTACTGCAAAACCAGTCTTTATTAAGTTCATAACGTTGTTGCGCTCCAGCTACAAGACTAAAGCAGATTAACCCCAGCAATAAAATTTTTCTCATGTTCATTGATTTGTTTAGTTTACTAATTCCCATCGGTTAAATGGGTCAGGCCAGTCGTCACGCAATCAATCCGGGGGTATTGTCTACGATTTGTATCAACCTGTATCTGTCATTAATCATCGACATCATTTCCGACGCCAATAAATTACTAAAGTAAAACGTTTTATGATTTTTCCCGCCAAATAATAAAATATTTTCGCCTTTCGAGCTATATTTAACAAAAATACGACCTAAATCACCTCTAATACTACCACGTTATCGATAGCAGGATCACTATAGATATTAGAAATCTCATACTTGCCTTTTTTGAAATTAACTTTAACAGGCATTCCGCCCTGCAGGCGGTAAGCTTTTTTGATTTTCTTAAAACCTGTGGGCGCAAAGCTTACAGAAATATAGTCAGAGTTAAGAAAGTGCAGATATATTTTATTGCCTCTTTGGGTCATACTCCAGGCTTTTTCAGGTTTCAAAAACCCGGCTTTCGTACCATAAATACTTTCACCGTTAATTTTTAGCCACTCCCCTACCTCATTTAGCCTGCCCTGAAACTCAGGCTGAATTTTACCGTTTGGCATCGGACCGATATTTAATAACAGATTAGATCCCAGGCTTGCAGCTTTCACCAGCATGTGCACGAGTTGCTTTGACGATTTGTAGCCTGTATCACTTAAATTATATCCCCACGAATTGGATATCGTTTCGCAGGTTTCTAATGGAAGTTGCTCAGATGGTTTCTGAAAACTTAACCCCGACTTATTCTCTCCGGGCAAATCACGCTCAAACATTTGAAAATCCTCGCCGGCGAAGGGAGTAAGGTGGTGGTTATTACCGATCATACACTGGGGTTGCAGTTTATGTATTAAACCATAGATTTCATTATACTTCCAGTCAATCCTCGATGTTCTGTCTGATGAACCTTCCGGCGCAGTCTGATCCCAGTGCCCATCAAACCAGATTCCACCAATCTCACCATAGTTGGTCAGTAACTCTGTTAACTGGTTTTTCATAAACTGAAGATAACTGGCATAATCTCCCTTCCCTTTTCTCGCAGAGTATTGACCCGTACGGCCGGTTTCATGTGGATAATCCTCCCGACGCCAGTCAAGCAATGAGTAATATAAGTAAAGTTTAATCCCTTGCTTATGACATTCATCTGCCATCATTTTCACCACATCCATTTTGTATGGCGTATTCATAATATTGAAATCCGAATATTTCGTATCCCACATACTGAAACCATCGTGGTGGCGTGTGATGAGTGTAATATATTTCATGCCCGCATTCTTAGCTAGGCTTACCCATTGGGCTGCATTAAATTCTACCGGATTAAAAAAGTCTTTCAGGTTACTGTAATTCGCCACAGTAAGTTTCCTGTCGTTCATCACCCATTCGCCACTGCCCGGAATGCTGAACGGGCCCCAGTGAATAAATAAACCGAAGCGGGCATCACTGAACCATTCCCTTTGTTTCAGGTTTGTAGCAGATGGACTGTAATCCTGGGCATGAAGCTGTATAAACCAGAACAATAAAAATATCGCAAAAGAAAGTCTTCTCATCATGGCATCCGGTTAATCTAATCAATAGAAGCAGTAGCCTTTGATGGCTTTCCAATCACCTTGTAATTTCCATCACCCTTTAAAATCGCGAGCATCTGTGGCTGATTGGTGAACAGGTTCTTAGCCGCAGCCAATTCCTTGTCGTACTGAAAGCTTTGCTCAATGCGGCCTTTTTCATAAAAATAACGACTCACAATCTGCGTTTCCAGTACGCGCTTGATTTCAGCCTTATGCGTTACCAGGTCGGTCTTTTTAGCAGAAGTTAATCTGGCCTTCAAATCATCCAGATCATTCTTTACCTCTACCGACTTATTTTCCTTCTCTGCCTCTGTACGGAGTTCGGCAAGTAACCTTTCCGTACGACTTTGATAACTAAGATCTTTATCTGCTAAACCATTTGTGAAGGCACTGTAATCGGCATCAGTTAGTTGAAAAGATTTAGCAGAAGCTACATTCTGATTCGCTTTCCGGTATTGATTGGCGTAATTGAAAAACTGATTTTTGTTAATCATCGCAATCGTGATCGGGCTCAATTTATCTGCACTCACTACCACATCAGGGTATACGCCGTTACCACTATAAACATTTCGCCCGGATTTTGTATTGTACATTACCATTACCGAATCTGCAAACCGTCCTGCTATGCCATTTACATCTTTATGTGCATAGTCGAGTTTTTGAATACATCTGCCAGAAGGCGTGTAATATTTGGCTACGGTCACCTTTACCAGACTGTTATACGGCAGATTGAAAGTTTGCTGCACTAGCCCCTTTCCGTAACTCCGCTGACCAACAATGATCCCACGGTCCAGATCCTGCAACGAGCCTGCTACAATTTCCGATGCCGACGCAGAATTGCCATTTACCAGCACAACAAGTGGCAAATCAGCCGCAATAGGTGCAGATAGTGTTTTGTATGCAATAGTTTTTTCTGCATTTTTTCCTTTTTGTGTTACAATCAGCTGATCCTTCCCCACGAAAAGGTTAACAATTTTAACCGCTTCCTGCAAAATACCGCCTCCGTTATTTCTCAAATCCAATACTATACCTTTTGGATTTTCTTTTTGTATAGCAACAAGGGCATCCTTTACCTCCTGTCCGGAGTTTTCTAAAAACTTATCTAGTTTAATATACCCTATCCCATCCCCAACCATCCCTGAATAGGAAACATTAGGCTGCTTAATTTCATCACGTACTAATTTTTTACTGAGTTCCTTGCCCTCACGGATGATAACCAGATCCACAGGGGTACCTTTCGGGCCACGCAACAGCTGGCTTATCTCCTGCCGCTCTTTACCCTTTACTGCAATGCCATTGATGCTTACCACCTGATCGCCAGATTTTATGTCGCCTTTGTTCGCTGGATACCCCTCACTAATGTCGTTCACAAACAATTTCCCATCGATGAATACAGTGCTGGCCCCGATTCCCCCATATTGCGTACTTACATATTTTAATTTGTAGTCCTCTATCTCCGATTCAGGTACATACTCCGTGTAAGGATCAAGGCTGTCTAACATGGCGTCGATGCCCGTTTTCATCAGTTGGGGCGCATTGGTATCATCAACATAATTGATGTTGATCTCCTTATACAGGGAGGCAAAAATATCCAGGTTCTTAGATACCAGAAACAAATCTTCTTTAAAAGAATAAGATAGAACCGCACCACTGAATGCTGCTGCAAAAAGAACATATTTTAATTTTTTCATTCCCTTTAGATTGTAGATCCGATGAAACAGCTCAGCGCATAGCCGGGATTGCTCGGTTATAAACAAAGTAAATGTACAAAAACCTCAAAGGATTAAAAACAGTAAAATAGGAAAGTGGGTAAATTAAGCGTTACCCATAGGGGTGGCCCGAAGGTTAGTAACTACAATCTGTTACCCTTTGTATCGGCTAACGCTTTTTGAATGGTAAACTCAATATAAGTGCGGTCGCGTTTAACCAAACGCATCAAATCTGTCACCAACTGATCTTCATTACCCGGTGTAAAATCCAAAGGCTCATTTGCAAGGTCGCGGTATTTACGTAAGAACTTTGTTTTTACCTTAAATGCAGTTTCTGAAGTAAGTTGAAAATTAGCCATAGCACTTTTTATTTGCTGCAAAAGTAATAAAAAATATTTGTTAAGGATTGTGCTTTTAATCGCGCGGATGATAAATTATGCGCAGAAAGAGTTTCTGCACGATAATTGTGTTAAATCGCCGTTATAAAACCTAAACACATATTAAAGCCTTTTGAACTAAAAAAATCAATTATGAAAAAGATCATTTTATCTGTTGTTTTCCTAACAGTAAGTTGGGCAGCAGCTCAGGCACAAAGTTTTAACCTCGGTGTTAAAGCAGGTGTAAATCTTGCCAAAATAAATGCTGATTTTGCCAGCGAAGAAAACAGATTGGGTTACCAGATTGGTGCCTGGGCACGCATTGGTGGCTCCAGCTTTTATGTACAGCCCGAAGCTTACATTGGCAGTAAAGGAAATAAATTTGTTAGTGTGACTACAAATAACGGTACCGAGGTATCGGCAGAAGGTAAGGTTAAATTTACCACATTAGATGTGCCGGTTTTACTGGGAACTAAATTCGGTGCGAAAAACTTAAACTTCCGCTTAATGGCCGGCCCTGTAATTTCATTTGTATTGGATGAAAATTCCAGCTTTAGCTCGGCCTATCAGCAGGCTACAGATTTTGATAACTACAAAAACCAGGCGTTGGGCTTACAGGCAGGTGCCGGTGTAGATGTAGGTGCAATTTCTGTCGACTTACGTTACGAAGCTGGTTTATCTAATATTAGCAAAAGCGAAAAGTATAGCCAGAAACCGAACTTGTTTCAGTTGAGTTTAGGGTTTAAGATATTGTAAAATAGAATGAAAAGAGCACGTAATGTGCTCTTTTCATCTCTTAAGAGCAACACTATCTTATTAAAAAAAACGAAACATAAGGTCGACGTGGTGCAGTACTGATACCACTATAACCACTCGCAAATATTGTATAAACACGCTGATTTAAAAATGTACTTGCACTGGTATAATTTGCAAGAACTGTTGCGGTAGTTATCGCCGCGCCAGCAGGTCTTATTTTCCAGGTTTTAGACTGAGCTGCCCTAAGTTTAATCTCATTTGTAATATTCAGATAACTTACATTTCCCGCTATCAAAGAATCAAGGGAGTTATCCGTTGCGCTTGTTCCATAATATAAGTCAACAGCTGGCACATTGGGCATTAAATTGATAAACCGGTATTTACAATATGCAGTATCTGGCCTGGCAAAGTTTTCCTCAGTTAAAACTGTTTTTGTATTACTTGTGGTATCAGTAATATGTGCCACGTAGTTTTTCCCTCCAACAATTTGCAATGTTGTAGAGTATAAAACCAGTGAATCTGTTCCATCATCTTTCTTTTTAGGAAGGATAATAGACAACTTTAAATTCCCCGGTGTTACTGCAAGAAAGTCCGCGGTCGAACTTCCCCCCGTATTATAGCCTCCGCCTGGAAATGGTGTCCGCGCCGTTATTACACTACTCACCCTTTTATCATTAATTTTGATAGCAACTGCACGGTTATTGTAATAATAGGATACATAATTAACTTTCAAAAGCGCTTCATCTCCCGTTAATTTAACGGTATCCCCATAATCTAAAACATTCTTAGTACAGCCGGCTAATGCAAGGGCTATAAAGAAGCTCCAAAATAAATTCAAAAATATCTTCATTGTAATAAATTTAAAGTGAAAAATTAAGGCTGACTAAACCATGTTTCCTTTGTCATATAATCTACGTCTAAACCACCCCATTTCCTAAGCTCGTCTGAATTCCATACATATTCTGAATTATAACGAGGCCTGAAACGATAAGCATACTTACCTCCCAAAAGCAAATCTGCTGTTGGAATCTGGTAAAATTGCCGAAAGGTAGTTGCATTGTAATGGTGTTTCCGAAGATCACACCACTGCTCCATTCCACCCCATCCCCACTGCGCTATATATTTCTGTCCCATAATATCAGCCAGGGTTAACGTTGAAGCATTTTGAGCAACTTCAGCAGAGGCCATATATGTGTTTATTTCTGCATCAGTAATCGCTGCATCCGGAGTTTTTGACGCCCTGCCATAAGTATTATAAAAGGCCATATGTCCCCTGATACCTGCTACGTAAGCTGTATAAGCTTCTGCCGTTTTCCCCTGTAAAAATAGTGCCTCAGCTTTAGCAAACTGCAACTGAGAATAAGTCATTAATGGATAGCGTGCAGCATCAGCAAATATATATTTGCCATTATAGGTAATCGCACCAGTAGGAATTGAACCAAATACTATTGGCAAACCTGAAGTGCTGCTTCCTTGAGTTGGTGTGCCCGCAATATACCTGCCCAATGTGGCGGTTGCCGTACTCGCCGGAAGCATTCTGCTTAAACGGGGGTCTGTTGAAGTTGTTGGGTTCGTTGTAGCAGTACCCTTCATTCCTCCAGCTAAATAGTTCAGAATTGTAGTAGAAATCCGGCCGTAGTAAGTTGAAGTAGTGCCTGAAGTATTAATATACCCTAAAGTTGGGCCAAATGGATTGGTATCGTCTGTACTTGAGGCTGAAAAATATACAGTAGCTGATTCCGATTCATTTGCGAATGATAAATTGGTATACTTCGTTACGCTATCAGCATATTGTGTTCTAAACTCAGGCTTATTAACCAGGTGACTGTATTGCAATGCGTAAACAGCATATACAAATTTACGCCATTTCGCCATATCACCCTTATAAATACCATCTCCTGTAGTTCCGGCTAGTTGAGAAGCATAGCTAACAGGACTTGTCATATTCGAGTACTTAATTGCCTGTTGGCCATAATATCTTACTTTAGCATAAACTTCAGGCTGATCATGATAAGGGAATTTCAGCAATCCTGGCGTAAATGCCTCATCTAAAATAATCGGGCCATACATATCTGTTGTCATTTGATAGGCCCAAGCTTTTATGGCATACCCTATAGCGGCGTATTCGTATTTCTGATTTGCGACAGCATCGTTAATCAGATTTTCCAAATTCAGACCCAAATCGACATATGTCATCCTCCAGATTACTCCGCCATTATCACTTGCAGCAGTGTAACTGTGTTTCTCCCAAACTAAAGATGCATCATCGGTAGATGCTCCTATCAAATTTTGTGTAACCTTCCAAATAAAACGATAATCCTGCGAGGTACCGTTGGTCATCTGAAAAAGAATTGGCGGAAGCAGTAGCTCCGCTTTACTTGTTTGCGGAACAGCGGGATTGGTATTAATGTCCAGGTATTTTTTGCAACCTGCCAGCAAAAGTATTGCTGTCAAAACGAATGATAATTTATATATTATTCTCATGATTTTTTTCTACTATAATTTGACCCTAAATCCTAAGTTGAAACCTATGGGTTTGCCAATATTTCCATAATCTATCCCAAATCCCCCAATTCCACCTACACCTGGAGAATTTGAGTTACTTTCTGGATCACCACCAGAATAATTCGTAATTAGAATTGAATCAGTTAATGTAAAAAAGGCACCAAATCCCTGAATAAACTTGATACGTTTAATTAATTCCGGTGAAAAATCGTAAGCAAGCGTCACATCTCTTAAACGCAAAGTCTTGATATTTTTTTCCACGAACATTTCTGGCGAAACGTTTGTAGAATAGTAGTTTGATGCATAATAAGGTGTTACTGAAATCGTATTCGGAGTTGGATTTGCTGTATTTTGCAAACCATCGCTTAATACTCCGGTTATAACACGTGGCACCTCTCTATCCAAGGTTTTCAAACTTATACCCTTCACATAAGCCTCATACTCTGTACCATTCACAACATCTCCACCGTATCTTAAGTCCCAAAGGAAAGATAAACTCCAGCTTTTATAGTTGAATTTATTTACAAAGCCTAGATTATATTTTGGATTTCTATCTCCTATTGGATAGTACTGGGTGTCAGTCACAGATGGAAGTCCTGATGATGGATTAATCAATATATCACCATTATTATTTCTGGCAAATTTCGTCCCGCTAATAGCTCCTGTACTATAGCCTGGATGAACGGCACTCCTGACGCTTCCGATAACCTGCGTATCCGACTCATATAATTCCGGCAGATCATTTGAAAGTGATAATACAACCCCTCGGTTTAAAGTGTAATTGAATGTCATGTCCCAATTGAAATCTTTACTCCGTATGGGATTTGCCTTCAATTGAATCTCAACGCCTCTATTTCTCACAGTACCACCATTCATCATTTCCAAAACAAAGCCCGTTCCATAGCTTAAACGTGGGTTGATGATTTGGTCTTTACTTAATAAGTTATAATAATTAAAATCTAAGCCTATTCTATTTTTTAAAAACTGTAATTCAGTTCCGATCTCAAAGTTTTTAGACGTCTCAGGCTTTAAGTTGGGATTACCACCATAATATGAATAAGCGTAACCGCCACCGGTAAATCTTTTTGCTTCATAATTAGTTCCGGTTGAGTACTCTCTCCATGGCTCTTTACCTGTTAATGCATAAGAAGCTCTGAATTTTCCGTAATTCAACCATGGTAAGGTTGATTTCACCCCCTCCAAATCCGTGAAGTTAAAGGCTAAACTCGCTGATGGATAAGCAAAGTAAGGATTATTTGGCATCAACCTCGATGCTCCATCAACCCTACCTGATAAGGTTAAATAGAGCAGACTTTTATATCCCATAACCGCCTGGGCAAAAGCACCTACATTGCGATAGCGATTGACATAGGTTAATGTTCGCTGTGTAGTTGGCAATGTATTGTTGATACTGTAGAAGTTCGGGTCGTACATATTGGTTCCCCGCTGCGAATCTGTAGTAGAGTTATAGTCATTAAATGTAGCGCCGATAATGTAAGTATTACTAAAATCACCAAATTTATGCCTTGCACTGGCCGTTAGTGATCCGTTAAACACCTTCGCTAGCTGATTGTAAGTCATCACTGTACCTCCGGTAGGCGTTGCGGCAGATCCTGAGCCACGATATGACTGGGCATGATAAACAGATAAACCATTTGTTGATGCAATATCGGCACCAATAATACCATTAACTTTCAGCCATTTTGTAGGCGTCAACTCTAGATTGGTATTCGCAATTAGTCGGTTGACCTTATCCTGGTTGACATTCTTAATTACATCCCATAATGGATTATCAAATTCAGCATAAATACTAGCCAGATGCAAAATCCTATTTCCATTAACGTCCTGATAATTCTGAACATCATATGCAGAACTAAATCTCATTAATTGTAATAAAGTACCATTTGTTCCTTTGTTAGCTTTATCGTTTTTTGAATTGATATAATTAAATGAACTGGTTAATTTTAAAATTGGCGAGATTGTCCCTACTCCAGTTACCCGCGAAGAAATCCTGGTATAGCGCGTCGTGGGAATTGTTCCCTTTGAGTCACTATACTCGTTCGACCACCGATATGAAAATTTATCCGAGCCCCCTTCGAACGACAAGTTGTGCTTTTGTGTAAACCCCGTTTCAAAAAAGTTATGGATATTATCGTATAAAGGCGTATTAGGTAAAAATGCAGGTCCAAAAAAGTTGGAGCTACTTCCACTGTATATACCATTCGATGCACCGGAATTATATTTTGTTTGAATCTCTGGGAATTTATTAAGCTCTTCTACTCTGAAAGAATTACTGTAATTAATACTTCCACGGCCATTTTTACCTTTTTTAGTAGTAATCAAAATGGCACCACTAGCCCCTGCATTACCATATAAGGCAGTGGCCTCCGGACCTTTCATGATCACATAGCTTTCGATGTCATTTGGATTGATGTCCATCCCCCGGTTGGAATAATCCTGATCTCTGTTTGCAGCCCCTGACACTAACTCCCGCGTCTGGTTTAGCGTACTGTTGTTGATTGGCACACCGTCAACAACAATCAAAGCATTGTTATCTCCACTGATTGATACAAAACCTCTGAGAACAATTTGTGCAGATGAGCCCGGATTTCCATTCGTACTGTTAATCGATAAGCCCGGTACCCGCCCTTGCAAACCGCCAAAAAAATCATTCCGCTGCGTTTGTGCCACATCATCTCCTAAAACCTTTGGTGTAGAGTAACCCAAAGATTTTGCATCCCTGTCTATGCCATAGGCCGTAACCACAACCTCATCCAGATTACTGGCATCCGAAGTTAATGCAACATTTACAACCGCATTTCCTCCAACCGGCCGCTCTGTCGTTTTATAACCCACATAAGTGAAAACCAGCACGTCTGTTTTCAATGCTTTAATTGAGTAGTTTCCTTCCCCGTTTGTCTGGGAAACAACTGTTGTGCCCTTTACCCGGACAGACACACCGGGCACCGGCCCGTCGGGCGAGGTAATTTTACCTGTTACCGTAATCTGTTGCGCTATGGCGTGCGCCAGCAACAAAAACGTACCAAGAATAGTTAGTAGTAGTTTTTTTTTCATAAACTTCCTAGTTTAGTATAATGAATTAGTTAGTTGATTGTTGTTAGTTGTTTGTTGTTAGTTGTTTGCCTTCAATAAAACACGCATAATCACGCACTTTACTTATCATTTAGCTAATATCACAATTGTTTTTTGAATTAAAAACAATTTAACAAACTATTTAACAAGGCCTAACAAAATTAAATTGCAGAAACACGCACAAACACGCAAATATTTGAAAACTATTTTTAAATTCGTTTAAACCAAACCGTCTATGCTCAAAAAAGAACGCCACGACTTTATTATGCGACAGATCAATTTGCATAACCGCGTGCTTACCTCCGATCTTGTCCAGCTATTAAATGTATCAGAAGATACCATCAGAAGAGATTTACAAGAACTGGTCGACGATGGACTGCTATTTAAAGTTCACGGTGGAGCCCTTTCAAAATCATACCATAGCTCATTCGACGACAGCACCGTGTATGCACGTGAAAGCAAAATTACAATCGCCAAAAAAGCCATCACCCTCATCAAAGATGGAATGGTTGTTCTCATTGGCGGTGGTACAACAATTCTCGAATTCGTAAAACAGCTTCCACAGAACATCTCCGCAACCTTCTTTACAATCAGCCCCCTGGTCGCAGTTGAACTCGCAAAATATAATAACGTTGAAGTGATCCTGATTGGTGGCCTCTTCTCAAAAAACTCACAAATCACCTACGGAGGACACGTAATCAGCCAGTTATCCGAAATCAAAGCCGATCTTTGCCTCATGGGAACCAGTGCAATTCACCCAACCGAAGGCCTAACCGATACCGATTGGGAGATCAATCAGCTGAAAAAAGCCATGATTGCCTGTTCGAAAAAAACTGCTGTTCTTTGCATTTCCGAAAAGCTCGACATCACCCTCAGATTGAAAGTATGTTCAATAGAAAACATCAGCTATCTGGTTACTGAGCTCGAAAAAACAAATCAATCCTTAGCCGGTTACCATGCCCGCGAACTGAATATTCTCTAAATAACACTTAATCCATAGCTTAGGCTAGCATAAAGGCAGTATCAACTCAGGTTCCATGGGGTTAAAAACTCATACGAAGCACTATAACTCCACCTTTTAGTGTAAAAAGGTAGTCTCACTGTGGAGTAGAGGTGGAGTCAGAAATCACTATTTTCACTTGAGTACTAAGCGGAAGTGCTACAACAATTTGTTGTAAAAACGAACAAACGTTTGTTTGATAGCAGGAGACTAAATATAATTAAATACGTGAAATAAAAGTAATTGACCATCATTATAAATTGGTCATAACTGTATATATTTACTGCTCCGTACATTAAAAACCATAAAAAAATGGCTAGATTAAATCTACTGGAGGAGACACGCTTTGAGAAGCTTCCCGTAAGCGTGTTCGACAATCCAAAAATTGCTTCTGTTAATGTGGCACATCGCATTGCCAATCTCATTAAGTCAAAACAAGCAAATAACGCACCTGCAGTACTGGGCTTAGCAACAGGTGTAACCCCGATAGCAGTTTATGCCGAACTGGTTAGACTGCATAAGGAGGAGGGGCTTAGTTTTAAAAACGTAATTACCTTTAATCTCGATGAGTATTATCCGATGCAGCCTAACGCCGCACAGAGTTACGTTACCTTCATGAATGAAAACCTTTTCGATCACATTGATATCGATAAGAATAATGTCCACATTCCGGATGGCACCCTTCCTTTGGAAGATATTGCAGCTTTTTGTCTCGACTATGAGAAAAAAATTGGCGAACTGGGTGGTCTCGACATTCAGATCCTGGGTATCGGACGTACAGGACACATTGGGTTTAACGAACCAGGCTCAGCTCCAAATTCAGGTACCCGCCTGGTTACACTCGACGATTTAACCAGAAGAGATGCTGCCCGTGATTTTGGCGGAAAGAGCTTTGTGCCTACCAAAGCCATCACTATGGGTATCGGAACTATTTTCAAGGCCCGCGAAATCATCCTGATGGCCTGGAACCGTAAAAAAGCTTCGATTATTAAAAAGGCCGTAGAAGGTGAAATTTCAGGAGAAGTTCCTGCCACTTACCTTCAGCTTTCTGAACATGTCGAATTTATCCTCGATACACCTGCAGCCTCAGAACTTACACGCTTCGACACGCCCTGGTTGGTTAAAGATTGCATATGGACTGATTCGCTGATCCGAAAAGCGGTAATCTGGCTTGCAAATACACTTAAAAAGCCAATTTTAAAATTAACTGAAGACGATTATAATAATAATGGCATGGCACAACTGGCTACTGAAAAAGGGCCGGTTTACAACATCAACATTCATATCTTCAACAAATTACAACATACCATCACCGGATGGCCGGGAGGTAAACCAAACGCCGATGATTCTCAACGCCCTGAAAGAGCTGAACCTGCGAAAAAACGGGTAATTATCTTCTCCCCTCACCCCGATGATGATGTCATCTCCATGGGAGGTACATTTATCCGCCTGGTGGATCAAAAGCATGATGTTCATGTGGCTTACCAAACTTCAGGAAATACCGCAGTTTGGGATGATGATGCACTCCGTTTTGTCGAGTTCAATGTCGATTTCACGGAAAAGATGGGTGTAGAAAATGCACATCTAAAGGACCTCTATCAAAAAATGAGAACCTTTATTGAGCAAAAGAAACCAAATCAGGTTGATACCCCGGAAATTCAAACGGTAAAAGGTCTGATCAGGAAAGGCGAAGCAATAGCAGGAGCACGCTATTGCGGACTGGAAGACGATCATATCCATTTTCAGGCACTTCCTTTTTATGAGAGTGGAAAAAGTCAGAAAAATCCCGTTACAGATGCAGATATCGAACTGACGATTGAGCTACTGCAAAAAGTAAAACCTCAGCAAGTTTATGCTGCAGGCGATTTTGAAGACCCCCACGGCACACACATTGTATGTTTTAACATCATCCTCGCAGCCCTTACCCGCCTGCGTAAAACCGAAGAATGGGCAAAAGATTGCTGGCTATGGATGTATCGCGGTGCATGGCACGAGTTTGAAACCCATGAAATTGAAATGGCAGTTCCGATCTCTCCAAAAGAACTCGAACGCAAAAAATACGCAATCTTTAAACACCAGAGTCAGAAAGACAGGGCCGTTTTTCCAGGAGATGATGCGAGAGAATTCTGGCAAAGAGCAGAAGACCGGAACCGGGAAACAGCAAAAGCTTATGACGACCTGGGCTTAGCAGAGTACGAAGCCATGGAAGCTTTTGTAAGATGGAAATTCGAAGACTAATGTAACTTAACTAATGTACATCATAAACTTCCGAAGTCTTGCCCATGCGGATTTCGGAAGTTTTAACGGCAAAACTACTTAACCGTAGATTGTCTTTCCACAATTGTCGGCTCAATCACCACCTTCGAAATTTCCTGATAGGGGTTCTTTTGCGAAACCATTTTTAAAAACAGCTGCGCACAAGCCTCCCCAATCTGGTTTGGATGCTGATCAACAGTTGATAACTGAGGCGTAACGTAAGCAGAAAACGATTCGTTGGAAAAACCAATTACCCCAACCGCAGGTGCCGCATACCCTAACTCCTTTAACCGCTGACTGGCGCCCAGCGCCGTAAAATCATCGCCGGCAAGGCAGGCGTCTGGCCGGTTACCAAGCTGCATTAATGTATCCGCACCGATCCTGCCATCCTCAATAGATAAGCCACCAAAAACCATATGCTCACTAACTATAGGAAGTTGATAATCTTTTAATGCTGCCTGATAACCCTTCAACCGGTCATCGAATAATTTAATGCCATGGATTGTCGTAATCATTGCGATGCTTCGGTAACCCTGCTTAATCAAATGTTCAGTCGCCTGATAACCCGCTTTGAAATCATCAAGGGTAACAGTAGGAACATTCAGTTCTTCAATAATACGATCGAATAGAATAAGTGGTTTATTCTGCATCACTACTTCTTTAAAGTGCGCCGCAGTTTTTGTTTCGAGGGATATAGATGCCATAAGCCCGTCGACCTGAGCTTCCAGAAGCGTGGTCACCCCGTTAATTTCATCCTGTAACAACTCATTAGATTGATAAATAATCACGCGGTATCCATGCGCCTTCAAAACTTCTTCAATACAATGAATGATGGTCGCAAAAAAATAAGTTTGTACGCTGGGTACAATTACGCCAATGATATTCGTTTTCCCTGATTTCAGCGCTGATGCGAGTTTATTCGGACTATAATTCAGTTGCTTCGCCTTTGCAATTACAGCCTTGCGTGTTGCATCACTTATTGCCGGAAAACCACTTAACGCCCTCGATACAGTAGAAACGGTAATATTGAGCGCCTCCGCGATATCATATATGGTTGTTTTTTTCTTCAAAATGGAAATTGATGGAATCGAAATTAATCAATTCAGAAGGTTATTTTCAGGTAGCTTAAACTTTGATGATGATGTTTCGCTTATACATGAAGTATAGCAGCACATAAAACCCTAATACGTATGAAATTGCCCACACCAAAGAAGCATTAATTGGAGAAAAGAATGGTGTGTAGCAGGTGCTATAAAATTTCTCCAGCAAGGGCGTTTTTGATCCGTCAGCATTGCTGATCTTAATGAAGTTTAGAAGCCTTGGCATGAGTCCTGCCAGAAAAAACACCGTGATGGCATTCACGCCATATACCACGAATGGTGTAGTTATCTTCTTATAACCTTGAACATCAATCAACCAGTAACAAAGTGCCAAGCCCACAGCCGCTAGCCCACCCGCGTATAGGACATAGGAGCTTGTCCACAAAGCTTTGTTAATAGGAAACTGAAGGTCCCACAATAAACCCAATATAACCGATGCAATACCAATAGTAAAAAGCCAGGCCACTTTTGTAGGATGGTCTACATCTTTTCGCCGCATCCAAACACCAACTAAAATACCAAACAGGCAAGTCCCCACCGCTGGCAATGTGCTTAACACCCCTTCAGGATCCCAGGTTTTGGATGATGCCCAGGTATGCGCTTCTGTTAAAATACCCCTGTCAATCCATGCAGCCAGATTGGTTTCTTTTTCCAGGTTTGGATAACCTACTCCCGGAACGGGAACAAAAGTCATAAGCGCCCAGTAAATGGCCAGAATAGCAATGAAAACCCTGAATATTGTTTTAGTGGAGCATTTTAAGAAAATGATACTGCTGATGATGAATACAATGCCAATTCGCTGTAACACCCCAAGTATACGTACGGTTTGAAAGGCTTCCAGTAAGCTTTTTCCATCCATAATCACAGCCATTAGCTTCCCGAAAATAGCTAGAAAAAACCCCAATAGATAAAGTATTACACCCCTTTTCACCGCTTTCAGGATAACCTTACTGTGATTTGCCGGATCTTTTTTACTGTTACCCATCGCAAATGCAATGGATACACCCACAATCCACAAAAAAAATGGAAAAATTAAATCGGTTGGTGTACACCCATTCCATTCTGCATGTTCCAGTGGTGCATAAATGTGGCCCCAGCTTCCGGGATTGTTTACCAGAATCATTGCAGCAACAGTTAAGCCCCTAAAAAAATCTAACGACAGCAGGCGTTGTTTGGGTTCGGTCATAGTCTGGTTTGGTTAAGCAAACTAATTTAAAGCTTTTGCTTACCAATTCAAACTATCATATATACATTATCTTGCCAGCGGCACCTCAACCCCTACCGGCCCGCCTGGTTCGCTTTCATTCTTCAGGCGATCCAAAGCTGTAACCAGGTAACTATAGCGCTTTCCGGCTTCCACACTGGTATCAATAAATGTCAGATAATCCTCAAAACTGATTTTAAGAATGTTTTTGGGATCAAGCACCGAAATCTTCTCCCCTTCATCAAAACGATAAATCACATACCCGGATGCGGTTTCTCCATCCTTTGCTTTTAGAGGATTCTGCCATTTTAAATGCACACCATCCTTAAGCGCGTCAGCAGTTAATGCCTGGGGTTCATTCGGCGGAACTTCATCCAGCCATGGCATTTGTGGAGGTAAGGCCTGGTATTTATAAAGATCATTTTTCAGGGAATCACCTACGGCTCTACCCACAGTACTTAATGATTTAGAACTGAAAAAAACACTCCCCTGAATTCTATTGTTGTCTCTGATATAGCGGATTTGCCGCGGAAGTTCTGAAAGGTTTCTCCAAGCCAGCTCCGCTTTAGAGTTTACCAGATAGGCGCCCTGACCAATATATACGTGGCGGGCGTAATTGTTATTGCTCCACCAGTCTACCAGCGTACCAAATGGGGCTACTCTTCTGGTAAAGGTAAAGTAGATCTGGGGATTGATATAGTCTACCCAGCCTTCTCTAACCCATTTCCTGCTATCAGCAAACAATTCTGCATAATTCGATAAGCCACTGGTTGCAGATCCTTCCGGATCTTCATTCTTATTCTTCCAGATACCAAAAGGACTCACACCAAACTTGACCCATTTTTTGTAATGATGGATACTGTCATCCAACTGCTTGATCAGCATGTCTACATTGTTTCTGCGCCAGTCTCTGATGTCTGTAAAATTGTTAGGAAACTTACTGAACGTTGCGCTGTCATTGATGGTTTGTCCCTCAATTTTATACGGATAAAAATAATCATCAAAATGAATCCCATCAACATCATAACCTTTCACTACATCTAAAATAACCTGAACAATATACTCCCTTACATCAGGAATCCCGGGATCAAACTGCTTTTTGCCGCCATAGGTAAAAAACCAGTCGGGATGTTTACGAAAAGCATGATCTTCACTAAACACCGTGCTGCTACTCATGCTTGCCCGGTAAGGGTTAAACCAGGCATGTAGCTCCATCCCCCTGAAATGAGATTCTTTTATGGCAAACGCCAATGGATCATATCCCGGTGCTGGCGCCAGCCCTTGTTTACCCATCAGCCATTGACTCCAGGGCTCCCTCGACTTTGAATAAAACGCATCCCCGGCAGGCCTAACCTGTAAGATAATGGCGTTCATCCCCTGGCTTTTATGCCGCTCAAGGATGCCAATAAGTTCCTGTTTTTGCTGATCAACCGTTAAACCAGGGCGTGAAGGCCAATCTATATTGGTTACTGTGGCTACCCAAACGCCCCTAAATTCTCTTTTTGGTGCAATTTTTGTTAAAGGTTGTGCATTTAATATATTCGGTATTACAGTTAAAGTTAAAAGTGCGTATAGTAAGTTTTTAAGCATTATTTCTGTATTGTTTTTTGTTCAAGGTGTGTGTTTTTGTTATTTTAATACAAATCAACATTAGCATTAAACGATTTTTTTCAAAAAGTCTTATAATCTTTTTAAAAATTATAATTTGCGCCCGCTAAAATTAATTGTGTACCCCATTTACCTATGGAACAACAAAAGTATATTAATTTAAGAAGATACAGCATTATTAAAAAATGGAACCACAAAAGATTAATAAGGGCGATAGAAACAAAATTTACTTCCTGGTCATCGTTATCGCTGCACTTGTTGGAGTAAATGCCTACCTTTTCTTTAAGGATCGACAGCAAAGCGAAAAGTTTGTTACTGTAAGCACGGAAAAGGATAAGTTGCGGCTAGAGGTTGAGAAAATTGAAGTGGAGCTGGATAAGGTGAACGCCCTGAACCTTGATCTGAACGATAAACTTGTGGAAGAACAAAAGCTTGCCCGGGAAAAAATTGAAGAATTAAAACAGTCACTGGAAAAGAATCAAATCACTCAGGGGGAGCTCGACAAGGCCAATTCGCAAATCAACGAACTCAAAACCTTTGTAAAGAATTATAACGATCAGATCATACAACTTCAAAAAGACAATATCTTTTTAAAGAATAGTAAAGATAGCCTGGAAAATACCTTAAAAAGTATTAGCAACAAAGCTTCCAGCCTCGAGAGTGAAAACGCAAACCTGAATGCCAAGGTAAAGAAAGCCGCAGCCCTAAAACTCCAATCGGCCGACATCGTAGCTTTCAGAACTAAATCCAGCGGAAAAAAAATCGAAGTAACTAAATCTTCAACTGCAGAAAAGCTCAGTGTACGCTTCAATGTTGTGCCAAATCAGGTAGCCGAAAAAGGTCACCATAATGTTTACCTTAGGGTTTTTGATCCTGCGGGAAACCTCCTTGCCGACGAAAGCAACCGTTTCGAAGCCGACGGTCAGGAAATGCAGTTCAGCCATTCCATCTACATTGATTACAATAACGACGACAGCACCTATGTAATCGATTGGGCCAATCCAAAAGCATTTATAAAAGGAATCTACACCGTTATCCTATATGCAGACGGAAATACCATGGGAAAAGCCCAGATCGAACTCAGGTAATTCCTGATGATGATTAGGCCAGTTTCAAACTTAAATAAAAAGTCGTCCCTGTCCCACTACCCGAAGTAAATCTGATAGTCCCCCCTGCATTTTCTATTGCTTGTTTTACAAAGGCCAGCCCCAAACCGGTCCCAGAAGTTTTGGTAGTAAAATTAGGCACAAAAATCTTATCCTGCAGCATTTCAGGAATTCCCTGGCCGTTGTCTTTGACTTCAATGTATGCCCTTAAATCATCATTATACAAACTCACGTTGATAATGCAATGGGTATGGCTGTCCATTGCTTCAATTGCGTTTTTAAATAGGTTATTAAACGTTCGAAGCAGCTGGTCATGATCAGCCAGTAACCTGATATCATGATCAGTTTTATTGAACACATTAATTTCCACATTTTCAGTATTTTTATATACCTCCCTCGCCTGCTCAATAACCGGAACAATATCGAGCTTTTCAAGGTTCATATCAGGCATTTTCGCAAAGTTTGAAAACTCAGAGGCAATTTTCGAAAGGCTTTCAATCTGCTCAATAAAAGATTTACTGAACTTATTAAATTTCAGCTCGAAATTCGGATCCTTCTCCCTCCACGATTTATCCAGCAGCTGCACACCGAGTTTCAACGGCGTAAGCGGGTTCTTGATTTCATGGGCAACCTGTTTGGCCATTTCTCTCCACGCACTTTCCCGTTCAGACCGCGCAAGCTTCAAAGCACTTTCTTCCAGTGCCGCAATCATATTATTGTACTCTTTAATTAACGAACCAATTTCATCATGGCGCCGCCAAACTATCGGCTCACTCCTTTGCCCGATCTTGGTTTTACTGATACTTTCCTGAATAAAAGTCAGCGGACTGGTAATCTGATTAGCCAGAAATACCGCCAGAACACCAATGGCAACAAAAACCAATGCATAAATATTGATTAGATTACTCACAAACAAGGCAATTTTATCAGAATATTCTTCTTCATTAGAATAGTTTGGAAGGCCAATGTAGGCCACTGTTTTATTCTGTGCATTTCTAACCGGGGCATAGGCTGCTGCATAGGTCAGCGTTCCAATTTTTTCCTCTGAATTGATGTATTCTGACCGGTTTAAACTGTGGAGGTACGCGTATGCCAATGGACCCATTTTTCTACCAATCACTTTATAATTATACAGTTTCGGATACGTAGTCATCAATAAGTTACCATCAACATCGTAGAGATTCAAGTCGGCATTATTGATGTCAGCAAAGTTGTTAAATTCAGCAACGGCATTTTCGTCATTGGCAATCGTTCCGTTGTTGAATATCTGCTTCTCGAAATTCTGCTGAACTTTTCTGATCTTATCTTTAATCAGCAAATCCTGCTGTCCACGGTACTCCTTATCCATATAATAATAGGTTACCCAGCCTACTACAACCAGGGTAGCCACTACCGATAATACAATAACAACCTGGATTCTGGTTTTATAAAGAATCTTATTTGCATTGATCATCAGCGACCGGTTGATACTGAACCAGCCTACTTTATCGTCATCCAGACTTTTGATCAGCCAGATCAATCCATATAAAACCAGCGAAAAGATGATGAACACCAGGAAAAAGAAAGATAAGGCAGCCAGGCGCTCCACATAATCAACCTTTTCCTTACTAATCACAATCATTTTACTCGCACTCGGCTTATAAATCAAATGGCTGTAATGCAAATCAGGGTCATTGGTTACCACGAAGTCATCCAGCTTTCCTTTAAATATACTGCCATCCAAGGGATAGGTATAGTTACCCGATTGGTTGAGTAATTTTTTATTACTGTATAAGGCAATGGAATAACCCTTGAATTCCTGATCCCGGGCCTGTTTCTGATCGCCTAAAAGATCTGGCAGCCGATTATTGTAGTTATAGGGTTTAGATCGCAGCTCTAGTACCAGTGTTCCCAAAAGACTCCCTTTGTCCACAATGGAAATGATTCCAAAATAATCCTGGTAACCAAAAGTATTATTAACCTGATAGAAATAATTCGATCCCTCAATTTTAACTGAGCCAACCTCAACCAGATTTTTATACTTGCTGATAGGCGGACTATCCGGATTGGCAATGGCCAGGCCGGAGCTGTTATAAGGATAAATCTGATAATCGTAACGGGTCAGATAACCATCCAGATAATCCTTGATGTGGTTTTTCAATACCGCAGGATTTGTGGTTTGGATGTTGCTGAAATATTTGGTAAAAAAACCATCATTAACCAGCTCGTCACCCAGAATTCCAAGCGCTACAATGGCACTGGGATCATAGGACGATTGCACCCTGGTAGCCAACGGCTCTCTTAAGCTTCGTTCTTTAATGTCTTTATACTTAGTGTACTTGATTGAAGTGTTAAAAGCCAGGCAAAAGAACACAATTGCAAATAATCCGATTGAAAATGTTTTCTCCTGAACATAAACCGCTCTGGCCACAATAAATAGAACCAGGGCAAACACAATGAAAAAGGCATTAAAGTCTACTACCAGTTTGTATACAAATACACCCAGAAAGCCCGCCAAAAATATAACGATCCGGTCTCTGTTGGTAATGTTGAGCTGCATACTCACCGTTGCAGAGACAATGGTAATCAGATAAATCTGAAACCAGGCCAAACATAGAATCACAATCCCGACCCAGCTGGTGCCACTGAGCTTTAAGATATTGATAATGTCGAAGTTAATCTTCGAATTGTAGATCAGCCCAAAGAAAATATCATCAGTTTGCCACCCGATCCATCCGATAAAAACCATCAGTAATGCCTGAATGCATAAACCTACTGCCTTATTCTTTTTAACCCAGCCCGGAAACTGATATTGCGCTTTATGGTTAAACATGAAAAGCAAAAGCCATGTGGCAACGACAACATTTAAAAGAAAATCGCCAAGGGATGGCATAAGGGAACTATCGGCGTAGATCTTCGGGTCGAACAACTCAAGCGCAAAGCGGTGGTTGAACCAGCCAAAGTATAGATCAGAAAGCCTGAAAGCCAGAAAGAAAAATAACAAAAGGAATGTTGCCCAGGCGATATGCCCCCTCCGGGCAATGTATGAGCATAATGAGTTAAAGAACATACAAATGCAAGCGATACCTGCAATAAACATCCACAACTGGGTGTTGGAGTAATAAGAGTCGATGTAGCCAGGCTTAACCTTCAGGCCGAATAAAAATTTATCATCGCTGCTTTTAATAGTATAAATATCTTTATCCGTAAATGAAGCAATGGTTAACAGCCTGGATTTGGATAACAGCGGATCGAGATCGTTCTTGAAGTACTGGGTTTCTTTAAACTGATATTGCGACTGAATGGAGATTAAGAAAATAAAAGTAAAGTTCCCCTGCGTACTTTTAAACACCTCATACCAGCCATTTAAAAGGTATAGTACCGAAATTCCTTCTTTAATCCCCAGCGGATCGATATCCGAAACCTTATAAGTGCTCCAGAATTTGAGCTGATTATTTTGATAGGTGAGCAGGTTAATCCCGTTGATTTTACGGTAAGTAGTAATGAAACGGATGGCATGCTCAGGTTTAAGATGAAACTGCCTGGCTAGTGCAACCTGCTGCTTATCGGCCAGAAAATCCTGTACTGCTTTTTCTTTGATCAACAGGTTTTCCTGTATCTCTTTGGCATCGCGGTCAAGGAGTTCATTTTTGGTAGTAAACCTGCTCAATGAAATAGAAGTTGCAATAAGGCAGCAGCCTAAAACAAACAAGAGAAACCTTATTTTTACACCAAAGCTCAATTTCATCGATTTTGATAAAGATATTAATTATTGATAAAAAACAACGCCATAAACTGTCTGGTTTATGGCGTTGCAAATATTTGAAGAAGCTGTCAATTAAGCCAAACCAGCACTACTGGTTTGAACCTCACGGCTTACTTTTT
Organism: Pedobacter sp. BMA; assembly: GCF_001027745.1. GTDB lineage: Bacteria > Bacteroidota > Bacteroidia > Sphingobacteriales > Sphingobacteriaceae > Pedobacter. The sequence continues at coordinate 33,822 of NZ_LECU01000006.1, forward strand.
TAACCAATCCCTGCAATACATTTCCAGGCCCAACCTCAACAAAATCAGTTGCCCCATCTGCCAGCATATGCTCAACAGTCTGAGTCCAACGTACAGCGCCGGTTAATTGTTTGATCAAATTCGCTTTAATTTCTTGTGGGTCAGTATAAGGCTTTGCATCAACATTCTGATAAACCGGACAAATCGGGGCAGAAATATTGGTTGCCTCAATTGCGGCCTGTAATTCTACCTTGGCGGGCTCCATCAAAGGCGAGTGAAATGCTCCCCCTACATTTAATTTCAATGCTCTTTTCGCTCCCGCTTCGGTTAACCTTGCACAAGCCAGGTCGATACCTTCAATACTACCGGAAATAACCAGTTGCCCAGGGCAGTTGTAATTAGCCGGAACAACTACGGCATCTATCTCCGCACAGATTTTCTCTACAACATCATCAGCTAATCCTAAAATAGCAGCCATTGTTGAAGGCTGTGCTTCACATGCTTTTTGCATCGCATTTGCCCGCGCAATAACCAGCTTCAATCCATCCTCAAAACTGAGTGCATTGGCAGCCACTAAAGCAGAGAACTCTCCTAAAGAATGTCCTGCAACCATATCAGGTTTAAACTCTTCGCTTAAAACCTTAGCCAGAATCACTGAATGCAAGAAAATTGCCGGCTGTGTTACATTGGTTTGTTTCAGTTCCTCGTCTGTTCCGCCAAACATGATATCGCTGATACGGAAACCGATAATTTCATTTGCTTTTTCAAATAATGCTGCAGCTTCGGGATTCTCATAAAGATCTTTACCCATGCCCACAAATTGTGCTCCTTGTCCAGGAAAAATGTATGCTTTCATTAAAAATTAAATTGGAGATATGGGGTTTTAGAAAAAGAAAACCTATTGCTTAAACCCAGATATCTGATACTTTGTATTTAACTTGATTAGTCTAAACTCGCTGTAATTAGCCTTAAAAACTCAGCTCTTGTTTTATCATTACTTAAAAACGTCCCGGTAAAAGCAGATGTGGTGGTGACAGAGTTTTGTTTCTGCACCCCGCGCATAGCCATACAAAGATGACGGCACTCCATTACCACCGCTACACCCATCGGGTTTAGAGTATTCTGTATACAGTCTCTGATTTCATTGGTTAAACGTTCCTGCACCTGTAAACGACGCGCGAAAGCATCTACAACCCGGGGGATTTTACTTAACCCAACAATATGTCCGTTTGGAATATAAGCGATATGCGCTTTGCCGAAAAAAGGCAACATGTGGTGCTCACACATGGAATAAACTTCAATATCTTTTACAACTACCATCTGGCTGTAGTCTTCTTCAAACATGGCCGACTTTAAAATCTCATCGGGTTTCAGGTCATAGCCATGGGTGAGATATTGTAAAGCTTTAGCCACACGCTCAGGTGTTTTAATCAAACCTTCACGTTCAGGGTCTTCACCCAGCTGACCCAGGATATCTTTATAGTGAGTGGCAACGGCTTCGATTTTTGCCTCATTATAGCGGTCTATTTTTACATAGCCGTCTCTGGATTCGCCTTTTAATACGTCTTTTGTGCTCATTAATTGGGGTTATTAACCAAAGTATTCAACATAATTATTTTCCGTCTCATAGATTTTAACGCAATGCAAAATCGCGCCGCTCTCTGAAATCGGGCCCAGCAACTGTTTCCAGATTTCAATGGCCAGATTTTCTGTTGAGGCCAGTTTGCCTTTCATAAAATCGACATCCAGATTTAAGTTTTTATGGTCAACCTTATCTACAACATACGTATTCATTACATCCTTAAGCCACTTCAAATCTACAAGGAAACCAGTTTCGGGGTTTACCTCGCCTTTTACCGTAACGTATAACCAATAGTTATGTCCATGCCAGTTCGGATTGGCGCATTTACCATAAACTTCACTATTCTTATCATCGTCCCAATCGGTACGGGCTAATTTATGTGCGGCGTTAAATGATGCTTTTCTCGTTATATAAATCATTATTATAAAATAAAGTACAAATATACTCATTAAGCTTTAAGACTAAAGAAAGCCATTTAATTAAAACAATCTCCTACATTTACCTGATGAAAACTTTAGTTGTAGCCGCCACAAAAGCAGAACTGGCTTTTTTCTACCAGCATTTCAATTTGCCGGGAGGCGACTTTGTGGAGAGCAAAAGCTTCGATGTACTCATTACCGGGGTTGGTATGGTAGCAACTGCTTTTGCCCTTGGGCAACACCTCAGTCCAAAATACAACCTGGTAGTAAACTTTGGTATAGCCGGTTGTTTCAATAGAAATATTGAATTGGGCACTGTTTTGAACATTACCGAGGATATTTTTGCCGAACTGGGGGCAGAAAACGGAAATGAATTTATCAGCATCACTGACCTGGGCTTTGGCGACAATCATTATAAGTCAAAAACGGACAAGAAAGTGGGGCTGCCTTTAGCAAAAGGTATTACCGTAAACTGTGTGACAGGGAGCGAGAAAAGTATTGCAAGCCTGGTTAAGAGGTTCAGTCCAACAACAGAAAGCATGGAAGGCGCAGCTGTGCTATATGCCTGCAAACAACAGCATATAGACTGTATTCAGATTAGAAGTGTTTCCAATTATGTAGAACCCCGCAATAAAGAAAACTGGAAGATCGGTTTGGCGATTAAAAACCTGAACGATTGGGCCATCTCATTTATCGGAGAAATGAACTGAGCATGACTTTTTAATTTTTCGCAGTAACTACATTTGAAACATGAAGCTTACACTTGGTTTTTCTCCCTGCCCTAACGACACCTTTATTTTTGATGCGCTGATTCATCATAAGATTGATACCGAAGGTTTAGAGTTTGAAGTTTTTTACGATGACGTGGAAACACTAAATCAAAAAGCGCTTGTAGGGCAACTCGACATTACCAAGCTTAGTTTTCATGCTTTCGCCTATGTGGCAAATCAATACGCGTTATTAGATGCAGGTAGTGCATTAGGCTTTGGCGTGGGGCCGCTCTTGATTAGTCACAAGTATACAGCAGAAAGCCTGGCCGAAGCGATCAATCAAGATAGCAGCAATCTTAAAATCGGCATTCCCGGGAAATATACAACTGCCAACTTTTTATTAGGGATTGCCTATCCTCAGCTTCAGAATAAACAGGAAATGGTTTTTTCTGAAATTGAATCAGCCCTGCTTGATGATCAGATTGATCTTGGACTGATCATTCATGAAAACCGTTTTACTTACCAGGATAAAGGTTTGACTAAAATCGTGGATCTGGGCGATTATTGGGAAAAGCTTACCGGATGTGCAATTCCTCTGGGAGGTATTGTAATCAATAGAAAACTCAACAGGGATGTGCAATTAAAAGTTAACAGGTTAATCAGAAAGTCAGTTGAATTTGCCTTTGCCAATCCTAAATCAGGCATTGATTTTATACGCCGGCATGCAAAAGCGATGGACGAGGCGGTGATGTACAAACACATCGAACTGTACGTAAATCAATATAGTATTCATTTAGGCGAAAAAGGCAGGCAGGCCGTTGATACACTATTTTCCCTGGCACAGGAGAGAAAGCTGATTCCGGCAATTCAACAGGACTTATACATCGAATAATTCCGGAGACCTCCCAATCCTACACAAGAAAGCAGATAAATATGGTTTTAATTAACCAATAACTTATAACCTTTACCATGAACGTTGATAATCTCAACACTCGAATCGCCCCGCAGGTACTTACGCAGTTTACTTAAAAACACATCCATACTACGCCCGTTGAAATAATTATCGTCGTGCCAAATACTTAACAAGGCCTCTTCACGTGTTAAGACAGTGTTTTTCTTCAGGCAAAGCAAACGCAAAAGCTCAGCTTCTTTGGTCGACAATTTTTGATGTTCATCGCCACTGGAGATGATCTGCGTAGTGTAATCAAAAATATATTTCCCTACTGAAAACTGAGTTTCAGCAGCTTCTTCACCCTGGTCTCCTTTATTTGCCACACGCTTAAACATGGCGTTTATTCGAAGCAGAAGTTCTTCGATGCGAAAGGGCTTTGTAATATAGTCATCCCCTCCTAAATCATACGCAGCAGATTTATCCTCCAGCATGGTTTTAGCAGTGGCAAAAATAATCGGAACATGAGCATTCACCTTTCTAATGTCTTTACCTAGTGTAAAGCCGTCTTTTTTAGGCATCATCACGTCGAGAATACAAAGATCAAAACTTTGCTTATTGAATGCCCTCAAGCCATCCTCACCATCAGTACAAAGCACAACCTCGAACTTGCCCTTTAACTGCAGGTAATCCTGTAGCAATAATCCTAAATTCGGATCGTCCTCAACCAAAAGTATTTTCTTCATTTTCTTAATTTTATTCACATATGTAGCATTACCTACACTGAAGGTTTGATTATGAGTGTGCATAACGGTTTAATTAATATGGTGATTAAATTAATTCGACACTATATTAGATAAATTAAACTGTTGTGTTATTGATGTATCGATAAAGCAAGCTTTTGTACCGACAGTTAGTTAATTTGATAAAGGTAAAGATATTTCGAATGTCGTTCCTTTATCTTTTTCACTACTCACTTTAATTGTACCATTGCTTTGTTTCACAATGTCCTGCACGTAATTTAACCCTAAGCCAAAACCTTTCACGTCGTGCAGGTTACCTGTTGGAACACGATAGAACTGATCAAAAATTCTTTTCGTCTGGTCCTTTGTCATTCCGATACCTTTATCTGCTATTTCTATAATCAGCCGACTGTGAGTATTTCGTGTGGTAATGGTAATTTCTGGCGTTTCAACACTATATTTATTGGCATTATCAATCAAGTTATAAATCACATTTGAGAGATGTAATTCATCACCCAACACTGTGGCATTTCGAGCCTCGGTATTGATGTTGATAATGGCATTTTTCTTTTCCAGCTGTAAACCCATGCTATCCAGCACAATCACAATGAGATCATTCATATCAACCTCTTCAATCTCCATTTTTAGCTCCCCTTTTTCTAAACGGGCAATGCTCAAAACCCGCTCAATGTGACTTCCGAGTCGAACATTCTCATCGTAAATAATACTCGCTAAACGCTTCAGCCGGTTTTTATCTTCGGTAACCTCCGGGTCTTTAAGCGCTTCACTGGCAATCATAATGGTTGCCACCGGAGTTTTAAACTCGTGTGTCATGTTGTTAATGAAATCTGTTTTCATCTCCGATATTTTCTTTTGCTTTAAGATGGCATATAACGTGTAAGAAAATATGAAAACAAGCACGAGTAACAGCCCTACAGATGAAGCTAAAGTAGCGCTTAAATTAGAAACTATAGCTGAGTTTTTATTTGGGAAACTAACAAAAAGCATTCCCGGATCCCGAAAGATATCATTTCCAAACAAAGGGATTTTATAGGTGTTTTCAGGTAAAAACTCACCTTTAACATTGGAAGCTGTCATGAAAATCGTGGAATCTTTCTTTGCCAGCGATACCCGGTAAGATGGTTCCAGATTGATATTGTGCGCCTGCAACTCACCTTTTATCAAATTACCCAGCGAATCGAAATTGATTCGTTTGTAAATGGGGATATTAGTTTCCTGCAACTCTTTAGATACATCTTCAACTACACTTAAACGGGTATAAGTAAAAGTATCCTTCCCTAGTGCCGCAATTTTAATTTCGAGCTGCTTTTTGGCAATATCGTCTTCACGCTTAAACTTCTTTTCTAAATCGTTCGGTATTTTCGGCACATTGGCAAAACCCGGACTTCCATCTCTCGGGTCAAAAACCAGATATCGTAAAGTATCTGGCAAGCTTTGCATGCTTTTAAATTCGAAAGCTTTTGGAGGAGCAGAAAATGGCTTGGTACGCATACTATAACCCTTTAAAATCAGGCTTCTCATATCTACAATGGCATCCATTTGCAAATCGAGTTTATCGCCGTTTTTGGATGTTAGAGAACTATACTCTTTTTCAGATATCACATCTGGAGCACGGTAAGATACCCGGATGATACTATCCTGCTGGTTCAAATAGTTTTCAATCTCATTCTCCCGTTCGGCTTGCCGCAATTCTGCTCCCTGAATATATTGCTGTCTTAAATCTTTAATGTCGAGTGCGCGCTGCCTGGAATCCTGCAGTTGCTTTAATTTGTTTTCAGCATCTTTCCTGGTAAGGTGATCAGCAACGTTTCTACGCTGAACTTTATTGGCTACCGAAGTGAGTGTTTGATTTACCTGCTCATCAAATAGCTGAGATTTTAGCTTATACGATTCCCTGATGTAATACAATTGCATTACGAAAACCCCAAGCAAAGCTACCGTCATTAACACGGTAATTAACCAAAAACCTCTCTTCTTCATTTACCCAAATATCTGGTTCATGTTTGAACTGAAAACTTACGCGTTGTAAATTTCAAAAATAACCATTAAAAGACTGAACCATTTGTTTTTAACAAAATTTAACATGAACATGCCGAATACTTGAGATATGAAATTACAAGATCTTAAATCCAAATGAAACTGGAAGAGTGTGAAAAAATGTCTTACGATTCAGATCCTCTTCGGATCCTGTTCAGATCCGAGACACTACCATGACAATTACAAGTGAATAATCTGTGTCTAACTACTGTGTTTATAAAGTGAAATAATTGAGCAATATCTTCATCATCTAAAACACTTTCCATGATCAAGCATGATCCGTAAAAGGTTAAATAAAGATGATTCAGGATGATTAGAAAAAAAAATGCCGGGACAAAAGCCCCGGCATGGTTCAAAATTGTTTGCTTAAAAAAGAATCTTTATTTAGAAAGGCAAATCATCGTCTTCACCAGTGGTGTTACTTACATCAACCGGAGCTGCATAAGCTGGGGCTGAAGCCGGAGCACCTGCAGCAACTGCATTAATTCTCCAGATTACCAAACTGTTAAAATATGATGTTTTTCCTGATTTATCTGTCCAGGGACGGCCACGTAAGTTAAAGAAAACTTCCACTTCATCGCCAGTTTTGAATGTATCTAATAATGCTGTTTTATCTTGCAAAGCCTCAAAACGAATATATTCTGGGTATGTTGGATTTTCTGCGTATTCTACTATTAAATCACGTTTTTTAAACGTTTCACTCACTTGCTGCGTTGCGCCTACTTCGTGTACTTTTCCTTTAATTTCCATAACTAATACTAATATTGTACTCTAAACATCAAATCTCAATAATTTTATTGATAACTTCGCATATATTATGATGCAAGTTTTCCACAATAAAAGCAGGGTAATTATCACCTGCAATAAACGCCTATCGCCGTATTTACAAAATGAAGTTACGGCTTTAGGTTACACCATAGAAAGAGCATTTGCCACCGGCGTTGAGCTCCATATCACCCTTACAGAGTGCATAAAGCTCAATTTAAACTTGCGCTGCGCCAGTCAGATTTTATACTCCATAAAAAACTTTAAAGCAAATACACCTGACGATTTATATGAGGAAATCAAAGCAATTGAGTGGGAAGAACTGATTGACTTTACCGGTTACTTTTCCGTTACTTCAAATGTTGATAACCCTAATATCACTACGCCGCTTTTTGCCAATCTAAAAGTTAAAGATGCAATTGTCGACAGAATGAAGGAGAAAAAAGGTATTCGCCCTAACTCCGGATCTGACGCCAATAAAGCAGTTGTTCATTTATACTGGAAAGATGCAGAAGCGGAAGTTTTTATCGATTCTTCGGGCGAAACGCTGGCTAAACATGGTTACAGGAAAATTCCCGGAAAAGCACCAATGCTTGAAGCGTTGGCTTCGGGAGTAATTTACGCAACCAACTGGGACCGTAAATCTGCTTTTATCAATCCAATGTGCGGATCAGGAACACTGGCCATTGAAGCCGCACTGATTGCAACCAACCGTGCTCCAGGTTTATATAGAATGAACTATGGATTTATGCATATTATCGGATACGACGAGCAGGCATTTTTCTCAGAGCGCAGGATTTTAAAAGACCAGGTTATTAAAAATGTTGACCTGAAAATTGTAGCGTCAGATCTTTCTGAAGATGCAGTAGAAGTTACCCGTAAAAACGCCAAAACTGCTGGCGTTGACACTTTGATTGAATTTGAGGTTTGCGATTTTGAACTTACTCCCGTACCGGAAGATGGAAAAGGCGTTGTGGTTTTTAATCCTGAATATGGAGAGCGGTTAGGCGTGCATAGTAAACTGGAACTTACTTATAAACGCATGGGCGATTTCATGAAAACCAAATGCAAAGGTTTTTCGGGCTATATCTTTACCGGAAATCCTGATCTTGCAAAAAAAATCGGGCTGAAAGCCTCGAGAAAAATAGAATTCTATAATGGCAAGCTGGATTGCAGGATGCTGGAATACGAATTGTATGATGGATCCCGCCGCACACCACAAACTGACGCATAGTCTTTTTAACTGAAAATTAATATATTACGCTCTCTTACGTCCCATGACGTGAAAAATTGAAGAATATGGAGTTTGATGACATGGACCATATGCCCGAATGGGAACACTTTAACCGCTTTGGCAGAGACGATGAGGATGTAGAAAATTTATCTCCTTTCGAGGCTGACAAAGTAAGGTTAAAAGCCAATCGCGCAAAAAATCTTTACAACCAGGCAAGGGCTGTGTATAAATATGCAGCCTTATTTTGCGAAACCCTGGAAGGTGAAATGGCCGACATGACCGGAAGCCTGATCATGCAAAATGCCATGATGCTGTGTCCAAAAATAATTGGCGCAGAAGGGGCTAACATGTACATCCTGAGAATGGAAAATGCATCTGTTATCCGTACCAATTGCAAAGAGCTGGAAACTCAGGTAAGAGCAGCTGATATGTTTGAGATCTGTACACCTGAATACAGAGATATCGTATTGGATGAGATTGATAAGTTTCGCTTGTTATTCATCGAATGGGTAAAATGTTTCGAAAAAGATGAATTTGAGGATGACTGGGGTCTGTATTAAAATTTGCTGAATTTTACCTTTAAACAATCTCAGGCTGGATCATGGTCATAAGTATCTCCTATTGCTTAGAAGAAAAGCCTTGATTATAGTCAAATCTTGAAATAGATCTCTATAGCTCAGAACATCATAAATAAATCACTGACAATATATTGATTAACAACAACTAAAAGGAATTTAATAAACTTTTCAGTTGTTGTTATGTTTTGATTATGCTCAAATAAGCCATAGTATTTTATTCCCTACAGTATTAAAAGTTGTTGTTTCAGGAATCTGCCATCTAAAAAAACGCGTATATTATCAAAACGTTAAAATTATCCCTATTTTATGGAAGATGTACTGGCTTTAAAAACAAAGAATGTTGCTGGAAATATTAGAAAGATAAGAGAGTATAGAGATTATACTCAGGATTATCTGGCAGCAAAATTGAAGATATCGCAGAATGCCTATAGCAAAATTGAACTTGGCTACAGTAAGTTAACTGTTGATCGCCTTTTTCAAATCGCTGCCATTTTGGAAGTGGAGGTTGCATATCTGCTTACCTTGAACCATCAGGATTTGATTAAGATCATTACGGATGATGAGAACAGAGCACTTTCAACAGGTTAAATTTATGATTAACTGTTGAAATCATTTCTTTCGTTGTGCATAGATTTCCAATACCTTTGGAACAAATTATAATTTATGCAGTCTATCCTTAATGAAACCGTAGAATTTGTAAAATTGACATTGGCTAATGCTGAGGCTGGCCATGATTGGTTTCACATCGAACGTGTGCTTAAAACAGCATTAAATATTAATAAACAGGAAAATGGCGATGAGTTGATTGTTGCCCTGGCTGCCCTGTTACATGACATTGCAGATCCTAAATTTAATAACGGCGACGAAACGCTTGGGCCACGCGTGGCAGAAGAATTCATGTTGTCGGTTAATGTCGATCTTGAGGTTATCGAACATGTTAAACTGATCATTCAAAACATGTCGTTCAAGAACAGTTTTGACAACACTGGTTTTTCGTCAAAAGAGATGCAAATTGTACAAGATGCAGATCGTTTGGATGCAATTGGTGCCATTGGGATTGCAAGGGCTTTTACTTATGGTGGATTCAAAAACCGCGTGTTGTATGACCCGGAGGTTTCAGTGGAGCAACATCACTCCAAAGAAAGTTATAAAAATACTACTGCACCTACAATAAACCACTTTTACGAGAAATTGTTATTGTTGAAAGACATGATGAACACAGTTACCGGAAAGGCACTGGCACAGAAAAGACACGACTTCATGCTCCTTTTTCTGGATCACTTTTATTCAGAATGGGAAGGGAATTAACTCCTTACACTTCTAAAAATACTCATTAATCAGTATTCTCAGATAGACTAATTGTGCATATTTTTACTAAAAATAATGCTCATGAGTTCTTATAAAGTTAAATACCACAAAAATAGTGTGCTATTAATTGCAATGGCTGGCATTCCAGTGTTTTTTATTTCGCTGATGTTTTATTTCCTGTTCAACATTCCCACACCTAGTTCTGAGCTCGTTATCTTATTACTTACAGCCCTGCTCGTAGCCACAATCTTTTCGCTTTTGATATGGATTAAAAATACCCAGATTTTTGTAGCAGCAAAAGTTTCATTAGAGAATGAGGGCATAACGATTAAGCTGAAGAGGACATCATTTCTATACCGCCGGACAATGGTATTTTCAAGCTGGAAAAATATCGATCGAATAACCGAAATGTTTGACAACCACAATGGAGGTGTTTTTTATCAGATTGCGTTTAAATCTCCTAATTATGTAATTAATTTGGGAGCATTGAAACATGCTGACGCAGAAGCAATTCAATTTTTCAGAGAATTACAATATTATCAGGCACAGGCGATGCCCAACCAAACCTTCGGGCAATCTGCAAAACCTGAATTCTCACTGGAAATCTAGCTTTCATACTCCCCTACCGAATATCATTTATTAACAAAAAAGCTAATTTAATTAGTTTTTTAGCTATTTTTGTTAGCAAAAGATAGCTTATGCAATTTGACAGAATTCGTGAAAAATTAAACATCCTTGCTGATGCTGCTAAATATGATGTTTCCTGTTCATCGAGTGGTAGTACACGTAAGAATGAAGGGAAGGGTCTTGGCAATAGTCATACTTCTGGCATTTGCCACACTTACACTGAAGATGGCCGCTGTGTTTCTTTACTCAAAATCCTTTTAACCAACCATTGTATTTACGACTGCCTTTTCTGCGTATCAAGAAAGAGCAATGATGTTAAAAGAGCCGCTTTTTCGGTTGACGAGGTGGTTGAGCTCACTATGAATTTCTACCGAAGGAATTATATTGAGGGCTTGTTTCTAAGTTCGGGAATTTTTAAAAATGCTGATTTTACGATGGAGCGCTTGTTACTGGTTTGCAAAAAGTTGCGACTGGAACAAAATTATAATGGTTACATCCATTTGAAAACAATTCCTGGTGCGAGTGATGAGTTGATCAAAGAGGCCGGGCTATATGCTGATCGGATGAGCATTAATCTTGAAATGCCTACCGAAGCTGGTTTAAAGCTGCTGGCTCCTGAGAAAAGCCATAATGACGTGATTAAACCCTTATCATTTGTTCAGCAAAATATCAAACAATTCGCAGCAGATAAAAAACTGATTAAACATGTACCAAAGTTCGTACCAGCGGGACAAAGTACCCAAATGGTTATTGGCGCAACACCGGAAAGCGATAAAGATATCATGTACACAGCGAATACATTTTATAAAAACTTTTCTTTAAAGCGTGTTTATTATTCAGGATACGTTCCAATCAGCAATGATAGCAGGATGCCGGTTTTAGGAACACAACCTCCATTGCTACGCGAAAACAGACTTTATCAAACAGATTGGCTCATGCGTTTTTACGGATTTAAGGTACAGGAGATTTTAAATGATGCTAATCCCAATCTGGATGTTGATATCGACCCGAAATTAAGCTGGGCTATTCGCAATATGCAACACTTCCCGATTGATATAAATAAAGCTGATTATAAAATGATTCTTCGCATCCCGGGAATTGGTGTAATGTCTGCACAAAAAATTGTTCAGGCACGTAAGTTTGGGAAGCTCAGAATTGATCAGTTAAAAAAGATAGGTGTGGCCTATAACCGGGCGAAACATTTTATTACCTGTGCCGACAGTCCTTATCAATTGAAAGACTATCAGGGAACTCAAATTAAGGCCTTCATTTTAGCCGATAGTCAAAGTAAGTACATAAAAACAGATAGCAATCAACTGATCCTGTTTTAATCCTATTGTTTTTTGATTCTGACAATTCTGTTCCGCTAGAGTAAAATGACCTATATCTTCGATGGCTCTTTTCCCGGTCTTCTGACAGCAGTTTTTGAACACTTCGAGCGTAAAGCGGCAAAAGTAAAGCTAAAAGCTGCAACGGTTTTTCAACCTGAAGCTTTTTCCGAACATTTGTATGTGATTACAGATTCAGAAAAAGCTGACCGGGTTTGGACGGGATTGCAAAAAAAAATAAAGCGGGACTGGATTCGAAAGTTTTATTGCAGCTATTTATCAGAAATTGCGGAAGCGTATGACCATTTATTTCAGTTTGCAATATATATTTTTCAGAACGAAGCCGGGGCCGAAAGCAATTATGGGAATGACCACGTGATAGCCTTGTCTAAGTATGCCAAAAGTGTTGAACGGGAAAAGCACCGAATGGAAGCGTTTATTCGTTTTCAGCATACAGCCGATGGAATATTTTACACAGGAGTTGATCCCGATTTCAATGTACTTCCCTTGATTTCCAATCATTTTAAAAATCGTTATGCCGATCAGCAATGGATTATATACGATTTGAAAAGAAAATACGGCCTTCATTACAACCTCGACACCGTTGAGGAAATTACAATAGATTTCTCGAAAGGTACAAACAGTAAAAATCCAGATCCCATATTGCTTGATGGAAAGGAAGAATTGTATTCGGTTTTGTGGAAAGATTATTTTAAGAGTGCAAATATAGTCGCACGCAAAAATACCAAACTCCATATCAGACATGTTCCCAAAAGGTATTGGAAATATTTAACCGAAAAGCAATTGAGTTAACCTGGCATTAACATAAAACTATTAAATTGCACACATGAAATTGAGTGTGCTGGTTTTATTTACTGCCCTGGCTGTGTCATTATCTATCGGCATGGTAAATTTTTACTTTCAGCACAGCTGGTACTATCTGGCCATTTCCTTTGGTGTGTCGTTCCTGAGCAGTTTTCTTGTTTTTTACTATCTTCTGGAGAAATACATTTATACCAAGATTAAGTTGATTTATAAGTTGATTCATAATCTTAAACTTGGAAAAGATTTAAAAGATGCGCTGGGCGAGTATGTAAGTTCTGACCCTATAAATGATGTTGAACAGGAAGTAAAAGAATGGGCCGGTGCGAAAAAGAAGGAAATCGATATGCTCAAAAAACAGGAGCAATTCCGTCGTGAATTTCTTTCTAACGTATCTCATGAATTTAAGACCCCTCTTTTTGCGATACAGGGGTATATAGAAACCTTGCAGGATTGTATTGAAGACGATCCGGATATGGCCATAAAGTTTTTGAAGAAGGCTGAAAACAACGTTGAACGTTTAAGCTACCTGATTAATGACCTGGACGCTATTTCAAAGCTTGAGACCGGGGAGTCGCCCATCAATTATCAAAAATTTGACTTTGTACAGCTGGCCAGGGAGGTAATGGAAAATCTTGAAGACAGAGCGAAAGACAAACACATTAAACTTTTTTTTAAAGATAAGTATACCGCCCTTACCATGGTAAATGCCGACAGGGAAAAAATCCGTCAGGTATTGATTAACTTAATGGTTAACAGTATTAAATATGGAATAGAGCAAGGCGAAACCGCAATAAAAATATTTGAACTACATGATCAGTTCCTGATAGAGGTTACAGATAATGGGATTGGCATTGAAGAAAAACATTTACTCCGTTTATTTGAGCGGTTCTACCGTATTGACAGCCATCGGGCAAGAGAGGTTGGCGGGACGGGACTTGGACTGGCCATTGTAAAACACATTCTGGAAGCACATCAGCAAACCATTTCAGTGAGAAGTACACCCGGGATTGGCACCACCTTCGCATTTACGTTACAAAAAGGGGGATAGGCACATCCGATCTATGACTTTGCTTTACAGATACATTCTTAACTTTATAACCGCGGACACCAGTGAAGTGTGTAGTGGCCATATTCATCCTTAAGTATTCATTATCAAACAGCTAAAATCGTTGGCTTAATGGATTTATTGACTAAAATCAGTTAATATAATTATGAAATTAACATTAACTTAACATTGAGCTTGTAGCTTTGCAACATATTAAAAATTAACATGAATAATATTTTTAAGTTCTTTACACCTCAAGACAGAAAATTTCATCCTCTTTTTGAGCAAGCCGGTAGCAATGCTTTAAAAATTGCTGACGCTCTTTTAGAAATGGTAAGTACAGCAGATGCAGAAAGCAGAAAAACCATTTTTAAGGAAATAGAACGCTTAGAACACGTCGGAGATGATATTACACATTCAATCTTTCTTGAGTTAAGCAGGAACTTTATCACTCCCTTTGACAGGGAAGATATCCATGCATTGGCTACAGCTGTTGACGATGTTGCTGATTACATTTATGGAACAGCAAACCGTATGCAAATGTATAATATGAATACAATCAATGAGCCGATTGTTAAAATTGCCGAGTTGCTGGTTGAAATGTGTACTGACATCGACAAAGCTATCAAAGAACTACGCAGCTTTAAGAACATCCGCGTAATTGCAGATGCATGTATCCGCATTAACAGTGGAGAAAACCAGGCTGACTACGTATTTACATTGGCTGTTGCCCGTTTATTTGAATACGAAACCAATGCAATTGAATTAATCAAACAAAAAGAGGTTTTACAAACGATAGAAAAAGCGACAGATAAATGCGAAGATGTAGCAAATGTTCTTGAAACTATCCTGGTTAAAAACGCTTAATAAAACACAAACATGGTAACTACCTTATTGGTTGTTGTTGTAATTCTGGCAATTGCTTTCGATTACATTAATGGCTTTCACGATGCCGCTAACTCGATTGCAACGGTTGTTTCTACAAAAGTTCTTACGCCTTTTCAGGCAGTTTTATGGGCTGCGCTATTTAATTTTGCAGCTTATTTTTATTTTACAGACCATAAAGTGGCCAATACCGTTGCTAAAACGGTAATTGAAAGTTACATCACCCTGGAAGTAATTCTTGCCGGCTTAGTGGCTGCAATTATGTGGAATCTGTTAACCTGGTGGTACGGTATTCCTTCCAGTTCTTCTCATACATTAATTGGGGGATTTGCTGGCGCAGGAATGACACATGCTTTACTTACGGGCGCAAGTCCGCTTGCCGCCGTGGAGATGGGTTATGTTGTTAAAATTGTCTCTTTTATTGTATTAGCGCCAATTATTGGTATGGTAATCTCTGTGATATTAACCTTGATCATTATCAATATTTGCCGTTACGCCAAACCGGCGACTGCTGAAAAATGGTTTAAAAGATTGCAGTTGTTATCATCTGCAGCATTAAGTTTCTTTCACGGTGGTAACGATGCACAAAAGGTTATGGGTATTATTGCCACGGCATTAATTGCTGCGAAAGTAATTCCAAACTTCGAAGCGATGCCTGCGTGGGTTCCAATCTGTTGTTACTCCGCAATCTCTCTTGGTACAATGAGTGGTGGCTGGAAAATTGTAAAAACAATGGGATCTAAAATCACTAAAGTTACAGCCCTTGAAGGTGTTGCAGCTGAAGGTGCCGGCGCGGTAACCTTGGGAATTACTGAGCACTTCGGGATTCCGGTTTCCACTACACATACCATTACCGGTTCAATTGTTGGTGTGGGTGTTGTAAAGAGTGTTTCTGCTGTTCGCTGGGGTGTAACTATTAATTTGATCTGGGCCTGGATTTTAACTATTCCGGTTTCGGCAACTTTAGCCGCAATTATCTATGCCATTATCTATTTTGTAAAATAGAGCAAAAATATATCGAATAAAAAAGACCATAGCAAAAGCTATGGTCTTTTTTAATTATAAGTATAATTGAATGAAAGCAACTAAAATTTAACACTTAACTCCACTTCGTTGGTCCCTTTTTGAGGCAACACCCAGTCTGGACCGGCCTGAACTAAACGGCGGGCCTCCGCGTCGGCCTTTTTATCAAGCGACTTAATTACTTTGATGTTTGATGGACGACCATTTTTGTTGACTTTAAAGCTTAGGATTACATATTGCTCCGGACCTTTAGCATTGTACAGTTTATTGTTATGCTCCAGATATTCCTGATAATTAATGGTGGATACAGGAATTGGTTTAGAAATTTCTTCAAGCGGCTTACCATCTAAGTTTTGTACTGCACGCAAAGTAATTGTAGGCGCTTTGATATCTTCTTTCTTCCTACCATTTGACCCTGTAATTAATGCTATTTCCTGTAAAGATTTATCACCACTCATTGCATTTCTTATCGCATTAGGGTCCTGAACACCTATTACCGGAACTTCCTTAAACCCTATTGCACTAATCAGCAAGTCTTTATCCTTTGCTATGCTATCAACTGGTAGCGAGAAAAATCCTTTTGAGTCTGTAGCCGTAATGCCCTTTCCACCCAACGATTTTACTATAGCACCTTGAATAGGCCTGCCGTTCAGCTTATCGACTACATTCCCGCTAAACACAACCTGCGCATTCCCTGTTGTGGGCAAAGGACTCATATCTGATTCTTTAAGTAATGTCTGCTGATCAGCCTGACGCGCTAGCGGTTGAGCTTTGGCCTTGACAGCAGTTTCTTCATATAATCGCTCCTGAGAGGCAGTAACGTCTATCTTGGCCTGCCTTGTGGCTTGTTTGCTGTTTTTTGCCAGATACCCTGTTTTTGCTTCGGTGATGGCATGGTCCATCGAAGATGACTGAAGGGCGTTCTTTTGGCCGCCAGGCGTATGTGGCTTAGTTACTGCAACAGCGGTAGCGGTATCAAGATTAACGATTACTCCATTGGCTTTTCTAGCTGCTATTTCTGCATTCTTACGATTGGACTCCCTCATGAAAAACAGAATGCTTACCGCAATAAAAGCTACGGTGGCGGTTGCTGCAATGCTCAGACGCTGAGTGGTGATCCCCCACATTCTACGCTTAACAGGTTTTTCAGAAACCCTGTCATGAAGTTGTTTCTGTAAAATAGAAAGTGTTTGCTTACGTTTTGGTGACTGCCGCAAACCTTCAAGTGCTTCGGCCACAAATGGATCTTCCAGTGCCTGGCGCTCGACAAAGTGCATGCCCCTGGCATCAAGTTTACCATCAAGGTAATCTTCCAGCACATTAATATCTAACCAATCGTTATTCACCACTGTTTTTTTCTATACAAATCTTTAAATTCCGTTTACCATTCTGAATGTAGCTTTTGACCTTAAGCATATCATAACCAGTAATCTCTGCTACCTCTTTGTAGCATTTTTCCTGGAGATAAAATAAATCTACGCTTTTTCGCTGTTCCTCAGTTAAAGTTTCCATGCACTTTTCCATAATGGTAAGCTGTGTTTCTTTTGTGTTGTCAATATCCAGATGCACAAACTCCGTATTTTCCACAAAGGTGTCGTCTATAGAAACGTTATTTTGCCTGGAAGATTTTCTCAATGCCATCAGGCAATGATTCCTGGTTAAGACATGAAGCCAGCTTTTAAAATTCAGTACCTCGTGGATCTTAAGCTTAGTAACCAATTCTTCGAAAATATGCATTACAGCATCCTTACTCAATTCCTCATCTTTAAAATAATTGAAGCAAACACCGAAAACCAGGTGCATATACTTGTTATAAAGCGTACCCAATGCATTTAAATCACCTGTGTTTTTATACGCGGCGATAAGTTCTGCATCCTGGTGCTGGTTATTTCCAGCTGTGTTCTTTATAAACTTCAAAAATTAAGGTAGCTATGTTAATTATCCCTCAAGTATAAAAAATATTTTTGAGTATCGATATGGAAAAGTAAGAGTAGCTACATCATCCTTAAAACTAACCGATTATGAAAAAGCTACTTTTATGTTTAATTGCAATTGTTTTGCTGGTGGGCTTCTCGCCGGACAAGAAAAGAATCATTAACGGAATCGTCACTGATGGGAGCACCGGGCTACCCAACGCCGCTATAGCAACCAACATCAGCAAACGGGTCACTACTACAAATTCAAAGGGAGAGTTTACTATTGAAGTGTCAGATAAGGACACTGAGCTGAGGGTTTCTTACATTGGGTATGTCAGTAAGCATATCAAAATCGGGCGCAACAACAGGATTTCGATTACGCTGGTACCGGATTTGAAATCACTTGATGAAATTGTCGTCGTTGGGTATGGTATTCAGAAAAAAACCTCAATCACGGGATCTGTGGCCACTTTGGATCAGGCTCACGCTTTTCTGGGAAGAGCTGCAGGGGTATCCGTAAGCAAAATGAGGATGGAAAAAATGGACATGGTTAAAAACAATGAAAGCTATTCGATGATAAACGAGAATATTTTTCATAAAGCTAAAAGTGATCCGCTTTCTACGTTTTCTATTGATGTTGATGCAGCTTCCTATACAAATATCAGAAGATATGTAAATGGTGGAAGCCTCCCTCCTGCAGACGCTGTAAGGATAGAAGAAATGATCAACTATTTTGACTACAAATATGAACAACCAAAAAACGGGGAGCCGGTTAATATCATCACAGAGATTGGTCCTGCGCCATGGAATGCTGAACATAAACTGGTTCAGATCGCCTTGCAGGCAAAAGTAATTCCAACTGAACATTTACCTGCGTCCAATCTGGTATTTCTAATTGATGTGTCGGGGTCGATGAGTGATCCAAATAAATTACCGCTTCTGGTATCGTCTTTTAAATTGCTGACCGATCAGCTTAGGGCAAAAGACAAAGTGGCAATTGTTGTATATGCCGGTAATTCCGGAGTGGTTTTGCCGGCAACAAATGGTGATGAGAAAATTAAAATTAAGGAAGCCTTGGATAAGTTAAGCGCCGGCGGTTCAACAGCGGGAGGACAAGGCATAGAGCTTGCCTATAAAATAGCGGGTGAAAACTTTGTAAAAAACGGAAATAACAGGGTGATATTAGCTACTGATGGTGATTTCAATGTGGGTGCAAGCAGTGATGCTGATATGCAGGAGTTAATTGAAAAGAAAAGGGAAAGCGGCATATTTTTAACTGTTCTCGGTTATGGGATGGGCAATTACAAAGACAGTAAAATGGAAATAATGGCTGATAAAGGTAACGGTAATTACGCCTACATCGATAATTTAACTGAGGCCAGAAAGGTATTAGTTAATGAATTTGGCGGAACATTATTTACCGTTGCAAAAGATGTGAAGCTGCAGGTTGAATTTAATCCTTCGAAAGTTCAATCCTACCGTCTTATTGGATATGAAAACCGCTTGCTAAATAAAGAAGACTTCAATGACGATAAGAAAGATGCGGGTGAAATTGGTTCTGGGCATACGGTTACTGCACTCTATGAAATAATTCCGGTCGGTGCCAAAGATGTTTTATCAGGTTCTGTTGACGACCTGAAATACCAGAAAACCATTCAATCAGGATATGAAAATTCAGGAGAGATGTTAACAGTAAAGCTGCGTTATAAAGAACCTACGGGAAACAAAAGCAAATTAATCATACGCGGTTTAAGCGATAATCCTATTGGTTTGAATGCACGAAGCGATAATTTCAGATTTGCCGCAGCGGTTGCAGAATTCGGAATGATATTAAGGAAGTCTTCATTCAAACAAAATGCTAACTTTGAGCAGGTAATTTCTTTAGCTGAAAATGCAAAAGGAAAAGATGAAGAAGGTTACCGTTCAGAATTTTTAAGTTTGGTAAAATCAGCCAAACTAATGGCAAAAGATTTGCTAAGCATAAAAGATAAACTCATCATGAATGAAAAAAATTAATATTCTATCTGCATCCCTGGCATTAATGTTATTTTCAAACCTGAATGTAAACGCTCAGATTAAACTGGGCGATATTTTCAAGAAAGTAACTGAAAAAGCCACAACCACCAGTGCAACCGGCACACCCACTACATTGGAGATTGGACAGGGAATTAAGGAAGCCTTGCAAATCGGTGTTTCGGCCGGCGCTGATCGGTTATCTGTTAAAGATGGTTTTCTGGGCAACCTTGCAGTGAAAATTTTAATGCCCCCTGAAGCCCAGAAGGTAGAAAAAACGCTTCGAAGTATTGGGTTTAATTCACTTTGTGATAATGTAATTACCAGTTTAAACCGTGCTGCTGAAGATGCAGCTAAAGAAGCAAAACCCATTTTTGTTTCTGCCATCAAGCAAATGACGTTGACCGATGCGACCAATATCCTCTTAGGCAATAAAGATGCAGCAACGGAATATTTTAAAAGGGTAACAACAGCAGACCTGACTCAAAAGTTCAGTCCGATTGTGACCAATAGTTTAAGTAAAGTAAATGCGACAAAATATTACAGCGACCTGACGACACAGTACAATAAAATACCATTAGTTAAACCAGTGAACACGAATTTAACTGCCTACGTTACACAGAAAGCGATTGACGGCTTATTCATTGAAGTAGCCAAAGAAGAACTTAAAATACGGGATAATCTAAGTTCACGAAGTTCGACACTTTTACAAAAAGTATTCGGTTACGCTGATAAAAAGAAATAGATTTAAAAAAAGCCCTGACTCAGGGCTTTTTCATTTAAGGCATATCAAAGTAAAATAATAGCTTTAGCTCATTGTGATAAAGTGATTACAAAAACAATTTGTAAAATTGTCCATGAAGAAACTCGACTTGATCCTCATTGCGTTCAGCACCTCATTCACAATAATGATTAGTTCATGCAATCATAAAAGCAATGATGCCAGTACGCCCGTTCTGGATACGGTTTCGCTTAGCGGCAAGAACTTTGCGCTAGCCTATCAGGATGGCAGTAAGATTGTGGCAACAAGCATTGACACCATGAAACAAATTTCATTTGGTGGCGCAACCCATCCGGCAATTTCTCCTGACGGAAATAAATTGGCTTATACGGTTACAGATAGTGCGGGTAATAAAAGTATCTGGGTTGCCGATTTGGAGAACAAGAGTCAGCAGCAGCTACATGCTGACAGCGAACAATTTGACCAGGCTTCATGGTCGCCTGATGGGCAAACCATTGCTTACCAGATACGGGTTAAAAACGGATGGAAAATCGGAACAACAAAAATTGATAATACCCAAAATATCATTTTTGATGAGCAGTCCAAGATAAGCTATTTTGCACCTACCTGGAAAAACAATAGAGAAATAATTGCTCACGATTTAACCGGTCTATACACCTACGCTGTAACCGGAAAAGAATTATCCAAACAGTTGATTTCCGGCCTGGTAAATCACCAAATTACGATATCGGCTGTAAATCCCTTCTTCTATTCCAGTGATGGAAAACATATCATTTTCAGTGCCGGCAACAATGAGGTATTGGCAGGATCTGACAAACCCGGTACCGCTATTTATATTCTTAACCTTAAAAGCAAAGCGGTAAAAAGGATATCTCCGCAAAATACCAATACCCCTGATCTTTTTGTTACTCGTGACGACCGTATCTTTTTCAGTGGCTCGGAAAAACATTCTGAAAGCAGCAAAATCTATATTTCTGATTTAGAAGGCAATATTAAAGTGCTTGTAGACAAAGGGACATATCCAACAGCAGCCCTAAAGTAAGTTCAGCTATCAGTACCAATAAGGCTATTAAAAAAATCGTAAATAATTTAAAGTAATATTTACTTTCATCCGTTTACTGGTATATCTAACAGAATTTAGTGCCTACAAACGAATCCCAAAATATAATCTCTACCGTTGCCAGCTATGGCAAACGCTTATTTAGTTTCATCCGAGGCAGGGTGAATACAGATGAGGACGCAGAAGATATTTTACAGGATGTATGGTATCAATTGAGTAACCAGCCTGAAGCTGGTGCGATTGAACAGATTGGTGGCTGGCTTTATCGTGTCGCCAGAAACAAAATTACTGATCGCTATCGTAAACAAAAAGATGTTCTTATTGAAGATCTGAGCTACGAAGATGAAGATGGTGAAATTAACTTCAGGGAAATTTTACTCGCCGAGTCTTACTCACCAGAAGAAGAAGGTTTAAAAAAATTATTCTGGGACCAGCTTTTCCTCGCACTGGAAGAACTTCCTGAAAACCAACGCTATATTTTTGTTCAAAATGAACTGGAGGACAGGACATTTCAGGAGATAGCTGATGAAACAGGTGAAAATATTAAAACATTAATTTCAAGAAAGGGCTATGCAGTTAAGCACTTGCGTAGTCGTTTACAAAATTTATATCAGGAATTTATAAACTATTAACTAGGAAGATATGATAAACAGAAAGTTTAGTAAAGTGCAAAAATTTATTTGCTTTTTACCTGTTGTGGCATTAATTGCAGCAGCTTTGGGCTACATCGTCATGTTTCTTTGGAACGCTATATTACCTGAAGTGGTACACGCGGGCAGGTTGAACTTTTGGCAGGCACTAGGCCTTTTGGTGCTGTGCAGAATACTGTTTGGGAACTTTAAAAAAGGTGGAGATAACAGCCGCTTCAAACAGCGTGCAATGGCCATGCGATCGAAATGGCAAAATATGAACGATGAGGAGCGGGCAAGGTTCAAAGAAGAATATAAACGAAGATGTGGCGGCGGATGGGGACACCGCAACAAACAATAATTCTGGCCGGCTTTTAAGCTGGCTTTTTTTATGCCGTATAGTCAACAAATCTCGCTTACAAACCCGGAAGGCTTATAAAAAACATTTTACGTTTTTTAAAGTAAAAATTAAGTTCTTCCGTCTACCCTATTAAATAACAGGATATCAATATGAAACAAATATTAAAATCAATAGGATTTGGAATTGTACTTGGTGCAATTGCATTCTTTATACCATTTATATTCAAATTTATTTTTGGCATGATCATCATAGGGTTTGTATTTAAAATGTTCTTCAGGGGACGAAGACATCGCAGATTGGAACAGCATTTTGAAAACTTCAGCTCGCATTATGCTCCGGTTGTTCCAATAGATAACCAATGGTATAAACCTGTAATCAGCGAAAACGGATACATCCAAAACATTAACGTAAACTACCAGTAATATGAAAGCTTTCAGAATAATATTAGCATTAGTTGTGGCTGTAACGACCTTTTACAGCTTAAATGTATTGGCTATACAGTATGGTTATCGCGACAGACTGGATTTTAAAAACCGACATTATCACGAATATGACTGTAAGGATGAACATTATCGGAATCACGTCCATAACCATCATGTAGGAAAAGTAGAAGATAGCAATGTGGTGCGCATTGATAGTTCAATCAAAATAAGATAAGTTATGTCGCAGATTTTACTACTCAGCAGCCCTTCTCAGGATGATGTAAATCCAATTCTCCACTTAGCCAGTGAATTAATTAATCGTGGCGAACAGGTGACCTTTTTTAGTTCGGATGAATTCAAACGGCCTATTGAAGATATTGGAGCTGAATTTAAACCTTATAGCAAAGAGCTGGACGCATTTAACAAAAATGCTGAAGAAAAACCTACATCTGGGTTGATTACAGCGCTTTTGGAACCGATGAAGTTCATCGATGATATTGCCGTACAAATAAGAGGATTGAAATTTGACTATGCCATATTTTCACCTGATTACCCATATGCCAGCATCATCACGAGGTTACTCGGAATTCCGAGATTGCAATACAGCAACTCTAATTGATGATATCAGTTAAATCAATAAATTAAATTTTTAAAAGAACAAAAATGTACAACGAACATAGATGCCATTCGGGCAAAATACACAGTGGCTGGAGACAGAAGGGAAAATTTGGTGACCACCACGGCAGAAAATTTACACGGAACTTTGAAGGGTTCTTCAGGGAAGGATTCAGACGTGTACCGGCAAATATTGAAGAAACAAACGAAAATTTCATCATCTATTTATTTGCACCTGCATTGATTAAAGAATATTTGAAGGTAAATACAAAGGACGACATATTAACCATTTCCTACTCGCCGAAGGAAACTGAGGAAACTATAGAAAAGTTTACCAGAAGAGAATACAGCAACGGAAGCTTTGAACGGGCTTTTTCCTTAAATGGAAAAGTTATGACCGACGCGATTGCTGCTAGTTATACAGATGGCATCTTAAAAATTACCCTTCCAAAAAACCCCGAAACTAATATTCCTGCGAAAGATATCGCTGTGAACTAGGTTTCGTCTATTATAATTTCAGCCGCCCTGATTGTGAAACAATCGGGGCTTTTTCTTTTTGAAAAGCCTGTAAATAGAAAGAGATTTTATCGGATCGTCGCCTTCAGAATCTTTTAACAGACGGATATTTAAATCGCGCTTGCTATTGGCCATATTTTAAGGTACTTTTGCTGAAATAGATAAAGATAACAGTTTGAATTTTAACGACTTTAATTTTAACCCCGACTTATACGAAGGCCTTATGGCAATGGGGTATAAAAGCGCTACTCCTATACAAGAACAAGCTATTCCTGTAATTTTAGATGACCATGACCTGATTGCCTGCGCGCAAACTGGAACAGGGAAAACTGCCAGCTACCTTCTTCCTGTAATGGATAAGATTAGCCGTGCGGCCGAGCGGCATAACAATACCTTAATCCTGGCACCTACGAGAGAGTTGGCTCAGCAGATCGACTTACAGGTTGAAGCGCTTGCCTACTTTACCAACATTAGCTCTCTAGCGGTTTATGGTGGTGGAGACGGCATTGCATACGAGCAGCAGAAACGCTCAATGCGTGAGGGCGTGGACATCATAATTGCTACCCCGGGTCGCCTTATGGCACACCTTTCATCAGGAGCCTTAAAGCTGGAGCATCTGCAACATTTGATTTTGGATGAAGCTGACCGCATGCTGGACATGGGGTTTTATGATGATATTATGCGTATTGTTAGCTATCTGCCGAAGAAAAGACAAACGTTGCTGTTTTCGGCTACAATGGCTCCGAAAATCAGAAAAATGGCGGGAAGTATTCTACATGAGCCGCAGCAGATTACCATTTCGATTGCTAAACCGGCTGAAGGAATTGATCAGCAAGCTTATAATATTCATGATCAGCAAAAGCAAGCCTTATTAAGTGACATCTTTAAGGATGGAACTTATAAAAGTGCCATCATTTTTGCCTCTACAAAAGACAAGGTTAAAGCACTTTACAAAACCTTTAAAGGACTAACGATTAAAGCTGAAGCTTTTCACTCAGACCTTGGACAAAAGGAACGTGAAGATATTTTACTGGCGTTCAAAAACAAAAGATTGCCGATTATTATCGGAACCGATGTGCTCTCGCGCGGTATTGACGTAGAGGGTGTTGACCTGGTTATCAATTATGATGTACCCGGCGACCCGGCAGATTATGTACACAGAATTGGTAGAACGGCAAGAGCAGCAACGAAAGGTACAGCCATTACACTTGTAAACGGACGTGATAAGCGTAAGTTCGACAATATTGAAAAGCTGATTGAAAAAGAAGTTCCGCGGATGCCTTTACCCGATCACATTGCAACAATGGAAATCAGCCACGTTGAAGAGAAAAAGCCTCAACATCAAAAGAATAACGGAAAGAAAAAGGTGTGGTTTAAAAAGAAAGCCAAACCAAGTAATCCAAGCTAAAAGTATTTAAACGCTGATCAAAATTGATTGGCGTTTTTGTTATGCTCTTATTATATAACTATAAAAAGCCACAAGTTTAAATTATCTGGACTGCATATTTTTTTATCAAACTATTAACACTCTGGCAAACTTATTGGAATATTGGTTGCCAAACCACCATCAGAGGTTTCCTTATATTTTGCATTCATATCCAGAGCCGTTTCCCACATGGTATTCACCACAGCATCGAGGCTAACTTTCGCTTTATCAGGATTGCTTTGTAAGGCCAGTTGGCTCGCCGTAATGGCCTTAATCGCACCCATGGTGTTCCTTTCAATGCAGGGAATCTGCACGAGCCCACCTATAGGATCGCAGGTAAGGCCAAGGTGATGTTCCATAGCAATTTCGGCCGCCATTAACACCTGCCGCTGTGAACCCCCTAAACATTCGGTCAACGCTGCTGCAGCCATTGCCGAAGACACGCCTATCTCTGCCTGGCAACCACCCATTGCAGCTGATATGGTAGCGCCCTTTTTGAAAATGCTACCAATTTCGGAAGCACAGGCAATGAATTGTATAATTTTATCTTCAGAATAGCCATCACAAAAGGCAATGAAATATTGCAGAACAGCCGGAATAACTCCCGCAGCGCCATTTGTAGGGGCAGTAACTACACGGCCAAAAGAAGCATTTTCTTCATTTACGGCCAGTGCAAAACAACTTACCCAATCTAAAATATAGTTGAATCCATTACCACCTTTTCTAATTGCCTCGATCCATGAATTGTAATCATGGTATTCCGTTTTGCCAATCAGGCGCTTATTCAGCGCAAAAGCCCTACGGGCAACATCCAGGCCTCCAGGTAAGAAACCGGTGGTATGGCAGCCTCTGTAGATGCAGTCGCGCATAACAGCAAAATGTTGTAAAATACCGGCTTTGGTAACTGATTCAGCTCTCCACGCCAGTTCATTTTCCATCACGATTTCACTCACCTTTAAGCCGGTAGATAAACACCAGTGCAGGAGCTCTTTTGCTTTTTCTACCGGGAAAGGTAAATCAACCTGAGGCTTTAAGCTATTATCTTCACCTTCTTTAACTACAAAGCCACCTCCAATAGAGTAATATGTTTCTGAAAAAGCCTTACCAGTATTTAAAAAAGCCTGTATCGTAACGGCGTTAGGATGAAAAGGCAAACTTTCTGCAAATAGAAAAAGTAAGTCCTGATTATAGTCGAAATTGATTTCACGGTGTCCCGCAAGATTGAGTTTCTGGTCGTTTTGAATGGCAAGAAAAGTTGGGGTTACCGCATCTACATCAAAAGTCACCGGGTCGGCACCTGTTAAACCTAATAGCAAAGCTACATCCGTCCCGTGCCCTTTACCCGTTTTGGCCAACGAACCGTAAAGCAATATTTTTATAGTTTCAACACTATCTATTAATCCCTGACTACTAAGTGAATCCGTGAACTGTTGTGCAGCTCGCCACGGGCCTAGCGTATGAGAACTCGACGGGCCTATGCCTATTTTAAAAATATCGAAAACGGAGATTTGTTCCTTAATCATGAAGCAAATTAGTTACGCAAAGCTATGATTTGTTTTCTTAAAAAAACTAATTTGCCACCAAATACCAATTTTACAATACGATAATCTCAGAAATAAGTTTAATTGTTGATTTCTTATTAGATTTGAAAATGAAATTACGCTTTACTCTATTATTTTTTATTGCAGTTATTGCCAGTACTTATGCCCAAAAGGCACAAAATGTATATCTGTTTAAAGATAACGGCAAACAGGTTGCAGATAAAGCTGATGCCGATTATATCCGCATTATACAAGAGCCGGATTCGGGAAATACTAATTTTAAATTACTGGAATACTATCGGAACGGCAAACGCAAAACAATCGGCGAAGTAAAGTCGTTTGAACCTACACTTATTTTTGATGGGATTATTATGAGTTACGACTCTTTGGGCAGGAGGACAGAGATGATTACCTATAAGGATGGCAGGCCAGCCGGCAGCAGCATAGCCTTTCATCCGAATGGAAAAGTGAGAAGGGAATTAGAGTACCTGACTGTAAGTCCATCTATGAATCAGATGATTGGTAAAAGCAGTTCGGTAAATGATTTTATTTTCAACACCAGTTCAAAGATCATGTTTGATGCAGATTCGTCTGGAAAGGTGAATATAGAGAATGGAAAAGGCCATTTGAAAGTTGTAAATAAATTTGATGATTTTGAATCAGTTGAAGAGGGGAATTATCTCGACGGATTAAAGACTGGTGAATGGACTGGCTATGATACCAAATCACAGACATCATTCAAGGAAAACTATGAGGCTAACAAATTAATAGCTGGTGAAAGTTTGAAAGATGGTATAACGTATAAGTATACAGTAAGTATGCAGGCTCCGGAATTTGATGGTGGGCAAGCCGCATGGAACAGATTTATTGCCTCAACAACGAAATACCCTTCAGATGCACAGAGAAGTGGCGTAAGGGGAACAGTTTATACGAGCTTTGTGGTAGATGGCAAGGGCCGTATTGTTGATATCAAAATTGAAAAATCTGTTTTTCCTTCCCTGGATGAAGAAGCAAGGAGAGTATTGCAATATTCACCTAAATGGGAACCAGGCCGGCAAAGAGGAATTCCTGTTAGGGTAAAGTACAACCAAAGTTTTCACTTTAACCTCCGCTAATATATTGATGAGTGCAATTTTCGAATATTCAAAAATCAAATTCAATAATATCATTGTCCTTTAGCATCTGCTCAACGAACTTCTTATGGTTTTTAGGGGTTCCGGTAGCAATCCAGTTGCCGGTAATGACGTTATTGACCAACGAATGCTTGCCACGGTTAGGCTTAAGTTTGTTTTCTCTGAATACATCCTCATAGCTCTCCAGATCGCCATGGGCATGTTGTTTTTTGACTATTCTATAAACACGTTTGGTAAAGCGGCGGTCTCCGATTTCCTCTAAAAATGGAAAGATGATCAAAGCTAAAAGTACTACACCCGTAACGCCTATTGCCTGTTCGTAATACCCGGAACCGATAGCCATTCCTATTGCAGCTACAATCCAGATAATACAGGCTGTTGTTAGGCCTTTAACTCTGTTTTCTTCCTTAAAGATTACTCCCGCTCCTAAAAAGCCTATACCTGTAACAATATTCGAAGCAATGCGATCCTGGCTGGTAGGGCCTATTTTAATAGATAGAATAGTAAATAATGTGGCGCCTAAGCCAATCATCATCATGGTTTTTAAACCTGCAGACTTGCTTCTGTATTCCCTCTCAGCGCCTATTATACCACACAGGAGTGTAGCCAGCAAAAATTTATTGACTTCACTTTGGGTAATAAAATGGCTGTTATCCAAAATATCGTTCATTGCCCTTATTTAATGAAAGGCAAATTAATAAAAATCATAACACCTTAGGCCATTTGCCCTACCGCCGCTGGAACTATTTTTATAATATTTTTCATACCCTACTCCAATTTCAGATGTTCCGCCAGTATTGCTATAATTGATTTTAGATGTGGTGGCATCATGGCTGATACCTAACCTGAATTTTTCACCATTGGTTCTGCGATTGAAGATATCAAAGATTACAGAAAAGACTATGGCATCATTTCCGTTTGCATTTCCATCATTTCTATACCATATCCCCGCATTAATGCCGGCATATTTATATTGCAATCCTGCGCTATAAGAGCTTACATTTTGCTGTTTATAAGCCACAATAGATGGAATGATGTAACTGCCATCGCGATCATACTGATCAGGGATAAGCGTTAACTTGTAACTTAGGTTCCCAGAAATGCGAACAGGGAGTTTTGCCTGAAAGCCTGAAATCGATTCATCAGGACGGTTTAAGTGATGCGCGGCCAGCCCCATCATAAATTTCCCGAATACCAGGTTGGTACCGGCATTCGCATCCAGATAAAAACGGCTGTCGACACTGGGCCTTTCTGCTCCCGAAATACTACCTGGCAAATATCCTGAGCCAATGTCAATCTGATCGCCAAATACAAGCTTATCCCAATTCAGCTTCTGATTCGTGATTCCCGCTTGTAATCCAAAAGACAGGGTAAAATCATCCCCATCAATAATGTAAGAATAGCTGGCTGCAATATTATTTTTAACCAGGTATGCTGTGCCTTCACTGCTTCGGTTAAATATCAGGCCGATACCGCTATTCATATTATGGAGATTTAAGTCTCCCGACGCACTCATATAGGCATAGTCGCTCGCTAAACCGCTCCACTGGTTCCGATATAAGGCGTTAAAACGCATATCACCTTCAAACTGACCGGTTAAAGCTGGATTTAGATAGATTGGCGCGTTATAGAACTGCGAAAAAATATGATCCTGCCCTAAAGCAATTAGTGGCCCTGCTATCAGCAGCAATAGTAAACTCACCCTCCTCATCATCATCTGATTAAATATATTACACCTGTTTTTCGCGGCGGAGAGGAATCGAATGTCATCCCCTTCCAATCGCTTCCGTTTATGAACTTGACGTCTATTTTCCAATAATAAACCCCCTGTGGCTGTTCCTGACCATTGTATGTACCATCCCATCCTTCCAAAGGTGCTCCATCATCAAGCTTCGTGGTTTCCCATAGTAGCTGACCCCATTTATTAAATACCGACATCGTCCATGATGCAATTCCCCTACCCTTAGCTTTAAATGTGCGGATTTCATTTTTAGCGCTTGCGGGCATAAAGGAATTCGGAACACTTAAATTTCCGGGAACGCCTATAATCCTAACCGATTGGGTAGTGGCTGATGAGCAACCCTCCTTGTTTAAAGTTTTCAGCGTAACGGTATATGTACCATTTTCAGCATAAGTGTGATTTGGATTTTGGAGCGTAGAAGATGCGCCATCGCCAAAGGTCCATTCCCAGCTAACAGCATTCATACTAACATCTTTAAAACCGAAGGTATAATTCGGAATAGACAACTCATTTCCGGGACTAACAGTGAATGCAGCAACGGGAGGAGAAACAATGCTGATGAAATTGGATATTGTAGTGGTGTTGGTACAGCCAAGTGTATTGGTGGTGGTTAGCTTAACCGTATAGTTTACGCCCGTTCCGGCATAAGTGTGTTCGGGTTCAAATTGTGTTGATGGTGTTGAACCGTCTCCGAAATCCCACAGGTAACCGACAGCTCCAACACTGGTATTTTTAAACTTGACTAACAAGTTAGTACAGCCACTGGTTTTGTCAGCAGAAAAAGCAGCAGTTGGTTGTGCCCTGACGGTTACCGTCTCAGTAGTGGTGTTTTTGGAACAATCGTTTTCTGCATCCAGCCTGATCGTGTATCTTCCGGGTTTAGTAAAGGTATAGGGATACACGCCAGCCGCGGTTGAGAATGCTGTATTCACCTCACCTGTATCTTCATTGGTAAAAGTATAAACAAAGCTGCTGGCGCCGCTGGTGTTATTGACAAAGTTTACGGTATGTGGCGCACAACCAATCTTCTCATTACCATTTACGACCAGTTCGGGCACAATGTTATTGGGAGAAACCCTGATCGTATTAGATGTTGTTTGTTCCCCACAATCATTTTTCGCTGTCATCCTCACCACAAAATCCTTTACAACAAGTGTTTGGAAGGTATGCGGAACCGTTCTTCTGTCGTTAAAAGTTTCAGGGTTAGTGCCATCTCCAAAATCATAGGTATAGGTTGTGCCTGTACTTTCAGGACCAGTATTGCTAAAATTCACGAGCAGAGCCGAACACCCTGTAGTTTTATCAGGAGAAAATCGTGAAACAGGACTAGCTTTGACCATCACAGTTGAAGTGAAAGTAGATGGTCCACATGGTGTTGTAGCGGTTAGTGTTACTGTATAGGTAATGTCTTTACCTGTAGGATCGGGCTGAAAAGTTACTGCGGGTGGTTGTGGAGCAGTTGAGGTAGTACCATTGCCGAAATTCCAGGCGAAGGTTGCATCGGTTAAAGAAGTTGAGGTATTGGTAAAAGTAACGTTCAATGGTCCGCAGCCTTGTGTAGCACTCTGGGTAAAAGAAGGTAGCACATCCTGGTAGGTAGAAAAGGTATGTGATGTTTCAGCAGTGCTACAGCCTAGGCTACTGGTAACAACCAGTTTGATTACAACAGTTCTATTTGGCTCATTTATCGTGTAGCCAGGAAATACGGCCTGAACCCCAATCTGTACGTTATCGGCATACCAGGTGTAGGTGGCATTACGATCGGGATATAAGGTTGCTGCGACATTGTTAGCACTAAGCTGGAAGGGCGCACATGCCTTATCGGTCAAAAAGGTTATTTCTGCCTTTGCAGGAGGATTTACCGTAAGTTTTACCTGGTTGCTTGTGGTGCCGGAACATGATCCACTGGAGACATTTCGTCTGTAATAGATTGTGGAAGTCGGTACGGGAGGTGTATAGTTTATTATTGTTGCGCCCAATACATCACTCCAGGAAACCGCATCTAAGCTAGACTGCCATTGATAGTTATATGTGCCATTACCACCTGAAGGCGTAGAACCTGTCAATGCTGCTGCGGCACTTCCCTGGCATATTTGCTGGTCTGCGCTAATGGTATTGTTACTTAAGGTTGGAAGTATATTAACCTGTACACTGTTGCTGACTGAAGTACAAATGGTACTATTTACAAGCCGCCTGTAATAGGCAGAAAGGGAGGCAACTATGGTCAGGTCTTTACCAGTCGCAGATGTTATATTTACCCACGTATTCCCATCAGCACTACTTTGCCACTGGTAACTAAAACTGCCTGCTCCACCAGTTGGAACCTCCCCCAGTATGCTTACGCTTTGCCCTGCGCAAACCGGTGACGACGAAACAGAAATATTATTGGTAACCGGAGGAAAATAAGTTATAGATGTTTCAGATGAGGAAGGTGGACACCCTGCGAACCCGTTAATTGTCCACCGGAATGTGTAAGTACTGCCCGGAGTTAAGCCCGTTACGGTAGTATTATTCAAGGATGGATTGGTTATGACAATACCTGTTTGTCCGGATGTAAGGGTCCATATACCAGTATTAGGCGCGGGGTTATTCCCATTTAAGGTAATTCCATTGCCGCTACACAGGGATTGGTTTGGGCCGGCATTGGAGACTACCGTACCTGGATTCACGGTTATTGTTGTTGCGGTTGATGCGGCTTCAATACATGCACCACTCTGAACGATTGCGCGGTACTGAGTGGTTACAGTTAAACCAGAATATACCAGTGGATTAGCGGTTGAGGTAATCGTTGACCAGGTAATTCCATTATCGATTGACCTTTCCCAACGGATAATATCTCCAACCTGTCCCGCGAGCGTAATGCTTCCCCCATTGCTACCCGAGCAAACCGTAGCATCACCAGATGTACTCCCCCCTACACTTAAGGGGTTTACCGTTATTTGCACATCATCTGATGCAGTAGAGCAGGATGCATCGCTAATGGTCCATTTAAAAACATAGCTGTTTCCGGGCTGCAAACCTGAGACTACAGTGTTGGCTTGGGTATCATTGGCAAAATTCACCGTATTTGATGCAGACACTACTGACCACTTACCCGAACCAACTATCGGAGTATTGCCTTTTAAGGTGTATGTGCTCGCATTGCAAACAGACTCATCCGGCCCGGCAGCAGGTAATGTTGCACGCGGCTGGACGGTTATGGTTACAGAAACCGGGTTTCCTGGACATCCCGCAGAAGAAACAGGAGTAAAAACATAGGTAACGGTGCCGGTTGTTGCACTTGAGTTAAGCAGAATATCATTTACAGTATTCACTGATGTTGGGCTGGCCATCTGACTGTTTCCTGTGATCAATCCTGTAACAGTACTGGTGTA
The DNA here is from genome assembly GCF_001027745.1 of Pedobacter sp. BMA. Lineage (GTDB taxonomy): Bacteria > Bacteroidota > Bacteroidia > Sphingobacteriales > Sphingobacteriaceae > Pedobacter. The sequence continues at coordinate 67,309 of NZ_LECU01000006.1, forward strand.
GCTATAATTAACTGCATTGATATTCGACGCTAAAGTAATTGCTGAAGAAGTATTGTCGCATATGGTTAATGCCGCAGGCGTGGCTGTCATTACCGGATTGGGACTTACTGTAACTACTAAAGTAAAGGGCGTACCCTGGCAACCATCCTTTTCGGGCACTATGGTGTAGGTTACTGTTACATTGTTTACGGGATCTGAATTGGTGATAACGTCATTAATCGCACCGCTTCCCGACGGTGAATATCCGGCTGCGCCCGGGGTTCCGGCGGCAGTCCAGTTATAAGTAACCCCTGCTACAGACGACGAGGGGGTGTATGAAACATTTGTGCCTGTGCAGATATTCTTTGATGATGCACTATTCAGGCTAATGTTTTCCTTTATTCTCAAAATCACATCATCATTTATTTCATTGCAGGGCGTACCAAGTGTTGTAGTTGCCCTAAGCTGCAATGTGACCAGGCCGCTAGCCTTTTCTGCAGCCGTTGGCGTATACACAGCGTTCAGCACGCCGCGTCCGGGTGAAAAAGTACCTGCCCCCCCTATCCAGGTCTGGCTGTTTACAGATCCTGTTATCGTTGCATTTAAGGTGAAGCTCGATTCATTAAAGCATATACTCTGATCAGGTCCTGCATTAACAACCGGAGCGGTGGTAAATGTGAGTTTCTGGCTGCTGGTAGCAGTTCCGCAATTATTTTTGTGTACGATAGTGACGGTATAGCTATCATAGTTGTCAAATTTGATAGATGGATATTTCGAGTTTGCCGTTGTGCCGCCTGTAAAACTATAGGTTCCACCCGCAGCCGCACTTACGGTCCAGGTATAAGTATCGGCCTGGTCTTGCGAAGTACCCGATATTGTGGTTTTAGTTGGACCGGTTGTGGTATTATTAAAATCATATGTAGCCAGGTTACACAGCGTAAAATCGGGAGATAAAGTTGCAACTGGCGAAGCATTTACCACTACTGTTTGAGGTGCGGTAGTCACTATACCGCAGGAAGGCGTGGTAATGCTAAGCGTGATGGTATAAACACCTGCATTGGCAAAGCTAAACTCCGGTTCTTTACTTGCGGCGTTCGTTCCATTCACATAATTTACGGCAGGCGAGACATTCCAGGAATACACATTAGCTGCTTCACAAATGTTATCCAGCACGGATAGATCGGCCGCTTTTAAGGTAGAGTTACTACATATGGTATTAGTAGGCAAACTAAACGCTGGTTTTGGCGGGTCCTGAATACAGATTTCCATCTCTACAGGATCTGCCGGACATGCTCCGGAGCTGGTAGATTCCAGACGGATGATATGCTTTCCATGTGTAGGAAATTTATAAACAAGACTGTAAGAAATCGGTTTATTTACCGCTACGGCTGCACCATCAACAAACCAGTTGTAGGTTACCGTATTGGGCTTACATTCAGGCGTATTCGTGTTAGGATCCTCTCCTAAAACGGATGTATTGGCAAAAGTTATATCTGTATTTGTACAACCCGGAGAATTGAATGAAAAGGCGTTTATAGGCTTTACCACGACTTTAGCAGAAGAAGATATTGGTGTACCGATAGTTCCGCAAAAGGAATTCGAGAGGTTAATGGTAACCGGAAAGGCATTATAGATTGTTCCTGCACTGGTTGTTGAAACACTGCCACAAGAGGATCTGATATAGGAGTGGCTTACTGTTCCGCCACTTTTCTTAATATCACAAAGTGAATAAACTGAAGTGGTTTGGTCTCCCCAGGTAATGGTGTAACTATCGCCTGGAAAATTGTACTGTATTCCTGCGGGCGAAACGATGTCTACATTGAATGTAAGCATGCCCAGTGGCAGACATACAATGTTATTACCTGAAGTTCCAAATGCAGTTACAATTTTATTATTAACCAGCAAATAAGCTTTGGTGGCTACTGTTCCGTTAGGCATTATGGCCTTAACGAAAATGGTATAATGTGCGTACTGCGCTGTAAAAGATTGTATAGGTGTGGAAAAGCTGATGTTTGCAGGACTTCCTCCATTGAGCTCGTCAGTTACGGTTGCAGTAACATTACTGTTCGCAGTAGATTCATTGTTGAGGAAAAACTGATTGTTGTCTCTGCTGATACAGGTACCAAAGGTTTCTGTGTTATTTGGGTTTAAATAATTGGAGGTGACTTTGGCCTCAATAGCTGAACCTGCCTTCACTTCAAAAGAGGCAGAGCCATTACTAACAGATGCGGGGTTAGTGGTTTTAACCCTTACTTTATAGCCTGTACCAGGTATTGTACCCGCGGGGATGATACCATTAACATAGGTACTATAAAAACCACTGTAACTTCCTATTAAAGTTTCGGATGCGAAGCTTCCATTCTGATCGGAAAGGTATAACTGAAACTGGTTGCCTGGATTGATGCAGTTTGTACCCACATTGAACGGAACGGCAATTGTACTTCCAGGGGTATAGGGACCGCCATCAACAGTACCAATAGTTACCTGGGCAAAAGTTTTAGATGTAAAAAAAACTGCCCCTAAAAAAAGGGCAAATAAAAGCCAATTCCTCTTACAACGAATCTTCATAAATCTCTAACACTAGGGAATGATTTTATTGCGTTTTTAAAGCGATGTTTTGTTGTTGTAAAGCTTTAATTATCCTACTTACTTATGTGTACGACATATACAACGCATGTAATAATTATTCGAGGACAAAGAACGTAATTTTTCCTTTACACTAACAAAAGTTTACATCAACTCGAACAAAATGAACGGCTTGCAAGCATCAAAAAAGGCCCATTGCGTTCTATTGAAGCATAAAAAAACCCCCAAGGGTTGTAAACCTTGGGGGTATATTTTTACACGAAATTATTTCTCGGTATTTGGATTTAATGATTACATCATTCCACCCATACCGCCACCGCCCATTGGCGGCATAGCAGGAGAACCACCTTCTTCAGGTTCATCAGCCAAAACAACTTCAGTTGTTAATAACATAGCCGCAATAGATGCTGCATTTTCCAATGCTACACGGGAAACTTTAGTCGGGTCGATAACACCAGCACCGATTAAGTTTTCATAAACATCAGTACGTGCATTATAACCATAATCAGCTGTTCCTTCTTTAACTTTCTGAACCACGATAGAACCTTCAATACCTGCGTTTTCACAAATCTGACGTAAAGGTTCTTCAATAGCACGACGGATAATCTGGATACCAGTATTTTCATCTTCGTTAACACCTTTTAAATCAGCGATAGAAGCAACTGCACGAATGAAAGCAACACCTCCACCTGCAACTATACCTTCTTCAACAGCCGCACGCGTTGCATGTAAAGCATCATCAACACGGTCTTTTTTCTCTTTCATCTCTACTTCGGAAGCAGCACCAACATAAAGAACTGCAACACCGCCGGCTAACTTAGCCAAACGCTCCTGTAATTTTTCTTTATCGTAGTCAGATGTTGTTGTTTCGATTTGTGCTTTGATCTGGCTAACGCGAGATTTGATATCATCAGAATTACCAGCACCGTTGATTACAGTTGTATTGTCTTTATCCACTACAACTTTCTCAGCAGAACCTAAATAAGTTAAATCAGCATTTTCTAATTTGTAACCTCTTTCTTCAGATACAACGATACCGCCGGTTAAGATTGCGATGTCTTCTAACATAGCTTTTCTTCTGTCGCCGAAACCAGGTGCCTTAACAGCAACAACTTTCAGTGAACCACGGATTTTATTAACTACTAATGTAGCTAATGCTTCGCCATCCAAATCTTCAGAAATAATTACTAATGGTTTACCAGTTTGAACCGTTTTTTCTAAAACAGGCAACAATTCTTTCATGTTGCTGATTTTTTTGTCGTAGATTAAAATGTAAGGATTATCTAATTCAGCCTCCATTTTATCAGCATTGGTTACGAAGTAAGGAGATAAATAACCTCTATCAAACTGCATACCTTCTACTGTTTTAACTTCAGTTTCAGTACCTTTTGCTTCTTCAACAGTAATTACACCATCTTTACCTACTTTACCCATTGCTTCGGCAATTAAAGCACCAATTACCTCATCGTTGTTTGCCGAGATTGAAGCTACCTGCTTAATTTTGTTGTTGTCTTCACCAACAGTTTGCGATTGCTCTTTTAGGTTTGCAACAACTGCAGCAACAGCTTTATCGATACCACGTTTTAAGTCCATCGGATTTGCACCTGCAGCTACGTTTTTAATACCTGTTGTGATAATCGCCTGTGCTAAAACAGTTGCAGTTGTAGTTCCATCACCTGCAATATCAGCAGTTTTAGAAGCTACTTCTTTAACCATTTGTGCGCCCATGTTTTCAACCGCATCTTTCAATTCGATTTCTTTTGCAACAGTTACACCATCTTTAGTAATTGCAGGAGAACCGAATTTCTTATCGATAATTACATTACGTCCTTTTGGGCCTAAAGTTACTTTTACTGCATTTGCAAGAATATCCACACCACGTTTCAGGGCGTCGCGTGCTTCTACGTTATATTTTACTTGTTTTGACATTTCTTTTTAAATTTTGATTGATTGTTTGAGAGAATGATTGAATTGGATTTCGATGTATCCTATCATTCAAAAATCACTCATTCTATAATTTTTGATTATTTCCTTGATCAATGCTGAATTCACCCGTTGAGGCATCCAGTCATTCAATCATTATTTACCCCACTACTGCGTAGATATCAGTTTCACGCATAATTAAGTAATCTTTACCTTCGTAAGGGAATTCGGTACCGCCGTATTTACCATAAATTACAACATCACCCACTTTTACGCTTGCTTTTTTGCCATCGGCATCTTCCTCAGAAACGGAAACTACAGTTCCTTTTGATGGTTTTTCTTTAGCGGTATCAGGGATATACAAACCCGATGCAGTTTTTTCTTCTGCGGCAGCTGGTTCAACAATTACTCTATTCGAACTGCCAGCAATTGGTTTTAGGTTTAACGCCATAACTTTTATTATTTTTTATTTTGATTTTGTTTTTAACTAAGCTATCAATTAACACTTTTTATGCCAATAGCCTTTCGGGGACAAATTTACACCACTACTGTCAAATTTCTAAACAAATGGCGTATAAGGACAAAAATTAGATGCCAGCTTGGCAGATTGAATCAATGGATAATTCAACAAGCCCTGATTCCAAAAAAAAAGCTTTCCTTTTAGAGGAAAGCTTTTAAATAATTGCCATTATGATGTTATTTCTTTGTAGTATCTGTTGATGCCGGCGTTGTAGCAGCAGGTTTAGTGCTGTTTAAACCGCCACCTAGCGGAGAAGGAGATGGTGTTTTATCTAAACGCTCCTGAATAGCAGAGTTACCTACTGCGGCAGTACCGCCACTGGTTTTTGAAACTGTAGTTATACCTAATGTTAACACTACGATCGCGGCTAATAAAATCCAGGAGCCTTTTTCCAAAACATCGCCAGTACGTTGTACTCCAAACATATTGCTTGTGCCACCACCTGTAGCTAAACCACCACCTTTAGGGTTCTGTATCAATACAAACAAACCTAAAGCTATACACGCAATAATTAATAAAATGATTAAAAAGGTTACCATGGTAATATTATATTTTTTAAAATTTCTTTTCTATAGATTGGATAAGGTCGGCAAAGTAACCACTTTTTTCTGGATATTTCAAACTTAATTTTTTATAAGTATCTATGGCCTTGTGATAAAGCATTTGTTCGATGTAAATCTTAGCCAGAGTTTCGGAAACGAGGTCGTAGTGGTCTTCAGCGCTTTTCTTTGCTTTATTCTCATTATCGATCTGTTCAGGCTTTGGAGGCTTTATTGTTGGATCTTCCTTTAAGAACTTTTCTATAATTTCTGCCCCTTTGGTATCCTTAATCTCTGCCGGGTATTCTGCAAGGTGATCAGCAACCTCAAACGGTGTTTGTATATGAAAAATATGTTCAACATATTGTTGCTGAAATTCTGCTGCATCAGGTTTTTGCTGTTTTTTGGAAACTTCATCCGACTTACGGTGTGCATAGGGCTGAAAAACCTGTTCGTGCTCTTTACGTGTTTTAGCTAACCACCACAAAAAAGTGTATGGAAGCTGATCATCATCATATTTAGAAACACGACTGAGTTCCGGTTCATCAGGAATTACCGTTTCAATCTGCGGAACCTGTTGCACTGCTACTGTATCAATCTTTTTCTCAAATTCAAAAAAATCAATTGTCGCAACACTTTCTATAAATAGTTCTTCTTCACCTTTCAAACCGGTGACTTCATGCTCCATTAGGGGTTTGTCCTCCTCAACGGATACCATATTCAAGACATGAAAGAGTACATTCCCCTGGCTATAGAGTGCTGCTTTGGGAACAAATGAAGCTTCAGCTCTGGCCAGCAACAAATGCAGAGGCTGTGCATAAGGATATTCGGCAACCATTTCTTTTAAAAAAGGTACATGCGACTTCCTCACCTTTCCAGGTTCGGCAATTAAATCAGCAAGTAGCTTTTTGTTATCCATGATCTGAGTTTGGTGCTAAGTTAAAAATTGTAGTCGGTATAAAATATTTTGTTTCACATATGGACACCTACCATTGGGCGAAAGCCCTGTTGAAGATATCTTCTGTAAGCTGCCGGTTGATATTTTCTATTGCTGCAGGTATGGCTGCTGCAGTGGGAGAATAATCAAGATACTTTGTAAAGCTCTCTTCAAAACTCTCTTTCTCATGATCTTTTACATTATTACGGTATTTCACAGATACGGTGATCGTTAATCTGTTTGCACCTGCTGTTGGCGTAGAAGTTCCCTGCAAAGCGACCGGCTTTATATCGTACCCTGTGATCCTGCCTTCAAAAACAGCATCGGCTTCTCCCGTACTTACGCTTAAACGGGTTTGGTTACGAATCCTTGTTTTTAAGGCTTCGGTAAGCGCATTGGCCAATGTTGGTACAACAAGTGGCGCATTATTTTCGAACACACGTACGTTCACGGATTTTAAGCCATCGGTAGATGCACCACTGAATTTATAAGTACAGGCCGAACTGAGGGTTAGGAGGGCAATTAAAGCAATAAGTCTGATTTTCATCTATTTATATCTTAACACTTGTGTGAAATAGAAAGTGATTTTTAAGCTGGAATTATCTCATAAAAGCTAAAGTATTATAAATTTAACTCTTTAATTTTCCTGTATAGTGTACGTTCTGAAATACCTAACTCCTGAGCGGCAAACTTACGTTTACCTTTATGTTTCTTAAGTGCTTTTTTGATCAGGTCTGACTCTTTATCTACCAGTGATAAGGACTCTTCCACTTCCTCAGCATCGTGCGCGAAATATTCGGGGCTGCCATTGCTGTTATTATTATTGTTTGGTGCCGGATGCTGAATGGTAAATGCATGATCATTTCCTCCAGGCAGCTCAACATCGCGGTAAAGCTGATTGATGTACTGAGGATTATCGGCCAGCACTGTTGCTGTATTCCCTCCATGCTGAATAATTTCAGCAACAAGTTTTTTCAACTCTACCATATCTTTTTTCATGTCGAAAAGCACCTTATACAAAATATCTCTTTCGGTAAAATCTTCTTTCGACTGTGCATTTATTGCCATTGGCAAATTGCTGCCTGCTTCATTTGGGATATAGTTCAGGATAGCCTGTGCGTTAACATTTCTATCTTTTTCGAGCACACAGATTTGCTCAGCGATATTTTTCAACTGACGAACATTTCCGGGCCAGCTGTAATTGGTTAAAATCTGAACAGCTTCAGGCTCCAGGTGAAGCCCTGGCGAACGGTATTTATCACTAAAATCTGCTGCGAACTTTCTAAACAATAAGAAAATATCTTCCTTACGCTCATGTAGCGCAGGGATACGTAGCGGAACCGTATTCAACCGGTAATATAAATCCTCGCGAAATTTTCCGTTTTTAACACGGGTATATACGTCAACATTTGTAGCTGCGATAATGCGAACGTCTGTTTTCTGCACTTTGGACGAGCCTACTCTCAGGTATTCGCCACTTTCCAGAATCCTGAGTAAGCGTGCCTGCGTGCCCAGTGGCAGCTCGGCTACTTCATCCAAAAAAATAGTGCCGCCATTTGCTACCTCAAAGTATCCTTTTCGTGCTTCATGTGCACCGGTAAAAGACCCTTTTTCGTGTCCGAATAACTCTGAATCAATCGTTCCCTCTGGAATTGCACCGCAGTTTACGGCGATAAAAGTTCCATGTTTACGGGCGCTCATTTGATGGATAATCTGAGAAAAAACCTCTTTACCGCTACCACTTTCACCAGTAATTAGCACAGACATATCCGTTGGGGCCACCTGACTGGCAATATCTATGGCACGATTTAGTAATGGAGAATTTCCAATAATACCGAATCGTTGTTTAATATTTTGTGTATCCATTCTTTAGTATCAAGTATATAGTATCAGGACTGGCCGCAAATTAAGATCGTTTGCTTTTAAGTCTTGTGGTTCTACACCACGATCTTTCCTATTAGTGTTGCCGAGGTACACCTTTCGATATATACATTGGCATACTGGCCTGGTTTAACGTCCTCAATTGCCGGGAAAATGGCCATTGCACCACTATCCCCTCTTCCGCAATAATCTTTATCTGATTTTTTAGAAGTGCCCTCTATCAGGACTCTAACTGTTTTGCCCACCCATTCCTGCAAGCGCATTAATGAATGCTCCTGCTGCTTAGCGAGTATTTCGGCTAAGCGACGTTTTTTGACGTCTTCAGGAATATCATCTTCCAGTTTACGGGCAGCTAAAGTTCCAGGTCTTTCAGAATAAGTGAAGTTATAGGCAAAATCGTATTGCACATAATCCATCATACTCAGGGTTTCCTGGTGTTCCTCTTCTGTTTCAGTACAGAAGCCTGCGATGATATCTGTTGAAATTGCACAGCCCGGGATAATTTCTCTGATGGCATCGATGCGATTGATATACCATTCGCGGCTGTAAGTTCTGTTCATTAATTCCAGCACACGGGTATTGCCCGACTGGACCGGTAGGTGAATGTAATTGCAGATGTTATCGTATTTAGCAATGGTACGTAAAACCTCATCGGTAATATCCTTGGGATGTGAAGTGGAGAAACGAACCCTTAATTCAGGACTAACCAAAGCTGTTTGCTCCAGTAGCTGAGCAAAGTTTACTGATTCTGTGCCGTCTTCAGAGGTCCAGGTATATGAATCTACGTTTTGTCCCAGCAGTGTAACTTCACGGTAGCCCGCATCAAACAAAGCTATGGCCTCCTGAATAATTGAATGTGCATCACGGCTGCGTTCGCGACCTCTAGTAAATGGCACTACGCAGAAAGAGCACATATTGTTGCAACCACGGGTTATAGAAATAAAAGCTGTAATTCCGTTACTATTTAAACGAACCGGGCTAATATCTGCGTATGTTTCCTCGCGAGACAGTAAAACGTTTACGGCTTTATGTCCACTTTCTACCTGCTCGATTAAATTTGGCAAATCCCGGTAAGCATCAGGACCCACTACTACATCGACCAGGCGTTCTTCCTCTAAAAATTTTGATTTCAAACGCTCAGCCATGCAACCCAGCACGCCAACAATTAATTTTGGATTACGGCGTTTTTCCGCACCAAATTGCGACAGGCGATTTCGAACCCTTGTTTCCGCATTTTCACGAATAGAACAGGTATTAATGAATATCACATCTGCCTGATGGTAATCACCTGTAGTTTCAAATCCAGTTTCAGAAAGAATAGAGGCAACAATCTCACTATCTGCAAAATTCATTGCACAGCCGTAACTTTCGATATATAATTTACGGGCATCGGCTTTAAGTGGTGTATCTAAAATTAAAGCTTCACCTTGCCTTGCTTCATCATGCGTCTTATCCTGTACTTGTAAATCAATCATTATTTAAAAACATTTGGAGGATTGCAAAAATACACAAATAAAATTAAAAGTGACAAATTGACATATTTAGTTGTAATGTTTACAAACGAATTATTTTCGGATTGGTCGTATTGGATCAGGTGATGTCTGAACGAACTAACAGATAGCGCATGAAGATACAAACCTTTCACAGTTCTATCTGTTACCTATCGATAAGGCAATAAAATGACTGCTCAAAAAAGAAATAAACTCTGGACCTGGATCGCGTGTATCATTGGTGGATTAATATTAATCGGAGCTTTTGGTGCAATGTTCATTAGTGCGCGATGGAAGCCTATTCTAACGGAAAAAATAAAAGAGGGGGTTTATAATGGCTCTCATCATCTGTATACTATAGATTTTAAAAGCATTAACCTTAATATTATTACCGGAAGTCTGGCGCTGCGTGAGGTAACTTTAAAGCCAGACACTTCTGTGTACGATAGTTTGAAAAAGCTAAGTCTAGCTCCTGCGCACACCTTTGAACTGAAATTGAAAAAACTTCAGATTACACGTGTGGGGATTTTGACTGCATATTTCAAAAAACGTGTGGATGTAAATGAAATCAGGCTAGACAAACCATCTATTAATATGATTTTTAGCAAGGTTCCAAAAAAGGCCGATACCGCCAAAGTAGAAAAATCCCTTTATGAGCAGATTTCCAAAACCTTTAAATCGATTCGGGTGCATAGTATCAAAATTGTTGATGCTGACTTTGATTATGTGAATAACTCCGGTGGTAAAAAGGTGAAAAATGACATTAAGCACCTTGATATAACAGTTGACGATTTTTTGCTGGATTCACTATCCGGACAGGACACATCACGCTTTTATTACACCAAAGATATTGCTTTCAGATTGGCTGGTTATAAATCGGTAACCAAAGACAGAATGTACAATATGAAAGTTGACACCATTACAGGTTCATATGCTACAAGTAATATTACAGTTAAAGGTTTTAAACTCACGCCACTTTATCCGGAATTAGCATTTGCCCGGAAATATAAAATTCAAAAAGACCGGTATAATCTTTCGTTTGTGAAAATCGAATTTAATGGTGTTGACTTTACTGGATTAAATACCGATCAAAGCCTGCATGCCAGGTTGTTAAAAATTGGTCCGGGAAAGGTTGAGGTTTTCATGAGCCGGGAGTCGCCTCCTCCTCCAGGACTAGACAAAGGGCGAAATTATCCACACATGGCGCTGAAGCGTTTGAATATTCCAACGATAATTGATACGGTCAAACTGCAGCAAATAGATTTGAAGTATTCGGAATATAATCCGGCAAGTAAGAAAACGGGATCTGTAGAATTTAATTCCTTAACCGGAAATATTCTGAATGTGACCAATGACAGTTTACGCCTGGCCAAAAACAATCATTCTAAGGCTAATTTTAATTCCCTTTTGATGGGCAGCGGTAGGCTGAATGTTAAGATCGATTTCAACCTGACCGATAAAAACGGGGCATTTGATTACAGTGGCAGTCTGGGTAAATTTGACTTTAGAAAACTCAATTCACTATCAAAGAACCTTGGTTTAGTTGAAATTGAAAGCGGCTATGTTCAACATATTGATTTTAAAGCAAGTGGAAATCTGCGCTCTGCTACCGGATCAATGAATATGCTTTACAGTAACCTTAAGGTCAAACTGCTATCGGACAACATTGATGGAAATGGCACTAAAGAAAAAGGGTTTCTATCATTATTGGCCAATGCGATACTGGTAAAGGATGAGAACCCAAAAAAGGGCGATGCGCCAAGAACAGCAACGATGACCAACAGCAGAATCAGCTCGGCCTCATTTTTCAACCTGATGTGGAAGACGATATTTGTGGGGATAAAAGATATTGTAGGTGTTGGTATTGTTCCGGAGAAGAACCCTGTAAAGCAACAGAAAGTCATTGCTAAGAAAATACGGCAACAAAAGCGTGAAGACCGACGTGAGGCCCGGAAAGAAAAAAACAGGAAGAACAGGCAGGAGGATCAATAAATTCATTTTATAAATGTATATTGCTGGTAAAACAAGCACTCCCCGTTTATTAAATGCCAGATACCAAGCGCAACCGTTATCAAGTTTATAAGTGGATTACAGGCGTACTATTCGCCATACTTATGTTGCTTTTTGGTTTGGCCTGGTTTTTAAATGTAAAATCGCGCCCGATTCTTACTGACCGGATCAAAACTTTGCTATACAAATCTACAGATAGCCTTTACACCATTAGTTTCTCTAATGTGTCGACGAATATACTGACAGGTAATGCCACACTGGAAAATGTTAGGATCAGGCCTGACACGACACGTTTTAAGCAGCTTATCGGATTAAAACGTGCGCCAAATAATCTGTATACTGTTTCCCTGAAAAAGCTTTCGGTCAAACATTTCCATCCTTTAACTTTATATCAGGAGCAAAAGCTTCAGCTCGATGAGATTATTTTCGACAAGCCGGAAGTATCCATGCAGAATCAGCAATTTGCCTTCAATGAGGGGCGTGCACCAAGGCCGGTTAAATCACCATATGCCTTTATTTCGAAAAACCTGAAAGAGTTTTCAATCAAAAACATTCTGTTCAGGGATGCCAGTTTCAAATACGTCAATAAAAATCGAACTGACAGCCAGCCATTTCTGATTGACGATTTAAACATCACCTTAACCGATCTTCTTGTGGATTCCACTTCTGCTGAGGATGAAAGCAGATTTTATTTATTAAAGGATATTGTTATTAATCTCAACAACTATGTTTACACGACACCCAATAAAATGTACAACATTAAACTGGATCAGCTTGATTTCAGGGCTACGACAGGAAAGTTAAGGGTAAATAGTTTTGCTCTGGAACCGCTTTACGATGAGATGCAGTTCAGCAAGATACATCCTGGTAAGGAACGGTTTGATATTCGCATGAATGATTTGCAATTAAACGGGATTGACTTACCGCTGTACATCAGCAAGCAGGAAATATGGGCAAAGGAAATGGCTATTGCGCATGGTCAGGTATCAGTATTCAATGGGAATGATGGACTTCCAAGCGCTAGTGAGCGTGCCAAGGAGAGCAAGGTTGGCCGCTTTCCGCATCAGTTATTGCAATTGGTGGAAGTGCCAATCCTGGTACAAAAAATTCAGCTTAAAGATATTAACATTAATTACGGTGTTTTCAATGGTGAAAGCCAGCAAAAGGGAAGAATTTCCTTTGAGAACACCTCCGGTATCATCAAAAACGCGACTAACCTGGATAAAATCAAAGCCATAAATCCCATCATGGATGTTAACCTCAGGTCTTATCTTTTCGGTCAGGGAAAACTTGATGTAAACTTCAGATTTGACCTTAAAGCGAAAGACGGTGCATTTCTTTACAATGGAGTGCTGCATGGTTTCAATGCCCGAATTCTGAACCAGATCACCAAACCGCTGGGACTGGTGAGAATTAACCGTGGGACGGTAGACCAGCTGAAGTTCAGTTTCAAGGCCAATGATGCAGGGGCTCATGGTAAAGTTGCTTTTTCGTACTATGATCTATCTGTGGCGCTAATGAAAAATGATCCGACGAAAGACCATTTAATTACACGGGGATTTCTTTCCTTTTTAGCAAATGCGCTTATTATAAAATCGGAAAATCCAGGCCCAAGCGGAAAGCTGGTTACTGTTGACGTGGATTACCTGCGTCCCAACTACTCCTCTTTTTTCAACATGATCTGGAGAAGCCTGTTTGTTGGAATAAAGTATAGTGTGGGGATTACAGAAGAGAAACAGAATGAGATTAAAAAACACATTGCCAACTTTAAAGCCATGCAGGAAGGGCACCGCCTTCGCAAACTGAAACGGCTGGAACGCAGAAAAAAAACAGAGCAGCGTTAACCTATCATGTTGACTATTGTAACGTTTTATTATCTTTAGTATCTAAATTAAAAAACACAAGTTATGATTATTGCACTCATTATCATCGCCCTGTTATTCATTATTGGGATTTCATTTTACAATTCGCTTATCGGAAAGAAAAACCAGGTTACCAACGCTTTTTCTGCCATTGATGTGATGTTAAAAAAACGCTTTGATCTAATACCCAATCTCGTTGAAGTGGTAAAACAGTACACCAACTATGAACAGGGTACTTTAACCAGGATTGTTGAGCTGAGAGCTAAAGCTACATCCGGAACGCTTAGTGATACTGAAAAAGCACAGCTCGACAGCCAATTAAGCAGCAGCGTAAACGGGTTGATGGTTAATGTTGAAAATTATCCTGATTTGAAAGCCAATACGAATTTCATTAACCTGCAAACCACCTGGACAGAAAGCGAGGAACAGATTGCCGCGGCCAGAAGAACCTACAATGCCACGGTAACAGAATATAATAATGCCATCATGATGTTCCCAGGGAGCATTTTTGCAGGTATGCTCAACTACCAGACTGTTCCGGTACTGGAAACCGTAGCTGATGAGCGTAAAAATATTAGTGCCAGGGATCTCTTCAATAACTAATGTCTTCCACTATCAATACAAATGTGGCTTTACAAAATGTGTTGGCTGCAATGGAAGTTGAGCGGAAAAAAATAGCTTCAGCTCAAACGAAAGGATATATTTTTATTGCAACCGGAATTGTTTTGGGGATTGTTGTCTTCTTTCTGGGTTTCCCTATAATTGGAATTATTTCGGGTTTACTACCTCTGGTATATGGCGGAATTTTACTATACCAGATCAATGATGAGTTGCAAGCCTATAAAAATTCCTATAAACATGATGTAATCGGTGCTGCACTGAAGTTTTTGGATCAGAGCTTAACCATTCAACCTAATATAGGTATTGAGGTTTCGGAGTTTATGTATACGCAATTATTTAACACTGAACCTGACCGGTACAACACAGAGGACCTGGTAAGCGGATCATCGGGGCAAACGAAGTTTTACTTTGCTGAGGTGCATGCTGAATACAAAACCGTTACGCAAACCAAGAATGGCACACGCACTGAGTGGCATGATATCTTTAAAGGAATTATTTTTGCGGCCGATTTTAATAAAGACTTTAATGGCATTACCATTGTCAGGCCGAAAGATTTTGGCAGCTCATTAGGTGCCTGGTTTTCCAAGCATATTTATTCGTTTGGAAATAAGGATGTGGTTCAGCTGGAGAATCCAGACTTCAGTAAAACCTTCGTAACCTATGGGAGCGATCAGGTTGAGGCCAGGTATATTCTGACACCATCTATGATGGAGCGTATTTTAAGTCTGAACAATCAAAGTAAGTACAGCATTAGCCTTTCATTTGTACAATCCAGAATGTACATTGCCTTTCCGCTTATCCGAAATTACTTTGAGGCTCCTGTTTTTAAATCACTGCTCAACCCAGATGCATTAAATGATGATAGTAATGCCATCAGGTTTATGTATGATATTGTTCAGGAGCTGGATTTAAATACAAGAATCTGGGGGAAACGCTAATTTTTAATGCGTCAAATAGAAATTAGCTAAGGTGTTTTTTCACGATTTCTTCCAATGCTAAAATGTCGAATGGTTTAGACAGATAGCTATCTGCTCCAGCTTCGTCAGCAAGAGCCGAAATATCATTATTGGCAGAGAAATATATTACCGGAATGTGTTTGAGATCGGGATGGCTTTTTAACGCTCTTGTAGCTTGTATTCCTCCTAAATCCGGTAACCAGTTGTCCATAAAAATCAAGTCGGGCATATACTCCGAAACTTGTTTTTCAATTTCATTAGCGCTTTCTGATGTTTTAATCTCATAACCTGCATCTTCCAGAATAAAGGTGCACAAATCGAGAATATCCCGATTATCATCGAATACAAAAACCTTTTTCAAACTCATTTTAACCTCCAGAATAGCAATTAATTATTTAATTTATTTATGTACTTAGCCATTTCAAAACTATGCAGTAAAACATGTGGCTTCACATTTAAAGCAGCCTGTTGTGGCATGTAAGGCATTATAGCTGTGTCAGGATTCTGTATAACCACAATTCCCCCCAAATTGTTTACAGTTTTTAATCCCTCTACACCGTCCGCATTCGAGCCGGAGAGCAAAATACAAACCAACTTATCCCCAAATATATCTGCAGCAGACTGGAAAGTGACATCAATAGCAGGGCGGGAATAATTTATCTTCTCTGAATAATCTAACGATATACTTCTGTTTTGCTCAATAAGCAAGTGATAATCCGAAGGAGCCAGGTAAACTTGTCCGGGCTGCAATATTTCCTTTTCCTCGGCTTCAGATACCGGTAAAATGGTTCTGTTTCTTAGTAAATCACTCAGGAGCGATTCATTATTGGCTTTTCGGTGAATCACTAAAATAATGGGGAAAGTGATATTTGGACTGAGGTCGGGAAATATTTCGAGCAATACATCTAAACTTCCTGCTGAACCGCCAATGACCAATGCCTCACATCTTGTAGAACCTATAGTTTGCGCCATATTTTCTCCAGTTTCACTCTTTTATATTCTTTTGATTTGGCCCAGAATTCCAGACTTTCTTTACTGCCTAGTGCGAGGTAGCCCAATTTTTCAATGCTGCTATCAAACAGGTTAAATACCTTATGCTGAAGGTCTTTATCAAAGTAGATCAAAACATTTCTGCACATGATAAGCTGGAACTCGTTGAATGAGTGATCAGAAACTAAGTTATGCGTAGAAAATATCATTTTACTATTTAAGCTTTCATCAAATTTAGCCAGTGAATAATTAGCGGTATAGTAAGATGAAAAATCTTTTATTCCTCCAGATTGAATATAGTTTTCAGAATACTGTTTCAGGTAGTTCATGGAAAACATCCCTTTTTTTGCTTTCTCTAAAACCGACGGGTTGATGTCGGTTGCGTAGATCAAAGACTTACCCAATAAATTCAGTTCTTTCAACACTATTGCTAAGGAATACGCTTCCTCTCCTGTTGAACATCCAGCTACCCAAACCCTGATAAAAGGGTATGTACCTAACACGGGAAGTACCTCGTTTCTCAAGGCTTTGTAGAAGGATGGATCACGAAACATTTCGGTAACATTTACAGTGATTTCCTCTAAAAACCGTTTGAAATATTGTTTATCACTTCGAATGGTATACCTGAATTCTGCGAAACTCACAAAGTTGTCAAGTGCATACAGACGTGTAATCCTTCTTTTTATAGATGCATGAGAGTATTCCAGAAAATCGTACCCGTGAGTTTCGAGAACATCATTGAGCAATAATTCAATCTGCTCGTTATCTATTACATCACTTATCACCTAATTTGTAAATTTTTCTATTTGTACTATTAACTCATCAACATTTATCGGTTTTGAAACATAACCTGAAGCTCCGGCACTCAGGCAGCGTTCTTTATCGCCTACCATTGCCTGTGCCGTAACAGCGAGTACGGGTATGTTCTGCATTTCCTGGGATTTTTTCATCGCAGCAATTGCCTGGTAACCATCCATGTCGGGCATCATCATATCCATTAAAATGATGGATACATTTTCATTTTGTTGTATGATTGAAAAGCCTTCCCGGGCACTTGTTGCGGAGAGGCAATTGAAACCTTTGGCCTTTAGAACAGCTTTTAATGCAAAAATGTTTCGGTTATCATCATCAATAATCAGAATTGTTTTTTGAGGCATATTAATTATAAAATGGTTTAAGATGTATGATGATTTTCATAAAGCCAGACACGCAAAAGCGAAATCAGCTGATCCATATCAACAGGTTTACTAATGTAATCAGAGGCTCCGGCGGCGATACATTTCTCTCTATCGCCCATCATGGCTTTGGCCGTTACAGCAAGAATAGGGAGGTTTCTGTATTTCATGTCTTGTCTGATTGCCGTAGTGGTTTCATAACCATCTAACTCAGGCATCATCATATCCATCAAAACCACATCAACGCCAGGATTTTCATTTAGCATTTTTAGCGCCTCTTTCCCATCTGTTGCAGGTAAGACCTTCATTTGATGTTGCTCCAGAATTTTTGTCAGGGAGAAAATGTTTCTTACATCATCATCAGCAACCAAAACGGTTTTACCTTTTAAAACATCCTGCAATTCTGAGAATCGTTTAGGCGCCTTGGTTTTCTCCTTGCTCTGTTCTTCCACCAGATGCAGGAACAGGCCTGCCTCATCTAATATACGCTGGTAAGAATGGGCTGTTTTTACCACAATCGAATCAGCATATTGCTTAATGCGGTTTTCTTCACCTTTTGAAAGGTTTTTACCTGTAAATATAATAATTGGAAGGTTTTCCAGACCAGGTGTTTTCTTTACCACTTCAAGTGTTTCATATGCATGCTTGTCGGGAATACCCATATCAAGAATTACGCAATTCACTTCAGGTTTATGCAATGCAGAAACACCATCATTTACCTGGCTTACAATTTCCGTCTGAATATTGAAGTTGCTTAAGAAATAACTTAAAGCCTTTGCATGCTGCTCATTCTCTTCAACGATCAATACTTTTTTGGGATGCCGGCTCAAAGCATGTTCCAGTTTAGAAAAGATTTCCTGCATGTGCTCGAAAGCAAATGGCTTGTTTATGAAATCGACAGCTCCTTTCAATAAACTTTCCTTCTTAACCTGTAATGATGACATGATATGAACAGGAATTGGTCTTGTTGCCGGGTCTGCCTTCAACTCTTCCATGACCTGCCATCCATCTTTAACGGGCAGCTGAATATCGAGGAGAATGGCCAATGGCTTATAAGATCTTGCCATTTCTATTCCCACATCACCTCTCACTGCAACTAGTCCCTTATAATTGCGTTTGCGGGTAAAATCGAGCAGGGTTTTCGCAAAAGGGGTATCATCTTCAACGATCAATATCACCTTATCATCGGGCGTGATATTATCTCTATCGTCATCGATTTCCTGAGGGATGTTTGCGACAGTTAAGCGTTCAATTTTCTTTGGTGCTGAGTCTGCTACCAGAATTGGTTTTCGTTCAACGATTTCAACCGTTCCTTCCAGGCCTTTATTTTTATCAACGGGAAGCGTAAGTGTAAAAATACTTCCTTCACCTTCTGTACTTTTCAGGTCGATATATCCTCCTAACAATTTGGCGAGTTCCCGGCTAATCGACAATCCAAGGCCCGTACCTCCAAACTTCCTCCTTGTTGAGCCATCTGCCTGCTGAAAAGCTTCAAATACCATCCCCTGTTTTTCCGGGGCAATGCCCACACCAGTATCGGTAACCTTGAAAATCAAGGCTTGTTGTTTTTCAGATTTAGTGATATTTAGTTTAACTGAACCTTGCGTTGTAAATTTGATTGCATTGGATAGCAGATTTTTAATGATCTGTTCCAGACGCATTTTATCAGTGTGGAAATACTCGGGAACATCCTCAGCTTTGTCGACTACGAAGTTCAGGTTCTTTTCTTTAGCCAAAGGATTAAAAAGCGAGCGCATGTTGAGCATGATATCATCTACTTTGATATTTGCCCTATCGAGCTCCATTTTGCCGGCCTCAATTTTCGAAAGATCTAAGATTTCATCAATCAAGCTCAGCAAACCCTGACCTGAGCTTTGTATCACCTCAGCATACTCCTGATGTTCGCGATCCATTTCTTCGTTTTCAGACATTAATCTGGACAGCAACAAAATGGAATTTAGCGGTGTTCTCAATTCGTGCGACATATTTGCCAGAAATTCAGACTTATATCGGGTACTTAATTCGAGTGCTTCAGCTTTCTGTTGAATTTCGATATTTCGTTCTTCGATTAATTCATTCTTTTCCTCGAGCAAGCTGCTCCGTTCTTCGAGCTCCTGGTTACTCTGTAATAACTCTTCCTGTTGCACCCTAAGCTCTTCCTCAGATGCCTGCAGCTTTTGCGCCTGGGCCTCAAGTTCAGCATTAAGTCCTTCCAGCTCATTATGCTGAACCTGTAGCTCTTCAGATTGTGCCTGGGTTTCTTCAAGCAACTGTTGCAATTTCTGTCTGTTC
Source organism: Pedobacter sp. BMA (assembly GCF_001027745.1). Classification (GTDB taxonomy): domain Bacteria; phylum Bacteroidota; class Bacteroidia; order Sphingobacteriales; family Sphingobacteriaceae; genus Pedobacter. The sequence continues at coordinate 87,070 of NZ_LECU01000006.1, forward strand.
TGAGCTCCCAGTAATGCCGTACCCACATCGGTTAGGACGAGATTTAAGAAATGGAGTTGCAGGTCCGTATAGTGGCCAACTGTACCCAGTTCAACACCTCCAATTGAAATTTCATTACGGATAATGGGTAAAACTACAAGTTGAGCGGGTTTGATATTTCCTGTGGCATGGGTAATGGTTAACTCATTCTGCGGAACATCTTCAATTAGAATCCGTTTGCCCGACTTTACCACCTGGCCTATTAAGCCCTGACCAAGTTCAATGGTGTCTGCCAAATTTGTTCCCTTTAAGGCGTATTGTGCTTTCAGGTGTAAATATCCATCATCTTTAAAGAGGTAAATGGCGCCAACCTGGCTTTTGGTGTATACGGCCAAAAATTCAAGGATATCTTCGGCCAAATGAAATACATCTTTTTCGCCAACCATTTTGATATTGAGGTTTGCCACACCGGTTTGTAACCATTCATTGTCGGCAAGTGTATCAAAAGATTTCTTCAACGAGGTTGACATGCTATTCAATGAACCTGAAAGCTCGCCAATATCATCCTCCGACTGGCCATCTAACGTTACACCATAGTTACCAATGGAAATCTGATGTGCAATTTCTTTAATTGCCACAATCCGTTTTTCCATCTCATATTTTTTATCTTCAATTTCCTGATGCAGTTTTACCCGCTCATCAAAATCTACGGAGACTTTTCTGTAGAAAAACAATGTGATCAGTATTGCGAGTAGGGCTGCAATGAGGATTAATATTGGTGTATATGCGCTAAGTTTGTTTAATTCTGCTGTACGTACATCTAACAGTCTTTTCTCTTCAGCAACCAATTTGCTTACAACCGAACGTGCCTGATCCATATATACCTTTCCCTGGAAAAGTACAGTAGGATCAATTGCGCCACCGAGTGTTTTGATTTCGATGGTGGAGCTGATAATGCCCATTCGTTTGAAGAGAATAGCCCTTAATGCGGCAACATTTTTTTGCTGAACAACATTGTCTTTGGTTGCCGCTTCCACCCGCTTGAGAATAGCGGCAGCAGAATCGCTTGCGCCGTAGTAGGGAGCTAAAAAAACTTTATTACCGGTTAGAAGAAACCCTCTTTGTCCTGTTTCTGCATCTTTAAGGTAGGAGATAATATTTTCGCTGTTTAATATAACCTCATCGCTATGCTTGACCAGCTCGGTACTTTGAATGAGGTTCCTGATGCTCACATATGAAGCGAGTGAGCTGATGAAAAGAATAATTAGCGATAAACCGAGGCCTAAGCGTAAATTATTTTTAAGCGTTGTTTTCATTATAATATCTGAGGTAATTATTCTTGATTTTTAGTGATTTCTGCTTCGGTTATCGGGATGATAAAGTAAAATTCAGAGCCCTGATCGGGAGTGCTATTTACACCAATAGTACCATTGTGCCTTCTAATGATTTCTGAGCATATGTATAATCCAATACCTAAACCATTAAATCTGTTGCTGCTATCTTCTACACGATAAAATTTATCGAAGATTTTTTGCTGTTGTTCTTTGGAAATACCTATCCCAAAATCTTTCACCGCAAGATAAAGTTTTTCGTCTTTGATGTTGATGGTTACATTCACCTGGTTGGTTCCAGGTGCATATTTTATGGCATTTGTAATAAAGTTAATTACAACCTGTTCGAGCCTCATCTCATCACCAAAAATCATATCCCTGGTTTGTCCAAGCTTGGTTATGATAAAATCCGGATTTGATTGCTGCAACATTTCAATCGCGTTATTGACCATATTATCGGCGCAAAAAGGCTGCATATTGAACTTCATCTTGCCGCTTTCGATTTTAGAAATATCAAGCAAATCGACAATCAGGTCGTTTAATTTTTCGAGCTGTATGCTGGCTTTATCCAAATGATTTTTGGCCAACTCCTTATTGTCTTTATCGAGGCTTCGCTGCAAGAGTTGAATATAGCCTTTAACACTCGTTAAAGGTGTTTTCAGTTCATGACTGGCTATACTGATAAATTCGTCTTTTTTATGCTCGGCTTCTTTTCTAAACTCTATTTCCTCAAGAAGTTTTTCCTGCACTTCGTTCAGTTTTCTGCTTTGCTCGTAAATGCGGTAGAAGGTTTTGATTTTAAGTAGCAAAACATTGATATCCACCGGTTTTGTGATGTAATCTAGTCCCCCGCTCAGGTATCCTTTGGTAATAAATTTGAGTTCTGTATTAACAGCTGAAAGGAAAATAATGGCGGTATCTTTTGCTTTACTGAACCCGGAAATGGCTTCTGCAACTTCGAATCCATCCATATCCGGCATCTGGACATCAAGAATGATTAACACATAATTGTTCTTTAAAACCTTCTTTAGCGCCTCCTCTCCTGATGATGCCGTGTCGACATCAAAGTTATGTGCTTGTAATACTTTCTGTAACGAGATCAGGTTTTCAGGCCTGTCATCAACTATAAGAATCATCTTTTTTAAAACAAATAAGAAGCTGGGATAATTATGTTTGGTTTAGAGACAAATATCTCATAACCGTAAACAAACAGGGAATATTGAAAAAGGTTTTAACTTTTTACAAATTATTTGAATTAAATGTATCGCCTTGTTTAAAGTCGCCCGTATCGAATCCTTTTTTAAACCAGTATACCCTTTGTTCTGAAGTTCCATGGGTAAAAGAATCTGGCTTTACCTCCCCTGTTGACTGTTTTTGTAGTTTATCATCCCCGATGGCATTGGCTGCTGTTAATGCTTCGTTAATATCTCCTTCTTCCAATCTAAAATCTTTTAGGTTTTGAGCATGATGTGCCCAAAGGCCTGCGAAGAAATCGGCTTGTAATTCAAGCTTAACCGAGAGGCGATTGTATTCAGTTTCGCTCACCTGCCCCCGTGCACGATCTAATTTTTCGGAAATTCCAAGAAGATTCTGCACATGGTGACCAACTTCGTGCGCGATTACATAAGCCTGTGCAAAATCACCTGCAGCTCCGAAGCGGTCTTTAAGCTCATCGTAGAACGATAAATCAATATATACTTTACTATCTCCCGGGCAGTAAAATGGTCCGACATTAGATTGTGCAAACCCACATGCGGTTTGTACTCCATCTCTAAATAACCATAGTTTCGGATATTCGTACTGTTTGCCCATGGCTTCGAATTCCTTTGACCATACAAGTTCTGTAGATTCGAGTACACCGGACACAAAAACAGCCTGCGGGTCATCGGCAGGGACGCCTTTTTTCACCTCTTCAGTACCAGCGCCAGCAGGAATCTGGCTTACCACACCTGTTAAATCTTTACCGAAGATAAGACCCAGTATTACAACTATAATACCGATACCACCGCCCAACACGGTTTTTCCCCCACCACTACTTCTACCGTCCTCTACATTATTACTTCCTTTACCAAACCATTGCATAGCTTTTTCTTTTGTTTAATGAATAACCGTAACTGAGGGACAATTGTTATGCTAAATTATAAATAATTTTCAGGATATTGTACCGGGCCTGATTTACATGCGGTGAATGATGCAAATCATATTTCACAGCAAACCCCTTTATCCCGAAAAGGCAAGAAACGAATACTGCGGACTTGGTGTGGAGTTTATGCGTTCCTGACCACACGGAAGCTAAGCGGAGACGGGCATTATATGCGGTTGAACAATAAGCGAAAGAAAAGCGGGCAATACTGGATTTGCATTACCCGCTATATTATATTTCTATGCACTGAAAGCTGTTAATGCTTTTGTAATTCTATCCTTTGTTTCTTCAATGCCCAGTAACACGGCAATATCAAAAACGCCAGGCCCGAATTTACCACCTACTAACATGATCCGGAAGGGCAACATTAATTCACCTGGTTTAAAGCCTTTTTCTTCTGCAAGGGCTTTAAAAGCAGCTTCTTCACTGGTTGCATCAGTAAGTGTTAAACGTTCAGCAAAAGAGTTGAAAAAATCAACTTTTTCCTGGGTCCATTTTGGTTTGACAGCGTTGATGTCATATTCTACAGGGCTGGCAAAGAAATAGCTGCTTTGGGATACAAAATCAGGCAACAAGGTGCACCGATCTTTTATGAGATCAATTACGGTAGTGAGGAAGTCAAGACTGTTCACATCTATTCCGGCATTTCTAAGTTCAAGAGCAACTTCAGGTGCAATTTTTTCGGCGCTTTGCGCTTTAATCCATTCGTGGTTATACCATTTAGCTTTTTCAAAATCGAACTTTGCTCCCGCTTTGCTTATTCTATCTACTGAGAACTTTTCTTCCAGTTCTTTAAGGGAGAAAAGCTCCTGGTCGGTTCCATCATTCCACCCTAATAATGCCAGCATATTCACAAAAGCTTCCGGCATAAAGCCTAACTCTTTGAAGCCTTTTGTAGTTTCATCCGTTTTAGGATCTGTCCAGTTCATGGCATAAACAGGAAAGCCTAGGCGATCACCATCGCGTTTGCTTAATTTGCCATGGCCATCGGGCTTTAAAATTAAAGGTAAATGTGCCCACTGTGGCATATCAGCCTCCCAGCCTAAATATTTCCAAAGTAAAATGTGAACCGGTGCTGAAGGCAGCCACTCTTCCCCGCGGAAAGCATGAGAAATCTCCATTGCTTTATCATCCACCACTACTGCCAGGTGATAGGTTGGCATTCCATCGGCTTTTAACAATACTTTATCATCCACAAGAGATGTATCAAAACTTACGTCACCCCGGATGGCATCGTTGAAATGAACGATTTCATCTTCCGGAACTTTTATTCGGATGACATGAGGTGTTTTTGCTGCAAGCAAATCTTCGACTTCGCTTAATGTTAATGTTAACGAGTTGCGCATTTGCATGCGTGTGGTTTGCCCATACTGAAAGTTGGGAATCTCTTTTCGTTTGACATCCAACTCTTCCGCGGTATCGAAAGCATAGTAAGCGTAACCATCATTAATAAGCTGTTCTGCAAATTTGCGATATCCGGGCTTGCGTTCGCTTTGGCGATAAGGGCCATAGGCACCTGGGTTTGCAGGGCTTTCATCTGGTGTAATTCCACACCAGTTTAAGCATGCTGTAATATATTCTTCCGCGCCTTCTACAAAGCGCGTTTGATCAGTATCTTCTACACGAAGTACAAATGTTCCATTATTCTTTCTGGCAAACAGGTAATTAAATAATGCCGTACGAACGCCTCCTAAATGCAGCCCTCCTGTTGGACTTGGGGCAAATCTTACTCTAACTTTTTTATCCATAATTGGTTGTTTGAGCGCTAAGCATTTGACGTTTGGCATATTAAGCGCTCAACGTCAAGCACAAAACGCAAGACATTGCAAAGATAAGTTTTTCCTCTGTTTTATACCGTTTTCATGTTCGATGAAGGCTTATTGTTATAAAAAAGTTTGCATTTTGCTTTTGGAAAAAGGATAATGGTTTTATGTTTTTTCCGTTTTGTTATTGTAATTTGGCTACCCAAAGCATGAACCCATATCAAAAGAAACGCCGTTGGAAGTTTTTCCTTCTCATTTTTGCCATCCTAATTGGCATTGCTTCAGTATTTTATACAGATTCGTTTGTTAAGAAAATGGAGCGTGAGGAAGCTATTCAGTTTCAGCTTTGGGTGAGAATACAGGAGCGTTCCATGTTTCTAATGGACAACGATAATTTTACTTCGATTGTTGAGACAGTAAGGGCGAACACCAAGGTTTCGGCTATTATGGTTGACTCTACTGGTGTAATCACTTCATTTTTTGGCCTTGACACCACAAAGACGAACTACATTACTGCCGATGCAAAGTTGACTTATGACAGCCTTTACTTCGTGAGGCAACTGAAGGTTATGAAATCGCAGCATAAACCGCTGGAGATGAACATTCTGGGCACGAAGTATAAAGCTTACTACAAGGATTCATTTATACTTACGCAGCTACGTTATTTTCCATACATCCAAATGGGTGTAATATTTTTGTTTTTGCTGACAGCTTATGCTGCATTTAGTTCGGCGCGAAGAGATGAGCAGGATCATGTCTGGGTTGGCCTTGCGAAAGAAACAGCCCATCAGCTTGGCACGCCTATATCCTCGCTAATGGCCTGGACAGAACTCATGAAATCTAAGTTTGATGCTGAAGATGATCCATTGATTGCGGAAATGGAAAACGACATTAAAAGGCTGGAAATTATTACCGACCGTTTTTCAAAAATCGGATCAAAACCTATACTGGAAGATCATACCGTTTATATCGTGATCAGTGATTTTATCAGATATTTCAAAGTTAGAACTTCAGATAAAGTGAAGTTTTTTATTACGGGCGATGAGCAGGTACGTGCGATGCTTAACATTCCACTTTTCGATTGGGTTATTGAAAATCTCCTTAAAAATGCTGCAAATGCTATTGAAAACGAGGGCTCAATTTCTATTAATATTATAGAAAACCTGGCGAAAGAGCAGGTTTTTATTGATGTTACCGATACAGGTAAGGGAATTCCAAGATCGAAATTTGACGCGGTATTTCAACCCGGTTATACGACAAGAAAACGCGGTTGGGGACTGGGATTATCGCTCACCAAACGTATAGTAGAAAATTATCACAGTGGGGAGATTTTTGTAAAAGACTCGGAGCTTGGTAAGGGTACCACATTCAGAATTATTTTAAAAAGCAGCTTGAGATATGAACCGACCACAGCCTAATGAATATCCGATCTGGGGTGAAACCTACATCAGCAAAGTTGACAGGGAGATATTTGAGATTTTAACTGAGCAGATCACAACACTGCCTGCATTATTTGAGCGGAACGCTGAGAAAGCTGATTATGCTTATGCTGAGGGGAAATGGACTTTGAAGGAAATGCTTGGCCATATTATCGACACAGAGCGTGTCTTTGCCTATCGAATTACCTGCTTTGCAAGAAATGAAGCGCAGCCTTTGCCTGGCTTTGATGAAGATGCCTATGTATTAAATGCGCGGTTTGCGACGCGTGACCTCAAGGATCTGATTGAGGAATTTGCGAGTCTCCGGAAGGCCAATTTATTTTTGTTCCGATCCTTAAATGAGGATGAGTTGAATAGAAAAGGGATTGCTTCCGGAAGAGAGATTAACGTTAAATCCATTTTATTTATCGCAGCAGGTCACGTGATCCATCATGTTGGTATATTAAAAGATCGTTATCATGTGGTATAAAAACTTTACTGTAGAAGAATTGAATAGCCGCCCCAAAAATCACATCGGGGGATTGCTGGGCATCCAGTTTACTGAAATCGGTGATAATTATATTACAGGTATCATGCCTGTAGATGAACGCACGCACCAGCCTGCCGGCATTTTGCATGGTGGCGCTTCAGTGGTGTTAGCCGAAACCCTTGGAAGTATTGGTTCATATATGTGTATTGACCCGGAGAAGCATGTGGCAGTTGGGCTGGAAGTAAACGCCAATCATTTAAGGCCTGTAAAAAGTGGTTTTGTGAAAGGCATTTGCACCATTGTACATCGGGGGGCGAAGACTCACATCTGGGATATTAAACTTTATGACGAGCGGGGTAAAATGAGTTGCATCAGCCGTTTGACTGTTGCTATTATAAATAAACCTCAGTGATGGCCAAAAGGTGAAATGGTAAGCCGGATGTTAATAACCCGGCTTATCAAATTCAGACTTTCGGGTTATGTGATTGGGTATCCAACCATTTCTTCTCGATCAGATAAGATACAATTAAACCGAATCCTCCAAAAACGCCTAAACATCCGAAATAAACTGCAACAGACTGTGATTCTTCCTGATGTGTTAAATCGCTTCCATATATTCCCCGAACCGTAAATAAGGCTACCAATAAGCCTAGCCCTAAGCCCACGAGTAAGAGACCAAATTTTAAGCTGACAAAAGGCTTCGGCGTTGCTTTGTGGATACCCGGATCTATGCCACGCTCAATCATGGCCATTTTTTCTTTATTTGATAGATAACGAATTCCGAATACCATCGCGAATGCGCCTAAGAAAAGTGAAATTGGAACTAATATACCTTCCATAACTATAATTTTTAACTGTTAATATTTAAACTCTTGCCTGAACCGTGTTCTGTGTATTATGACTACATGTTTCTTAACCAGGTTACACCTAAAGTGAAAATCAGTCAACAACCGTATACTGCCGTAATGATTTAACCATTCGGTGTAACCTGATCATGATTGATGTCGTCTAATTGCTGAAGATGGAGCAGACTACAGATTTAGCGATAATAGAGCAGGTATTGAGTGGTGATTCCACTCAATATGCCTTGTTGGTTAAGCGACATCAACGGTTTGTATTTACACTTGCATTAAGATTTAGTAAAAACCGGGAAGATGCAGAAGAAATTGCCCAGGATTGCTTCGTAAAGGCTTATAAGGCACTTGGCACTTTTAAGCAATCTTCCAAATTCACTACCTGGCTGTATACCATTACTTACACTACCGCAATGACCTTTTTGCGTAAAAAGCGGGTGGCAACTTCTTCGATTAACGATGAGGAAACAGCTTTTCAGCTGGAGAACCACATCTCGGCTTTCAAAGCGGATCATTACGAAAGAAAGGACATCCATAATTTTTTGAACCAGGCCATTGAGCAGCTATTACCCGATGATGCCGCGATCATCACCTTATTTTATCAGGGAGAGCAAAGTTTGGAGGAGATTGGTGAGAGTTTGCATATGGAGCCGAATACGGTTAAAGTAAAATTACATCGGGCACGGCAGCGGCTTAAGGATAAGCTACAATATTTATTACAACATGAAGTAAATGAATTATTATGAACAGAATAGAAGAACAGCTTTGGGATTATATTGATGGGAACCTGGACGAGGCTCATGCAAAAACTATCGCAGATCAGATTCATTCGAACCCGGAGCTAAAACACCAGTATGAGCAGTTGGTAAGTTTAAATTTAACGCTGAATGCCTTATCGCAGGACGAACCTTCTTTGTCTTTCACGAGGAATGTTATGGAAAGCATTGCTCATGAACCGCAGCCAGTAGCTTTAACCACTAAAGTTAATAAAAAACTGATATATGGTATAGGTTTGATCCTGGTGCTTCCCCTTTTTTCTATGTTTGCCTATATCGTTTATTATTCAGATTTGAGGTTGCCGGATTTTAATTTAAATCTGAACTTCAATTTAAAAAAGTTTTTTACGCCTACCGCTTTTAATATTTTTATTTTCTCTGACATCGTTATCGGGTTAATATTTCTGGATCATTTACTGAGAAGTAAAGCGGCAGGGAAATAGACGGAAGCATTTGAGGGAGATAAGAAGTGTAAAAAAAAAGGCCCCGATTTGATTCGAAGCCTTATTTGCAAATATGATAGTTAATTAAATTACTTTCACATTAACGGCGTTTAAGCCTTTTTTACCGTTAGCAACTTCGTACTGAACTTTGTCGTTTTCACGGATTTCGTCGATAAGACCTGTTGAATGAACAAAAATTTCGCTATCGCCGTTCGCAGGGATAATAAAGCCAAAACCTTTAGTTACATTGAAGAATTTTACTGTGCCTTCTTGCATTGTATTAAATATTAAATTAAGAACGCAAGGTAAGTTTTAATTTTTAAAATCAAAATAATTTTTAACATTATTTTAACGTTAAAATTTTGTAAACATCAGATTATTAAGGCTTTTTAATTGCCTTACCAATCATAGTCAGCGTAATTTCGCTATTGTGTGGGATTCCGAGAGTAGTACCTGGTGCCACATCAAACAAATTTCTGAGGTAGATATCAGCTATCCCCTGCGCTACTTTCTTTTTGGCCTCCACACTTTCAGGAAGTACATTATAAATGGTTTTTACGTGAATGCCACCCTGGAAATCGACAACCGCGGCTACCTGATACGCAAAATCCTTATATGCTCTGTCTATCCGTATAATGTATTGAGGAAACATATAATCGTAGGCTTCAGTTCTGTTATTGGAGCGATCTACGGTACTGATTTTTTCAACCTTGGCAATTTTACTTTTTGAAATAAACTGAACAGGGTCTGTCGCAGCAAAGGCGCTATCACTATTGTTATTCACTGTGGCACAACGGTGTTCTATATAAGCTGTATCTGCTTTTGTTGGTTTTTGTAGTTCTTCTGCTTTAGCTTTTAAGGTCTTAATGTAATCATTGGCGTAAAAAGTCATATTCACATCAGACCGGACATCTGAAGCGATAACCTTACCGTCGACCTGAATGCGCTGGAAAACCAGGCTATCTTTACTAATGTGTTTTACTTTAAAAAATTCAGCTGCAAAGTTATAAACATTGCCATGATCATACTGCAGGTAAAAATTCTGCATCCGATGCTTCTGCGGGCTCCATGCCGACATTGTATCTTCCGCAACTACCTCAATAATCCATGAGGGCTTTTGCATGAAGCCCTGGTCATTGAAAGAATAGCCGTCTTTAAATCTCCGTTTTACTTCTGTGTACCTGATTCCTTTAACAGGTTCAAAAGTAAAGTCTCTCAGCGTTGGATTGCTTGTTTTGGATCCACGGTTGCAGGCGGATAAGATCAGTACAAAAAAAAGCGGGTATAATATGTTTTTAAACATCATAGAAAATATTGGCTAAAATAATCAAATTACCATCAGAATCCTTGAAAACTGTTTTACCTTTTCTTGATCAGAATAACGTTGGCCACTTTGCGCTCGCCTTCATGATCCCACTTTTTATTATCGGTGGGATAGTTCACAATTCCATTATCAGGAAAACCGTTTATCCAAAGGGTAGTAGAACCTCCGCCATCGAAATTGATCGCGCTTTCACAGCCTAGCCAGTGCATGAACCTGGTCAGTTCAAACAGACTCATCCCGGCAGAGAGATCATTACGGCCATCTACTGTAAGTAAGATAATTTTACCGTTTTTCTTTATTCCCAGGCAGGTTCGTGGATGCCTAAGACGATTGAAAGCAGTGGTATCAAGGTATTGGTCTGTATTGTTTATGGTTAACAGTGGTCCGTTTAACAAAACATCAGCAGCTGAAATCCTATTTTCCCAATCTGACGTACCATCCCATTTCGCAATTTCAATTTTTCCATTTTTAATCACTATGGCTGCCTGCTGATGACGTGCCCTAACCCCGTTTTTATCAAATTGGTTAGTATTTACTATTTTGCCGTTTACTTTTACAAAATCAACAGAACCTCCATTCTTTACATCAAAGAAATTACCATTTACAGCAGCTAAAGCAGTATCACGTTTTCCGAAATTACTGGTGGTGACCAGAACTTTTTCTTCGGCCGCAAGGGCAAAAAAAACCTTCTTTCCTGTGTTTTTGACTTCTAAAAAAGAAATATTCTGATTGGCTCCAAATAGATTATTCTGTTTAAAGTGATGCTGATACAAGGCTATTTGTCTGGCAATTTTAGTTTTCTGCCATTTCGTTTTAGTTACAATTATAGAATCTGATTGCTGTGCAAAAGCCTTAAATCCACAAAGGGATATGAAAATAAGAAGATGAATTTTTTTCAGCATGGTTACCTGTTTTGGATAAAATTAAGAAACACATTAAAACTCTATGTAACCTCTCAGAAATTATACATTCTTTGCTTTACAAAAAAGGGAGCAGTTAACTGAATAACTGCTCCCTTCTAATGGGTGAGTGAATGAGTGATTACCCAACCACCCGGCTTTATTTCTTTGGATCTAAAATATCTTTGATCCTGATACTTAAGTCTTCGTAGTGGGCTTTTGTGATTGCATCACCAGCAGCAGATCTTGCTTTGGTTGTAGCCAAAAGGCTTTTCAGTTCGGCACGGACTAATGGACGAATATCAGATAGGCCAACATTGATTGGTGTTAAGCCGTAACTCGCTGCATATTCAAGTGGGAACCCTGCCAGAAGATCATTTTCTTTCGTCATCAAATCTGATAATCGATCTACATAAGCACGTTGCAGGTTGCGTTTAAAGGCATCTGCCCTTCCCGCTACGAAAACGGAAGATTTCAGGTCTGTAAATAACTCAGGTAATGTGTAAGCTTTTACGGCACCATTTTTCACTTCATTATCTAACAAGCGGGCAATACGCGACGGAGACAATAAATTATTCAGGGTATTTGTTTGAACAGCTTTGATTCTGTTTAACAATACGCCATTATCGAATTTACTGAGTTGCTCGTTGCTGATTAACCAGAGTGGCGTCGTAAACAACTGTTGATTAAAGAATGTAATGGCTTCTTTTTGTTTGGTTTTTGGCAAGTAAGCATACACTGGACCTGACTGTTCATAAGTTTTGAAGTTCTCGCTCAAGCCACCAACATTGGTTGCCACGTGACCCATATAGCGGTTGAACTGACCAACGATTTCTCCATAAATTTCTTTTAAATCGCTGTAGTCTTTACCTTTCTGGTAGGTCCATTTTTCTACGTTTGGTAAAATGCGTTTTAAGTTAGCAATACCATAGGTACTGGCTTTCATCGCGTTATCACCCAAGTCTTCACTTTGCAACCGTGGGTCAAGGCTAGTTCCCTGGCGTCCATAGAAATAAAGTGGATTACCAGCATTCTTAAGTGTCCATTGATCGAGAACGTCTTTTTCCTGCTCTGCGGTTTTACCTCCGGGAATCCATGAGTATCCCCATTTAATTGACCATTTATCATACTCGCCGATTTGCGGATGTAGTTTGGTTACGCCATCACCTGGCTGAGCGATATAATTGAAACGTGCATAATCCATGATGGATGGAGCAGTTCCGTGTTTATCAGTGAAAGCTTTAGAACGTAAAGAATCAACCGGATAGGCATAGCTTGATCCAAAGTTATGTGGCAAGCCCAGTGTATGACCAATTTCGTGTGATGATACAAAGCGGATGAGCTCACCCATTTGCTCGTCAGTAAACTGTGCTTTACGTACAGCGGGGTTGATTGCAGCTGTTTGTACAAAGTACCAGTTTCGAAGCAGGTTCATCACGTTGTGATACCAACCGATATGCGTTTCTAAAATTTGTCCTGTCCTCGGGTCGCTAATGTGAGGGCCATAGGCATTTGCGATGTCTGAAGCGAAATAACGTACAACTGAATATCGTGAATCTTCTACACTAAACTGAGGATCTTCCTGTGGTGTTGGCGCCTGTTTTCCGATAATAGCATTTTTAAATCCAGCCGCTTCAAATGCAACCTGCCAATCGTTAATTCCCTGAATCAGGAACGGCACCCATTTTTTTGGCGTTGCCGGGTCTATATAAATGATGATTGGTTTTACCGGTTCAACCAACTCGCCGCGTTTGTATGCAACCGTATCTTTAGGCACTAAATTCCACCTGTGGATATAGGCTGTTCTTTCCGCTTTTTGTGCATTTGTTCCGTAGTCAATTTGCGACTGGCCGAAGAAGCCGACACGACTATCCATGATTCTAGCTTTAACCGGGGTTTTTGGCAATAGTAACATGGATGTGTTAAATTCAAAGGTTACTGCAGCATTGCTATTGTCAGTTGGAGATTCTGTTGCACGATAAGTTTTAGCTGTTTTAACTTCTAGGTTAATGGGGAAAGTTTTTACAGTATCTATGTAAGACCGTGTCGGATCGTAAGCGATCACTTTATAGGCTTTACGGATCTGGTCTGTTGCGCCGATGGCCATTACATCGCCATTGTAAAAATCTGTTACATCAATTACTACACCTGTAGTATCTTTATTGTAAGCTTTAATTTCGAAGCTTGCCAGTATCTGCGCCAGGTTGGAGTTCTGAACAGATTCGTACATGTCGCTATTTGGATCAGCTTTGGTAGAATAGCTTGGTACACGGATATAAACCTGTTTTCCTCTGCGTTCCCATCTCCATACCTGCTCATTAATTTCTTCACCACCATATTGCTGATTGCCCACTTTAACATTTGCAGGAACCTTGGCTAAGCGTGTAACCACTAACATTTCGCGGTTAATCATGGAATCTGGTATCTCAAAGTACCATTTATCGTCTACTTTATGAGTTTTGAAAAGGCCGTTTGTAGTTCGGGCTTTTGCGGTAACCACTTCAGAAAAAGGCTTTATGCCTTCTTTTTTAGGCACAGCCGGTGTAGCCGCTGGAGTGGCGGGGCTACTCCCTTTCGGTGTTTTTGATTTTTTTTGAGCATAGACCGAATTTGATCCGGCAACACCCAGTGCTACAATACCGGCCAAGGCAAGTACTTTAAAGTTTCTCTTCATGAATAATAAAAAATTTGTTTGCTTGGTAATAAGAAGCTAAAGTTAACCGGTTGTTACAGGTGAAATGATGTTGTAACTATAAAATTACGCCCTAAATCCTTTTTTCCAGCGTTACAATTTTAAAATATACCTTATCTGCCCTAACGATTTCGAAAACAATGGTTCGATCTGATTTTGATTTAAAAAGTTCAGAGAGATCGTTGAGCGTATAAAATTCGACTGGTTTGAAATTGACACCAATAATTTCATCATCGGGACATAACCCGGCTTTTTCTGCAGGGGAGTTTTCGTCTATTTCGGCAATGATAATTCTTTTAAAGCCTGCCTGATCGATATAAACTGTTAAGCCGGTCATATCGTGCTCGAAAGGTTGTTTATGATACTGATTGGGTTTCAGATACATGAACCCTTCCTGGTAGTTGAGCTGAATATCAAATTTTTTCAGGATCTCTGCCCCAATATTTCCATTTCTAAATTTAAGATCTATTTTTCCGGAAATGGTTTCAAAATCCGGAAAACCAGACAGTACATTTTTGAATGTAAAATGGCCAAGATTAATTTTCGCTATTCTACCCAGGTGTCCTTTGATTTTTCCACTTAAGCTCATTCCTAAACTTGCCGATATTGTTTTGACAGGGAGTGGAAAAGCTTTTCCATCCAACATTTCCATTGATAATGCATGACTGGCTCCAGTATCCATCAAAAATTTAGATTTGACTTTATTGCCTTGAGGGGTCTCCACTTGTGCATATACATAAGGTTTCAGCTTATCAATTTCAATGGGGATTTTGCTACCCCTATATCTGAGCTTTGCATGAGGGGAAGAAAAGATTATTCTGCTAGCGCTGTATCGGATATCTACCATAAAACTATTAAAAAAATGATATCCGATGAGGCCGTAAATTTTTACTCCTAAATATCCTGATAAATTGAACAAATCCTCTTTAAGAATTGCAGTAGGAATATTTTCGATTTTCGCGTTGCCTACCTGTGCATTGATGTCATTAGAGACATATGCTTCTAAAGCCTCGGCACCTAAACCGGAGACATTTATTCTGCGGAGCAAGGCAAAGTTTAAATTGTCGATAATAGAAGAATCAGTTACAATCATCGGACCAACGCCTGTATCCAAAACGAAATCAAAAGGTCCTTTTTCATTTATCATCACAGGGATAATAACCAGATTTTTGATGTTTTTAAACCCTATAGATTGCCTGTCGCGATTGCCGGAAAATAAAAATTCCTGCGACTTCACGGCTATAAAACAAAATAATAGTCCACAGCAAAACATGATCTCGCGTAAACAGATTATTACAACTGGCTTATACCTGGTTAACATTGAATTAAATTTAATAAATTAGTTGCTAATTCTTATCAACTAATTACATACCATGTTCCGATTTAAAAGCTGCTGCATCCTATTGATTTCCTGTATTTTTCTGACATCAGGCTTAACGGGCTGTTCGGCAGACAAAACTATATCCAGAAAAGTATCCAAAGCTTTTAAAAACTCAGAAGTAATAAAGCAGTACCAGGTTGGTTTTGCCTTATATAATATGGAGACAAGAAGAATGATCTTTCAAAAAGATGCAGATAAATACTTTACGCCTGCATCAAATACGAAGCTTTATACTTTTTTTGCCAGCCTGAAAATGATTCCGGAGCAAATGCCTGCACTAAAGTATATCGAAAAGAATGATTCATTAATATTCTGGGGAACCGGGGATCCTGCATTTTTACAATTTGCGGTTAAGGATCAATCGGCCTATCAATTTTTAAAAGCATCAGACAAAAAGCTTTTTTTTGCACCGGGTCGGTATTCTGGTACTTTCTTTGGCGATGGCTGGAGCTGGGATGATTACGATTATTACTATCAGCCTGAGATTACGGAAATGCCTATCATGGACAACATGGTCACGTCAAGTTATTTGTCGGATAAAAAAATAAATATTGAACCAAAAGTTTTTGCCCCATGCTTTGAGCTTGATTCTAATAAGACTACCGGGGGGTTCCAGGTAACAAGAGACTTTCTCTCCAACCATTTTAAGTATCCAAAGGTTGACGTTAAGGCTGGATATAGTCAGCAAAACCCTTATAAAACCAGCGTACAAACAACTATTGATGTCCTTTCAGATACATTGCATAAACCAGTAGGTGTTATTAAGATGAAAATTCCAACTTATGCGAAAACACTACAAGGCGCTAAGAGGGATTCGGTATTGAAACACATGATGCTGCCTAGCGACAATTTTATTGCGGAGCACCTGCTTCTGGTGTGCTCCAATCAAATAGGCGATACATTAAGCACAACAAAAGCGATAGCTCACATCAGTAAAACCTACTTATCGTTTTTACCAGACCGGGTGAAATGGGCAGATGGTTCGGGTTTATCGAGACAAAACCTGTTTACGCCAAGAGATAATGTTTATTTACTGGATTCTATCTATCATCTGGTTAATAACCAGGAAAAGTTATTTGATATGCTGCCTGCCGGAGGGAAGACCGGTACGCTGAAAAGCGCCTATCCAAAAACGGATAAACCTTTTGTATATGGAAAAACAGGATCACTGGGAGGTGTGCACAATCAAAGCGGGTATGTGCTCACTAAAAAGGGAAAAACTTATATTTATTCATTTATGAATAATAATTTTATTAAGCCAACATCGGAAGTGCGTGCTGAAATGGTTCGGATCATAACCTATATCCATGACAATTTTTAGCAATACCCGAAATAAATGAGTTACGATTTTACTTCTATTGATCAGCCTTTTTCAAACCAAATTGAATTGGATGGTAAAACCTATTTATATTTCGGGGGTACAGCCTACCTTGGTTTGCCTAAAAACAGAGATTTTATAGAATTGTACGTTGAGGGTGTTAAACGTTATGGGTTAAATAACGGGACCAGCCGAAATAACAACATCCAGTTGGGGATTTATGATGAAGCGGAGCAAGTTGCGGCCGACAGGTTTGGCAGCGAAAATGCATTGATCATTTCAAGCGGTTATCTGGCAGCGCAGCTGGCTATACAAACCCTGAGCTCATACGGTAAAGTCAGGTATTCGCCGGTATCGCATCCGGCGCTCTGGTTAAATACAGCACTGGATTTTAGCGCAGCCACATTCGCGGACTGGAAGGATGAAACTGTTGAGCTAATTAATCATTCGGATGAAAGTAACTGGGTTTTGATCAGCAATTCGATGAATAACCTTTTTCCTGAAATATTTAATTTTGAGTTCATATCGCTCATTGATGTGAAGAAGAAATTGATTTTGATTGTTGATGACTCGCACGGAATAGGCATCAATAACAATGGTTTGGGTGCGATTGCAAAGATTCCAAGCAGAATAAATACAGAGGTGGTAGTAGTTGCTTCAATGGCAAAAGCATTGGGCGTGGATGCCGGAATCGTTTTAGGAAGTCGATTCATCATAAGTAAGCTAAAGGAGAGTCCAATTTTTTCAGGCGCATCTCCCCCTTCCGCAGCGGGGATGTATGCATTTGTTCATGCATCGGAAATTTATATTGATGCTCTTCAGAAATTACGGTCAAATCGGGATCAGTTCAAAAGGCAAATTTCCACAGGCTGGCAATATGAAACTGAGTTTCCCGTATTTTTGGTTAATTCACCGGGTATCGACAGGGAGTTATTAAAAGAAAACATCCTGATCTCATCCTTTCCATATCCATACAAAAACAGCCCAACTTTAAACAGGATAGTTTTAAGTAGCTGGCATACTGATGAAAATATCGATCAATTGCTGGCGGTGCTTGCTAAAAAATAACTTATTAAAAATGAAGAAGCTACTTTTAATTTTATCATTTACATTACTATATTCTGCAGCAGTACTGGCTCAAACAACAGAAATATGGATTGTTCGGCATGCCGAAAAGGATAAATCAGACCAAAAAAATAACGACCCTAATTTATCAGAAGAAGGAAAAATAAGGGCTGGGGATCTGGCTAACTACCTAAGTAAGGTAAATTTTGATGTTGCTTATAGTACTCCCTATAAAAGAACAAGGCAAACCCTTGATTCCATTATTATACAGAAGGTTCTGACCTATAAACAACCTAAGTCTTTGACTGATTCAGTTAAGAAGAACTATACCGGCAAAACAATAATGGTTGCCGGCCATTCGAACACCGTTCTTGAAATTATCGAGGCTTTTGGGGGGATACGCCCTAAAGAAATGCTAACGGAAGATGATTATGATTACATTTTTCACCTGACCATCAAAGACGATAAGGTAAAGGTAAAAATGGATCATTTTGGCAGACCGCATCATCTATAGTACATTAATCTGCAAAAATGAAAGTTGATCTGCAGCTTGCTTAAAGTTTTTCAAAAGGAATATCCATCAACTCGTAACCCTGCCAGCCCGAAAAATCATAGTGCCACCACTCATTTTCCAAAACATTCATTTTGAATTTTTTCATGGTATTGATTAAAAGCTGCCGGTTTTTTCTGACCTCATTGCTTACAGGCTCATAGTTGGCTGCAGCGGCGGGTAAAAAACTATCATAGGGCGTTGCCATGGCTACATCCTTATTTGTTTTCAAGTTTACAATAGTAAGATCTATGGCACAACCCCTATTGTGCTTCGAGCCTTTCGCTGGGTTGGCGACGAAATTCTTATCGCTGGCTTTCTGATAAAATGCAATCGTTATGGCGTATGGGCGGTAACCATCAAAGATTTTTAATCCATAGCCCTTTTTATTTAATGCTCTCTGAATCTTCTTCAATGCCTCTACAACCGGTTTCCGCGCAAAAGCCCTTGCCTGCTTGTACATCACTTGTTGCATAAAGTTGTTTTTAGTAGCGTATCTGATATCCAGTGTGATATTGGGAATTGATTTTTTAATTTCAATCAATTCGTTATCCGGATTCGCTTTTACAGAAGCCCTGTACTGGCTATAGGAACTAATTACAACTGGCTTTTGTATTGATTTTGTTTGTGCAAAAGCACAGGCAGAAAAAAACAGGCTGAAAAGAAAGATTCTGATTTTCATAAGGATGCAGCTTTAGAATTTCGTCTTGCGTGAGCGAATTGACCTGTTTTACTTTTTGCAGACTATGTATTCCTGCATTGAAGATAAGATTATTTACTGGTTTGAAACCACCAGTAATTCTAAATTTTTGAACGGAAGATTAAACATATCTGCAAGGTCTTTATTGGTACAATTGCCCTGATAAATATATAATGCTTCTCTTATTCCGGGATTGTTCCACACCATATTGACCAATCCGCCATATTCTCCGATATCGAGCAAAATTGGCGCAAAAATATTGGTTAAGGCATATGAAGCTGTTCTTGGCACCCTTGAGGCAATATTAGGCACACAATAGTGGATTACATCGTATTTTCTGAATACAGGATTAGTATGATTTGTTACCTCAGAGGTTTCAAAACAGCCTCCCTGATCGATGCTGATATCGATAACAACGGAATGAGGCTTCATTCTGGACACTGTTTCTTCCATTACCACACAGGGGCTTCTACCATGACTGGCCCGAATGGCACCAATTACGACATCGCAAGTTACGATGGCCTTATTTAAAACGATAGGTTGCATTACAGAGGTAAAAACGCGGCTGCCTAAGTTATTCTGTAACCTGCGTAGGCGATAAATAGAACTATCGAAAACCTTTACTTCAGCACCAAGCGCCAAAGCCGTCCGTGCTGCATATTCACCTACTGTTCCTGCGCCTAAAATTACAATTTCTGTAGGTGGCACGCCTGTAAATCCACCGAGCATCAGTCCTTTCCCTCCAGTGACATTACTCAGGTATTCTGCAGCGATAAGGATTGAGGTTGAGCCTACAATTTCACTCATCGCCCTGACAACGCTTAGCACATTTCCTTCATCACGCAGGTTTTCGAAACATAGTGCATTGATTTTTTTGTGCATTAATGACTTGAGGTATTCCTGTTTAAGCGTTCCGGTTTGAAGCGAAGATATCAGGGTTTGCCCTTTGTGCATCAATTCTATTTCATCCAATGTTGGCGGAGCAATTTTCACCAGAATATCTGACTCAAAAACTTCTTTTTTGTCGTATGTGATTTTTGCACCCTGCTCCGCATATTCTGCGTCGGAGAAATTGGCGGCTATTCCAGCTCCACTTTCCAGTAAAACATGATGTCCGTTATTAACCAATAATGCTACAGATAATGGCGTTAAAGCGATTCTATTTTCCTGAAAAGAAATTTCTTTAGGTATTCCAATGTTCAAATTGTTTTTCCTGTTTCTGGTTTCGAGTGTTGCTTCCTGTGTTTGCAATAAGCCCTGACGGGCAATATCAGCCATTCCTTCGCGTAATCCTGTAGCCATGCTGCTTAAAAATGTATTAGTTTTAGGTTGTTCAAGATAAGCAAATTTCTGTTAATTAATTGAGAATTAATTGTTATGCCTTAAGAATTTGAACAATCTTCTGTTATCATCAAGAATGTCGATTTTAACTTTAACGAAATGATCGGGTAATAATTCAGCTACTCTTTCCGGCCATTCAATTAAACATATTTCACCGCCGTAGAAGTATTCTTCGTAACCCAAATCAAAAGCCTCCTGAATGTGCTTTATTCTGTAGAAGTCGAAATGATAAACTGAACAATTTTCACCAAGATATTCATTTACAATCGAATAGGTAGGACTTGATACGACTTCATCTACCCCAAGCATTTTACAGAATTCCTTTATGAAAGTGGTTTTGCCTGCACCCATATCGCCTTCGAAAACGAAAA
Organism: Pedobacter sp. BMA; assembly: GCF_001027745.1. GTDB lineage: Bacteria > Bacteroidota > Bacteroidia > Sphingobacteriales > Sphingobacteriaceae > Pedobacter. The sequence goes on from NZ_LECU01000006.1 coordinate 107,908, forward strand.
TTTTTTCGCTGCCGGCAAAATCATTGAGCCGCTGAGCAACGAAAGGCAGGTCTGATAAATGATTGGCTGTTATTTCCATTGTAAAATAATAAAGGCAAAAGTAATACATATTTGTATCTCTTTTGCCTTCTTTTTGTTGTGAGATTTATCAAAAGAACGCTGTTATTATCTCGGGGAATACGTTACGACCGGAATAATCATTTCTTCCAATGAAATTCCACCATGCTGAAACGTTTCATTGTAGTAGTTGACAAACTGATTATAGTTATTGGGATATACAAAATAGCTGTCTTCCCTTGCGAAAATGTAACTGCTACTAATGTTTATTTTAGGCAACAATGCATCATGAGGGTTTTTAATTAGAAAGACATCTTTCGCATTGAAATTGAGGTTTCTTCCCTGCTTATATCTCAGGTTTGTATTCGTGGCGCGGTCGCCAATTACCTTAACCGCTTTTTTAACCCTGATGGTTCCATGGTCTGTTGTAATAATTACTTTGATCTGCTTTTGTGAAATTTTCTTCAATAAGTCCCAGAGCGGAGAGTGTTCAAACCATGATAAGGTTAATGAACGGTAAGCAGCATCATCATTTGCCAGCTCACGTATCATTTGCATATCCGTACGTGCATGGCTAAGCATATCAACAAAATTAAAAACGATAGCATTAAAATCATTCTTCAACAGCTGATGAGTTTGTTCAACCAGTTCTTTTCCCTGTTCGAAGGTTAAGATTTTGTTGTAACTGAACTTACAATCTTTTCTTAAACTGCGTTTGATGTTATCGGCCAGAAAAGCTTCCTCATGCATGTTTTTACCTCCTTCGTCGTCGTCGTTCTGCCACAGCTGAGGGAACCGTTTTTCCATTTCCAAAGGCATCAATCCAGAGAAAATCGAATTTCGTGCGTACTGTGTTGCCGTTGGCAGAATACTCGTATACATATCTTCTTCCTCTATTCTAAAATATTCTGAAATTAAGGGGTTGATAATTTTCCACTGATCATAACGCAGGTTATCGATAAGGATGAAAAATACCGGGGTTGTATCATTAATATGTGGGAAAGCCTTTTTCTTTAACAGTTCGTTTGAAAGCAGCGGAGCCTTATCTTTATCTTTAATCCAGTCAAGATAGTTTTCTTCAATAAATTTAGAGAACTGGGTATTTGCCTCTTGTTTTTGCATGGTTAAAATTTCATGCATCTGTGGATCATCCAGCTTTTCGAGTTCGAGCTCCCAAAAGACGATCTTTTTATAAGTTTCAATCCACTCCTCATAATTCAGGCGATCACTAAGCGTCATTCCCAGGCGACGGAATTCCTGCTGATACGCCATTGACGTTTTTTCACTCACCAGGCGTTTGTTATCAATCAATTTCTTGATGGTTAGTAAAACCTGTTTTGGATTTACAGGCTTGATCAGATAGTCGTCGATTTTACTACCAATGGCATCCTCCATTAAATTTTCCTCTTCACTCTTTGTAATGAGTACGACAGGAACATCAGGATTTAAATTTTTAATTGCCGATAAGGTTTCTATGCCACTCATTCCTGGCATGTTTTCATCTAAGAAGACTAAATCGAAATGAGATTTACCAAAAGCTTCGAGTGCGTCATTTCCGTTTGTGAATGTTGTTACGTGGTAACCTTTGTCATTCAATAATAATATATGTGGCTTAAGTAAGTCGATTTCGTCATCGGCCCACAATATCTTTGTTTCTTGCATGTTTCTAATAATAGGTATGAACTCCCTTTTATTTGGGTAGTTAAATCAAACTATCAATAAAAATAGCAATTTTTGTACCGTATCTATCTATTTAACTATTTTTAACGATTGAATAAGAAGAAAATAATAAATGATCCCGTTTACGGTTTCATTAACATTCCATCAGCGTTAGTTTACGATGTTATTTCACATCCATACTTTCAGCGTTTACGTTACATTAAACAGCTTGGAATGACCCATCTGGTATATCCAGGCGCTTTACATACCAGGTTTCACCATGCATTGGGTGCCATGCACCTGATGAGTTTAGCCATTGAGGTATTAAGGAGTAAAGGGCATTTGATTACAGCGGGTGAGGAAGAAGCCGCTACACTGGCTATTTTACTGCACGATATTGGCCACGGTCCATTTTCTCATGCATTGGAACACTCCCTGGTTACCGGAATCAGGCATGAAGACATATCATTAAAACTGATGCATGATTTAAATGTGCATTTTGAAGGAAAGTTAACGCATGCCATTGAAGTTTTCAATGGTACTTATCCTAAGAAATTCCTTCATCAGTTGATTTCAGGCCAGTTGGATCTGGACCGGATGGACTACCTGAACCGCGACAGCTTTTTTACCGGTGTTAGTGAAGGGGTTATCAGCTTTGACCGGATTATCAAAATGTTTAATGTTGACGATGACAACTTAGTCATCGATGAAAAAGGTATATATTCGATTGAAAAGTTTCTGATTGCCAGACGTTTAATGTACTGGCAGGTTTACCTTCACAAAACGGTTATTTCCGGTGAAATGATTCTGGTAAAATTATTAGAGCGTGCAAAGGAACTGACCGGGCATGGAGAAAATTTATTTGCGTCCCCATCTTTAAGCTATTTTCTGAAAAATGATATCAACCAGGATAACTTTTTTTTAAACCACCAGAACCTGGAGCATTTTACTAATCTTGATGATCAGGACATTTATGCGGCCGTGAAAGTATGGGTAACTCATCCCGATAAGATACTTGCAAAACTTTGCCAGATGCTAACATCGCGAAATCTATACAAGGTAGAAATGGGTAACGAGATGGCAAGTAAAGACCGTGTTGATTTTTTAAAGGATGCCGCCATTAATATACTAGAAATTAAAGCCGAGGAAGCCCGGTATTTCGTTTTTACTAATGCGATACAAAACAGGGCATATAATGCGGGTGTGGGAAACATTAAGATTCTGATGAAAAATAATGACATCGTTGACATAGCAAAGGCCTCGGATTTATCGAACCTTGAATCGCTACAGAAAACGGTTGAGAAGTACATTCTGTGCTACCCAAGGGGTATTTAAACAATTTTAACAAAATATTTGACTTCTACTGCCGTTTTAAGTCTTACTATTGTGTAAAATATACAAGGCTTAACCTTCGCAGGTTTTTTTGTTCATATCAATTTAACATATACCTTTGTACGATGCAATTTACTGCAAAGCAGATAAGCGAGTTTTTAGATGGTTCCATTGATGGCAACCCTGATGTCGCCGTTACCGAACTTTCTAAAATAGAAGATGGAAAAGAAGGTTCTTTGTCTTTTCTTTCCAATCCTAAATACGAGAATTTTTTATATTCCACTCGGGCATCTGTTGTAATTGTATCAAAAGACTTCGCTCCTGCCCAATCTTACACGAGCACGCTGATTCGTGTTGACAACCCTTACAGCTCTTTTACGATATTGCTTGATAAGTATAATGAGGCGATGAACGCACAGTCGGCACAATCAGGTATTGATAAGCTTGCTTTCGTTCACCCAAGTGCGAAGATTGGCAAGAATGTATTTATAGATGCTTTTGCCTATGTAGCTGAAGGTGTAATTATTGGGGATGGATGCCGGCTTAACGCACAGACCTTTGTTGGTGCAAACTCGAAGGTTGGGGACAACAGCACCTTTTTTCCAGGCGTTAAAGTATACCATAACTCGATCATTGGAAGCCGGGTAACCGTACATTCGAATACTGTAATTGGTAGTGATGGTTTTGGCTTCGCTCCCCAGAAAGACGGAACATACAATAAGATCCCTCAAATTGGCAACGTCATTATAGAGGACGATGTTGAGATTGGAGCCAATACAACTGTTGACCGTGCCACAATGGGCTCTACGATTGTAAAAAAAGGGGCAAAAATTGATAATCTTATCCAAATTGCACACAATGTGGAGATTGGTGAGAATACAGTTCTTGCTGCTCAATCGGGTATATCAGGCAGTACTAAAATCGGCCCGAACAGTGTTGTTGGCGGCCAGGTGGGCATTGCAGGCCACTTAACGCTGGCGAAAGGAACGCAAATTGGTGCACAGGCGGGGATAAATTTTAACATTACCGAAGAAGACAAGCAGTGGCATGGTAGTCCAGCCCAACCGTTGCGCAACTGGATGCGTGCATCTGTTATCTTCAAGCATTTACCTGCTATTGAAAAAAGAATAAATACGCTCGAAGAAGAATTGAAAAAGCTAACTGCTGAACTGGAAAAGAACACATTACATAATGAACGTTAGACAAAAAACGATTAAAAAAGAGATATCAGCATCGGGTGTTGGTTTACACACCGGAGCTAATGTTACCCTTACCTTTTGCCCTGCACCAGAAAACCATGGTTTTAAATTTCAACGTGTTGATTTAGACGGACATCCAATTATTGATGCTGATGCGGATAACGTAACTGACACATCAAGAGGGACTACCATTACACAAAACGGAGCGAGTGTAAGTACCGTGGAGCATGTGATGGCTTCGTTAGTTGGTATGGATCTGGACAATGTTTTGATCAAACTTGACGGACCTGAAACGCCAATTATGGATGGCAGTTCGATTCAGTTTATTGATTTACTGGAAGAAGTTGGTTCGATTGAACAAAATGCGGATCGTGAATATTTTACGATCCCACATAACATTACGTATACGGAGGCCGACAGAAAGGTAGAGATTGTGGCGATGCCATTAGATGACTACCGTTTTACGTGCATGATTGATTACAACTCACCTGTACTTGGGAGCCAGCATGCGGGCATTAATACCATTGCTGAGTTTAAAAAAGAGATTGCTTCATGCCGTACTTTTTGCTTTCTACACGAACTGGAGTATCAATTACAGCATAACCTGATTAAAGGCGGTGATTTAAACAATGCCATTGTTATTGTTGATAAAGAGGTAACGAAGGCTGAACTGAGTCATTTGGCCAAACTATTTAACCGTGCAGATATTGACGTTGCCCCTCAGGGAATTTTAAACAATATGGAGCTGCGTTACCAGAATGAGCCTGCAAGACATAAATTGCTGGATATGATTGGCGATCTGGCGCTTGTTGGAATGCATCTGAAAGGACACATTATGGCTGCGCGTCCGGGTCATGCAGCGAATGTTGCCTTTGCAAAGAAAATAAAAGCTGCTATCAAAAAAGAAAAGAACAAAAAAATACAGAAGGTTTACGATCCAAGTGCCAAACCACTTTTCGACGTGGTGAAGATCATGGAAATATTACCTCACCGTCAGCCATTTCTATTTGTTGACAAGATCCTTGAATTATCAAAAAACCATGTTGTGGGCGTTAAAAACGTTACCATGAACGAGGAATTTTTCAAGGGGCATTTTCCTGGGGCACCTGTTTTCCCAGGAGTAATTCAAATTGAGGCTATGGCTCAGGTAGGTGGGATTTTAGTTTTATGCACTGTTCCGGATCCTGAAAACTACCTTACTTATTTCTTAAAAATAGATAATGTGCGATTCCGGGCGCAGGTGTTACCAGGTGACACGATTGTTTTCCGTTGCGACTTACTTGAACCGATCAGGAGGGGTATTGCCCAAATGAAAGGCGTGGGTATGGTTGGTGAAAAAATCGTAGTAGAAGCCGAAATGATGGCTCAAATTTCAAAAGTTAAACAAGCAGAACCAGCCCAATAATGATACAACCATTAGCATATATACATCCACAGGCAAAAATAGCCGAAAACGTAGTTATTGAACCTTTTGTAGTGATACATAAAGACGTTGTAATTGGCGAAGGTACCTGGATTGGCTCGAATGTTACCATTATGGATGGTGCACGCATTGGTAAAAACTGCCGTATCTTCCCCGGAGCTGTGATCTCAGGTGAACCTCAGGATTTGAAATTTGCCGGCGAGGTAACTACTGCAGAAATTGGCGATAATACTACTATACGTGAGTGTGTAACCATAAACCGCGGGACGAAGGATAAATGGAAAACTGTTATTGGCAGTAACTGTTTAATTCAAGCCTATTCTCATATTGCCCACGATTGTGAAGTTGGTAATAACTGTATATTCTCAAACAGCACCACGCTCGCCGGACACATCACTATTGGCAACAATGTTGTACTTGCCGGTTTGGTTGCGATACATCAATTTGTAAAGGTTGGTTCATATGCTTTCGTAACCGGAGGTTCATTAGTACGTAAAGATGTTCCTCCTTATGTTAAAGCGGCGCGTGAACCTCTTTCATATGCAGGGATCAATTCTGTCGGTTTACGCAGGAGAGGTTTTACGAATGAGCAAATTGACGAGATTCAGGAAATTTATCGCGTTTTATTTGTGAAACACAATAACGTAACGAAGGCACTGGATATGATAGAGGCTGAATTTAAACCGACTGAAATTCGTGATGAGATCGTTGATTTTATCCGAAATTCGAACAGAGGGGTAATGAAGGGCTTCGGAATGGGAAGTTAACTGAGGCAGCTACTTAACAATGAAAATAGCTTTAAACAATGTGGGCCGGAGATTCAATAAAGAGTGGATTTTCAGGTCATTAACCACAACGTTTAATTCTGGAAGCAGCTACGCAATCCTGGGCCCAAACGGCTCAGGAAAATCGACTTTATTAAGTATTTTAACCGGAAGCCTGGTTCCTTCAGAGGGAGCTATACTATTTTCTGATGGCAAAGATTTGCCGGTAGAGGTGGTATATCAGTATATTAGTTTAGCGGCTCCGTATCTCGAGCTTGTTGAGACCTTTACACTTAGGGAGATTATTGATTTTCACTTTAAATTTAAGGCCTTTGCGGATGGCGTTGATTCAAAATCGCTTGTTTCCATTTTAGGATTGGAAAAGGCGGCTAATAAACAAATCAAATACTTCTCATCTGGGATGAAACAAAGAACCAAACTTGCTTTGGCCTGCTGCTCTGATTCTCCTATATTGTTTCTGGATGAGCCAACAAGTAATTTAGATGTACAGGGTATTAACTGGTATCGTGAACTGATAGAGCAATTCACAAAAGACCGACTAACCATCATTGGTTCGAATCAAATTCTGGAATACGATTTCTGTGACATCCAGCTACAAATATCTGACTATAAGTAAATTGTTAAGTATTAAAGATGTCTACACAGACTTACATTTGTCATCCATTTGTATTATAAAAATATTTTATTAAAAACATTTCGGAATTAACAAATTCTTCTTACCTTTGCACCACCAAAACGAGAAACAAATATTAATTATTTCATCGTTTAGAGAAGACAATTTTTTCCATTAATCCGGAATTGAATATATAGCTGTAAAAGGCAAAAGATTTTTTCATAGTTTAGTTTGAGGTTTAGGTTGATTATGCCTTTGGAGTGGTTCCCAAAGGCATTTCTTTTGCGCTCAACTTTATTTACCGCATTTTAAAATAGCCCTGCTGATGGTGATCAGCAGGGCTATTTTTTGTTATTTCAGCGTTTTTTCAAAAAGCTTAAAAATCCGTTTATATTCATCAGTCCAGCTGGACGGTTCAACAAAACCATGATCCTCTACGGGGTAAACTGCGAGCTCCCAGTTATTTTTACCGAGTTCAATGAAACGCTGGGTAAGGCGAACGATGTCCTGAAAGTGAACATTAACATCAACCATTCCGTGGGCCATAAGCAGATTGCCTTTTAATTTATCAGCAAAGTATATTGGTGAACTTTTTTTATAAGCAATAGGATCGTTGAAAGGTTCATTGAGGATATTAGATGTATATCCATGATTGTAATGTGCCCAATCGGTAACCGAGCGTAATGCTGCTCCGCTGGCAAAAACATCGGCTTCGTTGAACATGGCCATCAATGTAATGAAACCTCCGTACGAACCGCCATATAATCCTACATGTTTAGGATTTACACCATATTTCTCTACCAGAAATTTGACGCCGTCAACCTGGTCAGTTAAATCCTTTCCGCCCATAAAACGATAAATACCGGTCCGGTGGTCTCTTCCATAACCAGAACTAGCAGTATAATCAATGTCTATTACCGTGTATCCGTGATCTGCAAGCAGGTTATTGAACATAAATTCCCTGAAGTAAGTGCTCCAGCCGAAGTGAACATTCTGCAGGTAGCCTGCACCATGCACAAATACCACTGCCGGATGATTGGCGGCAGGCTGATCGGACTTATAAACCCGTGCATATACATCGGCACCATAACGGTTCTTGAAAGACACTAAATCGGGTTCTCTCCATTTATATGAATTAAATTCCGGAGATGTTGATGAAGTAATTTTTGTGGCCTTTGCGCCAGCCTTATTTTGCTGAAGATAAAGCTCACCCGGCTTATTCATATAAGAGTAGTTAATTGCGATGTATTTTTCATCAGGAGAAAGCGTAATATCACTTAATCCCTTCATGGCAGTAATCTGAATAATTTCTCCTCCGTTTACGCTAATCTTGAAGAAATTCGTAATTCCGGGATGTTCCTTATTGGCCTTGAAATAAAAATAGTTTTTGTCTTTCGAGAGTTCAAGCGTTTGAACTTCCCATTTACCTGAAGTGAGTTGCTTTTTGTCGCCACTGGAAACATTTGCGACATATAAATGAGAATATCCGGATGCCTCACTTTGATAATAAAAGCGATTATTGTCTATCCATCCCGAACTGCCCTGGTAAAAACCACTGATTCCAGGTCCGCCTATCCATGCCTCATCATGCTGCCTGTCGATGAGGTTGAATTTGCCAGTCGAAGCATCAAGTTTTAAAATCCAGCGATCCTTGTTATCCAGAGAGGATGCAATTACTACCGCAGCTGTACCATTCTGATTCCAAACAGGGCCGAAAAAATTAACAGGCCTATCAGCATTCTTCTTTTTTAGACTATCCAATTCCTTTGGATAATCTTTATAGAATTCCGGGATATCTTTTATTCCGGTGATTGTTGAAGTTTGAAGGGCGTAAACAGAATCCTTTACCGTATCGTAAATAAAGCCCTGTGAAAGGTTTTCGGTTTCGCCAACCTTTGTCCTGCCAGGGATATCTTCAGTATATCCTGAAGCAGTTACATAATTAGGGACTATGGTATTGTGGTTACCAGTGGCAGGCGAGGTAAGCTTATAGGTGATAAAATGACCATCGGGACTGATTACTACGCTCGTTAGTGATTTATCATCAGTATAAAGCGGTTTAAGGGGCTTTGAATCAGCAGAGGAAGCACCGAAACGGCCTCTGCCACCACGACCAGCATTCCGTGTTTCTGCATTTCGCTTTTTAATGATATCAAAAAGCTCAGTTTGCTGAGACTTCAGCCAACTTTCCTGTTCGGTGGCCGACTTTGTTGCAGACTTACCAGCGGGCTTTCCTTTGATAAAATTAGTTAGCTGCTTTGTTTCCGCAGTGTTAAGGCCTAACTGAAAGAGATTATCGCCCAGCTGATAAATGACATCTCCATTTGTCAGGAAGGCTGGATTGCTTTCTCTTTCTATGGTATTGGTTAACCGCATTTCTTTTTTGCTATTGAAATTCTGCAGATAAATGTCGCCTCCTTTCTCGATCAGACCGAGTGTTTTATCCTTGTTATAGACATAATTCAGGCTTAAAAGCTTCTCATCTTCTTTATCTACAGCTTTTAAAGGCTTTGTTGCCGTGGGAGCGATTTTAAAAAGTTCTTCTTTAGTCTTATTTTCCGGATTCCAGTTAAAGTATAATGTTTTGCTATCTGCTGTCCATCTGAAGTTTGCAGGTGAAACGCCCATCCACTTTGGATCGCGCATGATTTTTTCGACAGTTAGTGGAGCAATTTGTTGCGCAAAAGCATAGTTGCCCGTGCAAAGCAATAGGAAAAGTAAAGATTTCTTCATGAATATTGGTTTGGATACCGCAATTTAGACAATGCGAAAACTAAATCATGAAGGAAATGGAAATGTTACAAGTTTGGGCTATCTGATTACCCTTCCTGTTCGATCCACATTCACTATATCAAATGGTTTCAGGTATTCGTTTATGATTACAGAAAATTCCCTGCGGGTTAAGACTTTGTTCATATTGTATTTCGAACTGAATTTGTATTGTTTGACCCATTTCTTCTCGATTTCTGCTTTCGTTGTTTCCGGCGCTTTGTTACCGACATAACACACCAGGGATATCGTATTTTCGAGATTAACCGCGACATCTTTGTGGTCGTCGAACCAGATCTGTGCTTTGTAGTAGTAATCTTTTACCGGCTGTTTGATTTCCTCATACAAAACTGCTTTTTCCGGATTAAAGAACAATTTTTCGTTTTTCAATTCTGCCTTTAAAATACCTGTAATACCTACCTTTTGAATGGCCAGCCAGTTTGAATCTGCAATTTTAACATCTTCGAAAGGCATTAGGGGTAGTTTATAACTTAATAATTCACCCTGTATTCTCTTCAAGTTCGATAAGCTGGTTTTAGTTTGGAAAAAGGCCGCATAAGCAGCCGTTGCGCCAGCAGCCTGACCTGTTTCTAAATGATCAGGCTCAATGTATAGGATGTTTTCCTGATCGGGGATGAGTAAATTGTAAAGCGAAATAAAGTTGACACTTTCCCCTATTGCACCAACTGTGGTTCGGTATGAATTTTCATAATAATTAACCGGGGTAGTTTCTGCCGGCTTTAAGGTTTGAATTTTTAAAGCCGCGTAAACTTGTTCAGGGCGATCAGTGATAATCAGAATTTTTGCCCTGATGCTTCTGTCTTTATTAATTTTAGCCTCCCAATTACTCCCCGATCTTTTAATCTCAATTATTGAGGTATTATTAATCACATCGAAAAGTTTCGAACTATCAGACCATGTTTTAACCACGGCATTGAAAATCTGACTCGTTATTACGGGGAGCGGAATACTATCTGCCAGTTTTAAAGATTTTCTGGCTCTTTTCTCAAAAGCTCCCGTTACGCCACTTTGTATAAATTTTCTATAGTCATCTGTTTTAAACCCATCGCTTTGTGTCAAAACAATCGAATTTACACCCGACTCAGATGCCTGTACACCTGCCGCAAAGGCGGCATTTCCATTGCCTAAAATTAATACATCTGTTCTGGTAGTCTGAGCATCCGCAATTAAAGGAATCAACAGTGCAAAAACAAGAAACAACTTCTTCATTCAGCGTGATTTAAATTAATTGCAATATGCTTTAAATGAATGAATTTTTAATAAAATGAAATTATTTTAACTAAATTTAATAGGCACACCGATAGGTTAACCTGTTTCTATAAAAATAAGTACCTTTCGGATATGGATATAGAACTACTTAAATACCCTATTGGACAATTTATCATGCCCGATGTCTTTGATCAGCAACTGGCAGAAATCTGGATTTCGGAGATTGAGCATTTGCCCAATCAGATCAAAAAAGTAACAGACAATTTGAGCGTTGAGGAACTGAATCGAACCTATCGTCCAGGCGGGTGGACTCTAAGACAGGTTGTACACCATATTCCAGACAGCCACATGAACGCTTACATTCGTTTTAAGCAAGCAGTTACTGAAGAAACTCCTGTAATCAGACCTTACTACGAAGAGCGCTGGGCAGAAACAGAAGAAGCGAAAAACGGTGACATTGAACTGTCGGTTACATTACTTGGTGCTTTACACCGTAGGTGGGTAACTTTCCTAAGAACCCTGCAACCGGAAGATTATCAAAAGAAGTACATTCACCCGGCACAGGATAGAGAGCTTACTTTGGCTAATATGTTAGGAATGTATGCATGGCACGGTAAGCATCATTTAGCACATATCACAACAACCATAAACACCAGATAGCAGAAGTATGCATTTCGTTTATTGGCTTTCATTGCAGTGATTTACATCATGACCAGCATGGTTGCACTCATGGCAATCATTATTGCATCTTCTACAATGGTAACCGTACTCATTGGTAAATTAAACACTGCACCTAAACAGGCGCATCGAATTTTCTTTTTATTTATTACGCTTTCCAATACACCGAGAATACTAACAGTCATTACAACCAGTGTTACCCAGTTTAAGATCACCGGAGATAAATTACAAGCAAAACCTAAGCCTAAACCCAGTTCAATGAATGCGTAAACATAACCCCACAGGCTAAGCTTTTTAGCGACGATATCGTACATCGCATAACTTTCGGCAAATGCCTTCAGGTCGAGGAATTTGAAGAAGGAGAATACGAGGAAAAATCCTGCCATAAATACCCGCATAAAAGTCATCAAATTCAGGGTACTGTTTTGCCATGAAACGATGAATGAAATTGCAGTTACATAACCAAAAATCAATAAGATTGGCTTATAGGTTTGTATCCATGATTTGCTTTCTTGCATCACGTCATGAGGGGTATTTGCAGAAATCTGATATTTACTGTTTATTCCGCCGAGTGCATGCTGCAGATCAGATAAACCTATGTGCTTAGCCATGCCGATGGTCGCCGAGTTATTCTCCTTCGAAACCTCGACAGAAGTTACATCGGGTAAAACGAGTAGATTATTTTTAACTTTATTTTCGCAACCACTGCAGGTCATGCCGGTAAGTTGATAGGTATGTGTCATCATCATAATTTTAAACAAAAATACCTGATTAGCTGGTTAATAACGTTACAGAATAATCATAAAATGTTACAGGATTTTAAGTGGCATACGCTGTATAGAAATAAAGGGACAAGGTGTGACTAGCCGACCAGAACCGAAGTCATGGTTAACGAGCCGCCTACAGCCTTATCGTTAAAGAAAGAAATATCCTCCCTTTCGTTTTTCATTCCTAAGGTATAAATAAGTGGTAGATAATGTTCAGGGGTCGGAATGGCAAGCATTGCTTCAGCACCTAAATTTCTATAATCGATTAGGGGCTTATGGTCGCCGTTCATGATCAGGTTTTTAAATTTACCATTCATTTCGTTAGCCCAATCGTAGCCTCCTCCGTTAATCATTTCCCAACTCAGCATACGCAGGTTATGAACCATGTTTCCGCTCCCGATAACCAAAACACCTTTTTTACGAAGGGCGTAAATCTCTTGTGCAATTTCGTAGTGTTGTTCCGGTGATTTCGTATAATCAATACTTAATTGCAACACAGGGATGTTAGCTTCAGGATACATATGCCTTACTACGGTCCAGGTTCCATGATCTAAACCCCAATCATGATCTAAGCCAACATTAGTACTGTGTATGAGAGATGGTATTTCTTCAGCAAGTTTTGCATCACCGGGAGCAGGATACTGCACATCAAAAAGCGCTTGGGGGAAGCCTCCGAAATCATGAATGGTTGATGGAAAATCCATCGCTGTGACGAAAGTGCCACGGGTATACCAATGCGCTGAAACAACGAGAACTGCTTTGGGTACCGGAATATGTTTTGCCAAATCCGCCCAACTCTGGCTAAACTCATTGTGCTCAATACCATTCATCGGCGAGCCATGACCAATAAAAATGGTTGGCATTAGCTCCGTTTGTGGCAAACGCTGTGTGAAGTTGTTGAATTGTGATAATGCTGACATCGCCAAGAAGTTTGAATAACAAAATTACAGCGCCAGATGAGGTTAAGTCTTGATTTATGATAAGAAAAATAATCCTTTGGGAGGTTGATGTTAAATATAGGCTACACTTCATCCAAAGGTTTTCTATCATTTAAATGTTTATAGGCGGAAGGTGTAAGACCTGTAACCTTTTTAAATTGAGATGAAAGGTGTGCAACGCTGCTATAATTGAGTTCGAAAGCAATCTCGCTTAAGGTAAGTTCTCCATAAGTGAGCATTTCTTTGGCCTTCTCTATTTTTTGTGCGATAAAATACTTTTCGATTGTTTGATTTTCAACTTCTGAAAAGATAGTGCTCAATTGGTGATATTCGAGATTTAGCAAGCTGCTTAAATAGGCAGAAAGATTAATTTTTAATGGTTCCATGGAATAGTGAACGAGATTAATAATTGAGGTTTTAATCTGCTCTGAAAGCTGCGTTCGTTTATCCTCCAAAAGTTCGAAACCAAAAGCATTCAACTGATCTCCTATTTTAGATTTATCGGTTGCAGAGATACCTTCCTGTAAAGAAACCCGACCCAGTTCGACAGAAACAGGGTTAAAGCCGAGTTTCTGCAACTCTGCTTTAACCACCATTTTGCAACGGTTGCATACCATGTTTTTGATATGCAGATTCATTATTTTGATTTTATCGTTTCAGACACATTACCACAATCAAACATCATGCTTCCATAGTATGGATTTTCAATGTTTTCCTTTTCATTTAACCAGCTGGCTTTTGCCATCGGGCAATGCTGAACATATACCGTAGCATTATTAAATTTGATATTTCTTACCGTTTTAATCATTGCCGAAGAAAGACTTTCGAAAGATTTTCGCTGTGCTTTGATATCTTTTCCGGCAGCTAATTCGATTGACTTTGCTTTGATAATTTTTGATTGCTCCATCCAAAGCATATGTTGAGCAGCAGGAAGGTCTTTGTGTTGTATCGCATCAACCTTGTTAGAAAGCGCATTTGCTTTTACTTTTGCTACATCTTGTTTGTCGAAAGCCAGTGCATTTTTCACGTCGTAATAAGCTGCAAGCAATTGGTTAAAAGCCGCATCAGTTTTACTTTGTGCAAATGTTGTTTTGGTCATTGAGATAGCAAATACAGCTATCAGTACTATTATTTTTTTCATATTATCAATTATTTTAAAGCATTAAAAAAGTTAAATTCTGCCCTTAAAAGGTACATATTTTTGGTGTATCTGTTTACCATGTTTCCTGTAGCCTGGAAACGATATCCAAGGTCAATCCTTGTTCTGCTGTTTAAAATCAGCTGAACTGCCGGAGCTAAATCCAGGTATGACTGACCAGAGGATGGATCGGTTTTACCCAGCATCTCAAAGTAGAAATTAAAATTAGGCTCCTTGTAATTTTTGTACACCAGGGGGAAAAGCAAATATCCTGAAGACAGGCTGTAAGATAACATATTATTGGGTCGGGGCATTCCTGCGATCTGGCTTTCACTATCCTTAAAAGCATGAGCATAGCCGAGTGTCGCAGAAAGGGCCAGTTTATGCAGCAATTGCGTAAAAATCAGGCCTCCCTGTACCCCACTGTTATCTCCTTCCAGATTAATATCTCTCGTGTAGGTTGGCCGCTTGCTTGTACTTATCCTTCCGAAGGCAGCAGCCCTGAAATGGCTCTGTGCTTCATCTATTGATAAAAACCTGTATTTAACATATAAGCTCCCCCCTTCCAAACGATATTTTCCATCCATATCCGAAAGAAAAGCCTGTGCATGTGCCATCAGGTTTTTGTTAAAGCCAAACATCACTTCGGGAATTGTTCTGCTTACAAAATCAGGATTGTTAAACATACCTTCATTGGTTAGCCTAACCCCGATGGATTTAGTTGGCATATTGCTGGCCGGCTCAGTAAACACATATAATTCCTGGGCTACAACATGACCGACTGTACCGGCCAAAACCAGCACAACAAATAGTAATTTCTTCATTTTTTTAAGAAAGAACTAAGTGAAAAACACGGGTTTTCTTACCATTAACAACGGCAGCGCCGCTTGAATAAGCATCAGAGTTTACCGTTGCAGCTTGTTTTTTAAATGCAGATCCTGAGATAAAATCTTTATCAACTACAGCTGCCTTTACTGTTCCGTTAAGCGTTTTGTTTTTAGCATTTACAAACCGGTAAACATTTCCATCCACAATTGCCTGGCCTTTATCGTCTACCTTAACCTGATTAAAAGTAAACTCAGCCATTAGTCCTCCTACCGAAAAGCCTGCATCCTGAACTTTTTTACGAACCATGTCAAGATTAATGTCAGCCCCTTTTTTAAAAGTCAGGACAAAAATATTTTTATTAAGATCGGGCTTTACTGAATTGATGAAGCCGAGTGTTTCAAGTGATTTTTGTGTTGCATTTGAACACATAGAGCAGGTTAAACCGGTAACCTTTAAATCGGCTGTTGAAATTTGTTGTGCCGAAACGTTAACGGCAAAAAGAAGCATAATAATGCTGAATAATTTTATTGTTTTCATGATTTTTGAAATTAGAATTTAAGAAATAAACTATTCCTAAGGGATGTTGAACACCCTTTAAGGTTTACTAATTATCCTAATTCCTGAAAATGCAATTGAAAACGTGCAGTGCTACACCAAGCCTGAGCGGAGGTGCTTTGTTGCTTATTTTATTAAAGAAACTTGATTTTAAATCACTAAAGAAAGTAATAACCGGTGGATGAAGAAAAAGTTGAATTGAAAACAACTTAGGCATTTCCACCTTCGCTTCAACCTGATGGCTATCTTTGACTTTTACCGTTACCTGTGTATTTTTACAGCAACCATCGTCTTTCTTTTCAGCAGGAATATCTTTGCAGAACTTACAGGATACAGCATTACTGAACAGTTTAACATTTTCGAGCTTCCCGCCGCAAAAATGTAAACTTAAAGCCAAACCCATAACACTTACCGTATACAATACGGCTAAAGAAAGTGCTATTTTTTGTTTTAACTTCATTATTACAAAGGTAAAGCAAAAAAAACCGAATAACATTGCCTTTTATTTATTGAATTTCATTTTTTAAAGTAATTTAGCCTTAAACACCGTTTAAAATGAAGAAATTACTCCTGCTGATTGGGTTACTTACCACATTATCTACTTTTGCCTCAAAGCCAAAAAATCAATATATCAAGATTAAATCTGAGTTTGGTGAATGCATTATCAAACTGTATAATGAAACGCCTCTTCACCGCGATAACTTTTTAAAGCTGACAAAAGATGGTTATTTTAACGGTACTTTATTTCACCGGGTGATTAAGGATTTTATGATACAGGGCGGCGATCCCGATTCAAGGAATGCAAAACCTGATAGTTTGCTGGGCGAAGGTGGGCCGAAATATACCATCCCTGCAGAATTCAGAGACAGCCTGTTCCATAAAAAGGGTGTGCTTGCTGCTGCCAGAGAAGGCGATATAATCAATCCTGAAAAAGCATCAAGCGGAAGCCAGTTCTATCTGGTGCAGGGAAAGGTTTTTACCGATGAGCAGTTAAATAGTCTCGAAGAAAAAAGACTGAAACATAAAATTCCTGACTGGCAAAGACTCGTATATAAAACTATTGGTGGTACACCTCATTTAGACCGGAACTACACTGTTTTCGGGGAGATTATTTCGGGGTTGGATATGGTAGATAAAATTGCAATGCTAACTACTGACAAAAATAACAGGCCTAAACAGGATGTTAAAATGGATATCACAATTTTAAAGAAACGGGAAGTTAAGAAACTTGAGAAGGCATTAGCAAGTCAGCTTTCGTAAAAATGAGACCGTTATTTAGATATTAGTGGTTCCCGACGGTTGTCATAGAAATATAATAAGTATATTCTATCGTTTTGGATCTCGTAAAAGATAGAAGTCAAACTGGTTATATTTCCTTTTCTAAATCTTTCTGATGAAAGGGATTCAAAAATTTCCGGGTGACTTCTGATTATAGAAATAACTTTATTGGTCTGTTTCAAAAATTTCTTTGATGAGGTTTCTCCAAATCGGTCGTAAATAAACCAAAAAATCGCATCAAAAGTCTCTTTTGCCTCATCACTCCAAAATATTTCAAAAGTCATAGGTATTTGTTATACAATTTCATCACCTCGTCATGAGGTGTAAATTTTCCCTCTTCAACTTGTTTCATTCCTCTTTTAATACCCTCCTGAACGTGTAATGGTAAATCTTCCAAAATAAACTTCTCATTACTGCTTAAAAGCATGTCTAATTCCGACAAAAGATTTTCATCATTAGTTTCGAAGACTTTTTTAGCGATTTCAATTTTTAATTCTTCTATGCTCATAAACAAATTTAACGAAATGAAACTTCAATTACTATAGCCTGTCATCATTAATTTCTAAATTTACCACCAATGAAAATCATCTCCTACAACGTTAATGGCATTCGGGCAGCCAGTACAAAAAATTTTTTCGGATGGTTACAAGCCACGGATGCAGACATGGTATGCTTGCAGGAGGTGAAAGCCTTGCCTGTGCAGATTCCTGAAATAATTGCTTTAATAGAGCAGCTAGGTTACCATCATTATTGGTTTCCTGCTGAAAAAAAGGGATATAGTGGCGTGGCGATTCTTACGAGAATCAAACCTAATCATGTAGAATATGGTTGTGGAGAAGAATGGATAGATAAAGAAGGAAGGATTTTAAGGGCCGATTTCGGCGATTTTTCTTTGATGAGTTTATATATGCCCTCAGGTTCAAGTGGTGACGAAAGACAGGTAAAGAAATATGATTTTATGCGGTTTTTCAACACCTATATAGGTGAGTTACGCAAGGAAATCCCGAATCTCATTGTGAGTGGCGATTATAATATCTGCCATACTGCCATTGATATCCATAACCCGAAATCGAATGCGAATTCATCGGGTTTTTTACCTGAAGAACGGGAATGGATGCAGCTGTTTTTAGACAATGGTTTTATCGACACCTTTCGTCATTTTAATAAAGATCCACATCATTATACCTGGTGGAGTTACAGGGCTGGATCGAGAGGAAAGAATCTGGGCTGGCGAATCGACTATCATTTAGCCACGCGACCAATGGAAAGCAGATTGAAAAACGTCAGGATTTTACCTGATGCGATCCATTCAGATCACTGTCCGGTTTTACTGGAACTGGATTAAAGGTTTTCTGCCTCGTATTTTTCACCTGCCTTCAACATCAGCTCAATTTGCTTTAAATCGGCCGGTGTTAGCTCCTCTTTTTCCTGCAGTTCAAATACGGCAATCATGTTGTCTTCGTATTGTTTTTCTGTTTTGATAACGATTTCGTTTGCCATGATTGCTAAAATTTAATAATTGCTGTTGGTGTGATACAAAAATCAAGACGAATGTCGTGTTCACTTACGTCATCAATTTTTTCTATTGCAGGTGACAAAGATAAGCCTATTTTCCGAGCATTTAAATTTTCAAGGAAGCGGTCGTAAAACCCCTTTCCATACCCTACCCTGTAGCCCTTTTTATCAAAAGCGAGTAGCGGGATAAATATCAGATCAACCTCCCCGTTGTGAAGACCACCTTTTTGTGGTTCTAAGATGTTATAGATGTTTTTCTTCAAATCGTGTGGACCCAGATACTCATGATGGGTCATTAAAGCTGTTTCGAAATCTGCTTTTGGAACGATAATTTTTATCTCCGGGTAGTTTTTTGCCAGCCAGTTAATGAGCAGAAATGTATCAGGCTCTCTTTTTTCGGTTATCGGTAAAAATATATGTATTGCTTTTACATTACTGAAATCCAAAGTGGTAAACTGATCCAGCAAGCCTTTGTTTAGTAATTCATACTCATCCTCGCTAATTGCTAATCTGTCTGTTAAAGCTTGTTTCCTGATCACTGATTTTAACATGGTATCGATTTAGGTAACTAATGCGACTGTACGCTTATTTGTTTGAAAAAACGGTTTAAAACAAAAAGCCCCGCAATGCGAGGCTCATGATCAATCTTATAGATTATTTTACGCGCTCAACATACTCTCCTGTGCGTGTATCAATCTTAATTTTATCGCCCTGATTAACAAACATCGGAACTTTCACTTCAACACCATTTTCAAGAGTGGCTGCTTTTAGCGCATTTGTAGAAGTATCCCCTTTAACTGCAGGTTCAGAATAGGTAATTTCGAACTCAGCAAAGTTTGGCAGCTGACCCATAATTGCCTCGTCGCTTTCCATTGAAACGATAACACTCATTCCTTCTTTCAGGAATTTAATTGCTGAACCAAATAATGATTTTTCAACATTATATTGCTCGTAGGAGTTATTGTCCATTACTACTAAATAGTCTCCATCTTCATATAAATATTGATAGTCGTTGGTTTCTACACGGCAGATTTCAACAGCCTCATCGGTATTCATACGTGCTTCAACAATTCTACCTGTTTTAATATTGCGGAATTTACCAGTATAAAAAGCGCCGCCTTTACCTGGCGTACGGTGATTCCATTCGTCGACAGTAACCAGTTCGTTATTTACACGAAGAATGTTACCTGTTTTAATTTCTGATGCTTTAGCCATATTATTTGATCCTATTTGGATTTATGTTTCTTTTTTTTGTGACGGCAAAGGTAAAATTATTTTAACAAAAACCTATGCCGGTAAGGGCTAAGGGATTAAGCTTACTTTACCCGTTCCATGTAATCGCCGGTTTTGGTATCTACCTTAACCTTGTCGCCCTGATTAATAAATAACGGCACCCTGATTTCTGCCCCTGTTTCAACAGTAGCATATTTCTGTGCACTCGTGGAGGTATCGCCTTTTACAGCTGGTTCTGTATAAGTGATTTCCAGTTCAACGCTGTTGGGTAACTGGGCAACTATGGGTTCATCGCTTTCAAAAGCAATGGTAACGTTCATTCCCTCTTTTAAAAACTTAATTGAGCTTCCGAAGAGTAGTTTTGGGATATTGTATTGTTCGAAAGTGTTGTTATCCATCACAACCAGATAATCACCATCTTCATACAAATACTGATAATCGTTGGTTTCTACCCTACAAATCGTTACTTCTTCATCTGTACGAAAACGGTATTCTACAATTTTTCCTGTTTTTACATTACGCATGCGCGCCTGATAGAATGCCCTTAAATTTCCGGGGGTCCGGTGAATATACTCTTCAACGCTTACCAGCTCTCCGTTAAAACGAAGAACGTTCCCGCCTTTTACTTCAGATGCTTTTGCCATTATATTATTAAATGTTATGTTAATTCCGAAACATCAAAGTTAAAAAATGAATTCTGATTTGAAAAAGCAAAAACCTATTTATCAGTTGGTGAGAATGATTGAGCAGGGCTTTAAAAAAACAAGAGATTTATAATGGCTATAATTAATTTGTAAATTATAGTTTTTAACTATATCTATATCAATAAATACAATGAACTATTAGTTATCTGCGTTTGATTGACTGATGAATTCACCGTACCTTTGTGGCACAAAATTAAAGACAACAAATTATGGCAATAGTAGGTAAAAAATTCCCGAGTGTTAGTATTGATGCAATGTCAGACATGGGTGATGACTTGAAGCTCAATGTATTTGAAGAAGCTGTAAGCAAAAATAAAAAAGTATTGTTATTCTGGTATCCAAAAGATTTTACTTTTGTTTGTCCTACAGAATTGCACGCTTTCCAAGCTGCTTTGCCTGAGTTTGAGCAAAGAAATACCATTGTAATCGGTGCTTCCTGCGATACAAATGAAGTTCATTTTGCATGGTTAAATACACCAAAAGATAATGGTGGTATTGAAGGCGTAACCTATCCTATCTTAGCTGATACACACAGACAGCTTTCTGGTATTTTAGATATATTAGATCAGGAAGTTAACTATGACGAAGAAGGAAACGAATCTTTCTCTGGTTCGAACGTAACTTTCAGAGCCACTTATTTAATTGATGAAACAGGTAAAGTATTCCACGAAAGTGTTAACGATATGCCATTGGGTAGAAACGTTAAAGAATATTTACGTTTGATTGATGCTTATGCTCACGTTCAGAAGCATGGTGAAGTTTGTCCTGCAAACTGGGAAGAAGGCAAAGAAGCAATGAATGCAAACAGAACTGGTGTAGCAGAATATTTAGCTGCCAACTAATTAAATAAAACATTATGTTTTTAGAATTAACAGAAGATAATCTTCAACAGTATTTAGCCGATCATTCGAAAGTTATGGTTCAGTATGCTGCATCATGGTGTGGTAACTGCAGAATCATGAAACCAAAGTTTAAAAAACTGGCTTCAGAAAATGAGGATGTAGCTTTCTTAATTGTTGATGCAGAGAAACTTCCGAATTCACGCAAATTCGCAAACGTTGATAATTTACCGACTTTTGCTGCATTTGAAGGTGGAAATCTGGTTGATCAGGTGCAAACCAACAAGGCTGAAGGTTTAGTAGAATTATTTAATAAAATAAAGTAATGAAGATTCCGGTTATCAGACAATTATTTCAAAATACCACTCCAGCACAACTGGAGACCACTTTAGAGGTTTTAGAGGCATTTTGTGAATTTAGAGGGGTGAGTGAGCATGAGGTTGATGTTGCGGGCGAAATGATTACCAATATTTGTGGTGCGCTTGAGGTACATCAAATGGTAAGTGAAGGTGCTGCTGAGAAAGATGCGCTAAACGCCTTCGGTCAGAAAGTAATGGGATCGATTGACAGATAATTCTCTTTAATCAGACTCTTTGAAATATTAAGCCCTCTCAGGTATTATCTGAGAGGGCTTATTTTTTAATGTCTAAGCCAGGTTACGGCCAGCATTTACAATACCAAAGACGGTTCTAACGGCTAATTTTTCTAAAGCGTGCTGAACCTTTTCATCATGATCATGCTGCAATTTTTCTAGTGCGAAATGCTGGATCAAGACCAGTGGCAAAATAATTTTTTCGCGTGTAGCGATAGATTTTTTATCTACAGGGTAGTTGGCCATTAATACAGGCTGACCTGATAATTTTAACAGCATCTCTTTTGTTAATTCGAATTCATTATGCAACTGAGTCCAAAAGGCACCAAATTCTTTATCGTTGGCTAAATGTGCCGTAATCACGAAGTCTGACTTACTCATGCTCATCATACAATTATCGACGATGGTTTTAAGATAATCTGAATCCTCATACACTTTAACCACTTTATCCCAGTTACCCGCTATCTCCTGATTTTTAAGCGCAGTACCCATTCCATAAAATCCGGGAACATTTTGTTTCAGCATACTCCACGCTGTGACAAAACTAATGGCTCTCAGATCCTCTAATTTGAGTTCGCCGCCACCATTTCGTTTAACTGGCCTGCTACTGATATTGGCCTGCGAAAGCAATTTCAGCGGAGAAAGTTTTTCCAAGTAACTTACAAATAAAGGATGCTCGCGCAAATCGACAAAAGCTTTATAACCATCTTCTGCCATTTCATCTAATAGCGACTTATTTTGAGGATCAAGAAGTACGTTATGCTTTTCCTTAAGGCCGGAAGATATCCCAGCATTAATGAGCTGCTCAATGTTAAATTCGGCACTTTCTACAGATCCGTACTGAGAACTAATGGTTTGCCCCTGAACGGTTAACTGAATATTTTTATTTGCGATTTCCTTGCCCATGGAGGCATAAAAACGGTGCGTTTTCCCTCCTCCGCGTGATGGAGGCCCTCCTCTGCCATCAAAGAATGCAAGTTGAATATTGTGTTTTTTTGCCACTTCAGAAAGTGAAGTTTTACCGTTAAAAATAGACCAGTTGGCCATGAGGTAACCACCATCCTTTGTACTATCCGAATAACCGAGCATAATATCCTGCTTGTTTCCACGCGTAGACAAATGGGCTTTATAGAATGGATTGCTATAAAGTGTCTCCATAATCGCTGCAGCGCCCTTCAAATCATTTACAGTTTCAAAAAGTGGCACGAAATCGATTGTAAGGGAATCTTTGCTCCAGCCATTCCAAAGAAAAAGTTCAATCAGCTGAAGGATGTCGCTTGCCTGCTGACAATTACTGATGATAAATCTGTGGCAGGCTTTTTCACCATTGCGCTTTTGTATTCCCTTAATTTCTTTTATAGTCTGTATGGTATCCTCAATCAGGGCATCCCCTTCAGTAGCGTAAACTGGTGTTGCTTCCTTAAATGAAATCAGTTTTAGTTTATCGCCTTCTGGTAATTGGTCATAATCAGCAGGGTATAGAGAAGATATTGGTTTATTCTGTCGACAATAGGCATGAACGCTTCTTAGCACACGGCTATCCTGACGGATATCAAGGGATGCAAAGTAATTTCCATAAAGGTCTATCTTGCGGATCAAATCATTCACCAGATCTACGAATAGCCCATCATGTTCTTTGAGTAAAGTATCTTTAATTTTGTTTAGATTTTCTTTAAGATCATCAGATATATCGGTCAACTCACAGGCCTGATCAAAAGCATTTTTATACAAAACATCATGTAAGTAAGCCAGGTTCTCTTCCACACCCCTAAAAGTGATTCTTCGCTTTATGACTCTGAAATCACGATAGTAGCAACGGAACAAGATCTGGCGTAGCATTTTTGAAACTTCGAGGGTTGTTTCAGCATGAATGTTTGGATTTCCATCTCTGTCACCACCTGGCCAGAAGCCCAATTCGAGTATTTTTTTTGTTTCTAAATTATATTCGTCAAGGTTTTGGTCAATTTCTTCCTGAATATTTGCAGCAGCAAAATAGAAGGTATTTTCCAAAAACCAGGCCAGGTTAAGTGCTTCATCAACTGGTGTGGGAGATTTCTTGTTAAAAAAAGGCGTTTTACCTAATTGTTGTAGTAAGGAATTCATCGAAGTGATATCATTTTCGCGAATTGCTTTTGTGAGATCAGTAATGATGGCGAGAACGCTTCCCGGATAGAATTGCGTTGGGTGAGCTGTTAAAACCAGGCGAAGCGAAAGCTCATCGATCAGCTTTTCAATCTTAGCCAGCATTGGCTTGTTGTCGGCATTTTTTTTCAGGATGAATGCCAGCGTGCTTTGCTCATCTGTTGTGTTCAGCTTAGTAAAAGATGCATCTTCAACTGCATCGAATAGCACTACCTGACGTTCGATGTACTGTATGAACCGGAAAAGCAAGTCAATAATATCCTTACGTTCCGTATAGCTGGTGAACTTGGCGAAAAACTCTTCAATAATCTGCGCAGGCTTCTGTCCGTTTGCAATACCATCTTCACAGCTTTTGAAAAATAAAGGGAGTAAGGTTCCTGTATCTTTTATTTTATAAAAAGGGAGCGTTAAAAAAAGACTATTAAAAAGTTCAAATTTCGAGATCACCTCGTTGTTGAAAATAGATTCTCGCTGTGTGGTCAAACGGAGTTTAGGCATGTTGTAAGCAATAGTTTTGTATCATGTAATACTACAAAAAATGCTTAAGGTATTAAAATTCCAGGGCTTACAATTTGGATAATTGTAGAATAAATTTTAATTTTAGAATCTTATTTGGCTACCTGGTAGCCGGTTAAGAACATTTGCAATGTTTAAGGGCATTGCATTGATTGTTAATTTTTTGGGTTAAAACAGCCGATGTAATAAAATACACCGGCTGTTTTGTTTTTTATCATTATTTATGCCAATTCTTTGCAAATATTAATGGGCATCAGTAACAATATTTGCATTCTTCTTAAACTTTTGAAGATATAATAACGGAATTGAAAACAACATTATTAAACCTGCTACCCAGTAAGCATCGCTATAAGTGAGCAACATGGTTTGTTTAATAACCGAACCTTCTATCGCTTTCATCGCCATCAATTTTGCATCAATAAATGAAGCACCTTTAGCCATAAAGCCGTGTGTTAAAACATTTAATTTTTGAACAAATGCTGGATTATATTCATTGATGTTAGTGAGCAAGCTACTTCTATGGAAGCCGGAACGAATGTGAATCAAGGTGGTTAATGCTGCGATACCAAAAGAACCGCCTAATTGCCTGCTCATGTTGTTCAATCCAGACCCCTGACCTATTTCTGGTCCGGATAAATCCTGCATGGCCAATGTTGTTAATGGTACAAACAACAGGGCCATACCAAAACCTCTGATTACTAGTGGCCAGAAAAAGTCGCCAGTACCGGAAGCCAGGGTAGAATTACTCAGCATCCAGCAGAAAACGAAGAATAAAAACATTCCTCCTGTAGCCATGAATTGTGCAGGAACACCCTTTTTAAGCATAATTCCGATAAACGGCATCATGGCAATGGTACAGATACCTCCTGCAATAAAGAGCTTACCCGTTTGCAGTGGCGTAAAGCCTAAGAGATTCTGCGCAAATACCGGGAAAACGAAAACAGAACCGTATAGTCCAAACCCCAGAATAAAGGAAGTAAACATACCAATTGAAAAACTTCTCTTTTTCATGATCCGGAGGTTCACAATAGGAAACTCTGTTGCGGTTTCTCTCCATATAAAAAGTAATAACCCAAATATAGAAACTACGGCTAATGCAGTAATATATGGTGTTGAAAACCAGTCTTCGCTTTCTCCTTTTTCTAGCACAGTTTGCAAGCTACCTACTGCAATTGCCAGCAGGGCAATACCCCACCAATCAACAGGCTTTCCTTTTCCATCTTTTGGTGTTTCCCGAATAAACGTATAGGTACAGTAGGCGGCGAGTATTCCGACGGGAATGTTCACATAAAAAATCCATGGCCAGTCTGCAACCTCCAAAATATAACCGCCAATTGTTGGTCCTACAGTTGGACCCACAACAGCACCCAGGCCAAATAATGCTGTAGCGATACCCACGTCCTCACGAGGCCAGGTTTCGATAAGAATTGCCTGTGCTGTTGAAATTAATCCTCCACCTGCAACCCCTTGTAAAATCCTAAACAGGATCAGTTCACTCAAAGAAGTTGCATTACCACATAGAAAGGAAACCAGCGTAAAAACAATGATGGAGGCTAAGAAATAATTTTTACGCCCGAAACGACTTCCTAACCATCCTGACATTGGCAGGATGATTACATTCGCAACAGCATAACCAGTAGATAACCAGGCGATATCCTCGAGGGTAGCGCCCAGGTTTCCCTGTATCTGAGGGATTGCTACGTTTACGATCGTTGTATCAATCAGCTCCAGAAGAGAAGCCGTGATTACCGTAAATGTAATGATCCACTTTTTTAAACCTACTTCGGCCATTTTAATTTTTAGTTAGTAGAAACTGAAGCCTTAACGCTCATTCCTGGACGTAATTTTGCTAACAATTCCTTTGATGGATGAATTTTAATTTTAACAGGGATACGTTGAACAACTTTTACAAAGTTACCAGTAGCATTATCTGGAGGTAAAAGAGAGCCTTTAGCACCTGTAATTGGTGAGAAGTTATAAACCTCTCCCTCTACCTTTTGATCAGGATAAGCATCAATTTCTATTTCAACTTTAGAACCTTCCTTAATCTTCTCTAGCTGAGTTTCTTTGAAATTTGCCGTTACATATAAACTTCCATCATTAACTACAGAGAATAAAGACTGTCCGGCTTGAACCAACTGTCCTTTTTGAACATTCTTTTTAGAAACCAGTCCTGTTGCAGGAGATTTAATATCAGTATATGATAGCTGGAGCTTAGCGAAATCGATATCACTCTGGCGTTGGCTGATCACGTTACTGCTCACTGCTAACTGCGACTGAGTTGTACCAACCTGTTTTACAGCCGCCGTGTATTGATCTTGTGCCGCCTGATAAGCTGCCTGAGCAACTTGTTTTCCTGCTTCTGCTGCTTCTTTGTTTGCTTTAGACTGATCGAATGCCTGTTGTGTAATGGAACCGTCTTTAACCAGGTTTGCATAACGATTAAAATCTTTCTGAGCCAGATTCAATTTAACTACAGCCGCCTGAACATTTGCTTTAGCCGATTCTACATTTGCTTTAGCTGTGCTGGTATTTGCCTGAGTTGCTACAATCTGAGATTCAGCTACACCTACACCTGCACTGGCCCCTTTTTGACCAGATTGTGCCTGTTCTAATTTTACTTTATAATCGTTATCGTCAAGTTTAACCAGAACCTGTCCCTCTGTTACGTGTGTATTCTCTTCGAAGTTGATGTCTTTTACATAACCGCCAACACGAGCAACTACCGGGCTGATGTCTCCATCAATCTGTGCATCATCTGTATCTACGTGCTTGCTATAATAACTCCACTCGGTGATACCAAAAACGATACCTATTACTAGTAAAACACCTAAAATGATCGGTACTACTTTACTTTTATTTTTCTTTTCAGTTGTCATTGTTGTATTTATTGCGTTATTTTTCCTGTTGATTTTAATAATGTATAATAGGCTAAACCTGCATCGGCTTTGGCTATTTCTAAGTTAATTTTGGCTTGATATAATAAAGTTTCAGCATCAATTCTATCCGTAACCGAGGCTACATTATTTTTGTACTTGGATGCTAATAACTTATCGTTTTCTGTAGCCTGTGAAATTGAGGTTTCTAAAACCTGGATCTTATTGACCGCTACCTGATAGGTCTGGTAGTTTCTGTTAATATCCGTTTTTACCTGATCAGATAGAATATCTTTCTGCAGGGTAATTTCGCTTTGCTGAATCTTCGCTTCATTTACCTTGTTTTTATTTGTCCACAGGTTACCAAAATTCCATGAAACAGTAGCTCCAACCGTTACCGGCAACAGGTACTGATTTACTGGCGGAACGAAACTTCCACTTGGATTAATGTAATAAAGATTTGCTCCAACACCAACCGTAGGCAGGGTATTTGCTTTTATGCTTTTAACATTGAAGCCAGCAACTTTATTTTGTACATCAAGTTGTTTCAGCTCCTGACGATTGGCTAAAGCCATATTAATATATTCATTTAGTGAACCTGCAACTTTTGATTCCGCTGCCGGATCAACAATTTTAACGTCAGTATCTTCCGGTAAACCCAATAGAATATCGAGATTATAATTAATTACCTTGCGATTGCTTTCGATATCCAACTGTGTTAAAGTTACGTTAGCTTGTTGTAATTGAAATCTGAGTACATCATTTTTAGTGACAATACCTTGTTCAAAAAACCGCTGTGCCTGTTTGATCTGAGCGGCGATAGACTCCAGATTCTGGGCCACTACTTTTTTGCTTTGTTCGACCTTATACAATGAATAATAAGTACTGATTATAGCATAGGTTATCTCTTCCTTGTTTTTGTCGGCATCCAGACGCGCAACATCAGCTAATAATTTAGTAGATGCTTTAGCATATTTTAACTTACCCCCACCATACACGAGTTCCTGTATTGCTGCCGTTCCTACAAAAGCATCAGCTCTTTTTGGAAGGTTTAATGTACTAGAGCCTTCACCTAAACTAAAAGTATTGGTTGGTATTTCAGCATGGTTGTATAAAAAGCTTGCATTACCGGTTGGAAGTACATTATCTTTAACTACTTCCAGCTTCGCCACTGCCTGGTCTATTTTATTTTGCGACAGTTTTAAATTCTTACTATTGGCTATGCCAAGTTCGATTGCCTGGTTGATATTTAGTTCCTTAATGCCTTGTGCAAATAAAGCAGCAGGTACTAATGATGCCACAAGCATTAATCTTATTGATTTGGGTATCATTTTTTTGTTGTTAAATAAACTGTTGTTAAGTCTTTCAGATAGGCTATCGCCCTGTCTTTGATTATTTTATTATCCTTCGGGTCGTTTAAATCGAAATTCGAGCACGGCATCACTTTGTTCGGAGAAATCACAATATTGGTAAGTGTGCCCATTATGGTTGCAATAATCATGCGGCCATCGATCTGATTAAAAGTTCCATTTTCCATTCCCTCATTAATAATCCGATCAATGAGCTGCATATTATGGCTCATGGCATCTTTTATTTTATCGTACATTTCAGGTCGTTGAGTTAGAGACAACTCCCTATGCATCATTTTATGAAAAGCTGTGTTGGCAAGAATCCTGTTTGCGTAACCCTCAATTACTTTGTGTAATTTTTCAAGCGAGGTTATTTTATCTTCATTAATGATGCGTAATTGAGAAGCAAAGCCAGCAATTCGGTTATTCATAATTTCCACGAATACCCCTTCTTTCGAACCGAAATAATAATTAATCATTGCCATATTTGCACCAGATTCTTTTGCGATCTGTCGCGTGGAAGTGCCTTCATATCCTGTTTCACAGAACAGTTTCTCGGCAGCATCGAGTATAGCTTGTTTTTTATCTATTTTTTCTGTTTTCATTTCTTTTTGACGGCACAAAATTAATCAAACGATTGATTAAAATCCAAATATATTATACTATCTTTTACATTATCCTGATAAATGATTACAATAAGTGGTGTAGTACTATATTAAATTTCATACACGGCACTCATTTCTAAAATAAATATTAACTTTGGCACCAAATAACAAAAACATGAGTGTACAAGAAAACAGCAGCAATAATTTCAATTGGTTATATTATGCTTTGGGTTTATTCTTTGGAGTTCTAACCGGAGCAATCATTACACAAAACTATATTTTCGCTTTATTAGGCGGTGTATTTGGCTTACTTTCAGCGGGCTTGTTCTTAAATGCTATTGTAAAAGGCAGAAAATACTAGTCTATTCAGCTATCTCCCTGGCAATTAAACATCCCTATTTAAAGCTTGTTAATTAATTTACAGCAAATGAGAAATATCTTCATTGTTGTTTTCGCTCTTATATGCTTCAATGTTAGTGCTCAGGTAGCAACTAATGCGGACATTAAATTTCCTGCGGCAGATTCAAGTCCAGCAGATATTGTATATTTTCCTTTAAATGTGACTAAGGCGAAAGCCAATGATTTGGTTGAACCGATCATAAAGGTCATCTATTCCCGCCCGCAAAAAAAGGGGCGTGATATTTTCGGTGTCTTGGAGCAATACGGAAATGTATGGCGCTTTGGAGCGAATGAGAATACTGAAATACGTTTTTTCAAAAAGGTGACCATTGGGGGCAAGAGAGTCAAGGCTGGTACCTATAGTTTATTTGCTATTCCTAATAAAGATAGCTGGACAATTATTTTGAATTTGCAAACAGATAGATGGGGTGCGTTTACCTATGATTCCAGGAAAGACATTGTTCGTGTGAATGTTCCGGTAAAAACATTGCCAAAACCCATCGAATACTTTTCTATTACCTTTACAAATGTTGAAAAAGGTGCAACTCTGGTTGCGGCCTGGGACAAAACGCAGATAGAATTACCGATTGTATTTTAGGATTTACAAATCATTTAAAAAAGGCTTCAGGAATTCTGAAGCCTTTTTGCATTTAGAATGTTTACACAGTATTTCCCATAAAAGGATCGGTTGTGGTTATTTCTCCCGTTTCAACCTTTCCGGCATAGCGATGTTTGAAGTCTGGATTTCCACTCTGTAGGATGCTGAAATCATACCAATGTGCACTTTTGGACAAATTTAGTATTACGGTTGAGATCGATTTTGGTTTTAGGTTGATATTTTGGATTGCCGCCCTAAACTTATTGTCAATAACCTGAACAGTAAGTGGCAAAGCACTATTGTTCTGCAAAGAAAATGTCAGATTTCCGGTATTTTTCTTATTCAGAATGCCACTTTGTTCTGACGATGCTTTAATATCAATTTCAGGATTCTTCGAATTTCCTTTAAAGTGCCTGTAAAACCCATTAGGTCCTGTGATTCTAAAATCGTAGACATTATCATCAAAATCTTCAATATTGATCCTCTCTGTAATGCTATCACCTGCCTTAACTGCATATGCCCATGTTTTGCCAACAACACCCTTGTAACTCGAACTTGTGTTCATGGTAAAAGGGGCGCCCACCGTTTCAACTTCGCTACCGAAAAGTGTCTTAACTGATTTAAATGTAATTTCCAGTTGCCTGTTAACTAATCTGGCATCGACAGATAATTGATATGGCAGTGCACTGGCTGGTTTGGTACCTTGTTCCTGAAAGGGAAGATGCACAGAATTCTGTTTTGAAAATGACTCAAGATCGTTAACCTTATTGACTTCAGTTTTATTTAATGCCACGGGACCAGTTTGAGCGGGTTTATTTTTGGCATTTATAATACTTGTTACAACATTATCGCGCTTCAATGATTCGGGCGAAGGAATCACCTCACCATTATATGGCCTGAAAGCTGATGTTAAATCACCACAGATATGACGACGCCAGTCACTTATGTTCTTACTCTTAATGGTTTTCCCTGATTTTTTAGTCAGCCACTTTTCCATAAACATTAACGATGAAGTATGGTCAAAAACCTGAGAGTTTACGAAGCCTCCTTTGCTCCATGGAGAAGCAATCACCAGGGGTACGCGGTAACCTAATCCAATCGGACTGCCTTTTTTTGTTTCAAAATCGGTGGCAAAATTAATTCCATCAGATACTTTGCCACTTGCCGGATCACTGGGATTTGGCACTACGAATGGTGGATGGTGATCAAAATAACCATCGTTTTCATCATAGGTAAGTATGAAAATGGTCTTTTTCCAAACCTCCGGATTTTTGGTTAAAATATCTAATGCCTCACTTACATACCAGGTACCGTAAAGCGGAGAACTGGTATGGTCGGAAAATTTTTGTGGTGCCACCAACCATGAAACTGCAGGTAATTTTCCTGAATCAACGTCTTTCCTGAATTGATGAAAAATATCCCCTTTTGGCAGATTAATTGTTTCCGTTTTTCCTAAATTATTTTTAAATGAGAATGGAGCTAAATCCAGGTAATTCTTCTCGCTGATATTGGTTTGAAAGGCTTTATCAATTAGATTTTTCTCCCTTTGAGAAAGTTTATCATATTTGGCCTGAACTTCTGCTGCAGTTAAAGCAGGTTTAACGGTTTTATCGCCGTTTTGCCTAAAATAAGCAGAAAGCTTCACATTGTGTCTGCTGATATACTCTATCGGATTATCTCCATAATTACCGAGCCAGTCATCGACCTCGCCCTGAGGAAGCCTTGAAGTCCATAACTCGTTCTGATAAATTCGCCAGTCAATTCCATTATCTTCTAAGAGTTCCTGGAAAGTCGGCCAATCTACAAAAACATCGTTTTGTGATTCGGCCTGGTCATTATTCACTACCGCCACCTTGTTTTCACTTTTCTCCCCTCTGATAGTTCCTGTAAAAAAGAACAAACGATTGGGAGTAGTACCGGTTAAGGAAGAGCAAAAATGCTGGTCGCAAATTGTGAACGCATCGGCGAGTTGGTAATAGAAGGGAATATCGTCGCGGTTATAGTAGGCAAGTGTCATGGGTGTTTTTACAGGCAGCCATTTATCGTATCGCCCGCCATTTCTTGCCGCTACCTGATCATTCCATGAATGTGGCAATCCCCCCTGCCAGGTAATTTTTGTTTTATTAATATCAATGTGAAAAGGTGCGTAAGTATATCCCTGACCATCTTTTTGTAACCATACCTTGTTACCATCGGGTTGAATGTGCGGGTGGGGATCGTTGAAACCCCTCACACCTTTCATTTTTCCAAACATATGATCAAAAGAGCGGTTCTCCTGCATCAGGAATACAATGTGTTCAGCGTCGTAAAATGTAGTACCAGGATCAGCATTAATGGTCATGGCCTTTAATATTGATCCAGGCAGGGTATTGGCCATCCCGGTTGTACCAGCAAATAAAGCTGCCTTTTTTAGAAATTCTCTTCTTGAGTCCATAAACAATGTATTATTACCTAAATACTTTCAAGAAGCACAAAGTACTATATCTCCCATGTAAAATTCTAAAATAACCTGATACAACAGCCGCAAATGACATAATTGTTCCAACACTCACCAAGCCGAATTAATTTTCCTTTTTTCCGGTGAATTTCTTTACTTCCTCAAAGGTAAGTTCAGGTTCATTTGTAGTAATGTAATCAACCTGCTCTTTTAAAAGCCACTGGATTTCAGGAACTGTATTCACTGTCCATGCGTTAACTGTTAAGCCCAGTTTTTTTGCGTTTTCAATCCATCCATCCTTTTGATATATGCTATAATGATAATCGACACCTGTTAGGTGGTCGGCCTTCATTTGCTCTGCAGAAATATCACCCTTCAGGTAGGCTACTTTGGCTTTAGGAAGAACCTCAAGAATCCTTTTACAATAGTCGTAATCAAAACTAATGTATTCTGTCCAATCGATTACTCCTACTTTCTTGACCATTTGAATAGCTTTATTGGTCACCTCGATTCCACGTTCTTTACTTATTAACGAGGGCTTGATTTCGAGAATAAGCTTTGTTGACCGTTGCTTTTTACCTTCTTTTAGGTAAGCTTCGAGCGTTGGTATTTTTTCTCCGTTACTCATTGTTTTGGTCAGTAACTCCTCATATTTAACTTTTTCAATCGTTAAGCCCTGGAATTCAGGATCATGATTAACAACCAGTATATCATCTGCGGTCATCCAGACATCGAACTCTGATCCATAACAGCCCAACCTTACTGCTTCATTTAGCGAAGCAATAGAATTTTGCGGAAAATTGTTTTTTTTCCATGCCCCCCGGTGAGCAATAACCTGATTTTTGTTCCAGTTAAATTTCTGAGCAAAAGATGTAGTGAAAATGAATACCATTAGGGTAAAAATAAATGCTTGTTTCATTGTGTTAGATATTTATAAAAAAAATCAAAAGTATGCCTTTATCATAACACCTGTTTAAAATCTATGTAACCTTTGTATTAATTAAAATTAAAGGAATATTATGAATAACTTAACAGACCCGAACGATTTTAAGTAAAAATCGAAAGCTATTAAAAATGAGCTCTTTTAATTGATGCGAACAATTTTTACATTTACGGAGATATGGTGAGTAATAATTACAATGAGTTACTAAAAAAAATAGATGAATTCATCCGTAAATTCTATCTAAACCAGATATTGAGGGGTAGTATTTATACATCGACCATTCTTTTAGCTGTATACATCGTTGTTTTTTTAAGTAATTATTACTTTCACCCTTCAATTGTTTTCAAGACCTTTATTTTCTATGCTTACCTTTTTCTGGGCGTAACCTTAATTTATTTTTTTATTGTTAAACCAGCTTTATCTATGCTTAAGCTGGGCAAACACCTAAGTTTTGATGAAGCGTCAATCATTATTGGTAATCATTTCTCGGATATTAAAGATAAACTACTCAATACCCTTCAGTTACATCGGCTTGCCGATAGCAAACCTGAGCAAAGCCAACTCATTTTAGCTAGTATTGATCAGAAAATTCTGGAACTGCGGCCTGTTCCATTTTATACTGCCGTACGCATTAACGATAATAAAAAGTATTTAAAATATCTTTTAATCCCTGTTTCGATTATCCTTCTAACGGGGGTAATTGCTCCGGCAATATTGCGTGAAGGAACTAATAGTTTTTTTAAATACGATGAATATATCAGTCCAAAAGCACCCTTTAAATTTGTTATACTAAACAAAAGCTTAATGGCCACGCAGGGGGATGATTTGGTCATCAATTTAAAACTTGATGGTGACAACTTTCCGGCAGAAATTTATGTTGAAGATGGAAAAAACACTTACAGGCTTGAAAAAGAAGGTATCAGTAAATTTAATTATGCCCTTAAAAATATTCAGGAGGATAAAAAACTGATTTTTAAAGGTGGTGGTTTCAATTCATCAGTTTTTACCGTAAATGTTAAACCACGTCCGGAACTTTTAAATACAACTGCAACGCTATCTTATCCATCCTATCTAGGCAAACGTACTGAGGATATTGCCAATGTTGGCGATATGTTACTACCAGAAGGAACAAAGGTAATCTGGCATTTTAAAACACAAGAGAGTGATGCTATTTTGTTTGTATTGAATGGAAAGGTATTTGATCTTCCGCTTCATTCGAACGCAACAGGTTTTGTTTCTAAGATAATGGAAAATAGTAATTATAGTATTACCCCCATAAATGATGATGTTGCCAACAGAGATTCGTTAACACATCGGATTACGATCATTAAAGATCAATCTCCTGCAATAATTGTAGAGGAGAAACCGGACTCAACAAGTAACAAAACACTTTATTTTAGCGGACAGGTAACAGACGATTATGGATTCAGCCGTTTAAGTTTTAAATACAATGTTAAAGAGCACAACAAAGTTGTCAAAACGGTTACACGAAATATTCCAATTAAAGCCAATGCCACTGAAAATCTGTTTTTTCATTTCTGGGATCTAAAAAGCATCATGGCTGAACCTGGCCAGGAGATAGAATATTATTTTGAAGTAGCCGATAACGATGGCGTAAATGGCTCGAAGATTACCAGATCTGAAATCAAAACCTTTAAAGAGCCAACTAAAAAGGAAACCGCCGATCAGATCAATGCAGGTAACCAGGCTTTGAAACAGAAAATGCAATCGGCAATACGGCTGGCAAATACGATTGAGAAAGAAAGTAAAAAAGTAGCAGAAAGCCTGATAGATAAAAAACAAATTTCCTTTGAGGACAAAAAACAGATAGAATCGCTTTTAGATAAACAAAAGCAGCTGGATGAAGCTGTTAAAGAAATTAAGGCACAGAATGACAAAAACATTCAGAATCAGGAAGATCAACAACAAACACAGGAACTTTTAGAAAAGCAGAAACAAATCAAAGACCTTTTCGACAACGTACTGGATGAAAAAACCAAAGAATTGCTACAGAAACTTCAAAATCTGATTAACGATAAAAATAAAGATCAGACTCAGAATGAACTGTCGAAAATGCAGCTGGATAATAAAACGCTAAAAAATGAGCTGGATAGAATCCTTGAACTTTATAAACAACTTGATTTTGAACAGAACCTTCAGAATGATATCAACCGTTTGAATGAACTTGCCCAAGAACAAAAAGATCTGGCCCAACAAACAACCGACAAAAAACAGGATAGTGAGTCGTTAAAAAAGAAGCAGGATGAACTGAACAGGGAAATGAACGACCTGAAAGAGGATTTGAAGAAGTTAGAAGAGAAGAACCAAGCGCTTGAACGCCCCAACCCCTTTGAAAATCCCGAAAAGGATGTTCAGGATATCCAGAAAGAGCAGCAGGACAGTAAAGAATCACTGGACAAGAAAGATCATAAATCCGCCAGCCAAAAACAGCAGAAAGCTGGTGAGCAAATGGAAAAACTATCTAAAAAGATGAGTGATATGCAGCAGCAGGGAGAAGAAATGGAAAACAACCTGAATGCCAAAGAACTGAGAAGATTGCTTGAGAACCTGTTGAACACTTCGTTCGAGCAGGAACAGGTAATGCTCAATCTAAAGAAGATGACAGCCGCCGATCCTGCATATACTTCAAATGTGCAGAAACAGCGAAGTTTAAAAGACAATTTGAAAACCATTGCTGATAGTTTATTTGCTTTAAGCAAACGCGTTCCCCAGATAGAATCGACAGTAAATGAAGAAATGAACAAAATTAACTTCAACCTAGATAAAAGTCTGGAAAGTTTAGGTGACCGTAAAACAGCCGAAGCTAACCGTTATCAGCAATTTACCATGACTTCGATTAACAACCTGGGTTTAATGTTAAGCGAAGCATTGAACCAATTGCAAAACATGAAGAAAAACAGTAAAAGCGGAAGTGGAAAGAAACAGAAACAGGGAATGAAGCAGCTTTCGCAAATGCAGGAGCAGTTGAACAAAGGTATGCAGCAGGCACGCGAAAAAATGCAGAAACAAGGTGGAAACCAGGGAACGGTAGGAAAAGGAGAAATGAGCCAGGAATTTGGAAAAATGGCACAGCAACAGCAAATGATTCGACAGGCCCTCGAAAAAATAAACAGGGAGGATAACAAAGACGGCTCAGGCAAAATGGGCAATCTTAACGAAGCCATAAAAGAAATGAAGCAGACTGAAAGCGACTTAGTTAATAAACGACTGCAACAGGAAACGCTTAACCGACAAAAGGATCTTTTAACCAAACTACTTGAAGCTGAAAAAGCTGAACGTGACCAGGAGGAAGACTCAAAACGTGAAAGCAAAGCAGCTCAGCAGTTCCCTCCATCCTATCAAAAAATGCTTGATGATTTCAAAAAACAAGAACAGAACGGTAATGATATGTTGCAGAAAGTACCGCCAACATTGAATTATTATTATAAAAACAAAGTTTCGCAGTACCTCAAGTCACTGAACATGAACCAGTATATTAAGGCCAATTAATAGCCTAAATTGCCATTCAGATTGGAATGGTAAACGACAATATTCCTTCCGCTGATCTCATCAATTGCACAAAATCGATGAAACAGATCTTCGCCCTTTCAACGTTATCATTTCCAGGCTTTTTTTCATTAAAAATAATCTGTATTTACTTGTATGGAAATAGTCAGCTTTCTGTGCGTATCTACATGTGTTCAGCCGCATTCGTGGCGGCTCTTTAACAGGGGCCTGAAAGGGGATCGACAAGGAGTTAACAGGGATTTGCCCCTACTAACCCCCTATCAACCCCCTGTTAAGCTCCTATTAACCCCCTGTTGACCTACGCTTGATGTTTTCAAATCAATTGCTGACTTATATTTTCTAAATTTGCCAGATAAAAGAACTCATATGCCTGCTATTTCATTTTTCAACGAGTCTGTATCTTATAAGCTTCCTAATAAGCTAAAATTGAAGAAGTGGATCAAAAATACCATTGAAAATGAAGGCTACAGCCTTGAACAATTAAATTTCATATTCTGTAGTGATGAATACTTGCTTGGCATTAACCAGCAGTATCTTAATCATGATACCTACACTGATATTATTACTTTTGATAATTCAGAAGTAGAAAAACTAATTATTGGCGACATTTTTATCAGTATCGAGCGTGTGAAAGAAAATGCTAAAATCTATAAAACCAATGATTTTGATGAGGTATGCCGAATTATTATACATGGGACTTTGCACTTACTAGGTTACAAAGACAAGGGCAAAATCGCTAAAACACTGATGACTGATAAAGAAAATGAATATCTCGCAATACGTGAGCTTTAGAAAACTGAGATTGAGATGTCTCTAGTATTCCATCATAAGCGCATCGCTCCCCGATCATCTGTTTCATGGCTTCAGATTGTGGCCACATGTAGCATAGAACATTGCATCATACGTTTTTCAACAGAGAGTGGCGAAAGAAATACCTAACCACCTTTTAATGTGCCATCCCATAAGCTTAATTTCTTTAGCGCAAGTTTATCTCGTGTTTAAGAATGCTAACATCATCACCCTGGTGTAAAACAATCGTGGATAATTTCAATATTAATACATTTCTGACTGGCGTTCGTAGTAAAGTAATGTCTGTTCGTCGATACTAAGGCTTTGATGGTATAATAACTGTTGTTCACCTGCAACATATTTTATAGTTGATAGTCTTATTGATATACGTTAAAAAGATACAGAACTGAAGTATTGATATTTGAATACCCAGTTGATCAAGATAAAAGTTTAGTTTTAGTTAATGATAGAAGCAGTGGCGGAGCGATTCCAGCCACTGTTTTTCGTTTCTGGCAATGTGTTAAACACGGCACCTTATTTAGCTATTATTAAGCATTCCAGATTGTAGTATTTCCAACAATTATTACTCCTGAGTAAAATATATTATTCCACAATGATACATAACTAAGTTCCAAATATATTATCCGTACTTTTGCTCTAATTTCTCTTTACAAATCTGAAAAACAAATTACATTGAGCACTTTAATTGCGGCAGAAAGCTTGGGTCATGGTTATCACGACGAATGGCTATTTAAAAACTTAACCCTCGGGATCAATTCAGGGCAGCGCGTAGCGTTAGTTGGAATTAATGGTGCTGGAAAGAGCACACTCCTAAAACTATTGGCAGAAAGGTTTCCTCCACTTGAAGGAAAAATTGTGAAAAACAAATCGGTAAAAATTGGATTTCTCGACCAGGAGCCCCAGTTTAACGATGGATATTCTATTAGTGATTTTATTTTTTCACTGGAAAATAAGCAGCAACAGCTGATAAAAGAATATGAAGAATTAATTGAGCAAGAGAACCCTGATGATAAAGCACTCAATAGGTTATATGAAGAATTAAGTGAACATAATGCCTGGGAATACGAACATGAGATTAAGACCATCCTTAACCGCATGGGCATTACCCATCTTCAGCAGAAGATTGCGACACTTTCCGGCGGACAGCGCAAAAGGCTTGCTTTGGCCAAACTACTTATTGAAGATCCTGAAATCCTGGTTCTGGATGAACCTACCAACCATCTTGATATCGACACCATAGAATGGCTGGAAAAATTGCTCACTACGGGTCAGAAAACAATTCTATTGGTTACACACGACCGGTACTTTTTAGATAATGTATGTAATACAATTGTTGAGTTAGACGGTGGAAAGATATTCAACTACAATGGAAACTATGCTTACTTCCTTGAGAAAAAAGCTGAAAGGGAGGCATTGGATTCAACGGTGCTTCATAAAAACCAGCAGTTACTAAAGAAAGAACTTGAATGGATGAGGAGAATGCCTCAGGCCAGAGCAACGAAATCGCAAGCAAGGATTGATGCCTTTTACGACCTGGAGGAAAAAACCAAGAAAAAATCAGATACAGGAAGCATTACCCTAAAAATGAAAATGTCACGTCAGGGCGGCAAGATTATTGAATTGGATCATATAAAAAAGGGATTCGATGGTCGTGAAATTATCAATGATTTCAGCTATACATTTAAAAAAGGCGACCGTATTGGATTAGCCGGTAAAAATGGTACTGGTAAATCTACCTTGTTAAATATAATCACCAGTAACCTTAATCCCGACTCGGGAACTGTTGACACCGGAGAAACAACAGTTTTTGGATACTATAAACAGGGCGGATTAACATTCGATCCAAAAGAGCGTGTTATCGACGTTGTTAAATCCGATGCCGAATATATTAAGATGGCTGATGGATCGGTGATTACTGCCTCTGCCCTACTTACACTTTTTCTATTTCCACCAAAGAAACAACATGGCATGGTAGAAAAATTAAGTGGTGGCGAAAAGAAGCGCTTGAATCTGATGAAAGTATTGATGCAAAATCCAAACTTTTTGATCCTGGATGAGCCGACCAACGACCTGGATATAGATACCCTAAATGTATTGGAGGAATTCCTTGAAAACTTCCCCGGTATTTTAATGCTGGTATCGCACGACAGGTACCTGCTAGATAAGATGAGCGAACAGTTGTTCATTATGGAGGGAGAAGGCGTAGTTAAAATATATAACGGCAATTATTCAGAATACCGTTTAAGCTTAGATCAACCAAAAATAAAAACAGAAAGCAAAAAAGCTCCTGTCACTGTTGTAGAATCAGTTCCTGTCAAAGCTGTAAAGAAGCTAAGTTTTAAGGAACAAAAGGAACTAGAGGAAAGTGAAAAAGGAATGTCTGATACAGAGCACAGCATTGCCAAGTTAAATGAAACACTATTAAAAATAGATGCTACAGACTATATCAAAATTCAGGAAATTTCTGACGAAATAGTAAATCTTAAACTAAAGCTTGATGATTATACCCTGCGCTGGTTGGAGCTTTCTGAATAAATAATTTGAACCTAATGTCAACGTGATGTTTCACGTGGAACGTTATTAAGATAAATTAAATATCTTTAGATTAAGATAAAATACACAATGTTCCACGTGGAACATGGAAGAATATTATTATGTTTTCAAAATACGATTTAATTGTTGTTGGTGCCGGACATGCAGGCTGCGAAGCTGCTGCTGCTGCTGCCAACCTGGGATCTTCAGTTTTACTCATTACGATGAATATGGGGGTAATTGCCCAAATGAGTTGTAATCCTGCTATGGGTGGTGTAGCTAAAGGTCAGATAGTGCGAGAGGTTGATGCCATGGGTGGATACTCAGGAATAATATCTGATAAGTCGACCATCCAGTTTAGAATGCTTAACAAATCGAAAGGCCCCGCCATGTGGAGTCCAAGAGCACAAATAGACAGGATGCGCTTTGCTGAAGAATGGAGACTAGCGTTGGAGAGGACACCTAACGTAGACATTTGGCAAGATAATGTAGTGGGACTTCTAGTGAAGGATAACACCGTTTATGGTGTTAAAACATCTTTGGGAATTGAGGTTGAAAGTACAGCTGTTGTATTAACCAACGGAACCTTTCTGAATGGGGTAATGCATATTGGCGAGAAAAAATTCGGTGGAGGCAGAACAGCAGAAAGGGCATCCACAGGCATCACTGAGCAACTGGTAGAGCTAGGTATGGAGTCTGGAAGAATGAAAACCGGAACTCCTCCACGCGTTGATGGCAGAAGTTTGGATTACTCTAAAATGGAAGAACAATGGGGAGATGAAAACCCAGGAAAATTTTCATTTACCGATACAGAAGTTTCAAAAGATCAAAGGTGTTGCTGGATTACCTATACCAATGATGAGGTGCATGAAACTTTAAAAGAAGGATTTGAGAAATCACCGATGTTTACCGGTAGAATCAAAGGACTCGGCCCCAGGTATTGCCCATCAATTGAAGATAAGATTAATAGGTTTGCAGAAAGAAACAGGCATCAGATTTTTGTTGAACCTGAAGGGTGGAATACCTGTGAAATTTATGTAAACGGTTTCTCTACTTCCTTACCCGAAGATGTACAATTCAAAGCACTACGCTTAATACCTGGTTTCGAAAATGCAAAAATGTTCAGACCGGGCTATGCCATTGAATATGATTTCTTTCCTCCTACCCAACTATCTTTAACGCTGGAAACTAAATTAATCAGCAATCTTTTTCTTGCCGGCCAGATCAATGGAACAACAGGATACGAAGAAGCGGCCTGCCAGGGTTTTATGGCCGGTATAAATGCCCATCAAAAAATAACCGATAAGCATGAGCTGATTATGAAAAGATCGGAGAGTTATATTGGTGTATTGATTGATGACCTGGTTACCAAAGGGACTGAAGAGCCTTACAGGATGTTTACCTCCAGGGCAGAGCATAGACTTTTATTAAGGCAAGATAATGCAGATATACGCCTCACTCCTATCGGACATCAACTTGGATTAATATCTGACGAGAGATTAGAAAAAGTCAACAAAAAAATTGAACATGCAGATGCATTGGTTAAATTTACTAAAACTCAGGGGATTGACATGAATGATGCAAATCCGATGCTTGAGCAGGTGGGTTCAAGCGTGCTTACACAGAATGTCAAAATCCATAGTCTAGTTGGAAGGCCACACGTTGGTCTACACGATCTGATTAAAGTAAGCGAACCATTAGCCAAAGCAACGAATGAACTCGACACAGAAACCATTGAACAGGCAGAAATCAAAATAAAATACGAAAGCTATTTTGAAAAAGAAAATGAGATTGTAGCCAAGATGCAGAAAATGGAAGATAGAGAAATAAATCCTGATTTTGACTATAATAAAATTGTATCTCTTTCAAAAGAGGCCAGGGAAAAATTATTCAAGATCAAACCGCGTACATTGGGTCAAGCTTCAAGAATTTCAGGTGTTTCTCCTTCAGATATATCGGTTTTAATGGTTTATATAACTAAATAACTGTAAATCAATTACTTAACATAGAAAATAGTAACTTAAAATAAAGCATTTTAAGCGATTAAAAACAATTTTTAATATTAAGGTTCCAAAAACAGTAAAAATTCATTAGAACGATTAAAACATGCTAAAAATAAAAGACCAATATTTTAACCTTGGAAATTTTATAACATTAACATTGTTGCTATTATTTTTTGGTTGTGCAAGTATTCAAAGTCCTCAGGGTGGACCGAAAGATACAAAGCCACCAAAAATATTAAGCATGGTTCCAAAAAATCAAACCCGCAATTTTAAAGCAAAAAAAATCATAATTGAGTTTGACGAATACTTTAATATAAAAGATGAATACAAGGAATTTTCAATTTCTCCAGATCAGGAGACCGCACCAATATTAAAGAAGCGCCAAAAGCGTTTAGAAGTTGAACTTCAA
The DNA here is from genome assembly GCF_001027745.1 of Pedobacter sp. BMA. GTDB lineage: Bacteria > Bacteroidota > Bacteroidia > Sphingobacteriales > Sphingobacteriaceae > Pedobacter. The sequence continues at coordinate 151,187 of NZ_LECU01000006.1, forward strand.
GATTCCCTGGAAAAAAATACTACCTACACATTAAATTTCGGAAAATCAATAGCCGACGTAAATGAGGGAAATGTTGTAAAAAATCTTTCCTACGTTTTTTCTACCGGCCCTGAAATTGATTCGCTATATATTTCAGGAAGGGTAATCAATTCTCTTACTGCAGAATTAGAAAAAGATGTTACCGTATTTATTCTTCCGGTAGAGAGGGACACATTATTTGGGAAGAAACGACCATCAATTTATACTACTACTGATAGTGCGGGAAATTACAGATTAAGCAATTTGCGAAAGGGGTCTTACAAACTATATGCGCTGAAAGAAAATAGTGGCGGGGGTGATAAAATTTACCAGCAATTGAATGATGAAATAGGATTTGTTAAAGAACCGTTGGTTATTGACAAAAACCTGGAAAACCAGAATATAAAGATTTTCAAAGAACTGGCATCTGATTTCAGAGTATTAGAAAGAAAACTAAACCCAGATGGCAGTATTTTAATTACTGTCAATCAGCAGCTTAAGAATCCAAAAGTTACTGTTATGGACCCGCCTACCCTTGATGCTACAAAATATCTTCACTTTAACAAAACAAACGATACCGCGAAAGTATGGCTCACTGATTTAAGTTTTGACTCCGTTAAACTCGCCATACAGGACAAGGGGAAGGTGCTTCAAACCGTAAGTTTAACCAGAGGTAAAAAAGACACCTATACGAGGGAGCTCACCATCAGTGATAATACAAGTAATGGAAAGCTAAATCCTTATCAGCGGTACACGCTATCTTTTCCATTCCCTATAACTGCTGCAGATCAATCCAAAATTATTCTTCTGGAAGACTCAGTTAAGAGAACTAATTTTCAGCTGGTGAAAGATAGTACAGATTTTCTGAAATACTATATTATATACCCTTGGAAGGTTAAAAAACCTTATGATATTAAATTTTTAGCAGGAACATTTTCGGCAATATTCAATACTAAAAATAAAGACGCCAGCAAACGATTTAATCTGGAAACAACAGATAGCTATGGAACCCTTGCACTTAAAATAGAGATCCCGGATACAACCAAAACATATATTGTTGACTTTATAGATGAGAAGAAAAATTCAATAAAATCAACTGTAATTGCAAAAAACAGTACTATAAATTTTGCGAACTACCCTGCTGGAAAATATTTCATAAGAGTTGTTTATGACGATAACAAGAATGGAATATGGGACACCGGAGACGTTAAATCTGGCACCCAACCAGAAAAAATCTGGTATTCAACTACAGAAATGTCGCTTAGAGCCAACTGGGAAAGAGAAGAAAAAATCAGCATCCCATTAACAGCACCTGAAATACAGGAGACAAGCATCTTTCAACAGAAAAATGAGGATCAAAATAAAAATGAGCGTTCAGGATTAAGCAATCCCCCAAACAACACCAGAAAAAATTAGAAACTATTTAAACCAGTCAGCATACATGACATAGTTATCTGGTAATTTATTTAATAAAGCCCGTTGCTCATCAGTAATGGGCTTTATTTTTTTTGCAGGAGCCCCCGCATAAATATGGCCGGATTCGCAATGTGTATTTTCTAAAACTACCGAACCAGCAGCAATAATGCAATAAGGTTCAACGATCGCCTTATCCATAACAATTGCTCCCATCCCGATTAATACATTATCATGAACTGTGCAGCCATGTACAATAGCGTTGTGACCAACTGATACACGATTACCTATTAGCGTAGCAGCTTTAAGATATGTGGCATGTATTACTGCTCCGTCCTGTATATTAGATTCATTACCTATAGTAATGGAATTAACATCGCCTCTTACTACAGCATTAAACCAAACAGAACAGTTGTTACCGATGGTGACATCACCTACAATGGTTGCATTCTCTGCGATAAAAACATCAGCCCCCAGCTGTGGCGATTTATCTTTTACGGGAAGTATTAATGGCATTATTGCTCGTCTAAAGATTTACGAAAGTTGTTAATTTGAGTGGATAATAAGGTACTACTGAGTATTAAAAGACTGTATCTACCAGTTCATTTGCATGTTTAGGATAATCCGTAGTATAATGTAATCCCCTACTCTCTTTGCGTTGCATGGCGGATTTGATTACAAGGTAGGCCGTTTGAATCACATTCCTAAGCTCACACAGTTTTACAGATACCTTATTCCTTTTGTAAAATTCTTCTGTTTCCTGATGAATTAAAAACAACCTCCTGTGCGCCCGCTCCAATCTGAAATCAGAGCGAACAATACCGACATAATCACCCATTATTTTTTGCAGCTCTCTGAGATTATGTGTCACCAAAACATCTTCGTTACTCTGTGTTACTCCCTTTGAATCCCATTCAGGAATATGATCAGGTATTACATTGTTCTCAAAGTTCTCAATAGCATCCTGATAAATACGGTGAGCAAAGACTGTAGCTTCCAGCAAAGAATTTGAAGCCAGCCTGTTAGCTCCATGTAAACCAGTTGATGAACATTCTCCGCAGGCATAAAGATTTCTAATTGAAGATCTGCCATACTCATCAACCAGAATTCCTCCGCACATATAATGAGATGCAGGAGTAACAGGGATATAATCTTTCGTCATATCAATACCTATAGAAAGGCATTTCGCATAGATGTTTGGAAAATGTTTTAATATATCAGCCTTGCTACGCATGGTAATATCGAGGTAAACAAAATCATCACCAGACTTTTTCATTTCATTATCCACTGCGCGGGCCACAATATCACGTGGAGCAAGGGACTTACGTTCATCATACTCGTGCATAAACTCCTCGCCATTCTTGCGCCTCAAAACACCCCCAAAGCCTCTCACAGCTTCGGATATTAAGAATGACGGATACTCGCCAGGATGATATAAAGCGGTAGGATGAAACTGGATAAACTCCATATTCCTAACTTTCCCCTTGGCACGATATACCATTGCCATACCATCACCTGTAGCTATAACAGGGTTTGTGGTGGCGGAATAGACATGCCCAGCGCCTCCGGAAGCCATCACAGTCACGTTTGCCACAATCTTTTCCACATCGTTAAGCTCTGTATTAAAGGCATATACGCCATAACAGTTAATATCTTCAGTACGTTTATCAACAAACTCACCCAGGTGATGCTGGGTAATTAACTCCAGTGCAAAGTAGTGTGTTAATATCTCTATGTTGGAATTCTCATGAATCTCTTTTAGTAAAACCCTTTCAATCTCGTATCCGGTGATGTCTTTATAGTGTAAAACACGGTGTTCAGAGTGACCTCCTTCTTTGGCAAGATCATAAAATCCAGAGTTGTCTTTATCGAAGTTTATACCATAATCAATGATCTCCTGAATACGCTGAGGTCCCTCTTTTACAACGATTTCCACAATTTTTTCGTCGCATAATCCATCGCCGGCAATGAGCGTATCCTGTATATGTTTTTCGAAAGAATCATCTTTATCAACAACAACAGCAACGCCTCCCTGGGCATATTTAGTATTAGATTCATCTTCGTTTGACTTGGTAACAATTAACACCTTACCATATTTTGCAGCTTTGAGTGCAAAACTCAAACCTGCTATACCTGAACCAATTACCAGAAAATTGACTTTTCTCATTTAAAAAACATTTACTTTATCAACGATGTTGATAAATATAGAACAACTGTTAGCATCATGTATAAATAATACTAACAAATAAATTTGAATGTTTAAAGCTACTGTAAAAAGACAATTTGCCACAATCTTTTGCGCAATTTTTAAGCTACTTTATACAAGTAATTAACTTTTCACACACTTATAAACAATTAACATTCTGTTATTGATAAATTTTGCCTCAATGTTAGATAGTGCTGAAAATCAATCTTATCATATTATAAAAATGTAATGCAAATGTTAGTAAACGATTAACAACTTACATTAACGAACTTTTTTTTGAAACTTGCCAACAATACTAACACACTAATAAACAAACAAAGATTTATTTAAATAAAATACTTATTAATTATTGAGACGTGGAAAGCTTTATCTTTGAGCCTCGTCAAAAATTCAAAAAAGGAAAGCCGGATAATGAACATAGATGTATTAGAAGAAATCAATAAAAAAGGTTTCGTAGAAGAAGACATTGATCCTACTTTGGATCTGTTTGCTGAAATAGAGAAATTAAAGAAAGAAAAAAATGCCATTATACTGGCTCACTATTACCAGGAGCCTGATATACAGGATATTGCTGATTATATTGGTGACAGTTTAGGCTTATCTCAGGAAGCAGCTAAAACAGATGCGGACATAATTGTTTTTGCAGGGGTACATTTTATGGCCGAAACTGCAAAGATTTTATCTCCGGGTAAAAAGGTTTTGTTACCCGATGTTAAGGCTGGTTGTTCACTGGCCGACAGTTGTCCACCTCATTTGTTTAGAAAGTTCAAGGAAAAGTATCCTGATCATCTGGTAATTACCTATGTAAACTGCACTGCTGAACTGAAAGCTTTAAGTGATATTGTTTGTACGTCGACGAATGCAGTTCAGATTGTAGAGAGTTTACCAAAAGATCAAAAAATAATTTTTGGGCCGGATAGAAATCTCGGTGCTTATGTTGCCAAAAAAACGGGTAGAGATCTGGTATTGTGGAATGGAGCCTGTATGGTTCACGAAATCTTCTCGAAAGAAAAAATCACCCGCCTAAAGGAACGTCATCCGAATGCTAAATTTATTGCGCACCCTGAATGTGAGGAGGCTGTTCTTCAGATGGCTGATTATATTGGTTCTACAACAGGATTGTTGAAATACGCTATTTCAAATCCGGCAACTGAATTTATTGTTGCAACTGAAAGTGGTATTATTCACCAAATGGAAAAGGCCTGCCCGGATAAAACATTTATTCCGGCACCGCCGAATAACAGCTGTGCCTGCAACGATTGTCCGTATATGAAAAGAAATACTTTGGAAAAGTTATATTTATGCATTAAGAACGGGACACCGGAAGTTACTGTTCCTGAACATATTATTGAGCAGGCAAGAAAACCTATTCAAAGAATGCTGGATATTTCGGCTAAATTGGGCTTATAGCAAATTTCTACGGAAGCAGGGATTACACGGAATTAGTAGGCTTTGAAACTAAAGAACCGATAAAAATGAACAACATTCTTAAAAATTACTCGGGCTTATTATGGCTTTTGGCGGGAATTACCGTTGGAAGCGTAGTTGGTTTAATTTTTGGAAAGCGAGTAGAATCTATAAAACCATTAGGTGATATATTTCTGAACCTGTTGTTTACTGCAGTCATTCCACTGGTATTTTTTGCGGTTTCATCGGCTATTGCCAACATAGACCGCACCAAGAAATTGGGAAAATTGCTGACCATTATGGTACTGGTTTTTCTAGGTACTATTTTGATTTCGGCAATTTTGACTTTAGTTGCTACCCGGCTCTTCCCTATCCACCAGGCTTTGGGTAATAACCAACTCCCTGCTGAGCATGAAAAAATACAGTCTTTTGGTGAGCAAATGACTCAGCTTCTAACGGTTGGTGAATTTTTCGAAATAGGGAGCAGAAAGAATATGCTGGCGCTGATTATTTTTTCTGTTCTGGTTGGATTTTCAACGTTGTACTCGGGCAGGGAAGGCGATGGTTTCAAGAACTTTTTAGTGTCGGGAAACGAGGTAATGAAAAAACTGATTATCCTGATCATGAAATTGGGACCAATTGGATTGGGTGCTTACTTTGCCTACCAGGTAGGTGTTTTCGGACCTCAACTTTTTGGTACTTATGCCAAGGCATTGGGATTGTATTATGGTGTGGGCGCCTTTTATTTTATTGTATTTTTTACCCTGTACGCGTTTATTGCGGGTGGTTTTAAAGCCATAAAAGTATTCTGGAAAAATAACATAGTACCGTCCTTAACTTCTATCGGAACCTGTAGCAGTATTGCAACCATACCTGCCAACCTGGAGGGGACTTTGAAAATGGGCGTTCCGGCTTATATTACCAATGTGACCATTCCACTGGGATCAACCTTGCATAAAGATGGGTCGAGTATCAGCTCTATCGTAAAAATAGCGGTTGTATTTGCTATTTTTGGAAAAGATTTAGCGCACATCGATACCATTATTTTAGCCCTTGGGATAACGGTTTTGGTTAGTATTGTGGAGGGCGGAATACCCAATGGAGGCTATATCGGAGAGTTGTTGATGATATCGGCTTACCAGTTGCCGCCCGAAGCCTTACCGCCTGCCATGATTATCGGTACATTAGTTGACCCGATGGCGACGTTGCTCAATGCAACCGGCGATAATGTGGCGGCCATGTTGATTGCGAGATTTACTGAAGGAAAAAACTGGATGGAAGAAAAAATTTTACCATCGTAATCATAAAAATCGAGGGATTAATCCCATACAATAACATATATGTTTGAAAATAAAGAGCGTACGGATATTAATGAGTTGGGTGAGTTTGGTTTGATCAAACACTTAACCGAAAATTTCAAAATTAAAAATGAGCAGTCGGTAAAGGGAATTGGCGATGATGCTGCTGTTTTAAATGCAAATGGGAAAAAAACCTTAGTTTCAACAGACCTGTTGCTTGAAGGTATACACTTTGATCTGGCTTATGTACCACTTATGCATCTGGGCTATAAGGCAGTTCAGGTAAATCTGAGTGATATTTATGCCATGAACGGTAAAGCAAGTCAAATCACTTTTTCACTGGGTTTATCGAGCAAGTTTCCTTTAGAAGCTGTAGAAGAAATTTACAAGGGTGTTGAACTAGCCTGCAACAAATACAATATTGATCTGATTGGTGGCGATACTTCATCGAGCAAGCAGGGTTTGGTTATTAGTGTTACCAGTATAGGCTATGCCGATGCTGATAAAATTGCGTATAGAAATGGGGCACAAGAACATGACCTGCTCTGTGTTTCCGGAGATTTGGGTGGTGCTTATGTTGGCCTCCAGATTTTGGAAAGAGAAAAACTGATTTACCTGGAAAATCCGCAGATTCAACCAGACCTTGAAGGTAAAGATTATATTATTGAGCGCCAGCTGAAGCCGGAGGCCCGGATGGATATTATTGCACTGTTGGAGGAAATGAACATTAAACCTTCATCAATGATTGATGTTTCAGATGGCCTTGCTTCAGAAATACTGCATCTTGCCGATCAATCAGATAAGGGAGTTACCATTTATGAGGAGAAAATACCATTGGATCCGATGACTTATGAAACTGCGCGTGAGCTGGGATTGGACCCAACTGTTTGTGCATTAAGCGGCGGTGAAGATTATGAATTGCTATTTACCATTAGCCAGGATGATTACAAGAAATTGAAACATGATGTAGATATCACGGTAATCGGTCATATTACAGATAAAAACTCCGGGTGTAAAATGGTATCAAAATCAAACAATGTACATGAGTTAAAAGCACAGGGATGGAACGCTTTTAATAAATAGAAATCAGATTCAGGTAAAGCGCCTCAACCTCTTTGTATTTCAAAAGAGTTGAGGCGCTTTTGTTTAGCGGCATGTTCAATTGAAAAATGTATTACAGTAGAATCAAGATGTATTCTGCTAAAAAAAATCGCCTTTCAGGGCTTTAAATAAAAATTACTATATTGCCTGGTTTTTTATGTCACTTTTGGATAAAAAAATCAGGTGGCGAAGCCACCTTTTGCAGAGTTTCAAATGGTCAAAAGAATTAGAACTCGTCTGACAGATATCTTGCATCAATGTGTTTGGTGGTTTTTGCGCCAAGTTTCTTTATTTTCTCGGATGTGTTTACCAGATTTCCCGATCCTTCGGATAATTTGTTCAGTGCTTTTTCATAAGCATCATGCCCATTTTTAATGTGTTTGCCAATATTTTCCATATCACTGATAAAGCCTACAAACTTATCGTACATGCTTCCACTAAGTCTGGCAATTTCCAGTACATTTCTATTTTGCCTTTCCTGTTTCCACATGCTGGCTATGGTGCGGAGTGTGGCTAACAAGGTAGAAGGACTTACAATTACCACCCGCCTGTCCCATGCGAAATTAAAGAGTTCTGCATCTTTTTGTACCGCAATGCTAAATGAGGATTCTATCGGCACAAACAACAAGACAAAATCCGGTGAATTGATTTTGTACAGGTCTTGATAATTTTTTGAGGATAGTTCCTGGATATGATTCTTTATCGAAGCCAAATGCTGCTTTACGTAGCCCTCACGCTCTTCATCCGTATCGGCTGATACAGAGCGCTCATAAGCCGCCAAACTCACCTTAGCGTCTACGATCAGGTGTTTGTCGTCTGGCAGGTCGATAACCACGTCGGGTTGGAATCGCCCACCCTCGGCCGATACATGGGAAGCCTGAATACGGTATTCCTGATCGCGTACCAAACCCGAGTGTTCCAAAACCTTTTCCAAGATTACCTCGCCCCAGTTTCCCTGCTTTTTACTATCGCCTTTTAATGCTTTTGTCAAATTGTTGGCATCTTCCTGAATCATTTTACTCTGGATCTGAAGTTCGGAAATTACTCCTTTCAAAATATTTCTTTCGTCTGATTCTGCTTTGTAAACCTTCTCTACTTTATCTTCAAAAGCTTTGATGTTTTCTTTTAGTGGATTTAAGATCATATCCAGGTTGGTTCTGTTCTGCTCAACAAACTTTGTCGATTTTTCTTCTAGAATTTTATTTGCAATCAGCTCAAAATCCTTGTTCAGTTTTGCCTGCGACTGTTCGTAGCTTAACTTTTGCTCTGAAAGTTTTTCTTTTTCTGCCAGATAGAAAGACCTCGTACTTTCGAGTTCTCTATTTGCATCGGCAAGGCGATCTCGTTCGGCCTGTAATTCATCAATTAAACGCTGCTGCTCCTGTTTTAGCAAAAATGTAATGTGTTCTTTTTCTGTGTTCAGGTTAGAAACCCGTTCGTCGGCTTTGGCTAAACTTATTTTCAGCAATTCATTCTCTCCCCTGGTTTTTTCGAAATCCTCAACGGAGATTAGGGGAACTAAGGGTTGCGGTTTTTTGAATAAAAGTAAAACTAAAACCAATAGAATAACAACGAGAAGGCTTATTGCAGCAATTTCCATAATGATAATATTTTTAGTAAAAGTGATGTTTAAAAATATATTTACCAAGAATTTTTGTAAAATATGTTCGGGTTAAATGCCTCGGTTAAGGTATTTGTTGCCCGTTAAGGCCTAATTTAAACACGCTATCCTATTTAATATTTAGGTCAATTGATCTAATTTTTATATTATTGATTTTAAATAAATTTTAATGAACGAATTAACCGTACTCATTTCCTGCCCCGATCAGGTTGGCTTGGTAACCAATATTACCCGCGTTTTGGCGGCACATCAACTTAATATTATCGCCATGCGTGAATTTGTTGATGAGGCAAACCAGGCATTTTTTACCAGGATTGCCTGCACCGGTGCACTTAATGATACCGAAAAGCTAAAGGAGAAGCTGCTCGAGAATCTTCCAAATTCAGCGGAAGTAAATTTAATTTCGCGGCAGGAAAAACAGATTGCGGTTTTGGTTACCAAAGAATATCATTGCCTGGCCGAAATCTTGATCAAAAACCAGTTTAAAACTCTTGGAGCGAACGTACAGTGTGTAATCGGCAACTATGGGGAGTTGAGGGATTTTTCAGAAAAGTTGGGGATTCCCTATTTTCACGTAGATCATAACGGGAAGGAAAAAACAGTTTTTGAATCGGAAATCAAACAGATCATTAACCGGTTTGATGTTGATTACGTTGTGCTTGCCAAATTTATGCGCATTCTATCGGCCGATTTTGTTAAAGATTACGAAGGAAAAATCGTCAATATCCACCATTCGTTTTTACCCGCCTTCATTGGTGCAAACCCTTATAAGCAGGCATTTGAGCGGGGCGTGAAGATTATCGGCGCAACTGCACATTTTGTAACGAACAATCTGGATGAGGGACCGATAATTACACAGCATACCACGCATGTTGATCATAATTATGGAGTGAAGGAGATGATTATTGCAGGCAAAGAAATCGAGAAAAAAGTACTTCTTGATGCTTTGGAATTAATTTTCGAGGATCGTGTTTTCGTAAGTGGCAACAAAACTGTCGTATTCAGATAGTACGGCATGTTCAATTTAATCTACACATTAGATAGACAATTATGAATTAGATGTGCTTTGATTGGCTCTGTATGGTGATTTTCTATATTCGTAGTAAATATAGGAACGCTTTTTGATATAATGGAAATTGAAAAACATACAGAAGAAAATGGGAGTTTATTTAATATTAATCGTCCCGGTACTATTGTTGAGCATGTTTGTGCAATGGCGGTTCAGAAATAAATTTTCCAAATACGCCGAAATGCAGATCAGCTCTGGTTTATCGGGCAAGGAGGTGGCAGAGAGGATGCTACGCGATAACGGAATATACGATGTGAAAGTGATGAGCACCGAAGGACAATTAACAGATCATTATAATCCATCAGATAAGACCGTGAATTTAAGCACGGATGTTTACTATAGCAGAAGCGTTGCTGCGGCAGCGGTTGCGGCACACGAATGTGGACATGCTGTACAGCATGCCAAATCATACTCATGGCTTAATTTAAGAAGTACTATGGTACCTGTGGTAAGTATTTCATCGAACCTGTTGCAGTGGGTTTTACTGATTGGCGTTTTATTGATTGGCTTTACTGGCAACCCGATTGTTTTAGCTATTGGGGTATTGGGACTGGCATTGGTAACTATTTTTAGCATTGTTACCCTACCGGTTGAATTCGATGCCAGTAACCGTGCTATATTATGGTTGAAAAACAATCAAAGCGTAATGCAAACTGCCGAAGAGAATAAACAGGCTAAGGATGCCTTATGGTGGGCGGCCATGACTTATGTGGTGGCAGCAGTAGGTGCGCTGGCAAATTTAATTTATTATGCTTCAATGCTTTTTGGAAGAAGCAGAGATTAACATTAAATCTACATGCAAAACAAAAGCGGCTCAGAATTTCTGGCCGCTTTTGTTTTGTAATGCTGTCGGATACTAGATCTCACATCCATTTTCATCACATACGGCATCGTTGCTCTTGTTAAGGGATGTTAATTGTGTTTTATGCTGATGTTTCCATTCGTTAAAGCTTTGCGTCAAGGCGTCTTCAAATGCCTGTACAGGCTGTGCTCCTGAAATACCATATTTTCTATCCATTACAAAATAAGGAACACCTCGGATACCGAGATTCTGGCTTTCATAAATATCGTAACGAACAGCTTCGGCGAACTGATTGCTTTTTAAAACCTCTTTAGCTTCTGATTGATCTAAACCAATTTCTACTGCAATATCAACCAGTACAGCTTCATCTGCAACATTTTTGCTTTGTACAAAATGAGCTTCGAAAAGCTTTTCCTCGGCAGCGTCCTGTAGGTTATGTTTAGCTGCTAAATGGATCAGGCGGTGTGCATTAAAAGTATTTGCGGGGATATTGGAATCGAAATTAATCTTTAAGCCGGCGTTTGCAGCCATATCAACTACCTGTTTTGTCATTTGTTTTGCCTGCTCAACTGGCATCCCTTTGCTTCTCGATAAATAATCAAAAACGGTTTCATTATTTGTGTTGTGGTATTCCGGATTAAGCTGATAGCTTTTCCAGTTTACTTCAATTTCATTTTTAAAGGGCAGGTTTTCTATTGCCTGTTCGAAATGACGTTTGCCGATATAACAAAAAGGGCACATGACGTCTGACCAGATTTCTACTTTCATATTGTAAAGTTAAATGGTAAAAACAAAAGCCAGGTAAGTTGAAAGTAAAAAGGCCGAATGTTTAATGATAGCGGCCTTTTCAAAATCCAGATTATTACTTATACAACTGGTTAAAAATCAACTTAAACGTACCATGTGTTTGGGCCCTAAAGGCAATTTCCGGACCGAATGCGAGCAATGTTCCTTTTCCAATACGCGCTTCAAATGCTGTAACGCCATCTTGAAGATAGGCTTGTCCCCATGCCCAGCCGCTTCTCAGTGGCGAGGGAGATCCGAACCACATCAGCGGCTTTATTTTACCCGAAGCAATGGCGTCGCCGGTAAGTTTAAATACCGGACTATTATCAAAATATACATCAGCCTCTTTTTCCATTCCCCATGCAGCAGGTAGTTTTGTGTCAACTTCCACATTCAGGACGCTGCCTGGAACATAGAATTTTTCGGATGGCAGTTTTTTCTCTTCCCCTTTTATAATTTCTACCATGGCATTACGCACAGGAAGATTTAAATGGTAAGCCAGGTTGGTACTGCTACCTATGGTTACAATGTTTCCTCCATCTTCTAAAAAATTCTTTAGCTGAGGAATAGATTTATCTGCGGTAATCCTTCCTAAGCGGTTTCTGTATTCGGCAGGGATATCTTCGGCTTTAGGTCCGAAGGTACGACCTGAGCCCCCTGTTGCCTGAATTGCAGGTACCGCTCCACCAACAAGAATAATCACATCAAATTTAGATTTCAGGTTTCCTGCATCAATATCCTGAGGATAAATAACTTTGGCATCGTAATGATATTGCTCCATCATCCAGCGTACCCAGCCCGAAGCCATTGATCCGCCGTAGGTATCCCAAAGGGCTATTCTACCTGCTGAAATTTTTATTTTGTTTCTAGGTAAGGCTGCTGGCTTCAGCTGCACATTTGCTTTTGCCAAAATTGCTTTTCCGGCAGACCCCACATAAAAGTCGCCGTTTTCAGCAGAACGGTAGACGTCAATTTTATTCTTCAACAAATCGTTCACAGCGGTGTATGAATCATTTTGTGCAGCACTTAAAAGAAAAGTATTTGCCGCAGTAATTTTATTTTCTGGTGTTAAAAGTCTGCCATAGGGGTTTTTCTCAAAAGGGCCTGTGAAATCATCAGTGATGCGATCGAATTTTATGTCCATCAAGTAGGCTAAGGTCCAGCCGGCGGCATCATAAGGGGGAATTGGGGCACCGCCTTCGGATTTAAAATCATTGGGGTGATCTTGCGGCTCGAACATATCCAGAACGTGAGGACGAAAAGCCTGATCGGTTTTTACCACGTAACTTCCGGCAGGGTAGTTTTTACCATTTACTGAAAAAGGGGCTGTTGCTTTTTGTACCACAATGCCTGTTCTGATCAGCGCATTTAAGAACTTGATGGCCGAATTGAAATCAGCCTGGTTTGCAGACAGGATATATCCCCGAGGATCTCTGTTCGCAGGTGCATTCATTACGGTATCAAATGCCTTATTACTGATCGGTCTCCGGGGACCGAAATCAAAGTCTCCACCGGCTGCAGCATTTCCCTTATCCTGTTTAGCAGCATTGTTAATGGCATCAATCTTTTTTGGTGAAAAAGACCAGGTATCTTTTTTTCCTCTTTCTATTGAATTTCGACCCATTTGATAAATGTTAAATAACAGTTCATCGCGGTAGCGCTGGGCATAGCCGAGTACAGCATAGTTTAACGATACCGAATAATCTATTGAATTTTTGAAGTACCATTTACGTGGCGTAATGGGGTTAGGAGAATCGCCGTTTGGCAATAGTCGCGACGGAACGAGGGGAATTTCTGAAGGTGTAGGGCTACCGATAATTTCGGTAAGCAAGCCAATCATATTGTGAAAATAAGTGGTTGTACGTAAACCCCCATTGTACCAGGTAGAATAAACCGATCCTCCACGCTGCGTATAGCCAGGTTTATTTTCTATGTTCATACGGTTGTGCATGGCAGCACCAACAGCATCTAAACTTGTTAAAAGCGCTGGATCAAAAACGTAGTTGAATGGGTCGCGGTATGGCGGACCTGCTACAACTGTTCCTGCCGGGCCTGTTTGGTGGTGGTTATACATGATTTGTGGCAACCATTCTACAAAAAGCTGCCTGCCGATATTTTGTGTTTCCTTAAGGTTAAGCATAAAGAAATCCCGGTTATTATCATGCCCTGCATATTTTTCATATAGAACCGGCAGGCCTGAGGTTGTTCTTTTTTTTTCATCTTTTTCCCTCATATACCAGTTGCTTACGAGTTCCTGACCATCGGGATTGGCATGTGTAAAGAGAATAATCACATTATCCAGAATCTTTAATGTTTCAGGGTCAGTTTTGGAGGCAAACTCGTAAGCGGTTTGAATAAGCTGGTGCGCACCGACCACTTCAGTTGCATGAAGCCCACCATCAATCCATACCACTGCTTTACCTTCCTGGGCCAATGCTTTTGCCTGTTCAGGCGTTATTTCAGCATGGGCTAGTTTTTGTGAAATTTCTTTATACCGATCAAGTTTCTGAATGTTTTCTGGCGATGAAACGACCAGCATATATTGGCTCCTGCCCTCTTCAGTTTTACCAATATCAACTAGCTTAACCCTTTTTGAAGATGCAGCAAGTTTTTTAAAATAAGCTTCTGTCTGGCTATAATTCGCGAGCTGATAATTATCGCCGATGTCGAAGCCAAAATGAGATTTGGGTGAAGGTACATTCTGGGCATAAGCGTTGCAGGCACCTGCGAGCAGAAACGATAAGCAAAGATTTTTAAAGTAATTTTTAATCATAAAGGGGAGTTTGTTGGATAAATCAAATATAATATAGAATGTTATGTAAAACCGGCTTGCTGTAAATTTGTTACAAGGTTGAAAATCAGGGTAAGTTTGAGTTAGAAAAGCATTGGTGTTTAAATGTTGTTGCATTGAATTTGAAAGCAAAGCTCAAAGCAGTAATTTAGGGGCTTTAATTAATAAAAATTAAATGACTTTAGAAGAAAGAATAAAGAACTCCACTACTAGTATTTTTAAGGCAGTTTTTCCGAATACGACTAACCATTATGATACCCTGTTTGGTGGTACTGCGATGCATATGATGGATGAGGTAGCTTTTATTACAGCGACCAGGTTTAGCCGTCAGATTATGGTTACGGTAAGTAGCGACAGGATTGATTTCAAAAAACCTATTCCTGCCGGAACAATTGTAGAACTGATCGGCAAAGTCATTCACATCGGAAACACCAGTCTTAAGGTAAGCGTAGAAATTTACATTGAACAAATGTATGCTGAAGGGCGGGAGCTAGCGGTACATGGCGATTTTACTTTTGTTGCGATTGACGAAAATAAGAAACCTGTACAAGTGATTAAGTAATGTTCAATGCTGGCTTTATGGTAATAAGGGATTAGATTATCAGCGCGGCTATTTAATTTTTGTTAGGTACACATCATCGATAAGGCAGACTGAATTGGGTAAGCCATCGGCATAGAAACCTATTTGTGCTGATCCTTTTTGTATTTCGATATTAGCTAGTTTGATTTCTTTCCAATCGTTATTTGTTGTAATTATGGGTTGTTCAATTTTATTGTTATTGCTCGAAGCAAATATTTTGAGCTGATTGAAGGGGCCTATCGTTTTTGCTTTAAATGTTAATTGGTAAATTCCATCGGTTAGAACAACGGCTGGAGCAGAATGAATGGTTTGGCTTACTGTGCGTATGAAAGCTACGCTGTCGGTTATAAGCATGCTTTTTTCACCAGTGACAAATTTACGGTCGGCCTCTGTATTCAGGTAGTTTAGAAAAGAGGTATTCGGATCGAACGGACTTATTTTGTTTCCCTTGGTTATTACGGTGTTCCAGCCGGTAAGTTGTTCCTGAACAGGCTTTACGCTACTCGGAATACGGTTTCTATCGGCTTCAAAACTTCCGTTTAACGCATAATTGTTAGCATCACCAACAATCCACTCTCCGGTTTTTTCGTTTAGATCCCATGAACTTAGTGAATTGAAATATGGCTCTGCTCCGGAGAAAGATAAGGGAGTCCATTGGTTGTAGCCCAACCCGTTCCCTGCAAAGTTAGCCCATCGATCGCCGCAGAAAATAATGGTTTCCTGCTTGGTTCCTTTAACGGATACGAAGAAACCTGTTTGTGTAACATGTGCAAAATCGTTTTCGCAGCCCTGCATGATCTTCATGCTATTGTGGGGTTTATAGGGGCCACGAATATTGTCTGCTACAAGAAAGTAAGCATAAGATGAATCCCATCCATAAATGTTTGATGCACACATGTAATATTTCCCATTGTATTTGAACATGCAATTCCCTTCCCGGCTTTCTCCTTTGAAAACTTCTGTGCAATCCAGTATGGTTACTTTATTTTCCTTAACACCGATTTCAGAAATATAGATCTTGTTCCGACCCCGGCCGTATGAATAAATGAGGTAGGATTTTCCGCTTCCTTCATCCGTAAAAACGGTTTGATCTCCGGTGTTTGAGGTGCCAATGAATGGCGTCATATCAATTTCCTGATGGATTGTAAAATTTCCCGTTGGAGAGCTGGAAACTGTAATAAGGAGCTTTTTGCCATGCTGAACAAACATTGCATATTGTTTAAGCGATTTTATGAAAACGACACCCAAACGGCCAACCCATGTTTTACCTCCATAACTATTAAGGTATTCCTTTGTGAGTACATCTTTCTCTCTGGACCAGTTTATTAGGTCTGTAGAGCTGTAACAGGTAACTGATTCAAATGTTGCATTATGGTGTGTAATTGCAGGATTTTGGCGGTACAAGTCTGCTTCAGCATAATGAACCCCGTACCAGTAATACTTTTGTTGGTTAGAAATGGGATCAGTAAATTTAAATATCCCACCTCCCTGGCTATATATTGGCTGCTGATCTTTAGTATACCAGAAGACATCATTTTTAATGTTAGAAAATTGTGCCTGTAGGGATAAAGATAGCAAAGTGAATATCGCTATACTTAAACCAATTGTTTTCATTTTTAAACTTAGAATCATTGCTTACCCGGTTAGAAAAGGTTGACGAGTAATAAATGTGCAGTTTAATGCGCAAGTAATTGTCCTGTACTGTTCTGAATTTAATATAAAATTAAATAGAGATATGCATATACCACCGGAGCGGCAAGCAATAAACCGTCAAAACGATCTAGCAATCCGCCGTGACCTGGAAGCAGTCCGCCACTGTCTTTAGTATCTAAACTGCGTTTAAGCATAGATTCAACTAAATCTCCCAGGGTTCCGAAGTTCGAAATTAAAACAGACATTCCTATCCAAACCCATACAGGGCTTTCTGTAAACCAGAAAGAGAGGCCAAATGCAACTACAGCGCTCACAAATATTCCTCCTAAAAACCCTTCCCAGCTTTTTTTTGGCGAATGACGTTCAAATAATTTCCGCTTTCCATACTTCACCCCGAAAAGGTAGGCTCCGGTGTCATTTGCCCATAACATTAATAAAAAAGCAAGTGGGTAGTGAAAGTTATATTCGTTCCAGTTTCTTAAAAAGCCTAATGCATGAAAGAAACAGAAAGGTATTGTAACGTAAACAAAACCCACAAATGTGTAAGAGATATTGGCAAAAGGGATTTTGTTCTTTTTATAAAGCTCGGTGATAAATACAGAGAAGATGAGCGGGATACATAATAGCAGATATTTTACATCATACTGTAGGTAGTGTATGCCTGCGGCCATGAAAAAAATAAGCGCACCAGCTACAACTCCTATATTTCGGTGTGGACGTATGCCTGAATTTTTGATCAGTTTATAAAATTCCAATAGTGACAATATGCTTAACAAGAGATAAAAAGCACTAAAAGTATAGCTACCTAAAAAGATTGATGCGAGCATCACAATGGTAAAAAAAAAGGCGGTTATCGCTCTGGTTTTCATACTAGGAATAATGTTTATGAAGTGGTGTGAATGACTTGAAATTATTCAATTTCATTTTGGACAATGTACTCAATAGCTTTATCGAAATCGACCTTGTTCACCAGAACATTAATCTCACCAATATTGTAGGCAGAGAGTTGTTTATTTATTGTAACAGCGGGAATGCCTGCCTCTGTTAACCCTTGTTTTAATACCTCAGCTGCAAACGCATTGCTTGTAGTATATACTTTAATCCAATTTTCGCTCACGTTCTGCGCTATCTTTAAAAAATTTAAACAAAGCTATGGTAATTATCGCACTAAGCAAATAGCCATACCAGGGAAAACCGATCGGTTGATCCGCTTTATCAAGTGGCATATGATGTTTTTGCATGTAAAATGCAGCACAAACGGCATAGGCATTGTTTAAGAAGTGCGCAATAATAGCATACCAAAGATTGCTGCTAAAATAATATAAGTAGCCAAAAGCTGCTCCCAGCAGCATTCGGGGAACAAATCCGTAAAATTGAACATGTATGGCACTAAAGATGATTGCAGTGAGCCAGATAGCGGCATGTGGATTACGAAAAGCTTTATCTAACGATCTTTGAATGCCTCCCCTGAACATTAGTTCCTCTCCTATTGCTGGTAGAATGGCTATCATGATCAGATTAACCACAAAATCCAGGTTACTCCTAACTGTAATTAGCTGAATGGTTACTTTCATCGCAGCGTCTTCTTTGTCTCTCATCCATTTCTCTACACCCTTTAAAAACTCTGGTAATATCATTTTTTGATTGGCCGTAGCTACCCATTCCATAAAGGGCATACTGGCAATCATGGTACAAACTACTATGGTAAGCAACAGGAGCTGAGGTTTGCCAAAACTGTAAAATTGATTTGGTTTTTTACGTTCAGTATACGCCAGGGCTATTGGGGGGAGAATAAACGTTCCAATCGAGCTCAGAATCTGAATGATTTTAAATCCGGTGAGATACCGCGGGTCGCCCGAAAGAAGCAGGTTCAAATTGCTTATGATGCCTGTTCCATAAATGAGAAACACAATTATTATGGCTATGAAGCTAAAGATTACTGCACCTGCAACTGCGTAAGCCAAAAGTAAAAGTAATTGTAAGAAAGGATTGATTTCCTCATCGTTAGGTGTTACAAAATTCATTATTTGTACCTTTGTATGTTTTATAAATAGTTGAAGATAGATAAATGTCTGTAAAGATAGGAAATATAGATTTAGGTGAGTTCCCTTTATTGCTTGCACCGATGGAAGATGTAAGCGATCCACCCTTCCGGTATGTTTGTAAGCAAAACGGAGCAGATTTGATGTACACAGAGTTTATTTCATCAGAAGGATTGATTCGAGATGCGGCAAAAAGTATACAAAAACTGGATATATTTGAATATGAGCGGCCAATAGGGATTCAGATTTTTGGGGGTGACATTGAGCATATGCGCGAAGCGTCTGAAATTGCTTCTGCAGCAGGGCCAGACCTGGTAGATATTAACTATGGATGCCCGGTTAAGAATGTAGTGTGTAAAGGCGCGGGATCGAGTTTGCTTCGCGATATCGATAAAATGGTGAAGATGACAGAAGCGGTTGTTAAAGCATCGCATTTGCCGGTTACAGTAAAAACGCGATTAGGTTGGGATGATGATAGCAAAAATGTGTATGAGGTTGCCGAAAGGCTTCAGGATGTAGGTATCCAGGCGTTAACCATACATGGCCGCACCAGGGCGCAGTTATACAAAGGTGAAGCCGATTGGACACTAATCAGAGAAATCAAGCGTAATCCGCGAATCAAGATTCCTATTTTTGGAAATGGAGATGTAGATAGTCCGGAAAAGGCTGCAAACTGGCGGATGGAATATGAAGTGGACGGGATTATGATTGGACGTGCGGCCATAGGATATCCATGGATTTTCCGTGAAGTAAAACACTTTTTTGAAACCGGCAAGCATTTAGCAGGTCCTACTATAGCGGAGCGAATCGAAGTATGCCGGACCCATTTGGATAAATCATTAGATTGGAAAGGTCCTAAAACGGGCATATTTGAAATGCGGCGACATTACGCAAACTATTTTAAGGGGTTACCCGATTTTAAGCCTTACCGAATGCGATTGGTTGCCGAGCAGGATGTAAATAATATATATAGTATTTTGGAAGAGGTGGCAGAGAAGTTTGGCAATTATGATGCTACAGCTGTAATGGCTTGATTTTTGAAAAGTTTTTATTACATTAGTACACAATCATGGTAACAGCTATTACAGACGGAGTCAAGGTTTCTGTAGAAACTATTTATCAGCCGGAATATTCTAATCCGGCGAATGAACATTATATGTTTGCCTATCGTGTTGAGATATCCAATCTTTCGGATTTCGCAGTACAGCTTATGCGCCGTCAATGGTTTATTTATGATTCGAACAGCAGCCACAGAGAGGTTGAAGGTGAAGGTGTAGTGGGCGTTCAGCCCGTGATAGAGCCAGGGGAAACTCATGTCTACGTTTCAGGATGCAATTTAAAGACAGATATGGGCAGTATGCAGGGTACTTACCTGATGAAACGATTAATGGATGAATCAGAATTTGATGTTGATATTCCGGAGTTTCAACTGATTGCCCCTTACAGATTGAATTAGTGGCTTTTAAGTGGTGTAAGTAAATATTCGAGGCCATTGACTCTGATTTCGAACATCGTTGCCATAAGCTCACCCAACTTGCCTTTAGGAAATCCTTTATCTTTATACCATAGCAAGTAGCTTTCAGGAATATTGCAAATCAGATAGCCTTTGTATTTACCGTATGGCATTTTCATCTTTACTAAATCTAGTAACAAGGTTGGATCCATCAGGAGTTAAAATTTATGTTATAGCTAATCAATAAGGCCTAGCGTTTCAATTGCTTCATCAACATTACTGATATTGTCAAAGGCAATTCGCAAGGTATTTTTAACTTCCTTCAAATTACACATTCGGGGATGATTTTGTGCGAAGGTAAGAATTTTAGTAAACGTAGCGGAATCAAAATAAGCTGATTGCTTATCGCTAAGAAAATACCCTCTTAAACTGTTTTTCTTGAAGCTGATTTTCTCGAAACCCAGTTTCTTACCCAACCACTGTAATCGAACAACACTTAACATAGTTTTTACTTGTGGCGGCACCGGTCCGAACCGATCTGCCAGATGTTTTTCAAATACTGCCAAGTCCGTTTCGCTATCGAGCTTTGAGAGTTCGGTGTACAGATTGTAACGTTCAGTAATATTGGTAATATAGGCATCCGGAATATACAGCTCCAGATCGGTATCTACCTGGGTGAAACCAACAAACGGACGTGTAGGTTCATTTTCGAACAGACCTTTGAATTCGGCTTCTTTTAGTTCCTGAATGGCCTCATCCAAAATTTTATGGTACATTTCAAAGCCTATTTCGGCAATAAAACCACTTTGTTCAGCACCCAGGAGGTTACCGCTTCCGCGAATATCAAGATCGCGCATGGCTACATTAAAGCCACTCCCTAAATCCGAAAACTCTTCTATGGCACTAAGGCGTTTTCTGGCCTCAGAAGTTAGTGTGGATAACGGGGGCGACAAGAGATAACAAAATGCCTTTTTGTTACTTCTGCCAACCCTTCCCCGCATTTGATGCAGGTCGCTTAACCCAAACATATGCGCGTGGTTAATGATAATTGTATTGGCGTTTGGAATGTCCAGGCCCGCCTCAATAATTGTTGTGGCTACAAGCACATCTTTTTCACCATTGATGAAATCAAGCATTACATCTTCCAGTGCATCTCCGTCCAGCTGTCCATGGGCAATCCCAATACGGGCTTTGGGAACCAGTTTCTGTATGAGGCCGCCGAGTTGTGGTAAGTCATTCACGCGATTGTGAATGAAGAATACCTGTCCTCCCCGATCCAGTTCAAACTGAACCGCTTCCTGAATCAACTTATCGTTAAAAACATGTAATTCTGTACTAACAGGCTGACGATTGGGTGGTGGGGTGCTAATGATAGATAAGTCTCTTGCGCCCATTAAAGAAAAATGTAGCGTTCGTGGTATAGGGGTAGCCGTTAAGGTTAAGGTATCAACATTTACGCGCAGTGCTTTCAGTTTTTCTTTTGCTGTAACGCCAAATTTCTGCTCTTCATCAATAATCATAATGCCCAGATCTTTGAATTTTACATCTTTGCTTAACAAGCGGTGAGTTCCAATCAAAACATCCACCTTTCCTGCTGCGGCTTCGGCAAGCGTATCTTTAATCTGTTTACTGGTTTTAAACCGGTTGATGTAATCGACGGTTACGGGGAAATCTTTTAAGCGTGCAGAGAAAGTTTTAAAGTGCTGCAAAGCAAGAATGGTTGTAGGTACAAGAATTGCAGCCTGTTTACCTTCGGCTACCGCCTTAAATGCTGCACGTACAGCTATTTCAGTCTTACCAAAACCCACATCACCACAAACCAAACGATCCATCGGGTGTGGTGATTCCATATCCTTTTTAACATCCTGGGTGGCCTTTAACTGATCGGGGGTATCCTCATAAATAAAGGATGCTTCCAATTCTGTCTGCAAATAGCCATCGGGAGAAAAAGCGGTACCAGCCTGGGTTTTGCGTAACGCATAAAGCTTTATCAAATCTCTGGCAATGTCTTTAACTTTTTTTTTTGTTGTTTTTTTTAGTTTATCCCATGCATCGGTACCTAGCTTATTCATTTTGGGTATTCCGCTATCCTTGCCGCTATATTTTGCGATGCGGTTTAATGAGTTGATATTGACATACAAAAGGTCATTATCTGCATAAATGAGGCGGATCATTTCCTGAGTTTTTCCATTTACCTCTACCTTTTCCAAGCCTGCATATTTACCTATTCCATGATCGATATGTGTAACATAATCTCCGGATTTCAATTCACGAAGATCTTTCAATGTAATGGCCTGACTTTTCTGATAACCCTTCTTTAGTTTGTATTTGTAATATCGGTCGAATATCTGGTGATCGGTGTAAAATGCAGTCTGAATTTGTGGGTCTATAAAACCCTCTCTAAGCATGCTATTAATCGGGGTAAACTTAGCGGTTTTATCAATGTCCTCCAGAATGGCATATAGGCGCTCAATCTGTTTTGGCGAGTCGGTAAAAATGAAATTAACAATTCCTTCTTTCTCATTTTCTTTTAGGTTATGAATGAGAAGGTTAAAGTCTTTATTAAAGGATGGTTGTGGTTTTGTATCGAATTCGAAGCGTTCTTCGGTTTTATAGAAAAACTGTTTTCCAAATTCTACCAGGGGAAAGTCATGTAAATGATCGCCCAATAGCTTTTCATCAGTGAAAGCAAACTTTGGGTCGATCCAGTCCGGATTTTGACTTTTATCTTTGGCAGATAAGGCCTTCCAGAGTTCAACAGCTTTTTTGTAGCCGGATTTGACAATGTCTAGCGTGAATTCTACATCTTTAAACCAGAGTTGTGTATCCGGATCTATATAATCGAGAATACTGATGTTGCTTTCAGTTAAGAATTTAGCCTGAACATTTGGTACGATAGTTAGGGACTTAACGTCGCCAACCGAAAGCTGACTCTCTATTTCGAAATTGCGGATACTTTCTACTTCGTCGCCGAAGAACTCAATCCTGTATGGCAAATCGGAGGAGAAAGAAAAGATATCAACAATACCCCCCCGGATAGAAAATTGTCCGGGTTCATAAACAAAGTCTCGTCTATCAAAATCGTAGTCAATTAAAAATTCGTTTATGAAATCGATTCCTAATTTCGCTCCAATGCTTATCTCAAGGGTGTTTTTTTCGAGGGCCGAGCGATCGATAACCTTTTCTGCAATAGCCTCCGGATAAGAAACAACAATTTTTCCGTATTCCGAGTCATGGTTAAGTTCATTTAAAACTTCTGCACGCGCGAGCACATTAGCTGTATCAACCTGTGTAAAGTCAAAAGATTTCCGATATGATGAAGGGAATAGCAGCACTTGCTTGTCTAAAATGCTTTCCAAATCTGACTGAAAATATGCGGCCTCTTCCCGGTCAGGAAGTACAAACAGCATAGGTTTATGTAGCAAAAAGTAAGAGGAAAGTGCAATAATGGCATCGGCCGAACCTACCAAACCCTTCAATTGTATCTTCGGGTTTTTAGAGGCATTCAACGCTTTGGTAAACTGTGTTACCCTATCGTTGCTTTTATATCTGTTTAGTAAATCACGAATATTCAAGGCACAAAAATAAGCTTATCTTTAATATTAACCTGTAATTTTATTAAAGGTTTTTAGTTTGTGTTTTGATTCTTCGGTTGCCAGTCCGAATTCGTCGTATTATATTTACAGTTCGTCGAATAAACATATGTTCCTGTAACAAAGGAAAGTTGAAACCTTCTAAAAGATATAAATTGAAAAGATGAATTACATTAAATACTTCCCAATGGAACTGGTGTTCTGGGTGACGGCTTTAGTGTTATTGGCTACAAGTAATGGCCATGAGCATCATTTTACACTTTGTCCTCTTGCTAACTTAGGTTACGGGGGCTGGTGTCCGGGATGTGGATTGGGCAGGTCAATCAGTCATATTTTTCATGGCCAATTTAATGAGAGCTTTTCTGAACATTGGTTTGGCTTGCCGGCAATTTTAATTATAGTTTATAGAATTTACAGCTTAATAGAACAACAAAGAACACATAAAAATTTAACAATAAAATAAACAGCAACATGGATATCTTTCAATCGCCCTTAATGTCGTTACCAGGAATAACGCCTGAGGAATATGCATACTTACAACAAGCCACAACAGGTTTAAATGAACAACAATTACGCAATTTTTTAATGATTTATGGTAGTAGAAGAAAGCAGCCATCAGAAATCCTTTTGTTATCCTTAATCGGATTTCTGGGCTTCGCCGGGATTCACAGGTTTGTTATCGGACAAATTGGAATGGGTATTTTATACTTTTTTACAGGTGGCTTATGTATGATCGGGACGATTGTGGATGTAATTAACCATAAAAGCCTGACCTTTGAATATAATCAGAAAGCTGTATTTGAAAGCTTACAAATGGTAAGAATGGGTGGAGGATTTCAATAATTGCAGGGTGCAATTGTTGATTAAAATAATTTTAATGAGGTTGATTCAACAATTGGGTTCGTTTGGAAATTATTTCTGAACGGACTTTCTGTTTGTCAATTTTTTTATCTTTATCAAATGAAATTAGCAGAGATAACCAACTATTTAGAAAGTATTGCTCCTCTTCATTATCAGGAAGATTACGATAATTCGGGTTTGATCGTAGGCGACCCCAATATGGAAATTCATGCAGCATTGATTGCGTTGGATTGTGTTGAGTCCATTGTGGATGAGGCTATCTCGGCTGGTTGTAATTTGATTATCACCCATCATCCGATTGTTTTTAAAGGATTAAAGAAATTTAACGGAAAGAATTATGTTGAGCGGGTAGTTTTAAAGGCGATCCGGAATGGAATTGCACTTTACGCCATTCATACCAATCTGGACAGCATACATACTGGCGTAAATGCACGTATCTGCGAGCGTTTGGGGCTTACAGGTACGAAGGTACTTTCTCCTAAGGCGGGGTTGTTAAAAAAACTGGTAACCTATTGCCCAACGGGTCAGGCAGAACAGTTACGTTCGGCTTTGTTTTATGCAGGAGCAGGTAATATAGGTAACTATAGTGAATGCAGTTTTAATGCTGAAGGTTTCGGAACTTTTAAAGGCAACGAACAATCTGATCCTTTTGTTGGAGAACAAGGTATTAGGCATAGAGAACCTGAAGTGAGAATCGAAGTAGTTTTTCCAACCCATGTTGAGCGTAAGGTTTTAGTTGCGCTTTTTGAGAATCATCCTTATGAGGAGGTTGCATATGATATCTATAAGCTGGAGAATAAGCATAATTTGGTCGGGTCGGGCATGGTGGGCTGGCTCGAGTATGATATGGACGCTTATGATTTCCTGCATTTGGTTAAGGATAGTATGCAGGCTAAAGTAATTCGACATACTGCACCGGTTGGTAAAAGAATTAAAAAAGTTGCGGTTTGCGGAGGTGCTGGAAGTTTTTTATTGAGGGAGGCCATTGCTGCGGGAGCAGATGTGTTTATAACCGCTGATTTTAAATACCATGAGTTTTTTGATGCAGAAGAAAAAATCATCATCGCCGACATCGGACACTTTGAAACTGAACAATTTACCTCAGATTTATTGCTTGAAATTATTCAAAAAAAATTTACTAACTTTGCGATCCGTTTAACGGAGCAAAATACAAACCCCATAAATTACTTGTTTTAATGGAACAAACCGTAGAACAGAAGCTAAAGGCTTTATACGAATTACAAAATATTCATACTAAAATTGATAAAATTCGTCAGGTAAGAGGCGAACTACCAATGGAAGTAGCTGACTTAGAGGACGATGTTTTAGGATTGGAGACCAGGATTTCGAAAATCAAAGGTGAGCTTGATGATCTTGAGGACGCAATCGTAACCCGTAAAAATACTATTAAGGATGCGCAAGCAGCAATTAAAAGATACGATACTCAATTAAAAGAGGTTAAAAATAACCGTGAATACGATGCTTTGACTAAAGAAATCGAGATTCAAGGGTTAGATATTCAGGTTTCTGAGAAAAAAATCAAGGAACATGGTTTTGAAATTACTTCAAAAACTGAAATCTATGAAGCTGCTTTAGCTGACCTAGAAGGTAGAAAGAAAGATCTTGATGTTAAAAAATCAGAACTTGATGTAATTACTGCAGAAACTGAGAAAGAAGAGCAGGACTTATTAAAGAAGGCTGACAGTTCAGAACCTCAGATTGAAGAAAGGTTACTGGTTGCATACAAACGTCTTCGTAAAAATGCAGTTAATGGCCTTGCTGTAGTAACTATCGACCGTGATTCTTGTTCTGGCTGTTTCAATCAGATTCCGCCACAACGTCAGTTAGATATTCGTCAGCGTAAAAAAATTATTGTTTGCGAACACTGCGGACGTATTTTAGTGGATGAGGCTTTAACTCATGAAGTAGCTGAAGCATAAGAAACTATCAAATCATATTTAAAAGGCGTCGCAATGATAATTGCGACGCTTTTTTTATGGATAAAACAACAATTTGATTTCTGCGTTAAATGTAGATATTTGTTAAATTGTGAATTTCTGCTGTTAATTCAGCGCTTAACTGAAACTTTTTCGAATGGCTAAATGCACCCGTTTATTTGTCCTGATTTTATTCATTGCCTCTCCCCTGTCTTTGTTTGCCAACTTCGATTTTAATGCTAATTGTTTAAATGCCTATAAGAGCATTTTCGAACTCAAGCTTGGAAATGCCCGTGCTTATATCTCAACTGAAAAAAAACAACACCCAAATAATTCGATTATACCGTTACTGGAAAATTATGTTGATTATTTTACAGTCCTGACATCAGAAAGTAAGGCAGATTTTGACAGACTAAAAGGAAATAAATCGATAAGGCTAGATCAGATCAGTGACGACGATAAAGCATCACCTTACTACTTGTATGCACAGGCAGAAATTAATCTGCAGTGGGCTTTAATTCGAGGCCGGTTTGGTGAATATTTTAATGCAGCAATGGAGGTGAAAAGAGCCAATGCGCTATTACTTGAAAACACCAATAAGTTTCCTAATTTTCATCTTAATTACAAAGGGCTTGGATTGATCAATGCCGTGCTTGGAAATCTCCCAGAAGGGGCTTTGAAAACTGCCCTTTCAACTTTTGGCATAAAAGGCAATTTGCAAACCGGATTAAATATGTTTGAACGACTTGCAGATAACTTACCAAAATCTACTTATGAGCCATTTTATGAGGAGGTTGTGTTTTACTATGCATATGTGCTAACAGACGTTGCACATAGTCCGTCAGCCTACTTCAAGACAATGAAATATACCGAACGGATTGCTGATACGAGTTTACTAAAGAGTTATTTACGAAGCTATGTTTGTATCAAAAACTCACATAGTGAGGAGGCAATATCAATTTTGTCGAAAAAACCTGATGGAGGTCTTTATCAATCCTTTCCTTATTTAGATTACCTGGAAGGCGTGGCAAGATTAAATAAGTTGGACCTGAGCGCCACCCTGTGTTTTAACCGATTTTTGCAATCAAATAAAGGCGTAAACTTTATTAAGGACGCAAACCTTCATTTGGCCTGGATTTCCTTACTTAAGGGAGATAAAAGCGGATACAGTGCATATTGCACCAAAGCCATTAATAATGGGTATAGCTATATGGAAAAAGATAAGCAGGCAAAAAATGATGCAATTGCATTAATCCCAAACGTAGACTTATTGAGAGCCAGACTTCTCTTTGATGGCGGATATTTTGGAAAGGCACTGCAAATCCTTGATAATAAAAAAACGGCTGACTATCCCAATGACCGTGACAAAATTGAATTTAATTATCGCCTCGGACGAATATATGACGATCTGGGCAAAGACGACCAAGCATTAGCAGCTTATCAGAACGCCATTAGCCTTGGTAAAAACCAAAAATATTATTTTGCCGCAAATGCAGCTTTGCAAATGGGTAAAGTTTATGAGCAAAAAAATAATATTGCCAAAGCAAGAGAGGCCTTTAACCTTGCAATATCAATGAAGAATCACGAGTATGAAAGCAGTATTGAAAGCCAGGCAAAAGCCGGTTTGAAGCGAATCAATTAAAACCGATACACAAATGCATTAATATGCATTCCTGCTCCAACTGATGCAAATACAGCAATATCTCCTTCTTTCACTTTATAACCCTGCACCTGTCCTTTCAGAACCAAATCCAGGAGGGTGGGTACGGTTGCAACCGAACTGTTTCCCAGCCAGGAGATTGTCATAGGAACGAGGTTTTCGGGAACTGTTTCTTTCCCATATAGTTTGAACAGGCGTTTCATGATGGCAGTATCCATTTTACCATTGGCCTGATGAACAAATACGATATCTACATCTTCAACATCCAGGCCCGCTTTATCAATGGCCTTTTTTATTACCTGAGGAACCTGTACAACAGCGAACTCATAAAGTTTTCTGCCATTCATTTTCAGATAGTAATTACCGCTTGTTTCTTCGGGATGTGAACCTTTGCCCATGGTTAGTAAATTGCCATAATTTACCGCATGTGTTTCGGTTTTGTGAGCGAGGATGCCTTTTTTCTCTTCATTCTCCTCTTTGCCTTCAAAGATAACTGCTCCCGCACCATCAGAGAAGATCATGCTATCTCTATCATGCGGATCAATAATCCGGCTAAGAGTTTCAGCTCCAATTACAAGTACTCGTTTGGCATCTCCGCTCTTGATAAAATAATCAGCTTGTATAGATCCCTGAACCCATCCCGGACATCCAAAAATAATATCGTAAGCTATACAATCCGGATTTACAATACCCAACTGCTGTTTTACCTTTGCCGCCAAAGACGGCAAAACATCAGTGCGGTTACTATTGAGAGGAATGTCCCCAAAATTATGGCAGAAGATAATGTAGTCTAGCGACTCTTTATCAATACCAGCATTCTCAATTGCTTTTTCAGCTGCTTTGGCACCAATATGATTGCTCAATTGCTCGGGACATGCATACCTACGCTCCACAATTTCTGTAATTTCAGAGAACTTATGAATAATCTCTGCATTTTCCTTTTCCAAACGATTTCCGTTTTCGAAAAAAGTGGAATTGAGGAATTCCTTACCAGAAATAATGTTCTCAGGAATATAACTTCCGGTGCCGGTAATTACTGTATTGATCGCTTTGCTCATAATTATAATACCGCATACTAAATCGGTATGTAGTATAAAACTATGGTTAATAATTTAGAATAAGAAATTTTTAACTAAAATAGTGTTTTCAGATTAGTTAAAATCATCGATTAAAAACACAAAAAGTTCTTTAGGCCCATGAGCGCCTAATACCAAGGTTTTCTCGATATCGGCAGTTCGGCTCGGACCAGTGATGTTACTGATCATTGAAGGAATCTGGTTCCCATATTTATTTTTTAACAGCGCAAAACCATCTTTAAGGTCAAGCACCAGCTGACTGGTTTTAGCAATTACAATATGGTGATGGGGGAAAATACTCAACCTACGGCCTGCAGCACTTTGATTGGATACCATTACACTTCCATTTCGGGCTATCAGTGCTTCGCACATGGTTATACCAACTTCCGCCTGTTCGAAATCTTTATCAGTTTGGTAAAAAGGAAATTCATATTTGCTAAGAAACGCCTGCAGTTCCGGTTCCCAGCAGTAGATTTTACGCCATTTAAACTTATCAGCGAGCTGCAGCATGTTTTCAAAAAAATCGATACCATCTTCGCAGAAAATAAAATTACCTGAAACCGCAGTCAATTGCTCGGCGAACAAAACTTCCAGTTCATCTGTATTTTTTTTATAAAGCTTACTCTCTTCAAGGTTGGGATAAGGGTTTTCACGTTTTTCTAAAAGTGCTTTTCTTATCTTTTTAAGGATTTGCTCCTTCGCGGTCGTATTATCTTTCATTATAAAAAAAAGCTACCCTGATAATTAAACCAGGGTAGCAAATGTAATTATTAGAAACTATTTATTTATGCTTCTACTGGACTTATGTGTCCTGTGTTGCCGCTTTCTTCGCTTCCGAATAAGCGTTTACCAAATATCTGCTCTAAATCATCTTTAAATAAAACTTCTTTTTCGATCAGAATATCGGCAAGCTGGATCAGCTTATCCTTGTTTTCCTCAAGTAAATTAATGGCTCTTTGATACTGGCCTTCAATTAAGATAGAGATTTCTTTATCGATGGTTAAAGCGGTTTCTTCAGAGTACGGTTTTGAAAAACTATATTCATTCTGGCCAGAAGAATCATAATAAGTAATATTTCCTAGTTTCTCATTCAAACCGTAAATGGTTACCATAGCCCTGGCTTGTTTATTTACCTTTTCAAGATCGCTTAATGCTCCGGTTGAAATGGTGTCGAACATCACTTTTTCTGCTGCTCTTCCTCCCATTGTTGCACACATTTCATCCAGCATCTGGTGCGGACGTACAATTGACCGTTCTTCAGGAAGATACCACGCAGCTCCAAGGCTTTGTCCGCGGGGAACGATGGTAACTTTGACAAGAGGTGCTGCATGTTCCAGTAACCAGCTAACTGTGGCGTGACCAGCTTCATGAATCGCTATCGCGCGTTTTTCGCTAGGCGTTACAATTTTATTTTTCTTTTCTAATCCGCCCACGATACGGTCTACAGCATCAAGGAAATCTTGTTTGTCTACCGCTGTTTTATTTTTACGCGCTGCTATTAGTGCAGCTTCATTACAAACGTTTGCAATATCAGCTCCAGAGAATCCCGGAGTTTGTTTTGCCAGGAATTCGGTATCTAACTCTTCCGATTTTTTCAATGGGCCGATGTGAACCTCGAAGATTTGTTTACGTTCGATAACATCTGGTAAGTCTACATAGATTTGTCGATCAAAACGCCCAGCTCTAAGTAGTGCTTTATCAAGAACATCGGCACGGTTAGTGGCAGCGAGGATAATAACATGTGTATTGGTTCCAAAACCATCCATCTCCACAAGAAGTTGGTTTAAGGTGTTTTCACGTTCGTCATTTCCACCCATTACCCCATTTTTACCACGGGCACGACCAATAGCATCAATCTCATCAATAAATATGATACAAGGAGATTTATCTTTTGCCTGCTTGAATAAATCACGTACGCGAGACGCGCCCACACCAACAAACATTTCTACAAAGTCAGACCCTGATAGCGAAAAGAAAGGAACTTGCGCTTCTCCTGCAACGGCTTTCGCGAGCAATGTTTTCCCAGTACCCGGAGACCCCACTAATAATGCCCCTTTTGGAATTTTACCTCCTAAATCAGTATATTTTTTGGGATTTTTCAAGAAATCAACAATCTCCATTACTTCTGTTTTAGCTTCTTCCAAACCTGCAACATCATTGAAAGTAATATTTACCTGGCTTTCTTTGTCAAACAGCGTTGCCTTAGATTTGCCGATGCTAAATATCTGGCCTCCGCCTCCTGCGCCACCACCCATTCTGCGCATCATAAAAATCCAGAAACCAATTAGAAGAAGTACTGGTAGTATAATGCTTAAAAACCAGCTTGCAAACGGACTGCTTCGGTTTTCAGGGATGTAAGAAATTGCCTTTCTTCCTGCGGGAAGATTTACTTGTGAGTCTTTAAGTTTTGCAGTTAGATCTGCAAATTTACCGCCGACTTCAAAATATACCGTTGGCACTGGTGTATTTGAAAAATTTACCGAGCTAGTGCTTTTAAGCGTTTTGTAGAACGGCTTTTTGTTTAGGGAATCTTTATTGATGTATACTTCCGCCCTAACCAGATCCTCGCTTTGGTAGGCAACAATTTTATCCACATCACCCGGTATAAGCATTTTATTTTCAAATACCTCGTAGGTCACTTTTTTTCCGCTATCGCTTGTGAAAAAGAATTGGGCTGCAACAATCGCAACAATAATTGCTGCGTATATCCAAAAGATATTGAATTTGGATCCCTTTTGTGGCTTTTTAGGTATATTGGGAAGCTTTTTTCCTTGTTTATTGTCGTTAATATTTTGGTTTTCGTTCATTTTGTTTTTCAAAATTGTGGTTCAACTGGTTATGCGCTTTGATAATTTGTGCTTTCTGCATCTCCCCAAAGTTCTTCTATACCATAGAAATGGCGTTTTTCTGTTTTAAATATGTGCACAACTACATCGAAATAATCCAATATGATCCAGTCTGCAGATTCAAAGCCTTCTTTGTGTCTTGGATCGCTCTGAGTGGCTTTGTATATCTCTTTTTCAACACTATCGGCGATGGCTTTAACCTGCGTACCCGAGTTTGCGCTTGCAATAATAAAATAATCTGCTACTGATGTGTGAATACTAGTTAGGTCTAACCGCACAATATCTTCTCCTTTTTTCTCCTGAATGCCATGAACGGCCAATTCTGAAAGGTATGTAGAAAGGGCTACTATTTTCTTTTTTACCATTAAAATGCTTTAATTTTGGAATTATAACTATATAAATTCAACATTGCAAAATAACACTTTTTCAACACTATTTGTAGGTCAAAATTTAATCAGATTGAAAGAGGTTGATTCTACTAATAACTTTTTGAAAGATTTGGCGTCAAATTCCGAGCCATTAGCTGAAGGTACTGTAATTATGGCAGAAAATCAGTATGCGGGAAGAGGGCAAGTTGAAAGTGTCTGGCAAAGCCAGCCAGGCAAAAATATCAGCACAAGTATTTATTTAAGGCCTTCCTTTTTGCCTTTAAACAAACAGTTTTATCTAACTATTGCGGTTAGCCTGGCCGTTACCGATGCTTTAGGAGCTTTTATACCACATGGGATTTATGTCAAATGGCCTAACGATATATATTTCCAAAACAAGAAGCTGGGGGGAATCTTAATCGAAAACACACTGACAGGGTCATTAATCAAGGCATCTATAATTGGCATAGGTCTCAATATTAACCAGGAAGAATTTTCCGATAATATCGCTTACAAGGCGATTTCAGTAATTCAAATTTTACAAAAATCTGTTTCAATTATAGATATTCTGGAAAAATTATTCGTTTATATGGAGAAATACTACCTAATTTTGAGATCAGGCAGATATGAATTTTTAAAGGATTTATATCTTGAGCGGCTTTATCTTTTTAAACAGTCTGCAGATTACAGACAAGGTGAAAAGGTTTTTAAGGGCTCAATTATGGACGTTGCAGAAAGCGGGCATATTTTGCTGGAGGTTGAGGGCGAATCACAATCTTTCAACTTTAAAGAATTAGAATTTATACACACAAAATAAACACACAATGAAAAAAATCACTTTAGTGGTTTCGATGGTTTTATTAACCATGTTTAGTGCCCTGGCACAAATTGAGAAACCAGTTACCTGGGCTTATTCTGCAAAAAAAATAAGCAGTACAGAAGCCGTTTTGTATATTAAGGCAACGATTGAAGATAGATGGCATATTTATTCTCAAAACGTTAAAGATGGTGGACCTGTTAAAACAACATTTACTTTCTCTCCATCGAAAGATTTTTCACTAGTTGGCAAAACCATTGAACCAAAGGCAATAACCAAATATGAGAGTACATTTAAAATGAATGTAAGCTACTTTGAGAAATCTGTTATTTTTCAGCAAAAAGTGAAATTGAATAAGGGTGCTACGACCATTAAAGGGAAAGTAGAGTTTATGGTTTGTAATGATAAACAGTGCCTTCCGCCAGAAGAGGTTGAATTCAGCGTTCCGGTTAAATAAATAATTGACATCAAATTAGTTACAAACAGTCCCGAAGAACTCGGGACTGTTTCTGTTTAAAGTAAAATCTGTTGCTTTGTCGGCTGGTTGGTCCTACCCTTTAAAAATTATTCTTAATTTCACGCCTTCAATACACACACACAAATGAAAAAGGTTTTATTATTGTTAATAACGACCATAATGTTTTTCGCATTACCGGTTGTTAAAAGTTATGCGGCTAAGTTGCAAGATACGACATCGGCCAGTGTACCAGACGATGTCGTTTTTACTGAAGTCGGTTCAGCAGCAGATAGTGCCGCAAATGGAATTGTTAAGGATACGGTAAAAAAAGATGATGTTGTTTCGGCTAAAAAAGTAGAAACTGTTGCGGGACAGGGGGGATCGGATAGTTTGTTCTCCGTTTTTGCTGCCGGATTTATAGCGGGCCTGATTGCTTTTTTATTGCCATGTATATTTCCTATGGTACCTTTAACAGTAAGCTATTTTACTAAAAGAGCTGAGACAAAAGGTAAGGGGATTCAAGGTGCTGTTATTTATGGTGTTTCAATTATTGTCATCTATGTTCTGCTTGGGCTACTGATTACTATAATATTTGGGGCAAGTGCGTTGAATGAACTTGCCACGGATGGTTTCTTTAATGTATTTATCTTCTTAGTGCTTTTAATTTTCGGAATTTCATTTCTTGGAGCGTTCGAAATTACCCTGCCAAGCTCGTTTGTAAATAAAATGGATTCAAAGTCTGATTCCAAGGGGCTGACAGGGATATTTTTTATGGCGGCAACGCTTGCTGTTGTTTCATTTTCCTGTACCGGTCCTCTGATTGGTACATTACTTGTTACCGTTGGACAAAGTGGAGGTTTTCTAGCACCTGTAATGGGTATGTTCGGGTTTTCTCTCGCCTTAGCTTTGATATTTGTGGTATTTGCAATATTCCCAAGCTGGCTTACAGGGCTGCCGAAGTCAGGGGGCTGGTTAAACTCTGTTAAGGTTGTTTTAGGACTTATCGAAATTGCACTCGCACTTAAATTTCTATCAACAGCTGATCTAGCATATCACTGGGGGATATTGGACAGAGAGGTATTTATTTCGATTTGGATAGTAATTGCATTTATACTGGGTTTTTACATTATCGGAAAAATTAAATTTTCACACGATAGCGACTTGCCATATGTTTCGACTGCAAGACTATTTATCGCGGGAGTTGCTTTTACTTTTGCATTTTATTTAATACCTGGCTTGTTTGGTGCCCCATTAAAAGCAGTCAGCGCTTTGGTTCCACCCATGTCTACACAGGATTTTGTGTTGGGACAAGAGGGCGGTTCGGCCGTGGCACAAACTGTTGCAGCTCACTCAAAAAGGAAGTATGCTGATTTTTTACATATTCCACACCAAATCGATGGTTTCTTCGATTACGAAGAAGCGCTGGCCTATGCTAGAGAGGTTAAAAAACCGTTGTTCCTAGATTTTACTGGTCACGGTTGCGTGAACTGCAGGGAAATGGAAGCGAGGGTATGGTCGGATCCCCGGGTGTTAAAAAAGTTGAAAGAGGACTATATCGTTGTTTCTTTATACACGGATGATAAAACGGCCTTGCCGGAGTCTGAACAATTTGATTCGAAGGTCTTGGAAACAAGAGTTAATACTGTTGGGAAAAAGTTTAAGCATTTACAAGCCGAAAGATTTAACACAATTTCGCAGCCTTATTACGTACTTTTGGGCACAGATGAAAAAGAATTGGTTTCTCCTCCGATTGGAGTTGAATTTAATATAGATGCATATCTGCAATATCTTGATAAGGGTCTTGCTGCATTTGCAAAAAAACAGTAAAATGAATAAGATTAAGAAAATAGGTGTTTTAACCTCTGGTGGCGATTCGCCAGGCATGAACGCTGCAATCAGAGCTGTAGTAAGGGCTTCAATCTACTACGATATCGAAGTTGTTGGATTTGTTCGCGGATATGAAGGCTTGATTAACAATGATTTCGTTCCGATGGATCGTAAATCTGTGGCTAATATTATCCAAAGGGGCGGAACAATTCTTAAAACTGCCCGTAGCGATGCTTTCAGGACCATTGAAGGCCGCAATCAGGCATATCAAAACTTAAAAGCTCAGGCTGTTGATGCTTTAGTTGTTATTGGTGGAGATGGAACGTTTACCGGGGCTAATGTTTTTTCCAAGGAACACGATTTACCGATAGTTGGTTTGCCTGGCACTATTGATAATGATTTGGCAGGAACAGACTTTACGATTGGTTATGATTCTGCATTAAACACCGTTATCGATGCTGTGGACCGAATCAGAGACACTGCTGAATCTCATGACAGGCTTTTCATTGTTGAGGTAATGGGCCGTGATTCGGGTTTAATAGCGTTGAGAAGTGGTATTGGTGTTGGCGCAGAGGCAATAATGATCCCTGAAGCTAATATGAATGCCGATGATATTCTCCACAAGCTGGAGCATAGCCGTAAAGATAAGGCTTCTAAGATTATCATCGTTGCCGAAGGGGATGATACCGGTGGAGCGTTTAAAGTTGGTGAGATTTTACAGGAAAAATATCCTCATTACGATACTAAAGTTTCTATTTTGGGACACATTCAACGTGGGGGTAAACCTACATGTATGGACCGTGTTTTGGCGAGCCAACTGGGAGTTGCTGCAGTTGAAGGATTAATTAATGGGGAAAGCCGCGTAATGGCAGGGCAAATGAATCGGGAAATTGTATTCACGCCATTTGATCATGCTATTAAACATATTGATGCGGAGAAAGTAAGCTCTACATGGCTAAAGCTTATTGATATCCTCTCTTTCTAAAACATCGGGCTCCATTTAGGAGCCCGATGTTTTTACAAGTCTTCCAGAATAACAGCGGTACCATTGGCGCTAACCATAAGCATGCTGCCTCCGCTACCCACCGTTTCATAGTCCAAGTCGATACCAACGATAGCATTTGCACCTAATGCTGCCGCATATTGTTGCATTTCATTTAATGCGGTGTCTTTTCCTTCTCTCAATACGCGTTCGTATGAGCTTGATCTTCCGCCAACGATATCAGTTATGCCCGCAAATAAATCTTTAAAAATATTTGCACCAATAATGGTTTCTCCGGTTACAAGACCAACATATTTAACAATTTTTTTGCCCTCAACAGAAGGCGTTGTGGTTAATAACATAGTTTTAGCTTTTGTATTTAGAAGTGTTTAAACTTAAATTGTTACATTCCTAAATTCTGCATCTCATTTTACACTTTGAAATATAAACAACCGGTTTTGTAACAAAGAGATAAATACCATAGAGGATGATTTTGGTAATGATTCTTCGAATACGAATTCTTTTCAGTGATATGCAAATTTCTCTTGCAGAACGACCTGAAAATAAAGAAAATAAACTATGTTTTTAATTTACAGTATTTTAGTTATCTTTGCAGCCCCGCAGTATGTAACTCCGGGAACTATGTTGAATACATAAATACAAAAAGAAATGGCAACTAAAATCAGATTGCAAAGATTCGGTAAAAAAGGAAAACCTTTTTTCCACGTTGTGGTAGCAGATTCCCGCTCTCCACGTGATGGTAAATTTATTGAGCGTTTAGGTTCTTATAACCCAAATACCAATCCTGCTACTATCGAAATTAACTTCGAAAAAACCTTAGCCTGGGTAAACAGTGGTGCACAACCAACTGATACGGCACGTGCTATTCTATCTTACAAAGGTGTTTTATACAAAAAACACTTAGAAGGTGGTGTTAAAAAAGGTGCTTTAACTCAAGAGCAAGCTGATGAGAAATTCACGGCATGGTTAGATGCTAAAGCAGACAAAATCTCTGGTAAATCAGAAGGTTTAGCTACTTCAAAAGCAGATGCACGTAAAGCGGCATTAGCAGCGGAAGCTAAGAAAAAAGAAGACAGAGCGGCAGCAATCGCAGCTAAAAATGCACCAGTTGCAGAAGAAGTTGTTGAAGAAGAAGCTCCAGCTGCTGAGGCAACTGAAGAAGCTCCTGCGGCAGAAACTACTACAGAAGGAGCAGAATAATTCTATCTCTTTCTTAAAGAAAATAGCGTTCCGATTATCGGAACGCTATTTTTATTTAAAACCGTCATTAGCGTTATGCCCACCATTCAAAAGGCAACCGGCAGATGTGCCGGCTTGTTCGCAATGACAATACTATAATTTAGGCTAATGAAACACGAAGAGGCATTTTACATAGGCTACGTTACAAAGACCAGGGGTTTAAAGGGAGAGGTTCAGATATTTTTCGAATTTGACGATTATGAAAAATTAAGCTTTGACGTGGTTTTTGCCGATATGAATGGTAAACTTGTTCCATATTTTGTTGCTTCAGCTAAACTGCAGGTTAATAAAACAGGTTATTTCAACTTTGATGATCTTGATCATGTTGATAAGGCTCAACCATTGTTAAGAAAGAAGCTTTATCTTCCGCTTAGTCACATGCCTGAGCGTGATGAAGATGAATTTTTTTATACTGATTTAAAAGGTTTCACAGCCATTGATGAAACCCTTGGAGAGTTAGGGGAAATCACGGAAGTAAATGAATACCCACAGCAGTTCGTTGCAACTGTTTTTTACAAAGACACTGAAATTCTTTTTCCGTTAAATGAAGACTTTATCATTGAAATTGATGATGAAGAAAAGGTTTTGAAGCTTGATTTACCAGATGGATTGCTGGATATCTATCTGAATAAGTAGAACACATTTTACTCCCTAGCTATTATCTTAATGCGGTGTCTTGTGGCCGTTAAACTCACGAAGAGCAGGTGTTGATCGAATTGTACTATTATTTAATATTAAATTAAAGATGAGTTACCTTTGTGCCATGCGTTTTGATATTATTACCGTACTTCCGGCTCTGTTAGAGAGTCCTTTCGCCCATTCTATTTTACATAGAGCTCAAAAAAAAGGGCTTGCTGAGATTGTAGTGCATAACCTTAGGGATTATGCTACCAATAAACAGAAAAGCGTTGATGACTATCAATATGGGGGTGGCAGTGGCATGGTGATGAGTATAGAACCATTTGCAGCTTGTATAGAAAAATTACAGGCTGAGCGAACATATGATGAGATTATTTTCATGAGTCCTGATGGGGTAACCCTTAATCAAAGTACAGCTAATGAGTTATCCATTAAAAAAAACATCATTATTCTTTGCGGCCATTACAAAGGGATTGATCAGCGCATCCGCGATATTTTCGTCACCCGTGAAATTTCAGTTGGTGACTATGTGCTGAGTGGCGGAGAATTACCTGCAGCTATCGTTGTTGATGCTGTTGTTCGTCTCCTTCCTGGAGTCTTAAACGACGAAACATCTGCCCTATCTGATAGTTTTCAGGGTGAGCTACTGGATGCGCCGGTTTATACCCGACCTGCTGACTGGAGGGGACATAAAGTGCCCGATGTTTTGTTAAGCGGGCACGAAGCAAAGGTTAATGACTGGAGACATGAGCAGGCGTTGGAACGCACCAAGCAACGTCGCCCTGATCTGTTAGAATAAAATGTGCATTTTTTTCGCTTTCTACAATTTATTAGAGCAACATTATTCGCGCTGATCAATAAAATAGTTAAAATTAATGCATTCGTGAATAAGGTGTATGGCGGGTGCTTTACGCTATTATTCTACAAATAATTTGCTCTAACTAGTGCTTTGCTGATCTTTTGACACATAAGTAATTACAATATGTAAATGTGGATTTCTAAAAGATTGTGGAAAAAATAAAAAAGGTTTTTTTTATTGAAAAAAAATCCCTAATATTGCAATCCGAATTTCACGGGTTGAAATATCGATTTAATAGCTTAAAATCATGGATTTAGTAAAATTTGTTGAAGAGCAGGCCATCGCGAAAAAAGATTTTCCTGCGTTCAAGTCTGGCGATACAGTGAGCGTACACTATAAAATTCGCGAAGGTAATAAAGAGCGTATTCAGATTTACCAAGGTGTTGTAATTCAACGTAACAGTGCTGGTGCAAACGAGACTTTCACTGTACGTAAAATTAGCAATGGTGTTGGTGTTGAGCGTATTTTCCCTTTTAGTTCTCCAAACATCGAGAAAGTAGAAGTGAATAGCTATGGTAAAGTTCGTAGAGCAAAATTATTCTACTTACGTGCTTTAACTGGTAAAGCTGCTCGTATCAAATCTTTAAGAAAATAATATTCTTTATTATAAGATATAACCTTCACGATTAATTTCGTGGAGGTTTTTTTGTTTATACCTTTTTTTTATGTTGGAGTCTGCATTTTTTGATCAAATATTTTGGGGCAATAGCGTTAAAGCTTACTGTCTGTTTGGAGGTATCCTTTTTGTCGGCTTATTATTTAAACGGATAGTGTCGAGACTTTTAAGTAAGCTTTTGTTCAAGCTCTTCAGGAGTTTCTCCAGCCAGTCTCATGATGATGCATTTGTATCATTGCTTATCAAGCCTTTAGAGACCTTCATTTTGCTCTCGACACTCTATCTGTCGATCAACCAACTCAAGCACCCTTTAGAAGTCGCAATATTTCATTATAGTAAACTTGTTGGAAAGGTTAAGGAATCTATTCCTGTAAGCATCGGAGATTGTGTTGACAGAATATTTTTATTTATGATCATTCTGTCAATTTTCTGGATTATTTTGAGGATAATTGATTTTATCAGTCACGTACTTTTGTTCAAGGCGTCTTTAACTGATAATAAGTCTGATGATCAGCTCGTACCCTTTCTGAAGGAGCTATTTAAAACTATCGTAATTTTTATCGGATTTTTTACACTGCTTGGTTTCGTTTTTGAGGTGAATGTACTTACGCTGATTACCGGTTTAGGTATAGGGGGTATTGCAATCGCTTTGGCAGCCAAAGAAAGTTTGGAAAATCTAATAGGATCATTTACTATTTTTCTTGATAAACCATTCGTTGTTGGCGACCTGGTTAAAGTAGATGGAGTTGAAGGAACAGTAGAAAAGGTTGGTTTTAGAAGCACAAGGATCCGTACATCTGAAAAAACAATGGCCACTATTCCGAACAGGGGAATGATTGATGGCGTACTGGAAAATCTATCTTTGCGCAATCTTAGAAGAGTAGTTTTCACGATTGGTTTAACATATGAAACGACCGGAGATTCGGTGAAGAAAATTGTTTCCGACATAGCGGTTTACATCCGCTCATTTAACGGCACTGCTGATGAAAGTGTAGCTTTCAAGAGTTTTGGTGATTCTGGTTTGAATGTTGAAATATCCTATTTCGTTACCATACTAGATAATGCCGAATTCATTAAAATCAGACAGGAAATCAATCTGGAAATTATGGACATCGTGATGAGAAACCAATCAGATTTTGCTTACCCTACACAAAGATTGATAAGTGACAGACCACCTGGTGGTGATCATGAAAAAGAGGTTGGTAATGATGCTACCGACTAATATAAAGTATTGAAATACAAGAAAGATCAATTTGATGCATTCAAATTGACCTTTCTTATGAATTTAATCAATTAAATTCCTATGATAAGGTGGCTAATGTCGTAATTCCACCTTTAACTACCTGATTTAACTCTACATTAACTTTTGTTCCAACAGGTAAGAAAACATCAACTCTAGATCCGAATTTAATGAAACCGAACTGTTCAGTTTGTTTCACCTGATCACCTTCTTTTACGTACCATACAATCCGGCGAGCCAGAGCTCCTGCAATTTGACGAAACAATACTGATGTACCGTTTTTATGTTCTACTACTGTAGTGGTTCGTTCGTTTTCTGTCGAAGACTTAGGGTTCCATGCTGCTAAATATTTACCCGGATGATATTTAAAAAACTTAACTACGCCGGAGATAGGGTTGCGGTTAATGTGTACGTTTACAGGTGACATGAATATAGAAACCTGTAGTCGTTGATCTTTAAAATACTCCCCTTCGTTTGTTTCTTCAATTACAACCACTTTACCATCTGCAGGGCAGATTACGAGATCTTCTCCGGCGGAAAAAGTCCGGCCTGGATTCCGGAAAAACTGCAACACAATGATGAATAAGGCTGCAGAGAAAATATAGATAAACCAGCGTAACCAGGTGATGTCATAATATTTGTAGTCAACAACGGCATTGATTACGAAAATGAGTAAGATAGTGATGGCAATGGTTGTGTAGCCTTCTTTGTGTATAGTCATTGTATTTGAAATGATTGTTGCGCAAAGGTGCGAAAAATAAATTAATAGAATGTAAAGTTATCCTGCTGTAGCCCTGTATATGTCAGTTAAGTTCCTCCCCAGCCCGTTATAATCCAATCCGTATCCAACAACAAATTCATTTGGTATTTCGAAGCCGATGTACTCCAAATCCTCAATCTGATACTTTAATGCAGCAGGCTTTAATAAAAGCGAGGCAACTTTTACTGAAGCAGGACTTTTCTCTTTTATGGTTTTTAGAATATGGGTTAGTGTTAACCCCGTATCAACAATATCTTCTACTACAATGATATCTCTCCCTTCGAGATTCTCTGGTAAACCGATTAATTCCTTTATTTGTCCTGTACTACTGGTTCCCTCGTAAGAAGCCACTTTCATGAAAGCTACTTCGCAAGGAACATCAATTTCTTTTATCAAATCGGCCATGAAGAGAAAGCTCCCGTTTAATACACCTATAAATATTGGGCATTTGGATTCGTAGTCTACATTCATTTGGATTCCCAATAAGCGTATTCTTTTGTTTAAAGTTTCGTTTTCCAAAAAAATCTCAAACTCTTTATCTTCTACTTTTATTTTGTGCATGTGAGGTTTTTATCAATTGAAAAGCTGGTGGACAACACTGGAACCCGAATTGAATTTACTGTCCATTTTCTAGTTCTTTTTCTCTTCTCCTTTGTTCGCGCCGCTCCTGCCTAAGTTGTTTTTTTGATTTTGTGGTATCCGATGATTGCACAGTAGCAGTATCCTTTTTTGATCCGCCCCCAAAAATACGATCGAAGAGACTTTTATTTTTGTCTTGCATGATCACTGTTGGCATTCCATCCTCGTCGTCGGTATCGAAGCCTGTTGTGTCAACCGCTGCAGTATCCGGAGCTAAATATTGGCGTAACCCTTCTCTTAACCTTACATTGTAAAAGCCATATCCTGAAGTATCTCCAGGTGTCAAACCACGACGGGCCATTATGTTACCCATAAACCTGAAGTAATTAAACATATAAGGTTTCAAACTGCCGTCAGCCATGAATTTATACATAGATGCCTTGGGTTTCGGAACTATGCTGGCGAGAAATAAACCGTCGCCTATGGTTAAATCTGCGGGTTGCTTACCAAAGTAATACCTTGATGCTTCGCCAATGCCATAGATATTCTGCCCTAGTTCCATGATATTGAAATAAACTTCGAGCATACGCTGTTTGCTTACCAGATGGTTGTGTTCAATGAGCCATACAATCAGTATTTCTTCGGCTTTACGTGCTAGTGTTTTCTGCCTGCTCAGGTAAATATTTTTAACCAGCTGCATGCTAATCGTGCTTCCTCCGCGCTTAAATTTCTTCTCTTTAAAATTCACTGCAATCGATTTGCGGATCGATTCTTCAACAAAACCATTATGGGTATAGAAAGATGGGTCTTCAGCAGTTAAAACAGCATTTATGAAATTCTTAGAAATTGCATTTAAAGGTGTAAAATTGGGATTTGAAGGACCAATGGTGATATCGCGCATTGGTTTTCCATATTCATAAGGGGTATAAACGAATGGATTATTGATTTTTTGAAGATTGGTTTTGCCCCATTTTAAGATTTTAAAATTGAGGGGGGTAAGTGTTGAACTGAACCGAACACTGTCAGGAACAGCGGTATCGAGGTAAAA
The DNA here is from genome assembly GCF_001027745.1 of Pedobacter sp. BMA. Lineage (GTDB taxonomy): Bacteria > Bacteroidota > Bacteroidia > Sphingobacteriales > Sphingobacteriaceae > Pedobacter. Next base: position 194,852 of record NZ_LECU01000006.1, read on the forward strand.
GTTAAGGTTGTATTTCACTTTTCCTTCTACTTTTAATCCGTCAAGGGATTCGAACAGGCCTTGTGGAAAGGCGTCCAGGACAGCCTGAGCATCCTGCTCTTCGGCGTCCAGTTTTAATTCGTAAATTTTGTTTTTACCGAGCGTGTATTTGACAAAGGGATGGATTTTAGCGTCTCGTAAATAGGCGGTTGATGTACTATCTAATGCAATATAATGTGGGCCAACCAATACGTCTGCATCCAATTTTGCACGCTGTACCACGATGTCGTTCCCAGCTAAACGGGCCTGGTTGATGAGCATGTTTTTTACCGACCATGAACCAGATATCTTATAATCGTCGCCGCTGTACCCTGCATCTTTAAGTTCAGTTTGTAATGTGTCAAAACTTACCTTTCCATGGAGTTTATTGTTTAAATAAGGCAACTCAAGCTTTTTGCCATCGGCATAAACCGTGAAGCTTAATTGCTTTTTACCCGGTTTTACAAGCCCGTCAATATGCCAGGTTGACTCACCTTGATTTACATTAATTGTTGATTTTAAATCACCTCCGTCAATAGTTGCTGTGGTGGCGAAGCTGAGTTTAGCTGTATCGTGATCGTTGAATTTAAATACCAGATTCTTAACATCCATATCATCCGGGATTTTGTACAGAACCTGGTTAAGTATATTACTGGCTAATTCCGGCAGGTTGGCTTTGCCTTTATTCTCTGTGCTATCTTTTTTCTTTCTTTTTAGGAAGTCGATATTGGATGTGGAATCTTTTAATACTACGCTTACAAATCCATTGGCCAGTTTAACTTCGGAAAGTTTAACATTACCAAAAATAAGCGGAAAAAGCTTAACTCCTACGCTTAGTTCTCCAATTTGAGAAAGCGTATCTCTATCTTTTGGAACAACAGAAACGGAGGTCATTTTAACTGTACTCAGTCCGGCAAAACCGGCAGAACCAATTTTTATTTCCAGGCCATAATCCTTTTCCGCTTTTGCTACGGCTTTCGCCACCATTTTTTTTAAAAGCGCTTCCCGTTTACTATATGCTACAGCACCTAAGGCTATACTGATGATCAAAAAAACGCCCAGAACCCACGCCCCGATTTTTAGATATTTTCCTGGGATTCTAATTTTTGGTATTCGCATATAGTCGTTAAAATGGTTAATTGCTTAAACGTAACAATTAAATGTTTATTTCGTGTTAAAATTACAGTTTAAAAGCCTAAATAAAAGTATTTGTGGCTATGTTTTGTTAATTTTGAATTTAAATTAATACGATGCAGATAAGCCCGCAACAAGTTTTGGATGCTTTAAAAAATGTTGAAGATCCTGATCTTAAAAAAGATCTGGTTACCCTGAACATGATTAAAGATTTAAGCATAGCTGATAACCAGATTAAATTTACTTTGGAGCTCACAACTCCAGCCTGTCCGATGAAGGACATGCTGAAAAATGCCTGTACTAATGCGATCAAACATTTTGTATCTGCAGAGGCAGAAGTGAGTATCAATGTAACATCCAGAGTTACCGTGCCGGTTAATACTTCCTCACTTGATAACATCAAAAACATCATTTTGGTTTCATCCGGAAAGGGTGGTGTAGGTAAATCTACTGTATCTAGTAATTTGGCAGTTACGCTAGCGAAGGATGGAGCAAAGGTAGGTTTGATTGATGCGGATATTTATGGCCCATCTGTGCCTACCATGTTTGATTTAGTTGACGCAAAACCAGGTGCGGTTGAAACTGCGGATGGCAAAACTAAAATTATTCCGATTGAAAAATATGGTATTAAACTGCTTTCACTCGGCTTTTTCGCAGATCCTGGTCAGCCTGTGCCCTGGAGAGGGCCTATGGCCTCTAATGCAGTTAAACAATTATTCAATGATACCAACTGGGGTGAACTGGATTACCTGATTGTAGATCTTCCTCCTGGTACGGGCGATATTCACATCACCATTACCCAAAGTTTTCCAATTTCAGGCGCTGTGGTGGTGACAACACCTCAGCAGGTTGCGTTGGCGGATACACATAAAGGATTGGCAATGTTTAGAATGCCTGGAATTAATATCCCTATTTTAGGCGTGATAGAAAACATGTCTTACTTTACTCCGGCAGAACTGCCAGAGAACAAGTATTATATTTTTGGGAAAGGTGGAGGAACCGAACTTGCCAAAAGATTTGATGTTCCGTTTTTGGGTGAAATCCCAATCATACAAAGCATTGCCGAAGCTGGTGATGCCGGCAAGCCGGTTGCGCTTGATCAGCATCCTTTGCTTGATCAAATTTTCGGAAATATAGCCAGTAAAGTTGCACAGCAGATATCTATCAATAATGCGCAGCTAGTGAATTCCTAAAAAATTACTATTTTTATAATCTTAAAAAACTGATAATGAATTTAACAGAGCAAGTAGAACAGGCATTGGAAACTATTAGGCCATATTTAAAGGCTGACGGAGGTGATGTTTCTGTTGAAGAAATTACATCTGAGGGAACGGTAAAGCTAAAGCTTTTAGGTAATTGTGGTTCTTGTCCGATGAGTTTCATGACAATGAAGTCGGGAATTGAGCAGGCAATTATGAAGGCTGTACCTCAAATTACTTCGGTAGTTGCCGTTAACATGGCAGAGCAAGAGTAGCTTTAACACTATTTAACAAGATAGTTTTACTATTAGAATTACTTTTGTATTCATGAGATTTTGTGTTGCCCTAATTTGCGTATTATTTTCTTTATCTACTTTTGCACAGCAGAAGAGGACACAGGAAAAGCTTATCCAATTTTCAGGCATTATTACAGATATTGATAGTACAAATGTCATACCCTATGTAACCATTACTAACCTTTCTGCAAACAGTAAGCGTGTAGGTGCTGACTATAGAGGGTATTTTACATTCATCGTAAATCCGGGAGACACCATTCTCTTTACGGCCATAGGTTACAAGAAATTTTCTACAATTATTCCCGAAAGCACACCAGATAGTAAATATACTATTATGGTCAAACTAAAATCAAACGTTGTAGATTTACCATCTGTACGTGTTTTTCCATGGGCAACAACTGAAGAATTTACCCGTGAATTCTTAACGATGAAGCTGGCTGATGATGATATGGCTATTGCAAAAAAGAACTTATCGAAAGCTTCCATAAATGGCTTAATTCAAACCTTGCCAAGGGATGGTCAGGAAATTTCAAGTCAGAATTATCGTTATAATTTTGACCGGATGGTGAACAAGAATATGGTTCAAACTAATCCCTTGTTGAACCCTTTTGCCTGGGGCAAGTTAATGCAGCAAATTTTCGACGGAGATAAAAAGCGTAGTGAAGATTATTAGAAGCTTAGTACGCCCTGTAGATTACCCTCGCCACTAAGAGCGAGCAGGTAATTTTTGGATTTCGCATCCTTAATCGTAACTAACGGGCAATAAAAAATGGAAAACAGCTGTGCCATTTTCCATCATTATCTCATATATTGTATTCCCACCTACTTTTTTTTGTTTCTGTTCACAAATCTCATTCTATAATCGGTTTTTATATTTCCTTTTGCAATAGCATCAAGTTTGCTTTTAAGCATGGTTTTGCGGAGAACACTCACTTTATCTGTAAATAACTTTCCCTCTATGTGATCGTATTCGTGTTGAATCACACGTGCCGGTAATCCGTCTACATCATCAACATGCTCGTTCCAGTTTTCATCAAGGTATTTTATCTTGATATTTGGTTTTCTTGAGATGTTTTCTCTGATATCCGGAATACTTAAACATCCTTCGTTAAAGTTCCAGGGCTCCCCGGTTTCTTCCAAAATTTCGGCATTAATGAAAACCTTTTTATAACCAGGGGTTCCATCCTCATCTTCACCAGTATCTACAATAAATAAACGGATTGGCAAGCCAATTTGAGGAGCGGCCAATCCAACTCCATTTGCGTAGTACATGGTGTCGAACATATTCGCAATCAATTCTTTCAACTCAGGGTAATCCTGATCAATATCAGCACCTTTTTTTTTCAAAACAGGATCGCCGTAAGCTACTATTGGTAATTTCATTATAAAATATTTTTTTCAAACGTTTAGGTCTGAAGGTATTAATTGTATTTCTAACCCCTGATAAAGTTTTAGCGTTTAGGGATGTTCATTAAGCGGAAGTTAGTTCTTGCCTTATACGAACAAAATCGGTACAAAAATAAGCATTTATTCCAGTATCGGGCTGAAAGTGAAAATATTCAGTTGCTCTACATTTAAAACATCGTTTGCAATCTGAGCAATTCCGGTTGTGGTAACCTGATTAATTTTCTGAAAAACCTGTTCCAGTGAGTCGATTTTATTATGGTCAATAAGACTTTTTGCCATCGATATAATCAGGCCGATTCTATTTTCTTCACTTAACGCAATTTGCCCGATAAATTTATTTTTGGCTTTCTGGAGCTGTAAATCATTCAAAGGATTATCTCTTAATTTCTTCATTTCTTTAAAAATTAAAGACAAGGCCTTTTCGTGTTTTTCCTTATCCGTTCCAAAGTAAATAGAAAAAATACCTGTATCACTCAAAGGAGAAAAGTTTGATTCTATGGTATAGGCAATACCATATTTTTCCCTGATTTGCAGGTTTAAGACTGAGCTCATGCCATTACCTCCAAAATAGTTATTCAGCAACATTAAACCCGCTTTCTGCTCGTCATGCGTAGAAAAAGTCTGCATGCCTAAAATACAATGCGACTGTGCTATAGGTTTATAAATTTCGGTGATTTTCGGCCTTAAGACAGCTGGTTTTGTTCTGTTAATTACTGGAGAATTTTCCTTTACGTCAGAAAAATATTTATTCCCTTTCCTTGCTACATTTTTAAAGGTGTAGTCTCCCAAAACAGCTACTACAACTTCATTTGTACGGTAATTTGCATTTCTGAAATTGATCACATCTTCCCTCGTAAAATTATTTACGGTCTCTGTTGTGCCGAGAATATTGTTTCCTAAAGGATTACCGTCAAATAACATGTCTTCAAAATCATCATTGATCGCCTCTTCCGGCTGATCGAGGTAGGATGCAATTTCATCAAGAATTACACCTTTTTCTTTATCCAGCTCTTCTTCCGGGAATGTAGAATGAAAAATAATGTCGTTGAATAACTCCAGTGTTCTATCAAGATAGGGATTTAGGAAGGAAGCGTGAACACAGGTATATTCTTTAGTAGTGTAGGCATTTAAATCTGCGCCTACGCTTTCCAGCCGGTTCAGGATTTGAATGGTACTACGTTTCTCGGTTCGTTTAAAAATTAAGTGTTCGATGAAATGGGCTAAACCTGCCTTTTGTTCAGGCTCATCGCGCGAGCCTGTATTAACGATAATGCAGGCATGAGATATAGTAGAAGCCGAAGGTACGTGTAACACACGAATTCCATTCGCTAAGGTATGAACATTGTATTCCATTGACCGGTAAAGATAAGGAACATATTTCAGTGGATTTTCTCATTCGTGTAATAATGAAAGGCTAATCCACCACTTGTCGACACATTTAATCCTTTTGTCGTTGAACTGGTAAAAAAACTTACGGATTGAAAGATATTTAAGCATCAATATTGACATATGTTTAAGCCAAAGCTGATTTACATCTTAACGATTGTTTTTATACTATTTAATAACCATGTATTCTCACAATCGCTCGGCGACCCTATTGTAAATATTGATTTTGGAGCCGGAACAGCAACATATGCAGGCGCTTTAGTTGCTGGTACAACAAGTTATACTTATGTTGCCCAGGCTTTTCCCAATGACGGGTCTTATACGGTGATGAAGAGTACAGCATCATCAGGAAATGTATGGTGGTCAACTCTGGATCATACCGGGAGTGTGACAGGAACATACGGATACATGATGGTGGTAAACGCCAGCTTATCTACCACCGATTATTTTTATAAAACAACTGTGTCTAATCTGTGCCCAAATACGGCTTATGAATTTGGAGCATGGATAGTAAATTTGCTCCGTTCGAGTGATAACAGCCCGCCAAACATTACTTTCACTATTGAAAAAACTGACGGTACTATTATCCAGACATATAATACGGGGCAAATTTCCCTTACATCTTCAGGACCTACGTGGGTTAAAAAGAGTTTTAATTTCTCCACGCCGGTTGGTGTAACAGACATTGTTTTAAGAATGCGCAACAACAGCGCAGGTGGTGCACCGGCCAATGACCTGGCTTTAGATGATATTACTTTTAGTCCTTACGGTCCAACCATTGCCGCCGGACTTGGTTCGGCCAGTTCGTTAACACAGACTTATTGCCAGGGAAGTTCTGGAATTGTGAATTTAAATGCTTCAGTATCTACTGCCGGAGGTTATACCACACCAGCTTTTCAGTGGCAGCGTAATGTTAATGGCGCTGGCTGGACAGATATTGTTGGTGCAACTTCACCCACGGCGACGGTCGATTTAACTGGAGCACCTTCAGGTACATATTTATATCGCCTGGCTGTAGGTGAATCGGCAAATTTTGGAAATACAAAGTGTAGAATCGTCTCTTCTGTGCTAGCGGTTACCATTAACCCCCTTCCAGCTCCATCCCCCTCCGGGAACACTCCGCTTTGCGTTGGAGAAACATTACGCCTGGTGGCGCAGGGGGCTTCCACCTCTACTTACTCCTGGACAGGACCGAACTTTAGTTCTTCGCTTCAAAACCCAGTAATACCAAATGTTATCGATGCCAACGCCGGAACTTATACTGTATCAGTAAAGACTGTTGATGGCTGTACATCCTCAGGCAGTATAACTATAGCCATTGGCACCAGACCTGCAAGCTCTGTTAGTGAATCGGTAGCCATTTGCGAGGGTTCAAACACAACTTTGACTGCTTCGGGTGGTGTGAAATATGTGTGGACACCGGCTACCGGATTAAGCGACGCTAATATTGCCAGCCCGATAGCTACTCCCTTAGTAACTACAACCTATACGGTAAATGTATATGATGAAAGCAGTGCCTGCCCGGCGACGGGAACAGTAACAGTTACCGTAAATAAAGTGCCGGTTGCCAATGCCGGTGCCGATAAAAGTCTGGTAGTTGGAAATTCCGTTACTTTGTCAGCAAGCAGCAACGAAAGCAACGTGGTTTATAACTGGAGCCCTATCGATTTTCTCAGTGATCCGACAGTTTTGAATCCGGTTTGTACAGCAACTAAAAGCATAACATATACCTTAACCATTACCTCTTTAAACGGTTGCGGGGTGAGCAGTGATGATATGAATGTAAAGGTTTACAATAAGTTGTTTATCCCGAGCGGAATTACCCCAAACGGGGATGGGATTAATGATACCTGGAATATTCCCGGGCTTGATTCCTATTCGAAGGTTCAGGTAAGGGTGTTTAACCGTTACGGAACTATTCTGTATGAATCTTCAAGCAATAAGGTAAGCTGGGATGGAACTTTTAAAGGCAGGTTATTGCCTGAGTCCGTTTACTACTATACCATTTTGCTTGATAATCAAAAACCGCTTAGCGGATGGGTGATGCTGAAACTATAACGTTTCTGAATCGGGGTATTGAATATTTAGATCTGAAATCAATTTCTCTTTTGTTGGTCTGCGCAATGCCAGAAATACAAAATTGGCCAGCGCAAAAATTAAAAAGAAAGCGTTATGAGTGAGGTAGAAGCCAACTAAATTGAATAGCGCCCCACCCTCTAACAATGCAGCGCCGATGATGAATGCACTTTGGTACTGATTGATTTTGCTTTCGGATGAAGCTGTTTTGTCGACCTTAGCAATTACGTTTCTGAAAAAATAGATACTTGCCGTGATGGTCATTAAACCCATGATTGGAAATATTGGGTTGAAGGGCGCCGAATGCTCAGGGTTGGCATCAAAAAACATCATGTCGCGGTTAAGGAAAATCGTGATTAATGCAAAAAGGAAAACACCACTGCATAAGGCAAGGTGAATCATTTGTAGTGTTTTTAGTTGGGTGTTCATTTGGATTTTACCATTTAAGGGATTTAAGAAATATAAGTCAGTTATGCCTCACTAACTTATATTTCTTAAATGGTTAATGTATGATTTTATTTCTCAATTCCTTCTAAAGCGAACAAAAATGCCCAGCGTAAGGAAACATCTTTCAGGTAATCAAAACGCCCTGAGGCACCACCATGTCCGAAATCCATATTGGTTTTAAGCAATAGGATGTTTTTATCAGTTTTCAAAGCACGAAGTTTGGCCACCCATTTTGCAGGCTCAAAATACTGTACCTGACTATCGTGTAAGCCTGTAGTAACCAGCATATTTGGATAGGCTTTTTTCTCTACATTTTCATAAGGTGAATAGCTTTTCATGTAATCGTAAGCATCCTTTTTCTTTGGATTTCCCCACTCATCAAATTCATTGGTAGTTAGCGGAATGCTTTCATCCAGCATTGTGTTTACCACATCTACAAAAGGGACGTCGGCAATGGCACCATTCCACAAATCAGGGGCGAGATTTACCACAGCTCCCATTAACAAGCCTCCGGCACTGCCGCCATGTGCATATAGATGTCCTTTTGAAGTATATTTCTGTTCAATCAGATATTCTCCTGCGGCAATGAAATCGGTAAAGGTATTTTTCTTTTTCATCAGCTTACCATCTTCATACCATTGGCGTCCCATTTCCTGTCCGCCACGGATATTGGCAATAGCATAAACAAAGCCCCGGTTAAGCAAACTTAGGCGTGGCGATGAGAACGATGCATCCATGGTTGCGCCATAAGAGCCATAGCCATAAAGTAACAGGGGGGCATTTCCGTTCTTTTCAACCCCTTTTTTATATACCAAAGCTATCGGGATTTTTGTGCCGTCTTTAGCGGTGGCAAAAACACGTTCGGTTATATAATCTTTAGGGTTGTAACCTCCAATAACATCTTGCTGTTTCATCAGCTTCTGATCTTTCTTCTCGAGATCATAGTCATATACGGAGCCTGGAGTTGTTAAAGAAGTGTAGTTATAACGCAATGTTTTTCCGCCATATTCAGGGTTAGAGCCAATTCCGGCTGCATAAACAGGCTCATCGAATTTGATGTAATAACTGGTGCCATCCTTTTTGATTACGCGTAATTCCGTTAAACCATTTTTACGTTCAGAAAGCACTAAGTGATCTTTAAATTCATCACCGTACTCCAGTAAAACATCTTTACGGTTAGGGATCACTTCCTTCCAGTTTTCCTTGTAAGTTTTATCCAGCGGACATTCCATCAAGCGGAAATTTTTAGCGTTCCAGTTGGTCACAATGTAAAACTTATCATCAACAGGCAAAACATCATATAATACATCTTTGAAGCGGGGCGAGAAAACTTTAAAAGCAGTCTCAGGATGATCCGCATCAATCAATCTGTATTCGGTGGTTAAAGTTCCCTGCGAGCTAATGAAAATATATTTTCCGTTTTTAGACTTTGAGACACCGATATAATTGGTATTATCTTTTTCATCATAAACAACGGCATCGGTTTTTGCATCGGTTCCGAGTGTGTGCTTCTTAATTTTTTCACTCAGTAAGGTTACCGGATTTTTTGAAGTGTAGAATAAGGTTTTGTTATCGTTTGCCCATGCCACAACACCTTCTGTATTGATGATGGCATCCTTATATATTTCGCCTGTTTGAAGGTTTTTTACCTGAATGGTATATTGCCGGCGCGAAACTTTATCTACGCCAAATGCCAGTAGATTATTGTCGGGACTTATCGAAAATCCTGTAGCGCTATAATATGAATGCCCTTTTGCCAATGCATCTATATCTAATAAAATTTCTTCTGTAGCCGTTAAGCTTCCTTTTTTACGGCAATACTTATAGTACTGCTCTCCATCTTCGGTTCGGGTATAATAAAAGTAGCCATTTTTAAAAACCGGCACAGATTCGTCCTTCTCTTTAATCCGGCCTTTCATCTCTTTAAACAAATCTGTCTGAAACTGTTCGGTTCCTTTCATTATCGTATCGAGGTAATTGTTTTCGGCTTTCAGGTAATCAACTACTTTATTGCTATCAGGACCTTTTTTAAAATAATCAATCATCCAGTAATAATTGTCTATAACGGTATCGCCATGAATAACTCTTTTATACGGACTAACTTCAGCTATTGGAGGTTTGGCATCCGGCCATTTTATAGGTTTCATTTCTTGTTTCGTAGGGTTGTTGCAAGCTGTAATTGCACCAAGCAAAAACAGCGAGGGAAATATACGTTTCATCATGATGGTTTGGTTCAGGTTTATGCAATTTAAACTTTTTATCGGAGATTCTGATTTTGGAATAGATGGTTCGGTCTTGTATGGGTGTTTATCCACTCCCTTTTATTATTTGTTTCTCCCGCAGATATAGATGATTTACGCAGATTTAAAGATTATCAGTCATTACACTAAACGAATATTATCATTTTGATAAAAATTCACCATCGCCCTTATATTCATTCGAATTGAAAAAAATAGATGCTAAATTGCCACATCAAATATTAATAATGAAATTAGGGTACAAAAAAATAGTTGTTAAAGTTGGTTCAAATGTAATTACACAAGGGAATGGATTACCTGATGAACCGCGGATTCAGCATTTGGTTAATCAGCTGGCAGAGATTAAAAAGCAAGGCATAGAAGTTATTTTAGTTTCATCAGGTGCGGTAGCTTCGGGAAGAAGCCTGATTAAGGTCTCCGAAAAGCATGATGCTGTTACCACACGGCAGTTACTCGCAGCTATTGGTCAGGTAAAACTGATTAACACGTATTCAAATTTCTTTGAGCCCCATCAAATTAAATGCGCACAGGTTTTGGTCACCAAAGAAGATTTTCGCGACCGTGCGCACTATCTGAATATGAAAAACTGTATGCAGATTTTATTGCAGAACGAAGTTATTCCTGTAGTTAACGAAAATGATGTGGTTTCGGTTACAGAACTGATGTTTACAGATAATGATGAGCTTGCGGGGTTAATTGCGTCTATGCTGAATGCAGATGCACTGATTATTCTCAGCAATGTGAACGGAATTTATAATGGCGATCCGAAGCTGGCGGGTTCGAAGGTTATTGAAGAAGTAACTGGCGGCGTAGCGAATTTAGCTTCATTTATCCAAACCGGTAAATCGCAGTTCGGACGGGGTGGTATGATTACGAAATCTACAATGGCGCAGAAGGTTGCCAAACTGGGTATCAATGTTCATATTGCTAACGGAACAACTGATAATGTGCTTACGGGGTTACTAAACAATGCGATTATTCACACCCGCTTTGTTCCCGAGAAAACTAAATCGGGAAAGAAAAAATGGATTGCACACTCAGAAACTTCGGCAACAGGAATTGTAAAATTAAATGATGGCGCTAAAACAGTTTTAACGTCAGGCAAAGCGACAAGTTTGTTGCCAGTTGGAATTATAGCCATACAAAGCGACTTTTTGAAGGGTGATATCATCAAAATTGTTGACGAAGATGATCAGCTAATTGGTTTAGGTATTGCTGAGTATGGGTCGGATAAGGCCAAAGAAAGGATCGGGCAGAAAAAACAGAAGCCGCTGGTACATTATGATTATTTTTATTCGGCAATCTAGCCTGAATGATTAGTGGAAAAAGGCCAAAGTGAGTGTTAAAATAACTTGCTGCTGCTTGCTTCCTCCTACTACATATACAAAAATGGACTATTCAATATATTTCAATAAGGCACAAAAAGCTACTCGTACAATGGTTGGCCTTGATAAAGGAACCATCAATGTTGTTCTTGATGATGTTGCACAGGCTTTGGTTTCAAATACCAACAGCATCCTTGCTGAGAACGAAAAAGATCTCGCTAAAATGTCTGCCGACGATCCAAAGTACGATAGGCTTAAGCTTTCTTTGCAGCGTATTAAAGACATTGCAGCAGATGTAAAAAATATTATTCAACTGAACAGCCCCGTTGGTGAAATCCTATCGGAGAAGACGCTGGAAAACCAACTGCAGATACAGAAAGTCCGGGTACCGTTAGGGGTGGTTGGAGTGATTTATGAGGCCCGGCCAAATGTTACGGTAGATGTTTTTTCACTTTGCTTTAAAACAGGAAATGTTGCAGTATTAAAGGGCGGTAGCGATGCTGAATTTTCTAATCTGGCGATTGCCAATGTAATCCATGATGTTTTGGCCAAGCATCAGATTAATGCGGATGTACTCACTTTGCTTCCTGCAGATAGAGCAGCCACGGAAGCACTCCTAAATGCCAGAGGTTTTGTTGATGTATTGATTCCCAGAGGTAGTCAGTCGCTCATCACTTATGTTCGGGAGCATAGTAAAATTCCGGTTATTGAAACCGGAGCGGGGATAGTTCATACTTATTTTGATGAATCGGGTGATCTGGAGAAGGGGAAACAAATCCTTTTCAATGCAAAAACAAGAAGGGTTAGTGTGTGCAATTCATTAGATTGTGTTCTCATCAATCAGAACAGATTAGCTGACTTAAATGAACTTTTAGCCCCCCTGGCCGGTGGAGATGTGGAGTTATATGCAGATGCAAAAAGTTATGAAACATTGAAGTCTTCATATCCATCAGCATTGCTGAGCCATGCTACGCCAGAACATTTTGGCACCGAATTTCTATCTTTGAAACTGGCAGTAAAAATAGTTGATGATTTGGATGAAGCACTTAATCATATTGCTGAATATAGTTCAAAACACAGTGAAGCAATCATTTCTGAAAATGCAGATCATATAATGAGGTTTCTTAATCAGGTCGATGCGGCAGCAGTATATGCGAATGCTTCAACTGGTTTCACTGATGGTGCCCAGTTTGGTTTAGGCGCGGAAATAGGGATTAGTACTCAAAAACTTCATGCCCGTGGGCCAATGGGGCTAGAAGAATTAACGAGTTATAAATGGGTGATTAGAGGTAATGGACAAGTAAGAAAGTAAATAAGTATATGCTTTAGGGTAATCTAGGAATAAGTTATATCTCAAACACTTCTCCACTTTTGGGCATTTCGACATCAAAGCCATCTTCTTGTATTGCGATAGATAAACTTTCCATGCTTTTTTCTTCACCGTGTACCAGAAAAACCTTTTTAGGATTGCCGGTTTGTTTGATGGTATTTACTAAATCGTCATGGTCGCCATGCCCGCTGAGTAGATCAGTTTGACGAATAGTTGCATAAACCATCATTTCACGATCTTTTATTCTCACAATGGGGGCACCGCTTAATAGTTTGTATCCAAGTGTTCCTTTTGCACAATAACCGATGAAAAGAATGGTACAGTAATAATTCTGAATGTTGTAATACAAGTGATCCTGAATTCTTCCGCCTTCTAACATTCCTGCAGAAGAAATGATAATGCAGGGGTCGAAATAATTGGAAACATCTTTGCTTTCTTTCATGGTTTGAACGTAAGCCAGATGCTCGAATTCAAACTCATCACCCATGGTTTTATAGAAATCTTTTGCCTCCTGATTAACCAGGTTATGGTGTTTTCTGTAGACGTCAGTTGCCTGGATAGCCATCGGACTATCAACGAAAATCTGAACGGGAGGAAGCAGCTTTTTAGTGAAAATTTGATTGAGGGCAAAAACCAGGGATTGGGTACGGCCGATACTAAAGGCGGGAATAATTAACCGCCCCGGGGTTTTAATGCAGGCTTCAGTAATTTCTTTGATCAGCCTTTCCTCAAGCGTTTGGTCTTTGCTATGGTAGCGGCCACCGTATGTAGATTCGCAAACAAAGTAATCCACAGGTGGGATAGGTTCTGGTTTCACCAATACAGGATAGTGTTCACGGCCAATATCGCCTGAAAAGGCTATTTTTTTCTCTTCACCGTTATCGTTTATGGTTAATACGGCTGCGGCAGCACCTAACAAATGCCCTACCGGAATAAAAGTCAGGCTAATATCGCCATTTATTCTAAAGGCTTTATTAAATGCTATCGTTACGAACCGATCAATCGTGTCCATAACATGTTTGTGCAGGTACAAAGGTTTTGGTCCGCTAAAATTACCTCGCTTGGTGCGTGGTTTCCGGCTTTGCTTTCTTAAAAACAGTTCAACGGAATCGTACAATAATATAGCGCTTAAATCCGCAGTTGGGGGAGTACAAAGTATCTGACCCTCAAAACCAAGTCGTACAAGTGTAGGTAAATTGCCCGAATGGTCTATGTGTGCATGAGTTAAAATTACAAGGTTAATATCGGCTGGATCGAATGGGAACTGTTGATTTTCTTCCTGATAAGTTTCTTTTTCATAGTCCAATCCGCAATCTATCAGTATTTTATAATTTCCAACTTCAAGCAGGTGCATGCTTCCTGTTACTTGTTGTGCTGCACCCCAAAACGTTAACTTCATCTTCTAATCTTTCCGTAAATTGTTTGGTGTAAAGTAATACAATTGGTTGGATTTTTAAATAACAGGGAGTAATTTTTTAGTTATCGCAGTCTTTAGATTTGGCTGATGATGACAACAAGCAAAGTAGCTTTAGTGGTTAACTTGATATAATAGGGCATATCAGAGGTAACCCAGATAAAATAAGGTATTCAATTTCTTATCAACTGAGCGACTATCGTTACTGTTTAAAAGCATTATCTTTGTTAAAAAACATATAGCATGCAAGAACCCTTTGATATAGAAATAGGCCCAATAAATTATTCTGTTTTTCCTGAAGGAAATGATACTTATACCATTTTTAAGGATGGAAAAGAATATATCCAGATTATGAAAGATACCTCTTCCATCTGGTTGAAACTGGATTATAAAACGGAACTTCCAATTTTTGAGGAAGATGAGGAAGTGAATGCCATTGGACAGGCGATTGAGCATTACGAGCCTGAAGAAGGCGAAGAGGAGGATTTGTAGTATATTTTTCCTCTGATATAACGAAAAAAGTCCCGACATGCGGGACTTTTTGCTTAGTGATCAAATATTATCTTGTACAGTTTGCTGTCCAGGTTTGACCATCTTTAACAACCAGCATTTTAAGTGAGCTGGCATCGATAGTGATTCCTGTTAATCCCGAGCCGACGCTAACGTAAGAATTATCACCTGTTTTCTCGAATTTTACACCAGTGATATCAGGGATATTACTTCCGAAGTAAAAGTTGTAGGTTTCACCCACTTTGCTCACCGTTACTTTTCCGTCAGAGCTATTAATTGTCGTTTGACCATTACGGTAAGAAACGGTTCCGTTATAGGTACCAACGAAAAAATCTTTATCTGCCGGATCTGTATCTTTCTTACAAGATACCATTACAGTTAATGCAATTAAAAGCATGCTGAAAATTTGAATTGTCTTTTTCATGTTTTGTTTTTCAATTAGGAAATTGCCTGGTAGAGACAATTTCGATTAGTTAAATGTAACAGGCTGTTTACAATGACTATGCCAAAACGAGTAAACGATGAATGAAGCTTATTTAGCTATTAACGATTTAAATTTTGTTTTATGACGTTAAGTGTTTGGTAAACAGGTGTGTTTGCTATCTCCTTTTTTTGTTAAGCCTGCAATAAAATGAATATGCCATAATTTTTCGTACCAGGATGATTAGCAAACAGTGTTTACTAAAGCAGATCGTGGGATTAACCTGCCCACCCATCTCTATCCAGGCTCCTGTAATTGATGGCCTCTGCAAGGTGTTCAAGTTCCACATCTTCACTATTATCAAGGTCGGCTATTGTCCTTGCTACTTTGAGGATGCGGTCGTAAGCGCGTGCAGATAAGCCGAGTCTTTCCATTGCTGATTTTAACAATTTTGTTCCTGCCTCACTGATGTTGCATACTTTTCGTACCATTTTAGTACTCATTTGTGCGTTATAATGCAAGTCAGGTTGATCTGCGAATCTCAAGTCCTGCTTTTCCCTTGCTTTAATTACCCGGGTTCTGATTATCTCGCTTTTCTCTGCGTTTTCTGATGAGGAAAGCTCCGAAAAGTCGACGGGGGTAACTTCAACGTGAAGGTCAATCCGATCTAATAAAGGTCCGGATATCTTGCTTAAGTACTTTTGAACGATGCCCGGGGCGCAAACACATTCTTTTTCAGGATGATTATAAAAACCACAAGGGCATGGATTCATAGAGGCTACCAACATAAAGCTTGATGGATATTCAACTGCAAGACGTGCCCTTGAAATGGATATTTTTCTATCCTCCAATGGTTGCCTCATTACTTCCAGCACGGTTCTTTTGAATTCCGGCAATTCATCCAAAAATAATACCCCATTATGTGCCAGGGAAATTTCCCCCGGTTGTGGGTTTGCCCCACCCCCTACCAGCGCAACATCTGATACGGTATGATGCGGGGAGCGAAAAGGGCGAATGGTCATTAGGGCATCTGCTGCCGACAATTTTCCTGCTACAGAGTGGATTTTAGTGGTTTCGAGTGCTTCTGACAGATTTAGCGGCGGTAGTATGGTTGGCAAACGCTTAGCGAGCATGGTTTTGCCTGCGCCGGGCGGGCCAATCAAAATCACATTGTGACCTCCGGCAGCAGCTATTTCCAGTGCCCGCTTAATATTTTCCTGTCCTTTTACATCTGCAAAATCATAATCGTAGTTGGCGATGTTTTTAACAAACTCTTTTCTGGTGTCGATTTTAACAGGTGCTAAAAGTTCTGTTTTATTGAAAAAAGCAATTACCTGACTCAGCGTATCTACACCATAAGCGGTTAAACCATCAACAATTGCTGCTTCGCGAACATTCTGCCTGGGAAGAACGAAGCCTGAAAAGCCATCTTCACGTGCTTTTATCGCTATTGGCAAGGCTCCTTTTATGGCTTGAATGCTTCCATCGAGTGATAGTTCACCCATGATAAAAAAGTTTTCCAGTTCATCTGAAGGGATCTGACCTGAAGCGGCAAGGATTCCAATGGCGATAGGCAGATCGTAAGCCGAACCTTCTTTTTTAATGTCGGCAGGAGCCAGATTGACCAGGATTTTTTGACGAGGCATACGGAAGCCGGCAGTGCGAATGGCACTGTCTACGCGGCGCAGACTTTCTTTAACCGCAATATCAGGCAATCCGACCATAAAATATTTCGCCCCTGGACTGATGCTTACCTCGATGGTAATTGTTAAAGCGTTAACTCCAAATACGGCGCTTCCGAAAGTTTTTACAAGCATTTAATTTCTTTAGAAAATAAAGGATGTTATGTTATTCGGGGATGGTTAAGACTAATATAGTAAAAATTTAAATAGTTGGTTGTGTATTGATTGGTAGTTAAAAGAACTTCGTTTACAAGTGAATAGCGCAATGGATAAAACAAACATAAAAAATCCCAATCATTTCTGATTGGGATTATAAATCATCGTGTTCTTCTGGAGCCGATATTATCTTTTACCAAATGGCATTTTCGGCATGCCTTTCATCATGGCTGCTGCGGCGGCAGGATTTGAAAACTGCTTCATCATTTTGCGCATATCTTCAAACTGTTTAATGAGCTTGGTTACTTCTTCAACCTTACTTCCTGAACCTTTTGCAATACGTAACCTTCGGCTTTGCTGAATGGCATCGGGGTTTTCCTTTTCAAAGGGCGTCATTGAGTTGATAATGGCTTCAATAGATTTAAAAGCATCATCCTGAATGTCGACATTTTTCATCATTTTGCCTACTCCTGGAATCATGCCCATCAAATCCTTCATGTTACCCATTTTCTTGATTTGCTGAATTTGGTTATAGAAGTCGTTAAAATCGAACTTATTTTTACGGATTTTTTTCTGTAGTTCAGCCGCTTCCTTCTCATCGAACTGCATTTGTGCACGTTCTACAAGGGAAACTACGTCGCCCATGCCGAGAATACGGGATGCCATACGATCCGGATAGAAGACGTCTAAAGCTTCCATCTTCTCGCCGGTACCAATAAACTTAATTGGTTTGTTTACAACAGATTTAATCGAAAGTGCTGCACCACCACGTGTATCACCATCTAGCTTGGTTAATACAACACCGGTAAAGTCCAGGCGGTCGTTAAACACTTTTGCTGTGTTAACGGCATCCTGACCGGTCATTGAATCAACTACGAACAGGATTTCGTGTGGTTGGGTTTTCGCTTTAACTTCCGAAATCTCATTCATTAACGATTCATCGATAGCTAAACGACCAGCGGTATCAATAATGATCACGTTGTTTCCGTTTTGCTTACCGTGAGCGATACCTTCCAGGGCGATCCCAACAGGGTCATTTGATTCGCGGTTTGCATAAACCGATACCCCTACAGATGTTCCCAGAACCTCCAGCTGATCTACCGCTGCAGGACGGTACATATCACCTGCTACCAATAAAGGTTTCTTACCCTTACCTTTTAAGTGTAATGCCAGTTTACCTGCAAACGTTGTTTTACCTGCACCGTTTAAACCTGCAATTAATATGATGGTTGGGTTTGCTTTAATATCCAACTCTGTAACCTCGCCTCCCATCAGGGCCGCAAGCTCATCGTTCATGATTTTAGTTAGCAACTGGCCTGGTGAAACCGACGTTAATACGTTTTGGCCTAATGCTTTTTGCCTAACATCATCAGTAAATGTTTTGGCTGTTTTATAGTTAACGTCGGCATCTAATAATGCTTTACGAATTTCCTTCATGGTTTCCGCCACGTTGATTTCCGTAATACTGCCTTGTCCTTTTAATACTTTAAATGCTCTGTCTAGCTTGTCCTGTAAATTATCAAACATCTTTTTATAAGCTAAAAGCCCTTGCGCTGAGCAAAAGCTACTTGTTTTTAATAAAAGGCAAATGTATCAAATTTTGGTTGTAAATCTTTGCAACTCAAAGCCAAAACTTGAACTGATGTGTCAATATATTTTTTGCTCCATGCAACATTTATACATCATGGTGGTCTTATAGTCATTAACTAAACCAAATGAAACGCTGGGCATTCCTATTTTTTACATTTATTACTACTTACTGTGCGGCTCAGGATCCGGCTAAGCAAAAGCAGTTGCAAGCCATACGAACTAATCAATTACCCAAAATTGATGGTGTTTTGGATGATGCCTGCTGGGAGCAGGTGCCTGTTGCCACAGATTTTTTTGAAATCAGACCGGTTCCGGGCCGGGTAGAGAAAAAGGAACGCCGCACAGAGATGAAAATAATATATGACGATGTAGCCATTTACGTTTACGCCCGAATGTACGATGCCCGGGATAGTGTGTCTCATGAACTGGTTTCTCGTGACAATATTGGAAATGCAGATTTCATATCGGTCATTGTGGATCCATTCTACGATAAAATGAATGGCAATGGTTTTTTCGTTACGGCAGCAGGGGTTCAGTTCGATGCTAAATATTCCCAGGTAGGCGATGAAGACCCAAACTGGAACGCGGTATGGGAAAGTGCAGTTAAAATTGATGATCTGGGCTGGAGCTGTGAAATGAAAGTCCCATATTCTGCATTGCGTTTTTCCACTAAGGATGTTCAGAACTGGGGGCTTAATTTCAGCAGGAGAATACAGCGCAGCAATACACAAACATTCTGGAACTATGTAAACCCGACGGTAAATGGCTTTATTAATCAGGAAGGTCTTTGGACGGGTGTTAAGGATATTAAGCCCCCACTTAGATTGTCTTTTTCTCCTTATGTATCGGCATATATTAATCATTATCCGGCAAATTTACCTGGTGTAAAAAACACTACTTCAAGGTTTAACGGTGGAATGGACGTGAAATACGGAATCAATAACAGCTTTACCCTCGACATGACATTGGTGCCGGATTTCGGACAGGTACAATCTGATAACCGCATTCTGAACCTTACTCCTTTTGAGGTCAAGTTTAACGAAAACCGGCAGTTTTTTACTGAAGGAACAGAGCTGTTTAATAAGGGAGATTTGTTTTATTCTAAGCGTATTGGTTCAATACCATCTTATTATAATTATTCGGAAGTGAGTGGCAGCGATAAAATTATAAAAGACCAGACGGAGGCGAAGGTATTGAATGCTACCAAAATCTCTGGTAGAACGGCGAGAGGATTAGGAATAGGCATATTTAACGCCATTACCAATAGCATGAAAACAGAGGTTGAAGATGCAAATGGAAATGTAAGGGAAGTAGAAACTCAGCCACTTACCAACTACAATATTCTTGTGTTTGATCAATCCCTTAAAAATAATAGTTCTGCAACCTTTATTAATACCAATGTATTGAGGCAAGGGAGTGCTTATGATGCCAATGTATCAGCGTTGCTTTTCAACCTAAACAACAAAGGGAACAAGTACTTTGTAAATGGTAATGGTAAAATGAGCTATTTAAGGGGAGCTGAAACCAGTACCGGATATAGTTATACCCTTAGGTTTGGAAAGCAGAGCGGTAATTTTACCTGGAGTTATAATCAGGTTTATGCTGACGATAAATTTGATCCATCGGACATGGGCTTTTTTACCAACAATAATTTTCTGGATCAGCGTATCGGCCTGGGCTATAGTGTGTATAAGCCTGGAAAGTGGTACAATGAATGGCAAAGCTGGCTTAACATTAACTATTCAAGGAGGGCAATTCCGGGTGATTTTCAAAGCGCTGGTGTAAACGGTGGATCATACGTACGCTTTAAGAACTTATGGTCGGCTGAAACAGATTTAAGCTATGAGGCTAAAGGCAAGGATTTTTACGAATCGCGAAACGGGCAGGTTTATAATTCCCCTGAGCGTTATGGTATTTCATTATACATTAACCCTAACCGGGCTAAGGCTTATAATTTCGGCGGAAATATCCGCTTTTTTGAACAGCAGCTTTTTGGAGGAAAAGAATATAATCTTTATTTGTTTCAGAATTTCAGGTTAAATGATAAAGTGGCTTTTGGATTAGACCTGAATTATAATCCCAACTTCGACTATGTGAACTGGGCAACCATGCAAGGCGGTCAATCCATTTTTTCGCGGTATGACAGGCGGACAGTAGAGAATTCATTTGACGCGAAGTATACTTTTACCAATCTGATGGGGGTTACGGTTGTGTTGAGGCACTATTGGAGCGACAGGCGAAATAAAGATTTCTTTTTGCTTAAGCAAGATGGCAACCTGGCGGATTATCAGGGTCCTGCATTAACAGGAACAGACCGGAACTATAATGTTTTTAATATTGATCTGATTTACACCTGGCAGTTTGCACCAGGCAGTACACTATCGGTGTCATATAAAGATGCTGCTGAGACTTATGATACCTACTATACCCAGCGGTATAATAAGAACCTCGATGGCATTTTGGCTGCTCCTCAAAATAACAGTTTATCGGTGAAGGTTTTATACTATGTAGACTATCTGGATCTGAAGAAAAAACACGGGAAGATTTAAACTTATCTCGGAAAGGTAAAGGCAAAGCCCAGAGCAAGTGTCTGGCTCGCCTGAATTTTATTGGTTCCGGTATCATCATCAAACAGCATCACACCTGTTAAGCTGGTGTTCATGAAACGGTTGATTTTTGCAGTTAAAGCGATATCTAACCTGTGGTCTATCTTTTTTGCCTGAAAATCTTTGTAAGGGATAAACATCGCATACCTGGCTTTCAGATTGGTGTTGGTGAAAATGTCTTTATCAAAAGCCGTAACTACCTGAAACGCCAGCTCATTTTTGATGTTTTTGCCTTTTTCAACTGCATAAACCTCATTTTTATTCTCATAAACAGCGGTATCGAGAACAAAAGTTTGACGGGCAGTACCTGTACCAATTCTGGTAGAGAAATATTTTACAGGTTTGTATTCAAAACCAACAGATTCAGTTAAATACCCTGGGGCCATAAATCTTGAGATTAATACCTGTTGTTCATCCCCGTTGCCATCTCTGTAGTATCTGTAACCACTGTCAAACTGCGATTCAAAGGTTACTGATCCGAAAAAGAACCAGCTTTTCGATAACTGAAAAGATGCTTTGTTATCCCAATAGATGCGGTCGTTTGTTTTCTTTTGCAGCTGATCTTTGTTTTTAATTTTTCCATACTGCAGAATAACCTCGCTCACATAACTGTAACTGTCTTTGCTGTACTCGGCTTTGTAATTAATAAGACCGCCAACTGCTACCGAATTTGTTCCACCACCTTTCCAGTTATTGCTAAATTGTGCCTGGTTTACATTAATGCCGATGTTGGTTTTTGTCTTCCAATAGTTAACCTTAGCATTTACTACTAAAGGCTTAATATTTACCGGTTCAAAATTTAACGGACCCTGTCTGCTGGGCAGAGGACTGCGTTTCAACTTGATTTCCATTCCTTTCGTATTGATGGGAACGGTATCAACTTCCTGTGCAAACAAATGAGCTGAGCAAAAACTTAGAATCAGGAGTACGGTAGATAAACAGGTCTTCATTACCTACAAAGAAAAAGAAAAATTCGGGAGATAAAAAGCATTTAACAAAATGATTGTCGTACTGACAATTGTAACTCGCTTTTAATGAGCTTACAAACTCAGTTTAAGCCAGCCGAACCAGTTTCCTTTTTTCAGGTAGTTTAAATTGCTATCGTTTTGATAGGCTTCTTTCTCAAAAATGATGTTTCTGTAGGCTAAATCGTGGTCTTTAAAACGGATCAAATTAATGAGATAGTTGATGAGATATAGCAAATAGAATGGTAAAATAAGCAGTTCCAGTTGCTGTCTTAAATGTATTCTTTCATGGTTGATGATTTCTTTGTCGGCCTTATAACGTTTAGATTTAAGCAGGATAAACGGAAAAATTGCCATTCCTGCTGCGGGTAATCTCTTTACGATAATGATGGGGGCCATCACAGTTTCTCAATAGTTAATTTAGGAAGCGGAGGTAGCTGAAGGGCCCTTGGGTTGATGCGATAACTTCTGTATGCGTTTCTGATAAACACATTAAAAGCGTAGTCATCCGCATCGAGTACAAACTGATATGTAGGGCGATATTGTTGCATGAAGTCAGTGAGCTCAGTATCTTTTATTCCCAATACCTGCTGAACCAGGTTAGCATTGAAGCGGTAATCAATAAGATCTTCACGATAGTCTTTTTCCAGTATTTTCTGGAGGTGACGGGCATTTCTTCCCTGTCTGCTGAGGAGGTTGTAAATGGCATCAATACCGAGTCCAACTCCGCCATTCCCCAAATTTAGCAGGTCTTTACTACTTCCTTTTAAGATCTGGTAGCGGTATTCCTGTTTCGATTTTTCATAGAGTTCCTGAGGACTTAATCTTTTTTCCTTGATCACCACATCGCGCAGCCGTATACCCAAAGATTTCAACTGAAAATAGGCTGCTGTTTGACCTTTAAAGATGATGGTATCAACGCCATAGCCCGATAGTGCTGCCACGAGTGTGTCGCCAGGTATTGCATAAGTACTAAACTCACCTTTGGTGTTATTGTACAGGCCGTCGCCGGTGCGGATGTTGTAGATGTAAACTTTTGCCAGGCGTTGTTTGGTTTCCTTGTCAATTACAATTCCCTGCACAGGTTTAGTTTGTGCATAAAGCATTGCAGAGCAACCAAAGCAGAAAAAAAGTAAAGCAAAAAGTTTCATTAGTCTACAAAACTACAAATAACTGTACTGCAATGTTTAGCATTAACATTATTTAACCTTCAGTATTTGTCCGAGTTTGATGCTATCGGCTGTCATTTCGTTTAACATTTTAAGTTCATCAACGGTGAGGTTGAATCGCTTTGCAATGTTATAAAGCGTATCGCCTTTAACAACTGTGTAGGTGCCGTCGGCCAAAATTGGCTTTGCACCTGCCGGAGGGGTATCAACAGGTGTAAACTTCTTTTTCTCCTGTGGGATATTTTGATTGATTTCAGTAAATACCCTGTCTTCACGCGCAATTTTTTGTTTCTCACTTTCAGACTGATCATATTGATAGAGCTGATATTTTTCGATCGTATTGATAAGCAGATCTGGGTATCTGGGGTTTGTTGCATAGCCCGCCGTTTTTAATCCCTGCGCCCAGCTTTTATAATCGTTTTTATCTAACTGGAAAAGAAAGCTATAGCGTTTACGTTTTAGAAATTCGGAGTGGTCTTTAAATGATTCCCGGGCATCTTTATAAACCCTGAAGCAGTCATTTTTCTGATCATCATCACGAAAATAGTTTTTGCCCTTCCAATCCGAAGTACATTTAATTCCGAAGTGGTTGTTGGCATATTTGGCAAGATCGCTGTTTCCACTCCCCGATTCCAGAATACCCTGGGCAAGGGTGATGCTAGCCGGAATGCCATATGCATTCATTTCTTCTATGGCTACTGCTTTAAACTCATCAATATAGCTTAGCGTGTTGTAGCTTTTATAGCTGTTATTATTGGCTTTATTTGCTGCTTTTTCAATTTGTTTATTGTTGCTGGAATATTTACGGGAAGCGCCACATGAGCATAAAAATAAAAGAGCAAAGGCTAGTACATATAAGTGAAGGTATGAACGCATGGGTATGGTGGATTGTAAATTTTTGGTAATTGGTTAAATGTAGCGGATTAGTATTTGATTTTTTGACCGGGCTTAAGCCTATTGCTTTTCATGCCATTTTTTTTCATGATTGCTTTCACAGTCGTTCCTTTTTTCTTTGCAATTACACTGAGGTTATCTCCTGGTTTTACAGCGTAAAGTCTGGCCGAGGTTCTTCTTTTCCGGTGATAGGTGGTTGTGGCATATACAGGCTCTACATATCCTTCAGGGCGTTCATCATATTGGTAGAGCTCATATTTTTTAACAAGCGCTACTACCTGGCTGGCCCAGCTCCGGCTTCGGGCATAACCACTGCGTTGGATTCCTCTTGCCCAGCCTTTGTAATCGTACTGATCATATTTGGCGAAGAGGTTGTTGAAAGGTTCGCGTGTTTCCATGATTTCTACGAAATGGCTGTAGGATTCCTCCGCACTTTCATAATCCCGGTACGAGGAATGAATTTCTGCGTTATTGTTCGGGCCTTTTACGCCAAAATGGTTATTAAGGTATTGCGCAATCCTGCTGTTTCCGGCCGCCGATTCATGAATGGCCACTGCCAGAATGATACTTGCCGGAATTTTATGGTCGCGCATCAGGCCTTGCGCAAATTCTACATGTTGTGTAATGTAATCTTCTGTGGTTTGTGCCCGGGCGATTATTCCACTTAATAGTAAAAGGCAAAGTGTAAATATATTTTTCATTCTTGATTCTATTAATGTCATTGCAAGGCAAGAAGCAATGGCAACGGTAGTTATTTTTTTCTGATTACAAATAACCCATCCCTAACAGGTAGAATTAATTTTTCAACCCTTTCATCTTCAGCTATTTTATCATTAAAGCTAGTAATATTCCTGGTGTCTTTATCCTGTTTCTCCTGCAGTACTTTTCCACTCCATAGTACATTATCCACAATGATGATTCCACCGGGGCGTACTCGATCAAAAATCATATCGTAATAAGTTCCATTATTTTTTTTATCGGCATCAATGAATACAATGTCAAAAACCTCATTCAGCTGACCAATCGTTTCACCGGCATTTCCCAGGATGTATTTAATTTTATCGTTATATGCTGATTTTGCGAAATTGGCGCGAACCATATCTTCCAGTTCAACATTGATATCCAATGTATAGAGCATACCATCGCTGGTTAAACCTTCTACAAGACACAGGGTGGCATAACCGGTGAAAGTGCCAATCTCCAGGATACGTTTCGGGGAAATCATTTTGCTCAACATGCTTAACACACGTCCCTGGTAGTGGCCGGAAATCATCCTGGGCATTAAAACTTTAAGGTTGGTTTCGCGATCGATGTGATGAAGTAATTCATCTTCAGGCTCGCAATATTGAGTGAGGAGGTATTGTAAATCGTCGTTTATTAAGCTCATGTGTTCGGTTATAAACGGTTGGTTTCCATAAAATATTGTAAAATGATCGTAGCGGCGATGGTATCAACACGCTCTTTATTCTGCCTGTCGGACTTTTTTAAGCCGCTTTGCATAATGGCCTGGTGCGCCATTTTCGAGGTGAAACGTTCGTCTACCCAATGCTGAGGCATAGCAGGAAAAGCTTTTTTGAGTAAGGTAGAGAAGCCCTTTACATGTTGTTTCGAATCAGAATCCGAACCATCCATTTGTTTAGGATCACCCAGTACAAATGCCTCTACGGTTTCAGTTGACAGGTATTTTTTGATATAGTCAATTGCATCTTTCGGATGAACGGTATCGAGGCCTGTTGCGATGATTTGCAGCGGATCTGTAACGGCAATACCGATGCGTTTAGTTCCATAATCGAAGGCGAGAATACGGGCCATATTAATTTTTAAGCTTTAATTGCGGGTAGATCACCTACAGCTGATTTAATTTTAAAAAGCCAAAGGTAAGGTTTTTTACGGAATGGGTTTTTTACCGGCGGCTGTTCCATGCTGCAGGATATAGAGATTTGTGAAATCTGACTCCACCCCTACTCCACATTAAGACCGGGGTTTTACGCTAAAAGGTGGAGTTATTTCGGATTATAGTCAGATTAGATGGCACGCTGCCCATCCGCAGCATTAAGGGAAACCAGGCAGAAAGGTAGTTGAAACCCGGGAATTTAAGTGTCTTAGCCATATAATTTTCTTAGAATCTGCGGTAAGTTCGGATCGCTGAAGCATTGAATATCATATCTATTTCTTATTTTGCACCAAATGCAGTTTAAACAGATCATAGGACAAGACAGAATTAAGCAACAATTGGTTCAAACGGTTAAGGAAAACCGGGTAAGCCATGCGCAGCTTTTTTTGTCGCCTGCTGGCTCAGGTGCAGTGCCTTTAGCTATTGCTTATGCCCAGTACATCAACTGTTTAGATAAAGGAGTTAGTGATAGTTGCGGCGAATGTTCAAGTTGCAGGAAGTATGAAAGGCTCATTCATCCTGATTTGCATTTCTCCTATCCTTTTTTTGCTTCAGCCAGTACAAAAACTGCTATAGACGTATTGGAAGAATGGAGAGCCATGCTGATGCAGGATACCTATTTTGACATGGATATCTGGCGTTCGAAGCTTGATGCGGCAAATAAACAGGCCAATATTCCGATTGCTGAATGCCATGACATCATTAAAAAATTAAGTTACAAGGCCTTCGAGGCGGAGACAAAGGTTTTGATTATGTGGCTGCCTGAATATCTGGACAAATCGGGCAATGCTTTGCTTAAGCTGATTGAGGAACCACCAGCCAATACCCTTTTCATTCTGATTGCACAAAACCAGGATCAGATATTGACCACAATTCTTTCCCGGACACAGATTGTGAAAATCCCTAAACTCACGGGTGATGAAGTTTCTGGTTATTTGTGTAACCATAGTGGTTTAACTGAACACCAGGCAATAGACTATGCGTTCCTGGCAGATGGCAATCTAATTGAAGCGAAATCGCTTGCTGCAGATGTTCAGACAGATAGTTCGGGCACATTTACCTCATGGTTAAGAATGGGTTTCGGCAATAAAGTGCCGGATTTGGTGGACTTTACTGATGAGGCAGCGAAATGGGGACGTGAGAATCAAAAGAATTTTTTAAAATATGGTGTAAATTATCTGCGCGAATGCTGTTTGATTTTAAGTGGTGCAGAGGCGCTTGTGAAATTACCGCCTCTAACCCTAGATACAGCAAAAAAGTTAAGCACACATGTACTTACCCTGCCAATGGCTGAAGCCATTATTGGTGAGTTGGAAAAGGCACATTACCACATTGAAAGAAATGCAAATCCTAAAATTCTGTTTTTAGATGTATCTTTACAGTTGGTAAAAATTATAAAGTTTAAAACGCTCCCCGCGGGGACTCAATATATATACAATTAGATATGGGATGTGGAAGTTGTTCAACAGGTGGTGGTTGCACCCCTAATGGATGCAAAAGTAATGGCTCATGTGGTACCGGTGGGTGCCAGACTATGGAAGTTCACGATTGGTTATCCAATTTGGATATGCCTTCAAATTATAAACCTTTTCAGGTTACAGAAGTAAAGTTTAAGGGCTCCCGTAAAGAGTTTTTCCTGAACAGCGATAATATTTATCTTGAGATTGGCGAGCTTGTTGCCGTTGAAGGGCCAACCGGAGGATTTGATGTAGGACACGTTTCGCTTACCGGCGAACTGGTTCGGATACAAATGAAACGTCGGAAGACTGCTTTAGATCAGATAACGAAAAAAATATACCGTAAAGCTACCGAAGCTGATGTAGAGAAGTGGAATGCCGCAAAGGGAATGGAGTGGGAAACCATGCACAAAGCCCGTAAGCTGGCATTGGATTTACGCCTGTCGATGAAAATCAGTGATGTTGATTATCAGGCTGATAAAACCAAGGCCACCTTTTTTTACACTGCCGATGGCCGTGTGGATTTCAGGGAGCTGATTAAAAAAATGGCTGAAAATTTCCGTATCCGTATTGAAATGCGCCAGATTGGGATGCGCCAGGAGGCTGGCCGTTTGGGTGGTATAGGGTCTTGTGGCAGAGAATTATGCTGCTCTACCTGGTTAACCAACTTCAAAACGGTTTCTACGGCTGCGGCTCGTTATCAGAATCTTTCTTTAAATACGCTGAAGCTAGCCGGACAATGTGGCAAGTTGAAATGCTGTTTGAATTACGAGCTGGATACCTATCTGGATGCACTTAAGGATATTCCTGATCGTATTGAAAATCTGGATACCGAAGCCGGATATGCCCGCCATCAGAAGACCGATATTTTCAAAAAAATCATGTGGTTCAGTTATCAGGGAGACGAAAACTGGATTCCTGTAAAAGCTGCACGCGTAAAAGAGATTATGGCGCTGAACAAGGCCGGTAAGAAAGCTCCGAATCTTAAAGAGGAAGCAGTACAGGTTGCTGCTCCGGTAGTGGTAGAGAAATCATTTGATTACGAAAATGTAGTTGGCCAGGATAGTTTAACGCGTTTGGATGAGCGTTCAAGAGGTAAAAACAACCAGAACAGAAACCAGAAAAACCGTAACCGCAACGACAACAGAAGAGATAAGCCGGCTGACCGCAATGCAGCTCCGAATCAAAAGCCACAAGGACAACAGGCTGGTCAGAAGCCTCAGCAGAACGCCCAGAAGCCTCAGCAAAATGTTCAGAAGAACCAGCAACCAGGCGGAAACAAAGCGCAACCACAGGTTCCTAAACCACAACATGTACAGGGACCAAAACCGCAAGGCAATCACCCTAAACCAGTGCAGCAGCAAAGTCAGAAGCCTGTTCAGCAACCAAACCAGAAACCTGTGGTTAAGGCCGAGGGCGTAGCCTCAACTGATGGAGCTAAGCCTGATCAAAGTAAAAATAAGAACAGAAATAACCGTAGGAAGAACAACAATCGCCGAAATAACAATAATGGCTCAGATAATAAACCTACTACAGCGTAAAGGGTTAATCCTTTCGGGTTGCCTTTTATTGGTGATTACCTTTTTTTCGGGGTGTACCTCTGGCGTTGTCGATAGTAATTTAGAAATTGCCGACCGCAGGTGGACCTACCGTAATCACATTACTACGCCCTTTGAAATTAAGGATATTACCAAGGCATATAATATTTATTTCAAGCTGCGGCATACTGCAGATTACAAATACTCGAACATCTTTATTCTGGTACACTTTAAAGACGGAAAAACGGTATCGACGAAGCGCTATCAGTATAAGCTGGCCAAAAACGATGGTGAATGGTTAGGCAGCGGGTCGGGTAATATTTTTAATTACACATTACCGTTACTAACGAATCACCGTTTTCCACATACCGGAAAGTTCAGTATCGAAATTGAACAGAACATGAGGGACAATCCCCTGCTTGAAGTTAGCGACGCAGGGATCAGGATTGACCAGGGTACATAATATTGCAGATTGTAGAATAAAAGCGTGTGTCTTTTTTAAAGGTATTGCAACAGGCTTTCCAGTTTCATTCCTCTGGATCCTTTGAGCAGTACCAGGTTGTTTTTGATCTGTTTTTCCTCAAGATAGGCAGCCGCCTCTGCCGGTGTTTCAAAGAAAGTCGCCTTAAGTTTGTCTTTAAATGCGAAAAAGTATTTGCCAATTAATATAATCTCATCCAAACCGCTTTTCGTGGCTTGCGTGGCTATAATCTCGTGCTGCTTTTCTGATTCCGGACCTAGTTCGAACATATCACCTAACACGGCAGTTTTTTTATCTGCCGATAACACCGATATATTATTGAGGGCAGCAGACATGCTGCTTGGATTGGCGTTGTAGAAATCGCATATTACCGTATTGTTTTCGGTTTTGGTGAGCTGTGAGCGGTTGTTTTTCGGCTGGTATCCGCTAAGGCCTTTGTTGATTTCTTCAGGTGTCATGTCAAAGAAATCGCCGATGCAAATGGCGGCCAGTATGTTTTCAAAATTGTAGCTGCCTGTTAAGTTAGTAGTTACCTCTGAGTTGGTGTCGTGGTTTGTCCATTCCACCTCAATAAATGGATCACTGCTTTTTAAAGTGCCTTTAATGGCATTCCCGAGTTCGGTGCCGTAATAAATCATCTTATTCAGGCCGGCAGAAGCACTCATCTCCAACAGGTACGCATTGTCTCTGTTAATAAAGGTATAGCCATTTTTTTCCTTCAGGTAGTTATAAAGCTCAGCTTTTCCTTTTTTTACGCCTTCAAAACCTCCAAAGCCATCCAGATGTGCCATGCCAACATTGGTGATAATGCCATGAGTAGGTTGGGCGATGGTGCATAACAGTTCTATTTCTTTTTGGTGATTTGCGCCCATTTCAATTACGGCCACTTCCACATCGCCGGTAATGGAAAGGATGCTCAAAGGCACTCCGATGTGATTGTTCAGGTTGCCGAAAGTGGCGAATGTTTTATAACGTTCAGACAACACTGCGTTGATCAGTTCTTTACTGGTTGTTTTTCCATTGCTTCCGGTAAGTCCTACAACAGGGATATTTAGTTGTTTCCGGTGAAAGCGGGCCAGATCCTGTAAAGTGGCCAACACATCTTCTACAAGCAAACACTTATCGTTTACAGCATATTGCTCTTCATCCACAACAGCAAATGCAGCACCTTTTTCTATTGCTTGGGCTGCAAACTCATTTGCATTGAAATTATCGCCTTTAAGGGCAAAAAAGATACAGCCATTTTCAATATTTCTGGTGTCAGTAGAAATAACACGGTGATTAAGGTAGTGGCTGTAAAGGTTTTCGGTCGAGATCATGCTTATTCGTAAAAAATATGCTGTAAAATTAAGCTTTAGCAATAACAAAAAACAAATTTACTACATTAGTTAAAATTATCCCGTTTATGAAGAAAAGCCTTACGCTCAGCTTGTATTTTATTGCTGCCATTTTCAGTGCAAAATCTCAGGTAAAGTCGCCTGATGAATTTTTGGGTTATGAGTTAGGCTCACATTTCACACCGCATTATAAGGTGGCAGATTATTTCAGGCAAACGGCTTTAGCTTCATCAAACAACGTCAGGTTAATTGAATATGGTAAAACCAATGAGGGTCGCCCTTTATTGGTTGCAGTAGTTTCTTCTGCAGAAAACATTTCCAATCTGGAAAAAATTAAAGCTAATAATATTCAGCTGTCGCTTGGCAGTAACAATACACTGGATTTAGCGAAGCAACCGACTATTGTATGGCTGAGCTATAATGTTCATGGCAACGAAGCAAATTCAACAGAAACATCGATGAAAATGCTTTACACACTTTGTTCAGGCAAAAATGCGCAAGCCAGTGAGTGGTTAAAAAACACCGTTGTAGTGATTGACCCCTGTTTAAATCCTGACGGCAGAGACCGGTATGTGAATTATTTTAACAGCGTTGTTGGTAAAGTCCCTAATCCGGATCCTTCTTCCCGGGAGCATATTGAGCCCTGGCCAGGGGGAAGACCAAATCATTATTATTTTGATTTAAACCGTGACTGGGCATGGCAAACGCAGGTGGAGAGCCAGCAGCGACTGGCTTTGTATAACCAGTGGATGCCTCAGGTACATGTGGATTTTCATGAACAAAGTTATAATGAACCTTATTATTTCGCCCCTGCTGCCGAGCCTGTTCATCAGGATATCACTCCTTGGCAAAGGAGCTTCCAGGTGGTAGTGGGTAAAAACAATGCAAAGTATTTCGATGCTGAAGGCTGGGGTTATTTTACCAAAGAGCGTTTCGATTTGCTTTATCCTTCTTATGGGGATACCTATCCTCTATATAATGGTGCTATTGGTATGACTTACGAACAGGGAGGCATCAGGGCCGGACTGGCCGTTATTACCAAAGATGGTGACACTTTAACTTTGAAAGACCGCATTGCGCATCATTTTACTACGGGTATGTCGACCGTTGAAGTTTCTTCGGCCAATCATGATAAACTTTTGAGCGAGTATAAAAAGTATTTCCAGCAGGGTGTAACGACGTCTCCCGGTATTTATAAAACCTATGTAATTAAGCCAACTAATCTTTCGCGCCAAAAAAAAATAGCGGAATTGCTGACTAAGAATAAAATTGAATTTAGTTATGGAGGGGATAAAACCGGCAAGGCTTATGACTATGATAGTCAGAAAGAAGAGAACTTCAATGTAGGACGTAATGATATCGTTGTGAATATACAACAGCCACGGGCTGTGCTGGCTAATGTATTGTTAGAGCCTCAAACCCTGGTAACCGATTCAAATACCTATGACATTACCGCCTGGGCACTGCCATACGTTTATGGTTTAAAAGCTTATGCCAGTAAAGAAAGCTTTAAGGGCAAGTTCAATGCTGCAGAGGAAAATAAAACTGCTTCGACTTCTGTCGATAAGCCTTTGGCCTGGTTATTTTCATGGGGGGCATCTGAAGATACACAGGTTTTAATTGCTTTGCAGCGTGAAGGCATAAGGGTTCGCCAGGCCGACCAGCCTTTTACCGTTGCCGGAAAAGATTACCCTGCCGGAACACTTATTGTATTACGTGTGGAGAATGAAAGGCTGGTAAAGGATGTCAGGAACAAGGTATTGGCTGTTGCGGGTAAGCTGGACAAGCCTGTATTCGCCATTAGCAGTGGTTTTGTTGATAAGGGAAAAGACTTTGGATCCAACGTTTATCCCATTCTTAAGCAACCCAAAATTGCTATTGTTTCGGGTAATGAAGCTTCTTCCCTGGCTTTTGGTGAGGTGTGGTATTACCTTGAAAAGGATTTGAATTTATCTCCAAGTATTATCACCGCAAAAGACATTAATACTTTAGATATCAATAAGGTAAATACCTTGATCTTGCCGGATGGTAGTTACAGCGCCTTTATTGGTGATGGCTTAACCGCCTGGCTAAACAAAGGTGGCAGACTGGTTTTAATGGAAGATGCTATTGAAAGTGTTCTGGATAAGAAAGGTTTCGACATTAAAAAGAAAGTTCCTGTAGTTAAAAAGGATGAAAAGCCTTCTCCGAGTACTTTGCTATTTAAGGATAAAGACCGCGATGATTATGAACTGGCGATTCCGGGTGCTATATATAAGGTGAGTATGGATGCTACGCATCCGTTTTCTTATGGTTTGGGTAAATTTTATTATACGCTGAAAACAGACAGGAAAATTTATGAGCCTTTTAGTGAAGGCTGGAATGTGGGTCAGCTAAATGAAAAGAGCTTAATGGCTGGTGTTGTGGGTAAAAAGGTTAGAGAGGCACTTAAAACCGGGTTGCTGATCGGAGTTCAGGAGTTTGGTCGTGGTCAGGTGGTCTATCTGGCGAATGACCCGTTGTTCAGGAATTTCTGGGAAGGTGGAAAGACGTTGTTTGGGAATGTGGTTTTTTGCGGGTATTGATCTTAAATACTTTAAATTTTTTCAGCTAGATAACTATTAACGATATTAAACTAATCCCTGACACGTGTTAGGGATTTTTTGTTTTGCCTGGTCACTTTTTGGTGATTCAGTCAGGATTATTTCATTTTCAACGTTAGTTCTAACGTCGTTTTAATGTAATTAATTTGTAACAAAACACCCAACAACTTAGTTGTAGGCGGGATTTGTTAAAATATGTTAAAAAAATATTTGGCGGTGTGTATAAGTAACGATACTTTTAAAGTATTAATAATCATTAACTAGCCTATTTCTACTATGAAAAAACTTTTACAAAGTTTGTTCATTTTGATGTTTGTTGCTGTAACAGCGATGGCTCAAGATCGAACAATCACGGGTACAGTTACCTCTACGGAAGACAATCTTCCTATCCCTGGCGTAACTGTAAAAATTATTGGTGCC
Source organism: Pedobacter sp. BMA (assembly GCF_001027745.1). GTDB lineage: Bacteria > Bacteroidota > Bacteroidia > Sphingobacteriales > Sphingobacteriaceae > Pedobacter. The sequence continues at coordinate 228,844 of NZ_LECU01000006.1, forward strand.
GCAGGCGGTGCCATTTCTGGGTCTGATGGTAAATATTCAGTGAAAATTCCTTCTGGTGCAACCTCACTAGAGTTCAGTTCACTTGGATTTACAACTCAGACCAAAATAATCGGAAGTGCAAATGTGATCAATGTTTCTTTAGCTACTGATGCAAAACTTTTGAGCGAGGTTATTGTTACGGCGGTTGGTATTGAAAAGGATAAAGCTTCTTTGGGGTATTCTGCAGACGTGGTCAAAGCACAAGATTTAACCAATGGCCGACAAACGAATCTAATAAATGGTTTAACTGGTAAAACAGCAGGTGTTCAGATCGGTCGTTCAAGTGGAGGTGTCAATACCGCAACCCGTATTACGATGAGAGGTATAAGATCACTGCAAGGTGAACAACAGCCTTTGTTTGTAATTGACGGTGTTCCAATAGACAACAGTGCCCGCCAGCCATCAACATCATCATCAAATCAGGTAGATGTGGGTAACCGTGTAGGTGACATTAATCCAGATGATATTGAGTCTGTTACTGTTTTAAAAGGAGCCAATGCTGCGGCCTTGTATGGTTCTCAAGGGGTTAACGGCGCGATTATCATCACGACTAAAACGGGTAAAGATGCAGCCTCACGGAACAAAAAGCTGGAGATTAGTGTTGTTTCAACTTTTCAACTCGATAATGTTCAAAAACTGCCAAAGGTTCAAAATGAGTATGGTTCAGGTTATGAAACGGATATCGTAAATGGTGTTTCAGTGACAGAATATGATCCGATTGAAAATACAAACTGGGGTCCTAAATTAGACGGTTCAATTGTTCAGTCGGGTCCAACGTTAACTAACGGACACAAACTAATGATTCCTTATAGTGCGGTTACAGATAATATTAAGAATTTCTTTGATACCGGAACTAACTTTCAAAACTCTGTTTCGTTTCAAGGTGGAAGTGATAAAGGTTCTTTTTATGCTTCCCTATCAGATAATGAAGTTAAAGGTGTTGTTCCGGGCGATAAGTTCAGAAGAAATACCTTTAAACTATCCGGCTCAACTAAATTGGCAAATAATTTCAATGTGAGTGGTAACATCAGTTATAATAAAAACCTCACAAACACATCATTTGTTGGTTCAGGTAATAATAGTGTGATGGACGCAGTATTAAATACCAGTCGTCAAATTAATTTGGAAGATTTTAAAGATTGGAAAAACTATGAGTTTGCAACTACTCAAGGGTATTTCAACGGTTACCAACCGAATCCATACTACAATATTGCAAATAATAGATACAATGATAACCTGGATAGATTTTTAGGGAGTTTTCAAATGGGTTACGATCCAACCAAATGGTTGAACGTTACCTGGAGATTAGGTACAGATTACGCATCAAGCAGAACGAAATCAACGTTTGAAAAAACTACTTTTGGTTCTGGCCAAAGACCAACTGCGACTCCGGGCGCCATCACTGAAAATGCATATTCTAATAGAATCATGAATTCAGATCTCTTATTAACCTTTAAAAAGGATTTAAATAAAGATTTCAATGCAACATTAATTCTATTAAATAACGTTCGTCAAGTTGATACCCGTAATTTAACAGCTTCAGCGAGTGCATTGTCACAGCCAGGCTTTTTTAATCTTTCGAATCGCGTAGGAGAATTAGGTGGTGGAGAGAGCTCTAGTAAAAAACGTTTGATTGGTTGGGCAGGAGATTTAACTGTGGGTTATAGAAACTATTTATTTGTAAATGGTACTTTAAGAAACGACATATCTTCAACCCTACCTAAAGATAACAATTCTTATTTCTATCCATCGGTTAACCTAAGTTTTATACCTACGTCTGCTATTGACGCATTGAAGGATAATGATATTTTATCGTATGCGAAATTAAGAGCGAGTTACTCGAAGGTAGGATCTGATGCTAACCCATATAGCTTACAGCCTACATTTGGCCCTGCTACAGGGTTTCCATACGGATCACTAGCTGCTTTTAGCCTTTCCAATACCACACCTAATCCAAACCTTAAACCAGAGTTTACCAAAGCATTCGAGGTTGGAGCAGAACTGTCTTTCTTAAAAGATAAATTAGGCTTAGATTTCACTTATTATGATACCAAAACTGACGGGCAGATTATTGATATTGCTGTTGCATCATCAACAGGATATACGGCTGCTACAGTAAACGCTGGATTGGTAACTAACAAGGGTATTGAAGTAGCCTTGAAAGGTAGTCCTTTTACAAACCGTGATGGGTTTTCTTGGAACTTTAGTGTTACCTATACCAAAAATAAAAACATCGTAGAGTCGTTATATCAGGAATCTAAACAATTATCATTAGGCGCTGGTGATCCAGTTCCGACTGCAATTGTTGGCCAACCAATATCTTTAGTGGGCGGAGCTTATTTAAGAGATTCACAAGGTCGGGTTGTAGTAGATGCTACCACTGGTTTTATTAGAAAAGATCCCACTTTGAGGAACTTAGGACAGGTTAACCCGAAGCATATTTTAGGATTCAACAATACCATCTCTTATAAAGCATTTTCACTTTCTACAACTTTAGATTTCAGATCTGGAAATGTTCTATTCTCTGGTACAAAAAGTCAGTTGACTTTTACTGGTTCAAGTTTAGAAACTGTTGAATATGGTCGTCAACCATTTATCTACCCGAATTCAGTAATCGAATCGCCTGCAAATTCTGGAAACTACATTCCGAACACAAGCGTAAAAACAAGAAGTGGAAGCTACGATTTCTGGTATGGTAACTACGCTCAAATTGCTGAATCAAATATCGTTGATGCAGCATTCTTGAAGTTAAGAGACGTTTCATTAACCTACAGATTACCTTCGAATCTTCTAAACAAAACACCATTTGGCAGGGCTAGTGTTTCGGTTTCAGGAGCAAACATTCTATTGTGGACTCCTAAGTCTAATATTTATATAGATCCGGAATCAAGTATTTTTGGAACAAATAACTCGCAAGGCCGAGAATTTACAAGCATACCTTCTACACGAACTTTTGGTGTTACTTTAAGTGCTAGCTTCTAGTTTTAAAAATCTAAGAATATGAAAATTAAATATATCATAAAAGGAATTGCTGTTTTATCGCTTGCAATCGCGGTAAGCGGCTGTGAGAAAAACTTTTTGGAAATCAATGACAATCCAAACACTCCAACTACAACTACCCCTGAGCTTGTTTTGCCTGCTGCTTTAGCAGCTACCGGCGGAGTTGTAAATAACAGCTTTAATATACTTGGGAATTTACTAGCGGGTAACTGGGCGCAATCTCCTGATTTTGCATTTTATCAGCCTCAGGAGACGTATGCATTTACATCTGGTACATATAATACTGTGTGGACCAATATCTATGCAGATGCGTTAAATGATTTTAGGTATGTCGAAACTCAGTCGGCAGCAAGCGGTAAGGTGAATGCCCAAGCTATAGCCAGAATCATGCAGGCCTATAATTTCCAGATATTAGTTGATACCTGGGGAGATGTTCCTTATACTGAAGCTTTGAAAGGAACAGATTTGCTAACTGCTAAATATGATAAGGCTGAAGATATTTATGATGGTATCTTATCAACTATCGATGCTAGTATAGCGATTATTAATACTACTGCCACTGGAGATAATCCATCAACTACAAGTGATATTGTTTTTGGAAATGGTACAGTAACTACAGCACCAGCGGTAGCGATGAACAAATGGATAAGGTTTGCAAATACGCTAAAACTTCGGGTTCTGTTAAGACAATCTTTGATTCCTTCACGCGCTGCTAAAGTTACAGCTGGATTTGCCACTTTAGCTGGTAAAACATTTTTAGCTGCCGGAGAGAATGTAGGTGTAAATCCAGGATATTTAAACCAAGCTGGAAAATACAGCCCTCTGTATGGGGCAATTGGTTTTCAGGTAAATGGTTCTGAGACCTCTAACTATCAGGCAACGAGAGGGAACAAATATGCTGTTGATTTTCTTCTGGCAAATGCTGATCCAAGAGTTGAATTGCTTTATAGGCCTGCTGTAAGTCCAGTTGTTGCAGGAACAACATATGTTGGTGTATATCCTGGAACTACGGCAACAACTACTGCAAGGAAAGATAACTTCTCTCCGGTTGGGCCGGGTGTATTACCTGCGAGTACAAATAACGGCTTTGCTAAACCCGCATATTTAATGACAGCTGCTGAAGGTTTTTTCTTACAGGCAGAAGCTATTCTTAAAGGTTATTTGCCTGGAGGAGCTGCTGCCGCTCAAACAGCATACCAAACAGGAATTCAAGAATCTTTCAAGCTTTTAGGTTCAACGGCTGCAGCAGCAACAACCTATTATACAACATCAACACAACCACTTGTAAGCTGGGCAGCTGCCACAGCAGCAGGACGGCAATTTGAAGCGATTATTGTTCAAAAATGGGTTTCGAATAATGGTTTTAACGGCCTTGAGGCGTGGACAGAATACCGTAGAACAGGATTTCCTGCTAACCTTCCTATCGGTATAAATAATGCGAGTGGTGGCAAGTTGCCATTACGTATCCCTTACCCTCAAAATGAACTAGCCAATAATGGCGCTAATGTACCAGTAATTGATATTTTTACTAACAAGATTTTCTGGGAGAAATAATTATTCTGTTTAAATTCTAAAGTGGATTTAACAAGAAGTTTTAAAAGGCTGCTTTCATATTGAAAGTGGCCTTTTTCTATTTGACGGGATGTACTAACTTTTTAGTTGATTGATTATTTTGGTGGTTTTTCAAACTATGTTCCCGCTTTTTTTTTGAGTTATTTATTATTTTGGTACTAATACCTGGCTTTTTAATTGATATTTAGTCTTAAACTGTTTTTTTAGTTGTTTTTTCTGTCAAAATCGAGGGTAAAATATGTTAAATTGTTAAAAATTGTTAAAATAAATTTGGTTAAATGTTTTTGTAGCTATACTTTTAGCACATCATTACATTATTAACTAAACTATTTTTAAATTATGAAAAAACTTCTACAAAGTTTGTTCATAATCTTGTGCCTGGCTACGGCTTCGTATGCACAAGATCGAACAATTACTGGTACAGTTACTGCTTCGGAAGATAACCTTCCGATTCCTGGCGTAAGTGTAAAAGTTAAAGGAACACCATTGGGTACTATTACAGCTGCAAATGGTAAATTCTCCATTAGTGCTAAAACCGGATCTATACTGGTTTTTAGCTATGTTGGTTACAAAGTCAAAGAATTGACTATTGGTGCGTCAAATTCCGTTGATGCAAATTTAGACGCCGACGCAAATCAACTTACTGAAGTTGTTGTACAGGGTGCGTATGGCACAAAAACAACTGCTCGTGCTACTAGTGCTAATATTCAAACTTTGAGCGGTGAAAAGCTGAACACCGTTAGAGGAACAAATGTAAACAACGCTCTTGCCGGCAAGGTAGCTGGTGTTCAGGTTAGGAGTCAATCTGCTGCTGCTTTAGGTCGAAACACTCAAGTGAGACTTCGCGGAGCTGGCGGATTTGGTACTGGCAACGGTGCCCTTTATGTTGTTGACGGTACAATACTCCCAAATGCAGATGACGTAAACTTAGATGATATAGAAGATATCTCTGTTTTACAAGGTCCAGCTGCAGCTGCTTTATTAGGTTCTCAAGCGGCTTCCGGAGCAATTTTAATTACAACAAAAAAAGGCAAGAAGACCACTGGAGCAGGAATCACACTCAATTTAGGTGCAACATTTGAGAATGCATACATCCTTCCAAACTATCAAAACACTTATGCCGGCGGTAACTCAGCTGATTTAATCCAGTATAACTGGAAGGCTACCGATCCGGTGGAATGGAAAGCTTTGGACGGTAAATATTATCACAACTATAGTGATGACTCAAGCTGGGGACCTAAGATGGTTGGACAGGAATATATTCCATGGTATGCATGGTATCCTGGTACTGAATATTCTTACAAAACGGCAAGCTTGACTCCTCAGCCTGATAACGCAAGGGATTATTTTAATACGGGCGTAAACGTGAATAACTCCATTACGTTTGCAAATGCTGGAGATAATTATAATTTCAAAATGACTTACGGTAATCAATATACTCAGGGTCTTATTCCAAATACCAATCTTAAAAAAAATACACTTAATCTTGTTTTAAACTATGATTTAAATAAACACTTTACTGTAGGAGCCAATTTAAATTATGTTAAAACAGCACTTGGCGGAGATATTGATGATGCTTATTCCAGCCAAAGCAGCGGCTCTTTCAATCAATGGTTTCACAGAGATCTGGATATGGGAATTATGAAAGAGTTGAGGGGATTGACTGTTCCTGGTTTAGGCGGTACTAACATCTATGGAAGCTGGAATCATAATGATCCTACATCTTATGTAGCAAGTGATCCGAAATCATTCTATGCCGGTAATTATTGGTATAATTTCTATACCTACTATGATTTGATTGATAAAGTTAATCAAAGAGATAGGTTGTATGGTAACGTTTATTTAACTTATAAAGTTAATAATGATTTAAAATTCACAGGAACTTACCGTAAACAGCAAAATACTACCTTTACGGAAGACAAGTATAGTTCCCGCTTAAACGACAGTGGAACACAAACAACAGGTAATGATCCACAAGCCAGAGGTTATTATGGAACTGCTAATACCTATTCTAACCGTGAGAATTACGAACTATTAGGTAGTTATACCAAAAAAATTCAAGATTTCAGCATTGATGCAACCGTTGGTACTGACATATTCCGTGCTGACTATAAAGCTAATTCTGCCAATACAGACAATGGCCTGGTTATTCCAGATTTGTTTACAGTAGGTAATTCAGTAAATCAAACTGTTGTAGCAAATGACAGATACATAGAGAAATATAGAGCTGTTTTTGCAAAAGCCACTATTGGCTATAAAAACTTCTTGTTTTTAGAAGGATCGGTGCGTAATGACTGGTTTTCTACACTGCCTAAAGTAAATAATAACGTACTTTCAAAATCAATTGGTGGTTCATTTGTTTTCAGCGATCTTCTTCCTAAATCGAGTTTTGGCTGGTTGTCAAACGGTAAGTTAAGAGCGTCTTACGGTGAGATTCCTCAAGCGTTATCAGATGCTACTGGTCGATTTGGTGCTTACGTTTATCCAGGTTTTGCCTACGGCGTCAATTCCCTAAAATGGAATGGTAACTTGTTAATGACAACTCCTGATCAATTAGTCGATCCCGACATTACCGGAGCAACATCTTCTAACTATGAATTTGGTATTGATTTAGCCTTTTTACAAAATAGATTGTCTTTAGCTGCAACTTATTGGGATGCTACAGAAAAAAATTATCCCAGACCAATCACGATCAACGCTGCATCTGGCTTTACCCAAATCGTAACCAATATTGGACAGATTAATAAAAAGGGATTAGAGTTCCAATTATCTGGAGTTCCAATGCGGTCTCCAAACTTTAGCTGGAATATTTCAGCTACATATGCTAATTTACTTGATAACAAAGTTGTTGAAATCAGTAAAAAATATGCAGTTACCCGAATACCTGTAGAGGGAGTTTGGGGAACAACGATGCCCTATCTGGTACATGAAGAAGGCATGCAGTGGGGGCAGCTATACGGAAATGGTAAAAAAAGAAATGCTGATGGTGTACCTTTGTTAGATGCTAATGGACATTTTGTTAATGATCCCAATGTATTTTTCGGTAGCGTGCTTCCAAAGCATACTGGCGGTTTGCAAAACTCATTTGTTTTGTTTAAAGATTTCGAAGTAAATGCAAATATCGATTATCAATTTGGTGGTAAGTTTGCTTCACTTTCAAATATGTGGGGATCATATAGTGGTTTAACTGCCCGTACTGCAGCATTAAATGACAAAGGTGTTTCGGTAAGGGATGCTCCAGCAGATGGTGGTGGCGTTAGAGTAGACGGAGTAGATCAAACAACTGGTCAACCAAAAACCTATTACCTAAGTGCAATCGATTATTATCAAGGACTTTATAATTCAAAAACTTTCGATGATTATATTTATGATTTAACTTTCATCAAACTTCGTGAGGTAGCCATTGGCTATCGCATCCCGGTGAAAAAACTTGGTTTAGAAAAGTATATTCAAAATGCAACATTCTCTGTTGTTTCCCGCAATCCTTGGTTGATTTATGCAAAAACTAAAGATTTCGATCCATCAGAGGTTTCTGCAACGAGTGGCGAGACTGCGCAACTACCAGGGACAAGAGGTTTTGGTTTCAATTTGAGAATCGGATTCTAATATAATTAGACGGATAAAAGATATTATTATGAAAAATAAATTAATATATACTTCCTTGATTGGCTTATTTCTAGTCAGTTCAATAGGATGTAAGAAAATAGAAGACTTTGGGGTGGCTAATGATAATCCAGCTGCCACAACATCGGCGAGAGTAGATGCGTTATTAACCAATTCTATCGCTAGCTTAGGTGGTTATGCATTTAATGTAACAGCAGGATATTATTGCCAGTATTTCTCTCAAAGTCAGTATCCTGATGCAATGTTGTATTCACTTAACCAGGCTGGTTTTACGGGAAATTATAGCGGTATTTTGTATGATCTACAAAATATACAATTAGAAAATAAAAGCAATAACCAAAATCAAGTCGCCAAAATACTGCAGCAGTATGTTTTCTGGCAAATTACAGATCAATGGGGAGATGTACCTTACAGTCAGGCTTTAAAAGGTATTGCTGTAAATGCACCTGCTTATGATACTCAAGAGGCAATATATAAAGGTATGATTACGGCATTAACATCTGCGGCAACATCATTTGATGGTTCTGCGATTACCGGAGATGTAATCTATAATGGTGATGCAGCTTCGTGGAGAAGAGTAGCCAACTCACTAAGGATAATAATGAGTATTCAGCTATCAAAGAAATACCCAGGCGCGAGTGACTATGCGGCTACACAGTTCAAAGCTGCTTTAGCAGATGCGGGGGGCGTTATTACCACAAATGCTCAGAATCTTCAAATTACTTTCAACGCCAATTTTAAGAATACGATCTGGAATGGCTATAATGGTCGTAAAGATTATGGAGAAAGCAAAACAATGACTGACCTGACTGCCAGTTTAGGTGATGTCAGACAAGCGGTATTCGGAGGCGCAAGTGAGCAATCTGGAAATGTATCAACCTCTAATGTGGGAATTCCTTATGGTGGTGATAAGGCGACAACTGAGGGTTTTACCAATAATAATCCAACCTGGGCACGTGTACTACGCGGAGATAAACGTGTTGAGACCAGTCCAATGTTTATTTTAACAGCTGCGGAAGTTACCCTGGCAAGAGCGGAGGCAGCGAATCTGGGATGGACTACTGAAAACCTTGCTACAGTTTATGCTCAAGGGATTGCACTTTCGCACGAGCAGTGGGGAGTGGCAGCGCCATCCTCTGCATACTTAGCAGGCTCTTCGGTAGCAGTTGGGGCAGTTGGCGCAACAAATAATGTGCGTAACATCTCTGTTCAGCGTTATCTTGCCAGTTATCCTGATGGACAGCAAGGATGGAATATTTGGAGAAAGACCGGTTTTCCAGCTCTTACTCCAGCTGTTGCAGCAGTCAACTCCTCGAAGCAAATTCCAAGGAGGATAGCGTATTCTCCGACTGAACAAACTTCAAATAAAGCAGCTAACGACGCTGCGATTGCGCGCTTGCCTGGAGGGAATACTCAGGATGCGAAAATTTGGTGGGATCAATAATTGTCAACATTTAAAATAATTAAAATGAAAAATCATTTTTTAAAATATACAGGTATCGTATTGCTTGTTGCAATAACGGCCATTTCCTGCAGGAAGGATGCATTTGAGGGGGATGAGACTCTCGAAAGTGGAACCACTCATTTCAAAGTACTTGAAGGGAGAGAAATTAAGTTGTTTTTTACCCCTTTTACAGAAACAAAGGCTAAAGTTCATTTATTCAGTATCCGTAGAGATGCAGCCAGTTCTGCAGATTTACAGCAATCTGCTACGATTAAGATTGAGCAAAATGCAGGTATTATTACTAAATATAACACCGATCACGGTGATTCGTTCGAAGAATTACCATCATCTGTTTATACCTTTGGTGGTGATGCAGGATATGTTAAAACAGCTACAGGATATAATGTAAGTTTTGCTCCAGGTGTATTTTCTCAGAATTTCAAATTGAATATCAATGGTAGTAATTGGGTTGATCTTTCAAAGAAGTATGCTTTAGCCTTTCGTGTTACTGATTGGGGAGGCATTAAGAAAACTGTGGCGACCAGCGATACGATCATGGTTTTACTCAGTATTAAGAATAAGTACGATGGTGTTTACGATGTTTCTGGTTCAATGGTTGATGTAGTTAGCCCTACATTAAGTCACTTTTCTATTTTTGTTAATTCTGCTGCGAATACTTTTACTACTCCACCTTATCAACTTGAATTAAGAACCATTTCTCCAACAAAGTGTGCAGCTTACGATAATTATTTTTTCGGCGGATATTTCACACCAATTACTTCAGGAACAACTTATAGCAACTATGGATCGTTTTCAGCAATATTTGAATTCGATCCAGCAACTGATAAAGTTATTGGAGTTACTAATTATTATGGTCAGCCAGCATCAAATACCCGTTCTGCGCGTTTGGATCCTACCGGAACTGTAAATGCATATGATGCCTCAACAAAGACGATGACTGTGAAGTATAATATGATTCAACCTAGTTCTGTTCCAACTGCTCCAAGTGTGAGGACAACATGGAATGAAGTTTGGAAATATTTGAAAGAGAGACAGTAAAAATAAAAACCCGCTGACTAGCGGGTTTTTATTTTTAAATTTGACATACCTAAATTCTTAATTTTATGAAAAAACTGCTTTTCTTATTCTTGGTGATCTTCATTTTCTTTGAATCTCAGGCTCAGGTTTATCGTAACGTAGTGATGGGTGGAGATCGTATGACTATCAGATCCAAGAGATCGGATAGTGATCTTCAAGGTTCTCCATATTTATTTGGAGATTGGCAGAAAGCTATCGTACAGTTTGCTCCTGGAACAGAACCTGCCTCTGCAGAGATAAAATATGATCTTCTAGATGATCTTTTGGTGTTGAAAGGTACTGACGGAGGTGAGTATGAATTTAAGGATCAGCCTAAAGAGTTTCTTATTAGCGGTACAAAAGAGCTATATAAAAATGGCTTTGTTCCGGTTGATAAATTTACGGATAAGACCTTTTATAATGTGATTTACGACGGGAAGGCAAAGTTTCTAAAAAAAGTTTCTAAGGTAATTCTCGAAAGTAAAGGCTACAATACCGCGTCTGTTGAGAAGAAGGTTGCTGATGAAACTGCTTATTACCTGGTAAAGGAGGACAATAAGCCTGTAAAGGTAAAAAACGAAAAATCAATAATTGCCTTTCTTGGGAAAGCTGATCAGTTATTAAAATATATCAAAGAGAATAGGCTTGATCTAAAATCAAATGACGGGATGATAAAGCTTCTGACATTTTATGATACGCTATGATATTGTAATTGTCTTTTACTGTCTTCAAAAGCCCCATATCTTATTGGGCTGCATAATTTAACGTCAAATCAAATGGTTATTCCACTCTCTTAAAGAATAAAGCTGTAGTGATTTATGTCATTTCACTATAATATTTAAGAAACAACTTTGTTAAGTTTAATGAGGTGAAAATTTTATTGGTCTATATTCGCCCCCCAATAATTTATTCTATCATTAACTTAAATTAAATGAAAAAACTACTACAAAGTTTGTTCATCCTTTTGTTTGCTGCATCTACCGCACTGGCTCAAGACAGAACAATTACTGGTACAGTTACTTCTTCGGATGACAAATTTCCTATTCCGGGGGTAAGTATCAGGGTTAAAGGTACTCTTGTGGGTACCGTTACTGATGTAAATGGAAAATACTCCATTAAAGTTCCTTCTGCATCGAATACATTAGAATATACCTATATCGGGTATGTAGTTCAGTCAAAAGGAGTAGGTACTTCCGGTACCATTAACGTTGTGCTGGTGTCTGATTCGAAAGTCCTTAATGAGGTAGTTGTAACTGCTTTAGGTATTTCAAAAGACAAAAAATCGTTAGGTTATTCTACCCAATCTTTAAATTCAGAGCAATTATCCAGCGCAGCAAATACGAGTCTGGCGGGGTCTTTACAGGGTAAAGTTTCCGGAGTAGAGGTAGCCCCATCATCAGGTATGCCTGGCGCTTCAGCAAAGGTGACCATCAGGGGGTCCCGTTCATTTACGGGTGATAATACGCCGCTTTACGTGGTTGATGGTTTGCCAATTAATTCGGCTGTTGATATCGGTACGGGTAATTCTGTAACCGGTTCAGATTATGCAAACAGAGGTGTCGACATCGACCCAAATGATATTGAAACCATCAATATTTTAAAAGGTCAGGCAGCTTCAGCTTTGTATGGTATGAGAGCAAATAATGGTGTAATCATTATCACTACAAAAAGTGGCAAAGGTGCTGCTAAGGGTAAACCAATTATTACTTACAACACCAATGTAACATTTGATAAAGTTTCTGTATTGCCTGATTTTCAATCTGAATACGCACAAGGTTCGGCTGGGAAGTTTGCCCCATCTGCATCTACTTCATGGGGGCCATTGGTGGGCGATCTTGCTAATGATGCTACTTACGGTGGAAACACAAACAATACCTACACTAACGGGAGTACAGCGTTTGCCGGAAAGTATTATGTTCCACAAAGAGCTGCAGCAGGTTTAGATCCATGGGCTACTCCTCAAACATATAACAATGTTGACGACTTTTTTAATACAGGACATACCTATACCAATTCCATAAATGTTGTACAGGCTTTGGAAAAAGGAAGCTATGCAGTTACATTAGGAAATACGAATTCTAACGGAACTATTCCTTCCACTGGTTTAAACAGGTATAATGCTAAAATTTCAGGTGAGGCTATTTTGAGTTCGCACTTTACAGCCGGATTTACGGGGAATTTAGTAAACTCTAAAATTACGAAACAGTCGTCGGCTAATAATGGAATTGTTGCTACTTTGTATGGTGCACCCGCAAGTTATGATCTTGCCGGAATTCCATCCAATGTTTTGGGCGATCCTTATACTCAGAATACTTACAGGGGAACGTCAGGCTTTGATGGTGTTTACTGGGCAGTGAAAAACAATCAGTTTTTAGAGAAAAACCAACGCTTTTTTGGTAGTACTTATGTTCAGTATTCCAGCGGTCTAGGTACCAATAACCAAAAACTTACGGTGAAGTACCAGTTGGGTGCGGATTCATATACCACTAATTATGTTGATTTATTTGGCTATGGTCATGCAAATGCTAAAGGTGAAATATCTCAGTACAGTTATACTGTAAACGAATTGAATTCACTTTTAACAGCTACCTATAACTGGAAGATTAATAGCGATTTATCTTTCGATGCGTTAGTAGGTAATGAGTTTTTAAACAGAGACAGCCGATACAATTATGCTTATGGATCGAATTTCAATTTCTCTGGTTTCAATCATATCGATAATGCCTCTACTTACAGTGCATCATCGCAGTACTTAAAAAGAAGAACTTTTGGAACTTTTGCTAATGCATCATTAGCTTATAAGAATATGCTTTATTTGAACGTAACCGGTCGTAACGATGTGGTTTCTTCTATGCCAAGCAACAACCGCTCTTATTTCTATCCATCAGCATCATTGAGCTGGATTTTTACAGAATTACCCGCTTTGAAAAATAAAGTGATTACCTATGGTAAACTTCGTGCATCTTTTGCGCAGGTAGGTCAGGCAGGTACCTATTTAGATTCTTACTATTCAGTTCCTACCTATGGCGGGGGCTTTTCTTCAGGTACCCCTATCATCTATCCAATTGGCGGAATTTCAGCTTACACACCTGATGCAACTGTTTATGATCCAAATTTAAGGCCTCAAAATACCAATTCATTTGAATTTGGTACTGATTTGACTTTCTTTGGAGGTATTGCAACATTAAACTATACCTTCTCCCGTCAAAATGTAAAAGACCAGATTTTCTCGGTGCCATTGGCAGGCTCAACCGGCTCGTCATCGTTAGTTACCAACGGTGGTTCTATCCACACGAATGCACACGAGATAACATTGGGCTTCAGGCCAATTAATAAAGATAAGTTCACCTGGGATTTCGCTTTCAACTTTTCAAAAATCGACAACTATGTTGATGCGTTAGCACCTGGCGTCAACAGTATCTTTTTGGGCGGTTTTACTGAACCACAGGTAAGAGCTAGTATTGGTGAAAAGTTCCCTACCATTTATGGTATATCTTATCTAAGAAATGATGCAGGGCAGATTGTGGTAGATAGCAATGGTTTCCCTCAAGCCGGAGAAGAAACGGTTATCGGCCGGGTTTCTCCAGACTTTTTACTAGGCTTCAATACAACTTTCACTATTCATAAATTGAGAATTGGTGCTGTATTAGATTGGAAACAGGGTGGACAGATGTACAGCGGGACATCAGGATTGTTAGACTTCTATGGTACAAGTCAGTATTCGGCTGATGTACGTAAAGCCGGAACCACCTTTATGTTCCCTGAAGCTGCAGTTAAAGTTGTTGGTACTAATTCTAGTGGAAACCCTATTTATGCAACCAATGATATCAGCATAAAAGGCGAAAACGCTCAGGCATATTTTACACAACTGAACTCCATTTCTGAGTCCATGATCTATGATAACTCATTTGTGAAATTAAGAGAAGTTTCTTTAGGCTATCCCGTTTATGAGAAAAAAGGACTTAAGGTTAACTTAAGTGCTTTTGCAAGAAATATTCTGGTTTGGTCTGCAATTAAAGGTATCGATCCGGAAACTTCACAAGGTAACACCAACATGGCGGGTGCATTCGAACGTTTCTCGTTACCGGGAACATCTAGTTATGGTTTTGGTGTAAATGTTAAATTTTAATCTTTTTTCAGATGAAAGTTATTACAGAATTTAAAAAATATACATGGCTGTTGGTCGCTCCGATCATTTTGGCCGGTTGTTCAAAGGATACTTTGGATGATATAAACAAGGATGTGAATCATCCAACCGATGTACAGGCTAAATTTATCCTGACTGATGTGATTACCAGAACTGCTTTTTCAAATTCAGGTGGCGATGTTAACACATATGTTTCTACCTACGTTGAGCATGAAGTTGGGGTGCATAACCAGATGTATTATTCAGAGATGCGTATTACACAGCCTACTGCCGCTTCTACTTTCAATAATCCCTGGGGATCGCTTTATACAACATTAAAAAATGCTAAATTAATCATTTCTAAATGTTCAGATAACGGTGCTGAGGCTGGTAATTATGTAACAAAAGGTATGGCGGAGGTGATGGCCGCTTATAATCTTGCCTTGATTACAGACTTATATGGTGATGCTCCGTGGACACAAGCCGGGGATTACAAAACCTATATTAATCCTAAAATAGATAAGCAGGAAGCAATTTACACCGATGTAATAAAATACCTTGATGATGCCATTGTTGATTTACAGAAAAAAGATCTTTCTGCTGCAGGTGCTCAGGATTTGCTTTACGGAGGGGTAGCTTCTAAGTGGTTGAAGTTTGCCTACGGTTTGAAGGCCAGATATACCATGCATTTGCTTAAGCGTTCTGCTGCTACGAGTGCTGATTTGCAAAAGGTAATTGACAATGTTAATTTATCCTTTGCTTCAGCCGCCGATCAGGCTGCTTTTTCAAAGTATGATGCCACCAACTTAAATCCTACGTTCGACTTTCAATGGAGCAGAGATGGTTTGGGAGCCAGCAGAAGTTTGGTTGATAAACTGATTGCCAGGAACGATCCAAGGTTACGTCGTGAATTTGTAGATAAAGATTGGAATCAACTTGGTGCTGTTACCACAGGTAGTAATGCTTATAATTTAATGGCTCCAAATGGTGCTAATGATCAGATTCAGTATTTTTATAACACGTCGATTTTCATGTTCTCTCAAACTGCTCCTACGCTCTTGCTGAGCTATCATGAGTTATTGTTTTTGAAAGCTGAAGCTATGGCAAGGTTAGGCAATAGCGCAGCAACTATTTCTCCGGTATTGAAATCGGCTGTAGTGGCAGCAATCGCCAACACAGAAGTGAATGTAAATGCAGCATTAAACTCTCCAACTGTAAACAGCTATGGTGGTTTAACAGAAACCACTTCGGCAATTACTGCTACTGAAGCGGGCACCTATTTTGATACCAATGTGCTTCCACGCTTAACAGCCAATCCATTGAGCGAGATTATGAATCAAAAGTATCTTGCCTTCTTTGGCGCTTCTGGAGAATCTACTGAAGCTTATAACGATATCCGCAGACTGAAAGGTTTAGGCGAAAACCTTATCGAGTTTAAAAATACCAAAGCTTTTCCTCTTCGCTTACCATATGGAAGTGATGACACCACTACTAATCCGAACATTCAATCGGCATATGGCGATGGGCAATATGTTTATTCAGTTCCGGTTTGGTGGGCTGGTGGAACCAGGTAGTTTCATTTCATTTAAATATCATAAGGCTGTTCTTTTAGGACAGCCTTTTTTTGTGATCCTTTTTAATTAATAGTTTCCTAAAGTAGGTAAAAGCATAATTAAGTTTATTTTCATTTAAAAGAATACCCTTAATAAACAGATATTACCAAATACTAATGTTATTTTAATCTGGTATTCTAATAACGAATAACTAAGAAATTAGTGTCATCTGAAAATAATCTTTAAAACAGAAACTGTTAAAAATTGTTAATGTAACTTTTTTGTGTTCTATATTTAAGGTTTAAAACTAATTAATCATCACTAACTTAAATTTCATGAAAAAACTTTTACAAAGTTTGTTCGTGTTACTGCTTATTGCTGGATCTGCATGGGCACAAAACCGAACAATTACAGGTACAGTTACGGATAAGGCAGATGGTAAGCCAATTCCTGGAGTAACTGTTAGAGTACAAGGCTCACAAGGGGGCGCCGTAACCAACGAAAGCGGTAATTTCTCACTAAACACCACAGCCGATGCTAAAAATTTGACCATTTCTTATATCGGATATGTTAATCAAACAGTGGCCATTACATCATCAAGTAGCTATCGTATTTCATTAGTAGCCGATGATAACACTTTATCAGATATCGTTGTTACCGGCTACACACAAACATCTAAAGTAAGAAACGTAAGTGCTGCTGCTGTTATCACTAACAGCCAAATTGCGAACATTCCACAGCCAAACTTTACCACAAGGCTGCAAGGACAGGCTCCAGGTGTGAATGTTCTATCTGGTACTGGACAACCTGGATCAAATGCAAGTATCAGAATTCGTGGATCAAATTCAATCAGCGGTGGTTCAACCCCATTATATGTGATTGATGGAATTGCTGTTGATGAAGCTACATTTTCAACAATGAATCCTAACGATTATGAGTCGATAAGTATTTTAAAAGATGCATCGGCGACAGCATTGTATGGTTCACGAGGTGGTAACGGCGTAGTTGTTATTAAAACAAAAAGAGGCGTTGCCGGAAAAGTTAAAGTTGGTTATAATGTGCAGGGTGGTATTGATTTAAGAACCCGTGCTAAGTTTGATATGATGAATTCATCACAACTTTTGGCATTACAGGAACAAGGTAGAGCAGGAGCCGGTTGGACTTATTCGGCGCTTAACACTGCATCTACACTTACGGCTGCAAGAAGAGCTGCAATCAGAGATTCACTGACTAATATTAATACTAAATGGGACGATATCTTTTTCAGAGATGGAAAATTTCAACAACATGAAGTAACCGCTTCTGGCGGTTCGGAGCAGACAAGATTCTTTTCAAGCTTCAACTACTATGATCAGGAAGGTATTGCTTTACGTTCTAACCTGGAAAGATATACAATGCGTTTAAATGTTGACCACACATCAGGACGCCTAAATTTAGGACTTCAAAGTAACCTTGGCTGGTCGAAATCCAATTTTGTTGAATCAGAAGCGAGTGTAACATTAGCAAATCCATTTGCGGCCGTTTACCTGGCGTTACCATGGGAAAACCCGTATGGGCCTGATGGTAAAATATTAACGTCTAACAATACCACAAACGGTTTCAGACCCTTTAATCCATTTACTTCTGCTAATGGTGTACTAGCTGATAGCCGGTTAGGTTCTAATGCCTTAGATCGTTTAAACAATAGTACGTTAAAAACAGATCAGATTAAGTCTACAGTAATTGCTAATGCGACTTATGACCTTTACGATGGTTTGAAATTAACTACAAACTTAGGTTTAGATTATCGTCAAACTGTTCAGGAAAGAAGTATTTTTCCAGGATCGCATGCAGGGGTTGCTGTACAAAACGGTAATCAAGGTTCATATGGTAACAATGTTACCAGAATCTTGAATTTAACATCCACTTCTGGATTAACCTACGGAAAATCGTGGGGATTACACGAAATCAATGCTAATGCTTTGGTAGAGGCAATCAGATACAGAGAGAGCTTATTTAATTATAATGGTTTTGGTATCAATCCAAAATTGTTAAATACACCAGCTGGTATTACTGCAGGTACAAACACTAACTCAATGATTCCTACAGTTGGTGGGGGTAAAACTGAGTATGGATTTACCTCATTTATCGGACTGGTAAACTATACCTACAATAAAAAGTATACCGTTCAAGGTACTTACAGATATGATGGTTCGTCAAAACTGCCGGAGAAAAACAGATGGAAAGGTTTTTATTCGATTGGTGCCAACTGGAATATCAGACAAGAAGATTTCTTAAACCAAAGTACTTTTTTAAATACATTGATCTTGAGAGCTAGTTATGGAGAAACTGCAACTGCACAAAATCAATCAAACTTTGGATATCTTCCAACTTACGGTAGCGTTTCTTATTCAGGCGTTGCAGGTATTGCACCAGCTACACCAGGTAATCCAGACTACGATTGGGAATATACTAAAGGATTAAACATCGGTGTCGATTTTGCAGGCTGGAATAATAGAATCCGCACCACTTTGGAATTTTATCGTACCAATACCAAAAATAACTTCATCAGTCAGCAATTATCACTGACTTCAGGATTTGGCTCATTGTCAATAAATGCAGGAAGTATCCGTAATACCGGTGTTGAAGCAAATGTTGCGGTTGATGTACTGGCAACCAGAGATTTTGTATGGACACTGAATGCAAATATCGCTTATAACAAAAATATGATCACTGATTTAGGTCAAGCATCTGAGTATCCAGCTGGTACGTCAATCATCAGGGTTGGATTACCTAAGGGATCTCACTATGCTGTAGGATATGCAGGTGTAGATCCGGCGAATGGTGACCCGTTATATTATAATGTTGATCCAAATACGAAACAATCTAATGGTACAACTACAAATGTATATAATGCAGCTACTCAATCTACTGCAAACTGGGGTACTTATGAAGCGCCTACATCAGGTGGTTTTGGTACCTCAATCAGATATAAAGGTTTTAACTTAAGTACGTTATTTGTATTCTTCCAAGGTTTTTCTATGTTCAATAATGAATCGTTCTTTTTATCAAGTACAAGTCAGTATTCAGCATACAACCAGCAAACCAGAATGGCTAATGCTTGGACACCTACAAATACAAATACTAACATTGCTCGTTTAAACTCAAGCCGTCAGTTTAGCTCTTTTGATATTGAAGATGCTTCGTTTATTCGCTGGAGAAACTTAACACTTAGTTACGATTTTCCTGAAGCATGGGTGAAAAAGGCAAGAATTCTTAGCGGTGTCCGCATCTACGCAATGGGACAAAACATTGGTACCTGGACAAAATGGACCGGATTTGATCCTGAAAACAGCAACAATATTGCTCAGTTCAAATATCCTGCTCCACGAAACTTTTCATTAGGCTTACAGGTTAATTTTTAATTGATAACAAAATGATAAAAAATATAAATAAAATCGTCGGGCTAATGCTTTTAGGTAGCGTAGCACTGACCTCGTGTGAGAAAAATATCGATTTAAAACCAACTGATACTATCTCTAACGAAACTGCAATTCAAAATCTTGATGACCTGGACCGTGCGGTAATTGGTGCGTATTCGAATTTGCAATATCAACAGGCGTTCTATGCAAATACGATCATGGCTGATGAGGCACGTTGGGGAGTGGATAACTCGACCAGGAATTTCGGTTTAGCATATCGTTGGGATTTCGATAGCGGTAGTGGTGATGTTACAGCCTCATGGGGTACCATGTATAATGTAATAGACCGTGTAAACCGTGCGTTGGTAAGTGCCGAAAACGTTCCTGCTACCGGAGCAACCGAGGTAGCAACTAAAAACAGGTTAAGAGGCGAGTTATTAGCTTTAAGAGCAATGGGACATGCTGAATTATTAAGGTGGTTCGCTCCTAAATACGAAAATGATCAACTAGGGGTCGTAATCATGCTTGAATCATCAATTTTGGGCAAGCCTCAAAGGTCAACTTTTGGTCAGGTTATGGCACAAGTTAATGCTGACTTTGCTCAGGCAGATGCATTAATCCCGGCTTCTTTCACAGATATATTTAGAATCACCAAGCCAGCTGTAGCAGCTTTACGTGCAAGGGCGGCGTTATATGCTAAAGATTGGGCTAACGCCGTTACTTATGCAACTGCAGCCATAGCAGCTAAAGGTACATTAGCTACCGGAACTGACTATGCAGGAATCTGGACTGATGCAAATACATCGGAAAATTACTTCCAGTTAAGGAGAAACTCTAACACTGGTTCTGTTCGTACTTATTGGACAGATGATAATACAGATGTATTTTTCTCTCCATCCTACAAGCTGATTGATACATACAACCCAACTACTGACGTACGTTATAATGCGTTTATCTTAAGAGACGGAACTGTAGCGGCCTCCCGCGAAAGCTGGAAAGTAAATAAATATTCAGGTCAAACTGCTACAAACAGATTTAATAACATCAAAGTGGTAAGAACATCTGAAATGTATTTAATTTTAGCAGAAGCAAATGCTGAACTAAACCAGCTTACTACGGGTGCAACAGCACTTAATGCTGTGAGAAAAGCTCGTATTACAGGATATGTTGATCAGGTTTTTACAACGAAAGAAGCACTTATCGATGCTGTTATGTTAGAAAGATATAAAGAGCTTGCATTCGAGGGGCACCGTTTCTTTGATTTAAGAAGAAGACAACTTCCTGTAGTTAGAGATGATCGTGACATTGCTGTTGGAGCTGCAGTTCCAAAAACATTGTCAATCACTGCCAGAAATTATATTTTGCCAATTCCAGTAGCTGAAAAATTTGCTAATCCTGGTATTCAACAAAATCCTGGTTATTAATAACTGACAGATCACGATAATATTTTGTTTAAAAGTCCTTACTATTTGTAAGGACTTTTTTTTTGGAAAAAATTAACTTATATTTAATTATCTAAAAATAATACTATGAATATAAAATCTTTATCAATTCTGATTTTTACCAGCTTGAGCAGTGTTACTGCATTTGGACAAACTCAAGGACAGGGTGTGCTCCCTATGAGGCCTCCCGGACCCGAAACTTTCAGATATGCAGCATGGGATGCTCCAGATTTCTTCGAACGTGAGCACAATTATCTCCCTGAAACCGATATTAAAGCAGATGTTGTAAAGGGAAATGCGACGACGGCCAGTGGATGGCAAAAAGGCGATATCGTTTTAAGAGATGAGGATGCTGTTTACGCAGATATTGAGTTACAATATAACCAGGTAATTAATAAAATATTTGTAAAAGGAAATAAGAAAGTTTATGTACTGAATAAGCCTGTGAAAGAATTTACCATATCAGGCGACAACAGCTCTCGCCTTTTCCAGGTTGGTTTCCCTTCTATCGAGGGAAATAATTCAAACACCATTTACGAGGTTATACATAACGGCGCCATCAAATTATTGAAACAGGAACAAAAATATGTATCAATTGCTACGAATTATGACCAACGTATTGAAAAAAGATATGATAGTCGTGTCAAATACTATGTTAATACTGGTGATACTATTTTTGAAGTTAAACCGAATACAGAAAGCTATCGCTTAGCGATCAATAAACTCGGTTTATCAGGTGATACAACTGAAAATAATGAGATTAAAAATGAATCTCAACTGATTGCTGCTTTCACCAAACTACCCTAAATTCTTACAGGGATTGAAGTTGTTAAACGTCAATCCATGAACAAATTTTATTAATTATATGAAACTGTTTCGCTTATCATTAGTTATTTTTTCTTTTTTAAGCTTGGGCGTTCGTGCACAATTCGATACCAATTCCAATAAACTTTCTGTCCCTACAGGAAAAGCAATTACCGAGCCCCGGATAGATAATGTTAAAGGAAACCCTAACATGTTTAAAGATTGGTCTAAAGGAAGTGTCAGTCTGGCTGGAGAAACAGGAAGCTACACAAATCTGGATCTCATGTACGATCAGGTTAAGGATAAACTATACTTTAAAAGTGGCGCAGACAAACTTGAATTTACTAAGCCTGTTCGGGCTTTTACAATTGCGGAAGGTTCCGCTATCCATACCTTTAAGTCGGGATTTCCTGGTATTGAGAAAAACGATCAATACACGATGTACGAAGTGCTTACAGATGGTAATATTAAACTATTAAAAAAAGTGACCAAAGATATTATTACTACTAAAGGCTATAATGAGGTTACCGAGATGCGTTTTGATTCCCGAATCAAATATTATGTTTTGGATGGTCAGACGATTTATGAAATAAAGCCAAATAAAAAAGGAGTTGCAGCAGCTATAGCTGAAAAGGGCCTGAAAGCTACTGAGCAATTCAATGCTAATCTGCCACTAAAGAATGAAGCTGACCTCGTAGCCTTCTTTACGAAGTTATAATTTTTTTTAAATCAGTTATTGAACCTAAAACAGTAGCCACAAGTTCGGTTGATGTTTTTTTTATTTAATTCCTTTTCTCTTCATAATTGGAAGAATATGATCCCAGCCAATAGTTCGGTTCTTTATCAATCGCCATGCACTTCAATAGTTGCTTAAAAACATATATTCGTAAATTGGATGTTTGATTGGACTGATTCAGATTGACCTCTTATTGTCCTTAAGCTCGAGTACTAAAGAGTATTTCGATAATTTTTTACTAAAATCACAAAAAGTGTTTTAAAAATTTGTTTGTAATATTTGTATTACAACCATTTTAATTATATTAGTCAAAATTTTTTAATCATTACTAACTTAAATTTCATGAGAAAACTTTTACAAAGTTTGTTCGTGTTGATGTTCATTGCATTTAATGCGTGGCTCAGGATCGAACAATTGTTGGAACAGTAACGTCAACAGACGATGGGTCTCCCCTTCCTGGCGTTAGCATCAAAGCTGTAGGTTCAACAGCAACATCCACATCTGGTAACGACGGTAAATATACCATTCGGGTTACCTCATCAACAAAGAGCCTTCAATTCTCTTTTATTGGCTTTGCCACTAAAGTCATTAATCTAGGTGGTTCGAATACCATAAACTTAGGTTTGGAAACAGATGCAAAATCCTTACAAGAAGTTGTAATTACGGAGGCATACGGGACGACGACTAAAGGTAAAAGCACAGGTTCAATTTCTACGGTACGTGCTGAAGATATGGCTCAACGGCCTGTAACCAATTTAAACAGTGCCTTAGCTGGAGCAGCACCAGGCGTTCAGGTGAATGCTGGTAGTGGCCAGCCAGGTTCCGGACCAACTATTCGTGTTCGTGGATTTGGTTCGATTTCTGCTTCAAATGATCCACTTTATGTCGTAGATGGCATTCAATATTCAGGGAACATCAGCAATATCAGTGTTGACGATATCGAAAGTATCTCTTTGTTGAAAGATGCGGCATCTTCTGCGCTTTACGGATCCAGTGCTGGTAATGGTGTAATCTTAATTACTACCAAAAAAGGGAGAAAAGGAAAAGAACAATTGGATTTAAGAGTTATTCAGGGTTTAACCTCAAGAGGTATTCCGGAATATGAAACAGTTAATGCTTACCAATATTACCCTTTAGCATGGCAGGCCTACCGTAACAGTCTAGTTTATCCAACAACAGGTACCGGTTCTACTTTAGCTGCTGCAAATACAGCAGCAACAAACGGTATTAGAGGCCTTCTGTTAAACAACCCATTCAATGTTGCGAATAACGAAATTGTAGGTACAGATGGTAAATTAAATCCTAATGCCACATTATTATATCCAGATGATTTGAACTGGAGAACTCCATTACAAAGAGTTGGTCAAAGAGGTGATTACTCTATGTCCTATAGTGGCGCTACAGAAAAATCTGATTATTTTGCTTCATTAGGCTACTTGAGTGAAAAAGGTTATGTAATCAGATCTGATTTCAACAGAATTAATGGCCGCGTAAGCATTAATACAAAACCATTATCCTGGTTCAAAACCGGATTAAATATCAATGCAAACATTACAAAATCAAACCAGGCTGATGCCGATGGTAGTGGAAGTATTGTTAATCCGTTCAACTTCTCGCGTTACATAGGACCTATCTATCCGCTTTATGCGCACAATCAAACTACAGGTGATTTCTTGTTAGACGTGAATGGTAACAAAATTTACGATACTGGTAACTTGCAAGGAACCTTAGGAATTCCTAACCGTCCGTCAGGAGCGTATGCCGGACGTCACATTCTGGAAGAAACTTTATTGAATAACACCATCATCAAAAGAAATGCACTAAGTGCAAGAACCTATGGTGAAGTTACCTTTCTGAAAGACTTCAAATTCACTCAAAATTTAGGTGTAGACATTAATAACTATTTCCTAAATGATTATCAAAACAAAATAGTGGGTGATGGAGCGCCGGGAGGAAGAGCAAGAAATACTTCAACTACTACTACAACTTACACGATTGAGCAATTATTAACTTATAATAAAAAATTGGGCGATCATACTATTACTGCTTTGGTGGGGCATAATAATTATGATTTTACCTATAAATATTTAACCGGTGCCAGAAACACGCAAGTGGTTGATGGAAATAATGAGCTGATCAATTTCACTACCACTACAGACTTGTCATCTTATATTCAAGACTATAGAAAAGAAGCAATCTTTACCAGATTGAATTATGACTATCAGTCTAAATATTTTTTAACCGGTTCATTTCGTAGAGACGGTTCTTCTAAATGGGGACCAGGTCACCAATGGGGTAATTTCTACTCAGCAAGTTTAGGATGGTTAATCAGTGAAGAGAGCTTTTTGAAAGATGCAAGCTGGGTTAACTACTTAAAATTGAGATCTTCTTATGGATCTTTAGGAAACGATGGTTTGACTGGTTACAATCTAGAGCGATCATTATATAGTTTAGATTACAATAATGCTGCTGAACCAGGTATTCTATTCAGAACATTGTCTAATCCAGACATTACTTGGGAAACGCAAACACAAATTGATGCTGCTTTAGAATTCGGATTTTTCAAGAACAGATTACATGGTAGCTTTGAGGTGTTTAACAAGCAATCATCTGACCTGTTATTCAACGTGCCACTTCCTTTGTCAACTGGTTTAGGTATTGGTAGCGGAACGGGCACTTTTGCTAAAAACATCGGAAAGATGTGGAACAGAGGTATCGAGATCAATCTGGCAGGAGATATTGTTAAAGTTCGTAATTTCAAATGGGATATGAACATTAACTGGTCACTGATCAGAAACAGGATTACCAAAATGCCAACGGAAACCCCAACCATTATTGATGGTACAAAACAGTTAGCAGAAGGCAAATCAAGATACGAGTATTGGTTGCGTCAGTGGGCAGGTGTAGACCCAGCAGATGGTGCGGGATTATTTTTGATCAATCCATTGAGCCCAGGTTCAGCTGCTGACACGAGAACAATCAACGGACAAAGTTATACTATTAACCCAAACAACGCTTTATACGATTACTCTGGATCATCTATTCCAAAGTTCTTTGGAAGTGTAACCAATACCTTCACCTATAAAGCATTTTCACTAGCGGTAATTATGAATTATCAGGTTGGTGGTAAAGCTTATGATGCTACTTACCAATCGTTAATGTCATACGCCGGATATGGTGGTGCATTGCATGTAGATGCATTGAACTCGTGGCAGCAAGTTGGCGACCCAGCCTCGATTCCAAGATTGGATGTGGGAAGGTCAACTTTTAACAATGCAACCTCTACCAGATTCCTGATTGATGCATCATATTTGAATATGAGATCGGCAATCCTTGGTTACAACCTACCAACTAATTTCATCAAGAAAATTGGTTTAAGCAGAGTTAATGTTTACGCATCAGGCGAAAATCTTTTCCTTGTTTCAAAACGTAAAGGATTAGATCCATCAGAAAGTTTTACTGGTGTGAATACCAATAACTATACGCCAACACGTATAGTGAGTTTAGGCTTGAATGCATCATTTTAAAAGTAAAAATCATGAAAACAAGAAATAAAATTATTTTGCCTTTAATAGCGCTTACGCTAACTATTGGGGCATGTAAAAAAGACTATTTATCTACCACTCCTACTGATGCGGTTGATAAATCCGAGGCTTTTAAAACAACAACTAATGCGCTGGCAGCATTAAACGGCATTAACAGATCATTATATATTCAATATTCAAGACAAGAGGAAGGCGGACAGGGTGCGGTTAACCTTAATATTGATTATATGGGCGATGATATTGTGAATACAGTAAGTACTACCGCATATGGTGTACACAAATGGGTAACCCATAGAAGTGCTGCAAATGCAAACAACTCATTTATCTATACTTTTTACTATAGAATCATTGCCAATGCAAACCTAATCATTGATAATATCGATAATGCAGAAGGACCAGCGGCAGACCGTAAAATGATCAAGGCCGAAGCATTAACTTACAGGGCCTGGGCACATTTTGTATTGGTTCAGGTTTTTGGTAAACGTTATGATGCTGCAGGGAATAACACCCAGGCAGGTGTTCCAATTATGAATACATCGGTAGTTGACAGTAAACCAGGTACTCCAAGAGCATCAGTTGAAGCCGTTTATACTCAGATTAATGCTGATCTGGATTTAGCCATCTCTACTTTTTCTGGTGCAACGGCAAGACCTAATAAATCACACTTCAATATTAATGTAACAAAAGGTATAAAAGCCAGGGTAGCATTAACGCAAGGTAAATGGGCTATTGCAGCTCAAAATGCATTGGAAGCGAGAACTGGTTTAAATTTGATGACCAATGCTGAATATCTAGGCGGATTCAACAACTATGACAATCAGGAGTGGATGTGGGGCAGCAGACAGCAAGAAGATCAAACAACGTATTTCTATTCGTTTTTTGCTTACTTAGGTACTTTCAACTCAACAGCAAATAGAACTGTTCCTAAACGAATGAACTCTGCGCTGTACAACCAAATTGCTACAAGTGATGTTCGTAAAGCATTATGGGATCCGGCAGGGAATTCTACTACTTTCATCGCCTATAATCTTCCTGCGGGCGTTGTTTCAGGCTCATCAGCGAGTTATAAACAAGGCAAGTTCAGAAATGCGGGATCAACCAGTGTTGGAGATGTGGTTAACATGCGTGTAGGTGAGATGTATTTAATTGAGGCTGAAGCGAGAGCCCGTTTGGCAATAGCAGGAACGGCAACTGAAACAGCTGCAGCTCAGGCTGTGTTATTTACATTCGCAAAAAACCGTAACCCTAATTATGTACTTACCACGAATGTTGGAACGGCATTATTAAATGAAATTTTAATTCAACGCAGAATTGATTTATGGGGTGAAGGATTTAGATTTTTTGATTTAAAACGTCAAAATTTACCTTTGGATAGAACGGGTAGTAACCACACAGTTGCGCTTTCCGGAGTATTGTCTGTACCAGCAGGCGGACCAGAATGGCAGTGGGCTATTCCTCAATCAGAAATAGATACTAACCCTGCAATTGGGCCAGGTGGACAGAATCCATAACGGATAAACACTTTTTTTGAAGGGGCATATGAAAATATGCCCCTTTTTTTGTTTTTCACCACGCTGTAGCTAATATTTTATATTCCTTAATAAAATACTTTTAATACTATTTTAACATAATAGTAACTATTTTAATAGAAATTGGCACTTAATAGTCGTAAATCTTTTATTTAATTTTAAAAAATTCCGTTCTAAAGCCTGTTTTCATCATTTTTATTATTCATTTTATTTAAATCCTTTAAATTAATAGTTTTTATTTTTGTTTGTAATATTTGCATTACAGGTTCCTAAATTCTATATTAGAAAAATAATCAATTAATCTAAACTAAATTTTATGAAAAAACTTTTACAGAGTTTGTTCATGCTGCTGTTTGTCGCAGGTACTGCAATGGCTCAGCAAAGAACAATCACAGGTACTGTTACCGCGAAGGAAGATGGGATGCCACTTCCTGGAGTAACTGTCAAAACTAAAGGAGCAGCCGGTGGAACCACAACCGGCGCAGATGGTAAATTCTCCGTTAAGATTGCAGCCAGCGTAACATCACTTGAATTTTCATCTATTGGATTTACAACCATTACCCGAACCATTGGCTCTTCAAACACGCTTAACGTATCTTTAGAAAATGATTCACAAACATTAACAGATGTTGTTGTGGTAGGATACGGTACTCAAAAAAGAGGCGAAACTACTGGAAGTACCGCATCTGTTAGCGGCGCCGCCATAGCCCAGAAGCCAATCCAAAGTTTGGAGGCAGGTTTAGCAGGTAGGGCATCGGGTGTTCAAATTACAGTTCCCGCGGGTGTGTTAAATACCCCGCCGGTATTCAGGATCAGGGGAACAAATTCCATCTCATTGAGTTCCCAACCGCTGTTTGTTATCGATGGAATTGTTGCTACAACAGGCGATCAGGGTTTAACAGCCTCTGCAGCAAATCCACTTGCAAGTATCAACCCAAATGATATTGAGAGTATTGATATTGCTAAAGATGCTGCTTCAACAGCCATCTACGGTAGCCGTGCAGCAAACGGAGTAGTGTTCGTTACTACTAAACGGGGTAAAACAGGTGCTCCAAAAGTAAATTACGATTTTTATGTTGGATGGTCGGAAGCGTATCGTTTACCAAAACTACTTGATGCTTTCCAGTATACAGATTATAAAAATGAAGCAATTGCCAATGCTGTAGCCATCCGCGCCAATAGTATGAATGTTACGCTGAATGGTGTTACCCAGGTACAGAAATTCGCGCTAACCAATGGTCCTGACGGGCAGCCTATCAATACCAACTGGTATGATTATGCATATCGCACAGGCGTGTCACAAAATCACAATGTTAATGTTTCAGGCGGTACTGATAATACGAAGTACTACATGGGCTTTGGTTATACCAATCAACAAGGTATATATCAAAAAAATGATTTCAAGCGATTAAATGGTTTGTTTAATATAGACAGCAAGTTGAATAAGTTTATTACCATCGGTGGTAAATTATCTTATTCAAATGAGAAAAACCTGGCTGCTATATCATCAGGTTCGTTGAATGGCGAAGCTTATGGTACTTCAGGGATAGCCAGAACTGCACTGGTAAATTCGCCAAACGTTTCACCGTACAACAATGATGGTAGTTTCAACTTAGGTGCAACCTTCGTAGGCCCGATGAATAACATTGTAACCGGTAACCAGGTAGGATTTTACAACTTTGCTCAGGTATTATCTTTAAATAGGGAAAATAACGAGCTTGACCATCTTCAGTCAAATGCCTATTTGCAATTAACCCCATTTAAATGGTTAAATCTAAAATCCATGTATGGTATTGATTATATCAATAGCGACAATGATATCTTTTACAACCCGGTTCACGGACCAGGACAAGGTGTAAGCGGTGAGGCCATCGGTGCTTTTAGAAAAAGAAAAAACTGGACATGGACCAATACTGCACAAGCTGATTATGCTGTTTCCAACCATAACTTTAATCTGTTAGTTGGACAAGAGCAGCAACGCAATACGGTTACAGGCTATGGGATCGATCGCCAGGGCTTAACCGATCCTGCTTACGATGTAGTTCAGGCCGGCTTTACGCTAAATAACTCAACAGGTGCCGCTTACGGTGAAAATTATCTGTTGTCGTATTTCGGGCGATTAAACTATAACTATAACGGAAAATACTTTTTGAGTGGCAATTTAAGACAAGACGAGTATTCTGCTCTAGGTATCAAAAAAGGAACTTTTTGGGGAGCTTCAGCAGGATGGGAAATTACGAAAGAAAATTTCTGGAGCGACGCTGGTTTAGACAAAGTATTTAGCAGTTTCAAATTGAAAGGTAGCTATGGAAAAGTAGGTAATATTTCCGGAATTGGAGATTATGCCACCTTTTCTACTTATGGATCTGCCTTGTATGGTGGTGTAGCTTCGTCAATCTACAGTGCAGCAGGGAACAAAGAGCTTACCTGGGAAACCAGTAAGAAAACTGATATTGGTATCAATTTCGGAATTCTAAAAGGTCGTATTGAATTTGAGATCGATTATTACAAAAACAACATCGACGGTTTAATTCTGAACGTTTCCCAATCGCCATCCACAGGAGTTCCCTCTACGGTTGCTACCAACGTTGGCTCGATGTATAATAAAGGTTTTGAGTTTAACGTGAATGCAACACCACTTAAATCGAATGATTTCTCATGGAATAGTAACTTCAATATTTCATACAATAAAAATGAAGTTACAGCTCTGGCTCCAGGTTTAACGGAGATTGTTACGCCTACAGGATCAACCACTACAGGGGAAAATGTTAACCGCAGTATCCCGGGTTATTCAGTAGGTTACTTATATGTTGTGCGTACCGGCGGAGTTGATCCGGCTACTGGTAGAAGGATCTTCATCAATAAAGCAGGGCGCGCTGTAACTTATCAGCATATTGTACCTACAGGTGCGTCACAATGGACTTATTTAGATAATGGCGCAACCGCACCACCAATAACGCAAGGAGCTGATGCAGAAATGTATCACAACACTGCGCCTAAGTTTTATGGTGGTTTTGATAATACCTTCCGTTATAAAAACTTCGATCTTAACGTGATGTTGACTTATCAGTTAGGTTTCTGGGTTTCTTACGGAACAAATGCAGGTTTACATGATCAAAGATACTGGAACAATGCTGTCGATGTATTGAACCGTTGGCAAAAACCAGGTGACGTAACCGATTTCCCAAGAGCCATCTATACGGATAACGTTTCCTATGGTAATACCATTCCATTGGATATAAATGTTTTCAAGGGAGATTTCGTTAAGCTTAGAAACTTAAGTTTAGGCTATACCATTCCTTCAACTGCATTCGGTAAATCAGGAATAAACCGTTTACGCGTTTACGTAGCCGGACAAAACCTTGCCATTATCACTAAATATCCCGGACCAGATCCTGAAGTGTCATCCAATGGATCAAGCGCATCCGGACAAGGTTCAGACCGCAACTCAGGTCCAAACGCCAGAACATATACTATGGGACTTAGTTTAGGCTTTTAAAATATAAAGGAATTAATCATGAACAAAAGAAATTTATATATAGCTATTTTGTGTTCGGCAGTCGTGTTTACCAGCTCTTGCAAAAGAGAGTTGCTCGATCCGTCACTTAAAACATCTGTAGCTGCAGAAAATGCTTTCGATACGCAGTTCCGTATTGAGAGCCAGGCCAATTCATTATATGGCTCGTTAAAGAATGGTGCTTTTTATGGTGGTCGTTATTTGGTTTACGGAAGCATCAGAAGTGAAGACTTTATCAATGAAACCGGGAATTTAGTTACTGCTTCAGATGTTTGGAGCATGAACCTGGCTAATAGTGCAACTTCAGTTAAAGGACTGTGGTCTCAGGCTTATCTTACTATCAATAGGTGTAATGTTTTTATTGACGGGATGACCTCGAAAGGAAATTCTGTTGTAGGAGAAGCTACCGGGGCAAAATATACTGCCGAAGCCAGATTGATAAGAGCCTTATCTTACTACAGTTTATTACAGCTCTTTGCCAGGCCATATGCTGATGGAAACGGAAGTAAGCCAGGTTTGCCACTTCGTTTAACTGGAATTACCGGTCCGGGTTCATCTGATCTGGCACGAAGTACTGTTGATCAGGTTTATACACAGATTCTTTCTGATTTAAATTACGCAGAAGCAAATCTGCCATCAACCAATGCCACAGCGTTATTGAATACTACCAGAGCCCATAAAAACACTGCAATTGCATTAAAAACCAGGGTTTATCTCACAATGGGTAAATGGGCTGAAGTAATTACTGAAGCCAATAAGCTGGTACCGGCAGTTGCTCCTTTTAAGGCAAAGGTGAATGTGGCTAATGATCTGGTATCAGATATTGCCTCGGTATTCAAAGCACCTTATACCACTGCTGAATCTGTATTCTCCTTACCAATGACTTCTTCGGCGAGTCCGCTTGATTACCCTGGTACTCAGAATTCCCTTTCATCTTATTTTTACTGGACAGGATCGGTAGCCGGAACAACCGAATTTTCATTAAATCCTACGGGCATTATCGCAAATACGGCCTGGAAAGCTGCTGATAAAAGAAGAGCTTTGATCTTCACCTCATCGGCATCAAAGCAATTTGTTGCCAAATACACCACAGCAAGTCCTTATACAGATTATGTTCCTGTAATCAGATGGGCGGAAGTCCTATTGAATTTAGCTGAAGCAAGGGTTCGTAGCACCAATACAATTGATCCGCAAGCACTATTGTTACTCAATGCTGTTCGTCAGCGTTCGGATGCAACAACTACACTTGTACCAACATCCGTAGCAGATTTTACCGACGCACTATTGTTGGAAAGAAGAATCGAATTTTTAGGTGAGGGCTTACGTGCACCTGATTTAACGAGATTATTATTAACCATCCCGGCAAAAGGAAGCGCTCCTTCAAAAGGACCAACGGAAAGTGGTTACATCTGGCCAATTTCATCAGATGAATTATCTCTCAATAAATTGATGACAGATAATTAATAAAAAAGGCGATTTGAATCTTTCAAATCGCCTTTTTTTTAGTCTGACAAAATTGCCTTACTTCTTATCCACACTGTATTTCCCTGGGCCGATAAAAATCAAACTCAGAAACAAAATACCCGATTCTATTGCATGGCTCGCACCTTGCAAGCCATCTCCTTTTCCGAAATGTACCAGCGCTGCCACTATCATTGTGAAAACCAGTAAAATACAGGCAGGGCGGAAAAACAATCCCACAATCAATAAAAATCCCCCGAAGGTTTCAGTCGCTGCGGCCATAAAGCCCCAGAAAACAGGAAGAAAATTAATCCCCACCACTTTCATGCTTCCACCCAAGCCCGTCCAGCCATGAGGACCGCCAGCCAGTTTAGGGAAACCATGGATGATGAACATTACCCCGATTCCTAAACGGAGCAGTAATAAGCCTGTGTTGCGGTACTTTCCTAAAGTATCCAGAATTGCCATGTTATAAATATTTAAAGTGAACGTTCTTGTTTTCAACCGTTAAGGCAACGTTAGCGCCCAGTGCCATGCTCAGGTTGTTTTCTATATGCCCCGTCGGGAAGTTGAAGCAAACCGGATAGTCGTATTCGTTCACCACGTCCCATATCACCTCTTCGGCCGTTTGTCCAAAAGATATTTTCTCTTCAGCTATCTCATTGAAAGCGCCGATAATCAATCCTTTTAATTTGGCGAGTTTCCCTGCGCGTTTCAACATGCGCATCATGCGGTCTATGGCATACTCCTGCTCGCCAACATCCTCCAAAAAGAGAATTTTATTGTCGAAATCCATTTCCGAAACTGAACCCTGCATGGTAACCAGGAGGGTAAGATTACCCCCAATTAAAATGCCTTCAGCCACTCCTGCCCTGCTTTTGAAAGTGCTGGTATAGCTGTATTCCTGCGGCTCGCCAAACAGCGATGCCCTTAAAGATTCAATCGCCGAAGGTGTCGACTCCTCAAAGGTATATGGCATTTGTGCATGCAGGCACTGGGTTTGTGTTTGCGCAATGATGTGCGAAAGTATTACGGTGATGTCGCTAAAGCCTACAAACCACTTCGGGTGTTGTTTAAATACCGTAAAATCCAGCTCATCGATAATCCGGATACTTCCATAACCTCCGCGCCCTGAAATAATGGCCCTGATGCTGGTATCGTCAAGAAACTGCTGAATGTCGCGGGTCCTTAGCTCATCGGTTCCGGCAAACTGGTGGTGACTGGCATAAACGCTTTTTCCGATCACCACTTCCAGTCCCCAGCTTTCTAAAACTGCAATTGCGGTATCAATGGATTTGGGTAATTTCTTCGCCGGACAAACGAGGCCGATCTTATCTCCTTTTTTTAAATACGGGGGCTGCTTTATCATCTTCAAAACACTTATCTTTGCCAAAATAATAAAAATTGTTTTGGATAATAGTAAAATAAAAAGATATACCGTTACTGCAGCGCTTCCCTATACCAATGGGCCTGTACATATTGGTCACCTTGCCGGAGTGTATATTCCTGCAGATATTTATGCCCGCTACCTGCGCTCCAATAAACGCGATGTTAAGTTCATCTGTGGATCTGACGAGAATGGGGTGCCGATTACGCTGAAAGCGAAAAGAGAAGGCATTACGCCGCAGGAGGTTGTAGATAAATATCATAAAATCATTGGTGATTCGTTCAAGGAGTTCGGTGTATCATTCGATATCTACCACCGTACTTCTTCTCAAACGCATCATCAAACTGCTGCAGAATTCTTCAAAACACTTTACGATAAAGGCGTATTCACAGAAGAAATCACTGAACAATATTATGATCCTACGGCGAAGCAATTCCTGGCCGATCGTTATATCACCGGTACTTGTCCAAAATGTGGAAATGAAAATGCCTATGGCGATCAGTGTGAAAACTGCGGATCAACGCTAAATGCAACAGACTTAATTAATCCTAAGTCCACTTTATCCGGTGATCAGCCGATTCTAAAAGAAACTAAAAACTGGTTTTTACCGCTCGACCGATATGAAGAGCGTTTAAGAACTTACATCGAAAGCCATAAAGAGTGGCGCCCGAATGTTTACGGCCAATGCCAAAGCTGGTTAAATGCAGGCTTACAGCCACGCGCCATGACCAGAGATTTAGACTGGGGCGTACGTGTTCCGCTTCGCGATGCGGAAGGAAAAGTCCTTTACGTTTGGTTTGATGCCCCTATTGGCTACATTTCAGCTACCAAAGAGCTTTGTAACTATGCCAAGCTTGATGTTTGGAATCCAATGGCTGAAGAGTATTATATCAGCAATTTTGATTCTGACAAATGCGGCTGGGAAGAATACTGGAAAAGCGATGAGACCAAATTGGTTCATTTTATCGGTAAAGATAATATCGTATTCCACTGTATCATTTTCCCGGCAATGTTGATGGCACATGGTGAGTATACCCTTGCAGATAATGTTCCGGCAAATGAGTTCCTGAATCTTGAAGGTCAAAAAATATCGACATCCAAGAACTGGGCGGTCTGGTTAAATGAATACCTGCGTGAGTTTGAAGGCAAACAGGATGTTTTACGTTATGTGCTTACGGCTACGGCTCCTGAAACCAAAGACAATGACTTTACCTGGAAAGATTTCCAGGCCCGCAATAACAATGAGCTGGTAGCTATACTCGGAAACTTTGTAAACCGCGTGGTGGTGCTTACCCATAAGTATTTTGGTGGCTCAGTGCCTACCTGTATGGAAATTACCCCTGTAGATCAGGCTGTAATTGATGAATTAGCAGGTTATCCTGCCAAGATATCGGCTTCTATAGAGCAGTACCGTTTTAGAGAAGCGCTTTCGGAAGTGATGAATGTTGCCCGTTTAGGTAACAAGTACCTGGCTGAAACAGAGCCCTGGAAACTGATCAAAACCGATGAAGACCGGGTCCGTACCATCTTACACGTTGCGCTACAGATTGCCGCGAACATCCAGATTTTGATTGAACCCTTCCTGCCATTTACTGCAGATAAGTTAATGAAAATGCTGAAAAACGGTGGTCACGATTGGGATGATGCGGGTTCTATCAGTTTGCTAAAACGCGGACATGACATTGGTGAAGCTACCCTGTTGTTTGAGAAAATTGAAGATGCTGAAATCGACTTCCAGATAGAGAAACTCAACCAAAGTAAAGCCAG
Source organism: Pedobacter sp. BMA (assembly GCF_001027745.1). GTDB lineage: Bacteria > Bacteroidota > Bacteroidia > Sphingobacteriales > Sphingobacteriaceae > Pedobacter. Next base: position 264,868 of record NZ_LECU01000006.1, read on the forward strand.
TAATGCAGCGAACAATGCAAGTGCTACCCCTGCTAAAGAAAATATCAACTTCGATGATTTCTCTGCGATGGATATCCGCGTGGCTACCATTATTGCTGCCGAGAAAGTAGAGAAAACCAAGAAGCTGCTTAAGCTTACGGTGAATACCGGTCTTGATGAAAGAACGGTTGTTTCCGGAATCGCGGAGCATTACAAACCTGAAGACATTATTGGTAAGCAGGTGAGCATGATCGTGAACCTGGCACCACGTGAAATCAAAGGGATCTTATCTCAGGGAATGATTTTAATGGCCGAAAATGCTGAAGGTAAACTGACTTTCGTTTCGCCGGTTGATCAATTTCCGGAAGGTAGCGTGATCAGGTAGAAGGGTGAGATTTAGTTTGAAACAATAGATAATTTTATATATTTGCGCACTCGAGGGGAGTTCAGGCTCCCCTTATTTTTATCCGTCTATTCCTCTCATTAGTGTACGATTTTAGTTCATACAATCAAATACTCGCAAATCAGTTTGGTGTTAATTGTTTTTATTTACTTTATTTCGCATATTTCTAATCACATCACTTAACTTGACATTAGGTAGTTCCTGTTTAATTTTGTGGTATATTTCATCTGAGATGATTGACCCAGTTAGATTGAGGGTTTCGAGTTTTTCTACTTTAATAAGTGTTGTGCAAATACCTTTAATATCGGATTTTTCTGCTAATTGAATGCTCAAATGCTTTAAATCTGATAGCTCTTGTAACTCTGTTGGTAGTTCAATAAGAAATACCCCCTTCAATGATAATGTTTTGAGCCATTTAAACTCCTTTATGGCCTTTGGCAATGAATAAAAAACAGCATTTGGCGGCATTTTATTATCTGGCGGATAAATTGTCCAATTTGCGTTGGAAATTACAATATGCTCTAATTTTAATACCTCTGGATGTTGTTTAATATAAATTTCTGTAAAGTCAATAGCAGAAAATTCCTGATACCTGATTTCATTAAATGACATAGTTCGAATGCTAATTATACTTGTTCATTATTTTGGTGGGTGGTCAATAACTTTCTATTTTTAGAATAATTACTTTTCCTTGTTTTTCGAAACACAAATTAGTGAACGTCAAAAACACAGTGTACTATTTAAAAAAAACCTGAGTCAATGATTTTAACTTTAGGTAAACCAATTTCAAATTTTGCTAATTTTTTTTTGTCTATAATAGAATCCGATAGATCCAAAACTTTTAGATATTCAAATTTCGCAAGATCAGAAATTATTTTCTCGACATTTGAATTTTTGTGTATTGAAAACTTAAGTTTTTCTAAACTTTCCAGCTTTAAAATATTACTATCGAGATTCGAAATGAATAAACCAACCAGGTAAAATTCTTTCAAATTTTTACAAGTACCTATCCATTTGGGTATCTCTACCTTAATGCCATTTGTAGGCATATCCATCCCTTTTATAACTGGAAAAATCAATATAGACTCATTATATACATAAATTTTTTCAATTCGAGATGCATTTTCAAAAGTATTTGTAGAAATAAATTTTGAGTAATTAATAATCAAATCTTTTTGATCAGTTTGGCCTGCTGCAGAACTCATAATACTCATATAAATAGTCAGTAAAATTAATATATTCCGTATCATAAATTTTTCTCAATTCTAAGATATATTTTTTGCTGATTATTTGAAGTTATTATATTATAAACTTTATTTAGTTTAGCAAGAACCTGTTGATTGTATGAAGAGTTCATAAGTTTTTTCCATCCGTCAAAATCTATTACTAATACGCCTGTATCAATTACCGAGGTGTTGGCTCTATGAATTGTCTGGTTAAACTGAGTGATAATTTGTCTAGAATTGGGATGAATCAAAGTTTAGATCCTTTTCGAGTTTTTGTGTTGGCGCTGAGGCGGGATATTCCGTCATTATAATTCTGACTCTTTTAAGAGTAAAACCTCCTTGGATATGTCTACAGCCCTGCCTACATTTGAAATAACTACTCCAAGGCCAAAAGTTTTATTATATTTGCGAAATTAATTTAATGTTTATTGATCACTCGAAGCAATTTTTAAAGATTTAATTAATTGATTATCAAATTATATCTATGCAAATGAGATAATTTAAAGAAATTGGCCCCGTAGTTCAACGGATAGAATAGAAGTTTCCTAAACTTTAGATAGCAGTTCGATTCTGCTCGGGGCTACTAATTGAAAGAGCATGTAATAGTGCTCTTTTTTTTGTTTATAAATAGTTGTTAAACAGTCGGTTCAGGGTCATCAGAGGGTCTTTTGTGCCTGGCTTCAGGTCATCCGGCAGTTTCATGGTGCGGGTAGAAAGCACTCTCATTGTTCAGTTTAGCAAAGCCATTATGATGTTGCAGGGGCAATAAACAGTTTCCTGCCCGGAAGTTTTTTCACCACTTCTGCAGGGATTCCAAAATTAGTGATCAGCACATCATCGGGGTTGGCAGCCAGCCATTCACTCAAATCGATGGACTCATAATTGCCCGAATTAAATCCGATTAATATCCTGCATACTTCGGTACCTATGTTTTTAATATAGTGGCCGGCACCCATTGGTACATAACCTACATCCCCTGCGCTGAACTGTTCTGTAACCGCTGTGGCTTCTGCCAGGAACACCGTCATTTCCGCACTACCTGAAATGTAGTATTGCCACTCATCCGCATTGGGATGCCAATGCATTTCCCTTAAGGCTCCAGGCTCCAGTTCCAAGAGCGAACCGGTGATGGTTTTACTGATCGGGAATTCATTTTGCGATACCAGCCGTTGTTTGCCTGCGCCTGGTATTACGCGCGGGGCCTGAGCATGCAGAGGGTAGCGGTGTGTACTTGTTAATGCAGGGTAGGTCCGTGGCTGTGCAATTGCCGCACTATCATCGGGGTTTGCGCCCAAAGCAAAGTAGGCCTCTTTAGTTGGTAAAAGCGCTACCTCTTCCAGGGTAAGTCCTAAATTCTGGGCTACAATCTCTTTAGGGGTGTGGGCAATAAAATCGGTTACACTAAAAGTGTGGTCTTCAGAGAAATTGCCATTATCAAAAATAAGGATAAAGTGACATTCTGTGTTTCCTGTAGCTTCCAGGGCATGTCCATATCCTCTGGGGAAATACCACACATCCCCGGGTTCGAAGTTATCAATGTAGCTGGTGCCATCGGGGTGTACCAGGGTATTGCGCATACTTCCGGTAAGCACATAGCCCCATTCAGCAGCATTGGCATGCCAGTGTAATTCGCGCATACCGCCGGGTTGCAGGCGCATAGAAACCCCGGCAAGGCCAACAGATGCCGGAAAATCATTTACCGAAGCACCTCTGGTTATTCCGCCAGGTGCCAGTCTTGGAACTTTTTTCTCTAATTCGTATTTGAAACTTAATTGCTGCTTTTGCATGATAACTTATTTTATGAGGTTGAATGGTTGATCTGAATTAAAAGAATATTGAGATTAGTTTGTGCATTTAAGGGGGATGGTGAAACCGAATATGGAACCTTTTCCAGGTTCACTTTCCACAAAAACCTTTCCGCCGTGTGCTTCCACAATTCCTTTGGAAAGGTAAAGACCCAGTCCGTGGCCTTCAATAGTCCCGGTACGGCTATGGCCCGCCCTGAAGCGCTTGCTAAACAGCTGGTTTAAATCAACGGCGTCAATCCCAATGCCTTGATCCAGTACCGAAAACACGATATTATTGCCGGTTTTTTTGATGCTTACCTTAATAAAACTATGCCTAGGCGAAAACTTTACGGCATTACTCATCATATTATTCATCACTTGTGCCAGTTGTGTGCAATTACCGGAAATCAGTAACTGATTGCTTAAATCAATCTTAAATACATGATCGGTATTTACTGCTGCAAATTGCGATACAGTGTGGTAAACCAGTTCAACCACATCGAAGCACTCCGTTTGTACAGTCGGATGGTTTTGGCTGATGGAAAGATTCAGGTACTGATCTACCAGGTTATTCATGAGGGTTACCTGCTGGTCGGCTTTGGCCATATCGTCTGAAGGCCAGTCAGGCATTCGGTTTCTGATATTCCTACTGGTAAGCTGAATGTAGAGCCTCAGGGTACTCAGCGGTGATTTCAACTCATGGCAAAGAAAATCCATCAGGTCTGTTTTTCTCGCTTCCTCAAGTTTAAATGCTGTAATATCCAATAGGGTTCCGGTGATCACGTTTTCGCCATCCGTAGCCTGTTCTAAAATTCCGGTAAGCCTGAACCACTTCCATTCGCCATTGGTATCCATCAGTTTTAGCTCCTGTTCAAAGCCATTTCCTGTTTGGGCCAGGGCATTTATCTCGCGAAAAAGATCAGATTTTTTGCTTGTATAAAGCACTTTGTGTAACGATGCGAGGCTTTCAGTACCCCTTAACTGTGTCATTAAACACGATACCGGACAAAGTTTAACCACCTGATCAGCAAAGCTGAACCTCCAGAATCCCAATCCTGCCCTGTTAAGGTGATCATTGTATCGTGCAAATCCTGCTGATTTTCTTGCTGCATCATCCTTCTGTATGGTGTTGCCGGCAAGCCAGGTTTGGTGGTGACTAATCGTCATGATCTCTCTTGCAGGAGATTCGAAGTGCTGAAGTGTTAAGGTGGCATTGTTCATAATTGTGGTTCGTTTTGGTTTAGCTTTGAAGGGGATAAAAAGTATAGGGTTACCCTACCCGCTTTATCATTTAAAATGGTTGATTGTATTTTCCAGTGAGTGCTTTGTTCTCAATGCTTTTGGCGAAGTTGGGTGTTTCCTCATGGTTGTGTGCATCTGATGCGGCCTGGCGTGCTGCTGCAGCATCCTTAAGGTTTAATCCATGTGCTTTTATGTATTCCAACATTTCAGGGGTAGCTGTAGCATGAATTTCGTTGGTGTACAGGGTGGTATTGTCGTCGATTTTTGTGGCTTTAAGTTCCCATAGTACCTGCACCTTTGTGCGGCCTCCTTTGGTAATGGAATCTGAAATGGAGAGCATGCGGCAGTAATCCGGACGGGCTACATCGGCCACATAGTGCTGCACCATCAGGGCATCGCCAATGGTTTCTACATTTAACGAAACCGGCTGCCCGTCATAAGTACTGCTAATCGCCGCCCCGATGTGCTGGGTAGAGCAGCGCTGATATTCTGCATCAGGAAGGTTTAGTAACCAATCGGCAATGTTTACTTTTTCAATAGGTGCATTAATGATCGCGGTAACTGCCGAATGTGATAATGCGTTTTCTGGTGTTTGTTGAATTTCCATGTGATATGTATTTAAGTGTTTTTGATTTTCTTAATGTAAATCTAGCGCACACCTAAACACTTGCTCAGCACTATTCAGCAGACGAGGATTAAGGCTCGTTGAAAAGGCATAATTACCCGTTAAACTCCAAACCTATGCTGCATACTGTAAACCGGTAGTAATAATGATGGTAAAGAAAAAAAACAAAAAAAATCAGGGGTCACACAATAAAGCTAGTTTTCCGGCGTATTATATATCGAGAGCGTTAATTTAGATAGACGGGAATTGTCCTTAGTGATGATTCCCGTTTTCTTTTGAATGGCTGAACAAAACAGTTTTACGTTCCGTAACTATTTTGATTTAGCTAGTCAAGGCCGGATACCTCCTTAGCATCGTCGGATCTTCTGCCTGCTGTAACAGAAAATCTGCAACGTCAGCTCTTGAAATCTTTCCAACTTTCATTCCCTTAACAAGCTCTGGTAAGGCATTATACTTTTCGGTAAGTGGACCATTTGTAAGCCTTCCAGGCCTAACCATTTCCCATTTGAGGTTGCTTTTTGCAATAATCTCTTCCATCCTGGTCTTATCAATATACTGATGCTTAAGAAAAAGTCTGATGACCGTGCGCATAAAAAAGCTCAGAAACTTGCTGCTCTCCCCGGCACCAAAACCCGTTATCACAAGAATTGGCGACTTAAAATCCAATATTTTACCAGCTTCTACAAGCGCACTGGCGGTGTCCGAAAACAGCGTATTTGGTTTTTTATTCTTTGTACCAATGGTCATCATTACCCCATCTGCACCTTTCATCACCTTAGTAAGGTCATTTACCGAAGTAGCGCTTCCGTTAACTTTGGTTAAATGCGGATGATCTGGAATACTCTCTGTTCGGGTTGATAAAGCCGTTACGTGATGGCCTTTCTCTAAAGCCTGTTGTAGCGTCGCCAATCCTATACCGGCTGAGGCGCCTATAATTGTAATGTTCATGTTTTTTTGTTGAATTATTTATCCGAGATCAATCTGTTTGCAATACCGGGAGCAGAAACGAGCAAACTTTCGTCGCCCCATTTCCAGCTATCTCCATTGGCATTCAGGATATCCGCGCCAGCTTCCTGTGCAATTAAAATACCCGCCAGCCAGTTGAAGGTGTCCAGTCCCAATTGATGAAATACATCTATCCGGCCGGCGCCAACATAAGCCAGTTGTAAACCATGCGGACCGTAATTTCTAACCACGCCAAAACGATTGAGTAAATCTGTCACCGCCGCGCCTTGTTGCACCCTAAGAACCGGGTTTGCGGGCTCTTCGTGTCCATATTCAAAAACAGCAAGCATAATATCCGGATCTGTTTTCACCAGCGGTTTGATTGGAGTGCCATTCATATAGGCTCCTTTGCCTTTCTCTGCCCAAAACAGCTCATCCGCTAATGGATCGTATATCACCGAGAAATACAATTCTCCATTGCAAACCAAAGCCAGGTTAATGGTCCAGCCCGGAATGTGTTGCAAATATTGAATGGCGCCATCCATAGCATCACAAATCCAATACGCCTGCAGTGGCAATGGATGTTTCTGTCCGTCGTTATCAAATTCATCAACTGTATTCCATGGAATATCCGGAAAACCGGGAGCTAAGCCATTTTCCAGAATCAACATACAACGTTCATCAATCTCGTTAAGTTGTTGAAAAAACGTTTCTTTATTAGCTGGAATAGTATTTTTTTTATAATCCTGAAGGAAGACCTTTCCAGCCTGTTTAAAGGTATCCAAAACCAATTGGACGTTTATTTCCTGATTCATTTTTTACTTTATTTATACCGCAAAGAACGTGGATAAATGCAGGATAAAATAGAACGAACCCTTGAAAATGTAGTCCTAATCGTGGTATTTTTGACGGAATTGCAAAGGTGTAAATCCTGTAATCTTTTTAAACAGCTTTCCGAAATAAACAGGCTCCTCATAACCCAACTGGTAGGCTATTTCCCTTACGGTATATTTTGTAAAACAAAGCAATCGTTTTGCTTCCAGCATGCCATACTGCTGAATCTGTGCTGATACAGAATCGCCCGTTATACTTTTAACGGTATCGTACAAATGTGCCACAGATATGTTCAGTGCTGCAGCATATTTTGCCGGTTGCTTCCAGTCTTTATAATGTTTTTTTAGCAGTTCTGTAAAAGCCTGCTCAATTAAAGTTGCACGATTGGCTTTTGTTTTTCCAGCAGGATCAGCAGCCATAACTTCTCCGGCAATCAGGCCAACCAATGCATTCAGCATGGAGTGACTGATGTGCATTTGAAACGGATTTGTGATGGCTGCCTGCATCTTTTCCATCTGCTCCAGTAAAACAACGGTATGATTGTAAAAAGCAGATGCCGGCTCCAAAATTAAAGGCCGGTTAAAACCTTTTTCCAGAATCGATTGAAACTCCAGATCGATCAATGCCGGGTCTATACTCATTGCCCAACCTTCAGGTTTGTTCGTGGAGATGATGTGATGGATTTGTCCCGGATTAATAAGCAATATGGCAGGCGCTGTAACCACGTTTTTCTCAAAATCTATATCAATGATAAAATCACCTCCAATAGCCACCATAATTAAATAATGATCGTCCCGATGAGGCTTTGAAAGGTCATGCTCAGCAACATGCCGCTCAGTTGACATGTTTTTAATTATCAAACCCGCCTTAGCCAAAGGCGATAATGGATATTTGAAAACTCCGGTTGGTTTATGCTTCAATTTTTTTTTATAAGATTTTTAAAGATAGTGATGAAAGGATTACAGCAAATCAAATTTAAAAAGATATTTATCATCGGTAAATCAGCCCGTCAGAAAATTAAATTCCCCCTTCATCCATAGTGATGTAAATCACATTTAGCAGCACCAGCTCTGAATGTGATTTATATCACCTGCTTTTCTTTGTTATTAGCCTCACATTCGCTGTACCATTACAAAATGATACACACGGTAGTGTAAACCCATTATTAACCAAAATACAAATCATGAAAACATTTAAATTTTATTTACTTTTTTTATTAGCATTAATGGCTAATGCAGCAAGCTTTGCTCAAAATCCTGAAACCGAAAAACCAACCATCATTTTTGTCCATGGCATTTGGGCTGATGGTTCAAGCTTCTCTTATCAAATCAGTGCCTTGCAGGCCAAAGGCTATCGGGTAATTTCCGTACAAAATCCAATCACGTCATTGGCCGATGATGTTGCCGCTACCCAAAGGGCTATTGACCAGGTAAAAGGTAAAGTATTACTGGTGGGTCATTCCTGGGGAGGTTTTGTGATTACGCAGGCGGGTAACGACCCTAAAGTTGTTGGATTGGTTTACCTGGCAGCCTATGGACCGGAATTAGGAGAATCCCTTCTAGCTGTATCGGCAAATGGTCCCAAAACCGAACTTACCAAATATCTTGCGCCAACAAATGGTTTTGTATATATCTCTGAAGAAGGGGTGAAATCTGTATTTGCCAATGATCTGAACCCGAAACAACAGGTATTGGTTTATGCTACCCAAACGCCCGCTTTCCATACTGTGTTTGATGATAAAAGTGGTTCACCCGCCTGGAAAACTAAACCCAGCTGGTATGTGGTAGCCAAAAATGATAAAACAATCGCTCCGGACCTGGAACGTTTTATGGCGAAAAGAATGAAGGCAAAAACAACTGAAATCTCATCCGGACATGTATTGATGATTTCAAATGCCAAAGAAGTATTGAATGTAATCGAAGAAGCGGCAAGCACTAAGTAAACAATTTTTGGAGGGACAAACATGATAAATGACACTAATCTGAAACGTGTGTTTCAGATTAGTGATATGTTTGCAGGGTATAAAGATTATAATGGCGAGAAACGTAGAATTTGATGAAACGGCAGCAATCCAAAAAGCTATGGAGGTTTTTTGGGAAAAGGGCTATCATGGTACCTCACTTCGCGACCTCACCGAAGCAATGAAAATCAATAGCAGCAGTTTATATAATACCCTTGGAGATAAACAAGAGCTTTTTGTGAAGTGTGTTAATCATTACACCGAGATCAGAAAAAACGATCTTCAGGCGCGGGAAAAGAATAGCGGTTCTTCATTGAATACATTAAAAACATATATTGACGATGCTGTGTCGGTAATTATCAGCGGAGAGAATAGTTGTATGGCTATCAAAACGGCTTTCGAGGCTGCAGTTGATGATCAAAGGATCAAGGATATTCTGAAGGCAGATAGCGATTATGCCTATCAGTTTATCCGTAACAATATCGCGAAGGCCATGGACGCAGGGGAAATTTCTAAAGAAGAAGATCCGGAACTTTTAGCAGATTACTTTATCAGTACCTGGACGGGTTGGCATGAATCTTTTTTGCTTCACCAGGACCCTTTGAAGATAAAGAAAATGGCAGCGTATTTCGTAAAACAACTCACTAAATAATTTTTTTAAGCAAATCTGGAGCAATTGCTTCAGATAAAAATCACTTTCTAATCGCAGCGATCATTTTGAAACAATCAATACAGAATTACAAATTAAATCATATGACAACAACAGACCTTTTAGGTAAAACAGCTTTAGTTACAGGTGGAACTAAAGGAATCGGAAAAGCAATTGCAGATAAATTGGCGGCGCAGGGTGCAACAGTAATCGTTTCTGCCAGAAACCATCCATCCGAAAATGACGGTGGTTATCATTTTATCGCTGCCGATTTAACCCAGCCCGAGCAGGTGTTAAAACTCACTGAAGAAATTAATACAAAATTTGGCGGTATTGATATTCTGATTAACAATGTTGGTGGCCTGACTACTCCTGGTGGTGGTTTCAGCACCCTCAGCGATGAACATTGGGAAAATGAGCTTCAACTGAATCTTATTTCAGGAATCAGACTCGATAGGGCACTTTTACCTGCTATGATCGAAAAGAAAAGCGGCGTAATCGTACACATTTCTTCAGTTGCTGGAAAACAGGCATTATGGAACCTGAATATGGCCTATGCAGTTTCAAAAGCAGCGCTTAACAGTTACAGTAAGGCGTTAGCCAGCGAGTTAGCACCTCAGGGAATCCGTGTTGTTACAGTGGCTCCAGGTGCAACCAAAACTCCGCCAATGGAAAAATTTATTCAAGACTATGCAACAGCTTCGGGCATACCGGTAGAAGACGCATTGGTTCAATTACTTGCACAAACAGGTGGTATACCAATGGGAAGAATGGCAGAACCTGAAGAAGTTGCATCACTGGTACATTTCCTTGTTTCTCCATCAGCAGCTTATCTTACTGGAAGTATTTATGCTATTGACGGAGGTAGCTTACCTGTAGTCTCTTAAATCTCCGGCTGTAACAATACCTATTCATCGCAGATTTGAATAGTACCTTGTCATAGACGGGAATTGTCCATAGTGATGATTCCCGTTTTCTTTTACATGCTGATTTCGTTTGTTTTGCTGCAGAAAGCGGAGAGGCACGAAAATTTATCTCAAGCCCCTTGTTTCCTTTTAAAACAAAGTATATTAGGGGCAAAGTTTAGGTATGAAAATAACGCCTCATCAACTTCTTAATTACGGCATAGCAGCGGTTTGGCTGGTAAATGGGATTTATTGCAAGGTATTGAACCTGGTTCCCCGTCACCAGCAAATTGTTGCAGCTATTTTAGGAGAGCAATATTCAGGCTGGTTTACCATCATCATTGGCCTTGCCGAAACGCTAATGGCCATCTGGGTGCTCAGCCGCTATCGGAGCAAGCTAAATGCCATCAGTCAGATCATTATTATTGCTACTATGAATACGCTGGAGTTTATCTTAGTGCCTCATCTGTTACTATGGGGCAGGTACAACGCTATTTTTGCGGCTTTGCTCATCATCACCATTTATATTAACGAATTTAAACTCCATCAGGTATTGCCTGCCAACCCCAATGTTAGCCGCACTTAAAAACCACCCCTTCGCCGTGGAAGCTTTCTTTAAAAGCTCCATCGTGCTCACTTTTGCTGTTCCGAAAAAGCAGCTCGAACAGATGATACCAGAATGTCTGGAGCTCGATACTTTTCAGGATGAATGGGCTTTTGTAGCAGTAGCCATGGTACAAACGCATGCTTTAAGGCCTAAGGGAATGCCCAAATTTATGGGCAATAACTTCTTTTTAATTGGCTACCGGATTTTTGTACGCTATACCAATGCTGCCGGCAAACGCCTTCGTGGACTCTATATCATCAAATCTGAAACGGATCAAAAGAAGATGGAGTTTATGGGTAACCTGTTTACCCACTACAATTACACCACCACTGATATTCACCAGGTTCATGAGGGAGACCGCTCCACGATTAGTTCCAGGCGATCAGACTTTAGTGTTACGATCACAAAATCTGATGATGCCACACTGCCTAAAGGTTCACCTTTTGCGGACTGGAAAGAAGCCCGGCGTTTTGCTGGTCCCTTGCCGTTTACTTTCACTTACAACGCGCGCAACAAAGAAGTTTTAATTATTGAAGGGGTCCGCGAAAACTGGGTGCCCATGCCGGTAACCGTAAACGATTATCATTTCGGCTTTATTGATGGCTTGAAACTTCAGGGTGCGGTACTGGCCAATGCCTTCATTATCGAAAACATTCCCTATTATTGGAAGAAAGGAAAACGCGAGCAATGGCAATAGAACGGCGACCATTTCAGGGTGTACTCAATATTTTAAGCTTCAACAGGCACTTTTATGTGATCGGTTTGCTGGTCCTTGCCGGCATCATTGCAGCTGGCTTCATCTTTCATGTCAACCATCTATATTTATTGATTATCGTTATAGCTTTTATCTATGGTTTGTTTGCGCCGCTTATTGTTTCTGCCTATGTTTACGATTTTTCGGGATACTATACCTTTAACTGGTTGCACAAACTGGCACTAAATCCGAAGGCCAACCATATTGTAAACATCAATGCCGGCTTCGATGAAACCAGTTTTATTCTTGAAGATCATTTTCCGGATGCTAAAATCAGGGTTTTCGATTTTTACAATGCGTCGCAACATACCGAACCCGCTATTGTAAGGGCACGCAAGGTGAGTTTAACCTACCCTGATACCCAGGTTATCGAATCGGGTAATATTCCGGTATCCGATCAGTCAGCAGACTTGGTTTTCCTATTGTCCGCTGCACACGAAATCCGAAGTAATCAGGAAAAGGTTGTGTTTTTAAAAGAATGCAGGCGAATTTGCAAGCCCGGCGGCAAGGTAATCATGGTCGAACATCTGCGCGATTTTCCAAACTTCATTGCTTTTACCATCGGCTTCACCCATTTTTTTTCTGCCCCTACCTGGCGAAAAGCTTTTACACAGGCAGGCTTCAGCAAAATCGATGAAACCAAGTTTACGCCATTTATGTCTGTTTTCACTATAACGCCGTAACCGCCATTCTACCTTATGGAAATGCACCTTACCATTATTGGCATCCTTCTGGTTCTGCTTGCCCTTATTCACATTATTTTTCCACGTTATTTTAACTGGTCGCAAGAGTTGGCGGGTTTAAGTGTTATTAACCGGGAGATGATCTATGTCCATACCTTTTTCATTGCCTTCATTGTTTTTCTGATGGGTTTGTTGTGTATGTTCTCAGCTCATGATCTGCTTCATACAACATTAGGAAAACACATTTGCCTTGGGCTGGGGATATTCTGGTTCCTCAGGTTGCTGGTACAGTTTTTTGGCTACTCGGCAGTGTTGTGGAAAGGAAAGCGGTTTGAAACGGGTGTCCATATATTGTTTACAATATTATGGGGGTATTTCACAATCATTTTCTTTTTAGGATACCTCTTCCAGGTTAGCTTCATATCACTTTTTAAGCATGTAACATGCGATCTATTTAATCCCATGTTTACTTAATATCTCCATGATCTGGGGTTGGATTTGTTTAATCATCCTGTCATAACCCAGGTCGCTCGGGTGTGTACCATCAATCGTTCCGTCATGGTCATCGCCGATCATGTTTTCTGAAGTAATGAAGTACAGGTTCTTCATGCCTTTTTGCAGAAGGTTAAGTACTTCAGTTTGCACATTCATGTTTTGTTTCTTTACCTGCCCGCCCAGTGTTTTATCCCAGTAGCCCGTTTCGCGCACCAGGCTTTGCATCACGATAATGGGTGCGCTGGGGTGTTTTTTTCTGATGGTATTAATTAAGTAAGCAGTACGTTCGGTAATGAGTTCCGGATTGGTATTTGGAACGCAGTCTAAAATATAGGCATCAGCAGTGATGGCGGCTACCATATCGGCTACCTCGGGTTCCATTTTGGCGCTGCCACTTAAACCCAGGTTAATAAAATTGATGCCTGTTGCTCTCGTTAGCCTGGCGGGATAGGCCATTCCGGGGCGACTTGCGCCGGTACCCTGTACAATGCTTGAGCCGTAAATCAGTACCTTTTTTTTGAAAGGATCCGGGCTCCCGGTCAGGGATGCTCCTTTTGCAATCCCAATCTCTACCTGATCAACACTATCATATAGAGGTAAATACAACAAACATTCTTTTTCGGTGTCGTTCATGCGCTGAATCAGGATTTCATCGTTACATTGACCATTTACCTTTCCAATACCTGCAAACTGCCATTTGTTTCCGTTTTTAATGTACAGGTCTACTCCCTTTTGAGCGGTGGGTACCATACTGGCATTGGCCCTACTTTTAGAAACGCACCACCGGGCGGCAATTACCGGACTATTTGTTTTAAAAGAGACGGCCAAGCCCGCAGCCTGTGTGAGCAGCTGTGCTACCCTTGCCGGCAAACCGCTGTACTTATTGCTGTCTATCCTTTCATAGCGGCGGGGCGAATCTTCACTTTTACCAACCAGGGTAAGCTTGCCGGCATTGGTATATGTTAGTTCGCTGTTCTTTTGTGCCCTTAGGCTACAAAAGGTGAAGAAAAGGAGTATTGATAAAAGAAATTTCATGAATGATTGCTTGATGTTTGTGTAGTTATTTGTTCGGCGGTTTCATTTAACTTAAAGTGCGCTAAACCATCATGGAGTAGCGCGCAATTTAGTGATCTGAATAGCGAAATTTTATTTTGATCCTTTTAACGGTTTAAAATCAAAACCATAGGATAATGATCAGAAGCATAATCCGTAAAGACATCTTTTACCAGATACGAATTCACGTAACTCCCCAGCAGTGGTGTATTCATCCAGATGTAATCAATGCGGGTGAAGTTCCCATGGGTGCGCAATTTCGTTGGGGCGCTCTTGTCATAGTTGCTGCGGTTTATTTTCCAGCTATCGTGGTAACCCGCAGTCAGCATGGCCTGGATGGTGGTGTAGTCTATTTTATCGTTATTCAATACTTTAGTGCCCGGGTTATTCGCTTCAGAGGCCCTCAATAAGTTCATTTTGACAACATTATTATCATAAAAGGATGAATCCTGTGGCGACATATTATTGAAATCGCCCATCATCAGCACCTTTTCAGTTGCCGGGATTTTAGCTGCGCGGTTCAGTATGGTATCAATCTCTTCCTTACGTTTCATGTACGTATTCGGGTTGAGGTGGATCACAAAAAAATGATAGTCGAGCACCTTTGCCTGAACGAGGTGAAGCGTAGAGGGTTTAGATTTGATATCAGTAATCGGGAATTTAGAAATTAAGGCTACGGGCAAGCCATTCTGATGGTGCATCAAGGTATAGTTATAGCCCATGCTTCCGGCAAAGCTTTGCAGCTGTGCATAGGTAAAACCTTTCATTTCCTGAAAGGCAATTACGGCCGGTTGCAGGGTATCTACCCATTGCTTAAAGCTGGCGATCCTCGCGGCATCGGCCCTAAAGCCCTCATAAATATTGTACGAAAGGACTTTGAAAGTTTGTGTACTATCGCCTGGTGCATTGATGCTCAGGTTGCGGGTATTCTTTTCAAAAGTGGTGTGCTGGTTTGCAGCGGGTTCCAGTGTTTCCTTGCTGCATGAGGTAAGTGCCCACATGCACACCAATGCACAGGCCATGGCCTGTTTTAAGCTTGATAATGTCGTTTTCATGTTATGTTTTTTTCTTAGGTTTTTAGTTCTGCCACCATACTTTGCTGGTCAGCCTGTCGCCACCCATTCGGGCTGCGGCTTCATCGTAATTGGTTTTATTGGTTGCTTTTGTAATCAGCGGATATTCGAATCTTACAGGTAATGTTCCATTGTTTTTTGCAGCAGGGCCGATGGGTAATACAGGATATCCCGTGCGGCGGTAATCGTACCAGGCTTCAAATCCCGAGAAAAACATGGCAATGTATTTCTGGCTCATCAGGCGTTCCATGGTTGCCGTGGTTCCGGTAAACCTCACGGTAGCGCGGGCCAGATAGGTAGTTCCGGCGGTGCCGTCCCAGGTACACTTCCATTGTTTCCACGAGGCTTCAACCCCCTTGTTAAAGTAAGTTTGTGCATTGGCATTGATCCAGCCTTTCAGGGCAGCCTCAGCCAGTAAAAAATTCACTTCAGCCCAGGTTAATACCGGAAAAGGATAGTTGTCGGCTTTTAGTGTAGTGGCCAGGGTAGAGGTTTTCAATCCGCCGTTATCTGCAAAGGCTAACGTTTCCTGTTCGCTATAGCCACTTGGAATGCCCACATAAGCACCAGGTGTGTTTTTGGTAGCGTATCTATACCTTCTGCCATCTACCGTAGTGTTCATTAAATCCATTAAAGGCTTTCCCATCCTTCGGCTGCCACTAAATTCAGCCGCTGCCATCTCGGCAAACAGGTTTATAAAGGGCTTGGTTCCGGTGTAGTTCATCATGGCTTCTTCTTCGTTGCTCTCAATCAGTGGAAACTTGGCGGGGTCGTTAAACAGTTCTGCAATCTGTGCCGGAGCATTCATTTCAGCTTTGCCCGAAACCCTTACCAACAGGCGCAGGCGCATCGAATTGGTAAATTTTTTCCATTTGAGCACATCATTGGCATAAATCAAATCCGAACTCACAAAAGGCTTGGTTTCATTAAATAGTTCATTGGCCCTTTTCAAATCAGCCAGCAGGCTGGTGTAAATAGATTTTTGCGTGTCGTACTTAGGGTATAAGAGGTTAGCCTGGCCCTGGAAGGCTTCGGTATAGGGGATATCGCCAAACATGTCGGTAAGGTTAGACATGAACCAGGTTTTCATTACCAGTGCCGCTGCCATGTTGTTCACATCGTTGAGCTTTTCGGCAATTTTGTACATTTCATTCATGTCGTTGGCCTTCACATAGAGGGTCGACCAAATGGCATCGAATTCATTTTCTTTAAACTCGTATCGGGCAAAATCATTGAGTACGCCGGTTTCCACGGTGTATTGCATCAGTTCATTGTTGAGGCGGTGAGCGCGTTTAGTAATCAGCCACATGCCATCAAACTGTGCCGAGGCCAGGAGCGAGCCGGGGGCCACAGTAGTTACCCTTACCGGATCAGTGTTCAGTGTTTCAAAATCTTTGGTGCAGGCCACAAATAAGCTTAGCACACCGGTTATCGAAATTATGGATGCGTATTTTATCAGATTTTTCATGTCGGGTAGGTTTAAAATGAGGCTTTAAGGGTTGCACCAAAACTTTTTGTAGATGGGAATTGTCCGGTTTCAAAGCCCGGTTCAATGCGGTTTCTGTTTAGCGTTGCAATTTCCGGATCGTAAAGCGGGAATTTCGTAATGAGCAATAAATCACGACCGTACACACTAAAAGAGGCCGATTGCGCACCAATGTGTTTGAGCAGTTTAGCGGTGAATTTGTATTCGAGCGATAGTTCACGAAGTTTAATGTATGAGGCATCAAAAATATTTGCCTCAGCATTATCGCGCAGGTATTTCTGGTTATAATAATCGCCGGGCGTAGCCACAATGTCGTTTCTGCGGAAGGTACCGTCGGCATTCTGCACTACCCCTTCGCCCACAATACCACCATAGCGGCCTTCGAGGGTAGAGGTTAATTTACCGGCACCTGCCAGTACGGAATTTGAGAACGAGTAGATGTCGCCACCTTTTTGTCCGTCGAATAAAAATGAAAGGCTGAACCTGTTATAGGTAAACTGATTTTGGATTCCCGCTTTAAAATCGGGTACTGCCGAACCTAAAATTTTAAAGTTTTCGGTATCAATTAAAGGGAGGCCCTTGCTGTCGTTTATAATCTGTCCATCCGGTGCGCGGAGGTATCCCGAGCCGTAAATATCGCCTACTGCACCACCAACCACGGCCTTTATGTAGCCCCGTGGTCCTGTAGCCATGATAATTTCACTCACATTTGGCGCAAGCTCCTTTACCAGACTTTTGTTGGATGAGTAGGTCAATGTGGTTTTCCATTGCAGTTTGCTTTTTTTACTTAGCGGACTGGCATTTACCGCAAGTTCGTAACCCCTGTTGTTTATCAATCCCGCATTGAATATCCTGCCGGTATATCCAATAGCCGGATCGTTTGGAACGGTTAGGATCTGGTTGGAGCTATTGGCATTGTAGTAAGTAAAATCAAAACCCAGGCGGTTTCCAAAAAAGCGGATGTCTAATCCTACTTCCCTATTGGTAATAATTTCGGGTTTCAGGTTATCGCCCCCAGGCAAGGTAGTTGGGTTGGTATAACTTCCACCAAATTCTGACGGGGTTAAATAATAGCCTGTGCGGTATGGGTCGGTATCATTACCCACCTGCGAGATAGATCCTTTAATTTTGAGGTAAGATAAAGCCTTGAAAGCAGATAAATCGAACATTTCAGTTGCAATGGCACTTCCCGAAACAGAATAGTAGAAATAAGAGTTATTGGCTTTCGGCAGCGTGCTCGACCAGTCGTTCCTTCCCGTTACATCTAAAAACAAATAGGTTTTATAATTAAACTGTGCCAGCGCATACAAACTTTGTACTTCTTTGGCTGCGGGCGATAGTGTCACCAATGGCCTGTCTTTTGCGTTGCCCAGGGTATAAATTCCCGGTGCGCTCAGCCTTTCGGCGGTTGTGGTGTTATTCTGGACTTTGTTTTTAAAAATGCTTCCGCCTGCAGAAAGCGAAAGTCCCAGGTTGCCCCATAACTTTTCATCATACTTATACAGGAAATCGTAGTTCTGTTCCCGCATCAGTACCGATTGTTCCTGGTAACGTCCGGCGGCAAAACGGATGCTGCTGAAAGGCCTGCGCAGCGTTCTAAAAGATGAGTTCTGGTCAATTCCCCCTCTCAGCATCAAGCTCATTTTAGGACTAAAGCTATAGGTAGCGGTAATGTTTCCAAAAATCCTATCCTGATCCAGGCTGTTTAA
This sequence comes from Pedobacter sp. BMA, assembly GCF_001027745.1. Lineage (GTDB taxonomy): Bacteria > Bacteroidota > Bacteroidia > Sphingobacteriales > Sphingobacteriaceae > Pedobacter. The sequence continues at coordinate 283,283 of NZ_LECU01000006.1, forward strand.
ATTTTCGTAGAGGATAAAGTAAGGATTATCTACTGATGGGTTTAACAGGTTGTTTTGATCAATATCTTTAATGTCCCAGTAATCTTTATGCCATTCGTTGGGGATGTTGGCCGAGCGGTACATTAAGCCATACATAAAGGAGTTGGTATTGTAGCCCGATAAGGGCAGGTTGTCGCTTTGTTTATGGTAGTAGTTTACGCGGGTGGTTAACTGAAAGTTATTCATTTTACTGTTGCTGGAAAACGAAAGCCTGTTAAAGCTATATCCCGTGTTGGGCAAAATGTAGGTATTGCGCATGTCGTTATAGGAGAGGCGGACTGCATTTTTGGCGTCGCCCCCTGAAAGTGAAAGTGAGTTGTTATAGGTTGCGCCTACTACAAAAGCATCTTTCACATAATTTTTATCCGCTACCCAAGGTGTTCTGTTTACGCCGCGTGTTTTAGTTGCGGGGTCGAACTGAAAGTACGATTGTCCGTTAAAAGCCGGACCAAAAGAGCGGGTAGAGTTTGTGCTGGGACCATCGGCACTGGCGCCGTAAGAAAAATAGCTATTGATGGCGTTTCCTGCCCCGTATTCATATTGAAAATCAGGAAAGTGCAATACGTCATCAAAAGTTACACTGCTGTTAAAGGCTACACTCAGTTTGCCTTTGTTATCGGTATTGGTTTTGGTGGTGATTAAAATGGCTCCCGAAGCCGCGCGCGAACCATAGAGTGCTGCTGCCGATGGGCCCCTCAATACCGTCACCTCTTTAATGTCGCCGGGGTTTATGTCGCTTAAGGCGTTACCATAGTCTACGGGCGTTTCTGTATTGCCTGTTGCGCCATAGCTTAAACCGTTGTTGCCTACCATGCCACTCAATACCGGTACCCCATCAATCACAATCAAGGGTTCACCTTTATCCAGGTCTAAAGAGTTTTGCCCACGCAGGGTAATGCGCACTGAACCGCCGGGGCCGGTACCAGCCTTGGTAATGTTTAATCCCGGTACTTTGCCTGAAAGGGCATTTACCCAGTTGTTGGGTACCGTTTTCGAAATTTCTTCTCCATCAATTTTGGTTACGGCATAACCCAGGCTTTTTTCTTCCCGTTTTATTCCCAGTGCCGTAACCACCACACTTTCCAATGCCTGCTCATCGCTTGAAAGTGTTACTGTGATCTGGCGTTCGCCGGGTTTAACATTTTTCAGTAACAAGGTTTGGAAGCCAATGTGGCTCAGCTCCAGGGTATACGTTCCGGCAGGAACAGGAAGTGCAAAAAGCCCTGCACTGTTGCTTGTGGTGCGGCTGTTCAGCTCAACGATCCTAATGGTAGCACCCGGAATGGCCGTTTTTGCCGAATCCACTATTTTTCCGCTAATGGACGTTTCGCGATTAACCTTTTCTACAATCACAATTTTGCCCGCCCTGAAAATGTAGCTTAGCCTGGTTTTGTTTAGCAATTGTTCCATGGCGCTTTCTACCGAAATGTTATTTGCATTTACAGAGACATTATTGTAGCTGCTTACCAGTTGCTCATTAAAAACAATCTGAATACCCGATGCTTTCTGAAGGCCGGAGAGGGCCGCCCGTAAATGCTGGTTCTGGATGCGCAGTGTAATTTTTACATTTGCCGGCGATTGTGCTTGCCCGGAAGTAGCCACTAATAGCTGGCCACTCATTAGCAGAAGCACGAAGAGATAATAAAGATGTTTCATTTGATGTTTTCTTGTCGTTTTATACTGTGATATCAGTGTTATGCACGACTGGTAGTAGAAGAAATTGAAAAATCTTTTTTTTAATGGCTAACGGGCCTTGGCTGAAGGCCTAATGGCACTTATCTTTTTTTAAATGTAATGGTATTGCCTTGCTTAACATAAGCCAGGTTATTGGCGCTGGCTAAAATGTCGATGATTTCGCTAACCCGGTCGGTCGCTACAAATCCTGCCGTAATCCTAAAATCTTTAATTGCCGGTTCATCAAATTTAAATTGCAGGTGATAGGTGCTGGCAATGGTTGCACATACATCAGTTAAACGTTCGTTGTTAAAGGCCAGGTTGCCGTGCTGCCAGGCCACAATTGTTTTGGCATCAATCACCTGTTTCAGCATGGTGCCATTCTGGCTGTCTACTGTTGCCACCTCATTGGGTAATAAAATTTCTTTTTTCGTGCCATCGCTGGTCGATACACTCACCTTCCCACGCGTTACGGCCACTTGTAATTCGCTGAGATAATGGTAAGCTTTGATGTTAAATGCGGTGCCCAACACCTGGGTATTGGTGTTTTTGGAGGTGACGATAAAAGGATGTTTGGTATCATGTTTTACCTCAAAATAGCCTTCTCCTTCCAGCAGGTACACCTGGCGGGTATGGTGGTTAAAACGGTTAGGATACCTGATGCGGCTTTGGGCATTCAGCAATACTTTCGAACCATCGGGAAGCGTAAGTTTGAGCTGCTGGTGTTCTCCTACCTGTTTTTCCACATAAACAACGGGGTCTACCACATCCCGAATTTCATTTCTAAATAATAATACCCCACCAATGGTAATGAAAAGTACCGCAGCAACCCTGAGTATGGGCCATAGGTTTTTACCAGGCAGGAGTTGTTTATCGATACCCGATTTTATGCGTTTGCCTGTTTCCAACGCCTCTGCATCGGTCCACTGCCATTCATTGTGCTCTGCCTCACTATCGAACCATTCTTCGAGCAGCTGTTTTTCGGCATCCGTGCCTTGTCCGTTTTCGTAGCGTTCCAGTAAATCCTTTGCATCTTTTTTATCCATCATTAAACAATATCGCCAAAAGTGGCTGGAGGTAGTAGGTGTTTTAAAAATAATTTTTGGGCTGTAGGGTTTCGGCTATTATCGCCATAGCAACCAGCAGGTAAACAGCAAACCGGCCGCGCACAAGGTATCTTTATTCAGCACCAGTTTAAAATGTTTCAATGCATTGTTGATTTGCTTTTTTACAGTTTTATCCGAGATACTGAGTTTTTCCGAAATCTCTTTATGGCTGAGCTGATCGTGCCTGCTGAGAATAAAGACGTCGCGCATTTTTGCCGGTAACTGTTCAACTTCCCTGTTAATAATGGCGTTTAATTCTTTAGCGTCGATGGCCTCATTCAGGGTATCCTGGCGGGTAGTGAGGTGCCTGATCAGGCTTTCCACATGCTTTCCCTTTTTGAGTTCGCCCTGCACGTGGCTTATTCCTTTGAACCTGGCCGCGGTAAAGAGGTAGCCCGACAGGGAGGTTTGTCCTGAAATATCGCCTCTGCGGTTCCATAGCGAAATAAAGATATCCTGAACAATGTCTTCTGCGGCGGGCTTATCGCGGATTACTTTGACCACATATAGAAACAGGCGCTGCCAGTATCGGTCGTAAATTTCGTCGAAAGCAAGCCGATCTCCCCGGCATAACCGCTCAAAAAGTACCTTTTCATCCAGGATCAATGATTGCTGATTAGCCATAATTTTTTCAAATTTAGCTAAGCCAGGTTAAGTTAAAGTTTCGTCAGGATTAAGGTGAAAACTACTTCACTAAAGCAGCCAACACATTTTTGAGTTCGTTGCTTCTCAAATCAAGCTTAAAGATCTTACCATCGGGTGCAATTGAAAAGGATGTAAGATAGGAGAGTACGCGATATCCTTTAAACTTTTTAAATTAGCTTTTGTATTTCAGCCTTAGAGGATAACGACAAATGATATTAGATTAATTTTATTTCGATATATTTGCCTTGCTCAAGTCACGTTCCTCATTTATTGTCTAAATTAACTATGAAAAATTCAATCTCTCAAGCGGGAATTACCTGCATTATTCTATTAAACATCTGTTTTGTATTTGCTTCCTGCAAAAAAAATGAACGATCGATATCTGATATTGATGTTATCTCTAATGCTAAAAACTGGTTTCTTAAGGAAAAAAACATTGATTATATACCTAGTTGGGACAAGGCTGAAATATTAAGAGAGAACAAAGTAAATTACTTAATTTTACCGTCCAACTTCAACCTTGAATCAGCCACAAACCAAGTATTGTCTCGATTAGTTATAGCGGATTCCATGGGTATTTATTCAGCAAAGTTGATCGAGATAATAAATGGAGACCTTCCTGAATCAACCAAAGACCTAGTATCGATATCATTGGGTCGAAAACATCTACAAAATTCTGGCAGTTATTTCTCTGGTAACGTCCTTATATTGGATCAGAGGCATAGGTTTCTTGAAGGAGAAAGATTCCAAGATGGTTTGGTTGTTTCAAATATCGGCATAAAGTTTTCTCAGGACGGTAGAAACGGAAACAATATTAAAGACAGGTTGTTAATGATCTTGCAACCTCCACCAGATGTTCCGATATCACCGGTATGTACCGATTGGTATTGGACAACTTGGACTGCTGATGGGGTTGTCATCTCTGAAGTATATCTATATACCACTTGCTCAGGAAATACCACATATGGTGGAGGTTCACCTGGTACAGGCGGAGACACAAACCTCTACAGAGATACTACAATGACTCCTGCATTTGTTAAGAATGCAAAAGCAATGTGTGCATTATCCCGCCTAATGGAGAACAATTTTTTCAAGGCGACACTAAATAACTTCATTGGTGAAACAAAGAATATTGACTTAACCTTTAAATTGGGTTATATTGATCAAGAATCAGGCTTCACTACCCCAGGAAATACATTAGTGAGGCCATCTTCATGGAATTCAAAGAACATAGATATTATCATCGCATCAAATGTTATCGATAGCTTATCCAGTATCCAAGTGGCAATAACATTATTACATGAGGGTATTCATGCGGAGATATATAGAAAATTATTATCTATAAATGGCCCAGGCAATTTGAATAATCAAAATTTTCCGTCAATGTTTAATTTGTATCAACAATACTCAATTTCTAGAGGATTTAGTCATGAATATATGGCAAATTATTACGTTGATATAATGGCAAATGCAATTAAAGAATATGATAAAAGTAGATTCGATATTGATTACTATAAAGCAATTGCGTGGAATGGTCTGAAAGGAACGAATTATTATGAGACCTCGTTGACTACACAACAAAAAAACGAGATCGAAACTAAAAAAAATAGTTTATTAGCGAATAGAAATAAACAAGCGTGCAATGACTTATAAAATTGATAAAAAATGGCTGGTAACGTTAATTGGTTTCTTCTCTTGCGGATTAGTATTTGGGCAAAGTAAAATCAAGCCAGATTTATATTTATACTTCAAACCCGACTCATTAAATAAAATATATAAATCGGACCTAACGTGCCGGAATTCTGATAGTAGAAATGATCAGCAATCATCTGAGGCCAAACATATATACCATTATTCCTATGTCAGTAATGATGGTAAGAAAGAATATTCATACGAGTTGCTATCCAGTTCACCTCAAGATCATTCATTCATCACTGACAAATCAATCTTCATTAAAAAGCACATCGTTCCCTACCAAAATCTGGAGAAAATAAAGGGTTTCATAGCAGATAGTTGGGACAGCAAGGTTTTTCCATATCGAAAGGTTTTTATTGTAGAAAAAATAAGTAAAGACAAATTTAAAGTGATACAGGTTCAACTGTATTTTCCTTTCAGTTCCGAAGGTGTCAGGATTAAACAATTACAGAAGTAATACCCATCGATAAAATCTTACGCATCTTTTTCTATTAAGCGTAGGGTATAATAAGTGTTGATGAAATATTTACTAATTGCTATTTCGTACCTAAAGAACGGTATTTATTGATGAGTAAAGTGATCATTGTGGCATGATATAATTCTTCAACATTAGGATAAGTCTGTAACATGAAATAAGGATTACCATAATGATATACCCGATACTGAACTGGTGTTCGTAACTAGTAAACATACAGTACTCCATCAGTTATTTCACGTGATGTAGTAAAGACTTGTAATGTTGCGGTATCTATTATGTAATCTGAAAGCTGCGCCTTCAAGTCACTTTCTGGCGGAAGGGTAAGTATTTTTTCGCTATTCAGCAGATACCAGAGTGGCGTTAGCTTTTCCTGGTCTACAGGTTTCTCTCCAAATCGCCTGGTGTTATTCACAATATTAGTTTCAGCGAAACGCCGGGCCGACCATTTACCCCCGGCATAGCGTAAGACAAAAACTTGGTAAGACATCGGGAGCTCCCATAATCTAAATTCAAAATCGTAGGATTTATCTAATTTAAAGGCTGAATCAATTTGATAATTGAGTTCTACAACCTCGGCTATCGTTGTGCCGCCAGGTTTCAAAGAACTAAAATCCGGTGTTGGAAATGTGGAAAGCCTGATGTCAAATACGCTATTGGTTTTCTTATCCTGGCCATATCCTTTTTGAAAAGCAATAAGCGATAATATTAGGAAAAACGTGAGGTTAAATTTCATGATGAAAACGTAGCTTAGGTTAAGCAATTTACTGATTTCTATTTAATGTGAGCTCCCAACTTACTCCTCCGGCTCACGTCCATCGGAAGAGCACCCATCTTATACTTGATGGAAAGAAGCAAACCCGAACACACTGAAAGCATATCTGCCTAAATGATAAAAATAATCAGGTGCAGATTCAACTTGCATGCTTCCGGAAGTAGTCTCCAGTTTGTTTTATCGACGAGCTTGATTAAATTGCGGCCAGTTAAAAAATAAATCATGTCAGGTTTTGCAGCACTTTTCGATTACATTGAGGAAGTTTCAGGAAAATTCCTGTCAGAAGACGATAAGAAGTTATTGATGATGCATTTCAAACCTAAAAGGTTAAGAAAGCGGCAATACTTTCTTCAGGAGGGTGATGTTTGCAAGTATACCGGATTTATTGTCAAAGGTTCAGCCCGGACTTTCACGGTAGATGAGAAAGGGCATTAGCATATTCTGAAATTAAGTATCGAAAAATGGTGGCTAACCGATTTTGAAAGCTACTACCAGTTGGTGCCTAGCCGGTTCAACATACAGGCGATCGAGGATATGGAAATCCTTCAGATCACGAATGCGCTTGTTGAAGAATTTATTAAGCCCATTCCTGCATTTTCTGCTATGCAAAATGTAATTAGTCAAAATTACAGCATTGCAGCACAAAAAAGGATGCAATCTGCCATAAGCCATTCTGCCGAAGAACGCTTCCACGAATTACTAAATGAATACCCACACTTTCTACAGCGGTTCCCTTTAAACATGATTGCTTCATACCTGGGCATATCGCCCGAAACCTTAAGCAGAATAAGAAAAAACTCCCTCAAGTAGATTGATTTTTATCAAGTGTATTTGGTGACTTAAGTCAAGGTGCAGGCCCTTATCAGGCTTCATCTTTGCCTATGTTAATTAAGTCATAAAAATCATGAATAAATTGAAAAACAAAGTTACGGTTATTACAGGCGGTAACAGTGGTATAGGTTTTGGAATTGCAGCGGCATTTAAAAGCGATGGTGCAACCGGAGCCATTGTTGGAAGAAATGCTGAAACGCTGGCTGATGCAGCCGCACAGCTTGGCGACGATTTTATAGCCATCAATGCTGATGTCACTCACACAGCCACTCTACAGGATGTATTTATAGAAACCGCTGAAAAATTTGGGAAAATAGATGTGCTGGTTGCAAATGCTGGTGCCGGAACAACCGGAACTGTAGAAAGTACTACCGAAGCTGAGTACAACCAAACCATGGATCTGAACCTGAAAAGCGTTTATTTCACTGTACAAAAAGCCTTGCCTTATATGAATGATGGCGGCTCCATTATTCTGATCGGATCAAATGCAGCTCATCGTGCTTATCCATCATTCGGGTTATACGGTGCTGCAAAAGCGGCAGTAATTTATCTGGCAAGAGCGCTATCAAATGATCTGCTGGACAAAAACATCAGGGTCAATGTAATCACACCTGGTACAACTCCATCATTCGGGTTATACGGTGCTGCAAAAGCGGCAGTAATTTATCTGGCAAGAGCGCTATCAAATGATCTGCTGGACAAAAACATCAGGGTCAATGTAATCACACCTGGTACAACTGAAACACCTGCATTCGAAAAGTTTGTGCCGGCCGAACAGATTGAAGCCATCAAAAAACATTTTGCAAGTGTTATGCCAACAGGCAGAATAGGGCAGCCATCTGACATTGGTAAAACTGCAGTTTTTTTAGCGTCTGATGATTCTTCTTTCCTGTTAGGTAGCGAAATTCTGGTTGATGGCGGCATGACCTATTTATCCAGATAATCACACGCTTTACCGTGTGGATTTAACAACATCTATTTAATATTTATACGTATTCAAAATGAACAGATTAGAAAATAAAGTGGCAGTGGTTACCGGTGCCTCAAAAGGTATTGGTGCTGCTATTGCAAAACATTTTGCTGCCGAAGGGGCAAAAGTTGTAGTGAATTATGCATCAAGTAAAGAAAGTGCATCGCTGGTGGTAAAAGTCTTTCTTGCTTCAGATGAGGCAGCCTGGATTACCGGTGAGCAGATTAGCGTGTCAGGTGGAATGTATGGTTTTTAAGCAACCAGGCCCACCCGGCAGCAATAATATCCGTTTTATTCCATTCCATCATCTCCACTTCGCCCACCAAACCACTGTCAGGATGTTACTTCACGATACCTTTCGGCCATATGCGCCGCAGGCTTTCGCTGTAGTTGCTATCCTGACTAAATATAGTCCATTGTTGCGCTGCGGCTACTTCGCTCTTCCCCTCTGTGACTAGAACATAGCCAGACTAAAAAACTACTACACCAAAGCAGCTAATACATTTTTGCGTTCGTTGCTTCTCAAATGAAGTTTAATACCTTGTCTATTGGAATAAACTATTCACTGATTAAAATAGATCGTCCTCAGCGTCTCCTTGAGGATTGTTATCATCTGGAAGTTGGTTAGCCAATGCTAGTGCTATTTCTAATTTTAATTCCTCCTGGTAATCATGCTGTAGTATTGCGACTTCGCTTTTATCCAACAACTGAGGGACATTGATGTCCTTCAGTTGTGAGATGACAATAAAAGCTGATGAAAAATTACTGTTTCATAATTACAAACATTATTTATTGATTATTAAAATAATTTCAACGTAACACAATAAAGCCTGTTTTCCGGCGTATTATATATCGAGAGCGTTAATTTAGATAGACGGGAATTGTCCATAGTGATAATTCCCGTTTTCTTTTGTATCTTAATTTCATTGGTTTCCCTGCAGAAAGCGGAGAGGCAATGAAATTACCTCAAAGCGCTTTTTATCTAAATGAATATTACCAAACTCGTTTTTCTCTTCCTTTTATTGATGTCAAATGGAAAAGTTTATTCACAAGACTATACATCAGGTTTTGATTCCAACTCTCAGGTTTTTGAGCGTTTAGAATTTAGTAAAAATGATATTGCCTGGTCTGGAATGGGCAATAAGTTATTGCCCTATCGGATAATTGCCTTGGGAGAACCAACTCATGGTAGTGCTGAATTTGCCACGCTTCGGCTGTCATTAACCAGGCAGCTCATCTTGTCAAAGGCCTTAACTAAAATTGGTCTGGAAATCGGATTCAATAATTCGGATGCGTTAAACGAGTACGTAAATGGTCAAAGAAGCGATATAAAGGAGATTCTTAAAACGCTTAATTTCTGGCCGTCGAGATCTGTTGAATTTATTGATTTCCTCAATTGGATAAAGGAATATAACTATACGAAGAAACCAGCTGAAAAAATCCGCTTATTTGGCTTTGATTGTACCACAAGAGGAAACACCAATTCAAAAATTCTCTCTTCTATTCATTCATTAGGCGATAAGTATCTTGCCGACTCTCTAATAAAAGAAATTGATAGTTTTTTAGTTAGCAGAAAGCCCATTAAGCTAATATACCAAAGCTTGAATTCCCTGGAAAATTTAGTTAGAAAGCATTACAACACGACTAAAAGTTCAGATGTAGATAGTTTGGAATTTGGGATTAAGTCTGTAGCTTATTTAAAACAGATTATCACTTCTCGAGCCATTCCTCCTGAAAAAGTTTCTTACAGGGAATTCTATCGTGATAGTTGCATGGCCGAAAATATTCAAACAGCGATTGCAGGTAATGAGAGGGTATTGATATTTACACATACCGAAGTACTGCTGTCGTGGCTCAAAATAGTCCATTGCTGCGGTGCGGATACTTCAGTTGTTACATCCAGCTGATTGCTTTTGGTGCTAGTCGAAGTTTCCGTGTGTAGCATGCTGCAGGCGGCGCATAGCGCCAGCCCGAGCAATACTAACTTTCTCATAACCCGCCTCCCTTCAGCCAATCGGCAAAATATTTAATGGTACGGATGTGGCGGTATTTGCTGTATACACCATCGCCTTCGTGGCTGCCTGCCGTATTGGTGTTGCCTTCAATGGTAATGATCTACGAGCCACGCTGCCTTTTTACAATACCGCAGTGGCCATCCGTTTCAGGCTGGCAAAATAACTCCAAAAATATCAGCAGGCTGAGATAAACTGCTCGATTTTCCGAGCAATTTATGTTTTGTTAATAAGGTTGTTCCACAACTGTACATAGTTGGGTACAATAACCAATTACGCTTCCATTTTGGTCTGTCCAATTTTGGTTGTATTGATTGTGAATATTCTGATCAAAGCAACGACTTTGACACTCGCCATCAATAGTAGTGCCTCCCATAACATTTTTTATTTCTGACCTAGTCAGACGTTTGATTTCTTGTGTTTTAATTTTCATCTAGATTAAATAATTGGATTTTAGGTGTTTATAATTGGGTCTTCATTGCTGCTAATTCTTTCTCATATTGTGGATTTGAACCCCCACTCAACTTTATAGCCTCCTCCATATTTTTTATTGCTTCTTCCTTGTTACCTACCTTAAATAAAAGATTACTATACGTATTTATGAACCAGGGTTTTGGAGAACTTTCAGCAGCAAGAACTTTTCCAGACCACTCCAGTGCTATTGGAAAGTACAACGGTTCTTCACAAAACAATAATATTGTTCTTCCATAGCTATCAAGTTTGCTTACTTCCAGGTCTTTTCCAGCTATTTTCAGGTACTCATTTACTGCATTTGTGTAGCCTCTCCAATTTCTTTCCCACTGGTAGTACATTATTTTAGAGTCATTTAAAATCTCTGTGGCATACTCCGGGTATTTTCTTTTTAAATTGGCGTCAATGCTTTCCCAATCTATATTTTTGTTATTCTGCCCCTGATATTCATAGAAACCAATTCCAAATATTTTCTTTACACCATTTTTCTTTAACAATGGAAATACTTCCTCTTCAAATACAATAGTCTTAACCAAAGCTTTTGCCGTTCCCTCACCCATTACGGAGTCAACGGCAATACTATTATTGGTAAGTATTGGATAACCTACATCAGTTGTTTTAGCCGTTGATCTGGTAATGAGCTTAATATTCTTTGCTGTTAACAGGTTTTTTTGTTTCGATAAATAAAGATTAGAATAGTTCATCCACTGTTCATAATCTCTATTCATTTGTGCTGAGCTAATTAGCGACAGAAGAAAGGTGGTATCCCGACGGCCTGTTTCAAATAAATGCTTTAAAGTTGAGTATTGTGTTGCAGGCTTCAGTGCTTGTTCTGCACTAGCGATGAACTCTTTGGTATTAAAATTTGCTGCGATTGAATGGACCATCTCTCCATTAGTATTAAAAAACAAATAAGTTGGATAGCTATTGATTTTATATCGTTTTCTTAAATATTCTACATCGTTATACCATCCCTGAATATATGAATCATCTTTTTTTGTCTTATCGAATTGTACGGCAACATTTATAAAATTTTTATTAAAAAAATCCCCAGCTTCTTTTTTTGTAAAAACGTTTACAGCCATCTCCTTACATGGGATACACCATGTTGTATAGGCGTCAAGGAAAATAATTTTATTTTCTTTTTTTGATTTTTCGATAATAGCTTTCCAGCCTGGCAATTTTTCGAAATTAATTCCTGAGCTTTGGGCAACGACGGCCTGAATATTTATGATGGAAAAAAATAGAATCGTGATTATTGAATATTTCATGCTTCAATTTAATTTTATAAATCAAGAAATATCTATGACTTTGAAACCATAGATGCATTATTTTACGTTTTCAAAAAATACAGTAATTTTTTTTTGAAACCGTTAGCAAGCCAGGAAGTAAATGCCAGGCCTCCATAAGTTATAACAGTCCACACCGCACATGTCGCCATCTTTGTTCCGAGCGAAATCGGTCACATTAATCAAGAGATAATTGAATACCCTGCACGCTTCTGCAATTTATAAAATTCTATAAGAAGTTTGGAAAAGACTCTTATTGAATTATATACTGGTGGAATCAATCTATGAAACCACCAGTAATCTAGTCTAGCATTCCACCAGGCTACCTTGAGAGCAAGTAGGATTTGAGCCTGTAACACAGTCACTACAAACAATTTCTTTACCTCCTGAACCTGTTGAATATCCGTTCGGGCAACATTTATAGCTTTTAGGCTTTTCAACTACGCCACCCATAATTGCTTTCATTTCAGTTCTGTTTAATAAATTAAGTTTTTTCATTTTTTTAAGTTTTGAAGTAAATAAAGGTTTTATCATTCTTTCACGCAAGAACAACTTAAGCGATGGCAGTTAAGCCGCCATTCATTTTAGGGCGTTTGTTTGCAACCAAAAGCCCAATTTTCCGGAAATTCTTTAGCTTTCCTAAAACATCAAGTTTTTTAAATCATCAATCTTATAAGGAATAGGGATTTTGTATCCATTAATAAAAACAGTTGGTGTATAGGTAATATCTGCCATCTTACACCAATCCCTTTGCATTTTTGCAAGGGATAAACTTTCATCTGTTGCAACAGCAGGATAGTGTTCCTTTAAAAGTTTGAAGTTTTTTATACGGCCAGAATACCAATCTTCCAAGGCATTTTGGGCTACCATTTCCGTGCTTACATTTAGTGAAAGAATATGATTAGCTACTTGAGCCCCGGGATCTGACAGGTCATCAGCAACATGAAATAGCATCTTTATTTTAATACTTTCGTCTTCTGATGACCAGGTTTTCGCAATTCCATGTGTTTGAAGACATGGTGAACAAAAAGGATCACTTACAATTGTAATAACATTTTCTCCATTCTCATTTCCAAAAATTATAGGCTTTACATCATCTGGCACTGCATATCTTGGCTGATTGTAAAGAGCCTGAGTAAATAAATTGGCATTATACTTAAAGCCATTGAGCTGAAACTTTAATCCTCCAACTTCAACCTTATATTTCAGGAGTGGCTTTAATAAACCCCATATCACAATAGGAGTAAGTAGGCATAAAAATATATTGAAAAGGATTTTGAAATCAATAATTGTAGTTGCTGAGAACAGGCCCAAAGTGAATGCAGAAATAAATTCAATCCACAAAATAAGTTGAACTGTACAACATAAAATACACCACTTATTATTTTTATACTGATATACAATTGAATATATACTATATGGCAAGCTAAATAGATTTACCCAAACAAGAACATACACTGCATTGTATTCCAAAAGTAAGGCAAGCAAGGTGCCTGCAAAATAAAAAAAACCAATTTCGCTCCAACTAAGCCAAGAAGTAACATTTGCTGCCTCTGATCTCAGTAATTTAGAGCAGTCACTTTTTCCCATTTTACAGATGTTTTGAACTGTAATGTTTTCTATACCATAACTCTGTGATAACAGCATAATTGTTGTTATCACACCAATAAGCTTTATGAAAATCATACCTGGAAATGATAAGTAAATAGTCTTTGCCTGAAAACCCGCAAATATTATCCAACCAAGTATTAAAAAAAACAATGGTATAGTAAGCTGATTGAGGATATACTTCAGTTTATTGTCCATATAGTTTTGTTCTCCGCTGCTAAAGTCTTTTTTTGCATGTAGGGCTATGCCATCCCAAATTTTTAAAAAGTCTTCTTCAGGAACACTGATATTTCCGATAAATTCATCTTTATAATTAACTTTACCGTTCTCGATTTTTTGAACCAAAACAAACTTCCTTTCCACATCTTTTATACTGGCTAAGAATGGAAAATTTAGTTCACTGGAATCATATTCAGATTTTTCTATTCTATAGGCTTCATTATTAACTTTAAGTTGTCTTAGACAGTCACTGATAGATAACAAACTCGGGTAGTTGGGATGATCTTTTAAAATTGATCTAACAGTGTCTTTATTGAACTTCACCTTTAAACTTCTTAAAAGTTCAAAAGATATATACTCTGAATTTAGATTTGGACTTCTGGAATTCATATACTAATCATTTTATATCTATAGTTTCGTAAAATAAAGCCTTTTAGTAGTTGATGAAAAATCCCCAATGATTTGCGTTTATTGGGTTTAACTAAGCGTTTTAAGCGTCCCATTTAAATCTGATCAAATTCAAAAACGTTTCTAAATGCTTAAATATGTTACCTCATTCAAATTCCTAACTAATCGATTTAGCAGAATCATAGGGATATTTATTTTTACGAATTTTCTGACAATTTATCTATTATCCAAGCGCCTAATACGACAATTACACCAAAGCACCTTTTTCCAGGACACATCGTTCATTTCGGCTGACAAAATCAAACATAATTTACCTCAACCACCTTATCCCAAACCACCCTATCAATAATCCCATCACCACAATCACCCACCACCACCAGGCCAGCACTGTTATCTTGTTGCTGTTCTTCGCTACATTTTTTTCACTGTGACGCTCCTGTATCTTAACTTTTGTGCTGTTATTAGTTGACCCGGTATTAAGCGTTTCGGTATTTCTTTTCTCTTTTTTCCAAAGTTCCATCATCTCCACTTCACCCGTAAAACCGCTATCCGCAGAATACTTTACCACTCCTTTCGGCCATATACGCCATTGAAGTTCCGAGGTACTGCTGTCGTGGCTCAAAATAGTCCATTGCTGCGCTGCGGTTACTTCGCTTGTTACATCCAGCTGATTGCTTTTGGTGTTGGTCGAAGTTTCCTTACGCAGCATGCTGCAGGCGGCGCATAGCGCCAGCCCGAGCAATACTAACTTCCTCATAACCCGCCTCCCTTCAGCCAATCGGCAAAATATTTAATGGTGCGGATGTGGCGGTATTTGCTGTATACCCCGTCGCCTTCGCGGCTACCTGCCGCATTGGTGTTGCCTTCAATGGTAATGATCCACGAGCCACGCTGCGCTTTCACAATACCACAATGGGCAATGCGTTTCAGGCTGACAAAGTAAATCCCAAAAACATCAGCGGGCTGCGGTACGGATACACGTTTGCTCACAGGAAACAAGCCCGGGCTCCAGGCCGTGCGTGGTGTTTCGTAGCCGGCTTTTCCGTACACCCAGCTCACAAATGAAGCGCACCAGGGATCGCCTTTGTTATTGCCGGTGTAGCGTAGGTAGCTTTCTACGTCTACGCCATCATTGTTGCCCGTGGCTTCACGGATGCCGAGCTGACTTTCTGCGATCTTCAGGATGGCTTCACGTTTGCTTTGAGATGAATACCAGGCGCTTCGCCGGGTGTTTAGAAAATCGCTGCCACACAGGCCACTGCTCCCAAAAACAGTAGCGCAAAGCAGGCATAGTAAAAACTTAATTGCTTCCATGATGATAAATCTTTAAACTGTAAAACCATAAAATGAATGTTGGGTAAACCCAGCGTGCTCCAGGAGGCGTAAAGCAAAAACCAGCTGATGGTGAGCAAGGCCATAAAAGTCAGGATGCTGAACAACAACAGCTGCCATACGGCTGCATCGAGTACTGCTGTAGTGTTGTTGAAAAAGCCAGCAAAGAGCGGTGCCAGCTGATAAGCTAAAATCAGCAGTAGTATGCCTGTAACCCAATAATAGTGTGTTTTATTGATCCGTAGTAACGGATGCATGATGAGTGTTCTCATAATGTTAATTTTTGAATGAATGAATTAGTGAACGGTTGAATGAGTGAGCGGATCAAATGATCTCGTGCTGGCCCAGGTACCAGCTGTTTGATACCTTTTTACCATTGGCCGATACATATGCCGCATACACATGCACCGCTTTACCCACATCACTTTCATCCAAGGTCAGAATACCACTACCATCATCCCGTTTGGCTACGTCGAACTTCCAGTAAGGCCAATCGATTGTATCGCCCAGCACCACTACAAGCAGTTCATCATCACCGCATTGGAATGCATTTGTTAATACCGGCCAGGTTAAAGATATCGTATATGCACCCGTCGCCTTTACTTCACATTGAGACGGTGGGCTCAGGTATCCATGGCTCAGCTTCACTTTAGGATAGTCGATACTTAATTCCGGCCAGGTGCCGGCAATCGCTTCTTTGCTGTGGTAACTTGTTGCTTTATTTACCGGATGATGGTTGGGTTTAACGTATTGATATCCCACCATGATCACCTCTTTTAAAGCGCCTACAAACTGAGCCGCTAACTTCATGCGTTCGCGTTGTTCCAGCTGCTTTGGTGATGGTGGCTGATTGCTTTTGCGCGGTGATGATTTCAAATAAAATTTTCCATTGCGGTTGCAACCCACTACGTTGCCAAGCTTACCGCTAAATCCGCCGAGCGGACCTCTTCCCATAATTGCCATAATATTTTTCTTTTATGTTTTTCTAAAAAGTGGGGCTCTGAACAAGCCCCACCGGTTAATTCGAGTTAGGCCACTACAATTGGCCCGGCATAGGTGCTTTTCGACCTGCGGATGTTATCGCGATCGATGTAAAACATATACACCTCCACATCCTGACCTGTAAAGTCGGCGGGCAACACATAGTCTGCCGTACCGTCTCCCCTCAGGGCGAAATCGGATTTGATGGAGAAATAATCCTGTGCCATGTTGTACACCAACAGCACCAGTCTGTCGTCGGTAAACCCATTAAGCTCATTCAGCTGCGGGTTCCAGCTTACGGTAAGCGTTGCTGCCGCTGTAGAGGTTACCGTTACGCCAATTGGTCTCAACAGCGTTCCTTTACTAATCTGCAGCATACTATGGTCGAGCGCAAAATCCGGCGATGTTCCGGTAATGGCATTCGCCAGGGCAAACTGTACCCCCATGTTATAGCCCGTTGCTTTGTTGTTGGTTTGGCCTTTATAGCCCATGTTCAGTACATCTTTTATCGGCGATAAAAAAGCAACCACAAGGGCAAACTTCAATCGTTGCTCTATCTGCTTTTCTGTGGCGGGTTTCGTACTCTTTTTGTACAAGCCTTTGATGTAATCCAAATCATTCCAGCTACTGCCGATGATACTTCCGGCCTTGCCGGAGAAGCCGCCCAGGGCTCCTTTTCTGATAATTCCCATAATCTTAAATTTTAAGTTAAATGGCTAAATGGCCGGCCGGTACATCTAGCACGAAACAAACATACCGCTGGGAATGAGTCAGTTAAAATTCTGACCTGATTTGGACTGATTTGACCCGATTTGGACTGAATTTAGGTATCGCGAGGTGAGATTTTAGAGATTAGACCTGATACAAGAGAGGTGATACATGAGACGCGAGACCGTGTGCGTCTGATCGGGGAAGGGATCAATCATTTCCCAGACAACTGATTACCAAACGGGGGAAAAGTTCGGGTGGGTTTGTGCGGGGCTTTTGGTGCCACCTGAACACGGGGCGAACTTGTGCCGAACTTTTCCAGAAGTTGTGTGCCACTTTTCCGGGCCGTTTCCCGAAGCCTTGCCGAACACTGGTCGAAGCCGGGTACAGGGTTTCCCGAACAGCTCCCGAACAAATCCGCCAGCGCTCCCGAACAAAAATTTAAAAAAAGATTTGAAAATATTTTTTCCTGAAGGGGATAAAACGACTAAAATGCAGATCGAAAACCTAGAGAAGGTGACCCGATAACCGATGATTTTTGCAAGTAAAATGGAACCATAGATTTATAGTTTGCCTTTCTTTCTGCTTAACTCCAGGGCATCAAGTACATCTTTTTTATAAAAACGATCGCCACCCAAAAGCTTCATAGGTTTTAGTACTTCGTCTTTCACCAGGCGTTTGTAAGTGCTATCGCTAACTTTAAGCATATCCATTACCTGCGGCTTATCCATCAGTTCGACATTGGTGAATAGTTCAAGCAAGCTGTTTGCTATTCCAGTAAGTTTATTCAGAGAATTTTTGAGTTGAGAAATTTCCTCGGCGATTAATTCAGATCCTTTCATGCCAATAAAAAGTAATACAGGCAGAAAGCAACGGATCCGGTACACTACACCTTATCCCGCACCCTACCTGCGGTGTTTAAATTATTGGACATGACTGACTGTTAGGCTAATATAATAAAATTGAAATTTAAAATCAAAATTCTAATTAAACTATTTACGCCTGTTATGTTTGTGATAATATTGTGGTGTAAAATAGTCCTTTACTTTCTTTTTATATTCACGGGCAATCAGGATATTGTCTACTCTGGTTATTCCTGGTTTGAGGATAAGTTTATAGCCTTTTATCGATTCTATGGTATCAATCCGGTAAAATGCCCCCTTTCTCACTTCGATAAATATAGACGGATCAAGATTTTCCCTCAGCACGTTTCCAGTAGCTTTGAAGTTTCGATGATGGCCGGCTTTGGTGTAAATTGTTGCATAGTCCTTTCCAGCAGCTATACATTGTATTTCTTCAATTGATTCTTCAAAACCTTTATCACCCAATGAGCAGGGAATTTTTTCCCAATAGACATACTCAGTCTCCTCAGCTGGTCTTTCTTCAGTAGTTTTCGGCAACTCAGCCAGTTGTTTTGTCTCCAGGAGTTTCTTTTCTGTTTCTTCCAGTTTTACCTCCAATTCTTTTGCCCTCAGCCGCTCCGCTTCTTTCTTCATTTTCAGCAGTTTCTCCTTTTCCCTTGCTTGCTGTAATGCCACTTCTTTCGCCGTCAGCATCTCTGCCATCAATTCTGCATCAAGGAGCGCTTCTTCCTTTTCACTTTTTATTTTGGCCAGTTCTGCTGCTCTCAAACGTTCTTCTTCGTTCCTTGCTTTTAGCAAATCGTCTTCCTCTTTTGCTTTTTGTAATGCATCTTCTTCCAGCCTTCGCAGTTCAGCAGCTTTCAGCCCCGAACGGTAATTCATGATCCATATCCATCTGATGGAATAGGCTACATTACCTAACAAAAACAATAGGGCCGACCAGGGCAGTACCTTAACCATAAAGCCACTCCCTTTTACAGTGTTTTTAAACAGCGTCAGGTAAATCCACACTAAAGTGATATCAATGACAATAGGGATCAAAAGGCCAAAAAATAGCTGAACAACGATCCTCCATTTATTTCTTCCCCAGGCACACCAGTTATCCAGCCATTGATGGGTGATATGAAGGTATTCTATCAACAGCGAGGCAATTACCGTCCCGAAGACAAGGGAAATCCAAAATCTGTTCATGAATATTAATTCCGCCATCGTTTTTGAGGTTCCCGGTATTAATAATACAGCTGCAATGATTAAAGCGGCTATGCGCCTTTGGGCCAATGTGAAATAAAGTGGCGTATCCGGTTTGAGATAGAGCTTAAACATAAGTAAATATTTAACTGGCCCAAAATATCAATACTCAATATTATCGATGGGCGAAAATTTTAACAAATAAGGGCGAAAATTAAACTTATTAGGTACTGAACTTGCTATCGAGCGGTCAAAATTGCGTTTGAGCAGGTTCGATTTGGTCGAAACTTTAACTCTTCGTTAGCTTTAAGTGTGTCATACATGTTGTTTGGCGTAACTAAAAAAATCATACATGAATAAAAAACCATTTACACAATCAGGTTTAAACGCCCTCCGTGAAGAAATCAGAAACCTGCCCAAATCAGAAAAGCTCCGGGTTGCAGCATTGCAGCAAGATTACATCTCATGGGCCAACAAACACCTCGAATTTGAGAACAGCCAGCAGATTTACCTGGTTAACTTAAGTTCAGAATTTGTTTCACTCGCTACCCGGTTAACGGCCCTGGCCATTTCCAATGATGAACCCATCAGGCTAATCAAAGCGGAAAAGTCTGATGGCTTAACCGCTGCTACACTTGCTGAAACTGACGTAGCAGCTTCATCTGCGGATGCGGAAGGTAAGCTGATTACGCTGGGCTACACCAGTGATCCGGATGATGCAGGTATCGAAGTACTCACTTACGAAATCCGCTATACCACGGTGTAAGCAAAAAGACCCAACATCACTTTAACCAATTTTGGGCGTGACTGCTGTAGTGGTGTTGGGTCTTTCAAATGAATTATTGACTAACCCATTAATCATCAATAAAATGTTGAACGAATGAACTAACGCCAATCAAACCTATGAATCAAACCAACCTTAAACTTTTGAAAGAAAGACTTGATGGTTTTTCTGCAATCAGCCCAGCATCCTGGGTAGCCATTCAAGCCAGTATCCAAACCGTAACATTAAACAAAAAAGAGCATCTGCCGCGTGAGGTGGGTACTTTATCTTATCTGGCCTCCGGGTTTTTGATGGAGGTTGACGGGCATAACCGTACCAAAGTAGCTACCGTGCTGGGCTTTATGCCCGAACAAAGTTTCATGGTTACCAGAATTCATAATCAGGTAAATGTTTTGGTATGCGATGAACCCTGCACCATCTACGAAATCCGCCGTTCTGATTTACTGGCGTTAGAGATTTTATTTCCTGAATTGATTGTATTGCATGATGCAATCTGTGCCCAATATGATGAACGTATTGCTGAACGCGATCTGCTACTGAATGAAAAAGACGGCCTTACGCGTATCCGCAAGTTTAAAGCTAGGTTTAGCCATTCACTTAACCGCATGGTTAAGACCTGTATGGCCAATTACCTGTTGCTTGAGTATCATTATTTCATTAGAAATTATAAACACGCTTAATCTGCAAAACCTCGTTTGCGTACCTCAAACGTTGCTTCAAAACACCGATTTTGATGCCTGCCTTTTCTTGGTAAAACCTTGATTCATAGCGAACTTAGTATCAGGAATTGAACCCGGCATCCTGCCTGCCTGAACCTGTACCGATTCGGTTATGATGAAGTCAGCGGAGTGGTTCCACAGCAGGAATAAGGGTTTCAATTTCGGAGGAAAAAAATGTGTAACCATGAAAAATGTAGTTAAACCGGATCAAGTCATTATCAATATCCTAAGCGGATTGCTTATTCTGCTATGGGTGTATGTGGCTTTATCCAAACTTTCAGATTTCCACGCCTTTCAATGGCAAATGCGTAACCAGGTGTTCAGTCGGGAGCTGGCCACCCTGATCAGTTATGTTTTGCCTGGAATTGAAATGGTTGTGGCTGCGCTGTTATTTTTCGAAAGCAGCCGGATGGCCGGTTTTCTGGTTTCAGCGTTCATGCTGTTTGTTTTTTCAGGCTACATTTTACTGATCGTGTTGCATGTTTTTCCAAGAGTTCCCTGCTCCTGCGGGGGTGTTTTAAAATCCATGGGGTGGAATGTCCATCTGTGGTTTAACCTGGCTTACCTGCTTTTTGCCTCTTGGGGCTGGTGGCTATGCCGTAAGCGAAAGGAGGTTTTGGCATAGACACGGGTAAGCGAAAGCCAGTAACCACTTTCAACTTTAGTGCGATAATTAACATCATTTATGGCCGGTTATCCAGGGACCATAAATGATCACCTGTAATTCTTACAGGGATATATAAACAATTTAATTAAATGTATTATGATGCGTTTTTTTAAGAATGCTCACATCAGCGCCGTAGCGGTGCTGTTGGGCGTGAGTTTAGTGGTGACTCAAAGTGCTTTCAAAGCACCTAAGCCATCATTTGCACACGAGCAATTCGGTAAGTTAAGCACCGGATGGGTTAAAATTTCCACAATCGATCAGGAAGAAAACGAGATTGGTTGTGATCTTAATGACCAGGTACCAATTTGTACTGGTTATTTCGATACTTCGGTTAACCCTAATCCGGCGTTGACAGATGCGCCATTGACATCCGAACCGATAGAACGCGGTACTTTTTACGTAGTACCACGTAACTAAACTCGGGCCGCACAGCAAAAGTATCTGCTGTGCGGCTTTTTAATTTTGCTCCATGCCCGATGTTTGAATCTCACCTTGGGGTATAGGAAACACATATCTTTCATCACCCGCCGGAAGTTGCAGCACCACGCCATTTACCGTTCTTGTCAAATCAATTTTGAATACCGGGTCTTGATTTAGTCTCCTTAAATCAGCCATTCGCTGTCCTCTGAATGGCAATTGTTTCCTCCTTTCATCAATCACTAATTTCAAAGGATCTGGGGTGTTTGCTTTGGTATAATTCACAAAAGTTCCGGTTTTGTATCGGTTAAGCAATAAAGTATTTATATCGGCCAATCCACTATCTATATCGCCTAACCTAATTGCTGTCTCCGCCCTAATCAAATACACTTCATCATTAGCAATCCCTCCAAATAGTTGGCTCGCGTTGTTATAATTGCCTTTAAAATTTTTCCCTGAAGCGTTAAAGAAAATTACTTTTCGCAAATCGTTAGCTGTATATTTGGCATACAGTTCAGGGGCAGCATTCACCGCACTGCTCATGTTGAGCATAAAAGAATTAGTAATTTGACTTGTTGCAAAAAGTACTTCATCATTACCTTTGGGCAAAACAGCTGGAAATGGCCGTGATGCCGTAGTACTTAAAGTATTGTAGTTGATCAAAGTAGCGTATAACCTCAGGCTTTGATTAGCATAAGCGTATGCGGCATTGTAATTTTGCATGATCAAGCTGATTCGTGCAAGTAAAGCCAGTGCAGCCATGCGGTTAGGCCTGCTTTTATAATCCAGTTTTTCTGATAGAAGTGGCACTGCAGTAGTCAAATCATTAAGCATAAAAGCGTAGGTTGCGGATAATATTCCCCTGGGAGGATTAGCGTTAACATCTGCGACTTCCCGTATCGGTAATCCTTTATCCGATCCTGCACTGGCCGGATTGTAGGGCTTTGTAAATATCTGCGCAAGATTATAGTAGGCCAATGCCCTGAAAAATAATGCTGCTCCTTTTATTGCCGCATAGTCCTTTTGTTCATTGGTGGGTTTTGCAGCTATCCCATCTAACACAATATTTGCATAAAAAATTTCTTCCCAACCTGTCTTCCATTCCGCGTTGTATGATGTGCTATAGATTTCCTTTTTCCAGGAATACACATTCCTTTCATCTTGCGAAGTGAGGGAGGCTAATGATGCATCAGGAATATAGATGTCATCAACAAATAGCTGAGGTAACGCAGGTGCAACATTCATTACTGTTAAGTAATCTAATAATCCCTGCATATCTGCTGCAGTGGTAGGAACCGTAAGTGCTAAGCTGGGCTTTGCTTCCAGGTATTCTTTTTTGCAACCTGCAAAGTTGCCACTTAAAATAAATAGCAATGACAAAAAGTAAATGTTTTGAATTTTCATGGTTTACAAATTAATTTTAACGCCAAGAGAAAATGTTTTGCTGGCCGATGTGCCTTGATAGTCCGGGTCGATATCCCATTTATTCGCCTTCCATATTATACCGAGATTGCTTGCATAGGCAAATACCTGCAGGTTACTGAAGAAATATTTTGGTTTGCCCGAAAGATCAAACGCCAGCCGGATATCCTGTAAACGGATGTGGTCGCCCCGGAAAACAAGTGCGTCGCTATACAGGTAAAGGTTTTCGCGGTTGGCAACATAACTATCTGGTATTTTCGGAACGATGGTATTGAGTTCGTCTCCCGGCTGCTTCCATCGTAAAGCATAATCACTATTGCCGCCCTGACCTGCTAATACCGTAGCATAGTTTACGGAGTTTTTGCGGACATAATAGCCAAGCCGATAAGAGATATTGGCCGACAAACTCCATGCTTTCCATTTTGCTGTGTTCATCAATGAACCAAAAACAACCGGCTTTGCAGAACCACTGTATACCAGGTCATCCAAACTTGTTGCAGCCATTATTGCCGTATAGTTAGTGCTGGGCACACCATTTAAATACCCCTGTGGTTCACCGCTGGCATTCAATCCGGCATAGCGATAGGAGAACATGGCATATAGTGGGTATCGCTGACGGGGATATGCGCCTGCGTCAGCACTGGAGGTCAAATTCTGGATAGCAGTAGTTGCGTTTTGGCTATACCCGGTAACTTTCTCGTGTGTATAACTTAACCAGAAATTAGTATTCCAATTGATTATACCCCTGGTATTAATGGTGTTTAAGGTAAAGTCAATTCCCTTTACCGAAGTGTTAGCAACATTTCCTCTAAACAAGGTAATGCCAGTTGAGGGTGCAAAAGGTATATCTGCAATCAGGTCGATTCCTTTTTTAGTGTATCCCTCAATACTTCCCGATATCCTATTTCCTGCGAACCCGAAATCAATACCCAGATTGATTACTTTTACCCTTTCCCATCGTAGTTCCGGATTAGGTGGGTTAAGCACCACAGCGTAAGGCAATCGGGTTAAGGTGGCAGCAGTTGAAAAGTATCTTGCGGTGGTTAATGCAGAAAGGTTTTTATCAATATTGCCATTATACCCATAGGTTAAACGTAAACGTAGGGTTGGGAGCCACCCAACGTTATAAAAACTTTCTTTTCCAATGTTCCATAAACCACCTACCGACCATAGCGGAACACCTTTTTGATTGGTATTAACACCGAAGAGATTACTCTGATCAAGGCGCCAGCTACCTGAAATGGTGTACTTCGCTTTATAGGCTAACGAAGCATTTGTGTAATAAGATAAAAAGCGATCTATTGTGCCTGTTACCGCATCGTTTGACGGGATAGTGCTGGTTGATGGATTATAGTATGACATGGGGTAACTACCAATGTAATCGACTACCGTATTCGTACCATTTAATTCGTTATAACCATAAAACCGATTGGTGTATGAGCTGCCTTCCAAATCCCGCCATTCATAACCCGCCAAGGCATTCAGTTCAAAATCCTTTAACTCTTTTCTGTAATTCAGCTGTCCGCGAAAGTTTATTGTGCGAAGCGTAGAAACATAACGATCCAATATTGCACCTTTAGGTAAGGGGTATACAGTCGCCTGCCCGGATGTTACCTGCGAAAATCTATTGATCAGATTACGGGTGAAGTAGCTTTGTAAGCTATTCAAATCACTCTCCTGATTACCCAATTTACCAAACTGAAATGAGGCTTCTGCGGTTAGCCCTTCTACAACTTTATAAGTTAGAACTGTGTTAAAACGATAGTCCAAAGCTTCAGCATTATTCTGATGGAATTGATAATCTTCGGCAGGTTTGTATGTCCAATCAAGGTAGCCGTTGCCTGCTGCGGCATCGGTAAAGCTCTGTCTAAAGTCTTTCACCACACTTAATGAATTACCATCATCATCCACTAGTTGCGCATAGGGATAGAGTATTTGTGTACTCGACATCCTAAGGCTGGTATAGCCATCATTCGGCTTGCTATTTACCGAGCGTGTGAGCATTAGTTTCAAGTCTAAGCTTAGCCTGTCTTTCAGCATACTAATGCGGTCGTTAAAATTCAGCGTCAATCTCTGATAGCTATTTCCCTGATCACTTAAGCGGTTAGCATCAAAGCCAGCTGAAAACAAGTATGTGCTTGCTCCGGTGCTGCCTGATATTGAAAGCGCATGCTGGCGCAATAGTGCATCCTGCCCTAAATATTTCATGTACTGGCGGCGGAGATCAATGTTGGATAACTGTGCCAATTTATTATTCAAGTCAGTATTGCTCAATGTACCATCTCTATTGGCGATAAACAATTCAACTGCCGGACTAAGTGGTGCTTTAACTACTGAACTTTCTGTTGCGCTGTAGAAACCTTTTGTAAATAATAAACGTTCAATTTCAATAAATTCGCCGCTCGTCATTGCCTGATTCTTCGTCAAATCAGGCTGTTCCAGGAGTGTGTAATTTACTGAAGTATTGATGACTAGCGATTGTCCCTTTTTACCTCTTTTCGAGGTGAGTACAATAACCCCGTTAGCTGCCCTGGCGCCCCAAATAGAGGCGGCAGCAGCATCTTTTAACACCGTGATGCTTTCCATGTCATTCGGATTGATATTCGCTACATCGCCATCATATGGAAAATTATCCAATACGATTAGTGGCTGTGAGTTTGCTAACAAGGTAGATTGACCTCTGATACCAATGGATGTTTCGCCAGCAGCCAGGCCCTTTGTTTTATTGAAAATTAAACCCGGCACTACATCTTTAAGGCGATCGAGTATATTGGTGCTGACGCTTCGTTCCAGCAGTTTATGATCTACCTGCACAAATGAACCTGTTGCCCGTTCTTTAGCTACTTTATTATATCCCGTGTTTACAGTAACCTCCTGCAAATCGGTTACCTGCATAGCCATTCTAATCAATAGGTTTTCAATGTTCGGCAGCTTAATTTCCTGATGATAGCCAATGTAACCAGTGCAACTTGCAAACAGTGTAATGGCCTTTGTTCCGTTATTCACCGGCAGTATAAATATGCCATCCTGATTTGTAGTTACTTTTTTTCTAAAGTCAGTCCAAACCGTTACCCCTGATAATGGCTTGTTATCCATTGCTGAAATCACTTGTCCTTTTAGTAGATCCTGCGCATAGGCTGTGTTAAAGATTAAGGTGTTTAGGGCGAGCAATATTAAGAGTTTTGTTCTCATTATTTTGCCCCTCCTTTGCTATTTGTTTCGGCATCCTTGAAAATGATCATCAATGTTTTAAATGGTTTATCAACCAATTTTAAATTGTAAGCAGCCAGCGCAGTATTGAGGGAAGCTACATTACTCAAATCTGCATCAAGTTTTAAGTCAATATTGCCATTAATGCCACTATCGTTAACGATGGGGTAAGGATTGTTTTGGAGGTAAAGCATATCCAGCCGGCTGGTTAGTGCCATAATTCCCATGTTCTGGATGGAAAGCCCGAGCATATTTTGCTGAATGGCTCTCTCGCCTCCCCTTGTTTTTAACATGCTGTTATCACCAGTACTGACCAAGACGGTACACATGGTTTCAATCGTAGCAGTATCTACTTGTATGTATGGAAATGCGTGGTTCAAATCCTCAATCATTCCCCTTCGCAAATCTTCATCCGTGGCACCTGGCATTACCAGTTCATAGCAATAGAAATTGCTGTACATCCAATCTTTGTCATTATTATTCTTTATGTTATGTCTTAGCTGGTCGGCATACTTAGTTTGATAGCGTCTTCGGTTTGTGCCTAAATAGAATTTGCTGCTGTAGGCTGTTGCAAACAATGACGCAATATCCAGATTCGTTGCAGTAGCTTTTTTTTGTTCAGCATTTATCCATGAATAGCTTTTTATACCTTGTTGGAAGCCTGTAAGTATACGGTGGAATTTGAGGTTGTTCACGGTACCTCCGTTACCTGCCAGAAACAGCGGCTCTTTCGTATTATATGCTACTTTAAAATCATGTTTTTGTACTAACACAGGCTTAGCATTCTGGTCATTTAACATTGCACTGATGTTTTTTGCATTTATTTCCCCGAAACCCGTTATTGCCACTACTGTTCCGGTTTGATTAATCCATATGTAATGTGGTACATATCTATGAGGGAAGAGTTTAGCTAAGGCCTGATCTGATGTAGCAATGGGTATTGTACCAGTCTTGTTTAAATTTAGCTTAGCCAGAAATGGAATCGCTTTGCTGGCAGCTTCATTTGTGACTGATATGAATTGTATTTTGCCATCAAATGCATTTTGCAGGCTATCCATTTTGGGCATCATCCCTATACATGGCGAACACCATGTTGCCCAAAAATCTATAATGATCATTTTGCCCCGCCACTGGGATAGTTTAATTGAATTAATTTGCTTCCCTTTTTCAAAATAGTTGTGCAGGTTATTTACAGTAACATCGGGGATGCTTTGCCCCACTTGTACACCTTTGGTAGTAAGGTCAATAGTCTTTTCCTGCGCTGACGCGAAGGCGATCAGCAATAAATAACACGCTAATGCTGATCTTATTTTATGATAAATATTTTTCACCTTGTTTAGAGTTGAGCAAGAAATTTAGAGCATGGCGCAGCCATGGCGTTGAGTATTCGTCTCTCGCTGGTTATTGATTGGATAAAGTTTAGGTTATAGAAAAAAGCAGGCTGCAAGAATTAAAGAACCATTATTTACTGCAGCCTGCCTTTTACAAATTACTCTGGCTGGCGGGGCTTCATTGCGTAAAGCCTGTTGAAGTGGTAAAATGAACGTTTTTTCATGAAATAGTTAGTTTGGTTTATTTTCAGTGAGGTATAAAAATTTTAGCTCAACACAAAAGAACCTTTAAAAACCTGGCTGCCTGGCACCACGCGCTCCCTTGTGATGCATCAGGCTGCTCAGGAATCATACACCGCCCTCTCTTGCGATATCTTTCGTGTGCTAAACCTTCCCTTATTAGTAAATACCAAGCCCGCTGGTTTCCCGCCAATAGGCGAAAAACCATGATGCGAATTAAAAAAAGATGCTTACCTTAGAATCGCTACAACTCACGGGAGTGCACCTCATTTTTTTAATTAGCAGTGAGGGCTTGATCCGGAAATAAATTACAAAGGTTCAAGAGCCCTTCTGGTTATATTAATCAGCTGTGCTCCATTTTACCGATGGGTAATTTTGATTCCAGTTTTTTTTAAAATCGGGATGTTGAATAAGTACGTTCTTACACAAATTTTAGGGGCTGGTTTCGTTTTCGCTTATCGAAAATGAAACTTCTTAATAAAGCATAGTTCTTTCATTGGCATAATTGGACTATTTGGTTATGTAATCGATGTGTACTCAATAAAGTGGAAGGAAACCGGATTGGTAGGAAACCAATATGGCGAACTTCAACGCTTTTAGCAGTGGTACCGTCAAGAACCAGTTCAGAAATTCTGAATCCACAAAAGACTCACATGAAGTTCGCCATATTGAATATAGTATATCAAAGATATAAATATCCAATATAAATGGCGAACTCACGATCGGCTCATGTGGAAAGGTTGACGGTTTTCTGCCATGAGTGACATCGTTTCAAGAGAGGACTTCCCCACTCGATTTGTCGCTATAATTATCTAATAACAAATATAATAATAATGGTATAAGTACAAAAATATTTCTACTATTTATTTTTTTAATATGGATGTTTCCACAGAATATGCTAAACGATTGACACAATATATGAAACGATTCGGCTTATATAGTGTGGATATAGCACATTTGGCTGATACAACAAGTGATATTATAATAGGAATCTTGAGTGGTGAAAAAGGCCTCGTTTTAATTACATTAGAAAATATTGCAAATATTTTTGGGCTGAGATACTTCGAATTTGGTAATCCCAAGCATCCTATTCCCTCGTTTAGTCAATTACCAGAAGACACTCAGCTTCGTATTAAATTTCGTAAAGATAAAGGCAAACCAGAAAAAATCACTTATAAACAAAGTCCCATTAATGAACACATTCAAATAGTATTAGGTACTTATGCTTTAACTGAAGAAATTCTGATAGAGGATGTCATCAGAAAAATAAAAGAGAAATACGATGTTATCTATAAACCTGGAGAGATTTCAGATCGTTTCAAGAAGACTTTTAAAAGTATAGTACAGGAAACAGGAAAGAGAAATATTTCCAAAATAGGGCCAGGACCAAAGCCAAAATTTTATAAGTTAATTAGAATACCAACCGAATAAGTGTAGGCCTATTATTGAGATATCACAACCTGAACTGTTTCTAAAAAAATGGCAGGCAACTTTTGCCTGCCGATCTAGGGTGATCTTCCTACTGTATAAAAAGCTAATTTACATCAATTTGTTTGATTGACTTAATAATGAGGCTTATCTTTATAAAGTGTCAATATACCATTGACACAAATTCTTTTTTTCATAAATATTCTTGATGGATCAGTTCCCAAAAGTTCACGTTTGGGAGTTGGCTATTTTGTTAATCATTATTTAATATGATAATATCTTTCTGAAGATAGCTTCCGCCAAAAGCGGTGGGACGGCATTCCCAATTTGTTGTTGAATATGTGATAGTGGGCCTTCAAAAACAAAGTGATCTGGAAAACTTTGTAACCTGGCCGCCTCTCTAACTGAAAGTCCTCTATCCTGAAAAGGATGAATAAGCATATTCTTACGATAATTCGAAATCACAACAGCTGGTTTTTCGGCATCTAGGCGCTTATAAATGCCACTATGGCAATTCTCTTTATTGGAATAGTTTTTCATTAATTCTGGAGGAATCGCTTTCCAGTTCTCCCCTTGTTTTATGTGCCTATAGCGTTCAATAACATAATCCTGATTTTTAGATACAAAATTTTGTAACGGAGCCTGAGAGTCAATTCGCATCCTTGCCGCATATTCGCTGACATCGGTTACGGGTAGTGAATACTGAGCAACCGGGAAGCTATCACCATTATTAAGCACAGGAAGATCTGCTAAGGCTTCCCGAACATTTATTTTCTTATCATGTTTTTCGGGAAACTCAAAATTTATTCCCAAGCGGTTACCTACCATAAAAAATCGGTTCCGGTGCTGTGGTACACCATAATCAGAAGCATAAAGTACTGCCTCTCTAGTATCATAACCAATTTGCTTGAAACATTCTTTAATTTTAAGTACAGTATTTCCTTTATTGTAATTAGTTATACCTTCTACGTTTTCGAATAAAAACCAGTCTGGTTGGAGATCGTCAACGAAACGAACAAATTCCCAAAACAGTTTATTATTATTATTCTCATCGCTCCTTGTTTTTGTATTTGACAACGAAAATCCCTGGCAGGGTGGTCCTCCGAAAATGATGAAAGGTTTGTTTACTGAATGTATTTTAGGATCTACTTTAGCGATATCTTCGCATAAAACCTTTACACCCGGGTGATTGCGCTCAAAAGTTTTAGCAGCTGAAATATCCTTTTCAACCGCAAAACCAATTTTTATACCTGCACTTTCAGCGCCAAGGCTGAGGCCTCCAGCTCCGCTAAAAATATCAATTCCTATTTTGTCCTGAGTTTTCAATTTTTTTAAAATATTGTCTTTCAGTGAGTTAATCACAAAAAAAGAGAGGTTATTTTATTAATTTAAATGATCGTGAAAATACAAAATATAATCATATTTCACTAGTTAGCAAATCCTAACTTAGATTTAAGCCTTCACTCTTCGCTGAATTGTATACCTGGCAAAGTATCTTTGCCTGTTTTTCCGATGGTAAGGGAATATGTCCTGATGCCATTTTTTCAAGTATACCCATTTGCATATTGCTTAAAGTCCTTATACCTTTGTGGGCATTATAATGCGCAAAGATTGTCTTCCAGTCATTTTTATCGACGTTGAGTACAAAGACCTGGTTATCGATTTCTCTTTCCAATGCTTTGCTGTCCCTACTTTCTTTAGCCTTATAATTTTTTTCTTCTCGGTTGACAAATAGCGCTTCATCCATTGCAGGAAAGTCAATGTCAATTTCTTTTACAACTTCCCAACACATTTTGTTTTTTGCCCACTGGGAAATATTGGCATAGCCACTTGCTGGATGTGTAATCTTGATGTATACCTCCTCGGTGATTAGCTTCAGCATTTCTAGCAGTTCAGCCGGTATTGCTTGTCTTTCCCATATCAGATCAAAATTAAGTTGTAACCCGGAATTTATTACCAGTTCGGAAAGGTAAGCGATGGAATAAGCAACTGTTTGTGCGCGATACCCTCCATCATACCAGCTGGCAGCAGACACCAGCTTTTCGGTAGCCCTGAAAAGAATGACCCTGCACACTGCATCCTTGAAGTAGCTTTCGGTAATTGCCAGATTGTCTTTTTCCAAAAGCTCAGTGATGTCTTCTGCAAATCGTTTAAAACTTTCCTGTGCACCTTTGGAAACAACATCTGGTCTTCTAAGCCACATAATTTCCGTTTTGGACAGTAAGGTCTTATCTATTACCTGGATTTTTGGGTTTTCGAGCAGAAAACTAGTTTTCTCCTGATTTTTAAGATATGCTTGAGAGTTTAAATATTCGCCACGCACTCGTTCATAAAACCATCTGGTTCGGCGTTGTCCGCCACCGATGGCCGGTGCGTACAACCGGTTAGAGTATTCTTTCATATCCTTATGAAAAGGGCTGTTTGAAAAGAAATCAGAATTGTTGATTTTATTTTGTGTATTGGCATATTCAGCTACCTTTGAGACAAAATCATCCTGGGTATTTAGGTCTTTCACCACCGATAATTTCATTTGCACAGATACCTGGGAAACGTCGATACCCGAAGTGCGCTTTGCCGCGTAGATTGCTGAGGTGGTCTGTCCACCGTTTACAATCTGAAAGTTTTTCATTTTTTTGAGATTGCCGTCTTCGCCAATTTCAATTTCACTTGCTGTAGCCGTTATGCCATTATTATAAGCAAAAAACATTTCGGGCTTGTGTTCTATAGTTATCTTTAATCCTTTATTGACATTGCCCTTGAACTGAAGGAAGGTCCTAACATTTTGTTCAAATAGCTTTTGGCCATGGTCTTCATAAATCTGAACAAGTTTTTCCCCGTCGATTACTGTGAGGTATGACTGATAACTATTATCTTCACCATTTACCTTTAGACATGGCAAGTTTACTTCAATATCTGAAACCAGTGATTTATTTTCTGATTCGTAGATATTGTGCAGATAGCTGATATCGATGACACGAAAGTCAAGTGGAACATTTTCTATGCTTTCAGAAGGGAGCTCTAATTGACTACGGGTAGCTTTTCCGTCGGTAAATAACATCAGACGTACTCGCAGCAAGTTGTTTTTCTGAAAATATTTATAAATATTGAAGGCCATGTCATGTGCCTGGGAGGTTTCTTCCATGTCCCGGTACAAGCCCTCTATTGATTTATTCAGAAAATTTTTCAGCCTTGTGAACTTCGTCTCCATCTGGATTTTGGTAAAGGTCTGGATGCTGTTGTCCTGAAAAAATTGGTGATTCAGAATGGTCAGGATTTTTCTGTCCTCATCATAATCGAATCCGTAAACCTCAATTCCTTTTTTAATGTATTCAGCAGCGGTGTAATTGCCGGTGAGGTCACCAACACTTACCAAATCCTCGCAAACGACTTCAAAAAAAGATTGAGCTTGTAATAATCCCCTGCTGTCTGCATCAGTAAGAACAGATTGCAGGAAGTCTTCATGAAATTCTTCTAAACTGGCCACGTATATATTATTTTAAAGTTGTAACATTTTCTCAAAAACTTGACACGTTGAAAGTTCCAAGGTATACTTCACAGCTGAAATACCTTCTGATATAGCTGATTCCTTTATTCTGGGAAATCCTTCTTCGACAGCATAAACTTTTTTTGAATCGATATTGTAGCTAAAGAATGGCCCCTGGGTAATTCCCTCGACAAATCCGTAATCAGACAATCTTTGCTCAAAGATCGAAGATATCTGCACGTCAACAGGAGACATATGCTGATATATTGCTTTTATCAAGTCGGTAATGTGTGGACCTGAAGCTAATCTGGTGAGCCCGTAGCATAACAAGTAAACCGGTTTTATTTCATCAGAAAGCTGTCCGATGGATGATATTCTTACTCGGGATCCTTTGCTTGAGATATAAGATTTAACCTCAAGAAAACAGTTTTTTAATGAAAAGTCCTTCTGATCTGCATCCGGACCTACCCATCCGGTGATGGCGTTGAGAATCCCAATCGCAGAAATGAGTTCCAGCAAACAGGACAATTCGGCGAAAAGCCCCATTTGAATACGCTCAGGCATAATAAGCTGATTTTCCTGGCTTAAAAACCGTTGCCATCTTTTGATGCGCTTGCCGAGAATCTCGATAATTTTGTTTTCTTCCTCAACTAAAGCGACATGATCTAAGAGATCCCAGCACAACGCCAGAAAAATCTCCCAGTCCCGCTTATCATGAAGTATAAAGTAAAGCATGGCATTTTCTGCCGGCTGAATTACAATAGATATTCCTCGCATCTGGTCAACGAATGCTTCTGGGATAAGCGGACAGCCAAACTGTATCATCATACCAAAATGGCCGTCGTCATCACAAATCCAAAAGAAGTCATGATAGGTCTGGATATCTACCCGTCTCTTGGTTTGGGCAATCATATCCTTCCAGGGATTTGCTCTGGCAGAATCCATTATTCTTCTTCCTGTTTTAGGTTTTCAAGTAACTGATCATAGTACACAGTGTTGATCATCATCCGTACTGGTTTTGCTTCTGAAAGCGCATTTCCATTGAAACTGATTCCAAATGCTGCGATTTCATCGAATGGTAAAGGCGCTTTATCCCGGTCTTCTACTTCAAGGATATGAAGCATTAATAAGGGCTTTGACCTCGCGGCCCTGGATTCTTTTCGCTTATTATTCAATGTCTTTTTCAGGGCTGGGTCATCGATCGCAATCGCTTCTGAAGTGCCGGATGATACCTGCCTGTTCTGTACCTCATAGGCACCATTCTTGTCGCTTATTGTACGTTTTTGCCGGTTTATGGTGTATGGTCCGAGGTCAAGTGGTTTCCCCTCACCGCTGTAAATAGCAATATCCCAGAGCGTGTCTCGCTGTTCAATGTATTCCTTAATGAAACCTATTGGCATTCTGGAGGTAAGGCCTAATTTATCCCTATCGTAGGTTTTAAATTTATTTACAAAATTTTTGACCAGAGATCGATCAATGTCTTTCCATAATATGCTTTTACCTTCCTGTGCTTCTACAGATGGGAGTTCGCTTATCAAGTCAGTAATCGCGTCGATGTTCTCTTCTATGATATTTTCTTCCTTGCGCAAATAGCTGGTCTCTTTTAGAGAACCATCTAAACGCATATCGTGGTAGTAAAAGGTCATGTTCTTTTGCTTATTTCTGGCGGTAACCTGTAAAGCGCTGTCCGGATTTTCAGTTATATAAAGTCCAAAATCATCCGGTGTTTTTTTATATTCAGCCATAAGCTTAAAGTCGGCGACAAGATCCTCGGTCGCCCGGATGATTTCGGCGAAATCATCAATACGGTCCTGAGGCATAAAAATTTTGCAGAGGTCTTCATAACCAGGCCTGTAGCCAAACCACCTTCCCATCTGCATTAGGGTATCATAAAATACGGTGTTGCGAAGAAAGTATGAAACGCTAAGCCCCTCTACCGTAAATCCTCTTGCCAGACTCGCCCCACCCACAACAATGGCATTGGTGACTTCATTTTTTCGGTACTCGAGAGGCACTTTGCTTTTGGCATGCACATCCCTAACCACCAGAGATTCAATAAATATCGGCATTTCGGCCAGTACCTGACTCCAGGTCATCTCCACATCTGAATGATGCTGGTCAAAGGTTCTGGCAATTTCTGCGATCAGTTCGCTTTGGTCTTCCGGATTTGGAAGTGATGCATAGGCTGAGATGGCTTTTTTAATTAGGGTAAGATAGTCTTCGGCCAATCGTGCGAGGTTTCTGTGGACATCAGTAAAGCGTGTGGCATGGATAAGCATACTATTGTGCTTATCCCCTTGCCCTCTTAAGCGTCTGATAGAGATATTTATAACAAATAGTCTGATGGCATCGAGAAGATTCTCGGGAAGGGCTTCCAGTGAAAATTCCTTGTTATGCGTATATTGAATAAAGGTTTCGTGATCGTTAATTGGGACCAGGTGTCGCTGATTGGTATCAATGAATATTTTTCGTGCTCCAAAGTAGTTTGTCGGTGCCTCCAAGGCGTAGATGAAATCCTTTGGAAACAAGTCTTTGCCAACTTCATCATTGTTGGCTTTATGGTCAATAAAAATGTTGGCATACGGAGTCGCGGTATAGGCGACGTATGCCGAACGCTTGAACAGGCTAAGCAGTTGGCGCAACCTTTTGTTGATGATGGTTGGATCGTCCTCAGCCTTGGTATTGATTGAGGCATAGTCAGATTCGTCATCTATAACCAGCATCGCATGCTCAATGTCGTTGCCTTTGTATTGTTTCTCCAGCCATTCAATTACATTTTTCAGGGTGCTAGTATTTTTCTTAATCACAAGTAATACCGGAACGTTTACCGTTTCAAAATTAATACCCTGTGCCAGGCGGTCTGCATCCTGTTTATTGAAATCGCGGTTTACGGTCGTTAGACTTAAGGGTATTAAATGTTTCCCCCCCATTCCAATTCCTGCACCGACCTGATCGCCACCGGTGTAGCCGACGAACGATTCATTCATCCGCTCCTGCGTCTGATCTCTTAAGTTGTTAATCCCTCCTGCGATGACCACAATAAACTTATAACCAGCATCAGCTGCCTTGCAGATGAGAGAGGAATAGTTTAATGTTTTTCCGGACTGAACATGTCCCACAACCATCCCATAAAGACTGAAACGACCGATAGCTGGAGCAGCAAGGTTATTCATTACTACATCCGTATCTTCATCTGTGGTCTTAATGACTTCTGGCGGAAGGGAATTGGAGAGGTAATTACGATATCGGTCCCAGTAGAACAAGTTAGTTTTGTTTTTTTCTACTGAAGACCACCAGGTGGTATCCCTGGTCTGTTGTTCTTCTCCTTTGATAACCACGCCATGTCGCATACCGACATCAAAATGTGTCTCAAATTCCCGCTCCATACGGCTCCATTCTTCATCGCCGAGGCCGGAGAAACTGTCAATTGAAAGGATACTATGCATCACTTCCACATTTACCGCATCGATGACATTTTTAAAATTTTCAATCTCTTGGCTAATGGCAAATTTCTCCAAAGGACTGGATAAATTATTAAGCTTATGAAATAAGTATTGTTTAACGGCCTGATAACTATTTTTCTTCATTTCTCAATAAATGTTTTTGATTAATGTAAATCTCTGTTTTTAATAGCTCATCGATATATGCCTGAGGAAGCCCAGCGTTCTTTAATCTTTCTGTTAGCTCTTCTACATCAGCTACAGTGAGTGCAGTTTCCTGCTTAAGCTGATGTGGGCTATTCTGAAGTTTAAATTGTATGGCGTCAATCGGCAGATAAGCCTGAAGCCCCTTCAGATAGAGCTGAAGTTTTTGCCTGATCGGCTCAGAAAGATCGGCTTCTAGGTCAGCATATAGTGGGTGTTCCTGGTTGACGGCAAACCGAAAATCATCATTTATTGGTAGTACCGACCAGAATTGGACAACAGATTTATCCTCAATTTTGCGTCCCCTGCCGGTAAATGGCTTTGCACCAATATCGGTAACTCTGGAAATAACCCGTCTGAGGTTATTCTTAATTAAATCTGCGGGTTTAGCGATGGATTTTTTAATATCAATTCCCCAGTGGGTATCCATGTTGTTGGGAATGTCAATTTTAATCCTGACCAATTTATGCGCATCTAGCGTTTTATGTAGCCCCCACCATGTACCGTAAACTAATATTCGATTCTCCCGGTATAAATAAAAACCCTGGGATCGGATATAACCATCTTCTGTGGCATAGTGTTCGTATTCCTGCTGTGACAATTTAGAATGGTGTGGCAGAATGAAGGGTTGTATCGTCACATCATCGTCAAATATTTTAACCCGCTCTATTGGCAATTGCTGGGTGGCGGGATGGTTGAGGTTGAAGGGATCAAAGGGTGCTATAGGATTATTATTGATCGCTATCCGTAAAACCTTTCGGTTCACGCCTTCTAAAAAACGATGAAAAACCAAAGCCAGATGTTTCCGAGTCTTGTCTATTATTGTTGTTATCTCAGATTTTTCAGTTCTGTCGACAGTATCCCAGCAAACTAGTGTTCCATTCTCCATGGCCTGAAGTTCATTCAGTAGAGGTAAATCTGAAATATCGTCTGGTATTTTAAGTAGCCACTTATTTGCATTGGCAATATAATCCAGATCCCACTGTCTGCTGGATAAAATGTTGTTGTGCTTAGATACCACCGTCAGCTTTCGGCACTGTGAAAAAGAAGCGGTTTTCAGGCCCAAGCCAAACCTACCCAAATCATTTTTCTCCCTCAAATCTTTCGGGTTTGTTGCAGCAAGGCGCATGGCTTCTTTGAGTTTGCTTTCTGCCATTCCCTGTCCATTATCCAGCATTGCAAATCTGATTTGTGGTTGTGGTGCCAGATAGATCTGAATTTTGCTTGCCCCTGCAGTTATGCTATTGTCGATAAGATCAGCAACGGCAACTTCAAAAGAGTATCCGATATCACGGATTGATTCAATGAAGTTCCCTACATTGGGATCAACTAATTCTGTTTTAAACATGAGAGCGAAGGATAATTTTTTGCTAATCTAGGATTTTTTTTAATGGAGAAAAATTTTTGTATGATGTATTAAGCAAGGATTTGATTATTGTCAACTTTATTTTTCGGCCAGACTTTTGGGTGTTACAAGGCTTATTTAAGGGTGTTATTTTAAATAATATAGCATCAAGCAAATTTTCAATTTTTCACATCAAATAATTTATTACTGCGTTTTACATTAATAATTGATTTATTGTCAAAAAATATCTTAGTTCAATCTCTTTTCTAAGGATGGCTATATTATTTGGGCTAATCTTCTAATACACAGCGTCCGTCGTTATTAATGATTCTTCTTTTGTTTTTTCCTTTTTATTTTCGATATTATCCTGACGAGGGTCGTGGTTGGGGGAAATTCCGCAAATATTTGGAAGCGAAGGACTTTCATATCTCGACTATGTATATATCGTAATATTGGAACATAATTCAGAACGATGCCCATTTAGTTAGTTCGTAAGTATTCATTATTTTCTAAATCGATTATCATTGTGGTATTGTAAAAACTCTATGTTAGGAATAAATTTTGAGGGCATAATTATTTGCATATTTTCATAAATTAGGAAGTTTTGCTGAATTGCCTTTGAGTTTTTATCTTTAAATAATTCTTTTGAAACCTTAACTCGAAAACTAGGTGTAATTGTAATGAGCCCAGTTTCAAATGCTTTATCATGTAAAGCATTTAGCGCAATCCCATTTTGGGGATTTAACCTGTTTTTCTCATCAATGCTCCACGGTTTGATGTGCCCAGCTATTAAAAGTTCAGGATGTTTAAGTCCTGTGATACAACAAGTATTATTGTAAGCTGCCAATACAGTACTCCTGAATAAAGATTGGTTTACCCTAACTTTTACCATTTGCTCGCTTGTTTTACCTTCTTTATTTAAGGCAGCTTCCGAAATATGATTAAGCTGTTCAATACTCCTATGTTCCAATCGAGCCAAAAGTTTCTCACTTTCATAAGGTAGGTTATTCCAATTTAGGGAAAATTCATGCCAAATTTGAGCATCAAGTTTACTAGCATTTACAGCCCCCTTAATTCCACGTGCTTTTAAGCTAGAATCAAAACTAGCAAGATTAGACAGTTTTAAAGAGACCGAACTAGGTGTTCTTTCAATAAGTTTTGCTAAATGTATGACATCAGGGTTTGTGCTATGAATTTTTCCAAAGGGAAGTTTAAGATATAGATTCATGGCTAAGATTAATTCATCTCGAGTCCAGAGTTTTTGTCCTTTTTTCATTTTTTTGGGATGTTTGAGGATTGATTCAGATTTTGTAAATATTTGTTCTGTGCCACTCCAATCCCTCCTGATCAGGGAAATGTAAGAATTTATCCGGTGACAACATTTTTCTTCCTGTAAGCTGGTTTAACGAATAAGCATGTTTTTCGATTTCAATAAAGTGTATTGAAACCAGTATGGTGTAATTTCTGGCAATGCTTACCAAACCACGATCAAAAGCACGGTGTAAATTGAGGCAGAGCGCAATGCCATTGGTGACTTAATCATTCTGCGTTTGGTTAAAAGGCACAATGTGGCAGGCATCAACAAAGCTATGGTTAAAAGTACTGCTGAGCTGCATGCCCGTAAAGCTACATTGGTAATTGTAAATTTTAGGCACCAGCTTTTTAAATAAACCATTGCGTACAAAAACATCTTCTTCGGTATTGATAATTACTTTTTTGTAAATGCCTTGGCGTTCATTAAGAATAAATTCTTCCTGATCGTGCAGGTAGCCTTTACCATTGTATTTGGCCTCGAGGAAACCAGGTTTTTCATTTGCAAAATAGGTGTTCAGAATAAAGTTGCTTGCCATTGCGCCGGTAACAGGTGCTGTAAGTAGTTCAAACAGTTCGGAATCAAAACAGCCAAAGGCGCAGGTTTCGCTTAGGCGTGTTGCCGATTTGATATGTGCATTAATCTGCATCCCCAAATTGGATTGAATTAGCCAGTACGGTTTACCCTCCGCCTTTTCGCTTTGCAGGTAATAAAAAGGCTGAGCAAAATTTTCCTGATGGAGAGTTTGCACTAATAATAACCAGTTTTCCTTGAAAGTGGCCACCAAGTCCGCATTTACTTCAAACTGGTTATTGTTAGTGACTAAACCGTTGTCTATTTGCTCAATAAGGCTTAAAAGCTGTGCAGGCTTATCGGGGGCAAGGACATAAGGGGGTACGCAACGTTTTAATCGCGCAAAGGCTTTGAGGTATTCTTGGAGCGTAGGGGTCAACGTAAAGGGTGATTTAAAGGAGAAGATAGGGATTTGGAAATGAAGCTTTCACTACCTAAAATAGCTTATAATATTTTTTCTATCATGTTGGACAGGTAAAAATTCATAATCTACGAAAGGGTAAAAATCCCTTATATTTATCCCCCCCTCACAATGTAGGTCTGGAATGTTTTTTATCAGATTGTATTTAGTAACTAGTTGTCTGTTGCAGGATAATATAAGAGATTTATGACCAAGAAGGTTGTTTAATTCCCAATCCCTTCCCGCTTTTGAGACGCTATTGAAAAAAAAGACATATTGTTCTGCAGTTGAAAGTTGCGCTCTCAGTGTTTTAGCATATTCATATTTTTCCCTATAACTCAGAATTTTTCTTTCATCAATGTATTTCACTGTCTGAAATAAATGTCTGAAATAATGCCCCAATTGATAATGATGACCGT
Organism: Pedobacter sp. BMA; assembly: GCF_001027745.1. Classification (GTDB taxonomy): domain Bacteria; phylum Bacteroidota; class Bacteroidia; order Sphingobacteriales; family Sphingobacteriaceae; genus Pedobacter. Next base: position 323,967 of record NZ_LECU01000006.1, read on the forward strand.
CGAAATATCTTGTGTCCGCAATAGATTCGTAAAAGCCGAGCGAGTCTTTAACATATCCTATTACTCTAAAGCTATTAAGCCTATCAATTTTGTGCCGGATATCGTGCACACAGCTAGCAACCAATTCTTTTTTATTTATTGCGTAGAACTTTTCCCATATTGAGAAACTATCATCAAGTGTATGCGGTTTTTTACTGACGAGATAGATTATATATCGCATAAGTATTTGATTATAATCGTCTTTGTATAACCGAAGTATAGGTGATCTGTCCTTATAGCTGGCACCATAAAAAACAATTGCGTAAGCAATATCGCATATAGCTAGTTTTTTTAAATTTACTGATTGCCTTTGTTCAACTATTCTCTCAGATTTTATTAAATAATCAGGAGTATATATTTCATCTACGGTAAGTATTTTAAAAAAAGGTTCGATTATTGAAATGCAATTTTCCACTTGCTCGAAGATATATTCAAAAGTTTCTTTGCCTTTATAGCTACCTCTAATTGCCATTTTGTACAGGGGGTTGATAATTTATTTGTGTAGAGTTTTCGACATGAATATTTATCATCGTAAATATTCGGCTTTCAATCTCATTTTTTTCATTTGCTCTTTTTTGATCTTTGTAGCTTAGATAAACCATGATGAATGCAGCAAGAGAGAAAATAGTGCCAATGACGCCTGCCACAAAATCTCCCACTGCCCCGGTTTTTGTCACATCAATTGATATATCTCCAGTTACCTGAAAATCTTTCATCAGACCAGACATAAAAAAATAGCCGACTGAAATCCCAGAAAGGACTAGACATATCGCGAAAATTAAAGCCGCATTTTTAATCAAATACGTTTCAGATAAAGGTCTCCATACACGTGTAGTAAACCATAAGTTCATTTCAAAATAGCTGACTTTTCGAAAAATATTAATATTTTTAAATGGTTGGTATATTTTATTATGCAACCATAATTTCAATAGAGAGAATTTATTCATTAATCTAAAATTGGATGGAATGTTTTAATGATTTTAGAAATCATTTGCATTGATATCTGCTTCACTAAATTTTCGAGAGAGGTTCATACTGTATGGATAAGTAACAAATTTCTCGTTGCCAGTCAAATTAGTACTTAATCTTAGCTTCCCTTTAGGAACACCCAAACTGAACCTTAATTTTTGTTCAAAATCAGGAAACTTCGACCTGTCGTTTTCATATCTCCGAACATTCGTAGCTTGCAACAGCTCAGTATTACCATGTTTTACTGAAATCAATACAGCACCTATTTCAACACTGTCATCAAAGAAATCTTTGAATTCCTTTTCCTCAAAAACGGCCTCTATTGCGAGAATAGTTGGCGGATTGTGCGGTAGATAAAACACGTCGTCGGTAAATGGCTCTAGTACCTGCCTTATAAACTCAAAGGAAGATATATATCTAACATCAGTTTGTAGCTGAAACAATTCATCTAAATAATTTGACTTAAATTTCCCTTTCCGAAAGTGTCCTTTAGAATCAAAATACATTTCGTATAGCATACCATTTAATACGTGGTTTTCTTTGTTCCTAAGAAACGGCAAAAGCCAGGTGGAAAGATTCTCCATAATATCTTTTGCAGCGAAAGTTCCACCGATAGCAGTCTGCAGGATATTTCGACCAAGAAGAAAAAGATCACTTTCATCCACAGATGATACATCTAACGTACTAAGTTCTCCAATTGCAGGCCCTTGAGTATACCAATCATAAATTTTCAGCTTCTCAATAATCGTGTCTATTTTAGTTCCTCTCGATACAAATAACTCATCTGCAATGCATTCCTGTCTATAAGGCAGTTTTACAGACTGAATAAGGTCTCCTGAGTTAAAGTAAAAGTCGCCTATAAGTGAAGTATGTTCCCAACTAGTTTGCTTACCCTTTGATAGATTAAAAACAGATGTTCTAACTCTTTTAAAAAAATCTTCGATAGGTATATTTTTATCGCTGATGTGATTAAGTAAAGATCCAGTGTAAATACTATTTCTACCTGAACCATAGTCTAAAGCTCTCTCCCCGGGTGATGTTGAGAAAGCTATAATTGTTCCTTTTGGGGCATATATGGGTGCAAGACCTGAGTCGTTTATCCCTCGAAAACCATTTGGTAATGGATTATCTCTGCAAGCATCTAAAATTATGATATTAACTTTCGTTTTCGATTGCTGCATGTATTCAATCACAGAATTCAATGGAAAGGAGGTGTACTTGGCGCTTATTGCATCTATAAAGTTAGTATCGATTGCGGTTAGATAATTGTTCCCGTCAATCTGCAACCCATGGCCAGAGAAGTAAAACAGTCCTATATCATATTTTTGCAGATTATTGCCGAAAGATGTAACTGAGCGTTCAAATTTTTCTTTATCAGCGTTAGTTACACAATTGATAGTAAATCCCAACATCGATAATTTTTGAGCAATGTCTGAGGCATCATTGACTGAATTTATTAGCTTGTGTTTTTGGAGGCTATAATTAGCATTTCCGATTATAAGCGCAAGAGCGTTTGGCATTATCTTGTAATTAATATTTTTTGCTAAAATAAGATTGTTAATTCTGACATCAAAGATAAGGTTGGGTTTCTTTGACAAGATTAACGAATTTTTATCTTCCTAATAGTCCCCTGAAATATACGGGGTAATTCGCGGAGAAGAATCGAAATCCGGAGTAAAATGAATTTTAAATCATGATTTGAAAAACTATCCTCATGGCACGTGATCACCTTTTACGTAGTCGACATAGGTAAAATTCATGTTATCTTTACCAAAATCTGTTACAACCTTAATACAGTCAACGGGTAAGTTGTATCCGTTTTTTCTCTCAAATTTAAACACCCCAACACTTTCTAACTTTAAACATTTGTCAACTAACTCAGGTAATAGTGCTACGTTTTGCCCTCGGTAGATTGACTGTACACTTGGATATGTAATACCTTTTAGACTTGTGCGGTTCCAGATATAATTAGCATAGGCGGACGAAATTTTGTATTTAAAAGATTCATTTTCACCTACATCTTTCCTAGCGAATTGTTCACTGAATATTTCTCCTTGTTCTTGGCAATATTTCTTCGTTTCTTCATTTGGTAGCCTCCTCATTTGCTCAGCTACAGATGTTCTGGCATAGTTGCTGTTTTTTTGGGCATCTTTGCCGAAGATCATTTCGACGACTTCCATTTCAGTTATTATTCTCCAACGGCTCATCGTGAATAATTCAACGATGTTATCTTCTAACGCTTCCTCGTTTCTGAATAATTTCGAAGTTTCAAAATACGCCACAACTCTGGGTTGCCTAATTTCCAGAGACTCTATTGCTCCGTAAAAAACAGCTTGATGTTCTGCGTTTGATCTACCTAAGTCAACGTATTTTGAGAGAACATCTGGATCATGAATATAGCTAACCTCCTGTTCATTAGTAAAGAGTTTTTCGCCTTCATTAATTCGCACGCGATCTATATAGTGGTTTATATGCAATATAGCCGAAGGAACATATTTGTTAGGGATTTGTACTATGCTATCATATACATGCTTATAAGTAACGGTATCAAGTTTATTTTTTAAACTCTCTAAATAGGCTAATTCAGGACTCATTTTATACTTTTTGCAAGGAGGTTAGGGAGATATAAATTATTTTAAACTTATATAAAATGTTGATTAGATGAAAGTGAGATATCTACGATTATTAAATGGTTTTTAACTTATAAAAGTGTTGTTAAAACGATGAGCGCGGATGTTTCGCAGACATATTAATCAACAATAGCCATTGGTTTGGAATTTGGTTTGTTGTATGTCTGCTCGCTCGCGGATCTTCCAAGGGGATAGAGTTTACGGCAATATCCAAGATCTAAAAGAATAGAATAACTTTTTGTACTAAACCTCTGTTCGCTCACTCAAAAAATTTATGATACGATTTTTAACTATCGCCCGCGGCCAATTTAAAGTTTTGTCTTCCAAAAAATCACGATAATTATTCATTATAAATCCAGAAACATCTTTCTCACCGATAACTTCTTCATTTATCTCAAAAGCCTCTCGAATAGCCTGATCTAAATCGCTAAATTTCTCCATTGGCGGCATATTGAGATTTGTTTTTATAAAAGCATTTGTTGTTGATAAAATGGATATCTGTTTCGTCATAGATTCTAGCGTAGAAACGATGAGATCATTAAAATTCCCATCTTTTTCTTTCAGTCCTTTTAAATCGAATGTTCCGAAATGCTTCAAAAAAGTTGAATAGTCTGGCTCTTTAGATTTTTTATAAGTTGCAATGATTTTTTTCTTAAGTTGCTCTTTAAAAATAATTATTTTACCATGCCTTAAATCTCGGGGATATATTAAATGCTCAATTGGTCCAGTATCGAATGATATATCCGTTTGATCGTCGATAACCACAATAGTAGCTTTGTCGAAAGCTAGGCGTAGTCCCAGCTCAAACATTACGTTCGGGTTTTTACCACTGACATCAACTATTACAATCTCATTTTGATATAAATTTTGTACAATCCTACTTTGAATCACCCCTGCAAATTCAGATGCACTGACTAAATCACTTTTAAAACCAGCTGCTTTAGCTACATCTTGTAATATAGATAAAACTTCGCTCCAGTGATCGGTTTCGAGGCCATCAATCTTTGATATAGGCATTACTATTCCACAAGTGATCGTACCATCTTGAGTTTCAATAAGATTTTTTTCGTTGTGCATTTTAATAGAAAAATTTCGGTGTATCAAATGAAAACAAAGTCCTTGAATCAAAAAACTGCACCGACTTATTAGGAAATAGATTATTAACTCTGCTGGTCTCTCTTTGTAGGTCCTTCATAGACCGATTCGGCCAGACTGACGCAACGATAGTATCCGTTTTTGAGCTGTTTATAGCTTCAACAATATGGCGATCACTTTTTCCGAAGGAAAAGCCAAATGTAACAAGATTGCCTTTTCTAGATTTAAGTTTATTTAATGCAGATCTTAAGTAATAATTTTCATTTATGGATATGTATTTTTCTTCAGCTGTACCTTCAGCTACATAAACAGGAAAATTATTATTATCAAGCTCTATCTTGATTAACTTAATGTATTCGAGGTTGCCATCAATCTTTCTTATTTTGTATGTTGAACCAGATGGATTAAACATGAAGAGGGAGCCATGGAGATATATGAGATTTCTAGGTTTATAATCAAAGTCATCAAAACTTAGCTTACCTTTTGATAATTCGGTGTAAAATCCATCCCCGAATTGCGAAAAGTTTTCCAAACCCAAATCCACCAAAGTGTTGTTGGCCAATATGATTTTGTATAAGTATACGTCATAATTCGTTGTATATACATCAGAAAATGGCTCAAGTTCTTTAGCTAATGACCTAAGCATTACATCTCGGATATCCTTCGCTTCAGGATGAGTAGTTTGAATGGTGTGTATAAGCCCGTCCTTAACTCTCTGTTTGATTTTCGGTATGTCAGAGTTAACAGATCCTAACACAGAATTTACAATTTCAGCATTATTCAATCCACTAAGTACTACCTCAAAGTTTGTTGTGTTAAAGTTTTTGAATAGGTCAACAATTTCAGCAACACTTTGACTACAAAATAGTTCGCAAAGTGAATCATATCTCAAACTTGGCCATAAATTTATAGAGAAACCATTACCAATCAATATATCTGATACTTCAAAACTATCTTTCATAGTTTGCCAATCAAATATACCGACATCAGATAGTTCATTTTGTGAGAGCATAACATCCAGTTTATTAACGCAAATTAAGTATTTTTTGATTGATTCCCAAAACCACTAGCAGAACGGTATAGCCATAGTAATCGAATAGTCATAAATGCTGCGATCAAAGCAGAATGAATATTTTAGCCAAGTAGTATCACAGAAAGCAATGAGCAATAAGACTATGAGACGCCACCAGATATTTTATGAAGTATCAAACAGGAAGGTTTTGATGCAAGGATGTTGGTCGGTTGTCCATTTTTATGAAATTGTTAGCTGCCTTATAGAGTAATTAGCTTTTTAGAGAACTGATTGGGTTCATTTTCCAGTTGAAAGTGGTAAATTAACTGTGTAGCAATAACTGGCTGGGCATCCAACAGCATAAATCTTAGACTTATTGTTTGAAGTTGGTGATAAATTTTCTGTTGATAAGAGTTTCATGTGTTTTGTTTTCTATACTTTCCTCAGACTTAGGTAAGTTTAGATAATCCAATCAGGTATTACTGCATACTTATGTATCATAAAAAAGTAGTTTATCCGTAACCGAATATTTTGGTGAACCTAGCCTTGTGAGTCGTGCCAACCAAAATCAGTTTTCATTCCTTATATTCCTACGTAGCAAGCCTCAGAAAACTTAAATTAAAAGTAAATTTGGAGCCAACTATGCGGAATCGGCGAACAATTTCGCCGACAAATGAATTGTGACAAATGATGATACAAATAAAACTGGTTCACATAGGGATTTTAATACCATGCTTTTCATGATTTTTGTCGCGGTATTAACTTTTGGTGATGATAGAGAGCCATTCTTTGGTTGGTCGATTTTATTTAGGATCCTACTAAAATTAAGAATCGATAATTTTCATAACTTTACCACACAAATAATTAAACACAATGAGCAATTTCCCCGATATACGTATTTTAGCAGAGGATTTTCGAGCAGTAAACCACGCTGACATTATCATAAATGGAATTACTGTGGTTGCTGGAGAGAACGGCTCAGGTAAAAGTTCTATTTCTAAACTTTTGTACTTTTTATATAGAACCGTTGCTGACTACGATCGTATCGTTGCCAGAGAACTAAGAGGCAGTTTGGCGGATGTGAGTCGTTTTCTTGAAATAATTGCTCAAGAGACCCGTTACTACGACAAAGGCTTGGATTTTAGAGGGGAAGTAGTGGAGCTTAGAAAAGCTTTACTAAATACCGAGGATCTGAAAGGGGAAATGAGACGATGGATTGAGGTTGTTGAGCAGATACAGAAATTTTTGAGTGCCACAGAATGGGTTAAAAATCCAGATAGACTTACTCCAAGGAATTCTGGGCGGTTTCGGCATATTCTTGGCGATCTTCTAAATATCGACTACAAAGAGGAGGACATGGATGAATCCTTTGAGAAAGTAAAAAATATAATAATCAAAAACTTCAGAAAAGCAATAGATACCATAGAACTCAGACCAACTTCGTTATTTACCGAGGAATTAAGAAGGGTATTTATAGAGGGAAGTTTACCAGGTAAATTCGAGGTGCAAGAATATGGTGATCTCATCGTAGCCCTCACCAAAAAAAACTTATCGATACCTTACAGTATTCAGAATGCTATTTATCTTGATACCCCAATGATGCTTCATTCCGAAGCTAGTAATAATGTGCATTGGGACGATCTCGAGGAACTGCTACAGAAAAAAGGAAATGGAAACCACTTAGTGGCTGATCTGATAAATAGTGAAATCATTCAAGGCGACGTATATTCTGATGATGTGCTTTATTCGACCGATGAATTCAAATTTAAGCGTGTCGATGGAGAAGTTTTTGGACTATTGGATGTTGCTACAGGAATAAAGTCTTTCTCTATCCTCCAAATATTGTTAAAAAATGGTACCATAACAGACAAGACATTGCTCATCTTAGACGAACCAGAATCTAACCTTCATCCACAATGGATAATTGAGTATGCCAGGATTATCGTACTGCTCAATAAGCAACTTGGAATCAAGTTCTTTCTTGCAACTCATAATCCGGATATGGTAAGTGCAATCAGGTATATTTCTGAAAAAGAAGGTGTTTTGGACGGTACGAATTTCTACTTGGCACAAAAGGTCGACGGAAAATTCAAATACAACTATACTTTCTTGGATAAAGAGATCGATCCCATATTCGAATCGTTCAACATTGCATTGGAGCGGATAAATAAATATGGTATTTAATGAAGTATTCTAAACAGGCCACACTTGATTTAGCCAAGTCGCTGAATAAGGAAGAATGTCTACAGGGTATTAACCAGCTGACCCTGAAAGAAGGCAGTTCAGACGCAAACATCTTTACTGATGGGGAAGTTGTATTAGATATGGATTGTGTGGAGCATAAGTTTGCAAGTATAGAAAAGAGATCTCCGGTAAAGTCTATGGACTCGGCTTTTGTTACCACGGACAGTACAGGAACAAAAAGTGAGCTCGTAATGGTTGAATACCGATTCAACTATAAGAATCTTGCTAACCTAAGCCGGGTTGAACTGCTCCAAAAAGTGGCAGGCTCAACAGCGGCAGCGCAATCCACTACTAATGTGCACCCTAACTATTATTTTGTATTTAATTCTAATCTGAAAAATCAGGCGATCAGTCGCCTCGCAAGGATGAACCCTGTTATTCCACAGCACTATAAAGCAATAGACCTTAAGGACATCCAAGATTTGTTTTTTTCCTAAATAACGTCCCTACAATCTTCAATAAGTTAAGAAAGTAGTTTTTTTTGCTTGTTAGAAATCGTTTAAATTTTAGCAACCATAATTCGGGATATGCTATTCATTTGACATCAAAAAGGCCCTGCTCCCAGTCGATATTTATTCTCCTGCGCTAACCTATTGGCGGATATAAGTTCAATCGAAAAATCCACTTTTTAAACTAAATATGCCGAACTGGAGCGTTTTGTCTGATTTTACTAATCATCTCCCTGTGAGAATTTGCTATTGCTACGGATGGCTCAGGAAACCGGCATTTTTAGATGTTCAGGAAATATACCTGGAACTTGCCCCCAAAGAACGTTATGGTACTTACAGCACCATCACTCTAGGCAGAGGCTTGAACGGTATATGGACCTTTGGTCTTTTCGCGTCTTTTGGTACCGCGGGTTCATCAAGCGGGATATGCGTGTACGGGAACGCCTTTCCCTCTAAAGATCAGGCGCAAAAGTATGCGGCCGACCGGTTAAAACAGATGATGCAATCCAATATTGGCAGCTCAGATACTAAAAACTACAATCAAAAGGTAATCCTAGCGACCTTGAAAGATTTAGAAAAACTTGAGGTGAGCACCATTCAACTGGCGCTCTTCTAGCTCACTTGAATTTTCTAAGAATTCTATGCGGATAGATTATGGTCTGGACAGGAAGCACGATATCAGGTTTACCAGGTAAATCTTTAACATGGAGCCGGTACCTAAAACCATTTGCATGAAGAAACCTGCGCACCAGCATTTCTGGTTTGGTGTTTTTCCCTTTGATGCGGCTCATATTGAATGAGCGGGTTTCTTTGCTGTATACGTCGGCCATGATAACACAACAATGCAGGTGGAGAGATGTTGTCAATTACGTGCTTTTAATGCTATTTCGTTTTTCAAATGCTAGCCTCTAAGGAAGGATCTATTTAAATTCTGCTACCGTTAAGCTTAAATGTTCATCAATAAATGTCATCATGTGAATAGCTTTTTGGACTGCTCCAGGTAAATCTGATGCGTGTGTTGCGTAAGCCCCATCTTCAATACCAATCCGGGTAAACTGTCCTTTTAATTGTAAAAATCCAATAGAATACGGATGTTGATAACCTTCTGTAAAATCTATGTTCACGCAGAATGATTTTTCAGCGTTTTCGAATATTGCATTATCATCATACTCTTCAACTAATAGCCAGTTAGGAGGTATGGAATTGAACAGGCCTTTCATAATTAATCTAGTCTTAATTGGTTGGTTTGAGTGAATTTGTTGTTGCAAAACAACAGGTTTCCTACTATTAAAAATACAAATTTAAATGCATAATATCAATGGATTATTGATGTTGTATAAACTTAAATCATTAAAATTGAACGTTATACTTAATAAATCCTATATCTTCGAAACGTAACTAAGTTTTTGATCGCGCCTACAGCATCTGAGGTTTTTTTGTTAATCTGCTAATAGTATCTGTTAATCAAATTTGTTCTTCCACTCCCTATGTTTATCTTGCGGATGAATGATCCCTTTTCACGAACGTTTACCGATAAACCTGTTAACGGCCAGCTTTAACAGCACTGCTGCGGCTTACAAATTTTACTGGCTCCTATCTATACTGGATGAGGTGGCTGATGGTGAATATTACATCCCTAAGCATCGCTTATTTGTAGGCATGGTGGCTTCGAGTTGGTACACGATTAATTATTTCAAAATTAGTTTTGGTAAACAGGATCAGTTGCATAAAGCGGTGGAGGAAATTGGGTTACTGGAAGGCATTAATATCGATGAAGACCGGGTTCGCATCAGGAAACGTTTAAACAAAAGTAATCATCCGCAAACGCAACGATTGCTTTGGCATTTCAATAAGCAGGTACCACACCGTTTTTTGAGTCCGTGGTTTCCATCCAAAGGTGAAAATCAAAAATATATTTATGAGGCTTCGGGCAGGTTCGAAAACGACTGCTTATATGCAGTAAACGATACGCATGTAACTATTAACCCGATATGGGCCGATTATCTGACAAAGAATATGGGTGTTCTAAAAAGTTTTTGCTACTGGAACTTAAGCTTGTATTTGCAAAAACACAATCCTAATGTTCCTGATATTCCGAATAAGCTGATTAAACCAGCTAAAAGAAATGGCCTGGCTAAACAGCGTAAGTTCTGGAATACAATTATCGGCGAGCTTGGTAGCGTAGATTGTATTTATAACAACAGTAAGTTACAGGTAGGTAACTTTGCGGTAGAACACTTCATTCCCTATGCCTTTGTATCTCATGATTTGATCTGGAATTTGATTCCAGCCAGTCCTTCTTTCAACAGTTCTAAATCGGACAGGCTCCCTCCCCTGGACAAATACTTTGATGGTTTTTACCACTTACAAAAACAGGCAATAGAGATTACTAAACACAAAGCCGTTAAAGAACCTTTATTGGAAGATTACCTGAGTATCTTTCCTGATCTCGAAAGCTTAACTTCACTACCGGATGATTACAAGATTAAATTTAGATCGACTATTGAGCCTCTGATCACAATTGCGGGGAATAATGGGTTCGAGATGATGCAGGAAGTAAGATAAACTATTCAAAAACGGCAGATGCAAACAACTGCCATTTTTGAATTTGTTAATATTAATTTACTGATGGTTTGCACACGGTTAATGTACACTAACCATCATTCCGTTATCAACAACTTTTTTCATATTGGTTCCATCACCGTCCCAGCTATAGATACTGGATCTCTTTGTAGTCAAATCATAAAGTGAGGCAAAAATTTTCTTGCCGTCTGGAGAAAAATGAAAACCGTCAATTTCGTAATTGGATTTATTTCCCGGAAATTGAACATTTAAATTTTTAGCGCCTGAACCGTCATAATAAGATGTCCAAACTTCATAATTCGGGTAACCATTAACCACGTAAATCAGTTTATTTAATTGAGTTGAAGGCAATGGAGGTAAATCAGCCCTGAGTTCTTTTTTACAAGCTAGCTGGAAAGTGAAAATAGAGACTGCAAAAAAGAACAGTACTAAACTGCTCATAAATAGCTTTTTCATAAGATTAAGAGTTTTAATTTCTCCAAAGCTAAAAAAAATCATCAACTGTATGACATTGGAATTATCAGATTTTATGAATAATTTCCGCATTCAATTTAAAATCTAAATAATATGACTCCTCAACAAATTGCATCAGTTTTGATGCGCTTACACATTACTCCACAGGCTGATAGAATTAAAATATTAACGCAGGAAATTAAACAGCTTGGCCTTCCAATTGCAGCTCACGCTGCGGCTCAACAATCTATACTAAACGATTTCGATCAAGGTATTATGCTAATCAGCTCAAAAACATTTTTACTCAGATACAGGTGAGTGGTTTGCAAAAGGATGAAGTTGAGAAAAAACTAGTTTTCTATGAAGTTGGGAAAGAATATCATAAGGGCATTGTAAGTTTTCTGGAATCGTACTTTAAGGGAGATGCGGCGATAAAGGTGGAAGATTTAGATGCTGCATTTACTGGCGTTCAGGTCGCTTCCAGAGATGATTTTAATAAGATTATTAATCAGGGTTGGACGGGTGATTGGGACTTGAACCCAGCCAATATTACCACGAAAAGGGTTCAGGTAGCCTCAATGAATAATGCAGGTTTACATCCGCGTGGATATTACCTCAATGCTGATATTGTTAAGATTGAAGCGATACAAAATGGCTCTAACACCCGGTACAGATTGTTTATTGCAAATCCGGTGATTGTAAATACCGGTAATCGTAATGTTAAGTTTATTACTCAACCGGTAAGGTACATTTAATTTAAGTTTAAACAATTTCGCGATGTCTGGAAAAAGTTTTCAGGATTTATTAAAGAGGAGTTTTCCTAATGCAATCATTTTAGATGAGGTTACATCGAAATTCCATTTGAATGGGTTTACCTCAACCAGGTCTTTGCAAAAGGGGTCATATGTTTTTGTTGGTGAGCTGAAGAATCCAAATGTGATCATTTCGGGTATTAATGATAAGTTTCATTTAATTGCTCAGGCCATTTGTATGATCGAACTGAATGGTGAACACCTGGCTCATTTAGCGGAGTTTAACGTAAGCACGCTCATTTCGAGTTTATCGGTTGGTAATGGAACGAAAGGGAGTAAACTTTATAATGTCCCTGCATTTAATGATGAGGAAAGCTGGAGATATGAAAAAACAGCTTACCTTGAAAATCATGTGATGGGTAAGCTGGTAAAAGTAATTTCAGCGGAGGTAGCCAATGTGGTGAGCTGGGAGTTTGGGAGGCCTGAGGATTTATTACTTGCTGATCAATGCCTGATCTCAGATCCACTAAAGGAATATCTGGGAGGGAAAAGTCTGGCGAGCGTATTAAATGAGAGTGTGGAATGAGTTTTTCACACGGGTATTGTACCTCTTATAAAACCTTCTAAAATTTGATTATATTTGGATGTTATACTAAGTAAAGCCTCTTTCAATTAAAACGTAACTTAGTTTTGCTAGCCTCAGTCGTATCTGGGGCTTTTTCTTTTTTAATTAAAAATAATAATGTTCACTTTTAGTAATGGGGTAATGGGGCATTAACATTTTGATTTTTGAAAATGATTTCCTAAATTAGACTATCCTATTGTTGTAATCACATCTCATTTTACCTATTCCGGAGGTTCGACTCCGGAGCTGGGTACAATTTTTCTTAGGGATCCCCAACGGGATCCCTATTGATTTTACAATCAAATTAAAATTGAGGTTTTGTCTTAAAGTTTAGTTAAATAAGTTTTTGATTAGAATTTCTAATGATATCGAGGTTTGGATGTGCATCACATCCATTTAGCTGCAAACTGATAAAATTCGACCTTCATTTCCCCGGAAAAGGCTTTCCTTATTCAGAAACTGTTCATTGAAAGGGTAATCACGCCAGCTTTTTTTATCAAATTATCGCAGATATTCTAAATTGAAATGTTATTAAAAACCCAATTCTTTTTAACCTAATAATCTGTAATATTGATAACTTACATACCCCTTGTAATTCAAGTCTTAGATTGCTTGTATCAATCGATAGTAAGCCCAGGTCCGATTACCTTCATTCCACACTCTTTATGAATTTTGTCAATTTCTGCTTTGCTGGGTTTATGATCTAAATTATTCATTGTCCTAAAAAAGTCTTCAGCTTTCCCCGCTGGTTGTACGAAATAAATAAGTTTACCAAAATCTGTTCGCTGAATCCAGGTATGAGGAATATTTCGGGGTAAAAAAATGGTATCACCCGTTGTTAATTCCATGAGTTTACCACCAACTGAGAATTTATAGTTTCCCTCTGCTACGTAAAAAATCTCATCCTGATCAAAGTGAACATGAAGTGATGGCCCAGTTTGCTCGAATCCAATATATTCAAACATGGCCAACTGCCCATTGGTATCCTTACCAGATATTTTTATGTCGTTCGGATTTTTTCCTTTATATAAAAAGGATTCTCCGAATCTGCCCTTGCCGGCTCTAACAACAAATGGATCTCTAACTCCCATTTGCGCAAGGCCGGTTTTACTTAGCGTTAAAATGGCGGCCATACTTACGCTGCTAAATAAAAATTCTTTTCTTTCCATATTATTTAGATTTTCTCAAAGATGGAAAGGAAAAAAAGACCTTTAGTGGTAAAAATCAGACATTAGTAAATTTCTTCCGTGCCCAATTGTCGCTCTGGAGAATCCATTGCAAAAAAATCGGAGGGCGACAAGCCTGTAAATGATTTATAATCCTTACTTAAGTGCTGATAATCGTAATAGCCAGAATCAATGGCTACATTAAACCAGTTCATAGCTGGGAAAACATTTTTTAGCCGGTAAGCATAATCAAACCTGGCCACCCTTAGAAAAGCTTTTGGACTGATCCCGACACTATCTATAAAACGCCTATTAAATTGTCGTTGCGATAAAAAGCCGTTAGAAACATAATAATCCAATGAACGATTGAAGTTCAGCATTTCACCTGCAACAAGATCAATTTGATCTAAGTTACCTTTGATGGCTCTCAATTTCTTCAAGATGTATTGATCTGCGATTGACAACATTTCGCGGTGGTTACTGGTATGAAAAAGCTGATCATTTACCTCTTCGATTTCTCTACCCAAAATAAGTTCGGCATCAACGGAAGAATTTGTTAGGTCTACAGTCGGGATACCCAATAATTTGCAAAGTGCACCTGGCTTAAAAACAATCTGAAGAGAACGAAACCTTTTATAAACGGTTCTCATATTCACAACCGTATGTTGGCCAAAAAGCAATGCATTTCTAGGCTTGATAAAATCCTTGCTTGTCGGATACTCAATCTTTGTTGGGGTTTGAAAAAATTGGAGGCAATGCTCAGGTCGTGGTGTGTAGGCTTTTGACGGAATCGGATCGTTGTGATTAAATTCAAAATCGATAATTCTATAACACTTTATGTATGCTGATAGACTTTTATCTGGTTTGTGTTCACTCAAGTGCATAGTGCTAACAATCTGACATAAAGATAAGTAAATTTAATTATTGTTTTTAATGTCTTTACTATGAAACGAATCGTATTCTATATTAAACATCAATCTGCGAAGTTAGAGATAATGCCGACACAATGTAAAATTCAATATCTAGCTGTATTTACACAAAAAGTGGCTATTAAAATTTTTAAAGTTTGTTAACCACTTTTTTTACAACAAAAAACTCTCGTTATTTAATAAGTTTCTGGGAGGTAGCACTTAGGGATTTTATAGTTTGCAAAGTCGCTTACTTTTATTCTGCTGACCTTCGCCTTTTTCCTGGATTATCAAAAACTCATTCCATTAATCAAATGAAATATTTAGTTTTTGATAATGAGTTTTTGATAATTTGAATTACAGAAAATTTGAGCATTAAATTACTATCAATTAAAATGTCAAGTTTTTCGGTTCAAAGTTTCCCGCTGAAGGTGTTTTAGCTGAGGTAATTTCTAAAATTTTATTCGAAATTATATAATCCTTTCAACTTTAAATCATCCACGATCGGTTCTATAAGCAATAGAAAGGCTTTCAAATATTGAAAGTAGTCCCGTTGATCGGTACTAATTGTCATCCCTATTGTTTTTTTGATCATCCCATGGTGTATAGCGGTTATTGTTGTACGGATGTAACTATTGGTTTTCATCCTGATTCTTCGAATCTTCAAATAGTCAGATCGTAATTGACAAATCTTATTTCAATAACAAAATGCAGGGGTACAGGTTGAAATTTTCAGTTATCCATAATCAACACATGGAAGATGCGTAATACTATGCCCATTTAGCCGGCTATTGGGTATAATATTATCCATTTAGTTCTATCAATCTTATTTTTCTTTAGAAAATCGTATGATATGAATATATCAATGAGTGTTATTATATCCATTATTATTATATTTGGGCATAATTATACTCATTATGAGATCGAAGAAAGTTGTTGTATTTCCAAAATATAAAATGATTTGGGATCAGTTAGGCGAAAACATTAAACTTGCCAGGAAGCGCAGAAAATTAACTGCAATTCAACTTGCAGAACGCGCTGCTATTGAAAGGGCAACTCTTCGTAAAATTGAACGGGGGGATCCCGGAGTCTCTATGGGGGCATATTTCAATGTACTTAAGGCACTGAATCTGCATGAAGATTTCCTTAAGCTAGCGGTAGATGATGAACTTGGGAGAAAACTTCAAGACTTAGATTTGTTAAAGTAATGGCAGCCACAAAGACAGATATATGGGTATACGCTCACTGGAAAGGCATGGATGCCCCACGGTGCATAGGAGTGATTTCTGCTCAGCAGAGTAAAGGACATAGAATATTTGGATTTGAATACGACCGGGCTTGGCTAAAGTCTGATCAGTTGTTTTTGCTTGATCCTGAAATCGGTTTATATTCAGGAACCCAATACCCCGACAAAAAAGACAATTTTGGAATATTTATGGATTCGATGCCGGATACCTGGGGACGAAAACTGATGTTGCGTCGGGCTGCGCAAACGGCTTTTGCCAAAGGGGACGCGACACCCAAACTATACGAAATTGATTTTTTGCTTGGCGTTAATGATGCTTCCAGGATGGGAGCATTAAGGTTTAAGCTAGATCCCAACCGATCTTTTCTTGATGATAACAAGAATAATCCTACTCCACCAATTACTCATCTACGGGAGCTACAGGCAAGTGTCAAAGCTTATGAAGAAGATGAGGAAGGGAAAAATGGTAGTGATTGGATTCCGATGCTTTTTGCGCCAGGGTCATCACTGGGTGGAGCAAGACCAAAAGCAAATGTTGTTGATTTGGATGGTCATTTGTGTATTGCAAAGTTTCCCTCAAAAGCTGATATAATTGATAAGGCTGCATGGGAATACTTAGCTTATGAACTGGCGACCAAGGCTGGAATCAATATGCCAGTTTGTACACTTGAAAAGGTAAGAGGACCCTATCATACATTTTTATCCAGACGGTTTGATCGGGATATGGGTGAGCGTATTCATTTTGCTTCGGCTATGACCATGACAAAAAATAGTGAGGATAGTATTAGAGACGCGACTCCTAGTTATCTTGAGATAGCAGATTTTATACAGCGTTATGGATCGAACATAGAAGAAGACCTGCATCAATTGTGGAGAAGAATAGTATTTAACATAGCAATCTCCAACACGGATGATCATTTAAGGAATCATGGCTTTTTATTGACAGCAAATGGATGGAGATTATCGCCAGCGTATGATATCAATCCTTCAGTAGATAAAAATGGATTGGCACTTAATATTGATATGGACAATAATGCGTTGGATTTCGATTTGGCTTTAAGTGTTGGGGAATTATTTCAGTTAAAAGAAAATCAAATGCACCAAATCATTAGAGAGGTTTCAATAGCTGTAAAGGATTGGCGAGCGATAGCCACTAAATTAGGAATATCCAGGGCGGAACAAGAAGGAATGTCTCCCGCTTTTAGACTAATTACTAAATAGTGAAAGGAAGGAATCGTTATAAAAATGTTGCCAAATTAGACGTAGGGATGCGGCAGTTTTACTTTTATCCAAACATAGTATTAAAAAGAGTATTCTTATGGATTTTTTTATTTGCTAATTACTCCTATTTTTTTCATATAATTAATCAGTAGTTTATATTATATAATTTTATAGGGTTATGTATAGAAACGAAAAAAGGTTTTGTACCAATTTTACTATCAGATCTAACAATTGTTCACCGATTTCCACCGGTAGGTGTTGTACATGACGATACCAATGCTACAATGGAGTTACAGTTTATTGTTGAAGCATCAGTTGAATGTATGGGTTATACCAGAAAGTTTAATCTTGATAGTGATGGATATGCTTATAAACAATTTTTAATCGTTCGTCCTTAATTATGAAGTTTCTCTCTTTTCTTTTGTTATGCTTGATGTATGCTATGGTTGCGCTCGGCCAGGAATATAAAGATAGTTTTAGAGCAGTTCGAATAGAACAGCATATTGAGCTGTTCATCACAGGACCTGAAAAGGTTATATCAGAAACTGGCGTTGATATTATATTTAACAAGGAATATTGGGTTGTAAGAGAGAAATTAAAGAAAAGCAATAGCCAGATTATAATAGATCGGGAAGGTAAACAATCAGAGAAACAATCAAAGACTTTAGATCATATATATTTTGTTGGGAAAAAAGGGAGTTTGACTGGGATGGCCTATAAATCCTCGTTGAATGAAAAACCTTTTGGAAGATATGGGGTAGATTCTTTAGTTAACTCCTACTTGAAATTTCCTTCAGACTTCTATCCTTCAAAGATAGCCAGTTCTGACGAGGTGGGCTTAGTGGTGAATAAAGAGAAAGGAACCTTGATAGAAAAAGTCAGATTTCCAAAGAAAGATGAACTTACACAGGATTCAGTATATTATCATTATCAAGTACGACCGTTTTCACTGCCATTTTTTAATAAGTCAGTTCGCGCAATGGATTTGAATCTAGTTGGATTCGAGGCTATATTTTTAGCTAAACCTGATGGAATAAGTAAATTGAAAGTTCCATTTTCATCCAGAAAATGGTGGGTAAAAGTAATTGAGATACCTGTTCCAGAGCAAAAATTAGTCCTGTCATTAATTGAAAAGTTCAAACGTGAGTGTGAATTAACAGTTCACTAAAATGATGTGTTATTTAGCAGCAGGAGATAGTTGCTTGCTGCTAAATTTACCACATCTCCATCGAACCTATGTAGTAATCTGGGGTATCAGCAAGATGTAATTAATTTATAAAAATATAAATGTTTATAATACAATTTGTAGTTGCTAATAATTTTAGTAAAATTTGCTTTATGGTATATCCTGTTGTTACACCAGACCCTGACGCTCTAAGGCCCAAAGTAGATTTGCGGCACCAATAATATACGTGTATGCGGCATAAGCGTTTTGATTTTTAAAAAAGATTTCCTAAATTAGACTATCCTATTGTTGTAATCACATCCCATGTTACTTATTCCGGGGGCTTGAATCCTCGAAATAGTGGTGACGATTCCTATTGTTTTCCTGATCATCCCATGATGTATAGCGTTATTGTTGTATGAATGTGTCTATAGCACTCAGTTTTACTCAATAGCTAATTGATTTTATACTTTTTACAAAGACTAGATTTGTTTTACTTAATGAAAACGCTTTCATAATATGATTGAATTACCTGCGCGATTTTGATATCTCAACTTGATTTTCTAAGAAGTTTTCTAAACTCACCAATAGGTTTTTTAGTGCCACATATCTTATTAACCGCTTTGCCAGCTTTATAGTGTGCGGCAAAGCGAACGGATGATGAACGGTATGAATTAACAATATCCAGTCTGTTGTGATGGAGATCCGTCATCAGGAACACAATTACAGCCAACTTGTGAAATTATGCAAGTCCCAACATTGTTCATAGTCATCTGATCCCATTGATTATTCCTCACAACATTGCAGGTTGCCTCCACACTACAATCTGGTTTGGCTGCCCCTCCTAGAATGTTTTTCATTTCGGATTTTGAAATTTCAGTTCTGTTTCTCATAATATTGATTTTAAGTTATATCGGCACTTCGTAGCCGATTTCACGTTTGTTTGTAACTGAAAATTATATCGAGTTTAACACAGATTTCAAGGTTTTTAAATCATATAAATCTGGAAGTTGATATTGATTGAAAATCAGTGTTGGTGTCGACTTAATCCCATAATTACTAATCCATTTTTGCTGTTCGTTAAGAATTTGATGGTCTAATTCGCTGATTGTTGACTGAAAACGGTTCTTCCAATTAGCCGGTTCATCTTTTCCTGTGAGATACCAGCCATCGAGAGCAATGAGTGCGTCTGCAGGCGGTGAAGTTCTAAATAAGGAAAGTAGTGATAGTGCTATCTCTACCTGGTCTTTGTTTCGCTCGTTTAATGCAAATTGTATGCTGATTTTGATATCTGGAAAAGTCTTCATCAATTCAACTACTTCAGCATGCATTTTGGCACATGGACGGCAATAGGGATTACTGATAATAACTAAATGATTTTCACTAGTTATATCACCAAAGGTAATTGGCATATGTTGATGTGATATTTCATAAAACCGCTCTTTTGTTAATAACATTTTGAATACCTCTGAATGATTAGTGAATTTCCGGAGCTTTTGGTTAGTTGGTGTCAAATCGATCTTTGCTTGGATCAACGGTTTGATTATCCACCAGCATATCATCGGGGTTAAGAAAGAGATTACTAAAACAAATCCTGATGAAAAAGACAGGTTCCAGGATTGGAGTAGCAATTGCCCGGAGGCACGAGAGTAATATTGAAAGGCAAAAAATTCCATCCACAATAAGATTTGCACCGTGCAACATAAAAAACAATATGTTTTCGTTTTTAGCTGATATCCTATTGAATAAATAGTGTAAGGGATTGCTAAAACATTAAACCAGGCAAATACATTTATAAAATGGTCATTTGATAGGAGAGAGACTGTTGAGCCCGCAAAATAAAAAAAACCAACTTCACTCCAACTTAGCCAGCTGGTTAGATTGGCGGCGCTGGATTTCAAAATTTCGTTACAGCCATTTTTTCCCTTAATATTACATAGCTGTTTGATGAAGGGGTTATCTGAATTAAATTTCTGAATTAATAAGGCAATTGATGTGAGTAAACCTAAAGTCTTAATGAAAAAAATTAGAGCCAACTCAATGGTGTATTTCGAGGCTGCGACTTTCAAACCAAATAAAATGAGTAGTGAGATAGCTATAAAAGGAAGTAACAGTGAGCGTGCAAATTCAATGAATCTTTTGGTTTTGTAACCATCCTCGCTTATTTTTTCATTTCTTTCTTCTACAAGAAAAATTGTTCCCCCCCAACGATTCAGGAATTCTTGTTTTGACATTTCCTTTTTCGACAAGTGTTGATTGCTATAGATAATGCTTTCATCCTTAATCTCTTCGATTAAAAGAAATTTGCCATTTCCCTCGCGAAGGTGCACGATAAAAGGCACCTCGGTGGCATAGGAAGTAAATTCACTTTGTGGTACGTTATAGGCTGTGTTACTAACATTCCAACCATCCAGACAATCGCTTATTGATAGCAAGCTTGGGTATTCAGGATGTTCCTGTAAACAAGTTCGAACCGAAGTCCGGGTAATCCCAAACCTTTGATTTTCTATTAGTCCAATAGCTACACTTTCTAAATTACTTAAAGGTTTACGAAACATATTGCGTAGTTTTTTAAAGTTTCTCTCCAATGCAATTACCTGCTATTCATCATTTTGATAATATTTCTGAAAAAGCGCTGAAGTAAGGAGCTTTCCTCAGTGATAATTTCGGCACTTCCCTGCATTCCATTTTTAAGAATAATTCTTCTGGACAAATCTTTGTTTTCAAACCTTTCGAAACTCACTTTCGCGATGAATACGCTGTCTCGGTAAGCAACATCCGAAACATAGCTAAGCTTGCCCTCAATCATTCCGTATTGTTCAAAAGGATAACTGTGCATTTTGACCAGCGTAGTGGCGCCACGGCGGATTTTGCCCATGTTATATTGAGGAATTTGTACCTCACCAAAGAAATCTGTATTCCCTGGATTAACAATAAACACCTCCTGCCCGGATTGCAGGTTTTGATTTTGTTGAACAATGCCGGCAAAACTAACCTTCCCGGCCACGGGGGCAATAAACAGGTGTTGCATTACCCAGTTATCAATTTCAGTGATACACTGGTTTAGGGCCTGGGTAAATTTCGACTGTTCTTCGTATATGGTGTGTTTTAAATCGAGTAATTCTTTCTCTTTGGCGCTATAACTGCTCATATTGTTTAATATAGCCGTTTCACTCTGTTGCAGGGGATACTTCGAAACCAGGTATTTATTCTCTTGTTGTTGAAATTCGCTTCTTGATATCACCTTGCTGCCATAAAGTTTTTGGTAAGCCTTATACTCAGCTTCCTGATTGGCGTATTCAAGTTCCTGAATTTTCTTTTGTTTTTCAATTTGGCTACCCAGCGCTTTGATGCTGTTAAGATCTTTTTCCAGAAATGCCATCCGCCGGAGGTAATACCCATTTTTTAATGTAGCCACAAATTGCAAGTATTGTTGGTGAAAATTCTGGTAACTACTTTGTAACTCCCCCAGGTTTAATCCTTCGGGTACAACCATCTGTTGTGTTTCAGCATGATTAACCTTAGCTTGTAATAATTTTAGGGTATTGCTTAACTGCAATACATGGGCTGGAATAGCTGTACTTTCGAAATACCCTAAAGGCTGATTAGCCTGTACTTCATCGCCGTCTTTAACGAGTAATGCTGCAAGCTTACCACTTTGTCTGGCCAGTACTGCTTTTGGCGCATTCAATGAGTTTACCTTAACATTCACCATCACTATATCCGGATAATCGATAAAGGCAGCCATTAATACAATGCCTGCTAGTATGGCAAAGATCAACGTAATACCCCATTTTAAAATCCACGAGGGCACAGCAGTGATAATTTCATGAATGTCTTCGCTGTGGATGTTTTCTTCAAAATCTTTCTCTTCCATAACTTTAATTAGTTTCCAAGTTCGAGCTGATTCTTCACCAATTGGTAATAAACACCCTTCTCGTCCGCGAGCTCAGTATGGGTACCTTGTTCAATGATTTTGCCTTTCTCCAAAACAACAATATTATCGGCATGCTTTACAGTACTTAAACGGTGGGCCACTACAACAACGGTTTTGCCGACTAAGAAGCGTTCAAGATTTTCCATAATCACTTTTTCATTATGTGCATCAAGGGCATTTGTAGCCTCGTCAAAGAATATGTATTCAGGGTTTTTGTAAACGGCACGGGCAATGAGGATACGCTGTTTTTGACCCTGACTTATGCCGTTACCCTCAGCACCGATTTTGGTATTGAGCCCGAGCGGAAGGCGTTCAATAAAATCGGTGATGTTAGCTACCTCTATAGCATTTTTTAGTTTCTCGGGATTAGGGTATTCATCGCCAACGGCTATGTTTTGCGCAATGGTATCTGAAAAGATAAAACCATCCTGCATCACTACCCCGCAAACGCTTCGCCATTGCCTGAAGCTTACCTGGCTTAACGTAGCATGGCCTACTTTGATTTCGCCTTGCTGCGCTTCGTAAAATCGGAGCAATAGTTTTAGGATGGTAGTTTTACCGCTGCCGCTCATCCCAACGATAGCAGTGGTTTTACCTGCTGGAATATCAAGATTGATATTGCTGAGCACGGCTTCACTGCCCGCACCGGGATAGGTGAAAGTAATATTTTGTAAACTTAAACTCCTGTTAGAAGGAAGTTCTTTGATCAGGGATTTTCCGGCAGGTTCCTCATCTTCCATTTCTCTAATTTCACCAAGCCGTTCCAATGAAATTTTCGCATCCTGCAACTGCTGGATAAATCCGAGCATCTGCTCTATAGGGCTGTTAAGCTGCCCAATAATATATTGTACCGCCATCATGGCGCCTAATGTTAATCCACCTTCGATAACCGATTTGGCAACCAGAAAGGTAATGAGTATGTTTTTACCCTCGTTGATAAAAAATGCACCCGCCTGCTGGTATTGGCCAAGGCGTAAACTGCTGATATTGAACCTGAATAAGCCTGCCTGCAATCGCTCCCATTCCCAACGCTTCTGCTGCTCACAGTTGTTGAGTTTAATTTCCTGCATGCCTGTAATCAATTGCACGATGGCACTCTGGTTTTTAGAGGATATATCAAAACGTTTGAAATCAAGATTGCGCCTCCGTTTGAGAAACAACATTACCCAAAAGCTGTACAATACGGTGCTCACCAGAAAAATAATAAAGATGGTGAGGTTGTAGTAGGCCAGCACGAAACTGAAAATGATAAGGTTAAACAAAGAAAAAATTACATTCAGCGTAGGCCCTGTTAAAAATGATTCGATCCGTTTTTGATCATTCATACGCTGCATAATATCGCCAGTCATTTTGGTGTCGAAGAAACTAATGGGTAGTTTCATTAGTTTGATCAAAAAATCGGTAAGAATAGAAATGTTGATCCTCGTGCTGATGTGGAGCAAAATCCATGACCGGATGAAGTCTACACTCATCCGCCCAACAAATAGCATGGTTTGGGCAATTAGAATGATATAAATGAAATTGAGGTTTCGCGTATTAATTCCGATATCGACAACCGATTGAGTAAGGAAAGGAAGAATCAGCTGAAGCAAACTTCCTACCCCCAATCCAACAAAAAGCTGTATCACCAGCGATTTATATTGATACAAATATCTGAGAAGATAGGTGAAGGTCAACGCAGGCTGGTGATCACTCTCCTGCTCAAAAAAATCGGGACTTGGCGACAGCAGGAGCGCAATGCCCTCTCCCTGGCCATGTTTTGGGAGCCAGGATTTGCGAAACTCATTTTCGGAGTAAACAATTAAACCTTTGGCGGGGTCGGCAACATAATAGTTATTGCCCTTTACGCGATGGAGCACAACGAAATGATTCTGATTCCAATGGAGGATCATAGGAAGCTCCGTATCTTTCAGTTCCTTAAGGTAAAGCTTCAGGGCTGTAGTTCGAAAACCTATTTTTTCAGCCGCTTCACTGATGCCCAGCAGCGAAACACCCTCACGGTTGATGCCGGAAATTTCCCTGAGTTTTTGCAGGCTGAAACCTTTGCCATAATGTTTTGCAATCATGCGCAGGCAGCTTGGCCCGCAATCCATTTGATCTGGCTGCTTATAAAAGGTGAATTTTTTCAATGTGATTGGTTAGGTGATAAACGGTTAATTAGATTTCCTGAAGCTTGAAACTACCAGCTTTTAAGCAATTCGAGTAATCTTTTTTCAAAAGCGGGATCATCAGGGCTAACAAAATGATCATTTAAAACTGTTCCATTTCTTTTGATGACCAGGTACCTGGGGATGGACTGAATATCGAAAAAAGACATCAGCGGAGAGTGCTGTTTATCGAGTAAACGATATTGGTATAAGTCGCCATACAGCTTATCATCTTTTAAAGCCGCGATCCATTCACCGGATTTGCTTTCCTCATCAATACTGATGCTGACAAATTTAATGGGTTTATCCTGTAGCCTGGTTTTAATGGCTTCGAGGAATGGCGTTTGTTTGCGGCAAGGTACGCACCAGCTCGCCCACATATCAATAAATACCAGCGAATCTTTTTCATCAATGACATTTTCAAGCGATTGTGTTTTCTGAACAGGATCAATCAGCCGTACATTATTTAAAGCCCGGAATTGGTATTGACTTAAATGGTTGAGAACTTCTGAATTTGAACCACCTTTAAGTTGATTGTAGGCAGACACACGTTTGTAAGCGGCCTGGTAAGCTGGATCGGATTTTCTGGAATAGTGCTTAAGGGAAGCAATAGCAGAAGACATGACACGGTCGGCTCCAAAAAACTGCTCATTGCTGATCAGAAAGCTCAACCTTTGATCAATATTTTTCACCTCCCGTTTATCCCTGATGAGGTGATAAGAAGTAACGTAATATATCAATCCGTCTACATCAGGCGACTGTATTTGGGAGAGCGTGTTTATTTCTGTAAGGATTTGATGTGCCTTTAGCTTTGTTTCGGCAGGCACATTTTGAAAGTTTTGTGGTGTAATGGCTTTGAGCAATGCGGTATAATAGCCAGTTGTTTTGGCAAGCTTCCAGGTATGGGCGGTAGCCGGGTTTAAAAAACCGGTACCTGAAAGGCTGTCAATACGCTTTAACTGCTTGAGGTATATTGATTTGATTGCATTGAAGTAAGCCGATAGCGCCTCTTTTCCTGTAGAAGAAGGAAGTTTTGTAGCCTGATCGTTGAACCATGAATCGATAAAGTATCGGGAGCTGTTTCCATCTTTAACCTCAATATCAAACTGATTTTTTACCTGCAGTGAAAGCTCATCACCAGGATGAAGGTAGAGCTTGTGGTGGTAAAATACGCCATGGTCAATTAGTCCATAACGAAACTCAATAGCTTTGCTGGCGTCCATGGTTTTAACCAGTATGGTATCATGATTTGACAGGTTTCTGAATCCGATGGTTTTATCTTCATCATAAAATATTGAAAACTTTTCGGCCGGCTTCAGAAAAACCCTGATTTTAATATCCCCTACCGCAACCCGTGCTTGTGCGGGTATAAAGTAGCTTACCAGTATGGTGGTAGCAGCCCCTAAAAATAGTAGTGTGGTGATCTTTAGCTTCATATTTTCAAATTAGTTTGCATGGGAATAATCATTCCCATGCATGTGATTTGCTATACATATTCATGTTGCCAGCCATCAGAAGGGCAATCCCAACCTGTTCTGTTACCTGTGTAACTTGCGTGACTTGCAGCTACATCGCCGGCGTTTACGTTACCACCTTCGTTTACATAAGCTACGATAGTTCTGGTGTCTCCATTGATTTCATAAACAATACAACCTCTGTCTGAGGTATCAGCTAAGCCACCCATCACATTTTTCATCTCAGCTTTGCTGAGTAAATTTACTTTTTTCATGTTTAAAATTTAAGTTGTGATTGTAATATTGGTCAACCTTTCACGCAAGGTTGACTTAAGCGATGACAGTAAACGCCGTCATTCGTTTCGGGAAGCGATCCGTTTGCAACCGTATGCTTCTCTAGTTATTGAAAAAATTCTTATGGTTGCAACCAGCCTAACATCGCCCCGGATAGACGGGTATGATGTTAGCGCCAGAAACAAAATTGAGATGGTTAATAAAGTATTGTATGTATTCTTTTTGCTTATATGCCATTACGACACTACGAAGTTTCGGCTTTTAATGTTTAAATCAAAGCCACTATAATGCCTATTACACCAAATGCCAGTTTCCTGGGACACACATGGATTTTATCGATACCAAGTGCTATAAGAATCGCCTGTAGCGGACAAAAAGCTCAGAAAAGTCGGTTTTCGTCAAGGTGCAAAGGCGGTGTATTTATGCCAACTGGTTTTTGGATCAAAAAAGACGTATTTTGTCCTTGAAATACCTGGTTTGGTGTATTATTTTTGATCATATACTTTCCAAAAGGTAGTTTTATCTATTGATTAACTTAATCTTTGGAAACATGACGAACAAGAAATTGAAAAAAACAACAATGTTTATCTTTAAAAGAAAACCTGCTTTTCATCTGAGTAAAGAGGAAATGCAAAAGATTAAAGGTGGTGGAGGCAATACCAGCGATGACATTCCACCATCTACGCTTCCGGGATGCGTTGAAGATAAACCCACGTTGGGCACCATCAGCCTTTAAATGCCTCACGTTTTAAACCATTACAATTAAACTAACCTTCCTTGTCAATGCGTGCTTCACTTACATTTTCAATCCTGATCCTACTTACCATTGCCACTGCTTCAACATACGCACAGAGTTGTAACTGTAAGGATAACCTCGAGTTTGTAATGGCAAGAATTAAAAAGAATTATGTGGGCTACAGTGATAAGGTCAATCTTCAAACGGTAAAAAGATTCGATTTTTTAACTGATAGCCTGCTCGCTGAAGCTGGCAAAGTGCCCACATATCAGTGCTTGCCAATTTTAAAAACATGGTTATCTTTTTTTAATGACAAGCACATCAGCATTTCGTATGATGATAGCGGTTACAGCGTTGAGCAAATAAAAGACTACTACGCCAGGGAGGAAACAACCAGTTGGACAGCCTTATCCTTTAAGGACTATCTTGACAGGGATAAGGCTGTTTTAGACAGTGTTGAAGGTGTTTGGAAGGATGAGAGTGGGGCTTATCAGATTGGTATTGTAAAAGACAGGGGCGATTTCATTGGCTTTATCATTAAGGCTGATGGAAAAAGATGGTTGCCTCAGCAGGTTAAAATGCGTATTTCTAAACTAGGTAATGTTTATGGCCTGAAGTATTTTAGGGCAATAGATCATTCGAACAACATTCTCTCCATTTATAAAAATGCTGATACATTGACTTTTACAGATGGGAAAGTTTTGTCAAGATGGTTTAAGAACGGTCCGCCGGTTAGTGTGTCAGGAAAACAACAAGCGGGTACATCTACTGAAAAACCATCTTTTAAGATACTTGACGATAAAACTTGCCTTTTTCAGCTACCAGCGTATGCAACATTGGCCAATGTTGCAGCGGTAGATAGCATTCTTAAACAACATAAAAACGCAATTAAAAACCACCGGCATTTAATCATAGATATTCGGAATAATTATGGTGGTTCTGTTCTGGTGTATGATAAACTGATCCCATACCTTTATACCAGGCCCATTTTAACTGAAGGTGGAAGTGTATTGGCCACTGAAGAAAATATACGCGACTATTATAGTGCTATACCTGCAAATATTCCCGACAGCATTAAAAAAGGATTTGTCAGGAATTTAAATGTTTTAAAAGCACACCTTAACCAGCTATATCCCTTGTATCCTGTTGACACTATCAAACTCAAAGAAGTAATGGCTTATCCCAAAGAGGTATCGATAGTAGTAAACAGGAATACCGCCAGTGCCGCAGAACTTTTTATGCTCCAGGCTAAACAAAGCAGTAAGGTAAAGCTATTTGGCGAACGTTCTTCAGGGGCAATTGATTATTTGGAAGTGGTGAAAACAAAACTACCCTGCGATATATACACACTGGGATATCCTGCGTGCAAATCGTCGAGACTACCCGATTTTCCGCTGGATAATACCGGAATACAACCAGATGTTCGAATAACTTCGGAAATAAAAGATTGGGTAGGATTTATTCAATCGTATAAGGAAAGATAAATTGAAACAAAAACGGAAAATTATATTATACCACCTGTTCTTCTGGTTGGGATACATGCTGGTGAGCACGCTGATCGAATTTGCGGGCAACCCCGGTGGATATTTCTTTAGTATCGGTGACTTTTTCTTCACTCAATTTCCGAATATCTGTACTTTTTACCTGTGCCTGTTGGTGTTTTCCAGATACCTTAACCCATTAAAAACATTCCCGCTGATGAGCGCGGTCGTTATGGTATACCTGATTTCATTCCTCATATGGTACGTTACTGCTTATCATGTCAGGCCGCTGATCAAAGCCAATGGTGGCGCCACACCGGAATTTCACATCTGGAAGTTTGCCGTACCTGTGCTGTGGCTATACATTAAGTATGCTTTTTTTGCTTTCGGATATCATTATGCCAGCGAAAACATCAAATACCAAAAGCAGTTGCGTATTATAGTGGAGGAAAAGCACCAGGCACAATACGCATTCCTCAGGGCACAAATTAATCCGCACTTTTTGAATAATACCCTCAATTTTTTCTATGCCAAATCTCTCCCGCTATCTTCAGAATTATCAAACGGTATTATGACTTTGAGTGAAATTATGCATTATTCCTTGAAACAGGATCATGAAAGCCAAACGGAAATTATTGAAGAGGAGGTGGACCACATCAGAAACGTAATTAAGATCAATCAACTCCGGTTTAATCATGAGTTACAAATCCTGCTCGAGGTAAAGGGCAGTACTACAAATGTTCGCGTTGTTCCGCTGGTTTTGATTACTATCGTGGAAAACATGCTAAAACATGGGGATTGTACTGATCCGGCTAATCCAGCCAGAATTACGCTCGATGTTGTTAAAGAACAAAATTGCATAACCTTCAAAACCTATAATATCAAAAAGAAAGGTCCGAAGGAGCAATCAAGCGGAATTGGAATCAATAACATTGGAAACAGGCTTGCACACCATTATGGGACGAATTTTAGCCTGAAAATTACTGATACTGCTACCGATTATGCTGTTGAACTTACGCATCCTATATTGACATCAGGCAAAAATTAAAAAACCTACATTATGATAAACTGCATCATTGTCGACGATGAAGCCCATGCGATTGAAGTATTAACTCACTATATCAAATCAGTAGATCAACTAAATCTGATCGCCAGCTTCACTAAACCAACGGAAGCCATTACGTTTTTAGGCGGGCAGCATATCGATTTGATATTTCTAGATATCCATATGCCCACGCTCTCAGGCCTCGAATTTATCCAGACAGTTCGCCACAAAAACTATAATTTCATACTCACAACAGCTTACCGTGAGTTTGCTTCTAATGGCTTTGACCTCGATGTGATTGATTATCTGGTTAAGCCTATCCCCTTTCCACGTTTTTTGCAGGCCATCACCAAAGTGCAGAAAACAATAAACCCTATGCCGCAACAGGGACAAAATGAATCAGTTGATGCCGATTACTTTATTGTTAAAACGGCTTCTAAAAGTAAGATGGTTAAAATTTACGTCAAAGATATTGACTATATAGAAGGTATGAAAAATTATGTTGCTTTTCACCATAACGGTGTCAGAACCCTGGCTCTGATTACGATGAAAGACGTTGAGGATAAATTACCCGAAAAAAATTTTATGCGCATTCAAAAGTCATTTATAATTGCCATGAACAAAATTGTCGCAATTAGCGGAAATCAGGTGATCCTTAAAGATATCTCATCTGAAATATTGATTGGAGAAACGTATAAAAAGAATTTTTTAGACACTTTAAAAAAGCAAATGATCAACCCCGGTAGTTAGCCTTTTCAACAAGCAGGCATTAGGATAGTTAAGTTACCGCACATGCCATGAAATCGAGCTATTTACCAGCGGTGCTTTTAAGTATTTTGTTGATGTCCACGCCGTGGTTTGCCAAAAAAAGGACGCAGTAAAGAAATAACATCTTCACAGTTGCACCACCTTGTTTATATTTATATGACGAACCTGGGATATTTCTGTTACCGATACAATCATGAATTTATAAAATGACCTCAAACGCGAAATGAAATAATGCTTCAATCTTATTATCAGGTTAGGTTGCTATCAAAATAAAACATAAATTTTAGATTAGGGCAAAATTTGTACGATGCCTAATGCAATTTACCAGGTATTAAAAGAAGTATTGATTTACAAAGAAATTCCAGATTATTTTTCCTACAAATGAGCATACCAAAGCTAAAATGAAAAAACAAATACCTAGCCTATATTTCAAGAGTTTGTTTGCCTTAATTAACAACGGACACATACATCCTAACAATAAAAATAAAAAATAACCAGTTGTAAAAATGCGATTGATGAGGGCGAGATTCTTGATATGCTGATTTCCGGGGTAATATAGCTCATCTAAAGGTATTAATTGATATCCTCGATATGCTGTAAACATTCCACTTTGTATTAAGCTGATTATGCCTAAAGGGCCGCCAAATGGCGATATCATATAAGCCAATAAAATAAGTATACAAACGGAAACACTAATGATATACAATGTTTTTAAAATATTAATTCTTTTAAACATATTTGAGAATGCTATTGGATATTGTCATCTAGCAATGAATAATATTCGCCGTGATCAAATGTAATTGGTAAATCTGAAAACACATAACTTTGGCAAAGAAAGTAAGTTTATTTTGGGCCTATGACTGGGAATCGATCGTGAGGATCTTCGTTGTAGTTGGAGCTTTTACAGCTATACTATTTTCTGCGTTTAATATTTCCTATTTGAGCATGTTATATCGGGGCTTAGGGAAGAACGGCATCACGACCGCTACAATTTTGGCCAAGAAGGAAATATATACTAACATTCAAACGGTTACTAGAGGAAATACAACAAAAATGGATAAACTTAATGTAATTTATACTTATAGTATTGGAAACGCTATTATAGTTGATTCTTGCATACTGAGTTACTCTTTTATGAACTCGCGGGTTTTACACAAAATTAATACTGAGAATTTGCCAATGACGGTTACCGTAAAATATAAACTTAATAATATACGTGAAAATGTACTTTGGCTTGTGGATTAAGTTGTATCCAGGTATGTAAGGGATTTGCTTGCAATTTTGGGCTGCAGCTTTATTGTTGCTTTTCCCCGGGAACCCCCTCCAAAACAGCTCTGTTGTTTTCGCCCCATTGCTCGATGCTAATAATTAGTGGCAACAGGCTATTCCCCAACGGCGTTAACCGATATTCGACTTTAGGGATTTTGGTATCGAAAGAAATCTTTTCTACGAAGCCATGGAGCACCAGTTCATTTAGTTGTTTGGTCATCACTCTCCTGTCGGCCGCGATGGTCTTTTGTAGTGCTCCCGGCCGTTTAATATCCTCTGAGATATAGTAGATCAGCATGAGTTTCCACTTCCCGTTTAAAAGCTCCTTAAATATGTGCAGGCCACACTCTTTTCTGATTGGGATTTTCTTTTGATACATCGTTCGGTCAATCAATTGTAAAAGCAAATAAGCACAAATTTGTGCGTACTTGATGTAAGGTTGCTAAGGAAGTAGGTTTGTTGAAATTAATATACAGACAATGATCAAATTTACATTTTTAGTACACAAACTGCCAGGCATGAGCCGTGAAGAATTCATTGATTATCATAAAAATCACCACGCGCCTTTATTCTGTTCTATCCCCGAAACCGAGCTTTATGTGAGGAAGTATGTGGTGAACCACCCAATGGTTGCGGAAGGTTTTCCTGAACCTTTTTACGATGCTGTAGTGGAAATTTCATTTGACTCCTTTGAGGATTTCAATACCTTCTTCTCTTCAGAAAACTATTTAACAAAGGTGCATCCGGATGAGCCTACATTTTTTGATACTTCAAAATATGTTGCAATGGCAACCAATGAAAACATTATCAAAGCGGGTTAATAGCAAAATTAAGTTTATAGTAGAACTATTGTGTGTTTACGGTAGTGAAGATGCGGACAACGGTAAGGCTAGAATAAAAAACCATGTAAGAAATAATGACTTACATGGTAATTCTTTGACGGATTTTTAATGCGGATGACGCATCATTATCTCATACTTCTTTCGATTTGCTTGGAAAGATCTTTAATATCTCCTGATTTAAGATTATACGATAATGATTTTGATGTTGAATAGATGGTTTCGCCTGTTTTTGAGTTTACCACACAAACAATTTTGCTCGAACTATCTTTAACGAAAAGTAAATAGTAGGCTGGTTCATCTGAGCTGGTAATCATCTTATCAAGTTCTGCTTTGGTGATGACTTTATAGGGGTACTTATAGTCGTCGAACAGGCGCTCCTCGTCGGCAGTTTTTTCCAGTTTACCAACAAAGGGGCTGAACCTGATCAGGTTGAAATCCGGAACATACAAGTTTTGCGTTGTTAGTTTAGCGAGTTGAGCTTTATTGGCAATATCATCACGTGTAGTTACGTTTTTACCGGCCGAAAGTAAATTAGTAATCTGGCTGAGGTAGTTGTGCAACATACCGGGGCTCCAGTTATAAAGTAAGCCACCGCCATCGAAGTCGTTATTTTTAAAAAAGCTTTTTACGTCAAATGCCTTTTCATCGGGAGACAATGCCACCGCTGCTACCGGCTCGTGATCTGATTTTCTTAATAAGCGGTTTCCGGTAAAATATTTCTCTTTAAGGGTGGAGAGGGATAGCGAATAGTAAATGTTGGTTATGTTGTTCGATCTCATGGTTACCGCTTCAAGGACCAGAAAGCTATCATTAGGGCTTAATGTACTCTGATGATCAGGCGAAAGGAAGTCAATGCCTTTGGAGAGTGTCCAGTTTTTTTGGGCTTGCTCCAGGTATTGACTGGCACCAGGAAATTTGATGCTTTGCACCATGATATAGGTTTTACCCTCTTTGATTTTGCTGAGCTTTTTCGCATCGAAGATGCTTACCTGGGCATTAACATTGAATGAAGCTACCGTGAGCAGCAGCAGAGCGAAGCGTATTAATTTGATTGTCATGATTGATAATGTTAAGAATAACTATTTCCAGTCGGTGTAAACGGCATCATTTTCGGATGTATAAATTTCGCCGGTTAAATTCCGATCTTTTTGTTTATTGAAGCCAATTGCTATAGGCTTGGTGCTTGATGGATTATCGGATGTACGGGTGGTTACAGCAAAAGATTTACTTTCGTTAAACAGTGGGGTGACCATACCATTATAGCTACCAAAACTGTATTCGCTTGCACGCCTGAAGTTGATGAACACGTAAGCCTGGTTGATGTGGTTGGGTTTGGAACTGTCCGAAATATAACCGAGAACAAGGTCTTGATTGTTGCTGGAGAAGGCCACATATCGCATGGTTGGATAAGTGGAATTATCTTCAAATACCACATCTGCACTTTTATTGGCTGGCTTGATAATCATTTTGTATTTATCGCCATATAGATAATGATAGCCATGTACCACATAGGCCAGATCGCCTTTCATGGAGACAGAGGCTGATAAAACTTCGAGTGTTGAACCTGCGGTTATTCCATTGTAAGTAAAGTCGGGCAGTTTCATATCTGTTCCAAAATATACCATTTTATTACCCGATAGGATGTAGAGGGTTTGATCGTCGGCGCTCCAGTCAAACGACTTGATATTGCTATACTGGCTTAGCCGGTTGGTTACCGTACCGTTTATATCTGTAATGACAATGGTGCTGCTGTAATATTCCAGATAAGCGAACTTTTTATGATCGTGCGACATTTTGATCAGTCGTTTGATAACGCCCGGTGTATTGGTGATGCGTTTGCCGGGTTTGGTGATGTTTTCGAGATAGTAAACATCGTTTTTATAGATTAGCGCTACATGTTCTACATCTGGATTTTTGAGCTTAATCAATGCATCGATTTCTTCTTTGGAAACATACGGGTTTTCTGCTTTTTTGCACGAAAAAAACAGGCTAACCAAAAAGATGGATAATAAAAGTATCTTTTTCATGGGCTTAGAATTGATAGGATATTCCTGTGCCTACAGACCAGGCGGTAAAAACTTTACCTAAATCTTTGTGAAATATTGCCGGAGTGAAATTATCATTGTTTCCGGTAGGAGAATAAAGATTGTATTTTGCCAATACATTAAGGGCGATAGATTCTGTAATTGCAAAAGAAACACCCAGCTTAGGGGCAATATATACGTTTCTATCAGCGATTCCGGTAAACGACGATTGGTAAGGGTCGGTAGAAGTGGTTTCGTAATCGGTTTTATAGATCCCGAAATTTAAACCAGCAAGACCTTTGATAACATCTGTAAACCGAATATGGTATAGAAACCCCAGGTAAATAGAAGTTACCTTGTATTGGGTAAACGTGTCAATGCCATAGTTCTCTCCATCATCAAGCAGATAGTAAAATGCTTCGGCCCGTGGCTGATAAACGTGGTGCCCGACAGTGATGTTAGCCGAAAACCTGTCGTTTTGAGATAGCAATACACTAATGTTCGGAGAAATTGCTGGTTTGTAAATGTATTTTAGCTCTCCTAGCGGAGAGTCGTAGTCGGCGCCAATCTGGACACCGATACGCAGCCTGTCATCCTCATAATAAGGATACTGGGCTTTCAGGGCAGTGCATAGCAAAGCCATGAAAAATAATAAGAGCGACTTTTTCATTTTTGTTTGGTGCGCTAAAATACATTTTTTCGAGAATTATTAAAACCGGATTAGTAATTTACTGAACCTTCGAAATGATAAATGGCCAGTTAACGGTTTTCAGTTCACAATTGACAATTAACATTCAGCGGCTCAGAAGCGTTAAAATAAGTTAAACCTGATGGTCTTGCCTGGGGCACCAACTTATTAACCGAGCTTCAACTTTAGGGATTTCACTTTAATGTAAGCCTTGCACAGCTATAGGAATCGGTTTTTGTATTTAAACTATTAACTGTACTTTTACAGTATCTCCCTAAAAACCAACAAGAACAATTATTTAACATCATTTTCTGTTGAATCAAATAACTTAAAGTAATATTAATGAGTGTATTGAAGAGGAATAATGTGCATGTTAAAGGTACCGGCACCTCTCCCATGATGTTTGCACACGGATTTGGCTGTGATCAAAATATGTGGCGTTTGGTTGTGCCTGCTTTTGAGCAAAGCCATCAGATTATTCTATTTGACCATGTTGGCGCGGGACTTTCGGATTTGACTGCCTACAACCCTTCAAAGTATGAAGAGCTGGATGGTTATGCAATGGATATATTAGAAATTGCAAATACACTTCAGTTAAAAGACGTTATTTTTGTTGGACACTCGGTAAGTGCCATCATGGGCATACTTGCAGCTGCAAAATCACCGGAATTATTCAGAGCACTGGTTTTGGTTTCTCCTTCTCCATGTTATATTAACGATGGAGATTACATTGGTGGGTTTAGCAGAATAGAGATTGGTGAATTACTTACTTCGTTAGACACCAACCATATGGGATGGTCAATGACGATGGCACCTTTGATTATGGCAAATGCGGATAGAGCTGAATTAAGTGAGGAACTTACCAATAGTTTTTGCCGTACAGATCCTACCATTGCGAAGCAGTTTGCCAGAGCAACCTTCCTTACTGACAGCAGAAGTATACTTCCTGATTGTAAAACTCCTGCGCTTATACTCCAGTGTTCTGATGATATCATAGCCCCTGTGAGCGTTGGTGAATTTATGCATAAAGAAATGCCAAACAGTGAATTGGTTATCCTTGAAGCAACCGGTCACTGCCCGCATTTAAGTGCTCCTGAAGAAACCATAACCGCTATTCAAAATTTCTTATAAACCATTCATTATATGATGAAACTACCTTTTGGGGATAGCCTGGAAGAATTCCTTGACCATTCTTTGTCCGGGCATGTTTTTACAAGTTCCCGTGGAGAAATTATCAATGTAAATGCCAAAGTTGTTGAATGGTTAGGTTTGAGCAGAGAGCAGCTTATTGGAAAGAAAATAACCAGTTTACTCGCTGTAGGTAGTCGTATTTTTTACGAAACACACCTTTCTCCCCTGCTAAAGCTGAAAGGCTACTTTGAAGAAATATCGGCGGAACTGTTATTAGCTGATGGGTCAAAAATGCAGGTACTCATCAACGGATATACCAGGAATGATGATACTGGCAATGAGGTGGTGGTATGTTTAAATATTTATCGGGCAACGGATAGAAGAGTTTACGAAGATAACCTCCGTAATGCCATTACCAACGCAGAAAATATTATTAAGACCGAACGTGAACTTGCAATTCTAAGGGAACAGTTCATAGCAGTTTTGGGGCATGACCTCAGAAATCCATTGGGTGCTATTAAAACCGGATCTGCTTTGTTAGCCCGCTCCCTATCTTCTGATCGGGACAAATCTATCCTGGGAACCATTACCAAAAGCACCCTGCGCATGGAAGAAATGATAACCAACGTGATGGATTTTGCCAGGGTACGATTAGGCGGTGGTATTCTGTTAAACAGGAATGAGGTACTGGTTGAGCCAATCATCATGCATATCGTAAATGAGTTGACCATTTCATTCCCCCAGCGAACGGTTGTTTGTGCTATTAACACGGAAAAAGCTGTAAGCTGCGATGTGAACCGTTTGTCGCAAATGCTATCGAATTTGTTGGCGAATGCTTTAACACACGGGGCAGCAGACAAACCGGTGAGGATTATTGCAAACACAACTGAAGATTACCTGGAAATTGATGTAATTAATGGAGGCAGGGCAATACCCCAGGAGATAATTGGAAGTCTTTTTGAGCCATTTACGCGGGAAGCCAATACGCCAAGCCAGCAGGGTCTTGGTTTGGGATTGTATATCGCTGCGCAAATCGCCAGTGCACATGGAGGCTTGCTTGAGGTTTCATCAGATGCTGATGAAACATGTTTTAGCTTTCGTATGCCGTTGGTAGGTTAGGGGCAGGCTGAAGAGGATTGATTTTAAAATTCACACGCTACATTTAATAAGCTGCAGATGCCTTCTCAATTAACGCAGCTTTATTCGGTACTTTAAGCCAGGCCTGATAGGCTTTGACCGCTAGCAAATGCAGCTTGTTACTATTGTAAAATTCAAGAGCGATTCTCAAACTCCTTTTGCCATCTGCTGGCTCAGCAACCCTATCCTTTCTATTAAGGTAATCTTTGTTGATTATGCTCAGCAGGTAGTCACTGCTTTGATTAATCGATTTTTGATGCAAAACACTGAAAACCGGGTTATAAAATGATTTGTCGGCAGCGGTGATTTTAGCTATCAATGCCTTTTCACCTAAACCTTTCAAAAGGCCACCATAATAAACTTGTTCTTTATAACATTGTATCCATTCCTTTTCTCCCTCCCTCCCTTGAGCATTAGAGACATTGGAATAAAGTATAATGAATAAAGCGAAAAATAGAGTTCTCATAGCAGCTAATATAGTTTTAAAGTTGTGAATTGTTTATCGTAGTTTCCTATTATTCATTAAGATTTTGAAGGCTCATACTGGGAGTTATGCCATTCCTGATAATTATTTGATTAATGATAAGGGAATTATCGTAGCCGAAACCTCAGTGAAAGCAATCTTTAGTATATCCTTAAAAAAAATCCTAAAATGACATTCCTTTTTTACTCCAACTCCCTTAGTTATTGAATGAGCAGACCGAGTAAGCGGATTTTCGTGGAGCGCGAATGTTATTGCTAAATTAGTTTGTCAATTCGTGAATTAATCGGTTACCTTAAGTTGCATGACAATTTTCCGGTTGTTAATGCCCAGATTGGAGGTTCGGGTTATAGTGGCTTGTAGGAGGCTTCCGTTATTTAAATTAAAAAGGTGTTTAGTGGATTCGCTAAATTCCATTTGCTTCCCTCCCAGTTGTTTCATAATCCCCTCGCCTTTAGCGGGGTTACTTTTGATGAGGAAATCGCGAATGATCGCGGTTAATATTTTGCCGTCGACCTTTTTAGTACTTTCTACTGTGCAAAGGGAATCTTTAACGCTGGAGAGCCACACCTTCTCTACTGCTTCAATGAGCACCGGACTAACGGGGTTGGGCATTTTGATATCATTTTGAACAACTTTGCCAGGTGTGTAATCAAATCCATTTATCAAAAGGAAAAATTTAACTGGTTTGGCAATGATGGTTTCTACACCAAGTGGGGTTTCCAATCCGATCTTCAACCGTTGAAAAACAGCTCTCGTTTCGGGGCTTCGGCTTTTCTCTGCCAGTTCTGCAGCCTTTTTAATTGCTACTTCGCGGATTTCAGCTGAATTTTTAATTTCAATAAATCTGCCAAATTCATTCACCCTGATCAGCAATGGCTGTCCTTTAAGCGGAGCCGTCAGCAAATTTTCGAATACAGGTTCTCCAGGGGCCAGATTGATTTCGGTAAACCGCCAATCAAGAAGGTAGCCGGTGGGATATTTTTCGAGAACGGTAATGGCAACATTGAAGTTGGTCAGATATTTTTTGGCCACACCCCCCTCTACATCAGTGGTATGATAGGCAATGCTACAATGATGTACTTCATTGACTTGCCAACGGGGGAAAATGGAAATTTTAGCGGTATCGGCCTGCGCAAAAGTGATTACAGGCAGGAGGAGTAGGATTAATTTTGAAAACAGAAGTTTCATTACCGGAGCGTTTGTTATTGGTTTTTATCGCTGGCAAATATAGGGTTATACAGGGATGATTTGAAATCAACCAAAAACCTCCCCCTTTTCTTGTCGCATACTATCTTTTATTTTCTCCCGATGCTGCCATCCCCACTCACTCAGCGTTCGCATCACCTCTCTTAGCGTTTTACTGTACTCGGTTACTTCGTAAATGATACTTACCGGCCTGGTAGGGTAAACTTGTCTCCTGATGAAATCATTTAACTCCAGATCTTTCAATTCGTTTGCAAGCACCTTTGGAGATATGCCTCGTAATTCGTGCTGGATCTCATTAAATCTTTTTGAAGATTGAACCAGGCTTAAGATTAATGGAAGCTTCCATTTGCCATTTAATACATAAAGGGCGTCCATAACATTCGTTAGCGAATTGGCACATTCATTTTTATCCGGAAGAATATTTTCTGCAGTCGAAATCATTCTTCAAAGATACGCACTTACCTGAATGTAAGCGCTTTCCTTTAGGTAAGTACTAACCTTTTTATAGTTGAGTGAATTACTTTTGCGGGTACAAAAATTCAATTAAAATTATGAAACGTATTCTTCATTTAATTTCCAGTATACAGGGAAACCAGTCTTATAGCCTACAATTGAGCAGGGCAATCCTGAAAAAGATCTTAGATAAATATCCGGGCAGTGTGGTTGAGGAAGTGGATTTGAACAACGTAAACATTCCACATATAAATTCATCCTTACTGCAATCGATGTTTACGCCTGCTGATAAATACACGGAGGAAACCAGAGCACTCTTACGCTATTCGGATGAAGCCGTTGCCCAGTTGCTGGCTGCCGATATTGTGGTGGTTGGTGCGCCACTCTATAATTTAACGGTACCATCTACTTTGAAAGCCTGGCTTGATCACATCACGCGTGCAGGGATTACTTTTGGCTACGGGGAAAACGGACCGGTTGGGTTGGTAAAAGATAAGAAGGTGTATGTAGCGATGTCATCGGGAGGGGTTTATGCTGATGGGCCGGCAAAAGGCGCTGACTTTGTGGCTCCTTACCTGAAATCGGTATTCGGACTTTTGGGGATGACAGATGTAACTGTTTTCAGGGCCGAGGGTGTTAAGGTTGCCGGATTGAAAGATACCGCGCTGGCGAAGGGGATTGAAAGTATTATAATAGACTAGCGCCTGATCGAGAGGCGGATTTTCGCAGCAGGAAAACAAATACCTATCTGCAAAATATCTGAAATGGGATGAGGGCAAACGTGGAAATTACTACGCAGGAAAGCTCACTATTGCAACTGTTTACTTAAGCTATGCATATGAGAAAAGATGTTGAAATTCTCTACATTTGCCTCCTACCAAACTACGCACTCACCATGTATCGATTATTGCTCCTTTTATCCTTTTTGTCAATCTTTGGTATAGCGCATGCCGAGGTATTTACGGTGAGCAGCCAACTGGATTCGGGACCAGGTTCTTTACGTGAGGCGCTGGAAAAAGCTACGGCAAACGGTACTGCTGAAACCGACTATATTCATTTTACAGCCACTGCCAGGCTGATCAGTTTGAAATCGCCTTTAATACTTTCCTCTAACCTTGTGATCGACGGAACCACTTTACCAGGTGCTGTGCTGGGCCTCTCGGATGCTAAAGTCACCCTCGAAACCACTATCCCTTATACCGATTATACGGAACGGACTGCACTAAAGGGGGCGGGCATTAACCACCTCGAGATTTATGGATTAAGTTTTTCAAATTTTGCTGCGGGAGGGCGTGGTGCCAGTCCAATTTACATCAATCAGGGTGCCGACCTTACTT
The DNA here is from genome assembly GCF_001027745.1 of Pedobacter sp. BMA. Classification (GTDB taxonomy): domain Bacteria; phylum Bacteroidota; class Bacteroidia; order Sphingobacteriales; family Sphingobacteriaceae; genus Pedobacter. The sequence continues at coordinate 364,957 of NZ_LECU01000006.1, forward strand.
TTGGCGTACCAGGGAAGGGTAATATTTTCCTGGCCTGCGATTATGATATCACCCTGTTCAAATGCAAGAAAATTAAAGTTTCGGCCAACTGGTTTGGAATTGCAGCAGATAAAAAAACAGTAGTAGGCACTGCCTTCGGCGGAACACTGGATTTCAGGTTGTGTGATGAGGTGATGATTGGGGGCGACACGAAGGCTGAAGGAAACCTTTGGGGCTATCGTTATTATGGTGTTGTAGTATCCGGGGTTAACCTTACTACACAAGCAGTGGAAGCAACAGGTGAGAAATGTATCATCAAAAACAATAGTTTTGGCGTGGAAGGCCTGAGTTCCGGAATCAGCAACCGTGGCATTATTCAGGACGTGAAGAATGTAGAACTCATTAACAATACTTTTATTGGCAGTGGCGCTTTCGACTTTAAAAACATTTATAATTCGGGAAAGATACAGGGAAACAGAATGGGCGTACAAAGTGATGGAAGTAAGTCTTATGTTTACAGTACAATAGGCCTGGAGAACTGTTCGAACATCGTTATTGGGGGCAAGAATCCTGGTGAAGCAAATGTGATGGCCAACCGGGTAAGCTTTGGGTCGGGAACGCCAGGTATATGGGCCACCAATTGCGGCGACATATTGATACAGCGCAATGCTATTTATTGTATTTCTGCGATGCCCATCACCTATAAATCAGAAAAATCGAAAGTAGAAATACCGGTGATTAAAATTAACGGGTATAATAACGGTACCCTAACGGGAACAGCTACACCAAATGCGGAGATTGAAGTGTTTTCGGATGGGGAATGTTACCAGTGCGATGCCAAGAAATACCTGGGAAGCACTTTTGCTGATGCACAGGGAAACTGGACAATGACCATTACACCTGATATAGGATTTACCGCTTCGGCCACATTGAACAACCGTACATCGGAGTTTTTAGGTATGAGCCTGCAGATGGGCAACTATACAGTAAAACAACCTACCTGTGGCCAGGCAAATGGTTCAATTACCGGAATTGTGGTAATGGGAGCTACTGCGGTAGAGTGGCGTAACGCTGAAAACAAACTGATCGGTACCAATGCAGATTTGAAAGGCCTGGCACCAGGAACCTATTCGTTTACGGCCTACCTGGGTACGGCCTGTAAAACGCAAACCTCTACATGGGAGTTAAAAGACGTGACGCCGGCGCTGTACACCACGGCGATGAAAATCCAGCCTGCCACCTGTAGCATGGAGAATGGCGGGATTAGTAACGTCTATCTGTCGAATCTTGAAACCGCAACAATGAAATCAGTTAATTGGTTGAATGATGCCGGTGAGGTTAAAGGGACTGCACTTACGTTACAAAATGTTAAAGGTGGAAACTACAGGCTGAAGGTGGTTACCACCTACGATTGCACGGTTATGTTTGGCCCTTTTAATATCCCTGCTGAGGGGGCTCCCGTTGCAGACCTCGCAAAAGTGCTGACTGAAAATGCTGATTGTGATCGGAAGAATGGGAGCGTAACCGGATTGGCAGCTACCGGGAAAGGGGTACTATCTTTTACGTGGAGAAATAATAATCAGGAAATAATGGGTAATGAAGCTGATTTACGTGGTGTACCTGCAGGAAAATATACAGTAGAAGTGAAAGATCAGGGCTCATGCGGATCGCTTTTTTATTCTTTTACCATTGATGAGAAAAATGGCATAACCGTTGATGATTCAGCATACAATCTGAAAAATGCGGGTTGTACGGTTAATGATGGCTGGATCAAAAACCTGAAAGTGAGCTCATCTGAGCCCTTAAGCTACAGGTGGACAAATGATGCCGGAACACCTGTTGGCAACCAACCAGATATTGAAAACCTTCCGCCAGGAAAATACAAACTCACCATTTCAAATACTTATTGTAACCGCACGCTGGAGTATAACATCATCAGGCAAAGCGCAAAAGTTTTTCCCGAATTGAGTTATAAGATCACTGACGCCGCATGCGGTGAAGATTCGGGGATAATTACAGTTCAAACTTCGGGTATCGACCCCACAACAAAGCTGCGCTGGACGGATGCAACAGGCACAAACATTGGCAATACGAATAGTATAACGGGGTTAAAGGAAGGTGTATACAGTTTGTTTTTAACAGATGAAAAAGAATGTGAGCAACATTATAAAGACTATACGGTTTTGCGGATTGAACCCCTCACAATGGATTTGACTCAGGTAAAAAATCAGGCCGACCAGTGTGGTATGGGGCTTGGGTCGGTTAGTGACATTGTTGTTAATGGCGGGATGGCTCCTTATCAATTTGAGTGGCTGAATGACCACGAAGAATTGGTGAGCAGACAAGCGCTGCTGGAAAATGTGCCATACGGATCATACAAACTACGGGTAACGGACAACAGCAATAGCAACTGTAACTTGGTGGAAAATGTATTTGTTATCGACAATATCGGCCAGGAAATTGCGGCACCGGAGCTGGCACAGGTAAAGTTGTGTGGCGAGGGGGAGGGAACCATAAAAGTGTTGAACCCTATTGCAGGAAACTATAAACTTTACCAGTTTGACACTGGCGGGCAGTCATTGATGGAGAACAACACCGGAATATTTACCCTGGACATGGTAAAATCAAAATCGTATTTCGTGAGCCTGGCGATCGGAAACTGCGAAAGCAAACGTACTGCTGTGCCTGTTACGTTTGCCGAAAAACCGGTTGATGTCCCTTCCTCATTCACCCCTAATGGCGATGGGGAGAATGATACCTGGATAATCAAAAATATTGAACAATATCCTCAGGCAGTAATAAAGGTTTTTAATCGCCTGGGTAATGTGGTATTTAACAGTACCGGTTATAAAAGCCCGTTTAACGGAGAAACCAAAGGCAAAATTCTACCGGTTGGAGTGTATTTTTATACCATTCACCTTGCAGCAAACTGCAAAAACATTTCGGGTAGTTTGACTTTGATGAGGTAAGTGGGGCTAATAAACAAAAAAAAAGCAATGAGTTGCTGCCCATCGCTTTTCGCTGTTCAATAAGAGGTGTACTTTATTTACTTAATGCATAGGTAGCGCTGTATTCGGCAAGGCTTTGGGTGCTGGTTTTTAAAGCTGCAAACTGGTTCATTGATAAACTTGGTGTATGGCCCATTACCAATGCGTGATCTTTTGTAGCTCCGCTTAACGACAGGTTAGCGTGGTCTTTTAACACGGTGTACAATCCATCGGTAGTAGAGTTAATGGTAGCTTGTGCGTAATCTGATAGGAACAATTGAAGAAATTTGGTTTCGATTTTACCTTCAGTTTTAACGACAGCGTGATCGGCAGCCTGGATGCGGAAAAGGTCTTTTACATATACGGTAACTTTTGCCTGCTCATTTCCTTTAGTGCTGATACATAGTTTTCCGCCGCACTCAGTTACTTTTACACTTCCGGTATTGTCTTCACTGTAAGCAATGCTACTGCGGCTGCCTTGTTTTACGGTAACTTCTACATTTCCCTGAACGGAGATGGAATTGAATTTTGCGTTTTCGCCTCGGATTGGTGATGGAGTAGTGCCGGCGAATGCTGTTGTAGCAGTTAATACAATTGCTAAACTTGAACTGATGATGGTGTTGATAAAAGTTTTCATATGCTTTAGATTTTAAGGGTTTAAATTTTTTGTTTTTATACTCATGAGACGCCGCTACATGAAAAACGTTGCACGCAATTTCCCTGCTTTATACTTAACGCCCGGGATTCTCGACGAACGGGCATTTTATCTATACTAATCTTAACTTATGGAATATGCGGATACACGCGCTTAAATAAGGATTATTGCCAATATGAGCCAAGGATGCGCTCGGAAACCTATAAAATGGTGTAATTAGATTTAACAAACTGTTAATCAATATTTAATGGCGAAACGGAGTACGGAAGGAGCTTATTGGCGACTTATGATTTTACAACCATAAAATCAGAATCACAGAAAACCATGAAAACAAAAACCGCATTACCAACGAAGAGCACGGCTACTAAGCTGGCCTTAGCCCTCGGCATTGCTGCCATGTTAGGTTTTAGCGCCTGCAAGAAAGCCGAAATGGAAACAACCGCAGAAACCTTTAGCGCAAAAAACCACAACCTGGCCTTAAATGCTGCTTCATTAAACGCCGCTGAAGAGCCCGCTTTTAAAGCCTTATCATTCAATGTAAGACATAATGATGCCGCCGATCCCCAAAGTATTACCCAACGCCAGGGCATGATTAAACAAATTATTATCGACAACAATCCGGACGTATTTGGATTGCAGGAGTTTTCAGATAACAGTTTCGAAAGCTGGTTCAGGGCGGAGATGACACCACTGGGCTACGGTGAGTACTACGATACGGCCATTACGGGAACACCGAAAGCAATATTTTATAAAAATAGTCGCTTTAATAAATTAAATCAAGGCACTGTTAAAATCGGGCCCACAAATACGGCTACCTGGGTAATATTGCAAGATAAACAGACTGGTAACAAATATTTTATCAGTAACAGTCACTGGCAATTTGATTCGCAGGCGGTAAGAATTGACAATGCGAATGCCTTGGTAGCAGGAGTGAACCAGTTTAATACAGAAAACCTGCCTGAAATTGTATTTGGCGATTTTAATGCCAAGCCAGGTACCACTGAAATAGGGATATTGAAAAGCGGACTGGATGTAGTGGATGCATTAGGTGATAGTGATGGCGAATTTACTTTCCACAGCTGGAATGCTACAGGGAGCAGCAAACTGGATTGGATGACCAGTACGCGCAACCTCGCTTATACCAGTTCGGAGGTAATTAAAACGAGCTACAATGGTAACTGGCCATCAGACCATTGGCCGGTAATGGCCGTATACCGCCCGGCAGTATTTGGCGCTGCACACGAAGACAATAACGGAATAAGTGCCAGCGCTGCTACCAATTACTATTTTGCGGATGTAAATGGCGATGGTAAAAAAGATAAAATTTATTGGAGGAGTAGCTTTGATAGTGGCATTCCACAGGTTTTTTTGTCTAATGGAAACGGTACGTTTGCTTCGCCGGCAATAAAACACACCGCAGGCGCATCAGCTTTGGCAAGCAGCTGTTATTATTATGCCGACGTGAATGGTGATGGCAAAGCAGATGAAATTGTATGGAACCCTACGCAAAATGCTGGCCGCACCAGGGTTTATCTGGCTACTTCAAATGGGAACTTTAGCAGCACTGCTATCGAAAATCCGGAAGGTACCAGCCAGGGGGCAACTACAGTATATCATTTTGCCGACGTGAATGGTGATGGCAAAGCAGATAAGATTTATTGGAACGCAACCTTTGATTCAGGTAAAACACGGGTTTACCTGGCTACCTCAAACGGGAATTTCAGCAGTTCAGTGGTGGCAGGAACGGAAGGTGCAAGTACTACAGGAGCTACCAGATTCTGGTATGCAGATATCAATGGCGATACACGTGCAGATAAAATACTATGGCATGCTAATTTGAATGGTGGAAAAACAATGGTATACTTATCTGATGGTGATGGTACCTTCACGCTGTCCAATGGCTTTAGCGATAGCGCTACCAGTGGCCTGGATAATACACGGTTCTACTTTGCCGACATAAACGGCGATGGGCGTGCGGATAAAATCTACTGGAATCCTACAAACTACCTGGGCAAAGTAAAAGTCTATTGGTCTACTACGGCAAATACCTTTTCCGGACCGGTTTACTCATTGCGGGGAACATCACAAAGTGAAAACACCATTTTCTACTTTACCGATATTAATGGCGACAGTAAAGCTGACCAGGTACGATGGAACTATGCAGAGAATAGTGGTGCTTTGAGGAACTATTATGGAGAATAGATTTTAAACCTTAGACTTAGTTAAAAGTTTAGAATGGATAGCGTTACTAAATTTCAACTAATCGTTGGGTTTTGTAACGCTTTCTTGTTTGCTGCGCCTTTGTAGTTAAACTTAAAGATAAGTTAACATGGGCTGTTTAGTTTTGTATGAAATGATCATTAGCCCTAATTTGTTGATTTCCCGAATCAAAGAAGATGACGAGTCGGCTTTTAACGCCTTGTTTGAACACTATTGGGAAAAATTATATAGCACGGCCTGGGCAAGGGTAAACGATAGTGAAGTGGCGAAAGATATTGTGCAGGAGTTGTTTATTAAATTGTGGCAGCGCAGAAAATCACTCGACATTAAAGGTTCGGTTGATGCCTACCTGCAATCGGCGGTGAAGCTCAGTGTGATCAGTCATTTCAGGTCCAAATCAAAAGAAGATTTACAATTGCAGGATGCCGCTACACGGATGGAAATTATTCAGGAAGCAGTGGATGGCCTGGAAGACTACATCTTGCTGGAACAGCTGATTGCTGAAACGGTAGCCCGTATGCCCGAGCTTTTACAGCAGGTATACACCATGCGCAACGAAAGTAAAAGCATTAAAGAAATTGCTGCAGATTTAGGTATCGCTGAGCAAACGGTGAAAAATTATACCGCTGAAGTATTAAGAAGGCTGCGCCTGGTGATCCAGGATAAATACCCGGAAAAGTATGCCGCTTACCTTTCCATATTGCTGTATATGGTTAACAAATAGTTCATATAAGTTTAACTTTAATTCAAAGTACTTTCTGCGCTTTCTGGCGACTTACAGTCAGAACAGATGGAAAGTATTAAGCAATTCAAAAAATCGCTGACGCGGTTTCTTAAAAGAAAGAGCAGTCATAAAGAGGATCAGGTTGTAGAGGGCTGGTATCAATCGTATGAAGCACTGGAAAAGTATGCCTTCAACGATACAGACAAAGCCAGGATCCGCGAGGAACTGCAGATGGCAATACTGCCGCATCTGGTAAAACCCAAAGTACACCGCCTTTGGTGGGCTGCAAGTGCTGCAGTGGTAATATTGGCCGGTAGCTTTGCCTTATGGTCAGTGCGCCACCGCACGGTAAATACACCCGTAGCCTACCTAACCTCGGCTACTGAAACCGGTATGCTGAAGTATTTAATGCTGCCAGACAGTACGGAAGTATGGCTTAATGCCGCTTCAAAATTTAAATATCCACAAGCTTTTACGGCAAATTCAAGAACCGTTTATTTACCTGAGGGGGAAGCCTTCTTCCATGTAAAGCGTGATGTAAAACGCCCTTTCAATGTTAATATGGGTGCTTTGCAGGTTACGGTCCTGGGAACTTCGTTCGACATTAACAATTACGGCGACCTTACTACACAAACCATTGTAGTGAATACCGGCAAAGTAAGGGTGGCCAGCGGGAAGCGGGTACTGGCGGTGCTTGAAAAAGGCGACCAGCTGGTTTATCATAAAACATCGCAGGCTTTTGAATTAAGTGAGGTAGACCAAACCCTGAGCTATAGCTGGAGGGATGGAAAAACCGTTCTCCGAAATGCAAGCTTCCAATCGGTAGCCAGTGTATTTAAAAACCTTTATGGCGTAACGCTCCATTCCGAAATCAGCAATATCCATCGCTTTAGCTACACGGCAACCATTCAAAGCCAGGTAACACTGCAAGATAACCTGGAACTCATTTGTAAAATGCATCACATTCAATATAGAAAGGAGGGCAATGTGGTAGTGCTTTACTAATCATCTGTATCCTTAACAAAACAAAGAAATTTCCTTATTAAAAAAATAAATGAACACTAAACAAACCATATGGAGGCTATTTATGCGAAGCTCATTATTACTATCCATATTTCTGATCAGTCTTTTTACGGTTAAAGCCGTAACACTTAATGCACAGTCGTTAAGTACTAAAATCGATATCCAGTTTCAGCAAGGCAGTTTGAAAAAAGCCATTGCTACATTGGAGAAAGTAACATCGTTAAACTTTGCTTATGATAACAATTACCTTTCGCTGGATGGGATTAATATTCCGAACAAAAAATACCAGCAGCAACGTATTGGCGATGTGATTACTGACTTATTGCGCAACAGCGATATCTCGTTTAAACAGCAGGCTGCTAATATTGTGCTGTTTAAAAGAATCAACGGTATTATTAAAGGGGTGGTAAAAGATGAAAACGGACAAACTTTGCCTGGTGCTACAGTGCGTTTGGCAGGTAAAACCAATCTGGCGCTCACCAATGCCGACGGTTATTTTGAGCTGCGTGCTGAAGAAGGGACCTATATCCTGGAAGTGAGTTATGTAGGTTATGAAACCATCCGCCAGGAAAGAGTTACAGTTACAGCGGGTAAACCTTATGTTGCTAATTTCACCATGCGCGCAGGTACGTTATTGAAAGAAGTAAACATTAGCTACGGTACGCAGAAGGCGAAAGAAGTGAGTAGTTCGATCAGCGAGGTTGATGCAAAAGCCTTGCAGGATATGCCTGTTATTCAGTTTTCACAAAGCTTGCAGGGGAAAGCTGCGGGGGTACAGGTAGCTTTGAGCAGCGGGCAGCCGGGACGTGGCATTGAATTCAGGATTCGTGGTGCCGCATCGCTTTATGCCAGCAATCAGCCGCTTGTAGTAATTGATGGATTGCCCGTTACCGGAAGTATCAATAACATTAATCCCGATGAGATTGAATCGTTTTCCATATTGAAGGATGCTTCTGCAAGTGCCTTATATGGCTCAAGGGCAGGTAATGGCGTAATTTTAATTACCACCAAACATGCAAAGGCAGGCGATGCACAGATTGAATTTCATAGCAACTTCGGAATTCAGAAAATTCCGATGCGGAATGTGCCGGATGTAATGACTGCCCGTGAATGGGTGGACTTTCAAAATGAGTATTACCAGGACCGCGTGAAATATGAAAACTTTACCGGTGCGCTTGATCCGATTTATGCCAACCCTGAGCAATATGGAGAAGGTACTAACTGGTTTAAGGTGCTGACCAGAAATGCGCCCATTCAAAGTTATGATTTAACCCTGCGCTCGGCAAAGGAAAATTCATCTACAACTGTAATTGCAGGCTACCAGGAGCAGCAAGGGGTATTGATTAATACCGGAACCAAATTGTATTCGCTTCGTATGAACCACGATTTGCGTTTAGCCAACAACAAAATTAAAATCGGTTTTAACATGGCACCGAGTTACCGCCTCGATCATAATAACCGTTTGAGTACTGATGGTGTAGGGGGATTATTTGAAAGGATTTTTGAGGCCAGTCCGCTGTTTGATCCGGTGAATCCGGATGGTTCAATGACCAAATATGTTTCCTCGGCACCAATGGTATTATACTTTAACCCTTATGCACAGTTTACCCTGGCTAAAGATGATTATAAAACCACCAGGATATTAGGAAACGGATATTTTAATTATGAATTTTTAAAGGGCTTAAGCCTTAAAACCAATTTTGGGGTAGATAAAGGGGCAGAAACGCGTGATAACTTTAACCATTCGCTGCTGAACGCGAATGATGTAGCCTCGGGCCTTGCCAGTTCAATTGACAATTTCTCGTGGACGGCAGAAGCCAACCTGAATTATACCAAAGATTTTAAAGGCGGTCATCACCTAGATGTGCTTGCAGGTTATTCGGCACAGAAGTTTGAACAGTTTAGCAGCAGTGTGACCGGAACAGGCTACCCCAGTAATGATGTAACCTATATCAATGCTGCTACAGTAATCAGTGCCGGAACCAGTAATGCTACAGAATATGCTTTACAATCGGTGCTTGCAAGGGCGAATTATGCTTACCAGGGAAAGTATTTGCTTTCTGCAGCCATAAGAAGGGATGGATCATCCCGTTTTGGGATCAATCAGCAATACGGTAACTTCCCTTCGGTATCGGCAGGTTGGGTGGCCAGTGAGGAATCGTTTATGAAAGATTTCAAATGGCTCGACCTGTTCAAACTAAGAGCCAGTTACGGAATTACCGGAAACAATTTCTTTGGTAATTATGCAGCAGTATCTACCATTGGTGAATACAACTATACGCTCGATGGAACGCTGGTTCCGGGCCGTACACTGAATAACCTGGGTAATGCCGAGCTGGCATGGGAACGGGTAAAGCAATTCGATATTGGGTTCGACCTATCGATTTTAAAGAACCGGATTTCATTTACATATGATTACTACCATAAAATTACGGATGGCTTGATTCAGGACAGACGTATTCCACGGGCTTCGGGTTTCACTACCATCAAATACAATGTGGGTAAGTTTACCATGTGGGGACATGAGCTTACGCTGAATACCGTAAATACTACGGGTCAGCTGAAATGGAATACCAACATCAATGTGTCGTTCGACAGAAATATCATTTCTTCTCTGATCAGTCCCGGGTTTATCAGAAGAAACAATACGGTAACTTCCGACTATTACCGTAACCAGGAAGGACATCACCTGGGTGAGTTTTATGGTTTTGTTTATGAAGGCTTATATAAAGATGCTGCTGATTTAGCCAATTCGCCTAAATATAAAAACCAATCGGATATTGGTACCATCAAAGTGAAGGATTTAAACGGCGACGGGGTAATTGACGACGTAAACGACCGCACATTTATTGGCGATCCTACACCTGATTTTACTTTTGGGGTAACCAACAACTTCAGCTATAAAAACTGGGATTTATCCATCACGCTTGCGGGTTCTGTTGGTGGAGAGATTCTGAATGCATCGCGCTGGGCTTACCGTACCAACCTTGATGGATCGAGAATGCTGACTTCGGACGTAAAAGACAGGTGGCGTTCGTTGGAAAATCCTGGTTCGGGACTTTATCCGCGTACCAAAACCGGAACAACAGCGATGGGAAGACAGGTAAACAGCCAGTGGGTGGAAGACGGTACCTACCTGACTGCCAAAAACATTGCCCTGGGTTATACGATCAACTTAAAGAATAATATGATCATGCGGAACCTCAGGGTGTATGGATCGGTACAACAGGCTTTTGTGATCAGTCCGTATTCGGGTATGAACCCCGAGATTAATTTCGCCGGATTAGACCCGACCCTGGGTATTGGTATTGATGAGAACGCCTACCCTATTCCCCGCACATTTTCTATTGGTTTAACAGCAACTTTCAAATAATTGAATGATGAAAAAAATATTTCCTTTATTGGTGATCGGCTTTTTAGCCAGTTCGTGCAAAAAAGAATTCCTGGAGCTTACGCCGCCGGATTCTTACTCGCCGGGCAACTTTTATAAAACAGAAGCACAAATGAGGCAGGCTGTAAATGCCGCTTATACGCCGCTACGCAGCTTATTGGATAATGACTACTTTACCGGAGAGAGCCGTGGTGGGAATACCCATTACGAATACAATGCCGGCAACCGCGGAACTGCTTTTGTTCAGCGGGAGAGTATTACAGATTTTACCGACGATCCTACAAATGCTTATACCAACGCCGTTTATTTTCACTGTTACAGCAGCATCTCGAAAGCAAATACCGTGATTGAGCGGATTGCTGATGCAGATATTGCCCAAGCTGGTAAAAATGCTTTGGAAGGTGAAGCTAAATTTTTGCGGGCATGGAATTACTTCCGTTTGGTAAGGTACTTCGGCGGGGTGCCCTTGTACCTGAAGGAGGTAAAAGTGGCTGATGATGCCTTTTTACCACGGGCGTCGGTTGAGCAGGTGTATGCGCAGATTATTGCCGATGCTCAGGATGCCATAACGAAGCTGGCCGTACCGGCTAAGTTTCCACAAAGTGGCACAGCGACAAAAGGTGCGGCAACCATGTTGCTGGCTGAGGTATATGCCACACAAAAGAAATGGGCGGAAGCCGAAGCGCTACTGATTACGCTTCCTGCCATGGGTTATCAGTTACTACCCAACTATGCAGATGTTTTTTCCACAGCAAATAAAAACAGCCGTGAATCTATTTTTGAAGTGCAGTATATGCAGGGTTTGCAGGCAGGTCAGCAAAGTACTTTCATTTATCAGTTTTTACCAAGAAGCACCAATACCAGCCTGGTTACAGGTGTAGCAACCAATAATACGGGTACGGGTGGCTGGAATACGCCGAGTGCTGATTTAATGAATAGCTATGAGGCTGGCGATAAGCGCAAGGAGGCCTCTATTGGTATTGCTGAGGGTACTTATAACAGCAGTAAAGTCTTCGCGATTTCGGCCAACAAAAGCAGTGTAAATTATTTGCCGGCAGCGGGTAAGGTGGGTGTGCCTTACATTAAAAAATACCTGAACCCACATACCGATCCAAATAATACCAATGATAACTGGCCGGTTTACCGTTATGCTGATGCCGTGTTATTATTGGCGGAGGCGCAAAATGAGCAGGGTAAAACTGCAGCAGCGATGACCAATGTAAATTTAATCAGAACAAGGGCAGGATTAACCGGGCTTTCCGGACTGGCACAGGCAGATCTGCGCACGCGCATTGCGCAGGAAAGACGGATTGAGCTGGCCTTTGAAAATCACCGCTGGTTTGATTTATTGCGTACGGGTAATGCGACTGCTACCATGAGTGCTTATGGTGCGAAGCTAAAAATAACGAACACCTATCTTGGCGCCGACACCTATCAGGTGAACAATAACCGTTTACTGTTCCCCATTCCACAATCGGAACGGGAGATTAATCCTGACCTAACTCAGAATCCAGGATATTTTTAAGCTATAAATGATGATAAATTTTAAAAGAAGGTTTTGGCAGCAGGGTTTAAGTCTGACAATGGCCGCGGTGATGTTGTTGAGCATCAGCGCTACATTATTGGACAAACCTGCAGAAGAGCAGGATGAGTTTACCATTGCGGTATTGCCAGATACGCAGTATTATACATCGGAAAAAAACGGGGGCAAAAATGAAATGTTTTTGGCCCAAACCAAATGGATTACCGAAAATTCAAAGAAAGAGAATATTAAGTTTGTGATTCATTTAGGGGATATTTCTGATGATGGGGAAAAATTTCCTGTGCAGTGGGACCGGGCCTGGGCGGCCATGTCGGTACTGGAAAAACCTTCGGCAGATTATCCTCAGGGGATTCCATACGGGATGGCTGTGGGAAACCACGACCAAACACGAAGCCAGTTTCCATTGAGCGGTAAGACCACCCTTTACAATAAGTTTTTTGGCATTAAGCACTTTGAAGGGAAGAAATGGTACGGTGGACATTATGCTAATGACAATGATAGTCACTTCGATTTGATGGAAGCCAATGGCGTCAAGATGCTCATCCTGTTTTTGGAGTACGACTCGTACGATGAGGATATAGAGCCTTTAAACCGCTGGGCAGAAACAGTGCTGCAAAAATATGGCGACAGGCAGGCCATTTTGGTGAGCCACTCGTTTATCCACTTTAATAAAACAGCCGGGACCAACGAGAAAGGTTTTCCTGCTTTTTCAAAACAGGGTCAGCGGCGCTTTGATGCTTTAAAACGTTTTCCGAATGTAGTGATGACCTTATCCGGCCATGTGGGTGATAACGGGGAAGGTTTCAGGATGGATGGCTATGCAGGGAATATCATTAAATCGTACCTTACCGACTACCAGAGCCGACCGCAGGGAGGGCATGGGCTGATGCGCCTGATTACGTTCTCGAAATCGAAGGATTTGCTGAAATTCAGAACCTTCTCTCCTTTTACAGGCGAAGTGGAGAATGATAGCGACAGTGAGTTTACCATGCCCTGGTTACACCATACTACGGCAGCACGTTTCATGGATTTTAATAACGACCAGCTTACGGATCCAGTATCATTTGCTGATGGTGAATGGATAATAGGTGGTAAGAAAGTAGCCTTCGGTAAAACCGGTGACCTGGCTGCACCAGCTGATTACAATGGCGATGGTAAAACCGAAATGGCCGTGTTCCGCGCGCAGGACGGTAAATTCCTGATCGAAGGTGGTAAGGAGGTATTGCTGGGCATGGCTGGTGACGTTCCGGTTTGTGGAGATTGGGATGGCGATGGTTTTGCAGATGTGGCGGTGTACCGCCCCGCTACCATGACCTGGTACATTGATGGTATGGACAGCATTAAGTTTGGGCATAAAAACGGCATTCCGGTTCCTGCTGATTATGATGGGGATGGAAAGCTTGATGTAGGTTTTTTCCGTACGGATAATTCGATGTGGCAAACGGCTTTAGGAAATATTCCCTTGCAGCTTCCGTATACTCCTGGCGATATTCCGGTTCCGGCCGACTATAATGGAGACGGACGGGTGGATATGGCCTTGTACAGGCCTGCTACCGGCGAATGGTTTGTGGGCTTTAATGCCGCAATTAAATTTGGTCAGCCAGGTGATATTCCTGTCCCGGGGAATTATAGTCCGGGAGGTAAAACCATTCCGGCAGTTTACCGTGACGGGTCCATCATCACCATAGATGGTAAAAAAATCCCGCTTAATGGGATCAAAATATCGACGCTGGTGAATGTGAAAACCAGCGTTAAGGGTTTTATTAAGTAGTTTATTTCCCTTTTTTCAACTGAACGCAAAACGCCCATGGTGTTTTGCGTTTTTTTTATTATTAATTTCACATTTGCATGCAACATTAATCAGCTGGTTGCGACTTCCCTATAGAAACATATTGATAGCAGATTGTTAACGACTCAAATTTTGCCGATACCACGCGATATCACCGATCAGGAATTGATTTCCATGTGCATGCAGGGAAAGGATGCAGGCTATACAGGCCTGTATCAAAAATATGCCCGCAGGATTTATAATTCCATCAGTCGACTGATTGTGCATACGGCAGAGGCTGAAGATATTTTGCAGGAAACCTTTTTCAATGCCTTTAGTGATCCGGAACGGTTGAAAGGGGTTTTAAATTTTGAAGCCTGGGTGAAGCGGATGGCAATTAATAAAGCCATCTCCCATCTGCGGAGGAGAAAAATCCAGTTTGCCGATATGGGCGATATGGACCCGCAGGCTGAAGAAGATTATGATATGGGGGAAGATGAGCTTTTTAATTGTAAGGTAGAGGATGTGAAAAAAAGTATTGATGCGTTGGCAACAGGCTACAAAACCATTCTGAACTTATACCTTTTTGAAAAGATGAGTCAGGAGGAGATTGCAGGCGTGCTGGGTTTATCGCATGCGACGGTAAGAACACAGTATCACCGGGCAAAGAAGAGAATATTGTTGGCATTAAAAGATAAGGCATATTATGAATGATCCATTAAAAGATTTTGTAGAGCGGAACAGGGAGGAATTTGATCAGTTAGATGCCCCTCAGTTTAACCTGGATTTGTTTAAGAAACAAAAAGAGGTGCCTGTGCAACAGAAAACGAAACCTGCCTTTTTACAGATAGGCAGATGGGTGGCTGCGGCAGCTATATTGTTAATGGTGGGAGGAAGCTTCCTGATTTTCAGAACTTCATCCACGAAACATTTGAATACGCAGGCCGCAGCAACAAAAAAAGCACAGCCCGTACAGGTTGTTCCTGATTTGAAGGAGCCGGTAAAAGCACGTGTTGCAACGGTTGCGCCTGGCCGCAGTGGTGATATAACAGCCTCCAGAAATGTAGATCTGGCGCAGGTTTCCAAAAACGTATATGTGGCTGAAAAAGTTGATCAACTGACAGACAGCAGCTCGGCCAGTAACCGTTTAGCCCTGATATTGGAAATTGATAAAAGCGGGTACATCAGTGAACATATGATCAACAGGTTAGCGAAAACATTGGAGCGCGATGGAAATAGCAACGTTCGTTTGGCGGCCCTGAATGTGATGGGTAAATACAAAGATGACGCGCATGTTTCAGCATTATTAATAAAATCGTTGAACAGCCAGAACGACCCCCTGGTGCAGCTTGAATTGGTGAGGGTTTTGGGAACAATGAACAATGCAACGGTAGACGACCGGCTTTATGCCCTGGTGAACGACCCTAATACGCTCGATGCGGTAAAAGATGAGGCCTACATGGTTTTAATGAAAGAGAATAAGCAATAATAGAAAATAGAGGATATGAAAAAACAACTACAATTGGTGGTAGCGCTGACACTTTTAAGCTTGTCGGTTTCTGCACAGAAAGAATATAAGCTGGCTAAATCGTCAGGAAAGCTTAATCTTAATTTAAGTGGCGCGACGGTAGAAGGCTATAACGGCGCTGAGATTATTTTTAGTTCGCCCGCTTCGGAAAAGGAGCAGGTTGACGAAAGGGCTAAGGGGCTGAAGGCTGTTAACAGTTCAGGCTTTAAAGACAATACAGGATTGGGTTTAGATGTGACGGTTAAGGGCGAAGATATTAATGTGAACCCGGTAAGTTTAACGGATGACCGCCGTTTCAAGATCAGGGTACCTCAAAATATAAAGGTTGTGTTTACGAATAACAGCTCCATGTATCAGGATAGCGTAACACTTAAAAACCTGAAAAGTGAAATTGAGGTTTCCGTTAATTTCAATGAGGTGAAGTTGGAAAATAATACGGGCCCCGTAAATGTGAAAACTTTGAATGGTTCGGTTGATGCGGTTTTCGCAGGTGAAATTAAGGGGCCTATTTCCATTGTCTCTGTACATGGACATGTGGATGTAGCACTGCCTAAAACGGCGAAAGTTTCTTTAGAGGCAGGTACCAATTACGGTAAAATTTATGCCGCTGAAGGACTGAATATTGCTATTGAAAAAGAAGCTGTTGAAAAGACAGATAAGCCTGCAACAGGGGTTGCATACACAACCAACGGAAGTGTTTTATTTAGTGGGTTGGTATCGGGCAGCGGTGCAAAAGCCAGCACCAACACACTTACAACTCAGGGCGGAAACCGGGTGCTGAGTGCGATAAACATTTCGATGCGCAAGGAATCGGAAAATATAAAGGGGAAGATTAACGGGGGCGGTACAGTTTTGATTTTGAAATCGAACCATGATAGTATTTATATAAGAGAGAAATAAACCAAACAACTGAAAGCCCCGCACATGCGGGGCTTTATTTTTTAAAAGAATAGTCAGGAGCGAGTGAAGCCAGTGTGAAACTGGTGTTTGCTCTTTTTGTGTTTTACAGACCTCCATTCCCATGGGGCCGTTGGGTTTTGATCATGCCAAAGGCCTGCCCGTTGTTTTCTGGCGGTTAGTTCCAATTGAGCGTAACGTTGATCTGTAGAATATTTTTTAAAGTGCCACGCCATTCCTTGTCTGATCATTTCCTGATTTACAATCTGCTTCTTATGATTGGCTACCACGGCAATTAATCTTCTATAGCGATCAAACTTCTCTCCGTAAACGGTTATCTGCTGGCCAAAACATAAGTTAGATAGGGCGATTTTGGCATTGTTGCCGAAAGGTTGTGAACCGCGCTTTTCAGGGCAGTCGATATGTGCCAAACGGATTTTAACGGGCTGATTCTGATATAAAACTTCCATGGTGTCGCCATCCAGTATCCGTATGACTTTTGCACTGAACGTTTTGTTTTTCAGATCCGGAAGTGCCGGGTCTGCTATTGGCTTGATCCACAGTAATAAAATGAAAAGAACTATTTTTCCCATCCACATAAGGTTTTACCCTGGCTCTTTGCTTTTTCTAAAGTTACTTTAATGATTTTATGCTGGCAGTTGCTTAAACCACGACAGCTCGTCGTGTAGTGGTATTTTTTTCCGCCTTCGCTGTCGCAAAGGTAAACGGTTTGGGTTTCTTTGCAAGCGATTGTGGCAAAGAAAAGGATGATTAGGGAGAGGGTTTTCATTGGGGGGGTGATGCTATAATAGGTGAATTTTCGTCATGTGAATTTCCATTTGCTTTTGAATTGCTTTTTCGTAGTCTGAATCAGTATCGTTCGATTTTCCAATTAGCACTAATAACTCTATAAGCAATAAAAATATAAACCATATAAAGTATACCACACATGCAATTAATGAACCTTTTATAATATTTACAAGGTTACTCAGTTCATCAAGGAAACCTACTTTGCTTTTAACTTCGTTTTCCAGATCAGATTTTAATGTAATTAACATGTTTTCTTTGTCTGTTTTCTGCTGATTCAGGTCCTTAAGCTGCTGATTTATGCCAGGGATCTGTTCTATTTTGGGATTAGGAATGGACCGAACATTTGTGGTTGAAACTTTTTTAAGGATAGTATTTGTTGTTTCAGTTTTTAGACTGTCTTTTATTGTTTTTTTAACAGGAACAACGCTTATAGTTGTTTCTAGAATTTGCTGATTTGGATTTTTGCTAATGTCCTCAATGAAACTTTTTCTCTCATTTTCTTTGGTGATGATTGCTTGATTTAACGATGAGATGTGCGACGCTATTTCACTTGTTTTAGTAGGCATTAGTAATGCTACTTTTTGCTGATTTGTTATCATTTTTGCGCTCTCTATGTCGTCCTTGAAAATAATTTGATCAATAATCAAGGAGCCAATGATAGCCATTAAAAAAGCGAGTGCAAATCTGGTATATTTTAAAGCAGTATTTGTTTTTTCAATAAGCAAAATTTGCCGTTCTATTTGTAGTATTATTAAAACTGAAATAAGTGAACCCGATAGACTTGCTAGTGGGCCAAGCTTAATATATCGCGAACAAAAAAAGTAGCCTACGAAGGCCCATAAAATAAAAATTATGATTAGTGCTGATGTATACTTTTTGACTTTCCTTACGGAAACCTCACTACATGCACTTAAAATATAAAAATTATATCCTGTTAAAAAACAGCTTAATTTTAGCCACCAGGTTTGAAAAGTTCTCATTTAAAATCTTTTTAATATTGTATGATGAGAAATTGCTGAAAGGCCATTCATGAACCCTCGAGTGTAACTAATGATCATACCTTGACTATCACCAGTACTGTTTCTATGCTCTGATTCCATTTCTCTTACTTTGATAATGTGGCTTTCAGCGATACCTTTTTTCATTTTTAGCTCGTCGACGATATCGACCATTCCACTCCTACCCCTACTGTCAATATGAAAATCTATTTCTTTTATAAAATCTTCATAAAAGGTTTTTACTCTTCTGATTGTTCTTTCTAACTGATTCTTCAGCGCTTCTATGTTCTGCTCCAAATGTTTAACATCGGGATTCATTAGGGCATCTTCATATCCTTTGTTTTCGTGGTTTTTATCAAGGAAGTCGAATAATAGTTCAATAGTATTTTCTATTTTTTTTGTGCTACTACTCCGATCTTTGTCAATATCAGTTGTATCTTGTTCAATAAATATGTTTTCAGGAATGTCAACTGGATTGATTCGATTTGTTGGTTCAGCCACTAATAGCTGATTGGAAGGCATTTCTTCCTGCCTGCTTTTTTTGAAAATATTAAACATCTTGAATGTAGATTATTGGTACTTTAAATTTTGAATGACCACGTTGGTGACAAGAATTACACAGTGTTATTAGCAAGTTGTCAGAATAGTCCCATGGTACTTTAAATTTTTTTTGAGAAGTGATGTAATGATATTGACGATGGTGGACTTCAAGACTAATATCCTGTTTGCATATAATACACCGATTATTATCCCGGGATAAAATAATTGCTCTTTTATCTTTCCAACGTCTATCAAATAGCAGCGCGCCGTATGAACCATGCTTATCGGGAATTGGCTCTTCCTGTACGTTAGTCTTATTGATCGTATCGATATATCGTCTATAGGGAATCATAACTTCTTTAATTAAATGTGTACTCGCGTTCCTTTTCCAAAAAAATGCGGGATCGCCTACTTACGTCCCATTTGTAGAATAGGGCAATCCCAGCATTTTTTAAAGAGAGGAGCGTTATTGGTAATTTTCTAATGTTTGATGTAATTGATTTCGGAAACTGTAAATCTCGTCGAGGCTGTACAATTGCTTCTTTTCGCCGGCATCTTTGCCATTGGCGAAGGTTTCGAAATATTTGTTTGCTGTATTGAAGTGTAGTCGACAAAGAGGTTTGCGATTGTTATCATCTAGCAGTATACCGAAATAAGATTGTGTATCGCGGGGAGCAATCCGTTCTGCACCTATCTTTTCTCGCAGTATGGCCTTAACGATTTGGAAAGCCTCAAGCTCTTCGTCGGTCGTGATAATTTTAGACTCGCTGCTTTCGGTAACTGGCTGTGCTTTGCCATCACTTTCTGGCTTAGCCTTTTCATTAATATTTAATGCGGACTTTAAACGATCGCTAATGGATTCATTTATTGAAAGTGTTAAAGCTTTTTTGGCATATTCTTTAAACGTGGCCATTCTACTTGCAGTAAGCGGCTTGTCGAAGAAACGGTTAACCAGTAGTTTAACCAGTTCATCGCTGGGGTTTTCTATTTCTTTCTCAAACTCTTTCCTAATGGCTTTGATGTACTTTAATCCTTCGGCCGAATCTAGTATGTTTTCGAGGCTATATTCATTTTTGGTGAAGCTCTCCAAAATCTTGATGGCGTTATCTTTCAGATCTTCAATATCGATGGTTAAAAAAGGCTTCTCATCCATGATGTTAGGCTTCTCCAGGTCCGCATAGAAGTTATATACGGTACCGTTCGTAAGTACGCCAAACCTGGCCTTTGAAACATGGTAGTAACGGTGGAGTTGGGAGTTATGGGCATCGGCACTTTCTTTCCAGTGCTTACACTCAAAAATCAGAATGGGCTCATTGTTTTTGCGGATTACATAATCTACTTTTTCGCCCTTTTTGGTACCAATGTCACAGATGTGCTCGGGGATTACTTCTGTCGGATTAAAGATATCATAACCGAGGATTTGAATGAAGGGCATAACAAATGCATTTTTGGTGGCTTCTTCAGTGTTAATCTGATCTTTAAGTCCAACTACTCTTTGGTGTAGTTGCTCGAGCTTTAATTTGAGATCCATCGTGAGGGTGATTTTGATTTAATCAAATGTAGCGCTAACCACTCACCTGTTTTTACGGGAAACCGTAAGCCTCGAAAAAAAAATATCTGGAAATCTGCTAAATAATGTTTTTGTCTTTGCAGTAAGCAATAAGCTGCTCATTTTTTGTGAATCCAAAGATAGCCTTCATTGATCCTAGTTTCTTTTCAACGCTGCTTAACCCGAATGGGGTAATGCTATTTGCCTGCAGATAATGCGGAATGTCTTTTTGTGAAGTACCCTGCGCCAGTTGTGAAATGATTGCCAGTTCGACAACGCTGAAGTCATAATCAATTTCTGCTTTCTCTTCCTTTTTGAGGTTTCCTGATAAATATCTGCCGCCCTTGGAAATGGTTTCAATAGCTAATTTAAGATCCTGACTGTCTCTGCGTCCTTTGGGTACATATGCATCGATATCACATTCTTTAAACAGATGTTGAGCAACTGAAAGACGATTTTCTACGGAGAAGACCAGTATTTTTAAATCTGGCTGAACATCTTTTGCCGCTTTGATCAATGCATTTCCGGTTGTAATGATTTGTTTGGTATGATCGTCATCGAACGACAAATCGGTAATCAGCAAATCATAAGGATTACCTTCGCTCATTGCCTTTTTTATGCGAGCCAAAGCATCATCGCAATAATAAACCTGATTTTTTATATCGTGTGAAATTCCCAGGTCTTCTAATGCCTTTTGTACCGATATGTTTGAACTTTCATAATCTTCTGCGATTAATACTTTTTGTAACATAGTTCTTTATAAGTGAATTGGAAAAGAAATTTGAATCTCTAATCCGGCGTGATCTACATTTTCAAAAGTAATGTTGCCCGAAATGTTTTCGATACGGGTTCCCGTACTGGTTAGGCCATTATTAAAATTCACTTTATCAGGAAAGCCAATGCCGTTATCCTGATACTTAATCTTTGCTTCATTTGTTGTTCTGCTAAAGGTTAATTCCACAATATTGGCTTTGCTATGTTTCTTCATATTTACCATTAGTTCCTGTAGAACCGGTTCCAGCTCTTGTTTGGCTGCAAGTGAAACATCCTTCCAGAAGGCTGAGTCATTCCCATGCAACCTCACTGTTGTGGATGATGAAGTAAATGAGTGAAGCATTTTGCCGATCTGTTCATGGAAGAGATTTGTAGGAGGTGTGGGCACTGATTTATCGTATGAAATATCCCGCGACTTTTCATACATATATTCAATTTTATCCAAAATACTTTCTTTATCTATTTCGGGTTGATTTTCTATCTCTGTCATTACGCGGTACAGTCCGTTGGCTACTACATCATGCACTTTTTTAGAAGTTTTTAAGCGGTTTTCCTGAATGGTTTTCTCCGCTTCCAGGGCCAAAGTTTGTTTGCGTTTCCGGTACCAGAAAACAATAAAGATCGTTCCGGCGATACCGAGCAATATAACGCCAGCGAGTATAAGTTCTCGTCTGGCAATTTGATATTCTTTATCGGCATTTTCCTTCTGTAATTTTAGATTCTCTGATTTGTTTTTTTCCGAATCATACCTTATTAAAGCAAACTGATTTTTAGCAGCGCTTCTGGCGGTTTGTATGCTATCGTTTAAAGATTCGTATGTTTTGAAGTATTGCTTCATTTTTTTCGGCGGACTCAACCGAATGAGTTTCTGCAGTGCCTGAAGTTGGTCGTCAGCACTCCCCGCTTCTTTTGAAACATGGAGCATTTTTGCGGCATAGCTGAAAGCTATAACAGGATTTGATTCTGCGTAGTAGTCAGCAAGTGAAGCATAGCTGGAATTCATGCCCCACAAATCTCTCTCCCGTAAACGTATATCCAATGATTTCAGTAAGTCTGGAACAGGGTTGAATAACCTATCCTTTTGCCATTTGGTATTCGAAATGTTTGTCAGCGACATTGCATAATGAAGTTTATCTTTCCAGTTCTCTTTCAGTATCTGATTGTAAATGTTTAACGCATTTTGGTAATCTCCAGCTTCCTGGTAAGAGTTGGCTTTATTGTTAAGGTAAACAAGCCTTTTGGTTGAGTCATTGGAAAATTGTACAGCTGAATCGTAAAATTTAATTGCATTTTGATGCTGTTTAAGATGAGCGGTAGCGATACCCAGATTATTGAAATTCGCACTGAGTTGGATACTGTCTTTAGAATTGTTTTTTTTGAAAAAAGGTATAGCGCTTAAAGAGAGCTCTTGTCCGCCAAAATAATCTCCTTTATCTGTGGCAATGATGGCCATATTAACCAGACACCTACCTACTTTGGGACTGTCATTTTGCTTGAGGAAAACTTCTTTAGCTTCGTTAAAATAAAAATATGCACTATCTGATTGTTGCTTATCTCTAAATTCAAATGCTTTATCATAAAATACATTCTGAATTATTTTTGATGAGGTGCCTTGGTTTTTTGAGCAAGCGAACAAAAGACAAATAGAAGCGAGAGGAAGTGAATAGCGTTTCAAATCTTAGTTTTTAACTAAGTTAGAAATTAATAGCTAAAATGTTTGCTGTGAATTCGAATTTAACAATGCTCGGCTTTTTCAAAACACTATGATCTCAAATTCGATGCATCTGAGACCATAGTATTTGACTACAAATTAACCACCGATTTGATCTTTCGGCGGAGGTGTTTGTCCGGTATTGCCACCTGTGCTGCCACCGCCATCATCATCGCCCTCGTCTCCTCCGTCTTCAGTTGTGGAGTTAACTTGTACAGTACCCTGTCCGGTGTTTGTATTTGGACAATTTGGGGAAACTAGTCCCATTAGAATAGCAATAAAGATTGGTAAAAACATGATTCAAAAATTTTAGAATTGAAATACTGTGTAGGTCCCCGCGACCCATGCGCGGGGCTTGCTACGATGTAGTTCAGAAGGCCTTCTGAAAATTTTTGGGAAGTGATGAGTTTCCATCGCGGGAGCTTTTTAACTGCTTCCCAAACCGGTTATTGGCAACCGCGATTTTCACTCGTTTTAGCAATCAGTGTTTTTATAAAGCGCGATTAATTAGAAGGCGCTTTCGCTGTTTGCTGATACAAATGTAGAGGGGTAAAATTTTAATAGTTAGGGAATTCCGATCTTTCCGGTTGATTTCCGGTAATGCTTGATAAGTTCCGGAATTTCCGTTTATTTGCAGAAATTAATGCCTCAATTATGCCTGTAGACCATAATCATCCTGTATTTAAAGAATACGAACGTAGAAAAAACCTGACGACTCTATCATCAAATTTGCGGGAGCCAACGCCTGCATCTTTGCGCAATGAATGTTTAGCCGTTTATGATGAAAAGGGTGAGCAGACAAACGAACCTGCATTAAGGGCTTTCCTCGGTTCATTAAATAATGGAGAAACTTACCGGAGTAAAATCGTAAATATTGATATCGATAGATTCCGGCCTTTAGTCTATTTTTTGAAGAAGACTATTAAGACGACAAACAATGTAAATACTGAGCTTTTAAACTGGTTGATGGGAGAAGAAAACAAAGGAGGTATTCCATTACCTCCAGCCTCACCGATTCCACCAGTTTCCCCGATTTCTCCACTTCCACCGATTTCTGAAAAGCTCAGTTTGTGGGATAAACTAAGCATTTTTATCAGGCAGTCGAATTTCTCTTTCATTCTGTTGATTCTTCTTCTCGGTTTTAAGATAATCTTTTTTTTCTGGCAAGAAAATACGTTATCTATTAGAGAACCGGAAGCAGACCAAAAATGTATGTACTGGACGGGTTATCACTACGAACCAATATCATGTGATAAAACTGCCGATAACAGTATCGTTATTCCATTGGATCTGAATAGGATGAAGTCGATGAAGAAGTTACCTTTCTTTATAAAAGTAACTAAGCGTGATATCGGAAGATTGTGGTGGGGAAAAGTAGATGGCAGTCCGGAATATTTCACTGATAGCGGTATCCATCCAGTCGATACGACAAAAAGATTATTGCCTTTATCGGCTTATATGGTTGCCAAGTATGAAACCGAAAAAAACTTAATCATCGATCTCCTTACATGGACCTATTATATCACGATAGGCGTTTTATGTGGGCTTCTTATATTACTTTTTCGTAAAAGGAGGGTAACGAGCTAAAAGTATGTTATTACTATTCACCCATTAGTGTTTCTGTTTTGGTGAGGAAGGTTTCGGTACATTCATTGATATCCATACCCATACGATCTGCGAGTGTTGTGAGCCACCACAGGCATTCACCTAATTTATGCTTCAGTTCTTCTTCAGTGTCAGGCTGGGGCCAGCGACCTTGTTGCGACATCACTAATCGGCCTACTAATCCTGCATCGGTTAAAAAAGCCAACGCATCTTCCTCTATTGTCCATTCGCTGCCATGATGTTGCCTTTCAAGTTGATGGTATTTTTTACGAATGGCTGCTGTACGTTTTTTGATTGTTTCGAGGTCGAGATTTTTCATCTGATTTTTTGTTTAGTATAGCTGTTATTAAGCCGCTAATTATTTACTGGAAGATTTGGTGCTTAGCCATTAGTTAAAAAGACTTTTCAGCTGTGTCCGCTCTTCATCTGCCAGTGGAATAATTTGTTCGACAAGGGAAATTAGCGATTCTTCATTATTGAGCTGCTGACTGATCAAGGCCAATATCATTTTCTCCTGTACTTCATTAAGCCCTTTGAATATCCGTGGCTGGATGCAATACAATTCTTTTACGAAATTTAGGAGCTGTTGTTTTACCTCCTCTCCTTCCTGGCTTAAGCCGAATGCAGGTAGGCTATTGGTAAGTTCAAGCCTTTTAATTAACTCAACTGCGGCCTCATCCCGTACAAACTCTTTTTGTTTTGATGCCACAATTTTTTGTAACTCTTTGATCAATTGTTTGAAGATCGGGCTTTGAGGGTTAGAGCCGAATAGGTTTTCTGATGCGTCGGTATCGCTGAAATTGAAATTGTCGAAATAATCTGATTCAATATAAACGCTATGGTAGAAGTTGATGGCATTGTTGTTAAAGGAAGTAAGCTGTTTGAAAACTTCCTTCTTGCTGTTGTCGAGAAAATAGTAGTAAAACTTATCCCCTATTTTTTCATTCCAGCGTACAAAGGTAATGGTGAAGTTAAATCTGGATGTGGAGGCATCTGCAATTTCCCGATGGAATATTTGATGGTCGGCCAGGCTGTCTTCGTAGCGGATAGGTGTGCCATTGATGCATAGCTGATACTGATGTTTACTGTTGAGCAGCAGAAACCATCCAAATTCATGCTTGAGGTAATTGATAAACGCTTCGCTTGAAAATGAGTAAGCGGTAACGCCAAATAAATTAATCAGCTTGAGTCTGGTTCCCGTTTGCTTTAGCTCGTCAATGGTTCTGTTTTCATCGTAATAATAGTCCTTATTGGAGGCATTGATGCTTACATCGTAGTTATAATAATTTCCTGTTTCTTCATCGATGTAGGTGGTATTCCATACGGCTGATTGGGCAAAAGCAATGAATGAAAAGCGGCCTTTTCCTTTTTTACCTCTTACATATGAAGAACGCTGGTCTTTACCGCGTTTCAGCGAATCGAGGAAAGAGCCAAATGTTTGTTGAAGGGAATGGAGGTTAATTCCACTGCCATTATCAATAATTTCGATGGAGGGGATGAAGTCGATTTCGTTGGTGTCGAACACGAGGTCGATTTTACTGGCCCCGGCATCAAAGCCATTCCAGATTAATTCGGCAATGGCTTCTGTATATTCTCTGGTAATGCCCGAAAATTCTACGCTGTTATTATTGATGCTGACTTTATTTTCCATAGGGATATTGAATGGAAACAAAAATACTAAAATAGTTAGTATGGGAAAGGGGTTTGGAGTAATTTCAGCTTAGATGTTGGATAATTTTTTAGCTTTGATTAACCATTAAATATCCATAGATCATATGAACAACTTTAATATTATTGGAATAGCTGTTGAAACCACCAACAAAGACAACAAGGCTGCAGCAGATTTAGGTAAGCTTTGGCATGAGTTCTATGCTCAGGAAATTTTTAATAAGATTCCGAATAAAGTAAGCGAGGACGTTATTGCGGTTTATACGGACTATGAAAGTGATTATACGGGCAAGTATACCGCGATCATTGGTCAGCGTGTGAGTTCGTTAGCGGATATTCCGGAAGGGCTTTTGGGTAGGAAAATCGAAAATGAACATTACAAAAAGTATACCGCCAAAGGGGAAATGCCCGCCGCGGGTGTAACGACCTGGCAGGATATATGGGCCAATGACGGCATGCTGAATAGAAGTTACAAAGCAGATTTTGAGGTGTATGGGGAGAAGTCGCAGTTAGGGCCGGATTCGGAAGTAGAGATTTATATTGGGGTGAAGCCTTAATACCAAATAGCTAATTCTACAGAATACCAACGAGGGGAGTAATGCGTATAATGAAAAATTATGCGTATATTTGATAGTTATGAAAGCAAGGGTTAATTTGACAATTGAACAGGATATTTTAACTAAAGCGAAGAAATACGCTTCAGAAGTTGGAAGTAGTGTTTCTGAATTGGTTGAAAATTATCTTTTAAATATATCTAAGACAGCTGATGGGCAATCTTTGGTTGACTATATTGACAATTTAAAGGTTCCTGAAACCGATAACGCGATAGATTTCAAAAAACAATATTTCGAAGATATGGCTCAAAAATATGGCGACTAAGATTTTTTTAGATGCCAATGTTGTTTTAGATTATGTTTTAAAACGTAATCATTATTTAACCATTAGAGAATTGTTCGTATTAGCCCAACAATCTAAAATTAGATTTTATATCAGTTCATCCATAGTTCATATTTTAGGCTACATCCTAACTAAAAATCTTGGTTCTGCTGTGGCGAAAACTACAATTCTAAAATTGCTGGATAGTATTCATGTCATTGATGGCAATCATGCAACAACTATTTTAGCGTTACTTTCAGAAAATCCAGATATTGAAGATGCACTTCAGTTTGAAATTGCTCATAAAAACAAAATGGATTATTTTATAACTTCAGATAAGAAGTTTCAAAGATTTGGAATACCTAAATTACCAATTATTGATGTTATTGAGGCTGCCAGGCTTTTTATCAACATTTGATGGCGATACCTTTGCCTGTTTTAGTTTCGAGTATAAAAAATGCTGCTATTACATCCAATTAAACGTTTTATTAAAAAATTTTCAAATAATTTTTAAAATTGTTTGCAATTAAGAAAAATAATCTGCTACTTTACGGTGTACAAAATACACGAAGAGCAATGATTTTTAACACTTCAATTATTACAACGATTATTATTACCACCGGTATAAACCAGCGGGGCTAATTTGTTGTAAATTGAATTAACATAAAAACACAGAAAGCGCCCCGATAGAACTCGGGGCGCTTTTTTTTTACCAAAAACCATAGAAACTGCACACAACCAAATTAATTAACAAGCAAAGTGTAAGCTTCATTAAAACCAAAAACAATGAAAGTACTCAAATTCGGCGGCACATCCGTAGGTTCGGCCGAGAACATTAAAACGCTACTGAGCATATTAGCCCAGGAAAAATTACAAAGCAATCCGGTAGTTGTATTATCGGCAATGAGTGGCGTAACCAATTTGCTGACGGATATGGCCGAAAAGGCTGAGCGTGGCGAAGATTACGACGCATCTTTAAAAGAAATTGAGGCGAAGCACTTTGCGGTTATTCGCGCTCTTCTACCGGCGGCAGCGCAAAACCCGGTGTTTACCCGGCTTAAAATTTTCTTTAATGAGCTGGAGGACCTATTGCAGGCGGTAACCAATCTGCGTGAACTAAGTCTGCAAACCAAGGATCAGATATTGAGCTATGGCGAACGTTGTTCATCATTCATGATTGCGCACATTGCCTCCCAGCAATTTGCAGAAGCGCTTTATGTAAACGGTTCAGAGCTGATTAAAACGGATAGTAATTTCGGACAGGCAAAGGTTGATACTGAACTAACTGAAATGCTGATTAATGATTTCTATCAGGCGAACAGTACTAAAGTGCTTTTTGTAACGGGTTTTATCGCCAGTAATTCGGCCGGAAGGGTAACCACATTAGGTCGTGGAGGATCTGATTACACTGCTGCGGTTTGGGGTGCAGCCTTGACCGCTGAAGAAATTCAGATCTGGACGGATGTAAACGGAATGATGACTGCGGATCCACGGATTGTGAAAAAAGCTTTTTCATTACCGGAACTGAGTTATACCGAGGCCATGGAGTTAAGTTATTTTGGTGCCAAGGTGATTTACCCACCTACCATGATCCCCGCTTTCATGAAGAAAATTCCAATTGTAATCAAAAATACTTTCGAACCAGATTTTACAGGTACTTATATCAAAAGCGATGTTAAAACATCAAGCTTACCCATTAAAGGGATCTCTTCCATCGATCACATCAGTATCATCAACCTAACCGGTAGTGGAATGGTAGGTAAGGCTGGTTTCAGCGGCCGTTTGTTCTCGCTTCTTTCGCGTGAGCAGATCAATGTGGTGTTGATTACACAGTCTTCATCTGAACATAGCATCACTTTTGCGGTGAAGCCTACAGATGCAGGACAAGCCATCAGTTTAATCAAAAAGGAATTTGAACTGGAACTTGATGCCAATAAGCTGGCTTTACCTGAGGTAGAAAATAATCTTGCGGTGCTGGCTATCGTTGGTGAGAATATGAAACGTACACCGGGGATGAGCGGAAGATTATTTAACGCTTTGGGCAGGAATGGTATCAATGTACGGGCAATTGCACAAGGATCTTCGGAGTATAATATCTCAGTGATTATCAGCGCTTCTGATTTATCGAAAGCAGTAAACGCCGTGCACGATGCATTCTTTACAGATTTAAAACGTACGCTGAATATCTTTTGCCTGGGAACGGGAAATATCGGAAAGACTTTATTCAATCAGCTGAAAGAGCAAATGCCTTTTCTGGCTGAGAATAATGATTTGCAGGTTAAAGTTGCCGGCATCAGCAACACCCGTAAGATGATTTTCAATACGGATGGATTATCGCTTGAAGGTTGGGAAGATGAACTGAATGTTAACGGTGAGCAGGCTGATCTTGCTGGCTTCGTAGCGCGCATGAAAGCATTAAATCTGCCAAACTGTGTTTTTGTAGATAACACTGCTGCAGAAGCACCAATTGAATTTTATCAGGGCATTTTTGAAAGCAGTATTTCGGTAGTGACCTGCAATAAAAAAGGTAATTCGGCCGGCTACGCACAATACAAATCGTTTAAAGATACGGCCCGTAAGTTTGGGGTTGATTTTTACTACGAAACCAATGTTGGGGCTGGTTTACCGATCATCCGTACGCTGAAGGAACTGATGATGAGTGGCGATAAAGTTGCCCGCATCGAAGCCATTCTTTCAGGAACCATCTCTTATATCTTCAATAATTTTAAAGGTGAAGCTGGTTTTTATGAAACGGTAAAAGAGGCACAGGATTTAGGCTATACTGAGCCAGACCCCCGTGATGATTTAAATGGAAAAGACTTTATGCGTAAAATGTTAATTCTTGCACGGGATGCCGGCTATCCCTTAGAGGCTGAAAATGTTAAAATTGATAATATTCTACCAGAAGCCTGTTTGAAGGCTGATACAGTGGAAGACTTCTATACAGAGCTGAAAAACAATGCAGCCTATTTTGAGGATTTGAAAAATCGTGCGGCGAGCGAAGGAAAGGTATTGC
Source organism: Pedobacter sp. BMA (assembly GCF_001027745.1). Lineage (GTDB taxonomy): Bacteria > Bacteroidota > Bacteroidia > Sphingobacteriales > Sphingobacteriaceae > Pedobacter. Next base: position 395,219 of record NZ_LECU01000006.1, read on the forward strand.
GCTATATCGGGAAACTGGAAGATGGTGATGTGGAAATCAGCCTCCAAATGGTAGATGACAGTCACCCGTTTTACATGCTTTCGGGAAGTGATAACATCATCTCCTTTACTACCGACAGGTATAAATCACGTCCATTGGTGGTGAAAGGGCCTGGTGCAGGTGCAGAGGTTACCGCGGCCGGTGTTTTTGCAGATATTATAAATGTGGGATCTTTAAGCTAAGATCAATAAGAGACAAATGATAAAATGGCGGTATCAAATCCTGAATTGATGTTCAGTGCTGATACCGCTACCTGATAATCAAAAATGAAAGATAGTATAAAAGTTTTCGCTCCGGCCACGGTTGCCAATGTAGTATGTGGTTTCGATGTCCTCGGATTCGCAGTGAATGAGCCGGGTGATGAAGTAGAAATGCGTTTGACCGATACACCCGGAGTGGTTATAAAGCGTATCACCGGAGATGATGGTCGTTTACCTTTGGATGCGGCTAAAAATACAGTGAGCGCCAGTGTTCAGCATTACCTGCAACATGTAAACCGCTTAGATGTGGGCGTGGAAATTGAATTGCATAAAAAGATGCCTATTGGCAGTGGGTTAGGTTCAAGCTCGGCCAGTACGGTGGCAGGTTTATTTGCCATTAACAAATTGATGGGAGATTTATTAACGGCTAAAGAACTGGTTCCCTTTGCCATGAAAGGTGAAGAACTGGCTTGTGGTTATGGCCATGCCGATAATGTAGCCCCGGCCATTTTGGGGGGCTTTGTTTTGGTAAGAAGTTATGAACCACTGGATGTAATCTCCTTGCCAACGCCCGCAGGAATGTATGCCGCAATTGTTTATCCGGAGGTGGATGTACCCACAAAAGATGCCCGCCAGATGATACGCAGTAAGGTGTTTTTGAAAGATGCGGTGACGCAGTGGGGAAATGTAGCAGGTTTGGTTAGCGGCTTGTTTATGAATGATTTTGATTTAATCGGGCGCAGTATGAAGGATGTTTTGGTAGAACCTACCCGTTCCATCCTGATTCCGGGTTTTGAGGAGATGAGAGCAATTGCCATGGAAAACGGTGCCATTGGTTTTGGAATTTCAGGCTCGGGTCCATCAGTTTTTGCCTTGACAAAAGATGAAGAAACCGCAAAGAAAATAACCAAAGCACAGCAACAGCACTTACATAAAATCAATATTAACAGCAAAGCATATGTTTCTTCGGTTAATGCCGAAGGACCGAGAGTGCTGTAAGACAACCTTCCAATCATGAAACTATATTCAACCAATAATAAAGATTTACGTGTTTCTTTTAAAGAAGCCGTTTTTAATAGTATGCCACAGGATAAAGGCCTGTACATGCCTGTGGAGATTCCGCAGCTCGATCCGGACTTTATCGAAAATATTGATAAATACTCGCTGCCTGAAATTGCCAATAAGGTAGCTTCGGCCCTTTTAAAAGATGAAATTCCTGCAGCAGACCTGAAAGCATTGATTGAGGATGCCATCAATTTTGAAGCGCCCGCAGTAAAGCTGGCGGATAAAACTTTTGTGCTGGAACTTTTCCATGGCCCATCGTTGGCGTTCAAGGATTTTGGAGCCCGTTTTATGAGCCGTGTGATGGCTTATTTTTTAAGGGACGGCGAACAGTTACTGGATGTATTGGTTGCCACATCAGGAGATACGGGTGGTGCAGTAGCGTTGGGCTTTTTAGGGGTGCCGAATACCCGTGTAACTATTCTTTATCCGGAAGGAAAGGTGAGTCCGATACAGGAATTGCAGTTAACTACAAATGGACAAAACATCAGGGCCATTGAAATTAAAGGCACTTTTGACGATTGCCAGGCTTTGGTAAAACAGGCTTTTGCCGATGCTGAACTCAATGCAAGCTTCCGACTGACATCTGCCAACTCGATTAATATTTCCCGTTTAATTCCGCAAACATTTTATTATTTCAATACCTATGCCCAGTTAAAAAGGCAAGGCCTGGAAGAGGTCATTTTCTCGGTACCTAGCGGAAATTTCGGAAATATTGGCGCGGGATTTCTGGCCTATAAACTAGGCTTACCGGTTAAGCAATTTATTGCTGCGACCAATGTTAATGATACCGTTCCGAGATTTTTGGAAACAGGCGTTTACGAAACCAGGCCTTCTACGCAAACTTACTCCAACGCAATGGATGTTGGTGCGCCAAGTAACTGGGTACGGATCATGGATTTATTTAAAGGTGAAATCGACTTATTGAAAGAAGTGGTTACTTCATATCGTTTTACGGATGAGGAGACGCTGGCAGGGATCAAAGAAATTGATGCAAAGTTTGATTATGTTGCTTGTCCGCATACCGCCATTGCCTATCTGGCCATTGAGCAATTCAGAAAACAAAATCCTGAAGATAGAAGCGCAGCTGTATTTTTATCTACCGCCCACGCTTGTAAATTCCCGGATATTTTTCCTGAAGATATTGCTGCTAAAATTGAAATTCCGGAACAGGTGACTGCTTTGGTTGGAAAACCAAAACAAGCTGATCAGCTGGGCATTGATTTTGAAGGTTTCAAAGCTTATTTGCTTGCTAACGCGTAAACAGATAGCTTAACTCATACTGGAGATTTGGAATTCAGCTGCCCAAATCTCCATTTTACGTCGATGTAAGTCGCTGTTTTATAAATACTAAAAGCCTAATTAAGAAAAATTCTAAATAAGGGAATAATCTCTTATCTTTGCGGAAATGAAAGCCGGGCTTTGGGACAAAATTCGTGGAGGAGATTCAGGTGCAATGCGAATGCTATATCAGGATTGTTATCAGGATTTGTATGCTTATGGATTTAGAATTTTGCCCGATAGACAGGTTGTCCAGGATACGCTTCATGAGCTTTTCGCCGGTATCTGGTTAAAAAGGGATACACTTGGACAGGTTGAATTTGTGGACAGCTACCTAAAGACGAGTCTTCGCAATAACCTGATCAGGGAGTCGAACAAGTCAAAGAAATTCATCAGCATAGATGATATTCCTTCACTCCTCACCATTAACGAACATTCTTACGAACAATTGCTCATCGAATCGCAGTTTATAGCTGAACGGAAGGACAAAATATCGCATGCGATAGATGCTTTAACGCCCACACAAAGGGAAATTGTAAGGTTGAAGTTTTTCGACGGGATGGAATATGATGCCATTGCGAGGCAACTTGAGCTTAAATCCCGTACGGTGTACAACCATGTTTATGCGGCCATTTGTACGCTGAGGGAAAAGCTACTGCAGAAGCACTAAGAATTTACCACCTAAGATAGGTAAGAGCATGTTAGTATGTTTATCAGCCGCGGCCTTGATCACCACCTAAGACGTTTAATAACAAGCTAGTTTCAAGTTACGCACTTGATTACCCACCTAAGACATGCAATAATACTTCAGTTTTTAAACATTAATAAAAAAAGTAAAAAAAATCTGGTAAAAACAGGAGGTTGCTTACTCTATAGCTTAAACCGAACAAAACATCTTTTACCTTTTTACTTTTTGCCGTGGATTACACTTTGTTTCATGCTGAAGATTTTGCAGCAGATGAATCTTTTAATGCTTATTACCTGAAAACAGATGCTGCTGCGGTAGCATTCTGGGAAAGCTGGATTAGCCTACATCCTGAAAAAATGGATGAGGTGTATAATGCGGAACAAATTCTCGCCACATTGTACCTCCGGTTGGAAGATGAAGATTTGCAGATGGCTTTTGCTAAGTTCGATGATTTTCTGCAAGCTGATGCCGCCGATACAATGCCTTACGCACCGGATAAACCTCCGTTGTTAAATACCCGCGTGATGACGTCAGTTGGCGCCCTTGCCGTACTTTTAATCGTGGGTTTTTTCTTCGTTAGGTTTAACATGGCAGAAAAATCTTTAAGTTATGTTACTTATCACAATGGTTACGGTAAAATCACTCAGCTTAGCTTAAGCGATGGGACAACGGTTACATTGAATGCAAATAGTTCGCTAAAATACCCCAAATTTTTTGCTGCAAAGAAACGTGAAGTGATGCTTGAAGGGGAAGCATTCTTTGAGGTGACTAAAGATCAGGCACGACCCTTTTCAGTGAATGCCAAAGGCACGAGGACAACTGTTTTGGGTACGAAATTCAATATTTCAGCTTATCCGGCAGATAAAAATACTGTGATTGCATTGGTCGAAGGAAAGGTACTGGCAGAGGCTAACAGAGGAGAGAAACTCCTGCTTAAGCCTTCGGAAATGGCCACGTTTAATGGTACTTCCAGACATCTGGTTAAAAGCAGCGTTGATATAGCAGCCATTACAGGATGGAAATCAGGATTGCTAATTTTCAAAGAAGCAGGATTCGAAGAAATTGCTGCCCGGTTTTATAATGTTTATGGCATTCAGCTAGTTGACCATACCAAAAATACCAGATGGAGTTTTTCCGCTCAGTTTGATAAGGCCGACTACATCACCGTGATCAAAAGCATATGCTTTTCTAAACATTTAAAATTCAAACAAACCCAGAACACCATCATATTAACCCGATAAAATGAAGAAAACTTACTCCCGTTATTTATTCAGACTATTATTGCTCTTCTCTCTCACACTTTCCATTACGAGTTATGCCCAGGTAAAAGCGCCTGAAAAAACTGCTGTTTCGATAAATGTTGTCAATAGGCCATTGGCCGAAGTATTAACAATCATCGAAAAACAAAGTGGTTACAAGTTTAACTATGATCAAACCGAGGTGAATATCAATCAAACGGTGAGCATTAAACAAAAATCAACCTTGAAACAAACGCTTGATGGTTTGGCCGGGCAATTGGGTTTGGCTTTTAATATCAATGGGAACTATATTTCTATAAGGAAAGGCCCGAAAGCTAGTCCCGTGCAGACCAGATCGATAAGCGGCCTGGTTACTGATGCAAAGACCGGGGGACCAATGCCGGGAGTTAATGTGTTTATTAAAGGTACCAGACAAGGTGCAGTAACTGATGCCAATGGTAAGTTTGTATATAAGCTAAACGGAAACAGTGTTGATAACCTGATCCTTACTTTCAATTTCGTTGGTATGAAAACCCAGGAAATTAAAGTGGGTAACGAAAATTACTTTAATGTAAAGTTGGAGGATGATGCCCTGGGAATGGATGAAGTGGTAGTAACCGGATCATATACGAGTGATAAGAGACGTGAGGAAGTGGTGGGGAGCATTGAACAGATCACGGCAGAGCGGTTGCAAACGGACCGGCCTATCGAAAGCTTCGACAAGATGCTTGAAGGGCTGGCTGCTGGTGTACAGGTGGAAACAACAACTGAATTGAATACACCTGTCAGGATTAACATAAGAGGAATAGGATCATTGCCAACAATAGGGTCATCAAGAACAACTTCAAGTCAGCCGCTATATGTAATCGACGGAATCCCTGCCTATGAACAACAAAAAGGAAATGAAGGAACGGTTTTTAACAACGAAAGTTACCTAAATCCCTTGTCGAATATCAATCCTGATGATATTAATACGATATCCATTTTGAAAGATGCCACGGCTTCTGCCTTATACGGGGCTAATGCGGCTAATGGGGTAATCATTATAACAACAAAAAGAGGAACAATAGGAAAAACGACTGCTAACTTTAGTTATGATACAGGAATCTCTTCGTTCATTAACGAATATAAATGGTTAAGTGGCTCTCATTACTACAGCCTGCTACGAGAAGCTTATATGAATGCCGGAACATCAGCTACCCAGGCTTCTCAATTAGCAGGAAGCAAAACAATTAACACAGACTGGTTTGAATTGACTCAGAGAGATGCCGTTTATCAGAATGCAGGGATTGATATTTCAGGCGGGGCTAACAAAACATCATTTAGGTTCTCTAGCGGTTACCGCAAACAAGAAGCGACTTCCATTGGCAACGATTTGCAAAAAATTTATGCACGTTTACGAGTAGATCACCAGCAAGACAGGTTAAAGCTGGGCTTTAATTTAAATCCCACTTTTACCAAGAGCAGCAATTTATCAAATTATGGTGGAGTAACACTTGTGCCAAACATTTCTCCTTATGCTGAAAATGGAACGTATCAGGATATACAGGGTGTTCCAAATCCCTTAGCAATTTTAGAACAGAATGAAAACCGAAACCAGGGGATACAACTGCAGGCGAGTGCAAATGCGAGCTATCAGATCACAAAAGAAATTTTGATATCGGGGACTTTTGGCGCTGATAATTATCAGAACAAACAAACACAATATTTTTCAGCAAATAACGCGACTGGGAGGAATGTCAATGGAAGACTTGAGATCTATGATCGTAACTATCTTGGATACATAGGATTCCTTCAGGCCGGCTACGATAAGACCTATAAAAAACACACCGTAAATTTTTTGATAGGGTCGCAGGTTGAGAATAAGGATACTGATTTGTTAAGGGGCGCTGGAACCGGATTTACATTCGATCGCCTTAGAACTCTTGGTGCCGCATCTTTACAAACCTCTGCTTCATCTACTTCTTCTTCGGCAACTATTTCATACTATTCGCAGCTAGGGTACGACTTTGATAAAAAATATTTTGCAAATTTCAATGGGCGTTTAGATAAATCGTCCATATTCGGTGGCGATAAACAAATTGCATTCAATGGTTCGGCAGGTCTAGCCTGGTTAATCAGTAATGAAGATTTTTTAAAAGGTAATAGAGTTCTTTCGTCTTTGAAATTGCGGGCTACATATGGTTCAACGGGCAACTCACGAATAGGAAACTATTCTGCCAGAGGTTTATATAGTTTTGGTACTAGTTCTGGCGATTTATATAATGGTAACGTTGCTTCATATCCAGAGTCATCCTCTGCCCCGAATCCAGATTTGGGCTGGGAGAAGAATCACAAATTGAATTTTGGTTTAGACTTTACCTTATTTAAAAAAGTTCGGCTAACCGCAGAGTATTTCAACAATACAATTATAGATCTAATTTCATCTGTTAATGTTCCGCTGGAAACGGGTTATTCTACAATTTCTGCAAATACAGGTAAAATGAGGAATTCAGGATTTGAACTCTCTGTAAATAGCGAAATCATTGAAACTAAAAATCTTAACTGGAATTTGGCTTTTAACCTGGGAACGGTTAAAAACACCATCTTATCATTTAATAATGGCTACTCTGCACTTTATTCTACAGCTGCAGATGCTGCGGCATTAAGAGTGGGAAATAGCGCAAACGCAATTTATGGTTACCAATGGGCAGGAGTAGATCCTCAAACAGGAACAGAACGTTTTTATGATGCCAATGGGCAAATAAAAACAGCCAGCGAGATTAATGCATTGCCAATAACTTCAACTAGCGTATTGGCTAATAGATTACCTAGTTTTCAGGGTGGCATGGTAAATAGCTTCCGTTTAAAAAACTTTACCTTCTCTTTTAATATTTTATATAGCTACGGTGCCAGCAAACTAGTGAATTATATTGATGAAGGCGACGGAAGAAATTTACAAAGCAGAAACCAAAGTGTAAATTTGGTAGACAGGTGGCAGAAGGCCGGAGATATTACGGATATACCGAAACTATTAATCGTTAGATCAATAGTGCCAAACTCATCGCGATACCTGATAGATATAAGCTATATAAAACTTTCAAACATCTCTGCAGGATATCAAATTCCTAACCGTATCGCCCGTAAGCTTCATCTCAATAGTGCTTCCGTATTTGCTAATGCTACTAACCTTTTTTATTGGTATAAAGATTCGGGAATAAAGGGAAGAAACGGGGTAGCTGAAAAAAGATTTACTTATCCTGAAACCTCTGCACTAACAGCTGGAATAAAAGTGGGACTCTAAAAAAATAAACATGAAAAAATATTCTATAATCATACTTGGTCTTATTATTATCAGTTTGTCCTCTTGTGAAAAACTACTGGATAAAGAACCTACTGATAAATTATCTTTAGAAGATATTTTCAAAGACGTTGCGGGTGCAAAAACAGTTCTTGCGGGTTCGTATAAAGCATTACTTGACGATAGTCATTATCAGAAGAATATGATGGTTTATCCGGATATCTTAGCGGGCAATATCAAATTTAGTAAAGCCGCAAATCTGCGTTTAGAAGACGTTTACAATTTGAACCAAAATTCGATAGAATCGACGATGAATACTAGCTATACGATGATGTATAGTGAACTGAATAATGCAAATAATATTATTAAATATACTCCTCTAGCAAATGGCGCTGAAGCGGACAAAAACAAAATTGTTGCTGAAGCAAAATGTATCAGAGCACTTATACATTTCGATTTGGTTCGGATTTTTGCAAGGCCATTTAATTATACAGCAACGGGCTCGCATCTTGGAATAGTTGTTTTAACACAGCCACAGCTTTTCTCAGATCCGGCGCCAAAACGTGCAACAGTGGCCGAAACTTATCAAGCCATTGTTAAAGATCTTAACGAAGCTATAGCTATATTGGGTGATGACAATACTGGTGTATTAAGTGCTGGATATAAACAAAATTATTTTACCAAGTTGTCTGCTAAAGCACTTCTTGCGAAAGTATATCTTAACCAAAACGATTGGGATAAGGCATACGCCTTAAGTGACGAGATCATCAAAAATGGCGCATACTCATTACTCAGTAATGCAAATTATGTTGCAAGCTGGACCGGCAGAATTCCATCTGTCGAATCTATTTTCGAGCTGGCAATAGAATCTACTTTCAGCGGAACAGGACTTGGAGGCTATTTCGATTCTACCAATGCATCCTCATATAGAATGTTTGCTGCCACCACCGATCTTATGAGCTTATATTCTGCTACTGACGTTCGTCGTACTGCATCCATGTTTAATACCGTTGCCATCAGTGCTGTAAACTATTCCTTTACAAAAAAATACGCACTCGGCGGTACCTCTCAAACACCGATCAAAATTCTCCGCTTATCGGAATTGTATTTAATCCGTGCAGAAGCGGCAGCAGAAAAAACGACACCTGACTTTACTCAGGCCAATGCAGATTTAAACGTTATCCGCAAACGTGGTGATGCGAATGCATCGACCCTGAACTTAGCAGTAAAGGCAGACTTGATTGATGCCATTTTATTGGAGAGAAGAAAAGAACTGGCTTTTGAAGGTAATTTGTTATTTGATTTGTTGCGTAAGAAAAAAGATGTATTGCGTGTGGATGTAGCTGCAACAATAAAGAATTTGCCAACAAACGACCCCAAACTGATTATGCCTTTGCCAGCAACCACAGTAAATGCTAATATTAATATGGTTCAAAATCCGGGCTACTAATTTTTATGAAACAACATATGAAAAAACTATATTCACTTCTTTTAGCACTGATTATTTTCACAGGCTGTAAAAAAGATCAGCCAGCTGATAAGTTAGATTTATATCCTGATCAGCCGGTGGCAACGGCTAACTCATCAACAATAGCCGTGTTCCACCAATCAACAGCATTTTACCAGATGTTTGTTTATCGTTTAGAACCTACAACAAATACATGGGGTTCAAGAATTGCGAGTCATTTTTCCACAGTCTCAGTGTCAGATCCGAGTTTTCTTGGTTTCACAAATGCTGGTGTAGCAGATAGTGGAACGGCCATGTTCGATATGGTTCGGCTGTACAGTACATATACGGGAACAACAAATATCAAGACTGTTAAAATTAATGTCGATCAGGTTTTGCAATTCTTCCCGGACTATGCGGGTGCCAAAACGGGTATCGTAAAAGTAAAAACCCAGGATGTTACCTTAACGAAATCTGATGCGACAACTTTTAAAATTGGCATGACCGGTAGTGGAACCTATGATGAGAATACCAAAGTAATGGATTTGACTATTACTTTTAATGAAGCAGCTATCGGAGGAACGACCAGGACATTCCAGTATAAGTTGAGTCCTACAGCCTTATCACTTTAAAATGAAACGACTTTTATTTATTGCTACAATACTTATTCTCTTTGTATGCACCACAGCTTTCTTGCAGAATGAGGAATTTAGTATTGCGCAGCTACGCGAGCTGTACAGCAGTGATCAATCGCATTGGCCTAAACCCGATCTGGATGAGGAATCGAAAGCAGGATTCAGGGATATTGGCTATCTGGGGCGGCCGGTTTATCCCACATCCAATCCTTATTCTGCAGAGAAGGAAAAATTAGGGAAGCTGTTATTTTTCGATCCGCGTATGTCGGTATCTAAACAAATTGCATGTGCTTCCTGTCACGATCCGGAACTGGGCTGGGGCGATGGCAAAAGGGTAGCTTACGGGCACGACCGCCAGAACGGTAAACGGAACGCGATGACCATTTTGAACACCGCCTTTTATAATGAGCTTTTCTGGGATGGCCGTGCAACAAGTCTGGAAGATCAGTCTGGCTTCCCGGTGAAGGATCATGTGGAAATGAATACCGATTTAACCATCATGGTTAAAAACATTAAGGCAATTAAAGGATATAAAGATTTTTTTAATAAGGCTTTTGGTTCAAATGAGATTACCCTGGAAAGGATTCAGCAGGCCATTGCCACCTTCGAAAGGGGTATTGTAAGTACGAACAGCAGGTTCGATGCCTTTGTACGTGGCAATAAAGCCGCGCTAAAGGACGATGAAGTTATGGGTTTGCACTTGTTCCGTACGAAGGCGCGGTGTGTCAACTGCCATAATACGCCCTTGTTTAGCGATAACAAATTCCACAATGACGGCCAGACACTACTAGGGTCGAAGTTTGAAGATTTGGGAAAATATAATGTGACCAAAAACCTTAAAGATGTGGGTGCATTCAGAACACCTTCTTTAAGAGAAACAAATATTACTGGTCCGTGGATGCATCATGGAAACTTTCCTTCCTTAAGAGATGTAATCGAATTTTATAACCTGGGCAATCCTGTCGCCTTGCAGAAGGCGTTGCAGTCGAAGATTCCGGATTCCCTAAGAACGCCGAAGTCGGCAATATTAAGAAAGTTAAATTTAACGCAGCCAGAACAACGACAGCTGGAGGCATTTTTGAAGTCGGTTAGTACTCAGGTGAACAAAATTAATCCGCCCATTCTTCCCGACTAGGTAATGCTAATAATCCGATGAATACCAATACTAAACTGGTGTTCATCGGATAAATTGAGCTGATTTTATTTAGCGTTTTGAGATTTTAATGAACTCAATTCGCGTTTCAACTCCTCAATCTGTGCCTGTTGTTCTTTGATGCTGGCCACCAGTAATGGAAGAAGGCGCTCATAATCAACTTTGGTAAGGGTTGCCGCATTGAAAGCATTTTTACCCGCAGGATATTGCTTAGCTTCCACTGCAACTACAGATGGTACAGCTGTTTTGGCATCGGCACCCACAAAACCATATTGAGAGGTTGAAGGCAGTTTCAGCTTTTCAACCCAGGTTTTATCATAATTAAAGCTAACGGGTTCGAGTTTGGTAACCATTGCTAAAGCATTGTTAACCGGTTGAACATTGGTTTGTGCTACTTCCTGGGCTTTGACCTGGAAAGATACAGCCGCTAAAAATGCAGCGAAAGAAAATGAAATTGCTCGTTTCATATAATTAGGTATTAAAGTTTATAATAAAATACGTCCCCGCATGTGATGCAGGGGCAAAAGGGATGGGTAATAAATTTTAAATGGCTGGCGGAGGAGTGAGTACCTCAGGAAAATAAGCCAATTGAAAAAAATGATCAGGGATGATTATTTTTTGTTGAATGCATGGATAATGCTCAGCTAAGCTTACCAGAAAGAATTGATCGGTAAAATATTCCGGTTCGATTTTCTTCTCTTCCTTTTCGGTAGAATCTTCATTCATTGAAGCAAGCTCTACAGTGGGATTAGTCAGTTTCAAATAGCTCATTACATTGCACACCTTTAGAAACAAGGTTAATGCAATGCACATGATGACTAAATATTTGAAACAAATCCATCTCATTCCTACAAATATAAGTTGTACAGATTAAAAACAGATAAGGATTTATAGATGTTTTAAGAAAAGCTTAAAATATGGCCCTTGCGATTTGTTTGGTTTGTTCAGGTTTCCCCATCGTATAAAAATGCAGTACCGGAACCCCAAAGTCCATCAACTCTTTACATTGCTTAATCATTGCTGCAGTACCAATTTCTTTTGCCTCAGCATTGTTTTTAGCATGAGATAAGGCATCGGTAAGCTCCTCAGGCAAATCGATATGGAAAATTTTCGGTAACACATTTAACTGTGTTAAGGTGCTTATGGGTTTTAATCCGGGGATAATAGGCACATTAATATCATTCTCCCGACATTTTTTTACGAAGTCAAAATACTTCTGATTATCGAAAAACATTTGGGTTACGATGAATTCAGCGCCCATGTCTACTTTTTTCTTGAGGTATTTGAAATCGGTGTTTAGATTTGGGGCTTCAAAATGTTTTTCCGGGTATCCGGCTACCCCGATGCAGAAATCACTTTTGAAAGTTTCAATATCCTCGTGTAAGAATTTTCCTTCATTGTGGTTCTTAATGTGCTCAATAAGATCTGTGGCATAGCAGTGACCACCTTTTGTGGGAATAAATGAGCTGTCTGCAGAACGCGCATCACCACGTAATGCCAAAACATTATCGATACCCAGAAACTGTAAATCGATTAAGGCATTTTCAGTTTCCTCTTTAGTAAAGCCTCCGCAAATTAAATGCGGAACAGCATCTATTTTATATTTGTGGATGATTGCAGCACAGATGGCAATTGTTCCCGGACGCTTACGGTAGGAAACCTTTTGTAATAAACCGTTTTCCTGCTCTTTATAAATATAATCTTCCCGAAGGGAGGTTACATCTATGAATGGAGGATTGAACTCCAATAATGGGTCAATTGCATCGTATATCCACTGGATGCTTTGGCCTTTTATCGGTGGTAAGAGTTCAAAAGAGAATAACGTTTTACCGTTTGCGTTTTTAATGTGGTCTATTATTTTCATAACCCAAAAGGGGCTTTTAGTTTGGTTCGTTTATTAATATGCTAGGTTCGGACTTAGCCACCGCTCTACTTCTTCTACCGACATTTCTTTACGGGTAGCATAATCTTCAATCTGATCTTTGGTTATTTTGCCTAAACCGAAGTACCTGGATTCGGGATGGGCAAAATAGAAACCACTTACTGCTGCGGTGGGGTACATGGCATAACTTTCGGTTAAGCGTAGTCCGATTTCTTTCTCTGCATCGAGCAAGGTAAACAGGGTTCCTTTTTCGGTATGTTCCGGACAGGCCGGATAACCAGGAGCCGGACGGATACCTGCGTATTCTTCCTTAATCAGTTCCTGGTTACTCAGGTGTTCATCCTTCGCATATCCCCAGTATTCTTTACGCACGCGCTCGTGCATTCTTTCAGCAAAAGCCTCTGCTAAACGATCGGCAAGGGCTTTTGCCATGATGCTGTTATAATCATCGTGGTTAGCTTCAAATTCTTCTACCAGCGCATCAATTCCAATGCCCGCAGTAACTGCAAAGCCTCCAAAGTAATCCTGAATCCCGCTCTCTTTTGGTGCGATAAAATCAGAGAGTGCGTAATAAGGCTGTCCATCTACTTTTTCTGCCTGCTGACGAAGCGTGTGAATGGTAGTTTCCACACTTCCGGTTTTTAATTCAATGTCATCGCCAACACTGTTTGCCGGCCAGAAGCCGATTACTCCTTTTGCGGTAAGCAATTTTTCATCGAGGATACGTTTAAGTAAAGTTTGGGCATCATCAAAAAGCTTCCTGGCCTCATCTCCCACGTTTTTATCATCGAAAATTTTCGGGTAGCTGCCACGAAGTTCCCAGGTGTGGAAAAATGGTGTCCAGTCAATATAAGGAACGAGTTCTTCCAAAGGATAATCGTCGAAAACTTTGGTACCAGTAAACTCAGGAACTGGTAGTTGCTGTTCAAAGTTAATTTTGAACTTGTTCTCACGCGCTTCGGCTATGGTTTTGAAGCGTTTATCCGAGCGTTTATTTAAATGTGCTTCGCGGGCTTTTTCATATTCAGCTTTGATTCCGGCTACGTATTCGGCTTTTGTATCCGGATTCATCAGGGTACTGCATACGGTTACACTTCTGGATGCATCCAGCACGTGAATAGCAGGGCCTGAATAGTTTGGTGCTACTTTAACGGCGGCATGAATACGTGATGTGGTAGCGCCTCCGAGAATTAACGGAATGGTAAAGCCTTCCCGCTCCATTTCTTTGGCAAAGTGAACCATTTCATCCAGTGAAGGAGTAATTAAACCACTCAAACCGATAATATCAGCATTGATTTCCTTTGCCTTTTTAATGATGTCTTGTGCGGGCACCATTACACCCATATCTATAATTTCGAAGTTATTACAAGCCAGTACTACCCCAACAATGTTTTTTCCAATGTCGTGTACATCGCCTTTTACGGTTGCCATTAAAACCCTTCCGGCAGAAGAGCTTTGATTTTGATCTGGGTTATCCAGTTTTTCCTGCTCTATAAAAGGCAAAAGGTAGGCTACCGCTTTTTTCATTACCCTTGCGGATTTCACCACCTGGGGTAAGAACATTTTTCCGGCACCGAATAAATCTCCGACAATATTCATCCCGTCCATTAACGGGCCTTCAATTACCTGAATTGGGCGGGTATATTTCTGACGGGCTTCTTCAACGTCATCATCGAGGTATTCTACGAGGCCTTTAACCAGTGAGTGGGATAACCTTTCTTCTACGGTCCCTTTTCTCCATTCTTCGTCCTTTACAATTTCTTTGCCTTTTGATTTAACTGTATCGGCATATTCTACCAAACGTTCAGTTGCATCGTCTCTGCGGTTAAGCAGTACATCCTCTACCCGTTCCAATAGTTCGGGTGGGATTTCCTGATAAACTTCAAGCATACCTGCATTTACAATTCCCATGTCCAGTCCGGCCTGAATGGCGTGGTAAAGGAAAGCGGAGTGCATGGCTTCGCGGACAACATTGTTTCCCCTGAAAGAGAAGGATATGTTCGAAACTCCACCGCTTACCTTGGCATGAGGCAGGTTTTGTTTAATCCAGCGGGTGGCATTTATAAAGTCAACTGCATAGTTGTTATGTTCTTCTAAACCTGTTGCAACGGTTAAGATATTCGGGTCAAAAATGATGTCTTCTGGCGGGAAGCCAATTTCGCTAACCAGAATATCATAGCTGCGCTTGCAGATTTCTATTCTGCGTTCGTAGTTGTCGGCCTGACCTTGTTCATCAAAAGCCATGACCACTACTGCAGCACCGTATTTCATGATTTTCTGCGCGCTTTCTCGGAATTTCTCTTCACCTTCCTTTAATGAAATGGAGTTTACAATTCCTTTGCCCTGCAAACATTTCAGCCCGTTTTCGATTACCGTCCATTTGGAGGAATCGACCATGATCGGCAGTTTAGCGATGTCAGGTTCAGAGGCGATCAGGTTAAGGAACTTGGTCATCGCCGCTTCTGAATCCAACATCCCTTCATCCATGTTTACGTCGATTACCTGGGCGCCACCTTCAACCTGTTGTAAGGCAACAGCAAGGGCCGCTTCATAATCACCGCCTAAAATGAGTTTTGAAAACTTTGGTGATCCGGTGATATTGGTTCTCTCGCCTACGTTTACAAAAATGCTGTCTGGCTTGATGGTAACCGGCTCCAGACCGCTGAGGCGCATCACGGGTTCAATTACAGGAAGTTTCCTGGGTTGTGCTTTTTGTGCATTTTTAGCGATGCAGCCAATATGATCGGGTGTAGTGCCACAGCAACCGCCTACGATGTTGACAAACCCGGAGGTAATGAAATCGTCTACCAGGTGTGCTGTTTCATGTGGCTGCTCATCATAAGCCCCAAATTCGTTTGGCAAACCGGCATTAGGATAGGCGGAAACATAGCAACCTGCCTTATTTGCAAGTTCTTCAATATGCGGACGCATTTCTTTAGCGCCAAGCGCACAGTTAAAACCAATGCTTAATGGTTTTGCATGCATTACTGAATTGAGGAATGCTTCGGCAGTTTGACCTGATAAAGTTCTTCCTGAGGCATCGGTAATGGTTCCGGAAATCATAATTTCCAGTTTCCGGCCGATGATTTCTTCATATTTTTTAATGGCAACAATGGCCACTTTTGCGTTTAAAGTATCGAAAATAGTTTCGATTAACAGTACGTCAGAACCTCCGTCTACCAGTCCGCGAACCTGCTCATAGTAGGCTGCTTCGAGTTCATCGAAATAAATGGCCCTGTAACCCGGGTCGTTTACATTTGGCGACATGGACAGGGTACGGTTGGTTGGGCCGATTGCACCGGCAACGAAACATTTGCGGTCGGGATTGGCGGCCATAAATTCGCTGGTTGCCTCTTTGGCGATACGGGCACCTTCGTAACTGAGTTCATATGAAAGGTCTTCCATCTGGTAATCGGCCATGGAAATTCTTTGTGTACTGAATGTGTTGGTTTCGATAATGTCGGCACCAGCACGTAAGTATTCAAGATGTATCGCTTTAATAATATCCGGACGGGTAATGTTGAGCAAGTCGTTATTGCCTTTTACATCGCATGGATGATTTTGAAACCGTTCCCCTCTAAAATCCTCTTCTGTTAATGTATAGCGCTGAATCATGGTGCCCATTGCCCCATCGATTACCAGAATACGCTTTTCTAATTCTTCTCTAATGTTCATTGTTTTATAGTAGCAAGTAGCTGGTATCGGGTGTCAGGACTAACTGACGAACGACCTAACTGCAGATATTGGGCAAAAAATATAAGACAAACCTGTCTTGATACTTTATACCTGATATTCAAAATGCTTATTCAAAAAGTTGGCCCGGGAATCGTCCTTCCTAAACTTATCTGTCCCCGATTAAAACCGGGATAGAATTTAGCACCTTGTGTGGACACAGGTTGCTAAGACTTCGTTGGGTCTAATCCCTCCGTCTTTCTTAATAAGCGTACAAAAATGCAACAAAGCGGCATCATTTCCAAAATTTATTGAATACTAGCCAAATAAAATTACAAAGGCCATGCAAATCTGCACGGCCTTTAGAATATTGTTTTGTTGGCGAGCTTATTTTCTGCTTCCGAAAATTCTTAATAAGAACAGGAAGATGTTAATAAAGTCAAGGTATAAGTTTAATGCGGCCATTATGGCTAATTTTTTGGTATCGGAAGAAGGGATTGCTTCACCACTTTGTTCAAGGCCCATTCCGATCTGCTTGATTTTCTGAACGTCGTATGCAGTTAATGCAGTGAAAACTGCAACACCCACAAATGCCATAATCAAACTGAACTGTTCGCTTCTGATAAATAGATTAGCTATCCCGGCAATAAACAAGCCTGCAACACCTACCATCAGGATTGGACCGAATTTAGTTAAATCAACCTCCGTGGTATACCCCAATACTGCCATAATTCCGAAAATTACCGCAGCAGCTCCAAAGCATGAGATAACAGATGTGCCTGTGTAAACCAATAGAATAAAGCTTAAGCTCACACCCAGCAAAACTGAGAATAAGGCGAAAACACCCAGTAAAGCGCCATAAGATAAGCGGCTAAAGCCCGCTCCCATCAATAAAACTAAACCAAGGGGAGCAAACATCGCTACAAACCCTAAAGCCGTTCTCTGACCGGTTTCAAAGTTAATCAGTAATCTTAATGCGCTTTCTGTATTTGAAATGTAGAACGCGGAAAGTGTTGATAAAACCAACGCCACAAACATCCATAAGAAAACATTAGCAAAGAATTTTTTTGAAACAGATTTCTCCTGAACGAAAACGCTGTTGTCCTGATATTGATAATTTTGTTGTTCCATTTTGTTTTATGTGTATTTAAACAGTATAAAGTTAATATTTTAGTTTAATCTTTTTGTCAGCAATTCTTCAACTTTCTTGAAGAACTGAAGTGGTTTTAGTGTTCGCCATGGCATATTATTCAAGGCTCCGCCAAAGTTAATATAATAATCGATGCTATTATCCCGGAACTCTGCAATGACATGGTCCTGAAAGTTTATCCCAACAATCCAGCCATCTTCCACTTCCTGAAACCACTCTTCGTAATAGCTGTCATCTGAGGCATGGAAGTTTAACACATTCTCCCCGATCAGGATGAATTTATTAATACCTTCATCCATCATCAGTTCCAGTATGTCGCGCTTTAAAAGCATGATGTCGTTATTGATGGCGTCATTCCATTCCCCAATAAATTCGATAATGGCGTACGCCCTGTCGTAATCGGCATACAGCACTTTCATGTACAGTGTGTTCGATCCGAATTCGTCCCACTGCGGGTGAAGCAGAAAGTTGTAAATCTGTTTATCGAAATGAAACTCAGAATATTCAGTATTGTAAAAAGGCGAACGTTCATCTTCGGCGGAGATATAGTCATCTCTCCATTGGTAATAAGGCTCTATCTCGTGCATGTTTCGAATTATTGAATGATTGAATTTTGAGTGAGTGAATGTTTAAGTTTCAATTCAATCATCCTTTTTCACTCATTTCCTAGAGTTGTCCGGCTTCTACAGCTTTTCTAACACTTCCATATTTATTTAAAAGATCAGCGGCTTCGTTGTAATCAATATTTAATTCATCAGCTACCATTTGCGTTCCGCGATCAACCAGTTTATGGTTTGTTAACTGCATATCGACCATTTTATTGCCAACCACACGGCCAAGCTGGACCATAACCGTAGTACTCAGCATGTTTAAAACGAGTTTTTGTGCTGTGCCTGATTTCATTCTTGTTGAGCCGGTGATAAATTCAGGTCCTACAACCACTTCTACAGGGAAGTCAGATTCTGCTGCAATAGGTCCGCCGGTATTGCACACAATGCAACCCGTTAAAATACCATTCTTTCTTGCTGTATTTAGACCACCAATTACATATGGGGTAGTTCCTGAGGCAGCTAATCCTACAAGGCAATCTTTATCATTAATGCCAAATTCCTGAAGATCTTTCCAGGCTTGTTCAGCATCATCTTCGGCAAATTCGACAGCTTTCCTGATCGCCGAATCACCTCCTGCAATAATACCAACTACCCAGTCGAATGGAACGCCATAAGTTGGAGGACATTCAGAAGCATCGACAACACCTAAACGACCACTCGTTCCGGCTCCTATGTAAAAGAGGCGGCCACCTTTTTTCATTTTATCGGCTACAGCGGTAGTCAGTTTTTCTATTTGAGGCAAAGATTTTTCAACGGCATAAGCTACCGTTTTATCTTCGTTATTAATGCCCTGCAATACTTCCAAAACCGACATTTTATCGATGTGGTTATAGTTAGATTCCTGCTCGGTAACTCTGTTCATAAATTTAATTTTGATAAAATTCGGTAAATTCTTTCTAAAACTGTGCTTAAAAATTCAAAAATATGTAGTTGCTAATTCTACTAATGTAAGGGGTGGGTTAATTTATATTAAAAATTATAAACAAAAGGTGTGAAAATGCGGTTAAAAAATATATCAAGCCGCTTATTTTCATAAATTTGCAGTAGCGCCAATGAAAAAGAATACCCGTACGAACATACTGATTGCCTTAAGCTATTCTGTGATTTTAATAGTGGGCATGGTATTGGGTATCAAATTCATTAAGGATCAGGGTTTCGGTGTAAAAAGGAGTCCGCAGCTGGCCAGTAACACCGATGGTAAGCTTGATGAAATTCTTCACATCATCAACAAAAATTATGTTGACGATATCAACACCGATTCTCTTCAGAATTTGCCAATCGATAGTGTTTTACATCAGTTAGATCCGCATAGCGTTTATCTTCCTCCATCAGATGCCCAGGATATGACCGACAATCTGGAGGGGAATTTTGAAGGTGTAGGGATCGAGTACTATATGCTTAACGATACCATGATGGTCACAGGTGTGGTGAAAGATGGCCCGGCTTTTCAGGCTGGAATTAAACTGGGGGATAAAATTCTAAGCATAGACAGCACAATAGTAAGCGGAAGGAATTTGCCAAAGGAACAACTTTCGGGACGCTTCAGAGGCAGGGCTGGAAGTGGTGTTGGGGTAACATTAATTCATAATGGTACACAGACCCCTAGCCGGTTGATGGTTACCAGGGGTAAGGTGAATATTAGTAGTATTGATGCTGCTTATATGATCAATGCTGAAACAGGTTATGTTCGCATCAGTAAGTTTGGGGCAAATACAGATAGTGATTTTTCTACAGCAGCCAATAACCTCAAGGCAAAGGGCATGAAAAAACTTATCCTTGATTTACGGGATAATGGAGGAGGATACTTTTCTGCAGCAACGGGCTTAGCAGATCAGTTTTTGCCTGAAAACAAGCTAATTGTTTATACCCAGGGTAAGCATGAGCCACGTACGGATTATTTCTCTACCGGTAATGGTGCTTTTCAAAATGGAAAACTTGCGATTCTGATTAATGAAAATACGGCCTCCGCAAGTGAAATTGTTGCCGGAGCGATTCAGGATTTAGGAAGGGGTATTATTGTTGGGCGCCGGTCTTTCGGAAAAGGGCTTGTTCAGGAGCAGTTTTCTTTCGGAGATGGTTCGGCATTAAACTTAACCATTGCACGTTATTACACCCCTTCAGGAAAGAGTATTCAGAAATCATATAAAAAGGGCTATGATGCTTACAAACATGAGCTGGATGAACGCATGATGGACGGTGAGCTAACCGGCGACCGGACTTCTTTTCAGGATTCGGTTGAAAAGACGGAAGGTGTAACTGTTCAACAGAGCAGGAAAGTTAAAATAAGTGGCGGCATTCAGCCTGATGTTTTTGTTAAGCTTGATACCACAGGATACAATAAGTTTTATGCCAGTCTGGTGAGTAAAAAAATCCTTTCAGATTACGTATTTAATGTGTTAACCAATAAGTACAGCGCCAGTTTTGTGGAGCAGAATATTAATATCTTCACGATTAATGATAATGATTTTAAAGATTTTATCGGTTTTATTCAGCGCAAAAATGTGCCAATAGACCGGTACCAGTTGTATAGTGCGCGTAACATCATCCTTAATGATTTGAAGGCCTTGCTTTGCCGTTATTACCTGGGTGATGTAGGCTATTATAAAGCTGCGAATTTAAATGATAGTGCAGTAAGGCAAGCGCTTAATAACTTGCAGTAGGCTATTCAGAGTTTAGTGATGCCGGATTATTCCTGACTTAAAAGGATTTAAAAACCTGTGGTCCTTGTTGTTCATCGATTTTCTTATCTTTGCAGCCTGATGAAACAAAATTATCCAAATCTTATTGCTGTTAAGTTCCTTTAACAAGGTTTCATCGCCCCTTCTTACCCAAAATTTAATTTATGCTTAACCCAGAAATAGAAAAACGTAAAACCTTTGCCATTATTAGTCACCCCGATGCCGGGAAAACCACGCTTACTGAGAAGTTTCTTCTTTTTGGAGGAGCGATCAATACGGCCGGTGCGGTAAAACGTAACAAAGCGAATCAGAGCAATACTTCCGATTTTATGGAGATCGAGCGCCAGCGTGGTATCTCGGTTGCAACATCCGTAATGGGTTTTGAATATAGTGGCAAACGTATTAACATTCTGGATACACCAGGCCACAAGGATTTCGCTGAAGATACCTACAGAACCTTATCGGCCGTGGATAGTGTAATTCTGGTGGTGGATTGCGTGAAGGGTGTGGAGGAACAGACAGAGAAACTCATGTCTGTTTGCCGCATGCGTAACACCCCGGTGATTATTTTTATCAATAAAATGGACCGGGAGGGTAAGGAAGCTTACGACTTACTGGACGAAATTGAGGAAAAGCTGAACATTAGCTTATGTCCGCTTTCGTGGCCCATTGGTCAGGGGCATACATTTAAGGGCGTTTACAGCATTTATAACAAACACTTAAATCTGTTTAATTCTGATAAAACCAAAGTTACCGATTCGGTTGTTGCGGCAAGTGATTTAAATGATTCTTCTTTACTGAATTATTTAAAGGATAGCGAAATCAGTACACTTAAAGATGATGTTGAATTGGTTAACGGCATTTATGGAGAAATTGATAAGGATTTATATACTGACGGATTGGTAGCGCCTGTATTTTTTGGAAGTGCCATTAATAACTTCGGTATAAAAGAGTTGTTGGATACTTTCATCGACATTGCTCCTAGTCCGAGACACCGTGAGGCGGAAGAGCGTGATGTGTTAGTTGAGGAAAAGAATTTTAGTGGATTTGTATTTAAAATTCACGCGAATCTTGATCCTAAGCACCGTGACAGAATTGCCTTCCTGAGGATTTGTTCCGGGAAGTTTGAGCGGAATAAATTTTACTACCATACCCGGCAAGATAAAAAACTGAAGTTTGCCAACCCCATGGACTTTATGGCAAATGAAAAAAGCATTGTAGATGAAGCCTGGCCAGGAGATGTGGTTGGTCTGTATGACAGTGGTAACTTCAAAATCGGTGATACCTTAACTGAGGGTGAAAAGCTGCAGTTCAAAGGTATTCCAAGTTTTTCTCCATCTATTTTTAAGGAAGTGGAAAATATGGATCCGATGCGTACCAAGCAGTTGGAAAAAGGAATAGAGCAATTAACAGACGAAGGTGTTGCACAATTATTTGTAATGCAACCGGGAAACAGAAAAGTGATCGGAGCGGTTGGAGAGCTTCAGTTTGAGGTTATCAATTTCCGTTTAGAACACGAATATGGTGCAAAATGTCGCTTCCGCACATTAAGCTACACCCGTTCGAGCTGGGTAACTTCTGGCGACAGAAAAAAACTTGAGGAGTTTGTTAAACGTAAGCAACAACATATCGGCTTTGATAAGGAAGATAACCCGGTTTATCTGGCAGATAGCGAATACATGATTAATTTAACTAAACAGGATTACCCGGATATCGATTTCCATAAGACGAGTGAATTCAAGAACTAGTTTTCAATTTATATCAGCCCCGCAATGCGGGGCTTTTTTTATATATTAAAATGTATAGGGGGCACTACTTCATAAACCTTACATTTTCGTACTTTTGCGGCTATGTCAGTTATTAAACCCTCATTAGCAAAAGGTACACGCGATTTTACTCCTGTAGAAATGGTAAAACGCAATTTTATCTATGATACCATTAAAACGGTTTTCAGGAAGTATGGATATGCAGAAATTCAGACACCAAGCTTTGAAAATCTGTCTACCTTAACAGGTAAGTATGGTGATGAGGGCGATAAACTGATCTTCAAAATTCTGAACAGCGGGGAGTATTTGAAAGATCCTAAAAAGAAGGCCTTCGACTTTTCAGAGGAGGATAACAGCAATAAATTGATCCCGTTGATATCTGAGAAAGCATTGCGTTATGACCTGACCGTTCCTTTTGCGCGTTATGTTGTGATGCACCAAAGTGAAATTACCCTTCCTTTCAAGCGCTTTCAGGTTCAGCCGGTTTGGAGAGCCGACCGTCCGCAAAAGGGAAGGTATCGTGAGTTTTATCAATGTGATGTGGATGTTGTAGGCTCGGAAAGTTTATTGAACGAAGCTGAATTTATACTCATCTACAATGAGGCATTGGCAAAACTGGGCCTTA
Organism: Pedobacter sp. BMA; assembly: GCF_001027745.1. GTDB lineage: Bacteria > Bacteroidota > Bacteroidia > Sphingobacteriales > Sphingobacteriaceae > Pedobacter. Next base: position 418,626 of record NZ_LECU01000006.1, read on the forward strand.
AGGATTTCACGGTTAAGATTAATAATAGAAAAATTCTATCAGGTATAGCTGAGATTATAGGCAAACCTGATTTAATTATAGACATGACTGTATCCATCGATAAACTTGATAAAATCGGTTTAGATGGAGTAAGTAAGGAGCTTTTGGAGCGTGGTTTTACAGAAGACGATCTGGAAAAACTTCGTCCGGTGATTTTGCTTGAAGGCAGTAATGAGGAAAAGCTTGCAAGTTTGAAGGAAGTTTTAGCTTCATCTGAAACAGGCTTAAAAGGTATCGGGGAAATTGAAAGTGTGTTCGACTATGTGGATAGTCTTATTGCCTATGGTTTGCCGCTTACCGCGAAGTTGGAGCTGGATATTACGCTGGCAAGGGGCTTGAATTATTATACAGGCTGTATTTTTGAAGTGAAAACGAACGAAGTTGCCATGGGTAGCATTGGCGGCGGCGGGCGCTATGATGATTTAACCGGAATGTTTGGCCTTAAAGATTTGACGGGTGTGGGTGTTTCTTTTGGAGCAGACCGGATTTACGATGTACTGGAAGAACTAAACCTTTTTCCCTCCTCCGCAGAGATCGGTACAAAAGTGCTGATCAGTAACTTCGATGCTGAAGCAGAAAAGTATGCTTTACCTATACTACAACAGTTAAGGAGTGCCGGTATTGCTACCGAATTGTATCCATCATCGGCCAAGTTAAAAAAACAGATGGCTTACGCTGATGCCAAAAATATTCCATTTGTGATTCTGATCGGTGGTGATGAAATGGCCAACGGTGAATTGACTGTAAAGAATATGCAAAGTGGTGAGCAGCATAAGATGAGTGTATTAGCTATACTCGATTTGCTAAAATAGGCTTGAGCTGAAGGGACGTTTTGTTCCCTTATTTACCAATTCTAAGTAGTATCGGGAAATGAACATCTTTTACCGCGTCATTTCCCCAGGCTTCTTTTAGTTCTGTAAACATATATTCCAAAGGATTCCGTTCGTTAGCCTTTTTGTAGTGCTGTAAGGCAGACCAGGTATTCAAGTAGCCTATCAGCTGATTGAAAGTCCAGGAGGTTTTGATTTGAAAATGTGGAGCGGTAATTTCTTCAAAAGGAAAGGGGATAGTTTTATAATTTTCTTCTATGTAGCGGCGTTCTGTGTCCCAGTATTTTCCGAGGATATCCTGATATAATTTATGAACAGATTTATCAACTTTTTTATCTATAAACATCAGTCCATAGCCAATTACAGCCAATATACCATCGGGCTTAAGTGTGCGTTTTACCTCTGAATAAAAAGCATCAAAATTAAACCAGTGTATGGCCTGAGCGACTGTGATGAGGTCGAAACTTTGATCAGGAACCTGCGTTTGATCGGAGGACTCCACCTGATAGGTAATATTGGGTAGTTTCAATGCCTGGCCCAGTTGTTTTTCACTGATATCTGTTGCGTAAACGTTCTCAAACTCCTGAGCAAGAATTCTGGCTACCTGGCCGTTTCCCGTTGCACAATCCCAGGCAGCACTTTTGCCCTTTACCAAAGAAAAGAGATAATCATAAAGTTCCTGCGGATAGGTTGGACGGTATATAGCATAGTCTGCAGCCTGTGTAGAAAAATTATCTTTCATATCTAATGTGTGTATAAGTGAACGATAGCCATATCATATCTATAATAATAACAATATTAAGAAATTTGTGTTTTAAGGGACGAAGAAGATAGCATACAATTGCATGCTATCTTTTACTTATTTTATAAGTAATTGTTTTAAATATTTATTTGGCATCTGGATTTTGGTGTCATCAGATATTTTTCCCGTAATCACATCTATTTTCATATTTTTCAATATTACATCTGCGGTATCTGCTGTATTAAGCTTAAGATTCTTGATGTGATATGTGTCTCCAATTGAATCATCGCCGTTAATCTCAATTTTTGAATTTTTCAAACAATTGATCGAAAGATTTTCAAAAGAGTGGGCATTAACTTGAAAGGTTGACTTATTCAGGTTTATATGAAGGTTGTTGATTTTAGTATCGTTGATAGACGAAATAACTTCCCCTTTATTATTGAAATTAGTGATCGCTCCCCCAAGGGTAAGGTTGCCTGTGTTATTTGCATTGACCGTTAAGGAGTCAATCAATTCCGTTGTTAATTCAAATAAAAATGCATTACTAATATCTAATGTTTCAAATGTGGGCGAGTAAATGACTATGTCCAAAGGCCGCCCCGTACTAAAGTTTTCTAAAATAGATATGTTTAATACGCCATTCGTCACTTCGAAAGTGATTCGGTCTTTTGCGTAGCTGGGAATCTTTATACCCGTAGAAGTTGATTTTGTAAGGTGTAAACTAATAAAAAGATTCCGGGCATCAGAAAAATTGACTTTTTTAAATGGCACCTTAATTCCCATGGCTACTCTTCCTGAAGATTTTTGATCAAATGATTCATTGTTTATTTGTTGTCGTTCAAGGTAGGTACTTGGTGGTGCCGGTTGATAATAAAGTTTTACGGTTACAGCCGTTACTAGTATCGGTATGATTATCATTAGCAAGCCGAGGGTGATCAATAGTTTATTACTTGTTTTCATAATTTAGGCGTTAAAGTTTTCTTTTATAAATGCATCATATCTGCTTTTTAGGTCGTTAAAATCTACTTGCAGGAGATACATATTTCTAAACAAAACAGGAAGGTCATCACTTATGAATTGAACTTTTCGGAAGTTTTTAACTTCTGTTATGGCATTGGGAGATACGAAAAAGCCAACCCCCCTTCTGTTTTGAATGATGTTTTTTTGCTGAAGTAGCTCATATGTACGCATCACGGTATTTGGGTTAACCTCTAGAGTTACTGCCATTTCTCTAACCGAAGGCATTTTTTCTTCAGATTTCCATTTTTGTAGGAGAATATGCTCACAAACATAGTCCGATATCTGTAGGTATATTGCCTTATTGTCTCTGAATTCCATATCAATTGGGATAAATTTTATGCTTCTTTCTCTCGTAAACGGATATATGTGATTCCCCAGAAGGCAAAGGTGAGAATCATCGTAATGATGAATATTGCAGGAAAAATCTGGTCTTTACCAATAATTATATCTCCTTTAACATTGATCATGTTTTTTGTCATCCAATCAGTTATCTTATACACAATGTAGCAAATCAACCATCCAAAACTTACAATCGATACAGCTGTTTTGATATAGTGAAAACGCTTGAAATAAATTGAACCCAGAAGGAATACACTGGTAAGGAGCATCGGTACAAATACAAACCCCCAAAATTCTTCGAAATCAATTTCCATTGTAATTGAGTTTACTATGAAAGTGCTAAAATGTGTTCTCTGCCCCTCAATAGTAGTGTTATAATTAAAATTATAGTTTCTGGAAATGGATTCCATATACTTGCAAAAAGATAGATCCACAAGGTAAAAAATGATGATATAGCTAAGGGTACTTAATATAGCAGTATAGAAAACACCAGATAAAAACTTTTCGAAAGTTGAAGATGGCAGCATCAGATCAACAATTGCACGCTCTTTTCTGCCCAGGCTTGCAAAGTAAGTACTGGCCTCAATAGTAACGAAAAGAAAACCGACGAAAGCAAATACCAGGTATCTGAAATCCATATTAAGTGTTCCATTGTTATTCATCCTTGGAATACCTTCATAAAACGTTGGTAGGTTAAACCAGTAAAATCCAACTAATACTGCGGTCAGCACCACAAGGCTGATCAGGTAAATATTACCAATGTCTAGCCATTGCCTTCTTAATAAAAGTCCGAATCTTTTTATGTTAAAAGTATTGTTCATCACATTTAGTTGAAATAGGGTTTAAATTTATTTTTATCAGATAATATGGCATTAAACAATAGTTCAATATCCAGTCTGCTTTCTTCTTGGTGGTAATTCGGCATTACTGCGCTATAACCGGATAGTGATTGTTCAGCGTACAGGATGGAATTATCTAAATCTTTAACCCTTTTGAAGGTCAGTTTTTGCGTAATTTCTTCAACAGATGCATTTAATGCAATGTCATTCTCGTCCAGCATGATTACCGTATCGATTAGGTTATCCAAATCTCTAACCTGATGGGTCGAAATAATAATGCAACGGTCGTCCGTTAATGCAGAAGCCATTACCTTTCTAAATTGTGCTTTCGAAGGAATATCCAAACCATTCGTGGGTTCATCCATAATTACAAGTTTAGCCTGTGTTGCTAAACCAAAAGCAATCACAAACTTTTTCTTCTGACCATAACTCATATTGATCAGCCTATCCTGAGTTGGCACCCCAAATTCTTTAATCAGTTCATCAAAATATTTATAATTAAAGTTTTTATAAAATGGGGCATTGGCTTTAACAAAGCCGCTAATCTTTACGGACGGCAAGTAAAACTCTTCCGGAATAAAGCAAATTTGTTCCAATAGCGATGGATGACGTTTTTTAGGATCCAGGCCTAGAACGCTTAACTTTCCACTTTCTGCATAAACCAAACCAGCGAGGTTTTTTAATAAACTGGATTTACCAGCACCATTTTTACCTAACAGGCCATAAATTTGCCCTGCGCTGAGCTGTAGATTCAGGTTCTTAAATAGGATTTTTCTCTTGCTGTAACCAAAATTAAGATTGTTAATTTGTATCATATCTACTGTATTAGTTAAATAATACACTAATGTATGAGGAAATAATATGATCACCAAGTTTTTATGAAAAAATCAGTCCTATTTTATAAGCCCTTTGTAAAATCTAAGTCTAATATTAGTTGCATTGAAACTTCCTTCGATAGTGGATTGTATGTTTGTAAGTAATTCACATTGCGTTTTATCAACACTGCTTTCTTACCTGCCATATAATAGTTATGCGGTATATAAAATCATTAAACAATAAATCATATGTCAAAATTATTCTCTCCTTTTAAGATTAAGGATGTAACCTTGAAAAACAGGATTGTTATTTCACCAATGTGTCAATACTCTGCTGTTGATGGTTTTGCAAACGACTGGCATCTTGTACACCTGGGAAGTCGTGCCGTGGGCGGTGCTGCTTTAATTATACAGGAGGCAACAGCCGTGTTGCCTAATGGCAGAATCACGCATGCAGATTTAGGAATCTGGAAAGATGAACACGTCGATAAGTATAAACAGATTGTTTCATTTATTCATGACAATGGCGCAATTGCCGGTATTCAGCTGGCACATGCGGGCAGAAAAGCAAGTTGCGATTTACCGTGGAATGGTGGTGAGCAATTAACAGAAGGCGAAAACAGCTGGGAAACCATCGGCCCTTCTCCTATTGCCTTTAAGAGCGGCCAGAAGGCGCCACATGAATTGAGCATTTCTGAAATTCAGGATGTCGTTTTTGCATTTCGGGCGGCTGCAAAGCGTGCTGTAGATGCCGGTTACAAAGTGGTGGAGATTCACGCCGCACACGGCTATTTATTACACGAATTTTTTAGTCCGCTGAGTAACACCCGGACCGATATTTATGGAGTTAGTTTTGAAAACCGCATCCGGTTAGTCATCGACGTGGTAGAGGCTGTTCAGTCGGTTTGGCCGGAGAACTTGCCGCTGTTTGTGCGCATTTCTGCAACAGACTGGACAGAGAATGGCTGGAATGAAAATGATTCCCTGCAACTGGCCGCTGTATTGAAAGATAAGGGGGTTGATTTGATTGATACCTCATCAGGTGGCAATGTTGCTGATGCCTTTATTCCGGCAGGGCCAAACTATCAGGTACCATTTGCAGATAAAATCAGAAATGAGGTTGGCATTTACACCGGAGCTGTCGGCATCATTGTAGAAGCTCAGCAAGCTGAGGATATTTTACAGCAGGATAAAGCCGACTTGATATTTATTGCCCGGGAATCCCTACGTGATGCTTATTTTCCAACCCACGCCGCACAAGTATTGGGAGATGATACGGAGTGGCCAAATCAATATGTAAGGGCGAAAAGATAAACCTTCAAAAAAGGTTAACGTTGGACTATAACAAAAATGGTTCATCTGATGGTACTGGTAATGAGTCAGCAGGCATCAGATGAACCATTAATATATTCTAGATATACCTGTTGATCAGATTCTCCAGATATTCCTGTTTACCACTTCGAACTTCCGGTTCACCGTTTTCGGCTGCATAGTTGCGCAGGTCTTCTAAAGTCAACTGCCCCTGTTCAAACGCGGCTCCCTTACCACTATCAAAAGACGCATAGCGATCAGTCCGGGTTTTTTTGTAATCAGACTTTTGCAGAATGGCATCTGCAGTAATTAATGCCCTTGCGAAAATGTCCATTCCACCTACATGAGCATGAAATAAATCTGCAGGATCAGTTGAATTCCGGCGGATTTTAGCATCAAAATTTACTCCGCCACCCTGTAAGCCGCCACCTTCTAAAATGATTAGCATCGACTCTGTCAATTCATTGATGTCGTTTGGAAACTGATCTGTATCCCAGCCATTCTGATAGTCTCCGCGATTGGCATCGATTGAGCCTAACAAACCGTTATCAACAGCAACCTGCAATTCATGCTGAAAGGTGTGGCCGGCGAGTGTAGCATGGTTTACTTCTAAATTGAGTTTGAAGTCGTTCAGCAGATCGTATTGCTGTAAAAAGCCTTTAACTGTTGCAGCATCATAATCATACTGATGTTTAGATGGCTCGCAAGGTTTAGGTTCAATAAAAAATGTTCCTTTGAAACCCTGTTTACGAGCATAGTCTTTAGCGGTATGTAGAAATTGCGCCAAATGCTCCTGCTCCCGCTTCATATTGGTATTGAGCAGGCTCATGTAGCCTTCTCTTCCACCCCAGAAAACATAATTCTCTCCGCCAAGTGCTATGGTGGCATCCAGTGCCGATTTAACCTGTGCCGCGCCATGCGCAAGTACGTGGAAGTCGGGATTTGTTGCCGCCCCGTTCATGTAGCGTTTGTGGCTAAACAAATTTGCAGTTCCCCAAAGCAATTTAACACCGCTTTCTGCCTGCTTTTGTTTGGCATATTCTACCAGGCTTTGTAATCGCTGCTCATTTTCAGCAACATTATTCCCATAGTCTACCACATCCACATCGTGAAAACAATAATAGGGCAATTGCATTTTAGTGATAAACTCGAAAGCAGCATCCATTTTATCTTTAGCCCTCTCAATTACATCTTTCTTTTCATCCCATGGAAATACATGTGTTGCGCCTCCAAATGGGTCGCCGCCATTTCCATTAAAAGAATGCCAGTAGGCGCAGGCAAACTTGAAGTGTTCGCTCATTGTTTTTCCTCCAACAATGCGGTTGGCATCATACCATCGGAAAGCAAGTGGATTATCACTTTCCAGGCCTTCATATTTTATTTGGTCAATACCTTTAAAAAACTCTCTTTCGCCAGTGATTACTTTTGTCATGTGATTTTATGTGGTTCTAGTTTGCTAATGCTTTTTCTAATATTACTTTCCAGGCCTGATAAACTTCCTCGTAGGCATCAGTATTCTCCGGTGCGATTGATTGAATCATTTGCTGATGAACGAAAGCTTCCTCAGTCGTTTTGAATATGCCGGCACCTATTCCCGCACCCAGAGCGGCGCCAACGCTTCCGTCGTTTTCATAAAGCTCCACTGGAATTCCGGTCACGTCTACAAAGGTTTGTACAAACAAGTCGCTTAAAAATAAGTTGGATTTCCCTGCACGGATCACCTGAGGTTTCATGCCGTTTTCACGCATAATGTCCAGACCGTAACGAAATGAAAAAGCAATGCCTTCCTGTACTGCCCTGAATATTTCAGCCTGACCATGCAAATTTAAATCGATTCCAAGGATTTGTGCGCCGGTATACTTGTTGTTCAACATTCTTTCTGCACCATTTCCAAAAGGGAGTACCGTTAGTCCCTTGCTTCCTATTTTAGCGGTTGCTGCCAGGGCATTCAATTCAGTATAGCTTTTATCTGGTGCAAAGGTATTTCTGGCCCAGCGATACATACTGCCGGTACCGTTAATACAAAGCAGTATTCCGGTATGTTTCTGCTTATTGGTATAGGTTACGTGTGCAAAAGTATTTACCCGCGACTGCTTGTCATACGCCAGACCTTCGCTTACGCCGTAAATGACTCCTGAAGTACCGGCGGTTGCAGCGACTTCTCCGGGTTTTAAAACATTTAATGATAAGGCGTTGTTGGGTTGATCTCCCGATTTATAGGAAACGGGTATACCTGGTGTTAAACCCAGCTTTTCGGCTATTTCTTCCTGAACGTAGCCATGGGCTGAAAATAGTGGACTAACATGGGGGATGAGGTGTTCCGCAAAACCATAATTTTGCATCACCTTCTTCGATATTTCATCTTTTTTAAAATCCCAGAAAATGCCTTCAGATAATGCAGAGACACTGGTTGTAATTTCTCCTGTAAGTTTCATCGCAATGAAATCTCCGGGTAACATAATTTTTTCAATGCTTTGATAAATATCGGGTTCGTTTTGCTTTACCCAGGCCAGCTTGGAAGCGGTAAAGTTTCCGGGGGAATTAAGTAACGATGACAATGCTTTTTCATGCCCGATTTCATCAAATGCTTTCTTTCCAATTTCTACGGCCCGGCTATCACACCATATGATACTGTCGCGAAGTACGTTTTGATCTTTATCGACTACCACAAGACCATGCATTTGGTACGCAATGCCTATGGCAGCAATTTCTTTCGGATCGAACTGTTGCGCTGACTTAAGTTTTAAAATAGCCTCCTGGGTATGGAACCACCAGTCGGCCGGCGACTGTTCTGCCCAACCCGTTTTTAGGGATTTAATTCCTGTTTCTTCGTCGGGATACTGAACAGACGCTATACACTTTTGATCAAGTGTTCGGACTACTGAAACTTTTATGGAGGACGTGCCTATATCAATGCCTAATAAAAACATTTTTGATGGGTATATCTGGTTATGCAAACGGTTGCATAAATGTAAAGGATAAATGATGAATAGCAAAATTTTTTAACGGCTTAATAGTTTTTCATAGTTTTAGCCCGATTAAATCAATTGAACGAATGGAAGAAATTAATTGGAGCGACTTTGAAAAGGTAGAATTAAGGGTTGGAACGATTATCGGGGCTTTTGAATTTCCTGAAGCCAGGAGGCCAGCATACAAGCTGCAGGTAGATTTTGGAGAATTTGGCATCAAGACAAGCAGTGCACAAATTACAAAACATTATACCCTTGATGAGCTTAAAGGGCGCCAGATTGTAGGTGTGGTGAACTTTCCTAAAAAACAGATTGGTAAGTTTATGTCTGAGTTTCTGGTTACGGGTTTTGCTGACGAAAATGGCGATATCGTGCTGACTACTGTTGAGCGTGAAGTGCCGAACGGCAGCAAATTGATATAGCGGCAGGTTGCTACTGGAGGGTGGATTTGTTTTGATTGCAGAGAACTTTAACCATCTTTGTTTCATGAGTTTTTACAATTTCGAAAATACAGATCCTGAAGAAGAGGATATCCATTATATGAAGCTAGCCCTTGAAGAGGCTAAGAAGGCTTTAGCGGAAGATGAAATTCCGATTGGGGCAATTGTGGTGAGTAAAAACAGGATTATTGGCCGGGGTTTTAATTTAACCGAAAAGTTTAATGATGTTACGGCACATGCAGAAATGCAGGCCTTTACATCAGCGGCACAAACCATAGGAGGTAAATACCTTAAAGATTGTACTTTATATGTTACTGTTGAGCCTTGTGTGATGTGTGCCGGTGCAAGTTACTGGACACAGATTGGCAGAATTGTATACGGAGCAAGGGAAGAAAAGCGTGGTTTCATCTCAAAGGGCGCGAGTTTACTGCATCCGAAAACAGTTTTAAAGGGCGGGGTGCTGGCTGCTGCATGCGCTGAAATGATGAAAAACTTCTTTGCTAAAAAGAGATAGCCTGCTATTGGTTGCTCTGCAATGGCTTCAGGGCAAAAAACCATTTGATGATAATAACATGAACAAATCTTAACCTACGAATGTTATATTTGCTCTAGAAACATTTTAAAAATTAAAACATAAAACTATGGCTTTTGAATTACCTGCGTTACACTACGCAACCGATGCACTAGAACCGCATATTGATAAAACTACCATGGAAATCCACCATGACAAACATCACCAGGCTTATGTTACCAACCTGAACAAAGCTGTTGAAGGTAAAGCTGAGGCTAGTTTGAGCATCGAAGAAATCGTAAAAAATATCTCTAAATATCCTGCTGCAGTTAGAAACAATGGTGGTGGTCATTATAACCACTCTTTGTTCTGGAACATTTTAGGTCCGAACAAAGGCGGTGAGCCAACCGGCGATTTAGCTAAAGCAATCAATGAAACTTTCGGTTCGTTTGCAGAATTAAAAACTAAATTACAGGAAGCTGGCGCTACACGTTTCGGTTCTGGCTGGGCATGGTTATCAGTTGGTGCAGACAAAAAACTTCAGGTTTCTTCTACTCCAAACCAGGACAATCCATTAATGGATGTTGCTGAAGTAAAAGGTACACCAATTTTCGGTATCGATGTTTGGGAGCATGCTTATTACTTAAAATATCAGAATAAACGCCCTGATTATTTAGCGGCTATCTGGAATGTGGTAAACTGGGATGCTGTTGCTGAACTTTATAAAAAAGCTTTATAAGCGATATTCCAATATCATAAGAAAGTCCCGGTGTAAATCGGGACTTTCTTGTTTTAGGATTATTAGTTAACTTTGCGTAATTAAACTATTCAAAATGAAGCGGGTTATATTTTTATTCTTAATGATGGTTGGACTAGGTGTTGCTGCAAATGCACAGCAGAATAAAATGCCAACTCCGGATGAAATTGCAAAAAAAAACGTAGAGGATTTAGATAAAAGATTAAAGCTCAATGATACCCAGAAAAGCGTAATCTATCGCTATACTTATGAGCAGGCAAAAGAACAGGCTGAGATGATCAAAAGACAACAGGCTGGTACTTCACGTGAAGAAGATGTGGATAAATTTTATAAACTGCAGAATGAGACCTCAAAAAACATCCGCGGGGTGTTAAAAGGCTCACAAACAACTGAGTATGATAAGATCATTGAAGAAAGGTTGAGTGGCAAATCTGCCAAGAATAAAAAGAAAAAGAAAAAAGGTGAGGAAGAAGAGGTAGAAAGCGATATCAAAGGATTGCTATCCGCTCCTCCACTCGAAAAGCAAAATCAGTAGGGTTAAACCCCTACGATGTCTTTCTTCTTTTTTTGTTTCATCGTTTTGGGAATGATGGCCAGGATTTCCTCTTTCAGCGCATTAAGCATTCTCTTTTTAATGAAGTTTTTATGCGTTACCAGGCTGATTTCACGTACAGGCTCAGGTGATTTAAAGTGACGGATTTTTGATGCCTGCTTTACATTAAGCTCGGCAATGGCCAGTTCTGGCAAAAGCGTAGCACCTCCATTCAGGTCGACCATCCTTACCAGTGTTTCTACACTTCCTGTATTATATTCCAAACCCTGCAATCTGTTGTTTCGGGTAGAACGGCAAATATTAAGCACCTGGTTGCGCATGCAATGGCCTTCGTTCAACAGCCATATATTTTCATCATTAAGGTCTTCTGCGTCTACTGCTTTCTTTTTGTAGAGTTTGCTGTTTTTACTGATGTAGCCGACAAATGTTTCATAATACATTGGGGTTTCGATGATGTTGGCATCAGTTAGCGGTGTAGCCAGTATTCCACAGTCCAATACACCCGTTTTTAAATGATGAATGATATCTTCTGTGGTATATTCCCAAATTAATAACTTCAGATCGGGATATTTTTCGAGCATAGCCGAAATTACTTCAGGCAGCAGATAAGGGGCAATGGTTGGTATAACGCCAATTTTAAGTTCTCCTAAAACATCCTGTTGCTGGCTGCTGATTAATTCTTTAACCTTTCCGCTTTCCTGCAGGATTATCCTTGCCTGAGCAATCACCTGGGAGCCTATTTCAGTAGGACTTACGGGCTGTTTGCTTCTGTCGAAGATTTTAACACTTAGTAATTCTTCAAGCTTCTGCACCTGCATGCTCAATGTAGGTTGGGTTACAAAGCATTTTTCTGCTGCTGTTACAAAACTTCGGTAAGTATCTACCGCAACAATATATTCAAGCTGAACAAGTGTCATATAGTCAAAATCAATTTAATATCCCAAATATATAAATTTAATTGATTTGTTTTTTGGCGGGTAGCAGAAGCGTTGTGCTTTCCGGGTGTTGCTGTTTATCCGGCAGTGTAAAAAAGGAAATTGCAATTAGGTATTAAATTGTAAATTTGTAAGAAAAAACTTTTGGGTAAAGATAAACTTAGGCGCTTTGCAGAAATAGAAACTTTTGCAAACGTGTATCAATTAGATCAAGGCAAGGCATTAAAAGGCGAATGGGCGTCAGAACACTTTAAAAACAATAATCCTGTCGTTTTAGAGCTGGCCTGTGGTAAGGGTGAGTATACTGTTAATCTGGCAACTTTGTTTCCGGATAAAAACTTTATCGGCATTGATTACAAAGGAAACAGAATATGGCGCGGTGCAAAAACCGCGATTGAGAAACACATCAATAATGTTGCTTTCCTGAGAATACAAATCGAGAACCTGCTCGATTATTTTGAAGATGGCGAAATCGATGAGATCTGGATTACCTTTCCTGATCCGCAGCCTCAGGATAGCAGAGAGAAAAAAAGACTTACTTTTCCTGCATTCTTAAACCGTTATAAAGCCGTTCTGAAAACAGGGGGACATGTAAATTTGAAAACAGATAATGATCAGCTTTACCAATACACTTGCGAGAAGGTAGCAGAATTGGGTTTTAAGATCCATAAAAATACAGATCATTTATATACGTCTGATCTGGTAGATAATGTACTTTCTATAAAAACTTATTACGAGAAAAAGTATTTATTACACGATAAGAATATTAATTACATTCAATTTTCATTTGATTAATGGATACCAGCTTTTACGAACAGGTTTATGAGATCGCACGTTTGATTCCAGTCGGGCGGGTAACATCTTATGGAGCTATTGCTAAAAGTTTAGGCGCAGCAAAGTCATCCAGAATGGTTGGTCATGCAATGGCTTACGCCGGAACGGCGCATCCTAAAGTTCCGGCACACCGGGTGGTAAACAGTAGCGGCCTTTTAACAGGGAAGTTTCATTTTGAAACGCCTGATACGATGGAAGCACTGTTGCTTAAGGAAGGCGTTGAAGTCAGGAATGATAAAGTGGTCAACTTTAAAAAAGTCTTCTGGGATCCGCTTCATGAGATAGATCAGGATCTTTAAGATTACACATTCAATAAGTCACTCACTCAATAATTAAATTTACATGGGCAAATTAGTAGAAGAATTTAACGGCTATCGGGAGAAAATGAACGATAGAATCATGGAGACCGCAAATACAAATATTAAACGGTTTTTTGCGCTGGATACCACTTCCTATGCAGACGGCGCTTTGGATGTAAAGACCAAAGAGATGCTGGGTTTAGTGGCTTCGATGGTGTTACGTTGTGATGATTGCATTAAGTACCATTTAGGCAAATGTTTGGATGCAGGTGTAAACAGCGATGAGATGAATGAAATTTTCATGATTGCTAATCTGGTTGGTGGCAGTATTGTTATTCCGCATTACAGACGGGCAGTGGAATATTGGGATGAGTTGAATGGATAATATCATTCGCTGCTCGTGGGCATCTTCAGATCCGCTTTACATTAAATACCATGATGAAGAGTGGGGAAAGGCGGTATACGATGATAAAACGTTGTTTGAGTTCCTGATTCTGGAAGGAGCCCAGGCGGGTTTGAGCTGGATCACTATTCTACGCAGGCGCGAAAATTATCGTAAGGCCTTTGCTGGTTTTGACGTAGAAAAAGTTGCCTTGTTTGATGATCAGGATGTTGAACGGTTAATGAAAGATGAGGGCATTATCCGCAACCGTTTAAAGGTGAACGGGGCAATCACAAATGCCAGGTTATTCCTTTCGATTCAACGAGAGTTCGGCAGTTTTTCTACCTATCTCTGGCAGTTTATGCCTCAGAACACGCCCATTCAGAATCAAATCAACCAGATGAGTGATGTGCCCGCAAGAACTGAGATATCAGATCAAATCAGTAAAGACATGAAAAAACGGGGTTTTAAGTTTTTCGGAACCACGATTTGCTATGCCTTTATGCAGGCAACCGGAATGGTCAATGATCACCTCCTTACCTGCTGTGCCAGATCCTAGTTGCTGTTATACGCTTTCACCAGGTTAATTACATCCCTGCTGTTGAATTCGGTACTGCTTTCGATAGTGGCTTTAAGCGCTGGTTTATCTCCCAGCTTTTGAATCAGAATAGCTTTTACACCAGCTTTTTTATCTTCGTCGGTAATGGCTTTCATCGGTACTTCCTGTAGCGGGCCTGTACCTGGTTTTTCGATAAAGTATCGGACTACGGACGCACCTGCCGGAGGTTCAGGAGCAGAATTTCTTCCGCCGCCGATGCTGATTCCACCGCCCATACCCATACCACCAAATCCACCTGTCCCGGTGCCTATACCTACTGACGGACTAAACCTCACCTTTTTTTGTTTGACTTGTGGTGTCAGCATTCCTCCGCCAAAAGCGTAAAGGTTTACCGTGCCCATTTCAATGACCTTCACAAACCGGTACTCAAAATTTTTGCCATTTGCAAAACCCTTGCTGAGGAAACTATTCCCATTCCAGAAGAAATTCTTTACATCCTTAGCCAGCAAAAATACATCCTTCTCATCGTTTTCACTGATGTACACCGAGTAGTAATCGGTACCCTTTATTGTTCCCCGGATTACTTCATCATTGTTTTTTACAACAAAATCCTGAGCAGAAAGCTTAATAAAGGAGATAAGTATAAAAATAGCGGAAAATATAAATTTCATAATCGTATGACTGGTTCACAAATAACGGAACTAATTTTGAAATGTTATCATATAATACGACTGAAGATTACATTTAACAGAAGCCCGGAAATTGTGGATAAAGCATTTTACCGGTATGTCTAAATTGGTTATTTTTACAACATGAACAAAAAACTCTTTCTTTTGGATGGGATGGCGCTAATGTACAGGGCGCATTTTGCGTTAAGTAAAAATCCGCGTTTTACCTCAACAGGCATCAACACATCAGCAGTAATGGGCTTCACCAATACACTGTTAGATGTTTTAAAGAAAGAGAAGCCCACTCATATTGCAGTGGTGTTCGACACTGAAGCGCCTACAGAAAGACACACGACCTTTGAAGCCTATAAAGCACAGCGACAGGCCATGCCTGAAGATCTGGCGGCAGCAATGCCGTACGTAATTAAGTTGATTACCGGATTCAATATTCCTGTTATCACTTCTGATGGGTATGAAGCTGATGATATTATTGGTACGCTTGCAAAAAAAGCAGAAGCCAAAGGCTATCAGGTTTTTTGTATGACACCTGATAAGGATTTTGCCCAGCTGGTTTCTGAAAATATTTTCATTTACAAGCCTGCCCGTATGGGTAACGACATGGAAATCATGGGGGTAAAGGAAGTGCTGGCGAAATGGGAAATTGAAAATGTTTTACAGGTGATTGATATCCTGGGTTTGTGGGGCGATGCAGTAGACAATATTCCTGGTATTCCTGGAATTGGCGAGAAAACAGCTAAAGCCCTGATCAAACAATATGGCTCGATGGAGGAAATCATCAATAACTCACATCAGCTAAAAGGAAAGCAACGCGAAAATGTAGAGAACTTCGCAGAGCAGGGGCTGCTTTCCAAAAAGTTAGCCACCATACTACTCGATGTTCCGGTTGAACTGGACGAGGATAGTCTGGAATTGTGCGATCCAAGCCGTGACTTATTAGAACCACTTTTTACTGAGCTGGAATTTAGAACACTTGGTCGCCGTGTTTTCGGGGATGAGTTTTCAGTTACTACAGCAAGATTTCAAGAGGGCACACAAACTGACCTGTTTGGAAATCAATCTGGAGAAACCATTCAATATACCAATACACTGGAAGAGGAACCTGCTGAAAAGCTTCCGGCGAACACGATTGAAAATACAGCACACGATTATCAGCTGGTAGATACAGCAGAGAAGCGTGCTGAATTGATAAAATTGTTGCTTGCAGAACCCAGAATTTCTTTTGATACTGAAACCACAGGAACAGATGCAAATACAGCCGAACTGGTTGGTTTATCCTTTTCGGTTAAACCAGGTACGGGATATTATATTCCTGTTTCTTCAGATAGAAATGAAGCTCAGGCAGTTGTTAACGAATTCAAAGTAGTACTGGAGAATGAGCAGATTGAAAAGATTGGCCAGAACACCAAGTATGATATTCTGGTATTAAAGTGGTATGACATCGAAGTAAAAGGGAAGATTTTTGATACGATGCTGGCACACTACCTTATTGATCCGGATACGCGGCACGGAATGGATGTGCTATCTGAAAATTACCTGGGTTACTCACCGATTTCCATCACCAAACTGATCGGTGCTAAAGGGAAGAACCAGATCACTATGCGTGATGTGCCGGTAGAAGATGTAGTGGATTATGCGGCAGAAGATGCTGATGTTACCCTGCAGCTTGCCCATGTGTTTGAACCTAAATTAAAAGAGTTAAATGCTGCTAAGCTTGCGGCGGAAATAGAAAATCCTTTGGTTTATGTTTTAGCAGATATAGAAATGCAGGGTGTACGTATCGATATGGATACGCTCAGAAGCTATTCTGCAGAACTCGAAATTGAAATCAGGAAAGCTGAGCAAAGCGTTTTCGACAAAACAGGGGTTAAATTTAATCTCGCATCTCCAAAACAACTGGGAGAGGTTTTATTTGATCACCTTCAGCTGGATCCGAAGGCGAAGAAGACCAAAACCGGGCAATATCAAACTGGCGAGGATGTTTTAACAGCGCTGGCCAGTAAAAGTGATATCGTTCAGGATATTCTGGATTTTCGCCAGCTGCAAAAGTTAAAGTCGACTTACGTTGATGCCCTGCCTTTAATGATAAATGAGAAAACCGGACGGGTACACACCTCCTATAATCAGGCAGTGGCTGCTACCGGAAGGTTAAGTTCCAACAATCCAAACCTTCAGAATATTCCAATCCGTACGGAACGTGGGAGAGAAGTACGGAAAGCATTTATTGCCCGCGACGAAAACCATATTTTATTATCTGCAGATTATTCGCAGATTGAGCTGCGCATTATTGCGGAAATCAGTAAAGAAGAGAACATGCTTGATGCTTTTAATAAAGGCATCGATATCCACACGGCAACAGCGGCAAAAGTATATGGCGTAAGTATCGAAGAGGTAGACGGTACACAGCGCAGGAATGCGAAAGCCGTAAACTTTGGAATTATCTATGGGCAATCTGCATTTGGGCTTTCTCAAAATCTGGGCATTCCACGTAAAGAGGCTGCCGAAATCATTGACCAGTATTTTACGCAATACCCCGGAATAAAACGATACATGAGTGATACCATGAACTTTGCCAGGGAAAATGGTTTTGTAGAAACGATTATGGGTAGAAGACGTTATTTGAGGGATATCAATTCGGCAAACCAGACTGTACGTGGTTTCGCGGAGCGAAATGCCATTAATGCGCCGATACAAGGCTCTGCTGCAGACATGATCAAAATTGCGATGATCAATATTCATCATGAAATGAAAGCACAAAAACTGCAATCTAAAATGACCATGCAGGTGCATGATGAGTTGGTTTTCGATGTGGTGAAATCGGAGAAAGAGACCATGAAAGCAATTATTCAGGATAAAATGGCCAATGCGATAAAACTGACCGTTCCGATAGTAGTTGAAATTGGTGAGGGAGAGAACTGGCTGGAAGCGCACTAATTTTTTATTTCGCCAATAATAACTAACTTCATTAAAACTTCATCCCGATTAATCAATTTTATATCAACAAATTAATGAGTTAAAAATTAAACAACGAGTATGAAAAAGTTATTAAGTTTAATCGCAATCGCAGCATTTGGTTTGACTACAGCATTTGCTCAAACACCTGCCGCAACAGCTTCTGCTAAAGCTAAAACTGTTGCTAAAAAAGAAGTAAAAACCACTACTGCTCCGGTTAAAGCAGGCGTGAAACAAGAAGCGAAAAAAGTTGAAACTAAAACGACTACTACAGCGGCCAAAGTAAAGGCTGATGGTACACCAGATATGCGTTTTAAAGAAAATAAAGCAAAGGCAGTAACCAAAGTTGCTGGTCCTACAAAAAAAGATGGTACAGCGGATATGCGTTACAAAGCAAATAAAGCTGCCGCTAAAAAGAATTAGGTTTAGGTTTATAATTGAAGGGTCCCGCACAATATGTCGGGGCCCTTTTTTATTTTACAGGGTGATGGTTTCACCAATTGCAGGAAGCAATAAGGTTTTATTTTCCCTTTTGAATTTAGCCACGGCTTCTTCAGTGTCAATACTGATTGGCGGGAAAGTGTTGTAGTGTACGCCAATTACCTGATCGCATTCAGCATATTTGGCCGCTATGATCGCGTCGTCCACATCCATTGTATAATGCCCGCCAATCGGTAAAATGGCATAATCAAGGTTGTACAATTCAGCCAATAATTTCATTTCTACTGTTAAAGAAGTATCGCCGGCAAAATAGATTGTTTTTCCTTCCAGGGTAAGCACGAAGCCTGCCGGGTTACCACCATAGCTGCCATCAGGATTTGAGCTGCTGTGTACAGCCCAAACTGTACGTAGTTTGCCAAAGCCAAACTGTTGCGTGCCAAAGTTAAGTCCGGTGACTTTTTCAATGCCTTGCTCACTAATCCATTTTGCAACTTCAACCAAGGCAATTACTTCAGCATTGGTTTGTTTTGCCAGCTCCACTAAGTCTGCAACATGGTCTCCATGCCCATGACTCACCAGGATATAGTCGGCTTCGATTTTCGAAGAATCGATATCCTTGGCTAAGGGGTTTGATTTAATAAAAGGATCGAAAAGGAATTTTTTGCCCTCTGCTTCGATTAAAAAGCACGACTGGCCGTAATAGGTGAAATTCATTCTATCTGGATTTAAGTGTGGGGTATAATGATGTATTCATTCAGTTTATGGTTTGGTCTTAACCACCAAACATTCCACCTAAACCACCAAGCATATCTTTTGCTGATGCCTGCATCTCCGTAGCACTTACCTGCTCTGCACTGGCTAAAGCTTTATTTATCGCAGTTAAAAGAAGTTCTTCCAGCTCTTCTTTATCTGCCTGTTTTAGAAATTCCTCGTTGATGGTTACACCGGTAATGGTTTTATTTGCAGTAGAGGTAATTTTTATCGCTCCGTTTTCTACTTCTCCGTAAACGGATACAGTATCTAAGCGTTTCTTAATCTCTTCGGCTTTTTGCTGTGCCGCCATTAATTTATCAAACATAATCTGTTATTTTAATATCAAACGAAATTAGGGTAAATTGTGTTTTGTAAAGATGAATTTATATCATCTTTAGGTTAAGATGATGACACTAGTCCTCATCACTGCCTGGTAAGCTGCCATTTCCATGGTATGCTCCCTTACGGATGATGGGCATATCCAGGTGCTTATAAAGATCATCTAAATGCATCAGACTACCGTTGGTGAGGTTGCCGAGAAATATAACGATAATGTTCTTATTCAGATCACGCACGTAGATGTGACGGAAACCGTGCCACCAGCCTGTATGATAGACTACCTTATCCATTTTCTCCCCGTCAAACATTCTCCAGCCGTATCCATAATTAAAGTGACCATTAACAGGCTTATTTCGCCCCACATAAGATGAGTCACTACTTTTTTTGGTAAGCAACCGGCCGTTTTTTAAATATTTATCGTACAACACCAGATCGTGTACCGTGCTGTAAATTCCTTTATCCCCAACGGGGCCATCTAAAAAGTTTTGCGCTACGGAATATCTCCAGCTGTTGCGGTCATGTCCAACCACATCTACCGGGATTTTTTCATACTCAGTGGTACTGTAAACATGTGTATGCTTCATTCCTGCAGGTTTGAAGATATGCTCCATCATGTATTGGGAGTAACGCTGTCCGGTAACCTTTTCTATAATCGCACCCAGCACCATGAAATTCGAATTGTTGTAGTGGAAGCGGTTGTCGGGTTTAACATATGGATTGGGCTTACGCTCGGCAATAATATTCATAACCTCCTGGTTGGTTACGCCCTTTTTCATATTTCGTTTCTCCTTGCGCCATATGTCGTCAATGAAATAAACGTAGTTCATCATTCCACTGCGGTGGGTAAGCAATAGTTTTACCGTAATACCTTCATAAGGGAAATTTGGAAAAAACTTTTTAACGTTATCATTTAAGGAGAGCTTTCCTGCCTCAACCAGCTGCATAATAGCTGTTCCGGTAAACGTTTTAGTAATGGAAGCCAGCTCGAATTCAGAATCAATTTTTAAGCTATCGCGATGCAGGTAATCTGCCCAGCCCACGGCTTTTTCATACAGTATCTTACCATCCTTTGCCACCAGCACATTCCCGTTGAAAGCGTATTTTCTATGAAGGTTGTCCACAAAATCTCCAATCCATTTATCCCCTTTTGCAGGGTTATAAGCGATCAGAAGGCTATCTGCTTTATCGTCTTCTTTAACGCGTATTCTGGCATCAGCAGCTTTTTTCTCTTCAGATTTTTTACTATTACATGCGGTGATTAAGCTTATGGAGAGGGCTAATGCTGAACATATGTATCTAAAATTCATTTATATCGAGGATAGTGTATTTAAAACCCGAAAATTAAAGAATTTAGACGGTTAAAACGAAAGAGTTTTAAACATTTGCGCAGTTTTGGTTATACCAGCATTCGAATAAATGTCCCTTGGTGCCGTAAACCGGGTCATTATCAGGGCTTTTAACTTTCGTAATTTCCTCATCGGCTTCAGGACGTTCTTCTGGCTTACCATATTTAATATTGTAATCTGCGCCATTGGGGTATGCGCCTACTACAGTGAAGTCTTCGCTCGATTTTAATTTCATGTGGGCCACGCCTGCTGGTATCACCACTACATCGCCTTTGTCAAGCTCAATGCAAACGCCATGATCCCCACCAAACTGAACTTCTGCTTTACCACAGAATACACCCATTACCTCATGTGTGTTGCTATGATAGTGCTGGTAATCGAAAATACCATCTACCCAGGCATTGGTATAGCCATTTTGTGCAAAAACCTTTTTAATGGCCTCTTCGGTTTCATCAGGATGAAGGAGAAAGGCACCTTTATAAATCATTAAAGGAAGGTTTGGGTTATTTGGGAAATTACCGTTTTCTTCTATTTTATGTGCTACCAGATAGGCTTCCTGTACTAATTTTTCTTTATCCATAATGAGGGTGTTTCATTAAGTAACAAAGTAAAGGAGAAAGGGTTTAAGATTTGTTTCGATCGCTTCATTAGATCAATGTGCCTTGCATGATCTTAATCTGCGTGACATTTTAATTCCATAGCCCTTAAATTAAAAAAGCCATTCCTGAAGAAGGAATGGCTTAATATGTTAATCAGCCGGGGGGCTGAAATGATCGTTAATCGCTTATGCCAGTAATCTGATTGGCTCTTCCAATAAACCTTTTAAGGTTTGTAAGAACTGTGCTCCGGTTGCACCATCCACCACACGGTGATCGCAACCTAAAGTTAATTTCATTACGTTACCTGGAACTACAGCACCATTTTTAACAACAGGAACCGCTTGAATAGCACCTACAGATAAAATTGCACCATCTGGAGAATTAATAATCGATGTAAACTCATCGATACCAAACATACCCAGGTTAGAAACTGTGAAAGTACTTCCTTCCCAATCTGCAGGTTGTAGTTTTTTAGCTTTTGCTTTTCCACCAAAATCTTTTACCTCAGCAGAGATGTGCGATAATGATTTACCATCAGCAAAACGAACTACAGGCACCAATAAACCATCTTCAACAGCCATAGCTACACCAATGTTAGTATGCTCATTAAAACGGATTTTATCACCACCCCATGATGAATTAACTGCCGGGTGTTTTTTCAAGGCAACAGCAACCGCTTTAATTACGATATCGTTGAAAGAAACTTTTACCGGAGCAACTGCATTGATTGCCGTACGGGCAGCCATTGCATTATCCATATCAATACTTACAGTTAAGTAGAAATGTGGGGCAGTAAACAAACTTTCAGCTAAGCGTTTTGCAATTACTTTACGCATTTGCGAAACCGGTGCTTCAGTATATTTTACCTCTCCAACAAATGTCGGAATAACAGGAGCGGCTTTCTCTGCAGCCGGAGCTGACGATGGAGCTGATTCTGATTTCGCCGGAGCTGCAGCGGCTTTGAAGTTTTCAATATCTTTTTTAATGATACGTCCACCTTCTGCACTACCAGCAACCTGTGCTAAATCGATTCCTTTATCTTTAGCAATTTTCTTAGCCAAAGGCGACGCTTTTACACGGCTATCTGAAGAGCCTTCTGCAACAGGAGCTGAAGTAGAATCAGCAGTTGTAGCTTGTTTTTCTTCTTTCGGTGCTTCTTCTTTGCTTTCAGCTTTTGCAGCCGGAGCAGAACCACCTGCTAAAATTCCGCTTACGTCAGTTCCTTCAGGACCAACAATAGCGATAATTCCATTTACTTTAGCCGCCTGGCCTTTTTCTACACCGATGTGTAATAAAGTACCAGTTGCATAGCCCATCACTTCCATAGTAGCCTTATCGGTTTCTACATCAGCTAAAACGTCATCATCTTTAACTTTATCACCAACTTTTTTATGCCATTCAGCAATAACGCCTTCAGTCATGGTATCGCTTAACAAAGGCATGCGGATAACCGTTACGCCTTTAGCTGCTAATTCTTCTTCGCTTAAACCACCGCCTTGAGAAGGGGCGGCTTCTTCTTTTTTATCTTCAGCTTTAGGAGCTTCAGTGCTTTCGGCTTTTGGAGCCTCACCACCTTTTTCAGCTTCTAATGCTGTTTTATAGTCTTCGCCTTCTTTACCGATAACGGCCATGATGGCATCAACTGGAACAGCCTGACCTTCTTCTACGCCTATGTATAAAAGTGTACCATCCCAATAAGATTCCATATCCATTGTTGCCTTGTCAGTTTCTACCTCTGCCAAAACATCACCGCTTTTCACTTTATCGCCTACTTTTTTGTGCCACTTCGCCAAAACCCCTTCGGTCATGGTGTCGCTCATTTTGGGCATTTTAATTACATCAGCCATTATATCTAATTAATTGAAATCTTGTTAATATTAGTCCATTACGTAAGGGTAGTTCTCAGTCATGTATACATCTTTGTATAACTCAGATGCATCTGGCCAAGGAGACTCTTCTGCAAATTTTACAGCCTGATCTACAATCGCTTTAACTTTTGTTTCCACTTCTTCGATCCATGCCTCATCAGCATATTTCTCTTTTAAGATGGTTTCTCTTGCGTGTTCAACAGGATCTTTTGCTTTGTAATCTTCTAACTCTTCTTTGGTACGGTATTTAGCCGGATCGGACATTGAATGACCACGGTAACGGTAAGTTCTCATTTCTAAGAAAGTTGGTCCTTCACCTTTACGCGCACGTTGAATGGCTTCATCCATTGCATTGTGTACAGCAACAGGATCCATACCATCAACCGGAGCACATGGCATATCGAAACCTAAACCAATTTTATAAATATCGGTCATGTTTGTAGTACGTTGTACTGAAGTACCCATAGCGTAACCATTGTTTTCGCAAACAAAAATTACCGGTAACTTCCAGAGCATAGCCATGTTAAAAGTTTCGTTTAATGCACCCTGGCGTACAGCGCCATCGCCCATATAACAAATGTTAACATTATCAGTTCCTTTGTATTTTTCTGCAAAAGCAACACCAGCACCTAGTGGAATCTGACCTCCAACGATAGCATGGCCACCATAAAAATTATGTTCTTTGCTAAACATGTGCATTGAACCACCTTTACCTTTTGAGCAACCTGTGGCTTTACCATACATTTCTGCCATGATGCTGTCAGCACTTACGCCTAAAGCTAAAGCATGAGCGTGATCACGGTAAGTTGTAATCATCGAATCACCTTTTTGCATTGCAGATATTGCACCTGCAACTACAGCTTCTTGTCCAATGTATAGGTGACAAAAGCCACGAATTTTTTGTTGTCCGTATAACTGGCCTGTTTTCTCTTCGAATTTACGCATTAGTAACATCGATTCGAACCACTTTAACCAAGTATCTTTATTTATTTCTACTGCACTCATTTTAGGGTATTTGTTTTTTTGCGACAGCAAATCTAATTTTTTTATTGTAATTTTTGGCACTTTGAAGTGTAAAATCGTTATGGAACTTTAGTTTATCGTAGAATTAACAGTTGTTTTACAATCAAAGTCTTACAACCCCATCTGTTTTATAAAAAACAGCCATTCTAAAGATTTTAAACTTTGCGGTTTATCTCATTATGTATTGAATTGAAAGGGAAATTAAATTCTGCAAAATGGTCTTTAACCGTAATTTATTAATTTCTCCGAATCATTAGTCAGGGTGCCTGTGGATGGGGGCAAAATCGAGAACTTTTTATATAATTTTTTGAGAAAATAAATAACAGTGTGTCGTAAATTGCTGCCGGTAACTCGAAACGCCGGGAATATTTTAACTATTTTAATTTGAGTGCAATATCCTCAACGGTTATGCGTTACCTAACAAGCTGAAAAGGTGGAGATGTTAATAACTTTCACTTTTTAACATTTAACATTTGGATAACATTTGTATAATTGATATTTTTGGCAACCAACAATAAGCCCATGTGGTTTACGTTACTGTGTAAGTGAATACCCAAACATAACTGTATAACATGATTAAAAAATTTTTGTTTTCATCCCTAATCGCTATCTGCACGTTCTCAGCCGCATTTGCGCAAACAAAAACAAAAGAATCTGGTAAAGAATTAAACGATCCCGACAATTTAGCCTCTCAGTATTTCTCGCAGGTTATGGGCGTTGCAGTTGATGCGACATCGAATTTAAAGCTATACAAGTTTATTTATGAGTGGATCGGAACTCCATACAGTTATGGTGGATCGAGCAAAAGAGGCATAGATTGCTCTGCTTTCACTAAAGCGATTTACGACAAAGTTTTCAACACAACCATCAGAAGAAATTCACGTGATATTTTTAGCATGGTTGACCCCTTATCAAAAGAGGACTTAAAAGAAGGTGATTTGGTTTTCTTCAAAATCAAAAGCAGAAGCATATCTCACGTTGGTATTTATTTAGGTGACAACAGATTTGCGCATGCATCCAGCTCTCGTGGTGTGGTCATCAGTAATTTAAATGAGCCTTACTATAGCCGGTATTTCTATAAGGGCGGCAGGGTGCTCGAATCATTTAAGAAAGAGTTTACAGTAGAATAATTACGTTGCAGTTATTGATATTCACAAATAGCCAATTACATCGACGTTAGAATATATAATCCTCCCGAAGTATTTCCGGAGGATTTTTTTATACCATTAAAACCAATTCATGAAGTTCGCAGGTAACCTGATTTTTGCTTTATTGACTATTCTTGTGATATTAAGCTGCACGAGTAATAATGCCCAGGTTGTTGTGCCGGTTGCCGTGCAGGATACCCTACCCAAAAAGATAAAAGATACCATATCCATCACAGCAGTTGGCGACATCATGTTGGGGTCTGCTTTTCCATCAAAAACTAATCTGCCACCAGATGATGCAATAAATAGTTTTCAGGCTGTAGACAGTTTATTAAAAGGAGACATAGTTTTTGGGAATCTGGAAGGTTGCTTTTTAAATTCTGGAAATTCTACTAAATGTAATGGCGTTAATCCCAACAGCTGTTATGCGTTCAGGATGCCTGACCGCTATGCGGAAATTTATAAAAAAGCGGGTTTTAATGTACTGAGTATTGCCAATAACCATGTTGGCGACTTTGATGCTAAAGGAAGGAAAAATACGGCGCGATTATTGGATTCTCTTGAAATTCATTATGCCGGGCAGGTAAATAAGGCTTTCGAGATTTTTGAGAAAGATAGCGTTAAATATGCTTTTTGTGCCTTTGCGCCCAATGAAAATACAGTCTCGATCAATAAAATCAAAGAAGCGAAGGAACTGGTTGCCCAGCTGAAGCAGCAGGCTGACATTGTAATCGTTTCTTTTCATGGTGGAGGAGAGGGTGCCCGGTTTGAACATGTGCCGCGGAGTAATGAGATCTTCTATAAGGAAAACCGGGGAAATGTTTATGCTTTTGCACATGCTGTCATTGATGCGGGAGCGGATGTTGTGCTCGGTCATGGCCCTCATGTAAGCAGAGCTGTTGAAGTTTATAAGAAAAAATTCATTGCTTATAGTCTTGGAAATTTCTGCACCTACGGCATGTTCAGCTTAAAAGGGAATAATGGTATTGCACCCCTGCTCCAGTTAAAAATCAACGCTCAGGGTGATTTTCTATATGCCGATGTGGTATCCGTGCAGCAAGACAAAATCAACCGTTTAACAGTTGATGAAAATGAAAGGGCCTTCAAAAAAATAAAGGAATTAACCGATACTGATTTCATCGGGCATCAACTCCAGTTCGAAAATAACCGTATTACTGTAAAAGATTAGTTTTCCTTTACATCAAATCCGATTTATTTCAGAATCTTTGCTTTATGAAGAAAGGACTGATTATTCATTATATTATTGCTATCGCGGCTGCCGTACTGGTATTGGTAGCTGCCTATTACATTAATCAGAATCCAAAAAACCTATGGTCGGCAGGAATCATCATATTGGCAGGCTGCCTGGTTGCTTTTACTCAGTATCAGATTATAAAACAGAAAAAAAAGCAACTCTAGCAGCGAATGATAGCAATTATATTTCGTCTTTTGTATTCTTTACCAGCCCTATTCCGGAAACAAAAAATATTAATCCGATAATACCGTATACCATGAGCCCTCTGGTATTCTGGCTGTGATTTACGAAACCATAACCCGCATAAATTAGACCGATTATTCCTAATATGGTCAGTATAGTACCAAATGTTCTTTTTACGTTCATGATTTAAATTTTAGTATCATATAGACAAAAAATAATTCCTTTTGTTTTGGCGTTAAGATTTAAAGGATAAACCATTGTGTTGATTTTTTTATAACTTCATAAAAAAATCTAATTATGCAATACACAATTTACATTCTCGTCGTAATCGGAATTCTCATTCTTTTAAGTTCTTTCGTTACTGTTAAACAAGGTACAATCGCAGTAGTAACTGTTTTTGGAAAATACCAACGCCTGCTTAGGCCAGGATTAAATTTTAAGATTCCTTTAATTGAACAGATCTATTCGAGGATTTCCATTCAGAACAGATCTGTGGAACTATCCTTTCAGGCGGTTACACAAGACCAGGCCAATGTATATTTTAAAGCGATGTTACTTTATTCTGTAATTAATCAGGATGAAGAAACCATTAAAAATGTGGCTTTCAAATTTGTTGATGCAAGCAATTTAATGCAAGCCCTGATCCGGACGATAGAAGGTTCCATTCGTGCTTACGTAGCCACACAAAAGCAGGCAAATGTATTGGCCCAAAGAAATGAAATTGTACTCCATGTAAAAGAACAAATTGATCAGGTTTTAGATGGATGGGGTTATCATCTTCAGGATCTTCAATTGAACGACATCACTTTCGATGAAGAGATTATGCGTTCGATGAGCCGGGTTGTAGCCTCAAATAATTTAAAAGCTGCTGCTGAAAACGAAGGTCAGGCTTTATTGATTACTAAAACCAAAGGTGCAGAAGCGGATGGAAATGCGATTAAAATTGCGGCAACCGCAGAACGTGAGGCTGCTCAGTTACGCGGACAAGGTATTGCCTTATTCAGGGAAGAAGTTGCAAAGGGTATGACCAATGCTGCTCATGAAATGCAGCAAGCCAATCTGGATACATCGGTAATCCTTTTCACCATGTGGACAGAAGCCATTAAACAGTTTGCTGAGTATAGCGAAGGAAATGTGATTTTCTTAGACGGGAGTACTGAAGGCATGAATAAAACCATGAAGGAAATGATGGCCATGCAACAAAGCCAGAATAATGCAAAGAAAGCTTAAATTTAATTCAATATAAAAAAAGCCTGTGAGAAGTCTCACAGGCTTTTTTTTAACTCAAAAAATGCCCTTAGAACTGCTGGGTAGTATTTCCGAGATTCATTACATAATTGCCAGACTGTTGCATAAAGTCGCCCATTACTTTTAACGACTCATCTTCGATGAAATCAAATGAATCCTGTTTAGTAACCTTCTCTCCTTTTTTGATTGCAGGAAGGCCTCTTAGCGCCCTCAATTCATTTTGTCTGGCTAAAGATTTAGCTTCCTGAGCATCACGTTCGGCTTTAAGTTTAACCTCATTTAGCGGAACTGAGATTTCAGCGTCACGTTTTTTGAGGTCAGCAATATCCTGTTTCAAATATTTGAAATCCAGTGAACCTGCAACACGTTGCTCGCTGTTTTTGATTAAGCCTGCCTTAACAGCTGTTAAGTTCGCTACGGCTTTGAAATTTGAGCTTGCAATAACATCCCATGGCAAAGCAGATGGCTCTGTATCTTCACCAATTTTATCCATTGGGTAAACCGATGGAAATGTAACATCAGGTATCACACCCTTATGCTGTGTACTGCTACCAGCTACACGATAAAACTTCGCCATTGTTAAGTTAATCTGACCCAGATTAATATCAGCAGCAGTTGTTGAACTAGGTGATGTTCCCACTGTTTTATCCCTTGAAATGATAGAAGCAATTTTTTGCAACATATTAGGGTTAACCAGCTTGTTTAAATCGATTGATGACTGAACGGTACCCTTACCATATGTTTGACTGCCCATAATGATACCGCGGCCGTAATCCTGAATAGCACCTGCAAAAATTTCAGACGCAGAAGCACTTAAACGGTCAACCATTACACCAAATGGGCCATCCCAGGCTACACCAGTGTTTTCATCTTCATCTACCTCAATTTTACCGCGTAAATCTTTTACCTGTACAACCGGGCCTTTATCAATGAACAAACCAGTTAATGATATCGCTTCAACAAGTGATCCCCCACCATTGCCACGTAAGTCCATCACAATAGCATTTACCTTATCGATGGTTTTTAGTGAGTCGATCAGTTTTCTTACATCACGCGTTGTACTTTTATAATTTTTATCTCCCGCATTTGCCGCTTTAAAATCAGCGTAAAAAGCAGGCAGGGAAATGATTCCGACTTTATATTCCTTACCATTGGTGGTAATGGTCTTTACTTTTTTCTTGGCAGACTGATCTTCCAAAATTACTTTCTCTCTAAGCATCTCTATAATCACCGGCTTAGAAGACATTTCTTTTCCGACAGGAATTACCTTTAACCGCACTTTAGTACCCTTAGGGCCTTTAATTTTAGATACAGTGGCATCCAGTCTCCATCCAACGATATCAACAAATTCTCCATCGCCCTGGGCTACTGCGATAATTCTGTCGCCGGCACTCAGTTGCTTGCCTTTAAATGCAGGGCCTCCCGGAATAATTTCAGCAATTTTTACCACTTCATTTTCCAGTTGTAAACGTGCACCAATTCCCTCAAATGAGCGCGACATTTCCTCGTTGAACTCAGTTGCTCTTGATGGAACAAAATAATTTGTGTGTGGGTCTACCGATTCGGTAAAAGCATCCATCAGGATCTGGAAAACATCCTGATTATTGGTTTTCGATGTCTGCGATTGTAAATTCTGATAACGTTTGGTTAATGTTTCCACATTCTTAGCCTCGGCAGTACCGGCAAGGTTTAAGTTTACCAGCTCATATTTTACCCGTTTCTTCCAGTTATCGTTCAAAGCGCTAGTAGAGGCAGCCCATGGCATTTTCTCCCTGTCGTAAACAAAGGTGTCGTTTTCGTTGAAGTTAAACTTGGTTTTAATTTGTGCTAAAGAGTAATTAAAGTATTCATTTAAACGTTTGGCATAAACATTATAGATATAGAACGGGCCACTTAAATCTCCATTTTTAAAATCGTCATCAAGCGTAAACCTGTATTTTTCGAAATCTTTGATGTCTGAAGCCAGAAAGTAATTTTTGCCCTGATCCAGTGATTTGATATACTTATCCAATATCAAAGAAGAGATTGAATCATTGATCTGGATTTTTTTGTAATTGTAGCTTTCAATCAGATTAACAACTTCTTTAATCACCAGTTGTTGTTGCTCGTCGGGTTTAACATTGGTAACTCCCTCAACTATAGGCTGAGTTTTAGGCGATGCGTGACAAGCCAGTACAGCAGCCGTAAAAATTACAAAAAATACTCTCTTTAACATCTCTTTAAATGATTTAAAATCCATTTCCAATTCTATATAGCCAATATGATACCATTTTATCAAAAAAACAAAAAAGAGACAGCATTATTACTGTCTCTTGTTAAAACTTTCTCAAATCTAGCTAAAAGCTTTTTATTTAACAATCTCTAGAGCTAACGTGACAGATTTAAAATTGTTTTACCATCCGGCAGGCTTAACCAATCGATTAAAGAATATTACAAAGTGATTATGGTGAAGCTAACTAGCTTTTCGCTTTAGCGCTTGTTTTGGCAGCGATAAGCTCCCGTGCATCCCGGATCTGGTTTTTATACTGGTTGCTTTTAATTGAAGTAGCCAGCCATTCTGCAGATTTTAAATCACGAAGCGCAAGTGTGAAATCTCTTTTTTTGATTTTTACCTGAACAATTCCCAGAACGGATTCAATGTATGCGTGATCGCTTCTCAATTGCTTGGCCAGGATACCTTGCTGCGTGTAGAACCACATGGATTGCGTGTACTTGTTGTTTGCAAGATAAACACGTCCTAACAGGTTATAGGAGTTCATCAGACCGGGCTTGCTGCCCATTTTGGAGTAGTTCTTTAAGGCAACGTTCAGTAAAATCTGCTCTGCATCACCGAAGCGGCCAAGCTGATAGTGCATGTTGCTCATTTTTAAAATGGCCTGACCATACTTGCCGAAGTTTTTTATGGCATTGTATTCAAATGCCGCTTTACCAAAAAGTGTGAGTGCTTCATTATAGTCGCCTTTGCGTTCTGAATCTTCAGCCTCTTCAAAGAAAGAGTTTCCATCTTCGAGGTCAAATTTAGAAACGGCAATATTGATAGCTGTACCACCGTTTGGTTCCTGATAATCGGATTTTTCGATGTTTTGAGCGTAAAGTTGTAATGATGCAAAAAGGCTGATAAAAGCCAGTAAAATTTTGGTCATGCAACAAAAATAATACTTTAATTGAAATTTTAGCTAAATACCTGTAAATTAACATCAAAAGATGCCCACACCATATAGGGATGAGAATCGCAATGGTAAATTTCACCTGCAGCAGAAATTCCAATGATACCGGCAAAGCCATCAAGTACCGCCAGTTCGGTAAAGGTTTTATCTGCAGCATCTTTTAAAGAAAATCCGTCGGTTACCCTGGTAACAATTTTAGCCGCCAATGCACCGCTTACAATATCTTCTCCAACGCCGGTGCATGAAATCCCTGCATGTTGATTGGCAAAGTTTCCGGCAACTGTTGCTGAGTCGCTCACCCTGCATGGAATTTCGAATCCTTTACCTCCTGTTGAAGTGGCAGCGGCAAGGTTACCTTCAGCATCAAGTGCTACACAACCTACGGTGCCTTTATTGTTTTGCTGGTTTAGTTTCGCCTCATATTCCGATTGTCGTTGAGGAGTAATCGGGTTGAAGTAGTCAAAGCCATTTTCCCTTGCAAAGATTTGGGCGCCCTCGCCACTCAAAACGCGGTCGTCGTAAGGAAGTAACTGCTTTGCAACCGCTATCGGATTTTTAATATCTTCTACATTAATTACACCGCTGAATTTTTCCGTTTTACCGTCCATTAGTGATGCACTCAACCGGACTTTGCCATCACTTTGAATTTGTGAACCGATACCGGCATTGAACAGCTCATTATCTTCCAGCAATGCAACCGTATAAACAACAGTTTCCAAAGCCGTATGTGTTTTCAGGTATTCATGTCCAAGGCGAACAATATCCGAAAGCGCATCCTGTTTAGCTTTTTTGGTCTCCTGATTGGTGGATGACTCACTGAAAAAGCCTCCGTGTATAATGAGTTTCATTTTTGTTGTATCAAGTATCGGGTTAAGTTTTATGCTATCGGAGCAACCTTTGGGTGGTGAATCACCAGACTATGATCGGTTAAATCGTAAACATCTCCGTCGCACATGACGTGTACAACCATATTTTTGATGGATACAGGTTGCCCCATTTCCACATCAGTTAAGTTGGTGTCGGCCATGTGTCTCCCGTCAACCAATATCACCATCCCGGAACCAATGGCTTCCATGGTGTGGCCCTCTGAAATAAACAAACCGGTATCTTCTCCAAGTCCGATACCCAGAATACCAGGGTTGCTGGCAGCTGCATACAGTAAACGGCCTATTCTTCCCCGTTGAACGAAATGCGTGTCTACAATTACATCATCAATAAAGCCAAGCCCACCTGTAATTTTGACCTCACCCTTCAAAAGGGCGTCTTTACTGCTGCCTTGATAGATCATATTTTTTGAACTTGCAGCAGCCCCGGCAGATGTACCGGCAATTACCACAGGTTCGTTTCTATATTTTTCCAATAAGAGCTGATGTATTTTGGTTCCTCCAAATATGGATGACAAACGCAGCTGATCGCCTCCTGTAAAGATAATGACTTCTGCAGCCTTAATCCGTTCATAGTTTTCGTCAGCGTTTGCTTCCTCGCGGTTGGTAATATTTAATACACCCAGGTTGTGTACATCGAGCTGTGCATAAGCTTTAATGTATTCTTCACCAACCTTTTCAGGCATGAGTGAGGCGGTAGTGATGATCTCAAACCGGGATTCTGTGTCGCGTACGGATTCTGTAGTAATTCGTTTTAAAATTCCACGCTCAAAAAAATTCATATTGTCAGTTAAGCCGAACTGCGTTTCTGCAAAGCTTCCTGTGTTGATTGCCCCACCAATAATAATGAGTTTACCTTTCGGAACCATTCTTTGTGTATTATAATTATATCGAAAAACCCAAATATATCAGCTTAAGATAAAAAACACGACTTTTTTTGTCAATAATATTCGCTTTATTAACAAAAGTTGAAATTTTCTGCCCTTTAAATTCGTTTGAATGATGTTGAAAACAAAACAAATAAGCCAGATTTTTGATTTAGCTATTTGGGCGTCTATTTTCAAAATAAATGTATAATTTACAGTCATTAATTTTATCCATCAAATTGATTAAAAAGGCCATCCTAAACTGCATTTAGAAAACGAACAAATTATTACATGAAGATATTAAACATACAAGTATTGAGAGGGCCAAATATCTGGTCAATTAGCAGGAAAAAGCTTATCCAAATGCGTTTGGATCTGGAGGATATGGAGCAAAGGCCAACCAATAGCATCGACGGATTTAGTGAAAGAATTGAAAAACTATTGCCCAGTATGTTTACACACCGCTGTTCAAAAGGCGTT
Source organism: Pedobacter sp. BMA (assembly GCF_001027745.1). GTDB lineage: Bacteria > Bacteroidota > Bacteroidia > Sphingobacteriales > Sphingobacteriaceae > Pedobacter. Next base: position 452,038 of record NZ_LECU01000006.1, read on the forward strand.
GAAGGTGGGTTCTTCACCCGTGTAAAAGAAGGCACGTGGATGGGCCATGTGATTGAACATATTGCACTGGAAATACAAACACTTGCAGGGATGGATACAGGTTTTGGCCGTACACGCCAAACTAAAACTGAAGGCATTTACAATGTGGTATTCAGCTATCTGGAAGAAAAAGTAGGGGTTTACTCTGCTGAGGCTGCGGTTCGAATTGCGGAGGCATTGATCGATAACAGAGAGTATGATTTGGAGCACGATATTCACAGGATGAAAGAAATCCGTCTGTTGGAGGCATTAGGGCCAAGTACTGGTTCTATCGTAGAAGAGGCGGTGAGCAGAAGTATTCCATGGATCAGGTTAAACAAAAGCTCGCTCGTGCAATTGGGTTACGGGAAAAATCAGGTGCGCTTCAGGGCTACCATGACGGAAAAAACCAGTAGTATTGCTGTCGACATTGCCAGCAATAAAGAAGAAACGAAGCGCTTATTAACTGAGGCTGCAATTCCGGTTGCTTCCGGTGTTACCATTTCCAATCCTGATGAGCTGGAAGCTTCAGTGAAAAAAGTTGGTTTTCCACTTGTATTTAAACCTTTGGATGGAAATCACGGAAAAGGCGCTACAATAAATGTAAAAACGATGGAAGCAGCATTAGCTGCTTTCGAATATGCCAAAACCTACTCACGCAGGGTTATTATTGAAAAATTTATTACAGGCTTCGACTTCCGCGTGCTGGTAATCGATCATAAAGTGGTTGCTGCAGCGCAGCGCGACCCGGCCCATGTTAGAGGAAATGGTATTCATACCATTCAGGAGCTTATCGATAAGGAAAACGAGGATCCACGCCGTGGTTATGGACATGAAAATGTGTTAACTGAAATCAGTGTGGACCGGGATACCCTGGATTTGCTGGCTAAAAAGGAATATACGCTGGAAACCATACCGGAGAAGGGTGAAATTGTATATCTAAAATCAACGGCTAATTTGAGTACGGGTGGTTCATCGATTGATGTAACAGATATTGTTCATCCACAAAACATATTTATATGCGAGCGGATTTCAAGGGTAATTGGCCTGGATATTTGTGGTATCGATATTATGGCGCAGAATTTAACACAACCGTTAACTGAAAATGGTGGTGTGGTGTTAGAGGTTAATGCGGCCCCTGGATTTAGAATGCACCTTGCTCCAAGTGAAGGTTTACCAAGAAACGTAGCTGCATCGGTAATCGATATGCTTTATCCGCAAGGGAAATTATCGCAGATTCCAATTATAGCTGTAACAGGTACCAATGGTAAAACCACTACTACACGCTTAATTGCGCACATCATTCGAAGCAACGGAAAACGTGTTGGGTATACCACGAGCGACGGTGTTTATGTACATAACACCATGCTGATGAAGGGTGACACCACCGGACCGGTAAGTGCCGAATTTATATTGAAAGATCCAACAGTGGAATTTGCTGTGCTGGAAACTGCCCGTGGGGGCATTTTAAGGGCTGGATTGGGATTTAATGCCTGTGATATTGGTGTGGTAACCAATATTCAGGAAGATCACCTCGGAATAGCGGATATCCATAACCTCGATGATTTAACCCGGGTTAAAGCGGTGGTAATTGGTGCCGTTCGCCGTAAAGGCTGGGCGGTATTAAATGCTGATAATGGTTATTGCGTTAAGATTGCCAGAGACGCACGCTGTAACGTGGCTTATTTCAGTATGGATGAAAACAATCCCGTAATTAAAGACCATTGTAAAAAAGGTGGAATTGCTGCCATTTATGAAAACGGTTACATTACCATTAAAACCGGCGACTGGAAACTTCGGGTAGATAAGGCCACTCACATTCCACTTACCTTTGGTGGTGCGGTGAACTTCATGATCCAGAATGTATTGGCGGCAACTTTATCGGCTTACTTATGGGGATACAAACCTGAAGACATCCGTTTGGCACTAGAAACTTTTATACCATCTGCAGCACATACCCCAGGACGGATGAATGTATTCAGATTTAAAGATTTCAAAGTTCTGGTAGATTTTGCACATAATCCTGATGGCTTTAACGGCGTAAAAGCTTTCCTACAAAGTGTTGAGGCCACTGAACATGTGGGTATTATTTCTGGTACAGGGGACAGGAGGGATGAGGATATTGTGGAAACTGCAAGAATTGCTGCTCAGATGTTTGATAAAATATATATCTGTCAGGAAAAATACCTTCGCGGAAGGGATCAGCAGGAACTGGTGGAGCTTTTGGTAAAGGGGATAAAAGAAGTAGATCCTAATAAGGAGATTATTATTAATAACAGAAGTACTGAATGCCTTCAGGATGCAATCAGTAATGCTAAGAAAGGTTCTTATCTGACCATCTTGAGTAATACGATTGACAATACCATTCAACGGGTTACCGAACATTTAGATAAAGAGCTGGAAGCATAGGCACAAAATAAAAAGCCGAAGGTTCGCTGATCATGATCAGCGAACCTTCGGCTTTTTTGTTTAAGTGTTATTAATAGCTATTGATTATGCCTGTGAATCGCGTAATCTCTTAATCTCATCATGGGAGGTTCTTAGAGCAGCTTTCTGGTCAGAAATCAACGCTCTGATGTTTGCAGGAAGTTCTTCTTCTTCTAAAGCTGCTTTATAAGCATTTTGAGCAGCATCTTCTCCAAACTCGCAGTTGTTTAGAACTGTTTGACGATCATGGCCTGTAAACAAGGCTTTAACGTCCATCCATCCTCTGTAAATTTTACCTGAAGTAGTTGTGCCGGTCTCGATATCTTCACCCGATGCTGCAACTTCCGTTGCAAGTGCCATTTTGTATTTCTGACTTTCTTCAATCATATTAAGAAACAATGATTTCAAATCAGCGTCGCTATCTGTTAATTCTTTACGTGCTTTTTCATAACCTGCAATACGGTCGTTATTTATTTGAACAAGGTCATTTAAAATTTCTGATGTTACTGTTGTAGTTTTCATATTTTTAGATTTGATGTATAAATTCAACACGATCAGATACAAAAGGTTTGTCATTTTATAAAAACGGTTTCAGGTTTAGTTGCATACAAGCTGAAAGACAACATGAATAACTTTCTGTTAAGTTTCAGTCGCAAATTTTTTACTTGTTGTTTGGAACAGAAAACCACATTAAATGCTTTTATTAGTATTGGCTGAACAATCTAATTGTCTCAAAATGATGATACTCCAAACTCCGCCTGATGGTGGCACAATATATACAGAAACCAATCTTAATCAATTATTCCCGGAACCGCTAAACACGGTTACAAGCTGTTTCTTTCTGGCTATTGCAGTGTACTGGACATTTAAAATCTGGGGAAAAGGCAGGCAGCATACTTTCTTAACCATTGCACTGGTATTGCTGTATATTGGAGGTATTGGTGGCACTACCTATCATGGATTACGCCGATGGCCTGTTTTCATTATGATGGACTGGATGCCGATTATGCTTTTATGTTTATCGGCAGGCGTGTATTTCCTGGCCAAAATTACCAGGTGGTATTTTGCCGCACTTATCGTAATTGTTTATGCAGTATTTCAGTTTTATGTGCGGAAACTTTTTTCAAATGGAGACTTTCAGATTTTCATTAACATCAATTACGCCTTTATGGCGGCGCTGGTTTTATTCCCGGTTTTTGGTTACCTGATTAAAACAGAGTGGCGGAACGGAAAGTGGGTAGGCTTTGCCCTGTTGTCTTTTATTTTTGCCCTTACCTTCCGCATTGCCGATAAATGGGAGATTCTAACTGTAGGTACTCATTTTTTATGGCATACCTTTGGTGCTATCGCCTCGTTTTGTATGCTGCATTATATTTATCTGGTAAACTACAAGAAAACAATCGGCGGGTAAGCTGCGGCTTTTGGAATAGCGCTGCTTAAAAATTTGAATGAGCTTTGCTGTAGTTTAATTTTTTCTGGTTGCCAATGGCATATTCAATGCCCCCTGAAAGGTGCTTTAAGAATTTATCTTCAGCCCAGGTTTCCTTGGTATGCCCCATGGATGTATAAAAGGCCCTTCCGCCGTCAAAGTCGTGGTACCAGCTAAATGGGTGGTTTGATCCGTTCTTACCTCCGGTATACGAACGTTCATCGATATTAATAAGCACCTTAATGTCAGGGTTGATATCTTTAAAATTGTATAACTCATCTTTGTGCATCCACACAGAGTCTGTGATAAATTTTGTAGAAGGATGATTGTAATCTTTGATAATAAACCGGGCTTCCTGTACAGCAGGATGGCTAATGAAATAGGCGCCTGCTAGTTTGCCGTACCATGGCCAGTCGTACTCTGTATCTGTTGCGGCATGGATGCCAACATAACCGCCTCCAGCCTGAATGTAACGTTCAAAAGCAATCTGTTGCTTGTCATTCAGTACGTCGCCTGTAGTGCTGAGGAAAACCACAGCGGCATATTTCTTTAAATTTGCTTCGGTAAACGCATCAGCATTTTCTGTGGTATCGGCCACAAAATTATTGCTTAAACCCAGTTTTTGAATCGCAAGCTTTCCGGTTTCTATTGAATTGTGTCTGTATCCTTTTGTTTTCGAGAACACTAAAATTCTTGCTGATTTTTTAGTGTTAGTGAAACTTTGAAACAGGAAGATACTGCAAAGAAGCAAGCAAGCAGAAGCTGCGTTTTTCATAATTGGTTAGTTTATTAATTTAAAAGATAAATTTAAGAAAGTTGTTTGATAATTTCTCTACATCTTTTTTCAACCTGCAGGCATACCGGATCAAACAACGCATCGTCCCAGTATGGATCGGTTACTTCATCATTGTCGAGAAACAGTTTTACCTTTTTGCGCTCTTCCTCACTCTGAGCGAGATTTTGTACGTCCTTCAGGTTGTTTCTGTCCATTACCAGAATCAGATCATATCTGGCAAACATGGAGTGGTTGAATTGCTGCGCGCGTTGTGTACTGATATCATAGCCAAAGGATTTTGCTGCTTTCACACTCCTGTAATCCGGCGCTTTACCAATATGCCAGTTTCCTGTACCTGCAGAAGCAATTTCCCAATTCAGGTTTTGCTCAGCCGTTAAATGCCGCATGATACCTTCTGCCAGTGGTGAGCGACAAATATTACCCAGGCAAACCATTAAAATTTTCAAAATCTGATCTTTATTTTTTAGTCTTTAATTATAATTAAAATGATTTCCCTGGGTAACTGCATAACGAATGAGCAACATGGGCTTTATGCTTACTTATAAATGGTGTTTAGCATTTGCGCAAGCCGAACTCCACCTTTTAACAACTGTTCATTAAGCGTACCAACCCAGTCAAAATTGTAGCGATAGCTTAGCTTAGCATCTGGTTTGGTGTAATCGTAAATTTTTGAACAAACCTGATACGAATCATAAATGCAATCTTTCAGGCTGGTATTTCTCCAGTTGTATAATTGAACAGCAGATGGATGATTGATTGCTTTAGTATATTCGGTGTAGCTTAGTTGCTGGTACTCGATCAACTGTTCGTCCCATACCCGGTGTAGGTTGGACTTTTCATTAAACCATAGTACCGAGACCCTGTTGCCCCCCAAGTCTTCCTTATGCGCAACGTGCATAGGCTGACATAAATCGCCCATCATGTGGATCAACATGCGCAATGCCAGTTTTTTCTCGCTCGCTGTACTTCCTGGTTTCTTCAAAACAGCGGTCAGGTCAACAATCTTGTTGTATAGATTTGGGGCCTTTTCAGTCTCCAGAATATTGTATACACCTTGTTTATCCAGTCCGCCAGGGAGATTAACAAAATGCCAGTTGTAAAGATAGTTGTAGGTTGAGTCTGACTTGATAAAATCGCCCCAGTTTGCCGACATTGCGATGCTTTCTGAACCCAGGATTGCCTGGATTGCTTTCCGGGCTTTAGCTGTAAGGTAACTGTCGGCAATTTCTCCAACTACACGGTGGCCAATCATACCCCATGCATTGGCCTGTAATGGAAGGTAAGCCATTAAACCAACGGCAGCAATTGTAAATAGTTTCTTTTTGATTGATTTGAATATCATATTATAATTCTTTTTGTACACAGGTAACTTTCTCCTTTAAGGATAATTTAATTTCTCTTTGGTCGCTCAGGCTTTCCAGTACCAGGGTATCAGCTGATTTTTTCCTGATCAGGAAATTTTTCTCATATCGGCCGATTCTGTAGCATCCTGAGATTTTTTGCTTGTAATTGGCATTGGTAAAGGTGGCTCCAACAAATAGGGTATCACCCCGAACGGCGTAAACCCCTTTGGCATATTCTTTCCAGACACCATTGTTGTAGCATGAATCTTCATAAAAATTGGTTTTGCTGTGCGTGACAAAGTCAATGTAAACCGAATCGCAGGTGATCTTGAAGTGGTGCTGGGTATAATTACTTAACTTATTGCTAAACGCAACAGAATCTTCATTCCAGATGCCCTGCATAAATTCCTCTCCTTTACCCTGTATGTTGGGCCGGGATGAACAGGCAACCTGTAAAACAGAAAACGTGAAAAGTATGAGGGATAAATGCTTTAGCCGGAAACCTCCATTGAAGGCTTTCGAGTTGGCAAACTTAATAATTGAAGGCATATATTATTTAAATTCGTTCGGTGGGAATGAATCAGGGAAGCTTTTAAAGCTATTTACGGTATTATAAACCAATATTAAAAGACCTGCCGCAAAAGAAATTCCACCGAAGAATCCAATGATCCCTGCGATGCTGTAATAGCTGGTGGTTGCAGTCATGGAAAGGTTACGAGATTGCATTAGGAATGGCATTAATATATTATAAAAAACGCTGATCAAAATTGAAATGGATGAACCAATCAACATTAAAATGGAGTCAATTTTAACTTGTTTAGAAATGTAATAACAGCAAGTGATGAAAATAATCAATGGTGATAGAAGCGAAACCAAGCTATACAATATCGTCATAAGTAAATCTCCTGTATTTTATTTAACAAATTAAAACAACCTTGCCAAACTGCTAGTTCCATGGTGAATTCCACTGGTTACAATCCGGTTAGCGCCTTTGATAAAAGTTGCTGACCCTTACTTCATGAGTTGGTAATCAGCAACTTTGTTTAAAGCTTATTTTAAGCTTCCAACCATATCTTCCGGACGTACCCACTCATCGAATTGTTCGCTGGTTAGTAAACCCAATTCTACAGCCGCAGCCTTTAGTGTTTTATTTTCTTTATGTGCTTTCTTAGCAATTTTTGCTGCATTTTCGTAACCCACATGAGGATTTAGAGCAGTTACTAACATTAGAGAGTTTTGTAAGTGCTTTTCAATCTCCGGTAAGTTAGCCGTAATTCCTTCTGCGCATTTAACGGTGAAAGAAACGCAGGCATCTCCAAGTAAACGAGCCGATTGTAAAACATTCGCCGCGATTAAAGGTTTGAAAACATTCAGTTCGAAGTGACCAGACATTCCACCAATTGAAACAGCTACATCATTACCCATCACCTGTGCGCAAACCATTGTTAAGGCTTCCGGTTGAGTAGGGTTAACTTTACCTGGCATGATCGATGATCCCGGCTCGTTATCAGGGATTACAATTTCTCCAATTCCACAACGCGGACCAGAACTCAACATTCTAACATCGTTAGCGACCTTCATCAAGGCAACTGCTGTGCGTTTTAAGGCGCCAGAAAGTTCTACCATGGCATCGTGAGCGGCTAATGCTTCAAATTTATTCGGAGCAGTTACAAATGGAAGCCCCGTTAATTCTGCTATTTTTTTCGCTACCAATACGTCGTAGCCTTTTGGCGTGTTTAAGCCTGTACCTACAGCAGTACCACCTAATGCCAATTCGGCAACCATTACCAAAGCATTTTTAATGGCCCTGATGCTGTTGTCGATTTGCTGAACATAACCTGAAAACTCCTGACCTAATGTTAGGGGGGTAGCATCCATAAAGTGGGTACGGCCGGTTTTGGTAATTCCTGAGAACTCCTCTACTTTTTTAGCGAGTGCATTACGCAATTGCTCCAGTCCCGGAATGGTATTTTCAACTGTAAGTTTATAAGCTGCAATGTGCATTGCAGTAGGGTAAGTATCGTTTGATGACTGTGATTTGTTTACATCGTCATTTGGGTGAAGAACTTTCTTATCATCAGCCAGCGCCCCTCCGTTAATTACGTGAGCACGATTGGCGATTACTTCGTTTCCGTTCATGTTACTTTGCGTACCTGAACCGGTTTGCCAGATAACCAAAGGAAACTGATCATCTAAATCTCCTGCAATGATTTCATCACAAGCTTTAGCGATTAACTCAGCTTTTTCTGCAGAAAGTACGCCAAGTTCAGTGTTTGCCAAAGCCGCAGCTTTTTTCAGATAACCAAAAGCATGGATAATCTCTTTAGGCATGGAACCTTCCGGGCCAATTTTGAAGTTGTTGCGTGAGCGTTCGGTTTGTGCACCCCAGTATTTGTCGGCAGGCACCTGAACCTCGCCCATAGTATCGTGTTCTATTCTGAAACTCATGATAATTTTGATTTGTATTGTCGCAAATTTAAGTTTTTTGCCTATAAAGCAAGGTATTATATTCGTTATTTCCCAGGGGTGTTTTCATTCGAAGTTTTCTGCGTATGAGGTTCACCAGATTGGTTTCGAAAATCATCGAATCTGAAGGCCACCGACAAACAATTTATTCACTTATCTGACTGAACATTGAAGAGGTGTTGACACGGTTTTGGTAGAGGGTTGTCAGGGATTTGTCCCTACTAACCCCCTGTCACCCCCCTGTTAATCCCCCACTAAGCCCCTGTTAATCTGCCAATCTGGCAAAATTGGCCTCTGCGGAAAATTGAGCTCCTTTAGGGTTTATTAACTCGCGTGAGAATCACTATGTTTTATCAGACTTTGAAGCAGGTTGAATTGGGTTTTTCAATTCAAGTTTCATTGAATATCTGTACAAACTTTTAGGAAAAAGGGAAACTTGGCCATATCGTTTTTATATCAGATTATTTCAGATCTGTGCTTATTTTATAGGTAGATCAGCGGGCGAAAAATTTACTTTAGTACAATCAGTTTAAATCCAGAATGTATCTCTCAGAAATAAATTCTATCTCATAAGCATCAAAAACTGGTTTAAAGGTTTCATTTACTATTTTGGGGTTTTTAAGACTAGCTATTAAGTGCAGTTTTATAAAAAATTCCAAATATGAAAAATATAACGCTACTGTATTTATTGATGTTAACAGCGCAGCTATTAAGTGCGCAGAATAAAAACAAGTACCTTGTTGACGAATATGGAAACCCGATGCATTATTCACTGCTATCGAGATGGTCCAATTGCAATGTATTTATGCTTGTTGATGGTGGCACGAAAAAGGTCGTTCCTTATTTAAATTTAGATAACGCTCCGTTTGGAAACCTATCGCTGTTAACGGGAGCAAAAAGGATTGAGCTTGAGACAAGAATCCACAAAGATAGTATTCAACTCTACAGGTACTCTATAATACAAAATGATACAGTGCTTTTGAAAGATCAATTGATTCCTGATAAGGTAAAATTTAGGTGGAATAGTGCGAGCGATTTTCCAGGTTATTTGACCATGGACTTGGGGACTTACAATATCGCAAACAAAAAATTGGAGGTAAGAATGTATAAGTTACCTCAAAAAACCAAGGTTAGCTATGGCATTATTTACAACAAACCTATAAAGGGTGCCGAGATATTGTTTACATCTGTTTACACTTCGAGAAAAGGAGTTAACGGGTGGCAACCGAACCCATTCAAAGATGGCGATAAAATAAAGAATAATGATGATACCAAAGCGATTGGAATAACCATCAAAAATACGGATTTAAACAGTATTTACGGTGTTACGTTGCAAAATATCGATGGCCGTGGCATGAATTTACTTTCCCCAAATTGGTCGGGTTTTGATAAAGATGGAAACTCGATAATGATGATAGATTCAAAGTATTTCAAAAGCCCGGGAGATTATGTGATAACTGTTTATACCAAATCAGATCATTTTTCAGATCTCAATAAGCAGGCGCAAAAAATAAAGTTCAATGTTTTAAAAAATAAGACAAGACTTTTCTCCGAAAAACAATTAATCATTTATGGTTTAATAATATGTGCCATTTGCGGTGCTGTTTTCGGGGCAACCCTCACCTACGTCAAAAAGAAAGAGGCTAAGAAACTTGCACAGCAGGCTAAACAAAAAGAACTTGCTCAGCTTCAATTAAACTCTGTGCGCTCACAGCTTAACCCCCACTTTTTATTTAATGCACTGGCCGGCATTCAAAACCTGATGAATAAAAATGAGATTGATCATGCTAACCGCTACCTCAGTAAATTTGCCAGATTGACCAGGAACGTTCTGGATAGCAAAGAGCTGATCAGCCTGGCAGAAGAAAAAACATTACTCGATGATTATCTCCAAATGGAACAATTGCGATTCGGTTTTGAATATTCCATTCAGGCATCATCCGAACTGGATACTGAAAATGTAGAAATACCGGCTATGTTATTGCAGCCTTTTGTTGAAAATGCAGTGAAACACGGGATTGCCGATAAAGGTAAAACAGGTCGGGTCGAAGTGGTATTTGAAAAACGTAATTCAGATTTGATTTTAAAAATAACCGATAATGGTGAAGGTTTTGAGACAGAGCAAACTTACAATGGTTTAGGCTTGATGCTGAGCAAAAACCGGATATCTTTACTAAATACCCTACACAAGGAAACACCTTTTGTATTGGATATACAATCAGGCTTAAATGGTACTTTAGTATCCATTACCTTAACTCAATGGCTATAAAATGAGAGCAATATTAGTAGATGATGAACAAGCTAATCTGGAAAACCTTAATACTTTGCTGGCGAAGCATTGCCCACATATCAGAGTAATTTCTACCCTTGCAAATATTGATGATGCGCTGATCCAGATTAATCTGCACCAACCCGATTTACTTTTTCTTGATATACAGATGGGGAAAAATACCGGTTTTGATTTGTTAAGCCGTTTAACCGAAAAAACATGTGAAGTGATTTTTGTTACCGCATTTGACCAGTACGGAATTCAGGCAGTTAAATTTGCTGCGCTTGATTATCTTTTGAAACCTGTTGATCCCGATGAACTGCAGCAAGCAGTAATTAAGGCTGAAAGGCGGATTAAAAGTAAAATAAACGGTGAACAGCTTAGTTTTCTTCTTAGTCAGATTAAGCGCACTGAGCCAGCTGTTCCAAAAATTGCATTGCCTCAGCAACAAGAAATCAGGTATGTTTCGGTTGATGATATTATGCGTTGTGAAGCAGATAATACCTACACTTTTTTCTATTTAGTGAGTGGGGAAAAAATCCTGATTTCGAAGCCATTAAAAGAATATTCAGATTTGCTGAAACCACAAGGCTTTTTACGCGCACATCAAAGCCATTTGGTTAATCCAAAATTTGTAAAAAGTTGGCTAAAGGAAGATGGCGGGGTACTGCTAATGAATAGCGGAGAAAAAATTCCTGTGTCTAAGCCCAACAGGGAAATGGTTAAAGCTGTATTGGCCGGATAAACTGTTGAATGCAGATTTAATAATAACTTAATCTTATCTGAAAAACAAGTTTTAATGTATACTGTATATTCATCAAAATGATGATTATGGAACAGATGAGTGTTCGCCCTGATCAGGAGATCAGCTTCGAGTTTAGCCGGTTTCGTTTGCCGCAGTATGTAAATGAATTCAGGCCATTGCTCTTTAAAAATGGCGCAAGTTATTATGCCGTCTTAGGTCCTGATTTGCAAAATGGGATTTGCGGTTCGGGCGATACCCCCGAAGATGCATTGGTAGATTGGAACGACAAGCTTAGAGATCGGCTCCGGAACCCCGATCTCAACGATCCGGTAATCAAATACGTGATGGAAACCATCAATGCCTTGAAAAAGGAAATCTGATACGCCTTTTAGTTAAAAGTTTGCCTGAACTCCAACGGCGACATATTGGTTTTCTTTTTGAATAAGGTACTGAAAGACTGAGCGTGTTCGAAACCGAGTTTGTAGGCAATTTCACTGACAGAAAGATTGGTGGTAGAAAGCTGTTCTTTAGCTTTCTCTATTACTCTTATATGGATATGCTGTTGTGTATTTTGGCCCGTATGTATCCTTAACAAGTCGCTCAGGTAATTTGGTGTAAGGTTCATCTGTCCGGCCACATAATTGACCGTCAACAGCCCGTTTGCTGCGGTAGTCTGCTCAGAAAAATAAGCCTCCATAATTTGTTCAAATCTGATTAACAACTGGTGATTATTGTTTTTTCTCGTGATGAACTGCCTTTCGTAAAAGCGCCTGGAGTAATTTAGCAGGAGCTCAATTTGCGAGAGGATGATTTCCTGTGTATGCCTGTCGATATGTCCACATTCAACGTTTATTTTATCCAGAATGGCAATGAGATTATGCTCTTCATCTTCTGAAAGGTGCAAGGCTTCATTCACCGCATACGAAAAAAAGCCATAGCTCCCAATATTGGCCGCCAGCGGATGTTTAAGCAGGAAATCGGGATGAAAAATCAGTAAATAACCCGATCCGCATTCGGTATTGCGTAAATCCAGCTGCTGAACCTGATTTGGTGCAGTAAAACTCAGCACACCCTTATCGTAATCGTAATGCTGCTGCCCATATCTGATTTTTCCTGTTGCCTCTCTTTTCAATGCCACGCAGTAAAAGTGATTAACAAAGCCTTCCCAGATTTCATCTTCCAGAAATGTACATTGATCAAGGTTGATCACGCTCACCAAAGGATGTAAGGGTTCGGGCAACGACAATAACCTATGGAATTGTGAAATTGATTTAATGGCATTCATAGTTGCTAATTTAAAAATTCTAAAAGAAGTATTCCATCTGCAAACAATTATCTGCAGATGGAAAGTGGTTTAATCGATTAGTCCCATGCTGAACTCATCGTAAGGTAGTCCTGTATCGGTTCCCAATGGGATAATGTTTTCGAGGCTGTTCATTTCTGCTTTACTTAAGGTTATAGCGGCAGCAGCCAGGTTTTGTTCCACATATTTTCGTCTTTTGGTACCTGGAATAGGCAGGATACCCTGATTAATGATCCATGCCAGGGCCAGTTGCGAAGGCGTAACACCTTTTTCGGCAGCCATTGTTTCAATGGCTTTGACCAGTTCGATATTCTTATGGAAATGCGCTTCCTGAAATCTTGGAATGGCCCTGCGGAAATCGTTCTCGGGCAGATCGTCAATGCTGCGGATTTGTCCGGTTAAAAAGCCTCTTCCGAGTGGAGAGTAAGCCACAAAGCCGATTCCCAGTTCATTCAAGGTTTTTAGAACGCCGCGCTCTTCTACTGTACGTTCGAAAAGCGAGTATTCACTCTGAACAGCGGTAACCGGATGTATGGCATGTGCTCTTCTTATTGTTTCTGATGAAACCTCTGATAAACCAATATAACCAATCTTTCCTTCTTTAATCAGCTCGCTCATGGCGCCAACCGTTTCTTCGATAGGTGTACTTTTATCCAATCTATGCATGTAGTACAGATCAATATAATCGGTATCTAAATTTTTTAGGGAACGTTCAACTGCTTTTTTTACGTAATCCTTTTTGCCATTAATGGCCCAGGTTACCTGATTCTGTGCATCTATTTCCCAACCAAATTTACTGGCTATGGTATATTGGTTTCGGTTTCCGGCAATTGCTTTTGCTATGAGCTGCTCATTTTTGAAAGGACCATACAGGTCGGCTGTATCCAGAAAATTTCCTCCGAGTTCTAGCGATCTGTGAATGGTCGCAATGGCTTCCTGCTCATCTGCAGGGCCATACATGTGTCCGTCCTGAAATCCGGTCATCCCCATGCAGCCTAGTCCGATTTGAGCTACTTCCAGTCCATCGCTTCCTAATTTGACTTTTTTTATTTCCATGATGTAGTGTTTTCTTCTTCTACAAAATTCGTCAACGTGAGGGCGGTTCTTGTATGCTAATCCCCGAATGTTGTTTGCAAAACAAGGTAAAGCCAATGCAGTCCTGTTTTATTCAGATGGCTTCAATAACATTAACGGCATAACCCGGTTAAAAAAACAAAGCATCCTTTTCTTTCGGTAGGGATGCTTCTGAGTTGATGTTGTTACACAGCAACATGGATGTGAAATTAGGGTTTCATTATTAGCGCCATTGTCAATAGGTGTTTTCAACGGCAGCAATATTTTATTTAGCTATTTTAACTTGCTAAGCGCAATTTTAATCCTGGGTAGCATGTCTTTAATATCCTGTAAAGTGCAGGCACCTACCGACGCGCGAAACCATGGCATGCTATCTTCATTTCCGAATGCTGAGAACGGCACCAGGGCTGCTCCTGCTTCCTTAATTAAATAGAAATTGACATCAGCACTGTCTTTCAATAGCTGGCCATCTTCTGTCGTTTTTCCGATGTAATCTATTTTAATCGTCAGGTAAATTGCACCCATCGGTTCAACGGCCTCCACATGGAAACCTTCACTCTTCAATTCATTGAAGCCATCGTAAAGGGCATTTAAGCTATCCTGAATCTGAGCTTTAAAACTGGTCAGGAAAGTATCAACCTGTGTTTTGTCATTAAAATAATGCGACATTGCAACTTGTTCAGCCTTTGGAGCCCATGCGCCCATGTGGCCAACCAGTGCTTTCATTCTGTTGATGATGTCTTCAGGACCAAAACCCCAGCCTACGCGTACACCTGTTGCGGCTAAACATTTCGAACTACCATCTACAAAAACGGTAAACTCGCGCATTGCCGGACGCAATGATACGGGATTTACATGCGCTTTGCCGAAAGTTAAAAGCGAGTAAATCTGATCGTACATGAGGTATAAAGGTTTTTCATCTGCTCCGCGTGACGCATTTTCTTCCAAAACAGCATCACAGATTTCTGCTAATGAATCTGCATCGAACATGGTTCCTGTTGGATTTAACGGAGAGCATAAGGCCAATAACGTTGCGCCTTTCAAATGAGGCCTTAACTGCGTTGCAGTTGGCATGAAGTGATGCGCCGCATCGGTTTCTACAGCGATTGCTTTTGCAGAAGTTAAATGGCAATAGTGGTTATTGTTCCAGGATGGTGCAGGGAAAACAACTGTGTCTCCCGGATCAATTAAAGCTAAGTAAGTAGCATAAATTAACGGACGGGAACCGCCGGAAATCAAAATGCTATTGGTGTTATATTCCAGCCCAAATCTATCGTTCAGCAATTCAGAAACAGTTTCTCTTAAAGTTAAAACCCCATCTGCAGGAGGATAATTTGTTTGATTGGCGTTATACGCATCTACAATTCCGGCTTTTAGTTCCGTGGGAATCGGATAGATATTTGCATCGAAATCGCCGATAGTTAAGTTAGCGATTGATGCACCTTTGCGTTTCATCTCGTTAACTTCGTTACCGATTTTTATAATTTCTGAGCCAATTAATGAACTGGCCAATACTGAAACTTTCATATATAGTTATTGATTGCTGCTTCCAGCAAATTTATAATGCATTTATTATCTTTTGAAGCTCTTTTTTATCAATGCTACTTTCTTCTGATTTATCATAGAGCGTTAACATATTAATCACAATTCCATCAATGGAAGTAGAAACCAAGTAGGTTATGATTCTAAAACCACCACTTTTACCCTTTCCTTTACTTTTTATGGCTAGTCTGATTTTAAAAAGTCCGCTACCTAAATCATTTCCTTGTGCAGGATTTTCCAAGAGTTTCGATTCAAGCTCGTAAAGCTCTTCCACTAAAGAGTGGTACTTTTTTTTGTAGATTTTTGCTTTTTTGATGAAAATGGCAGAATAAACAATTTTGTTCTCCATTAGATATCTTTTAAGCTCAAAGGCTTACGCTCACCTTGCTGCATTTCTTTAATTTCCTTTAAAGCTTGTGCAATTTCTGAAGTAATTTGACTTGTCGGTTCTACTTTAACTTTAGCCCCAATCTTGCTAAGAAATTCTTTAACGAATCCAGCATCTTTGTCTTTAATTTCAATTGTTAAAGTTGTCATAATTACAAAATTAGCAAAATTTATTTAACCAAGTCTTCTATTGCTTTATTCACTTTTTCGAAACCAAACTGAGAGAGTACTTCTTTCATTCCTGCATAAATCTGTTCGTTGCAAAGGTTGCCAATGCTGCCTTCGTGTGTGTGGTGTATTTGGCCTGATGGTGCAAAAGTACCACTTTCTATCTGCTCGCCTACGATTTTATAAGCTTCTCTGAAAGGAACGCCCTGCAAAGCTAAATCATTTACCACTTCTACGCTAAACAGGTAATCGTATTTTTTGTCCTTCAGGATATCATCTTTAATGGTAATATTCTGGAACATGAAAGTTGCGATTTCCAGGCACTCGTTTAATGAGGTGATTGCCGGAAAGAGATTTTCTTTTAACAACTGCAAATCACGGTGGTAACCGGATGGCAGGTTGGTAATCATCATTGCAATTTCATTTGGCAGGGCCTGAATTTTATTACAACGTGACCGGATTAATTCAAAAACATCGGGGTTCTTTTTATGCGGCATAATACTCGAACCAGTAGTTAGTTCGGGTGGAAAGCTGATAAAACCGAAATTTTGATTGATGAACAGGCAAACATCCATCGCCATTTTAGCTAAGGTTGCTGCAACTGCACTCATGGCCTGTGCTAATATTCTTTCTGTTTTTCCACGACCCATCTGTGCATAAACCACGTTATAGTTTAAGCTTTCGAAACCCAATAGCTGAGTGGTTAAGGTTCGGTTTAAAGGAAAAGATGAACCGTAACCGGCTGCGGAACCCAGCGGATTTTTATTGGTAATTTTCCATGCCGCGAGCATGAGTTCAAGATCATCGGCCAGGCTTTCTGCATATGCGCCAAACCATAAACCAAAAGAGGAAGGCATAGCAATTTGTAAATGCGTATAACCTGGCATCAGTTTATCTTTGTGTGTATCGCTTAGTTCGATCAGGAGGTTAAACAAAGTAGATGTCTGGTTAACGATGTCCTCAATGCATGCACGGAAAAATAGCTTTAAATCAACGAGCACCTGGTCGTTTCGAGAACGGCCACTGTGGATCTTTTTACCAGCTTCGCCAATTCGTTGCGTAAGCAGCCATTCTACCTGAGAGTGGACATCTTCAACACTATCTTCAATAGTGAAGTTCCCGGCTTCAATTTCTGCATAAATATTCTTGAGCTCCTGTCGAACTGTTTTTAATTCATCGGCGGTGAGTAAATTGATTGTCTCTAACATTTGTGTATGCGCCAGCGATCCCAGTACATCAAATTTTGCCATTTGCAAGTCCAGTTCGCGGTCTTTTCCAACAGTAAAGCTTTCCACGAACTTATTTACATCAATATTTTTTTGCCAAATTTTCATTTTGAATTTTAATTTAACGCTTTAATCTTAAGATTTAGCTCTGGATAACTGGTCTCAACATATTTACATATCCTTCTACTCCTTCAGCTACTTCCCTAACATATAAAAACTCATCGGCCATATGCGAACGGCCGGAGAAGCCGGGGCCGCATTTTACCGAGGGGATATCCAGTAAAGCCTGATCTGATGTAGTTGGCGATCCATAAGTGGTTTTACCTAATGCCACACCCGCTTGTACCACAGGGTGGTTTTTATCAATAGAAGAAGGTTTCAGGCGAATGGAACGTGGCGTAACATCACAATCTACGTTTGCACGGATGATTTCCAAAACCTCTTCGTTCGTATAAGCATCGGTAACCCGCACATCAACCGTAAAAGTACAGTTTGCCGGTACAACATTATGCTGCGAGCCGGCGTTGATGATCGTTACAGTCATTTTTAGCGGACCGAAAACCTCGGATACTTTTGGGAATTGATAGTTTCTAAACCACTCAATGTCTTTCAAAGCTTTGTAAATGGCATTTTCGCCTTCTTCTCTTGCGGCATGACCTGCTTTTCCATGAGATACACAATCTAAAACCAGCAAGCCACGTTCAGCAATTGCCAGATTCATTTCTGTTGGCTCACCTACAATTCCGAATTCAAGCGCTCCCAAATCCGGCAGTACCAGTTCTAAACCATTGTTTCCGGAGATTTCCTCTTCAGCAGTGGCAGCCAGACAGATGTTATATTTTAAATCTTCCTGTTCGTAATAATATAGAAATGTACCAATTAGGGAAACCAGACAGCCTCCTGCATCGTTACTGCCCAATCCGAATAGCTTATCGCCTTCAATTGCTGCATCATAAGGGTCGCGGGTATAGCCGGAGTTTGGCTTAACGGTATCGTGGTGTGAGTTTAATAAAACTGTTGGTTTACTGGCATCGAAGTGCTTATTGTAAGCCCAAACATTGTTCATTTTACGTTGAGTTTTAATTCCCCGCTCTTCAAGAAACTGTGCAATCAAATACGCCGTTCTATCTTCTTCCTTACTAAAAGACTGGATGCGGATTAACTGCCGCAATAAATCCAGGCTTTCCTTTTTTATATTTTCTAACAACATAGTATTGAGTAGTTAGTATCAAGTATCAAGACAGATCCATCTTAAACTTGCCACATTTATGTTTTCTTAAGCGTTAGCCTCCTGCTTTTAGCCCTCCTTAGTATACAAATTCCCTGCTTTTAAAGCGGATAACTTAATGCCTTTAATTAATGATGAACTAAAACCATTGTGTTCCATTTCGTTTAAGCCCGCAATGGTACAACCTTTCGGCGAAGTTACTTTATCTATTTCTGATTCCGGGTGTGTGCCATGTAATAAAAGTAAATCGGCGGCTCCCTTTGCCGTTTGAACAGCCATTTTGAGGGCTTCGTCTGCATGAAAGCCAATTTCAACGCCACCTTGCGATGCTGCTCTGATTGCCCTTAAAAAGAATGCAATACCACATGCGCAAAGCGCTGTTGCAGAGGTCATAAGATCTTCATTTATTTTAACCACAGAACCAACAGTTTCGAACATCCTGGTTACATCAGCTATGTTTTCAGCCGAAGCATTATCACTGGCCATGCACGTCATCGATTGTCCGATAGCGATTGCCGTATTCGGCATTACCCGGATCACTTCCACATCATCACCGAGTTTTTCGCGTACGGCCGCGCAGCTTACGCCAGAGATTACTGAAATAACCAAATGTTTAGCCGGATCTACAGAATCATTGATTTCATCTAAAACTGTATTCAACTGCTGCGGTAAAACGGCAAGGATAATAATATCTACATTGGCAACTGCCTGTTTATTGTTGTTACTCACCAGGTATCCTGCCTCAGCGAAAGGTTTCAGATGGTCAATGTTTCTACGGGTAAGCACAATGTCTTTAGCGTTGGCAAAATCTGCTTTTACAAGACCTTTAGCTAAGGACAAACCAATATTTCCGCTCCCTATGATGGCTATTTTTTTCATCTGTATTTAAGTGTTATTTCTTTTCTATTTCAACATCTTCGTTCCGAATGTACCTTCAGCAAGTTCGGCTAATTCATCTGCTTTACCAATGTAAACTGCGGAAACACCCTTTTTTATCGCTTCGAAAGCATTATGTAATTTAGGAATCATGCCGCCCTGTACCGTTCCATCCGCTTTTAGCCCTTCAAACTCTTCAGCCTTAATTTCCGTAACCACCGTAGTATCGTCATTTACGTCCTTTAATACTCCCTTTTTTTCGAAACAATACACCAGGCGTGTTTCGTATAAACCTGACATTGCTACGGCTATAGAAGAAGCAATGGTATCGGCATTGGTATTGAGCAGCTGCGTTTCCCCGTCGTGTGTAATGGCGCATAAAACAGGAACCAAACCAGCCTTTAACAGGCTGTCTAACGTTGATGTAGCAACTGAATGTTCATCCAGATCGCCCACATAACCATAATCAATATCTTTAACCGGACGTTTTTTTGCTTTTATCACATTGCCATCGGCACCGGTTAAACCTATGGCATTGCTGCCTTTGGCTTGTAACTGTGCGACAATGTTTTTGTTAATCAGACCGGCATAAACCATGGTAACGATCCTTAAGGTTTCAATATCGGTAATGCGGCGGCCATCCACCATTTTGGCTTCAACACCTAAACTATTTCCCAGTTCGGTAGCGATCTTGCCACCTCCGTGAACCAGAATTTTATCTCCTGGCAAAGCCGTGAAATCCAGTAAAAACTGATGCAGGTTTTCGGAATTGTCAATTACATTTCCGCCGATTTTTATGATGGTGAGTTGTTCCATAATTTTTGGATTTTCGTCATTGCAGGGCACGAAGCAATCTAATCAGAAAGATTGCTTCGTGCTTCGCAATGACGGTCTACTTATTACAATTCTTCCAGCATTGCTTTAATTACTGCTTGTGCAGCCCAAAGTCTGTTTCCAGCCTCATGAATTACCAGTGAATTCGGGCCGTCCAGAATTTCAGAAGATAATTCCAGATCACGACGAACAGGTAAGCAATGCATTACTTTGGCATCGTTGGTAAATTTTAGTTTTTCGTTGTTCATCATCCAGCCATCAGGATAGGTTAAAACCTTGCCGTATTCTTTGTAACTGCTCCAGTTTTTTACATACACATAATCTGCCCCAGCTAAAGCTTCTTCTATATTATATTGAATATCGGCGCCAGGGGTAAATTCTTCAGCCAGTTCGTAACCTTCAGGTTGCGCAATGGTAAAATCGATCATTCCTTCTTCCTGTGCTTTGCACATCCATTCTGCGAATGAATTGGGAACGGCCTGTGGTAAAGCTTTTACATGAGGTGCCCATGCCAAAACTACCTTTGGTTTACGACCGTCGGGTTGTTTAGTCCATGTTTCGTGAATGGTGATAATATCTGCAAAACTTTGTAAGGGGTGTCGTGTTGCGCTTTCTAAACTTACAACGGGAACGGCACAGTATTTTACAAATTTGTTGAAGAAATCTTCACTGTAGTCCTCTTCCCGATTGGTCAGTTTCGGAAAGGAGCGCAAGCCCAGGATGTCGCAATACTGGCCCATAACTGCTGCAGCTTCACGAATATGCTCTACAGTAGAGCCATTCATCACTACGCCGTCCTGCGTTTCCAATGCCCAGCCTTCTTTATCAAGATTCATCACCATAACGTTCATACCCAGGTTTAGAGCGGCTTTCTGTGTACTTAAACGGGTACGCAAACTTGGGTTCATAAAAACCAGGCCTAAGGTTTTATTTTTACCCAAACTTTGGTGCGCGTAAGGATTTGCCTTTAATTCAAGCGCATCTTTTACAAATTGTTTGATGCTTGGAACATCGTGTACGGAAGTGAATAACTTCATAGTTTTAAGGTTTAAGGTTTGAGGTATAGGGTTTAAGGTTTCCTGCACCACCTCTTAAAAGTTTCAAAAAAGAAGCTAGCATGCACTAACTTCGTATTTACGACTGTTGTAATTATTTCACCAGCTTCCCAAATGCTGCCAGAAATTCATCGGCATGTGCTTTAGTTAAATTCAAGGCTGGCAGTAAACGGATTACATTTGGTTTTGCCTCGCCTGTAAAAATGAAATGCTTAAATAACAGTTCTTTTTTTACGTGTGCCAGTTCTTCAGGTAGTTCAATACCGATCATTAGTCCACGGCCACGAACTTCTTTTACCTGTTCGAATTTCTTCAATTCGCTGATCAGGTAATTGCCGGTCTCTTCAGCATTTTTCATTAAGTTATCTTTTTCAATCACTTCTAAAACTGCTAAAGCTGCCGCGCAAGCCAGGTGGTTACCACCGAAAGTAGTACCCAATTCGCCATGCCATGGTTTAAATTTAGGTGCAATTGAAATCCCCGCAATCGGAAATCCGTTGCCCATACCTTTTGCCATGGTATAAACATCTGCCTCAACGCCCGAATAGTCGTGCGAGTAGAACAAGCCCGTTCTGCCATAACCACACTGAACAGAGTCGGCAATGTAAACGGCGTTGTATTCATCGCAAAGTGAGCGGATTTTTTGAAGGAAGCTTTTCGAGGCTTCTTTAATACCGCCAACCCCTTGAATACCTTCTATAATTACGGCCGAGATTTCGTTCCCCTGCGATTTGAAAGTTTCTTCTAAAGCCACCTCATTATTAAAGGGCAGGAAGATTACATTTTCGGTCTGGTTAACCGGCGCTACAATCTTAGGGTTATCAGTTACTGCAACTGCCAGAGAGGTACGGCCATGAAAAGCACCTGTGAAGGCGATAACTTTTTTTCTTCCGTTATAGAATGAAGCCAGTTTTAGCGCATTTTCATTTGCTTCAGCTCCAGAGTTTACCAAAAACAACTGGTAATCTTTTTTCCCTGAAACCTGACCTAATTTTTCTGCCAGTTGAGTTTGCAGAGGAATCTTAACTGAGTTGGAGTAAAATCCAACTTTGTTTAGCTGGTCGGTTAAACGGGTAACGTAATGTGGATTGGTGTGGCCGATAGAAATAACGGCATGACCGCCATAGAGGTCTAAATATTTCTGCTCGTTAGCGTCCCATACATTGCTGCCCGATGCTTTTGTGATTTCTATATCGTTAAGGGGATAAACGTCGAATAAGTTCATTTTTTGAGGGTTTTATCATACTGAGGAACGAGGTGTTTGGTTCACTGGTTGCGCCGCTGATCCGTTCCTCAGCATGAAAGAGTTATTAAAAATTCGCGGCCTTTAAACGCAGGCCTGCTGTCTCTTCCAAGCCAAACATTAAGTTCATATTCTGAACTGCCTGGCCGCTGGCTCCTTTTAACAGGTTATCGATAATGCTGATGATAAATAGCTTACCGCCATGTTTTTCAATGTGAACCAATGCCTTATTGGTATTCACAACTTGCTTCAAATCGATGTTTTTCCGACTTACATGGGTAAAAGGGTGTGCATTATAGTATTCTTCATAAATGCCTTGAGCTTCCTCCAATGTTAAATCACTTTCCAGATATATTGCAGCCAAAATACCACGGGTAAAAGCACCGCGTTGTGGGATAAAACTTAAAGCTTCAGATAGTGAAGGCTGCAACTGCAATAAACTCTCGCCAATTTCATTAAGGTGCTGATGTTCGAAAGCTTTATAAATGGAAAGGTTATTGTTTCTCCAGCTGAAGTGAGAAGTTGTTGCCAAACTCTGTCCTGCACCTGTTGACCCGGTAGTTGCATTGATGTGAACTTCAGCATTAATTAAGCCGTTTGCAGCAAGTGGCAGTAAACCCAATTGTATACAAGTGGCAAAACAGCCGGGGTTTGCAATGTTGTTTGCAACCTTGATTTTATCGCGGTTTAATTCTGGCAAGCCGTATACGAACTCACGATTTTCAAATTCTGCGTTGATGTTTAATCTGAAATCCTGAGATAAATCGATGATTTTAATATTGTCGTTAATTGGATTAGCAGCTAAAAATTTCTTTGCATCACCATGTCCAACGCAAAGAAAAAGTACATCGATATCCTGAGGAATGTCGCTTACAAACTTCAGATCTGTATCGCCGATTAGATCGGTATGTACATCAGAGATTAAATTTCCTGCGTTACTGGTACTGTTTACAAAAGCAATTTCAACATTTGGATGGTTGATCAGAATACGGAGCATTTCGCCGCCTGTATATCCTGCTCCACCAATTATTCCTGCCTTTATTTTATTACTCATCGTTCTAAAGATTATAGATGGATATAAAAGTGTAGTATTTCAGTTTAGGCTTCTTCGCCGTTAACTTTATGCCAGATCATTACCTGGTTGCCGAAGATTTTTGAGAAACCTTTTACATCTTCACCACTCCAGGCATTATTCATTTCGCCGTAGCTGCCAAACTTGTTGCTCATTAAATCGTGGTTTGATTCGATCCCGATAATCTGAAAACGGTACGGCAACAACTCAACAAATACTTTACCGCTTACAACCTTTTGGGTATCGGCTAGGAAAGCTTCAATATTCCGCATAATAGGGTCGTGGAACTGACCTTCGTGCAACCAGTTGCCGTAAAAAGAAGATAACTGCTCTTTCCAGCTCAACTGCCATTTTGTTAATGTATGTTTCTCTAAAGTATGGTGTGCTTTAATAATTAAAACGGGAGCTGCTGCCTCAAAACCAACACGGCCTTTAATACCGATAATGGTATCGCCAACATGTATATCCCGGCCGATGCCAAATGGTTGAGCGATGGCTTGCAGTTTTTGAATGGCCCTTACTGGCTCCAAAGTTTCACCATCAATGGCAACCAATTCACCTTTTTCGAAAGTTAATTCCAATTTACGGGATTCCGTTTCGGTAACCTGAGTAGGCCATGCGCTTTCAGGAAGGGTTTCGTTAGAGGTTAACGTTTCTTTACCCCCAACTGAAGTTCCCCATAAGCCTTTGTTGATAGAGTACGTTGCTTTTGCAGCGCTATATTCAATACCATGCTCGGCTAAGTATTCTATTTCCGCTTCGCGGGATAATTTTAAATCTCTGATTGGTGTGATGATTTCAACATTTGGAATCAGGATGTTGAAGATCATATCGAAACGCACCTGATCGTTTCCAGCACCCGTACTGCCGTGGGCAACATAATCAGCGCCAATTTTTTTAACGTAGTTGGCGATAGCGGTAGCCTGACTAACACGTTCTGCACTAACAGAAAGCGGATAGGTTGCATTTTTCAATACATTTCCGAAGATTAAGTATTTAATGCATTCGTCATAATAACTTTCAGTTTCATCTACTACAGCATGAGATTTTACCCCTAAAGCGTAAGCTCTTTTTTCAATTTCCTGTAATTCCTCATCAGAAAAACCACCTGTATTTACAATTACCGAGTGAACTTCAAGGCCTCGGTCTTGAGCAAGATAAATACAACAAAATGAGGTATCTAAACCTCCGCTAAAAGCTAAAACTACTTTGTTCATATGGGTATAATTATATTTTAACTACCTTGTGGATTTGTTGTTTCGATTGATCCACAGGCAATTCTTTATTTATTAAATAACAGGGTAAATAAAAACATCAATACCTTTAAGCCCGATTTTGGCTTAGGTTTAACAACCAAACGCTGTTTGATGCGCATAAAGCGCTCGTATAACTTGGGTTTCTTTTGTAGTTCTTCGGCAAAACGTTTTGCTGCGTCGTGCTTCTGTGTGGCCGGGTCGTAAAGCATGGCGGTACACATGCAGTTCTTACGTTCCTTCATTTTCAGAATTTCGAAGTTAACACAGCTCTGGCAGCCTTTCCAGAATTCCTCATCCTGGGTAAGCTCGGAATAGGTAACAGGCTCGTAACCCAAATCAGAATTGATTTTCATTACGGCAAGGCCGGTGGTTAAACCAAATATTTTAGCTTTAGGATATAATGCCCGGGAAAGTTCGAAAACTTTTTCCTTGATGGCATGTGCTAAACCTGCTTTCCTGAATTTCGGGGAAACGATCAAACCTGAGTTGGCTACAAACTGTCCGTGGCTCCAGGTTTCGATATAGCAGAAGCCTGCCCATGTGCCGTCCTTGTGGAAAGCGATAACCGCTTTTCCTTCAATCATTTTATTGGCAACATAGTCTGGTGAACGCTTGGCAATGCCGGTGCCGCGTGCTTTTGCAGACTCGGCCATCTCGGTTACGATTTCTTCTGCAAATACACGATGTTCAGGAAGTGCGACCTGTACAATAAATTCGTTAATATCCATTAATTTTCTAACGAAAAAATAAAAGTATTCTTGTTAATTGGGTTTTTAGAGAGGATCAATTCCTCGTAACGTTTAGTATAGGGTACTAAATACGTGGAGTAAAATTTTGCCGGCTTGTGGGGTAATTAAATACAGGCATGAAAGGATTCATAAACAAACGCTTCCCAAACGCCAGTTGCGCTGTGAAAGTAGAAAGTTTATGTAAAAGTTGTTTAATCATTTCTTGCGTATTAAAACGGCTTTAACTCTATTGAGGTGCAAAGGTTTAAATAATAATTGAGTTACGCAATAATAAACTGATTTTTTTATGTTTTGATTACAATTTATTAAACCAGGCTGACGCGGAAATGCCTCCGAACACCGCCTGTTTGTGTCACTGTGTCATTTATTATAGTTCCCGTAAATCAACACATTTTCATGCGGAACAAAAAGTATTAACTTTGCCGTTGGGAGTTTGATAAATTTTAACATTACTTTAACAACATTTAACAAATTCAATACGCTTTAAAAGCAATATTTGTAGCCTGTATAAATTTACCTTGCAGGAGCGCTGCAGATGAACATTAGCCTAACAATAATATAAAAAACATGAAAAATTTTACGCTGAAAAATTTGAGTATCTTCACCATCGGTATTTGTTTATTCGCGCTTATGAGTGCTTGTAAAAAAGAAGAAACCGATACGACAATTGCATACTTACGTGTAGTGAATGCTTCGCCCTCGTCTCCAACATACAATGTGTACGTTAACGATTCAAAAATAAACTCGGCAGCTTTACCTTATATCGGCAGTACATCTTATGCGTCTTATAGTGCGGCCACTTATAGTGTTAAATTTACTTCAGCAAGTTCGGCTGTGAGTTTATTAACAAAATCTTTAGCCTTAAACCCATCTACTTATAATTCGTACTATTTGGTGAACAGAGCTGGTGCACTTGATACTTATTCTACGGGAGACGATTTGTCTGTTGCTTCAACGGACAAAGCTTATGTACGTTTTATCAACTTATCTCCTGATGCCCCGGCTTTGGATTTAGCAAAAGCCAGTACTACCACCTCCTGGTTTACCAATAAAACATACAAATCGGCAACAGGCTTTATGGCCGTTGATGGTGGAAGCTATACGTTGAATGCAAAAGAAACTTCAACAGGAACAATCAAAGCCACCTCGGCCAGTATCACTTTTACAGCAGGTTATCATTACGATATTATCTGCGGTGGTGTGGTTACTCCGGCGAACGATTCTGAAAGATCACTGAATATTCAGGCAATCCTGATCAAGTAGCTTTCATTAACGAAATTTCCGTATTTTATTTGATTACTGCCATCCTTGGCAGGATAAAATTTCTTAAGAGGTGTTAAAACGTGTAAAATATTGTTTTAACACTTTTCTTATTTAGAATTGTTACAAATTATTTGGATTATATAAAATTCTGCCGTTATTTTGCGGCTGTTTAGAATAAATCCAAATAAATTTAAAATGCTTAAATCCAAACTATTCAGTTTAACGTTTTTTCTCTCAATTATCGCTTTGACTTCCTTTGCTCAGCAACTGGCAACAATCAAAGGAAAAGTAACCACATCAGACGGTGCTCCCGCTCCTTTTATATCGGTAGGATTAAAAGGTAAGGGCATTGGTAATACTTCAGATGAAAACGGGAACTTCACTATTACCCGTGTAAAGCCTGGAACTTATATATTAAAGGTTTCTGCTGTAGGCTTAAAATCTGATGAAAAAAATGTGACGGTTAGTGCGGGAGAAACGCTTACTATCAATTTTTCTTTGGTTGAAAATTCCGATCAGTTAAAAGAGGTTAACATCAATAGCGAAAGGCGCAATAAATTTGCGACTAAGAAAAGCAGTTATGTTGCGAAGATTCCACTGAAGAATCTTGAAAATCCTCAGGTATATAATACTGTATCTAAAGAATTAATGTTAGAGCAAATCACTACAGGCTTTAACGCTGTATTAAAGAATGTACCAGGCATTGATAAGCTTTGGACTTCTACAGGCAGAGGTGGTGATGGCGCCGCTTATTATAGCCTTCGAGGTTTCCCTACTCAGGTTTCCATGATTGATGGTATAGGCGGACAAACAAATGGTGACGTTGATCCTGCAAATATTGAAACTGTTGAAGTAATAAAAGGTCCGTCCGGTGCTTTGTACGGTGGTGCACTAACCAGTTTTGGTGGTTTTATCAATATCGTTACTAAAAAGCCTTATGATACATTGGGTGGAAACTTCAGTTATTATACCGGAAGTTTTGGATTGAACCGTTTAACGGCTGATGTGAATGGGCCAATTAATAAAGAGAAAAATTTACTTTTCAGAATTAATGCCGCATATAACAAGCAAAACAGCTGGCAGGATGCCGGTTTTAACAAATCGACTTTTCTGGCACCTACTTTAGAATACAGGGTAAATGACCGCTTAACGTTCAATTTATCTGCTGATATTTATAACTACGAGGGAACTAACCCTACGATGATTTTCTTAAACAGAAGCCGGGCATTAATTGCACGTACTCCTGCCGAATTAAACATGGATTGGAGTAAATCCTACACCAGTAATGACCTGACAATTAAGACACCAACATTTAATGTTCGTGGTCAGGCAACTTATAAACTTTCGGATACCTGGACATCGCAAACGAACTTTTCTCAAAGTAACCGCAAATCGGACGGTTATTATCAATATGTGATGTTTATTGGTGCAACAGATAATTTGTTGAACAGGTACGTTAATATACAAAATTCGGATACCAATACCGGAAATGTTCAACAGAACTTTATCGGAGACTTTAAAGTAGGTAGTGTAAGAAACAGGGTATTGATTGGCCTTGATTATTTAAATGCCGAAACAAATAACAGCAATTCCCCATACATCTTGTTCGACCAGGTAAGTACTATTGGAACGCCCTCAAATTATGCAAGCATCACCCGTAGCGCAGTAGATGCAAGAATTGGTGCTACAGCGGGTCCGGCGAAAACGTACACTCAAACTAAAATATATAGTGCTTACGCTTCAGATGTAGTCAACATTACAGAAGCTTTGGCTGCTGTTCTCGCTTTAAGAGTTGATCGCTTCGACAATAAAGGATCTTACAATATTGCCACTGGATTAACAACCGGTAAGTTTTTGCAAACTGCAGTTTCTCCTAAATTCGGCTTAACTTATAATATCATAAAAGATCAGGTGGCATTATTTGCCAACTACCAAAACGGATTTCAGAATATTTCACCTGTTATCCAGCCGTTGGCTGATATTAATGGCGTTTTCAAACCGAAACAGGCAAATCAGATTGAGGGTGGTGTAAAACTGGATGTTTTCAATAATAAGGTGAATTTAACCGCCAGCTATTATGATATCAAGGTTGATAACGTTACACGTCCCGAATCAATTACCAGAAATGGCATCGCTTATAATATCACCGTTCAGGATGGTACTCAAAGAAATAAAGGAGTAGATTTCAGTTTGAATGCAAATCCGATAGAAGGCTTAAATCTTGTTGCTGGATATAGCTATGTAGATAGCAGGATGATTAAGGCAACGGCAAGTGTTGAAGGAAGAAGACCGGTAGATGCAGGTCCGGAAACAACAATAAACGGATGGATCAGCTATACCATTTCAAAAGGCAATTTAAATGGTTTAGGACTCGGGTTTGGAGGAAACTATAACAGTGAAAACCGCATTACCAATAGTTTGGCTACAGGGGAATTTACTTTGCCGGCTTTCACGGTACTCAACGCAACTGCATTCTATAATAAAAACAGATATAGAATTGGTGTGAAAATAGACAACATTACTGATAAACTTTACTATAAAGGCTGGACAACAGTTGAGGCACAAATGCCAAGAAATCTTGTTGCAAATATCAGTTATAAATTTTAATTATTAAGGGGGTTGATACCCCCTTTTTCGAATCAATATAAAATGAGCAAATTAAAACTATTTACACTAACAGCAGCGATGCTGCTGATCAACCTGATTGCATTTGCACAGAATGCAACTATCAAAGGAAAAGTAACTACTGCAAATGGAAATCCCGCATCATTTATCACTATTGGCTTAAAGGGTAAGGGTCAGGGAACCACTTCAGATGAGTCTGGTAATTATACCATTCACCGGGTTAAACCTGGAGAATATACCATTGTTGCTTCAGCGGTAGGCATCAAGCCATCATCGCAGTTAGTAACAGTTACAGCGGGTGAGACTAAAGTTGTCAACTTTACTTTATCGGAAACGGACCAGGCTTTAGAAGAAGTTACCGTAGCAGGAATAAATGAAAAATATAAGGTGAGTTTACCTTCGGCAACACTACGCTTAAATGAACCTTTGTTAGAAGCACCACAGAATATTCAGATCGTAAGTAATCAGATTTTAAAGGATCAGCAGATCATCAGCATGAGCGATGGGTTGATTAGAAATGTGAGTGGTGCTGTACGTTTAGAACACTGGGGTGATTTGTATACAAACATCCAGATGAGGGGATCCCAGATTCAGGCTATGCGTAATGGCTTTAATGTGGTTTCATCATACTGGGGGCCGTTAACAGAAGATATGAGTTTTGTTGACCATGTTGAGTTTGTGAAAGGACCTGCCGGTTTCATGTTGGGTAACGGTGATCCGAGCGGTATGTACAATGTGGTTACAAAGAAGCCTACCGGCCTGAACCAGGGTGAGGTTTCGTTTACGGCAGGTAGTTACGACCTGTTCCGTACCGCTATTGATTTCGACCATAAGCTTACTGCTGATGGAAAGTTTCTGTTCCGTTTAAATGCAGCGGCGCAGAACAAAGGCTCATTCAGACAGTTCGAACAAAATGACCGTTATAGCTTTGCTCCGGTATTAAGCTATCAGATCACGCCAGGTACTAAATTAACAGCTGAGTATGTTTTGCAGAATGCGAAAATGACTGAAGTGGGCTCTTATTATATTTTCAGTACAGATGGCTATGCGACTAAGCCACAGGAGTTCACCCTGACGCAGCCTGGTGCTGCCCCAACCAGGATCAATGATAACAGTTTAACTTTAAACTTAACACAACAACTTGGGCAGGACTGGAAATTAACCGCTCAGGCTGCATATTATAAATATATGCAGGTTGGATCAAGCTCGTGGCCATCAGCGGTAAATACAGACGGAACCATTATCCGCAATATTGCCATTTGGGACGCAAAAAGTGCCATGAAACTGGCTCAGTTATTTGTTAACGGTACAGCAAAAACAGGTGGTATTGTTCACAGGATTCTGGCCGGATTTGACGGAGGAAAGAAAAATTATTTTGCAGATTGGGGACAATCGCACGACCTGGATCTGGCCTCTTCACCGTTTAATGTGAATAATCCAAACTACGGTTTTCCTTCAAATGGCTATCCTCAATTTGATCGCACCACTTCTTTGGAGCAAAGGGCTGCTACTGCGGGAGGTTTGATGGATCAGAAATACCTAAGTGCCTATGCGCAGGATGAACTGGGCTTTTTCAACAACGTGGTGCGTTTAACATTAGCAGGACGTTATACGTATGTGAGTCAGTCGGCCTGGGGAAATGCTCCGGATAAAGCCAAACACTTTACACCTCGCGTTGGCTTAAGCGTATCCGTTGATAGAAGTACATCCATTTATGCCGTTTACGATGAGGCCTTTACACCACAGTCTGGTTTAATGCGTGATGGTAGTAATCCAAAGCCAATTACCGGAAATAACAAAGAAATTGGTATTAAAAAAGACTGGTTCGATGGGCGTTGGAATACTACCTTATCTGTTTACAGAATAATGAAACAAAACGAACTGACCTCAGATCCATCTAATAAGGCGGGAGAAACGTATAGCATTGTTATAGGTGAGAAAAGAGCACAAGGTGTTGAGTTTGATTTAAGAGGAGAACTGGCCAAAGGTTTGAACCTAATTGCGAACTATGCCTACACAGATGGTAAAGTAACAGCGGTGGCTCAGGGTGTAACTTCAATTTTCGTTGGACAGGTAGTGCCTGGATTTGCAAAACATACCAGTAATGCGTGGCTTACTTATGCTATTCAGAATGGTGCGCTTAAAGGAGCCGGAATTTCAGGAGGCTTTACTTACCTCGCCGGACGCGCTACACAAACTTTTAGCGGAACAAATACAAATGAAAACCTTCCAAATTATTTCAAATTAGATGGTGGTGTATTCTGGGGCACCAAAAAAATAAAAATCACTGCGAACGTATTCAACGTGCTGGATAAATACCTGTATAGCGGAGCCTATTACACCGGTTATTTTAATGCGCCAACCTACGATCTTGGAGTGTATTCATGGCAGGCAGAAGCACCACGCAATTACCGCGTGAGCATTGCTTACAAATTCTAAAAAACAACATACCTGTACCGGCTGTGTCAGATCAGACGGTGCAGGCTTTTACACTTAACCCGAAAAATTATGAAAACAAAAATCGCATTAATTCTATTATTCGTCGCCTTTGGCATTTCAAATGTTTTCTCTCACGCTTTGTGGATTGAAACTTCTGCTACAGGAAAAGAAGGGCAGGCACAGGAAGTTAAAATTTTCTTTGGAGAATATGAGCAGAACGAACCCGATTCAGCAAAGAAATGGTTCAGCAATTTAAAGGAATTTAAACTGATTTTAACAGCACCAAACGGATCAACAAAAGTTTTAACTGCTGCTCCTGACGTATTGTTTTTTAAAGCAAGTTTTACTCCTGATCAAAATGGGACTTATAAATTATCAATTGTACACGAGGTAGCTTCCGTTTTTGAGAAAGCAAAAATTGAATATTATGCTTTTGCTGATGTTGCAGTAGGCGGTGGAAAAGTAAATACCACCTTCCCTGCTGATGCCGCTTTAACGATAAGACCTGAAAAGCCGTTCGCTAAAGCAGGGGAAGCAGTTGTAAGTCAGGTAGTGTATAACAAAGCACCATTAGCTAAACAGAAATTAACCATTGTTGATGCCCTGAAAAAGGCACAGCCTGCAGAAACTGATGCGGATGGTAAATTTGTTTTTAAACCAGAGACAAAAGGAAACTACTTTTTTGAAGTTTTTGCAGAGGATAAAACTCCCGGCAAATTAAATGGTAAAGACTATGAAAAAGTTTGGCATTTAGTGACTTACACCACGCAGGTTAATTAAAATGCATACTGTTTAAAAATAACTAAACTATAAAATGAGAGTTTTAAAATTAGTATTGGTACTTGCTATTTCCGTTGTGGCGGGTGCACAGGCACAAGACAAGCTGGAGCAAGACAGACAAGCCATCAAGTCGCTTGCCGGATTTTATAAAGTAAATTTCAACTATGCAGAAGTTACTTCACCAAATCCAGACTATCAGTTCAGTAAGCCATACAAGAGCCATGGTAATGAATGGGCAGAAATTATTGTCGACGAGCCGAAAAGAATAGTTATTCAGCACATGCTGGCTATAAATGATTCGACGGTGATTAAACACTGGCGCCAGGACTGGACTTATGAAGATCCGGAGATTATGCTTTACACGCAGGATAATGCCTGGAAGAAAATTACACTGACCCCTGCAGATGTTAAAGGGAAATGGACACAGAAGGTATATCAGGTAGATGACAGTCCGCGTTATCAGGGATATGGCACATGGAGCCATGTTGGTGGTCACGACGCGTGGCAGAGTGAAACAGATTCTCCCCTACCAAGAAGGGAATCGACTACCCGTAACGATTACAACGTATTGAACCGTGGCACTAGAATCACCATCACTAAAGAGGGTTGGATGTTTGAACAGGACAATAAAAAAGTTTTGCGTACGGCGAAAGGCGATAAGGTACTGGCTGTTGAAAAAGGATATGAAGAGTTTACCAAGGTCGACCCTAAGAAATTTGACTATGCCCGGAAATGGTGGGATAGCCAGAAAACTTATTGGGCTGATGTTCGCGAAGTTTGGGCTGACTTAGCCCAAACTACCCGCAGCGATTTCAAGGTGCAGACTAAGGCCAACGGCAAATTGCTTTATGAAACCTTATTTACACTGGGTGATGAATCGATTAAAGAACATTGGTCTGCCACTCAGAACAAGGAAAAAATCAAAGCGGCTTTACTGCCTTATCTGGTGAAATAAAATCTTAATATTGATGAAGATGGTCGGCTACTTGAGCCGACCATTTTTTTTACCTATCTATTAAACCGATTAGCTGAAAGCTTCATGGTGTAATAGTTTTCGACTGGATAATGGTTCATTAGCGGATAAATCATATCTTTAAATTTATTGCGTCTGGAATGAGAAGAAGTATTTTATATTTATTGTGCCTGGCTGTTAACATTTGCTCAGCTCAGGACTCGGCTTATGTACGCAAAACGATAAATCATTTAACTTCTCCCCGTTTCTGGGGCCGGGGCTATACCAAAGATGGAATGAAAAAGGCAGCCGATTTTATATCGGGTGAATATAAATCCATAGGCCTGCTTCCGCTTTCACCAGATTACCAGCAGGACTTTGCTTTTGCAGTGAATACATTTCCTGGAAAAATGCAGGTATCGGTAAATGGAAAAAAGCTTGAACCAGGCAAGGACTTTATCGTGAGCAATGAGAGCCAGGGCATTCGCGCTAAAGCCAATCTTGATCAGCTGGATAGCGCCAGGTTTGCTGGTCAACCAAACATCAGGGTAATATTGAAAAACAAATTAACCTGGTCGGTCGCCAGTGAGGTTGCCGGTTTTACGGAGATTCAAATAGACAGGAATAAATTTAATGATATTCCAAAGCAGATTAACGTCGATATCGAAAACCACCTTATAGATAATTTTAAGGCGTCGAATGTTTGTGGTTTGGTAAAGGGTACAGAATTTCCGGACTCCGTTATGGTGATAACCGCTCATTATGACCACTTGGGTGGGATGGGTAGCGACACTTATTTCCCCGGAGCGAACGACAATGCTGCGGGCGTGGCAACTTTATTAAGCCTGGCCAAGTACTATGCCAGTCACCCGCAAGCCTATTCCATCGCTTTTATATGTTTTGCCGCCGAAGAAGCTGGCTTACTGGGGTCGAGGTATTATGTTGAGAATCCCCTTTTTCCATTAGCAAGTATAAAATTTTTACTGAATCTGGATTTGGTGGGTACAGGAGATGCAGGTATGGCCGTGGTTAATGCTACCGTTTACCCTAAAGCCTTTTCCATATTAAATGCCCTGAATGATCAGCAACAACTCATTTCAAAAATCACTAAGCGCGGAAAGGCTGCAAACAGCGATCACTATTTTTTTACAGAAAAAGGGGTTCCGGCATTTTTTATTTACACACAAGGCGGACCGCCAGCCTATCATGATGTGTTCGATACAGCAGATGGCTTGCCATTAACTGAATACAACGATCTTTTCAAGCTGATCGTTGAGTTTAATAAGAATCTCATGGCAAATTAATTTGTGATTTTAAACCATGATTTAATCAGCTGTATTACACTATAAAAGCAATGTTACTTTTCAACAGTGTATTATTGGTTAGGAATAATTACTTTTGGTGTCTTGAAACAGCACAGGCAAAACATTGGTAAATATCTCTCAGCATTTATGCTGGTTGTTTTTGCTATTGCATTAACGCCCTGGAGCGTTTTGCATCATCACGATAATGTTCCTGTTGTTTCAATAGAAAAAAACTGTAAGCATGTTAGCCATGTTCAGGCGCACGGCGATACCTGTTTAGTTTGTAGTGCCAGTTTTGAAAAAAACTATATTCAAACACATCACATTTATCGTGTATTTCTTTCAGCAAAAATTTTGAGCAAAAAAGAAATTGTACTTAAAAGCAACTATACCGAGCTTTTACGAACCAGTTTGCGCGGTCCCCCAAATAGCTTAATTTCTTAAGCAATTTCTAAGGTTATACAGTTTCAGAATTCATGAAGTCCTTTCAATCCTGTGTTGATTGATATTAAGCTTCGTTTTTTAAGGTTATCGATTCTGTTTTAACCTCATTATCCAAATATTCATTTCATGAGAATCGATGGACAGAATAAAGATGTTTGTTTCCGTTTTTTCTCGAATTTTAATTGATCACACATTATGAAAAAATTACAGCTTATTGGCTTTGTAATTATATATACACTATTGAGTTGCACGGCCTTTGCATCTGTTCTGAAAGACATTAAAGGAAAAGTTATTGATGGCAGCAGTAAGCAAACGCTACCTGGCGCAACTATTTTTATTCCTGATTTAAAAGTTACGGCTGTTACCAATAACGGGGGAGAATTTACATTGAATAACCTTCCATCAAAGGGAAGTTATTTAGTGGAAGTACATTACGTTGGCTATAAAACGGCAACACAAATTGTAAATTTTGCCAATGCAGCCGGATTGGAATTTTCGCTTCAGCCCACAGCTATTGAGACTAAAGAAATCGTCATTACCGGTAGTTTGATTAGCAGTACCAGTAAACGAAACAGTGCCTCTTCGGCAGTTTTGGGTAAAGATGCCTTGTTGGCTCCATCTACCAATTTAATAGATGCCCTGACGAAGATTCCCGGCGTTTCCCAGATTACAACGGGACCTTCAATTTCTAAGCCCGTAATCAGGGGTTTAGGTTACAACCGCATTGTCACTTTGGATGATGGAATTAAACAGCAGGGACAACAATGGGGTGATGAGCACGGTATTGAAATTGACCAGTTTAAGTCAGACCGCATTGAAGTTTTACGTGGGGCCGCTTCATTAATGTATGGTTCGGATGCGCTTGGTGGCGTAATTAATATTTTAGAGCCAAGTGCAGCACCCGAAGGGCAGGTAAAGGGCGAGTTCATTTCTAATTATTCGACCAATAACGGCCTTACAGCCAATTCACTTATGCTAACTGGTAATCAGAATGGTTTTGTGTGGAGGGCACGTGGAACGTATAAAAATGCTTATTCTTTTAAAACCCCTACCGGATACTTTCCAAATTCAGGTTTTAATGAAACCGACTTAAGTGGTATGGTAGGATTAAATAAAAGCTGGGGATATACCCATTTAAATGTCTCTAGTTTCCGAAATAACATTGGCTTTTACGATCCATCGTTAGATGCCAATGGCAATTTCGTTAAAGAAGACGGCGAAGCTTTTATGACATCTGATTACAAAAACCGTGACCTTGATTACCCTCGTCAGGATATCCGACATTTTAAAATTGCGTTAAACAACAATTTTATTTTAGGTAATGGTAATTTAAAAGCAGACTTTGGATACCAGCAGAACCAGCGCCGCGAGCTTGAGGATGGTCCTAGTCCGGCATTATTTTTCGATCTTAAAACCTATACCGGTGATTTGAAATATTATATCCACGAAACCGACGGATGGCAGCCTGTTTTTGGGTTAAGTGCCGATGCCGGCCGCAGTGAGAACAAAGCGGACGATGAATTTTTGATTCCGGATTATACCACTTATGGTATAGGTGTTTTTGCTTTTGCAAAGAAGAACTGGGAAAATAATACGTTTAGTATCGGTGCCCGCTACGACTACCGAAAAAACAATGGCAAAGAACTTTTTGTAGATGGGGAGCAGCAATTTGCAGCATTTCAGAATAAGTTCTCGAATGTAAGCGGTGCCCTCGGATTTACACATCAGTTTAATGAGGAATGGAATTTCAAAGCCAATGCCGGTTCAGCGTTCCGTGCACCAAATCCTGCAGAGTTGGCATCGAATGGTGTTCATGAAGGTACTTACCGCTATGAAATCGGAAATTCCAGCTTAAATCCAGAGCGCAGTTACCAGGTAGATGCAGCGTTGGAATATGAAGGTAAAATTGTGAGTGCGAGTGCCAGTATTTACAATAATTATGTTCACAACTTTATTTATGCTTCAAACAATGGTGAAACCATCATGGCAGAAGGTGATGAATATCCGGTTTACCGCTACGGACAGGTGAATGCAAACCTGTATGGTGCAGAAGCAACTTTGACCATACATCCGGTTCCGTTTATCCATTTTGAAAATACATTTGGCTACGTGCATGCAGAAAATACGAGTCTAAACAAGCCTTTAGCTTTTATTCCTGCCGGTACAATGCGAAATGAACTACGTTTTGAACCAAAGTTAAAAGGAACAAATGATACCTATGTTTTTGTGGGAATCAATTCGGCATTCAAACAGACCCGGGTTGACGAAGTTTTCGAAACGCCAACCAGTGGCTATACGCTGTTGAATGCAGGTATCGGCGCTACATTTAATTTAGGGAAGCAGCCAATAAAACTTTCTGTAGCGGCTAATAATCTGTTAGATCAGAAATATTATGATGCATTGAGCCGTTATAAACCGGGTCGTTTCAGCTCTGAAGACCCAAACCTGGGTGTATACAATACGGGTAGAAATATCACCTTCGGTTTGTATATCCCGTTTACAATCGCAAAATAAATAAAACACATATTTTACAGAAAGGACCTGGTGCACATCGCATCAGGTTTTTTTATGTCCGGGGTTTATTTTTTAAATTCTTCTTATTGGTTTGAATGTTTTAGTTTTCAGTTAATTAGTGTGTGAAAAATAATAAACGTCGATTTAACACTTTTTAATTCAAAAAAATGTGAAGAATCTTTTATGATTTTACTACATTTAGGTTTCTAAACCAAATAACACAAAATTTTAATGAAACAAAATTTACTGGACACGAAGGATTACATTGTATTCGCAGTATACTTCGTTATTGTAGCTGCTTACGGCTTGTACATCTACAACAAGAAAAAATCCACTTCAACAGGTTCAAAAGACTACTTTCTGGCTGAAGGTTCACTCACCTGGTGGGCAATCGGCGCATCGTTAATCGCCTCTAATATTTCAGCAGAGCAATTCATCGGGATGAGCGGATCTGGTTTTAAAATGGGCCTGGCCATTGCAACATACGAATGGATGGGTGGCTTAACACTGGTTATCGTTGCCATTTTCTTTATACCGGTTTACCTGAAGAATAAGATCGCAACCATGCCGCAGTTTTTACATCAGCGGTATAATGGTACCGTAGCCATGATTATGGCTGTTTTCTGGTTGTTATTATATGTTGTGGTAAACTTAACTTCAATCCTGTATCTAGGGGCTTTGGCAGTAAGCAGTATTTCTGGTTTCAGCCTTGACTTGTGTATGTATGCTATTGCTGCCTTTGCCATCATCATCACCCTGGGTGGAATGAAGGTAATTGGTTATACCGATGTTATTCAGGTTTTCTTTTTAATTTTAGGGGGTTTGGCAACAACTTATCTGGCCCTGAACCTCGTTTCTACACATTACGGCACCACAGGTATATTTGAAGGTTATAGTTTAATGACCAGCAAAGCTTCAGAGCATTTCCATATGATTTTTAAGCCGGATAATGAGAATTATATCGACTTACCTGGTTTAAGTGTACTGATTGGTGGTATGTGGATAGTGAATTTAAATTACTGGGGTTGTAACCAATACATCACTCAAAGGGCATTGGGTGCGGATTTAAAAACCGCTCGTGGTGGTCTTTTATTTGCAGCCTTCTTAAAGTTATTAATGCCGATTATTGTGGTATTACCAGGTATTGCGGCTTATGTGTTGTATAAAGATGGTGCTTTTCAGGCTGAAATGCTTCAGGATGGTTCGGTAAATCCGGATCGTGCTTACCCGGTATTGCTGAACCTATTGCCTGCCGGCTTAAAAGGCTTGTCATTCGCAGCCCTGACTGCTGCAGTGGTAGCCTCATTAGCTGGAAAAGCCAATAGTATTGCGACTATCTTTACTCTGGATATCTATAAAAAAGTATTGAAACCAGATGCATCAGAAAAGAACCTGGTTGCTACCGGAAAGATTGCTATTGTTGTGGCGATGATATTAGGGGTAATTATTGCCCCGCATTTGGGAATCGACAAAAAAGGTGGTTTCCAGTACATTCAGGAATATACCGGTTTTGTATCTCCGGGTATTTTTGCCATGTTTATTTTAGGTTTTTTCTGGAAAAGGACCACTTCGAATGCAGCACTGTTTGCTACCATCGGTGGTTTCCTGATGTCTATTTTACTAAAGGTATTACCAGGTTATACAGACTTATCTTTCCTTTCCGGAGTTGGTTTCTCTGTAAAGGCCGCATCAGGTTTATATGAGATTCCTTTCCTCGACCGGATGGGCATTGTGTTTGTATTCTGTATACTAGGGATGGTAGTGATCAGCTTCCTTGAAAACAGAAAAGGAGATAATCCAAAAGGACTTGAGATTGATGCGAAGATGTTTAAAACCACAACCGGTTTTGCGATAGGTACCTTGATTATTGTGGGATTACTTGTTGCATTGTATAGTGTTTATTGGTAGTAGGTATTAAAGGATAGAAAGAAGGCGTTCAATTTAGCATTGAGCGCCTTTTTGCATTAGTATTGAATTGTTTGCATGTTAATACACTTCAAAGAATGTATTAAATACTCTTCCTGTAACATTCTCACTGTTTCTACCGTATATGGTAAAAGGACATTTAATATTATGTAGTGCCTGATCATTTAATGTACTCAAACCAATATTCATTCGTTTTTCATAATTGGGTTTTAGGTTTGCATTTACCGATTGAAAATCAGTGTTTACCGACACATCATTAAATTAAAATTATTAATACATCATATTTGAACCAGCAATTAAAACCGAATATTATGGCTTTAGCTTACATCAACCTTAGTGCGAAACAGTATTTTAATTTCATGTGCAGAACTGAATACGAGCGCAGGGTTTTTCACGATACCTACAAGGAATTTCAGAAAAAATCCAAACCTTACAGCCTGAATCAAACTTTCCATACGTTTGGCCAAATGTGCGAAGCAAACGGGAAAGCAAATACCTTGCATCAGAAATTACATTATGCCGTAATGAATACTATTGTATCCTTAGAGAACAAAATTCCGGTTTTGAGTGATGTGGATGGAAATTGCATTCTATTTGATCTGGCCAACCTTAGGATCTGTTCGTCTGATTTATTGAACAAGGCGGCACATGTTGTATCCATTACTTATACTAGTCCGAAACTTGTTTTGCATGAGATCGTAGGTGATCTACTGATCTTAAGCTATGATGAGAAAGGTAAGTTTAACAAAACATTTATGGTGAAGATGACCGATGATATTGTTATTAATTACGAGAAAAATCAGGAACTGGTGTATAGTTAAAACAGATTTTCTTCTCCCTATACGAAGTATTTATTATTAATTTGCAAACATGCAGCGCTTTAAAACACCAACTTTTATCATTCATGTGGCAGGTTGGCTTTTGTTCTTAACTTTTCCGCTCCTGTTTATTAATAATGAGCAATCCGGGCAAAGCAGCCTGTTGCTGTTGGCATCACCCTATTACTGGTTGTTTTGCTTAACCTACATATCGATGTTTTATGTTAACGCTTTGCTTTTGGTACCGCGTTTAATGTTTAAAAAGCGATATGTATTTTATAGTGCGGTAGTATTGGGATTATTTAGTTTTGTTTATTATTCACAGCCGTACGATAATCTGCTGGGACATAACAAAAGCGTTATGACAGCTTTGGGCGCATTTCAGGACGCTCAGCCCAAAGGCCTTAATCAGTCATTACAGCCAGATAAAACCCCTGATGTTGGCCCTGATGTTGGTATGCCATTCGGGCCGCTTCCGAATGAGGATTTACGGATGCAGGACCCTAACCTTAAAAGGCCGGGCGGTATTCTGGATCTTCATCAATCAGAAAATATTGATGTGATCAGTCTGTTTATTTTTATGATGATTATGGGGCTGAGTATTGCCACGAGCACCGTCCAGCGCTGGCAAAATGCCGAATCGAAGGTGGTGAAGGCTGAAGCTGAAAAAGCCACTGCCGAGCTTTCTTTTTTAAAAGCGCAGATTAACCCCCATTTTTTATTTAACACCCTGAACAATATCTATACACAATCGGTCATCAACAGTCAGCATACTTCTGAAAGTATCATGAAGCTTTCTAATATTATGCGCTATGTTACTGACGATGTAACACAGGACTTTGTGAATATGAAGGATGAAATTGAT
The DNA here is from genome assembly GCF_001027745.1 of Pedobacter sp. BMA. Classification (GTDB taxonomy): domain Bacteria; phylum Bacteroidota; class Bacteroidia; order Sphingobacteriales; family Sphingobacteriaceae; genus Pedobacter. The sequence goes on from NZ_LECU01000006.1 coordinate 493,474, forward strand.
TGCGTACGGGATTATATCGAATTACAGCAGCTACGACTGGGGGCTGATGCCCAGATCAACTTTAATGTTCAGGGGAATCCCGAAGGCAAAAGGATTGCACCACTCATCTTCATGACTTTTATTGAAAATGCATTCAAATATGGGGTTACTAAAAAGGAGAGAACGGTAATCAATATCAACTTAAGTATTGAGGCGAATAAAATAGATTTTACCTGCGAAAATAAAATATACAACCATAAATTTAATCTGGAGCGTACCGGAATCGGAATTGCAAATACCCGCAAAAGGTTGGAGCATTTGTATCCGGAGCGTTTTAAATTGAATATTAATAATGGTAATGAAATGTTTTCAGTTAACCTTTGTGTAAATTGCTAATCAAAGAATAATTTATGGCTTTAAGATGTGTAGCTATTGATGACGAACCATTAGCGCTGGAGTTAATAAAAACCTACGTTGCGAGGTTTCCGGGATTGCAGTTGATACAGGTTTTTGAAGATGCTTTATCAGGCGCAGAATACCTGAAACAAAACCCTGTAGATTTGCTTTTTGTTGATGTGAATATGCCTGATATCACCGGAGTAGAACTGGTACGCAGCCTGGTTGCCAGTCCGATGATTATTTTCACCACAGCATATCGCAACTATGCTTTCGAAAGCTATGAATTGCAGGCTATAGACTATCTTTTAAAGCCAATTGACTTCTCGAGATTTACCGCTGCGGTAGAGAAAGCAATTGATTTCTATAAATACAAAAGTGCCACTCAGGAAAGCATAAGTGATGAAAGCATTTATGTTTACTCAGAGTATAAGATGATTAAGATTTTGTTGCGTGATATCGAATACATTGAAAGTATGGGTGATTATCTGAAAATATATCTTAGCGGTAACGAAAAGCCCATTTTAACGCTGATGACGATGAAGAAGATTCTGGAAAAATTGCCAGAAGATAGTTTTGCGCGTGTTCACCGGAGTTTTATTGTCGCCCTGGCTAAAATTAAGTCTATTCACAACAGAAAGGTAAACCTAAGCAGTGCCGAGTTGCCAATTGGCGATGCGTACAGTGGTTTCATTAATCAGCAGAAAGGGATATGAAGTTAAAGGCAAACATTGCGACCAGTGAAAACGGATTTATATTTAATCCGGCAACAGGCGATTCGTTTATCAGTAATCCTATCGCCGCCGAGATTTTGGCGTTGATGAAAACGGGAGAAGATGAGCAGGGTATTAAACGCAAAATTTTAGATCAGTATGAGGTGGAAGGCCACCAGCTGGATCGGGACTGGGATGATTATATGTTTCAGCTGAAAGAGGCGAATTTGTTAGATTTGTAGCAAATTGTCAATTCCGCTAATCATGAACGTTTCTCTTCATCACCCTCAAGCCAAAACCTTAACGGTAGCAGTTACCGGTTTAAATGCCAATGATAATCCGGGCCCGGGTTTGGCGGTAATCAGGGCGCTAAGAGAAGGTTTTGGGGAGAATTTACGGATAATCGGCCTGGCTTACGAAACCCTGGAACCTGCGATTTATCTAAAAGACATGGTGAACAAGACGTATCGGATTCCCTATCCCACTGCAGGAATTGAAGCGTTGAGTGAGCGTATAAGGCAGATACAGGTAGAAGAACATATTGATGTTTTAATACCGAACTTCGATGCGGAACTATATAATTTCATTAAGCTGGAGCAGGATTTGCTTAAGCAGGGCATTCATACCTTTTTGCCCTCCCACAAACAGTTGGCTCAACGAGACAAGGTGAGCTTAAAAGCATTTTGCGATGCCTTTAACTTTGATGTTCCTGAAGATGAAGCGATTTTTAGTGAAACTGATATTCATGATCTCGGAGATCGTTTTGGATATCCGCTTATGATTAAAGGTAAGTTTTATGAAGCTTATACTGTTCAGAATCTATCGGATGCACATAAAGCTTTCCATAAGTTACATGCTAAATGGGGCTTACCAGTGATTGTGCAAAAATTTATAAAAGGTACGGAAATAAATATAGCGGCATTGGGCGATGGAAAAGGAAATACCCTGAGTGTCATTCCGATGCGTAAATTGTACATTACAGACAAGGGAAAAGCCTGGGCAGGGATAACCATTGAAAACGATAAGCTAATAGATTTAGCCCGAAGTTTTGCGAAGGCTACCCATTGGAAGGGAGGTTTTGAGCTCGAGGTGATTATGGATGGCGGCAAATTTTTTATCATAGAGGTTAACCCGCGTTTTCCGGCATGGGTTTATCTAACTGCCGCTGCAGGTCAGAATCAACCGAAGGCTTTGGTTGATCTTGCCCTCGGAAATACTGTTGAAGAGTTCAAAAGCTATCAAACGGGTAAGATGTTTGTCCGCTACGCTATGGATAACATTGTCGATGTAGGAGATTTTCAAAAACTATCAGCGTTCGGAGAGCTATAAAGGCATTTCAATCGTGATACACAATGATATTTGTAAAATAAATGAAGCAAAAATACGAACGACCAACCATCAGAAAAATGAACTCCGGCCTGATGAACAAGTTTGGGAGCAGAACTGATCTTGATCCTGTTAAGGAGATTGATGGCATTTCTGTCAAAAACCTGGTTTCAGATTATGGTTCCCCTGTGTTTGTATTGTCTGAAAAGCAGATCAGAAGAAACTACCAGTCGGCGGTACGTTCATTTAAAACCCGCTATCCAAAGGTACAATTTGCATGGAGTTATAAAACCAACTATCTGAATGCGGTATGTAAAATTTTTCATCAGGAAGGGAGTTGGGCTGAAGTAGTTTCAGGTTTTGAATACCATAAGGCGCTGAACAACGGGGTTTTGGGAAATCAGATCATTTTTAACGGGCCTGATAAAAAGGAAGCTGATTTAATTTTAGCGATTGAGAAACATTCCCTGATTCATATCGATCATTTCGATGAACTGTATCAGCTTATTCGCATCAGTGAACGAATCAACAAGAAAGCAAAAGTTGCCATTCGTGTAAATTTCGATACGGGGGTTTATCCTGCCTGGGATAGGTTTGGATTTAACTATGAAAATGGCCAGGCCTGGACGGCTATATCCAAAATTATAGCTGCAGAAAAAATAGATTTAGTTGGTTTACATTGTCATATCGGAACATTTATGTTGTCGACTTCGGCCTACGCGGTTGCGGCAAAAAAACTTTGCGATTTAGCATTGCGCTGTAAAAATGAACATCAGAACTCCATTCAGTATTTAGATCTGGGAGGCGGCTTTCCGTCAACCAATACATTAAAGGGGGCTTACTTACCAGGTGTAGATACAGTTCCCGGTATTGAAGAGTTTGCCGAGGCCATTACCACTACTATTCTGGAATCCGGTTTCTCATCTGATGAGCTTCCTTTGCTCATTTTAGAAAGTGGCCGTGTGCTGATTGATGATGCCGGCTATTTAATTGGTAGCGTGATTGCGAATAAACGCCTGAGCGACGGTCGCAGGGCTACCATCATGGATTTTGGAATGAATGTACTATTTACATCAAACTGGTACAATCATAAAGTTACTGTTGCGCAGGATGCGGGTCAGTATACCGAAGAGACGGTGTTGTTTGGGCCCTTGTGTATGAACATCGATGTGATTCGTGAGAGTATAAACCTTCCCCTTTTAGAAACAGGCGATCATGTAATTGTACATAAAGTGGGTGCTTATAATATGACTCAATGGATGCAGTTTATCAATATGCGGCCTGCGGTAGTTTTAATTGATCAGCATGGGAAAAGCCATTTGATCAGAAAGCAGGAAACGCTTGAATATCTCGAAATGATGGAACAATTACCTGATTATTTAAAATAGGATTGAAAAGAAAAGTGCAATATTATCTTCAAGCGGCTTTAAACAGCTATGCGATTTTGTTTTTCTCACAAAACAAAATCCTTGGAGCTTTATTGTTTTTAGTTTCGATGTTTAACCCGAATGCGGGTATTTCTGGTCTGATTGCTTTAATTGTTTCGCTGGCTCTGGTGAGTAGTCTGGGTTTTAATAAAGAGGATATTAAGTCAGGGTTGTATAGCTTCAACTCGCTTCTATTAGGAATTGGATTCGGCACTTTCTATAATTTCAATTATACCTTCTGGCTTTGGTTATCTGCTGCATGTTTGTTATGCGTGGTGTTAAGTGTTAATCTCACGGCTTTATTGGGCAAATATGCTTTGCCAACACTATCCATTCCTTTTGTTATCAGTTTCTGGCTCGTATTGATTGCTGCTAACGGATACACAGGCATGGGTTTGATCCAAAAAAGCAGCTCGCTGGTTTTCGAGCTGACTACCGTAGTGCCTTCGCATTTTACCAGAATTTGTAATTTCTTTGATCGCCTGCACATGCCGGCTTATATGGATCTGTTTTTCCGGTCTGTAAGTGCGCTCTTATTTCAGAACAGCATTCTTGCCGGAATATTGATCAGCATTGGTTTTTTTATTCATTCACGTATCGGGTTTAGTTTGCTGGTTATTGGCTTTGTTATCGCTTGTTTAATCAATCATTTTACCGGCACTTATCCTGATGGAATCAGCAACTATCATCTTGGCGCTAATTTTATGATGGTGAGTTGTGCCATAGGAGGATTTTTTCTTATCCCCTCCTGGCGATCTTATTTATGGGCCGTAGTAAGCATTCCTTTTATATTTTTAATGTTGAACGGAATTTCCAGAATTCTCGGGTTTTACGATCTTCCTGTATTTTCAATGCCATTCTGTTTAGTTACATTGGGTTTGCTTCACTTTTTCCTGTTGCGAAAACAACCGGGTAAATTAAAGCTTACTGCACTCCAGAACTATTCTCCGGAAACAAATTTATACCAGTTTTTAAATGCTGAAGAGCGGCTGAAAGACCTGAAGTATCTGCCTTTGAATCTTCCGTTTATGGGCTCATGGACAATCTCGCAAGCTTATAACGGAGCTATTACCCACAAAGGAGAATGGAGCGAAGCTTTGGATTTTGTATTGACCGATACCGACCAGAAAACCTATTCACTTCCGGGAACAAAGCCCGAGGATTATTACTGTTACAATAAGCCTGTTTTAGCTTCTGCTGATGGTATTGTGCAGGAAGTAGTTAATCACATTGAGGATAATGCTATCGGGCATGCCAACCTTACTCAGAATTGGGGTAATACCGTCGTAATTAAGCACAACGATAATTTATATACCAAAGTTTCACATTTGAAGAAGAATTCGGTAAAGGTTAAAGCAGGGGATTATGTAAAGCATGGGGAGATTATCGCGCTATGCGGAAATTCAGGAAGATCACCGGAGCCTCATCTGCATTTTCAGGTTCAGGCTACACCATTCATTGGTTCGAAAACCATTGCCTATCCTTTTGTGTGTTATGTAGATGAAAAAAGTGATGCTTTAGCATCTTTTGAAATTCCTTCAGAAAATGATGTGATTAAGTCGCCTGAAATCAACCCCTATCTTAAAAACGTTTTTAACTTTCAGCCCGGTTATGTCGTAAATATCTCAACCAACCTGGGGCACAAGGAAACCTGGGAAGTATTTTCTGATGATTACAGCTATACCTATCTTTTCTGTCACGAAACCGGATCGATAGCTTACTTTGTAAGCAACCAATATTTATTTTATTTCACCAGGTTTTATGGATCAAAAAACTCGGCTTTATACAGTTTCTACCAAGCTGCATATAGGGTAAGTTACTCGGCACATCCTTTAGAGGATTCATATGCAATGGATACCGGCCAGTTCAAGCCTGCATTGTGGCTACAGGATTTACTTGCACCATTCTATATTTTTACTAAAAATACCTACAGAAATTCTATAACATACAGGGCAGACGGAATTGATATCTATGCAGAAGCATTCACACGGGTTTTTAATAAACGCCAAAACTTAATGCACGCGAATTTCACAATAGCATATGAAGGAATAACGCAACTCGATGTACAGCGAAAAAACAAACTGTTGAAAATAACATGGCACAGAGATTAAGGCTATTGATGTTGCTATTGTTGTTGACTGTAACAACAATTAAGGCGCAAACCCGCTATCAAAGCGTAGATAGTATTTCCTTTAGCCTGTTTAATGGAGGGGAGTGGCAGAGGCTTATCGCATTTGGAGCCGAGGCTTTAAACAACGGTGAAGACTTTCCTCTATTGCGTTTGAGATTGGGCTATGCATCATTTGTGAGGCAAAATTACAGTGATGCCCTAAAGCATTATGATAAGGTTTTGCTTGATGATAAAACAAACCAGACTGCGTTATACTATTCATATTTAAGCCATGTTTATCTAAACAGGCGAACTGATGCTGCATACCTGGTATCTCTTCTGGATACAAATGTTATTGAAGGGGTTGCTGTAAAGCCATTTAAAGTATTACTGGCAGGTACAGAAGGTGGAATAAAGTTTACCAATATCTATGAACGGGGAAATTCATTTTTCTCCAGAACTTTTTTTGATATGAGGCTAGGGTACAAGTTGGATCTCTCCACTTCTTTCACTTATTTTAATCAGCCGGTATTTAATGATAACATTGAGCAACCTGGATATTATACTAAGCTAACCTATACACCCTTCAGAAAAATTAATTTCATTGGGGCCTATCATTACATGCGCTCGAATTTAAGGCAGCTGGTTTATCAAAATCATGCTGGTTTAATTGGCATCCGTTATTCTGACAGTGGAAATGATTTACAGGCAAATTTTATATTGTCTCAGATAGGAGATGAGAATACCAGGCAATATGATTTAAAATTTACCAGATATATTACCGGAAATTTAAATTTTTATAACATCAGCAGAATTTCAATAGTAGATGTTTTGAATAACATCAACCCGGTTTTTCAACAGACTTTTGGAATTAAGCCCGTGAGGAACTTATGGTTTGAGGCCATGGTGACTTTTGGCAATCAATACAATTATGCTGAGGCCGACGCACTTTATATTTACAATGGGTTTGATAAAACTAAATTCAAGGCAGGGGGAAATTGTTATTTTATGTTAAAACAACACGTTCTATTGGGTATGAATTATACATTTGAACGTAAATCAGATAATATTTTTAGATTTGGTTATTTACAACACTCAATAAACGCAGGCATTACATGGAATTTTTGACACGATTTACATTATTTGCTGTTCTTGGCCTCTCTGTTTTTAAGATACATGCCCAGGGCAACGCGAATATGCAAAGGGCTTTCCAGAGTAGCTACAATGAGGAGAGCAAGAAGAACTATGCAGAAGCCATAAGTGATGTGATGCCGTTCTATTCGGAAGGAAATTATGAAACGAATTTAAGGATAGGCTGGTTGTATTATCTGGCCAAAAACTATAGTGCTTCTCAAAACTATTATACCCGTGCGGTTAATATCAGGCCCAATTCTATTGAGGCCAGGTTTGGTTTGATTAAACCGCTTTCTTTGTTAAGCAGTTGGGATAAAGTTGTAGAGCAATACAATAACATTCTTAAAACAGACCCGCAGAATACTCAGGCAAATTATTGGCTGGGTGTAATTATTTATAACCGAAAGCAATATGCTTCAGCAGCAAAATATTTTGCAAAGGTTGTTGGGGCTTATCCTTTTGACTATGATGGAAACCATATGTTAGGCTGGGCACTCTTGTTTTCAGGAAGAAAAGCGGAGGCAAAGGGCTGTTTTGAACGTGCTTTGCTCATCAAACCTGGCGATTCTTCGAGCACAGATGGATTAAATAGGGCTGCCAAATAAGCTTAAAGGCATATTATATGCTTTTTTATGAATTGTGAAAATAAAAAATTGATTATAACTATTTAACCATACCTTTGGTACAAATTAAAATACAATATAATGCAACAAGGAACAGTAAAATTTTTTAATGAAACTAAAGGTTTTGGATTTATCGTACCATCAAATGGCGATGCCGAAATTTTTGTTCATGTTTCAGGTCTAATCGATAACATTCGTGAGAATGATACCGTAAACTACGAAGTAGAAGAAGGTAGAAAAGGCCTAAACGCGGTAAATGTAAAAGTAGCTTAAGAAAACTCAGTCACATAAATCGTAAAGAGTCCCGATGCAAATCGGGACTTTCTTGTTTTACGGACTTTTTATGTTTTCGGATCCCGGCTGCTGTGTGATCGCCTCCTTCAACAATCACCGCCTGTAAGCGCTAAAGCGCTAACATTCTGTCGAAATCTTTCAAATTCTTTCACTTAAGCTTTAGAATGTTTCTAAATAAATGTTTTATCGTTGTTTTGTCATAATCGTTTATAAATTCATTGCATAATTAGATACTTTTGCAAGAAATTTAGATATAAATCCTAATCAAATGAGTGGTTTCGGAAATGCACTTTCTTCATCAATAGGAAAGAAATTCATTATGGGTATTACAGGTTTGTTCCTGATACTTTTTTTAGTTGTACACGCTGGTATCAATTCGTTAATATTTCTTGACGATAATGGTCTTAAGTTCAACATTGGCGCTCACTTTATGGCGACCAACTGGATCATCAGGGCTGGTGAGTATATTTTGTTTGTTGGATTGTTGGTACACATCTTTCAGGCGTTGAGGTTAACTATTCAAAACAGAAAAGCCAGACCAGAAAGATATGCTGTGAACGATGGAAATGCCAACAGCAAATGGTATAGCCGCTCAATGGGCTTGCTAGGCACATTATTGTTGATCTTCCTGGTTATTCACTTGAAAGATTTCTGGGTAGTATCCCGTTTTACAGGCATCCCAACGGTTGACGCTAACGGTCATGAAGACCTTTATGCAGTAATGAGAGAGAAATTTCAGGACCCTGTTAGGGTTGCTGCTTACGTATTGTTAATGATTTCATTGTGTTACCATTTACTACATGGTTTTGCATCTGCATTTCAGACCATGGGATGGAATCACTCAAAATACAATGGGATTATCAAGAGTGTTGGTGTTTGGTATGCGATCATTATATCAATCGTTTTCGCTTTAATGCCAATTGCAGTTTATACCCATTTAATTGATTAAGTTTTAGCACAAAAGAGATATGTCAGATATTAATTCAAATATTCCAGAAGGCGAGTTAACAAGCAAATGGACTAAATATAAGTCTTCTGTGCCTTTGGTTAATCCATCGAACAAAAGAACTATTGAGGTTATTATTGTAGGTTCAGGTTTAGCAGGGGCTTCAGCAGCTGCTACTTTGGCCGAAATGGGTTACAAAGTAAAATGTTTTTGTTTTCAGGATTCTCCCCGACGTGCGCACTCGATTGCCGCTCAGGGTGGTATCAATGCAGCAAAAAATTATCAGAATGATGGTGATAGTGTTTACCGTCTTTTCTACGATACGATAAAAGGGGGCGATTACCGCGCCCGTGAAGCCAATGTACACCGTTTGGCAGAAGTAAGTGCTAACATTATTGATCAATGTGTGGCACAGGGTGTTCCTCTGGCACGCGAATATGGTGGTTTATTAGATAACCGTTCTTTCGGGGGTACTCAGGTTCAACGTACGTTTTATGCTGCGGGCCAAACCGGTCAGCAGTTATTATTAGGTGCATATTCTGCATTAGAGCGCCAGATTGGTATGGGTAAAGTTGAAATGTATACCCGTCACGAAATGCTTGAAGTTGTTAAAATCGATGGCAAAGCGCGTGGTATCATTGCCCGTAACTTAATTACCGGCGAAATTGAGCGCCATTTCGGTCATGCTGTAGTTTTAGGAACAGGTGGTTATGGAAACGTATTCTATCTTTCTACCAATGCAATGGGCAGTAACGTTACAGCAGCATGGAAGGCACATAAACAAGGTGCTTATTTTGCCAACCCTTGTTACACACAGATTCACCCGACTTGTATTCCGGTATCCGGCGATCACCAGTCGAAATTAACCCTGATGTCTGAATCGTTACGTAACGACGGGCGGATCTGGGTTCCGAAGAAAAAAGATGATAACCGTAAGGCTTCAGAGATACCTGAGGATGAAAGAGATTACTATCTGGAACGCCGTTACCCTGCTTTTGGTAACCTTGTTCCCCGTGATGTTGCTTCGCGTGCTGCTAAAGAACGTTGTGATGCAGGTTATGGTGTAGGTACTTCAAAGCTTGCTGTTTACCTTGATTTTAAAGCCAATACAGAACGTTATGGCCGTATAGAAGCATCAAAAGCGGGTAACCACAATCCTGATAAAGAAACCTGCATGCGTTTAGGTACTGCTGTTATCAAGGAAAAATATGGTAACCTATTTGATATGTATGCGCAGATTACAGGTGAAAACCCTTATGAAACGCCAATGCGTATTTATCCTGCGGTGCACTATACGATGGGTGGGCTTTGGGTAGACTATAACTTAATGACTTCGGTACCTGGTTTATACTGCACAGGTGAGGCTAACTTCTCTGATCATGGTGCTAACCGTTTAGGTGCATCTGCTTTAATGCAAGGCCTGGCTGATGGTTATTTCGTATTGCCTTATACTATCGGATCATATTTATCGAAAGAAATTTCTGTAAAGGCAATTTCAACAGATCACCCTGCATTCGTTGAAGCTGAAGAAAGAGCTGTAGGCATTTTAAATACTTTGATCAATATAAAAGGAACGAAGTCTGTAGATCATTTCCATAAGCGTTTAGGTCACATCATGTGGGAGAAATGCGGTATGGCTCGTAATGAACAAGGCTTAAAAGAAGCAATCGAAGAAATCAGGGCGCTACGTGCTGAATTCTGGAGTAACGTTCGTGTTCCGGGAGTAGCAAATGAATTGAATACAGAGCTTGAAAAAGCAGGCCGCGTGGCCGACTTTATTGAGCTGGGCGAGTTGATGTGTATTGATGCATTGAACCGCAATGAAAGTTGTGGCGGACACTTCCGTGAAGAATACCAGACCGAGGAGGGTGAGGCATTACGTGATGACGAGAACTATGCATACGTTGCAGCATGGGAATTCAAGGAAGGGGTAAACTTCGATCTTCATAAAGAAGAGTTGAAGTTTGAAAATATTAAAGTAGCACAAAGAAGTTATAAATAGTAGCAAGTTAACAGGATCAGGTATCAAGGTCTAAATCCAAACTTGACACCTGATACTGAATACTTGATACTTAAATCTCAATATCATGAGTACAGGAAATATGAACTTAACGCTGAAAGTATGGCGTCAAAAAAATAACAATACCAAAGGTGCTTTGGTTGATTATAAATTATCTGGTATTTCACCTGATATGTCTTTCTTGGAAATGTTCGATGTGTTAAACGAACAATTAATCAATACAGGCGAAGAACCAGTAGTATTTGATCACGATTGCCGTGAGGGAATCTGTGGGATGTGCTCAATGTTCATCAACGGCCGTCCGCATGGGCCTAAAGATCTGGTTACTACCTGCCAGTTACACATGCGTTCTTTCAAAGATGGTGATACCATCGTTGTTGAACCATGGAGAGCAGCTGCATTTCCGGTAGTTAAAGATTTAACCGTAGACCGGTCTGCTTTCGATAGGGTAATTTCTGCCGGTGGTTTTATTTCGGTAAACACTGGTAATGCCCAGGACGCGAATAACCTGCCCATCCCTAAAATGCAGGCTGATGCTGCTTTTGAAGCTGCCGCGTGTATTGGTTGTGGTGCTTGTGTGGCTACCTGTAAAAATGCCTCGGCAATGTTATTTGTATCTGCAAAAATTTCCCAGCTGGCATTATTACCTCAGGGCCAGCCAGAGCGTTACCGCCGTGTGCAGAGTATGGTTGCACAAATGGATGCTGAAGGATTTGGTAACTGTACAAATACAGGTGCTTGTGAAGCAGAATGTCCGAAAGGCATTTCACTTGAAAACATTGCCCGTATGAACCGCGATTTCGCTACGGCTAAATTCATCTCTGAAGAGACGGTTTAAAAGATATACTGTGCATTCCGGGAAACCGGAATTCTTAGGCCTCAAACTTTGTTTGGGGCTTTTTTATGCCGGTGTTTTTAAACTTCGTTAACCTTGTTGTTTAAAGATCGTTCCTGTAATATTCCTGCAATTGAAAAGATTCGAAACATTTATTATTTCCAGGCGAAAGATTTTATAAGTGCAGGTGCCAAAATAAAAGTTTGCGAAACTCATAATTTTCTTATGTTAGCATATTATAAAATTTCAGTTATTGAAATTTTATTTCGTAACATTTGTATATACGTTAAAAAATTTATATTTTTAGTCTTCCGAGACAGGAGAGAAAGCATAAAACCCCGGCAATTTTTGCTGGGGTTTTGTGCTTGGTGCTGTTCGCGAATCCTAGCTTCACGACTAATATAAGTCCCGACAACTGATCCTGATTTGCATGAACAGCAGTTGAGATAACGAGCGTATGGTTTAGTTAAAATATCTAACTCAAAGTGAAATTGATCGGAAGCGTGTATTGCACTTTCACTACTTTTCCATTCTGTACGGCAGGGTTCCATCTCGGTGAATTTTTAATTACCCTCAGTGCCTCTGCATCCAGTTCTTTAGTGATTCCCCTGGTAACTTTTGCATTGGTTATGGTGCCATCCTTCTCTACAAAAAAGGCTACAAATACTTTTCCCTGCATTTTATTTTTAACTGCGATAGCAGGGTATTTAATATTTTTAGCCAGGTATGAATACAGCTTCTGTGGTCCGCCTGGAAATTCGGTCGGTTTATCAGGAGAGCTGTTCAGCGCTTTTTTCTGCTGACCATTATCATTCAAATTGAAATTTACATTGATATTGTATTTTACCCTAACTGGTTTACCCTTGATTAAACCCGGGTTCCAGTTTGGTGATTTACGGATTACCCTGATGGCCTCAGCATCTGTTTCCTTGCTCAGGCTTCTGGTCACTATAACATCGTTTAATGCGCCGTTTTTCTCGATAATAAACGATACAAAAACCTTCCCTTGTGTTTTGCTTTTTTGTGCCGCCTCCGGATACCTGATTTCTTTACCTAAATAGTCGTAAAATTTTGCGATCCCCCCGGGATACTCCGGGATCTTTTCTACTGAGGTGAAGTCAACAGGTTTGTCTTGTGCCCTGGCGAAATTTAATTGCATAGCGATGCCCGTTAGGGCTAAAATCATTAGCTTTCTCATCATTTAAAATTTAAATTGTTTATTACTTCTGTTTCGTAGCGCTTTTTTTCGTGGTAATAATTACAACGCCGTTTTTAGTACTTCCGGAATACTGCTTTGATGTATTTGCATCTTTAATCACCGTTACAGATTCAATGGTGTTCTGATCTAGTTTTTCAATGCCCGAAACTTCTTTTCCGTCGACAACATAAAGTGGCTGTGCCTTTTTATCGTTATCCTTAAGAAGAAGGAATCGTTTAGCTGCCGCATCAACGTTTAAGGGGGTACTTCTGTTAGCACTTCCATTTGGCTTAATAAAGATTCTGCTTGCTTTCCCCTTTAACATTAAGCTGGAGTCGGCCTTCAGGTTTCCTTTGCCTTTTGGGATAATATATGTGCCCTTTGTTTTAATTTCAATAACGCCACCAAAACCTTCACTCCCATATTTCATCATTGCAGTGCTGTCTTTTAATATGTTGATGGATTCAATCGCATTTGGGTCCATTTCCGAAAGCGATCCCGTTCCCCTGAAATATTGCTTATTCCCATCAATTACAATCAGCGGTTGTGGTTCTACGCCCACTGCTGTGCCCCGCAATCTAATCGTTGTATTTGAGGTGCTATCCGCTTTCTGCGCAAAGCCATATATGGCAGTTCCAAGCATTAAACTAAGGGTGATGATCTTTTTCATGTTTTCAGTTTTTAGAACTTTCTCTGAATATTTAGTATGGTTGATGGCTTGTCTATGGTAAGCTCTTGCGTATTAGGTTTTCTGAATAGGTTATTAGTGGTTGATTTAGTTGTAATGATAATTGCACCTGCTTTTGCCTTCAAACCATAAAGGTTTATTGCACTCTGATCTTTAAGTACCGATACAGATTCGACATTATTTGGATTGATACTGGATAATGTTGAATTGTCCTGAAGTTTCACACCATCAACTACAATGATTCCCGGGAAATCCTTTCCGCCTTTTAAAGTTAAATTTTTAACTTCTTTTACCGGAGCTTTTGGAGTTTCACTATCCGTTAAGGTGAAATTCACGTTAATGTTATACTTTACCCTTACCGCCATGCCATCTTTTACACCAGGGTTCCAACGAGGGGACTCGTTTAATACCCTTACCGCTTCCTCATCTAAACCACTCCCCAGGCCACGGGTAACCATAACATCGCTTATGGAACCATCTTTTTCTACAATAAATGAAAGGAACACTTTTCCCTGCACATTTTTTTCCTGTGCCAGTTCCGGATACCGGATTGTTTTGCTCAGGTATTCATAAAATTTTCTAATCCCTCCGGGATATTCCGGCTGGCTGGTAATTGATACAAAGTCGTAGACCTTTTTATCTGTTTCATTAAATGGTTCGCCTTCTATAACCGGACTGTCTTCAGTTGTATTGATGCCTGGTAAGTTCGAAACGTTTGAGGTTTTCGAAATTGCTTTCTGTTCCACTCCGGTATCTTTGCCGGCATTAGTGGGTAGCGTTTTAGATACCTCCTGGCTAATTTCTTTCGCCGGACGTGACACCATTTCCTGAACAAGTTCCATTGGTTTGTCCATTGGAATCTGATCAGTGAATAAGATTAGTTTTTCGTTTTTCCTTACAGTGGCCGATGAGAAAACAATCAGGATTGCAAAGAGTGGTATTGAAACACCGTATTTGATAATGGCTATTTTTTTTGACCTTTCTTTCTGAAGCATATAAATACGCTTTTTAATCAATGACTTGTTAAAGAAGCCATTTGTTAGCGCGTTAGGTGAAATGCCGAAAGACTGGCTTAAAATCAGCATCGCATATGCTGCTTTGTCGCCCTGATAATCTGCTGCCAATTCATCCGCTAGAAATTCATGTATATTTTTAATCGATTTCTTATAGAGATAAATAATGGGATTCAGCCAGGTAAACACACCCAGGAGTTCAAAAAAAAGGATATCCAGCGTGTGCAGTTGTTTTACATGGGCTTCTTCATGAATATCGATTACATTTTTTTGCGGTAGGTTTACATCTACCACCTTCCTTGTTAAAAAAGAAAAAGCCGACCCTGTTTTGGCTGCCCGGATAGATTTTTTTACAAGAACCAGATTAAACACTAACCTACATAAGAAAAACACAATACCTGCACAGTATAAATAGACGAAAACATTTCCCCAGTTTAATCCGGAATTGTTATCATTTATTATAGTGGTTTGCTGAAGTACGGCTTGCCAGTTTACCGAAGTATATACCTGCTGTGCAATTTTTTCTTCTGTTAGCCATTCTAAACGAATAAATGGAATACAGATTGACAAGATACCTGCGCCAACCAGAAAGAAGCGGTTTAGCGTAAAATAGGTTTCACGGTCCAGTAACAACTTATAAAAGCCGTAAAAAACAATTAGATATAAGTTTACTTGCAATAGGTAGTGGGCAAAACTCATTTTGGACTGTTTTTAATTTTATTAATCATTTTTAAAATCTCATCGACATCACCTAAATCCAACTTTTCTTCTTTAACAAAGAATGAAAACATACTCTCTACAGAATTCTCGAAATAGTTTCCTAAAAGTTTTTCTGTTGCATGTCGTTTATATTCCTCTTTACTGATCAGGGGATGATATTGGTGTGCTTTTCCAAATGCCTCATGACCAATGAAACCCTTTGTTTCCAGTATCCGTATAATTGTCGATACCGTATTGTAAGCCGGTTTTGGTAAAGGAAGTTCGTCTATAACTTCTTTAACAAACGCTTTTTCCAATTGCCACATAACCTGCATAATCTGCTCTTCGGCCTTGGTTAAATCTTTAATTTCCATAATAATATTGTAATAAGGATATAGCAAAATATATTGCCTAACTAAAATTAAAACTAATTATTTAGTTAAGCAAATATTTTAACACTTTTTTCTTTTGAAGGTATTGAATTACAGGCTGTAGATAAAAAATACAGACATAGTAGGGTGTACAGGTTATGCAATATCTGGGTACTTGGAAAATGAAAGCGGGAGTTGCTTGCTAAATAGAGATAATCTGGTGCTTAATGCCGTACACCACCAGGCCCGTGCGCGATTTGATATTCAATTTTGCAAATAATGATTCCCGGTAGTTATCAACTGTCCGGGGACTCACGTTCATTAAATCTGCAATTTCTTTGTAAGTGAGCTCTGTACTGCAATACTGAAAAAAGGTAAGTTCCCTGGCCGTAAAAGCCGGCTTGTCTCCTTCCTTTAGCGCTACCAGTAACCTCCCAGAAACAACCTCATTCACAAAAAAGCCTTTTTCTACAATCACCTTAATAGCGGTTAGTAATTCAGACGGTGTAGATTCTTTAAGCATATAGCCACCTGCTCCCGCTTTAAGCATTGCGATGATGGCTTTTTCTTCTTCAAGCATGCTTAAAGCAAGCACGTGGACTTTAGGATAATTTGTCTTCACCCATTTAGTTGCCGCGTAACCATCCATCACCGGCATATTAATGTCCATCAATACGATATCGATATCGGGTTGAACGACGATCTTCTTTTGTAAATCTACTCCATTGACTGCCTGAAACCTGATGTCAATTTCATCAAATTCTTCCATTAAACTGGCTAAACCTGACCGGAAAAGGGTGTGGTCATCAACAATGGCAATAGAAATAGTGGGCTGCATAAAACTATGGATAAGGGATTTCGATCAATATGGACGTGCCTTGGTTGGGAGACGAAGTTAAATTTAATTGACCATTAATCATCTCAATTCTTTTATAAATAGAATTTAATCCCATTCCAGACCTGTTTTTACTTTCCTCTACCTCGAAACCTATTCCGTTTTCTTTAACGTTTAAAAACAAGACACCGTCTTTAAAATGGCTTTCAATATCAATTACTGTGGCCTGAGCATGTTTAATAATGTTATTGATTACTTCCTGGAGTAAACGTAGGATAATAAGGTCTTTATCAGGTGAAGTTCCGGAAAAGCCGAGAAGCTGATTATTTACCTTTAGTTCATAAACGCCGGATTTACTCAGCCAGTTAATTTCCTGCTCAATGGCATGACCTATACCGTTGGCAACAATTTGCTCGCCATGAAGCAATTTAGCAAGTTCGCGTAATTCTTTAATGGAGTTGTTCACGAAACCCAATGAATTTTCGATTTTTTTTTTCGCCTTTTCCAAATTGGAGAGATCAACAGAATTAAGCGTAAGAGTGGTTAAACTTAATAATTGGCCTACGTTATCATGTAATTCTGTGGCAATGCTTTGCATGGTTTGATCCTGTACCTCAATACGGGTTTGAAGAATTTCTGAATCAAAATTCTGCTTCATAGCCGTTTTCTCCAGCGCGTGATTTTTTCGGTACTTAATGCTAATTTTGACATAAAATACCAAAATTAAAGGCATTAGTAAGAAGATTAAAGAAGATATGACGACTAGGATTGTAATTTGCGTTGTTTGCTCCTGCATATAAATGAATAAGCTAAAATGCTGTAAAATATAATATTAAGAACAGTGAAAATCCAGTTTCTCAGGGAATTTCCTTTGACCATGATAGATGTAAAAAGCTCATGGAATAAATTAGCGGTAGTTGTGCCAAAGTAAAAAAACAGTACACCAGTAACCCACCAAAACTCCGGGTTTGTATTGATGTCCATAATCGCGTTATCTGTCAGTACGAAATAATAATAATAACAGCAATAAAGCATAATTAAAGCAGATAATACCCCGCCTGCCCATGAATTATAGGTCATAATGCCATGCATAAGGAAAAAGACTATCCAGAGCGAATAAAATATAACCAATCCAATGATGATTATTTTCTTTGGATTGGTATATGCTTTCAAACAATGATATATGCCTGCACTGATCAGCGCACCCTCAAACAGGGTATAAATATTATAGACAAAGAGATTGTTGTGAAATGTTTTTGCGGCCCAGCGCGCTACAACCAACTCGGTGAGGCATACCAGAAACATATAAGTTAATGAAATTCTCCATAGCGGTTTTTTATCCGTCCTAACGGTTGCCAAAGCAGTCAAAAAGCACAATAACTCTAAGAAAGTAGTAACCCTCAGACCGAACATATTACTATAAATTAGTTCCTTCGCAAACTGGAGGACATGACTCTCCCTTGTTTTCAATATCTCCGAGGTCATCCTGATGTTCTTCCTCATCTCCGTAGCCACCGGTAATACCAGAAAGCGTCGGCACCAACAATACGGTATTTCTTCCGAGATATTCTTTAGGAACTCCATCTAAAGAATTGGCAGTATATTGTCCAAAATAAATACGGAGACCATCATGTTTTCCATTTTCAATGCTTTTGGCAATCCTTAAGATCTGGTCGGCAGGGAACCATACTGCTTTAGTGTAGCTGGCTAAACCTGCTGCTTCTTCAGTGTATGCGGCTACCATTTCTTTTGCAATTTCTGCAGGTACATTTGTGAGCGTTTTTTCCTCATTCATAAAATTGGGATAGTTTGTTTGGGTTAAAAATCGATAATTTAAAATGCTTAAGCAAGTATTTTTAGGAAATTGTAATACCGTAAAAATACCCTCATACAAAGGGTGCTTTCTGCCTGATAACGTAAAATGCCAATACTTAATTTTGGTATATCAATTACGGCTAAAAACTGTTCCTGATCAGAAATCAAGTCTATCTCCCTGTTAATGGATATCCATCAATGCCGGAATAACCGCGATTTCTGCCGAATTAATAAGTTGCCTATCTCAAACAACCAAACGATGATTAATAGTATTCTGCTCAGGGAGAACCACAGTAACATTAGCGAGAGAGAAGTTGAAATAGTACACCTGCTTTCGATGGGATACAATAGTAAAGAAATTGGCGAAATGTTATACATCAGTGAACATACTGTAAACACGCACAGACGAAATATGGTTAGAAAGCTTGATTTAAAAAACTCCTATCAGCTTATTGTATGGGCTTTTAAAGAGCGGATTCTTTCTTTCTAAATAAAAATTAACACATTAACGCAAAGCCTCTCAAATCATGAAGCCTGCTTTTGATTTATCAAAAAGCAGGCTTCTGTGTATTATGGCCTCGCTGGTTGCGGGGCAGGTAATTCCTTTCTCGGAATCTGTGCCTCACGCTGAGCGGTGTTATAAACAAATGAGGCAATAATCGTGGCCGATTGTTTTAAGTCATCTTCAACCAATCTATCGTAGGTATCCATATTGCTATGATGGGTACGCGTATTATAATCTGCCGGATCCTGAATGAACTGGAATCCTGGAATACCTACTGCATCAAATGCCTGATGATCTGTACCACCTGTATTGTTCACGGTAACTGTTCCTGCACCAAGATCGTTAAAAGGACTTAACCAGCTTTGAAAGATGGGCCCGGCTGCCACATTGCCTTGTAAATAAATTCCCCGTATTTTTCCAGTTCCATTATCCAGGTTATAATAAGCGGATATCTTTTTTTGCTCTGGCTTAAGTTCCATTGTTTTTGGATCACCAAAATGGGTGTTGACATAACCTCTTGATCCATACAAGCCCTGCTCTTCTGAGCTCCACAATGCAATCCGGATTGTACGTTTCGGTTTAAAATCAATCGCTTTTAAAATTCGCATGGCTTCCATCATCACAGCCGAACCTGCCGCATTATCGGTAGCACCTGTAGCAGCATGCCACGAATCAAAGTGTCCACCAATCATAACCACTTCGTCCTTAAGCTTTTTATCTGTTCCCGGGATTTCTGCAATTACATTGTAGCCCTTCGGATCCCGATCATAAAACGATGTTTTAATTTCTGCTTCCAGCTCTACCGGTTTACCTGCGCGTAACAAACGTAAAATGTGCAGGAAATCTTCAGCAGCTACTTCAAGTTCCGGTGAAACCGGTTTAGCGTCTAAAGCATAAGAAGCACCGTTACTGGTAAAAAACGTTCCCTGTCCACCTCTGGCATAGGTAAGGATCAGTGCTACTTTTTCTTCTAATAACATGGCACTCATGGCTGCCCTTACTTCTCTCATCTTCATCATTTGTGCCATCCGGTCGGCCATTGGTCCACCTGCTGGCCGTTGCCTGCCTGCCCCTGCGGCCGCCGGCTTTGCGGCTGCCATCTGTGCTAATGTAGAATCAGCATAACGTGAAAAATCGGCTTTAACCCCGCTTGTCAAGGCCGCACCCTGATCCATCATCACAATTTTTCCCGCTAACTTTCCTTTATATTTTGAGAGGTCAGCAACACTATCTGCCTTGATTAGTACCACCTCAGATTTAATCGGGCCGTTGGTGCCTGGTGTCCATGCTTTAGGCGAAGCAATAATCGGGTGGTAAAACGGAGCTGTTGTAGCAGCATAATACTTATCAACCTGCCACCCTTTTCCAAAGGTTCCCCAGCTTTCTAAATGAGCATTTTTTAGTCCCCAGTCAGTTAATTGTTTTACAGCCCAGTCCTGTGCCCGTTTTAGTCCCGGAGAATTAGATAAACGCGGCCCAGCAACATCGGTTAAATTAAAAGCAATATCCATCACTTTTGAATTTTCTAACCCCGTAGTCCGTATTTTCTTTACTATTGCTGCGTCCGGAACATCTTGTGCAAAAGCAGAGAGACAAAGGCTCATGGCCAGTGCCGGCATTGTAAATTTTTTAATCATATTTTAGAATTGTTGGTTGTTTGATTACTCTAAAATACGGTTAAACCAGGCGTTACATGATTTACCATGATATTTTTACAAATTTCCGGCTGTTTTTCTCTGTAAGAGATGAATTGATGAGGCTATTTAATGCTTTTTCTGGTTACAATAAAGTATCCGAGCACAAATAATACCCCGGCATAGATTAAACTGGTGTAGATTTCTTGTGTAAAGATTTCGAAGTCGGCCGGGTTTGAAAGTTTTTTGGCTGCCGTGCTGCTGTTTAGTACCAATGAGGGATGGCTGTAGGGAATTAAGTAAGCATATTTCCAACCTACATTGCCGGTGATTATGCCCATGATTGTGCCAATGAAACCGACACCCATTGGCTTCAGGAAATCGCCCCAAACCAAACTTAGAGTAAACTGGATGGATAGAATACCCAGCGAGGATAAGAATAGTTTAAAATAGAATTTCGATAGCAGGAAGGATGGATCATACTGGTTGAAGCTGTATTTAGGTATCAGTATTTGTAGCAAGTGTCCAAAGGCTAGTGTAAGGCCGCCAAAGAGCAGCAGGCAGATGAATATCAGTACTACTGCATATAGATATTTGGCCGTATAAATCGAAAACTTATTTAGTGGTTGTGCAAAAAGTGTTTTCCAGGTATCGTTTTTATGTTCAATGTTATTGACAGAGAAGGCCATAAAGATAACATAGAAGGGCAAAATCAATACGCCCATTACACCCAGTGCGGCACCAATATACCGAAGCCAGAGCAGTAAAGGAGGGTAATGTAGCGCCAAAACCTTCTCTGAGCCTGAGTAAAACCCAAATGAAATGAGTCCGCAAATAATCACTGGTAAAAGGATGGCTGCCCAGAATGCCAGTGTTTTTTTTGATTTATAAAATTCTGATACCAGTGATATGAATAGTGAGCGCATCTTAGTTTTGTTGAGTAATATCTAGAAAAAGGTTTTCGAGGTCTTTGCGTTGCTGATAAAGGCTGCTCACAGTGAATCCGTTTTCAATCAAAAGCGTATTTATTTCTCCGCTATGTTTCGATGAGATAAACGGTAAAGTGATCGTTTTATCCGTATGAGAAACGTTTTCAAAACCCGCTTTACTTAAAAATTCAGCGGCTTGATTACTTTGATTAACTTCTATTTCGAGCATGGGTTTACTCAATAAGTGCAGTTCACTGATTGTACCTTGAAACAATAGGCGGCCTTTATTAATGATTCCCACATGTGTGGCAGTGCGTTCAATTTCAGCAAGCAGGTGGCTTGAAACGAGAATTGTTTTATGGTGTTTGGTAGAAAGTTCAATCATCAGGTTTCTGATCTCAATGATTCCATTGGGATCCAGTCCGTTCGTTGGTTCATCCAGGAGGAGTAATTCCGGATCCGATACCAGGGCAAGTGCAATGCCAAGGCGTTGTTTCATTCCAAGCGAATACTTTGCAGATTTTTTATTTGCTGCTTCTGTTAGTCCTACAAGTTCGAGCATTTCATTTGCCTTTATTCTTGGGATACCCAGTAACATACAACGGTTAATCAGATTTTCCTTGCCTGTTAAGTGTCCGTATATTGCCGGCTGCTCAACAAGCGCGCCCATTTTCTTTAAGCAGGCGATCCGGTTCAGATTAATTTCTTTGCCAAAAATAAAAACCTGATCGGCCGGCGACCGGAGCAGGTTTAATAATAATTTTATCGTTGTGGTTTTACCAGCACCATTTGGTCCGAGGAAGCCATAGATACTTCCCTTTGGAACTTGTAGGGATAGATCTCTAACGATGGTTTGGTTGCCAAAGTTGAAATTCAAGCCTACTGTTTCGATCGCGTAATCGCTCATTGCTTATTGGAAAATTGCCGTGGCCTGTTTTACGATCGCGGTAGAAGTTTTCGCTGGCTTTACTACGATTTCATCGTTTTGATTGGTATTAACCGTAAGCGTTAATATAATCATCATAAATACAGGTACTAATAAAAGTAAAAATGGCGAAGTGTTTGCTAACTTTTTCATAATCTGTTTATCTATTGTTGAGGCGGTTAAACGGTCTTCAGCAATCATCACTGTACTTAATGTATTGTTTACTATTGCTGTTTTCATGGTTGTTATCGTTTTGATGATTCAAAGGAACAGAATGAAAACTACCTGCTAAAATGTATTATACCAAGTGTTCAAGATTCTAGATCAACAGACTTTTTTGGCGTTGGTCGATAAAATTTGCCATTTGGACGGTTGGTAGAAAAAAAACGCCCGTTGGTAGATTGTTTGCTTTCAAAAATGGAAAGTTTATTTACTTTGGAGGCAAGGAAGCTAAGCTGAAGTTGTATATTAAAATGAAAGAAGAAAAAGGAGCATTAATTTTACATAGTATTTTTTGGAGTGTTGTAGTCGCAGCTGCTATTACAATTGTCCTTACCACTGGTTCTGAAATTACCCTTAAAAGAGAGTTGATTTCATTTGGCCTTTTCGGAATTCTAAATGTTTCTATTTTTTATATTAACTACATTTTTCTCATACCACTACTGATCAAGAAAAGGAAAAAGTATTGGTTATATCTTGTTGCATTTTTCTTTGCTATCATAATTGTTGCGTTTCTTAAAACTGTAATCGCTGTCCTGAATCCGAAAGATATGATGATCATTAGGGATGAAAAAGTTGCCTATACAGTGAATCAGTATTTCTTTGGGAAAGCATTTTTGGCTGGATTTTTTATGGTCAGCAGTTGTATTATCAAGTTCACTGTCGATTGGTTCTCCCGCGAACGTATTCAACGCAACCTCGAAAGTGAACGCCGCGAAATGGAGCTGCAGTTTCTAAAATCACAGCTTAACCCACATTTTTTATTCAATTCGCTGAATAACATTTATTCGTTGGCCTATCAAAAATCGGATAAAACAGCTGATGCGATCATGAAACTCTCTGAGATTATGCGTTACATGATTTATGAGAGCAATACGCCTACCGTATCACTGAGTAAAGAAGTAGATTATCTAACCAACTATATTGAACTTCAAAAAATCCGCTTTAAAGATGGAGCATTCGTTGAGTTAACATTAAATGGAGAGATAGATGATCAGAAGATTGTTCCTCTGATGCTTATTTCTTTTGTAGAAAATGCTTTTAAGCATGGTGTAGTAACCGATCCTGAAAATCCCGTGAAGATCAATATTATTGCCAATCAGAAAATTCTGCATTTCAGTGTCATCAATAAAAAGAATCAGCAGAATAAGGATGCACAAGGCGGTGTTGGCTTAACCAATGTTGAACGCAGACTTCAATTGATTTATCCTGACAGATATAAATTAAATGTTGTAAATTCGGCTACCCATTATACCTGTGAACTGATGATTGATATATAATCTGTTGATACGTGACAGATTTAAAACCAATCAATATTAATATTAACCTGAAATGAACCTAAACTGCATTGTTGTTGACGATGAGCCGTTGGCGCTCGACATTCTGGAAGACTATATATCAAAAGTTCCTTTTCTTACTTTAGTGAAAAGATGTGAGAACCCCATTGAGGCACTCCAGATTGTGCAGGCAGGTGGAATTGACCTGGTGTTTCTGGATATACAGATGCCAGAGTTAACTGGAATTCAGTTTCTTAAAATTGCCGGAAATAAAACACATTATATCTTAACAACAGCCTACCCCCAATATGCATTGGAAAGTTACGATCTTAATGTTTCCGATTATTTATTAAAACCCATCGCTTTCGACCGATTTTACAAGGCGGTAGAAAAAGTACATAAGCAGGCAAAACCTGCTGATGCCCCGGCGAGCATAGCACAGCCAATAGTAACGCCAGCCCCTTTTTCAGGTTCACCAAATCCAGTTCAGGATTATATTTTTGTTAAAACGGAGCACAAAATTCAAAAAATCTACCTACACGATATTCTGTATATAGAAGGGTTAAAAGATTACATTTCTATTTTTACCAAAGAAGAACGGGTAATTACCCTTCAGAGTATGAAGAAAATGGAGGAGGCCCTGCCCAGCAGCCAGTTTATCCGGGTGCATAAATCTTATATTGTAGCTGTAGATAAAATAGAAAGTATTGAGCGTAGCCGTATTACCATTTGTGATAAAATCATCCCGGTTGGCGATACCTACCGTGATGAATTTTTCAGGGTAATAGGCAATAAGAACATTTAGGGTTTTTACCCCGCCAGGGGCTATCCAAAAGCTTATTAAGCCTGCCCCAGCACTTCTTTGATTGCTGACTCTGCCTCAAGTGTAATCTCATTAGCTGTTTTTCCTTCAGGTTCAATGGGTTTTAAAACGGTCCATCTCAAGGCATTTCCAGTGGTTAGCGGAAACATTCCGAACCGGACTATTTTCCACGAATTTTCAATGGCAATGGGTACCACCAATGCATTTGGAACTACCTTTAATATGGTTGCCACTCCACCGAACTGAAAGGTTTTTACCTGGCCGTCTTTTGCACGTGTACCTTCAGGGAAGATAACTGTACTCCAGTTATTTTCTTTCATCCTACGGCCCAGTTTTATGATTTCCGAAATCGCTTGTTTATTGTCTTTCCTGTTAATATTAGCACCGCCACCCAAACGCAGATTTATTGAAATAGATGGAATTCCTTTGGTCAGTTCAATCTTAGAAATAAACTTCGCGCTGTACCTTCTTAAAAACCAGATCAAAGACGGGATATCGTACATGCTCTGGTGGTTAGCCGCAAATATAATTGGCCTGTCTGTTGGAAGCTGATATTCGTTTTTAAAACTGATCGAGTTAAAAAGAAAAAACTGACAATAGGTAAGGAAGAAATTTAAAAAGTCTACCGATACTTTATGTGCTTTATAGCCGAAAGCTTTATGGCAAATCCATTGAATAGGATGAAAGATACATAAGCTTAATCCGAAGAAAAAATAGAATATGGGGCTTAGAATATAGCCGAAAATTTTGCTCATAAAAATTAACTTAATCACAAAGATAGCAACTATTCTTTTTTGCAAATATCATATCTCGCCATTTAAGATCATGATTTTGACTTTTAAAATTGCGGCAACGCTCATGGAATCGGTAATTGCTCCGCTCAATACCATTTGATAAGCCTCGTCAAAACTAATCTTTTTTATGGTTAGCTGTTCAGTTTCTTCAGGCATGGGTATTCCCTGAATTAGTCCGGTGGCCACATAGATGATTGACAATTCGTCGCTCACTGAATTGGATAAATGCATGCGCTGAATCTCTCTCCAGTTTTTTGCACTCATCCCTGTTTCTTCGAGAAGCTCGCGTTTTGCACTTTCCAGTGGCTCTTCATGAAACGGCCCTCCTCCTTCCGGAATCTCCCAGCTATAACCTTTTAAAGGGTAACGGTATTGACCTACCAGCCAGGTATTATAATTCTCGTCCAAAGGCAGTATACCTATCGCAAGGTTTTTAAAATGTACCTCACCATAGATTCCCTTTCCACCCGAAGGGTTGAGTACCTGGTGTTCGGTTAGCCGAATCCAGTTGTTATCATATTTAACTTCACTTGCTAAAGTTTTCCAGGGATTGCTGTCTTCCATGCTGCAAGGTAATGAATTGAAAAAGGCGTTTAAAATAAATTTAAACGCCTTTCATTTTATTTAGAATGAACCTTCATCAGGCCTGTTGTCCTGCTGATCGTCTTTTTTCTTCTTGGCAGCGGTGAAGGTTGTTTTTCCGAAGCGATATGAAAACGTTAGGCTACCCATTGTTCCCTGCATCTGGCGTTGGAAATCCACAATGGTAGAATTGTCTTCAGTGGTCATACTCCACCTGCGGGTATTGAATACGTCTCTCACATTGAAACTCAGGGAAGCCTTTTTGTTTGGGAAGTCGTATTTAGCTCCACCATCTATCCCATACATGGCATTACGTTTTCCTTGAGCCATCACTTCAGGCGCACGGTAGTCGCCTCTTACCTGTAATGAAACATTTTTTACTACGGTCAGATTACCGGTTAAGTTGGCGTTCCAGCTAAATCCACTACTTGAAGCAATGTTAAATCTGCTGTCTCCTGCAAATTTAGCCTGGTAAAGATTCACATTCGTAGTGAAATTTAATGCTTTAATCAGATCGAAACGCCCAATTAACTCTAGACCTGAATTAATCTGGTTTGATAAGTTTTGAGGAGTCGAAGTAGTGATTCCACTAATCGCTGTAGTTCTCACCCTTTGGATCACATCGTTAGTCCGGCGATAGTATAAACTTGAAGTCAGCGTTACTTTCTTCCAGTACTTGCTGTAGCCTAACTCAAAAGAGTGCACATCCTCAGGTAATAAGTTGGGATTACCACCCCGGTAGTTATAGGGTTCAGAAACGTCCAGGAACGGATTTGTATCCCATGGACGCGGACGGTTAACGCGTCTTGTATAACTCAATTGCAGCTGATTATCTCCCTTTAATTTTTGGGTTAAGAATACGCTGGGATAAAGTCTTTTGTAATGGATATTTCCATCACTTCCCGTTAACACATTATTGGTGTAACCTTCCAGGTGGGTATCCAGCCTCGCATCTTCAGCACGTAAGCCCAATTGATAACCAAAATCTTTAATCTGATTCTGGTAGTTTAAATAAAGGGCATGCACCTGATCTTTACTGTCAAAATCATTGATCAGGGAATTGTTTCTTACTACCACACCAGTATTGGTTAACAGGGCATCAGCAAACTGATTATTGTTACCCAGGCGAATCTGGCTTCTGTATCCGGCCTCCACTTTTCCGGCCTTACCAACAGGCAGACTATAATCTGTTTGAATGTTATAGTTGGTATTGTCGCCCGTGTTATACACCCGTTGCAAAGATAAATTTTCGTTCATTTCTACGCCATTCCTGTTTGTCGTGGTGGTGCTATAGAACTGATCGCTGTTATTTGTCCCATGCGAATAGCCGAAATTAAAAGTTAGTTCCTCTTTTGGTTTGCTGAACTTTTGCACATAATCCAAGTTAAGGTCGTAACTACTACCATACCCTTCGGTAGTATTTGTGCGGTTACTTAATTCAACAGGTGCGCTTGTTTTACCTAGTTGTCTGATGTCGAGCTGGTCATTTCTTTCATTTTCTCTTGAATTAAAACCACCGGAAAAACTTAATACACTCTTTGGCGTCAGGTAATAGTCAATACCAGCTTTGGCATTATGTCCTTTGTCCATGGAATTGGAAACTGTATTTTGATATAAATATTTTGCAGGAAGACTATCACTTTTATAGAAAATATCCTGATATCCACCACCTACGCGGTTTCCATAACGGTAGCCATAGTTTCCATACAAATTGATTTTGCTGTTCTGAAAGCTTAGATTGGTATTGGCGTTATAGTTATCGCGGTTACCAGCCGTTAATGCAACTGAACCGTTAAGACCCAGCTTAGTATTCTTTTTCAGAACGATATTAATGATACCCGATTGTCCTTCTGCATCATATTTTGCCGATGGATTGGTGATTACCTCTACGCTTTCGATCGAGCTTGCCGGGATTGACTGCAGGATTTGCGCAACGTTTCCGCCGGCAATCAAAGAAGGTTTTCCATCTATTAATACTTTCACACCTGTAGAGCCACGTAAACTCACATTACCGTCCATATCAGTTGAAACTGAAGGAACGTTCTGAAGTAGATCCCCCGCCGATCCACCTTCGCTGATTACACTCTGATCTACAGAGAATATTTTTTTATCAATTCCCATTTGCATACCCGACTTTTGGCCGGTTACGGTAACTTCACTCAGGATATTGCCCTTTGCTGAGTTCATCTTAATGTCGCCAAAATTTAATGTACCCGTTGATGCCGTAATACTTACGTTATCCCTAACCATGGTTTGGTAACCTACGTAACTAATTTTGAAGGTAAACGTACCGGCAGGCAGATCGGCCATGGTAAATGCTCCGTTTACATCTGTTTGAGCAACTTTGGCATTTTTACCGGTAGACTTATTGATTAAAACTGCTGTAGCAAATGGAATAGTTTCTTGTGTTTTGGCGTCTTTTAGTACACCGGTAATTTTTGCTTTCCCACCATTTTGGGCGAAAAGACTTAGCGATAAACTTATAAAAAGAAGAATAAAAGGTATCGTACGCGATTGTAAAAGTCTCATTAAATAATTATATATGTGTGTTTTGTTATAAAGGGAGACAAAGTAACGGAGAGTTAGTTTAAATAAATGCCCGTAACTATTTTATTACAGCTATTTTATGGTAATATTTTCGTGAGTTTAAATATGGTTTTCATATTTGAAAATGTTCTGTCATGTTCAATGAAGCAACATTTCACGTCAAAGGAATGATATCAGCAAAAAAACATTTTTAGTATTGAAGAGATTAAAAACAGCTATAATGTTACTTTTGCTTTAGCATGAAAAAAATATTAATTGTTGATGACTTACACCCTTCTTTTAAGGAGCAGGCTATTGCTATGGGATACCATGTTGATGATGAACCTCAGATTACCCGTCAGCAAACCTTGGCTAAAATAAAAGATTATACTGGCATTGCTGTAAGAACAAAGTTCAGAATCGATGCAGAAGTTTTTGCTGCTGCTACGCAGCTTAAATTTGTTGCCCGTGCCGGAGCAGGACTGGATAATATTGACGATCAGATTGCTTTCGAAAGAAATATTGAACTCATTAATGCACCTGAAGGTAATTGCGATGCGGTTGGAGAGCATGCAACTGGCTTACTTCTATCGCTGATGAATAACTTCCGCAAGGCGGATATTGAAATTCGAAATGGAATATGGGATCGAGAGGGAAACCGTGGATATGAGCTGAAGGGAAAAAGGGTTGGTATTATTGGTTATGGCTTCATGGGCCAAAGTTTCGCCAAAAAACTTGCCGGCTTTGAAGTCGACGTGATGACTTACGATAAATATAAAACAGGCTTTTCTGATGCCTTTGCGCGCGAAGTGAGTATGGAGGAAATTGTAAAACATTGCGACGTGCTCAGTTTGCATATTCCTTTGACTACTGAAACCAGGCAAATGGTAGATGAGGAATACTTCTTCCACTTTAAAAAGCCAATTTTCTTTATCAACACTGCACGAGGAGAAATTGTAAACACAAAGGCGGTACTCGGTGCTTTGGCCTCTGGTAAAATTTTAGGTGCAGGTTTGGATGTTTTACAAACTGAGAAATTTCCTGCACTGCAAGAAGCCGACTGGTATGATGAACTCAGAATGAATGAGAAAGTCATTTTAACGCCACATGTGGGAGGCTGGACCTTCGATTCTTACCGTAAAATTTCTGAAGTATTGGCTGAAAAGTTAAGTGGTCTGAATTTTTAGTTAAAGAAATAATTCAAACATATTTTCAAATGATTGGTTACTATAATAGCGCTCGTTATTGAAAACTTAAAACGATCATGTTATGAAAAACGTAAGCACACCAAAAAACAACCCTACGGTTCAGGGAAGTTCAATTGCAGACAGAGCCAATCACGATGTTAAGGTTGATAAAAAAGTTCAAGGGATAACCAACGGCGGCGGTCAGCGGTCAGATCAGACTTCGAATAAAGACAACCAACGTAAATACGATAACAAAAAGTAATAGACGATGTAGGATGGATGATTTAAAACCATCCATCTTACCTCTTTTTTTCCTACTCTCCTGCCAATTGGATAATCTCCTTACCTTCAACAACTTTTCTTTCGTTGTTGTGGCTTAACACATTGATCATGGCGTTGCCCAGTTCCTGCATCGTACAAAATCCGTTTGCCGAAATTGCCCTACCAATTGGAAATATCCAGTTGATATATTTATAAAATTTGTGTGCGTATTTCTGTTCCTTAATGGGTTTAATAAAACCGGGCCTGAAATTATAAACCTGCTCAAATGGGAGTTTCAACAAATCATTTTCAGTTTTCCCTTTTACTTTCTGCCAGTTTAAGCGGCCATTTGCATTAGTGCCGCTTCCCGAAACATAACAGAACGTCATATCCGGATTTAACCTGCTCAATGTTTCTGCAACATGTAAGGTAAGTGTATAAGTCATTTTATAATAAACATCGTCAGCAGCACCTACCGAGGTAATTCCGAGGCAAAAAAAGCATGCATTGTAACCGCTTAGCTGGCTTTCAATAGATGAAAAGTCGAAGAAATCAGTATGTATAATTTCTCTAAGTTTAGGATCTGCGTAACCGCAGGGTTTGCGGTTGATTACCAGTATTGAATCTACCTCAGAACTTTTCAGGCACTCGATTAAAACCCCTTCTCCAACCATTCCTGTAGTTCCGGTGATGATGACGTGATTCGGCTTTCTTGTTTTTCCCATGAAATAAGTTTTAAACATTAACTCTTAAAGTCAAGCTTTGTTTCAATCTCACTAAAATAGATGATGCAAAAAAAAAGGATAGCCTTTCGAGCTATCCTTCAAATTTATCTTGAGCCTTTCATCTGATAATCCTTTGGTGGTTCGGCACCTAGCAAATGCTGAACAAAATAATCCCATCTTCTGCGCATCATATATGGAGAATAGGTGCCATAGCCATGTGCACTGTTAGGGAAAATAACCAGGTCGAAAGATTTATTTGCTTTTTCGAGGGCTTCAACCACCAATAGCGTATTGTACGGAGGAACATTGTCATCCATCAAACCATGGACCAGCATTAGTTTTCCTTTCAAATTTTTTGCATAATTCTGATTGGCCTGAGCCTCGTAGTCAGCATTTTCTAACAGGCCATTGTAGCGTTCGCCCCAATCGTCCTCATAGTTTCTGTTGTCGTGGTTTCCAGATTCAGAAATTCCAACCTTGAAGAAATCAGGGTAACGGAACATAGCCGTTGCTGTGGCAAATCCCCCGCCCGAGTGACCCCAGATACCAACTTTGGTTGTATCTATCGGGTACTTTGCAGAGAGCTCTTTAATTGCCGCAATCTGGTCGGGTAGTGTGTTAACAGCCATGTTGCCATAACTCATATCATGAAAGCTTTTCGAACGGTCAGGGTTACTTGTACCTTCAATTATCACTACAATAAATCCTAATTCAGCTAAAGCCTGATGATCTCCCCTTACAGCAGAAAACGACCAGCTGCCAACACTTCCACCTTGTGGGCCCGGATAAATGTAGTCGATAACCGGATATTTTTTACCTGCTTCGATTTTGGTCGGCGTAAATATTAATCCATATATGTCTGTCTTCCCGTCGCCAGCTTTTACCGATACCGGTGCCGGGGCTTTCCAGCCTGTTGCAGTTAGCCGGGATATGTCTGTCTTTTCAAGGGTAGAAACAAGTTTTCCATCGAGGCTTCGTAATACAGTTACCTGAGGGATATTGGGCTGTGAATAAGTGTCGAGAAAATATTTTTCTGAAGGTGAAAGGGTAATGCTATGGTTTCCTTCTTCGGGGTTTAAAAGTGTAAGGTTTTTGCCATCGAATCCTGCTTTATAAAAATGGCTGAAATATGGATTGCCTTTTTCCCTGCCATTTGCAATAAAGTAGATCGTCCGTGTCTTTTCATCTACCTTAATTAGCTGACTTACAACCCAATCGCCCTTGGTAATTTGATTTTTAACTTTGCCTGTTGTGGCATCGTACAGATAAAGGTGTCCCCAGTTATCCCGTTCTGAATACCAGATGATTTCTTTTGAAGAAGGAAGGTATCGCCAGTTGATTGCTCCTTGTCCTGATTCATACTGAGTCTTTACAGTTTCCTCAAAAACTTCGCGTACAGCTCCGGTTGTAGCGTTTGCAATGCGGAACTTTTCGTTTTTATGATCGCGTGAGGTAGAAACAAATGCCACCTCCGATCCGTCTGCCTTCCAGTCGATATCGTCAAAAGTGCCACTGCTGGAAATGTCATCACTTAAAGTTGCACGATGCTGATCAGGAGGGATATTAAGTGAGATCACCTTTGGCTGATCTACCTCAATGATTACCCTTCTAATCGTTGCAATTTCTTTATCACCTGGTAAGGGGTATTTCCAGGCTTCCAACTTTGGTGCACCCACATTTGTGGTAACCAGGTACATATCTTTCGAGTTGCGTTGGTCTTGCTGAAAGGTGGTAATCTTTTTCGAGTCGGGAGACCAGCGTACAATTGGCGCGTCGCTATGTTTCCATCCGGCATTATCCGTTGCATAGCCGTAATCCTTTACACCATCTGTTGTTAACTGTGTTATTTTTCCAGTGGCTACGTCTTTCAAAAATAAGTTGTAATCTTTAATAAAAACGGCTTTCTTTCCGTCAGGAGATAACTCTTCATTGCGGTTCCTGCGGCGTGGTGGTGCAGAAACACTTTTATATTCTGTGGTTAATACCTTGGTTTTTGCTGCAGGATCAACCAAAAAGGTTTGAGTACCAGTTTGGTTTCTGGTTACATACCAAAACTTGTCATTTTCAAGCCAGTTCGGCGATACGCCGGGGTTATCTATGTACTTTGAAGTGTTATAACCCATAAAACCTTCTGCATATTCATAGTCTTTTGCCGTTAAGGTTTTTTGCTGGGCATTTACGCCAATAGCTAAAGTACAAGCTATTGCGCTGAGCCAATATTTGTTCATCATTCGTTAGTTAATCTTAAAGGTAAAAATAACACTGTTTTACAAATAGAAGAGTATTAATCATGATACAAAATCAGATGAAGCCTATTCACACAGAGATTAAAATGATAAGAAATAATCATTAAAGGCTAATAAATGTTATTTGGACATTTATCGTTTTTTATAACTTGCGTTCCTGATGTCGTTTCAGGGTTTTTGCAGGCAAAGAAATGGTTTAACAAGCATCAGATAATATAACAATGAATTTCTTTTCAACCCAAATGCGGAGTTTACACCTTCTGATGGTAGTGATCATCTGCTCGTTTTCCAACGGACAAGCGCAAACCCGTAGCGAGTTCTTATTGACCAAAAACTGGAAATTCAGTAAGGGTGATCACCCTGAATCTGTAGCAAGCGATTTCAACGATTCCGGTTGGGAAACTGTCACTGTGCCTCACGACTGGGCCATTAAAGGTCCGTTTGATGGCGGTAACGATAGTCAGGATGTGGCTATTGTGCAGAACGGAGAAAATAAAGCGACCAGAAAAACAGGTAGAACGGGCGGTTTACCATTTATCGGTAAAGCCTGGTATAGAAATACATTTGTTGCGCCTGCATTTAAAAAAGGTAAAAAAGTTGTGATATTAATTGATGGGGCCATGAGCAATCCATTAGTTTATTTCAATGGTGAAAAAGTTGGCCATTGGGCTTATGGTTATAATTCTTTTTTCATTGATGTGACCCGGCAGATGAGAGAAGGCCAGAATACCATTGCGGTTGGGCTTGAAAATAAGCCTGAAGCTTCAAGGTGGTATCCGGGTGCAGGGTTGTACAGAAATGTCCATGTAATCATCACTGAAGATATTAGTATTCCGGTTTGGGGAACTTATATTACAACTCCTTTAATCAATAAAGACTTTGCAAAAGTCAAGATCAAAACCCAGATCAGCGGCGTTAATGAAAATGATGAGACTTTAAGTCTTCAAACGTCGATTAAAAATGCAAAGGGAGAAACGGTTGCTACGGCGACAAAAGTGTTACTCGCTACCGACTTGAATGAGTTTGAACAGGATATTATTGTTAAATCCCCGGAATTGTGGTCGCCTGAAATGCCCAACCTTTATCAGGCTATTACGAAATTGTATGCCGGTAAAACATTGAAAGATGAGTACACGACCACCTTTGGAATCAGAACGATTAAGTATGAGGCGCAGAAAGGCTTTTCATTGAATGGAGTTTACCGCAAGTTTAAGGGCGTTTGCAACCACCACGATTTAGGCCCCTTAGGTACGGCCATAAATGTTGCTGCATTACGCCGTCAGCTTGTTTTGTTAAAAGATATGGGTTGCGACGCGATCAGAACCTCGCATAATATGCCTGCCCCAGAGTTGGTAAAATTGTGTGATGAGATGGGATTTATGATGATGGTGGAATCTTTTGATGAATGGAAGGCGCCGAAGGTTAGAAATGGTTACAGCCATTTGTTTGATGAATGGGCAGAAAAGGATGTGGTCAATATGGTGCATGCCAATAGAAATCACCCCTGTGTAGTGATGTGGAGTATCGGGAACGAAGTGCCAGACCAGGGAACCAAAAATGGCGGCAAAATTTTAGAATTTTTACAGGATATCTGCCACAGGGAGGATCCTACACGGCCGGTGACTGTCGGGATGGACCGGATTCAAAATGCACTCGATAATAATTTCGCTGCTGTACTTGATGTTCCCGGCTTTAACTATAAACCTAACCAATATGAAATGGCTTACACCCGGTTGCCGCAGGGTTTCATCCTGGGTACAGAAACAGCCTCTACAGTAAGCTCAAGAGGTGTGTATAAATTTCCGGTAGTTCCTCAAAAACAAAAAATGTATGACGATAATCAGAGTTCGTCTTACGATCTGGAATATTGTAACTGGTCGCAAATTCCTGACGATGAATTTGTGAAGCAGGACGACTTACAATACGTTATTGGAGAATTTGTATGGACAGGTTTTGATTATCTGGGTGAACCAACACCATATGATGAAAAATGGCCTTCTCATAGCTCTTATTTCGGTATCATCGATCTGGCCGGGATTCCTAAAGACCGTTATTACTTATATCGCAGCAAATGGAATACTGCACAATCTACGCTTCACACTGTTCCTCACTGGACCTTTCCGGGAAGGGAAGGGCAGGTTACTCCTATATTTGCCTACACCAGCTATGCATCGGCAGAACTATTTGTTAACGGAAAAAGCCAGGGTAAACAATTTAAAAGTCATGCTTCCAATACAAACCGATACCGCCTGATGTGGAAAGATGTTAAATATGATCCAGGAACGATTAAGGTTATTGCCTATGATGAAAATGGGAAGGTCGCTGCTGAAGAAACGGTAAAAACCGCAGGCAAACCTCATCACGTTAAACTGGAAACTGACCGTAAAACATTAATTGCGGATGGACAGGACCTCGCCTATGTTACGGCCAGCATTGTTGATGTCAATGGCAATGTATGTCCTGATGCGAATGACAGTTTGTCTTTTCAGGTTACTGGTAATGGAAGTTATAAAGTAGTGGCCAATGGCGATGCGACAAACCTTGAACTGTTTCACCTTCCGCACATGAAAGCATTCAATGGTAAACTTGTGGTAACTGTTCAATCTACTAACAAAGCTGGAAGCTTAAATCTTCAGGTATCAGGCAAAGGGTTAAAAACAGGAACAATTGCTATCTTAACGAAATGATGTCACAAAAAAAAGCGGGCCGATAATATAAAATTACCGGCCCGCTTTTAAGCGGAGAGGGCGGGATTCGAACCCGCGGTACCTTGCAGTACACACGCTTTCCAAGCGTGCTCGATCGACCACTCTGACACCTCTCCAGAGTTTGGGTTTGCAAAAATATATTTTTTGTTCATATCTACATCATAGATCATGAAATTCTCTACGGGTTTTTTTAATCCGGCTGATCCAACATCAGGATTTCTGTGGGAAAAGTACCGAAAATCTGTGTAAAGTGATCTGGATCTGTTCTCTCTTAAAACGGAGCTTCAACGGAGATTGTACGGAGTTTGTTCGGACTTTTACGGAAACATCGCGATGAAATTCCATTTTAACCCGGTACAATTTTAGTTGTACTGTCGATGAAAAAGAAAAGGTGCCCATAACTATGAGCACCTTTTACTGGTATTTGAATCTGGCTGCGAATTAATCGATAACCGTAATTTTTAGCATGTTGGTTTTTCCTTTAGCTTCCATTGGAATTGCAGCGGTATTAATTACAATATCGCCCTGCTTAACCAGTTTTTTGCTTTTTAAGAACTCGTTAACCTCAATGATGGTATTGTCGGTACTCTCCCATTTATCATAATAGAAACCCCTAACACCCCAAAGTAAACTCACTGCATTTAATAACGCCCTGTTACTTGTAAATATGAAAGTTAAAGCCTCTGGTCTGTGGCTTGAAATTTCGAAAGCGGTATAACCACTTAAGGTCATCGATACAATACCCACTGCATTGGTTTGTTTAGCCAGGAAACAAGCTGAATCGCAAATGGCATCACTTAAAAATGAAGGAGATTTTGGTTTTAAGAATTTATCAGGATTGAAAGGATAATTGTTATCTTCAATGTTCTGGATAATTTTCTGCATGGTTTCGATCACGATCAATGGAAATTCCCCTACCGAAGTTTCACCACTCAACATCACTGCATCTGCACCATCCAATACTGAGTTAGCCACATCATTAACCTCTGCACGTGTGGGGCGAGGTGTAGTGATCATGCTTTCCAGCATTTGTGTAGCCACGATTACCGGTTTAGAAGCCGCTCTACATTTAGCAACGATCATTTTTTGTAACAATGGAACTTCCTCCATCGGACATTCAACACCCAGATCTCCACGTGCAACCATGATCCCGTCTGTTACAGCGATAATTTCATCGATGTTAGCAATGGCTTCAGGTTTTTCAATTTTTGCAATTACACGTGCAGTTTTACCACGTTCTGCAATGATTTTTTTAAGTTCGATGATATCTTCTGCCTTACGGACGAAAGATAAACCGATCCACTCTACATCATTCTGAAGTACAAATTCCAGGTTCTCTCTATCCTCTGGCGTTAGCGATGGAATAGAAACTTTAGTATTAGGAAGGTTTACACCTTTTCTTGAAGTTAATATACCACCGTGAACAATTTCACAAACTACTTCATCTTTTAAGTTTGTTGATAAAACTTTCATTTGAAGTTTTCCATCATCCAATAAGATGATTTCTCCTGCCTGTACATCCTGAGGAAAGTTCTGGTAGGTAATGTAAATGCGCTCTTCATTACCAATACATTCGTTGGTGGTGATGATGGTTGTTTTACCGTTGATCAGGTTGATGCCACCTTCTTTTACTAAGCCAATGCGAATTTTCGGTCCCTGTAAATCGGCAAGAATACCTACATTATAATCATATTTCTGGTTTAGATCTTTGATTGTATCTAAAACTGCCTGGTGATCTGCCTGTGATCCGTGTGAGAAATTTAGACGGCAAACATCTAAGCCCGCATTAAACATGCTATATAAAACATCAGGTTTTGCGGATGCAGGCCCAAGGGTGGCTACAATTTTGGTTCTGGAATGAAAAGGTTTCATTTAATTAATCGATTTTTAGCAATGCAGTTTGAGTCGCTAATTATTCTCTAAAATAATTAAACTGCATTAAAATTTATATATTTTGTTTTTTTGTTCGTTGATTATAACCCTCAAATATAGTGTATTTACTACACGAAGTATATAATTTTTATATTACCAAATTCTCCTTGCTTCTTAACTTGGTTGGGTCTATTTTTGCAGCTACCTGAATATCAGGCAGTTTGTTTAGTCCGTTTAGTAAATAACTCAAATCTTCTTTGTCGATAAATTCTTTAATTATGATAAAGAAATCCACATTGGCCATCTCCGGAACGAGTAAACCGTCGCTACTTCTGTTGCTGATCAGATAATATTCTACCTCACCCTGCTCCACAAAAAAATAATATTTTGAGAAAGACCAGGCAGGTTCGTCTATATTGTAAAAGATCTCATGATCATCGATTTTTTCGAATTGTGTGTTTAGCCGCGTATTAATTTTGTGGCATAGAACATAATCTTTCAGGGGGGCGGTGATTGCAATTAATATAAAATCAAGATCTAAAGTAAGCTTTAAGTATGTTCTATTCAAGGCGAAATAAATTATTTACAGAACGAAATTAAAAAACTAATTCTATATTCGCTTGTTATTTGAGAGCCAAATTATGGTGTCGAAATAAAAACATTTGAAAATTGTAAGAATTTATTTTTCTTTGCACAGAATTATTTAACCATTAAATTATAAAATTATGTCTGATATTGCTTCAAGAGTTAAGGCTATTATCGTAGAGAAACTAGGTGTTGACGAAAGTGAAGTTACACCAGAGGCTTCATTCACCAACGATTTAGGTGCAGATTCTTTGGATACTGTAGAGTTGATCATGGAATTTGAAAAAGAATTCAATGTAGCTATTCCTGATGATCAGGCTGAAACCATCGGTACAGTTGGTCAGGCAATCGCTTATTTGGAAAAAAACGTTAAATAGAATTACGCTTTTTCAGTATAAATGGAATTAAAAAGAGTAGTAGTAACAGGGTTGGGTGCGCTCACTCCTATAGGCAATAATGTCCCTGATTTTTGGGAAGGATTGACTAACGGGGTGAGTGGCGCTGCTCCTATTAAAGGTTTTGATACTGAAAAGTTCAAAACAAAATTCGCATGTGAGGTTAAAAATTTCAATCCGGAAGAATTTCTGGAGAAAAAAGAAGCCCGCAAGTTAGATCCGTTTGTACAGTATGCCTTAGTTGCTACAGATGAAGCTGTGAAAGATGGTGGTTTCGATTTTGAGAAACTGGATACCAACAGAATCGGTGTTATCTGGGGTGCAGGTATAGGTGGATTGAAAACTTTTTTAGACGAGATTTCGAATTTTGCTAAAGGAGATGGTACGCCAAGATACAATCCATTTTTTATTCCGAAAATGATCGTAGATATCGCTCCAGGGCATATCTCTATCAAATATGGCCTTCGCGGGCCAAATTTTGCCACTGTTTCTGCTTGTGCTTCATCAACCAATGCCATGATCGATGCGTTCAACTATATCCGACTGGGTATGGCCGATGTGATCATCAGCGGTGGATCTGAAGCCATCATTAACGAAGCAGGGATGGGTGGTTTCAATGCCATGCATGCCTTATCTACACGCAACGACGATCCTCAAACCGCATCACGACCTTTTGATAAAGACCGCGACGGCTTTGTGGCTGGTGAAGGTGCCGGAACCATTATCCTGGAAGAACTTGAACATGCAAAAGCAAGGGGTGCAAAAATTTATGCAGAGCTTGTTGGAGGTGGTATGAGTGCGGATGCTAATCACATCACTGCTCCCCATCCTGAAGGTTTAGGTGCAAGGATGGTAATGACGAATGCCTTAAAAGACGCAGGATTGACTACTGCCGATATTGACTACATCAATGTTCATGGTACATCTACGCCGCTTGGCGATATCAGTGAAACCAAAGCCATTGCTGATCTTTTCGGAGAAGACGCCTATCGTTTAAACATCAGTTCTACAAAATCAATGACAGGGCACTTATTAGGTGCTGCTGGTGCAATTGAAGCGATTGCGGCGATTCTTTCTGTTCAAAATGATATTGTTCCTCCAACAATTAATCATTTTACGGATGATCCTGCCTTTGATCCAAAGCTGAATTTTACTTTTAATAAAGCTCAAAAACGAGAAGTAAAGGCTGCATTAAGCAATACATTTGGTTTCGGTGGTCATAATGCCTCAGTGATTTTCAAGAAATACGAAGATTAATTTTACTGCTTTGCTATATAATTTTGTATGCTAATTAAAAATGGATAACTTAGTTAAATATGCTGATTAGCCGTTAATTGTGTTATTTATTTAATGCCGATATTTAAATTATATAAACTGTATCTTTCTCCAGAGAAAGAATTTGTAAAAAAGCTGAGAAACATTTTAGGCTTTATACCAGGAAATGTTACGCTTTATAAGATGGCCTTCAGACATCGTTCTGTTGCCAAAGTTCTTAAAAATGGCAGCAGAAGCAGCAATGAGCGTTTAGAATTTCTTGGAGATGCTGTATTAGGTTCGGTTATCGCAGAACTGCTTTTTAAGCACTATCCTTACAAGGAAGAGGGTTTTTTAACAGAGATGCGATCCAAAATCGTTAATCGTGCAAATTTGAATCAGCTTGCGAAAAAGATTGGCTTTGACAAATTAATTCAGTTCGATCAACGCTCGGTGAGTGTGCAAACCAAGCATAATTCTATGCTAGGTGATGCCTTTGAAGCAATCGTAGGTGCAATTTATATGGATAAAGGCTACAACTTTACCAAAGATTTTCTGCTCAGAAGAATAGTTAAGCCTCACATCGATATTCATACCCTTGAGCTTACTGAAACGAATTTCAAAAGTAAACTGATTGAATGGTGCCAGCGCCATGGAAAAGATGTGATGTTTGAACTTGTGCAAAATGGTGAAGGAGAGAGCGCAAAGCTGTTCACTATTAGCGCTATTGTGGACGGTGAAAAACAAGGAACCGGCAGAGACTATAATAAGAAAAATGCTGAAAAGCTTGCTGCCGAGAAAGCCTGCGAGGCATTAAGCATTTAGTTTGCTGCTTTAGCTACCAATTATTACCAATCAGATTATTACCTCAAATTTATCGAATCATCTTATTTTCCTTTACCAAGCGTGTCAGTAAACTTCTTAGAAGATTCCTTGATATATTTTATATAGTCATAGCTGTTCCAGTACTGCGCTTTATCGTATTCAGGTCTGTAGTTTAGCATATAGGTTTCCAGTTCCTTACCCCTCAGATTAGTATTGTTCTGAATGATCGTACCATTAAAGTATTGATCAATCTGTGTCTGTTTTAGCTCATTGTCTGCATATCTGCTAAACCTGCGTGCATTTTTAGGATCTTTTCCGACTAGATTATAAAGCGCATTTAAGGGACTAAACACAGCTGAGAGAAACGTGGTCTTTCCGCCATTATATACACCTTTATTTTTAAAATCTCGTTTTAAATCTGCCAGGTCCTGCTTTTTGTTATTGCCGACAATGGTCACTTCATCAAGTGTAGTGCTTCCCCTTACCAGATAGATCAGAAGATCCTGGTCGCCCCTTACTACAATCTGCTGATCTATTAAATTTCTCTTGCTTACATACAAGGTATCGCCAATTTTTGCTTTCAGCTGGAACATACCAATGTCGTTACTGCCTACCCCTAATCCGGTACGCTGGTTGGTAATTTCGGCGAGCGCTATGCGAATGTTCGAACCCTTTTCAATTACTACCCCCTTTACAATAAAGTCCTGCGCTTTTGTTAAAGTACAATACAAACATAGTATTTGCAGGAGAAAAGTGTATTTCAAAATTTTTATCATTTGTCAGTAGTCAAAGTATCTAAGTAAAAAGCAGCAGATTTTTTAATATAAGTTGCAGCGTCGTATGTATTCCATTCTTTTATCTGTTCATGTTTTGGGCGATAATCAAGCATAAACTTTTCCAGCGCTTTTCCAGTCAAGTTTGTATTGCGTCTAACCATGCTCAAATTGAAGTACTTATCTACCTCAAGTTCCTGTTCTTCTTTGTCAAGGTATCGGTCAAAGCGTTTTGCATTTTTTCTTTCAGTACCCATCAATTCCAATATTGCAGCAATTGGCGAACGTAAATAATATAACGGATTTCGCTTATGTCCATAAAAGTAAGTTTTCTTACGGTGTTCTAGTCTAACAGCTGATAAGTTTTCTTGTTTGTTTTCAGGTCTGATTGTTACATCTTCCAGGATTTTATCTGCCCGAATGAGATTTATCATCATATCCTGATCATTTTTGACAACGGCAAACTGAGCTTCAAAGTTTCGCTTGTAAAACCATAATGTATCACCAACTCTAGCCTTGATTTGAAATAAACCCATATCATTGCTGCCCACGCTAATGTGAGTATCTGTATCAATTACCAGGGCTAATGCAATACGAATGGTGGTTCCCTTTTCTGAAATAACCCCTTTCGCTACAATTTGTTGCGCGTGTGTATTTGTTAACGGGAGCAAAAGTGATAACAGGATAATTGCCGTCAAATATGCTTTTGTATCCATCGGGTTATTTTTAGTAAAATTAACACTTGTTAACCTTTCGTTTTGTTAAATAACGTTAATGCTTTAATGTTTATTTATGGTTAATATGGCGGTATTCATCGCTACCTGGAAACGTAAAGCGAAGGTGTATTAAAAAACTCTAAAGTTATTTTTCTATCTTTGCGCATGATAAAATCCATGACAGGATATGGCTTAGCAACAGCCGATTATGCAAACGCAAAGTATAGTGTCGAAATTAAGTCGCTGAACAGCAAATTTCTCGAGCTTAATTTAAAATATCCCAAAGCCTTTTCTGATAAAGAATTAACATTGCGTAATATCTGCAGCAAAGATATCGAGCGTGGTAAGGTAAGTTTGAGCATTAATGTAGAAAAAGCAAGTGGTGAACTTACCGGCGCAACTATAAATACGGCGTTACTGAGCCATTACTACAAACAACTGGTTGAAGTAAATTCGCAACTCGGGGCAGAAAGCAGCAATTTATTGCAAACGGCTTTGACCTTTCCTGAAGTAATCAGTTACAAAGAAGAAAGTGTAAGTGAAGATGAATGGAATCACCTTTATCAGATTTTCCTTGATGCATTATCTAATTTCAATAAGTTCAGAGAGGATGAAGGGGCAGTTTTAAAGGCAGATCTGGAGCTGAGGATTAAGAATATTCTTTCTTACTTTAAATTTGTTGAGGAACTTGAACCGAAACGTATTGCCCACATCCGTGAGAAGTTTTCTCAGTTTCTGGAAGACGCGGTTGGTAAAGTTAATATTGATCAGAATCGTTTTGAACAGGAGCTGATTTATTACATAGATAAAATTGACATCACTGAAGAGAAAACCCGCCTAAAAAGCCATTGCGATTATTTTTTGCAAACACTTGCAAGTAAGGAAGCAAATGGTAAGAAAATGGGCTTTATTTCTCAGGAAATTGGTCGTGAAATTAACACCATGGGCGCAAAAGCAAACGATGCTCAGATGCAGCAGTTTGTTGTTGGAATGAAAGAAGAGTTAGAAAAAATCAAGGAACAATTACTTAATGTATTATAGCAAAAAGACTAAGGGCTAAAGCGAGCGCTTCCTGGTCTTTATCTATTAGCGTTCAGCTTAAAAAATGAAACACGGTAAATTAATCATATTTTCTGCGCCATCCGGAGCAGGTAAAACAACCATAGTACATCATCTGTTAAAGAAGTTCCCTGAGTTAAGCTTCTCCATATCAGCTACAACCCGTCAGCTGAGGGGAGACGAGACACATGAAAACGATTATTATTTTATCAGCAAAGAAGAATTTTTACATAAAGTTGCCCACCAGGAATTTGTAGAATTTGAGGAGGTATATAATGGTACGTTTTACGGAACATTGCGCTCTGAAATAGATAGGATATGGGATAACGGACAGCATGTTATTTTTGATATCGATGTAGAAGGAGGTCTGCGTTTAAAACGAAAGTATGAAGATGATGCATTAGCCATTTTCGTTCAACCGCCTTCGCTGGAAGTTTTGAAAGAGCGCTTAAGCGGAAGGGGTACAGATAGTGCAGAGAAATTACAAGAACGATTCATCAAAGCTGAAAAGGAGTTAACCTATGCTGATAAATTTGATGTGATTTTAAAGAATTTTGATTTAACCACCGCCTGTGCGGAAGCCGAAAAGCTTGTTGGTGATTTTTTAAATAGTTAGTTTCTGTTGCTGACGGAGTGATCTTAAAAAATGAAATCCGAGAATGAAGACTGGTCTTTTCTTTGGCTCTTTTAACCCTGTTCATACAGGCCATCTGATCATAGCCAATTACATGGCTA
Organism: Pedobacter sp. BMA; assembly: GCF_001027745.1. Taxonomy (GTDB): domain Bacteria; phylum Bacteroidota; class Bacteroidia; order Sphingobacteriales; family Sphingobacteriaceae; genus Pedobacter. Next base: position 537,451 of record NZ_LECU01000006.1, read on the forward strand.
ATTACACCGGGCTGGACGAAGTGTGGCTCGTGGTTTCACCTCATAACCCTTTAAAAGATAAAAAGGGATTAAGTAATATGTACGATCGTTTGGAAATGGCCCGACTGGCGACTACAAATACAGAGAACATAAAGGTTTCAGATATTGAATTTGGATTACCTCAACCCTCCTACACTGTCGATACGCTTATCTATTTGAATGAGAAATACCCAGGCAAAGAGTTTGTATTGATCATGGGGGCCGATAATCTTGTTTCTTTAAAGAAATGGAAAAATTACGAGGCCCTGTTGAAAAATTACCAGATTTACGTTTATCCGCGTCCGGGAGCCGATGTTTCAGAATGGGAAAATCATCCTTCCATTACATTCACAGCAACGCCACAAATGGAAATATCATCAACTTTTATCCGCTCTTCAATCAGGAATAAAAAAAACGTGCAGTTCTTTCTACCTGATGAAGTGATCAACTTTATTGAGCGCAAAGGGATGTACCGGTAAATACTCAATTGGTTAACTGTTAATTAATACAGTTAACCAATTGATATCTTAATACATCAAAAATATTGTGGGTTTTTTGTGAAGATCAATTTCTTCCTTACGCCAGTTATAAACACTCTGTGTTTTAATGTACTCATCTTCAGCTGTTAAGTTGCTAGCCACACAAATCTGGGTGTTGGGTTTGCAGCTTTTCAAGATCTCTTCAAACAACTGGTTATTACGAAACGGAGTTTCAATGAAGATTTGCGTCTGCTTATAACGGCTTGCTGAAAGATCAAGATCTTTAATACGTTTAGTACGTTGCTCCTTATCGATTGGCAGATATCCCCAGAACGCAAAACTCTGACCATTGAAACCAGATGCCATTAATGCAAGCAGGATTGAGCTCGGGCCAACAAGTGGTACTACTTTAATACCTCGTTTATGTGCTTCAGCAACAATGTCTGCACCTGGATCTGCAATACCCGGACATCCGGCCTCACTCATTAATCCCACATCCTTCCCTGCAGCCAATTCATTAAAAAACTGGCCCAAATCGCTACGGTTATGTTTTCCATAGTCGTGCACAATCAGGTCTTTTTGAGGCGTAGTTAAGCCAGCCTCCTTCAAAAACCGGCGGGCAGTTTTACTGTTTTCCACGATATACGTGTCGATCTGGTTTATGGTGTCAACCAAATAAGGGGTAAATGTTTTGTGAGCCACTTCTTCGGCGAGTGGTACAGGTATAAGGTATAAGGTGCCATTTTGCATACTGCAAAAATACTCACAATAAATAGAATTAATGTTTTAAAGTTTTCTTCAGTGGCAGTATAATCTCTTTTCTAAACAGTGGTGTAGCAAATTTTATTTCTGAATGACTCTTTTTTTGCACAATTAAGCCAGGCTTAAAACGTTAAATAAGAGTTAAATGTGCCCTGGATGGCAATATTTGGCACAAAAGCAAAAAACTATGCAAGCATATTAAACTTTGTATTTTTTTGGTGCTCTAATTGATACACACAACATAGGTTATTAAATAAACACACAAATGAAAACACTGAAATTAAAGGCAATTGTGCTGGGGCTTTTTGCGCTCCTTGCCGGAACCACTACTTTAGTCAGGGCACAAGACTATCAGGACGATTACCAGGATGACGGCTATAGCACTGGCAACGTTTCTATGCAAACTTTCTATGATGAGCTATCTCCATATGGAACCTGGATTCAGGATCCGCAATATGGTTATGTATGGCGTCCGGATGTAGACCAAAGCGAGTTCAGACCATACTATACCAATGGTCGATGGGCGATGACTGAATATGGAAATACCTGGGTTTCCAGTTATGACTGGGGTTGGGCTCCATTTCACTACGGCCGCTGGGTAATTAACGGCTATCGTCAATGGATCTGGTTACCAGATACTACATGGGGACCAGCATGGGTTGACTGGAGAAGTGGCGATGGGTATTATGGATGGGCTCCGATGGCTCCTGCTATCAGCATTAATTTAAGCTTCGGCCGCCGTTATTCAGTACCTGAGTTTTGTTGGAATTTTATACCGCAAGCCAGCATTTACATTAATACATTCCCGAGATATGATTATGGACGGAATAATGTGTATATCCGGAATACAACGATCATTAATAATACTTATGTATATAATAGAAGATCTTATTACGGCGGACCAAGGATTGAAGATATCAGACGTGCAACCAACCGCGATGTAACTGTTTACAGATATGCTCAAAGTAACCGTCCGGGTGCAAGCAGGATTGGTGGAAGAGAAGTTTCGATATACAGACCAAGACCAGAGCGCAATCAGGTTGATAATAGAAAAGCAGCTCCACGAAAATTTGAACAAGGTAACGCAGGCTTTAGCAGAGGTGGAAGAAATGAAGGCTATGCTAACCGCGATCCCCGAAATGGAAATAACAACGATCGTGGTGTAAATGGTAATGATAACCGCTTTGGATCGCGAAATGATAACAGACCAGCTCAACCTAATCGTGGCAATGATGTGAATCCGGGAAGAGAAAACCAGGCTAATGGAAACAGAGGTAATGTGTATGACAGGAATTCTAATGGCAGAGCAGATCGTGGTAATCCGAATGGTGTAAATCCAAGGGATGCTCAGTCGGGTTTTGACAGAAGACCAAATGAGCAGCGCGCGCAGCAAATGGATCAGCAAAGGGCACAACGTAATGAGCAAATGCAGCAGCAACGTTCGCAGCAAATGGATCAGCAAAGGGCACAACGTAATGAGCAAATGCAGCAGCAACGTTCGCAGCAAATGGATCAGCAGAGGGCACAACGCAATGAACAGATGCAACAGCAACGTTCGCAGCAAATGGATCAGCAGAGAGCACAACGCAATGAACAGATGCAACAGCAACGTTCGCAACAAGCCGAGCAGCAAAGGGCTCAGCAGCAGCAGCAACGTTCGCAGCAAGCCGAGCAGCAAAGGGCTCAGCAGCAACAGCAACGTTCGCAGCAGGTCGAGCAGCAAAGAGCTCAACAACAGCAACAAAGAAGTAATGAAAGCCGCAGTTCAGAAGGAGGCAGGCCTTCGAGAGGCGGAAGAGGATAGAATAAACTTAAATGTCCCGATGCAAATCGGGACATTTTTTTTACAGTGGATTGTTTTTTGTTATAAAATTTAAAACACGAGCATCTTAAATATGTTTACATACTAAATAACTAAGACCATGAAAAAAGAAACAAAAATTATCGTTGGCGTTTTAGCCGGAGCAGCACTAGGAGCAACCATTGCGTTAGCATTATCTTCAGATTCCAGTAGCGACCTAAAAGAAAAGGTTTCTGATTTCTTTGCAGACCTATTGGATTCATCAAAAGATAAATTAGCAGGTTTGGCCAGCAAAGCTTCGGACGTTGCTGATAAGGTTAAAGATAAAATAGCGGATGTACATGCATAAAAATTGTAAATGCCGGATAATTCCGGCATTTTTATGCTAATATTTCTAACCACATTTAAATGAAAATTGCTTTCCACGGTGCGGCCCGTACGGTTACCGGCAGTAAACACCTCATCACTTTAAACAACAATACTCAAATATTATTAGACTGCGGCCTGTTTCAAGGGATGGGTAGAGTTACTGATAAACTTAACGACTATTTCGGGTTCGATGCCACTAAAGTCACCTATTTAGTTCTTTCTCATGCCCACATCGATCATTGTGGCTTGTTGCCAAAGCTGGTTGCTGATGGATTTTCAGGAACCATCTTCTGTACCTCTGCTACAATGGACCTGGCGAGAATATTAATGATGGATTCAGCCAAGATTCAAATGCAGGATGCAGAATTTTCGAACAGGCATTTACGTGAAGGCGAAGAAATGGAAGAGGCGCTTTACACCGATCAGGACGTAAATAAAACCCTCAGTCAGATGAAAATTGTGGAGTATGAAGAAGAATTCGAAATCGACCAATACATCACCTTACGCTTTACTGATGCCGGACACATTTTAGGCAGTGCAGCAGTTCATTTAACCATCCGTGAAGATAATCGATCGACACGCATCACATTTTCAGGAGATGTTGGCCGCTATGGAGATTTACTTTTAAAAAGTCCGCAACAGTTTGATCAGGCAGATTATATTTTAATGGAATCTACATATGGAGATTCGTTGCATAAGGATCTGGATCCGATAGAGGAGCTGCTTTTGGATGTCATTAATCAAACTTGTAAGGTTAAGAAAGGTAAAGTGATTATACCTGCATTTGCGGTTGGACGTACTCAGGAGTTACTTTATGCATTAAATGGGCTCGAACTAAAAGGCAAATTGCCGGATGTTTCCTATTACGTCGATAGTCCTTTGTCATCAAAAGCCACGGAAATTTTAAAGAACCATCCTGAAGTTTATAACAACGGGGTAAAGGAAGTTTTAAAAGTAGATCATGATATTTTAGCTTTTAAAGGACTTCGTTTTATTGAAAGTGTAGAGGAATCAAAGGCTCTGAATCAGGACCCGCGCCCGTGTGTAATTATTTCCGCATCTGGAATGGCAGAGGCTGGCCGGGTAAGACATCACATCAGAAATAATATCAGTAATCATAAGAATACGATTTTAATGGTGGGATATTGTGAGCCTAACTCCCTTGGTGGGCAACTGATCGCCGGGAAAAAAGTTGTGGAGATTTTCAGGGATGAATACGATGTAAAGGCAGAAGTACAATCGATTAAATCCATGAGTGCTCATGGCGATTATGAAGACTTATTACATTTTTTATCCTGCCAGAATCCGGAGAAGGTGAAACAGGTATTTTTGGTTCATGGGGAGTATGATATACAACAGAATTTTGCCACACGATTAAAAGACGCCGGCTTTAAACATATTGCAATTCCTGAATATCACCAGGAGTTTGAGTTGGATTAAAAACTTAGCATTTCGTCTTACAAGCCTGTTTTCTATCTTTGCGCTATGGATGTTTTTGGTAAAGCACTGAATGATATTTACAAAACCGGCGAAGCTGATGTACTGTGGTTGCACAATTCTTACGGTGAACCTGAAGAAATGCCTTTGGAATTCTTTTTTCGGGACGACGAAGACATGCCGGTTTTAGAACTTCAGGCATTACAAATGTGTAGCGGGAAAGTATTAGACATTGGGGCTGGTGTTGGTAGTCATGCGTTGCTGTTACAAGCCTTTAATATTGATGTTACCGCGATTGACGTATCTGAAGCCGCGGTGAGCATCATGAAAGACCGCGGAGTGAAAAATGCTTTGCTCCAGGATGTGTATAGCTACAATGAAAAGTTCGACACCATTTTGATGTTAATGAACGGGATTGGATTAACAGGAACTTTAGCTGGGTTTAAAAATTTCTTAATCAGACTAAAAGACCTGATAAACCCCGGAGGCCAGGTGTTATTTGATTCATCGGATATTTCCTACTTATATGAAGAGTTACCTAAGCCCCAAAATCAATATTATGGCGAGGTTTCTTATCAATATGAGTATAAAGGTGAAAAAGGACACTGGTTTAACTGGATATACGTGGATGAAAACACCATTAAAAACGTTGCGAACGAAACTGGTTGGAATTGCGAAATGATTTTCGATGACGGGGAAGATCAGTATTTAGTCAAATTGACACAGGCGTAATAATCTAAAAGTCATAAAGGCTTTTGAACTTTTAATTTCAATCTGGCCTCGTATACATTTGCAGGTACAATGGCTAGCATAAAAATTAAACTCAGCGTTTTAGATCAGTCACCTGTAAGAAAAGGTGTTAATGCCGCGAGGGCAATAGAAGAAACCACATTACTGGCACAGGAAGCAGAAAGGTTAGGCTACCACCGTTTTTGGGTTTCCGAACACCATAATACCAGCAGCCTGGCTGGTTCGACTCCTGAAATCTTGATTGCACATCTCGCTAATCACACAAAAACCATGCGCATTGGATCAGGGGGCATCATGTTGCCTAACCACAGTGCATTAAAGGTTGCTGAAAGTTTCAGGCTGCTGGAGGTGATGCATCCTAACCGAATTGATCTGGGGATGGGGCGTGCTCCGGGAACCGACAGAATTACGGCATCAATGCTTAATCCATCTAACAACTGGAGTGAACAGGACTTCATGGAGCAGCTAAATGAACTTCAACATTATCTTCATGATACTTCTGACGGAGGAATTCAGGCGAAAATCAAAGCTATTCCAATTGCGGAAACAGTACCGCATCAGTGGCTGTTGAGTAGCAGTGGACAAAGTGCATTATTTGCATCACATTTTGGCATGGGGCTTTCGTTTGCTCATTTTATAAATCCTGTTGGCGGGCCGGCAGCGGTTCAGTATTATCGGAAAAATTTTAAGCCATCCTTAGATTTAATAGCGCCTGCAGACAACGTTGCACTGTTCGTTTTCTGTTCTGAGAGTGAAGAAAAAGTAGAACAGCAGGCAGCGCTGATGAGCTATCGTTTTTTACAACTAGAAAAAGGGGCTGGATTAACATCAACGGGTTATGAAGATATTAAACACTTAACTTATAATAGTGCTGAACAGGCCCGGATAGACGCGAACAAACCCCGAATGATATTCGGTACACCAGATGTTATTCAGGAAAAACTGACCAAACTTGCAAACGACTATGCTGTCGATGAACTCATGGCAGTGACGATCACTGAACACTTTGAAGACAGGATTAAATCGTATGAATTGCTGGCTGATTTATTTTTGAATTGATTTAAGCATAGCTATATAAAATTAAAAACTGAAAAACGTCGATCTACCACCCACTTTCTGTCCGAAGTTTTGGATGTTGTAGGTCACAGTAAGCATTCCATATCTTCCAAGATTATTACTTTGACTATCCACTATACTGTTACCAGTAATTTGAATGTTTCTTCGCACATTGCTTTGCATAATGTCATTAACTGAAAGTTTAAGTTGTAAACGGTCGTTTTTCATCAATAAATAAGTAAGTGCTGCATTCCATAATTTAATGTTATTGTTATAACCATTAATGCTTTGGCTATTGATGGTCATCCCATAACTGGTTTCAAAAACGAGTTTTTTCGGATAGCGGACAATAAGTTCAGATGTACTTTGCTGGGTATTGTTGCTTAAATTGGTGTAATAGGCATCCTGATACTTACTGCGGTTCAGGTTTATGGAGTAAGACTGGTTGATTTCTATAACATCATTTAAATTCAAACGTGCACTGGCGTTAGGGCCGATATTAAACACGTCGGCATCGCTGCGGATATCATTAATGATCACGGGCGAATGGTTGAAGTTCACCCATAAACCTGCGCCTACCTTAAGGCTTGTTTTATCCTTCTTAAAGTCTTTAGAGATATTACCACCTCCACTGAAACTATAAATTCCGCCTGAATTTATAGGGTTGACCGTTTGTATACCATTACTGATATTTACGGTATTAATGATACCGTTTTTAGTAAAGTTTCCATATCCGTATAAATTGTAATTGATCTGGCTTTTAGGATCGTACTTATACATGTTTAGATTGAAGGTCTGCGTACGGGCAGGTAACAAATTAGGATTTCCATTCCGGATATAGAGCGCATTGGTATTATCTGCCACGGGCTGAAGGTAATTTACATCTGGCTCTGCGAAACGTGCGGAATAACTTAGCCTGAATATTTTATAGCGTAATTGAAAGGTTGGCCACATAAAATTGTACCGCTGGTCAATATCCTCCCTATTAGTAAAACGGTTGTTTAAGCCAATATAGTTGTAGATCAACCCGGGTTGGATATTCAAATCCTTTGTAATTTTATAGTTTAAACTCAGGTTTGCATTAGTTTTGACGCCGAATTGTTTAACAGTTTGAGTTAAACTTGGAATAACCACATCATATAACTGATTTGCAGGATTACGGTAAAATGTGTTTAGTGCATTTTCATTATTGATTACATTTCCGTTCACATCAACTTTAAGACTTAACTTCTTACTAATGGGTTCTGAATAGTTGGCATAGAGATATGACCTGAAGTTATCAATTTGGTTATTCCTCAATTGATCTGTTTCTGTAGTAGAGGGGGTTAGATAGGTAATGCGGGTGCTCCGGTTAAAATTTATGTTGGGATTAGGGGTTGAAGACACGTCAAAACCCACACTAAATGAACGTCCGGCCTTTTTAAAGTCCTTGCTAAGATCACCAACAAGTTGATATTTATTGGTGGCATTATTGCGGTCGTTTAAATTGCTGAGTGAATTGATGAGGGTACCAGAAGCATTTGTATTTCTGGAAAGCGTTCTGCTTACTGAATTATTTGAATTCAAAACCACAAAAGGCTCAATGGTAATTTGTGTAAGTGAATCGATCTGCCAGTCTAATTTTCCGGCAATATTATGCTTCAAAGTAATGGAGCTGGTGTTTTCATTGGTGTTGGTGATGAGCCTGTCGGTACCCAATGTTTGATTGGTGTTTGATAAGCGTTCCAGTACATTATCAGATTTACCGAAAAAATATTGAGTATTTAATTTAATCCCTTTTTTTGTGAGGGTATTCAGATTAAAACCAGCACCAGACGAGGTTTGGACGCCACTAGTGGCACCTCCAAAACCTATACCATTAAATTCGAAATAACCTCCGGAATTCATCATCATCGAATTAACCCCACTTCGGTTAAAACCGCCAAGGCGCTGAACGTCATTAGGGTTGAAGCCAGGTTGGTTGATGTTGTTCCCATATCCCAGGATGCTTACCTGTGTGGTATCCCTGAAAAAGTTCATTAAGCCACCTGCCTGATAGAGTTGCCTTAAACCGCCTCCTGCGTACAATTTACCAAATGCACCTTGTTTGATGGCTCTTTTTAGTTTTAAATTAATTACCTGCGGAATTTCTGCAGCAACAAGGTCAGGATTTCTTCTTTTCGCCTGCTTGTCATCTACTACCTGAACTTTATCGATGATATTTGCCGGAAGGTTTTTGGTTGCAATCTGCTGATCACCTCCAAAAAACTCTTTACCATCAACCAGAATTTTACTTACCGTTTTACCATTTACGGTTATCGAACCGTCTTCTGCAATTTTTACTCCCGGAAGCTTTTTTAACAAGTCTTCCACTACCGCAGAAGGCAGGGTTTTGAATGATTCGGCATTAAATTCAATGGTATCCTTACGTACAATTACTGGAGGCCGCTCAGCTGTTACAGTCACCTCATTCAGGTCATTTGCTCTGCTGGAAAGGTACAATGTTCCAAGATTTAATGTGGGGTTTTGCGCAGTAAGTTCTACTTCTTTCCTGTAAATTCCAAACTGCCATGCATTCACCACTAACCTGTATTTGATCCCGGTTTGCAGGTTATTGATTCTGAAAAGCCCCTTTTCATCAGAAAGTTTGTAAGTCGTTAAAACACTATCACCAGTTTTGTAAACCGAGATGGTTGCATAGTTCAGGGTATTTTTATGATTGGCACTATCAGCCAAAATACCTGTTATACTACCATTTTTTTGTCCGAAAAGATGTAATGACGCAAGGCAAAATGCAATTAAAAGTAAATGTTTCTTCATGTATTGTAGTGATAAGGAATCTAAAATAGATGTGTCCAGGCTTTTTTGGTTAAAAATGTGATGAACGTTATAAAATATGTGACGGATAATTACCCTCTGTTTTACAGACACATCATTTGAAGAAATGTTGCATCTTATTAACTAACTAAATCTTTAGGTAAAGATAGTTTGCCATGTATTTAGTTGCAAGTACAATCAAAAAAATTACACAGTTATTTTTTCATATGCTATTACTGAACAACTTTTCTCAGCCCGCTTATTTCAATATTTGATTACTTTTGCGGCATGATTTCATTTTTCGAAGCTTCATTAAAGCAACTATCCATCCATCATACAGGGAATAAACTGGTAGAAGAATATTACAAACTATCTGATGCACCTTTGAAGATTGATGATGAGGTATTGGGTAACCTGCTGATGCAGTATTTCTTAAAACCATTTGAAAAAGTAAACGAGGTTTACCGCTTTTATCATCCGAATGATAATTTAAATTTAAACGAGGTTTATCATTTTGCTCACGAAATTTTTGAAAATAATACGCTTTTTCATGAAAATTCACAGCAATTGGCCAAGTACCTGTATGATGTAGCCAACCATCCAAAAATCAAATCAGGCGAACTATATGTTACCTATTTCGAAAAGGTACAGATTGAAGGTGAGCAGCTGGATGTGGTGGGAATATTTAAATCAGAAACTAAAGATACTTACTTAAAGGTTTACCCTGAACTGGATGGCTTTAATATGAGTTATGAACAGGATGCAATCAGTATTAATAAATTAGATAAGGGTTGTTTAATATTTAATGTAGATCAGGGGGAGGGATATAAGGTTGTCGTGCTGGATCAGTCGAAAAGTAACAACGAATCGGCTGTTTACTGGAAGGATGAATTTTTGAAGTTAAAAATCAGAAATGACAGTTACAACCAGACTAATAACGTCCTGGGGGTTTATAAGAATTTTGTTACGCAGAAGTTAGATGACGATTACGAGATTAGTAAGGCAGATAAGATTGATCTGCTGAACCGCTCTATGAAATATTTTAAAGAAAAGGAAGCCTTTGATATTGAGGAGTTTGGTAATGAGGTAATCGGTAATGCAGAAGGCATCGAGTCTTTCAAAAATTATAAGAAAAACTACGAAGAGGAATACGAGAGCCCGATTGCCGATCATTTCGAAATTGCCGAATCGGCAGTGAAGAAACAGGCACGTGCTTACAAGAGTGTGCTGAAACTTGATAAAAACTTTCACATTTATATCCATGGTAATAAGGATATGATTGAGAAAGGTTACGATGACGACAAGTCGATGAATTTTTACAAGGTGTACTTTCGGGAAGAGGAATAAGACCGGGATGTACGCTGGTATCGCTAAATTCTGTTCTGTGCCTTAATGGCCAGATACTGGTTTACTACATTGATGGTTAAGTTTTGTGGAGCAGTTAAAACCGTTAATATTCCGTTTTTATTTAACTCTTTAACCATCAGTTTCTTTTCATAGATGAACTTTTCAGCGATTGTTTTGTGGTAAATGCCCTCGATATTTTTGGCTGGTTCGGTGCTTAGCGCTTTTAATTCGGTGTTTTCGAAGAAGACCACGAGCAGAAGATGGTATTTAGCCAGCCGTCTCAGATAAGGCATTTGCCTTTGAAGTGCCGATAAGCTTTCGAAGTTGGTGAAAAAGATCAATAGCCCACGCTGCTTAACCACAGCGCGGACGCAACTGTAAAGGGCTTCAAGATTGCTTTCCAGGTACCTTGTTTTTTCCTGATATAAAACATTCATGATGCTGCCGAGCTGAGCAGCTTTTCTGTCGGCAGGCAAAATAGAGCCAATACGTTCAGAAACAGTGATCAAGCCTGCTTTATCTTCTTTAAGCATGGCAACTTTTGCAAGCGCAACGCTGGCATTGATCGCATAATCAAGTAAGCTTAACCCTTCAAAAGGCATCCGCATTACTCTGGATTTATCAATCAGGCAATAAATATTCTGCGACCGCTCATCTGTATAGGTGTTTACCATTAAGCTTCCCTTACGTGCTGTGGCTTTCCAATTCAGGGTCCTGATATCATCTCCTCCCACATAATTTTTTATCTGGTCAAACTCACGGCTCTGGCCGATTTTTCTGATTTTTTTTATTCCAAGATCGGTAAGCTGATTGGAAACCGCCATTAGTTCATATTGCCCCAGATGTATAAAGGAAGGATAAACAGGAAGCACAACTGCACCATCGAAATTAAATCTCCTGCTAACTAAACCTAATGGCGAACTGATGTAAGTGCGGATAAAACCAAAATCGTATGCTCCACGCTTTGTAGGCCGCAGGTTGTAATGAATGGATTTAACCTCAGCAGATTTTAAACCAAATTTAAAGTCTTTATCCCTAACCTGAAACTGAAAGGGAATTTCATCAATTACACGTGCCCGGACTTCGAATCCATAACGGTTCTTTATTTCGATTTGAATTGGATTTTCATCCCCATTACTTAAACGCTTCGGGGTAATGCGTTTAGCTTCAATCCCATTTTGGCGGTATAAAATAAATACATCGGTAAAGAAAAGCATACACACCGCGCCAATGGCAACCTGCGGAATGTAACCCAGCCAATGGAAAAAGAACTTTAACAAAAAGAGGACCACGCAGGCTCCTAATACCATAAATAAACGGTCGTTAAGAAACAGATTGGTATAATATTGTTCGATGATCTTTTTCAAAGTCAGCTGTTATGTAATATGTGAATGCTTATCTTGGAACTTCGATTTGCCTGATGATCTGGTTAATAATATCATTTGTCGTCAGGCCTTCCATTTCTTTTTCAGGTGAGAGCAGTATACGGTGGGTTAGAACCGGAGTTACTACCGCGATTATATCATCGGGTGTTACGAAATCACGTCCTTGAATCGCTGCAAGGGCCTTTGCACTGTGTACAATTGCCAGTGAAGCCCGGGGAGATGCGCCGAGGTACAGCGCAGGATTATGGCGTGTTTCATTCACTATTTTCGCGATAAATTCTAACAATTTAGGCTCTACAAATAAGTTCCGTACAATAGCTCTTGCAGCCAGGATCTGATCGACAGACAATACCGCTTTTACTTCGCTCGATAAAGTTTTGTTCACCAGGTGGTGCTGCGCTGTCAGTATTGCAGTTTCTTCCTCCAGGGATGGGTATTTGATCTCAATTTTCAATAAGAAACGATCCAGCTGGGCTTCGGGGAGGCGATAGGTACCTTCCTGCTCAATCGGGTTTTGGGTGGCCAGTACCATAAAAGGCTCATCCATTAAATAGGTAATGCCATCAATGGTCACCTGGCGTTCTTCCATTACCTCAAACAAAGCAGACTGTGTTTTTGCAGGGGCACGGTTGATCTCATCCACGAGAATAATATTACCAAATATCGGACCTTTTCTAAACTCGAAATCTCCGGTTTTGGTGTTGAAGATCGGTGTTCCAAGTACGTCTGAAGGCATTAAATCCGGCGTAAACTGTACCCTTGAAAATTGTGCATCAATTGATTTGGCCAGTAACTTGGCACTTAGCGTTTTTGCAACACCGGGAACACCTTCAATGAGCAGGTGTCCATCAGCGAGCATGCCAACAATTAAAAAGTCTATAACCTGTTTCTGTCCAATAATAATATCGCCAAGTACATTTCTGATCTGATTAACTGCCTCGTTTAAAGTGGTCAGATCTGTACGCTGGTTAAATTGTTCCTGCTCCATTTCTAGTTGTATTTTTATAAAATTGTTCAATACTGTCATTTAAAGCAATCAGCTCATAATCGCTCAAATTGCTCATTTTTGGAATTTGAATAAAATACCTGGTCAAGGTTTTTGCTGATATTTCATTTATTCCGGTTTTTTCTTTTAAAATTTCTGCAAAGCCACTCTCCATATCATTGGTTTTAAGGTGGTATCTGCTGCGTAGGTATTCAAGAAAATAATTAATTTTTTTTAAGGCGATATCCAGGTTATTTCTTTCATGATAATAAACACTTCCCACTACATTGACAAATTCAACGGATGAATTTTTGTAGGGGTCTGCTACAGGAATTATTCTTTGCCTGCGTTTCATGTCATACAAAACAAACAGAATTAAGCTGAAAATGGCGAGGTAATAAGCCCAGCTTAATTCAGGATGTTCAAAGAAAACCCTGAGTATATCGGTAGTTTCATTCTTTTTTTCTGCAAAGTACTCGTCAAAAATAATCCGGTTGCTTGTTTGGATATAACTAAGTGTTTTTGCAGCATATTCGGCACCATATTTATCAAGTAAGGTAAAATTGGTATAAAAGCCCGGCTCTGCTACCAGGTACAGCGCCCCTTTCCCAAATTGATATTTCACAAAGTTGGGCTGTTGCAAACCATTTACCCCCAGTACGATTGCCTTATATTTATCTATTGCACTGAAATACTGGCTACCTATTCCCCGTTTAAATCCGTAACTCGATTCGGTTTTGAGATTTCGATTGGTGAAGTTGAGTATCCTCCCCTCCTGTGCCAAACCTACATTTGTTTTCAGTTTGAGTTCACTGGCCATTTTACCAAAAGAATAGCTGGCAATGAAGATTGAATTACCAGCGTTCATAAATTTCTTCATCTCTCCAAAGTCAGTTGTACTGATTTCTGCTTTCTGGGCAACTATAAGATAGGTAGAGCCTGTAACTTTTGTATTTTTAAGGGTATTGTAAACAGCTAATTTCGATTGTTCCACAATCACCTTTGGTGCAATGTCCCTAATCCTGTTGTGCAAGATATAGGTACCATAGGGAATTTTATCATTACCGAGGTAGGTAGGCGCCCAGTTGGTGGGTGTAGGCTTGTTGTAGAGCGCAACCAGATAAGCCAGGATGAGCAGCACTCCAATAGCAAAAATGATTTTATAACCTTTCATTTAATCTGTGTTTTAAACTCATTAAACAATTGGTTGATTGGTTGAAAATTATGACTGTCTATAGGGAAATCGCCATACCAGATGTAGTCGAACTGAATGGTTAAACGGCTAAAGTTGTTTCGCAATTCAGGTTTACTGATTTCCATCAGGTAGTTGTAATTGGTTTTATCAGGTTGCCATTGAATGATCTGTGCATCGCTCAGTTTTTTTAACGACTGAAGATAGAGCATCCTTACTGCAAGGCGATACTTGCCTTCACTGATCAGGCGATTAAGCTCCTGATCATAATCTATGTCGTGGATATTTTCAGTAATTACATCATATGGTAATATTGTTTCCTGCGATCTCTTGCTAAAAATATTTTCTGCACCCACCATCTTAATGACAATGTAAATGATAATGGCTACTCCGGCACCGATAAAGAAATACTTTAAAACATAATTAGATGCGGCACCAACAAACAGTCTGCCTATTATAGCCCATACCATCATCCAGAATTTGTCCCACCATGATAGTTGTTGTGCCTGATTATCGTCGTATTGAAATTCTTTTTGATCCTGATAGTCTCTTATCGCCTCTCTGTTAAACTTTGCTGGTGCAATATCACTGCTGTCTTTCCGTAAAGCTGTATCGGCTTTTACGGGTTTTAAAGCCTGTGCATGAACCTGGGCAGGATGGAGATAGAGCACAAGTAAAAAAAGAAACCCGGCAAGAAATCGCAGCATATTAATATTCTTCTGGTCGGTGATCTGTTGGTTGTTCAGTATTTCCGAATTGCGTAATACGTTCCATTAATCCGAGGCTCTCCTTTTGTTCCACCAAACTGAAATAGGATAAGGTTATGGTAATGATAGGGACAATGAAAAATACCTGGCATAACGATTGAAGTACTGTGGTGATCATGGTGAGTGTTAATGACATTTGTGGAGACTTGTGTGAGAACATCCCTACCATGTTGAATAAACTTGTAGGTAGTACAACCATACTCATGCAGGCATACACAATGATCCAAACGATTACAATTGTGCCAAATGTTACCCAGAAGTTATCCTTCACCAGTGCAAAGCTTCGGTTAAAAGCATAGCCTAGTCTGCTGTTTTCAATAATCATAATGGGATAAACCATGCACACGTAAGGGAAGAGCCAGAAAAACGGAACGAGACAAAATAACATCCCTACTCCCAATAATAGTGACAGTACAATCGAACTCCAGAAAACCCTGAAAAAGTAATATTTAAAGTATCCCCAGACTTCATCTGTTGTAGGTATCGCATTTCCTTTTTGCACGTAGATGGCGATATATGAATGTACTGCCACGGTCATGCTGGTGTATGAGATGATAGTGAAGAAGATGGACAAAAAATATTCGATTCCATACATCGACCCGAAAGCGAAAGCACGGGTATTATCTACACTGACATTGTTTATCACATTAACCATTTTGTATTGTTGCAATAGCATTGTTGCCATACTAGCCAGTACAAAAAGTCCGCAAAACATAAAATAAATTTTGATAAGCGGCTTGAAGTTTTGGCGCATGAAAGTAAATGTATCATTAATGACCTGCCCGAAATCTCTTCTTTTTTTAAATTCAAGTGGTGTTAGCATATTAATTAACAGTCGTTTTTTTAGATAATTTGAGGGGATAGATAATCACATACCAAACCATAAATGCTGCGGATATTAAGAGTATCAGCGAACTTAAGATCCATGGCATTTCGGTGTGTCGGGTAACAAAGCTTTCGAAAATTGCGGCGACGATAAAGATGGGTACCAGGCCGATGACCATTTTAAGTCCGTCTTTTGCCCCTTGTAAAACGGATGCTTTCCTTGTATAAGTTTTAGGAAACAAAAAGCTATTACCTAAAACCAGGCCAGCGGCGCCGGCCAATACAATTGCTGAAATTTCCAGTGTTCCGTGGATCCAGATGACAAGAACAGATTGGATACCCAGACCTTTACTGAAAAAAAAGTATTGGAAAGATCCCAGCATAATGCCATTTCTAAACAAGGAAACAATGGTGCCAATAGAAAAAATAATACCGAGAACGAAAGTATAAAGGGCTACGAAAATATTGTTGGAGCCAATTTGAACGAACATAACAAGTTCATTCTGATGTTTATACACGCCGAACGGATCGCCTTTTGCAATGTTCTCATTAGTCATGTTTACGTATTCATCTCCCATAATGAGGCGCACGAAGGTGTCGTCGTATTTTGCAGAGAGCACACCAATTGCGCAGGCCACCAGAAAAAAGGCCAGGGCATAAAAGATTTGCTTTCGGTGAACAAAAAAAAGTAGCGGTAGTTCTGTTTTCCAGAAAGTGATAAAGCGGCTGGTTTTTTCTTTTTTATTTTTATAAACCGATTGATGGAGTTTTGAAGCCAGTCCATTTAGATAAGCTGTTGTTTTTGAATCGGGATAAAAAGTTCTGGCATAAGCCAGGTCGTTAGTGATTTCTATGAATTGTGTCGCAATTTCATCGGGATTAGCCTGGCGCATATTTTCATATCGCTGCCATTTGTCTGAATTTTGTTTAACAAATAATGCTTCTCTCATGTAAAGGCGTTACCAAATCTTGGGTTAAAATAGTTAAATTTTCAGGGATAAAAAAAATGCTGGGCGAAAAGTCGGTTTATAATTTTTGCAGGAGCTATGGAGATCTCCTTAAAAAAAATTATGTTTGATATATGGATAGCATCAGAATTAACACTTCTCAAAATATAGATATCGATTATGAAATTGCAGGTTTAGGAGAGCGGATTGCCGCCAGGTGTATAGATATCGGGATATTTTTAGCACTGGCCGTGATTTTTGTAGTTTTAATGCTGATCGCGCAGATGGGCATGTCGGGATATGCTGCCATGACTCTGTTTTTTGTGTACATGGCTATTTTTGTTTTTTATGACCTGGTTTGCGAGATGGTGATGAACGGGCAAACTGTTGGTAAACGGGTAATGAAAGTAAAGGTAATTAGTATTGATGGTACCCAGCCAACCTTCAGTCAGTATTTAATGCGGTGGTTATTTCGGGCAATAGATTTTGGTTTTCCCTTCGGTTGGGGAGTGGTAGCGCTTGTGGCAGTAGCAGTAAGTAAAAACCATCAGCGTTTGGGAGATATGCTGGCCAAAACTACTTTGATTAAAACAACACCCCGTACGCAGTACCAAAATGTTGCATTTAGCTTTGTGTTACCGGAGACATATGAAGCGCAATTTAAAGAAGTATTACACCTTTCTGATCGTGATGCAGAACTGATTCATGAGGTTTTGATTGGTTACTATCAAACCAACAATACTGAACTGATTTATGCTCTGGCGGCAAAAATCAAATCTCATATCGCAGTGCAGGTACCTGCCGGGATGAATGAACTACAGTTTCTCGAAGCAGTATTGAAGGATTATAAACACCTAACTTCAATCGATCACTAAGCAAAAAGCATTTTGTATATGTAAGAGAACATGATTATGTTCCCTGTGATGATCACTAAAGGTTTAAACAGGAAATATTTCCGGTTCTTTGGGAAATTGTAGAAGAACAGTCCAGACAGGAATGAAATGATAATAGAGATGCTTGGGGGGTATAGAAGAAAGCTTTTAACAAAGTCTCCCGTGATTAATGCTACCAAAGATCTCTGGAAGCCACATCCGGGACAGTCAAGTCCTGTAATAGTTTTAAAAGGACAGGGTAGTAAATGATTTTGCAGCCAGTTTACAAATGAAACTAAGCTGCAAAATACTTGTAAGGTGATCATGAAATAAACGAATTATACCACTGGTGGCTCAGGTTTATCATTCCCGTTATTAAATGGGTTATTGGGTTTATTAAATGGATTGTTCGGGTTGTTGAAAGGATTATTTTGTGGATTGCCAAAACCACCATTCTGAGCTTCCGCAGCAGAAGGGCCTAAATACGTCGCATTTCCAAAACCTAATATTGGCCAGAAAATGTAAGGGAAAATAACCAGTCCTACCGTAAATCCTTCTGATTTACCAAAGCTCTTGCTTACAAGATTGTAAAGCCAGATTGCGAATACAATGTTTACGCAAGGAATAATTAACCAAAGAATCCAAATCATTGGTTTGCCAACAATTTCAAGTAAGATAATCAGGTTATAAATAGGAATGATGGCAGCCCATCCTGGTTTACCGGCCTTTTCAAAGACCTTCCACATTCCGACAATCATTACGACCAAAATGGCCAGATAAAAGATAACAGCACCAGCGCCAATTCCTGCGGCTACACCGCTTGCTTCATAGTCATTCATAAGATAGGATTTAAGTAATTAATTTAAATAGTTAAACTAAAGTAAAATATTTAATTTACAATCTAAATAAATGAGCTTACAATTTCACTTTAGAATGCTGCTAACCCTTGAAAATAAACTTTGTGCCCATTCGCCATACATCTTTGCACTCGGGTGCAAACCATCTGATGCAATAAGCGAAGGATCGGTTTTTGCTCTTCGGGATGCCGTGGTTATAGTCGTGTAATTTGCCCCAGCTGCAAGTGTAATTTCTTCGTTAGCTTTATTGAATTCATCAATTTCCTTCGCAATAGTCTCTGGATTTTTTCCGGAACTTTTTGCGAATGGTGTAACTCCCCAATCCGGAATGGAAACAACAAAAACTCTGGTCTTATTTCCACCTGCAAATGCGATGGCCTTTTGGAGCAACTCTGAAAACTCTTTTTTATAGGTATTTAAAGGATATTCCCGGTATTGGTTATTGACTCCTATCAGAAGGGTGACGAAACTGAATGTAGTAGTGATGTTTTCGGTCGCGATTGCAGTTTGAAGCTCATTTGTAGTCCACCCGGTTTTTGCAATGATTTTTGGATCAGCAACCTGAAAGTTATTATTTTTCAATAGCTGCTGAAGTTGATAAGGAAAGGACTCAGACTGGGTGACAGATTCGCCTATTGTATAGGAATCACCTAACGCCAGGTAAGTGAATTTCGCTTTTTGTGCTGATGTATCCTGTGTGATGATTTGAACTGGTTGCTTCGTGTCCGACATTTCTGCTTTTTTAGTACAGGCCGAAGATAATAAAGAAAATAAAATGCAGGTGGCAAGTTTCATAAAAGAACTTACGCAAAGTATGGGAAAAAAGATTTGCCGGTTAAATCAGTGCCATCTTAAACAAATCTGCAATATGATTTTTGAGTTTTTCTTCTACCTCCTCCAGATTTAGCTCATATCCCAGTTCGGCTTTAAGTGACGTTACGGCTTTATCATCAATACCACAGGGAACAATATTTTTAAAATAATTGAGATCTACGTTTACGTTGAAGGCGAAACCATGCATGGTTACCCAACGGCTGCAGCGAACACCCATCGCACAGATTTTACGGGCTTTGTCATTATCCGGATCAAGCCATACACCAGTATATCCCGGGTATCTTCCCGCTTCAATGCCGTAGTCTTTTAAAGTCAGAATAACGGCTTCTTCCAGGGTGCGAAGGTAAAGATGTATATCTGTGAAGAAGTTGTCGAGGTCTAAAATCGGATAACCTACAATTTGTCCTGGTCCGTGATAGGTAATGTCGCCTCCCCTGTTAATCTTATAGTAGGTTGCCTGCTTATCTTTAAGCCCCTGCTCATCTAACAACAGATTTTCAGGATGGCCACTTTTACCAAGCGTATAAACATGAGGGTGCTCACAGAAGATCAGGTAATTCGACGTGGGCGTATGTGTGTTATTTAGCCGGTTTTCAGTTTTAATCGCTACCGTTTTATTCAGCAAATCCTCCTGTTTGTCCCAGGCTTCCTGATAATCTGTTAAGCCCCAGTCTATAAATTGAGTGGGTATCAAAATCAAATCCTTTCCCGCTGTTTCTTTCATCACAAATATGTTTAAGAAGGATTAGCTACGTAGCCCAACATATATCCGTCTTTCGTTTTAAAATAATTTACATCCAATTCTCTGGTGCCTGCTGGCAATTCAACAATCGCACTTAAACTGCCTTCATTTTTAAGTTTAAATGGCTTAATATGAATATGCGCTTTAAACTCTAGTCCTTTTTTGCCATGCCATTTGTAAATGGCCTCTTTGGCACACCAGGCTACATATAAACCTTCTATGTTGTCGCCAAGTTGCTTTTGAGCAAGTTCAACGTCGCTTAAAAACTTGTGTTTTATTGTTTTTATTTTATGTTTGATTAACTCTATATCAACCCCCACTGCATGCTCTTTGCTGATCATCACAGCGGCATAATCATAAGAGTGACTTAAAGAGATGTGGTAGTCGAAATTAACCAGGTAAGGTTTTCCATCTCTATCGAACTGGCAATCAATATATTCATCAGTATTCAACATTTTTCTGAGCAGTAGGCGAGTACTTAGCCAGTGCAGCAATCTTTTGCCACTGTTTAATGATGAAATAATATCCAGTTCGTGTTGTTTCAGCTGTAAGCCAGCCAACAGTTCTTCTTCGGTTTCCTCAATTTTCCAGATTGCCAAAACCGAATGCTGATCAATATCTTTGTTGTAAACTATTGGCATTTATTTAATTGGAGATTACATGCAAAATTATCTTAAATAAATGATAATTTAGTCCAAAAATACGCATAAAAATGATATTATCTGATAGCAGAATATTAGAGGAGATAGATAAGGGAACAATCATTATTGAGCCATTTAAACGCGAGTGTTTAGGCACCAATTCATACGATGTTCATTTGGGTAAATATTTAGCTACTTACAAAAACCGTGTTCTGGATGCGAAAGCCCATAACGAAATTGAACATTTCGAAATTCCTAAAGATGGCTTCGTTCTTCAGCCGGGAACATTATACCTGGGTGTAACGTTGGAATATACGGAAACACATGCGCATGTTCCATTTCTGGAAGGTAAAAGCAGTACAGGTCGCCTGGGAATTGATATTCATGCTACAGCCGGAAAAGGAGATGTCGGTTTTTGCAATACATGGACTTTAGAAATCTCTGTGGCACAACCAGTAAAAATATATGCAGGAATGCCCATAGGTCAGCTGATTTACTTCGTAGTTGAAGGGAAGATCGATACCATGTACAATACCAAGGGCAATGCAAAGTATAACAATAAAACCACCCGACCTGTTGAAAGCATGATGTGGAAGAATAAGTTTTAATTTTCATAATACCCATTTATATAGCGTTTACAGCAGCATAAGCTCAAAAATTGTAGGGGGATTTTCAGTTATTAAAGTCCTATTTTGCAGTCGATTGTAACATTTCGGTTAAAGTCGAAATTCATTAGAACTTCATCGAAATATGCCTCAGGTTTTGTACCTTGAGGCATATTTATTTTACCTCGACACATGAAACTCAAAATTACATTAACGCTCTGCTTTTTTATTGGATTATTTGGTTTTACGGCATTTGTATCAGATGATGATCCCTTTGCAGAATTACTCAAAAAGTTTGAAGCCTATACCAATAACTATCCACAGGAAAAAGTCCATTTACATTTAGATAAACCTTATTACGCGATTGGTGATGATATCTGGTTTAAAGCTTACGTTTTGAATACCAAAACGGCGGCACCGTCAAATATCAGCAGGATTTTATATGTAGAGCTGATTAATGAAAAAGATTCCGTTAAAAAAATGATCAAACTTCCTGTGATGGGAGGAATCACCTGGGGTGACTTCAAACTTACGGATTCGCTTGGGGAGGGTAATTATAGAATCCGCGCCTACACAAACTACATGCGTAACTTTGGCACTGATTTCTTTTTTGACAAAACCATCAAAATAGGGAATAGCTGGGCCAATAAAGTTTTTACGAAAACAACCTATAGCTACAGTAAGGAAAACACCACCGATAAAGTTGCTGCAACCATTCATTTTGAAGATAAAAATGGTATTGCGTATAGTGAAAATGATGTAAGCTATGATGTGCAGCTGGATTATCGTTCTGTTGCAAAGGGGAGGGCAAAGACTGATTTACAGGGTAATGTGACCATCAACTTCACAAATAATCAGTCTTTCCAGAATAAATCGGGCAAAATTTTGGCTACACTTACCCTTGCAAATAAGGAGAAGATCGTTAAATCCATTCCGATCACATCGACCTCAAATGATGTGGACGTTCAGTTTTTTCCTGAAGGAGGAACGCTGGTTGAGGAACTGCCGCAGAAAGTGGGGATAAAGGCCATTTCAGCCAATGGACGTGGAGAGAACGTTGAAGGCGCAATTGTAGATAACGAAGGCAATACGGTTACTACTTTTTCGACTGCTTATCTGGGTATGGGTAATCTTGTATTTAATTCTCAAAGCGGAAAAACCTACACTGCCAAAGTCAAATTTAAAGACGGTTCAGAGAAAACATTCAAGCTTCCGGTGGCGGCCAAAAGCGGCTATGCAATTGCGCTGAATAATACTGACACCAGTAAGGTTGTACTCAGGATAATGGCGAGTGCCGATCTGGTAAATAGCGCAGAGTTGAAAGTAGTGGCACAAAGCGGAGGTAATGTATATTATGTTTCCAAAGCGAAGATGGACAAACAAGTATTGTTAGCAAATATTCCTAAAAAGAACCTACCGGAAGGGATTGTTCAATTTACCCTGTTTTCGGCAAATAATCAGCCGGTTGCTGAAAGATTGATATTTAACCATAATAAGGCTGATTTCATAGATCTTAATCTGGGCACTTCAGGCGTATCTGCACAAAGAAAAGGCAAGGCCAGTTTTGCTTTTGATGCCAGTAATGGTTCCAGCCCGGTGTTGGGTAGTTTCTCTGTGGCGGTTACCAATGCCAGTAAAGTTTCGCCCGATGAGGATAATGAAAGCAATATCTACACTTCGCTGTTACTCACCTCAGATTTGACCGGTTATGTAGAAAAACCTAATCATTACTTTTTAAAGGAGGATGTTCAAACACAGAAAGAACTGGACAACCTGATGCTTACGCAGGGATGGAGAAGGTTTTTATGGAAAAACGTCATTAGCAATGTTGGTCCGAATATTACCTACAAGCCAGAGCAATCCATTACAGTTAGCGGAACTGTAATGAAAGGGAATAAACCGGTGCCGAATGGTAAGGTAATGCTGATGGCCACAAAAGGTACGATGTATATTCTGGATACCGTGACCAATGCTGAAGGAAAGTTTGTTTTCGATAACCTGAGTTTTAGCGATAGCACTAAGTTTGTGGTGCAGGCCAGAACAAAAACCGATCGGAAATTTGTCGAAATTAATCTGGATGTTATCCCCGGGCAAATTGTAACCAAGAATAGAAATGGTGCTGAAGTGGATGTTAATGTCAATAATACGCTGATGAAGTACATTAAGGAGAGCGACAACTATTTTAACGAGATGACGAGGTTAGGCCTGCTCGAAAAAACAATCAAACTGGATGAGGTGACCATTACCGAAAAGAAAAATCCGGCGAAGAACTCATCAAATTTGAATGGGGCGGGCCGTGCTGATTATGTGATGACAGCGGCTGATCTGTCGACCTGTGTTACATTATCGCAATGTCTTCAGGGACGCTTGCCTGGGGTCATTTTCCGTGGGAATATCCCTTATCTTATGCGCAGCCAGAATACCCCAATTCAGTTGATTGTGGATGGAATGCAAATGGAGGCTGATTTCCTGGATAACGTTTCACCTATGGATGTAGAGTCAATTGAATTATTGAAAAGTATCGGCAATACAGCTATTTATGGTTCGCAAGGTGGTGGTGGTGTAATCATTATTACAACCAAACGTGGCGACGGCGGGAGAACCTACGATCGCTACGCTCCGGGTATTGTAACTTTCAATCCAAAAGGTTTTTCGGTTTCGAGGGAGTTTTATGCCCCTAAATATGATTCTGCTAATAATAGCAATAAAGCCGACTATAGAACTACCATTTACTGGAATCCACAGGTAGTGGCTGATAAAGATGGCAAGGCCAAATTTGAATTCTATAATGCCGATGAGCCCGGTACTTACCGGGTAGTAATTGAAGGTATAGATGCTGTTGGGCATTTAGGAAGAAAAGTTTACACTTATGATGTAAAATAGCTAAAAATAAATAAATTTGAATATTATGCAAGCATAGCTGTTTGTGTAGTGTTCAAATTTTAAATCCGAAACATGAATACAATTAAGGTAAGTGTAAAAGATCGTTTAGCCACCATTACTTTAAGTCGTGGTAAGTCTAATGCCTTAAACCGGGAGCTGATTACTGAACTTGACGACATGCTCAAAAACATTTCTGCAGACGATAATATTGGCGGCGTAATTTTAACAGGCACAGCACCTTTTTTCTCAGCAGGATTGGATTTGGTAGAGCTGTACAGTTATAACGAAGAAGAAGCAAAATCTTTTTTCCAGTTATTTTTTGGATTTACAGCCAACATCGTTTCTTTCAAGAAGCCTTTAATTGCTGCTATAAGCGGGCACAGCCCGGCTGGTGGATGCGTAATTGCTCTGGCTTGCGATGCACGGATTATGGCAGAGGGACAATTTATTATTGGTTTGAATGAAGTTCCTGTAGGTATTATTGTTCCCAATAGTATTTTTCAGCTTTATTCATTTTGGTTAGGGAAAGCTGAAGCCTCAAGAAGTTTATTAACCGGTAAATTATACCAGCCTGAAGAAGCACTTTCAGTTGGCCTGGTCGATGAGCTGGTGAAAAATGAAAGTTTACTTACTGCTGCTGAAAGGAAAATCAAAAAGTTTATGGAGCTGGAACGTAATACGTGGTCGGAAAGTAAATTAAACATCAGAGCCGAACTCATCGCGGCCATGAATGCAGATCAAACTGAAACGCTTGAAAAAATGTTGAAGCAATGGTGGTCGCCAGCTACACGCCATATCCTGAAAACTATTCTGGAGAGTCTTCAGCGAAAATAATCACTTTAGGGTTTTCTACCATCTATCTACTATTTTTCACCTATAACAACCAAATATTATGTTCGCATTTAATCAGCCCATGCTTAGAGAAGACACTTTAAAAGGAAAAACCATTGTGATAACAGGTGGTGGTACAGGCTTGGGCAAAGCAATGGGTGTATACTTTTTGAAGCTAGGGGCTAATTTGGTAATTACCAGTCGTAAACAGGAAGTATTGCAAAAAACTGCTGATGAGATGGAGGAAAAAACGGGCGGTAAAGTTTTAGCCGTAGCCTGTGATGTACGTGAAGTGGAACAGGTAGAAAACGTTTTGGCTAAAGCATTAGAAAGATTTGGCTCAGTTGATATTTTGCTAAACAATGCTGCGGGTAATTTTATATCACCTACCGAACGCTTATCAGCGAACGCTTTTTCGTCTATTATTGACATTGTTTTAAAAGGAACGGTTAATTGTACCCTAACATTTGGAAAGCACTGGATTAAGGAAAAGCAAGCAGCAACGGTATTGAATATTATTACCACTTACGCTTTTACAGGCTCGGCCTATGTTGTCCCATCTGCCTGTGCAAAAGGTGGGGTTTTGGCACTTACACGTTCATTGGCGGTTGAATGGGGTAAATATGGGATCAGAACCAATGCCATTGCGCCTGGGCCATTTCCAACCAAAGGTGCCTGGGAACGTTTATTGCCTGGCGATTTAGCTAAGAAATTTGATTTCAAGAATCGTGTTCCGCTTAAAAGAGTGGGCGATCATCAGGAACTGGCGAATCTTGCTGCATTTTTAGTGAGTGATTTTTCTGGATATATTAACGGAGAAGTGATTACCATAGATGGAGGAGAATGGCTGCAGGGAGCCGGTCAAATGAATGGTCTGGAAGCCATTCCATCAGAGATGTGGGATATGTTAGAGCAGATGACACGAAACGCGAAGTAATGTGAAATATTGGGTGTATGATGTGGTCAGCATCTTTCATCAGATAACTTTTTCATTTTCCCTGGCTCAGCTTACCTTTTACATCCCTCATTTGCTATCTTTGCCGGCATGAATATCTTACTATTAGGTTCAGGCGGCAGAGAAAGTGCATTCGCCTGGAAAATGAGCCAGTCTTCGCACTGCGATAAGTTGATTATTGCACCAGGTAACGGTGGCACAGGTGTTTACGGAACAAACATTAATATCAATGTAAACGATTTTGATTCCATCAAAAAGGTAGTATTAGCCGAAAACATTGAGTTAGTTGTTGTTGGGCCGGAAGAGCCTTTAGTAAACGGGATTCATGATTTTTTTCTGGCCGACCAATCTCTGTCACATATCCCTGTAATTGGCCCTAAAAAAGAAGGCGCAATTTTAGAGGGAAGTAAAGATTTTTCGAAGCAGTTTATGGAGCGTCATGGTATTCCGACTGCGGCATCGAAATCTTTTACGCCTGAGACACTCGAAGACGGATTAGCTTACCTGGAAACGCATGCCCTGCCTGTGGTTTTAAAAGCCGATGGATTGGCAGCCGGGAAAGGTGTTTTGATTTGCACCGAAACTGTTGAAGCGCAGGAAGAACTGAAATTAATGCTTGGTGGTAAATTCGGTGCAGCAGGTGCAACAGTTGTAATAGAAGAATTTTTAAGTGGAATTGAGCTTTCTGTTTTCATTTTAACCGATGGTGAAAACTACATAACTCTACCATCTGCAAAAGATTATAAGCGGATTGGTCAGGGCGATACTGGTTTAAATACCGGCGGTATGGGTTCTGTTTCACCAGTGCCCTTTGCTAGCCCTGAGTTTCTTGAAAAAGTAGAAGAAAGGATTATCAGGCCTACGGTAGATGGTTTAAAGAAAGATAATATTGACTATACAGGTTTTATTTTCTTTGGATTGATTAAGGTGGGTGATGATCCTTATGTTATCGAGTACAATGCCCGTATGGGTGATCCTGAAACTGAAAGCGTGATTCCAAGAATTGAAAACGACCTGGTGGAATTGTTTTTAGCTACAGCTAATAAGCAACTTAATCAGGTAAATCTGGTTATTTCTGAACAAACGGCGGCTACGGTGATGATAGTTGCGGGTGGCTATCCGGGCGAATACCTGAAAGGGAAAGCAATTGCAGGGATTGAAAACCTTCGTCACTCCAATGCTTTTCATGCAGGAACTATTTTAGATAACGATGTAGTTAAAACCAATGGCGGCCGTGTGATTGCAATTACCAGCCTCCAGAAAGATTTGTTTACTGCCCTTCAATCTGCCACTGCTGATGCAGGAAGAATCTACTTTGATGGGAAATATTTCAGGGAAGATATCGGATTCGATCTGGTTTAATATATATATGCAGAAAGCCGCAGGTTAACAGATATTCAAATAAATCTGTCAGCCTGCGGCTTTAATTTTTTGTTATATTCTTATTTCGATTTACTTCCCAGTAATTCCTGAAGTTTATCTTGTAAAGCTTGCTCTCTTAACCCTTTCGCAATGATTTTTCCGGTCGGATCAATTAAAAAGTTGGCCGGAATTGAACGGATCCCATACATTTTAGCTACTTCATTATCCCAGAATTTTAAGTCTGAAACATGTGTCCAGGCTAGTTTATCATCTGCGATTGCTTTTAACCACGCATCTTTTTTCCCTGGACGATCAAGAGATACGCCAAGAACTGTAAAGCCTTTGTCCTTAAATTTGTTATAGGCCACAACTACATTCGGATTTTCCTGGCGACATGGTCCACACCATGATGCCCAGAAGTCAACCAGCACGTATTTACCCTTGAAGTCGGATAACTTCACCGGTTTTCCAGCGGTATCTGCCTGTGTAAAGTCCATGGCCATTACGCCTACAGCTGTTTTTCTGCCTGCATCGAACATCTGGGTGAGTTGCTTTCCTATTGTAGATGCTTTCAATTCAGGAGATAATGCGGTAAATGCTTTTTCTGCAGCAACGGCCTGGTCGGGATCGCTTGCTAACTGACCAATTGCCGAGAGGCTAATAAAAGATTTTGGATTGGCATTTGCATATTGCAATAATAATGGTGGCATACCTTCAGCCGCTTTTTCATAACGGGCTCTTAAGCCATCCATGGTGTCTTTATTTTGTTTCTGCTCTGGAGTATACCCGGCATATTCTGTATTGATTGCGGCAAGCTGATCGTTTACAGGCTTTGTTAGGGCTTTTAATTTTTTGGCATCGTCGTTTATCAGTGAACCGGTAATCACCGCATTTTTTAAAGAATCGGCTGCGGCTAATTTAAGGTTTCCAGGTTCAACGTAAAGTGATAATCCATCCAATTTCTCTCCCTGTGCCGGGCGGTTAACATAAGGGTTTTTATTTAAATATAAACTTCCCTGTGCCGGAGTAGCTAAAGATCCTTTGAACGCAAAGGCGCCATTGGCTACGGTTGCTGAATCGGTTACATTCTTACCGTCACCCTGATAAATAAGGTAAACTTTATCACCGGTTTTAAGACCTTTTACATCTCCGCTAAGGGTAAATGGTTTTTGAGCAATTGCTGCGAGTGGCAAAAGTGCTATCGCAGAAAATAATATTTTTTTCATGTGGGGGTTAGTTTAATCAGTTCAAAGATAGATATATTGTATGCCTAAAACGTAAATTGATGTGTAAAATTATGATAGCTTTTGATAGGTTCTCCACCACAGATCAGGCATCTCACCATTTACAGCAGTCTGGTAATCATCGTACCGGCAGGGTACCAAATGATAACGTTCATTTTGCGATTGTCCTGAAGGATAAGGTACCTGCATCCACCACCGATCTGACTTTTTACTTTTAACAAATACCATCTCACCAGAGCCATCTTTTAGGCTGGTTCGATAAATCATAAACTGTGATTTTGGCGTCAATGGAAAATCTTTCTTACGGGCATAAAATCCATCTACAAAATACCAAACCATTTGTGCCAGTAAAAAAGCAGTCTGGCCGTTATTATCATAGGCGGGATTGAATTCGTAAAACCCGATAGACGTTAATTTATCGTTCATCCCTGCATATCTTGATATTCTGCAGGCTTCTTCTCCATCGAAACCATTGGGTGTGGTGTTGGAGTTTGCAGCTGCATCTGCCGAACGGATTGCGCCGATATCAAAGCTAATCATGTTGGCATTGCGGATAATGGGCTCTGTTAAAGTAATATCCTGTGCAAATTCACCAAGGCGGTGAACATCGAAATACAGTTTATCCATTACACTCAGGCTTTCCTGGTTCACAAAATAAGTCTGATAGCCCACATTGCTATAATTAAAAAGATAATTTGGCTGGTGAAGGAAAATTTTGTTCAGATAACAATCCGACCGGGTTTCAATCCCATCACGTTCATCATCTCCAATATCAAACTGATTATCGATTACCACCAGGTCTACCTTTTGTTCCAGGTCTTCATACCCCAGGTATTGTCCATAGGTGAGATCTTGTCCACCTCCGATAATAATGGGTATAATATCTTTTTTAATCAACTCGGAAACGACCATTTTCATCGCTATGTAAGTGTCGGCAATAGTAGCCCCGTGTTTGATGTTTCCCAAATCAGCAATCCGGCAATTAAAGGCACCTTCGTTAAGGCGGTAAAACTTTTCTCTGAAATAATCAGGGCCTAAAGCGCAGCCTTCGTTATTAACAGCGCCCCTTCCGTCTAATACACCGATAATAGCTAAATCGTAGGTGTTTTCGTCAAAATCGGGAAATGATTCAGAGTGGATGTGTGCTTTTAAACCAAGCTGACTGGTGAAAAAACCTTGTTTGGGTGTAAAACTATCAGGGTTTACTGGTGAAAAGAAATCCGTTAGCGACATATATTTAAAACTCTCGCCTCAAATATCTATTTTTGAATGCGTATTTCCACATATAGCTTGAAAAAAATAAAATGATACTGGTAACCGGAGGAACTGGATTTTTAGGGTCTGAATTGATAAAGCAGTTAACTGATCATGGTTCTGCTGTACGGGCGCTGAAAAGGAAGAATTCTAAAGTTCCTGCTTTAATAGCCGAAAATCCATTGGTAGAATGGGTTATCTCGGATATTAATGAGCCTGCAGATCTGCAAACAGCATTCGAAGGGATAACCCAGGTTTACCACTGTGCGGCCTTTGTTTCATTGAGTCCAAAATATAAAAAGCAACTTTTTCATGTCAACATAGAAGGGACCTCTAACGTTGTTAACCTTTGTGTTGAGAACAATTGCCGTCTGCTTCATGTAAGTTCGGTTGCCGCGCTGGGGCTGGCAAAGAAAGGCAGTAAAATCACCGAAAAAGATTTCTGGGAGTATGATTCCAAAGCCCATGCCTATGGCTTGTCAAAATACGAGGGCGAAATGGAAGTATGGCGAGGAATTAATGAGGGGCTTAATGCCATTATTGTCAACCCTTCGGTAATCATCGGGAAAAATGCGGGTTTTGAAGGGAGTGGTGCAATATTTAAACTTGTTAAAGGTGGTTTTCCTTTTTATACCAATGGGGCATCGGGATTTGTGGATGTGGAAGATGTGGTACGTGCAATGATATTATTAATGGATTCAAAGATACGAGGTGAACGTTATATCATATCTGCGGGAGATATCCATTATAAAGAGTTATTTGCGGCAATAGCCAATGGCTTTAATGTTGAGCCGCCTAAAAAAGAAGCAAAGGGCTGGATGCTTGGAATTGCCTGGCGTGCATTGAAATTAGTATCTGTATTTACAGGAAGTGACCCATCAATAACTAAAGATACCGCAAAAAGCAGTGTAACTTTTAGTTATTACAATAATAATAAAGTGATTGAGCAAACTGGAATTGTATTTAAACCAGTTTTGCAAAGCATTAAGGAAATTACCCAATATTTAAAATAATGCCCAAACAAAAATCCTATTACATCATCGATTTCGATAGCACTTTTACACAGGTAGAAGCGCTTGACGAACTCGCCAGAATCTCTTTGAAGAACCACCCTGAAAGAGAAGCCATTTATCAGAAAATTGAAGATTATACCAACCTTGCTATGGAAGGTAAACTATCTTTTTCAGAAAGCTTAGCCCAGCGTGTTAAACTTCTGGAGGCAAATGAAGAGCATCTGAAGCAGCTGATTAAGCACCTGAAGAAAAAAGTTTCTACTTCATTTTCGCGTAATGCAGATTTTTTTAAAAAGCACAGCGATGATGTACTAATTGTTTCCGGTGGTTTTAAAGAATTTATTACTCCGGTTGTTAGTCAATACCACATTAAAAAGGAAAATATTTATGCCAATACCTTTGTTACTACTGGTGATGGTAAGATTATCGACTATGACCATGCCAACCCTTTGAGTGAGGAGGGCGGCAAAGTTAAATTGCTTCAGCATCTTAAGCTGGAGGGAGAACTTTTTGGTATTGGCGACGGATACTCAGATTTCCAGTTGAGAGAAAGTGGGTTGATTAACAAGTTTTTTGCATTTACTGAAAATATCTCGAGGGAAAGTATTGTTGCCAAAGCAGATCACGTTACACCGAGTTTTGATGAATTTCTTTATGTGAATGATCTACCCAGGGCTATATCATATCCAAAGAACAGAATTTTGTGTCTGGTAATCGGAGATGTTGATCCCAGAAGCCTGGCGATTCTTAAAAATGATGGCTTTTCTATCAGGCATAAATCTTCATTTGAAGACAAATACATTAAAGATGTTGGTATGATTCTTTATGCAGATGGAGAAAACATGGATAGAGAAAAACTTAAGGACGCCGCAAAACTTAAAACGATCGGTTATTTAGGTAACTCTAAAAATAAAATTGACCTTGATCTTTGCACGAAACAGGGTATTGTTGTTTTCGATGATGCTAAACATAATCCCCGTAATTTCGATTTTATTCCCAAGCGTGTGGCTGATTTTATGAATACGGGTGCTACTTATTTGAGTACAAATTTTCCAAATCTCCAACTTCCTAAAATCGACAAGTCTCATCGTTTAATCCATATACATAAAAATGTGCCGGGCATTATGGCTAATATCAATACGGTTTTTGCAAAACATGATATCAACATCGTTAGCCAGTTTTTGATGACGAATCCGGAAATCGGATATGCCATTACAGACATTAACACGGAATATGATAAGCAGTTATTTAAGTCGCTTAAAAAAATTGAACATACCATAAAGTTCAGGGTCCTGTATTAAAAGCAAGTGACCAATACTAAATACTTAATAATTTAAATGGATTTTACACCAGAAATTTTAAACAAACTAAACCAGCTGCAGGAAAAGTACACAGCTATGGGGCAGGATATGGCTTCATACCTTGACGGATTGCTTTATGCGGATTTTCTTACTTATTGGGATTATATTCACCTTGATACTTTATTAAGCTTACAGAGTCCTAAAACCCCTATTCCTGATGAAGAGATTTTTATCATGTATCATCAGATTACGGAACTTTATTTCAAGCTCTCTTTACATGAATTCAGGCAGATCTCAGAACATGAAAATCTAACGGCAGAATTTTTCACGGCGAGGGTGAAACGGATCAACGCCTATTTCAATGCCTTGACGACTTCTTTTGAAGTGATGGTGGACGGGATGGAGAAAGAACAGTTTTTAAAATTCCGAATGTCTCTTTTACCTGCAAGTGGTTTTCAATCGGGGCAGTATAGAATGATTGAAATTTGTGCTACGGATTTTACTCGCCTGGTAGATAAAAGCAAGCGTGAGGATTTAACGAATGCAACCATTGAGGAGCAATTTGAACATATTTACTGGAAATTTGGCGCTACCGAGCTGGCATCAGGTAAACAGACATTAACATTGAAGCAGTTTATTAAAAAATATGCTAATCAATTTTTGCAGCTTGCGAAGGAACGATCAGATACTAATCTTTCGGCGCTCTATCATCAGCTCCAGTTGAGCGGGGCTGATGTTTCAGTATTAGCGGAAGAACTCCGCAAACTTGATTTGTATGTAAATGTTGAATGGCCTTTATCACATTATAAATCAGCTGTTCGTTACTTAGAAAAAGATCCGGTAGATGTAGCTGCAACGGGTGGGACAAACTGGCAAAAATATTTGCCTCCGCGTTTTCAAAAGAGAATTTTTTATCCGTTTTTATGGACAAACGAGCAGATGGAAGAATGGGGAAAAGGTTGGGTGCTTAGTGTACTCAAAACACTCAAAAACAAAGACTAATAATCAAATAAAGCTATTAAAAGCGCTTCATTTTTATTAATTTGCGCAAAATAATTATTGACAGCATTAGTGAGGTATTGAGCTGCTGAGTGTGATCGTTTACACTCAATCATCCTATTATTCACTCATTCAAAATTTCTATATCATGACCGAGACACTAGATATAAAAATCACAAAAGCCGATCAAACCCGATTGACTGTTACTGATTTTTCTCAATTACCCTTTGGTAAAGTTTTTACCGATCACATGTTTACCGCCGATTTTGAGGATGGCGAGTGGAAAAACCTACAAATTCTTCCTTATGGCCCCATCCCGATGAGCCCTGCGATTTCTGCATTGCACTACGGTCAGGCAATTTTCGAAGGATTAAAAGCCTACCGTCAGCCTGATGGCAAAATCAGCGTATTCCGTGCAAATAAGAACTTCGAAAGATTCAATAAGTCTGCAGAAAGAATGTCGATGGCAACCGTGCCAGAAGAAATCTTTATGCAAGGTTTAGCTGCCCTAATCAATGTAGATGAAAAGTGGGTGCCAAATCAGGATGACTATGCTTTATATATCCGTCCGGTAATGTTTGCTACCGATCCCTATTTGGGCGTGAAAGCTTCAGACACCTATAAGTTTGCTTTATTGACTACACCTACCGGTCCTTATTACAGTTCTGCGTTGAAAGTTAAAATTGAAACAGAATTCACACGTGCAGATGATGGTGGAGTTGGCTTCGCAAAAACCGCGGGCAATTATGCACGTTCATTGTATCCCTTCGAGCAGGCCAAAAAAGAAGGCTTCGATCAGTTGATTTGGACCGATTCAGTAACGCATGAATATATTGAGGAAGCTGGAACTGCAAATTTAATTTTTGTGATCAATGGAAAGTTGGTAACGCCATCCGTTCGGAGTACGGTTTTAGACGGTGTAACCCGCGATACGATTATTCAATTGGCTAAACAAGATGGTATTGAGGTTGAGGAACGCAGGGTTTCTGTTAAAGAAATCATCGAAGGAATCGAAAACGGCACTTTAACTGAGGCTTTTGCAGCAGGTACTGCAGCTACAGTAACCCACGTGGGCCAAATCGGTTATAAAGGTGAAGTTTATCAACTAACAGATCCTTCGACAAGGTACATATCAAATGGCATTGCTAAAAAACTTAATGACATCCGTTACGGACTAGTTCCAGATGAATTTGGATGGAACTGGATTTTGTAAACCAGTATTAGGTCAAAAAAAAAATCCCCGTTCGTAAAAGTCCGGGGAATTTTTTTGCATATGTATTTTTATTTTGCTTATTTATCGAGTATCACTACTCCTTTAGCTTCAAACGCTAACTCTTTTTTTGGATCGGTTATTTTCGCTACCTCTTCCGGAGTTTTTTTTGCATCTTCAGCATAATGGCGTAAAGTTTCTACAGATATGGTTTGTTTCTTCGCAATTCCATCAAGTATTACTTTCTTACCTACAATATCCATAGGCATAAAGAATGCATAATCTTTAAAGGTCACCCGCATTGGGTCGCCATTTGGCATCTCCAATGTCATCCAGCATCCTTTCTTTTTGCAAACATCAACAACCTTTCCTTCAATTTTCATGTCAACTGCATTCTTGTCACCCATAGCAGCTTCCATTTTAGCTGCAGGCTTTACCGCTCCAGGTTTTACCTCTTCGCCAAACTTTTGGCCGGTGTAAGCAGTTTGTGCAAAGCTAAGTGCTGTAAAAAAGCAAATGCCCAGGCTTAGAATAATTTTTTTCATGGTCTGATATTTTAGAATTTGTTTCCGGTTATTTATCTTATTCAAAGTTATTTAAAATTTATTTGAATAGTAAAAACAAAAAATCCTCGCTAGCGATCGCTAACGAGGAAAATCATCCCTATTGTTGTCATCACATCCCATGATGTACGAACATAATACATTAGGCAAATGACAATCCAAAAATTAACAAATTCCCAAGCAATATATTAAATTGTTGATATGTAGTGTTTTACGATTTTTTTACGTTCGAATGCCAAAAGGATTATTACTTTTTATTGGGGAATCTTAGTTATTTCTTCAAAAAACTGGTGAAAAATTTCCCCATATTCCCCATTTATACTAACCAAAAATCATCTCGAATACCTCTTCAATTTTGCTCACTGCCTTAATTTCCAGGTTGTATTTAGATATTTCTATTCCTTTTAAATTATACTTGGAAATGTATATGGTTTCAAAACCCAGTTTATCTGCCTCAGCAATGCGCTGTTCTATTCTGTTCACTGCTCTTATCTCACCAGATAATCCAACCTCCGCTGCAAAGCAGTTTTTCGAAGATATCGGTATGTCCTGATGTGATGAGATAATGGCTATCAGTACCGCCATGTCGATTGCCGGGTCCTCCACTCTTAGACCACCCGCTATATTCAGAAAAACATCTTGAGTACTTAATCTAAAACCACAGCGCTTTTCCAGCACGGCGAGAAGCATATTCATTCGTTTGGTATCGAACCCTGTTGCTGATCGTTGTGGTGTGCCATATGCTGCTGCACTTACCAGTGCCTGTGTCTCGATTAACATGGGCCGGGCACCTTCCAGCATTGCTGAAACAGCAATTCCACTTAGCTCCTCATCCCTTTGTGAAAGTAAGATTTCCGACGGATTTGATACTTCCCGCAGTCCACTTCCCTGCATTTCATAAATGCCCAGTTCGGCAGCTGCTCCAAATCTGTTTTTCACTGAGCGTAAAATGCGGTAAACATGATGCCTGTCGCCTTCAAATTGCAATACGGTGTCTACCATATGCTCAAGGATTTTTGGACCTGCTATGGCTCCATCTTTCGTGATATGACCAATTAAAAAAACGGGGACACCTGTTTCTTTAGCAAATCTCAATAATTCTGCAGTACATTCTCTTACCTGCGATACACTGCCGGGCGTGGAATCGATATGTGAGGAATGTAAGGTTTGAATAGAGTCGACAACCAATATTTCCGGCTCCAGTATTTCGATTTGTTTGAAGATATTTTGCGTAGAGGTTTCGGTTAATATATAGCAATCTGAAGAGGGACTTTCTTTAATTCGCTCTGCTCTCATTTTTATCTGTTGCTCACTTTCTTCACCTGAGATGTAAAGTAATTTTTTACCTTTCAGATTTAGTGCCAGCTGAAGCATGAGTGTTGATTTACCAATCCCTGGTTCACCCCCGATCAAAACCAGTGAACCTTCCACTAATCCACCCCCGAGTACGCGGTCTAACTCTTTATCTCCCGTCAATATCCTGCGTTCAACGGATGACTTTATCTCATCTACTTTACTGGGTTTACTTACCTTTCTGGTAGTTGATTCTGTTTTCCATTCCGGAACGGCAGCTGAATTCTTTTCTACAATCTCTTCTACAAAGGTATTCCACTGCCCGCATGATGGGCACTTTCCAAGCCACTTTGCCGACTCATAGCCACAACTCTGGCAGAAATATGCTGTTTTTGATTTTGCCAACTGATTATTGATTTAGATTACGAATTTAACCTTTCAGGGTTGAAACTGCTTTTATTTTTTTGAACAATCAGGCTATTCTTCGATATATCGTTTGTATTTCTTTAAGCATGCCGGATCAGATATTAACAAAAAAGCCCGAATCGGAAGATCCAGGCTTTTTGATAATGTAATTTGAATTATAATTTAATCTCTTCGTCTTTTGATGAGATGAAATGAAACTCATTTAAATAATACGATGATTGTGGTTTAACTTTAATCCATTGGCCATAT
Organism: Pedobacter sp. BMA; assembly: GCF_001027745.1. Classification (GTDB taxonomy): domain Bacteria; phylum Bacteroidota; class Bacteroidia; order Sphingobacteriales; family Sphingobacteriaceae; genus Pedobacter. The sequence continues at coordinate 574,501 of NZ_LECU01000006.1, forward strand.
TTAAAGAACCAACGGCGCTGTAAGTTAAAAATACCTTTAGTAATGTAAGCTTCAATATAAGGGTGAACACAAAGTGTTATTCCTTTTTCATTTTGCTCACGTAAAATATAATTCAGGTTATTCTCAATATCATCCATTAAAACGATACTCGCTTTAATTTCTCCAGTCCCATCGCAGGCCGGACATTTTTCTACCGTAACAATATTCATCTCCGGACGAACACGTTGCCTGGTGATTTGCACTAAACCAAATTTACTCGGCGGTAAAATGGTATGTTTTGCTCTATCCAACAGCATCAGCTCACGCAAATGATCGAATAGCATTTTACGGTTTGTTGGTTTGTGCATATCGATGAAATCGATTACCACAATACCGCCCATATCACGCAGGCGTAATTGTCGGGCAATTTCTTTAGCCGCCTCTTTGTTTACCTGTAAAGCATTCTCTTCCTGATTCTCTTTACTGGCAGTACGGTTACCACTGTTCACATCTATTACGTGTAGTGCTTCGGTGTGCTCTACAACCAGGTAGGCTCCTCCGGGGAGGTTTACTGTTTTTCCGAAAGCATTTTTAATCTGCTTTTCTATACCAAAATGATCGAAGATTGGTTCTTTCTGCTTATAAAGCTTAACGATTTTTTCCATTTCCGGAGAAATATCGTGTACATAAGAACGTATATCGTCGTACAATTCTGGTGTACTTACGTAAACGTTTGTGAAATCAGGATTCAGAATATCACGAATTAACGTTGATGATCTGTCCATTTCGCCCCAAACTCGCTTTGAGGGTTCGGCAGTAGGCAGCTTCTTGATGAAGCTTTCCCATTTCGCAATCAGATCAAGCAGATCTTTTTGCATCTCGGCAACTCCTCTGCCTTCAGAAACCGTTCTGATAATTACCCCAAAATTTTGAGGCTTAATACTTTCAATAATCTTTTTTAAACGATTACGTTCAGTATTGCTTTTTATTTTTTTTGATATGGATATGGTATTGGAGAATGGCACCAATACCACATACCTGCCGGCGATTGATAGGTCGGAACTTAAACGAGGCCCCTTTGTAGAAATTGGCTCTTTAGCAATTTGTACAGGAATGAGCATGTTTTTGGCAAGCACTTCAGAAATTTTGCCAGCCTTGTTAATATCGGCTTCCAGCTTTAAATTGTCTAATAGTGTACCAGTTACCGAACCATTACGCTTAATCTTCGTCAGCTTAATTAAAGATTGCACCTGAGGGCCCAAATCGAAATAATGCAGGAATGCATCTTTTTCATAACCAACATCCACAAACGCAGCATTCAAACCAGGCATAATTTTCTTTATGCGGCCTAAATAGATGTCGCCTACGGCATAATTGTTATTGATTTGTTCTTTATGAAGCTCAACAAGTTGCTTGTCTTCAACTAAAGCTATGGTAACTCCGGCAGGAGTCGAATTGATAATTAATTCTTTTACCAACAGCTACAGATTTAAGGCTTCCGCCTGTTAACAAATGGATCGTAAACTTGAAAAATCTGATAGTTCCCAAGTATAAGCACGAATGGAAATTCGTATAAATACTTTAAACCTCATAGTATTTACTATGAGGTTTAGAAGGGTTTTATCAAAATAAGAAATTATTTTTTCTTATGTCTGTTTTTTCTTAGGCGTTTTTTACGTTTGTGAGTAGCCATTTTATGTCTTTTTCTTTTTTTACCGCTTGGCATAGTTTTAAGTTTTAATGTTTTTTATTAATCTGTTAATTAAATTTTATTCTTTAGTTCAGCCACTTTCTTATCGATAAATGATGATAAGGTTGGGTTAGCTGCTAATTTTTTGCTGTTTAAATAAGCTTCAACTGCTTCTTTGTTTTTGCCTAAATTTTCAAGGGCTGTTCCCAGGTAAAAGTAAGCTTCAGGAGTTGGAGACTCAGCGATAACCGTTTTGAAACGCGGAATTGCTTTGTCAAATTGGCCTGATTTGATAGAGAATAAGCCCAGGTTCATATTGGCTTTAACATTTTTAGGTTCTTTCGCAACAACCTCAAGCAGCATTGCAATACCTTGCATTGGTGCGCCTAAGCCATTTACGATAGTAACTCCTAATCCTGTTTTTGCTTCAATGTTTGTAGCATCCTTCTCTAAAGCATTTTTATAAGATGTATTGGCTTTTTGCAATAATGCAGGTTGTGCCAGGCTATCTTGTGTACTCTCAAAAGCTTTTATAAATTGATTACCAGCCGCTAACCATGTTTTCGACGATGGTTCGTTTTGGGCAACAACTTCTAAATAAAGTGCTGATGGAGTAATTTGCTCTACATCATCCCATTTCTGGGCTAATTGTTTTGCAAGGTCGGTTTTTTCTGTACCAGAAGCACCTTTATAACTATTTTCTAAGGCAGTAATGTCTGTAGCTAAATTTTTGTTTAGCACATTTTTGGCTGCTGTTGATGAAGTTTCGATACTTAAAGCTGAAGGGTTTGCTGAAGCTCCGCCTGATACCTGACCAGTTGAAGGCATTTTGCCATTTTCTTCAGTTGGTTTTACTAAACCTTTAATGTCTCTTGTGAATAGGAAAGCAATCAACAATACAACCGCTCCAATGATGATGATTTGTTTTGATCTGATGCTGCTATTCATAATGCCGACTTAAGCTTCTACGCTGATTTTTTTTGAGTTACTTTTAACTTTATCAACAAATACTTTTGCTGGTTTAAAGCTAGGTACGAAGTGTTCTGGGATAATTATTGCAGTGTTTTTCGAGATATTTCTAGCAGTTTTCTGCGCTCTCTTTTTAACAACAAAGCTTCCGAAGCCTCTAACGTATACATTTTCACCGCCAATCATGCTAGTTTTGATAACTTTGAAGAATGCCTCAACTGTTTCCTGTACATCAACCTTCTCAATTCCGGTTTTTGTTGATATTTCTGAAATAATATCTGCCTTAGTCATATTTACTTATTTATATATATTGTGTTTTAATATTATAACTGTTTTGGGGTTGCAAAAGTATTGCTTTTTAATGAGATAGGAAAATAAAAGATGATTTTTTTATCGCAGCGCTTATCATCCGATTGCAAGTTTTTTTTAAAACCAATAATAACACCGTAATTTGCAGGAATGACATTCCAACAAGAACTGATTAACTGGTATCAAAATAACAAAAGGGATTTGCCCTGGAGACATACAAAAGATGCCTATACCATCTGGTTATCAGAGATAATACTACAGCAAACCCGGGTTGACCAGGGTATGCCTTACTTCAATAAATTCCTTCAGAACTTTCCTTCGGTAGCCGACTTTGCCGGTGCAGCGGAGGCCCGGGTTTTAAAGCTCTGGCAAGGGTTAGGCTACTACTCCAGAGGCAGAAACATGCATGCCACAGCAAAAATTGTGATGGAAAAACATAACGGAATCTTCCCAAACCAACATGATGAGCTCCTGAAACTAAAAGGAATCGGAGAATACACAGCAGCCGCAATATCGTCTTTTTCTTCCGGTGAGGCCCGCGCTGTAGTAGACGGAAATGTTTTCAGGGTGCTTGCACGGCACTTTGGAATTGAAATTGCGATCAATTCCCCCGCAGGTAAGAAGGCTTTTTTTACGCTGGCAAATGATCTGCTTTATCAGGAGAATCCGGCGCTCTATAACCAGGCAATAATGGAATTTGGTGCGCTGCAATGTAAGCCAAAATCGCCAAATTGTAGTGTTTGTCCGGTTAATTTATCATGTTACGCATTTAATCAAAATGCCGTTAATTTATTGCCCGTAAAAATCAAGAAAGCTGCGCAGAAACACAGATTTATCAGTTATTTTATTTGTCATGAGAATGGCAAGATACTGGTTCGTGAGCGGCAATCGGGTGATATCTGGCAACATTTATACGATTTTCCGGCCATAGAAACAACTGGTTCGGTATCACAAATGGATGGTGTTTTCCACCAACACGTTAAGAGTACTTTCGGGAACCAGGTTGAATACACCCTTCTATCTGCCAAAAAGCATATTTTAACGCACCAAATAATCCATATACAATTTTTTGCATTAAAAAATTATATATTTAACTTTAATAAACAAAAGGAACTTAATTGGGTTTCATTAGAGAAGCTAGATGAGTTGCCGCAACCGAAAGTTATTCACGATTTTATAGTGGAATATTTTCGGAGATAAGTTGGAATAACTAACCATCTTTAGCGGAAAAGGATAAACAAAAAACTAACCAAAATATTTATGTCGGGCATTAACAAAGTTATTTTAGTAGGCCATTTGGGTAAAGACCCGGAGGTGCGTCATTTAGAAGGGGGCGTAACAGTAGCTAGTTTTCCACTAGCTACTTCTGAAACTTATAATAAAGATGGTAAAAGAGTAGAACAAACAGAGTGGCATAATATCGTATTATGGCGCGGACTGGCTGAGGTGGCATCCAAATATCTGCAAAAAGGTAAACTCGTTTATATCGAAGGGAAATTAAGAACCCGGTCTTTTGAAGATAAAGAAAAAGTAAAAAAGTATGTTACTGAAATTGTTGCTGAAAACTTTACCATGCTCGGCAGGAAAAGTGATTTCGAACAAAGCCCTGTTACAGCAGCTATTCCTCAAAATACGGAGTCTAAAATACAGGATGAGTTTACAATTAGTCCTTCTGATGAAAATGGAGATCTTCCATTCTAAAGTTTAAATTATTATAAAAAAAAGCTACCTGATTTATTCAGGTAGCTTTTTTTATGGTGTTTCATATTTTTATTCAACAGTAACCGATTTGGCCAGGTTTCTGGGTTGATCAACATTACATCCCCTCATTACAGCAATGTGATATGACAACAGTTGTAATGGAATGGTTGCTAATAACGGCAAAAATGCTTCAGCTGAATCCGGTATTTCTATACAATAGTCTGCCATTTTCTTTACCTCTGTATCACCTTGTGTTACTATTGCAATAACCTGTCCTTTCCTGGCTTTAACTTCCTGTATATTGCTGATTACTTTTTCATATGATGAGTTTTGTGTTGCGATGAATACGACTGGCATTTCCTCATCAATAAGCGCAATAGGGCCGTGTTTCATTTCGGCTGCCGGATAGCCTTCTGCGTGGATATAGGAAATTTCTTTAAGTTTTAATGCGCCTTCAAGTGCAACCGGAAACCCGCTGCCTCTACCTAAAAATAGGCAGTTCCTGGAATCTTTTATTTTTTCAGCTACTTCCTTAATCAAGTCATTTGACTCCAATGCGATCTGAATTTTATCAGGTATGTTATCAAGCTCTGTTAAAAGTTCAATCAATTTAGATGTGGTAATAGTGCCTTTTTTCTGTGCCATGTAAAATGCCATTAGTGTAAGCACTGTTACCTGAGCGGTAAAAGCTTTTGTTGACGCTACTCCTATTTCTGGTCCTGCATGCGTATATACACCAGCATGCGTTAGTCGTGGGATAGACGCGCCTGCCACATTACATATTCCGAAGATGGTTGCACCACGTTCTTTTGCCATTTCAATTGCAGCCATCGTATCTGCAGTTTCTCCAGATTGAGAAATGGCAATAACAACGTCTTTCTCCGTGATAATAGGATTTCGGTACCGGAATTCAGAAGCATATTCTACCTCTACCGGAATCCGGGCATACTCTTCAATTAAGTATTCGCCTACCAAACCTGCGTGCCATGAAGTTCCGCATGCTACAATGATGATCCTGTCTATGTTTTTTAGCTTCTCTGCAAACTCTTTAATGCCTCCCAGTTGTACATAACCTTCCTCTGGATAGATACGTCCGCGCATGCAGTCTTTAATTGATCTGGGTTGCTCATAAATCTCTTTTAACATAAAGTGATCAAAGCCGCCTTTCTCCAGCATCTCCAGCTGTAATTGCAGTTCCTGTACAAATGGGGTTTGTACCACATTATCTAAACGCTTCACTAACAAATCGTCTTTGGTAATCAAAGCGATTTCATTATCGTTCAGGTAGATTACATTTTTAGTATATTCAATGATGGGTGTTGCATCTGAAGCAATAAAATATTCGCCTTGGCCTACACCAATCACCATCGGACTACCTTTACGCGCAGCGATCAGGCGATCAGGATTACTCTTATCCATAATTACAATGGCATAAGCACCAATCACTTCATGTAATGCCAAACGTACCGCCTCAAGCAGATCAATCTGTTCTACTTTCTGTATTTCTTCTATCAGGTGAACGAGTACTTCAGTATCAGTATCGCTATTAAAGGTGTGGCCCCTGCGGGTAAGCTCCTCTTTTAGTGTGGCATAGTTTTCTATAATGCCATTGTGAATAATGGATAATTGCCCGTTATTCGAAGTATGTGGATGTGAATTCCTGTCGGATGGAACTCCGTGCGTAGCCCAGCGGGTATGACCCATTCCAATTGTCCCAGATTTATCATGGTTTTCTGCAAATTCTTCCAGTACGGCAACTTTACCGGCCTTTTTATAAATATGCTGACCGCTGTTGTTCATCAATGCGATACCTGCACTATCATAACCCCGGTACTCTAGTCTTTTAAGGCCCTTTAATACAATTGGCCAAGCCTCTCTATAGCCAATATAGCCTACTATTCCACACATAATAATTTAAAATTTTAATTGTGTAAACATACTAAAACAAACGTTTGACTTAAATGAATTTTCAATGAAAATTATCTGGAAACAAAAAGCCAGCATATCGGCGATATGCTGGCTTTTAAAATACTGAGTTCAAGTTCTAATTTATCTTGGTGTAATAAATGTTCAGCTTAATCTTGTTAGTTGTAGTAGTTTTGGCTCCGATAATTGCTCTTTCTGCTGAAGTTGCGGTGGGAGTAGTTTCGAATAAGGTGTAAGATGTTGGTGCCAGAAAGGTGCCATTATCCTCGATTGTTCCATCAATTAATGTCTGCACGTAATTGGTTACGTTAAAAATATACCTGTTGTTAATGGAATCGAAATAACCTCCAAACAAAGCCGGTGTACTATTGGCAACGTAACTTGTATAGTCTGAAATGTTAGCCGGTTGTTCGGCAAGGTCCCATCTGTATAAGGATAACCTTTGTGCAGCCAGGAAAGGATAAACTGAAGTTCCGCTACCCAGCTCGATGATCAGATCAGCTTTGTTTACCACCGATTTTCCATATGTACTGTTAAACTTAGCCAGGTCAGGAAACTTAATTTTTGTTTTAACACCTACCAATCCCTGAAGATAGGTAGTTTGATACTCGGCTGTTGGGGCTAATAGTTGAGTTTGAACAGGTGTTCCGGTATAGTCATGACTAATCGTAGCAGTAATTGGTAAAGCCGTCGAACTGGTTCCGATAGGGAAGTTAACAGATGTAGTATCAATGCCGCTTGACGTGTTGGTATGCTTATATACCAATTGCAAATAAGAAGTGCTGCTTGAAAAGTCAATGAACGCAATTCCTCCGGTACCACTGGACGTCGTTTTGTTGATCTGCGCATATAACCCTTTGAAAATGTTAGCAAATTTAGCGTTGGTAGTGAAATTGGTTATCGCCAGGTTCATGATTTGTTGCTGTATAAAAGCCTTGTTCAGCGGAATTCTAAGTTGAGCGGGCATGTTTTTAATTGTGTCTGCAGCAGCAGTAACAATATCATAAATTTTTACAGGGGTATTAGGATTTATTTTACCTCTGAAGTTTCCCAAAAGCTGACTGTTGTGCGCCTGCACATCAGAGTTTTTATATTTAGTGATATTATTTGTTAGTTGATAGATATCAACACTGTATATGGAACTGGTGGTATCTCCGTAGAATTTAGTTACTGCATCAGTAGTTGGAAGGCTTAATACCAATACTGCAGAATCAAGAGTTGGGGAAGTGCCGAAATCCTGAGCGAGTGTTGTTGGTGGTGCAACTGTCATTGCAATGCTGGCCTCTGTTTTACCAAAAACAGGGTCATTCATATAGCCGATAGGATAACGGGCAAGCGCAATTGTGCTGATGTCTGCTTCTTTAACGATCTGTGTTGTAACATTAGATACAACCAGATTGCCGGTGATGGCGGTATTTGAATCGATATCTAAACCAACACCATCGGGATTCTTACACGACGCAAAAAGAAAAAGACTTATCAACAGGGTTAATAAGTCTTGTTTTGTAAATTTCATATTTAAAATAATAATACCTAATTAAGCAACTGAAACCAATTCATCATTTGAAATTTCTTCATAAAAAGTATAGAAGTTTTCAAAATTCTCGGTTAAGTTAAAAGCTAATGTTGGCTTATTGGAATCTTTAACAAATTTTAACACATCTTTATCCAGGTTTTCATCTGCTAAAACCACTGCATCAGAGTGCGTTACAGCACCAATGTGCATGCTATTACAATCTGAAGGAAGGAATGCTTTAGTATCCTCTTCAGTCATGTTAGACATTACTGCTTTCTTCGCAAAGTTGGCATTCAATTTTTCAGCAAATGAATCCTCATAAATAGAGTATACTACCTTTGAGTTTTTGAAAGTAGGGTCGTTTTTGTAAGTGGTTTTGATGTAGGCAGGAACTAATGAACTCATCCAGCCGTGGCAGTGAACGATATCAGGGGCCCATCCTAATTTTTTTACGGTTTCCAATGCGCCTTTACAAAAGAAAATAGTACGCTCATCATTGTCATCAAAGAATTTACCACTAGCGTCTCTGAATACCTGCTTGCGCTGGAAGTACTCTTCGTTATCTAAGAAATAAACCTGCATTCGTGCAGCTGGGATGGAGGCTACTTTAATAATTAAAGGGTTATCATTGTCATCAATAATGATGTTCATTCCCGATAAGCGTATTACTTCGTGTAGACGATTTCTTCTTTCGTTGATATTACCGAATTTGGGCATAAGAATGCGGATTTCGAATCCCTTCTCTTGCATGGCCTGTGGTAATTGACGCGTAATTTCAGAAATTTTAGTAAGCTCGAGGAAAGGCGACATCTCGTGTGTAACAATCAGCAGCTTCGTTTTTGCCATCTCCATATTTTAAGAAAATATTAAGTTAAATAAAAGATAATGAGCCGCAAAGATAAGCATAATAATACTATTTATCAAGATTGGCAAGTATTGTTTGGTTTCATTTAGATTAATTTACACCTTTACGGCTTTAATTTAGATTGTCGACTTTGGAAGTATTTAAAACCAAATCAGCACTTAAGGCTTTTATTGCACCCTTAAAAGCATCAGGTAAAAAAATTGCACTTGTCCCTACCATGGGTGCTTTGCACAACGGCCACATTTCACTCATTAAACTGGCTCAGGAAAATGCAGATATCATAATTTGCAGCATCTTCGTTAACCCTACTCAGTTTACAGATCCAAAAGACCTTGAGAAATATCCAAGGCCGATAGAACACGACCTGGCTATGCTTGCCGAGGCGGGCTGTAACGGTGTTTTCATGCCGAATGTGGATGAGATGTATCCTCAGGGATCCGATGAAAAATGGCACATAGATCTGGGGAATGCTGAATTCTTACTGGAAGGGGCATTTAGGAAAGGACATTATCAGGGGGTAACGCAAATTGTGAAAAAACTGTTTGATGCAGTTGAACCGGATTTAGCCATGTTCGGACAGAAAGATTACCAACAGGTACTCATGATTAAGAATATGCTGGATCATTTTAAGTTGCCTATTGTGATTATCACTTGTCCAATTATTCGTGAAGATGACGGTTTGGCAATGAGCAGTAGAAATATCCATCTTTCACCGGCCGACAGAGCACATTCTTTAGTGCTCAGCGAGTCACTTCAGTTCGTTATCGATCATTGGGCAGAATACACCATCGAAGAGCTTGAGGAAAAAGGGAAGGCACTTTATCAGGGAATCGATGGCGTAGAACTTGATTATTTCACCATTGCTAACGGAAATACACTCGAACCTGCGGAATCTAAAGAGGAAGATAGTCTGGTGGTTTTGGTGGCAGCCAAAGTCGGGTCAACACGACTTATTGATAATATGATCATTAAATAGTTAACTTTGCATCATGGTTATTACAATATTGAAATCGAAAATACATCGTGTTCGTGTAACACAGGCTGAACTGAATTATGTAGGCAGTATTACGATTGATGAGGATTTAATGGATGCAGCTAACATTATCGCTAATGAAAAGGTGCAGATCGTCAATAATAATAATGGTGCCCGTTTCGAAACTTACGTAATTAAAGGAGAACGTGGTACAGGTACAATCTGTTTGAACGGAGCTACAGCCCGTTTGGCACAGCTAGGTGATGTTTTAATTATTATGTCTTATGGTTCCCTTCCCATTGATGAGGCAAAAAAATATAATCCGATTTTAGTTTTTCCTGATGACAATAACCACTTGCTAAAATAGTCTTGTGACTTTCGACCTTAAAACGGCTCTTAAGTATCTCCTTTTATTTTCATTGGGTGTAGGAGTACTTTATTTAGCGTTTAGGGGGCAGAATTTACAAAGTTTATGGCAAGAAATTAAGTCCGCCAATTATTTCTGGGTTTTGGCCTCTATGGCGGCTGTTCTGGCTGCGCATGTATTGAGAGCTTTGCGCTGGCAATTGCTATATCAGTCAATGAAATATAACGTCGGTATTGTGAATATCTATCATGCTGTAATGATTGGTTATCTGGCCAATCTTGCACTACCCCGCTTTGGCGAAATCGGGCGTTGCTCGGTTATTCATAAAACAAATAAAGTTCCCATGTTTGTTTCCATCGGGACGGTAATAACTGAGCGGCTGTTTGATATGGGCGTGTTATTAGGCAGTGCAGTTTGTATCACCTTTTTTCAATACAATAAGCTTAGTTCCTTTTTTCATAAAATACTTCTTGAGAATATCAGGCACAGGTTTGATCAGGTGAGTTACTGGTGGTTCCTCGCGGCCTTCCTGATACTGGTGGTTCTGGGCGGCTTTGGATTCTATTTATTAAGACAAAAGGTCGGTCGCAAACTGCTGAAATTATTTATCAGCCTGAGGCAAGGTTTTAGCTCCTACAGAAGATTAAAACGCAAAGGAATTTTCTGGCTGTATACATTGTCAATCTGGTTTTTTTACATTTTGTCTATGTATTTTTGTTTTTCTGCTTTACAATCAACGGCTCATCTTGGGCTTAGCGTTGCCGCTACAGCTATCGTATTTTCAGGTTTTGCCATGGCCGCCCCGGTTCAGGGCGGTATAGGCGTTTTTCACTGGATGGTTGCGCAATCGCTTATGCTATACACTGTTCCTTTTAAAGATGGTTTGGCTTATGCTGCCATTATTCACTCCTCTCAGGTATTATTGGTCCTGGTTTTAGGAAGTGTGAGCTTGATCCTGGCGCTGACCAGAAAACAAATCTGACATTAAAAGTGAAACCTAACATTTTGTACCCCTTCTTCGGCGCTCCTTTAGTGTTTGTTTAGTTAAAAAGTCGTCAAAAAAATACTATGCAGCCATAGCATTTTTGATCTATTAATCATACATTTGATTTACTAACCTTTTTATATATAAATGTTATGCATTTTGAATTAAGTGAAGAGCAATTAATGATTCAGCAGGCTGCCCGCGATTTTGCGCAGCAGGAATTAAGGCCTGGGGTGATTGAGAGAGATGAACATCAGAAATTTCCGGCAGAGCAGGTTAAAAAACTTGGTGAACTGGGATTTCTGGGGATGATGGTTGATGAAAAATATAATGGAAGCGGCCTTGATGCCATTTCATATGTATTGGTAATGGAGGAGCTTTCCAAAATTGATGCCTCAGCATCTGTAGTGGTTTCAGTAAATAATTCGCTGGTGTGTTACGGACTGGAAGCTTTCGGAACAGAAGAACAAAAGGAAAAGTATTTAAAGCCATTGGCTTCAGGAGAAAAGATTGGTGCGTTTTGCCTTTCAGAGCCTGAGGCAGGATCGGATGCCACTTCGCAAAGCACTACTGCTGAGGATAAGGGCGATTATTATTTGCTAAACGGAACAAAAAACTGGATTACAAATGGTGGAACAGCCTCAACCTATCTTGTTATTGCGCAAACCCATCCTGAATTAAAACACAAGGGGATAAATGCTTTTATTGTGGAAAAAGGAACACCAGGATTTACCGTTGGCCCTAAAGAAAACAAGCTCGGCATACGGGGCTCTGATACCCATTCATTGATGTTCAATGATGTGAAGGTACCTAAAGAAAACAGGATCGGTGAAGATGGCTTTGGTTTTAAGTTCGCTATGAAAACGCTCGAAGGCGGCCGTATTGGTATTGCTGCCCAGGCTTTAGGCATTGCTCAAGGTGCTTTTGAACTGGCAACGCAGTACTCAAAGCAGCGTAAGTCATTCGGTAAACCAATCTTTGAACACCAGGCTATTGCATTTAAACTGGCTGATATGGCGACACAAATTGAGGCTGCCCGGTTATTAGTTTACAAAGCCGCATGGCTTAAAGATCAGGGTTTGCCATATACTCAGGCGGGATCAATGGCCAAGCTTTTCGCTTCTAAAGTTGCTATGGATGTGACCATAGAAGCCGTGCAGGTTCATGGGGGTTATGGCTTTGTCAAAGAATACCATGTAGAGCGTTTAATGCGCGATGCAAAAATTACACAAATATACGAGGGCACATCTGAAATCCAGAAAATGGTCATCTCGCGTGAGGTGATCAGATAATCTTAGGCTGGGCGTTTGGCCCTTGTTTCAATCGCCCAGCTCAATACTATTCTTTTTCTCCGGCAATAGCACCAAATATTGCCTTAATCAGCGCCACAATGATCGCCAGAAAAGCTGCTGCAAAGAAACCAGATGTATTGAATGAGGTCATCATGCTATCTACCAGAAGAATCATTAACACAGTAATGATGAATGATACCAATCCTAGTGTTAGGAAATTAATCGGGAAGGTTAATAGCCTCAGGATAAACCCTATTGTTGCATTTGCAAGGGCGATTAGAATTGCGGCAATCAAGGCGCTCGAATAGCCCGCTACTTCTACGCCGGGAACTAATTTTGCGCCGATAAAAAAGGCTAGTCCCATTAAAAGGATCTCGATAATTAATCTCATAATGTTAAATTTGACAATGGTTAAAAATTTAAATCAGCAACTGATCATTTTTATGGTGGCTGCATTTTTCATTTCTTGCTCAGGAAGAAACAACAAAGCAGTCATTAAGTTTTCGATAGATAGTACTTCAATTATTCTTAACAATCTAGGTGAAGCCAGTCTTGTTCAGGTCAAAAATGTCTATTCAAAAAACCTTGATTCATCAAACCTGCTTTCAGTGATTGCCTTGCCAGGCGAGCTGGATAGCCTGCAGGATGAAATTGTGGTAAAGGGTCATTATTTGCTTCAGGGAGATTCCATCTTGTTTAAGCCAGATCAGCCTTTTAAGAAAAATAAAAGATATCTGGTTGAGAGTTTTATCGGTGCTGAGTTTGCTACCGTGAGTAAACTATTCTCTGGTACCATCAAACAGAACCTGCAGCCGCAAAAACAAATTCTTAAGCGGTAGTAATCAGTATAATAATTCACATGGCTATTGAAATTTTATAAAAAAATTATTACATTTGCATCGTAATCGAAGAAAAGAGAAGGGGACAGTGTCCCCTTTTTCTATGAAATCAGGTTAAAATATGCAAGTAGAAAAGAGAGTTGTTGACCTCGTAGAGGAAAAAATTGCAGACCGGCCAGAGCTGTTTCTGGTTGATGTGAAAATGTTGCCAAACAATAAATTAATTATTCATGTTGATGGTGACGAAGGTATTAGCATACAGGATTGTGTGGCCATAAGCAGGCATGTTGGTTTTCATTTAGAAGAGGAAAATACAATTGAACAGGCTTATAATTTAGAAGTTTCTTCTCCCGGAGTTGGTGAGCCTTTAAAGCTGATCCGTCAGTATCAAAAAAATATCGGCAGAACGTTAAGTCTGAAATTAAAGGACGGAAAGAAGAAGGAAGGGAAACTTTTAGGGCTTGCAGAAAATAACCTGCTGATGGAGGAATCGGTTAAGGAAAAAGGGAAAAAAGCGGTTTTAGTTCAAACTGAAGTGTCGCTTAATGATATATTAGAAACCAGTGTGTTAATTTCATTTAAGTAAAATGAGTACTACAACAATTAATTTGATCGACTCTTTTCAGGAGTTTAAGGATTTTAAAAATATAGATCGCCCTACTGTGATCAGTGTGTTGGAAGAGGTTTTCCGTAGTATGTTGCGTAAAAAATACGGAACAGACGAAAACTGTGATGTGATTGTAAATCCCGATAACGGGGATTTGGAAATCTGGAGAACTAGAAAAGTCATGGAGGATGGTTTCTCAGAAGATGATGATTTAGAAATTGAACTTGCTGATGTACATCAGTTTGATCCGACTTTAGAGGTTGGTGATGATTATATCGAGCAGATTACATTAGAGAGTTTCGGACGTAGAGCAATTTTAGCAGCACGCCAGACTTTGGTTTCTAAAGTATTGGAGTTAGAAAAAGACGAGATCTTCAAAAAGTATAAAGATCGTGTTGGTGAAATTATTACCGGCGAGGTTTATCAGGTTTGGAAGAAAGAAACCCTGGTTCTGGATGATGAAGGTAATGAACTTTTAATGCCAAAAACGGAGCAGATTCCTGCAGATTATTTCAAAAAAGGTGATTCTGTGAGAGCAGTAATTTCTAAAGTGGAAATGATCAATGCAAATCCGAAGATCATTATTTCAAGAACAGCACCTGAGTTTTTACAGCGTTTGTTCGAACTTGAAGTTCCGGAGATTTTTGATGGTTTAATTACCGTTAAGAAAATTGTTCGTGAACCAGGAGAACGTGCTAAAGTTGCGGTAGAATCTTATGATGACCGTATCGATCCGGTAGGTGCTTGCGTGGGTATGAAAGGATCACGTATCCATGGTATCGTTCGCGAATTGAAAAACGAAAATATTGATGTGATTAACTTCACAAATAACATTTCATTATACATTACCCGTGCTTTAAGCCCGGCGAAAATCACGTCTATTAAATTAGATGATGAAACAAAACATGCATCTGTTTATTTAAAACCAGATCAGGTTTCATTGGCTATCGGACGTGGCGGACATAACATTAAACTGGCTGGTAAATTAACTGGTTACGAAATTGATGTGTATCGCGAAGCTGGAGAAGAAAACGACGAGGATGTAGATTTAGAGGAATTCTCAGATGAGATTGACAGCTGGATCATTGATGAATTAAAGGCTATCGGTTGCGATACTGCTAAGAGTGTTTTAGCACTTACAGTAGAAGATTTGGTTAAACGCACCGACTTAGAAGAGGAAACCATTAAAGAAGTGGTTCAGATCTTGCAGTCAGAATTTGAATAAGTGGTGTAATTGCCAAATAAACACTACTTTTGTATTATATTAAAAAATAAAAGGAGCTAGATGTCAGACGACAAACCAATCATTTTAATTAAAGCTATTAAAGAACTTAACATAGGCATGGGTACGGCCGTTGAGTTTTTAAACAAAAAGGGATTCTCTGCCGAGAAGAGCCCTATGTTTAAACTTACGCCAGACATGTACAGTGCCTTGTTGAAAGAGTATCAGGGAGATAAGATCGTAAGAGAAGAAGCCAAACAAATAGTGATTGGTAAAATACGTCGTGACGAGCCTGAGACTGAAAAGCCAGTAGAAGCGCCGAAGAAAGATACCGACTTTGAAAAAAGTGATGAGATTTTAATAAAAAATGCTCAGTCATTTACAGCACCGGCGGAGAAACCAAAAGTTGCCGAAACACCGGCACCGAAAGTAGAAACACCAGCGCCTGCGGCAGCAGAGCCTGTTGCAGCTTCAAAAGCGGAAGACAAATCTGAAGACAGTGGTTTACCAGGAGTAAAAATTGTAGGTAAGATCGATTTAAACGACCTTAACTCTAAAACACGTCCTGTTAAAAAAGAGGAGACTGCGCCAGCACCATCTGCTCCGGAACCAACACCGGTAGCTAAAGTAGAAGAGTCAGTAAAACCGGTAGAACAGCCGAAGGTGGAAGAAAAACCAGTGGAAGTTAAAAAAGAAGAAGTTCCTGCACCGGCACCTGTTGCTAAAACACCGGAACCTGCTAAACCTGTTGAGCAGCCAAAAGCTGAACAAAAACCAGCAAATGCAGAGCCGGAAGTAATTAAGGCGAGAACGGTAAAATTAAGTGGTCCAAATATCATTGGAAAGATTACTTTACCTACTACTCCTGATAGAAGAAGTAACCCGGTAGCGTCGTCTAGTGATAGTGAGGCTGCTAAACGTAAGCGTAAACGTAAAAAAACGCCAGGAGCACCAGGCCAACCCGGACAACAGGGTGGTCAGGGCCAGCCGGGTCAAAACCCAGCAGGTCAGGGTCAGGGTGGAGCGCCAGGACAACCTCGTCAGCCTTATCAGGGTAACAGACCGGGGGGTACGCCTTATCAAGGCAACCGTCCGGCGGGACAAGGCGGTCCAGGTTATCAGGGCAACAGAAATAATAACAGACCTGGTTTTCAAAACAGGAACGCTACCCCAAGCGGACCAAAAGAAGAACCTACAGAGAAAGAAATTCAAGATCAGATCAAGGCAACCCTTGCCCGCTTAAGTGGAGCAGGTAAATCTGGTAAATTTGCTCAGCGTGCTAAATTACGTCGTCAGAAGCGTGATGATGTAGCGTTCAATGCAGAAGAGGCAGCAAACGAGCTTGAATCTCAATCAAAAATATTAAAGGTAACAGAATTTGTTACTGCGAATGAGTTGGCGAGCATGATGGATGTACCGGTTACCAAAATTATTGGTACTTGTATGAGTCTTGGTATGTTCGTTTCCATTAATCAGCGTTTAGATGCTGAAACCTTAACCATCGTTGCTGATGAGTTTGGTTACGAAATTCAGTTTGTTAAGCCTGATGAAGATGAGGAAAACGTTATTGAAGAAGAAGATAACGAGGCAGATTTAATCGAGAGAGCTCCGGTTGTAACGATTATGGGTCACGTCGATCACGGTAAAACTTCATTACTGGATTATATTCGTAAAGCGAATGTGGTTGCAGGTGAAGCGGGTGGTATTACTCAGCACATTGGTGCATACATGGTAACTACTCCAACCGGTAAAAAAGTAACTTTCTTAGATACACCAGGTCACGAAGCCTTTACAGCGATGCGTGCCCGTGGTGCTAAGGCAGCAGATATTGCAATTATTGTAATTGCTGCGGATGATGCGGTGATGCCTCAGACAAAAGAGGCGATAAACCACGCACAAGCGGCAGGTGTACCTTTAGTATTTGCTTTCACGAAAGTAGATAAGCCAGGTGCAAATGCAGATAAGGTGCGTGAGCAGTTATCAGCAATGAATATTCTGGTTGAAGATTGGGGTGGTAAATATCAGTCACAGGAGATCTCAAGCAAAAGCGGTTTAAATGTCGATTTGCTTTTAGATAAGGTATTATTAGAAGCTGAATTATTAGAACTTAAAGCTAATCCGAATAAGAGGGCTACAGGTACTGTAATTGAATCGGCACTAGATAAAGGTCGTGGTATTGTAACTACAGTATTGGTTCAGGCCGGTACATTAAGGGTTGGAGATCCAATTCTTGCAGGTAGTTACAGCGGTCGTGTTAAAGCATTAACCAATGAGCGTGGAGCTAAAGTAGAATCGGCAGGTCCATCGCAACCGGTACAGGTATTGGGTATGCAAGGAGCTCCTACAGCAGGTGATCGTTTCAATGCACTGGAAAGCGAAACTGAAGCACGTGATATTGCAAACAAACGTATGCAATTGCAACGTGAGCAGGGCTTACGTACGCAGAAACACATCACGCTTGATGAAATTGGTCGTCGTTTGGCAATCGGTAACTTTAAAGAGCTTAATATCATTGTTAAAGGTGATGTAGATGGTTCTATCGAAGCACTAGCCGATTCATTGCTGAAATTATCAACAGAGCAGATTCAAATCAACATCATCAGTAAAGGTGTTGGTCAGATATCAGAGTCTGACGTATTGTTAGCTTCGGCTTCAGATGCGATCATCATTGGTTTCCAGGTTCGTCCATCAACAGGTGCACGTAAACTTGCAGAAGCAGAGCAAATCGACATCCGTTTATATTCAATCATTTACGATGCAATCAACGAGATTAAATCGGCAATGGAGGGTATGTTGGATCCGGAATTTGAAGAGAAAATCGTGGCTAACGTTGAAATTCGTGAGACATTCAAAATTACTAAAGTGGGTACCATCGCAGGTTGTATGGTATTGGATGGTAAGATTACGCGTAACAGCAAAATCCGTATCGTTAGAGATGGTGTAGTTGTTTACACTGGTGAACTGGCATCGTTAAAACGCTTTAAAGACGATGTTAAGGAAGTTAATAAAGGTTATGAGTGTGGTTTAAACATTCAGAACTTTAATAACATTGAGGTTGGCGATATCGTTGAAGCTTACGAACAGGTTGAAGTAGCAAGAAAGTTGTAGTTCAGCTAAAAGCAATATAAATATTTAAGGCCTCAAGTGATTGAGGCCTTTTTTTGTTTTGTATGATTGCAACATTGCCCTGTTTTAATCGTACTTACTGCCCGATTATCCACCGCATTTTCCTTGGGGCTTTGGAAATTAAAATGGTAAGCAGATATGCTGTCGGATATACAATTGCAAATCTTACGATCTGAAGGATGACAAGCACTCTTGTTGACTTCTGATCATTGGAAATATGCAGAGGTTCAAAAATCATCGGTAAAAGGTAAAAGATTAAAAGCTGGTGTGTAAGATAAATTCCAAAGGTTGTATCTCTCGGTTTTAGTTTTTTAATGAAGCTAAAATTGCAGTATTTAAACAGGAATATAAAGCTGATTAATGAATAAATAATATTTGACAATCTAAGGGTATTAAACGGATCTTTAGGCAGTATGTTCATCAGATTTATGGTTTCTGTACATGATAAGATGAAAGATGCAACAAGCGCGAGTACAATCTGCCATCCCTTTATTTTTTCAACCCAGTCACAAAATTTTTCAAAGTGGATGTTCAACTTAAATCCTAACCAAAGGTAAAATACAAATCCTAATACGGCTGTTGTATGTGCGGTGGGAATAATCTGTATGTAAAGATTTAGAGCATAAAACAATGATAAGAGACCCAGAATAGCACCAAAAACATTCGAGTAAAGGTATTTCCTGAACGTTAACAAAACGGCGATGCAGATCATAAAATTTACGATAAACCAGTAACTCGTATCCAAAGTAATGTGATAAATGTTTTCGAAAAACTTGTCGGCAGGATTTATTAATAATTCCATATTACCCGATTTTACGTATTTGAAATACCAGCTGATATAGGTGAGGCATAACATGATGAAACACCAGAATGACCATGGTTTGAATGTGTTGTCAAATCTACGTTTAAGGTACTCCCAAGAGTTATATTTTGTAAATTTATCTCCAATCAGAAAACCTGATAAAATAAAAAATATAATGGTTCCAAACTTAAAGACCTGAATGCTTAATGTCTGTGCGAGCTGATCGTCAAAATCTGTGAAGTACCTGTTCCAGAAAAGGGTAGAATGCTCCATCACAATCCCAAACATGGATATAAACCTCAGGTTATCGATAAAGCTATAATTGATATTTTTTTTTGGCTCTCTCATTATTTGTGGTTAAATATAGCTTTGATATCCTTATTAAATACTGCTTCCTCTGTTAAAAGCTCTTCTTTATATTTTGCAAAATCTTTAATCCTGACCGGGTAGTTTGCCAGGCAATCGGATATGAGATTAGTAATGTCTGGATATAAGCTTACGTCTTTATTAAAACGATATTCATCAGGGATAGGCATATCTTCCCGATAAGCTGCAGACCCATTTTTTCCAATGATCATACAACAATTCATCAGGCAGGCCTCCCTTGGCATTCGCTCTTTGCCGGGGTGAAAACCAAAGTCGATATACAATTTACTTTTATTCATTAGCGCAGCCACTTCTGATGCTAGAAGTCCCTGGACTGCTACCCAACTGAATTGTGGCGTTTGTTTAATTAAATCATCCAAAAAAACATCATTCTTTTTTGGATTGTATAGAATAATATCTTCTTTAATACAATTATCATCTATCTCATTGATGAATGCCTGGTTCATATAGTCAGAAATTTTACCTGTTATGCGGATATTGTTTTCTTTTAATAAAACTTCGGAGTAGAAGGAATGCCGGATATGATCCAGAGGGAGCTTTCTAAGCCGCTCTAAAGTAGGTAGAGGCGGATTTATATGTGGATTAATCAAAGACTTTAAAGCATAGAAACGTTTCTTTTTTATTTTTTCCTTCCAGGGTTTTAAGCCTTCCCAATAGTAAGTTACACTTAACCACCAGATTGCTTTTCTGATCTTCGAATATGGTTTCTGATAAATAGGATATAAATTAGATTCAGCCAGGATCATCACGTTTTTAGCATTGTTGTCCACCTCTTTAGTATAAGGTACTGAGTATGCTTCATACTGAGGGTGGATAGGATTAGGATGATTGGGTGGGATATATGACATTTGCGCATCAAAGCCATTTTTAATCAAATAATGTCCCAGCTGGTGTAAAGCCTCCGGGCCACCCGTTGCCATTGCGGCGGGACATTGAATGTAAATTTTCGCCCCTTTTTCTAATACGATCATCCCTTATTTGTAGTTTTTATATTCCTCAACAATTGAATGCAGTCCAGCATTTTCATATTTTTCTAACTCTCTATCCATATGACCGTAAACCTTTGCATAATGCGGACCACAAGCGTGGAGGCAGTAATGGTTTTTGATCAATCCTGATTTAAGCTTAAGCTTTCTGCTGAACAAGTTAACCAGTAGCCCGTCTTCTCCTTTAGCCATATTTAAATCATTCAGTAAAAACCTGAGCTTTATTTTATTATAGTTTTTCTTTTCGAAGCAAGCACACCAACCACCTGTAGGTCCTTTTTCTATTACTTTTTCACCCCTAATTTCTTCAACGTAATTCTCAATTGGAGGTTTAGCGCCTAGTGTAAACTCATTTTGAACGACATTTAATGCAAGAAAACCATAATCAGGAAATGCTTTCAAATAATCAATGAATATTTCTTCAACTGCAGGTGGAAAGGTCAGTACATCATCATCTACAATAATAATATATTCACCTTTTGCCATCCCAAAAAGGCGCTTGTAGGCATTTAGTCCGTGATTTTTTTTTCTTCTTACAATTTTAACAAGCGGATTTGAGCTGTATTTATCCAGAACAACATGAGTGTTGTCTGTTGAGCCATTATCCATTACAATCACTTCAGTTTCAGTGTTGTTTTTGATTGATGGCAATAATGCCGATAAACATTCATCCAGAAATTTATATCTATTCCAACTGAGTATTACAAAACTTACTTTCATAGTGCTTTTAATTATTAAAACAAATTTTTCTTATTGTATTTAATTGACTTAATTTATTCTTTCCTTTCAAATGAAAATAGAACAGGATGTGATAGTATCTCAATAGGAAGAAAAATAGCCTGAATCCCCTGAGCCCCTCTTGATATGCTACCAGATAATAATAGATCTTCCGAATCTCCTTTTGATTTCTGTTATTCAAGCTAAAACCTGAACAATAATTTATCCAGTTTAAGTTGTAGTTCAAAAAACCCTTGTTCCCAGTGCTATCATCCTGTTTTTTTAAGTTAAGCGTATCTGTAATAGCTAAGTCATGCTGCCTGTAATTAACCAGGATATCAGGGATAGCCTTTATCTTTCCAATGGTTATCGCAACAAAGGTAATCCACCAATCGTGATAAAATTCACTGTTGAAAGGTAAAATAACTGATATTAAAGTGCTTTTAAAAAGCATTGCATGGCCTGCTACACAATTAGAAATAAGAAAAGGAAGGTTGGATGTTCCATCATATGAGCGGTAATGATCGCTCATTTTTACATGTGGGATTAATTTTCCCTGCTTGTCTATCAGGTTTGAGTCATGGTAGATCATGTCAGAATCACCAATCTGAGTAATTAGTGTGGTTAATTTTTCTATCATCCAAACATCATCCTGATCAGAGAGTGCGATGTAGTCACCCGTACACCGGGAAATAGCCTGCTCGAAGTTTTTAACAAAGCCAAGGTTTTGATCATTCTGGTACAGCGAAATGATAGGATAATTCGACGCATAACGCTTGAGAATTTCAAAAGTACCGTCAGTAGATTGATCATCACAAATAATGATTTCAATAGATTCGTAGCTTTGTGAGAGAATACTCTCAAGTTGTTCTGTGATGTGTTTCTCTCCATTAAAAGTACACAGTGCTACTGAAATAAGTGGTCGTAATGTTTCAGACATGGTGATTTATTTTATTTCAATTCCTTGTGATTTAAATATTGGCTGCCAAAACTCAAGGTTCTTATCCCAGGCATGACAACCGAATGGAAGTACCCCTTTGGTTAATTCTAATGCATATTCACCATGGCTTTCAATAGAAAAAAGAGCTGCTTTTTTATAGTTTGGGATTTTTAACTGTTCTGATTTTCGGTTTACCGCTATACTCCAGAAGGCGTCCTCGTTGAAACGGTGAAAGTTTTGAGCAGTATAATCAGCAATCAATTTCTGCTTTGACTGGCATAAATCAAAGAACTTTTTGGTGTTCCTAAGCGAAAATCCGCCGTTACCCACTTTATTTTCAAACTGTAAGTCACTGGGGATACCAGTCCTTTTTTGTTTTACATCATACTTAATGTGAAAATAAGCTTTAAACTGATTCTTTAGTTTTTTGAATAAATCTGGATAGTCTGCTTCTCTTAACCAGGGAGCACCAATATAATCATAACCTGCCTCGCACCACTGTTGCAACTCATCTTTGAATACAAAAGCATCAGGCTGGTAGATTAAGATAAAATCATTGGCAAGAAATTTCTCATAGAATATCGAAGCCAACATCAATCTGTTATATCCGGCGATGTTTGTAAAATATACATCATCGAAGCTGTAAACGGTGTTAAAAGGATACTTATAGTTTTTTAGATCTAGTGACAGGGGTTTTACCGCAACAATATTATATTCGCCAAGTACTTTAAAGCACTGGTTGAGCGAGATGATTTCCATTTCACTCAGCGAAGGTTTGTATATAGGAATAACTACAGTAACACTTTTTTTCATTCTATTGGTGAAATAATGCCTAAACAGGTTTGTTAATAAGATTCCAAAGTTATATTAACTAATGGATTAAATATAACTTTGCAGGAATAGAAAATTTATGAAAAAAATCGCAATTGTTGTACAAAGATATGGTTTAGAGGTTAATGGCGGTGCAGAATATCATTGTAGAATACTGGCAGAAAAGCTTAATCCTTTATTTGATCTGGAAGTGATTACTTCATGTGCCAAGGATTATACCACATGGCGGAACGAATATCAACCTGGTGTTTCAAGTGTCAATGGGGTTAAAGTCAGGCGATTTGAAGTTGTACAAGAGCGAAACAAAAAAAAGACTCAATCTATTGAACGGAGGCTGAGAAAAAAAACCTTTTTCCATAAAAGTCTGCAGCTGTTCGGAATTCTTTCTTTTGTGGAAACACTATTTAATTTAAACGATAATCTCAAAGAGCTTGGGAATGAATGGGCGAAACAGCAAGGACCATATACGCCTTCACTTATTGATTTTCTACAACACAATAAGCAGTACTATGACGCCATTATTTTCTTTACCTATCTGTATTATCCTACTTTTTATGGATTACAGACTGCATCCGAGCGATCTATTTTAATCCCCACTGCTCATGACGAGCCACCAATCTATTTTCCTAATTTTAAAACCTTTTTTAAGCTACCTAAAGCAATTTTATACAATACCAAAGCTGAGCAACATTTCGTCAATCAGCTTTTCCATAATCAGGGGATTTACAGTGACGTAGTGGGGGTAGGAATAGATGAGCCAGTTTATTATGCAAGGCCGAATGTAGTACCCAAAACGGATCCATACATCATTTATATCGGTCGAATCGATCCGGCAAAAGGATGCGACATTTTGTTTGAATATTTCATTGAATATAAAAAAACTGATACTAGTAATTTGAAGCTTGTTTTAGTGGGTCAGCCGTTCATGGAGATCCCAAAGCACAACGATATCTTGCCTCAGGGCTTTGTGAGTGAGGAATTGAAAGGCGGCTTATTGCAATATGCCGCTGCACTTATTATTCCCTCTTTTTACGAAAGTTTATCATTAGTTACATTGGAAAGTATGATAGCAGGGGTTCCTGTTATTGCCAATGACTATAGCGAGGTATTAAAAAATCATATAGAGCAAAGCCGTGGAGGTTATTTGTTCTCGAATGTAGAAACTTTTAAGAAGGCACTGGATATGTTAACCAGTCCGGAAACTGATTTTGCACTGCTAAAAAGCAATGCAAAAAAGTATGTCATGGAAAGTTATAACTGGAATGTTGTTATTGACAAAGTAAACAGTGCTGTTGATTATGTTTCTGCTAAAAACTAGTCGTTAAAAGCCTGCATATCAATCAGGCGCTTATATAAACCGCCCTGACTCATCAATTCACTATGGTTGCCCGTTTCAACAACATTTCCCTTATCAATAACAACGATTTGATCGGCGTGCTGAATGGTGCTCAGCCGGTGGGCAATAACAATTGAAGTACGGTTTTTCATCAGGTTATTTAATGCCTCCTGTACCAGTTTTTCAGATTCGGTATCCAATGCAGAGGTAGCTTCATCGAGCAACATAATCGGGGGATTTGCCAGTACTGCCCTTGCAATACATACACGTTGTTTCTGGCCTCCTGACAACCTGTTGCCGCGGTCACCAACAAACGACTGGTATCCATTTTCGGTATTCTGAATAAACTCATGTGCATTGGCGATTTTAGCAGCAGCAATTACTTCTTCTGCTGTTGCATCAGGTTTTGCAAATGCGATGTTGTTAAAGATCGTATCATTAAATAAGAAAGATTCCTGGTTCACAATCCCCATTTGTGCACGTATACTTTCAACGGTCAGGTTTTTATAGTCAAAACCATCGATTTTGATACTTCCTGATTTAGGGTCATGGAAGCGTGGGATCAGATCCATCAAGGTACTTTTTCCGCCACCAGACGGACCAACTAAAGCAATGGTTTTGCCTTTTTCGACGTCGAAATTGATGTTATTCAGAATTTGTTTTTCGCCGTAGCTGAAAGAAACATTCTCAAATTTTATAGCACTATTAAAGCCACTTAAAGGTTTCGCATCAGCGGCGTTAACCAGTTGAGGTTTGGTGTCAATCAGGTCCAGTACGCGCTCTCCTGCTGCAATGCCTGAGTGAATACCACTAAATGAATCAGTTAGTGCTTTTGCAGGGCGCATCACCTGAGAGAAAATAGCAATGTAAGCAATAAAGTCTGCTGCAGCCAGTGCATTAGCTTCTTTGTTGATGATAAGTGAACCGCCGTACCATACTATTGCCGAAACCATTAGTACCCCCAGAAATTCGGAAACAGGCGAACCAAGCTGCTGGCGGCGGGTCATTTTTCTTGTTAGGTTGGAATAGTAAATATTTTCCTTATTGAACTTGTCTTTGATCCGTTCTGTTGAATTAAAAGCCTTTATGATTTTGATACCACTTAAAGATTCATCCAAAAAGCCTATCATTTTGGCGAATGATTCGTGAGATTCTTTAGCCTGTTGTTTTAACCTTTTTACAATCTTGCTAATAATGAACCCGGAAACTGGTATCACCAATAAAGAGAATAAGGTTAACTTTACTGATATGTTAAATAGAAAAAATATGTAAACGATCAAAGTTACAGGCTCTTTAAATACAACCTGCAATGTATTAGTCACAGTAAACTGCACAACCTGTACATCGGATGCAACTTTTGAGATAATATCACCCTTGCGTTCATTGTTGAAAAATCCAACATGCATGTTCATTACATTATTGAACACCGTTTTACGAAGATTTAAAAGTGTATGAACGCGTAAATCTTCCATGTACCGTTGTGAAAAATACCTGAATAAGTTTGATAGTAATACTGATGCAATGATTACGATACAAACCAAACCTAAGGTCTTTTCAAGGCCATGAGTTGCGCTATATTGATTTACCGTTTGTCTAAATTGGCCTAATATATCAAAAGATGATGATGCTTTATCCACCAATGATTCCTTCTTTTGCCCCTTGTTCGTATTCAGAAGTGTTTCAAAAAGCGGAGACAACAGTGCTAGATTTAGCGTGCCAAATAAGATCGACAAGAGGGTTGCGATGACGTAGGGAATCGCAAACTTTTCTATTGGCTTGGCAAAAGATAATAACCGAAAGTATATTTTCATCAAAAATGTTTAAATGCCAAAGTTAAGCATTTAGACAAGTTATTTAATAACCACTGTTAAGCAATGGCTCTAAATCGACATTTCGATGATTTCTAATGTATTATTGCATCAGTAGAAATAATAATTTGAAAAAATAATTCTTTCTTTGCAGGGCTAATAATTGACTACCTATGTTGAACAGATTTCGTTGGAGTATCTTTTTAAATCAGAAACTTGTTTACGGTTTATATATTTTGTTGGCGGTTGTTGCCGCATTGAAGCAATACCTACACCATTCTTTTAATAACTACCTCATCTTTAAATATACCTTCTGGCATCTTATCGATTTAAAGCCACTATATATCAATTCGCCTCTCAACCCCTACTTTGATTGTAATCACTATGGCCCTGCTTTCGCTCTTGTTATTGCACCATTTGCTGTTTTACCCGATTGGGCGGGAACAGTTTTATGGAATATCGCAAACGTTATTGTACTGCTTTGGGGGATTTTTAGCCTGCCTTTAAAAAAGAATACCAAAATCATTATCGGATACATTTGTGCCCATGAAGCTTTGACAGCACTTTTTAGCTATCAGTTTAATGTGGCATTAACAGGTACAATACTGCTAAGTTTCTCCTACATCATCAAAAACGAAAATTTCAAATCAGCGTTTTTCATTGCATTTGGTACAATGGTGAAACTGTACGGAATTGTAGCGCTTGCTTTTTTCTTTTTTACAAAAGATAAGCTGCGGTTTATTTTATATGGACTGGTTTGTCTAGCTATACTCTTTCTGGTGCCCATGTTGTTTTCTTCTCCGCAATATATATTACATACCTATCAAGACTGGTACAGATCTTTGGTTGAAAAGAATGATAGCAATACTACGCTAGACTCATTTCAGGATATTTCATTAATGGGCCTGGTTAGGCGGGTCGCTCATAATAAGGAAATTCCTAACGGACCGATGTTAATGGGTGGCCTTCTATTATTTCTTTTACCCTACATCAGGATAAACCAGTATAAGGAAGTTGGCTTCCGGTTGATGCTTCTTGCATCAACATTAATTTTTACGGTTATTTTCAGCACCGGCTCGGAATCTCCTACTTACATCATTGCCTTTGTTGGCATCGCTATATGGTTTATGTTGCAACCGAAGAAAAATTGGTTTGTAGTGTCCCTGTTAATTTTCGCTTTTGTGGTCACCAGTTTATCCCCAACAGACATTATCCCCAGAGATGTCAGGTATTTTATCAGGATTTATTCACTGAAAGCATTACCATGTGCTATCATTTGGTTCACCATAATTTATCAAATGTTAACGGTGAATTTCAAAAAACAAGGTGAAAATGATCAAATTTCGCCAGTTAGTGAATGATAAAGCTGCCAGTGCGCTTCAGCGCATTTTTCCCAGGTAAATTTTCTTGCGTGGGCGGTGATTTTATCAGCAGGATTTGTACTGAGATAATGTTCCATTCCTTTTGCAAAAACATTTTGCATATACTCACGATTGAAGTTTTCAAAATAATAAGCGTGTTCGCCGCCTATTTCCGGCAGTGAAGTTCGGGTAGATAAGAACACAGGCTTCCCAAAGTTCATCGCCTCGATAACGGGAATCCCAAAGCCTTCTGCCAGCGACGGAAATGCAAATGCTGTACAATTTTTATAATACCAGTATTTGTCCTCCTTGGTTATCGGGCCGGTAATGTGTACACGGGTTTCAACGCCTTGTTTTTTTGCCTCATCAAGGATTTCTTTCACATAATCAGAATTTTCTTTTCCAGATATCACTAGCTCAAGATCATTGCCAGCCAGCAAACAAGGCAAAGTATGAAAGTTCTTTTTTGGAATAACCGTACCAATGGCAAATATAAAGTGCTTTTGAGGGCGGTAAACCGGGTTGTCAAAATCCGGGTAAACTTCAAAGTCGCAGCCATTATAAATAACTGTAATGGGTTTGTCTACTTTTAAATGTTTTAAAATATCCTGTTTGGTAAATTCGGATATTGCTATAATATGATCGGCCTTATCTAACGTTTGCTGGTGTTTTTTGAGTTTTTTGCGGCGTTTACTTTCTGATTCTTCCTCATAAACAAAATTTAAATCGTGTACCGTAAGCACACGTACCACCTTGCGCCCGGCAGGTGGTACATACCACGAAGTTTGGTGCGCCGTATGCCAAAGCTTAATTTCTTTGTTAAATGAAGGGAATATAACCTTATGCAGGCTTTTCTGATTAATGAATGTAAGATCTTTATCGAAATAATATTGATCTTTTTGCTGCAGATAAAGAATTACCTCATTGTCGGGCTTGCCCTTTGTGCTCAAAGCTATACCCAATTTATGGCAATATTCGAAAAGTCCTGTAAATGGATATTTCATCCGTTCACAGTCAAAAACAATTTTCATATCAATATTTTATCTGGAAACAATCTTG
This sequence comes from Pedobacter sp. BMA, assembly GCF_001027745.1. Lineage (GTDB taxonomy): Bacteria > Bacteroidota > Bacteroidia > Sphingobacteriales > Sphingobacteriaceae > Pedobacter. The sequence continues at coordinate 603,094 of NZ_LECU01000006.1, forward strand.
TAGTTTTTGTACTCGCCTATTCTGATGCCGGTATATTTTAAGATTTTATTTAAAATCCTAACGCGCAGCGAATGGGTACTTTTTACTTTTGTGAGGTCGTAGCTGAATTTCCAGTTTACGGCATCTATCCTGTCGAGCATCACTTTTGGATGTGTACCTTTAAAACGCTTAAGGTTGTCGGCATTCCCATAATCAAACTCTGCCGTTGCCGGAACTTCTCTGTCTACCGCATTTTTATCGTAATAGAGGTTAAAATTTACTCCTTTCCGTACCAGGCCTGCAGGTGGTTTAACCCATCCGTAATGAAAAACGTAAGCATCAATCAGCTTAACATTCAGCTTTCTGCCATTTATGCGAAAGCCCTGAGCATCTTTATAGGAGGAAACACCCGGCAGGTTTTTAACAATGCGGATTTCTCTCCGGTACCAGCTTCGGGATTCGGCAACGTAATCATACGAGCCGTAAAAATGTTTATATTTGAGTAATAAAGCTTCTACTTTTTCATTGTGCAGCTCTCGCTCCATTTCCTTTTTAATAAGTGGGAGATAATCTTCATGTATTGCTTCATCACCCTGGATATAGATCATCCAGTCCGTATCCGTAGATATTTCTCCGATAGCCTTGTTAGTCTCATCAGCAAAAACACGCCCTCCATGCCTTACGCGCTCGTCCCATATCGTATCAATTGTTCTGATCTTTGGGCTAATGTTCTTAACCATCTCCGAAGTTGCATCTGAGGAATTGCCAAGTGCAACAACAAAGTCATCACATAAAGGCAGTACTGAAAGTATGGCCTCTCTAGCTGGATAGTCATTTACAATTGCGTTTCTTAGAAAAGTAAAGCCTGTAACTTTCATTGATAATTAAGATGCATGGTTGCGGGTATCATCAAATCATAACGATTCGATTAAAAATAAATCAGTTTATTTGTACAAAGATAGTTTTATTGATGAATACACATCTATCCATTTTAAACGAATTAAAGCAGGGCAATTATAAGGTTTTAGCAAGGGCATTAACTCTTGTTGAGAACGATATTGCGCCTTCAGATTTAATTCTTACAAATCTGGATACTTTATCAGGAGCTGTTGTTATTGGGATTACCGGCCCACCGGGAGCGGGCAAAAGCACCCTTGTTAACGCATTAACCGGTCAATTGGTTGGTGATGGAAAAAGAGTGGCCATTCTGGCTATCGATCCTACTTCTCCGTTTAATTTTGGGTCACTACTCGGCGACAGGATCCGGATGGCTGCCCAGTTTAACCATCCCGATGTTTTTATCCGCTCATTGGCTACCCGGGGCGCTTTGGGAGGGATTTCTGCCAAAACCATTGAGATGGTCGACGTTTTGAAAGCATCAAACTTTGATGTGATTCTGATTGAAACTGTAGGTGTGGGTCAATCGGAGGTAGAAATTGCCGGATTGGCTGATAAAACGGTTGTGGTTTTGGTTCCTGAATCAGGCGACGAGATACAAAATATCAAATCGGGGTTAATGGAAGTTGCCGACTGTTTTGTAGTGAATAAAGCCGACCGGGATGGAGCAGACGTTTTTGCCAATAACCTATCGAAGATGATCCATCAAGGGGTGAAATCCGTGCCTGTGATAAAAACGGTAGCCGATCAGGGGATTGGTATTCCTGAACTTGTAAAGTGGATTGAGCGCCCAGTTAAAAATGAAAATCAGCGAAAAGTTTTTCTGGTTGCAGAAAAAGTCTGGAAAATTATCCAACATCGAAAAATGCAAACGATTGATAAAATAAGGCTGCATGATGAAATTCAGGCAGCCTTATTGAAGGATGACTTTAATGTTTATCGGTTTACCGAAAACTTTATTAAATCAGCCGGCTAATTCGTTGAAGTGTGATATACTTTTTTTAACCCTTTGTTCGTACCTGGTTAACACCTTGCTAACCTTTTCTGTACCCATCCTTAACCTTTTCTCTACCTATTGCTTACCCTACGTTAACCCTTTCTTAACCTATTGTTAACCCCCAGGGTTAAGAATAGGTTAAGAAATACTCAACAAAAGGTTAATCAGGAGATCATGAAGTAGCATCATTAATAGTTACAATTGCTTACCGGGTTAAATGGCCACCGAAGTATTATCCGTTCATGATATCTTCAATCTCTTCTGCATCCAGAGGAATATCTGCCATTAAATCGATATTTCCATTTTCAGTGATCAGAATATTATTTTCCAGGCGAATACCGAGCCCTTCTTCAGGGATGTAAATGCCCGGTTCTACTGTCAGTATATTTCCGGCTGCAAATGGCGTGTACCTCCCTGCAAAATCATGTACGTCTATTCCCAGATGATGGGAGTTGCCATGCATAAAATATTTTTTATAGGCTGGCCATGCCGGATTCTGGTTTTTTACATCATCCGTTGTTATTAACTTAAGCTTAATGAGCTGCTCTGTCATTAATTCCCCAACTTGTTCGTGGTAAGTATTCCACACTGTCCCCACCCCAATTAATTTAATCGATTCTTTCATCACATGATGTACAGCCTTGTAAACGTCTTTTTGTCTTTGGGTAAATCTTCCGTTTACCGGAATTGACCTGCTCATATCCGCATTGTAGTTGGCATATTCTGCTCCAAAATCGAAAAGGATCACATCACCATCCTTACATTCCTGATTGTTATCATTATAATGAAGAATATTTGCATTATGCCCAGAAGCAATGATTGGGGTATAAGCATGCCCTGTCCCGCCCTGTCTGATGAACTCATGGATAATTTCTGCCTCTATTTCATATTCTTTTACGCCAGGTTTTGTAAACTTAAGTATCCTGATAAAGGCATCTCTGGTAATGGCAGCTGCTTTTTTGGTGAGTTCTACTTCCACATCAGATTTCACTGCCCTCAATTTCCGCATAATTGGAGCTGCTCTTTCGAAATGATGCAATGGATAGTTGGCCTTCATTTTTTCAATAAACCTGATATCCCTGTAAGGGACAGCATGGGCATATCTATCGTTTTCGTTTGTGTTTAAATAAATATGGTCAGCATAATGAACAATACTATGGAGTATATTCTCAAAATCTTCTAGCCAGTATACCGACTGAATACCGGAAGCAGCCTTTGCCTGCTCTTTTGTATATTTATAGCCTTCCCAAACTTTGATGAAATCATTCGTCTGTCTTAAAAACAGGACTTCTCTGTATAAAGGATTAGGACAATCTGGGTATAACAGTAATATTGTCTGTTCCTGATCGATGCCTGATAAATAAAATAAATCGGGGTTTTGCTTGAATATGAAGCTTTGATCACCGCTCCTGGGGAACTCATCATTGGCGTTAAATATAGCTAATGAATTGTTTTTGAGTTCTTTAATGAAGTTATTTCTGTTTAACATAAATAATGACTGATCAATAGTTGGATATTTCATAAATAAGGTAAATTTAAATAAGAAAATGCCAAATGTAAGAAAATGATTATTCAGGGGGAAGTTTGGAACGGAGTTTGTATAAATGTTTGAAATTTTAAATATTTGTTTAATTTTGCGATTACTAAAAAATTAATCAATTAAATTGTTTAACCCTTAAAAAAGAAAAAAGATTATGAATTATTCTACTTTAAAGAAAAGTGTTGCGCTTTCTTTAGTGGCATTAACAGGAGTAGCTTCTCTTGCTGTCGCTCAGGATGCTCCTGCAACTACTTCTTCTGCCAAGGTATTTGGCGGAAGGGCTCAGTACAGAACTTGGTCGATCGGTGTACACGGTGGTGTTTTAATGCCAGTTGTTGCTATCGGTGGATCAAATGACTTCAACAGATGGGATGCTAACTTAGGTTACGGTTTAAACATCCGTAAGCAATTAGGTCACTCTTTCGGTTTAGAATTAAACGGAACACGTGGTAAACTTTCAGGTACTAACGAAGGTATCACTACAGGTGTTAGAGAATTCGAAACAGAATTACAATATGCTGTTGACTTACGTGGTGTAATCAACGTTGGTTCAATCGACTTCTTACGTCGTGAGAATTCAGTTGGTTTCTTCGTAACTGCGGGTGGTGGTTTAATCGCTTACGCTCCAAAAGTAACTTTAACTAACGGAACTGTTATCGACTGGAAAGGTAGAGCTAATGGCCCTGCTGATGACAGACACGATGCTAAAGATTACGTAAAAGGTTTCTATATTCCAGTTGGTGCTGGTGTTAAATTCAAAGTTTCTGAGCGTGTTAACTTTAACTTAGGTTACACTATGAACTTTGTTGATGCTGATAACGTTGATGGAGTTTATGCAAAAGGAACTACTAAAGATAAATATTCTTACGGTTATGCTGGTTTAGAATTCTCTTTAGGTTCTTCAGCTAAACCAAGCTTAGAGTGGACTAACCCATTAGCTACTATGTACGATGAGTTAAAAGATCCAACTTTACGTCAAGAAGTTGAAGCATTGAAAAACCGTGTTTCTGCTGTTGAGAAATCTGTTGAAGATTTGAAAAAAGATTCTGATGGTGACGGTGTTGCTGATCAATTCGACAAATGCCCAGGAACTCCTGCAGGTACTGCTGTTGATGGTTCAGGATGTCCACTTCCAAAAATGGATACTACTGCAGCTGCAACATCTAATGTAACTGGTTTCGAGAAAATCGCTTTTGATTTCAACTCTTCAGTTCTTAAAACTGAGTCTTATCCTACTTTAGATAAATTATCTTCAACTTTACGTGAAAACGGTGGTAAAGTAACTGTAAACGGTTACGCTTCTAGCGAAGGTACTGCTGCATATAACTTGAAGTTATCTAAAGACAGAGCAAACTCTGTTAAAACTTACTTAGTAAACTCTGGCGTTAACGCTAGTCAAGTTGCTACTAAAGGTTTAGGCGAAGCTAATCCAATTGCTTCTAACGATACTGAAGAAGGTCGTATCCAAAACCGTCGTGTTGAAACTGCTAGAAACTAGTATTTCAATATAAAAGTTAAAGAAGAGTCCCGATGAAAGTCGGGACTTTTTTTGTGTCTTTTATTTTCCATATAACGCTTTTTAGCTAAGTTTGTGTAATGTACTTCTTCAGAAAAAAGGATCCTAACAGGCCAACAAATACGAATATTAAAATTATGCATTTTATCAATGCACTGGCAATTACGATCTTTCTTGCAGGAATTATTTACAAGCTTATTCAGTGGCTAAGTCACTAGTCAATTTCATCTTATGAAAAAAATAATCAATACAACAAATGCGCCCGCTCCGATTGGCCCATATAGTCAGGCCGTGCAGGCAGGAAACTTTTTATTTATCTCCGGGCAGATTGCGATTAATCCTGAAAACGGTGAATTAAATCTAACTAATATCGAAGAGGAAACCCACCAGGTGATGCGTAACCTTAAAGCTGTTTTACTTGAAGCAGGTCTAACTTTCGAAAACGTAGTGAAGTCGAGTATCTTTTTAAGCGACATGGGCACTTTTGCGCAGGTTAACGAAGTGTACGGGCAATACTTCAAATCAGATTTTCCAGCTCGTGAGACTGTTCAGGTTTCGGTATTACCGAAAAATGTTAACGTAGAAATCTCTGTTATAGCTATTACAGGTTAATACCTGATCACTTTTTTGGCAGGCATTATTTTTCCCATAAAGGGAAATTAATGCCTGTTTCTTTTTATTAAGAATTTTATCCATTTGCTTTTGCTCTTGTTGATGCTTATTTTTAACGGATATTGCTAAAAAATATAGTCAAACCGCAGCAATAACTATTTTGCAAAATTCAATTTTAGATACACGTATAGAGTTTATTAAAGGCGTAGGACCAAGTCGCGCAGATGTGATGAAGAAAGACCTGGGTCTATTCACATATCATGATCTGCTTGCCCATTATCCTTTTCGCTACATTGACCGTACAAAGTATTTTAAAATTAATCAGATTAATCCAGATTCCACTTATATCCAGATCATCGGCCGGATAGTGAGTAAAAAGGTGATCGGGGATAAAAGAGCAAAACGTATTGTTGCTGTTTTTAAGGATGACACCGGACTAATGGAACTGGTTTGGTTCCAGAGTCTGAAATGGGTAGAAGATCATATTCTGGTAGGCGCCGCATATGTCGCCTTTGGGAAACCAACGCTGTTTAACGGTACATTTAGTATCTCTCATCCGGAAATGGAATTGTACCAGAACCGGTCGGTAGGGAGAGGTAACCTGACCTTACAGCCGGTGTACCATTCTACAGAGAAGCTTAAAAAATTTATGCTTGATTCGAAAGGCATTCAAAGGCTTATCGCCGGTTTGCTCGATCAGGTGATTCCTCAGGTTCCTGAAACTTTACCTGCCTATATTTTAGATAAGTATCAATTGGCTGATAAAAAAACGGCTTTACTAAATATCCATTTCCCTAAAAACCAGAGTGAGTTAAATGCTGCGGAACGCCGCTTAAAGTTCGAAGAGTTATTTTTCATCCAGCTGCAGTTGCTGCACAACAAACATTTGAGGCAACTTAAATTTAAAGGGGCAACTTTCGATAAGGTTGGAGACAAGGTTAACAGGTTTTATAATGAATTTCTTCCTTTTGAACTCACCAATGCACAAAAGCGTGTTGTAAAAGAAATCAGGATAGATACACAACGTGGCGTGCAGATGAACAGGCTTGTTCAGGGAGACGTAGGGAGCGGAAAAACAGCCGTGGCCTTAATGAGTATGTTATTAGCAAACGATAATGGCTATCAGGCCTGTATGATGGCGCCTACGGAAATTTTAGCCCGTCAGCATTATGCGTCAATCGTAAGCCTGGTTACAGATGACCTGGTGAAGGTGGCTATCCTTACGGGAAATACTAAAAAGAAAGAGAGAACGCTTTTACATGAGCAGCTTGAAAACAATGAAATCGATATCCTGATCGGAACCCATGCTTTAATTGAAGATAAAGTGAAGTTCAAAAATCTGGGTCTGGTGGTGATTGATGAACAACACCGCTTTGGCGTTGAACAGCGGGCCAAACTTTGGCGGAAAAATATCATTCCCCCCCATATATTGGTCATGACTGCTACCCCAATTCCCCGTACCCTGGCTATGACGTTGTATGGTGACCTGGATGTTTCCATAATTGATGAGCTTCCTGCCGGCAGAAAACCCATTGAAACAAAGCATTTGTTTGAAGGGCAACGCTTGCGGATGTTTGGTTTTATGAAACAGGAGATTGCCAAGGGGCGTCAGGTATATATTGTTTATCCCCTCATTAAAGAAAGTGAAAAACTCGATCTGTTACACCTTGAAGCTGGTGTAGAGCAATTGAGCTACCAGTTCCCCCGTCCCGATTATCAGATTAGTATTGTACATGGTCAAATGCCTAATGCCGATAAACAGTTCGAAATGCAACAGTTTATTGATGGCAAAAGCCAGATTATGGTGGCAACAACGGTAATTGAAGTTGGGGTAAATGTTCCGAATGCATCGGTAATGGTGATCGAGAACTCTGAACGCTTTGGTCTTTCTCAGCTCCATCAGTTAAGAGGACGGGTTGGCCGTGGTGCAGAGCAATCGTTCTGTATTTTGATGAGTGGGAATAAATTAAGCAAGGAGGGTAAAGTACGATTGGAAACCATGGTGAGAACCAATAATGGCTTTGAAATCTCTGAAATTGATTTACAGCTACGTGGTCCGGGAGATATTACCGGTACGCAGCAAAGTGGCGTGTTGGATTTAAAGCTAGCTGACTTAGCTAAAGATCAGATTGTGCTTTCAGAAGCCAGAAATACAGTCATTGAAATTTTTGCTGAGGACCCTCAATTGGAAAAGCCTGAAAACAGGATCTTAAAAATTCATCTGCAAAAACTGGAGCGGGGAATTTCATTTGATAAGATATCTTAATCATCATCGCACAGTAACGTTTATAATAGTATTTTGATTCCATTGTACTTTTAGTTTTTCAAACCTTAGTTTTGCAGAAACATTTTTCCAGTGGCAGATTCAGACCCCAATCCGGTTGTAACAAAACCCGACCCCTTTGCAGCCTTACGATATAGAGAATTCAAATCGTTTCTAGGTATGCGCTTTTTCTTTACGCTGGCCTATCAAATGCAGGCCGTGGTTATCGCTTATCATATTTATGATTTAACTCATGATCCTCTAAAGCTTGGTTTAGTCGGACTTTGTGAAGTAATACCGGCAATCTGTATCGCCCTTTATGGCGGCTACATTGCTGATAAAAGTGAAAAAAGAGGGCTATTAATCAGGATTTTTTCGGGCGTGTGGCTAGCATCAGTGCTGATGTTGTTCATTACCAGTGAATACCTCCACCTGAAAGAGGATTTGATAGTTTTGATTATGTATGGATTGGTTTCTTGTATCGGTATTGCGAGAGGCTTCTTCGGTCCGGCTACGTTCTCTTTAATGTCTAAAATTGTTCCTAAAGAACTGTATCCGAATGCAAGTACATGGAGCACCAGTAGTTTTCAGCTGGCTACGGTTATCGGACCATCATTAGGAGGTTTAGTAAATTGGCTTTGGGGCATTACCGCGGCTTATACTGTAATCGTTTTCTTTGTTTCCGTTGCTTTAATTTGCATATTCACCTTTAAAAAACATCCGGCTACCTATCTGCCAACACAAGATATTTTTAACAGTTTAAAAGAGGGTATTCAGTTTGTGTTTAAAACCAAAATGATGGTTTGGGCAATGAGCCTGGATTTATTCTCGGTGTTTTTTGGAGGAGCTGTGGCGCTGCTGCCCATTTTTGCCAAGGATGTTTTCCACCTCGGCTCTTTCGGTTTGGGAATGATGCGTGGTGCGGCATCGTTGGGGGCAGTAATTACCATGCTGGCCATGACACGGTTTTCACCAATGGCAAAACCATGGCGGAATTTACTGATCGCAGTTACAGGTTTTGGCCTGAGTATCATTTGTTATGGCCTGTCAAGAAACTTCTACCTTACATTGTTTTTCCTGTTTTTAGAAGGCTCTTTCGATAGTGTTAGTGTGCTTATCCGACAAACCATTATGCAATTGCTTACACCCGACGAAATGCGGGGAAGGGTGTCTGCGGTAAATAGCATGTTTATCGGTTCATCAAATGAAATCGGCGAATTTGAGTCGGGACTTACAGCAAAATACATGCGCCTTGTACCTGCTGTGGTTTTCGGAGGAAGTATGACGATTGGAATTGCCTTTTTCACCTGGCTGAAAACAAAGCCACTTACTAAGCTCAGTTTGCAGGATATTAATGAGCAAACAACTAACTAATAAAGCCAATCTTATAAAAAATCCCAAAGGCTTCTAAAGCCTTTGGGATTTCCTGGAATTAGAATTTCCTGTTTTTGCCCCAGATCAGGTAAATAATCGAGCCTAAAAATGGAGCTAAAAGAATAATAATGAACCAAAGTATCTTTACCGGAAACACCATTGATGTGTTTCTTGATATGTGATAGAGCGCAGTGAGTATCAGGGCCAGCCATAGTATGGCCGCCAGGATAATAATCATTCCGATCTGGTTACTTTCGATTTGTGCTATCAACATCATTTTCTGTTTTTCTTATCATTCAACAATCCTTTCGCCAATTTGTTGGCGCCACATGGCCTGATATAAACCATTTTGTGCAATCAGCGCTTCGTGTTTACCCTGCTCGATGATATTGCCTTTTTCCAGCACGTAAATAACATCTGCATGCTTGATGGTTGATAAGCGGTGCGCAATTAAAATGGTGATGTGATCGGTCAGGTTTGAAACGGTTCTGATGGTTTTGGTAATTTCTTCTTCGGTAATCGAATCAAGTGACGAGGTTGCCTCGTCGAAAACCAGGATATCTGGCTGACGGAGTAGCGCTCTTGCTATTGATAAACGTTGTTTCTCTCCACCAGAAACCTTTACTCCACCTTCTCCGATTAATGAGTCCAGTCCTTTATCTGCTCTGGCTAATAGCGTCTGACAGGCAGCCTGGTTCAATACCTTAAAACATTCTTCATCGGTAGCAGTCGGATTTACAAATAATAGATTCTCTCTGATGGTACCCGAAAAAAGTTGCGTATCCTGCGTAACGAATCCGATTTTCTCTCTTAAAGCATCAAGATCAATGTTATTGCTAGGCGTTCCATTGTATAAAATTTCACCTTCTTTAGGTTGATATAGCCCTACCAAAAGCTTCACCAATGTCGTTTTGCCAGATCCCGATGGACCAACAAAAGCAATGGTCTGGCCATTATGGGTTTTGAAAGATATGTTCTCCAACGCATTTCTGTTTGCGGTTTGATGCTTAAAGCCAACATTGCTAAATGTTAAATCTTTTATCTTCTGGATAGAGATAGGATTGTCAGGCTTCTTGTCAACCGGTGTACTTAAAATCTTTTTGAAGTTGCCTAACGATACCTCTGCTTCACGCCAGGCGAGGATAACATTTCCAAGCTCCTGAAGCGGACCAAAAAGGAAAAATGAGTAAAAAAGAAAGGTTAGGTACTGACCTGCTGTAATCGAATTATCAAAAATCAACAACAATAAAACCAATATCATTGTGCTGCGAACCAGGTTTACAGTTGTACCCTGTACAAAGCTCATGCTTCGCACGTATTTTACTTTTTTAAGTTCCAGACCTAAAATTTTGTAGGTGGTTTTATTCAACCTATCGATCTCCTGATCAGCTAAACCTAAACTTTTTACCAGTTCGATGTTTCTCAATGATTCGGTAGTGGAGCCAGCCAGCGCTGTTGTTTCACCTACAATAGAACGTTGAATGGTTTTGATTTTACGACTTAAAAACCAGCTCACGAAACTAATAAGCGGTATCGCGGTGAAGTAAACCAACGTAACCTTGTAGCTAATGGAAACCGAATACACGATAACGAAGATCATCCCGATGAGGCTCACAAATAAAATACTGATAAAGGAGGTAATAAACTTTTCAGAATCTAAACGAACCTTTTGCAGAATACCCAGCGTTTCACCGCTGCGCTGATCTTCAAAAACCTGATAGGGTAATTTTAAGGAATGCTGTAAGCCATCGGCATACATTTTAGCACCAACCTTTTGTACAATAACGCTGGTAAAATAATCCTGAAAGTTTTTAGCAATACGCGAAACCATTGCCGCACCAATGGCAAGACCGATTAAACCCAGCGAACCCCAAAGGTACTGGCTATAGGTTAATTTATCTTTTTGATTAATAAAACGATCTAAAATTCGTCCTGTGATATATGGATCTAACAGTGAAAAGCCAATATTTACACCTGCAAGCAATAGCGCAAGGGCCACAATCCACTTGTGGTTTTTCAGGTAGTCTAATAATAATCCCATTAAAGTTTTGTTGTTTGTTAATGCAAACATAAAAAAAGGGAACGGATAAAAATCCATTCCCTTTTTTTATGACTTTGCAGAAAGATACAGCGTATCTTTCAATGTTTAAAATCCATATCTCAAACCAATTTGGGCTTGCCAAGGGTTTCCGGTTGGCGTTACGATACCAGTGTTGTTTAAACGGTAGTTGTAATTCGAGCTTGCAGCATCAAAGCCGGTAACAGCATATAAAGCCTGCGTACCTAAGGTTTCTGATGTTCCCCAGGTTTTCTTAAATAAGTTTGCTACGTTAAACAAGTCGCCAGAAATTTCTACCTTTTGTTTCTTGCCAAATTTAATCTCATAAGCTAGTCTCAAATCAAATGTACCGTAGAAACGGTTTATACCACCATTACGCTCGGCAAATGTGCCTTCATATTTAGTGATATAATCTTTTAAGCTCTGGCTTGCAGCACCATTATCAAGTAATGTTTGTAAAGCAGTTCTAAGCGCAGCCGGAACATTTGCATTTGACCGGTTGAAGATGTAAGCTAAATCATTGGTTGCTACGAAATCACCATTGGTATTTCCTCCAGATAGTAAACTGTATCTTGTGCCGCCAATGCCCGAATAACGGATACCGGCTTTAATGCCGTAGAATGAAGGTAAAGTTCCATAAACAACTACTTTATTTCTAAACTGGCCATTTGAATAAGTCATTTTACTTAAGTCGCGTGGGTCATCGATAACAGGTAAAGATAGTGTTGCAGAATTGGCTACGTTACCATTATATGAGGTATTATCTTTAGTATCATTCCAGGTAAAACTCGCTGAGATTTCCCCGTCTTTAAAGTATCTCCATGTACCATCTATAACAACAGCAAATTGATTTACTTTACCTTTACTGTTCATTTCCAGTACTCTGCCAAATAAATTCGTTAAACGGCCTGTTTTCCAATCCGTAACTCCGTTACTCGCAATAATAGTATTTGCCGGTACATATACGCCTCTGTTCCCTTCATTTGACAGCCTGAAGAAAGGATTGGCAACCATATTTCTATCTACATACATATAGTTATTGCGTGCCAATGTTGCATAACCGGTAATACCTACCCTTATTCTATCATTGATCAATTTGTTATATGATAAGTTAGCTTTATAAACTACCGGGATTTTAGCATCCTCAGCATAAGTATTGATGGTAGGAATTTGTAATCCTGGTAAAGTTGGCGCTGTAGCGGTTCCATTTCTGTAACCAATAAAGTTTGGAGTAGGAACGCCTGTGCCTGTAACATCAACCGTTGCAAAGTGTTTACCATCAAATGTCAGGTTATTAATGGTTACATAATTGTTCACATCCGATCCGAAAATTCCGGCTCCTAACCGTACATAATCAGTATGTTTTTCATTAACGTCCCAGTTAAACTGAATACGGGGTTGAATCAAAAATTGCTTTAATTTATGATCTGTTCTTACCCCAATGGCATTAAAAAGATCCTGGTTTAGCGGTGATGTTGGGTATTTGCTATAATCTAAACGTAAGCCCCCTGTAAAATCTAAACCTTTACCCAGTTTAGTTTGCATCTGGCCATAAATTGCCGTATTCCATAACTTACCAACAACTGTCGGATCGGCAACTAATGGAACTTCTCGGTAATAACTGATTGGGATTAAATTGTCGAAGTTTTGTAAAGCAGTTTGCCTGTTTCCTGCTGCTACAGTACCCGAGGTGTTAAATGTAAAACGGCCATTCACTTCACTACCATACAACGATTTTGCATGCGTATACATCAGGTCAACTCCAAAAGTATATTTGATTTTATCGGTGTTGTAGTAAAAATTATCTACTAATTGGAAAACGTTATTGGTAAAACCCTCTTGTCCGAAACGGTGTCCGCCAATTTGAACTGCTGTTGCCAGTGTAGCTCCGGTTGGTGATGTAGATTCTAAGTTAGAAACCACAGCCCTTGGGATGGCAAAGCCTAGCTCATCATTTTGAGTACTGGCCTGGTAGGTGTATAAATGCTGCAGTTTTAATTCGTTGGTAATTTTACTGCTAATGGTAGAACGTAAAGTAGCCAATAAACTATTATCCACATTTTTGTCATTGCCATAACTTTCATAGAAATTAATGGCGGTATTGTCAGCTAATCCTAACGGATTTCTGTCGTTTGTATAGTTATCTCTAACGGTTAATAAATTCTTATCGTTAATCTGCCAGTCTAAGCGAAGAAATCCGGCGTCAGTACCTCTTTTTTTAGGGAAAGATCCAAATTGGGGGGTGTTTGCTACACCATATTTGGTTTTTGCTACAGCTAAAAAATTGTTCAGGGTGCTGTTCGTAATATTAAAACGAGCTATATCTGCATCCGAACTAATATCAGCAATAATTAACGGGCGGGAATCTCTCTGATGATCCCAGGCTGCAAAATAATGTAATTTATCTTTTATTATCGGTCCGCCTAAGCTAAATCCATATTGATAAGTAGAGAAATCGTTCACTCTTTTATTTCCTCTGATGTCGTAAGTACTGGCTAAGAAATCGGCTCTGTTATAAGCGAATGCACTACCTGTAATTTCATTTGTACCAGATTTCGTTACGGCACTAATTGTTCCACCGCCTGAACGGCCTAAACTTACATCGTATTGATTGGTTACTACTTTAAACTCACGTACACTTTCAATGGAGATGGAATAGGGTGCACCACTACGGCTGGTTGTACTTCCTGCTGAAGTTGGGTTTTTTGCCGTCATACCGTCAATTGTAAAGTTAGTAGAAGAACCTAACTGACCAGAAATTCCCCCAGGACCTGATAAAGGTGATAAATCTGTTAAACTCGAAAAGTTACGTCCATTTACAGGTAATAAGTTCATTGTTTTTGATGAAATTTCTGTAGAAGCACCAAATTGCTGTACTTTATTTCTTAATGCCGAACCATTAACTACGATACCATCAAGGGTTTGGGCGTCTTCCTGCATATTAACCGCCACACTTACAGCATCGCCCTGGTTAAGCATGTAACCTGTTCTGTTTTGCTCTGCAAAGCCTATGTAAGTTGCTTTAACGGTATAAGGTCCGCCTAGAGGAAGTTCTTTAAAAGTATATTCTCCCTGAGCATTTGTTGATGTTCTGGTGGTGAAGCCTGTAGAATTGTTTCTGATTTGAACCGATACTCCGGGTATGGGCTTCTTCTGATTATCCGTTACAATACCGGATATGGATGCTTGTGTGGTTTGTGCAATTGCCGAATGAGTTGCAAAAGACAATAGTAGCATCACTGCAACTAGTAAATTTTTCATCATGATTAGTTCTGATTTTTATGATGCAAAATTGTTGTTGTAGTGTTAAGCTGATTTCTATTTTATGTTATTAAATGGTTTACAAATGGTCTTATTTTCGCCCTATGTTAAAATAAAAAACGGCCGATAAATTAATATCGGCCGTTTTGTTAAGCTGTTTTTTGCTTACTTTTTATCAGCAGCATACTTGTCGCTAAATTTTCTGTCGAGTTGCTTGTGCAGGTTGTCCAGGTTAATATCTCTACCCTGAATAAAAGCCTGTTCCACTTTATTGGTTCTCATGTCCAATGCATCACCCGCAGAAATGAAGAATGTGGCATCCTTACCATTTTCTATACTGCCTGTAGTTTTATCAACACCCATTACTTTTGCAGCATTCAGGGTAATGGTTGATAGAGCTTTTTCCTTATCTAAACCCCATGCGGTTACGGTGCCCGCCATGAACGGCAAATTCCTTTGCTGCCAGTAACCATCAATGCTAAGTACCACATTAAGGCCCGCGTTAGCTAAAACTGCCGCATTCTTGTAAGGCATATTCACATCATCATCATTGTTATTGGGTAACGAATGTGGTTGTTTAACCACCAAGCTGATGTTATGATCTTTCAAGAAATCGATTATCAGATAAGCTTCGTCTGCACCGGTGATTACAGGAGTGATGCCAAATTTTTTGGCAAAGTTAACCGCTGCAACAATGTCTTTTTGAGAATCTGCTGCTATAAATAGTTTTTCCTCGCCATTGAAAACTCTTTTCATCGCTTCAAAACGGGTATTGATCACCTCTGGCTTACCCATTTCAACATACGCTTTGGCTTCTGCAAAGAAAGAAGTAAGCTGGGCAATAGCGGCCTGTGTCCTTTCTGTTAACATCTCGGGCGACATTTGCGGCCTTCCAAAACCGCCAAATCCCCCCCTGAAGCGTGGCGTAACCGGCCAGGTCATGTGCATGGCATCGTCAGTCCTTAAAGCGGCATCTTCCCAGTTCCATGCATCAAGCTGTACCACCGATGAACTACCTGAAACGGTGCCACCTTGGGGAGTAGGTTGTGCCATTAATACTCCATTGCTTCGCAAAGTTGCAGGAACCTTCGAATCGGTATTATAAGCTACGATAGAACGAATGTGTGAATTGTAATCGCCAATTTCCTGAAAATCCAAAGTGGCTTTCACGGCTTCTATTTCAGTTAGTCCCAGATTAGTTGTTGCTGCAATAAAACCAGGATAGACATGTTTTCCTGTGGCTACAATTTTTATCACATCATCAACAGGGGCTTGTCCGCCGGCTGTTACAGATACGATTTTACCATTGCTGAAAACGAGGGTACCATTTTCGATCACCGTTCCGTTACCCACGTGAATGGTTGCGCCTGTAATGGCAATGGTTTTACTTTGTTTTTTCGCTGGCGAAATGTTTGCCTGGGCAAAACACATCAGGCTTGTTGCTGAAAAAGCCAGACTCATTAAATATGTTTTCATGTTAGTGTGCATGTTCTTTCTCAGTTAATTCGGCTGAATAGTTCTCTAATGTTTCGCAATTGTATAAACGAGGCGCATCACCCATCGGGCGCTGCGTGCGACTGCCTTTGCTTTTACTTTCCAGCATTTTCTGGATCAAACGTGCTTTTTCAGCTTGTTGAGCTTTGATGATCTGCGCATCTTTTTCAATGTCCCAGTAAGCAATCCCATCTACAAAAGTTTTCTCTGCTTTTGCATAAATAGATAACGGATTTGCGCTCCAGATTACCACGTCAGCGTCTTTTCCAGGCTTTAAACTACCCACTTTGTCATCAATGTGAAGCATGTGTGCAGGGTTTAAGGTTACAAATTTCAGTGCATCTTCTTCTGGTACATTACCGTATAATACTGATTTACCAGCCTCCTGGTTTAAGTGACGGGCCATTTCAGCATCGTCAGAATTGAATGCTGTAGTAATGCCTACGTTGTGCATAATCTTTCCATTGTAAGGAATAGCTTCGGCAACTTCATTTTTGTAAGCCCACCAGTCAGAAAAAGTTGAACCGGCAATGCCATGTGCTTTCATTTTATCTGCCACTTTATAGCCCTCAAGGATGTGGGTAAAGGTGTTGATTTTGAAGCCTAAGCTGTCTGCAACATGGATCAGCATATTGATCTCGCTTTGAACGTAAGAGTGACAGGTGATGAAACGTTTGTTGTTTAGAATTTCCACGATGGCATCGAGTTCAAGATCTTTCCGAACATTACTGCCTTTAATCGACATCGCTTTGGCATATTCTTTTGCACGTGTAAACTCATCAACAAAGGTTTGTTCAACACCCATACGGGTAACTGGGAAACGGGCACCTGTACCAAAATTACTTTGCTTTACGTTTTCTCCAAGGGCAAATTTGATGAAACCATCTGCACCTGCAAATTTCAGTTCTTCAGGCGATTTACCCCAGCGTAATTTAATCAGTTGAGACTGTCCGCCAACAGGGTTTGCTGAACCATGCAAAATATGCGAAGTGGTGACACCACCTGCCAGCTGGCGATAAATATTGACATCCTCCGAATTAATAATATCAGCTATGCGAACCTCAGCGGATACCGATTGAGCGCCTTCGTTTATCCCTCCGCTACCGGCAATGTGTGAGTGTTCGTCGATAATTCCGGCAGTAATGTGTTTGCCTGTTGCATCAATTACTTTCGCGCCCACGGCAGAAAGGTTTTTACCAACTGCCTTAATCTTTCCGTTCTCCAGCAAAACATCCGCATTTTGCAAAACACCGTCTTTTTCATTCGTCCATACTGTACCATTTTTAATCAAAACAGTTTCTTGTTTAGGCAACTCAACACTGCCAAATGCGGTGAACGGGTAAATTACCGGGCCAACAGCTAATGCAGGTTTGGGTTCATCTTTTTTAGGCATTTCTTTAGCAGCTTCTTTGTAGCTGGCCGTAAATTTACCTGCCGAACCATCAGCAAGAGCAGATTCACCTTTAATGGTGATCGGATTTGCCGAGGTAATATATCCGCTTAAGCGAACATCACCTTTAGGGTTTTTCTTAAGGTTGAAGTTAATGCTCACCCAGTCGCCATTGCGTGTAAAGGTAGCAGTCGTTTTTACACTATCTGCACCTGTCCTTTCAATCGCTGCAGCAGAGCCTCCACCCGTTCCGGTTATTTTTAAGGTTAAGGCACCTACACCATCAATGTTCAGGTTATATGTTCCGCGAACATCACTTACGTCCATTTTGTTAACGATGAAGCGTTTTCCCTGAACCCAGTTTTCAAAAATGATGTTGCCGTTTTTGAATAGGTTATCAGAAGAGATCAGAAAGTTGGCCACTTTACCTTTCTCCAGTGAGCCTACTTTATCGCTGATTCCTAAAAGTTCTGCAGGAATAGTTGTGGTTGCTAGTAAAGCCTGTTTTTCGGTTAATCCGTTTTCTATTGCAGAGCGGATGTTGCCCCAAAAATCGCGGCTATTCTCTAAACCGAATGCAGTTAGCGCAAACTTTACACCTGCTTTTTCCAAAACTGCAGGATTGGTGGGTGCCAGCTCCCAGCCCTTCATCTGCGATAAGGAAACGTTTCTGGCCTCCGCAGGATCTTCCACATCATATGCTTTTGGGAAAGATAAGGGAATAATTAAGCTCGCTCCTGTGGCTTTAACTTCATTGATTCGCTGATACTCATCTCCCGCGGATTTGATGATGAATTTTTTACCAAACTCCTTACCAATCTTATCCGCACGGAGGATATTTGCCCAACCGTCCACTTCAAAAATCTGCGGCATGGCCTGCTGTTTCCCAAACTCATCTAAAGAAATATTATATTCCTCTTTTTGTTTGCTATACCATTGTGCATCATAATAGGTTTGGCGGAGTAAGGCGATCGACCCCATTAAAGAGGTAGGATAATCATTTGATGATGTGCCTTTGTTAAACGAATAGTTAGCTGCGGTCTGATCTTTCAAAATAAGGTTATTGTCAGCATCATCGTTCAGTGTAACAGCGGCAGAAACCCCGCGCGCAATACCATCACGGCTGATGACATTAACACTCCCAAAACCCACTTTGCGTAATTCATCCGCTTTTTTACTGTCGGCAGAGAATATACTTTTGACGTAAGTTTCTGGTCTGATGGCCTCATTCCATCCGTAAGCCCCCTTTTTGGTCGAAACGAAAATAGATTGACGCTGGCCTCCAAAACCTCGTCCCTGCGCCGGAGTTTCGGCAATTCCATAACTGGTAAAGGCATCAACCAGTGAGGGGTAAATAAATTTTCCTTTTAAATCTACAACAACATATCCTTTTGGTACAGCAACTCCAGCTCCAACCGCCTGGATGGTTTGGCCTTTAATTAACAGTGTTGCATTGGTGAGGGTTTGGTTAGCATTCACTACAATAGTTGCATTAGTAAAAGCAAACATTCCAGGTCGGGTATCATACGAACCATTAACAGGGAAAGTAGTTTGTTGTGCAAACATTATCGTAGTAGAAAACACCAGCCCAAGGGCAAGTAAAATTTTCTTCATAATAAGTTTAGTGGTTATTTTGTTTAAAACTAATATAAATTAGTGTTGGAAGTGCTGAATATCCTATTTTTTACAATTAATGACTATTTTTGAAGAAACATATTTGGAAAAATGTATAGTATTTTAAAATCTGCGCACTCAGGGTGGCGCTACATCGTATTAATTTTATTAGTTGTTGCCGTAATTAATGGCCTGCAGGGGTGGTTAGGTAAAAAAACGTATACAGAAGGTAACCGTAAGCTAAATGTCTTTACCTTAATCAGCGCGCATATTCAGTTTCTGATCGGATTAGTGCTTTATTTTTTAAGTCCGCTAACAAAACTTCCGATGAGCGACACGATAGGAAGATACTTCAAAGCTGAGCATACCAGCATGATGCTGATTGCCATTATTCTGATTACTATTGGGAACTCAAAATCGAAAAAAGTGGCAGATGCTGTGGCAAAACACCGCACTATAGCTATTTTCTTTGGATTGGCCTTAACTATTATTATTGCGGCCATCTCACTAATGATCAAAGAAGTTCCCGGAAGATCATTTTTTGGAGTTTCTTAAAAAATGATTGCTTTCTGAGTTAGCCGAAGTGTATTTTGCAACAGAAACTCTGGAATATTGATAATATTTTAAATAAAGCCGCCCTGCCAGCCGGCTTTATTCGTGAACAAATAAAAGTTTAACATAAAATATATTGAATTAATTGTGGTAAATATTTTGCTTTTTCAAATTTCTTTATATTTTTGTCGCTCATGATCAGCAAGATACATACATGGCTTTGGCGCGGTAATTCTAAAAAGAGTTGCGCTGGCTGCGTATGAGAAAAATATAGTTTATCAACCTAAACCTTAATTGAACCAATAAAGCCCGGCGTAGAACCACACGCCGGGCTTTTATTTTTTTAAAAAATTACAAAGGGGAGATGCCTACATTGTTCCTCCCCGCAATGACGATAAAAATGTTTAAAATTAATACCACCTATAAAAAAATGCTTGCTGACACCACAACGCCTGTTAGCATTTATTTACGATTACGCGATGTTTATCCAAACAGCATCTTACTCGAAAGTTCAGACTATCACAGCCGTGAGAATTCTATGAGTTTCGTTTGTGCTGAACCTGTAGCCGGAATTATTTTGAAAGGCAAACGGCTGGAAACCTATTTTCCGGATGGAACCGTTGCGATCAAAGAAAGTAAAAACCTTACTGAAGAAATAGCCGAATTTAAGGATCAGTTTAAACAAACAGACTTTCCTGAAATTAAGTTCATTTCCAGTGGTTTATTCGGTTATTTCACCTGGAATGCCGTACAGCATTTTGAAGATATTCAGTTCACATCCGAAACTCCCGAAGGAGAGGAAATTCCGGAGATGCAATATCATTTGTATCGTTATCTGATTGCTATCGATCATTTTAAAAATGAAATCACTTTGTTCAAGAATACTTTCGAAGGGGAAGAGGAAGGCGGACTGGAAAAAATGGAGTACCTTATACAGAATAAAAACTATCCTGAATATAAATTCCAGCTTCGGGGGGAGGAAAGCTCAAATTTAACCGATCAGGGCTTTATGGAGCTGGTGGAAAAGCTCCAAAAACATATTTATCGCGGTGATGTTTTTCAGATAGTTCCGTCGCGGGCATTTAAACAAGCTTTTTCGGGTGATGAATTTAATGTATATCGTTGCCTGCGTTCCATCAACCCATCGCCCTATCTTTTCTATTTTGATTACGGTAACTTCAAGCTCTTTGGATCATCACCAGAGGCTCAAATTACGATCAAAAATAACACAGCCAATATTTTTCCAATAGCGGGGACTTTTAAGCGAAGTGGAAATGATATCGAAGATGCAGAACAGGCCCGTAAACTGGAGCAGGATCCGAAAGAAAGTGCTGAGCATGTGATGCTGGTTGATTTAGCCCGTAATGATTTAAGCAGGCATTGTAACCGTGTGGAAGTAAAATCATTTAAGGAGGTTCAGTATTACTCGCACCTTATCCATTTGGTAAGTAAAGTGAGTGGCCACCTTCAGGAAGATGTAAGTGCTTTTAAAGTTGTTGCCGATACTTATCCGGCAGGGACACTTAGCGGGGCGCCTAAATACAAAGCCATGCAGCTGATTGATGAGAATGAAAAACTGGGGCGCAATTTTTATGCTGGCGCCATTGGTTTTATGGGCTTCAATGAAGATTTTAACCATGCCATCATGATCAGGACTTTCATGAGTAAAAATAACGAATTGCATTACCGTGCCGGGGCAGGTATTGTGGCAGACTCTGTTCCGGAAACTGAAATGCAGGAAGTGAACAATAAAATTGCCGCCTTAAGAAAAGCACTGCAAATGGCTGAAGGCATCTAATATAAAAAGCTGCAAGGTAAATCACCCGAAAAAAAGAAGAAATCAAGATGGAAAATAAAGATAAAAAGCCAGTTTTAGTGATAGATAATTACGACAGTTTTACTTATAACCTGGTTCATTTAATTAATGAAGTTGGATACGACGCTGTGGTATGGAGAAATGATAAGTTTGATTTGGCAGACGTATCACAATACGATAAAATTTTGCTTTCCCCGGGTCCCGGTATTCCGGAAGAGGCTGGTTTACTTCTGGATGTAATCAAAACCTATGCTCCGAGCAAAAGTATTTTCGGAGTATGTTTAGGGCAACAGGCAATTGCAGAGGTTTTCGGTGGAACTTTGCTAAACCTCGGACGTCCTATGCATGGTATTGCGACACCCGTTACTGTTGTCGACGGCGATGAGCCCTTGTTCTGGGAATGTCCCCAAACCATCAATGTAGGACGCTACCATAGCTGGGTAGTGAGTAAGGAAAACTTTCCTTCCTGCCTGAAAATTACTGCAAGAGACCACAAAAGTGAAATTATGGCATTAAGGCATGAGTCGCTCGACGTTCGCGGAGTACAATTCCACCCCGAAAGTGTACTTACAGAATATGGTAAGCAAATGATGGAGAACTGGTTGACGAGTTAACAAACAAGAAATTACATGAACATTTTAGATAAGATCGTACTACGAAAAAAGGAAGAAGTTGCTGATGCGAAGCGATTAATTTCTGCTGATGATTTAACGCAATCGGTTCACTTCAACAGAACGCCATATTCCTTCAAAGAGTTTTTACTGGCCGAAGATCGTACCGGCATTATTGCCGAGTTTAAGCGACGCTCTCCTTCAAAAGGATTAATAAACGGTATAGCCGATGTAGCTGAGGTGACCCAGGCTTATAATCATGCGGGGGCATCGGCACTTTCCGTATTAACCGATGTTGAGTTCTTTGGTGGTAAAACCGATGATATCCTGGCAGCCAGAGCTGCAAATCAAATTCCAATCCTGCGTAAAGATTTTATGATTGATGAGTACCAGATCTTAGAAGCTAAAGCCTGGGGAGCGGATATCATTCTGCTCATCGCTGCAATCCTTAGCCCTCAACAAATTAGTGATTTTGGAAAGTTTGCTCAAAACCTTGGTTTAAATGTGTTATTGGAGGTACATAATTTAGAGGAACTTGAAAGAAGTATCTGCCCGCACCTGGATGCTATCGGTGTTAATAACCGGAATCTTGCAGATTTTACGGTAGATATACAAACTTCATTTGATCTGGTGAATACTATTCCAAACGAGTTTTTAAAGATCTCTGAAAGTGCAATCAGTAACCCTCAAACCATTAGGGAGCTTAAAGCTGCCGGCTTTGACGGCTTTTTAATTGGTGAAAACTTTATGAAAACAGATGATCCGGGTACGGCGATAAAAGATTTTGTAGCACAGATATAAGTGGTCTAACTTCATAAATTTCAAAAACCGGCAAGGTTTGTTGATCTGCGTTTTTCGTTCGCTAATTTACAGCTGATCAATTTTCGTATATTTGTATAATTACATGGGAAAAAAGAAATTTTATGATACTGCTATCAAGCAGGAGCGGGCAATATTAGTTGGCGTGGTAACACCCGATGAAAAAGAAGAGCAGACTAAAGAATATTTAGATGAGCTTGCCTTTTTAGTTGATACAGCCGGAGGAAAAGTGGAGAAGGTTTTTACTCAAAAAATGCTTAAACCTGAACGGGCAACTTTCGTAGGTACAGGAAAACTGGAAGAAATTAAAGCCTATGTGAAGTCGGAAGAGATTGATACTGTTGTGTTTGATGATGAGCTCTCGCCTTCACAATTGAGAAATATTGACCGTGAACTCGGTGTAAAGGTACTCGATAGAAGCAATTTAATCCTCGATATCTTTGCCAGCAGGGCACAAACCGCACAGGCAAAAACACAGGTTGAGCTCGCCCAATTACAATACGTTTTGCCTCGTTTAACGGGGATGTGGACTCACCTTGAGCGACAAAAAGGAGGGATTGGTATGCGTGGACCAGGGGAAACGCAAATTGAAAGTGACAGGCGTATTATTCTAAATAAAATATCACTGCTAAAAGAACGCCTGAGGAATATTGACAGGCAGAATGAAACCCAGCGCAAAAACCGAGGGCAGCTTATTCGTGTAGCGTTGGTTGGTTATACTAACGTAGGAAAATCAACCATCATGAATATGCTTTCCAAATCTGAAGTTTTTGCAGAAAATAAGTTATTTGCCACATTGGATACTACAGTGAGGAAGGTGGTGATTGAAAATCTGCCCTTTTTGCTGTCTGATACTGTGGGTTTCATCCGCAAACTTCCTCACCATCTGGTAGAATGTTTTAAATCTACCCTGGATGAGGTTCGTGAGGCGGATTTATTGATCCATGTTGTGGATGTTTCGCATCCCAATTTCGAAGACCAGATTAATACCGTTAATGAAACTTTAAAAGATCTTGGCGCTGTAGATAAAGATACCATCCTGGTATTTAATAAAATAGATGCATATGTATCTCCTGAAGTTGACAACGAAGAAGATGATGGAAAACTAACACTCGAGGATTTTAAGCGCAGCTGGATGAGTCACGATAAGGTGCCTGTTCTCTTTATTTCGGCAACAGAAAAAGAAAATATTGAAGAATTTAAAACACTGTTGTACGATAAAATCAAAGCTGCACACGTAGCGAGATACCCGTATGATAGTAATTTGTTATATTAGAATATGGAAAGTAAACGTCAGCAGAAATTTGCAGGGGTACTGCAAGAGGAGTTAGCACAGGTTTTTCAGCGTGAGGGTGCTGCATTTTTACCAAATACACTGGTAACCATTACCCGCGTTCGCGTATCGCCGGATTTAGCTGTGGCAAAGGTTTATCTAAGCTTTTTTAATACCAATAATACTACGCTTTCAATCAACACTGTGAATGCACATGCTGGTGAAATCAGATATAAGCTGGGCAGCAGAATCCGTCACCAGGTACGGGTAGTGCCCGAGTTAACATTTTTTGTTGATGATACAAACGAATATGTAGAACGCATGGATCATCTTTTCGAAAAGATTGCCAAAGAGCCCAGACAAAAAGACGAAGACGAAGAATAATTCTAAGCAGTATCGCAGTAAGTATGTCCAACTTTTCGAAGCCATCTTTTGAACAGATCATTGAGTCTAACAGACTGTTAATTCAGCCTGTTATAGATTTCGACACTTCGAAAGACCGTTTACTTCAGATGGATTTCACAGCCGCTAATACCGAGCTGACCAATGAGATTTTAGATGATACTGCATTATTTTCTGCCTGGGTAAATCAAAAACTTGCCACCCGTGATGCCCGCTATGGAATTGGTGGCTATGATGAGCATAGAACCATTTATTCCCGAAGTGCTCATTTTGATACTGGCGAAGAGCCCAGGAGATTGCATTTAGGGGTTGATATATGGGCGCCGGCAGGCACTACGGTTTATAATTTTTTTGATGCCACTGTGCATAGTTTTGCCAATAATAACCATTTCGGCGACTATGGTGCTACGATTATTCTGACCTACGATATCGAAGGCATTCAATTTAACGTGCTTCACGGACATTTGAGTCTCAGTTCCCTGGACGGACTAACTGCAGGAAAGTTCATTCCGGCAGCCACTCCTTTTGCCACTTTAGGGGTAAAAGAAGAAAACGGCTACTGGCCTCCGCATCTGCATTTTCAAGTCATTCAGGATATGGAAGGCCTTAAAGGTGATTATCCTGGTGTATGCAAGTATAGCGAACGGGAGAAATATCTGGCCAACTGCCCTGATCCGAATATTATTCTGCAATCAACTTTTATTGCCTGATAAAGCGTAAATTAGTATGATGAGAAAGTTGATTATCCTTTGCCTGCTGCTTTATAGTGGTGCCAGCATGGCCCAGCTGCAGTTTAAATCTGGCAAAACCGGCTTTGCTACTTTTTTGAGAGACAAGATGATCTATCCCGGCTTTTCAAAAGATAACTGTATTCAGGGCACCGTAAATATCAGTTTTAAACTAGATGAAAAAGGAAGGGTGTATTCTTCGAAAGTGAGCAAAGGAATACTGAGTGAGCTGGATGAGGAAGCCCTTAGGCTTGTGAGAATGAGCAGTGGAAAATGGCAGGTTCCTGCAGGTTACGATACAACTGCTTCTGTTGTGGTACCTGTTAATTTCAGGCTTTCGGGTTACAACTGCGAAGGTAAATCCAGTTCAGATATTCAGGAAGCCATACGCAACTACCAGGCTGAAGAAGGGTTGACCAATTCCGTAATCAACTTTTATAAAAATATAGATCAGGCCAAACCAGGTCAGGAGGCGCAGATTATCTCCATCAAAAATCAGTTGGGTATAGATGATGATTACCTCAAATCGCGTATCGATAGCGGAATGAAAAAAATGAAGCAGGGCGATAAACAAGGCGCGTGTGAAGACTTTTTGTTTGTTAAATACATGGGGAGCAAACTAGCGGATGAATACCTGGTTAAATATTGCAAGTAGGTTTATATAAATCGCTTAATGAGAAATACAAGCAGACTTTTTGCATTGCTGGATGTAATCAGCATTATATTATTGGCCACGCAATTCTGGAGTATGGTCACTCACTTAAATCAAATTCCAGATCAGCTGCTCTCTCAAATCAAGGTAGCGTTATTAATCCCACTGTTTTTATCATTATTTGTTTCTGCTGCAGGACTCTTTCAATATAAGCGCTTTGGTTTTATTACCTATTATGTGCAGTTCCCATTCAGATTAATCGTATGGGTATTTTCTATCGGGTTTCTCACTTACCTCCCTGAGTTGTTTCAGGTTAGTTTAAGTGAAAAATGGTTTTATATCCTGCTCAAAGTATGCTTTGTCGCAGAGTTTTTCAGACTATACTTCACGATCCAGACTCACCGCGATCAATTAAGGAACAATTACTGATATCGCACGTGGTATCACTTCCGCACTTACTTCATTTACCCTCCCGATATATTCTCCGTCTACCTGAAAGTGAACCTGATGTTTTGAAAATATTTTTACTGATGCTGTTTGAAATACTTCAATCTTTTTAGGATTAAAAGGCAGTCTGGTTAACCATATCTTTATAATCTCCAGATAGGAATAATCTTTCACCAGGATAATTTCAAACAGCTCATCATCAAGTTTTCCATCTGGATTTATTTTGAGGCCTGTTCCATACATGGTGGCGTTGGCAATGGCCACCATTGCGGCCTTTGACTTTATTTTCTCGCCTTTCAGCGAAAGCTCCACTTCCATCCTTTTATGGTTCCAGAGCGCATGCCAGGTAGCTTTAGCATAACCCCACATCCCCCTTTCCGGCAGCGCATCGAATTTTTTAACCAGATAAGCATTAAATCCCAGGTCTGCCAGATGGATGCAGATCTCATCATCAATCTTAATCACGTGGATTTGTTTGGCAGTTCCATGCTCAATCAGGCTCAGTGCCTCACTGATATCTGTTGGGATACCAAGTTCTTTTGCCATACCATTTGCCGAGCCTGCAGGGATAATCCCAATGGGTGTTTGTGATTTTAATAAACAACTCGCAACCAGTTTCAAAGTACCGTCACCTCCAACCGCAATCACCCTGTCTGCCTGAACAGATTCAATTTGTTCTTTAATTTTTGCAAGCGAACAATTATCCGGTAGTTCATAAATCACTACATCTGCTTCTCTGTTCGCAAAATGCGAAGTGATTGCCTCTTTAAGGTCAATATCGTGACTTCCTGAACCTGGATTGATGATGAATTGAAGTTTCATATTTTTACCTTAATGATTTACAACACAAACAAGTTTTAACAAACACTGTTTTACAACAATGAATAAATCTGCAAGTGTAAAAGTTTATCATGGATACGGACACAAGCATAATCTGGTAGTTTATGGGCATGTTTTCAAACGCAGGGCGAAAAGCCGGCAGATTTACAGCAACAAAATATTTGTTAATATTCTACACCTGTTAAAGCTTTTCATCCTGAAGCCCTATCCATTTATAAACGTAAGGCTGCAGTTTTTTGATCAAACCATTTATAACCGTACGGAACAAGACGGCTTTTTCAGGTTTGAATGGGAAGCTACTGAAGATGTGAAAGCGGGATGGCATTTTGTAAAAGTTGAGGCGGTGGATGAGGCCGGAAATGTGTTAAGTGCAGGTGAAGGGAAAGTGTATGTTCCTCATATCACACAGTATGCTTTTATTTCTGATGTGGATGATACCGTGATGATTTCTCACTCGGCTACCATTGCCAGGAGGTTAAGAGAACTTTTTATTAAAAATCCACATACACGAAAAACGTTTCCGAATGTTGCAGAACATTACCGGCAGCTTGCTTTATCACATACGCAGGAGGATCAGCCCAACCCTTTTTTTTATGTCAGCAGCAGCGAATGGAACCTTTACGATTATTTAATTGAAACATTTCATTTCCATAAACTGCCAGATGGGGCTTTTTTACTGAACACATTAAAAAGATGGAAGGATTTAATAGCTACAGGTAAAACCGGACACGAGGGCAAGTTACTTAGGGTTATGAGGATACTTGATGCTTTCCCGAACCAAAAATTTGTTTTCTTTGGCGACAATTCTCAGCAGGATCCCACTATATATGCGGCTATCGTAGAAAAATATCCACAAAATATAGCTGCGGTCTACATCAGGAACATCAGGCCTGAAAAATTCATAGATGCAAGGTCCGCTTTAGACAAAATTGAGCTTAAGGGGGTGGAAACCTGTTTGTTTAACAGTAGTGAGGAAGCCATCAGCCATTCAAAAAAAATAGGCCTGATAAAATAGTTCTTACGCTTTATCGTCAGTTATAGTTTTTCAGGAAATGGATTTTCCAAAGGGTGTAAACGCCAGATTCATGAGCTTGAAATGCTGACGTCCGAACGGGATACCTACGATGGTGATACAAAGTAATATCCCAAAGAAAAGATGTGTCAGTGCAATCCAGAATCCTCCACAGAGAATCCAGATCAGGTTCATAATGGTTGACAGGCAGCCGGTGTTAGAAGATGTATCTTTAATTTTGACGCCAAAAGGCGCAAGGCCAACTATCGCAAATTTAAAACATTGAA
This sequence comes from Pedobacter sp. BMA, assembly GCF_001027745.1. Classification (GTDB taxonomy): domain Bacteria; phylum Bacteroidota; class Bacteroidia; order Sphingobacteriales; family Sphingobacteriaceae; genus Pedobacter. The sequence goes on from NZ_LECU01000006.1 coordinate 631,529, forward strand.
TGCCAAAGGGTATGCCAACAATAGTGAGGCATAAAATTAATCCGCCAATAATATATTCGAAAAAGATAAATATACCGCCAAAAATAATCCAGATGATATTGCCTAAAAAGTTCATGTTTTGCTTTTAGTTAAGATATCGAATGGCTGGCTTTGTTACAACTGGATACTTAAAGGCCAGGTTATTCAACCTCGCCTTCAAATACTAATTTTGCCGGACCGCATAAAAATACATTGGTAAATTTATGTCCGTCGTAATCGAATTCTATTTTAATGTCGCCGCCCAATACTTTGATCGCAGTTGTAATATGGCCTGTCTGGTTTTTGTATTTCGCCATTGCCATTGCAACAGCGGTAACACCAGTGCCACAGGCATAGGTTTCATCTTCAACGCCACGTTCGTAAGTACGCACAAATAAATGGTCGCCATTATCTTCAACGAAATTTACATTAATTCCCTTTTCGTTATAGTTGGTATTATAGCGGATGCTTTTTCCGGCATTAAAAACATCAAAACTGCTTAAGTTATCCTGTATGGCAACATAATGAGGAGAGCCTGTGTTTAGTACGAAAGCCTCGCCATCATTTGTGATGGAATCCACATCAATCATCTGAAGGTCAACCCAATCTCCCGATTCTGAAATTCTGGCATAATGAGGACCGTCTACTGCCAAAAAGTTAGTCTCTTTGCCAATGATGCCCAGGTGCTTAGCAAAGGCCACAATGCAGCGGCCACCGTTTCCACACATACTACCTAATTTTCCATCAGCATTAAAGTAGTGCATCTCAAAATCATAATCAGGATGTTTGGTCAGAAACATGAGCCCATCTGCGCCCACACCAAAACGTCGGTGACATAGTTTTTCAACCAGTTCATTATCAATGTTTTTTAGTGGTCCTGCAGTGTGATCAATCAAAATAAAATCGTTACCTGCACCCTGATATTTTAAAAAATTGATTTTCATTTAATCTTCATTATTTTATGCAATATTTGAGTTGCAATATTTCTTAGGCTCCTTATGTTTTGTAATTTAACATTTTTTAACAAGGTTTAAAGCGCTTTGAAGATGCAAATATCGTTTATATGGTATTAAATTTGAATAAACTTACAAAAGAAAATTTGAGCAGATAAAAACTGCCTGAGCATCCTGCTTAAATCAAAGTGACCAGGTGCTTAAGCGAATTGACCGAAATCGATTATAGGCAAACCATTAGCTAGCAAATTAGTTTATAACAGATCAGGTTTTTAAATTAACATTATCAAACAAGTGAAGTTACTAGAGTCTAACCAATCAATAGGTTTTAATGGCTTCATGACTATTAAAAAACAATATACAAACACATGAAAAAAATATTAGGAGTTACCGTATTAGCTGCCTTTATAGGTGGGGTAGCAGCGGTTGGGGGTTATAAGCTATTTGAGCGCAACCAAACAGGCAGTACAATTTCTGAAAAGCAGAATTTGTACTTTGCCAATAACCCGTTAAAGGTTTCATCTGCGGGTACTGCAGATTTTACTCAGGCAGCGGCTGCGGTTGCGCCAGGCGTAGTCCACATTAAAACAACATACGAAGCTAAGAGTGGTGGTAATGAACGCAGTTCATCTCCTTTTGATATGTTCGATGATTTCTTCGGAGGCGGTGGCCGTCAGGCACAACGTCAGCCAAGGGCGGCATCCGGATCGGGTGTCATCATCAGCCAGGATGGATATATCGTAACGAATAATCACGTAGTAGAAAATGCTTCGAAAGTGGAAGTAGTGTTAACCGACAGAAGAAAGGTAGAAGCTAAGGTAATTGGTCGTGACCCTAATACAGATTTAGCCTTGATCAAAGTAAACGCTACAGGATTGCCGGTAGTGAAAATGGGTAACTCTGATAATGTTCAGGTTGGTGAATGGGTGCTGGCAGTAGGTTTCCCGTTAGATTTAAATACAACTGTTACAGCAGGTATTGTAAGCGCAAAAAACCGGAGCATAGGTATTATTGGTCAGGAACAACGTGGAAATGAAATGACAGAGCAGGAATACCGTGAATATCAGCGTACAGGTAAAAGACCACAGGCACCGGCGAACACGAGTATCGAATCTTTTATCCAGACAGATGCTGCCATTAATCCCGGAAACAGTGGTGGCGCATTGGTAAACGCAAGTGGCGAGCTTGTAGGTATCAATTCAGCTATTGCTTCTCAAAGTGGTTATAACCAGGGTTATGGTTTTGCTATACCGGTTAACCTCGCCCGTAAAATTGTTGATGATTTTATGAAATATGGCTCTGTTAAACGTGGTTATATTGGTGTTAACTTCTTCCCGCTTAGTGCAGAGGAAAAACCAGATAATATCAAGACAAACGAGGTGAGCGGCTTATACGTGAGTGATGTGGTTGCTGGTGGCGGTGCTGCTGCAGCTGGTATTAAACCAGGCGACATTATCAAAAAGGTAGAGGGTGTGGTTATTAACGACTCACCTGATTTACAGGAGAAAATTGGCCGCCTAAATCCAGGTGATAAAGTGAAATTAAGCGTATTGAGAGATGGTTCATTAAAAGACATTACCGTAACCTTAAAAGGTGAATCAAGTGTTGGTTTAACCGCAACCAATACTGCTGCGAAAAGTGTTGAGGTTTCTAAGTTGGGCGCAACGTTTGCTCCTGCTACGCAAGCCCAGAAATCTAAGTATGGAATTAATAGTGGGGTTGTAGTGACTTCAGTTGTTACTGGTAAAGCTTTCGATAACATTGGTGTAGAAAAGGGATTAATTATTACGAAAGTTAACGGACAGCCGGTAAGCTCTGTTGCAGATGTGCAGAAGGCATTGCCAATGGGCAGAAATAATATGATCAATATTTCTGGTATTGGTGAGCAAGGAACTTACAATTTCAGCTTCCCTGCACAGTAGATTTCTTTAGTACAATACTGAAGCTCCTTGATGTTATGTCAAGGAGCTTTTTTATTTATACCCGTTTTTTGTAACGGGCTTAGATTGACAGGGGCTTGGCAGGGGCTTAACAGGGGGTTAACAGGGGGTTAGTAGGGGCAAATGCCTGTTAACCCCCTCTCGATTCCCTGTTGAGCCCCTGTAAATAAACTATCAGTATTGGGCTGGAATGGAACAAAAATGCTGAGGTTGCAAAACGAAAAAGGCGGCAATCTGTAATCCAGATGCCGCCTTTTATATATTGGAAATTTCTATCTTATTGAGAACAGGATCCGTCGGGGATCTCTTTACTGATTTTTACCACTTTGGTTACAACCAGTGTAGAATCAAAGTCCTGGGAAACGGTAGCGGTATCAGATTTTGTAAAATAGCCTTCTAATTCAACGTAAACCGGTTCATAAGGTTTTTCGAAGCCAAGGTTGTTGTATTGCAGTTCAAGGTTTTTAATACTATCGGTAACCCAGTATTCACGTCCGTCCTCACAAAGTGTAAAGGACTTCATTTCCGGGCCAAAGGTATACAAGCCTTTAACCATTTTTACATTCGTTTTATCACCCTCGGCTTTATTATCCCTATTACAAGCTGTAACGGCTACGCCAAGGAGCACAACGAATACTATTGCTTGCTTAAAAAACTTCATGCTATATAGTTTGATTTATTTGATCGATCTTCTTTACACTTAAATTAGATGACAAAGCAGATGCCAAAAATGAGAAAATACCAACCGTAATGAAAACTAATACAAAATCTTTCCATTTCAATCCTATCGGATAGGAATTCAGCATTGAACCCTCTCCCATTTTTATGATGCCGAAGGTATGTTGGAGGTAATAAAATATTACACCAATGATTAAACCCAGCACGCAGCCCGACATCGTAATCATCATGCCTTCAATCAGGAAAATACGTTTAATTAATTTTCTTCCTGCGCCCAGGCTACTGAGGATGGCAATGTCCTTTACTTTATCAATTACCAGCATCGTTAATGAGCCCACAACGTTAAAAATGGCAATGATCAGAATAAAGGTGAGGATGATATAAACCATGCTTTTTTCCGAATTGAAAATATGATGCAAAGAACTATTTTGTTCAGCCCGGTTTTTCACTGAAAAAGTATCACCAAGTTTACTGGCAATTTCACTTTTGAAATCATCAACGTCTACTCCCTGATTAAGATTGATTTCGAGTGATGAAACATTTACAGGCTCATCAAGTAATTCACGGGCAAATTCGAGCGGCACAATGATGCCATTGTCAAACTCTTCCTGCACTTCGAAAACACCGCTAACAGGTATGCTCTTTAAATTGAAATCTTCAGTCGGATTGATAGAATTCACCGCAATCGTTTTCTTTGGGGAGTATAATTCCAGTTCGGTGAAGGGGTCGAAAGTATTAATCGCCAGATAACTTTGCAGGCCATTACCGATCACTGCGTGGTTGCCGCTCTTGCTTTTTAATACAAACTTTCCTTCTCTAATCGTACTGTCTAGTTTTGGATTTTTTAAATAAGCATCACTTACGCCTTTCACCATACCTACGGCCTGCTTGTTATTGTATTTTAACAAGGCATTTTCCTGCAGTACTTCAGCGAAAGCGTAAACAGCTTTGTTTTTTCTGAGGGAATTGAAATAAGTAGTGTTGGGGTCAAAGGTTTTGCCTTTTGCAGGCGTAATCTGGATTTGTGGGGTAACGGTATCAAACATTCCCAAAACCACCGTTTCCAGTCCGTTAAAAACCGAAAGTATAATAATTAGTGCGGCGCTTCCAACCATAACACCAACCATTGATATGCCTGATATCAGATTGATGGCATTTGTAGACTTCTTTGCGAACAAATACCTTTTGGCAATATAGAACGACGCATTCACGCTGGTAAAGATAGTTAAAATGTAAGATGTATCATGTAAGATGGAAAATGCAACCTGCCCTAACTCACTTTTCGCTAAAAGAAAGGATTGTGTTTTTTTTCAAACTCAATAGTTGTTGCCGGACCGTGGCCAGGGTAAACTTTGGTTTCTTCTGGTAATACAAAAAGTTTGGTTGAAATGTTTTCGATAAGTTGCTGATGGTTCCCGCCGGGAAGGTCGGTTCGGCCAATGCTGCCATAAAATAATACGTCGCCCCCCATTAGGATATGATCTTCTTTGTTATAAAAACACAGGTGAGCAGGAGAATGTCCCGGTGCGAAAATCAAATCCAGCGTACTATTGCCGAATGATACTGTACCTGATTGAGGAAGAAAAACATCTGGTAAAGGTGAAAGCTCATAGCGGGTAAATCCCATTGAGGGTGCATAACCCGGGATTGCACTGATAATTGGTAATTCTCCCTCGTTAAACTGAGGCTTTAGTCCGTAAGTATCAAAAATAAACTTATTGCCAAACACGTGGTCCAGGTGGCAGTGTGTGTTAAGAAGCAATACCGGTGTTAATTCATTTGATTTTATAAATGAAGAAATTTCGTTCTGCTCCGAGGCATCATACATCCCGGGATCGATGATTACACATTCCCTGGTTTCATCGAAAAGCAGGTATGTGTTTTCACTGTACGCGTTAAATGTGAATGTTTTTACGGTAATCATAGTTCTTTAGTTTTTCCACTTAAATGTTGAAATAAGGGTATCGATATCAGTTTTAATGAATTTTATCACGGGTGCTATGGAATCATACTGCGGGCGTTCATTAAAATAAAGTGCACCCCTGAAATAATGTTTCACACTATCGGTTAAGAAAAACTGTACGGATGATGCAGTATTTCCTTCTATCGCGTAATATACTCCATAAACCCTTTTCTCTGGATAATTAATCAGTTTCTGATCGATTGCACTTGCTTTAATGGTATGCTTGAAAGCTAGTTTCCTTGCATCTTCCACCATTTCATTGAAGGCTTCTTTCCCGGAAACATCATAATAGGTTAAGTGTAGATAACCATTAAACTGCTTAAAGTGTAAATTATACCAGTTATTTTGTGCGTCTCGGCTTTTATCTTGTTCAACTGAAGCGTAAGCAGGGTAAGAAAATGAGAAGGGCACAGGTGCCTTTAGTGCCTGATATGATTTTTCCGGAAATTCAATTCTGTAATAAGCCTTTGGTTTTGGACTATAATCATTATTCCGACAGGCCGAAAAACCCAGCAGTAGTGCAAACGGTAAAAAGATTATCTGTTTTATTTTCATAGCATTAAACACCTGATTTGATTGACCCGCTTTTCAAATGATTAATCACCAGCATCATTATTTATTCCAGATGGCCCAGGCTTTCTCTGCCTGTTGATATAACATTTCTAAACCGTTTTTGATTTGGGCACCCTGTGCAGCGGCCTTTGCCAAAAAGGCTGTTTCTAAAGGATTGTACACCAAATCATAAGCCAGGTAGCTCGAATCGATTAAGCTGTAATCTATTTCAGGATAAGTATCAATATTTGGCGACATGCCCAAAGGCGTGGTATTAATTAGCAGCTTATGCGAGGCTAAAATTTCGGGCGTAATCTCGTTATACAATATCGCACCTGGAGTGGCTTTTCGCACCACAATCTGGTAGGTGATATTCAATTTTTTCAGTACATACTTTACCGCTTTGGCTGCTCCGCCATCTCCAAACACCAACGCCTTTTGATGGTGGTCTGCCAGCAATGGTTTAAGCGACTCTTCAAAGCCAAAAGCATCGGTATTGTATCCTTTTAAATAGTTTTCTCCGTCGAATGATTTAATGGAAATGCAATTTACGGCTCCTATCTGATCTGCTGCCTCATCAACCTCATTCAAATAACAAAGCACATTTACCTTATGTGGAATGGTCACGTTCAATCCACACAATGTTGAATTTGCATTTAGTAAATCTGGTAGAGCTTTAATATCTTCAATAGGGAAAAGTTCGTAATGATGATCACCAATCCCTTCATTCAGAAATTTTTCTGTGAAGTATTTTTTGGAGAAAGAATGTGATAAAGGATATCCGATTAGTCCGTATGTTTTCATATTCTTATCATATTAAACAAGGCAAAACTAATCTGTCTGATAAGAAAGATTAATTTTGCCTTGCCAAAAGAATTTGTGATTATTTAGTTTTATTAAGGAAATAATCAAAGGTATCTCCTCTAAGTCCTAAGCGAATGGTTTCCAGTGGAATTACTTCAGCTGGCGCAATATTTCCTAAGTTTACATTGGTTCCAATTAATTTGATGAACCAAACCTGTTGTTCTTTTTGTGGTGCTTCCCAGATAATGGTTTCCTCAGGAATTTGAGTCAATATCTCATCAACCAAACCTTCGCGTACCTCACCGCTTCCACGGTATATACCCACATTTCCGCCTTCACGCGCTTCGGCAATTACTTTCCAGGAACCTGCTTCAATTTCTGCCTGCATTAATTTTATCCACTTATAAGGGGCAAATATTTTTGCTGCGTCTTTGCTTCCTACTTCAGAAATAACCGTAACCTGTTTTGATAGTTCGCTTATGAAAGCGCATTTTTTATCATGTTCAATTTCAATAGAACCATCAGAAACCTCGGCATACTCCATTCCATACTGGTCTAAAATACGTTGATAATCTGTAAATTGATCACGGATGATAAATGCTTCGAACAAAGTTCCACCAAAGTAGGTAGGAATGCCCGCACTTTTATATAAAGCTAATTTTTCTTTAAGATTCGGGGTAACATGCGATGTTGCCCAACCTAATTTTACGATATCGGTATGTACGCCAGCTACTTCAATAAAATCTTCCACCTGGCGTAGGCTTAATCCCTTATCCATAACCATTGTTAAGCCTTTCTGGCGCGGTTTTGATGGACGTTCAGGAACGTTTAATAATGGGTAATTCATATGTGTACAAAAGTGAAAAAAATTTTCAGATTTATTAGTTAAATTTTTCTCACAAGACTGTTACCGAATATATCGGTTTATAACGTTGATAATGGCGCTGTTATCCTGTAGTTGAGGCAGGTATTCAAATAAAATATAATGTTTCTCCGGATCTGTAGTCAATGCGGTTTCCAGATAACCCAATGCATCGGCATAGCTTCCTAATGCAAACAGATAGGCTACCATGCGGTAGTAAAGTTCGGCAGCTTCAGGATTATTTTTGATCGCTTCGGCCATCGTTTCTGAAGCCTCTAATAATTTTCCCTGCTCGTAAAGTACGGTGCTGAAATCCAGCCAGGCTTCAACATCCAGAGGATTATATTCGAGAACCTTCTCATATGCGGCTATAGATTCTTCAATCTGGCCCAGCTTGTAGTATGCATCAGCCATTGCAAACCAGAAATCGGCATTCTCTGCTTCTAAATCAATTGCTTTTTTGTAAAAATGTAAGGATTCGAAATAACGCTCCTCATGATTTAGGGTAACCCCTATTCCAAACCAGGCATCAGCCATCTTCGGATCCATTTTTACTGACTTTTTATAGTATGAACGGGCCTCGTCCATTTTTTCCAGTTTCTCGCAGCATTCGCCTATGGCACAGTAGGTGTCGGCATTTGGTTGCTCATATTCAAATGTTTGTTTATAAACTTCAATAGCCTCGTCATATTTGTCTAACTGCACCAACGCATTTCCTTTATTAAAATAAGCAGAACTGAAATCTTCCTTGATCAGAATAGCATAATCATAGGCATCAATCGCTTTCTCAAAAAGATTTAACTTGTGAAAGCTGTTCCCCAGGTTATACCATGCAGCATAAGAATAAGGATCGGTGTCGATATACTGCTGATAGAATTTAATGCTTTCTTCCTGTTTATCCAGCACATCATAACAGAATGCCAATTCATATAAGCCATCCTGGTTTTCCATGTTTTGCTCCAGGCTCTGTTTAATATAGTTGATGGCATTCTCATAATCGCCCATGCTTTGATATACATAAGCCATCTGCAAAAGAATTTCATCAGTGCTTTCAGCCAGGCCAAGGGCCTTTTCGTAATTTTCCAGTGCCTCGCTAAAGCGTTCGGTATTCTGGTAAATATTTCCCCTTAACAAATAGATGTCGGGCTCTGATGATTCCAGTAACTCTGCTTTTTGCAGGGAAATAAATGCCTGTTCGTGATTGTTGGTGAGAATATATAAATGTGCTTGTTTAATTAAAAACACTGTTGCATATGGGTGCTGATTGATTGCAAAATCAACCACCTGTAATGCCTTAACAGGATCATTTTTCTCGATGTAAAAATCTACGATGTATTCGAATGCACCAGCATCAAAAAAATACTGATCCTGATTACGAAGCATTTCTTCATAACGTTCTACAGAACGTTGTGCGTCTTCGTTGGATTCAAAAAAGAATTCTTCTTCCATATCTATAACCTATTAAAGAACCGTGCCAGTATCAGATAAACACATTATAAGTTTAATAATTTAAATTGTTCATTTTACAAATAATTATTAACATCAATTGTTAAAAACAATGTAAATGACTGAAAATAAAGCTTATTGAGTGTGATTATCATGTTTAGATAATCTGTTGTTTTTTCAACATCGCGGTTCCTTCCTCCCTACTTTTACAAAAATAAGATAAATATATTGGAGTATGGTAATGAGTGGGTCATGAAAAAATGGCTGTTACAGCCATTTTTATCGGAACTTCAGTTATATGATTGGTATATACTTATTGCAAAAAAAAGCCTGACGATAAGCTTACACCGTCAGGCTTTTTTATTTAATCCACCAGTTTATTCTTTGTTCAATTCTGCCGCAGCTTTATTAAATATCTCTGCCTGCTTATTTAAGTTGGTTTTTGCTGTACCGCTTGCAGATGATGCTTGCTGTGATTTGCCTTGCGCTGCAGCTGAGTACGCACCTGAAAGTTGCTTGTTCAGGTAGCTTTGAAGTTTTAACCGTTCAATAACATTTTTGATATCCCCAATGCCTTTTTCAGTAACAGCGGGGTTATTGTTAGCACGTAAATACTGGAAATACTGACCGATTACCGCAAAGATTTTATTGCGATCGCCTTTACTCATAATGTCGGTGTAAAACGCCTGATGCCCATCTTTCGGATCTGCAACATATAACGCTGCAATTGAGCTTGAAATATGATCTTTTGTATCCTGATCCAAGGATGCCAAAGCCGCTGAACTTTGCTCTGGCGCCAGCTTGGAAAGACCAGCAATCCCTGCCGCTATCACTTTGTAAGATCTGTCTTTTACACTCTCGTTCATCAGCGTGGTGTACGCTTGATCTCCTGTTTCAGCAAGTTTGGATATTGCAGCTGATCTGACTTCTGTGTCTTTATCAGCTTTGGCCATTTGCAGTAGAACGGGTAAAGCGGCTGCTTTAATCTCCGCATCTTCGAGGTTTAAACCGTCAATGCTCAATGCGCGTAAATCGCCTGAGATATCTTTTAATCCGGCAAGTAAAACCTGCTGACCGCTTTTGGCTTTGCTTTGCATAATGAATTGTAAAGCCTCTATTCTGTTGGCATAGGCAGGTGCGTTTTTATACTGGAAATAATAGTTTTCTGCCGTTTTATTGTCATTGATTTCGCCTACAATAATTTTATCTACATCGAAATCGATTAGTGCTGGCTTGGCCGCTACCTCAAAAGAAAAATCCTGTTCACGCTGATTAATCAGAATCTCTTTTCGGATTTTCTGCCCGTTAGCATAGATGTCGATCTTAACAGGTAAAGTAAAGGTTTGAACGGTGGCATCTTGTGTTTGTTTTATTTTTATGGTTGCTTTTCCATTGCTATAGCCGTAGTCTACTGCTAAAATGGGGTGTCCACCGGCATAATACCATTGATTAAAATAAGGACTCCAGTCTCTGCCTGAAATGTCTTCAAAGGCTAATCTTAGCTGATGGGTTTCGCCATTTTTGAATGCATTGGTGGTGAGGTATCTATTAAGGCCTTTATAAAAGGCTGCATCGCCAAGCTGATTTTTTAAGGCATAAAGAATAACAGAGCCTTTTGCATAACTCACGTTATCGAACATGTCTTCTTTATCGGCATAATGAAATCTGGCTAAAACAGGACTGTCTCCGTTTTTAGTAGAACTGATATACGACTGCAATTTTTCATATCTCGATTTGTCTTCGGCATCTTTCCCGGCATCATATCCATGCCAGATGATTTCACCAAAAGTGGCAAAAGATTCATTCATGGTAAGGTTAGACCAGGATTCTGCGGTAACGTAATCACCAAACCACTGATGAAAAAGTTCGTGTGCTATCGTTCCTTCTTCATTTCCATCCAACAGTTCACGGTCAGTTTTTTGAACATGTTCGCCATGCAGGGTAGCTGTAGTGTTTTCCATTGCGCCAGAAACGTAGTCCCTTGCAACTACCTGCGCGTACTTATTCCAGGGGTAATCTAAACCTAAGATATTGCTGTAGAATTTCATCATAACCGGAGTTTTACCGAAAATCTGCTTTGCATAAGGCGCGAATCTAGGTTCGAGGTAATAATTTACTTCTTTGCCTTTGTAAGTATCTTTTGTGATTTTGAAATCACCAACAGCCATCATAAACAAATATGGCGAATGCGGTAGGTCCATTTTCCAGGTATCAGTTCTGGTACCGTTGGCATTTGCTTTTTGGGTAATTAGTTTACCGTTTGAAAGAGTGGTATATTTAGACTGGACAGTAATTGAAATTTCTTGAGTTGTTTTTTGGTCAGGCTTGTCAATGGTAGGGAACCAGGCAGAAGAAGATTCTGTTTCCCCCTGTGTCCAGATTTGTGTTGGTTTGTTAAGGTCGGTTCCGTCTGGATTAATAAAATAAAGGCCTTTAGCATCGGTTATTGCCGCGCTGCCCTTTACCTTAAGCTCATCTGGTTTAGCAATATAGGCAATGTAAATGGTATACTTTTCCGCATTAGTGTACTTCTTATTGAGTACTACAAATAATTTATTATCATGATAGGTATACTTTAAAGGCGTATTTCCTTTTGCGCCAACCAACGCTACAGTCTTGATGTCCATTCCCTGTGCATCGAGAGTTAGTGAATCGGTAGCATAAAAATGAGGCTTTAAGGTTAGCCATTCTTTACCATATAAGTATCGTTTCGCATAATCAAAAGATACATCGAGTTTAGTGTGTATCAAATCATTGACCTTGGTTGCTGTGACGCGGTAAGGCGAAAGACCGGCAGACTTTTCCGGTGACTGTTCTTGTGCAAAAACGGCATTTGAGAGGAGTGCAATAGCCAGGAAAAGGCTAATGCGTAGGGATTTTTTATTCATTTTTTATGATTTTAATGCAGTTACCAGGTCACAACCTTTAACAATTGTGATAAAGTAAAGACTCAAATGTAGGCTGCTTTACTTTAATTTTTCGTTTTTTTGTGTAAATCGTTAGATATATGAATACAGATATTCAGTCTATTTTAAATGAGCTTGGTATAGAAACCAACAATGCCGCTTTCAGTACCGGAAAGGTTTGGGGAGGCAATTTAAACAATGAAAGTTTAGCAAGCTTCTCTCCTGTTGATGGAAAACTCATTGCTACAGCTAAAGTAGCCAGCCCTGGAGACTATGAAACCATTGTAGAAAAAGCAAAAACTGCTTTTGCTCAATGGAAAACCGTTCCTGCACCGAAAAGAGGTGAAGTGGTGCGCCAGTTTGGTGATGCATTGAGGCAGAAGAAAGAAGCTTTAGGAACACTGGTTTCTTATGAGATGGGTAAAAGTCTTCAGGAAGGGCTTGGGGAAGTTCAGGAGATGATAGATATCTGCGATTTTGCAGTAGGACTGTCACGTCAGCTTTATGGTTTAACCATGCATAGCGAAAGGCCGGGCCACAGGATGTATGAGCAATGGCATCCGCTTGGGATTGTAGGTATCATTTCAGCATTCAACTTCCCTGTGGCGGTGTGGAGCTGGAATGCTGCCCTGGCATTAGTCTGTGGCAATGTTTGCATCTGGAAACCATCAGAAAAAACACCGCTAACCGCAATAGCCTGTCAGCACATTATTGCGGATGTTTTTAAGCAAAATGATGTAGCAGAAGGCGTTTGCAACCTGATTTTAGGTGACCGGGTAGTTGGTGAATTAATGACAAATGACAGCAGGATTCCTTTAATTTCGGCAACAGGATCTACCCGGATGGGTAAAGAGGTTGCTGCTACAGTGGGCGCACGCCTGGGGAAAAGCCTTTTAGAATTAGGTGGTAATAATGCGATCATCATTTCTGAACATGCGGATTTGGATATGAGTTTGATAGGCGCGGTGTTCGGTGCGGTAGGTACTGCCGGGCAACGTTGTACATCCACCCGGAGGTTGATTATTCACGAAAGTGTGTATGACGCGTTTAAAGAGAAGCTGGTTAAAGCTTATGATCAGTTACGTATCGGCAACCCCCTTGATGAGCATAATCACGTGGGGCCACTTATAGATCAGGATGCTGTTGCAGCTTATCTCGATTCGATACAGAAATGTAAAGTGGAAGGTGGTAATTTTATTGTAGAGGGCGGCGTTTTAACAGGTGATCATTATACCAGTGGCTGTTATGTGAGGCCTTGCATCGCTGAAGTAAAGAATGAATACAAAATTGTGCAGCATGAAACCTTCGCTCCTATCCTGTACCTGATTAAATATAGTACACTGGAAGAGGCGATTGCGCTACAAAATGGCGTGCCCCAGGGTTTGTCATCGGCAATTATGACTTTGAACTTAAGAGAAGCCGAGCAATTCTTATCTGCTATAGGTTCTGATTGTGGTATTGCAAATGTGAACATCGGCACATCAGGCGCCGAAATTGGTGGCGCTTTTGGTGGTGAAAAAGAAACAGGCGGCGGTAGGGAAAGCGGATCGGATGCCTGGAGAGCCTACATGCGCAGGCAAACGAATACCATCAATTATTCGGATACTTTGCCCTTGGCACAGGGGATTAAATTTGATTTGTAGTAAAAATAACATCAATAAAATGGAAAATATATCAGGGAAAAATGCATTAATTACTGGTGCAGGAAGAGGGATAGGCAAGGCAATTGCCATTGCCCTGGCGAATGAAGGTGTAAACGTTGCGCTGGTTGGCAGAACCCAAAGTCATCTGGATCAACTTGCTGAAGAGTTAAAGACATATCATGTTAAGGTGGCTACAGCTACGGCTGATGTAGCAAATCTGGACTCGGTAAACAGTGCTGTTGAGAAAATACAGTCAGAACTTGGATTTATTGATATCCTGATCAACAATGCCGGAATCGGAAAATTTGCAAAGTTTTTAGAGCTTGATCCAACCGAATGGCAGGAAGTAATACAAACCAATTTAATCGGTACTTATTTCGTGACCCGTGCTGTTGTTCCGCAAATGATGGAGAAGCAAACCGGAGATATCATTAATATTTCCAGCTCATCTGCTTTTAGTCCTGCGGCTGTAACCAGTGCTTATTCTGCCTCAAAAGCAGCGGTTAATGCATTTTCGACTTCTCTGATGCAGGAAATGAGGAAGCATAACATCAGGGTTACTGCACTAGCACCAAGTACCACTGCTACGGATATGGCAATTGATCTGAAGTTAACAGATGGCAACCCGGATAAGGTGATGCAACCTGAAGATCTGGCGGAAGTGATCATCGCACAGCTGAAGTTAAACAGAAGGATTTTTATTAAAGACGTTTCTGCCTGGTCTACCAATCCCTAAACTGATAGCGTTACTAAATGACCATTTAGTAACGCTATTGATATTTTTTGCTAAAGCTTTTTAATAAGTAAATAGCTTTTGGAATCTCCCCAGTTTCTCGCAATCTCCGTGTCATCGTCAGGATAATAGGTTTGTTGCAGCGAAGTAATAACAACTGTGTATTCATAACCTGCCAGTGTTTTGCTAAACTGCATCAGCTTTCCGGGATAATAAAATTCCTGCTTATTTTTTGTTGCTTTCAGGCTATCTCTCTTGAAGGCGAGTATGGCTTCTTTGAAAATTTTGTTTACGTCAATGTATAAGACTTCTATTGCATCTACTGATAAGGTCAGGTTGTTTCCTGCATTATTGCTATTGGTTTCTATTTTATGGCCATTTACCACGAAATTTTTAGGCTGCGGGTAAGTGTTCATCTCTATTGCATAATCATAGCCCTTAACCTTTAAAATCTCATTTTCATCATTCACCAGTGTGAAACTAATGCTCTTTCTGGCAGTCTCTCCTTCGTCTTTTATCTTTAGCAAGGCCATTGCCGTATCTATTTTATCTTCCCGCTGCTTATAGACGTAATCATTTTTAAGTTCTATTTTACGTTCAATTTCAGAAAGGTCTTTTTTAACAAATGGCTGAAGGATGGCTAACCCATGGGCTTGTATGAGGTATCTGATTACGGATGGTTTCTCTTTCAGGTCTTCAGGTTTCTTCGATTTCAACATTCTTTCCAGTCGGTTCAGCTGCGAATACTTTGAAACTGAAAACGCACTCTGCGGGCCATAAGTAGCCAGCAGAGCAATGAGGCAAAGGCTTACAGGAATGGTTTTGATGTTTTGCTTTTTACTGAACAGGAAGTAGATTGTAATGGCTGCCAGCCACAAAGCCAATACGATGATGATGTACCGGCTTTCGGTAATTCCATAATGCCCCACACGTTTTGATACGGCAAGTGTTAGCAGTATGATTAATGGGATAAGCATGACGTAAAAAAACTTAGAAAATAATTTAATCCAGCCATTGCCGGCAGTATCCTTTATTGGGTAAATTAACAGCAACGATAATATGCCAAAAACAGCGTAACCCAATACTAAGCTCGATACAAGGCCTTTGGGTAATTGCCAAAGGATGATGATCTTAATTTCATAAACCAATAGTATGGCCAGGTAAATGGTCATCAGCGGAATGAGCACGAACTGGGTAAATATTTTTAAACCTTTTGGATAACTGTGATCTTCATTTAGGCCGGGAATATCTGTAGGTAGCCCAGAAAGGAAGAATATGGTATTGAAGCCTGCAGTAATAATGGCAAAAACTATCATGTAGGTAGACCATCTGATATCTGCTGCAAATAGACCGTCTATGGCAACCAGGGCAATTGCCAGTCCTGCAAACAGCACCGCCGAATATAAGGCTGATGTTAGAAACCGCAGGAAGAGGATTTTATTAAACTGCCAGAACCCCTGAGTATTGTCACTGCCCGTAAATGGGGAAAAAGCGACTAAAAGATGAAATGCGAAGGCCAGCAGCACAATCCTGAACATGTCTGCAATTCGATGGATTGGGTCAAGCAGAAAGAAAAGCAGCACGCAAAAGGCGAGCGCAACCATTCGTAACATCCATTTTTTTACAATTGGATAATTGTTTCGTTCTGCAAATAAATCCAGTGCCAGCATAAATGCCAGTGCCAGGTTCATCATCATGATACACTTTATGAGCGTATCACGAAGTTCTTCGTGTAATTCAGTTCGCTGCCTGTAATCGGAAAGGTGAATATAATAACACCAGCAAAATGTAGCGCAAAGCGCAAATAAAAATTCAAGCGGGAACCGTTTAATGACGTTTATTAATCCGGTATAAAGATGATTTAGAGATGGAAGCTTCATATTTGCGTTTCATAGAATATGTAGTGAAGATAATACATTATTTTTTTGTTAAAAAAGGTTAAAACGTTTTATAAAACTAAGGGATTAGTTTACCTTAGGAAAAACAAAACAATCTACTTAATGAAACGACTCTTACTCTCTATGTGCCTGCTGTTTTCCTTTGGCACATGTTTAAAGGCGCAAACCCAGCAGCACAGCATTAAAGGCCGCACGATCGATACTGCTTCAACAACATTACTGTCTGGAACATCCGTGGCGATTTTAAATGCCAAAGACTCTACACTGGTGAAATTTACACGCACATCTGAAAATGGGACTTTTGAACTCAATGGCATAAAAAACGGTAAGTTCATTTTATTAGCCTCTTATCCAAAATACGCCGATTTTGTGGAGCATTTTACCCTCGATTCAACTACCCAGGTCAAAGACTTTGGGAAGATAAATTTAACAGGCATGGCAAAGCTTTTAGCCGATGTCATTATTAAGGGTAACCGCGCAGCGATGAAAATAAAAGGGGACACAGTTGAGTTTGACCCTAAAGCTTTTAATATCGAGCCCAATTCGAAAGTAGAAGATTTGCTTAAGCAGTTTCCAGGTATACAGGTAGATAAAGACGGAAAGATTACCGCACAGGGTAAAACTGTTCAGAAAGTATTGGTTGATGGGGAAGAGTTTTTCGGCGACGACCCAACGCTGGTAACCAAAAACCTGCGCGCAGATATGGTTGAATCTGTTCAGCTTTACGACAAAGCGAGTGATCAGGCCAGTTTTACCGGTATCGACGACGGTGAAAAAACCAAAACAATTAATGTGAAACTGAAAGAGGATAAAAAGAATGGTTATTTTGGTAAAGCACAGGGCGGGTATGGAACTGATGATTATTATACCGGACAATTGATGCTAAACAAGTTCTGGGGTAAAAAGAAGTTTTCTGCCTATGGTATTTTTGGCAATAACGGTACAGTTGGTTTAGGATGGGATGACCGGGATAAATATAGCGGTAGCGCCATGACGATGAGCGACGATGGATATATGTATTTCAGTTCAGGTGGCGATGATTTTGATAGTTACGACGGGCAATATAACGGTGAGGGCTTACCGGTAGCACGAACGGGAGGTTTGCATTTCGACAGTAAGTGGAATAAAGACAAAGAATCGCTAAATACGAACTACAAAATCGGATCAATACGGGTAAGTGGCGACCGGAATACCATTAGCCAGAATAATCAAACTGCTGGGGTGATCAATAACGTGTCGGATCAATATAACAATAATGATATGTTCAGGCAGAAACTGGATGCCACGTACGAAATTAAATTAGATACCACCTTAACGCTTAAAGTAAGTGTTGATGGAACCTTAAAAGAAAGTAACACCTTCAATAGATATAACACTGAAAGCCGGAATGGCGCTGGTTCGCTTATTAATTCAACCGACAGGAAGCTCGAGAACAATGTAAAGGATCAGGTGTTTAATGCCACTGCTTTACTAACCAAGCGGCTTAAGAAAAAAGGACGTACCCTTTCGTTAAGTTTAAGTGAATCAATCAACAAAAGTGATACGGAAGGTTATCTAAACTCGGATAATAAATTTTATGCAACAGGTAGGCCTGACAGTTTGATTAATCAGTATAAGGTTAACCAGATTACCAATTCCACTTTCAGGTCTAATCTGGCTTATACTGAACCCATAACGGCTTCTTTAAGTGTGATTGTGAATTATGGATTAAGTTTAATGAATGGTCAATCAGACCGTAAATCTTTTAATCAATCTGTAAATGGTGTTTACAATATTTTAGATACTGAGTTTAGTAATGATTATGAACTGGACCAGATCATTAATCAGGGCGGGGCTGTATTTAATTATAAAAAAGGAAAATCAATTGCAACCTTAGGCTCCAAGTTCAGCGGGGTTAACTTCAAACAGTTCGATGTATATAACAACAGGTCGTATACGCGCAATTTTGTCAATTATATGCCTCAGGCTTCCTATCAGTATCGGTTTTCACAGCAGAAATCATTAAGGTTTAATTATAACGGTAACACGAATCAACCTACCCTGGAGCAAATTCAGCCTATTCGTGTCAATACGGATCCATTGAATATTACGCTTGGTAACCCCGAATTGCGTCCATCTTTCAGAAGCAGTATAAGCGCAAATTATAACTCTTATAAAGTGATTTCCGATCAGTCAATCTGGCTAAGCGCCTATTACAGCTTTACTGCAAATCCGATTGTGAGCGATGTGGTTACGGAGACGTCGACAGCAAAGAGTACTTATAAATCTGTCAATCTTTCTAATGAAATACCATCAAACTTTTCATTTAATGGTCAAACGAGCAGAAAAATAAAAGGCATTGATATGAACGTTGGTATTAATGGTTATGTATACGGAAATACCTCTTACAATTACATTACCAGCCTTGTAAATGGTGTTGGTAACCGGGTGTTAAACAATACAAAAAATTATACTTATCAGGGTGGGGTTAACATTTCAAAATATAAGGAGAAAAAGTATAATTTCTACGGACGTTTTGGGCCTACCTACAATGTTGCCAGGGCGAGTGTGAATACTTCCAGTAACAGTGATGGATGGGGATGGGACGGTTATGGAAGAATTGAAGTCCAGCTTCCGGGTAAATTTGAGGTTTATACTGACGGGCAATACGAGTTTAAGGGAGCAACCCAAACCTTTAACCAGGATTTTTCGCGTTTTCTCTGGAACGCTTCGGTATCTAAAAAGTTTTTCAAATCGCAAAATTTGAAGGCCTCTTTAGCAGTGAACGATATCCTTAATCAAAATGTTGGTTTTGACCGTTCTGCATCGAATGGGAACATAACACAAAGTAGCTATACTACTATTCAACGATACTTTTTGTTCTCCTTAATATGGGATTTTAGTAAAATGGGTGGTGGTCTTCAAACAAAAAAATAATCATGAAAAAAACGCTTAAATATCTCATCATTACTACAATTACTTTCTTTAATGCAAACCTGTTTGCTCAAAATGTACACTTCGTTCAAAACGGGGTAATCGAGTTTGAGAAAAGATCGAATATGTATGCCATTATCAAAAAGAAGATTAATAAGGAAAACGAGTCCTGGTACGGACCGGCTTTTGATCAGTATAAGAAAAATTTTCCTCAGTTTAAAGTCTCAAAAAGTAGTCTGAGTTTCACAAAAGACAGAAGTTTATATAAATGGACTTCGCCTGAAGAGACGATGAGCAACAACTGGGCAACAAGAGATTTGTTTGCTGATTTAAAGAATACTATTGCTACTGATTTTAATACACAAACAAGTACTTCCCAAAAACGAGTTTACGAGGAAACCTATCTGGTTAAGGATAGTTTGCGTAAAATTAACTGGAAAATTACCGATGAAACACGTGAGATTGCAGGGTATGAATGCAGACGGGCAAATGCGGTGATTATGGATTCAATTTATGTCGTAGCTTATTATACTAATCAGATTGCAGTGTCTGGTGGCCCTGAATCTTTTACAGGCTTGCCTGGCATGATTTTAGGCCTGGCTGTGCCTCATGAGAATATGACCTGGTTTGCTACTAAAGTAACCGAGGTTACTGTTCCTGAAAAAGATCTGACTGCACCAGTAAAAGGAAAACCTACTACAAACGCGGCCCTGGGTAAAATTGTAGCTGGCGCACTAAAAGACTGGGGTTCTGAGGCCTTATCAGCTTCGAAGGTTTTCAATTTTTAGGAGTTCATTGTATTATAGCAATCCCTTATTTAGATGGGTTAGCTCCACGGTAGGTATCCTACTGTGGAGCTATTGATTATTTATCTATTTTAAACCAATCATACTCTGCTACACCAGAATCATTGGTTTGAGTATCTCTGATAGAGAATAAACCTAATTTTGCACCGATCCATTGTCCGGCTGTTGCCTGAAATTCTTCACCAGCATTAACGAATTTTATTCCGTCTTCGCTATAACTGAACTGACACTTTGCTCCCTTGAAAACCTGTACACGCAATTGCAGCTGTCCGGATTTAAGTTTTATGATCTCTTTCTTATCTTCTGTTTTTCCTTTATCTGCATTGTGACATATGCTGTAAACAAGATACAGTCCTTCCTTTTTACTCTTAATACTGAGCTGAGCATAACTCCTGCCCATTACTACAAGTCCTGTTTGTTCATTCTCCAACTTCGGATTGGGTTTGAAGTAGACTTTTGTTGTCGCCACAAATTCCTCCGCAGGAAACTTCTGCATCAGTAAATTTGGCACATCCCAAAGGTTTTTTGCTTCATCCGGAACTTTTGCGCTGTAGAGTTTTATTACGCCTTTACATGCGTCAGTAAAATACCAGGCGGGTTGAGGATTGGCTTGCCATTGCCATTGCAAACCTAAATCGACAGTGTTGAATTCATCACTTTCTGCTGGTGTTGTGACCGGATAAGTCTTACCAACATCGGGCTTTTTGTAAATCATTACAGGCTCACCCTTTCCATCACCGTCTTTATCTGTTCCTATAACAGGCCAGTCGTTCACCCATTTCATGGGTTGCAGGTGCACAACTCTTCCGTAAGCATCTTTATCCTGAAAATGTAAAAACCAGTCTTCAGCCGTTTGTGTATTTACCCATGCACCTTGATGAGGGCCGTTAACTGTTGAATTACCCTGGTCCATCACTACTTTTCGTTCGTACGGACCGAATACATTTTTACTTCTCAGCACCAGTTGCCACCCTGTTGAAACACCCCCGGCAGGCGCAAACAAATAATAATATCCATTCCTTTTATAAAACTTAGGTCCTTCAATGGTAGGGTCGAGTTCATGTCCATCGTAAACAATTCTACCCCTCGCTGTTGCAGTTGTTCCATCGGCAGATAAGGGCATTATTGCCAACAGACTTTTAATCCCTGCGCGGCTTCCTGCATAGGCATAGGCCAGGTAGGCTTTTCCGTCATCATCCCACAGCGGGCACGGATCAATGAGGCCCTTTCCACTTGCTACCAGTTGGGGGGTGGACCATTCGCCGGTAATGCGCTTTGCTTTGGTCAGGTAAATTCCGAAGTCCGGATCGGGGTAATAAATGTAAAACTCGCCGTTTCTGTACCGGATAGACGGTGCCCATACGCCATTTCCATGCTGTGTTTTTTCGAAATGTTCAAATGGTGGCTGGCGTTTCAAAGCGTGTCCGATGATTTTCCAGTTAACCAGGTCTTTTGAATGAAGGATGGGTAGGCCAGGTATGGCATCGAAACTCGAAGCAACCATATAAAAATCATCACCTATGCGAATGGCATCAGGATCTGAATAGTCTGCATTCAGAACGGGGTTTTTATAGGTTCCGTTGCCCTGATCAGATACCCACACCTTTGATACTTGAGTTAGCTTTTGTGCATGGGTGGCACCATTCGCCAAAAGGCTGATAGCAAGCATGGAGTGCAATAAGTATTTCATTTGCATTATATTTGGTTAGCGGTAAATTGCTCAAAATCTGCAGCCACATGATGCTGGTAGTCTATAACCGCAAATGTTGACTTGTAAACAAGATTAAGCATTTTTTATTTTATGCCAAATGTTTACTGTGCAATCGTTCCCGACATCGTTTGCGCTGTTTATTATTAATTTTTTCTTTCTCCCGATTAATTATGTCTAACATTGTTTATCATATATTTTAAAACACGGCTGCGTGGTAAAGTTTATTCTTTTACGTGGCCGATTTTATTTTAGCCTAACCAGATTTATGAAATCCATTATCCTATTTTTATTAACCATCATTTCTTTTGCCGCAAATGCAATGGAGATTAAAGCAGATTTTGTAGTCGCTGCAGACGGAAGCGGTAACTTTAAAACTGTACAGGAAGCCATTCATGCCGTTCCTGATTTTAGAAATAAAGTAACTATAATTTTTATTAAAAAAGGGAATTATAAGGAGAAGCTTATCCTTGCTGCATCTAAAAAAAACGTAAAATTTATTGGGGAGAGTTTGAACGAAACCATTTTAACCTATGATGATTATGCGCAGAAGAAAAACGCTTTTGGGGAAGAAAAAGGCACTTCCGGCTCATCGAGTTTCTACATTTATGGTGAGGGATTCTCTGCTGAAAACATCACCTTCGAAAATTCGTCTGGTCCGGTTGGCCAGGCCGTTGCCGTTTGGGCAGGAGGAGATAAGTCTGTTTTCACAAACTGCCGATTTTTAGGGTTTCAGGATACATTGTATACCTACGGAGGTAATAACCGCCAATATTATAAGAATTGCTACATTGAAGGAACAGTAGATTATATTTTCGGCGCGGCCACCGCCTGGTTCGAGAATTGTATCCTTTTTTGTAAAAAACAGGGATATATTACCGCTGCTTCCACTGCCGATACGACGCGTTATGGTTATGTTTTCAATAACTGCAAGGTAAGGGGCGATGCCCCGGCAAACAGTTTTTATCTTGGGCGCCCATGGAGACCATACGCGAAGGTTGTCTTCTTAAATTGCGACTTGCCAGAGCTGATTCGCAGTGAGGGATGGCATAACTGGGGCAAGGCAAGTAATGAACAAACAGCCTATTATGCAGAATATAAAAACAGAGGACAGGGTGCAAACTCTAAAGGCAGGGCAGACTGGTCACACCAGCTTTCGGAAGCTGAATATAAAAGTTACATTTTGGAAAACGTTTTCCGAGGGTGGTTACCTGAATAACGGTTGAGTGGTAAATAATTATCAATCAATTATTTAAATTGTATTCGTTGCTTTTTTTTGTAATGTTTTCCGGCAACGATTGCATAGATTTCTTTTCTCTTTTACACCCAAACAACGTACACTTGTTATTACGATAACCAAGTATAATTTAACAGCACAAATAATGAAACATATTTCTGGTAGTTTATGCCGTTCTAAAATAGCTCTCGCATGTATTTTTTTGCTGTCTGCAGGTTCGGTGATGGCACAGCAGATCCCTAAACTTCCAGTAATTCAGCAGGTTAAATTTAAAAACGATACGACAAATATTGTTTCTTCAGGTGCCAAAGGCGATGGTATTACTTTAAATACCTCAATGATTAATCAGACAATTTCTGCTGTAAGCAAAAAAGGGGGTGGTGTCGTTTTAATCCCTTCCGGACTATGGTTAACTGGCCCTATTGAGCTTAAGAGCAACGTAAACCTTCATTTAAAACGGGATGCTATCCTTCAGTTTACCGATGACTTCAGTCAATACAAATTGGTTGAAGGAAATTGGGAGGGACAGCCGGCATGGAGAAATCAAAGTCCGATTTCAGGCACTAATCTCGAAAATATCGCCATTACAGGTTCAGGTATTGTAGATGGAAATGGTGGCGCCTGGCGCATGGTTAAAAAAGATAAGCTTACGGAAACACAGTGGAAGAAATTAATTGCTTCAGGTGGTGTGGTTAGTGAAGACGGGAAAATGTGGTACCCATCCGAAAAAACAGTTAAAGGCTCGAAAACTAAAAATGCAGGGTTGATTGTTCCCGGAAAAACTGCTGCTGATTATGAAGATATTAAAGATTTCTTAAGGCCAAACCTGGTTGTACTTACCAATTGCAAAAAAGTTTTATTAGAAGGAGTTACCTTTCAGAACTCACCGGCATGGAACTTACATCCTCTGCTTTGCCAGGATTTAACGCTACGAAATTTACAGGTGAAAAACCCCTGGTATGCACAAAACGGAGATGGTGTTGATGTTGAATCATGTAAAAATGTACTCATTGAAGGCAGTACATTTGATGTTGGCGACGATGGGATCTGCATTAAATCCGGAAGGGATGAAGCCGGGCGCAAGCGTGGCGTTCCGACCGAAAATGTGATTGTAAGAAATAATGTAGTTTATCACGCACATGGCGGTTTCGTAATCGGTAGTGAAATGAGCGGTGGCGCCAGAAATATCTGGGTTTACGACTGTTCTTTTATCGGTACTGACATTGGCCTGCGTTTTAAAACCACACGTGGAAGAGGAGGTGTAGTGGAAAATATCTACGTAAACAATATTAATATGATCGATATTCCCGGCGAAGCTATTCTGTTCGACATGTATTATGCTGCTGTTGATCCTGTTCCATTAGCAGGGGAGAAGCGTGAGGCAATTAAAACGGTGACAGTACCCGTTACTGAAGCCACACCCCAGTTTAAAAATTTTTATATCAAAGACATTGTTGCAAACGGTGCTGATAAAGCAATTTTTTTTAGGGGTTTACCCGAAATGAATATTAAAGATGTTCATCTTGAAAATGTGACCATCCAGGCAAAAAAAGGGATTGAAATCATCGAGGCTTCAGGTATCTCACTCAAAAATGTTAATGTCATTACCGATGATACCAATCCGATTGTCAGGGTACAGAATGGTACAAACATCAGCTTCAACGGACTTCTATATAAAAACGGTGCTGATCTTCTGTTTGATATCAGTGGCGATAAAACCAGGGGGATAAAAGTTACCGGAACAGATGTATCTAAAGCAAAGAAAACATCGGCATTTGGCGAAGGTATTGATCAATCGGTATTGGAGATTGCAAAATGAAAAACATGAAGAGAACAATTTTATATACAGCGGTAGCCATTTTAGGATGCTCATCTTTGGTTCAAAATAGTTTTGCTCAAAAGAAACTTTCTGAACAGTTGACATTAACTGCAATGGAAAAGCTATTTCAGGATACAACCGTTTTAAAAGGTGCAAAAGGCCCGAGATGGAGTTACGATATGGGAGTTGTGCTCGAAGGTGCAGCGGCGGTTTGGCGCAATACCGGTGATGGGAAGTATTTCAAATACATCCAGTCTTCCATGGATGCCTACCTGGATAAAGAAGGAAATATTGCCACCTATAAAGCTGAAGATTTTAATATCGACAATGTTAAAAATGGCCGCTCTCTCTTGCTGTTATATAAAGTAACTGGTCAGCAAAAATACTTACTGGCTGCTACTCGTTTATACGATCAGTTACAAAAACAGCCCCGTACCAATGAGGGAGGTTTTTGGCATAAAAAAATATATCCTAATCAAATGTGGTTGGATGGCTTGTACATGGGCGAGCCATTTTATGCTGAATACGCCAAACTGATGAAAAAAGATGCTGCTTTCGACGATGTGGCAAAGCAGTTTATCTTAATGGAAAAGAATGCACGTGAAGCAAAAACGGGCTTGCTTTATCATGGTTATGATGAAAGTAAAACAGAGCAATGGGCAGATAAAACTACAGGTCGTTCGCCTAATTTCTGGGCAAGGGCGATGGGTTGGTACATCATGGCTTTGGTTGATGTATTGGATAATTTCCCTGAAAATCATCCGCAACGGAAGGAATTGTTAGCGATATTGAACCGTACGGCAACTGCAACAGTGAAATATCAGGACCAAAAATCAGGTGTTTGGTTTGATATCATGGATATGCCGGCAAGAAAAGGCAACTATCTTGAAAGTTCAGCATCAAGCATGTTCGTTTACGGCCTGGCAAAAGGTGTTCGGAAAGGCTGGTTACCTCAGTCTTTTATGGCTGCCGCAAATAAAGGTTATGCCGGACTGAAAAAAGAATTTATTGAAAATGCCGGTGACGAACGTGTAAACTTAACCAAAACGGTTTCTGTTTCCGGTTTAGGGGGTAAGCCGAAATACCGTGATGGAAGTTTCGATTATTACATTAGCGAAAAGGTGATTACAAATGATCCAAAAGGCATGGGGGCATTTGTATGTGCTGCGGCAGAGATGGAAACAGATGCTTTACCAAAAATTGGTAAAGGCTTAACCGTAACGGTCGATAATTTCTTTAACAACGAATATATAACCGGACCAACCGGGGATAAAATCCCCTTTCATTATGTTTGGGATGAAGATGATAACAACGGATTTTCCTTATTTGGTAAGGTATTCAACGACGCCGGTGTAAAAACAACTACACTGAAATCAGCACCTACAACTGCAAATTTAAAGGGAACTAATATTTATATCATCGTAGATCCGGATACTGAGAAGGAAACTGCCAATCCAAACTTTATGACTGCAGAGCATGCGAAGCAGGTTAGCGAATGGGTAAAAGCTGGCGGCGTACTGGTATTGTTGTTAAATGATGCAGGAAACTGTGAAATCGCGAAATTCAATGTTTTGCCTGAAAGCTTCGGCATTCACTTTAACGAGGATAGCCGCAATAAGGTGCAGGGTGCAAACTTTGAGCAAGGGGCTGTCCAGATACCCGCGGGAAATTCCATATTTAAAACAGCAAAAAAGGTTTACATCAAAGAAATTTCAACCATTGTTGCGAAGAATCCGGCAGCATCCGCTTTAACAGATAAAGGAGATGTAGTTATCGCAACCGCTAAATATGGAAAAGGAACCGTTTTCGCAGTTGGCGATCCCTGGTTTTACAACGAGTATATCGATGGAAGAAAGCTGCCCGCGGAGTTTGAAAACTTCAAAGCCACTAACGATTTGGTTAACTGGTTAATTAAGCAGGTTCCAGGTAAGAAATAAAAATTTGTCGGGGAAATTCAGTAATCACGGTGATAAATTTCCGTGTTAATTGCCAGTTCCAGGACTAAAGATAAACTAGCAAACATGATGAGAATTAAAGTATTATTAACCCTTTTTTGTAGCATGCTGCTTGCGACATCTTACGCGCAGTTCGCAACAGATTCTACTGCAGAAAAAATGCTGGTTTATCAACTCGGAAACGGGGGCTGGCCTAAGCAGCTTGAAGATAAAAGTGTGGTGAATTATGATGCTGCACTCAGTCCGGAATTACTGGCTAAAATTAAGTCAACCAAAGATCTGCATGCAACCTTTGATAACAAAGCCACCAGCAGAGAAGTGATTTATTTGGTTAAGGCATATAAAAAGACCGGGAACAAAGCCTATTTACAGGCTGCCGAAAAAGGGATAGATTATATTCTGACTGCTCAGTATGGAAATGGGGGCTGGCCGCAATATTACCCGGATAAAGCATTGTACCGATCGGAAATTACTTTCAATGATGATGCAATGATCAACGTATTAAACATCCTTCAGGATGTTGCAACCAAAAGAAATGATTTCGAAGCGGTAGATGCCAAATACGTTCCCAAAGCCGCCAAAGCAGTTACGGCAGGAGTAAATTGTATTTTACAAACACAGGTGAATCAGAATGGTCAGCTGACGATTTGGGCTGCTCAATATGACAAAGATTCCCTTCTGCCTGCAAAAGCAAGGAACTTTGAGCCTGCATCACTTGCCACAAGTGAATCGGTTGGTATTGTCCGTTTTCTAATGTCAGTGGATAAACCTTCTGAAGGGATCAAAACTGCTGTAGCGGCTGCTTTGAAATGGTTTGAGACCTATAAGATAAAAGGTTATCGTTTCGACAGGGAAAAAGGAAAAGTGGCAGCGCTCGTAGCCGATGATAGCAGTATGGTTTGGGCCCGGTTTTACGATCTGGAGAAGAACGCTCCTATTTTTGGCGACCGTGACAATACCATCAAGTCTAAACTGGAAGAATTGAGCCCTGAAAGGCGAAGTGGTTACGCATGGTACGGAAACTGGGCGCAAAAATTAATTGAAAAAGAATACCCGAAGTGGTTAGCTGCTAAGGGGAAATAGAAAATTTATATAACGGAAATCGTAAGAACATGATTTTAAACAAGGAGAATTTACAGCACATCAATGGCGAAAAGGTTTTGAAGCCTACAGCAGAAATGTTGGAGTTACCAGAAAAAGTAATCCAATTTGGGACTGGTGTTTTATTGCGCGGTTTGCCTGACTACTTTATTGATAAAGCCAATCATCAGGGGATTTTCAACGGAAGAATAGTGGTGGTTAAAACAACTTCCAAAGCAGGTGTTGATGATTTCGCTGATCAGAATGGTCTATATACGCTTTGCGTAAAAGGCATCGAAGATGGAGTTGTGGTAGAGGAAAACTCAATTAATTCATCTATTAGCCGGGTATTATCGGCTACTTCCGAATGGGAGGAGATTTTAAAAACAGCCCGTCAGCCAGAGATGAAAGTCGTTATTTCCAACACTACTGAAATCGGTATTGTAAAAAGTGAAGATAAGATTACCGATTACCCGCCACAATCTTTTCCGGGTAAACTCCTCGCGTTTCTTTTTGAACGATATCAAGCTTTCAATGGCTCGGAGGAAAGCGGAATGGTTATCGTGCCTACTGAGTTAATCAGCGATAATGCAGATAAGCTCAAGGAAATTATCCTTGACCTCGCTATTCAGAACAAGTTAGGCTGGGATTTCGAAAACTGGCTTAAAACGGCCAACTATTTTTGTAAAACATTGGTAGACCGGATTGTACCTGGCAAACTCCCTGCTGAAGAACAGAAGAAAATTGAGGCAGAATTGGGTTACAGTGATGGTTTAATGATTATGGCAGAGCCATTCAGACTTTGGGCAATTGAATCGTCGAGCGAAAAGGTGAAAGAAATTCTGTCTTTTGCAAAAGCAGACAAAGGTATTTTTATTGTTCCTTCGATAGATAAGTTTAAAGAGTTAAAACTTCGTTTATTAAACGGAACACATACCATTAGTTGTGGACTGGCTATCCTGGCGGGATTTCATACGGTGAAAGAAGCCATGCAGGATGAGGAGTTCTCGGCACACGTACTTGAACTGATGAAAACAGAAATAGCGCCGGTGGTTGAAAATGCCGACATCACTGCTGATGAGGCTATTGCCTTTGCCAATAGTGTTGTAGACCGTTTCAGTAACCCTTTTCTGGAGCACCAGTGGCAGGCAATCACGCTAAACTATACTTCAAAACTGCAGATGCGTAACATGCCTTTAATCAGAGGGTATTACGCGCTTAAGAACGAAGTTCCACAGCTTACAGCTTTAGGTGTAGCAGCGTACATCATTTTTATGAATGTAACCAAAGATGGTGAATCATACAGTGCTCAGGTAAACGGTAAAAACTATCCTATACAGGATGAAATGGCGGATGTTTTGTTCGGTTACTGGCAGAACCCGGAAACGGTTGTAGATAATACGCTTGGCGACAGACGCTTATGGGATAAAAACCTCAATAATTATCCTGGCTTCAATGAAGCCGTAAAATCTTACGTTGAATTATTACAGAATAAAGGTGCAAAGGAAACTTTAAGTAACTTGCATACAGAAAGAACAGCTTAAAAAATGGTAACTAGAATTTTAAAAATCCATCCCAACGACAATGTATTGGTAGCCTTACAGGACCTGGCTAAGGGTGAAACAGTGATATATGATGGACAGGATTATATTTTGCATGATGATATTCAGGCGAAGCACAAATTTTTTATGCAGGATATGAATCCGGGTGACCACATCATGATGTACGGGGTACTGGTGGGAAAGGCGCAGCATTTCATTCCGAAAGGTGGATTGATGGATACCGAAAATACTAAACATGCTTCAGAACCTTTTGAGTTCAAACCTTACCATTATCAATGGCAGGCTCCTGATGTGTCGAAATTTGAGGGGAGAACCTTTAATGGATACCACAGAAGTGATGGCCGGGTAGGCACAGCCAATTACTGGTTGTTTATCCCGACAGTATTTTGTGAAAACCGTAATCTTGATGTGATCCGTGAGGCTTTACACAATGAGCTGGGATATGCTGTAACCGATAAGTATAAATCTTATGCGCATCATCTGGTGGAGGCATATAAGAATGGAGAAAATATTGAAGATGCCGATACCACTTCCATCGGACAGGCAAATCCGGTTGCAAACCGTATTTTTAAAAATGTAGATGGCATTAAATTTTTGAATCATCAGGGAGGTTGCGGAGGTACCCGTCAGGATGCAGCGGTGTTAAGCAAGCTTCTTGCTGCTTATGCCGATCACCCAAATGTTGCGGGAGTTACCGTTTTGAGTTTGGGATGCCAGAATTTACAGGTAAAGGATTTTATGGACGACCTTAAACAGCGGTCTCCAAATTTTGATAAACCTTTATTTGTTTTTGAACAGCAGCAGTCTCAAAGTGAAGAGCAACTGGTAAAAGAAGCCATCAGAAAAACTTTTATCGGCTTAACGGAAATCAATAAAATTGAGCGCCAGCCTGCACCAGTTAGTAAACTGGTTTTAGGTGTAAAATGTGGTGGCAGTGACGGCTTTAGCGGCATCAGTGCAAACCCTGCAGTGGGTTATACTTCAGATTTGCTGGTAGCACTGGGTGGAACCGTTCTTTTAGCGGAATTTCCTGAGCTTTGCGGTGCCGAACAGCAATTGATTGACCGCACAAAAGATGAAACCGCTGCACGTAAATTTATTCAGTTGATGACCGCCTATAACCAGGCTGCTGAAAACGTTGGATCAGGCTTTTTCATGAACCCGTCTCCTGGAAATATCAAAGATGGATTAATAACCGATGCGATTAAAAGTACCGGTGCAGCAAAAAAAGGCGGTACTTCACCGGTTGAAGACGTTTTAGATTACACCGAACCAGCCACGAAGCCAGGATTAAACCTGGTATGTACACCTGGAAACGACGTAGAAGCGACAACGGGTAAAGCTGCATCAGGTGCAACCTTAATTTTGTTTACTACTGGTTTGGGTACACCTACCGGAAACCCTGTGTGTCCGACAATCAAAGTAGCCACTAATAATGTTTTAACCAAACGTATGGGTGATATCATTGATATCAACTGCGGTCCGGTTATCGAAGGGGAAAAAACCATTGAGCAAATGGGTGAAGATATTCTGGAATACTGCATCAGGGCGGCCAGTGGGGAAGTAATTCCTAAGGCGGTTCTTTTGAATCAGGATGACTTTATTCCCTGGAAACGTGGGGTAAGTCTTTAGGCTTTAACGGTTATATCATTAA
Organism: Pedobacter sp. BMA; assembly: GCF_001027745.1. Lineage (GTDB taxonomy): Bacteria > Bacteroidota > Bacteroidia > Sphingobacteriales > Sphingobacteriaceae > Pedobacter. The sequence continues at coordinate 662,659 of NZ_LECU01000006.1, forward strand.
TAAAAATATTTATAGTAAGCGGGCTTTAACAATCGCCCGCCCGCTTTCTCAACTCATAAAGAAAAGCATGAAACCTTTTTTAGATGACAACTTCCTGTTGCAGAACGAAACTGCTGTAAAGTTGTACCACGATTACGCAAAATCGTTACCCATTATCGATTATCATAATCATTTAATTCCGGAACAGATTGCCAACGATAAGCAGTTTGAAAACATTACTCAGGTTTGGTTAGCAGGCGACCACTATAAGTGGAGAGCTATGCGTGCAAACGGGGTTGATGAAAGATATATTACAGGCGATGCTTCGGATTTTGAAAAATTCGAAAAGTGGGCAGAAACGGTGCCTTACACTTTACGAAACCCATTATATCACTGGACACATTTGGAGTTACAAAGGTATTTTGGTATTACCGACATTTTATCGGGTAAAACCGCACGTAAAATCTATGATGAGTGTGCTGCCAAATTACAAACTCCGGAATATTCGGTACGTGGCTTACTGGCGAAAATGAATGTGGAAACCGTTTGTACTACCGATGATCCCCTCGATAGTTTGAACTTTCACCAACAGCTAGCCAGTGAGGGTGTAGCACTTAAAATGTTGCCTGCTTTCCGTCCGGATAAAGCCATGAACAGTGACGATGTAGAAGGATTAAACGAATATATTGATAAGCTGGAAACTGTTTCAGGGATGTCGATTACAAACTTCCTACAGTACATTGATGCCTTAAAGGGCCGTCATGATTATTTTGCTGAAAATGGTTGTTCGGTTTCTGACCATGGCTTGGAGCAAATTTATGCTGAAGATTATACCGATCAGGAGATCACCGCTATCTTCGATAAAATAAGAAGCAAACAAGCCATTTCATACGACGAGAATCTCAAATTTAAATCGGCGATGCTGATTTATTTTGCGGAGTGGGACCACGAAAAAGGTTGGGTACAACAGTACCACTTAGGCGCATTGAGAAACAATAATGCCCGTATGCTGCGCCAGTTAGGGCCTGATACAGGCTGGGACTCGATAGGTGATTTTAGTCAGGCACGAATGCTCTCTAAGTTTTTAAACCGTTTAGATAATCAGGATAAACTGGCTAAAACCATCATTTACAATTTAAATCCTGCCGACAATGAATTAATTGCAACAATGATCGGAAACTTCAACGACGGATCTGTTGCCGGTAAAGTTCAGTTTGGATCAGCATGGTGGTTTTTGGATCAGAAGGACGGAATGATTAAGCAATTAAATGCCCTGTCAAACATGGGCTTGTTGAGCCGCCTGGTAGGAATGTTAACCGATTCGCGAAGTTTCTTATCATTCCCTCGTCATGAGTATTTCAGAAGAATAGTTTGTAACCTGTTTGGAGAGGATATTGAAAACGGTGAACTGCCTGATGATTTAGAGTGGGTGGGTAAAATAGTGCAGGATATTTCGTACTTTAACGCAAAAAATTACTTTACATTTTAACCATTATAAGGCTTTTTGAAAGGAAATCTTTTGAATGATATCATTTCAAACGTTTTCCTTTCCTTTTCATACAGTTGATAGAAACTGCATAAAATGCGCCACTTAAATATAAAAATGAGCGACCAGATATTAACCCTGGTAAAAAAGGGAGAAAAAGTTTTAAGTTTTGGGGAAATACTTTTGCGCATCTGTCCGGATATGGATGGACAATGGCTTAAAGAAAACAAGCTGCCCTTTTATATTGGCGGTGCCGAACTTAATGTAGCTACAGCCTTAGCGCTTTGGGAAGTGCCCTCCACTTACCTGTCGGCTATGCCCAATAATTCAATTACCGAGGAAATTGTAGCTTATCTGAACGAAAGAAATGTAGATACCACACCAATGGTTTTTCACGGAGACCGTTTAGGTTTATACTACCTTCCAAAAGGGAAGGATTTGAAAAATGCAGGTGTAATTTACGATAGGGCAAACTCATCCTATGCCGATTTGAAAGTAGGCCAAATCAACTGGGATAGTGTTTTTGAAGGCGTAACCTGGTTTCATTTCAGTGCCATTTGCCCGGCGATAAATCAAAATGTTGCCGATGTTTGTCTGGAAGCCGTTAAAGCAGCTCATGCCAGAAATATTACCATATCCCTTGATTTAAATTTCAGGGCCAAACTCTGGAAATATGGTAAGCAACCCATAGACATTTTACCACAGCTGGCGCAATACGCGACATTAATTATGGGAAATGTGTGGGCGGCAAATAAAATGCTCGGGACTGCTATACATGAAGATTTATTACCATCCGAAGGTTATGCTAAAGAAACTTTGTTACAACAGGCTAACGATACTTCAGCAGAAATTTTAAAGTCTTATCCGTTGTGTAAAGCTGTGGCCAATACATTTCGTTTTGATCATGGTAAAGGCATCAAATATTACACTGCCCTATATGCAGGTAGTACCTTAACCGTATCTCCCGAATACGTATCGGAAGAGATTTTAGATAAGGTAGGCAGTGGCGATTGCTTTATGGCCGGACTGATCTACGGATTTTACCAGGGCCTTTCGGCTTCAGAAACATTGAATTTCGCTACAGCTGCCGCATACGATAAATTATACATTCCGAGTGATGCTACAACCAGCACCGTTTCGGATATAGAAAAAAGAATTATACGCCATGATTAACAACAAACACAAAATATTAGATGCCATTCTGGAGCAGGGTATGCTCCCGCTTTTTTATCAGGATAGTGAAGCGGGGAGTGTAGAAATCCTTCGCACTCTGTATAAAGCAGGTGTTCGTGTCTTTGAATATACCAACAGAGGTAAGTCGGCATTGCCGAACTTTAAAAAGCTAAAAGAAGTTCGTGATGCAGAAATGCCTGATCTTTATCTGGGTATCGGAACGGTAAAAACCCCAGCAGAAGCGCATGCTTTTATCGATGCAGGGACTGATTTTATTGTAGCTCCGATTGTGAACCCTGCTGTTGCAGAAATTGCCAATAAAATTGGTATGCTCTGGATACCGGGGTGTATGACGCCAACTGAAATCAGTGTTGCTCAGGAACACAAAGCGATGTTAATCAAGATTTTTCCAGCCAATATTCTTGGGCCTGACTTTATTTCATCAATCAAAGATTTGTTTGCCGGACAGCTATTTATGCCAACGGGCGGAGTAGAAATTAATGCTGATAACCTCAAAACCTGGTTTAAATCGGGTGTGTGCGCGGTTGGCATGGGTAGTAAATTAATCAGCAAAGAGGTAATGGCTAAAGGTCTTTACGAGGAGCTGCATGATAATACCGTATTAGCGCTGGATCTTATTCAACAAAGCAAGTAACCCTTTTTAACCTAACCAAATGAAACAACCAAAAACAGGCAGCTACAGGTGGACAATATGTTTGCTTCTGTTTCTTGCGACAACAATCAATTATTTAGACAGACAGGTACTTTCGTTAACATGGACTGATTTCATTAAACCAGAATTTCACTGGGACAACAACGACTATGGTAATATTACAGCATTATTTTCAATTTTTTATGCTGTTTCTATGCTTTTCGCTGGCAGACTGGTTGATAAGTTAGATACCAAGAAAGGTTTTCTCTGGGCTATCGGAGTTTGGTCGGTGGGGGCATGTTTACACGCTTTTTGCGGAATTGCCACAGCGGGTATCATCAACGGAAACTGGTTTGTTGGTTTTGAAGGGGCAAAAGAGATCATTGCCCGGGTTAATGATACAGGACTGGTTGTTTCAGTGAGTGTAACACTATTTATTTTTGCCCGATTTGTATTGGCTGTTGGTGAGGCTGGAAATTTTCCTGCTGCCATTAAGGCAACAGCCGAATATTTCCCTAAAAAAGACCGTGCATTTGCAACGAGTATATTCAATGCCGGCGCAACTGTAGGCGCCCTGGCGGCCCCCATTACTATTCCTTTTATAGCCAAAGCTTATGGGTGGGAAATGTCCTTCATCATTATTGGTGCTTTAGGGTTTATATGGATGGGACTATGGGTATTTGTTTATAATAAGCCAGAGCTGCATAAACGGGTCAGTACGGAAGAGCTTGCATATATTCAGCAGGATTTGATTAACGACCGCAAACTGGCAGATTATGTTGAAGAGACTAAAGAAAAAGTTTCCTTTATTGATTGTTTTAAATATAATCAGACCTGGGCCTTTGCTTTCGGTAAATTTATGACAGACGGAGTGTGGTGGTTTTTCTTATTCTGGACTCCTGCCTATCTGAAATCGGTTTATGGAATGGATTCAACACAAAGCGCATTACCTTTGTTCGTGTTGTATATGATTACCCTGCTTTCCATTATCGGAGGTTGGTTGCCAACTTATTTTGTCGATAAAAAAGGAATGAATCCATACGAAGGAAGAATGAGAGCCATGTTGATTTTTGCTTTCTTCCCCCTTCTCGCACTGGCCGCTCAACCGCTTGGTCACATTACCTATTGGATTCCTGTAATTATTATTGGTATTGCCGGTGCAGCACACCAGGCCTGGTCGGCGAATATCTTTTCCACTGTGGGCGATATGTTCCCGAAAAAAGCAATAGCGACCATTACTGGTATTGGCGGTATGGCAGGTGGAATAGGGTCTTTTATTATCAATAAGGGATCAGGTTTACTTTTCGATTATACGGGTAAAAATAAAATTGTCTTCATGGGCTTTAAAGGAGAGGAAGCCGGTTATTTTATTATCTTCTCTATTTGTGCTGTTTGCTATTTAATCGGCTGGACCGTAATGAAAAGTCTGGTTCCGAAATATAAAGTGATCGAGCTAAAATAAAAACCTTTCCAGGAGGCCTGCGCGCCTCCTGCACTACGAAAAGTTAATCTACTTGAACCATAGATTAACCTAATTATAAACCTAATAAACAATCAAATTGAGCACACCGCTAAACCTCGAAAGTATTTTCGTTGAAGAAAGCCAGATTCCAGATGAATTTAGGCTAAAGGAAGAAATCAATCAAAAAGAATTTCTTTCTAATGGAGAGATGAAAACCTGGAGTGGACCTTTTAACGAAGTTTTCTCTCCCGTATGTGTTAAAACTCCTGAAGGTTATAAACGAAAACGGATTGGCAGCTTTCCTGTTTGTACTGAAAAAGAATCGCAAGAAGCACTCGACGCCGCTGTTGCCGCTTATGATAATGGTCGCGGACAGTGGCCAACGATGAGTGTTGCAGCCCGCATTACCTGTGTAGAGAATTTTACCCATAAAATGGTTGAGCAAAAGGAAATAGTTGCGAAATTAATTATGTGGGAAATCGGCAAATCGTATGCTGACTCTGTAAAAGAATTTGATCGTACCGTTGAGTACATTTACGCAACGATCGATGCCTTAAAAGATATCGACAGGCAATCTTCGCGTTTTGAGATAGAGCAGGGTATTATAGCCCAGGTTCGTCGTTCACCACTTGGAGTAGTACTTTGTATGGGACCATTTAATTATCCCTTAAATGAAACCTTTACTACGTTGATCCCTGCACTGATTATGGGCAATACCCTTTTGTTCAAACCGCCTAAACATGGTACGTTATTGCACTATCCTTTACTTGAGGCTTTTCGTTCAAGTTTTCCAAAAGGTGTAGTGAATACGATTTATGGCAGGGGCAATACTATCGTTCCGGGTTTAATGAAATCTGGTAAGATTAATGTGTTAACCTTAATCGGCTCTAGTAAAGTAGCTAACGAACTTAAAAAACTGCACCCTAAAGTAAACAGGCTAAGGGCAATTTTGGGTTTAGATGCCAAAAATGCAGCCATTATTACCAAAGATGCAGATCTCGATCTGGCAGTTTCTGAAACTGTTTTAGGATCATTATCATTCAACGGACAGCGTTGTACAGCAATTAAAATTGTTTATGTACACCGTAGTCTGGCGCTGGAGTTTTTAAAACGTTTATCTGCGGAGATAGAGAAACTTAAGTTTGGTATGCCGTGGGAAAAAGGAGTAAACCTGACTCCGCTGCCTGAACTGAATAAACCGGAATATCTGAAAGAGTGTATCGATGACGCTGTTGCGAATGGTGCAAAAGTGGTAAATAAGAACGGAGGACAAACGTTGGAGACATTTGTTTACCCTGCTGTGGTATACCCTGTAAACGGAAATATGAAACTGTACCGCGAAGAACAATTCGGCCCAATAGTTCCTGTGGTACCTTTTGATGATTTAGAAGAGCCTATCGAATATTTGATTGATTCTCCACATGGACAGCAGGTGAGTATTTTTAGCAATAATGCGGCAGTAATTTCTTCATTGATTGATCCCCTGGTGAATCAGGTGAGCCGGGTGAACATTAATTGCCAATGTCAGCGCGGACCGGATGCATTCCCCTTCACAGGACGTAAAGACAGTGCCGAAGGAACGCTTTCTGTAGTAGATGCCTTAAGGTCGTTTTCTATTCGTTCGTTAGTAGCAACTAAGTTTACTGACGATAATAAGAAATTATTGAATGAAATTGTTAAAGGAGACGATTCGAACTTCCTGAGTACAAAATATATCTTTTAGAACGTACCTAAAAAGTAAACCCCGGATGAACAGTAAATACTGTAAGTCCGGGGTTTTATTTTTAACGCTTCGCTATGCCTGTTGCATAGGAAAGGTCTGAGTTTTAATGATTGTAAACTAAGCTTTAGTTACTTTCACCGCAGTCGGGCCTTTCTGTCCCATCTCTACTTCGAAAGTTACTTTATCACCTTCTTTTATTTGCGTAATACAGCCATTTGCGTGAACGAAAATGCTATCCTGTGTATCTGTGTTTTTGATAAAACCATAACCTTTACTGTCATTAAAAAAGCTTACTGTTCCTTTTTTAACAGGGTTTTCATCAATAATGTCCGCTTGTCGGGATACACCAATCTGAATGTCTTCAGTATTAATAACCTTTTTCTTAGCCGGATCAGGTGGGGTTGATGAGATGTTTCCGTTCTCGTCAACATACGCCATCATATCTTCAAGAGCTAAGCCTTTTTTTGCATTGGCCTGGCGCTCTTCTCTCTTCTCCAGTTTTTCTTTCTGTTTTTTTAAACGTTTTTTTTCATTCTCCTGTTTGGTGTAGCTTGCCTGAGATTTAGCCATATTTTATTTAATCCTTTTCGATGTTATAATGTTGAGTAGTAATGGGAATTGATCAAATATAGCAATAGTTATGCGAAAATAAGATTTTAATTATTCAGGATTTTTTACAGCCTGACATTATTTCCAATGTTATGAGACTCGCATTCCTCTTTTTGAGGGTCAGCCCGGCATATAATCAAATAAAAATGGCCGACGTTTTGCGTCAGCCATTGGTTTACATATCGGTATCACTTTTAACGAATGACTGATTTCACTAGCTCACCAAGCCTTCAATTTCCACTACCTCATTGGCATCTTTTTCATAGTCTACTCCATCAATTTCGAAACCAAATAAGCTCAGGAAATCCGAACGGTAACCCGCTAAATCGCCAATTGCCGGCAATGTTTCAGTCGTAGCATCGTCCCAAAGCTTAGCCACTTTTGCCTGAACATCATCACGCATTTCCCAGTCGTCAATTCTGATTCTTCCTTTTTCATCAAGTGGGATATCGCTACCTGTATATAGGCGATCGGCATATAAACGCTGGATTTGCTCAATCGTTCCTTCGTGAATACCTTCTTCTTTCATTATTTTATATAACAATGAAATGTATAATGGGATAACCGGAATGGCCGAACTAGCCTGTGTTACCAATGCTTTGTTTACTGAAACATAAGCCTGACCGCTGATATCTTTCAGTTTATCTGTGATGGTGAACGCAGTTGCTTCCAGGTTATCTTTCGCGCGGCCGATAGTTCCTTTACGGTAAACCGGTTCTGTTAATGCCGGGCCTATATATGAATAGGCAACAGTTGTTGCGCCCTCAGCTAACAGGTTTTCTGCTTTTAGTGCGTCAATCCACATCGCCCAGTCTTCACCACCCATAACGGCAACGGTGTTTGCAATATCTTCATCGGTAGCTGGCTCAATTGAAATTTCAGTTACATTACCGGTATGAAAATCTACAGTTTTATTGGTGTAGATTGTGCCGATTGGCTTCAGGGTAGAACGGTGTAAAACTTCAGTAACGGGGTGTTTTCTAACCGGGGAGGCTAAACTGTAAATGACCAAATCAATCTGACCTAAATCAGCTTTAATTAAATCAATAGTTTGTTGTTTGATCTCATTTGAAAAAGCATCTCCATTGATACTTTTAGCATATAAACCTGATGCGTGTGCTTCTTTTTCAAAAGCAGCACTATTGTACCAACCTGGCGATGCTGTTTTGCCTGCTGATGGTGCTTTTTCAAAAAACACCCCTATCGTTGCAGCATCTGACCCGTAAGCAGCGGTAATGCGTGATGCAAGACCGAAGCCCGTAGACGCACCAATTACCAATACTTTTTTAGGACCATTGATAGCACCCTTAGATTTTACATATTCAATTTGGTTCTTTACGTTTTGAGCACATCCGTCCGGGTGTGCTGTTAAACAGATAAAGCCCCTCATTCTCGGTTCAATAATCATTTTGTTCTTATTTTACGTTTTGTAATCTTAAAATTGACCTCTGCTAAAATAGCAGTCAGGGCCAAATCTTTAACGAAGATAAATGTTTAATCGCTTAACGTTAAATGAAATTTAAATTAACAGCCTAAGCAACGGTAATTTTGACCCGTATTTTTGTAATTTTAGCCCTTACAGATAACCGGAATATCTCAGGATGAAGAAATTATTATTGTTGGCCCTGATATCATTCATGGCCAGTGCAAGTATTATGGCGCAAACACAATACCAGAACTCGGGCTGGTTTATGTTTTTAAACAATACAAAATTTAATAAAAAATGGGGTTTGCAGTTCGATTTTCAGGCACGTTCTGCAGATGACTGGAAATATGTGAGAAATACTTTGGTTCGTCCTGCCGTGCAATATTTTATTAATGATCAGCATAACGTTGCCCTGGGTTATTTATGGCAGGCTACCCAATCGCAATCTGTTATTGCAGGTAACACATTCCAACATGAACACCGGATTTTCGAGCAGTATATTTATACACACAAACTAAGCAGTATTTTCGCAAGCCAGAGACTCAGGGTTGAGCAGCGATTTATCGGCCGGGCAGGTGAAGACGTTTTTTCACAAAGATTCCGGTATTTCTTCAGGCTGATCCAACCATTAAAGAAGACAGAAGCGGCTTTTGTATCGGGGCCATTTATTGCCCTGCAGAACGAAGTGTTTTTGAACATCCAGAATAACGACAAAATTAATAATAGTGTATTTGATCAAAACAGGGCTTACTTAGCGTTAGGTTATCGTTTCTCAAAAAAATTTGATCTCGAAGCCGGATATATGAATCAGGCTCAGAAGAATATTTCGGGGCATACTAATAATAACATCATACAGCTTGCAGTCTACACCCGGTTCTAATTCCGTTTTAATGATTTAAAGTCATATTTAATATTGGGGCGATTACAAAATGTTAAAGCATTTGTAATAGTTCGTGCTTTTTGCTCAATTTGCTGCGTGAAAAGAATATCGATATTATTTCTTGCGGTGTTATTCGGAAAGAGAATGCAGGCCCAGGAAATCAAAACCTCATCAACTGAAAATACTCCGGCATCAAAGAGTTTATTTAATCCTGAACATAAAAGAAACTTCTCCCGTAAAGGTAATTTTTATTTCCACTGGGGTTATAACCAATCCTGGTATGGCAAAAGCGATATTCATTTTCAGGGACCTAACTATGATTTTACCCTGAAGGATGTGGTTGCTCACGATCGACAGTCAAAACTTAGCTGGGATTATATCAATCCGGGATTAATTACTGTTCCGCAATACAATATCCGCGTAGGCTATTTCATTAAAGATAACTACAGTATTTCTATTGGCTGGGATCATATGAAGTATGTAATGGATATTCCGCAAAGTGTGGCCATCACTGGCCACATTGGTGCTAATATTTCCCAGAATAACGTACCTACAGGAAACATGGCGGGCGATTATAACGGGCAAACGATCAATGTTAAGGAAAGCATGCTGACTTACGAGCATACCGATGGTTTTAACTACGCCAATATTGAGATCGAAAGGTATGATGATATTTGGGTTGCTCCGGGAGGAAATACATCTCTAACCCTTGAAACCGGCCTTGGTGGTGGATTAATGGTTCCACGTTCTGATGTGCGCTTATTTGGTGAGGGAAGAAATAACAATTTTAATGTTTCTGGTTATGGCGTTTCTGCCAAAATCGGTCTAAAGTTTTACGTCTGGAAAAATGTATATCTCCAGAATACAACCAAAGTGGGAGCAACTAATTTAACAAATGTTCACACTACCGGATATGATAAAGTTGATAAAGCAAGCCAGAAAATCAATTACCTCGAAAATATGTGGGTAATTGGGGTTCAGTTTTAAACAACGAGAGGCCGGTTGATTTCAACCGGCCTCTTGTTGTTTAAAGGCATTATCTTAAGCTTTAAGCTTTACCAAACGTTCTCCCTCTAAAACCGGTATGCTTTCGCAAATATTCAGCTGAAGGCAGAACACAACATCTTCTTCAATATTGAGTTGCGCAAGGCGGTTACTGTGCGAAGATTTATGGAGGTATTTTCTCAAGTCATCTTTAGCAAGATTGTATAAATCTTCTGCAGCCACACTGGAATCGTCAAAATGCTCAAAGCTTTGGCGTAATTTACGCACTACTGCTCCTGCAAATAAAGTGTCTTCCAGGTTAAACTGATCCTTCCATCCTGCGCAAAGCAGCAGTACATTTTTGTTCTGGCGCTGCAAGTAGTCACAGAGCGAATCTAAATTTAAAAATGAACCGATGACAACCTGAAATGCCCGCCTGTTAGCCAGATGCAATGCCTTTGTGCCATTGGTGGTGGTTAATACCACCGTTTTTCCTTCTACTTTTTCTTTGGTATAAGAGAATGGGGAATTACCAAAATCATAACCTGCAACTACTTCGCCGTTACGCTCTGCAGCCAGTAAATATCCTTTATCGCTATAGTTTAAACAATCTTCTACATTGGCAACAGGAATAATGGCTTCAGCACCATTTTCTATGCCATAAGTGATGGACGATGTAGCTCTTAGTATATCAATCACCACCACGATACTTTGCTCAATATCGTAAAGATCGATCAGTGCGGGCGTTAAACAAACTTCTATTTTTTTTGACATATCAGGAGATCTGAGTATTAGGCATCAAGGTGCCAGTATCAAGCAAAATCCGTCTTGATACCAGCCACTTCAATCTATTTATAAAAAGGAAACTTCACTACTTTAGCCTTAATCGACGTATTGCGGATAGAAATGAAAATTTCAGTACCTTCTTTTGAGAAATCTTTAGTAACGTAACCCATACCAATGGCTTTTTGCAATGATGGAGCCTGTGTGCCAGAAGTTACTTTGCCAATCACATTACCTTCGGCGTCAACAATTTCGTAATCGTGGCGTGGAATTCCGCGGTCGATCATTTCAAAACCTACCAGTTTCTTTTGTATTCCGGCCTCTTTTTGAGCCTGTAATGCTTCTGAATTGGTAAAGGGTTTTGAGAACTTGGTGATCCAACCCAGGCCTGCTTCAATTGGAGAAGTAGTATCATCAATGTCATTTCCATATAAACAGAATCCCATTTCCAGACGGAGCGTATCACGGGCACCCAGACCAATCGGCTTAATGTTGTAGGCGGCACCTGCTTCAAAAATCGCATCCCAGATCTGGTTTGCATATTGGTTTTCAAAATAGATCTCAAAACCACCGGCACCAGTGTAACCTGTAGCAGAAATCACTACATTATCAACGCCAGCGAAAGTTCCTTTTACAAAAGTGTAATATTCCATCGATGCTAAATTCACATCGGTTAAGCTTTGCAAGGCATCAGCAGCTTTAGGACCCTGAATAGCCAGTAAAGAAGTCTGATCTGATATATTATGCGTTTCAACACCTTTATCATTAAACTGCTGGATCCAGTTCCAGTCTTTCTCGATGTTGGAAGCATTAACCACCAGCATGTAGGTTTTCTCGTCAATGCGATAAACCAAAAGATCGTCAACAATACCGCCATCCTGATTGGGAAGGCATGAATACTGGACCTTACCATCGTAAAGTTTAGCCGCATCGTTACTGGTTACCCGCTGAATCAAATCTAAAGCATTTTCGCCTTTCAGAATAAATTCACCCATATGACTAACATCAAAAACACCCACTCCGTTACGAACGGTTGCATGTTCGGCATTGATACCTTCATAAGTTACAGGCATGTTATATCCTGCAAATGGAACCATCTTGGCTCCCAAGGCGATGTGTTTTTCTGTTAAAGCGGTATTTTTCATGATTAAAATCTAGTTGGCGGCAAAAGTACTAAGAAAATGAGAATCTTTTCAGTTAAATTTTATTGGCTAAACCGGAGGGGTGAACAGGTCGTATCTGCTCTAATCCGAACATCAAAAAGATCAGTTTTGAGGCAAATTCAATTTGGGATGGAAGAGTTGATACAGGTTAAGCGCTCATGAGCTCCTTATAAACCTGAAGCATTTTGATCGACACCAAATCTACAGCATGGTCATTCTCTACCGTTTTTCTGGCATTTTCACCGATTTCCATCCATCGTTTTGGATTGATGACACATTGTAAAATTGAGCGGTAAAATTCGTCGGCAGTATCAGCAATTAAAATATCATACCCATGCCGGCAGTTGATCCCCTCAGCAGCCGTTGCCGTAGCAATGATGCATTTCTTCATGGCCATTCCCTCGATAATTTTTACACGCATACCTGTTCCTGAAATTAAAGGAACAATCATAATGGCTTTGGAGTTGATAAATTCTATGGCATCAAAAACTTCACCTTCCACGATCAGGTTTTCAGAATCATATTCAAAGAAATGTTTCTGCATGTTCTTACCTGCAATATAAAACCGGAGGTCTTTATTCAACTTTTCAATATCAGGCCAAATATCATCAAGAAACCATTCCAATCCTTCCTGGTTTGGACGCCAGTCCATCGCGCCTAAATGAAACAATGTCGGGAAACTTGTTTTCGATTTATCAATCTTATACTTCTCCAGATCGATGGCTACAGGAAATACACTCATCGGCACTTTGCATCCGAACCGCAAAATGCTTTGCCTGTCGGGCTCGCTAATGGCAAAAATATGGTGAAAGCGGTTGATCTGATCTGTTTCGTAAGCTTTTAAACGCTGGGCAAGAAAGGCAAGATATTTTCTCCTGATCAAAAATTGTTCGGAGTGAGATAGACGCTCCCACAGCGTAAACTCGATATTATGTGCGCGGTAGATCAGCCGCGCGTTACTGTTGGCCTTTACCACATCCAGGTAAGGGACTACAAAAAGGCCCTCAAACTGTATAATATCAAATGTGTTTTCGCGGAGCAGATTTTCCAGCTGACGGGCTGCATCTTCATTGTAGTAGCGGGATACGTTGTAAGATTCATTAGTGAAGATATTGAAAAATGCTGACCACACATTCACTTCGACATCCAGATCTACTGTGTGATGCTTAATTTGCTCAAATATGGGGTCGTAAATATCTTCTACGTCAACCCGGCCTTTTTCGGGGTTGAGGCTAAACAAAGTGATATCTGCGCCAAGTTGTAGCAGGCCTTTCATGGTGTTGTACACCACAATTGGATAACCACTGTTTGGTGGAAAAGGGATTTTCTTGGTAATTAGCAGAATTTTCACAATGATGTGAAAATACTAAAAATTAGGCGTTGTTTGAAAACAAATCTAACTGCGGTGCGCTAACGTTGAATGTCTTACGGTGAAAAGGAGACAAACCAATTTCGATTACCGCTTTGCGATGTGCAATGGTAGGATAGCCTTTATTTTTTTGCCATCCGTATTCGGGGTAATCGGTGTGTAGATTACTCATGAATTCATCACGATGCGTTTTCGCCAGGATGGAAGCTGCAGCAATGTTCAGGTATTTTCCATCTCCTTTGATAATGCAGCTATGTGGAATTTGAGGATATGCCTTAAAACGGTTACCATCTATAACAAGATATTCAGGTGGGGTATGCAATTTTTCTATCGCCCTGTGCATGGCCAGAAAGGATGCATTTAATATGTTAATGCGGTCTATTTCCTCATGATCGCACGAGGCTACGGCCCAGGCCAGGGCTTCTCTTTCGATAATGGGGCGGAGCAAATCCCGCTGTTCGTGACTTAGCTGTTTTGAATCGTTCAAGCCGTGCAGTATAAACCCTTTTGGCAATATCACCGCAGCGGCAAATACTGGTCCCGCCAGGCAGCCTCTTCCAGCTTCATCGCATCCTGCCTCTAAAAAATCCTCCTGAAAACAGCTTAATAACATGGTGCAAATTTAATTATTAAGTATAATCTTTAAAATCATTTTCTAAAGGTTTATTTTTTACTAAACCGCTCAGTTTACGATTTCGTATCTTTATGTATTAAGGGTAAGCAATAATGCCGATATTATGGAATTGTGTAAACCTGTGCATCATTAAAATGTTCAATAGTTAAAACACATATTATGAAACATTTAAGAAGTTTTTTAGGATTGGCCCTGATTTCGATATCAGTTGCTTCCTATGCTCAAACTGATAAGGAAACTACCGCAAAGATTGTTGGTAATAAAGCCTATAACTTCGTTGCCAATACAGCGCTGCCAATGGCTAATAATGACCTCAACAGAATTATGAGCGCAATGCCTGGCGCACAAAGTGGCACCATGATTAACCTGACAGGCTCGCAGTATGATGTTAAGGTAACAAAAGATAGTGTAGTCGCCTACTTACCATATTATGGCAGAGCATTCAGTGCACCCTACAATTCCAACGAAGGAGGAATTAAGTTTACTTCCAAAAACTTTACCTATACAGAAAGTAAGAGTAGAAAAGGGGCTTACATCATCCAAATCAATACAAAGGATGTGACCCGGGAAAATTATCGGTTTACCATCAATATTTCACAAAACGGATATGCATCCTTAACGGCAAGCAGTGTAAACAAGCAGCCTATCGTTTTCAATGGTTACCTGGATGAGCCCGTTAAAAAAGATTAAAACAATGAAGCCAGATCTGAGGATCTGGCTTCATTGTTATTTTTTAAATATTTTTACTTCAAAAATATGCGGCCATTTTTTACCGGTTACAAACAAGCGCTTGGTAGCTTTGTCGTAAGCGATTCCATTTAATACATTGTTGTTAACAGCATCCTCGGTTTTAAAGTAACCTTCAGGTAACAGGCCCGAAAGATCAATCTTTCCTTCTACCGCCCCTGTTGCAGGGTTAATGATGAGGATATTATTGGTTGTATATACATTCGCATATATTTTTCCATCAATGTATTCCAGCTCATTTAGTTGTTGAATACTTCCTTTGTTATCAAAGACATCAATAGATCCTGTTTTTTTGTAGGAATCCTTATCCAGGAAAAATATGGTATTTGAGCCATCGGTTTTTAGGATTTTCTGGCCATCAAAGTTCAAACCCCAGCCTTCCTGGGTTCCTTCGTTATAAGAAAACTGTGAAAGCTTTTTAAAAGTTGCTTTATCGTATACAAAGCCAACTTTCTCCCGGTAAGTGAGTTGAATAATCTTATCACCAATCACTGTCATTCCCTCGCCAAAGTACTGCTTATCAAGGTCTGCTTTCTGAAGTACCTTTCCTGATGAGGGGTCAACCTTTCTCAAACTGGAATTACCATAATCTCCGGCGCTTTCGTAAAAAAAGCCGTCATGATATTCTAAACCCTCAACATAGGAAGAAGTATCATGAGGTAATGTTTTGACTACTTTGTAGCCATATTCAACAGGTGGCTGAGCAGCAAGAATATTGATGTTAGAGGTGAGTTCTTCAGGTTCACCTTCGCCATAAATCCGGGCTGTGAGCAAATGGTTTCCCAATTTCAGCCCGTCCGTTTTTATTTTGACGGCTGCTGTATCTGCCTTGGCGGCAACAGTGGTGGTATCAATTAAGTAAACAACTGAGTCAACTTTCTTCTCTTTCCCGAATAGTACTTTGATTTCAAATTCATTGCCCGCAGATACATTCTGACCGATCATTGGTGAATCAAAGCTTCTGTAGGTTTTGGATTCATCATTACTGCAACCCGCTGCAAACGCTAAAATTGCACATACTAATAAGTTGTTTTTAATGTCTTTAATCTTGTGGCCAAAAAGCATCTTCTATATGGTTTAATTTATATTCTCTATTATTGGTAAACGTAATTGCAACAATATCAAACCGGATATCATACCTGTGATTCATGATCGCAACGTAGGCCGTGGCCGCTAATTCCATTTGCTTTTGTTTATGCCATTCAACAAAGTCTTCAGGCTCCCCAAATGCAGCAGAACTCCTTGTCTTCACTTCAACAAAAATAATTATCCGGTTTTTGCGTGCAATCAAATCTATTTCAGATTTTCCGCTCGTCCAGTTTTCGTCAAGAATTTCGTATCCCTGCTTTTCCAGATATATTTTTGCAATACTTTCTCCTTCTTTTCCTAATTCATTGTGTCTAGCCATTTGATCAATAATTTAAATAAACTGATAGAATGGGATGACAGCGTTTGAAAGTATTAATTTTTGGATCAGCTTCAAAATAAAACATCTATTTATTGCCTAAAACCGGAAATAAAATCCCTGAATGCTAATTTTATTTTACAATAACTGATCCAAGAAACTTAGAAATCTCTCGTTCTACACCTTTAATTACACCGTATCGTTGCATTAAAATCATTTGATTATCGGTATCATTCTCCTCTTTTATTTCCTTGAGCAGATTGGTTAATATCTTATCAACTTTACGTTTCTTCAAGTGAAAAATTCCGCCCAGTATGGTAGCTTTTAAATTCATGCTTTCATCTTTAACATAAATCAAATGCTTGTTTAACCAGTTTTCACTCAATGCATATTCGGATGTAGATAAAGTTATTGCCAGGTCAGCGATGTCACGTTCTTCATGTTTGATAAAATGATTGGCTGTAGGCAATCTGCCCTGGTCAATTTCTGAGCTGTAGTGATCTATAATTTTCTTGCATAACAAATTCTCAAACTCAACATCGGCCAGGTTTTGCATGATAAACGGGCCGATATACATATCATCAATTTTGTCCCAATTCACAAATTCGTGGCCGTATGCCAGCAAAAGGCGAACGATTTCCTTTTCCTGTATCTCATCAGTATTGGTCGTTTGCTGTTCTTGCCCAAGCGGACCTGCAGAATCGTCCCATAAATCATCCGGCGGACCGAGCGGCTCTGGCGGACCGGACGAGTAAGGGTTCTGATTTGAATTGCCTGATCTTTGAATGCCTTCGAAGTTTTTTTTCAACTTTGCCGAACGCATTTTGTTCAGCTCGCTCATTAAAATACTTTCTTCAATTTGCAGCAGGCTACTCGACTCGCGTACAAAAACCGAAGCTTTAATCGGATCGGGTATTTTGGCAATACTTTCTACAATGTCGCGTATAATGCCTGCACGCTTGATCGGGTCATTCCCAGCGTCTTTAAGGAGTACATTTGCTTTATACAGAATGAAGTCTTTCCGGTTGTTCTCCAGGTATGTTTTGAAGGCCCCTGCTCCAACATGGTGCATGTACGAGTCGGGGTCATGCCCATCGGGAAAAGAAACAATTTTAACGTTAAGTCCCTCTTCCAGAATCATGTCCAACCCTCTTAAAGAGGCCTTTATCCCTGCAGCGTCGCCATCAAAAAGTATGGTTATGTTTTGAGTGAAACGACCAATAAGCTTAATCTGTTCAACAGTTAGCGAGGTTCCGGAAGAGGCCACCACATTCTCAATTCCAGCCTGATGAACGGAAAGCACATCGGCATATCCCTCTGCCAGATAACAGTTATCCAGGTCGCGAATGGCTTTCTTGGCATGGAATAAGCCATAAAGCACATTTGATTTATGGTAAATTTCACTTTCAGGTGAATTGACATATTTGGGGACATTTTTATCGGTTTTTAAAGTTCTACCTCCGAAACCGATTATTCTGCCTGTGAAATTATGAATAGGGAACATTACACGGCCGCGGAAACGGTCGTAAATTTTTCCATTGTCGTTTTTGATGGATAATCCTGTGGATTCCAGAAACTCCAGTTTATGTCCTGCTCCTGTTGCGCTTTGCGTAAGCGCATCCCAAACATCGGGTGAATAACCTACTTCAAATTTCTTTAGAATATCTTCTCTAAATCCCCGTTCTTTAAAATAGCTGAGGCCAATAGCCTTTCCTTCGGAAGTATCCCAAAGTTGTTTCACGAAGAATGCAGCCGCATATTGCGACACAATGTAGAGGCTCTCTTTAGCACTTTGTGCTTCGGCTGCCTCAGGCGACAGCTCTGCTTCCTCAACCTCTATATTGTATTTATTGGCTAGAAATTTGAGTGCTTCAGGGTATGAGTATTTCTCATGATCCATAATGAACCTAACCGAATCACCACCCTTGCCACAGCCAAAGCATTTATAAATTCCTTTAGTTACCGATACGTGAAATGAAGGCGTTTTCTCGCCATGAAAGGGGCAGTTGCCAATTAAACTTGTTCCGCGTTTCTTTAAGTGCACAAAATCCCCAACTACCTCCTCAATCCGGGCGGTATCCATTATCTTATCTATCGTTTCGCGGTTGATCATATACGCACAGTGCTTTCCTCTTCTTGTTCACCACAAAGATAACAGAGAAAAAATACAAAGAACACAAAGAAATATCTTTGTGTTCTGGTAAAATACATTGTTAAGGCTGAGGTTTTAAGAAATATTATTTCACCAGGGGTAGTAACTGATCAGCAACCAACTGATTACCTGTCTCGTTTAAGTGAACGCGGTCTACAGTTAAAACACCTTTCTCTTTGTCTTCAGGATTATTTTTACCCTCGTATTCCGTAAACACTTTTCTCAAATCACATACCGGAAGGTTATTTTTTGCAGCGAGTTCGCGGATCCCGGCAGCATATTTATTCAAATCACCATCTAAAGCATTGGTGCCGTCTTTTTTCTCACCTACAACTGATGGCGTAACTAGAACTACTTTACTTCCCACACCCTGAATCTTCTTTATTAAAGCCTGGTAAAACTTCAGGTATTTGTCGTAATCTGTTCCTGTGTGTGATGATTGTTTGTGCCATACATCGTTGATCCCAACATATATCACCACTAAATCTGGTTTTTTATTTAAAACATCATCTTCTAAACGCAGATACAAATCGTATACTTTGTTACCGCCGATACCCGCACCGATAATGTCATATTTGGTTGAGTCCAGTGCCTTTTTGATTAATGTTACATAACCGTTTTTAGATACGCCCTGCTGAGTGATGGAGTCGCCGAAGAATATAATTCGTTTGGGTTTAAATGTCATAGATGTGAACGCGATGAAGCAAAAGCTTAGTAAAATGGTGGCTCTGATTAATTTTTTCATGTTGTTTAATAATATTATAGCTCTGGTTTTAAGCCTGATTAATAGTTTATGCTAATAAAGATAAGTCTTTTCAACTGGATGGCATATTACTACTTACCCTTTTCAAGCTTATAATCTTTATGTACAATCAGGAAACTGGCCCGTTCTTCTTTTTTGAAAGGATAATCCCAGTTGCCCTGATAGGTAATTTTGGTAGGGAGTTTATCATCTCCGAAATAACCCATCTCAATATTCATCTGTACATCGAAATCGAAAAGCATATTACTGTATTTCATATCTACGTATCTGCCCAGGATATTGAAATTCCGCTTGTCGAAAATGGTAACCAGATCTTTGATCATCAGTCCATCTTTGGTCCAGCTGCTTAAATCAGGTTTAACAGATACTTTAAACCGGTATACCGGAATAGAATCCAGGTAGGTGCCACTTGAAAAGGCGTAGTCATAATACTGGCGCATATTAGCAGAAAAAATCTCAGTTTTACTGCCAATAAATGGAACTTTAACCGGTCGTCCGGGATTAAAAATCAATGTCTTGAGTTTATCCTTGTAGCTTTCGTTGGTGCCTCCTTTGCCATCACTGGCCGGGGCATTTGGAACGAAATCAGTATTGTAAGCATTCATAAAAATGTAATCGAACATTTCTATGGTATAAAGCTGATATTTGCCATTCTTTTTATAAAGGTTGCCGCTTTCTTCTTTCGCAAGGTATTCCATCTTGTATTGACCTGCATTATTATGTTTTATTTTGCGGTAAATTTTTCCATCTACCTTATTTTTCTTATCGTAGCTATAAATCCGGTTCTCAGCTATAAAACTGTAGCGTTTCATATCCCTGAAAGACTCATAGAAAGAGGTATCATTAACAATCCGGTTAATAAATGTTTCAATGTTCAATCGTTCCGCTTTGATACTAACAGCAGAATCCAGTGTAATGGTTTTGATCGTATCAGGATTAAAGCGCGGGATTTCCTGTGCATAACCAAAATAAGATAGGGTTAAAAATAATAAAGCCGATAATGTTTTTTTCATACTACATGATATGGCAAAAGTGCCATGAAAAATCCGGATCCCATCGTCCATTTGTTCTAATCCAGTTGTTTCAAGGCGATATAGGCCATTAAGCCTGTAGATAACTGTAATGCATCCTCATCTACATCAAACCTTGGCGTATGCACCGAATACTGTGTATCTTTTTCTGCATTGCCTGTACCTAAGCGATAAAAACAGGCATCGGTTACCTGAGAGTAAAAAGAAAAATCTTCAGCAGCCATCCAGATATCCAGATCAACAACATTTTCCTTACCCAGATATTCCTCTGCAGATGTCCTGGCGTTAGCCGTTAGTTTTGCTTCATTAATAAGGAACGGATAACCTTTATGGATGTCAAAATCACAGCTTCCCCCCATGCTTTCGGCAATTCCCTCTGCCATTTTTTTCATTCTTTTATGTGCTTCTGCTCTCCAATCTTCATCTAAAGTTCTAAAAGTACCTTCAATTTTTACTTCATTGGGAATAATATTCGTTGCACCGTTTGCTGTTACCTTACCAAAAGAAAGTACAGACGGCAACCGGGGGTCGGCATTGCGTGATACAATTTGCTGCAATGCAATAATAATATGTGAAGCAATCAGTACCGGATCGATGTTTTGGTGAGGCTGTGCACCATGCCCACCTTTTCCGGTAACGGTAACATATAATTCATCTGTAGAGGCCATATAGATTCCGGAACGGAAGCCCACCTTGCCCGCGTCAATCAACGGCATTACATGCTGGCCAACAATATAATCTGGCTTAGGATTTTCCAACACACCTTCTTTGATCATGATACTCGCCCCACCCGGAAGAAGTTCTTCGGCGGGCTGAAAAATCAGTTTAATGGTTCCACCAAAATCATCTTTAAGTTGATTCAATATGTATGCTGTTCCCAATAAAGAGGAAGTGTGGACATCATGTCCGCAGGCATGCATTACCCCGGGATTTTTCGATGCATAGGGCTTGTCGTTACCCTCATGGATCGGCAGGGCATCCATATCTGCCCTTAGTGCAATTACTTTATCCGATGGCTTGTTGCCTTTAATTAAACCTACCACGCCTGTATTCGCACAGCTTGTAAATTCAATTCCCCATTTACTCAATTTATCTTTTACATATAAAGAGGTTTCAAATTCTTTGAAGGATAACTCAGGGTGGGCATGTAAATGCTGACGAAAACCAACTACATCTTTAAAAATCTGAGCGGCTAAGTCCTGAACTTTATTTTTGATCATCGTTTGTTGTGGTATCTAATTGTGGGGCATTAATTTTTTCCCTGAAAATAAATAAGGTGGGAAATGTTGGTCTGATTTCATTCATTAAGCGCTGGGCTTCCAAACGTGTCCGGAAATCTCCTACGCGCACGTAATAGTTTGGCTCTTTGTAAACCAGGTAGGTATTTAGTTTTGGATATAAGCTCTTAAAACGTGCCTGCTGATTAAATACTTCACGCCGGTCGGAGCCATAAAATACCTGAACGCGATAACCGTAAGCAGATACTACTGGCTTACCCGATTTCACCTCTGCAGTAGTCCTGTATACTTCAGCACGTTTGGCAATCAGGCTATCAATCAAGGGGTCTTTGATAACGGTTACCTCACCCTTTTGGGCAAATGATGCATTAAACAGGAATAAACAAAAAATGGTGCTAAGTATTATTTTCATGTATCATTAACCTTGGCGATTTAAAAATTGTTTGAACAATAGAAATGCCAAACCTGCTGCAAAAATCGACATTCTTAATGGGTTGTGCAAATGCATTAAACCTGGCGTTGCAAACCAGCAATAATTTCTTTTAAGAGTGAGCCAGTGCCGCGGTCGTCTCAAACTCCGGGATAGTTATCGATACATAAGGCCGTTCTGTCGATATTTTAAAATGAGCCACTTATTGTCTGTTAAATTTAGCTCCAATTATGATAAAAAAGATACTCATTACCTTATTTCTAGGTTTTATTTTCATCCACTATTCTTCCGCGCAACAAAAGCTTTTAAGCAAAGTAACCATAAACGGCTTTTATACTACAACGCTTGATGTTGTATTGGATAACTTCGTCAAAACACACCAGCTTAAAATCGTTTTTGACAGAAGCCTGGCTGAAAAAAAGCTGATTTCCGAGCGCTTTGATAATACACCGTTAAACATTGCGTTGAAAATGCTTTGCCAATCGGCCGAACTGCATTATTGGGTAGAGCCCGATGGTACCATCTATATTGTAAGGACTCCTGAAGAGGTAAGGGCTTTACAACGGGCACAACGATCAAGTCAGCCTTTGGAAAGCCAAAGTGTGAGGACCATTACCACAGAAAAAGTTGATACGGTTCGTAAAGGAGGCGGAAAGGTTACCTTGCAAAGGTTTAAATTAACGGGCAGAGTGGTTGATCAGCTAACCGGAGAGTCGCTGCCCGGTGCTGTGGTTAATATTGAAAATACAGGCTTAAGGGCTACCACAAATGCCGACGGCTATTTTACCCTTTCCAACATTCCGGCTGATACCTGCGTACTGGCCACCGCTTACGTTGGCTATTTGTCTGATCGTTTGGCGCTCACTTCTATAAATCCTAAAGAAGTGCTATCTATTGGGTTAACGGTTGCCAGAAATAATCTGGAAGAGGTGACCATTAAAAGTAAGAAGAATGATGGTATCATGAGCACCGACAAACGTAAGGTTAGTGTGCTGCAGATATCGCCGGCTAAACTTGCGGAACTTCCAAATTTAGGAGAGAAAGACATTTTGCGTTCCTTTCAGCTGATGCCAGGGGTGAGTGCGAGTAATGAATCTTCCTCCGGCGCTTATGTACGCGGTGGTACGCCTGATCAGAACCTGGTACTTTTTGATGGATTTACGGTTTATCAGGTAGATCACCTTTACGGTTTCTTCAGTGCATTTAACAGCAACGCCGTAAAGGATGTGCAGCTGTTTAAGGGTGGTTTCTCTGCAAAATATGGGGGGCGCTTATCAAGTGTAACGGAAATTACAGGTAAAGAAGGAACCAAGAAAGACTGGAATGTTGGAGGAGACATCAGTTTATTGTCGGCCAATGTTTATCTGGAAACGCCTGTTAAAAAGAATGGATCTTTCTTGCTTGCGCTTAGAAAATCTTATCAGGGCCCTTTATACAATAAAATCTTTAGTCAGTTCAACAAAACCAGTACTGTTTCTGCAGGACCCGGGGGTGGCGGAGGTTTTGGTGGAGCTCAGGCTTCAACTACACCTACCTCATTTTTTTACGACCTGAATGCGAAATATACGCTCAATTTAGGGCAAAAAGATTTGATTGCATTGAGCGTGTATCAGGGTGATGATGACCTTGATAATAGCCGTACCATTAGTGTGCCATCGTTTTTAACCACCAGCAGTTCGTCTATTAGCCCGACTGTTACCGATAAAACTACTTACGGTAACCTGGGATCCAGCATGAAGTGGTCAAGACGCTGGAATAGTGAATTATACTCCAATACATTGGTGAGTTACTCCAGCTATCATAGCGATCGGGATAGAACCAATACAATTGGTGTCACCAACGCCGATGGTACAGAGAGTTCGGTAGGTACCGGAACCATTGAACGTAACCGGTTAAAAGACTGGAGTTTTAAATCAGATTGGGAATATCAGGTTAATAATAAAGTGAAATTTTTATTCGGAGCATATGGATCGGCGCAAAATGTGATTTACAAATACAGTCAGAACGACACCAGCACATTAATTGATCAGTCAAAAGACGCCAAAACTGTTGCTGCATATGCAGAAGGTGAATTCAGCCCCTGGGAAAAGTTACAGTTTAAGGGAGGAGTAAGAGAAACCTACTATTCGCCTACGGGTAAAACTTATTTTGAACCCCGCTTTTCAGGAACATATACACTAACCGACCGCTTTACCATAAAAGCCGCCACAGGCAGATTCTACCAGTTTATCAATCGTGTGGTAAGGGAGGATATTCTCTCGGGCAGCAGAGATTTCTGGGTGTTGGCAAATGGAAACAGTATACCGGTGGGAAGCGCTAACCATTACATCGCGGGGTTTAGTTATGAAACCGATAAATACCTCTTCGATGTGGAGGGCTATTACAAAACGCTCAATGGGTTAACAGAATATTCACAGCGTCTGTCAGGCAACAGAATGTCGTCTACTTTAGAAGAGCATTTTTATAATGGCCATGGTTATACTTCCGGAGTAGAGTTTTTGCTGCAAAAGAAGGCAGGGAAATATACGGGTTGGCTAAGCTACACGATGGCTATTGCCAGAAATCAGTTCGATGATTACGGAGCCAGTTATTACTCGGCAAACCAGGATGCAAGAAATGAATTTAAAGCGGTGAATATGTATAAACTTGGAAACTGGACATTTTCTGCCACCTGGATATTTGCTACGGGCAAACCCTACACTGCCCCGATTGCCAGCTATACCATCGACAATGCCAGTGGAAGCAGCAAAACTTACTTAACCATCAGTGGGAAAAATACCGAAAGAATGCCGGCTTACCACAGGCTTGATCTTGCCGCCACACTCGATTTAATTAAGATAGATAACCGTAAAACGGGAAGCATTAGTTTCTCTCTGTTCAATGTTTACAACAGAACAAATATCTGGTATAAAGAATATACCATTTACAACAATCAGGTAATTACCACAAATGTAAATTATCTGGGCTTTACACCAAACATTACCCTTAGTCTAAAATGGAAATAAAATATATACTCAAAAGAATATGCTTCTTGTTGATCATTGCTACTGCTTACCTGGCCTGTAAAAAGGATGGGGGCGATGATTCAATCGCTGACCGCCCCGTTGTTCAGTCTTATTTAACAAATGGGAAAATCGTCACGTTAAAGGTTTATAAACAGAAAGGTTTACTGGATACAGCCAGTTACGGCGCCGCAGTAACCGGACTGACTGTAAGTTTTAACAATGGAATTAAAACCATTACCCTAAAGGAATCATCAAGTGGTGTTTACACAAGTACTGAAACA
Source organism: Pedobacter sp. BMA (assembly GCF_001027745.1). Taxonomy (GTDB): domain Bacteria; phylum Bacteroidota; class Bacteroidia; order Sphingobacteriales; family Sphingobacteriaceae; genus Pedobacter. Next base: position 688,034 of record NZ_LECU01000006.1, read on the forward strand.
GATTTGATTATTGCAGGCAACTCCTGTTCCTTCAGTTTTGCTTATAATGGCACAACTGTGTCGGGATCAACGCTCGTGCCAGCTAAACCTGTTTCCTTCGCCTCATCATCTTTAGAACAGGCCGTTCCAGATCCGGATCCTGACTCAAGCACAACCACTTTTACTGGAGTTAATTTTACCTGGAGCAATCCGGATAAGGGCGAATATCTGATGGTGTTTAAAAACCAGGAAGCTAGTCCGAACCGTATCGGGAGTGGATTTGGACGCCGCAATGATTACCAGGATATTGAAGAGTATCTTGGACAGGCGTCGACGTTCAAAACGCAGCGAATGATGTTCCAGTTTTCCGGCTATTACGACGTATACCTCTACCATGTCAATGCAGAATACAATAATATCGTGAACAGCAGTTCAACAAGTTCTTTAAACCTCACCAATCCGCCAACCAATATTAAAAATGGCCTGGGCATATTTACTGCAATGACAAGAGATTCTTTGTTGCTGCACGTTTACCAGGAATAAAGATAAATTGTTTGAGTTTTAATCAACAAAAAAGCCTTTTCGATCAAATCGAAAAGGCTTCTATAATTTAACAGTAATTTACTTACAAATTCGCGCCGTGGCAATTTTTGTATTTCTTGCCGCTACCACAAGGGCAGGGTTCGTTACGGCCAACTGTTGCTTCTTTGCGAACAGGTTGTTGCGGAACCGCTTCGCGCGTGTCGCCAAATTCAATACCTGGTTCTTCACGTCCAAACTCTTGTTTGGTGGTTTGTAACTTTGGCTGTTTAACAGGTGCCGGAGCTTCTTTAACTTGTTCCGGATCTTGCTGAACAGGGATTCCACCTTTATACAGGAAGCTTACCACTTCTTTATTCACCGAATTCAGCATGCTTTTGAATAAGTTGAATGCTTCCATTTTATAAATTACCAACGGATCTTTTTGCTCATAAACAGCATTTTGAACTGATTGCTTCAAGTCATCCATTTCACGTAAATGCTCTTTCCAGCTATCGTCTATTAAGGCTAAAACAATTGTTTTTTCAAATGAACGTACAACTTCTTTTCCTTTGTTATCAATTGCTTTTTTCAAATCAACAGCCACCTGAATACCGCGGATGCCATCTGTAAAAGGAACCACAATCTGTTCGATATGCTGACCGCGTTCTTCATAAACCTGAGTTAATACAGGTAATGATTGCTGGATAATGGCTTCAGACTTTCTGCTGTAAAATGCTTCAGCTTCCTCGAATAATCTTTCCGTTAACTGTGCAATGTTGGTTGAAGTGAAATCTTTTTCTGTAATGGCAGTATCAACAGAGAAGTTTTTAATTACTTCCAGTTTAAAACCTTCGTAATTCGCTTCTTCTTTATATTCCGTAACAATATCTTCGGCTACATCGAAAACCATATTGTTCATATCCACATCCAAACGCTCACCAAACAAGGCATTTTTACGTTTAGCGTAAATCACAGTACGTTGAGAATTCATCACATCGTCGTACTCCAGTAAACGTTTACGGATACCAAAGTTATTCTCTTCTACTTTTTTCTGGGCGCGCTCAATAGATTTGGTAATCATAGAATGCTGAATTACTTCTCCATCTTCAATTCCCATACGCACCATAATACCTGATATTCTTTCAGAACCAAATAAACGCATCAGGTTATCTTCAAGAGAAACAAAGAACTGAGATGAACCCGGATCACCCTGACGACCTGCACGACCGCGTAACTGCCTGTCTACACGACGGGATTCATGACGTTCGGTACCTACGATAGCTAAACCACCGGCATCTTTAACACCAGCACCCAGTTTAATATCAGTTCCACGACCAGCCATGTTGGTTGCAATGGTCACCTGACCTGCCTGTCCGGCTTCGGCAACAATATCTGCCTCTTTCTGGTGCATCTTCGCATTCAACACATTGTGTTTTATTCCGCGAAGTTTAAGCATGCGGCTTAATAGCTCAGAGATTTCAACCGAAGTTGTACCTACCAGTACCGGGCGACCTGCCTGCGTTAATTTTACAATCTCATCCGCTACAGCATTGTACTTTTCACGAACAGTACGGTAAACATAATCCTGTTCATCCTGTCTGGATATATTTCTGTTGGTTGGAATTTCAACAACATCTAATTTATAGATCGACCAGAACTCACCTGCTTCTGTAGTGGCTGTACCCGTCATACCGCAAAGTTTGTGGTACATCCGGAAATAGTTCTGCAAGGTTACAGTTGCATAGGTTTGTGTGGCATCTTCAACTTTAACATTTTCCTTAGCCTCAATAGCCTGATGCAATCCGTCTGAGTAACGGCGGCCATCCATAATACGGCCGGTTTGCTCATCAACAATTTTAATCTTTCCTTCATCGATGATGTATTCCACATCAATCTCAAATAAGGTATAGGCTTTCAATAACTGGTTCACCGAGTGGATACGCTCAGCTTTTACTGAATAGTCGCGCATTAAAGCATCTTTCTGTACAACTTTATCTTCCAGAGGTAATGCAGATTTTTCCAGTTCTGCTACTTCAGTACCAACATCCGGCAATACAAAGAAATGAGGGTCTTCTCCTGATTGCGTAATCAGTTCGATACCTTTTTCAGTAAGCTCAACCTGATTGTTTTTTTCATCAATATAGAAAAACAATTCAGAATCTACTTTCGGCATATTCTTAGACTGATCGGCCATGTAATGGTTCTCAGTTTTCAATAACAGTCCGCGAACACCGCTTTCACTTAAGAATTTAATTAGTGCCTTGTTTTTTGGTAAACCACGGTAAGCACGTAATAATGCTAAACCACCTTCACCTTCTTCAGTTCCTGTGTTACCTGCATTAATTAATTTCTTTGCTTCATTTAATGCCTGGGTAACATAAGCTTTTTGTGCATTAACCAAACGCTCAATGCGTGGTTTCAACTCGTAAAATTCATGCTGATCGCCATGCGGAATCGGGCCTGAAATAATTAAAGGTGTACGGGCATCATCAATTAATACTGAATCGACCTCATCCACCATTGCAAAATGCAATTTACGCTGCACCAGTTGATCCGGTGTTTGCGACATATTGTCACGAAGGTAATCGAAACCGAATTCATTATTGGTTCCGTAAGTAATATCTGCAGCGTAAGCTCTTCGTCTCTCTTCAGAGTTGGGCTCATGCTTATCAATACAGTCTACAGACAGACCGTGAAATTCAAATAAAGGACCATTCCATTCACTATCACGTCGGGCAAGATAATCATTCACCGTAACGATGTGAACACCCTGACCTGCTAGTGCGTTTAAGTATGCAGGCAATGTACTTACCAGGGTTTTACCCTCACCGGTAGCCATCTCGGCAATTTTACCGCTATGTAAAACTATACCACCAATTAACTGCACATCGTAGTGAACCATGTTCCAGGCTACTTCAGTACCGGCAGCATCCCACTTATTGGCCCACTGCGCCTTATCGCCAACTATTTTAACGTTGTTTCTGCGTGCTGCATAATTCCTGTCAAACTCCGTTGCCGTAACTTCCAGGTAGTCGTTTTCACTTAAACGACGTGAAGTTTCCTTTACTACTGCAAAAGCTTCAGGTAAAATTTCCAGGAGCACTTTCTCCAATTCAGCATCACGGTCTTTACCTAATGCATCAACCTGATCATAAATGGCTGTTTTTTCATGAAGATCAAGTTCTTCATTTTCTGCATCAGATTTTAATGCCGCGATTTTACCATCAATTTCCGTTAAGAACTCCGAAATTTTTTCTTTAAACTGAATGGTTTTACCACGAAGCTCATCATTACTCAGCGCAGATAGTTTGCTGTATTGTTCATTTATTTGAATTACTAATGGCTGAATAGCCTTTATATCTCTTTCAGATTTACTTCCGAAAATCTTTGCTAAAAATCCTAACATTATATTTTAAATCGTATTGTATATTAATAAAATTGAATTTCAATAACCAGGCCTTTGCTCTTTACAAGTCAATTTGGCTGTTATTGAGTGATATGGGGTGGGTAAAATCTTAATCAGATTTTTTGACAAAAAACTATGGACTGTTGTTTTTCGGCTTTTTTCGAATGGTAAGGTCAGCAATTATCTGATCTGCACAAACATGTTTTGCAACTTTTAATGGTGCCTGTGTGCCAATTAAAGCAAGTTTGCTGTAAGATAACAAATAAGGATTCCGGTCATCATTGAGCTGAACTGTGGTTCTGCCGGTATCATTAACACTCATTTTGTGCTCATTACAGTATTCATTCAATATCCTAAGCCCTTCAACGCGCTCGGCTTTTGCCAGGTGTGTTAAGCTAAAGAATACAAGAGATATGGTAACGAGGTGTTTCATTAATTTGCGGCAAAGCTAGTTTTAATCTTTTATAAAAAGAAATTACATCCGGTCAAAAACTGTACCTCAAATTCAGCTTCTGCATAATGCCTTTAACATTTCTCGTTTTTAGGTTAAACAATTTAATGTTTAACGATACAATTCTGTCATATATCGTCACATCGTCGTTACATCAGGGTTTCTTCTTAAATTTATTTAACGAAACAAAACAGTCTAGCCATGGAAAGAAAAAATTTCATCAGAAGTTTGATGATTGGAGCAGTCTCCACTCCGGTAATCATAGAAGCCTGCAAAAAGAGCAGCATTAGTGACGACGGTACAACATCGGGATCAGGCAGTGCAGGTACAACGGCAAGTACAAATGGTACCTGTACAGTTGCACCAACAGAAACAGAAGGGCCTTTCCCTACAAAGAGCCCAGCATCTTATGTACGCAGCGATATCACCGATGGACGCACAGGCTATAAGTTAACAGCTAAAATTACCATTGGTAACCTCAATAATAGTTGTGCAGCCTTAGCCGGTGCAATTGTAGATATCTGGCATTGTGATGCAGAAGGTAATTATTCAGAATATGGCGGTACCAGTATGCAATCCACCAACTATCAGTCTGTTCACTTTCTGCGTGGGCGCCAAACTACCGATTCAAATGGTCTGGTAACTTTTACATCTATTTTCCCCGGCTGGTACAGCGGGCGCGCAACACATATACATGTGCATGTTTACAATGCAGCAGGTACGTCATTAAATGTTACCCAAATCGCCTTTCCTGAAGGATCGGGTACCTCGCTTGCATTGGTAAACGGATATTCCAAAGGATTAACCGGTTATACTTACAACAATGCCGACAATATATTTAGTGACGATAAAACAGGAGTACAGATTGCTGCAGTTACAGGTACGCTTGCTGCAGGTTTCGATCTTACTTTTAAGCTAAACGTAAAAGCGTAATATCCTTATATTTTTTTATTTTCAATCAGACGTTAGGATTTCCTGACGTCTTTTTTAATTTTATGCCATGCCTAAGAAAATAATTATTCTCTGCTACCGAAAAATAATCGACGACTCGAATGCAAATCCCTGGGACAAATTTGTGCATGAAGACAGTTTTCTGGAATTTAAAATGCAATCGCAATTGTATAATCAGGAGCTGAAATATAATACCTTCGCCGAGTTATTAATCAATGTACCAGGAGCAGATAAGCTTCATTTTCTGGTAAGTGCAGCGGTTACAGGATATCTGCGTCAGTTAAATGGTATTATCCCCGATGTACTCGATAATTTAGGCAGGCGGTTTCTAACCTTCGAAAATTTCAAATTTGAGATTATTAACTCTGATATTAATGATATTGAAAGGCATAAAATCGCCATTAACTTTTTTTCGAAACCAATGGTTTGGCATGATACTGTCGACAATCAGTTGCTTGTTTCTCTGGAACAAACCATGGAAGGCGAAGAGATTTTTACCAATCTTTTCCAGCTGCAGCCATTTATCAGCATTCATTCAATTAAAGACTTAAGTTAAATTTATGGCACTTATACCTGGCCAGATCTTTTTGGCCGATCAGCGCGGATTTGCTGAAACCGCTATATTAAGAAGATACAGCACTTTCAATTTTGAAAAGTATTATAATGAACACAGAGCGCCATATGGGGATTTATTTCTATGCAATGACGAATCTATAGCGGGAGGAAAGCTCAATTTCTTCCTGTCAAAACAAGACGCTTACCAGATTTTCTTTCCGGTAACCGGAGGAATCGACATTGTGCAAGGTGGAAACGAGTTTTCAGTAGACACCGGCCAAGTACAGGTCCTTAATTCAGGCAAGGGTGAAGTATTGGAGATTAGTAATCCCTATGCTAACGACGTGGTCAACTATATACAACTCGGCATAAACACTGATATGTTCTTGCTGCGTGCCCGTGATATGCTGTTTAATTTTGATTTTGAAAAAAAACCGAACCAGCTGATCCCGTTGATATCGCATTTTAAACTTCCCTTTAAGCTTAGTGCAGGTATTTTTGCAGGACGTAAGGAAGCCATCTATAGCATGCAAAATAATCAAAGTAAATTCTTTTGTATCGTTATCGATGGTGCATTTGAAATTGAAGGCAGACTCCTGCATGCCAGAGATAGTTTATCGCTTTGGGATACCGAACAGGTAGAACTGGAAGCCCTCAGCAATAACGCTATCATATTAATTTTAGAGTTTTGATGGATTTGCTATCTGTAAATAAACAAGTTTAAATTCATCATTACTCTGATATTTTGTTATTTAAATACAATCTCAGTTGCTCCGTAACCAAACTTTTCTTTTTGTGCATCCATATAAGTTTTGATATGTGGATTCATGCTGATCAGTTTATGGATTTTGTTCCGTAAAGTTCCGTTGCCTGTTCCATGGATGAAAATAATTTTATCGAAATGATGGACAATCGCTGCATCCAGTGCATTTTGAAAATGATTAAGCTGAATCTGTAATATCTCGTCTGTCTCCAGAAAATGGTGGTCATCGCGAAGTGTTTCAATATGCAGGTCGATTTCTTTCGCAGGGATATCTACGGTTTTCTTTTCGGCAGGTGATTTATAAAAACTTTCTTTCAATTTTTGCGGGTCGATGGTGACCTGCGCAATATCGTCCAGGCGAATAAGCCAGCCCTTATTTTTTAGGTATGGTAGTTCTTTTTGCTCAGTAGAGAAATCTTTGGCCCTGAACTTTTTGTGTATCACGAGTGGATCAGCAGGTTTGATGTCATTTTTGCTAAAAACCAGCATCTGAAAAATAAATTCTGGCCAAAGGTCTAAATCAGCCAGCGAAGCTGAATGTATTAAAGTAGCCTGACCAGTTTGAACTATGCCATGGTACAGTCCGGCATATTTAGCTTTTTTTTCGCTGGTCAGGCTTGCCAGCAGCACCATGGGCAGCTGGTTTACCAAATGAAAATGCACTACATTTCCCGCTTTGTTATCGGTAGCTACAGCAACGTAGATTCCGTTTTCGAATTTGTGGATGGATGGTGCATTTACCTGAACTGGCTTCGGTGTATCCTGGTCTGTTGCAGTTTCGCCGAAGCCATGAACTGAGGTTAGATTGCTAATCGCAACCGGAATTTCAAAACCATCTTCATCGGTTACACCAAGTGTTTGTGCATCAATAATTCTGGTAACATAACCTTCTCGTTTTTCATCAACAAAACGGACAAAATCTCCAAGTTTGAATTTCATATTTAATTTTTAACCAAGGGTAAAATGCAAAAGCTTTCTGCTTAATGTCTGGTATCGTTGTTATGGTAAATACTGAGGTAACTGTCGTACCTGGAACCGGCAATTTCGCCCGCTTCAACAGCTTCCATCACCGCGCATCCGGGTTCATTAATGTGCCGGCAGTTATTAAAGCGGCAATCGTGTGATGTTTTAAATATTTCGGGAAAGAAATGTCCGAGTTCTTCTTTTTCAATGTCTATAATGCCCAATTCCCTTATGCCTGGCGTGTCTACAATAAAGCCACCCTGCGGTAGTTCAAACATTTCTGCAAAGGTGGTGGTATGCTGTCCTTTATCACTCCAGTCAGATACTTCACCTGTCCGCAAATCGCGGTCGGGTAGAAGAGCATTGATAAGACTCGATTTTCCCACTCCCGAGTGGCCTGATATCAAGGTGATTTTATCTGTAATCAATTCCTGAATTATCGGAATATTGATGCCCTTAAGTGCTGATACTTCATAACATGGATAACCAATGTTTTCGTAGATATCTTTAAATTCCTGAAGAATTTCCAATCCCTCTTTACTAAATAAATCCAGTTTGTTAAAAACAAGAACTGCAGGTACATCATAGGCTTCTGCAGTCACCAGAAATCTATCAATAAATCCCAATGAAGTTCTGGGGGAGGCAAGTGTAACCAGCAGGATTGCCATATCCAGATTTGCGGCCAGGATCTGGGCTTGTTTACTTAAATTGATGGATTTTCGGATAATGTAGTTTTTCCGTTGCAGCAGTTCGTTGATTAAGCCCTGATTACTGTCTCTTTCCAGCTCAAACTTTACCCGGTCGCCAACGGCAATGGGGTTTGTGGTTTTAATTCCTTTAATTCTGAATTTCCCTACAATACGGCAATCATAGCGTTCGCCATCATCAGCCAGAACACTGTACCAACTTCCTGTAGATTTTATAACTAAGCCCTGCATATGTTGAACAAAGGTATGAAAACGATGGAAGATGCAAGCGGAATCCGTTTACTTATTACTCAATGCCATATCGCTCCATCTTAGCATATAACGTCTTCCGGTCGATATTCAACATTTTTGCTGCTTTGGATTTATTATATTTTGCCTTGATCAATGCTTCTGCAATGAGCGCTTTCTCATTTACTTCATTCAAAGCCTTCAAATCAGATGGACTTCCAGGCATAGTTTGCTGGTTAACTGCAATAGTCATTTCATCAGGAAGTGCGCTAAGCTGCGCAACATCTCCTGGTGTCAATAATACCATCCGTTTGATTACATTACTCAGCTCACGAAGGTTACCAGGCCAGTCGTAGTTTAATAATAGCGATTTGGCTTCGGCCGATATGCTTTTTACATTACGATCCAGATCACGGTTGGATAAACGGATAAAGTGGTTGATGAAGAGTTCCAGATCACTCCCTCTTTCCCTTAAAGCCGGAAGTTGAATTTTAAACTCGTTTAGGCGATGATATAAATCTTCTCTGAACTCGCCGCCAGATATACTGTTAATTAAGTCATCATTTGTAGCGGTTACTATCCTCACATCAACTGATACCTGTTTGGTACTCCCCAATGGCTGTATTACCCTTTCCTGTAAAGCGCGCAACAATTTTATCTGTACTTCATAACTCAGGTTTCCAACTTCATCTAAAAATAAAGTTCCACCATTGGCTGCTTCAAACTGACCTTTTTTATCGTTCAACGCGCCCGTAAATGCGCCCTTCATATGGCCGAACAGTTCACTGGCTGCCAGATCTTTCGATAATGCGCCACAATCAATGGCTACGAAAGGTTTGTCGGCCCTCTTACTCTGCTGATGCAATGTTCTTGCTGCAAATTCTTTGCCCGTACCACTTTCTCCCTGAATAATAACCGACATGTCTGTTGGGGCTACCAATGCAATGTGCTCATACAGGCGGTCGGCAATTGCGCTTTTACCCTTAATAAAATCCTCATCAGCATTGTCAGGTGTTATCGTTTTGTGATCCTTCTTATTTAAAGAATCTTTAATAACCATTAAAAGTTCATCGGGATTAACCGGCTTGGTGATGTAGTCGAATGCGCCCATTTGCATGGATTTTACAGCTGTCCGAACATCGTTGAAGCTGGTCATAATGATAATCGGTACACTCAAACCCAAGTTCCGGGTATGTGTAATCACCTCAAATCCAATTCCATCGGGCAAGCGATAATCGATCAGGCACAAATCAAATTCCTGATTTTCAATTAATTTAGCACATTGCTTAATGCTGGTTACAAGAGAAATCTCGTGGCCATTTTTAGTTAAAAAACCGTCAAGTAACTGCGCAAAAGTTGTATCGTCTTCTAAAATCAGGATTCTCGCCATACAACAAAAATAAGAAAAGCCAGTTAAAAACCGGCTTTTCTTATACTAGGTAGATGTAATATTTGGGGTTATTGTACGGGCTTACCGTCTTTATCAATTTTCACTGATCCTGTTTCTGCTTCTTTTTTAACATTAATCAGGTAGTATTCTTTTGTACCTTCTTTCACTGACCATGCTTCAGTTGCCGTCCAGCCTTTATATGCATCAGATTTTAATGCGGTTGTAACTGGTTCTGGTAACTCCTCCAGTTTAACCGGAGTTTTTACTGCACTATCCTGAACTGCAACGATTGCAGCATTTTTAATTGTATTTACTTCACTCGCCTGTACTGCTGAGAATCCTGCAATAGCTAAGAACGCAGCTGATAATATGAACTTTTTCATCGTCTTATTATTTAAATGTTATGAAATTGTGGTTAGCAATTTCGTGATTATGATTTAATGATGCGTGGCCTGTTGGCCACGCATCAGGTTGATTATGCCTTGGTTAAGGGCAGTTTATTATTGAACTGGTTTACCGTCTTTATCGATTTTTACTGAGCCAGTTTCTGCTTCTTTTTTCACGTTGATTAAATAGTACTCTTTAGTACCTTCTTTAACCGACCACGCTTCAGTTGCCGTCCAGCCTTTATATGCGTCAGATTTTAATGCTGTAGTTACAGGCTCTGGCAATTCTTCCAGTTTAACCGGAGTTTTTACTGCGCTATCTTGAACTGCAACAATTGCAGCTGATTTTAAATCTTTTACTTCACTTGCCTGAACTGCTGAGAAACCTGCGAAAGCTAAAAATGTAGCTGATAAAATGAACTTTTTCATAGTATATAACTTTTAAAATTTAATGTGTGTAACAATACTTGCTAATGTTTCATAATGGTGCCAAAGCAACACGATTGCGTAAATTGCTAATTATGAGTATTTTATTTGTGTGCCACAAAATATGGGTTGTGGAGATTCTCCACAGGTTGGGGTGAAGGGCTACATAACGCTACCATTTTCATTGCTTTTTTTATCAAATTATTTTTTGAAAAGAAATATTTTTTCTATCATTGCAGCCCGATTAAAAGCCTCCTTAGCTCAGCTGGTAGAGCAACTGACTTGTAATCAGTAGGTCATTGGTTCGATTCCGATAGGAGGCTCTTTTTCATCTTTAGTCCAGCCGGACATTCAATCTAATTCATTTTAGCATCATATTAAGCAGGCTTAAAAAGAATAATTTTTTTGCAACCTCATATTCCGCTTAATTTGCAATATGGTAAAATACTTTTCTGCCGACTGGGTGTTCCCCGTAAATCAATCACCTATACGGAATGGGGTCGTTGCTGTTGATTCTGAAGGGAGAATAATCCAATTATTAACGCTAAAAAATGCAGAGTCGCTCGGTTTATCAGTTTTAAGGCATGCCGGTGCAATAGTGCCGGGCTTTGTGAATACGCACTGTCATCTGGAGTTGTCGCACATGCTGGGGCGGGTTCCTGAAAATACAGGCCTGGTAGAGTTTGTACAAACCATTATCAAAAGCAGGCAGGCTGACTCTGTGCAAATTCAGAATGCGATGTTGCAAGCTGATCAGCAAATGTTCGATAATGGCATTGTAGCCGTTGGAGATATTTCCAATCAACTGATATCGAAAGCAGTCAAGCAGAAAAGCCAGATTTACTACCATACTTTTGTGGAAGCCATGGGTTTCAATCCCCAAAGGGCAACCGCCATTATGGAGTATGCTATGGGAATCAAGAATGATTTCGCCCCTCTTCCGGCTTCGGTTGTTCCACATGCGCCGTATTCTGTGTCTCCGGCGCTCTTTGAGCTCATCAACCTTTGTGCAGAAAAAGAAAATGCTTTTATCAGTATACATAATCAGGAAACTGTAAACGAGAATTTATTCTTCGAATCCAAAACAGGAGGTTTTCTGGGCCTTTACGAATTCTTAGGTTTAGATATTGCCTTTTTTAAGCCAACCGGGAAAACCTCGTTGCCAAGCTGGCTACCCTATAGCACCAGTCAGAAAACCCTCCTGGTTCACAATACCATGTCCGGAAAAGGCGATGTTGAGTTTGCTAAACAAAATCACCCTGATTTATATTGGTGTCTTTGCCCGCTGGCCAATCTATACATCGAAAATGCTTTGCCTGATGTTGATCTGCTGATGGCGGAAGACCTGAAAATTACGCTTGGAACAGATAGTTTAGCGAGCAACCACCAGCTGAACATTTTATCTGAAATGAAGATTTTGCAGGAACGGAAAAATGTAAGTTTTGAAACACTATTGTCGTGGGCAACGAAAAATGGTGCTGAGTTTTTAGGCCTGCAGGATCAGTTAGGGACTATTGAGGTTGGGAAATCGCCAGGTCTCAACTTAATTCATTTATCAGAAGATTTCCTGATTGAGCGCGATGAAGTACTTAAACTCATTTAATATACGTTTCCGGGATTGTCGGCTTATTAATTTCCTGAGGCATTTACCTAACCCCACACAGGGTTATCGTTATAATTTTGATATTTGACAAATGACCTGATGTTATAAAACCTGATTAGTAACTTTGTAACATAAAATAAAAACTTTCAAAAAAAAAGACACACCCTTAATGAAACACATCAATATTAAAGTTACCGGTAAAGTGCAGGGAGTATTCTTCAGGGCGAGCACAAAGGCTGTAGCCGATCAAATGGGTATTAAGGGTTTTGTAAAAAATGAAAAGGATGGGTCTGTATATATTGAGGCTGAAGCCGAGCCATTTATTTTAGATGCTTTTATCGACTGGTGCAAAGAAGGCCCTGAGAAGTCGGTGGTTGATGGAGTGGAAATAAACGATGACGAGCTTAAAGGCTATCGTAACTTTGAGGTGGTAAAGAAAAATCTCCTTTGGTAATCTCAATATTCACCAGCCAAACAATTAAAATCAACAATGTCTGTATATAAGAAGTTTATTGGTCAAACCATGGTATATGGGATCAGTACCATTGCCTCAAGGTTGCTCAATTTTATATTAACCCCAATCTTCACCAGAAGCTATGGCGCAAGTGCATTAGGGGTGTTTACTAAGATGTATGCCTATGCGTCAATGATTAACGCCATACTTGCTTTTGGAATGGAAACTACCTTTTTCAGGTATCTGAATAAACATGAAGATAAAAAGCAGCAGGTTTACAATAACTCCTTTCTGATCGTTGCTTTCATTTCTACCCTGTTTCTCCTTACCGGACTGGTTTTTACGGAAAGCATTACCAAGTGGCTTTTAAATAATAACATGTCGCATTATCAGGACCAAAAAAGGTATGTTCAATATTTTTTATGGTTATTGTTTTCAGATGCAATTTGTGTAATCCCTTTCGCCAGGATAAGAGCAGATGGAAAACCTTTCAGGTATAGCATCATTAAGTTTGTCAATATCCTGAGTTATGTTTTACTGAGTTTGTTTTTTATCTATGGAATTCCATTCATTATCTCCCATCATCTTCCCGGGACATCTTTTTTTCAATCCTGGTTCCGTGATAAATGGGTGGGTTATGTTTTCATTGCCAATCTGATTGCCAGTGGTTTTACCTTTCTGTTGCTTGTACCCGAGTTTCTGAAAGTTCAGTTCAAATTTGACGGTGATTTATTTAAGAAAATGCTATCGTATAGCTGGCCGGTGTTGGTGGCTAATCTTTCGTTTATCATTAATGAAAATTTAGATAAAATTCTTCTGGATAGGTTTACAACTGAAGCGCAGGTAGGTATCTATGGCGCAGTGTGTAAACTGGCTATCTTTTTGAGTATCTTCAATATGGCTTTCAGACTAGGTGCAGAGCCATTCTTTTTCAGTTACGCTAAGAATGAAAATGCTAAGGTTACCTATGCCAAAATTCTCGAATATTTTGTAATTGCACTTTCCATATTATTTGTTGCACTTACCGCAAATATTGAAATACTAAAATATTTTATCAGTCGCGATGCAAAACACCTGGCTGAGTATTGGGTAGGCCTGCCGGCAGTGCCTTATCTGCTTGTTGGCTATGTTTGTTTAGGAATCTACATGAATCTGTCCATCTGGTACAGGCTTTCAGATCAAACCAGGTTTGGGTTATATATTTCTTTAGTGGGTGCCGTAATCACAGTTGTTTTCAATGTTTTGCTTATTCCAAAGTTTAGTTATATGGGCTCTGCCTGGGTATCAATGGCTACCTATGGCACCATGATGATCATCTCTTATATTCTTGGGCAGAAATATTATCCGATTCCATATAACCTTAAAAAAATCCTCACTTACCTGATCATATCTATTGTGTTGGTGTTTTCATCATTTTTCATTTTCAACAGAAATATTTATATTGGAAATGCCATGCTGATTGCCTTTGTTGCCGGGGCAGCATATTTTGAACGGAATGATCTTGTAAAAATATTGAAGCGCTAATGTTTGTTTAAATTAATAACATGAAGAAGTATATTTTTCTTGCAGTATTAAGTTTCGGTGGAAAAGCTTTCGCTCAAATGCCTGTTGTATCTAATGCAGATAGAGACAGCAACATGGTAAAGCAGCTTTTTTTCGCCGGGCTGCGTGAGAAAATGTCTGAAAACTACAGCAACGCCACCACAAACTTCAATAAGTTAGTTGGCATTGATCCTAAAAATCATGCGGCGTATTTCGAACTGGCCAATGCCAATCTCCGGATGGAAAAGTTAACGGAAGCGGAGATCAATATTAAAAAAGCCATAAGCTTAAATACTAACAATCAATGGTATTATCGTTTGCTGGTGGAGATATACAAGCGTAACAACAACATGCCTGCGTTGGTAGAAGCTTTCAATCAGCTCATCCGCATTAACCCGGAAAACGATGCCTATTATTTCGATAAGGCAAATGCGCTGTTCCTCTCCAATAAAGCAGAGGATGCCAAAGCGGTGTACAATCAAATTGAAAGTAAGTTCGGCCAGTCCAGGGAATTGCAGCTTGCTCAGAGAAGACTACAGGGGAATGGGAGTGCCAGCGAAAGCGACATTGTAAAGTTGCTTGAAGGAAATCAGGCCGATGTTAAAAACTATTTATATGCTGCAGGGCTGCTTTTACAAAAGGATAACCTTCAGGAAGCATCAAAAGTTCTTCTGAAGGCCCGGCAGCTTGAGCCCGGAAATTACGAAATCAACCTGGCACTCGCTGATATTTACAGGAAACAAAAAAATGATGACGCGGCTTTTGCTTCCTTAAAACTCGCATTTGAAAGCAATGAAATGCCCTTAGTTGATAAAATTAAGATCATTGCGGCATTGTTTCCAAATTTGAATCAACCCGTTGTTGCAACAAATGTAACAGCATTAAGCAAACTAGTGGCCGAGAAAAACCCATCCGATGCCAAAGCACTTGCCTTATTCGGAGATGTACTTTATCAGCAGAATAAACTGAAAGATGCCCTACAACAATATCAGGCAGCTTTAAAACTAAACGATCAGGTTTACGCTGTCTGGGAGCAGATCATCAACATTCAAACCTTACTGGGGCACTACGAAGATGCAGTAAAGATCTCGGATGAGGCCCTTACCTTATATCCCAATCAGGCAAGCTTATACTATTTCGCAGCATATGCTTTGTTCAAAACCGGCAAACCGCCTCTGGCTTTGAGTAATTTAAAAACGGCGCTTCAACTGGATGTTGACAACAAAAGCTTACAGGCGCAGGTTTATGCCCTTCAGGGAGATATCTATATCAACCAGAATAATTTCTCTCAGGCTAAGATGGCTTTTGAAAAGGCAATAGAAATTGAACCCGATAATTATCTCATCATGAACAATTATGCTTACTACCTGGCATTGAGGAATGATGACTTAGTGAAAGCTGAGAAATATGCCGGCACCGCTGCAAATGCCTTGTCTAATAATTCGTCGGTTAACGATACTTACGCATTTATCCTTTTTAAACAGCAGAAATACGACCTTGCTCAAACCTGGATTGAGAAAGCGCTACAAAACAATAGCGCCAAAAACGGTGTTTATCTGGAGCATTACGGCGATATCCTGTACATGAAAGGTGAAAGAACTGCGGCGGTTGAACAATGGATAAAAGCAAAAGATGCCGGAAACGCATCAGAAGTTTTAAATAAAAAGATTAATGAGAAGAAATACTATAAATAGCGCATTGTTACTGGGGTCAATTGTTTTTGCAACAGCCTGTAAGCCAAAGAAAGAGATCGTTGCAGCACCACCTGCCGCGCCAACCGAAACCAAGGTTGATAATTCAAAAACTGAAGCCTTAACGCTCTTAAACAATAAACAACTGAAGTTCAATACGCTCTCCCTTAAAGCAAAGGCTACCCTCGATATAGCAGGTGATGCGAATGATGTGACCATGAACTTCCGCATAAAGGATAAAGAAGTGATCTGGGTGAGTATCACGGCGCTTGGAGGTGCATATGAACCCGCACGGGCTTTAATAACGCCTGATAGTATTAAAATTATGAATCGGGCTAAAAGCCAGTATCTCAGTAAGCCATTCAGCTACATCTATAACTTCACCAATAAGCAGGTGAATTTCAATACCCTGCAAGCCATTTTAACTGGAAACGCAGCAAACGAGTTTTTAACTGCACAGTCGACTGTTAAAAAGGAGAATAATGTCTGGTTAGTTTCCGGAACGAAGCAGAATTTGGATTACCGCTTACTCTTTAATACGCTTTTTAAAGTTGCAGAAACCAATCTGAACGATACTAAAAACGGGCAGGCACTTAAAGTAACTTACACGGATTATCAAAAGTTAAACGAATCACTTTTCCCGAGTGCCCTTCAAATTAATACCCTATCCGGAACAAAGAAGATCAATATCAGTTTGCAGTTTGTTAAGATTGATGGCAATGTTCCACTTGAATTTCCGTTTAAAGTTCCAAAGAGTTATACTTTAGTTAAATAAACAACAATCTTTAATTTCAGCAAAGCGGGTTTGCTAATGTTTGCCCTATTAATTTATTACTGCCGCATTACTGGCGCGATAGCGGGCTAACCTATAGTTGCGTTTGATATACCGGCCTCATTAACTGGCAACCGGTGCAGAACCATGCCGCTGAGTCAATGAAGAATGTATGAAGATGGCTGTAGATTATTCCGTTATCGCTTTAGTATCTCAGTTTTAATATTTTTTACTATAAAATTTTTATACTTTTGGCTTAATGAAGCTACACAAACTTGTATCTATACTGTTTTTAAGCGCATTTGCACTGTCTGTACATGCACAGCAATCCGAGTCTCAGTTAAGGAGAAAAAAGGAAGCTATACAGCGCGAAATTGAGCAGCTCCAAAAGAATTTAAGCAAGACTGCAAACGGTAAAAAACTCACCATACAGCAGATTAACGGCATCAATGCCCAGATTCGCTTACGTCAGGAAAAGATCGGGACAATTAACTCCGAAATTAAAAACCTCGATAACCAAATCTCTCAGAACACAAATACCGTACATACATTACAAGGCCAGCTGGGCGATCTGAAAAAGGAATATGCGGCCATGATTCGTTTTGCTCAAAGAAACCGCAACGCTTACGATAAGATGATGTTTGTTTTTGCGGCCAAAGATTTTAATCAGGCTTATAAAAGAATTAAATACCTGCAGCAGTTTAGCCAGTACAGGAAAAAGCAGGCGGGTTATATAGAAACGACTCAAAAGGATCTGAATGGAAAGATACAGGTTTTAGATAAAACCCTGAGGGAGAAAAGCAACTTGCTTAAAGAGCAGGAGCGTGAAAGGGAAAAGCTTGGTAAAGACAAAAATGAGCAATCCGCTGTATTGGGGAAATTAAGCAAACAGGAAAAGCAGTTTCAACAGGATATAGCACAACGCAGGAAACAGCAAAAGCAGTTGGATGTGGCCATTGCTGCCGCCATCAGGCGTGCTGTTGAAGCAGCAAGGAAGAAAGCTGAAGAAGAAGCAAGGCTTGCTGCGGCAAGGGAAGCCGCCGCTGCCAAAGCAGCTGCTGATAAAGCCAGGGCCGAAAATAGGCCTGTGCCAACCGCGCCGGCAGCTGCTACTGCCAAATCCAAGACGAGTAGCGAAGCGCTAACGGCAACACCGGAGAACGCAAAGCTTTCAGCCGGTTTTGAAAATAACCGTGGCAGGCTGCCATGGCCTTGTGCATCCGGAACGATTACGGAACGTTTTGGTGTGCATATGGTTGATAAAGCCTCAATTAACAATGAAGGGGTTTACATTACCATGGCTCAAGGGGGTGCGGTAAGGGCAGTTTTTGATGGTAAAGTGACTACGGTTTTCAACCAGTACGGCCGTTACATTGTATTGATAAGTCACGGTGAATATTTTACTGTTTACGCCAACTTAAAGTCCGTTAGCGTAAGCGTTAATGATAAAGTAGAAACGAAACAAACCATTGGAGTGATCGGAAATACAGGAGACGATGCGATCTTAAGTTTCCAGATCAGAAGGGTTTCCACCCCTTTAAATCCAGAGGCTTGGATCAGTAAATAAAAGAACACAGTTTTAAAATGTTTATATTTGTATAAAATAGATTAGTGATGTATCAAGGCACGTTATTAGAGTTTTTAAATATGGGTGGATCGGAGATCGTACTCATTTTAGTAGTTGTCCTTTTGTTATTCGGAGGTAAAAAATTGCCCGAACTGGCCCGCGGACTGGGAAAAGGGATCAGAGAATTCAAAGATGCATCTGATGGTGTGAAGAGAGAAATTCATAGAAATATAAACGCTATGGATATTGATAAGGAAGAAGCAGACAGAACAGGTGCAAATAACAATAATGAGCGTCATCATCCAACCGATGAAACCCCGGTTGATGAAAAAGTTGCAGGTACCACTCCGGTGAATACTACAGCCGACGCTGAAAAAGAAAAAGTTTAAATCAATAAGATATGTTAAATACAACAATAGCAGCAATGCTTGGAACACCTGAAATCATCATTATCGCGGTAGTGGTATTGTTATTGTTTGGTGGTAAAAAAATTCCTGAACTGATGCGTGGCTTAGGCAAGGGTGTTAAAGAATTTAAAGACGGAAAAGATGGTCTTGATGGCGATCAGGTAGATCCGTCTAACCGTGATAAAACTGTTTAATTTCATAGATTTTAGTTTTGAAGAAATACAGCTCTCTAAAGGAGATTCAAACACTCATTTCGCAAAAGGCTTTAAACTTACCTGATTTACTGGCTTACTATTTTAAGCAGATTGAAGATCATAAACACCTCAATGCATTCAACGAGGTGTTTTTTTATTCGGCAGAAGTTCAGGCAAAGGCGGTTCAGCAGAAGATAGAAAACGGTACCGCAGGTAAACTTGCCGGTATGGTGATCGGTATAAAAGATAATATCTGTTATAAAGATCACATTGTTACAGCCTCATCAAAAATGCTGGAAGGTTTTGTATCCCCTTATTCTTCTACTGTTGTGGAGCGTTTGCTGCAGGAAGATGCTGTAATTATCGGCCGCCTGAACTGCGATGAATTTGCAATGGGTGGCTCTAACGAGACTTCGTACTTCGGACCTGCTAAAAACGCTGCAAATCCTGATCTGGTTCCCGGTGGCTCATCAGGAGGTTCGGCGGTTGCTGTGCAGGCAGATCTTTGCCTGGCAGCACTCGGGACTGATACCGGTGGTTCGGTTAGACAGCCGGCAGCATTCTGCGGGCAAATTGGCTTAAAACCAACTTATGGACGGATTTCCAGGTACGGTGTAATTGCCTATGCATCTTCTTTTGATCAGGTAGGACCAATTGCTTCATCTGTAGATGATATTGCGGTAATTTTACAGGTTCTTGCCGGTGCAGACGAATATGATTCGACTGTTTCAGCTTCAGAAGTGCCAGATTATTCTTCAATAATAAACGATACCAAAAGCCATAAGATTGCTGTCTTAAAAGAAACGATTGAAAGCGATGCGCTGGATCCTGAAATTAAATCGGCAATACTAAAATCAATAGATGATTTGAAATCAAAAGGCCATACTGTAGAGTATGTTTCATTTGATTTGCTTGATTATCTGGTTCCCGCATATTACATCTTAACTACAGCAGAGGCTTCCTCTAATCTTTCCCGTTACGATGGTGTTCATTACGGACACCGCAACACGGATGCTACTTCGCTCAACGAACTGTATAAACTATCCAGATCTGAAGGCTTTGGTGAAGAAGTGAAAAAACGTATTTTACTAGGCACCTTTGTTTTGAGTGCGGGTTACTATGATGCTTATTATCAGAAAGCCCAGCAGGTACGCAGGCTCATTCGCGAGAGGGTAGATGCGCTATTTAATCATTACGACCTTATTTTATCACCGGTAGCCCCTACAGTTGCCTTTAAAATTGGCGATAATGTACAAGACGCACTCGTGATGTACATGGCTGATATCTTTACAGTGCTGCCATCCTTAACTGGTAACCCGGCGATTGCTTTGCCATTGGGCAATAATTCGGAAGGTTTACCGTTAAGTATTCAATTTACAGCCAAACATTTTGAGGAAGATAAGCTTCTGGCTTTTTCTCAGGCATTTTTAAAATAGGCATTAGCTCCTTTCGAGCTATGTAACGCCTCGCCATGCTGGCTCAGCATCTTTTGATTCTAATTCGTTAGAGTGGCGAAGCTTATTAAACCAATAGCCCATGATTAAAAAATTACTCATTACCTCTATTTGTGCCTTCTTTGGATTAATTTCCGCTTCTTCTGCGCAGCAGGTTTTAAAACTCGACAGTCTCCCAAAAGGACAAAACAATATTTTCATCAATACGGATACTACGGCGGTTCCATTGGTTAGTGAAAACCCGTTGATGATGAGCCAGAATTATATTTATAAACTCAGGCTTGATTCAATAAAGAAAACCGTTCCGCTTCCCTATAACGAATTTGTTCAGCAATATATCGACATCTACGCAAAGCGAAAAGATATGTTTGGTAAAATGATGGGCCTGTCAAACTATTACTTTCCAATTTTTGATAAAGCACTCAAGGATTTCAATATTCCACAGGAAATCAAATACCTCACTATTGTAGAGTCGCAGATGAATCCTCATGCCATCTCCAGGGTGGGTGCGACAGGAATATGGCAGTTTATGTTTGGTACAGGCAAGGCCTATGGATTAAAAATGGATAATTTTGTTGACGAACGTAAAGATCCGATTCAGGCCAGTTATGCCGCAGCTGCATATTTCAGAGATGCTTACGAAGAACTTGGCGATTGGCTATTGGCCATTGCGGCCTACAATTGCGGAAAAGGAAATGTTACCCGCGCCATGGCAAAAGCAGGTTCAAGCGATTTCTGGGAAATCAGGCAGTATCTGCCTAAAGAAACCCGGAATTACGTTCCCGCATTTATCGCAGCAGTTTACGTGATGAATTATTCAGGCCGGCACCAGATTTCAGCTCAGGCTTGTAACCTGTTTCTGAAAACCGATACCGTACAAACTTCACGATTCGTGTCTTTGTCGTCTCTTGCAAAAGTCCTCAATGTGGAGGAAGAAGCCATGTATGCATTAAATCCTTCCTATAAAAAACGAATCGTAAACGGAACGGAAGATGAGCCCAAAAGGATTGTGATGCCTAAGCTTCGTGATGCCGACTTTGCCGGTATTTATGATGTTCTTTACAATACTGAAGTGGATGTAGATATGAAAGTTGTGCAGGCAAATACCGACGACGTTCGTGATTTGCGCAAAAAGAAACTGTCGGTAACTCCTGTAAATGTCATTTATCATCGGGTTGCTTCCGGGCAAAACCTGACTTCCGTAGCCAATAAATATGGCGTAGAAGTACAGGATTTAAGGGTTTGGAATGGATTAAAAAGTAAAACGATTGTTCCTGGACAAAAACTGAAAGTGTTTGCCAAGTATTCAAAACCTTTGAAAGTCCCTGCAGCATTTTTAAGTTATAAGGTTAAAACCGGTGATACACTATCGGGAATTGCCGAAAAATTTGAAGGGGCAACCGTTCAAAGTATCAGAAAGGACAACGGTTTAAGTAAAGCCGCTTTGCAGCCGGGAATGGTTTTGAAAATTAGTAAAGGATAAAGTTACGCAAAACTGGATGCCCGTATCCTGCTAAAGCTGTGCTGCTTATTTAACTTTTTTGGGTGCCTTTTTATTTTAAGCCTCATAAAAAGAATTGTACCTTTGCCCCGTCACTAATAAGTTACTTAATGAGTAATACGAATAGAAAGCAAGATGCATTGGATTACCATTCGCAGGGTCGTCCGGGAAAAATACAAGTAGTACCTACTAAACCTACAACATCGCAAAGGGATCTAACCCTGGCATACTCTCCGGGAGTTGCAGAGCCTTGTTTAAAAATAGCCAACAACACTGAAGATGTTTACAAATATACTGCCAAGGGAAACCTTGTTGCGGTGATCAGTAATGGATCTGCCGTTTTAGGTCTTGGAAACATAGGCCCTGAAGCAGGTAAGCCTGTAATGGAAGGTAAAGGCCTTTTATTTAAAATATTTGCTGATATCGATGTGTTCGATTTAGAATTGGATACCCAGAACGTAGATGATTTCGTAAAAATCGTTAAAGCCCTGGAGCCAACTTTTGGCGGTATCAATCTGGAAGATATCAAAGCTCCTGAATGTTTTGAGATTGAAACGCGTTTAAAGCAGGAAATGAATATCCCTGTCATGCACGACGATCAGCATGGAACGGCTATTATTTCTGGTGCTGCATTATTAAATGCCTGTGAGCTGCAGAAAAAGAAAATTGATAAGATTAAGGTTGTGGTAAGTGGCGCCGGTGCTGCTGCAGTTTCCTGTTCTAAAATGTACCTGTCTTTAGGTGTAAAGAAAGAAAATCTGGTCATGTTCGATATCAATGGTTTAATTGATGTGAAAAGAACTGATCTGGACGATAACAGAATGGGCTTTGCAACCACCAGAAAGGATATTTCAAATATTGGTGAAGCTTTGAAGGGTGCCGATGTATTGATTGGTCTTTCTGCTGCAAACGTCATCTCTGCAGAAATGCTGATGGGGATGGCCAAGAATCCGATTGTGTTCGCAATGGCCAATCCAGATCCTGAAATATCTTATGATTTAGCGATTAAAACCCGCAAGGATATCATTATGGCTACCGGCCGTTCTGATTATCCTAACCAGGTGAATAATGTATTGGGATTCCCCTACATTTTCCGCGGTGCATTGGACGTCCGTGCCACCACGATTAATGAGGAAATGAAAATTGCTGCAGTGAAAGCAATTGCTGAACTCGCAAAAAAATCAGTGCCTGAAGCCGTTAATCTGGCCTATAATGCCAGAAATCTGAAGTTCGGAAAAGATTACATCATTCCAAAACCAGTCGATTTCAGGCTGATTACCGAAGTGTCAACTGCCGTAGCAAAAGCTGCAATCGAAAGTGGAGTTGCCCGGAAAGTGATTACCAACTGGGAGGCTTATAACGAGGAACTAAGAAAACGCTTGGGTTTAGATGATGCCATCATGCGTGCCGTTACGACCAAAGCCAAAATGGATCCTAAACGGGTGGTATTTGCAGAAGCCGATACCTACAAAATTCTGAAGGCGGCTCAGATTGTCAAAGATGAGAACATCGCCATTCCAATTCTTCTAGGAAATAAAGATAAAATACAGGCCATCATCGATGAGCATGGGTTGGAGCTGGAAGGCGTAGAGATCATTGATCAGATGCAGAATCCGGATAAAACCCAGCAATATGCAGAGGCTTTGTTTAAAAAACGTCAGCGTAAGGGTGTTTCTTCTATGCGCGATGCCGTGAAGCTGCTGAGAGACCGTAACTACTATGGCGCTTCCATGGTAGAGTTTGGCGAAGCCGATGCCATGATTTCGGGATTGACCAAAAACTATGGTGCAACCATAAAGCCAGCCCTCCAGGTAATAGGTGTAGAGCCTGGTGTGAAACGTGTGGCGGGTATGTACATGATGATGACTAAAAAAGGACCGGTTTTCTTTGGCGATACTACCGTAAATGTAGATCCTACTGCCGAAGAATTGGTGGATATCACTTTGCTTGTTGAAAAATCAGTAAAGCAGTTCAACATCAAACCACGTATTGCATTGCTATCCTATTCCAACTTTGGATCAAATGATGGGGTAACTCCTGAAAAAGTGCGTGAAACGGTACGCTTGCTTCATAAAAATCACCCTGAAGTGGTTGTTGATGGTGAGATGCAAGGGAACTTTGCCATTAATAATGAACTGTTGAAAGATAATTTCCCTTTCAGCACCCTGGCTGATGCACCTGCTAACACCCTGATTTTCCCGAATTTAGAGTCAGGTAATATTGCTTACAAACTGTTGCAGGAGCTTGGTGGCGCCGAAGCTGTTGGTCCAATTCTCCTGGGTTTAAATAAACCTGTTCATATTGTTCAGTTAGGAAGTTCGGTAAGAGAGATTGTAAATATGGTTACTATTGCAGTGGTAGATGTTCAGGCCAAAGAGGACATTGAAACATCGAAACGAAAAGGTATATTTGGGAAAACAACTAAGAAATAATAATTCATGTACGCCTATATTGATGGTAGATTGACGTTTAAAAATCCGGCATATGTTGTGATTGAAGCCGGAGGTATAGGCTACCATGTAAACATCTCATTAAATACTTACAGCGCTCTTGCCGATACAGAAAGGTGTAAATTGTATACCTGGCTATATGTTAAGGAAGACGCTCATACATTATACGGCTTCGCCGAAGAAGGCGAACGCCGTTTATTTCTGCACCTGATATCCGTATCAGGTATTGGTCCAAATACCGGCCGGATGATTTTATCTTCAATAACGCCGGAAGAAATTCAAACCGCAATCGTGAAAGCTGATCTGCCACTTATTCAGCGGATTAAGGGTTTGGGCGCAAAGACCGCACAACGCCTCGTGCTGGAGTTGCAGGATAAACTCAAAAAAGAGGGAGTAGATTCATTAATTTCTATGCCTCAACACAATACTGTTAAGGATGAAGCGTTATCAGCTTTGGTAATGCTCGGATTTGCCAAACAAACTGCTGAAAAAACAATTGACCAGATTTTAAAGGGTACAGAAGGAACACTTTCGGTAGAGCAACTAATTAAACAAGCTTTAAAAAAACTATAGATCTAACGCCTTTGAAGAGAATTTCTACATTTCTTTTTCTGATCTTACTATTCTTAATTGCCTCTCAAAACACTTTCTCTCAAGTGGTAACAGGCAAAACAGATTCTGTTGCATCAAAAAACAACTTTGGCCTTCAGGAAAAAGAACGATTAGGGTTGGGAACCTCTGCCAATCCTTTTAATCCCTTACCTTCCAACCTCAAACGAATTGTTGAATATGATGCTAAAAACAAGCGTTATGTTGTTAAAGAGCTGATAGGTGATAGCTATGTATTGCAAACTCAATACTTAACCATTGATGAATACCAGCGCCTGGTGAACAGTGAAATTAAACGTGGCAACTGGCGCAGCATCTCCAATGCAGAGGTGAGCGATTACCGTAGTACAGGCATTATTCCGCAAATACAGATCAACAGCAAATCTTTCGAAAAACTATTTGGTGGAACTGTAATTGATATACAGCCACGCGGTGAAGCTGAGTTAACCTTTTTAGGGCGCATTAATAAAAACGAGAATCCGCTCTTCAACGAACGCCAGAGGGTACAAACCAACTTTGATTTTAATCAGCGGATTCAAATGGATCTGGTAGGGAACATCGGTACAAAACTAAAAATTAAGAGTAATTACAATACCGAAGCACAATTTGATTTTGAAAATCAGATCAAACTCGAATACACAGGGGGTAAGGATGAAATCATTCAGAAAATAGAAGCAGGTAATGTGAGTTTGCCACTAAATACCAGTTTGATCACAGGTACACAGGCCTTGTTCGGGGTTAAAACCCAGTTGAAATTTGGTAAGCTCAACGTAACCAGTGTTTATACCCAGCAGAAATCACAGTCGAGAGAGCTCAATATTTCCAATGGTGCTCAGCAGAACACCACTACCGTTCAGATAGACAGTTACGAAGCCAATAAACATTATTTCCTTTCCCAGTATTTTAGAAATAACTACAATAAAAACCTGGCCAATGCACCGGTAATTACTTCTCCGGTTCAGATTACTAAGGTGGAGGTATGGATCACAAACAAATCGGGTAGTACCACCGATTCAAGGGATGTACTTGGATTTATGGATTTGGGTGAAAACCAGCCTTACAATACGGCATTGTTTACCGGCGGGACATCCGCGCTTCCTGCAGGAACTACCGCTACAGGTTTCTCTCAGCAGTCGAACAACTTACTTTCCAGATTGCCCGCCGGAGCACGACAAACCAATTCAAATGACGTAATCTCCTTTTTTCAGGCGAACGGTGGTACAAACAACTTTGCAAAGCTTACCTATGCGCGCAAATTAACCGACAGGGAATTTACGTTTCAACCTCAGTTAGGTTATGTTTCACTAAATAATCCGTTAAATGCAGACGAGGTTTTAGCGGTTGCCTATCGTTATACTTATAATGGTGTAGAATATCAGGTAGGGGAATTTTCTACCGATATCACTTTCGACGCGGCCAACCCAAAGGTTTTATACACTAAATTATTAAAAAACGAGACCAATAAGATCAGCCTTCCGATCTGGGATCTGATGATGAAAAACATCTACAACATTGGTGGATACCAGATCAGCAGCCAGAATTTCAAATTAGATATCTACCGCATCGACAACGAAACCGGTGTTGAAAATCCGGTAATGACCGAAGGCCAGAATACAGCCTCGAAACAATGGATCGCTTTAACGGAATTTGATCGTTTGAATCAGCAGAATGAGCGTAAGTCAGATGGTATATTCGATTTTGTAGCTTCAAATAATGCATTCGGTGCCTATTCCACAGCCAATAATTCTGCCACCAGCAGTTTGTTTTCTACCAACAGTTCGGGAGCCGCTTCGCTCGTTACCAATACCAATTCAGGTTACATCACCATCGATCCTGCAAACGGAAGAATTATATTTCCGGTGATTGAGCCTTTCGGAAAGGATCTTGCTGCACGCTTTTTGCCTAGCGAGCAAGCGCTGATTGATAAGTATGCCTTTACCGCATTATACGATTCTACACAAACAATTGCTAAACAGCTGTTCCAGAATCAGAACAGATATGTGATCAAGGTAAACTATCAGTCTGATATTTCTTCTGAGTTCAGTTTGAATGCCATAAATGTACCTGAGGGTTCAGTAAAGGTATTTGCCGGTACCATGCCCCTTACCGAGGGTGTAGATTTTACTGTTGATTATCAGGGTGGCCGGGTAAGTATCATCAATCAGGCGTTATTAATATCAGGGCAGGCGATCAGGATTACTACCGAAAACAACGAACTGTTTGGTCTGCAACAACGCTCGCTTTTTGGTACGCGTATGGATTACAGGGTGAACAATAAGTTAAACCTGGGTGGAACCATTATGAACCTGACCGAAAAACCATTGACCCAGAAAGTCAATATCGGTGAAGAGCCTATTTCAAATACCATCTGGGGAGCAGATATCAATTATAGCTCTCCATCCAGGTTTTTAACGAAAATGGTAGATAAGCTTCCGTTCATCTCTACCAAAGCACCGTCCAGTGTGAACTTTTACGGTGAGTTTGCCCAGCTGATTCCCGGACACCCGCGCGCATTGAATTTTGCAGGCAGTAAAAACGGGGTAAGTTATTTAGATGATTTTGAATCATCCAGATCGGTAATTGATTTGAAAAGTGCCATTGCGTGGCAGCTATCCGGAACACCACAGCTTTTCTCTGAATCGCAACTGGTGGATAATTTAGCTTATGGCTATAACAGGGCAAGAATTGCTTTTTATAATATTGACCCGACTTTTTACAATTCGGCATCTTCCACCACACCTTCAAATATCCGCAATAACAGAAATGAGCTTTCGAACCACTACGTAAGGCAGGTAATTGAACAGGAAGTATTCCCGTTTAAAGAAACCGCAACCGGACAAGCCTTGAACATCACCACGCTTGATGTAGCTTACTACCCTACTGTTCGCGGACCTTATAATTACCGAACTACAGGTTTCAGGGCCGATGGTAGCTTATTACAACCTCAAAACAACTGGGGCGGTTTTCAGCGGAAGATTGAGACCAACGATTTTGAAGCCTTAAACATTGGTTTCATTGAATTCTGGGTACTCGATCCCTTTATTTATAAACCCAACTCTGCCGGAGGTGATTTGTATTTCAACCTGGGTAATATCTCGGAAGATATTCTTAAGGATGGCCGGAAATCACTGGAAAACGGTTTGCCAGCTGGCAATGATCCGACAAAATATGATACGACCAACTGGGGTCGTGTTCCAAAACTGCAACCGGTTGTACAGGCATTTGACAATAACGCTGATTCGCGTAAAGCACAGGATGTCGGTTTAGACGGACTTTCTGATGCTGACGAAAGAACCCAGTTTGCTTCAGCCATCACGCAGATTAAAGCGCAACTCAACTCTACAGCTTCCACTGCTCTTGATGCCGATCCGTCATCAGATAATTATACTTATTTCAGAGGGCCTGCCCTGGATCAGATCAATGCGGGTATCTTAAAACGATACGAAAAATACAACGGTACTGAAGGTAACTCTAAAACTTCCCAGCAATCACAGGAAGAATTAGGTCTGGATAACTCGGCATCGACATCACTTCCGGATGGTGAAGACATCAACAGGGATAATAACATGACCCAGAGCGATGAGTATTTTCAATATAAAGTATCGATGCGTCCCGGCGATCTGGTTATTGGCCAGAATTTCATTACAGATAAAGTAACCTCGCAGGTGAAACTGGCTAATGGAAATACACAACCTGCCACCTGGTATCAGTTCAGGATCCCAATTGGGGATTATCAGCAGAAAGTAGGAAGTATTGAAGACTTTAAATCGATCCGCTTCTTTAGAATGTTCATGACCAATTTCGCTGATACTGCCGTTTTGCGTTTTGCTAAAATGCAGCTGATCCGCGGAGAATGGAGAGCTTTCAACACAAAAAATGAAGCAGCTCAGGTGATTGCTGATCCCTCTTTACCTGCGCTTACCCCAGACAATTCGACAATAGAAGTTTCTACTGTAAATATTGAAGAGAACGGAAAACGTTCGCCAATACCTTACGTTACCCCTCCGGGAATTTTAAGGGAGCGCGATTATAGCAACTATCGTGGCGACACCCGTTTAAATGAGCAATCCCTTTCTGTTACGATTAAAAGTTTAAAGGACGGTTACAGCCGGGCGGCTTTCAAAACCGCTTACAGCGATTTCCGTTCTTACAAACATCTGGAAATGTACGTCCACGCAGAAGCGGTGAACAATCAAACCCTGGCTACAAATGACGTATCCGCTTTCCTTAGAATCGGAACGGATAACATCGATAACTATTACGAATACGTAATGCCATTGCAGGTTACCGCTGCGGGAACGAGTGATCCCGATGCCATATGGCCTGAAGCCAACAGGATGGATATCGACCTGACCTTATTCCAGAATGCAAAACTAGCACGTAATGACGCACGGTTAAGCAACGGCCAGCCCTGGCCAATTAATGTTCCCTTTACTTACACTGATGGTATGCGTACCATTGTGGTAAAGGGGCAGCCCGATATGAGTAAGGTAAGGGTATATATGCTGGGGGTTAAAAACCCGCTCCGAAATCTGGAGATCAGTGGGAATGATGATGGTTTGGAAAAGAATGTGCTGGTTTGGTTTAATGAGTTAAGATTAACCGAATTTGATGAAAAAGGCGGCTGGGCTGCAACCGGTAGATTGAACCTGAAGCTGGCTGATTTTGCAGATGTAAATATTTCAGGTAGTAAGTCGACCATTGGTTTTGGTTCTATAGACTCGAAAGTAAGTGAACGCAACCGTGCAGATAATGTATTGCTTGATGTTTCTTCTTCTGTGGAACTTGGGAAATTCCTGCCTCAGAAATCAGGCGTTAAAATTCCAATGTTCGTGAACTATTCGAAACAGGTTTCTACGCCACAGTACAATCCGCGGACACCAGATATCGAACTGAAAAATGCATTGGATAAGGCGGGCACAAAAGCGAAGAAGGATTCCATTTTAAACTTCGCACAGGATTATACGGTGAGAAGAGGTATTAACTTTACCAATGTAAGGAAAGAACGTACTAACAACAGTAAGCCCGCACAGTTATGGGATATTGAAAACTTTGCTGCAAGCTATGCTTATACCCAATATAACCATCGCGATTTCATCAATGAGAGTAGTATACAGAATACCTATAGGGCATCGCTTCAGTACAGTTATTCAAGAGAAGCCAAAACGATAGCGCCGTTCGAAAAAATTATAAAAACCAACACACTGGCCTTGCTTAAGGATTTTAACTTTAGCATTTTGCCAAGCGCTATCAATTTCAGAGTTGATGTGGATCGTTTATACTCAGAAAATACGTTGAGAAACAACGATCCGAATAATACGCTTGGTGTGTATCAAACAGGATACGGCACTACTTTTAATAAAAACTTCACCATGAGCCGCATCTATGGTATTGCCTGGAATTTAACCCGGTCGATGCAGCTGGATTTTAATGCTACAAATTATTCCATCATTGATGAGCCAAGTGGAAGAGTGGAAGGGTTGAAAAGAGATACGGTTTGGGAGAACCTGAAAAAATTAGGCCGTACGACGGATTACACACATAATTTAAATGTAACCTATAACCTTCCGATCGATAAAATCCCTGGCTTTAACTGGGTGAAGGTAACTACACGTTACGGTACAACTTTTAACTGGCAAACTGAGCCACTTGCAACCCTGGAAGATCCCAATATCAATTTGGGTAATACGATTCAGAATACCAGAACAGTTCAGGTTAATCCAACCCTAACCCTTACCAGCCTTTACAATAAATTTGGCTTTATCAGGAAGGCAGGTGATGAGAGTACAGAAGGGAAAGTAAAGAACTTCTTCATTAACCTGGTAACCAGTTTAAAAAATGTAAGTGGAAACTATGTGCAGACGAAAGGAATTTATCTGCCGGGTTACCTGCCAAAAACCCAGTATCTCGGTCTGGATAACGTAACCGGAGCACCCGGTCTAGGATTCGTTTTTGGTAGTCAGCAGGATATCCGTACCTCAGCACTGGCCAGCGGATGGCTAACCACTGATACTTTACAAACACAGTTGTATGTAAATACATTGCGTGAAGACTTTCAGTTGACAGGGCAAATTGAACCCTTTAAAGATTTAAGAATCACGCTTAAGGCAAATAAGGCGCAGAACCGTAACTACTCCAGTAATTTCAGGTATGTTGCCAGCTCTTCATCGTTCCAAAATCTGAGTGCCATTACCAGTGGCGACTACAGCATTTCTTATATCGCGATTGGTACTTCTTTTAAAGAAAACAATGCAACTGTGGTTTCTCAGCTGTTCAATCAGTTTATGGCCAACAGAATTGTGATATCCCGAAGACTGGGTGCGCAGAATCCAAACTCCAGCGGCGTTACCGGTGGATATGCTGATGGTTACAGCAAAGAAAGTCAGGATGTGCTGATCTCTGCCTTCCTGGCTGCCTACTCGGGTAAGGATGCATCTACATCCAAACTTAATGCCTTTCCGAGAATTCCATTGCCAAACTGGAACCTTACTTACAGTGGTTTAACCCGGATACCTTTTATTGCTGAAAACGTTTCTTCCGTTGATATCAGACATGGGTACCGTTCGGCATATAACATTAACAGCTACAGTTCATTACTAAGGTATCAGGAAACCGGTGGATTCTCCAGTACAAGAGATATAAATAATAATTTCCTCCCTGAGTACCAGTTTGCCCAGGTTACCATCTCCGAATATTTCGCACCGCTTGTAGGTGTTGATACACGCTTTAAAAATAATTTAACTGCTTCGTTCGAATTAAACCGTTCGCGCTTACTGGGTTTAAGCTTATCCAATAGTCAGCTGGCTCAGCTTTCGGAGAATAATGTGGTATTGGGATTAGGTTACCGCACTAATAAATTCCGTTTTCCTTTTGGCTGGTTCAAAAGCCTTAAAATGGATAACAACATGGATTTTAAGCTTGATGTTGCCATCCGCGATAATAAAACTGTGATTTACCGTGCTGATGTTACTGAAGCTGAAGTTTCTTCAGGAGCAAAGAATATTACCGTTAGGCCAAGTGTAGATTATGTATTGAATCAGAAATTTAATATCAAGTTATTCTATGATTCTAATATTACCAAACCTTACACCTCGCAAACCTTTAATACGTCGTATAGTAATTTTGGTTTCAGCTTAAGATTTACGATAAACTAGGGCGCTTTTTAAGAAGATTTATGTGAATATTACCCCCGCTATCAAATCGTAAATATTTCAGGTTATGGTCAGAATATTGGCACTCCTAAGGGCAAAAGACTGCCTTTAGGAATTTCCATTTAACAACATGAATATAAGGTGTTTCTAATGCATTATCGGGATAATTTCATAACTTCAGTTTGAAACTTCCAGATCAAAAGATGACTAATCACGAACTATCTATTTTATTAAAGGATTTACAGGCCTTACCGAAAGAGTCTGAATGGGTGGAATTTAAAATGAACAATGGTGATCCACATGAAATAGGGGAATATATCGCTGCTTTGAGTAATAGCGCTTGTTACCACAAGCAAAGGTATGGATTTCTTGTGTACGGAATTGAGGATGCGACACATAGATTAGTTGGTACATCTTTCAAACCAAAAAGTAAAAAAATAGGGAATCAAGAGTTAGAGAATTGGCTGGCTACACAGTTAAGTCCAAGGATTGATTTTAATATTTTCGAATTTACAAGCAACGACCTAGACTTTGCAATTTTCAGGATACTAGCAACTAGAAATCAACCGGTAACTTTCAAGGGGGTATCATTCATTAGGATAGGTAGTTATA
The DNA here is from genome assembly GCF_001027745.1 of Pedobacter sp. BMA. Classification (GTDB taxonomy): domain Bacteria; phylum Bacteroidota; class Bacteroidia; order Sphingobacteriales; family Sphingobacteriaceae; genus Pedobacter. The sequence continues at coordinate 720,768 of NZ_LECU01000006.1, forward strand.
AGAAAAGTTTGATTGACCATCCCGAAAGAGAAAGGGCAATTTGGAATAAACAGGATAATTATGTATTTGAAAAGGCGATAGCACTTGAGCATGTAAGTGATGACGAAGTTCTCAAATTAATAGATTATACCGGGTTTTTTGATTTAATAGATTTTCGATTGCCAGATAATAGGAAAGGAATTTTAGAAAAGCTATTACAAGATAAGATCGTAATAAAGAACGGCGCTTGCTACGATATAACAAATTTGGGAGCTTTGTTATTTGCCAAAGATATGGAAAAATTCGAAGCACTGTCTCGGAGAGCCGTGCGGGTTGTTTTTTATGATGGTAACAATCGTATTAAAACGATTAGGGAGCAAGTTGGAAAAAGGGGCTATGCAGTTGGTTTCGAGGGATTGATAAAGTATTTTAGTGAAAACCTACCATCTAATGAAATCATCGATGCTGCTCTTAGACGTCAGGTTACTTTATATCCCATACTAGCTTTACGTGAATTAATAGCCAATGCAATTATTCATCAAGATTTTTCCATTACAGGTTCCTCGCCTATGGTTGAGGTTTTTAATAACAGAATAGAAATAACCAATCCTGGGCGGCCTCTGATTGACCCACTAAGATTTGTCGATCATAGCCCTGAAAGTAGGAATGAAGTACTAGCGAAATTTATGAGAAGATTAAATATTTGCGAAGAAAGAGGAAGTGGAATAGATAAGGTCGTTTTTGAGTGCGAATTCAATCAACTACCAGCCCACGAGGTCATAGTGGGGGACAACTATACCAGAATAATTATGTATGGACCCAAAACCCTTAGGCAAATGGACAAAGGAGACAAAGTTAGGGCATGCTATCTTCATGCATGTTTAAAATATGTGTCTGGAGATATTATGACAAACCAAAGTTTGAGGGAGAGATTTGGTATTGAGGAACATAATTACTCCACCGCTTCAAGGATAATTGCAGAAGCGTTAGCTTCGGAATTGATAAAAGATTATGACGCAGATAATAGGTCTAAGAAATTTGCGAAATATGTGCCATATTGGGTCTGAATTTTATGTGATGGTTATGTGATCGAAAGAATTTTAACTATTGCATTACATTGATAATCAGTTTTTTAAATTGTATTTTTATGTGATCAAATCCTTTTTGTTTAAATAATTGAAGAATACGGTTACTACCAGTATAGGTTAGCCATAAGAAAATATTTCTTGCCAATCATAAGTAATATAGTTAGGAGCTCACCGATCTTAAGCATTTTGGTTAGCCATATTTTAGAATATCATATCTATTCAATCAGATGAATTGGTAAAAGTTATTTTTCAGCCTTTGCTAATGGTTAAACTAAATTGTATTTTTGAGGGCATGACATCAACACACATCCACGTAGATAATACAGTATTTGCGACTATGTGTGTAGCACGATAAAAAAAACTAACACAAATTATTCATAATCAATAAGTTAAAATATAATGAATTTTCCATCAGAATTGAAATACACCAAAGACCACGAGTGGGTTAAAGTTGAAGGTAACGAAGCTTTTATAGGTATCACAGACTTCGCACAACGCGAATTGGGTGATATTGTTTACGTTGATATCAACTCAGTAGGTTCAGAAGTGGCTAAAGAAGAAGTTTTCGGAACTGTAGAAGCAGTAAAAACAGTATCGGATTTATATATGCCCGTAACTGGAACAGTATTGGAAATCAATGCTGAATTAAATGATAATCCTGAACTGGTAAATTCTGATCCATACGGACAAGGATGGATGGTTAAAGTTTCATTAAGCGATTTGGCTGAGGTAGAAGGTTTACTTTCTGCAGAAGCTTATCAGGAATTGGTTGGCGCTTAATCAGAAGATTTTGTACAAAGCACTAAAACAACAGAAATGGGCGCTACTATGGACCATAGTTGTTTTAGTGCTTTGTAATATGAGAATGCCCGATACCGAAGGAGAGGGTTTCTTTTTTAAGGGATTCGATAAAATGACCCACCTGGGTTTTTTCTTTGTTTTGTCGGTATTACTCTTCTATGGTAAAATCAGGTACCAGCATACATTTGCTTTTCGCACACTCACCATATTTAAAATTCTTTGCATCAATGCAATAATTGGTGGCGGAATCGAGTTGTTACAATGGAAGGTTTTTACCTACAGATCTGCCGAGTGGTGGGACTTCGGTTGCGATATGTTAGGTGCGTGCATGGCTGTATTCAGTTATGTTCTGCTCCATAAATTAAATTTCAATGAAAGTAAAGATTAGTTTATTTGGCCTGTTAGTGGTAATTTGCTTAAGCAGCTGCAGTATATTCAAAAAAAGCTGTAACTGCCCAAAAGTGTATTATAGAAATTACCCGTCTCAGCGCTAATCTGTTTCTCCAATTATTCTTCCAGGTTCTGGTAACAGGTATTTTGCTGTATTTAAAATGTTACCTTACTTTTAACAATCGTTAACAAACCTTTGGGCTTTCGCCTAGTCTGATAGGATAGTTTTGTAATTATATCTAATTTTTTTTAATGAAAAAGAACGTTCAAAGAGCAGTATTACTTGTTCTTATATTTTGCGGCTACTTTGCCCATGCACAAAATACGGGATCGGTTAGCGGTAAGGTAATCAACGCGAAAGATAAGAAGCCGGTCGACTTCGCAACCATTGCCATCAAGAGTCTGAAAGACTCCAGCGTAGTAGGCTCTGGTCAGACCGCTGCAGACGGGACATTTAGTTTTAAGGCCATTGCTCCGGGAAAATACCGGATTTATGCTGCCTTTCTTGGTTTAAAAACGGCTACTAAAGATATAGAAGTGGCCAAAGCCGCAGTTAATGCAGGCGAAATTGCCATGGCCGATGATGGCGTGGATCTGAGCACAGTAAATGTTACAGCAAGTATTCCCATCGTTGTGAAAAAAGATACCCTGGAGTTTGATGCAAAATCGATTAAAGTACGTGAAAATGCTGTGGTGGAAGACTTGCTTCAAAAACTGCCAGGTGTTGAAGTCGCCAAAGACGGTAGTGTGAAAGCACAGGGTGAGACCATTACTAAAGTAAAGGTGGATGGTAAAGAGTTTTTTGGTAACGACCCATTGCTGGCCACTAAAAACCTGCCGGCAGATATGGTGGACAAGATCCAGGTGATTGACGAGCTTTCTGAGCAGGCACAATTTACTGGCATTGACGATGGAACCAGAAATAAAATCTTAAACATCACCACCAAAGCGGGCATGAAACACGGCTATTTTGGAAACAGTACCGTAGGTTACGGATCAGATGACCGTTACGATGCCAGTTTAAACGTAAACAAGTTCGATGAAGACCGGCAAATCAGCTTTATTGGTCAGTTTAATAATATCAATAAACAAAATTTCGGGCAAGGTGGCGGTGTTGGAAATGGTTTTGGTGGCGGGGGCGGCGGCGGCGGCCGTGGTGGAAACAGCAACAACAGCACTTCTAATACCGGTGGAATAACGAAGACCAATGCTGCAGGTTTAAACTTTGCCGATACTTACAAAGATGGAACACAATTTCAGGCCAGTTATTTCTTTAATGATGCGACTTCTGATTTACTGCAAACCTCGAACAATCAGGATTTATTTGGAAATACGACCCGTAGGGTGAATGAAGTTTTGGACAGGACTACAGAGAAAACAAATCACCGCTTTAATTTTATGGTCGATACGAAGATAGACCCCTCTCTGTCAATAAAAATCCAACCTAATTTTACCTACACCGAAACAAATGCCAACAGCTTAACTACTTATAATCGTGATTACGTAACCTCATTAACCAATGGTTTACAGCGTTACAATACCAATTCATCTACCCCCGCTTTTACCAATAACTTATTGGTGCGTAAAAGCTTTAAGCGCCGCGGACGTACCCTTTCTCTGAACTTAAGTACGAGCATAAATGATAATGACGCAAGAAACCTGAATTATATTTCTGACACTACCACGGTAGGTACAACTACCAAACAATCTTTAACAGATCAGCTTAATAACACCAGTAGTCATTCGATAAACAACACCACCAGAGTGGTGTATACCGAACCAATTAATAAAACCCTGAGTGTTGAATTTAACTATCAGAATGGTTATTCAGACAGTGATTCGCAAAGAGATGTGTTTAATTTCAATCCGGTTACATTACAGTATGATCTGGTTGACAATACCTATTCAAATATTTATAATAACCGTACGCTAACCAATGCCGCTGGGTTCAGTTTTACTACTACGGAAAAGAAGTACAACTGGAATATCGGTTTGGCTGCACAGCAAACCAACAGGGTAAACACGAACCTGACTACCGGAGACGTACGCACTCAGAACTTTATCAATCTTACACCATCTGCGCAGTTCAGGTATAATTTCAGTAACCGTAAGCGATTATTCATCAACTACCGCGGGTCTACCAACCAGCCAACAATTGATCAGATTCAGCCAATCCCTGATAATACCAATACACAATCTGTGTATACAGGTAACCCTAATTTAAAACCAGCATTTAATAACAGGTTAAGGGTAAACTTCAATAATTTCAATATTGAAAAAGGCCGCTTTTTCTTTGCCAGATTAGATTTAAGTCAGACATCTAACAATATCAGTAACAACGTATCATTAATTACCGACCAGAATGATAAGAATTTTGGTAAGCAGGCCATAAGCTATGTGAACGTTGACGGGGTATTTTCAGGTGATGGAAGTGCTACCTGGTCATTGCCATTATTGCCAGAGCGTAAACTAAATCTTAACATTACCGGCGGTGCAAATTACGCCCGTAATGTTAACTTCATCATCCCGGTTGGCAGTACTGCTGCAGTTAAAAATATCACTAACAGTTATACCATTTCAAATGGTTACAAGCTGGTAACCAATGTTGATAAATTTGATTTAACGGGCGGTATTACAGGAAGTTTTACGCATTCTACTTATTCTGCACAATCTTCGGCTAACACAGAATATTATACTATTAATCCTAATTTTGATGTCAGCTATGTGCTGCCCGGAAATTTCAGGATTGCAACAACAGTAGAATATTATCGTAACCTGGGTGGTGGCGATTTATTCAACAGAGAGTATACGCTGATCAATCCTTATTTAAGCCGTCAGTTTTTCAAAAACAGGGGAACATTCAAATTCTCTGTAAATGATGCATTAAATCAAAATACAGGAATTACCAGAACAACATCCGGCACATCCATCTCTGATGTGAACTACAATGTATTAAAACGTTATTATATGCTTTCATTTACATACTCTTTAACGCGTATTGGAGGGAAAACCATGAGTGGCGACGTGCAGATGCCTGGAATGGGCAACGGAGGCGGTCAGCGCCAAAGAATGTAGGCAATTCTAAAAAATACTTCAAGGTCCTGATTCAAAAAATCAGGACCTTTTTTTTTGTGATTTTAATAAATGTATAAATGACATTTATGTATTTCATTTGTTACTTAAGCCGAATAAACTTTTAAACCTTCTGTGAGTCTTTAATAATAATCAGCAAGCTAACCAGATGAGGAGAATTTTTACGCTTATACTTATTTTATGTTCTGCATTTGCCTACGCTCAAAAAACAGGTAATGTAAGCGGCCGGGTCATTCAGTCAAAAGACAAAAAACCAATTGATTACGCATCAATTGCCATTAAGAATCTTTCAGATTCTGTAACCGTTGGTGCGATGAGTACTGGTGAAGATGGAAAATTTATATACAAAGGGTTAAAGCCAGGTACTTATCGCCTGTATGCTGCTTTTCTCGGATTAAAAAATACCACTAAGGATTTCACTATTTCTGCTGATAAAACTGATATTGAATTGGGGGATGTGGTGCTCGAAGGGGCAGCTATCGATTTACAGACAGTCGAAATCAAAGCGGAAATACCGCCTATTGTGGTCAAGAAAGACACACTCGAATTTAATGCAAGTTCTTTTAAAGTTATTGAAAATGCTGTAGTAGAAGATTTATTGAAAAAGCTGCCGGGGGTTGAGGTGGATAAGGCGGGCGCAATAAAAGCACAAGGGGAAACCATTACCAAAGTGAGGGTAGATGGGAAGGAATTTTTTAGTAATGACCCTTTGCTTGCCACTAAAAATCTCCCTGCTGATATGATCGATAAAATCCAGATCATTGATGAGCTATCAGATCAGGCACAATTTACAGGGATTGATGACGGTTCGCGTACTAAAATCATCAACATCACCACCAGGAAGGACCGCAAGAATGGCTATTTCGGGAATTCGACAGCGGGTTATGGCTCAGATGACCGCTATGATATTAATGCCAACATGAATCGTTTTAATCAGGACCGTAAAATCAGTGTAGTCGCACAATTTAACAATGTAAATAAACAGAATTTTGGCGGCGGCCTCGGCGGTGGCAATGGTGGAAATAATGGAGGCCGTGGCGGTATCACGGATACCAAAGCTGGCGGAATTAACTTTGTGGATGTTTATGCCGATCAAACCGAGGTTAACTTTAGCTACTTTGTAAATAAATCAGATAATCTGATCGAACGAAACAGTGTTACCCAAAATCTCCTGGGAAATGTAACCACTATCTTCGACAACAAACAAGTGAATACCTCTGATCGGTTAAATCACCGCTTAAATTTTATGGTTGATACCAAACTGGATTCTTTAACCTCTCTGCGTATTCAACCCAACCTAAGCTATACCAATAATGAAAGCCTGAACATTAGCCGCTATAACCGGGATTATAAGCGCTACATGATTGACGGCTCACAAACCCTAACAAATCATAGCACTGCTCCATCCATAAGCAATAATATCCTGCTGCGTAAAAAGTTCATGCGACGTGGCCGTACCTTGTCGCTGAACCTGAATACCAACATTAATAACAATGACTCCGAAAATTACAATAATAATCCGGAGACAAGAATCGACAGCGGTAATGTCACTACACCCAAATTAACCAACCAGTTTAATGATCAGGAAAGTGAATCGCTGAGCCAAAGTACCAGGCTGGTGTATACAGAACCAATCAGTAAAACATTAAGCCTGGAGTTCAACTATCAGAATGGCTATAATCACAATACATCAGATCGTTATACCTATAACTACAATCCGGCTACTTTGCAATATGATCTTCTCGATCAGACTTACAGTAACGTTTATGAAAATACCATACTAACCAATAATGCCGGGTTTAGCTTCAACACCAACGAAAAGAAATATAACTGGAATGTGGGTATAGCCGTGCAGAACACAGACCGGACCAATAACAATATCAGCCGCGGTTATATACTCAGACAGAATGTATTCAACTACACGCCTTCTGCCATGTTCCGGTACAATTTCAGCAACAGCAAACGATTGGTGTTTAATTATAGGGGAAGCACCAACCAGCCAACCATACAACAGTTACAGCCTATTCCAAACAATACCAATACACAAAGTATTCCCGTTGGTAACCCCGATCTGAAACCTGAATTTAATAACACCCTTAGGGTAGCCTATAATACTTTTACTGCCGGTAAAAACCGGTCATTGTTTGTCAACCTAAACCTTACACAAACCTCAAATCGTATTGCAAACAGCAGCAGCCTGATCCAAAGTGGCGACGATCAGGGTAAGCTTGCCATTCTTCCTGTTAATGTGAACGGTGTTTATTCTGGTAACATTACCTCCTCCCTGAGCTTACCCATCATGGAAGAAAACAAACTTAACTTTCACATTAATATAGGCGGAAATTACGATCGGGATGTGAATTTCACCAACTCGCTTAAAAATATAACCAACAGCTGGTCAGTTAATAACGGTTACCGTTTGGTTTCCAACCTGGAGAAACTCGATCTAACTGCAGGTGTGAGCGGATCTGTAAACCGTGCTACCTATTCCGTACAGCCAAATTCCAATACCCGATATTATACTTTTAGTCCCAACGTAAGTGTAAGTTATCTTTTTCCGGGGGACATCCGATGGTCGGTTGATGCCGATTACAATCAGAATACTGGAAGAGGAGCAGATTTTGATACGCATTTTACACTTATTAACTCTTTCATCAGTAAACAGCTTTTCAAAAACAGGGGTGCTTTCAAAGCTGCAGTGAACGACTTACTGAACGAAAACCAGGGCGTAAGCCGTACTGCAAACAACAATACCATCCGTGATGAAAGTTTTAATGTTTTGAAGCGTTACTTCATGTTTTCTTTTACCTACTCCTTAAACCGGATGGGCGGCCGTAATATGATCCGGGGTAATCAGGAAGGCGGGGGTAGAGACCGTGGATTCGGCGGTGGCGGCTTCGGCGGCGGCAGGTCGAGAAATTAGAAAATTATAGCTATATCAACCTTTTTAAGTAAAATTTACCGAAATTTGGATACTGAAAGGGCGCTCTTATTTGGAATAAATCTAAAGAAAGGCTAACTTGCGCCCCAATCAGCACATGGATCAGCAGGGCCTGATAATCGAATCGGATCCACTGTAAAATGGTTACTTAAATCAAAGGCATCAGATGAAACTATCGCATCTAAAAGTAGGGGAAAAAGGGACAATAGTTGCCTTCACAGATCTTGACATGTCGGTTAAACTCATGGAAATGGGTTGTTTGCCTGGCGAAGTTGTGGAGGTGGAGCGCTTTGCTCCACTTGGTGATCCAATGGCGATTCGTGTGGCAGGTTATCAGCTTTGTTTGCGTAAAAGCGAAGCTGAGGTAATTATCATACAATAAATAAGCTGGTTTGGATATTAAAGTCGCATTAGTTGGTAATCCCAATACAGGTAAGTCTACGCTTTTTAATCGTTTAACAGGGTTAAATCAGAAAATAGGAAATTTCCCGGGTATTACTGTCGATAAAAAGACAGGCTATATGAAGCTTGTTAATGGCAAGGACGCTGAAATAATTGATTTACCCGGAACTTATAGTCTCTATCCGAAAAGCAGTGATGAAAGTATCGTTTTTCAGGTATTGGCTGATGAACAGAACAGCAGTCACCCCGATCTTATTGTCCTGGTTGTAGATGCATCAAACCTGAAGCGCAACATGCTTTTATATTCGCAGGTTGCTGATCTCGGAATTCCGATGATCCTGGCATTGAATATGATCGATCTGGCAGAGAAACAGGGTATAGAAGTTGATCTGGATAAACTGGCGGGAAAGCTGGGTGTTCAGGTGGTATCCATATCTGCCCGAAATAACATCGGCATGGATAAGCTGAAACAAGCCATTTCCAACGCCAACAAAATTGCTACCCAGTTTCAGGATGTTGATGTGAGCAGTTTGGCACCCGCTGCAATTAATGCAATTAAATCAAAGCTGAATTCTGATAACGATTATTATGCGTTGCAGGTTTTGCACCAGCACGAATACCTGACTTTCTTTACTGAACAGGAGCAGCAGGAAATTGAGGAGATTGAACAATCCCATCAGTTTGAATCCTCGAAGATTCAGGCTGCAGAAACCATAGCCCGTTATAAACACCTGTCTTCAGTATTGTCGGGTGTGGTATCAGATAGCGGAACAGCCAAGAAGTTTGTATTCAGTGATAAGCTTGATGGTATTTTAACCCATAAAATCTGGGGCTTTGCCATATTTTTACTTATTCTCTTTGTCATATTTAACGCCATTTTCGCCTGGTCATCGTATCCGATGGATTTGATAGAAAGCAGTTTTGGTTATATCACCGATCTGGGGCATGAATATCTGCCTGCGGGCATGCTGACAGATTTAGCTCTGGATGGCGTAATTGCCGGTTTAGGTGGAATCTTTGTGTTTATCCCTCAAATTGCCATATTGTTTGCATTTATCTCCATTCTGGAAGATACCGGTTATATGGCAAGGGTGACTTTCATGATGGATAAGATTATGAGCAAAGTTGGCCTGAGCGGGAAGTCGGTTGTTCCGATGATTGGTGGCTTAGCCTGTGCAGTGCCATCCATTATGGCTGCCCGTAACATCGAAAACTGGAAAGACAGGATGATTACCATCATGGTAACGCCGCTGGTGAGTTGCTCTGCGCGTTTACCTGTATATATCCTCATCATTTCTTTAATTATTCCATCTGAAAATGTCTGGGGTATATTTAACATGCAGGGACTTGCCCTGATGGTGATGTATCTGGTTGGTGTAATTGCTGCGGTTATTGTCGCCTGGATAATGAAGTTTATCATTAAAACCAAAGAGCGTGCCTATTTTATTATGGAGCTTCCTGTTTACCGCATGCCACGCTGGAAGAACGTTTTTTATACCATGTATGAGAAGTCGAAAACTTTTGTCTTCGAGGCAGGTAAGGTCATCATTGCAATATCCATTATCCTCTGGGTAATGGCATCTTTCGGGCCCGGAAACCGTTTTGAGAATATTGAAAAGAAATACGAAAGTGCATTAGCAGATACCACAAAGAACCCGGAACATATCAATACGCTGATTGCTACCGAAAAATTAGAAAATTCTTATGTAGGCATACTGGGTCGGTGGATTGAGCCTGCCATTCGTCCGTTGGGCTACGACTGGAAAATCGGCATTGGATTAATTACCTCATTTGCTGCCCGTGAAGCCTTTGTAGGTACCATGGCAACCATTTATAGTGTTGATGGGGGTGATGAAGATACATCAACCATCCGCGAGCGTATGTCGGCCTCTGTTCACTCACGAACAGGCTTACCGGTATATACTTTTGCAACAGGAATATCCCTGATGTTGTTTTATGCTTTTGCTATGCAATGCATGAGCACCGTGGCGATTGTTTACAGGGAAACCAAAGGCTGGAAATGGCCGGTTATTCAAATTGTTTACATGACAGCCATGGCCTACTTCGCCGCATTAATCGCATACCAGTTGTTGAAGTAGGCACCATAGCATCATCTGTGAATTGGGTCGGTATGTACCTAGCCCAGCTCAATCTGTCGTTTAATACTTTCTTCCAGGGAAATTAAGGTTTCCGTGCGTTGAATTCCGTTTACCGCCTGAATTTCTTCATTTAATACATGGCGGAGGTGATTAGTATCGCGACAAATAATTTTAGCGAACATACTGTACGATCCGGTGGTATAATGTAATTCAACAACTTCCTTGATCTTGTTTAGCTGGGCAACTGCATCTTTGTACTGAATACCCTTCTCTAAATAAATACCCAGGAAAGCACAAATATCGTATCCTGCTTTCTGTGGGTCGATGATCAGGTGTGAACCTTTAATAATGCCCATTTCCTGCAGTTTCTTCATTCTAACGTGTATTGTACCGCCCGAAACAATCAGATCTTTTGCTATTTCTGTATAAGGCTTTGTGGCATCCTGCATCAATTGCTTTAATATATCGATATCGAGGTTGTCAATTTCTAAATTGGAATTGTCTTTTTTAAGCATATTTTTGAATTATGATAAGCGAATTTACAAATATTTATCAATATTATAAAAATAAAATTAAATGTTTAAAATATTTGCAAGGTATTTATAGTTCCTTTACATTTGTATCAAGCAATTAACAAAAAGGGAACGTTCTTTAACAGATTTGCTTAACATACTGTAGGGTGGTGAAACAGGCAGACACACCTCCTTGTCTCGGTGGCGGAGAATAATGGGAATACCAGCAATGGCTAACCACTCCTTGGAGGTTCGATTCCTTCCCCTACAGCCATTGCAGTCACAATATACGTTTTATTCAAAAAGTAAGACCATTAATTGGAAACTGTTAATTTAAATGTTGGGTGGTGAAATTGGCAGACACGCCTCCTTGTCTCGGTGGTGGGGAATAATGGGACAAACGCAGTTTATTGGGTTGACCACAAATTAATTTTTTGAACTGTAGCTAACTACCCCTTGAAGGTTCGACTCCTTCCCCAACAGCATTTTTTATGAATAATAAGTTAGTTAATTGAGCAATCCTGGATAGGTTGCTCTTTTTATTTTCAGGCCATTTTGCAGAAACAGAAATGTTTAAAAATGAGAAAGCCCCATATCTCTATGAGGCTAAAATGAATGTCTTATAAGTATCCACCGATAAAACTAAACCAAACAAACTATATACTAAACGCAAGTCGGTTTGAATTGTTTTTAATTTTTTAAAAAAATTTAAAGATTCGTGGTTTCAGTATCCAACCATCTTTTTTGAAGGTATTTCCTGAGTGGTTGGTCTATCCATATCATCACCAGGTAGGCGATGAGTACCAGTAACATTACTGAAATAGCAACAATCAGCACGAGTTGGTTACCCGTTGGTTTATAGGTGTTGTAATAATTTCCGAATATCCATAAAGCTCCATAATGCGTCATATAAAGCGGATAGGAAATTTTACCAATCAGGTTACAGCATTTTTTTATACCTTCTGTTACATCAGTTCCTGCTCCAAGTGCAACCAGGAACGGAAAGTAAAGGAACACCACCAGTGTTTCCGTAATCCAGCTGATTGAAATAAACGGCATGATAAAGGCAAGAAATAAAAGGATGGCTGATACAATAAAGCCCAGTTTGTTTTTGATGATCCATGACGAACGGTATACTAATAACCCGGCCAGGAAAGAATAAAAAATTCTGGCTCCACCTTCCCAGAAGGTAGCACCACTCCAGCCACCCATCAGTGAGCCCGTAGTGTAGCTTACGTAAAACAGGACTATTGTTGCGATGATGAACAGACCGGTCAGGTATTTTCTGGACAAGCGGCAAAAAATAAAAGCATATAAAATATTGGCAATATACTCCCAGAAAAGAGACCATGACGGGGCGTTTAATCCAAATAGATTAAATGCACGATCTTCCATCACAGGAAAAGGAATCAATAATAATGAACTGATAAATAGGATTATGATCCGGCCGAGGCTATAACCTGAAGCTGCAGTAGAAAAAGGATCAAATAAAAATGTCAAAAGCCCTAAAAATGATCCAACAACTACCAGCGGATGCAGCCTGATGACCCTCGCTTTGAAAAATTCTGTTATTCCAAGCTTTTCCATTCTGTTGTCATAAGCGTACCCGATTACAAATCCCGAGAGACAGAAAAAGAAATCTACAGCCAGAAAACCATGGCCAATGAAATTCTTTGTCCAGTCGGTAAAAATAATTTCCATGAAATGGAAAATGACAACCGACAAGGCCGCTACACCACGTAAACCATCAAGAACGGCGAAGTGTTGCCGGGTATCATTGTTGCGATAGGAAATTGTGTTCATCGGTAGAGTAAGCCGTTTTATGGCTTTACTGCAAGGATAAAAAAAATGTGAAGATTATTCCAGGAATGGAGTATGGTTGTTACAAACCAAAAGTGCCTGTTGCTAAACGCGGTCTTAAAAATTTTTTGCTATAGAAAAAGCCTTTCTTTTGGAAAGGCTTTTTTGTGTTAATCTAAATCGTCCCGTTGATTCAAGTATAACGATCTAAATGTAAGTGTTTTATAGTCCTGTTCCAATTAAAAGGTAAAAATACCCTGGTCTTTGTATCAGTAATTCTAACATAAATTTATTTGAACTTGATATTTATCAATTTTAAATCTTTTGATGCCATGTTCGGGGAGCCTTTGATTATTTTTAGTTATTATTTAAGAAAATCATGATCAAAGTCATAAACCCCTATGTAGAAGAAAGCAAACTGGACGAGCTCAAGATTGGTGATGCGATAACAGATGGAGGTGGCTATACCGATATCATTGTACACATCGAGACACTCATTTCTTCCAAAGGTAAACTCTACTCCATCACCACCCGGTCAGGGATCATTTTTTCTGTAAATAAATATCCAAACCGCAATACCCCAACAGGCGACTAAGCCTTTTCCTGCGGGATTTCCACTTTATCCGGATTTCAACATCTTGCTGCCAGCTGCAGATTTCATTCAAATTTTCCTGTTTGCTGTTCCTACGACTTGCCTCATAGTTTCTTAGCTATTTTAATTTCTTGTGTATGACTGCAAAAATGCATCATCAGTTGGACTTGTCTTCTTTAAAGATAAGCGTAAGCCAGAAAAAAGATATCGGGCATACTCACACAAATCTTAAAGTGAAATCAAACACAACTTACCCAGTGCTTAAACAGTTGCTGACTGGGTAACCACTGGGTAAGCACTGGGTGAGCACTGGGTGAGCACTGGGTAAAAACTAAACGGTTATGCCTTTTCACCTACTGTAAAACAGGCTCAATTTTACCGTGTTTTTTAAGAAATTGAAATGTTACCTTTAGAAGCACTCTACTTCCCAGAAGCGCAACCAGTTTTCGTTGGGACTTAATTTAATGATGCCTTCCTTGTGACGAAGTTCCTGATTGTGATCAACACCATCTGCCACCCCGCACCATGGTTCCAGACAAACAAATGGTGCATCTTTTGCCGCCCAGATGCCAAAGAAAGGGAAATCTTCAAAATGGAAATGTAAGCCAAAGTCATTTTTGGTATTTAGCAGGCTGATACAGTTACTTTGCAATGTTTTAAACACCAAGGCATCGTTGTAGAAGAGTTCATGCCTGAGCTCCAGTTTGTGGCCATTAAGTTCGATATTGCTTGTGGTATTGGCTACCAGGCCATCGTTCAGTTCCCAGTAGGTTAATTTATCATCGCTGTTAAAGGCTAAATAGTAGTCACTATAGGTCGTGTCAGGTGTATTAGGTACTGCAAATGCAGGGTGAGCACCAAGAGAAAATAATAGCTCGTCAGTCCCATTGTTGATTACTTCGTAGGTTAAATTGAGTTTCCGGTCAATTAGCCTATATCTCAATTTTAACTCGAAGTAGAAAGGATAAATCTTTAAAGTATCTTCCGATTGAGATAGGGTAAAGACTGCTTCGGTTTCGCTTATTTTTTCAACGCTAAAAACATGATCCCTTGCAAAACCATGCCTTGGCAATGCATAGTTTTTTCCATTATAAATAAAGCTGTCGTTTTTTAAAGAGCCTACAATAGGGAATAATACCGGACTGTGTTTTCCCCAGTATTTAGAATCGGCATTCCACAGGTATTCAATATTTGTTTCCTTGCTAAAAAGGCCTTGTAGTTCGGCGCCTTTGGCAGCCAGATTTACCCTTAAGTAATCGTTTTCGATGGTGATCATGAGGTGCTAAAAATAACAAATTCCATTTAAAACTCACCACGCTCTTCCCATATACAGGCAATATTGATAATGGTTTGCACGGCTTTTTCCATATCCTGTACACTTACCCATTCCTGTTTACTATGAAAGGCATGTTCGCCAGCGAAAATATTCGGGCAGGGCAAGCCCATAAAAGATAATCTCGAGCCGTCGGTTCCGCCGCGGATGCTTTGTTTTTTGGCAACAACGCCTGCCCGCTCGATAGCTTCCACTCCGTATGCCACAATTTGTGGGTGTTGATCCAATATCTGTTTCATGTTTCGGTATTGCGGGGAAATCTTGAGGTCGTAACTTGAGCCGGGATATTTTGCCATTACAGATTCGACAATCGTTTTCAGGTGCGCTCCGTGTGCCTTCAGCCTTTCATCTGTAAAATCCCTGATAATGAAATGTGCTTCAGCCTGCTCCACTTGCCCCGAAATACTTACGGGGTGGATAAAGCCTTCCTTTTGACTGGTGGTTTCAGGGCTTAAGGTATCTTTGGGGAGTGTGTCAATGACTTCTGAGATAACTTTAATGGCACTTTCCATCTTTCCTTTTGCAAAGCCCGGGTGTGTGCTTACCCCGTCGATGATCAGGAATGCGCCATCGGCAGAAAAGGTTTCATCTTCAATTGAACCTAAAGTTTCGCCATCAATGGTATAGCCAAAATCTGCGCCCAGTTTCTGCAAATCTACCTGATCAACGCCGCGACCAATCTCTTCATCAGGCGTAAAAAGCACTTTGATTGTACCATGTTTTACCTCCGGGCTTTCCATAAAAAACCTGACCGCTTCCATAATCTCAGCCAGGCCAGCCTTATTGTCTGCACCCAGTAATGTGGTACCACTAGCTGTGATGATATCGTTTCCGATTTGATACTGCAGGTCTTTATGTTCAGACAATTTTAAAACAACTTTGCCGTCATCCGGAAGGATGATGTCCTGGCCTTGATAATTGTCATGAATAATCGGTTTAACATTTTCCCCGCTGCAGTCAGGAGAGGTATCCATATGGGAGCAGAAAAATATAACCGGTAATTTTTTATCACTGTTAGCTGGGATTGTACCATATACATAACCATTAATGTCTATTTCTGCATCAGAAATGCCCATTTCCTGTAATTCCTGAACTAAAAGCCTCCCCAGATTTTTCTGTTTTTCTGTAGATGGACAAGTCGATGATTGAGGATCGGACTGTGTGTCGATCTTCGCATATTTTATAAAACGCTTCGCTAAAGAGTTGTTAAAGCAGGTGTATTTGTTCATAATTCAAAGGTAAAAGTTATAGATATTGAATAAACATATTATTTTTGTTAAAAAAACGATATGATTTTAAGCCGTTTGAAAAAGTCTTTCCTGCCCGTGACCTTCATTTTCGTTGCCAATTTCACGTTTGCGCAATCTAACTATTTCAAATATTCATATGGATTTGGCGGCGGAATAAATAAATCCTACACCGACGTTTACGAAGGAAGTATAGGCTATACCACTTATGGTGTATTTGAATACAATTTAACCCCCTATGTTACGCTTGGACTGGATGGACAATACGGAATGGTTCAGGGGGGAGACATTCATACCGATCCTTATAACAGGCAGTTTGTTACAAAATACACCAGCGTTACCTTAAATGCCAAGGTGATGATGGGCGAGTATGTGTATTACGATAAGAGTGAGTTTTTATACAATTTAAGAGGGTTATATTTTGGTTTGGGCGTGGGCTTCATTAACAATAAAGTTACTGATGTAGTTCGGCAAAGGCCAAGTTTTTCTAATGATCCTGGCTATACCTTTCCTGGTAAAGATAAAAGTGTTAATCTGCATGTACCCATCAATGTTGGTTTCAATTATTTTATTACGGATGGCTATGGTTATCAGCGCTATATCATCAACATTAATGCCCAGGCAAACTACACTTTTGGAGAGGGACTGGATGGTTATGATGACCCGAGCAATAAGTTCAAAAACTATTCTCCCGATATCTTCAATGCTTATACGATAGGGTTTAGGTACATGTTTGGTACAATTAAAGCCTACCGTAAAACCCTTTAATCGCAAACACAATCCTTATATTTACCGCATGAGAAATTTTTTCATGCTGGGCCTGATTCTATTGACGCTTCACGCTTGGTCGCAAGAAACGTCATTTGAAAAGAGTGGGAAAACAGAAACTGCTACTTATGATGCTGCAATAAGCTATTATCAACACCTGGCTAAATCTTATCCAAAAGCAAGACTACTGAGCTATGGCGCAACAGATTTTGGGAAGCCATTGCACCTGTTGGTTCTATCGAACAGTCAGGTTTTCGATCCGGCCAGTCTCCGGAAAAGCAAGAAGAGCATTTTACTGATCAATAACGGGATTCATCCGGGAGAGCCTGAAGGCATAGATGCATCAATGATGCTGGCCAGGGATTTGTTAAAAGCCGACAAACTGCCAAAGGATGTGGTAATCTGTATCATCCCGCTTTATAATATCGACGGCAGTTTTAACCGAACCGCTACATCAAGGGCAAACCAGAATGGCCCGGTAGCATATGGGTTTAGGGGCAATAGTAAAAATTTAGACCTCAACAGGGATTTTATCAAAACAGATTCAAAGAATTCGGCTACATTTCAACACATTTTCAATACCTGGCAGCCGGAAATATTTGTAGATACGCATACCAGTAATGGTGCCGACTATCAATATGTGATGACGCTGATTCCGACGCAGAAAGATAAGTTAAACGCCATTCTGTCCGGATACCTTACCCAGACATTGGTTCCGGGTTTGTATGCCGCAATGGACAAGAAAGGCTATCCGATGATTCCTTACGTAAATTCGATTGGTGAAACTCCTGAAACAGGAATAACTGGTTTTATCGAGTCGCCAAGATATTCGACTGGCTACACCACCCTGCACAACACTATTGGATTTATGCCGGAAACGCATATGTTGAAATCTTACCAGTTGCGTGTGGATGCGACCTATAAGCTGTTACAGAGTTATATTAATATTGTTCAACGCGATTCCAGGTTGATCATCGCCAATAAGCAAAAAGCAGATGAGGATGTGGCGAAGCAAATGGCCTTTCCTTTAGACTGGAAACTGAACAAGTCGGAGGTTAATGATATCTCTTTTAAAGGGTACGAAGACGGACAAAAACCCAGTGCGGTAAGCGGAGCAGATCGTTTGTATTACGACCGGACAAAACCCTATACGAAAACCATTAAAGAATGGAATAAATTTGAACCGGGTATCATCATCCAAAAGCCTGTTGCCTACATTATTCCCAAGGCCTGGGATAAGGTAACAGATCTGTTGAGGCTTAACCATGTGAAAATGTTTGAGTTGAAAACAGATTCGAAAATTCCGGTTGAAAGTTATTATATCAGTGATCTAAAAACCGGATCCAGACCTTATGAGGGGCATTATCTGCATTCGGGGGTAAAGCTGAGCCCTACCTTGCAAACGCTCCAATACTATGCGGGTGATATTGTGGTTTACGTTAACCAGTCTACAAACCGTTATATTGTTGAGACGCTGGAGCCCCAGGCAACAGATTCGTTTTTTAACTGGAACTTTTTCGATTCCATTCTGGATCAGAAAGAACATTATTCTGCTTATGTATTTGAAGATACAGCCGCTCAGTTACTCCAAAACAATCCCGGTTTAAAAACACGGTTAGAAGCAAAGAAATCCACAGATAAAGAATTTGCCGGAAACGCTGCTGCTCAACTTGATTTTGTCTATAAAAATTCTGATTATTACGAAAAAACACACAACAGATATCCGGTTGCACGTTTGTTAACAGATGTGAAACTCGATTTAAAATAAACCCATGGAATACTTCAATATTGCTCCTGTAGCCTCACTGATTTTTGTTTTTACTATAGTAACCAGTTTGTACGCGTTTTACGATCAATCGCTTTATGGCAAGTTTATGCTGCATCCTTTCACGGTTTCGAGAGGCCGTAACGTATGGACAATCATTACCAGTGGGCTGATCCATAAAGACTGGATGCACCTTTTCTTCAACATGTTCACTTTTGTGGCTTTTGCCTTTACGCTGGAAAGGTTGCTGGGTAGCTGGCAATTCGGACTGTTATATTTTCTTTCTTTGATATTGAGTGATTTGCCTACGATTTTCAGACACAGGGAAAACTTTAATTATAATAGCCTCGGCGCATCGGGGGCCATCAGTGCGGTGCTTTTTAGCTTCATCTTATTTAGTCCGATGACTAAACTCTACATCATGTTCATTCCGATAGGGATACCTGCTGTTGTTTTCGGCTTTCTTTATCTGATTTATTGTGCCTATGCCTCCCGCAACTCACGAGACGGTATCAATCATGATGCTCACTTTTTTGGGGCATTAACAGGATTGATATTTACCATCATCTTTGTGCCTGGTATTTTGCAGAATTTTATTGCTGCCATAATGAACGGACGATAGTTATCCTGCAGCAGGCAGGCAAGGGTTTTCGAAAAAGCTCATCGGGTTTTCGAGATCTTTAATGATCTCGAACTTAACATAGCCCCATGGTTTCCAGAAGTTTTCCAACACCTGAGCGTAAACTTTGTGTTGCCATACATCAAACAGCGGTTTGCTCATATTTCCTCTCAGCGGCATGGCCTCGATATAGGTAGTTCCTTCAACCGGCATAAAGGTATATTCAGGCAAACGGTTAAAGAGGTAGGCTGAATAGTAGAATCTGGCTGTAAGTTCCTCAAACTGTTCGGCGGTAAGCGCTTTTTCTGCAATCTCTTCAATGATCTGATGATGATAACGCTTATTGGTTCCATTGTCTTGCAGGCAGGCAACAATACCAAAATCTTTAAACTTTAGTGAAAAGGTCAGTGTATTGATTTCATCGCGGAAGCTAAAAGGGGTTTCTGTATTTTCCAGTTTTACTACTGTGATAGACCAGGGGGTAAATTCCTCAAATTCGATACTGGTATAGAGGCTTTGCAGCATGAAATTCAGATTGGCAAATTTCATCATCAGAGATTGCGACATGTTTAGTCCATCGGCAGTCATTTCATTCCGTAAGGCAGAATGCATTTCGATATACACAAAGCCATAGAGAAATTTACCGATCCAGTTGAAAAGATCACGCTCAGACAAAGCAGCAACCGCTGCATAACCTTTGGCAAAGGCATGCTCAATCTTTTCTTCCAGCGGGTTAATAAACTGCTCATTCACCTCGCTGTTCACAGGAATCACAAGTGTGTTATAGGAACGGATACTTTCATCCAAAAATTGAATTTGCTCTTCGCCGGTCAAACCAGATTGCTCCAGCAGCCATTTAGGAATCAGTGGTGCCTGTATGACAGGCGTATTGAAGGTGTTGCCACTTAAGAAGCATTTTTTATATAAAAAATCAAACTTTTGGAAGGGATTGTATAAGCCGGTATTCATCGGTACAATATTAGCCATTATATTTTAAGGGCTGGTTAAGCATGATTTATTTTAACGCTGGGATTACCGAAGGAATTATTGTGGCGATAGCCTAAGCTATTTTGAATCCCTGCAGCGAGATCAAAACGCTGCGGGGATTTCTAGGCTGTCTGATTTTAATAATTGTTGTAGAAGTAGCCTATCTGGTCGACCAGCTGACTGTAAATAGGCTTTGTGAATTCCAGGAACAATACATTTGGTGGCGGGGGCAGGGATTCTTTTCTTCTGGTGAGTACCAGCTGATTTTTATCTAAAGCACGGTCGTCGCCTTTGTAGCTGGCCCAGCTATCCCTCCATACATAGGTTCCCGGAAACTTTTGCTGGCGGATAACTTTTTTGCTCTGCCAATCCATAATGGTCATATCCAATAATCCGGAGGAAGAGATATTTTTATCAAATATGCTCAGCGTTGCTTTCACGGTTCCATAAATGGGTTTACGCTCGCGTGTTTCGCCAATCACCACACTGTCGCGTTTGATTTTTTCAACCCTTTCTTTCACGTAGGTCTGGCCAACAACAAAATCGTCAAAATTCAGGCTCAGTACCTGGTCGGGAACAATTTTCTGATCGGTTGCCTGGTCTTCGGAATAGAAAATCACAAACTTGTTTCTCGAATAGTTGCCTATAAAACCATCAATCTGCTGCTGGAAGTAATCGGCACTCAATTTATAAGGGCCCCTGTTTACCAGGATAGGTTGCACCACTACGCGCGTTACAGCCGCCCAATAGGCCTCATCCAATTTAGCTTTTACATCTTTATAATTGGGTTGCAGGTTTTGGACTTTTTCAAATTCGTAATAAGCTTTTTTAGCCGATGACCGTGTGTTTTCATTCAGGAAGCCTGTTCCCGAACTATATCTTGCCGCCGCAGCATTATACCTGCTATCCGCAACTTCTTTTATATATTTCGCCGGATTGGGTACAATGGTTAAGCACGCGGGGCAGGTATTGATATCATCGGCCAGCTGGTTGAGTTTTTGATAATCGTACATGATCTGCTCCCATCTGAATAAATCGTTTGATAATTTAGCTTCATCTATTTTGCGAAGGTGATCCTGAATGGCAAACTCATACGCTGTTTTTAAAACCTGCTGGGCTTCTGCATTTTTTGGTGAATTTTGTAAACGGCTTACGGCTTTGGCTACAGAAGCATCATAATCTCCTTTTTGCAAAGCATTTTTACCCGTGGTACACCCGGCTAAAATAATGTAGCATAAATAAAGAAAATACCGGAGTTTTGAAATCGTTTTCATGGCTGAGCGAATTTATTCAAGGGATGAATATAGTGCAATTTATTCATTCATTGATTGGTTTTAACTGTACTTTTGCAAGGCTATCACCACCTTGATTTTATTATTAGACGATCAGATATGAAAATTAGTTGCAAGCCTTTTGAATTGATTCTAAAACATCCTTTTTCTATTTCAAAGTTTACCAGAACGAGTACGCCTTTAATGCTGTTGAAAATTCAATATGAAGATGTAATTGGTTATGGGGAAGCATCTATGGTTCCATATATGGGCGAGAGCTACGAAAGCGCTGCAGCCTTTATAAGCAATGTGGATTTAAGCCCTTTTAAATATCCTTTCAATTTTGATGAGATCATCAGTTATCTGGACACTGTTGCGCCAGGCCAGCCAGCTATAAAAGCCGCCATAGATATTGCGCTGAACGATATTAACGGAAAAATACAGCGCAAACCATGTTATGAAATTTATGGTGCTGACCTTGCAAAAATGCCCGTTACTTCCTATACCATCGGTATAGACACGGCTGAAGTGATCAGGGAAAAACTGAAGGATGCTGCAGACTTCAAAGTAATAAAGGTAAAGCTGGGTAGGGATAACGACCGTGAAATTATCCAAACCATCAGGAGCATGACCAATGTACCTTTATATGTTGATGCAAATCAAGGCTGGAGCGACCGCATTAAGGCGATAGACCTGATTTACTGGTTACATGATCAGGGGGTGGTTTTGATAGAGCAGCCTATGGATAAAAATGATCTGGAGGGGAATGCCTGGCTTACACAACGCAGTCCGGTTCCCTTACTCGCAGATGAGGCCGTGCAGCGTTTGGGCGATATGGAGCGCTTGAAAGGTGCTTATCATGGGATTAACATTAAGCTGATGAAAAGCTGTGGGATGTATGAGGGCAATCAAATGATACTAAAAGCCCGCTCCTTTGGTATGAAAGTTTTAATTGGCTGTATGAGTGAAACGAGCTGCGCAACGCTGGCGGCTGCGGCGCTGGCGCCATTATGTAACTGGGCAGATCTGGACGGACCCTGGTTAACCGTAAATAACCCTTTTGCCAATCCTGTTTTTGAGAATGGTAAGTATGTCCTGAATGACAGCCCCGGTTTAGGGCTCGAAGGTATTACTTCGGATCTTTTCCTTTAAAAGATTTCCTGATGTCTTTGGTAAGCTGATATTTAAAATAAAATAAACAGCAGGCTACACCGATTAAAAAACCTCCGGGAAGGTATTTAGCATTGTTGTAGCACCAGACTACCCCTAGCACAGAAAGTATAATGGCGAGGTTATAAAAGATATTTAAAGCGAATTTTTTACCCAAAGTTTTTGAATTGAATGCGTGATGAAAGAATGATGGAGTGATTGAATTTTGAATGATTGGTCAGGTGAATGGATTACTGCATTCAATCATTCAAAATTCACTCATTCAAAATTTAATAAACCGGCATGTTCGGATCAAAAGCTTCCTGCCACGCTAAAATCCCACCTTTTAAGTTATATAAATTGTCGTAGCCATACTGTGCTTCCAATTGCATCACAGCAGCAGCGCTCCTTTTACCACTACGGCACTGGATAATTACGGGTTTGTCTTTTGAAACTTTATCAGCCTCAATTAAAATTCCGCCCAATGGAATATTCTCTCCATCCAGGTTAGAAACTTCATATTCGAATGTCTCACGAACATCGATTAGTTGAAAATCTTCTTTATTGTCGATTTTCTCTTTTAGTTCTTGTACCGATATCTCTTTCATTTTGATTTTTGTGTTTATGCAAATATAGGAAAATCAAGTTTACGGAAATGATCAAAAAAAAGACATATAATTTTGCGCTAAACTGTAACAACTTTAATGCTTAGGCGTTTAACTATAAATTCTTAAAATGGACAAACTTAACCGTTTTTTCTGGTTTTGTTCTGGCGCACATATCCCTACACTGGAAAAGTATCCTACAGAGCAGAATAAATATACCGGCATTGGCGCTACTATCTTTTTTACAGGCTTATTTGCTGCCCTTTCTGGCGGCTATGCCATGTATTTCGTTTTCAAGGGCGACAATCTGGCTGTAATATTTGCAATTGTTTTCGGCTTTTTATGGGGTGCCGCCATATTTAATATGGACCGCTACATTGTATCGAGCATTAATAAAAGTGCCAGTACCAATAAGCAGCTTTTACAGGCCACCCCACGTATTTTACTGGCGATTATGATTGGTATGGTGATCTCCAGGCCAATTGAGCTCAAGATTTTTGATAAGGAAATTAAGGAACGCCTGAAGGTGAGCTATCTGAACGGACAGCGGGCAAAAATTGACACTTTAAATAAGGCCTTTGAAAACAAATACCAGGTTGAATTTGGTCGTTTAAACCAACAGAAAGCCACGCGCGACTCGCTGGAAAAAGGAATCAAGGCAGACAGACAAAAACTTAACTTTGAAATATTTGGTAATAAAACTACTGAAACGTCAGGTGTCATGGGCTACGGACCCTATGCCAAACGAAAGGAGGCAGAAATTAAGCAGCGCGAAACGGAGCTGGATTCATTAAAAGCCGGTATTGCCAAATCAGAGACCTTTGTCGACAAGCGCAAGGAATTTGATGACCTGTTTAACGAAAAGCTGTATACCAAAAAGCAACTCGACAGCCTGGCTGATGTGGCGGGATTTGCGGACCGCAACTGGGCACTGGGTCAGTTGAAGTTTAACGTAGATGGTTCAAGTGATAACAATACGGCTATTGCGGTTACTTTTATCGGCCTGTTGTTTATTTTCTTTGAATGTTTACCTGTTTTCGTCAAGCTGATGAGTCCCCGCGGACCATACGATTTTGCCTTATCTGATGGGGATGAGGTTTCGGTTTACTTATCTAAAAAAGATAAGGATTTTCATTTTGAGGTTGCCGATCAAATCCACGAGACGAGGGTAGACTCGGAGTCAACCAAGCAGAAAGAAATCATTAAAGGAAAGGCATATCGCGATCTGGAACGCTATAACCGGGGTGAAGAATAACCTTAAGACACTTCCGGAGTGCTGGATGATAGAAATGTATCCTGATTTATTTGTAATTTTAGTTCCATGAAGAAATTTTTAGGCACCGCTTTATTCAGCGTGCTGTCATTCGCCTGCTTTGGTCAGGATGAAATTAGTTACACCGTCTCCTTTCCAAATGCCATCCACCACGAGGCTGAAATTACTATGGTGATACCGAGGGTGCCGGCAGGGGCTTTAAAGGTGAGGATGAGCCGCTCCTCCCCGGGACGCTATGCTACACACGAATTCGGGAAAAATGTATACAATTTTAAGGCATTTGACCCAAACGGGAAGGCTCTGGCACTGAAGCAACCAGCTGGTGATGTTTATGAAATTCCTGATCATGGCAATACGGTTAAAGTTACTTATACTTTATTTGGCAATTGGATAGATGGTACCTATGCCGGTTTCGATGAAACCCATGCACATATGAATATCCCTGCCACGTTTGCATTTCCGCTTGGCTTGGATGCACGTGCGCGCCTGGTTAAGTTCAACTATGAGGGGAAAAAAAACTGGAAGGTAGCCACACAGCTTAAACCAATGGGCAACAATACTTTTTATGCGGCCAATCTCCAGTATTTTATGGATAGCCCAACAGAAATTGCTGATTATAAAACTGCAAGCTGGGACGTTGAAAATAGGGATGGAAAAGTGCAGACCATTCATTTGATTACCCATTCTGATGATAGTCAGGAAACCATTAACCAATATGCCGAAATGCTGAAGAAAATGGTTGCAGAACATTACGCGGTATGGGGTGAATTTCCTGTTTACGATTATGGCCATTATTACTTTCTTGATGACGTGTATCCGGCGAATGCGGGAGATGGTATGGAACATCGCAATTCGACGTCAATCGTTCAGCGAACACCTAAAATAGCAGGCTACGAAGGCAATTTGCTGGGCACCTTTTCCCACGAATATTTCCATAGCTGGAATGTAGAACGCTTGCGGCCGAAAACTTTGGAGCCCTTCAACTTTGAACACTCCAATATCAGTGATGAGCTTTGGCTGGCTGAAGGTTTTACACAGTATTATGGTGGTTTATTATTAACGCGATCGGGCTTAAAGACGATAGACAATGCGGTTCAGGCTTTTAACGGAATGGTAAACGCAGTGCTCAATTCACCCGGCGCCAACCGATATTCTCCGATTCAGGCAAGCAGGTATGCGGTTTTCGCCGACGCAGGGGTTGCAATAGACCAAACCAATAAAAACAATATATTTCTTTCCTATTATACTTATGGTGCTGCCACTGCTTTAGCGCTTGATCTTCGGTTGCGTTCGGAATTTAAACTTACGCTCGACGATTACATGAGGGCGCTTTGGAAAGCCTATGGCAAACCTGAAATCGCTTATACGGTACCCGACCTGGAAAAAACGCTTGGTGAATTGACAAAAAGTACCGCTTTTGCGAAAGACTTTTTCGGCAGGTACATTTACGGAACGGAAAAAAACGACTATGCAAAATTATTGTTAAATGCGGGTTTCGTTTTGCGCAAGGCAAATCCGGGTAAAGCATATACAGGCTTTGGGCGTGTAACCGTTGAAGGTGGGAAAGTAAGTTTGCCGCAAACTTTAGTGGGCTCTCCAGCTTACCAGGCAGGACTGGATGCTGACGATGTGATCCTAACAATGGGTGGTAAAGAAGTTAAAGATCTGGCAACCCTGAACGCTGCTTCAGCAGATTTCAAACCCGGCGACGTTGTTGATGTTACTTATCTTTATCGTGGTGAATCGAAATCAACCAGGTTAACTTTTGCCGAAGACCCGGGGCTGGAAATCGTAACGATAGAGAAAACCGGAGGAACAGTAACACCGGCTATGCAAAGTTTCAGGGATAATTGGTTAAACTCGCAAATAAAATCAAAATAACAGAACATACAACAATGAAAAAACTATTCCTATTTACGCTTGTCGGGATGGCGGGTTTGCAGCTGAGGGCGCAAAATATTGATAAAATCATCACCAGAGCATATACTGATCACCTGATTAAAACACTTAGTGCTGATGACATGCAGGGACGCGCCACGTTCACACCTGGTATTGATAAGGCTGCAACCTTCATCGAATCGGAATTTCAACAGATTGGTTTAAAACCTTTAACGGGCGAGAAGACTTTCCGTCAGACTTTTTACAAGTATCAGATTACGCCACAAAGCAGTAGTGTAAAAATTGATGGTCAGGCAATACCAACAGAAAAGATTTTTGCTACCGGTGTAAATGCAGAGAAAGTAACGTTAAACCAGTCAAATACTGCTGTGATCAGGTTTGATCCGGAAAAGCCTTTTGTTGAACAGCTCCGGGCGGTAATGGGCTCGACTAAAAACCAATTGATTCTGGTAGATGAAAAGTTTACTGAATATTTTAACCGTTACAAGGGACGTTTCAACAGGGCCGGAATAGTTGATGCAAAAGATATGGAGCCTGGCAAGCAGGCTGTTCAGGTTTTTGTTTTAGGAATACCTTCTGCCACAAGTTTTAATGCAGAATTTACTGCGGGCATCAAAAAAATGCCGCTTTTTAATGTTGCCGGAATGATTCCCGGTAAGTTGAAAGCAAAAGAGCTGGTGGTTTTCTCCGGGCACTATGATCACCTGGGTGTGTTGAAAAGCGTAGAGGGAGATAGCATTGCAAACGGAGCTGATGATGATGCATCAGGTACTACGGCCATGATTGCCCTTGCCAAATATTATAAGGCACAAAAAAATAACGAACGTACGCTGATTTTTGTTGCTTTCACTGCAGAGGAAATTGGTGGCTTTGGTGCGAAATATTTCTCAGAGAAATTGAATCCCGATGAGGTTGTAGCCATGTTCAACATCGAAATGATTGGTAAAGATTCGAAATTTGGCAAGAATACAGCCTTTATAACAGGGTATGAAAGATCTGACTTCGGACAGATATTACAAAAGAACCTTGCCGGAACAGAATTCACTTTTCATCCGGATCCTTATCCTGAGCAAAACTTATTTTACAGAAGCGATAATGCGACGTTAGCTGCTTTAGGTGTTCCGGCCCATACCATCAGTACCGATAAAATTGATATTGATAAATTATACCATACAGTTAAGGATGAATACAGTTCTTTAGATGTTGAAAATATTTTATCTACCATAAAGGCTATTGCCAAGAGTGCAACTACTATAGTGAATGGCACTGATACGCCAACGCGAATCCCTAAATTAAAGTAATAGCAGATTAGGCTAAACGGGTTTAATATCAAAAAGTATATTATACAAAGAAGGCCGGTGCATTTGCACCGGCCTTTACTATTTGTTGAGTGTTTGTAAGCAGGTTACTTGCTTAAATACATCGATTTGTCTTTATAAAGCTTACGGAAGTAAGGATCTTCGAGATCTTTGATGAAACGGATCGCTTCACCAGTTGATTTCATCTCAGGGCCTAATTCCTTTGTCACTTCAGGGAATTTCTCATAAGAGAATACAGGTTCTTTAATTGCATATCCCTGCAATTTACGTTCGATGGTGAAATCTTTCAATTTTGCCACCCCTAACATAATTTTAGCTGCGATATTGATATAAGGAACATCGTAAGCTTTTGCAATGAAAGGAACTGTACGGGATGCCCTTGGATTGGCTTCGATTACATACACCTTCTCATCTTTAATGGCGAACTGAATGTTCAATAAACCTCTTACATTTAAAGCTTTTGCGATTTTGATCGAATATTCTTCCATTGCTTTGGTTACCGTTTCGGGTAAGCTAAAGGTTGGTAGTACTGCGAAGGAGTCTCCTGAGTGTATCCCTGCAGGCTCGATGTGTTCCATCATACCTACAATGTGAACATCATCACCATCAGAGATGGAATCAGACTCAGCTTCTTCAGCCCTGTCTAAAAAGTGATCAATTAATACGCGGTTTCCAGGTAAATCACCTAATAACTTAACTACTGCTTTTTCAAGGTCTTCATCGTTAATGACAATGCTCATGCCCTGACCACCCAATACGTAACTTGGACGAACCAATACCGGATAACCCACTTCGTTCGCAACCACAATTGCTTCTTCAGCATTTTCTGCTACACCATATTTTGGATATGGAATGTTCAGCTCTTTTAGTAAGTCTGAGAAACGACCACGATCTTCAGCAATATCCATGTTTTCGAAAGATGTACCAATGATTTTGATCCCTTTTTCGGTTAACTTTTCGGCCATTTTAAGGGCTGTTTGACCGCCTAACTGAACAATCACACCTTCTGGTTTTTCCAGATCGATGATTTCGCGAACATGCTCCCAGAATACCGGTTCAAAGTAAAGCTTATCTGCCATGTTGAAATCGGTAGAAACCGTTTCAGGGTTACAGTTAACCATGATGGCTTCAAACCCTGTTTCTTTGGCAGCAAGCAGGCCGTGTACGCAAGAGTAATCGAACTCTATACCCTGACCAATACGGTTAGGGCCAGAACCTAACACGATTACCTTTTTACGGTCAGACGCGATGGATTCATTTTCTTCTTCGAAGGTTGAATAATAGTATGGCGTTTGTGCAGGGAATTCAGCCGCACAGGTATCAACCATTTTGTAAACCCTGCGGATGCCTAATTCTTTTCTGCGGTCGTAAACGTCATCTTCTGTTACGTTACCTAACAGCCAGGCGATCTGAACGTCAGAGAAACCTTTTTGTTTTAGCGTGAAGAAGAAATCACGCGGAATATTATTTAATGAATATCTTTTTAACTCAGTTTCTAAGGCAACAAGCTCCTGGATCTGGTTTAAGAACCATTTATCTATTTTGGTAACTTTGCGGATCGACTCCAATGGAACACCCATTGCCATCGCATCTTTGATTAAAAACAGGCGATTCCATGAAGCATGCTCCAAACCGTCCATTATTTCTTCGATGTTACGAACCTGACGGCCATCTGCCCCTAAACCTGCACGGCCAATTTCAAGACTCTGACAGGCTTTTTGTAAAGCCTCGATGAATGTGCGGCCAATTGCCATTACCTCACCTACAGATTTCATCTGCAAACCAAGCTCTTTGTTTGCACCTTTAAATTTGTCGAAGTTCCAGCGGGGAACTTTTACGATAACGTAATCTAAAGTAGGCTCGAAGTAAGCTGATGTAGTTTTGGTAATCTGGTTTTCAATTTCATCCAGGTTGTAGCCGATGGCTAGCTTAGCTGCGATTTTGGCAATCGGGTAACCTGTTGCTTTACTTGCAAGTGCCGATGAACGTGAAACACGTGGGTTGATTTCGATGGCGATAATATCATCGTTTACAGGATTTACTGAAAACTGTACATTACAACCACCTGCAAAAGTTCCGATGGCACGCATCATTTTGATGGCTTGATTTCGCATTTCCTGATAACAACGATCAGACAATGTCATTGCAGGGGCAACCGTAATTGAATCTCCGGTGTGGATACCCATTGGATCGAAGTTTTCGATTGAGCAAATGATAATTACGTTATCATTGCTGTCTCTTAATAATTCCAATTCATATTCTTTCCAACCTAAAACAGCCTGTTCTACCAAAACCTCGTGAGTTGGAGATGCCTCTAAACCGCGTTTAAGTGCTGCATCAAACTCTTCCTTTTTATGTACAAAACCACCACCAGAACCACCTAATGTATACGATGGACGGATTACCAATGGAAAACCGATTTCCTGGGCAGCTTCTTTACCTTCTAAAAAGGAGTTTGCGATCTTAGATGGCGCTACCCCCACACCGATATCAACCATTAACTGGCGGAAAGCCTCGCGGTTTTCGGTTTTTTCGATAGCATCAACATCCACACCAACTACCTTAACACCATATTTTTCCCAAACACCACGCTCGGAAGCCTCTACGCAAAGGTTTAATGCAGTTTGTCCACCCATGGTAGGCAATACAGCATCAATTCTTGGCAAATCTGAAGAGGCAATGTGCTCCTGTAAAATAGTCTCAATCGAATCAACGGTTAGCGGGCGAAGATAAACATGATCGCCGATGACCTTATCCGTCATGATGGTGGCCGGATTTGAGTTGATGATAGAAACGGTGATTCCTTCTTCTTTTAAAGAAAGGGCCGCTTGAGAACCCGAGTAATCAAATTCGCAGGCTTGTCCAATAATAATTGGTCCTGATCCGATAATCAATACTGAGCGAATGGAAGTGTCTTTAGGCATGATAGCTTAATACAAAAATTAAAATTCTAAAGTTTTGACCTGTTAAAGGTGAAGAAGCAAGAAGGTTTTTTGCTTTGAAAATAAGAAAATCCCAACTGTTCTGTCGGGATGCAAAGATACACCTTTAAAAGGTATTTAGGGACTATTTTTTTAAAATAAAAAAGAGGGCTTTAAAGGCCCTCCTGGTAAAATTATTTTGCGCAGAAATGTTTATTGTTGTAATTTAATTTCGCCCAGATCAGTCGTCGCACTATCTTTAACGGCCACCTTTTCTATGGTAGTATCTTTATAAGGCGCATTTGCTTTAATAGTGATGGAATAAACACCTTCTTTGAGATTTGAAAAGCCAAAGGCACCTTGTAGAATATCAGCTTTTAAAGTATCTGTTCCTGCTACAAGTGTAACAACAGCAGCGCCATCGGCAGGGCTGATTTTACCTATAATGCCACCCAGCTTTGCATTTGTAAAAGCTATAGCACCAAGACCCATCACAATGAGTACCGATAACATTGCACATATCTTTTTCATGGGATTATTTTTTAGGATGTACAGTTAATAACGCAGGCATTGGGAAATAGTTTTAAAAAATGAACACTTAAAGTTCCAATCGTAGTCTAATTGGTACATCGTTTTACCAAAAAGGATTAGAATGCCATTAGAAACGTTAATTACTGTTAAAAGGACGGCGAAAATATCCCGTAGCCCGTCAGATTTAAGTCACGAAGTTGTGGTAAAGGAAATATTGGCAATAATGTTGTAATAAGGAGAACATATACGCGTTTAGTATATACTTTAGAAAATGATCTAAAGCTTCCTCTGCGGAGTAGTTAACCGCCATGAGGATTTCTTCATAAATAGTTTGTTTGGTTTATTATCCGGTTAGAGGAGCCCTCCTCAACCGGATTTTTTCATTTAAAAGGTTTTTCTTTTACATTTGGCTAATATCCCCGAAACATTTATCGTGAACAAGATAATCAAAAAAATTGCTATTGTAGGTCCGGAAAGTACGGGAAAATCTACCATGTCTCAGTTGCTGGCCAACCATTACCGCGTTTCCTGGGTACCTGAATATGCACGCTATTATTGCGAAAACCTGAACGGTCCGTATACTTTACAGGATGAGGTTAACATGTATTACGGGCAGGTAGCCTTAGAGGATGCCGTTTTAACGGTAGCTGAAAAAGATTTTATTATTTGCGATACTACATTTGTAACCGTAAAAATCTGGAGTGATGAGATGTTGGGCGAAACACCCCAGATTGTTGTGGATGCACTGCCTGCACGGTCTTACGACCTGTATCTTTTGATGGATATCGATCTTCCGTGGCAGGATGACCCATTACGGGATTTTCCGGAAAAACGGGAATACTTTATGGCCATCTGGCATCAGGAATTAAAGGCATTAAATGCCAGCTATGAAGTAGTTGGTGGTTTGGGAGAGATACGCTTTAAAAACGCTGTACAGGCTATTGATGCTTTTTTAGCTAAAAGTTAACCATAATGGCTGCAAAAAAATTTAATATTTTAACAATCATTGACATATTTTTCTACATTTGCCTCATCATTAGGGGTGCCTTGTTTTAAGTAACACAAAAACGGGCTGAGATCATACCCATTCTTAGGTAGAAATCTAGAGTTTCTACCGTGGATACACCTGATCCGGGTAATGCCGGCGTAGGGATTGGAGTTATGGAAGTTTAACTGAAATCGGGAGTACCCCTATTTCCGATGGGTTTAACTAAAAACAAAAACATTGAAAAATTTACTTTTTGCAGCGTTAGTTGCAATGTTGCCATTCTTTGCATTGGCACAGATTTCTGTTACCGGTAAAATCACCGACATCAACCAGCGTGCTTTACCTGGTGCAACCATCAAACTGAAAAATCAAAGAACGGCGGTGGTGAGTGATGCCAATGGTGATTACACTCTTGGCAATCTGAAAAGTGGGAGTTATACCGTTGTGGTGAGCTATATTGGCTATAAAAGTCAGGAAAAGTCTATCAATCTAAGTCAAAGTTTAAGCCTGAATTTTAGCTTACTGGCTCAGAATTTTCTGGCGGATGAAGTAGTAGTCAATGCGACCAGGGCATCTAAAAACTCGGCGACTACTTTTCGTAATCTCGACAAAGCAGAACTGGCCAAGAATAATTTAGGGCAGGATTTGCCTTATTTGTTAAATCAAACGCCATCTGTTGTCGTAACATCTGATGCCGGTGCTGGTGTTGGCTATACAGGAATGCGAATCCGCGGAAGCGACGCTACCCGGATTAATGTTACCCTTAACGGGATCCCCCTGAATGATGCCGAAAGTCAGGGAAGCTTTTTTATCAATTTGCCAGACCTGGCTTCATCGGTTGATAACATTCAGATTCAACGCGGGGTGGGCACTTCAACAAATGGTGCCGGTGCTTTTGGTGGAAGTTTAAACATTCAAACCACCACACGCAGAGATTCGGCATATGCTGAACTGAACAATACCTATGGTTCATATGATACCTGGAAAAATACAGTTAGCGTGGGAACCGGTTTGATTGACAACAAGTTTACGTTCGACGGGCGTTTATCGAGAATTAAATCAGATGGCTATGTAGACCGTGCCTCATCAAATCTGAAATCTTTCTTTGTTTCTGGTGCTTATTACGGAAAAAAAGATATCCTTCGTGCAAACGTTTTCAGTGGTACAGAGAAAACCTATCAGGCATGGAACGGTGTAAGTGAAGAGACTTTAAAAACTGACCGTACCCATAACGACTTTACTTATGATAATCAGACCGATAATTATCAGCAGGATCACTACCAGTTATTTTATACGCGTAACCTTTCCAGTAATCTGGTAGCCAATGCGGCTTTACATTATACTTATGGCCGGGGTTACTATGAAGAATACAAGGAAGATCAGACCTTATCAAAATATGGCATCCCAGCGGTGGTAATTGGCGGGGTTACTCAAAATACTTCTGATCTGGTGAGAAGGCTTTGGTTGGATAATGATTTTTATGGGGTCACTTATTCGTTAAACTATACTCCAAAAACTAACCTCAACTTTGTTTTGGGCGGGGCATACAATGAGTACAAAGGGCGTCACTTCGACGAAGTTGTTTGGGCGCAATATGCAAATTATGATGGAAGCGGTTCTATTCGTCACCGGTATGATGACAATGATGCCTTCAAAACCGATTTCAATATTTTTGGCCGCGCGAATTATCAGATTGATCAGCTTAGTCTTTTTGCCGACTTACAATATAGGAGGGTATACTATTCCTATTTCGGAATCGATCCGAATGGTACGCCTGCACAACAAAATGCCACTTTGAATTTTTTCAATCCTAAAGCAGGTTTAACGTATAGTTTTAGCAACACCAGTAATGTGTATGCCTCGGTTGCTGTTGGAAACAAGGAGCCTAACAGAAGAGACTTTACTGATTCAAATATCAACAGCAGGCCGAAAGCGGAGCATTTAACAGATTTTGAGGCAGGTTACCGCACGCAGTTTTCTACGTTAAGTTTTGGAATCAATGGTTTTGCTATGATTTATAAAGATCAGTTAATCAATACCGGAAAATTAAATGATGTTGGTGGACAAACCCGTCAGAATGTGCCTGACAGTTACAGGTTGGGGATTGAGTTTGACGGAAAGTGGCAAATCGCTAAAAATCTTTCATGGGCAGCTACCGCAACACTGAGCAGGAATAAAATAAAAGATTTTGCAGAATATATTTATGATGAGGATCCGGCGGCATTTACAGCAACTGTTGTAAACAACTATCAAAACACCACCATTGCTTTTTCTCCATCCATTATTGCTTCCAGCGAAATCAACTATAATGTTTTACCAAAAGCAAGTATCGCTTTTTTAAGTAAATACGTGGGTAAACAATATCTTGATAATACCTCGGCAGAGACACGTACACTTTCCAGTTTCTTCGTAAACGATATCAGGTTAAGCTACAACACACCTTTGGCAGGAATGAAAAACGTTGGGTTGAGTTTACTGATCAATAACGTTTTCAGTACTTTATATGAAAGCAATGGCGGTACTTACCCCTATCTTTACAGTGGTACTTTAGAACGGTTAAACTATTACTATCCGCAGGCTACGCGTAACTTTTTACTAAGCTTAAACGTGAAGTTTTAGAAAACCGGAAGCTTAATTTGGTTACTTTCGTCATTACCAGATACAGCATGCCCGGATATTTGAGGCAGACTGTGCCTGGTAATGACTATTTTGCTTTAAAAGGATATGAAATACATCGAAAAGCTTCAATACATTACCCACGATATTGTACAACTTACCCATATTGAGCAGGTGCAGCTGGCCTGCGAAGCCGGGGCAAAATGGATTCAATACCGTTGTTTAAGCAAAACTGATGCAGAACTTTTAGAGGATATTAATATTATTGCTCAAATTTGTGATGACTGGGGAACAACCCTGATTGTTACCGATCATGTTCACCTAAACGGTAAGGCTGACATTCAGGGCTTCCATATTGAGGATATGAATGCCGATTTCACGGCCTTGCGCAAGCTTGTAGGCAAAGACATAACATTGGGTGGTTCTGCAAATACGGTAGAAAACCTGGTTAGGATTGCGAAAGAGGGGGCAGACTACATCGCGGTTGGGCCTTTTGCTGGTACCAGAACCAAACCTAACAATTTACCGGCTATGGGCCTAAATGGCTACTCAGATTTAATGGATGGCCTGGAGGACTTGAATATTCAGGTTCCTGTTCTGGCAGTAGGAGGGATTACCATTCATGATGTTGACGCATTAATGCAAACCGGTGTTTATGGTATAGCGGTTTCTCATGCGGTCAATTCTGCCGACGATTTTATAGGAGCCTACCAGGATTTTTATGAGGCGGTAAAATTATAGGCGCGATGTGTAAATCCCGATTACCGATACATCTTGAAACTTTAATTTCTATCTTCGCAATATGTCATCACATCACATTGTAAAGGAAAAACAGGAACCGGCTTTATACATCGACGAGCTTGGTAATTTTAATGAGGAATTTTTGGGACAGCTTTTAGAGTGGAGCCCTACACTTCTGGTGAACGGTGAAAACTACGATAAAATTCTTTCACTGGGTTTAAAGGTTGATGTTCTGGTAAACGGATCCGGTGAGCAGATCCAGGAAGATACCAAAATTATTCAAGGCCCTGCCGACGCCTTTATGGTTACCCTGAACCACTTGGTTGGTGAAAAATATCCCGCAGTAAATGTCATTACTAAAAAGTTTGATCTGGAAAAATATGCCGGTTTTGAAGAGGACATCAATCTGGTTATTTTTACTGAAAAGGCCAAGCACTATCCAATAAAATCAGGTTTTTCTGTGTGGAAACCGGCGGGCAGTCAGTTCTTAATTCATGGCAACCGATACCTGGAGGTTACCAACCTCACCCAAAATGAAGATGAGGTATTTGAAGTGGTGAAAGATGGTTTTGTAGAGTTTACTTTTTCAGGTCAGCCCATTTACATCAGCGAGCCACTATGATTACCCTTCGGAGAGCAAAAGAAAATGATATCGAATTGATCAGGGACATTGCTGCGGAAACCTGGCCGTCAACCTATCTGGATATCATTGGTCAGCAGCAGATTGATTACATGCTGGAGAAAATGTACAACAAAGGCGAATTACTGAAACAGCTGATGGAAGGTCACACTTTTCTGATCGCCGAAGAAGGATCGAATGAACTGGGATTTGCAGGTTTTTCGATCGCTGATCACGAAGCAAAGATTTATAAACTCCACAAACTTTATGTATTGCCCTCAGCCCACGGAAAAGGGGTGGGTAAAATTCTGATCAATGAGGTTTTTAACCAGGTTAAAGTTGCCGGTGGATCGGCTCTGGAACTCAATGTAAATAAGCATAACAAAGCCAGGGAGTTTTATTTGAAAGGTGGATTTAACATAAAAGAATCAGTAAAAATAGATATAGGTGGAGGATTCGTGATGGATGATTATGTAATGGAATATAAATTCTAGTTTCAATTAATTTTTCATTCTTCCCTGCTCCGATTCTGTGCCTGTAGAACGTCGGCGGGCAGGCTTAATCTCATTCTTTCCGAAACGATAGGTAAAGCTCAAACGTGCAATACGTGATTCGTTTTTCTGATGCACATAGTAGTTTAAGCCCGGGTAGGTGCTTGATAAATTGTTTTCAGATATATTGAAGATATCTGAAACGGCAAATTTCAAGCTGGCTTTTTTCTTGAATAATGATTTACTTAAGCCCGCATCAATATAATAGCGCGATTTTAAGCTGAGTGTGCCATAATCAATCGGAGATTCGTAGCTGCCATTTAGTTCGGCGGTGAAGCCGCTCACAATGGTAAAGGTTTGCTGTGATTTAAACTGAAATGATGTTTTCCCTGTTTTTAGTGCACTGCCTGCCAGGTCAGGTGCTTCAAAACTCAGATAGAATACATTTAAATTATTGTTCATCTGCCACCATTTTGCTACCTGAAGCGGTACATTTAAGTTAGCATTATAGCTGATGTTCTTTGCCAGGTTTTCATTGGTTTGAAATAATGCTTTTTGTGCTGCATCAGGTAAAAGCACCTCGGTAATTACGTCGGTTGTTTTGCTGTAGCCCAGTGTAAGCATGTATTTTTGTTTAAAAGTATAGCTCAGTTCAACATTGTTGGTGTACTGCGGTTTCAAAAACGGGTTACCTTTATTGTAAGTATACTGGTCTAAATAATAAACAAAGGGATTGAGGGCATCGTAACTTGGCCTGTCGATCCTCCTGCTGTATGAAAAGCCCAGCTGATTATTTTTGGAAAGCGTTTGTTGAACAAACAGGGTAGGGAAAAAGTCCCAGTAACTTCTGTCGACTACCGTATTGGTGGTGATCAGATTGCCTTTTGAATTGGTTTGTTCCATCCTCAAACCGAGCTGTATGCTGGTGTTTTTGAATTGTTTATTGATATTGGTGTATGCCGCATTTACATTTTCGTCGTACACAAAGCGGTTGCTTCTGCGAACATCGTTCTGCCAGTTATTATTGATGAGTTCCTCTGCCTGTAAATCGTTATCAGTTTTTACCCAGCTGCTTTTTAAGCCTGCTTCGAGTTTAACTGTTTTGCTTAAGGATACATTATAATCTATTTTAAAAGCTTTGATGTCGATTTTAGACGGCGTATTATTTCTAATGTAATTTACAGGGCGCATTCTGGTTCCATTTGCAAAGAGGTAATCATTTTCATAATCCGAGCCATCGTTGCCGCTGTACTTCGAGTAATCTAAATCAGCAGAAAGTTCAGACCCTGCAGTATCTAATACCGACTTATAATTCAGGTTATAGGAAAGATTATTGTATTTGTTGGTTTGTAAAGTTTTAGAAACCAGTGAAGAGTCAACCTGATTAAACGAGGGGCCAATTAAAGTGTTATTGGTTGATTTTTCATTTCCATGATTGAAGTAGCCATTTACCAACAGCCCGATGGTATTTTTCTTATCAA
The DNA here is from genome assembly GCF_001027745.1 of Pedobacter sp. BMA. Classification (GTDB taxonomy): domain Bacteria; phylum Bacteroidota; class Bacteroidia; order Sphingobacteriales; family Sphingobacteriaceae; genus Pedobacter. The sequence continues at coordinate 759,088 of NZ_LECU01000006.1, forward strand.
TGAAATAATCCAGTCCGGCTTTAAAATTATTGTTTTGCTGTTTACGGCGGCTGTCGCCGGCTTGCATAAAATAAGTGTCGGGTGTTCCGTTAGAAACGCGGTCAATCGTGATGATGTTTTCCCTTTCTGTTGTTCCGTAATTATAATTGCCAAACAGATTCAGTTTTGCGGTGCGGTGATTCAGGTTTATTCCGGTATTGCCGCGAAAATTTTTGCCATATCCTGCTGTTGCACTCAGGCTGCCGTTGGTTCCACCGCTCTTGCTCTTTTTGGTTTTAATATTGATAATCCCGGAGTTTCCGGCGGCATCATATTTGGAAGATGGATTGGTAATCAATTCGATGGTTTCGATTTCAGAACTTTGCATGTTCCGGAGCAGGTTTGCCACATCGGCACTGCTCATATAGGTTTGCTTTCCATCAAGCTGAATCAATACACCTTGTTTGCCCTGCATCGAGATATTATCATTCTGATCAACTGATACACCTGGCGCTTTCTGTAAAACCTCGAGTGCAGTAGAGCCTGTCATGATGGAGCTATTGGATACATTCATAACTACCTTGTCCATTTTGCGTTCTATTAACGGTTTCGTAACTGCTACGGTCACGTCTTTCAGGTTTTGGCTGGTTGAAGTTAACTGATTCGACCCGAAATCAATCGTTTGCCCAGGATCAGTTAAAGTGATTGTTTTACTTTTCAGGGTTTTGTAACCCATGTTGCTGGCTTTGTAAAAATAATCTCCACGTTGAGAAACTGAAAAACCAAAAGTTCCGGTTTGATCTGTAAAAGCTGTTTTGACGATGCTTGAATCAGCTGCTTTGAACAATACAACAGTTACATAGTCGGCCGGCTTTTTATTTTCATCCAGAATCACACCTGTAATATTTGCTTTTGGTGTACTTTGAGCAGAAGCGGTAACTGTCGAAAAAAGGCTACTTATTAATAGTACAATCTGATATAAGTTTTTCATTTGTTTTTAGTTTATTCTTAAAAAAATCGGGCAAAAGAATTCCACAGAACGGTTATTCCGTACTTTAGAACTGATGCGCTATATTTTAAAGCTTAGCCCTGAAACGAAAGCTTCAGGTATTTAGTTATTATTATGACGACCGTTTTTAGGAAAGGTTACAGGAAAAAGTAAAAAACTAATCCGTAACGTAAAAAGCCGCAGACTGGCAGAATAAATCTGCAAATCTGCGGCTCACTTGATTACTGTAATTTTATTTTACACCTAGTACATCCACCCCTTGTTCGAATACCACATCAACCGGGATATTCTTTTTAGTCAGGCGGTCTAAATCCTGCTGAAGGGTAGAGGATATCACTGCTTTTTCTTTTTGCGCCTTTTCAACAGCAACTTTGTCGCCATTGCCTTGAAGGGTTATAATGAAAGCACTTAAGTCATTCATGGCAGCTGCAAATTTTTCAAAATTTACTTTGTACGTGCCTTTGGCAGTACGCTCGAAAGCACCCTTCTCCTGGAAGTAGTTAAAACACTGCATATTGGCTTTGCCATGTGCTTCAGAAACACCAAAACGAACAGAACGTAAAATACCCGCCATGAAAGTAGTGTAGTAATCTTTTATGTCACCCTGGAGTTCGCCTTTTTTAAGTAGCCCGGTGACCATATACAGGCCCAGGATATCGGCCTTGCCTTCCTCAAGCCAGCTGTATTGCTCCTTTAGTGCTTCGCGGACAAAGCCCTTACCGGTGATGGTTTTTTTAATGCCTAAACCATGGGCAACTTCATGGAACATCACGTTGGCAAAGAAAGCATCAAATTTGATGTATTGCTGCTGTTCGGCGTCAATTAGCTCTTTCGAAATCGGAACAAGGATTTTATCAAACTTAGCCTGCATAGCATTTTTTAGCTGGGACCTGCGGGTTCCCTTTTCCTGCTGAATTTTTTCGTCGTTAGGCAGGTTTACAGCGATTGTTTTTGATCCGGCGTTACAATCTCCGGCATAATATACCACATCATAGGCATTCAGTTCCGAATCTGTCCCCGGAGTTTCTGTTTTATACTTTGTTGCAACAGGCAGGTTTTTTTGTAGTTCGGGAAGAAGCTTGACATATTTTGCCAGGCGTTTGCTCCATTCCTTATCTTTAATTAAAACATAGGCTTCATAACTGGTCCGGGCATTAAAAAGTTTGTCTTCGTAATTTTCAATCGGGCCAATAATGATATCAAGTCCGTTAGACTTCATGTCGAGCCAGGCATAATCGCTGGCCGTAAAATTATCCGTAACCAGTGCATCCGCCCGCAGGTTTAAATATTTCTTCAATCCGGCATCTTCGGCAATCAGGGCAGCCTGTTTTAACAATGAGCTTGCTTTCTGCAATTCAGAAGCAAAGAGTACATGATAAGGTACAGTAATTAGTTTTCCTGTGCTATCCTTCTGAATTACTGAATAAGCGCCAAACTTGTCGGCCATATCCGACTTCTCAATTTCAGCCTTGGTGATACCATAAGGATAGAATGAGGCCCCTTCGGGTTTAGTACCTATACCAGATACGAAAGGTTTATCATTGTTCAACCTGTCCCAGGGGCCATAGTTGATATTGACAAAATCACGGGTTTTTTCATCTTTAATCGTTGCCAGCAAACTGTCGCGCTGCGGATAAGCCTGCTTCCAGTAGAGCTCATCCATAATTTCTGCAGCCTGAATGAGAAGGGGTAGTATTTTACGGTCGTTAACGCTCAATTGGTTAAGATTGGTGGTTAGCTTTACCCGTTCATAGATGGGTAGACGCTGTGCAACATAATCTGTGAGGCTATCTTTTTGAACTATTGCTCCATCGGTGGTATCTGATTTACCATTGTTTGAGCAAGCAGATAATAGCCCGGTAGTAAAGGCTACTGCTGAAATTAATATTGTTGACTTGTATAATTTATTCATAGTTAACGGATAATGGCGCTAAATTACTAAAAAATGAAAGGTTTGTATAAAGTTTGATGTATTGGGCTGAGTTTAACATAACTTTGCAAATAAGCAAATCAATTACACAGCACATGTTATCTTTCCACTCTACTAAGTATTCATCAATTTTCTTTCTGGCTCTGGTGACTTTTATATCGGCTTGCAGCACCAAAAAATATGCCGTTACAGAGAAAATCTATAAAAACAAAGCAAAAGATTTCTCTGAAATCATTAGCAGTACGCCTCCCAAAGGTCAGCTTTATGACTCATTAAATGCCGCAAATCAGGAATGGATCGGTTCTGTAAATTTCGGGATACGCAAACCAAATTTTGTTGTCATCCACCATACTGCCCAGAATAGTTTAACCCAAACCGTTAAAACTTTTTTCTCTACAACCGCAGGAACAAGTGCACACTATGTCATCAGTCGAGATGGCAAAGTGGTACATATGGTCAATGATTATTTGAGGGCCAATCACGCAGGTGTGAGTAAATGGGGAAAGGATACTGATCTGAACTCTTCCTCAATCGGGATTGAGCTGGATAATAACGGCACAACTGATGTGTGGCCTGAAGCACAGATTAACAGTTTGATTAAGTTGCTGGCAACATTAAAGAAGACATACAACATCCCCGTGGCTAACTTTATCGGTCATGCCGATATTGCCCCAAAAAGAAAAAACGACCCCAGGAACTTCCCCTGGAAAAAACTGGCCGATGCCGGTTTTGGTTATTGGTATGATAACATCCTGAAAAATCCACCGGTTGACTTTAATAGCGAAATGGCGCTGAAGTATATAGGTTATGATACCAGCAATCTTCCGGCAGCCATTACTGCCTTTAAGATTCATTTTATACAAAGTGACATCACCCCGAAGTTAACTCCGGTTGATATTTTGGTTTTATATAATGTTTATACAAAATATTAACCAAGAATATACTTTGCAATTTTTGCTTCGGTGACCATCTCAGCATAAACAGGGCATAAAAAGGCCCGGATGAATCTGTGTTCATCCGGGCCTTTCTGTTTTTAAAGATGTTAAGCCCTAGTTAGGCTTTTTAAAGGTATCCTTTAAGGTTACTGTTCTGTTGAACACTAAATTTTCTGAGGTTGAATCTTTGTCAAGACAGAAATAACCTTTTCTGATGAACTGGTAGCGGCCATTTAAATCAGCTTCGGCTAAAGCCGGCTCGATGTAGGCATTTGGCAATACCGTTAAACTTTCCGGGTTTAAATAATCTTTAAAATCCCCTTCTTCCGCATCAGGTGTTTCAGATGTAAATAAACGGTCGTACAGACGGATTTCGGCAGTTTTTGCATGTGGTGCACTCACCCAGTGGATGGTGCCTTTTACATTGATGCCACTGGTGTCGCTACCGCTTTTCGATTCAGGAATATAGGTACAGCGGATTTCGGTTACGTTGCCATTTTCATCTTTCACGAAATCCTCGCATTTTACTATGTAGGCAAACTTTAAACGAACCATTGCACCCGGTGCCAAACGGAACCATTTTTTTGCCGGAACTTCCATGAAGTCTTCGCGCTCGATATAAAGCTCATTACTGAAAGGGATAACACGGGTACCCCCACCATCTTCCGCTTCAGGGTTATTTTCGCCGATTAAATCTTCTGTTCCTTTGTCGTAATTGGTAATGACCAGTTTAATCGGATCTAACACCGCCATTACGCGATTAGCTGTTTTATTTAAATCTTCGCGAATACAGAATTCCAGTAAGCTCAGCTCAATCAGGTTTTCACGTTTGGCAATACCAATGCGTTCACAAAATTCACGTACACTTTTTGGTGTAAAACCTCTGCGGCGCAAGCCGGAGATGGTAGGCATGCGCGGATCATCCCACCCGCTTACCAGATTCTCGTTAACCAACTGAAGGAGCTTACGCTTGCTCATTACAGTAGAGGTTAGGTTCAGGCGGGCAAATTCATATTGTTTTGAGGGAAAAATCTCCAACTTTTCAATAAACCAATCGTACAGCTCGCGGTGCGATACATACTCTAATGTACAAATGGAGTGGGTGATGTTCTCAATACTATCACTTTGACCATGTGCAAAATCGTACATGGGGTAAATGCACCATTTGTTGCCGGTACGGTGATGCTCAGCATGTTTAATGCGATAAATAATCGGATCACGCATAAGCATATTCGGACTGGCCATATCGATTTTTGCCCTTAGGATATAGGCACCATCGGGAAAATCACCATTTTTCATTTTAGTGAAAATGTCCAGATTTTCTGCTACACTGCGGTTGCGGTGCGGACTATCTTTACCAGGTTCTGTTGGCGTACCCTTTAATGCTGCAATCTCATCTGCTGAGCTTTCATCCGCATAGGCTAATCCTTTTTCGATGAGGGTTACTGCAAATGCATATAACTGATCAAAATAATCTGAAGCATATAATTCGTTTTTCCAGTTGAAACCAAGCCATTTGATATCTTCCTGCTGGCTGTTTACATATTCGGTTTTCTCCGTAACCGGATTGGTATCGTCAAAACGGAGGTTGGTGTAACCGCCATATTTTTGTGTTAGTCCGAAGTTTAAGCATATTGCTTTCGCGTGGCCAATGTGTAAATAACCGTTAGGTTCAGGCGGGAAACGCGTGACCAAGGTTTTATACTTACCACTATTTAAGTCGTTCTCAACAATTTCTTCAATAAAGTTCAATGACTTTTCTTCACTCATAAAAACCTGTAAATTAGGAATGCAAATGTAAAAAGATTAGTGCAATTCTGGTTGTTTTAGTTAATGATTAATTTAAACCTCAAAATGAATACATTTACATAACTAAATAGGAATGATGAGCAAAGCATTAAACCGGCCAATACGTGTTTTAGTAGCTAAAGTTGGGCTCGATGGCCACGACAGAGGTGCTAAGGTGATTGCTACCTCTCTCCGGGATGCTGGTATGGAGGTAATTTATACGGGATTACGCCAAACCCCTGAAATGGTGGTAAATACCGCCTTGCAGGAAGACGTGGACGCCATTGGAATTTCAATTCTTTCAGGTGCACATATGACTGTTTTTCCAAAAATTATACAGTTTATGAAAGAAAAACAGCTTGATGATGTGTTATTAACCGGCGGGGGAATCATACCGGAAGCAGACAGGGAAAAATTAGCCAGTATTGGCGTTGGGGAGTTATTTCCTCCGGGAACTACCATGGCAAGCATAGTGGAATATATTCAAAACTGGGTTACAGAAAATAGAAATTTTTAGATCATGACGTATCAGAATTTAATAACAGAAGTAAAAGAAAACATTCTTTATATCACTATAAACAGAGAAAAGGCATTAAATGCATTGAATAAAGAAACGCTAAAGGAGCTTGCCCACGTAATTCAGTTTGCCGGAGATACGGCAGAAGTGAGGGGGGTAATTTTAACTGGTTCCGGGGAGAAAGCATTCGTTGCGGGTGCCGATATTAAAGAGTTTTCAGACTACGATGCTTCGCAGGGCGAACAGTTGGCGAGAGATGGACAAGCTACTGTTTTTAATGCAATAGAGAATTCTCCGAAACCTTTTATCGCAGCGATCAATGGGTTTGCCTTAGGTGGTGGCCTGGAGCTGGCTATGGCCTGCCATATTCGGATTGCTTCCGATCAGGCAAAATTAGGACTGCCCGAAGTAACCCTTGGTTTAATTCCCGGTTACGGTGGAACCCAGCGTTTGACCCAACTGGTAGGAAAGGGAAAAGCAATTGAAATGATTATCACTGCGGGTATGATACCCGCTACAGATGCAGAAAAGATTGGTCTGGTGAATTACGTTGTGCCTCAGGCCGACCTCATCAGCAAGGCTGAGGAAATACTTAACTTAGTAAAACTGCGGGCGCCATTAGCGGTAGCGGGAGCGATCAGGGCAGTAGTAGCTTCTTTGGATGGGCAGAATGGTTATAACGTTGAGATTGAGTCGTTTGGAAAATGTTTTGATACTGCTGATTTTAAGGAAGGTACTTCAGCCTTTGTGGAGAAAAGGAAACCTGTCTTCTCAGGAAAGTAGTATGTGTGTATGATTAATTTGATTAAATTGAGAATAAAGTGTGGAAAATAATTCCCATTCTCGTTTTTTTTCGTTAAATATGTGTCGTCGATTAAAATAAAAATCCCTATCCAAAACAGTACGGTTGGATTGTTTTTATTAAAATAAATGACAGTTTAACCGGATGAAAAAGAAAATACTCATAATAGATGATGAAGTAAATATTGGATTATTGTTATCCAAGTTTTTAGGCAGGAACGGTTTCGACGTTTCAACGGTCATTACAGGAGGAGCTGCGTTAGATATACTTGAAAGGGAATCGTTTGATCTGGTGCTATGCGACTACCGGCTGGATGATACGGATGGCAGGGAAATCTTGATTAAAATAAAGGATAACTATCCGTTAACAGGTGTAATCATTATTACTGGCTATTCGGATATTAAGCTTGCTGTTGAGCTGATTAAGCTGGGTGCCTACGATTACATTACCAAGCCCTTATATCCGGATGAGATCTTAAATACCATCAATAAGGCCCTTGAAACACAGCGCGCGCTGAATGCGGATCAGGCACCGTCAAAGAAAAAGAACAACGCTGATTCAGGGGCTGATTATATAAACTATACAGAATATATAGATGGCACCAGCGAAGCATCAGCCTCTTTGCTGAAGCAAATCCAATTGATTGCCCCAACATCATATAGCATTATTTTAACCGGTAAAAGTGGAACGGGAAAAGAATGTGTAGCGAAGACCATTCATATGAATAGTTTGAGGCGGGATAAGCCTTTTGTCGCGATGGATTGTGGCTCCCTCACAAAAGAGCTTGCCGGCAGTGAGTTTTTTGGCCACGAGAAGGGTTCCTTCACGGGCGCATTATACACAAAAATCGGCCATTTCGAACAGGCAAATGGGGGTACGTTGTTTCTGGATGAGATTGGTAACTTATCCTATGAAATACAGGCGAGTTTACTGAGAACTGTGCAGGAAAGAAAATTGAAGCGTATTGGAAGTACAAAGGAAATCGATCTTGACGTGCGGATCATTGTTGCGACGAATGAAAACCTGGTTAATAATATTGGAAAGGGTACATTCCGGGAAGATTTGTATCACCGTTTTAACGAGTTTTCCATCCATATCCCATCGTTGAAAAAGCGTGGAAATGATATCTTAATCTTTGCAAAAAAGTTTTTAGCTGTTGCCAATCAGGAACTAAATAAAGACATCAGAGGGTTTTCGGAGGGTGTTCAGGAATGTCTTTTAAACTATAGCTGGCCGGGGAATGTAAGGGAGCTTAAAAATGTGATCAGGCGAATTTCGCTTCTGACTGATGGCAGGGAGATTCAGGTAGACGTGCTGCCGCTCGAGTTGTCAAATGGAATAAAAAACTATAACCACGATTACCATATTCCCCTGATTAAAACCCGAATCACTGATCATCCAAGAAATTTGAAAAATGCGAGTCAGGAGGCGGAGTATGATGCGATCCTAAGGGTTTTGAAAGAAGTTAGTTTTAATAAAACAAAAGCGGCCAAAATCTTGAATATTGATCGTAAAACACTCTATAACAAGATAAAGGCTATTCAGGCCGACAACGAATAATAATTTCTTTTTCAACAAAACAATCTGTTCCGTTTTTACATTTAAGGAGTACCAATACATGCTAAATTATGTCAGTATTCTCTTATAAACAGCGAAATAATATCAATCTCGTTATCATTATAGCGCTGGGTATATTAATTGCCTATTCATTACAGAGTATTTTCAGTGCAATTTTAAGTACACTTGTTCTTTACACTATTATGCGCCCTGCCTATATACATATGGCTGAAATTAAAGGCTGGAACAAACGGGTGGTCGCCATTTCATTGATTGCTTTTAGCATTATTTTGATTGTTTTGCCATTTTATGCACTGAGTAGCATGGTGATCAGTAAAATATCTGAGTTAAGAAACAATGAAATTTTCTTCAAAAATCTGCTCGTGAAGCTGCAGCACCTGATTCCGATTAAAATTAACCAGGATTTGATTCAGGAAGGAATGAACCGGTTGGGTAACTGGGCTACACAGCTTTTCCCCTCTTTGATTTCGAGTGCAGTAAATATTATTCTGAGTTTGCTCGTCATGTACTTTTTACTCTACTTTATGCTGATTGAGCGTAAAAAATTTGAACACTCTTTAATCAAATATGCCCCGTTGAGAGAACAGAATGCATTGAGGTTTGGTGATGAGATGAGAAATACAACCTACGCGAACGTACTTGGGCAAGGGCTAATCTGTTTGGTTCAGGGTTCGCTGGTAAGCTTATCTTTTTACGTTTTAGGATATAAAGATCCGGTGTTCTGGGGAGTAATTACCACTTTTATTTCCTTTGTGCCTGTGCTGGGACCTCCTGTAGTTTTCGTTCCTGCCGCAATTTTACAGATTGCCAACGGGAACAATTTTGCAGGATGGGCAATGCTGATATTCGGTTTTGTGGTGGTTATTAATATTGATAATGTACTCCGATTTATTATAGCCAAAAAAGTTGGTAACATTCACCCGATTATTACAGTAATTGGCGTAATTATTGGTATTCCTTTATTTGGAATATTGGGGCTCGTTTTTGGTCCGTTACTACTATCTTATTTTATATTACTTGTTAAAATTTATGAGACGAGTACACTTGCCTCAGAAAGATTAGAAAGAATTAAAACAAATAATGAGCTTGGTGAGTTATAAACATAGCTTAACAGTTAAATAATATAGTATTGTTATATTGTGCATACATTGTTTAACCCTTAAATACATAGATTATGAATGATAATTCAAAAGTTGTAGTTGCTCTATTAGCAGGACTAGCTGCTGGTGCCGCTTTAGGCATTTTATTCGCACCGGATAAAGGTGATGAAACCCGTGATAAGTTAAGCCAGTCTTTAAAAGATCTGGGTGACTCTATCAAAGATAAAGCTGCTGATGAAATTAACAATTTAGCGAGTCTGAAAGATAAAGTAGTAGACTCGATTAAAACTAAATTGAGAAGTGTTGAAGAAGAATACAGCGATGACGTGGAACACGCCTAACACCATAAAATTATAGCTGGACAGTTTTGCTGTCCAGTTAAATTTCATCTAAACTATGCAAGAAAACAAAGAAAAAAGTATCGAAGATATTGTTGAAGATGCCAAAGGCTACCTCGACGCCAGAGTAGAATATACCAGGCTCTACCTCGTAGAAAAGGTATCGAAGATTTTTGCTGATTTGGTAACCAATACTACGGTAATTGTTTGCTTTATTCTGGCTTTCTTACTGGGCTCCGTGACCCTGGCGCTTTACCTGGGTGAATTACTTGGTAGTTATGCCGGAGGCTTCGGATGTGTATCCTTATTTTATATTTTGATTGCAGTGATTGTATATCTGACCAAAGATAAATACATCGAAAAAGCCATTATCAACGTGGCGATAAGAAAATATTTTGACAAACTTGCTGATAAGGAGGAGGAAGATGAGAAGTTATAAAAACATCCGTAGTCTGGAAGATCTGCAGGCCAAAAAACTTGAACTTAAGGTAGAATATACGCTAAAGCAAAAAATGCTTGTTGCTGACTCCAAATCTTATGTTAAGCAATTTACGCTGGGTGCATTAATTAAAAAATATGCAACACCAAATAACCTGTTTAAAGTTGATGACAAATTAAACATAAGCGGAACTGCAATGTCATTGCTCCTGCCGATGTTTATGAATAAAACTCTTTTTCGTGGTGCAGGGTTTTTAACGAAAGCCGCTGTTGGACTTGTATCGGGCAAGGTGGGTAAATCTCTTGATGCAGAGCATTTGTCTGCAATTTTCAACTCAGTAAAAGGTTGGTTTGGCAAGAAAACGGAAAAAAAAGACAAGAAATTTGTAGATTATGGCATTCCGCCGGATAGTGAGACATTTTAGCTCATTTTAACTACACAAAAAAGCCACTTAGTTTTATGCTAAGTGGCTTTTTTGTGGTTGAAACAGAAGTGATTTTAAAGATCTGTTTTGATCTTTAATTCTTTTAGCTGCTTATCATCAATCGTACTCGGGCTATCAATCATAACATCTCTGCCCGAATTATTTTTAGGGAAAGCAATCACGTCACGGATAGAGTCTAAGCCTGCGAAAATCGACGTTAACCGGTCGAAACCAAAGGCAATACCGCCGTGTGGAGGTGCACCAAATTCAAAAGCATCCATTAAGAAACCAAATTGTTTTTGAGCTTCTTCAGCGCTAAACCCTAAATGCTTAAACATTAATGCCTGCAACGCTCTGTCGTGAATACGAATAGAACCACCGCCAACTTCAGTGCCATTAATCACCATGTCGTAAGCATTTGCACGAACATTTTTCGGATCGGTATCCAGTAAGGCAATGTCTTCAGGTTTAGGTGAGGTAAACGGATGGTGCATGGCATGATAGCGTTCAGTTTCTTCGTCCCACTCCAATAGCGGGAAATCAAGTACCCAAAGTGCAGAGAATGTATTTTTATCACGTAAGCCTAAACGGTTTCCCATTTCTAAGCGAAGTTCGTTCAATTGCTTGCGCACTTTATCTGTAGCGCCGGCTAAGATCAGAATAAGGTCACCCTTCTCTGTTTCGAAAGCTTCGCTCCATTGCTTAAGATCGTCTTCATTGAAAAATTTATCTACAGAAGATTTAATGGTGTTATCATCATTGTGGCGGGCATAAATTAATCCTGTTGCACCAATTTGGGGGCGTTTGATGAAATCGGTTAATTCATCTAATTGCTTCCTGGTGTAATTTGCTGCACCCTTTGCGCTAATACCCACAACAAGTTCTGCGTTATCAAAAACCGGAAAACCTTTACCTTTAACAAGGTGGTTCAGCTCAACAAATTGCATAGCAAAGCGCGTATCCGGTTTATCTGAACCATATAAGCGCATGGCGTCGGCATATTGCATCCGCGGAACTTCAGGTAAATCGTAATTGCGGACTTCTTTAAACAGTGTACGGATTAATCCTTCAAAAGTACTTAAAATATCTTCCTGCTCAATAAACGACATCTCGCAATCAATCTGTGTGAACTCCGGCTGGCGGTCTGCCCTTAAATCTTCATCCCTGAAACATTTTACAATCTGGAAATACCTGTCAAAGCCGGAAACCATTAATAGTTGTTTGAAGGTTTGTGGTGATTGAGGTAAAGCATAGAACTCGCCTTCATTCATTCTGCTTGGCACAACGAAATCTCTTGCACCTTCTGGCGTAGATTTAATCAGCACCGGCGTTTCTACTTCGATGAAGTTTAACGCATCCAGATAACGGCGGACAGACTGGGCCATTTTATGGCGCAATACCAGGTTATTTCTAACCGGATTGCGGCGTAAATCCAGATAACGATATTTCATGCGTAATTCATCACCGCCATCTGTTTCGTCATCGATCATAAATGGCGGCAATTTTGCAGCATTTAAAATCTCTAACGCAGTAATTTTAATCTCCACATCACCTGTAGGCATTTTCGGGTTTTTGTTGCTGCGTTCAACAACAGTACCGGTTGCTTTGATTACGAACTCACGACCCAATGAACGTGCGGATTCGCACAGTTCGCGGTTGTCGTCCATGTTAAAAACAAGCTGTGTAATCCCGTAACGATCGCGGATATCGATAAAAGTCATCCCGCCTAAATCTCTTGATTTTTGTACCCAACCACACAAGGTTACATTATCACCTAAGTTATTAAGGGTTAATGCACCACAAGTTACTGTTCTTAACATATTTTGTAATCTAAATTGAGCGGCAAAAATACCGATTTTGTTTTGAAGTTTGGAAATGAAGATGGAAGGAAATTTTGCGGCTTAATTTTTCTGCTTTCTGGCCAGTTCACTATAAAACTCACGCATCAATCCAGTGATTTAGTTTTATAATGGTGTTTAGTATTTCTCCTCTAAAACTACTTCGATAGCCATCACCTTCCATTCGCCGTTTACATTTTTCCAATGGTAAACTTCTTCGGTTTGAATGGTTTGTTTTTTAGTAAGCAAAAGTAATTTTGGTTTGATAATAACTGATTTACGGGCCACCTTTTCCGTGAACATTCCGTCTTCGAATGAGGATTTAATTCTGTAGTGGCTTGTTTCAATACTTTTCGAATTTTTGAACAGACTTTGAATGTCTAGTTTATAATCTCTCAGCTTTACCGGTTTGGCGTCTGAACCTTTAAACTCAAAGTTGTAGTCGAAAATGGAGGCATAGGTTTCAATGTCTTTATCCTGAAATGCCTGATCTGCTTTTTGATGTAAGGGATTGATAACTGATATAATTAAGTCGATATCCATGGCATGAAGTTAAGGCTTTGTTTTTTAATACAAAAATATGATGTCGCCGGGTGATTGTTTCCATAAGCATATAATCTTGTAAATATTTTTCTATCTTGATGCAACGTTTTAAAATCCCCCATGTCTTATAATCAGAATATTCGAAATTTTGGAAGCTGTTTACGTAGATAAAAACCTGGAATTAGTTAAAGAATGCATGCAAGGCAGCCGTGCGGCACAGTTTGAGTTATACAAGCTGTATGCCAAGGCCATGTACAACGTTGCGCTGCGCATTTTAAACTACGAGGAAGAAGCACAAGATGTTTTGCAGGAATCTTTTTTGGATGCTTTTACCAGAATTATAGATTTCAGGCAGGAAACTACTTTCGGTTTATGGCTAAAGCAAATTGTGATCAACAAGTCAATCAACTATCTGCGTAAGCGAAAATTTGAATTTGTTGGTACAGAAGAAATCTCAGAAGTACCTGATGAGGTTGGCTACGATGAATATGAGGTAAAGCTGCAGGCAGAGGAAATCAGAAATGCCATTACCGAACTTCCTGACGGATACCGTGTAGTACTTAGTTTATACCTGCTGGAAGGCTATGACCATGAAGAAATTGCACACATTTTAAAAATAAGTGAAAATACCAGTCGCACACAATACATGAGGGCGAAGAAGAAACTAAAAAGTATTTTAGAACAGAAAGGGATGAGAGATGAATAACAGAATAGAAACCTTTGTTAAAGAAAACCGCAGGGCATTTGATGTGATGGAACCGCCTGTTGGGCTATGGGCGAAGATAGAAGTGGAGTTGGATGCACAGCAAAAACTTAAACAAACCATTAAAAAAAAGCCTGTAAAATTATATTTATGGATAAGTGCTGCGGCAGCCGTAGTAGTTGTTTTTGCTTTAGGCTGGCTTTATGCCGGTAGGATGCAGGGGAAAGATATCGAATTGGTTGATGTTAATCCTGGTTATGCGCAGAAAGAAGTTCATTATGCAGGTTTGATCACGGAGAAACGGGATAGTCTGGCCATTTTTGCTTCGGCAAACCCCGAGTTATATAAAAAGTTTACTGCAGATCTGGTGAAACTGGATGAGGAATATGAACGGTTGAAAGCAGAATTGCCCAATTCACCCAATCAAACTTTCGTAGTAAAAGCGATGGTGAAAAACCGGGAAATACAGCTGCAATTATTGAAACAGCAGTTGTTGATTATTAATCAGGTTGATGATTATAAAAGGGTAAATCAAATTTAGTATTCCATTTACACTCACACCTCTTCATACTTTTAGTCGGTCGGCAGACGATGAGTTAGAGGGTATATTAAAAAATAAAAAAATGAAAAAACTAACCATATTTTTGGCCACTATGGCCTTCATTGCCGGAAACAGCTATGCACAACAAGAACAACTGGTTTCGGTAGTTACTGGCGATACTTATGCGTCGAATAATTTTAACGTAAACGCTCATGTTACTTTATCACAAGACATTCAAACTGGCGCAGATGGAGAACGATCGAAATCTTTTAGCAAAAGCTTTAGTGTAGATAACAATGACAAAATAAACCTAAACAACCAGTATGGATCTGTTACCATTAAAACATGGGATAAAAAAGAGGTTAAAATCGATGTAGATATTAAAGCCTATAGCAGTTCTGATAGTGATGTTCAGAAATTAATCGATGCAGTAAACATTGATGCTGCAAAAAACGGGGATGTGATCACGGTGAAAACAAATATGGCCGACAGAAGCGGGAGATATGGCAGAAGTGTAAAAAATGGAGTAACGACCTGGCGGCGCGAAGTAAAGATCAATTATGTGGTGTTTATGCCTGCTGTAAATCCATTAAGTGTGCTGCAGCAATATGGTAATGTAGAATTGGGAAATTTTTCCGGGCCTACTTCATTAAAGGTTCAGTATGGCAATCTTGTTGCGGGCAATTTAAGCAACGGGAACAATTATATTAATGTTCAGTATGGCAAATGTGATATTCAGGATTTGAATGCAGCAGTAATCAAGCATGAGTATAATGGTCCTGTAACGATCGGAGCTGTGGGGACCCTTCAATTGGAAGCGGAGTATGTTGGGGTTAATATTAATACCATCAGAAAGTCTGCCGATATTAAAGTTCAGTATGGTAAAGGATTGACTATAGGTGCCATAGGAGGAAACCTACTACTGAATGCTGAATATGCGAAAGTGAATATCAATACGGTAAAAGGAAATACCGTAGTGAAACAGGCCTATGGCGACTTAAATATAGCATCAGCAGGTAAAATAGGTATCAATGCTGAATATTCGAATGTTACATTGGGTACTTTGAATGGAGATGCCAATATCAATATGGATTACAATAAGCTAAGTGTGAGTGAAATCACCCCTGCATGCAGAAACTTTAGCTTTGACGGGGAATACGTAAGTATTGGTCTTGGATTTGCTGATCGTTATAATGCTAATTTCAATGTTTCAACATCTTACGCGGGATTTAAATACGGGGCGAACGTTACAGCTAGTCTGGCGAGTAAAGATGAGGAAGACAAAAAGTACACAGGTAAAATAGGTAGTGGTGGTACTGCCAATGTTTCAGTGAAGACCGAATATGGATCAGTAACCTTCAAATAAGAACTCCAGGCCAAACAAACTATATTAGTCCTGCTTTTCCGGCAGGACTTTTTTATTTCAATTTTTGCCAGCGTCCGATTGATGGTCCGTTAGAGGTAATGGCATTAATTAATTTCTTTGCCTTTTATTTTATTGATGCCTTGTAAATCGAAATCAATTTGCTGCCCCATTGATTGCATTATGCCCGATATCTCTATCCGAAGGTGGCTATCCAGGATTAAACCTGTTTTAATATCCAGCTCTGCATCACCGTTATTCGTGCCTGTTAAATCTGTTTCCATTTTGTTACCCATGGTTTCAAATGCCCCTTTAGATAGGAGTGTTCCGCTAATGTTGACATAGGCGATGCCATCTTTTACTTCCTTAAGCGTATACTTTGTGATGGTTTCAATTGGCATTGTCATTTGCATTTTGGTATCTACAGTCCAGCTATCTCCAATTTTTACAGGCTTTCCAGGATATATTTTTAACGATGATTCCATGGTTTGCTTCATCGCCTCGCTGTTAAACTGATTAGCGAGTTGAGTTTTCATGCTATTGATCAATGCGGTATCTTTCGTCATTTTAGCCGCTACCGAATTCAACATCTGATCAAGTCCGTTAATTGCTTTTACTGAGCCGTCGGAGGTCATAGTCATGGTAAACGATGCACCCTTTAATCCGCTAAAGGGATTCTGCTTTGTAGTATCCTGATCGTCAGAATCCATCTGCATCACGTTTTTTCCAGCCGATGATTTCATGAATATCCGGTTATAGATTACCTCTATATCTTTCTCCAGGTTATCGCCGTTTTTAATGTAAAACGTATAATCAGTACCTATATTCTGGTTTAATAATATCTTCCGATCGCCTATTTTTTGAGTAATAATCTGGTCGGAAAGCATATTGAAATCATACTTTTTTCCTATTGGAAGATTTTGCTTCAATGTAAAAGATTTTTGAGCAAAGGCGTTCACATACGCAGTTAAGAGGTACAATACAAAAACAAAAACGGTTCTTTTCATTTGATATAAATTTCAGTGTTAACCTGCAGGTTGCTGAGCAAATATCCGGCTCAAATGATGGTACAAATCCGGATGTTTGTCTTTCAGTAATTCAGGTTTCTCAAAAAAGTATTCAGAAACTACCGCAAAGAATTCAGCCTGGTTAGTAATGGCATATGGATTGATATCCGATTTGTTTTCTTCTATCTTTTCCATTTCCTCGTGCATCATTTTGATCCACGGCAGGGTATATTCATGGCTAATGAGATTCTCTGGTACACCATCTGTTGCACCATCGCTTTTGTCTAGCAGGTGTACAAATTCATGGATGGCTGTGTTTTCTTTTCCGGCACTTTTCGAAAAGCCATGTCTTAATGCTGAACGTGATAAAATCATCTGCCCATTCATATAACCACTGCCTACCATTCCCATAATATTCCTTTCTCCCCCTTCGAACTGAAAATCCTTATCAAAGGTATCGGGGTATAGTAATACACTCGATAAATTTTTATACTGCCAGTCTGGAAATCCAAAAATTGGAATAACAGCACTTGAGGCAATTAACAATTCATCAAGGGTTGTCATCTCTAAACCAACGGCTTCTATTTTTACAGTCGCAAAGAAACCAGCAACCTTTTGTTCAAAACGTATCTTATCGGTAGAATCCAAATGATGGTAGTAGGATACGTAGTCGTTTAAAATCTGCTTGTCGGTTTCTGTGAGCGGTTCAACATGTGACTTCTTTTTTCTCAAAATAAAATATAGAACGATGAGGAATATTGGGATCAGGTAACCAAACGGCAATGAATTCATTTGTTTTTGTTTTAAGGGAGTTTACGTTAATGAGGCCCTGATTAGCTTTCGAGAATTTCCAGTTGTGTGATTATATCAAGTCTGCTCACCGGGTAGGCTACGCCATTTGCCAATGCCTGGTAAACGGCTTCAAACAGCGGCAGGTAGCTGCCAACTTCAGATGGAATTGTTTCATTGGTTTTGTTGCCTTTATCATCAATGGTAGTTAACAGCCCTTCTGATCCTGCAGCTTCGATACCAAAGCCCTCATCTGTTAGCTTTTTACCACTTAACAATTGCTCTTCCTGAATGTCCGTTCGTTTTTTGATGAAGCTGCCCGATACCCCATGTAGCACGAATGCGGCCTGTGGATTAACCACCAGCATACTCGAAGTTACAAACACATTTACGCTGTCAGGATATTGGAGTTGAATGGAAAAATAATCGTCAACTTTAGTGTCTTTTCTGTTTTTACCGAGGATTTTATGAAAACTAAGCGGTTTGCCAAACAGACTGATCACCTGATCTAAAAGATGGGGCCCGAGATCGTATAATAAGCCACTTGCCTCTATTGCTTCTTCCTTAAAAACTTTTGCACCAATTTCGTTTCTGTAGCGGTCGTAACGTAAATGCATTTCGTTTAACTTACCCAGTTTGCCACTGGCCAATACTTTTTTAACAGCAGCAAAATCGCTGTCCCAACGGCGGTTCTGGTAAAACAGAATTTGCCTGCCAACCTGATCCGCAAGTTCGAAAAGTTCCTTAGCTTGTGCAGAAGTTGCTGTAAAAGGCTTTTCTACTAAGATGTTTTTTCCGCTTTGTAA
Organism: Pedobacter sp. BMA; assembly: GCF_001027745.1. Lineage (GTDB taxonomy): Bacteria > Bacteroidota > Bacteroidia > Sphingobacteriales > Sphingobacteriaceae > Pedobacter. Next base: position 777,517 of record NZ_LECU01000006.1, read on the forward strand.
TGCTGCTTTCGAGTGCTCGAAATGAAGGTTGTTTGGTGTGTTAATCACAACCAGTTCAATTTCTCCATCATTTAGCAGTTCATCTATACTGCCGTAGCTAATGAGATCTGGGTAGTCTGCAGTAGCTTTTTTTTGATTTCTTTCTACAACGGCTTTCAGCTGAAAACCCTTATGGTTGTTTAAAAACGGAGCATGGAAAACTTTTCCCGACATGCCATAAGCCAATAGTCCGGCTGGTATTATTTTATCAGAATTTGTACTCATAGGTTATAAATGTAACCAAAAATATTTTTTGCCCTGTATCCAATTGAGCCAAACCATTAACTTTTACATTATGAAGTCAATTTATTTTGATTTGAAACGGAACTTACAGCTTGACTTATTTTAACACTATCTTTGCAGCATGAAACCTTCGGAGATTAACGCAAAGTGGAAAGTACTGCAACAACGTATTGCTCAGGAATTCGATTCAGATGTTCCTGATTTAAAAGTAATGCTTTTTCTGATTGGAGTTCAGGAGTTGGGAAAGGGACCGAAAAAATACAGCAAACGACAAAAAGAAGAGCTCATGCATATTGCGACCTGCAGGCTTTTAAGTGAAATGGATTTTTATGAACTGGAAGGGGTAGACCAGGACGGCTGGCCACATTGGAAGTTAGTTAAAGCTATCCCGCCCTATACCATGCTTGAGCAGGAGATGCTTATGAAATCTTTGGTGGTTAATTACTTTCAGGATATTTACACCTAAATTTTGAAAAATAAAAAACCCCAATGTTCAACATTGGGGTTGGATATATAATGACCTCATAGGTAGAGGGAATTGGCAATATTATCCTTGTTTCTGGGCTGTTGATTTTAAGGCATCGTTAGCTACAATCACAATTTCTACGCGACGGTTTGATGCACGACCAGCTTCAGTTTCATTATCAGCAATTGGCTCTGAAAAACCTTTTCCGATGGTTACCAATCTTGATGCTGGTACACCTTGAGAAACAGCATAAGCTTTAACGGCTGCAGCCCTTCTTTCAGATAAACCCTGATTGTATTGTTCTGTACCTTTACTATCTGTATGACCAATAATTTTAATATCTGTATCTGGATATTGATTCAATGAAGCTGCTAAACTCTGAACATTGGTTTTTGCAGCATCTTTTAACGCTGTTTTGTCAAAGTCGAATAAAATACCACTATCAAATTTTACGATAATACCTTCGCCTTCACGTATTACTTCTGCATTCGGGATTGCTTTTTGAATTTCAGCAGCCTGTCTGTCCATTCTACGTCCGATAAATGCACCCGCCGTACCACCAATGGCACCACCAATTAAGGCACCCACAGCCGTATTACCAGCCTTTTTACCAATTAATGCACCTACAACACCACCAGCAGCCGCACCAATACCAGCACCTTTTTGTGTTTTAGTCAAGCTATCACAACTCTGGAACGCCATTGAACCTACTGCTAAACCTATACTTAATGTTGCTATTTTTACTCTTGAAATACTCATGATGATTAGATTTTAAATTCTAATGGTTCGTAGGCAAACACGGTGCCAAAAAATGCATTAGAATTATTTTTTTTCGATTTGAATTAATAATCAAGGAAAAGCTCAAAATTTAGATCACAAAAAAAGACCACCGGATATGCGGCGATCTCAAAATGTATCATTCTTAGTACAAACTATGCGGAAAAGTAACTCTCCAGTTCTTTTAAGGTATTTTCATCGGTTTTGAAATCTTTGATTACCTGTCCTTTTTCTACCAGTATGATGCGGTTACATACATCTGTAACATGATTTAAATCGTGGCTGGAGATAAAAGTGGTCATGTTACCTGCCTGGGCCTTAAGTAAATTTTTCAGGCGAATTTGTGTGGTAGGATCCAGGTTGGCAAAGGGTTCATCAAGGATAAGGATTTCCGGTTTTTGCATTAAAGCTGCGGCAATTCCCACTTTTACCTGATTACCTTTACTAAAATCACGAATATACTTACCACTATTTAATATCTCTCCGTTAAAAAACTCGTTATATTGAGTGAGGTAAGCGGAAACATCTGCAACTGAAAGATCATGCAGGCTACCAATGAAAATAAAATATTCTTCGGGTGTAAGGTAATCGATCAGAAAACCTTCATCCAGAAAAGAAGCGGTATAATCTTTCCAGTTTCCATTTTTCATCACGTTTTCACCTTTGGAGAGCACTTCTCCCTCGTTAGGACGGATCAGATCTAAAAGCATGCGAAAAAATGTTGTTTTTCCGGCGCCATTGTTTCCAACTAACCCTACAGTCTCACCTTTTTCTATCTGTATACGATCAATGTTTACAACAGTTTTGTCGCCATAAACTTTCTTCAAATTTTTTACTTCTATAATCATAATTATTCTCTAAAGCCTTCGGCTATTTTATAACGTTGTTTTTCAAATTTAGCGGTGATCAGGTTGATCCAGAAACTGCGCAGCAGTAACATGATTACTCCGAAAATTCCTATTACGGCTAAACCCCAATACGGCATTTTTAACAAGCCAAATGGCAAATACATTAAAATAGGAGTTAATGCATAGGGGAACATCAGTAACCATTGTGTTGCACCTGTGCCCTGATAATTGAAGCTGGCTGCTTTGGTAATATCCAGTCGCTTATAATTTAAGGTGGCCAGATATAGTACAATCACGGTTCCGAAGCCAATGTTGTAAAGGTAGCAGACCAGGTGCAGCAGCAACAGTTTTGGGCTTAGAAAGCCGTAGAAAGTTGACAGTAAAGTCATAACAGTCGATGCAATGGTAAAGAGCAGAAACTTCGCTTTAATGAAATCTTTGAAGTTAATCTTGTTACTCAGTAAACCATCAAAATGGCCACTTTGCCAGGCAAACATGAACTGTCCGTAGATGATGATGGAAACCCCGGTCATGAATATGGCGGCGAACATCATTTTGCCAAATGAGTCGGATGCAATCATCGGTTGTTTATAGAATATGAATCCGTAAAACAGGAACAAAACCCCCAGTATTAATGATGAACGAGAACGTTTATGGCGGAGAATTAATTTCAACTCCAAAGCCGCCAGCTCCCCCACTTTACCGAAGCGGTTTAAAAAAGCATAATCGGTACTTACTTTCTTTTCCTTTTTCGATCCCATTTCCTCAACATAGAGGTTGCTTAACAGAAACCTTGAATTGAGGATATAGATGGTAATTGCTGCTAATGTAAAAACGAAACCGATATATGGATATTCTGCAACGGCTTTAAATACATAGTCTGCAGCTTTCATCAGCGATATCACTTTGAAATATTCCAATGCGGCAAAGGCTGCAATAATCAATAATCCTGCAACGGTGTATAATGCATTTGTAATTGACTTTCTCTTAATATACAGTACCAGATAATTATTGAAAATAGTAAGCGATAATATCGAAACGATATACATCAGCGTAGTGAAACCGCCATAGATATCGGCAATTTCGATAAAAATGAATGGGAAAAATAAAAATACAGGCCAGATATTAAAAGCAGAAAAAAGCGCTTTTATGTTCAAAAAGTTAATGATTTTATTTTTCGATACCTTTAAGTGAAGGTAGGGTATAATACTTAATGTTGGCAACTCCTGTAATTGAAGCCTCATCATAAAGTCGAGTGTGAAGTAATAAAGGATTAAACCGTTAAAACTTCTGAGGATGTCCTGATTCGGGAAAATTTTCGGAAGAAAAACAGTCATTCCAAAACCAACTCCAAGCGCTACAGCCAGGAAATAAAGCATGAAAAAACCGAGCAGGATTTGTGTGGCCATGCTGCCACCGCGATTTCGGGAGCGCCAAAAGGCTTTTCGCTGGTGGCTTAAAAAAGTACTCAACATATCAGTTTAGGTATTAGTTCTTAATTAGTAGCCATTTTCGGTCAAATGTTACACTAATAGTTGTATTTATCTTTCCAGTTCTGGCGTAGCTTTTCGCGAAGTTTTTCTTCGGCAGCATTTTTACCCGGATCATAAAGTTTGGTTCCGCTTAACTCGTCAGGGAAATATTCCTGCGCTTCGAAATTACCATCATAGCTGTGAGCATATTTATAGTCTTTTCCATAGCCTATGTTTTTCATCAGCTTTGTTGGCGCATTCCGGATATGTAAGGGGACTGGTAAGTTTCCTGTTTGTTTAACCAATGCCTGTGCATGGTTAATCGCTTCGTAAGAGGCATTACTTTTTGCAGAACTGGCCAGGTAGGTTACACATTGAGAAAGGATAATTCTCGCTTCAGGATATCCGATCACATTAACTGCCGTAAAGCAGTTGTTAGCAAGTAATAGCGCGTTCGGATTGGCATTTCCGATATCTTCTGACGACAGGATTAAAAGCCTGCGGGCAATGAACAGTGGATCTTCACCTCCTTCAATCATTCTTGCCAGCCAGTACACCGCCGCATTTGGATCGCTGCCACGAATAGATTTGATAAAGGCCGAAATGATGTCATAATGTTGCTCACCGGCTTTATCATATAACGCCAGATTCTGCTGGGCGTGGGCAAGAACATTTTCATTGGTGAGCGTAATTTTATTGCCACCAATGCCATTGATGGCTATCTCCAATACATTCAGCAGTTTCCGGGCATCGCCTCCACTTAGCCTGATTAACGCTTCATGTTCATTAATGGTTATTTTCTTTTCCTTTAGAAGGATATCTTTCTGGATTGCAGTGTGGAGTAAACCTGCCAGTTCTTCTTCGGTTAGTGATTTTAAAATGTAAACCTGACAGCGTGAAAGCAATGCGGAGATCACTTCAAATGATGGGTTCTCAGTAGTGGCACCGATCAGTGTCACCAAGCCTCTTTCTACAGCACCCAATAGGCTATCCTGCTGCGATTTGCTGAAGCGGTGAATTTCATCAATAAATAATATGGGTAAGCCCAGGAAACTGTCTTTCAGTTGAGCAGCACGGTCAATTACTTCCCGGATGTCTTTAACCCCACTGTTGATGGCACTCAGGTTGAAAAAAGGCCGGTCTAAAGTTTGTGAAATAATATAGGCCAGTGTGGTTTTACCAACACCCGGGGGACCCCAGAAAATCATGGAGGGAAGCTGGCTGCTTTCGATGGCCTTGCGCAAAACTGCACCTTGCCCCACAAGATGTTTTTGCCCTACATATTCATCAAGATTTTGAGGACGCATTCTTTCGGCTAGAGGGGCTTGACTTTGCATAATGGTAAATATATAAAATTGGTTTTCTTGCTACTTAACCAAGTTCTCCACAAGGCCTGGGCATAATTTTGTCATTTATATGATAACACACTAAAACAGGCATGGTTTTTAAGCCTAATCGTGTTTATTGTTTACAGATTAAGTTCAGATCCTTTATGAAGAAATTTTTCCTTTTAATAGCCCTTTCATCTTTTATATTCAATGCATCGGCTGTACAACTTACAGATACGCTTTCCATCACGCTGGAGAATGTGAAATACCCATACCCTGTTAAATATCTTCCAATTACGGTTGAAAGCCAGGACGTAAGAATGGCCTATATGGATGTAGCCCCAACGAAAAATGCAAATGGTAAAACGGCTATACTTTTTCATGGAAAAAATTTCGGGGGATATTACTGGACAAATGTAATTAAGACATTAACTGATATTGGCTACCGTGTAGTGGTGCCAGATCAGATAGGATTTGGTAAATCATCCAAGCCCTTTATTCACTATAGCTTTCATCAGATGGCCGCATGGAACAAAAAATTACTGGATACGTTGGGCGTACAGAAAGCTGTGGTACTGGGGCATAGTATGGGCGGGATGCTGGCGACAAGATTTGCTTTGCTTTACCCCGACAGAACTGAAAAACTTCTTCTGGAAAACCCGATTGGCTTAGAAGACTACCGGACATTTGTACCTTATGTTACCACCGCGCAACAATATCAAACGGAACTTAAAACATCTGCTGAAAGTGTTCGCAAATATTATCAAACTTCTTATTTCACCTATTGGAAGCCTGAATACGAATACCTCGTGAACATTGCCGGTGGGGTAACTGCCAGTGCTGATTACCCACGTTGGGCAAAAGTGGCTGCGCTTACCTTTACTATGATTTATGAGCAACCCGTAGTGTATGAGTTCCAGAATATCAAGGTGCCCACTGTCTTGTTTATTGGCAAAGAAGATAAAACTATTGTGGGGAAAGGATTATTAAGTCCTGATCAACAAGCTTTACATGGTCAGTACCGTTTTTTAGGCAAGCAAACTGCAGCAAAAATACCCGGGGCAAAAATCGTTGAATTCGAAGCCTGCGGGCACATTCCCCACATTGAGATACCTACAGAGTTTTTGGTGGCGCTTACAGGAAGTTTATAAAAGCAGGCCCGGGCGATCTGCTTTTTTATAAACAAGCTTTATTTAAAATATGAAATGCTTATCTTGAATCTGATAAGCATTATTTATTTCCCGATTATTATGAAGTATTCCCAGGCAGCAAAGATCTACGCAACAGTTACAGCAATTGTAGTATGGTTTTCCATTTTATTGCAGTTTGTGGTTAGTTTAAAACAAGCTCATTATCATTATATAGAGACCCTAAAGATATTCCTGTCGTTTTTTACCGTAACCACAAACATTATTGTAGCGAGCTGCTTTATGGTTATCAGTATTTTTCCGAAAGGTAAAATTCGTGACTTTTTTCGCCGCGCCGCAACGATTACAGCAATTACGGTCTATATTATTGTGGTTGGATTAATCTATAATTTTTTGCTGCGTGGTTTGGTTTTACAGGAAGGCTGGTCGCGCGTAGCTGATGAACTCCTGCATGTTGTTAGTCCGTTGCTGATGTTGATTTTCTGGATATTTTTCGTTGATAAATCCAGGCTTAGGTATAGGTCTGCAACGCATTGGTTAATTTATCCGCTGGCTTACATCGTATTCGTAATCGTGAGAGGTTTACTCATTAATGAATACCCTTATCCCTTTATTAATGTAGTAAACATTGGCTATCCCAAAGCCATTTTAAATGCTTTTTTTTGTGTGGTATTGTTTTGGCTGCTTTCTTTACTGCTGATCTGGATTGGTAAACGGAAAAACAAACTTTAGAGAATATATTCATCGTTAATGGGTTTTACCGGATCCGGAACGTCATTCTCCTCAAGCATTTGTAGCAGATTGATTTCGATGGTTCGGGTAATGGAATTCAATGGAACGCCTGCGGAATTATTTTCAAACGGATCAACCAGGCTCATACCGTTGACTTGTGTAGATACAAAAACAAATCCGATCAGCCAGCCTAAAAATATGGAGGCGGGGCCTGCATCCTGACTAATGACCAGAGTAAAGGTAACTACGAAAAGCCAGATAAATACCTTTGTTAAATAAGAGTAAGTGGTTGGGAATATGGTATTCTTAATTCTTTCGCTCATCCCCATAGAATCAGAAAACCTAACCAGCATTTCGTTAATTTCCATGAAGCGGAAACCATCAATTGCATTGGCTTTCGATAATTTCTGTAAATCTCTTGACTGAATATTCAGGATGGCGTTATGTGCGTTGTTGTGCTTAGCGATTTCTTTGAGGTCTTCCTCCGGGAGGTACTTAATATAGATTTCGTCTACTGTTCCTCGAAGACTGGCTTTTAGCGCGTAAAGAAATGCAATATGTCTATGCACCATTCTTGTTGTTGTTTCCTCATCCTCATCAACGTAATTGATCACCGCCCGGGCAAAAGACCGGGAATCATTCACCAGAGCACCCCATATTTTACGGGCTTCCCACCACCTGTCATAAGCCTGATTATTATTAAAACCGATAAAAAATGCAATTGCTGTACCCAAAACTGTAGGGATGATTGTTGGGATAACAAAATGGTGAGCAATAAGATATTCCCTTACGAAGTAAGCTGCGGTACAGGAGGCAATCATAATTAAATCAACCTGCCACGTGTTTCTTAAAATTCTACTAAGTCGGATATTTTGTATAATGAGCATATTCTTGAACTGGAAAATGAAAATACAAAATAAAAGCCCAAATGTTTCAAAATGCTCGAATTTCAGAAGCCGACAGTACAGGTTGCCAATTGGATTTCATATGTTTATATTAGGAAAACCAAATATTTTCAATTTATGAGCGAAACCTTGCCGAAGAATAACATCTTCAAAGTTATCGGTGCATCATCTTTAGGCACCTTAATCGAATGGTACGATTTTTACATCTTTGGCAGTCTTGCTGTCATCATCGGGCATCAGCTTTTTCCTGAAGATGCGGGGGCATCTGCACTGATTAATACGCTGGCTATCTTTGCTGCAGGTTTTATTGTACGCCCTTTTGGAGCGCTGGTATTTGGCCGGCTGGGCGATTTGATTGGAAGGAAGTATACTTTTCTTCTGACGCTGGTTTTGATGGGTGGCTCTACTTTTTTCATTGGGTTGATACCTTCATATAAGACCATTGGTTATGCTGCGCCAATTCTGGTATTGGTATTGAGGTTGATACAGGGTTTAGCCCTTGGTGGCGAATACGGGGGAGCCGCAACTTATGTTGCGGAGCACGCCCCGGAAAACAGAAGAGGCTTTTTTACCAGCTGGATTCAAACGACAGCAACGCTTGGCTTGTTTTTGTCGCTGGGCGTAATTGTCATCACAAAAAATATTCTGGGTGCTGATACTTTCGGCGACTGGGGATGGAGAATACCATTTTTGCTCTCCATTGTTCTCGTGGTGGTATCGGTATACATCAGGATGAAGATGCATGAATCGCCGCTTTTCTCTAAACTTAAGGCTGAAGGGAACATTTCGAAAAATCCTTTGAAAGAAAGTTTTAACAATAAAGCGAATTTTAAAATGGTTTTGCTTGCTCTTTTCGGTGCAACGATGGGCCAGGGGGTTATCTGGTATACGGGGCAGTTTTATGCACAATCGTTTTTAGAGAACACCTGCAAACTTGATTTTAACGATTCGCGGTATATTTTGCTTTGGGGAATTGCTTTTGCAACGCCATTTTTTGTTGTATTTGGTGCCTGGAGCGACAAAGTTGGCAGGAAATGGATCATGCTTTGTGGGATGCTCCTGGGGATTATTTTTTACAGACCAATCTATCAGACATTTCTGGATGATACAGATCCAACGAAAATGGATATGAGTGCTGCAACTTTTAAACTGCCAAAAATTAAACACGAATTGATCGCAGGCACGCCAGACAGTTTACATACTTCCATAACCCAGGTAATGCTTACAAATGGAACTTCATTTAGCAAAGTCCAGGTTGATACGGTATCTGCAAGCAGAGGAGTTTTGCCAGCAAAAGAAGTCATTCGGGATAAGATACTTTCGAAACCTGTTTTCTGGAAGTTTGTCGGTCTTATATTTTTTCAGATTTTGCTGGTTACCATGGTTTACGGGCCGATTGCAGCCTTTCTGGTTGAGTTGTTTCCTACGAAAATCAGATATACTTCTATGTCGTTGCCTTACCATATTGGTAACGGCGTCTTCGGAGGGCTTGTCCCTTTTATCGCCACATTGATCGCGAGTTTTGCGGGTTCCACTCCGCTGTCGGGATTGTGGTATCCGATCGGGATTGCTACACTCAGCTTAATCATCGGAACAATTTATCTATCGAACAAAAAGGACGAACACATTAATGATTAAAGGGATGAATATTTTAAAGAAATTTTTAGGATTAGTATGGATGGTATTGGGACCGGTTGCGATGACTTTTCTATTTCTGCAGGCAGTAGACAAAGTTGGCTTAACCCATACGGATATTGAAAGAACAAATACCATGCTCCAGTGGGCAATTATACTATTTATCTTTTTACCAATTAGCCTGGGTCTGATGATTTTTGGCTTTTATGCGTGGAAAGGGGAGTATGATAAGCTTCCGGACAGTTCGGAAGAGATATAGATTTTGTACACGGAAACACTTAAGTCAGTGTTTCCGCACAAGTATTTGTAGAATGCAATTATAAAACCCTTAGCAAAAGGCCTTTCAGATATTCACCTTCCGGAAAGGAAATCCGGACAGGATGATCTTCCGGCTGGCAGAATTGTTTAATGATTTGTACTTCTTTACCTGCATCGAGTGCCGACCAGGCTATAATCTGCTTAAACGTTTCAATATCCACTGCTCCAGAACATGAAAAAGTAGCGAGTAAGCCACCTTTCTCCAAAAGAAGCATTCCAAGTCTGTTTAAATCCTTGTAAGCGCGCGCCGCACGATCTAATGCCGACCGTGAAGGTGCATATTTCGGCGGGTCAAGGACAATTACATCGAATAACTCACCCGCTTCTTTAAAAGCTCTTAATTGTTTGTTTACGTCAGATTGAATGGCGTTAACCTTACTTACATCAAATTTGTTAAGTTCAACATTTTGTTTCAAGGTTTCTACTGCCAAACCCGAACTATCCACACTGGTAACACTTGCGGCATCGTTTGCTAAACTATTCAGGCTAAAGCCACCGCTGTAGCTAAAGCAATCCAGTACGTTTTTACCCTTTGTGTAACTGGCCAGGATTTGCCTGTTATCGCGCTGATCGCAATAAAATCCAGACTTTTGGCCTTCGGCAATATTGATATTATAGGCAATACCATTTTCTTTTACTTCAAGAAATTCGGGTGGTGTTTCACCCCAAAGCAATCCATTTTCCACAGGGAGGCCCTCGTGAGTTCGGGCAGTGGCATCGCTTTTATCAAAAATGCCTTTAGGTTGCAGCTCGTTCCTGAGTATCTCAACGATTGTTGCCTTCTCTTTTTCAATCCCTGAACTTAAAATCTGTAAGGATAGGAAATCTCCATATTTATCTACGATTAGGCCCGGCAAAAAGTCGGCCTCGCTAAATATCAGTCTGCAGGTATTCGTTTGTTCGCTTAATATAAACTGCCGCGAAGCAATAGCTTGTTTCAGCCTGTTCTCATACCATTGTTTGTTGATCGCTCGCTCTTCATCCCATTCCAGAAGGCGAACGGCAACACGCGAATTGCTATTGTAGTAACCATAGGCTAGAAATTCATTGTCGAAAGCAAAAACTTTTACTACTTCTCCATCTTCAGGTTTTCCTTTAACTTTTTCCAAAGCACCAGAAAATACCCATGGATGCCTTTGCAATGCTGCTTTTTCTTTTCCCTTCTTTAATATGATTTCTACCATTTTGCAAAGGTAGTAATTAGTTTGGAGATAGGTGTTTGAGTAAGAAATCGAATACCTATAGCTTAGGCTTTATCATTTTAACCAGTTCAGTATCTAATATTTTAGTTTCAAATTCAGTTACGGGACGCTTGGCTTCGATCATCGATATCAGTAATTCAGTAGCCACTTGTCCCATTTCAAAGGCAGGCTGTTTAACTGAAGTCAGGGAAGGAGAAAAGAGTTCAACCAGATTGGAGTTGGTAAAGCCAGCTATAGCGATTGTGTTTGCGACTTCAGGATTGGTCTTTTTTAAAGCCATAATACAACCTGTTGTAAGGCGGTCGCTTGATATAAAAATGCCATCAGGTTTTAGCGGTAAAAGTTCTTTCACGGCCTGTTCAAGCTCTTCGCTATGCATTCCTCCGTGCTGGCAATATTTTACCAGATCAGGATTAAACCCAATGTGGTATTTGTTTAATGCTGCCTGGTAACCTTTCAGGCGTTCTCTGGTAATGGACAGGTTTTCTGAATTTGTCAAATGAGCAATGGTGCGCTTACCCGATAAAATCAGGTGTTCAGTAGCGTCAAATGCACCTTTGAAATTGTTGGCAATGACTTTATGCGTTTCAAAATCCTGTGGTACCCGGTCGAAAAATACGATAGGAAGACCTTTTGAATACAAATCGCGCAGATAGTGAAGATCTTGTGTCTCTGAAGAAAGGGCGATCAGCAAACCGTCAATAGATCTGGATGCCAGATGCTCAACGTTGAGTTTTTCCTGCGCAAAAGATTCGTGGCTTTGCGAAATGATGACATGGTAGTCTTTTGCATACGCAATTGATTCAATGCCATTAATTACCTGTGAAAAAAAATTATTGGCTATTTCACTTACAATAATGCCTATGGAGTAGCTTCTTCTTTCTTTCAGGCTGCGCGCAATAGGGTTTGCCCGGTAATTTACCTTCCCAGCATATGCCAATACCAGCTTTTTTGTCTCTTCACTGATTTCGTAACGGTCTCTTAAAGCCCTGGAGACAGTCGATGTCGAAAGTCCCAAAGCTTTAGCAATATCTTTTATGGTCGAAGTTTCAAATCTCATCTTGCGTATTGGGTACAAGTTACGAAAAATATATCTTCTGCTGGTTTTGTAAGGAAGATTAATAAACGTTCAAACTACGTTTTTGGGAACGTTTGCACACTTTTTTAGTTAAATAAAGTTTCATACCATTTTAAGTTTGTAAAATTGCTTACACAACGTAACCAAATATTAACGAACAATAACATTTCGAAATAGAATTATATTCTATGTGCAGCAATTGCACAACGTATATCAGCAACCAAATATTTTAAAATAACAGTTATGAGCAGAGTTCTACTCTTTTTTGCATTTCTCCTTTTTTCAGAATTATCTGTAGCTCAGGCGCAAAACAAACAACTAACCGGAACCGTAAAGGATAAAACTGATGGTCAGCCGCTGGTTGGTGTAAGCGTTACAGTGAGAGACTCGAAAACAGGAGCCAGTACAGATGCCAATGGTATCTATAAGATTAGTGTGCCCGCCAAAGGTGCAATACTTACTTTTACATACATTGGTTATAAAACCAAAAGTGTCGGGGTTACTGACCAGACAAAACTCGATGTTTCTCTTGAGGAAGATGCCAATACCCTACAGGAGGTAACGGTAAATATTGGCTATGGGTCAGTTAGAAAGGAAGCCTTAACGGGTTCAGTATCGTCGATTAAAGGAAAAGATATAGATCAGTTTCCGGTAAGTACGGTAGCTCAGGCTTTGGCAGGTAAAATGGCGGGGGTATCAGTGGCCTCTACTGAAGGGAGCCCGGGAGCAGAGGTGGTGATTAAAGTTCGCGGTGGAAGTTCCTTAACAGGTGACAATTCTCCCCTGTATATCGTGGACGGAATTCAGGTTGAGAATGCACTGTCTATCTTATCTCCGAACGAGATTGAGAGCATGGATTTGCTGAAAGATGTCGCTTCCACATCCATTTACGGTAGCCGCGGAGCGAATGGGGTACTCATTATTACGACTAAAAGTGGTAAAAATGGCCGGACGATTGTATCATTTGATGCCTATGCGGGTGCAAGGCAAATTGTGAATAAGCTTGATGTGATGAACCCTTACGAGTTTGTTAAATATCAGTATGAATTGTACAATAACAATACAGCACAGGATGTAAAAGATACTTTTACCAAGAAATATGGAACTTTTGAGGATCTGGACATTTATAAAAACATCCAGAATATCGACTGGCAGGATAAGGTTTTCGGGCGTCAGGCATGGAGCAATACCCAGATCCTCAATTTATCAGGCGGCAATGAAAAGACAACCTATAATTTTTCAATAAATAATACGGGAGAAGATGGGATCATGCTTAATTCGGGTTATAAAAGAACTTTCGCGTCTTTCCGTTTCGATCATAGAATTTCAGATAAGCTCAGAATGGGGGTGAACGTTCGTTACAGCCGCCAGCGTATTGATGGGGTCGGAACTTCATCTACCGGTTCGCAAGGAACGAATCGCCTGAGGAACTCCGTGCGTTATCAGCCTTATAATGGTGGCAGCGATTCGGGAGATTTATTTGATGCAGATTATTTAACAACAGGATTAACCAATCCTATTACGCTGGCTAACCAGGAGTTGAAATACGATTACAGAAATGACCTGATCAGCAGTGGATATTTGCAATATACGATCCTCAGGAATTTAACTTTTAAGAGTACTGTGGGGATGACTTTCTCCGATAGGAAAATCAATACATTTAACGGACCGGTGAGTAATGTGGCAAGAAACAATGCAGGCTTGCCGGCTATTCAACTGGATAACTCCACGACAAAAAGCATTCTGAACACCAATACCTTAAATTACAAACCAACGCTGGGTAAAGACCATAACCTTGATTTATTAATAGGTGAGGAAACAAACATGATTGATGTAACTGCAGGGAGTTCGACCATCAAATGGTTCCCAGTAAATATTACTGCGGAAGAAGCATTTGGAAGCATCCAGAAAGCAGAGCCACCGGCAGGTTCGGTACAGGATAAGCCAACGTCGCTCATTTCCGGAACAAGACAATTTTCGTTATTTGGACGGGCATCTTATGGTTTTAAAAATAAGTACTTTGCAACCTTCAATTTCCGTACAGATGCATCGTCGTTATTTGCTGAAGGTAAGCAATGGGGATATTTTCCATCAGGTCAGGTAGCATGGCGTGCATCAGAAGAGAAATTTTTCAAAGATCTGGATCTGAAATGGCTGGATAACCTGAAGGTCCGGGTGAGTTATGGTGCTGCAGGAAATAACCGCATCGGACAGGATTTATTCAGAACACTGTTTTATTCAAATTCGACCGCAGGAGGCTATGCGGCTTCTGATGCAGGCGTTACAACTGGCTTAATCACCGGAACCAGTACCGGAACGATTCTATCAAATCCAAACATTACCTGGGAAACCAATACTTCGACTAATGCAGGTTTGGATATTGATCTGTTTAAAAATAAGTTGACACTAACTGTTGATTATTACGATAACAAAACAAAAAACCTGTTATTGAATGCTAATGTACCACAAACTACAGGTTACACTACCCAGCAGCAAAATGTGGGTAAAACCCAAAATACAGGATGGGAATTTCAGTTGAACTATCAGGCAATTAAAACTAAAAACTTTACGTACAATACAAGCTTCAATATTTCATTTAATAAGAACAAAATTGTTGCCCTGCAAAACGGTGTAAGCTCATACATTACCCAATCAGGGTGGGTAAATAGCTTAGGTGATTTTAAAGTTGAGGTAGGGCAACCTGTTGGGCAATTTTATGGGTTTGTATCAGACGGGCGTTATACAGTTGATGATTTTACCTACGTGCAAAATACAAATGGAAGCTATACCTACACTTTAAAATCAGGAATTGCCAACAGCTATGCTTTACTGGGAAATAAAAATCCACAGCCTGGCGATATGAAAGTTAAGAAGTTATCTTCATCATCAAGCATGATCATTGGCGATGATGACAGAACAGTTTTGGGGAATGCGCAGCCGAAATTTACAGGAGGCTTTAACAATCAGTTTGCATACAAGAATTTTGACCTCACTGTTTTCGTAAACTTTAGTTACGGAAGTAAAGTGTACAACGCAAATAAGCTTGAATTTACTTCCCAGTATAATGTAAAGGATAATAATTTACTGGCTGTAATGAATGATCGCTGGCAAAACTTCGATGCCAATGGTGTAAAGGTTACTGATCCGGCATTGTTAACAGCCATGAATGCCAATACAAGCATGTGGACGCCAACAACCGGTAATTACGCTTTAACATCCTATGCCATTGAAGACGGATCTTTTCTGAGAATAAGCAACGTTACCCTAGGTTATACCCTGCCTTCATCATTAATTAAAAAAACAGGCTTCATTTCTAAATTACGGGTGTATGGAACAGTGAATAATCTTTATACCATAACCGGTTATACAGGTTATGATCCCGAGGCCAATACCCGCAGAACAAATCCACTTACTCCGGGGGTAGATTATGCTGCATACCCAAGAAGCAGGTATATTCTTGCAGGAATCAATATGGTATTTTAACATCAACATTAAAGAACAATGAACAATAAATTTATAAAATCTGCTTTAATGGTTATTGCTGTTGGAGCATTGAGTATTACTACTTCCTGTAAAAAATATCTTGATGTGGAATCGCCATCTACTTCTTCACCCGAGGTAGTTTTCGAGAGCACAACTTATACAAATGCCGCACTGATTGCTGTTTATAATCGTCTTTGCGGGGATAATGGTTATGGCAGCCGGATTTCCACGCTGTTTGGATTGGGTGCCGATGATTTTAAAACCTCGGGCAGTTACAGCTCATCTGATCGTAGAGGGATTAGTATGTACGGGGCGAGTTCTGATAATACTGACCTCATCAACCCATTTTTGCAGCTATACGCTGGTATAGAACGGGCAAACATTTGTATCAAATATATTCCTTCTTCCAAACTTTACAGCAACGGTTCTGCTGCTGAGCAGGCACTAATGAAACGCTATTATGGTGAGGCACTGGCACTGAGAGCGCAGTTCTTTTATGAGCTGATCAGAAATTGGGGAGATGTACCTGCATCTTTTGTACCAGCAGCAGACGCAGAAACACTTTATGGGGCTAATGTAGATCGCAATAAGACCTATGATCAGATTATTGCCGACTTAAAGGTTGCGGAAGATCTGGTGCCCTGGAGAAGTGCCCTAACCGAGTATGGCAGTTTTAGGTTTACCAAAGGTGCCATTAAAGGATTGAGGGCAAGAATTGCATTGGCACGTGGTGGTTATTCCCTGAAAGGAACACAAAATGTTCGTGCAAGTGATTACATTACTTATTATAAAATTGCTTATGATGAATGTTTGGATCTGATGAACAACCGTTCTCAGCATACATTAAATCCGGTTTACGAAAATGTTTTTAAATCCCTGCATGGAACCCGGTACGATGATGCTCATGAGTTAATGATGGAGGTAGCAGCTTATGGGAGCAATGCCTCAACTGATAGTAAACTGGGTTACTATAATGGTATCCGGTTTAATTCAGCATCTACTTTTGGCTCAGGCGGTGGCGGTATGAATGCCGTCCCGACTTATTTCTATGAGTTTGATGTAACAAAAGATTGTAGAAGAGATGTTACTATTGGAGTTTTTGAAATCACAGCGACCTCTAAAAAGATCATTAATACCCTGTTTAATATGACGGACGCAAAGTTCCGCAAATCGTGGACCGCTTTTAACGGCTCTTCCTCGTCTCAAAACTTTGCCATTAACTGGCCGATACTGAGGTTTTCAGATGTTTTACTGATGTATGCTGAAGCGGATAACGAAATCAATGGTGCGCCATCCGCTGCGGCGATCAGCGCTTTGCAAGAAGTACAGAGGCGTGCCTATGCAGGCTTTGAGACTCAAATTCCGGCTACACCAACTGATAAAGCAGGCTTTTTCACCTCAATTGTTAAAGAAAGACTTTTGGAATTTGGTGGCGAGGGAATACGTAAGTATGATTTGATCCGCTGGAATTTGCTGGGGAGTAAATTTGATGAAACCAGGACAAAACTAAGGGCCTTAATTGCCGGAAGCGGTGCATACACGGGTGTGCCAGATTATTTATACGCAAAAGAAGGGAACTACCTTCAGGGAACCAGTGTAAATGAAGTTGCAACCTTAGACCTGTATGGGGGTACACCTAACAATGTATTTGTATCGACAGGACTGGGTAGCTCAACTGCGCCAACGGGTTATACCACTAAAAACTGGAGAAAAGCGGTGACTGAAGATAATTCAATTACAGGAACATCTACGGGTTTAGCATATTACTTCGAAGCGAATAAAAAAGAACTTTTCCCTTATCCGAAAACGGTTTTGATTGAAAATCCAAATATTGTTCAGAATAATGGTTACTAATTTATTTACATCCTAATCATGAAAAAAATTATATTGCAACTAGGGATTAAGCTGATGCTTTTATCAGTAATTGTACTGCTGGCTTCATCTTGTAAAAAGACAGATGATGCACCAACAGACCCGGCACGGATTTTTAAGCCGAGCGATGTTAAAATTTCTGCAGGAGAAACGTCTGCTAAATTAACATGGACTTTGCCCTTAATGTCAACCGGTAAGGTTTTGAAATACAGTATTGATTTTTCAACCGATTCACTGTTCTCGACAATTAAATACAGTACAACCGCGGATACTGCGGGGGTAACAGTTACCGAGGATAATCTTGCCGTACGCACCAAATATTATGCAAGGATTAAGGCCAATGCAACGGAAACACAACCTGAATCAAAATATGTACGAAGCGGTGGTTTCCAGTTAACGGGCATTCAGTTGTTTTTACCCATACGGGATAGTGAGGTAAAAGAAAATAATGTAGTGTTGCGATATACGCCAACCGTAGGCTTGAGTACTATTGTTTTAACTCCGGTAACCGGAACTGCAATCACTACAACGTTGAGCCCGGCAGAGGCTTCTGCCGGTTTAAAAGCTATCACGGGTTTAACTGCTGCCACCAAATATACTGCGGAGCTTTTCGACGGGACTAAAAGCAAAGGCATCACCACCTTTACTACCCTTGCACCGACAACCTATACGGTAAGACTTAATCCGGGGGATGATCTGGCAGCGGCGATAACCGGAGCCGCGAACGGAGCTGTTATCGGATTAAATCCAGGGACCTACACGTTAACCGCTACTTCTTTTATCACCCATAAAACAATAACCATTAAGTCAACTTCAGGTAACCCATCTGATACTAAAGTTAATTATAAAGAGTTCGATCTGGAAGGAACCGGAGCCGGGGTTACTTTATCCGGTATTGAATTTGATGGGACTGTCGGCGCCTCATTGTATTTTTTAAACCTGATCGGGTCGCAGGCTGCGAATGGTTCGGCCGCTACGTTCACCAATATTGTTGTCGACAACTGTATTGCACATGGATCTACCACAGCATTTTTGCGCGGCGACCGGGGAACAAATGCAAAAGATTTCAAAATTACCGGAATTACTGTTAACAATTCTGTGGTCTACGACATGGGGGCGAATGGAACCTCAACTTACTATACTTTTAACATCACCAAGCTTCAGTTTAATAGTATTATCGTTTCAAAATCCACACTTTATAATTGTGGTCCTGGTTTGGTATTGGCTTCTACTATTGCTACGGGAGATCAGACTCCTTCAGTACAAATCAGTTATTCTACCATAAACGGCTTTGGCGGAAGCGCTAGATACGCTTTACTTGATGCAAATACTAATCCAATTATCTTTAGTATTCAAAACAGTATTTTTGCTAACACACCAAAATCATCTACCGTTAATGCGGCAGCCATTAGGGGTACGGGAACCGGAAGTTCGTTAAGTATCTCCAACAGCAATTACTTCAACTTATCGACAGCACTCACAGCAGGAACAGCCTTAACTTTCGGCACAGCTACATTAACAAGTAATCAGACAATAGATTTAGGCTGGACAGCCGCAACAACTAACTTTCAGCTTCCGGCAGGTTCTGCACTGAGAACGGCAAGTAACACCGCTACAGCAATCGGCGATCCAAGGTGGACATATTAATTTATTTTTTCAAGGGCAGATTTTTCTGCCCTTTTTTGTTGAAATTTATCGTAACTTTTACATGTTAATCAGATGACGAAATCTGCCTTAAATCTCTATTTTGTTTTCGTATTATTCACTTTAAGTCACTGGCAAAATGCCCTTGCACAAGACCTAAAATATCCCTCAGAAATCACGGTATCCAAAGATGGATCAGCTCTCTACAATACGATCCAGGGAGCTGTAAACGCTGTGCGCGATCTTGGTGAGAAAGAAGTCAAGATTTATATCAAAAATGGAGTTTATCATGAAAAAGTGATCATACCATCGTGGAAAACGAAGATCACCTTAATTGGTGAGAGCAGGGAAAATACCATAATCACTTTTAATGATTATTCAGGAAAGATTATTCCTTCCGGAAAAGACGGATTTGGAAGAGACAAATTTACTACCTATAACTCGTATACCATTTTAGTGCAGGCGAATGACGTTAAACTAATGAACTTAACGGTTGTGAATTCATCCGGACGGGTAGGACAAGCAGTAGCGCTTCATGTGGAAGGTGACCGTTTTATCGCGGTAAATTGCAGCTTATTAGGGAATCAGGATACACTATATACAGCTACAGAAAAAAGCAGGCAATTGTATCGCAACTGTATTATTGAAGGAACAACAGATTTCATATTTGGTACCGCAACGGTTGTATTTCAAGATTGCACAATCAAAAGTTTATCAGATTCTTACATTACTGCGGCATCTACCTCCAAAAATCAAGCTTTCGGATTTGTATTTTTGAATTGTAAACTGATTGCTGATTCACTGGTAACCAAAACCTATCTGGGCAGGCCGTGGCGACCATACGCAAAGACTGTATTTGTTAGATGCGATTTAGGTAAACATATTGTGCCTGCGGGATGGAATCCATGGAAGGGGGATTTAATGTTTCCTGAAAAGGAAAAAACAACATTTTATGCCGAGTACTATAATATCGGTGCTGGTGCCTCGACTCAAAGCAGGGTTCCGTGGGCCAGGCAGTTAAGCGAAAAAGAAAATAAAAAATATACCATAAAAAATATACTCAGTGGAACAGATTCCTGGAATCCACTAATTTCTGAATAATGATGAGAACAAAACTTTATACCTTGCTTGCGGTTTCCATCCTCCTTGGATTAAGCGCCTTTAGATTAGTGCAAAAACAAACCACCGTATACATTATTGGTGATTCAACCGCTGCCAATAAAAGTGTTAATGCTTATCCGGAAACCGGATGGGGGATGGAATTCCAATCTTTTTTTAAAGAACAGATTAAAGTTGATAACCGTGCGTTGAATGGAAGAAGCACAAAGTCGTTCCGGGCTGAGAAAAGGTGGCAACCTGTTTTTGAAAATTTGAAACCTGGTGATTACGTTTTTATCGAGTTTGGCCACAATGATGAAAAGGTAGACAAGCCAACTGTTGGGGTTTCATTAAATGATTTTAAAATTAATCTGGTGAATTATGTAAATGAGACAAGAAGTAAAAAAGCACTTCCGGTACTGCTTACGCCAATTGCGAGAAGAAGTTTTAAAAATGGAGTACTGATCGATACCCACGGAGACTATCCCCGCATCACCCGACAAGTAGCCGATTCATTGAAAGTACCATTGATTGATATGCTGTTGAAAACCGAATCGCTTTTAACCCGATTAGGAGAGCAGGAGTCTATTAAATTATTTAATCATGTAGATTCAGGAAATGTCAACTACCCTAAAGGCAAAAAGGACGATACCCATTTAAGTCCGTATGGGGCTAAGGAAATTGCAGGCCTGGCCGCTAAAGGGATTAAAGAATTGAAGTTAAGTTTGGCGAAACAGTTGAAATAAAAATTTTGCTGTTTAGCTTTTGTAAATCAATTGATTAGGCGTTTATCTGCAAATCATACCGTAGGACAATCGAAATTTTAACAAAACCGGTGTGGAATTTGTGCCGCTTTCACATCTATAGAGTACACACAAAGAAAAACATAATTATGAAAAAGTTATTAGCAATTGCATTCGTTGCATTTTTAGGCCTTTCATCGGCAATGGCACAACAAGCAGATTTACGCAGGAAAATTAATGTTAGTGGTTCAGCCGAAACTGAGGTTACTCCGGATATCATTTACATCGGTATATCTCTTAAAGAATATTTGAACGGGAAAAAGAAGGTAGAGATTACTGACCTGGAAAAACAACTCTATGCTGCGGTACAAAAAGCTGGTATTGCGAAAGAGAATCTCACCATCAGTAACCTGAGTAGCTGGAATTATGCAACGGAAAAAAAGAAAAATCCTGATTTTCTGGCCAGCAAACAATATCGTCTAAAAGTGAACGACCTGAATAAATTTAATGCAATCATCGATGCCATTGATGCGAAAGGCATTGCAAATACAAATATTGAGAGCTATGATTATTCAAAAATTGAAGGCTTAAAAAAGGACTTAAAAATAAAAGCTTTATTAGCGGCTAAAGAAAAAGCAGGGTACATGGTGGAAGCACTGGGAGATAAACTGGGTAGTGTAATCGAAATACAGGATGGTGGCGACAATATTGTACAACCTGTTTATAGAAATTACATGCTTAAATCATCAATGGCTGAAGCAGACACTGCACCAGAAATAGATTTCAAAAAAATAAAACTCAATTTCACTGTAAATGTGGTTTTTGAGATAAAATAAAATATTTAACATTTAGTTTAACGATTTTTTTAAAACCTACCAACACAAATTGGTAGGTTTTTTGTTAAGTACACATCGAAACACTAAAAAATTAAATATTATGAAAAGATTCATTTACACCCTTGCCCTTATTTTCGCTTTAGGAATCAGTTTTAATTCAGTACAAGCTGCTGATAAGCCCGCTAAAAATCCATCAGAATTAACTGCTGAGCAAACCGTGCAATTAGAGAAGATTAAAGATCGTGTAGAAGAGATTAAAGCGATGGATAAATCAAATTTAACTTCTGCAGAACGTAAAGCTTTACGTAAGGAATTGAAAGAGATGAAAAATCAGGCGCGTGCATTGTCTGGAGGTGTTTATCTTTCAGTTGGTGCAATTATTATCATCATTTTATTGTTGATCTTGATTTTATAATCAAAAAACTACATCTACCTATAAATAAAAAAAAGCTTTGCAGCGATGCAAAGCTTTTTTTATGGAGTGATGTTTTAGGATTGCTTCGTACCTCGCAATGACGAGAATCGATTAAGGCTTTAATCGATCATATCAAAACCCGTATATTTGACCAATGCTTCCGGAATTCTGATTCCTTTTTCAGTTTGGTAGTTTTCCAATATTGAAGCCACAATACGCGGTAGCGCGAGGGCACTTCCATTTAGTGAGTGTGCCAGTTGTGCTTTTCCTTCTTTTCCTTTAAAACGAAGTTTTAACCGGTTACTCTGATAAGTTTCGAAGTTTGAAACCGATGATACCTCCAGCCAGCGTTCCTGTGCAGCACTCCACACTTCCATGTCGTATGTCATTGCAGATGTAAAGCCCATATCGCCACCACATAATCGCAATACGCGGTAATGCAGCCCCAATTCTTTTAACAGCGACTGAACATACTGACTCATGTCTTCTAAAGTTTCATAAGATTTATCAGGATGGGTGATTTGCACCACTTCAACCTTATCAAACTGATGTAAACGATTCAATCCGCGTACGTGTGCGCCGTAAGAACCCGCTTCGCGGCGGAAACAAGGCGTATATGCGGTATTCTTAACCGGCAAATCCTCCTCTTTCAGAATCACATCACGGTATAAATTGGTTACCGGAACTTCTGCTGTTGGAATTAAATATAGATCGTCGACAGTTGAGTGGTACATCTGACCTTCTTTATCAGGCAACTGGCCGGTTCCAAATCCCGATGCGGCATTTACCAGATGAGGTACCTGCATTTCTTTATAGCCTGCAGCTGTTGCATGGTCTAAGAAGAAATTAATCAAAGCACGTTGCAATCTGGCACCCTTACCTTTATAAACCGGAAAGCCTGCACCAGTAATTTTCACACCCAGTTCGAAATCGATAATGTCGTATTTTGCGGCGAGCTCCCAGTGGGGTAATGCTTTTGTTGGCAGTTCCGCGGGTGCACCATGCACATAAACCACTTCATTTTCCTCAGCAGTTGATCCTGTAGGAACTAATTGGTTGGGCAAGTTGGGCAACTGAACAACTAAGTTAAATTGAGCTGTTTCCAGTTCAGTTAATTTTTCAGATAAGTTCTTGATGTTTTCCTTATGCGTAGCGGTTTTCAATTTAATCGCTTCTGCCTCATCTTTTTTACCTGTACGCATTAAATCGCCAATTTGTTTGGCTGCTGCATTGGCCTCTGCGGAAATCTGATCAAGCGAAGTTTGCGTGGAACGACGCTCTTCATCAATTTTAATGATTTCATCTACCAACTCAGGTTGTTTAAAGTTACGCACACTTAAACGTTCTAAAACTTTCTCTCTATTTTCGCGGATATAATTAACTTGCAGCATTATTTAATTTTTTTACAAAGATAATAATTAAGTCGTCATTGCGAACGTAGTGCCGCAATCTCTCTTTAAAAGATTGCTCAGTTGGTTCTACCCGAAATGACGGCTATACAGGCACTATGAACGGCAAATTATATCTCGTACCTACTCCGATTGGCAATTTGGAAGACATGACTTTCAGGGCAATCCGAATTTTAAAAGAATGCGACTTAATCCTGGCAGAGGATACCCGTACGAGTGCGCCGATGTTGAAGCATTTTGGTATTGACAAACGCGTGTTTTCCCATCATCAGCATAATGAACACAAAGCAACTGCAGAGATCATCAGATTTTTAAATGAAGGCCAGCAGATTGCGCTGATATCCGATGCGGGCACCCCTGCGATTTCTGACCCTGGTTTTTTTCTGGTACGCGAGGCCATTAAAAATAATATTGCTGTAGAATGTTTGCCAGGCGCAACAGCCTTTGTACCTGCGTTGGTGAATTCGGGATTACCGGCAGATGCGTTTTGTTTTGAAGGCTTTCTGCCTGTAAAAAAAGGCAGGCAAACTAAATTCAAAAAACTGGCAGAAGAAGATCGTACGATCATACTTTACGAAAGTCCACATCGTTTATTAAAAACTTTAGAAGAGTTTGCGCAATACCTTGGTGAAGACCGGCAGGCATCGGTAAGTCGGGAATTGACCAAGATGTTTGAAGAAACTGTCCGCGGAACATTGACAGAAATAAAAACACATTTCGAGAACAATACTTTAAAAGGAGAATTTGTAATTTGCATTGCCGGGAAACCTGCAACAGTGAAAAACAAAAATAAGTATAGCGATGCTGAAGAATAGCATCAGCTTAATTCCAATTAATTAAAAATATTATGATTAGCATAGATAGATTTCTTAGTGACGAGCAAGACCCAAAAGCGGTAGAAAAAGTTATTGGCAAATTGAACGATCTTTTAACTACCGGAGAAGAGCTTTTATACCTGGCAGTACAAAAAAAGCCTGCTGTAAACTTGTTGCCGGATAGTATTGCCATTTCCAACAAAAGAATTTTTTATTGTGAGCCGGGTAACCTCGGACTAACCATGAATTTTAAAGATATCTCCTGGAAAAATATCAAGGAAGTTTCTTTCAAAGAAGAGTTTTTTGGCTCAAAATTTATCTGCGTGCCACAACAGGGTGAAAATATTGTTACCGAATTTATTCCTAAAGTGCAGGCGCGTAAGTTACATCAATCTGCAAATCAGCAGCTGGAAGAATATAAGGAGTTATTGCGTCAGCAAAAACTGGAAGAAAACAGAGCGACTGCTTCACCTATTAATCTTTCTGCACAACCATTTGCAGATGTTCCACTTGTTGAACAATCTGCTCCCGAGCCGATTCAAATTGCGGAGGTTGTTGAGGAGCCGGAAGATGAAACGACATTAAAGTTGCGTAAGCTAAAAACACTTTATGATAAACACCTGATTACACAGGAAGAGTACGAAGCTAAAAAGGCTGCTATTTTAGATAGCTTGTAAAATGAAATCCAGACACACCTACCTGCTCGGATTACTGAGTTCATTTTTGCTTTGGCTGGCCTGGCCGCCTATGCCTTTTACCACGCCTTTGCTTTTGATTGCGCTCGTTCCATTGCTCATCGCGGTTAATGATATCTTGAGGAATGAGACTGCAAAAGGTGGAAGACGCGTTTTTTTTACAGCTGGACTAACATTTCTGCTGTGGAATACCGCTTCAATTTATTGGGTATATAATGCCATTAGTGCTTATAATGGTACGTTTGTAGCAATTCCGGTTTCATTAATTCCATACGGACTCGGTGCCTTACTGATGACATTTGCTTTCTGGTTGTTTTATCGCCTGGGTAAATACACAGGAAGAAAGCTAGCTTATCTGGGTCTGATTGCCTTTTATATTGCTTTAGAATATCTGCAGCAAACCTGGGATCTTGCATTTCCATGGATGACCTTAGGGAATGGTTTGGCGGGTATGCATCAGCTGGCACAATGGTATGACTGTACAGGCGT
This sequence comes from Pedobacter sp. BMA, assembly GCF_001027745.1. Taxonomy (GTDB): domain Bacteria; phylum Bacteroidota; class Bacteroidia; order Sphingobacteriales; family Sphingobacteriaceae; genus Pedobacter. The sequence goes on from NZ_LECU01000006.1 coordinate 803,207, forward strand.
TTATGGAGGCTCTCTGTGGATATTGTTAAGTAACATTCTGGCTTTTGAAGCTTATCGTAACTATAGAAGTCAAACCGGCTATTTGAAGTTCAGAAGTGCTGGTACCTGGGCTTTGGTTGTATTAGTTCCGGTTTTGATTTCCTTAACAAAATATTTTACAGCTGAACAAAAGGGCACTCCCAGTAATGTGGTAGTTGTACAGCCTAATATAGATCCTTACCTGAAACTAAGCGATATTCCACCTGCTGAGCAGATTAGTATACTCACTCATTTAACTGATTCTTTAGCGCAACCCGATACAGAGTATATCCTATGGCCTGAAACAGCGCTCCCTATTTATGCTGATGAAGATAAGATCAGGACCTATCCTGAAATTGAGGGTTTGCAGAATTATATGAATAAGTATAAAAACGGAACTTTGATAACAGGAATAGAAACCATTAAAGTTTATCCGGATAAACGGACCATATCTGCAAAATACGATCAGCAGAGCGGCCAATATTGGGACAACTTCAATTCGGCTATGCAACTCGAAAACTCTGCTAATGTTCAGTTTTATCATAAATCTAAACTCGTGCCTGGTGCTGAAAAAATGCCCTTTCCTGAGGTATTTTCGTTTATGGATGCCGTTTTCTCTCAGTTAGGAGGAAGTGTGAGTGGTTGGGGATGGCAGGAAAAACCGAGTGTTTTGTATTCCAGAAGTGGGATAGGTGCAGCTCCGGTAGTTTGCTATGAAAGCTTATGGGGCGACTGGATTGGTGAGCAGGTGAAGGATGGTGCACAATTTATTGCCATCATTACCAATGATGGCTGGTGGGGCAATACCTCTGGCAAAGATCAGCATGAAATGTACGCACGGCTTAGGGCTATTGAAAGTCGTCGGGATGTGGCAAGATCTGCAAATACCGGGATTTCCTGTTTCATTAATCAGCGCGGAGATATTACACAGCATACCGAATGGTGGACCAGAACAGCATTAAAAGGGGATGTCAATCTGAATGATGAAATTACTTTTTATGTGAAAAGCGGCGATGTAATTGCAAAGTTATTAGTTATTCTGGCGGTTGTACTGGCCCTGATTATCCCTTACAAAAAATGGATCGGGCGATCGAAATCAATTCATGGATAAATTAAAGAACTTACGCTGGTCTATCATACTGTTACTATTGACACTAAATTTTGGTTGCGATCAGATTACAAAAAAGATTGCGAGAACTGAGATTGGTGAGTTTGAGCATATCAGTATTATAAAAGATCATTTTACCCTGTTAAAGGTAGAAAATTCAGGTGCTTTTTTAAGTCTGGGGGATGAGATGCCCTATCTTGTTCGGCTGATTATTCTTACGGGCTTTCCGCTTTTATTGCTGGGTTATGGCGTATATTATTTGTTTGCTAAAGGAAACTTAGCCCTGGGAATGCAGATTGCCCTTTGCTTTTTGATTGGAGGAGGCTTCGGTAACCTTTACGACAGAGTGATGTATGGTTCAGTAACTGATTTCATGCATATGGACTTTTACATTTTTCAGACCGGCGTGTTCAATTTTGCCGACATTTCCATTATGATCGGAATTGGGATTTTGTTTGTCCTTTCAATTAAAGGGAAGGTGGACAAACAGGTCGGGCATCATTCGGACGAACCATAATATAAAATTGTTTTTTTCTTAACGGCACCCTCATATTTTGATCAAACATATCATTATCTTTAGGTGTTTAACCATCTAAAAACATTCAACAATAAGATCATATTATGAAAAGACACGCATCAGCCGTATGGCAAGGTTCCATCAAAGAGGGTAATGGCAAATTAACCACCCAAAGTACCACTTTGAATGATACACAATACTCTTTCAATTCACGGTTTGCTGAAGGTGTAGGTACCAACCCGGAAGAATTAATTGCTGCAGCACATGCAGGCTGTTTCACTATGAAACTTTCAGCTAACCTGGCAGAAGCTGGTTTTACTGCTGATAAACTGGAAACCAAATGTGAAATCAATCTTGATCCTTCTAAAGGTGAAATTGTAGAATCGCATTTAACTTTAACTGCAAGTGTTCCGGACCTAACACAAGAGAAGTTCGATGAACTGGTTGCAGATGCTGAAAAAAACTGCCCGATTTCGAAATTATTAAATACTACAATTACTGTTGACGCAACTTTAGCATAAACAAAAAAGCTAAGACAACTTCAAGTTGTCTTAGCTTTTTCTATGCCATATACTTTCCTACAATTGGCATCCTTCTTCCCATGCCGAAAGCCTTAGGCGATACCCTTAAAATTGGTGGTGTCTGATAGCGTTTAAATTCTGCTACATTAACCATTTTCAAAATTCTTTGTACAAGAGCCGCATCGAAACCCTGTGCAATAATTGCTTTAGAGCCTTGTTTTTTCTCGATATGCTGGTACAAGATCTGATCCAGGATATCATACTCGGGTAGGGAGTCGGAGTCTTTCTGATCAGGCCTTAATTCGGCTGAAGGTGGTTTAACGATCGTGTTGATGGGGATAATTTCTCTTTCCTTATTGATGTATTTAGCCAGTTCAAAAACCTGCGTTTTATACACATCTCCAATTACACCGATGGCACCACACATATCACCGTAAAGGGTTCCATATCCAACCGCGCATTCACTTTTGTTTGAAGTATTGAGTAAGATATAACCGAATTTATTGCTCATAGCCATATTGATGATCCCACGGATACGGGCCTGTATGTTTTCTTCAGCAAGATTGAACTGTAAACCATTAAATGCCGGTGCCAGTATGTGATCAAATGATTCTGCAACTTCTTTAATCGGGATAATCTCATGCATACAGCCGATATTATTCACGAGGTCTAAAGCATCCTGAACGGAGTGGTCTGATGAGAACTTCGATGGCATTAATACTGACATGACATTTTCTGGACCCAGGGCACAGCAGGCCAGCGCACAAACCACCGCCGAATCGATTCCGCCGGAAAGACCCAAAACCGCTTTTTTAAAGCCTGATTTGCGAAAATAATCCTGAATGCCTAAGATAAGCGCGTCGTGAATTTGTTCGATATCTGTTAGTCTTTCTGGTTGCGGATATTTATTCCGGACGTTTTCGATTTCTTCCAGATCAAATACCTGCAGATCTTCCTCGAAATACTTCATTTCCGCTTTTATCGTTCCTTCAGCATCAAAAACCAATGAGCCGCCGTCGAAGATAATTTCGGTTTGTGCGCCTATCTGATTAACGTAGAAAACAGGTAACTGATATTTTCTGGCATTATCTGAAAGTACTTTGATCCGTTCATCATCGTGCGTATAAGAGAATGGCGAAGCTGCAATGTTTATCATTACATCAGGTTGCTCTTTGATGAGCTCATCCATCGGATTCGAAACATATAACGGGTTATCATTAATATTCCATAAATCTTCACAGATGGTTAAGGCAATTCTTTTTCCTTTAAAATCAATACAATTAAAAGAGGTAGCAGGCTCAAAGTAGCGGTACTCATCAAAAACATCGTAGGTAGGCAGCAGTGCTTTTTTAGTCACTGATTGCACTTTTCCATCTGCTATGAAATAGGCAGCATTGAACAAATCTTTACCCTGAAGTACGTCGTTTTTAACAGGTAACCCAACGATACAGGCAATATCGCTACAATGTTGGGCAATTTCCTGCGCGGCCTGATCACAGAGCACAACGAACTCATCGAACTCTAAAAAATCACGGGGAGGGTAGCCGCAAATGGCCAGCTCAGCAAAAACAACAAGGTCTGCACTTTTTTCTTTTGCAGCACGAATATTGTCGATAATCTTCTGTGTATTGGACTCAAAATTTCCAATATGGTAATTCAGTTGCGCTAAGGCTATTTTCATGTTAGTCGTATCAAGCTGGGTATCAGGCCTGCATATCAAGTATTGGGCCTGTCAAGCCAGAGGTCAATTTAACTCAATGGTTTATTAAAAAAATACTCCGAAATTCAGGGCTATATAATGATTCTTCACCGTTCTGCTTCCGTCAGATACGATATTTGTAAAACCATTGTTAAATGTTAAGCCAGCCATAATGCTTGCATTTCCGCTGATGTCGAATTCGCCGCCTCCACCAATAATCAAGCCAGCGCGGTAAAAACTGGTTTGATCTGATATTTTAGTGTCATCCGCAACTTTGACTCCATTTGAAACTGCATCCTGTTTGGCACCGATGTTAATCGAGTTTGATAATCCAAACTGACCATACCACCTTGTGTCGTTAGCCTTTACTGTCTTCAGCTTAATTGTTAAAGGCAAATCCACATACTGAAGCTTATATTTCAAATCGTATGCTTTTGGATTGGAACTGCTACTCAAACCCTGATAGGGTGATACATTGGCTTCTGTACTTTTTCCGTTAATAGTGGTAATGGTTAGCGCAGTAGAAAAGCTGTAATTTGGTGCGAAATTAAAATCGCCCATCAAGCCGTAAGAAAAGCCTAAACTCAGGCCATTTGTTTTGCCCTGCTCAGGTTTAATCCAGCCAACGGTTGGTGTTGCAGTAAGGCCCAGTCTAAAACCATAACTGGTGAGGGGTGAGTTTTGTGCCCAAGTACCAATTGTTATAAAAGATAAAATTAAAATCGTCGCTAGTTTTTTCATGCTTTATGTGATTATATTTGCTTTACATGATGTACAACGTAAAAGCTAAGCAAATTTATCTAATTTTTCTTTTTGCCCTTGCATTTATTTCCTGCAAAGACAGTAAGCGGCCAGATGTTAGTCAGATAAATGTCGAAATAAAGATCCAAAGATTTGATAAAGAACTGTTTGCCATGAAAGGAAAAGATGTTGTGCAAACAAACAGCCTGTTGTCGGCTAAATATGGTTTGTTTTATGATGATTATATAAAAAAAATGGTTGGTTCGCCAGACTATAGCAATGGGGAAGTACTAAGTACCCTGTTCAAAGATCAGGCTTATACCGATCTGACCAAAGAGGTAGACAGCGTTTACCCTAACCTGAAAATCCAGGAAGCAGGCCTTACCAAAACATTTAAGTACATTAAATATTATTATCCTAAAGCAAGGCTTCCCAGATTTGTGTCTTTTGTTTCGGGGTTCGCTTACCAGATGCCCGTTGGCGATCAATACCTGGGTATTGGCCTTGATATGTTTCTGGGAAAGGACAGCAAGTTTTACAAGGCCATTGTACAGAGCGTGCCCTTGTATCTTTCGAGGCGGTTTAGTCCTGAATACATTGTTCCAAGGGTAGCTGAAACCTATGCGCACGAGGAGCTTTTTCAGGAGCCTGATGAAGACAGATCTTTGCTTGCTAAAATGATCTTTCAGGGTAAGATTCTTTATTTTCTTGATCAGGTTTTACCAGAAAATATGGCGGACTCTGTAAAGATAGGCTATAGTGCAGAACAGCTGAAGTGGGCACAGAATTTTGAAGGCGATATATGGGCATACTTTTTGGAGAACAACTTTCTGTATGAAACGGATTACCAGAAGATTCAGGTTTTTTTATCGGAAGGCCCGTTTACCCCGGGCCTTGGGGAAAACAGAGATTCTGCTCCCAAGTTAGGTGTTTACACTGGTTGGCAAATCGTTAAGAAGTACATGCAGGAAAATCCGAAGACTACCTTGCAACAACTCATGGCTGATAATGACGCGCAGAAAATTCTAAATCAGTCAAAGTATAAACCTAAACAGAAATAAACACAACAAATCTCGCTAATGAAAGTAGGAATCGTATTGTCTGGAGGTGGAATCAGGGGAATTGCACACTTAGGTGTTTTAAAAGCTTTCAGTAATCTGGGAATAACTTTTAGTCACATCAGTGGAACAAGTGCAGGTGCCATAGCGGGTGCTTTTTTTGCAGCTGGTATAGATCCCGAAGAGGGTTTAAGTATTTTCCTCAAGACAAAGTTGTGGCGCTTTATTCGTCCAGCTGTAGGTTCCCTTGGTTTGATCAACATTGAAAATACGGCTTTAATTCTGAAGGAGTATTTCCCGGAAGATTCAATAGAGAAACTTAAAATCCCATTAACAATCGCAGCTGTAAACTTTAGTGAGGGCAGATTAGTCTATTTTACAAAAGGACCATTAATCAGGTCTATACATGCTTCAAGCTGTATACCCGGAATTTTTAAGCCCATCATGATTGATGGACAGATGTATGTAGATGGAGGCATTCTAAATAATTTTCCGGTAGAACCGCTGATGCAGGATTGCGATTTTATTATTGGTTCTTCCTGCAATCACCTTAAACCGGTTGATAAAATTACCGGCATTACCAATTTAATGGGTAGAGCAGGCGTGATGTCGATCAATCATGATATGGAAAGAAAAGCGAAATTTTGTAATGTAATGATCGAGCCTAAAGGTCTTGGCGCAATAAGTACTTTCGATATGAAACGGGCAGAAGACATTTACTGGCTGGCGCATGAGGAGGCATTGATTACTATTAAAAACAGTCCGACTATAAGAGCGTTAATTACCAAATAACCCGAAAGTTACTAAAAACAAAAAGCCCCAATCTATTTTGGGGCTTTTACATGATTAATGCTCAGTTAGACCTTTCTAACGCCTCCTGATCCAAATACTGTTTTCTCTACAGATGCATTTCCCGAGTAGTTGATGCTACCAGATCCGCTGATGACTGCTTTGATGCTTTGATCTGCTTTAATATTAACCTGGCCTGAACCGCTGATGGTTGCAGATAGCGTGCTTACTGAAAATGATTTGCCGGCAAAAGCGCCAGAACTGCTCATTACGATTTTAGCATGCTCTGCATTGCCGCTGAGGTTGATCGATCCTGATCCACTGATCACTGCATTCAGGTTATCAACATCTGCTGTAGCTTTAATACTTCCGGAACCGCTTACCGTTGTAGCCAGAGATTGTGCATCCACTTTACCGTTTACTACCATGCTCCCCGAACCACTTACTGCTAAACTGCTAATGCTTTTTGCCGTAACATAAGCGGTAATTTTCTTGCCGTCATACTTTCTCGACCAGCTGGTAATACTGGTTTGAGGACGAATAATCAGTATGTTTCCCTTAACTTCAGTTACAATTGTTTCCAAAGCTTCGTCATCACCTTCTAATCTGCAGCTTTCAGTATTACCAATGGTAAGCACCACATTAATTGGACCAGCTGCAGCAACACCATTAAAGTTTTTTACAGCGCGTTCGTCTTCAAAACGTTTTGATGAGGAAATGTTAATCTGGTCTTTCGCGATTGCGTCAATACTTGCAGTAAGTGTTAAAGCAACTAATAGTGTGGAAAATATCTTTTTCATAATTTAAGAAGAATAAATGTTAGTTTAATAGATGATAATGTATTCTTTTCTATAAGACGGATAGATGATTAAAAAGTTGCACAGGAAAGAAAATTTGTATCTTTTATTAATCTTTCTTTACCTCAACATAAAATGAAGGATCGACCTTGAAATTCTCGGAGGTAATGCCACTAAGATTGATTGTTTTCCAATCGTTTCCAGGTTTAATCAACGTATACCCCCCAGAGTTAACAGTTACCTTTACCGGCATATCAAAGCCTTTAACATCGGTGTTCCATTTATAAGAAAGGATGCCGTTGCTGATTTTATATTCGAAAACCGGAATTTTTGTAAAGCGAAGGTATTGGTCAAAAACTTTATCCAGTTTTAATCCACTTTGTTTAGAGATGTAATTTTCGATTTCAGCAGTGGTAACGGTTTTATGATAAAAGGTTTTGTTCAGTCCGCGAAGAATTTGTCTGAACTTTTCATCATTACTAATCAACTGACGAATAGTATGAATCAGGTTCGCACCCTTCGGGTACATGTCTCCTGAGCCTTCCTTGTTTACACCGTAAGGGCCAATAACCGGTACATCGTTATTTATTCCCTTTCTCAAGCCGATTGCATACTCATCACCCGTGGTTTTTGATCCTATACACTCTGAAAACAGCACTTCAGAATAATTTGTAAAACCTTCATGTATCCACATATCAGCAATATCTTTCGCTGTGATATTGTTTCCGAACCATTCATGGCCACTCTCATGTACGGTGATAAAATCAAATTTTAAACCCAGTCCGGTTCCACTTAAATCTCTTCCAAGGTATCCTTTCATAAATTTGTTGCCGTATGCCACTGCACTCTGGTGCTCCATGCCCAGATGTGGCGCCTCTACCAGCTTGTACCCGTCTTCGTACCATGGATATGGCCCAAACCAATATTCGAAACATTTTAGCATGGGTTTAACATCAGCATCCCAATGTGGGCGGGCCCTGGCACTATCAGTTTGTAGTGCCCAGAAATCTATACTAAGTTTTCCCTTTTCGCCATCATAGGTATCCATCCAATGGGCATATTTGCCAATATAGAAGGTTACATCGTAATTGTTAATCGGGTTCTTCACGAACCAGTTGTATTGCTTGTATCCATCTGGCTGGTCAACAGTATTCCTCAATCTTCCATTGGAAATTTCCTGCAAATCTTTAGGAACGCTAATGCTGATCAGCATGCTGTCTACTTCATCACTTTGATGGTCTTTATTTGGCCACCATACGCTTGCGCCTAATCCCTGGCAGGCTACAGAAACAAACGGATTTCCTGCCGTATCTTTTTTAAAGATAAAGCCTCCATCCCAGGGAGCATTTTTGGCAACGCGGGGATTTCCACTATAGAATACTGTAAATTGATCTTTACTTCCTTTTTTTATCGTTTTAGGAAAAGTTACAAATACCGCATGATATGCACGTGTGAACGGGATGACTTTACCACTGTAAACAACCTTTTCTACCTTAAGGTTATCAAATAAATCAAACTGCAGTCTGGTGAAATCCTGAGTCGCTGTGAAAGCAAATTGATTGCTTCCTGAAACCGATTTCTGGTCAATATCAATTTTAACATCTAAATGGTAATAATTGATATCGTAACAGGTTCTGAGAGGGGTAAGTGTTCCACGCAGAGTGTCTGCTATGGAGTTAACCTGCTCTTTACCCAGCATCTGCGCTTTTGCGGTGGTTATACATAATGCCGCAATAAAAAGAATTAAGGTTTTTTTCATTTATTTATCATTTTCATCATTGCTTTCTAATATGTTTACAGGCAATGACGCAACGTTCATTATTTAATTACATCAACCTCCACAAAGCTATCATTAAAAACAGATTGCGTTGCCTTTATATAGTCAGCCTCAGTAGCCTTATAAGGGTTATCTACAAATTTTTGAGGATTACGGGCAAATAAAGGAAAAGCCGTACTTTGCACCTGGATCATTAACCTATGCCCTTTTTTAAATGTGTGCAGTACATCCTGTAATTTGAAATTCACATCAGTTTTCTGGTTTGCTACCAGGGCCTCAGGCTTTTCAAAGCTATTGCGAAAACGCGCGGGCATGATTTCCGAACGCACCATTTGCCAGTAGTTACTCAAGGTGATGCTTTTATTTGGCATGTATGGGTTATTTGGCTCATCTGCCGGATAAACATCAATTAGCTTAACGATAAAATCAGCATCGGTACCGGTTGTGGCAATTTTAAGATGCGACATGATTTCTCCGCCCAGGGTGATATCATCTTCCAAAATCTCAGTCTGAAAAACGAGGACGTCTGGTCTCCTTCCTGCGAAGCGCTGATCTTCGCTCATGTAATTGTGTGGCGTGAAGCCGAGCGTTGTAGTAATATCTTCGGTGTAGGGCACAGGTTTAGCAGGATCGCTGATGTAAGTTACCGAGGCTGCCGAAGCTGGAGAACTGAATGTCAGTTTACCATCAGCGCCTAAATAAAGTTTTTGTTTTATTGCTTTTTCTGTTGGCCATTTGGAAAAGGTTTCCCATTGCTTTTTACCGGTATCAAACATATAGGCCTCCGGTAAACCTGTGTTTTTATCGCCATTACCTTTCAGGAAGTGATTGAAGAATTTAGACTCAATTTCTTTTTGATAAAAGGTAGCGATGCTATCACCGAAATATACGTTACTATGCATGGTATGCCCGGTTTCACGGCTCCACCTGCCATGTCCGAATGGACCCATCACAATCGTGTTATAAGCATTCGGGTTTTTCTTCTCAATAGTTTTGTAAATATTTAAGGGGCCAGACAGATCTTCTGCATCATACCATCCACCGACAACCATTACGGCCGGTTTTACAGTATTATAATGCTTTAATAAACCCCGTTTTTGCCAAAATTCATCGTAATTAGGGTGGTTCACTGTTTCCTGCCAGAAGAAATTATCTTTATAGTATTTGTCGGCATTGGTTAAAGGTCCTAAATCTAAAGCAAACTGATACCCATCTTTTGTTTTTGGATTGATCATTTGCATATTGTACCATGGCTTTGATGTAGTATCTGTTTTTTGAACGCCAAAAACCGGGAAAGTAGAAAAATAACTTTGCAGGAAAGATCCGTTATGGTGAAAATCATCGAAGAAGAAATCTGAGATCGGTGCCTGTGGGGAAGAAGCCTTCAACGCAGGGTGGTTACTTAAAATACCTGCTGCGGTGTAAAAGCCCGGATAGGAAATACCCCACTGCCCCACCTTACCGTTATTATAGGCTACATTCTTCACCAGCCAATCAACGGTGTCGTAGGTATCTGAACCTTCGTCTACATCTTTTTTAGTTTTTTTGTTATCGATTACCGGGGTCATATTGGTCCAGGTGCCTTCACTTTTCCAGCGTCCGCGTACATCCTGATAAACAAAAATGTATCCCTCCTTCATCATTAATTCCGATGGGCCCAAACGCACCGGAAATTTGTCTTCTCCATAAGGTGCAACACTGTAACAGGTGCGCTGCATGATCACCGGGTATTTTTTGTCCTTTGCGGCGTCTTTAGGGCTATAAATTGCGGTAAAGAGCTTAGTGCCATCGCGCATCGGGATATACACTTCTTTTTTTATATAATTCGATTTAGGGTAACCAGCTTCCTGTGCAAATGTTGTCGCAGCGGAACAAAGCGTGATAAACAGAATGAGGTATTTCATGTGGGTTTATTTTAAAACAGAAATGGTGATGAATGAACTATTATTTACGTCGTGAAAGATCCTGTGTGTCGCTTTTTGAAAGTCAGCCGGCTCAGCCTGATAAATGTCCATAAATTTTTGTGGATTACGGTCTGCCAAAGGAAACCATGAATTTTGTACCTGGATCATGATTTTATGCCCTTTTTTAAAAGTATGCGCTACATCAGGAAGTGGATAATTCACTTTAGTAACCACTCCGGGATTGAAAGCCTCTGGTTTTTCAAAGCTATTGCGGTATTTTCCACGCATAATTTCACCACGAATCAACATTTCGTATCCGCCCATAACCAGGTTTTTAGGATTCGGAACGGGGTTTGGTGCGTCTTCCGGATATACATCTATGAGTTTAACTACATAGTCGGCATCTGTACCGGTTGTTGAAACCGCCAGGTTAGCCAATACGGGTCCGGTTAGGGTGATGTCTTCACTTAAAGCATCGGTTTGATAGGTTTTAACGTCTGGTCTGCGTGCTGCAAAACGCTGATCATCTATCATGTACTCGCGTGTACGTCGCGCCTGGATACCATCCTGATAGGGTACGGGATTGTTCGGATCACTCACATATTCATCCCAGCTGTCGGTTCTGCCCACTTTTTCAAAACTAAGTTTTCCATTGGGCTGCAGGTAAAGATTTTTGCTTTCCACATTCTGCGGTGGCCAGGTTTTAAACTTTTTCCATTCATTAGATCCGGTGACGAAGATGTTTGCTTCAGCCGCATTAAAATCTCCTTCACCCTTCAGGTACTGTTTGAAAAATGGCAATTCATATTGCTCCTGATAGTCGATGCTGGTTGTTCGTCCAAAGGGGATATCTCCGAAATACGAACCATCACTTCTAACCCAACCGCCATGAAACCAAGGGCCGGCTACCAGAATGTTGTTAGCACCAGGGTTTTGTTTTTCAATGGCTTTATAGGTATCGAATGTACCGTAAGCATCTTCAGCATCAAAAAAACCACCTACAACCATTACTGCCGGTTTCACATTTTTTAAATGAGGTGTAATTAATCTGGCTTTCCAGAAAGTATCGAGATTAGGGTGTTTAAACAGGTCATTCCAGAATTTAATGCTGTCGACAAAATATTTATCTTTCAGGTTTTTAACCGAACCCGATTCCAGGTAAAAACGGTAGTTGTCCTGAATAGGAAATTCAAAACCTTTTGGCCCTTTATCTGGAGTAATTGGCTTCGGACGAGGTACCCCGAAACTGCTCATAAATCCGAAGGCATCCATCAGGAACAAAGTGCCACGATGGTGAAAATCATCTCCCATGAACCAGTCGGTTACAGGTGCTTGTGGTGAAACTGCTTTCAAAGCAGGATGTGCGTTAGGTAATGATGTTGTGGAGTAAAATCCCGGATAAGAAATTCCGTATATGCCGGCATTTCCGTTGTTCCCCTTGATGTTCTTTACCAACCAATCTATAGTGTCGTAGGTATCGGTGCTCTCATCAATATCTTTTTTACTTTTTTTTGTGGTTTGTGGCCGGATATCGGCAAAGTTGCCTTCGCTCATCCACCTTCCACGTACGTCCTGATAAACGAAAATAAATCCCTCCCGCATCATGGCAGGAAAATTTCCAAGACTCATTTTGTACTTATCTGCACCATAAGGTGCTACGGTATAAGGCGTTCTGTTAATCAGAAAGGGGTATTTTTTAGTTTGGTTTTTGGGTATGTAGATCGAGGTGAAAAGCTTGACCCCATCTCGCATGGGAATCTGACGTTCTATTTTGGTATAATTTTCCCGTACATAAGCCGAATCGGATTGTTGAGCCAGCAATTGATGAGAGATAAACAGACAAAACAGGAGGCTGAAAAATCTTGAAAAGTTCATTTAATTTAATATTTAGGAATAAACTTTAAATATAGGCGATTCAGATTTGATTAGAAAAAACATCCCGTAAAAGGTTTGTTAGCATCAACAAAGCTATTCGTCATCACTTTATCAAAATTTAGTTAAATTTAGTTAAGAGATAATCTTTAGGCAATTTTTCCCGTCATACTATCAATTGAATTAGACACAAAAGATGAATAGGTTATTAAATAAAGGATTGGTTGTCTTCGCTGCAGCAGCGATGATTGCAACATTCAGTACTGAAAGTGTTTTTGCACAGCGTCCGGGCAGGGGGGGTGGTTCTTCTGGTGGAAGCAGATCCAGTGCAGCACCATCGAGAGGGGGTTCTGTTTCGAGGGGTGGCGGTCAGGCACCATCAGGAAACAGAATTTCACAGGCCCCTAATCGTGGTAATTATGCTCCGGCACCAGGAAGGCCGGGCAGACCGAGCTACGGGTACAACAGACCAGGTTATCGCCCCGGACCAGGTTATCGTCCAGGTTTTGGAGGACGTCCAGGATATGGTGGTCGCCCGGGATATGGCAGGCCTTATTATCGCCCATATTATAGCTACTATAATTTCTACAGACCATTTCTAGGTTTCCGGATAGGTGTTTTGCCCTATGGTTATTATCCTTTTTATTATGGGGATGCACAGTTTTATTATTCCGGAGGACTGTTTTATCAGCAAAATAACAATCAATACGAAGTAGTTATACCGCCGGTAGGGGCAGAAGTACCATCGCTACCTCAGGATGCGAATCTGGTTACCATCAACGGTGTAGATTACTATGAATACAAAGGCGTTTATTATACCCAGGGACAAAATGCAGACGGTAAACAGGTGTATGTTGTTGCAGGAAAGGATGGCGTACTCAACACAACTGATGGACCGGTAGATTCTCACCAGATTGGTGATATCATTACGCAGCTACCTGAAGGATGCAGAGAAGTGACCATCAAAAATGAGAAATATTATGTATCTCCTGATGATGTATACTATGAAGAAGTTGCTGATGGAAGCAATATTTCATACAGGGTTATTGGTAAGCTTTTTTAATAAATACCTGATAAAACGTTAAGCCGTTCCATTTGGAACGGCTTTTTTATTTTCACAAAAAAAGCCTGCTGTGTGGCTGTCGAATCCGGTTATTAACTTTTATTTGTTTTTAATTCCAATATGCTTCCATACTTTTACCAATAAAATGTTCCGGTTTGAAAAAAACACCCTTTAGCATTGTTCTGTTATTACTCGCTGTGATTATTTCTTCCTGTTCCTCCACTAAAAGTATTTCTTCAAAGAAACAGGAACTTAACATATCAGCTGTTCACTTTCTGGATGAATACGTTCTGCCACTTAATGGGACTTTCCAGAATACCCTGGTTGGCGGATTATCTGGTATCGATTATGATGTTAAAGAAGATCAATACTACCTGATCAGTGATGATCCTTCGCAATTTAATCCGGCAAGGATTTACACGGCGGAGATTCGTATCAGCGGAAATAAAATAGATACGGTAAATATCACCGGGGTTACCTCCATATTGCAGGAGAACGGATTACCGTATCCAAAATATGAGTACGGTAAAAACTCAAAGGCTGATGGAGAATCCGTGAGATACAATCCCCGAAACAAAACCTTTATCTGGAGTAACGAGGGAGAGCGTTTGTTCCGGAAAACAGATACCACTATTGTGCAGCCGGCAGTGACTTTTATCTCTACTTCTGGTAAATTCATAGATACAATTCCACTGCCCACAGGCTTTCACATCACCAAAAGGGCATATGGGGTTAGAAAGAATGCATTTTTTGAAGGATTGAGCTACACCAGCGACTATAAAACCTTATTTGCGAGTCTGGAAGAACCACTTTATCAGGACGGGGAGCAATCACATTTTGGTTTTGACAGGGCATTGACCCGAATTTTGAAATTTAATGTAAAAACAAAGAAGAATACTGCACAGTATGCTTATCGTCTGGATGCGTTGCCCATAAATCCAACGGTTGAAAGCGATTGGAATATCAATGGGATTTCTGAAATTTTGGCTGTAAACAACCATATACTTCTGGTAATGGAAAGGGCTTGGGCAAAAGGCCGTGATGACCATTCTTTTGTGAAGCTTTACCTGGTTGATCTGGATGGAGCAGAAAATGTAATGGATAATCCATCTTTTATCAGGCATACTCCAAGGCCTTTAAATAAAAAACTGCTATTTGATTTTGATAGTCTAAACATGCATATCGATAACATTGAAGGCATAACTTTTGGACCTAAATTACCCAATGGCCACAGTAGTCTAGTTTTTTGCGTAGATAATAACTTCGGTAAAACCCAGATTCAGCAGTTTTTCCTGTTCGAAATCATGCCATAACTGGCACACAATTTTAAGAAATAGTCCAAAATAAAAATGAATAAAATAAAAGCCCTGTTGTTTGATCTTGACGGTACATTGATTGACTCAGAAAAGTTCCATTTCAATTGCTGGAATGATTTTCTAGTCCAATACGATGTTCAGCTCGATTTTAAAGACTGGCTAACGAATTACGCAGGAATACCTCTGCCACAAAATGCCAAAACCATCCTTACCAGATATAAACTGAATGAAGATCTGGATAGTTTTATCGAAAGACGGGAGCAGATTACCTTAGAAGGATTTAAAACGAAGGATATCGAACTCATGCCGTTCGCACTCGATTTTGTGGACTATTTTTACCATAAAGGTTTTGCATTGGCCGTTGTAACTGCAAGCCCGCGGGCGGATGTAGAAGCCGTTTTTGAAAAAAACGGAATGGCAAAATATTTTAGTGTTTTCATAACGCGTACGGATGTAATCAAAAGCAAGCCCGATCCTGAAAGCTATAACCTGTGTGTGGAGAAGCTAGGCCTGGCGAAAGAAGAATGTCTGGTTTTTGAAGACACATTGAATGGCGTGAAAGCTGCGGTTGCTGCAGGAATTACCTGTTATGCTATCCAGAATAATATCAGGGCACATTTGAAACTCAAAGCAGCCGATCAACTTTTCCTTAACTTTTCACACGCAAAAAACTATATGCTCGAAAATGTTTTAGCTGGCCAGACACCTAGATAAGCAATTGTTCATTGGCGATGTTAATCAGCTCAATGGAGTTTTTGACATCAAGTTTCTGCATCATATTGCGACGGTGAGTTTCTACGGTAAGCGGACTTAAAAATAGTTCTTCGGCAATTATAGGTGTCGTTTTTCCCTGCGCAATGAGCTGAAGGATTTGCTTCTCCCTTTTGGTAAACTTCGGACGACCCTTTAGATCATTTACAGAAGGTTTGGCGATAATTTCAATCACTTCCTTGCTAAAGGCAATGTCGCCCTTCCGGGCAGTTTCAATGCAGGCCTGAAGTTCTTCTACCGAGGCATTTTTCAAAATATACCCACTTGCACCATTTTGTAGAATCTGCATAATGATGCTCCGCTCCGTGTGATTGCTAATGGCAATTACGGCTGTTGCCGGTGATATTTTTTTAATATGTGCACACAGTTCAATACCGTTGATATCGGGTAACATAATGTCGAGTAAAACAATATCCAGCTGGTGCGATGATAAAAAGTTAATCAGTTCTGTACCCGACTGGAAACTTCCGGCAACTTCCATGTTCTCCAGGTTATTTAGCAGGGAAACAATCCCTTGTATCACAATGGGGTGGTCATCTACCACCGCCAGCTTAATTGTTTTATTCATATCGTAGTGGAATTTCAATGTTAATGGTTGTTCCATTTCCGGGCTGCGATTCAATATCGAAATTCCCTTTCAGGTAAGCAACACGGTTTTTAATGTTTTCTATGCCCATACCCTTTGTGTAATTTGCAGTATCGAAACCGCTGCCGTTATCTTCAATGGTAACGTAAAAGCGTTTTTCATTTTCACTACACTGCAAAACTACCTCACTCGCCCGGGCATGTTTTAAGGTGTTATTCAGCATTTCCTGTACAATCCGGTATATGATAATCTGTTCTTCGAGGGCGATATTTCCGGAAATGTTGATTGCCTGAAAGTCTACATGCATATCATGGCTCATAGCCGATTCAGAAAGATCTTTTAACGCCGTTTCCAATCCGAATTTCAACAAGGTCTGTGGCATCATATTCCTTGCAATATGCCTGAGTTCAGTTACTGATCCATCGAGCTGATTGACAATTCTTTGCAATTCAATATCCGGAAGTGCAGCTTCCTGCTGTTTAGCCCAGTTTGATAAATTGATCTTCAAGCCTGATAACATGCCACCCAAACCATCGTGTAAGTCTCTCGCAACCCGGTTTCGTTCCTTTTCTTCTGCGTTTAACATTGCCCTTCCAATTTCGAGTTGTTGTTTTTGCTCTAAATCTGCCATTTTCTGATGGTAATTAATTGCCCGTTGCTCAGCAAGCTTTCGGTAATTTCGGTAATAAATCAGCAAAAGGATTAAAATGACAAGCAGCAGTACTGAAGCAGCAATCAAAAGAAAAGCGGTGGTTTTGCTTTTCCTGATAATCAGTGCATTTTGCTTTTTATCGGCATTTAATGTTGCTATTTTTTTCTGATTTTCGACATTCTTATATTTAATTTCAAGTGCATTCACATCCTGTTTTAGTTTGCTTTCGCTCAGGCTGTCATTCAGGTGTTTGCTTTTCTGTAACCAGCCATATGCTTCCTCGAAATTACGGGTGGCAAAATTGACTTCTGCTGCAGCCTCTGCCAATGCAAGTTGATTACCGGCAAGAGCGTTAAACTCTGGTTTATCGATCACTGCATTCAGCGCGCTTTTAGCCATAGCATACTTTTTTTGCGCGAAGAATATTTTATAGCGCTCAAAACTCATTTCCTGAATAGAATAATGATCGCCGAATTTCTCTGCGAGAGTAGCCGCTTTGCTGGCATGTTGCAAAGCAGCGAAGTAATTGTTCGTACTGATGCAGTAACGTGTTGATGTTTTATGATAGTCCAGCCAGAAGTTATCGATTAATGCACCAAATTGCTTGTTTTCAGACTCCTCGAGTGTGTTTTTGGAAAGGTTCAGATAGCGTTTAGTCAGTTCATATTCTTTAAGCTGACAATAGTTATCCGCAAGCACCAAGTAGGCATTGATGAGTAAATATCGTTGTTTGGGAGGGGCACTTTTCAAGAGCCGTATTCCCTGGGTAAGGTAGGTTGTCGCTTTCGCGTATTGTTCCAGGTTCATGAATACCGTTCCGATAGAAATGTACTCGGTTCCAAGAAGTTCATTATCTCCAGCCACTTTGGATAGAGGAAGTACATGATGAATCAATACATCGAGCATGCCCTTTAAATTATCCTGATGCTGAAGGATTAATCCGTAATTATGCCAAACCATTGATCGTAATCTGTATACTTTTTTGGTATGGAATTGTTTAAGCAAGGACTCTGCCTGCATCAGCAGCATTTGTGCCTTTTCAAAATCGTTTTCCTGATAAATCCTGGACTCATACCAATAGGACCTGGCCACGAGCAGCGGGAATTTCTCAGCAAGGGATCTCGCTTTATTAAGTGAAGAAATCGCTTTTGAACTATCGGTTTCTGCCCAGAAATCCGTTAATCTGAAAGCAGCTTCAGCTTTTAAACTATCGCTGACATTGCCGGTTATCAGCCGGTTTAAGCTATCCGTAAATTTTCGGTCTGTTTCCCTGAGTTGTTGTGCATGGCTGCTTGAAGGATTAGAAATTAAGAATAGCAGGAAGATGATATAATTTCTCATTAAAAATAAAAATGCAAGGTTTATTCCTCAACCCGAAATCTAATGAATAATATACCTGAAAACAGGTATAAAAAAATGCCGGATAAAGGTTATTGTGTACTAAAACGCCCGTTCGTTTATTTGTGTATCTATTATTTAAATCTAATTATGAAAAACACAAAAATTAAAACATGGGTGCTTTCTTTCTTTGCGCTCATGCTCGTTACCGGTTTTACGGGATGTAAGAAAGACGATGACAATGTTGACGGTCCTTCGAAAACATCGCATAAGGTAGTTTTTAAAATGGTGGCATCTGCAGGCAGCAGCATCAGTACCGTAGTATATGGTTACGACAGTCAGATTACTTCTGCAACAACGTTAAGCGGTACTACCTGGACAAGCCCTGAAATCACCGTTCCTGCCGGAACAGTTTCTCTAAACGTAACCGGAAATGCACGCGGAGTAGATGCTTCCTCATCGTTAAAAGCACAAATTTACGTGGATGGAGAATTAAAGAAGGAAGGTTCATCAACCGGAGCTGTTCTCAGTGCACTTGCTTCTTACAGCCTTTAAAATTTCGCTCTCTTTTTAAGGATGATTCGTATAACAGACTTCACAATGGTTGAAGTCTGTTGTATTTTCCGATATCGCTACCTTTTCGCTCGTCTCGTTTTTAACTTAAATTAGAACCGAATAAGAGCTGATTTTACGGAATGCGTTTAAAAGGTAAAATTGTTCATTTTCAGGGTAGTGTTTAAGGTTTAACTTTCAGCTTTCCGCCTTTTTTCCCTACATTTGGTCAATCAAAATTTTAAAAGAATTATGCAATACGATGTCGTTGTTATCGGTTCAGGGCCGGGCGGTTATGTAGGCGCAATCCGTTGTGCTCAGTTAGGTTTGAAAACTGCAGTTATAGAAAAATACAAAACTTTTGGAGGTACCTGCTTAAACGTAGGGTGTATCCCATCTAAGGCTTTACTGGATTCTTCAGAGCATTTTCACAACGCCGCTCATACCTTCACTACCCATGGTATTAATCTTAAAGATCTAAAAGTTGATATGAAGCAAATGATCGCCCGTAAAGACGACGTTGTTGCTCAGAATACTGCGGGTATCACTTATTTATTCAAAAAAAATAAAATTGATTCTTACGAAGGTATAGGCTCCTTTGTAGATAAAAATACTGTACTCATTACTAAAGCTGATGGAAGTACTGAAACCCTGACAGCGAAAAATGTGATTATCGCTACTGGCTCTAAACCAACTGCATTGCCATTTTTGCCAATCGATAAAAAACGCATCATAACCTCAACAGAAGCTTTAAACATCAAGGAAGTTCCTAAAACAATGGTTGTAATTGGCGGTGGCGTAATTGGTCTTGAATTAGGTTCAGTGTACGCTCGGTTAGGTACAAAAGTTTCCGTTGTTGAATACTTACCATCAATCATCGCTACTATGGATGCTGGTTTGGGTAAAGAATTACAGCGTGTTTTGAAAAAAACACTGGGAATGGAATTCTATATGGGGCATAAAGTTACCGGAGCTACTACAAAAGGGAACACCGTAACCGTTACAGCTGATACGGCCAAAGGTGAATCAATTTCACTGGAAGCTGATTATTGCATTGTAGCTGTAGGCCGTACAGCATACACTGAAGGTTTGGGTTTAGAAAAAATCGGGATTACCGTTGAAGAGCGGGGTAAAAAAATTCCTGTAAACGAGCATCTGGAAACTTCCGTAAAAGGTGTTTATGCAATTGGCGACGTGATTACAGGAGCGATGCTTGCACATAAGGCTGAAGATGAAGGCACGTATGTGGCTGAAACCATTGCCGGACAAAAACCGCATATCAATTACAATTTAATTCCTGGGGTAGTTTATACCTGGCCTGAAGTTGCTTCTGTAGGTTTAACAGAGGAGCAATTGAAAGAAAAGGGTACGAAATATAAAGCAGGTTCATTCCCGTTCAAAGCGAGCGGACGTGCTAAAGCCAGTATGGATACAGATGGCTTCATTAAAGTTCTGGCAGACGCTGCAACTGATGAAGTTCTGGGTGTACATATGATTGGCCCACGTGCTGCAGATATGATTGCAGAGGCTGTAATCGCAATGGAATTCCGTGCATCGGCAGAAGACATTGCACGTACCTGCCATGCTCACCCAACTTATACTGAAGCCTTGAAAGAAGCGGCGTTAGCTGCAACTGATAACAGGGCCATCCATATTTAAACATCCTGCAAAGCCTGCTGATGATCAAAATCTGCAGGCTTTGCTTTTTACCCCTTCTCCAACAATTCCTTAACAAAAAGATAACAATTAAAGGCTGAAAATCAGCGTTATCCAAATCTATTTTTGCGGATCAGATAAAACAATCATGAACCGTAAAAAACTTTTCTTTGCCTTACTAACGGCAACGATGGCATTTTCTGCCTGTAAAAAAACTTCAGAACCTATAGATGAAACTGAGCCGATTGTAGCGGAGGATATTGCTTCTTTCAAAGAAATTGCTTCTATTGATCTTGGAGGCGAAACCTCAGCAGAGATTTCAGCATACGATCCATCTACCAAAAAGCTTTTCGTATTCAGTAACGAAGGCGGTGCGAAAGTGGAAGTAATCGATTTAACCAACTATCCAACGGTGACTAAATTAAGAACACTTACCTATCCATCCAATGCCGGAATTAACAGCGTGGCTGTTAACAATGGTTTGCTGGCTGTAGCTTTAGACGGCGCTGATAAGCAGGGAAATGGAGATGTGGTGGTTCTAAAGACTTCCGATTTATCTGAAGTAAAAAAAATTACTGTAGGTGCCATGCCTGATATGGTTACATTTAGTCCTGATGGAAATTACATCCTGTCGGCTAATGAAGGTGAACCAAATGATGCTTATACAGTTGATCCAGTAGGATCCATATCGGTTATCAATGTAAAAAGTAATTATTCGGTTAAAACAGTAGATTTCTCCGGATTCGAATCTCAAAAAGCAACTCTACTTGCCGGTGGTTTTAGAATTTATGGGCCTAATGCAAGTTTTGCGCAGGATATTGAGCCTGAATATATCGCGGTAAGTGCTGATTCAAAGAAAGCATTTGTAACACTTCAGGAAAATAATGGTGTTGCAGAAGTGGATATCGTAAGTGGTACCATCACTAAAATTAATCCATTGGGTACAAGAGATATCAGTATGGCAGAAAATGCATTCGACGTGAGTGATAAAGATAGCAAGACTGTTTTGGGGACCTGGCCAATTAAAGCTTTTTATCTGCCTGATGCCATTTCCTATTTCACCACAGGTGGTACATCTTATCTTGCATTGGCAAATGAAGGTGATACCCGTGCCTGGAAAGGTTATGATGAAGAAGCAAGAGTGAAAAGTTTAAAGTTAGATGCTGCGAAGTTTCCAACAGCTGCGACATTTCAGATTGATGCAAATCTGGGTAGATTAACCGTAACTAAAGCATTTGGCGACACGGATGGTGATGGTGACTATGACGAATTGTATGCAACTGGTGGAAGAAGCCTAAGTATTTTAAACGCAAGTACAGGTGCATTGGTAGCGAACATAGGCAAGGACCTGGAGCAGCATGTTATAGATGCCGGTAAATACGACGATGAGCGTTCGGATAATAAAGGTGTTGAGGTTGAGGGCGTAACAGTAGCTCAGGTTAATGGAAAAACACTTGCTTTTATTGGTATGGAGCGGGTAGATATGATCGCTGTTTATGATGTTTCTACACCTGCATCTCCAAAATTTGTTCAATTGTTTGCAACAGGTGATGCGCCTGAGGGTGTTTTATTTGTGAAACCTAAGGATAGTCCGAATGGGAGAAGTTTACTTATTGTTGCCAGTGAAGGAGATGGAACAGTAAAGTTTTTTCAGCCAAATAAAATATAACCGCCCGTATTGATCGGCTTTCGGTCATATCATTTCGGAATGTAATCCCCGTAGAATTTAATAATTTACGGGGATTTTTTCTAACCTGCTTTTATTGTATCTAAATGATAAATAGGTCTTCCATTTACCAATTCATTTTGGGAACTTTGCAAAATATAACGAATACCATTTAAACCCTTTATTTTGGAAGAAATAAGTCCTGGTCAGGAAATTCTAAGTCGATCGAATATTAAAACTGAAGGTTCAGAAAGCACATTAAACCGCATTCGTCTTGCTGTTGCACTATTTTATTTCGGACAAGGAATTGCTTTCGCATCCTGGGCAAGTCGTATTCCTGATATCAAGCATACTTTAAACCTTTCAGATGGAGAGTTGGGAAGTATATTGCTCGCACTACCTGCCGGACAATTACTCACCATGATTATTTCAGGACGTTTAGTCACCCGTTTTGGAAGCAAAAGAATATTAACGATTACGGCGCCATTGTATGTTTTAGCGTTAACTAATCTTGGCCTTGCCACTGCCCCCTGGCATCTTGCCGCCTTTCTTTTCCTTTTTGGAATCGTAGGTAATATGTGCAACATCTCCGTAAATACCCAGGGTTCGGAAGCTGAAAAACTATTCGGACGCCCGATCATGACTTCCTTCCATGGGGCCTGGAGCATTGCAGGGTTTACCGGTGCTTTGGTAGGCTTACTGATGATTAACCTGCATATTGTCCCATATTATCACTTCTGGATAATTGCCCTCCTAATCTTTGGAAACGTCACCCTTAACTATAAGCATCTGGTTCCCGGAAAAGGAGTTGTTACCGAACGCAAGAAGAAATTTGTAATGCCTGACTGGGGATTGATTCAACTGGGCATCATTGGTTTCTGCAGTATGGCAACTGAAGGGGCGATGTTCGACTGGAGCGGTGTTTATTTTAAGGATATCGTTCGCGCACCTTCATCGCTTGTGATTTTAGGTTATACTTCTTTCATGATTATGATGGCTACAGGCCGCTTTATAGGGGATAAAATTATTGCCCGCCTGGGACGCAAACGCACCATTCAAATCAGCGGACTGATTATATCAGCAGGAATGTTTATCTCTGTGTTTTTGCCATATGTACTCACGGCAACTATTGGTTTTATGTTAGTTGGGGTAGGGGTATCCAGTATTGTACCAACCGTTTATTCTGTTGCTGGTAAAAACGGAAAGATCGCGCCCGGAATTGCCATTGCCATTGTTTCCAGTGTGAGCTATTTCGGATTTTTACTTGGTCCGCCGCTAATAGGTGGAATTTCCGAACTGTCAAGCCTTCAGTATTCTTATGCGGTAATCGGCTGTTTTGGATTGCTGGTAAGCTTTCTGGTGAGTAAAATGAGTGCTATTGAGTAGGTTTACTACTCAGATTATCCTTGGTGGTATTCATCGTATTTTTAATTAATCCGTATTCCTTCAACGCTGCCACTGCAAGTTCAATCAGCCTTAGGTTTTCATTTTGATGTCCGTGTTGCACTTCAACATTGATATATGGAATCTTTTCCTGCATGGCGTATACCGATAAGGACCCGTCATTCTCTACAAACTTCGATTGCAGAATGACATTTACATTCGCTTTTTTAAAACTAGTAAATAAGCGAGGCTCGGTAACGTAAACCAGGTCATCGCCGTCCATCTGGAAATTGATGTAAACCGAATCTGCTGTGCTCGATAAATCATAGCCGGGGAGGTAAGAAGATATTCCGAAACCACCATCAGCATTATTATGCAATGTTAATATATAACCTGTTTCTTTCGGGTTATAGAAATCTAAGATTTGTTTGCCGGCATTCAAAATCATTTTTTCCACCTCATTCGAGCTATAGGCGCTTTTTTTCAGACGTGTATTTACTCCTTTCTCTGTGTAAATGGCATTGGGGTCGATGCGATACGGGTCATCCATATAATTGAAAACGTAGTCTCTTGCTCCGCCATACTGGCTGTCGATCAATTCCCCGCCACTCCACCGGATATAATCAAATCCTGCCTTAACACCGGTATCTTCGTTATCATGTACCACCAAAAACCTTACTCCATTTGGTTTGTAACTATACTTTACCAGATTAATGTTTAGATTGGCAACTTTAATGAATGATGAATCAGTAGTCATTGCAGAAAAAACAGGAGGGTGTTGAGCGTATGCGGTGAAAACAATAAACGCTAGAATTATTTGCTGAATAATTTTAAACATATCAGCTAATATACAAGAATGAAGCCGAAATGTTTTCTAACGCACTTTTTAACAAATTGCAGTAGCCGCTACAGCAAATTTTGTTATGGTAAACATAAAAAGCCCCGCGGGTTAGCGGGGCTTTCTGATTGTTAATCTGGGTGTTTAATTAGTGTCCGTGGTCTAAATCGTATTCCAGAACATCTTTATGGTCATAAGGTTCAACCATTAAGTCATCGATGGTTTTTCCTTTTTTATTAAAGCCAAAGCGCTCTAACATTCTGTCGAATATTAAATAAACTACCGGTACTACAATTAAGGTTAAGAATAGTGAGCTGGTTAATCCGCCTACAATAACCCAGGCCAGACCATTTTTCCATTCGGCACCTGCACCGCTTGCCAATGCAATCGGAAGCATACCAAATACCATGGCGATGGTGGTCATCAGAATCGGACGTAAACGGGCATGGTTAGCGAGTACCAAAGCTTCTTTAGTTTCTTTACCTTCTGCTTTAAGGTGGTTGGTGAAATCGACTAATATAATCGCATTCTTCGCTACCAGACCCATTAACATAATCAAACCTAAAATGGTAAAGATACCGATCGAATTATTGGTCAATGCCAGGGCCAGTAATGCTCCGATTACTGCTAATGGAAGCGAGAACATCACTACCAGCGGATAAATAAAACTATCATATAGCGCTACCATGATCAGGTAAACTAAAATTACCGATGCTAATAAGGCAATACCCAATGTTCCGAAACCTTCTGACTGGTTTTCCTGGTCACCTGCCCAGGTATAGCTTACCCCTACAGGTGCTTTAAGCTTACCATTCTTCTGCATGTCTTCCAGTTTCTGCTGGAATTCTGCAACAATGGTTCCTGTTGGCCTACCAATAGATTGCGCCTGAACAGATACTGAGGTGGATTTATTCAATCGCTCCAGCTGACTTGGGCCTGAACCTTCGGTGATTTCAGCAAATTGTGAGAGCTTGATTTGCGCACCTTTATCATTTATGAAGATCAGGTTACGTACATCATCAATGTTTTTTCTGTTAAAATCCTGGTATTGGATATTGATGTCGTACTCATATTCACCTTTCCTGTATTTACCATCCGTATTTCCGGCAAATGCGGTTTGCATCGTCGACCCTACTGTAGCAAGCGTTAATCCAACCGCCGACATTTTATCTCTGTCTACCTGAACATTAATTTCAGGTGTACCTTTTTCGACTGATAATTTAATCTCAGTTGCTCCGGGAATGGTTTTAAGTAGTGCTTGTGCGCCTTCTGCATATTTAAGTGCGCTATCTAAATTCGATCCCATCACCACCAAACTAATCGGCGCATTTTCTGCAATACCCAAAATACTGATAGGCACCGTTTTCACTTTTGCACCCACTAATTCTTTGGCTAAAGCACGACTCATCTTTGTTGCAAATACATCAGAAGATACGCCTTCTCTTTCTTTACGATCAACTAATTTTACGTTAATCTCTGATTTGTAAGCAGTAGCTTGCGTACCGCCCATATCGCCACTGGCCTGACCAACTGTTGTAATCAACTGCGTAATTTCCGGTTGTTTTTCCAGGAAAGCTTCAGCTCTTTGGGTGAAGAAGTTCGTTTGTTCTAATGGTGCATCTTTAGGTAGTTCAATCTGAACAAGGAATTCACCTTTATCCGATTTAGGGAAGAATTCTGAACCGATAAATCCTGCTCCTAATAAGCCACATGAGCCCAGGAACATTACAAATACCATGATTAAGGTAAGTGCCTTATGGTTAAGCGACCATGTTAAGATACTCGTGATCCATAAGGTGAATTTCTTCAACTGTTTTTCGAACCACAAAATGAAGCGGCCAAACATGTTCTTGCCTTCGATATGTTCTAATTTTCCGAAACGAGAGAAAATTAAAGGTACAATGGTAAATGAAGCCAATAAAGACAGTAAAGTTGCGATGATTACAACGATACAGAACTGACGCAGAATGTTTGATACCAGTCCGCTACTTACAGCGATAGGGAAGAATACCACTACAATTACGAACGTAATGGACACAACGGTAAAACCAATTTCGCGTGTTGCATCGGATGCAGCCCGTACTTTGTTTTTACCCATTTCCATGTGTCGCTGGATATTTTCAAGTACCACAATCGCATCATCCACCAGGATACCCACTACAAGTGATAGTCCCAGTAGCGACATTAGGTTCAAAGTGAAACCGAATAAGCTGATACCAATAAATGTTGCTACCAGAGATACCGGAATAGATACCATTACAATTAATGCATTACGCAAACTATGCAGGAAGAAAAGCATTACAAAGGCTACCAGGATAACCGCTAAGATTAAATCGTGTATTACGGCATCTGCAGATTCAAGTGTAAAGATAGAGCTATCATTAACGATATTGATATCCAGTTTGTTGGCCGCATATTCTTGTTTCAGTTTTGCGATAATGGCGTGTGTGCCTTCACTTACCTCAACAGCGTTTGCATCACTTTGCTTGATAATCTGGATGGCAATGGAAGCCTGACGGTTAATACGTGCAAGTTTTTCAGTTTCCTTTTTCGAGTCCTGTACATCTGCAACATCACCTAAGCGGATCTGAGAACCATCTTGCGAAGTGGTTAAAACCAGGTTTCTCAATTCATCAATACTTCTGTATTTACCCGATAAACGGATCAAGACATCTTGTTTAAGTGTTTTTACACTTCCTGTAGGGAAATCTAAGTTTGAACTTAAAATCATTTGCTGTACCTGAGGTACAGAAAGGTTATAACCCTGAAGGTTGGCTGCATCAAGTGAAACCTGAATTTCACGTTCCGAACCACCTACTAAATTCACCTGTGCCACGCCACTTACCCTCGAAATCACGGGGGCGATTCTCTGATCAATTAAATCGTAGAATGACACGTCGTCCATGTTTGCCGAAGCAGTCATGGTAATTACCGGTAAATCATCCAGCGAGAATTTACTTAAAGATGGTGTTTTTACGTCTTCGGGCAGATCAGCCAGGATAGCATTTACCTTACGTTGTGCATCATTCAGGGAAATATCGATGTTGGCCTTATCCGTTAAGGTGATGGTCACTGCCGATAAACTCTCATAAGATACTGAGTTGATCTTTTTGATGTTTTCCATTGATGATACCGCATCCTCGATTTTCTTGGTTACGGTATTCTCAACCTCATTTGGTGAAGCGCCAGGGTAAATTGTTGAAATAGATACTACGTTGTTCGAGAATTTTGGAAGTAATTCATAGCCCAACGAAAAGTAACTGAGTAGCCCCAATAAAGTAAGTGCGGTAAAAACCACAATTACCAGCGAGGGCCTTTTTATAGATATATCTGTTATCTTCATTTTAATTCGTATTGCGTTTTGCGATTGGCATTTCGCGATTTCAAAGCCGACTAAATCTCTCTAACTTATTTTACAATGCTTACAGCAGTACCTTCAGCTAAGTTGATCTGACCGCTGGTGATCACTGTTTCGCCTTCTTTTAGTCCATCAAGAACTTCTACATTGTCGCCTAAAATACGGCCTGTAACCACATTACGAACTTTAGAAGTATTGTTGGTTTTATCATAGATAAATACCTGATTGCTACTTACACTGCCCACGAATGAAGTACGGGGAATCAAAATGCTTGGAGCCTGTTTCGGGAAGTTAAATACTGCAGTTCCATACATTCCTGCTCTTAAGCTGTTTTTGGTGTTATTGCTTACCTCAATTTCAACCGGGAAGTTTAAAGTACCATCAGCTTTTGCTGCAATGAAAGTCACTTTTCCTGAGAATTTTTCATCAGGGAAAATAGTAGATTTGATCGCGATATCGTCGCCGATTTTCAAGCTTGCAACCTGAGCTTCGTTTACATTTACTTTCAGTTTCAGTTTAGATACGTCAACCAATTCAAATAACTGGGTTCCCTGAGCGGTTACAAACGCACCAACTTCTATGTATCTCTTGTTCACAATACCGTTAATTGGTGATTTAATGTTAGCATCGCTTACTTTTCTTTGTGAGGCTTGTAAACGAAGTTTTGCATTTCTGGTAGCCAGTTTAGCCTGGTCAAGTTGTTGCTGGGTTACCCCGCCGGTTTCGTAAGAGCTTTGATATCTTGCTTCATCTCTTTTGGCGTTTTCGTAAGATGCCTGAGCAGTTTCTCTATCAGTATTGATAATCTCAGCATCAATACGTGCCAGTACCTGTCCTTTGCTTACACGTGAACCTTCGTCAACGTAAATAGCAGTAACACGACCGGCATTTTCAGATAAGAAATTAAGTTCCTGTTTCGGCGCAAAGGTTCCATTTGCTACGAAGTCGATGTCTACAACTTTCTTCTCAACAGTAGCAACCCGAACGGCAACAGCACCTCCACCTTTAGCAATGAAAGCAGTTTTCTCTTCGTTCTTCTTTTTATTGTTGCTTAAAACATAGGCTATTGCACCAAGGGCAACAACAACTACGATGATTATGGTAATTACTCTTTTCATTTCTATTGTACTAGCGATTTAATATTTCCGTTTGATTTGATTAGTTGTATTTCGGCGATCTTATAATTTAATAAAGCCTGGGTATAGCTGTTCTGCGCCTCTGTTAATGAGTTTTCTGTTTCCAGTAGATCTGTCAGGGAAGCCAGTCCATTGTTGTAATTGTTCTGGGTGCTTTTGTAGATCTCCTGAGCTAAGTCTGCATTTTTACGTTGCGAATTAATCGTGTTCAGATTATTACGAAGCTGAATTTTTGCATTTTCGTAAGCCAGATTCAATGAATTGGTAGATTCTTTGCGGTCTTCTTTTGCCTTTAGGATGTCAACATTAGCCTGGCGAACTTTTGAACGTGTTAAAAAGCCATTAAAAATTGGAACCCTAAGCGTTAATCCAATTGCAGAAGCACCGTAACCAATTGCAGCAGCATTTGAATTAAGGAAATCGAAGCCATCACTTTGGCTCGAATAGGTATAGTTCCCGGTCAGTGCCAATGAAGGATAGTATTCTGCCAGGTAAGCTTTACGCTGCAGGTTGAGCAGTTTATCCTGGTTATCCAGTAATTTAACTTCAGTTCTATTGGCTAAATCCACAGAATCGGTAAATACGGGTAACTGGGTAACCTGAGTTAATTCTGTAGCTGGTAGTTCAATTGGATTGCTCACCGGCATACCCATTGAAAATTTTAATTGATTTTCTAACTGGGTGATGGCGTTTACTACCTGATCGCGCTGCGTATTCAGATTGGTGAGGTTGACCGTGATCCGATCAACATCAATTTTTCTGGCTAAACCATTTTTAAATTGATTTGAGATCACCTTTTCAACGATTTTTACATTTTTGATGTTGGTATCAATTACATTCAGTTGTTGTCTGTTTACCAGTACCTGATAATAATTGTTTGCTACCAGCTCGATAATTTGTTCTTCAGTTAACTGAGAAGTGAGGTTGTAATATTCCTCACTTGATCTCGCAGCCTGAAGGCCGGTGAACACCTGCTGGTTAAAAAGTTGTTGTGAAAGCTGAACGCCGGCTGATGAGTTCCAGTTCTGGCCTAATTTAAAGGCTTGTGTTTGTCCACCTAAATTGGCAACTAACTGACCGATAACAGGATTATAGGTTAGGCCGGCGGTACCTGTAATTTGTGGTAAAGCCTGAGCCCTCACTTCTTCAACCTTGTAGCGGCCGCCCTGTATATCCAGTTTCGCCTTGCGAACGCGGGCATTGTTTTGTAAGGCATAATTTAATGCGTCTTTTAGGGTAACCTTTTGTTGGGCAGCCACCAGTTGTGGTATGGCCATGCCAGCAAAGAGGATGAGCATTAATCTTACCGTTTTTACTCTAAGCATAATGTATTGTTTTTTTGTTTTTGGGTTCCTTTTTTTAGCAAGCAGCTGGTAATAAGTATCAGGACAGCACACTACTCCTGTTTAGCTTATGCTTTGGTATCTGGCTTTAGCACTTTAATCCTTTTATAAAAATCGATGAAAGATCTTTCTGTTTCTGCGCCATTTTGTTCACTGCTTTTTTATCTGGAGTCAAATCTTTTCCAATTTCCAGCAAACACATGTTTACTAAACCCATCAAACTTTCCAGATAGAGTTCTGCTACATGTGACATACTTTCGTGTTTGATCTCCCCGTTAACCTGTGCCTTTTCGAAAATATTTGCAAAAAAAACTTTTTCGTTATCCTTTAGTGCAGTTAACTTTTTCTTCATCGAATCATCGTTGAAAATATCCGGCAATCCTTCCGATATTCTTAGCATGAAATATTTCAGGAAGAAGCTGCTTCGGATGTCGATGGTTTGGTACAAGACAGTTTCCAACGATGCATCCGGATTATACTTTTTCTTTAACAAATCAAAATAATCGGTAAATACTTTTTCAATCACACCAACAATCAAACTTTTCTTGTCGGGGAAATAATAATAAAGGGAGGGCTTGGAAACGGAGAGATCTTCAGCAATATCGTTCATGGTGGTTTTACCAATTCCGAAGTGACTGAAACGCTTGATGGCTCCATCAATAATTTGTTCTCGCTTTTTATCAGCTACAATCATTTTACTTTTCTACTTTCTGACTTTTTTAATACTTTGGTCAAAGTTAGATGTTTTAAATGAAATTGTTAATTGCCTGATTCATAATTCGAACGCAAGCTTACAATCATGTGACAATTAAAACCTTTTTCGTTGGTTTATAGTATATTTAGGAATTAATTTATATTATGCAGGTGATAATCGTTAGGCTTCTCGTTGTTTTGGTAACTATTGTATTAATGGAATGTTTTTCCTGGTGCATCCATAAATATCTGTTTCACGGACCATTATGGTTTATGCATAAGAGCCATCATCAAAAAAGGGATTCGTTCTTTGAATGGAATGATTTGTTTGCAGTTGGCTTTGCTGTGATTTCGTTAGCCCTGATGTTTGCAGACAGGCATCATTTCGGAAATGTTTTTTTTATCGGTTTAGGGATCAGTATTTATGGGGTCATCTATTTTATTGTGCACGACTGGTTTGTTCATCGAAGATTAAAAACTTTCTCGAGTAAGAACAGCTATTTAATGGCAGTAAGAAAAGCACATAAGATCCATCATAAAAACAGAAATAAAGAGCAGGGGAAAGCTTTCGGATTGTTATTCGTAAACAAAAAGTTCCTGAAGGCCAAGTAAAATACAGTTTGCTTTAATTCGGTTTATCCGGCGTTGTTGTACCGCACAAGTTTGTTTTTGTAATCATTTAATTTCCGTCTAAGGTAGCGGGACGGAATAAAGTCCGAAACAAATACTTGTACATGCCTGCTGTCTGTTGTTGCTTAAAAATGTTCCATACACATAAATCTCCTGTCTGTGAAAATTTTCAGGTAGGGTAAATTCGTAATGGCCAGATCCTCTACTCGCGGCGCATGTGCTAGCTGCGATATCCATTTTATCATTTTTTTTGAATACCGCAAATGCCAGCAGGTCATCAATCTTCATGTTCGGGTAATCAGAGGGCAACTTTTTCCAGGTAAACAAAAGAGTTTGATCACTTAATTGAAGTTGAAAATTTTCCGGTAAAGCTAAGGTGCCTTCGCTGATTTTGATTTTTGGATAATCTAAATCAAAATCCGGGTATTCGCCAATTACGACATCCTTATTAAAATGGTGAACTGCATTCTGGGCAGAATGTGTTGCAGTTTGATTGAAGAAGGTAATCGCAAAGAATGTAGAAAAGGGATTCCGCCATTCATTAAAATACCTGAACTTTGCCCTGGCGGCAATTTGTTTCGAGGTAGCCGGTTTACTTGATTTTTCAGGTAAACCCCTCACATAATTCTTTCCCCTCATAACAACTCCTACTACTGAACCCACTTTTCCACTGAAAGTTCCTAAGATTCCATTTTTTACTCTTCCCATATCGAAAAAATTTAATAATTGAATTTACAACTATTAAGAATGAATTGCAAATTTATTTTTTGCTTAGACTTAATTTGGTCTCATGTTAACCGGCTGATTTCCATCAAACTCCGATGAAACTCCGTACAATCTCCGTTGAAAGTCGGTTTTAGCAGCGCATACTTCTATACCCAGATAATCAGTTTTTGAAACACTTTTACCTGTTAAAATCCGGGCAGTTATTTTTTTTGCTTTACTTTGCAGCATAATATTTCAACCATGCTTCAAATTCAGGAAAACGTTTCGCTTAAGCCCTTTAATTCATTTGGTATCGATGTAAGGGCAGCTTATTTTGTGGAAATTTTTGATGAACAGGATTTAACAGATTTGTTCGGGCTTGAGCTGGCTAAAAATCAGGAACTTTTTATTATCGGCGGTGGAAGCAATGTGCTTTTTACCAAAGATTACGATGGTATGATCATCAGAATGTGTATTAAAGGTATTTCTTCGGAAACAAATGGTGCGGATGTACTGGTTACTGCCGGAGCTGGAGAGGTATGGAATGATTTTGTTAATTATTGTGTGGACCATAACTTTGGGGGCGTAGAAAACCTGAGCCTGATTCCCGGTACTGTTGGCGCTTCACCTATTCAGAATATTGGCGCTTACGGCGTAGAACTAAAAGATGTATTTGAGCGTTGCAGGGCTTTTGATATCAGTACAGGTGAATTTAAGGTTTTTACATTTGATGATTGCCATTTTGGTTATCGTGAAAGTGTTTTCAAAGGCGAATTAAAAGGTCAGTATATCATAACATCTGTAACATTCAGATTGAAAACAGATGCAAATGTTAATACATCGTATGGTGCAATCGAGGCCGAATTGCAAGAACGTGGTATTGAAGCGCCGGGAATTGCAGATGTTTCTGCGGCGGTGTCTCATATTCGGGTTAGTAAACTCCCCGATCCATCCACTATAGGAAATGCAGGCAGTTTTTTTAAAAATCCCATTATTGAAAAATTCGAGTTCGCAGATGTGATCGCCAGGCACCCGGATGTAGTGCATTATCCAACAGCTGATAATAAAATTAAGCTCGCAGCAGGATGGTTGATTGAACAATGTGGCTGGAAAGGGAAAGTTGTAGGTAAAACTGGTACGTGGAAAAACCAGGCACTGGTACTGGTGAACCACGGAGGGGCTTCTGGCACAGATGTTTTCGATTTTTCTGCCCAGATTATAGACAGTGTAAAGTCTACTTTTGGAGTCACCCTAGAACGTGAAGTAAATATTCTGTGACGAAATCTTCCCCTAAAACCCGTACAGGGGTTAGCGGCCATGCCAAAAATTTTTGGTACTAATTTTGTTTAAGCTAAAGGGAATGAAACCTAGTTCATTTGACTTTTTATCTTACCTAAAGCTAAACATCATGACAAAATTCGAATTCAATCACCTAGTTAATCACCATTCAGTATCGCTTAGATCTTACGCTTTAAATTTTACCAAAGATGCAGAAGATGCAAATGATCTTGTACAGGATACCATGCTTAAGGCTATTACGTATTATAATAAGTTTAAAGAAGGTACAAATTTAAAAGGGTGGTTGTTTACCATCATGAAAAATACCTTTATCAATAACTATCGCCGTCTGGTTAAAACCAATACATTAATTACCCAAAGCGACGATATATCTTCAGCGAATCTTTCTTATAGTGCAACCAAAAATCAGGCAGAAAGTAAATTCGTGCTCGGCGATATAGATAAGGCTTTAGCGCAACTGCCTGAAGAATATTATATTCCTTTTATCCGTTATTTCGAAGGCTTCAAATACCATGAAATAGCAGATATGCTGAACATTCCAATTGGAACAGTAAAAACTCGTATTCACGTTGCGCGTGGAATTCTTAAAAAATACCTGAAAACATACTCTAAAGATATTGCTTTAGCTGAAATGGCTTAAAATACACCACATGAAAAACATGAAGCCCGGGATTATTTCCGGGCTTTTTTTGTTAGGAGTCACCGGAGATTTGATGAAGAATTAGTTTTGTATGGCTAATGCGTGTTGGTTCAAAGGGAAATTGAATTAAAAGCAAAAGGCCCGGATGTCTCCAGGCCTTCTTGCTTATCATATATTTGGTTAGTTGATTCTTATTTTTTCTTTCAACAACTTATCTTCTCTCTTATTTCGAAACAAATGAAAACCTTGAACGATTATGTGTTTTCAGGCTTTTAAATAGTGTTTTTGTTTTGTGGTTATAAAGATAGGGGAAATTTTAAGTTTGTCAAGCTTTTTTTAACTTTTTTTTTATTTCTTTTGCTACCACTTGCCCTGATATGATTGCAGGGGGCACTCCAGGGCCTGGAACGGTTAATTGTCCGGTGTATAAAAAATTTGTTACAACGGAAGCCATCTTTGGTTTTAAGAATGCGGTTTGTTTCAATGTGTTTGCTAAGCCATAGGCATTTCCTTTGAAGGCATGGTAGTCCTGCTCAAAATCTTTCATGGCATAGCTCCTTTTGAACAAAATATTGTTATGTATGTCGTTTCCTGTTAATTCATTGAAGCGTTTAAGGATCAAATTAAAGTATTCTTCTCTTTTGCTTTCGATATCTTTCAGTCCGGGTGCTACAGGAATTAAAAAGAAAAGATTTTCGCATCCTTCAGGTGCTACACTGCTATCGGTAACAGAAGGGCAGCATACATAGAACAATGGTTTGGATGGCCATTTTGGTTCTGTATAAATTTCTTCAGCGTGTGCATCAAAGTTTTCATCGAAAAACAGGTTATGGTGTAAAATGTCTTTCAGTTTTTTATCTACAGCAACATAGAATAATAAACAAGAGGGAGCCATCGTTCGGCTGTCCCAGTATTCCTCGGTGTATCTTCGGTTTTCGGAATTTAAAAGTTTTTGTTCGATATGGTTGTAATCGGCATTTCCGATAACGAAGTCACTTTTATAATTCCCGTCGCTGGTCACTACCTCATCTGCAATATTATTTTTCACATTGACTTTCGTAACCTCCGTATTGAATTTGAACTTCACGCCTTGTTCTATGGCAATGGTTTGCATAGCTGAAACAATTTTATGCATACCGCCGTTTGGGTACCAGGTGCCCAATACCAGATCGGCATAATTCATCAAGCTATACAGTGCGGGTGTATTTTGCGGGGTGGCCCCGAGAAATAGAACCGGAAATTCCAGCAGCTTTCTGAGCTTATCATTTTTAAACAGCTTATGTACATGTTTTCGCATGTTGCCTAATAGTTGCAGCTTGATCCCGCTAACGGCTAAACGCGGATCAAAATATTCCATTATACTATGGGATGGCTTGAATACATACTCGTTCATTCCTACATCGTATTTGTATTTTGCCTGTGCCAGAAATGAGTCGAGATTTTTACTGCTGTTGGGTTCAAGTTCTTCAAATAGTTGATACAAATCTGTTAAAGTGGAAGGAATATCCATACGATCATTCTGTCCAAAATAAATCCTGTATGATGGACTTAAGCGTTGCAGGTCATAGAAATCAGCAGTGGTTTTGTTAAATAGCTGATAGAAATTCTCAAACACATCAGGCATCCAATACCAGCTCGGCCCCATATCGAAGGTAAAGCCGTCTTTCTCCCAGGTTCTGGCCCTTCCTCCTGCCATTTCATTTTTTTCGAGTACGGTAACCTCAAAACCATCTTTAGCTAAAACTGCAGCGGCTGCCAATCCTGCAAAGCCTGCGCCGATCACAATTACTTTTGGTTTATTATCCATTGCGTAAATAAAGTGATTTTTTACCGATTTTGTTTTATAAAGCACGTTAAGGAATGTGCCATCATGAACTAATTTTCGAATCTTTTACTGCTGATTCTCCAAACCTTAAAAAACAACTGACTTTTTATACCTTTGTTTTACTAGATGAGGAAATTTCAAATTTTATTACTGTTTTTTTTTGGTTCCATTCAGGTTAGCTATTCACAATTGTCTCCGAAAGAGGTTGCCATACTAAAGAATAACTTAATCAAGGCTGTTGATAATTCATCACTTACCGACTCACTCTATCTGAAACTAAGCGAATTCAAAAATAAGACTGCTTTAATTAACGGGTATTGCGGTACGTTAGAGGCGCTCAAGGCCAAGCACGCCTGGAATCCATACAATAAGATCAAATATTTGAAGCAGGCGTTAAAAACAATGCAAAAAGCCATTAATATGGATGCTGAAAATTTGGAGCTTCGTTTCATGCGTTTTTCGATTGAACATTTTACACCAGGTTTTCTAGGGTTTAGTAAAGATCTGGATGTAGACAGGAAAGAAATTATAAAGCACTACCAAAACCGTAACTTTGGCGTAGCCAACGATGAATTAATTAAAAATGTTGCCCGGTTTATGATTGACAGTAAACGATGTTCTGCGGTTGAAGTCAATATTTTAAAGAAATTTAACTAAATGAATTATATCTACCTGCTCATTAATATTGCCGTCATTTTTTTTCCCCTTGTGCTGTCATTTGATAAAAAGGTTTACTTTTTTAGTAAATGGAGGTTTGTAATACCTGCGATTTCAATCACAGGTGTTGTTTTTCTGGTGTGGGATTTATTATTTGTTAAACTGCATGTATGGTCATTCAATCCTGACTATATTGTGGGTATTCAGTTTTTTGGTTTGCCACTTGAGGAAATACTTTTTTTCCTGACTGTTCCCTATGCCTGTATTTTTATTTATGAATGTTTGAACGTTTATTTTCCAAATAATGATTTACAGAAATACAGTTTTTCGCTCAGTAACCTGTTTCTGGGACTTTCCGTTGCCATGTTATTCTTTGGGTATGACCGGTGGTATACGATTATCAATTTTGGCTTTCTGCTGATTTTGCTTTCCTATGTGGAGTACGTGAATGTTAAGTTCCGGTTTATGTACAAATTTTACAGGGCTTACCTTGTTTCGCTCATACCCTTTTACATCGTAAATGGCTTTTTAACTGCAATACCCGTTGTGATGTATAATGATAAGCAGAATCTTGGTTTTAGGGTGGGTACAATTCCGTTTGAAGACCATTTTTATTTAATGGGCTTATTGCTGATGAATATTTATCT
Source organism: Pedobacter sp. BMA (assembly GCF_001027745.1). Lineage (GTDB taxonomy): Bacteria > Bacteroidota > Bacteroidia > Sphingobacteriales > Sphingobacteriaceae > Pedobacter. The sequence goes on from NZ_LECU01000006.1 coordinate 840,762, forward strand.
GTACGAATTTTTTAAAGACAGGTATAGCTCTGTTAAATATAACACCGAACACCTGATGGTGTAACTTACTTACCATTGGAGCTATTAGAACATATTAAATGGATTTACCGGTTTATACCAAACAACAGCTTGCATTAAGAAACGGACAGGATAAGCCGCAAATATGGGTAGCCTATAAAGGTTTGATATATGATATGACCGACAGCCGCTTATGGCGGAACGGCAAGCATTACGAACATTGGGCTGGCCAGGATCTAACAGATGAACTCCAGGATGCGCCACATACCGATGCTGTATTTGAAAAATTCAGCCCTGTTGCAATACTAGCTATACCAGGTTAATTCTGGTTAGTGTAGCCAGCTTCAATTCTTTAAATTCTGAGGGCCGTTTGCCAACCATTTTATAAAAGGTATTGCTAAAAGATGAAATGCTGTTATAGCCAACCTCATAGGCAATTTCACTGATGGTGAGTTCGGTTTCGAGTAACATTTCCATTGCTTTGATCATTCTTGCCAGTTTCAGGTACTGGAAAAAAGAAGTGTCCATGGCCGATTGAAATAAACGTGATAAAGTACGCTCACTAAATCCATTGGCCTTTCCTACACTTTCCAAACTCATGTTGTCATTAGCAAGGTTGTCGATAATGTGTTTTAGAACGGACCTTAAACGCTGATTTTCGGTAGTGGGTAGTGCGATTGGCAAGGGGTGCCGGCTCACCACAGGGAGGATATTTTTCAGCGTGTTTAAAAAATCATATTCTTTGGTTGCTGGCTCTATATTTCCGTTCCATCTCTCCGAGTATAAAAACATTTCGAGCAGGAGATTATTCACAGGGTAAATGCCAATCTGATTATAGAAAGGATTTTCATCATCTGTGGTGGTGTCAAAATAAATATTCCTTACCACTGCAGCATGATACCGGTGTTGTAAATGGTGCTCTATACCTGCCGGTATCCATACGTAATGCCTGGCCGGCAGAAAGTAAGATTTTTCTTTGGTGTATAAAAAGATGATGCCTCCCTCTACGTAAGTCAATTGTCCTTTAGAGTGGGTATGGTCTTGAAATCGGTCTTCGAACCTGCTGTGCCAAACGTACATGGTTTCTGGTTTTTCGTCGATTGCAAATAAAAGGTCTTCGTTGCTAACTTTTAACATTTGGCCGGTTTGAATAAATATCTGTCACTTTAGATAAAACAAAGAAACAAATCTCTGTCGAAATTTGCACCATTAATTAACAGGTATGAATTTTATAGCATATAAAAGAATAATTTGGCTGTGCATGGCCTTTCGTTTATCATCCAATTTTTTACATGCACAAACCGCTCCTTCCAATCATATTACCATCAATGAGGTTTGGGCGCTGGCAGACAGTAACAGTAAGAAAAACCAGTTACATGAATTGGCCGCCCAGGCCGCAGAAACACATATTAAGGTAAGTAAGGCAGAACGTTTGCCTGAGGTATCTGCGGCAGGTACCTATGCGCATGTGCTTCCTTTGCCCATCTATGATAGCGGTTTATTCCATACTCCATCGCAGTTTGAGGTTGCACCAACGTATTACAAAGCGGGAGCTGAAGCTTATGTAAACATCTATAACGGTGGAAAAACTAATACTGAAATTGCAGCCTCAAAGGTAGAAAGCGAACTAAGTAATGTGCAGAAGCGGCAAAGCCGTCAGGAAATTCACTATACCGCTGCAGTTTATTTTTATGATGTTTTTCGGAACATCTCATACAAAAGTTTGCTGGAACAGGATATTCGTGACAGAGAGAAGCAACTTGCCGAAATTAATCAGCTTTATAAAAACGGAACGGTTTTAAAAAGTGATGTGCTGAGGGCTGAACTCCGTTTATCGAAGCAAAAAATGCTGCTTACGGAAATTGAAAACAGTATCAGGATTGCAAAACAGAAACTTAATATTTTAATTGGAAGACCTGATGATGCGGCATTAAGCCCTGAGGTTTTAACCGTTGAAACCGATGCGGTTGCTTTGAAACAGATTGAAGATTATGTTTCTGATGCAAAAACTGCTTCTTTTAAACTACAGGTTTCGGAAAAAGAACAGGAGCTGGCTAAGCTGAAACTAAAGAACGTTAAATCTAATATTTTGCCAACGCTGGGCTTCTTTGGAGAATATGCTTATGCTTATCCTCAAATTCAGTTTTATCCTTATGCGCTTTCGCTGTACAGCAACGGGATGTTTGGTTTGAAGTTAAAGATTCCGATATCATCATGGTACACCAACCAGCATAAGGTGAAGGAAGCGCAGATCCGGTTAAAGCAACAGGAGGTTGAGGATGAGGATGTGAAGGACAATATCAGGCAGGAAGTGCAGGAGAATTATATCCGTTACAAAGAATCGTTACAGCGGATCAATCTGGCGGAAGAAAATATCAAACAGGCTACGGAAAGTTACAGGATTGTACAGAATACATATTTCAATCAACTTTCGCTCTTAACAGATTTACTTGATGCAGAAACACAGGTTTTACAATCGAAATTCGAATTAACCACTGCGAAAGTAAACGCCAGAATTCAATACTATCAATTACAAAAAGCTGTAGGAAATTTATAAAATGAACACACAAACACAAAATAAGGCAGATAAAATCATCAGTAGGATTACCACCATTATAGCGCTAATTGTGCTTGCTGTTTTGCTGGTATGGGGCGTGAAAACGCTTCTGGGCTATTTACGTTACGAAGAAACCAATGATGCACAAGTAGATGAATATATTAATCCGGTTACTGCCCGGGTAAGTGGCTATATCAAATCAGTCAGGTTTGAGGAGAATGAAGAGGTTAAAAAGGGCGATACACTGGTTTTGATAGATGACGACGATTACACCGTTCAGCAGGATGAGGCTTCGGCTTCGCTGATGAATGCAAAAGCTCAGGTCTCGGTTCAGCAGAGCAATATTAAAACGGCTCAAAGTGCAGCTTCGGTTACGCAGGCCAAGATTGCTGCGGCTAAGGCGAAACTATGGAAGGCTGAAACGGATTATAACCGATACAAAAAGCTTTTTGATGCCGAGTCTGCTACCCGTCAGCAGCTGGAAACCATTGAGAGTACTTTACAGGTTGCTCAGGCAGAGTATCAGGCTGCGAAAGAAGATTATGTTACAGCAATTTCAAAGACCAATGATATCAAGGCGCAAAGTGACGTGCTTGAATCAGAGATCAAAAGGAGGGCGGCTGTTGTGAAAAGAAATAACCTGAATACCTCCTATACGGTAATTGTTGCGCCTTATGATGGGAAGATGGGGCGCAGAACTATTCAGGCAGGGCAATTGGTTCAAGGCGGACAAACAATCGCTTATATTGTGGATAGAAGTGCGGGTAAATGGGTTGTTGCAAATTTTAAGGAAACACAGATTGCCAAAATGCATGTGGGCGAAAAGGTTGATGTAGAGGTTGATGCTTTTCCAAATGTGCTTTTTTTAGGTGAAATAGAGTCATTATCGGGTGCAACAGGTTCGAGGTTTTCATTGCTTCCTCCAGATAACTCGACAGGAAACTTTGTGAAGATTGCACAGCGGATCCCTGTTCGAATCAAACTGTCAAATACCGGGAAGGATTTTGGTTTGTTAAGTGCCGGAATGAGTGCAGGTGTTAAAGTGAAAAGAAATGACTAAGGTGTTGTCCATATTTAAGGCAAGAGTACCCGAATGGTTGGTTGTTTCCAGCATTGTATCGGTATTGCTTTCATCGGTTTTGCTTTTTGCATTGTCTACCGCTGATGGTATTGCTGCCGCAGGATATTACGGTGGTGAGCCTGCTGATGTACAATTTTCACTATTGATGTTTTATGCTGCTGTAGCGAGTTTTGCGGTAGTTGAACGACGCTTTTTTGCCCGAGTGGCGACGAAGGATTATTTGCTGATCTGTGTGATTTTGGAAATTGCCATTGCCTATTGCTGTTACCATACCCGAATTATGGGTATTATATTTGCCCTCCGGTTTTTACAGGGGGTTGTAAATTGTGGAATTACCAGTATTTCCTTGAATTTGCTTTTTAGCCGCTTAAAATCGGAACATGCAAAAGAAACTGGTTATACTATATTCTACGGGATGATTCTTTGTGTTTCACCTATTACGGCTTTGTTTTCTGTACCTATCGTTGAGAATTTTGAATACAATGTGGTATATAAGGCAATCATTTTTTGTTTTTTACCCAGTGCTGTTTTACTTTTCAGTGTAATGAACAGGGTACATGTGCTGAGGAAAATGCCGCTGTATCGAATCGACTGGATGAGCTTTGTATTGTTTTCGGTCATGCTGGTGCTGATTGCCTATGTGCTGGTGTATGGTCAGGAGCGAGATTGGCTGGACAATCCGGGTATTGTGCTATCAATTGTGGCTATTGTCACTTTAGGGCTCACCTCCATTTTAAGGCAAAAAACATTGAAAAGGCCGGCGATTGATCTGAGCGTTTTTAAGTCGCGGAATTTTTCAATCGGGATTGTGTTTCTGGTTATCCTGTATATTATTCGCGGGGCCTTTTCCCTCACTTCGTCTTACTTTATCAATGTATTGGGTATGGATTCATTGCATGCCAATGAGATTATGCTTTTCAATATCGCTGGCGTTGTTTTCGGTTCTGTTATTGCCATAAGGTTTTTAACCCGGCAAAAACATCTGCGGGTTTTATGGGTAACAGGTTTTACCTTGCTATTCATATTCTTTCTTTGGATGTGCTTACTTTTTGCCAGTGAGGCGGGAACTTATAACTTCTATATTCCTTTATTTTTGCAGGGCGCAGGTGCTGGAATGGTGATGTCGCCCATAGTGATGTTCATCATGTCGTCTGTTCCCGATAGCATGAGTCAATCGGCATCTTCGGTTGGGGTATTTGTGCGGTTTTCGACATTTAGCTTAAGTCTGGCATTTATTAATTTTTATCAGATTTATTTCAAAGGAGAGCACAACAACAAATTGCGTGAAAAACTTTCCATGCTTGATTTTACCCTGGCAGAGCAGTTGAAAATGTATCAATCGGCTTTAACAGCAAGGGGAATGCCCAGGGATGAGGCGGGAAAAGCAGCCATGGGATTGCTTAATAAGGCTGTGCAGAAGCAAACTTTTTTGCAGTTCTGCGTAAGCTATTATGAATGGATTGCTGTGCTTTGTTTAGTAAGCATTATTTTGATTGCGTTGCAGCCTGTTATCAGTCGTACTGTAATCAACCTCAGAAACAAGCAGCCTGCAGCAGCAGGATTTTAAGTAGTAAAGCCGCAGATTTGCAGATTAGCGTATCATCTGTAAACCTGCGGCTTCATCAAGGCGTAAACCTAAAGCTCGATGGTAAAGGCACTTAACTTCACAAACTGTTGAATTCTCCCTGCAACTTCTTCTTCTGTTAAGTTTAACAGTTTCTCAGTTCCAAACTTTTCTACGCAGAAAGAGGCAAGGGCCGAACCGTAAATAATAGCATTTTTCATGTTATTAAAATTGATGGTTCCAACTTTTGCTAAATAACCAATAAAACCACCCGCGAATGTATCGCCTGCACCGGTCGGATCGAAAACTTCTGCCAATGGTAGGGCTGGTGCTGAGAAGATCTGATCTTCGTGAAATAGCAATGCGCCATGCTCACCTTTTTTAATGATCAGGTATTTAGGTCCCATGGTCAGGATTTTTTTAGCAGCCTTAACTAAAGAATATTCGCCTGATAATTGACGGGCTTCTGCATCATTAATCGTTAATACATCAACAAGTTTAATGGTTTCGAGTAAATCATCCATCATAATGTCCATCCAGAAGTTCATGGTGTCCATCACGATTAATTTCGGGCGGTTTTTAAGACGTTTAATCACGGTTTGCTGTACCTGCGGTGTCAGGTTGCCTAACATCAGGTATTCGCAATCCTGATAGCTCTCAGGGATAACCGGATCAAAGTTTTCCAATACATTTAATTCAGTAATTAAAGTATCGCGACTGTTCATATCGTTATGGTATTTTCCCGACCAGAAAAAAGATTTTTCACCAGCTTTAATCTGTAATCCTTCGGTATCAATTCCGTGTTCGGTAAAGGTGTTGATATCGGCTTTTTGGAAATCATCTCCAACAACGGCAACGATTTTCGCTTTATTATAGAAATATGAAGCAGCTAAACTTGCGTAAGTTGCGGCGCCACCAACAATTTTATCCGTTTTTCCGAAAGGAGTTTCAATAGCATCAAAAGCTACAGTACCTATGATTATCAGGCTCATATATTTTAAATTGAATTTTTTTAAAAATTTTTCACTGCAAATATTGCATAAATAATTTAAAAGCCCTAATATTGCATTCCCAAAACGAACAAGGGAATGTTTGCTGAAAAGCTTAAAAACCTTGTTTATTTGGAAAGCCGGATTCCTTCTTAGCTCAGCCGGTTAGAGCATCTGACTGTTAATCAGAGGGTCGCTGGTTCGAGCCCAGCAGAAGGAGCGAAAATCCTCACAGCAATGTGGGGATTTTTTATAACAAAGTTGCCAGAGGATTTTGGTGGAAAAAAAATATTCCTTCTTAGCTCAGCTGGTTAGAGCATCTGACTGTTAATCAGAGGGTCGCTGGTTCGAGCCCAGCAGAAGGAGCTCAGATTTTCAAGTCCGAAAATCACTTGAAAACCCCATTTCTAGTTAATAGGATGGGGTTTTTTATTTTCATAATAGGAAGTTTCCTACCTCCATTTGTCTTAACGACACACGGTAGCGTCCGTCTATTAAAGCGGAGGCCCCAGCCATCCGCTTGTCTTAGTAGTTTCCATCTTTTAATTCAGTATTATTGTTGAATAAACATAAGATAAACGAATTAAATCCGTTTATCTTGTTAATATTTTGCATATTTAAATATTTTATGTATCTTTAACATAAGATAAACGAAAATAAGCCGTTTATCTTATTGATATTTTACAATGGATATTCAGACAGCACTAAGAGAGTTATCTAACCAACCGCTGACCCACCAGCTACTGGCTGGCCTTTTGAAAGACTATAAACGGCCAAATGATAAGATACTATCTTTAAAAGCAGATGGTCTGATCGAACCGATCAAAAAGGGACTTTATATAGCAGGTAGGTCTCTTGGCGCTGAACGGCCTGAAAGCGCTCTGCTTGCCAACCATATACTCGGACCAAGCTACCTTTCAATGGAAAGTGCGCTCGCCCATTACGGGCTAATTCCAGAAAAAGTGTTTGCGGTAACTTCAATGACTACAAAAGCATCGAGGAAATTTCAAACCAGCATTGGACTATATAGCTATACCAACCTGCCATTGCCTTATTATGCATTCGGCCTTGCCACTGTGAATCTGTCTAAAGATCAGCAAGCCATAATGGCAACCCCCGAAAAGGCCCTATGCGATAAAATAGCTACAACAGCAGGCATAACCTTAAGAAGCCAGTCTTCTACAAGGGACTATGTTTTTGGAAACCTGAGAATGGAAGAAGAAGATCTCGCTAAGTTTAATCTAAATGCGATGTTCAGCTGGCTGGAAAATGCACCCAAAAGGGAAAGCCTGGAAATGTTAATCAAAATGATTGAAAAATTATGATAAAGGAATGGCTCGAAGATTATCATCCCGCAAACAGGGAGGAAGCTAAAGATGCATTGAGGGAAATCATGCAGGAGATTACCCTGGCTGGACTTAACCGTGCTGGTTTTTTTGAAAAAGCGGCATTCTATGGCGGAACTGCCCTTAGGATATTCTATGGGCTAGACCGATTTTCGGAGGATCTGGATTTTTCGTTGCTTGTCGTTGATCCAGATTTTTCGCTGGAAAAATACCAAGATGCTATCATAAACGAGTTCGCCGCACTAGGAATGCAGGTATCTATTTCGGAAAAACAGAAGGCAGCGAAGAGCAACATCAACTCAGCCTTTCTAAAGTCGGAAACCATTTGGAAGGAATTGGTGTTGGAGGGTGTTATCCCACAGAACGGACTTAAGGAAGTAGCCAATATCAAGATAAAGATAGAAGTGGATAGAGAACCGCCATTGGGCTTCTCTACCGAAGAAAAATTATTGCTTCGACCTTTTTCATTTTACGTGAAGTGCCTGTCGCTTCCCGATCTTTTTGCAGGAAAAATGCATGCATTGCTTTTTCGCAAGTGGGGCACAAATGTAAAGGGACGGGACTGGTATGATATGGAATGGTACATCAAAAAAGGATACCCCCTCAATCTCGACCATTTCTTGCTAAGGGCAATCGATAGCGGTGACTGGAAAAAAGAGACCATCAACGAAGAGGAGTTCAGGAAATTATTGGGCGAAATGATTGAAAGGGTTAAAATGGACTTTGTCAAAGCTGACATCTCCAGATTTATAAAGGATTCAAAGGTACTTGAAATATGGTCCTCAAGTTATTTCCACGACTTGAGTGCAAAACTAAAAATCGAGACATGTAGTCAAGCTCTGGGCCTCGGTTTGGAAAAATTAAAGTCAGCAGCCATGTATTCAAAAGAATGTACTAAATCTGTATTTAATTAAAAACCCTTACAAATATTTAACGGCATCTCTTTGATAGTTTGTAACCAATTGGTTAATATGTAGTTAGAGGTGGTCAGCCTCCGTCTTTTAATCAGAGGGGCGCTGGTTACAAATATTTAACGGCTACCGTTTTGTAGTAGTAGGAGAAACGATAATGATGGCGCCCGGCGACACTACTTTTTTACCCCGAAATATTCCACATACCTGGATACAGCTCACCGATCAGGGCAAGCTGGTTTACTTTGTTCAGCCCGCAGGCAGGGCCGAGGAATTTTTCAGAACCATGAATAACCTCAAACACGCTCCAACCCAAAAGGAGGTTGATGAAATTCATTTGCGGTGTTATTACCGAGTTGCCTGATCTTTTTCCAGTCTTCACAGGTACCTTCCATATTGCCCAGCATCTGCTTACAAATCCCGCGGCGGTAAAGATTGCTGACATCATTAGGGTTTGCCTCAAGTGATTTATCGTAATGATACAAGGCAAGGGTATAATCTTTTAGCTGGTATGCGTCATTTGCAGATTTCGAACTAAAATAATAAGGCATCGCCACACCTATACTCAGGTATTTCAATGATATATTCATCAATACTTTAACAGCTTTTCCGTTGTGATATGCCGGTAACCACATTCCGGCGGCCGAGTTGAAAGCTTTCCGATATTCTTCGTCGTACTTTTTGCTGATGCCCTGAAGGATTCTCAGACTATCAGGTTTACCATTTTCGTTGATGATAAAGGTAGAAATGAGTTCCACATCTTTTGGGTTCAGTTTCTTTTTACCAATTTCCAGCTGTAAATACCGTTGAAAAGAAGAGCCTTTAAAGGGTGCATATATTTTTTGTCCCGATTTATATACTGTATCATTTTCTTTAATGCTGAAAATATCATCAGCTTTTAACGGCATACTTCTCTGAACCAGTTTTTCATTGTAGAAGGTGTATTGCAGAGACATTGCATCATCAAGTGCCCCGGTAGCCGAAGCGCTAATCAACACCATCTTATTATTGTCCCATTCCATGATTCTCAAAGTATTGATCACCGAACCTTCAAGGGTTTTAATCATCAAACGGTTGCCCGATACCTGATAGAGATATTCTAAACCTTTATCGTTATAAGCTGATGAACTACCAAATTCTCCGGTTGGGGTAAAGGTATATTTTACATATGTGTATTTCAGGATGTTGTCATCAGGGAGATCTTCCCCGCTCAGGTAATTAATCTTTGCCGCTACGTAAGAACTGTTGAGTTTATTCTGAGCAAAAAGGTTAATGGAAAAGAGCAAAAAAGCAATCAAAACTTTAACTAAGGTTAATCGATACTTCATAACAGAGCATTAATTTTCAAATATAAAATAATGCAAATGAATTATCTTATCTGCAAACCTCACCGAACTTTTCCAAAGGGATTCCAAAGGTCGCGCTTATTGATGCCATAAAAGCGACGGAAGTAATGATTAAACAGGTTTTTGCAGAGCTGACCGAGGATGTGCTTGCAAAGGAATACCCTTAACTTATACTCGATAAAACAACAACAACGGTCTTTTTCATGATCCATCTGTATGGGCAATCCAGTTATCAATTGGGAATAGGCCGTTGCACAATACCGCGGCAAGGAAAAAAATTAATACATTCGGTTAAAATCGATTCCGGCCAATATGAATAGAATGAGCCTTTACAAATTGTTTTTTTTATTTGCGGTAATATGTTTAACCGTTTCAGCCGCTTTTCGTTTAAAAGAGAAGAACAATTACGATATCATTTTTATCGGCGACAGTATTACAGAATCGCGGATGGTAGAAAATGCCGGCACTTTCGGTCCTGCGGCTATTGCAACAGATTATTTAAAGGTTTCAGGAAAGTTTCAAAATGTCCGATTCAGCAATCAGGGACACAGCGGTTATACAACGGTCGACTTTTTGCCCGTTACCAATAAGGCATTTCCGGAGCTGGTAAAAGCTGCAGATGCTTTTTTTGCTGAAAAAAATGCCGGCTTGGTTTTTAGTATTATGCTGGGCACCAACGACAGCGCAGAGAAGGGACCTAATGGATCTCCCGTTTCCGCTGAGACATATCGCTCTAATTTAAAAACCCTGGCCGACACGCTACTGAGCATGTACCCTAATGCTAAAGTTGTATTCCATACACCGATTTATTACAGTGACAGCACACAAAACCGATCAGTATATCTCCGTGCAGGAAGAGCAAGATTGCAGAGCTATTTCCCTCAGATCAGGTCTTTGGTTAAGGCATACAAGCAAGTGCAGCCAGGGCGGGTTTACCTTGGCGATGAAGATGCATATCCATATTTTAAGAAAAAATACTTAAGCGATATGAATGAAGAACATGGCCCCGCCGGTACATTCTATCTTCATCCAAACAAAAAGGGGGCACAGGCGCTTGGTACGTTTTGGGGAAAAGCATTAAGCAGAAGTCTTAAATAAGAGAAAACACAGCTCTTTATTATCTCTTTAATACCTCACCAATCTTCTGGTGCACTCTCGCGGTATAATTCTGCTTTCCCAGAACAGATTGTGCGAAATTTAATTTTAGTACCACTTACCTGATTCAGTCAAGGACCTTAGTTTTTCGAAAGATTTAGAATTTTCATCCCTTTTATTAAGGATTTTCACCCTACTCCTTTTATGATAATGATCAAATTTGGTATAACAAGCAATTTACGATAGCAGCAATTCGTAAGCCTTGCTTGAGGTATAACCAAATTAACCAACATTAAACTAATATGATCAAAATTTACAAAAAGGGTTATTTACATCCTAAAAAAAATGAGAGCTTATCGCGCATGAAGTGCGTATGGCTTGGAATTGTCTTTGTTTTATGCACGGTAACTCATGCTTTGGCGCAGGAAGCTAAAATTTCAGGGACTGTTAAAGATGAAAAAGGGGAAACCTTACCAGGAGTAAGTGTTAAGGTAAAGGGTAGTACGGTGATTACTGTAAGTGACCCAAAAGGTAACTATAGCATTACAGCGCCAAAAAATGCGGTGCTTTTGTTTTCATATGTAGGCTATCAGGCACAGGAAAAGCCGGTTGGCACTGGTGTAGTGGTAAATGTCACCATGTTGCCTGATGCCGGCTCATTAAGCGAAGTGGTTGTAGTAGGCTATGGAACGCAAAAGAAGGTGAACTTAACAGGATCTATTGCAACAATAAGCGGTAAGGATATCGAAAACAGGCCGGTTACCAATTTGTCCAATTCTCTTGCAGGCCTGGCTTCAGGTTTATATAGTAATCAATCTTCAGGTCAGCCCGGGAGTGATGCATCGAGTTTGTCCATACGCGGGCTAAGTACGCTTAGCAGCTCAAGTGTTCTGGTCTTGATTGATGGCATTAGCGGTTCTATCGATGCGGTGAATCCTCAGGATGTGGAAAGTGTAACAGTGTTAAAAGACGCTGCATCAACCGCAATTTACGGTTCGCTTGCTGCAAACGGAGTGATACTGATTACGACTAAAAAAGGATCAGGAAAACCAACATTGAGTTACAGTGGTATATTTTCTTCCACCCGACCTTCACAGCTGCCAAAATTCGTAACCAATAGTGTGGATTATATGCGGTTAATCAATGAGGCTTCAGCAAACATCGGTGGGGCAGTAATCTATTCCCCGGATATCATCCAACCCTACATAGACGCGGCTTCTAACCCTGATGGTACAACTGCCCAGGGTATACCAAATGATGTTGCCTATGCCAATACAGACTGGGCTAAAACGACCATAAACCGAAGCGCATTGCAAAACAACAATATTTCATTAAATGGTAAATCGGAAAGCACTAGCTATCTTCTTTCCCTCGGTTACATCAATAATCCCGGAATAATCGACAATACCGCGTATAGCGATTACCGTTTTCGCATTAATCTGGAAACAAAGATCAATGATTACATTACTGTTGGCACCAACACATTTGGTGATTTGGGTAAATACAGCCTAACCAATGTTTCAGACTTTCTGAATTTTCTCAGACAGATTGCACCTATGGCTTATCCCTATTACGATGGTTATTATGGTATAGATCCGGTACCCGTAAACGGGAGTACAGGTAATGTGCTTTCACGTTTGCGAGGAACAAAAGGGAACCGGATTTCCACAAATATCAGTAGTACCTGGTACGTGAAAGCCAATCTCGCTAAAGGGTTAACCTTTGAACCAAGAATTAGTTATGCACCCAAATTTAATGAAACCAATAGCTTCACCGATCCCCAATCCTTGCGTTTTAAAAACTTTCAAATGAATGCAATTACGCAAAGTAATGATCAAGCCGATCCGGTTAATTCCACAACAGCTAATACCTTCAGCAAATCTTACAACATGACCATGGAAAGTCTCCTTCGGTATAATACTAATTTTGGAGAAAAACACCATCTTGGTTTACTTGCGGGGTATAATCAATACAAAGTTTATGCTTATGCAACCAGTATTACCGCCAAAGGATTAGTTGATGGTTCTGTAACAGCAATCAGTACAGCCAGTTCTTTTCCAACCAATCCAACAGGTAGCGCGGGCGACAACTATGCTTTCCGATCATTTTTCGGCCGCTTGAATTATAGTTACGTAGACAAGTATTTGTTTGAGGCAAATCTGAGACGAGATGGATCCTCTAAATTCGGGCCGGTAAATCAATTCGGATATTTTCCTTCTTTTTCGGCAGGATGGAACCTAGACAAAGAAGCATTTTTGAAAAATTTCCTGGAAAAAATAAAAGTTAATACATTCAAGATTAGGGCTTCATGGGGAAGGGTAGGTAATGTAGCGTCAGGAAATTATGACTGGCAATCGTTGTACTCTACAACCAGTGCTACCACAACGGCGTACTCACTTAATGGTACGTCAGTAGTGGGATTGTACACTTCCAAAATAGGGAATCCCGCATTACATTGGGAAACCACTGAAGAAACTGATTTTGGAATCGACCTAACCGCGCTAAAAGGATTGAGCTTTACCGCGGATTGGTTTAGTAAGAAAACATCGGGAATCCTTTTTCTTCCGACAATTGATATCACCCACGGTACCGCTACCGCTCCCACAGTTAATCTGGCAGGCGTAAGTGCCAAGGGAATGGAATTTACATTGGGCTGGCAGGGTAATAAAGGCCAGTTGCATTACAGTGCTACAGCTAACCTGGCATACTATTACAAAAATCAGGTGACGAATTACAAGGGATTAATCGCTACTACATATGGTGTAAATGCGGTTGACGGCAGTGTTTCCACTTCTAACAATGTTTCGGCAGTTTCCAGTGGGGGTAATAACCGTGTTGTAGAGGGTCACTTAATTAATGAGTTTTATTTGCAAACCGTTTACAAAGGCTCGGGTACCTATACCACAGCTACCGGTGCGGTTGATCCGAAGGGAGGACCCAAAGATGGTATGATCAGAACAGATGCCGATTTGAACTGGGTGATTGCAATGAAAGCTGCCGGTTATAGTTTTGGCCCGGTGAACACCGTTGCAGCAGGGAATCTTTATAAGGGTGATTTACTTTATTCGGATAACAATAATGATGGTGTTTATGGTAATGCAGGAGATGCACAATTCCAGAATTATTCAACCTTGCCAAAATACGTGTTCGGCCTGAACCTAAATGCGAGCTACAAAGGCTTTAATCTTTCGGTGATTCTGGCTGGGGGAGCAGGGATGAAGTTTTATACCAATTACGCTTATATCAACAGCTCATTTGTGCGGTTGGCTTCCAGCATTCCTCAACAAGTAGCAGATGATCATTATTCGGCAAGCAATCTGAACGGATATTATCCAAGGATAAAAACAGCCGATGTAATTAATGATGTTGCCAGCGATTTCTGGTTAAAAAACGGCTCATACCTGAAGATCAAAAATGTTCAGCTGGGCTATACCATCCCCGAAAGTTTAATGAACCGACTGGGAGGTGTAGTGAAATCTCTCAATTTCTATGTTACCGGCGAGAATATATTAACCCTTAGTGCTTATAAACTGGGAGATCCTGAACAAGGTAGCTTGGGAACGCCTTATCCGATCATGAAACAGTTTTCTTTAGGTGTTAATGCTAAATTTTAAGTACAAATAATCATCAAACGATCATGAAAAAAATAATACAGATATGCGTTGTTGCTTTGGTATTTGTAAGCAGCTGCAAAAAGAATTTACTAAATACGGTGCCGGATAATCAATTGTCTTCCAAAACGATGTGGACATCCGATGCATCGACCATAGAAGGTGTAAATGGTGTTTATGCCGCACTAAGGGGAGGAACAAAAAACGGAGAAGGTGATATGCTTTATGAATTATACAGTACTGACCGATACGGCTATACTGGGCAGGCCTATTTTGCTACTGATCTTACCGCAGGAACTGCAACGCCAAGTTTGTCGCTGTTTAGCACCGCCTGGCAGGCATTATACGAAGGCATAGCAAGAGCAAACGATGCGATTAAGAATATCCCGCTTCAATCGCCGTCTACGGCGGTAAAAAAAGCGCAGTATGTGGCAGAATGTAAGTTTTTAAGGGCCTATTTCTATTACCGTTTAAATCAGGTTTTCCAGGGGGTTCCCATTTATCTTGAACCTACGGAATACGATAAATTCAACAAAGCCCGCAGCACTACAGATGAAGTGTGGACAAGCATTATCACCGATCTTACCGATGCGATCAATGAGACTAATCTACCTGGTAAATATGCTGCAGGGTCTGGTGACTATGGACGTATAACTAAAGGAGCAGCCTATGCGTTACGTGGAAAAGTTTACATGTATCAGAAGAATTGGGCTGCTGCTATTGCAGATTTTCAGCAGCTACCAAGCTTAGGATTTGCTCTATATACAGGGGCGGGCGCAGACAGTTATAATCAGCTGTTCAAGCTGGCTAATGAGCAGTCGCCGGAAATGATTTTTTCGATGCAGAATATAGATCTTGCAGGTTATGGTTCGGATATCAGTTTTTATAACGGAACCAGGGCTGCAAATGGATCTTGCTGGAGTTACTACAATGCATCGCCCTACCTTGCGGATCTTTACGAAAATGTTGATGGCTCTAAATTTAACTGGGATACTGTCATTCCCGGATATTCCACATTAACACCGGCACAGCGTGAAGTCTATTTTATTCGCGACGGTGCAACAGCTGCGGAATTATCGGCTGCTGCTACGAGAGGCGCACAGGTGTCGCTATATCTGCCAGCTGGAAACGAAGCCAGGATACTCAGGGCATACGCCAGCCGGGATCCGCGGATGAACCAAAGTTTAATTACCCCTTACAGTACATTTTTCGGTCCGAATACCGTAGCTAAGTACTGGCGCTGGCCATATCGGGCAGAGACGGCACCTTCGTTCGATATCAGGGCAGACAATACAGTTGGTTTTTATTACTACCGGAAATTTGTGGAAACCGGTACCGCTGAGACCTGGGTGAGGACCCAAACGCCGGTTGATTTTCCGATTATTCGCTATGCTGATGTGTTGCTGAATTGGGCAGAGAGCACGAACGAAGTATCAGGAGTAACACAATCAACCGTAGATTTAGTTAATTTAGTGAGGTCCAGAGCAGGAGTTGCTTTATTACAGATTACCAATGCTGCATTGCCTACTTATGTGAGTTCGCAGGCCGACCTTCGTGAACGGATCAGAAATGAGCGGAGGATTGAATTTGTGAATGAAGGCATCAACTATTTCGACGAATTACGTTGGGGTACCTGGCTGACCAATAAATTTAAAGCGAATAACGGCGCGTTATATCCATGGGGAAAACCCTATGTTACTTATGTTAAGCAAGGCGATTACATAACAGCCTGGCCAATACCTAACTCTGTTGTGCAGATTACTGGCGGCAATGTAAAGCCCTCTCCTGGCTGGATATATTAAGTGCCAGAAAAAACATTCAGGTTATTTTACAAAAAAAAGCAACAAGGAATTTCCCTGTTGCTTTTTTTTGTACTTCATCTGCCAAATTCAGAATCCGAAACCGCTTGGGCCAACGGGATCCTGAATTTTACTTTTCCTGAAGTCCTTCATCGATTGCGGTTCCTTATCTTCGAGCGTGCTGAAATCTACTACACCGGTTTTCTTTGCCCAGTCAAAATATTTAACTGATAACTGACTAACCAGCTCATGGTTTTTCGCTGCGAGATTTTGAGTTTCACCTCTGTCATTCTCGAGATTGTATAACTCCCAGCTGTAGCTCGGCCAATGTGAAACCAGTTTCCATTTACCAGATCTTACTGCCCTGTTTCCTGCCCTTTCCCAAAACAAAGGCTCGTTTCGCTGAACAGTATCCTGTTTGCTAAATAAAACAGGCAATAAACTCTTACCCGGAAGCGCGTTTGGTATTGTCTGATTAAATTTTTTCGGATATGCGGCGCCTGATAATTCGTAGAAGGTTGGTGCTAAATCGATAATATGTCCTGTACCTTTTCTGATTTGTCCGGCCTCAATTTTTGATGGAAACCAGGCAATGAACGGAGAGCTGATTCCACCCTCATACATGTCATCTTTGAAGGCGAGAAACGGCGTATTGGAAGCATAGGACCAGTTTTTGCTTTGCGATTCGTACGACCCGATAGTGCCTACAGGCCCGGTGTTTCTGATGGCTCCGTTATGCCATTTTATCATCTCCTCTGCGGGAGCACCATTGTCGGATATAAAGACGATCAGGGTGTTCTGGTCTGCTCCGCTTTTTTTCAACTGTTCCAATACCTTGCCAATTCCCTGATCCATCCGATCTACCATTGCAGAGAAGACTTCCATCTTGGTGGCCCATTGATGGCGTTGATCATAAGAAAGTCTACTCCAGTCGTAGATGTCATCATTTTTAACTGATGGAGTGGTATTGTCAGCTACAATTCCCAGTTGCTTCTGTTTAGCAAAACGCGTTTTTCTTAGTTCATCCCAACCTTTGTCATATTTGCCTTTGTATTTGGCGATATCTTCAGGCAGGGCATGTAAAGGCCAATGGGGCGCGGTATAGGCTAAATAAAGAAAAAAGGGTTTGTCTTTTTTGGCCTCTTCAGCAATGTAAGTTACTGCCTGTTCGGTTACCACATCTGTCTGATAAAACTTCCCTGCTTCCAAGGGGTAAGGTTTTCCATCCAGCATATAAGGCTGTTTTTTTCCACCATTAAAGTCGCCCTGATCGAAGTAACTGCCGTTATTGGCCATCAGACTTCTGTCGAAGCCGCGTTGCCAGGGGAAACTCTGATCTTTTCCTGAAACATGCCATTTACCCGAAAGCAACGTGGTATACCCGTTATTTTTGAGTACTTCTGCCAGGGTTAGCGATTCCTTATTCAGGTATCCCTGATAGGCCGGCAAACCCAGGTCGTTAGCGAAGTAACCTACGCCAGCTTTGTGCTGATACTGCCCTGTAAGCAGAGATGCCCTCGTTGGAGCACAGATGGAATTGTTATAAAACTCTTTCAATCTGATGCCTTGATTCGCTAATTTATCCAGATTCGGGGTTTGAATCTCAGATCCATATGCCCCTATATCCGAATAGCCTAAATCATCAGCTAAAATAAGGATGATGTTTGGGTGCTTGTTTTGTTGTGCACGTGTATTGTAGGAATTGATCAGTGTCAAAACCAGCAATATTAAAAATGAATTCTTCATCGCTTTTAATTTATTGATTAATTTCTTCTTTCTCTCGCTGCTGAGGTTTGTGGTCTGCCAGGTTGAACAGTTGCTTTGGGGCGGAGGATATTGTAATCTACAACGTCATTTTTCTGAGCCCATTGGGCATATTCCAACTTGAGTTTATCTACAATTTCGGGGTGTTTTGCTGCAAGGTCATTATTTTCAGCCCTGTCTTTTTCAATATCGTACAGCTCATATTTGCCACCATTGGTGCCTATTGAAACGAGTTTCCATTTTCCATCACGAATGGCTTTGTTACCACCCCTTTCCCATGCCAGTGGTTCTTTTCGCTGGATTTCCTCAGCATTTCCGGTCAACAGCGGAAGCAGGCTCTGGCCCGCTAAGGGGTTTGTTTGTACACCATTAAATGTGGCTGGATATTTGGCTCCTGCCAGTTCGTAGAAAGTAGGTGCCAGATCGATGATGTGTCCGGTTCCTTTTTTGATTGTCCCTGCTTTAATTTTTGACGGAAACCAGGCAATAAATGGGGCACTGATGCCACCTTCATAGGGCGTAGCTTTATAATTGCGGAGAGGTGAATTGCCGGTTTGTGACCAGTTGCTGTTTTGGGTTTCGTAAGAACCTGGGGCACCTACTGTTTCTGTAGTGCGCTGGCTGTAAGGTCGCGTTCCATTTCCACCCTGAGCGCCGTTATCGGAAATGAAAACGATCAGGGTATTGTCGTCTTTTTTGAGCTCTTTCAATTTACCGCGGAGCTTCCCTATACTCTGGTCTACATGATCGATCATGGCCGCAAAAACGGCCTGGCGAAGTGACCAGTATTGTTGTTCATCATATGTTAGTTTATCCCATGGTTTCACGTCCTGATCGTGTGAGGTAATTTTTTGATCCGCTGAAATGACACCTGCTTTAATGGCATTTTGATAACGTTGTTTACGGAGCGAATCCCAGCCAAGTTTGTAGACATCTTTATATTTTTCGATATCGGCTGGTAAGGCTTGCAAAGGCCAGTGGGGTGCGTTAAAGGCCAGATATAGGAAAAACGGTTTTTTATCTTTATCAGACTCGGAAATGAAATTCAGCGCGTTATTGGTAATCTCATCTGTGAGGTATTTCCCCGGTTCCAGGTAAACCGGCTTGTTGTTTCTGACTAGTGGAACAGTTGGATTTTGCTGATCGGCAATTTCATAGTAATTGCTTGCACCACCGATGAAGCCAAAGAACTGATCAAAGCCACGTTGATTTGGCCACTGGTCTTTGTCGTCGCCAACATGCCATTTTCCCGACATTAACGTAGTGTACCCGGCATTGCGCAACACCTCTGCAAGGGTCAAACTTTCTTTATTGAGAAAGCCCTGGTAGGCTGGCAGACCGAGGTTAACGTTAAAATAGCCCACGCCAGCTTTATGTTGGTATTGACCCGTTAATACGGAGGCCCTGGTGGGGGCACATATCGAGTTGTTATAGAATTCCTTGAGTTTTAATCCGCCCTTTGCCAGTTCATTCAGGTTAGGAGTCTGGATTTCATTTGCACCATAAGGCCCGGTATCTGAAAAGCCTAAATCATCTACGAGAATGAGAATGATATTTGGTTTTTTTTGTTGTGCAAAACTAGTTGACACCGTTAATCCGATTCCTGCGCTTAATATTGCCGCCCTGATGGCGGATTTACTGATTAATATCTTCATGTTTTATTTGCATTGAGGGTTAATTAATATCCCACCCAATCAGGGTGCTGTTTCAGTTTGGGGTTTAGGTTAATTTCCCTTAGCGGAGTAGGGAAGTGGATGTGACGTTTAGCTGCGAGTGTTTTTCCTGCGGCCTTCAAAGTTGCGATATAATAATCAGCGCCGCGTCTAACCAGGTCAAACCAGCGTTGATATTCATAAACGAATTCTTTGCGGCGCTCCAGGAATACAGCGTCTCTAAATTCACTTTCGTTTAAAGCTGGTGAAATGTCGGCAAGTTTCGCAATACGTGCCCGTTGGCGAACGAGGTCGATAGCAGCATAAGCGTCGGCATTTGGCCCATGATTGATTTCATTAGTGGCTTCTGCATAGATTAATAAAACCTCTGCATATCGGATAATTGGCGTGTTTTTAGACGACTGACTTTGATTGCCGATCACAGCGGGATCGTAATATTTATTAAACTGTGGCGCGAAGGTATATAGCTTGCCGTCTGTTGGGCTCACCAATTGCGTTACAAAAGTCACTGCTTTTCGCGTATCTTCATTTGCATAGGTATTATAAAGCCCTCCTGCGGTGTGAAGCGCATCGGCATAATCACCATTAATTCCAGGTACATCTGCCGAAGCTGATCTGCTTGCAAGGCTATTGCCCTGGTAGCCTGAATTTCCCTGGAATTGTGCTGAAAAGATGTGTTCCTTTCCGTTTTTGGTAGCTACATTGAATACATCAGCAAAATTATCGAAGAGGCTATACCATTTGCTATCAATCACTTCTTTGCTTTTGGCAGCAGCATTTGACCAGTCTTTTCGCGTGAGATAGACTTTCGATAGCAGGCTTTTAGCGGAGCCCGCTGTTGCACGGCTAATATCCTTTGCTGTTTGTTGTAATGGATTGGGTAAGGATTCGGCGTCTTTTAAATCTTTAATGATTTGTGCGTAAACATCTGCTTCCGGTGATTTCGCGATATAAAGACTTTCAGGGCTTAGGCTCGTGGTTTCTTTTAGTATGAGCGGCACATCGCCAAACCACCGCACAAGATTAAAATAATGCAGTGCTCTCAAAAATTTTGCTTCATTAATCAGTTTCGCTCTTGATTGCTCACTAATCTGGCTGGCATCAATCAAAGCAATTTTTTCGATAGCAATGTTTGAAACGTTGATGGCGTCATAACTTTGTTTCCAGAGTTGTTCCATTCTGTCATTTGATGAATCGTGTGTGAGCCCTGAAATTGCCCGTACATGGGCATTTCTTGCCCGTGGTCCGGCTTCGTAGTCATCGGTAGCCATTTCAACTCCGATCTGGAGCAGGCTGTTGTAAAGCGACTGGCCGCTATCATATAATTTTCGGTAAGCGGCGGTAACAGCAGCGGTGGCTTGTGACTCATTTTGATAAAATTCGCTGGTTACCAATATCGATTCGGGCTTTTCATCAAGTTTGCTGCAACTCCACACCGTAAGCAAACTAACAGTGAAAAGGTACAATATTATATTCTTTCTCATATCTGATCAGGTTATAGTGTGATTTTTATTCCGGCGTAAATGGCTCTGGATACAGGGTAAATCCCTGAATCTGTTCCGGGAGAAACATTGCTTCCTGATGTAATTTCAGGATCAAATCCGGTGTATTTTGTCCATGTCAATAGATTCTGGCCGCTTACGTAGAAATAGATGTTATTTATTTTAGCCTTTTGAGTAAAAGCTTTGGGTAAGGTGTAGCCTAGATTCACATTCTTTAATCTAAGGAAAGAACCGTCCTCAATAAACCGGTCTGAGAACACAGGCGCAGGATCCAGTTTTGCTCTTGGAATAGTTTGGCTTGGATTTGTGGGTGTCCATCGATCTAATGCCGATGCTGAAGCGTTCTGCTGTCCGGTGAACAATTCCAGTGTTTGCTTATTGGCATTCAGGATCTGGTTGCCATAAGCACCCTGGATAAATATAGACAAATCGATACCCCTCCACTCAAAGGTGTTGGTTAAACCGAAGATGAAATCTGGTTGGGCGTTGCCAATAATGGTTCTGTCTAATGCCGTAGTGAAAGTACCATCGCCATTTAAATCTTTATATATTCTGTCACCAGCCTTAGGAACGGCGCTTCCGGTGTATTTACCTTTGGCAGCTTCTTCACCCGTTTGCAGAATTCCATCGGTGACTGTTCCATAGAAACTTCCCAATGGCTCACCAACGCGTATAATGTAGTTGCCAGTGATATAGGATGTTGCGCCATTACCAATGGTTAATACCTTATTCCTATTTACAGAAAAGTTTACATTTGTGTTCCAGGTAAAGCCATCAGTTAAATTTCTGGTGTTCAATCCAATTTCAAAACCTTTATTACTTACTGATCCGAAATTCTGTAAAACGGAAGCCTGTCCGGTAGTCCATGGCAATTCTACGTTCAGTAATAAATCAGTTGTTTTTTTGTAATAGGCATCCAGTGTGAGTTGGATACGGTTGTTGAACAGGCCAATGTCTAAGCCTGTATTGTATTGGTAGGTTGTTTCCCAGCTTAACTGATCATTGGCAATTCGAGTGGGTGCGAAACCGGTAAGAATATTTCCGCCAATGATGTAGGTATAAGTTCCCAAAGTAGCCAGCGACTGATATTCTCCAATTTCAAGGTTCCCTGTAGTACCAAAGCTGGCGCGGAGTTTTAAATCGCTGAATGTTTTAAGCAAAGGTTGGAAGAATTTTTCGTTGCTTAACTTCCATGATAAGGCGGCGGAAGGAAAGTAACCCCATTTATTGCCCGCACCGAATCTGGATGAACCATCAGCACGTAAACTGGCCGTTACAAAGTATCTGCGATCGTAGTTGTAATTTATACGGCCCAGGTAGGAATGAAGAATCCACTGTGAGGCGTCTGAAGCCGGGCGTACAAGGGTTGATCCACTTTGCAACGAATTATAGCTCAGGTCGTCGAGTATAAAGTTTTGTGCCCCTGCGTTGAATTCTTCAATCCGATATTCCTGTTGTGTAAAGCCTGCCAATAAATCAAAGTTGTTTTTGCCAATGGTTTTATTGTAAGTGATCGTATTTTCATTTAGCCATGAGTACGAGTTTAAAGCACCTCTGGCGGCAGTTCCATTTGTCAGGCTACCCTCGTAAATTGTAGCCGGGATATAACTTTTTTCAATGCCATTATTTATGTCAGTACCAAATAATACTTTCACGTTTAGTCCTGGGATGATGGTGTATTCTGCGAAGGCCGTCCCCAGTAAGCGGTTGGTAGTTGATTTATTAACCTGTTCATTAAGGGAAGCAATGGGGTTTGCGAAAATGTTTTCGAACGGGTTTCTGAGTGTATAAGTTCCGTTAGGCTGATAAACGCTTGCAGTTGCAGGCATGGTGAGTAAGCCACTGATGATACCAGAAGGAGACAGGTTCGCATCAGATTTACTGAAATTCAGGCTGGCACTAATTTTCAATTTTTCGAATGGATTGGCATCAACATTCGCTCTGAAACTCAGTCTGCTAAAATCCGTATTCTTAACAATCCCATCCTGTCTGAAGTAATTTGCCGAAAGGAGATATCTGGTTTTTGAATTTCCTCCACTTACTGAAAGGTTGTGATTTTGGGTATTTGCAGATCTGAACGCCTCATCCTGCCAATCGGTACCTGTGCCGAGATTATTAATCTGCGCCTGACTCAGGTACTGAAAACGACCGTTTGCAGGCGTTGCATCATATAAGGCGTCGTTGCGCAGGATGGCA
The DNA here is from genome assembly GCF_001027745.1 of Pedobacter sp. BMA. Taxonomy (GTDB): domain Bacteria; phylum Bacteroidota; class Bacteroidia; order Sphingobacteriales; family Sphingobacteriaceae; genus Pedobacter. The sequence continues at coordinate 864,214 of NZ_LECU01000006.1, forward strand.
AAGTCGCGGGCGTTTAATAAATCAATTTTCTTGCGTAGCGACTGCACACCTACACTGCCTTCGTAGTTGATTGCGGCACGATCTGCCTTGCCTTTTTTTGTAGTTACGATCACCACGCCGTTTGCGCCGCGGGATCCATAAATGGCAGTTGCAGATGCGTCTTTTAAAATATCAATGGTTTCGATATCTGCTGGATTAATGCTGGATAATGGATTGATTAACGTGCCGCTAACTACGCCAGACGTGGTTGGACTATTATAGACCGGGAATCCATCAATCACATACAGCGGTTCATTTCCTCCCTGAATTGAGCTTCCTCCCCTGATTCGAATACTTACGCCGCCTCCTGGTTGTCCTGAAGTTTGTGTAACCTGTACGCCTGCTGCGGCACCTTTCAGCGCCTGATCCAGTGATGATACCGGCTGCTTTAATGCTGTTTGTGAAATCGTTGAAATTGATCCGGTTAAGTCGCTCTTTTTTTGAGTACCATAGCCCACTACAACCAGGTCGTTGAGATTATTGGCGGTTTCTTCCAATTCGATATCAAGATGTTTACCTGTTGCTATGACCTCGGTTTTTTTATATCCAATGTAGCTTACCAATAAGGTATAGGGGAATTTCTGCCCGGTTACAAAGTTGAATCTACCCTGGTCATCTGTTACTACTTCGTGTGTGGTGCCCTGAATGTGTACAATTGCGCCCGGAATAGGCTGTTTGTCTTTCGCATCCAGTACCCGCCCGGTGAGGGTTGAATTGACCAGAGGCTGGGTTTTGATTTGTGCCTGGGCATACACGACGTACAGGCTAAAAGCCATTGCGACAAGCATTGGCTTTTTGATTTCTTTAAATCTGTACCTCAGTTTGTTGAAACTATTTCGCAGCACAGATTGAAAGGTCATCCCGACCTTTTCATTTATTTGCATATCTTTAATGGGTTTATTTTGTCAGTTGGAACAGGCGCCAACGCCAATTGATAGCCTGTTTCATTAATTTGAACCTGGGAGGGATGCACTGCATTCCTCTCCTTTTTATGTTAATTTATTTCTTGTTAATTTCCTCCTCTCTTATTTATCGCCAACTTCTTAAAGCCAGGCAATTGAATGCTATTGATCACTATTTTGTTGTTTCTCTCAAGGAGTAAACAGGGCTATGCCAGGTAATGATATATTTCTTTTCAAGATTTAAAGTTTACAGGTGTTTTCAAATAGTCGAATTGATATTTGCTTATTCCAGTACAAAGACTGGGCTATCGTATATTTTTCAACAACAACACATGTTTGCCATTCGCATAGAAAATTCTAAATTTTTTACGAAATCAGGGGGGATGATGGCACCGTGAACTGACATGGTCTATTGTTTTTTTCTTCGCTTATTCCGGGCAAATTTAAAAATAAAACTTACAACTGCAATTATATCTATAGAATTAGTAGATATAATTTTAACGCTGCATTTAGTTTCCAGTTTTTTAGGTAATCTGAAATCTGTTTATTTATTTAGGTAAACAATGATTAATGCTATACTTTTGCATTTTGAGCTATCGTTTAAAGCATGTCGAAATTTTTTTACCTTTTGTTTGCCTTTCTTTTGTCTGCAAGTGTTTTAGCAGCTCAGGAACCCGTTAGTGGCTTAGATTCGGTTGCGGCGGTAAAATATCGGTATAAAAGATATAGGGTGGATTCAGCTACAGAAGCACGTCAGGTTTTTGTTACTGATTCTTTGATGAGACATACCTGGGTATTGCCTGACAGCTTGATTAACAAGGGCGCTCTGCTTGATACACTTCAGAAAGAATACATTTATCCTAAACTTGATTTACTTGCCTGGCAACACCAATACCAGCACTTAAAGAAAAAAGCAAATCCTTACCAGCTGGGTACCCGTATAAGAAAGGGGAATGTAGGGTTATTGGGTTTTGTATTTCTAATGCTGATTATTTTTGCGATCCTGAAGTATGCATTTTCGAAGCAGCTATATGCCATTGTCCAATCTTTCTTCAGCAACCGGATATTAAATAACATTAATAAAGAAGATAACCTGTTTAGCTCCTGGCCGTTTTTGTTGCTTTTCGTGCAATTTGGTTTTGTGTTCGGAATGTTCTTCTTTCTGGTTGCGCAGTGGAAAGATATGTATCAGGCAAAAGACGGATTTAAGTTTTTCTTTACCATCTCTGTTACTATAATTGTTTTTTATGCCCTTAAGATGTTGGTATTGAGGTTTTTGGGTTTTCTGTTTAATGTTCAAAAACCAGTAGGTGAATACATCTCCATATTGTATTTGAGTTATTTTAATGCTTCACTTTTGTTTATTCCCCTTGTAGTGTCGTTTGCATTATCCCCACTTAAATATGGTGAAGCATATATTGTGTTGGCATTCTTATTGTTAGGACTGATTTTTGCTATACAATTATTGCGGGCGGGAGTGACGATACTTTCAAATAATAAGTTTTCAAAAATGCATTTAATTTTGTACTTTTGCGCCCTCGAAATATGTCCTATTTTAATACTAATTAAAACTATAGGATTGTAGCAGGAAAAAGGAAAATGCAAGAAAAGAACGACTCTAGAATTCGCAAAGTGAAAAGTATTTTGGTTACATTACCAAAACCTGAAACAGAAAAATCTCCTTACTACGATTTGGCTAAAAAACACAACTTAAAGGTTGATTTCAGGTCATTTATCCATGTTGAAGGAGTGCCGGCAAGGGACTTTAGGAAAGATAAGATTAACCTTGCTGATTTCACAGCGGTTATTTTTACCAGCCGCAACGCAGCGGATCATTTCTTCAGAATCTGCGAAGAAATGCGTTATGAAGTACCAGCTGAGCTGAAGTATTTTTGTCTGTCTGAAACTATCGCGTTGTATTTACAGAAATATATACAATACCGTAAACGCAAAATCTTTTTTGGAAAGCAAACAGCGGCCGACCTTGCGGAAGTGTTAAAAAAACATGCAAGCGAAAAATTTTTGTACCCATGTTCTGACGTAGCTACAGAAGATACGATGAAATTTCTGGAAAAAAGCGGATATGATTTTACACCGGCTGTATTATTTAGAACGGTAGTGAGTGACTTGTCTGATCTTGCTGAAGTTTTTTACGATGTAATCGCTTTCTTTAGTCCTTCCAGTATTCAATCTTTATTTAAAAATTTCCCTGATTTTAAGCAGAATAATACCCGTATTGCGGCTTTTGGTGTGAATACCAGTAAGGCTTGTACGGACATGGATCTGATTGTAGATATTGCAGCACCAACCCCGGGTGTTCCCTCAATGACTATGGCTATTGAGAATTACATTAAAGTATCTAATAAATAATACATTAAATATTTTTTGTTAGTCAATACAATAAATGCGTAACTTTGCTGTTATTAGAGAGTTACGCATTTATTGTAACAAGAATATTAGGCTCCGTAGTTTTGATAAACCAACTTTCTTTGTTAAATAATACTATTTGGCGTAAAATATTTGCTTTTGTTGATAATTTCAGTGATTTTTGAGAAAATTGCTCCTAATCGTGCTTTGCACACCATAACGAATATGAAGAAAATTTACCTTCTAGCTATTGTAGGTATAACTGTATTGCTGGCAAGCTGTGGCCATGGAGGTCAGGGTGAGTTAGTAGGGTCTTATAACCGAAAATTTAAAAATAACAGAATTCCATTAGGAATGGTTTACATCCCACCGGGCCATACTCCGCTGGGAGGGGCAGACGAGGATATCACGTTTTCGCAGAACGGCCCGAGCAGAATGACAACAATCAGTGCATTCTTCATGGATCAGACGGAAATTTCAAATGCAGAATACCGCCAGTTTACAAACTGGGTACGTGACTCGATTGCAGTAACGATGATGGGGATGCCGCAGCAATTTACAGTTACGCCAAGAAACGGTTCTGCTACAGCTGTTGGTGGCGATAAGTATATCGACTGGAAAAAAGTGGGCTACAACGGAGCAAACATTTGGCGTGCAAGAGGAAGAGGTGGCAATCAGGCGCAGCAAAGTCAGTTAGATGGAATGTATTACTCTGGTTTGGACGCCCTTCCAGGTAAAAAAGAATTTGACATCCGTAAATTTGTTTACACATATGCGGAGCTTAACATGGATAAGGCTGCAGCTGGTCATAAAGACCCCAATAGCAAACGTCAAGACTATATCGATCGCTTTACTATTGCCATCTATCCTGATACGATGGTTTGGAAAACCGATTATTCCTATTCGCAAAATGATCCGATGGTTCGCGGTTATTATAACCATCCCTCATATGATGATTATCCTGTTGTTGGTGTGAGCTGGGAACAAGCTAAAGCATTTTCACACTGGAGAACCAGACTTTACGACGGTGTTGCGGCATCAAGAAGATTGCCGGTAGGATCGAGGTCTGACTACAGACTGCCTGCTGAAACTGAGTTTGAATATGCTGCACGTGGGGGCAATACTAAAACCAAGTATCCATGGGGCGGACCATATATCAGAAATACGAAAGGCTGTTTACAAGCTAACTTTAAACCAGGACGCGGAGATTATTCGAGTGATGGGGGTATTTATACTGTAGGCGTAAGGTCTTACTTCCCGAATGACTATGGCTTGTATAACATGGCTGGAAACGTTGCCGAGTGGACTTTGACAGCTTATAACAAAAGTGCCTCGCCATTACTTCACGATTTAAACCCAAATTTTACTTATGATGCGGCCGCTGGCGATAGCAAATATAAAAAGCGAAAAGTGGTTAAAGGTGGTTCGTGGAAAGACACTGCTTACTTTTTACAAAATTCAGTTGGAACATATGAATACCAGGATACGCAAAGATCTTACATCGGATTCAGATGCGTTTCATCATACCCGGGCACAGATTTAAGAAATTAGAAACAAACCAAACAAGAACTAAAGACTAAAGAAAAACATCAATTTTATGGCAGCAAAAAAACAACCAAGCTGGTTACACGTAGCGATTTCATGGGGAGCAAGTATTGTAATTATCGGAGCGTTATTCAAAATCCTTCACATTGGAGGTATTGTGGGTAATTATATGATAGGTCTTGGTCTTGGCGTAGAGGCTTTCTTATTTTTCTTAACAGGATTTTTTCCACCAGAACCTGAACCAGCATGGGAAAAAGTATATCCTGAATTAAGAGAAGATTTTAAAGGTGAATTACCGGTTGCTTCTGCAAGACCTGTTGCAGCTGTTTCTTCAGCTTCAAATACCGCAGCTTTAGACAAAATGTTATCTGATGCTAAGATCGGTCCTGAATTAATTGAAAGCCTTGGTTCTGGTTTACGTACCTTTGGCGATAAAGTGAGTTCAATTTCAAATGTTGCTGACGCAGCTACTGCAACGAACGAATTTACAGGTAAAGTTAAAACTGCTTCTGCAGGTTTCGACAGCTTAAGTTCTTCTTTTGAAAAAGCTACTGCTAATCTGAAAGCTATGGGCGACAGCAATGTTGACACTCAGGCATACCACGATCAGGTAAATAATCTGGCTAAAAATCTTTCTGCTTTAAATGCAGTATATGAATTAGAGTTACAGGATTCAAGCGCGCACTTAAAATCAATGAATAAGTTCTATTCAAACTTATCACTTACCATGCAGAACTTTAATGAATCAATGGAAGATTCAAAACAGTTTAAAGAGGAAGTTAACAAGTTGGCTAAAAACTTATCATCACTTAATGCGATTTATGGTAACATGTTATCGGCTATGAATAGCCCGCGTGTTTAATTATTTAGTTTTTAATTTTAAAAAGAAAGCTACATAACACATGGCAGGCGGAAAAGAAACAACAAGGCAGCGGATGATCAATATCATGTATTTGGTATTGTTGGCTATGCTTGCCTTAAACGTATCAGATACAATTTTAGATGCATTCAAAAATATCAACGATAGTTTGGATACTTCGAAAAACAACGTTAATACCAGTATTAATCAGTTATTTTCTGCTTTCGAAAATTCGAAACTGAAAGAAGAGCCTGCTCGTGCTCAACCTATTTACGAAAAGGCTACTAAAGCTAGAGCAGCTGCTGATGAACTAAATAATTACATTGAGAGTCTAAAGAAAGAATTCACACAAGCAGGTGATGGTATTGATGAGGAAACAGGAGATCTTGTGAACAGATCTAATCAGGATATTGCTCAGAATATCATGATCAACCAGAAGAAAGCGGATGTTTTGAAAGCGAAAATCAATGACACGCGTCAGAAATTAATCGCTTTACTTGATCCTCAGGATAGGGTAACTGTTGCCTTCTCGCTTGAAGCAAAGGATCCTGAACGTGCGAGAAAAGGAAACTGGCAATCTACCTACTTTGGTGAAGGTGTTCCTTTAACTGCTGCAATGACGATTTTAACCAAATTGCAAACAGATACTAAGAATGCGGAGGCTGAGGTAATCAAAAAATTATTCGGTAACATGGATAAAGCTCAGGTTAACCTGGATCAGTTTGCTGCTGTTGCTGTTGCACCAACATCTTATGTAATTCAGGGACAACCGTACACAGCGGAAGTATTCCTGACAGCAAGTGACTCAAGATCCACTCCTGATATTTCAGTGAACGGAAACAAATTATCCATCAAAGAAGGAAAAGGTACCTATACTGGCGGTACCGGTTCTGTAGGTGAATTTACCTGGGTTGGAACAATCCGTGTTCGACAAACTGACGGTCAGGTAAAAGAATACAAAACTCAGCCCCAGAAATACCAGGTTGCTAAACCATCGGCAAGTGTATCATCAGACAAGATGAATGTAATTTATGCTGGTATTCCCAACCCATTTTCAGTTTCAGCTGCTGGTTTTCCTTTAGAAAGTGTGGTTGCAAGTGCATCTGGTGCTTCTCTCAGCAAATCTGGTGCGGGCAAATACAATGTTTTAGCAAGTGGTTCGCAAGTTGGCCAGGAGGTTTCCATTAATGTTACCGCTAACAGCGGAGGTAAGACGGTAAGTTTAGGTTCTCAAAAGTTTAGGGTAAAAGCTATTCCTGCTCCGATTGCAAAAGTTGGTGGCAGAATTGGAGGTGATGTTTCGTCGGTACAATTGAAGAGTGAAACTCAGATTGATGCTGATTTGGATGATTTTCCTTTTGATGTAAGCTTTAAGATATTAAGATATAAACTAACTGTAATTAAGCCGCGTTCGGAAGCTGTTACAATTCAGGGAAGTGGCGGTAGCTTTGCGGGTGCTGTTAAGAGCGCTATGAATGCCATTACTCCAGGATCGAAAGTATTTTTTGATGATATCGTCTCACAAGGACCTGATGGCCGTCAGAAGATTTTACCTTCGGTATCATTCAACGTTAAATAAAAAGAGATGAAAAGGATTTTAAGCATTGCAATTTTAACGGTATTAACAACAGCGGTCTTCGCACAGAAGAAGCCAACGAAGTTGGCGCCTAAAAAGCCTGCATCGACGGCTGTTGCACCTGTAGCAGACACAAATACACCTGTTACATTGCCGGTTAATGCTTCAACAGTGAAGAAAAAATTGAAGGTTCCACCGAAAGATGGATTTTATGCCCGTAAGGATGTTGATAGTACAGAGATGGTTCCATTTGCAGACGTTCGCGAGGAGGATGTTTTCTATGCCAAACGTATCTGGCGCGAAATCGATCTTCGTGACACTGTAAATTCGGTTTTGAAATCACCAAAGGGAAGATTTATTGACGTGTTGGTTGCTTCGATTAAATCTGAAGAATTAACCGCTTATTCGCCGATTGATAGTGTTTTAAACGAAGATGATGCATTTCATTCTCCAATGAGCGCAGATTCTGCAGCTAAAGCGGCTTTAGGTACATCTGAAATATCGAATAATCAAACCGGAACGGTAACAACAGTGGTAAATGATTTTAATCCTGAATCGTTTCTGAAGTTTCGTATTAAAGAAGACTGGATTTTTGATACCAAAAGATCAATTTTCGAACCACGTATTGTGGGTATTGCTCCTTTAAAATACAACGAGCTATCAAAAACGTGGCAGCCGGTATTTTGGGTTTCTTACGATGAACTGAGACCAATCATTGCGCACAAAAGATTAATTAACACCAATAATGATGCTTCAAATCTAAGTTTCGACGATTTCTTTATACGTCGCTTATTTGCAAGCTATATTGTAAAAGAATCAAATCCTGGTGACAACAAAATCAGAGATATTATCAGTGACCCTAAAGAGCGGTTATATGAATCAGAACGGATCAAAAAATCTGTCCTGGATTATGAACAGGGACTATGGGAATACTAAAACAAAAAAGCTTCGATGAAATCGAAGCTTTTTTGTTTTAAAAGGTTATCAGTTTGGAGGTAACGCACCATGTCCTTTCATTCGGTAAAACACTTATTCATTTTCCTTAAAGTATTCTAATAAAGTTACCGTCTGTTTTTTATTGAGAACTTCTGTCAGTTCTTTTTCTGTAGCTTCACGAATTTTCTTAACCGATTTAAAGTGTTTTAGAAGTTTATCAGCGGTTGTTTTACCAATGCCTTCAATTTGTTCAAGCTCGGTCTTCAAGGTCCCCTGATCGCGTTTTTTACGGTGAAATGTGATGCCGAAACGGTGGGCCTCATCCCTTAGTTGCTGAATTACTTTTAAAGTCTCTGATTTTTTATCCAGGTATAAAGGAAATGAATCGCCAGGATAGAATAGTTCCTCCAGGCGCTTGGCAATACCAATAACCGTTATCTTTTTATCGATGCCTAAAATCTTCAGGCTTTTTAAGGCGGATGATAGCTGTCCTTTACCACCATCAATAATGATAAGTTGCGGTAGGGTCTGTTCTTCATCCAGCATTCTTTTGTAGCGTCTGAAAACTGCCTCCTCCATTGTCGCGAAATCATTCGGCCCTTCCACAGTTTTGACGTTGAAATGCCGATAGTCCTTTTTTGAAGGTTTGGCATCTTTAAATACCACTATTGCTGATACCGGGTACTTTCCCTGAAAGTTGGAATTATCAAAGCATTCGATGTGTTTAGGCAATTGGGTCAAACGTAAATCCTTCTGCATGGTTGTCAGTATGCGGTCCGTTCTCAGATCAGGATTTAGTTTCTCGTACTGGTTCAGTTTTTCTTTCTTGAAAAACAATACATTTTTTTGAGAGAGCTCCAGTAGTTTCTTTTTCTCACCCAGTTTAGGTACCGTAAATTTCAGGCGTTCATCTTCCAGTGAAAGTTCGAAGGGTACAATAATTTCCCTGGAAGTGCTGTTGAACTTCGTCCGGAACTCTAGCATAGCGGTGATTAAAAGCTCATCATCGCTCTCGTCCAGTTGCTTTTTAATTTCAATGGTTTGTGTCTGAATGATTGTGCCATTCATCACTTTCAAATAGTTTACAAAAGCATACCTTTCATCAGAGGCTATACTCACCACGTCGACGTTGGTAATTGCACTGTTTACAACAGTGGATTTGCTCTGATATTTTTCAAGCACTTCCAGGCGCCGGGCATACTGATGTGCCATTTCAAAATTAAGCTCTTCAGATGCTTTTTTAATCACGTTTTTTACTTCGCGGATTACATTTCCGATTTTACCGTTTAGGATTTCTTTTATCTCGCTAATGTTCTGATCGTAGTCTGTTTCACTTTGGTAGGCCTGGCATGGACCTTTGCAGTTGCCAATCTGGTATTCTAAACAAACCTTGAACTTGCCCTCCTCAATGTTCTTATCTGTTAAGGGGAGTGAACAGGTACGGAGGGGATAGGTTTCTTTAATAAGATCTAGGATGGTATGCATCATTCCTATTGAGCCGTAAGGACCGAAATAGGTCGAACCGTCTTTAATCACCTTTCTTGTCCAGTAGATTCTGGGGAAATTTTCGTTCTTAACGATAATCCATGGGTAAGTTTTATCGTCTTTTAAATTGATGTTAAATTTGGGCTGATGTTTTTTAATCAAACTATTTTCCAGCAGCCAGGCGTCAATTTCAGTATCTACGATGGTAAAGGTGATTTTCCTTATCCGTGAAACCAATACCCTTGTTTTTCCGTTGAACTGTTGTTTATCGGTATTAAAATATGAACCTACCCGATTGCGCAGATCTTTTGCTTTTCCGATATACATTAATTTACCATCAGCATCCCAGTATTGGTATACACCGGGTTTATGGGGGATGGCGGTTAACGCGGTTTTGTGGTCGAAAATGCTCATTGATACAAAAATATGTTTATAAAAAAGAAATCTCTAACGATAAAGAAAGAGATTTAGTTTTGTTTGAAAGTTTTTACCTTTCCTTAGCTGTATCGGTGGTTAGGGTTAAAAGCCCAGTTTCTCATCCAGTTCGTTAGTACCTTCTTCCTGTTGCTGGTACTGGTTACAGTCATAGGTAATGTTAACGCCTGATTTTGGAGCTTCGAAATCAGCATGGCTGATTTTCAGGGCAGGGTTGGCATAAACGCGCTTAATAAACCCTGCAAAAATAGGCAAAGCAGTGTTTGCACCTTCACCCTGGTTGGTGCTGATGAAGTGAAATGCACGATCTTCACATCCTGTCCAGATTCCTGTTACCAGTTGCGGGGTAATGGCCATGAACCATCCATCCGAGTTATTTTGCGTGGTACCGGTTTTGCCTCCGATAGGAGCATTTACCTTGTATTTTCCGATAAGCCGGTAGCCGGTTCCACCAGTCACCACACCTTTAAGCATGCGGGTCATTACGTAAGCAACTTCCTCACTCATTACCGGTTTAGGGATTTCTTTTTGAGAGAAGAGCACCACACCATTTTTATCTTCAACCCGTAATAAATAAATAGGTTTGGTATATACACCCTTATTGGCGAAAGCACCATACGCGCCCACCATATTGTAAATGGATGAATCAAAAGTTCCCAGGCATATAGATGGGTATGGTGGTACATTGGGAATACCCATTTTTGTAGCCAAGTTTGATACCGCTACCGGCCCCACCTGTTTCATCAAATAGGCGGTTACAAAGTTTTGAGAATAGGCAAGTGCTTTTTGCAAGGTAATATTACCTGGAAGTGGTTTGCCAGAATTTCGGGGTGTCCATGGGTCGCCGAAGCCTTCGATGGTAACAGGCGTATTGTTTACTGAATAGCAGGGCGAGTAACCATTTTCTATAGCGACGGTATAGGTAAATGGTTTAGCAGTAGAGCCTACTTGTCTGGTTCCCATTTTTACCTGATCGTATTTAAAATGTTCATAGTTAATTCCACCTACCCATGCCTTTACATGGCCATTGGTTGGATCCATAGACATCATGGCATTACGCAACAGCATTTTATAATAACGAACAGAGTCGATTGGTTTCATTACCGTATCAATATTTCCCTTCCAGGTGAAAATGGTCATGTCGGTTTTGGTATTGAAATCTTCAGTAATCTCATCATCCGATTTGCCTTCCAGTTTCAAGGATTTATAGCGGTCGGAACGTTTAATCCCTTGTTCGATCTGTAAAGTTTTGTCTTTATAAGGGTTTCTGCCTTTCCAGCTACTGATAAATTGCGCCTGTAAAATTTTCATATACTCTTTTTGCGCTTCTTCAGCATAAAGCTGCATATCATAATTCAGGGTAGTATAGATTTTCAGTCCGTCACGGTCCAGGTCGTACGGTGTTCCATCAGGCTTATTAATTCCCTGATCCTGAAAAATGGCTTTAATATCGTTTTTCAGTACCGAACGAAAGTATGGTGCAATTCCATCATTCACTGTAGCTGCGTTAAAGTGCAGATCGAGCGGTTTTTCTTTTTGCTCATCGAACTCCTGCTGGGTTAATAGCTCTGATTTCACCATCATAGCCATAACGGTATTTCTGCGGTTTCTGGAGCGCTCTGGGTGACGGGTAGGCGAGTACATGGTAATTCCCTTTTGCATCCCTACTAAAGTTGCCGCCTGGGTTAAAGTAAGCTGATCCGGGCTGGTATTAAAATATACCCGTGCAGCAGATTTAATTCCATAGGCCTGATTACCGAAATCAACGGTATTTAGATACATGGTGATAATTTCTTCCTTCGTGTAGTTTCGCTCCAGCTTAACTGCCACAATCCATTCTTTGAATTTGGTTAGTACCAGTGAGAAAAAATTAAGGTTAGATTCCCTCGGAAACAAATTTTTGGCCAGTTGTTGCGTAATGGTGCTGGCTCCTTGTTTTTTGCCTATTAAGTTGTAACCAATAATGGTAAAGGTACGTTTAAAGTCAATTCCGGAGTGTTCTTTAAAACGCGTGTCTTCCGTGGCAATTAAACCGTTAATTACGTTTGGTGAGATTTCTTTGTAAGTAACATTAGAACGGTTTTGAACGAAATAAGTTCCGAGGGTACGCCCGTCTTCAGCAATAATTTCTGATGCCTGGTTGCTTTTTGGGTGTTCGATATCCCTGAATGAGGGCAAAGCTCCAAACAATCCGAAGCCTATCATAGAGATGAAAATTGCAAAGATGCCTATCCCACCGATTAATACTTTCCAGATCACTAAACTATATCTTTTTATTTCCTGTGCAGAAAGGGCTTTGTTCATTTTGTGTGTTGTTGTTAAAAAATATGCCTCAATAAAAACAGATTGAGGGGCAAATTTATCAATTTTTAAGAAAGGAAACGGCTGAAGGCGTTTACTATCTTATTTAAAATTGCCTTTTAAAAAGTCTAAGTACTCGTTAATACGAGCTCTTGAATTTAACTTTTCAAAATTCTCCTTGCTGATGATGAAGCCTTTATAAAGGTTTGCCGGCACTTTCATAATGTTTTTCAACTGGCCTGTAATGCTCGATTCATAAAGTCTGGCATCATCAAGGTCGATGAAACTGGTCACGTAAATCAGCTGATCGTTGTCCAGCTCTATCAATTTATGCGCCAAATCATTGTCGGGATAGTTTCCGCGGTTAAACTGGCCAATGCCAAAACGGGATGAACTTAATGTAAATGTTGCATCTGCAACATCAATAACGTAATAATACTCATCAGATTTTGCAGCACTGAAAACGCTTGCAGGCTTTACAGGATCGAGAGGTTTGACTTCGGCAATTTTCTCTACGGGTTTGGCAACCGGTTCAGCAGCTTTCTCCGCTTCTGCCAATTTGTTTTCAGCAACAAGTGGTTTTGCCGGAGCAATAGCTGGTGCCTGATTAACAAAACGTGGCTCATTTGAATCAAAATCAATCAGCGCTACCGGGCGTTGTTTAAACTCTTCCATGTTTGCCTCAATATATTTCAGGTGATCACGAACAAGCGGCGTAATAATCATATCATTCGGGTAGGTTGAAGTGATGTGATTAAACTCGGTTAACAGCGCGTCTACTTTTGAAGTTCGCCCTATGGCAATCGCTTTTAGGTAGGCGTACTGTGGTGCAAAATCATTATCAGGAAATGCTGAGATATTTTCACCTGCCTGCTTAATTACACTTGGATAGTCTTTCTTCGCGTATGCGTCAAAAGTAAGGTTATAATTATTGATAGCCATGTTTTCCATCTGACTTTGTTTAGCGGAGTAAGAGGGATCCAGAATGGTTTTTGCAAAGCTTGATTCAGGAAATCTGGTTAATACCATCTGGCGGTATTCATTAGATTTGTTTTGGTCTACCCCGCGGTAATTCAGGTACAAACTATAAAAGATGGCAACAAGGTGATTGTTATTGGGGTATCTTCTTAATAATTCCTGATAGGTTTTATTGGCTTCTTCTTTGTCATTTAACTCCTGTTGGTAAAAACTGGCGATTTCGAAGTAAGCATCAATAATTTTCTGATCCGAAGCAGCGAGTAGTGCAGGTGTAACGGGCAATCCGTCCAGATATTGCTTTTCTAGAGATGTTTGTCCATCTGTACTTTGCGCATCAGTACCATTTGCCGGAATAATAGTATTGGCAACTTTACCTCCAGACATTACCTGATTGTTTTCCTGGGCAGACGACCGCTGACTTTGGCGCCAGTTATCTTCCAGCTGTCTGTTTCCCCAACGTTTCTTAAAATCAGCGAAGCCAGAGCTTATCGCTGCATTGTTATTGAAATAGAAAGTACTCCCTGCTGATGGTGTTGATGGATTAAGTGTTTGATTTGGAAAAGAGGGATTATTGATGGATTGGCTACCTGTACCGGATATGTCTGTTACTTCAACTTTAGGCGTAAGGTATGATTTTACACGGGCAGTACGTTCGCCTTCAGGTAGTCTGGCGATAATCTGGGCCGTGTCTTCTTTCGCGATAATTGTAAATCGATCGGTTAAGTACTGCAGGTTTTCAGCCTTCTTTACAATGTTGTCGTAGTCCTGGAAGTTTCTCGGAAGAATGGCTACGGTACTGTCGTAATATAATTTTGCTTTTACATAATTCTTAAACTCCTTGAAATTTAAATCAGCGATTCTTAAATAGGAGAGTGCTTTCTGATTTTGGTTTCTAGCGCTTTTCTCTACAGACTTCTTATAATTTTCCTGAGCTTTAACGAAATTGTTTTCTTTTGCAAACAGCTCACCTACCTGGTAGTAAATCTGATCAGTATAATCGAAGTTTTTATCATCTTTTAACAATGCCAGAAGTGCCTTTTCCTCATTAACTTTATAACCGCTAATCAATGCCCTTAGCTTGATTCGTTGTAAGTTAGCATGAAAGTACATTTCAAAAGGCGCATTACTGTTTTCAACTTTGGTATAATTGATGAATGCGTTTTGCAGGTCGTTATCGTTTTCCTGAAGTTGTGCCAGTATATATTGCCAGCGAATACGCAATTGTTTTTCATCAGCTAATCTGATCGCACTTTGCAATAACAGCATCGCTTCTTTATATCGTTTCTGATAAATGCGCATCTGGGCAGCTGTTGCAAGGGGCTCTGCAAGGTCTTTTTTCAGCTCATCAGATGCACGCAACATGGTATCAATAATTTTATCAGCAAAAACCATGTTGTTCAGCTCCATCTGACTACGAGCCTTCCAGTTCATGGCCATGATGAACGTTTTCAGATTGGTTTTGTACGTTCTTGCTGTATAATCAAAGTATTCTGAAGCAATGAAATAGTTTCCTTTCAAATAGTTCGCTTTACCGAGCAGCATATAGGCGTCGTCGATATAATTGCTGAAACTTTTCTCATTAATGATATACTGGCCTTTGGAAATGACTTCGTCTAATTGTTTGTTTGGTGCACCTGATGTTAACACCAGATTTACCTGTGGTTCGGGATCGAGATACACAGGTAAAAACTTTTCATAATTATCTGTGTAGCTTTGCAATAGCCCCTCATTATATTCTGAAAGGAGCACATTAGCGTTGTATATATAATTATATCTTGCCGTCAGGTTTTGAAATCTACGGTCGAAGCCTGTATCTTTATTTGCCACACAGCCAAAAATAAACAATAGGCCTACGCATAAAATGAATGGAGTGAAAGCTTTGTTGATGTTTTTCAAGTATGATAATCGCGTTAGTGGATATTCAATAAACAAATTTCTGGTAAAAATATTTTATCAGGCATCAAATTTTAATTATTCAAAGTTAATTTAATTATTGCATTAATAAATGGAAAATCCTAAAGAAGAAGATACAAAGAATAAAGTAAATGCGGCTGCAAAATATTCAGCCATAGGCTTTCAAATGGTGGCCACTATTGGCTTATTGACTTTTATCGGATATAAAATTGATGAGAGAAGAAATAGCGAGACAAAACTGATTACTGCGGCTTTTGCGCTGCTTGGTGTTGGCATTGCCTTGTACCAAGTGATCAGGCAGGTAACCAGGCAAAAATAGCCTTCAATATATATAGGTCTGTAGCCTTCCCGTTGGTGGCCAACAATTTAATTATCAAAATTTTGCGGCATTATGGGGATTAAAATCAGATTAAAAGTTATCTTTGCAAAAGTTTTTAATAAAGAAATTATTTAGTTGAATCTAGCCAAATTTACAAGTCTGTATTTAATTTTGATTGGTATCTCAGTAGCCATTGTAGCTACGTTACATGCATTGTTCCCGAATACTTTATTATTTGTTTCAGATTTCTGGCTGATTTTTGGCTTCATGGCAGCAATCACCTACATCGCTTATGTGCTGGTCAATATAGGCCTGAAACGTAACCCTCAGGCTGGTGTAATGGCAATAATGGGATCGATTGGAGTGAAGATGATTTTTTGTATGGCTTTTGTATTGATTTACAGTATAAAAGCTAAGGGAGATGGGCTTCTTTTTATACTAAATTTTTTTTCTATTTATTTATTGTTTACCGTCTTTGAAATGTACTGTTTGTTGCGTAACTTGCGCCACCAAAATTTAAAGTAAAAAACTGCCAATAAATGGATTTTAACCAAGTTTTTATGTCGAAAGTTAAGAAGGTAATTGTTGCTTTTACGCTTTTAATAGCGTTTTTATCTATCAAGAATGATACTTTCGCTCAAGTTGACACTGTTTCTTCGTTGCCTGTAGATACTGCAGTAACCGCTACTC
Organism: Pedobacter sp. BMA; assembly: GCF_001027745.1. Classification (GTDB taxonomy): domain Bacteria; phylum Bacteroidota; class Bacteroidia; order Sphingobacteriales; family Sphingobacteriaceae; genus Pedobacter. Next base: position 880,560 of record NZ_LECU01000006.1, read on the forward strand.
ATGATGCTGGAGCTGTAGCTAATCATGATGGTGGAAACACTGAAAAGGAAAAAGGTTTTGATATTACTTCTTTCATCTTCCACCACATTAGCGACAGTCATTTCTTTACACTTTTCGGTCATGGTGAGCATGGTTTTACTTTGCATCTGCCAATTATCCTTTGGACTGATCAAGGCTTGGTAACTTTTAGTTCTTCTGCTTTCAAATTCAATGATGATGGCAAGGAAGTGGTAGAGAAAAACGGACAGCGTTTCGTGATGGCGCACAATAAAATTTATTATGCCAATGCAACACCTAACGAGCATGGTGCATTTGTTTCGCATGTAGAAAAAGATGGTGCTGAAGTAGTAACTAATGTTCGTCCTTTAGATTTTTCAATCACTAAGAACGTTTTTAGTATGTTGTTATCGGTAGTGGTTTTGGTTGTAATGTTTACTTCAATCGCATCATCTTACAGCAAAAGAAACGGTAAATCACCAAAAGGTTTACAATCGTTTTTAGAACCAATTATTTTATTTGTTCGTGATGATATTGCCAGACCAAACTTAGGTCATAAATACAGTGCTTTTATGCCATACCTATTATCGGTGTTTTTCTTTATCTGGATGAATAACGTATTGGGTTTGGTACCATTCTTTCCGGGTGGTGCGAACGTAACAGGTAATATTGCTTTAACCTCTGTGTTGGCAGTTTGTACTTATCTGATCACCACATTTAAAGGGAATAAACATTATTGGAAACACATCTTCTGGATGCCGGGAGTTCCTGTTCCAATGAAAATCTTTTTAGCTCCTTTGGAGTTAATCGGAACATTAACCAAGCCAATCGCTTTAGCCATCAGGTTATTTGCAAACATTACTGCTGGTCACATTTTAGTAATGTCTTTATTGTGCTTGATCTTTATCTTTAACTCGCTTTGGATTGCTCCTGCATCAATTTTCTTCGCTGTGTTTATCGGCTTAATTGAATTTTTGGTAGCATTCATCCAGGCTTTTATTTTTACCACGCTTTCGGCCTTGTTTATAGGCATGGCGGTAGAAGACCACCATTAATAGTTGAACATTATTGTTAAATAAATATAAATAAATCAGAAAATGACTGGAACATTAGCTGCAATCGGCGCAGGCTTAGCTGCAATAGGCGCTGGATTAGGTATCGGTAAAATCGGTGGATCTGCAATGGAATCAATTGCTCGTCAGCCAGAGGCCGCTTCAAAAATTCAAACTGCTATGCTTATCGCTGCAGCCTTTATCGAGGCGGTTGCTTTATTCGCAGTAGTAGTTTCTTTGATCGCAAAATAATCAAAGAAAAACTCAATACAAGAACCTATCCGGGATTGCCGTTTAGGTTCTTGTTTAAATTGTTTGTTGTAATAATAATATTAGATATATAAAATGGATTTATTAGTTCCTGAAGTAGGCTTATTAGTTTGGAATAGCATCGCTTTTTTATTGTTGTTGTTTTTATTGGCAAAGTTTGCATGGAAACCAATTATGAAATCGATCCATGAGCGTGAGCAAAGTATTGATGATGCTTTAAACAAAGCAGAATTGGCTAAGCAGGAGATGGCCCGTTTAACCAGTCAGAATCAAGACTTAATGCAGCAAGCCCGTGCTGAGCGTGATGAGATTTTAAAGCAGGCAAAAACTTTAAAAGACAGCATTCTGAATGAGGCTAAGAAGCAAGCACAGGTTGAAGGTTCGAAATTAATCGAAAAAGCTAAAATCGAAATCGAGAATCAGAAAAAAGTAGCATTAGCTGAAGTTAAGGATCAGGTTTCTACTTTATCATTAGAAATTGCTGAACGTGTTTTACGTACGCAATTAGATGATAAATCAAAACAAGAAGCTTTGGTTGCGAACCTGTTAAAAGACGTTGAATTAAACTAGTTTGAGAAAATAGATTTGAGACATTAGATATTAGATCTGGGTTAATTTCCACATCTTTCATCTCGCATCTCTCATCTCACACCCGAGAATATGTCAGAAATTAAAGTTGCAGGCAGGTATGCCAAATCATTAATCGACTTAGCTGTTGAAAACAACGGTTTGGCTGAATCGTACAATGATATGGTTTTGTTTGAGAAGGTTGTTGATGAGACACCTGAACTGGAAGCAATACTGAAAAATCCAATTGTGCCTTTAGATAAAAAGATTGGCATTTTGAATGGTATTTTTACAGATAAAGTGGGTAAACTAACCCTTACATTTTTTAAAACAGTTGTAAATAAAGGTCGTTCGTCGATTTTGTTTGCTACTGCCAGGCAATTTATAAAGCAATACAACGAAATTAAAGGTATTGTTACTGCAGATGTAACTTCTGCTACTGCTTTAGGTGCTGAATCTAGAGCGCAGATCATTGAAATTGTAAAGAAAGAATTGGGTGCCAACGAAGTGATCATTAATGAGAAAATTGATGAAAAGCTAATTGGCGGTTTTATTTTAAAAGTAGGTGACAAGCAGTTTGATGCAAGTATTGCCAGCGGCTTGAACAAGTTAAAAAAGGAATTTGCGCACTAAGTTTTGCGCAGGGCGATAAGCGTTTTGCGTTTCATCCGCTTTACGCCAAACGCTTAACATAGAAAACATTTACAAAAAGATATCAAAATAACATAAAATTATGGTAGAGGTAAGACCAGACGAAGTTTCGGCAATTATCAGACAGCAATTGGCGGGCTTCAAATCAGAAACCGAACTGGAAGAAGTTGGTACCGTGTTGCAAGTGGGCGACGGTATTGCCCGTGTTTACGGTTTAACTAAAGTTCAATCGGGTGAGTTGGTTGAATTTGCAAGCGGATTACAAGGTATTGTATTAAACCTTGAAGAAGATAACGTAGGTGTGGTACTTTTAGGTGCATCAGACGAGATCAAAGAAGGTGATACAATCAAACGTACCAAAAAAATTGCCTCTATTAAAGTTGGTGAAGGTATGCTTGGCCGTGTTGTAAATACCCTTGGTGAGCCTTTAGATGGTAAAGGACCAATCTTAGGTGAAACTTACGAAATGCCTTTAGAGCGTAAAGCTCCAGGTGTAATTTACCGTCAGCCAGTAAATGAGCCGTTGCAAACAGGTATTAAAGCAATCGATGCGATGATTCCAATCGGTCGTGGTCAGCGTGAGTTGGTTATTGGCGACCGTCAGATTGGTAAAACTGCTGTTTGTATCGACACCATTATCAACCAAAAAGAATTTTACGAAGCAGGTCAGCCTGTGTTTTGTATCTACGTAGCTATTGGTCAGAAAAACTCTACTGTAGCTAACATTGTACGTACGTTGGAAGAAAACGGTGCTTTACCATATACAGTTGTTGTAGCTGCATCTGCTGCTGATCCTGCTCCAATGCAGTTTTATGCTCCGTTTGCTGGTGCTGCAATTGGTGAGTTTTTCCGTGATACAGGAAGACCAGCATTAATTGTTTATGATGATTTGTCTAAACAAGCTGTTGCTTACCGTGAGGTATCTTTATTACTTCGTCGTCCACCGGGCCGTGAGGCTTATCCAGGTGACGTTTTCTACTTACACAGTCGTTTGTTAGAAAGAGCTGCAAAAATTAATGCTAATGATGATATTGCGAAGGCGATGAATGATTTGCCTGAGTCTATCAAGCATATCGTGAAAGGCGGGGGTTCATTAACGGCGTTGCCGATTATCGAAACTCAAGCTGGTGACGTATCTGCATATATTCCTACTAACGTAATTTCAATTACTGATGGCCAGATTTTCTTGGAGTCAAATTTATTTAACTCAGGTATCCGTCCGGCAATTAACGTTGGTATCTCTGTTTCACGTGTAGGTGGTAACGCTCAAATCAAGTCGATGAAGAAAGTTGCCGGTACTTTGAAATTAGATCAGGCACAATACCGTGAATTAGAGGCTTTCTCTAAATTCGGTTCTGATTTAGATGCTGCAACAAAATCGGTTTTAGATAAAGGTGCACGTAACGTGGAAATGTTGAAACAAGCACAATTCTCTCCATTTTCTGTTGAGAAACAAGTTGCGATTGTTTATGCTGGTACTAAAAACTTAATGCGTAATGTTCCAGTTGCAAAAGTAAAAGAATTTGAAACTGAATTCTTAACTCAATTGGAAATGCGTCATCCGGAAACTTTAGCAGCGTTAAAAGCTGGTAAATTTGATGATACCATTACTGGTGTGTTAGATACAGTAGCAAAAGAGATTTCAAGTAAATATTAATAAGATTTGAGACATGAGATTTGAGATCTGAGATTAGAACGGAAACGTCTCTTGTCTTGTATCTCAAATCTCACATCTAAATAAAGAATGGCTAATTTAAAAGAAGTAAGAAACCGTATTGCATCAGTACAATCCACTCAGCAGATTACCAAAGCTATGAAAATGGTTTCGGCGGCTAAGTTGAAACGTGCCACCAATGCAATTATCGCTTTACGTCCTTATGCAACTAAACTGAAAGAGATTTTAGGAAATCTTTCTGCAAGTTTGGAGGGTTCTTCATCACCTTTTATCCAGGAGCGTGAACCCAATAAGGTTTTAATTGTTACTGTTTCCTCAAATCGTGGTTTGGCTGGTGCTTTTAACATGAACGTAATTAAAGCGGCCAATAATTTAATCGCAGAAACTTACAGTGAGCAGTTTAAAAATGGTAATGTAAGCATCGTCTCAATTGGTAAGAAAACTCAGGATTTCTACGAAAAGCGTAAATACAACGTTATCGGAAACAATAATGAGGTTTATTCTGCTTTAACCTTTGAGAATGTAACCAAGATTACTGATGTAATTATGGCTGGTTTTCTTAATGGTGATTTCGATCGGGTTGAGCTGGTTTACAATCGCTTCAGAAATGCTGCCGTTCAATTTATCACTACTGAACAGTTATTACCTTTACCGAAAGCGGAAGAGTCTGCACAAGTTGAAGTTAAAGCTTCCAATGTAGATTATATCCTGGAGCCATCTAAGGAAGAAATTGTGGAACAGTTGATTCCTAAGTCAATAAAAATTCAGTTGTACAAAGCAGTTCTTGATTCTCATGCCTCAGAACATGGTGCACGGATGACATCAATGGATAAAGCAACTGAGAATGCCGGTGAATTGTTGAAGTCGTTAAAGCTTTCATATAACCAGGCTCGTCAGGCAGCCATAACAACTGAGTTAACTGAGATTGTAAGTGGTGCAGCTGCATTGAATGGATAATATAGTATCTGGAGTTTTGAGACGAAAGTCTTAGTTCCCGTAAGCGTACATAAGCCCGTTTCTTAACTGAAATGGGCTTTCTTGTAGTTGTTCAGTTTCATAAGCTAAATAATTTGGAATTTCGACAATATGGTTGCCAAACGCAGGTTCGTAAATTAATGGTGATATTCATTCAAAGCGACCTGATTGAGCAGCGGTAGCCTTATCTTCGTGTCAAATAAATTCAAATGAAAAAATATATCTTCATCATTTTTGGGCTCAGTTCTTTTTTAGCTAAGGCACAATCTCCGGCACGTGATTACACCAATGCCGTACTTTGGCAGCAAACAAGTGGCGAGTACAGGGCACTTTGTTTTCAGGCTTATAACTTTGCCCGGTTATCATTAAAAGAAACAATATGGGCAGATACCAGTAAAAAACCGAATTGTGTTATTGTGGATATAGATGAAACTGTTTTAGATAATTCTCCCTTTCAGGGCCATGAAATCAGAAAAGGTTTAAGCTACAACCCCGCAGACTGGACAGAGTGGACCAATCTGGCAAAGGCAGATACTGTTCCCGGCGCACTGGCATTCTTAAAGTTTGCGGCTTCGAAGAATATCGAAACTTTTTACCTTAGTAACCGTGATGAAAAAGACCATGCAGCGACGCTGAAAAACCTGCAAGCTTTTGGTTTCCCTTATGCTGATGATGCACATTTATTGGTTTCAAAGGGAACATCAAATAAAGAACCACGTAGACAAAAGATAGCCGAAACGCATGATATTTTAATGTTATGTGGGGATAATTTAAGTGATTTTTCCAATATCTTTTATCGGGAAAAGAAGAATACAAATGAACAGGTAAATGCCAATCAAAACATTTTTGGCATAAAATATATTGTATTGCCAAACCCAATGTATGGCGACTGGGAAAAGCCTTTGTATCAAGGCGAAAACCTTTCGGATAAAGACAAGGGAAAACAGCGTTTAGAACGATTAAAAAGTTACTAAGTATGTATAAATATTCGGCAATAAGTATTACTTTTGCTGCATCATAAAAATAAACATTATGGAAAACAACGAATTAAAGCACAATACAGAGAGCATGCAAACGGCGAATCAGCCAGGAATTTATAGAATGATAATTTTTGGTGTACTGGTTTGCATTGTTGGAACTTATCTGCGTTTCGCTTACGATTCTTGGCAACTCTCTTTAGTTTCATGGATAATCTTATTCATTGGCGCAATCATCGCAATTAAGGGTGTTTTCAAAATTTTAGATGCATAAATAAAATTTCTATCTAAATATGAAGCCGATTATGAACCATCATGATCGGCTTTTTTATTTTCGAACTTGTGGAATCTCAAGCTAATCAGCATCTCCATAAAGAGATTTTTGTTCACAGGGTTACCTAAATCACTTTTTTGTATAAAGAGAAAATAGAGCAGGATACACTAACCGGAAATACTCACTTCTCATGGCCATTTGAAGCAATATTTTAAATTGATCATACATTTTAAACCATTGAATCATGAAAAGGAATATCATTGCTATGGCTTTATGTGCCATACTGTTTGGCTGCAATAGCGAGAAAAAATCAGAATCAAGCGATACCGTATCTGTTAATAACGAGCGAACAACAGCTCAATCCGAGCTGGTAAGTAAAGTTATTAAAACTGCCGATATGCGTTTTAAAGTAAAAGACGCCGTACAAACTAAACTGGATATTAGTAAAATTGTTTCCAATCTGGAAGGCAGTATTGTAGAATCAAGCATTCAAACCACCACTTTAGATCAGGAACGTGTTGCCTACAGTGCCGACTCACTTCAAGAAACAACCGTTTTCAAAGCAGAAGGGGTAATTATTGCCCGTATACCTCCGGCTTACCTCAATGTTTTTAGCGATTTGGTTGCTGCAAGGGCCGAACAGATTGATAGTGCCAAAATGCAGGCCAACGATCAGAGTATAGCATATTTACGCAATAGCTTAAAAACAAAAAATAGGGAAGAAGCACTAAAGGCTGCGAAAGCGCTCGCATCAAAAGAAGCCAAATTAAGTCAGGAGCTGGTTGATATGAAGGACGGAATTGTAGACAGGAAGATGGATAATCTGGATCTCAACCAAAAGACCAAATTGAGCACTGTAACGCTAAGTTTTTATCAGGATAAAGGTGTCAGGAAAGTAATTGTGGCAAATGATAATCTGGTTGATCACAGGCCAGGTTTTTTTAAACGGTTAAGCACAGGACTGAATTCAGGCTGGCAAATGTTTCAGGAGTTTTTACTTCTTATCGCACGTTCATGGATACTGATCGTGATCGGCATTATTGTTTTTTTTGGATTCAAACATTTCAACACTAAACGCTCACGAGCATAATATTATTGAATTATGAAAAGGATTATTGTAGTACTGGCTTTAGCCGCAGGATTATTCGGCTGCCAGAATGAAAAAAGAGACAAATCTGTTGCATCAACCGAGGAAATCAGAATAGCTGAAATGGCAGATACGGTCGCTACAGAGAAAATTGTTAAAACTGCCGACATCCGCTTTCGCGTTAAAGATGTGCAGCAGACCAAAGAGAACCTTAGCAAGCGCATCAAAGCAGAGGGAGGGACTATAGCAGAGTTTTCAACAGAAAGCATTATTCAGGAAACGCAAAAGGTAAAATTATCGGCCGATTCGCTAAAAGAAATTACTGCCTATAGAACCGAAGGCTACCTGGTGGCAAAAGTTCCTTCAGAACGCCTGGACGACTTTACCAACACCATCGCTAAAATGGCCCTGTTTGTTGATCGTCAGTCAATGAAATTAGATGACCAGAGTCTAATGTATCTCGCTAACAAACTGAAGGCCGATAACAGGGAAGATGCGGTTAGCAGAATCAATAAACTGGCGACTAAGAAAAGTCCGAATGTAGAAACCTCGCTCCTAATCAAAGATGATTACGTTGATAAGAAAATACAGAATCTGCTGATAGACAGTCGGGTGAAATACAGCACCATCACATTAAATTTTTATCAGGACAATACCATCAAAACCATGACTATAGCCAATGATAATGTGTACGACTATAAGCCCGGATTTGCAAACAGATTATGGTTAAGTATTACAAACGGCTGGACAATATTTAAAGAAATTATTCTCGGTATTGCTAATTTGTGGATGTTGATCATCGTTGGTTTAGCTTTGTTTTTCATCATCAGATATTTTGTTACAAAAGATAAAAAAGCCAGAGACCTGGCGACCAAAAATTGGGCTAACAATAACCAATCCTAATAGGGCTTCAATATAAATTATCAGAAGGTACGGAGTAACCCCATCAGCAAAGCGCGCTCCGTACCTTTAATTTAAGCATGTATTTTACTTTTTAGTTTTAACCGCTAGGCCTTTAACCTTTACTTTATTATCACTAACAAATGATTCCCATCCTGAATAGGTTTTCGATTTGCCACTGGTAGCCACTTTTTGAAAGGAATGACATAAGGCTACAGCAAGGCCATCAGTGGCATCCAGAAATTCAGGTGTTTCCTTAAAATTTAGTAAACGTTGTAGCATAGCGGCCACCTGTTCTTTAGTGGCATTCCCATTTCCTGTAATGGATTGTTTGATTTTGCGGGGTGAGTATTCAGTTACAGAGATATTTCTCGAAAGCGCTGCTGCAATGGCCGTACCCTGAGCCCTGCCGAGTTTTAATAATACCTGAATATTTTTACCGTAAAAAGGGGCTTCGATTGCTAAAACATCGGGCTTATACTGATCGATAAGTACAACTGTTTTTTCGAAAATGCGTTGAAGTTTAAGAAAAGGATCATCAAGGTGAGTCATTTTAACAACCCCCATACTCAACAATTCGGTTTTATTACCCTTTTCTAAGATGATACCATATCCCATCACCGCAGTTCCAGGATCAATACCTAAAATGATGCGCTCCTTTTTTTCGTTCAACATTACAGCAATATTAAGCATATTTGCAAACTAAATAGATAATCTTGACAGGCAAGCAGAAAAAAATATTATCCATACTCATCAAAGTTACAATTGTGGTTTTCGCTTTTTGGTTCATTTACCATAAACTGATTGCAAACAAGAATCTGGAAAATTTCCGAAGCCTGCTAAAAGACATCCCACAACCTGAAATTGTTAGCGTTATAGGACTTGTTGTGCTGCTGATGTTTTTAAACTGGTTTTTAGAGGCTGGTAAATGGAAGCACCTGATGTATAACATTGAAGGCATTAGCTTCTATAGGGCAGTGGAATCTGTTTTTTGTGGTTTAACGATGGCTATCTTTACCCCTAATCGTTTAGGTGAATACGGAGGCCGTGTGTTCTTTTTATCCCCCAAGAGAAGAGTAGTAGGCATTGTTGCGATGAGTGTGGGGAGTATCGGCCAATTGGTGCTTACCAATGTGTTTGGCGCCATAGCTGCATGTTTCTTTGTTTACAGGTTTGTACCTATGGATAGGGTATTCTTTATCACGGTTGTTTTTTTTGCTGTTGTATTTAGCCTTTTTTTTCTGGTTTTCTATTTTAACATCCGCTGGTTAAACGGCCTGTTGTTATCCTTTAAGTTTACCAGGAAGTATAAAAAATTTTATAGTATTTTAGGTCGTTACCGAAAAGGAGAATTGTTTAAAATCATTTTATTCTGCTTTGCAAGATACCTTGTTTTCAGCTCTCAGTATTTCATCCTTTTTGTTTGGTTAATTCCGGGCTTAAACCATGGTGATATCATCATGATGACCTGTCTGTTATTTTTGGTGCAATCAGCACTTCCTTCGCTTGATCTTTTCGACGTGGGGATCAGAAGCGTTACGGCTGTCGAACTTTTCAAACACATCACAGATCAACACCTTGCTGTAATTGCGTGTACTGCGAGCATTTGGCTCATAAATATTATTATTCCTGCTATCTTAGGTTCATATTTTGTCTTTAAACTTAATTTCTTTGGAAATCTTAAAACTAATTAGTCTCTTTTCTGCTGCATTAACCTTTATTTATGGTTTTCTTGTGTTTACCTTTATTAAAGGATGGTATCAATTACGCTTTGTAAAAACCATTGATCGCATTCCTCATACAAGGGTTTCGGTAATTGTTGCGGCAAGAGATGAGGAACTCAATATCAAAAGGACCATTGAGGCACTCACTAGTCAGGATTATCCCAAAGTGCTTACCGAAATTATTTTTATTGATGATCATTCTACAGATCGAACGGCTCAGATTATTACATCTTATGCTGATCAGGGAGTTAAGCTCATTAAATTAAATGAGGACCGGGCGTTAAATTCATATAAAAAGAAAGCTATCCAAACCGCCATTGGCTCTTGTAGCGGCGATTTAATTATTACTACAGATGCAGATTGCGTGATGGGGAATCATTGGCTTTCGGCTATCGTGGGGTTTTACGAGGATAAGGATTACAAAATGATTTCGTCACCCGTGGCTTATTTTGAAGAAAAGAGTTTTTTTGAAAGATTGCAATCCCTTGAGTTTCTTTATCTCATTGGTTTAGGTGCATCAACGATTGGAAACAAGCAGCCATCTACCTGTAATGGCGCAAACTTAGCTTACGAGAAAAAGACGTTCTACGAAGTTGGCGGATTTCAGGGTATTGACGACCTGGCCTCTGGCGACGATGAATTACTGCTTCATAAAATCGCTGCAAAATATCCTAATCAGATCGGCTTCCTTAAAAACCGTGAAGCAATTGTATATACCCATGCGAAGGAAAATTTAAGATCCTTCATTCAGCAGCGAAAAAGGTGGGCGTCTAAGAGTACCAGATATAAAAACAAGGCAATCATAGTTTTAGGTGTGTTCGTTTGGTTATTCAACCTGAGTATCCTGGCAAATTTTATTGCCGGACTATTCTTTCCCCTGCTTTTAACGGTTACATTTTATCAGTTATTGATTAAAATGATCTTAGAAACACTATTTTTATGGGATGTAACAGGTTTTGCAAAAAGACAGCGTTTATTGATACTAATTCCTGTTTTAAATGTGTTGCATATCATTTACATCGTTTACATTGGAATCGCTGGAAACAGCGGGAAATACAATTGGAAAGGCAGAATGGTGAGATAATGGATAACAGCCCGTCAAAAAAAGTATGGTTAAAGTTTAAGCGTAACAAATTCGCGTTTGCAGGCTTGATTTTTATTTTGCTATTGGTACTGATGGGTATCTCAGGCTATCTGATTATGCCCGATAGTTCTCCAGATGCAAACGTTCAGAAAGTCCAGATTGCCAAGCAAAAACCTGGAGCAAAGTTCATGTTTCTGATTGTTGAACGCTACACGCATATTGCCCGTGTTAATTGGTTTCAAAAAATGCTTAACGGCCAAACTCCGGATTTTAAAAGTATTCCAATCACCGCCTACCGTATTGCTGGCCGGGATGTCTTTGTAACGGAATATATCGGAGAGGAAGAAAAAGCGAAAGAAACTAAATATAATCTGGCTGACCTTTGCCCTGACTGTGTGCTCCCGAATACTATTGAACGTGTTAAACCATTGTTCGAGAAACATAATATCTACAGTCAAACCTACCTTCTGGGAACCGATATCTACGGAAGGGACTTACTAAGCAGACTCATTTTAAGTATACGTGTTTCGCTTTCTGTGGGAATAATGGCAGTATTGATATCCTTGTTTATCGGTGTTGGATTGGGCGCTGTTGCAGGCTACTTTGGTGGTAGGGTGGATGCGCTGATTAGCTGGGTGATGAATGTAATCTGGTCCCTGCCATCCCTCCTTCTTGTTATTGCCATCTCTTTCGCTTTAGGAAAGGGTTTCTGGCAAATTTTTATTGCTGTTGGATTATCTACATGGGTTGATGTAGCCCGTTTAGTCAGAGGACAGGTAATGGCTTTAAAGGAAGTCGAGTTTATTGAGGCAGCCCGTGCATTGGGTTTCAGTACAAGCAGAATCATTGTTAAACATATCCTTCCAAATATTGCAGGCCCTATTCTGGTTGTGGCTTCGTCCAATTTTGCATCAGCAATATTATTGGAAACAGGGCTAAGCTTTTTAGGATTCGGTGCCCAGCCACCTACGCCAAGCTGGGGAAGTATGATTAAAGAGCACTATGGGTATATCATCATGGATGCTGCTTACCTGGCCATCCTGCCCGGGCTCGCAATCATGCTAACGGTGTATGCATTTAATGTTCTGGCAATCGGTTTGCGCGATGCATTCGACGTTAAAGGCCAAAATGTTACAGTTTAATTGCTGAGCTGAACCAGTTGATCCCATTTCATTCCTGTTATCAAACAAATATCGATATTTCTGCATTATAAGATATAATCTATTCACCGATATGCAAACACTGTTAACTTCATCACAAATGCGCCTTGCTGATGCTTTTACCATCGCTAACGAACCCATTTCCTCTATTAGTTTAATGGAACGGGCCGTTCAGGCCTTTGTTGCTAATTTTATAAAGGAGGTAATTGATCTGAACGAACAGATAGCTGTTTTTTGCGGAAAGGGTAATAATGGGGGAGATGGTTTAGGTATTGCGCGTGTACTCATCAACTGCGGATACTGTAATGTAAAAGCATATATTGTAAATTTTGGTGATAAACAAAGTGATGACTTTAGCGAAAATTTGAAGCAACTGGAACAAACAGGTTGTGATATCATAACGATTAGTCATGCTACTGATGCAAATGGCGTTATGGCTGATACCGTTATTGATGCCATTCTCGGTTCAGGCTTAAATAAGCCATTGACAGGTGAGTATGCTGCATTGATTGAAATTATGAATGCTTTTCCTGCCCGTATTTATGCCGTGGATGTCCCAACAGGCTTTCCGTCGGAGGGAATTATAGTCAAAAACTACAATGGTATCGAAGCGTTTAAAACCATTTGTTTCCAGCGTCCTAAGATCAATTTCTTTTTCCCGGAGTCGGCTGCAGCAACAGAACGTTACGAGGTAGTGAACATAGGGCTCAATGAAGCTTTTATTGAATCACAGGATAGCGATATTCATTTGCTGGAAGATCAAGACATTCGCAAGATCCTTAAACCCCGAAAAAATTTTAGTCATAAAGGGATTTATGGACATGCATTGATCATCGCAGGATCTACTAACACCATGGGCGCTGCGATATTGTCCTCAATGGCATGTTTAAATGCAGGGGCCGGCTTAACAACTGCCTGCATACCAAACAGTGGTTTGGTAACATTAAACTCCGTTTTGCCCGAGGTGATGGCTTTACCCAGAGATGAGTATACGCGCATAGAAAATACATCAAAATACCATTCCATAGCTATCGGTTGCGGCCTGGGGATTTCTTCTGAAAATGCTAAATTATTGGAGAGCCTGATTGCTGCCAGGCAACCCTTGGTTATTGATGCTGATGCATTAAATATATTAGGCGAAAATCCTGAATTGATTAAGCAGCTGCCTCAACATTCCATCCTCACGCCGCACATGAAAGAATTCGACAGGCTCTTCGGATTTCATCAGGAATGGTGGAGCCGTGTGCAAACGGCCAAAGCCAAAGCAAAGGAATTGCAAATTGTAATAGTGCTTAAAAATCAGTACACCTTCATTTGTGCTCCGGATGGCAGCATCTTTATTAATCCGACAGGTAATCCTGCAATGGCACAAGGCGGTATGGGCGATGTGCTAACGGGAGTTATTGCTGCTTTTGTGGCGCAAAACTACACCTCAGTTGAAGCTGCAATATTAGCTTGCTATGTACATGGAAAAAGTGGTGATGTTTTAGCTTCCGAACATTTTGTGATAAGTGCTACCAAGCTTGCCGAAAATGTTTCCCGTACAATAAGACACCTGCTATAATCTGTTTCTCACTGCATTTTAGGACTTTGCCAGGTTATTGAAACTGCAAGCGATAAGTCAAATCAGTTTTGGCCTGGGAATTGACGGGATTATATCTGGAAAACTAAATAACATCTAAATTATGGAGTCAAAAAAAGAGTACACGCTAACGGAGCTCATTCACGAGTCGGCAGAAAATCCAAATGAGAACGATTTTTTCGAACTGGAAAAACCGGCCATGCTGGAGGTAAATTTGAGAAATCAAAAAATCATGGCTAAAGCAGGATCGATGGTTGCCTATATTGGTAATATTGATTTTAAACGAGAAGGCTTACTTAGTAAAGGCCTTGGTGGCTTACTTAAAAAGGCAATTTCGGGAGAAGGAACATCACTTATGCATGCATCAGGTACAGGAAAACTTTATTTGGCCGATGAAGGCAAAAAAGTAAAGATCATCAAGCTTCAGAATGAATCTGTTTTCGTAAATGGAAATGATGTGCTGGCAATTGACGGCAACATTAAAAATGAAATTAAAATGCTTAAAAGCATCGCCGGCATGCTAAGTGGAGGCCTGTTTCAGGTGAAGCTTTCAGGTAGTGGTTATATTGCCATTACTACCCATGGTGAACCTATATTGCTTAGGGTAAGCGCTAATCAACCAGTATATACAGATCCAAATGCAACTGTAGCCTGGTCTGAAAACCTATCTCCCAATATCAAAACCAACCTTACTTTTGGTTCATTTATCGGCCGGGGCAGCGGGGAGTCATTCCAGCTTGAATTTTTTGGAGAGGGCTGGGTTTTAGTGCAGCCCTACGAAGAAGTGAAGTACGCACAAAAATCTTAAACAAAAAAAATCCCGGTAGCGATTAACTACCGGGATATATTTTTATAAGGGTTGGATTAAACGCCACCCATCACGGTTAATTTGTCCATTGTTGGATTCACACTTCCCCCCATCGGTTCAAGGGTTACTGCAAATGCCTGCGCTTCTTGTATGGTTTGCATTTTTTGAAGTGCCTCTGTACCTGTTGAATCACTTTTTCCAAAAACACCCAAACTTACTGGTTTGCCATTTACAAGTGCCCATAGCTGATATTCATGTTCTGCATCGGGCTTCGGTAAATCCATTGCCACATAATTAATCAGAACACTTTTATCATTTTTATTCCAGTAAACGTTCATTTTCGATTTCGGACTAAAGGCCTGTCCTGCCATGCGGATGGTAGCCCATTCTTTACTATCGTTCATCGCAACCATATTGTCCAAGCCCTGCTTATCGAATTCAAGTTGTCTCACTACGCCGGCAAATTTCTGCTTATCTAAGTTAAGAGAAGCTATTTGATCATGAGCATCGTTAAGTTTATTGTAAGTGATAAACAATGCAGCCGTACTCACAACCAATAAAGCAATACAGGCAACCAATGCAAAACGTAATGTTCGTAATTTGCCGTCACTCCCATCCAGGCGAACAACTTTAGGTTCTGTAGCAGCTATAGTGGTATTAGATTGGTAAACAGTTTCCTGTTCAACCTCAAAACCTAGTTTTTCAAAAAGTTTTGCCTCAACAGCTGCAGATGGTTCTACAGCGTTTTGCATAGCATACTCCTCCATGGCCAGCTCAATAGCAGAAAGTTCAGCTTTAACCTCAGGGTTTTGTGCTGCCATTTCCTCTACCTGCAACGCTTCTTCCGGCGATAAATCACCGAGAACGTACAATTCAAGTACTCCAGATTCGATATATGCTTTTAAATTTTCCACGCTCAATTAAAACTCCTTCTCAATTCAATAATAGCCAGTCGGATTCGGGTTTTCACCGTACCTAGGGGCAGATCTAACTTTTCTGCGGCTTCTACATGCGTATAGCCTTTATAATAAACTAAATTGAGAACTGATTGTAAGTCTGGTTTCAGATTCTCTACAAGTTGCTTAACTCCCAGTACATCGGGATTAAAAGTAACCTTGTTTTGTTCATCAACGAAACTTACGTTATTTTCTATATCTTGGTTTTTGAGTGAATTCTTAAAATCTTTTGAGCGAAGCTTATCTATAGAAAGGTTACGGGCGATATTCATCATCCACGTAAACAAACGTCCTTTAGTACTGTCGTAGTTTTCGGCCGACTGCCAGATCTTTACAAATGTTTCCTGTAATACATCTTCTGCAAGCTCGGTATGGGTAATAATGCGGGTAATCACCCCGTAAAGGGCCGACGAATACATGCTGTACAGTGTTTTTAATACCGCAGAGTCTCTCGATTGCAGTGCTAAAACTAGTTCAGCTTCGGTTAGGGATGGTTTCTTTAATGCAGTCACTATTGGTTACTAAGATACAAATCAGAACATAAATTGCAAAGAAATGTTTTGTAAAACCATTCCTGCCGGGAATACGATTTCGGAAACAATTATTAATCAGGACTTATTTAATTCCTTCGATTGGGAACAAATGTTTCTCAGCATGATATGAAGATCGCACCAGCGGTCCGCTTTCAACATACTTTAGACCTTTTGCCAAACCCGCTTCTTTGTACATGGCAAAAGTGTCTGGATGAATCCAGTCGACTACCGGGTGGTGGTTACGGGTGGGTTGTAAATATTGTCCCAACGTAAGAATATGCACACCATTGGCTACTAAATCGTCCATGGCTTCGAAAATATCCTCTTTAGTTTCACCCAACCCAAGCATAATACCAGTTTTGGTTCTCAAACCAAATTCAGAGATTCTTTTTAAAGCTTCTAAGCTTCTATCATATTTAGCCTGGATACGTACCTGTCTGGTGAGGCGTTTAACAGTTTCCATATTGTGTGAAACTACTTCAGGACGTTCTTCCAGAACCCGGTATAAATTATCCCACTGACCTTTAAAATCAGGAATTAATGTTTCTAAGGTGGTAACAGGGCTCTCTCTGCGTATTGCCTGTAATGTTTCTGCCCAGATAATTGATCCGCCATCTTTTAGATCATCACGATCTACCGATGTAATTACGCAATGCTTAACGCCCATTAATTTCACAGAGTTGGCTATGCGGTTAGGTTCATCAACATCAACAGCTAATGGACGGCCCGTTGCAACAGCACAAAATGAGCAGCTACGTGTACAGATGTTTCCTAAAATCATGAAGGTTGCGGTACCTGCTCCCCAGCACTCACCCATATTCGGGCAGTTGCCACTCTCGCAGATGGTGTGAAGCTTATGCGTATCAACCAAACTGCGAACCTGTGCATATTCTTTTCCAACAGGCAAT
This sequence comes from Pedobacter sp. BMA, assembly GCF_001027745.1. Lineage (GTDB taxonomy): Bacteria > Bacteroidota > Bacteroidia > Sphingobacteriales > Sphingobacteriaceae > Pedobacter. The sequence continues at coordinate 897,740 of NZ_LECU01000006.1, forward strand.
TTAACACGTAGCCAATCTGGTTTACGTTTAACTTCAGTTACAGCAGGTACTACCGGTAAATCAATCATAATGCAAAGTTAATGAATAGGATTGGAATGTTGTAATATTGAAATGTTTGAAGGTTGTAATAATATGGTTGATATTAAATCACACTCATTAATTGTTAGCGAAAAATCATAAGCTCAGGGATCATACACATTCCTCCATTAAATCATTTCATGTTTCTAACTTAATCTTACATTTGCAATATGAATACTGGCTTACAGCTTTATAATACGCTTTCACGTAAAAAAGAATTATTTCAACCGTTAAATGCTCCTAATGTAGGGATGTATGTTTGTGGTCCTACAGTTTATAGTGATGTGCACTTAGGTAACTGTCGCACATTTGTTTCTTTCGATTTAATATTCAGATACTTAAAGTACGCTGGTTTTAAGGTGCGTTATGTGCGCAATATTACCGACGCAGGCCACCTTGAGGGAGATAGGGATGAAGGAGATGATAAATTTGCGAAGCGTGCAAAGCTGGAACAGCTGGAACCTATGGAGATCGTGCAGAAGTATACACTGGGATTTCATGATGTATTGCGAATGTTTAACACCTTGCCTCCAAGCATCGAGCCAACGGCAACAGGACATATCATCGAGCAGATCGAAATGATCAAAATTATCATTGCAAATGGTTATGGTTATGAAATTGATGGTAACGTATATTTTGATGTAGAAAAATACAGTAAAGAATATAATTATACCATACTCACCAACCGAAACCTGGAAGACATGCTGAATAATACCCGCGAACTGGGTGGGCAGGATGAAAAAAGGGGCAGGCTGGATTTTGCTTTGTGGATTAAAGCAAAGCCAGAAACGTTAATGCAATGGCAATCGCCATGGGGCATGGGTTTTCCTGGCTGGCATATAGAATGTTCGGCAATGAGCGCTAAATACCTGGGCGATGAATTTGATATTCACGGAGGAGGAATGGATCTTGCTGCCACCCACCATACTAACGAAATTGCACAGTCTGAAGCATGCAGCCATAAACAGCCTGCACGTTACTGGATGCATACCAATATGCTCACGGTTAACGGTACACGTATGTCGAAATCGGCTGGAAATGGGTTTTTGCCATTAGAATTATTTACTGGCGATCACCCTCTGCTTAAAAAAGGCTATAGCCCGATGACCGTGAAATTTTTTATGTTGCAGGCACACTATAGAAGTACCCTGGATTTTTCTAATGATGCACTCGATGCTTCTGAAAAAGGTTATCGTCGCCTGATGTCGGCAGTAGGTCTGCTGGATAAAATCGTTACATCAGAACAGAATGATTTCGACATCGATGCATTGAAGGAAAACTGCATCAACGCAATGAACGATGATTTTAACAGCCCGATATTAATTGCTGAACTTTTTGAGGCGGTAAGGATAATCAATACCGTGTATGATGGAAAAGGGAAGATATCTGCGGAAGCGCTCGGAAAACTGAAAACATTGGTTCATGCATTTGTATTCGATATTTTGGCGCTTAAAGATGAAGATGCAGGAAGCAATGATTTAAGTGGCGTTTTGGATATGGTTATTAACTTGAGGACTGAAGCCAAAGCAAATAAAGACTACGCTACTTCAGATAAAATCCGGATTGGCTTGCAGGAATTGGGGATTCAGTTAAAGGACAGTAAAGAGGGAACAACCTGGAGCAAGGTCTAATTAATCGCAATCGGTTATCGTTATGTGGGCATAACTGTTCTGGAAACAATTTACATTACACGTTAAATGTGTAATTGTTAATTACTTTTAGGGCTATACATTTAATAAAATTTTATATTCGCCAAACATATTATCTACAATTTATAATGAAACACTTATTTTCTACAGCAATCGCCTCTTTGATAGCGCTCACTGCTTTTGCACAAAAAAACGATGGTACCACCAAATCCCTGGTTAATGCTGAGAAAGAATTTGCCAAATCGATTGCAAAAAACGGAGATAAGGAATCTTATATTGAATATTCCTCTGCGAACACACTGGTATTCAGACCTAATCCGGTTAATGCTAAAACGTTCTATTCCGCGCAGGAAAAAGGTGATAATGAAGTGAGCTGGACACCAAACCTGGCGAAGGTTTCACGTAGTGGAGATCTTGGATTTACAACCGGGCCATATGAATTGGGCAGTTCAGAAAAAAAATACGGACAGTATTTAACAATATGGAAATCTGAAAACGGTAAATGGAAGCTGGCAGTTGATTTAGGAACAACAAGCAACAAGCCTTTAGCCAAAGTAACCCCACAGTTTGTTGAACCAAAAGATCATGTTGCACCAAAGTTCATGAACGAAAGGGAAATCAAAGCTGGAAGAGAAATTATTCTAACGACTGAGAAAACTTTAAATACATTATTAAAAACCCACGGTATCGCGGCTTTTGGCGGTTTCTTAACTGATAATGCCCGTTTACTTTTCCCTGGGAACGAAGCTATAGAAGGAAAAGGGAAAATTGTATCCTTTTATAATGGCATGATCAGTAAAATCAATCTTAAAACTACAGGTGTTGATAAAGCAATAGGAAGTGATTTAGCTTATACTTATGGTGTAGCAACTGTAGACTATAAAGCTGATTTACGAGAAAGCTTTAATTATGTTTTTGTATACGAAAAAGCGGCAGATTCGAGCTGGAACTTAATTGTTCAGGCATTTGTACCTGCCGAAAGATAAATACAACCAATGTGAATTGAAAAAGGGCTTACTTGTAAAAGGAGCCCTTTTTTTGTGCGGGGTGTTTGTGTTCCTGGTTATAGGATAATGTGGTACAACAATTTGAATTGATCATCCCCTGATAGCGCGGCCTATGCAATGCCCGGAAATTATTTTTCAATTAACCAAAAACGAGCACTGTTTTTGCTATAAATGAAGATATTTTAGACCAACCAATTTTCTTCAAGTTTATGTATAAAAAATTACTTTTAGTTCCGGCCTTTGCCATGTTGTTTATTGCGGCCTCTGCACAAAAACAAAAATTTGATATTCAGGGAAAAGCAGGTGCAAGGGGGATCATGCCAGAGAATACGATAGAAGGAATGCTTAAAGCACTCGATCTGGGGGTGACAACTCTTGAGATGGATGCTGTTATTTCTAAAGATAAAATGGTTGTATTGTCACAAGAGCCATATTTCAATAACGAAATCTCACTACAACCCAATGGTAAACCGATCACACTAAAAGATCAAAAGAGCTTCAATATTTATAAAATGAATTATGAAGAGATTAAAAAGTTTGATGTAGGAAGTAAGGTACATAGCCGTTTTCCTGGTCAGATGAAGTTCAAGGCTTATAAACCTTTACTTTCAGAAACCATTGATGCAGTTGAAGCATATGTAAAAGAACATAAACTAAAAAAACCGGTTTATAGCATCGAAACCAAAACCATCAAAAATGGTGATCATGAATTTCAGCCCGAACCGGCAGAATTTGTTGATCTGGTTATGGATATTGTGAATGAAAAAAAGCTTGCCAAGCGTGTGATCATCGAATCGTTTGATATGCGTACGCTGCAGTATTTACATGAAAAATATCCTAAAGTTCAAACTTCGTTGCTTATTGATGAGAAAGAACCTTTTGAAGATTATATTGAGAAATTAGGGTTTAAGCCAACCATTTACAGTCCTTATTCTGTTCTGGTAGGCAAGGGCCTGGTTGGTCGCTGCCATGACATGGGAATTAAAATTATTCCATGGACGGTGAATACCGTTAAAGAAGTGAAGTACTTTATGAACCTTGGCGTTGATGGCATTATAACAGACTATCCCAACATTATGGGACAACTGAACAGATAAAAGAAAAGCGCTGAAATGGTTCAGCGCTTTTCTTTTATACCTACTAATTACAACTTGCCTAGTGGTGCGGCTCAGCGTGCTCTGAGTGGCTTGCCTCTGTTTTCTCATGACCACCTGCAGCACTTTCTTCGTGATGAAATATTGGTCGTGTGAAAGCTACAAGAAGAAGCAATACAATAATCCAGGCTGTTAATGGTAAAGCCCAAATGCCTTTTGTTTCCTGAGCCGGTGCGTGTGAATCGTGAGCTGACATATCGAATATTTTTAATTTATGCTTTTTAATTGAGTGGTAAAGATAATAACAAAATTAAAATAAAAAGATTAATTGGCCATTTGTATCAGGATATATGTTGCCTTGTAAGTTAAAAAATGATAGCTGCACTAACCCCCTTAGGGCTCTCTTTACAATAAGTTTTGTATAATTTTCTCAATCGATAACCCTTCCGCCTCGGCCCTGTAGTTGCGAACAATACGGTGACGTAAAATAGCTTCTGCAACAGCTTGTACATCTTCAATGTCCGGAGCATATTTCCCCGTCACTGCAGCATGGCATTTAGCACCGAGCACAAGGAATTGCGAAGCCCTTGGACCTGCACCCCAGCTGATGTATTTGTTGATTGCCTCAGTAGCGTATTCACTATTTGGACGTGTTTTCGCCACCAGCTTTACAGCATATTCCAATACATTATCTGTTACCGGAATATCTCGTATCAATTTCTGGAAAAACTGGATTTCATCAGCATGAATAATTTTTTCAAGCTGAACTGTTCTGTTGCTGGTTGTGTTGCGAACAATATTCAATTCATCTGCAAAAGCAGGATAGTTTAATTGAATGTTGAACATAAAACGATCCAGTTGTGCTTCAGGCAAAGGATAGGTTCCTTCCTGCTCAATCGGATTTTGTGTAGCCAGAACAAAAAATGGCTTCGGTAAAGAATGGGTTTGGCCAGCAGCAGTAACTGCTTTTTCCTGCATTGCTTCTAAAAGCGCCGCCTGAGTTTTAGGGGGTGTCCGGTTAATCTCATCAGCAAGGATGATATTAGAAAAGACAGGACCTTTAATGAATTTAAAATGCCTGTCTTCTCCAAGTATTTCTGCGCCAATAATATCACTTGGCATTAAGTCGGGGGTGAACTGAATTCTGTTAAAATCAAGATCCAGTACAGAAGCTACAGTTTGAACGAGTAGGGTTTTTGCTAATCCGGGTACACCAACCAGCAAACAATGTCCGTTGCTGAAAATGGCGATTAAAACAGATTTTATGATGTCATCCTGACCTATTACAACTTTGCCGATTTCGGCTTTTATTTTGTTGAAAGATTGATGAAGCGCATCAACAGCTTCTACTTCGTTTTTATACTGCATTAATTTTATTTTGCTTCTTTATTCTTCGTCCAGATTTTTAATTCATTGCAGGTATCAAACTCGTCGTCAATTTTAATATAAGTGCTTTCACGACGTTTTTCAAACCACTCGCTTAAGGTACGACTAATTTTGTCTTGTTGTGCAGCATCTCGGATTTTTGGAAAATCCTGCGCCATATTGGCTTTGTGTGGGGGTATCTTCGATTTCAGGTAAAGAATTCGGTAACCTTCTTTCCCGTCGGCACCTGTATATAAGTTTGGCTTGGATATGCCACCAATTTTCATCGTATCTATTACAAGGAATACAGAGGGATCCAGTTTATCAACCGGGATAAAAGTACTTCTTGATTGTACATCTTCAGCATTCAGCATCATTCCGCCATTGTACTTGGTTTCTTTATTATCAGAAAAAAGGTTTGCTGCCGCTGCGAAGCTGTATTTTTTGGCTACAATATTGTTGTAAATACTGTCAGCATGTTTTTGCAGGCGGGTTAAACTTTCTGGAGTAGTTTTAGGCATAATCAAAATATGTCTGACGTGAACCTGCTCTCCTCTGCGTTCCAGCACCTGTAAAAAGTGAAAACCGTATTCGGTTTCAAATACAGGAGATATCTCTCCGGCTTTTAGTTTGAAGGCCCATGCGGTAAATTCTTTTACCATGGTATTTCTGTCGATGAAACCATAATCACCGCCGTCAGCTGCAGATCCGGGATCCTCTGAGTATGTTTTGGCTAACACCCCCATATCTTCACCGCTTTTTACACGCAAACGGAGTGCTTCAATCTTATCGCGAAACCTTTGCTTTTCTTCCCGGCTTAATTGCGGTTTTAGAATTACTTCTCCAATTTCAACTTCAGTATTAAATTCAGGAATACTGTCACCAAGCGATTTAAAATATTTTTCAACCTCCATTGGGGTTACGTTGATATTTTCAGTAATTTTTTGTTGCATTTTTTGTGCAATCAACTCGTCTTTAACCGATGGCCTGATTTCATCTTTATACTGTAATACTGATTTGTTTAAGAATTGCTCTAAGCGCTCTTGTCCACCCGCACGTTGCATGCTATAACGCATACGTTTGTTTACCTCATCATCTACCTGATTATCCTCAACCATCACGGAATCAATTTCAGCCTGTTGCTTAAGCAATTTTTGCGTGAGTGTATTCTGTAAAATTTTACACTTAACATCTTCATTGGCAGGATTTCCCTGATAAAGATATTGGGTATACTGTTGGTTTAAATCTGAAAGCAGGATAATGTTATTTCCCACCACAGCAGCAACTTTATCGATATTATGCTTTTTTGTCTGAGCGTAGCTGCTTAAAAATAAGCAGATTAAAGCGGTTGCTACTAAAAAAACTTTCTTCATTCTAATTATATGTTATTCAAATTTTATACTCTATGCTGATATTATAATCGGGCTAGTTTCTTTAACTCGTTTTCGTTAATTTTTACCTGATATTTTTGTTTAAGTCCTTTAACCCAGTTTTCCTCAAGGCTTTGCTGATAATCATTGATTACTTCACCTCTCACCTCAGTCAAAGGTTTATTATAATACTGTTTATTTCTTTTATAAAAATCTTCAATTGCCTGCTCGCTTTCCTGTGCCTTATTCCAGATCTTTTGCTCTGATGCATTAAACATTAATACGCCTTCTCTATACTCATTTACCAGCAAATCGTGGTCCTTACTGTTAGAAGAAATTTTTTTATGGGAGGCAAGCGCTTCCTCATAAGTTTTAACTTCTTCCTGATAGGTATTGTTCTTATCAAGACCCATCTCCCTGGCATCCAAAACCTTTAGCTTAAAATTTATATAGAGGTTTAAGTAGGTTTGCAATTGATTTAAATCAGTGCTAAGACTTCCGTTATGACTCTTTTTGTAAGCCCACATAAATTCTTTAGCACTAACCGGTTTACCATTTATTACAGCAACATTCTGGGCAAATGAAATGCCTGAAACAAAGCTGAAAATAAATAAGCAAAAAGCTTTCCTCACGCAGAGCAGTCTATAAATTTTAATGGATAAAAGTAACAATTAGCGGTGCTATTATAAGATATTTAACTAATTTTAACAGAAAATATTATCGGGCAAAAATACGAATGGAAAACCAGCTTACCAACAATGCAAACGCTTTACGCTTATTTTTTACAGATGAGGTTTTTGTAGTGGAGGATAAAACGGTCAAAATCCCCCATTCTGCTATTACTGAGGCCGTTTTGCCTGATACAATTGTCGAACATAAAAAGCCTGATCCATCGCTTTCTACTCCCTTAACGGCTCAGATTCCTCCTGCTATACCTAAAGAAAAGTTAAAAAAATACACTTCAGAAGCAGAATCAATACCTATTGTCGCTGAACCAACAGCGTCTGTTGAATTCAAGTTCCTTGGAGGAAATAAGAAATCAGTGCTGATTCTGGTTAATGATAAAGACAACGATGTAAGTACGCCTGAAGGGCGCGAATTATTGCGGAAAATTGTTAAAGCAGTAGATCTCGCTACCCCTGATTTCGCTTTGGTAAATTATGCAAACTATATTGGGTCCGATTTCGATGCTTTGCAGCAGTTTTTCAAACCTGTTATCATGTTATCTTTTGGAGTAGAAATCAGTCATCTAAAATTAAAACTGACCTGGCAGAATGAAATTATTAATCATGCTAGTACCAAAATCATTTTTGCCCCAAACCTGCATCAACTTGATAGCGACATCTCTGCGAAAAAACTGCTTTGGGGAAATCTTCAGAAAATCAGATAAAACAGATATTCAAGCATAAGCTGACAGGTTTACCGGCGTGCTGCATAAGTTATCCTCGGATACGCAGATAAAACTCATACAACTTCATGAAAAAACTAGTTTTCGCAACGAATAATGAACATAAAACACAGGAGATTCGACAGGCTCTTGAAGGGCAATACGAAGTCTTAAACCTGCAGGATATTGGATGTACCGACGATATTCCTGAAACTGCTGATACTTTCGAAGGGAATGCCTCATTAAAAAGCCAGTATGTGGTAGCACATTTCAATCTCGATTGTTTCGCGGATGACAGTGGTTTGGAGGTAGAAGCTTTAAATAATGAACCAGGAGTTTATTCTGCTCGCTACAGCGGTAGCAGGGATAGTCTGGAGAATATAAATCTTGTACTCGAAAAACTTAAAAACCAGTCAAACCGGAAAGCCAGATTCAAGACGGTAATCTCACTGGTTCAGGATGGTGTTAACCATTTCTTTGAGGGAACGGTTGAAGGAACAATCAGAACTGAATTGTCTGGTTCTGCAGGTTTTGGATATGATCCTGTTTTTCAACCTGAGGGTTATGCCATTACTTTCGCAGAAATGAGTATGGCTGAAAAAAATCAAATCAGCCACCGGGCCATCGCATTGAAAAAGATGATCGATTTTTTAAATCATAATTCCCGATAACCACAGTCAGGAATATTCACTCGCTTACTTTTAATTGATTAATTTGAGTTTTTCAAAATAAGAGAAACGCCATACCTGTATATCCGGTAGTTTTCGGGCAGATTGGTAGTACCGTCGCGGATAACTCACTTGGGTTTTCCTTGCACTTTGCTTGCACATTCCTTGCACCTTGTTTGGGTATATGCAAGTAAAACCCAGTTGAAACCCATTTAAACCCCCTTTTTTCTGCATAAATGCCCTCAAACCCACCAGGAAGAGGGTTTTTGAAATATACTCGAGCATTATGTTCTACCTTAGGGGGCTGACCAGGTTATTTCTGCAAGGCGCCTGCCTTTCTAGCCGGGATGGAATCTGTTGTAAGTGAACGGGACTTTAGAGGTGCCTTTGTTGTATCTGCGGATTTACTTAATAAAGGCTTTTTATTCAATTGAGTACTATCGGCCACAGCTGGAACTTTTGTTTTGTTAAGCAGTAGTACAGGTTTTGCCGAAACGATTACTTTTGGTTTTACCGGTGCTTTGCCATTCTGTATTTTGGACTTTACTTTAGCTTTGCCTGCCGATCCGACTGCATCCTTTTTAGACTTTGGTCGTTCACTGGGTTTCCATGAAAAGCCTTTTAAGGTGAGGTCTTTTGCCACCTTCACTTCCGGATTTAATGCACCTTCGATACTTTTGATGTAAACAATATCCTCGATGTCGTTTTCATTATCTTTGAAGATAAACTTAATCCGACTGCTTACCGTCTGGTTCATCTCTTTATAAACCTTCGTACTGTCATCCTGGGTATAATAAATACTTTCTGCATTACCGTCAACATATAGGTTCTTGAATTTTCCGTCTTTAAAAAAGCCTGTCATCAGCCTGCCCTTAATCTGATTAAAACGAAGGGAGTCTTTAGGGGTATTAACTAAAAAGGCATTTCTAATGGCCTGTAGATTGTTTAATTTTTTGTTTTTAAATTGTACATAAATGGTATCTCCAATTTGCTGAGAGCCTTCCGACCAGATGATGGGGTTATTATACAACCGTAATGTAGAATCAGCGCTGGTGTAAAACAAACTATCTGTTTTTGCCTGAATGTTGGTTTTGAAAACCTTTACCCCATGGTAAGCCTTTATAACCCGCGCCTGAAGCGTATCTGCGGGAGTTAAAACCGCAGTGTCGGGTTTTTTTAGCGGGATCTTCGGGGTAACCTGTAACTTACCTTTATCTGTTTTGGATATCACCTTATCCAGCCCCTTACTTACGCTATCTAAATTTACTTTCGGCGCTTTCTTTACCACATCAACCACCAGACTGCCGGATTTTTTTTGTAGACTATCAACGTTCAATTTCGGAAGATTCTTAACTATAGAGTCGGCTTTGTCATTTAATATATTACTGTTCTTTAAGCTGTCAGGAGTTAAGCCGGTTAGCCTATTTGCCTCAGAATCTACCTTAACTTTAATCTCGTTTTTATCCTTGGGTAAATCCGGAGGCGTAATACCATCTTTGTCATCCTTTGGCTTGTTTTTGGCGTTTTTATTTTTTCCACCACGCTTATTGTTTTCTTCTTTCGGAGAAGTCATCTGTTTGAGTTCTGCTGCAGTGATTTTTTTCTCCTTCTCTCCGCCTGCATCCTCGTCATCATCGCCAATCTGATTATCGGCTTTGATGGAAATTTTAGGGATGAGTTTCAAAGACTTTTGCAAAACCATTTGTGTCTCCAGTGTATCAGCACCCATCCATAAACTATCAGGCTGCTTTTTGTTTTTTACGGTAACCGAATCTTCGGTTCCAATGCCCAGGTAAGCATTTTTGGTTACCAGTGTTCGTTGATCTGCTTTGTAATAGTAACCTAAATCACCAAACATTTTCATTTTATCCTTCGTATCAGAAAAAACAATATTTCTAACTGCCCGGCCGTATCCAACTTTACCATAGTAGTACAAACTATCGCCTTTCAGTGATCGGGTACCTTGGGTATATAGGTTCTTCTTGCCAAAATAAGCATCTTCTGTAGCCGTATTATAGGCGCCATTTTCAGTGTAAAGGTTATCATCTTTTCCTTTGATGTTAGTTGGCCCATAAAAATATGTCCATTTGGTTTGCGTATTATAACGCATTGTATCGGATTTAATGGTTACCTGGGGAGTAACGACTACAACATCATACCTGAAATAGGAGTCATTACTCGTGCTAAAATAATAGCCGTTCTTACTCGTAAGTGTAACCTCTTTGTTTACAATTTTGCCCCCAGTTGTATAGGTGCCTATTTTGCTCAATGTATTATAATCTAAAATATTAGTTGTTAAAATGGATGTGGGATCAATCATTTTAACATTCCCTGTTAAGTGGGCCTGTTTTTTATTACCATCATATTCCAGCTGATCGGAATAAATATCTGTTGTTAGCTGGTTAATATGAACATTCTGATAAGCCTCAAAATAGTTTCTCTTATTATAATATACCGCACTATCGCAAGTAAGGGTAGCATTATCCTGTTTAAAAACAGGGTTTCTAAGGCGCGTCAAATTATTTTTTATATCGCCATAAATTTTCGAATATGAAACAATCTCGATTTTTGAAGCTGTTTGCTGGCCGAATAAAAAAATTGGACTGGTTAGCAATACGATAAAGACAAATAGTTTATGCACCTTACAAAGTTAGTTTTTTGTTCCGAACGTTCGGAATACCAGTTAAAATTAAATATTTTTGATGAATGTTACCCGTACAGCAATTTCAGGATTTTATAGCACAGCATCAGCTGTTCGATAGGGATAACAAAGTTCTGTTGGCCGTTAGCGGAGGTAAGGACTCGGTATTAATGGTTCATTTATTCATGGCCCTGGGCGTTAATATTGGTATAGCGCATTGTAATTTCAATTTACGGGGAGATGAAGCACAGCGCGACGAAAGTTTTGTGAAATTACTAGCCGATACCCATCGTCTTCCGTTTCATATAACGCGTTTTGATACCAAAAAATATGCAGCGGAAAATAAAGTTTCCACTCAAATGGCCGCACGCGATTTGCGCTACCCCTGGTTTGAGGAAATCAGACAAGAGTATGGCTATAAGTATATTGCTTTAGCCCAACATCAGAACGACGCTGTCGAAACGGTGTTAATCAACCTCACCAGAGGAACTGGCATTAGTGGCCTGCATGGCATTATGCCAAAAAGAGACAGACTGATTCGTCCGCTGTTGTTTTTGAACCGTGAGCAGATTAATCATCTGGTTGATGAAAATCACCTTGATTTTGTTGAAGACAGCTCGAACCTAAGTACCAGTTATACCAGAAATAAACTGCGTTTACAGGTTATTCCGCATTTGAAAGAGATCAATCCAAATCTTGAAAAAACGTTTGCAGAAAACATTGCCCGTTTTGCCGAAATTGAGTTACTCCTGAAAAGGCAGGTCGAAGTATTAAGCGAAACATTATTACGAAAAAAAACAGACGGGGTTTATCTTTCCATAGCGGAGGTACAACAATTATTTCCCCGGAAATTATTAATCTTTGAATTGCTCAAGCCTTTTGGGTTTACCTCCGGAGTAATTGATGATGTGTTGAATAATCTGGACTCACCAAGCGGTATACATTTTTTTAGCCTTACTCATCAGTTAATGATTAACCGGGGTGATCTTGTAGTTGTAGAAAAAATAAAAGGTAATTTACCCAATCAGATTTTCCACCCTACAACATCCGAAATCATCTTCGGAAGGCAAAAAATTTCATTGGCACATACACAGGAAATTAAGTATGAGGTAAATGTTGACAAGGCATTTGTAGATGCTCAACAACTTATTTTTCCATTAGTGGTTAGAAACTGGCAAAACGGGGACAGATTTATTCCCCTGGGAATGCGAAACCTTAAAAAATTAAGCGATTATTTCATTGATGAGAAAGTGCCTGTACACATCAAGCGCACCTGCCCGATTCTGGTAAATGGTAATGGTGATATCATCTGGATTGCGGGTATGCGCCAGGATAATAGATATAAATTGTCTCAAGCAACCAAAAAAGTTGTTATATTCGAACTCAAAATTATTTAAGTGGAAAGCAGGTACGCCTATATCGAAAAACAATACATCGGCCGTGATTATGTCCGCATTTTCATCCGCTTGATTATGGCTGCATTCTGTTTTGCCGCATACGTGTATGAGCGCGACCGCGATAATACTCAAGACCTTTTCCTCGTTGTTGGTTTCGGTATCATCGGCGTTTCCATGCTGCTTTTGTTTCTGATTCAATATAAAATTATAGTGGATAATGGTAGTATGATCCTTGATGGGTTGTGGACAACCAAGCGGGTTAAAATAGACCTAAACAGTATCATTGATGTCAAAAAGGCCACCTATAGCCGATATTTTTTCAACAATCCAGTATACAATCTCCATACTAAAGGCACTATCCGTTTTTATTCTTCGGGTAAAGATGCCGTAGTACTTACTGATCGCGATGGCCTTGAATATTTCATCGGAACACAGCGACCAAATGAGCTTTTTCTTGTGATTAAGGAAGAGATGCGTAATTTGAAGTAGCTAACTGATTTACAATCCGGAATTTTATTCGATTGTTTATCTTCACGGTCTCTTTTACAGAATTCTTTCGCCTCTTTTTATTGCAATCCACCGACACATATTATACATTAAAATCGGCTACATTTGCATTAACAACAACGCATTATTAAATGAAAATAGGAATTGTTTGCTACCCCACTTTTGGCGGTAGTGGAGTAGTTGCAACAGAGCTTGGAAAAGCACTTGCAAACGAAGGACATCAAGTTCACTTTATTACCTACAGCCAGCCTGCGAGGCTCGATTTCTTCTCGGCAAACCTGTTTTATCATGAAGTTTCAGTACGTGATTATCCATTATTTGACTATGCCCCTTACGAGTCTGCGCTAGCCAGTAAACTGGTTGATGTGGTAAGGTTTGAACAGCTTGACGTGTTGCATGTGCATTACGCAATTCCACACGCCTCGGCAGCCTTTATGGCGAAACAGATTTTAGCCAGTTATGGCATTCATATACCCGTTGTAACTACTTTACACGGAACTGATATCACTTTGGTAGGTAAAGATCCAACCTATAAACCAGTGGTAACTTTCTCCATTAATCAAAGTGATGGCGTTACAACCGTTTCTGATGACTTAAGGGAAGATACTTATAACCACTTTGAAATCACCAAGGAAATCAAAGTAATTCCTAATTTTATTGATTTCAGCCGCTTTAGCCTCCAGGCTAAAGATCATTTTAAAAAGGCAATTGCGCCAAATAATGAACGGATCCTGATTCATACATCAAACTTCAGAAAGGTTAAACGAACGGCTGATGTGATCAGGATTTTTGAAAAAGTACAAGCCGTTATTCCCTCTAAGCTATTGATGGTTGGCGATGGACCTGAGCGTGCTTACGATGAACAACTTTGCAGAAGTCTGAACATTTGCGATAGTGTAAGGTTTCTGGGTAAGCAAGATGCTGTTGAAGAAATTCTTTCTGTTTCTGACCTGTTCCTCATGCCATCTGAATCTGAAAGCTTTGGCTTGGCAGCCCTGGAAGCTATGGCATGTAAAGTGCCGGCCATAACAACAAATGCAGGTGGTTTACCAGAATTAAATGTTGATGGTTTTTGCGGATACATGAGCAATGTAGGGGATGTAGATGCGATGGCTGCAAATGCGATAGCTATTTTACAGAACGATGCTACTTTACAGCAATTCAAAGAGAATGCTTTTACAAGGGCACAGGATTTTGATCTCAAAAAAATCCTTCCGTTTTATATTGATTTCTACAAAGAGGTTATCGAAAATTCGATGCAAGTCAAATACTAAAATTTGCATTTCTGTTGCTTATTGGTTTATATTTAAACGCTTAAGTATACCTTGAGCAACAGAAAATCTTTGTTTCAGCAAATTTGAGCGTGATCAAACGTTTGTCTTTCTAGCAGATTTTTTCCCCTGAAAAGGATGGAAACAACATTATTTTGATTAAAAAATCAAGTTGCTACATTTTTTTAAATAAATATCCCTATTATTTTTCAAGATCTTTCTTGTGATGCCGAACCTTAGAAAAAAAATGAACTAAAATGAAAATCAAACTTTTTGCGCTGCTTTTAATCTGTGCGATGGCATCAAATGCAGGTGCCCAAACCAAAACTGCTAAACACACATTCGCTATTGCCGATGGTAATTTTTTACTTGATGGTAAAGCAATCCAGATTCACAGCGGGGAAATGCACTACGCCCGGATCCCAAAGCCTTATTGGCGTCATCGACTCAAAATGATGAAAGCAATGGGCTTAAATGCTGTAGCTACTTATGTTTTCTGGAACTACCACGAAACGGCTCCAGGTGTCTGGGATTTTAAATCAGGGAATAAAGATGTTGCCGAATATATTAAAATTGCTCAGGAAGAAGGGTTGTATGTAATTCTTCGCCCCGGGCCCTATGTTTGCGCCGAATGGGAGTTTGGTGGCTATCCATGGTTTTTGGCTAAAGTTCCCGGAATGGTCATTCGTGGCAATAATCCCCAATATCTTGCGGCGACAAAGGCTTATTTCACTGCGCTGTATGCTCAGGTTAAGAATTTACTGGTTTCCAATGGTGGCCCAATTATTATGGTTCAGGGAGAAAATGAATTTGGTTCATACGTAGCGCAGCGTAAAGACATCAGTATCGAAGATCACAAAAAATACAGTGCTGCAGTGTTCCAACAACTCAAGGATGTTGGATTTAATGTGCCGTTTTTTACATCTGATGGGAGCTGGTTATTTGAAGGGGGAGCATTGCCAGGCGCTTTGCCCACTGCCAATGGCGAAGACGACGTTGTTAAATTAAAAGAAACCGTTAATAAGTTTAACGGTGGGAAAGGCCCTTACATGGTAGCAGAGTTTTATCCTGGCTGGTTAGATCACTGGGCAGAGCCGTTCCCTAAAGTTTCCTATAAAAATGTCGCCAAACAAACGCAAAAATACCTGGATGGTAACGTTTCCTTTAACTACTATATGGTACATGGCGGTACAAATTTCGGTTTTACCTCAGGAGCTAACTATGATAATAAGCATGATATACAGCCAGATTTAACTAGTTATGATTATGATGCGCCTATCAGTGAGGCTGGCTGGGCCACTAAAAAATATGATACTTTGCGATCGATGCTTAATACTACAAACACGCCGCCTGTGCCTGCAAAGAACCCAGTCATCGAGATTAATAATATCACATTAAATCAGTTTGTAGATTTAGATGATATCAGAAATAAAATAGCGCCCGTAAATGATGATAAGCCTTTAACCTTTGAAGAATTAAACCAGGGACACGGGTACGTTTTATATAGTAAAAAATTTAACCAGCCCATTAGTGGGAAACTGGAACTTGCAGGCTTGCGCGATTACGCAATTGTATATGTAAATGGTACTAAAGTGGCTGAATTAAACAGCTATTACAAAAAATACGACTGCGAGATTGATATACCTTTTAATGCAACACTTGATATTGTGGTGGAGAATATGGGACGGATTAATTACGGCGCCAAAATTACCAATAGTACAAAGGGAATTATTTCGCCTGTTATCATTAACGGACAAACCATTACAGGTAACTGGGATATGTACAAACTGCCTATGGATGTTGTGCCAGATCTAACCGGCGCGAAGAATACTGCCACAGCTGGTCGGCCAACACTGTATGGAGGTACTTTTAATCTGACCAAAACAGGCGATACCTTTCTGGATATGCGTGGCTTTGGAAAAGGAATTGTATTTGTTAATGGGATTAATATAGGCCGTTACTGGAGCGTGGGGCCTCAGCAAACATTATACCTGCCAGGTTGCTGGCTTAAAACAGGTAAAAATGATATTGTAATATTCGAACAGAAAAATGATGTGCTTCAAAAAACCTTAAATGGATTAGGTAGTCCAATTCTTGAAGAACTGAAACCCGAGAACGGTTTGCCAAAATAGTTTGCATGCTCGTTCTATAAATCATGGTCGCCCATGTTGGGTGACCTTTTTGCATTAATAGATTTCAATGCAGTATATTGGCTCCTTAAAGGCTTTGAAAGAAATACTTGCAATTTTAAAACTTTCTCAAAATCAAATCATTATAAATCGTATCTTTGCCGCAAATGAAGAAAATAGTAGATTATAGAAGGCTTTTGAGTGTAGATAAAACCGCTAAGCTTGCAGACCTTAAGTCGGTTTATAGAACCCTAATGAAAGAATACCACCCTGATAAGTTTCAGGTAGAGGAGGAAAGACTTGAGGCAGAGGCAAAGAGCAAAGAGATTATCGAAGCTTATCACTTCCTGGTTAGCATTGCGCCTGAAACATGTGAGCAAAATTTAGAGATTTACATACAAACCATTACCAATTCAAATATTCTTGATTTTGAATATAAACAATCGGTATTAAACATTCAGTTTTTCGATGGTAGTGCATATGAGTATTTTGATGTGCCAAGAGCAATCTATATCAAACTGGTTAATGCAGATTCACCAGGTCGTTTCGCACGCCGTCACATTTGCAACTCTTACCCTTACCGTAATGTAGCTAAAGTTGCTGAAACAGCTTAGTAATATATAATCTAAAAAAGACTCGCAAAATGCGGGTCTTTTTTTTGGTTATTTATCGAACACCAGGCAAACAGGAGCGCCCACATCAATTCTGTTTCCGCTGTCAGTAAGTTTTCCGGTATTTTGATTTCTGTTAAATATCACAATGTTATTGGTATACTGGTGGCCAACCAATAGAAATTTGCCTGAAGGATCAATTGAGAAGTTTCTCGGTCCTTTACCTAAAGTACTTACCGTTTCAATATGCTTAAGTCTGCCTCCGGTTATTACTTTGAACGCTGAAATTGTATTGGCATCACCACGGTTGGTTTCGTAAACAAATTTACCGTCAGCCGAAACATGTATATCAGCTGCGTCAACTTTTCCATTAAAGTTTTTCGTAGTCGTCCCTATTTCCTGAATTTTGGCAAGACTGCCATTGGCATAGGTAAATACAGAAATCATTCCGTTGAACTCGTGGGCCAGGTAAGCAAATTTACCATTCGGACTAAAAGTGATGTGTCTTGGTCCGGTACCTGGAGTGGCTTTGATAACTGATTTCTGACTTAATGTTTCTTCTTTTCCTGTCGGATTATATTGGTAGATATACGTTTGGTCTTCGCCAAGGTCATTAACCACTAAATATTTATGGTCAGGGGTAAATTTAGTCATATGCACGTGAGCACTTTCTTGTCTGCCTCGCGGATCTATACTTTTTCCCGTGTGTTTAATTACCTGAACTGCCTCCGATATTGATCCGTCAGCCTGACGGGAGAACACAGCCAGACTCCCGCCCGAATAGTTTGCTACAATGACATTCTGAGCATCTACAGCGATAAAACACGGATCAGCACCATGGCTATCTACCTTATTCAGTAAAGTCAAATTACCAGTCTTTGCGTCATATTTGAAAGCACTTACGCTACTTGTATTGCCGGTTTCATTTACTGCATAAGCAAATTTTCTATCTGGCGAAATAGCAAGGTAGCTCGGGTTTGCTGTACCCCGGGTTACGTTTTTAAGAGTCGTTGTTCCGGCAGTAATATCAAAACTATAGGTATAGATGCCCTCGCTCTTTCCGGGGGCAGTATAAGTTCCAACAATAAGGTTGTATGTGTTTTGCTGAGAGAAAGCGGCTGTCGATAAAAGCGACATTAAAAATATTCCAAAGTACCTTTTCATAATTAATCCTTGTGTTCAACAAATATGAGAAAAAAAAATGTTCAGCCATTGGTTAAATAATCTTTATAAAGCCAATTACGCAAATTTCTTTAATAGCGATACGATAGTGCGGGATAGAGTTTAAACGTATTTTCCAGTGGTATTTAAATCAAAAAAGGCAATCTCTCGATTGCCTTTGTATTTTATTTTATCAGGTGTTTGATCTGAATTAGTTCATGATCTTCAAGGTAACGCCACCTGCCACGAGGCAGATCTTTTTTAGTTAAATTTCCGTAAACTACACGGTCTAACTTCTCTACACTATAGCCTAAATGTTCGAAAATACGGCGAACAATTCTGTTTTTACCACTGTGTATCTGAATACCAATTTCTTTTTTGGTTCCACCCGCAACATAAGATATGTTATCTGGTTTAATCAAGCCATCCTCAAGTTCTAATCCGAAAGCAATCTTGTTTAAATCGCCTTGTGATAAAGCCTTATCTAGCTCAACATTGTAAATTTTGGTAATGCCGTTCTTAGGATGAGATAATTTATCTGCCAGGTCACCGTCATTTGTCATCAACAATAAGCCGGTTGTATTGCGGTCTAAACGACCAACCGGATAAATACGTTCGCGACTGGCTTTATCCACCAATTGCATCACTGTACGGCGTTCCTGAGGATCGTCAGTAGTGGTGATATAATCTTTTGGTTTGTTTAACAGTACGTAAACTTTTTTCTCACGTTTTAATAACTCGCCATTATAGCGAACCAGGTCCTTTGCAGGGTCAACTTTATGCCCAAGCTCAGTAACAGCTTCACCATTCACGGTAACTACACCAGCTGCAATTAATTCATCAGCCTTACGGCGAGAGCAAATTCCGGCATTGGAAATATATCTGTTTAGGCGTATTAAGCCTTTATCTTCATTAGTTTTACGGGCAGGGGCAATAACCGTTCTCTCAGGCCTGTTAAATTCTGTATCTCTTGGGGCAGCATCCTCACGTTTTCTGAAAGGACGGGTGTCACCTTCCCTTGGTTCTCTTGGTTTTACATCTCTTGAGCTTCCGGCACTAGGCTTGAAGTCATCAGATTTTCCACCTCTGGATTTATAATCTTTATATCCACCTTCTCTAGGTTTGAAATCTCTTGATCCACCATCTTTTGATTTAAAAGTACGTTCCCCAGTTCTCGGTCTAAAATCTTTCGAATCTCCATCCTTAGACTTGAAATCACGCTCTCCTGTTCTTGGTTTGTAGTCTCTTGCTCCACCTTCTCTCGATTTAAAATCTCTGTCTCCTGTTCTGGGTTTAAAGTCTCTTGCTCCACCTTCTCTCGGTTTGAAATCACGATCGCCGGTTTTTCCTTTATAGTCTCTTGATCCGCCTTCTCTCGGTTTATAACCACGATCTTCTGATTTTGCACCAGCATCTTTAGATTTAAATTCACGGTCTCCGAATTTGAAACTTTGTGGTTCTGTATCTTTCGATTTAAAATCACGTCCGCCACTTCTTGGTTTGAAATCTTTTTTGTCGCCGAATGATTTCGATTTGAAATCCTTACCGTCTGCGCTTCTGGGTTTGAAGCCTTCTTTTGAATCGGATGATCTTTTGAATTTACTGTCTTTATCAGATCCGGCTGAATTACTTCTGCCTTCTGTTCTCCGGTTGCCCGGTTTGGACTTGTCATCCCGACTGTTCCTGTTGTTTTTATTTATCATGATACGCTTTTAACCGCATTGGAAATGCGGGCTGCAAATTTATGAAATAATGCTGAACAAAACAATGTGCAGGAGCCGAAAAATTTAGCTCAAAAATAGCCTCTAAAATAGAAAAAATGAGTCGAAAATCAAAATTTAAAATCCACGTTTAAAGCACTTTAAGGGCCGATTTATAAGGTGTTTTTTGTAACTATTTGATAATGTGCTTATTATTTTCTAGCTTTGCCGACGTTTTTATATAAGTTTCACCAAAAAAAGGAGGAAGATGTTAAAGAAACACATCGTACCATTTTCAGTAGTGGCAACACTATTTATCTTGGCAAAAGTGTTCACTTACCAAATGCCCTTAGTACAAAAAAGTCTTTTTAAGGAAGAAAAATTAAGCTCTACAATAACAAAAACTGACAGTATCAAAGTTCAAGACGTTGTGAAACCTCTTACTTTAATGGCCCAGTTAAATTTCGCGGATGAAACCCTGCCTTTGGGCGATAAAAGGGTAGAAAGAAAAATGAAAAAAACTCTTGCCGCACACATGTACAAGAACACACAAACGAATATCTTGCACAAAAAGGCTGCAAAATGGTTTCCTGTAATAGAACCTATTCTTGCCGCCTACGGAATTCCCAATGATTTCAAGTATTTAGCTTTGGTTGAATCAGGAATGCGGGAAGGAATTTCGCCTAAAGGTGCAGCCGGAATTTGGCAGTTTATGCCGGGTACAGCCCGTACTTACGGATTAAAGGTAAACGGCAGGGTGGATGAACGCTACAATTTGCGTAAATCAACCATTGCAGCCTGTAAGTACATTAAAGAAATGTACAGAGGGCTGGAAAGCTGGACACTAGTTGCTGCTGCTTACAATGTTGGCGATGGCCGCTTGCGTAAGCAGATCAATAATCAAAATCAAGACAATTACTACAAAATGAGACTGAACCGTGAAACGGGTGGTTACGTATACAAAGTAATTTCCATGAAGCAGATTATGGAGCACCCTAAACGTTACGGATACGAAAAACCGCGTGTATTATTAGCATATAACGCTGAATAATAAATTAAGATAAAGACAAGCATTTGGTAAGGCGTCCCGATATAAAATCGGGACGTTTTTTTTAAAATGCATTTCCCCCCACAGTCAGTCCTTTTAAGTCTTTATCCGTTCAGCTTTAGTCTTTCAGCATTAATCCTTTTCTTTGCACTATGTTCAAACTGCGCATCAATAAAATCATCAATCAGCCTGGCGAAAATATTACTTTTCAATTTGAGGAGGTAGAAGGGAAATATCCCAAATACATGGCAGGGCAATTTGTTTCTTTGGTTTTTGAAGGCAAGCACGGTGAAGTTAGACGATCTTACTCCTTCAACAGTTCGCCTGATGTAGACGAACCTTTGGCTATAACAGTTAAAAGAGTAGAGAACGGCGAAATTTCAAGATTTTTACATCATAAAACTACTGTCGGCGATATTTTAGCGGCACAAGAACCGCAGGGACTGTTTAGCTATGTGCCTGATAAGAACTTGGAAAGAGATCTTTTTCTGTTCGCTGCGGGTGTGGGGATTACGCCGCTTTTCTCTATCCTAAAAACAGCACTGGTTAGGGAAACAAAATCATTGATTACCTTAATTTACAGTAACAAATCAATAGGTGACGCCCTGTTTTATAATGAATTGATCGAGTGGCAGGAGAAATATCCTGAAAGATTGAAAATCATTTGGATATTTAGTAATAGCAAAAACCTGATGACTGCCCGTCTGAATAAATTTTATATAGAAAAATTGTTAAAAGAACATCTAAATTTTGAGCGGGATAAGGTTTTGTTTTATACCTGTGGGCCTATCATTTACATGGATCTGTGTAGGATAACTTTACTTGGGATGGGTTTTGATATAAAGCAGATTAAAAGGGAAACCTTTGTTTTGCCTGAGGATGAAGTGGATGAGGATGATGGTTCGGAGAAATCGGTAGATAAAAATACTTATTCCGTAATCTTGAATTTTAAAGGCGAAAGCTATTATCTCGATGTTCCCTGGCCGAAACGGATTTTGGATGTAGCGCTCGAAAACAAAATAAAGCTGCCTTATAGTTGCCGCGGAGGAGTTTGCAGTACTTGCGTGGCCAATTGCACCCGCGGAAATGTGCGCATGGATTATAATGAGATACTCACCGATGAAGAAATAAAAGAGGGAAGGGTTTTGGTTTGTACGGGACATCCGACTGAGAACGGGACAACGATAGAGTGGTAAGTGGTTTGCGGTCTTTCAACATATCTTACCAGGAAATAAAACCATACAACATTCATCAACGTTTATCGGATATGATGAAAACTTTTCTAATGCTCATTTTTATACTGATTAGTTTTCAGCTTTATGCGCAGGATTCTTTAGCTATTAAAAGAGAATACGCAAATAAACAATACGTGGGCCTTTATAAAGAAAATGCCGATTTCGCTTATACTTCCCCATATGGAGAATTAGGTGCACCTTCGAAATATGTCATCAACGGCCGTTTAACCACAACTTATGTGTTGTTGGGAAGTTATAAGTCGCCGGTTGCCTTTTCCATCATACCCGATTTTACCGTTCGTGTAAGAAATGAATTTTCGGCAGGTGTACGTACGCCAAGTTACAGGCTGGGCGGTGTGCTCTATGTTAGGCTAAATACCGAGCTCGAAAATTATAGATACGGAGAGCTGGCTTTTACCCATCACTCCAACGGGCAGGATCAGGATGCTGTAAATGCCGATGGAACGATAAACACGGTAACCGGAAACTTCAATGCCAATTATTTAACGGCTTCTTACCGCTTTGGATTTTTCACCGCGATAAAGCCCGACGAAAGTTTTTATTCCTTTAATCACCGCATAGGTTTGCAGTGGTATAAGTTTTTTAGGTACGAACCTGTTTTAGACCGGGGTTTCGGTTTTACCAGGTTATTGTACAGTTTTTCGTTGCGCAGGTACGATGAGATTGAGAAGAATGCACAAAATAAAACAAAAGTCAAAACCGAAAAAGAAACCTGGCGTTTAAATAGTGAGATTTCTTATGCGGTAAATCAGATTCCATTAAAAAACATGGCCAATATACAGAAGCGGTTAAATGCTGAGGTTGATTTCAATTATAGTTTTCCTTTCATGAACAATGTGTTTTTAATGGCTGCGATTGGTTATTATGGAGAGGATAATTACAATATTTATTTTCAGGATCACTATGGTTATTTGCGTTTTGGTTTGTCTTCCGGTTTCCTCAGAAATCGAAGTCGACATTATGACAATTAATCCTTAATACAGATTGCTTTGAGCTTTCTTTTTGATAAAATTTTTAGCAATTTTGCATGTTGAAATTCAGCCATCTTACGGGTTCAGTTTCTCCTCAACTTTTCAACAAATATGAGCAATAAATCTATCGACCTCGGTGAGCAAAAAGATGTAGAAGTATACGGTGCCAGGGTACATAATTTAAAAAATATAGACGTTAGTTTCCCACGAAACCAAATGGTAGTGATTACCGGCCTGAGTGGCAGTGGAAAATCATCCCTCGCATTTGATACTATTTATGCCGAAGGGCAGCGGCGCTATATGGAAACATTTAGTGCTTACAGCCGCCAGTTTATGGGAGGTATGGAACGTCCGGATGTAGATAAGGTTTCCGGGCTAAGCCCGGTTATTGCCATTGAGCAAAAAACAACCAGTAAAAATCCACGGTCGACCGTAGGTACCATTACAGAGATTTACGATTTCATGCGTTTACTCTATGCCCGTGCAGCGGATGCTTACTCCTATAATACTGGTGAAAAAATGGAGCGCATGAGCGAGGATCAGATTATCCAGAATATATTCAATAAATTTGATGGTGCACCAGTAAATATTTTAGCGCCTGTAGTGAAGGGTAGGAAGGGGCATTACCGTGAATTGTTTGAACAAATTCGTAAACAGGGCTATGTAAAGGTGAGGGTTGACGGGGAGATCAAAGACATTACCGCTAAAATGCAGGTAGACCGTTACAAAATCCACGATATTGAAGTGGTAATTGATCGGCTAATTGTTGATACGAAAGATAGAAAACGCTTGCTTGATTCCGTGCAAACTGCCATGAAGATGGGTAAGGGTGTAATTAAGATTAGTGATAAAGATAATCACGTAGCCCATTTTAGTAAGTTCCTGATGTGCCCGACAACAGGTATTTCTTATGACGAACCTCAGCCAAATAGCTTCTCTTTCAATTCGCCATATGGTGCCTGCGAACGTTGCGACGGTTTAGGGTATATTTTCGTAGTAGATAAAGAGTCGGTTATCCCAAATCCAAAACTGAGTATCCTTAATGGCGGTTTAGCGCCTCTTGGTGAATACCGCGATATCTGGATGTTTCAGGTATTAAAAGCACTGGCCAAAAAATACAGCTTCTCGTTATCTACGCCAATTGAAAAATTAAGTGATGAGGTAATCAATATCATTTTAAATGGTTCTCATGATTTAATCAAAGTTGAAGTAGAATATAATAAATGGAACGTTCAGAATTATAACATCACTTTCGATGGCATTATAAAAATGCTGGAAGAGCAGAATGAAAAGCGCAGCGAATCTGCCTCCGATGATATGGATGCTTTTCGCAAGTTGAAAACCTGTCCTGAGTGTAATGGTGCAAGATTGAAAAAGGAAAGTCTTCATTTCAAAGTTGATGGCATGAACATCTTCGATCTCTCATCGATGGATATCAACAACCTGAGCAAATGGTTTGAGAAAGTTGATGAACGCTTAACAGAACGTCAGAATATCATTGCCAAAGAAATTTTGAAGGAAATTAATGCCCGGATAGGTTTTTTAACCGATGTAGGATTAACCTATTTGACTTTGGACCGTACTGCCCGTACGCTTTCAGGTGGTGAAGCACAGCGTATTCGTTTGGCCACTCAAATTGGATCACAGTTAATGAATGTGATGTACATCCTGGATGAACCGAGCATCGGTTTGCACCAGCGTGATAATGAGCGATTAATTAATGCATTGAAAAATCTTCGCGACCTGGGCAACACGGTTTTGGTAGTGGAGCATGATAAAGACATGATTTTAGAGGCCGATTGGGTAATTGATGTTGGTCCAGGTGCAGGGATACATGGCGGAACCGTGGTTGCAGAAGGAACGGCAAAAGACATATTGAAATCCAATACCTTGACTGCCGCTTATCTGAACGGCGATAAAAAAATAGAAATCCCAAAAGTCCGCAGACCGGGCAACGGGCATAAATTGTCCATTATTAAAGCTACCGGACATAACTTAAAAGAGGTCTCCGTTGACTTCCCGCTGGGTAAATTTATTGCCGTAACCGGTGTTTCCGGTTCGGGAAAATCGAGCCTGATTACCGAAACACTATATCCGATTCTTAACCACCATTTTTTCAGAGCTAAAAAAACACCGCTGCCTTACGAGAAAATAAGTGGTTTAAAAGAAATAGATAAAGTTATCGAAATTGATCAGGCCCCGATAGGAAGAACGCCCCGCTCTAATCCGTCTACCTATACCGGTGTTTTCTCTGATATCAGGAACCTGTTTGTTCAGCTGCCAGAAGCAAAAATCCGGGGATATAAACCGGGTCGTTTTTCTTTCAATGTTAAGGGTGGAAGATGCGAGACTTGCCAGGGTGCCGGTTTAAAAGTGATTGAAATGAACTTCCTCCCCGATGTTCAGGTACCATGTGAAGAATGTGGCGGGAAAAGATATAATCGTGAAACTTTAGAAGTTCGCTTTCGTGGTAAATCAATTAGTGATGTATTGGATATGAGCATTGAAGATGCTTGCAATTTCTTCGAAAATATCCCGATTATATACAGAAAGATCAAAACGCTAAAAGATGTAGGTTTAGGTTATATTACTTTGGGTCAATCATCAGTTACCTTATCAGGCGGTGAGGCACAACGTGTAAAACTAGCAACAGAACTCTCAAAAAAAGATACTGGCAAAACATTTTACATTCTAGATGAACCCACAACAGGACTTCATTTCGAAGATATTAATGTGCTCTTAGGTGTATTGCAGGAGTTGGTTGAAAAAGGAAACACCGTGCTGGTTATTGAACATAACCTGGATGTGGTTAAAGTTGCCGACTGGGTAATTGATCTTGGCCAGGAGGGTGGTGCCGGCGGAGGAAGAATACTTTTTGAGGGTACACCAGAGGGACTGGTTCAGAATCCAATCAGCCTTACCGGTAAATTTTTGAAGAAAGAATTTGAATTTGACGGCTATTCATTCGAAGCTAAACCTGAGGTTAAAAAAGCAAAAAAGAAGAAAGCTTAATTTAAACATAAATATATTGTTACTGACGATCAGGATTAGTGCCTGATAATATGCCTGATACCAAATGATTTTCACCGACACCCATACCCATTTATATTACGAACAGGATAACGATAAGCAATCGCAATTGATGGAGCGTTGTTTTGAAAATAATGTAAATCGTTTGTTTCTTCCAAATGTGGATGTCAAATCAATTGCCATGATCAATGACCTGGTGAGTAAATATCCTGATAACTGTTTTGCGATGGCAGGCCTTCATCCTTGTGATGTTAAAGATGATTATATTTCAGTACTGGATACCATTAAAAACAGCATTCCAAATAGATCTGTTTACGCTATTGGTGAAATCGGCATTGATTTATATTGGGACAAAACAACATTGGCAATTCAGCAGGATGCTTTTCGAAAACAGATTGGGTGGGCTAAAGAATTAGGTTTGCCAATCGTAATACACTGCCGTGAAGCATTCGATGAAGTTTTTGAGGTATTAGAAAGCGAACGGGACGAAAAACTCAGGGGAATTTTTCATTGCTTTACCGGAAATGTTCAACAAGCCAAACAAGCCATTGATCTTAATTTTTATTTAGGTATTGGTGGTGTTGTTACCTACAAGAAGGCCGGATTAGACCTTGTACTTGCTGAACTCGATTTGAATGATCTGGTGCTGGAAACTGATTCACCTTATCTGGCTCCGGTACCTTTCAGAGGAAAACCGAATGAAAGTAGTTACCTCATCTATATTGCTCAGAAACTTGCCGATATTTATGGTGTATCTGTAGAAAAAGTGGCAAATATCACAACAGAAAACTCGAAGAAGATTTTCGGAATATAACGGTAAAACGTATTATTTCGTAAAACTGGTTCTCACAATTTATGCGTAGTTCCTACATTTATTATCATAATCATATTTTATTATCAATATTTTACTGATTTAATATTTATTTTGCCGTAATGCGCATATCTATTGCCAATATCAAAAATATGCCTGATCATTTGTAATTTTTTAGTTTCTTTGCGCTGAGCAACCCAACCAACCAAATGACCAAAATACTTATTATTTATACCGGTGGAACCATCGGTATGATCAATGATCCCAGTAATGGGATGCTAATTCCTTTCGATTTCGAGCAGATTAAAGATAATGTGCCAGAGTTAGGGCGTTTAGATTATCATTTAGATGTGCACTCTTTCAATCCGGTTTTGGATTCCTCTAACATGGATCCGGAAATTTGGAAAACCATTGCTGAGCTTATTTACGGTAAGTATGATCTTTATGATGGTTTTGTGATTCTTCATGGGTCAGACACCATGGCCTTCACTGCCTCGGCACTGAGTTTTATGCTCGAAAATTTAGGCAAACCGGTAATTTTAACTGGCTCTCAACTGCCGATAGGTGAGATTAGAACCGATGCCAAAGAAAACCTGATTACCGCATTGGAGATTGCTGCCACCAAGGAAAATGGTAAAGCCCTGGTTCCGGAAGTTTGCATCTATTTCGACGCACAATTGTTCCGGGGAAACCGGTCTATAAAATACAACAGTGAAAAGTTTGAAGCATTCAGGTCGCCCAATTATCCGGTTTTGGCTGAAGCAGGCGTTCATTTGCAGTTTAATAGAAATGATATGCTTAATGCGCCCGATGGTAAGCTGAACCTTAGAACCAATTTCAATTCCAATATTGGCGTTTTAAAATTATATCCGGGTATCACTCCACAGGCAGTACAAGCCATTACCGATTCGAAAGTCGATGCTATTATATTAGAAACATTTGGTTCAGGAAATACCACTACTGCCGAATGGTTTCTAGACAGTTTGCGCAGTGCGATCAGTAAAGGCAAAATTATCATCGATATTTCTCAGTGTAAAAAAGGATCTGTACAGTTAGGCCGGTACGAAACCAGCCGCGAGCTACAGAAAATGGGTGTATTGAGTGGGTACGATTTAACATTTGAAGCGACTGTAACCAAACTAATGTTCGTAATGGGACTTAAATTGTCTGTTGAGGACAGTAGTAAGCTGATGGAAAAATCAATTAGAGGTGAGTTAAGTCACGATTAGGCATCTTTCGCTATATAGTTTTCAAACCTTGCGAGCATAAAACTTGCAAGGTTTTTTGTTTTAAACAGTCAAGGTTTTATTTCTCAATAGAGAATTAGGTAAAACTTCTGCAATTATGATCCTCATCATTTCAGTTATTCTTAATTAGCGCTATTTTTGCTTGAAGGGTTAAGGGTAGACAGGCTTTGGCCAATCCCATATCTCAATGCTCATATCTAAAACATGAAAATAGAACAAATATATACCGGTTGTTTGGCAGAAGCTGCCTATTACATTGAAAGTGATGGAGAGGCGGCTATTATAGATCCACTGAGAGAGGTGGAAACCTATATAAAAAAAGCAGAAAAAGCTGGTGCAAAAATCAAATATATATTCGAAACCCATTTTCATGCAGACTTCGTCTCTGGCCATGTTGATTTAGCAGAGAAATCTGGGGCCAGGATTATTTACGGACCAACTGCTAAGACTGAATTTGATTCGCATATTGCGCAGGATGGAGAACAATTCAAAATCGGTCATCTAACCATCACTGCGCTACATACACCAGGACACACACTGGAGTCAACTACCTATTTATTAACCGACGAGAGCGGGAAGGATCACTGTATTTTTAGCGGTGATACTTTATTTATCGGTGATGTGGGTCGCCCCGACCTCGCCCAGAAGGGTGATTTGACGATGGAAGACCTCGCAGGCATGCTTTACGATTCATTAAACGAGAAAATTAAACCCTTAGCAGATGATGTTATTGTTTATCCTGCGCATGGTGCGGGCTCGGCTTGCGGCAAAAGCATGAGCAAGGAAACATTCGACAGTCTGGGACACCAAAAACAAGTAAATTACGCTTTAAAGGCACAAACAAAAGAACAGTTTATAACTGAAGTTACCGATGGGATTTTGCCTCCTCCACAATATTTCGCTAAAAATGCAGCAATAAATAAAGGAGAAATTGAAAGCATTGACAATGTATATCAAAAAGGTTTGAACCCTTTGATGCCTCAGGCATTTGAAGATACCGCAAATCAAACCGGAGCGATTCTGCTTGATACCCGTGATCCACAGGTTTTTGCAAAGGGATTCATTCCAAATTCAATCAATATTGGTTTAAACGGGCAATTTGCGCCCTGGGTTGGTGCACTGATCACTGATTTGAAGCAACCCATTTTGTTGGTGACAGATCAGGATAAAGAAGAAGAAACAATCACACGATTAACCCGTGTGGGGTATGATAGTACTATTGGCTATTTAGAAGGAGGATTCGAAAGGTGGACAGATAGCGGAAAAGAAATTGATACCATAGAATCCATTTCTGCCGAAGCCTTTGAACTCGCAGCTGAAGAAAATGACATTACTGCACTGGATGTTCGTAAACCTGGTGAATATGAATCTGAACACCTGGAGTTCACACTAAGCAGGCCTTTGGATTTTATCAACGACTGGACAAATGAGATTGATCCTAAATCAACTTACTACATCCATTGTGCCGGAGGCTATAGATCAATGATCGCAGCGTCCATTTTAAAATCAAGAGGTATAGAAAATGTAATCGACATTGCCGGGGGTTATGGAGCAATAAAAAATACAGGTTTAAAAAGAACTGATTTTGCATGCCCGAGTAAGGCGATGAAGGTTTAATTTTATTACCATCCAAGACAACATATTTGGATTTATTTGTCAATAAGCCTAAAAAAATCCTCGGTACCTCATGGTGTCTAAAGGTGGTTAACAATTTACTATGAGTGAAAACGAAAATCATTACGATGTATTAATAATTGGTGCTGGCCCCATCGGAATGGCATGTGCCATCGAAGCTCAAAAAGCAAACTTGAGTTATGTCATCATCGAGAAAGGTGCGCTGGTAAACAGTTTGTTCAACTATCCCGTATTTATGACTTTTTTCTCTACATCACAGAAACTGGAAATTGGAGAAGTCCCTTTTGTAACCATTAGCCCAAAGCCTAATAGAAACGAGGCAGTTGAATATTATCGCCGCGTGGCAGAAAAATTTAACTTGAAAATCAACCTTTTTGAAGTCGTTAACCAAGTGGTAAAGAATAATCATGTTTTTGAAATCCAAACATCCAAATCGACATATACTTCGAAGAACGTAGTTGTTGCTACTGGTTTTTATGATGTACCCTTGCTGATGAATGTGAAGGGTGAGGAATTGCCTAAGGTTACCCATTATTACAAAGACCCACATTTGTATGCTTTTCAAAATGTGCTGGTTGTTGGGGCGAATAATTCTGGCGTTGACGCCGCCCTTGAAACTTACCGCAAAGGGGCAAATGTAACGATGGTGATCAGAAGTGGCGAACTAGGTCCACATGTTAAATATTGGGTTCGTCCCGATATCGAAAACCGAATTAAGGAGGGAGCTGTCACCGCACATTTCCATTCAGAATTATTGGAAATCAGGGATCATGAAGTCGACATAAAAACACCAGATGGCGTAAAGACTATTCCTAACGATTTCGTAATTGCAATGACTGGTTATCAGCCGGATTTCTCCATGTTAAGAAGGTTCGGAATAAATTTGCCCGAAAGCTTATGTCCGTTTTATAATGAAGAAACCATGGAAACTAACGTTAAAGGCTTATATTTAGCCGGAGTAGTTTGTGGAGGTTTAGACACACACAAGCTGTTTATCGAAAATTCCAGGGTACATGCAGCGCTTATTGTAAAGAATATCTCGTCGAACATTTACTAACCCGTCTCTAAAAGTTGCAGCCCTTTGTAAAGGCTGTTGTGTAAAATTGTAAGATGATTCTCTTCAGGCATAGGTGCATAACTCACGTTTATTTTTTTACCATCTTTTAAAATACCTGCCAGCTTTTTTGCATCATCTTCCATTCGTTTGCCCTCTGTACCTACAGAAACATAGACTTTGAGGCCCGGCGGATATTTTTGCTCAATTGTTGCAAGATCATTCAATAACGATTCGTTGTTCCACCATAAACTCGGACTGATGATTGCATAATGATTAAAAAGCTGGGGTTTTTTTATCAGTATTTCCGTAGCAAGTAGCCCGCCCAGCGATTGTCCGATAATTGTTCTCTTAAGGTTGGTTTTGTACTTCTGTTGTATATAGGGTTGCAACTCCTGCTCGATGAAAGAAATAAAACGGTCGGATTTTCCTGTAGTCGGGAAGTCTTTCAAATCTTTTGGAATGCTTGTAGGGAAGGTGAAATCTTTTTTACGGTCTACATTGGCGATACCTACAACTATACTCTGCGGCATTTTATCAATCATACTTAGGAACTGTACCAGGCCGGCCACATGCAAAAAGTCTTCGTTTGCAGAACCATCAAGGAGGTAAATAACGGGATAAGTACGTGCAGAATCTGTAGCATACTCTGCAGGTAAATATATGTTCAGCTTTCGCGCTTCTTTTAGCACTTTAGATTGTATTTCCAGAATTTCGCCTATAATCAACGGATTTTTAGCAATCTTTTGCTGCGCTGATAAAGATAATGAAATAAGGAGGAAAAGAATTGAGATATTGCATTTCATAATATATAGCAAGATAGTAAGTAAGAATTATATGAACTTTATTTATTTGATTTCTCCTGTGTAAACTGCAAAGTGTTCTTAGTAAATTTACCAATAGCATGTTCTACAGCAGGCAGATCCTTCGAAGTGATATACGAACCAATAACATGGTTTCCAGCGTTTGGAACTGCCACTTTTCTTTTTAAACCGGCGGGTGTTCCCAGTTGTTCAAACATTTTCAGCATGGCATCAACGCGTACTACAGGATCTTGCTCAAGTTCGTTTTTATAATAGTATAACATTAAAACGGGCTGCTTTACTTTTCTAAATACAGCCCTGCACATGGTGCTTTCTACAAACTCCTGAAGCTCTACCAGCGATTCTATGCGGTAGTTGGTGTACCAGTATTTTTTGTATTCTTCGGTTCTGCCATCGACTTTTCTTTCATCGCTTCTCAGTACCTTTCTCGCAATTTGCAAGCCCCACGGATCGTTTAATAACCAGGCATTTTTATCATTTATAGCAACATTAGGAGATAATAAAACTAAACTGTTTATTTCTGGGTAAACAGATGCCAGTTTGATTGCGGCTGTCCCTCCCGTTGATGTACCAACTAAAATAACTTTTTTTCCCAGTGTCTTCCCGATAGCATAGGCTTGCTTGCAGCTTTCCCATAGCCTGTCTGCAGTAAAGTGCTGCATGGGTGAAATGGTATCTAAACCATGATCAGCTAAACGGGCGAGAAAAAGATTTGCACTTAAGGTATTAGCCAGATTAAGGTGAACCGGGTTGCCCTCCATTTTTGAGGCAGAAAAACCATGCAGGTAAACAATGGCATATTCAGTTTGCTCATGCCCCCGGTCTGCCCATATAATCTCAGCTTCGTTCCCCGGTTTAACTTGATGTTCGCTTTCTATGCTTTTAATGTAAACATCTAAATCACGCAGTTCAGGAATTTTTGGCAGCGCTTCACTGTAAATCGGTTTCCTTGGTTTTGGACCCAGGAAATATCCAGCCACTAAAAGTGCTGAAAACCCTACCAATAATTTATACCGCTTTTTCATACCAAATTTATAGTGGTTTAAATGTAAACTTTGAAAGCTAAAATCACGAATTTTTCTACAAACCGCACCGGCAGGCCGCCTTAATGCTTCCAATACCTGTAATATGCCGAATATTAGCCGGCGTACATTATCTTTTTATGGGAAATAACCTTAAGTTTGCAATCAAAATTTTTCGACTTAATGCCGGGAATCGAACAGATCAAGAAACCTATAGCTGCTGACATTAAAGCGTTTGAAAAAACCTTTAAAGAATCTATGCATAGCGACGCACCGTTGCTGGATAGGATTACCCATTATATTGTAAAGCAAAAAGGTAAGCAAATGCGGCCAATGTTCGTGTTCTTCGCTGCAAAACTCTGTGGGGGCATTACTGAGTCCACCCATCGCGGAGCTGCACTTGTAGAGCTTTTGCACACGGCGACTTTAGTTCACGACGATGTTGTGGATAATGCTTACGAACGCCGTGGTTTTTTTTCAATCAATGCGTTATGGAAGAATAAAATTGCAGTGCTTGTTGGCGATTATTTATTGGCCAAAGGATTGTTACTCTCGGTAAACAATAATGAACACCGATTGTTACAGATTGTAAGTGAAGCGGTGAAGCAGATGAGTGAGGGAGAATTGCTGCAGGTGGAGAAAGTTCGCAAAATGGACATTTCTGAGGATCTTTATTTTGAAGTGATCCGACAAAAAACAGCTTCATTGATTGCTTCATGCTGTGCTGCAGGAGCGGCATCAGCTGGTGCTGATGATGAAACCATTGAAAGGATGAGACTCTTTGGCGAGAAGGTGGGAATAGCCTTTCAGATTAAGGATGATACGTTCGACTTTGGAACAGATGATGTTGGGAAACCTTTGGGAATTGATATTAAAGAGAAGAAAGTTACTTTGCCACTCATTTATGCCCTAAACAAGGCGGATAATGCTGAACGCAAAAAGATCATCAACCTGGTTAAAAATCACCAGGACGACCCTGTTAAAATTCAGCAGATTATCGACTTTGTGAATGCAAAAGATGGCGTTTATTACGCCAACCAGAAAATGTTGGACTACCAGAACGAAGCCTTCGCCATTTTGCATGCTTTTCATGCCGGTGAAGCCAGAACTGGATTGGAACAACTGGTGCTATACACTACAGAACGAAAAAAATAATGGGTAATGAATTACTGTTCAGTTTAGGCTTTTTATTGTTTATTGTGCTTATTCTGGCACTGGATCTGGGACTTTTCAGTCGCAAAGATCATGTAATTAGTTTAAAACAGGCTGGTATAATGAGCCTGATTATGGTCGCACTGGCCATTGGCTTCTATTTTATTCTCCTTACTGAAGGCCATCAGTTACATGGCATCAGAGATTTCGCACACTTAAAGGAGATCGTAGCCAAACATCAGCATCATATATCCCTCAATCCTGCTGATTTTGAAGGAAGTTTATCTACCTACAGGTCAAATTTAGGTCTGGAGTTTTTAACCGGTTATGTAATTGAATACGCCCTTTCTGTAGATAACATCTTTGTAATCGTTCTTATATTTTCAGCTTTTGCAGTTGAAGAAAAATACTATCACAGGGTACTGTTTTGGGGCATTCTTGGCGCAATCATTATGCGTTTTATCTTCATTTTTGTAGGTGCCGCGCTAATCGCCAAATTTGCGTGGATCCTTTATCTTTTTGGTGCATTTCTGGTTTTCACTGGTATCAGGATGTTCTTTAGTAAAGAGGAAGATGAAAAAATTGATCCTGAGAACCATCCGGTGGTAAAGTGGGCTTCTAAAATTTTTGCTATTCACCCTAAATATGAAGGCAAAAACTTTTTTGTGAAGATTGATCATAAGCGATTTGTAACGCCGCTTTTTTTGGTTTTGCTTATTGTTGAATTTACCGATTTGCTTTTCGCGGTAGATTCCATTCCTGCCATCTTCGCCGTAACCAAAGATCCTTATATCGTTTTCTTTTCCAATATTTTTGCAATTATGGGCTTACGGTCAATGTTCTTCTTATTGGTTAACATCATTCATAAGTTTCATTATCTTAAAACAGGCCTCGCAATCCTTTTGGCTTTTATTGGCGTAAAAATGTTAGGGCATACTTACCTGGAGAAAATTGGCTTCACCACCGAACATTCTTTGATTATCATTTTGGCTATTCTGGTGATCAGCATTGTGGCTTCACTGGTTTTTCCAAAGAAGATAGCGCACAAGTAGAATAGGTGTATTAATATTTCTGTTCCGGCATTGAATTATAGCATTTAAATCGGTTAAAGATAGAACAGTGCCTGTTACTGCGTTTTCAGGCAAAATATACGTTACAGGCCAATCTGTTTAACGAATTTTTGTATTTTCAACACTTCAACCAACTTAAATTTCATGAAATACCTTTTTTCAGCTGCAATAGTTTGCAGCGCATTGTTTGCTCACGCTCAGGATAATTTTGAAGATACGTTTCGACAAATCAACACCGAAGTTCAGCAGCATTGTAAGGCTTACCAAACCTTAAAATATGAAACTGAAACCATCGGCCATCGCTTAACTGGTTCGCAAAACGGAGCAAAGGCTGAACAGTATGCTTTCGATTTATTAAAATCTTACGGTTGTGAGGTGAAGTTCCAGCCATTTGAAGTGGAAAGCTGGGCTAGAAAAACAATCAGTGTTGAGATCGGCCCGGATAAAAACAGTTTATCGAAAATCAAGGCAGTAACCCTGGCGCATTCGCCTGTAAGTGCTGATGTTAAAGGTGATATAGTTGATGCGGGGAACGGGCTGGAAACAGACTATCAGGTCAATCCGGATAAGTTCAAAGGAAAAATCGCTTTAATTTATCTTGGGGTATTGCCCGGATCTCCTGCCGGGACAAAATCATTGCACCGGTCAGAAAAAACAGCAATTGCCACGAAGTACGGTGCAACGGGTGTAATTATTATCAATACCGTGAAAGATGGTGTACTGCTAACCGGCACAGCCTCAGTTACCGGTAAACTGATCCCAATTCCGGCGGTTTGTATCGGTCTTGAAGATGGAATGGCCCTAAAGGAAAAACTAAAAGGTCAGGTTCAAATTGCACGTATTGCCATGACAAACTTTTCGGGCGTGATCAAAGCGCGAAACGTGGTGGCAACATTCAAAGGCAACGAAATGCCAAAAGAAAAAATCGTTGTTGGCGGTCACTTAGATAGCTGGGATCTGGCTACGGGCGCGATTGATAACGGCATTGGCTCGTTTGCCATTATGGATATGGCGCGTACATTCAAAAAACTCAGTTTGAAAACTAAACGGACTGTAGAATTTGTATTGTTTATGGGTGAAGAGCAAGGTTTATTGGGATCAAAAGCCTATATCGATCAGGCGAAGAAAGATAAAGATTTGGGACAGGTTAAGTTCATGCTTAATTACGATATGACAAACGATCCGAAAGGCTTCTCAACATCACGCTCAGAAATGAAAACATTGTTTACTGCCTGGGGAGCTGATATTGTAAAGATAGATACAGGCTTTAAAAATTTATTTAATGCCGGTGCAGGCTTACATAGCGATCATCAGCCATTTATGTTGGAGGGAATACCAACAGGGGGTGGTTTTGGAGGAAAACTACCAAATAATTCAGGTCCGTTCTATCACTCAGATGGCGACAGTTTTAAATTGGTAGACGAACAACAGCTTAAAAATACTGTCCGCTATAGTGCAATGCTTACCTATGCATTGGCAAATACACCTAAAATTCCCGTTAGCGTTCAAAGTGAAGATGAATTAAAAGCTTTTCTGGAATCCCAGAACCTAAAAGAACCTTTGACTATTGCAGGTGAATGGAGATGGTAGCAGGAATGAATTAGCTTGGGATTGTAAATTTTATTTGCGCTTGATTATAATTTTATTAGATTCGGGCAAACAAACTAAATCATGAAGAAAACGCTAATTAATGCTCTTATTGCTTTGACAATCACATCGTCTCTGAGCTCATGTGCTACTGTATTCGGTGGAAAGGTTAATCAGGCACAAAGAACTAAACCACTTCCCGGCGAGCCATCTCGTCCAATCAGACCTGTTGCTTTAATAGCAGATATTCTGTTATTCTGGCCGGGAGCTATTGTTGATTTCGCTACAGGCGCAATTTACAAACCAGGCGGTAACGGAGTATCCAAGCCAGCAACAACAACTGAAACACCAAAGGCAGCAAACCAGGGTTAATATTAAGGCTTTCCAAACAGGAAAGCCTTAATTATATCCAACCTTTCTATTTTACATTCCGTAAACCACCTTGCTCTTTTAATTATTTGGGTTTAACGTGTGGATAGAGTAACTTTGCATCACATTTAAAAACAAGAAATTATGTCATCAGTAGAGACAACCTATATCCCTTACAAAGTTAAGGACATTTCACTGGCAGAATGGGGCCGTAAAGAAATCGAATTAGCCGAAGCAGAAATGCCAGGTTTAATGAGTTTACGTAAAGAGTTCGGTCCATCGCAACCGCTTAAAGGTGCTCGCATTGCAGGCTGTCTGCACATGACTATCCAAACGGCTGTATTAATCGAAACATTAACTGCGCTAGGTGCTGAAGTTACCTGGTCATCATGCAACATTTTCTCAACACAAGACCACGCCGCTGCTGCTATTGCTGCTGCTGGTATTCAGGTTTATGCATGGAAAGGTTTAAACGAAGAAGAATTCGATTGGTGTATTGAAAAAACTTTGCACTTCGGTCCTGAGCAACAGCCCTTAAACATGATTTTAGATGATGGCGGCGATTTAACCAATATGGTTTTTGATAAATATCCTGAGCTGATTGCAGCTATTAAAGGTTTATCGGAAGAAACTACAACTGGTGTTCACCGTTTGTACGAAAGAATGAAGAACGGAACGTTGCATACACCTGCAATTAACGTTAACGATTCGGTAACTAAATCTAAATTTGATAACAAATACGGATGTCGTGAATCGTTGGTAGATGCGATTCGTCGTGCAACTGATGTAATGATGGCCGGTAAAGTAGCTGTTGTTTGCGGTTACGGTGATGTGGGTAAAGGTTCAGCAGAATCTTTAAGTTCACAAGGCGTACGTGTAATCGTTACTGAAATCGATCCAATTTGTGCTTTACAAGCTGCAATGGAGGGTTATGAAGTTAAACGTTTAGACACTGCAATTAAAGAAGCTGATATTGTTGTAACGACTACAGGTAACTGTGACATCGTTCGCGAAAAACACTTCCGTGCATTAAAAGATAAAGCTATTGTTTGTAATATCGGTCACTTCGATAACGAAATCGATATGGCTTGGTTAAACGGTGCTTACGGCGATACTAAAGTCGAAATTAAACCACAGGTTGATAAATATACTATCGATGGTAAAGATGTAATCGTTCTTGCCGAAGGCCGTTTGGTTAACTTAGGTTGTGCTACAGGCCACCCAAGTTTTGTGATGAGTAACTCATTCACTAACCAAACTTTGGCTCAGTTAGAACTCTGGACTAATACTGCTGCTTATGAAAACAAAGTGTATACTTTGCCTAAGCATTTAGATGAAAAAGTTGCCCGTTTGCACTTAGAAAAAATCGGTGTAGAATTAGAAGTGTTAGATCAACACCAGGCCGACTACATTGGCGTTCCTGTTGAAGGTCCTTTCAAAGCAGACGAATATCGTTACTAATCACTTCTCGTCATTGCGAGTAACAGCTTGCCCCGACCATTCGGGGAAGCAATTTCATTGATGATTCGTTTAAAGGGATGTGCAAAACTGCACATCCCTTTTTTGTTTACAAGTCATCCTGAGCTTAATGGTAGTGCTTCGGAAATTCAGCCCTGCTGTTCACTTGACCGCGTTGCACTTCGTGTTCGTTACCGTCAGGTTTATTTAACAAATATTTAGTTTTCCTTGTGCTGACGAAAACATATATTTGAAAAAATATCAAAATGAAAAACTTACTATTTGCACTATTCCTATGCCTGTCCGCAACACAGATTCATGCTCAGGCATCCACTAAAAAGGATCAGCAACCCAAGGTTATCAATAAACAGAAGGTAGAGATTGCATGTGGCGAATGCCAGTTTAAAATGAAAGGGAAAGACTGCGAATTAGCCGTCAGAATTGATGGTAAGTCATACTTTGTTGATGGCAAAGGAATCGACGAATTTGGCGATGCACACGGTAAACATGGTTTCTGTAATGCAGTAAGCAAAGCCGAGGTAACCGGAGAAATCGTTAATAACCGTTTTAAGGCAAAAGAAATAAAATTATTAACCAAAGGGTAGTAAAGTTATTCAAATTCCTTTTCCAGGCCCTGTCTCAAATCAAATAGCAACCATTGCCTGTTCTTAACATCAGCTTGTTTGCTTTTCAATAGCTGAATAAAATCCTTTACGCCAATTTCTTCATTTCCATTGCCGTGGATCAATATAATGCTGCCTGCATTTGCCTGTTGACCTTTAGCTAACCAGGCGTCACTTCCAATTGGGATGTAACCATACCCTTCAACTTTTTGGACTAAGGTTTTATCAGAGACCAACCCGGGGAAACGGAAAAAAACGGACGGTACCAAGCCATTTTTTAGCATGAGCTTTTCATTTTCCAACACCTCAATATCCAAATGAGTGCCGGGAGCGAGTAAAAAGTTTTCCGATAGCGGAAGGCTGTTTACTTCATGATTATACGTATGGTTTACCCAGGTAATATTTAATTCCTTTTTCTTTACCAAACTTTTAAGCCAGTTCAAATCATCCTCATGCTTCAACATCCATTTCCCTGATACCGAAATAGCCACTGGAACCGGCTGTTCTGATTTCTTAAATTCATCAAAAACTGATTCAAAGATAATTCTGTCGAGCGGCTTGTGTGAAGGGCACAAATCGATAGTAAGCGCTATACCTGTTTCATTCGGAATCGAATGATCTATACCTGCATTCTGTAGTTGAATATCTTTTGCCGCTGCCGCCTCTAAAGATTTTACGTAAGGCGTGTTTTTAAAAATGGCCATAACATTGTTCCACTCCAAACTTCTTAATGAATAGTTGCTGGCAATATCTATTCTGCTCTCGAAAGTATGCGGGTTTATCAATAATAAGTATTTCTGATTATTAATCTCAAAACTCCTTGTTGAAAGAAAGGTAGCCATGTCATTGTTCCCTTTCCTCGCCAGCGCATAATTAATCTTATAACGCGTTATATCATTCATATCCTGAGCAGAGATATGCTTATTGAAAGTAAAGCTTAAAAAAAATATGAGCGCTAAAATTTTAGATAACTTCATTGTTCCTTATTTAAAATCTTTCTAATTTATCTTAAAAATTTTATCTTTACAAGCAAGGCATGAATAAAGAAAAAGTAAAATTATGGTTCAAAAGGGTAGGACTGGCAGGCTTCCTGTTTTTTCTGATTAAAGGAATCATATGGCTTGTAGTGTTCTACTTTATCGGCAAAAACGTTACCTGAAGGTAAACAACATATTTGCCAGAAAATTCCATACAAATACAATTAATATCGCGAAGCATTTGGCGACATAAAAGTTAGTACCATTTTTGCGCTGGTGGAACAGATAAATAATAAAAGTGTTTAAGCCCAGTCCAATCAAACTTACAATTAAAAACTTGCTGAATTCAGTTCCCCAGTGGGTATTAGTACTTTGAAAAGTCCATACACGGTTAATCAGATAATTATTCGTTACCGCAAGTGTGAAGCCAATTGCATTAGCAATATACTTATTAACTTTAACCTTCTCCTTAAATAACCAGGTAGCCCCGAAATCAATTGCCATCCCAAGCAGGCCTGTTAATCCAAATTTTATAATTCGAAGTAATAAATCCATTTTAAAGTATTTTAACCAGAAAGAAATGTTCTAACACTTCTTTTCTCGTTTTTAAATTTAGGAATTTGGGCGTCAATTTAGTGGTGTGAAAATATTCAAAGTCTTTTAATACTGCAGTAGGGTACTTAGATTTTAAGTTTTCCATCTCCCTTTGATCAACAAATAAAATCCGGCCCTTTGCGTTTACTTTTTCCAGTTCCTTATAACTCCACAAATATTGAGGCTCCCCATTAGCGTAAAAGTCAAATGAGTAAGCGTCGCGGTAAAGAAAAACCGTCGATACAGCCTCTGGATAATTTTCTTTCAGCCACTGGCCTGCCTGCATACCAGCCTCATATTTTAAAAGCGCAGGATAAAAGAAAGAGGAGAAAAAGATCATTAATCCAGCCGACGTAAACACGCTTCGGCCAATCAGTGTTTCGGTTTTTGACCCTTTAAAAAGGATAAATGAGGCAATCATGAAAACGACTATCATTGCGATGGCAGCGTAATAATTGTCAAATTTAAAAAACAGGGTCAGAATAGTGAGTATCCCCACGATTAAAACTGCTATTGTGCTTTGAATGCCGGTGAAGATATTCAGCGATTTTCCTTTAAGTTTTTGCAGGTAACAAGCAGTGATAATTGCAAACTGCGGTAAAATAATCAATATATAGT
This sequence comes from Pedobacter sp. BMA, assembly GCF_001027745.1. Lineage (GTDB taxonomy): Bacteria > Bacteroidota > Bacteroidia > Sphingobacteriales > Sphingobacteriaceae > Pedobacter. Next base: position 939,121 of record NZ_LECU01000006.1, read on the forward strand.
GAGGCAACTGAAATTTAGATAATGAAAATAATAAGAAAGTAATTGCCGCACTTGCCCAGATGAATATACTCTCCGCAGGTAAAGCACTCCTGCTTTTCTTTTTAAAAAGTGTAACAACTGCCGTATAAAACAAAACTGACCAGGGTAAAAAAGCCCACAAGGTGGTATGCAAAAAGAATGAGATATCGCCTTTTCCTTTAATTGGGCCATTATTGAAAAACCGTCCAAACTGGCTATCCCAAAAGAAAAATTTAATGCCCGAAACCCCCGTAGTTCCGAAAACGATTTTTTCGGGATGTAGGTCAAACTGAATGTATAGCGTATAAAGTTCTGGAATAATGAACACCAGAATCAATATAATGGCTATCCACCACTTCAGTTTTAGCAATTCTTTCCATTGTTTGGTAAGTAGCCAATAGATGATAAATCCACCAAACACCGGAATTAATACAAAAATTCCCTTTATCATAATGGCACATGCAGCAGAAAGAGAACCTGCAACAATATGCCAGAAAGTAGATTGATGTGCTTTATAATAATGATATATTGCACCTAAAGTGAACGTAGTGATATAGACTTCCGCCCGTACATCGAATGTTGATATCAGGATGTGCAGTGCACTTAGAAAAATTAAAGCACTGATCAATCCGGTTTTTTCGTCGTAAATATCTTTTGCCAGTTTGTAGAGATAGCCTGCTCCAATCAATCCGAATAAAAAAGATGGAAGCTTGTAGGCAAACGCATTAATGCCAAATATCTTGAAAGATGCCGCCGCTAACCAAAATGTTAAATGGGGTTTGTCTAACCAGTCTGCACCCCTAACATAAATATTAATCCAGTCGTTTCTCAACACCATATTTTTAGCAATGGAAGCATATAGCGCCGAATCGGGCTCCATAACGCCGCCCAACAATGCCAGTGAACTTACAATTGCGATGGCGGCAATTAAAATTTTATATAGTGTAGTATCTTTGATATTCATTTATAGCATTCATTCTATCTTTCTCTTCCTCTCTTCTCCATGCCCCCAAACCTCCTGTTACGGCAAATATGAGCAAAAAAAAGTCAAATTTTTTTAAGGCTTTAGATTAAAAGGAGCAAAGCCTTATCTTTGTTTCATGACAAAGTTATCGGTAAACATTAATAAAATTGCTACACTGCGCAACAGCCGTGGAGGTAATAATCCTGATTTGGTTAAAGTTGCCCTTGATTGTGAGCGCTTCGGTGCACAGGGAATTACCGTACATCCCCGTCCCGATGAACGCCATATCCGATACCAGGATGTTTATGATTTAAAAGCAGTTATTGCTACCGAGTTCAATATCGAAGGCAATTGCCGCGAAGATAAGTTTGTTGACCTGGTTTTGGCTAACAAACCAGCACAGGTTACCTTAGTTCCCGATGCCGAAGGTCAGATAACAAGTAACCACGGATGGGATACCCTAAAACATAAAGACTACCTCAAAGAGATGGTTGCTGTTTTTCAGAAAGAGGGAATACGGGTTTCTATTTTTGTTGATCCGGTTGTGAACATGGTAGAAGGTGCGGTAGAAACAGGAACAGACAGAATAGAATTGTATACCGAAGCTTATGCCCATAACTATTTTTCCGATCGCGAGAAAGCCGTTGTCAGTTATATTGCGGCGGCACATCATGCCAATAAATTAGGCCTGGGCATTAACGCCGGGCACGATCTGGATTTGCACAATTTGCATTATTTCGCACAAAGCATCCCAGGTCTACTGGAGGTTTCCATTGGTCATGCCCTAATCAGTGATGCACTTTATCTGGGTTTGGAAACAACTATCCAAAAGTATTTACAACAACTGGCTTAATAAGCTGAAAGACTTTAAACAATACGGTTATCGATAAAAATAGTATGCTGAAAGGAATTCTCCTTGTGTTTTTCGGTGCCTGTAGCTTCGGTATCCTGTCTACGTTTGTTAAACTGGCTTATCATGATGGCTACACGCTCGGTGATGTGACGGGTGCCCAGGCATTTTTTGGAGCAGTAATTTTATGGATCTTATTTTTCTTCCAACGCAGAACTTCTGGATATAAAAACAAAAAGCGTTATCGCATCACACCTTACTGGAAAATGATACTGGCAGGAACCTGCACCGGTTTGGTCAGTATTTTTTATTACCAATGTGTAAAGCTGGTACCTAATTCAGTTGCCATCATTTTATTGATGCAGTTTATATGGATGAGTATTTTATTGGATTTTATCATTTATAAAAAGAAACCATCTGCACTTCAGCTTGCTGCGGTTTTTCTGGTTTTAGCCGGAACCGTACTGGCCAGTGGAATGGCAGAATCTAATATAGCTGATTTGAACCTGAAAGGAATTGGTTTTGGCCTGTTGGCTGCGGTTTCCTACGCAGGCTTTCTCATGTTGAGCGGACGGATTGGAAATGAATACCCGCCACTTCAGAAAGCTGCGCTCATGATCACAGGAGCATGCATTTTAATTTTTGTACTTTTTCCTCCGGCTTTTATTTTTAACGGAGCGCTTAGCGGAACCCTGTTAAAGTGGGGGGTGATCATCGCGGTTTTCGGCACCGTTATTCCTCCATTGTTTTACGCCGAAGGTGTACCTAGAATTGGAACTGCATTAAGCTCCATATTAAGTGCTGCCGAATTACCTGTTGCCGTAATGATGGCAGGATTTGTACTGCAGGAACAAGTATCTATCCTCCGATGGCTAGGTGTTTGCGTCATTTTATCTGCGATGGTTCTGCCAAACCTTAAATTCTTAAAACGACCAGCTTAGTTTTTTAACTACTGGTCGCACTATAAGATCGGCAATAAAATATTACTTCGAAACACTTTTCTTACTTTGCGGTTTAAACTAAAATTAAATACCTTTAAAATATAACGCAATGGCCATGAAAAAAATCACCACTTATATCCTATCTCTTCTGATCATTGGCATCGCCGGATGCAAAACTAAAACCACCATCAATCAGGATCAGGCAGGGGAAGTGATTATTGATTACCTGAAAGCAAACCCTGAATATAAAACAACACGTTTCAACTTCGGCGAAATTAAGTTTAACAGTACCAACGATATGTTCGAGCTTGGTAAATACAAAACCCTCGCCAGTAAAGGGCTGGTTGCCTTAAATTTGAAAGAAGCAAAAAAGAAATTTCTTTCTAAAGACAGTAGTTTCGTTTATCAGATTACACTAACAGAAAAAGCCAGTCCCCTGGTATTAAAACAAGATAAAAATAAAGCAACTGTGAAAGTACTCGAATATGCACTGTCGGATGAGAAGCCGGTAAATTTTGAGCAGGTTAACTCCAGTACGGCAAAAGTTACCGTATCATTAAAAATGGTCACTACCGATTTCGAACCTTTCGATAAGGATGCGAATAAAAACAGCAACTTCATTACCAAAACTTATAAGTTAAAATTAAGTAAAGATGAGGGCTGGAAGGTACAGCCCTAGGGACCCACTTACCGCTTAATACTGCCAATAATACTGTACATAAAATTTGTTAGAGGTATTAACAGCAAACTTTAATTTTTAAATAATCCCTGCGTTCCGAATAAATACAAATACCAGCATAATGTACTCGCAACAGGTGTGCTATCTACCATTAAAAACGACCAATTTTGTCGCTTTTAATATCCGGATAATAGACCTTTTTTGCATTGGTTTATAGCGAAATACCTGTTCGTTTTTCCTACATTTGCACGAAATTTATTATTCATACCGCATGAGCTTAAATATCCATTACAAAGAGGATTTTCAAAATCGTCATATTGCTCCTAATGAGGCTGATACAGCTGAAATGTTGCAAACAGTTGGCGTAAATTCTATTGATGAGCTAATTGAACAAACAGTTCCACCGGCAATCAGATTAAAACAGCCATTAAATCTGCCTGCAGCAAAATCAGAAACTGAATATCTGGGTGCTTTAAAACAAACTTCATTGCTAAATAAAGTTTTCAAAAGCTTTATCGGTCAGGGTTACTATGATACCATCACACCAGGGGTAATTTTACGTAACGTATTCGAAAACCCGGGATGGTATACCCAATATACACCATATCAGGCAGAAATTGCTCAAGGTCGCTTGCAGGCGCTGTTGAATTTCCAGACCATGGTTATCGACTTAACCGGAATGGAAATTGCCAATGCATCACTTTTAGATGAAGGTACAGCTGCCGCCGAGGCAATGTTTATGCAATACAGTACGCGTAAAAACCAGGCTGCTAAAAAATTCTTCGTTTCAGAGCTGCTTTTCGCTCAAACCACCGATATTTTAAAAACCCGTGCTAATCCTTATGGTATTGAAGTGGTAATTGGTAGTCATTTAGACTTCGTTGCCACCGAAGATTTCTTCGGAGCTATCGTTCAGTATCCTGCTAGTAATGGTGAAGTATTTGACTATAAAAACTTTGCTTCAGAGTTACACAATCAAAATATTAAATTAACAGTTGCTGCCGATATTCTAAGCTTAACACTATTAACGCCTCCGGGTGAATGGGGAGCGGATATCGTTGTAGGTACTACACAACGTTTCGGTATTCCGATGGGCTTTGGTGGCCCACATGCGGCTTTCTTCGCTACTAAAGAAGAATACAAGCGTTCAATCCCGGGTCGTATTATTGGCGTAACCATTGATAGTCATGGTGATTACGCATTGCGTATGGCTTTACAAACCCGTGAGCAACACATCCGTAGGGATAAAGCAACTTCAAATATTTGTACCGCTCAGGCCTTACTGGCCATTATGGCCGGCTTTTATGCAGCTTATCACGGTCCCAAAGGATTGAAAGCCATTGCAGAACGTACACATGGTTTGGCTGTAAGCTTAGCTTCAACCTTAAAAAATCTCGGATACGAACAATTAAACTCAGCTTATTTCGATACAATTCGTTTTGATTTAGGTGATTCAAAAGGTGGGATTCACGCATACTGCCTGGATAACGAAGTCAACTTGAACTACGTTGGAAATACCGTAAGCATTTCGGTTGATGAAACTACAACTTTTGAAGACATCACTTTAATAGCTAAAATCTTTGCCAGAGCAAAAGGTATTGCAGGAGATCAGGTCGAAGTGGTAGAAGATGTTGAAACTGTTATCCCATCGGCACTACAACGCAGTTCTGCGTATTTAACGCACCCGATTTTCAATTCGCATCATTCTGAACATGAAATGTTGCGTTACATCAAATCATTGGAAGCAAAAGATTTATCACTTTGCCATTCAATGATTGCTTTGGGTAGCTGTACTATGAAACTAAATGCAACGGCAGAAATGATTCCGGTTACATGGTCTCACTTCGGTCGCATTCACCCGTTTGCACCTGCCGATCAGGTATTGGGTTACTATTCTGTTTTCAATGAGCTGGATCAATGGCTGAGTGAAATTACTGGTTTTGCAGCCATGAGCTTACAGCCTAACGCCGGTGCTCAGGGTGAATATGCTGGTTTAATGGTTATCCGTGCTTATCACCACGATAGGGGCGACTACCACCGTAATGTAGCGCTAATCCCTGCTTCTGCACATGGTACGAACCCTGCTTCCGCAGCTATGGCCGATATGAAGATTGTAGTGGTTAAATCTCTTGAAAATGGTAACATCGATGTTGAAGATTTAAAAGCAAAAGCAGAATTACATAAGGATAATCTGTCATGTTTGATGGTAACCTATCCATCTACACACGGGGTATTTGAAGAAAGCATCATCGAAATATGCGAAACTATTCACGCCAATGGCGGACAGGTTTACATGGATGGTGCAAATATGAATGCTCAGGTTGGTTTAACAAGTCCGGCTAATATCGGAGCAGACGTTTGCCACTTAAACCTGCACAAAACTTTCTGTATCCCTCACGGTGGTGGTGGTCCGGGTATGGGCCCGATCGGTGTGGCGAAACACCTGGTACCTTATCTTCCTGGTCATGCCGTTGTTGATATCGAAAAAGGTAAATCAATTTCTGCAGTTTCATCTGCACCATGGGGTTCAGCATCAATCCTGATCATTTCTCATGCTTACATCGCAATGATGGGTGCTGAAGGATTAACCAATGCAACAAAGTATGCGATCCTGAATGCAAACTATATGAAAGCCCGTTTAGAGCAGCATTATCCTGTACTTTACTCTGGTGCCCAGGGCCGTTGTGCACACGAAATGATTTTAGATTGCCGTTCTTTCAAAGCTTTTGGAATCGAAGTAACTGATATTGCAAAACGTTTAATGGATTATGGCTTCCATGCTCCAACGGTGTCATTCCCGGTTGCTGGTACGCTAATGGTTGAGCCTACTGAATCTGAGCCTAAACATGAGCTTGATCGTTTCTGTGATGCATTAATCGCGATCAAAAAAGAAATTACCGAAGTGGAAAACGGTACTTTAGATAAAGTGGATAACCCACTGAAAAATGCGCCTCATACCGTTTCTGTGATTACTGCTAACGAATGGGATCATGCTTACAGCCGTCAAACTGCAGCTTTCCCACTTCCATATGTTCTGGAACGTAAGTTCTGGCCATCAGTAGGTCGTGTTAACGATAGTCACGGAGATCGCTCATTAATCTGTGCCTGTCCACCGGTTGAGAGCTATCTGGAAGAGATCGTTCCATAAATACATCTATCCGTAAATGCCGGGCGGCTTTTTCAGCCGACGAAGCAATCTGATAAAATAAGTCATCTGCAAGTTTTGTGAATTTAATTTCATAAAGCTTGCAGATTTTTTTTGGCATAAACTTCCGTAACGATCAACCCGGTTTAAGAATGCGCAGCGTCTTCGTGCAATCTGCGCAAACGTTTTCGTATCATTCTCATTACTGCGATGAGATGGAAAAGCTTTTAGTAATTTTATCTAAGTGAGATAAGTTTTTAAATCAGCGCATTTAAAGGTCTTTCTAACACTTTTACAATTCTGAACACGAAAAAACCCTGAATAATGACTAGCCAGTTTTCAAGTCGCAAATTAAAGTATTCCATTTTATTTGTTTTTACATCTCTCTTTCTGAGCAATTATGTTCATGCTCAAGACATCAGGAAAATTAATTCCACTACTGTCGGGGTATCACTTAATAATGGTCAAAAATTAATTTTAGATTTCTACGGCAGTAATATTTTTCGTCTTTTTCAGGATCAGTCAGGAGGCATGTTACGCGATCCTCAGGCTAAACCAGCAGCAAAGATTCTGGTAGATAACCCTAGAAAAAGTGTTTCGGATTTAACTGTAAGCGAAGAAAAGAATGTTGTGCTTATTTCTACAAGCGAAATAAATATTCAGCTTGATAAAAATACATCGTTGTTAAAAGTATTTAATCAGAAATCGAAAACGTTGGTTCTGGAAATGTTAAAGCCTGTCGCAATCGAAGGAAACCATGTAGTGCTAACCCTTAAAGAAAATACCCGGGAATATTTTTATGGTGGAGGGGTGCAAAATGGTCGTTTTTCCCATAAAGGTAAGGCAATTGCCATTGAAAATCAAAACAGCTGGACGGATGGGGGAGTAGCGTCTCCAAACCCCTTTTATTGGTCTACCAATGGCTACGGTTTGATGTTCTACACCTTCAATAAAGGTAAATATGACTTTGGGGCAAAAGAGAAGGGGGTGGTTAAATTAACGCACGAAACAGATTATCTTGATGTTTTCGTAATGATTAACGATGGCGCAGTTCCGCTTTTGAACGATTTCTATCAGCTCACAGGAAATCCGGCTTTGTTACCCAAATTTGGATTTTATCAGGGGCATTTAAATGCATACAATCGTGATTACTGGAAAGAAGATGATAAAGGTATACGCTTTGAAGACGGTAAAAAATACAAAGAGAGTCAGAAAGATAACGATGGGATTAAAGAATCGCTTAACGGGGAAAAGAATAACTATCAGTTTTCTGCCCGCGCAGTAATAGGCCGTTATAAAGCACACGACATGCCATTAGGTTGGATACTTCCTAATGATGGTTACGGTGCAGGCTATGGACAAACCGAAACTTTAGAAGGAAATATTCAGAATCTGAAAAGTTTCGGCGAATATGCCAGAAAGAATGGCGTAGAAATAGGCCTCTGGACACAATCCGACCTCCATCCAAAAGCCGGTATTAGTCCGCTTTTGCAAAGAGATATTATTAAAGAAGTAAAAGATGCAGGTGTTCGTGTGCTTAAAACGGATGTGGCCTGGGTCGGAGCGGGTTACTCATTTGGCTTAAACGGTGTAGCTGATGTTGCAAAAATCACTTCTTCCTATGGCGGCAACAGTCGGCCATTCATCATTTCTCTTGATGGCTGGGCAGGTACTCAACGCTATGCAACCATTTGGAGCGGCGATCAAACCGGTGGCGTTTGGGAATACATCCGCTTCCATATTCCAACCTATATTGGCTCAGGCTTATCTGGACAGCCAAATATTACCTCTGATATGGATGGTATTTTTGGCGGTAAAAATCCGGTAGTCAACATCAGGGATTTCCAATGGAAAACTTTTACACCAATGCAGCTGAACATGGATGGATGGGGTACAAATGAAAAATATCCACAAGCACAGGGCGAATCAGCTACGTCCATTAACCGTAATTATTTGAAACTAAAATCCCAGCTTATTCCATACACCTATAGTATCGCGAAACAAGCAGTTAATGGTTTGCCAATTGTAAGGGCCATGTTTCTGGAATATCCCAACGATTACACTAAAGGCAAAGCAACGCAATATCAATACTTGTATGGCCCGTGTTTTTTGGTGGCGCCAATTTACCAGTCTACGAAAACAGATGATAAAGGCAATGATATCCGCGATGGGATTTATTTACCTGAGGGGACGTGGATAGATTATTTTACAGGCGATAAATACGAAGGAAACCGGATCATTAATAATTTCGACACACCGCTTTGGAAACTTCCCGTGTTTGTGAAGAACGGAGCAATAATTCCTATGACGAACGCCAATAACAATGTTTCCGAAATCGATAAGAAATTACGGGTGTTTGAATTTTATCCGACAGGTAAAAGCTCATTTACGCTATATGATGATGATGGTGTAACTGAAGCATATAAATTGGGAAAAGGCACATCAACATTAATTGAAGCCGCCGTAAGTGATAAAACAGCTACAATTAAAATTGCTGCAACGACAGGAGATTTTAGTGGATTTACGAAAGAAAAATCAACTGAACTTAAGATTAATGTAACTGAAAAACCGAAATCTGTATCTGCAACAGTCCGGAAACAAAACATTAAACTGAAAGAAGTGAGTACTTTGGCCGATTTTTTAAAAGCGGAGAATGTTTACTATTATAACCCTGCGCCCGACTTTAATCAGTTCGCTACAAAGGGAAGTGACTTTGAGAAGGTTCTAATCGTTAAAAACCCTCAGGTTTTGGTAAAACTCGCCCCAGTTGATATTACTGTTAATACAACTTCAGTAGAGATTCAGGGATTTGTATTCGCACCGGTAGATAAACAAAAGGTTAAAACTGGCGGCTTGTCCGTGCCGCAAAATGTAAAAGTAAGTGATAAAAATAACGGGGCATATACCTTAAAACCAGAATGGAAAACGGTAAGTAATGCCGATTACTATGAGATTGCTTTCGGTGGAATGAACTATAGTACTATAAAGGATACCACATTAATGTTTGATGGCCTGAATCCTGAAACGGACTATTCTTTCAAAATCCGGTCGGTAAATAAAGACGGATATTCTGACTGGGCAATATTAAATGCAAAAACAAAGCCCAATCCCCTGCAGTTCGCTATTCATGGTATTGTTGCCGAAACTACAGCAAAAAATCAGGAAAGCGAAGGCATTGAAAATCTTTTCGACTTTGATGAAAGTAATCTGTGGCATACAGTGTGGGGCACCAAATCAGTTCCCTTTGATATGATAGTGGACCTGAAATCGATTAATCAGCTGGAGAAACTTAGTTATTTACCCCGCTCAGGCAGAGGCAATGGTGTTTTGTTAAAAGGAACGGTTTATTATAGCAACGATAAAGAAAACTGGATTACAGCCGGAACTTTTGAATGGTCAAATAACGGCGATGTGAAGTCATTTATTTTTAATGGTCAACCTGTGGCCCGGTATCTTAAAATTGAAGTTACCGAAGGTGTGGGCGGTTTTGGCTCGGGTAGGGAGTTGTATGTTTTTAAGGTTCCGGGTACAGAAAGCTATTTACCGGGAGACATCAACAACGATCGCTTAATAGATAAGAACGACTTAACTTCATACATCAATTACACCGGTTTAAAAAAAGGTGATGCCGATTTCGATGGCTACATCAGTAATGGTGACATCAATAAAAATGAGGTTATTGATGCTTACGATATTTCAGTTGTAGCCACACAGCTGGACGGCGGTATTAAAAATTTAACCGCCGGAACAGTGGCAGGTAAGCTTGAACTTAGTGTCCCTAAACGAAATTATGCAAAAGACGAACCGGTTGAAATTACAGTGAAGGGTATTAATTTAACTTCAGTTAATGCGTTAAGTTTTGGCCTCCCTTACAATGCACAGGATTTTGAGTTTGAAAGTGTAAAAGCAGTTAATACCGAAGGTATGGAAAACCTAACTTATGACAGGCTACACACCGATGGCAGTAAAGTGCTTTACCCAACGTTTGTAAATGTTGGCAATAAAGAAACCATTAACGGAACTAAAGATTTATTTATCATTAAGCTCAAAGCGAAGAAGAAACTTAGTTTTGAACTTAAAGCCGTTAATGGTTTGTTAGTGGATAAGAAATTGAACTCCGTTAAGTTTTAACTAATTAACTGAAAGTTCCAAAATGCCACAAAATCCCTGATGGGTCGTGTAAAAAACATTCGCTTCCCCAGTCCTCTTTTCTGACTGGGGATATTTTTACCCCTTCATATTGGTCTGGCAAACCAAGTGCCGAGAGCGCCTCATAAAACTGGTTAACGTCATTCACCTCCATAAAAATCATCGTGTTGTCAACCCAGTCCTTCACATAGGCATCTTGCAGATAAAAGGCCATTTCCCCGCTTTTAAAAACCGACATGGTGGTGCCTAAAGTCGTTTCTTCAAAACCTAGGTCCCGGTAGAAACTTCTCGATGTTTCAAAGTCCTTGGCGCCGATAAACGGGCGGATTGATTTTGCGTAGTGATTCATGCCTTAAAATTAGCTAATCTTCGCCATGATTAAAATTTATTTGAATGATTTAAAGCGCTCATTAAACCTCAGCATATTTTTGCTGTCAATAGCATGAATTTAAATAAAACGGGTTATTTTTAAAAAACTTAACATAGGTCAATAACAAAGGCCCGGCCTTAATCATATATTTGTATCATAATTTAAAAACCAGAAAATGAAATTAAAAATCTCTTCAATCTTTTTGTTAGTTGCAGTTGTGTCATTATCAGCTTTTACAACTATTAAACCAGTTACTTATACTGTTGACGCAGCAAAATCAACCATCACCTGGATTGGTAAGAAAGTTACAGGTTCTCACAACGGAACAATCTCTCTACAATCAGGAACATTAAATGTTGATGGTAAAAAAGTAACAGGTGGTACTTTTACTATTGATATGAACTCTATCAAAGATGCTGATGGAAGCGCTAAATTAGAAGGTCACTTAAAAGCTGACGATTTCTTTGGAACAGCTAAATTCCCAACTGCAACATTCGTAATTACCAAAGTTACTGGTTCAGATGCAAACTTAACTGTAACAGGTAACCTAACAATTAAAGGTATTACTAAGCCATTAAGCTTCCCTGCTTCTGTAACAGTTAACACAGATGGTACGGTTTCAGCTTTAGCTGGTAAAATCACTGTTGACAGAACTAAATATGATATCCGTTACGGTTCAAAATCATTCTTCGATAGCATTGGCGACAAAGCAATTGACGATAACTTCGAAATCGGCGTGAAATTAGTAGCAAAAAAATAATTTCCACTTGATGGGAAAACAAAAAGCGCTCAATTTATTGAGCGCTTTTTTTGTGCTTATAATTTAAGCTCCGGTCTCTATCCTATCTGATTTTAAACCCACCTTCAACCTCGTCTACAAAACCTGTTGCGGCGCTTTTACCATGGTAAAACAAACATTCCCAGTTCTCTTCCGCTGCGCGCTTGCCAAACACTTTCCTTAGTTCCATCGCCTTGCGTCCATCAAAATCATATTTTGCAATAAAATTTTTAACCAGCTCTTCCGGCTCAGGCAAAACATCACCACCAAAAAACACCTTCTGATTGCCTTCCGTTAACAGAAAAACCTGGTGATTCGGACAGTGCGCTCCCGTGAATTCAAAAGAAATTGTTTCATCCAGTGAACCGTCGCCTTCTACAAAATGCAATTGTGCATTGCGCTGCACAAATTCAAAAATATCAGTATGATATGATGAGGACGTACTACTGAAAGCCGTTTCCCATTCGCCACGGTTAATCACATATTCTGCATCAGGAAAACTCAATTCTGTTTTATCCCCAAGCTTATGGATCATACCACCAGAGTGATCATAATGCAAATGAGACATCAGCACCTTCGTTATATCTGTAGGGTCGAAGCCTGCATTACGGATGTTTTTATGCAAAATCAGTTCACCATGGTCATCACTGAAACCCAATCCCGTGTCAAACAAAACCAGATCATTTTTTAACTCAACCAAAAATGGTTGAACATTGATAAATAAAGAACCAGGACGGTCTTTAAAACTATGTATGGCAGAATCAAATGGAACAAATTTCTTTGTTGCATTAACCGAATAAGTTCCTTCGAAAAGAGTGTGGACTTGCAAAATATCGATGTTTTTAATGTACTGCAAAGTTAACAATCTATTTATTTAATCGTTTTGTTAAAATCAGTCATGTTTTATTTAATATCGTTTATGATGATTAAATTGGTGGCATGAAAAGGATTTTTACATTTCTTATATGCTCTCTGCTATTCATCAGTTTTGTCATTGCTCAAAAACGACCCAATGTTATTCTTGTCCTTGCCGATGATATGGGCTACAGCGATCTTTCATGTTACGGAAATCCTTTAATCAAAACACCTTTCCTGGATGGCATGGCTGAGAAGGGAATCATGGCGACAAACTTCGTTACTACATCGCCAACCTGCACACCGTCAAGAGCATCCCTTTTAACAGGCAGGTACTGCAGCCGGATGGACTTGCCCCGCCCGATTGGCCCCGGTGATAAACGCGGGATCTCTGAAGATGAAGTCACCATTGCACAAATGCTAAAGCAAGCTGGCTACCAAACCGCATTGATTGGTAAATGGCATCTTGGTGATCACGGCGCCTCATTGCCTAACAAAAAAGGTTTCGATCAATTCTTCGGAACACTGTATAGTCACGACTACCGCTACCCTTATGTTAAAACGGATACGACAATCAAAATCTTCAGAAATGCAAAACCCGAAATATACAAACCCCACGACAGTATACTAACCACCTCATACACTCGGGAATCAATCAAATTTATAAAGAAAAGCACTGAAGCAAAAAAGCCATTCTTTCTATACCTTGCCCAGAATATGCCTCATCTGCCTGTTGCTTTCGCTGCGCAGAAGTTCAGGACAAAACACTCGTCGGGAGGTGAACTTGGCGACGTTATTGAAGATATGGACGAAGGTTTGGCACAAATCTGGAAACAGGTCGTCGCATCAGGCCAGGCCGATAACACCATTTTTATTTTTACCAGTGATAACGGCCCCTGGATTAATGCACCGCAACGCATGTATGATGATGGTTTCACCAGATTTTATCATGTGGGCACAGCTGGAATATTTAGAGGCTCAAAAGGAATTTCCTATGAAGCCGGACACCGCGTGCCCTTCATCATTTACTGGAAAGGCCATACCCTGAAAGATAACCAATTCTCAAAACCTTTCTCTAACCTTGATGTTTTGCCCACACTCGCAAAATGGACAGGCTCCAGACTGCCCGCTCATACACTCGACGGAGAGTCAATAGCAGGTCTGCTTACTGTTAAAAATTTCAATAAAGCCCATCGTCCGATTTACTACCACAATTATGTGCTCGAAGGGGTTAAAGATGGCGACTGGAAACTCCGCTCTACAAAAAACGGAGAGCAGACGCTAATGGAGCTCTTCAATCTTTCATGGGATCCCTCAGAACGCGTCAATCTTATTGATGATCCGAAATACGCAACCCAAAAAGCCAGTTTACTTAAACTCCTGGCGGAATATCCTGGAAATAAAAAATAAATTAACATTCTGAAATAAAGCGCCTCACTTTCGCAGCTACTTAAATTGGTGGAACAATATTTAATTTAAATGTATATTTACTCTTCGGAGATAGAATAAATGGAAAAAAGATGGGTAAAAGCATCAGTTTGTAACGATGATACGGTAACCAAAATTACAGAAGCGCTTAATATCGACCGCTCACTCGCGCAGATTTTGGTGCAGCGGAACATTTGTAGTTTTGATGAGGCAAAAGATTTTTTCCGTCCGGATCTGAATCACCTTCACGATCCTTTTTTGATGAAGGATATGGATATTGCCATCCAAAGAATCGATGATGCATTGGCCGGCCACGAAAAAATATTGATCTACGGCGATTATGATGTAGATGGCACAACTTCGGTCGCCCTGGCCTTTAGTTTCTTCTCGCAGCTTACCGAAAATATCGAATATTACATTCCCGACCGTTATCTGGAAGGGTACGGAATTTCAACCGCAGGGATCGACTACGCCCATCAAAATGGATTTACGCTGATTATCGCCCTTGATTGTGGAATCAAATCAGTCGACAAAATTGACTATGCAAATCAGTTGGGCATCGATTTTATCATTTGTGATCACCACTTGCCTGGGGCCGAGATCCCTGCCGCGGTTGCGGTGCTGGATCCAAAACGGGAAGATTGTGGTTATCCCTTTAAAGAATTAGCTGGCTGTGGCATCGGATTCAAACTTGCACAAGCCTATTCGCAAAAACACCACCTGCCTAAAGAAAACTTTTTGCAATACCTAGATCTTGTCATGATCAGTATTGCCGCCGATATTGTTCCTATAGTTGGCGAAAACAGAATTCTTGCCTATTACGGTTTAAAAAAACTCAATACAAACCCTTGTGAGGGCCTAAGGGCTTTAATGGAAGTTTCCGGTAAAAAGGAAAACTACACCATTATGGATGTGGTATTTACCCTCGGCCCGCGTATTAATGCAGCAGGGCGGATAGATCATGCCAAACATGCTGTAGCCATGCTGCTTTGCCAGGAAGATGGAAACGCCCTGGAACAAAGTGAAATCATTAACCTCAAAAATACCGAACGTAAAGCCTTCGATCAGGATATTACCCGTGAAGCACTCGCGTTGATCGGTGATAGTGAAATACTCATAAACAAAAAAACCACCGTTGTTTTCAATGAAAACTGGCATAAGGGTGTCATCGGTATTGTGGCATCCAGATTAACAGAAACGTATTACAGACCAACAATTGTACTCACCAAATCCAACGGACACGTGGCGGGCTCTTGCCGCTCGGTAATTGGTTTCGATCTTTACGAGGCGCTAAGCGGATGTTCCCATCTGCTTGACCAGTATGGAGGTCATAAGTTTGCTGCAGGCCTAACCATGCAGGAGCATAATGTAGATGCCTTTGCCGATAAGTTCGAAGAAATTGTATCCGCCAGCATTACTTCAGAGCAGCTAACGCCAATGATTAAAATTGATGCAGAAATAGAATTATCTCAAATTGATGGTAAGTTCTATCGCATTCTGGCACAAATGGGGCCGTTCGGCCCCGAAAATTTAGCACCCGTATTTGTAACCCACCAGGTGTACCTCGATAAGCCGGCAATGACGGTTGGCGCAAATCATTTAAAAATAAATATTAAACAACAAAATTCGCCTATTTTTGAGGGCATTGCATTTGGGTTGGCCGAATTTCAGAATCTTCTGCAACCAAAAGTTCCGTTTTCTGTTTGTTATACAATAGAGGAAAATGTTTGGAGAGACAAAAAGCGTTTGCAACTCAATATTAAAGGTATAAAAGTGAATTAGCTAACCTCATAACCCTAACAGGTTGAAATAAAACATATGATATTAAGAGCCGAAAATCTGGTTAAAAAATATAAGCAGCGTACTGTAGTAAACGACGTGTCGTTCAGTGTGAGTCAGGGCGAAATAGTTGGCCTTCTAGGACCAAATGGTGCGGGGAAAACCACTTCATTTTATATGATTGTGGGCTTAATCAAACCAAATGAAGGCCGTATCTTTTTGGAAGAAGAAGACATTACTGAAGACGCCATGTATCGCCGTGCTCAAAAAGGTATTGGTTACCTGGCCCAGGAAGCGTCTGTTTTTAGAAAGCTTACTGTAGAAGATAATATCCTCGCCATACTCGAAATGAGTAATCTGAGCAAAGAAGAACAAAAGCATAAACTGGAGGAACTGATTAATGAGTTCAGTCTGCACAAAGTGCGCAAAAACAGAGGCGATTTATTATCAGGAGGAGAACGACGCAGGACTGAAATCGCACGCGCCCTCGCCGCTAACCCTAATTTCATATTGCTCGATGAACCCTTTGCCGGAGTAGACCCGATTGCGGTTGAAGAAATCCAAAGCATTGTAGCTAAACTTAAACACAAAAATATTGGTATTTTAATTACCGACCATAATGTGCAGGAAACACTTTCAATTACTGATAGGGCTTATCTGCTGTTTGAGGGCAAAATTCTCGAGCAGGGGGTACCCGAGGTTTTGGCAGAAAATGAAATGGTTAGAAAGGTTTACCTTGGCTCGAACTTTGTGCTCAAACGTAAAAAATTTGATGTCTAATTAAAGCTAATGGCAATTGTAAATTCAATTTTTACCTGGTTAATGAAAAAGCGGATCCACCAGATCGAGCTTTTTATGAAATATCCCCATGATGTACAGCAGGAGTGGTTTCACACTTTAATTGATAGTGCCGAAAATACCGAATGGGGTAGGATGTACGATTATAAAACCATTCTTACCCCTCAGCAATACCAGGAACGTGTTCCCATCCAGAATTACGACACCCTGAAACCTTATATCGAAAGGATGCTTGCCGGTGAACAGAATATACTCTGGCCATCAGATATTAAATGGTTTGCCAAATCATCAGGAACAACAAGCGACAGGAGCAAATTTATTCCGGTTTCCAAAGAAAGTCTGGAAGAATGCCATTTTAAAGGTGGCAAAGATATGCTCTCTATTTATTGCAATAATCGTCCGGAAAACCAGATGTTTACCGGGAAAGGACTTGTTTTAGGGGGGAGCCATCAGGTAAACCAACTAAATGAAGATTGTTTTTACGGCGATCTTTCAGCCGTATTGATTAAAAACCTACCCATTTGGGCCGAGTTTTACCGCACACCAGATATGTCCATCGCCCTGATGGATAACTATGAAATAAAAATGGATCGGATGGCGGAAGCGACCATTCATGAAAATGTTACCAGTATTTCTGGCGTTCCCACATGGACTATTGTCCTCGCAAAAAAAGTTTTAGAACTAACTGGTAAGCAAAACCTGCTCGAAGTGTGGCCAAATTTAGAGGTTTACATCCATGGGGCTGTTAATTTTACACCCTACCGCGAGCAATTCAAACAATTAATCCCTTCAAACGACATGTATTACCTCGAAACCTATAATGCTTCCGAGGGATTTTTTGGCATACAGGATCAGGATGATTCAGAAGAAATGTTGCTGATGCTGGATTATGGCATTTTCTACGAATTTATCCCAATGGAAAATATTGGTGAAGAAAATCCACAGGCACTGCTGTTGGGAGAAGTAGAACTCCATAAAAATTATGCTATTGTAATTTCTACCAACGGTGGATTATGGCGGTACATGATTGGTGATACGATTCAGTTCACCTCTCTGGCTCCCTATCGCATCAAAATCACTGGTCGTACAAAACATTTTATCAATGCTTTTGGTGAGGAAGTAATCATAGATAATGCTGAACAGGCGCTAACAAAAGCATGCTGTGCTACGGGGGCTGAAATTAAAGATTATACTGCGGGTCCTATTTATTTTGAGGGAGAGAAAGCAGGAGGCCATGAATGGATCATTGAATTTGATACACAACCAGATGACTTCGAGAAATTTGTCGATATCCTGGATCAAACCCTTCGGGAAATTAATTCGGATTACGATGCAAAGCGATTTAAGGATATGGCTTTATGTCGCCCGAAAGTTCACAATGCGGCTCCCAATACTTTCTATAACTGGCTGAAATCGAAAGATAAATTAGGAGGGCAACACAAGGTGCCACGCCTGGCAAATGAACGCAAATATCTGGATGATATCCTGGAAATACTCAAATCTGCAGCTGCTTAATAAAATATGGATTGGTAATTGCTGTATCTTGTGTATGGGTCTGAGCACAAATAAAATACTGAATCTTTTCAAAAAATCGCAGAGCAGAGCGTCAGCGATCCTAAAAGATAAATCAAAAGCCAGCGTCACCGTCGAAAATGCGCTCGGAAAAGCCGTATCCAATAGAAGTGACTTAGAAGGCGTTTGGGATAAAATGGTATTGCTGTTAGCCGTTTCGAAAGATTTTATCAATGGAAACTACACCGCAATTCCTAAACGCTCAATTATTGCCATACTCGGCGGCTTGGTATATTTTCTTTCTCCGATCGATGTAGTGCCCGACTTTGTTCCGGTTTTAGGTTTTATAGATGATATTTTTGTTTTAAATCTGGTTTATAAACAGGTTCTTAAAGACCTGGAAGAATATAAAACCTGGAAAAGCGGCCAAGGTAAATTAGTCAGTATCGATGGCGAATCATAACAGTTTAGCTGACTGGCTTAGTCATCATCTTTTTGCATGTCCTGTCAAAGCTTACTTTGGCTTTGATTGTCCGGGCTGTGGCTTCCAGCGTTCAGTCATCTCATTATTTAAAGGTAATATTGCAGAGTCATTCCGGTTTTATCCCGCAACTATGCCTATCCTTTTTCTTGCGGTGTTTGCCATCATTCACCTTAGCATGGATGTTAAAACAGGTGCCAGCATAATTAAAATCGCTTACGCAGGTATTGCAATAATTATCTTAATCAACTACATTTATAAAATATCTACTCATCAACTTATCAGCTAATCTATGTCAGAAGAACAAGATAATTCTCACGAGCACAAGCCTATAGATTTAAGTAAAAACGAAAGCAGTACAGAACCACCGGTTAACCCCGGCTTTTCTGCTCCTCCACCGTTTCAGCAACCTCCGCCATTTGGACAGTTTCAAGGTGGTTTTGGAATGGGACAGCAAAATCTCCCTAACGCAACAGCTGCGTTGGTATTAGGAATTATTGCACTGCCGGCATGTTGCTTTTACGGCATATTCGGCATCGTCTTCGGTATTATCGCGTGGATTCTGGGTGCTGGCGATGTAAAAAAATATCATCAGAATCCAGGATTATATAGCGAATCGTCCTATAAAAATGCAAAAGCAGGAAAAATCTGTGGGATGATTGCTACAATATTGAGTGTGCTGTTTATTGGTATAATCATATTGTTTGTAGTTGGTGCATTAACCCACCCTCAGGCATATGATAACTTCTTTAAAGGTTTCCATTAAGCATAAGCTTAATTTTACCTTAAAAATATAAATCGGATGTTGCATGACATCCGATTTTCTTATTTTTGTACGGTAAAACTGTAATTAAAAAAACTAACATAATGTATCCGGAATATTTAGTAGAACCAATGCGTAAGGAATTAACTAACGTAGGTTTTGAAGAATTAAAAAATGCACAGGAAGTTGATCAAGCCATTAAAGGTGAGGGAACTGTGTTTGTTGTTGTAAACTCTGTATGTGGTTGCGCGGCGGCTAACGCTCGTCCTGCAGCTAGAGCAGCAGCAGCTCACGCAAAACACCCTGATAAACTGGTAACGGTTTTTGCTGGAATGGAAAAAGAAGCTGTAGATCAGGCGAGAAGTCACATGATGCCTTTCCCTCCATCATCGCCAGCTATGGCTTTGTTCAAAGATGGTAAACTGGTTCATATGATCGAACGTCATCAAATCGAAGGCCGTCCGGCACAAATGATTGCTGATAATCTGATTGGCGCGTTTGAGCAATATTGCTAGAAAATTATCATGAAGAATCGGCAATAGAGAATTGTTCTATCGTTTGCCGATTCTTCATTCTTTAGTATTACCTCACTCAAAAATCTTTGTTGAGTAATTTCTCAAGCTCTCCAAACGATACATTCATTCTTACCCTGCCTTGTTTGGCATAAGAAATCTCGCCTGTTTCTTCTGAGATAATCACCGCCACGGCATCTGTAGTTTCTGAAACACCAATACCTGCCCGGTGCCTTAAACCAAATTGCGAAGGCAACTGGTCATTATCCGTTAGCGGTAAAATGCAGCTGGCACTTTTAATCT
Organism: Pedobacter sp. BMA; assembly: GCF_001027745.1. Taxonomy (GTDB): domain Bacteria; phylum Bacteroidota; class Bacteroidia; order Sphingobacteriales; family Sphingobacteriaceae; genus Pedobacter. The sequence goes on from NZ_LECU01000006.1 coordinate 959,446, forward strand.
TATTTTCAGAAATCACCACCGCACCATCATGCAGTGGACTATTCTTCTGAAATATGCTCTCCAGCAGGCGTTTTGAGATTTTTGCATCCACCACTTCGCAGCTATTCGCAAAAAACTGCTCATCATAAAACTTTACAAATACAATCAAAGCCCCCGTACGGGTTTTTTTCATGGTTTTGCATGCATCAATAATGGGCTTTATTCGCGTTAAGTTATTTCGTTCAATTTCTTTCCGTCCAAACAGATAACCCCACCAGGCTTTGTTTTTTTGCAGAAAAGCATTCTTACCGATAAGTAGCAGAAAGCGCCGTATTTCTGGATGAAAAATTACGATAAGTGCGATAATGCCCACACTCATAAACTTTTCAATAATGGTAGTGAGCAATTTCATATGCAGGGCATCTACCACTCGATAAAAAATCGCAATGATAAGCATGCCTACCAAAAGGTTTACAGCAAGGGTATTACGGATTAGGGTGTAGACATAGTAAATCAAAAGCGCCACAAGCACAATATCCACCACGTCGGTAACCGTAAACTGCACGAAATCGAAATCAAGTCCTTTCATTTAGGCACAAGATAGCAAAACCCTTAGCAGTTTACAATTTTGAGTTTTATATATTCAAAAATTATGAATGCAGCATTTCAACTAGTTTCACACACTCTACCGCTTCCTTAACGTCATGTACCCTTAAAATACCCGCCCCTTTTTGCAGTGCAATGGTGTTCAGTACAGATGTTCCGTTCAGTGCCTCAGCTGCAGTATTGCCTAATACTTTATGGATCATCCCTTTTCTTGAAAACCCCACTAGTACCGGAAGATTAAATATTTTAAAGTCTTCCATTTCATTTAATAACTGATAATTATGTGCAATGCTTTTGCCGAAACCAAAACCGGGATCAATGATAATATCGTGAATATGTATTGCTTTCAGTGCAGCAACTTTTTTGGCTAAGTAATCAATCACATCAAGGGTTACATGTTTATAAACGGGATTTTGCTGCATGTTTTGTGGTGTACCCTGCATGTGCATAATCATATAGGGCACCTGATGTCTGGCAACAACTTCAAACATACCGCTATCCATATCGCCACTGGCAATATCGTTTATGATATGCGCACCTGCCAATATCGTCTCTTCCGCAACCTTAGCCCTGAAAGTGTCAATAGAAATAATCGCTTCAGGTAGTTCCTTACTGATATTTTCAACCACGGGAATTAATCGGGCCAGCTCTTCTTCTGTGGAAATGTCCTTTGCACCAGGACGGGAAGAATATCCCCCAATATCAATAAAGGTTGCGCCCTCATTCAGCAATTGTTCCGACTTGCGAAGTGCGCCGTCAACAGATTTTGAACGGCTGCTGCTGTAAAAAGAATCAGGAGTAATATTAACTATTCCCATAACTTTTGCCGTGCTTAAATCAATCAGTTTACCTTTGATATTTAAAGTTTGACGGGGTTCAAAAAAGTTTTTTTCGGCCATAATAAACCCTTTCGGGATTTGGGTTTCGCTTTAAAAATGTATCTTTAGCTTTTGTTGTTTCGCAGCAAAAATACATTAAAACTAAATATTTTACCGAATTGGCACAAACAAATACCGCTATAGAATTTGATGAAGTGATCGCAGTTTGCAGGTCTTTATTTCTTAAAAAAACAAAAGATTACGGAACCGCTTGGCGCATTTTAAGGCCAAGTTCTATTACCGATCAGATTTTTATCAAAGCGCAGCGTATCCGTACGCTGGAGGAAAAAAAAGTTAGCCTGGTAGGAGAGGGTGCCACCTCCGAGTATATAGGGATTGTAAACTATTGTGTAATAGCCATGATGCAGCTCGAATTAACTGATGCTGATCCGAATGAACTTCAGTATGAGCTCGTAGAACGTTTGTTTGAGGAAAAAGTTAAGGAAACTAAAGACCTTATGTTTGCGAAAAACCACGATTATGGCGAAGCCTGGAGGGATATGCGCATCAGTTCACTAACGGACTTGATTTTGATGAAGATTTTTCGTGTCAAACAAATAGAAGACAATGAAGGACAAACCCTCGCATCTGAAGGAGTTAAGGCCAATTACCAGGATATGCTCAACTATTCAGTTTTTGCGTTGATTAAATTAGGAGTTAAATAATGAAAAATATTGCTTTAGGCTTTTCCCGATTTTTTGTAGGTGCACTTTTTATATTTTCAGGCTTAATTAAAGCAAATGATCCGCTCGGTTTTGGCTATAAGTTACAAGAGTATTTCGAGGTTTTCCATCTTAATTTTCTTAACGGTGCAGCCACATCAATAGCCATTCTGTTATGCACGCTCGAAATTGTTCTGGGTGCTCTTTTATTGTTGGGCTTCTGGAGCAAAAAGGTAGCCTGGGGTTTACTGTTGCTAATCATATTCTTTACCCTTTTAACCTTCATTTCTGCAGCTTTTAAAGTAGTAACCAGTTGTGGTTGCTTCGGAGATGCTATCCCCTTAACACCTTGGCAATCTTTTAGCAAAGACTTGATTTTGCTGGTATTAATTATAGTAATCTTTTTATACAAAGATCGCATCAAACCACTTTTCAATAAAGAATCTTCACAGCGCAATATTGCAATTGTTGTTACCCTTATTTCTTTGGGTTTCGGCCTTTTTACCTACAACGTTTTGCCTGTTATCGATTTTCTTCCCTATAAAGTGGGCGCCCACATTCCTTCATTAATGGTCATCCCTTCCGGAGAAAAACCAGATGAATTTGAGATTATGTATCACCTCAAAAACAAGAAAACAAAAGAAGAAAAGGATATGAGCGACAAAGCATACCTTAAAACGGAAATCTGGAAAGATAATAACTGGGAAATAATTGGAGAGCCCATTAAACGCCTCGTTAAAAAGGGATACGAGCCCAAAATTAAAGACCTCATTATAACGGATGCTTCAGGTACCGATTACACTAAAGAGCTGATCGAAAATCCATATTATAGTCTGGTTTTTGTGGCGTACGACTTGCGTAATACAAATGAAAGGGCTATCGCAAAACTGAATGCTTTAGCCATAAACGCCACCCAGCAATTTAATATCCGCACAGTGTTACTAACCTCCAACTCAGCTCAGGATGCCGAAGCCTTCATTAAAAAGAACAATCTGTTTTCAGAAGTGTTTTATGCCGATGCCGTTCCGCTAAAAAGCATGGTTAGAGCTAATCCAGGTGTTATTCTATTACGAAATGGTGTAATTGTAAATAAATGGCATAATCACAATGTGCCTACATTCGACCAGCTGAGTAGAAAGTATTTCGATAAATAATGATTGCATACGCACTAAAAAAACTATTATACGGAATACTGGTAATGGCCGGTATCATACTGGTTGTTTTTGTGCTTTTCAACATCCTCCCCGGAGATCCTGCCAGGATGACCATGGGACAAAGGGCCGACGTTCAATCGCTGGAAGCCGTTCGTAAAGAGTTTGGTCTCGATAAGTCCAGGCCAGAACAGTTTGTGCTTTATGTGAACGATCTTTCACCCATCAGTATTTTGGGCAACGACGATGCCGCAGCGAAGAAGTATAGATATGTAAAGCTGATTGATTTTTCTAACAAAGCCCTGGTGTTGAAATGGCCTTATCTCAGAAGCTCATATCAAACAAAGAGAGATGTGCGGGATATTCTGGGGGAAACTGTCCCAAATACTTTTATCCTGGCATTAACGGCCATGATCTTTGCCACAATCATTGGTGTGTTTCTGGGTGTAGTTTCTGCTGTATATAAAGACACATGGATTGATAAATCCGCAAATGCTTTTGCCATCATGGGTATATCCGCGCCTTCATTTTTCGCAGGAATCATCATTGCATGGTTATTCGGCTTTGTATTAAGTGATTATACAGGTTTGAAAATGAGCGGTAGTCTATATTCTTATGATCCTTTTAACGGCGAAATACTCACACTAAAAAACCTCTGGTTGCCAATGGTTACACTGGGGCTTCGTCCGCTGGCAATCATCGTCCAGCTTACAAGAAGCGCCATGTTAGATGTACTCGCTCAGGATTATATCCGTACAGCACGGGCCAAGGGCCTCGATAGCAAAACAATCATTTATAAGCATGCCTTAAAAAATGCACTTAACCCGGTAATTACGGCCATTTCAGGATGGTTCGCCTCACTATTGGCAGGCTCTTTTTTTGTAGAATACATCTTCGGTTACAATGGTTTGGGACGAACAACTGTAGCAGCCCTGGAGATGTCTGATTTCCCGGTGGTCATGGGCTCAATATTATTTATAGCCTTAGTTTTTGTAGTCATCAATATCCTTGTTGATGTATTATATGCTTACATCGATCCGAGAATAAAATTAGCTTAACATTAATTTAAAATTAATATACAGATGAAAATCTTTTTAGTCGGATATATGGGCTGCGGCAAAAGTACCAAAGCCAAGCAACTGGCACACCGGCTGGATTGTCCGGTTATTGATCTTGACGCAGAGATTGTTTCCAAAACCGGAAAAACAATTGCTGAATACTTCACAGAATTTGGTGAAAGCGGTTTTCGGGATTACGAAAGTGAAATGCTTAAAACATTTGATTATCCCGAACATTGTGTAGTAGCAACAGGTGGGGGATTACCCTGCTTTTTTGATAATATGCAATGGATGAATACGCATGGCGAAACGGTTTATCTTCAAATGGCACCGGCTGCCCTGGTATCAAGACTGCACAACCGCCAGAAACGGCCACTAATCAAAGATCTTAACGACGAGCAACTATTGGAATTTATAAAAGTAAAACTCCTGGAAAGAGACCCCTTTTATACGCAGGCAAAGATCATTGTCGATGCTTTCGATCTAGATGGTGAAAAACTGGAAGCAGCAATAAAAGGAAAGGCATAGTAACAATCTCACATTCCAATTATTCGACATTTTTTATTTCCTGATCTATTATTTTTGCCGACAAAAGCGCCAATGGAATTCCCCCTCCGGGATGGACACTCCCGCCGCAAAAGTATAATCCGTTGATTTTAGTGCTGAAATTGGAGTGCCTCAGAAAGGCCGAAAACTGATTATTTGAACTGTTTCCGTACAATGAGCCCTGGTAAGAGCCTGTTTTTATTTCAATACTACGGGGATCTAATATTTCCTCACATAAAATATCACCGCTAATATCCTTGTTGAGGATACGGTTAATTTTGCTGATGATATTTTGCTTTGCAGACAGGATTAAACTATCCCAATCCTGACTGTTGTTGGCAGGAACATTAACCATGACGAACCAGTTTTCGTGTCCATCCGGCGCATCAGTTTTAACGTGTTTAGCACTGATATTGATATAAACCGTTGGATCTTTATAAATGGCTTTGGCTCCCCATATCGCATCAAACTCGGCCTTGTAATCTTCCGCAAACATGATATTGTGCAGGCCAAGTTCAGGGTAATGGCCCTTAATTCCCCAGTAAAAAATCAGTGCCGAGCTGCTTCTTTCCTGAGTTAATAATTTCGTTGGAGGCGGGAGTTTTTTCAGCAGGTCACGGTAAGTAAACCAGATATCCAGATTTGAAATCACTAGTTCTGCAGGAATTAAAGTATCGCCCTCCTTAACCCCGATAACTTTTGCTCTATCATAAACGATCTCAGTCACCTTTGTATTAAAGTGGAATTTTACCCCAACATCTTTAGCGAGTTGGGTTAACGATGACGTAATACTATGCATTCCCTGTTTTGGGATAAAAGCACCAAAATGATATTCGAAATGCGGAATTACATTTAAGGTTGCGGGTGCCTGATAGGGGTTTGAACCATTATAAGTCGCATAGCGGTTAAATAACTGGGCTATTCTTTGATCTTTGAAAGAATGAGTATTAGCGTCTGCCTGTGTTCTGAATGCATCAATCTCGCCAAACCGAAATACCGATTTCAGCGTATCCCAATGTATAAAGCTTTTGATTTTATGAATAGATCGTTCAAGAAATACCCGGTGGGTAACATCGTATATTGTCTCGCTTTTTGCCAGAAATTTTTTGATTTCCTGAGCAGTTGAATTTGTTTTCCGTTCAATCTCTTTTGCAAATTCTTCCAGGTCTGCCTTAGCGGTTAATGTAAGCCCATCCTCATAGAAATATTTACATATCTCATCTAATTTTTCATACTGGAAATAATCACCTGGATTTTTACCTGCAAGCTGGAAAAGTTCATCCACATATTGTGGCATGGTAAAAAGACTTGGCCCGGCATCAAAACGGAACCCATCAATGCAAATTTCGGTAAGCTTTCCGCCAGGGTAACCGTTAGCCTCAAATACCGCTACATCATAACCCTTTACGGCCATTCTGATGGCTGAAGCAATCCCTGCAACCCCTGAACCAACAATTATTGCTTTTGGCATGATGCGAAAATAGGTTAAATATTTTAGTAAATTATACCGATGAAACAAGGAGAAATAATTTTTTATACAAGTGATAGTGGATCTACAGAAATTGAAGTGGCTGTACAGGAAGATACTTTATGGTTGAATCAAAAGCAAATAGCAGTAGTGTTTGGTGTTCAAGTCCCGGCTGTTAATAAGCACATTAATAATATTTTTAAGGAAAATGAATTGGATGAATCAACTATTTCCAATTTGGAAATAGTTCAAAAAGAAGGGACTCGAAATGTTAAGAGAAGGGTTGATGTCTATAATCTTGACATGATTTTATCTATTGGTTACAGGATCAGTTCCACAAAAGCAACTAAATTCCGCATTTGGGCAAATCGAATTCTTAAAGATTATCTGCTAAAGGGATATGTGCTAAATCATAAAAAGCTGAAAGAACAGGAGCAGAAGTTAAATGAGCTTAAGCAGGTTGTTAAATTAATCCATCATGTTCATGAAAGTTATTTACTGGATAAAGCAGAAATTAAAGACACTTTCAAGGTATTGGTTGATTATGTTTATGCACTAGACATTTTAGATCAGTATGACCACCAGCAGCTTGATTATACGGTCTCCAATCATAAAACTTTATTTAGTATCGATTACAATTCGGCAATCGGGGCTATTCATGATTTGCGCACAAAGTTCGGTGGTAGCAAACTCTTTGGTAACGAGAAAGATCAATCTTTCGAAAGTTCTTTAACAACTATTTATCAAACCTTTGATGGAGAAGAATTGTACCCCAGTTTGGAAGAAAAAGCAGCACATCTCTTATATTTTGTCGTCAAAAACCACTCTTTCTCAGATGGGAATAAGCGAATAGCCGCATTTTTATTCGTTTGGTTTCTGGAAAGAAATAAAATGTTATACAGATCAGATGGCACCAAACGAATTGCTGATAATGCACTTGTAGCACTTACCTTATTAATTGCTGAAAGCGATCCTATAGAAAAAGATATGATGATTAAGGTAGTTATAAATTTAATTAATTATAAAAATTAAACTACTTCAGCTCCTTCAGATATAAACTAGTCTGCTTCTCAATATCATCCCTCGCAACCTTTATAGCAGATCCTTTTCGCGTAGTTTCTGCTTTAACAGGCATTTTACCAATGGTTGCCAGTGCATCAATATACCATTTACTCCATACTTCAATAATGTGCCGCTCTTCAGCAGCCGGTTTGCCCGCAGATAGTGCCTTTTTGCTCAGCTCAAACTCCTTTTTTAAACGAGCAAGTCCATCGGCCTGAACTTGTGCAACAGTTGCTGCTGCAGTCGATTCGTTAGCAGAAACTAAGGTATATGCAGCAGTTAGCCCGCTCACACCAACATTCTTCATCTCAGTGGGCGAAACCTTATCTATCCGGTCGTTATCTGTATGGTAAAATACATCCGTAAAATGCCACATCAGCAAGCCGGGAATTTTATGCTGTAAAAATGGAGTGTGATCACTGCCCCCTTCAAAAGGATTGTAATTTACTGTCCAGTTGGCAAACTTGCCTTGTTTCTTACAAATATCAAAAATGAAATCATTGAAATAATGAGGAAACAGGTCTTTTTCTGTCACATCTCCCGCACCCCACTCTGTATGTTTATCTGTGCCCCTGGTCCATATTGCCGATGGATCAGGCATTTTTTCAATCAGAAAAGAGCCTCCTGTTTTTTGGGTATCCTCGCCTACCATATCCAGACTCATACCCCATAAAATACCTTTTGCTCTGGTGGTGTCTTCTGTAATATAACGCCTTGTCGATACAATTTCATCCCCCCATAGAAAGGTAATTGTGCGCTGAGGTCCAATCTTTTTCGTCTTAACAAGTTCTGCTGTTAACCTCGCCATTTCAGCAAGTGTACCTACTCCACTGGCATTATCGTTTGCACCAGGTTCCTGAACGTGGGCACTGAAAACAAATCTTTCACCTGGCCGCTCGCTTCCACGAACATTAGCTACAATAGTTAATTCTTCTGATGGATAAATTCTTGTCTGGATGTTAACCTTCAACTTAGTCATGCCTTTCATGCAGGCAGCTTTTAGCTTTTCTTTTGCTCCATATGACAATAATAATGTCCATACTTCGCTATTGGCTTTCATGCTGCTAAACTGTATTGAAGTTTGATGAACCTCAGGCTGAGTATATTTCGGCATTGAATAGCCAACTATGCCAATCGCTCCGGCTTTGGTCGCAGCAGCCAGTAATCTGGAAGGGTGATTCTCTGAAAAGATAATTTTTCCCTTCACATCTGTTTTTTCAACATCCGAAAGGTTACTGATGAATACAACTTCAGCGCTAACTCCCCCTGCAGGCGTAGAAGTGCAGTTAATGGGAATCATGTTTCTGTTCGTCTGGAAAGAAATTAAAGGCTCTGGATTTCCTTCGATATCGATTCGCGCATCTACAGGTTCCCAGGTATTATTCTTCATAGGGCGCTTTTCAATGCGGTAAGTCAGTACGCCCTCCGATTCGTTAAGCTTTTGCTTAGCGAATCCCGCATTTTTTAAAATCTGTTCAACATAATGAATACTTGCATTAAAACCCGTATTGCCTGGAACGCGGAAGAATTTTTCTACATAAGCGGTGGTATTATAAGCCTGCTTTTCGTTAAATCCGTCGCGGGTAAGCTTGAAATAGGAGTCAGTTGTATTTTGAGCGTAGCTTGCTGCTGCCGCGAAAAGCAACATAAACAGTATTTTCTTTTTCATTTAGTAATTTAAAACCGAAAGATAGTAAGAAAATTCCGTGTTAATAATGGTACCGCTGGTCACTTCTCTGAAAGCAGCGCTGCCACTTACTCATGCAGGTTGAAACCTCCACTAACGCACTATCAATCAATTTAATCCATTGGTCTATCCTCCCAATGTAATATAATAGCCTTTAAACTAAAATTAACATAAATTTAATTTGAACTGTTATGGTTTCCGGTATAAATTAGCTATTATTGTAAATATAGAGGAGGTTTTTTATCATGAGCAAAGAAATATTAGAGTTTTCTGTACAAGTAGATGAGAAATTTGACTTAAAGTTTAACTGGTCAGATGGCTTCTGGGAAGCTGCATTCAAATTTTTCGGAAAGTAGAGCTTAATCTGATTTCTTTATTCCGGGTTTTCCTGATCCGGTATAAAATGATGCTGCCATAACTTTTTCTTAACAACTTTCCCTGGGCAAGCCATTATTTGTATTCATTCTTACCTGAGCATTGTGCTTTAGTCTTTCAGCTTTTCCGCTTATCTTTGCACGATAATGAGTAGAAGAAAACCAGGTACGGTAACGGTCATTCCAAACGTACAGATAATTGATATTGCTGAAGAAGGTAAAGGCGTTGGCAAGGCCGATGAATTGGTTATTTTTGTAGATAAAGCAGTTCCGGGAGATGTAGTTGACGTACGCTTAACCAAAAAGAAAAAGAACTTTGCTGAAGCAATTATCGATCAGTTACATCAAAAATCTGAATTACGCACGGATCCTTTCTGCCCGCATTTCGGTACCTGTGGCGGTTGCAAATGGCAACATATGGGTTACGATTCTCAATTAAAATTTAAACAGAAAAATGTTGAGGCGGCCCTCCAGCGTCTCGGCAAAATCGATACTTCCAATACTGAACCGATCTTAGGTTCTGCACAAGACCGCTATTACAGGAATAAACTTGAGTTTACTTTTTCCAACAAACGTTGGTTAGACAGAACGGATATAGAGCGTGATGAAGATTTCGACATGAATGCACTGGGCTTTCACGTTCCGCTTCGTTTCGATAAAATCCTCGATATCGAACATTGCTATTTACAGGCCGAACCCTCGAACTCCATCAGAAACGCAGTACGTAAATACGCACTGGAAAATGGTTTGTCGTTTTACGACTTACGCAACCACGAAGGGGCACTGCGTAATTTAATTATACGTACATCCAGTACCGGAGAAGTGATGGTCGCGGTGGTTTTTGCCTACCCTGAAGAGGATCAGGTAGAAGGCTTGATGGGATTTCTTAAACAAGCGTTCCCACAGATTACCGCCTTACTCTATATCGTGAATCAAAAGAAAAATGATACCATCTTTGATCAGGAAGTCAATCTTTTTGCCGGTCGCGATCACATATTTGAAGAGATGGATGGCATCAGGTTCAAAATCGGCGTTAAATCTTTCTATCAAACCAATTCGGAGCAAGCCTTTGAATTATATAAAATCACCCGTGATTTTGCCGGATTTAAAGGTGATGAACTGGTTTACGATTTGTATACCGGGGCAGGAACTATTGCCAATTTTGTGGCAAAAAGCGTTAAACAGGTGGTGGGTGTAGAATATGTACCTACTGCAATTGAGGATGCTAAATTCAATTCTCAGTTAAATGGAATCGACAACACGATTTTCTATGCAGGAGATATGAAAGACATTCTCACTGAAGAGTTCGTATTGGCACACGGCCGACCAGACGTGGTCATTACAGATCCGCCAAGAGCAGGTATGCATGCCGATGTGGTGCAGCGCCTCTTAGAAATGGAATCTGATAAAATTGTCTATGTAAGCTGTAACGCGGCAACACAGGCCCGTGATTTAGAATTACTGAAAGAAAAATATGATGTGGTGCGCATTAAACCTGTAGATATGTTTCCGCATACTCAACATGTAGAAAATGTGGTATTATTAAAATTAAGAGGATAGAATTTCATTTCCTTATTCAAAATTCAATAATTAATATGGATAGAGAAGAATTGTTAAGTGCTACACCCGAAGGTAGCGGCGAATCGCAGGGGAAAAAAGAAAGCCCGCTGGTTAGTCTGGAGAAAGATTTGCAATTTTATGCAGATGCCATTAAAGAGGTAGCTGTTGAAATTATGGTTGAAGGAATTTCTGCTTACCCTATTTTCATTGCCCATCAGCATGAAGTCAATATTGGTGAATTGATCCTGAATAAAGAAGAACTGAATACAGACTGGACAATACAGGCCTCAACCCTGGAAGAATTTGTAGAAAAGGGAATTATCAATAAAGAGAAAAAAGAAACTTTCTTAAAAGCATACAAACGGCCTGAAGACCATATGTGTATTTTTGTAGTGGTTCCTGAAGGGGCAAACTTCATTTACTACCCATATAAAAAGGGCAGGGCCTAATGATCGGAAACAAAAACGCCGTTTTGCATCCACAAAACGGCGAATTATCATTAACTAAACTAAAGTTCTTAATTTACGTGGTGAACGTCGCCACTCTTTGAATTTGATGTTTTTCTCAATGCTGCATTGCCTTTATAACTCACATCGCCACCGCCGCTCGCAGCCGCTTCTAAGCCTTTGTTAACATAAATATTAACATCCGACCCGCCGGAAACCTGTACCTTTGCATAATCGGTAACAAACTCGTAAGCATCTATATCGCTTCCTCCACTCGATTGAATAGTCATATTATTGGCTTTTCCTTTTAAATCGATATCGCTTCCTCCACCGGATTGAATGGTGATATCCCCACAGGAAACTTCTAATTTTAAATCTGAACCCCCTGATGACCGGATAGCAAGCTTTTCAGTTTTAAGCAGGTTCTGCGTAAACACATCCGAACCGCCTGAAGCAGCAAGAGCAGTTAAAGTTTTATAGCTTACATAGGCTTTGATGATTCTGTTTTTAAACATTCCGCTCCAGCTAATGCCGTCCCTGAACTTAATGTTGATATTGCTACCAATTTGTTCCACTATAATATCTTTTAAGGTCGCCTCATCCGACTTTACAGTCACATTTTCACTTCCGCCTTGCATGAGGTAAAGGTCTATACCGCTACTAACGCCTATGCTGTTAAAATTCTTTACAGGAAAGTTTTTAGCCTCCTGTGCCCTGGATAGAAAGCCAGCTGTTACCAAAAATAATATCAGCGAAGGTATGGTTAGTGTTTTCATGTTTTTGTTTTAAGGTTATTCATAAGACGCACCTAAGGCCAAAACGTTGCAGTGAATCGAAATTATTTTTTAAATAGTTTGAATTTCATCCTTAAAATCGTTCTTTTTGTATTCAACCTTTTAATACATGGCATCGCAATTACTTATTCTCAATCAGAAACAGATTCAACAAAAAATAGATCGTATCGCCTATCAGATTTTGGAAGATAATCTGAACGAAAAAGAAATTGTTCTGGCAGGAATCTGGGACCGTGGATATAAACTGGCCATCCGCCTGGAAAAAGTGCTGAAAAAAATTTCCGAACTGAAAGTGACAATGCTTCGCATCGATCTTCAAAAAGAGAGCAGCAAGCTGGTTGCCAAAACTGATCTCGATGAAACACAATGGAAAAATAAAGTAATTATTATTGTCGATGATGTGTTGAACAGTGGAAAAACACTCGCCTACGGCCTTGGCGTTTTCCTGAACACACCGCATAAAAAAATACGCACCGTAGTGCTTATCGATAGAAGTCATAAAATATTCCCCATTGCAACCGATTTTGTCGGCCTTGAACTCGCAACAGTGTTGAAGGAACATGTTGATGTAATCATGGATGTTGAAGGAGAGGAAGACAGGGTTTATTTAAGCTAAATTCCTTCATTCGCTCCAGGGACTTTATCAGTTGACTACATTAATCCACGCCCAAATGCAGCAAAATTTGCAATTAACATCGATTTTTTGCAATTTCCCTACATGTATCGACCGCTTAAAAGTAATTTGATCTGTAATTTTTTCCCCTGGTACATTAAGCTGATCATTAAAAAAGATTTTTCGCATTTTAGGTTTAACGAACTGGAAATCAAAGAATCTGCTGCTGTTTTGGTTTTAGCCAACCACTTTAGCTGGTGGGACGGTTTTTTTATTTTTTACCTCAATAAGCTTCTCTTTAAAAAACACTTTCATGTTCTGGTAAGCGCCGAGAATTACAAAAAGGTTTGGTTTCTTAAATATCTTGGCGCATTTGCAGCAGAAAGTAAAGGAAAAGATGTACTGGCAACTTTAGATTATGCCGGTCAACTGTTAGATGATCCAAATAACCTGGTACTTATTTTCCCACAGGGAAAGCTTTATTCAAATCATATAAAAAGCATACATTTCGAAAAAGGTGTTATGCAGATGATCAATTCCAGTCAAAGGAGAATGAACATCATATTTGCAGCAACATTCACCGATTACTTTTCAAAAAGAAAACCCATAGTTCAAACTTATCTCCATAATTGGGAAACAGAAGAATATGTAAGTTTGCAATTGTTAAAAAGCGCTTACAATAAACACTATGATCAGTCTGTTCTTAAACAAACACAAATCATCGAATGAGCTTTTTTATCTACGCAGTTTTAATCTTCCTGGTCATCAGATTTTCCGTCACAGTTTTTAATTTTATCTCTAATCCTAAATTGCCGAAGGTAATCAGGCATTATCACGACAAAGTTTCCATCCTCATTCCCGCCCGCAATGAAGAAGATAACATTATCGAATTGCTCCATTCTATAAAAAATCAGGATTACACCAATTATGAAGTCATTGTAATGGATGACCAGAGCGAGGATAATACCTTCGGCCTCGTAAATGATTTTTGTTCAGTAAATGCTAACTTCAGCATTGTCAAAGGTGAACCACTTCCTGCAAACTGGCTGGGTAAAAATTTTGCTTGCCACCAGCTTGCTGCAATGGCCACAGGCAAGTATTTTTTGTTCGTAGACGCCGATGAAACCCTAAGCAGAGGATTAGTCAATAGCCTGATTAGCCGGATGGAGATGGGGAAGCTGGCTTTGTTGAGTGTTTTTACTAATCAGGTAATGAAAACATTAGGTGAAAAATTGACTGTTCCCTTGATGCATTTTATTTTACTAAATTTGCTACCCCTCAGGCTAGTTAAAGTATCCCGAAATCCTGCTTTGGCTGCTGCCAGCGGACAATGCATGTTTTTCAATGCCGATGATTACCGCCAAAAACTATGGCACCAGCAGGTAAAAAATCAGGTGGTAGAAGATGTGGAAATTATCAAGCTGGTTAAGCAGGAGAAATTTAATGCCGAAGCACTTTTGGCTAATGGCTTGATACATTGCAGAATGTACAAAAATATGCACGAAAGCCTGGCTGGCTTCAGTAAAAATTTACTCGCAGGTTTTGGTAATAACGTCTTTATATTGCTATTTTACCTGCTTTTGGTAATTATCGGACCAATAATTTTAATCGCAAACTTTAATATATCATTACTGTTGTTGCCATTAACATTAATCATTTTAAGCAGAATGATGATTTCCTATTTATCCGGACAAAATGTCCTGGTTAATTTGATTTTACATCCGCTTCAAATGTTGTTTTTTCTGATAATTTCAATGATTTCTATAAAAAAATACATTTCAAAAACAGGCACATGGAAGGGCAGACCGATCAGGACGATTTAAAAGTTAAGAAAATTGCAGTTGCTGTAATTGTTATTTTCCATTTAGTTGGTCTGCTTGGTTTTTTGATTCCTGCAGCACAACCGTACTTTATAAAGCTGGTTCCTTTTCACTTGCTGTTAATGTTTGCTGTAATCGTATTTACTTATAACGCAGATATCAAACGATTACTGCTCTTTGTTTGCGGAGTATTCGTTTGTGGATTTCTCGTTGAAGTACTCGGCGTCCATACCGGAAAGATATTTGGAAGTTACTACTATGGCAATACGCTTGGATATAAGATTGCCGCCGTTCCTATTTTAATGGGCATTAACTGGGTAATACTGATCTTCAGCGTCGGACAAATGATGAAGGCACTCAAAATCAGGAACAGCATTCTCGCCTCATTGCTTGGCGCATTGCTTCTGGTGATATTCGATTTTTTTCTCGAACCGGTCGCCATGAAATTCGACTATTGGCAATGGGACTGGCATAAAATACCTTTCCAGAATTTTATTGCCTGGTTTATCGTCTCCATCATCCTATTGAAGTTTTATTACGCTTTAGGCCTCAAGCAACAACACTATATTGGTGTAGCCATGTTTCTTTCACAACTTATCTTTTTTGTTGTCTTGTACATGACAGCCGGAACAAATATTTTTGCTTAATTTTGCATCAATGAGTTACAACTTACAAGTCAGTATAGACAAATCATCGGGTTTTTGCTTTGGCGTAGTTTACGCGATTGAAATGGCTGAAGATATTTTGGAAAGTGAAGGCTATCTATATTGCCTTGGCGATATCGTACACAACGACGAGGAAGTGGAGCGACTCACCAAACGGGGCTTGAAAATTATTGATCACGAAGTGCTGAAAGGACTTCGCAATGAAAAAGTACTCATCAGGGCTCACGGTGAAGCGCCATCTACGTATCAGCTGGCTTTAGAAAATAACCTCACCCTGATTGATGCCTCATGTCCCGTGGTTTTAAAACTGCAAAACAGGATTAAAAATTCCCATGATGATGATGAGCAGGTCTTAATTTTTGGAAAGCATGGGCACGCAGAAGTAATCGGTTTACAAGGTCAAACAGATGGAAAGGCCATCGTTTTTCAGGATCTTGCAGAACTCGATAACGTTGAATTACCTGCTAAATTCACACTTTACAGTCAAACCACTAAAAGCACAGATAAATTTTATCACGTCAAAGATGAGTTGCTGAACCGTGGTTATGAGGTAAAAGCGAACGATACCATCTGCAGGCAGGTTTCAAACCGCTATGAGGAACTGGAAGATTTCGTAAGTCATTACAATAAGATCGTTTTTGTTTCAGGGAAAAAATCTTCCAACGGAAAAGTACTCTATGATGTTTGTAAAAAATACAATGAAAACTCATACTTCATTTCCAATGTAGAAGAAATCGATAAGAACTGGTTTTCAGAAAACGATAAGGTTGGTATATGTGGTGCCACTTCTACACCTATGTGGCTCATGGAAGATGTTAAAGCATCTCTTGAACAGCTTTAGAAATAACTAACTTTTCTCCGTTTCTGCTGTTATTACCATAGTATAAACACGCAACATTGAAAACATCCCCTTCAAATTATGGAATAGTAATCGCATTGACAGTTATTTCCTGTTGGTTTGCACTATTGTTTTTTCTGCTCCAGCTAAATTTCCAATGGAATAATTACTGGGTTTATCCTTTGATATTTGTGCAGATGCATCTCTATACTGGTTTGTTTATTACCGCACATGATGCTATGCATGGAACAATCTCATCAAACAAAACAATTAATAATGTAATAGGATACGTTTCTGTATTTCTTTATGCGGGTTTTTTTTACAACACGCTTTACCACAAACACCATCAACACCACCAGCATGTTCACACCAGCGATGATCCCGACTTTGCTCCACACGGATTCTGGAGATGGTATTTAAACTTTATGCGAAATTACGTCACTGTTATTCAGCTCATCATTATGGCTATAGCTTTCAATGTTCTGAAAATATGGATTGATGAAACAAACCTCCTTCTTTTCTGGGTTTTACCGGCTTTACTAAGTACCTTCCAGCTATTTTATTTTGGAACTTACCTTCCGCATAAAGGCGAACACGATAATGAACATTATGCTTCAACCTTGCCAAAGAATCATTTACTCGCATTCATCACTTGCTATTTTTTTGGCTATCATTTCGAGCATCACGAAAAACCTCATATGCCCTGGTGGCAACTCTATAAAACCAAATAGTGCGACGCTTATGCATTAAAATTTGACTAAAAAATGTTTACGATCACATTTTAGCGATAGGCAGAAATCAATAAAAAAGCGATATTTGCGCTTCAAAACATATTTTCATTAATAATGAGCAAAAAGGGAATTTTACTGGTAAACTTAGGAACACCCGATAGTCCGGAAACTGCAGATGTAAGGAAATACCTTGATCAGTTTCTGATGGATGAAAGGGTAATTGATATTCCTAAACTCAACAGAACGCTATTGGTTAAAGGTATAATTGTTCCTTTCCGTAGCCCCAAAACAGCTAAATTATATAAAGAAATATGGAATGAAAATGGTTCCCCACTTTTATACTATAGCCGTATTCAGGCAAAAATGCTTCAGGAAAAGCTGGGAGATGATTACCATGTGGAATTAGCCATGCGTTATCAAAGCCCTTCAATTGAATCTGCCCTCGCAAACCTTAAAGCAGGTCTGGTTGAAAGTATTCAGGTAATCCCCATGTTTCCCCAATATGCATCTGCAAGCTCGGGCTCTGTAATCCAGTTGGTGATGGAATTGGTAAGTAATTGGCCAACAGTGCCGCCTGTTTCTTTTGTCAACTCATTCCATGATAACGAATTGATGATTAAGGTTTTTGCAGAAAATGCCAGAAAACATCAGGTAGAAAGTTATGATCATGTGTTATTCAGCTTTCACGGCCTGCCTGAAAGGCAATTGTTGAAATGCGATCATACAGGCAGTTATTGCTTAAAAAGTGCTGATTGCTGCCAGACTTTGAACGATACGAATAAATTCTGCTATTCTGCTCAGGGCCACGATACGGCAAGGTTAATTGCTGCAGCGCTAAATCTTCCAAAAGATAAATATACAGTTTGTTTTCAATCCAGACTTGGAAAAGAGCCTTGGGTACAGCCATATACCACCGATGTGTTGAAAAAATTAGCGGCTGAAGGCAAAAAACGTTTGTTGGTCTTCAGTCCTGCCTTTGTTGCCGATTGCCTGGAAACACTGTACGAAATCACGGTAGAGTACCATGAAGAATTCAGGGCATTGGGAGGGGAGCATGTTCAGCTCGTGGAAAGCCTGAACGATAATCCATTGTTCATTGATGCCTTAGCAGGGATGATAAAATAATCTTTATGGCGAGATTCATCATTTTAATGGGCGTTTCAGGAAGTGGTAAGACTGCTGTAGGAAGAGCACTTGCTCCAGCTGTTCATGCTGAGTTCATCGATGGAGATAATATCCACTCGCAAAGAAATGTAGATAAAATGGCCGCAGGTATTCCCCTTACAGATGGCGACCGGCTAGACTGGTTAAATCTGATTGCAAAAGTCGGCAGGGATCATGCGGCCGCAGGTACAAACTGCATCATAGCCTGTTCGGCACTCAAAAAAGCCTACCGGGATTTGCTCAGAGTGGAAAACCCAACTATTCACTTCATTTACCTTGAAGGAACTTTTGAATTGATTCATGAACGTATCAGTAAACGATCTCATCAGTATATGCCATCAAGTTTACTTAAAAGCCAGTTTGACACGCTGGAAAAGCCCGGTTTGGAAGAAGAAGATGTGCTTGTAGTTTCAATCGATCAGCCCATCGATAAAATCATTACTAAGATAGTTGATGCTAAACTGATCGCGTAATCATTGAAACAATAAGCGCTGTTGCCCCTTTTTTATTCTCAACATACTTTTTCGATGCATCTGCCGCAGCCTCATTCTCTTTGAAAAGATTAAATGCTTCCATCAGTTCTGCAGAGCTCGCTATACTTTTAGCTGCACCAATAGCGATCAGATCCTTCGCTTCCTGAAACTTATCATACTTCGGTCCGAAAATAACAGGCTTACCAAATGCAGCAGCCTCCAGCGTATTGTGTATCCCTGCGCCAAAACCACCGCCAACGTAAGCTACCTTTCCATATTGATAAAGTGAGGACAGCATACCGATGTTATCAATAATTAAAACAGTTGGATGCAAATCGCTAAGCGAAGCCTGCTTGCTAAATACAGATAAACGAACGACGTCCCCCGGAAAAAGCTTTTCAATGTTTTCGATGTGGCGCTCATGAATTTCATGTGGCGCTATGATAAACTTCCACTCAGGGTATTTACCCGGCAACACAGAAAGTAGGGTCTCGTCTTCCGGCCAGGTGCTGCCGCAAATTAGTGTTGGCGACCCGTTAACAAACTTTTCTATCTCTGCCAGCTGCTTTGGTATCTGTGCATTTTCGTAAACCCTGTCAAAACGGGTATCCCCGCTTATCGTAACATTATCCAGGCCCACAGATTCTAAAAGATCTTCGCTCTCCTGATTCTGAACAAAAAAGTAGGTCACTGATTTTAAGATATTACGATAAAAACTACCATACCATTTAAAAAATGCCTGGCCAGGTCTGAAAATTCCCGAAATAACATATAATGGAATACCACGGTCCTTTAATCCCTGGAAATAGAAGTGCCAGAATTCATACTTCGTAAAAATAGCCATCTGCGGATTAACAATATCCAGAAACCTTTTTGCATTAAAGGCTGTATCTATTGGCAAATAGAAAACCTCCGCCAGTGTATAGTTTTTTCTGATTTCATACCCCGAAGGCGAAAAAAAGGTAACGATTATCTTTTTATCTGGCTGAGCACTTTTAAGTGTTTCAAGAACAGGCCGGCCTTGCTCAAACTCCCCTAATGATGCAAAATGAAACCAGATGGGTTTATCCGTTTTGCTGATGCGTTCCTTAATCTTTTTAAAAATATCCTTTCGCCCCTTTATAAATAATCTCGCCTTTGTATTGAACAAAGAAAAAAATAAGATTATTAAATTGTAACCCCTAATTCCTAATATATAAAGTAAAAGCATTGCTGTAAATTCCTATCTTCGTGCCAAGATAAAGCGAATTTATTAAAAAAGCTTAAAATATATAAACCCATTAGGCTTTGTATACGCTAATCAATTGGTTACACAGAATAGCACTTTACCATTTTAATCCTTAAGATGTCAAAAATACTAGTTACCGGTGGAACCGGGTATATTGGTTCCCACACTGTTGTAGAACTGCATAATGCAGGTTATGAGGTAGTCATCGTAGACGATCTATCCAATTCTAACATTAAAATTTTAACCCAGCTTCATGCCATTACCGGCAAATGGTTCGATTTTCAGGAAATCGACCTTCAGGATGACAGGGCGGTTCAGGAATTTGCTGAGCAGAACAAAGACATCACAGGAATCATTCATTTTGCAGCTTCTAAAGCCGTAGGAGAGTCCGTTCAAAAACCATTGAAATACTATAGGAATAATTTTTATGGGTTGATCAATCTGCTTACTTCATTCAACAGCAAAATTGATTTCGTATTCTCATCATCGTGTACGGTATACGGTCAGCCAGATAGTTTGCCAGTAACAGAGGCCGCACCTGTAAAGAAAGCAGAATCGCCCTATGGAAATACCAAGCAAATAGCTGAAGAAATTCTGGAAGAAACTGCAGCAGTAACTCCAGAGTTGCGTGTGATCGCACTTCGCTATTTTAATCCGGTTGGCGCGCACGAAACTGCTTTGATTGGTGAACTTCCAAACGGTGTTCCCGCCAATCTGGTGCCTTTCATTACACAATCTGCAATTGGTAAAAGAGGCCCTATAACCGTGTATGGCAACGATTATGATACCCCTGATGGTTCTGCTATCCGCGATTATATCCATGTCGTAGACCTGGCTAAAGCGCACGTTGCGGCAGTAAAAAGATTAGCCGAGAATAAAACATCATCTGGCTATGAAGTGTTCAATATCGGAACAGGTAGAGGATCATCAGTTCTAGAAATTATAGCAGCCTTCGAAAAGGTGAATGGCGAAAAATTAAATTATAACATTGGCCCGAGAAGAGCGGGCGATGTCGTTCAGATATATGGTGATGTTCAAAAATCAAATGACGAATTGGGCTGGAAAGCACAGCTCGACTTAAATGAAATGATGCGTTCAGCATGGGAGTGGGAGAAATATATTAAAGCAAATCCTTTTGAATAAATTTGGATAGCCTCCCTCTTCGCAAATAAACTTTTTTAATGAAACTATCAGAGCACAAAGACCTTAAAACAGCAATTACAGATTTACCCGTAAAGGAAAAAGACAAGTTGCTGTTGCGTTTAATCGCTAAAGATAAAGTGCTCACCGAACACCTTCATTACAAATTACTGGAAGATGAAAGTGATCTGGATGATAGGAAAGAAACCATTAAAGCCGATGTAATTCAACTCATTCCCGATTTGAAAAAGCTTGCTGCAAAAGATGCCTTGGCACAAGTCAGGAAAATGATTACATCGGTTAACCGTTTTTATAAAATCACCAAAGATCCGATTGGTGAGGTTGAATTGAAGATTTTTGTGCTGAGCCATATCCCCTTGGAATATAAAAGATCAACCTTTGGTTACAGAGATTATGGCTTCCTGTTCATTGCTTATTACATTAAAACCGTAGAAGTAACAATTAATAAGTTTAAAAAACTTCACGAAGATATTCAGTTCGATTTGAGCACTTATTTAAACGAACTGCTTAAGCGCATTTATGATTCTAAGCTTGCATCTGCAGCTGCTGATGTTCATCTGCCAAAAGAAATAAATTAAATACCTGTATTCCCATATGTTCGGATTCTTCAAAAAGAAAAAAATCGTACCCGAATTTAACTTCTCAAGTATTGGAACTGATATGCACTCTCACATCATTCCCGGAATCGACGATGGCGCACAAACACTAAAGGACTCACTGGCCTTGGCGCAGAAATTTAAGGCCCTTGGTTTCAGGAAGCTGATTGCCACACCGCACATCATGGCCGACTACTTCCGCAATACCCCTGAAACCATTAATCGCGGACTAGATATTTTAAGAAAAGGGCTGCACGATATTCAGCTGGATTTAGATGTAGATGCTGCAGCAGAGTATTATCTTGATGAAACTTTAGAAAAAAAAATCAGGCAAAAAGAAGTACTTACCTTCGGCGCTGATTACATGCTCTTTGAACTTTCTTATATCAATCCGCCTCAAAATCTGTTTGATTTTATTAAATTAATACAGGATAGTGGTTATAAACCCATCCTTGCTCACCCCGAAAGGTATCCATATTACTACTCATCTTTTGAAAGCTATCATCAGATCCGGGAAACCGGATGTCTATTGCAAATGAACTCCATTGCCCTGACAGGATATTATGGTTCGGGGGCAAAAAAAACGGCTGAAGAAATGGTTGAGAATCATCTGGTAGATTTCATTGGGAGCGACATGCACCATCTTAAACATGCAGCTGCTTTGGAGAATAGCTTGACTACACCACTAATGCAGCGCCTCCTGGGGCAGCATCAGCTGAATAATACATTGATTTAAAACTGCTAACTCAAATTTTAATTATGCGTTGAGCTTGATACTGAACAAATATCCGATTTCTTACTCGTACCGCAAAGCTTCAACCGGATCAAGTCTGGATGCTTTTTTCGCCGGATAGTATCCTGATAAAATACCAACCAATACGCACAAAACAAAACCACCCAGAATAAATGCCCATGGAATAAGAAATGATCCACCCATGGCAAGGGATATAATATTACCCAAAACAATACCAAGAAAAATACCCATTACGCCACCCATTAAGCAAATTACAACAGCCTCAATTAAAAACTGACGTCTGATCACTTTCGGATTTGCACCAATAGCCTTCCTGATCCCAATCTCTCTGGTACGTTCCGTTACAGAAACCAACATGATATTCATTAAGCCTATAGAAGCGCCAATCAGTGTGATGATCCCAATAGCAATACCACCAACTGCTACAAAGGCCAGATTCTCAAATAAAGTTTGAGCAACAGCATCACTCTTCGTGATCTCGAAGTTATTGGCTTCACTCACCTTCACTTTGCGGATATTCCGGAACAGGGCAGTCGCTTCTCCAATAACACCATCCTGGTTGTTATTGTCGCCAACCATAACAGTAATGGTATAGGATGGGTTAGCATTGGCGTTAATTTGTTTAGCTTTCAGCAAAGGAACATATACAGCCCTGTCGCCACTGAACCCCATACTTGAACCCTTTTTCTCTAAAATCCCAACAATTTTGAAACGATTGTTTCCAACATTGATTAATTTATCCATCGGATCTGAATCTTTAAACAAGCGCTCAACAACCTCATTACCCACAATGCAGACATTGCTGCCGAGTGATACTTCAGATAAGCCAAAGTTTCTGCCTTCAGATAAATTAAGCCCTTGAGAAGCCAGGCCGTTTTCATCGATACCCTGAATATTGATATTTGGATTGGTTTTTAAACTTCCGAATTTCACCGTAGAACCACCACTGGCAAATACACTCACGGCAACGGTGGCCGGAGCATTCAGGCTGTCTTTAAATCTTACAGCATCTTCATAACGAATGGATTTAAACGGTTTCGGCCGTTTTCCATTTCCGATTCTGATACCCGTGCCCCGATTCCTGATCGTAAACGAATTTGCTCCCATGCTACTAAAAGCGTCCGTCATACTTTTCTTTACAGCATCAAGCGTAGTTAAAATACCTACCAGAGCCATTAAACCTATTGCAATAATTAAGGCCGTAAGCATGGTGCGTAAGCGGTTTGCCTTGATAGATTCTAATGCCAGTCTGATGTTTTCTCTGTAATTCATTGTATGAGTGTCAATATAGGGAAATCTATTTGGTTTATCTTCATGTCTCCGCTATATCCGCTGCCAATAAAAAAGTCCCGACGTTTAGACATCGGGACTTCAATATATGTTACAATAATATTTTAATTATGCCGAGAAACTCGTTCCACAACCACAAGTACTCGTTGCGTTCGGATTTACGAACGTAAAACCACGCGAGTTAAGCCCGTCTTGCCAGTCGATCATCATGCCCATTAAGTACATCTGATGTGCTTTGTTCATAAAAACCTTGATGCCATCGATAAAAAATTCCTGATCACCGTCTTTTCGTTGGTCAAAACCCAGAACGTAATTCATCCCGGCACAGCCACCACCTTCAACGCCAACGCGTAAACCATAATCCTGGCCGATCTCCTGCTGATCCCTTAATTTAGTAAGCTCTTTCGTTGCACCTTCTGAAAATGTAACCGGTGCAAATGATGTATCAACTGTTGTGCTCATGTTATTTCAAGTTTATCTTTTACAAACTTAGATAAATTGCTTTTATATGTATAATAATTAACATCATAAAAAAGCAATTTATCGTTCTCTCCTTTACCAATGAGAATATGTACTCATCAAGGAAATATAAATAATAATGCACATTTTTGCTTTTCACTCAACGTTAATATTACCGTAAGTAAACAAAGCATGAGCATTCAACAAGTTTTAACCGATGTAGTTATTTTATTGGCCGGCATCTTCCTGGCCTTTATGGCCCTCTATTACATTATAAAAGGTGATATACAACGCTTTTTTAATTTAAAGGTGCTCGAATTAAATAAAGAAAGCAGGGCGCATCTTCTGCCGTTGCGACTTCAGGCACATGAACGCCTGATTATTTTCACCGATAGGATCAATCCCGCAAATTTATTGGTGCGTTTGCATCAGCAGGGGATTAGCATTGCTGCATTGCAGACCGGAATTCTCAATGAGGTCCGCTCTGAGTATCAGCATAACATCACGCAACAGTTATACGTAGATAGCCAAACCTGGACAGTTGTTCGTAAATTGAAAGACGATACCATTGCCATGATTAATAATGCAGTTCAGGGATTGCCTGCCGATGCCAGTGGTATAGAACTGAGCAAAGCAATTTTGCAGCACATGGCTGTCATTAGCGACAATCCCTACGATTTGACAATCGAACTGATTAAGAAAGATATTGCCGTGCTGTTTTAATCATTGCGCTAATAAGCATTTGGATGTCGCAATCGGTTAAATAGTTTTAACAGTTAACCAGATTTACCATGAGCCACAAAAAATACACCACCACATCAGGCCTTGAGATAAAGGAAGTTTATACCTCATCCCGGCCAATGGAAGAACAGCCTGGCGAATTTCCCTTTACCAGAGGTATTCAAAAAGATATGTATCGGGGCAGGCTTTGGACGATGAGGCAATACGCAGGGTTTTCAACTGCTGAAGAATCCAATAAACGCTATCACTACCTGTTAAATCAGGGAACCACCGGACTGTCAGTAGCTTTCGATTTACCCACACAAATTGGCTATGATTCCGATCACGAAATGGCTGATGGCGAGGTGGGAAAAGTTGGCGTAGCCATCGATTCATTGAAAGATATGGAGATTCTTTTTGATCAAATAGCATTAAAGGACATCACAACATCAATGACTATAAATGCTACGGCTTCAATATTGCTGGCCATGTACATCGCTTTGGCAAAAAAGCAAGGGGCAGATATCAGACAGATTTCCGGCACCATCCAAAACGATATTCTTAAAGAATACGCCGCAAGGGGAACTTACATTTATCCACCCGCACCGTCTATGCGGATCATCACCGATATATTCGAGTTTTGTAGTAAAGAAGTGCCCAAATGGAATACCATCTCGATTTCCGGTTACCATATTCGGGAGGCAGGCTCATCGGCGGTGCAGGAACTCGCATTTACCCTCGCCAATGGAAAAACATACTTAAAAGCAGCTATAGAAAAAGGCCTGGATATTAATGTTTTTGCTAAACGCCTGTCCTTTTTCTTTAATTGCCACAATAATTTTTTTGAAGAGATTGCCAAGTTCAGGGCAGCAAGGCGAATGTGGTCGAAAATAACCAGACACCTTGGCGCTACCGATGAAAAGGCACAGATGCTTCGTTTCCACACGCAAACGGGTGGTTCCACACTAACTGCACAACAGCCACTTAATAATGTAATCAGGGTAAGCAATCAGGCTATGGCTGCGGTATTGGGCGGCACACAGTCGCTTCATACCAATGGGTATGATGAGGCCTTGTCTTTGCCAACGGAATCTGCAGCCAAAATCGCCCTTAGAACACAACAGATTATTGCTTTCGAAAGTGGCGTAACCGATACAGTTGATCCGCTGGCAGGCTCTTTTTTCGTTGAAAACCTCACCGATGAAATTGAAAACGCCGCATGGGCCTACATCGAAAAAATAGATGCCATGGGAGGATCAGTCAAAGCAATCGAAAATGATTACATGCAGAATGAAATTGCCAGCGCTGCTTATCAGTACCAGAAAGAAGTTGAAAGCGGGGAAAGAGTCTCGGTTGGGGTGAATAAATTTACGCAGGAAGAAGAAGGAATAAATGAAGTTTTCAATATTGACGACTCCATTCGCAAGCTTCAAATGGATAAGTTGATCAGTCTTAAGGCATCAAGAAACAGTGAGGCCGTCGCCAGCGCTTTAGGTGCCTTAGAAATAGCCGCGCGTGGAAACGTTAATTTAATGCCATTCATCATTGGAGCCGTTGAAGTATATGCTACACTTGGTGAAATTGCCGATGTATTTCGTGGCGTATTTGGAGAGTATTAATCATCTTTTGTAAACTGCATGCTTAATAATATTTTCTCTGAACACCTTAGTTAAACACGTGGTTTTTTACTTCATTTGACCTTAATCTCCCCCGGGAATTTGGTCAGCAATAATTTTCGCACTAAACGGATGAGTGAGGACAAATTGCCACATTTTTCTACACAATAAGGTCTAAAAATATTATTTGGTTAAAATCGTTTGAGATATGTATTATGATATTCAGTATGTTGTGTTTTAAACATTAAAAACACGTCTAAATTTATGCCTTTAAAAGCCTAGTGGCTTGAATTTTGCTTTTTAAATGGCGATCCGGAGTATTATTAGGATGAAACCAGCAAATAGCATTAAATGTGGAAAATTGATGTTAATAAATAGTTATCAACATAAAAAATTGAGGTTAACAGGGCTACTCAATTCCTTATCAGTAGGTTACAATTTATTTCAGAATTTTGTTTAAAATGTTGATAATTTTATCAATATTCGTAGTCCCGAAACGGACCATCCCTTTACGTCGAATCGGTACTGAAAATCAATAATATATAGAAATCGCAATGGAAAAAACTTGTACAGAAGTATGGAAGAACTGTCTTCAAATAATTAAGGATAACATCCCGACCCAAAGTTTCAAAACCTGGTTCGAGCCAATAACTGCCCTTAAATTAGAAGGTAAGGTTTTAACCATACAAGTGCCGAGTTTATTCTTTTACGAATGGCTTGAAGAACACTACGTGGGCTTGCTTCGCAAGACCGTAAAAAAACAAATTGGAGAGGATGGCAGATTAGAATACAATATCGTTGTTGATAAATCATCAAACAGTGGTAGTCCTTATACTACCAATATGCCATCAAATGGAAATGGGGCAGAGGCCAAGGTACAATCTATGCCTATTCCGGTTTCCATCAATAAGGATATCAAAAATCCATTTATCATACCTGGATTAAAAAAATTAAATGTAGATCCGCAGTTAAACGCTAACTATACTTTCGAAAACTACATCGAGGGCGATTGTAACCGCCTCGCACGTTCCGCAGGTTATGCTGTTGCAGCTAAACCAGGAGGCACGTCATTTAACCCGTTAATGATTTACGGGGGAGTAGGTTTAGGGAAAACCCACTTAGCGCAGGCAATCGGTAATGAAATCAAACGCAGCATGCCAGATAAGCTGGTTATTTATGTAAGCTGTGAGAAATTCTGTCAGCAGTTCGTTGATTCATTAAAAAACAACACCATAAACGATTTCGTTAACTTCTATCAGGCAATGGACGTCATCATTATGGATGATGTTCACAACTTTGCCGGCAAAGAGAAAACGCAGGATATCTTCTTCCACATCTTTAACCACCTCCACCAGTCTGGTAAACAGGTTATTTTAACTTCAGATAAAGCGCCAAAAGATTTAGCTGGCCTGGAAGAGCGTTTATTAAGCCGTTTTAAATGGGGTTTATCTGCCGATTTGCAGATTCCAGATCTGGAAACACGTATCGCAATTCTCAGAAAGAAAATGTATGCCGATGGTATTGAACTGCCAGGAGAAGTGGTGGAGTATGTTGCACACAACATTGACAATAATGTGCGTGAGCTTGAAGGGGCCATGGTATCTTTATTGGCACAAGCCACTTTAAATAAGAAAGAGATCGATTTAGCGTTAGCTAAACAGATGTTGAAAAACTTTATTAAAAATACTTCCAAAGAAATCTCCATGGAATATATCCAGAAACTGGTATGTGAGTATTTTGAGGTACCTGTTGATATGGTGAAATCACAAACACGTAAACGCGAAATTGTTCAGGCCCGTCAGATATCGATGTACCTTTCGAAAAGCCATACAAAATCATCTTTGAAAACAATCGGTGCATTTTTTGGCGGACGTGATCACAGTACCGTAATCTATGCATGCCAAACCGTTGAAGATTTGATTGATACGGATAAAAAGTTCAAAGCTTACGTACACGATATCCAGAAAAAATTAAAAATGAGCTAGTACGGGGCAGAATTTGTTTGCACCTGGTACTTAAACAAGAAGGGTGGCGATTTGATATTCAAATCACCACCCTTTTTTATTGACGAACCCTTTCAGTCGTTACTCAGCTATTACTCATTGCCTGCTGCGTGCAGTATCATTAAGGGTTCCCCGCCATTATCAACGCAGTAAGTCCGACTCAAGTCCGCACTTTCCAGCATATTAAATTAATTCGGTAATTAAATGTGTGCCTGATCTATAGCCATTAACCCATAGTGCAATGCAGCTACATGAATACATTGGGCAATTTTATTCTCTTTTAAAAGTTGTTTTACTTCGTCGATGGTATATTCTTCCACATTCAGGATTTCGTGCTCGTCCAGGTGTTGCTCATGGGTTTTTACGCCCCCCGTTAATAGGTAAGTAAAGGTTTTGTTATTCGCTGTAGCCGGATTTGGATAAAGTTCTGCGATGAGCCTGCAGGTTTTAAACGTATACCCGGTTTCTTCTACCAGTTCTCTTTTTATTCCTGCTTCAGGCCCCTCGTCACCATCAATTACTCCACCTGGGATTTCCAATGAAACAATATCGGCTGCATGGCGGTATTGACGAACCATAATAATTTTACCTTCTTCCGTCAGCGCAACTGCAGATGCCCAGTCAGGATACTCCAATACAAAATAATCATCCTTGATCGTTCCGTTTGGTAATTTCAGTTCATCAACCCTCAGGGTTGCCCATCTCTCCCTTACTAAATATTTAGAGGCAAGCTTTTGCCACTTTTCTATAATCATTCGTTTAAATTTAATCTGTTGGTTTAATCCTAGAGGTATTGTTGTATGGTTTGCTGACGGTGGAAATTTACCAGGTGCACAATTTTGTGATGAGCCGATAAATACTGATAAACCAAATTAAGCTTTGGCGCAATCACGCTGTTCCGTTCAGCACTTAACCCCAGTTCATAATAGAGAAATTCACTTAATGAGTCCAGTTTCTCGGGAGGCATCTCGTTACCTTTCAGCCATTCATCAAAAGCATCTGCGCCATCAGCTTCCAGTACTTCAACCGGAAGAGAGAAGTTAGATACCATGGTTTGGTCAAAGAGCCTGCTGGCCTCATCGGGTTTCCCCTCAAGTTTTAGGCCCATGATTTTCGACAATACCTCTGCCAAACGTTGTATCTCCGCCGTGATCAATTCTCTTCTATGCACGCTATTTAAATATTATAATGGTAAATATAAAAAAATATACCCTACCAGCTACCGCTTGATCCGCCACCACCAAAGCTACCGCCACCAAAGCCTCCGAAACCACCACCACCTGATGATCCGCCCCCGCTTCCCCAGCCACTGCCTCCACCACCACGGCTTCCGCTACCAAATAACATAGCCCAGAATAGTGCATCAGATGCACCGCGACCGCCAATTACCTGATTACCACCGCCGCCGCCACGCCTGCTGATGATAATGATAATCACCACAATAATGATAATCACAAATACACTACCTAAACCAGCTCCTTTCTTTGAAGAAGTTTTAGGCTTGTCATTTTTGTATTCACCCTTGGTGTATTTTATAATGGAAGTTGTAGCCTCATCCAGCCCGGCATAATAGTTTCCTTCCCTGAAATTAGGCTTAATATCATTGTCTATAATTCTTTTGGCGTATACATCCGGAAGTACTCCCTCAACTCCATATCCGGTTTGGATGGAGATTTTGCGATCGCCAACAGCGACAACAATCATAATTCCATTGTTCTTACCACTTTGTCCAACGCCCCATTTCCTTCCGAGCTCAAGGGCATACTCATTGATGTCGTAATCACCAACAGATTTTAAAATTGCAATGGCAATTTGCGTAGAAGAAGAATCATCAAAAGCAACTAGTTTACTTTCCAGCTGCTGTTTTTGATCGGCTGATAGTACGCCGGAATAATCATTAACGAGTGTAGACGGTTTCGCTGGGAAATCCTGGCCAAAAGACAAGCTAAACGTAAACCCGAGTAATATGAATAACAATAGTTTTCTCATGGTTTATTTGTTTTCCGGGTTATCTAAAAATACAATATCATTCGGCAACTCATTAATGTCACCTTTTTGTGGAGGGAAAAATAATGCTAGTTTTTCTCCCGCCAAAGCAACGCCAGCAATAATTCCATCTGCCAAATTCCCTTTGGCAAAGTGGGCGGTCATGGCAATTTTAGTAGTTTCCCAAAAATCATCAGGAACCAGCTTGTTGATGCCGGAGTCGCCAATAATGGCAAACTTATGGTCTGCATGCGCCAGGTAAATTAAAACACCGTTCCTTCTCGCTGTTTTATCCATATCAAGCTTCGAGAAATACTCCACAGCTTTTTCAATGGGATCTGCTTTGCAATGCTTATCAATAGCAATTCTGATTTCTCCCGACGTGGCCGTTTCGGCATCAGCTATTGCCTTTGCTATTTTATCTTGTTCTATATCTGAAAATAATGGCATTTCTATAGTATAAATGGAATGAAAAAGGGTAATGGTTGTTCACAAGTAAACAGCCACTACCCTTAAAATGATTGATAAAAATTAAAATTCTACTTTAGGAGCATCTTTTGCCGTAGCGTCTGCCTCGAAATAGCCCTTAGGTTTAAAACCAAACATACCTGCTGTCAGGTTAGTTGGGAATGACCTGATCTTACCATTATACTCCTGAACAGCATCATTGAAATCTTTACGGGCAACAGTGATTCTGTTTTCAGTACCTTCCAGTTGTGCCGATAGGTCACTGAACTGCTGAGTTGCCCTTAATTCAGGATAATTTTCTGTGATAGATAATAATTTTCCTAATGCCTGACTCAACTGACCCTGAGCAGCCTGAAATTTCTGAATATTCTCCGGGGTCAAATCGTCTGCTTTAACAGTCATCTGCGTTGCTTTAGCACGGGCTTCAGTAACCGCGGTTAGCGTTCCCTGCTCAAATTTGGCAGCACCTTTTACCGTTGCCACAAGGTTTGGAATTAAATCAGCCCGTCTCTGATATTGGGTTTGCACAGTTCCCCATTTCGACTTTACATTCTCATCTAATTTAACCATGCTGTTATAACCGCATGAACTTAAAGTGCTAACTGCAATCACAGCAGCTAATATTCCAAATACTAATCTTTTCATTTTTATGGTTTTTGTCTTTGTTATGTCAACTGAAATTTATTCAATTTACGAATTAGATATCAAATTGCATGCCTTTGTTACATTTAATCAGAATAAGTGACATTTTGTTTCTTATCCCGATCCTGTAGATTTTTCACTACGCTATTTCGGCATCAAACCTTATCTTTGTATCGATTCAGGATAAAAACCTGACAAGTTGTATGCAAAAGGATATCGAGATTACCTTGCTCCCCCACCAGGTAGAGCAAACCGAAATAATCAAAACCAAACTGGCCGAAGGGCTTAAGGTTACGGAAAATCGTATCAATGGTTATGAAATCTTGAAAAGGTCGATCGATGCTCGGTCCCGGAAAGTTATTTTCCGCTTACAGGTCAGGGCTTTTGTAGATGAATTGCCAAGCCCGGAAATCAATACTATAAATTACCCGAATGTAAGTAATGCCAAACAGGTGCTGATTATTGGTGCCGGCCCTGCAGGTCTGTTTGCAGCTTTGCAATGCATCGAAAACGGACTAAAACCAGTGGTCATTGAACGGGGTAAAGACGTTAAGCAACGTCGCCGGGATCTTGCGGCCATCAATAAGCAAGGGCTGGTCAATACCGAGTCCAATTATTGTTATGGTGAAGGCGGTGCCGGAACCTATTCTGATGGTAAGTTGTATACCCGTTCGAACAAGCGCGGTGATATCAACAAAGTACTGCAGGTATTTGTAGATCATGGTGCAGAAAAAGACATCATCATTGATGCCCGCCCGCACATCGGGACCAATAAATTGCCTCATATCATTACATCGATCAAAGAGACAATACTTAATGCAGGTGGAGAAGTGATGTTTGATGCGAAGATGACCGATATCATTTCAGAATTTGGTCAGGTAAAAGGCATTGAAATTAACTATCAGGATAAACTTTTTGCAGATCATATCATTCTGGCTACCGGACATTCGGCGAGAGATATTTACGAGCTTTTACATAAAAAAAACATCTTAATTGAAGCAAAGCCTTTTGCTTTGGGTGTACGCATTGAGCATCCGCAGGAAATTATTGATGCTGCTCAATATCATTGTGACACCAGATCCGAGTTTTTGCCTCCGGCATACTATAGCCTTGTTGAACAGGTAGGTGCGCGTGGCGTGTTTTCGTTTTGCATGTGCCCGGGTGGAATCATTGCACCTTGCGCTACCGGTGAAAATGAAATCGTAGTAAATGGCTGGTCGCCATCTAAACGCAATAACCCCTATGCCAACTCTGGTACAGTTGTTCAGGTTACTTTAGATGATGTTAAAGGATATGACCCCCTGCGTATGCTGAATTTTCAGGCTGAAATTGAAAAACGCTCTTTTGAAGCTGGCGGTGGTAATCTGGTTGCCCCCGCACAAAGAATGGTCGATTTTGTAAACAACAGATTGTCAATCGACCTTCCTAAAAACTCTTACCTTCCGGGCACAAAAAGTGTAATGCTCGACAACCTACTTCCGGAATTTGTGTCGCAAAGCTTAAGAGCAGCGCTACCACTTTTTGGAAATAAAATAAAAGGCTACTATACCAATGAAGCTATTCTGGTTGGTGTTGAAAGCCGCACTTCTTCACCAGTTCGTATCCCCCGTGATAAGGAAACTTTTCAGCATCCCCAATTAAAAGGGCTTTATCCATGTGCTGAAGGCGCAGGATATGCAGGCGGAATTGTATCGGCCGCCATAGATGGGATTAACTGTGCCAATGCAATTCTGAATCAACCCTGAAAAACTTTATAATGTTAAGGTTGTTACTGATAAAATGAAAAAGACACTCATCATTGGGGCATCTCCGGATCCATCCAGATATGCATATAAAGCGGCTCACATGCTTCGTAGATTCAATCACGATATCATTAATGTGGGCATAAAAAAAGGAGAAGTCGCAGGAGTTGAGATTGAAAGGCCTGGCGAAATTCACCATGATATCGATACGGTAACACTATACATCGGTCCTGCTTTGCAGCCTCAATATGAAAACTACCTTCTGGAAACCAAGCCCAAACGGGTCATATTTAATCCGGGAACTGAAAATTATGAGCTTGAAAAATTGCTTGATCAACATGATATTGAGCCTGTAAGAGCTTGTACTTTGGTTTTGTTAAGTACAGGACAGTATTAAAAGCGATACACTAATCCCCAGTTTACATAATCAGCCTGAGCAAAGTGCATATACGTTTTTGCCTGAATGCCCAGACGGGAGGTAATATTGTAAGTTGGCCCGAATGTCCAGTACCAGGTGGCATCTTCCTTGTATCTGTTATAATGGAGATACTTGCCTACCTGGGCACCTACAGTGATTCTCCAAAGGTTGATCTCTGCACCCACACTTAAACCGGTACGCCACCTGTCGTAAGAGGTACCGTAGTTCTGGTAAGTCCCGGCATAGTCATCAGGATTGTAAACAGTATAATAATAAACGGCATCAGCACCTGCCTTCAAAACCATGATATCATTCAGATAAAAATTATATCCGGCATATAAGCCGCTTTTAAATAAATGTTTATCACTCTGCTGCGGAACGCCTCTGGCGCCCAAACCAACACTGATTTCGATTGAATTTCTTCGTAATGGAATATAAGTGCTTCTTTTTTCCTCAGATGGGTTTTTAGGGTTATTCAGCTTTAAACCCAGGTAAATGTTTCCGGTATTTAATCCGCCATTGGGTACCGTCAATCCACCATTTGAGATATGCAGGAAGCCAAATCCTGCGAGTAGACTGGTGTATTTGCCAACGGGTAATTCCATTCCCAGGTCAGCTTTTATAGCTTCATTTACCGGACTGCCCAGAAATCTGTTTTTCGGATGATTGCCAAAGTATTTATTGGTAAGACTTAAGCCAATACCCGGGGTAAAGTTAAATTTTGCCTTTCCTAATTTAAAAAGCTCAAAATCCATTTGGGCAACCAGTCCATATACCTGAC
Source organism: Pedobacter sp. BMA (assembly GCF_001027745.1). GTDB lineage: Bacteria > Bacteroidota > Bacteroidia > Sphingobacteriales > Sphingobacteriaceae > Pedobacter. The sequence continues at coordinate 993,885 of NZ_LECU01000006.1, forward strand.
CGAAAGAATTTGCTGAAGTATCTTTTGCGCCTTTCAACCGGCTGATATCTCTGAAAATAAAACCTAAGCCATAAGATTTTGCACCGAGTGCTTTTATCCAGTGATCTTTATTTTGTTCGATGTCTTTAAAATACGCAGCATCAAAGCCAATGATCTGGTCTTGAAATAAATGCCCCTGATCGCTGTTAATGTGAGTCCCAAATACCGGTTTGAAAAAGATGGAGTGATTTTCAGGCGCAATCTGCGCATGTGTTGAAACTAACCCGAAAATAAAGAATATAGCTAGTAGGTGTTTTCTCATATTAACTTTTACTGAAACGATAGGCTAAACTGTAATATGCATAATGGTAACCCCGGGCGCTGTTTTTAACTTCATTTGTGATAAAAGTAGCCATATAGCTTCCTGTCCACCTGGCTATAGATAAGGTTAAACCAGCCTGGCCGGTTAAAACAAAAGGATTGGGCTGAAATGAAACTGGCCCTTTGTTCTTCAGGAACAAACCGCCTTCTATGCTCGAATCAAAAGCAACGGCATGTATTTGTGGAATCACAGAAAGGAAAAGCTCATACTTTCGCCTGGCTTTGCCGGTGTGATTATGACTCACCAGGCTACTAAACGCAGCCGATCCATCCATTTCATTAAATCTTCCAAATCTGAATAAGCTTCCCAAACTGGCTTTAGTAGTTACGTTTCCTGCAAATGCTGATGCAATCGCAGTTCCATCCAGTACCCCGTTTTCTGTGCTGAATATTCTTTTGTTATACTCCGCACCAAGATTGATTGTTGGCTCACTATTCAAAGCATACGCCCAGCCCGATATTTGATTCTGTCCAACCAGTTTATGAAAGGCCTTTTGAAAGGTTTCACCCAATGCATTTTTACCGCTTATACCAAGTTGTGCAGAAACCTTCAGCATTTGTTGTTGACTGTAAAACCTGCTATAATTCACTTCTCCATATAAGTATGCGGAAAAAGGCCTGTCGTGAGTTGCCGGATCAGGCGCATAGCTGTAAAAAGGGTTATATATTTTTTGTCCCACCTCAAAGCCAAGAATCTCTTTTGTTCTCTCGCCACTTAACTTCTTTCCGTCGAGAGCATGTTTATATCTGATAAAAAATCCATTGGTATAATACCGGTCGCTTGTGATATCTACATAGGCATCATTTTCACTGATCACAGAAACTTCATTCTTAAAATTCTGGGCGTGACCTAATTTCACCAACCCAACAACGGCAAGTGTAACATAGAGTTTCAACTTCATCAGCAGTCTTAGATTTAAATTGGCTGTAAAAGTATTAATAAATTGCAAAATTGTCCGTCAAACGAGGCATTATTAGTGGTTCCTAAGTCTGATCACCATCCATATCCCGCAATTGCCATTGATAAATAGACTAATCAGTCACCATATAGCTGAATACTCAGATCCCAATTGCCACCGATAACTCGACAAACCAGTCATCAATATATCTGGATACACTCATAACCCTTAGGTCGGCGTTTATTCGTCGATTCGTCACTGTTTGGTCGGGTACAATTGTCACAAGCCCGACCAAAGCCCGACTTAGCAGTGACGAAAGGCTTAATGGTGGTGCCGAAAAAATCACCTTTAACACTTGTTGTAATATACAGATCTCACGGATAGCCTGGCTCATTTTTGCAATTTGGCTAGGTAATATATATAGTAGTACAGTATTGGGCAGTAGCCAGTAGTGCTTTCCTGATAGGTTTAAATGGCCAGCGGCTTTTGCATACAAATTTCTTTTAAAAATGTTTGAGTGATTATTAAATTTTTGAGACTGTAAAACAGTACTTTAGGATGTTGATCGTATAAAAGCTTAAAATATATTTGCCGGGTGGTTATTTTTTTCTACTTTTGCATCCCGCTTCGGAGGAAGGGATTGATTAAAAAGGTGGTTTAAGATGATGTGAGAGGGGAAAAGTCCAGAGATTTATTTTAAAATAAATTTGCGGAAAACAAAAAGATGCTTACCTTTGCAACCCGGTTCGGAAGAACGGAAAGCCAGTAAACTGGCAGATTGAAATAGCGGAGATAGAGAAAAGAAAGAGGCAAACAAATAAAAA
>NZ_LECU01000007.1 GCF_001027745.1 Pedobacter sp. BMA
CTGGCTGCATTTTCTTCAGCAGTAGATAATGCTCTTCTTAATTCAGCACTTTCTTCTGCTGTTGATTTGTTTAAAGCAGCTAATGAACTGTAGTTTTGTAATTGTGGTTTTTCTTTACTTCCCAAAGCAAATTCTAAACCTGCGTGTCCGTAAGAGAACCTGTCATAACCACCAATGTTATATCCGTCAAACTTATCAGTTTTAAGGAAGTTAACATCATAACCGAAGTCTAGGTTAATACCTTTAGCAACTGCTAGTTTGAAACCTGCACCAACCGGGATAAACCATCCTTCTCTGTATGAACCCTGATCAGTTAAAGCAGCAGGCGTTCCTGAAGTAGTTGCACCTGATGACATATAACCGGCACCACCTTTTAAGTATGGGATCAACACACCATCAGTTTTGTTGATGTTGATGTTGGCTACATTCCACACTGCAGAAACAGCACCCGACCATTGGATATTGGTTTTAAATTCAGAATTGTTAGTTGAAGTATAGTTGCCATTAGCATCTAAACCCGTAGTTGCTCTTAAGCCTTCTACTTTACCAGCTAAGAAATCTGCCTGGATACCTAATGCAGGTAAAATTTGTTTTTTAATATAACCACCGTAGCCGATGTTTTCTTTAGCAGTCTGGAAATCTCTGTCTTTCCCATTAAAAATCGTGTTAGGACTTAATACACCTCCGTGAACACCAATTGACCAGGTACGGAACTGGGTTGGAGAAAAGCGACCAGTAGTGGTAGTTGTCGTGGTAGTCGTAGTAGCCTCCTGTGCAAATAATTGTGATGATAGGCCTAATAAAGCAATCAACATTGTTGATTTTGTAATTCTCGTATTCATTTTTTCTATTTTAAATGTTAGTGTGTTAACAGTTTTATTACATCACTGTTTTGCACCAGCAAAGAAAAAATCCTGCCAAAAGCATACAAATCCATTCAAATAGCATATTATCAGGCTGTTAAGACATATAATTTAACACATGAAAATGTTACTTTTAACATTTGGAAATGTCATATTTTGTATGTAATTCAGTACAGAAGATTAAACCGGCATTAGAAAATCAGCCTTTTTCAGATGGATTTTTCTTTCTGTTCAACAGCATATCTACGGTTTTCTCAAGGCGTGAAAGGCGCGTCTTCTCTTGTTTGGCAGATAAAATCCATAATACATATTCTTTCCTGTGCGAGTAGGCCAGGCTGTTAAAGTAGGTAAGGGCGACTACATGTTTACTGAGGAGGGCTTCGAGATCAGGTGGGAGCTTGATCTCTTTATTTACAGGATCGATATATTCTCCATACTCATTGCTTTTGATATGGTCATTGCGCATGCCCGAAGCTTTAACTTCGGTAGAAAGTTTCAACCTGAGCCCTGTCCATGTCCCGTTCACCGCTGCCGAGGCGCAAGGCGATAAGCCATATACCTCCAGTTCTTTCCAGGTTTTCATCAGGTCCAAGTCTGACTCAACCTTCGATGATTTTTTAGGATAAAACACCCAAAAGATTGTTTTCGCATTGATACGAGGTAAATGATCTTCAATCTGGCGGTTCAAAGTGGATTTAGCAGTAGTAAAAGTAATCAGTGCATTAAAATCACCTTCTCCACCGTACACCAGTGAGACTTCAGAGGGGATATCACCAAATATCGCAGCCGCACTTTCCGGAGCGTCTACCACCTTAACCCGATAACCAGGTTTGATTTGTAGCTTCTTGAGTAACAGGTTTTCCATACCGGCTTTTTACAACCTCAATTTAGCAAAGAAATCCCAGAAAACAATACCTGCCGATATCACAATATTAAAAGAATGCTTGGTACCAAATTGTGGAATTTCAATACATTCGTCGATTTTTGACATCACCTCATCACTTACTCCATCAACCTCATTGCCAAATATCAGCGCATATTTCTTCGCTGGATCCGGCTTAAAGGTATTGAGCATGGTGCTGTTCTCTGCCTGCTCAATGGCTACGATCTCATACCCTTCAGCACGAAAAGCGTCAACAGCCGTAAGCGTATCGGCATAATGAACCCAATCGACAGACTGGGTAGCACCTAATGCCGTCTTTTCAATTTCACGGTGTGGCGGCTGCGCAGTAATGCCACATAATACCACTTTCTCTAATGCAAAGCCATCTGCAGTGCGGAATATCGATCCTACATTATGCATACTGCGTACGTTATCTAAAATCACAATTACGGGCAGTTTCTCCTGCGCTTTAAACGCTTCAATATCTGGGCGATTTAACTCATCTAACTTTAACTTTCTCATCAAGCCCCAAAATTAAATAATTAATCTGGTTTGCCATGCCAAAAAACTCCGCACAACCTGCATCAAAAAAAGAAAATTCAGTTAAGTTTGTTGGGTAAATCAAAGCCAATTATCATTATGAGCGTTCAGCAGATACCTACAGGAATATTTATTGATGGAGAAGAAATTATTGCCATCGAACTCACCAATACAAAAGGCACTTATGTTAAAATCTTTAACTATGGCGCCATCATTAACAAGTTTATCGTAAAAAACGCAAAAGGAGAAGAGCAGGACATCGTACTGGGGTTTGAAACCATCGAACAATACCTTGATCCTGAATATATTGCCAATGGTAATTACCTGGGCGCTGTTGTAGGCCGGTATGCCAACAGAATCAAAAACGGTTCATTTTCTATTGGAGATGAAACCTATAAACTGGCTCAAACCAACGGCACTGAAACCTTACACGGGGGTGTGGTTGGGTTCGACAAAAAGGTTTGGGATATTGTTGAGCTGGATGAAAATGAATCATTTGTAACGCTGGAGTATGAAAGTGTGGATGGGGAAGAGGGCTTCCCTGGAAACCTGGTTGTAGGCCTTACCTTTGAGCTGACTGAAAACGACGAACTAATACTAACCTATGAAGCGGAAACTGACAGGGCTACAGCCATCAATTTAACACACCATGGCTACTTTAATCTTTCAGCAACGGGCGAGAGTGTGAGTAAACATCAGCAACAGATTTTTGCTTCAAACTCCCTGGAACAGAATAGCAACTTTTGTCCCACCGGAAAACTGCTGCCCGTTAGCGGAACGCCTCTTGATTTTACCCAATTAAAAGAAATCGGAAAAGACTGGAATCCTGATGAAGGTTATGACCAGACTTTCGTATTGGATAAGGAATATGGGGATTTATCCCTGGCCAGTAAAACAACTGAGCACGACAGTGGTTTAGTACTTAGTGTTTATACAACTGAACCTGTTGCCCATTTTTACACCGCTAAATGGCTGAAGGCAAAAAATGGTAAAGGTGGAAAAGATTACGTTGGTTATGGAGCATTCTGTGTGGAAACACAGCATCATCCGAATGCAGTAAATATTCCGGGATTCCCGACAACGATACTGCAACCCGAAGATTTGTATACACAAACAACGATTTATAAAGTATCATTAAATTCTTAAAGAATGTTTACTATAGAGCAGATTAAGCGTGCAGAGGCAGAAATCAAAACAGGTGCCGATTTCCCCAATTTCATCAAAAAACTGAAAGAAATGGGCATCGTAAGAAACGATGTTTATGTGAGCAATGGTTTGTCTATCTATTTTGATAGCGAAGACCATTCGCAGCAGATCAGTCCTACGGAGTACCCTGATGTAGTGATCAATGACGAATCGTCTGCAGAGAAGCTTAGTCACTCACTTCATATCCATCAAAAAGGCGAAACCGATTATTTTACCTTTTGTAAACAGGCTGCTGATGCCGGCGTAGAAAAGTGGATTACAGATCTCGAAGAATTAACTTGTACCTATCTTGATGCCGAGGGAAATGAACTGGTAAAGGAAAAGATCAAAGCCGCCTAGGATCACAACTTTTCCAGCACCAGTTTAATGGCTTGTTCAACAATTTTATCCGGCGATTGACTAAATTCAAACTTTACCCGACTGGCAAGGATGGCATTTATGGATAAAGCTTTATGACCTAAAACTTTAGCAAGAGCATAAATCCCGGCAGTTTCCATCTCCAGGTTTGTAATCCGGTATTCGTTGCTTTTAAAACTATTGATCAGGCCAATAAAATCAGCTATAGAATTTTCAGCACGTACTTTGCGGCCCTGAGGGGCGTAGAACCCCGGAGCGGTTATGGTAATGCCATGGGTTAAATCCTTACCAATGGTATTCAACAAAGAGTCATCAGCAGCAGTTAAATAGGGAAGGATGTTTGGGAGCTGGCCAAAATGCGAATTTACGTCTTGCAGCAAATCCTGTTCCTGAACAGATGGGTTTTGCTGGTAATAGTTCATCAGCGCATCCATACCCAAACCAAATGAGGAGGCGAGAATAGTCCCCATCGGGATATCCGGCTGAACCGCACCAGATGTCCCAACGCGGATAATACTTAATGACCTTAGCTCTTTTTTAACTTCCCTGCGTTCAAAATCCACATTTACCAGTGCATCCAGTTCGTTGAAAACGATATCGATATTATCGGTACCAATTCCCGTAGATAAGACAGTTACTCTTTTAGCACCCACGTAACCGGTGTGGGTGATAAATTCACGTTTGCCTTTTTTTAATTCCACCCGGTCGAAATGCTTACTCACTTCACCTACGCGGTCTGGGTCTCCAACAGTAATCACCGTATCTGCGACATCTTCAGGAAGCAGATTCAAATGGTAAATACTTCCGTCAGGGTTAATAATCAGATCACTTTCAGCTATTTTCATGGTAGGTAATTTGAGTTATATGGTTTGTATATACCTGGTTTTCACCTGGACTATTTTGTCAAATTTAGCTAAAACCTGGTTCAGGTAAGTCTTTCTGACTCCAAATTTCAGTGTGCAGTATGTATCGAACTGCTGGTCAAGCACCTTCAGGTCTTCGTCTTTGACTACTTTCATCACGTCATTCATCTGAAGATACTCGAAATCTACTTCATAAATATCGTTGACGGTTTTAGAAACGAAGTGTGCCGCGTTCAGCGCCTCCACAGTTGCCGTTTTATAGGCATTAATTAAACCTGGAACACCCAGGAGCGTTCCCCCGAAATACCGTACTACAACAATTAAAACGTTCGTCACGTCGGCAGATAACAAACAATTTAAGATGGGTCGCCCGGCCGTACCTGATGGCTCACCATCATCATTAATCCTGAACACCGACCGATCGGGGCTAAGCCGGTAAGCATAACACCAATGCCTGGCTTTACTATGTTCTGCGCGCAGGTTTAACAACAAGGGCTTCACCTCTTCCTCCGAGCGAATGGGGTAAGCATAGGCCAGAAACTTACTGCCTTTATCACGAAAAATGCCCTCTGAAGCACCTTCGATCGTTTTATAAGTATCATCGAACAGCATTTTGCGACAAACTGATGATGATTACTGCGGCCAGTGCCAATAAGATACCCACGTAGTTGAGTTTCGTCAGCTTTTCTTTAAACACCAGGATACCAATGATGCTGCCTACGATAATTACACCCAGGTTCATGGCCGCAAATACGGTCGACGGATTGTCGGCCAATGCCTTATGTGCCTTCATGTAAAAAAGAATATTGCCAAAATTAAATAAGCCCAATATTAGTCCACATGCCAGGTTTACCAGTTGAAGTTTGATTTTTCCGGTGATCGCTAAAAATACCACAATTACCAGTGCAACCACAAAAGCCATTGCAAACACGATAAACAGGGATGTGGTGTAAGGAACCGCTTTATATAGTGCAATCTGCTTAAAAAGCACATCGATGATGCCGAAGCCGGCGAAAACCAATACCGGATAAAACCAGTTTCCTTTATTATCATTAGGTTCAGCCTTACGCAGAAACGTGAGAAATATCGCAGGGAAACCTACGGCCAGACCAATGATTTTTAACTGATTGAAGTCTTCTTTAAAAATAAAGAAAGCTGCCAGAACAGGGATAAATAGCGACAGTCGTTGAGCGATATCCGTTTTTACAATACCCAGATTTTTGATCGATGCCGCAAGGATTAAAAATACAGAGGGAAGTAGGATTGCTATAGGTATGTAAATCTGCCAGGGCGCCGCAGCATTAAGCAGGCTAACATCAGGTTTAAAAAACAAGAAACAAAGCAACAGGGCGGCAAAATAATTAACGGCAACGGCTTGAATGATGCTGATCTGGTACCGCTTTGCCAGTTTGAGTAACACGGCTACGGTAACACTACAGCAAACACTTAAAATTATAAATATCATTTATTTATGGCGTTTATGTAAATGGAAAGCTTATCTGTTCCAACCTGTTCCTGGTTGATTAAATTGCCATTGATAGCAGGCGAGGCTATTCCATCCGTCCAGCTATTAGCAGAAGTAAATATCCTGGCTTCATCCCAAAGCCCGCCCTCTAAAAACTGCCGGAGCATCTGCACGCCTCCTTCGATGATGACAGATTGAATATCCATGAGGTAAAGTTGAAAAGCAATTTTCTGAGCGAGATAGAAGTGCATGTCTTCCATTTGAATGTAATGGATATTATCCTCAACATCTGTTTTTACCTCGTTAAAGATGATGGTTTTGGCCTCCTGATTGAAGATATGATTGTTTTGAGGTATCTGTAAACTGCGGTCGATCACCAAACGAACAGGATTCTTGCCCGGCCATTCGCGGGCAGTCAAATGTGGATTATCAATGATAGCTGTTTGCTTGCCGATCAAAATGGCATCTTCTTCTGTACGCCATTGGTGTGCCAGTCGTTTAGCCACCGCACCGCTGATCCATTTCTGATGGCCATCATTGGTGGCAAAGTACCCGTTTGCCGTCTCGGCCCATTTTAAAATAATGTATGGTCTTTGCTTCTCTATACGTGTAAAAAAGCGTCTGTTAAACTCCTTGCAAGCTTCATCCAGAATCCCGCTGGAAACCTCAATCCCGGCATTACGCAGCTTTTCGATACCCTTGCCGTCTACACCGGAAAAAGGATCCCGGTTGCCAATGATGACCTGCTTCAGCTGATGTTTCACAAAAAGATCCGCACAGGGCGGAGTTTTGCCGAAATGGGCACAAGGCTCCAGGTTCACATATGCAGTAGCTTGCTTTAAAAGCCCAGCGGCCGCATCGCCATAACGATCAAATACAGATTGCACCGCATTGGGCTCAGCATGTGCCTTACCAAACTGCTGATGATAACCTTCACCAATGATTTTCCCGTCAAAAACGATGACGCAACCCACCATGGGATTAGGACTTACATTACCGATTGCCAACGCTGCTAGTTCCAGACAGCGTTTCATATAAAATTCGTGGCTCATTGTTGCAAAAATAGTAAAAAATGGCTCATTGAACTGATAAATAGATTCCATATGATGTCAATTAAGTAATTTTACAGCAATGAAAATTGAAGCCTTAAAAGAGGATTATATCCTGGAACTTGAAATGTTATATGATGAGGATGAAGCAAAGGTTTTGCTTGAAATGGCAATAGAACATATTACCGGCATGCCTTATCGTAAACTGCTCCTGCTACCAGAGGATCAACGGCTCAATCCCATACAGGTTCAGCAATTGTTGTCGGTCTTAAACGACCTTAAAATAGGGAAGCCGATCCAGCACATATTAGGAGAGGCTCATTTCTACGGATCAGTTTTTAAGGTAAATGAAAATGTGCTGATTCCAAGGCCGGAGACTGAGGAACTGGTCGACTGGATCATCAACAATCATGCTGGTTCTTCCACTAAAAACAAAAGTGTGTTGGATATCGGCACAGGCTCCGGCTGCATTCCCATATCGATCAAAAAGTATCTTCCGGCATTCCTGGTAAGCACGATGGATGTCTCGCCTCAGGCGCTTGATATGGCAAGAGAAAACGCAGCGCAGCTGAAAACAGATATTAATTTCATCAATGCCGATATCCTGAACTATACAACTGAAGATAAATTTGATGTGATCGTTAGCAACCCCCCATATATCAGGGAATTAGAAAAAAAGCAGATGCATAATAATGTACTTTTGCACGAACCTCACCTGGCCCTATTCGTGAGCAATGAGGAGCCACTTGTTTTCTATAAAGCCATTGCCGATTTTGCAAAAAAACAACTTCATCATGGCGGACTGTTATATTTCGAAATCAATGAGTATTTGGGTCGGGAAACAGTTGATATGCTTCTAGCTAAAGGATTCTCTGACATTGAATTAAAAGCCGATATGCAAGGGAAGGACAGGATGATAAAAGCCGTCCGGGTTTAGGGGACGGCTTAAAAAGATAAAGTTCCCCATCGCGGGGAGCATCTATCCAACTAACAAAACATATTTTTAAAATCTGAGATTGAGAGCATCTGTATATTAAGATGCTTTTTTAACCAATTTGTATTCGATTACTGGTTTACCGCGGGTACCGCCATCGTTTGAAATAAAGCTTACAAATTTTAGTTTGTAAATGTTGCCTGCACCATCTTTAATCAGGTAGAAAGTGTTTGGATTTACCCCAATAGCATTCGTTGCCGAAGCAGTACTAAATCTCCATTTCGAACCAATCGCATCTCTCAAACCCGTGAAAGTAAATTTTGAACTTGTAAGATTAGCTTCAGTAAAAGCAGCGTAGGTGAAATCACTCGTAGATACCTCTGCTGCCGTAACACCAGCCAGGCTATTGATAAACACCATATCAGAAAAGTTATATGGTACTAAGGCATTATTAAAAGTCGTTTGATAAACTGAATATCCCCAGGTGATATCCCAATCAGCTTTCTGTGGTTCTACACTGGTTACTTGTCCGTTTGTCAGAGATACAAATTTAAAATTGAAAGTACCATCTTTAGGAATCTCTACAGTAGTAAAATTTGTTGTTTCTTTAATCTTTCCATATTGCAAAGTATAACCACCAGAAGTATTTCTTGTTACTTTAAATTTGATCCAGGAGCGTGCAGCAATACTTCCTCCCGTTCCACGATTTAATATGATTACTTTATTATCAGTGGCAGTAGAAGAGATAGCTGGAATAACTGTGCCTGAGCCATCGATCTTATCAAAGTAATTAAAGTCTGCTGGTGCCGGGCTAGCCTGGCTTACTGCTAATGTTAATCCGAGTGTATCAGTTTCTGTCACTGCGGCTAAGCTTGTTGCAGTCAATACTTTTGCTCCTGCGCTTGTTGTATTATTCAAAACAACTTTAAAGTCAGCACCGCTATAAAATCCTAAATCCCATGATGATCTTAAAACAGCGGTTTGCTTATCGGTGCTGAAATCAACATAAACACTATTTCCTGCGGCACTTCCTAGTTCTGCTCCAACTAATCCATTCAGTGTAAGCGTACTCCCGTCCGAAGGCGGAATTACCACTATAGGTTCATCGCTATCTTTTTTACAGGCTGCAAATGTTACGGCGATAAATGTTATCGCAATCATTGAGTTAAGTTTGTTCATTTTCTGTTTTTGATTCTTAGTTATATTTAAATTTTATTCCAGTTATAAGTCAGTCCGAGCGTATATGATCTTCCGTAACTCAGGGGAACAGCACCGGTGGTTGTACTGTGCGGATTAGCCGATGAAGCTGAAGTGGCCGTACTGTTTAATTGGGTTACGTTGAATATATTTTTAACTCCCGCATTAATGGTCAGGAATTTCCTGATATTCTTATTAATCATAAAGTCGGCAAAGCTGAAACCCGATATTTTGGTTTGCTGATAGCCGCCGGTGGTGGTTTGAAAACCCAGTTTATCGCCGGTGTACTTATAAAATAAACCCACACCGCCATTAAGCCTCGTAAAATTATAGTTCAGGCTTGCCGAAACTTCCGGAGACCATACCACTTTACTGCCAGTGAACTGCTCATCCTCTGAGTAATCATGATAGCTGCCAATGTAAGAGAAGCCCAGGTTAGCCTGAAATTTTTTGTAGATCAAAGTATTATCTAGTGTGGTACCAACCGTTTTAAAATTAGTAACGTTAAACAAGCTGGTGATAGTTGGGTCAGACGGATCTTGCGCAAAATCAATCTTGTTCTTAAACTTATTGAAAAAGCCTGCAAGGGTAGAGCGAAACTGAATGCTTTCAGTAGTAACACCCGACCAGGACACGGAACCATTAAAACTGTTTGATTCTTCAGCCTTCAGGTTTGGATTACCGTAAATGACATGGCTGGCATCTACAAAATCGTAATATAGTTCTCTTAGTGCCGGCGACCTAAAGCCCCTTGCATAAGCTAACCTTAAATCCAGCGTTTTACTTAGCCTGAATTTCGTGTTCAGTGAAGGAATGACGGGCGGTGCATCATAGATCGAATTTTTGATAAACCTGAGTCCCGGGCGGATATTCATCCAGTTTACGGGTTTGATTTCAGCAGAAACAAATAGCGCATAATCAGAAATGACAGGTGTTCCCGATATCCTTTGTCCTGATGCACCATCCCGGTTATATTCAAACCCCGGCTGAAACGAAACCAGGTCATTAAGCTTATAGATAGCGGTAGTGCGAAAAATCGCAGAGTTGAACTTAGCCACATCCTGTTCGCCGGCTGCAGTGGTTAATTCTTCTGTATTATTAGTAAAATCATGAAGAACGGTACGTGTATTCCTTTGCAAGTCGGTATAACCAGCAATTGCCGTAAGCTGTAGGTTAGGGTTTACCCGCCATTCCGATTGCAACTGCTGCGTATAACGGTCTGTTGTATAAGCTGCGAGTTTACCTTTTCCGAGATCATTAATCCCATAGCGTACATCTATAACTTCATTTACCCCATCTAAGCGGTACCAGATATTAAAGTTGTCATTCTTATAACCCACTTTCGCATTTCCCAGCCATTGCTCTTTTGGTTTCCAAAAGGTACCCCAACTGTTAAATTGCGCAAGTGTAGCCGTTTTTGGAGGCAGGTTCCATCCGCCAAATTCATTATGGCTTCCACCTGCCAGCGCACTCCAGCCATTTTTTTGCCAGCTCAGGTTTAAGCTCTGGTTGTGTACCCCAGATCCTGTAAATCCATTATATTCCTCACCAACCGTTTCTTCCTGAACCCGGGCATTAACATTAAAAAGTGCATTTGCAGGTTTTTTAGTAATGATGTTAATTACCCCAGCCAAAGCATCCGTTCCATAAACAACAGACATCGGCCCTTCAACAATTTCAATCCGATCAACTGTATTAATATCAATCTGCCCAAGGCTTTCTCTCGTATCCGAGCGGTCGACCATCGGTACACCATCCAGTAAAATTTTAACGTTTCTTCCGGTCATGCCCATTAACGATACATCTGTAGTGCCCAACGTCAAATCATTGCTAAATCTAAATCCGAGTTCTGTATTTAATACCTGCTGCAAATTAGTCACCCCGCGTAGCCTGATCTTTTCTGAACTGATTGTTCTGACGTTATATACTGAGTTTTTTAAAGTTTGCGGACCAAACTGACCTGTTACCACCACATCCTTTAAATCGTTAGCACGGGCGGTATCCACTTTAACATCCTGTGCAGCAGCAGCAAAACCGCAAAGCAAAAAAGCAACAGATAAATATTTACTCATTTATTTAGACTAATTATAAACAATTGTGCAAATTTGTGCATTATCAGGAACAAGTGATAACGCCAAACGGATAATTAATGCCGCTACACGGATTAAAACAAATGGAGATTCAGCTTTCAGCACGCCAAACAGGAAAAGTCATTTACAGTAACAACCATGCCTATGATATGAATACGGACACGGGCATACAACATAATAAAGCAGTTATAGATCACCCGGATTACCAGATTTCAATCTTTGAAAAATGGTTTGAAGGAGTGCAGGTCACCAGTATCAGTATCGTAACGGCAGCTCCGGCAGAATTTAGCTTGAAATACAATGATCAGCAGATTAGCTATGTATTTTGTATGGAAGGCGAAGTTAATTTCCACGAGCCCCATCAGCCCGTAACGTTATTTTATTCCCCCAGTCAACAGCGAAGCAGCACATTATGTGAAATGACTCAACTGGATTTCAAGGTTGCAAAAAATGCTGAACTCGTTTATATGCAACTCACACCGGAATACCATCAAAAAATAACAAATCAGGAATGCCCTGGTCGTTATTTTTGCTTTTCCCGTGAGCAGATCCCTTTGGAAGTTCACGCATTACTGCAGCAAATGAGCAATTATGCTTACACCGGCAGGGCCGAAAGGATTTATTTGGAATCGAAAATCATGAGTCTGTTGCTTTTACCCGCAAAACCAAAGGATGTGCAGGTTACCGGTATCAAAGAGGATGACGTAAAGAAAATACTCCTTGCCAGAAAAATTGTCGAGGACAACCTGCAGAAACCTTTTTCACTCATCGAACTTTCGCGTAAAGCGGGCATTAACGATTTTAAGCTAAAGAAAGGTTTTAAGGCGCTCACCGGATTTACGGTTTTTGGATACCTATATAAACTGAGGATGGAGAAAGCCCGTTTCTACCTGCAACAGGAGCGAAGACAAGTAAATGAGGTATCCTTTTTAGTGGGTTACAAAAACCCGCAACATTTTATCGCCGCATTTAAACGACACTTTAATCTGCTGCCGGGAAGTTTAAACAAAAGTTAGCGCAAACGTTTGACGAACCTAATTTTCGTTGTTCACCACCAAATCAGATTCTACTATTGTATTGAAATAGGCCTGATTCTCCACATTGGGGTTACTGATCAGATCCAGCAGAATATTCGCTGCTTTTTGTCCCTGCAAATAGGGGTACTGCTCTACGGAAGCCACCGGCGAATGGTCGAGGTAACTGATGAATGGTAAATTCGCATAGCTCACTACATCAAAATCATTGATCACATCCAGCTTTTTAAAATATTTGATTAAAAATAAGGCAACATAATCGTTAAAGGCCACAATAGCTGTTGGCTTCCGCTTGTGGTTGATAAATTCATTCGCAGCTGCTATAGTGCCTTTTTCCGTTAAATCGCAATTAACCACCAGGGTGGGATCAAATTTTAATCGGTTATAACTAATCGCCTGAATGTATCCTTCCTTCCGCTCTTCGCTCGCGTACAAGGTAGTTGGGCCATTTATCAAACCTATTGTTCTGTGGCCTTTTTTCAACAGGTAATTTACGGCCTTAACTGTGGCACTCTCCAGACTGCAGGCTACGTAATGCACATTTTTAAAAGGGGGAATGCGATCGAAAAATACCACTGGGATATTGAACGTATTTAACTTTTCAAAATGGTCGAACTTTGAGGTATCTTTACTAATCGATACCAGAAGGCCATCCACCCTTTGATTTTTCATTTTTTCCACCAGTTTCACCTCCAGCTCGTAATCGTCATGCGACTGGGCAAAGATTACGGTATAGTTCTTTTTCATTGCCTCATCTTCAATGGCCGATATTGCAGTAGAAAAAAAGTGCTCAGACAATTCAGGCAAAATGACGCCGATGGTGTAAGTTTTGCCTTTCTGAAAAAGTATAGCCGCATGGTTCGGCTCATAGTTTAACGACTTGGCAAGCTGTTTAATTTTCTCGCGGGTTACTGCACCAATACTGGGATGATCATGTAATCCCCTGGATACACTTGATGGAGAAATATTTAACATTCTCGCAATTTCCTTGATGGTTGTTGGCTTTGATCGCATTCTATCAGCTAAAGTACATTAAATTCTTATACTTACTAATTTACATATTAATCAAACGTTTGCGTTCTTTTTTAAAAGTCTTTTCTTTCCGTTCGCCTTAAAATATGAATACATTCGGAGAATCAAAAATCAACAAAACCAACACAAAGATGAACAGAAGAGAATTTGTACGAAATGCCGGATTAACCACCGCAGCTATCGCTACCATTCCTGATCAAACCCTATTTGCCGCTCAGGCTGATGGTAAAATAAAGGTGGTGATGATAGGAGTAGGCCTGAGGGGGCAAAATCATTTAAGCCTGATATTAAGGCGGGATGATGTAGAGCTGGTTGCCATTTGCGACGTAGATGACAAAATGCTTCAGATGAGTAAAGCCATCGTTTCTAAAAGCGGAAAACCAATGCCCAGGATTTTTACAGGTGATGAAAATGCCTGGAAAAAGATGCTGGAACTCAAAAATATTAAGGCTGTTATCATCGCTACACCATGGGAATTACATAAACCCATGATTTTAGGCGCCCTTGATGCCGGGATTAAATATATCGCTACCGAAGTGATTTTGGGAATTAATCTGCAGGATCACTGGGACGTGGTGCACGCAACAGAAAAAGCTGATGCCCATGTGATGATGCTTGAGAATGTATGCTACCGCCGAGACGTATTGGCTGCACTGAACATGGTTCGCCAGGGCTTATTTGGTGAAATGCTGCATTTACAGGGCGGTTACCAGCACGATTTGAGGGAAGTGAAATTTAATGATGGCGTAAACCCCTACGGGCATGGTGTTGAGTTTGGCGAAAAAGCTTTCTCTGAAGCGCGTTGGAGAACCAATCATTCGGTTTACCGCAATGGTGATTTATATCCCACCCATGGCATCGGGCCGGTGGCACAATGCATCAACATCAACCGGGGTAACCGGTTCCTTAAACTCAATTCCTTCGCTACAAAATCCCGTGGTCTCCATAATTACATTGTAGATAAGGGCGGCGCAGCTCATCCGAATGCAAAAGTCAACTTCAGACTGGGTGACATCGTGACCACCACAATCGACTGCGCAAACGGCGAAACCATTATTCTTCAGCACGATACCAATCTGCCGCGTCCTTACTCCCTGGGCTTCAGGTTTCAGGGTACCAAAGGGCTTTGGATGGACATCAATAAGAGCATTTACGTAGAAGGGGTGAGCAAACCCCATACCTGGGATAATGCCAAAGAGTGGTTAGATAAATATGACCACCCACTCTGGAAAAAGTACGGTAACGATGCCCAGGGCGCTGGTCATGGGGGTATGGATTTTTTTGTGATCCATGCATTTATCGAAGCAGCAAAACGCAACGAAGCTACTCCGCTGGATATATATGACGCCGCAGCATGGAGCGCCATTACACCGTTAAGTGAGCAATCTATTGAGTTGGGCAATGAAACAGTCGAATTCCCCGACTTTACCGGCGGCAAGTGGATGAGCAGAAAACCCATATTTGCTTTAAACGACGATTATTAATCCCATAAAAGTATCTCTAAAAAACCAGGAGATACTTTTATACCTTTTGTTTATGAGACTAGCTGATTCCAATTTTATTTATTAAGTTTACGATGGGTTAATACTGTCTTAATGATACTTCCTTTAATTTGAAAGCGATCATGAATACCTGTAAACCCCATCCCTTTATAATATCATTTTACACCCAAACTGTAATAAACACGTGTTTTTTAAACTCATTGTGAATTGGATATGTATAAGGAATTAGAAAGTAACTTTTTCTACCTGGTTAAGCTAAATAAGAGCAAGGCATTTCAGCTCGTGTTCGATGCTTACTGGAACATTATTTTTAATCATGCGTACAAAAAAGTAAACGACACTGACGTGGCTAAAGACCTCGCACAGGAAGTTTTCGTTTGTTTGTGGGATAAAATTGATCTGCTCGATACGGAAGGCAGTGTATTGGCTTATCTATATGCCGTCCTGAAGAACAAAACATTAAAACTCTACGCACAGGATGATGTAAAACTCCGTTACGCCAACAAAGTAGCCTCCAGCGGGATTCGCGCGGATCACCAGTCGCAGAACATTCTTTTGGAAAAGGAACTCAAGACGATCATCGACGATGAGGTAATGAAGATGCCGGCAAGGATGAAGGCAATTTACCTCATGAAAAAAGAAGACGAACTGTCCATCAGGCAAATTGCCGAAGAACTTTCCCTTTCCGAACAAACCATTAAAAACCAACTCCAGTCTGCCTATCAGCGCCTGAGGCTGCGCGTGAGCGATTACGACTCGTCACTTGCCCTGCTGGCTTTGATGGTTGCCAGATATATGTCTTAACCTTCCCTGTGTTTTTTCATCACAGGATGCCCCTTTGCATTTAGTATCAAATGTGAACTGAATAAATTTTGGCAAGGCTATAGTACTTTCTAAAGTTTCAGGGTATATCTAATAAAAGCGACTGTTTTGGAACACGATTACATCAAACAACTTATCAGGAAATACAACGATCAAACTGCAAGCACCGAAGAAAAATTGCTGGTTGAAGACTGGTACGCCCGTGTGGAGGGAGAAGAATTTTCATCAAATGAAGCTGATCTCAACGCCATTAAGAATGACATCTACACGAACGTAATCAACCGCATCAATCAGGAAAATGTATCACCAAAAGAGAAACAAATCCTAAGAAAGTCATTTCCCCTTTTCGCAAGGGCGGCAACGTTGCTGATCATTGTACTTGGTGGCTTGTATCTATACTTACAAAAGCCCACAAACCCGCAAATTAAACCCATTGCCGGTCTCACTGCCCAACATCAGATTAAGCCTGGAGGGAACAATGCCATTTTAAAACTGGGTAACGGGCAGGAGATTATATTAAATGAAAGCGCCGAAGGCCGCCTGGCACAGCAAGATGGTGTGAGCATTACCAAGACAAGCGGCGGGGAAGTAACCTATCGCTTTACAAACGCACTAAAAAACAAGGCCGTTACCAATAACACCATTACGACCCCAAGGGGAGGACAGTATCATTTAATTTTAACCGATGGAAGTCAGGTATGGCTGAATGCCAGCTCTTCCATCACATTCCCAACCGCATTTACTAGCGCCAATAGAGGCGTAACGATAACAGGTGAGGCGTACTTCGAGGTAGCCAAGAATAAATTTAAGCCATTTGTGGTACACACCGACCAGTCGGTAATCACAGTGCTGGGCACCCATTTCAATGTGAATACGTACAGCGACGAAGATGAAGAGCGTACCACTTTACTCGAAGGCGCAGTGGAAATCAAAAACCATACAAAAACTGAAATATTGCACCCTGGCGAAGAGGCCGGTATTAACAAATCCGCTCAAAAGATGAAAGTACTACCTATAGAAAACGCGGAGGCTGTAATCGCCTGGAAAAACGGTTACTTTCAGTTTGTCGGATCTGATCTGAAATCCTTTATGCGGCAGATTTCCCGATGGTACGATGTGGAGGTGATTTACAATGGTGAGATACCAATAAAAGCTTACACAGGTAAAATCCCCAGGAACTCCAGCGCCGAAGACCTGGTTAAAATGCTGGCTTACTCAGGCATACATTGCCGGATTGAAAGCGGAAGAATAACAATTAATCCTAAATAAAGAACCAAAACCAAACTAATCATTAAATAACCAACAACTATGAGTTAAAAATACCCTTCACATCAAGCTGATCTCAAAATAAAGAACGGGAAGTGTTCGTACCACTCCCCGTCAGATTTTCGGGATCTACATGCCTGCAGGGATAGTTCCGCTGCAGGAAAACAATATTGATCTAAGCCATAATGTTTTAAAACCCAAATTCAAAGGTATGAATTTAAGTAGATTCTTGTATGTGGCATCGTCCATAGCAAGCAGACCAAAACAACTATTAATTGTAATGAAGCTAATTGCGATCATTTTACTTGCTTCTTTTTGCCAGGTTAGCGCCAGTGTTTATAGTCAGAACATCACGCTGAAGCAGAAGAATGTATCTATCGATGTCGTTTTTCGTTCCATCGAAAAACAAAGCGAGTATGTATTTCTTTACGATAACCTTGAGCTGCAAAGTGCCAAAAAGGTGAGCATTGATGTAAAGGAAATGTCTATTGAACAGGTGTTGAACATCTGTTTCAAAGATCAGCCGCTCAACTACAAAATATTCAATAAAACTATTGTATTGAAGCGTAAGTCGGAAACACCTGTAACATTGACTTTTGAAGCCATAAAAGGAAGAGTGCTGGATGAAAACGGCCAGCCTATTGTAGGGGCCAGTGTCTTAATCAAGGGTACCAAAACCGGGGCTACCACTGACGGAAACGGTGCATTTACCATCAACGCACCCATTGGTGCCACGCTGGTGGTTTCCTATATCGGTTATATTGCCAAAGAGGTTGCTATTGATAGTCAGCGGGAATACAGCATTTCCCTTCAGCCGGCTGCTAACGACTTAACAGATGTGGTGGTTACCGCCCTGGGGATCAAGCGATCGGAGAAATCCTTAGGTTATGCCGTACAAAGGGTTGGAGGAAAAGATTTGCAAACCGTAAAAGGGGTGGACGTAGGCACATCCTTAACCGGCAGGGTTTCAGGACTGGTGGTTAAAAACTCGACTGAATTTAACGCGCGACCTACGATTGAGCTACGTGGTGAAGGTGCCTTATTGGTTATTGATGGTGTGCCTTATCGGAATATGTCACTAAGAGATATCCCAACTGATGACATCGAGAGTATGGACATTTTGAAAGGACCGACAGCATCAGCACTATACGGCTCAAGAGCGCCAGGGGGAGTAATTTTAATTACGACTAAAAAAGGTTCGGCAGGAAAAGGATTCTCTGTTGATTTTAATAGCAATACCATGACCTCTCTTGGATATCTGGCCATACCTGATGTACAAAGTTCTTATGCACGCGGTCAGAATGGCGTAATTGACAACGATTATGTTTGGGGACCAAAGTTGGATGTGGGCGGCACCGCCAGGGACTGGAATCCGCTAACCAAACAGTTTGAAGATAATATGCCATTGGTATCAAAGGGAAAAGACAATTTAAAGAACTTTATGTCTAATGGTATCGTACTGAACAATAATCTGAGCATCGCCCAATCGGGAGAGAATGGTAGTTTCAGAATCGGTTTAAACGATATTTATAACAAAGGCCAGTTTCCGAACCAGAATTTAAACATGGTCAATCTAACCATGGCTGGTGAAATGAAGCTGAGTGAGAAATTTAAACTGGAAGGACACATGGGCGTAAGCAAAAGATGGGCAGATCAGGTATGGGGAACGGGGTACAATAATCAAGGTTATCTTTATCAGCTAGTCATGTGGACAGGAACAGAGTATGACATCCGTGATTACCAGGACTACTGGAAAGTCCCAAATAAAACCCAGAACTGGATGTACACAAACTGGTACGACAATCCATATCTGATTGCTTACGAAAAACTCAATGGAATACAGAACAACACCGTAAATGCAAATGTTACAGCCACCTATAACATCAGTAAAGATTTGAGTGTATTGGCAAGAATAGGATACGATAATTATAATAATAAAACTTCCTTCCGAAATCCAACAGCAAATATCTTCAGTACACGTGGTGGAGCCGTAAACGGTAGCGGCTGGAATGCGAAAGGGATGTATTCTATACGTGATTCAGTGGGATTTAGTACTAATAATGATTTGATAGTCAATTATAAAAAGAAACTAAATAAAGTTACTATTGACGCACTAGCTGGAGGGACTATTTTTTATTTCCAGAATCAAATTTTAGAAGCGACAACTAAAAACGGATTGATTTCTCCAACATTCTATTCAGTTGCAGGTTCGGTTGAACCTCCAACTGTTGCACAGGGAGGTAATAGCCAACAACTCAACAGTTTGTTTGGAAGGGCCTCAATTGGGTATGCGGATGCTGTATTTCTTGACTTTACTGGCAGAAATGATTGGAATTCGTCGCAACCAAAAACCTCAAGATCTTATTTTTATCCATCCCTAGGCTCAAGTGTAGTCGTTTCAGAACTCGTGGATCTGCCCAAGGTGATTGATATGTTCAAGCTTAGAGGCTCATGGGCTATATTTAAAACGGCTTTTAATCCGTACGCCATCAACAGGACATACGGTACTACAACTTCAGCATGGAATACACTTAACTCTGCGAACTACCCTTCATCATTATTAGGGTCTGATCTATTACCAAGTTCACAAAGAACCTATGAAATTGGTGCGGCCGGATACTTGTTCAAAAGACGATTGCACTTCGATGTGGCTTATTTTAATAAGCTTTATTATAATCGACAGGCTAGTGCAAGCATTGCCGCTACTTCAGGATTCTCTACAACATTAGTCAACCTCGGCGAAACCTATGAAAGACGCGGATTGGAAATCACAGTGGACGGAACTGTAATCAAAAACCGCGATTTCCAATGGAATTCTACCATTAACTGGTCGAACCAGCACCGGTATTTTGTCGACCTGGACAGCAAGTATTCGCCTGACAATTTATGGACGGCAAAAGGCGAAAGACTGGATAGCTATACGGGCACCTATTGGTTAACTGATCCAAGTGGAAATGTTATTCACCAGAACGGTGTGCCTGTAAAAAGTACCTATTCGAAAGTGCTGGGTTATACCGATCCTGATTTTAGTTTTGGTTTCATCAATAATTTCAGCTACAAAAACTGGTCGCTGGGCATTAATATTGATGGCCGTATAGGAGGCTGGATGTACAACTACATCTATGATAAAATGTTCGATACAGGAACCGCACCGGAAACTGATAATCAGTACCGTTATGATCAGGTAGTAAATAAATTAAACAATTACGTTGGCACAGGCGTAAAGGTCGTTTCCGGCACAGTAACCTTTGATAAATATGGCCAGATTATAAGTGATACGCGACAGTACGCTGTGAACGATGTTCAGGTCGGATATCAAAATTATGCACAGAATTTCAGGGGCGGAGACCTCGGTTTTCAGAATGCCAGTTTTGTAAAACTTCGTGAAATTTCTTTGGGATATAATGTGCCCGCAAAACTTACAGAGAAGTTGGGCTTAAAGAATGCTTCATTCTCCCTAACCGGCCAAAACCTATTCATGTGGACGAACTTTAAGTATTCTGACCCGGATGTGGATACGGAAAACCTCAACTCACCATCCATGCGAATGGTTGGATTTAATGTTAAAGTTGGCTTTTAATGATCAACCATATTTAAAAAGATGTTATGAAAAGTAAATTTTTAAAATATACCTTATTATTATCTGTACTGATATCAATAAGCAGTGGCTGCAGTAAATTTGAAGCCATTAATACCAATCCCAATTCAACCACTGAAGTCAATTCGGCAATGTTGGCCACTAGTATGATCCTGAGCATCACGCGGAGCGACATCAGTACCACAAAAGCATTTATGCAGCCTTTTCTACTGGGGAAATACCTCACCTGGGGAGAAGGGCAGGAGGGCTTTCAATACAATCGCATTAACCGCACGGATTTTGATCGCATTACCGTGTTAAGAAATATCACCCCGATGGAGAATTATGCCACCAGCGATGCATTGAGAAAATCCTATCAGGCCCTTGGGCACTTTGTGAGGGCATGGCAGTTTTTCATCAGCACCATGCAGGTGGGTGATATCCCTTACACAGAAGCAGTAAAAGGAGAGTCGGCCGGGATTTTACAACCTAAATATGATACTCAGAAAACTGTTTTTCTGGGTATATTAGATGAGCTAGATCAGGCCAATGCCTTATTTGCCCAAGGTGCAACATTTGAAGGTGATCCGATCTTTGCAGGAAGCACCGAAAAATGGCGTCGATTAACTAACAGTTTTCAGCTGCATGTACTAATGAATCTTTACAAAAAGACAACCGATGCAGACTTAAAGGTTATCGATCGCTTTAAAGACATTGTGGCAAACCGCTTATTGATGAGAGACTACAACGATAATTTCGCACTGGCCTATAATGCTACAGCAGGGCAGAATTACCCATGGAGTGATGTACCCGCGGGCTCAGGAAACTCCTTTGTAAAATCAAACTATACCATGCTTAGCAATGTGCTGCTTGAACCGCTTAAGGTTACCAACGACAGGCGTTTGTTTTATTACGCCAAACCCTCGGCCATCAAAATAACTGCCGGGGTTTCCCAATCAGATAAGGCCGCTTATCCGGGAGTAGAGCCATCCGATGCCTTTTCCGCTTTGCAAACCATCAGGGTAGGCAAAGACTATGCAGATATCAATAACCGTTATACCAATCTGGTAAATGCAGAACCTGTAGGGGTTTTCAACTATTGGGACCTGCAGTTCATTCTTGCAGAGGCAACACTTCGCGGATGGATCTCTGGCACAGCAGCCCAGACTTATTACGCCAATGGAATTAAATCATCGATGACTTTCATTGCGGCCAATACACCCGATCTGGCCGATTATCACCACAACATGAAAATGGATGCCACGTACATTGATACCTTTCCGGCTACAGTAGCACTGGCAGGTACTACCGACCAGCAGATTGGTCAGGTG
Source organism: Pedobacter sp. BMA (assembly GCF_001027745.1). GTDB lineage: Bacteria > Bacteroidota > Bacteroidia > Sphingobacteriales > Sphingobacteriaceae > Pedobacter. The sequence goes on from NZ_LECU01000007.1 coordinate 22,012, forward strand.
ATCGCGCAGAAATATGTGGCCAGCTTTCTGCAGGGAAATAAATACCAGTCCTGGTTCGAAAACCGCAGAACAGGTTACCCTGTATTTAAGCTCAATACCTCAACGAACTTAAACACGCCATCAACCAGTTTACCATTACGATGGATGTATCCGTCAAACGAACTGAGTTATAATTCAGTCAACCTTGCTGCGGCTATTGCCAGTCAGTACGGTGGAAATGACGACAACAACCAGATCATGTGGTTATTGAAATAAACAAAACCTGGAATAATACCTTTCAAAGCCCTGAGTTCATCAGGGCTTTTTTTGCTTTGGGCTGACGAAAAGCTAGTTTCTATTTATATAAATTAGCGCTCTAAAATTTTAAGATGATTTTTGTCTATATAGTCCTAATCCTGGCACTAGCGGTGTTCGTAGTGCTCAACCTACCGGTTTTCGGCCGCTTACCCAAAGGTACACGCCTTGATCAAATTCACCATTTATCAAATTACAGGGATGGCGCACTGCAAAATCTATCGCCTACCCTAATGCAACCCGAAGGTGTAAGCTTTTTTACGCTATTGAAGGCTTTTCTATTTGATCAGAACCCAGATAAAACCCCGTCAAATCCGCTTCCATTCGTAAAGCCCGATCTCAACGGTAAAGCCGCCGGGGATGAGGTGGAACTGATCTGGTTCGGACATTCATCATACCTGATTAAAATTAACGGATACAGGATTCTGGTTGATCCTGTTTTCAGCGAAACCCCCTCACCATTTTCTTTCATAGGGAGCAAAGCTTTCAAGGGCACTGGTTTTGTACAGGCTGCTGATTTTAAGGATATCGATGTACTTGTTATCACCCACGATCACTATGATCACCTCGATTATCAGAGTATCTTAAAAATCGCACCCAATAGTAAATCCATTGTCACCTCTATAGGGGTAGGCTCTCACCTGGAAAGATGGGGTGTACCGGCTTCAAAAATTAACGAATTATGCTGGGAGCAGTCGGTTAGTTTATTCGATAGCCTGAAGTTTACTGCGGTATCCGGCCGGCATTTCACCGGTAGAAAATTCAGGCGCAACCAAACATTGTGGTCAGCTTTCGTACTTCAATCTAAGCAGTCGAAACTATTCCTGGGGGGAGATTCGGGTTACGACACCCACTTCCAACAAATTGGCAATCAGTATGGCCCCTTCGATCTGGCCTTGCTGGAATGCGGACAGTACAATGACTACTGGCCTTATATACACATGTTCCCGGAACAAACGGTGCAGGCTGCAATAGATTTAAAAGCAAAGGTTTTGATGCCCGTACATTGGTCGAAATTCAGTTTAGCCATGCACAGCTGGGATGAGCCCGTAAAAAGGGTAGTGGCGGCTGCGGAAGATTTAAACTTCCCCATCGTGACCCCACGGCTGGGAGAAACTATCAACCTTAACAAATATTTGCCTACGGCAAAATGGTGGCTGCAAGGCTAAAAACCTAAACAAAAACTACTTTATGGTGTTTTGTACTTAAAGTATAAGCTATGAAAACCGATCTTACCGAAATATTTCAAACCATCAGGGCTGGATTACAACCTTACGCATCACGTGGATATACTGTACATGAAAATTCTGAATCAGGTTACGATCTATACAGTGAAAAGAATGTGGAAGAAAACGGTAAAACGAGTACAGAAAGATTTTTTGCCGGTATCTATATCAGTGGAGATCAGGTAGAGCTGAAGATAAACTCCACAGCATTTTCAGCAGGAAATGAAGCGCTTATTGAGTTTAGTCCTGAGCAATCTGGCTTAAAAACGAACACACTAGACGATTCAAAACGCAAAGAAGTGGAAACCCTGGTGGAAATAGCCCATTCAAAGTTTAAGGAAAAAGAGTGGATTTAAGATTCTGTTCTTAAATTTGCATCCGGTGATTGAAAGTCACCGGATAAACTGACACTATTGACAACACCTGCCCAAACAGCAACCTACTGGATTTCGCAATTACAATCTGCATTGGAGAACGAAGGTTTAGCGTACCGGCTAGTCCATAAAGACGGTTTCATTTTGCTCGCAATCCATACTGATCAGCTTTTTCTGAATCTGGTCCCCCTTAATAACAACTTCGAAGTTGATCAGCTTATTCAATTGCAGCAAAGTTATTTTCTTCAACAAAAAAGATGCATACATCTGTGGGAGGATGTATGGCTAAACCGGTCGCTACAGGTTTTAGCCAGAATAAAATCCCTTCTGGGCGACAATATCCGGATCCATGGCCGGAAAACCAGCGTGATCAAACTGGATAAACCAGTAGCAGATAAATTCCTGAACGAGAATCATCTGCAGGGAACGGTGAGCAGCCGTTACAAATTGGGTTTATTTGCAAAGGACAACCTCGTTGCCGTAGCCACCTTCTCGGCCTTGCGCAGAATGAATCACAGTGAAAATTATAAATCAGCAGAGCTCATTCGTTTTGCGGTACAGGCTGGCCATTCCGTAACGGGTGGACTAAGTAAGCTCCTGAAACATTTCGAAGCGCAATATCAGCCAAATGACATCATGAGCTACGCAGATCGCGACTGGTCGGCTGGAGAGGCGTATGAAAAACTGAATTTCAAATTTATCAACGCCATTGCCCCGCAGTATTTTTGCCTTGATGATGAAGGGAACCGTAAACTCAAAAAGGATGCTTGTGTAAGTGGTAAGGAAGTATTCAATACCGGTAGTTTAAAATTTATATGGAGGTGTGATGAAGGAAGATTATAACCTGGTTATTATCCTGGGTGCTACGGCTTCAGGAAAAACCCGGCTCGCCGTTCAGGTTGCCCAGGCTTTAGGCACCGAGATCATCAGCGCCGATAGCCGGCAGGTATTTCGTAAAATGGATATCGGTACCGGAAAAGACCTGAACGAGTATGTGATCAACAATCAAAACATTCCTTATCATCTAATCGATATACTGGATGCGGGGGAGCGGTACCACGTGGATGCTTTCAAGAATGATTTTTATCAGGCTTTCGAAAGCATCTCTGCTAAAGGTAAAATCCCTGTGCTTTGCGGCGGTACCGGAATGTATATCCATAGTTTGCTTCAAAACCAACCCTACACCGCTGTCCCGGTAAACGACGCACTCCGGAAAGAACTCGAACTTCTTTCCAAAGAAACACTTCAGGTCATGATTAGCAAGAGCCAGAATCTGCAACTCGTAGATCTGTCTTCAAAGAAGAGGCTAATCCGTGCAATTGAAATAGAAGCGTTCCTGCAATCGAACACACTTGAGGTAGTTGCCCGCCCTGAACTGAGACCCATTGTTTTCGGACTGAAGAGTGAAGTCAACCTGACGCGTTCTAAAATATTAAAGCGGCTGGATAATCGTTTCAACGATGGAATGATTGCCGAAGTAGAAGCGCTGCTTGCTGAAGGAATTACCACTGAAATGCTGGTATTTTATGGCCTGGAGTATAAATTCATCGCGCAATACCTTGGCGGTTTGCTCGACTTCGAGGAGCTAAGAAACAAACTTGGTATAGCCATTTGCCAGTATGCCAAACGCCAGAATACGTTTTTCAGAAAGATGGAAAAGGATGGGGTGAGCATAAACTGGCTCGATGCCGGCGCTGAAACCAACCTTTTAAAACAGCTCATCCTGCAAAAGGTTTAAACTAAATAAAATTATTCTTTTAAGTGCTGTTTATGACCAAATTATAGCTATTTGCTATAAATAGGCGGTTTTTTGGCACAGCCTTTGTAATTGGTGAAGCATATTATTTTACCTAATAAAACGATATCTTAAAATGAAAACAATTACTAAAATTCTAGCTACTTCAGCAGCTGTAGTAGCTTTATTTATTTCTACAAATGCTAACGCTCAAAATAAACAAAAATTAGGCATAGGAATTATTGGTGGTATCCCTACAAGTGATGCTTACGGTGTGGCCTTAGGCGCAGACTTACGTTATCAGTTTGATGTAGATAAACAATTATCGATTCCGGTAACAGCAGGTTATACCCGTTTCCTGGGTAAGGAAATCGGTAATACTGGGGTTGATGTTCCTGATTTCGGTTATATCCCGGTTAAAGTGGGTGCCAAATATTTCTTCAACGATTCAGGATCAGGCGTTTACGGACTAGCAGAACTGGGTGCCGGTTTTGGAACCAATAAAGGCGCAGGAACATCATTTGTATATTCTCCGGCTTTAGGTTATGCATGGAGCAATGGATTAGATCTTGGCGTTAAATACGAAGGTTTAGCAAGAGATGGTGGAAGCACAGGTTATGTTGGCTTACGTCTGGCTTACGGATTTAGCTTGTAATAAATATAACATTTATACAGAGCCCCGCACATGTGCGGGGCTTTTTTTATTTCAGGACATTTTGAAAAAAATGAAAATTAATAAATCTGATTGATACAATTCTGCGTAAGTATGATAAACCTAATAATTAAATAACATATCGAATATGAAAAACATTACTAAATTCTTTGCAACAGCAGCAACGGCAGTTGCAATTTTCGCAAGCTCAAATTTACAGGCTCAAACCATGGAAACACCAGCTGCAGGAAGTGGCATGGCATTCAAAGTAGGTGTTGGCGTAAATTATGGCTTATTTCCTGATCGTTCGGAAATGGATTATGGTTATGGAGCAGACTTAAGATTACAGTATGACTTAAGTCCTTTTGTGGCCGTTACTGCATCTGGTGGTTACACCCGTTTAAAATGGAAAGGCAGTCCATTGAAATTTGAATTCATCCCTTTATTAGGTGGTGTTAGAGTATTTCCGATTGAGAGAATGTACCTGGCTACCGAGCTTGGATCAGGCTTGGCAGTTAAAGATGGCGCCAATATGAACTTCATCTACACTGGTGGTTTAGGATACGAATGGAAAAATGGTTTAGATCTTGGCGTTAAATACGAAGGATATGTGAATAACAGTTCATCAGATTTGTATTTCATGAAAACAGGTCAGTTTAATTTGAGATTAGCTTATAATTTCAAATTATAATTAAAACATCATTTAATCGGGAAGCCCTGCAGTTTGCAGGGCTTTTTTTATTGATTTAATATTATAATTGCTATTTTGAGCCGAAAACCAAATACAATGAAAAAAATATTCGGCATTGCCATTTTAGCCACTTTACTTGCCTGTAATCAATCAGAAAAAAAATCAGAAAGCATTACAGATTCTACCACTAAATCAGCTACGGCAAATCAGGATGTTTTAGTAATGGATGCACAAAAGAATACTATCCTATCTCAATATTTCGACCTAAAAAATGCGCTAGTAAAATCGGATTCCTCAAAGGCACAGTCGGCAGCACAAAGTCTTGAAAAAAGTTTAGCGGGTTACGCTGGCTGTGAGCCTACGGCATTAATTGCCGGAAAGATTGCTTCAAAAGCTGACCTTACTGCGCAACGTAAAGATTTCACCACACTTAGCGCAGATATCATTGCACTGGTTAAAAGTAGTGAGCTTGAAAAAGGCACAGTCTATGTACAACATTGCCCGATGGCAAACAAAGGGGATGGCGGCGACTGGTTATCTTCGGAAAAGGAAATCAGAAATCCTTACTACGGTGATGAAATGCTGGAATGTGGCAGCGTGGTAGAGGAGATTAAAACCAAATAAGAAAACAGCAGAAAATCTTAATCAAATCATGATTGTTACGTCACACCGACTTAATTTTCATATTAAATTAACAGATTTGTTATGCCCGTATATTAATTTTATATAATTTAGAAAGCTATAAACACAATACAATAATATGTCAGATATTGCAGAGATCAAAGTTGATGGTAAGACAATAGAATTGCCAGTAATAACAGGAACAGAAGACGAAAAAGCCATCGATATTTCTAAGTTAAGAGATCAAACAGGCTTTGTCACTTTAGATACTGGTTTTAAAAATACTGGTTCGACAAAAAGTAAAATCACATTTTTAGATGGAGAAAAAGGTATCCTGAAATACAGGGGATATTCAATCGAAGAGCTTGCAGAAAAATCAAGCTTCCTTGAGGTTATCTACCTGATTATCTATGGTGATCTTCCAACACAAGAACAAGTAGAAAATTTACAGACTGAGATCAACAAACATACTTTGATTCATGAGGATATGAAGAAGTTTTTTGATGGCTATCCTTCCAAATCTCACCCAATGGGTCAGCTGGGCTCACTAATTTTCTCTCTATCTACATTTTACCCTGAGTGTTTAAAGCCGAATCAAACTGCTGAAGAGCAAAATTTAACCATCATTAAGTTACTGGCTAAATTACCAACTATCGTATCTTTCATCTATAAGAAGTCGTTAGGCAACCCGCTTATCTATCCTAAAAACAAATACGATTACGTAACCAATTTCCTTTGGATGACTTTCGGACAGCGCACCGAAGATTATGAAGTAAATCCGATTGTGGTTAATGCCATGAACAAGTTATTGATCCTGCATGCCGATCACGAGCAGAACTGTTCAGCATCAACTGTACGTATTGTTGGTTCATCAGATTGTAATTTATATGCATCAGTAGCAGCAGGTATAGCAGCACTATGGGGTCCGCTTCATGGCGGCGCCAATCAGGCTGTAATCGACATGCTTGAACTGATTAAAGCTGACGGTGGTGATACAGAGAAATGGATCGCAAAAGCGAAAGATAAAAACGATCCGTTCCGGATGATGGGATTTGGTCACCGCGTGTATAAGAACTTTGATCCACGTGCTAAAATCATTAAAAAGGCTTGCGATGATATTCTGGAAAACCTGGGCATCAATGATCCCGTATTAGAGATTGCCAAAAAACTGGAAGAAGCGGCCTTAACCGATCAGTATTTCATCGACAGAAAATTATATCCAAACGTAGATTTCTATTCAGGTATCATTTACAGGGCATTAGGTTTCCCTTCAGAAATGTTTACCGTATTGTTTGCATTGGGCCGTTTACCGGGATGGATTGCACAATGGAAAGAAATGCACGAAAACAAAGAGCCAATTGGCCGTCCGCGCCAGATTTATGTTGGTGAAACTGACAGACCTTTTGTAAATATCAAAGACAGAAAGTAAGCTAAATACAGATAATATGTAAGCCACAGGTTCATGGAACCTGTGGCTTTTTTGTTTTTTAATACTTTTTTTCCACAATTGCAAACGTATTGCAGGGTACCCTCAATTACTGCCTTGACGGGGGCTCTGCAGGGGATTTACAGGGGAGTGGTAGGGGGTTAGTAGGGGCATTTCCGTACCAACCCCCCTTCAAATCCGGGTTAAGTCCCTGTAAATCAACTTGCAGATATTATTCCTAATTGCTATGATTGTAGAAAAAAAACAGATTATGGGAATTTTAGACAAGGGCTTCAACGGAGGATTCAGAGGAAAACTCGGAAAAGTAGTAAGCTACCCTTTATTTGGGCAGCAGGTTATTCGTACAGTAGGAGAAAGGCATACCCCTTTTTCAGAAAAGGAACTCGCAAATCAGCGTAAGTTTGCATATGTTCAGCAATGGTTCGACCCCTTAACAGAATTTCTGCGGGTGGGGTTCCAGGGCTATGCACAAACCTATCAGGGGTTTTTAGCAGCAAAATCCTACAATTCAAAAAATGCACTGATCACAGATGATGCAGGATTTTACATTGACCCTGCCAAAGTATTGCTAAGTTATGGGCAGCAATCCATGGCAGCGGAGGTTGAGGTAAGCAGCAATGAAAAAGGTTCAGTTACTTTTAACTGGAGTAAAGAAGGGCCTTATAGATACGATGACCGCGTGATGCTGGTAATCTACAATCCGGAACAGCGTAAAGCGAAATTTGAAACTGCCGGGTGCCGACGTCAGGTTGGAACAGCAACGCTAAATGCAGGCGAGCGTTTTTCGGGTATAAAAGTTCATGCTTACATCGCGTTCGTATCAGAAGACCGTAAAAGCAGAAGCAATAGCAAATACCTGGGTGAAATAGAAATAATGTAAGGCATAGAAGTGGTGCAATCGCAAAAGGGAGGTTACACCGCTACATAGTAGATGAGATTGAGCATGATCATTTCGGTTAAGCGGAAGGCCACATAGTACAGGATAAAAATCATAAGCATTTTACCCACTACTTTCTGGCGTTGATAGAAGACCTTAAGTGCATTAAACATATACCAGCAAATCCATACGACTACACCTATTTTTATTATTGTAGATATGATGGAGTCTGTACCGAAAATGTATTTGATAATTGGCTGGGTAAAAATGGAGATGATAAAATAAGCCGTCATCCCGTGTATGGTAAAAATCAGGTGGTCAAGGTAGTAAATGTGGTTACGGCGGAAATTCCACATGATGAATAGGGCAAGTAAGGGCATGAGCAGGAAGTATTGCTTAGGCCTGTTGTGCTCCAGGGTTTCTTCAATCACTTCTGACTTTGCACCAAGGGTAATCGAGCGCTTTTTGATCATGCGCTCAAACCAATTGTCTTTTTCCAAAAGGGGCAAATGCTTTTGCCTGTTAAGGTAAGCTTCGTAGGTAGAATCATTACGTTCATCATGAATTTCACTGAACTTTGTAATGATGCGGGCAAGTGAATCAGAGCGGCTGGCTTTGTTTTGCTTTTTTAAATCAGCAAGCACAGCGCTTTGCTGATTAAAAGTCATGCTTTTAAAAGTACCCTTATCAATGTCTTCTTTAATGCCTTGTCTTACATCGCTGGCAATGCCCGGGGCATGCTTAAGAATACCAGCGGCGCCTAAGCGTTTGTCTACAGAATCTAAAGCCGCTTTCTGCTTGTTTTGTGTCTCTACGCTCACATGTTCCTTCTCTTTAGATTTATGTTCAGGTGAATAAGCCACCAAAAAATAAACAATGGAAACAAAAATGTACATGCTCACCGGATTGATGTAACGGGCACGTTTACCGGCGAGGTAATCTAGCGTTACCTGCCCAGGCTGAGTAAGCAGGGGAGTTAAAGTCTGGAAGAACTTATTGTCGAAATGAAAATAGTGGGCGATACTGTGGCTGATAAAGCCCCAGAAGCTTTCCTTAAGTTCTAAATTAGGCTGACCACAGTCGCTGCAATAATGTTTTTCTACATGCGATCCACAGTTTAGGCAATTGTGTTCTTTTCTATATTTTCCGGCAGACATGAGCGTATTTCGAGATAAAAAATTTTAATGGCTAATGGCATCAATGGCTTTTTCTTCGGCGATGGTGTGTTTGTGTTTGAACATCAGCGCAAAAAGAATGGTAATCAACAAAGCATATATGGTGAACGACAGCCAGATATGGTGCCAGTCTTTCATGTGGATGGCTTTATCAAAGGAGCCATCTGCAAGGATGCTAACGCCCTGACTTTTTACAAAATCAATGAGGTGGCTATTGGTACTTTCAGCACCTACAAATTCTGATGTGGCTTGTATGTTTGAAAATGATCTGGTAAAATATTTATCAATCATCCATCCTGAAACCAGACTACCGAAAACTGCACCGAATCCGTTGGTCATCATCATAAACATGCCCTGGGCTGAAGATCTGGTTTTAGGGGTAGTGGAAGTTTCCACGAACAGCGAACCTGAGATGTTAAAGAAATCGAAGGCCATACCGTAAACTACACAGGATAGGATAATCATCCATAAATTGCCGGCCGGATCGCCATAGGCAAACAAACCAAAGCGGAACACCCAGGCAAGCATGGCGATAATCATCACTTTTTTTATTCCAAAACGCTTTAAAAAGAACGGAATCGCCAGAATGAAGAGGGTTTCTGATACCTGAGATATCGACATGATGATGGTAGAATAGCGTACCACAAAAGAATCTACATATCTTGGAAAGTGTTTAAACTCATCCAGGAATACGTCGCCGTAGGCATTGGTGAGCTGTAATGCACCACCCAGAAACATGGAAAAGATAAAGAACAAAGCCATTTTGTAGTTTGCAAAAAGCTTGAAGGCCTCCAGACCTAAAGTTTGCATCAGTGAAGCTTTCTCGGATATCAGTTTACTTGGTTTGCATTTAGGCAAGCTGAAGCTGTAAATACCCAATAATAATGCGCCCGTACCTGCAATGTAGAACTGATTTGCACTTGCTTTACTACCACTCAGGTTGGTAATCCACATGGCTGCAATGAAACCCACCGTTCCCCATACGCGGATGGGTGGAAAGTCTTTAACCACGTCAAGGTTACCCGATTTCAAAGTGGTGTATGATATTGAATTACTTAATGATATGGTAGGCATGTAAAAGCACATGGCTATCAGGATGGTCCAGAAAAAGGCATTCGGACTTTCCACCTGCGGAAGATAAAAGAGTACAGCTGCGTATAAGATATGAAGGATACCATACAATACTTCTGCATTTACCCATTTATCTGCTATGATTCCTGTTAAGGTAGGCATGAACAAGGATGCAAATCCCATGGTCGCGAATATGGCACCAAACTGTGTACCATCCCATTGTTTTGTTCCGAACCAATAATTTGCAATTGTAATTAACCAGGCGCCCCATACAAAAAACTGCATAAAGCTCATCAGCGTTAAGCGAAACTTAACATTCATCATATCGTGTTGTTTGATTTTTGAAAGTAAAGGTTGAATATAGAACTATTTTAAAAGATATTTAAAAAAAGGCCCAAATTATTTTAAACAATTTGGGCCAGTTCTATTATGGCTGTATTTTATCGGTTGTTTTCATTAAAAAAGATGAAAATTCACCCGGTTTTATGATTTTCCCCGTTTATTCAGTTCATCTCTCAGCCTTGCGGCTTTTTCATAAGCTTCATCGGCAATAGCTTCCTGTAATTTTTGCTGCAACTCTTCGGTGGTTAAATCCCCAAATCCCTGTTGCGCGGTGGCTGTCATGCTTTCTGCTTCAGGTTCTTTGGCAATAGAGTCCATATTTTCCAGAAAAAGAAAATCATTACCTTCAATTACAATCCCTGCCGAAGCAAGAATAAATTCATAGGTATAAATCATGGCATCGAAGCGCACGGCGAGAGCAATCGCATCAGATGTGCGGGCATCAATTTCATGCGTATTTTTCCCGTCGCTACAAATCAGTTTGGCATAAAAAACGCCGTCTACCAGATTATAAATAATGATTTCCTGAATATTGATATGAAAAGTATCGGCCATCGATTTAAACAAATCATGAGTTAAGGGCCTGCTTGGGGTCATTTTCTCAATTTCGATGGCAATGGCCTGCGCCTCAAAGGCACCTATAATAATTGGGAGGCGCCTGCGTCCGTTTACTTCACCTAAAACCAGGGCATAAGCGCCGGATTGTGTCTGACTGTAAGATAAACCTACAATATCTAACTTAACTTTTTTCATATATAAACGAAGACCTTACAGGTTTTGAAAACCCATAAGGTCTTATCAGTCTTACCCTTTATGCGCTTTTAAAGCTTCAATTAATTTAGGAACAACTTCAAAAGCATCGCCCACGATGCCATAATCTGCAACCTTAAAGAAAGGTGCTTCAGGATCTTTATTGATAACAACAATCACTTTTGAGGAGCTTACACCCGCTAAATGCTGGATCGCTCCTGAAATTCCGATTGCAATATACAAATTAGGACTGATAGCAATCCCGGTTTGTCCAACGTGTTCTGAGTGAGGTCTCCAATCGGCATCAGAAACCGGCTTAGAACAAGCGGTTGCAGCACCCAATAAGCCTGCCAGCTCTTCAATCATTCCCCAGTTCTCCGGACCTTTTAATCCTCTTCCTGCCGAAACTACCAGTTCAGCATCAGGTAATGATACCTTATCCGAAGCACGAACGATATCTTTGATAACCGTACCTAAATCGGATTGTTTTACATCAGCCGCGAAATTTTCGATGGCGATGTCTGTGGCATTTTCTTTTACTCCAAATGCATTCGGATTCAATGCGATGACTTTATTGGCAGATGTCAATTCGGTAATGGCAAAAGCTTTTCCAGAATAGGCTGTTTTTTTAATGGCAAACTTTCCGTCAGTGCTTGGAAGCTCAACGGCCCCGTCTGCTAAACCGGCCTGGAGTTTTACCGCAATACGTGGCGCCAAACCTTTACCTGAGAAAGAGTTGGAAAGCACGATGATATCTGCGCCTTCTTTTTCAGCTGCAGCAGCAATTACGCTGGCATAAGCCTGGTTAACAAAGGTTTTCAACTGCTCAGCACTTACGTTTAACACTTTCGATGCACCGTATTTACCTAATTCTTTTAATTCGCTTTCGGCCACATCGCCAATGGAGATGGCAGTTAAACCAGTTGACTGCTGATCGGCAATTGCTTTGGCATAGGAAACTGCTTCAAAAACAGACTTTTTAAATTTACCTTCAGCTTGCTCTACATATACTAATACTGACATATATTTATTTCTTGATCCTTAAAAAAGGATGGTGTAACGATTGGATAATTAATATTTCCCTTCAGGAAATCCGGATTAGATTACTTTAGCTTCGCTGTGTAATAGTCCGATTAAAGATTCAGCCTGATCTGCAGCGATTAATTTTACAGCACCACGTGGGGCAGGAGTTTCATATTTGGTTACTTTGGTCACGGCATCAATTGCAACCGCCTCTACAACAGTTAAGGGTTTTGTTCTGGCACTCATGATACCACGCATGTTCGGGATTTTAGGTTCAGCAACGCCTTCAGCGCAGCTCGCTACAAACTTCCCAGTAACCGTTAACACTTCTTTTCCGCCTTCAATTTCTCTTTCGATGGTTGCTGTGCTTCCGTCATAGTCGAGTTTCTTGATGATGGAAACAGAAGGGATGTCTAAAAATTCGCCAACCATAGCGGCAACCTGGTTTCCATTGAAGTCGATGGACTCGCGGCCGGTTAATATCACATTAAAATCTTTATCTGCAGCGTAAGAAGCAATTTGCTTTGCTACAAAATAGGCATCGCGTGGAGCAGCATTTACACGTACCGCATCATCGGCACCAATGGCTAATGCCTTTCTGATGGTTGGATCGTTAGCTGCCTCGCCAACGTTGATTACCGTTACGGTGCCTTTACCACCTTCAGTTAGTTCAATAGCCTTTGATAATGCAATTTCATCATAAGGATTAACAATATACTGAACTCCGGCAGTATTGAATTCGGTATTATCGTTGGTAAAAGTTATTTTTGTCGTCGTGTCGGGCACGTTACTGATACAAACTAATATTTTCATATGTTAAATTGATTTTTAAGTGATATGAATCTGAACAAGCAATAAAGATGCCTATAAATGTTTCATATTTGTTTTGAATTATATATAAGGTCTGTTGCAAATTTAATTAAAAAAGCAAGGAAATAAAATGTCATCTACACGTTTAGCCAAGTTATTGGAGTTTTTAGAAAGTGATCCTAACGATCCGTTTATATTATATGCCTTAGCCACAGAGTATAACGCTCAGGATGATAAGGAAAAAGCCTATTCTTTTTACCTTAAGTTAACTGATGAGCACCCGGATTATGTAGGCACGTACTATCACCTTGGCAAGTTGCTGGAAAAAGACAATCAGAAAGAGAAGGCGATTGAAGTTTACCAGAAAGGGATGGTGGTTGCCCGGAATAAGCGGGATATGCATGCATTCTCTGAATTACAAGGCGCTTACAATACCGCAGCAGGCCTGGATTACGAAGATGATTAGTTCCGCAAAACCTATCGCCGCCAAGAGGCAGTGGCTTTTCATCAGAAATGTAATCTTTTTTACGTTTACTTCATTCGGTGGCGCGCAGGCACATCTGGCATTGCTTTTAAAGTATTTTGTGCAGAGCACAAAGTTCATTTCAGAAGAGGAGTTGCTGGAATTAAATGCACTGGCACAAGTACTTCCGGGGCCAGCCTCTACACAAACTTTAGTTGGTATAGCCTGGAAAGTAGGCAAACTTAAACTCGCCATCATTACCTTTCTGATCTGGATTTTGCCTACGGCAGCGATCATGACTTTTGCCGCCATCAGTTATGCCTTGTTGGATCAAAAACAAAAGTTCAATGATATTTTAGAATACATTCAGCCCATCGCACTGGGCATTGTAGCCTACGGTGCGTGGCAACTGGGCAAAAAAGTACTCACTTCACAGGTATCGGTATTTCTGGCCGTAGGCGCTGTAGTGGCTACATTTGTACTACGCAATGCTTATGTTTTTCCGCTGGCCATTCTGGTAGGGGGAATTATTTCTTCGGCTATTGAAACACCAAAAGAAGAAACCGAGCTCCGGGTAAAGTTATTCTCCAACATCAACCCGAGAAAAATGATTTACTTTCTGGGTGCGCTGCTGCTGTTTGCGATGGTTGGTGCGGTGATCAACAGAACATCGCCATTTAGTTTGCCGATCCGTTTACTGGAAAACTTTTACCGTAACGGGATCCTGGTGTTTGGTGGCGGGCAGGTATTGGTGCCGCTGATGTTTACTGAGTTTGTAGAGATGAAGCATTACCTCAGCTCTTCAGGCTTTTTATCAGGCTTTGCCTTACAGCAAGCCTTACCAGGCCCTACCTTTTCATTTACCAGTTATCTGGGTGCCCTGAGCATGAGAAACTTTGGCTATGGCATGACCGGACAAATATTGGGTGGCTTAATCGGTGTGATCGGCATAAACCTTCCGGGATTAATCCTGGTGCTGTTTATCGTTCCGTTCTGGGATGATTTAAAAAAGATTTCCAGGATCCGCCATAGTTTATCTGGTATCAATGCCGTAAGTGTAGGCTTTATCATTGCGGCATTTATCCTTTTATTAATCCCCATGAGCCTTAACTGGCTTTTTATGGGCATTATAGTGGCTACTTTTCTGCTGTTGAACTTCACGAAAATCAGTCCGCCGGTTATTGTGCTGATCGGGATTTTGATCGGGTATTTGTTTTAAGCTTTTCGAAGCATAACCAAATCCATTAGCCCAGGCTGTTGGTGAACCTAATCTTAATCCCGCTTTGGAAATTCTGAATGGTTTTAAAAATTTCGATCAGGGTAACCTTATCAATTTTAGTGAGGCTGTTGATTTCGATGAAATTATTGGGGGCGGCATGGGCATCAATAATTTGTCGCGACTGATTTTTCAAACGCAAGCCCATCAGGTAGTAGTAAGACTGCATCAGCTCGTTGAATTGTGTATCATTAAATACGCCCATGTCTTTCAATGCCCTCAGGCGTTCGCCGGTATTTTCTTTCTGAAAGATCCGGTTTTGCAGCGCATACACGCGCACCAGATCCACAATCGGCGTCATGGCTGTTTTGATATCAAAAACCTCTTTACTTGCTATTTTCTGTGTTCTGATGTTTCTAAAATAGGTGAGGGGTGGCTCATACAGCAAAGCATTTTTGGCCAGGTATACATAGAATTTCTCTATCGGTTTTTTAAGCTCATCATCAACGAACAGCCGCAGCTCCTGCATAATACTATCGTCGCCATAAATTGCCCGGCAATCAAAGAAAGCGGCAAACTTAACTGCAGCTTCGGGTAAGGCCTCTTCAATCCAGTTTTTGTAATTGTATTTCCAGTGCGACAGGGAGTGGGTCCAGTTGGGGTTGGTAGCCATATAATCTCCATCGCAGTATACGAAACCAACGTAGTTTAACTTATCAGAAACCTGAGTGGCAAAATCGAGAAAATAGGTCCGTACCATTGCCCTGTTCTCTTCAGGTGTGTCCTCATAAATAATGGCGTTATCCTGATCGGTTTTAAGCGTAAGTTCTTTTCGTCCTTCGCTACCCAATACCATAAAAACAAATTTAGCCGGTGGAGGACCGAGTTTAGCAATCACATCCTCAATGATTTTATTGGAAATGGCATCAGCAATGGTTGTTACCACCTCGTTTACAATTTCGGCATGTACGCCACGGGCGAGCAGCTGGGCAACGATGCCGGGCACTTTGCGCCATTTGGACCGTAAATCGGTGGTATTGGCCGCTGATTTTACCGACTGGATGAAGACCAGGGGAGATTGGGCCTGTTCACTTAATAACCTGTTTTTACTGAGAAAACCTACATATTCATGTCCGTTTTTAACGAGCAGGTAGCGCGATTTGGTATTAAACATGAGCAGGAGTGCTTCATACACATATACATCACTGGCTATGCTCACAATATTTTCGTCCATTACGTTACTGATGGGCGATTGCGAATCCAGTTGGGTGGCAATTACCCGATCGCGGAGCGTAATATCGGTTACGAATCCTAAGTATTCATGATTTTCATTTCTGATGAAAAGACAGCTGGTTTTATTGGCGGCCATCTGTTGTGCCGCCAGATATATTGGGGTTTCAGGCAGGCAACTGATGATCTTTTTGTAGGCAAGATCATTAATTCTGGTATTATAAAGCTGATCAGCAAGCAAATAATTACTGGATACGGCACTTTGATCGCTCACGGCTGCTACCAGTGAGGCGGCGACGTCTTCCTGTGATTTGCTGAAGTTTTCATCCATAGATTAAAATGAAAATAACCGGCTGATAAAACTTTTAGCAGTTTCCGGTTTTGAGCCTTTATGGTTAATGGTAAAATTATTATTCTGTTTAGTAATGCTTTCCGCTGTCACTTTACCCATTCTTTTAAGCTCGAAAAAAATACGCGAGGTATTAAATGCATCGGCAAGGGCCTGATGAAAAGCTTCAGGCTCTTCATTAAATAAGGCCTCGTAAAACTCATTAAGCTTTAAAAGCTCTTTTGAGGGGTTTGTTACAAAGGGTGCACTCGCTTTCATGGTACAAAATAACGGTAAATGATTCAATTCAGTCGGTTTCCCGATACGCTGATGCTCGGCGTTGACCATGTGGTAATCGAACTCCATAAAATGGCCGACAACCAATGGCTGATACCTGATCAGGTCCTGATTTAAAGCTTCGAGTGCCACCTCACGCGAACCACCATTGATCATCAGAAATTCTTCTGTAATATGGTGTATTTTCTGTGCCGACTTTTCAATTTTAAAATCGCTACACTTGATAAAATAATTAGCGCGCTTAACCTCCCGGTATTCCTGATCAAAAATCACCCAGGCTAACTGTATAATATAAGGCCAGTTCTTTTCCTCATCGTAGGGAGCCGACCAGTTTTTTGGCAAACCGGAAGTTTCAGTATCGATAAATAAGAAAAAATCTTGCACTATATTTGGATTAGCTGTTTAGATCAGATTAACATTGATCACCTGATTCCAAAGATAGCGATTTTGCTGAGAATTGGAAGTCGCCGAGATAGCCATTGGCCAGCGCGTGGAATTGCTGCACCTGCGCTTGTTCCCAGGCCTGGTCGAACCGAAAAACGGCAGCCATAAGTTTAGCGACGGTGGGAGCCATCTCTTTTGCAGCTTTTGCATCTACAAATAGTATCCTTAACCTGCGCGCTAGTATGTCCTCCACCGTTTCAGCCATTTCATGTTGTGCAATCCATACCACCTCTGCCTGCACGTGGGGGAAACCGGGATGAAGATTCTGATTTAGTGCAGGATTCTCCATGATCAGTTGCTCTATCTTTAGCCGGTCGGTACCATAGATATTCAGATAGTGACAGTCAGTCGCTTCCGTTGAACCGTGAATGGGGAGGTTTTGGGTGACGCAAGCCCTGGGTTGCAGCTCTGCGCGGCTGATGGCCAGTTCTACGGTTTCCTCTGCCATTTTTCTATAGGTAGTCCATTTACCTCCAGTGATGGTGATCAGGTTTTGAGGCGATACAACCAGCTTATGGTCTCTGCTGATTTCCTTTGTGCTTTTCTTTGCGGAGTTGGTAGTTGCCGCCAATGGCCGGAGTCCGGAAAATACGCTGAGTATATCTTCAGCCAATGGCTTTTGAGCAAGGTATAATCCTGCGGTTTTTAAAATAAAATTAATCTCTTCCTGAAGTGCCCGGGGCTCCAGAAGATGTTCCTTTAAAGGGGTATCGGTAGTGCCCACCAAAACATGACCATGCCAGGGAACAGCAAATAAAACCCTGCCATCGGAGGTTTTGGGAATCATGAGCGCTGCTTCAGTGTTCAGGAAGTGCTTGTGCAGTACAATATGTACTCCCTGACTGGGGCGAACCATTGGCCGGGCCTGCGCATTACTCATTTTGATGATATCATCCACAAACACACCCGTGGCATTGATCACCACCCTGGCGCTGAAGATTGATTTATTACCTGTAATCACATCCTCCGTTACCACACCATTGATGTTTCCGCTACTGGCTGTGGTTAATCCGGTAACTTTGGTATATGTAAGCAATGTCGCACCGTATCGCACGGCCGTTTGCGCCAGATTAACGGCCAGGCGGGCATCGTCAAATTTCCCGTCATAGTAACTGATACATCCCCTTAAGCCCTTTTCTTTTATACCAGGCATTTTGGCTATACTCTTTTTTCGGGAAAAGTATTTCGACTTTCCAAAACTATATTTCCCTGCGAGCCAGTCGTATAATGTGAGTCCGGCAAGGTATTTAATTACCGAAAACCAGCTGTAACAAGGGATCAGAAACTCTTCTTTACTGACGAGGTGCCGGGCATTGTGCCACAGAAGGCCGCGTTCTTTTAAGGCGTGTTTTACGAGATCGACATCACCCTGTGCCAGGTAGCGCACCCCTCCATGAACCAGTTTGGTACTTCTGCTGGAAGTGCCTTTGGCAAAATCAGATTGCTCGACCAGAAGGGTATTAAATCCTCTGGAGGCCGCATCTAAAGCAGTTCCTAATCCGGTTGCACCACCGCCAATGATGATAATATCGAAAACTGTACCGGGTGGAATATGTGATTGATGGAACCTCTTCATTAACAAAATGCAACAAAACGAAACAATGGGTAATTATATAAAATAAAAACCACAAGCATACAAGACACAGGATTAAAAAAACATTAAATAATGATGTAAAATATTTGTGAGAATGTTTTTATTGCTATTTTGCACCAAGTTAATTATATATATCTATGATGAATTTGGCTGAAAGGCACCAGTTTATTTTGAGTCGTTTACAACGTGACCAGTACATTAATGTTGTTGATTTGTGTAAGGAGTTGAAAGTTTCGTCGGTTACAATAAGAAAGGATTTAAAACTTCTGGAGGATAAGAGCTTACTTTTTAGAACACACGGGGGCGCCACCGTTAATAATCCGTACACTGTTGACCGCCCGGTAAATGAGAAAGAGAAGATACAATCATCTGAAAAAAACAAGATAGGAGCGGCGGCGGCGGCGCTGTTAAACGATAATGATTCCATTGCCATTGCATCAGGTACAACAGTCCTTTATTTTGCAAAAAACATTACACCAACAGCAAATTTAACTGTTGTTACTTCGGCATTGAACGTAGCGCTTGAACTGCAACGCGAACCAAATGTTGAAGTGATTCAACTGGGCGGGATTTTACGTAAAAGTTCATCGTCAGTTTTAGGTCCTTATGCAGACATGATCCTGCAGGATTTTTATTTTAACAAACTGTTTTTAGGTGTGGATGGAATAGACCTGGATTTTGGTTTAACCACTACCAATGCCATGGAGGCCCATTTGAACCGGAAGATGATCAGTGTGTCGCAGAAGACGATTGTACTGGCTGATTCTACCAAATTCGGTAAAAGGGGATTTGGAAAAATCTGCGGACTGGAAGAAATAGATCACATTATCACAGATAAAGGAATTTCTGAACAAATTGTAAAACATTTAGAGGGTTTAGGTGTTACTGTTACTATCGTATAGAAACCAACCCTATTCGAATTAACCCAAACGTATAATTGAGAAATGGAAAAAAAGAGAATACACATCCTTGAAGATGATCAGGAAATTAGAAATGTAATTCAGATTTTATTAGAGGAAGAAGGCTTTGAACTTCAGCTTTCATCATCATTTGCAGAATTGAAACAAAACATTCAGGATGCCATGCCTGATCTTTTCTTATTGGATGTGATGTTACCAGATGGTAACGGCGCAGAGATTTGCGAGGATTTAAAAACAGATATATTTACTAAACACATTCCGATTATTGTGATGTCGGCACAGAATAACAGTGAGCAGAAGGCAATAGATGCGTTCGCTGACGATTATATCAGTAAACCATTCGACATTTACGATGTATTGGACCGCATCAATGCACAGATTAAAAAGAGTGAATCGAAAAGCGCTACGAAAGCATAATCAGATTTAACTTCATTTATATTGAAAAAGGGTTGGCCATTGAAATGGCTAACCCTTTTTCTTTTTCTCTGGATTTTCCTAATCTATTCGATAAAAGGGTCACTTGCATCGATGACCGTTTGCACCATTTTGTAACATTTTTAGGTGATTTAGGCAAGACATGCCTTTAACCAATTCTTTTTCAGCGGCTTTAAGTTGATTTGACATTTAGTACTTCTTATTTGGATCAAGTCTAAATAACCCCTATATTTGCGACATAAAAAAAATGCCACACGGTTTCGGACCCGTGTGGCTAACCGGAAACCGGCTCACCTTTAATCTCTGTTAAAAGTCATGCAAATTAAGAAAATTTTGCTAACGGGTATACTATGTGCCTACGTAATTTTCAGCTACGCCCAAAATTTAACTTCTACCGTTTCAGGTATCGTTAAAGGGGATAATGGCGACCCCATTCCAGGGGCGACTATTAAGATTCAAAAATCAAACTATGGCACGATCTCGGATGCCAATGGCGTTTTCCAGATCACGAACATTGCCCCGGGTGCTTACAGCATTCACATCAGCGCAATAGGCTTTAAAACACAAAAGAGGGACATCAGACTGAATGCGGGACAGGACTTCAAACTGAACGTGACTATTGCTGAAGATGCAGCTCAAATGGAAACAGTAAACGTACTGGGCCGCACGAAAGCGCAGGAGGTAAACCGCCAGGCATTTAATGTTACAGCTATCGATGCGACAAAACTTTACAACACCACGCTGGATATTTCGGGTGCGCTGGATAAGGTTGCCGGTGTACGTGTACGCGAAACCGGTGGAGTAGGATCTAGCTTCAATGTTTCGTTGAATGGCTTCTCCGGAAATCATATCCGCTATTTTATTGACGGGATCCCGATGGATAATTTCGGATCTTCTTTCCAGATCAATAATATTCCAATTAATGTGGCAGAAAGGGTAGAGGTATACAAAGGCGTAGTGCCGATGTGGCTGGGCTCAGATGCGTTGGGCGGTGCGGTAAACATTGTAACCGGGAACACTAAAAGGAATTATATCGATGCATCGTATTCGTATGGAAGCTTCAACACCCACCGTTCGGTGGTTAATGCTGCTGCAACTACAAAATCGGGGGTTACTTTTCAACTGAGTGCGTTCCAGAATTATTCGGATAATGATTATAAGACAGATTTACCGCAGCGCCTGCTTGCAAACGTTCAGGGAACTACGGCAACTTCTTTAAGGAGGTTCAATGATACCTACCATAACGAAACGCTGATTGCAAATGTTGGCCTGGTAGGTAAAAAGTTTGCTGATAATCTTCTGCTGGGCATTACGCTGGGACAAAACTACAAGGAGATACAAACAGGGGCAAGGCCTGATGCTGTTTTCGGCCAGCTGCACAGGCGCGGAACGATAATTATGCCATCATTAAAATACAAAAAATCCAATTTGGTTAAGGGTTTAGATGTAACGCTAAATGCCAACTATAATCTGGGTTTCGAAAAAACGATTGATACGGCCTATGCGAAATATGACTGGGATGGTATACGTGATCCAAAAGCTACCATGGGCGAGCGCGAAGGTGGTCAGCTATCTAAGTTTACCAATAACAACGGCCTGGCTACGGCGATGGTTAGCTATCAGATTGCTCCTCATCATTCTGTAGCTATAAACAATGTATTCTCCACTTTTAACCGTAAAACGGACAACATTCTTTATCCAGATAACAACGCTTCAGATCCAGCTAAAAAAGTGAACAAAAATGTACTGGGTTTTGGTTATAGCTATGCTGTAGATAACAAATGGAGCAGCAGTGTTTTCGGGAAATATATCTATCAGAATAATTTGATTGGCAGCAGAGGCATCTCTTCTTCGACCGAGAAGTTGGGTTACGGACTTGCTTTAGCCTACTTCTTCAACCGGAATGTACAGCTCAGAACTTCTTACGAACTCACGAACAGAATGCCTGAGGCAACCGAAATTTTTGGTGACCTTGAAAATCAGGAAGCTAATCCTGCATTAAAGCCTGAGAGAAGTGACAACCTCAATTTGGGTTTAATTTATAGTTTCCAGATCAATGAGATTAACCGTTTTTCGTTAACGGCAAACGGTGTTTACCGCTATTCAGCCGATTTTATTTATAACAGGCTTAACAATAACCAAACTAAGACTGTTGCAGATAACCGAGAAGGGGTTCGCACGCTTGGGGCGGATGCAGAAATACGATATTCCTACAAAAACTGGTTATCTGCAGGAACAACCATTACCTATCAGTATTTGCAGAACTTACAGCAATACGAGCCGGGTTACAATGGCGAAAGTCCAGTTTACCTTGACCAGATGCCAAATATCCCATATCTCTTTGGTAATACCGATGTAAGTACCACATTCACTGATTTCGGTAAAAAAGGCAACAATCTAACCATTGGATATAATTTATTATATGTTCATGCATTCTGGCTTTACTGGCCAAGTCTTGGAAGCAAAGATGCTGCTGCCGATAAAAAAGTAATTCCCATGCAGATGGCCCATGATCTTAATCTTGTATACAGTATAAAAAACGGACGGTATAACATCTCATTCGAAGCAAGAAATATTACAGATAAACCGCTGTTCGACAATTTCAGCTTGCAAAAACCAGGTCGTGGCTTTTACCTCAACCTTCGATACTTTATCAATAAATCTTAATTATTAAAAAAACCAATATGAAATCAACAATTACAAAAGCGCTGGTAGCGCTGGCATTTACGGCTGCATTCAGTGCGTGTAAAAAAAGCAATAATGATGTTCCTGAAAATCCAGGCAATTACGTACTTGCAGTAACTCCTGTAGCTTCGACCGGTGTAGCCGATTACCTGGTAACGGCGAGCAATCTTGAATCGGGATCAGTTTCTATTATCGGTAATGGAGTAGAACAGGACGGTACCTACCGTTATTATGTAACACTGGGCAATAAATTTTTCAGTATGCTATACGGCCAGGGAAATCCTGGTGCGGTAACCGTTTACGGCGTTCAAAGTGGTAAATTAACCAAACTAAATGATTTTACCGCTGCTACTGTTCAGGCTTTTGCGCCTGTTAATAATGATATCCTGATGGTTAAAGTTCCGAGAGCATATGCGGCCACCGGAGCAACTTTGGCTAACTGGTATATTGTGAGTTCGGAAACGAACAAGCAAACCGCTGAGGGTACTTTAGATGCTGTTTTACCATCTGGTAATGGCGAAATTGCTCACTTTAGCTGGTTGACTCAGGTTGGCACGAAGGTGTTTGCGCCATTCTTCTCCATCACCGGCCGTACTTTTGAAACCGAATACCCGGATTATGCAGGTATTGCAGTTTATTCATATCCTTCGATGACCTATGAAAAAACCATTAAGGATACCAGAACAAGTTTTATTGGCAGGTATTTTACTGATGGCTTAGGCATAGTTGAAAACGGCGATACTTATGCATTTTCATCATCTGTGGCTGTTAAAGGTGGTGTATATACTTCCACGAAACCATCTGCAATTACCAGAATTAAATCGGGAACTACTGAGTTTGATCAAACTTACTATATGGATTTTGAAGCCGCTTCGAACGGTTACGTAATTACCAACTGGTTATATGTGGGTCAGAACAAATTTGTGGCAAACGTTGAGCCTAAAGCGACTAAAGGTGCGTATGTTGCCGGCAAGCGATTAGCTATTGTAGATGTGTCTGCTAAAACAGTGAACCTGGTAACCGGCTTTCCTGATGCAGCAAGCGTTGCCAGCATTACAACTACTAACTACTCGCCAAAAGATGGAACAACAGGATACGTTGGGGTAAACTTAACTGATGGCACTACCTGGGTTTATAAAATTAATGCCTCTACACGCACGGCAACCAGAGGTTTAAAAGTTGAAGGTGGATTAATCACAGCGATCCAGCATGTAAACTAATTATTCTGATTTACCACTACTTTGTAAGGTCTGTAGTGAGTTTGTACAGGAATTGAAAAAAGGATGTTCATTGATCATGGGCATCCTTTTTTTTGTGGGGTATATTCTTATTATCCGGGTTCGTTGGCCAGTTGACTCGAGGTTTTCCCGGAGTTACCTGCCTGTTGGGGTAGATTGGACGTAGAGAAAAGGTGGAGTTGGGGTAGACTTGAGGTGGACTGGAAAAAATGAAAGCCCGACTATCGTCGGGCTTTCATTTTTTGTGCGGAAAGCGAGGGATTCGAACCCCCGGACCTGTTACAGTCAACAGTTTTCAAGACTGCCGCATTCGACCACTCTGCCAGCTTTCCGGAGGCAAAAGTACGAACTCTGGTTAAATCTGCAAACTGCGGAGGTCTTTTTTTTATATTAAATTGATAATTACTTAACAATGAGGAGGAAAAAATTATTTCTTATGTAAATCATCCTCGATAGGAGCTGATTTTTTGAATAAATTGAAGGTGGGCCGGATAATCTTCACGCTTCTTTTACTCACATCAACACTCGCATTCAGCTCAAAACCAATCAGCAGAATGAGGGAGTTGAGGTACAGCCAGATCATAATCACGATTAAAGTACCTATGGATCCGTAAACTTTATTGTATGAAGCAAAGTGGTTAATGTAAAAAGAAAAGCCCCAGATGGTCACAAATGCCAGGAGGGTAGCTAACCAGGCACCGGCACTAAATAACTTCCATTTTTTGGTATGTGATGGCCCATAACGGTATAAAATGGAGATGGTGGTGAAATACAACACGGCCAGAATTGCCCAACGCGAAAACTGAATGATGTAAACCAGTAAGCCTGCTTTGATGTGT
The DNA here is from genome assembly GCF_001027745.1 of Pedobacter sp. BMA. Lineage (GTDB taxonomy): Bacteria > Bacteroidota > Bacteroidia > Sphingobacteriales > Sphingobacteriaceae > Pedobacter. Next base: position 46,789 of record NZ_LECU01000007.1, read on the forward strand.
AACTCATCCTTAATACTGGTTAGCAGTACCTCACCAATAGCCATGGCGCTGATGCACACGATAATAGAGAAGCAGATAACACAAGTAAGAATAAAGGCAATGAGGCGCTGCCTGAGCCAGCTCCGCGTTTCGATGATCAGGGACGACTTATTGAAAGCTTTCATCAGGTTTTTAACGCCATTGGTAGCAAAAAATATAGCTGATAAAAATCCGAAAGATAGTAATCCTGTATTCTGGTTTTTAACAATATCTTTAAGTGTTGTTTCAAAGGCTTCGTAGGCATTGCGGGGCAACACCAGCTGAATTAAGTTCAGCAGCTGATCCTGGAATCCATTGATCGGGATAAATGGGATGAGTGTAAAGAGGAAGATAATCCCTGGAAAAATGGCCAGCATAAAGCTGTACGCCAGTGAAGAGGATTTATTTACCAGGGTGTCTTTTCCTATTTCCCGAAAAAAGAAAGTGGCAACTGTATACAGTGGAAGCGGGCTAAATCCGGGTAATATGCATCCTTTAGTCCATTCGATAAACCTCGAATAGAACTTAAGATGTAATAATTGCCGGTGTAACCATTCCATTGAATTAACTAAAAGTATTGACTAACATGCTCCATAAAACTTTTTGGCGGATGGCAAGGTCTTCTTGTTACCTTGTCTACGAAAACCAGTGTGGTTGAAGCGATATTAATCAACTCCTTTGACTCATTATATATCTCGTAATCGACCTTTAGCCGTACGGTCGGCAAACCTTTTACAATCGATTTTACTGTTAACACCTGATTATATAAAGCAGGCTTCAAAAACTTCGAGGTCATTTCGAGAATAGGGAGCATAACCCCTTCAGCTTCCATTGATTCGTAGGACATGCCTGAACAGGCTTCAAAGCATTCCGTTCGGGCAATTTCATAATATTGAGCGTAGTTACCGTGGTGTACTACACCCATTTGATCGGTTTCAGCATAGCGAACCCTCACTTTAGTTTCGTAAGTAAACATTATCTGAAGATATTTCTTTTATTTAAAGCTTCGCGATATTTCCTGGCGTTAATTTCATGTTGTGCTTTGGTTTCGGCAAAATTGTGGTATCCTGAAAAATCTTCTTTGGCACACATGTAAATATAATTGTTCTGATCACGGTTTAATACGGCATCGATGGCTTTGATGCTTGGCATCATGATCGGGCCCGGAGGCAAACCTGCATATTTGTAAGTGTTGTAAAGCGATTGCACCTGAAGCAACTTACCGGTTACCCTTTTTACGGTGAAATCGTTATTGGCAAAAATTACAGTAGGATCGGCCTGCAATAGAATACCTTTGTTTAACCTGTTCAGATATAAACCGGCGATGATGGGCATTTCTTTATCATAAAGTGCTTCGGCATCTACTATGGATGCAAGGGTGTAGACCTGCGCCGGTGTCAGATTTAAACTGGCTGCCTTCTGTTTGCGCTCAGCAGTCCAGAAGGAATCATATTCCTTGTGCATACGTTCAAAGAATTCAACAGGCGAGATATTCCAGTACATTTCATAGGTGTTCGGAATAAACATCGCATAGATATTATCCTGATTGAACCCATATTTACTGATGAGTGCAGTGGAATCCAGCACCTGAATAAAGCTGAGGGAATCGGCTTCAAGATTGCTGGCCAGATAGGCTGCAAAGTTTTCTTTTTTACGGATATTTTGAAACTTCAGCTTAACCGGATCCTGGTTGCCTGCTTTAATCATATTGATCAGCGTTCTGTTCGTCATGCCATGGGTTAAGCGGTACCGGCCGGGCTTTACATTATTTGCCAGGTTCATTTTTCCGGCCGCAGCGGTGAAGGCTGAGATACTTTTTACGATGTCTTTTTGTTTCAGGTTAGCCACCAGCTGATCGTAACTACTCCCGGTTTTAATATATAAATATTTCTGGTTCTCAGTAATGTTAGGGGCAAAGTACAGGCGGTACAGGTTTAACGCAAAATAACCCGCCACCAGTACAATGATCAGGGCGATGGTTATCGAAACTTTTTTGCCAGTACTCATGGTCTTTTTTTCTGTATCAGTCATTTCTCTTTAACGGAAAGTTATGGTTGTTTATTAGATAAGGTAATGTTAATTTTTGTTCCGATGGCTACCTTGGTTAAGGAATCGGCAGGCATAGGATCTTGCCTGGTGATTACTGCATTTGCGCTGTCGGTGATGGCGCCTTCGTAGATGATATTGCCCAAAGTTAAATTGGAACCTTTCAAGCTGAATTTAGCTTCATCTACGGTTAAGCCCACCAGCTGTGGTACATCTACTTCTTCGTTACCTCTGCCATCACCCAGTACCAGATTAATTCTTGATCCTACGGGGATGATGTCGCCGGGTTGGATGGGTGCGCCGCCAAAAGAGGCTTCCAATACTACGTCCCTGCTTACGTCGGGTTTGTATGTGGTATCGCCCAGTTTTAACCGGGAACTTTCAATAATGGCCTGTGCTTCCCTTAATGTTTTAAATGCGATATCAGGGAATTTGGTGTTTGGTATTTTACCCGCATTGATGGTTAGGTATACAGTTCTGTTATCTTTAACAAAAGTATTAGGATCGGGATCCTGATCAATCACAATGCCTGCAGGCTGGTCCATGATAAAAACAGAATCAACTTCATATTTTAAACCCGCCTCTTCCAGTTTCTGAACAGCCTGTTCAAAAGACAAACCTTTTACTGTTGGTACGTTTAGTCCCTGACCGTGTTTAGTGTAATATCTCAGACTGAAAAATGCAATCAGCAAAAGGCCAATTACGGTTAATACTGCGGCTAATAGATTGCTTCTGAAAGACTTGGTTTTTAAATAATCTATAAATTTAGACATGAATGGTAAATGCTGGGGTTTATGCGTATAAAATCAAATGTACTTATTTAATTTTTCAATAGTCATCAATGAATGGTTTGCGATTCAATAACCGCAAAAACGATACCATCAATTTCTATTTCTGTTGCTCAAAATTAAATAAAGCACAAAGATATTTATATTTTTGAGGATATATTTACTTATCAATTTCTATTTATATAAAGGATTTTCATCATGAAAAAGACTATTGCATTGTTAACAGGCGGTACTACAGGCGAATGGGTAGTTTCGGTAAAAAGTGCGGCTACGATTGCGCAAAATATCGACTCCGACTTGTACGATGTTTATAAGATTATGCTCAATGATAAGGGCTGGTTTTACGAGCCTGCGGATTCGGTGAAGATAGCAGTTGATAAGAATGATTTTTCGATTACACTGGAAGGTCGCAAAATAAAGTTTGAAGGCGTTTTCATAGCCATCCACGGTGCTCCGGGTGAAGATGGTAAACTTCAAGGCTACTTTGATATGCTCAATATCCCTTATACTACCTGCGATGCGCTTACCTCGTCCATCACGATGAATAAAGGTTATACAAAAGCCATTGTGGATGGCATTCCAAATTTGAACGTTGCCAGATCGGTACAGATTTTTAAGGGGGGAGATTATAGTGTTAGCCAAATCAAAGCAGAGTTAAAATTACCTTATTTCGTAAAACCAAATAGTGGCGGCAGCAGTATCGGCATGACCAAAGTTAAACATGCCGACGACCTGGATGAAGCGATTGAAAAAGCATTTAAAGAAGATAATCAGGTTTTAATAGAGGAATTTGTAAGCGGAAGGGAGTTTTCCATCGGTGTGTTTAAGGCCAACGGAGAGATTACCGTTTTGCCAACCACCGAAGTAATTCCTTCGAATGAATTTTTCGATTTCGAGGCCAAATATACCCCGGGGGCAACTAAGGAAATTACACCCGGCGATATGAACGATGAGGAATACGCCAGGGTGCACCAGATTATTAAAGATATTTATGTTAAATTGAACTGCAGGGGTGTTGTCCGTGTAGACTATTTTCTGGAAGAAGGTACAGGTAAATTTTATTTTATCGAGATCAATACCATCCCTGGCCAAACGGCAACCAGTTTTATTCCGCAGCAGGTGGCTGCAATGGGCATTAGCCTGAAACAGTTTTATACGAGCTTAATGAAAGAAACCTTAGGTTAAGGGTAAACGCATTTATGGATATTCAGCACATCATCAATAAAGGCTTTATGCCTAAGGAATATCCAAAGGATGCGGTAATTTACGAGCCGGGCGCGCTTCCACGTTATGTGTATTTCATTAAGTCGGGTGAAGTGCGGATGGTTACGGTTAGTGAAGATGGCAAGGAGTTTATTCAGGGCATTTTTAAAACCGGCCAATACTTCGGTGAGCCTGCGCTGATTTTAAACCGCCGTTACCTGGCTTACACCATCGCAAGTAAAGATTCGGAGATTATTCGTGTGGACCGGGAACAGTTTTTCGGCCTGATTGGAAATGAACCTAATTTCAGTCTGGAGCTGATCCACACGTTAAGCAACAGGTTGTTTTATAAATCGATGATGCTGGAGGAGCTTGCCAGTGAAAAAGCTGAACACCGGCTGCTCACCATGATCAATTATCTATTGGCGGATGTGAAACAGGGTGACCACCTGAAGGTTACGCGGCAGGATCTGGCCGATATGACCGGACTAAGAGTTGAAACCGTAATCAGGGGCGTAAAATTGCTTGCAGAAAAAGGGAAGATCCAAACCATTAAAGGGAAAATAGTAAAACCTTAGTCTTTATAATATTGTTCAAAACATGATATAGGTCATAATGCAGGGCATTTTAAAAACCTACATTTGTACTGTTAAACAACACATCATGGCAGAGCTATCTAAATTTCAGGCTTTTATTCAGTGCAAATGTCCACGTTGCCGTAAAGGAGAAATCTTTTCGGGGAACGCGTATTCTTTCAGACTTCAGAAAACGAATGTAAACTGCCCGCATTGCAATCTCAAATTTGAGCGGGAGCCCGGCTTCTTTTATGTCGCCATGTTTGTGAGTTACGCGATGAATGTGGCCGAAATTATAACGATAGGAGTGGCATCGTATATACTGGGCCTGGATTTGGTTTATGAAAATCTGTGGTACTATGTGGGCTTAATTTTATTCGGTGTGCTGTTATGTTCGCCTTTTAATTACAGGTACTCGAGAGTGATTTTACTTCACTACCTTACTCCGGGACTTCATTTCATACCGGGAAGCGGAGATCAGGCAAAAGCCTGATTGCTCAGGAATTCGAAAATGACTGAATTACGTTAACCAGGGCTTTGACTTTTTCGGGCGATGTTAGCTCATACTGGTATTCATCATCGATGGTTCCCATTTTTGCCGACTCATTTCTGAAAACCATTTTACTGGCCACGAAAGTTTTGGCTGAAGCATGAAACTGCGTCGCACCCGTTTCCTGAATCAGTTCAGTGATATTGTTTTCATTGATTCCGGCACCGGGCATGATGCTGATTCTTCCGTTAGCTTGTGCGACCAACCTGGCTAAGGTTTCTGCGCCCTTGGATGCAGTGGTTTCTCCACCGGAGCTTAACACCCTTACAATCCCCAGTTCAATCAGATCTTCAAGGGCTTTTCCCATGTTGTTGGTCATGTCAAACGCCCGGTGAAAGGCAACGGGGAGGGGCCTGGCCAGTTCTATTAATTCGGCAGTACGTACTTTATCAATGCTACCATCCGCATTCAATAAACCAGTGACTATTCCATCACAATTTAATGCCTTACAGTTCTTTACATCCTCTTTCATCAAGTTAAACTCAATATCAGAGTATAAAAAATCTCCTCCTCTGGGACGAATAATCGGCCAGATTTCGATATCAAGATTTCTCTTGGCCAGGGCAAGCTGACCATAACTCGGGGTGGTACCGCCTTCAGCGAGGTTATCGCAAAACTCCACACGGATAGCTCCGCCTTGCTGTGCAGCCAGCGCTGATTCATAGCCGTTTGCACATACTTCCAGTGCCCAGACTGCCGTTGAATTTGATTGAAACTGATTCATTTGATGAGGTGGTAAGCCGCAGGTGAACAGATCAATTCATCATCAATGCTAATCAACTGCGGCAGGATATTTTAATAATAACTTTTTCCTTTAATTAACAGATCCTGTTTTTCGGCATTGCACACAGCATAGCTAAAGCCTTGCTGGATGGCATAAGCGCCATACTCACCTTTTTTATTGATGGCCAGGAAACCCACCTGAATATTTTTTGCTGTTTCTGGTTTCTTTTTAATGATCCGCATAACGGCTTCTTTACAAGCGGCTTCTGGAGTATATCCCTGACGCATGAGTTCGACTACAAGAAAGGAGCCTACGTTACGCACTACTTCTTCGCCAACACCCGTTGACGTTGCGCCACCAACCTCGTTATCGACATATAAGCCGGCACCGATAATCGGGCTGTCACCAATTCTGCCATGCAGTTTATAGGCCATGCCACTGGTGGTACATGCACCAGAAATATTACCCTGGGCATCTATTGCCAGCATTCCAATGGTGTCGTGATTATATTGGTTTCCTGGTAGTTTTTGAGGCGCAGCCTTTTCGTACAGTTTATTTTCAATGTTCATTACAGGCTCGTACTTTGCTGTTTTGAGCCATTCTTTCCAGGCCTTTTCGCTTGAGGGGGTAAGCAGATTCTCTTTTTTGAAGCCCTGTTCTAAAGCAAACTGAAGGGCACCATCACCTGCAAGCATGACGTGAGGTGTTTTTTCCATTACCTTACGGGCTACAGATATAGGGTGTTTAATGTGTTCGAGGGCGAGTACGGCACCGCAATTGCCTTGTTCATCCATGATGCAGGCATCCAGGGTAACCTTTCCGTCACGATCGGGCAGACCACCATAACCCACTGACTGGTTTTTTTCATCAGCTTCGGGTACCCAGACGCCTTGCTCTACGGCATCCAGGGCTTTTCCGCCTTTTGAAAGTACTTTCCATGCATCGGCATTGGCGGCAATACCGAAGTCCCATGTTGAAATGACAATGGGTAGATTGGCTTTGATGGCTGTTGATCGGGGAAGGGCATCAGCCATGCTGGTTTTGTCAATAGCTAGTAATCCTGCTGAAAGGGCAGAGGCCATTATAAATTTGCGGCGGTTAAACATTGGTGTTATAATAGGGTTTGTTTGTTGTTTTCGGTTCAATAATTCAATACTTAGTTTGCTGAACTGGTTAATCGTTTAACTAGTCAGACCCATAATCGTTAGGCTAGTGAGTGGTTAATCGTTGATTTGATCAGTATTACTTAACTGATGGTGAAATGATCTGCATCTTTTAAGAAAGGAAACTGTCGCCTTACCTTTACCAATTCCTCATAATTAATACTGAAGGTATAGAGATCTTCATCTTCAGGTTTATAATAGATGGTACTTCCATAAGGATCGATACACATAGAATGGCCACTGTGGTATATCTGGTTGCCATCGTGCCCTACGCGGTTAACGCCAATTACGTAGCTCTGGTTTTCGATTGCCCTTGCGGGAATCAGTGCTTTCCAATGTGATGAACGCTTATCAGGCCAGCTGGCGATGAGCAAGAGAATATCATATTCCTCATTTTGATTTCGTAACCATACCGGGAAGCGCAAGTCGTAGCAAATTGCCAGTCTTATTTTCCAGCCTTTAAGGGTTACAATCAGTTTATCATGCCCTGCGCTAAAGTTCTCATCTTCTTCACCCATCCCAAATAAATGGTGCTTATCATATTTCTGATATTCGCCATTTTGCTCCATCCAGATCATCCGGTTATAGTATTGTCCGTTTTCCTTAATTATTAAGCTTCCGGTGACTACGCAATTGTACTGGTGGGCTATTTTTTGCATCCATTGCATGGTAAAGCCACCCATCTCTTCGGCGAGGGCTTCGGCGTTCATGCTGAAGCCGCTGTTAAACATTTCAGGTAAAACAATCAGATCCGTTTTTTCACGCACGCCCATAGATAAACGAAGAGTGAGGTTTTGTAAATTCTTCTCGATGTTTTCCCAAAACAGGTAAGCCTGAAAAACAGTAACTTTCAGATTCTCTATTTGAGTGTAAAGAGGTGCTTCCATATGTTTATTTTAACGGGATGAGTTAAACATTCTTTAATTTTTCTGCCGCCTGCAGAAGGGTTGAGTTTTCTTTGGCGAAACAAAATCTTATAATTTTGTGGTCGGTTGATTTCTGGTAAAATGCTGAAACCGGGATGGTGGCCACACCAAATTCTTTGATCAGCCTGATGCTGAAGTCTGTATCTTTTTCATCGCTGAAGTGCGCGTAACTTGCACTCTGAAAATAGGAACCATGGCAGGGCAATAGTTCAAAACGACTTGCGGCCAGCAATCCCCTAAAGTAATTTCGTTTCTCCTCAAAAAATGAAGTGATGCCTGTATAATTTTCCGGATCCTGAAGGTATTCGGCAATGGCTTGCTGCATGGGACTATTAACGCTGAAAACGTTAAATTGGTGTACTTTCCTAAATTCTTTGGTCAGTTTTTCGGGTGCAAGGCAATATCCTAGCTTCCAGCCAGTGGCGTGCAAAAGTTTTCCAAAAGAGGCAACGATGAAACTTCTCTCCCTTAATTCAGGATAAAGCATTACACTTTTGTGCTGCTGGCCATCATAAATCAGGTGTTCATACACTTCATCGCTCAGGATCAAAATGTCTGTTCCGCTAACAAGTTTGATCAGCGCCTGCATATCTTCATCAGATAATATGCTACCGGATGGGTTTTGCGGAGAATTCAGAATGATCATCCTGGTATTTGCCGTGAAAAGTTTCTTCACCATATCCCAATCGATACCATAAGCCGGTGGGGTAAGTTCGTAGGTTTTCACCAGACCTCCGAAAAGTCTTATGGTAGGTGCGTAACAATCGTAAGCAGGCTCGAATATAATGACCTCGTCTCCAGGGTTGATAATAGTGGCCAGGGCGGTAAAAATAGCCTGGGTGCCACCGGCAGTTACAGTTACTTCGGTATCGGGATTATAGCTGATGCCGTACATGTTGTGCACCTTTTGGGTGATGGTCTCCTTCAACAGGATATTACCCGGCATTGGTGCATATTGATTGAAACCGTCCTTCATGGCTTTATGAACCAGCTCAGTCAATTTGGGGTCGCTGGGGTAATCGGGAAAACCCTGTGATAGATTTATGGCTTTGTGTTCTGCCGCGAGTTTCGACATCACCGAGAAAATGGTGGTGCCTACACCAGGAAGTTTTGATTGTATGTTCAACATGTTATAAGCGAAAGTAGTAAAAAAAGAGAAAGAAGTGGTAGGATGGGGCGCATTTTCACCACCTGAGACATTTTAGAAAACCTAAGATTAGCTTAAAATGACTATTGGGGCAGAAACAGACTAATGACCAACAACAGCTGCATCAGCTGAGGCTGCGACTTCATTTTTGATAAATCTTCTGCCGATGAGAAAACACAATAGAGCAGTAAAAGCAGCAATAGTCATAACCAGGGGCATGGGCACCACGGAATGTTCACTAAATAAACTGACTATTACGGATGCTAAAGCGCCTAAACCCATTTGTGTAGCGCCCATTAAAGCTGATGCGCTACCGGCGTTTTTAGTGAACGGCGCCAGAGACAATGCTGCAGCATTTGGATTAATGAAACCTAAGCAACATAAAAACAGCGCGATAAAGCCAATGGTTGAATATAGGTTTAACCAGTTATTGAAGGCAAAAACCAGAAAAATTAAACTGAAACCGCATTGTGCCAATAGTGCCCAGGTTACAATCTGTTTACTGCTGAACCACTTCAAAATCATGCTGTTAAGCTGACTTGAACCGATAAATGCAACCGACAGCAGGGCAAAGATCCAGCCATAGCCAGTTTTACTTACCTCATATATCTTCATGAAAACTGTTGGCGACGATGATACATAAGCAAACAAACCAGAGAAGGTAATGGAGCTGATGAGTGCGTAAGTGGAAAACTGTGGCTCTTTTAAAACAGACAAAAAGCTATTGATGATGGGCCTGGGTTTTAAAGAGTAAGTTGGGTCGGGCTTGTAACTTTCAGGAAGTTTGAATATGGAAGCCAGCAAGATAAAAATGGCCATAAGGCCAAGAAATACAAATACATATTTCCAACCTAAGGCTGAAATAAGATACCCGCCTGCAGTTGGCGCAAGCATAGGGGAAACGGCAATCACGAGCATAAGCGATGCAAAGACCTTTGGACTGTCTTCTACAGAGAAAAGATCGCGAACCATAGCCACAGACGCCACTGCAGTAGCACAACTCCCGATGGCCTGCACAAATCTCAATATGATCAACTGGTTTACATCGGTAACGGCCAAACACAGAAAAGAGGCCACAATGTATAAGGCCAGCCCGAAATAAAGCGGCTTTTTCCTTCCGAATTTGTCTAACAGCGGTCCGTATAAGAGCTGACCAGCCGAGATACCGATAAAAAAGCTGGACAAGGATAAGGCAACTGTAGATTCTGTACTTTTAAGGTCATTGGCAATATCGACAAAGCCAGGCAGGTACATATCGATTGAAAAGGGACCGAGTGCTGCCAGTGAGCCTAATATAAGAATGAGGAAGAAGTGTTTTTTCTGAGCCATGTTTACTAGTTTTGAGCGGCGCAAAGATTGGGAGATTTAACTTCTTAACCTATTTTTATGGTCGAACGATTGTAAAAAGGTCATTGCTTTTAAAAATTAACATTTAAAACCTGAGAATTGAAACGATTTATCTTTAGATTTATGGGCTATGACTTTTAAAACTAAAGAAAGCCGTTTACTTCTCATCCTGGGGAGTTTTTTTGTGGCCAATGCGATCTTATCAGAATTTATTGGCGTCAAATTATTCAGTGTCGAAGAAACCCTTGGTTTTAAAAAGTTCGATATCAACTTATTCGGCGTACCGAATCTTTCGTTTGTAATGTCTGCAGGTGTTTTAACCTGGCCAATCATTTTCATTATGACGGATATTATCAATGAATATTTCGGTGTGAAACAGGTGAGGTTTCTTTCTATACTTACATCAGTGCTGATTGCCTTCGCATTTATAGTGGTTTGGGGATCTATGCATTTAAGTGCTGCAGATTTTTGGGTACACCAGAAAATAAATGGTGAGGACCTGAACATGAACAACGCATTTGCAGGAATTTTTGGTCAGGGTATGTGGATTATCGTCGGTTCGATAATCGCCTTCATTGTGGGCCAGCTTGCGGATGTTTTAATTTTCCACAGAATTAAAAAGATAACAGGGGAGCGGGCATTGTGGTTACGGGCAACTGGTTCTACGTTAGTATCTCAGCTTATAGATAGCTTTGTGGTTATTTTTATTGCCTTCTATCTAAACCCACAGTACCACTATAGCTGGCAAATGGTGGCAGCTATAGGATTGGTAAATTATGCTTATAAATTTATCGTGGCTATTTTAATGACTCCGATTCTTTATATCGTTCATGCTATTATTGATGGCTACCTGGGAAAAGATTTAGCCCGGAAATTAATGGATATGGCTGGTCGGGGTTAAGGTATATTTCTATTTAGACAAAAGAAGAAGTAAAAGATATTTGGCGAAAATCAATAGCAGAATATTATTTTGTGCATTTATTTATACTACTATGATCCAGGAGATTAAGAAAAGTCATCTAAAGTGTTTTTAGAGAATATTGAATGGCGTTACAACCTTTAATAGCCCTAATCGCAGAATAATATTTTGAACACCAGAATTAAAAACTGAAAATCAGGTAGTTAACATTGGTTACATCTAATATTGATGTCTTTTATAAGCCGCCGTAAAGTCAGTCCGCATTAATTTAAACCGTTCAATTACCGTGGCAATAAATTCTTCGTCAAGAATCTCGAATACATCATTTACACCGCCACCACTCAGATCAAGTTCGGCTAGTTTGTAGCTTTGCTCAAAAGTACCCTGTTCAAACTTAATGATGAATTTCTGGTTCATGGAAAAGATGGAAATCTTACATTCGGGATGTGGAAGTTCGGCGATGACTCTCATAGTGTTTGATATTGAATTATTGATTGAGTGAATTTGTGAATGGATTTAACTTATTGATTGACCATTTAGCGTACCTGTGCTTTCTATGACAGCAAAACGGGCAAAGAGTTCTTCACTGTACCATTTACGGTCTCTGGTCAGTTTGATCACATCGGAATGGTCGAATGATTGATAAGCGTACTTCTTCATGGCTTCGGGGCTTTCCCAAATGGAAAAAGTTGCCTGATCTAAAAATGGGTTTTCACCTATACCCGCGGAAAGTACGAAACCATCAGCTTTACGCATGGCTTCAGCCGCCCGTTTGACATTACTTCTGAATTCTTTAACCTTCCCCAAATGAATGGCTGCACGGGTGATGACTGCTATTTGACCGGACAGCTTCTCTTGAGTTTTATCAAATATAAACGGCTGTTTTCCTGACCATTTACCATGAGCAGATAAAGGCTTGAGTAATATCGTAAACTCTTCTGCACCAAATTTACGGAACCATTTAACAGGGAAAGCATGCTGATAAAAGTGATCGCAATCGCCGCGGTTCGCCCAGGTGGTGAGCAATGCCCAATGTTTGAAATCGGGCCCGAGATCTACCTGCGCATTTTTACCACTCCCCATGAGTTTCCAAAAACCACATTTACCATTAAGCCACAGCGGCAAACGCAGCAGCGCCATCCCCAAGAAAGCAAAGGGTATATAATGGCTTTTGAATCTAGTTATGGTTAATGCTACGATCATGTAAGAAATGGAATAAGCGGTCAAAACTAAACAAATTAAGCAGGATAGCAAACTCCCGGTTATTTCTTAACTTTGATGATTATGGCAGAAGATTTAATCATAAACAGAAATACAACAAAAGCGGCGCAATATGAGTCGTTGCTTCCGCAAATTGAGGGACTGCTGCATGGCGAAACGGATTTTGTAGCCAACATGGCTAACGTTACCGCTGCACTGAAGGAGCAGTTCGGCTGGTTTTGGGTAGGATTTTACCTGGTTAAAGCGGACGAGCTGGTATTGGGTCCGTTTCAGGGGCCTGTGGCCTGTACGAGGATCCAAAAAGGTAAAGGAGTTTGCGGCTCGTCGTGGAAAGAGGCTAAAACACTAATCGTTCCAGATGTTGATCTGTTCCCGGGGCATATTGCCTGCGCATCGGCATCAAGATCTGAAATTGTTCTACCGCTTATTAAAGGTCATGAAGTAATCGGCGTGCTGGATGTAGACAGTGAGTTCCTGAACCATTTTGATGAAACAGATCAGACTTATCTTGAACAGGTTATCTCTATTTTACTAAAGTAAAAAACTATATCAATTGAAACTTTCTGCAGACTATTATTTGAATGAGGATGCTGTAGGTGTAGCGCAGGATTTACTGGGTAAGGTGCTTTTTACGAATATCGATGGTCAGGTTTCTGCCGGAGTTATCGTTGAAACAGAAGCTTATCTTGGAATCCATGACAAAGCTTCACATGCCTACGGTGGGCGTAGAACTAACCGTACAGAAACCATGTATCAAAGCGGAGGAATAGCCTATGTATACCTTTGCTATGGGATGCACCATCTATTCAATGTGATAACGTCAATTGAAGGAGATCCGCACGCGGTTTTGATCAGGGCAATTGAGCCGCTGATTGGCAAGGAATTTATGGAGGAGAGGAGGAACATGCCTGCAACCAAAGCAGCAATATCGTCAGGACCGGGATCGGCAGCTAAAGCATTGGGTATCAACAGTACCTTTAACAAAAAAGATTTATCCGGGGCGGAAGTATGGATTGAAGATCATCAGATTGAATATGGGAAGGAAGATATTGCTGCAACACCACGTGTGGGCATTGCCTATGCGAAAGAGCATGCGCTACTGCCCTGGAGATTCTTTGTAAAAGGCAATAAGTTTGTAAGCAAGCCGAATAAGGTTTAGAATCAAACATTTCCTATCCACTCTTGTTATTCATTTAAATACCTCATAAAATGAAAAACGAGAAAAACATATCAATTTTAAAAGAAATGGCAGAGGGTGTCCGCACCTGCATGTTTACTACATTTTCTGCCAAAGATGAGTTTGGCAGCAGACCAATGGGCACAGCGAAAATAGAAGACGACGGCAGTATCTGGTTTTATACAAATGAATACTCCCTAAAATCAAAGGAAATTTCTAAAGACAACAACGTGCTGCTGGCCTATAGCGAACCCTCTAAAAACACTTATCTTACTGTAAAAGGCAAAGCTGAGCTGGTGGACGATAAAGTACGTAAGGAAGCTTATTTCTCGCCTTTTATCAAAGCCTGGTTTCCTGACGGAATTGAAGATCCACGATTGATCTTGATTAAGGTAACCCCAGAAGAAGCAGAATACTGGGATGCATCGTCATCCAAAATCGTGGTTTTATTTAGCATATTAAAAGCAGTAGTTACCGGCGATACCCCGGACATGGGAAAACATGACACATTAAAGTTTTAAACAAAAGATACCCTTTGAAAAGCAGGATTGGCAACAATACCTGCTTTTTTTGTATTATTGGGGCGATGAAATTAGAAAACAATCTGGCCTTTGCCAGAAGCCTGGACCAGGCTGATATATTAAGCGCATTCCGGGAGCAGTTTTTATTTCCGAAGCACCAGGGAAAGGATTTTATCTACCTATGCGGTAATTCTTTAGGGCTTCAACCTAAAGTTTCTAAAGATGTTTTAGTCAAGCAACTTGACAATTGGGCAAACTACGCGGTTGAAGGCTGGTTTGACGGCGATGAACCCTGGATGTTTTACCACAAAGCACTGAAAAAACTGATGGCGCCGATTGTTGGAGCTTTACCTGCTGAAGTATGTCCGATGAATACCTTGACAGTGAATCTACACTTACTGATGGTCAGTTTTTATCGTCCTACCCAGAAACGTTTCAAGATTATAATGGAGGGTGGTGCTTTTCCATCCGATCAATACGCTATTGAAAGTCAGGTGAGATTTCACGGATTTGACCCGAAAGAAGCGATTATAGAGGTATTTCCAAGGGAAGGCGAGGACAATCTTAGAACAGAAGATATTGTAACACAAATCGAAGCAAATGGCAAGGAAATTGCCCTTGTGCTTTTTGGTGGCATAAATTACTACACTGGTCAATGGTATGACATGGAGACCATCACAAAGGCGGGACATTCGGTTGGTGCAATTGTAGGATGGGACCTTGCGCATGCCGCAGGAAATGTACCTGTTAAACTGCATGACTGGGATGTGGATTTCGCCTGCTGGTGTTCATACAAATACCAGAACTCAGGCCCCGGGGGAATCAGCGGGATATTTGTTCATGAGAAGCACTTTGGCAACACGGAACTGAACCGTTTTGCAGGATGGTGGGGATACCAGGAAAATACGCGTTTTAAAATGACCAAAGGTTTTATTCCTGAAGCCGGAGCCGACGGCTGGCAGGTGAGCTGTACCCAGGTGATGCCGATGGCGCTCTACCATGCATCTCTGCAAATTTTTGAGCATGCAGGGTTTATAGCACCATTAAGAACTAAAAGTATTGCTTTAACCCAATATCTAGAATTCATTATAGAACAGGTTAATACAGCAATTGGAACGGAGCAATATAAAATTATCACTCCGAAAGACAGCAGTGCCCGGGGGGCGCAGCTATCCATCATTGCAAAGCAAAAAGGGAAACTTATTTTTGACGGGCTGTTTGAAAATCATATTCTGGGAGACTGGCGGGAGCCGGATGTGATTCGTTTAAGCCCAATTCCCCTGTACAATTCTTTTGAGGATATTTACCTGACGGGAGAGGCACTGCTTGCCGTAACAAAAAAAGTATTGAATCTTCAATAACACAAGATGATCAACTATAATCCGAAAGACTGGTTTACTTTTATCTTCCATATCCATAAAGCGGATACTTTCAGAAAACTGTGGCCGCTGATGCTGAGTGTAGCGGGTTTTTCGGGGGTGATTTCGTTTCTGGAACTTCATGTCTTTAAATTATCCAAAAGCGACTATGTAAGCAATATCGGCATGATGCACAGCCTGCTTGGCTTTGTAATTTCGATGCTCCTGGTTTTCAGAACCAATACCTCATATGATCGTTGGTGGGATGGCCGTAAGCTCCTGGGCGCACTAACCAATGTGAGCAGGAATTTTGCGATGAAAATCAAAGCTCTGAAACTTCCTGAAGAGGATACGCGCTTTTTTGAATATGGTATACCCAAATATGCTTTTGCTTTAAAGGAACACATGCGTGAAAAGAAATACTTTGGAAAGAACAGTTTTCTGATTGAGGTAACTGAAGGGAAGCATATCCCTAACCAGATTGCGAGCAGCATGATATCCAGGCTTTACGATTTGACTGCTGCAGGGCACATTTCGCAGGAGCAGCTAATTGTTTTGACTGCTGATGTGAATCAGTTCACGGATATATGTGGTGGCTGTGAACGAATTAAAAATACACCAATCCCTTTTTCTTACAGTGCATTTATCAAGAAATTTATTTTCATTTATGTGCTTACCATTCCAATCGGATGGGTATTCAGTCTGGGGTATTACCTGGTATTAATTGTGCCTTTTATCCTCTATGTATTAGCTAGTTTGGAGCTGATAGCTGAAGAAATAGAAGATCCGTTTGGATACGATGCAAATGACCTGCCTGTGGACACCATTTGCAACAATATTGAGAAACACGTGGAGGAGATTTTAAGTTAATGATTAAGATTGCCTGGCATCCCATTTACGCGCATCTGCTTCCTGAGGGGCATCGGTTTCCGATGTTAAAGTATGAGCTGATTCCTGAACAATTGCTGCATGAGGGAACCGTATCACAGGCACATTTGTTTCAGCCGGGACTTGTTGATGAGGCAACGATCCTGTTGACGCACGAAAAAAACTATTGGGAGCAGCTTCGTGATTTAACATTATCACCTAAAGACCAGCGCAGAACCGGCTTTCCCTTGAGCGCCAAGCTGGTGGAAAGGGAGCTGATGATTGCACAGGGTACGATTGAGGGAGCGAGGTATGCTATGGAAGCTGGAATTGCTTTTAATGTTGCGGGTGGCACCCACCATGCCGGCAGCAATTGGGGTGAGGGATTTTGTTTGCTTAACGACCAGGCAATTGCAGCTAATTACCTGCTGGATAAAAATTTAGCCAAGCGAATCTTAATTATCGATTTAGATGTACATCAGGGAAACGGGACTGCAGAGATCTTTACCAAAGAGCCCCGTGTTTTTACGTTTTCGGTACATGGAGACAAAAATTTTCCATTTAGAAAAGAGGTTTCAAATCTTGATGTTCCATTGAATGATGGTATTGAGGATGAGGAATATCTCTCGATTATGGAAAGTAATTTGAAAAAAGCATTCGAGCGATCAAAACCGGATTTCGTCTTCTACCTTTCAGGCGTTGATGTGCTGGCCACCGATAAGCTGGGCAAACTCTCGCTAAGCCGAAATGGTTGTAAGGAGCGGGACCGGATTGTTCTTCAGTACTGTAAAACGAAGGCGCTGCCCATGCAAATCAGTATGGGTGGTGGTTATTCGCAAGATATCAAAGATATTGTGGATGCGCACTGTAACACGTACCGGCTGGCTTTTGATTTATTTGAGTAGGCTTGATGCCCAAAATATGATTATCTTCGCGGCATGTTGGAAATCGTTTATCAGGATGAGCATTTAATCGCTATTAATAAACCACACGGGCTACTGGTGCATAAATCCTCCATAGCAAAAGACGCTACGGAATTTGCGCTTCAAATGCTACGTGACCAGGTTGGAAGGCATGTTAACCCCACTCATCGCATAGACCGGAAGACAAGTGGAATTTTATTGTTTGCTTTTGATAAAGAAACCGAAATTGCTATGCAACAGCAATTTATGAATACACAAACGAACAAGAAATATCTGGCCATACTCCGGGGCTACGCACCTGATGCAATGGATATTGATCATCCGCTGGCGAAGGAGAATGGGACGATGCAAGAGGCATTTACGGCATTTAAAACCTTGCAGCGGGCCGAGATTGATGTTCCCATGGGTAAACATCCCACATCCAGATATTCTCTTGTGGAAGCCAACCCTAAAACCGGCAGAATGCACCAGTTGAGAAGGCATTTTAGTCATATTTTCCATCCCATAATTGGCGACCGAACGCATGGTTGCAATAAGCAAAACAAATTGTTCCTGGAAAAGTGGGACATGACGACGATGTTGCTGCATGCTTCAGAGTTGAGTTTTCTCCATCCGAAGACAGGAGATCAGGTACATATCCAGGCTAATCTTCATGATGAATTTAAAAGGGTGATGGATTTGATGAAAATGAAACTTTAGCACAATTTTTCTCTCGAAATGCTGTTTATAAAACATCTATGAATAAATACTTACGTTTCGCTATTCCGGTATTAGCGCTTTTTGCTTCGGGTTGTTCTTCCGTTTACATGCCCAATGTTCCAAATACACCGATGCTTAGCAAGCAAGGTGAATTTAGTGGTGGCGGACACATTTCATTAAAAGGAAATGCCAGTATTAATGGGGCATATGCTATCTCTGATCATATCGGAATACTTGCCAGTGGCTCTACTATGCAAAGTGAGCGCAGAAGTAAAGATTTTAGCCACAAGCTGATTGAAATTGGCGGAGGTTATTTTGACACCTTTGGGCCGGACAACAACCGGATTATTGAAATTTATGGTGGTGTGGGAAAAGGGTGGAGTGATATTACTAACCGGGACTTTAAAAATGATGTGCTGGTGAGTTCTGAGCTTCAGGAAGTAGACTACCGCAAATCATTTCTGCAGGTGAACTACAGCTCAAAACGTAAAAACAATCTACATCTTTTCGGCAAGGATTTTCCCATCAATTACGGCACAGCTTTAAGGATCAGCCATGTGAAGATGGACAGGTTTTTCCTGAATGGAATTGTACTGCCGAAGGAAGACAATATTTTCTTTGAGCCGATTTTCTTTACCAGAATGGGCCTGAGCAAAAACATTCAGCTACAATATACTACCAGTAGTAATATAGGCCTTAAAAACAGGGATTATATGACTGCAGGTAATTCAATTTTTACAGTTGGTGTAGTGGTTAATGTTGGGGGAAAATAATGGTGTCGCCATTAAGCATTCTTGTTTTATTTTGAAACCTTAGAAAGAGGAGTACCGATGCGGTTAACAATCCTATTGTTAAACCATACCAGATTCCGTTAACGCCTAGTCCAAATTTCAAACCTAACAGGTAACCTACGGGAATACCCACGACCCAATAAGCCAGAAAAGTAATTATTGTTGGGACATTTACGTCTCCGATACCGCGGAGTACACCCAAACCCACAACCTGGGTACCATCAAAAAGCTGAAAGAAACCTGCAATAATGAGCAGTTGTGCTGCAATTTTCACCACACTCAGATCTTCGGTGTATATGAACGGTAAAACCTGATGCGCCAAAACGAATATGATGGCTGTACAGCTCATAAAAAGGAGAACGACATGATAACTTGCAATTGCCGATTTCCGAAGATCGGCGAAATTCTTCTTCCCAAAATTATTCCCGGTTTTGATGGTGGCCGCTGACGCAATGCCGCTTGCAATCATATAAGTCATTGCAGCGAGACTGATGGCAATTTGATGTGCTGCCTGCTCCACTGCACCGATTGTACCGATTAACACGGCAGCGCCGCTAAAAGCGCTAATCTCGAAAGAATACTGCATCGCTACAGGAGCACCAATTTTAATAATCTTCATTGCCCTTAATTTATCAATGAATGTAATTTTAAAACCAGCAAGGTATTTTTTGAAATGTTTTGACCTTAATACATAAATGGCCATTACCGTTGCCATTAAAAGTCTGTCGATTAATGTACTCAAACCTACACCACTAACGCCCATAGGTTTGATGCCGAACATTCCTTTTACAAATACGATCCCGAGGATAATGTTTACTGCATTACCCCATATAGATACGAACATGGCCTGTTTGGTAAATCCTAGTCCCTCTGCGAATTGCTTAAAAGTCTGGAAAACCAATAAAGGAATAATGGAAACGGAGAGCAGCCCCAGGTAAGGTTTCGCATAGGTAACCACGGCAGGTGTTTGGCCCAGGTGATCGATGATTAGCAGCACTCCAAAGTGGACAAGCATGTAGAGTATAATGCCAACAAATACATTAATGATTAAACTATTGGAAAGCAATCTGCCACATTCCTCATCATTCTGGCGGCCATGTTCCTGGGCAATAAGCGGAGTTAAGCCATAGGAGATCCCTAATCCAATTACCATAATGAGGATGAAAATACTATTTACGAGCGATACGGCAGCAAGCTGTGTTGTATCGGTAAAGTGCCCTACGATAACGCTATCGGCCATATGCACAAGGGTGTGTCCCACTTGTGAGCCGACGATTGGCAGGGCTAAATGTAGATTTTCTTTATAATAAGGTTTATATCTGGAATAGAATTTTGCTAACATAAGCCTGCAAAGGTCGGTTTTTTAAGTATCAAAAAAGACAGACAGATGTAAGTAAGTTACATTATGGATTATTTTACAGCCGTAAAATACTCCTCTTTTTCTGTAGTGTGGGTTTTGATTACGTTGGTTAAAACGAGGTTGACGAGAATTTTCTGGGCTTTCCTGTATGATAAGCGAAGTAGTTTACTAAACTCCTTCAGCGTGATTTGCTCATTTTTATCCAGGTACTCCAACAATTTCTTTTCGTTTTCAGAGTAGGAGATGAGTACCCCATTGTCTTTATGCTCATTTTTGAGCACCTCGACTATAATTTTGCTTGCCAGCACGCTTTTATCATCAATGCGGATATATGCCCACCATTTTTTTTGATCATCTATTGCATAATGCGGCTTGGTGTCACTTTCGGGAATATTAACGACCAAAACGAGTTTATCATCAACGTAAATCTCTTCAAAAGATGGCTCAATTGCAGGCTTACAACACTGGTGTGCAGCGGTTAGGATCATGTATTTTTCTTCTTCCTCGGATTTTACACCTTTTATCGATCCATCATCAGCCACCCCGATGAGCAATTTACCTCCCTTATTATTGGAAAAGGCAACTAAGCTTTTGGCAATTTTTTCGGTGTTGGTTATGGTTTTCTTAAAATCAAGCCTGACACCTTCGCCCTGCAGAATCAAACTTTTAATACTCGGCATAATTACATATCAATAAGCAACACTTGGCTCTTCGCCCTGATGCAGGTTCCGGACATAAACTTCGTTCATAACGGTGGCACAAAGCTCACCATTCTTATTTGTGATTTCCATTGGGTAAGCCTTGACAAACTTTCCATCGGTTTTTAAAGCTTCTTCAGCTTCAGCGACCATTGCATCGGTAAGGCGAATGGTAAAGTAAAGATTAGAGCGGCCTGGCTTGAGGTATTGAATGGAAGCGCTTTTGAGCCATACTCTAACTTTAAAACCCCTGCGCTGCATGAGTTGATCGAATAAAAGTGCATAGAAAGGATCTGTAGCAGCATAAATTGTTCCTCCAAAAATAGAGCCGTTGTAGTTTTTATTTAAGAAGCTTTTGCTGATTTTTACTGTACAGCTTCGAAAATCTTCATCAAACTTCTGCACCCAAATGCGCTGAAAGAATAATGGCGGATAGAAACGCATTACCCATTTGAGTGTGTTTTGAGAAATCATCATACTTACTAATATCAGAAAGTTTTATCACCTTTTAAAGTTTTGGGGATGATGTTTATGTCATATTTATCGTTCGACTTTATGTCGCAGTTTTATTACCGGATGAACAAAAAATTAAAACCAAATGACACTTAGGTTGTTAAGCAATACAGATAACAATAAAAACTATGAAAAAAATAATTTTAAGTCTTGCTTTTGCTGGTACTTTAATGATTGCCACATCAGCATGCAATTCGTCTAAAAATATGGCTGGTTCATCAGACAGTACTATGACGGATTCGACCACTACCACACCGATGGATACGACAAAAACGACAACGCCTCCTGACACGTCGAAGACGATGCCACCAGACACAACAAAGAAAATGCCTCCAATGTAGGAAATACGAAAACCACTCCCAACCAGGAGTGGTTTTTTATTTTAATAATCTATTTTAAATATTTGCGCTAATTCGTACTTTCAGCGGTTAAACCAAGTATTTAAATGAATTCCAAAACCACCAGCCGAAACGTCATTTTCTTAGTTATTGTAGCCGCCCTTGGTTACTTCGTAGATATCTATGATTTAGTATTATTTTCTGTAGTCAGACTAAAAAGTTTTGCAGACATCGGTGTTTCTCCAGAACAGATGCGAACAGACGGAGAGTATGTAATTAATATGCAAATGTTTGGCCTTTTATTAGGCGGACTATTGTGGGGTATTATCGGTGATAAGTTCGGCCGTATCAAAGTACTTTTTGGTTCTATTTTAATGTATTCGCTGGCGAACATCGCTAATGGTTTTGCTACTGATGTACACAATTATGCGATTATCCGGTTTATCGCTGGTATCGGCCTTGCGGGTGAGCTGGGTGCCGGTATTACGCTGGTAACGGAAACCATGGACAAAGAAAAAAGGGGATACGGTACGATGGTTGTGGCAGGGATAGGCTTGCTTGGTGCGGCAGCGGCAGCTACAATAGGCAAGCACTTTACCTGGCAAACCTCTTATTTTGTTGGAGGTGGAATGGGATTACTGCTGCTGCTTTTGCGTGTTGGCACCTTTGAATCAGGCATGTTTAAACACGCAGAGCAGAATGAAGACGTATCCAAAGGCAATTTCTTTATGCTTTTTTCTGATCGCAAGCGGTTTTTGAAATACCTGGCCTGTATATGCCTGGGTTTACCGCTTTGGTTTATTGTAGGCATCCTGGTTACTCAAAGCCCGGAAATAGGCAAAGCATTGGGTGCGAAAGATGTGCTGAATGCCGGCACCGGTATCATGTACACCTATTTTGGCATCGCTGTTGGCGATGTTGTTTGTGGTTTCCTTGCACAACTACTGAAGTCGCGTAAAAAGACAGTTTTAATTTTCCAGACGCTATCGGTGTTAACCGTTATATTATACCTTACCAGTAAAGACCTTACCGAAAGCAACTTTATTTTGATTTGTTTAGTTATGGGCTTCGCCGTTGGCTATTGGGCAACCTTCGTCACTATTGCTGCCGAGCAGTTTGGAACCAATATCCGTTCGACCGTTACCACAACCGCCCCGAACTTCGTGCGTGGCGCATTAATTCCGATAACAGTCTTATTCGAATTTTTCGTTCATCAGTATAATATTGTTACTGCAGGCTTTATTTTAATGGCGATCGTAACCGTTATTGCCATGATATCGGTGGTATCTTTGAAAGAAAGTTTCAATAAAGATTTAAATTACCTGGAAGAATAGGTTTTTATGCGCAATTGGAGATAGTCAACTAAAATTTACCTGTTTGCGAGGCAGTTATTGCTGTGTCAATTAAATGTACTATCTAAATATAAATGAAATTTGGTAGTGGAATAGCTTTAGATTTGTTTTCAGATAGAAGATCAGCGATGTTTAAAGAAGAAGTTGCAGCACGTTACAGGCAAATTCAGGATGAAATTTGCAGGGGATTAGAAATTGCCGACGGCACGGGTAAATTTGAGGAAGAATTATGGGAGAGAACTGGTGGGGGAGGCGGCCGCACCCGTATCATGCAAAACGGGTCAATTATTGAAAAAGGCGGAGTTAATTTTTCAGCTGTTTACGGCAAGCTACCGGAGGCGATAAAAAAAGCTTTTAACGTAACTGAAGACGACTTTTTTGCGACGGGAGTATCCATTGTGATTCACCCAAACCATCCATTGGTGCCGATTATTCACATGAATATTCGGTATTTTGAATTAAATGAGGAAACCCGCTGGTTTGGTGGCGGCATCGATTTAACACCTCATTACGTTTTCGAAAATGATGCACGTTTTTTCCATCACAAATTAAAAAATGCCTGTGACGAATTCAATCCGGATTTCTATCCTAAATTCAAGCAGCATGCTGATGATTATTTTTATATTAAACACCGTGAGGAAACCCGGGGCATTGGTGGAATTTTTTACGACCGGTTAAAACCTGAGCAAACCAATTTATCCTGGGAAGAAATTCTGGATTTTTCTGCCAATATCGGAGAAACATTTTTGCCTATTTATACTGAGCTTATTGATCGAAACCGCGACAAATCGTTTACTGAGATTCAAAAAGACTGGCAATATCAGCGGCGAAGCCGCTATGTGGAATTTAATCTGGTATATGATTCAGGTACTAAATTTGGACTTGAAACCAATGGCCGGATTGAATCGATTTTAATGAGTTTGCCTCCACAAGCCAATTGGGGTTACAATGTACAACCAGCTGTTGATTCTGAAGAATACAAAACACTGCAACTGCTTAAAAAGGGAATCAACTGGATTTAAGTTTGCAATAAGAATATATACAAAACAGCCGGTTAACGATTATGTGGTAGCCGGCTTTTTGTATATGGCGAAAGCCCCCCTTTCATATAATATATTATAAGGACTCATAATTAACATTATGTTAAGTTGATTATTATCACACCTACTCTTTTTGTCGGTGAGTTTAATGAAATTTAAAGTTCCTGTAATTTCCGGTTAAGCTCCTGCACTTTATCGGTAGCTTTTTTCCTGGTATAGATTTCGATAAGCAACTGAACAGTTTTCTTATCGTTGGGATTGATTTCATTGGCACGTTGCAAAGCATATTGTGCCTGATCAATGAGTCCGTTGTATTTTGTGGCCTTGTCAGCTTCGCTTTTCTTTAGTGTTTCATTAGCTGAATTGATATACGCCAGGCTTAACTGGTATAGCGCGTCAAAATAATTCTGATCACTGGATAAAGCTTTATCATAAGCCAATATTGCGGTGGAGTTGTTTCCTCCGTACTGTTGCAGGTAACCATATAAGAAATAAAGCAGTTTATTTCCTTTTTCTACTTTTAAGTTATTTTCAATTAAACCCTGGGCTTTACTGAAATTTTCGGAATCTAATAACAAGTTAATGTAATCATTGGTAAGTAAACGGTTGTAAGAGTTTAGCGCCAGGCCATCTTCCAATGTTTTGATTGCAGTTTCATTTTCAGACTTTACCACATACATTTGTGCCATTTTCTGGAATACCGTTGCATTTCTTATTCCATTTTCTTTAGCTCTTTTGAAGTAATTTAATGCTTCATCGTAAGCCTGTATCTGATACGCACAGATTGCGGTATTTAAAGCCAGAGTTGTATCTGCAGGAAAGCTATCACTTACCTCTTTTAAATCGGTAAATGCCTCTTTAAAGTCGTTTGCAAAATAGGCCTCATTGGCCTTGTATTGCTTTTTAATGAGAATATTGTGGCGAGAGGCTTTAATGAGTCCAGAATTGTCGTCGAATTTATCTAAAGATTTTGCTTTATTAATGGCCTCGATTGCGGCATCGTAGAATTTGTTTGAGTTAGCTGCATCAGTATCAATTAGTGCGGCAAATGATGTTAAGTAAGATTTGATAGACCATGTTTCAGACCACTTCATTGTTTTACTGTCCTTCTCTGCAGATTCAATTGCTTTCAATCCATCCGAAACAATACTGAGCTGTTTTTTTGAATCTTCCTTATTGGCGATAGATGCCTGTAGTTTGCCCACTGAGTTTCGTGCAATAAGAATCTGGCTCTTTTGCGCCATCACTGTTTGGGAGGATAAAAATAAGACTGCCGCAACTGCTGTTTTAAAGGAATTTTGCATATCGTACTGAAATGGGTAAAATCTTAATAAACCATAAAAATAAACATAAAAAAAAGAGCTCCGAAATTTCGGAGCTCTTTTTTTGACTGATCAGTTTAATTATTGTTTAGGAAGTGCGTCTAAACGTTTTTTGATGTCATCGTAGTTTTTAGTATCATTTCTGAAAGCGTAGATGGTTTTAAGTGTTTCCAATGCGCCCTGATTTTTACCGTCGATATCTAATGCTTTTTTGTAGAAAGGTAAAGATTTATCTAATAAAGCGTTCATTTTAACGGTTACTTCATTGAACTCTTTTACTTTCTTTTGATCGATTTTATTTCTTTCGTTTTGTAATTTCAACGCCTGAGAGAAATAAATATTTCCTAATAGTACCTGATAATTAGGGTTATTAGGTTCTTTCGCAGCTAAAGCAATAAGCATTTGCTCTGATTTGGCAGCATCTCCCCTGTCGATATAAATCTGGGTTTCCGTTTTGATCCAATCCGTATTATCAGGGAATTTTGCTGTAGCTTCTTTAATTAAAGCCAATCCAGCGGTTGTATCTTTTTGTTTACTTAATACGGTGCTGATGATTTCTGAATACAAATCTTTCGACTGCGGAGAATTTAACGCGATTACTTTCTTGAACTGCGTAATCATTCCCGGATAATCTTCGATGTTTCTGGCAGCGATACCAGCATTTAAATACATAGAAGTATCTTGAGGATTGATCACGGTTGCTGCTACAAATTTCTCGTAAGCCGTTTTGTAATCTTTTTTGTTATATGCCACTACCCCACCGTTTCTGATCGCATTGGTCACATTAGTTTCAGCTAAAGCGATATTGTCTTTTTCCGAACCTTTTGCATCTAACTTTTTAGCTTGCTCGATGGCTTCCTGAGCGATTTTGATGTTGGCATCGGCATTTGCTGTACTGGTAGAATCAATGATTGCGGCAGATGATGCGAATAACGCACGGTATGACCATGCTTCTGGCATTACTTTCGATTTTTCGTCAGCAATTGCTTTGTCAGTATGTGCTAAACCAGTTTTAATAGACTCCAATTTCTTATCTAGAGGGCCTTTTTGGTTTTGCAACATGAACTGAGTGATACCCCAATTGCTTTTGGCTGCATTAACTTCACTTTTCTGAGCAAATGCAGAACTTACTGTTCCTGCTAAAATTATACCTAGAAATACTCTTTTCATAATTTTTATTCTAATCTTAATTTAGTTAATTTTCTTCTTCCGTTTCGTCATCGGCCTCAGATTCGTCATCAGTTTCATCTGCGTCTGTGGTATCCGCCTCTACCTCTTCCCCATCTTGTACCAACACGCCTTCTAAATCTATTGTTTCCTCTTCATCCTCTTCGTGATCGATTTTGGTTACTGAAGCAATTTCGTCATCACCTTTTAATGATATTAAGCGTACACCCTGAGTGGCGCGGCCCATAACCCTTAAAGCTGAAACAGGGATTCTGATTACAATACCTGAACGGTTGATGATCATTAAATCTTCACTGTCAGTAACGTCTTTAATTGAAACTAATTGCCCCGTTTTGTCTGTAACGTTAATGGTTTTTACTCCTTTACCGCCACGGTTTGTAACGCGATAATCTTCAATATCTGTACGTTTACCATATCCCTTTTCTGAAACTACCAATACAGTTACCTCGGGACTGTTAACAGCAATCATGCCAACAACTTCATCCTGCTCATTTGCTAATCTAACCCCACGCACTCCTGTAGCCGTTCTACCCATAGGGCGAACAGTTTTTTCGTTGAAACGAATGGCTCTGCCTGAGCGTAAAGCCATTACAATCTCGCTTTCACCGGTGGTTAAGCATGCTTCTAATAAAACATCACCATCATTAATATTAATTGCATTAATACCATTTACCCGTGGGCGTGAATAAGCTTCTAAAGAAGTTTTCTTGATGGTACCTTTTTTAGTACACATGATGATGAAATTGTTTTCCAGGTATTCCTGGTCTTTAAGGTTCTTAACTTTAATGTAAGCCTTAATTTTCTCATCTTTTGGAATGTTGATGATATTCTGAATGGCGCGCCCCTTACTTGTTCTTGATCCTTCAGGAATTTCATAAACCCTAAGCCAGAAACATCTTCCTGCTTCGGTAAAAAAGAGCATGTAGTTATGGGCTGTAGCCACGAGCATGTGCTCGATAAAATCTTCGTTTCTTGAAGTACTGCCTTTAGAGCCTTTACCGCCTCTACCCTGCGCTTTAAATTCAGTAGCTGGGGTACGTTTCACATATCCTTCGTGAGAAATGGTAATCACTACCTCTTCATCATCGATGAAATCTTCCATGCTCATGTCTTCGGCAGAGTGAACAATAGTCGTTCTGCGTTCGTCGCCAAACTTCTGCTTCACTTCTTCGAGCTCATCTTTAATAATCTGCATACGCAAACCTTCGTCGGCAAGTACAGATTTTAAATAATCGATGGTTTTCATGAGTTCAGCATATTCTTCTTTAATCTTATCGCGTTCCAGTCCTGTTAAACGACGAAGCGTCATATCCAGAATGGCACGGGCCTGCAGATCGCTCAAACCAAACTTCTCCATCAAGCCTAAGCGGGCTTCATCAGGTGTTTCCGATGCACGGATTAATTTGATTACTTCGTCTAAATGATCTAAAGCGATTAAATACCCTTCTAATATATGTGCGCGTTTTTCTGCTTCAGCTAATTCAAATTTGGTACGACGAATGACTACTTCATGACGGTGATCAACGAAGTGAGTAATCAAATCTTTCAGATTCAATAACTGCGGGCGACCTTTTACCAGTGCAATGTTGTTTACACTGAAAGAGGTTTGAAGGGCTGTATACTTATATAGGTTATTTAAAACGATTGAGGCGTTTGCATCGCGTTTAATTTCGTAAACGATGCGGATACCATCTTTATTTGATTCATCTTTAATGTTTGAAATACCTTCCAGTTTCTTCTCGCCTACCAATTCAGCTGTACGCTCAATCATCTGGGCTTTGTTTACCTGATATGGGATTTCAGTAACAATGATAACCTCGCGATCTTTGATGCTTTCGATTTCAGCCTTGGCGCGCATTACAATTCTTCCGCGGCCCGTTTCGAATGCTTCTTTCACACCATTATAACCGTATATAATACCCCCGGTAGGAAAGTCAGGTGCTTTAACAAACTTCATCAGTTCCTCAACAGTGATGTCGCGGTTATCGATGTAGTTCACTACGCCATTAATGGCTTCGGTAAGGTTGTGAGGAGCCATGTTTGTGGCCATACCTACTGCAATACCTGAAGATCCGTTAACCAGTAGGTTAGGGATTTTTGAAGGCAACACTGTAGGCTCTTGTTCCGTATCATCGAAGTTGAACTGGAAATCAACGGTATCTTTATTGATATCGGCAACCATTTCTTCGGCAAGTTTACTGAACCTTGCTTCTGTATAACGCATTGCTGCCGGCGAATCACCATCAATGTGACCAAAGTTACCTTGTCCATCGACCATTGGGTATCGTAAACTCCAATCCTGAGCCATACGAACCATAGTAAAGTATACTGAGGCATCACCATGAGGGTGATACTTACCTAAAACTTCACCAACGATACGAGCGGACTTTTTATAAGGCTTACCACTGGTAACACCTAAGCCCAACATCCCATAAAGCACACGGCGGTGTACAGGTTTCAATCCATCGCGTACATCAGGCAGAGCCCTTGATACGATTACCGACATTGAATAATCAATGTAGGCCGACTTCATCTGTTCCTCTATATTAATTTGAATGATTTTGTCGTTTTGTTGATTCTCTAAATCTTCTGCCATAAATTATTATTCTCGTGTTTGAAGACGACTTTTAAAAAAGGGTATTATATAACCTTGCGAATTTAGCAAAAATATAGCGGAATAAGGCATTGTGGAAAAGTTTTGGCCTTCGACATAGGTTTTTCAACTCCGGCAAGATTTTAATTTACTGAAGGCCAGTTTAAGGCGTTTCGTATTCTAAAAAAAACTGGATGGCGTGAAGACCGGGTTGATAATAGAGGTAGATTTCAGGTTAGGCATACCAGTAAGCTTAAATAGGGTTTATGGAACTAAAATTTACAATTTAAACTAATTCTGATACTTTTGTTTCAAACCTTTACGATAATGGCAAAAGAAACGAAATCTGCAATGAGCTTTATTATGGTAACCCTCCTGATTGATTTCACGGGGTTCGGGATTATCATTCCGGTTTTGCCAAAACTTATACAAGATTTTACGGGCGGAGGCTTTGGATTGGCTGCTGAGTATGGCGGCTGGCTGACTTTGGCCTATGCATCAGTTCAGTTCATCTTTTCTCCTATTATAGGTGCCTTAAGTGATCGCTTTGGCAGACGTCCGGTTTTGTTAAGCTCATTATTCGGACTTGGCATCGATTATATTTTCCTGGCCTTCGCTCCTTCCATTATATGGCTGTTTGTGGGCAGAATTATTGCCGGAATCACCGGAGCCAGCTTTACCACCGCCCAGGCTTATATTGCCGACGTGTCGGCACCTGAAAAAAGGGCGCAAAATTTTGGTCTGGTTGGCGCTGCTTTCGGTGTTGGCTTTATTTTAGGACCGGTTTTAGGGGGCGCCTTTAGTCATTTTGGTACCAGGGTGCCTTTCATGGTTGCAGCAGCACTGTCTCTAATTAACTGGCTGTATGGGTATTTTATATTACCTGAATCTTTACCTGTTGAAAAACGGAGACCTTTTGAATGGAAAAGGGCAAATCCAATTGGCTCATTAAGGAGTATCGGAAAGTATCCGGCATTACTGGGACTGATGATTACTTTGTTTCTGCTTTACTTCGCCAGTCATTCCGTCCAATCGAACTGGACATTCTATACTATGGAAAAATTTAACTGGGATGCTTCATGGGTGGGTTACTCCCTCGGCTTTGTTGGTTTGGTGATTGGTGTTGTACAGGGTGGATTGATCAGGATCATTTTGCCTAAAATCGGAGATAAAAAAGCGGTTTATTTTGGTTTGATATTATATGTGATCGGCTTTGTGGCTTTTGCTTTTGCAACGAAAGGCTGGATGATGTTTGCCTTTATGCTTCCTTATGGGCTTGCTGGAATCGGCGGACCGGCCATGCAGGGTTTAATATCGAACCAGATTCCGGCAAATGCGCAAGGCGAAATGCAGGGCGTTTTAACGGGTTTGCAAAGTCTCGCTGCAATATTTGCACCCTGGGCAATGACACATATTTTTGCCTATTTTATAGAAAGTAAGGCGCCGGTGTATTTTCCGGGCGCACCATTTATACTTAGTGCTGTGTTGACGTTAATCGGATTATTCATAGCGCTTAGGTCGTTAAGAAAATATCATTAAAGCAAGGCATTAGCCAGGTTAGCCAGTTCGCTTCTTTCACCTTTTTGCAAGGTGATGTGTGCATATAGCGGATGGTTCCTGGCATTTTCAATCAGGTAAGAAAGTCCGTTACTTTCCGCATCCAGGTACGGTGTATCAATTTGATAGATATCACCCGTAAATACGATTTTTGTATTTTCGCCTGCCCGGGAGATAATGGTTTTCACCTCGTGTGGTGTCAGGTTTTGTGCTTCGTCAACAATGAAGAATATCTTGGTGAGGGTTCGTCCACGGATGAATGCCAGCGGTGCAATGGCTATTTTTTCTGAAGAAATAAGCTCATCAATTTTCCCAGACATCTTATCGTCGCCAATAAACTGTTCCTTAATGAAGCGTAAATTATCCCAGATGGGAGCCATAAAAGGATCTGTTTTTGATTTTGCATCTCCTGGCAAAAAGCCGATGTCTTTGTTGCTTAATGAAACGATTGGACGGGTTACAAATATTTGCCTGAAGTTTTTACGCTGCTCAAGTGCGCTGGCAATAGCGAGCAACGTTTTTCCTGTTCCGGCATTGCCCTGAATGCTTACCAGGCTAATGTCCGGATCGAGCAGTGCGTGAATGGCAAATGCCTGTTCGATATTTTTTGGCTTAATCCTGAAGATGGCATCAGTTGAAACGGAAGAGAATGTTTTTAACTGATGATTATAGAAAACATTTGCTGATTTACGCTTATTCTTCAGTATATAAAAGTGATTTCCAGTTTTAAGGGACAGTGTATTATCGTGTACTTCAATTACCTTATCATGTTTCAGCTGATCAACGATATTGATATCAAAGTTCAGTAATTCTGTTTTACCGGCGTATAGCTCATCAACATTCTTGATTTTGCCTGTTTCGTAATCTTCTGCAAATAAATCGAGGGCTTTGGCTTTCAGCCGCAGGCAAATATCTTTTGAAACCAGAACAACTTTCTTATCAGGGTTCTCTTCTCTTAAACTTAAAGCAGCGTTTAAAATTTTATGATCGGTTTTGCCTTTTCCATAAATCTGTTCTGCATCAACTTTTAAAGGTTTCTCATTCAGTATGACTTTAAATTTTCCAGAACCAGAAGCACCCATTGAGATCCAATCGCTGATGAGTTTTTCTTTTGACGTTTTATCGATCAGTCTTATAAAGCTGCGTGCTTCAAAGTTTCGGGTATCGTTACCGCTCTTAAAGTTGTCCAGTTCTTCGAGAACCTGAATGGGTATGGCAACATCGTGCTCCTGAAAATTATTTAGCGCATTGTGATCGTAAAGAATAACGGAAGTGTCCAGTACAAAAATCTTTTTAGCGGATTTAGAATCTGATTTACTTTTTTTAGCCATAAGTAAATTTAGTGATTTACAGAGAGAATTACCTGTGATATAATAGAATTAAGTTATCATCAGTTCTGTAAATGGCTACGGATTTTCACAACCCTCGGCATCATGCGATCGAAGTGCTATGGAGAGCGACAAAACGCTTTATAAATAAAAAACGGGGCCTGTTTTCTTTCGATTCAGTTTCCCCGTTTTTAACCTCAATGTAAGCCATAGCTTCGATTAAGGCATCAAATTTTAAATACGCTGATCTTTCCGTTATCGTTAGGCTTAAAGCTTTTGCGATACGTGAAAATTTATCTCCGTCTATTAAGTCCTTAAACTGCTTAGCTTTCGATAATCTCTGTTTAGGCCTGTGCAATCTCTAATATGCTTTTCCGAAGATAAGCCATATGCTGTTAATGGTTTGAACCATTTCAGTTGATTGTTTTCCTATGTAAACTGTCCGAGATAGGGGCCTTTCGGCTCTTTATTTCTTTTGGACGTTTTCAGAATTCAAAGTACTTCGTTTTTGATATGATCTAATTTAGTACACTTGCTGTAGAAAAGCAAATAAAAAAGCATTTGTTTTATAAACAATTTTATTCACCAATATTTGCTGTTTATCAACACTTTAAACAAAAAAAACCGGTCATCAATGCTTCTAAACCAATATCAGGTCTGTTGTTCACATTTCTGGATCTTTGGGTTACTAACAAATTTTATCAACATGACAATCAGCGCTTTAACAGTTTTCTGCTTAAAAACTGAGAATTCAGTAAAAAGTTAAATTTTTGCGCCAACAAAAAGCGATGGTATTATGTTATTTTTGTACCATGCAGATCAGGCAACCCATTAGAAATATACAAGATTTTTTATTGAGTACGTATTTCGCGGATGGGTTACGCATTACTATTGGTGTGCTGCTACCTTCATTAATTCTGGCTCAGTTTGGAATGCTTAAATATGGCATGACACTTTCCCTGGGTGCCCTATGTGTGAGTGTTGTTGACACTCCGGGGCCAATGGTTCACAGACGCAATGCAATGCTGGTTACAACGGTTCTGATTTTTGTATTCTCCATTTTAACAGGCTTAACCAATAAAAACCATTATTTCATTGCAGCGTTACTGGCAGCCTCGAGTTTTATCTTCTCGATGTTCTATATTTACGGTGTAAGAGCGGCATCTGTTGGTACGGCCGTGTTACTGATTATTGTATTAAGCATCGATGATATCAGACCCTGGCAAGACGTGATCAGGCACTCCTTTCTGGTATTGGCCGGAAGCGTGTGGTATACGGGCTTAAGTTATTTTGTTTACAGGCTACGCCCCTTCCGTTTACTTCAGCAATCATTAAGCGATTCAATATGGGAAGTAGCGGAATTTTTAAGGGAAAAGGCGAAGTTTTACCATCAAAACACCAATTATGACAAGACCTATGCTGATTTGCTTCAGCTGCAGGTTTCTGTACATGAGAAACAGGATGCTGTAAGGGAGCTATTATTCAGAACGCGGGAAATTGTAAGGGATTCAAGTCCTGAAGGGCGTTTTCTACTCCTGGTATTTGTAGATATGGTTGATTTGTTTGAGCAGGTAATGTCGACATATTACAATTACCAGCAGCTCCACGAACAATTTGACAAAGCTGGTATTCTGAAAGATTATGAGATGGCGATTAAGCGAATATCTTATGCACTTGATGATATTGCCTTTGCACTTAAAAGTGGTGGAAAGCCCAATCTTTCAAAACGGTTGTTAATTGAAATTGAGCGATTAAAGATTAAGATTAATCAGCTTGAGCGAGAGAATACTGACCAGAAATATAGTACAATAGGCATCATCGCTCTTAAAAACATTGAAGTAAATATTGAAAATATTCTAGCCAGGGTTAAAACCATTTACAGTTATTTTAAAATCAGAACCAGCAAAGATATCCGTCAGGCTGAAGTAGATAAGGACAAGTTTATTACCCGCCAAAAATTTGACTTCGATATTTTTAAAGACAACCTGACTTATAGTTCGTCTACCTTCAGGCACTCGCTAAGGGTAACTGTTGTTATGATGCTCGGTTTTATTGTGGCAGAGGTATTGAATTTCTCGCACAGTTACTGGATTTTACTTACGATTCTTGTGATTTCCAAACCGGGTTTCAGCCTCACAAAAGAGCGCAATTATCAGCGATTGATCGGCACAACCATTGGGGCGTTTGTAGGTATGGGTGTACTTACCTATATCGACGATCGCCATACCTTGTTTGTCATTTTACTGATTTGCATGATCGGAAGTTACAGTTTCCAGCGAAAAAACTACGTGGTGAGTGTGCTTTTCATGACCCCTTATATCCTGATCCTATTTGATTTTTTGGGTATGGGGTCCATTGCACTGGCGCGGGAAAGAATTTATGACACGTTTATCGGATCTGGTATTGCGCTGCTGGCGAGCTACTCACTGTTTCCAACCTGGGAACATGAGAAACTGAAGGAAGCAATGATCAATATACTGAAAGCCAATAAAGCCTATTACGAGCAGGTAGCCAGATTGTACTTTGAGAAAAATTATAACAGAACGGACTACAAGCTAGCGAGAAAGGAAGTTTACGTAAGCACAGCCAATCTGGCTTCCTTATTTCAAAGAATGTTTTCTGAACCTAAGAGCAAACAGTTGTTCATTAAAGAAGTGCATCAATTCACTACTTTAAATCATTTGTTGTCGTCTTATATTGCTACCCTATCGCTGTACAATAAAGAACATGAATTTATTTTCGATAATTTTGATGCCCTAAAACCATTGTCGGGAAATACAGACTATCTGTTTGACATGGCGATCGAGAACCTGAACCTCAATAAAACTACAACAGATAATGTTCCTTTAATCAGAATAAGTGATAGCGGGCTCATGATCAAAAAGGGTGAAGATTTAGTGCCTGAACAATTTGATTTGATTCAGAAGGTGGCTTACGACCTTTATAAATTATCCGCAAAAATCAAGATTTAGGTTTTGTAAGCAATGCATTACACCCGTTGAACGGTAAAGTGTACGAAATATTATTATCCAGCTTAAAAACAATCCGGGATTGACAGTCCAGCTTATTCTCTAACAGGTTATCTATATCAAAAGCTACCGGATAAAATTTCTGTTCGGGATTATCAGATTTAACTACTTCATCCCTTTGTCTGAATTTAAGTTTAATCTCCACATCACCAGCCACAATGTAAATCTTCTCTATTTTTTTGAATGCAGCATTTGTGGTGAAATTAAGCATTACCTGATTGTCGGGACTGCCTGAGTAGCGGAATAAATCGTATGCGTAATAATTTTTAACATCTCGAAAATACTGGTAGTCGATACTTATTTTGCGCTGTTGAGCATTTGCAATTGTACCAGATAAGATTAATAAAAGTGTATATAAGATATGTTTCATCATTTAGAATTTTGGGCATGGAACCTTAAATCCCTTGAAATTATTGTGACGGTAAATGAAAGACAGTTCATAGGTACGCGGTGTAGCACTGAGCAGCTTGTTGCCATAAACAGTATAGTTTATTCCGGCGCTGATGTTGCCCATCCCTACCCCAAGATAAGGATAGAACGAAGCCTCATTAAATTTATACCACAGGCCAAAATTAAGCTTCATCTTGGTGTCTTCATTAGGCTTTAGTCCGATTACGGTTCCCATGATTGCATCATTGTTATTCTTTTGAACGTTATAAACACCTGTGAGGTTAAGATCAACGTTATTATTTAACAGATATAGCATGCTTGCCGTAGCCGTTTTCCTTGAAGCGACAA
Source organism: Pedobacter sp. BMA (assembly GCF_001027745.1). GTDB lineage: Bacteria > Bacteroidota > Bacteroidia > Sphingobacteriales > Sphingobacteriaceae > Pedobacter. The sequence goes on from NZ_LECU01000007.1 coordinate 82,808, forward strand.
GTTCGCTACCGCTGGTTAGTAAACTTTCCTGAGGCTTGTTCAAGTGGTACTGCGCATAGCCGAAAGCAAAGCTTGTACGATCGAAGTTCGCAGAAAAATTAGCGCCTATAGCCAGGTCAAAATAAGTGGTTTTATCATTCTTAATATCCAGGTAATTCGGCATGGACTGATCGAATCCACCGTCGCTATATTGTGATGCGAAAGTGAGTTTATTGTAGTCGAGATACCTGGATACATAAGATACCTGTGGCGCGAGGCCAAACTTAAATTTATGCTCAACATCAAGATACTGGTAATAAGAAAAGCTGGCACTGATATACTGTGATTTCAGCGCTTTGTTAAAAGATTCGTCAAACAACCCACTTAATCCTAAACTGAAGACACTATTGGTAAAGTTTTCATCTTCAACCAGCTTTACATCTCCGGAAACGCTGTACGTGTTATAAGGATCTCCTAAATTTCCCCATTGCTGACGGGTGTTTGCAGCTATACGGTATTCGCCATCAAAAAAGCCCGTGTATGCTGGATTTAAAGTTAATGGCGCTGCGAAGTACTGCGAAAACTTTGGATCCTGAGCAGTGCAAGACAACGTTGCGAAAGAAATTAATAAAATAAGTACCGCTCCTTTCATTATAATATTAATATGGTTTTTCCTGTCGATTGAACTTTACCTCCAAAAGTGTCTACTCCTTCTGCAAACCAGGAGAAGGTTTCTAAAGGTTGCATTTTACTTTTAAACTGACCATCCCATCCTCCGTTAGCCAATGTTTCAGTTTGATATACCAAGATTCCCCATTTATTAAAGACCTTGAAGCTGGTTAGTTTCTGAACACTTACCAGAAAAGGATATAGTCTGTTGTTCGTTTCCTTATAGGGAGTAAACGCTGTAGGCACAATGATTTTTGGTGTTGGAAGAATGTCGAGTTCTATTGGTGCAGAAACTATACATCCCTTTTCATTCTGAAGTGCAATGTAGTAAATCCCTGCCTTATTCACTTTAGATGGATTTAACAATGGATGTCTTAAAGAGGCATCTTCAAAGTAGCTCACTTTTTCGAAATCTTTACTTCCTTTAATAATGTTCGCGGCGGTCAAGTCGACAAATTCCGAATCAAAGATTGCTTTAGGCTTATTTAAAACTATGGTTGGTGGGGTATTTATTGTTACGTTAATACTTCCTGTAGCATAACATCCTGAAGCGTTAACCGCTTTGATGTAATAAACTCCGCTTTGGCTTATCGCCCTTGGATTTCCGATTTTGTTCAGCAGTGCTTCATCATAGTAATAACTGTAGTTTAGTTTTTCAGTACTTCCGTTGTACAAACTGGCATCTGTGATATCAAGTTTCTCCGGAAAGCAAACGGCGCCTGGATCTTTGACTGAAAGTACCGGCAGCTCGTTAATGATCACCACAATTTTACCGCTAACCATACATCCTCTTGAATTTATTGCTTTTACATAATAATTACCGCCTTTGGTTATGCTCTTGCTTTCTGTTAACGGAATAGAGAGGTTTTCATCCTGATAGAAGCTGTAACTAAAAGTATCGTCGCTCCCCTCAAAAACACTGCTGTTGGTAATATCAACAACCGAAGGGAAACAAACTGCAGCAGGATTTGTGATTTTAAGAACAGGAAAAGGGTTAATGTTCACTTGAACAGGTAATATTTTGCTACAGCCCATGTTGGTTGTCAGCTTCACGTAGTAGGTACCTGATGTTTTGATGTGCTTAGGATCCTCGATTGGTTTTAAGGCTTCTTTATCTGCAAAATAACTCCGTGTGATTTCTGATGACTTTGAATATAACCCATCGAGCGTAATGTCTACAGTTTCATTATAACAGACAGGATCAGGGTTTTTTACGGTGATATCGGCCATATCGAACACGGAAATAAGAATGGGGCTCACGCTTTCACAGCCGCTAAAATTGGTTGCTTTGATATAGAAGGTACTGTTTTGAGAGATTTTGGTGGAACCCGTCAATTGCTGTGTTAAATCTTTATCGGAGTAGGCCAGATAGGTAAAGCTGGCAAGTTTATTCAGGATAAAAGATGAACTGGTGAGATCAATTTCAGCATTCTGACAAACCCTGTTTTGTGCCGATACCTGAACTTGATAATCGACACTATGGATGACTGTACTTATGGAGCTTGGGCAACCAAAACCGGTATAGGGAACAACATCAAGAATAACTTTGGAACCTTCGGCTGGGGTGGGCTTTATCGTAATGGATTGTCCTGATCCATATTTAACAGAACGGTCTTCGTTATACCAGGTATAGGTTTGAAAACCACTTGGTCCGGACATGCTCAATTCCTCTGTTCTTTTGCAATAAGTATTTCCTACGATCAATTCTCCGCAAAGGTTATTGACATCGACATAGGCATATCCGAAATGGCCACCAAGTGTACAATCGGAAGTTATGAACTCAATCAGCAACTGTTTTCCCTGGTAACCGGAAAGGTTGATGGTTACCGGGGTCCATTCCTTATATATCACCGTTGCGTTAGACTTCGCCTTCTGGAATCCGGGAAGATCTGAGGTGGCGACATATTCAAATGAAGCACACGGTATGTATTGATTGGTTTCGAGATCTTTTACCCGTGCTATAAAACGGGGTTGTTCTTCGTTTAAATGATTAGGATCCTCCAGTACTACAGCGTATTGGTAGGTTAACGTGAATTCTGGCCTGTTGGCAGGAATATTTATGAGATAAGAGATTTGGTCAACCTGACCGCCGGTACCATTGTTTCCCAGCTTAACCGAAAAGTTCCCTCCATTTTCAGGTACCAGCTTAAATCCACCATATATGTCTCTTGCATCTTTATCTGTGACAATATTCTCCCTTCCCGACACCGGATTGTCAATCTGATTAATCGTCATAACACCTTTGTCGTTTGTAAAACCCGCATAGATTTTCCAGTTCTGAAAATTTCCATATTCAAAACCAATATTCTCCGGACAGGATTGCGCATACATTTTGGTCACCATCGCTATACTGGCAACGAGTAACACTAAAAAAACTCTTTTAATCAACGGGAACGATTTAAATAGTTATGATGTAAAAATATTATTTTAGTATATCCAGCGTATTAGTGTCAATAGAAGACAGATGTTTTTTACACCAAATGATATATTACAATATCAATGTTGTGAAAAATCAAGTCTATGTAAATTCAACTTATACAAAACAACCTACTGACTTACAGAATCCTATGAGTTATCCTTCTTCAAAGTAACACTCATTTATGATTCCCAAGACTGCTGCACCGGATATCACTTTTTTACATGAAATGCTCATAAAATGAAGTGAACACTAACGGCATAGGTCAAAAACTAAACAATGCAGGCGCCGGTTTGTTATTGACTATGCATTAAAAAATTAAGAAAATTATGGAAAAGCTATATACGGCTGAAGTAACAGCTACGGGTGGAAGAGATGGTCATGTTAAGTCGGGAGACGGGATTTTGGATTTCGAACTTCGAAAACCAAAAGAACTCGGAGGTCAGGGTGGCGCTACGAATCCTGAAGAATTATTCGCAGCCGCATGGGGTCCCTGCTATCTGGGCGCCTTAGGTTCAGTTGCTGAACGTGATGGTGTAGATGTTAGTGAAGCCTCAGTTAAAGTGCTCGTATCCTTCAATAAAGATGGAAATTCATTTGTGTTATCAGCAGATCTGGATGTTCATATACCAGCTATATCGCATGACGAAGCGCAACAACTTGCAGATAAGGCGCACAGAGCCTGCCCATATTCAAAAGCCGTTAAGGGAAATATAGAGGTTCGGGTTACGGCAGTATAATAAAAAAAGGAACGCTGACAATTAGTGGCGTTCCTTTTCTACAAAATTTGAATATAATATTTTAGGATAGCCCTTTTTTGTTCTTCCAGGTCATTTTAGCTTTCATGCCAGCACTATAATTATAGTCTTTCAGGTTACTGGTCTTTTTATCATGAAAAGCTGCTCCACGATCGGAAGTATCTTCTTCACCATGTTTCTTTTTGTTTGTTTTTGGAGCCACATCCGCTATTGTAAGTGTTTCTGGCAACTCCATTACCTCCATGCGCTCACCTACCGCCTGTTCTATCTTCTTCACCTCGATTAATTCAATATCTGTAGAAAAAGTGATGGCTACAACTTCATCGTCTCCTTGTTTAACTATGCGATGAATTAGCACTTCTTTTTGCTCAGGTAAATCAAAGTGAAGAATAATCGGAATTCCGGATATATCCAGTTCGCCGGCATTTTCATTGGCTACGATTAATACTCTTGACTGGTCATTGTCCTTGAAATCCTCAACTTCGTCAAATCCAAAATCATCAAAGAACAAAGGGCGATAAATACTCACAGCGTTTTCAAGTTTGTTTTCGAAGTTTTTGAAAACAGTCTGTGCTGTTAAACGCGTATTTACGAATACAACAACTTTATCGAACACATCCTTATCATCGAGTAAAATGGTAAGGAGATTAAGCTTGGTTCTGAAATTTGGGACCTGATATAACATCTGAGGGTAAACCTCTGCCTGTTTTTCACCAATATCATCAACTTCTATTGTTGTCGCAGAATCTTTCATGAATGGTGAAATCATGTGCTCAAGTTTTGAATGCATCAGTTCTGTAAATACAAGATGTTGAGATTTATATGCGCTGTTAGCCAATTCTACAACCGGCAACTGTAAACCTTTTTTAACGATCAGCTCAGCATTATCTACAATAAACAACTGAATTTTATTGGTGTTTAATGCCAATTTGAGATATAGGGCACGTGCACGGTCCGGTACTGCAACAATAATATCACATCCATCTGTGATTTCATTCATTTGATTGTCTATGGTTCCACGACTGTCAATCCCTAAAATTCTGAAGGTGCTGTTCCTGTTCAGTAACTTGAATTGATCCAGTACATGGTCAACATGCTCAATATCAGGAACAAGAATCAAAGCTCTTGGCGCTTCCTCGAAAGCATACTTTAACTTCATCAATGTTGCTAAAACATAAGTTGTTGTTTTCCCTGCTCCTTCCGGCCCAATTGCAATTACATCATGACCCCCTAAAATTCTGGACATTGATTTTGCCTGAATTTCCTTAGGAGCCAGAAATCCTGCTTCAGTCATTGAAGCAACAAGCGACTTACTTAGTTTTAATTTATCTAATGACACGTGTACTATGTTAATGTTTTAAAATGCAAATATCCTTAAAATAATTAGCTTTTCAGAAAATGAATTGAATGTGAAGAAAAGAATAGTGAGAAACAGCCTGAATATCAATCTTATTAGCCATAATGCGTTATTATGAAAAAGCTATTTCAGAAGATTTGCGACCTCAATTTCAACTATAAATGCGGATTTGGAGGCACCTATAAAAAAATAATTCACTGATAAACAATAAATTACAAAATATATTCAAAATTAGACTACTAAATAGGTAGATATTATATTCTTATTTATATATTTGCTGAACCTTAATCAATAACTAAATCATATGTTAAACAATTAAACGCAGGAGATCATGTCAATCTATTTTCAATACCCGGCAATTGAGGAGTATCCAATTTTTGCAAATTCTGTCAAAGATTTGGATATCGAGCGAAATGAGCGTGGAGCACTCGAAGATGAAGATACGATTATTCGGGAGGAGATTATAGAACTGAAAGATTTTTTATCGCTTAAACCTGTTTAGCATGCACGGCCAGTTGACCGATTGGAAGGTTGAAGTTTCATAAACTTTTACACAATGGTTCGAATCCATTACTAGGCCACTAAGTGTTTTCATATCACTTTCCCTGATTTCTGCTCAAAGTCAGGTAAGATTTGGTTATCTTATATTTGTTTTGTTGTTAGCAAAGGCTATCCGCGAGGGATAGCCTTAACTTTTTTCAACTTTTGGCAAATTTTTCTGAAATGTTAAAACTTTTTTTTTGAATCCTGGTTACTTATATAATTCACATTATACTAATCTTTTACAGATTAATTTGTTTGGTTTAAAAAAGGGATTTATGGATATAAATCCCTTTTCTTTTGGTCCATAAAATTTAATCTTATATTAGCTTAAATTAATCCTTTTTGATTAGAATGAAAAGAAAACATTTCCTTTCTTCGTTTATTGCATCTGTGATTCTCTTTCCTAATTTTAAAATACTGGCCCGCACGAATGCAGAAGAAAGCTCAGCTTTTAAGGTTCCTTCATACCTCAAAAATGGAGATGAAATAGGAATCAGCAGTCCCGCGGGATACATATCGCCAGAAGAGATTCAGCCTTCAGTTTTGCAGATGCAAAGCTGGGGTTTTAATATAAAGATAGGTAAAACCATTGGCAAGCGCGACTATACTTATGGCGGAACTGATGAAGAGCGCCTGTCGGATTTTCAGACTATGCTTGATGACCCTAACCTAAAAGCGATTATGTGTGCCCGTGGAGGGTACGGTTTTGTGAGGATTATTGACCGACTGGACTTCTCTTCATTCAGAAAAAATCCCAAATGGATTATCGGATTCAGTGATATCACGGTTCTTCACTGCCACCTGGCAAAAAATTATGGAATAGCATCTATCCATTCTAAAATGTGCAATAGCTTCCCAAGTGATTGGGTGAAGGCGGAGCCGATACAAATTGAAACTATTCTTTCAATAAAGAATGCTTTAGCAGGAGCTCAAATGCACTATAACGCACCTGCTCACTCCAAAAACCGCTACGGAAAGGCTGAAGGGATTCTGGTTGGAGGAAATTTAAGCATTATTGAGACACTGGCAGGAAGCAACTCAGATTTAGATACGAGGAATAAAATTCTTTTCATTGAAGATACCGGGGAATACCTTTACAGTATCGACAGAATGCTATGGAATTTAAAGCGAAGCGGCAAGTTGAAAAACCTTCGCGGACTGATTATTGGTGGGTTCAAAGTGAAACCTGATGACGCCGGCGAGGAGTTCGGTAAAGACGTTTACGACATCGTTCTTGAAAAAGTTAAGGAATACAACTATCCAATTGCTTTTGACTTTCCGGTTGGACATCAAAGAAACAACTTTGCATTAAGGTGTGGATTGAAGCATAGTGTAACTGTTAATGAATCCGGGACGCAATTGCTTTCGCTTTAAGTAAGTGCTATTCGAACCACTAGATCAACCATTTCAAATCTTCGTCTAAAGCCTGTCTTAAGCCGTGCATGCCAATGACACTTGAATTCAGGTGGACAACTATTAAAACATCCAAAACTGAAATCTCTTAACTCCAATTATACAAAAATCGCTCACCCTAACGAATAAGAGTACAGCAAAGTGATGTACATCATCATTCCGATATCTCATAATTTTAGACTTACGTCTCAACAATTCGTCCCTGTGTCTCATTTGAAAAACTGACATGCTTTGAGGATATATTTTTGTGTTAATCAGATCATAAAACGACACAAAATTTATTCGCCATGAGCAAATACATTAAATATATTATTATCCTTACGCTCCTTGCTGTCGCGTACATAACGAAGGCGCAGGAAGTTCCAAAAGTATGGGATTTAAAAACGGCTATTGAATACGCAAAGGAAAAAAATATCAGCATTAATACGCTAAAGTTAACAGCACAAACTGCAGGGCAAAGTTTAATCGCATCCAAATCTGCTGTTCTTCCAAATCTGACTGGTAATGTATCCCAGGCGATAACGAATTATAAATCCGGGTTGCAGAACACCAGTGGCTTAGGGCTAAGCTCAGATTTAATGTTATATAATGGAAGCTATTTAAAAAATGATATTAAAGCAAAAGAACTAAGTGTAAAAACGGCGAACTTATCTGTTGAGGCGGCAAAGAACGACATTACCATATCCATCACGCAAGCCTATTTAAATATTCTTCTGGCGAGAGAAAATATCACTTACCTTAAGGATCTACTTTCGACAAGTGAAGCACAGGTAAAACAATCAGCGCAACAATTTAAATTTGGCACGATCGCGAAGAAAGACCTTTTACAATTACAAGCTACTTATGCAAATGATAAATATACTTTAGTTGCAGCTCAGAACACTTTGCAACAAAATATCTTAACACTGAAACAATTGCTGCAAATTCCCACTTCAGAAGCGTTTGAAGTCAGTGCCGATTCTGTACAAACACCACAGGTTTTAGATAACCTGGCGTCGGCACAGGATAAAGCATTGAGAACGCGACCTGAAATCAAAAGCGGAGAACTAAACATTCAGCTTCAGAATATTGAACTGGCAAAAGCCAAATCGACCTTAAGGCCAACATTGAGCCTGGGCGGTTCACTGTATACCGGATATAGCAACAATAGTGCAGGTAGTTATTCGTATCAGCTTAACAACAATTTTTATCAGAATCTGGGGCTGACATTATCTATACCGATTTTCGATAGAGGAGTAACAAAGACCAATGTGGCGAAAGCGAATATTAATATTGAACAGGCTCGTTTGTCGCTATTAGATTCAAAAACCACGCTCACGCAGAATGTGGAGCGGGCTTACATTAATGTACAAAACGCCAATAGCCAGTTTGCAGCTGCTCAGGAACAGTTCACCTATACCAGTGAAGCGCTGCGAATTTCAAATGCGGCTTTAAAGGAAGGCACTAATAACATCGTTGAGAATCTCCAGCAGAAGAATTTATATGTGCAGGCGTTGCAGGCTTTCGTTCAGGCAAAATATACGGCCAGTTTATACACCAAAATATATAATTTTTATACAGGAGTTCCAATAACTAATTAAAACATGGTAATGGCTATTGCCGGATCAATTTAATATTTAATCATGAAGAAGAAAACCATATTTATCATCATCGGCATAGCAATAGCAGCTTTTGCCGTCTGGTACTTCGCCCTCCGAAAAACGGAGCAGGTTGTTGTGCTTCAAACGGAAAAACCAAGTACAGGTTATATCTCTGAAAACGTTACAGCAACAGGTAAAGTTCAGCCAGTTGATACCGTCGCGGTGGGTACCCAGGTATCAGGAACAATTAAAACGCTGTATGCCGATTTCAACTCAAAGGTAAAAAAAGGGCAACTACTGGCTGAACTTGATAAAACGCTGTTCGAAGCATCAGTAAATCAATACCAGGCTAATCTGGTGAGCGCACAGAGTGCCTTGGTTTATCAACAAGGTAACTTTAGCCGACAAAGCAACTTATACAAGGTTGGTGCGGTTAGTAAGGCAGATTATGACAATGCTTTATATACCATTAACGCCGCTAAAGCCTCAGTAAACAGTATTAAAGCGCAGCTGGCTTCAGCACAGAAAAACTTGTCACTTGCCAGTATCTACTCTCCTATTGATGGAACTGTACTATCCAGAAGCGTAAGTGAAGGTACAACGGTTGCAGCCAGTTTTAGTACGCCTACCATCTTTAGCATCGCCAAAGATTTGACCAAGATGCAGGTTGAAGCGTCGGTAGATGAGGCCGATGTAGGTAATATTTCTAAAGGTGAGCGTTCGACTTTTACGGTAGACGCTTTTTTGAATGACACCTTTAAAGGAACTATTGAGGAAATCAGGTTAAACCCGACTATATCATCCAATGTAGTTACTTATACAACTATCATTAATACCTCTAATAATGATAATAAGCTGAAGCCCGGAATGACTGCGAACATTACCATCTTCACTAAAGAAGTAAATAATGCGTTGCTTATATCAGCTAAGGCAGCTAAATATAGTCCCGATTCAACTTTGAATGCCAAGTACAAAATGACCTGGGTTAATGCGGATAAAAAGCCTGCCGCTGCAGATGAAGCCTATGTTTGGGTACAGAAAAGCGCAGACGAATTGGTTCAGAAAAAGATTAAAACAGGTTTAAATGATAATACTCACATTGAAGTTATATCAGGTTTAACATCATCGGATATTATTATTACGGGTTCACAAGCCATGGGCAAAAGAGAAGCAGCAAGTCAGGCTCAATCGAGTCCTTTCATGCCCAAACGTCCGGGCGGCAACAGGAAAAAATAATGGAACAAAAAATATTAGATATAAAGGATTTGAAGCGTGAGTTTGTGATGGGCGACCAAACGGTGCGGGCGCTGAAAGGTATCACTTTCGATATCAAGGCGGGCGAGTTTGTAACCATCATGGGCAGCAGCGGATCGGGTAAGACGACACTCCTGAACATTCTAGGTTGTTTAGATAAACCGAGCGATGGCGATTATCTGCTTGACGGTGTTGACGTAAAGAGTTTAAACCGTGATGAACTTGCCGGATTAAGAAACACAAAAATTGGTTTCGTATTCCAGGCTTACAATCTTTTGCCCAGAACTTCGGCTTTGGAAAATGTAGAATTGCCATTATTTTACAATAAAAGCATCTCTGCAGAAGAAAGAAAAAACAGGGCGATAAAATCACTCGAATCGGTAAAGCTAGCAGAGCGCTTTGATCATACGCCAAGTCAGCTTTCGGGTGGACAACAGCAACGGGTGGCGATAGCAAGGGCATTGGTTAATCATCCGGTGATGATACTGGCTGATGAAGCAACGGGAAACCTGGATACCCGTACGTCATACGAAATTATGGCATTGATGCAAGAATTGAATAAGGAGGGAAAGACCATCGTTTTTGTCACACACGAGCCTGATATCGCCGCATTTAGCACCAGAACAATTATGCTGAGAGATGGAAAAATACAAAAGGACAGTATAAACACCAATCAGCGCTCGGCAAGGGAAGCTTTAGACAGTTTGCCGGAGTCAGATGATTATTAATTAATGAAAACATGGCCATTTTAAATTTATTAAGAATTGCTTTCTTAGCATTGCAGCGAAACAAACTCCGTGCATTCTTAACCATGCTGGGCATAATCATCGGGGTTGCAGCGGTAATTGCCATGATGGCAATTGGTGAAGGTTCGAAGCAAAGCATCAGGTCGTCACTTTCGGGAATGGGTTCTAATACGATCACCATTATGCCGCAAAGTAACGAGCCCGGAGGCGTTCGTTTACAGGGAAGCAGCATACAGACTTTGAAGATGGAAGATGTCACCGCCATTGAAAAACTACAGTCAAAAAACATCAATGGTTTATCTCCTGTAGTATCTACCAGCGGGCAGGCGATTAAAGGTGCGTATAACTGGCCTACTACCATCACCGGGGTAAGCACTGATTATATCAAAATCCGGCAGTTGAAGTTGAAAGACGGAATTTTGTTTTCAGATAAAGATGTAAAGCGCTTCGCAAAGGTTTGTATCCTGGGGCAAACGGTTATTGATAACCTTTTCCCTGATGGAAGTAATCCGATTGGCCAGATTATCCGGTTCAAAAGCATTCCTTTTCAGGTGATCGGCGTTCTGGAGGCAAAGGGACAAAGTAACTTTGGACAAGACCAGGATGATATTATCCTGGCCCCTTATACCACAGTTCAAAAAAGAATTACAGCAACAAACTATCTGCAAAGCATTTATGCATCGGCAACTACTGAAGCCAGCAGTGACGCTGCTACAACCGAAATATCTGATGCGGTTAGAGAAAGTCATAGATTAACGGAAGCAGAAAGTGATGATTTCCAAGTACGTACACAGGCTGAACTGATCAGTACCATCAGCTCGACAAGTAGTATGTTAACGGTCTTGTTGACTGCAATTGCGGGTATATCACTTTTGATAGGTGGTATAGGCATAATGAATATTATGTACGTATCGGTTACAGAGCGTACCAGGGAAATCGGTTTACGTATGTCAATCGGTGCCCGGGGACAAGATGTTTTAATGCAGTTTTTAATAGAGGCAATTTTAATCAGTATCACCGGCGGTATTATAGGGGTAATTCTGGGTGTAAGTTCTGCTTACCTCATTTCTTTCTTCCTGAACTGGCCAATCCTCATTTCCGAATCCTCAATTGTTATTTCCTTTATTGTATGTGCCGTTACCGGTATTTTCTTCGGCTATTATCCAGCTAAGAAAGCATCAAATCTAGATCCGATCGATGCATTAAGATACGAGTAGCAATCCAGTATCGGGGCTTGTAGGTTGAGAGACTACTTGTCCCGATACACTACTCCGTTGCTATGGCAAAAGTGGTCAAAGGAAATTATTTCATATCCCAAATCATCATTAAAAGAGAATAAATAATAACTTAGCCATGCAGACTGCCAGACCAAAAACAATGACCATTAACTTTTCAAACAAATGGATGAAATTGACATTGCACATTTTAGTATGGGTAGTGCTGATTACACTACCGTATATTCTAAATGTAAACAGAGGAAGGCCTCCCCGTTCGCTTACTCATTATGAAGAAACCCAATTTATAAGACTTAATTTCATCAGTTACTTCTACTGGATAGCCATTTTCTATCTGAACAGCATGATTCTGATTCCAGCTTTTTTTTACAGAAAAAAATACCTGCTTTATGCTTTATTTTTCGTTGCCTCTTTGTTGATGGCGATAACAATCCATGCCCTCTTGTTCCGTAACTTATTACCTGATTTAGACTTTAACTTAGGTAGAACCCTTTGGTTTAATACGCCAACTTTCTTGTTAACAATTGCCGCCAGTACAGCGTTTACCATGGTTTCTGACCGAATCAGCGAAGAAAAACGGGTTTTGCAGCGTGAACAGGAAAACATGAAAACTGAGCTATCCTTCCTTCGTTCACAAATTAGCCCGCATTTTATTTTTAACGTATTAAACAACATTGTAGCATTGGTACGCTTAAAAAGCAATGAACTGGAACCCACAGTGATGAAACTATCCGGGCTGATGCAGTATATGCTTTATGAGACAGATGAGGAAAAAGTTTCTATTAAAACAGAAACAGAATACCTGCAGGCTTATATTGATTTGCAAAAACAACGGTTTGGGAAGAAAGTGTCTATTGAAACAAATATTGCTATTAAAAGTGAGTTTGACGAAATTGAGCCCATGTTGTTAATTCCTTTTATCGAAAATGCATTTAAGCATGGGGTAGGCATGATCCAAAATCCCCAGATTTTTATTGACTTGAAAACCGAAGACGAAAAATTGACTTTTGTGGTTCGAAATAAGTACAGTCTGGATGAACACGAGGTAAAAGATGCGGCATCCGGTATAGGGTTAGCAAATGTATCACGGAGGCTCAATTTATTGTATGGAAATAACCACCACCTGGCTGTTGAGAAAAATGATGGATGGTTCAATGTAAACTTAACTTTAAAATTAGCGATATGATAAGATGCCTGGCCATTGATGATGAACCATTAGCGCTGCAACTACTGGCAGATAACATTAGTAGTATCCCTTTTCTGGAGTTAGTAGCAAGTTGTGATGATGCCTTTGCTGCAAATAAGATCATGCAGGAACAGCCCATCGATTTGATTTTTATCGACATCCAGATGCCAGGAATTACCGGCCTTCAATTTATTCAAAGCCTCGTTAATAAGCCCATGGTTATCATTGTTACTGCCTATAAACAATATGCCCTTGATGGATTCGCGCTCGACGTTGTAGACTACCTCATGAAACCAGTATCGTTAGATCGTTTTATGAAAGCCTGTAATAAGGCCAGGGATTTGTTTGAGCTTAAGCAACCTGCCACGCAACATCATCAGCCTAAGCAAGATTATATGTTTGTTAATGTTGGATACAGCTTAATGAAGGTAAATTTTGCCGAAATCACTTATATAGAAGGTTTAAAGGATTATATTCAGATTCATACTTTTACAAGTCCGAAGGCTGCTATAGTTCGCATGAGTATGAAAGCCATGGAAGAAGAGTTACCGGGTAATTTTGAAAGAATTCACAAATCCTTTATTGTGAATATTGAAAAGATAACCGCCATACGTAAAAATGCGGTTTTTGTAGGCGAAAAAGAGCTTCCCGTTAGCGATAGCTTCAAAGGTGTAATTGAACGGCTAATAAAATAAACTGCCTTAACCCACTGGGCATCACTTGCATACTGTTAAGACGAATACTCCGAATTGTTACACAGTTTTTACTTCATCTTCGCTGTAATCTTTGATATCAGTAATGTAGCCGTTTATCAGTAAGAAATCAAATAATGGTTTGGCTTCGGGTGTAATGGGCATATTTGCCGTTGTAATTACTTCGTTGGTTTTTTTATCCAGGAAAGGGTAAGCAAAGAGGCGTACATTGGTATTAAACATATCATTCACATAACTTAAAAGCTGTCCGGAATAATTTTCGCCCCTGAAGTTGGTAGAATTAAACACAAATTTAAGGTTATTGATGTTTGTGGCTAGCCCCACACTTTTCGGCTTACAACGGGCCAAATATTTCGCCAGTCTGTTATGGCGGGTAAAGTTAGATACAATCACAATATTCCCCGTGTCACACATGTCTTGGGTACGTTTGGCCACCGCTTCCAGATCGATATCATCTGGCGTCTCCTGATCATCTGTTAAAACATTTGTTAATAACACTTCAATCATAACGGCCAGATTAGTATCCTCAACTTTATTGGTACGTTTAAACTGATCTGTAGCTTTATTAAATAAATTAAAGTTTGGCAATGATTTCTGTCCATACTTGGTCCTCAGAATCATGATATCTTTTTTATATAATAAATCTTTAGCCTGACGCGGATGTGCGTCTGCATCGAAGATTGCTGCTGCTGAGAAATCCTTCATTATCATGTACAAATTAAGAAGTATATTGTCAACACCAGGAAATGCAGGACCTTTAACTGAAATCAGGTCAATTTCAACTGAGCCAATGGTGAGGTTATCGGCCAGCGATTCCACCATTAGCTTGGGATCCTGATAGTGGTAAAATGCGGCATAAAGTAAATTTACACCAATGATGCCCAACACCCGTTGTTGCATACTCACATCTGTATCTAATAAACGAACGTGGAAGTAAATTTCATTCGGCGCTCCGCCAGGTTCATTTTGAAAACGAAGTCCAACCCACCCATGTGGCTCATTGGTACGTTTATAATTTAAAGTAGTAACCGTATCGGCAAAAGCAAAAAACGTTCTGCTTTCGTACTTTTCACCAGATAATCGTTCATTGAGCAGTCCGAATTCGTGATCGAGCATTTGCAGCAGTCTGTTCTGACTTACATAGCGGCCGCTTGCTTCGGCGCCGTAAATTGCATCACTGAAAGTCATATCGTAGGCAGACATGGTTTTGGCTACCGTTCCAGATGCTGCGCCAGCATTAAAAAAGTTCCGTGAAACCTCTTGTCCTGCCCCAATCTCGGCGAAAGTACCATAAATTCTAGGGTCAAGATTAATTTTTAATGCTTTGCGTTTAGTATCCAGAATTTCTCTTTCCATGCGGCAAAAGTACAAAATTTTGATGTTAAGGCAGTTTTAAGAATTCAACTTAAAATCAGTCTAAATACTGCAGGCAAAAAAATAAGGTTGATATCATCCGATACCAACCTTATAAACCTAAACCTCAATAATTGTGAAACCTAAGGGCAATTCTACACCACTTATCTCTCCTTCGGCCCTTCCAGGATCCACAATAAAAACCTAAACTATTATGAAAATCCCCTCATGGAATATCTTATTTACGATACCACAATTTCTTTGTGCAGTGATGCGGTATTGTCCTTTTTGCTAATATTGATGCTTAAGATACCATCTTTATATTCAGCAGTAATTTTATCTCCGTCAGCTTGCTCTGGTAGATTAAACGACCTTGCGAAAGAACTGTAGTCAAATTCTTTACGGGTAAAATCTTTTGCAACCTGGGATTCATCCTTTTTAACTTCTGCCCAAACTGAAAGTGTATCTTTTTTCAGGTTGATTTGAAAATCTTCTTTTTTCAAACCAGGAGCGGCCAACTCAATTACATAAGCACTCCCGTTTTCATGTATGTTTACATTGGGCGATTTATCAACCATTTTATTTTTAGTGATCGCATCGCTAAACAATGAATCGAAAACATTGTTAAAATAAGGAGCTGTGTTGCGTGTTCTGTTGTTAAAATTTACTAGTGTCATATCTCTTTTTCTTTATTTTTTAATTTGATATTAACCTTCATTCAACTTACATACCAAACCAAATATTTATGATTTTTAAGACATTTTGGCAAAACAAATCAAAATCAAAAGACAATTTGTCATACATAAGAGCCTTTTCGGACAAATTTAACTTCAAAACGAACATTCATTTACGCTTCATTGATTTTGATATGATGGGACATGTAAACAATTCTGTTTATTTCACCTACCTTGAAATTGCCAGAACAAAGTATTGGGAAGAGGTTATTCATTGGGATTGGAAGAAAACTGGAATTGTAATTGCCCATGCCGAACTTGATTATATTTCACCAGTGGTAATGCATGATAAAATAGCTATTCATGTGAAGACATCCAGAATTGGAAATACCAGTTTCGATCTCGAATACCAGATTGTCAAGATAAAAGGGACCGAAGAAGAAATTTGCAGCAAAGGTAAAACAGTATGCATTGCCATCGACTATGCAACAGGTAAGCCAACAACTATTCCAGAGGCTGAAAAGAGAAAGATGCTCGGATTCGAGCAGCTAGAATCATAAGATATTGATTAAAAGGACTGCACACAGATCTTCTGCATGTGTGCAGTCTTCATAATTAGTTGGTATCCGGCATGATTTTACCTGGATTTAATATTCCATTCGGATCAAACACACGCTTAATACCGCGCATTAAATTCAAGTGAATTTCGGAGTATTTAATGGGCATGAAGTCTTTCTGAACCAACCCAATGCCATGTTCACCTGATAAGGTACCTCCCAGTGCGGCAGTGAGTTCAAAAATTTCTGCAATACCAAAGCTTAATTTATCTTTCCAGTCTTCATCGCTCATTCCGGCTTTAATAATGTTTACATGTAGATTACCATCACCTGCATGCCCATAACAAACACTTTCAAATCCATATTTAGTTCCTATTTCTTTGATGCCGCCGATCAGCTTTGGTAACGCTGCACGCGGAACAACAGTGTCTTCTTCTTTATATACGGAGTTCGCCTTCACAGATTCGGCCATTGTCCGGCGCATTCTCCAAAGTTCTTCTTTTTGTGTGGCGGTATCAGCAAATAACACTTCTGTACAATGATGCTCTTCCAACACCACGTTGGTTTTTTCGCAGTTCTTAAAAATATCATCTAAATCATCACCATCAAATTCGATCATCAGTAAAGCGGCTACCCCATCCTTCAAATCAAATTTGATGTCATCGAATTTGATCACCCACTCTACTCCTTTTCGCTCCATAAATTCCAATGCGGAGGGCGTTACCCCAGCCCTAAAAATAGCGGAGACCGCAGCACAGGCATCCCCGTTGGTACTAAAGGAGCCCATCATTAAAACGGATTGAGTAGGCTTGGGTAAAAGCTTGGTCACAATTTTTGTAACAACACCTAAGGTACCTTCAGAGCCTATCATTAGCTGCGTAATGTTATAGCCAGAAGCATATTTCAGGGTATTGGCACCAGTCCAGATGATTTCTCCGTTAGGTAAAACCACTTCCAGGTTAAGTATATATTCCCGAATAGTACCGTATTTGACTACTCTCGGTCCACCGGAACCATGTGCAACATTTCCACCAATAAAACATGAACCCTTGCTACTCGGATCAACGGGGTAAAGCAGACCTTTTTCTGCTACGGCGTTTATGAAATCTTCGGTAATTACGCCGGGTTCAACGGTAGCTTGTAAGTTATTAATATCAATTTCAATGATTGATTTAAACTTTTCCATTGACAAAGACACACCTCCGTATACTGGTAAGGCGCCACCACTTAATCCTGTCCCCCCTCCACGCGGAGTTACCGGAACATTGTGGCTGTTACAGATCTTCAACAGCTGCGATACATCCTCAACCGAAACAGGTTTCACCACAATTTCCGGCTGATAACGCAAATCTTCCGTCTCATCATGACTATACTGGTCCAGACTATCTGCATCGGTAAATACCTTTTCTATGCCTAAAGCCAGCTGAATCTCGGCTAAAATTTCAGTATTAATTTTGGTGAAGCTCATTTTCTAAATGTCTGAGGTGTAGGATAATTTAACAAAAGAATGGCCGATTTGTCCTGGCATTGGTGGATTTAATTTTTTGATACTTACATCCACCCCATCAACAAAGGGATAAAGGTCAACAACTTTTGAGATGATATTATTGAGAACGGTCTCCAAAAGCTTTTGTGTATTCTCCATTTCTGCACATATAATGGCATTAAGATCCTCATAATTTACCGTTTCACTCAGATCGTCGTCGAAGCCCTGCGGATTGAAACGGGTTTCCAGATCCACAATAAAGTGATTTCCAGTCAGCTGTTCTTCTGGATAGTAGCCGTGCAATGCGAAGCATTTCACGGCTTTTAAAGCAACAATTTGTTCCAGTTTCGCCATTTGTATTTTGTATGCCGCTAAATTAAATTTTTATTAATGAATTTCATGCCCATTGTTGTAAATTGTTACCTTTGAAATGAACCCGATTGAATAACCAGATTAGAAAACGAAGATGAGCAAATCAGTAAAAAAAGACCTTTACGAGGCGCCAGACTATTATTTATTGGACGAGTTGCTAACAGAAGAACATAAATTAATTCGTGCAACAGCCAGAGAATGGGTTAAAAGAGAGGTTAGCCCTGTAATAGAAGATTATGCCCAGAAAGCTGAATTTCCTAAACATCTGATTAAAGGATTAGCAGATCTGGGTGCTTTCGGCCCGACTATTCCTGTTGAATATGGCGGTGCGGGTCTGGATTACATCTCATATGGCATATTGATGCAGGAAATTGAACGAGGAGATTCTGGTATTCGTTCTACGGCATCAGTACAGGGCTCTTTAGTGATGTATCCGATTTATGCGTATGGAAGTGAGGAACAACGCAAAAAGTATCTGCCAAAATTAGCAAGTGGCGATCTTATGGGTTGTTTTGGTTTAACTGAACCAGATCATGGATCGAATCCCGGGGGAATGGCTACGAATATTAAGGATGTGGGGACACATTACTTATTGAATGGGGCTAAAATGTGGATCAGTAATGCGCCCTTTGCTGATATCGCGGTGGTTTGGGCTAAAGATGAAGCCGGTAAAATACGCGGGTTGGTTGTAGAACGCGGTATGGAAGGCTTTTCTACACCCGAAACTCACAACAAATGGAGTTTACGTGCATCGGCAACCGGTGAACTTGTTTTTGATAATGTTAAGATTCCAAAAGAAAACATTTTCCCCGAAATTAGTGGATTAAAAGGTCCCTTAGGTTGTTTAAATCAAGCGCGATATGGTATAGCATGGGGTGCGCTTGGCGCTGGTATGGATTGCTATGATACGGCATTACGCTATTCAAAGGAACGAGTACAGTTTGGTAAACCGATTGGTGGGTTTCAACTACAACAGAAGAAACTTGCAGAAATGATTACAGAAATAACCAAAGGTCAGCTTTTGGTTTGGCGACTGGGTACATTAAAAAGTGAAAACAGAGCTACTGCCGAACAAATTTCCATGGCAAAACGAAATAGCGTAGAAATTGCTTTAGATATCGCCAGAAATGCGAGGCAAATGTTGGGCGGCATGGGGATTACTGGCGAATACTCCATTATGCGTCACATGATGAACTTAGAATCAGTGGTTACATATGAAGGGACTCATGACATACACTTGTTAATTACCGGTATGGATGTAACCGGATTAAATGCTTTTAAGTAGTATCGCTTATATTTGCAATCGCTAGCTTTTACCAAATATTAAATTTACATTATATAATAAATTTTGCACATCGCTCATGGATTTTAAAAAATACACCTACATCCCTGCACCTCCTGAAGAAGTTTATCTGGCGCTTACAAAAGATTTAAGTATCAAGCTGTGGACAGGTGCGGAGGTAGAATTTGAGGAAAAACCAGGTACAGAATTTTCTTTCTGGGATGGAGATATCGTTGGGAAAAACATTGAATTTGAACCAAATAAAAAAATTGTACAACAATGGTATTTCGGCGAGGATGGTGAGCCATCAATCGTAACCATTAAACTTCATGAGGATAAGAAAGGCACATCACTTGAGTATAAACAAACCAATATTCCTGATGAAGATTATAAAGATTTTACGGAAGGTATTGAAGAATACTACCTCAGAGGATTAGTAGATTTCTTTGATGAATAGATATTAATTACGTTCAATCAAAGCAATTTATCATCTAGCTATCGGGCATTTCAATCGCTATGGGCAGAACAGCCCTCATCAATTTTGCCCGAAATATTTTAGTAGGCCAGTCATCTCAAAACAATCTAAAACGTATAATTGTTCAAGAAATAAAACTATGAACAGAACTATAGGCCTCATATTAATCGTAATTGGCATTGCCATGTTGGTGTGGACAGGTTTCAGCTATACAAAAAAGGAAAAGATTGTGGACGCTGGCCCAATACAGATATCTGCTGACCGAGAGAAAAGCGTAAACTGGCCACCTTATGCCGGGGGAATTATACTGATTGCCGGGGTTGTTGTATTTGTTACTTCTAGAAAGAAATAGCAGAAGGCCATCTGACAAATCAGATGGCCTTCTCTCAATATTACTATTTATGTATTGTATTCTTAGCAGCGTTTGTTTTGCTTTACACTGTTCTCTGTCGCACAGCCTCATATAAAATTACACCGGCAGAAACAGAGACGTTGAGCGACTCAATTTTCCCATTCATAGGAATTTTGGCTAAATGATCTGCTACCCGCAGTAACTCATTTGAAATCCCTTCATCCTCAGAACCCATTACAATTGCAGTTGGCATGGTATAATCAGGTGCATAAATCAAATCATTTGTTTTCTCTGTGCAGGCTACGATCTGTAATCCACTATCCTGTAAAAACAAACAAGTTTTATGAAGATTGGAATGTCTGCAAATCGGGATGCTAAACAGTGCACCAGCCGATGTTTTTATGGCATCAGCATTGATCTGAGCTGCGTTTTTCAAGGGAACAACAATGGCGTGCACACCTACACACGCAGCGGTACGTGCAATAGCCCCCATATTTCTCACATCGGTTACACTATCCAGAACCAAAATTAGTGGAACCTCCCCTTTTTCGAAAATGGCAGGAACGATATCTTCAATATTCTGGTAGGTGATCGGAGAGATAACAGCAATCACTCCCTGATGATTTTTGGTTGACATTCTGTTCAGCTTCTCTACTGGTACAGAATTCAACGGAATCAGCGTGTCTTTTAAAAGTGCTTTAAGCTCAAGAAACAGTTCGCCGCCTAAACCGCGTTGCTGATAAATGGTTTCAATATCTCTACCTGCTTTTACGGCTTCAATTACGGCTCTGATACCAAATACAAATTCATTATTTTCTTTTGCTCTCTGCGGTCTTCTAAAATTATCCATGTTTCAAAATATTTTACAAAAGTATTCAATTTAATGCTTCAGGCATAATCTATATCCCCTTTATTAACGATTTATAGCTCACAAAGTGTTGAACGATGGAAAACCCTATAAACAAATCTTATTCGCGATCAATTTGTTAACAAACAGCTAGTAACTTGTTCAGCCAATCGCGTCAAAATTTAACTACTTTTGTAAAATGAGTATGGATAACGAACAAGGCGGAAAAAACAGCATATCAGCGCGCAAAGCAAGACTAAGCAATACGGTAAGCTCAATGGGAAAATTACCTCCCCAGGCACTGGATTTGGAAGAAGCGGTGTTAGGTGCGCTGATGCTTGAAAAAGATGCCCTATCAGCTGTAATCGATGTTCTGAAACCTGAGGTATTTTATCATGAGGCCCATCAGAAGATTTTTGCAGCTATACATATGCTGTTTGAGAAATCAAAACCGGTAGACATCTTAACGGTGACATCTGAATTACGTCAAATGGGTGCACTTGAAATGGTTGGCGGCGCATATTACATTACCAATCTTACTAATCGTGTAGCCTCCGCAGCTAACATTGAATTTCATGCCCGTATCATTTCCCAGAAATATATACAGCGTGAACTGATCCGGATTTCTACAGACATCATTACGAACGCTTACGAAGATACAACTGATATCTTCGATCTTCTTGATCACGCAGAAAAAGGACTTTTTGATATTGCCCAAAACAACCTCCGCAGGGATACTCAGAAAATGGAGGATATCATCAAGCAATCTCTTGCAAATCTGGAAGAACTAAGAACCAAGACTGATGGATTAACTGGAGTGCCTACGGGCTTTACCGGATTGGACAGAATTACAGGTGGATGGCAAAAACAGGATTTAGTGATCATAGCAGCCCGTCCGGCGATGGGAAAAACCGCTTTTGTACTTACCTGTGCAAGAAATGCCACTGTGGATTTCCAGAAGCCCTGCGTGGTGTTTTCATTGGAGATGTCATCAGTCCAGCTGGTGAATCGTTTAATTGCCGGAGAGGCAGAAATTGAACAGGAAAAAATTAGAAAAGGAAATTTACAGGAATGGGAATGGCAGCAGCTACATAGTAAAATCGGCAGATTAACGGAAGCTCCACTGCTTATCGACGATACCCCTGCTTTGAATATTTTTGAGTTCAGGGCAAAGTGCAGAAGATTAAAGTCCCAGTATGATATTCAATTGGTTATTGTCGATTACCTTCAGCTCATGCATGGAAAAGGTGAAGGCGGTAAAGGTGGCGGTAATCGTGAGCAGGAGATCGGTAGTATTTCAAGGGCACTAAAATCTGTAGCCAAGGAGCTGGATGTTCCTGTGCTTGCTTTATCGCAGTTGAGTCGTGCTGTAGAAAGCAGACCCGGACTGCAAGGTAAACGCCCCATGTTATCCGATTTACGTGAATCGGGATCTATTGAGCAGGATGCCGATATGGTACTTTTCCTTTATCGTCCGGAATATTATGGTATTACCGAAGACGAGCAGGGCCGCTCACAAGCCGGTATAGGTGAGGTAATCATTGCTAAACACCGTAATGGTGAAACTGGCATTGTGCCCTTACGATTCATTGGTAAGTTTGTAAAGTTTGCCGATTTAGAAGAAGATTTTGCTGCTCCTACTTCATTTGCAGCTGCTGATCCGTCGGCGGGCATGTATCCCTCTCAGGATTTTGAGAAACAAAGTAATGTGATTATCCGTCCTTCAAAAATGGACGAATATAATGATGATGATCCACCATTTTAATACTCAGCTGGTATCATAACAAAAAAGGAAAAGCTAAAACTTTTCCTTTTTTTATGATTTTTTAAGCTCCTTTCTTTGCTCCTAAACTTTGCATCAATTGCTCGTAAAGATCATCACCCGATGCTTTCTGTGGTTTCATTTTCTTAACTGTGGCGCGCTTACCTTTTGCTTTAGCTTTGATAATTTTAAGTAATTCATCACTATAGTCGTCTTTGAACGCACTAAGGTCAAATTTCGAAGTATACTGCTTAATCAAAGCCAACCCTACATCCATTTCTTTTTTAGTAATGGTGATGTCTTCTACCTTTTCAATCTCCGATAAATTTCTGATTTCCTGTTCAAATCTGATCTTCGTGACTACAATAACGCCTTGCATGGGATGAATAACACACAAGTTTTCAGTATTGCGCAACACAAACCTCGCAATACCGGCTTTACCGGATTTTTCAAGGGCCTTCAGTAACAATGCATAAGCCTTTCTACCTTGTTTTTCAGGTTCGGTGTAATAGGAAGTTTCATAGTAAACAGGATTAATTTCTTTCATGTCAACAAAATTTTCCAGTTCAATCATCTTCGTCTTCTCTGGCGAAGCTTCTTCAAAATCATGTTTATCCAGAATAACATACCTGTCTTTTAGAAAGTAACCCTTTACAATTTTATCAAAAGGAACCTCTTTGTGGGTTTTCTCGTTTACCCGCTGGAATCTGATCTTTTCATGATCGCGTTCATCTAGCATGTCCAAATCCAGATGACTGCCTTGTACACCGGAAAATAATTTAACCGGAATATTTACTAAACCAAAGCCAATTGAACCTTTCCAAATTGATCTCATGAGCTAATATATTTAAATGTGCATGAATAACATGTACTTAAAACATATTGTTTTACTCTTATTTTGATTAAACGGCTTATTTTAAAACCATTTACCCAATAAATATGTTGTTAATGTGCATTTAATCTATAAAAGTACATATGAAGATCGCCTATATTTCCACCTACCCGCCACGTGAATGTGGATTAGCCACGTTTAATCAGAATTTAGTTAATGCTTTAAGTTTAAATCCTTCCTATGAAGCCAGCGAAAGTTTTGTTGTTGCATTGAACGAATCTGAAAGTCTTGATGAACATGCATACCCGCAAGAAGTTAAATTTGTAATCAGACAACAGAATCAACAGGATTATATAGAAGCCGCAGATTTTATCAATAACAGTCAGATTGATACCTGTATCATCGAACATGAATTTGGTATATATGGTGGCAATAGCGGCGTATTTTTATTGTCGTTTATCAACAGATTGAAGAAGCCATTTATTACGGTTTTACATACGGTTTTAAAAGAACCGAATTTCATGCAGCAAACTATTATCAAAGAAATTGCTGCAAAATCCTCGAAAATAGTGGTGATGAGTAAAAAAGCAGTTTTATTTCTGACCAGCATCTATCAGATTCCAAAAACTGCTATTAAATTAATCGAGCACGGCGTTCCGGATTTGGAACCGTTGATGGATAATGAAGTTTCACGAAGCGAGTTATTTAAAGGAAGGAAAGTATTATTTACTTTTGGTCTAATCAGCCGAAATAAAGGCCTGGAAACTGTTATTAAAGCCCTTCCAAGTATCGTCCAGCAACATCCAGAAGTATTATATGTGATTCTCGGAAACACACATCCAGGGGTGGTAAGGCACAATGGAGAAGAATACCGCGATAGCCTTAAAACACTTGCTAAAGATCTGGGAGTAGAGAAAAACATCGCTTTTGTTAATAAATTTGTATCTGAGGATGAATTACATCAATACCTTACCGCTTGTTATCTGTACATTACGCCTTATTTAAATGAGGCACAAATTACCAGCGGAACTTTATCATATGCGGTTGGCGCCGGTGCAGCTGTGGTTTCTACACCATACTGGCATGCACAGGAATTACTGGCAGATGATAGAGGGAGATTGTTTGACTTTAAAAATGATAAGCAGCTTGCCGAAATCCTGAAGGAACTGTTGAATGACGAACAAAAGCACCTTAAACTGAAAAATAACGCCTACCAATATGGCTTGAATTTACGTTGGCCACAAATTGGAAATGTATATTTGGAAACACTTGAAAGTGCACTTACAGATGACAGGAAACCTAAGCGTTCCATCCCGCCTATTATCGATGTGGAAAGAATGCCTGCATTGAACCTGAACCATATTTCATTGCTAACAGATGATACCGGGATTATTCAGCATGCACGTTTTGGCATTCCCAATTTGAAAGAGGGATATTGTATAGATGACAATGCAAGGGCGTTAATTATGGCGCTGATGGCCTACGAGCAAGATAAAAACCAAAAGGCTGTGAAACTAATGCCTGTATATCTGAGTTTCATCCAGTACATGCAGTGTGAAGATGGTAATTTTAGAAATTTTTTAAGTTTCAATCGAAATTACCTGGATGAAGTGGGCTCTGAGGATTCTTTTGGAAGAACAATCTGGTCGCTCGGATACCTGATATCTGCAGCTCCAAATAATTCTTACCGGGAGTTCGGAAGGGAATTATTCTCGCACTCCATTATGCATTTTAAGGATCTGAAATATTTGCGTGGCATGGCGAATACCATTATAGGATTGGCTCATTATTTATCTGTACACCGAGGCGATGAGTTGCTAATCGGAGAAATAAACAGATTGGCAAATTCTTTGAAAGAAGCCTACGCTAAAAATAAAGATGGAGAATGGCATTGGTATGAAGATATCCTGACTTATGATAATGCCATTCTGCCACTGGCACTTTTATATCATTCGGAAGCTACTGGTGATGTTGAATCTTATCGTATTGCAATGGAAAGTATTGCTTTCTTAAATACTTTTTCATTTGAAAACGGATATTTAAATCCGGTCGGCAATGCCGGTTGGATGAAGAAACATGGTAAAAATCCAATCTACGATCAGCAGGCAATTGAAACCATGGCGATGGTACTACTCTACGCAAAAACTTTTGAGATCACCAAAGATGATCAGTATTTGAGCTTCATGCACACCAGTTATGAATGGTTTCTAGGCAATAATAGTTTACACATCCCATTATATGACTTTGAAACAAATGGCTGTGCTGATGGTCTTCAATTCAATAGCGTAAATAGAAATCAGGGAGCAGAGAGTACACTGGCTTACTTTATATCTCACCTGGCGGTGTTAAAAGCAGCTGAATCAGAATACCAAACGCTGTCTTCCCCCCTGGTAGAGCAAGGGAAAGTTAGTTAAAAGAATATTACTATTTAAGCCTGTCTCGCCTACGTAAGACAGGCTTTTTTATTTATTTTGGGTTGCAGGCTGTGTTTATTCTGATTGAATAATCTGCATTTAATGGCTCGTTTGTTTGAGCCAGTCGCTGTGACGCTGTATTCGCAGGGCAGGCAATGTCGCCCGCTGCATCATATATAATTTTCTGCCCATTTGCCATTAGCTCTTTAGGTACATATACCTGAACCTTTGTGATTGCATATCCTGAGGGAAAATATCGAATATAATATCCATCCGGATGTTTTGTCCAGATACCGCTTGGGACGTCGGATCTGGGAGGCGCCATACCTGCAACAATTGCATATTTCTCCAGATCGGCATAGGTATAGTTGCCGGATGAAACCAGTTGGCGAATGTTATTTTCTGCCTCAAAAACGGTGCGAACCCCAGATGGAAGCTGATCTTTTGCTTTTTCCATCACATCAAAAGGCAATATTCCAAGTGCTCCACCCTCTAATTGGGTTAGCTGCTTTGTGCTGAGCAGTTGAAGTGCGGTAACTTTTACCGATCCCGAGTAGTCAGCAAATTTAGTTCTGGCGATGATGGTCCATAACAGTGACTGAATATCATGTTGGTTTACCTCAGGATGTTTTTCTGCGCTTTTCAAAATAGCTACAACAACTTCTTCTTTTGGTCCTAGTACAGGTGCAAACATGTATCCATCGCCTTTTGATGGCGCAAATGTTCCTGCTTTCAAGCAATAGCTTTTATTGGTCATCTCATAAAAGCCTTCGCATAAAACGTATCCTCCTTCAGAATTTTTTGGCAATAAATATAAAGGTTGAAATTTTACTCCTGAGTTGAACTCCGGCAATTTTTCCCCTTCCCTATCTACATCTTCAAAAGAAGTTGTAATTGCTGCGGGTTGCTTTAATAGCTGATCTACGCCCAAAGCTTTAGCACCTTTAGCGGCTCCCATTTGTAACAACTTGTCTTTCAAACCACCGAACTGAGCATTAGATTTACTGAATCCTGCCACCATAAAGAGCATGGCAAAACAAATTTTTTTAATGTTTTTCATAATGAATAGATTATAGGTAACACAAACATAGTATTTTAACTATTAATTTTTTGTTAACACTGGAACCGTGAGTTTAAAAGCATCTCAACAATCTGCAAATGATCATATGAATGAATAATTTTCAGAATTTAATTTTGTCATTTAATTTTTAATTCTGATATTTGAAATATTATTTGGCAGACGAGCTAAATAAAAGTCAATCTTAATCGGATTGATTTATAAAGAAGTGGCGAGAGACTGGCTCAGAGACCCACTGGCAACCCTCAGAAAGAGAAGGTGCCAATTCCAGACCAATTAACATGGTGTTATTTGGAAATATAAATTTTAACTGATGAAAACATTATATCTTCAATCGCGGGGCGAATCTAAGTTAAGTAAATCATACATTACCGCTATTTCTTTGCTTTGCAATACCCCTAGAATGAGTACTTGTATGTGCTGTTGCATGCAATAAGTTTATAAATCTTCCCTTTTTGTATCTGTTTCAAACTGGAAGGTCCTGGCATACCAGGATACGCAACCTGAATGGATTATGCATAATGATCTTTACTGATCAAATCATTATCCACCTCCTTTAAATTAAATACTCACTCATTCAAACAATTCAGAAATGTCAGCTCCATATAAATTCGAAACATTACAAATTCACGCAGGACAGGAAATAGATCCGACAACCGGGTCCAGAGCTGTTCCTATCTATCAAACCACCTCTTACGGTTTTAAAAGTGCCGAGCACGGTGCTAACTTATTTGCGTTAAAAGAGTTTGGTAATATATACAGTAGGATTATGAATCCGACTAACGATGTTTTTGAAAAACGTATTGCCGCATTAGAGGGAGGCGTTGCCGCTTTAGCGGTAGCATCCGGCCAGGCAGCGCAGTTTATTGCATTGAATAATATTTTGGAAGCTGGCGATAGTCTGGTTTCCTCATCACATATCTATGGTGGCACTTACAACCAATTTAAGGTTGCTTTTAAACGCCTGGGAATTCAGGTAGACTTTGCTAATCCAGACAGACCTGAAGAATTCGAAGAAAAAATTACGGAAAAGACAAAAGCAATTTATTTAGAAACCATTGGTAATCCTGCATTCAGTGTGCCTGATTTCGAGCAAATTGCCGCAATAGCTAGAAAATATGAATTACCTTTGGTCGTTGATAATACCTTTGGAGCCGCAGGCTATCTATTTAAACCTTTGGAGCATGGTGCAAATATCGTGGTCGAATCTGCCACTAAATGGATAGGCGGACATGGGACAAGTATTGGCGGAGTGATTGTAGACGGCGGTAATTATAATTGGGGGAATGGAAAATTTCCTCAGTTCAGTGAGCCATCCGAGGGATATCATGGCTTGGTTTTCAGCGATGCGTTTGGTGTTGATGGTCCATTTGGAAATATTCAGTTCATCATCCGTGCACGCGTAGAAGGACTAAGAGATCTTGGTCCGGCGCTTTCCCCGTTTAATTCATTTCTTCTTTTACAAGGTGTGGAAACATTGTCCCTTCGTGTTCAGCGGCATGTTGATAATGCCCTTGAACTGGCTATATGGCTGGAAAACCATCCTGCAGTTAAAGAAGTCTCCTACCCCGGCCTGCCTAGCAGCAAATACAATAATCTGGCAAAAAAATACCTGAGTAATGGTTTTGGCGCAGTTTTATCTTTCGAGCTAAACGGATCAAAGGAAACGGCAACAGCATTAATTAATAGTTTAAAGCTGGTTACACACCTTGCTAATGTTGGCGATGCCAAAACGCTAATTATTCAGCCCTCAGCCACTACCCATCAACAATTAAGTGAAGAAGAACAGTTAGCCGCGGGGGTTAAACCTAATGCCCTAAGGATTTCTGTAGGTATTGAACACATCGACGATATCAAATCTGATTTTGAACAGGCATTTGCTGCGATAAACATCAATTTATCATCTGATTCACTACAGGCCTAGTTAAAGTTTCTCCTATCACATTTTACAATGAGCACAGTTTCAACATATCATTACGACAAAGCATTCAAATTAGAAAACGGCAAGAAAATCCGGAATCTGCAAATCGCTTATCAAACTTATGGCAAATTAAACAGCAATAAGGATAATGTCATCTGGGTTTGCCATGCATTAACAGCTAATGCCGATGTTTTTGAATGGTGGGAAGGTTTGTTTGGTCAAAACGCCTTGTTTAATCCGAATGACCACTACATCATTTGCGCCAACGTATTGGGTTCCAACTATGGCACCACAAACCCGCTAAGTATAAACCCTTCCACCGGATTACCATATTATCTGTCATTTCCGCAGTTTACCATCAGGGACTTTGTATCAGCACATCAGTTACTTGCTTTACACCTGGGCATCGAAGATATTAAACTCCTAATCGGGGGCTCGCTGGGCGGACAGCAATCCGTAGAATGGGCCATTTCTGAACCCGCTAGAATAGAGAACCTGATTTTGGTTGCCACAAACGCAGTGCATTCTCCCTGGGGAATTGCTTTCAATGAAAGTCAGCGCCTGGCCATTACCAGCGATAGGACCTTTTATGCGAATCAGCCGGGCGGTGGCTTGAAAGGGTTAAAAACAGCAAGGAGTATTGCATTACTGAGCTATAGAACCTATAATGCATATGGAAGTACACAGGTTGAAAGTGTAAATGAGAAAACCGATCACTTCCGTGCATCATCTTACCAGAATTACCAGGGCGAAAAATTAACCAACCGCTTTAATGCCTATAGCTATTACTATCTCACAAAGGCAATGGACAGCCACAATGTTGGGCGCAACAGGAAGAGTATCGCTGAAGCATTGAAACAAATCAAATCAAACACCTTAGTAATCGGTATCGAGAACGACTTTTTGTTTCCGATTTCTGAACAAAAATACCTGGCTGATCATATTGAAAATGCGGAGTTCGCCGCCATCAGTTCTCAATATGGACATGACGGCTTTTTAATTGAAACAAATGCCTTAACCAATATCATCGGGACATTTATTAAAGAAAGCAGAAACAAGAGAATCATTAAGCTGCAACACACCGCTTAAGTCAATAACCAGGCGATTAAAAGAGAAAATTATAACCATAAATTAAACAAAAAAACATTTCAGCGGCATACCAGTCAAACAGTCAAGGTACTCTCGAGTTGGATGCCCGCTATCTGATACAATAAAACAACATGAGTAAGAATTTAAAAATAGGTTTATTTGGTTTTGGAGTTGTAGGACAGGGTTTACTGGATATTATCCAGAGCCAGAACCTGAACCTGGAAATCATTAAAATTGCAATCAAAGACCCGAAGAAGAAGCGCACCCTAAATAAGGATTTATTTACAACAGATCGGAATGAGATTTTAAATAATTCAGAAATTAACACCATTGTCGAACTGATCAATGATGCAGACGCTGCATACGAAATTGTAACCACTGCTTTAAAGAATGGCAAGAATGTGGTTTCGGCTAACAAGAAGATGATCGCTACACACCTGGAAGAATTAGTCGCCTTACAGCAAGAACATGGAACATCTTTACTTTACGAAGGTGCAGTTTGCGGCAGTATACCAATTATCAGAAACCTGGAAGAATATTATGATAACGAATTGTTCCATGCATTGAGTGGCATTTTCAACGGATCATCGAATTACATTCTTTCGAAAATTTTTAATGAAAATCAAAGTTATGACGCAGCTTTAAAAGAAGCTCAGGATTTAGGTTTTGCTGAAACAGATCCTATTCTTGACGTGGGTGGATATGATCCGAAGTACAAATTAGCCATTGCCACCTCACATGCATATGGTCTATTTATAAATCCAGATGCTATCTTAAACATAGGCATTCAAAACCTTTCCCAGCACGACATCAAGTATGCCCGGGAGAAAAACTTTAAAATTAAACTGGTACCTACTGCACGTAAAGTGAATACCCGCGATGTAGTTACCTACGTTCTTCCTAAGCTCGTAGCCAAAGATGATTTCCTCTATAATGTTGAAAATGAATATAATGCTGTAACGGTACAGGCAGCATTTGCCGACAAACAATTTTTCTTCGGCAAGGGAGCGGGCGGACATCCAACAGGTGCTGCAGTTCTTTCAGACATTGCAGCATTAAGGTATGATTATCGTTATGAGTATAAAAAATATCACTCAGAAAATAAGGTCAATCATACGGAAGATATCTTACTGGAAATTTATCTACGTTATGCAGACGAAGCGCTGGTACATTTGCTTGAGTTTGATGACATCAGTGAGCGATATGCTGCAAATGAATACAAATATATTATCGGAACAGTAAGCCTGGGAAGCCTGATTAAAAATCGGGACCTTTTATTAGATAAAACCACGTTTGTAGCTTATACTGGCAGACAGATCTATAAGCAGGAGCAAGTTGCTGAAAATGTATTTTCAGCCGACCTGGCTTCGATATAATTTTTTAAGGTTAATTTTTTTATTTGTTTTGTTGTTAAGCATAAAGGTCGGAGCGATTCCGACCTTTTGCGTATAGCTAAACTGAAATCACGGTATCATGTACCACAACGCGATACCAGTTTTTCGAAAATGCTTCAACTGCATCCAGGTGAACCTTATCTTCCTGATAGGCGTTGTGATCTGCAATAGAATCAAAAGTTAATGTAAGTGAATAGGTAAATGAATTATCTGTTACCGGACGAACCGGTGTATTTGCTGCTAACCCGTAACTAAAGGTTTTGATGAGTTTAATTGGTTTCAGACGTTCAAAAAAATTCGCGAATTCAAGCACTTCTGTCTTGCTCAACTGTGGCTTTAACCAAAACATTACAAAATGCTGGATTTTCCCTTTATCGTTTAGATCTTCTATCATCTGTATTAAATATATCCTAAATATAAAAATGATTGCCGACAAAAAAAGCAGTATTCTAAAATACTGCTTTAAGATAATATTATAAATGGTTACCAGTAAGGATTAAAACTTATCCTTCAACCGTATCCATGTCAATTACAAAACGGTACTTCACATCACTGCTTAATACCCTTTCATAAGCTTCATTTACATAATTGATATTAATGACTTCTACTTCTGAAACAATATCATGTTCAGCACAAAAATCCAGCATCTCCTGAGTTTCAGCTATTCCACCAATACTCGATGCAGTAAGCGCTCTGTTGCCATGCATTAAAGCCGAACCTGGGAATTTTAAAGGCTCTGGAGGTAAACCGACACAAATATGTACACCATTCACATTTAAAAGTTTCAGATACATCTCATAGTCGTGAGGTGCGGATACCGAATCGATAATAAAATCAAAATGCTTAGCATATTTTTTCAGTTCTTCGGGGTCTTTAGTGATCACAAAATGATGCGCACCCAGTTTTTTGGCATCCTGTTCTTTAGAAGGAGATGTGCTCAGTACCGTAACGTCTGCGCCGAAAGCAACAGCAAACTTCACAGCCATGTGACCTAATCCGCCCAAACCAAGAACGGCAACTTTATGACCTTCAGTAATGCCCCATCGTTTGATCGGTGAATAGGTTGTAATCCCTGCACAAAGCAACGGCGCTACACCAGCCAATGGCAACGTATCGGCAACACTTACTACAAACTCCTCTGTGCAAACAATCTTATTCGAGTACCCACCATATGTAGGTGTTTTTTTATCTCTTTCTACACTGTTGTAAGTCCATACCGTTTCACCTTTCTCACAAAATTGTTCCTGACCACCTTTGCAAGTCGGACATTCTTTGCAGCTGTCTACCATACACCCAATCCCCGCCAGCTGTCCGACCTTGAATTTAGTTACTTCAGCGCCAACATCAGCTATCCGGCCAACAATTTCATGCCCTGGAACCATCGGGTAACGTGCCGGCCCCCATTCGCTACGAACCTGGTGGATATCGGAATGACAAATTCCGCTATATAAAATATCAATTAAAACATCTTTAGGCCCTACATTTCTTCTTTCGAAATTCCATGGAGCCAATTTATCGGTTTGGCTGTGAACAGCGTATCCTTTTGCAGCTATCATATTATTAAAATTTGGCCAAAGCTAAAGGATAAAGGCCTAAGCTTCGTCATATCTGATTCATTTAAGACATCTTTCAGGAAGATGTCAAAATCTTATCAGGGGTAATTGGCAAAGTCCTGATTCTTTTTCCTGTGGCATTAAATACGGCATTTGCAACAGCCGCAGAAAAACCGATGAGGGCAATTTCACCCATTCCTTTGGCACCCATGGGATTAATATAAGGATCAGGTTTATTGATAAAGTGCACTTCTATCTCCGGGATATCGGCATTAACGGGAACGTGATAATCAGCGAAATTATTATTGATATATCTCCCATAACGATGATCTATCACGGATTCCTCCGTAAGCGCCATACCTACGCCACCTACCGCTCCGCCTACCATCTGGCTACGCGCTGTTTTCGGACTTACAATGGTTCCTGAATCGCCAACAGAAACAATTTTATCTACCTTAACTACCCCGGTTAAGCTGTGCACTTTTACTTTTACGAAGTGAATAGAAAAAGAATACATGGAATATTCGTCGCGTTCCTTTCCTGCCTGACTTTGTTTAGTGACCTCGATAGATGGCAGATTATTCTTTTTTAATACATCAACGAAATTTGCAGTGGCATCCATATTGGAATTGGCCGCAAGTTCAGCGATAGTTGATTTGAGGGAAACACAGGCATCATTTACTGCCGACCCTACTGTAGAAAGCGTGGCCGACCCTCCCTGACTTGGTGCAGGAGGTAATGAGGAATCTCCTAGCTCAAACTTAATCTTTTCTACAGGTATAGATAGTATTCTACTGGCAATCAGCGACATGCCAGTTCCGGTTCCCGGTCCAATATCACTCGTTGCACTCTGCATCAATAAGGTTCCATCTGACTTTAGTATGGCTTTGAGACTGGCTCTGCCTCTGTTGGCATTAAATACACCAATGCTAACCCCAAAGCCTGTTTTCCATTGACCATTAACCAGGCTTCCGGGTTTATTCTTCCGTTCGCTCCAACCAATCTTTTCTGCACCAACCCGGTAAGCTTCTTTAATATTTTTATCTGAGAATGGCTTATTTCTTTGCTGATCTTTCTCAGGATCATTTTTGATCCGAAACTCAAGCGGATCCATATCCAGGGCATGCGCCATTTCATCAATGGCACTTTCCAAAGCAAATGCGCCCGTAGCCTCACCTGGTCCTCTCATCCAGATAGGTACACCTAAATCAACCGGAACAACAGTATATTGAGTGTTCACATGATCACACTGGTACATGAATTTAGCCATATTAACAACGCCCTCTGTAAAGTTTTCATAGGCAGATGTTTCACCAAATGCACGATGAGTAATGCCTGTTAAAGTCCCGTCTTTTTTGGCACCTAAACCAATGGTTTGAATCGCGGCCGGACGGTTACCAACCATGGTAAACATTTGCATACGGGTAATCACTACTTTTACCGGCCTGGCAATATGCTTTGACGCCATAACAGTGGCGATTTCAAGGGGCCAGGTACGCAAAGCCATACCAAAGCCGCCGCCAACAAATTCAGAATTTACCTGAATATTTTCTACAGGTATTTTAAAAACATTGGCTATCGCTCCCTGAGTGGCCTTTACGCCCTGGGTTTTGGCATATACAGTGAGCTGATTATTAGGGCGCCAATCAGCAATAATGCCGTGCAACTCCATCGGGTTGTGCGTTTCAATTGGCAAATGATAGTTCGCTTCAATTTTTACCTCAGCAGTTTTATATGCATTCTCTGTTCCACGTTTATAATCAGGCTGACCCTGAAGTTTCTTTGCTTTCGTATTGCTTACAGCCTTTTCGAAATCAGTGTTAAAATCTTCCTTTTCGTATCCTACTTTAACTAATGAAGCAGCATAAGTTGCCCTTTCAAATGTATTTGCTACTACGATAGCGATGGGTTGTCCGTTAAAGAATATTTTATCTGTATAAAAAATCTTCATTGCCGGTCCCCCGTCCTGTTCATAAGCCGGGGCAGATGGCTTATTCAGGTGAGAAATCACCGATATTACCCCAGGTGCTTTTTCTGCAGCCCTGGTATCAAATGAGCTGATTTTTCCTTTTGTAATTGTGCTGGTAACCAGCACACCATAAGTTAGGCCAGGCAAGTTATATTCGGCAAAATATTTCGCCCTTCCCATAACTTTATCAATGCCGTCGACGCGATCGTTCTGATCTTTCAAAATAGCTGTTTGCATAGTTAAATTTTAGATTTTGCAAGGGTTAACGCTTCAATAATTGTGTTGGGTGCCATCACCAGCTTAAAATCATTTTCTCCAAAACTTTTTGCATCTTTCATGGCTATTTTTGCTGCCTGTTCAAAATTTTCGAGCGATGCTTCTTTACCTCTTAAAAAATCCTCCGAAGCAGTTAGCCTCCAGGGCTTATGGGCAACACCTCCCATAGCCAAACGAACATCAGTTACAATATGATTGGCTATTTCCAGTCCTGCAGCTACCGAAACCAGCGCAAAAGCATATGATGCCCTATCTCTTACTTTTAGATAATGCGAATTTCTGCCTATACTGTTCAAAGGAATTTCCAGCCGCACAATCATTTCATCTGCCTTTAAATTATTGTCTAACTGAGGCGTATCTCCTGCCAGGCGATGAAAGTCTTTAAACAATATCTTATGTTCTCCTTTAGGGCCGGCAATTACTACTGTGGCATCGAGGGCTGTTAAGGCAACGCACATATCACTAGGATGAACGGCTATGCACTTATCTGAAGTCCCGAAAATAGCATGCATCCTATTGAACCCACCAACAGCACCACACCCCGAACCTGGCTGCCTTTTATTACAGGGCATCTCAGTATCATAAAAATAGCCACAGCGGGTGCGCTGCATCATATTACCACCTACAGTAGCAACATTACGCAACTGGGCCGATGCGCCTGCGTTTAAAGCCATGGCCAATAGCGGCAAATGATCTTTAATAATTTCATGTTCTGCAACAGCAGTATTAGATGCCAGGGCGCCAATGATGATCATGTCTTTGTGCATCTCAATCTGTTTTAAGGGCACGTGATTGATATCCACCAGTTTCTCAGGGGAAGATACCCCCCTTTTCATCAGATCGATTAGATTGGTTCCACCTGCAATAAACTTTGAGTTCTGGTCCTTTGCGATCAGGCTCAAAGCCGATTTCGCTGAGGTAGTACGTAGATACTGGAAATTGATCATGGTTTCGAACCTCCTTTCACCACATCGATAATGGCATCAACAATGTTGGGATAAGCGCCACATCTGCAAATATTTCCACTCATATATTCGCTTATCTCTGCCCGGGTACCGGTATGTCCTTCATTTACACAGGCAACTGCCGACATAATCTGACCGGGTGTACAATATCCGCATTGAAATCCATCGTGCTTAATGAATGCAGCCTGCATAGGGTGCAGTTCCTCGCCATTGGCCAAACCTTCGATTGTCGTGATTTTTTTTCCCTCATTCATTACGGCTAAACTTAAGCAAGAATTTACCCGTTCGCCATCTATATGAACTGTGCATGCACCACATTGACCGTGATCACAGCCTTTCTTCGTACCGGTTAAGTGAAGTTCTTCCCTAAGGTAATCCAGCAGCGTTACCCTCGGCTCAATAGAAGTTTTAAAAGCCTTATTATTAACCGTTATATTCAATGGAATTTTTTCAAACAGTTCAGCGAAACGTTCATCTGCCTGGCTTTCTGCGGCTTTAACCGCTACAGCTGGAGTTAGCGCAATCGCTGTAATTAATGAGCTCTTCTTGAGAAAATCCCGCCGGCTATCGCCGGGATTAAATTCCTTATCAGATGGTTGCATAGATAAAAATGTTTTGTTGAGATGTTGTTGGTTTTAAAGTTCGTCAATCCATGTGATAAAAAAGGCTGATTGATGAATTTAGAATAATTCTACTGTGTAATATTTATGAAACTCACCATCCATTTTTTGATAAAATTAATTTCGGGATTCGGCTTCTTTATATATTTTTATCGAATGGAAGATATTAAGCCGCTACCTGACTTATCAGCAGAAGAACAACGCGTATTAGGGTCATTGATTGAGAAAAGCAGAACCACTCCAGATTATTACCCAATGACATTAAATAGCTTAACCGCCGCGTGTAATCAGAAAAGCTCGCGAAACCCGGTTGTAAACTATGATGAAGAAACCGTAACATTAACCTTAAATTCGCTTAAGATCAAAGGACTCATTTCCACAGCAACCGGCGGTTCAAGCAGGGTAATCAAATACAAACATAATATGGGTATCGTCTATCCGCTTGTGCCCTCAGAACTGTCAATACTTTGTCTGCTACTTTTGCGGGGGCCGCTCACGCCCGGTGAAATCAACAGTAATTCAGGTCGCTTATATGAGTTTGAGAGCATCGAGGAAATAGTGGGGCAACTACAGAAATTAACAGACGAGGAACCTGCATTTGCAAAGCTGCTTCCAAAAAAAGCAGGACAAAAAGAAGCCAGGTTTACACATCTGCTTGGAGAACAGGCCGAAATTCAGGAGACTGAGCAGGAAGGCTTTCAAACAGCAATTTTCCAGCCCAATGAAGAACTGGAAAATCGTATTTTAAAATTAGAGCAAGAATTAGAGGAATTAAAAGAAGTAGTTAATCTTTTAATGGACAAATAATTAAGCTTCGTATTTCTTAAAAATTGTACTGGCAACATGCCCGCCGAAACCAAAGGTATTGTTAAGAACATAATTGATTTCCTTTTTAATCGGTTTTCCAAGAATAATGTTAAGTCCTTCGGGAATTTTTTCATCCAGCTGTTGCGTATTGATTGTTGGAGGGATTATTCCATCTCTTATCGCCAGAATACTAATCAGGCTTTCAACGGCACCCGCTGCACCGAGTAAATGCCCGGTCATAGATTTTGATGCCCCAACAACAACAGGCAAATCGCCGAAAACATTTTTAACAGCTACAAGTTCACTAATATCGCCTAAACCCGTAGATGTTGCATGCGCATTAATGTAATCGATTTTATCAGCTGATATTCCTGCGTCACTTAAGGCTTTTTTCATCCCCAGGGTTGCGCCAATTCCATCCGGATGGGTTCCTGTTAAGTGATAAGCGTCGGCAGCCATCCCACCGCCTACAATTTCTGCGTAGATATTTGCTCCGCGGTTTAAAGCATGATCGAGCTCTTCAAGAATCAATGCTCCTGCCCCTTCACCCATTACAAATCCATCACGTGTAACATCAAATGGTCGTGATGCGGTTTCAGGACTGTCATTGCGTTTTGAAAGTGCCTGTGCTGCATTAAAGCCCCCCACAGAAGCCTCTGTGATTGCCGCTTCAGAACCTCCGGCAACCATAACATTTGCTTTACCCAAACGGATGGTATCAAAAGCACTGATGATAGCCGTGTTCGAAGACGCACATGCTGATACGGTGCAGTAATTCGGACCACGAAGTTTATGGCGAATAGATACTACTCCAGCCGCAATGTCCACTATCATTTTTGGAATGAAGTATGGATTAAATCTTGGCGTTTTATCGCCCTGGTGAAATTCTGCCAGCTGTTGCTCAAAGGTAGAGATACCTCCATTTCCCGTTGCCCAAATCACACCCACTTCAGCAAGCTCATCATCTGACATAGCAGCGAAGTCTAAACCCGCATCTGCAATGGCCTGATCAGTTGAAGCGATGGCATACTGGGTAAACAGATCGTACTTTTTTATTTCCTTTTTATCAATGAAAGAAGCTGCGTCAAAATCTTTCACTTCAGCAGCAAAATGGGTTTTATATTTACTGGTATCGAATTTAGTGATTGGCCCGACGCCACTTTTACCATCTAAAATATTCTTCCAAAAGTTTTCTACTGTGTTTCCAAGCGGGGTTATAGCCCCCAATCCAGTTACGACTACTCGTTTCATTTTATTATTTTTAATTTTCTCCTGCGTGCAGGCTATGCATCAATTTAAACACAATGCATTTTACTTATCGCCGCAAAGGTGCCAATTCCTATCCTTATTATCGCATAATTAGCACAAAACTTCTCCCTAACGGCATAATCAAATTAGGTTGCATTAATTAAATACCTTTACAGGTGTACCTTCCAAACTCAATCTTAAAGATGTAGTGTAAGAGTGAAGCGCCGCCTTACTTACAGCATAGGTTGGCAAGGTCAAGGCTGTTGATGTACTTTTTTAAAGAATCCATAATCAGGCTCCAATAATCTGCTTTATTCGTTAATCTTGATATCATGATACCACCTTCTATCATTGCAATGATCGTCAACGCAATTTGTTCAGGATCATGCGCTTCGTCGATTTCCTTACTAATTATCCCTTCATCTACCAATGCAATAATTCTTTTTTTCCACGCCAATATTGCTTTAATAGCCCGCTCACGCAAGGCGGGATGGGTATCATCTGCGTCGGTGGCGGTGTTCAAAATCGGGCAACCCCCTATTGAAATCCCACTAAATAAAAAGCGCTCATAGATACTTACGTATGCCAATAGTTTCCCTTTGGTTGTTCCCTTATTACTCATTTCCGATTCAATATTTGAAACGTTATTAGCGAAATTGTAGTCAAATGCAGCAAGTGCTACTTCGTCTTTATTCGCAAAGTTGCCGTAAATACTGCCTTTCGTTAAGCCGGTTGCTGCAGTAATATCATTCAGCGAAGTACCTGCGTAACCTTTCGTATTAAAGATCGATGCTGTTTTTTCAACAATGAAATTTCTTGTCTGCTCTGCTTTTGTCATCATGATTAATTTGATCCGACAAATATATACCGATCGGTATATTACATGCAAGTTAATTTATCATGGTAATCTCCTTTTAATTTCAGAGTTGAACTGGCGTAGGTATTCTATTCAGATGCTCTACAAATTTTTTCTGCAGGTAATGCCTTTTTTATTACTAGTTTGAATTTTGTAACTTTGAATGATGAGTACAATTGAAAGCCTTGCAGACTTCTACCAGAAGAAATTTGATTTCCTTCCAGACACTTTACAAAAAGATATTGGACACTTTAATGTTTTCAGAATGGAAGACTGCCTTGGCGATGATAAACCTCCAATGAACTACAGCAGGCGGGATTTCTATAAAATCGCGTTGAATCGCGGACATAATATTTATCACTACGCCGACAAAAGCGTGGAGATAAATGGCACTGCCCTTATGTTTTTTAATCCGTTGGTACCCTATACCTGGGAACTGGCGAGCGGCAAAATTACCGACGTCCGTGGCTATTTCTGTATTTTCACAGAAGCTTTTTTCAATGAAAAGATACGGGGAAAGATTGGCGACTTGCCTATGTTTGCCTTGGGCGGCAAACCAGCGTACGTTCTGAATGATGAACAGGACGCACACATTTCGGCGATATTTTCAAAAATGCTGGATGAAATTAATAGCGATTACATCTATAAATACGATTTGCTGAGAAATTACACAACTGAAATTACGCACTTTGCATTAAAGACTAATCCATCGGAAGTACTTTATAAACATCCTGACGCAAATTCGCGTATCACCTCAGTGTTTACCGAACTGCTCGAACGCCAGTTTCCAATTGAAAATCCTTCCCAGCGCTTCACCATGCGATCGGCAAAGGATTATGCCGCTCAACTTTCTGTTCACGTAAATCACCTCAACCGGGCTATCAAAGAGACTACAGGAAAGACGACAACACACTATATAACAGAACGTTTATTAAGCGAAGCCAAAGCGCTGCTTAAGCATACAGACTGGAACATTTCAGAAATCGGTTATTGTCTCGGCTTCGAAGAACCTACCCACTTCAACAACTTTTTCAAAAAGTTAACCAGCCATACCCCTACATCATACCGGATTGTTTGAATTTCGTAAGCATCAGTTTGATTGACGTAATAACTGTCTTCAAATTCTGCCCTAATTTTGTCTTAACAAAAAGGATAAAATTATGGGACTTAAAAAAGTTTGGTTTATAACCGGAGCCTCCAAAGGGTTAGGCTTAAGTTTGGTTAACCAGTTGTTAAAAGCAGGTCAAGCTGTTGCTGCGACCTCCAGAAATCTGCCCGATCTGGCTAGCGCCGTAAATGCTGATTCTAACCAATTTCTTCCCTTGGCGGTAGACCTTGCTGACGAAGCAAGCGTTGAACAAGCCATAAACGCAGCTGTTGCCCGGTTTGGAAGAATTGATGTAGTGATAAACAATGCTGGCTACGGCATTGGGGGCAGTATCGAAGAGCTTACTAATGAAGAAACAAGGAACAGCTTTAATATTAATGTTTTCGGCACTATTAACGTCATCAGAAAGGTAAGTAAACAACTAAGATTACAAGGCTCAGGTCATATCATCAATATTGCTTCCATTGCCGGCATCGCTGGTGCAACGGGTTGGTCGGTATATGCAGCTACAAAAGCAGCAGTAATAGCCTTATCTGAAGTACTAGCCGAAGACCTGAAAGGTTTCGGCATTAAAGTCACCGTCGTCGCGCCAGGGGCATTCAGAACCAGTTTCCTAACAGAAGAATCGCTCCTACTGGCAAAGAACCCTATTGAAGCTTATGATGACGTACGCAAGATGCATGCGAAATACCTGCAAATGAATGGCAATCAGGCCGGTGATCCTGAAAAAGCTGCTGCAGCGATGATCTCACTAGCCAGTATGCCGCACCCGCCTGTACATTTACTCCTGGGGAATGACGCTTTACAAAGGGCAAACGCTAAAATCGATACACTAAAAAAGGAGTATCAGGATTGGAAGGCAATTACCATATCTACCGATTATTAAAAATGCCACATATTAAGGTTGTGACATGCTCAAACCTTTTTAATCGATATAAAATCATTTAAAAACAATTTTAAACAAGAATCATGGAAAATATAAAAGTATGGTTTGTTACGGGTGCCTCAAAGGGACTTGGACTAACGCTGGTAAAAAAATTATTAATTAGCGGAGAACGTGTAGCCGCAACGTCAAGAAGCATAGCTGATTTGGAAAAGGCAGTGGGTAAGCATGAAAACTTCTTGCCTCTTTCTGTTAATCTGGTTGAAGAAAGCAGTGTTGAAGAAGCCATTAGCCAAACCATTAGCAGATTCGGACAGCTCGATGTGGTGGTTAACAATGCTGGTTACGGAATGCTTGGGGCGCTGGAGGAACTCAGTGACCAGGAAGCTCGCGAAAATTTCGACATAAATGTTTTTGGTTCACTAAACGTGATCAGAAAGGCTTTGCCTCAAATGCGGAAGCAACAATCTGGACATATCTTCAACATTTCATCTATTGGCGGTTTCTCCGGAAACTTTCCTGGTTTTGGAATATATTGCGCTACCAAATTTGCGGTATCGGGTTTCACAGAATCGCTGGCTGCAGAGGTTAAGTCGCTGGGCATAAAAGCAACCGTTGTTGAACCAGGCTATTTTAGAACGGAGTTTCTTACATCGGGCTCCCTGGCAGTTCCGGCAAATCCGATTAATGCATACAAGGAAGTACGGGATTCGCAAGCTGCGCACCAAAACGACATTAATAACCAGCAACCAGGCGATCCGGCTAAAGCTGTTGATGTTATAATTGCCGCTGCAGCAAGTGAAACTGCTCCCTTACATCTTTTTCTAGGGCCGGATGCTTATGCTGTTGCCAATGCAAAAATCAACGATGTACAAAATGATATGAAAAACTGGGAGTCGTTAGCTACTGCTACAAATTTTGACTAACGATAATATTATTGAAAAGGGATAAGTAATTATCCCTTTTCTTATTTTTGCTGGCGCAAACAGTCGTATTGGGCGATCAAGCTGCCCTTTCCCCTTGGATTAGCCCGCTGATCGCACTTTATAAAAGAATCTATAACGATCTGAACAATATAATTGGTTAATTAACTGAACCAGACTTTACCAGAACCTTTTGGTAAGCAGGTAGATTTAAATCATCAACAATCACTCCCCTGTTGGTACTTGCATGCACAAAAAAGCCACCGTTCAAATACACGCCAACATGATCAACATCATTGCCGCCAAAAGAAAAGAAAAGTAAATCCCCCTCTTTTAAACTGTCAACGTTTTTACGCTTGACAAAACTGGCCTGATCGCGCGAAATTCGGGGCAAGGTGACTCCATATATTTCTTTTTCCAGTAGAAATGCAAAACCAGAACAATCAATACCATTCTTATCTAAGCCACCGAAACGGTACCGAACACCCGTCCACTCTGTAATAAACCTGTAGAGCTGTTTACTCTTTAAGTTAGCCATTGCGTCAGCTGCTTTAGCGGCTTTCGTATCGCTTTTAGCAATGTATTTGCGTGAACCACAAGAGGCTAGCACGACCACTAAAAATAAAACAATCCAATAACAGTAAAGCAATTTTGTCTTTATCATCACAATCTCTCTAAGCAATTTCTGCATTCCCTGGTTAATTATACAGGAATCCGTTAATTTTTTATCAGGCGCTGTATTTCATCAAGCTTTAATAGCGCTTCAACGGGGGTAAGTGCATTAACATCTAAGTTATTCAGTGTATCACGAATCTTGACCAATACAGGATCGTCAACTGCGAACATCTGTAGCTGATAAGCCTGATTTTGAACTTTCTTAATGCTATCTTTGATGCTCTGCCCCTCAGTTCTGTCAATTTCCAGCTTTTTCAAAATCTCGTTTGCCCTACCGATCAGCTTCGGTGGCATGCCAGCCATTTTAGCTACATGAATACCAAAACTGTGCTCACTACCTCCCGGAACTAATTTTCTCAGAAAGATAACTTTATTCGTCATTTCTTTCACCGAAACGTTGAAGTTTTTAATGCGGGGCATTGTGTTGGCTAACTCATTCAGTTCATGATAATGGGTCGCAAAAAGTGTTTTCGGTCGGGATGTGGGATGTTGATGCAGAAATTCAGCAATTGCCCAAGCAATGGAAATACCATCGTAAGTACTTGTACCACGGCCAATTTCATCCAGGAGAATGAGGCTGTTATCCGATATATTATTTAGAATACTGGCCGTTTCATTCATCTCTACCATGAATGTACTTTCCCCTGAAGAAATGTTATCAGAGGCACCTACGCGTGTAAAGATTTTATCCACCAGGCCAACATCGGCGGCTTTTGCCGGTACAAAACTTCCCATTTGGGCCATCAGTACAATAAGGGCAGTTTGCCTTAAAATTGCTGACTTACCCGCCATGTTTGGCCCGGTGATCATGATAATCTGTTGCGATTCGGTATCCAGGTAAACATCATTTGTAATGTATTCCTGTCCAACAGGCAGCTGCTTTTCAATAACCGGGTGGCGGCCACCCTTAATATCCAGCACTTTTTCCTTATTTACACTGGGTTTAACGTAATGGTTTTTTTCTGCCAGTTGTGCAAAACAAAGCAGGCAGTCGAGCTGGGCAATTAGAAAAGAATCGAGCTGTATAGGTTTAATGTAACTCGCAGTTTCAAACATCAGCTCATTATACAAACGGATTTCTATA
Organism: Pedobacter sp. BMA; assembly: GCF_001027745.1. Lineage (GTDB taxonomy): Bacteria > Bacteroidota > Bacteroidia > Sphingobacteriales > Sphingobacteriaceae > Pedobacter. Next base: position 127,512 of record NZ_LECU01000007.1, read on the forward strand.
GCCTGTATCTTCTCTTCAGCACCTAAAATCTGCTCCTCATATTCTTTAAGTTCCGGGGTTATATAGCGCTCTGCATTAACCAGCGTCTGCTTACGGATCCAGCCTTCAGGCACTTTATCTTTATGTGTGTGGGTTACTTCCAAATAGTACCCAAAAACATTGTTAAAAGATATTTTGAGGGATGGAATGCCGGTAGCCTCAGCCTCCCGCTTTTGAATCTGCACCAGATAATCTTTACCACCAAAGGCAATTTTACGCAAACGGTCTAATTCTTCATCGATTCCATCATTAATCACATTACCTTTAATCAGCAAGGCCGGAGGTTCTGGCTGAATCTCTCTTTCAATTTTTTCCCGAATAGCAATACACGGATTCAGCTGGTCGGCAATTTTAATCAGAAAAGGATTTTTTGAATTAGCAGCCAGGTTTTTGACTGCATCAATATGAGTTAAAGCTCTTTTTAAAGCCACCAGCTCACGAGGTCCAACACGTTGTAAACCGACTTTAGAAATCAGTCGCTCAATATCACCAATTTGCTTGATGTGTGTTAAAAATTCCTGCTGAACATCATGTTGCTGAACAAAAAAATCAACCATTCCCAATCGCTCCTGAATAGGTTTTAATTCTTTCAGTGGCATAATGATCCACTTCTGTAACAGGCGGGCACCCATTGGAGTACAGGTATGATCAAGAATATCAAACAACGTTACTGCATTATCGTTAGCAGAATTTACCAGTTCAAGATTGCGAATGGTAAACCTGTCCAGCCACATAAAACGATCTTCTTCAATCCGGCTAATAGAGGTAATATGTTGTAAATTCCGGTGCTCAGTTTCGCCAAGATAGTGCAATACAACTCCGGCAGCCACAATTCCACTTTGAAGTCGCTCGATGCCGAACCCTTTAAGCGATGCAACATCGAAATGCTTAGTTAACGTTTCTTCAGCATAATCTGAAGTATAAGGCCACTCATCAAGCCCAAAGGTATAGAACCTGTCGCCAAACTGTTCCATAAAAGTCTGACGTTTCGATTTTTGAAAAATAACTTCCGTTGGTTTGAACCCTTGCAAAAGCTTATCTATATAATCGCTATTGCCCTGGGCAATCAGGAATTCACCTGTAGAGATATCAAGAAAAGAAACGCCAATGTGAATTTTATCAAAGAAAATCGAAGCCAGGTAGTTGTTTGATTTTTGATTAACGATATTATCACCATAGGCTACCCCTGGTGTTACCAATTCCGTTACGCCACGTTTCACAATGGTCTTGGTCGCTTTCGGATCTTCCAGCTGATCGCAAATGGCTACCCGCTGGCCAGCCCTCACCAGTTTGGATAGGTAATTATCAAGAGAGTGATGGGGAAAACCTGCCAGTTCAAGTGCTCCCCCATTGGGGCCAGTACCCCGTCTGGTGAGTACAATGCCTAAAATCTGGGCCGTTTTTATGGCATCTTCGCCAAAGGTTTCATAAAAATCTCCAACCCTAAAAAGTAAAAGTGCCCCCGGATACTTCGCCTTAATAGCGTTGTACTGTTGCATGAGCGGGGTTTCTTTATTCGTATCTTTAGCCAAAACTGAAATTAATTTGCAAAGCTATAAAGATAGTACGATTAGCCATTTTATAGTTGTTTTGTTGAAAAGTTAAAAGTTTTTTTTAGACTGTTAAGTTTCTTATTTTTTCTCTGAAGAAACAAAGAATCAGTCAGATTAAATAGCATAGCTGATCTTGAAAGAAATCTATGTATTTATCTTGATTATGGTAAAGATATGCACAGAGACTGATAATTTCTTTCAAATCAACACCTGCAAAAAATCGAGCTCAAGATCAGTTAATTAGCAGTAAAGGCTGGAATTTCAAAACGTTTCCGCCAGTTGTCTGTTATCAGATATAATTTAACCTAATATTTTTATGATGACGATTCAATTAAATACCGACAAAAATTTAACAATACATCAGGAATACGAAGATAAAATTCAAACCCAGATTACAGATACCTTAAGCCGTTTTGCCGACTTAATCACCCGTTTAGAAGTACATTTATCTGACGAGAATGGCAGTAAAGATGGATTAGATGACAAGCGCTGTTTGATTGAAGCTAAAATTACAGGAAAGGAACCAATTGCTGTAACTAACCTTGGAAATAACTACGATTTAGCAATAGCAGGCGCTTTAACAAAATTAAAGAGCAAATTAGAAACCATCAGCGGAAAGTTGAAATCACATTAAAATAAATGCCCCAAAGTACAGTATTACTTCTGGGGCATTTCTGTGCTGAAGATTTCGTGAGGATTAAACTTTCTCTTTCTCAAGTTCTTCAATAAACGAAAGAAACATGTTCAATGCTTTTTTTCTGTCATCGGTCACTTCAAACTGAAGCTTATGGTACAGATAGTCTTCCAGATCGAAGTTATCGGTATGAGGAAGATCGTTCAGTACATCTTGTCTGTGTTCTAAACCAAGTTTTAATGCAGCATTAAATTCATCTTTAAATTCCTTTGGAATATCTTTATTAGCTACCCAAGCCGCATACATAAAGGGTAATCCCGTAAAATTTTTCCACTCTTCACCCATATCATAAACAAAAGGAAAATCATTTTTCTTACCAAAGGTACGGTCGCCTATTAAAACAATTGCATCTGTTTTCACGCTCGTATCTGTCGTAAATTCTACATCATGTTTCCAGTAAAACTTAAGCAGCACCTTGGCCAGATTATTTGATGTTCTGGAATGTGAATCCAGTCTTAGGGTTTTAATCGCTTCTACAGGCACATCACTGAAAATGAATACAGAATTCACAGCCCCGTCGCTGCCGATACAGTAATCTGCTACGATATTTGCATTAGGTACAAGAGGAATTGCCGCGACAGGCATTAACCCCATATCTACCTCACCACTAATTACTTTAGCTGCGCAATCTGAAGGAATATCTAAACTTAAATCAATTTTATTAATAATATCTGAGTGTTCAATTCCGTATATAAATGCTTTGGTGTTGGTGTAAGCAACAGCCGATATTTTTATTTTATCCAATGTTATAATTGTAATAATTCAAGACTTCTAACGTATACCTATTCAATCACTAATCCATCCAAATGAACTGCACTGTTAAATTCAAGCACGCTGAATTTTCCGTTCTCGAAACCCATTTTGTACAAAACTGTATTTTGATGAGGAAACTCAGTCATTTCACTTAATGGTTTCCCAAGTAAAAGGCAAAGAAAAACCCGCATTGCCCTTCCGTGCATACAAAGCATTACTGTTTTTTCTTCCGGTCTGGTTGATAAGATTTCCATCGGATGCTTCAGGCGCTCGTAAACATCCTGCACGCTTTCCCCACCTTCAAAATGAGCAGTATAGTCACCATTCTGCCAGGTCTCTAACATCTCACGAAAGGCATCACGGGAATCTTCCGTATTTGACTTGCCTTCCCAAACACCCCAGGCTAATTCGTCGAGTCCAGATAATCGCTCCCACGGTAAACCCGAATCGATAAATTTCTGAACCGTTTGCCATGTCCGCTTTAAATCTGAGGTGTAAATCTTATCGAATTGAATCTCTTTATAAGTATGATAAAAAGCCTCAGCCTGTGCCCTGCCGGTATCGTTTAAATCTGAATTTATACCCCTGCCTTGTACTATTCCTTGTCTGTTGAGTTCTGTTTCGCCGTGGCGGATGATGTAAATTTGCTTCATTTTCAATTTATTGACTGACTGATTCAATCATCTATTATTAATTAATTACCGGTAATTTATAATACTGTGGTTTTTTCTCTTCTTCAAATACCACATGTTCAAAGTCGGTTACCACGTTATACAAAGTATCACGTTCAATGGCTTTTCTGCCAACCTGTTTGATCAGGTTAACCAACTCCTGTGTACTCATCGCCGGTGTTTGCTCTTCAGCACCTGCCATAGAGTAAATTTTTGTTGTATCGTCCAAAGTTCCGTCAATATCATCAACACCGTAATTAAGCGATAGCTGTGCAGTTTCGCGGCTAATCATAGCCCAGTAGGCCTTAATGTGATCAAAATTATCAAGATAAATACGGGCGATTGCGTAATTCCGGAGATCCTCAATCACTGATGATTCAGGAACATTGCTCATTTGGTTGTGCTGATTTCTGAACTTTAATGGTATAAAAGTCTGAAAACCTCCCGTTCTGTCCTGTAAATTACGTAGCTTATCCATGTGATCTACGCGATGGTGAAATTCCTCAATATGACCATAGAGCATGGTTGCATTGCTCCTCATCCCTAATTTATGCCACTCTTCATGTATAGCCAGCCACTGTTCCCCGGTACACTTGTCTTTAGCAATCTGATCCCTTACTTCCGGATGAAAGATCTCTGCACCTCCGCCAGGCATCGACTGCAAACCAGCCTCCTTCATCAACTTCATGCCTGCTGCATAGTCAATTTTAGCTTTCTTAAATATGTAATGATACTCAACAGGTGTTAATGCCTTAACATGTAAATCAGGGCGATGATCGCGGATTGCGCTAAACAAAGAGGTATAAAAAGCTACATCATACTGGGGTAAAACGCCGCCAACAATGTGCACTTCAGTAACTGGCTCATTGTCGTACTTTTTAACAATGTCAAGCATCTGATCCATGGTCAAAGCCCAGCCTTCTTCCTTTTGTTTAATTAAACGGGAATATGAGCAGAATTTGCAATCGTAAACGCAGAGATTTGTAGGCTCCAAATGGAAATTTCTATTAAAATAAGTATGATCGCCATGCTTTTCTTCACGGATGAAGTTGGACAAAACGCCTAAATAACCTAATTCTGCATGTTCGTAAAGGTACACGCCTTCCTCAAATGTAATGCGTTCGTGATGGAGTACCTTGTGTGCTATGTTTTGTAGTTCAGTTGATAATGAAGTATCAGCTAATATTTTTTCAACCTGTTCAGTTGTATTCATTCCTGATTTATTTTGAACAAAAATACAATATTGAGGGGATTTGAAAATCATTTTCTTGTAACAAACATTAATAGTTCTTTGTATAGTAGTCGCTTCAATTGCATGAAGAACCTCACTTCTGGTTTTAAAATCAATACGGGTGACCGCTCGAACTGGAACAATCAATCCTTTAATAATGCAAAAAAAAACACCTCCTTCCGGAAGTGTTCTCGCTGTATGTTTTTCGTAGGTAATGCTTAGTTTGCGTCAGGAGAAAATGTCAGCACAATATTAGCTGTCTTTCCACCAAACTCGATAGGCGATTTCATCACCATACTTCCTTTAGAAAGTTGGGTAAGCACTAAACGATAACCTTCAGTAACGTTTTTCGCTTTATCGCCTTCATAGATTTTTTTAAATTGAAAAGTTTCATCTGCAGGGGTTGCTGACCAAAAAATAGTCTGCATTACCGAACCACATGCACTGGATGCAGGTAAGGTATAAGATCCGTTACCACTATTGGTTAACTTCCAGGTACTGCCCTGAAAACACTTGTATGATTTTTCTCCAAACAGCCCCTGAACTGCCTGATCAGGAAGGCCTTCTAAACTGACATTGTTCAATACCCAGGTACCCGTGATAGTACCTCTACCGCCATTAATACCTGTTGTAGCGTTTTTTGTTGAAGAACAACTTTGTAACATTACTAAAGTAGAACATGCTATCGCGATAGCTATAAATAATCTTTTCATTTTAGTTTAATTTTATTTTCGGGAAACTAATTACATAAATCTTGCCAAAACAATTAACAAGCTTAATTTAGCGCCAAATTATTAAATTGCATTTTTGCCAACCCATAAAAACGATAATCATCATGAAACCTGAAACCCTTGCTATTCACGCCTCTAATCTTGTTAAAAATGTTACAGGAGATGTTACCCCTCCAATAAATTTATCGACAACTTTTTTTCGCGATGAGCAGGGCGGTTATCCAGGCGGGCATATGTACAGTCGGGTAAGCAACCCTAACAGGTCTGCTTTAGAGAACACTGTTGCTAAATTAGAATACGGTGAAGATGCAGCAGCTTTCGCGTCGGGTAATAATTGTGGGCTAAGTTTATTTCAGGCATTAAAACCTGGAAGTCACATCATCGCGCCTGACGACATGTACTGGGGTATAAAAAAGCAGCTTCTAACTATATACAACGAAATCCTTGAATTCGATTTTGTTGATCAGACAGATCTGGAGCTGATAAAATCTAAAATTAAAGAAAACACCCAATTGATCTGGATTGAAACGCCTTCAAATCCGCTCTTAAAAATCACTGATATTGAGGAAATAGCAAAAATAGCACGTGCAAACCAGCTCAAACTTGTTTGCGACAGCACATTCGCCTCTCCAATACTGCAAAACCCCATTCTTCTTGGAGCCGATATTGTTTTGCACAGCAGCACAAAATATCTTGGCGGACACAGTGATGTTTTGGGTGGCATTTTAGTCACCGCAAAAAAAGATGATTTTTGGGAAAAGATCAAAAATATTCAGCAAACAGGCGGAGCCGTACCCTCCCCGTTTGATTGCTTTCTGCTTTGCAGAAGCATTAAAACTCTGGCATATCGCATCAAAGGTCACTGCGAAAACGCGAAGAAAGTTGCTCAGTATTTGGCCCATCATCCGCGGGTAGAGGCAGTATTTTACCCCGGACTGGAAACGCATCCGCAACATCAAATTGCTAAAAAACAGATGAAGGATTTTGGTGGAATGATGTCCTTTTTAGTAAAGGGAGATGTGGCCGCCACAAGTAAAGTAGTCAATAAAGTTCAGTTATTTGCCCAGGCTACGAGTTTGGGTGGGGTAGAAAGTTTAATAGAACACCGCTATTCGGTTGAAGGTCCTGACAGTACTACGCCCAAAAACTTACTAAGAATTTCCATTGGCCTGGAGCATGTCTATGATATCATCGCCGATCTGGAACAGGCACTGGGCTAAAAACTATAAAAGTTGCTAACCCCGAACGTTTTTCAGGGTTAGCAACCATAAACAAAGCCGGTAAGTTATTTTATGCCGATCCGTTTTCCAAAAGCTTGTTTAGCAACAATTCCAAATTAACAGTAGCAAACGATGAGCTGTAATCCGAAAGACCATAAGGAATAATCAATTCACCATTACTGATGATTGACCCGCAAGAATAAACCACATTCGGAACATAACCCTCGCGCTCATCGCCATTAGGTATAATGAGCGGCTCTTTCAAATGTCCGATTTCCTTACTTGGGTCTTCTAAGTCCAGCAGCACCACACTTATACAATATCTCCGCATCGGTCCAACACCGTGGGTCATCACCAGCCAGCCTTTATCAGTCTCAATAGGCGAGCCACAATTTCCGATCTGAACCAGTTCCCAATCATAACGTGGCTGTTTCAGCAGTATAGGATTCTCCCACACATTTACTTTATCCGAAAACATTAAATAGTTATTCCAGCCATCAATTCTGCTCATCATTACATATTTTCCTTTTATTTTACGGGGAAACAAAGCCAGATTTTTATTCTGAGCGCCATCACCATACAGCGGAATCACTTTAAATTCATAAAAATCTTCTGTTTGTACCAGTTTGGGAATAATCAGTGAACCATCAAAAGCTGTATAGGTGGCATAGTATAAAACTTTTCCATCATCTTTAACAAACTTTACGAATCTCGCATCTTCAATACCTTTTCTTTCAAACTCGGAAATCGGAAAAATCACACGGTCTGATATATCTGTATCTTTTGAAAATGAAATGGTATGATAAGTATCCGATAACCAAAGAACTTTGTCATATTCAATCAGGCGTGAAGGATTTTCCTGATGTAAACTTTTTGAGTCTTTAATGATATTACTCAAGCTGGTATATTCAAACTTCTCATCTAGTTTTGCTTCTATTTCTTCCAGAACCGAGGGGTCAATTTGCGCGTAAGCAGCTTTTTTGAGGAATAACTTTTTAACATAAATGGCATTTTTAACTACTTCAGCCTCATCAACATAATTTCCTACTGGTAAAACCTCAATATTGTTGTGCTTATCAATTAATGCCCTTCTGAAAACGATCGAGGAAATATGCCCTTCGCCTACTGCCCTAAAACTGATGATCACACGCTTTTCTCCCTCAACCAGGTCAGACTGATCCGGATCATCAACAATACTGGGATTGAAAAATGCTGCAGATTCAATAGAATATTCATGGGTAAAATATGCACCAATTAACAGTCTGGTATACTGATCTAAATCTTCCAGGTCCACATTCAGAATCGCTAACTGTTTTTTCAGCTTTTTACAATGCCTGTTTAAAATCTTGGTGATGTTACGGTGACGTTTAGAATATTCCTGCAATATCGGCGAAATGAGCGAAAAAACTTTTTCATCAGAAAACTCTAAAACTTTCCTGATTACCTCAAGGGCTCTTTCTTCTCCGTTAAAAAAAAAACGGGCAATTACCCGTTTGGTATCAGGGTTAACCTTAACGGGTTTACGTTCAATGTATATCCTCATTATCTAAATATTTGGGTGCGTTTATGGTATACTTTTTACAACAAATTGCAATAGTATACTAACTAAATTTACTACTTAATTGTTTATATTATTTAGTGATTTAATGATATTATTTTACCTTTAAAGCCACTATCAATCAGTAGTCAATTATAATGGATATCAATCATACTTCAGTTAACAATGCTCCCAGCCAAGAAGAATTACGTTTGCAGAAATTAAATGATTACGATATAATAGATAGCCCAGCAGAACATTTTTTTGATCATATTGTAAATCTGTCTGCCGGGGTATTCAACGTTCCTAATGCCTTTATTGGATTTGCTGGCGAACGAGAGGTATTTTTAAAGTCGGTATTCGGATTCCCATTGCCAGCTGATCAAATCATGGAATTGTTTTCTCTTGCAAATGCAAATGAAAGCAACGCTTTACCGAACCAAACTTTAACTAATCAGTTTTTCATAACCCAAGCCCTCACATCTCCCGAAGGTTACCATATGGGTTTTATTGTCCTTTATGGAGAAAATGAAATAACAACAACTCTCCGTCAGCTTGAGATGTTGAGAAAACTCGCCGAAATGGTGATCAATCAACTCGAGACCAGGATGTCTGTTAGAAAAACCATGACTGCTCAGGATGATCGTCTGCATGTATTAATTCACGATTTAAAGAATCCGATGACAACGATTTCACTCCAGTCTGAACTTTTAGGTAGAATCCCCGAAATCAGTGAGAGAGCAGGTATTATTGCCGAAAAAATTAACCTGCAGTCGAAAAGAATGCTGCAGAATCTAAATGAAATTCTAAGTGGCGCAAAAAAGGTAAAGGGTTCCTACAAGCCTCAAAAGTTAAAAATTGACATCAGAGAAATCCTTGTACTTGCGATCAATAACCTCAGGTTAGCGGCTGAAAACAAAAATCAAACCATAGTAGTTGACATTGAAAATCAAATGGAGATTTTTGGAGACCCCAATAAATTAAGTCACCTATTCTTTCACTTGCTGGATAATTCAATCAAATTCTCCAGTCAAAATACCACCGTTACGATTACAGGCGAACGAACCGAAAACCTGATTACAATAGCCATAGCCGATCAGGGACAGGGCCTTTCTGAAGAAGACCTGGAACACCTCTTCATTAAATTTGCTCCCCTCAGCACAAAGCCAACAAATGGTGAGCCCTCAAATGGTTTGGGCCTTATTGCTGCGAAAATGTATGTGGAGATGCACAAGGGAAAACTTTGGGCAGAAAGCCTGGGAAAAAACCAGGGTACTACATTCTTTGTGGAGCTACCGGTTAAGTAGCTTCCATTAAATCTTCCAGCTTCATTTCTTCAAGTAATATCCGTTCCGGAGACCCGGTTTTATGAAACGACCACTTAATCAGGCGGATCAATCCTGATTCAATTTCAATTCCCGTGATGTCACCGTCACTGAAACAGCAACAGCCGCTATTAAAGTATCCGGGACTGTAAGCTTTAAATTCGGGCGCCTTATCCCCTTCTTTCACACGCTTTTTCAACTCCTCATTTAATGTCTTTATAGATGCCTGATCGTTGTCTGTTGTGGCTGCCTTCAGTTTAAGATAAATCCTTTCCAGATGAGTGAGCGAGGCGAACACGGGTTGATGGGTGTGTCCGGTGATGAGTGCAGTATGATGTTGCGCAGCCTGCCAGCTGTACATCAAACTATTGTGAACAGTTTTTAACTGATTATCATAAGCTGGTGTATTTGGATTAATCTGAAGGTATGATTGTAATGGAGCCCATATGGTACTCACAAACCATTTACTGAACCAGTTCCCATCACTCTGTAAATCCCCCTGATGTCCGTGTGTAAGAAAAATGCAAAGTATGTTATCCCCTATCTGGCTTTTCAAAATCAGGCCTTCGTATACCGGGATTTTTTTGCCATAAATCCGGTTTAAATTGAATCCGGCCAGGGGATCATTATCCCAATACAGGTCATGGTTACCAAATATTTTGGTAAAGGCATTCCGGTTAATAAACCATTTTTCATGCTCAAATGTCTCTTTATTATGCTTGATAACCGATTCCATCAAGTTTTCCCAAAGCTCTTCACTATCGCCCAGATTAACGTAATGAAAGCCCGCGGCATTGTAGTGTTTCAAAGCGGATAAATAATTTTTTTCCGACAAAGAGAAATCATCGGCAAAATCCCTTGCGCCTTTATGCTGATCGGAAAAGATAATATACTTGTGTTCCCGGGTCATTTCCAAAATCAAACCACGCTTACCGGGTTCTTCCTGTATGGTATTGAAAAGCTTTGTTAAAGCATCATGGATGCGTGCAGCATCAGGCCGTGAGCCGAATCTGTTCGACATTCGAATTACCCAGTCGCCCATTAAACGTTGTAAAAATTTGCGCATTTGCTTTTTATGTTAAACTTTATGTTGCAATCTGGGTCATACCAGGATTTGTACAAAGCATGGCTAAACTATAAATGAAAAAAGGTCGCAACCTGAGTCGCGACCTTGAACTATAGAACTATAAACTATCTTAAGCGTAAGCTACTGCATCTCTTGATGCCAGTTTAGTTACCCCCATCAAATATTCATCTACCTTACGCGCGGCTTCCCTGCCTTCCGAAATAGCCCACACCACTAGCGATTGACCACGTCTAACATCGCCTGCGGCGAAAATTTTGGCTATATTGGTTTGATAAGTATGTTCAGATGCTTTAACATTCCCCCTGTTGTCAAGCTCAACACCTAACTTCTCTATCAACCCTTCTTTTTGCGGATGCAGAAATCCCATTGCAAGAAAAACCAGTTCGCAAGGAAGATCTCTTTCTGTTCCGGCCACTTCCTTAAATGAAATAGGCCGTCCGGCAGCATCAATTTCCCATTCCACATCGACAACTTTCAAAGCTTTCAGATTTCCGTTTTCATCAGCAATAAAGTTTTTCGTATTTACCGACCAGGCTCTTTGAGCACCTTCCTCATGCGAAGAAGTATTTTTCAAAAGCATCGGGTAAGTAGGCCACGGCATATTTGCATTGCGTAACTGAGGTGGCATTGGCATAATTTCGAATTGCGTAACCGATTTAGCTCCCTGGCGGTTTGAAGTACCAATACAGTCAGAGCCTGTATCGCCACCACCAATAACAATTACGTTTTTACCATTGGCTAAAATCTCTTCCGCAACGATTCCGCGTTTTGCAACCCGTTTATTTTGCTGCTTCAGAAAATCCATTGCAAAGTGGACACCTTTAGCTTCACGACCGGGAATCGGCAAATCACGCGGGATGGTAGATCCTCCGGCGAGTACCACAGCATTGTAATCGCGAAGCACGGTACTGATTTCGATATTTTCACCAACATTGGCGTTACACTTAAAAATAATACCTTCTTCTTTCATCAAATCAATGCGGCGATCTACCACATTTTTTTGCAATTTAAAATCGGGAATGCCATATCTCAATAATCCACCCGGAACATCATCACGCTCAAAAACAGTTACCTCATGCCCAACTTTATTTAACTGAGCTGCAGCAGCCAATCCGGCAGGGCCAGATCCAATAACAGCCACCTTCTTACCAGTTCTGATTAAAGGTGCTTTTGCTTTGATATACCCTTTTTCAAACGCAATTTCTATGATATGCTTTTCAATTTCCTCAATAGATACCGGAGGGCGGTTAATGCCTAATACACAGGCCGACTCGCATGGCGCCGGACAAATCCTACCTGTAAATTCAGGGAAATTATTGGTACTCAATAATATATTTGCAGCGAGTTCCCATTTTGCCTGGTAAACAGCTTCGTTAAATTCCGGGATCACGTTGCCCAGCGGGCAACCTGATTGACAAAATGGAACGCCGCAATCCATACAACGGGCAGCTTGTCTGTTTAATTCTTCTGATGGCAGTTCGTTCAGGAACTCGCCATAATGTTTTACACGTGTTGCAACCGCTTCTCTGGTGGGCGCAACTCTATCGTATTCTTGAAATCCTGTTACTTTTCCCATAACCTAGTGAGTTTTAACTTGTGATGCTCTTTTACTTAATACCGCTTTGTATTCTTTAGGGAATACTTTAACAAAATGATTAGACTGAGTTTTCCAGTCACTTAAGATAAATTCAGCTACCTTACTGTCTGTTAAACGAATATGGGTTTTTAGCAATGCTAAAATGCGCTCCTCGTCTTCCGTCTGTAATGGATCAAGATCTACCATCTCTTTGTTACATCTGCGTGCAAATGTGGTATTCGGGTCGTATATCCAGGCTACACCACCACTCATTCCGGCAGCAAAGTTGCTTCCGGTATCACCAAGTATCAGTACCTCACCTCCTGTCATGTATTCACACCCGTGGTCTCCTACACCTTCAACAACGGCAGTTGCACCTGAGTTTCGTACAGCAAAGCGTTCTCCTGCTTTCCCGCGGGCAAATAATTCTCCTGATGTTGCGCCATATAGAGCAACGTTACCAATAATAATATTTTGTTCAGGTACGAATGTAGAATTGCTAAAAGGATAAATGGCCAGGCGTGCTCCGGATAAACCCTTGCCAACGTAGTCATTCGCCTCGCCCTCTAGAGATAAGGTAACGCCACGGGTATTAAATGCCCCGAAACTTTGCCCTGCCGAACCTACAAACTTGAAATTGATGGTATCAGGCGGCAAACCTGCGCCTAAATGCACTTTTGAAATTTCATTAGATAACATGGTACCCAGTGAACGGTCGGTATTGATAACCTTAAAGCTTGCGAAAACAGGTTCATTATTCGTAATGGCAGGCTTCGCTGCTGCAATCAACTGGTGGTCTAAAACATTTGCCAAACCATGATCCTGTTGTTCAGTATTATACAATGGTAAACCATTATTTTCAGCTTTGTACAAAATAGCCGATAAATCCAGGAATTTCAACTTCCAGTCTTCATCAGGTAATTCCCGCACTTTCAAAATATCAGCCTGACCAATCATTTCATTAATTGTTTTGAAACCAAGTTCAGCCATAATTTCACGTAGCTCTTCTGCCAGGAAGTGAAATAAATTCACAACATGGTCCGCATCACCGCTAAATAATTTCCGCAATTCAGGATCCTGTGTTGCAACGCCAACCGGACAAGTATTCAAATGGCATTTACGCATCATGATACAACCTGCCGTAACCAGAGCTGCCGTAGCAACACCCCATTCTTCAGCACCTAATAGAGCCGCAATAGCGATATCCCTGCCCGTTTTCAACTGACCGTCAGTTTGGAGCACAATACGGTTACGTAATTTATTTTTGACCAATGTCTGGTGAGCCTCAGCCAAACCAAGCTCCCAGGGTAAACCCGCGTGTTGTATGGAGGTAAGAGGAGAAGCTCCTGTTCCGCCATCAAAGCCTGAGACCAGAATTACATCAGCATGAGCTTTTGCAACACCTGCGGCAATCGTTCCAACACCCGCCTTAGAAACCAGTTTAACATTGATTCGTGCAGCACGGTTAGCATTTTTTAAGTCATATATCAATTGAGCTAAATCTTCAATTGAATAAATATCATGGTGCGGTGGCGGCGAAATTAAACCTACACCAGGCGTAGAATGACGAACTTTTGCAATCCAGTCATCCACTTTGTCTCCCGGTAATTGCCCGCCTTCTCCTGGCTTAGCACCCTGAGCCATCTTAATCTGAAGTTCATCTGCATTCGTTAAATAGTAGCTGGTTACACCAAAACGTGCTGATGCAACTTGTTTAATGGCCGAACGCATGCTGTCGCCGTTAGCCATTTTGGTATAACGCATTTCATCTTCGCCACCTTCGCCGGTGTTGCTTTTTCCACCAATACGGTTCATTGCAATTGCCAGCGTTGAGTGTGCCTCATGAGAAATCGATCCGAATGACATCGCTCCTGTAGCAAAGCGCTTCAAAATTGATTCGGCTGATTCTACTTCCTGCAGGGATACAGAAGGGCGACTATAATTGAAATCAAATAATCCACGGATGGTATAAGCTTGCTGTGTTTGCTCATTTACCAGTTTGGAGTATTGTTTAAAAATATTATAATCGTTTTTACGTGTTGCATTTTGCAACAGGTGAATAGTTTGCGGGTTAAACAGGTGTGCCTCTCCACGACGGCGGTATTTGTAGGTCCCCCCTGCCGGCAACAGATTTTCTGTCTGTGTAACCGGCCCGAAGCTACGGTGATGTTTAATTAATGTTTCTTTCGCAATTTCATCCAGTCCTAATCCACCAATACGGGAAACAGCACCAGTAAAATAAGTATCAACAACTTTCTTATTCAGACCTAAAATCTCAAAAATCTGTGCACCCTGGTAAGACTGCAACGTTGAGATTCCCATTTTAGAGAATATTTTCAGCAAGCCATTATTTACAGCATAAATATAATTTTTCGTTAGTTTCTCTGCTGATAAGCCTGACTCTTTCTGGAAACCATTAATCGTTTCCAAAGCCAGATATGGGTTAATGGCTGTAACACCAAATCCCAATAGGGTGGCAAAATGATGCACTTCCCAGATATCGCCAGCTTCAACCACAATACCTACAGCACCACGGTAACCTTTACGGATCAAGTGATGGTGAACAGCAGAAACGGCAAGCAATGATGGCATTGCGGCATGCTCCGAATCAATAGCCCTGTCTGTAAGCACAATAACCTGAAAGCCATCTTCCACGGCATCTACCGCATAACGACACAAACGATCCAAAGCTTTAGCCATTGCACCAGGTTTTCCGTCAGCCCTAAAATAAGTCTGTAAGGTTTTCGCCTGGAATACACCTGTATCAATACTCCTTAGTTTTTCTAATTCCTGATTGGTTAATATCGGATGTTTTATGGCTACGCAGTGCGCCTGTTTTGGATTTTCGTCGAGCAAATTCCCATTACTTCCCATAAAACTTGCCAGACTCATCACCACCTTCTCACGAATAGGATCGATAGGTGGATTGGTTACCTGTGCAAACAGCTGTTTGAAATAATTGGATAAATGCTGAGGGCGTTTAGATAAAACCGCAAGAGGCGTATCCGTACCCATCGAACCGATTGGCTCTTTAGCGTCGATCGCCATCGGCTTAAGCAACAAATCAACATCTTCCCTGCTATAACCAAACACCTGCTGGTATTTAAATATAGATTCTTCCGATAAACCGGTAAACATTACACGTGGATCAGGCAATTCCTCCAGGCGGATCTGATATTGATTAATCCAGTCTGCATAAGGGCTTTTGCTACAAACCTGGGTTTTGATTTCTTCATCGCTAATAATCCTTCCCTGCTCCATGTCTACGACAAACATTTTACCCGGAGTTAAACGTCCTTTCTCAATAACAGTACTTTGATCAATTGCCAAAGCACCCGCTTCAGAACCCATAATTACCCTGTCATCAGAGGTAATGGCATAACGCGAAGGACGCAAACCGTTACGATCCAATGTTGCACCAATCAGCTTGCCATCGGTAAAGGCAATTGCAGCCGGCCCATCCCATGGTTCCATCAAGGTAGCGTGAAATTCGTAAAACGCACGCTTAACCGGATCCATATCTTCATTGCCATCCCAGGCTTCAGGCACCAGCATCATTAATACATGTGGTAGGGTTCTTCCTGCATGAAACAACAGTTCAATTACGTTATCCAGACAGCCTGAATCAGAATTGGTTTCATCGATTACCGGTAAAAGCATATCTAGTTCTTCCGGTGTAAAATAAGAAGATGCCAATGATTTTACGCCAGCTCTAAACCAGTTCAAATTACCTTGCAGGGTATTGATTTCCCCGTTGTGCGCAATAAAGCGGAACGGCTGAGCCAGTCTCCAGGAAGGAAAGGTATTGGTAGCAAAACGCGAGTGAACCAGTCCTAATGCTGATACCACACGTTTATCACTTAAGTCGCGGAAATATGTACGAACCTGTAAAGAAGTTAACTGACCTTTATATATGATGGTTTGTGCCGATAACGACACAATATAAAAGTCTTTACCACCATGAACGGTATTGGTAATTAACTTAATCAGATAATTTTTAAAAATATAAAGTTTACGCTCGAAGTCTGCACCCGGATTAACGGCATACGGACGCGCAATAAATACCTGCTCAATTTCAGGCTCTACAGAAAGCGCCATGTTGCCAATGTCAGTGGTATCTACATCAACCTTTCTGAATCCAAGTATTTCAAGCCCTAATTTCTCTGCAGCACGGTAAATCAGCTCTCTGCACTCTTCTCTCGACCGGATGTCTTTTGGCATAAACAGCTGACCCACACCATAATTGTTGGTTTCAGGTAGGCTAAAGCCAGCTTTTAAACATTCATCATAAAAAAATTCGTGAGGTAACTGAATCATAATACCGGCACCGTCACCTGTATTTGGTTCTGCTCCACATGCCCCTCTATGATCTAGGTTTTCTAAAATAGTAAGTGCATCGGAGATGATTTGATGCGATTTTCGCCCTTTCACATGCGCAACAAACCCAATGCCGCAGGCATCGTGTTCAAATTGCGCATCGTACAATCCACTGTTTGGTTCCATTCTTTGCTCGTTAGTTGTTAGTGTATAGGAAACACTAAGATACAAAAAACGATTATTAAATTACAGAGTTGCTATAATTTTTGGAAAACTTTTAGTTTTTAAACAATTTTTGACCTGATAATTAAAAATTCAGCAAATAATAACTTCTAAATTTGCAATAATAATAATGATAATATCCTACAAAAATCAGTGTATTTTCGATCAATTTCTAACTAAACCGTTTTATTAATTTCTTTATTTACAAAAATTAAATTCACAAATAAATACTCTTTAAGCAAAAAAACCGTCGTTACTGCCAGTTTGAAAGGATTTGCGATCAGCGCCGATAAATTTTATTAATTTAGGTATCAACAAGATAGCCATAATTATCGAAAAATACAATAAATGGGTTTTGCAGAACAACATCTTTTTCTACCTTTGTGCCGGGCAAGTCTTTTACGACCAGCTCCCTTTGAACTCCCCCAGGATGGGAACATAGCAAGGGTAGAAGGTTGTAGCGGTGCGATAGAAGGTGCTTGCCCTTTTTTTTCTTTTCCCTTAATCCCCTGAAGGGGGAATTAAATTCTTCAGGGTTCAATCATCGAAACTCAAATATTTAAGAATTTATAAACATGAAATTTTTTATCGACACAGCAAATCTTGATCAAATCAAAGAGGCGCACGATCTTGGCATTTTAGACGGTGTAACCACTAACCCAAGCTTAATGGCTAAGGAAGGCATTACAGGCGACGAAAATGTTATTAATCACTATAAAGCAATCTGCGATATCGTTGAAGATAATGTAAGTGCAGAAGTAATTTCTACAACTTTCGACGAAATCATCAAAGAAGGTGAAGCATTAGCTGCTTTAAACCCGAAAATCGTAGTTAAGGTTCCGATGATTAAAGATGGTGTTAAAGCCATTAAATATTTCTCTTCAAAAGGGATCAAAACCAACTGTACATTAATTTTCTCAGCAGGGCAGGCATTGTTAGCAGCTAAGGCAGGTGCTACTTATGTATCTCCATTCTTAGGCCGTTTAGATGATATATCGAGCGATGGCTTGGTTTTAATTGAGGATATCAGAACGATATTCGATAATTACGGATACGAAACCCAAATTTTAGCCGCTTCGATCCGTGGCCCGCTGCACATTGTAAACTGTGCAAAATTAGGTGCTGATGTGATTACTGCTCCTTTAGCAGCAATTGTGGGTTTATTGAAACACCCTTTAACTGATAGTGGTTTAGCAACTTTCTTAGCAGATCATGCTAAAGCAGCTGGAAAATAGAATTAAATGACTGAGTTTCACATTCAATCATTAGTATGAATTTAGATTAAAGGGTTTTAAATTAAGGGTAGTCAATACGCTTAATTTAAAACCCTTTTTTGTGACGTAAAAAAACCTTTCAGATTTCGCGCAATCCGCTAAAAATTTTTCTCTCCTTCAATCACTTCCTTCACCTTTTCATATACAATCTGTTCATCAGGCTCAATCAGAATACCCTTCACTCCTGCCCCATTTGCTGCTTCTACATCTCTTGGCTTATCGCCGATCATCACAGACTGCTCAGGGTCAATATCGTACATATCAATCGCATCTAAAATCATTCCAGAGGCTGGCTTACGACATTTACATTCTCCTCCCACTGTTGGATGATGCGGGCAATAGTAAAACCCGGCAATGTCAGCACCCTTAGCTACAAAGGCATTTCTGAGCATCTGATGCATGATCGCCAGTTCTTGTTCAGAATAGCGTTTTAAAGCAATCCCCCCTTGATTGGTGATCACAATTAATAAATAGCCCTCATCAAAAAACCGCTTCAAAACAGGAATCTGATAATCTAAAATTTTAAAATCTTCAACACGACAGATATAGTCATAAATTTCGTGATTCAGCACGCCGTCACGATCAAGGAAAATAGCTTTATTCATAAATACGAAAAACGAATGAGGTAAAATGACACCATTAACACCCCTTCGGATTATTCGCCAAAATAAGCGAAAATTACTGGCAAAAGAAAACAAGCGAAATAAGGAAATAGTGAAGGCGCTACAATATTGTAGCGCCTGATGTCTTATCGTTAAGGAAACGGTTATTTTGAAGTCAATCCTACCTTGTGCCCTTTAATTGCAAAATATAAGATATATAGGTAGCATGGCAACACCGTTAATAAGTAAGCCAGCTGAAAATGAACCTGTAGCTTTTCATTTAAAAACGCATATAAAAGTGGCATTAAAGCGCCTCCAGCAATCCCCATCACCATAATGGCCGAACCAATCTTAGTAAATTTCCCCAGGTGACTAATACCCAGTGGGAATATCGCAGGCCACATTAATGAGTTGGCAAGTCCAAGCAGGGCGACAAAAATTACAGCAAACCAGCTTGAAATGGCAAAGGATAAAACCGTAAAGACTATACCCAGAATGGCACAAATCCGCAGGGCTTTTTGTTGTGAGATGTATTTGGGAATCGTAACAATACCGATAATATAACCAATAAGCATACTAAACAGCGTGATAGATGTTAGCTTTCCGCTTATCTCAGTACTAATGCCCAATTCACGTCCGTAGATACCAATGATATCACCCGCCATTACTTCTGCTCCAACATACACAAAAATGCAAAGTGCCCCCAGAAAAAGATGCGGAAACTGAAATATGCTGGTATGGGTTACTACAGCCCCTTTGCTTTCATCAATAATATCTTCTTTTACTTCTACTTCTGGTAAGCTGGTGAACTTTACAAAAAGCGCAAAAAGACAGAAAACAATAGCCAAAACAATGTATGGCATATTTACACGACCCAAAACATCGTTTAATAATTGTTCATGAACTATGCCTGTTGTGCTTTGAATTTGTTTTTCAACCTCTGAAGCGTTTTTAAGGAACAGACTGCCCATCACCAGCGGAACAATCATCCCGGCCACCTTATTGCAAATCCCGGCAATACTAATCCTTTTTGCCGCACTTTCTATCGGGCCAATAATCGCCAGATAAGGATTTGAGGCAGTCTGTAGTAAAGCAAGTGCTGCTCCCTGAACAAAAATCCCTGTCAAAAACAAACCAAAAGTCCGGGTTTGGGCAGCAGGAATAAATATCAGAGAACCTAAACCCAAAATTACAAGGCCTAATACTATGCCGTTTTTAAAACCCACTTTTTTAAGTATCCATGAGGATGGAAGCGCCAGAAAAAAGTAAGCCATATACGATGCGAACGTTACAAAGAATGCCTGCAGGTTAGATAGGCCAAATGATAACTTAAAAAAAGGAATCAGCGTTCCGTTAGCCCAGGTAACAAAGCCAAAAATAAAGAAGAGCGCACAGATAATAACGAGAGGGTTCGGACCTTTTCGATCCTGATTCGCAGTAATTGCCATAAAACGTTTGGTTTGATTGATTTGAAAACACCAAACTATAAAAATATTTTAAGAATTTATTACGCAAACGTGTGTTTAATTTTTAATTTAACAGAATTAAGCTCCAAATTCTGCGCTTTTAGCGATAAAAAAAGCATATAAATGAAAATATCACGTAAACAATATCAAAACATCAACCCAAACACCTACCTACCATACTAAAAGTTGCGAATGCCCGAGGAAATTGGTAATCTATTAAATAAATTATTCGGTGCTGACACATCTGAAACCAGTGTGTTCCAAACCTGTATCGATAGATGTCTTCATCCTGGAGGTTACCCGATAACCTTTACAATAAGATGCATTGCACATGAATGATCCCCCGCGCACAACTTTTTTTGGAACAGTAGGTTCCATAGGGTCGTAGCTGTCTTTCGGACCCTGCGGATTTTCAGCCAAGCCTTTTAAAGAGGCATAGTAATCCGGACGATACCAATCACTGCACCATTCCCAAACATTACCAGCCATATCATATAAGCCATAGCCGTTTGCAGCAAACTGTTTTACAGCAGCAAGACCATTAAACTTATCCCAATCCGTATTGGTGATTGGAAAATTCCCCTGCCAGGTATTGGCCTTAGCCTTTCCTTTTTCAATATCTTCGTTTCCCCAGGGATAAAGATTATTTTTCAGTCCCCCACGCGCTGCATACTCCCATTCAGCTTCCGTAGGCAGGCGTTTCCCCGCCCAACGGCAGTAAGCCATCGCATCATCCCACGAAATGTGTACCACGGGATAGTTTTCTTTTCCCTTAATGCTGCTTTTCGGTCCGTGTGGATGTTTCCAGTCTGCTCCCTTCACCCAACTCCACCATTGCGATGCATCGTTTAAACTGGTAATGGCTTTCGGCTGATGAAATACCAGAGAGGCCGCAACAAAAATACTGTCTGCCGGTTTAGGTGTGCCCGGTGGCAACTGCTTTTTCATTTCCTCCCAGTCTGGTTTCTTCTCCGCAGTGGTCACATAGCCCGTGCCATCCACAAAGCGCTTGAAATCCGCATTGGTCACTTCTGTTGCATCAATCCAAAATGAATTCAGTTTAACCTCATGTTTCGGATACTCATCATCTCTACCTTCTTTATCTGAAGCCCCCATCGTGAACGCTCCCCCCGGAATTAACACCATACCTTCATGGCTTACTTTGTTACTGGCAAAGCTCGATGTATCCCGAACCGAACCAAACCTGGCAGGCAGATTTTTTTCACACGACGCTAAAGAATCTTGCTTACGCTTCACTTCTTCACCGTTTTTCCTGTTCGAACAAGATACCACAACAGCAACTAAGGATATATATATTGGTATTTTTAATTTAATCATAGTTTAATATTGACTATTTCAGGTTGCTAAAATTATCAAATAACTTTAAAAAAGCCAGCACAAATAATTAATCCCCTTATAAATCAATACACTTAGCATTTTTTAGTTTTTTTTATTTGCAGGAGATGTATCAGAGCCCTATATTTGCATCACTTTAAAGGAAACGGACAACGTTTTTAAACAAAGTAGATTCCGTAGCTCAGCTGGTAGAGCATTACACTTTTAATGTAGTGGTCCTGGGTTCGAATCCCAGCGGGATCACAAAAACCTCACAGAAATGTGAGGTTTTTTTGTTTCTATACCCTTTTAAATGTAAAAGTTGCCCCCTATTTGATTACACTTTTATTTAAGCCTTATCTAACATCGGGTTTGATGGCTGAAACGGGAAATACCGGTAATGAGACCATGGTCCATCCAGATAATGCCACAGATCCAGTCCTTCAATATTAATATTAAGCGGCTCGAAAGTCGGTTCTAACGTTGTTAACAAACTTTTGACCTTTTCTACACTTACTTTGTTTTGAATCGTGATATGCGGACGCAGTGTTTGCCTGTCCTGTGCGATTAGAATTGACTGGCATTGCTGTTGCAACTGCCGGTGCAGCAATTGTAATTCTTTGCTTTCGATAAAATAAGCTACCCCGTTGCCGATACTCTTCAAACCATATACCCTTGCTATGAAGGAATAACGAACAACATTTTCCAGCTGTAGCAGCACCTCCGGATCATCAGGAAGCTTATGGAAAAGCGTGAGATGGGCATTTAAAAAATTCCTTTCTGCTGGAAAGTATAGCTTTCTCCTATCATCAAAAAAAGTCTGGCTTTTTTTATCCAGTCTGGCGGTCAGAATGCAGGTATGCATCAAAGATTTGCTTTAATAAAATTCTAAGATTGATCAGGCTGCTCATCATCGTCATCAATGATGTCAGGATGCCTCAATTCCACAGCCTCACAAAGCTGATCCAGTAGATCTTCTCTGATATCACCTGGATTCTGACATATGTAGAGAAACCCCTGGCTGTTCGGAGCTAAAGCAGCCACTAATTTCTCTCCCTGGAAAACACTGTATCTACAAGTTGACTGTGCGTGATGGGGGTAGATATTGACATGAAAAGTATGCGTTTCGCCATCGCCCATCGCAATGGTATAAGCTTCTACTGCATCACTAATTACTGATTTTGCATCTGATTCTTCCATGATATTGGAACACTTACGAAATCAATTAGTTTTGCTACCAATGTTTTTAGTCCCCTATAAAACTATTAGATCTCTAGAATCCTAACCTTCATTCTTTTTGCTACGCTAAAACTGGGTGGTAATCTGTAGTTGAAGAACATGGCGGTTATAGCGCCCGGTTTCCTCCTTTTGATACCAGTGTTGATAGCCCAGTTCCGTATCAATGGCCTTATTCCAGCGATAGCCAAAAGATAGAAATACCCGGTTCTGATCAAAAACACTTCCGTTCACCTTACTTTTATTCATCACATTCAAGAACAATTCATCCTGCAAACCCATGTAAATTCCCCTTGAAAAATTCTGATTTGCAAGCAAGGGAATTTGTGCGCCAAGCATTGCCCTGGCACGTTGGGAAAACTGAACTGCATCAGCTTTAACCCAACGCTGTTCAAGCCTGCCGCGAAACATCATCTCTGTTTTATGCCACTTAAAATTGTAAATAAACTGCTCAAAAATCCGGTTTTCAAAACTATACGCCTTATCATCATTGTAGTCTTCCTTTTCCCAGTCCCCCTTGTATGCATACCCTAATGCGATGGAATGCTTTTCAGACAGGTCATACATTAATCCCGTGCGCAGCAACATCGTATTCAAATACTGATAGCGGTTGGCAGTACGCAGCTGCACATCGGCTAGTATTTTAAATGACTTTCCGATTTTTTGCTGATGTGTAATGAAAAGCCATCCCTGTGATTCGGGAGCCTGTCCGAAACTACAAAAAGAACAACACATGCTGATTGCAAAAAATAACAGCTTTCGTTTCAGGTAAATGCTTGCCGATGCCAAGCAGGTGTGAGTTGTATCCTCTGTGTTGTGGTTATCGGTAAGCGGTTTTCCCATTAATAGCTTCGTTTTATCCATACAACCCGTGTATCACTAAAACGTTTGGCATAATGAACAATTCAGTTATAAATCCTCAATTGTTATCCTAATACAACTCCTTTTTAAACCGTTTAGCTAGCCTCCCCGTTGCCAGGCTAATATCGATATCCCTAATAAGCAAGCCACTTTCGCCGTAATTTTGATAGGCGATGCAGTTACCATCCGGATCAATGAGCGATGTGGCAGATTCCTGATATTTCGAAGCGTAATTTACGCTGGCAAAATAGATTGTATTTTCAATTGACCTCATGAGCATTGCCTTTTCATAATAGGGGCTGTCCGGATCTCCCCAGCGGGTAATCACCTTTCCTGTTTCATCACTTCCCGTGAAATGTGGATGAAATACAATCGCTGCACCAGCTTGCGCAGCCCACCTTACCGACTCCGGGTATCTGAATCCTTCGTGGCAAATGGAAATACCAAACTTTACACCATTGATTTCAAACAATTGCCTTTCTGTTCCGGCTACCCACATCTCATCTTCCGATGGATCCAGCTGGTTTTTGCTTTGGTGGCCGATCACTTCCCCATCAGGAGAAATCACGAAAGCTACGTTTTGCAGGCCACCTTCGCTGTGCCAATCCATAGGCACGATGATGGCTATTGAATTTTGCCTGGCAAGTGCAGTTACTTGCTCCAACGCCCTGGTGAGCGAAGGTGCACTCCGGTCACTTTCGGAGTATCCCATTCCGGGGTAACCTGGAAGATAGGATTCCGGAAAACAGATAATCTCCGCTTTGCTTTCAGCGGCCGATTTAACAAGTGCTGTAAGGGTAGTTAAAGCATTTTCGAGAGATTTTGGAATGGGTGGCGAAGCAAGAGCTATTCTCATGAGTATGTAAGTAGAGTTTAAGGGTACAAGATAAAAACATTTCTCAATCCTGATAAAATCAGAGTTAAATCAGCTAAAAAAAAGCGTCTAAACTTTGTCCATAATATCTAATTTTATGCAATTTGCAAAAGTAAATTACTTCATTTCCCGCATGCCGGTTTAAATCCTATGCCTCCCGGTTAACGTTTAATCAGGCAATAAGAAAGAAGTAGTTAAAATGATAAACATGAAAAAACTGAAGTTGCTGTTCCGTATCCTATTTTTAGTTATTGCATCCATTGCCGCGGTAAATAGCGTTCACGCACAAAACGGCGATCAAATACTTGATGGTATTGGAGAAACGGGATTAAGCGCCCGGTATCAGTTCAATGGCGATGTAAAAGATTGGTCCAGAAATAATCACCATGGCAAAATTAATGGCACTGAAATCACTATTGCTAAAGACGACCGCTTTGGCACAGTATTATCCATTAATGGCGGAAACAATTCCTTTCTAACCATTCCGGGCGAAGTGCTGACTGACCTTGAATCCTTAACGGTATGCGGATGGGTTTACCTCCGGTCACAAAGCAATGGCCAGGCTTTATTTGATTTCGGGCAAACAGCACCAAAAAAATCTTTTGCAGCTTATCTGGGATCGAATAGCGGAAAAAATTTCACAGTGGCAATCCCCGGAAAAGGTCAGAAAATTATGGAAATCGTCTCTTCTCCCATTGATGAAAATAAGTGGGTTTTCGTTTGCATTGTTGTTAATGTGCCTGCAAAATCGATGGTCACCTATATCAATGGCAAAGCTGCAGGAGAAATTAAAGATGCGACGATTGACCTTACTGATACCTTCCGATCAACATCCGGAAAAAAGAAACCGCTGTATATCGGTAAATCACAAACAACCGAATCAATGGCTTTAAACGGCATGATGCATGATTTTCGTATCTACCGCGTACCTTTAAGCATTAAGCAGGTTGAAGGTATTTTCATTAATGCAGAGCGAAGTACACAGGCCGCCACAGTGAATTCCTCCTCCAAAAAAGAAGACGATTTACCCGCTTTCCCTTCAAATACTCCACAGCTTTACAATGCGTACCTTAGTGCAGTCGGCGATGTGAAAGTAAGTACTGAAATTGGAAATCTACCCAGATTGCCAGCCTATGTTGCCGGCACCTACCGGAATAAAATCAAGGGCCCTAAAGTAAGGGTACTGTGGCCAGCTCCCACAGATAATACAACGGTTCTGAAATCTGGCCAATACACGATTACCGGGAAGGTTCCAGGAACGGATTTCCAGCCAAAAGCATTCGTAACAGTATACGAACCAAACCATTCTAATTCTGTTGTTTCCAAATTGCAGCCCTTTCCCTTAAACCAGGTAAGCTTAAAACCAGATAAGCAAAACCACCAGACGAAGTTTCTGGAAAACCGGGATAAGTTCATCAGAACACTGGCTAATACTGACCCCAATTCTTTTTTATACATGTTTCGTCATGCTTTCGGACAAAAGCAACCTGCGGGAGCCATTCCTTTGGGCGTTTGGGATAGCGAGGACACCAAGCTCAGGGGGCATGCCACCGGGCACTATCTCACTGCAATTGCACAAGCCTACGCGGGCACTGGTTACGACAAAGCCCTCCATGAAAACTTTCGGAATAAAATGGAATACATGGTCAATACGTTGTATCAACTTTCACAACTATCAGGAAAACCCAGGAAAACCGGCGATGCCTTTGTAGCCGATCCGGCGGCCGTGTCTTTCGGGCCCCGAAAGTCAGCCTTCGATTCTGACCTTAGCGACGCAGGGATCAGAAACGATTACTGGAACTGGGGAACTGGCTTTATCAGCGCCTATCCTCCTGATCAGTTCATTATGCTGGAAAAAGGCGCCAAATACGGTGGTCAGAAAAATCAGATCTGGGCACCTTATTACACCTTACATAAAATACTGGCAGGCTTGATAGAAGTGTACGAGGTAAGCGGCAACAAGAAAGCACTCGCAATTGCTTCAGGGATGGGCGATTGGGTATATACCCGTTTAAGTACATTGCCTGCAGAAACCCGTATCAAAATGTGGAATACCTACATTGCCGGCGAATTCGGTGGTATGAATGAGTCCATGGCTCATCTGTACAGGATCACCGGCAAGGCAAAATACCTGAGCACAGCAACCCTGTTTGATAACATCAAAGTATTTTATGGTGATACCGCCCATACAAACGGATTGGCTAAAAATGTAGATATCTTCAGGGGACTTCATGCTAACCAGCACATTCCACAGATCGTGGGAAGCATCGAGATGTACAATGCCTCCAAAAACCCCGAATACTTTAAAATTGCCGATAACTTCTGGTATAAAATGGTAAACGATTACATGTACAGCATCGGCGGCGTTGCGGGTGCACGTAACCCGGCCAATGCAGAATGCTTCGTTTCTCAACCATCTACCCTTTATGAAAATGGATTTTCTGAAGGGGGCCAAAATGAAACCTGTGCTACATACAATATGCTGAAATTAACGGGCGACTTGTTTATGGTTAACCAAAATCCAGCATTTATGGATTATTATGAACGGGGTTTGTATAACCATATCCTGGCTTCAGTAGCCGAAGACAGTCCGGCGAATACCTACCATGTATCCCTGAGACCCGGATCTGTTAAACAATTTAGTAATGCTGACATGACTGGATTCACCTGCTGCAACGGTACAGCAATAGAAAGCAGCACCAAACTTCAAAATTCTATTTATTTCAAATCAGAAGACAATAAATCACTTTATGTTAACCTGTTTATCCCCTCTACCCTCAACTGGAATGAAAGAAAAGTAACATTAATACAATCCACAAATTTTCCAAATGAAGATCAAACCGCTCTGACTATCAATGGCAGCGGGAAGTTCAATATTTATGTGCGGGTACCTAAGTGGGCCACAAAAGGGTTTACGGTAAAAATTAATGGAATAGAGCAACAACTAATTGCCACACCCGGCACCTATCTCAAGCTCAGCAGGTCATGGAAAAATGGTGATAAAATTGAACTTCAAATGCCCTTTCAGTTTCACCTTGATCCTGTAATGGATCAGCAAAACATTGCCAGTTTATTTTACGGCCCCATATTGCTCGCTGCGCAAGAACCGGAACCACGAAAAGAATGGCGCAAAATTACATTCGATGCTGCAGATATCAGCAAGTCGATATCAGGCGATCCGAAAACCTTAAATTTTAACGTGGGAGATGTTGCTTTTAAACCTTTTTACGAAACCTACGGCCGTCATTCGGTGTACCTGGACGTTACTTTGAAGTAGTAGAAAATGTACGGGATGCTACAATAAGACCTATTGCGCACTGAACTGTTTATACCAAACATTGAATGGTTTGGTATAAACAGATGTAAATTTTAATACTCAACAACAATTTTTCCAATGGTAGCGCCACCTTCCAGTAATTGATGGGCTTTTTTAAAATTAGCCGTGGTAAAACCCTTGAGGGTTTCATTCAAAGTCGTTAACAACGTTCCGTTATCCAGCAAAACTGCTACCTGGTTCAAAATCCGATGCTGTTCAACCAAATCTTCGGTTTGAAACATTGAACGGGTAAACATTAATTCCCAATGGAAACTCACACTCTTCCCTTTTAGCTGGCGAAGATTCACTGCAGCTGTCGGATCACTAATAGAACCAATGCTGCCCTGCGGTTTAATCAACTCTACAAAGGCATCCCAATATTGATTTACATCCACAAAATCAATGATAAAATCAACCTGATTGAAACCCGCATTACGCACTTCTGCAATCAGATTCTGGTGGTTGACAACAACATCAGCACCGTATTTTTTACACCAGTCAACGCTTTCAATACGGGATGCGGTAGCAATTACCCGTAACCCCAGCAGTTTCTTTGCAATTTGAATCGCTACAGAGCCTACACCACCGGCACCACCAATAATCAAAATGGACTTACCCTTATCTTTTTCATTGATGCGCAGGCGATCGAACAAAATTTCCCATGCCGTAAGCGCCGTCAAAGGTAAGGCAGCAGCTTCGGCAACTGATAAGTTTGCCGGTTTTTTACCTACAATACGCTCGTCGACTAGCTGATACTCGGCATTGCTGCCTGGCTTGGTAATATCTCCTGCGTAAAAAACTTCGTCCCCAACATTAAATAGCGAGACCAGTTCACCCACAGCCTCTACCACACCCACGGCATCCCAGCCTATAATTTTAGGCGTGTCCAGTATTTTATCCTTCGCGCTGCTCTGGCGAACCTTAAAATCAACTGGGTTTACAGAAACCGCATTTATTTTAATCAGCAAATCATTTCCTGCAGGCGTCGGCTTCTCTGTTTCAAATTCAATAAAACTATCCTGCTCTGTTATTGGCAGCGATTTTTTAAATCCTATTGCTTTCATATTCATTTATATAGCTAATCATCAAACTCGTTTCAATACTGCATTGAAGTGATCACGCTTCAAATGTAACTTCTCGATCAAAGTTAATGCACAACATCATATCATGTTGCAATCAATCATTAAATGTGTGTCATTTTTAAAGAGAGGGATTAACCCATTGCACGTGGGGAACGGACTTTCCGAAGCTAGTCTCGTTACATATGATCAATCGACCGCTCACCTTTTTTTATGCCATTGGCAATGATAAATATCAGGATAATAAAGATCGTGATATAACAGGCATAAACTACTGCCTCAGTGCCCACTTGTTGGCGGTTTCTGACTGAAATGGCAAACAATGCCCAGATTCCAACTGTGGCGAACTCGCGCAGATTCCTGTTAAGTATCATAATAATATTGACAAGCCCGGCAGTAGCAATCATGATAACAGCCCAATAATTTTCAGAAATTCCCATGCCATCCCAGTTAATCTTAGTAAGGTAGGCAGAAACGTTTGCAATCAGGGCCACTGTTATCCATCCGGCATACAAAGCGAAGGGCCAATAGATCAAAACATATTCTTTGAGCGGATGCGCGTCGAGTTCCATCCTCGTGCGGCTGATGATGGCGATAAGACTTAGCAATAATACTATCATAATGACCACTGAAGCCCCAATATAGTCACTCAGCCAGGCCATCACCCACACGGAGTTTGCAGCACAGGAAATTACAAAAAACCAGCCGACTTTATTCACTACAAATTCAACTTCAGCCTGTTTTCTTTTGATTAATGAATAGCAAACAAAACCCAGGAGTCCGAGGTAAATCAGGCCCCAGATCGAAAATGCGTACCCGGCTGGTGTGAAATAATTGGCGTAACGGTCAGAAATTACTTTCATTGTATTTCCGTTAAGCAATCCCGCGTTTGAAAAATAGTTTATCCCGATAGTAAGGATCAGTGCAATTAAATTTGCAACAGGCAGATATTTGTTTAGGTGTTTCATTTGAATCAATGATGGTTGAAGTATAATCCTCAAATGATAAGTCTTAAAAACCAAAATTGTTTGCTGCCCTTCAACAATACACAGTATACTTCAATCAATCACCATCCAACACTGAAAGTGCGGTTTTTACAATATCTTCAAAAAAAGCTCTTTCCGTTCTGAATTTTGCATAAACGCGCATGCCGGAAATCGTATTACAAAAAAAACGTGCGAGAGCGAGGGAATCTTTTGAGACGCTGATTTCTCCATTTTGCTTCCCCTTCTCGAATGCCTGATACAGCGCATTTTCTATAAGAAGGTCGTCATCATATACCAGCTTATTTACCGCTTTATCCTGTGCGGCTACCTCCACTCCCGAATTCACTTTAAAGCATCCTTGCGGACAATTATCAACGTATATATCGTCAACAACTCCGTTTAACAATGCACGAATACCGAGCTTCAAAGAAGGTGCCTCGCCAATGGTTTTAACGATTTTGGCAGTACCACCATACTGATAAAGTTCAAGTGCCTTCAGGAACAGCGTATGCTTATCTCCAAAGGCGTGGTATATACTGGAACGTCCGATTCCCAACCCCTCTATCAGGTCGTGGATAGAAGTTGCATGATAGCCTTTTTCCCAGAAAATATTGATAGCTTTCCTCAGTATCTCTTCTTCATCAAAATCTTTGGTTCTCATAATGATCAATAGCTTTGCATCTGCATACAAAGCTATTGATTTATTTCATTAATCCGGAAAAACCGGGATAACCATAAATACTAACGCAATCCACCGCTTGCCAACACGATTTCCCCTGTCAGCCAACGGGCCTCGTCCGAAGCAAGAAACGAAGCAATTAATGCAATATCCTCTGGCATTCCAACACGCTGTAGCGGCGTCATCCCCACAAACATCTTTTCCATTTCACTTCCAATAAACCCACCTGCCCTTGATCCCTCCGTATCAACTATACCAGGGTTTATAGAATTTACCCTAATATTCTTTGATCCCAGTTCCTTGGAAAGTACCCTTGTTATAGAGTCTACAGCACTTTTTGTTGCCGTATAAACAGCACTCCCGGCCGGCTGAGATGTCGATACACCAGATCCGATGTTAATAATGTTGCCGCCATTCTCTGCGAAATAACTTACCGCCGCCTGAGAGGCAAGAAGCAAACCCAATACATTGATGTTAAACTGGCGATGAAATCCGTCAACGGTAACCGATTCAAGAGTACCCCATTCATAAACTCCAGCATTATTAACCAAAATATCAATTCTGCCAAATGCCTCCACTGTATCTGCCAAAATCCTTTTCACATCTTCTGCGATTGAAACATCACCTTGCACAGCAATTGCCCTTCCACCTTTGCCTCTAATGATCTCTACTACCTTTTCTGCATCTCCCTTGGAGTAGGCATAATTTACAACCACTGCTGCACCATCTTCAGCATACTGTTTCGCTATTGCTGCCCCGATTCCTTTCGAAGCGCCTGTTACCAGAGCAACCTTATTTTCTAATTTTTTCATATATTGTACCAATTGGTCTACAAACATAATAAGTTAATTAGACCGATCAGTACAATAAGGTAAGTTTGAGAATAATATGACATTAACCTATGCGGGCATGGCATCCAAAAATAAGCTCCCAGTTTTTTAATCAAACCAAAACCATAAGCTACTTGCTGTTGTTTAAATCTCAATATAGTTGCTAATTCACTATATCTTAACTGTTTTAACTTCAAAACAGCAACATGAAACAAAACAAAACACAGCTTACCCCTGAAGAACACAGGCTCTTCGGCGATCTAATGCCCGAAGAACTGGAAGAAGTCATTCAATCAGGTTTCAACCGACGCCACTTCGTAAAACTCATGGGCTTAGCCAGCGCCGGCTTACTGGCCAGTTATGCGTTAGGTGCCGAGCAGCTATTTGCCCGGGCAGTTGAAACAGATGAAATTCCCGACCTCATTCCCAATGCTATAGAAAATGGAGTAAATGTTACCTTTAAAGTTAATTCAAGCTCCAAAAGCATACTTATCGATTCCAGAATGACCCTACTCGATACCCTTCGGGAAAGAATAGGTCTCACAGGATCAAAAAAGGGATGCGATCATGGCCAGTGCGGTGCCTGCACGGTCATTGTCGATGGTCATCGGGTACTGTCATGCCTTACTTTAGCAGCCACTTGCCAGGGGAAATCAGTAATTACCATTGAAGGCCTGGCAAAGGAAAATGAGCTGAACCCCATGCAAGCCGCTTTCCTTAAACACGATGGTTTTCAATGTGGATTTTGCACACCTGGACAAATCTGCTCAGCTGTAGCCCTTATGAAAGAAGCAAAAGAAGGTCAGGCAAGCTTTGCTACAACGCACATCAGCGCTGATGCGAAACCTATCCTCCTTTCGGATGAAGAGATCGCAGAGCGGATGTCGGGAAATATTTGCCGCTGTGGCGCCTATCCGAATATTGTAGCAGCCATTAAAGAAGCTCAAACCGGTAAAAATGTTCCACAAAACTGGCTATTCACCGATTAACCGCCCCTCACTATGAAACCATTTCAATTTATTTCGGCAACTAACCCCGGCGATGCGGTTGCAAGGCTTACTAAAAATCCAGAAGCTGCTTTTCTGGGCGGAGGAACCAACCTGCTCGATTTAATGAAAGAGCATGTATCCCTTCCCAATGAAATTATCGATATCGGAAACCTGTCGCTGAAAGAAATTAAAGCCACCGCCACCGGGTTTCATTTAGGCGCTTTGGCTAAAAATACAGAAACGGCTAATCATCCCCTGATCCGTAAGCACTTACCATTGCTTAGTAAAGCAATATTAGCCGGCGCCTCAGCACAAATCCGGAATATGGCCACCAATGGTGGAAACCTGTTGCAGCGAACAAGATGCAGTTATTTTTATGATATATCCATGCCCTGTAATAAGCGGGTGCCTGGAAGTGGTTGCGCGGCACTCGAAGGTTTCAACAGAATGCACGCTATCTTTGGCTGGTCAGAACAGTGCGTGGCCGTTTACCCTTCCGATATGGCCATTGCTTTATCGGCTTTGAATGCGACAGTAAAAGTGAAAACCAGTGTTGCAGAACGTTTAATACCCTTCAAAGATTTTCACCTGCTCCCCGGTAACCATCCTGAAAAAGACAATAGCCTGGCGCATGGCGAACTTATCACGGGAATTGAAATTCCCAACAACAGCCTTGCCGCACATTCAGCCTATGTGAAGGTGAGAGACCGGAATTCTTATGCCTTCGCGCTGGTTTCTGTTGCTGCAGGTTTAAGCCTCAATGGAAACCTCATTCAATCTGCCCACCTGGCTATGGGCGGAGTGGCACATAAACCGTGGAGGGCGTTACAAGCTGAAGATTTTTTAAAGGGAAAGCCGGCTACAATCGCCAACTTCACCAAAGCTGCAGAACTTGAAATGGCTTCGGCCAAAGCCTTACCCAACAACAGGTTTAAAATAGAAATGGGCAGAAAAACCCTGATCAATGCGCTCCAGTTAGCATTTAAAGGATAACTCAACACTCAAACATGGAAAACAGCACCAAATCCATCGGTAAAGGCATCGACCGGATCGATGGCATACTAAAAATCACTGGCAAAGCCACTTATGCCACCGACTATCCGGCTAAAAATATGGCTTATGCCGTATTGTTCAAAAGCACCATTGCTGCCGGTCAGATCACAAAAATCGACAGTACCGAGGCGGAAAAATATCCTGGCGTGATCAAAGTAATTACTCATGAAAACG
The DNA here is from genome assembly GCF_001027745.1 of Pedobacter sp. BMA. Lineage (GTDB taxonomy): Bacteria > Bacteroidota > Bacteroidia > Sphingobacteriales > Sphingobacteriaceae > Pedobacter. The sequence goes on from NZ_LECU01000007.1 coordinate 161,222, forward strand.
CGCCCCGGTTGAATACCAAAGGTGGACTGAGAGGTGGTGCATTGCTACAAGGACCTGAAATTATCTTCCATGGCCAGCATATCGGAATAGTAGTTGCCGAAACTTTTGAGCAGGCCACAGCAGCTGCACATCTCATAAAAGTAGAATATAACCAGAAAGCTGAAAAGACAAATTTTGAAAAGCTGGCTGAAACCCCAACAATGCCTAAAGGAAAAGAGCTGGCCGATCAGGTGCGCGGAGCAGGAAAATCAGCGATGAAAACTGCGGAGGTTACTGTAGAAGAATTATACGAAACCCCTATCGAACATCACCATCCCATGGAACCACATGCTACCATGGCCATGTGGGAGGGCGATAAACTCACACTATACAACGGTTCTCAAATCATTAACGGCGCGCAAACCGCAGCGGCAGCTACATTGAACATGAAACCCGAGCAGGTACGTATCATCTCTCCGTTTATTGGCGGTGGTTTCGGTTCAAAGGGTGGTCAATGGGCAAACCTCGTACTTACCGCAGTGGCCGCTAAAATGGTCAACAGACCGGTAAAGTTAGCCTTAACCAGGCAACAGATGTTCAATTCTGTAGGATTGAGGCAGCGAAACATGCAGAAATTAAGTATTGGTGCAACGAAAGAAGGGAAACTGGTTGCCCTTGCCCATGAAATCATATCCCACACCGCCATAAATGATGAATATATCGAACCTTGTGGCGATTGTACAAAGATTATGTATGATGTTCCAAACAGCCTGATCACTTACCGGGTAGTGCCCATGAACATCATACTGCCCACCTATACCCGCGGACCCGGGAAATCTACCGGTAGCTTCGCCCTGGAATCTGCCATGGACGAGCTGGCTTACAAACTCAAAATGGATCCCATTGAATTAAGGATTAAAAATGAACCGCCCAAAGATCCGTCAAACGGAAAACCATGGTCATCCAGAACAACGGTAAAATGTTTACAAGAAGGCGCAAAAGCATTCGGTTGGGACAAACGAAAAGCTGAACCAGGCACCAATAAAATCGGTGATGATTTGATCGGCTATGGCGTAGCCTGCGGAACCTACCCGGCCAGGCAGCGAGACAGTTCGGCAATTATTAAACTAACACTTAAAAACAAAGTGGTACATGCCAAAGTGGAAATTGCCGCATCCGACCTGGGCACAGGAACAAATACCATACTGGCACAAACCGCTGCCGACGGACTAGGCTTACCCGTAAACCAGATAACCGTTAAACTTGGCGATTCTGATCTTCCCCCTGCCGCAGGTTCAGTTGGTTCTGTTGGTGCCTCCAGTTTCGCAAATGCCGTTAACGATGCCTGCATCAAAATCACCGATGAATTACTGGCTAAATCCGGCAAGCAGTTTTTTGTCCGCCCAACCGCAGCACAGCTCATGATTTCAGAAAGCTTTACCGATTTTCAAACCCGTTCAGATTCGAAAGCACCAGCCGAAGCCGAGAAATATTCCGCACATAGTTTCAATGCCAATTTCGCCGAAGTAAGGGTAAACAGCATCACCGGAATGGTCAAGGTAACACGCTTCCTGGCCGTTACAGGCGCCGGAAAAATACTGAACCCAAAAACTGCCCGATCCCAAATTATCGGCGGAAACGTCTGGGGGATCGGCATGGCTTTAACAGAAGAATCAGTGATTGATCCCAGATACGGAAATTTTGCTACGCGCTCCTTTGCTGATTACCATGTACCCACCAACCTGGATATCGGAAACTTAGATGCCATGTTTATCAATGAGGAAGATTTAATCCCAAATAAAATGGGCGTAAAAGGAATCGGTGAAGTGGGCATTGTCGGGGTTGCTGCCGCAGTTGCCAATGCTGTATTCAATGCTACAGGAAAGCGGGTACGATCACTACCAATCACTCCAGATAAGTTGCTTTAGGTCTCTTTGTGCATATGTTCTAAAATTTTATCTAAAGGAGAAGCTCCAAACGGATCATGGCTTTGATTCCATACAATCTCGACTATTTTGATCGAAATTCAAAGAATCATCGCTGTAAATGATGAGTTGATTAAATGCGCTTAAATCAAAATGGTTCTTCTAAAATACTAAGATGATAACCAGAATAGTTCCTTTTTGGTTACGCTAAAGGCATTTACCACCCAAAAAGGGCCTTAATAGGTATGTGAAAGCGGTTTTCTAGTCATTTATGGCTAGCAGACCACTAGCAAACCACTACCAGACCACTAGGATACCACTAGCTGCGTTCCGTTGATGTGCCCTAAAGGGTCAATAGTTCAAGCGTTAAACATTGGAAAACTTATGCTGGATATCACCCCCAATCTTTGTTTTTCGAAATTATCTTTTTTACCTTGCGCACCATCCCGTGTCAGCGAAAAGAAACGATGAATAAGAACGCTCCCTTTGATTACAAGCTTTGCATAGCGGCACTACTGATCACCGCCAACGATATACAGACCCAGTTTTACAATTTCTGTTTATTCCTCACTTTTAAAAAAAGCTTAAAAAATTATGGCTACGACTTAAATAACCTGGATGAAGATAACCTGATTCGGGATGCAGACTTTTTCGAGACCGTTGACGATCCATTCGTAGTACGCTCCTATGAAACCATGGGCATTTCCTTCCCGATAGCAGATGATATAGAACTGCGGCACGGATTATTAATCATGGATTGCTATGCCGACCGGGAAGTTCAGCGGGAAGCCACCCGCTATCAGCCCATCATGCGCGACGACCTGATTACCAAAAGTTATGCAAGGGTACTTTTCTATTACATCAACTTTTACGATTCTGTTTTACTAAGCCTTTATTACTATGCCTGCGCACTATCGGTAGACAGTTATAAAATTCCGAAGTTTATGCGAACACGTTTGGACTATTCCTTTGCGGGTAGTTTCAAATTTCTAAATTTAGAGAACCAGGATGTGTTAATGGTATTGGAAGCCATGGAAAGTTTTCTCGAAGAACAAAAAAAAGTAAAGGATCTAGTGAAGCAACTAAAGCCTTATGTGAGTTGTCCTAAAGTTTGAAAACACTAGGTATTCTAAAAACCTGATAAAACTGGACCATTTTCTTATAATGAAAAGTTAATTAGCTACCAATTATCTGTTGACGAATATCAAATCGAACCTGCCCTCAGGCACGCTAAACCGTGATATTCCACCTTGTTAAATATTTTATTGTTAAAATTTCACAATAAACCCGATATTTGTATGATTAGGCATACGTTTTGCATAGTAGCTATAACTATCCCTATGAAAATATTAACTGAAAATAAAGATTTATACAAGAATCTGTTAAAACGATTTAACAAACTCTTGAGTACACTCGATGTAAACAGTGACTTCCTGGAAATTTCGACTCACTACAATGGCGCGCAAATTCAGGTGCGGATATGTGGAAGGCCGGATGAAGCTAACAATCTCAGTTGGGATGTAGTGAGGGTAATTAATAATAGTATTGTGATACCGTCAGAACTACACACTTCAACACTGGAGAAGTAGTTTTTCCAAAGATGACAATGACATTTAAAAACAACTAATAATGAGAAAAGGAAGAATAATTTCCATTGACAACATAGACCAAACGGGAATGATTATAGACGAGAATGAACAGGAAATTCCATTTCATGCGAACCCTAAAGGCCATAACCTTAAACTGAATGACAACGTTATCTTTGAAATTGCATTAACCATATCCGGATTGTCAGCTATCATTACTGGCTTATAAACCCTTTAAGTGGCGGCAAAATTGGTGCGGTTGATGGGTTCAGCATGCCGGACTTTTAGTTAAACATCGAGACAAGCTGGCGCAGGCATTCACGCGTGCGCCAGCGATGTAATATCAATGCAACCTGCTATTTTCAAGAACAACTTAATGCGGTTCGCAAATACCAGATACTATCTTAACAACTCTCCCATTCCGAACAGCGTTAAACCTTTGCCATATTCACTTGCAACAGCCTGATTGGCAGCTTCAATCAATTCACCGGTGATGGGATCAACAACAGTTCTTAATGGTCTCTTACCTTTTTCCAAATTGATCAGCTTCACAATGGCATCGGCCACATCCTGTGGGTTGGGATTGTGCGCCTGAAGCAGTCCGCCTATGGCGGCCATCATTTTCCCAGGCACCTCCGCAATGGCACTGTAGCCCGCCGTAACCGAATCGTCTGAACCCGGGTGATACTTTTGCGACATCTCCGTAGGAAAAGCACCTGGCTGAACGATTGCTACATCCACACCTAAAGGCCTTAATTCATAATGCAGGCCTTCACTCAGTCCTTCAAGCGCAAACTTGGAAGCGCTATACATGGTAGCAAAAGGAAACGAAACTCTTCCAAAGCCGCTGGTAACGTTGATAATAAGTCCTTCGCCTTTTTTGCGCATTTTAGGCAGTACCTGCCTAATTAATCTCCAGGGCGCAAAAACATTGATATCAAACAGCCCTTTTACATCATTTGAAGTAAAGCTTTCTGCCACTCCGTTCATCGAATAACCGGCATTGTTTACCAATACATCAATGGATCCTTCCTGATCGATAATCTGATCAATGGCTTGTTTAACACTCACATCATCACCAACGTTAACATCTATTACGGTTATATTCTCCACTGCTGAAAGCAATTGTGCTTTCTCTGCATTTCTGCCGGTGGTATCTCGCATGGTAGCGTAAACCTGATGCCCTAAAGCGGCAATGCTTTGGGCACTCAGCCAGCCAAAACCGCTATTTGTTCCTGTAATCAATACTATTTTTCTGCTCATCTTTTTTTGTTTAAATGAATGAGACAAATGTTGTGAACAGTGGGCGAAATAAATTTACCATTTGGTAAAAAGTGATCTAACGGATATTTTTCCGTATCCTGCTCAGCGATTGCTGCGTGATCCCCAGGTAAGAAGCAACATGCGATAGCGGAATTCGGTTTAACAATGCAGGAAAGGCTTCAATAAAGGATAGGTAACGGGTTTTGGCATCTTCGGATACCAATGGACTTCTCCGCTCCATAGCCACCATTAAACATTTTTTAACCACATTGGCTTTGATCATTTCAAAACCAACAATGGTGTCAGAAAGATCATCCCAGGCTTTCTTTGTAAACGCAAACAGCCTGGCATCGGTAACGGCCTGAACGTATTCGGAAGCCTCTACCTGCGATTCAAATTTCTGATTGTCTACTACGAAGTTTCCTTCATCAACAAAATAATTGGTGATTTCTTCTCCTTTGTTATTATAGTAACAAAAGCGAAATACGCCTTCGAGAACAAATCCTACCTGCCGCGGTACCTTTCCTGCTTCAGAAAAATACTCTTCCTTTTTAAGCTCAATGATTTTGCCTTTACTTAAAATAAGATCGAGCTGTTGTTGATTCAAATCGCCGAACTGCAGAATGAAGTCAGTGAGTGCTTTCATGACCGAATATAGGATTATCTGTTTCGTTATCATTTACCAAATGGTAAAAAATCACAATCCGGTTTTCCCCTTTGTAATATTGGTACACACTATCGGTTTTCGAAAGATTGCAGAAACACATCCAGACTTTGTTCCTTTTCCAGCCCAAGCTTCTGTTTTAACCTGTACTTGGCCATACGTATGCTTTTAATTTCTATCCCTAACCTGCTGGCAATTTCTCGGTTATCAAAACCCATTGAAATGTAGGCGCAATATTTCAGATCGAGACGTGTTAAACCCTCCCCAGCCTTTTTTTGCAGCCCACTAAAAAAACCGGGATGGATATCTCCTATAGAATGATATTCCTCATCCTTTTCTTTCTCTATGCGTAAACTCTGGGTGATAATCCGTCCCATCGTTTTCGCTGCAGCATCTGTATTCAGATCTTTCGATTTATCCTTTAATAACTCCAGAATGGCATTCTTCTCTTCTATTTTAAGGGTTCCCGCAAGTAACTCCCGCTCCAGCCACTCGGTTCGGTCCTGAAGCAGCGCTTGCTCTGCGGCAATTCTCTCCCGTTCCTGTTCACCAAGGGAGGCCCTGAGTTCGGCCTCCTGTTTTTCCTGAAGCGACAAAAGTATTTTTTGTTGGGAAGCTTTCAACTTATAATGATAAAAGCCCAGCAGCAGTGCCAGGACCAAAATACTTGCCGCAGCAACACCCACATACAACCAGTTGATTTGCCTGTTAAGTTTCGCCCGCTCCCTTAATCCGGAAATTTCCAGATCCCGCTGCTCAGCATGATATTGTTCTTCAAGTTGCTGAACAGTGGCCAGCTTCTGGGCATCAAAAACTTTTTTATAGTAATCAGTATACTGTTTGTAATAATCAAGCGCTTTGGCTTTATCGCCACTTTGTTCAGCAAGATTAGCTAAGCCCAGGATCATCCTGGAACGGGTGATATCCACGCCTGGTGATGCATGGTTCAGCTCGGTTATTCCCGTCAAAAGATACTTTTCGGCAGCCTGATAATCTTTTTTCCGCATGGCATATTCACTCAGTATGCCATAACAATTGGCGATAACTTCCTGTATATTCGTTTTCCTGGCAATATTTAAGGCATCATTTACATATCTTCTGGCTCGATCTTCAAACCGCGGCGGATAATATTTGAAGTAAATATTGGCCATATTAAGGGCCGTAAGGGATGCATTACTTTGAAGTAAGATTTTTTCCCGGTTGAACTGATATACCTGTGCAGCCTTGCTGTAATAGTACATTGCAGAATCAAGTAGATTGCGCTTGGATACATTTACCTCGAAGGCCGAAAAAAAACTGTGTGCCACCGTCATATAGGCAATTTGAAAATCGTCGGGATATTTGCTTTGTTGTGCCATTTGTATTGCCGCCATGGCATACTTGTGTTGTTTCAAGGTATCGCTTCCGTAGGCATAAATACTCGAAGCATAGTGATCAATCAACACCCTGTAACTGTACGATTTGCGATCGCTGCTGGCCCGAAGTAACTTATCAGCCTTGATAAAAGCAGACATCGCTTGTTCGTTGTCGCCCTCATTCAGCTCAAGCCAACCCTTTCGTAACCAGGCGAAACCTTTATGAAGTTTATTTTTAGATTTTTCCGCAGTGCTCAATGCACTGTCAATATAAGCCGCTGCCCGCTTTTGCTGTTCTCTTCGCATCAGCAAATGTCCGGCAGTGGCATAACAAAAGGTAATGACTCCTTTATCTCCGTATTTCTTTGCCTGCAAACTGGCCCTTATGGCCAGTTCAAGCGCCTTTTTAGGATTGGTTTCGTAGGTGGCTCTTGCCAGTTCTGCCATGGCAACTGGTTTTTGTTCGGCTGTGGCGTTTTTCAATATGGTTTCCAATGAATCTAACAGGAGTTTCTGTGCGTTAGAATGAAAGGTAAAAGTCATCAGAAAAATAAATAGCAAGAGGGAAATTTTATTCAACATCTGTAGAGCAAATATCTGTTTAACAATGGGTAGCTGGATTAAACGAATATACGATAACAAGCCATTCGAAATATTGTTGTAGACATTTTGTAGACGCTCCGGTTTTTGCAGGTAGACACAATGTAGACGCTATTTAATTGGTGATCAGCACACTTACCAATAGTTTTGTCTCAATCAATTTATATCTATCATTTTAAAAAACAAAATTATGTCAAACAAAACAATGGCCATTTTGGCTTACGTTACCATCATCGGATGGGTGGTAGCTTATCTTCAGTACAAAAAAAGTGCAGACAGAAACCCATTGGTAAATTACCATTTAGGACAATCTTTAGGTTTGATTATTTTAAGCTTCATTTTGGGAATTGCTTTATCTGTAGTGGTGAGCCTGGTTCCTACATTATACTTTCTGTCACTGATCGTAAGTGTGGCCACACTCGTATTTCTGTTATTAGGAATTGTTGCCGCTAATAATGAAGTAAGTAAACCCCTGCCCCTTATTGGGAAACTATTTGAAGGCAAATTCAACTTTGCCAGTTAAAGGAGTGTAATTAACGTTTCTCTGGTCGCCCGGGATGCCTTTGCTACCAACGATGCGCATCCCGGCCTGACTGCTTTATACTAAGATACGACTTCCTCTGTAGTGTGGAGATAAGCAATAAACAAAAAGCGGCCGTGATGGCTAACAGAGGCGAGGTGACGACTTTGAGTCTTCCTGATAAATATCTCAGGGAGTCCGCTGTTATTTTTTTGCAACATTAAACCTTTATGCTTCAGGTTAAAACTCAACACATAGTCATCCGCATTTCGGCGTTGCACCACGTGGCACTGTTCAATGCCAGAACCAGTTTTGAAACTCAGCGTATGCACATAGTGTTCATTGATTTCGCTATGGGTCATGAATTGTTCACCCCGGTAATCAACACAGCCAGTGGCTTTTAAATCATGTATCTGAACAGTGCAGTGGAAACCTTTTGGATCAAAAAACCGAAGTCCGGTGTTTCGGTTTACAATTTTGTAAGCGGCCTCTTTCATACTCCAGATGAGCCATACCATCAGGTCAGGGCAATCCGAATGGTAAACCAGCCGCTGCTCATCCGGCGTAAATATTTTAGAAAGGTAGTTTGCTCTCCTCCAGTTGTTCCGCCTTCTGGCAAGCTTCAGATCTACCACATCATTTCCCAGCATTTTCAGCAAGTTTGTCTTCAATCACTTCGACTGTAGCCTTCACATTCAACATTTTAGCCATCGATTCATTATCTATATTGATATTAAACTTTTCTTCGATATCTAAAACAATGTCGACAAGATTCGCTGAGTTGATTTTTAAATCGGCAATAAAATCTGTTTGCTCACTGATGTGATCCAATGCATCCTGTTCTTCAGTGTAAAGTGAAATGATATCCCTTAAACCGGTAAGTATTTCTTGTTTATCCATTCTGATATTTTTTAAAAATTAAACAGGCATTCACATCGCCGAAGCCAAAACTTGCTTTTGCTAATATATTGAAGCTTTTTTTCAATCGCTTTTGGGGAATCCGGTCTTCGGCGATCAACGAAGCAATTTCCGGATTCAAATCCTCGCAGTTTACATTGGGGAAAACGAATTCCCGGTGCAACTGCAGAACGGCGGCAACACATTCAATACTTCCAGAAGCGCTGATGCAGTGCCCGATCATGCCTTTAAGCGAATTGATGAAAGGAAAATCATCTTTCGAACAACCTAACGCCGATTTCCAGTTTTCAATTTCAAATGCATCCTTACTGGTCGCCGTCAAATGGCCATTGATCACATCAATATCTCCCGGCTTAATATGTGCATCCTTAATGGCTTCAGTAATACAACGCTGCACTGCCGCGGCATTGGGGGCAGTCATGGTACCACCACCCCGCTGACCGCCGGAATTAATATGTCCCCCAATAATTTCTCCATAGATGCGTGCATTCCGCGCGAGGGCACTATCAAGGGATTCCAAAACCAGAGCCCCTGCCCCGCTCCCCGGAACAAAGCCACTGGCCCTTGCACTCATGGGCCTGCTTCCGGTTTCCGGAGCATCGTTGTGTTTGAAGGTACATACTTTCATGGCATCAAAACCACCCCAGATATAGGGGCCGCTATCGCTGGTGCTCCCTGCGAGCATCCTTTTTGCTTTGCCACTTTTAATATGCTCATAAGCCATCAGGACACTTTCGGTGCCGGTGGCACAAGCGGCCGAGTTGGTGCTGACGCGGTTACCCAAACCAAGCTTACCACTAATAAATGCACTAACGCCGCTGGCCATCGTTTGCACCACCACACTGCTTCCGAGCTTTCTGATTTCCATCGCATCGATTTTGTTGATGGCCCACCTGAACTTATCAATTCCTGAAGTTCCGGTACCAAAAAAGCTGCCGCTGTCCCAGTCGGGTTCGTTAGCACTGGCAAATTCCAGACCCGCATCCTTCCAGGCATCCAGGCCGGCAATTACGCCGTAAACGATGCCTGAGCTATCCAGGTTTCTGACTTCAAGCGGACTGAAATACTGCGCAATCCGCTCGGGGCTAAGCTCAGGCTGGCCCGCAATTTGACAGGAGAAACCCAGCCTTTCAAGTTCAGGCTGACGCCGGATGCCGGATATCCCCTGTTCTATGGCCAGCTGAAATTCCCCAACCGTTGTCCCATTGGGTGCACAAACGCCAAGGCCCGTAATCACTACCCTGTTTTCATTCATTTGAATTTGCCTTTAACATGCCTGATATTGTACCCTTACATACGGTTTCGCCTATCGAATTTTCCATCCTTACTTTACAGGATAATTTATCAAACCTAAAATAAACTTTCTCGCTGATCACAGTAACCTGCTCTCCGGGATAAACCGGTTTTATAAAATCAATACAGCTCGAGGTCATCGCCAGTCCGGTGCCTTCACCAATAGTGTTTCCCCTGAGCAGATATATCCCTAAGCAAACCAATCCAATCTGAGCCATAGTTTCAGTCAGTATTACTGCCGGGGTTACCGGAAAAGCCTTAAAGTGCGACTGGTAAAACAGAAGCCCCTGATCGAAGGTGTAAGTGCCCTTTACGCCGTTTTCATCAACATGAAGCAGCTCTCCAACGAATAAAAAGCCCGGGCCATAAGGGAGTTTGCTTAATATTTCATCTTTCGTCATACTACCACTTTAAAAGAATTCTTTGGGCAGAAAAGCCCGGACCGAAACTCAGCATTAAACCTATATCGCCCGGGGCGGGATGGCTTTCCATATATTGCTGTAGAACGTATAGCACAGTTGCACTGCTCATATTGCCATACTGTCTCAATACCGCTTTCGTTTGGTCGATATTTTTACCAAGCCGACCAAAAAGTTCTTCCACCACCTGAATGATTTTCTTGCCACCTGGGTGAAAAATCAGGTGGTCGACATCTGAAATATCCAACCCGTTTTTCGCCAGAAAAGGATGAATGATATCAGGGAAATGGCTGGCAATGGTTTCAGGCACTTCCACATGAAGCACCATTTGGAGCCCGGAATCGGTGAGTTTGAAGCCCATCATATCTTCGGCCTCGTAAAAGTGGTACATTTCTTCGTCCACCATCTCCGGGCCTTGGTCTGACTCAGCCGAACTTAATAGGACACAAGCGGCACCATCTCCAAAAATGGCAGCACTTACAATATTTGCCATAGAGAAATCATTGAGCTGAAATGTCGCCGTTGGTGATTCTACAGCAACTACAGCTGCTCTTTTTCCGGGGTTTGCCTTTAAAAAATTTTTGGCATAAATCATTCCCGAAACGCCTGCGGCGCAACCCATTTCTGTTACCGGAAGGCGCACAACATCTTGTCTAAGACCAAGGGAATTAATCAGATAAGCATCCAGCGATGGAATCATGATCCCGGTACAGCTTACCGTAATGATAAAGTCCAGATCGGTAGCTTTCCAGTTTGCCTTTTCCAACGCGGCAGACAAACATTGTTTACCCAGCTTGATGGATTCGCGGACGTAAATATCATTTCGCTTTTCAAAACTCAAATCAGAAAATACCTCTTCAGGCGCCATGATGGAGTACCGTTTATCAACCGCAGCACCTTCAAATATCTTTTTAACTTTTCTGATGAAACGTTCATCTTGTCCCGCCAACCATACATCCAGAAAAGGCAGTATTTCTGCTGTTGTCCTTGAAAACTCAGGTAAAGCTTTGCTTACTGTTTTTATTTTTACGCTCATCGTGTTTCTATAACCCATAAATACCTGAATGCCCATCGCCAGCCAATACTCGAACTGAGGTGAACAGCTGCTGCATATCGCTCTAAATCAGCCTTTTTAAATCCCCGCAGAATGGAAACCAAACCATCCTCCCTCGACATGTGGTTCAACCTGAATACAAAACTTAAAGCCGTAAAAAGCCGGTAGGCAATCCCGCTCCGCTCCAGGTCGTTTACCACTATACCTACGGATACACGCTTGCTCAGGTTTTTCAGAAGCGCTATGATTTCGCTATCCGAAAAGTGATGCAGGGTAAGCGTAAATAGCAAAATATCGCAATCTTCTTCACCTGCCGTTTCATCAAAAATATCACTGCATTGGTAATGGATATCAGGATAATTCAAAGAACAGCTGACGGCATGTTCAATGGTACATTTATTCGCATCAATACCTTTTAATTCAAAATGAAGGCGATGTCTACGGGCGTAATCGGCCAGCATCCTGAGCATTGCCCCATTGCCGCAGCCAACATCTGTAATCCTTAGTTTGGTCAGCTTATTCTCCGACATCAACATCCTGATTCCTTCCAGCGTTACTTTATTGCCTCCAAGAAGTTTGTTGATAGCCGCGATTTTATCTAGCGCATCAGTCAGGATTTCACCTTCCATGGCAAAATCATCCATAATTTCTGGTGCGGTACTCCTGTATTTTGTATCTATTGGCATTTAGTTCGCAATTGTTATTGGTTTTCCGTGGGTCATTCTGATGGTGCCGGAGAGCAAAGCGGGCATTTTAGTCAAAGCGCCTATTGCCAGCCTTTGCATCGTGGTGTTGTTGAAAGCAGCAGACAAAATTTTACCCGTCAGGAGTCTCCCGCGAAAAAGTTTTGTCCATTGCTGCGTATATTCTTTTTCAAAACCCGCGCGGGACATGGTTTTATCTTTTAAAAATGTCGTGGTTAGCTCAGCTGCAATTTTTGCACCATGCATGGCCATTGCCATGCCGTTACCGCATAAAGGATGGATTAATGCCGCGCTATCGCCAATCATGATCACGTGGTCGAACACAGGCTCCTTTTCATCAAAGCAAATCTGACTGATGGTAAGTGGTGCATCAAAAATCATCTTTGAATTTTCCAGGATGTTTTTCAGCAGCTTATTCTGATACAGCACCTCCTCCTGGTATTGATCGATATGCTTAAATCGCTTAAAAGTCTGATAATTGGCCAGATAACAGATATTTAATTTATTCGCTTCAACTTTTGACACCCCACAGTAGCCCCCTTTGAAATTGTGCAAAGCGACCAGACTGGATGGAAATGCCCCTTCATAATGTGCCTTTACGGCCAGATAAGGGGACTTATCACGAATAAAATCCCTGCCTAATGTTTTGTCAAGCGAGGATCGTTTGCCAAAAGCGCCAAGAACTTGTTTTGCGGTAATATGCTTCCCTTGGCTGGTTTCCACATCAAAATGGGTTTCATGAAAAACGACCCGGGTTACCGTATCTGCCAATACCGAAACACCTCGCTCCATGAGTTTCTGACAGAAAAAATCGTCCATTACATAACGGCTTAAACCGAATCCACCCAGTGGCAGCGTTATGTTAATACAGTTGCCTGCAACCGAACTCACCTGCAAATTAGTGATTGAAGTTGGCTGCAGACTTTCTAATGAAATACCCAGCGAGGCTAAGTATGGCAGTACCTCATTGGAAACATATTCTCCGCATACTTTATGATGCGGATAGCTATTCTTTTCAATCAGGGTAACTTGAAACCCGTTTTTTTGCAGATGAAGCGCAGCGGTTAAGCCCGCCAGCCCGCCACCGATGATAAGGATTTCTGTTTCAATCTGCATATGCTGAAGTTAACAATTTCCCCGGCGTATTGTTCAATATATAAACTTAAAATCAATGCGGATAAAACTTTTGTATATCACCCAAATATTTATTTCGAAAGGTTAGGTTAGGGCTGGTAATTCTGTAAATGTAAAGCCCATCAAGATGCGAATTTTCCGTCTTCATCCGGTCAATACAAACGACCTGGTTGCCAAAATCTTTAACTTTTTCCAGCCCGATCCTGCTCAGGTAAAGCACCGTTTCCGCTCTGAGGTTCTCGGGCGAATAAAGCAAAAAGCTATTGTGTGCAGAAATCACCGGGGGCATAGCTGCATTACCATAATATTTCAGTGCACCAGCGATGGCGTAGTCTTCGGTAAGGATGCTTAGTCCGCCCTTTGGATACGGAAAGCTGTTGGATATCTTCAGCACCTCTCCGGCGAATTGCTTCCAGCCAGTCATGTCTGCAAAAAACTGGGGGATATCGCCAGCTCTTCCATCTTCATAGCGCAGGGGTCTCGAAAAACTGGTATATCGAACCATGTGCCGGATGTAGATTTTGCAAACGGTAACCGGAAGCACCGGAATAACAACAGGCAAACTTAAAAGTGCAAAAAGGTATAGCATTCCAACAAAAACAATACGTGAAGGTATCTTTAAACGATTGAGCAGAATCTCCCAGCACTGCCCTCCCGCTGCAAAGAAAATTGGAAATATGCCCAATCCATAGTATAGCTTACCTTTAAGCAAGGCCAGTATAAAAATGAGCAGTAAAAAAGCCATGCACCATATCCTTTGCCTCTCTTCGGTTCTTTTGTTAAACATCAATAAGAGGAAACCCGCCGACCACACCGCAACGCCTGCCCCGTGGAAAAAGAAAAGCTGAAACAGATAATCTGGTATATCAAATGAAAGCATGGATGAACCCACGGAATAAACATAGTGGAAAGCTGGAAAACCGTGGATCAACTGCCAGATAAGGTTTGGCGTAATGAGCAGAATAAACAAGAGCGATGGCCGGATCAGTTTTGGAAACATTCTTCCAAATTGTTTGAAGGAAATGATTAAAAAAGTAAAAGTGAGCAAACCAAAATACAGCAGAATACTGTATTTATTGAGTACACCCAAACCAAGTGCAACCCCGGCCAGGTACAGATATTTTTGAAGCTTTGTTTTTTCGTAGGCGACAATACTAAAGGTTAACAGGGTCCAGAAGAAAACATCAAAGACTGCGGGTTGAAGTAAATATGACGTAGCCAGATAGGCCGGTGAACAGATCATAGCCGAACAGGCAATAACAATGGCTAACTTGCCACCACCTAAATATCGGGTAATGTAGCCCGTTAACATAACGGTAAGCGCCGAAATCAAACAAGGCAAAATACGAAAGCCAATCGTGGATGATCCAAAACAAAATTCAGAGAGTCGCGCTACCCACACAACAAAAGGGGAGATATCCGGATAACCCCACTCAAAATGTTTACCCAGTCCGATATAGTATAATTCATCAGCATGGAATCCATATTCACTGAGACCTATAGAATGGATAAATAATTTTAGAAGACCAAAAAATAGAATGAGAAAAAAAATATTGTCTGCTTTTATTTGCTTGCTAATTAATAACATTAACTATGGTAACAGGCTTAAAGCGAAATAGATTTGGGTATTTTTAAATGAGCGATTAAAGTTGCCTGGGACACGACATCTTATTTTAATCGCTAAATTAAAATTTTCCCAAACAAAATGAATCGCGCTGCGTTTATAATCTGATCCCGGGGTGGTTTCCGGGCATTCATTAGTTTGGTTGGTTTAAATGGGGAACATCTTTGATGGTCCCCATTTCTTTTTCAGCAGGAACTAATCCTGATGCGGCTTCAAACCAATGAGTAATAGTTTGGGTAGAGAATGTTAGGCTACTTTTACGTTCACTGCATTGATGCCTTTTTTGCCATCCTGAGTATCAAAGGTTACCTTATCATTTTCCCTGATCTGATCTTTTAATCCGCTCACGTGCACAAAAATTTGCTCACCGGTACTATCATCGATTATAAAACCAAATCCTTTGGTTTCATTAAAAAATTTTACTGTTCCTGTTTTCATTTCATTTAATTATAAAGGCCTAAGATACAGAAATTAGCGTAGTTAATTGCGGCGAAAACAGAAAGTAGTAAGAAATAATTATCTATACATCAATGTCTTCGAAAAGGGCTATTCCTTAAACCGACTTAGGGTATATGGATAAAGTGACTTACAGGTTGCGTTATTAAAGTTCATAACAAAGCACATGCATATACCAATAAGGCATGCATGTGCTTTGTGAAATTCTAGAGGCATTTTGCAGCGACTAAACCTGCGGTAATTTCCCGGCGCGGAGATCTTCGGTTACTGCCTTGGCTTTCTCAATATATTCCGGAACCTGCTCCTTGATTTTCTCAAAATTTGAAGTTCCTAATACATCCTTTTTGGTCAGGTACTTAATACCTTCAAATATTGCGATGCCGATAATGGCGTTTCTAATAAATCCCATAGCTTTATGTTTTCTAATGTAACCCCTCTTATCCGCGAATGTTTTAGTAATTGTATATTTTTAACGCACCAGCACGATCTTCCCGGTATGCATGCTGCTTTCCAACGCCCGATGTGCTTCAGCAGCATCGTTAAACAAAAAGGTCTCAAAGATGACAGGCTTAAACTTCCCGGCTTCAATTAGTGGCCAGATATGTCGTTTAATCTGTGCGGTAAGTTTTTGTTTGAATGCATATTCCCTGCTCCTGAGGG
Source organism: Pedobacter sp. BMA (assembly GCF_001027745.1). GTDB lineage: Bacteria > Bacteroidota > Bacteroidia > Sphingobacteriales > Sphingobacteriaceae > Pedobacter. The sequence continues at coordinate 177,376 of NZ_LECU01000007.1, forward strand.
TACTTCCCGTAATGGTTAAACGCTTCATCATTACTTTCCAGATATCGAGTTCAACGTGCCGGCCATTCACAGCGTTGATGTGCACCAACCTGCCTTCCGGTTTCAGGATATTGATGTTTTTACTCAGATAATCTCCGCCAACCATGTCCAGGACTACGTCAACACCCGTGTCTTTAAGTTCAGTTTCAAAATCCTGTGTTTTGTAGTTGATATATGAATCAGCGCCAAGCTCAATACAGTTCACACCTTTTTCATCCGATCCCACCGTAACCACCACCGGCGAACCAAGTGCTTTAGCCAGCTGAATAGCTGTAATGCCAATGCCACTACTCCCGCCATGAACCAGCAAACGTTCACCAGGTTGAAGTGCAGCTCTTTGAAATACGTTCGACCATACTGTGTATATAGTTTCCGGCAAACTTGCAGCTTCTGCAAAGCTCAGACCTGCCGGTATTGGCAAACATTGTCCCTCACCTACGGCTACATATTCTGCATATCCGCCACCGGCCAGAAGCGCACATACCTCATCGCCTACCTGAAAGTCTTTCACGTCAGGCCCGCATGCTGTTACAATACCCGAAACTTCCAGACCAGGAATTTCAGCAGAAACTCCTGGTGGAGGGGGATAATTCCCCTCGCGCTGAGCCACATCGGAACGGTTTAAACCGGCAGCTTTAACTGCAATTAATACCTGATCTCCCTGGATTGACGGTGTGGGTTGTTCCTGTTGCTGCAGCACTTCAGGCCCGCCATATGCTGTAATCACTATTGCTTTCATTGCTGTTTATTTAATTGAAGTGTTTCAACACCTTAATATTCTGCCATTTCATCGTCGATATAGCAATACAACCACCTTTCCCCGGGTTCAGATGAAATAACCACAGGATGTTTGGTATTGCTACAATGGTGCGACATGTGTTGCATTGGCGACGAGTCACAACATAACGTAATGCCACAGGTTTGGCAGGTTCGCAGATGCACCCAATCGCTTCCATCTTTCACACATTGCTCACAAACCGTTTCCTTTGCAGTTTTTAATTCTTTGATAGCCACAATATGGCTGCATACCTGGTGATGTTCCATCTTTATAATTTTGATAAATATTGGTGAACCTGGGTAACCGCCATCGCACCTTCTCCAACAGCAGAGGCTACCCTTTTTACAGAATTGTACCGTACATCTCCTGCAGCGAACGAGCCCGGTACGCTGGTCTCCAGATGGTAAGGAGGGCGGTCTGCGGCCCAGCACATTTTATACTGATCCAGATTAACCAGATCATTTCCGGTATAAAGATAGCCATTCTTATCCCTGCAAATTGCCGTTTCGGAAGCCCATTCTGTATTCGGCTTTCCACCGATGCAAATAAAGAGCTTTGACGTGTCGTGCCAGGTTTCTGTTCCCTCCTTTTTGTTTACAATTTTGATACGCTGTAAATAATCATCCCCTTCCAGTTCAGCTACTTCTGCATGGTACAACACAAAGATATTACTGATGGCTGCAATCCGCTGAATTAAATATTCGGAAAGGGTTTCTGCCAGATTCCCCTTTCTGATCACCATAAAAACACGTTTCGCAAAGCCCGAAAAATAAGTAGCGGCCTGCCCGGCAGAGTTTCCGCCGCCAACGATATACAAGTCTTTATCCTGACAAAAAAAAGCTTCGCTGGCACCAGCCCCGTAATAAACACCCTTATGGAAAAACCTTTCCTCATCCGGAAGGTTCAATCGCGCATACTCTACTCCGGTTGCACAAATATTGGCTTTGGCCACCAGCTGCTCACCCGTCGCAAAATCAACGTGTATCCTGTTGTTGTAGAAAGTACCTTTGATACCTTCTTTTAAAAGCAAAATTTCAACGCCAAACTTGAGGGCCTGCTGCCTTGCCCTTTCGGCTAAGTTAGCGCCAGAAATGCCTTCAGGAAAACCTAAATAATTTTCGATCAGGGAACTGGTACCCGCCTGTCCGCCTATGGCCTCACGCTCAATAAGTATGGTTTTTAATCCTTCGGATGCAGCGTAAACCGCAGCGCTTAACCCCGCCGGACCAGCACCATAAATCGACAAATCGTATTCTGTATATTTAGGTTCAGTGATCCAGCCCAGATTACAGGCAATTTCTTCAAGGCTGGGGTTTACAATGACTTTACCATCCGGAAATTCTATAACCGGATGTTTATCGGAATTATTAAAAGAGGTAATGCCCTGCCCCCATCCCAAATCATCGTGGCTAATGTCAATCCATTCGAAATCAACAACGCTCCTTTTCAAAAAGTCCCTGATCGGATAAATTTCAGGAGACTCTGGTGTACCGTAAAGCTTTAATTTATTCATACCAGTTAATTACCTATTTTAAACTTTTAAGATATCCTTCTGCCTCTTTAACCGCCCCCCTGCAAATCATTTCAAGTGCTGAAATTAATTGTTCAAAATGCCTTCTATCATTTTCCGGAAATTCCAGCTGATCTAAAACCTGAACGGTTCGTTCCAAAAGTCCCATGATCGCTAGTGTAGTACGCAAACTATGGGCAATTTGTTTGATTTTTCCATAATCTTCTGCCCTGAGCGCCTGCTGCAAACTGATCATGTCTTGCGGAACCCTGTTCACGAAATGCCCGGTAACTTTCCTTTCATAAGATACGTTCCCTTTACCCATGTCTTTCATGTACGTTAAATCCAGATAAATAAACTGTTCATTAAACAATTCATCACCGGTATGAATCACCGTTACTTTTTCAATAAGCGCCAGAAGTTCCTGTTCGTTAACGGGTTTGGAAATATAGTCATTCATCCCTAAAGTGATGCACTTTTCGCGCTCCCCCGACATGGCATGTGCGGTCATGGCAATAATAGGTATATCGGATTTGAGTTCCGTACGCAGGTAAATGGTGGCCGAATATCCATCCATTTCAGGCATTTGAATGTCCATCAGTATCAGGTCGAAATAACCGTTCTTTACCTGCTCTATCGCTTCTAAACCGTTTGAAGCAATGGCAAAAGAAAAGCCCCGATAACCCAGGATATTGGCCATTAAATCCTGATTCATCATGTTATCGTCGACGATCAGAATATGGATAGACCGTCCAATCCATTCGGGTTCAAGCACTTTGTAGCGAACCACTTCACCTTCATCAGTATCATCAGAAATGAGATATGGAATTTCAAAACTAAAAGTTGTTCCTTTTCCGGGGCTGCTTTCTACTTCAATTGTACCCTTTTGAATTTCCAGTAAATCTTTCACAATAGATAAGCCCAAACCTGTTCCGCCGTAATTACGCGTAATAGAATCATCGGCCTGATTGAAACGTTCAAATATCCGCTCCAGTTTCTCAGCTTTGATTCCAATGCCCTCATCTGAGACACGGAATTTCAGGGTGATGGAATTATTACCCGCCGATGAAATCGAAACAGCCGTTTTTAACAGGCCTTTTTCACTGAATTTTAGTGCATTCCCTAACAAATTAACCATAATCTGCGTTAACCGGGTGGCATCTCCGGTTAATGTATCCGGTACATTGTCATCTATTTGAGTCAGGTAGCCGAGGCCTTTGGATTTTATCCGCTCAGAAAAAAGTACTTCAACGGAATGCAGCAAACCACGAATGCTGAAGGGCTTGTTTACAATTCGCATCATTCCGGCTTCAATCTTCGAAATATCAAGGATATCGTTAATGATGGCCAGCAGGTTTTCTCCCGCCTGTTGTATCGAAGTAATATAATGCTGCGACTGAGGCGTAACATCTTGCCTTTGCAGGAGTGTAGTAAAACCAAGTATGGAATTGAGAGGCGTTCTGATTTCATGGCTCATGTTGGCCAGAAAGTTTTCTTTAATGCCTAATGCCTGCCGGGATGTTCTTTCCGAATCGTTAAGTTGATTGATGAGGAGCGTTCTGTTTCTGAACTGGCGGGTAATAAACCAGCATAAGGCTGCTCCACTAAGCAGCAGCAATGCAATTAAAGCAATACCGTAGGCCTTTGCCTTTTGTCCGCTTTCATTTATTTTCCTCGTCAGCGCCTGCATCCGCTGCTGCCTGCTGTTGTAAATCTTGTGTGTGGTTCCCGTAATTTCGTCGGAAGTAATGCGTGCCTGCGGGTTCCCGATGGAGGTCGTATCATTCATCCTGCCGGTTTTGTGATAAAGCTCCATTAAATGATGTTTGGTATTCACCTTCTCCTGGGCGAGAAAAGCCAAACGCTCCAGGTACTTTTTAATCGCAGGTTCCTCACTTCCATCATCCAGAGAATCCAGGTACATGCTTACGGCCTGGATTTTACTTTCAACGCCTTCAAGATGTGTCGTATCATCGGTGGCAATTGCCGCCCTGATCCTGCTTTCCACACCTAAAATATCCCTGTCAATCTCCCGTAAGTGATTACTGGTCCGCAACTCATCTAAAAGTTCTTTGTTCCCCTCAATCAGCGTATTCATATTTCGCGATGAACTGTACTGCACCAGAATCAGTAAACCCATTGCAACCAGAAAAGCAGAAATAATCAGGTAGTTGAAACTGCTGTCGGGCATCAGTGATTTATTCTTTTCCATAGTGCTAAATAATATTCATCATTCGGTTCAGGTCTTTTCTATAGCGCTCGGCAATAGGCAAAAAGTTCCCCTTGACAACCATTCCTCCTTCCTGTAAGGTATCAATGTGCTGTAGCGACACGATATACGAGCGGTGAATACGGATGAACTTGTTCTTAGAGAGCCTGTCTTCAACCGACTTTAAACGGGTATGAATGGCATAAAGCTTATCGGTAGTGTGAAACTTAACGTAGTCACCCATGGCCTCTGCATATAAAATATCATCCACGCCCAGGCGGCGCACAATATTACTGTCGCGGACAAATATAAATTCATCATTGGCCAGCTCAACATGCTCTGATCTGCTGTTTAGTATGTCCCTGACTTTATCGATTGCCTTTAAAAAGCGTAGGGAAGAAAATGGCTTAATCAGGTAATCGGCTACGTTAAGATCAAAAGCCTCAAGGGCATAATCTTTATTTGAAGTGGTAAAAATAATCAGGTTTTTTTTGTTGCTGAGGTTTCTGGTAAGTTCAATACCAGTCATTCCGGGCATCTCAATATCAAGCAGAATCAGGTCGACTTTATTGCTTTGCAGGTAATTATAAGCCAGGAATGCATCTTCACAGTCGTTGATAACTGCTAAATCGTCCACCTGACTGGCGAGCATGATCAGGTTTTCCCGTGCAATTGGATTGTCATCAACAATAATGCATGTAATTTTCTGGTCGTTTGATATCATTGAGGTTGCGGTAAATTTGATTGGTTACGATCTGAACAAAGATTAAAGCAAGAACAATACCCGTAAACAAAAACCTAAAAATCAGCAACTTAAATTAGAATCACACAAATACTAGTGACGTTATTTCGTTAATTTACGTCTAGAGGAAGCCATATATCATTGCCACTACAGCACATGTTTCTTCAACAAACCCAACCGTTTCATTTTTGAATTAAGTGTTGTGGCGGGTACGCCCAATAGCTTTGCAGCACCATTCTGCCCCGATATTTTTCCACCGCATAACTCCAGAACAGCGAAAATATGATCCCGTTCATTTTCAAAGATTGTTTTAACTCCCGCAATTGCCGGCATAGATTTGTCCGTAACACCCGGGATATTTACTTTCCGAATCATCGCACCCTGTGCCATCACGGCTTCCCTTTCAATCACGTGTTCCAGTTCACGTACATTGCCTGGCCAGCTGTAAGCCGTTAATGTGGAGATGGCTTTTTTTGAGAAACCAGCAGAGGGCCGGTGTGATTTTTCGCTAAACCGTTCCAGAAAGAAGCACGCGAGCAATTGAATATCCGATTTTCTGCTTCTTAGTGGTGGCAGTAAAAGTGGAAAAACATTTAGCCTGTAATATAAATCCCTTCTGAAATTACCCGCTTCTACCTCCTCCAGCAGATTACGGTTGGTAGCAGAAATGATCCGCACATCAACCGGGATGGTGGTTTTGCCTCCAACACGCTCTATTTCTTTTTCCTGTAAAACACGGAGCAGCTTCACTTGTAAATCGAGTGGCAGCTCACCCACCTCATCCAAAAAAATAGTGCCTTTATTTGCCTGTTCAAATTTCCCGATACGCCGTTCCGTAGCGCCGGTAAAACTGCCCTTTTCATGCCCGAAAAGTTCCGATTCAATTAAATTTGGCGGAATGGCAGCACAATTTACCTTAATCAGAGGTTTTTGGCTCCTGCCAGATTCCTCATGTATCGCTTTGGCGAACAGTTCTTTGCCTGTACCTGTTTCACCTAAAATCAAAACGGTGGTTTCTGATCCGGATATCCGGTTGAGCAACCGATAAACCACCTGCATTTCAGCACTCACACCCACAATTTTTGGGTGTTGATAAATTGCATTTTCTTCACTGGGCATTGATGGGATAAATTCGGCAAGTGCTTCGCTCAGGCTTTCAGTCTCCCGCTCTAAATTCCTGATTTTTTCTTCATACTGCAGCAATAAGCCGCTTACATCATGGCCCTTTGAAGATCCCGAAACGTTATCTGCAGCCTGCTGGTCTGGCCTGGCAATTACAGAAAGCAATCCCGCAACGAAATCGGCAATATTGCAGCAAAATGTCAACCCTTCCCTGCTCAGTTCCCGGTTATGGTTATGCAGTTCGAAAGTCCCGAGTATTTTCCCCGCATTTTCTAAGGGAATGTAACAGTGAAAGTGATATTCTGTAGGATGATTAATTAAACAATGGTTCTCTCCAAAATCATCTATCCAGTCCTGACGGGATTTAATTACCGGAAAATCAAAACCTGCAATTTCCTGGCTAATCAATGAAAGACTTACCGGGTCGGTAATGGTTTCTGTACAAGTTACTTTGCCTGCAACCGCTTCTGTAAGATATGCGCGGGTGATGTGATCTTTATCATCATTGTACAGCACGAGAGCTCCGCAATCAATGGAAAATAAAGGGTGCAATTTTGAAAAGATACCAAGAAACAAATCTTTTAAACTGAAATGTTTTTCCTGCTCCGGTACCGCGCCTGCCAGCTCCTTAAAACAGGCTGAAGAACTATGCTCAACCTCGTTTTTCTTCAACTGCGCGGAATTAAAATCTGTCTCTTTATTTTTCATCTGGTTTGTTTGTGCAAACGCAGGAATTCAAACAACATGCCAGACGCCATAATCATAGCTGTAGGCATCAGCGAGCAAAAATCGCATAAAAACTACTCACGATATTTCGCTAAAAAACGATTTTTAAAACGAAATATAATGATGAAACTACAAGCTCAACTGTTTTAAGCTGGAGATAAGCTATCATTTTGTAACCGCTGATTCAGTAAAGTTGATTTTTTTTGAAGACGCTGCCCAGAAGATCCACAGTAAAACACAGATGGCTAAAGCAAGATCAGGATAAAAGAATGAAATAATAAAAGCAGACAGATAGGTTGGAAAACCATAAAGGTAATTGTTGCGGAGCCTGGCAATTGCAGCATTGCTGATACCCGGACGCAGAAGTTTCCTGTCGCTGCTGGCCTGCTGCCATAATAAGTTAAAAGCAATATTAATAGCCACAAACAAACCGGTGTAAATGGTTACCGAGAGCTGCCTGGAATCGGTTAAATAAAACTTGGCCAGCAAAGCACTGGGATAAGATACAAGCGAAACCAGGAACAATATAAGGCCGTTGGCAAACATAAGCCCTGTATTTCGCTTGTAAATTTGTTTAAAAATTTTGTGATGGTTTACCCAAATAATGAAGATACTGAAAAAGGAAATGATGAAGGCAATGTAGCCTGGCCACAGAAGTTTCAATGCTTCAAGCAGTTTTACTGGATGTTCTCCGTCCATCGATTCAGGAATATGTAAATCCAGCACCAGGAGTGTAACGGCGATCGAAAAAACACCGTCACTAAACGCTTCTATCCTTCCTGTTTCCTTTTCCATCACCACATTAATCTTTGAAAATCAATTTATTTACCTGCGCAATTTCTGCGTGGCTAATCGTATGGCCCATGTTTTCGTAGATGATCTCCGTTACATTTGCACCCATACCTTCAAGTAAAACGGTCGACTCCTTAACCCGTGAAACAGGAACATGTACATCAGGATCACTGCTTCCGATAAAAACCGGTGTCCCGTCAAATTCGCCGTGGTAATTACGATGATCCAGCTGTGCACCGATCACACCTCCCGTAAATGCCACAACGCCCCCGTATCCGGCGGCGTTCGCCGCAACATAATCAAGGGTTAAGCAGGCACCTTGTGAAAAGCCTAGGAAATAAATTTGCGCTTTAGAAAACCCCTTACTTTCAAGATACAACACGGTATCGTTTATTGTCTTCAATGCATTCGAGAGTGCAGGTTCATTCTCTTCCCTTGGTGCTAAAAATGAATATGGATACCAACTGTTCCCATCAGCCTGGGGCGCAACTAGTGCATACCCCGAAACATTCAAATGTGCTGCCATCGACAAGATATCTTCAGCCGTTCCGCCCCGCCCATGGATCATAATCAATACCTTTTCAGCCTGATCTAAGCTTTTTCCTGATTCAATGATATTTTTCATGATTATTCTTCATTTATTTTGTTCCAGATATCCCGGTATAAATCCTCATGTCGCTTAAACTGAATATGCACATAAGGACACATCGGAATCACCATTAATTTATTTTCACGCACATACGCAACCATTGCGTCAAGCAACAATTTTGCATAGCCCTTTCCTTCTTTCGAAGGATCTACCTCGGTATGATAAACTGTTAAGTCGGCTCCATTGATATCGAAAATCATCTCACCAACTTTTCCATCCTCATCGTAAACATCAAATGAACTCGGTTCACCTTCCTGAATATTTAATTTGATCTCTGCCATTTTTTCTAGATTAATTTTGGAAGTAATTTATCTAAATCTTCGCGTAAATGCTCATGCTGATGCGGAAGTTTCAGGTGGGTACCCAATTCATTCAAAGGCTCATCCACAGTAAAACCAGGATTTTCGGTGGCAATCTCAAATAATACACCTCCTGGCTCACGAAAGTATAGTGAATAAAAATAATCACGGTCTATCTTCGGTGTAATCTGCAGGTTCTTACTCAAAATCTGCTCCCTCAGTTCCATTTGAATATCCTCATTTTTAACACGGAAAGCAACATGGTGATTGGTACCCGCAGCATTTCTGCCGCGGATGCCTGAAGGAACTTCCAGTAAATCTACAACAGCAGCGTTCTCCACGGTATCGGTTATAAAACGGTAACGGTTCCCTTCCTGCGCAAGCAGCCTGTAGCCGAACAGGTCTGTCAGCACTTTTGCCGTTTCATCAATACTTTGTAAAGTAAGGGTGGTACTGTGAAATCCTCTGGTAGCTGTATCTTTTTTGATATCATTGGTTTCCCATGGAGATCTGCTGTCTGCGTTTGCTGGTACTATCAAACTCAATGATAGTCCGTCCGGATCTTTAAATGCCAGTACCTGTTCGCCAAACCGCTCTGTAATTTCTTTGGTTTTAATGTTCGCGGCTCCAAAGCGTGCTAACCAGAACTCATGGCTTCCTGCGGGTACCGAATAACCAATCTCCGTAGCCATGCCAACACCCTCTGTTCCGGGTCCAATACCATCCCAGGGGAAAAAAGTAAGTATGGTCCCTGCCGAGCCGGTCTCGTCGCCATAGTACAGGTGATAAGTTCCCGGATCATCAAAATTGACAGTTTTTTTAACCAGCCTTAAGCCCATTGTTTTAGTGTAAAAATCGAAATTCTGCTGTGCATTTCCTGCTATCGCAGTAATGTGGTGCAATCCTAAAATATTATTGTTCATTTCTTCTAAATTTATTGTTGATTATTATTTAACTATGCTTCCGAATTGTAACTGACGGCTTCTACCGCCATTTCATTTTGCCTGGTAAAAGAGATCTCCAGCGTCAGTCCGTCATCACGCTTCATTTCAAATTTCCCATTGAGCTGATCGGTAAGTCCGTTCATCAAACTCATCCCCAGCGATTCTGTATCATCCGGATCAAAATCAATGGGCAAACCTATGCCGTCGTCCGCAATACTGAGCCTGCAGCCATTGTTTTCCATTGCCACAAACTGAATCTTTACTATTCCCGTTCTTAAACCCGGAAAAGCATATTTAATGGCATTGCTAATGGCTTCATTTAAAATTAAACCCAGTGGAACGGCCTGAGCAACATCGAGTTTCAGTTCATCAGTAACCAGTTCAAACCTGATTTTCTTTTCTGTTCCAAAACATTCAATCATGTATTCCACCAATTCTTTGATATACCATTTCATATCAATTTCCGCCAGGTTATCAGACTGGTACAGCTTCTGGTGGATGAGCGACATGGCATGCATGCGGTTCTGGCTGTTTCTGATTGCCACTAAGGCGTCTTCATTGTCTAAATAGGCCGACTGCGTATTCAGCAGACTAATCACGATCTGCAGGTTATTCTTTACCCGGTGATGAATTTCCCGGAGAAGCCACTCTTTTTCTCCGACAATTTTCCTGAGCAACTCATTCTGTGCATTTATTTCGGTTTGTTTTTGTTCTAAAATTGTATTGCTAAGTTTTTTCAGGCGGTAACGGTTGTATATTAAACCGGCAAACAAAAATGCAACTAAAATACCGGCAACAAAAATATAGCGCACTCGTTCTTCATTTCCTATTCTCACCAGCTGCAATTGGTTTTTCTGATGCAGCAACGCAATGTCCTTATTTTTTTTATCAGTCTCATATTCGATTTCCAGGCCTGAAATTTGTTTGTTCTTTTCGTTGTTCCAGATCGAATCTGTAAGCCGTTTGTAGGTTTTGTAATGCGCAATAGCCGACCAGGGTTTGTTTAAAGCAGAATCAACATTGAACCATAGCCGGTGTAACTGCGCCAGTGCAAGTAAATTTTTCTGTTGCAGGCTTTGCTGTTCGTGCGCTTTTAAATAATTTTCGGCGGCTGTAAAATTCTGATCATGAATCAGTTTTCGGATCATACTGCGATACAGATAAATCTGGTTAGGATCATCTTTAGGTAAATCATGATGAAACTGAAGCAGGGTATTGAAATACGGTGCGGCCTCCTGATATTTCTCAATATCATAGTAACTATTAAATAAGAGGTAAGGAATTCTTACCTTCATCTGTATATCTGTAGGTGGATATTTCAGCTCCATTTCCTTCAATGCGCTGATCCCTTCTTCAAACCGCTTCATCCTCACCAGCAGGCTCGCCAGATTTGCAATCACCGTTTGCAGGTATCCGGCATCCTGATAGCGCGCCGCAATTGCCCTGGCTTTAGTCCAGTATTCAAGCGTTTTCTCATCATTGCGGAGATAGTAGTAAGTTAAGCCCAGATGGTTGGCGATCGAGCTTCTTTGTAAACTCGTATCGGCAAGTCGCTCAGCAGTTTTGTCTGCAAGCAGCCCGTATTTTAAAGCGCTGGAGTAATTCCCTAAACCTATGTTAATGATGCACATATTATTGTAAACGCCCTGCAATTCGGCATAGCCGAAAGATTTATACACCACCAATGCCGAATCCATCAGCTTAATGGCATAATCGGGTTGCCCTTTAATATTATAATAATCGCCGAGGTTTTTGAGGGAGTTTCCTTCCTCCAGTCTGTTACCCGTTTGGCGATACAGCGAAAGGGCTTTTTCGTTGTAGCCGATTTTTGTTTCCAGTTCTTTACCCTCATTGCTGAACAAACCACCCATAGCCGCATAGGCTTCTGCTAGTTGGTCTTTCAGGCCTTCCGTTTGAGCAAAAACAATCGCTTGTTCAAACTCCTTTTTACTTAAAGCTTTACTCCCCATTTCCCTTAGGATATTGCCCTTCAGAATCATGGATCTCGCCACCCCTTTTGGATACTCAATTTTCCTCGCCAGCTGAATGGCCTGTTGCTGCAAACCCATAGCCTTTTGTAAATCGGCTTTGATCTCCCCGGGAAGATTAAGATAATAAGCGCCAAGATCAATTGATAAATCAGCCTTTTTTTCAGTCTGCCCCAGTTGCCGGAATTTGATTCCTGCAGCCTCAGCTTCTGCTTTTGTTCTAATGCCCTGTCCTTTTGCAAGAACAGGGCTGATTAGTGTAAAAATAACGATTAGAAACCTGAGGTTGACCATCAAAATAAGCTTCGTATAATGGATGTTTCGCATATCAGGATTTGGTCTCTGGAGGTGAAGAAGCTTTGGTACTGTAGTAGCAAATAATCATCGCTACACCAGGCAGCACAATCCCAACCAGGCCAAAAAGCTGCCCCACCCATGCCCCAAGTAAACAACCCAGTAAAAACCCTCCCAGAGTAATTAAGCCTTTATTGATCCCGGAATAGAAGCCGGCATCTTTAAAACCCGAATTCCAGAACGATCTGATATCGAGCGCAAACTGTGTTACATTCCCGGTCATCATGGTAGTCGGACCAAAAGTCTCTTTCGCAAACAACTTCCCGAATGCATTTTGCAGGCCCATGGCAAAAACAACAATCATCGTAACCAGATACATCGGCCAGGTGATTTCCCCGTTCTCTATATAGCCAAGTGAATAAGCCATCACACCGGCAACCAGCAAAATAATCCCCTCACAAAAAAGCAAAAAATGCCTGTTCGAAAACCTCGCCGAGATCCAGCCACCAGTCATTACCGCAAGCATAAAGATGGGGAAAGTCAGCAGCTTAATCCAGCTGTCACCATCAGCACTTTTGATCATCTGATAGGCGAACACAATAAAGTTTCCGGTAACATGCGCCGAAAAGATTTTATCTGCTGCAACAAAGGTAATCGCATCGCAATAGCCTGCAATAATGGTTAATACAAAGGTTACAAACCAGATATTTTGCGCTTTTTCTTCCATTTCAATCTATGATAAATGTGCCCTGAGCATCCAGGCCATCGTTTCGTGTGTTTCCATTAAGCCTGTGATGTAATCGCTTGTCCCCGCGTCTTTCAATGCGCCGGCATAGTTATCGATGTTTTCCCTCAGGTGAATGAGAATACTCTCGTGATCGGCAAGCAAGATTTTGATGTAGGTTGTGGAATCATTTTTACCGCGGTCATCTTCAGTTAAATGTGTCAATTCAAGGAATTGCTTAAGCGACGCCGGGGCATAATGACCCAGCTTACGGATACGTTCTGCTACCTCATCCACAATGTCTTCCAGTTGCGTGTACTGCGCTTCAAAAAATTTGTGTTTGTTGTAAAAGTCTGGTCCTTCCACATTCCAGTGTGCCTTTCGTGTTTTAGTGTATAAAACGTATTCATCAGCAAGAATTTTGCTTAGTGAATGTGCAACCTCAGCAAGGTGATCTGCACTGATGCCAATTTTAGCTTCCATAATTTTTGTGATTTAATATTGATGTGTTAATTAAAAAAAGTGTTGAATAAATAATGATCTAAGGAGTAGGTACCGGGACCTATAGCCCACAAAAAAAGCATAGCAAGGGTGTACATATAGGGCACATCCCGTACCTCAACTGAATCTTTCCGGTGCACCACGAAATAACCTATTGCGGTTACACCAATCGAGGGGAGCAAAAAAAGCCGGGTTCCCAGGCCAAAGGCAACCAGAAACGGCACCACCGTATCAGAAAAGGTTGCCACCAGGCCGTTCAGCTTATCAGGCAAACCCAAAGGATTTGGAACATGCTCTTGCTCTCCGTTTTGAACGCGGAACTTTTTCATTCCGTGTACCCTGAAGAGCTCAAGCATCAGCAATACCCTGAATAAAAGTACTGCCCAGTTATTCAGGTCTGATCCTAAATCAGAAAATAGCAGGTATTTGATGATAGTTTCCATATATTAAAAAGCAAAGCATGAGCAACCCAATGCACCCCAGAATGCGGTGTAATTATTTACAGGCAGATTACTGGTTCTCACCGCATCGTGACGATGCTGATGAACATTGCAGCTGCCCACACACGAATGTACCATCGCTAAAACCGATGCCCCGTTCGCGCCTGCAGCTTTTCCTTGCGCACTTCCCTGGTGTGTTGCCGGAGAATAATAACCGTTATAGCTGTTTGTAGGCGACCAGTCTGGAAGAATCGGAATTTTGGGTGGCGAAAATGAAGAAAAGTCGCCTTTCGCGTACACAATTTTGCCATCAACGACTGTCATATCTGACTCAATGCTTTTAATCTGCTCATCAGAAACCTCAAAATAATCCTGGCTTAAAACCGCTAAATCAGCAAGCATCCCTACCTCAATATCGCCCTTCTTTTGTTGTTCATTGGAAAACCAGGCACTGCCTCTGGTGTAAAGTTCTAAAGCTGTGGCTCTGCTCAAAACGGTTTCCTCATTGTAGATTTTCAATCCACCAACAGTTTTACCTGCCGTTAACCAGAACATGGAAACCCATGGATTATAGCTGCTTACCCTGGTGGCATCAGAACCACCGCCGACGGGTACTTCCATTTCCAGCATTTTTTTAATGGGTGGGGTTTGCAGTGCCGCTTTGGCTCCGTAACGCTCGGTAAAATATTCACCCTGATAGGCCATCCTGCTTTGAATGGCAATTCCGCCCCCCAGTGCTTTTACGCGTTCAATGTTGCGCTCGTCAATGGTTTCCGCATGATCGAAAATCCAGGGCAGGCCTGCAAAAGGGATATCGCGGTTTACTTTCTCAAAAACATTCAGAAACCTGCCGATGCTTTCATTGTAAGTGGCATGTAACCTGAAGGGCCATCTTTTTTCAACCAGCAAACGTACTACGCGCTCCAGCTCCGGTTCCATATTATCAGCAAGATCCGGCCGGGGCTGAAGGAAATCTTCGAAATCCGCCGCCGAAAAAACCAGCATTTCCCCTGCGCCATTGTGCCGGTACATATCATCACCCTGATAAAGCTGCACCGTATCGGTCCAGTGATCAAAATCTTCAAACTCCTGTTTTGGCCTTTGGGTAAATAAATTGTACGCAATGCGAACCGTAAGTTGCTGCTGTGCATTTAACTCATCAACTACTTTATAGTCATCAGGAAAGTTTTGAAATCCTCCACCGGCATCGATTACGCTTGTGATACCAAAACGGTTCAATTCAGTCATGAAATGACGGGTGGAGTTAACCTGGTGCTCGTGGGAAAGCTTCGGTCCTTTGGCCAGGGTAGAATATAATATCATGGCATTCGGACTCGCAATAATCAACCCTGTAGGTTCTCCGTTAGCGTCACGCTGGATCTCTCCGCCCGGAGGCGCCGGCGTGTCTTTGGTATAACCAACCGCTCTCAGGGCAGCACGGTTCATAAATGCCCGGTCGTACAAGTGTAGGATAAACACTGGCGTATCTGGTGCAATGGCATTAATTTCTTCAAGTGTAGGCATTCGTCTTTCAGCGAACTGGAATTCCGACCAGCCCCCTACCACACGTACCCATTGGGGCGAGGGTGTAACATCAACCTGCTCTTTTAACATACGCAAAGCATCAGCCAGTGAAGGCACGCCATCCCAGCGCAACTCCAGGTTAAAATTCAATCCCCCGCGAATCAGGTGGATATGCGAATCATTAATTCCCGGAACTACCCTTTTTTTCTTCAGGTCTACAAGTTTCGTATTGGAGCCTGAAAAAGCCATTACATCCGCATCATTACCAATGGCAACAAATTTTCCATCCTTTATGGCAACGGCGGTTATTTCTTTTTTTTGCCTGGCAATGGTATGTATTTTACCATTGAACAAAATCATATCTGCACCCATTATATATCGGTTTTAATCATTAATTTTTGATGGCTGAAACAGCTTCCTGGATGCCTTCGCCCGCTGTGGTGAAAAATGCAGGTCCCGCCAGCAGGATTACTTTTGAGATGGGTTTAACCTGTACCATCTGTTTTTCTTTCAGCCAGAGCTGTGCACGGTAAGCTTCGAAAATACCCTTTACCACGTTTCCGGCAACCAGGGCCGTTGGCGAGTCAATTCCCGCATCTTTAAGGTCGCTTGCGAAAGAAAAACTGGTCACGCCAAGTTTCAAAGCTTCCCGCATGGCCACACTCCCGATGCCCGTCATCAGCTCAGGTGTAAATTTATTTCTGTCGCCCAGGCCAATTAACAACAGTCGTCTACCGCCTATGGTACCTTTTGGCGGCGTAAGCAATAAGGTTTCATTGGCATGGCCCAGAAATTTGCCCCCCTTGCGGATTTCGGTCAGCAAACCTTTCATATCCTGATCCAGGTGAACCAGACCATTTAATGCCGGTGGAAGTGCCGGCGGAGACTTGAAAATATCTCCTTCAGTATACTCGAAAACACAGGCCACCTGTAAGTCGCTTACCTGTACCGATGGGCCCTGAACTACGCCTTCGATGGCAATCCCGTCAACCGTTCCCCAAACTTTGGCAGTACCAATGGCGGTTGTTGCCTGTGCAAATGCCGGTGTTGTTGTAACTGAAACAAAAAATATAACTACCGCTATCCTGAGCTGTTGGATAAGGGGTCTTGATGGTAAAGTGGTCTTGTTTTTCATATTTTTTAATGGTTAAAATTTGTATGATACCTGTGCGTTAAAGAATTTTGAATTGTCCCAAACCGGAACAATGTCTTTGATAAAATCGCCAATCTTAAAATATTGTCCTCCAACACTAAAGGAAAGGTGATCGTTATATTTATAATCTGCACTGAGCAGATAGGTGGTGCCAATAAAGCGGTGAGGAGAAAGTGACCCGCCAGTATTAAAGTTCCCTCCAGGACGATAAATTCCATCGTTTAACGAATACCGCCAGTTGAAAACAACGTCAGCCTGAACAGTTATCCGATCTGTCGGATTGAGCGTAAAATATGGATGTAAATCAATCAGATTAGATGGCCCGATCAGGGGGTTGAAGCCAAAATAACCACCTTTTGGATACAATGGATTAAAAGTCTGCAATGTGCCATCCCCGGCTTTTCGGTCACCTGAAATGTAGTCGTTCCGAAGATTTAGGGTTGGCTTGAACCTGCTTTTCTCAAAAGTGTAGCCCAGTTCAATGGCCATTGTCCAGGCGTTGATAACGCCATTACCGAATTTACCAAACTGATAAGCGGCTTCGAGATTATAAATGAAACCACCTCCGCTTTTCCAGTAACGCGTGGCAAAGGTATGCCTGAGCTCTTTTGCAATACCTTCTTCAAACTCCGCATCATCCCGCCGGATGCCCAGATAATAAAAGTCGAAGTTTCCGCCTTTCTGGATATTGAGGTTCGAATAAGCACCCCAGAGATTGGCCTGATGGCTGGGGCGGTTATCAAATACGCCAAAATTAACTTCATCAGCTTCAAGCACAAAGGCATCTAATGTAAAGCGCGGACGGGCATACATCAGTTTGGCCCCGGTAAAATATTGCCTTACTGTTGTTCCTTCCCTAACCGAGATTAACCTGCCTGAACCATAATTAATTTCCTGCCTGCCGATTCTGATTGCCAGCTTATTCAAAGAATCCCTGATCAATCTGAACTCTCCAAACAGGTTTTGTATCGCCAGCTGGTCTTCATCTACCGGAGATGGTCCATACTTGCTCCCATTCTCCAGCGCACTGTTAACCTGCGCGAAAAACCGAATACTTTTTCCGATATTCAAATCCGTATAAAACGAGTAGCGTTGTAAGAAAGAATAATTGAAACCCTGAGCCTTAATCCAGTCTTCGTTAATCCTGCCTCCAATCTCTTCCCGTATTTCTCCCCCAAACGTGAAATAAACCTTTTTACTGGCTGAAAGTGGCAGAAACTTTAGTGTGTTGTATAAGTTTCTGCCCGAATCTTTCAGATTGCTGTAATCCTCATCATAGCGCATCAGCCTGATGCCCTGACCAAAGGCCGTTGCTGTAAATAAGCAACAAAACAAAGCCATGGTCATTGCCAAATGGGGATGGGTAATTCTCATCTTAATCCAGTCTGAGATTTAGTGTTTGATCATTTGATGTGCGTACTGGATTCCAATTCCATAACCGGCACCATATTTTTTCATCAGATTGGTTACAGGAACATAAGTTTCAGTTCTTGCCCAGTCTCTTTGTAGCTCAAGTATATACTGAACTGAAGTAATTGGTTTTACTCCTGCATGCACCATGCGCTGTACGGCTCTTTCGTGGGCCTCATTGCTCACATCGCCACAGGCATCGGTGATTACAAATACATCATAACCTTCCGATATTGCAGATAAAGCCGGACCAACGATACACACGCCTGTCCACAAACCCGCCAGAACCAGTTTTTTCTTTCCTGTGCCTGTAATGGCTTTATAAGCTGGTTCATCTTCCCAGGTATTCATAGAAGTTCTATCGATGTAACCTGAAGTAGCCTGAGGATAAAATTCTTCAATTTCAGGAAATACAGGGCCCGCAAACGACTCTTCAGCTACTGTAGTAACAATAGTTGGCACATTGAAAATTTTAGATGCGCCACAAATAATAGCCACATTGGTACGTAATTCGGTAATGGAAATACTTTTTGTAGCAAAAGCCATTTGACCTTCAAAATCGATTAGTACTAATGCGTGATTTTCCGGGGATAATAAGTCTGGTGATGGTTTCATAATTAAATTATTTTTTCGTTTCCCTCTCAGTTCCAAGAAACATACCATCACATAAAACACTGAAAAACAACATTTTACATCAATTTTACGAATTTTGATTAACCATATATCGTTGATTTACGAAAACCAATCTTTTTTCCAGGCCAACGATTTTAACTAAATCAATAAAATATTAACGAGATTATTAAAGCCTCTTAAACAAGAGTAACACAATATATAAGGTTGATAAACAATAGCTTGCACTAACTATTAGCGAAATTTCGTTACCTTTTTTAGATGAATTAAGCCACTTTTAAATTCATAAAGCTTATTTTAGCCGGATGGAAAGAAGTAGCAACTTGTTTGAAGTTCAAAACCTGGAGAACGCTGACCTGCAACATCTCAAGGATTTTAATAAAGAAAATGCACTTCTCAACAAAAAACTGGAGCAAAAAGAAAAGGAAAATGCAGTACTCCTTTCACTGAGTAACTCAATTGCTTCCATTAGGAATAAGCTTGATCTTTTTGAAGTCATCGACCAAAAACTCAAAAAGTTGTTTGATTTCGACGACTTTGTCATCTGCCTCATCAATGATGACCAGGAGACACATAGTGCCTTTATTTATAATCAAAAGGAAGATTTCCTCAAAACGGCCGGCATTCCACCCCAGTCATCAAAAAAATACACGCTTGATGATGGGATGTGCAGGGCAATGATTGCAGCAGAACAACCTGTTGTTTTTAATGTTGAAGAAGTTTTAACCTGGAACGATGCCCCTGCCTGGCTGGCTTTCTGGCACAATAAAGGCATCAGGGAAATGATCGGCCTTAAAATGATTGATGCAAAAGGTTGCATCGGTTTCTTTTATTTATATTCCAAAAACATAAACTCCATCTCCAATATCTATTTCGATTTGCTTTATGGTATTTCACTGCAGATATCGATCGCCATCTCAAACATCATCGCCAATGAAAGGATAGAACGGCAGCTTAACGAAATCAATGAATACAAACAGAAACTGGAAGATGAAAAAAGTTACCTTCAGGAAGAAATTCAGCATAAATATAACTACGATGAAATTATCGGACAAAGCCAGTCGCTTAAGGGAGTGTTTAACCTGATTGATCATGTAGCCCCTTCAGACAGTACCGTACTCATTTCAGGTGAAACCGGTACAGGAAAGGAACTTATTGCCCGGGCCATTCACGAGTCCTCTCCAAGACGTGATCAGCTGATGGTAAAGATCAATTGCGCAGCACTCCCGCTCAGTTTGGCTGAAAGCGAACTCTTTGGTCATGAAAAAGGAAGTTTTACCGGCGCAACTGAGCGCCGGATTGGCAAATTTGAACTGGCACATAAAGGAACGCTCTTTCTGGATGAAATCGGCGAGTTGCCTTTAGAACTTCAGGTTAAACTACTTAGGGCATTACAGGAAAAGGAAATCGAACGGATTGGTGGTAAAGGCGTAATTAAAATCAATGTTCGGATTGTAGCAGCAACCAATAGAAATTTATTGAAAGAGGTGGAAAAAGGGAACTTCAGGGCAGATTTATACTACAGGCTGAATGTTTTTCCAGTTTCGCTCCCGCCGCTAAGGGATCGACTGGAAGATGTACCCTACTTAACAACTCATTTTATTGAGCGCATTGCCAGAAAAACCGGACGGCAGGTGAATGCGATTTCAAAGAGTGCTTTAAATAAACTATTGATCTATCCGTGGCCGGGAAACATCCGTGAGCTGGAACACCTGATTGAGCGAAGCATATTGTTATCATCAGGACCTGTTTTGAAAGAAATCCATCTCCCGAAAATTGACCGCAAAGAAACTACAGGTAAAGGGGAAGAACAAAAAATCAAAACCATTCACGAAAACGAGCGCGACCATATTCTATCGATCCTAAAACGCTGTAACGGCAAAATCTCGGGAATGGGCGGTGCTGCCGAAATTTTAAACATACCCGCAACAACCCTCAATTCGAAAATTAAAAAATTTAAAATTACAAGGGAGCATATCCTGAACAAGTAAATCGCTAATGATGATATTTAACCTGTTTTCAGTAAATGCCCACTTAATGCAACGCTTCAACAAAATACGAACCTGTCTGGCGCTTGCTGGTTTGATGATACTGAGTAACAATGTCACCTCGGCCACAACACCTGTCAGCTTTAGCCAGAGAGATACCCTCCAACAGTTAAATGCACGCTTATCGGCATCAAACCCCGACACCAACCGTGTAAAATGCCTGCTTAATCTTGCCTCCTATTTTATTAAACAGGACGTTGATAAGCCTGCAAGTTTAGCGAAGGCCTCAGTATCCCTGCATCAGGCATTAGTCCTAAGCAGGAAAATTAAATCGGCTGAAAGTGAATACCACACCCTCATGATGTATGGTAGGTTTTATGATGCCCAACATTTAAGAAATAAACAAACCGTTGTTTATGAACGCGCGATAAAACTGGCGAAAACAATAGGCAACAAACACTACGAAGCGAATGGCTGGTACGCCTATTATGTAAACATTCCTGATACGGTGTCCGATTACAGGAACAAAACTTTTTACAACCGGGCAGCTATGGCCTACCAGTTATACAAGGAAGTTGGGTCCGGATTTAAGGAAAAATACCTGGAAGCAACACTACTGCGTTCAATGGCCGATTTCCATCTGGAGGAAGAAAAATTCGACCTCGCGATAACAGAACTTTTTGAAGTTATTTACCTTGATAAGAAACACAAACTGCCAGACCTGCCAATGGCATACGATTTACTATCGGCTGTGTATGAAAGAAAAGGAGAACTGAGCAACGCTCTAAATTATGCCCTGTTGAGCGTAAAGACAGCTCAAGCGAATGGCGAGGAGGTGCTCGATACCTATTTAAACAGGGTGGGTTCCGCGTACGAATCCATGGGCAAAGCCAAAGAAAGCATTTTTTGGTATAGCAAAACGCTTTATGGATCAGATAAAAAAGATCCATATCGTTTCATCACGGCCTGGGCAATTTCCAACCAGCTGATTAAACTGGGCCATCCAGACCGTGCACTCACATTGCTAAAAAAAATCTGGCGTGAAGTCGATAATGCTACAACCGGCCATGAGTATTTTATGTATCTCGGGTTTGGAGAATGTTATACTGCATTAAAAAAATATGACTTAGCCAAACAGTACTTTAATAAACTGCTTGCAAGACACGAATTAAACGACTATTATAATACGTTCCAAACCTCATTGTTTTTTTCCTTAAGCGAATTTTATTTCGCTCAAAATAAGTATCAGCTGGCATTAAAGTTCGCCAGAATGGCAAAAGAAAATCAGATCAGTATGACCCTCCCGCGCCAGATCCGCCTGAATGAGGTCCTTTACAAAATTAATCTGTCTATGCACAATCCGGCAGAGGCAATCATCCGACTGCAAACTTTCCATAAACTCAGGGATTCTATGCTAAGTCAGGATAACCTGAGCACAATCGAAAGGTTACAAATTGAATTCCAGGCTTCGCAAAAAGAGAATGAAAATGAACTCCTGAGAAAAAAATCGCAACTACAGAGCCAGGAACTAAACCGCATTCAGCTGATTAAAAATGTAACTATCGCCGGGCTTGCTTTTTTAACCCTTGTGCTGATTTTGATATATGGCCGGTTCAGGTTGAAAAAGAAACTTCATGATACGCTCGTAAAGAAAAAAGACGAGATAGACCTCGCCTACGGGCAACTGGAAGTACTTGTGCAACAAAAAAACAAACTGATTGAGGATAAAGAAGGCCTGCTAAAAGAAGTGCATCACCGGGTAAAAAACAACCTGCAACTCACCATGAGCCTGCTAAATAGCCAGAGCTATTACCTGGAAGATCTGGCAGCAATCGAAGCCATTAAGGAAAGTCAGCACCGCTTAAAAAGCATCGCGTTAATCCATCAGAAACTTTATCAGACGGATACGGTAGCGACAATCAATATCCGCCCCTATGTGGTTGAATTAGTGGAATATTTAAAAGAAAGCCTCACCGGAAGTAAAAAAATTAACTTCGACATAGAGATGATCAACCTCGAACTGGATATCTCTAAAGCCGTGCCTCTCGGTTTGATAATTAATGAGGCCATTACCAATATATTTAAATATGCCTTTCCTTTAGTGCAATCTGGCAAAATAGAAATCACACTGAAAGAGATCAACCCAGACCAGTATCACCTGGTTATAAAAGACAATGGCATTGGCCTGCCTCCTGATTTCGATCCCGGGCAAAGCCACACTCTCGGGCTAACCTTAATGATGGGCCTGGCTACACAGATTGACGGTGTTTTTAAAATGGAAAACAACGATGGTGTTTTAATCAGTTTAATCTTCAGAAATACATCCGCAGATTTAAACGCATTGAATGATTAATAAAAGATGACTGAAAAGATTTTAATTGTTGAAGATGAGTTCATTGTTGCTCACGATTTGCAAATGATTTTACAACATGCCGGCTATCTAGTGGCAGGAGTAGCCAGTTCTGTAAAGAATGCCCGTGAGATACTTGACAAACAGGAGGTTGATCTGGTACTTTTAGACATTTATCTGAAAGGCAGATTAACAGGAATTGATCTGGCCCATCACCTGATGGAAAGGGAAATTCCCTTTATCTACATCTCTGCAAACTCCAACGAAAAAGTGATGGATGCAGCAAAATTAACCAGTCCTTATGGTTTTATAGTAAAGCCGTATCGCGAGCGCGATGTTTTATTAAGCATAGACATTGCAAGGTACCGGAAAGAACACAGTAATCAAATGAAGCGGAGCACCAGCAGACTTCAACCTTCCAATAGGCATAAACAAAATGACAACCCTGTTGTTGCCAACAATGACTTCGAAAATATCATTGGTACAAGCAAGGCATTGCTGAATGTATTAGATAAAATAAAGATTGTAGCACCAACGGATACATCGGTATTGATTACCGGGGAAAGTGGTACAGGAAAAGAAGAAGTGGCCAGAAGCCTTCACCGTTTGTCGCCCAGAAAAGCCAGGCCTATGGTGGCTGTGAATTGTGCTGCTCTACCGCACGACCTGATTGAATCTATTTTGTTCGGACATGAAAAAGGTGCATTCACCGGAGCCATCACCACCCGGATTGGAAAGTTTGAAGAAGCTAACGGAGGGACCATATTTCTGGATGAAATTGGTGAAATGCCTTTCGATCTTCAGGCAAAATTACTCCGGGTGCTGCAGGAGAAAGAAATAGAGCGCATTGGCGGCAAATGCCCTATTGCTGTCGACCTCAGAATAATTGCAGCCACTAATCTCCATCTCGAGAAAGAAATTGCAAAAGGAAAATTCAGACTGGATCTTTTTTACCGCCTCAATGTTTTCCCGATTCATGTTCCATCGCTTAATGAGCGTAAATCAGACATCCCCTTGCTTGCAAGGTATTTTGTTCAGAAGCATGAAAAAGCCTTAAACAAAAGCATCACTGAAATCCCTGCTGAATTTATTGATCGTTTAATGCAATACAACTGGCCCGGAAATATCAGAGAGCTGGAACACCTGATTCTGCGAAATGTGCTCCTTTCCACTAGCGGAAAACTGGATTCAAACCAGTTGGAAATAGGTTTGATGAATGATTTACCACCAGCCTCTACTGCAATAAAATCGATCAGCGACAACGAAAAAGACCATATTATCAGGGTATTGGAACTATGTAGAGGGAAAGTTGCAGGAAGCGGAGGAGCGGCTGAGCTTTTGGGCATACCAGCCACTACACTGAACTCTAAAATTAAAAAACTGGAGATCAAACGATCCTGACATTTAGTAAATTGACGATATATCATCATTTTAAAAAACGCATTAAATCAATAAAATACTAGCCAACAACAACTTAACTATTGGTATTTTTATTGTGATTACCGAACCACATCAAAGCGCTCAATCAGTTTTCGATTATTACTGGTTTAAATTACGCTCGCCAAAAAGAAAAATGAAACAGAAAATCTTAATCGTAGAGGACGAATTTATTGTAGCAAATGATCTTCGGATTATGCTCGAAAAGGCAGGTTATAAAGTTTGCGGAATCGCCCCTTCAGTGGTCAAAGCACTAGAACTGATCGGCACCAAAGAACCCGACTGGATTTTGCTCGATATTTTTCTGCAGGGCGACAAAACTGGAATCGACCTGGCCGGGCAGCTCACTGAAATGGGTATTCCCTTTATTTACATTTCGGCAAATACCAATCAGGGGATACTGGAAGCCGCAAAAGCGACCTTGCCATATGGCTTTCTGGTTAAACCTTTTCGTGAAAAAGACCTGATGGTGATGCTCGACATCGCACAATACCGCCACGAACAAAACCTAAAATATAACCAACATGCGGAGCCGTCAATTCACAAACAAATCGAGCATATCGCAGAAAAGCAGGAATCAATTGCTGAACGCCTGAAGCAGGTAAGCGCTGCTATATACCCTGTAGTACCCTTCGATTTCCTTTGGATCACAAAATCTATCCCGAAAACATCCGCCAAAGATGTAAATATCGCACGGATGGCGGATGGAAAATTCAATGTACTCAACCATGAGGCCCTATTGAAAGAAACCGGCGTTTCTATGCGCGACTTTAAGCTTTGGAATGCATCGGCAGTGAGCCATAATGGGAAGGCAATTTATAATGGATACGATTTCCGTAAACTGAGAATGGAAAGTCCGTGGACACAAACCCTCTCCGATCATTTTAAATTGGAGTCTGCACTGATTACTGAAGTGGAAAGGTCAGGAGAAATATTCCAGTTCATTTTTTTTAACCACCTCACCGACCTCTATACCAAAGTTCATACAGGAATTTTAAATCAGTTTAATAAAAGCCTTGAACTGGTACTAGACAAAATTATATATAGTAAAGAGGTCTTCACCCCATCAGCTCCGCCTGAATTGATCAGCCTGGAAAAGCCTGTGGTTAGAAGAGCGCTAAGCGAAACCCCCAACGATTTTCATGGCATCATCGGCAACAGCGCGCTATTACACTCCGCTTTTAAAAAAATGGAATTGGTATCGCCCGATGATACCTCTGTGTTAATTTTAGGTGAAAGTGGTACCGGAAAAGAAAAGATCGCGCACACCATCCACCAGTTATCCCCACGAAAAAATAAACCTCTGATCACCGTGAACTGTGCCGCATTACCGCTCACGTTGATAGAATCCGAACTTTTCGGACATGAAAAGGGCTCGTTTACAGGCGCAAATGAAAAACGCATCGGTAAATTCGAGCAAGCCGATGGCGGATCAATATTTCTGGATGAGATTGGCGAACTGCCACTGGAAGCCCAGGTAAAATTATTAAGAGTGCTTCAGGAGAAGGAAATCGAGCGTTTAGGGGGCAACTACACCAAAAAAATAAATGTCAGAATCATCACCGCAACCAACCGGAATCTCGAAAAGGAAGTCGCTGAAGGCAGATTCCGTCTCGACCTGTATTACCGCCTTAACGTTTTTCCTATAGAACTTCCGGCTTTGAGAGAACGAAAGGAAGATATCCCTGCCTTGGCGGCATATTTTATCGACAAGTACCGTAAGTCAGGATCGTCCGCGGTGAGTGGAATTTCAGTAGATGTTTTAAAGGAATTACAGGGTTACGACTGGCCGGGAAATATCCGCGAACTGGAGCACCTGATCGAAAGGACTATGCTTTTAACTGAGGGAGAAACCATCAATAATATTGAACTTCCTGTCGCGGCCTCCGCCACAAGGTTCTCCGGAGAAGATCAATCTAAAATCAGGACAATGGAAGAAATGGAACGCGCGCATATATTAACGATCCTGAAAATGTGCAAAGGTAAAATCTTTGGTCCTGGCGGCGCTGCCGAAATCCTGAACATTCCTTCAACTACCTTAAACTCCAAAATTAAAAAGCTGGGGATCAAATTTGAATTCGTGAAGTAAGTTAGACATTTTCAAAACGTAAATTAACGATATAAAGCCACAAATTAAACACAAATAAACACACCATAAACTCATTATCAGATACTTACATAAATGGCTCACAAATTGAATTAAACAAACTGTTAAAATATACGAAGCTCAGATCAGGCGACCTCTCCTACAACAAATGATTTGAAGGCTGTTATAAACATTTAATTTTTTAATCTAATAACAAAAGCTATGAGTACTATTAAAGTAAAAGACGGAACCGAAATCTATTACAAAGACTGGGGAACAGGACAACCAATTGTGTTTCATCATGGATGGCCATTGTCGGGAGACGACTGGGATACACAAATGATGTTTTTCCTTCAACAGGGGTACCGCGTAATTGCGCACGACAGACGTGGACACGGACGTTCAGGACAAAGCGCTAATGGCAATGACATGGATACCTATGTAGCCGATATTGCAGAATTGACTGCGGCACTTGATTTGAAAGATGCCATTCACATCGGCCACTCCACTGGTGGCGGTGAAGTGATCCGTTACGTTGCAAAGCATGGTGAAGGACGCGTGGCAAAGGCAATCTTAATCAGCGCCGTAACGCCGATTATGGTTCAAAATGAAAGCAATCCGGAAGGCGTTCCCATGTCAATTTTCGATGAGATTCGCCAGGGAACCGGTTTTACAAGAGCACAATATTTTTATGATTTCCCTGTTGCCTTTTATGGATGGAACCGTGAGGGCAAGAAAGTGCAGGAAGGCATTAAACACAACTGGTGGCGCCAGGGGATGATGGGGTCTGTGTTGGCACATTATGCCGGAATTAAAGCTTTTTCAGAATCTGATTTTACTGAAGATTTAAAAAGTGTAAACATTCCGGTTCTGGTAATGCACGGGGAAGACGACCAGATTGTTCCGTTTAACCAGGCACCACGCGCAGCTAAACTCCTGCCAAACGGTAAGTTGATCTCATACCCTGGCTTCCCACATGGTATGCCAACAACTGAAGCAGAAACGATTAATAAAGATATTCTCGAATTCATTAAATCATAATGATTCAGTATTAAGCTAAACAGGCCCGGCACCGCTCCGGGCCTGTTTAGTTTTTCCGCATACTCAAATAAACCGGCAGGCCATATATTTCCCCCCTGATAAAACTTATACCTGATTTTAAATGTTAGCAACATAACAAGGCACAACTAACAAGCCATTTTATGCTAACAGAAACGCAGGACCTAAAGCAAACGTCAGCCGGCAGCCATACGATTGACTTAACCATAAACGGGAAACATACCACACTATCCATTGAGCCCTGGGTAAGCCTTCTGGATTGTCTCCGCGATCACCTCAATTTAACCGGTACTAAAAAAGGATGTGACCATGGGCAGTGTGGCGCATGCACAGTGTTGTGCGACGGAAAGAGAGTATTGAGCTGCCTTACGCTCGCTGTAATGAAAAATGGTGCTGATATTACCACCGTGGAAGGCATTGCTAACGGAGAGGAACTCCATCCCATCCAACAGGCCTTCATCGATCACGATGCATTTCAGTGCGGCTATTGTACTCCCGGACAAATCTGCAGCGCAATTGGCCTGCTTAAGGAAGGCAAAGCAAATTCAAGAGCAGAAGTGAAAGAACTGATGAGCGGAAACCTTTGCCGTTGCGGCGCAAATGTGGGCATTATTGACGCCATTATGCAGGTTAAAGACGGAGGCAGCTATGAATAATTTCGGGTATAAACAAGCTTCAAACATTGACGATGCGGTGACCCTGGTGGCCGCCAGTGAAAAGACCTCATTTATTGCAGGGGGAACGAACCTGATCGACTTATGGAAATACAACATTACCAACCCTGCGGAACTCATAGACATCAATCACCTCAACGAACTTTCAAATATTGAGCAGCTGGAAAACGGCGGATTGAGGCTTGGTGCTGGCGTAAAAAATGCAGATACTGCCTATCACCCGATCGTGGAGCAGAAATATCCGCTGCTTTCAAAAGCGATTCTTGCGGGAGCATCTGCGCAAATCAGAAACATGGCTACCAACGGAGGAAACCTGTTACAGCGTACGCGTTGCTATTATTTTTATGATCCTGAAGTGCCATGCAACAAACGCAATCCGGGTTCCGGATGTCCTGCAAAAGACGGCTATAACCGCATGCACGCCATTCTCGGAACCAGTGAGCAATGCATCGCCGTTTTTCCTTCCGATATGTGTGTAGCACTGGCTGCACTCGATGCAGTGGTAAATGTTAGCGGACCGGAAGGCGCCCGCTCCATACCGTTTAAGGAATTTCACCGCCTGCCTGGAGACAGGCCCGATCTGGATAACAACCTGAAAAAAAATGAGCTCATCACCTCAATCGATCTGCCTGAAAAGGGCTTTGAAGGAAATTACTCCTATCTGAAACTTCGTGACCGCCACTCTTATGCATTTGCACTGGTTTCGGTTGCTACAACTTTTACCCTTGATGGGTCAATCATCAGCGATGCCAGAATTGCACTGGGCGGGGTAGCGCATCAGCCCTGGAGATCATTTGAAGCTGAACAGTTTCTGGAAGGTAAAACCGCTTCTGAAGAAAACTTTGCCCTTGCGGCCGATCTGATTTTAAAGGGAGCAAAAGGTTTTGGCGATAACGACTTCAAAATTAAACTCGCTAAAAAAGCGATCATACGAAACTGCCTGATGGCGCTTCGTCCTGAAACACAACTTCCGGGTGCACAACCCGCTGCATAATTGAACAAAATATAACACTGGAATGGACTTGAATAAAACTGTTGGTAAACCAATAAGCCGCTTAGAAGGAAAGTTAAAAGTAACAGGTGCAGCAAAATATGCGGCAGAGTATCAGGCCGACAATTTACTTCATGGTTACGTGGTTAACAGCCCCGTTACCAAAGGAAAAATTATTAACATCGACATCTCAGGAGCCATGGCCATTCCGGGGGTCATTCAGGTACTTTCACATGAAAACCGTCCAAAGCTGGCCTGGTTCGATTTACAATATACCGACATGGATGCCCCTCCAGGCACGGTGTTCAAGCCATTACATGATGAAAACATCCTGTACAACGGTCAGCCGATTGCGCTGGTTGTAGCTGAAGATTTCGAAACCGCAAGGTATGCATCAACCCAGATCCGGTTTGAATTTGAAGAGAAAAACTTTCAAACCAGCCTCGACCAGAACATTGGCGAGGCCAGGGCTGCAAAAAAAGGTTTCGCAACTGCATTAAAACCACCCCCACCGCCGCCAACCGGTGATTTCGATGAGGCTTTCGCTAATGCTGCTGTTAAGGTAGAGGCCGAATTTCACCATGGCACGGAACACCATAACCCCATCGAACTTTTCGCTACAACAACGGTGTATGAAGGTCCGGGGAAACTCACCATATATGATAAAACACAGGGCACCATTAACAATCAGCTTTACGTAGCCAACATATTCGGACTTCGCTACAAAAACGTCAGGGTTTTGGCTCCATTCGTTGGGGGCGCTTTTGGCTCAGGGCTTCGCCCGCAGTATCAGTTATTTCTTTGCGTAATGGCTGCACTGCATCTGGAACGTAATGTGCGCGTGGTGTTGGATAGAAAGCAGATGTTTTCTTTTAGTCACCGTCCACCTGCTATACAAACCCTCCGCTTTGCCAGCGATATTAATGGCCGCTTGACTGCCCTTGGTCACCGGGTACTTGCTGAAACCTCAAATTTTGAAGATTATACAGAACCTACAGCTTCCTGGAGCCACAGGCTATATCCGGCGCCAAATACACTGTTTGAACAGAAAGTAGTGCCGCTGGATGTTTATACGCCGATGGATATGCGCGCCCCCGGTGGTAGCACTGCGCTGCACGCCATAGAGTGCACCATGGATGAGCTATCCTACAAACTTAAAATTGATCCGCTGGAGCTTCGGCTGATTAACTATTCGGATATGGATCCCTCCAGTAAAAAGCCATATACCAGCAAGGCTTTAAGGGCTTGTTACCTGGAGGCAGCCGAAAGATTTGGGTGGGACAAACGCAGTCCTGAACCCGCAAGCATGACCCGTGGTAACAAACTGGTAGGATATGGAATGGCTACCGGAATATGGGATGCCTTTCAGTTTCCAGCCCGCGTGGAGGCCATGATCACGAGTGATGGTAAACTTGTGCTGAACAACGCGACGACAGATATCGGAACAGGAACGCTCACGGTAATGACGCAGATTGCAGCAGATGAACTGGGGCTATCTATCGAAGAAGTAGATTTTCAATATGGCGACAGCAAAAAGCCTTTTTCCATGTTTCAGGGTGGTTCAGCAATTACTTCATCCACAGGAGTAGCCATTGTCATTGCAGCTAAAGCACTGCGTAAAAAACTTTTGAAGAAAGCTGGTGAAATTCCCCATTCCCCTTTTCATAAAATTGCAGAGGAAGAGGTATTTTTTGCCGCTGGACAGCTATGCCTGAAAAGCGACCCCGGAATCTTTATCACTTTAAAAGATATCATCGCTTTCAACAACGGTCGCCCGATTAAAACCACCAACATGGGTAAACCGCACATGCTTAAACTTAGAAAATACAGTCTCGCCACCCACAGCGCTTCGTTTGTAGAAGTAGAAGTAGACAAGGATTTAGGCGTAGTAACCGTAACCCGTGCAGTTACTGCTGTTGCCGCAGGAAAAATCATCAACCCCAAAACAGCAAAAAGCCAGATCTTAGGCTCAATGGTTTGGGGAATCAGCAAAGCATTGCACGAAGAAACAATTATGGATACCAACCTTGGTAAATACATCAATACCAATCTTGGGGAGTACCACATCCCTGTTCATGCAGACATTGGCGAACTTGATGTGATTTTTGCTGAAGAGCAGGATGAGTTAATCAATGAAATTGGTACGAAGGGCGTTGGAGAAATTGGATTGGTAGGCATGCCGGCCGCCATTTCCAATGCTATTTTCCATGCAACGGGGAAACGCATTTATAAACTGCCCATCCATTTCGACGAGCTGATCGGTTAAACTAGCCGGTTTCCTCAACGCCATTAAGGTGAAATACATCGCTTTTATCATCAAGCTCCGTATCCTGGTGGCTCACCAGAATCACGGTAGTTTGCTGTGATGAAAACAAAGCGCTTAACCGGTGAATCAGACGTGTTTTAAGCGCAGAATCCAATGCAGTAAATGGCTCATCCATCAGGAGCAATCTGGGTTTCGTTGCCAGCGCCCGGAGGATGGCTAGGCGTTGCTGCTGTCCGCCGGAAAGGGCTTTTGGATACCTGTTGCGCAATGCCTCGATTTCGCCGAGCTGCAGCAATTCATCCACATAGCGCTGGTCATCTGTACCATAGCGCAAGTGCTGCTCGACAGTCATATTGGGGAACAGCGCATAGTTCTGAAAAACAAAACCAACATGGCGTTCCTGAACTTTTTTAAAATACTTCTTGTCACCGTCGAACCAAACTTCATCACCAGATCTGATCGTTCCCCGGTCAGGATGAATAAAACCGGCAATCATCTTCAGCAATGTGGTTTTGCCCACACCCGAAGGTCCGGATATTCGCGTAACCGCATTTAAACGAAAACTGGTATCAACCTTAAGTTCGAAGCTTGTAGGCGGACCTGTTCTTTTTTCAATAGCGATCCTGATCATTCGAAAGGGCTTTTAACAGCGTTTCTGTTAATTACAAAAACACTGATGACGATTATAAATGTGATCGCAAATAAAATGAGCGCATAGCGATTTGCAGAACTGTAGTCCATCATTTCTACCGCGTCATAAATGGCTATCGATGCCACCTTCGTTTCTCCTGGTATGTTTCCGCCAATCATCAGTACAACGCCAAATTCGCCTAATGTGTGTGCAAAAGTGAGTACGGCAGCTGTAAAAACAGAAGCTTTGATATTCGGCAACAATACCTTGTAAAAAGTTTCTGTTTTCGATTTACCCATCATGTAGGAAGCTTCAGCCATCGATCCGGGCAAGTGAGAAAAAGCCGCCTTCACCGGACTGATCATAAAGGGCAGGCTGTAGAGAATAGATGCCACTACCAATCCCGGAAAGGAGAAAACCAGCTGCAGGCTAAAGTGCTGGTGCAACCATTTTCCAAAACCATTGTTCGGGCTAAATGCAAGCAGCAGGTAGAATCCAAGTACAGAAGGCGGCAGTACCAGTGGCATGGTAATGATGGCTTCTGCAATGAGCTTTAAAATGGTTTGTTTACGCGAAAGCCAGTAAGCCGCAGGTATTCCAATAAACAACAGGATAGCTGTTGTAATCATTGCCAGCTTCATACTTAGCCATATTGGTTCCAGATCCATTTATTTTTTATTCGGGTAATCGATAGCCATTGCCGGAAATAATCTTCTTTGCAGCGGCTGATGACAAATATTCATAAAACTTTAAAGCATTCTTTCCGCCCCTTTGTTTCGAATATTTAAGCAAAATAACACCTTGTTCAAGTCGGGAGTAGCTTTTGGGGTCCACCCTCGCCCATTTCAATTTTGACTGATCAACATTTTCATATAAAAAAGCTTCTGTAGTAAAGCCCATATCCACCACACCTGTTTGCAGGTAGGTATTCACCTGGGAAATGCTTTCCCCAAACACGAGCTTCGAACCAATCTGTTCGTTCAGTTTAAAGAAACTCAGACTTTCCTCGGCGGCCCTGCCATAAGGTGCCGTTTTAGGATTGGCAACGGCTATTTTCTTAACACGTTCGTTCACCAGCAAAGATTGCCAGTTTTTGATATCACCCGAAACAGATCCGCAAATGATTAAGCTTCCCAGGGCATACAGCTTAGGTTTTTGAAGTCCGTAACCCCCGGCATAAAGTTTATCTGGAAAATCAGTATCCGCCGAAAGAAAAACTTCATAGGGTGCTCCGTTCATAATCTGGGTAGTGAGTTTTCCGGAGGCACCAATAATCGCTTCTGTTTCAATACCCGTGCGCTTTTTAAAATCAAGCTGCAACTTTTTAATGACTCCCTGCGCATTCGCCGCCACAGCAATACGTAGCTTTTGTGCATGCGAACTCACCTGTACGGCAAATACAATGAGCATTATAAAACCAAAACCTTTAGATCTTTTTATCATCTTCAAATGTCTGTTAATAATGGAAGAATTATGCTGGAAAAATACTTGTTCATCTAGTTTTTGATAACGGGATTTGAAAATTCTGGACTGGCAATAAAGGTAGAATCTGTGAGTGAAAAATGGTTTTCACTTAGCTAAAATTAGTGTTTAAAGCAACAAATTTACAAATATCCCGCGATTTTCCGGGGCAGTGCTTATATAAATCACGGATATATCTACCAAAATTACCGTTTCCATAAGTATTTGATTTTATTTCACACCGGTTTCGTAGTTTAGCTGTTATATTCCCTATATGAAAGAGATTGTTGATATCCTCGGCGCTTACCAGAAAGCCATAGCCGAAAGTAAAAAGTCGGCATTGGCAACCGTGGTTAAAGTAGAGGGTTCTTCCTACAGAAGGCCTGGCGCCAGAATGCTGGTTACCGACGACGGCATGCTTACGGGTGCCATCAGTGGTGGTTGCCTGGAAGGCGATGCATTGAGGAAAGCACTTTCAGCCATTCATCAGGGTGAAAATAAACTCGTTACCTACGATACCACAGATGAGGACGATGCTAAATTCGGCGTCCAGCTGGGTTGCAACGGCATTGTGCACATCCTTTTCGAACCCATCTTTGCTGAAGACCAACTCAATCCCATTGAAATTTTAAAGGAAGCAAACAGATTAAGAGAAAACTGCGTAATTGCGACCCTGTTTTCGTTAAACAGCAAAACGCAACCTGGCTCAGTCATGTTGTTTAGGGAAAACCACATACTGGATAAAGTTTCGGAGGAAATTTCAGGTACATTAAAAAATGATGCATTTGATGTATTGAAACTCAGATTATCGAGATTCGAATCTTATGCCATCGGAGCAGAGGAGTTCGATGCTTTCCTGGAGTTCATTCCGCCGCCTATTCAACTCATCATTGCAGGCGCCGGAAACGATGCACAGCCCCTTGCCGGGATGGCAAACATTTTAGGTTGGGAAATCATCGTAGCCGATGGCCGGCCAACGCATGCCACCACACAAAGATTCCCCACAGCTAAGCAGGTTCTGGTGGCAAAACCGGAGCAGCTTATTCCCCTGATAGAAATAAACGGGCAAACTGCTTTTGTACTGATGACGCATAACTACAATTACGATACTGCCCTGTTGAATCTGCTTCTGGAAACTAAAGCCCCCTATATAGGCACCTTAGGGCCAAAGAAGAAATTGGTCAGAATGCTGGAAGAACTCGGAAAATCTGCACAGGAAGCCAGAATAAATGGGCCCATCGGACTCGATATTGGTGCCGAAACTGCAGAAGAAATTGCAGTTTCTGTGATCGCAGAAATAAAAGCATTATTTGCAGGTGCATCAGCAGGCATGCTTAAAGAGAAAAAACAACCCATACACGTATACGATTCAAAAAGTAATTAATGGATACTGGTATCATTATCCTGGCAGCAGGTAATTCAAGCAGAATGGGAAAACCAAAGCAATTGCTTCGTTACAACGGACAGATGTTATTGGATATTGCGGTCACAGCTGCCTTGAATACCGCATTCCGCCCGATAGTTGTGGTACTTGGTGCGTATGCAGAAGAGATTCTAGGGCATTCCAGACATGCCGCAGCGGTTTATGCCATAAATCCGGATTGGGAACAAGGGATGTCATCCAGTATTGCCTTCGGACTTCAGACAGCACTCGCAAAAAATGCACAATTGGAAAACATCATCATTATGGTTGCCGACCAGGTTTATATTTCAGATTCCATACTCAATGACCTGGTAAATAAGTCCAATACTGTTCAACAAAATATCATCACCTGCACATATGCGAAAACAACTGGCACCCCTGCACTGTTCAACAAAAAATACTTCGGAGAATTGTTAACTTTAAACGGCACAAATGGTGCAAAAGGTTTAATAAAACAGTATATTGAGGATGTGGCAAGTATTCCGTTTGAAATGGGAGAAATTGATATAGATACCGAAAAAGACTATAATAATTTAATAAACAGTAAATGATAGAAGATTCGTTTGGGAGGGTGCATGATTATTTGCGGATATCGTTAACTGATAATTGCA
This sequence comes from Pedobacter sp. BMA, assembly GCF_001027745.1. Classification (GTDB taxonomy): domain Bacteria; phylum Bacteroidota; class Bacteroidia; order Sphingobacteriales; family Sphingobacteriaceae; genus Pedobacter. The sequence goes on from NZ_LECU01000007.1 coordinate 212,827, forward strand.
ACTTCAGATGCTTTTATTGTATGCCGGAAGAGGATTACGATTTTACTCCGGCCTCACGCCTGATGCAACCTCATGAAGTGCTGGCCCTTGCAAAGACTTTTGTAGAACAGGGCGTAAAAAAAATCCGCCTTACAGGTGGAGAACCTCTCGTACGTAAAGATGCTGCTGAAATTATCCGCGGCCTCGGCGAACTTCCCGTAGAGCTGGTAATCACCACAAACGGTACAAGGATTGCCGAAATGCTGCCGGTTTTAATCGAAGCAGGTATCAAAACCGTAAACATCAGCCTCGACACCCTGCAACCTGAAAAGTTTTTCATGATTACCCGACGGGATGTATTCCACCAGGTACGGAGTAATATAGAACTATTGCTGCAACATAAAATTACGGTTAAAATCAATATGGTGGTGATGAAAGGTCTGAATGATGGAGAAATCAAAGATTTCATCAACTGGACAAAACACAACCCCATCCAGATCAGGTTTATAGAATTTATGCCCTTTACCGGTAATAAGTGGACCAGCAATAAGATGTTTTCCTACCAGGAAATCCTGAACCTCATTGAACAAGATTTTATCACCTTACCTGTGAAATCTGCCCCGCACGATATAGCAAAGGCATTCATGATCCCCGGACATGAAGGATCTTTTGCGGTGATCAGCACCATGACTGCTCCATTCTGCAGCACCTGCAACCGGATGCGACTCACCGCCGACGGGAAACTTAAAAACTGTTTGTTTTCCGACGGGGAAACCGATCTGCTGAATGCATTGCGAAAGAATGAAGATGTCCTGCCCCTGATCAAAGCTTCCATCTGGAGCAAGAAAAAGGAACTCGGCGGACAGCTCATCACTAATTTTGAAAACATTGATGCCGACGCCATCAAAAACCGGAGCATGATAACCATTGGAGGATAAGACATGATCAGTGTAAGTGAAGCGAAACAGCTGATCACCGAGCATACAGCTGCCCTGCAACCGGAGATTAAACAGCTTTTGAATGCCGCAGGCCACATTTTAGCAAAAGATATTTTAGGAGCCTTCAATATTCCGGCCTTTCGCCAGTCGTCTATGGATGGTTATGCCATTATATTTGAAGATAAGGGAAAGGAATTGCTGCTGGTTGGTGAAATGGCTGCAGGTACCGCACATGAACTGACAATACAATCCGGTGAAACAGTAAGAATTTTTACCGGGGCACCACTCCCTAAAGGGGCCGATACGGTAATAATGCAGGAGAAAGTGACCAGAAACGGGAATCAAATTAGCTTTGATGATGAACAACTGCTGCCAGGCGCTAATGTCCGGCAAATTGGATCAGAAATCACTGCTGGACAACTGGCCATGCAAAAAGGAAATCTGCTTAGTCCCCCGGCACTGGCCTTTTTAGCCGGAATAGGAATTAGTGAAGTGGAGGTCTACCCCATGCCTAAAATTGCCATCATCCTCACAGGTGATGAATTGCAGCAACCTGGTTTGCCTTTAAAATTTGGACAGGTTTATGAATCCAATTCTTATTCGCTCGCTTCCGCACTGTACCAGGAAGGCATCTCAACTGTAACAGTATTGACAGCAGCGGATACACTCGAAGCGCTGACAGCGGTTTTGAAAACAGCTTTGGAGAACAGTGATGTGGTATTATTAACCGGCGGAGTTAGTGTTGGCGACTACGACTTCGTTCTTCAGGCATCAGCCGCCTGTGGTGTTCAGCAGGTTTTCCATAAAGTGAAACAGAAACCCGGAAAACCTTTATATTTTGGAAAAAAGGGAGATAAAGTTATTTTTGGTCTTCCGGGAAATCCCTCATCAGTGCTGAATTGTTACTATAATTATGTGCTACCGGCAATAAAAAGATTATCCAATAAGGAAAACAGTGTACATGCGTTTGAGGGGGTGCTGACCCACGATTATCGGAAACCAAAAGGACTGACTCATTTTCTGAAGGGAAACTTCAAAAACGGGAAAGCCACGCCACTTGGTGCGCAGGAGTCGTATCGTTTGAGTTCTTTTGCACAGGCAAACTGCCTGATTCAGCTGGATGAAGAGCGCGAACAATTTAAAGCAGGAGAAATCGTAAGCGTATTGTTGATACCTCACGCGTGATCGTCAAGATTTAAAAGAATGGAAATAGAATTGATCAGTTTTGGCAGGATTTCGGAATTTATTCCAAATCAGAAAATACAAATTAATGGCATTGAAACCACCAGCGGTTTGCAAAACTATCTGGAGAAAACCTTTCCTCAGCTTGCCGGAATGAAATATAAACTTGCTTTAAACAAAAACCTGGTTCAGCAGGAAAGTGAAATCAGAAACGGGGACAGCATTGCCATTATGCCCCCTTTTTCAGGAGGATAGTATGGATACCGAACGTTATCAAAGGCAACTGATTTTAAGTGGCTTCGGCCCCGAAGCACAGCAACTGCTCTTACAGGCAAAGGTGTTGGTGATTGGTGCAGGCGGTTTGGGATGCCCTGCACTGCAATACCTCGCAGCAGCAGGTGTTGGCTATATCGGTATTGCCGACAATGACACAATAGAATTATCTAACCTGCACAGGCAGGTATTGTTCGGAACCGCCAACATTGGGTCTAAAAAGGCCAGCGTGGCAGCAAAAAGGCTTCAGGAAATGAACCCCGATCCCCAATATAGAATCCACCTGCTTCGCATCAGTACTCAAAACATTGCAGAAGTTTTCAGGGATTACGATATTATCTTCGACGGAACAGATAATTTCGACAGCAGATACCTCATCAATGACACCTGTGTACGGCTCCATAAATCTCTGGTTTTCGCAGCCGTTTCGGGTTTCGAAGGGCAACTTGCCATTTTTAATGTGCCGGATGCAGATGGCCGGAAAACCAATTACAGGGACATATTTCCAGTTCCACCTGCTCATGGGGAAATTCCAAATTGCGCAGAAAATGGTATATTAGGCGTTTTACCCGGTATTATGGGCACAATGGCCGCCGGGGAAATCATTAAACTGATTACCGGAATCGGGAAACCACTGATCAACAAATTATTACATTATAATCTGCTCAGCCAGGAGCAATACGAAATGAATATAAGTCCCTCGAAGTATGATACACCCCTGGTCATGGAAGCCAGTGATCCAGATACAATGCCTTTAAACCACAGTTATATTGAAATTGATGTGGAACGTATGCTAAGCCTCAGCGAAGAGGAATCCACCATCATCATCGATGTGCGTGAAAAACATGAGTTTCCGAGATTGGATACTGAAACTTACAAACAGGTACCCATGTCTGCATTTGATAATTTCTTATCATCTGAAATAACACAAAACAATATTGTGCTTCTGTGCCAGCACGGCGTCAGAAGTGTAGCCGCAGCTGAAGCTCTGTATCAGAAATATGGCCATACAAAAACAATGTACAGCTTAAAAGGAGGCATAGCAAAGTGGAGGAAACACTTTTTAACAACTTAGCATGAGTGAAAAGAAAATCAAAAATATATTCGTGGAAGGCCCGATTGCACCCGACTTTATTTCCACAAGCATCAGCAAGCATAGCACCAAAACCAATATTGGTGGGCACAGCATATTTCTGGGACAAGTCAGAGCAGATGAGATTGACGGTAAACTGGTATCGGCCATTGATTATACCGCTTTCGAAGATGTGGCTCTAAAACAGATGGATGAAATAAGGGAAGCAGTTTTCGCAAAATACCCCCTCACCTGCATGCATGTTTACCAATCGCTGGGTTTAGTTAAAGCAGGCGAAATCTGCCTTTTTGTTTTCACCTCGTCCGCACACCGAAAACCGGCCATTGATGCCTGTGAAGAAGTAGTCGAACGCCTGAAAGCGGAACTGCCCATCTGGGGGAAAGAAGTTTTTGAAGACGGTACACATCAGTGGAAAGAAAATAAATAGTATGGTTAACATTACGCATAAATCAAATACCCTTCGCATTGCGATTGCCACTGCAACCCTTAAAGTTTCGCGAAAAGAAACCATTGAAGCCATTGAACAAAGAAAAGTGCCTAAAGGGGATGTATTTGAATTCGCCCGGGCAGCAGGTTTATTAGGGGTAAAAAAAACCAGTGATGTGATTCCTGACTGTCACCCCCTGCCGGTCGAATTTACTTCGATCACCTACGAAATAAAAGATTTAACCATCATCATCGCCGTAGAAGTGCATACCATTTATAAAACAGGTGTAGAAGTGGAAGCCATGCATGGCGCCTCAGTTACCGCGCTAACCATGTACGATATGCTCAAACCGATCGACAAAGGGGTTGAGATTGAAAACATCAGGCTCCTTAAAAAATCAGGCGGAAAAACTGACTTTAATAAACTGGACTATGCAGATTTAACAGCTGCAGTAATGGTGTGCTCTGACACCATCTCATCTGGTAGCGGTGTGGACAAATCCGGCAAAGCCATTATCAGCAAACTCGCATCTTTCGGAATAGAAACAGGTACTTATGAAGTAATTCCAGATGATTTCAACCTCATTCAGGATAAAGTAAAAACACTGGCCACTCAGGTAGACCTGTTGATTTTCACAGGCGGAACCGGACTGTCACCTAGGGATGTGACCAGTGAGGCGGTTGCACCATTAATTGAAAAATCTATTGACGGCATTATGGAAACAGCCAGGCGCTATGGACAGGAACGGATGCCCTATGCCATGTTATCCAGAAGTGTTGCCGGATTAATTGGCGATACGCTAATTTTAACTTTTCCCGGATCAGTAAAAGGCGCACAGGAAAGTATGGATGCCCTATTCCCTCAGGTTTTACACGTTTTCAAAGTGATACAAGGCAACAGGCACTAAACCATAGCATTTTAATAAATACTTCTTTTGGTTTTTTGATGGCTTTGCTATCTTTAACCCATGAACAGGTTTCAGCTTTCAGAAATTTATATATACCCCATCAAATCATTGGGAGGCATTAGCTTAACCGAATCTGCGATAGCAGAAACAGGGCTGTTTTACGACCGGAAATGGGTTTTGATTGATGACACTGGTACGTTTATTACGCAAAGGAAGTACCCACAATTATCACTTTTAGAGGTATCGATTACTGCTGAAAACCTTACTGTCGCGCACAAGGAAAACCCCACTTTGCGAATTACCTTTCCAATTGCCAAAACTACAGGAAAACCTATTCCTGTTACAATCTGGGATGATTTAACTGAAGGCATTGAGGTAGACAAAAGTGTGAGCGACTGGTTTTCCGGTTTCATGAATATGCCGGTGCGACTGGTGAGTATGCCGGAACAAGCCCGGAGAATCGTCGATCCAAAATATGCAGCTCATCAGGAAATTGTAAGCTTTGCAGACGGTTACCCCTGCCTGATGATTGGTCAGGCTTCACTGGATCAGCTGAATGAAAAACTGGAAACACCGGTACTCATGGACCGTTTCCGTCCTAATTTTGTATTTACGGGAGGCGAACCGCATGCAGAAGACGCATTTGACTCCTTTGAAATGGGTAGCATCTCATTCTCTGCAGTTAAACCCTGCGCCCGGTGTGTTCTCGTTACGGTGAACCAGCAAACAGCCACCAAAAGTGCCGAACCCCTTAAAACACTGGCAGGATACCGCAGCCTGAATAATAAAATCATGTTCGGTCAGAACCTGCTTCACAAAGGTTCCGGAATCATTAAAGTAGGTATGGAAATCAAGATAAATTCGTTTCAAGAAAAGATTTTAAGTTAATCTGTATCCCTCCCCGCCTCTCACCCACCTTATATCCGCCTTTTACCCACCAAACATCCACCCACGCCTGCCCCGTACAAAACAGAAAAACCGGCATCTATTGCTAAATGCCGGTCTTTAGTATCATAAGGTTGACTACTTCACGTCGCCTTTTACTTTATTTGCAGTACGCTGACCAGGGAGGTAAATCTGGAAGCCAAACGAAAGGTTCAAATTGCTTTGCGTAGTAGCACTACCAAATCCAACCAATCCGTTATATTTTAATAAAGTTTCCAAACCGATGTTAGGTGTTACGAAATAAGCAAAACCTGGCCCAACACTTAGGTTTAAACCGTTGGTGTTACCACCACCTTTGCTTACATTAACACCACCAATACCTGCTGTTGCCTCTGCGAAGAAACGACCATGACGCAATACCTCGGTATCTTTACCCGCATAGTATCTGCCCAATGCACCTACACCGTAACTGGTTGTAGTGTTCGAATTTTTGGCAGTTTCCAAACCGAAGTTTACATAGCCACCCAATGCCAGGTTATCCTGAATAAACCATGCTGCCTTCGGAGTGATGTCTACACTGAAAATTTTAGGATCATCTAAACCTAAATTGATGTTTGTAATGTTACCGCCAACCATAACATTGCCTTTTTGAATCTGCGCCTGAGCCACTCCTGTAAATAAGGCCAGGGAAAATAAGCTTGAAATAAATATTTTTTTCATGTGAATAATAAATGTCCCATCAATATTAATGAGTATTGGTGCAACATGGCTGGTCACATAAAGTTTCAAGATATTTCAGGCACAACTGATTTACAGAACCTTACAATTTAAAGATGATGATAAGATGTTTTTCCCGCAAGCAAAATCCGCTTATTTCCAACCCAATGCTGGCGCAACGTGCTCCAGTATGGACGACAATATATGGATGTTGTAATCAACCCCGAGGGTGTTTGGAATAGTCAGTAACACCGTATCCGCCTCCTGTATCGCTTCATCTTTTCTTAATTCCTCAATGAGCACATCAGGCTCTGCCGCATAGCTTTTACCGAAAACTGCACGCTGATCAGCCTCGATGTAGCCAAAACTATCGGAAGCTTTACCCTGGTTACCAAAGTAATACCTGTCCTGTTCATTCACCAGGGCAAATATAGACCGGCTAACCGAAACCTTAGGCTCACGGCTGTGTCCCGCTTTTTTCCATGCATCTTTATAAAGCCTGATTTGCTCGGCCTGCTGAATATGGAAAGGTTTACCGTTCTCATCAAACTTTAAGGTAGAACTTTGCAGATTCATGGCATTTTCAGCTGCCCATATTGCCGTAGCATTCGATGCAGCTCCCCACCAGATGCGCTCCCGTAGCCCTGCCGAATGCGGTTCCAGGCGTAGTAGTCCCGGAGGATTTGGAAACATCGGATTGGGATTTGGCTGTGCGAATCCGGTTCCATCCAGCTTATCCAGAAATTCCAGTACTTTCCTTCTACCCATATCTGCATCGGTTTCTCCCTCCTGAGGCACATAGCCAAAGTGTCTCCAGCCTTCAATTACCTGCTCCGGCGAACCACGGCTTACCCCAAGTTGCAAACGACCACCTGAAATCAGATCGGCAGCACCTGCATCCTCAACCATATATAGCGGATTTTCATACCGCATATCGATCACGCCTGTACCAATGTCTATAGTTTTTGTTTTTGCCCCGATTGCCGAAAGCAAGGGAAATGGCGACGCCAGCTGCCTCGCAAAATGGTGAACCCGGAAATAAGCCCCATCCAAACCAATTTCCTCTGCTGCTACAGCTAAATCAATTGACTGTAGCAAAGTATCACCCGCACTGCGAGTGAGGTACGAAGGATGATCAGACCAATGGCCGAATGATAAAAAACCTATGTTCTTCATAAAATAAAGATTTAAAACCAAATGTAGGTATAGCTTGCTTCCGCACAGGTCACCGCTTAGTCAAAAGGAAATATCCCTTAGCGTAGATTATTGCAATTAGCGGCCAACAAGCAAGTGAACCAATGTAATCAACGGATTTTACAGAAAAATACATACTTTTATCTCGGACGTCAATCCACGTGCATTAAATTATCAGGAAAATAAAATTCCTGCTGTATTATCAGATACGACATTAAACTATGGAAGATCAAAAAAACTACGATGCGGAATTCTGCGGAAACCTGGCCATACACCAAACCAACTCCATCCAGGACTATGGTTATTTATTGGTATTGGATCATCAGACATTAAATATTGTTCAGGGCAGCGAAAACATCGAAGAGCTTACTGGCAGCGATATCCGGCAGCTGATCAATACCAGCATATCATCACTCTTCCCCGATCTGGATTTGGAATCCCTGCAAAATGAGATCGCTAAAGGACAAAGAAACAGAGTGCCTTTAAGGTGCACCTATCAAATGGAGGGTGAAGAGCTTATCCTTAATGTATTGCTTCATGTTAAAAAAGAACTCGCAATTCTGGAGATAGAAAAAGATGATAAAATTCCTGAACGCAGCTTCTCAGAAGTTTTTCAGGAAGTAAGGTCGTTCATCTCTGTATTGGAAACTACGGAAAATTTAAATGAAATCTGCCAGGCCAGTATTCGTGAAATCCGAAGGATTGCAGGATTCGATGGCATTCGCATGTATCAGTTTGATCACCAGTGGAACGGTACAGTACTCGCCGAGGAGATCACCGGAGAGTTGGAAAGCTATCTTGGCCAGACTTTTCCGGCATCCGATGTGCCGAAACAAGCCCGGGCGTTATACATCAAAAACCCTTACCGGCTAATCCCAAATAGAAGTTATAAGGCTTCCCGGCTTTTCCCGGTCATCAATCCCATTATACACGGATTTTTAGACCTGTCTGACTGCAATCTGAGAAGTATTGCAGCAGTACACCTGGAATACATGGCCAATATGAATGTCGCAGCCTCCATGTCCATCAGGGTTATGGTAGAGGGCCAGTTGTGGGGTCTGATATCCTGCCACCACATCACAGAAAAATACCTGGGCCTCGAAATAAGGTCCATTTTCGAATGGCTAAGTATGGAAATATCTTACCGCATCTCATCTGTCATCAAACAGGAAGAATTAGGACGCAGTGCCGAAATGCTGAAGATACAAGCTGCTGTAGTAGAAACCATATTTAACAACGAAAGTATTGAGAAAGGGCTTACAGCAGATGAAAACAAATATGTATTTTCGCTGTTTAATTCAACTGGATTTGCGCTGAAAATAAATGGTAATATCTCTACTGGCGGCTCAACGCCACAGGACGGGGAATTGGAAAACCTGCTTTTATGGGCATCACGCAAAGCTGCTGATGGCATATATAATACGCAATCGTTAGCCCGGGCATACGATGAGGCCGAGCCCTACATGGAATTAGCCAGTGGAATTTTAGCCATTCCCTTCGGAACCAATAATGAGGATATACTGATTTTTTTCAGGCCCGAATTGATCAGGGAAATTAACTGGGGTGGCAACCCGAATGAAGCGATTAGTTTCGATAAAGATGGTGTAAACTATCACCCCAGAAACTCTTTTAAGCTTTGGCAACAAACTGTAAGGGGACAGTCGGCGAAATGGACAGCTACCGAAATTGAGGCAGCAGAATCATTCAGAAATTTTCTTCTGGGATTCAGAAATGAAAAAACCATTTAAATAAAAACGAGTGAGCATTAAAATGGCTGTAGAAAGCACAAGAAGATTTGATAAGTACATCGTGGCAATCGGGGCATCTGCCGGTGGACTGGAGGCCATTCACGAATTTTTTGATAATATGCCGGCAAATGCCAGCTTTTCCTTTATTGTTATACAGCACCTCTCCTCCGATTATAAAAGTTTACTGGTTGAACTGGTGGCCAAACATACCCATATGAAGGTATTTGAGGCGGCACACAATATGGCCATACAGCAGGACTGCGTTTACATTATACCCAATAACAAACTGATGACCGTAAGTAACGGTCGTTTAAAACTAGCCGATAAATCCCTGGTCAAAGCCCCCAATACGGCAATTGATCACTTCCTCTATACCCTTGCCGAGGATAAAAAGGAAAAGGCCATTGCCGTAATTCTTTCAGGAACAGGAACCGATGGCACCAAAGGAATACAGGCCATAAAAGACTGTGGCGGTATGGTGATTGTTCAGGAGCCCACATCAGCTAAGTTCGATGGTATGCCCAATAGTGCAATTGCATCCGGAAATGCCGACTTCGTACTCCTCCCCGCAGATATTAGTCGCGAGCTGTTTAACTACGTGAATGAAGAGCCTGTTAAGGTGCTCGAAAATGGAAAAATCGACGAGAAATTGCTCGATGAGATTTTCTCACTGGTATATGAGCAGAGCGGGAACGATTTTAATTTGTACAAAACGCCAACCATCATCCGTAGAATTGGAAGGCGCATGAACGAAAACGGCATGCGCACACTTGATGAATATGTGTCCCTACTGCGCAAAAACAATACAGAAGTTGGTGTATTGGGGCAAGATTTTTTAATTGGCGTAACCAAATTCTTCAGAGACAGTGGCGCCTTCGAAGCATTTTCAAAACAACTTACCGAACTCATCAGCAGAAAAAAAGCTGTTGACTCCCTAAAAATATGGGTCTGTGCCTGTAGCACCGGCCAGGAGGCTTATACAGTAGCCATGATTGCAAACGAATGCGTGGAAAAATCAAAGAAAAAAATCGATATTAAGATTTTTGCTACAGATATAGACGACAAAAGCATCGAAATTGCCGGTCGGAATCAGTACCCGCTTAACATTAAAAAAGAAATTCCAGCCCGACTGTTTAAAAAATATGTGGTTCAGGATGGCAAATATTACAGCGTAACCTCCACCTTACGTAAACAAGTAGTTTTTGCTAAACACGACGTAACTAAATCTCCTCCATTCATTAAAAATGATGTGGTTACCTGCCGGAATATGCTCATTTATGTCAACAGCATCCTGCAGGAAAAAATACTGTCCATCTTTCACTTCTCACTCAACCATGGCGGTTACCTTTTTTTAGGGTCCAGTGAAACTGCAGCATCTCTAAAAAACGGATTAACAGAAATCTCCGGTAAGTGGAAACTATCTCAAAAAACCGGTATAATCAATTATGCCGGATACAATACCTATAACACTGGTTCCCGGTCAGTAACCGATCAGGAAAAAAAGAAATCCGGAATCCATGAAACTCCCCTTAGCCAGATTGAACGCAACTTCAACGATTTCGTCACTAAGGGCCTGGGCTTTATCGGAATTTATATCGATAAGTCATACATCATACAGGATGCTATAGGAGATTACCGCAAATACCTTTCGCTACCCGATGGCAAGATAGAGCTGAATATCCTGAAGATGGTTTCCAAAGAACTGTCGATCACTTTAAACACCGCTATACGCAAAGCCTGGAAAGCAAACGAGGAAATCCACCTGCGCAGACTGCGTTTTGAACGCGGGGATAAGGAAACCTACCTCAATGTATCCGTTCAACCGCCAGATGCCAGTCACGGTAGTGGATTTACACTTATCGTATTTGGTGAAAGTGTTGCAGAAAATATTCCTGAAAAAGATAGTGCAGGGATGTTCGACTTTCAGGATGGCAACCAGAATGAATATATATTTGAACTTGAAGCCGAGTTGAATGAAACCAGGAGCCACTTGCAGCTGGCCGTTGAAGAGATGGAGACCACAAATGAGGAACTCCAGTCAACCAACGAAGAGCTCCTCTCGGCAAATGAAGAGCTTCAGTCCAGCAACGAGGAACTGCAATCACTCAACGAAGAATTACACACCCTCAACACAGAACACCAGCTTAAGATAAAGGAGCTGATCGACCTGAATGATGACCTTGATAACTATTTCCGCAGTACCGATATCGGGCAGATCTTTGTTGATGCAGATATGTACATCAGGAAGTTCAATGTGGCGGCCATTAAAATGGTCAACCTCATCGAAGCGGATATTGGTCGTTCTATCGAGCAGATCTCGCACAACATTATTGCTGAAAATCTGACCGATGATATTCAGCAGGTGTTATCTAAAGGAAAAGTAATGGAGAAGGAGATATTGCTTAAAAACGGAGCAAGTAGTCTTCTCAGGATATTACCTTATATCAGAAAGGATAAAAAAACGGATGGTGTAGTAATTACTTTTGTAGATATTTCCAAACTAACCGAACTCAATAATATCATATCAGGGGTGTTCAATGCGAGTCCGAATGGTATCCTGGCATTTAAGGCCATCAGAAATAAACAACACTTTATCACCGACTTTACCTGTATCTCCTTAAACGATCAGGCCACCAGAATTCTTAAACGCAGTCAGCATGAACTGCTAAATGCGGGCTTCTCTGAAAACCTTGCGGAGCTTAGTGATGGTGCATTGATGCAAAAATATATCAGCGTAGTGGAGAAAGGCACAAACCTGCAGCTCGAACTTCAATTGAATAACCGAAGCTGGGTACAGGTGGTTGCCGTAAAAATGTCTGATGGCTTTGTAGCTACCTTAACCGATATTTCGAAACAGAAGCTGGCCGACGAAAAAATCAGGAACAACTATAATGATCTTCTCCAGGCGCGCGAAAGCCTGAAACAGTTAAATTCACAGCTTGAACTCAAGGTAAACGAGCGAACGCAAAAATTATCGGAAAGTGAAACCAGGTTTAACCTCGTTTCCCAGGCTACCAACGATACCATCTGGGACTGGAATCTGGCGGATAATACCATGTGGCGAAGCAGCAACTTCAACACCATGTTTGGTTACCCTGAGGATATCACCAACCAGAATATTGTTTTCTACTTTGATATTATCCATGCCGATGACCGTGAACGGGTAAAGGAAAGCGTATACAATGCGATCAATAATGGTGATGAGCATTGGTCTGCACAATATCGTTTAAAGAAAGCCAATGACAGTTATGCCACCATTCTTGATCGGGGCAGCATCATCATTGATGCGAATCAAATCCCTTACCGGATGGTTGGTTCAATCCTCGATATCTCAACACTGGCTGATACCGAAACTAAACTCAATTTAACTGAACGTAAATTCAGAAAAATATTTGATTCTAATGTGATTGGAATGATTTTCTCCGATATCGAAACCGGACGAATTGATAACGCCAATCATATCTTCCTCGATATGCTGGGCTATACCATTGAAGATTTTGAGCAGGGTAATATCAACTGGATCGACCTCACCCCTGAAGAATTCATGCCCATCAGCAGAATATCGGCCGATCTGCTTAAAACCGAGGGCTTCTGCCCTCCTTTCGAGAAGCAATACAGAGCTAAAAACGGCAAGCTGATCGACGTAATGGTGGGTTCTGCAGTCCTTGATGAGGAAAACAAGCTTGATGCTGTAACCTATGTTATCGACATTACCAAGCAAAAGCATAATGAAAAGCGCCGAAATGAGTTGCAGCAACTGATTAAAAAACAGCAGGACGAGTTTCACAGCATATTCAAAAAAGCACCTGCCCTGATCAGCATTCGCCGCGGTGCAGCACTAACCTACGAGTTCGTGAATGAGGCTTATGCCGCCTTCGACGGTCAAACAGAATATATAGGTAAAACACTCGCTAAAAACTCGCAGTTCGGCACACCTCAACTGCTGGAGATTGAACAGCAGGTAATGAAAACCGGACAAACCTACGTTGCCAATTCCTATCAGCTTCAGCAGAAGGATCAGGTTACCGGTAAGCAAACCGATAGCTGGTTCGATCTCATCATCAATCCGGTATATGCTTCCAATGGAAAAATCGACGGCATATCATTTTTTGGTTTTGAAGTTACTGACCTCATCATTGCCCAGCGCACCACCAGGGATCAGATGAATAAAAAAGATGAATTCATGAGCATTGCCAGCCATGAACTCAAAACACCGATTACCAGCATTAAAGGATATATGCAGTTTGCTATGAAAATGGCGAGGGACAAAAAGTTTGACAATATTTTTGCCTTTATTGATAAAGCAGACAGGCAGGTGGGTAAACTCACCAGACTGGTGGATGACCTGCTTGATGTAACCAAAATACAAGCTGGTAAAATGACATTTAGTTTTTCTGAATTCATGGTATCGGAAGTGGTTAATGAAGCTATAGATGGGATTCAGGGCAACCTCGGCGATCAGCGTGTAATCTGCGAGGTTGAAAATGTAACCATTTATGCAGACAAAAACCGGATTGAGCAGGTGATTTCTAATTTCCTGTCCAACGCCATTAAATATTCGCCTAAAGGAAAAGAAATTTTCGTGAAGGCAAAAGCGGATGGTAAAGCATTAAAATTATCAGTGAAAGATCAGGGTATTGGTATTCCTGAAGATAAATCAGAATTTATTTTCGACCGCTTCTTTAGAGTCGAAGAATCTTCCAGCAATTTCTCAGGCCTGGGCTTAGGTCTCTACATATCGTCGCAAATCATCCACCGCCATCACGGTAAAATCGGCGTAGATAGTGAAATTAATGTTGGCTCCGAATTCTGGTTTGAAATCCCGTTAATGACAAGTAAAAATTAATTAACCTTATCGTTCATGTGTTCAACCTCAATTGTCCCACAAACAGGTGAACACATGAACGATAAGTTAATACACTATCGTCTCCCGTATAATTCTGTAAGCCTGCTCCATTCTTTCGAAAGCCGGTCAGTTAAATAGCCTTTTTTAAGGCGCCAGCCCCAGTTGCCGGTTCGCGTACCGGGCGTATTCATTCTGCTGCGCTCATCAAGTCCTAAAATATCTTGCATAGGCAGTATTGCAGTCCTTGCAATAGAAGAATAGATTAGCGTGATCAGGATTTTATTGATATTTTTCTTTTGTACTGCCTGTCCGGTGTAAGCCTCAAGGCGCTTTTTGGTTGCAGCATCTGCTTCGGTAATAAACCAACCCTTAATTGTATTATTATCGTGTGTGCCAGAATAAGCAATAATATTGGGCGATTCATAATTGTGAGGAATGTGGGAGGAAGCAGATACATCTGCACCTAAGGCGAACTGAACCACCCGCATTCCCGGCAGCCTGAATTTACTTAGAAGCTCTTCAACGCCTTCACTCGCTTCACCAAGATCTTCTGCAATAAGGCGATTAATTAATTCCGGTTCTATGGAATTGAAAAAATCATCAGCAGGACCATCTACCCATTTCCCTGAAATGGCTGTATTCTCCCCGGCTGGTATCGACCAGTATGCAGAGAACGCCCTGAAATGATCCAGCCGGAGCAGGTCGAAATGTTCCAGATTGTTTTTGATCCGCTTCATCCACCACTGATAACCATTTTCTTTCATTGTGACCCAGTTAAATATGGGCATCCCCCAAAGCTGCCCCTCTTCATTAAAATAATCGGGTGGAACGCCAGCCAGCGCCGTGGGTTTCAAATCCTCATCCAGCATAAACAGTGACGGATTTGCCCAAACCTCATGCGCTGCGTAATCGATATAGAAAGGCAGATCTCCGATAAAGGATATCCCCCGTAAGTTTGCATATTGTTTCAACTCGCCCCACTGCTCAAAAAAAATGAACTGTTGCCACTTTATCGCGTCAATCTCCTGTTGATATTGTTCCTCAAAATCCCTAAGCGTCTTTTCGTCCCTGCATTTATATGGTTCCGGCCAATGATACCATTCCTCGGATTGCAGTTGCTGCTGGAGTACTGTATACAAGGCATACTCCCCTAGCCAACTTTCATTATGCTTCAAAAAATTGTTAAAATCCTGGCGAATGTCATCAAACTTACCACTCATAAAGTACTGATAAGCTTTTTCGAGCAATAAGCTTTTTTGCTCACCCGCAACTTCAAATCTAACCTGATCTCCCGCCGGCTTCTCAAAAGCGGTTAAATCACTTTGATCTAATAAGCCCTTTTCAAAAAGCAGCTCCGGACTGATAAACAACACATTGCCAGCGCTGGAAGAATTGCTGGAATATGGCGAATAGCCATTGCCTTTACTAACCGGCGTAATAGGAAGGATTTGCCAGTATTTTTGGCCTGCTTTCTGAAGAAAATCCACAAACCTATAGGCTTCAGGACCGATATCACCGATTGCAAAAGCGGATGGCAACGAACTGATATGCATCAGTATTCCCGCACTTCTCTCCGCCGGTCTGCTCACAAGCTTAATCACTGCAAAAGGCAACTGATCAAAAAGTTCAGCTACATCCAAACCCTTTTTCAGCACATCTTTGTGTCCTTCCCTTTTCGAAAGCAAATCTGACCAACCTAAAGGTGCACCCTTTGGCAATATGATTTCAGTATCTTTCCATAGCCCTGCACATGCATCGATATCAGCTCCGTCACATGCCCTGGCTAACCCAACTGGTAAAGCCACAACAATCCACTCATTACGGTATTTTCTGGCATAAGAAAGGATGTGTTTGGAATGTCTCCCTTTTACTTTAAGTGGAATGTAGTCACCTTCCTCCAGAATATCCGACGCGGATTTTCGCAAACCCATTAGTTGTTGCACCAGTTTCAGTTTGATTGTTCCTGTTAAACGGCTCTGCCAAAGCTCATGGAGGGTTTGGGTGGAAGATGATTCTAAGCGTTTGCTCCGCTCAGGGTAATCAACTGCCCTCCGGTTATCAGGATCTACCATGCTTAAATCCCATAATTCAGTACCCTGGTATACATCCGGAATACCCGGACAGGTAAACTTTAAAATCAGCTGTACCAAACTATTTACAATGGCGAAATCGGCAATTCGCGCTATAAAATCCTGAAGCTGCTTACTACTTTTGTTTTTGTTATCTGTAAGAGCCGTCGCAAAGCCTGACAACTCGGCCTCATATTCTTCATTAGGTGCCGCCCAGTCTGATCTCTTCTTCGCTTCCCGGAGTGCCTTTTGCACAAACTGCTCCAGCCTTTCGCTGAGTTGCTCATCATGATCTTTTGCAAATGGCATTACGCCGATAAGTGTTTGTATCAGCATATACCGGTCGTTCCGGTGCATGCCCTGCAAATCTGAAAATCTGCCTTTTAAAACCGCTATCGATTCACCCAGCTCAGCAAGAAGTTTTTTCCATTCTTTGGGAATATCCGTAAGCACATTCAGCCTGGCCCTCACGTCTTCGCCTCTTTTGGTATCATGGGTAGAACTTGCATTCATGCTGTATGGCCACATTTGTTGCTGCTTCACCATCCATTTATGGAAGGCGTTGACCCCAATACCAAAAGCATCGGCCGCATCACCCACCTCATTATGGCCAATAAAGCGATTGTAGGTAAACATCAAAGTATCCTCAACACCTTTTGCCATCAGCGGACCGGTAAATTGCATGCAACGCTGAAAAAACTGCCCCAAACATTCATTATAATGTAGGTCTGCCCTTTGTGGAATGTCGAGAAACAATTGCCGCAGTAAGGTAGGGGCCGTACTTTTCTTATTCCTTTGTTCAGCAGATAAAATCAGTGCTTCCACTTTTTTATGATACTGCTTGTTTAGGGGAAATGTATATTCATAGTACCGATAAACAGGCATTTCCAGGAGTAGAAGGCCAATGGCTTCCCTGAGTCTTTTCCGTGTGGTGCTGTATTCAACACCCAGCCGATACTGATCAAAGAGGTCACACAGATTTTCCAGTTCTCCTGCCATGTGCTCCGTTAAAATGGCCTGTTTTTTTTCATACAACAAAGCTTCGTGGTCCGGCGTTTTTCCGGTAACCTCCTCATACAATTTGTTGAAGGGCTTTTTAGCCTTTTTATTGGTAAGCAGATTATTCGCCACTGCCAGAAAATCATATCCCGTATTTCCCTGGACAGGCCAATCAGCAGGCATCTCCTCTCCCTGTTCCAGAATCTTTTCCACCACAATATAAACTTCCTCGCCGGCGGCTTTGCGCAACCGTTCGAAGTATTGCTTCGGGTCATATAAACCATCTACATGATCTATCCGTAATCCCTGGAAAACGCCCTTTTCAACCAGTTCTATAATATAGCTATGGTATAAATCAAAAGCCTGTTGTTCCTGTACATTCAGGCAAATTAAACTGTTTACAGTGAAAAAACGGCGGTAGTTGATGTGGCTATTGGTCTCCTGCCAGTTGCAAAGCCGATAAAACTGTTCGCCGGCCACAGTGGTAATGAGTGTTTTATCTGAGAGCCCTGCTTCATCATCCAGTTTTTCCAACTTTCGCCCGCTATCCTCATTCAAGGGCCAGTCGGCATCTCCGGCGCTTAGATAATAGGCTGCATCCTTTTTTTTGATCACCACCGCCCCGTTCTCAATCGCTGCATCAAGGTCTTCCCCCAGAAAAGGTACCATGAGTCTCCCGTCCTCTTTCTGAAGATCAATGTCGAAAAATCCGGCGAAATCAGAATCTGCACCCTTCTTTAAAACGTCCATCAGCCAGCTGTTTTGCGGATGAAATGCCATGTGGTTAGGCACGATATCCTGGAGCCAGTTAATGCCTGCAGCTTTCAGTTGCTTTGATATGGCGATTAGCTCCGCTTCGGTTCCGATTTCCGGATTGATCCTTAAAGGATTCACCGTATCGTAACCATGGGTACTTCCTGGTACCGCTTCAAAAATAGGTGAAGCATAAAGCGTATCAATGCCCAGGTCTGTCAAGTAAGGTATTATCTCTTTAAGTGCCTCAAAATTAAAATCTTTATGAAACTGGATACGGTAGGTTGATTTAGGCTTAAACATCGCTGCTGGTTAAAATAATAATAGATTCTGCTGAGATTTGTATAGTATGATTTGCTGATATAGTCCTGACGGCTGTATTTGGCCCACCCCATTTATCCATTGCTGAATCAAGGAGGGTATACCAATTTACGGCCCAGTCCGGAACTTGCAATTCCTGTGTTAAGTTTGAAAAATTGAGTAAGCAGACTACCCTTTCGGCATAATTCCATCTGCTTAACAACACACAGTTTTGTTCCGGAAATGCCTCTGCCGATACGTGCCTGCGGTCGAGGTTAGCTAAGACGGCATTATTCTTCCTGATGGATATGAGGGCTTTATAAAAGCCGAGCATAATCTGATGATGCCCTTCACCAACTTTGCGCCAGTCGGGTTTTGAGCTATTGAAGGTATTGAGATCCTGAGGATCAGGAGCCTCACCTTCGGCATGAAAGGAAGCAAACTCTGCCTTCCTGCCTTTTCTAACTGCTTCGATCAGATCGGGATCACTGTGGCTTGTAAAAAACTGAAAAGGGTTGCTTTCCGCCCACTCCTCTCCCATAAATATCAAAGGAATAAAAGGGCTGCAAAATACAGCACCTGCCATCAGTTTAATCATCTCAAAACTAAATAACTGGCTGCTTCGCTCGCCTAGCATTCGGTTACCTACCTGATCATGGTTCTGGGAGAATACGGTAAACTGAGACCCCGCATGCCCGTATGCCGGCCGTCCGAAGGTTTTCTGCCGGTGCGGTGAATATTGTCCGTCATACACGTAAGCATCCCGGAATGATTTGGCCAGATGCTCAACGCCGTTGAAATCCGAATAATAACCTTCCTTTTCGCCTCCGGCTGAAACCCGGAGTGCATGATGAAACTCATCGATCCACTGTGCATGCATGCCATACCCAAAACTCCCGGCATCGCTGATGTAGCGTGGATCATTAAGGTCGAGCTCGGCAATCAGGAAAAAAGGTTTATTTAAACTATTGGAAAGCTGATCTGTATAATGTCTCAGTTCCGACAAGAGGTGGACAGCTCCGAAGTCTTTGATGGCATGCACAGCATCCAGACGCAATGCGTCGATGTGAAAATCACGAAACCACATCAGGCAGTTTTCAATGAAAAATGCCCTCACCGCATCGCTATCAGCATCATCAAAATTAATTGCTTTTCCCCATGGCGTTTGGTACTTATCTGTAAAATAGGGACCAAAATCATCAAAGTGGTTGCCTTCAGGGCCAAAGTGATTGTATACCACATCTAATATTACCGCAATTCCTTTGGAATGGCACAGGTCAACCAGCTTTTGCAAAGCCTTTGGCCCGCCATAGCTATGTTGAACAGCGAAGGGGTGTACGCCGTCGTAGCCCCAGTTCCTATTGCCCGAAAACTGGCCTACAGGCATCAGTTCAATCGCAGTGATGCCAAGTGAGATCAGGTGATCAAGCTTATCTGCCATACCCTCGAAATTCCCCAGGTTGGTGAAGGTTCCGGTATGCAATTCATAAATGATAAAATGATCCAGAGCCGGACAACGCCAATGATGGTCACTCCAGGGGTATTGCAAATCGACAGCCCGCGATGCGGCACTAACGCCATCAGGCTGAAAAAGTGAGGCAGGGTCTGGCCGTTCCAGTAACGCGGTATCTTTCTGTTGCGGGTCTGCCTCTATCCTAAAACGGTAATCATCGCCAACGCTGATCCTGGTGGTCCTTACAAACCAATATCCCATATCTTCTTTCCGCATCGCGATTTCCGAATCAGGTAATATCACCGAAACCTGCAACGCATACGGAGCCCAAACTCTGATCTCCGCGTGCCCGGTTTTAAAAACCAGGCCGATTTGTCTTTCCTGTATATTAATGTCCATTTCAACTTATCTTTGTTGACAACACAAAGAAAGCGCAACAGTTTTAGGTGTTTTAATTTACATGTGCAAGGCCAATGTATAGGAAAGTGGATTAGAAAACCCATCTTCATGTAATCAAAAAACCCAAACCGATGCATTTAGCACACATAAACTATTGATTTTGCGTTTTATTCCCGTAAAAACACCTTACTTACCCTGTTTGGTAAACTTTGGTACTTAAATTGCTTTGTCCATGGTGTCTATTTAAATTTAGAAACCTATGACTACAGATCAGTTCAACCTACAAGTTTACGCACATGCATCAGCCTTGAAAAGCTACGCATACAAATTCACAAACAATCTAGATGATGCTGACGATTTGGTACAGGATACAATGATGAAGGCCATTCGTTATTACGACAAATTCGAACAAGGCACTAATTTTAAGGGTTGGTTATTTGTAATCATGAAGAACACTTTCATCAATAACTATCGCAAAACCGTAAAGGTTCAGGCTGTGGTTTCACAAGAGGAAGAAATTTCTTCCAGCCAGTTAATGAGCAGTTCTACACGTAACCAGGCAGAAGGTGCTTTTGCAATGGCTGATATTAAGAAAGCTTTGGATAAATTGCCTACAGCTTATTCAGTACCTTTCATCAGATATGTCGAAGGTTATAAATATGAAGAAATCGCCGCTGAATTAAGTATTCCGCTTGGAACTGTAAAAACCAGAATCCACCAGGCAAGAGAACTGTTGAAAAAACAGTTACAGGTTTACAAACAGAAATTCAACTAGTACATTTAATCATACGAATGATGCAAAAAGACGAGAAAACCTCGTCTTTTTGCATTTGAGGGCATTAGCTGGAGCAGTCACCGACGGGCATTAAATGTTTTTCATTTAACCTTAACAATTTAAGAAAAGTGTATACGTTAAGTATATATTTGTAACACAATAATTTACAGCATAAAAGCTTGATGAACTCGGAGTATCGCCCTTGTACATAAGGGAGAAACGGGAACATGAAAATAAAAACAAAATTTCCTTCGCCACAGGCGGGGAATTTCTATGCGGAACTACGAAAGCGCGTAAACCAGGATTTTACCGACAGAGGAATAAGCATGAATGCTAATCCGAAAATGTGGTTCAAGGCCACACTATTTCTGTCTCTCTTCTTTGCAATCTATTTCATCATCATCTTTGGAAACTTAAACCTGCTGACTTTGGCTTTACTGGCCATTGTTTTAGGAATTGTATGCGCATTCATTGGCTTCAACATCTGCCACGACGCCATCCACGGTTCTTTTTCTTCCAGCAAAAAAGTAAATACTGCTTTAAGTATGATCTTTCATCTGGTTGGAGCTAATCCATATGTATGGAATATCACACACAATATCGTACACCATACCTACACCAATATCTCAGGTCATGATGAAGACATTGATATTGCCCCCGGGCTTATACGGATTTGTAATGAAGAACCGCTTCACGCTCACCAGCGTTTTCAGCAATGGTATGCTTTTCCGCTGTATGGTCTTGCCTCACTATCATGGGTTTTTAGAAAAGATTATAAAAAGTTCTTTCAGAAAAGAATTGGAGCCCGCGAGAACCTTCACCCCGGAATCGAATATTTTAATTTGTTTTTCTTCAAGGCCCTATATTATTTTCTACTGATTGCGCTCCCTCTGATGCTGATGAATGTTGCCTGGTGGCAGGTCGTAATCGGGTTTATATTACTTCACCTTGGTCAGGGTATTACGATGGGACTTGTATTTCAGCTTGCACATGTGGTGGAACTTACGGCATTTCCACTACCAGATGCGAATGGAAATATGGAAGAGGCATGGGCGGAACACCAGATGCGTACAACAGCCAATTTCTCTACCAACAGCTCACTGGCATCGTTTTTCCTCGGGGGGCTCAACATGCAGATCGAACACCATTTATTTCCTAAAATTTGTCATATACATTACCGGCATATTGCGCAGATTGTTCGTCAGACTGCAAAAGATTTTGATCTAGCCTACAATGAAAATCCAACCTTTATGTCAGCCCTGCAATCCCATTTCCGGATTCTTAAAGCCATGGGTGCACCAGTGAAAACTTTGATCGTGAACAAAGCCACCTTACTACCGTTAAAGTAAGCAGTCGGATGGATTATCCAGATCCCTGATAAAATATGAGTTGCTGCCTGAAACCAGACTGAAAAGACATGGTGATAAAGGGCTATATACAGATGACCTGGTTTAAATTATTTTAGCAGTCTTCATTAACACGGGGACAATAGCACACCACTTTTCGGATGAGAAGTGGTGTTTTTTTTGAGGGTCTTCACCAACACACCAGTTACTAATCAACAGGGGCTTAATAGTAGTTTGGCAGTAGGTTGGCAGGGAATTCTCCCTACTAACTCCCTACTAACCCCCTGTTAATCCCCTGGTAACTCCCTGTTAACCTGCCAATCAGGCAGTTCTGATTTTTTATCTGTTCTATACTGTAATTAGACTGTTTATTATTAACAACTAGATTCCGCAAAGCGCAAAACATTTCAGTAAATTCAAAAAATTTAATGAAAAAGCAGGCATGAGCGTACATATCGGACTGATGATTTGGAAAGAAATGAAACAGAAAGGAATGACCATCGTCACCCTGTCAGAGCAACTTGCCATCAGTAAATCAAAAATACAAGACATCATAAATAGCAAAAGTTTAGATATCGAATTGCTGGTGAGTATCAGTGAGGCATTAAAACACAACTTTTTAGCATATTATGAAACGGGAAAGGTATTCCGCGACCTGTCCCATGAAGAAAAAAGAAAATCTTCCGAAGAAATCAGGCGACTCAAAGTATTACTTGCCGAAAAGAACAAAGCACTTGATTTAAAAGAAAAGACCATCCAGAACCTTTCCAATACCATTTCCATTCTGGAAAAAGGCCAACTTTACTAAGTCCTAACGCTTCGCCATACCTACAGCTAAACAGTTCATTCAATAACTGACCTGGCCGCAAACAATTTCCTGATTCTTGTGTATAGTTAACATGAGAAAAAAAATGCGGTAATATGGCCATAGAAAAAGAGAACAATAACAATGAACCTAAACCCGTAGGGGCATTTGGCCGCTCGTTTATCACATTATATGAGGTATTTGGTTTTATTGGCCGGTTTTTTAAAGAGGTTTTTATTCCACCGTATGAGTTCAAGGAGCTCATGCGTCAGTGCTATGAAATTGGATATCGTTCCGCCTTACTCATATCCACCACTGGTTTCATTACAGGTTTGGTTTTTACCAAACAGTCACGTCCATCCCTATCTGAATTCGGTGCTACATCCTGGCTGCCCTCTTTGGTGGGCATTGCTTTGCTTCGTACCCTTGCTCCTTTATTAACTGGTCTTATCGCCGCTGGTAAGGTAGGCTCCAGTATTGGTGCTGAACTGGGATCAATGAAGGTAAGTGAACAGATTGACGCCATGGAAGTGAGTGCAACCAACCCTTTTAAATTTCTGGTGGTTACACGTGTATTGGCGGCAACCATAACCATGCCTATACTTACCTTTTATACCGCAATGATTGGTATGCTTGGCGCCCTGTTAAATGTGTCAGTGAACGAAGGAACAAGTGCTACCACCTTTTTTCAAAGCGCACTGGAAAACATCACATTCCTGGATATTATCGCTTCTACAATTAAGGCCATTATATTCGGCTTTACAATTGCCATTGTGGGTTGTTATCAGGGCTACCATTCTTCGAAAGGAACTGAAGGCGTAGGTAAAGCGGCTAATTCGGCCGTAGTTACGGCCATGTTTCTTATTTTTATAGAAGAAGTTGTTTGCGTTCAGTTTTTCAGTTTATTTAACACTTAATCAGCATGATATCAAAACCATTAACTGATCTGCAAACTGAGAAAGTGATTGAGATCAACAACCTGTGCAAAGCGTTCGGAGATTATAAGGTACTGGAAAATGCTTCTCTTGATTTGTACAAAGGTGAAAATCTTGTCGTACTGGGCAAAAGCGGTACCGGTAAATCAGTACTCATCAAAATTATTGTCGGATTGCTGCTACCTGATAGCGGTACTGTAAACGTACTTGGCCACCATATTGATGAAATCTCTTACCAGGAATTGCTTGATCTCAGGTTGCGCATCGGTTTTTCTTTTCAGAATAGTGCGCTTTACGACAGTATGACTGTGAGGGAAAATCTGGAATTTCCTTTAGTGCGAAACCAGCGCAACATGACCAGGGCTGCAGTAAACGACCTGGTAGAGGAAATGCTCGACGCCGTTGGGTTATCGCAAACCATTAACCAGATGCCTTCAGAGCTTTCTGGTGGACAGCGTAAAAGAATTGGTATTGCCCGTACATTAATCCTGAAGCCCGAAATTATGCTTTACGACGAGCCTACTGCTGGTCTCGATCCGATTACCTCTAAAGAAATTAATAAACTCATTAACGATGTACAGGAACGCTATCATACCAGTGCCATCATCATTACCCACGATTTAACCTGCGCCAAGGAAGTTGGAAACCGCGTAGCCATGCTGGTAGAAAGGCGTTTCGACAGGCAAGGTAGTTTCGATAATATTTTTAACGCCGGTGATCAGCAGGCTCAACCATTTTATGATTACAATTTTATACGATAACCATGAACGATAACAGAAAAAAAATTACAGTAGGCATATTTATTGCCATAGGTATACTCATCTTCCTGGTAGCCATATTTACCCTGGGTGGCCAGAAAAAAACCTTTGTCAAAAGTTTCAACCTCAGTGTGGTTTTCAATGATATACAGGGTCTGAAAAAGGGAAATAACGTTTGGTTTTCAGGCGTGAAGATCGGAACGATCAAAAAAATCGACTTTTATGGTACCTCCCAGGTGAAAGTATTACTGAGCATTGAGGAAGATGTACATAAATACATTCATAAAGATGCCGGGGCGAGTATCGGTGCCGACGGTTTGATTGGAAACAAAATTGTTGTACTTACAGGGGGAACGCCTAAATTTCCCTTCGTTGAAGACGGCGATATGCTGAAAGTAAATACATCACTTTCTACTGATGATATCATGAAAACATTGCAGGTTAATAATAAAAACCTGGTGGATGTGACTTCAGACTTCAAAGTTCTTTCACGCAACCTGATCGATGGTAAAGGCGCTGCAGGAGCTTTGTTGAGTGATGAGCAACTGGCCCAGAATTTTAAATCTATGGTAGCCAACCTGAATAAAACTGCAGCCATTACCTCGCAGGCTGCTGTGCAGTTAGGCACCTTTAGTAAAACGGTTAATACCAAAAACGGACTGATGGATAAGTTGCTTACCGATACGGCTGTGTTTGCACGACTAGAGCGTTCGGTTGGCAGTTTACAGCAAACTACACAATCAGCTAGCGCTATGGCCGCAAACCTGGAAGCTGCATCTGCAAAACTCAAAACCAGCGACAATGCGGCTGGTTTACTACTGAATGATGAGGCCACGGCTAAACAGGTTCGTTCCATTATGCTCAACCTCGATAAAAGCAGCAAGAAACTGGATGAGGATCTGGAAGCTTTACAAAGCAACTTTTTACTCCGTGGTTTCTTCAAAAAAAGAGCTAAAGATTCATTGAAACTTAAAGGCCAGTAACAGCAGCTTCTTCAACCATCCTCATTAATGTCGTCATATTACCATGGGC
Organism: Pedobacter sp. BMA; assembly: GCF_001027745.1. Lineage (GTDB taxonomy): Bacteria > Bacteroidota > Bacteroidia > Sphingobacteriales > Sphingobacteriaceae > Pedobacter. The sequence continues at coordinate 238,640 of NZ_LECU01000007.1, forward strand.
ATTGCCCATGGTGTTATTGAAATAAACATATACTTTTTTTCCCTCACCGAGCCATTCGTTGATGTAGCTGGCATATTCGGTTAAAAAATCCTCAGTGTAACTATCACGATAGTTGCCCTGAGGCCCGTGAAACCGAAGATAAGCCGCTGGGCTGGTATCCCAATCCAACGGAGTGTTCAGGCCTGTGCGGTCGTGTACAACCATGGTTACCTTTAAATCCTCCAGTAATTCTTTAAGTCCATCATCATAAAGTGAGGCATGCCGGCACTCTAAAGCCAGCTCCCACCCCAAAGATTGTTCGCTGGATTTGATGGTTGACAGTAAATGCGCAATAGCAGGGAGTCTATTGATAGTAATACTGGGCGGTAGCTGGATCAGCAAACAAGCCTTTTTAGCCCCTACTGCATTGATATTTTCAAGAAACAATTCTAACTCATTGTGGCTAAAAGATAGATTAGCGTTGTGGGTGATGCCTTTGAATAACTTAAATGTAAATGCAAAATCATCAGGAACTTCCGATGCCCATTTTTGTAGGGTAACAGCTCTCGGGATCTTATAGAAGCTGCTGTTGATTTCTATGCTGTTGCTTAACGAGGCATAATAGTTAAGCCGGGATTTGTCCTGATATGCCTCCGGGTAGTGACTTTTGTTTGGAACCGGCAGCATTAATCCGCTGGTTCCTGAATAGTAGTTTTTTAAGGTTTTAAGCATCACTGTATAGCTGTGGATGCAGGAGGCAGGTTTTTACTTGCTGCGAAAAGCATCATCCTTGTAATTCTTTAATTGCTTTTTTAATAAATGTCTGGCCTGATGAATATGTGTTTTTACAGTTCCCAGTGGTATATTTAATTCTGTAGCGATTTCTTCATATTTAAAACCTTCAAAATACCGGATAAAAGGTATTCGGTAAGCTTCCGGAAGTTTCGATAAAGCCAGTTGAATATCGCGCATCAAAAACTGGTGTTCACCCGCATTTCTGGTTGCACTTTGCATCAGGTGGCTGGAACTAATGTTATCTTCACTCGTAATGATACTTGCCCTTTTGGTTTTTTTGCGGTAATCATTAATGAAGGTATTTTTCATGATCACAAAAAGCCAGGCCTTTAGGTCAGAACCCTTTTCAAACTGATGGGAAAAGCGTAATGCTTTAATCAGGGTATCCTGAATGAGGTCGTTTGCATCGTCACTATCTGCCGTAAAACGCATGGCATGGCGATGCAGGGCATCAGTATTATTGTAAATCAGTGCACTAAATTCCTGTGTTTTCATAGGTGAAATTTGCTTATAGGTTACTATTAATACATCGAAAACCCGCTATAAGTTTGTAAATTCAGGCTATTCCGGAAAAACACGCGTAAATAACGGCTATTAAAGCTTGTATGTGTAACAACCAAATCCTCATTCCATAAAGTAGTGTCAATCCATAAAACTATTATCGATCAGCCATGTTGCTTATTTAACAACAAAAATCTACTATGGAAAAAATACTATCGAAAGGCTATGGTGCCAGCGGTTCCCTGATTGGAGGAAAAACATTAGAGTTAATGCAGTTTGAAAGGAATGAGCCTAAGCCAGACGAAGTACTGATTGAAGTGCTTTACTGTGGCGTATGTCATTCTGATCTTCATCAGGTGAATAATGACTGGAAAAACACGATATATCCCTGTGTACCCGGCCATGAAATTATTGGTAAAATCAGTAGCACGGGTGCTGCAGTATCTAATTTTAAAGTTGGCGACATTGTAGGCGTTGGCTGTATGATCGATTCATGCAAAACCTGTGCCGCTTGCAACGACGGTGAAGAACAGTTTTGCGAGGGACCCCACGGTCAAACCATGACCTATAATGGCTATTGGAAGCCAGATCCGGAATTTAATACCTTTGGTGGTTATTCGAATAATATAGTGGCGCAGGAAAAGTTCGTGATGCGCATCCCCGAAAGCCTTGATATTAAATCCGCAGCTCCTATCCTGTGCGCAGGCGTGACTACATATTCACCTCTGAAACATTTTGGAGTGAAACCAGGACATCAGGTAGGTGTGATTGGAATCGGCGGACTAGGCCATATGGCAATCAAAATTGCCAAAGCCATGGGTGCATCCGTAACCGCGATTACCACTAAAGAAGAAAAAAGAAACGCTGCGCTTGAGCTCGGCGCGGATCAGGTAATCATATCAGAAAATAAAGATGAAATGGAAACTGCTGCTGCGGCATTCGATTTTCTGCTGGCAACCATTCCGTACCCTTTCGATGTTAATGACTATATCCCTTTGCTAAGAAGAAGAGGTGCGATTGTAACTGTTGGTTTATTAGGTCCATATAAAGCACCTACTAATAATATGGAAGTTGCTAAACTTTCCACCACCGTTGGCGGATCGCTTATTGGTGGTACAGTTGAAACACAGGAAGTACTTGATTTCTGTGCTGCTCACGGCATTTCACCTGATGTGCAACTCATTGATATTGCTGAAATTAACGATGCGTTTGAAAAAGTGAAGGATGAAGAAGTGAGATTCCGGTACGTAATCGATATGTCTACACTTAAAGGAGAATAGCGGATTTCATTCAGCAGAATTTTCATTTTCAATTTCATAAAACAAAGGAATTACTTTTATGTTGTTAAATTGGTTGTGGACTTAAATTTTTAGCTCCACAACCCATTTGTTTTACAAAGTAACCAGGTATTTTGATCGTTTTTGAGCCGCTATTTATTTTTTAACGGAAATCCATGAAAATACTCTTAAGTTATTTAAAGAAACACCGCTATATGGTGATGCTGGCTTTGCTGATGACAGCCATCAATCAGGGTTTTTCTTTGGTAGAACCACTGATAGCGGGTAAGCTTGTCGACGATTTCATTAACAAACGTGAACTTCTTTCGAGATCAGAATACTTTTCCGGAATACTCACCCTGGCCGGTATCGGTGTTGGGGCTGCTCTTATCTCCCGCATCGCCAATAACTTTCAGGATTTCTTTACCATTAACATTGCACAGCGCACTGGCGCCGAAATGTATGCTGACGGCATGAAACGGTCTCTGGCCATGCCTTTTTATGTCTTTGAAGACCAAAGAAGCGGCGCCAAATTGGATATGCTCGGACGAGTAAGAAGTGATTCTGAGAACTTTATCAAATCGTCCATCAATGTGAGTTTCATGGCTTTTTTCGGGATTATTTTTGTCTCAGTATACTCGATCATGATTAGCTATAAGGTAACACTTGTTTTCATCGCATCAGTTCCAATAATAACATTTCTGAGCTGGAAGCTATCCGAACGGGTAAAGGTAGTACACCGGGCAATCATTTCTAAAACCTCAGTATTGGCCGGACGTTCCACAGAGTCGCTACGGAATATTGAACTGGTTAAAAGCCATGGATTAGGAGAGCAGGAGATTGAAAGACTGAACACCGCTACTTATAAAATTCTGAATTTAGAGATCGTAAAAACAAAAATCCTCAGGATGCTGAGCTTCGTTCAGGGTACAACGGTAAATTTTGTACGAAGTTTAATGATCGTTGTGATGCTGATGTTAATTTTCGACAGGGAGCTTTCTGCCGGGCAGTATTTCAGCTTTCTGCTTTATTCTTATTTTCTTTTCGGGCCGCTGCAGGAATTCGGACACATGGCACTGACCTGGCGCGAGGCACAAATTTCATTCGGAAATTTCAAACGCATCATGGACATGCCTGTGGAAGCTTCGCCGGAGGTTCCGACCCCGGTGGAACGCATTAATCATATTGAATTTAAAAATGTATTTTTCAAATATAAAAACAGCAGCAACAATGCCCTTGATGGAATCTCATTTCATGCTGAAGAAGGAGAAACTGTTGCATTTGTTGGTCCGTCAGGGTCCGGAAAAACTACGCTGATTAAATTGCTTGTGGGTTTATATAAGCCTTTTGAGGGGGATGTATTTTACAACCGAACCCATACTGATGAGATTGAGCTTGATGAATTGCGCAGGAAAATAGGATTTGTAACCCAGGATACGCAACTGTTTTCAGGGAATATACGCGACAATCTGAGGTTTGTTAGACCGCATGCCACGGATGAAGAATGTATGGAAGCACTCAACAAAGCGGCTTGCCAAACCTTGCTTGCCCGGGCTGAAGACGGACTTGATACACTGATCGGAGAAAGTGGAGTTAAAGTTTCCGGTGGAGAGAAACAACGTTTATCGATAGCCAGGGCGCTGCTTAGAAACCCTAATATTTTGCTTTTTGATGAAGCCACATCTGCATTGGATTCATTGACAGAAGAGGAAATCAGCAAAACCGTAACCAAACTGGCACAGTTAAAAGATCACATCACGCTCATTATCGCACATCGCTTATCAACGATTATGCATGCCGACAGAATTTATGTAATGGAAAACGGACAGATTGTAGAAAGCGGTTCCCATGAGATGTTGCTCGATCAAAAAGGGTTGTATTATGCGATGTGGCGTCAGCAGGTAGGGAAACGTAAGCTGGTTGAAGAGCTCAATAAACTTGATGAGCTGGCATTAAACTAATTGGAGCATGGATTTATTTGTTATCATTACTTCCCTTTTTACCATATCTGCTATTTTCAGTTTTATTAATGCACGTTTCATTAAACTTCCCGGAGTAATTGGCGTAATGATCATGGCAATTGCGGCCGCATTGATTACCATTTTTACCGGCCGGCTTTTTCCGGGCATCACGGCATTTGTAAAAGACCTAACGCATTCCATGGATTTTTCCAAAACACTGCTTGATATCATGCTTGGATTTCTGTTGTTTGCCAGTGCATTACATTTTGACATCAAAAAATTGCGGGAAAACATCAGGGGTATACTCGTCATAAGCACTGTGGGCGTAATCATATCTACCCTCCTCTTTGCCGGGGGACTCTTTTATTTACTTGAACTTTTCAAGATAGAAATACCTTTTATTTATTGCCTGGTTTTTGGAGCCTTGATTGCCCCTACCGATGCTGTAGCCGTGGCAGCCCTGCTTAAAAAGTCAAAAATGCCGCCAAGGCTGGAAACCATTATTTCAGGAGAATCGCTGTTTAATGATGGAATCGGACTGGTGCTTTTTGTGAGTTTCCTGGAGGTAGGATCAACACCCGATAAAAATTTCGAATTTTCGGAGGCCGCAGTGCTATTTGCTCAGGAAGTATTCGGCGGCCTTGCGTTGGGTTTGGTGTTGGGCTGGTTGGCATTTCAAATGATGCGCCGGATAGCCGACTTTCAAACCGTATTGCTGATTACCATTACCCTGGTGATGGTAATATCAGTAGTGGCGGGTATCTTACACGTATCTATTCCACTGGCGGTGGTTGCTGCCGGGTTATTGCTCAGTAGCAGTTCGCTCGAAAAGCATGGCACCACAGATTATAACGTTTATCTTGAGAAAATATGGAGCCTGATGGATGAATTGCTGAATACAATTTTGTTTGTGATGATCGGCCTTCAAATGGTCATCATGAAGTTCGACCTGATTTTCCTGTGGATAGGTCTTGCTGCTATTGTTATTCTTTTGCTTGCCAGGGCATTGAGCATCGTTTTCCCGGTAATTACCGTGCGACGCTCACTAAAACTTGATTATAACAGCATTACCATACTCACCTGGGGTGGCTTAAGGGGCGGTATCTCTGTGGCGATGGCTTTATCCCTCCCCGCCTCTCCGTACAGAGATTTGATTTTAACCGGTTGTTTCTGTATTGTGGTATTTTCTATTGTAGTGCAGGGTTTAAGCCTCAATGCTGTAGTGAACAGGCTGGTGACCAAGCCGGCATAAACTATATCCCTTCAAGTTAGGGCAAGTGCGAAAGAATTATTAAAACTTTTAAAGAAAAGGATGGTTTAAATAGGCATGGAAAACATCAACTTACTCATCATTCCTGCGGCCCGTAAAGGGGAGACAGCGGTATTACAAGAACTTATCCGCAGAAATGCAGACTTGAATTTTAGAGATGAGAAAGGTTACACGCCACTCATCATTGCCTGCTACAATAATCATATTGAAGCTGCAAGGCTTCTCATTAAGGCAGGTGCCGATATCGATGCGGCCGACTATGGTGGAAATACTGCATTGATGGGTGTAGCCTTTAAAGGGTATACAGATATTGCTGCTTTACTGATTGAAAGTGGTGCGAACCTGAATTTAAAACATGGTAATGGTGGTACTGCATTGATGTTCGCAGCGATGTTCGGGCGTAATGAGGTGCTTGAATTGTTATTGGCGAAAGGTGCCGAGATCAACCTGCAGGATCAGCGCGGGCAAACTGCGTTAGATTATGCCGCCATGCAAGGTAACGAGGCCGGTTTAGCGCGACTGGAAACGGCAGGCAGGCAATCGATTACTTAAAAAAACCTATCAGGTTTGTAAATAAGATATTTAAAAAGGGGGACGATTTGTCCCCCTTTTCCATAGGTATTATGCAGGGATTTTTCTTGGGTTCTCCCGATCCCAAAAACGGTGATTTGCAATCATATCTTTGAAAGTACGGGCCATCTTAGCAGTATCGCCCGAAACGATAATACCTTCACTCATAACAGTTTCCTGCGAATATTCAGCAGGGAGTTTTTTATGAAAATAAGTAGCTTCCAGTACCTGAATGGCATCTTCATCAGCAGCAATGGCCTTACAATGTTTAAATGCCTCATTCAGAAAATGTACTGCATTGGCTTCTGCTTCCAGAGTAGCTACCGAATTCGTTCCACCGGGTACATAAACCGCATCATATAATACGGATGCTGCTGTTAAAAAGCTTTCATCAGGAACGATCACCTGATCTCCTTTTGATATGATCTGTCCAAGTTTCGGTGCAATGACATGCACTATAGCACCTTCTTTAACCAGAGAATCTTTAACCTTTGAAAGAGAAACCTCGTCAACACCATCAGCAGCAAGGATTGCAATTTTTCGCGTGGCAATCGTGTCTTTAACTTTTCCAGCCATACTTAATGCCTCCGATTTTGCTAAACTACCCTGAGGATTAGCCGAAGCATAGTCCGCCCGATCCCCATCTGCCGGAATGCTGTTATTCAGATCTTCAAGAGCAATCTTGGGGATATGCAGTCCAAGGGCTACAGCAACTTCACCTGCAAGGCCTTTGTCTATCTGTACCAATACCGCTAACATACGCTCCCGGATAGCAACGGTTTTTACTTTACCAAGTTCGAAACTCAGCGCATCGATGATGTGATTTTTTTCCGGATCGCTCTGTGAATTGAAAAACAAGCGTGCCTGAGAAAAATGGTCGAAAAAACTTCTGCTCCGTGCCCTGATTTTACGGGCATCGATGCGTTCATTATAACTCACAAATCCACCGTCTGCAGCGCTTACCTGCTGAGGATCGTTCGCAGCAATTGCATTTGGACCGTAGCTTGTTTTGCCTCTGTTGATGGTTTGGCGCATGTACCCGTCGCGCTGGTTATTATGAACCGGAACTACCGGGCGGTTGATCGGAATTTCATGAAAGTTAGGCCCTCCCAAACGGATCAGCTGTGTATCGGTATAAGAAAATAACCTTCCCTGTAAAAGTGGGTCGTTGGTAAAATCAATTCCCGGTACCACATGTCCCACATGAAAAGCTACCTGCTCCGTTTCGGCAAAAAAGTTATCCGGATTGCGGTTAAGGGTCATTTTGCCTATACGTTGTACAGGCACAAGCTCTTCAGGAATTAGTTTAGTTGGATCAAGGATATCGAAATCATATTTGAACTCATCCGCTTCAGGGATAATCTGAACACCAAGCTCCCACTCGGGAAATGCACCGGCCTCAATCGCATCCCATAAGTCGCGACGGTGAAAATCAGGATCTTTCCCTGAAATATTTTGTGCCTCATCCCATGCCACTGCATGCACACCCAAAAGCGGCTTCCAGTGAAATTTGACAAAGTTTGATACGCCCTCAGCATTTACGAAACGAAAGGTATGTACTCCAAACCCTTCCATCATGCGGTAACTTCTGGGTAGGGCGCGGTCGCTCATGGCCCACATAATCATATGTGCCGATTCGGGCAACTGAGAGATAAAATCCCAAAAGGTATCGTGAGCCGAGGCTGCCTGTGGCATTTCATTATCCGGCTCGGGTTTAACGGCATGAATCAGATCAGGGAATTTTATTGCATCCTGTATAAAAAACACAGGCATATTATTTCCTACCAGATCAAAATTACCCTCCTGGGTATAAAACTTCACGGCAAAACCCCTTACATCACGAGCAAGGTCGGTAGAGCCTCTGGATCCGGCAACCGTTGAGAAACGCACAAATACAGGGGTTTCTGCTCCCGGATCGCAAAGAAAAGCAGCCCGGGTTAATTTTGATAAATCCTCATATACTTTAAAAACACCATGTGCAGCAGAACCACGGGCGTGTACAATACGCTCAGGAATGCGTTCATGATCGAAATGTGTGATTTTCTCCCGCAGGATAAAATCTTCGAGTAATGTTGCACCACGCTCCCCTGCTTTGAGTGAATTCTGGTCGTCGTTTATCTTTACACCATGGTTGGTGGTCATGGACTGACCACTGGAGTCGGCTACGAAACTTTCCAGTTTTGTAGTTTTATCATTTTCCTGCTGTGCAGGGCCTGTATTTTTCTGAGCAGTTTTTTTTGCCATTTTATGTTTTGTAGATTATCAATTGTACAACCGTCTGTTGTGCGGATAAGTTTTGTTTTTTTACATCTATTTTCTCCGGAATCCATCCCTCCGGAAGTGCCTGAGATTTTTATATGGAGCTTTACACAAACCCTTTAGAGGAATTAGGTTTAATGTCTGTCACTCCCATGAGAACAAACTGACTTCAGGCTTGTTCAGATAAAAGTAGCCGTTAACCTTGAAACGCCAGAAATTCCCTATGAAATTAAAACCGATAAAAATTACAACTGAACATCCGAGATGTGAATATCAAAACATCGTTCACACAAACCATATCCATGCTTTCCTGTCCGATGTGAAGAAAGGAGATTACCGTCTATGCTAAAACAACACGTAATCAAAGATCTGGCGGTAATCAGCGACCGGCATAGTTGTGCCTTGCTGGATAAGGACGGTACAATTTGCTGGTATTGCCCCGATCGCTTTGACGCCGCGGCAATAATGTCAACTCTCCTGGATATTGAAAAAGGAGGTTACTGGACAGTGAGTGCCGAAGGTAAGAACTTTCTCGACCGGCAGTATCAGGACCGGAGCAGTGTATTAAAAAACCACTATTCCATAAACGGAAAAGGCTTTACCCTTACCGATTTCATGCCATTGAATACGAAAACCAGCGGAATATGCCGCAGTTTTTCAATAGCACCTTTTGATATCGAAAGCACACTCATGATAGCGCCCCATTACGGAACCAAAACAACTACATATAAAGCGGCAGGACAAAACGTAGTGCATATTCCCGATAGTGGGCTCTATTTACATTGCAGTCATCCGCTAAGCATCGTGGATGACAGAATTTCGTTCGTGATCTGCAAAGGGGAGTCTGGCTGGGCTTACCTTGGTGCTGCCGAAGTTTTTACTGGTGAGGATATGTCAGTTTACCTTGATGAAACATTAAAAAACTGGGAAAAGGTTGAGGCATTGGTCAACTACCACGGACCTTATGAAAATGAGGTGCGTTATTCACTCCGGGCTTTACAACAAATGGTTTACGAACCCAGCGGCGGAATAGTTGCCGCAGCAACAACTGCTCTTCCAGAGGTAATTGGTGGCGCCCGGAATTATGATTACCGTTACGTATGGATGCGGGATGCGGCATTAATTACCTCATCGCTTACGCAGATTATCACTACGGGCGAGCTGGAAGAGAAATTCATCAGTTTCATATCGGGAGCGATGGAAAAAAATGAGGAAGATCATATTTCCTGTTTTTACAGCATTGACCAGAATAAACTATCTGCTGAAATCATAAAACTTCCGCTAAAAGGCTACTTCGACAGCCGTCCGGTGCAGATTGGCAATAGTGCAGCCACACAATACCAATTAGATGCCGAGGCAAACGTGCTGATTGCCTGTGGACTGATTTACAAAAAATTTAACCAAGTGACGCACTGGGACACTGTAAGCAAAATTGCTGACTTCATCTGCAAAAACTGGCAACGGAAAGATAATGGTATATGGGAAGAGGAACAGGTACAACATTATACCTCAAGTAAGGCCTTTGCCGCACGCGGACTTGAATTGATTGCACCCTACCAAACCGATCCGGTTAAAGCTGCCGAATGGCTCCATAATGCAGCTTTGATCCGCACCTTTATAGAAGAATACTGCAAAACAGCAGACGGGGCATATGCCGTACATGCCGGGTCAGAGAATGTTGACGTCACAGCCGCCTTATTTGCGCCTTTTGGAATCTATGAGGCACAAAGTGTCGCTATGGTGGCCACTATCACACGCATAGAACGTGATTACTGTGAGCGTAACCTTTATCGCCGCCACCTTCTGGAATTCGATTCATCAAAGGAAGGTGCGTTTCTGGCGGGCAGTTGCTGGATGGCACACTATTATGCTTTGGCAGGAAATCTGGAAAAGTCAAAGCAGATTTTAGATGCCGTACTTGGTTTCAGCAATGACCTGGGCTTCTTTGCGGAAGAAGCTGATTTGAACACTACACAACTCCTGGGCAATTTTCCGCAGACCTTTGTGCATTCGTCTTTCATTTGCGCGGCAAATGGCTATAAACAAGCATTAAGCGGTTTTGAAAGTATGGTATAAATGATTTCAGACTACCCATCAGTTTACCCGTAAATAAAAAACGCCCCTTCAAATGAAGGGGCGTTTTTATAGCTGGCGATTATGGATGTCCGCTACCTCCGGCCGAACCATAAATCTGTCCGGTGGCATAACTGGCATTGCTGTCGGCCAGCTGCACATATATAGACGCGAGCTCGGCGGGCTGCCCCGGGCGACCAAGCGGCGTTTGTGCACCAAACTTCTCGATGGCATCCTGAGGTTGTCCGCCACTGGTTTGCAGAGGTGTCCACACTGGCCCTGGGGCCACCCCATTCACCCTGATCCCTTTAGGTCCGAGCTGTTTAGCCAGCGACTTCACGAAAGCCACATTTGCCGCCTTGGTTTGGGCGTAATCAAATAAATTTTCAGACGGATCATAAGCCTGTACTGAGCTGGTTGCAATGATTACCGCACCTTCAGGTAGTAAAGGCAAGGCAGCTTTGGTAATCCAGAACGGTGCATAGACATTGGTTTTTAATGTCGTATCAAAATCTTCAGTAGTGATATCCAGCAGGGATTCAACCGCCTGCTGATGGCCGGCATTATTGACCAGAATATCAATACCCCCAAGTTTTTCGGCCGCCTGTTCTACCAGCAATGTACAAAATGATTCGATGGTAATGTCGCCGGGAATGCCATATCCTTTTCTTCCTGCAGCCTCAATTAAGGCCAGCACTTCGTCGGCATCTGATTGTTCCTGGGGCAGATAGTTGATTACCACGTCTGCACCTTCCCTTGCATAAGCTATTGCCGCAGCTCTTCCTATTCCGGAGTCCCCTCCGGTTATTAATGCTTTTCTTCCCAGTAAACGGCCTGAACCGACATAACTCTGCTCCCCATGGTCGGGGATTGGTTCCATTTTAGAAGCCAGTCCGGGCACATTCTGAGGCTGACGTGGAAAAGGGGGAACGGGATACTTCTTGTTTGGATTTTCTAATGTTTTTCGCTGTTGTTCAATCATAGGTATAAAATTATGGCCACAAAGGTCGGCTACTGATCACCTGGCCGTGGTGATCAATCCGTACATCAGGGTTAAATTACCCCGTATGATTTCAACAGCACTAAACGCTGATTTGTTCAGAAAATCTGACACCTTTGCGTTTTTAACAATTTTTACCGCAAAAAAGTACCGCTATCGTTGTTCATCTTTGAAACGCGAAAACTATTTCTGGCTGTTGTGGTTGTATGGTCTGTTAAACATGGCTTAAAACACAATAATGGAAAACTTTACTATGCTTCAATATTTTCAATGGTATTACCCCGCAGACGGGAGCCTTTGGAAGAAAATGGAACGGGAGGCTGAAGAACTTAAGACTTTTGGAATCGATACACTTTGGTTACCTCCAGCACACAAAGGCATGGATGGCGGCGTATCAACCGGTTATGATGTGTATGATCATTACGACCTTGGTGAGTTTAACCAGAAAGGGAGTGTAGCGACGAAATACGGCACCAGGGAAGAATTGCTGCGCGCAGTAAAAGCCGGACAAGCTGCAGGCTTACAGGTTTATATGGATATTGTACTGAACCACCTCGGCGGTGGTGATGAAACCGAAACCATCACGGTAAGAAAGGTGAACCCGGAAAACCGTAACGAATTTACCTCCGAACCCTTTGAGATAGAAGCTTACACAAAATTTACTTTCCCTGGCCGCGAGGGAAAATATTCACCTTTTCAGTGGGATTTTCAGTGCTTTACTGGTGTTGATTACGACGAAAAAACTGGAGAATCAGCAATATACAGCATACAGAATCAGTATGGTGAAGGCTGGCAGGATGTTCTGGATACGGAAAACGGAAATTACGATTACCTGATGCTATCGGATATAGACTTCAGGAACCCCAGTGTAGTGGAAGAGCTTAAACGTTGGGGAGAGTGGTTTCATGAAACAGTGGGTTTCGATGGCTTCAGGCTTGATGCCATTAAACATATGCCGGCAACATTTTATAATGAATGGCTTGATCATATGAGATCAGTTACCGGAAAGGAACTTTTTACCGTTGGTGAATATTGGTCGCCGGGAAAACTTGATGATATGTTGCGTTATATTGACGCCACAGAAGGCCGGATGTCTTTGTTTGATGCCTGCCTTCAGGCGAACTTCTCGAATGCTTCCAAGCAGGGAAATGAATTTGATCTTGCAACGATATTTTCAGGGACGCTGGTTGAGGCCAGACCTGAACTTGCGGTTACACTAGTAGAAAATCACGACACACAACCTTTACAATCCCTGGAGCAAACAGTCGACCTATGGTTTCGTCCCCTGGCCTACGCCATGATCCTATTGAGGGCTACAGGATATCCCTGCATTTTTTATCCTGATCTTTATGGGGCAAAATACAGTGATGAGGGGAATGATGGTGAAAAACATGAAGTAACGCTGGAAGCGATTCCACAAATTCAAACGCTCCTGGGGCTTAGAAAAAACAATGTTTATGGCACCCAACGTGATTATTTCGACCATCCTAATTGTATTGGCTGGACTGTAGATGGTGATGCTGACAGACCGGGTTCAGGTATTGCGGTCATCATCTCCAACGGTGATGCCGGATTTAAAGATATGGAAATGGGAAAAGAATTCGCAGGGCGGGTATTTCGTGACAGGCTAGGTAATATAGAACAGGAAGTGGTTATCAATGAGGATGGCTGGGGAACATTCCACTGCAACGGTGGAGGGGTTTCGGCCTATACTGCTGATTAGCGCAGATATTAAAAAAAATAAAGCGGTTGCAGCCAATGATTTATAGGTTTGCAACCGCTTTAGGTTTTACCTGGGTTTGTTACCACGTGATAAAAATTAACAAGCCATAACAGCTTTACTACTAAGCCTGTTCCAGCAATGGAAATTGCTTTCTCCACATTTCCATATAAGCACCTTTCTTTTTTAGCAATGCCTGATGGGTACCTTCCTCAAGAAGTTCTCCGCGCTTGAGTACTGCAATATTATCGGCATTCACCACCGTACTTAAACGATGGGCAATTAAGATAATGGTTTTGCCCGCTTCGCGCAGTAGCGATACAGCGTGATGAATGTACTCTTCGGAAGTAGAATCAAGAGAGGATGTTGCTTCATCCAGGATTAATATTTCAGGTTCCCTGTACAATGCCCTGGCAATAGCCAAGCGCTGACGTTGTCCACCAGAAAGGTTTGTGGCATTTTCTCCCAGATATGTTTCAAACCCCTGCGGCAGATGTTCAATGAAATCGAGAATATGCAGCTGTCCGCAGATGCGGATGATTTTTTTCATATCAGGTTCCATATCGCCGATGGCGATGTTTTCGATTACATTTCCGGCAAAAAGGTGCACATCTTGCGGCACTACTGCCACCAGTTTCCTAAGGCTAACGTTAGTGAGGTAATTGATATCATATTCCCCGATCATGATGTGACCCGATTGCAATGGATAGATATTTTGCAGTAGCGAAAGCAGCGTGGTTTTTCCGGAGCCACTTTCTCCAACAACGGCTGTGATTTTACCTTTAGGAACCTTTAAACTGAAATCTTCAAATACAGTAACGCGTGTACCATATCTGAAATTTACATTCCTGAATTCAATGTCGCCAATCATATCAGGGGTGAGCTCCGTACGGTTCTCAGTTTTTTCTCTCTCCAGATCCATGATTTCAAAGAGGCGGTCGGCGGCAATCCGGGCATCCTGGAATACTTTATTCATGCCGATAAGGCCAATTACAGGGCCTGTAAAATAGCCAATAATGGCGTAAAATGAAAGGAGTTCACCTGGAGTAATCAAATTTTGCAGCACAAAGCTGGCACCTGCCCACAACAAAATGACAGCAAAAATACTGGATACAAAACTACTGGCATTGCCCACCAGCAATGAGTTGGTCCCTGAAGTGTAAACGGTTTTCAGCAACTCAATAAAACGGATCTCTGTTTTGAGATTAGCAAAGTTTTCCAGCCCGAATCTTTTGATGGTACTCACTGAGTTTACTGATTCTACCAGCTGATTTTCCAGATCTGCGGTCTTCTCCATCAGTTTGCGCTGTGTACTACGGTTTAACCTGTTCGATATATAATATATGATGGCATACAGTGGGATAACAGTAAGCATAATCAGGGCGAGTTTCCAGTAGTAGGTAAACATCAGGGCAAAAGAAAAAATAAGGATAAATACATTTACCGCAAATCCAATCAGCACATCGTTGATGAAGGCCCTGATTTTAACAGCGTCATTCATCCTGGAAATAATCTCCCCCACCCTCATGGTGTCGAAAAACTGCTGGGGCAGATTGAGCAGGTGTTTGTAGTAACCCAATATCAGCCGGGCATCTATTTGCTGACCGGTTTTTATGGTCAGTAGTGTTTTGGCATAATTGATAAAAATCTGCAGTAAAATGATGATGATCATCACTGTTCCCATGAGATTAAGCAAATTGGTATTTCCTTCAGGCAATACATTATCTACAATTTTTTGAAGAAAAATTGAAGTTGATAAACCCAGAATAGTATAAAATATTGCACCAATGAGTACCTGAATCAGCACAGAGCGGTGGGGCATCAGGAGGTATAAAAATCTTTTTTCGAGCGAGATTCGTTCCGTTCCGGCAGTAAAATCATCACCGGGCAATAACATCACCAATACCCCGCTCCACTGACGGCGAAAGTCGTCGTGCGATATCCGCAGCATCTCACCAAAAGCAGGATCCATTATCTCAATATAATCTGAATGGATGCCATAAATAACTACATAATGATGAATGTTATTTTGCACCACATGCGCAATTACGGGAAGGGGAATGCTGAACAGATTTTCATAACCGGCCTTCACCCCTTTTGCAGAAAAACCCAGCCGGGAGGCAGCTTCAATCAAGCCCAACACATTTGTTCCTTTTTTATCGGTAGAGGCATACTGCCTGATCCGGGCAATAGGAAGATCGAGTCCATAATGAATACTGATGGAAGCCAGGCATGCGGCACCACAATCGGTTACATCATGTTGTTTCACTAACGTTCTTGCAGGCTTTTTGCCAGATGATAGTCTTCCAAATAATCGGCTAAACAAGTTGCGCTTCTTTGTCATAATTTGCTGATGGTAGTTTCCTGAGCTCCGCGTATCACATTTGGGTTGAGCCAATCGTCGGCTTTATCATATAATAATTGAAACAATGTTCTGCGGGTAACAAAAAATCTGGCCTGTAAAGTCATTCCCTTTTTGATTTTACCTACATAGCCATTTTTAAGATGGAGGCTGTTTTTATCGAGCAGGCAGCGAACCTTAAAAAAGGGTTGTGTACCACTTTGCATAAAGATGTCACTGGATATGGATACAATCTTTCCGGTGGCCATTCCCCATTCATTATAATTATAGGCATCGATCTGAAAGCGGGCTTTTGTGCCGATTTTAAGGAGGCCAATATCTTTTGGTGCCACATAGGTTTCGGCAATAAGACCTGAGTCTGGTGATATTTCTCCGAGGATTTCGTTGGCAGAAATGGAGCTACCCGGCTGTATCCCTTTCAATTCCTGCACAGTACCTGTTAAGGGTGCCTTTATGGTGTAGTATTCCTTTTCCTCATTATATTGTTTATCCTTAGTATTTAGCTGTTGATTCTGAATGTTCAACTGGTTTAATTCTGTTTGCCATTTACTTCCCTGATCCTCCCCAATGAGCGACAATTCATTAAAAACATTGTCTTTTTTCAACTTTACCTCATCATATTCCAGTGCAGACACCGCCCTTTTTTTATAAAGATAAGCGTATCGCTCATAGTTTTTCAGCGCAAGCTGGTAACGTGCCTTTGCTTCGGTTACCCTTTGCATAAAAAAACTATATTGTTGTCCGTAAACTCCTGATTTTAACGGCAGTTTTTTTGACCAGTCATTTCTGCGGTAGGCATTAATCAGTAAACCAAGGTCATGAAGCTGATCTGCGACATCCGTTTGCTGAAATTGATTGAGGGCATCCTGACTTTCAATATTCTCTTTCCTGATGGTAAGCAACACCTGCCCTGCTTTGACATGCATATTCTCTTTAATGTAAAGTGAGTCGATGCGCCCGGAAATCAGAGGTTTAATCTCATTGCGTTCTGCTGTTGGCCTGAACAATCCTGCACTTTTAACGTTTACATCTACCCTGATGAGGAACATGGCTACTAATGCGACTACTAACACCACCAGCAATACCTGATAAATGATTTTAGTGGCTGAGTGATGCGAATGAAAATGATATTCGGCCGTATTCTCGATAACTTCTTTCGGAAAAATGTATTTGTCGCTGTCCATATCTTGAAATATATACGCAAACAGACTTTTTTGGTTTTTGAAAAACCAAAAAAGGACTGTTTTAAACTAAAAAGTCCCGCATTCGCGGGACTTTTTAATAATCGGAATTTTTAAATTCAAATTAGCTGGTTAAGCTTTGAAATAAACCTTCTAAGCTTCCACCGATGTTATTTCCTAAAGAGAACGAGGTTTTACTCGATTCATCTCCATCAGTGGTTTCATTTGAGAATGATAATAAATTACCAATTCCCAGTGAGCCACCTAATCCACCTGCATTGGATGAATCATTGCCACCTAATAAACCACCACCGTTGATTTCTTTCATTTCGTTTAAATTTAACTCTTGAAGTTTCATAACGTTCTAATTTTAATAATGCCTACTCTGTTTGAGGTTTTCGGCTACTCCTTTTATTTAACCACCACTTGCGCAGTGTTATTATAGAAACGAGGTTAAGGGCGATTAAGTTTTTTACTTTTGTCCTTTAAGGAGTACTCAAACGAATAAATTAAACTTTTGAGTTGTGTCCTCAATTATACTAAGAAGCCTGCTAAACCGTTTTAACGCGTGCGTACACAATTCAGCTATATGTTGGATTATCAATCAGAAAAGTTACCATAGAAGACAGGCATACGCACAACCTCAGGTTTTACCGGCATCATTTGTGCCAAGAATAATTAATCAAACACCTGTCATGAACAAACAAACGCTAGACGAGAAAAGACAACTTATCAGATACTTTTCGGAATACTGCGACGTGCCCATAGAAATGGAGAACCTGATTATAAAGGAAACCGCTATAAAGCATTTTAAGAAGCGTAAACACCTGATCGGCCCTCTGGATGATTTACCTGATATGTACTTTATTTTATCGGGGGCAGTGCGTGGCTTTGCGAAGGATGATGATGAAGAAGTAACCACCTGGTTAAGTACCGAAGGACGTATTGTAGGGTTAACAGTGTATCCAAAACAGTTCAAAGAAGATAAACCGCAACTGATAGATGCCATTGAAGATACACGTACCATCCAGATTCCTAATGCCCTGATCAGAACTTTGTTTGCCCTGTTTCCTGAAATGAGTATCATTGGACGAAAGCTACTCTGGCTACATTATCATGAAGCTGAAGAACGCAACTTGCTGATCAGACTGGCTAAAGGTGAAAAAAGATTGAAAAGGCTGCTCGAAATTCAGCCCGATTTCTACTACCGAATCCCCCTGAAGCACCTGGCATCGTATCTTGGGATGCGCACAGAAACGCTGAGCCGACTGAGAACCAACCTTACGTTCTAATCTTAACCCGCTGCCGGTGGGTTTATAATTTTATTGAGTCCGATAATATGTGATGCTCTCCCATAGATATCGTATCTGGGTTTGCCAAACGCACGAATCCAGTGTGTTGTTCCATCGGCCCATTTCACTTCATACTCGGCCTGATAAACGGTATTATTTTCAATGGCTTCCTGTACGGCCTGCTTAATCTTTTGCCTGTATTTCGGAAGCATGGCATCGAAGAGGTCGGAATAATGGAATTCATCGTCTGCAGCATAGCCATAGTTGTTTTTGAACTGATTGTTGGAAACCATTTTACCGGTTGAAAACTCTACCACTGTATATCCCATACCACCGGCATCAATGGCACTCGTTAATACAATATTCGCTTCCTCAACCATTTGTTTGGCAACAACCTGTTCAGTTACATCAGCGAGGATGAAGATTACATGATCGGTTTTATCGGCTAAACCGTCCAGAGGTTGAAGGGAGACATTTGCATAAATGCTTTTCATGCGATTTCCATTCCAAACCTGCAGCTTCACTTCATTGGCCTGAAAACCTTTTCCCGATTCATAAACCTCATCAATCATTTTCAAAAAGGTCTGACCATCTACATCCGGGATAATATCTTCGAGTGGCTGCCCGTTAATATCTGTATGATCAGTCCATATATTAACTAAAGCAGCATTTGCCCTTTGAATGATTTTATCTGGGACAGAACAAATACCAATGGCAACAGGTGCCTGATCAAAAAGGATTTCAAAGTGCTCCTGCCTGTTTTCGAGAACAGAATTTGCCTGTGTCACCTGGGCTTTAAATTCGACCAAATGATCTTTTTCTGCAACAATTTCATCTGTTGTGCTGAGTAACCTGGCATGATCTTCCTTCAGCTTCTGCTGATTTAGAGCGATGAGTCTGAGTTCTACCCTGTCCAGTACCACCTTAGCAAGCCCCAAAAGGATTTGCTGCTTCTGCTCATCAAATTCAATGGTTTCCTGATTGAGCACACATATTGCACCGATACGGAAACCATCGGCAGTAATGAGTGGCGCACCAGCATAAAAGCGGATCCCAAAAGGATTATCTTTAAAACGGGGAATGGTATGAATATCTTTTACTATGGTTACCCCTTCATTCATCATAGTGTTGGTACAGATACTTTCTGACCGTAGCTCACCAGGTTCCTGCCCCAAGCCAACATTGGCTTTATAAAAAACTTCTTCAGCGCCGATGAATGATATGAGGCAGACAGGCAAATCAAAAATCTGACAGGCCAGCCTGGCCAGGTCGTCAAAAGCTTCTTCAGGCAATGTATTGAGAATTTTATAGCGATAGAGCGCGTTCAATCTTGCAGCCTCATATGCTGCAGAAGTGCCTTTGTTTTGGTGTTGTTCCATTTGGGATGAACTATAGTCGAACAATATAACGTAAATTATACATAATGAGTTTTTATTTATCAAAAATTAACACTGACGGACACCTGATAACAAAAAAGCGTTACCGGTTTTGAACCAGTAACGCTTATCACACCAATACCTTTAAAAATTAAGGATTTACATCGAGTATTTTTCCGGCAATATCTTCCCACCGATAGAAATGAAAGGTTTTATCATCGCTCATTGCCACCAAAAGGCCATGTTTAAAATCTGAATTAAGTGGTACCGATACCACATCAATTCCATCTGTTTGGTTCGCCGAATATTTTATAGTCGCAATTAGCGGGTGTTTATCTCCTGTTCTGCCATACACTTTCAGCTGCTGTGCACCCTGGTCTGAAACCAGCACATAACCTTTATTTCCGGCAGTCTTATAAATGGCAATCCCCTCATTATCGACCGCAAAATCACCTTCCCCAAATAAGGCCAGCTCTTCATTCCCTTTTGCCGGATCGGCGTAATATTTCCTTACGCCAAACTGCTCATCGCAATAGTATACATAACCGAGTTCATTATCAACAGCGATTGCTTCGATCTCTTTCTTACCACTATACTTTCCAAACTTCCTTACCAGATTGGCTTTCACAGCTCCCTTACCATTATCAGTCAGTTCGTATTGCCACAAATAGCTTCCTTCTTTTGGTCCTGTTTTGCGACCTACAATCGCATAAATCTTTCCCTGTGGATTGGTATACATGGAGATGCCCATTAAATCGCGGTATTCTACACCTGTTTCGCCTTCAAAAACGGGGATGCCGCCATTGTCGACAGGCTTCATATCCGGGAGTGAATAGATCCTGAGTTTATGGGTATAGCGCTCAGTTGTGATGGCAATATCGGTTTTTTTACCGCCGAGGTTTATACCATACGCGATATCTACATTGTCGGGTCTCTTCAATCCCCTGACAGTTTTAGTCGCGATAATCTTTCCCTTTAAGTCGAAAACATACAATCCGCCATTGGCATCTTTATCAGTACCGATTACCAGTGATTTTGCCGGATCGGATGGGTTGACCCAAATGGCCGGATCATCGGTATCAAAGTCTACAGGATCGGATATATACAAGGGTTTAACGGCCTTAGCATCCGTTTTTTGCGCCTGCCCATTACATGAAATGGTGAGGCCTAATATTGCAATCGCTGCAATGTTGATTATTTTATTGTGCTTCATTCTAGTTCTTAGTACCATAAGCGCCCACATAAGTTGCTGGTGCTGGTGATGTATAGGTTATTCCGTTTTTCATTACAATACCGGCCTGGTGATGACGCGTAAAAGTAGTAATTCCTTTTCCAAGCGCAGGTGAATTACCCTGGAGGTGAAAGTCCCAGCTGGTATTGAAATCTGCATTGTTTACCGAAGTACTTACCGGATAATTAACAAACTTAGGATCATTTGCCCCTGCAACAGTGCTGATCACATCATTTTTGCCGCCGATTACATCGTTTGATCCAGGTTGAAACTGATTAACAGTAGTCTGATCGAAACCATAATACCAGTTGTTGCTGTATGCCGAGCGGCTGTCTTCGGGTTTTTTAGGATCTCTTTTAATTCCGAAGCGTGTATTGGCAAAAAGGTTATTATACAAGTCTGCCCTCACCGTGCTTTCTAACCATACTGATCCGCCTTTGGCAGTTGGTCTTCTCCAGCCGGTATTTACGAAGGTATTATTATAAGCAATAATGTAGGTTTGTGGTGTTTTGTCACCCGTATTTGATAGTTTAAGCGCATTGGTATTGGTGCTGTAAACGAGATTATAGCCGATATCTGCCAAACATCCTGATTTAAAGTTCATGGCTTCACCACCGGTAACACCTGTGGTATAGAAGACATTATTTGCAAAAATAATTTTACCGCCTTCAATGTAGGTACAATCTTCCTGAAGGTTCCTGAATATGCTGTTTTGAACTACCAGTTTACCTTTTGCATTTGAAAACCACAGTGCAGGAAGATTTTCGCCGGCAACGGCTTTATATAATCCCATTTTTACCGATGTTGAAGCATCAGAAGTAGTTGAACCTGCATATTCAATTATGGTATAATCAAGCACCAGCTCTTCGCAGGTTGGCCCGGCTAAAATACCTCCCCACAATTTACCGAATTTCTTTAGGGTAGTTTTATATAGATCGCCCACGGTAAATTTAACGGGATTATCTGCTGTGCCCAAAGAATATAGATTTCCTTTTACAATAATTTCCGGTTTTGCCAGCGTATCCATCAACACGGTTACGCCTTCTTCAATCGTCAATGTTTTTCCTTCGGGGATAATAATATCGCCTTTGATTACCTGGGTGCTTCCCCTGGCCCAAACTCCCGATACTTCGCCAATCGCCGATCCGTCCACAGCAGTTGTATCCACGTCGATATTCGCTTTTTCACATCC
Organism: Pedobacter sp. BMA; assembly: GCF_001027745.1. GTDB lineage: Bacteria > Bacteroidota > Bacteroidia > Sphingobacteriales > Sphingobacteriaceae > Pedobacter. The sequence continues at coordinate 260,679 of NZ_LECU01000007.1, forward strand.
GCTAAGTGTCAGTACAAAAAGGATGAGTATTGTAAAAAACTGATTCGTTTTCATGTCTTTCTTATTTATCATTATTAGTTAAACTTATATCTGAATCCCAATAGGTAACTTTGACCGTAGTAGTCGCTTCTCACCAAAGTATGGCCGTCTTTTACCAGGTCTTCGGCAATTTTATTGTTCTGGGCATTGGTACCTTTGATGTAAAGTTTGGTTGGTGTATTCAATATGTTATTGGCTTTTACAAAAACACTAATTCCACCCTTAAAACGTTTTTCGGCCGAAGCATCCATTTGCACAAAACCTTCCTGCCATAAATCATTGTTCAAAAACTGCGAAACAGTATTGATACGCGGCCCGGTATAGGCACCTGCTACCTGTGCATCCCAGCCTTTTTTGCTGTCCTTGAATAAAAAGGATACATTGGCAATATGCTCAGACTGGCCATACAGCGGACGTGTCTGATCAACAGTAATAGCCTGGATATCGCCTGTAGTGGGGTTAATAATCCTTGTTGTTTTTGGTGTTGTAATGCGTGAATGTGTATAGGTATAATTGGCCTTCACTCCTATTTTGCTGAAGTATTTGATGTAATCAATTTCAGCTCCGTAATTATTGGCTGTACCAAAATTCCCTGGAGTATAATAAATATCCTGTCCGCGTGTCGCATCAGCCTGAAAAGTGTATTCGATCGGATCTTTTATCTTTTTATAAAAAGCACCAACTAACAATTGTTCTGAAGCACCTGGAAAAAATTCGTAGCGTAAATCGTAATTATCGGCCAATGCCCGTTTAAGATTTGGATTGCCACGTTCCTGAAATTCTTCATTTACAACCTTTCCCGGTACGATTTCATAAAAACCCGGACGGTTCAGCGCTTTATAATAGGAAGCGTGTAACTGTGATTTCGGACTGAGAAAATACTTGGCAGTTAAACTGGGTAACACATCCGTGTAGACCTGCCCACCTTTGGGATAGCTCTCTCCGGCTGGAAAAAGCAGATTATAACCCTGATTGGTGTGCTCAACCCTTGCTCCTCCGGTTACTTCGATTTTCTTCGAAATATATTTAAACATACCATATCCTGCACCGATTTTCTCCGATGCATCGTAGGTTAATGAATTAGCTACCGCTCCGGTAGGATTGCTTACTACCAGGTTCAGATCGGTATAGTTCTGATAGTTTGTACCATAAACTTTACCTGCATCTGCTGCATTTGGTGCAAGGTTATAATTATTGAAGAAACTGCTACGTTGTTTATCGCGGTATAAACCACCTGCCATTACATCGATTTTATCATCACCAGCCTTAATGCTGTAGCTAAGATCAAGATATCCGGCAAGGTCCTCATCTGTATTGCGCTCCCATCTGCGGGTACCCGGATTGGTATTCACCAACGTTGTACGACGGCTCTGGAAATTTTGCTCCAAACCATTTAAACTGATACTGGTATTCTCGGGAACATCATTTTTAGCTGATGAATATACCGCCGACCATTGTACTTTAAATTTTTCATCAAAGAATTTATGATCTCCATGTAAAGTGCTGTTATAAATCTGCTGTTCGGTTAAGCGACTTCGGGTATTGTAAACCAATTCAGCATTTCCTGCTGTCGGATTATATACCCCGTTATAAGTAGTGGTTACCGCATCGCGGAGCTGCTCATTTTTTAAGTTTACATAGACATTGTATAAACTTAACTGATGGTTCTTGTTAAATATATAGTCTATCTTACCATGTAAGCCCAGCCGCTGCTGCTGTTCAGAAAACTCACGGTAGGTTTTACTGGTGATTACCGAATAGGCATCGGTTCCGTTAACAGCAGTATTGTAAAAATTACTGTTGCTACCACGATAGGTATTCTGATAACTGCCAGCGAGCACTACACCGAGTTTGTTATCCAGAAACCTTTGACTTAATGATAAACTGCCAATCAGGTTAGGTGCCGGATTTTTGTATTTATAATCCAGTGTTCCTTTGGTAAAGTCGTTTTGAGTAGCATTATAAGTTTTACCATTGAGTTCGTAAGGCGATTTATAATTTATGCCTGATGAATTGAAACTGGCAAACTTACGGTCGAAAAATAACTGGCTGTATCCCGAAGAAAGGTTTGCATTCACCTGGAATTTGCCTGGTGCATTTTTCATGACCATATTGATTGCACCGCCTATGGCATCTCCTTCTAAATTTGGTGTTAAAGTTTTATATACTTCCAAACGATCGAGTAAATCAGACGGAAAAAGATCAAGGGGAACATAGCGGTACTTATTATCGGGACTCGGGATTTTTACACCGTTTACCAGCGTATAGTTATAGCGCTTGTCCATACCGCGTAGAATGGCATATTGTCCGTCTCCATTGCTATTGCGTTCAATAGATACACCTGAAACCCTTTGCATCACATTGGCTACCGTTAGATCAGGTGAGATTTCTATAGCCCTTCCTGATACGATGTTCATCACCTGTGTTGCATTTTTCTCCAGCCTTCTGGCCCCCTGATCGGTAGAACTCACGGCGTTTGATTTAATGGTTACATCGTCGAGGCTTTTTGAATCGCTCTCCATATAAAACTTCAGGTGATCATTGTCTTCTTTAAGCACCACAATACTTTTGGTGATGGTTTTGTAAGTGATGTAGCTTACGCTGATGTTTGCGGGCCCTGTTGCTACCCCTTTAAATTCAAAAGTTCCATCCAAACCAGTATTGGTAATCCGCTTTGGATTTTCAAGCACAACAGTTGCACCAACGATGGCCTCGCCCGTTTGCTTATCGTAAACATGTCCTTTAATTTTTGTAGCATTGGCTGTGCCGGCACAAAATAAAAGGAGAAATAGCATTTGTAAAAGTTTGTTCATTGTGTTTGGTAATGTCATCTGTTTTTATCGACAGGCAAAGGTGTTTTTATCAGTTGAAACGGGAAAATATTTAGGGTTACATAAAGGCAACATCGTTACCAGCATCATATACCAAAAAGCAACAACTATACATAAGTTACTCATTACCAATAACATGATTAAATGAAAAAGCGCCGTTATGCTTCTATTACCGTTACATTAAGAAATTGTTAAGCGCTAAAAAGCACCAATATTAGGGCTAAAATACCAGCAATGTAACGCTTACAGCGCCTGCAAAAACGCTGTCAGATTATCGCCTTGCTCCAGATTAAGTTTTTTACGCAGCCTGTAACGGGAAACGCGAAGGCTATCTGTCGAAATCCCCAGCAACGTGGCGATATCTGATGAGTCGAGATTCATTTTTAGAAGTGTAATCAAGCGCATGTCGGCAGAGGTTAGTTCGAGGCTAAACTTCTTCAGATTTTCGAGAAACTGATGGTGAACCTGTTCAAAAGCCTGTGTAAATTCTTTCCAGTTGCGCTCGTGGTTAAAGCTCTGGTTAATTTCGGCAAGAATCTGGTTCATCTGCTTTTTCTGGTCGCGTTTATCGTCCTTCACCATGGCCTGCAACGTGTTACGCAGGTTTTCCAGGAATTGATTGTGTTTAATCAGGTTAAGGGTATGGGTTGATAGTTCCCTGCTTTTTACTTCGAGCTGCTGTTTAAGCTGCTGTTCTTCCAGCTGGAGGTTTTTAAGTTCAAGGCTGGTTAAATCATGTTCGATTTCTTTTTGACGCGACAGCATTTGCTGATCTTTTAGTTTAAAGCGTTGCCTGCTGAAAATCACGAAGCCTAATACCACCAGCAAGATCAGTACAATAGTTGCTGAAACCGCGATGATTCTGTTGATCTTTTTATCATTCTGGAGCATGTTGATTTCATCTGACTTTTTGTTGATATCGTACAATACCTGCAGGAAAGCAACCTGTCTGGCCCCGTCTTCCGAATAAAGATCAAGCGTATGTCTGTATCCCAACTGTACATAGTGATAGGCGCTGTCCATTTGGTTCATCAACTCATAAGCTTTTCCAAGATCTCTGCAACACGAAGCAAGCTGGTAGCTGTTACCCATTTTAGCGGCGAGTTGCATCGCAATTTTTGTTTGAGCGACACTCTCTTTGTACCTGCCTGTTTTCCTAAGAATATCCCCCAGGTTATTAATCACCTCGATGCTCCCCAAATTGTTGTGATCTTCCTGATATAAATTGAGTGATTGCCTGAAATTAAGGTAAGCCTGGTCATACTTTTCAAGATCTTCGTAAATGCTACCCAGATTTTCGTAGATTTTAGCTGCTCCGCTTTTATCTTTAATTTGATTGTTGATTTTTAGGGCCAGATTCTGATAATAAAAGGCACTGTCATAACGCTGACGTTTTTCAAAAATCTGTCCCAAGTGCCCGAAAACAAGCGCCTCACCTTTCCTGTTCTTCTCTTTTTGATAAATGCGTAGTGCCAGGAGATAATTCTTCATGGCTTTTTCCGGTTGTTTGATGTAGTAATACAATATTCCGATATCACTCAGATTGGCAGCAAGCAACAAAGACTGATTGGTGGTATTAAAAATCTTTTCTGCCTTTAAATAAAATTCAAGCGATTGCCGGAAATGCCCCTGATTATAACAAACTTTTCCCATTTGCTGCAGGTACTGCCCTTCCTGCAGTGCATTCCCTTCTTCGATTGCTTTAGCGTATAACTTCTTAAGCTCCGTTAATGATTCGATGGCTTTCACCGAGCCCGCACCCCTGAAACTTTCGAGGGTTTCATGCTGTGCAAAACCAGTTGACGAAATAAAAATGAGGAGCAGGAATATGATGGTATACTTTATCATTTGATGATTGATAATTTTCGACAAAGAAAGGAGCTTTAGGTTAAGTTAATGTTAACACAAAAAGGCCGTCTTCCGACGGCCCTTAATAAAACACATATAATAAATAAAATTTATTTCTTCGCTGGTGCCAGGAGGCCGGGGTACAATACACCGTCGGTTTTCAAATTCAGGTTTAACAATTTCGCAATAAGGGGGGCAATATCTTCCTGCCCCATTAGGGGAATAACCGTACCTGTTTTAATTCCTTTACCAAAAGCCACAAAACCGGTTTGTATTTCTTTAAAATCTGTAGGCAGGTAACCATGTGTACCTCCGCTTGCCGGAGCAAGCATTTCGCCAGTTGCGGCAGCGCCAAAACTGAAACCCTGGTTGGCAGCCAATGCTATAAATGCATTTGGATCACCCTGGGCTTTGGTCAGCGCTTCTTTATCCAGTACATGGAACATCCGTTGAATACCCTCGGGAAGCTTACTCAATCCCTGTCTTACTATTTCAAGGCTTGCTTTATCTTTTGGGTCTTTAAGATGTAAGAATGATGAGCCACCGCTTTGCTGAAAATAGGCTTTCCAGTTTTCTTTGTTGGCATCATCATATAAACCCAGTTGGGCAAGCATTACATTTGGCTTAAACTGCGTATGGATGTCAACAAAACCATGATCACCGGTGATGATAAAAGTAGTATTTTTGCTCATTCCTGCGGCTTCAACTGCATCGACAATGGTTTTTATCGCAACATCGGCACCTACAACTGCTGATCTTACCTTGTCGCCGTCGCGCCCCTGCTCATGTTCAAAATGATCGAGCAGTGCAATATGTAAGGCCAAAAAAGATGGCTTATACCTTTTAAGGATATACGCCGCCATTCTCGATTTATTCTGATCGCTGGTATAAAAGTCAATTGAAGCGCCGAATTCACCAAATTTACCAATAGCATTGTCTTCAATTTCTTTAAACAGTTCCTTTGGATTTGATTCCTGCGACATTGCTTTGATCTCATCCTTTTTTTCGCCCTTGTCTTTCGGAAGGATGACATATTCGGGCAGGTTATAATCGATAGGGGCGCCAACTGTTACCGGCCAGCTTACGCCCGCAGTTTTTAATCCGGCATCTTTCGCTGCTGTCCAGATGGTTGGCACTTTAATATCTTTGTAATACCAGAACCATTTGCCTGAAATCCCTAAAGGCTCAACGGGTGTATTGTAGTAAATACCATGTTTAGCCGGAAGTACACCACTTACTATTGTGGTATGGGATGGGTAGGTAACGGTTGGAAAACTCCCCCTTACACCTTCAGCATAAGACCCTTTCGCCATACCCTGACGGACATTTACCATTCCCCATTGCGGATCCAAATAAAACTCAGGACGTAAACCGTCAATGCTGATCAGTACAACATGTTGCTCCTGGGCAGATGTATAGCCAAAAAAGAGACAAGCCAGGGCAAGGAAACAAAACTTCTTTATCATTAGTAATAATTTGTCGCGAAGTTATTCCTGTTGTATGCCTTTTGTGTTTAGCGGGCATTAAGAAAATGTAAGGGGAGCATAACATATAGGTTACAAAAAAATGGTGTGCGGTAATCCGCACACCATCCTTTCAAAAATTACGCTTTCCGCAGCGTGGTTTCGTAAATATTCTTTCCGGTATGATCGATAATCTTGGCGTTCAACCGGTTTTTATCGACAGAAAAGTACATAAATCCGTACTCAGATGCTTCGAATTTACTGTATGCGATACCAGAAGTTACCGGCGTAACTTCTGAACCAGCCCCAGATATAAACTGGTGCGTAACACCCGGTGTTGTGAGGTGCTGCAATGAGTGATCATGACCTGACAGGTAAACATCAACCTTGTTCTTTTCAAAAATATCAGCAAGAACCTTTCTTACTGCCAGGGTATCGTAGTTTTTAATCCTTGGCCCTACGGTGTAAATAGGGTGATGCCCAATGACCATTTTCCATTTTACGCTGGCATCTGCCTTCTTCAAGGTTTCATCCAGCCATTGAAGTTGCTTTTCAGGATGCTGGTCTTTTACCCATGGGGCATATTGCTCACTCTGGTGAAATTCGGGAATAAGCGGGCAGGTATCAATGAATACCATCAGCATTTTATCCCCATTTTTTAGGGATACTTCCTTTGAGTAGTATCTAGATGGCATTTTCCACCGCCTGCTGATTTTACTGTACCTCACCTGTGCATCGGGGTCAGAAATGTAATCATGATTACCTAAGATCGGGTACCAATCCCATTGCAGGGAATAATCGGTGTAGATATTTTCGAATGAATAATGCCACAAAGGGTCGTGCTCACTGGTTACACCTTTAGGATAAAAGTTATCGCCGAGTGAAAGTATAAAATCGTTTGGGTTTTCGGTAGCCCACTTTCCCATCTGTTTAGCTACATGCAACTGATGATCGGCGCCTACACGTCCCCAATCGCCTACCGCCAGAAAATGCGTAGAGTAATCGTCGTTAAGTTCGCTTCGGGGGGCTATATCCTCGCTATCCAGATGGGTTTCCGGTGTTTCAGCGAGGCTTTGCAAAGGAGCAAGCACGCTTGCCCCCAAAGCTGTAAAGGTTGTTGTTTTTACAAAGTCTCTTCTCTTCATGTTAATAGCCTGTATTTTGTTTCAGGTTTTTGTTTAGTACCAGTTCTGTAGCAGGTATCGGGAATATATCGCGTGACGCACCTTCATTGCCCGCTTTAAAGCCCCATTTACCCTGGTATTTGCCAAAGCGGATCAGGTCGTTTCTGCGCCAGCCTTCCCATGCCAGTTCTCTGCCGCGTTCTTCTAAAATACCATCGAGCGTTATAGTTGTTACCTGTGGTGCCTTAACCCTTGTCCTCACCCTGTTTACCAGGCTTAGGGCATCGGTTACTGATCCTCCGGTTCTCAATAAAGCTTCTGCTTTCAGCAAATATACATCTGCCAATCTAAAAACCGGCATATCGTTGTTCTGAAAACGTGTACTGCTGTTGGTATTCGGATCAGGATAAAATTTGATTGACCGCACCCCTCTCGATACACCACCAACCTCAGCACCAACGTCCATAGTTTCCGTATTGGTCAGCACAATTTCAGGTGTAAAATCCAGCTGTGCAGAACCGTTCAGAATCGGTGTGGTACCATCAGCTAAAAACTGTTTACCAGCCAGCCAGGTTGCATTACGCACGTCGCCGGTTAAATTAAAGGTATCGTAGAATTCCTTTAAGGTACACTGTGCGTTACTCGGACTAAAAGGAAGACTGTATTTGCCCCTTAAGGTACTGTGCAAGGTATAACGGGTAATGGCGTTTCCGGCCGAGTAATTCGCATCGTAAATAGCGGCAAAAATGGTTTCAGAATTTGCGGCATTGGTTGGTGAGAACAAGGTATTGTAATCGCTTACCAGTGCCATAGAAGAAGCCATAATCTTATCAGCATAGGTAATAGATTCGGCATACATGGCCTTGCCGATGTACTGCTGGGCGTTCATGTATAATTTCTGCAGTAAAGCATAAGCCATCCACTTGGTCGGGCGCCCGTAATATTCGGTGGTTACGGTTGCAGGTGCAGATAAACCATCGGCTACAGCCAGAAGTTCCTTTTCAATGTAGCTGAAAACTTCGGCTCTTGTTGATTGCTTCGGACTTTCATTGGTACCAAAAGTAGTAATGGGTACATTGCCGAACATATCCATAATATAGAAATAATAAAGTGCCCGCATTGCCCTGATTTCATTTAAGAACTGTGTTTTTGTAGGGCTGTTGGGTGATTTATCCAGGATATCCAATACCCTGTTGCAATCGCTTATTCCTGCATATCCCCATTGCCATGCTGAAAGGATAATTGGATGATCGGGCAGCCAGTTGTGTTTGTGCAGAGTTTGATATCTCCCCTGGTCATAATATCCGCCATTTCGCGCGGTAATAATGGCTTCTTCGCTGGTTAACTCATACATCCGCCAGATATCTACCCCGAAACCCGAGTTGAATTTCTGGTAAACGGTTCCTGTTGCGGCTACGAAGGCGTCTGGAGTAACTGGGAAGTTTTCACTGGTCAGCTGCGATTCTACATCCACATCCAGTTTGGTACAGCTTCCGAGCGTTAACGCCACAAGGGCTGCTGCTGTTAAATATTTTTTCATTGTATATCTTTTTAAGATGATTATAGGTTGAAGTTTAATCCGAAAATGGCCGAACGGGTTTTAGGATAGAAGTTACGGTAATCGATACCCGGTGTTTGTCCCGACATATTAATCTCAGGATCGACACCTTTATATTCGGTAATGATAAACAGGTTGTTGCCCGAAGCATATACACGCAGGCTGGTTTTACCTTTAAATTTAAAGGTATAACCAAGGGTTGCATTATCTAAGCGCAAATAAGAACCGCTTTCCAGATAACGGTCTGATACGAACTGCGCTTTATCATCGTTGATATTTTCAGTAAGTGTTTCTTTTGCGATATTAGTTTGCAGTGCATATATCGGTGCATTCATATCGGCAAGGGTGGCGTTCAGTATTTTGTTGCCGTAAACACCACGGATGAAGAAATTAAAATCGAACTGTTTGTACCTGAAAGTATTGTTCCAGCCGTATAGTAATTTTGGCTGGGCCGACCCGGTTACCGTAAAGTTTTCGAAACCCGTATTGGCGGTTGAGGCATTTCCGTTTTTATCATAGAACATCGATTTGCCGTTAGCATCTTTACCTGCATATCTCAAGGTATAGAAAGTTCCCAGTGGCAAGCCTTCCTTAATTACCTGATAACCCAAAGCACCTGATTGTCCTCTTCCTCCAACGTTTGCCGTGTAAAATTCATTGGCCTGAAACAGTTCGTTAGAAATAGAAGTAATCTCGTTTTTATTATGAGAAAGGTTAATAGCTGTATTCCAGCTGAAGCGACCGGTTTTAATTGGCGTGGTATTTAAACTAAACTCTATCCCCTTGTTGGTCATGGCACCAACATTTGCAGTAAGTACATTGAAAGGGTATTGTGTAGTCGATACGGAGTATGGTGCAATTAAATCTGTTGTCTTCTTGTTATACACATCAATTGATCCTGAAAGTTTATTGTTGAACAGGCTGAAGTCTAAACCAATGTTAGCCGTTGCTGTACGTTCCCATTTCAGGTTTGGATTATCGTTCTGAATGGGCCCAACCGCGGTTAACCATTTACCATTTGAGTAGAAGTATGACCCGCTTTGCGCACCATAAACCAAGCGGGCAGTATAAGCGTCAAAACCTACCGAGTTACCCGAAACGCCATAACCGGCACGTAGTTTAAGGTTACTTACGAAAGATACATTTTCCATAAAATCTTCGCGGTCGATGTTCCACCCTGCTGATACCGACGGGAACATTCCCCACCTGTTGTTGATACCAAAGGCCGATGAACCATCTCGGCGGATGGTGGCCTGCAACAGGTATTTTCCATCATAATCATAAATGGCTCTTCCGTAAAAGGAAATCAGGCGAAGCGTAGAAATATAAGTAGCACCGTAATTAACCACAGTCGATCCGTTTCCATTACTTAAACCCAGGTTGTTCCACAACAGGTCGTCAGATACGAAATTCTGTGCCGAGGTTTGAAAGCCATCGCCATTTCTGTTTTGCTGAAAGGAATAACCCGCCAGTAATTTCAATCCATGCTTGCCAAAGGTTTTATCGTAATTAAAATAAGCCTCGAATACCTTTTGCGTATTTTTTACCGACGAGCGTTCTGCATAACCGTTAAAACCCTGCTTTAGCATCGAAGCTCTGTTGTTGTACAGGTTTTCGGTAATCTGCTCATTTTGTACCGAAACCATTGCGTTGAAATCAAGCCCGCTTAAAATATTGGCCTTTACATTTCCGTTTATCAGATAAAGGTTTGTTTTGCCCTGATAGGTATTGTTTTCTAAGAGCGCTACGGGATTATAATAACCACCGGTTCCTGTGGTACGTGAAGGGTCTTCAGAAAAAGAGCCATCGGCTTTTCTTACCCCAACCGTTGGCAGATAGGTAAACATATTGTTGTACACCTGACTGGCAATTCTGTCGTTTGTGGTATTGCTGTTGGTGAGGTTGAGGTTTATTTTCAAACGGTTATTCAGCAGCCTTTGTTCCATATTGGCCCTTGCGATGAAGCGCTCCATACCGGAGGTTTTAATAATCCCCTGGTTATCAAAATAGTTTAAGCTTGCACCGTAGGATGAATTTTCGCCACCACCATTAAAATTCAGGTTGTGGTTATGCGAAATACCTGTGCGTGTTACTTCCTTTAACCAGTCGGTATTACTGCCGTCATCACTTATGGCATCGAGTTTTTTATTGTTGGCAGCAAGGTAAGCTCGCAATTCATCACCACTGGCCATGGGTACGCTGTTCGAAATGGTTTCAGCAGCGGCATAAGCACTATATGATAGCTTGCCCAGCCCTTTACCGGCATTTTTGGTGTTGACCATAATGACTCCATTGGCTGCTCTCGAACCGTAAATAGCGGTAGATGATGCATCCTTTAAAACTTCCATACTCGTGATATCATCAGGCGCAACCAGGTCGATCGAGGCACCAGGAACTCCGTCAATTACATAAAAGGGTTCCTGTGCACCTTCCCTGAAACTTGATGGGCCACGCAGGATAACAGCAGGCTTTTCGGTAGGGTTACCACTTCTGGTAATATTTAATCCCGCTACCTTACCTTGAAGCAATTGGCCGGGAGAGGCAATTACACCAGTGTTGAATTCATCGGGTCTTACCGAAGTAACGGCACCGGTGATCTGGCTCCGTGTGCTCTTACCATAACCTATAACCACTTCCTGCAGGTTATTGCTTTGTTCTTTCAGTTTCAAACTCAAGGCTATCTGCTTGCCTGCGGCAATGGTATAACCAGAAAGTGTGTCGCTTTGATAGCCAATTGAACTGAAAATGAAACGATAAGGGCCCCCGGCGGCCAGATTTGAGAAGCTGAACAAGCCAACACCTGATGAGGTGGTAACTACCGATTTCCGGGTGCTTTCGTTTTCGGCTTTTACCGTAACACCGGGAAGTCCTTGTCCTGAAACATCGAGGACAATGCCTTTTACCGGCACATCCTGTGCCATAACCGGACTAACCCACGCCATTATGCCTATGCATAACAAGCGCTTTAAGGTTTGTGATTTTTTTGAATACATGATAATTTGGGGATGCTGATTGGTTTATTGTTTTGTTTTTTCGATGTTGAACTCGATTTCATTTATTTTGGTAACCGTCATGTTGTTAATGAGGCAGATTAAACGGATTACGTCTTCGGCTTTTTCTTTGCTAACATCAATTTTGCCGGTATAGGTAATTTTATTGATCTCTTTCTGATCGACTGTGATGTGTACCTGGTAGGTTTCCTGTAGCAATCCGATCACTTTAGCCAGCGGAATATTTTTCATGGTGATTATATCACCGTTCCTTTGTAGCAAGGTTGTGTTTGCGAGTGTTGGTGTAACCCGGCTGATCAGTTTAACTATCGCTGTAGCCGGATTATAAAGCAATGTTGTACCGGCTTTTGAAATATAGGTTGGCGATCGTTTTAGGCTGGTGTTGGCGACTACAATGCGCCCCGTGTGGAGTTTAACAGAGACGCGCTTATGTAACAGACCTGTATTGATGGTGAACGATGTTCCGAGGGCAGTCGTTTTTAACCCGCCTGCAAATACACTAAAAGGTCGGGTTTTATCATGTGCTACTTTGAATGTTGCCTTTCCTTTTAAATACACGTTTCTTAATGTTTTGTTAAATGCCTTTTCAAATTTGATACTGGATTTTGGATAAACGGTTACTACAGATGAATCCGGTAGCTGGTAGCTGATGGATTCATGACCAGCATTACCTATCTTTTTCCAGATGGATTTTGAAGCTTTATGGTATTGTGCTAATTGAGGTTGCGACGAAGGTGGAACGGTATTGATCTTCGCGTTGCCAAAATAGAATACTATCCCCGCCACGAGCACAATGACTGCTGCCGAGGCATACTTTGTAATGCGCAGGATTTTTAATTTCCGCAACTGTTTTTGAACATCATTCTCTGCAATGGCCCGGAAAATAAACTGACGCATTTCTTCAGTTTTCCCTTTGGGCAGATCATCGTCGGCAGGGAAACCCTCCCATTCCCGGTCGCTAAAATTCTGTTCAACAAGTTTCTTTCTGCCAGATTCGGTATGGCGCACATTTGTCGGCTTCATACAGGTATTACGTATGCCAGCAAGCTTGCCCCTACGGCTTAACAATTATTTAATGTGGTTACATCAAAATAGTGAACATGTAACTTTTAAGGCGCGATAGAACCTTTCCTATATGTCCTTCTACGGTTTTAGTAGAAATACCCAGCATTTCGGCAATCTCTGCATAAGAGAGTCCGTTTTGCCTACTGAGGTTGAAAACCATTTTGCGCATGGGTGGCATAGATTCAATTTCGCGTTCGAAGTGTTTAAGCATATCGCGGCTTTCGATCATAGCCATTAAATTATCGGTAAAGGGCACCTGGGAGGAGCCATTATTATATTTTAAACGGGCAGTTTCTTTCCTCAGCTCATCAATCATTACCTGACGGGCCATGCCAAAAAGCTGAATATTCAGGGCGGTATCTTCATTTAAGGTTTTGCGTTTCTCCCATAACCTGATAAAACAAAGTTGAACCACTTCGGTGGCAATGTATTCCGATTGTGTTTTTTTGAAGATAAACTGGTAAATCTGCTTATGATAAAGTGAATAAGCATGATTGAATGCCGTCAAATCATCAGCCATTATACCGGGTACTATTTCCTTATCCATTCAGCCGACAAAATTATCGGCTTTAACTACGGGGAACTTTAAATTAATATTATGAAAATGTAAAGCTTTGGTTTCGAAGAAACATGATCATCGATCTGATGCTCGTTACAAGTAAATAAAAAAGGATAGCTATTCTCATAACTATCCTTTGAATTTAAAGCTTTCAGCCGAACAGGATTAAACAAGGTGGAATCATATTCTAACGGTAACCAAGGTTTCTCAGCTACCGCCACCTAAAAAATTAATCTCTTAAACTGAAAGATCAATTGATAGTATAACCACAAATTGTTAAAAGTGTTTTGAATGATTTAACACAACGGCATTATTTGAGGTCGTCACCTTTGGGCGCTCTAATCCCGTTCTAATGTTAGTATAACATTGATATTACACGAATCAATCTACCAATGAATTTGACTTTTGTATGAGCAAAAAATCCTGATCAGGCTGTTTTCTGGAAAAGGTTAAAACTATATTTGTAAACAGGATGATGAGGTTATTGAGAAACAAGTTATTGAGGAGTATTTTTGGCTTTGCCCTATTAGCGGTATTGGCGATCAAATTCTGCTCTTATTCCATTGCTTGTTTTTCTTCATCAGCCAATGCCTATTCGATTGAGAAAAGCGCTGAAGAAAATAAAGATAAAGAAGAAGAAGCTTTTGAGAAAGCCAAGAAGAAGATGCTTTTATACGAGGCATCCCTGATGGTTTTCGAACAAACTTTATCAGTAAATGATCAGCCTGAACGTATGGTTCCCTATCGTTTAAGAATTGGCCTCCCACCCCTTAAGGTTGTTCCTACCCCGCCCCCCGACTCCATTTCGAAAGTATAATCCGGTTTCGGCCAGATACCCTCAATTGCAAATGTCTGATATCGCGATGTCTTAAAGATTTAGCTATCGGAAACCATTAGTTTATCTATTCTTATTATTAAAAAATACAAATGAAGAATCATCATGTTGCCGGTGCATTAACACCCTGGCAAAGACTGGTACGCCTGCTTCATTACGAGCGGGGAACCATTAATTACATATACGTATATGCCGTATTGATTGGTTTAATCGGACTTTCACTCCCGCTGGGAACGAGTGCGGTTTTCAATTTACTATCCAACGGTGCAATGTACAGTTCCACTTACATCCTGATAGCCGTTATTCTGGTGGGTATAGTTGTGGGCGGAGTTTTACTGATTGGCCAGTTTACACTGGTAGAATTTCTGGAGCAAAAGATATTTGCCAAGGCGGCCATTGAATTTGCCTACCGGCTGCCCCGCATTAAAAAGAAAGCTTTGGAAGGCGAAAACCCTGCGGAACTTGTTAACCGCTTTTTTGATATATTAACCATTCAAAAAGGCTTAACCAAATTATTGGTTGATATTGTGGCAGCTGCTGTACTCATCTTTTTTAGCGTGATTCTCTTATCTTTTTATCATCCGGTATTCATGGCCTTTGGACTATTTGTGTTGGCTGCCATCATTCTGATCCTGGTTTTGTACTATCGACGCGCAATTGAAACCAGTATTGAAGAATCAGGCTATAAATATGAAGTTGTGGCCTATCTTGAAGATGTGGCTGCAGATCTGGATACTTACCGTCAGAGTGAGAGCAAACGAAAAGAAATCATTAGCCGTACGGATGCCATTACGTCAAATTATATTCAGGCAAGAAACGATCACTTTGGTATCCTTAAAAGATTTTTTTATAGTGCTGTTGCCATGCGCACCACCCTGATGGGCGCTTTACTCTTAATGGGTTCTTACTTTGTTGTGGAACGCGAAATGACTTTCGGTCAGTTTGTAGCGGCAGAAGTGATTATTGTACAAATCAGTTATGCCATTGAGAAGCTAATGACCAATTTGAACACGGTGTTTGATATGATTACGGGAAGTGAGAAACTGGCCGTTGTTACTGACCTTGAGTTAGAGGAAGGAGAACAGCACCATGGGTAAAACAAGTTTAGTAACGGCTCCGATCCAAAATTGGGAGGAACTTGGTACCAGGGCGAGCAGCAAAATTTTAGATGCGCAAGGGCCAAAACGTTTGGGTAGAATCCTGCTCTTTATTTTCGGATTTTTTGTTCTGCTGCTGTTTCTACCTTACCGCCAAACCATTCCGGGTCGGGGAACAGTGACGGCTTTACGTCCTGAAGACCGTCCACAAACCGTGCAAAACCAGATCGGCGGGCGCATTGAGCACTGGGCTGTACGCGAAGGACAGGAAGTGAAAAAAGGCGATACCATTCTGGTTATCTCTGAAACAACGCAGTCTTACTTTGATCCCGAACTTCCCGCACGTTTAAATGAACAGCTCGATGCAAAACGCGGTAGCGAAACCGCAGCGGTTCAAAAGATCGATGCAACCAAAGCGCAGATGAGGGCGATGAACGATGGTTTACACTACCAGATGAAAGCGGCAGAAAACAAAGTGCTGCAGGCAAAAAATTATGTGAGCATTGATAGCGCTGATTTATTGGCTGTACAGAAGTTTTATGAAACTACCAAAGCCCGTTTGGAACGTTATGAAACCGGTTATAAAAATGGATTATTCTCATTAACCGACATTGAAACACGTCGTTTAAAATTACAGGAAGACAATGCAAAGGTGATTAGTCAGCGCAATAAACTGGATAATTCTCAACAGAATTTATACAATGCAACCATTGAACTCGACAACATCAGAGCCAAGTATCAGGAATCGATATCTAAGGCGCAGTCAGACATGAGCACGGCAGTTTCCAGTCGCGCCAGTGCACAGGGCGACATAGCCAAATTACGCAATGACATCTCTAATCTGAATGTCCGCCGCGGTTTGTACGTGGTAAGGGCACCGCAAAGCGGATATGTGGTTAAAACTTTAAAAGCTGGTATTGGAGAAAACATAAAGGAAGGTGAATCAGTAGCTACCCTTCAACCTAAAACACCATTGGTTGCTGCCGAGCTGTATGTTAGTGCTATGGACGTGCCATTGATCCTTGATACCAGCGATGTGCGTTTGCAGTTTGAGGGATGGCCATCAGTGCAGTTTTCAGGTTGGCCCTCGGTTGCTGTGGGTACATTTGCCGGAAAAGTATTCTCTATTGACCGGGTAAGTAGTACCGGCGGAAAATACCGTGTATTAATCAGTCAGACTAATCCGGTTCCCGAAAACGATGAGCCATGGCCACCACAGCTCCGTCAGGGATCGGGTGTTTACGGGCGTATTATATTAAGGTCCGTTCCACTTTGGTACGAAATCTGGCGGCAGTTAAATGGATTTCCACCCAGTTTAGACAAAGAACCTGCACCAATTAAAGACAAAATATAACGGGGAGGTAATCAGATGCATATAAAAGTAAAGCCGCTTTTCCTCTTGATGATGTTATTTGCAGTATTGAGGGCTAATGCGCAGAACAGTATACAGCAAAAACCAGATACAGCAAAAATCTTTTCATCCGATGATTTGCAGATGATGGTTTTCAAGTACCATCCCATGATTAAACAGGCTGCATTGCTGAGCGAATCGGCAAGGGCTGTTGTATTGCAATCGCTGGGTTATTTCGACCCGGCGCTTAAAGCTGGTTTCGACAGGAAACTTTTTGGTAATACCACTTATTACAACAAGTGGACCAGTGAACTTAAAATCCCATTATGGTTGGCCGGTGCCGATTTAAAAGTCGGTTATGACCGTAACGTTGGCACCTACGTAAACCCCGAAAGCCGTACCAACAACGAGGGCTTAACGGCTGTTGGCATTAGTATACCTCTTGGACAAGGTTTGATTATCGATGCCCGACGGAATACTTTACGCCAGTCGAAAATTATGGTTCAGTATGCTGAAGCTGATAGATTAAAGGAAATCAATACCGCATGGTACGGTATTGCCAAAGACTACTGGGCGTGGTACTATGCTTACAGGCAGCATGTGCTGGTGACCGAAGGACTCGATCTCGCGCAGCGCAGGTTTGAGGCATTGAGCCGTCAAACCTTACTGGGAGACAAACCCAGTATCGACTCGGTAGAGGCTTATATCACCGTTCAGGAAAGGCAGATACAGAAGGCTAAAACGGCCATCGAGCTGCAGAATGCAAGGCTGGTTCTGTCCAACCACTTATGGAGTGAAGAAGGTAACCCGTTAGAGCTTCCTGAAGATGCTGTTCCGCAGTCCATGCCTACAGATTTTGTAAAACCCAATCCGCAATTGTTGGATACGTTAATCGGTCAGGCAGCCGACCGCCATCCTGAACTGGTAAAACTCCGCAGTAAAGGTGCGCAGCTGGCCATAGAAAAAACCTATCGCCAGGAAATGCTCAAACCCAAGCTTAACCTGATGGGAAATCTGATTTCAGGCAGAACCGGTTTTAACAGTGATATTCCCGGCTATTACGATTTCAACTGGAGCAATTACAAGATAGGCGTAGAATTTTCATTCCCTTTGTTTCTGCGTAGCGAAAGGGGAAAACTCCGCGAAGTGAAAATCAAGCAGCTGGAAAACGACCTCGATTTGCAGCAATCGGGAAGAACCATCAGAAATGGTGTAATGGCTGCTTATAACGACTTGAATGCTTACTCAGCACAGCTCACCGTGCAGATTAAGAGTGTAGAAAACCAGCAGAAACTTGTTACTGGCGAAAACCAGAAATTTAGTTTGGGGGAAAGTACCCTGTTCCTGATCAATAGCAGGGAATCAAAACTGATAGACATGAAGATTAAACAAGAGAGCATGGTCGCAAGCTATCAGAAAACACTTGCAGAGTTGTTTTACAAGGCCGGTACACGGCAGGGCTTCGGGGGTTAGGATGATATAGGAGGCTGCCACGCCTTTACATAGTAAACGTGTAGCAGCCTCTTTTTTCTACAATTCAATCACTTTAATTGATGAAGCCTTATCGTTGAATTTAGAAACATAAGAACTACCGGCAGTGAGCGTTGTACTGCTGCCGGTAAAGTTATCGCCATCATACATGATTACTTTAATACCGAATCCAAAGGAAACTGAAGAGACATCATTATCTCGGATTCCTAAAGCCAGCAAGTTAGCGGTAGTATATTCTCCGGGAGGAAGTGAGACCCCGTAACCCCCATAATTTGCATTTTGATAAAACTTAGCTGACTTGTCTAAACCAATCTGTGGAGTTCCTCCCAAAAAATCAAAATGATAGGATTGAACAACTACGCTGCCGTTTTTCAACAATAATTTTGCCTCCAATTCATAAGATTCATTGTTTTTGTAATACAGCTCATTTAAAGGGATTGTTCCGGAAATCGTATTGCCGGCACCTGGGCTAAAGCGCCAGGCAACCGCATTATAGTTGGTATTGCTGCCAAATCCTTCACCATTTGCATCAGGATCCATGTAAAACAAAATATCGCTAACATCTTTATTACTTGTAAAGGTTCCGCTTAAATTGATGGCTTGAGCAGTGCTATTGTAAGCGGCGCTCAAACTGATACCTGCAGTTGCACTTTCATAGGCCGCACCAGACGGTATAGTGTTCTGAAAAACCTCGTTCTGGTTTAATATTGCAGCATCAACTTCGGATAAGAACGTAGGCTGGCCCTTGCTGAAACTTATATTCCCAGAGCCCATTAATGACGTACCCAAAGATGGTTCTTCAGATGCATATTTAGCATGATTATGTGGCAGGTTCAACCCGTGGCCCAATTCATGCAGCATTCCACCGATATAATTGGAACTGGCGTTAGGGATTTTATCAACTGTCATATTTGCGTTGTCGAGTGCAAAGCAGTTTTTTCCTGAACCATAAAACGGCTGCCCACCGCCATCAGTTCGTTCAGGAAGCAAAATCAGCGTATGTGAAGAAGCTGAAAATTCTGCTGGATGAGCAGCTTTATAAGTATTAATTTCAGCTAATATCTTACTACCCGAACCGTATGGGTAATCGGATTGCGGCCCGGCAGCAGGAATTTCGACGAACCTGACCAAACCTGTTGAATCTACCTTTGAAAGTCCGAGGTATTTATCATATCCATAGCGTAACATTTCGGTATGTAACCAGCTTTGAAAATGGACAAACAGGGAAGTTAATCTGGTTTTGTAATCAGGCAGTGCAGGATTATCGGTTGGCACGAACATTACAATGTTCAGATTTTTAGGATTTGTAACAAAGCTTGATGTCGTCCTTGAAGTAATTTCAGATTTTGCCTGTAGTTTTGGTAGTTCTTCTGTTACTACTGTTGCTTTTTTGCATGAGAGATAGGGTAAAATAATTAAGGCTGCTGGTATCAAAGCTACTAATGTCCTTTTTTTCATGTTTTTCATACTTTTAATTTCTAAAGTTGGTTGACTGATTTCATTATAAAATAATGCGCGGTAGTACGCATTGTTCAAAATTGAAATTTGTAGCAGAAAAATAAGGGTGAAAATTCTAACGAAAAAGGTATAAAAATCCTATTTATTATCCAATAATTGATTTTCTTTAGCGTATTTTGATATTGTATCCGATGTTTTTACAATAAATAACTGGTGAATAGAAGACCATTAGTGTCGCGAAAATCCATAACAAAAAAAAATCCCCTCATAAATGAAGGGATTATAACTCGATTTGCGTACTCAGAGCGGGAATCGAACCCGCACGCCTGTTAAGGGCACAGGATTTTAAGTCCTGCGTGTCTACCAGTTCCACCATCTGAGCATTTGGTTATTTCCGAAACCGGAGGCCAAACTTAAAAATAAATGCCTCCTGGTAGGAAGGCATTTAGAGCGAAAGACGAGATTCGAACTCGCGACCCCGACCTTGGCAAGGTCGTGCTCTACCAACTGAGCTACTTTCGCATGATTAACACAATCGCTGTGTTCCCTTCGGGGTTGCAAATATAGGAATATAAATTTCTCTTACGCAAATAATTTTTAAAATATTTTTAAGCGATTTTACCAGCCCTTATTAAAACACAAACCAACAGTTTATAACCCGCTGGAAATCTATAATTTGCAATACAAACCTGTTTAAAAAGCAATGCGTCGTGTGTTTTGATGCTTCTACAAGCCACGAATCAACAAAATCTTTCAAATTATCTTAAGCCAGCGGGAGCGTAAACAAAAACAAACTTCCCTCTCCTATTGCACTTTCAACCCAGATCTTCCCCTTTTCAGCTTCAATAAAATCTTTCGAAATCGCCAATCCCAATCCCGAACCTGATTTATTCTGACCATCTGTAGGCACCTGAAAATACCTTTCGAAGAGTCTTTTCTGATATTTCTCATCAATACCTTTCCCAAAATCGCGCACCGAAAATTGAATTGATGACGACAGCTGCACCACATCGAGTACTACTTTCGACTTTTCGGAGCTGTAACGAAGCGCATTTGAAAGGAAATTCACCAACACCCAGGCCGTTTTCTGGATATCTGCATTTACTTCAGGTAACTGCTGATCACAGTTGACTTCCAGCATAATGTTTTTTTGCTCCGCCTGAAAGCGCACTGCGTCCAGTGCATAATTTACAATTGCAAAGGGCTTCACCTGCGCAAAATTAAGTTTAAGATTTCCGGTCTCCGCCTGCGAAAGATCCAGTAGTTCACTTGTAATCTTAAGCAACCTGTCAGAATCCTCCCTGATGTGATGTATCAATTCTTTCTGCTCCGGATTCATTCCACCCACCCGAACATCATCCAGGAGTTTAAGACTCATTTTGATAGAAGAGAGCGGTGTTTTCAATTCATGTGATACCGTTGCAATAAAATGGGTCTTGGCCTCATCCAGTTCCTTAAATTGAGTAATGTTTTTCAGTACATACACACTTCCTGCCGATCTTGAAGATTCAATCAGCGTATCTTCCTGCCCCACCTCAAAATTCGGAATCACAATTTCCCGGTTTTCCAGCTGGAAATAGGACTCTTTGTCGTCGGCATAAATTTTCAGTGGTTTACGGTCCGGGTCGGGCGTCAATATCCGTTTAAGGAGTTCGCTTTTCTTCACCAGATCATTTACATTCTGGCCAATAGCGCTTTTCTCATCCACATTGATTAGTTTAGAGGCAAGTGCATTCATGAACAACACCTCACCTTTTTCATTCAAACCAATAATCGCATCCTGCATCTGGGCAATGATCGCTTCTATGCGGAGCTTTTCGCTCTTTAACTTTGAAAGATTACTGTTCTCCCATTCGTTAAGCTTGGCAGCCATGCTGTTGAAAGATATCGCAAGCGCACTAAACTCGTCATCGTTGTCGAAATGAAGCCGCTGTTTATAGTTTTTATTGGCAATCTGTCTGATGGCCGCGCTAAACTCTGCCAGTGGATTGGCTACAAAACCCGGAAAGTTTATAATAAAGGTAAAGAGAATTAAAAAGCAGGTTGTTGCCGATAGGGCAATGTAGAGGTTAGCCCTTCCCGAAGTTTCGTTAGCCCGCTCATTTTTATTGAAAATTGCTTTCATATTGAGCGCTTCAACTTTTTGCAAAGCCAACCGTAAACCTTTAAGATAAAATAACCGATCACTGTCTGTGAGCGATTCCGCCAGTCTTTTGTAGCTAAGCTCCAGTTCCTTAACGGCATCCGCTTCACCAGGCTCTGTAATATTTGCGCCTTCGCGAATCAGGCTTGCTTCAAACTTATCTTTTGCAGTTCTTGTTAATGGAATACTATTTTCATCCAGTACCGAACGCATGGCTGCTACATATTTCAGGCTCTCATAATTGTCTTTCAGAATCACTTTTGATTTGTCAGAAAGCTCATTAAGAAAGAACAAGGCGATCAGTCCGAAGGAAAGAACAATCAGGAAAAGGAAGCCGAAGCCAAGGCGCAGTTTTGTTTTTATTTTCATGTTGGCTGTTATTTTAAAACGCGTATGCGAACTTAAGAAAGTATCACCAGATCAATATCTTTTGAAGCGAGGTTTTTAAGCAGTCCGTTAAAAATAGCTGTCCTCAAAATCACCTGAAAAATATTCAGATGTGGTTTTCCTATGCAAATCGTGGTGACTTCCTTTTGTGATGCCATATCGATGATGGTTTGGGTAATGTGATTGCTTTTTATCTTAACAAGTTCGGCACCTAATTCGGTGGCGAGCTTGAAGTGGTTAATGAGATGGCGTTGTTTATCCAGCTTAATGCGTTCCATACTTTCGCTGTCACTTTGCACATACAACACCATCCAGGGCGAACGATAGTACGATGCGAGCCTGGCCGTTTTACGGATTACCACCCCCGCTGTTTCCGGATTGGATGAAATACAGGCAAGAAACTTTTCTGGCCGCAACTTGATGGACTTTGGAATCTCACTCAGTATCTTTCGTTCCACCTGATGCACGACTTCTTTCAGCGCCAGTTCGCGCAGCTGGAGAATTTTATCCGACTGAAAAAAGTTCCCCAATGCCCTTTCAATTTTGCTCTGATCGTAAATTTTACCTTCCTTTAAACGGGTGATCAGTTCATCCGCCGTAAGGTCAATGTTGACAATTTCGTCCGCGGCTTCCAAAATCTTGTCTGGTATGCGTTCGGTAACCGCGATACCTGTGATGGCTTGTACCTCTTCATTGATGCTTTCAAGATGCTGGATGTTAACAGCGGAGATGACACTGATGCCTGCTTCGAGAAGGTCTAAAACATCCTGCCAGCGTTTGCCATTTTTACTACCTTCTGCATTCGTATGCGCAAGTTCGTCAACAATGACCACTTCAGGATGGCGGTTCAGTATCGCTTTGAGGTCCATCTCTTCGATCTCTTTACCCCTGTAGTAAATACTTTTCCTTGGAATAAGGGGAATGGTATTTAAAAGCGCATGTGTTTCGGCACGGTTGTGTGTTTCGACGTAACCAATACAAATATCTACGCCGTTGCGCAGGAGTGCCTGGCTTTCCTGCAACATACGGTACGTTTTACCTACACCAGCGCTCATACCGATATAGATCTTCAGCTTACCCCTTCTCGATTTCTTGATAAGCTCCAGAAAATGCCTGACGGATGTTTCTTTATTTTCTTCTTCCATTGCAATACCATCCTTTAAAATCAATAACGCCCGGGATAAAATACCCGGGCGATGTAATGTGTTTAATTAAAATGAGACAGCAATACTGGCAGTAAGCGTAGTGTTGGCATTTACAGCCCCGGTATTTCTGATGAATATTTTGTCTTCGCTGTCGTAGGTTTTTCCTTCTAAACGTAGAACTGCATTTGATACCGGCGAATAGTCGATATTGAGCGAATAGCCTTTCGTTTTAAAACCATTTTGAGTTCCGGTGGCGATGAAAATACCATTCTGATCTTCATAATACTCAAACCGTCCGGCAAGCGCCCATTTAGGGGCAAATTTATATTGCACAATAGCCACCGGCGACAGCACTTTGTTTTTGCTAGTACTGCCTTTCGATACCTGTTGGGTACCATAATCAAATCCCAGCGTTACACCAAACTGGTCTGTTACCTGCAATATGCCATAAACGTTATGGTAAAAACGGTTCACCCTTACCGAGTCGGCACCTTCCGTGCCAATATAATTGCTATAATTTAAGGTAATGGCTGAAGTAGGTTTCCAGGTAAGCTGCACACCACCAGCAGGTTTGTCGTTTCCATTCTGTCTGGTAATTCTCTGCCATCCGTTAAGATAAAATCCCGCAACTGTGAACTTGCCATCTGCTGTACCGTAGGTAATTTTTGCTCCCGACTCGTAATACGGGGTATTTTCCGAAGAAATGTTTCTCGTAAGTACCCAGCAGTCTTTTGAAACGGCACTTTCAAAACCAATGTGAGAGGAAAAAATACCGGCATCAATCCAAAGGTTTTGCGTTTTGGAAAGTTTTACTCCGGCATTGGCCTCAAATATATTTTTTAATACACCGGGTTCTGCGGCAAGATTGGCATTAGCATAGGTTCCGGCCATTACAGCCAGGTTTGCACGGATGTTGCCGTTATCATATGCCGCCTTGATCATCCCTAAATTCAAGTTCATTTCATTTGCGCGGTTATGCGAATAAATGAACGCCGGGCGGTTATGATCTGCGGGTTGATTAAAGTCGTAACCATAATAAGCTTCCAGATAGCCAGAAATTTTGATTTTTGATTCTTCCTGTGCTTTTGTTAAAAAACCGGCGGTTAAGGCTGCGGCTAACAATAATATTTTTTTCATATCGTAATCTTCATTCAGGCAGGGCTTAGCCTGCTTGCATTGTTTGTTGTTAATTATTCACCTCGTGGCTGCCCGTCCCTTTGTTGTGGCAAACGCGCATAAACGGGCAGCTGAAAGGCATTTAAAGTTTGTCCAGGTCCAGGTTAAGTTTAAGTACATTTACTGATGAGGGACCAAAAAGGCCCAGAAAAGGTTTCAGCGTATTCATGGCTACCAGGTCTTTCACTTTTTGCTCATCTACGTTTCTGGCTTTTGCTACCCTGGCCACCTGAATGGCTGCCCCTTGCTCGGAGATATTTGGATCAAGCCCGCTACCAGAGGCCGTTACCATATCCGCGGGAATATCCGATGTTTTAATCCCCGGATTATATTTAATCAGCGTATCAATCCTCGACTGTACTTCTTTCAGATAATCGGGATTTGACGGCCCCTTGTTAGACCCTGCCGAACCTGCGGCATTGTAAGCTACAGCCGAAGGCCTGCCCCAGAAGTATTCCGGACGGCTAAAGGATTGGCCAAGCAGTGCATAGCCAACGGTTTTACCATTTCTGATTATTTTTTCACCACCGCCGTTGCCTTTAGCCATTTTACCGATAAAAGCTACACTGATGGGGTAAACGATGCATAACAGTACCAGTAGTACTACTGTTAAACGGATGGATTGAATGATGTACTTTTTCATTTTTATATTTTTTAAAAGCCTTAAACAAAAAGGCCAACCAATAAATCAATTAATTTAATGCCGATAAAGGGTGCTACAACACCTCCAATTCCGTAAATAAACAGGTTTCTACGCAAAAGTGCTGTTGCACCTATTGGCTTGTATGCTACTCCTTTCAGCGCCAGCGGAATCAGGATCGGAATAATAATCGCGTTAAATATCACGGCCGAAAGTATTGCAGATTCAGGGCTGTTCAGTCCCATAATGTTCAGGCTTTGAAGCGCCGGGATAGAAGCAATGAATAAGGCCGGAACAATGGCGAAATATTTTGCCACATCATTGGCTATTGAAAAGGTAGTTAACGTACCACGCGTAATCAGTAGCTGTTTTCCAATTTCCACAATTTCAATCAGTTTGGTTGGGTCGTTATCGAGATCAACCATATTCCCTGCTTCTTTTGCAGCCTGTGTACCGCTGTTCATGGCTACCCCAACATCTGCCTGGGCCAATGCAGGCGCGTCATTGGTACCATCGCCCATCATCGCCACCAGTTTTCCAAGTGCCTGCTCATCTTTGATGTAGTTCATCTTATCCTCTGGTTTAGCTTCAGCAATAAAATCATCAACACCAGCTTTCTCCGCAATGTATCTTGCGGTGAGGGGATTGTCTCCGGTAACCATCACTGTTTTTACGCCCATTTTTCTCAGGCGTTCAAAACGTTCACTAATTCCCGGTTTGATGATGTCCTGAAGTTCAATTACGCCCATTGCTTTTTCGTTTTCAGCAACCACCAGCGGCGTTCCCCCATTGGTAGCGATGGCTTTTACGTGATTTTCGATATCCGATGGAAATATATTTCCAGCCTTCTCTACCATATTGCGGATAGAATCGAAAGCGCCTTTTCTGATGCGTCTGCCCTCGGCCGTATCCAGTCCGCTCGACCGCGTTTCTGCAGTAAACTTGATAAAGGCCGACCCTGTTGGTGTGGCCATAACCTTAAAACCCTGTTCGCCTGCAAGTTCGATAATTGATTTCCCCTCAGGCGTTTCATCGGCCAGCGAGCTTAAAATACAGGCATCTGCGAACGTTTTGGGATCCACACCTTCTGTAGGATAAAAATTGGTTGCCTTCCGGTTGCCAATGGTGATGGTACCGGTTTTATCCAGTAAAAGCACATCTATATCGCCTGCAGTCTCTACCGCTTTGCCCGATTTGGTGATCACATTGGCCCGTAATGCCCTATCCATACCAGCAATACCAATTGCGGAAAGCAAGCCACCAATGGTTGTTGGAATCAGGCATACAAACAGGGAAATCAATGCAGCAATGGTGATCGGTGTATTGGCGTAATCAGCAAAAGGCTTCAGCGTGACGCAAACGATAATAAACACTAATGTAAAACTGGCAAGTAGTATCGTTAAAGCAATCTCATTTGGCGTTTTCTGACGTGAAGCACCTTCCACCAATGCAATCATTTTGTCTAAAAAGCTCTCGCCCGGAGCGGTGCTTACCTGAACTTTAATCTCATCGGATAACACTTTGGTACCGCCCGTTACCGATGATTTATCGCCTCCTGACTCCCTGATTACAGGAGCAGATTCTCCTGTAATGGCCGATTCATCGATCGTGGCAATACCTTCGATAATCTCACCATCGGTAGGGATCGTATCACCCGCTTCACAAACAAACACATCGCCTTTCTGCAACTGGTTAGATGAACGGATTTCGATTTTTCCTCCGGTTAGCAGTACTTTAGCCGGTGTTTCCTCTCTGGTTTTACGCAGACTATCGGCCTGTGCCTTGCCCCGGGCTTCTGCTATTGCTTCGGCGAAGTTTGCAAACAGTACGGTAAGCAGCAGGATCAGGAAGATGAAGAAGTTGTATATTGGAGCACCTTGTCCGGTATGGCTCACCGAATATATGGTAACATAAGCCATTACCAGGGTACCGATTTCCACCGTGAACATCACCGGGTTGCGAACCATCACCCTTGGATCTAGCTTGATGAATGACTGTTTTAGTGCGGTCTGTACTAAGGCAGGCTCGAACAATTTATTATTGGGTTTCATTGATATGTCTATTTAAGCATGGTAAAATATTCCGCCAACGGACCTAAGGCGAGGGCGGGGAAATATGAAAGTGCATTGAGTACCAGGATAACGGCAAAAGTCATCAGGGCAAAGGTTTTGGTATCGGTTTTAAGGGTACCAGCAGACTCAGGAATAAACTTCTTTGCTGCCAGTAATCCTGCAATCGCTACCGGACCAATAATCGGAAGAAAGCGACCGAGAAATATAATTACACCGGTTAGCACGTTCCAGAATACGTTATTGTCGCCAAGGCCCTCGAAACCCGAACCATTGTTGGCATTGGAAGAGGTCACCTCATAAAGCATTTCAGAAAATCCGTGAAAGCCGGGATTGTTAAGCCAGTTTTTAGGCTGAACTGCCCATTCAGCTGCGCCATGGTCCGTAAATACAAAACTAGATATTGCAGTACCCGCAAGGATCAAAAACGGGCTCAACAAGGTAATAATCGCGGCAATTTTTATTTCCCTTGCTTCAACCTTGTGTCCAAGAAATTCAGGCGTTCTACCTACCATCAGCCCAGATATGAATACGGCTACGATCAGGTAAATAAAATAGTTCAGCAACCCTACACCGCATCCACCATAAAATGAGTTGATCATCATGGCGAGCAGTTGCCATAGTCCGGTGAGAGGCATCGTGCTATCGTGCATACCATTTACCGAGCCGGTAGAAATCACGGTGGTTAGTGTGCTCCAGTAGGCAGTTGCGGCAGGCCCTAAACGCACTTCCTTCCCTTCCATTGCGCCACTCGCCTGTGAAATACCCATTTTGGCCAGTTCAGGATTTCCCCCGAGCTCTGAATTTAGAGTAGGTACGAGCAGCATGAAAAGTCCGATGGTCATTACGCCAAAAATTGTCCATGCCAGTTTCTTTCTGCGGATGAAATATCCAAAAGCAATCAACATAGCCAGGGGGATAATGGTTTGCGAAACTACTTCTACTGTATTGGTGATGTAGTTTGGATTTTCAAATGGATGTGCGGAGTTGGCGCCAAAATAGCCGCCGCCGTTTGTTCCCAAATGTTTAATGGCTATAAATTGTGCTGCCGGGCCCCTGGACACATTCACGGTGTCTCCCTGAACGGATATGAACTGATCCTTGGAATCATAACTTGCAGGCGTACCGTTAAACGTTAATATTAAAGCTACAACTATTGCCAGGGGCAACAGCAAACGGGTAATTGATTTCACGAAAAACTCCCAGAAGTTACCCAGCTGGGTAGAGGTTTTATCTTTGAAAGCTTTAAATAAAACTACTGCAGCAGCTATACCCGTGGCGGCACTTACGAACTGCAGAAACATCAGCACAAACTGCTGGGTCAGGTAACTTACACCACTCTCTCCCGAGTAATGTTGCAGGTTGCAATTGGCCACAAAACTGATAATGGTATTAAAAGCCAGATCTGGCGTCATACCCGGATTTCCGTCTGGATTAAAAGGAAGCTTATCCTGGAAAATCAGAACGAAAAATCCATAGACCAGCCATAACAGGTTAATGGTCATCAGCGCTTTCATTTGCTGTTTCCAGTTCATTTGTTCCCTGATGTCAATTCCTGAAAGCTTAAAGATTCCAGATTCGAGGGGTTTCAAAAAGTCTGTCCAGACTTTTTCTCCTGCGAACACTTTGGCCAGGTACTTTCCAAGTGGAATAGCGATGATCAGTGTAAGCAGGAAGGTGGCAATAATGCCGGTTAATTCAGTGTTCATTTTTTAATTTGTTAATGCCTTTAAAGAAGGCAGGACTAAAATTTTTCTGGTTTAATCAGCACGTAAATCATATAGATGAATACGGCTACAGCGATGATGAATAATGTGATCATGATATTAGATTTTTTCGAACCAATCAATTGATTTGTAACTTGCGCCGCAGAGCAGCAGGAGGATGATTAAGAGTAGTACGGTCATAATTTGTTGCTTTTTACAGGGCTTAATCCATTGGTGTACCATAAAAGACATACACCACATAACTTATTATAAATCAGTTAGATAAATTGACATACTTTATTCCGGGGAAAGTAATCAGTTAAAAAACCCTTCCATTTTGGTATGGTGATTTCCATTTTGAAATGGTGAGTATCTGGGCTATCGTATCCCTCAAAATAAAGGGCATCCGCCTTTTAGCCATGATAAATCGCCGGAATTGGAAATCCCGTTAGATCAGTTTGCTCTTCAGGGAACTGAAGAGACGCTAACATGTTAATATAGATGTTAATTCCCTCCTCAATCTCATCAATACCAATATATTCATTGGCTGTGTGAGACCGGGCAGAATTTCCCGGTCCCATTTTTACAGATGGCATATCCAGCCAGCCCTGATCTGAACTGGTAGGCGAGAAATAAGTAGTACGTCCTAATGAAAGTCCGGCTCTCACAATGGGATGTGTTAAATCGATATGAGATGGCTTTAATACATTAGTGCGGATCTTGAAATAACTGGAAGTATGATTAATATTGGTATTGATAATTTCCTTCTCTGTATAATTATGGTCAAAACGGATGTCAACCGTAAAATGGCATTCTACAGGTACAATATTATGCTGAATACCGCCCCCAATCTCAGTTACGCTCATTTTGACAGGCACAGGCGCTCCATCCATGATTGGAAATTGATATGTTTTAAACCATTCAATATCTTTAAGCGCATGGTAAATCGCATTGTCGCCCTCTTCTCTTGCTGCGTGGCCAGCTCTTCCTTTTGCACTGCAGTCGATCACCATTGATCCTTTTTCCGCAATGGCCATTTGCATTCCGGTTGGTTCACCCACTATTGCAAAATCGATCGGCTTAAGATCTTTTAAAATGCTGCGTATGCCATTCTCACCTGAAGTTTCCTCCTCTGCGGTAGCGGCCAGGCATAAGTTGAATGGCAGGCCCTCCATAGGATAGTAATGAAGAAAAGTAGCGATTAAACCAACCAGAGATCCTCCGGCATCATTACTACCCAGGCCAAAAATTTTGTCATCTATCACCTGTGGAAGGAAAGGGTCCATAGTGTATTGGTTATTATCACGTACCGTATCGTGATGAGAGTTTAATAGAATAGTTGGTTTTGAAAGATCCAGGTGCCGGTTGTAACACCATACGTTATTGTATTTTCTAATGGTATTTACACCCCGGGCATTTAGAAATGAGGTGATGATTTCTGCAGTTGCATCTTCTGCTCCGCTAAACGATGGTGTAGCAATCAGGTTTGCAAGCAGATCAATAGATTGCTGGTAAAGGGAATTCAGGTCGGGAACTCCCGCTGCTGTTTTAATCCGGTTATTATTCATTGTGTGGCTATTAGTTATTTGAAAATGTTGTTTGTTTGTATTTCCCGGATTCCAGGGAAACCGGTGTTGGATTATGAAGGGAATATGCCGGATCGAAAAGCATAGCTGTACAGAGACAATTGCACTTTCCTTTGCGCTCCAGGATATCATAATTCATACATGATTTGCAACCCTCCCAGAAAAGGTAGTCGTGAGTAATCTCGGAAAAGGCCACTGGCAGGAAGCCAAGTTTAGCATTCATGTGCATCACTGCTGAACCGGAAGTGATACTGAATATTTTTGCATTGGGATACAATCGTCAGGAAAGTTTGAATACCTTGTTTTTAATAGCTGCTGCAACACCTGAATTCCTGAATCGCGGCGCTACGATAAGTCCGGAATTGGAAACAAACCGGTCGTCTTCCCAGGTTTCAAAATAGGAAAAACCTACCCATTCTCCACCACTGGTAACCGCTATTACTGCTTTGCCAGCGGCTATCTTTTCTGCTACTGCAGCAAAGGTCCGCCTCGCAATTCCGGTTTTCCTGGCAATCGCACTGAGATAGGTCTCCTCAATAATTTCGTCAACGTACTTCGTATCGCATTCGTCGGCGATACGGATAAAAATAATCTGGTTATCCATGATCTTTAAATTTCATGGCAACAGCATTACAATTCAAATGCCCCGGTTAAAAAAGATACCAAAACATCAGCGTAGGGATACTTAAAAGCCTTTAATTATTATTTGACAAAAATGAACAGTTATCCTACCCTATCATAATGATATGGTTCTTTGCCATTTTGATAGGATAGAACAGAATGGGGGAAAAATTAAAAAATTGATCGGAGGGTATATTTTCTTTAATATTATACACGCATCAATAAGGAATATTTAAAAATAATAGAAGGCAATGAATAAAATTATAGTTAAATACTGGCTTATTAATTTAATTTGCAGTATACTGTTATACATCACCTACAGGATCGTGATCCATCAAACGCCAGCATCCGAACAAAATCTGTTCGAAAAGTTCTGGGGTGTTATAGAATTGATATTGAATTTAGGTATCTCGTTTATATACTTGATATTAATGCTGATTTCATCACTGACCTTTTTTCTGAATCTGAACAGGAAAATCAGGAACAATTTCTACTTCTCACTATTAAGCTTCCCGGGACCGGCACTTGCGCTGGTCATTTACCTGTCCCCTGTTCTGGTAACTGATTACCATGCTGCCCACACAAGTGTGTTGACCAACCTGGTCTATTTTCCTATCGCTTACCTAGTCATAACCACCGTAGAATTTCTGTTGTTTAGGAGAAGTCTTAGAAAATCAGGATTTGAAAATAGCATTTGATCAACTGCTTAAAAAAGAGATAATTCTTCGAAACTTGTTGGATGAGGACAGATAAAGTGACGGATTTGCTATGCGGCAGGCATTTACCGCTCAAAAAAGGCCTTATTACCAATCTGAAAGTGGTTTTCTAGTGGTTTATGGCTAGCAGACCACTACCAGACCACTAGCAAACCACTAGGATACCACTAGCTGTATTAGGTTGCTGTGCCTTAATGGTACCTCAATCCTGGAAGTTAAGGTTGTAAAACCTATCCCAAGATTTCCGTAAAATAATCGCTCAAAAAGCTACTGTTCTTCATAATGATATGTTAATCCACCATCTACAAAGTAGGTAGAGCCGGTTACGTATGCAGCATCATCTGAAGCCAGAAATGCAACAACACCGGCCACGTCTTCTACCCTGCCCATTCTGCGTAAAGGGATATTGCTGATCACTCGTTCCAGTTCCTCTTTATTGTTTAGCAAGTCCTGGTTAATTGGCGTAGAAACAGCTCCCGGTGCAACATTATTTACCCTGATATTGAAAGGGGCAAGTTCAGTTGCTAGGTTTCGGGTAAGCATTTTTAAGCCACCTTTGCTTGCGCAATAAGCTGCAAAATGCGGAAAAACAATCTCCTCGTGTACTGAACTCATATTGATCACCACCCCTTCAACACTGTTCTTCCTGCAATACTTTACAAAAGACTGAATGCCGAAGAATACACCTTTAAGATTGGTGTTCATGACGAGATCGTAATCCTCTTCAGTAACCTCCCAGAAATCCGCATTCTTTTCCACACCGGCATTGTTAACCAGAATATCGAGCCTGCCAAATTGATTTACAGCCTCTTCAACCATACGGATAGCGTCATTTGCCTGACTTAAATCTGCTACTACAAATGCCGCCTTACGTCCCATCTCGTTTATTTCAGCAATAAGCTTTTCTCCCCTTTCATCAAATTTATGGCCGTTCAATACGATGTCACAGCCATCTTTAGCTAATCTCAATGCGCATGCTGCACCAATGCCCTGACTGCTACCTGTAATTAGGGCTACTTTATTTTCGAAACGACTCATCCTGTATAATTTTTCCTATAGGATAAATGCGATTTCAGCCAAAATGTTTGAAAGAACTGAAATTGGGGATATCTGAGGTTGAGCTTGTAGAGAGGAGATGCGAGATTGAGAACGTTTCTAAACTACAATCAAAGGATCAATATGTAATTTTTAAGGCTTAATTTTGCTTCATACAAACAAAACATAATGTCAAAAACAAAACTTACAATCAATAACAACGGGTCGGTAAAAATCGAGGGGGATTTCGAAATTGTAGATAAAAACGGAAACACTTACGGTTTACAAGGAAGAGATGTATTATCGATTTGCCGTTGTGGTTTATCACAAAACAAACCATTTTGCGATGGAGCACATAAAGGTCATTTCGAGCATGAAGCTATTGCATTTGATTTGCCTCCAAAGAAAGTATAACCGGGTTTAAACTGATATTTTGAGAAGCCACGTTTTAAAACGTGGCTTTTTTGTGACCACGAAAAATTTCACCAGGCTGTTTGAGTTCTTTAAACATCTGTGGATTAAAATTTTTATATAAATTTTGCATTTCGGATAAATAAACGTTAATTAGACGATTATTTACTGTTATGAGCAAAGCAAACTATGTAATTGGTGTCGATTACGGAACGGATTCAGTGCGATCTGTTTTGGTTGACGCCACCGACGGCAAAGAGATCTCCTCTTCCGTTTTCCTTTATCCAAGATGGCAAAAAGGGCTATATTGTAAACCATCCATCAATCAATTCAGACAACATCCCTTAGATTATATTGAAGGATTGACCCATACCATAAAAGATTGTTTAGCAAAGGCCGGCGGATCAGAAATTGCAGCCTCGGTTAAAGGAATCTCAGTCGATACCACGGGATCAAGTCCTGTTGCGGTTGATGCTTCCGGTACTCCTCTTGCGTTAACTCCGGGCTTTGAGGAAAATCCAAATGCCATGTTTGTACTTTGGAAAGACCATACCGCAGTAAAGGAAGCCGCAGAAATCAATGAGCATGCGACCAAATTTAAAACGAATTATCTGAAGTATGTTGGTGGAATCTATTCATCAGAGTGGTTCTGGTCTAAACTACTGCGGATTTTAAGAATAGATTCATCTATAAAAGCAGGAGCACAATCGTGGGTGGAGCATTGCGACTGGATACCTTTTCTGCTTTGTGGCGGCAAAGATGTAGCAGCAATGAAACGCAGTCGTTGTGCGGCTGGGCACAAAGCACTTTGGGCAGAGGAATTTAACGGATTACCTCCGGAGGATTTCTTTAGTAGCCTTGACCCGCTTTTAGCTGGTTTTAGAGATAAATTATTTGCAGATACTTATACTTCAGATGTTTCCGCGGGCACTTTGAGTGAAGAATGGGCTGATAAACTTGGCTTATCTACTGATGTTGTAATCGGTGTTGGTGCTTTCGATGCCCACATGGGTGCCGTTGGCGGTCAGATTGAGCCATATTACCTGAGTAAAGTAATGGGCACCAGTACCTGTGATATTCTTGTTGCCCCTAATCAGGATTTACATGGAAAACTAATCAGCGGCATTTGTGGACAGGTAAATGGATCGGTTATTCCGGGTATGGCGGGTTTAGAAGCAGGGCAATCTGCTTTTGGTGATGTGTATGCCTGGTTTAAAAATCTGATCAGCTGGCCTTTAAATCATTTACTTACCGAATCAAATCTCATTGATGAGGCAACAGCCATGGCTTTAAAGGATGAACTGGAAAGCAAAATCATTGCTAACCTTAGTAAACAGGCGGAAGCGCTGGAAGATGAAGACTATGCCGAGCTGGCCATTGATTGGCTGAACGGCAGGAGAACGCCAGACGCCAACCAGGAACTTAAAGGTGCGATTACCGGTTTAGGATTAGGCACCGATGCCCCTCGTTTTTTCCGTGCACTGGCGGCAGCAACCTGTTTTGGAGCCAAGGCTATTGTAGACCGCTTTAAAGAACAGGGCGTTCCGGTAAAAGGAATTATCGGTATTGGTGGTGTAGCTAAAAAATCAGCCTATATTATGCAAATGATGTCGGATGTTTTAGAAATGCCCATCAGGATACACCGTTTTGAACATACCTGTGCTTTAGGTGCTGCTATGTTTGCCGCAGTTGCAGCGGGTATTTACCCAACAATTGAAGAGGCTATGGCAGCAATGGGAACAGGATTTGAGAAGGAATACAAACCAAATATTAAAAAGCAGAAAATGTACAGAATGCATTATCAGCAATACCTTGGTTTAGGCCGTTACCTGGAGCGCTACAACAAGAAAGACGTTAAACCTTATCTATCATGAGCAACTATCAGGATATAAAAGAACAGGCCTACCTGGCCAATATGCAGTTACCCAAACTAGGCCTGGTGCTTTTCACTTTTGGTAACGTAAGTGCAGCCGACCGCGCTAAAGGGGTTTTTGCCATCAAACCTAGTGGTGTACCTTACGAGGATTTATCACCAGAGAAGATGGTAATTGTGGATTTTGACGGCAACACCGTTGAAGGTGATTTACGTCCTTCGTCCGACACAAAAACCCATGCCGTGTTATACAAACACTGGGAAAACATAGGAGGTGTTGTACACACCCATTCTACCTATGGTACGGCATGGGCGCAGGCGCAAAGAGCAATTCCTATTTTCGGAACCACTCATGCAGACCATTTAACAGTTGATATTCCTTGCGCACCACCTATGGAGGATGCTATGATTAAAGGAAACTATGAATATGAAACCGGCTTCCAGATCATGAATCATTTTGAAAGCCTTGGTTTGAGTTACAAAGAGGTTGAAATGATTTTAGTAGGCAACCATGCACCTTTTACCTGGGGTAAGACCGCTGAAAAAGCCGTTTACAACAGTGCCGTTCTGGAAGCAGTGGCGCAGATGGCTTTGTTAACGGAGCAGATCAATCCGCAGGCACCAAAGCTGAAGGAATCATTGGTTCAAAAGCATTATGAGCGTAAACATGGTGCCGGAGCCTATTACGGACAATAACAAATAAGAAGTTAAGCAATTAAACAAATAAAAAATGATTGATTTAAAAAAATTAGAAGTTTGGTTTATTACTGGTACGCAACATTTGTACGGGGAAGAAACCTTAAAACAAGTGGCTGATCACGCGCAGCAGGTTGCTGATTCATTAAACCAGAATGGCAGCATCTCGGTATCGGTAGTATATAAACCGATCGTGAAAACTACTGAGGAGATTTTTGAAACCTTACAGCAAGCTAACACCGATAAAAACTGCATCGGGGTAATGACCTGGATGCATACATTCTCTCCTGCTAAAATGTGGATCAGAGGATTGAATGTATTACAGAAACCTTTACTGCACCTGCACACTCAATTCAACCGCGATATTCCATGGAACACGATTGACATGGATTTCATGAACCTGAACCAGAGTGCCCATGGCGACCGTGAGTTTGGATTCATCGTTTCGCGTATGCGCAAAGACCGCAAAGTAGTGGTGGGCCACTGGCAGGATGAAGAGGTTGCAAAACAAATTGATACCTGGGCGAGGGCCGCAGCTGGATGGAACGACTGGCAAGGAGCAAAATTTGTTCGTTTTGGCGATAATATGCGTTTCGTAGCCGTTACAGATGGTGATAAAGTAGAAGCAGAAATGAAGTTTGGTTTCTCGGTAAATACTTATGGTATCGGTGACCTGGTTGCCGTAATCAATGGCATTAGTGAGGAATCAATTCAGGGTTTACTACAGGAATATGAAGAAACCTACGATATGGCTGATGATTTGAAAGCTGGTGGTGCCAGACATCAATCGGTTTACGATGCGGCAAAAATCGAATTGGGTTTAAGAAAATTCCTGGAAGATGGTGGCTTTAAAGGCTTCTCAGATACTTTTGAAGATCTGCATGGCATGATTCAATTACCTGGAATTGCGGCACAAAGATTAATGGCCGATGGCTATGGTTTTGCTGGTGAAGGCGACTGGAAAACAGCTGCTTTAGTACGTGCATGTAAAGTAATGGGTGCTGGTTTACCTGGTGGAAATGCCTTTATGGAAGATTATACCTATCACTTCGACCCTTCAAATTCAATGGTACTCGGTTCGCACATGCTTGAAGTTGACGCTTCTCTGGCTCAGGGCAAAGCCAGCCTGGAAGTACATCCTCTGGGTATTGGTGGCAAAGCTGATCCTGCCCGTTTGGTTTTCAACGTAGGTAGCGGCGATGCTTTAAATGCATCATTAATTGATATGGGAAATCGTTTCCGTTTACTGGTAAATGAAGTAACCGCGGTAGAGGCTGAGCATGATTTGCCAAACCTACCTGTTGCCCGCGTGCTATGGAAACCACTTCCGGATATGAAAACCGGATGTGCTGCATGGATCTACGCTGGTGGTGCACACCACACGGCTTACAGTCAGAATTTAACTACCGAACATTTATCAGACTTTGCAAATATTGCAGGTTTGGAATACATCAATATTGGTGCGGATACCAAAATCAATCAGTTCAGAAATGAATTGCATTGGAACGAAGTATTCTACAAATAATATTACATACGCGCTCAAATACCCTAAAGCCGATAAATTTATTTATCGGCTTTTATTTTATAAAACTAATCTGCCATATTGATCATCGCTTTGATCACTCCGTTTTTCGGATCAAGCCAGCTTTCAAATTCGGCTTTAACGTCTTCAAACCTCACCTGATGGGTGATGTAGGTTGTTGGCTTTACCAAACCAGCTTTCATTGATTTAATCACATGTTCGAAATCTTCAATATTAGCATTTCTGCTGCTCATCAAAGTGGATTCACGTTTATGAAATTCGGGATGGTTGAAAATCAGATCACCTTTTTGCAGGCCAATTAAAACGAACCTTGCACCATGGGCCATGTAATTTATTGCATTGTTTATCGCCTTTTGATTTCCGGTTGCGTCGATAACCACTGTTGGCATGTCGCCATTGGTAATGTCGCTAAGTTGTTGAAGTACATCAGGAGAAAGCGCATTAATGACATGCGCAACACCTAGTTTCTCTTTACAAAAGGCAAGTCGGTCGTCGTTAATATCGAGCGCAATCACATTACCTCCGGCAATGCGGGCAAATTCCATAGTTCCCAAACCAATCGGGCCTGCACCGATAACCAATACAAATTCGCCGGGATGCACATCAGCTCTGCGAACACCATGAGCACCAATAGCCAGGGGCTCCACCAGAGCCAGTTCATCATAACTCAAACCTTCCCCGTGTAAAAGCGTAAGCGATGGAACCTGTAAATATTCACGCATCCCCCCGTCTACATGCACACCGCAAACCTGCATTTTTACACAGCAATTGGGTTTGTTCATCCGGCATGCAATACATTCACCACAATTGAAATAGGGAATAAAGGTTACGGCCTCTCCGATGTTGAAACCTGAGGCACCATCAGCCTCTACCAGTTCTCCCGAAAGCTCGTGACCTAAAACACGCGGATAGTTGAAAAAGGGCTGAGTACCTTCAAAAGCGTGTAAATCAGTACCACAAATGCCGATTCGTTTAATTTTTATGATGGAATGGCCTTTCTTCAGTTCAGGTTTTTCTGTTTCTGAATATTCGAAAGTTCCGGGCGTTGTACAGGTAAGGGTTTTCATATGTTAATGAGTGAATTTTGAATGAGTGAATATTATGCATTCGCCAAAGCTCTGTCTAAATGCACATACCCGCCGTCGACGTGAATAATCTGGCCGGTGGTATGGCTTGATTTTTCAGACATCAAAAAGGCTGTCATATTGGCGATCTCCTCAGCAGTGGTCATTCTGTTTTCCAATGGGATTTTAGCAGTAATTTCATCGAGTTTTGCCTGCGCATCCGGTAACGTATCTATCCAGGTTTCATAAGCAGGTGTCCAGCATTCGGCAACAACAACTGCATTTACACGAATACCATATTTCAGCAACTCCACTGCCCATTCGCGTGTTAAGGCGTTTCTACCTCCATTTGCAGCAGCATAAGCTGAAGTATTTCCCTGCCCTGTTTCAGCCGTTTTTGAAGTAATGTTTACAATTGCT
Organism: Pedobacter sp. BMA; assembly: GCF_001027745.1. GTDB lineage: Bacteria > Bacteroidota > Bacteroidia > Sphingobacteriales > Sphingobacteriaceae > Pedobacter. Next base: position 299,640 of record NZ_LECU01000007.1, read on the forward strand.
CCCTTGCTTTTAATTAATTCCGGCAAAGCGTGATGAGCCATCAGGTAGTAGTGAACCACGTTTTTATGTAATGAGGCCATAAAATCCTTATAGTTTCCATTTTCGAGACCAACGCCATCATTTACACCCGCATTGTTCACCAGGCCATCAATGCGTCCGAACTTAGCCACAATCTCTGCAACTACTTTTTCACAATCTTCGGGGTTTGATAATTCGGCTACGAACTGAGCAGCCTGACCACCTTGCCCTGCAATTGCGTCAACCACTTTCTGGTTATCTTCTGCTTTTCTGCCAACAACTACCGCGATTGCATTTTCTTTCGCAAATACTTCTGCAATGCTGCGACCAATACCTTTTGCGGCACCGGTAATGATAATCACTTTTTCTTTTAACTGTAAATCCATAGTTTTTTAATTAGTGAATGAGGGATTAATAGAAGGAGTAATTTACTACTCAACCATTCAAACTCACTCATTCGATCATTATTTTTATATCTGCTTTTCTTGATTCTGGTAATACCTTCAAATCTATTAATTTTCCATTTTTTAAGGTTCCTTCTACTGTTGTTTGATAAGGCGCGTGAAGTTTGAAGTGAACCTCCCAATCTTTTGGCCAGGCCGGAAACAAATAAATATGCTTCCCATCAACCTGCATCAGCATTTCCTGTAAACCGATCATTCCAGATCCACCCCAGTTATGATCTGGTGCCCAATCAAATCCCGGGCCCCAGAAAGCCGGAAACCTTCTTCCTGAATCTTTTAGTTTGGCCGCGGTTAACTTTGCAGCATCATCAGTCAAACCGAGTCGTGCTGCGAAAATATTATCCTGCTTCCAGCCTATATAACTGCGGAATTTCAGTACATCCGGATCATACCTGAAGGTGTTGATTGCGGTGTCCAAACCAGCTTTACCAATCCCATATATTCCCCAGGGATAAACCGGATACAACTGCGGGCTTTCGGTATTGTTGATTCGTTCCCAGAGTTTTGCAGGAGCAATTGTTGTATGACCATTAATCTCGCGGAAAGTGATCGGAGGAATGGTTTTTAGCATTTCCTCCCAATATGTTTTTTGTTGATCAGACAAGCCAGGATGGGCAAGCAAACTTTGCAGAACCGTTTTCAAAGCAGCAATGGTTGAGGTCGAATTATAGGCCATTTTATACGTTTCCGCTCCCGAACCCGGATACAGAACCAGATAACCATTTGCATCCAGCGTTTTGGCTCCCCTCTCTTTAGCCAGAAAAGTATAATGTTCCTTAAAAAAGCGGAGCGAACTTTCAATCAGCGGCAAATACTTTTCGATCCGGGCACCGCTGTATTTTTCCGTTTCGAGAATCATCATGCAGAATTCGAGTACCGTATCCCATTCGTACTCCAGCCAGGCATTGTATTCCATACCTTTATTAAAACCAGCGGGACGTTTCCAGCCATATTCGGCGGGATTTGGTAAACCAAAATTCTCTAACTGCTCGGTATAACTTGCACCCTGGTGCCCCCATGCAGCTTGCGTTCTGATCTCTGCATTCTTCAATAAATTGAGATAGAAATCGAACTGTGGTTTCATGAGGTCGCCATCACCGCTTTTCAGCATCGGCCAGTACACCAGCCGCTGGTTCTGCGCAGTATGGGTACCTCCACCCCAATTCCTGAAATCAGGTGTATATTTTAAGGTTGAGTCCGTTAACTGAGGGTCAAAAGTGAATAAGCCCCCATTAAATTTAGTCGGGTATTTTCCAAAGGCATTACAGCCAAGCATATATCGGAACAGCTGATAATTTCTCCCCGTTTGGTTGGCCTCATCGTTTTTGGCATTGATATAAATGAAGCTCTTTTCCCAGTACTCGTTCCACCAGTTTTTGCTGGCAGTTTGATTGTTTTCAGTATTGGTTTCAGTTATACTCCTCTCCCATTCCTGAAAGGATTCAGTGGTTAAGGTATTTAGAGCGATGGTTAGATTTAGAGCCTTTGCAGGCTTATTGCTTTTTAGCTTCCAGGATTTGTATGGTGTATTTAAATATCGCCCGCTATCAATTCCTGCCGGAATCATGTTATCGCCCTTGAGCAATCCGCCAAAAATCACATTTTTTAGCGGATTGTATAATTCTGATTTTCTATCTTCCAGTCCCTGTTGTTTTACCGCAACATCGAAAACAGTTTGAGCCTTGTTTTGATGGTAGAACTGAACAGCATTACCCTTGAAACCAATTTGATCTTTAAAAGTTTTCACTTCGCCCTGAGGCGCCCATTTGTATGAATTCTGATTATTTTCCTTGCCTTTGGTTACCCTGTCTTCGTATCGCCAGCTTTCGTAACTGGCTAAGGCAGTAATCTTTTTATTCGCTTTGATATCCAGATGAACGACCGGATTGAAAACATCTGCCCATACGCTAATTTGCGCATTCAGATTACGATTTGCAGCCTCGATGCGTGCATAACCATCTTTGAGGATCAGCTCCTGCTTGAACGTTTCCCCCTCAAAAGGGTTGGGACTCAACCTGAGTTTGATGCGACCGAGCTTCAGTAGCGTATTGTTTTCATCAAACGTACCGCTTTTAGCGAGGTAAAGGTAAAGCTCACCTTTTTCTACCCAAAGATTTAAACCGATATCGCCGCCACCTACAGGCATCGATTCTGATGCGTTTTTGCTTTCAGATGTCCAGGTCAGGTTTTCCTGGGCGGTCGCCCTTTGCATCAACCAACAGGACAAAAATAACACGAAGAAAAGGTGACGGTTCAGTCTCCACAGATGTCTTCCAGGAGAACTTAAGTTCCCAGTGAACATACGTTGTAATCTTTTTCTCTGTGCGATTAAAAACATATTAATTATCCCAATCATCAGTACGGAAAGAGGAAACAGGTAAACCATCATTTCCAAATAGTTCGCCGGTAACAAAATCTTTAAATGCGTAACGAACAGCAACCGGTATTTTCACCTGCTCTGCTGAAACGCTTATGCTGCTGCCATTGATTACCGCTTTTGCAGGATAAAATTTCTTGTCCGCTCCTGCCACTTCAAATAAGTTTAATTCTTTTCCAAATGAAGTTAAGCCATTTGGTACATTTTGAAACTTAATTACGGCTTTATTTTTATCAATAGTTAATGATTCGTAGGTTGGACTGTAGGCGCCAAAGCCTTTTATGCCATAGGTTTGTGCCAGAGCGAGGTATGCCAGACGTTCGCCACCTTGCTTTTTGTTAGCCGGATGTATCGATTTTTCTTCACCGATATCAAGGAGAACGGCCATTCCGGAGTTCGGAATTTTAGCTAATGATTTGCGTTGTGCGTCCCTTAAAAACGCGGAATTAAATTTACCGCCAATATGGTTCGGCGGCAACTGTGTATAATTGTAAGGGGCAATCTGCGCATAATAAAAGGGAAATTCGCCATTTTCCCAATTTTTGCGCCATGAAGAAACCATTGCCGGGAACAAATCTTCATAACGATCGGAACGCTCATAGTTGGATTCGCCCTGGTACCAGAGGGCACCTTTAATGCCGTAGCCGATGACAGGATAAAGCATGCCGTTATAAAGCGTCGTAGGTGTTCTGCTTACCTCTTTGATGCTATCGCCCTTTGATGGAATTTTAATCTCCGAATAAGGTTTTAAATCTTCGGGCGACATCCATGCTTCAATGGTTGAACCGCCATAGCTGTCGTTGATTACGCCGATGGGCACATTTAGCATTTCGCTCAGCAGCCTTGCAAAGTACCAGGCGGTCGCACTGAAATTTGAAACGGTTTCCGGCGCTGCTGCTTTCCATTGTGAAGGTTTACTGTTTTCCTGACGTGTGGTAATTGACGAACGCGGAACCGTATAGACTCGGATATTCTGATTAGCAGATTTCAGGATTGCTTCATTAGAGCCTATAATGGGCTGCCCTTTAAAGCCTTTAAGGGGCATTTCCATGTTGGACTGCCCGCCACAGAACCATACCTCTCCAATCAATATATCCGTTAAAACGAGTTTTTCTCCATCGTTGAATTCCATGTTATAGGGGCCGCCAGCTACAGGAGTAGACACTTTAACTTTCCATTTCCCATCCTGTCCGGATGTTACCGTATAGCTTTCTTTGTTCCAGGACGTGGTAATTTTTACCTTGTTGGATGGCTTTGCCCAACCCCAAATGGCAACATTACTTTGCTGCTGTAAAACCATGTGATCGGTAAACATTGATGCCGGTTTTATGGTTGCGGATGCGATAACGCAGCAGGCAAAGTTTAAAAGTATTATCAGTTTTAGTTTCATTTTTATCTCCTTTATCTATCTACTCACCGGCAACCATACTGACATTTCTGAATGGCCACGGTTTCCCCATGCAAAATAAGGTATCAGTTTTATTTCCTGTGTTACATTCTTGTTATCAACAGGCCTGTACAATACGTTTTTCCAATTGTTTGGCGCTACTATTTTGGCCTGTCCAACCAGGCTCATCATTTCAGCCCCATCAATATGGATTGGTTTAGCTTCGAACCTGGTTGAAGTGGGTATAAAGGCATTGAAAATGCTTTTTCTGGGCAAATCAGTCGACTCCAGGCAATATACTATTGGTCCGCGTTTTACGGCAATCTGATTCCGGTTTTCCTCCACCAGTGGATTCGCCTCTATCAACGTTGCATCCATAGGCAGATTCAGTTCGATTACATCACCTTTTTTCCACAACCGGTTTATTTCCGCATAGCTTCCGGGGTTGACTTTGATTTGCGCTAATTTTCCATTAATGCTGATTTGTGCGTCGTGGGTCCATGATGGGATCCTTAGAAACAGAGAATAGGATTTAGCTGCTGTTTCCTTTAGGCTGATCTTGATCCGCCCATCCCAGGGATAGTTGGTTTCCTGGGCAAGCGAAACCCTGGTTCCGTCTGCGAGCTTAGTGCTCAGATTATTGCCGCCATATAGATTAAACCACAGTCCCATATCAGAGACGCTATACGCGTAATCACTTACCTCTGCAATGGTTCGTACCACGTTCGGCGGGCAGCAGTTTGATAAAGCAATGTAGGGAACCCTGTCCTTACTCCAGCGTTGTTTAAAGGGTAAGTCATCTGATTGTGCAAGTGGATTGGTGTACAAAAAGTTTTTACCATCCAGGCTGATTCCCGATAAAACGCTATTGTGTAACGCAAGCTCCATAACATCTGCGTATTTGGCATCCCCGGTAATCTGAAGCATGCGCCAGTTCCATAGCAGGTTACCAATATTGGCGCAGGTTTCGTTGTGCGCAGTAAAATTCGGCAACTGATAATCACGGCCAAAAGCCTGGTGAATTTTCTGAACATCAGCAGGGTTGTATGACGTTCCATCAGGAGAAGTTCCATCATACAGCGAACCACAGCCGCCAGTGATGTACATTTTATGCTGATTTACATCATCCCACATGAGGTTTAAGGTGTTCAGCAGCGAATCTTTACCGGTTTCGGCATACAGATCCGCTACGCCGGCATAGAGGTAGTTCGCCCGCACCGCATGCCCCATGGCTTTGGTTTGCTGCAGAAAGGGTATCCTGTCCTGGTTATCGTCAGTGCCATCATCAATTTTTCCTTTGATCGCAATCAGGTGGTTCGCCAGTTCCAGATAGCGGGGATCTTTAGTGGTGCGATACATTTCCACTACCCCCATATAATGCGAGGGGCAAATGGCATTTCTGGCTAGTGTTGGTGATGCAGATTTATAGAAATTATACAGATAATCGGTTGCCTTTTTAGCAATGTCGAGCAAAGTTGTTTTGCCGGTAGCGCGGTAATGGATGCAACCTGCTGTCATCAGGTGGCCGATATTGTAAGACTCAAAGCTTAGCCGGTCCTGGAACTGATTTTTAGAACCCGTTTTTCGCTGTTCAATCATCGCTTTGGTGTAGATATAGCCATCTTCGCGTTGCGATTTTCCAATCACCACAATGGCCTGATCCATCATCGTGCTAAGTTTTGGATTTTTAGTTGAGGCATAAAGTACAGCCACAGCTTCCAGCGTTTTATAGAAATCACCATCATGGAAAGATGGACCTGCATGTGATCCTGTATCGAGTCCGGCAGCGATTTCAAAATTTTTGAAGGCATGGCTGATTTTAGGATCAGTATATATTGCCCACATATTGGGTACCATGGTTTCGGTAGCAACCTTAAAACGATCGGCCCAAAAACCTTTTGTCCAGCTCACATCAGTCATATTAATGCTGTGCAATTTGGCATAAGGTGATTTTGAATTGTTCACCAAGGACTTATCCTGTGCCTTTGCAAAAAGCGAAAGGGTAGCCAGGGCAATGGTTAAATAGATGTTGAATGCGCGCATATCTTATTTCTCCTCCAATAGTATCACTACCGGTCCTAACAATCCCGCAGGATTTAAAGGTTTGCCTTCCAGACGGAAGGGGGCAGTTGTTTTTGTAATTCTTTTATTTTCGGGCAGCTTACTATCGCCGATTAACCGGTTGGCCCAGGTATTGACAACCTCTACTGTAATGATATTTTTTCCTTTTTTGATTGCTTTACTGATGTCCAGCCGGTAAGGTGACGTCCACAAGGTTCCGCAGGATACGCCATTGATCTTTACATTTGCCATGCTGGAAAAATCACCTAAATCTACCCATGTATTTTTGGTATTGCCGCTATAGGTAAAGTTTCTGGTATAAGTTGCCGTGCCCGAGTAGAATTTAATTGTGCTATCCGGATGTTTTGTCCAATCTGTTAATTCTTTAAAGGGGACAGGTTTCGAAGGACCTCCGTATGCAGGGTCGAATTTCACCTCCCAGGATGTTGAAATGTCCTGAATGGGTTTGAAGTTGTTTTCTTTAGCAATATTAAATTGCTGCCCTGTATTTTGAGAACGAACAACAGGTGTATCCAGTATGACGAAAACTGATTGATTTGGATACAGGGTTAAGTCTACATTGGTTCCGGAAACCCCACCGTTAACCTCAAGGGGGGCTGACAAGGTATTGTTTACCGGATCATAAATTTGAGCCGACTTTCCGGCGTTTCTGAAGTGGAACTGAAGACTGCGTTTCTTATCCTCCTGGTTGGTAATGAAATAAATATTCTTATCTCCATCCATTCTGTGAGAATAGCCGACAGCCTTTGAATAGACATCGCCTTGCTTAACATCTCCTTTATCCTGAACATCAACATCCCTTTCTAAACCTATAGCATCAAAAGTTTCTCCATAAAAAGGTGCCTGAAAAACCCTTCCGGCACCTAATTTCTTCTGATAAAGCGGATGGCCATTACTTTTATACGATTCAAAATTGCCATCCCAGATTTCAGTGGCTAGTTGATCAAATTCAGTATGACGCTCTTGTCTAATTCCATTCTCATAAAGTGGTTTATCTGAAACGATCACCTTCGCCCCACTTTTAATCAACTCCGAAAGTTTTTTCAGGATTTCATAGCTCATGTAGCGGTTATCCGGATTCATTTTCATGGCCCCGGGAATTACCAGAATTTTATAGCTGGCTCCGCTTTCGAAAACCACATTGCCATTTTTTACCGTTGCCGAAGCCAATACGTCGGGATTAAAGCTATCATAGGCATAGCCCCTCAAGGGATTTACCCAGTTTTGAGGATCGGCCATATTTGCGGAGTGAGTTACCCCTGCCGGAATCTGACGGAGCGGCTCTCCCACATTAGCCAAACGTTTCTTTTCCTTTTCGACTACCTCATTTCCAAAAATCCCGGGTAAAGTTTCCACCAGCCTATCGGGCAAAACCGAACGACGGGGAAAATCATCGCCCGTAAAAACGGCTATATCAACGACTGGTTTACCCTGCTGCAGCAATTCCTGTGTCCTTTCGGCATAATCTACCCAGGCTTTTCCCATCATCCACCAGGTTTGATCACGTTGAAAGTATAAGCCTACGCCATCAAGGGTTACCCCAGGTTTTAAACTGGTATCCGGGTTTTGAACAAAAACGTGGTAAACCATTCTGTTTACACCCAACGCATAATTCCTGTCCTGCAGGGTTTTCATGTTTGCAGGGCTTTCGTTCCAGTCCATTCTTACTGTTGTAAATGCCTCAGCCTGGATAATATTCTTACCGTAGATATGTCCGCCTGAAATCGCATCAAGCATATCATTCGGTTTATCATGCGTAGGGCTGTTCAACCAGAATTCGCCCATGGGCACATCGACGGTTTTGTAATGTAATAAACCATCGCTCATCATTGTCGGCGCGATACTTTCTGCTGTAAAGGTGACTCCTTTTTGTTTAGCCAGTATGGCCAGTGTTTTGTAAAACTGATCTACTACCAGTTCAGCTATTGTTTTCCGCACATCATATAGAAAGTCCTCAGAAACCTGGGCACTTTCAACAGGCAGGCCAGTCATCACCGGTAAATAGGGTGTTAAATCATAACCCCTGCGTTTTAAAAATTCAGTTTTAAATAAGGGTGACCAATTCTGGCTGCCACATTCCCAGCTATCCACATGGAAAACACTCAACACCTTTTTGGCAATTTCCGGACCGCCGTGCTTTAAGGCTTCCCCATACCAGTTATCGAACTGCAACTTTACTGCCTCCGGATTAAATTTGTCACACTCTAACCCCATTCCGCCACCAGCAGTCGCATTGGTATGGCCTGTGGATGTGTGCCCGATTCTCAGTATTGTCCAGTTTCCTTTTGGCGCTTTCCAGTTTAATGTACCATCAGGTTTCAACTTCCCTGAAAGGTTAATGATTTTATTTAAAGGGACACACAGATTTTTAGCAATTTGCTCCCCGGTACTTCTTTTACTGATCCGCCATACGGAACCGTTCTTACCTTCAAACTGATTGATGCTGGCTTCAGACGATAGTTCCAGATTGATGAGTTTTAAGGAGGGTTTCCATTTGGCCGCATCTAAATCTTCCGCACCGGGTTCTGAACCTTTTTTATCATAGATAAACCTGAAAAAGCGAGCGGTTAATGGAGAGATGGAATGCGTTACATCCTCATCCGTATCCTGCCAGCCGTGACGCGGCGCCTCTAAACGCCCTGCCGGATGAAAGTTTATGCCATCGTCACTGGTCTCCATCGCCAGGCGTTGCGCCTGATAATTGTTGCCACTTACCTTAATGGTTATTGTTCTGCAGGTGAAAGGTTTCTCAAATTCATACTGAATATAGCATGGCTCTGCGGCCCCGAAGTTTTTCTTATTTCCAGGTTGAATCAAACCACCTGCATCGGCGCCATTACTTGCCGTGATTTTAGGAATTACAGTTCTGGTGGAAATGCCCTGGCCGGTTGGTGAGGGAAAGGCATAAACGGCAATATCCTGATAATAGTTTTCCTTTGTTTCGGGTTGGGCTAATTTTATTGCGGAGGCTCCATTGGTGATATTGGTTTTTGTCCAGACTACCTTTTGCATGGACAAATCAGGTGTAATCCATGGCCCGCCGGCAAGGGCAAAACCATCACTTACGTGCATGCCCAGTTTGAGATCCAGCCGTTTGGCTTCAATCATGGCAAATTCTACCAGTTTCCACCATTCGGAGCTGAGCTGAACTGCAGGAGGATTATAAAAAGGTGTTTTATCGGGACCTTGAATGGTCATGAGGTAAGCCCCTCCAATCCCGTTTGCTTTCATGGCTTCCAGATCGGCAGTAATGCCTGTTTTAGAAGCCGCCCCCTTAACCCAATACCAGAATACCCAGGGTTTTGCATTTTCGTTTTGTTGCGCGAAAACGCTGTCTGACAAGATAAAACTCATCAGCAAAGCAAAAATAAAAACCCTGAAATATTTAAAATCCGTCATTACTTATGGGCAATTTTATAGCCTTTTAATCCGAAATAAAGAACTACCACAAAACAAACCAATGGAATGCTATAGCCGATCTGGATATTATCTCCATACATATCTATTAGAGTACCCATTCCGAATGGGAGGATAGCGCCGCCAACAATCGACATAATCAGCCACGAAGAGCCTGGTTTTGTATCTTCCCCAATTCCATCAATACCGAGCGCAAAAATGGTAGGAAACATAATTGACATAAAGAAACCAATAGCACCAAGCGCATATACTACGTAAGATCCTTGTCCCAATATGGCCACCAGACATAATAATACGGATACGATTGCGTAAATAGCCAGCAACTTGTTTGAGGCGATAAACTGCAGAAGTGCAGTACCGGCAAACCGACCTGCTGTAAACAAAAAGCCATAAACAGCTAAATATGAAGCTGCTGTTTTTTCATCAAAACCACCGCCCTGTTGTGCCATTCTGATAAAAAAGCTGGTTACACAAACTTGCGCGCCAACATAAAAAAACTGTGCAACAACTGCCCATCTTAGATGTTTGTGACGTAAAGCTCCAAAAAAGCTGCCTTTAGCTTCCCCATCAATACTTTTCGTTTTAATTTCGGGCAGATGGATAAAATAAAATATTGCAGCGATAACCAATAGAATAATGCCTAAAGTGATATATGGTGTTTTAACTGATGCAGCTTCTTCCAAAAAGTAATTGTTTCGGCCAACTTCTGTCATTGCCGCCAGTTCTTCTTTGGTATGAGATTTTCCAGAAAGAATAAATAAACCGCCAATAAGCGGTGCAACCATCGCAGCCAGACCATTGAAAGAGGCTGCCAAGTTTAATCTGCTGGTTGCCTTTGCAGGATCTCCCAAAACTGCCGCATAAGGGTTTGCCGAGGTTTCGAGCATGGTTAAGCCGCATCCAATAATAAAAAGCGCAATTAAAAAAGTGATGTACGATAAGCTGTTCGCAGCCGGTACAAAGAGAAAAGCACCAAGTGCAAAAGCGAGTAATCCCGAAATCATGGTAGCTTTGTACCCCCATTTCTTCAAGATCATTCCGGCTGGAATGGCCATTAAAAAATAAGCGAAGAAAACAGATGTATCAATCAAAGTTGATTGGCGGTTATTCAGATTACAAGCTTTTTTTAAATGTGGAATTAAAATGGAATCCAGGTTGTGTGCCATTCCCCAGAGAAAAAACAGGCTCACCACTAGAATAAACGGCAATAAATACTTTTTCCCTGACGACGGATCGCCCTCAGTAACAATTTCTGGCTGTGTGTTGTGGTTCATTATATTTGGTTTTTATTTGTTCAATGCTTCAATGACCATTACGTTATTTTTCAATAGCCATTTGTCATTAGTTTATTTTTTCTTTACTACGAGTAAATGGTCGCATACTAAAACGACTTCTCCGTGCTGGTTGATGATTTCTACATGTTCCGTTACGGTTCCATATTCTGGTCTTTTACTATCTCCTTTTTCAGAGATCGTAACTTCAGAGTGGATGGTATCACCTATAAATACCGGCTTTACGAAACGCAATTTATCATAACCTTTCGACATGGCCTCAGGATTGATTTCGGACGCAGTTAAACCGATACCGATACTAAAAATCATCGTGCCATGTGCAATGCGTTGTTTAAAGGGTTGGGTGGCACACCACTCTGCATCCATGTGGTGTGGAAAAAAATCACCGGTATGCCCGGCATGAACTACAAAATCGGTTTCTGTTATAGTGCGCCCCAGGGTTACACGTTTATCCTGTAACTGATAGTCCTCAAAAAATGTTGATTTGAAATACATCGTTTATTCTTTATCTTTTACTTTAACGCCACCAAAATCACTTGATTGGTAAGCACTTTCTACAACCGCCATCGTTTGAATCACATCTTCAACGCTGGTATGCAGTACATCTGTTGATCCTTCACTAAAAAGCATCAGGTTTGCCATGGTACCGATGAAGGCTTCGGGGAACCAGGATCCTTCGAGTTTGACTGTTTGCCACACGGGAGATTTCCCATCTTCCACCAGGCAATATTCAAAAACATCAGGCACACCATGCGGGTAATCCATTAGTAAACCTATTTTAGCAACAATAGCTCCTTTGGTCCCCTCCCATTTGATATAACTTTCCTGGTGATCAGGACCGAAATCATGGTCATGGTTGGTATTGATTACGGCATGTAAAGTATCGCCATAATCAAACAGAATTGTTGAGCGCGATGATGACAGTTTTTTGGCCGGATGTTTCAAGGTCTTTGCTAAAACACTCTGAGGATTCCCTAAAAATGAGCGGATTAAATCGACGTAATGAATGCTGTGATACTGGATCTCGAGGCGCGGATGGATAATCACATGCGGAAAAATCTCCCATGGGGTCTTGATTGTCACCCGAACTTCCATGTCATACAATTCCCCTATTAAACCCTGCCCGATAAGATATCGTGCGGCGCTGACAAAAGGCGCAAAGCGCAGTTGGAAGTTTATTGCAGCCTTAAGCTTTTTAGCCCTGCATAATTCCAGGATTTCATTGGCCTGCGCAAAATCATCACCCATTGGCTTTTGAATCAATACAGCGCTGCCATCGGGCAACTGGTTTAAAGCTTCGATGTACTGGGCAGGCATAATGGTTAAATCGTATACCGTATTTTCGGGCGCATCAGCCACGGCCTCTGCTAACGAATTGTACACATTGGGTATTCCGAAAGTGTCGGCCAGTTTTTGAGCCCTTTCTTTTGTACGGTTTACAATTCCGTGAACTTCGAAACCTGCAATTTTGTACGCCGGGAGATGTGCATCAGCCACAATACCACCTGCACCAATAATGATAATGGGCTGTTTTGTTTGGGGTAATGCGGGTTTATATTTTATATCAATACTCATTTATCAATTTCATTAATCTGGTTTTGTGCAAGCTCAGCGAGTTCTTCCGAAGGCTTGCCTGTATGAATCGCGTCCAGCACCATTTGATCAATTATGGCTGCTATAGCGGCCCAGTTTTGTTTCTGTGGTAGCATATTTGCTACCTCGTGTAATGCGGCTAATTTATGGTAATAGGGAATAATTTCATTAATTTCCTTATCATCCCAGGTAGAGAGCCTGCATCCTATTCCACCGGCTAAAGTAAGTTGTTTATCCTGTTCTTCTGCCAATGCAAAGCGTAAAAAATCATAGGCTATGTCTTTATTTCTGCTACCCTTGGCAATGGTATAAAGCCAGTATACATTCAGCGAAGCGGAAAGCTGATCAGGAGCCGATGGTAGCAGCGCAACATCGACTTTACCTTTCACTTTCGAGTTTGCATCTACTTCGCAAACGGCAGCAAAGCCAAACCAGTTGATCATCATCGCGACCTCACCTTGAGAAAAAGCGGCGCCTGCGGCCACAGATTCAAAAGCAAAAGACTGCGGATGAACAGCAGTTTGATCGTTTACGATTGTACGGTAGAAATTCAGACTGTCAATAGCTTCAGGCGTATTGATTTGAATGAAGCCATTTTTATCAGTGAGGGCTCCGCCCCTGGTCCACAATTGCAGGCAAAAATCAAAAACTGTGTTGTGCCCGTCTGGGTAGCACGCGAAAACACTGCCATACAACTGCTCTTCCGGACGATTAAAAAACTGTGCTACCTGATGGAAATCTTCCCAGGTTTGGGGTATTTCCAAAGCTTTACCAAATTGTGCCAGGTAACCTGCCTTTTCCGTTTCACTTTCAAATAAATCTTTTCTGTAAATAAAACATTCAGGTCCGTCGTGAAAGGGCAAGCCCACTACTTCCCAGCCGAAACGTTGTAAACCCAGAAGGGATTTACTCCATCCCCTTGGGAAATCGTCAGGTTTATTTCTGTTGATGTAGGGGTTTAAAACCTCGAAATCCTGGTTGACATAACCTTCAAAAACCCAATCGGTGTTGATATGGGCAATATCAAAGTCGCCATTTGCCAAACCTTTTTCAGTAATGGTTTTGTTGTATAATTCATGCAAATCCATTACCACCATCTCCAGCTTCAGTTTACAGCCGGAAAAAGCGCAATACTCGTCCCAGAACTTCTGCATGGCAGATTCAAAGGGAGCAAATTTGCGGACGGCTATTTTAAAAGTATCTATCTGGTTATGCATTTGCAATTGTATTCTGTGTTGTAAATTCTTTGATAATTTTTTCATTATCCTGCCCCAACTTTGGCGAACCTACCGGTGAAGTGAGTAATTCGCCGTCAATGCGAATCGGGCATCTGGTGGTCTCATATTTATAACCATCCACCATTTCCACTTCCTGGATCATATTCAAAACTTTGAAACCCTCGTGCGCCATTAAGGCGTTCCAGTTCAAAACGTCGGCACACCATATATCGGCGGGTTCCAATATGGAAAGCCATTTTTCAGTTGTATCTGATAACAGATGATCAGCTAAAATCGTCTTTATTTCATCCCTCTTATCAAATGCCTCACTGATTTCAAGGTAATCCTCCAATTGCTCGCAACCCAGTAATTTACCAAGTTGAGGAATTGAACCCATTGCCAATGCTAAATATCCGTTTTCTGTTTGATAAATACCATAGGGTGCACCTAAATATGCGTTGGCATTGTTCTTTTTTGATCGTTCAGGTAAAGCGCCGCCATCGTTCATAAAGGTTGTAATGGTTTCAAACTGGAAATCATAAGCCGATTCCATCATGCTCACCTGTATAAATCCGCCCTCATTTTTTATCGCTTTGCGGTATAAACAAGCCAGAAGTCCCTGTGCTAAATGCGCGCCAGCTAACATATCGACGATGGATAAACCCATGGCTACAGGGCCACTATCAGCGTTACCGGTTAATGAAGTTAGACCGGTAACCGATTGCAACAATAAATCCTGACCAGGTTTATTTCTCCATTCTCCTGTGTTCCCATAACCGGAGATCTCCCCATAGATAATGTTGGGATTGAAGGCGATGACCGAAGGATAATCGAAACCTAAACGCTCCATTACACCCGGACGAAAATTATGAATCATCACATCTGCTTTTTTGAGCAGTTCGCGTACCATTTCACAATCTTCTTCACTTTTTAAATCCACTTCAAAACTTTCTTTATTTCTATTGATGGCATGAAAAACAGATGATTCTCCATTCATGATCAAATTTGAGGTGTAAAGGGTGCGGCAAATGTCGCCCACACCTAAACGCTCAATTTTAATTACACGGGCGCCCATGTCGGCCAGACGCAGACTTGCCGAGGGTCCCGATAGAAACTGGCTGAAATCGATAACTAAATAATCTTCGAGCGGTCTCATATGCTAATTCAATTCAAATTCTGTATTAATATTCCGGGTATCAACACCCAGTTTTGGTGCAGCTTTCGCTGCAAACAACTTCTCATTATCTAACCGGATCGGACTAACAGTAGTTTTAATAGTCTTGTCGCCTCCAAGATCTAAACTTTGTTCGATCTCCAGGTTTTTATAGGTACTTAAAGCAGTAGCAGTCTGGTAATTTAACACTTCTGCACACCATATACCATGCGTTTCTAAAAGATTTACCCAGGTAGTGGTATCCTGCTTTTTGAAAGTTTCGGCCAGGCGTACGATTAGCTGGTCGCGGTTCTCAAATGCCGAACCTGCTTCCACATATAAATCATCAATGTCGCATTTGATAATGGCACATATATTCGGAAGATTCCCCATCGCCATGGCAATGTAGCCGTCTTTAGTTTCGTACATACCATAAGGTGCGCTCAAATAGGCGTGCGCACTACCCTTTGCTCCGCTTCTGTCAGGCAATTTACCCCCGTCATTCAGATAAGTTGTGATCACTTCAAACTGCACATCCAGAACAGATTCCAGTAAACTCACCTCAACCAGAACGCTTTTGTTTGTTTTGGCCCTTTTGATTAAGGCAGCCATAATCCCCTGTGCAAGATGGTTTCCACACATGATGTCCGACACCGAGAGGCCAAATGGAACCGGTCCATCTATATCTACGCCAGATAAAAAGGTTAAGCCCGAAACGGCCTGAACCAGCAAATCCTGACCAGGTTTATTCCGCCAGGGACCTTCATTTCCATATCCGGTAACCACACCATAAACGATTTTAGGGTTGATGTGCTGAACGCTTTCGTAATCCAGACCTATCTTTTCCATCACCCCGGGACGGAAATTATGTGTCATCACATCTGCTTTGCTGATAAGTTTTCTTAATCTTTCCAAATCCTCAGGATTTTTCAGATTCGCAGCATAGCTTTCCTTATTACGGTTGATGGTGTGAAAAAGCAAGCTGTCATCATCTACAAAAAGATTTTTGATGGATAACTGCCGGCAAGCGTCGCCTGTTTCAGGTCGCTCAATTTTAATGACACGGGCGCCCAGATCCGCAAGCTTCAATCCTGCAGATGGCCCGGCCAGAAACTGGCAAAACTCTAAAACCAAGAGTCCTTCTAGTGGTCTGTTCATGATAACACTAAACTTTTAGATGTAATATACAAGGTATTCATAGCGGATAGTACCTCCTCTTCATTTCCACCGTTCATCAGATAATCGCGTACCACATCACCGGCATGGTCTTGGAAATACATTGAGCCGTGGTAACGCGGGCGTAAAAAAGCACGCTGTAAAGCCGGTAAGGTGTTGCTGAAATAATTCTGACTCTGTCGGTTAATTTCTTCGTTTTTCCATGCGGCTAAATGACCTGGCTGACCACCACTTTCGAAAAATAAGGTTGACTGACAGGCGGGAGATCCCACAAATTCCACATATTTGGCTGCCACATCTATTTCCTCACATTTTGAAGAAATTGCCAAACCCGTTCCCCCCAGTGTGCTTCTTAAATTCGTTATACCATCCATAGAAATCATATCGTGAAAATGCAAAGCCTTACGCGAATAACCGTTTCTCGAATAGTTTGAATAACCGTAAGCAAAAGGGCAGTAAGCAATTTCATCGGTTTTAGTCATGGCTTCATATACCTGAATCGGATTACGGTTGAAGTTTTCCCGATCTATTTTCGCAGCTAGCTCACGATACATCTTTAAGGCTCTTATTCCGACTTCGGGTGATATTACCGCCGTATCATTCTGACATGGGTCTTCGCCCAGTGAGCAGCAAAGCGTGTAAAAATTCATTAAAACATCAATAGGAATACCTGCAAATGCAACTAAGCCCTGATCGGCAAGTGCCAAAAGATCTTCGAAAGATTGTGGCAACTGTAAACCTTTTTCTGCCAAAAGATCCGGTCTTGATGCGGCTACCGGTGTTGCGGCATCAATGGGCAGCGCCCATAAATGTTCATCGTAGAAATAGCTTTCATATGACTCCCCAACCGAATTACGGCGCTGATCATTCAAATAATCTTCCGACAGGTAAAAGTCGAGGGCTACAATTGATTTGGTTTTGGCTGCGAAGCCTGCCCATGGATGGTCGATAACCAGCAAATCAAATCTCTCGGCCAGTTCCTGAATAGAAAAGTCGGCAAATTGCTGTAAACTTCGCTTCTCCCAGGTGATGTTAACATTCGGGTACAATTCAGAAAATCGTTGCGCCGTTGCCACCATGGGTAAAAGTCCGCGACTATGGTTCCAGGTTATTCCTTTTAAGTTAATGGTCTTCTCCACAATGCTAAAATTTTATTCGTTTTACTTTATTGCTCACTTCCTCTTTTTTACCCTCGAAAGGCAAAAGATAAAAGCGGTAATGATAATTCTTTGATGGGATTTGATATTGTGGCAGTGGTGCGGCGACATCACTCCAGCTGTCGTTCCCGCCTACGCCCATTTGTATTAAATCCACATTTACCGTTAAATACCCGGCATCCTTCAATTTATTTGTATGTTTCGCCGCATGAACGTTGTCGTCTGTGTAAGGGCTGGCACTCATGCTCAGCAAACTGTCTGCTGCAAAAAGCAAACCCTGCTTTTTTGCGGGATCCGAAAAATACATCCAGCGCACATCGTTCCGGTTTCCATTTTCCTGCGGAACGGCATAATGCTCCATAAAATTGTTTACAGGTTCGCTGTAAATCGCAGCATCAGCAGCATAATTTTTGTCGATATAGTTTTCCATCGGGCCTTTTCCATACCATGAAATGGTATTGTAGTTACGAAGTACACCCAGTTGCATTCCTACTTTTGGGATATTAGGCAAACCAGGCTTTACCATGAGGGCATAATCAACTTTAATGGTACCTGTTGATGAGATTTCATAGTTAACTTTTACTCTTGCGCTGTCGTTAATCAGACTATATTCACTTGTTACGATTAAATCAGAACCATTTTTTGCGTCAGCTTTGCCTCCCGAAACTGATATCAGTTTTAAATCGTTGGCATACCATTGCTTTAATTTTTTATTCGACTTCCAGCCACGTTTATCGTTATCCGTTAACGGACGGGTGAAATGAGGCAACAATGGGGCAAAGATTTGCTCCGTGCCTTTCCACTTGTAAGAAACCAAAGCACCATTCTTTTTGCTGATGCCGATTGCAAAATTTTGTCCGGAATAGGTTTCTATATCAACACTGCCTGAAAGTTTTGGTGGATTGATATGATCAACGGTTTTAGCGCTAGCTAAACCTGTCAAAGCAAATTGATTTGATGCTACCTCGAATCCTTTCTTGGCCCATAATTCATCTTTGCTCAAAGTAAAATGAACATCAGCTAAATATTCTGACCCTTGTTCCATTTTTGGTAAATACTTTGAAACATTCAATAAAGTATCCCTTCCGGCAGCTAAATTGATCGCCGGCAATACTTTCTCGCTGACAACTGCTCCATCCTTCCGAACGATCAGTGTAACCGTATAGGCATTTAAATTTTTAACGGCATGTCTGTTACTAATTCTGATGATTGCTTTGGTTTGATCTGCTAATTCGGTTTGCGCACCCTGGTAAACGCGTTTACATTCAAACATCGCTCCTTTAGGTTGCCCATCAGAATTGACCACGCCTTTTATGGTGAAGTTATCAAAGTACTTTTCACCAAAATCGCCGCCATAAGCGTAAAATTTGTTTCCAACACTATCAGTTTGCAGAATTCCCTGATCCTTAAATTCCCATATGGCACCACCTATAATGCGTGGCGTAGAACGAAATACATCCCAGAAATCTTTCATGTTGCCAACTGAATTTCCCATGGCGTGTGCATATTCGACGAAGAAAATCGGGCGGTTATCACCGTTCTGCTGTTCAGCAAGCATTTTTGGCGTGTAAATGCTTGGGTACATTCTACTCACAATATCAACGTAAGGTTGGTCTTGTGGATTTTGCAACCTGTGCGAGTGATCGTTAGGTTTCAAATACGCAGGATTGCCCGGATCCATGTAACCATCTAAGCGGGGATTACCCATGGCAGGCTCATAGTGAACCGGGCGGGTGATATCGAAGTCGTGAATCCATGCCGACATGGCAGCATGATTTGGGCCACTTCCTGATTCATTTCCCAAACTCCAGATGATGATGCTTGGATGATTTTTATCCCGCATCACCATTCGGCTGCTGCGTTCGAGGTAAGCTGCTGTCCAGGTGGGATCGTTGCTGAGTTTACCACCCAAACCATGGGTTTCAAGATTGGCCTCATCAATCACCAGAATTCCATATTCATCACATAAATCATATAAATACGGGTCCATTGGGTAATGGCTGGTCCGGATGCAGTTGAAATTAAAACGCTTGATGGTTTGGACATCTTCCAGAATATCCGCGCGACTTAAAGCTTTTCCTTTAGTAGGATGATGATCGGGCCGATTAATTCCATACAGGTAGGTTTCCTTACCGTTAATTAAAAGTTTACCATTGATCTTGGAAAATTCGATGCTCCTGAAACCAACCTTACAGCTTTTAACTTCCAGCACTCTACCTAAACTATCTTCCAATGAGATGGTCAACGTGTAGAGGTTGGGAACCTCATCACTCCATTTCGCAGGGTTTTTAATTTTACTTTCCAGCAAACCAAACTTCACATTATCCAGTCGTGGCCAGATTTCGTTGATAATGCTTTCTGCACTTCTTTCCAGGGGTTTATCAAGTACCGCAGCACCATTGCCATCGAAAAGGGATGCTGTAACTTTATAGCCTTTGACTTCTTTGCCCGTGAGGTTTTCTATTCTTGGACGGATGCTTAAAGTGGCGTCTTTATAATCTTTATCCAGTTTAGTTTGCACAAAAAAATCAGCAATTCTCAATTTTGGTTCTGCCAGTAGCATCACTTCGCGGTGGATTCCACTCAAACGCCAGTGGTCCTGATCTTCAAGGAAACTGCCATCCGTCCAGCGCATCACCTGAACCGATAAAATATTTTCACCGGCCTGCAAATACGGCGAAATGTTAAATTCTGAAGAGAGAAAACTATCTTCCGCATAACCCAGAAATTTACCATTCACCCAAACTTTATATCCCGAACTCACCCCTCCGAAATGCAGGGTGATGTTCATATCTTTCCAGTTTTCAGGGGTAGAAAAAGTGCGCTGATAACTTCCGACACCATTATAATCCATTGGCGGATTTGGCGGATTTACAGGCCGAAAGGGGTAAACAGCACTCTTGTAAATGGGTTTATCATATCCTTTCATCTCCCAGTTTGACGGGACTTCTATTTTTTTCCATCCACTTACACGGGATTTATAAAAGTCTTTTGGCGCATCTGCTGGTTTGATGGCAAAAGAGAAATCCCAATCGCCGTTTAACGAAATCATCCTGGCAGATTTATCTCGATTTCCTTTTTTGGCATCTTCAATGTTTGCGAAAGAATAGGCAGTGGCACGAGAAGCATCGCGATTGATGCCGCTCACTAATTGGTCTTCCCAGGGTTCTTTGTTATAAATTTGAGGGGCTTTTTGAACGGCTGTTGGTGTTTTGTCGACCAGTTGGGCAGATGCAGTAAGTGACAGCAATAAAAGATTTAACCATATAAGGCATTTAAGAACATTTGAGTGAATAGCCAGTTTTTTCCCGCTGATTAAGGAGATTTGCGCAGATTTTAAAAAAACTGGTCTGCGGGAATCATCGAAATCTGCGGGAGACTCGTTTAACATCAAATGATTATTAGTTTGCATCAATCGGCTCATCATTTCCCTGTATTTATCGTTATTGAAGAAGCAGATAAACCTGCCGAGCTTGCTGTTAACTTCATTGTTCCGCTTTTATCTGTTGATTGAAGAATAGCTAAACATAAACCATGAAAAGCTTTGCGATAACTCGCTTTAAAGGGCTCCAGACTTGCCTGAAAACCATTATCTACGCCTGAAATAAATCCATTCCCTTCAACTTTAAAATTCACCAAATTATCTGCATCGGGAACCACGTTGCCCGCGGCATCCAAAATGCGAACTGTAACAAAAGATAGATCTTCACCATTGGCCTTGATGTTTTTCCTGTCGGCTACTAACTCGATTTTAGCCGGTGCACCCGCCGTTTTCACTTCACGAGTGAGCACCTCCCTGCCGTTTTTCCTGGAAACAGCTTTTAAAGTTCCGGGTTCAAAAGTGACATTCCACTGCACATGTAAATCATCGTTCTGTTTCGATTTTTTTCCAAGCGACTTGCCATTCAGGTACAATTCCACTTCATCGGCATTGTTGTAATAAGCCCAAACCTCTACCGATTTTCCGGCTTCCCAATTCCAGTGCGGCAGTATATGCAAAACGGGCTTGTTAGTCCATTCGCTCTGATACATATAATATGAATCTTTAGGAAATCCGGCTAAATCTACAATCCCGAAATAGGAGCTTCTGGCTGGCCAGGGATAAGGCAAGGGTTCACCAAGGTAATCGAAACCTGTCCATACAAAAAGTCCTGAAACATGATCGTATTGTTTAGCTGCTTTCCAGGTTTCCTCATGCGTGGAACCCCAGTAAGCAGAAACATTATCGTAAGAGGATGCTGACCATTCCCTGTTTCCTTCTGTAAACTTTGTTTTCCCATCTTTAGGCCAGCGGCGGATGGTATCTGCTGTGTCGTAAAAGCCCCGGGTTTCTAAAGCTGAAGTAGTTTCTGTTGCCAGAAACTTTACACCGGGATAGTTTTTAGGAAAGTCTTTGTATAGTTTATGATTGTAATTCAAGCCATAAATATCAAGCGCATTCGCCTGATAGATAAAGTTTTTCCTGGCATCAGTTTCGGTTAAAGCGGAGATTACAGGGCGGCTTTGATCCAATTTTTTAACCGTGGCAACCAGCTCTTTGGTCATGGCAATCCCGGTGCTGTCAAACTGCTCGCGAATTTCATTTCCGATACTCCACAGGATGATAGACGGATGATTTCTATCGCGTAACACCATGTCTTCCAGATCGCGCGTATGCCATTCCGGAAAATTGAGGTGGTAGTCGTTTTTGGTTTTCTTTTTCGCCCACATATCAAATGCTTCGTCCATCACCAGGAAACCCATTTTATCACACAAGTCCAGAAACTCTGGTGCCGGTGGATTGTGTGCGGTGCGGATAGCGTTTACCCCCATGGATCTCATGATTTCGAGCTGGCGTTCCATGGCACGGGTATTTACAGCGGCCCCCAGCGCCCCCAAGTCATGATGCAGACAAACGCCGAGAATCTTCATTGCTTTTCCATTTAAAGAAAAGCCTTTATCGGCGTCAAAGTTGAATGAACGGATTCCAAACCTAGTTTCATAAGTATCAATCAATTTGTCGTTTTGAAGAATCTGAGTAATCAATTTATATTGGTTGGGGTTTTCAACAGACCACAGTTTTGGATTTTTGATATCCAGTGTGGTTTTGGCTGCTCCGCCAGATGTACTGACCTGAATGGTTTGAGCGCTACTTTTGAGAACCAGTTTTCCATCACTTGCATATATAGCATGGCTTACTGCTACAGACTGAGCGTTCATCGTTTTGTTCAGCAACTGGGTTTGAACCTCTATATGGCCGGAATTATCGGTGGTGACGAAAGTTCCCCAATTGGCAACGGCAATCTTGGCTGTCGATGTCAGCCAAACATTCCGGTAAATTCCTGATCCCGAATACCAGCGGGAATCGGGTTGGGCTGAATTGTCGACCTTAACAGCAATGATGTTTTTACCGGTCTTCAAATATTTGCCAATATCATAAGAAAATGAGGCGTAGCCATAAGGACGTTTGCCCAGATATTTGCCGTTAACCCATACCTCACTATTTTTGTACACCCCGTCAAATTCAATGCTAACTAATCTGTTTTGAAAATTCGCCGGTGCATTGAAAGTTTTTCTATACCAGCCAATTCCGGTTGGCAAACCACCGCCCTCAGGCTTGGCAGGGTTTTTCTCATCGAATTTTCCCTCGATGCTCCAGTCGTGAGGCAATGTGAGTTTACGCCAGCTGATGTCATCATAGGCAGGAGATTTTGCACCAAGCTCATCCCCGGGAAAGAATTTCCAGTTTTTGTTGAAGTTTTCTCTTACACGTGATTGCGCAAAAGTCCCTACACTCCAAAAGAGCATCAACCACAATAATTTATATTTTATCTCCATGTTTGAAACCTTCATACTATTTTCTGGATTCGCTAACAAAATCTACTTTACTCTTACCTAAATCTTTCGATGTGGCTACTGCAATTCCGCGCTGGTCCTGCTTATTTACCGCACAATAAAAGTGGTACACCACCCCTTTGTATTTCAATACAAAAGATTTGTGCGCATACAATTCATCATATTTTTCTGACGACTCAATCAGGTTATCGCCGGTCCAGTCGGTCCAGTTTACCAGGTCTTTCGACGCAGCAAAACGATTGAATGAACCTTTTCGATCCTGCCAGAATGCCCCGAAATAAAACATCACGTATTTATCGCCAATTTGCTGAATCACGCCGTCGCCGGTAATACCCACGGGATGATGCACCACAGGATTTCGATTGAAACGTTGCCATTGAACCATGTCATCAGAAACCGCCATACCAATACGCTCGTACCAGCGTGTTTTTTTATTATTTGCCAAAGAATCACCAACAGCGTTGTAGTACATTACGAAGCGATGTCCGGTTAGTCTTTTCTGGTCTTCTATTACTGTGCTTTTAAAAAGCTTATTGCGGTTTTCCCACCAGCGCACATCCACATCTGCAGCAGTTAAAACAGGTTTATCTAAACGTGTCCATTCCTGTACGTGTGATGGATGCGTTGTGGTATACGCCATTCCAATGGACAGCGGTTCCACTTCATATCCTTTTTCTTTCCCGCCGAAATAAGACATCCAGTACTTTCCGTCAAAAGATTTCACACCATAACTCCCGCCCCACTTCATATCCAGCAAAGCATTGTACCCGGCTTTTTGATTGTCGTCCCATTTACCAGAATCGTCAAATGACATTAGTTTTCCCTGATTTTCCCAGTGCAGTAAATCACTGCTCTTTGATAGCCAGGTTTCGTAACCGCGACCGCTGAAAATCAGATAAGTCATGTACCAGAATTTACCCTTCCTGAATATCGTGGGACAATCCATTTTGTGTTCTTTATCTTCAGGAACCATCACCAAGCCGTACTTATAAGGCGTTTTTACTTCCTCATAAATCTCTTCCATCTCCGCATTCGAAATCGGGTTTGGTGTTTGTGCCTGCACATTAAAGGCAATCACCATCAGGAATAGGATGATTTTGATTCTAGTCATTTGTGCATATAAATTTATAGTGACCTGAACCCACTGTTAATTTTGCTTTTCCGTTTTCAAAACTTAAAGCATTAATACGTGGATTAATTTCATCTGTAATGGTTTGCTTTCCGTCGCCCGGAAAATAAATATCCGCTTTTGTGTTCACCGGAATCCTGACTTCCAGCGTAAACTGTTTTTTTGTTTTCGTCCATGATGACAAGATCTGGCCATAAGGAGAATTGTAACTGACACGAGCAGCGGTTAAGTCGCCGACTACTTCGGGTTCTATTCTAATGTGATTAAAAGCAACAGCACCTTCTGCCTGACGGATTCCACCCAGCCCGCTGTACAGCCATTCCATGAGATGCCCCAGCATAAAATGATTGTTAGAAACGGTTGGCAAAGCGGCCCAGCTTTCAGTCAATGCCGTAGCCCCTTTCGCGATCTGCATTCCGTAACCTGGTACATCAGACCGGCTGTTCATATCAAAAATCACATCCGATCGTCCGGCGTCTTCTAATACCCTTAACACATAGCGGTAACCAATATCGCCGGCAGTTAAACTATTCTTCCTGTTTTTTATGTCCTTAACCAGATTATCAATTACTGCGTTTTTATGCTCATCCTCCACCAGTTCCATGTAAACTGCCATGGCATTAGCCGTTTGAGAACCCGATGCATATTGCCTGGTTTTATTATTGAAAAACTGATTATTAAATACCTTTCTTACTTTAGCTGCAAGGTCTGAATAGGCCAGCGCATCAGCTTTTTTACCTAAAAGCGTAGCCATCTTTTCCATTATCTTTAAATCGTAGTGGTAAATTGCCGTTCCGGTTACGCCCATTGGTGTTAACTGAGATACGCCTGGTGCTTTCGGACCTAAATCATACCAGTCGCCCAAACCTTGCGACAAAATGTGGTTTTCTGCTTTTGCAGCAAGGTACTTCAGGTAACCCTGCATCATCGGATAGTATTCCGCTATCGCTTCTTTATCTCCGTACCACTGATATAAATACCAGGGAAGTAATATACCGCTGCTGCCCCATTCAGGTGAATCGCGGAACATATCTCCGCCCCATTCGAACTTCACATATTCAGGTGCAATTTCAGGGATCAGCCCGTTTGGCAGCTGGGAGGTTTTCATATCCTGTAAGGCCTTTTTAAATAAAGGTGCCGCATTGTAGTTGTAACCAACAGAATTTCCCATCAGGTGCAATTGTTCTAACCAGCCCAGTTTCTCGCGGTGCGGACAATCGGTAAAAACGCTCACCATATTACTTTTAACCGACCAGTCGATCAACCTGAAGGTTTTATTGAACAGTTCGTGAGAGCTGGTAAATTCCCCGATTTGTTCTGCAGCATTCCTAACGTGCAATGCTGTTAAATTTTTGATTACTGTCTGGTTGGCTGCATTAACCTCTCCTGCGGGAACAGCCCCTTTCACCTGAAGGTACCTGAATCCGGTATAAAAAAACCTCGGACGCCAGGTCTCTACACCATCCCCTTTTAAAATATAAGTGAAATAAGAAGGTCCGCCGATATTTTTCTGCGTTACCTGTCCGTCTGCTTTGATTAATTCTGCAGGTGTAATCCTGACTGTATCTCCTTTTTTGCCATGCACCTTCAATTCAATAATCGCCGACGCATTCTGGCCCATATCGTAAACCCATTCCCCATTACCTGTAGTTTTGATGCTTTGGGCGGTAAAGTTTTCAAAAACCTTAACGGGTTCTTCTTTTTGTGCATTTAACAGAGGTCCGTTAACCAGAAGCGCTGTTTTCCATTTAGCATCATTAAAACCAGCCAGGTTCCAGCCCTTTTGTTCCAGATTTGCATTGTAATCTTCTCCACCATAAATACTGGAAAAGGTTATTGGCGATGGTGCTGTTTTCCAGCTTTGATCACTAATGATATTAGCAGAAGTTCCGTCACTGTATTCTATCAAAAGCCGGCAAATCATTTTCGGGTAACCGTAAGCCACTTTAAGTTTCCGATATCTTTCCTTTACCGGTGGAATATAATAGAAACCATTGCCCAGCATTACACCAACGGCATTATTACCTCTTTTAATCTGACTGGTAATGTCGTAGCTCACGTATAGTGCTTCGCGATCATATTTCGTCCAGCCAGGTGCCAGGAAATCCTCACCTATCTTCTGTCCGTTTAAACTCATTTCGAAATGCCCTAAGCCAGAAACAAAAGCAGTTGCCTTCCTGATGCTTTTGGTAACCGCGAAATCTTTACGGAACATAGGTAAAATATTATTCGCATTGTACTTATCCTTTTTTCCATCTGTAGGAAGAACATTGACATTCGAATCGGCAAGCTTCTCAAATGCAATCCATTTTGCGCCTTTCCAGTCCTGAGCCGTAAGTAAACCCATTTGCCAGAAAGCAGTATTGCTCCATGCAGAAACCTCTCCTGAGCCATTCCAAACCCGGACTTTCCAGAAGTAGGTTTTAGCTGAAAACAATTTCGCTCCTTTGTATGGTATCTGAATTGACCGGGCAGAGATTACTTTTTTAGTATCCCAAACATCACCAACGTTTTTGTTTAGTTGAGCAGCGCTGCTCGCAACCAATATCTGATAGGCAGATTGCATCACATTACTTCCTGACGATTGAAGCTTCCAACTTAAAATGGGTGAGACAAAATCTATCCCTATCGGATTATCCCGATAGCTGCAACTTAAACGGGCAACTTTAATATCCTGCGCAAAAAGCGAAATACTAAATAAGAAAAGCCAGAAAAAGACTAATATTTTGCTCATTAAATAATTTACACCTTTAAGGTATTTTATTTAGATTTATAATTGG
This sequence comes from Pedobacter sp. BMA, assembly GCF_001027745.1. Classification (GTDB taxonomy): domain Bacteria; phylum Bacteroidota; class Bacteroidia; order Sphingobacteriales; family Sphingobacteriaceae; genus Pedobacter. Next base: position 326,717 of record NZ_LECU01000007.1, read on the forward strand.
TTATCAGCTACAAAAGCAATTAAAGAAATACAATATTCCTTTTTATCGTCAGGCTGAAGTTCAGCTCGGGATTAGCTCTCACTACTAATTCAAATATAAATATTTTTTTTAAATATGAAAACATTTAATACTTTAGATTGATATAGAAGCTTTCTAAATGGTAAATCCGAAAGCATTTTGTATGTTTGAAATTGTAAAAAATACGCTACGACCAAATTTAAACCTGTATGAACGAAAAGGAATCTAAATATCAAGCGCCCGCCTTAGATAAAGGCCTTGATATATTGGAATATTTATCAGCACAATCCATCCCCCTCTCACAAACGGAAATTGCTATCGGTATTGAGAAAACCCCTAATGAAATTTACCGGATGCTGATGAGCCTGGAGAGCCGTGGATATATTTTGCGTGATGAAGTTTCGGGAAAATACAGGCTTTCGTTAAAGTTGTTCTACCTGTCGCACAGGCACTCTCCGATGGACGAACTGCGCAAGGCCGCACAGTTTCCGCTTGAGGAGCTGGCCAACAGCATCCGCCAATCCTGCCACTTAAGTATTTTGTATATGAATCAGGTAATGGTAATTATTCATGCTAAAAGTCCGGGGCCAATTGCACTTTCTATTGAAGAGGGTAACCTGTTCCCTTTGCCACTAACTGCATCAGGTAAGGTTTTACTGGCTTACATGCCCGACTCAGAACGCACCCTGGCCCTTAAAAACAATGGTATTTTCAAAAAATACTCGAAACCGCAGCAGGAAGATTTCATCAGCTCGCTGGAGGAAATTCAGAAAACGGGTTCCTACTTTAAAAACAGTGATTCTGTTTCAGGCGTAACGGATATTTCTGTACCAATTGGCATCGGCGGCAATGATGGCATTATTGCCTGTTTAACCATATCGATGTTAAATGCCTTGAATGCCGATAAGGCCATTGAAAATGATGTGATTCTTGCGGAAGCAAATAAATGCGTGAAGAAGATTGAACAACGCATTGGCGTTTAACGCATCGCTTATACCTCGCAGATTGTGATCTGCGAGGTCTGGTAAAAACTAACCGGTGTATTTCACGGTGTAATCTTTACCCTTCTCAATGGTTACTTCATATTTCCCTCTGGCGATTTCCTTCACTTCAGCACCTTTCACTACCGGTTTTGTTTTGCTGTTTATTTTCAATGTACCCGTGCCGGTTGCAGCACTTACCCTGATCTCTTTTTTACTGCAATAAACGGTAATATCGCCATTGGCAGTTGGCACTTTACCCTCCATCCATGCTAAACCACCTAAATTTGGTTCAATGATATAAGTTTCGTAACCCGGGGTTGTAGGCTGAACGCCGAGATAATATTTTCCCAACAAGTAAACCGGACTAGCGCCCCAGGCATGGCAAAGGCTTTTTCCGAAAGGCCTTCCATACATGGCCAGATGTTCTGTCCCTTTTTTATCCGGATTATATTCCTCCCAGAAGGAGGTAGCGCCCAGCTTCAACATGCCGCCCCAGTAACTTTTCATTTCTTTTAAAACATAGGGTTGCTCGCCCATGGCGCATAGCGCTTCTAATTCATAAAAGCGCATGTAAGGTGTTGTAATCTTCGCTACCTCATTGTTTAAAAGCACATTCTTTTTTACAGCCAGTTTTTGCTCTGGCGTAAAATAGTCGAAAAAGATTCCAAACATATTGGCATAACGCGTTACATTGTCGGTTTGCTTATCATCCACCCGGCTATGTACTAAAGCGCTTTTAGTTTGATTCCAGTATAATTCAAAAATCCTTGCCTTCAATACTTTGGCCTGCTGATCATAGCGGGCGGCACCATCAGCATCATTTGCCAGCCTGGCACATAAAGCCATTGTTTCCAAACTCCGTGCATACAGCAACTGTTCAAAACTCACCTCCCCGTCTTTGCTCAGTTTATCTGCCCAGTCGATAAAAATCCAATCGCCAGGCATCCATTCGAGCAGGCCATTTTTGTTTTTCCTACCATCTATATAAGTCATTAGAGACTGCATTCGGGGATAAACATCCTGAACAAACTTCTGATCACCAGTAAATTTATAGTAATCATAGATACCAAGAAACCAGTAGAAAGAGTAATCCATAATGGTATTGATGTGTGCCGTAACCGGATCTTTTCCACGTTGAGCCAATAAAGTCCGTTTAACCGTCGGTGCATCGAAAAATGAATAGTAATTCATCAGGTAGCTTTGATAGGCATCGCCACTCCAAACCCAGCGATCGCGTTTGATCCCATCTATGAAAAATTCGCGGGTGTTCAGGTGGAAAGTATATTTAGCCACATCGTAAATCCTGTTCAGCTCTGCATCCGACGATTTAAAACTCCCCCGTTCTGTAACCGGTGCATATTCATAAAGCATGGAAATTGAATCAGCAGAAACACCGGCACCAGGCTGAAAGTTGACATACCTGAAGGCTTTTGATAAGGGCATAATGGAATCTCTTTTTACGCTCAGGTCAATATCCAGGTCATCTAAAGTTTCACATTTAGCAGTTGATAGTGATTCTTCTTTGGACTCGCCATAGTAAAGGCTTAATCGTCCTTTACCCTTTAATCCGTGCACCTTGATGAAACCGAAGGTCTCTTTTCCGAAATCAGCCACGTAGCCCGAACCCGCTTTTTCTGTTTTCAAAGCTGATTGTGGCACAGTTGGCAATTTAAATGCTGAAGGTAATCTGGCCGGGTCGTTGAAGTTCCACGAACCTGCTGACACGAAGGTGGTACCCGATTTATCGGATGTTTTTCCACTGGCATCAATCCACTCTTTATCTTCAAATGTAGTTAACCAGGTTTCATCAGAAACGACGGTTTCTCCCTTGACATATATTGCGGGTACATGTGCCTGATTGTACACCTTGAGGCTTAGTTTATGCTTGCCTGCCGGGATTTGTATGCTCTTCGGGAAACCGGAAATCGCCTGCCCATCGATTTTCACATTGTAAGTTCCTTCTACATAAAGCCTCACCTCTTCCGGCTGTGAGAGGGTAAATTCCTTATGAAAATCGACCAGTACATAGTGACTATCCATTTTCCAGAATACCGGAAAGAAAGAACCTCTTTCTGTTCTCCGGTTCTGCATCACATTGCTCATGTAAATATCGAAATCTCCGGGATACCAGATCCAGGAGGCATGCTGTGCAAATACAGGTACTGTTGAAAAGGTGACTAAAGCCAGCAGTAATGTTTTTCTTAAATTTTTCATGTTTATATATTTTGACACCCGGCTCCGGAGTTCCGGTTAATGTCCGTTGAAGAATAAATAGAGTAATAGCATTACTATCGCCAGGGCCACCCAGGAGATCCAGACTGCCCTTTGGGGCTTCTCGACGTTAGCCTGATGCTCGGCATTAATTGTATAAATACTTGGCGATCTGTCCAGCACGGAAATCAACACTGCAATGATCAGGAGTCCGGCGAAAATGAAAAAAGACAGCATCAAGTAATGTGGCCAGAAACTATATTCACCCGGTGGCAGGATCCAGAGATAAGTAACGCCGATACTCAGACTAAGAATTGAGCCGATGGACAGCGTAAAATTCACTGCTTTTCTGGTTGTTCTTTTCCAAAACACGGTGAGCAGGAAAACCACTGACAGCGGAGGAGCGATAAAACCCAGCACCGATTGAAAAACGTCGAATAAGTTTAACCCCTTGATGTTATCGATGGCCAACACTACAATCACAGCGAATATACAACCGGCCACTACAGCCCATCTTCCAATACGGATAATCTGCTTATTGCTGGCCTGCGGATTGATTTTCTTCACATAAATATCCATAGTAAAAACGGTGCTCAGCGAATTGAGCGAGGATCCGATCGTTCCTACCAGAACAGCAATCAATACTACGATTACCAGACCGTTCATGCCCGGCGGGAATAAACTGGTCACCATAGTCATGTAGGCTTCGTTTGGATCTTTCAGGTTTGGGAACAGCACATAACATAAAATTCCCGTACCAATAAAAAGTGGTAAAGAAAGGATTTTGAGCCAGCCGATAAAGCTCACGCCCAGCTGGCCTTGTTTTAAATTTTTTGCCCCTAAAACCGATTGAACCATTGACTGATCGGTACAGAAAAAGGCTACAGCAGCAACGGGATATCCCAGTAAGATGGCATACCAGGGGTATTTTGGGTCGCTGGCTGGCTGAATTAAATTCCAGAAATGATGAGGTGTTTTCGCATACAATGCGGAGATTCCACCCACTTTATTTAAACCCAGAAGCATGAGAGATAGGGAAACGGCAATCAATAAAATCATCTGGAAGACATTTACCTTTGCAATGGCTTTTAAGCCGCCAAAAAAAGTAAATAAGCCTGCGAAAGCGACTAAAACCGTAACTGACTGCCACATGGGGATGCCTAAAATCTGGCGGACCAGGAAGCCCCCGGCAAACAGGCCTAATGACAACCAGGAAATTAAAATCTTCACCAGGGCATACCAGGCCAGAATGTTCTGTGTAGAATCGCCGTAACGGTTTCCCATAAATTCGGGCATGGTACTTACTTTAGCTGCCAGGTATTTCGGGGCAAAAACAATTGCCAGGAGGAATAAAAATATAAAGGCATACCAATCGAAGTTTACGGCCACAATGCCCGTACTGTAACCAATACTGGCAAAGGCCAGCAGCATAGAGGGGCCAACGTTTGTGCCCCACATGTTGAAGCCGATGCTCGACCAGTTTAATGATTTGTTTGCGAGGAATAAAGTTTCGTCTTCGCTTTTCTTTTTTGAGAAACTGGCCCTGTACCCGATGATGATCAAAATGATCACATAGGCGACCACGATGAGGTAATCCAGGCCGGTTAATCGTTCAACAATGTTTCCCATTGGTTTATTTGGTTAGTATGGTTTAGGTTAGGATAACTCGCAATGACGGGATTTCTACAATCCTATCGGTTCTCATTTATTTTTTGCCACGGAAGCACTGAATCCACGGAGTATTTTTTCTCTTTATAAATAAATTCCTTCTTCCGTGTTTTCTGTGTTTCCGTGGCTGTTTTATCGAAAAGCTACAACCCTATCGATTCTCTTGTATTTTTTGCAACGGAAGCACTGAATTCACGGAGTATTTTTTCTCTTTATAAATAAATTCCTTCTTCCGTGTTCTCTGTGTTTCAGTGGCTGTTTTATCGAAAAGCTACAACCCTATCGATTCTCTAGTAATATTATTGGCTTTAAGGATATCGTCAATCTTCACAGGCAATCCCGTTTCCATCGATTTATCCATAGCCTGTAACAATGCCACCGTTCCAATCCCTTCCTTCAAATCAGGGTAAGCGGTAAATTTATTATTGATGCTATCGGCAAAATAATCCAGGTAATTCTGATATTCTCCTGCATGGTGGCTTTGTCCTTCGAAACGGAAATAGTGTTTTAAAGTTGAATCGCCCCAGGTAATGATTTTTTCCTCACCGGTTTTTGTAGTTACAGAGTAGCGCAGTTCATGGTAATCGGCCTGACTAGCGCCCTCAGTTCCGCGTAAAATGCAGCTCATTCCGCTATCGCGGCTTGCCGGTTGTGTTGGTCCGGTATAAGCGCCGCTCACTCTCGCAATCCGGCCATCTTTTGCTTTGAAAATGAAATGCATGGTATCCTGATTTTTAAGTCCTGCTTTCAAGCCATTGCTACTTAGCATTCCATAACCCATCACCTCTTCAATATCGGGCATATACCAGCGGATAAAATCAACCGGGTGACTTAAACCACCATACAACCATTTAAAAGATTGCTTCAGTGACCAGCCTTTTTCCAAAAACCAGCGGTGATCGGCATGATAATGACTTTCGATTGTAATCAGTTCCCCAATTAAACCTTTATCGAAATCCTTTTTCTGACGCATAGCAGGCTCAAAAAAGCGCGAGCTTTGACCGACAAAGATTTTCTTTCTGGATTTCTTAGCAAGTTCCAGCAGCTCATTGGCCTGTGCTAAATCGTCGATAAAAGGCTTAGTACACACCACATGCTTTCCATGTTGCAAAGCCAGTTTGATATGTTCGAAATGCAGATGATCGGGGGTATAAATGGCGATCATATCGATTTTATCACTGGTTAACATATCCTCATAACACGTTGTCCAGTTTTCAAAATCAAACTCTAAAGCACGTTCCTCACAAAGCTTTTTATTGGCATCGCAAATTTGAATGAGCTTAAACTTCTTGCTCGCCAATGATGCAGAAATTGTACTTCTGCCCTCTCCTAAACCTAGGATCCCTAATCTTAACATGATATTTTATTTATTTCTTTAGTCGTCGTTTATTCAATCGGTTTAAAAAACACCCAAACCTGTTCAGGTTTTGTCCCCGCAATTCCCTCCTGGTATTTTTTCATTATGGCATTCCATTCATCCACTTTCGGATTATTCAAAGTGGTTCTTGGATTTAAATCATCTAATTTTTTTCCTTTCGGAATACTGATGATTAACATCAGCTGTCTGTCTTTTTTAAAGATAGCCAGTCGCTGAAATTCAGCATTACAGAATCCTTTCGATATTTCCGGCCACTTTTCGAACTGGGTTTTGTGGTAATCAAGATACTCTTTCTGCATCTTTTCATCTTTAACCAGATTGGCCGATAAAATGATATTATCCCATTCCGCTACAGATTTATCGCCACAGTTTTTTTCTCTGTTGAAATCATAAAACATATTGTCGTAAAGCTTGATTTCTGACGCATCCAGGCGTTTCAAGGTTTGTGTTAAACTCTCTACTTTCAGGCTTGAAGTATAAATCACCAGGCGCTTATTCCACTTATAGATTGAACTTTGCAGCAGATTATTCTCCATGGCAAACTTTTCCAGGGTTTTATTGCCCGGTAAATCATCTTTAAAAATCAATTCGAACACGACCGGTTTATCTTCAGCCTGATTAATCCCGCGATTGGAATAAGCAGCTTTCTCTTTCAAGAGGTATTGATAAGGCTGTTGTAAACCGGCACTTTGTTTAATATTCTGAGACACTTTTGGCCCGTTACCTTCCCATAAATTGTCCGGGCCATTTGCATTCTGCAGGTACTTCTCGGCAGGTGTCCAGTTATTTTTAATAGTGAAATAGGATGAACCCTCATCTGTATAAAGGTAGAACCAATGTTCAGGAAGATGGGCAAAGGGTGCTTTATAAATGCTATCTATCACGTTTTCTGTAATAATTGATTCCGGCTGGGCCGATAAGGCATAAATGCCTGCTACATCATACATATGCTTACCATAATGATGAATTTTGTTCGCACTGATGGTATTGTTTCTCATTGCGTTCTCCGTTTTTGTCCAGCCCCAGCCTACACTGATGCCCGAATAGGAAACGTCAGAAATCTCATTGTGCGATATTTTAATTCCACGAACATAACCGGCCCCGATACCAACGGCTCCCCAGTCTTCATTGGTTACATCTGTAATGAGATTGTTTTCGATCACGTCATTGGTTGAAATTTCCCTTTTATCTGAAGGGTTATAGGGCAAGTGAACTTCAGTTGCTTCATCCGAAAATGTTCCTGCTAAAATTGCTGTACCACCAATATCTTTAAACAGGTTACCTTTTACCTGATTGTCAGCAGTGCCTTTTCTGAGATCCAGTCCCGTTGAAGCCATATGCTCAAATCGGCAAGATTCGAAAGAAATATGATCTGCATAACTCACCTCAACGGCTGAAGCCGGCCTTCCAACCCAGGCCTGATTTTCAAGGCTAGGTTTGTCAGGCGTTCCTGCTTTATTTAGTTTATAAGCGTCCAACATATACATACCTACCTGGTGCGGAACATGCCCCTGTCGGGATGGTCTCAACCAGGTAGCGTGCTCAAAAGAAATTCCTTTGAAGTTGACAAATGTAACCGGATGGTCGGTTGTTCCTTCAATCTTCATCAGGTTCTCCAGGGCAGGTACAACAACATCGGCATGCTGCATATTTTCAGATGCTTTTGGCCAGTAATAAAGTTTATGCTTCTGCATGTCTTCAAACCATTCACCAGGCTCATCTAAAAACTGAATGGCATTGGTGAGGTAGAAAGCCGAATTCCCTGTTTTCTCCGATATCCAGGGAGCTGGCCATGGATGTTCAGATTGTATTCTGCTTTCTGGCTGCATGAAGGAAAGTTCGGCGGTGTTACCTGTAACTTTTACAGATTTAACACGAAGATTTGCAATGGCCCACCATTGGTGAATGAGCATTTCCATACCATTGATATGTGATAAACTCCCGTTTTTTTGCAGAGGAATCCTGCAGGTCTGATTTTTCTTATCCCATGCCAGGATTCGACCCATGGCATCGCCATTGTAGTTTTTGGCCCGAACGGCTTTATTGCCGTTCACCCAAAGTTGCCGGAACAATAGTCCATTCCCATCAAAATTCGGTATATCTGCCACCCATAATTTCCCTATTGCAGCTTTAGGCAATCCTGCAACTGTTCCTGACAGTTTTTTCCATCCTTTAATGTTCACCCCACCGCTTAAAACAACTTTTTCGGTAGCTATAATTTCCGTCGGGCTCTCTTTTGTCCCTGAATCTTCAGGACGAAGAACAACAGGTTCATGCAGCTGGTAAACGCCTTTGTCCAGAAAAATTCTGATTCCATTTTTAATCGAAGGATCGTTTAACCGTCTGAGTTCCCTGGCTTTTCTAATAGCCGAATGAAGGGTGGCCAAAGGTTTCTCTATCGAACCCAAATTAGAATCAGAACCGTTCTTTGCAACGTAAATGTCTGCTGCGCTTGCACTAAAGCACAGTAAACTGTATATCAACAAAATGATCAGGCTAATTTGTTTCATAAATTACTTGGCTTGAAAGACCGATTTAAGGTAACTGGTATTTGCACTAAAATTATATTTTACATTGGTTGGCTGACTTGCATCGCGGCTTCTTTCTACCACCAGCCAACCTTTCCACCCCATATCATCCAGTGTTGCTTTCACTTGCCTGAGGTCAATTTTCGGGTCGTTCTGCAACCACAGGCCATCTTCGTTGGTTGCATGAATCTGTATGATGTTTTTCTTACCTAAAATCCTGAGTTCCTGATGTAGGTCACGTCCATTTTTAATGGCATTGGAAAAGTTGAAATAGCTTTTCACATATTTCGAGCCCACCGCTTTCAATAATTGAAGTTCGCCACCAGCATCTAATGCAGTTTCAATACCAATTACAATTCCCGCCTCCGAAGCCATTTGCCCGGCTACTTTTAACCGCTCCACTATCGGATCCCGTAACTCTGGATTTTTGACCAGATCACCCTGCACGCCTAGAGGCAAAAAAACGACTTTCACATTCATCGCTTTCGCAGTATCCAGACAATCCTGAATCATCCTTTGGTAAGTGGGACGTTTGGCGAACGACTGTGCATAAAAGCCTGTCATTGCCAGTGAACAGATTTTGATATTCAGTTCTCTGGCTTTATCCAGATACTCCTGACGCACTTTGGGATCAGCCAGTTTATTATCAAAAGTGTCCCGGTTGCCCAGTCCCCCCATGTCTATCTCCAGTCCATCAGCGCCAATTTCTTTAGTTAAGGGTAAGGCACTAATTTTCTGACGTTTTAGGATCATCAGGTCGATTACCGCAATTTTATATCTGCTTTTTTTTGCAGCTGCCAGTAGCAGCTGATCTGGAAACATCAAAGTGCCGGTTAACAAAGCTACATTTGCTATAAAGGTTCTCCTGTTCTGCTGCTCCATAATCTTCTATTTAGTTGCTCCTGGAAATAACTTCTCAAGGTTTTCGAAACCCATTAAAGCATGCTTAGGTAGTTTTTCGCCTTTATCGCCAAATACATACAGGGCATTTTCTTTTTCAACGGTTACCTTGGTTTCATCGTACTTACCTGACTTATCCTTCACTGCAGTACCGTTAAGCTTAAAATTTTTAATCAAAAAATCGTAAAGAGCAATGCGTTTGTTGATGCCAAAATCATGCTTCTCATCAGGCAGGTGAACATTCTCTACCTGATCTTTCACCCCATAATACCCGTACATCTTTTGCAGGTAAGGAAAATCATGCTGTGGCGTGTGAGCAGTCCAGTCCCCACCATCTGATACCAGTAGTTGTGGCCGTGGCGCGGCCATTGCTGCCAGTTCAACGTTGTCTGTTCCGCCGCCGCATTGATGGATAGGCATCCCGCTTTCACAGGGGCAGCCCCCATAAAAGTAGGATGACATGGCTACCACAGGTGCGCTTAATTTAATTCTGTTGTCCATTGCCGTCATTAAGATACAATGACTTCCGGCACCCGACCCACCACTAATGCCAATCCGGGTGGTATCTGTTTCTTTCAGTGAAGTAAAATAATCCAGAATCCTGATTCCACCCAGTGTCTGTACCGTTTGTGCCAGGCTACGGCGGTGGTCTTCGTATTTAAACTGCAACATGGATTCACCCCATGCAAACAAATCATAGCTAAAAGCCATTGCTCCCATCCTGGCAATTGTGGCGCAACGGATCTGGCAATCGGGTCTGTACCGCTGTTTTTCCCAGTGCCCGTCGGGACTTAATACCACAGGGATTTTACCTCTGGCATTCAAGGGTTTATAGAGCGAACCGTTGATCCATACCCCCGGTAAAATCTCCAGCGCGATATTTTCGACAGAATAGCCATCGAAAATTCTTTTTGATGTGATGATGGGTTTAGCTACAGGCTTTGCCGGTAAAGGAGACAACATTAAAGCCTGATAAAGCTCAGGCTTGATTTCCGCTTTGCGCTTCTCCCAGCTGGCTTTATCATGGTACTTTGTTGCCAGCGTATCCAGATAGTTCCAGCCATCCTGAACCTCCCAGCGGTAGTATTCGTACTCTTTCAATTTGTACACACCAGGCTTTTCCTTGTTTACTTTCATATCCAGTGGCGTCAATACATTGGCCAGGGTCTCATCAACATTAGCCCTGAAACGCCACTCGGCATAATTTACCCATTTATCTTTAACCTGCGGCGCGGAATATTTTATCTGAACCTTAAACCGGGTTTGAATTTCGTTTAACACCTCCACCAAAGGCTTCTTATAAAGGTTATCCGTATTTTGGGTTTGCGCAAAGAGCAAATCAGACCCAGAAAGTATCAGGGTAATCAGTATGGCAGGAATAATCCCTTGCGTAATAAACCGGTATAATCTCATGGTTCTTCGCTTTTAGTTTCTGTAATAACCGGAGCGGTATAGCCATTTAATTTTGGCCATATCCCATTTTTAATTTTCTTCAGCTTCAGTTTCGAAGGATCAACAACTACATGTTTAATTTTTTCCCTTCTCCAGGTATAGATGAAATGTAGCAGGCCATCTGAAGTTTGAATTACGGCAGGATAAGAATATTGACTGATTGGAGAATCCTCCAGAATCAATGCAGCATACCATGCTTTCCCGTCCTTGGAGATGGAAACATTTAAAGGGGTTCTCGGCCCTTTAGCTAAATCTCCGGGAGGTAAAACATGGTTGTACACCAAAACCTGGCGACCATCTTTCATGGTTACGGCATCCGTTCCGGAATTATTATTAGGGAGAGAAGTTTTCGTCAATGCCGACCAGGTTTCACCGTTATCATCCGACCAGGATTCGACAATGGCCCGGTTTGCTGTCCTGGCTAAAATCTGCAATTTCCCGTTTCCATGCTGCAGGATGCTGGGCTGAATGGCTTTGATTCCATTCTCAGGAAGCGGTCCTACCGTCCTCCATGTTTTGCCATTGTCTTTGGTGACCTCAAAATGAATTTTCCACCCATCGCCTTCTCTGCTTGATGGTGCAAAAAGGTTCCCATTGCTTAGTAAAACAGGCTTGTTTTTAACCGGCCCGATATACCCTGCCGGCAGTTTTGTTGCCTCAGACCATGTGATTCCGCCATCTTTGGAAGTCCGCATTAAACCCCACCACTCAGACGGTTTTGGTCCGATTTTGTAGAATAATAACAAATCTCCGCCTGGAACCTGATATAGAACCGGATTCCATGTGGGTAATCTTTTACCATCGGGCTGAATGCCATTTGCTACAGAAACGGGCGGGAGCCATTTTTCATTAACAAAGCGACTGATGTATATCTCTACATCAGGATTCCGTTCCTTGGTTCCACCGAAAAATGAGGCTACCAGCCCCGTTGGTGTCTCTGTAATCGTTGCTGAATGGCAGGATGGGAAAGGCGCCTTATCATACAGAAATTCGTGCTTTACGATTCCTTTCTGCCATTTTTCAACCTGGGCTTTAGCGCTCAGCGTAAAAATGACAATTGATATGGTTAAAATTTTCTTTAACATATTAGCATTGTTTTTCTTTTTACCATGTAAGGAATTGAAGCGAATAAAAGCTGCAAGTTCGCCATTACATGCCCTAATAATATTTATTTGGTGTAGATAGCTCTACTGTTTCTGTTTTGCCGCTTTTTCTTCTTTTATTTTCTTCGTGTAGGCACTGTAAAGTGCTCTCCAACTGCGGCCATTATTGTTCAACATTTGTTCTGATTTCGTTTTATAGATCTCAAAAATTGCCGATATCTCTTTCATATTTTTATAATCAACTGCCTGTTCCCGGGCTTGCTTAAGAAAGCCCAGAATCCTGGCTTCCTCATCAGCAGTAAGGTCAGGAACGATGGCTTTATAACCCTTCATGGTAAAAGCCACTTTGCCAATAGTATATTGATCCAATATAATTTCTACCTGATCAGGAGACAGGTTTTTATTTAAACCTTCCATTAACGCCTGATGCACGGTAGCGGGCATCGCAGAATCGGCAATGATCTGTTTATCCAGATCGCTTAACTTATTACCGGTAACCGGATTTATACCATCCGGAACGGTTGACGATGGATGCTCATTGTGCCAGTCTCTTACGGTAGTCAGGTGTACTGCAATGATATGCGCAACGGCCGTCTTTTTCCCCCCATCAGTTAAATTCAAAATATCAGCAAATGCATTGGCTTTAGTAAGAATATCGTCGGAAACTATAACATCTTTGGTTTGACTGAACACACTAACTGTGCTTAGTATCATTGTGAGTAGCATGACTGGCTTTAAGAACTTTCTCATCATTTTTATTTTTTTCCTGTTAACACTAAACTGGTTAAATTACTTCTTATCCACTACAAAAGAATAATCGCCCGATCCTAGCTCGTAAACCGCGTGATTATCCTCCATTTTTATAAATTTCAAATCCTTTACCGATTTCAATTTTTCTGAAACCTCATTTTTCTGATTTGCAGGAATATAAACCCATGCCGAGGTATTCGGTGGCACCGTTATATTCCAGTTAAACTGGCTGGCTGTTTTGGTATAATTGCTTTTAATTGTTCCATAAACTGATCGGTAACTTGCGTTTACACTGTTTAATCCGTTGATCATTTCCGGTTTCATAATGATCTTCTTGAAAGCGTTGCTTTCCGATTTGATTCCGGCAAGATTTTCATAATACCAGATTAACAAATCGCCGAGCATCATCACATGATTCTGTGAGTTCATTTTAGGATCGGCGGTGTTGCCATTCCATAACTCCCATATGGTGGTGGCACCTTGATCCACCATGTAACCCCAACCGGGATATGTTTTTTGAGTCGCCACAGTATAGGCCAGATCAGGCCGACCATAATCATTCAAACAGCGCATTAGCCATTGAATTCCGACCAAACCATTGCTTAAATGTCCCTTATTCGTTACCTCGATGGTGTAAGTTATATTTTTGAAAACCTGCGCTACCTTGTTCGCAGGCACCATGCCGAAATACAGTGGAATGATGTTATCTGTTAAAGCATTCGAAGCATAATAACCCTGATCATTATAGTATTTCCGGTTAAAGGCATCTTTGATTTTATCACCCAAAATTTGATAGTATTTTACATCTGCCTCATTTCCCAAAGCCTGTCCAAATTGCCTCATTAGCTGGGTAAAATGATAATAATAAGCGGTTGAGATCAACGCTGAGGGATATTTTTTATCTGCGCTTTTGGCTCTTCCGGCTTCGATGGTTACTGGCGGCATACACCAGTCGCCATAACTGTCTTTTGTTATTATAAAATCCTGCATATAACGATCCTGCATATACGAAAGCCATTTTTTCATTGCAGGATAATTGTCGCGAACCGCAGTCACATCACCGGTTTGCTTGTATACCATTTCCGTAACCAGAAGCATGGCACCGGGCCAGGTCATGTTATCGCTGTAATACCTCCAAAAAGCTGGTGCCACATCCGGAATCGCTCCATCTTCTTTTTGCGAATTTCTGATATCCTGCAACCACTTCGTGTAAAATCTGCCGTTATCGAACAGAAAACTCTCCCCATAAGCCACGGCACCTCTGTCGCCTAACCACGGCATACGCTCATTGCGTTGCGGACAATCAATCGGGATTCCTTTATAATTTCCGGCAATACCCCACCAGGCGTTTTTAAATAGCTGATTGATCAAAGCATTTGAGGTTTGAAAAGTTCCTACAGTCTGCATGTTATCGTAAATCATTTTTCCCGAGAAGTCATTTAGCGAAGGTGCATAAGTGTAGCCTGTGAGTTCAACATACCGGAATCCGCGATAAGCAAAAGTCGGCTCCCAGGTTTCCTGCTCGCCACCTTTTAGCGTATATAAGTCGGTGCATTTAGCATTGCGAAGATTGGCCGTAAAAAGCTCGCCGTTTTCCTGAAGCGATTCTGCAAAACGCATTTTAATTTGCTGCCCCTTGGCTCCTTTTACCTTCATCTGCAACCAGCCAACCATGTTCTGCCCCATATCTACAACATACCTTCCTCCTGAGATTTTGGAAATGGATACCGGTTTAATTGTATTCATAATCCGCATGTTCTCATTCATTTGCGCTTCTATAGTACCGGCAGGTTCCTGAACAAACTCTGCTTTTGACCATTTTCCATCATCAAAACCAACTTTGTTCCAGCCAGAGGCCTCTTTAGTCGCGTCATATTCCTCGCCATCGTACTCATTATTGGTTCTGATTGGTCCGTCAGCTGTGCCCTTCCAGCCATCATCCGTGTCGATATTTGCTGTTGTTCCGTCGCTATAAACAATGTTGATGTTCATCAGCATTTTGGGAAACCCAAATGTTTTAATTTTATAAGGCTTTTCATTCTGCCGCATAGCAAAGAAGCGGCCATTCCCTAAAATTGCACCTACCGCATTTTTTCCGTATTGAATATAGCTGGTTACATCATAGGTATTATATTTTACGTTTCTGCTGTAGTCCGTTGGGGATGGAGACAAAACATCTTCACCCACTTTTTTTCCGTTGATATAAAGTACATATAAGCCCAAACCGATCACAGAAGCTGTTGCAGACTTTACGGTTTTCGGGCTTTGAAATTCTTTTCTGAAATACCTTGCCGATAGTCTCGAATCAGTTTTAATGTTGTCCCACGGAAAAGCCCTGTCGAAACCAATCCAGCCTTTAGGCCAGTCTTTGTAGTACAGCAAACCCATCGAAAAGAAGTTGTTGCCCGACCATTCACTCTGACCGGCAGTGGTCCACACTTTCACCTTCCAGTAGACTTTTAAACGGCTGGATAAAGCTTTTCCGTCGTAAACCACATGAATGGATTCAGCGGAGTTTACCTTCCCGGAATTCCATAAATCACCTTCATTCTGTGACAGTTGTTCTGGTGAAGAGGCCGCTAAAATCTGATAGGCGGTTTGGGTTACATTGCGCTCTTTCGAGATAATTTGCCAGGCGAGGCGGGGTCTCTTTACATCAATACCTAGGGGATTTTCCAGCATCTCGCAGGTGGTGTGCTGCAAGGAGATTTGTGCCATCACTTTCGTTAGTGACAGCAAAAAAATGCTGATGATGAATATGTAGGTTTTAATGTTCATTACACTTGTTATTTTTTGTCTCCCGCTGATCTCACAGATTCGCGCAGATTGAAATCTCTTTATCTGCGTTCTTTGCGTCATCTGCGGGAAAACCTATTTACCGGAAAAATCAAAATACAAAGTCATATCCAGCGCCCTGCTGGGATCTTTGTCAAAATCATAATAAATATTCTTCATTCCCATCGGTCCGGTTGTTTCAGGCTTCTGGGTTTTTGTTCCGATTGCGGAAATCGCATTCATAAACGAAATATCCCCGTTCGGAAAAGTGGGACTCATGTTGTCATATTCTGTATCTTTCGATTTCTTTGGGGTAAACAACCTTAAAAATACATCTTCCCGGTCGGTTAGTACTTTAAAAGACTGTTGTCTACCGATAAACTCGCACCAGTACATATTAGAGTAATAACCTTTAAACTCCGGATACTGCCATGCCGGCTCTCCTGTTGCCGAATCGTTGTAATCTTTTTTCCAAATGCCAAATTCGGTTCCCTTCATACGGTTTTTCCATACCCGGTACGGACCATTTCCTTTATATTCTACACCCTTAATTTCTGTTTCAGGATAAGAGAAATTCAAGCCTGCAAATGTGGTAAAGTAATCGGACGGAAAATATTTCACCTGCATTTTCAACCATCCCGAAGGATAAACTGTCCATTCTAATGTGTTGTAGCTTTCTTTTTTATCGAAAGTTGAAGAGATAATCAGCGTGTCGCCTTCCCTTTTAACCTTAAATTTTTTAAAATTATTTACACCTTCCTGTAGTACCGGTCCTTTAGAAAATGGAATGATGCCCTTGGCATTTTCGACTCCCTGTAATAGACCAGTGGTTTTATCAAAACTAAATTTGATGCCATTTGCAGCAACCAGGTAAGCCAGAGCCGATTCTTCCAGCGCGACTTTTGAACCACCTGCTTTTGCAACTATCCTTTCAGCATCATCCTTAGGCAAATTAATCGGAAAACTCCAGGTAAAAAGTACTTTACCATACACATCCTTTGCGGTGAGGTACAAAGCGTCAAAGGTCCTCCAGTCTGCTGGCAGATTGATTTGCAATTTACCTTTTTCAAAAGGCTTCACATCCGGAGCATCGGTTTTTCCAGCCTTGAATTCAGCATCTCCAGCGCTTTTCAAATGCTTTAACTTCCATTCAAAAGTGCATTGATTCAGGTTAGTGAAAGCATAACGGTTTTCCACCAGGAACGAACCATCAAAGCCAGGGGTCATTTCTCTTTTTTCGATAAAAACAGGGCTCCATACTTCTTTAATGGTAAAGAAACTCCCTTCTTTTTCGTGATAAGGACCGACAATTCCGTCGGGACCATGATTTCCATCCGTGTCCAGCTCTCCATTTTTATCGGTACGCACTACTGCCTGATCGGCAAAGTCCCACAGAAAACCTCCGGCTGATAAAGGATTATGCCACATGGCATTCCAATAATCCTCAATTCCGGCACCATGGCCACCATCCCACATCCCATGCAAAAATTCCGTTGGCATTAAAATATTGTGCCCATGATCGTAATTCCCGATGCCATAGTTAAACTCCCGGTAATGCGTGGTTTCAAATCCACCAAAAACCTCCCATGGATGGATTAGCGGGCGTTTCTGGATGTCCTCTTCAGGAAAAAGATGGTCGAGTTCCCGGTTGTGCCCACCTTCATTTCCGTTTGCCCAGAAGATAATGGATGGGTGATTTTCATCATTCCTCATCATTTCTTTCATCAGTTTAGTACCCGTTGGCGTATCATAAGTGCCATGCCATCCGGCCAGCTCATCCATCACGAATAAACCGAGCGAATCACATACATCCAGAAAATGTCCGTCGGGCGGGTAATGCGACATCCGAACCGCATTCATGTTCATTCCTTTCATCAACTGCACATCATCAATACTGATGCGCTTGCTCGTGGTTCTGCCAGATGATGGGTAAAAAGAATGGCGGTTCACACCTTTAAATTTCATTTTCACGCCATTTACATATACCCCATCCCGCTCCTTTACTTCAACGGTTCTGAAACCGATTTTTTTGGTAAGCTGATGAACTTCCTTTCCTTTTTTGATCAGGGTAAAAGTCGCCGTATATAGGTTTGGGAATTCAGACGACCAGAGTTGGGGATTTTTAAAAGTATATAAGATTTGTGTTGATGCGGATGTAGTTTTAACCGAAAAGGTATTACCGAATTTCTTCCCGTTTTGGTCTTTTAGTTCAACTGAGATCTCATCAGCTGATCCTGCAGTGAGGACGTTGGCAGAAAAAATACCATTTGCTTTGGCATCCGCTTGAATTCTTTCCATGTGCGTTTGTGGCAAAGCTTCCAGATAAACCGGACGAAAAATACCGCCGAAAATCCAGAAATCTGCTTTACGCTCTGCTTCATTTACCGATTGGTTTGCCGAGTGTTTGGAAACTTTAACTTCCAGAAGATTATCAGTATCATATTTAATCAGTCCCGAAATATCATAGTTAAAAACATAAAATGACCCCTGGTGCACAGCACCGGCCAGTTTCCCGTTTATTTTAACTTCAGTATCCGTCATCGAACCCTCGAAAACAATCCTGATGATTTTAGATTTCCAGTCACCCGGAACCTTAAACCTGTACTTATATAGTCCTTGTTCTTTTCCTTTATTAGCCTCCTTGTTGAAGCCATAATTGTATTTACCAAAGCCCTGCAATTCCCAGTTTGATGGTACCGGAATAGTGGTCCACTTACCTGAATTTGCACCTTCTGTACAGAAGAATTCCCAATTCACCGTCTGATCATTTCCCGTTCCTGAAAGATATAATTTCTCCGTTTGTTGGGCTTTCAGGGCATCAAACATGATTAATAAACAAAAGAAAAGTATAAATCTAAGTCTCATTAATTGGTTCTAAATTGATTACTTAAAGGGTTATCCGTTCTGAAAGGCAGTGCCGGTAATCCATTGCTATACAAACTTCCTGCAGGGCTTTCAGACCAGTTATAGCGAACATTTACAGGTTTGGCGACTTCTTTTGAAAACACTAAGACTTTGCCATCTTTGATTACCGCTTCAGCATTTACAAATTTGCCATCACTACCAGCAATGGTAAAGCCAGCTATAACCTCACTGGTTGATTTCAGATAATCAAAATCCAATACTGCTTTTCCGCCCTGGATGGTAAAAGCTTTAAAAACCGGTCCCGAAAAGCTGATTTGCTGATGATAGGTTTTGGCTAGTGCCCAGAGTGCCAGCCGGCGCCCAACTTCCCATTTATAAGTGGGATGCAGGTCGCCCCCATTATCGTTTAAATCAGAAGTCCCCACCATACCCGTATTTGGCAGCCTTAAAAGTTGTTCCTGAGCTTCCCAAAAGTTCGGTTCAGTGTCTGTTGTGAGTATAACCTTGTCGCTTTTCTGTTTGCTATAGTCGTAAGGTGCAATCTGAACGTAGTAAAAGGGCAGTTGTTCTCCCCATGCTTTGCGCCAACTCTGGATCAGCACCTTCATTTTGTAACTGTAAGAAATGGTTTCGTTAAGGAAACAGTTGGTTTCACCCTGATACCAAAGGAAACCCCTGATTTTAAAATTCGTTAAGGGCTCGATCATGGGACTATAAAATTTACCAGGATCATTGCCAACTTTTTTATCCTTAAAATAAGCTTCAGTTGAAAAAGCCTGCTCATCTATCCAGGGTTCGATGGCGCTTCCGGGTACGGCAGATGAGATCATACCCACAGGAATGCCTAATTTTTGCTGCACTTCCTTCGCAAAGAAATAACCTGCTGCAGAAAATGAACGCAAAGCTGAATCTTTGGCCACCGCCCAACTCCTGTGAACGCTGTCTGGTTTCGATAATTGTTTGCGGTTAACCAGAAAAATCCTGATTTGATCATTATCTGCCTTTTCTACTTCATCTGAAGGGAAACCGAGCTTTTCATTTTTGGGCTTAGGAATTTTTGCGAGTTTGCGCATGGCATATTCCATGTTCGACTGGCCTGAGCAAATCCACACTTCACCAACCAGAATATTGCTTAACTCAATTTTATTTGAACCGGAAATGACCATAGTACGGCCTATCGCTGATGTTTTCAGTGGACTCAAAACGATCAGCCACTTCCCATTCTGGTCAGTTACCGTATGTTTTTTCTGCCCTGCAAAAGCCACCTCTATCTTCTCAGCTGGCGCAGCAAAGCCCCAGATATTAATGGGTTTATCTCTTTGCAAAACCATAGAACTCGAAAGGATTTGTGGCAACAGTATTTTGGCGTTGGCGGAAAAAGCGCATAACGCAAATAATAAAACCAAAGCTGTTTTATACAAGAACCTCCTCATCCTAAAATCCCTCCGTTTTTAAATATTTAATCGAATACACCGCCTCTTTCTTTTCAGATTCTCCGGCATTTTTCAAATCATAAGTCTGGTCGGCCGGTGTATCAACATTCGGAAAGCGGCGAAAATCTCCTGTACGGAAAACAATCCTTGAAACCTCGGCAACCGGCTGAAAAGCCAGACTGGTCAATACCTCTTTCCCATTTACTGTAATGGTGTAGAACCTGGTAAAAGCATCCAGTTTCAATTTGATATCATAACTTTTACCGGCCTCATACTTCATAAAGTTTTTATAGCGGGCACCGGCTTTTGCACTGATTGTTCCTGCGGTATCAAATGTTAAACGCACTGTTGCCATACCTTTTGCATCTTGCAGTTCGATCTCCAGTAAGCCAAAATCACTCTGTTTCGGCGTTACTGAAAATGAGGTGATCGTTTTTCTGGCGGCGGGGAAAACCCGTTCTGCTTTGGCGAAATCAAAAGGGTCTTTATCTTTCAGTACCAGTGCACCACCTTCGAGTTTTACAGGTGCCCAAAGCGGACTGTAAATATTCCACCTGTCGAGC
The DNA here is from genome assembly GCF_001027745.1 of Pedobacter sp. BMA. Taxonomy (GTDB): domain Bacteria; phylum Bacteroidota; class Bacteroidia; order Sphingobacteriales; family Sphingobacteriaceae; genus Pedobacter. The sequence continues at coordinate 347,344 of NZ_LECU01000007.1, forward strand.
GCCTTATCTTTTGGCATTTTACTGAACTCCTCTTTCACCTGGTTACTTTCCACGACGTTTACCGGTACCGGAACACGTGATATCCAGATGTCTTCCTTATTCATACTATAGGTTACCCACAAATTGCCATCAGCCGGTTTTCCGTTTCCTTCCTCAATTCCCCTAACATACTGCGGTCCGTATGATTTGTAGTTTCCACCATAACGCATAGGCGTTATCTCTCCGTTAATCAGAGAAAGGTTGGTGTATTCTAAACCGTTTTTACTAGTCGAAATGGCTAAAGGCCAGCGGTATTCTGATGGATTATAAACTGTGGCATAATTTCCGTCCGAAGTTTTTTGCCCCCAGATTTTAGCATTGCTATTTACAAAACCCGGTGCACGAAAAGCACTTTCCGGCCAGCTCTTACCATTGTCGGTACTAATCGCCGTTAATGCGTTTTTCCAGAGCCCTACCACTCGGCCATCAGGCAAATGATAGTAACTAAAGGCCTTATACTGCTTTTGCAAAGTGATCAGCGGATCTTTTCTATCAGCTTCTTCATTCCATTGCTGGGTCATTAATTTATTTGATAGCAGTTCATTACAAGCGGCTATAAAAGCTTTGTTTTTGCTTTTAGTGAAGTAAGGATATCTGGTGTTTTTTTCAGAATAACCAGGATTGTAGTGAACGAAATAAATAGGCCCGTATTTACCGTCTGCCTGAATTTCACGCACTGCCCTACCAATCCCATGTCCATCATTGGGGTCGTCCTTCGCATCGAAACTGATGGCGTAGAAACCCAGAACCAGGAATACATTTTTAGTTGAAACATAGAAACCCATGCGTTGATGCATGACTGCATCCAGGTCTTTTGCCACATCGGTTCTGCCCTCTTTTGTTGTTCCGTCAAGAATCCTGTATATCGGAAAAACCACATCAGGCTTGCTCCAGGTATAGCCGTCTTTTGAGGACTGAACCAAAGTTTGTCCCGGTGGGATGCTTTCGCCCACCTGATCACTTAAGTATTCAATGTAAAACCTATTGTTCCAGTAAGCCAGCATTGGTGCATGGTTATAAGTCCAGCCAAAGCCTTCGGCAAGCTCCGGATGCTCACGATTAGCCCTGAAAGTCTGGATATTGTGAACACCGATCACTGGCGAAAGCTGGCCATGATGGTAATCTGCGTTAACTAAAGTCTTTCCGGTATAGCGTACGGTATCCTGCGCTTCCACATTAGAAAACGCAAGTGCAAATGCCAGGGTTAATCCAAGTAATTTCTTTTTCATTTTTTCAATTTCTCAATCACTTTCCGCTTCACTTTTATGATCGTTCCGTGTTTATGTCCTTCAGGGATTGAAACTTCGGAGGTTACGTCTTTAAACGTTTTAAAATCAGCCGTTTTGTACGCCGAATAGATTTTCTGCCCGTAGGCATCAAAGTAAATCAGCCAATCCTTTCCAACTTTTACAACCGTTGGTCCCTCGGTTAACTTCGGACTAAATGTTTCCGAGACATTTTGATAAGGGCCTAAAGCCGCTTTTCCAAAAGCCACTTTTAAATTTCTGTTGGGCCGCGTATTGTCTTTCAAAACCAGTACATAATCTTTGATTGCTCTTTTCACGATTACGGCATCGATCACACTGAATCCGGGATCCAGAAACAGTTTAGGTGATGATAAAGTCACGAAATCCTTGGTCGTAACAGCATACATCCGGTGGTTGTTATCTTCTTCTTCAATCCCTTTTGCAAAACGAAAAGGAATAGTAGAAGCCCATATGATTACAAATTCTTTTTTATCATCATCGTAGAAAACTTCAGGTGCCCATACATTTACTGTTTTCGGCTCACTTTCCATTACCGGAAGAAATTTTTGTTTACTCCAGTGTATTAAATCTTTAGAACTGGCATAACCAAACCCTTTATCTCCTTTCCAGCTGCAAGTCCACACCAGATGAAATGTGCCATCAGGTCCCTGCACAACAGACGGATCCCTTAAAACTTTCTGTGTACCCACTTCCGGCTTTAATAATACTTTATTCAGGTCTGTCCAGTGATAAGCATCATCGCTGTATAGCATTCTTAATCCATCGGTAGCAGGTTCATGAAACGATGTGAAAATATAGCCTTGTTTTGAGCAAGAGGTAAGTCCACACAAAGCCAGGCCGATAAGGGCTAAACGAAATGACAATATCAACTTTGAACGGCAAACCATTATTATTCCTTTTCTAAAACCAGTACCCAATCGTTACCATTTGCGGCCTCCCCGGGTGGATTAAACTCCTTTACGCCTTTATTTTCAAATGTGCCAATTGCGCTCACTTTCCCTGTACGGGGATCGAACCAGGAGGCTTTTACCTCATCACCATCCGTTTTACCCAGTTGAACGTTGAAGTTTCTGCCGGTATAGGTATAAACCAATGCAAAATCTTCACCCCTGGTGGCAATGACGCGCTCATATTTCTCTCCGTTTGTACCGGCAACCAAAGTCTGGTCCGGCACGCGATCAAAGAAGGAATGAGACAACATTAAATCTTTCAGGTATTGCATCTGCCGTGCTCCCGGCGCATTGATAGCGGTAATCCACTGGTCTTTAGGACCATAAGCGGGTTTTAAATCCGTTTTTTTGTACATCTGCATCACCGAATTATGGCCGTAAGTGTAGCCAAATGCACCTGCGAAAACCGACCAGTAGCCATAGCGCCTTACATCCGCATCGGTCCAGCGTGGCTGTGTGGTATCATGTAGACCTTGTGGTATGTCCTCGTAAGACGGCTCCCCGTCGATAGTTGGTTTTACCGGTTTCAGTTTATAATCTGCCTCAATATATTTCCAGTTATCTTCTCCATAATGCAGCTTTTCATTTTTAGAGGTATCCTGATCATAACGGCGGTGGCCCGATTGTATCATATCAAAATCGCACCAGCTGGCATTATGGAACCATTGCGATGACGCCGTTCTCCCTCGTGGATGGAAAGTAATCAGGTGGTTAGGATCATTCGCCCTTAGAGTTTCACCAATTGTTTTCCAAACATCCATACCCTCGCTTCCTTTAATATCGCCCCCATTTAGCCAGATGATATTCCATTTGTCTTTATAGCGTTTAGCCAGAAATTCAGCGTATACTTTTGCCTGATTCTTATTTACCTTTTTTTGTTTCACATTCGTTCCCCAAACCGGCACCAGTGCCATATACAGCCCTTTTTCAGCAGCCTTATCAATCACATAATCCACGTGATCCCAGTAATCGTAGGCCACTGAATCTTTTGGATTATTCCCTGGTGTAACGAACGGCCTGGAAACATCTGCGTGTACTAACGACGAATCCAGGTAAACATTCCTCGAGGGAACATCATGTAGCAGCATCACCTGGATCACATTAAAACCTTTCTGCTTACGGTCTTCCAGATACGTATTCGCCTCTTCCCTGTTCAGTCTTCCAAACAATAACCAGCCGGTATCACCCAACCAGAAGAAAGGTTTACCATCTCCTGTTGTCAGGTATCTGGAGTTCTCAGAAATCAGCAGACTTTTATCACCAAAATGAGGTTTCTCCTTGCATCCGAAAGCAAGGGATGAAACAACAGCGATTAGAAATATTTTCGATTTAAAGTTCATGTTAAATTTTGTTGATGATGAGCACCTCGTCTCCAGATGCTGTTTTATCCAGTTTTACTAACGATCCACCATTCACTTTTTCTGCTTTAAGCACCTTTCCTGTCTTTGGATTGAGTATTTTCACACTGAATTTTCCATTGAATTTACTTAGATCGAGATGAAGTGCATCGGCGGTTGAATTGTATAAAATATAAGCTTTGCCCGGATTTTCAAGTCCGTATTGTTTAACACTTTTACCCGCCGGAAGAAATGGCTTCATGCCGGATGCAAGATTCAGTGCAGACTCATCAAGATAATCTGCATTGGAAAGCGAACCGCCTGCCATGAAAATTGCCCATCCAAAACTGTCAAAGCTATCACCGGAATACATCACTGCCTTTTCAGGAAATTTTGCTTTGTATTCTGATACCGCATGGTAAACTTCTTCAAAAGATGTTTTCCTGGGCTTTAACAAACGGGCATGCTGGCGCGGTGCCAAACTTAATCCACCTTTTGGGGCATATGCACTTCCATCTGCCTGGTAATGCCAGTACCTGATATCGATCAAATCAACTACCTTAGCTCTTTTGGCATCAGCAAGAATTGCATCCTGTACATCTTTTGTTACGCTTAGCCCGATAATCGGGTGATTGCCGGTTTCCTTTTCCCACTCCTCAATGGTATCAATCCAGAATTGTACAAAATGCAGCGGACCCGTAAATTCGGCGCCAATCAATTGAATCACACCATAATTTCCATCAAAATTCTCTAGGCATTTTCTGATATAGGCTTTGTGAATGGCTTTGCGGTGTTCGTTGGTGATGTCGTAAAACTGCTCCGCCATGAAAATCCGCTTATCACCTGCATAAGGAACAGGTTCCGGAAAACCGGTATCGTTAATATTGTTAGCCGTACGCCATGGGAAATCAGCATAGTGAGCGCCTGCTTCGATGATGTTATGCTGGAAATAGTTTTCGTGAATTAACACCAGGCCCTTCTGGTCGGCCAGGTTAGCGAAGGTCTTTAACCTGTCCCAGTACCAGAGATTGTATTTGGTAATGTCATATTTACTCAAGCCATCCCAAGCCTTATCCTGGCCACTGCGTGCATAGGGCAACTCGTAAAACGGTGCCCAAACCTCACCATCCATGCGGCGGATCCGCTCGTGATCGTCCCTTCTTCTATCGTACCAGAGCCCGTAATTATGGTCTAAAACTTTTACATTGCCATTTTTCATGGAATCTGTAATCTCATCCAGATCATCGGTCAGGCCATTACCCGAACGGCCGGGCACAAAACGCGTAACGTGGAATCTGGTATTCTTGAGTCCGTAAGGGCGGGCGCTTCCATTCCACCAGGGCACTTCCTGTCGGTCACCCACAACGATTTCGTTACCGCGAACCAACCAGCCGTTCTGGATGGCCATTGTACCAGCAACTGCTACCTGAGTGACTTTATCTATCCCTATTTTATCAATGCTTTTCGCCCGAGGGGCATCAGTAGAAATCTTATTTCTTTCCCTTGCAGAATCGATGTATTCAGAAAGTGTCAAAGCAGGTTTATAGGCTAATTTGGTCAGTTTTAAAGCCACATCAACCGGCGGCGAACTTGAAGCCTCGGTTTCTACAGGCAACACAAAAGCTCTGCTATCCACATCATTTCCCAATCTGTCTTTGAGTTGTGCATAATACAAACTGCGTGGTTGAATTTGCTCGTTCGACATGTCCCAGTAGCCGTTGCCCGTAAACTGCGCCCATGTTCCGAATGCCCAGTTCTGCGCAGTTGGCGGTTGCGGGTTATCTACCCTTGCAGCACTGCATTGCCAGAAAACGCTATTGGCAGCACTCCAACCTGCACCTTGTCCGTCCTGACCACGATTTAAATAACTCAGTGCGTTGCCATCAATATTCACAATATCAAATAAAACACCTGATGCCCAGCTATCGATTGTTCCGCTGAAGCTAAAAGGAAGATAGGACTGGCACTGCACAAAAACATTTGGTCCCGGTGCACAGAAACCAACCGCAAAATCATGATAGCCGTATTCGGAGTATAACCTTTGAAAAAGCGTTTGCTGACCCGTGGTATAAAAAGTATTCCTGCGTTCGCCTCCGATTTCCGAAACAGGAGCCAGTGATTTACAGTCTTCAACGGTTACCCTTTTGGCCGACTCCAGTACATTTACGGCTGAGCCTGCAAAATGCTCGAACACCACCTGACGCACCCATGCATCCTGTGCATTATCGATACAAATGGCTGTCCACCGATGATATTCATCCTTGATGTTGTCTTTGTGGTAATCTGATTCAATATTCAGGTTTTCAACTCCCGCTTGTGCAACTCTTCCATCCCACTTGTATTTTGATACCGTTGCGCCTCCGAATTTTGAATCCAGGGCGGTTGTAACGGGAGCATCGAAAGTAATGTTTGATCCGTTTATTGCTGTGATTGTTCTATCCCAACGAACTTCCCTGGTTCCGGGTTTCCAACCTAAGGCGCTTTCACCACCACCAAATTCAACTGTTTTGAGGGTTTCGATCCATTCTTTTGTTGAATGCCTGCTGATGATGATCTTATCGCCAACCTTGAAGCCATTAACATCGGACAATGTAACCTTATTCGAGTTTACCGGAACATAACTATCCGTAATTGCAACCGGTGCATTTTCTACCTTATCTTTTTTGCCTAAAACTCTGATTACGCCTATCCGGTCTAAACCGGTTGCCAATATTTTTGTTCCTTTTTCGCCAAATCCACTTCCGCGGAGCACTACACCGGAAGTAGTCAGTTTTAAAGTTCCGGCAACTTCGTAAGTTCCCTTTTCCAGTAAAACTGCACCCCGAAGACCGTCTTTCCCAACAGGAAGTTTTGATACATAATTGATCGCCGACTGGATTCTTAAGGTTGCATCGCCTTTTGAAACGGGAACGATCACTTTAATTGACGCATCTGGAATGGATTTTTCGCCAGCCATGTAGCCTGCATAGGAGAAATCAGGAATGCGGTTTCCAAGCTCATCTGCCGTATAGGCCATTTTCCCGTCATTGCCTTTGAAAATAGGTTTAGGTGGTTCAACAGGCTTGGTTTTCTGGGCAAAGGAAAAGTTAGCAACAAAAAGCGCAATCACCGCAAGGCTTAGCGTTTTCAGTTGTTTAGCTTTTAATATATGGTTAGTTTTTGGCATTTTGTTATTTTTGTATAACCGGCGATTGGTTTCGCCTTTTTTAAGGCCTCACCTTGCTTACATCCACTAAGCTATTTAAATATACCTCAATATTGGCATAACCTGATTTCGAAATTTTAGCTGCATCAGCTGAATCCTTCGGATTTAAACCATGCTTGGTTTCCCAGGTATCAGGAATTCCATCGTGATCCGTATCCTGGTAGGGCGTACCCTTATATTCCGGGTAACCGCCAACCTGTGCGATATCAGAAATAATCCCTTGCTTGTATGAGTCTGCTGGTAAACGACGTTTTACATAGCTTTGTTTAGCGGGAAGTTTTCCATCTTCAACGTGTTCAATTTTACCGGTTGCTACCTGTTTAACAATTCTTTGGTCAACCGCATCGCGAACCGGCAGAGACGCACCGGCGTTGGCCAGAACATATTCGTAAGCTTTTTTGGTATCGATAATGGAAATCTTCGCCATTGGCAAAGGTTTATCTGTACGGATAGAATCCAGTAATTTTTGTTTATCACGTTTGCTCTCCGGCTGGACCCCTCCGTCCCAGTTATTTTTAGTCACTTTTTCATTGCCCTCAATGATATTTCCGGTAACGTAAGCACGACCGAATTCATTGGTAAACCTCTTATCCCTGCCCGATTCAGGTTTCAGAATCCGGTAAGAAATGGGTTCACCTGCTGGAGTAATCGGACCTGGTTTATAGTAATTATTGATGAAACTGTAGAAAGAGGCATTATCTCCACCATCAGCACTCCTGTTCCACCAATTGAAAATTACATTATTGGCAAAGCCGAAATCGCCATACATCCCAACAGAGGGATTGCGACTGATATTCGAAGCCCATAAATTTCGCATGAAAGTAGAGTTTAAACCACCTATGGTACTGCCAAAAGCATGGTTATAGGTATCTAGCGCTTCAGAGAAAATCGAGTTTTGAATTGTGACGTTTACAGTAGGTAATTTCTCCGGTTTAGAGCCATCTTTAGGATCGTAAACATGGCGGTAAATCGACATATTTTCATCCAGTCCCCAGCTTGCAGAAACATGATCGATCATGATATTTCCTACCGGATTACCTCCAATGGCATCATCTCTTCGGGTTACCTCTGTAGCACCGCGACGGAAACGCATGTAACGGATCACTACATCGTGTGTATTGAGCCATACTGATTCACCTGCAATGCAAACCCCGTCACCAGGCGCACTTTGTCCAGCGATGGTAATATATGGTGCGCGGATGATGAGAGGCGTTTTAAGTCTGATAATACCGGACACATTAAACACAATGATTCTGGCTCCGCCCTGCTCACAGGCTTCACGCAAAGTGCCTTTTCCCGAGTCTTCCAGGCTTGTTACAACATAAACTTTTCCTCCGCGACCTCCGAATGAATAAGCGCCACCGCCCTCGGCACCCGGAAAGGCTGCCAGCTTGGATTGTGGTAAATCGCCCGGTTTAGCTGCCCAGGGAATATAAGGTTTACCTTGTTTTGCTTCAGCATCAACAACCGACTTTACCTTTAAAAACTGTAGCTCTGATTTCTCTTCAATACTCTTTAAAAGCGAATCTGCTTTCTTTTCCATTGCTTCCGGAATTACCGGGTATTGTGCAAAAGCGGCATTTCCGAAACCAAGAGCAGCAATGAAAACTGCCAAAGACGAATATCTGTTCATTTTAGATAGGCTTAACTGTAGATACCGGAACCACGCTGTTTAAATATACTTCAATGTTGGAATAACCACTTTTCGTAATTTTCGCAGCATCAGATGCATCTTTAGGATTTAAACCGTTTTTCAGCTCATAGGCATCAGGCATACCGTCATCGTCAGAATCTTTGTAGGGAGTTCCTTTATACACCGGGTAGCCACCAACCTGAGATACCTCAGTGATGATTCCTTGTTTGTAAGAATCTCCTGGCAACCTGCGGTGCTCGAATTGGAATGCTGATGGTTTCGCATCAGGATGAACTTCAATTTTCCCTGTGGTTACCTGCTTTATCACTCGGGTATCTACCGGATCTCTTTTTGGTAAAGTCGCACCCGCATTTGCCAGTACATAATCTTTGGCCTGTAGGGTTGGAATTATGGAGATTTTAGGCATTGGGAATGGCTTCTTCGTTCTCATGGCCGCAAAATATGGAGAAGCCTGCTCAAAACTCATCAGGTTTCCTTTTTTATCTTCCAGCTGAACGCCGCCGTTCCAGTTATCCTGAGTTACTTTTTGGTTTCCATCGATGATATTTCCTGCAACATAGGCCCTGCCAAAAACCACATAAGGCAATTTACTGCGACCAGATTCAGGTTTCAGAATACGATAGGAAATCGGATCTTTCAAATCAGTAACCGGACCTGGTTTGTAAAAATTATTGATGATGTTATACTGTGCTGTGTAATCACCGCCATCAGTGGAGCGATTATTCCAATTGAAAACTACGTTATTGGCAAAGTTGAAAATGCCGTTCCATCCAATTGATGGGTTACGGGCACCATTATCTGCCCAAAGGTTACGAACAAAAGCACAATTCTCTCCACCAAGTGTTGAACCAAATGCATGGTTCCAGTAATCTAAGGCTTCAGCGAAAATAGAATTCTGGATTGTAATGTTTACTGTCCCTAATTTCTCTTCGGTTTTACCGGTGCTATCGTTATACATATGGCGGTACATGGACATATTTTCATCCAGTCCCCAGCTTGCTGACACGTGATCAATCATGATGTTACCAACCGGGTTACCACCTATCGCATCATCCCGGCGACCAACGAAGGTCTCTCCCCTTCTAAAACGCATAAAACGAACGATTACATCATGGGTGTTTAACCAAACCGATTCACCCGCTACGCAAACACCGTCGCCAGGTGCAGTCTGACCGGCAATGGTAATGTAAGGTGCACGGATAATGAGTGGTGTTTTAAGTTTTATGATCCCGGCAACATTGAAAACGACTATTCTTGCACCACCCTGCTCGCAGGCATCACGCAACGAACCCGGACCGCTGTCGTTCAGATTTTTTACCACGATTACTCTTCCGCCGTGCCCGCCAAAGCTATAAGCACCGCCGCCTTCAGCACCGGGAAAAGCTAATAATTCAGACTGAGGTAAATCATTTGGACGGCCTGCCCATGGAATATAAGGTTTCCCTTGTTTAGCTTCCTGTTCTATAATTGGCTTTGCTTTTTCCCAGGCTACATCTGAATGATGGTAGGCCGCTTTAAGCAGAGAATCAGATGACCTCTTAACGTCATCAGGAATTTTCGGATACTGTGCAGAAACTGAACCAGCGGAGAGCGTTAATGCTGCTGAAAAAAGCAGATTTAATAAGTTCTTTTTCATTTGTGTTTTGCTCGTTAAAGAAGCTACAGAAATTAAGCAATTTTCTTGTGGAAGAAACGGATTCGAATTACAAAAAAAATGATGCTGATTTCTTAGATTAACTTGGTTATAAAATTTGGTTAGATAATATATTATGTTTCAAATTTGCATTCAAAAAAAGTAGGTGTTTTTGCTGGTGCAGTTGTTTAAAATTGTGTTATTCGAACAAATAAACTGACGATAAAAACATCAGAAAGCACCTTTAAAAGCCACGATCGAAGATAGGAATATTTTTCATATATAAATGTAACATTCTTAAATAAAAAAGGAGAGCACTCGCTGCTCCCCTTTTTAAAACCAAATATATAAAACCCGGAGCGAGAAGATATCTCCTCCGAATGTCTTGTTATTTCAACGGATCGAATGTTCCTGCACCTTTTAAGCTATTCCAGCCTGTAGTCTGTTCCAGGTATGGAGAAGCACTTAAAATGTTTTCGTTCAATCCAAAGAAATAATATTGTGGATACCAGGTAAACTTCCAGTTGGCTGGATTAGTTACGTCAAGGTCATCTTTTTCTGTTATCACAAAATAGTTATCATACAAGTAATCTAGATATGCAGCATAGTTGGCACTACCATTTGGGGTAGGATAAGTTGCCGGATCCCTGTCAATAACCGGTGCATTTCCTGTAGCAGGTTTTATCAACGGATCTGTGCTACCATTATATCTTGCGCCTGCGGTGGTTTTCACTGTGATGAAATATCCTGTTCTACGAGTACCGTTTAAAGGCTTAATACCTAAACGGGCAGCTGTAGGAGAGTTTTCTTCAAAAAGCATCCAGCGTCTTAAATCAAAGAAACGTTTTCCTTCGTATGCGAACTCGATGCCACGCTCTTTAATTACAGCACCAAAAAGCTGATCTCTGCTAGTTAAGCCACCCAGTCCGTATGCCCCGTCTAAATTTTCTACACCCGCTCGTTCTCTGATAGATTTGATACCTTCCAGACCTTCTGAAAGCCTGTTAGATCCTATGGCAGATTCCGCAAGGTTTAGCACAACCTCCGCGAAACGCATTTCCATATAATCCATTCCATTCTGCTGAAAATTTCCATTAGCATTTGAGGCTGCAGGGTCAGTTGCTTTACACAAATATATGCCACTTGAATTTGCCCCTTTTGTTTCTGTGGTTAAGCTTGGAATAGTAGCGGTTGCGTTGTTATACCATTTATACGTCCATTGCTTGAAATTTGCCCCTGTACTTCCATTATAGGGCCAAACTGCTCCATTGTAGACAAAGGTTTTGTAAAAACGTGGATCACGGTTTTTATAGAATTTCTTTGCATCGTAGGTATAAGTGGAAGAACCTGGCATTTTACCATCCTTCATAGGAAAAGCATCTACGATTTGTTTTGTAGGAGAAAGAGAACCTCCACCATTTAATTCTTTTGATCTGGCTGCTTGTTCCCATCCATTGTTTTTAGTAGTAGTTCCGCCGATGGCCAGATTATTAAAGCCGTACACGATAACAGCTTCAGGATTATTTACTTCAGTAAACCACATATTACCCCATGCTACTCCATTCGCAGTACCGCCAGTTTTAAATAAGGCACTGCCATTCGCTTCAAGTAATGTTTTGGCAGCAAGATTAGCTTTATAGGCTTCTTCCCAACGTGCAGCGTCATCGTTCCGGTTAAACAACGGACTTGCCCATGTCAACAAAACCCTTCCTTTAAGAGCTGCGCATGCTCCACTGGTAATGCGTCCCCAATCTGTACTTCCCCATTTTCCAGGTAATAAAGATTGTGCTAGGTCTAAATCGGTAACGATTTGTTTGATACAATCAGATGAAGAACTTCTCGGAATTTGCAAGGAAGTACCATCATCGCTTATAGGATCTTGAGGAACTAATGCTAAAGGAACCCCTCCGTAAAGTCTAACCAAATCAAAATATTGCCATGCTCTCCAGAAATACATCTGGCCTTTCAACTTGTTTCTGGTATCTTCCGGAAGCCCGTACTTATCAATTTCGGCAAGAAAGATATTAATTTGTTTTAATCTTGTATACGGATTATTCACAATGCTGGTACTAAGTCTGGCACCAAAATAATTTAATGCATGACTATTGGTGTAGCTAATAGTTGACCAAACCTTATTGAAATCAGTCTCCCCTGCAAACTCGTCGGTTGTTCTAGCAAAATTATCATTTGCCGTGGCCAGGTTCCAGGAAAGGGACTGAGCATTATTTCCAGGCAAAAATAAACCATATACGTAGTCGACATAGCCTTGTGCAAGTGCCGCATCTTTAAAAACTTCCTCATTGTATCCGGCTAAATCTCTTTTTTCTTCAAGAAATGTGTCTTTACAACCTGCCACTAACATTGCAGCAGCTGTAAATAATACCAATATTTTATTTCTTTTCATCTCTGTTATAGATTATTGATTTTACGAAACTAACCTGATTAAAAGGTTAAGTTAACACCAAGTGAATATGTCATTAAATTCGGGTAAGCATCCCATGCACCATCAGGTCCTTTGTAACTATATGGGTTATACAGATTAGCAGGATTAAGCGCAGATAAAAATACCCTTGCGTTATTGATTTTAACTTTTTCCAGCATTGATTTCGGAAAGGTGTAGCTAATATTAAAACTTGGTATCCGCAATCTGAATGCACTCACTTTATAAAAATTTGATGTCGGAGTTAAGTTAATATCGGCGAAATTTGGATTTGGCATCACTCCCTCAGGGTTGATAACCGGATCATAAATATTTCCCCAGATACTTGGCAAACTGGTGAAATTTCTCGCAATAGATACGTTTAGTGCTTTTCTTTCATCAATTTCAGACCAACCTCCGAAAGAGCCCGCTAATACGGCATCAACACTTATACCTTTGTAACCTGCTTTTAATGTGATACCGAATCCATAGTGATTTGTTGCCTTATGTGACAACTGAATCTGATCGTTCGCATCAATAATTCCGTCTGGTCCGGCAAATGTACCATCTGACTGCAACTGACCTCTAACATCACGATAGTACAAAGTACCGGGTTTCAGTTGTGATACAGGTACACCAAAAACCTGTGTTATTTTATACTGGTTGATATAGTTGGCTACATCTTCCGGGGTTTTGAACATTCCCATATAATCGTAACCCCATTTTCCATTGTCTGAAGATTGATTAACTTGCGCTAACCATGGCTTTAATGCATCATTTGCATTGAAATTACCAACCTTAACTTTATCATCGTTCCAGCCAAAACGTGCACTTACACCATAATTAAAGTCAGATCCAATTTTATCATCCCAGGAGATACCAAGTTCGTAACCAAAATAATCAGCTGCTCCAAAGTTTACGGATGCTACAGTACCCCCAACAGTTACCGGGATGCTCGCTGTAGGCTCGATCAAAATATTTCTGGCCAAATTATAGTAACCTTCCACGTTCAGTGATAATCGGTTGGCAAGGAATTTAGCATCTATACCAACATTATTTTTATATTCTGTACTCCAGGTTGCGTCTCTGTTTGGGGCAGCTTCCATTTTAAAACCAGTGGTAGCTGCACTATTCCCTCCGAATACACCACCTTTACCATCCTGAAATGTGTAACGCTGTCTCCACAACCAGGCTTTGGTCTGATCGTTTCCAAGAACTCCGAAAGCATATCTCAGCTTTAGGTAATTAACTGCGGGTACTTTAAAGAAACTCTCCTCTGAAATTACCCAACCAACAGATCCCGAATAAAACTTGCCCCAATAATTTTCAGGTGCAAATTTCGTTGAAGCATCTGTTCTGAATAAAAACTCCGCAAGATATTTATTGGCGTAAGCATAATTTGCTCTACCTACATAAGATAGTGTCCCAGCCTCGTTTGCACTTGTAGAACCATCGATTGCCCCCGTTGCCGAGTTGAATTGACCATTAGTAGCTGCAATCGGACTGGCTTTATATACAACCTGCTGCGAGTTTTCAGATTCTGATTTCTCCACAGTAAACAATCCACTTACTGAATGTTTTCCAAAATCACGTGCATAATTTAGAACAAAATTGGTTTGTTCGCTTTTTTGGTTTGTATTCGAGTAATACAAGCGATCGCCATTGGTAACCCTTAATGAACTGGCTACTGTTGCACCCTCATAAATGTGTTTATTTGTCCCTAATCTGTTAAATTCATATAATGTATAAGATGTCCCTACCTGGTCGCCCACTGAGTTACCTGTATTTCTTGCATAAGCAAACCTGGCTTTTAGCCCTTTAATGAATGGAGCTTCATATTCTGCATAAGCATTTACGGTAAACAGATTAGATTTGGTTGTAGCCAGGTTATTTAACCTGTTGATTTCGTTGAAATGATATCTTGATAAGTCATTTGTAGTACCAGGAAGTTTTACCGGTAAACCATTGATATAATCAGGAACATATCTAGGAGCTAAGAGCAGGTTTTTATAATCATCCTCAACCCCTTCGCCTGAAACTTTATTAAAGGTTTTTACCAAATCACCACTGTTACCCGAAACCTGTAAACCAACCTTCAAGTTAGAGGCGACAGTAACGTCTGTACCGGCTCTAAAATTCCATCTGCTGAAATCTAGTGTTGCTAAATTACCTGTTTGTTTGTTGTATGATGCATTAGCAAAATAGGTTGCACGGTCAGCACCACCGCTCACACTTAAGGTGTGACGAACATCGTATGCGGATTTCCAGGCATCTTCCAGGCGATCATAATCGATAGTCTTAAAATGCTCCAGTTCATCGTCTGTGAAAAAATTATCTACTCCAGGAATCTTCGCCCCCCCATTCGGACCATTCATAATGTTGAAGTATTGGCCAAACTGGTATGCGCTCATCATTTTGGTACGGTAAGCCTCGTCATTAATAGCGTAAGACCCACTGTATGAAATTCTAGGTTTACCCGTTTTTCCACGTTTAGTTGTTACTAACACTACCCCGTTTCCGCCTCTTGTACCATAAATAGCCGCAGACGCATCTTTCAAAAATGACATGCTCTCAATCTCTGAGGCATCAAGATTTCCAAAATTTGTGGCATCCGGTTTACCTTGACCATCAATCTGAATCACACCATCTATTACGTATAAAGGATCTGTACTTCCTCCATCTTTAGAGAAAATCGTATTTGGATTTCTTATTGTAATTTTCGCCGGTGTACCTGGACGTGCAACACCACCACTAACGCCAACACCCAGTAGCCTGCCACTTAAAGCGGCGGCTACATTAGTACCAGGCAGATCTTCAATTTCTGAAGCTTTAATATCGACAACAGATCCTGTTAAGGTTGTGCGTTTTTGTACGCCGTACCCCACCACTACTACGTCTTCCAGGTTCTTATTTTCTGAAACCAGCTTAACAGTTATCGCATCTTTTGATCCCACTGTAACCTGTTGTCTTACATACCCTATATAAGAAAACACCAGGACATCAGCATCACTTCTTACCTGAATAGTAAACACACCGTCGCTATTCGTACTTACATTACTAGGAATACCTTTAAGGCTAACATTCACCCCTGGGATGCCCTGACCATCAGACTGGTCTACCACCTTACCCGTTACCTTTCGTACCTGGGCAAATAGAGCTGAACTTGCACATAGCAATAGCAGCAAGAACAATGAAAATTTGCGTAAAAATTTTAAGTTCATATTTATTATTTGGTTAGTTCTCGATGTAAACAGCTAAAGAGCAAGAAGCCAGTCACATTGATTTAAAATTTGATTTTATTTTTTTCCTATAGAAACAGATAACCAGATCAGCTGATAGTTACTAAATGATTATTGAAAATTACAATGATTTACACACCAAACAGATTCTGCGGAACGGCTCATTTATTTTTTGATTACGGTTTTTTATATTCTGGTTAGATTGTTTTTTAAACAATTCTAGTCTCAATGATACAACTCAACAATTTGTATTAATGAAACAATGATCCAAGGTACAAATAAATTCATATATAAATACAATATTTAAATAAAAATTTTATTTTTTTATTTGTCACCTTAATTTCCTGAAATTTAGGTCATTTTTACCAAGCCTCAAAACCTAACAGTCTTATTTTGAACGATGAAATACATTGAGATCGCTGGTCTCGTTTGTGTAGATGATACGTACATTTGTTAAGCTACTGTTGAGTAGCATTGCACTTGGAATATACTAAACTCTGGAAAAAGTAGTAGAAAAGTTCAGGTAAACATCGGGCATTCTTTTACTGCCAGCCGATGACCAGGAGAACATTACCCTAACTTTTCCAGAAGTTTTCTGCATATTGTCTGGGAGAATTCCCGATACCATCCGCACCCGTTGCCGAACAATTCCGCAAGGTTTCCCGAAGCCCGGCAGGAGGTTTCCCGAACACTTCCCGAAGAGCTCCCGAACAACTGTCTTATTTTTGTCTTATTGTCTTGTCCTTATATAGCTATACAATATCAAAAACTGAATTCTATTTCTGTTATTTCCACTTTGAAAAAGCAAAAAAAAGAGGTCCCGAAATGGTGACCTCCCTCCTAACTAACAATTAAATTTATTTAATTTTGCACCTTTATATCAACATTTAAAAATATGCCTCGGGTTGAGTTGTTGCTCGAAATAGAGTTAACATAAAATGCCCCATACTTTCCTTCTGGCGTTAGAAAGTAAAACAAACTGCCGGCACCAAGTCCCGTTGTGATTGATTTAATGGTAGGTTTTGCGCTTTTACCTGCGGTAATAATCTGAGCACCTGTCCTTAATGCTGTAAAGGCTGAAGCCTGGCCTGTTTTGGGTGCCGCAACTAAAGTCGCCCTCTTATTTGTCCATGAGCTCATGTCGTAGGCACTAAAGGGCATTGGATTGGCATCAAGAGCATATACATTATACAAATATCCTGTAATAGCACCGCCTGTTCCTATTACTGGCGCCCTGTATAAGCCCAAATCTATCTTACCAGTATTATCTTTTCCATTGTTATACGTATATAATTGACCATCAGTTAGTGATATATAGGAATTTGAATTTTTACCGACGGAGTCGGGAATAAAGAATTCCCTTGATGCCCAATATTTATAATCAGGTAAAACATTAAGGGTGATAGTCTTATATCCGTCTCCCAGGTAAATCCCTCCTTTATCAAGTGCCCAAACCCGGTAAGAAATTTTTCCTACACGTGTGTCCATCTTGATTTTAAAAATTCCCGAAGCTTTTCTTCTTTGCGAATCATCAAGAGTGATCTTAGTCGGTATTGCAGAGGAGGTTTCAAAAATACACGCTGCATACATATCGGTTTTAGCAGACTCAATATTATATTCTATATATACACTGTCTCCAACGTTTACATCTTTATAGTCAGTTACCGCATACTTGCTGTTGGCAGTGTAAGTGACAGTAACATCAGAAAACATGTTAAATATGTTTTCTGTTTCTTTTTTACACGCTGAAAAAAGAAGCGCAGTCATAAAAAACAGACCGAGGTATTTTATATTTTTTTTCATTTTGACTTTATTAAAGTTAACAACCAGGCTACAAAGGATCGAATGTGCCCCCATCCCATCCAATGGTTTGATCCAGAAGCGGGCTTGAATTCATAAATGTTGAGGGCAAGGCATAAAAGTAATAGGTATCCAACACAGCAAATCCAGTGGCACCCTGATTTACATTTGATGTGGAAAAATATTTATCAAATGTGGTTCTGTCATTGATGTTAATCCCTTCCCGAAAACGTATCCCGTTGGTACCTACAGTTTCCAGCTCTGTTTTAAGGGCAGTGGTTTTAACAGTCCATTGAATCGTTTGCATGTTACCTGATAACAAGTGATACTGACGCATTCTGCGTAAATCAAATGACCGTTTTCCCTCAAAGCAAAATTCAACCATTCGTTCATTAGTGATCAACGAACGCATTTGCTCTTTTGTGGTAGCCAGGTCCAGTCCATAATTTTTAGTACCGGCCTGAATACCAGCTCTTATTCTGATTAATTTTACCAAATCCTTTGCCTCCTGCAGGTTTCCAACTTCATTTGCACATTCAGCGTAATTCATGATGACTTCCGCAAAACGAAGTTCTACCCAATCCAAACCATTACCGCCGTAGTCATTTGCATAAGCTACAGATCCCTTTGCAAGATCCGGATCACAGAATTTTTTAAGGTAAAAACCCTGCGGTGAAGCTTCTGTAATGCCGCCGGTATAACACCACTGCCTCCTGGTTGCTGAACCACTTAGTTTCCAACTACTGCCGTTATACGCTATAGTGGCATCTAACCGTGGATCTCGGTTAACCCAAAACAAAACCGGGTCATATGTAAAAGAACTTCCCTGACCTACAGGTACACCATCTTTCATTGTATAGGCATTTACCAATTGAAGGGTTGGATTAAATGCCGAAGCATTTCCACCCTCTTCCGTTGGGCGGCTTTTTTGTTCCACATTTTGGCCCCGCTTAGCCAATTTTGCAGAATAAGAACGCACAATGATCGCTTCCGGGTTAGAAGTACCCTCTTTTAAAAAGATGTCTGAATAATTTGGCATTAAGGAAGCCCCGGCAGTTTTGCAAATTTCATAGGCTTCTTTATTGGCATCATAAGCCTTTTGCCATCTCGACTGGTCGAACGGGTGTGCAGAAATTGTAGTCGGGTTAAATTGTGGGCTTGCCCAATAAAGCAAAGCCCTTGCTTTTAGTGCCGCTGCAGCCTGACGGGTAAATTTACCTCGTTCGGTTGCATCTGCCCAGGTTACGCCCGTGAGCAGCTTCATCGCTGAATCCAAATCGCTTACTATTGCCTGAAAGCAAACTGATGCTTTTGCTCTCCCTGACAAGGTAATATTGTCAGGATCCTGGGCAGTTAAGACTAAGGGTACACCGCCATAAAGCCTTACCAGTTGAAAGTATGTTAGTGCCCTTAAAGCAAAAAATTGTCCTCTTAATTTATCCTTTGAGGTTTGCGATAAGGTCCCCTTCGGTATTTCTGCAATAGCCGTATTACAACGGGCAATATCAAAGTACCTGTTGTCGCCCTTATTTCCCTGATATTTTGTTGCAATGTATTTCACATCATTAGAGGTTAGCGTACCGTTTACTCCAATCGCTTTACGCATAATGGATTCTGAAGAGGAATATTTATCTTCATCGCTGGCATAAATGACATTATCCGCGGTTACTTCATAGGGATAGTCTGGCATGGCCACGTCATAGGTATCATTCAATAAAAATTGTATTGACCCTTCATTATCCCATATCCTCGAATCCATACCGTTACGGTCTTTCAAATCGAAAAAATCTTTTTTACAGGAAGATATTAATATGGTGAGCACCGACATAATACCAATGGCGAATGCATATTTAATTTTAAAATTCATTTTGGCTTGATTTACGTTAACAAACATTAAAGACTTACATTTAGTCCAACTGAAATGGTTCTTAGTGTTGGATAATCATAAATGGTTGATGAATAGGGATCTTTGTAGTCTAGCGGATTTACGATTGTCCAAAGGTTATTGCCGGCTACAACCAAACGCGAATCGCTTAGTCCAAGTCTGCTGGTTAATGATTTAGGCATTTTATAGGTCAGTGTCATATTATTAATCCTGATCATGGTTCCGCTTCTTGCCCAAAAGGTAGAATTCCAGCCAGCAGCGATTGAAGGATCATCATAACGGGGAAATGCTGCATTCGGATTTTCAGGGGTCCAGTGGTCTTTCCAATAGGCCGGAACGTTTACCGTATTGCTGGCAGGTGCTTTGGATTTTGCATCGAAGAAAACCTTACCTCCGAAACGGGTTACAAAGTTCGTTGCCAAACTGAATGATTTATAATTTAAACCAACATTAAATCCAACACCAAAACCATTCGTGCTCTTAAACATAAGGGTCTGATCCTTTTCCGTTATCTTACCATCACCGTTGGTATCCTCGTAGTACAACCATCCAACCTGTGGAACTGAACCATTAATGGTGTAAGTAGGATTCTTATTTAAAAAGGCGTCTACTTCAGCCTGACTTCTGAACATTCCTTTGGATATCAGGCCATAATTAGATGAATTGTATACATTCGGGTTGGTACCAAACTGATATTTCAAATCAGGGTAGGTGATATCCCATAACTGAAACTGATTGTAGAACATCCGATCAATCCGGCTATTGCCAAATCCGAACATTACGTCGGTAGATATGCTCCAGTCTTTTGCAAACCGGGTTTTGTAGCCGATGGAAATTTCATGACCCCACGCTGTTCTCTGTTGATAGTTTACTATAGGAGCTTCGAAACCAGCGTACATCGGGAAGTTCTCATTATTTCCTTTATCGAACATATCATAAGAGTATCGGTGGTAAAATTCATAGGTAATATTCAGTTTGTTATTAAATAAAGAGGCATCCAATCCGAGATTCATTGTTCTGGCTTTCTCCCAGGTGATATCCGGATTAGGCAAGATGGACGGGTTTAAGCCTCCGTATAAAGTTTCATTGTACGAATATCCATTAGGATCGACTTTATATCTGGATTGCCACAAACGTGCATCCACACGGCTCTCCCCTACCAAACCATAATTAGCCCTAACCTTCAGGTTATTTACCACTTTCACATTCTCTTTGAAGAAGTTTTCCTGACTGATTACCCAGCCTATGCCTAAGCTCGGGAATAATCCCCATCTGTTTCCAGGAGCAAAATTAGAAGAGGCATCCCATCTGGCAATTGCCTCAAGTAAGTATTTTTTATCATAATCGTAATTAAAACGACTAACGTATGAACGCTGTACAGATTCTCCGAAGGTATTCTCCTGCATGGTAAAGGTAGATTGGTCGAATCCCCAATACTGATCTATATTTGGCAGGACCTGATTTCTCCAGTACACTGTTAATGATTCACTGTTACCTTCAGATTGATCAAATGCAGCCATTGCAGATACAGAATGTTTACCAAAAGTGCGGCTGTAATTTAATGACCCAATAGCCTGATAGCTTGATTCGGTAGTTGTTCCTTTTAATAATAAGGTGTTGGCAACCCCAACTGCTGTAACAGAACCAATGGACTCATTGGTGTATAACAATCCGTTTTGCCCTGTCATTCTAAAATTATACACGGTGTATGGTGGCACATATTGTCCGCTGGTTCCGCCGCGGTTATTTTTACCGAACCGTACACTCGCTGTTAAGCCTTTAATGAAAGTGGGACTGTAGTTAATGGCTGCATTGATATTTAAACCCTGCGATTTGGTAAAAATGTTATTCCCTGAATTAATAACTGCCAACGGGTTAGTTGTACCATTATAATTTACCGGCTTACCATCAATTTGTATAGGCACCCACATGGGAGTGGTAATTAGCTGCTGAAAAAATGCCTGATCATTCTCACCTCCATTTTTATAAGTATCGCTGTTTTTTTTATTGAAATCAAAATTCAGTGTTACATCTGCAGTTAAACCAGGTAATATCTTTGCGTTCATACCCGAACGAAAAGCGTATTTATTATAGGTAATACCGCCATAATTACCGGTTTCATTGTAATAATTTCCACCTGCGAAAAAGGTAATTGCTTCTGATCCGCCTGACACATTAATATTATGCCGGTTTGTGGTAGCAGTTTGCCACAATTCATCGAACCAGCTTTTATTGGGATTGTTTTTCAGCAATTCCAGATCTGCATCAGAAAATAAAGAAGATGTCGCCGCATTTTTGATCTTGTTCGCATCATTAAGTAATGTTGCATGTTCGTAAGCACTCAACATTTTAACATCACTCGTATTATCCTGTATGCCAACATATCCAGTGTAACTGATTTTGGGTTTGCCAGTCTTTCCCCGTTTCGTAGTAATTAACACAACGCCCTTTGCGCCTGAAGCGCCGTAGATAGCCGCAGAAGCATCCTTGAGGAAAGAAATATCTTCAACCATCGACACGTCGATATTGTCAAATTCATCTCTGGAAACGGTAATACCATCGATTACATACAATGGCTCGGATGTAACACCATATAATTGTGATTGTTCAGAAGCAGTGGAGTTACGGATATTCAAAGTAATGGATGAGCCTGGCTTCCCTGAAACAGTATTTACACCAACGCCCTGAATTTTGTTCCTCAAAGCAGCTGCGATATTTGGAACTGGTAAATCCTGTATTTCTTCTGCTTTTATGTTGGCTACTGAGCCTAAAATTTCAGATTTCTTTTTTACACCATACCCCACTACAATAACGGCATCATCATCCAGATTCTGTGAATCTTCGGCAAGGTTAACCTGCAAAGTAACTTTCCCATCCAATGGCACCACTTGTCTGACATAGCCAATATAAGAGAAAACCAATGCATCAGTGGCCGGATCTGCGTATAAGGCGAATTCACCTTTATCATTAGTACCAACGTTGTTGGTTTTACCTCTAATGCCAACGCTTACCCCAGGGATGGGCTGCCCGTCTTTCTTGTCTACTACCTTGCCTCTGATCTGTTTCTGCTGTGCAAAAGCGAAAGTTGAGGCAAAAAGCAGCACCAACAGAGCCCGGGAGGCTCTGCTCAAAATTTTAATTCTCATAATAGTTTATTTGGTTAGTTACTGTTTTTTCTGGTTTTTAGTTTGCTTCAGCCGCTTTCGCCTTCCGCCTCTTCTCCCACTCTACGCCCTCTTTTTTCAGATCATAGCCCGCAGCTGATAAATAGTTGTTGATCCGTCCTTTATACTTACCGAACCAGGCATGCTTTTTATCCGACGACTCTGCATCCATTGCCCGCTCGCGTGCCTCGTTAAGCCAGGTAAAAATCTGTTTTTTCTGATCTTCAGTTAAAGTCAGGATTTCTTCCTGATAGGCTTTATAAGTATTGGGCATCACATTATAGGTCATACCGTTTTTCACCCCTTCAACCTGCTCAGTAGTTAATTGAGCAGAAAGTTTGCTGATATACTTTTTGTGGAGTTTTGCCAGCTCGGCATCAGTAATACGGGCTTGTTTAGCCAGGGCAGAATCGCGCTCAACCTTATTATCTTTCTGCTGATCCTTAATGGCTGCAACTTTGGCATCGCGCGCGCTGTAAATATCATTGAGGTTACTGTACTGATCTCTGATTACATTTCTCACCTTCTCTGCTTTTCCGGCATCTTTAACACCAAGATTGGCTACTATTTTATCAGCACGCTCAGTAATTACCTTTTGATAAGCAGCCTTATCTTCAATCGCGTTGTTCTGGGCAAAACTTACAGCTATACTGGAGAAGGTTAACAACAATGCTAAAAACGATACTCTCATAATTTGAATTTTATTGTGAATTGAATTTTGGTTAAATTGACGTTATTGCAAATGGCAAAAACGGCTATCCGAAACTAGTAAAATTTCTTTGTGTTTTATGCTCTATTATTTCATTAATAAACAAAAAATTTATATAAAAATAATTTGCCGGTTTATATTTTGGTTAGGGCCTAGCGGCCTTTCTACAAAACTCAACAATCCACAGTCGTTTTTAATGATAGTTTTTATCTAATTAATATAGGATATTACCATAATACGTTTTAACTTTAAGGCGTCAACCTGTTGCTTTTGAGCATAGAAGAACCGCTAACCAGATATTTTTAAACCTAACGCATGAAACCTCATTTTCACAAAGTACCCATTACCCTGCAAAGTTCATTCAGCATCCGTCACGATATTAAGCCCGACTTCGGAAACATCTGGCATTACCATCCCGAACTGGAACTACATTATGTAATTAAAGGCGAAGGCGTACGGTTTATCGGCGACAACATCAGCAACTTTGAACCAGATGAAATGATTCTCCTTGGAGAAAACCTGCCGCATACCTGGAGATGTAAGGAAGAGTATTTTCAGAACAATCCGGATTTAAATACTGAAGCAATGGTGATTCATTTTTTGCCCGACTGTTTAGGCAAATATATTCTTACCCTTCCCGAAGCTTATCTCATTCCAAAATTATTTGAAAAAGCAAAAAGCGGTATGGTGATCAATGGGAAAGCAAAACACAAGCTGGTCGACCTGATGCGTATGGCTGTTGATGCGACCAATCTCGACAGGATCATTATTTTGCTGTCCATCATTAAAACGCTTGCAGAAACCGAAGAATATGATAGTATCGTTAGCGGAAAAAATACATTTTATCAATCCAACGAGTCGGAAACCGTAAGGATCAATAAGATTTGTAATTATACGCTGAGTAACTATAAAAAAGACATTACGCTTGAAGAAGTGGCTTCACTAAGTAACCTGAGTGTCACCTCCTTCTGCCGCTATTTTAAGCTCATGACTAAAAAGACCTTTTACGATTTCCTGATAGAGATCAGAGTAAGCCATGCCTGCAGATTATTGGTGGAGAACAAGTTGCCAACAGAAGTGATCTGTTTCGATTGCGGTTTCAATAACGTATCTAATTTTTACAGGCATTTTAAGAAAGTAACGGGCATGACGCCCCTGGATTATAAAAGGAAGTATCTCAATTAAGATGTTCTCACATGTCTTAGGTGGTTCAAAAGTTAATACATTCCGTGGCCGCTTTGTTTCCGTTACTATACGAAAACCTCAATATTAAGATCGCTCCTGAGCGCGGCATAATCCGCATACAGTTGGTCTACATTTTTGATTGTTGCCGGTGTTACCTTCCCCACATTCCTGCGGGTAAAGGTACCGATATTTAAACCCCTTTTCTGAAGGAAGTATTTTGAAACTAAAGGATAAACCTCATGCATCACCTCCATATTTTTGATCAGAAACTGCTGCACAACTTGCACTTCATGCTGCAATGCCGCACCGTTATAGTGGTCGCATAGCCACACGATTAACTCGGGGAAGTAATTTCCCTGGATACAAGATAAACCAGAAGCGCCTGCTTTTAAAGATTCAACTGCATGCCCCATATAGGCATCATAAAGCCCAAAAGCATGTCCTTTAGTTAAAGTGAGCTTTTGCCTGATCTGATCCAAATCGAGACAGGTGTCTTTATGGTAAATCACTCTTCCGCTAGCTACATATTCAGCCAGTTGTGATGGTTTTAACACCCTTTTGTAAGGTACCGGACACTCATAAAAGCCCAGGGGAATCTCACCCGTCTGATTCAGCAAATCGGAGACCCGGTCATCCAGTACTTCATCAGCTTCATTTTCAGCTGCCAGTAAACTGGTGATGACGATTACAGCTTCCACACCTGCGTCGCTCACCTGTTTTACAAACTCAGCCTGCCGGGAAATTGCGCCACCAAAAGTACCTGTAGCAACTACAGGAACAGCGCCATCAACAATTTTAACCACATGCTTAATGGCCTGCAACCTCTCCTTCTCATTCAATTCAAACATCTCACTCGAGAGACAATTTGCAAACAGACCCGAAGCACCCGCCTGCAGATAAATTTCTGTCAATTGAGTAAGTGCAGGATAATCAATGTTGCCATTGCTTAAAAAAGGCGTGAGCATAACCGGGATGAACCCCTTTTGTGAGTTTTCCATTGTAATCTGGTGTTAACTATTGTTTTATTTTATTACCCGGCTTTTGCAGTTGCCCGGGTCAGGTGTTAAGCTTTTTAACTTTCGTAAGGGAAACGCCAACCAGAAATATGGTTAGTGTTCCCACCACAATAATCATATTCTGATGTAGCGGATTTCTAAATGCCTCATATTCCTCAGGTAACAGTGAAGAAAAAGTCATCCAGATAATTACCAGTATCCCTATCAAGGTGGCAATAATTGCTTCATGGTTTTTGCTTTGTTTACTTACAATCCCAAGCAGAAACAAGCCGAGCATACCCGCAGCAAAAATCCCCGATAGCTGCCACCACATGTCCAATATACTTTTCACACCAATCATGGCAATTCCAGCCAACATGCCCAGTAAACCAAATCCAATTGTGGCCACGTGCAACATCGACAGGTTTTGTTTCTCAGTGATATCCTTTTTAAAATAGCGTTTATAGATATCAACCGAAAATACCGTCGCCGAAGCATTCATGCCCGAGCTGATGGTACTCATGGCTGCCGATAAAATGGCGGATACAATTAAGCCGACCAAGCCGACCGGAATTTTCGTTACCATAAAGTCCGGCATAATTTTATCGCCGTAATCTGCAGGCTGCAAGGCCTGCTGAACCCTTAAAATCTCCGCTGCCGAAGCGTGTAAAGGCAAACGTTCTACCGCTACCTGATGTTTGATAGACTGTACCAGATCAGGGTTAACCTCATAATAAGCAAACAGGCAAGATCCTATAATAAAAAACAACAGCGAAGCGGGAATATATAACCATACACATAACCACACCGACCGGGACGCAGCTTTAGCTGAAGAGGCCGTGTGATAACGCTGAATATAGTTCTGATCCATCCCAAAGTTATTCAGGTTAATGAAAAAACCATACAGCAGAACCACCCAAAAGGATGAGCTGGTGAAGTCCATTCTAAAGCTACCCAGACTAAATTTATTGGCCGATTTCCCAATTTCAATTATCCTATCTACCCCCCCGTCCATGTTGCGAACAATCAGGTAGAGAATGAGCAAAGCACCCAGTGTTTTAACAACTGCCTGAACCACTTCTGTCCAGATCACTGCTTCTATTCCCCCCAAAACGGTATAGAAGATAATGCAAATGCCCATTACAATCATAATCAACTGCATGGAATAACCTGTTAGGGCCTGCAGACTCAGGGCAATTCCAAAAAATATAGAACCCATCCTGGCCAGTTGCGTGAGCAAGAAACAAATTACGGCATATACCCTTGCCCATGCGCCAAAGCGCTTTTCCAGATGGGTGTAGGCAGATATCTCTCCACTGCGGCGGTAAAAAGGCACGAAATATTTCGATGCCACCCATGCGGCCAGCGGCATAGAGATACTAAATACAAATGCATTCCAGTTGCTCCCGAATGCTTTTCCGGGAACCCCTAAAAAAGTGTTGCTGCTTAGAAACGTAGCATAAATGGATAAACCTATTGCCCATCCGGGAATGAGGCCCGAGGCTTTTGTAAATTGCTCGGTATTTTTATTTTTTCGCGAAAAATATACACCAACTAATATCATCCCAACAAGGTAAATGAAGATAATCGCCAGATCGAATACAGGAAGACCTCTCATTAATTGTTGGCTCGTTTATTAATTTGGTTGAAACAAATATGCATGGCTAAATATCAGCATTCATATAAGATTTTCGCTACATCTTATACCATATTATCTTATTGAACATCTAAAGCATCAATGGTCAGTGCATTAGCATCTACCGCAACCACACTCACCTTATAGCTTCCGGCGTTAATCATGCTGCCGGTATCGGTGTTCAGGTAGTTCCACTTGCCCTCTTTTGTGGCAGCAAATTCCAGTTGTACAGTTTTCATTACTGTCCCGTCGGCAGATGAAAATACGAGTTTAGCTTTTAAAGGTTTATCGGACGGATTATGATATTTGATCGTTAATGAGTAGGTATCTGCTACCCCCACCTGAATGCTCCATTCCAAGATACCTCCACTTGCTGATTTGAAAGTTACACGAGGTTTGCCCATCAGTTCAGCTCTAACAATACTGGTTCCCCTTAATACCGCATCGGTTGCTTTGTAAGAAGTGACCGTTTTTAAATCATAGGCAGGTGCAAGCTCACTTGGTGGAACAATTACCACATTGGCAAAATCTCCCTGTAAATCTATCTCATCATCTTTTTTGAATCGTTTTCGATACACGTTGAAGTGATCCCCAACACTGTTTACAACCTGCGTTTTAGTATCTTCATAAAGCTTCATGCTTTCAGAACCAGGGCTGCTCAGTACAAATACATCTGCCTCCCGGTTCATTTTGAATTTAACTTGTCTTTTTGAAGCGGCAGACTTAAACTGAATCCACTCTGCGCCATATAAGTTTGGCGGAAGTTGGTTGAAAGTTGCCCTGTTACCGGCATACTGCTGATCGCCGACATCCATCCAGCTTTTTAACTGATATTCATTACTTGCACCGGGTTCAACAATCTGATTACGTTGATCGGCCACTTTAACCTGCTGATCTGTTGTAGCGATGGCAATGGCCGAAATAAGTGCCTGTCCCACTTTAACCTGAGGAAAAGAAACCACCAGCTGCCCGCCTTTCACGAATGCCCTGACGGTTTTTTTTAGCACTTTGTTTGTTCCTGCTTCCTTCCAGATATCAAGGTCCTTTAATACCACCCGATTATTGATGGCTACATCAAACAGCCTCATTTTTTCGGCATGCATGCCGCCACCAATACCCAGCCAGGGCTCAATGAAATATAGCTCTACCAGATACTCCCCATCGGCGGGTACAGGAAAACTGAACTTTAACTGATCTCTGCCATATCGGAAAGATTGAAAAAGCTTCCAGTCTGAACTGCCCTGAATCGGGGAGTATGTTCTTCGCTGACTGGCAAAAAAAGCTGGTACACCCGGGAAGGCATCTGTCCACGAACCTGATCCATACTTTTTTCCATCAGTGCTTAATTGCTGATCGGCCAGCCATACGTTTCCGGACGCATCCTGATAAGCGGGTCCGCCACAGTTTAGCCGGTACAGGTATTGATATCCCATCTGCGGTGCTAAAACCGTAGTCTTTTCCAACAGACGGTTAAAGCCGGGCGATGGAGGCAGGTCATTCAAAACGATCTGATCTTTCGCAACAGCCTTCCCATCCACATATCCCACAGCATACAGTACATTATATTTAATTTCTGGTTTATCCCATTGGAAATGAGTGCCCACAATTCCACGTTTTTTCCTGCCTAACGACTGACCGTTCACATCATTGAAAAGCTCTACCTCATCACAGTTTGAATACACAACAATACTATCCTTAATGCCGGGCTTAGTCCAGCGGTTTGGCCAGGTATGCGAGATGATATACACCATCGGCTCCGTCTTCTTCGACGCATAATTCGCCCTGAACATATAAAATACGTCTGTCGGTTCCTCCCAGGGAGTGTACATCCCTTTGTAATTTACCGGTCCAACCCGGTCCAGGTCTCTCAACCCCTCGCCTCCCTGTACCCTTCCCGGGTTATCGTGCGAGCTGTATAGCCAAAAAAAGTGACCAGCAGTTTTATCTTTAACCGTTTCAGCCAGGCGGACTTTGGTTTCCATCAGGTCGGTCATCTTGTTTTCTGTATAGCCTTTACCATTGGCATCTGTATCATGTAGGTCGATGGTTCTCCAGGCACCATATTCACCCACCAGCACTTGTCGCTGCAGGTCTTCGCCATAGCTTAGCGGATTTCCACCATAAGTCCCCGTCCAGTTTTGCGGAACGTCCCAATCTGTACCCTTACCTCCATTACAGGTGGTTACTTTTCGCTGCGATGAGGCTGTCGGATCGAGTTTTCTGATTAGTTCGGTACATTCCTTTGCAAAAGCTTCGGGCAGGGTACTTTCATTTTCCAGTCCCCATAGTACTACTGCAGGGCTGTTGCGGCGTTCTTTTACCCATTCGGTTAACAACGCTTTGAAATTATTCCGGAATGCCGGAGTATCATACCAGATGTGCGCGGCCATTTGTGTCCAGCATAAGATTCCTTCCTTATCCCAATATGATGAGTACAATAAATTATGAGGCTGATGTGCATCGCGAAAGGCATTGAAACCAGCAGCTTTAATCTGCCTTACCCTCGATGAAATCTGTGCGTTTGAAAAGGCATGGCTCTGCCCGATTAAATGTTCATATTCGGCAATACCATTTATAAATACCGGCTTTCCATTTAATAGAAATACTTTCTGTGAGGCCCTATCGCCAATGGGCCAGCTGATCCAGCGGATGCCATAGGGCGTGTTAACTTCATCAAGTACTTTGCCATTTTCTGATAGCGTGGTTCTCAAGGTATACAGGTATGGATTTTCCAGAGACCAGAGCTGAGGATCAATGATTTTATCCGTCTGCTGACTGAGCTCGGTTTCCTTGCCTGCAGGGATACTAAGCACACTTTTCAAAGACTTCACCACCTTCCCACCAGCATCAAGGAGTTGCGTGGAAACGCTTATTGATCTTGACTGGCCACTGTAATTTTTAATGGTTGTCGCGAGGTTCAAAACCGCCTCTATTTCTGAAATCCGGTCATCATTCCAGATGTGCACACCAAAGGGCTGAATTCTGACTTCATTTGTGGTAATCAAATGCACCGGGCGGAAAATACCCATGGGTTGTGAGCCTTCAGAAAAACCGCGTTCTGTAGAACAGCCTCCATCTACCCAGGGTAAATCCTGAATATTGGCAGGGTGATCGGCACGAACAGCAAGAATATTTTCCTCATTGTTCAGTTTGATTACTCCGGTAACATCAAGTGTGAAAGTGGTTCGTCCACCTGCATGATAACCAATCTTTTTTCCGTTCAGCCATACGGTGGCATAAGAACCTACGCCTTCAAAATAAAGGAATTGTCTTTTTCCCGCACCAGATTCATTGCTTTTGAAAGTTTTACGATACCAGGCATAACCATGTTTATTGCCATGCAGCTTGCGCTGATAGCCCTCGTACTGGTCCCAGTTGTGCGGAACATTTACTTTTTTCCAGTTTGCCGGCCGATAATGCAAGCCTTCAAAACCCTGATAGGCCTGAATATTCTGCTTATCAGCTATGCTTAGCCAATCTGCGTTTAAAGAAATATCTTTCCTCGTCTGGGCATTTAACCCGGCCGCTGAAAACAACAGGAAAATAATCAGTAACCTTTTTGTATTCTTCATCGTTAGTTAAGCTTCAAATCCCCGTTCAACCGGTATTTCCCACCAGCCTTTGTATCAAATTCAATGTTCTTATCCTGGTACTTCACCTTGCATTTTCCTCCGGCCGTTGATTTCACGACCAATGAAATCAGGCGCCCTTTATCCCAGCTCAATCCCAGCTCAAAACCACCACGGGCGCGTAAACCGCTAACTTCCCCGTTCGGGATATCTGTTGGCAAAGCAGGCAAAATATCCAGGTAGCCCTGGTGGCTTTGCACCAGCATCTCTGCTATTCCCGCTGCACCACCAAAGTTTCCGTCAATCTGAAATGGCGGATGGGCATCGAATAGGTTCACATACGAACCTGCACCACCATTAGCCGGTTTCAGGAGCATCTTGATCAGCTTCATGGCATGGTCACCCTCTTTAAAGCGTGCCCAGAAATTGATTTTCCAGGCCAGGCTCCAGCCCGTGGCCTCATCTCCCCGGTAAATCAGTGATTTTCTGGCGGCGTTCATGAGCTTTGTATCCTGGTCCCAGGTAATGTCATTTCCCGGAAACACCCCCCATAAATGCGAAACGTGCCGGTGTTTGCTGGCTGTATCATCTTTATCTTCGAGCCACTCCTGCAATTGTCCGTATTTCCCAATCTGGTTTGGCGCAATTTGTTTTACTTTGTCTTCCAGTTCCTTTCTGAAAGCGGCATCGACATTTAGTAAACGCGAAGCGGCTATACAGTTATTAAATAGCGAACGGATAATCTGGTGATCCATTGTTGGTCCGGCTACCAGCCCCCCGTTTTCCGGAGAATTCGACGGTGTACTGATCAGCCAGCCTGTCTTTGGATCCTTAACCAGGAAATCTTCAAAAAACAACGCAGCATCCTTCATCACCGGATAGGCCTCATTTCTTAGAAAACGCTCGTCCCTGGCAAACAGATAATGTTCCCATAAATGTTCGCTCAACCAGCCGGCCCCGGTTACCCAAATGCCATGGTTGGATGCATTAATCGGCGCAGTACCGTTCCATATGTCTGTATTGTGGTGCAACACCCAGCCCCGGGCGTTATAATAATCTTTTGCGGTTTCAGCACCCTTTGTTGCCAGTCCCTTTATTTTTTGAAACAGCGGATCGTTTAAATCAGCAAGGTTCAGGTTTTCGGCCGGCCAATAGTTCATTTCCAGATTAATATTGGTGGTATACTTGCTTCCCCATGGTGGACTCAGTAAATCATTCCAGATCCCCTGAAGGTTTGCCGGTTGCGTACCCGGCCGGGAACTGGAAATGAGCAGATAGCGGCCATATTGCATATACAAGGCGGCAAAAGCCGGATCACTGGAGGTTGCAAATCTGATTAAGCGTTCATCAGTAGGCAGTTTTTCATTATCCGACCAGCCGAAATCTATTTTAAAACGATTGTAGTAAGACTGGTACTCACGAATATGGTTTTCCTTAAGCGTTGCGTAGCTTTTCCCTTTTAAAGATTTCAATGCTATAATGCTGGCTTGTTCCGGCTTACCGGAAACATCACCTGCATTGATAAAGTTAGTTCCTGCGGTTAAAAACAAAGTGGCCTCATCAGCCTTGCTGATCATGATTTTATTGCCCACAACCTTTACATTGCCATTCCTGGTAATAATCATCAGACGGCTTTCCCCCTTCAACGCACCGTCTTTTACCTGCACCTTCAGTGCGATAGTATGCTGATCGAGCATCCTGACCGAAGATTGCGGATGAACGCTGGAAAATGAGGCTTCAAAGCTTACAGATCTTTTGGTATCGGAGGTCAAATGAACCACTATTGCCTGGTTAGGCTGACTGGCGAAATAGCTCCTTTCGAAATGAACGTCATTTACGGTATAGGAGGTTTTGGAAATGGCCGTAGTTAAATCAAGTGAACGCTTGTAGTTCGAAACAGCTGCTTTGCCGTGATGGAAGTTTAAATCTAAATCACCAAAAGGTTGATAGCTGGCCTGATATTGCGGTGTTGCGGGTGGGCTTGCATTCTGAATTTTATACTTCCAGGTTTTAACCAGGGAGATTCCCTGACCGACATTGCTTCCTGCAGGATAAATCCCGATAGGTTTGGTGGTATCTTTATAACCACCTATGCCACCACGATCAGCGTAATTGAATACCTGAATGGCTATTGTATTTGTTCCGGCCTTGATCAGCTTTGCCGGAACTGTATATTTTCGTGCATCCGGTTTATCCGTATGGCCAACCAGTTCTCCGTTAACATAGGTGAAATCCTCGTCGAAGATTTTGTTTAAATCTAAGGTCAGCTCTTTACCTACCCAGCTTTCTGGCACATCGATGCTCGTGCGAAACCACACTGCCCCATCCAGGTTTTGTAAGCCCACAGTTTCCCAGCCCTCATAACTCGGAACGGCCAACTCTTTCCAGTTTTGATCATCAAAACCGGGAAGTGCAGGATTGCCTTGAATGCCTTTTCCGGCTTTCATTTCCTCTACCCAGGCAGCCTTATTGCCTGCTTCACTTTCCACCCCCATAAACTCCGCCTGCGCCAAAGTCTCGGCCTCTTTCTGCTTTCCTTCCGCTAAAAGCTTCCTGATTTGAGCAAGATATCGCGAAGCACCTTTCTTATTGTAATTGCGGGGCTTACCCGTCCATAATGTTTCTTCATTGAATGGAATATGATCGTGGTTTACACCTCCGAAAATCATTGCGCCTAAGCGCCCGTTTCCGATAGGAAGGGCGTCAGTCCATTTTTCCGCAGGTTTATTGTACCACAGTAACTGATTCCCATCCTGGGCATTTGCCTGAAAAGTGAGCCACAGGCTGCAAATTGCCAAAACATATTTCCGTATTGCAAACCTCATCTCTACTGCCCTTTATCACCAGAAATTACATTGACATTTTCGGTCACATCGCCATCTTTTTTAACGGCTGCCTTGATCTTTCCAAAGTTGTTATTGCCTAAGGTGATATTTTTGGTGGTCTTCCCACTCAATTTAAGATAGGTTGCCGTGGCCGGAACGGGGAAGGCATTATAAATAAAAGCATCGCTTACATTCATCAGATCCACCACTGCCGCCGTGTTCGGTTTATAGCTTTTGAAGCCGTCAACAATCAACTGGGTTAAATTCAGGGCTTTTAGTGCAGGGCCGATTTCTGTGTTTACCGTAACGTTATGGAATTCAATCAGGTTGGCATTGGATATGCTGAATCCCGTTTTAGCCTCCATATTGATGTCGTTGAAAGTTACGTTTTCAATTGGCATCTCCTCCAGGCCATTTAAGTAGCCTGCCTGATTTACCTGTCCGGTGATATTGCTGAGATGAATATTCCTGAATTTTGGAGTACGCTCAGAAACCGGCTCGACATTGGTTTTAGCATATTGCATATCCAGTACGATAGCCTGATCTTTAATATTTTTCATGATAATATTACTCACCCTGATTTCTTCCACGATGCCGCCTCTCCCTCTGGCGGTTTTAATTCTGATGCCACGATCAGTACCATCAAACACGCAGTTTGAAATGGTTATTTTCCGCACATCGCCGCTCATTTCACTGCCGATTACCACACCGCCATGACCGGATAGCATGGTACAATTGGTGATCACATAATTTTCTGCAGGAACAGCCATCTTACGTCCGGGCTCATCTTTACCCGATTTGATGGTAATACAGTCATCACCTACGCTGATGTGGCAATCAGAAATGTGCACATTGTTGCAGGATTCAGGATTAATCCCATCCGTGTTTGGCGAATGTGGATTATTAATGGTCACCGCGTGAACCTTTACATTTTCGCAAAACTCCGGATTAACTGTCCAGAATGGAGAATTTCTGATGGTAATGCCTTCAATCAACACATTTTTACAGAACATAGGCTGTATAAACGGCGGACGGAGGAAACCGCGTTTCATTTGCTTCGGATCATCCGGAAGCACAATATCTTTGTTGAGTCCGTCGAAAGTGGTTTGCCATTTCGAGCGCGGCTGGCCTTCCTTATAGCCTTCAACGAAATCCCACCATTTCTTTCCGTGGCCGTCGATTAGCCCCCTTCCGATGATGGAAATGTTCTCGGCTTTATAGGCATAAAAAAGAGGTGAAAAGGATGTGACATCAACCCCTTCATAACGGCTTTTTACCATGGGCAGGTAATCGTCAAAATTATCGCTGAAGTGCAGCTCCGCTCCGGCATCAATCAGGATGGTGATATTGCTTTTCAGATGAATGGGTCCTGTTAAATATTTTCCCGCAGGGAAATAAACAGTACCACCACCTGCTTTCGAGGCGGCTTCAATGGCATTTTTTATGGCCGTTGTGGCCAGTTTGCTGCTATCGTTTTTAGCACCGTATTTTAAAACATTGTAATAGGATTGTGCATTGGCAACCACTGAAGTGGTTAATAAGCTCATCGCTATACAAAAGATTGTTACCAGCTTTAATTTCATTGTGTGTTTTCGATTAATCCATTTTCACTTTTAGTGCCTTCAAATCTTTGCCTTTGTAAATTTCTTTTCCATTGGCAAAAATCAGGAAACCCTTTCCCTTATTGTACCTTTTTCCGGATTTATCCCATAACACGGTAATGCTCGTTCCGTGGTACGACAGGTTATCCAATACAAACCAATCCCACTGGTTTTTTGGAATCAGCGGGGTGATTTCCAAAACATTATCTGCACGGGGCTTGATCCCAATCAGGTCATTAATCACCAGATCATTAAAAGTAGAGTGGTTGTAAAAGCTGCTTCGCGGGTTATCCCCTTTCAACCATTCACCGGTTTTTTCATCCTGATATTCACCAATGTAAGGTTTCCCGTTTTTTACGTGCGAGGCAGCATACTGGTGCAACTCCTGGTAAAATACCCGGGCATTCATTTTGCCATGATTCTTATAGTTGGTTAGCAAATTAGCTAATCCCTTCAGCGTTTGCGAACTGGCAAAGGGCCAGAGTGCGCCATCCCATTCACAACTGTGTCCCGTACCGCGGGTCCTGAATGTAGGCTCCCTTCTTTCTGCTGTGGTAAGGCCCCAGGTCGCTTTGAAACCCGCAGTATCCAGTAACTGATCCCAGGCTTTCGCATAGACGGCCTTATCATCAGGTAAATTAAAGTCCCATGGGGTAAAGCCAATCGCCTCCCTTACAGCTGATGAGCCTCCTTTTGCCTTCCTGGTTTCAAAGAAATTTTCGTTGCTATTCCACAAGCTGTCTTGTACCAGGCTTTTGATCCTTGCAGATTTTTCCTGGTATTTTAAGGCCATTACTTTATCACCCATTAAACTGGCAATCTTATTCAAAGCCACTGCATTGCCGTACATATAACTGTTTATGGTTGGACGCTGATTCTGGTCTTTCCTTGAACCGCTAACCGATTCTTCCATCCCATCTTTTACATCATTTTGCCAGAACAAACCGTTCTTAAGCTGGCGCTGCTCTTCCCACTTGGCATAATCCAGATCCAGCGCAGGAAGAATCTCTTTTAAAAAAGCCTGGTCTGGTTTTACCAGTTCATTCTGGTAAACCGCGTCATCTACCCAGCTGCTAAACTGGTGGAAGCGTTGTTTGCTTTCCCCAATATCTGCTTTGTAAAGCCAGAACTTAATATAATCCTTTAAGTAGCTATTGTCTTTCAGCCATCTTCCTTCATAAATATGATGCCCCAAAGCGCAGCTGATGGAATTGTATTTCCCTGCATGCTTTACCGGCTCAATGAACTCGGTGAAGATAAATCCATCAGGAGTTTTCACCAGATGCTTGCGGTAAGTCCACCAACGATAATAATAGTTTTGCTCCAATACGGAATCAGGACATTCGAACATGGGTGCCTGATCGGCCAGCCAGGTAAAAGCCTCGCTGTTCGGCACAAAATTTTTTACCGCCTCCGTATCAATTGAGTTAAAATAATCGACATACTTTTTAAGTTTGGATGTGCCTAAAATAGCCGATTGTTGCGCAAAACCGCTAATTGTTAACAGCGAGATACCTGCTGTAAATAATATTTTCTTTGTATTTATCATTATTCAAATAACCAATCTATATCCTTACCTCTGCCATCTAAACCCGCATTGAAAATGCGCAATTCCTGGTTATCATCAATAAAACCCAGCACCAGGCATTCCCCTTTACCTAAAGTTAACGTATGTTTTCCGGCCGGGAAACTATAAGCATGCACATTTGCCGGCGGATAACCATTCAATACCAGCGCGTTTGAGATTTTAATCTCCGATTGTCCGTAATTATTGGCACTCGCATCTGTTTCCAGTTGTGGTGGCGCTAAGAATTTTGCATCTTTTTGATTAAAGAAGCCGACCAGCAGCTTCACCGGAATCTTAGTCTCGAAGCTGATCTCCGTACCAGATTTCAATTGCCTGGTTTTAGAAAGTCTGATCCCTTTTAATCCGGTCAGCTGGTCTGCGACTTCTCTGATGCGCACCGAGCTGTCGGCGAATACGATTGTCTCTTTTTCAACTGTGTAATTTTCTAATGGACTGATCAGCTTTACATCCGCGTTTTTATAAGGCTGAACCGTTGCAATACCCGCCCCTTTTACCGATTTCAATGAATCAATACTCCTTTTAAAATGTTCCAGCTCTTTGGTAAATACCGGAAGCATCTCTTTCCAGTGGATAAATGTTTTATCTACGCCACGCATCGGGATTTTCCGCTGTTTGGTTTGCATGCTGTTAGCATACAGGTAGCTCCCTTCGGTGAGTTTCACTAGTTTAGCATAATGATCTACACTGTTTTGCAGGAAAGGTAAAGCCTGTTCCAGATCAGTCACCTGGTTTGAATATTTAAACCGAAGAATCCAGAGCGCAGCTTTCACCTTTTCAGCATAAAAGTTCGCCATTTCATCATAACAATACATGTCGTTTTTTAAACGGTTGAATTCTTCCACATCTTTTCCGGCCTTCACTTTATTGATCGATGCCAGGGCATTTTTGCCATGTACCACTACTTCTTTTGCAATCTGCATGGGTGTTTCACCAATGTGACCCTGTTTCTTCCATTCCTTCTCTGCATAGTCAATGATCATTTCACCTTCAGGCGCTTCCGATTCATACATCAGGGTAAACACACCGTAACGGTAGGGATTAATCAGCTGCGTCATCAGCATACCAAGTGTCAGGGTCTGGCGGTTACCATCGGTTATACCATACCTGCGCAACAACTTGGGCGAAATCTCTCCAGATTCTTCGTAAGCATTTAATATTTCTTTGCCACCGGCCAGATCCGTGCCGTATTTCGATGCCAGTTCTGCGCCCCAGTAATCGATTTCCTTTGTACGGTCGCGCTGCGAATTCCAGGAATAGCGTGCCCATTCCTTATACCAGATCCAGTCCCTGTCAACCTCTAATAATCTGCCATTCACTTGGTCAGCAGTATATGGCCAGTCCCAATAGCTTGCCTGTGGATATAAGTGTAATCCTTTGGCACCATAAATTTTGTTCATGGCCTGTACTGACTTCTGAATAAAATCTGCCGAACCATACCTGAAGGGCTCCAGGTTTGCCAGGATATGTACATTTGAAATGTTGATGGTACCAATGGCTGCCAGTTTTCTGTTCAGCTCTGCCCAGGCACCACGGGGCTGGTAGGTGGTTAATGCCTCTCCGTTAAATTTGTTTTCAGTATATAAATTTTTGTATAGAGGCAGTGCCGCTTTCATTACACTGGGTGCATCCGTATCATGAGCGCGGAGTACAATGGGTGGCTCCTCTTTTATGCCCGCAGCTTTTAAACCATCTTTTACACCTGGGATAATGGTTTTGGTAAACCAGTCAATATCGTCTTGCCCCACACCTTCCATGGCCTCGCCTAAAGCCACCATTAAACCAACGTTAGGATATTTTTCTACAAAAGCCGTAATGGACTTTTTGGTGTAATCGGCAATTAAAGGAATAATAGGCCGGTTGCGGTCCTGCGTTTTCAATCCGTGCTTATCGGCAAATGGCTTTGGGATAATGATATTGTAAAACATCTGGATCACCCAAATACCTCTTTTGTCTGCCTCATGCGTCAGGAACTGAAAAATCTCCTCATTTTTCTTTAAAGTCGCTTCATCCACTTCCACTGCATAAGGATAATCTTTTAGTCGCAATAAAGAAGAAAATGGGTGTCCGTTCCATAGATAAAGCGAATTGTAACGGTTTTCCACCATCATATCCAAATACTTTATCCATAGTTTTTTATCATATAACCATGGGAAAGTCTCCTCCGTGTAGGGGTATTCATATACATCGTGACCTGGGAGGTAATCTGGTTTCTGCAATCCGATGCAAGTTCCCCTGAGCACCATCTCCGGACGATCAGTGAGATTGATCTGCAACGGCATTTTTTTTGTTTTCTTTACCTGATCAGCGAGTTCCATACAACCGTACAACGCTCCGGAAGCATCGTAACCAATAATATAAATGGTACCGTCTTTCGCGCTGGAAACGATAAAACTTTCTTTTTGCTGAACGAGCTTACTGAGAATCGCTTTGGGAATCGCTGCCACGAATGCCTGATCATCTATGGTTCCAATAACGATGTTATTTTTTGCAGCGACCGGTTTCGGTTTTTTTTCAATGCGGTTACTGATACCGATGGCGGTTAAGCTTTTCGACAGTCTTTCTGCGCCAAACTGAACACGTAACTGTTGCCTGCCGGAAACAATAATGGTTTTCTGCAATGGAATGGTTGCCCCTGAACAAATTGAAACGAAAGATAATAGGAAACAGAAAGCAAAAATCAGGAATTTTCTCATTCGGTGTGGCTCTGATAAAAGACTAATCGAATCCGATCAGCATTATATTTGGTTAATAAATTATTTAAATATAAAAATAATATTCAAATATAAGCAAATGAGCCATTCGCTTTTGTAAAATTTCTATGCCTTAAAATTGCTTATAGTACTATTTGGCAAGCAAAAGAATAATTAGATTAGAAGATAAAGAATTTTAATCAACAATATTTATTTTATTTGTAAGCATATTCTAATCAATTATAAATTTAAACCATAAACATGTTTTCTTTAACAAACAAAAGAGCAGTGGTTACGGGTGGCGGTAGCGGAATCGGCAAAGCCATTGCAACCGTATTGGCAAAGCAGGGCGCAGAGGTTCACATCATTGAATTGGGCCCTGAACAAGCCGAAAACACCTTGCAGGAAATTAAAAATGCCGGCGGTGCTGCATTCAGCTATGCCTGCGATGTGTCTGACCACCAGGCTGTAATTGATACTTTTAACAAAATCGGACAGATTAATATATTAGTTAACAATGCCGGCATTGCGCATATTGGCAAAGCCGATACAACCGAAGAAGCCGATTTCGATCGCATTATGCGGGTGAATGTAAAAGGCGCTTACAATTGTTTATATGCTGCAATCCCTCAGCTTCGTGCGGCTGGTGGCGGCGTAATCATCAATATGGCGTCTATTGCCTCGCTGATTGGCCTGCCCGACAGGTTTGCCTACAGTACAGCAAAAGGTGCGGTGAAAGCCATGACCATGAGTGTGGCGAAGGACTATATCGGTGAAAACATCAGGTGCAATTCCATTTCACCGGCCCGTGTGCATACCCCTTTTGTGGATGGTTTTCTGCAAAAAAACTATCCGGATAATATTGACGAAATGTTCGATAAATTATCTAAAACGCAGCCCATCGGCAGAATGGCCAAACCGGAAGAGATCGGTGCATTGGCGTTGTATCTATGCAGCGACGAGGCTTCGTTTATTACCGGCTGCGATTATCCGATCGACGGTGGCTTTACTACATTAAATAATTAATACTAAGCCCGAAGATACCTCACTTGATACTATATAAAAATTAAACAATATGAAATTAATACGTTTTGGAGCTGCAGGTGCAGAAAAACCAGGAGTGATTATAGATGATAAATACTATGACGTTTCAGGTTTGGTACAGGATTACAATGAAGCATTTTTTGGTGGCGATGGACTGGAAAAACTAAAACAGGATATAGCTACTGCGAGCTTAACAGAAGTAGATAAAGGTGTACGCCTCGGACCAGCATTGGCGCGTCCTTCCAAAATCATCTGTGTAGGCTTAAACTACAAAGATCACGCTGCAGAAACCAATGCACCTATCCCTGCTGAACCGATTTTATTCTTTAAAGCCACTTCAGCGATTGTGGGTCCAAATGATGACCTCACCATCCCTAAAAACAGTAAAAAAACCGATTGGGAAGTGGAACTTGCAATTGTTATTGGCAAAAAAGCCAGTTATGTATCTGAGGAAAATGCATTAGACCATATTGCAGGCTACGTGCTGCACAACGATTACAGTGAACGTGAATTCCAGCTGGAACGCAACGGACAATGGGTAAAAGGTAAAAGTTGCGATACGTTTGCTCCGATTGGCCCATTCATTGCCACCCAGGATGATATTGAAGATGTGCACAATCTTCGCCTTTGGTTAACGGTTAACGGAGAAACTTTACAGGACGGTAATACTTCAAACCTGATTTTCAATGTGCCATTTATGGTATCTTATATCAGTCAGTTTATGACGCTATTGCCGGGTGATGTGATTACTACCGGAACACCTGCAGGTGTTGGCTTAGGACAAAAACCAGAACCATGGTACCTTAAAGATGGTGATGTAGTGGAACTAGGCATTGATGGTTTAGGTTCAAGTAAACAAAACGTTAAAGCTTACACCGAAAACTAATGCAGAGATATTGCTTCACCCTCGATCTGATCGATGAGCCCTCCCTGATTGCAGAATACAGAAAACACCATGAAGCGATCTGGCCGGAGATACAGGAAAGTATTACTTCGGCAGGTGTGCTCGATATGGAAATCTACTTAAGCGGAAGCAGGCTGTTTATGGTTATGGAAGTGGGTGAAGACTTTTCTTTTGAAAGGAAAGCAAAGGCCGACCTGGAAAACCCGAAAGTGCAGGAATGGGAAACCCTGATGTGGAAATACCAGCAGGCCCTGCCCGGAGCTGAGCCGGGTGAGAAATGGCGGCTAATGGATAAAATTTTCAAGCTATAGATCATGATTGATACCCACGTACATTTCTGGAATTTTGATCCGGTAAGGGATAGCTGGATCACCGAAGACATGCAGGCGATCCGCAATGACTTCTCCCCTAAAAACTTAAGCCGGATATACAGTGACCTCCAGATTACGGGCTGTGTAGCGGTTCAGGCTAACCAGTCGGAGGCTGAAAATGAATTCCTGCTGTCACTGGCAGAACAAAACGACCTGATTAAAGGCATTGTCGGCTGGATCGATCTTAAAAACCCTGATCTTGCTGATCGCCTAAAACATTGGAGCAATTTTAAACTGATCAAAGGCTGGCGCCATGTGCTTCAGGCAGAAAATCAGGCGTTCATACTTAACCCGGATTTCATTGCGGGCATCAGGCAACTGAAAGATTTCGGCTATACTTACGACCTACTGTGTTACCACAATCAGCTCGATAGCATCATCAGGATGGTCGACCAGGTTCCTGACCAGGCCTTTGTCCTCGATCATTGCGGTAAACCGGATGTAAAATCGCAAGATTTAAAAACCTGGGCTGGCCATATTAAAACACTGGCAGAAAATCCGAATGTATATTGTAAAGTTTCAGGCTTGCTTGCAGAAGCCGACTGGAAGAACTGGAAAGAGATTGAAATTTTTAAATGCTTCGATGTGATTTTTGAGAACTTTGGTGCAGAGCGGATCATGTATGGCAGCGACTGGCCGGTGATGCTCATCAGCCGCCCTTACCAGGACTGGTTTCAGCTTGTGCGCAAATACACGGAAAGGCTGAGTGAGCAGCAAAGAAAATCAGTTTTCAGTGGTAATGCCAAAGTTTTTTATACGCTGTAAACCACGGAAATTTATCATGTTAGGACTTTTAAACAGTAAAATTCCTAAATAAACCGAATATAACAGATAGTGCAGGATGGGAAAATTAATATATAATATTAGTTTTCGACTTTAAAAGGCATCTGACCAAGACAATAGATTAAATAATGAGCAAAAAAATTACATTTCCTTACCATCCGCAATATCCTTCTGTTGCAGACTTAAGGCGTAAAGCAAAAAACAGAATTCCTAAGTTCGCATTCGACTACCTAGAAGGTGGTTGTAATGAGGGACTGAATTTGGCCCGTAACGAGAACGATTTTGATGATATTTACCTGAAGCCAAATTACCTGCGTGTTGGGTCAGAAATCGACATGTCGGTAGAGCTGTTCGGCCGTAAGTATAGTGCTCCGTTTGGTATTTCGCCAATAGGCCTGCAAGGTTTAATGTGGCCTAATGCTCCTGAAATATTAGCCAAAGCAGCAGCAAAACACGATATTCCCTATACCCTAAGTACCGTTTCTACCAGCAGCATTGAGCGCATTGCCGAAGTGTCGGATGGAAAGGCATGGTTTCAGCTTTATCATCCTACGGAAAACAGGTTAAGAGATGATATATTAAACCGTTTGAAAGCGGTTGAATGCCCGGTGCTCGTCGTATTGGTTGATGTTCCTGCATTTGGGTTGCGGTATAAAGAGATCAAAAGCGGACTATCCATTCCACCGAAGATGTCGATCAATAACATTCTTCAGGCATTTGCAAGACCACTATGGGGCATTAAAACCTTACAGCATGGGATCCCGTCTTTTGCTACACTAAAGCCATATATGGAAAAAGGTATGGACATGTCGCAACTGGGACAATTCATGAACCGGACTTTTACCGGTAAGGTAGATATCGAAAAGGTTTCTGCTATCCGCGAAATCTGGAAAGGGCCACTGGTACTGAAAGGCATTGCAACGGATGAAGATATGCAGGCAGCTATACAAATTGGTGTTGA
Source organism: Pedobacter sp. BMA (assembly GCF_001027745.1). Classification (GTDB taxonomy): domain Bacteria; phylum Bacteroidota; class Bacteroidia; order Sphingobacteriales; family Sphingobacteriaceae; genus Pedobacter. Next base: position 390,798 of record NZ_LECU01000007.1, read on the forward strand.
TGGAGTAATTGTATCGAACCATGGCGGAAGACAAATTGATGCAGGTGAATCATCGATCAATTCATTAATCAAACTGGCCGCAAATCCCGCTTATAAATCGAAATTAAAAATCATGCTTGATGGTGGTATCCGTTCAGGTGTAGATTTAGCCAGGGCACATGCGGTTGGATCTGAATTCAATTTTATGGGTCGCCCGTTTATGTATGGTGTTGGTGCTTTGGGTAACGATGGTGGTGAACACACGATTAACATGTTCAAAACACACCTTTACCAGATCATGCAGCAGCTGACGATTGAGAAAGTTTCCCAATTTCCCGACAGGTTGTTGGAGGTGTAATTAGTCCGAAGTCTTGAGTTCATGAAGCCAATGAAGTTCCCGCAGATCTCACTGATTTCGCTGATACTGAAATATTTCCGTCGTTAAAAAATAAACTACAAAGACACAAAAGAACACAAAGGGGATCATTATGCTTTGTGTTCTTTTGTGTCTTTTGTCGTAAAATTCTGTGACCACAGTGTTTTCGTGGTTAAAATAGATTACCTACTTCGAAAACTTATACGTTGTACTCGTTTTGTATGCCTGTCCTGGTTTTAACTCCGTGGAAGCAAAGTTTGGATGATTTGGTGCATCAGGGAAATGCTGTGTTTCCAGGCAAATCGCTGACCGGTACGGATATGATTTACCCCCTTTACCATCTTTATCAGCTCCGGTAAGAAAGTTTCCGCTATAAAACTGTAAACCCGGCTCTGTAGTATAAATATCCATTTTTATTCCTGTCACCGTACTCTTAACCGTAGCAACTGATGTTTTGGCATCATGCGCTTTCAAGGCGAAGTTATGGTCGTAACCTTTACCATACTTCAACTGCTCGTCTTTATCTTCAATGGATTTGCCAATTGTTTTGGCCTTATTGAAATCAAATGCCGTACCGGCAACAGCGGTTAACTTTCCGGTTGGGATCAAAGTCGAATCGACCGGCGTAATCGAATCTGCAGCAACGGTTAATTCATGATCAAGGATGGTATTGTTCCCTTCACCGTTCAGGTTAAAATAGGCGTGGTTGGTTAAGTTCACCACCGTAGCTTTATCTGTAGTGGCTTCATAGTCGATCTGCACCGCATTATCATCCGTTAAAGTATAAATCACTTTAACGTTCAACGTACCCGGATAACCCGCCTCGCCATCCTTAGCAACGTAAGTAAGCTCCAGTTTCTGAGCGTCTAATTGTTTGGCATCCCATACTTTTGAATAAAAACCGTCAGTTCCACCGTGAAGTGTATTTGGTCCGTCGTTAAGCTGTAACTGATATTGCTGGCCATTCAGCGTAAACTTGCCTTTGCCAATGCGGTTGCCATACCTGCCGATTAAAGCACCAAAAAATGGTTCTCCTTTCTTCCGGTATGCACCAATGCTGTCGTAGCCCAAAACCACATCCGTTAATTTATTGTCCTTATCAGGAACCATAAGCGAAACAATCCTTCCGCCATAGTTGGTGATGCTTACGCTAGCCCCGTCTTTATTTTTAAGGGTATACAATTTAACGGCTTTACCATCAATAGTGCTTTCGTATCTGGTACTGTCTAGTGCAGCGGTGTTTTGAGCAGCCTGACCTGTTTTAGACTGGCATGAATACAGGAACATAGCAGCACAAATGGCCGCAACCGATACCGGCTTAAGATATATTTTCTTCATAAAGATTTATTTTGGTTAAGGCTAAAGTAGGAAAAATATATTATCGTCATTGTAACGATTATCAATAATATTTGAGTTAATATTGAATTGACTTTATAACATCAGAAAAAATCGCATAATTTGCATCGGTTTGCAATGTTAGCAAATCATTTACAACAACCTAAAACGTTCTGCTTAAAAATGGCTAAATACCTTAACCAGAAACCTGTACTTGTAGCGGTAGACTGTATCATCTTCGGCTACGATGGCGAGCAATTGAAACTCCTGGTCATCAAAAGAGCTATCGAACCTGTAAAAGATAAATGGAGCTTAATGGGCGGATTCATCGGCGACGAAGAAAACCTGGATGGTGCAGCCAAGCGCATCCTTCTGGAGCTGACAGGCCTGCACGATGTGTACCTGGAACAACTTCACGCCTACGGACGCCCAGATCGTGATCCGATTGAGCGTACCATTTCGGTGGTGTATTTTTCTTTAATCGACATCAATAAATACAGCAAGCAAATTAACGATCAGTTCCACGCCGAGTGGTTTAAACTGGCGGAAGTTCCTGAACTGATCTTCGACCACAATGAAATGGTACAGGCAGCGATGGATAAAATCCGTTATCAGGCAGCCCTCCATCCTATTCTATTTGAGCTGCTGCCGAAGAAATTTACCATTCCGCAATTGCAATCGCTTTATGAGCAGGTATACGACACCCCTATTGATAACCGGAACTTCATCCGTAAAATCACCGCAAGTGGTCTTTTAATTAAGCAAACTGAAAAAGATAAGTCGAATTCCCGTCGGGGTGCTTTCTACTTTAAACTGGATAAAAACAAGCATAAGGCGCAGTTTCAGTCGTTTTTAAACTTTATACCGAAGTCGACTAAATAATTTTTATTTTTTTCAGCAACTATATTTTTAGAAATCAGGCAGTTGTATAGGGCTCAATAAAACACTTCAAATAAAAATAAAAAAAGATTTGCACGATTAATTATTATCTCTATATTTGCACCTCCTTAAACAACAAGGAAAAACGATTCCGTAGCTCAGCTGGTAGAGCATTACACTTTTAATGTAGTGGTCCTGGGTTCGAATCCCAGCGGGATCACAGAAAATAGTATCAAAACTACGTAAAAGCTTGCAAATCAAATGATTGCAAGCTTTTTTGTTTTAGTGGAAAAAACTAAAATGCTCACCGATTCTCATATTAAAAGTGTGTAATTCGGTGAGTAATTTAGGTAGTAAAAGAACTCACCGAATTATTTATAATCACTTGTTTAACAAGTTGTTCGGCCATCGAACATCTTGACGTTTTCAGACTGCAGGGCTAATTTTGTTAACCTTAATTCAGTTTATATGAAAACTAATTTTAGCATGCTTTTTTATCTTAAAAAGCAGAAAAACTACAATGGCGGTCATGTGCCAGTTTATTTAAGAATAACCGTTGGCGGAAAAAGGTCAGAAATGACCAGTGGGCTTGAGTGCGATCCTGAAAAGTGGAATACCAAATCAGGCAGACAGGATGGAAAAAAGGAAGATGTCAGAAGTTTTAATGCTCATCTGGATAATCTCCAGTCAATGATAAACCAGGCTTACAGGGATCTTTTTGATGCCGGCGAAGTTATTACAGCCGAAGGCATTAAGTGCAGATTTATCGGGCGGGAAGTCCGGAAGCATACCTTGATGGAAGGCATCAAAGTTCATAACGAGAAAATGGAAGCCCTAGTTGGACGTGAATACGCCATTGGTACTTTGAAGCGCTTTCAGGTCTTGGAAAGGCATCTTGTCGCTTTCATGAATGAAAAATACAAGATAACAGATATCAACATCAAAAATATTAACCATGCGTTTATAAGAGATTTTGATTTTTTCCTGAGGTCAGTAAACGGTTGTGCCAACAATACCACAGTAAGGTATCTGAAAAGTCTTGGTAAAATCCTACGCATTTCTTTGAGCTTAAAATGGATAGACAGCGATCCAATGTTTGGATACAAACTAAAGAGTAAAAACGTAGAGCGTTCATTTCTTACAGAGGATGAATTAACTAAAATTTCAGAAAAGCAGTTCTTAACCGAGCGAGTGAGTCAGGTAAGGGACGTTTTTATCTTTTGCTGTTTCACGGGACTTGCTTATTCTGACATAGAAAAGCTGAGCTTATCTAATATCAAAACAGGTTTAGATGGCAAAAAATGGGTTTATATAAACAGAACCAAGACGGGAACGCGTTCTGCTGTTCCCCTATTACCACCCGCAATCGCAGTATTAGAGAGATACAGCGACCACCCATATTGCGTCACAAAGGACAGGGCATTACCAGTTTCGAGCAATCAAAAGCAGTGTCACTTTTAAAAAGATTTATCTCAAATATGCCGAGATCGCAAAAGATGATGAGTTTTACAAGCGCGAGAGTCCGCTTATTTTACAGGTGCTGGGTGATTATGGAGTAAAAGACAAAGATATTGTCCAGGCTTTGTATTCCTTTGTATTCATGTGGCAGGAAGCAATGAAACATAACAACATAAGTTTAACCACTAATGAGTCATCTGAAACAATGGTCAATCGTTTTCAAGTATCCTTATTTAATAAAAACCTAGGAAAAGCAGATAACATTATAAAGCTTGGAAAAGATTCAATTGCAGATGCGCAAATTAAACTTTACGCTAAAAGATACAATAGCTATAATCTTTTCTATGCTAACATTACCCCCAGTATTAGTAACACTTCTTTCCATCATTATGAAAATTTGGTTGGGAACACATTAAGCGAAAGAAATAGTTTTGTACCTGCGGTCAAAATTGGTTTGAATTGGTTTAAAAGATACCCCAACGTAAGTGGAAAATTTCTATTGCTGACAATATCAGCTACACCAAAGAGAACAAATAGTTTGGATGATTTGACGCAGGTCAATTATAAAATCACCAAAAGCCACGTGAAGTTACCTGATACAACAAAAACCATTAACGAAGATGAAAGTGGCACCGCTTATAAGGGGAATTATAAGGTTGGGTTTGGCATTGAAACAAGCGCCGAATTTTATGCTGTTTTCACTAAACACCTGGCCATTCCGGGGATATATTTGAAACTTGGGTATTCTTTCGGGGAGCCTTGGATTAACCAAAGGCAGATTCCTTTTGAAGGTGGTTTGTTGTTCAATATTAGTTCAAAAACAAAAGATGCCGTAAATTATCTTTCATTAATTCCTTATGTAGCCTGGAGTAATTTAAAATCTTCCATTGATGCTGATGGTGCTTCAGTTGCTTTGCATGATAAATTTAGTTTTGGAGTGAAATTAGGAATTCCGGTCAATATTGGAAAATAGTCCAATAGATTGGATAAACCGCTGTTAATTGACCTCATCTTACCAAAAATATTTTACTCATAACACCCTTTTATTTAAGAGCTTATAAATTATTGAAAATTGGTGCAAAGGGGTCAAAATAATTGGTTTGTCCAATTGGCTTATCAAAAACGTGATATTATTGAAAGCAATAAACTTATCGGCTCAGGTGTTTACCGTAGGCGGTTAATCAAATTTTGGGCTGGGCTCGGGCTTACGGTTATTTCCTTTGGGGTGTATCAATATATAAGGCGCAAAAAATGAGCATATCCAGCAAAATGTTATGCTGAATAATTTTTCTGGTATATTTATCACACATGCAACAAATTAACCCAATCTTAACTTTCAGTTTTTTCCATAATTCACTGGTGCTTCCCAAAAAGGAAGTTTCAAGTATCGGCAGTTTTGACCGAAATGCAGTGATAAAATTCTTTGTTATGCTCAATGTAGCAGTCGAAGAAACAAAACGCACAAGAAAGACTCACGCTTTTGTTAATAATTTTATTGATGCACTGCCTAGCGGCTATAAACAAAATGCTTTGTCGTTTATCAAATCGCATTATCTAAGCACTGGACCTGTGGTAACTGAAATACTAGTTGATCTTTTAAATTTAGACGAGCCTGAAAATACTCAAATTGCAAATGATAATTCTTTCGCTTTACACGCCTTCGATACGATTTTGATCTACAACGAGGACCGGTATAGCGAAGTTGGAGTTGGGAAAAGGGATGATAGTATTGAGTTGATCTGGGAAATGCTGATTGCACAGGGTTTGAATGCTGAAAACGCCTCATCCTATCACCGGTCTGGTATATCAAAGCAATTGGCTTTTATCAGTTTCTTAAAGGAATTTCTTAAAGGAAGTTATCCCCTGTTTGAAACAGCATTATTGAAAGAGACTGGGTTTAAATCTATCTATGATTACCCACTGATTTTTACCAACCTTGTTTTGACCTACCAGGAGGCGATTGAGAAAGACAGTCCGTTGGTTGTAGTTCCCCCAGACCATTATCTTTACCAAATTCTTCACGTTATTGATGTCGTTACCTATGCGGATAATAGAGAGGAACAAAAAAGCCTTGCTACCGTTACCACTAAACCATTCATTAAGCTATCTGATGGGCTGTTGTATTTGACTGGCATTTCCAATTTCGGATTGATTACTGAGAAATGCTGGAATTTCTATCTTTTCACAAAGAAGTTGCTACCAGAGTCGCTCAAGGTGTCAAGATATAGTGATCTTCAATCGCTTTGGGGAAAGCATTATATTGAGCGGTATCTTATTCTTGGAATGTTACAGTCGCTTCAAAAAAGCGGGATTAGGGTGATAGGTTCTGACGATGGGATTTTCACCGATGTGACCATGATTGTTAATGAACGTGATGTTTATCTGTTTGAGATCAAATCATCCTCGCTGGTTAATACTGTTACGATAGAGAAAAGTGTTGAACAGTTTAAGTATTTCATTGATAAAAACTTCGTGGCTGAAAAAAAAGGAGCATCCCAGCTCAACAGGATTATTACTTTACTGGCAGAAAAAAGTCAGAGTGACTATAAAATTCAACAGCCCGTTAAAAAACTCAGGATTTTCCCGGTTTTGGTATATACTGAAAATCATCTCGTTAAAAATGGGGTGAATGAATATATAAATTTAAACGCGCCAAAGCTTTCTGAGGAGATTGCTCAGCAATTTCAAAAAATTGCGCCATTCACAACGATTCACTATGATTTTTTTATTGAAAATCTTTCTGAACTTAAGCGGGATCGAAATCTGCTCAAAACAACTATAGAAAATTATCATAGAAAGGTAGCGACTTCAAAAACGAAGTATAAGAAGTTCAATTCAACCAAAAACTATTACGATACCTTAATTAGCTTTGATGATTATGCAGCTGACGGTAAGCAAGGATTATATATGGAAAGCCACACCAATATTTTAGAAGAAATGAATAAGGTTTTCGATTTTCGTAAAGATGCAAATCATCAGCCTCAAAACAGGGTGCTATGACGCAGGCCTATTTTGCTTCAAAAATTGATGGTAGAGTGAAAGAATTTCATTAGGTATTTGGTCAGGTTATCCAGCGAAAAAAGGAGGGCTATACCAAATTCATTGTAGGGGCATTTACTGCACTTACTGGAAAGGACATGGCCAGCCAGACGTTAAGAGAGCAGCTTTTGGAGTCTTTTGACGAGATACTGAAGGATTACCGCTACAGGTCTGATACGGACAGGGTACTGGAGGAACTGCTCTAGAACAGGCCATTTTTGCTAGATTAAACAAAACTTTACAGATCTTATAGCTATGAATAAAATAAATCCTCTAGTATTGGCCAATCTTCGTTCCAGCTTAATGGGCAGGCTCAAGCTTGCACTTTTTAAGGAGATACTGGGCAAACAGGACATGGCACCAACTGTAAAAGAAGTTCAGCGGTACATTCACAGTTTTACCAAACAGCAGATCACTATCGTAGAGTTAGCGGTCTATGTGCTCAATGATGCCCGCTTTATTCTGGTCAACCATCAGCAGATGGCCCAGGACATTGGCATTGATGAGCTGTTTGCCCGGCTGGATAGATTCCCGTTGAAAAAACCGATCTTTTTCGAAGTGGAGAACTACCTGCCAGATAAGCCGATCGGCGTGATGGTCCATTGCCATCAGCTCAAAGGAGATATCGGCCATTTTTATGCTATTACTTTTATGGACGAAAACTATCCATCCCAGGTCTCCTACTTCGAGATCAGGGTAAGCCAGTTGGAACCTGAGCCGGCCTTCTGCTACTATGATCAAGATAGGCAGTGGGTTTCATCGGCAAAAACTGAACCCGGGATCAGCAAAAATCAGCCGTTATGGCTCTGCATAGAGATATTGAAATATCTGTCTGACCATTATACCGAATCTTTTTTGACGCTGGAACAAAGCTTGGAAAAATCTAAGAAGGCAGAATTCAAAAAAAGGGATTCAGCTCCTGACGACCGTGTTTACACTAAGCTCGTACAGCAGGTGTTTCTCGGAGAGATCTTATGCCATGTCGCCGAAGTCGATTTCGAGATGATCAGGCCCTTTAGTTTTGACGCCTGCTTTATGATCCCCTATTTTGAGATCCAGCAGGCCAAACGCAATATCGATGACCATGTGCAAAACGGACTGGTGGTGTACTGGAAAGACGGCGCATTTCTGACCAGCGATGACTACCTGACCTATATGGCCCTCCGGGTTACCGGGATCAGCAGGGTGAAGATCGCCGTTCTGGGAGACCAGGGGCTTGACAACGCCAAGGTACTACTGTCGGGCGGAGCTGACCTTTTACCCGGAGTACATATATTTGCCAGCCCTGGCATCGACCGGATGGACGAGGCTTCCAGAATGATGTATCTGGATGAATATGTGGCCAGGCTATCGGCAGTAATGAATCTAAAGGATCTCATCAAAAGCAGGTGCGTTGTATTTTCAGAAGACTCCAAAACCGGTATGTTGGAGGTGCTGGTGCAGTCGAACGGCTTTGACACAGAACAGACGACGATCATGTCCTACAGCAATTGTACAAAGATAGATCTACTGCCGCTGACGCTTGAAACGTTGAGAAAGGTGAACAAAGACCTGATCTTTATCGTACACAGGGACAAAGACTACCTCAGCGCCGAAAAATTGGAAGATCAGTGCAAGAAGATCACTGCCCTGGGAGCAATTCCCTTTGTAACCAAGGGTACCGACATCGAATCCCATTTTCTGGATCCAGAGCACATCAGCGCCATCATCCCTACTATATCCCTGGAATCGGCAGTAGGATTAGTCGAAGTCGCAAGGGAAAAAACCAGGGAGCTCTCGATCGAAAAAATGCTCAAGGAAAAATATGGCAAAAAGCATGAAATGCATGCCGCTGAAAAACCTGAGCTCGCCAAGATCTACGAAAGCGACCCGGAAAGGTACACCTGTGGAAAGGAAACGATGAATATATTAAGAAGCATGCTTCATTCGATCGTCAAGGGCAATAAAAACCTTTACGAACCTTCAGCTCACCTGGAATTTGCCCAATTGAAAGAGATCGCTTCCAGAATCTGGAACTACTGAGCGGTTATCAAACCTCTGTTCATTGAAACATGTACAGAGGTTTGCTACGGAAACGATCTGGTTACCGGCTAGTCTTTGATGCCTAAATCATCCATGCTCAGGTCTATGTCCTTTGGAGGCCTTAGATCCGGCGGCAGGATGCTCCTGAGTTTTTCCAATATCCTGTTTATCTTCTGGGTGTCTGGCCTGATCGAGCTGTAGTTCCCATACAGCCCATAGATGAGCTGTTTAGAATAATGGAAATACTCAGCGTTAAGAATTGGGTAGGCAGCGGCATACCATTTGACAAAACTATGGTTGATGTTGATGTTTTTGCCAAGCTTGAGCAGGCTACTGTTCGAAATGTCTACAAAGGTAAGCGGATCGAATCCCAGGACCATCTCAGGTAAAGGCCTGGACCTTTTGGTAACAAAATAGCGCAGGTGGCGGTAGCCGTCTTCCTCATAATCCTCTGCCTCGATATCGAAATTTTCTTCCAGGACATAGTTGATCAGGGTCTGGTAGAAGCGTGAACTGTGCGAACCAAGATATACCTGCAATCGTTGCGGAGATTTTTCCACGAGCTCACGGATCGTCAGCGTCCCTTCAACAGTGCTGACTTCGATGCGATCGTTCCAGAAATCTCTGTTATCCTCATAGAACCTGGACTCCTTGATATCCCCTGAGGTATATTTGACGTCACGTTCCAACTTGTCAAAAAAATGATATTGGTCGAGTTTTGGTTCCACATACAACAGGCCGTTTAATGCTCTCATCGCCGAGAGCATGTGCGCTATCGTAGGATAGGTCATTTCCCTGACTTCATTTCTGGAAACGGTCAGCTTCGGCAGCAGTTCATCCTGGAAATAGATCAGGCCTGTACAAATGAAATTGAAATTGTTCATATGTCCCCAGCTGCTAACGTGGTTGTTGATCAGTCCCCTGTTCAGCGCAAAAAGTTCGGATTCTGATGGGATCATGATACCATTATGGCTGAACCTAAGCGAATTGAGGTGATATGGGTTATAGTAATAAGGATAGGAAGTGATTTCCTTGGGAATCTGTAAATGTTCCATTAGGAAGGATACATCCAAAGTTTCCTGGTTTTCTGTGGAATTCGATCCGTCCTGAATCCTACGAGTACAACGGACCTTCATTTGGTTCTCTTCATGAGATTCAAGGGTAAAGCTGATTTTCTCGTCACTACCCAGCTCTTGTCCGTTGATATCGATATAGGTGATTACCAGCTGCCCTTTGATATTGGACGATAGCGCATCATTGGTCAGGTTGATCGGAAGTATAGAAACCTTTATCCCTTTTTCGAAGGGCAGATCAGTCAGCGTCCTGACGCGTTCGACAAATTCTTCTTCCAGGTCAAAGGACTGGGCTGTTGTCCATGGCTCTTTTGTCAGCAGCTCAAAATCACCCCCGACCTGGACACTATCGTATTTCACGGGAACTGGCGGTGCCATCAGGTATTTTTCCAAGTGCCTTTTGACATCAAAACCTTCATATTCCTTGTTCGTGGTGATCCTGACGGCTATCGAGGTACCTGCCTGTTGACGAAAACCGGTCTCCGGTCCATATTCAGCTGGCATTGGTGCCGGTATATGCCTTGCCTTTTTGCTCTGCAGGGTAAAGAATCCGTTTCTTCCCTCCACAGAAAGTCTATAGGGATTTTGCAGGTCATCCTTATGCAGGGTACTGATCTCGATTCTATCACCAGAGATGAAGCATGACAATAGTCCGATCCCAAAACGGCTTATCGGAACAAAATCCGCATTCACTTTTTCTTTGATGGCCAGCTTTTCGAGTTTGAACGAATCCGAGTTATAATAGGATTGTCCTTTCTTGAGCAAATGCTTTTCAATGATATCCAGGGTCATGCCCATTCCGAAATCATCAATCCTGATCCATTGGTAACCTTCTTGGTCGGTAAAATTGGAAACAACAATGGGCGAAGCCTGAAAACCCGCTGTCGTTAATCTCTCCCTGAACTCCCTGTGCCTGCTGGTGTCTATGGCGTTCTGCAGCAGTTCCCTCAGGAAAATATAATCGTCGTTATAGATCCCTTCTCCGGTCAGCAGTTTCATCACATCGTTTTCAGCGAGCGAAAAATGATAGTTGCCCGATCGGTAGTTTTTGCTTTTGATACCTTCCAGGTTCATTTCTTCTGGAAGTTCAAAGTCAGACCAGCGCGGGGAACAGAAATGCAAAAGCCTGGCACAGGCGTTGAGTTCATTTTCTATGATCTTCAAAAAATCGCGGATGCCCACTTCCACTTTCGGATGTTCTGGAACAGCAATAAATCGAAGGCCTGGGCGCTTGCCTGTTCTATCTATCGCAAACCCTTTGGCGCTCATATGTTTGCGCCACTCTTCGTTGCTGATCACTTCTCCAGTTCTTTTTGCCTTGTCCAATCCAAGAAACTCATATAGACCCCTTGGTGATCGGGTATCATCAAAATCAAGTATATCCCCCAAACGTAGCAGCAGGGCGCAGAACTTCAGGTCACATTTGCCCAAAAAACTGTTGCTGAACTTCAAGTCATCATTCTTAATGACATCCGCCGGCTCATTGTGGCTCTCGCAGACATTCCCGAGTTCGTCACGGAACGGCACCCCTTCCCAAACAATGGGTATTCTTTCATCGGCCTGCTGTAGAAATGGCCACACCCTTTTGGCATGTGCCCAGCGGCAGTACCAGTTGATTAGTTCCTCTGTAGGCTGCTTTCCGTTTTCCTCAAATTGAAGGTTGGCCGAGGTGTTTTCCGACAAAAAGTCCAGGAATTCCGGCTCGGTGACGATCTTTTGAAGATCCGCAGGAGAGTAGACCATTCCGATATCATGGTAAACTGCAGACAAAATGATCATCGCAGTTTCAAGACCTGTCAGTTCGTTTAGTCTGGGATCTAATATTTCCCCTATCAGGTGAAGGATATTATATTGGTGCTGGCTATTGTGCAGGGTATAAAACGGGAATGCCAAAGGAATACGCTCCAACAACGGCAGTGCATGTTCAATATGTTTAATCACCATGGACTGTTCATCAGGTTGGTCTTTGGTAACTTCAAGAAAGTGTTTCCAGATGGGCAGTGTGGCAAAAGGGTTCAATATATTATTCGGCATAAGGATCGCGTAATTTCAAATATCAAATATATCAAATTACGTATAATATCGAAAAGTCATAGGCAGACCTGGTTTCAAAGCACGGCCATTAAAACGATCCAAAACAACTTTTTTTATTTTGCAAAATTTAATGACAAATTGCACATTGACATGCTCTATCAACCTTTACCGCCAAAATTCTTTACTTAAATTTCAATAGGTGACATGACCTTTTAATGGGGGTATTGATCGTGAATGCTTCCTAGAAAGGGTTAACAGGAAAATAAGCTCGCAAAAAAAGTCCTACATTTCCTCACAAAGCTCCTCATCAATCAAAAAAGAAAAAACTATTTTTCAAGACACTGAAAATCAGAAAGATTATTTTCAAAAACCATTAAATCAACTCCACAAAGCATTTTATAAAACTGCCTTTAACGCCTATTCAGGCGTTACACTAAAAAATGGGGATACCAATAATTCTACTAGTAACAATCCTTAGTAAAACAAAATACAATTCTTAGGTTATATGCTATCCGAATACAAGCTTGAAGGTTTTCGCAGTCTCAAATCTTTATAGAAGTTAACGACTTCAAAAAATAAGCCAATTCTAAATCTAGCACCCGAGAATTGAGGAATTTGAAAACCCGTCTTTTTAAGCGGTGTAAAACCCTTAAGCGTAAAATTTAAAAAATAAAAAAGCTTAACCGCGCTGATCAAGCCGAACATTATCAGATAGATTTTGAAAAATTTATCTATACGGTAGATAACCAAAGAAAAGACCAGTTCTTTTAAGGCCCAAAGCATTGCAAAAAATAATATCGCCATACTGAAACAAACGTGACTAATTGGGTAAGATATAATCGGCAGATCAACCAGACCGTTTTAGCCGCCCGAAATCCTTAGCGATGTAAACAGCAACAAAAGCTTAAAAACAGCCATCTATTAAGAAAACACGAAGGTAGTGAAGACCCATGCCGGTTTACATGCCTAAAACCCCTGTACCTACGAACACAAAAAAAAGCGCCCAAAAAGCGCAAGGACCATCTCTGCAATTAGCCAAACTGGGTAAGACAGAATTCGAAAATTTTATCATAAACATATAAAAAACAGCAACATGGAACAACAACTCCTTTTCTCTGCCTTCAACTTCTTTTTAAAATGCATTTCAGCAATTATTAAAATTAATAATAACCAAAATCCAAGTAAAATGAAAAACAAGCCCAACAACACCGCTCTGGCGATTGTCGCCCTGGTAATCATTGCATTCTTTGCATTGTGCATCGTAGCACTGAGATCATAGTAGCTACATCTTTCTGGTCTCCGATATCCTAAGCGTTATCGGAGACCATTTTACCAAACCGTAACATCAATACCAGCATAATACTTATCTTGCCATATGAAATACCTTATTGACGCCTCAGCATTAAATGCAGAATTTAGCCGTTTAATGAATCAATATGACAAATACCATTGGATGGTCGCCTGGGCAGGAAAACCATTTCCGCTCACAACAGAACTATGCAAAAACACCAATAAAATTAGAAAGATAGTAGTTGGGCTACATTTTTACCAGACCCACCCGGATTTTATCGAGCAATTTATGGGGTATAAAGAAATCAAATTTATGACCATTTCTGCCGGCACCTTTCATCCAAAAGTCTACCTATTCTCTAGCACCCCTGAAAAATGGGAAGCCATCATCGGCAGCGCCAATTTTACCAATGCCGCATTCAGTGCCAATAATGAAGCAGGCATACTCATCACCAGCGAGAATGCCGACAAAGAAATGTATAATCAAATCAAAAAATCCATCGCAGATGCCTGGGATCAAGCAAAACACTTCGATAAAGACCTGCTAAAAGACTACTACAGATCATGGGAAAGGAATCAATCCAAACTCAAAGCCCTCTCCCGCTTAGAGAACAAACAAAAACCAGGAACACCTTATTTCTCTATCCCAATTGTAGCAACCACATGGTCTGAGTACATCAAACGCATCAACGATCAAAAAAAAGCGCAGATACAGGAGCGGATAAAAGTACTGGATTTTGTTCAGCAGTACTTTCAGGAAAACCAGAAGTTCGCAGATATGGATATTACTATTCAACAGCGGATTGCTGGATATAAATGGGCTAACCAATCAGCAGATTTCCGCCTTTTTGGGAATATGAATAATGCTGGCAAACTCAAACAGGTCATCAATAACAAACCAGGTCTTATCGGGAAAGCAATAGACATCATACCACTGAGCGGAGAAGTCACTAAACAGCACTATGAAAAATTCGTTGAACTTTTCCAAAAGGCAGTTGATGGCGGCAATAAATACCGTTCTGCAACCAGGCTACTTGCAATGAAAAGACCGGACGTTTTCTTCGCCATATCGACAGGGAACAACCAATTACTGGCAGATGACTTCCAGATTAAATCAGTTGGCACTATGAATCTGGAACGCTATTGGGATGAAGTTGTCGAGAGAATCCAGTCCTCACACTTGTACCAGTTCCCTAAACCCAAAAATGCCATAGAACAGAAAATTGCAGCCTATCGAGTAGCATTTATGGATGTGCTGTATTATCGACAATAATTAACACCTTACTAACCAGTATTTCTCAAAGACATAATTCACGCACACCAAGGCTTTTTATTCAAATTATAATGTTGCTAACCTTGAAATTAAAGTTTGCATTTCGCCAATAATGTTATTAACCTCTGCTTCATTTGCTGGATAGCTATCTGCAGTGTGCAAATGCTTATTGCGAAGATCCGCAATAGATCGTTGATACCTGCTTCTCTCCGATGCGGAAAGATTCTGCAAGGATTGCTCATTATGCTTTTGTAACTGAGAAAGATACTGACCGATAGACTTGGCATTATTCTTAATGTTGTGAAATTCTACAAACGCGTTTAGTGTCGAATCCAGTGCCCTGGTAGAATGCAGAACTTTCATCAGATTTCGTCTTCTAGTGGGCGATATGCCATGTACATCCACCACCTGGTGCAATTCAGCCTTTACTTTATTGAGATTCCCAATAGATAAATTCGAGTTAGAATTCAATAAAGCCACAATTGTATTAATTCTATTTCTTTGATCGCTCATAACTATTTAATCTGAATTCTAAATCCTTTTCACTATTGATGTTACCGATTAGCCATCCGAATAAACTCGCTAATCTCATAGGCTTCATTGGATCGAACCTGCTGGTTGGAAGTTCATTAAGGCTTAAACATTTTGCATCGTCCCTCTTCTTGAAAAAAGGAATCTTATCTTTCATGAACAATTCCGATCTAAGAACAAAATCATAATACGGCGCCAATTCTTCCAAATCTGGCTTTTTTGACAGGTTTTTAAATCCTATCAACGTGTTTTCGAACTCGTATATATTTGATCTGACTTTTTCGAATCTATCCTCCAAATAATTAAAATATTGGATTTTTTCCTTGTTAATAAATGGTTCCACTTTATCCTTGTCAAACTTGACTTTTTCAGCATAGACTAAATTGCTATTTTGCACCCTCGCCTGACGATCAAACAGCTGTTTTTGAGTACGTTTAAAATCCTTAAAATAGCTTATAGATTTTGTCTCTTTGAGAATAGATTTTAACCGCTTCAAGTCTGAGGGCTCAATAACTAGATCGAAAAAGTCCCGTTCAACACGATCAGTGTTTTTAAACTCCTTATTGTGATCCAAAACCAATGTCATAATTGTATTGGCAGGATAACCGATCTTTGAGTTTATCAAACGCAAGAGTAGTTTATTACTGGAGCCTAATTCCTCAGGTGAAGGGATAAACAAAGCTGTCAGACTTTTTGCATCAGAAAGTAAAATATCTGGGCCAGAATAGACGAAAGGATGATCTGGATTATTGACCCGAAAGTAATCCTTATTTATAAATTCATTAAAATTGGTCATTGAGCTTGTTAATTTTATGCTAAGCTAAAAATTTAAACAGAATAAACAATAAATGCTGTCCCCAAATGAACAACGTTGGTAATTAATTCCATTAAATCACTCCTTGTCTCAGCTTATAAACCAACTCCGTTTTATCATTCACCTCCACCTTCCTAACAAAGTCTCCGGTTTATGAAAACTAAAAACATTTTTTCCTCTCGGTTTGTGGTCAGTATAACGAGTTACCACACCTGTACTTTCATACACATATTTTAGAGGCTCGGCATTTACCAATGCTTTTAGTTTAGCAACTGCGTATTCTTTAGATTGTCCTTCTACAACAGTTAATCTATGACCTTCATCCTCATGTTTAGCTTCTATTATCCCCAAAGGTTTTTGATTGACGAAAAGGGATATAATCGGCAGGTCCAACACTGGTTTGATATTCTCTAATGGCTACTCCAATGCCTACACTAAAGTCAATATCGTTTCTTGACTGAACATGCCAGCCTGCCAAGCGAAGCATAGCATCTATCTGATCCCGAGCTTTTTGTTCGGGATTTCGATTGAGTTCGTTAGACATTAATTAGATTATGCAGTTTCAGACTGCTACAAGATAATAATTTATCAACTCCGTTTTTATGATTACCTAAAATAAAATATCAAGTTAGAGTATAATATTATTGATATTTCCGGTATTTACATGTATATTCGAACATAGCAATTGTAGCTAAAACGTATCGAAAAAAACGGTGAGTAATTAGGTGAGTACAAATCGAAAACCGTATAAAATACTATTTAAACGCTGATTTTAGCACTAGGTGCAAATCCCAGCGGGTTCACAAGTAAATCCTCTAACGAAAGTTAGGGGATTTTTTGTTTTATAGCTTTTTAGACCGAACACAGGCATAGCAATAACTTAACGTTGTGAACTTGTTACCAAAAAATGAATTATGTATTGATAAGCGTATAGCTGGTGCTTCGGCCACCGGCATCGGTTTTTTCAAGGACGCCTTTGTTAAGCAGATCCTGTATATCCCTTAAAGCAGTGTCTGCAGAGCTTTTGGTTATCTTTGCCCATTTAGACGTATTCAAGGAGCCAAAGAAATCATCTAAAAGAACGGCGATCATTTTTTGCTGCCTTGGATTGAAGACGGTTTCCCGGTGTTTTTCCCAAAATGCTTTACGCTGCATGATTGCAGACATGGTCTGTTCGGTCTGATCCATGGAATGGTTAAGGCATTCGAGAAACCATTTGATCCAGGTTGTGATGTCCAGACCACCTTTTTGGGTCCGCTCCAGCACTTCATAATACGCGGGTCTCTCTTTCAAGATCTCGGCAGAAATACTATAAAATCTGAGGGGGCTTTCATCTGCCCGGGCCAGTTGCATGTCGGTGATAGCTCTGGTGATCCTCCCGTTTCCATCATCAAATGGATGTATGGTAACAAACCAAATGTGCGCTACAGCGGCCTTGACGACCGGATCAGTATCGCTGCTTACATTGAACCAGTTAAGAAATTTTTCCATTTCTCCTTGCAGGCGTTCCGACGTTGGCGCCTCGAAATGTATGCGTTCTCTTCCCATGGGACCAGATCCGACCTGCATTGGGCCAGCATCAGGGCCACGCCATTCTGCTACCGTTATTTTCTGCATGCCGCTCCTGCCGGTCGGAAATAATGCAGCATGCCAGTCAAAGAGCCTGGATGTATTAAGTTCGTTTGAATAGTTCTGAGTAGCATCTAGCATCATTTCTACCACGCCCTCCACATTTCTCTCTGCGGGCACTGCTCCTGCCAATGCTATGCCTAGCCTTCTGGCAATAGAGGAGCGTACCTGATCTTCGTTTAAACGTTCTCCTTCAATTTCGCTTGATTTGACGACATCGGCAGTGAGTGTTTCAAGTAGTGCTTTTTCACGCAATTCAAATCCAAGTGCGCTCATTTGTCCCAGTATTTTGCCCTGACGGTGTCGCACAGTTCCCAGAACGGGTGATAGCGCTTCTAAATCCCAGGTAAAGTCGGGCCAGTCTTTTAGTTGATGAATGTACATAATATCCGCAAATGTGCGGTAAATATAATAAATATTCACTGCATCTCAAATCATTCACCGCAAAATTGCGACGAATAAAATTGTTATTCGCCGCATATCGTACAGGGATTTAATTTAATAAATGATAAATTACGTTGTTCCATTAGTTGCTAAATATGCATTGATTTAAAGATTTATCAATACTAGAAACAACTGCAATATTATCCGTACATCAAATAATTTAAAACCAGATACAATATGAAACATCACCTGTTATTTCTATTAGTACGCCAAAAATGACTACGATATACTTAAATACATTTGTTTTAGCTACACCCGAGACCGTATTCGATCTTTCAAGAAGTGTAGATTTACATCAGATTTCCACTAAGCAGACGCATGAAAAAGTAATTGCAGGAAGAATGTCTGGGCTAATAGAATTAGGTGAATCGGTGACATGGCGGGCAAAGCATTTCGGTTTTTTCCAGGAATTAACATCTAGAATTACTGCCTTTGAAATGCCACATACATTTACCGATGAAATGGTAAGTGGTGCATTCAAATCGTTTAAACACATCCATAAATTTGAACCTATGAATAACGGTACAAACATGATCGATATTTTCACTTTCGTGTCACCCTTAGGAATTCTAGGTAAACTTGCTGACTATCTTTTTCTGAAAAGATATATGGAAAACCTGCTAATCAATCGTAATTTAGTTATAAAGGAATATGCGGAAAATGGCGAGTGTGCGCTTAAAAATAATTAAATTTAAGCTGCAGTAAATGTAGCAAAAACGCTGGCAAGAAATGAAGGGGGATTCGGGAGGATTACCAGAACACTTTAGCATACAAAATATATGAAAAATCATCAGCTTAAAAATATTGATCCCGAAGATATAGAGGATTTACTTGTCAAAGTGGAGAAATCATTTAACATCAAATTCAAAGGTAGAGAACTTGCAGATGTTAAAAATTTCGGAGAAATGTGTGATCACATAGCAAACAAAATCAAACTTGATAACTTGAATGACTGTACAAGCCAACAGGCATTTTATAAACTCAGGGACGCAATTTCCGCTGAACTTAACATTGAAAGATCAACAATAACAAGCCAACAAAAACTTTCCATTATATTCCCCAGGAACAATAGACGCTCTTATTTAAAGAGAGTAGAAGTAAAATTAGGCTTTCAACTAAATGTGCTTACGCCACCAAGCTGGCAAACTTTAACATTGTTATCGATCTTCATTCTATCGCTGATTGGTTTTTTTTTCAGTTGGAAACTAGCAATTTCCGGAATTACATTTTCACTTTTGGGATTCTGGTTATCTGACAAAGCCGCAAATGAAATCGGCTTGGAAACAATGGAGCAATTAGTTAAAAAAGTAACTACAGAAAATTATTTAAAATCTAGAAGGAACCCAAAATCATTTAATAAAATTGAAATTGAAAAAATCTTAATTAATTGGTTTAGTACCGAATTCGACGTTGATAAGAGATTATTAACCAGAGATGCAAAAATAGTTTAGCACACTGTTACTTAGATATCCCCTTAATATGAGCTTTAGTGCTTCGCCATCAATGCGACAATAGAGTTCAAAAGAATATGCTGAAAGTGGGGCCTAATCAGATATTCCATTTCGGACCATCTTATGATGGTTAGACACTAACAAAAGCCACCTCAAGCCCCAGCATCACCCCCGCTGCCACCAATGTATTCAAGAAATTAACGGCGTCATTGCCAATAATTCCCTTCCGCTCCAGCAAAGCGCCCAATACGGAATCGGTAATATTACCTATCGTGCCTGCAATAACTATAAATAAAAAGCTGATGCCCCTGCCCCATCCAATCGCATAAATAACCGCGATTATAGCACTTCCTAAAATGCCGATCACGGTTCCTTCCAGGCTGACCACCCCGTCTCTACCGCAAGCGTCGGGCTTAAACGAAATCACATTGAAGAAGCGTCGTCCGTAAACCATTCCGAGCTCAGAGGAAAGTGTATCTGCTGCTGCAGATGCGAAAGCAGCAGCCATCACAGGTAATAGCAGCACCGAGTGCTGGGGATAAACAATAACTACTATACCAACGATACCGGCTGCCCCGGCGTTAGCAAGTACCTGCATCATATTCCGGCCAGTCCCAGTTTCCTCACCTTTAATTAACGGGTGCTTTTTATGCCGTTGCCAGGAGGTGGCAGCAGAGCCTAATATAAAAAAAGTCGTCATCATGGCTAATCCGGAGTATCCCGCAGCACTAAAAATAGTTATCGCAATCACAGCTCCTGTGAAGGCTGCCGCAACCGTCAGCTTTTTGGCCAGGATGCTGTAAGCCATGCCAGAAATTATGATGACAGGCATTAATATGCTAATATTATACATAACGAAAATTCACATCTGCCATGGCTGGATAATTTTTTGATGAGTTTTACCAGAATTCTTTATGATTGCTGTAATTGTTGTTGGAAAGTGATCACGATAAATTCCGCTGGTCTCACAATAGCCACCTTCACACAGACGAGCATTTTACCGTCCAGGATATCATTTGCTGTCATCGTAGAACCAAGTCCAATCTGCACATCGTAAGCTTGTTCGGGCACTGCACCAGCTAAAGCACCCTGTTTCCAGAGATTGAAAAGGAAATTATCGATCATGGATTTAACCGTAATCCAGGTGTTGGCATCGTTCGGCTCAAACACATAAGCCCTGGTGGCAGCTTTTATAGATTGCTCAATCATGATCAATGTTCTGCGCACATTGATGTATTTCCAGTCATCGCTGTTTCCATCCAACGTTCTTGCTCCCCATACCAGCGTCCCCAATCCTTCAAACGGACGGATCACATTGATTGATTTTCCCGTTTCAGGATCTACATTAAAAAATACCTGGGCCTCGTTCGAAATATTCACAATGGGACTTACAACCTCGTTTAATGAACAATTCGCCGGGGCTTTCCACACCCCTCTGGTACTGTCAACCATGGTATACATACCAGCTATCGCAGCACTCGGTGGCAATTGGTTAGCAAGAAATCTCGCGTGTTGTAAAATAGCCTTGTAATTAGAGCTTGCAGATTTAAGTGCCAGGTGGTGATTCTTTTTTAAGCTGATGAGCTGATCCGGAAATGCGTAGTCGCTTTGCTTTACCTGTGATTCGCGCTGCTTAATTAAGTATTTCAGCCCGGCAAACTCAACAGCATAATCCTGGCATATTTTTTTCGGTTCACCATCTTCCAGGTAGTCGCTAAGTGTATCAGGCAGATTTTCGAAGGTGAGCTCATCGTCATCAACAACATTCGTATTTAGCCAGGGATAGTAAGCTGCTCCATAGTTGAGAAAGTGATCTCCAATCCTGCTCCTGAAATCCGCAGCTACCTCTTCGGGGTTCAATGTTTCATCATGTTTTTGCAAATCGAAAATTGCGAACCGGTCTTGCATACTGCTACAATGTACCAGTACCTGCGGATAAACGGCATAAGCTTCTTCATTCAACTTCACGACATCCGGAATCACAATGAGGGTAGGCTCCTGTGTTTTTTTAAGAATCTCCAGCGGGCCACCGGCTTTCGTAAAGTCAGAAGCCTTAACCTCCAGTCCGTTCTGTTTATCACCGTAAGTGTCTACCGCCAGGATTATGCATGAACTGCCACCATTGGCATAAAATAAGCGAATGCTGTTATAGAAATATAACTCATTATGCGCTTCGAACGAAACATTTATGGTAGCGGCACCAATTTTAATGGATGATGCCCCAGGTGGGTGAACTTTATCTTCTTCAATTTTAAATTTTGGGGAAAATGCACCGCCAAAGCTTTCTACATATTCGGCAAAGGAATTGATTCTGGTGGGTAAACCTATCAGGGAGTTTCCGTTTCGCTCAGCCTTAAAGGTGTATCCGATAAAAGCCGGAACGGCAGTTTCAACAACTACAGCTGAATTGGGGAAGGCTGCAACTTCATTGATATAAACTCCTGGTGTTTTGTACTCTGGCATACTTGACTTTGGTTAATGATAATTTATAAAAACAAACAGCTATAGTTCTCGCTATGGTTACTGTTCGATCTTCCCGGCACACATGTTCGACCACGGCATATAACTGGTACAGGGCTGGTACTAACCATGGGCATACCCGGATCGTACCTGGAACGTAAAAAGACGTAGCAGACACGTTCGAGACACGTACAAAACCCGGACAAGTTATAGGCCGTGGTGGGAGGATTATGCCTCTTGCCTACTACCAATATACCTTCACACCAATACAACGTTACGTCAAGCAGATAAAGGCAATAATGTAGCTTAACACTTTTTAATACCAGATACTGAGGTTTTACGGCTTAGCCTATACTTTGACCATAAATTAAGCCGATAATGCGATTACCCTTCCATTTCTTCCTTCAGTTTCAGGTGTCCGTATAAAAACTTATTCATCTCCACAACCTCTGCTTCAATTGCAAGTGCTATCAGGTAAAGTTCAAAGCCCATTGGCCTCGCATTATCCTTTAAGGTGAGGTCATTTAACCGCTGTTTGGTAATGCCTGTCTTTTTTGCTAACGTGGCTTTACTAACAGATCGTTTAGCTAAGTACTCTCCTAATTTGGTCATCACAATTGAAATTTTCTTCTGAATTCTTTTAAAGATAAGCGCATTGAATAAAGTCATAATAATAATTTGTGAAATAGAATGTTTATAATTACTTTAGTAACGTTAAACATTACTTAAGTAGGCTCTAACTATTAATACTACAGGTTATAGGAAATCTAATTATGAACAAACCACATTATTATTCGGGCTTGATGACCCAAAGTGAATTTACGATCCGTTATCAGTGCTGCATTTCAAGAATTGCAGCAGGATACGCACAGGAAGAAATCTCATTTCTGATGGGAAAGCAACCCTATTTTTACCGCGATTATGAAGAACTAAATGATGGGGTAAAACTTCATGAAAATGATAAACTTGCTTTAAAAGCCATTTATCATTCCACTTTAGATGTAGAATTAAATTTACTTCCTGATCCCTATGGCTTCCATGAGAAGCGCGCTATAAGAGGGGTTAAAACCTACCATGCGGGCAAAATCCAATATTGCCTTATTCATCCCTGGTATGTTGTTAACAAGAAGAAGGGAACAAAAGAAAACAGCCGCATCACCTACGAAGAATATGACTACAATATTCCTGACGACTCAAGGCTCGAGATCATCAATAAATATAAAACAGCGGTCATGAAGTTACTTGATATCTCCTTTTTCAAGTACCCACAGCAACCTATCGATATCTATACTCATTTGAAGTTCTCCCGTTTCGATCCCATGATCAGGCCGCTATTCGTTAAACTGGCTATATACGAGTTGATGGCAAGTAAACACCTTTTCATGAAGACAATCGAGAATAAAATACATTATCACGGATAGAAGAACAGGATCATTATGACAAATAGAAATTCTCCAAGAAGGAACGCTTCCACACCTTACAAACTGCAACTGAAAGCGAAGACTCAGCTACCCTACCCAGCCGACGTGATGATTACAGATGAGATGAAAAAGGAGAAATATCCTTTCTGTGATTACAGCGTTACTGCTTTTGAAGCGCAGACCATCACCGTTCGCTCGGGATGGCAGGAATATCATGAGCAAAAGATCAGCATGATGGATGGCTACATCATGGTATCCTGTAACTGCGCAAAAGAGGTAACAGGGCTTTGCAGCCACGCCATTAAACTTTTTAATAAAATGATCGATCGAAAAGAATTCAAGTTCTTCGAGCGCTTTAAACAACACCCCTTCACCGACCCCGAGTTCTTTGAAAAGTATCTGGTACTAAAAGGGAATTATTCCGGTATTAGTGTGCTCCCCAAACGTGAATACGGCCACATTTTCAACTATCAAAATGCCATCAGGCCAGAAGCTTTTATGGGCTACCCGGCATTCTCCCCATTACCGGTAAAAACAAAAGACGAAGAATTGACTTCCGTGGCATATATCGTTGGTGCCCAGCGCGATCTAAATATTCCTATGCTGATTCCTTGCCGGGTTATCCTTTATGAGTATGGTGATGGCATCAGATCCTTCGTAAATTTTTATAAGCCTGTGTTTGCAGATAAGCGATTAAATTTAAAAGATAAATTACTCCATGCGTATAGCCAGGATTTCGATCTGCTTTTAAATTTTGAAACTGAATATAAGCAATCCAGATATGTTGTTGACGAGAATACTGCAGCCTTGCGGTATACCGCTTTTAACTACTGGAAACAACTGCTACCGGTTCTAAAGGAACAAAAGCATTTGTTTTATCACACTTTTTACAATAAGGTGCTCTCCAAAGCGACGCTAACTAAAGATAGCATGACACCCTTTGCGTTCACGGACGAGGAGGCATCGTTTATCTTCACCCTATCCCAACATAGCGGCCATTACAAGCTTAGGGTCAAGGCCCGGTTAAAAGGTCAGGATTGCGAAATCAATGAAGTGTTACCAAATAACGATCCGTTTTTCTTTTCTCTAAAACAGTCCCCAGGTTTGTTTCACCAGTTCCATAACCTGGAAGAAGGAAAGGCTATAAGCGAAATACTCCGGGCGGGAGGAACTTTTACCGTCCTCGACAAAGACTTCGAAGAGTTCAACCAGGCCATATTAGTGAAGCTCGCATTGAATTTTCAGGTGAGGTTTGAGCTGACAGAAAAAGCAAACCCGACGTTGCTTAACATTCAAGCCAAACAGATCAGAACCGTTGATCAGGGTGAGTTTGTGGCTTTTATTCCCGAGGTTATTTACCCCGATGGACTGGTGGTCACTGTGCAGTCTGCCGGCACGGAGTTTCCGAAAATGGAAAATGGTCAGTTACAAGTATTACAGCGAAACAAAGCAGAGGAAGCTGCATTTAAAGCGCTTTTTATAGCACTCCTCCCAACATTTAAACAGCAGGAGGCCCTGCCCTATTTTTACCTGACTAAAGACACCCTTAAAAGAGACCACTGGTTTGCCAGGACGATTTACAACCTTAAGGGTCCTGACATTAACTTTTCAGGCCTGGAGAACCTGACTGGCATTGATTTTCATATGGAGCTGCCTGATATTGATTTAAACATCCAGCAGGAAAATGGCTCCCTGGATATCGGAGTATCGGTAACTTTCGGAAATCTGCGACTCAGCCCCGAAGAAATCCAGAAAGCAATCAGAAAGGGTGCAGACACCCTGGTGCTCGCTAATGGAAAAACGGCACATCTACCGAAGGAGTTTTTCAAAAAGCTTGGTGCTATTTTTAGCAGCGGCACAATAACAGATAAGGGGGTAAAACTAACCGGGCAACACTATATGCTCATCGATCACTTATACAAGAAAGCAGAAAGGCCGGATCTGGCTAATATGGTGACAGAAAGAGACAAATTATTTAACGAGCTGGAGAAAATACCCCTTATTCCAGTTCCTGATAACTTGAATGCAGTATTGCGGCCCTATCAGTTGATTGGCTTTAGCTGGCTTTGCCACCTGCATTCCTTAAAATGGGGAGGTCTGCTGGCTGATGATATGGGCCTGGGCAAAACCCTGCAGATACTTACCCTGCTTCAGCACCTTAAAAATAACGGGCTTGTAGCTGGTCCGCACTTGTTACTGGCTCCGGCGTCTCTGCTATACAACTGGCAGGATGAAGCAGCAAAATTCTTTCCGGAACTTAAAGTATTGGTTTTTCATGGTTTGCTTCGCGAAAAAAATAGCGACGAATTGAAAAAGTATGATCTTGTAATTACATCTTATGGTACCGCTGCAGTAGATATTGAATTTTTAAAGGCAATCAGCTTTGATTATGTAATCCTGGATGAGGCGCAGGCCATTAAAAACCCCTACTCCAAAAAATATAAAATGGCAACGCTGCTCGCTCCACAACACAGGCTTGCGCTCACGGGAACACCAGTAGAAAACAGTTCGTCGGATCTTTATGCGTTGATGAACTTTGTTAACCCGGGCTTCTTTGGGAGTATGCGCATGTTTAATGATAACCTTGCAGTGAATGGAGATGACAAAGATAAAGAACGTGCGGATACGCTGCTTAAAATGACCAGGCCATTTATTTTAAGGCGCACTAAAAAGCAGGTTGCTACTGATTTACCACCAAAAACAGAGATGACCATATGGTGCGAAATGGAACCTGGACAACGAAGAATTTACGACAGTTACAGCAAGGAATTTAAGGCCGAATTGGTCGATAAGATTGCTTCTGTAGGCCTGGAAAATTCAAAGTTTGAGGTATTGAGGAGGTTAATGGCCCTGAGGCAGATTTGCAATTCTCCGGCACTAATTAAAGATGCACCTTCCTATGAAGGCACTCCATGCAAAATCACCGAACTAATGGAACACATCATGGAGAAAACAACGGGTCATAAGTTATTGGTTTTCTCTGCTTTTACCGGAATGCTGGGCTTAATCAAAGCGGAACTGGAACAACAGGGAATTACTTATGCCTACCTGGATGGCAGTACGAAGCTGGACAAAAGAAAGGCTGCTGTAAACAGATTTCAGAATGATGAGGATTGCAGGGTTTTTCTGATCAGTTTAAAAGCTGGCGGAACGGGCCTGAACCTCACGGCTGCCGACTATGTTTACCTGATCGACCCCTGGTGGAACCCGGCTGTAGAAAACCAGGCCATCGACCGTTGCTACCGTATCGGACAAGACAAACATGTAATGGCCTACCGGATGATCTGCAAGGATACCCTGGAAGAAAGGATTTTAGAGATCCAGGAACGTAAAAGAAAGCTTGCGGGTGAATTGATCCCAGGCGATGACGGTATATTGAAATCGCTTGGGAAAGAAGATTTATTGAAGTTATTTGGGTAAGAAAGGCGCTATTGAGGTATAAAGTCAGCCACATCCTCCAAAACGCCAAAGTGTACCAGTGCCTTCCAGATACCATCGTCATCTACATCAGCAGTGGTATAGTCGGCTATGGCTTTAACGCCTGTATTGGCATCGCCCATCGCCACGCCGATAGCGGTGTGGGTAAGCATGGCAATATCATTACCCCCATCGCCAAAG
The DNA here is from genome assembly GCF_001027745.1 of Pedobacter sp. BMA. Lineage (GTDB taxonomy): Bacteria > Bacteroidota > Bacteroidia > Sphingobacteriales > Sphingobacteriaceae > Pedobacter. Next base: position 417,924 of record NZ_LECU01000007.1, read on the forward strand.
GCCATTGTTTGTGAAGGTTGAATATTGAAATGCTTACAGAAAATTTCAATACCTACATATTTATTCAGTCCGCCGGCATTTACGTCAGCAAAAAGCGGTGTCCACCTGCTTGCCACGCAGTTGGGCATCACGTTTTCCATGAATAGCACTTCCTCTTCCGGGTTCATGAAAACATTGGCCTGTAGCACATTTCCAAAATCTACATTTTCAGGATCCAATAGCGGAGGCAAAGGCAGGTTGATATGATCATGCATTTGTTTCACCATATCGGTAATCGTATGCACGAAAACACCATCATGATACATTAATGCGAAATTCATGTTGTATTTTTTCTGATAATCCACCAGTGCCTTTATATCTTCGGCATGCATGGGTTGTTTATGCAAAATCTCTCCATCGGTAGTGGCGCAAAGCCCGCCGTTAAAACAGATGAAGCCATCAAAAGACAACTCCTTTAAAACATCGAGCGCTTGAATGGAACGCCCGGTGGCTACAATAACATTAATGCCTTTTTTGCGGAGTGCTTCAAGTGCCCTTTTGGTAGAAACGGGTATTTGATTGGTTTTGAAACTGACTAATGTACCATCTACATCAAAAAATACTGCTTTGATGTCTGGTTTGCTATTTCCGTAGTTGATTTGTTCGTTGCTATTATTATTCATGTTCTGGCTTCCCGATGATATACTGATGATCGTAATTCAAAATTGCGAAATGGTTGAGACTAAGTATTACTGATTAAAATGATCAGTTTGGTGCCTCCCGGCACTGGTAATGCAAAAATAAATCATCTCAGGTAAATAATATCATAGTACTGCAAGAAATGGTGAACTTGATCAAAAAACTGGGTTATCACGATTACAATCTTATACTAACGTTCGATTATAGTACTATATCCTACCAGATGCAGATAAGGGCTTATGTCTGATCAAACAAAATGGCCGTCCGATAGAAATCAGACGGCCATCTCGACATTTAAATCACTTCAACTTATACCAGATCGAAACGATCAGCATTCATAATCTTGTTCCAGGCTTTTACAAAATCCTTCACAAATTTATCGTTCGCATCAGCGCTTCCATAAACCTCGGCAATAGCCCTTAATTCTGCGTTTGAGCCAATAGCCAGATCAGCACGGGTGGCAGTCCATTTTGGTTGACCTGTGGCACGGTTAGTACCCAGGTAAACTTCTTTGTCATCCGACGTCGCTTTCCAGGCTACGTTCATATCCAGTAAATTTACAAAGAAATCATTCGACAGCTGCTGAGGGCGTTCAGTAAACACGCCGTTTTTCGAACCGTCAGCATTGATATCCAGCACTCTCAATCCACCTAGCAACACGGTAAGTTCAGGTGCAGTAAGGTTGAGTAGCTGAGCCCTGTCGATCAACAATTCTTCTGTAGACACGCCAAATTTCGATTTGCGGTAGTTACGGAAACCGTCAGCCAGTGGCTCCAGGTAGCCGAATGATTCTACATCGGTTTGTTCTTGGGAAGCATCCATACGACCTGGATAAAATGGCACCTGAGTTGCACCTCCTGTTGATTTTTCGATAGCGGCATTACCAGCCAGTACAATCAAATCGGCAAGGGAAACTTTTTTCCCATCGAACTGCGCAGCGTTGAATTCGTTCTGAATACCTTCAAGTACGTTTAATACTTTGCTTAACTGTGCAGGCTGATTCACCTCCCAGTCTTTTTGAGGGGCCAGACGGATCCGTGCACCGTTTGCACCACCACGTTTATCTGATCCACGGAAAGTGGAAGCCGAAGCCCAGGCAGTGGAAACCAGTTCAGATACCGTTAATCCCGAACCCAGTATTTTACCTTTCAAGGCAGCAATGTCGTTATCATCAATTAAAGCATGGTCTACAGCAGGAATCGGATCTTGCCATAACAATTCTTCCTGGGGCACATCCGGACCTAAATAACGGTCTTTTGGTCCCATATCACGGTGGGTTAATTTGTACCAGGCACGTGCGAAAGCATCAGCAAAGGCATCAGGATTTTCAAGAAACCCCCTCGAAATCTTTTCATAAGCCGGGTCAAACCGCAAAGCCAGATCGGTTGTCAACATGGTTGGAAGGTGCTTCTTGCCACTATCGTAAGCATCAGGAATAATCGCTTCCGCATTTTTGGCTACCCATTGGTGTGCACCTGCAGGGCTTTTGGTCAGTTCCCAATCGTATTTGAACAGGTTTTCAAAAAAGTTATTGCTCCATTTGGTTGGCGTGGTTGTCCAGGTCACCTCTAAACCGCTGGTAATGGTATCTGCACCTTTACCCGAACCATAGCTGTTGCTCCAACCAAATCCCTGACTCTCTATACCCGCTGCTTCAGGTTCTTTACCTACATGATCTGCCGAAGCGGCACCATGTGTTTTACCAAAGGTATGGCCTCCTGCAATAAGTGCTACCGTTTCCTCGTCGTTCATCGCCATCCGCCCGAAAGTATCTCGGATATCTTTAGCTGAAAGAAGCGGATCGGGATTACCATCCGGTCCTTCAGGATTTACATAAATTAAACCCATTTGCACCGCTGCCAGTGGTTTCTCCAGATTGCGGGTATGCACATCGCCATCGGCATCATCATCACTCACCAATACACCGTGATCTTTGTGCGCACCATCAGAGCCGTGTGCATAGCGTAAATCACCACCTAACCAGGTTTTCTCGGCACCCCAATATACTGATTCGTCCGCTTCCCATAAATCCTCCCTGCCACCTGCAAAGCCAAAGGTTTTAAAGCCCATCGACTCGAGTGCGATATTTCCGGTAAGGATAATCAAATCCGCCCAAGAAATTTTACGCCCGTATTTTTGTTTTATAGGCCACAACAATCTTCGAGCCTTGTCTAAACTCACGTTATCAGGCCAGCTGTTCAATGGCGCAAAACGCTGTAATCCTGCACCCGCACCACCACGGCCATCTCCAACACGATAGGTACCTGCACTGTGCCAGGCCATACGGATAAACAAACCACCATAATGTCCGAAATCTGCTGGCCACCAGTCTTGTGAATCCGTCATCAATGCATGCAGATCGCTTTTCACCGCTTCAAGATCAAGGCTTTTAAATGCCTCAACATAACTAAAATCATCACCCATAGGATCAGATAAAGAAGAATGCTGGCGAAGAATATTAAGTTTCAATTGATTTGGCCACCAGTCGTGATTGCGGGTACCCCCACCGCCAACGTTGGTTTTCATAGCGCCATTGTGAAATGGGCATTTGCTGATGTCGTTTGATCCGTTGTCCATGTTCTATTTTTTATGTTCTGTTAGATGAATACTAATTTAAGCTTTCTGTTTAAATATTGAGATAAAATTAAAACATTGACTCAAGCAATCACAATCATTTAATTCTATGATATGATAGGTAAAATCTATTAGTGAGCTTAAAATGCGCTTTTCTCCCGCAGCCACTGCCCTATTTAAACGTTATAGTTACTGAAGGCAGGAATATCTACATAGCTGCTTAGGCAACCAGGCAATGTTTGGACGCCCATAGATTTAAGAACATATCTGATATAAAAAAATAAAGAGCGAACAATAATGCCGCTCTCTACCTTGGTTTACAACTTAATGTCCCTAATAAACTGTATACCAATCCAACTTATATTCAAGAGGATAGACAAGAACTCATGAATTAAAATCAAAAATAAGTACCTGCTGTTTAAGTTGTCGAACAATCTGACATTAAGATTTGACAATTATCAATATGAATAAATAAAGGGGTTGTGATGTTTTAAAAAACAATGTACGGTAATCGTGATGAGTTATTTATCTTAATAAATCTTTCAGATTAACCTTGCATTTGGCTAAGGTACTTGGTATTTTTGCGTCATGTCGCCTACTTTTAAGATCCTATATCTTTTCGAGAGTTCAACCTTATTTATTGTAGAAGTTAAACGTCTGGATTTACCTGATAGTGCTGATTTATCAGACCTTTATCAATGGCTATATCTCGACCGTCAAAATGGTGCATTTATAAAACTCTGGTTCAATTCAATGGATTCATCTCCAGCTGTTGAAGAGCGTTATTTTGAACAAGGCTATTTGAAATTCAATGAAGGTCAGGCCACATTTATTGAAAAGTACAATTCTGCGCAGCATACTTTGATTAACAAAACTAAGAATAAACCTGATCCTAACTTCTTGGCGCTGCTGGAAGACTACTTTAGTTGATCCTGGTTTTTTGCTGTTTTGAAACTGGCCATGTGATGAGACAGGCTTTCGGTCAGCTTCATAATCTCATTCAGTTTGTGGGTTACACTGCTTACTCCATCGCTGCTTAGTTGGTAGCTGAAAACCGGTTGGCTACTGGTGGTCAAAGTCTGATCATCGCGTATTGCTAAAATTTTTCCAAACAGGTTGTTTACCTGATCCAGCTGTGGGTGGACTTTAGCTTCTTCGCTGCTGAGGAAAATCGAAGTAGTTAAGGCCCCTATCTGATAAATGTTGAACTGTATAGCATTTAACGAAGAAAAATCAATCGAATGGCTGATGGGTTCAAGTTTTGCAGCCCCAATGGCATCAGATAGCTCAACTAGCGTTAAATGTGCATTTTTGCGAGCCATTCTGGACTGGGTTGGATCCACGATTGTGGCACTGGCTTTATATACTGCCACGTTTAAATAATTTTGCGTTGCCTGAACCGCATGAGATATGTAGTGCTGCAGTTTGCGGCTATCCCATACTGGAAACAAATAACTGGCAAAAACTGCAATGGCACAGCCAATGATCGTATAGATAATTCTTTCCTGGATAATATGGTCAAAATGCCCATGATAACTTCCTAAAGTTAAAATTACCGCAGCGGTGATAAATCCCACACACAGCGCATAGTTTAGGCGGTTAAAGGCATAAAAACCAAGCAAGAAGACCACAGATAAGCCCAGTAAAACGACAGGCGATTTGATGAGGTAAACCACAATCAAACCTAAAACTACCCCCGGCAAAGTTCCAAGTACCCTTTGTATGTTCCTTTTCCAGGTGAGTGAAAATCTGGGGCGGGATACGATTAGGAGGGTGAGAAAAACCCAGTAACTGTATTTACTGGGCTCAAAAAATGATAACAGGATATAAGCAAAAAGAAAGGAAAATGCCAGGCGCAGGGAAAACCTGAATATTGGCGAAGAAAACGTAAGTTGTTGGAACAGGGCTGTATTCTCCGGGCTTACAAACAAGGGATAAGCAATTTCATCTTCCAATGCTTTGGGAGTGTCATTAGAGACTACAGGTTCGGTTCTCATTTTGCTGATTAACGATGTGATTTCATCTGCGTTTGATACAATCCTCGAAATGATATTTTGCTGTGCGGAGGTCAAGCCCGCCAGGTTATTGAGAAGCATTTCTTTACACTGTCGGTAATTAAGCATCTCATTCGCGAGTGCCCCTTTCCTGAGTTTACGGAAATCTCTGCTCAGCAATTCAAGCTCCTTAGCCAAACCCTCAATCAGTTGTTCAATTAAAGGCAGGCGGTTCGTACCCGACAACGCTTCGCGCACATACTCATAGTCATAATGTACCGCACTAAGTTGCTCATATAGGTCGATCACCAGCCTTGCTTTATTTATTAAAACCTGTCCACGGCGATTTTCCGGGTTCATGGCATGAGTATCAGTAAGCAGCAACTGCCTGATTAATTCATGGCGTTGATTCACGCGAATATGCAGTCTGATTGAGGAGGATTGCAGACTCTCTAATGGGATTTCGGGATTATAGTGTTCAGCTTTCGACCTTAAGAAGGCGGCGCTGCTGATTAAACACTCGAAAATTGCGTGATGCAGTGAGCGGTAGGGCCTCAAAAGTACCTGAACCAAACTCAGCGCATAATACCAGCATCCACCGATCAGCACATAGCAACTGAACTGAAAAGGATGACTGGGATGTAGCCCTACCACAAAGGTACTGAGCGCAAGTGTCATGGTTCCGATTAAACCCATTCTGTTACCCAGGCCCATAAACATGGAAAAGATAAAGGATAAACAAATTAGCACTGCAGCAGCAAGGAGTGGATAGGGCAAACTTGCACTGACGATTAGTGAAGCAAAGAAAAACAATACGATGCTATATATTGCAGCCCTAAGCTTATTTCCCCTATGGTCGGGCAAATCAGTTAAACTGATGAGTAATGCACCTACACCAATCCCGGTAGCAGTTTCGGGTTTACCTAACCAGAAGAATAAGGCAACAGGCAACACTACAGACAGCGTATTGCGGACTGCATCTGAAAAATACTCACCCAGGAAGAAAATTGAGATATGTGTACGGAAGGTTGATTTACCCATATTTTATAATCGAATAACATGGATTAACCAAATTAAACGCGGGCAAAGGTACAGTTTTCAATTTGAAAGATCACAGGGACATCTTAATTTATGCGTTCCGCTGAGATTTAATGTTTTTGACAACCTTACCGCCATATTGGGCCAAAGGTTGTCAAAAAAATCTAAATAATTATTTACTTAAAACGGCATTTGGATTTGGTGGCGTTGCATTTAACAGATGTCGTACAAAAAAATCGCGCTTTCGTCGTCTGCCATACACACCACCATCACTGTGCCCCATGCCGGGAATACTTAAGATATCGAAATCTTTATTGGCTTTTATCAAGGCATCAGCGAGCCGGTAAGTCGATTCTGGTGGCACATTTTCATCCGCCTCACCTACAATTAAAAATAAATTACCCTGTAACTTTGCCGCATTGGTGATATTCGATTGTTCATCATAGTGCGGCCCCACAGGATAGCCCATCCATTGCTCGTTCCACCATTGCTTATCAATTCGGTTATCATGGCAACCACACGCTGATACAGCAGCTTTATAGAACTCGGGGTGAAACAGTAAGGCGCAGGTTGAGTTTTGTCCGCCGGCAGATGTGCCGTAAATCCCTACTCTGCTGATGTCGGCATTTGGATATTTCCTGGCCATGGCCTTAATCCATAAAATACGGTCGGGAAATCCCGCATCGGCAAGATTTTTCCAGCATACATCATGGAAGGCCTTTGAGCGGTTTGCAGTGCCCATGCCATCCATCTGCACAACAATAAAACCCAGTTCGGCCATACTTTGCATCTCACTTGCCGGAAGAAAACTCTTTGGAACAAAACTATCCTGAGGGCCAGCATAAATATATTCGATTACCGGATAAGTTTTATTTGGATCGAGTTTTGATGGCTGACAAACAATACCCCAGATGTCGGTTATGCCATCACGTGCTTTAGCCAGAAAAACTTCAGGCAACTTCACCCCCACTTTCTGGTAAGGATCGGCTGAGGCTCGTTCAAATTCAGTAACGGTGTGTGTATTACCCGTATTTTTCAACTTCGATACTGCTGGAATATTTACCTGAGAATAGGTATCAACATAGTATTTCCGATCTGGCGAAAAGGTTAAGCTGTGGTTCCCTTTTTCCGGAGTCAGATTAATGAGGTTTTTTCCGTCAAAACCAATTCTGTAATAGTGTATAAAATATGGATCTTCATCGTTATTCATCCCACTTGCCCGAAACCAGATCTGTCTCTTAGCTACATCAACGCTATCAATATCCCTCACCACCCAGTTGCCTTTAGTGATCAATTGCTGCTTACCTGTAATGGTATTAATCAGGTACAAATGCTGCCAGCCATCCTGTTCACTTGTGTACAGCATTTCATTGGTTTTTGTCAGGTAACGGGTATAAATTCTATTTTCGTAAATGAAGGTTTTGGCTTTGTCATCAATTACGTTTCTCGTCTTACCCGTTTGCACATCAACTTCTATTACCCTGAAACGCTGATGTCCGCGGTCAGCTTTCTCGAAAGTGTAATACCGGCTATTATTCACACGCCAATGCAGTTCCTGAGGTCCAAAAAAGTCAACAGGATCTGTATCCACTTTTATGGACTTTTTGGCTTCAACATTAAATATGTAGGGCTCATATGATGTAAATTCATCACCTGGTTGCGCATACTCTCTTGATTTAAGCTGACCTCGTGTAGTACCGGCAACGGAACTAAGCACGTAATGTACTTTCTTTGTTTCTTTCGGGAAGGTTTTGTAAGCAATGATATTTTTGCCGTCGGGCGACCAGGTATAACTTCCATAAGGGTGTTCGGCATTCCCATCAAAACTCAGCTGTGTTTCTAACCTGGTGGTGACGTCCAATACCAGAATATTTCCGCCGCGGATAATAAGCTCATATTTTCCGTCGGGAGATTTTTTCTGATCCCTCACGCCCTGCCAGCGCGACTTCCGCTGTTGAAGGGGTTTCTTAGCATTATAATTAAATAAAACTGTATCATTGGTTTCTTTTATCTGGTAAGTATTAAGATCAAGGGCATACCATTTGTTATCTTTTTTAAGGGTTGCATTTTGATTTTGCTCCGAAAAGTAAAGCACTTCAAATTGCAGCCTTTCCGGATTTTGTTTCTTACCTGACACGGTTTCCAGGGCAGCGGCCACTTTCCGGTTATCAAAGGCCTCCTGTTTTTTTCCTGAAATGGCATCAACATACATATATGTCCAGTTGCGGCTGGGCAGATTTTTCTTATACCAGAATGCAGTGCCGTCCTTCTTCCAGAATGGCGTGATATCGTTATTAGTAGGAAGATTGCGTAGTGCTGTATCTATTTTTGACGCCTGCTGATAATTTAATGCTATGTCTGATGCATTGGGTAAATAAGCCGTTACTTTTTGTTGTGCAATGGCCATGTGGGCGGAAAGCATAGTGAAAAAAGTAAGGAGAAAGCCATTGAGCTTGTTGCAATTCATAGGTTGAAATAATTATTTAAACTAAGGATATAAATTAAAAAAACAGAGAAGACACTATTCAGCATCCACAGCTTCAGGGGTTTCCCTGCTCTTGTTTTTTATCAGGTAATATATCGGAATACCAATCATGGTGATGATTAATCCGGGCCAGGTAAATTTAGGTTTGAAAACAATCAGTAAAATACAAAACGCCAGTCCCATTAAAATATAGATGACAGGCAATACGGGATACCCAATCGCTTTATAAGGACGTGCGGCATCAGGTCTTTTTTTTCGAAGAATGAAAATCCCAAAAATTGTAAGCATATAAAACATGACCACCACAAATGAAATCATATCCAGTAAATCGCCGTACTTTCCGCTTAAACACCATAAACATGCGAACAAACACTGCACCCATAAACCAAATCCAGGAACCGATTTTTGATTAAGCGTACCTACTTTTTTAAAGAATAACCCGTCCTTCGCCATCGAATAATATACCCTTGCTCCTGCCATGATTAATCCGTTGTTACATCCAAAAGTAGAGACCATAATCATGACCGCAATAATCACTGTTCCTGCGGTGCCGAATATATGATTCGCTGCAGAAACTGCAACCCGGTCCTTATCAGCATAGGCAATGTCGTGCAAAGAAAGTACTCCCGTATACATGATATTGGTTAACAGATAAAGTATGGTAACGATGATGGTACCGAGCGCCAGACTTAAACCAATGTTCCTCGCCGGGTTTTTGATCTCTCCGGCAATAAACGTAACGTTATTCCAGGAATCACTGCTAAAGATAGAGCCTACCATGGAGATTGCTATTGCACCCACTGCAGCAATGGCAGAATAGTTAATATCAGTACCGGTTGACGTTAATCCGGTGAGTTTCCAGGCATCTGCCCAGTTATTTCTCCAGATATCTTTGTCCAGGAGTAACAGTCCGAAAATGATTAAACCAAAAAGACTTAGTAGTTTGGCTACAGTGAATGTAGTTTGGATGGTTTTACCTCTTTTAACGCCTCTGCTATTGATAAAGGTAAGCAATACAATAACTGCAATTGATAGAAGCTGTGCCGGTGAAACAGATAAAAAACCCAGATCAATGGCAACCAGTTCCTCACTGAATGCGGGTATGAGGTAAGCGGTAAATTTTGCAAAAGCTACACCCACTGCTGCAATAGTTGCTGTTTGAATCACGGTGAAAAAGCTCCATCCATATAAAAAGCTTACCAGTGGATTATAAGCCTCCTTTAGATAGACATATTGGCCTCCTGCTTTAGGATACATAGCACTCAGCTCACCATAGCTTAATGCTGCAGTAAGTGTCATAAATCCGGTGATGAGCCATACCACCATCAACCAGCCTGCACTCCCTACGTTGCGGGTAATATCGGCACTTACAATAAAAATACCCGAGCCGATCATGCTGCCCGCAACCAGCATGGTAGCATCTATAAGTTTAAGTGAGGGTTTGAAATGTTCAGAATTTTCGTCCATAGAGTTGATTACCAGGATCAGTACATCAGGTCAATAGACAGATGCATTGAGTAAAAAATTGACAACAGCCTAGCCATCCATTTAAGAAATGGCTTCATTTATTATCACGAACTAGTTGAAGTTAACTACCTACAAGACTCACTCTGCTTACATTGTTATAATTGTCAATGTATGCCCGGGGTGATTGTCCGATGATGCTTTTGAATACCCTGTTAAAATTAGTGATGCTGTTGAAGCCTGCCTTATAGGCTACTCCGGAAATACAGTCTGCTTTTTCGCCGGATATGAGGCTTTTACAGGCATCGTTGATACGAACTTCATTCAGGAACGACACAAAAGTATGGCCCGTATGCTTCTTAAAATAACGACAAAATGCCTGAGGTGTCATAAATGCGGCATTGGCCACATCTTCCAGTGAGATCTGGTTGTTGTAATTTTCAGTGATAAAGTTGATGATTTTACTTAACCTCATCCCCTCATTTTCCGAAACGTTCGATGAATAAAGATCTGAACAGAGGGGTTCAACATTTTCATTCAATTCCTGAAGTCCGTTAACCAGTTTCAAAAAGTTAAACAGTACATCAACGCCCGATGCCCGGTACACACTAAACATTTTCGCAGCAATTTCCTTGGCCAGTTTTTCGGGAACCTTAAAACCGTGCTTGTTTTTAGTAAGAAAAGCGCTGGCCATTTTCATTTCCGGAAGGGCAAACAAAGCAGCTAATGCACCACTCGCATTAAAATAAATTGAACAGGCTTTTACAGATTTGTGCTCATCCCCCGAAAAATACTCGGGATTACTCTTAAAAAGGTGGGGAAGTTTGGCTCCGATTAGAAATACATCACCAGAACGGAAGGCATGCATATCATTTCCAGCGATTAAGGTACCTTCTCCCTTTTCAATGTAAGTGATTTGCCACTCATCATGACGGTGCAAATACTGATAAAAATAAGGCAGTTCAATATGTTCTGAAATAACACTCTTATCATCTGGAACGAGCATGGTAAACGGTAGTACTTTCATCTGAGCTTGGTTGGTTTAGGTTTGTTGATTATGGAATGAATTTAAGGATTTTAACTCAAAAACATAAAAAATCAGCTAATAAGGTTAAAATACGGTCAACATATGCTAATATCTTAATGAAACTAACAACTGCGCAAGAACTTCACTCCATTCAACTAACTACCTATCAAACATTTACAGCAAAAAAAACAACAGCTTTAGTTGCAACATCACTAGCGGGTTACCGCGAAAGCATTCAATGGCATTGATGTTTGAGTTTCCGAAATGATTTCGCTTACCAATAATCCGGTTGCTGGCCCGAGGCTTAAACCCATCATCCCATGGCCGGTTGCAATGATCAGATTTTTTCTATGCGCACTTCTTCCAATATAGGGTAAACCATCAGGTGACGATGGACGGAAACCATACCAGATCTCTTTTTCATGAGGGAGTACGGGCTTTAAATCAGGAAAATATTTAGGAACAGATTCAACGATTCCCCTTACTCTCTGCATATTTACCCGCGAATTGATCTTGTCGAGTTCCATTGTTCCGCCATAGCGAATACTGCCGTTCATTGGCGTTATGGCTACTCTCGCTTCACAAAGCAGCGCTGGAATAGTTAAGCGGCCTTCAGGTTCATGCTCCATAAAAGAATAACCTTTCCCGGGCATGAGTGAAATATTTTGTCCAGCCATTTTGGCTACCGCCGGCGACCAGGAACCTGTAGCCACTACAAACTGATCGGCTTCGAAAACTTTTTCACCAGCATACACACGGATAATCTGATCATTGATCGATTCTATTTTGGTTACTTCTGTGTTTCTAAAAATTTCCACGCCATTGGTAGTTAAATAAGTAAGCAGAGCGTTCATCAATTTAGCAGGATACAGGTGTGCATCGCAACGGTAATGCACGGCACCTAAAACATCCAGTGCAAGGTTTGGCTGTAACGCTTTACATTCACCGGGCGATAATACGGCCATATCTAAACCGAGTGCTGTGGCTTTTTCAGCCAGATGTGCTTCTTCTTCTCCTGCCTGATCGGTTTTATAAAATGCCAGAATGCCATTACGGATGAGTTCAAACTCAAATTCAGGCGTAGCAGCAAGCTCCTCATACATTTTTTTACTCAGTAAAGAAAGATCCCTCAATGGAATCGCAGCTGCGTCAACATGCTTCTGATTTGCATTTTTCATGAACTTCAAACCCCAGTTGATCAAACTGCCATTTAAAGATGGGCGTACGTAAAACGGACTTTTACTGTTAAACATCCAACGAATCCCCTGACTGATCATTCCGGGAGCAGCTAAAGGTACAAAGTGACTTGGCACAATCATCCCTGCATTACCAAAGGAGCAATTATCAGTAATATCACCCTTATCGAGAACCGTCACTTGATAACCCTTTTTAGTCAGGTAGTAAGCCGAAGTTAATCCAACAATTCCCCCACCTATAATTAAAACTTTTGCCATTGATGTAGTGATACGTAAAAGCCAATGGCGATAAACGGGCCATTGGCGAATAATAAATTAGTTTAATTAGATCACCTGGAATCCGAAAGCATACGGATCGTCTTCAGCATCTATTTTTATGGTATTGTAACCATATACCTTTGCCCAACCCTCCACACTTGGTATAATGGCTGTAATGCCATTTAACTCAACCACCTCCTCCACTCGTCCGGTAAACTTACTACCGATGAAACTTTCATGTATAAAATCTTCACCTTGTTTCAACTTACCTTTAGCATGCCATTGTGCCATACGTGCAGATGTACCTGTTCCGCAAGGTGAGCGATCAATGGCTTTATCTCCATAGAAAACAGCATTGCGGGCAGTAGATGTAGGGTCCAGGGTTTTACCGGTCCACAATACGTGGCTGCAGCCATTAATTGTCGGATCGAGCGGATGAATAAAACTGTACTGCTCATTGATTCGTTTACGGATGGTTTGACTCCAGGTAATCAACTGAGCAGCAGTATAATTTTCCAGGCCTGGGAAATTTTCCTGTGGATCTACGATTGCATAAAAATTACCTCCGTAGGCCACATCAAAAGTTAACAGACCCAGATCAGGGCATTCCACTTCAAGGCTTTCTGCGGCCAGGTAGGAAGCCACATTTTTCAGTTTAACTGATTTTACTTTCTTTCCTTCCTGTTTATACTCAATGTGAACTAAACCGGCCGGTGCCTCCATACGAATAACACCAGGAATGTGGGGCTGTATGAGTCCTTCTTCTATCGCAATCGTAATCGTGCCAATGGTTCCATGTCCGCACATAGGTAAACAACCACTTGTTTCGATAAACAATACTGCTACATCATTTTGAGGATCGTGAGGTGGGTATAGAATACTTCCCGACATCATATCATGACCACGTGGTTCAAACATTAAGCCCGTTCTGATCCAGTCGTACTCTTTTAAAAAATGCTGGCGCTTTTCGCTCATATTAGAGCCATTAAGCTGAGGGCCACCACCTGCAACCAGTCTTACCGGATTACCGCAGGTATGGGCGTCGACGCAAAAGAAAGTTTTACTCATCTGGGAGGATTATTTTCTGATCAACTGTTCTGTAAATACCAAGTGGATTACCGTCCTTCAACTCATCGGGCAATAAATCCTGATCCCAGTCCTGGTAAGACAGGGGCCTTACGAAACGATAAACCGCAGTTGACCCTACTGAGGTAAAGCGGCTGTCGTTTGTGGCCGGGAACGGACCTCCATGCTGCATGGCTGCACAAACTTCCACTCCGGTTGGAACCCCGTTCAATATAATACGGCCGGTCTTTTCGGTCAATATATGAATGAGATCTTTATAGTCTGATAGCTCCTGATCCGCGGCCATTAATGTTGCCGTAAGCTGCCCCTCAAGTGCAGCAACAACCTCCGAAAGTTGTGCCACATCATCGGCCACAACCAATAACGAATAGGGACCGAAAATTTCCTCTCTGAGCCTCGGATTGTTAATAAAATCCTTTGCTTTCACCTGTGCCACTCTGGCTTCTGATTGATTTTTAAGCGACTCATTTTTAATGCCTGATACTGCCAGGATTTCAACTCCGGTTTCGCTGCCCACTTCCTCTGAAAGTTTGCTGTAATTGGCGGCAATCCCAGGAGTAAGCATAGTTGCAGAAGGTATAATTTCAATTGCTGAAGCCAGAACAGCTTTAAACTGTTCAAGCCGGGGAGATTGAATAGCCAGCATAAGTCCGGGATTGGTACAAAACTGACCTGCTCCAAGTGTAATGGATGCAGCATATTTTTTAGCCAGTTCTTCTGCCTGCTGCTCAATTGCCTTTGGTAAAAAGATTACAGGATTAATACTTCCCATTTCTGCAAAAACAGGTATAGGTTGTGCTCTCTCCTGCGCCATATTAACCAACGCCATACCTCCTTTGAAAGAGCCCGTAAAAGTTACCGCTTTTGTTAAGGGATGTTTAACCAGCGCAGCGCCTATTTGATATTCATCGTCATACAACATGGAAAATACCCCCTTGGGCATTGCGGTTTTTTCCACCGCCCTGCTTATTGCTCCTGCAACCATGGCACTCGTTCCGTAATGTGCCGGATGGGCTTTAACAACAACCGGACAACCCGATGCCAAAGCAGAAGCGGTATCACCACCAGCTACAGAAAACGCCAGGGGAAAATTACTTGCGCCGAAAACTACCACAGGTCCTACAGGGATAAGCATTCTCCTGATGTCCGGTTTTGGTAGCGGCAGCCTGTCGGCTTGACCATGATCGATGATCGCGTTTACCCATGAACCTTCCGATACCAGATTGGCAAACAACCTGAGCTGCCCCGTTGTACGGCCAACCTCCCCTTGTAATCTTGCCAGAGGTAAACCACTTTCAGCCGAAGCCCTGGCTACCAGTACATCGCCTAATAGCGCAATCTCATCGGCAATGGCGTTTAAAAACAACGCTTTTTTATCTTTATGGATGTTTCGGTAAACCTTAAATGCAGATGTTGCAGCTTCGAGGGCTTCATCCACCAAAGTTTCGTTGGCTTTCGAAAAGGTACCTTCAAGCACCGATCCCGTAGCAGCGTCAAGTGCCTGAAGATTCTTTTCAGCAACGTCAACATATTCCGCTGCTACTATATTTTTTCCGTTCATATTTGGCTTTTAAACTATTTACCCCAGCTACCAGCAGGCAATTGAGGGCGAACAGCCAATGCATCGTTAATAATTTTCATCACTTTTTCACGCTCTGCACCCTCTACTGCTAAACGTGGCGCGCGGACGGTTTCTGTTCCTAAACCAGTTGCCTTTTCAGCCATTTTGATGTACTGCACTAATTTCGGGTGTATGTCAAGCTCAAGTACCGGAAGAAACCAACGGTAAATAGTTAAGGCTTCAGCAATGCGGTTTTGTTTAACCAGCCTGAATATGGCGACTGTTTCTTTTGGAAAGGCATCTACCAGACCAGCAACCCAACCATCTGCTCCCATCACAATGCTTTCCATAGCAAGCGGATCTACACCGGTAAAAATCTTGAAACGATCGCCAAAGCGATTAATCAAACGGGTTACGTTAGATACATCCCTGGTTGACTCTTTAATAGCCTGAATATTATCATACTTGGTTAACACCTCGAACATATCGAGAGTAACTTCAATTTTATAATCTACAGGGTTGTTGTAAATCATTATCGGCAAAGATGTGCTTTCGGCAATGGCGCCGAAAAATGCAAGCGTTTCATCTGCCGCAGCATTATAACGCATTGGCGGAAGTAACATCAAACCGTTAGCACCAAGCGACTCTGCTCTCTGTGCCACTTCAATACCTTTTTTTGTAGTCGATTCCGCTATATTTAATAGAACAGGAACCCTTCCAGCAACAACTTCCAGGGTGTGCGACAAAAGACTGAATTTTTCATCTTCGGTTAAAACGCTTGCTTCACCAAGTGAACCGCCAAGAATAATTCCCTCGGCTCCTGCCTCAAGCTGCGCTTCAATATTTAAGTCGAATGTTTCGAAATCCAACTCATCATTTGCTGTAAATTTAGTGGTAACAGCAGGAAAAACCCCAGTCCATTTTATACTCATGGTATATTATATAATTGATTTAGTTTAAAATTCTAATCTGTGGAGATGACTCATTCAATTTTGACAATCACCTTTTATAATAATTGATGTGATTGATTTAATATCAAAGTTAAAGGATCAGCTTTCCAGAATATTATAGGATTTTAACCAATATCAACTATAAATACGCCAGTTAAAACTAATATATAAGAGGTTTTTAGAAACCATTATTTAGCTGGTTTTACCTGTACGTAATACATGAATTCGATGGCTTCTTTATTGAATAATTTTTGCTGATCACCAGTAATAGCTGCCTGTTTCCATTTTGTTGACGGATTGATCTTAAGTGTTTTAACACCATCCGTTTTCAATACCAGCGGAAGATTAAAACCTTCAACACAATGGGTGTATCTGAAAAACACTTTCCCATCTTTCAGGTAAAACTCAAAATTGGGTATTTGAACAGTTCTAAGGTATTGATTAAACACAGGGGAATAGTTGAATCCTGTTTTTTTCGAAATGAAGTTTTCTATTTGTTGGGTAGTTACCGTTTTATGGTAAAAGGTTGAATTCAATCCCCTTAATACTGATCTGAATAATTCATCATTATTCAGGCCATGCCGGATAGATTGCAACATGTTCCCACCTTTGGGATACATATCTCCACTGCCTTGTGCATTAACACCATAAGCCGGAATAATCGTTTTATCATTTCGAATGCCTTTACGGATACCAAAATTATATTCATTCCCAGCCTGCTCACCAAAAGTATAATCTACAAATAAGGTTTCACTATAATTAGTAAAGCCCTCATGAACCCACATATCGGCAAGGTCGTTTGTGGTAATATTATTCCCGAACCATTCATGCCCGCTTTCGTGTATGATAATAAAATCCCATTTCATACCCCATCCGTAGCCAGATGCATCCCTGCCGCGGTAACCAAATTTATAACCATTGCCATATGAAACAGCTGATTGGTGTTCCATACCTGTATGCGAAGCATCAATCAGCTGGTAACCATCTTCGTAAAAAGGATAAGGTCCAAACCAATGCTCCAGCGCTTTCATCATTTTATGCACCTGATCCGGCATATAGGATTTAGCTTTAGGATCGTTGTAATCCAGCACCCAGTAGTTAATGTCTAAAGGTCCTTTCTCTCCCGGATATACCTCGTTAAAATTGACATATTTTCCAATGTATGGAATCAGACAATAGTTACTGATGGGGTTAATTACGTTGTATTGATAGCTTGTTGTTCCATCCGGGTTGGCTTTTTTATATCGCAGCCTCCCGTTCGCTATGGCCACCAAACTATCAGGAACTGTCATTGTAAGCGAGGCACCTTTGTCGGGTTCATCACTTTGGTGGTCTTTATTTGGGTACCAGACCGAGGCACCCAGTCCCTGACAAGCAACTGTCATCCATGGCCGGCCAAGTGAATCGGTTGTAAAAATAAAACCCCCATCCCATGGCGCACGGATAGCCTGATGAACTTTTCCATGGTAAAAGATATGAATGTTGTTTGTAGTGGAGAGTTTCTGAGCGGGAACGTTGATGTACCACACGGAACCTGCATGTTCAAATCTTAATTTGGATGCACCGTTGTAGAGTACACTATCAATAACTAAGGGCTGTTGCAAATCAATCTGCATACGTGTGGCCCCGCTATTTTGCCGAACCACTTTGTACACAATCTTGTTATCGCCAGCAATGCTCTTATCATTGTAATCTGGTTTAACACTCAGTTCGTAACGCTGCACATCCCACCAGCTACGTTCGGCATTTAAACTCCCGCGAAGTGTATCTGCTAAAGTATAGGCTGGTTTCTGGTTTTGCGCCAAAAGTTTTGCTGCTGAAATCAGCAGCAAAAGCGTTAAAAATGTCGTGTTAAGTATTTTCATGTTTTCTAATAAGCCTGACTTCTTATAGCTTCAATCTCTTTTGTGGTGATGGCGAGATGTTTACCTAACATCCTGCTTGAATCTTCAGTGATCAGAAAATCGTCTTCGACCCTGATACCTGAAAAATCCCTGAATTTCTCCAGTCTATCGTAATTGATAAATTCTGTAAACTTATTTTCAGCTTTCCAGCGGTCAATTAATTCAGGAATGATATAAACTCCAGGCTCAACGGTTAAAACGTATCCGGTTTCCAGTGCTTTACCTAATCTTAAAGATTTTAATCCAAACTGACTTGTATTTTTAAGGAGTTCATCGGTATAACCTACATACTGTTCACCCATATCTTCCATATCATGCACATCCAGCCCCATCATATGCCCTGTTCCGCATTGAAAAAACATGGCATGAGCACCCTGCGCCACAGCATCTTCAATATTGCCTTTCATTAAACCGAGATCTTTTAGTCCCTGAGCAAGCGTTTTGCAAGATGTTAAATGAACATCAAGGTAGCGGACACCGGGAGCAAGTAGGTTCTTTGCATTTGTATAGGCCTCCAGAACAATGTCATAAACATCTTTTTGCTCCGAGGTAAATTGCTTGCCAACCGGAAATGTGCGCGTTAAGTCGCCTGCGTAACCCATTGCAGTTTCAACACCAGAATCATTCAGTACCATTTGCCCTTCACTGAGCTTGTTCCCGTAATAATGATTGTGCAAAATTTCTCCTCTTACAGTTAGTATGGCGGGGTAAGCCAGGTTACCTCCTGATGATAGAGCGGCCTCCTGTATTTTCGCGGCAAGTTCCCGCTCGTACATCCCTGGTCTGGCCGTTTTCATGATCATCAAATGCATATCTGCAGACAATGATGCTGCATGGTCTAACTCAGTAATCTCTTCAGCCGATTTTATAGATCTTTGTGCGACAACAGCTTTAATAAAAGCTATAGATGCAGCGTCTTTCAATTGATTAATGGATAAATTTAACCAGCTCGCCAGCTTGATTTTATTTTCCGGTCTGTATGGCGGTAAGAAGTGTATTGTATGATGTTTCTTCTGATACTGTGTCAGGTAGGCACCCAGGTTTTCCAAAGGCAATACCTGTTTTAATCCGGCATCCTCACTTTTCTCTTTAAGTGTTTTTTGGCGGCCCATCCATACAATGTCATCAATACCCATTTCATCGCCAAATAGAATGGTCTCATCGCCATCTAAATCAATTATTGCCGCCAAAGCAGGCTCACTTATACCAAAATAATAAAGAAAAGTACTGTCTTGCCTGAAGTGGTAAGTATTATCTTTATAATTCATCGGGCTATCTTCATTTCCAAGAAAAAGTAAGATTCCGGAATTTATCTTTGACTTTAAAGCTGCTCTGCGCTGAATGTAAACTTGTTTATCGAACATCATTTTTTGTGTTAGGCAAATATCCTGATTGCAACCATTAAGTTTGACTCCAAACCGTCAATGGCTAATATATGATAAGTATTTGCGAATTAAAGGTTATCGTAAGGTATAAAAATCGCAATTTATTTATGGTTGGACTACAGTTTATTGTAAAAATCAATCCACACAGACGCAGTCCGTTAAGTATTGCGATTTAATTCAAACCATCTTAGGCGGCTATATGTTATCATATAAAACGATAACGTTATGGCAACTAAGGAAAAAGAAAATACAGAAGGAAAAACGAGTGGCACATCCAAAGAAAAAGCTTCTTTTGACCAAAATGGAAAAGGGGCCTCGGAAAAGTATGGTCAGGCAGGCTCTACTCCAAATGAATCAGGAGAAGAAAACGGACCTGGGACAAAACATCAGGATAAAAAGTAAAACATAGGAATTCAAAAGATAAAAAGAGTATAGTACTCTTTTTATCTTTCGTAGATACTCATTTTTTCGGCTAATTCAATTATACTTTTAATTTTCAGTTTCTGGAACAAGCGAAGCTTATATGTACTGACTGTTCCCATTTGCAGGTTAAGTTGATTGGAAATTTCCAATACCCCGATTCCTTTTGTCAGCAACTCAGCTACCTCCAGCTCTCTTGAAGAAAGCTTCGTAAATGGATTATCGGCGTCATTACCCAAAATACTGTTAAACATATTTTCCTTTACGTTTCTGCTCGAGTACCTGCTTCCCGCAAGTATTGTGGTAATCGCCGTAACAATTTCCGACTCCTCTGCATTTTTCGTGAGGTACCCTGATGCGCCGGATTTAAGGTAAGGTACAGCATATATATTTTCATTAAGTGAAGAAAATACAAGAATCCTCGCATTTGGTTGTACCGCCTTCAATTGATCGATTACTTTGAGGTTATTGCCCCCCGGCAAGTTTACATCAATTACAATCAAGTTAGGAGACTTTTCAGCCTCTAAAAGTGCTTGTTCCATATTTGAGGCATGGAGTATTTGTACACCTGCCCAAAAGTCTGAGATCAAACTCTTTAAACCTCTGCGGATAATCTCATGATCATCGGCGATAAGAATTGAAAACGTCGCTACGGCGTTCTTTGCTTTCATTGTATTAGGAATATTTGGCAATTTAGTAAAAAGTTAGTTTATTATACGTAAATGTAGTTTATTTTTTGTCTTATTCTGTAAAGGTTATTATACATAACAAAGTTTTTATGCATTTAAAATACTCTTGGTGTTGCCAGCCGGATGTTTGGTTTAATAAATGAATAGGCAATCGAGATCTCATGTGTACCTCCGCTATAGCCCTGTAATGGACCAATAGAGAAATCATAACCATAACCAATCCTGATTTTCTCTGACGGGAAGATCTGTATCGCTGCAACAGCAGAGTTGCGTGGCGTCAGGTCTGCCTGGAGATAGCTCTTGTCGTACAGCTTTACACCCGTACGGTACGATCCACCTACCCAAAGAAATTCTTTAATCAGTAAAAAGGCATTTAAATCCAAACTCGTTGGCCCGCCCCTATCGTCTTTTAGCAGGAATGAGGGTTTGACCTGAAAGTTTTCATTAATCGGAAACAGTGCACCGCCTGTAAGGTAATAATGGGGCTTTGGTTGTGCGATGAAAGCATAACGATCGATGTTGATGTAAGTGGCAATCAGGTTATCAACAGAGAATCCAGCATAATACCTGTCGTTGGCAAAGTACACCCCTGCCCTTGCATCCGGTACAATGGTGCTTTGTACACCAACAGGCTGATAAGGTTCAGGATCGTTAGGGTTTAGTAGGGTTCCATCAATCCCCAGTTGCATCATTCCTACACCTAAACCAAGCGCTAAACGGGAACTCCCGTTATCGTTCATCCGTATCCGGTAGGAATAATTTCCATAGATACTCAGGTTGGTCTGCGCACCAAGTTTATCACTGGCAACCTGTAAAGCTAGTCCCACATTGCCACTGTTTGCAATGGCATCGACAGCAAGGGCCATACTTTTGGGTGCGCCGGTAATACCCGTCCACTGACTGCGGTAAAAGCTGTGCACATTCAGTACCTCTTTGTAACCTGCATAAGCCGGATTGATGTAAATCCCGTTGAACATATACTGACTATACTGCGCATCCTGTTGGGCAGATGCCGGCCTTAACATCAGTAAAAGTGGACTCAATACGAATAACAATAACTTCTTCATCACCTGATTAATTTTTGAATGCCCTGATTAAGGTTACGTAACCACTAAAAACCTTCCATTCAAAGCTTCCTGCTTTTCTCACCTTCACCAGGTAATAGTAGGTGCCTTCATTTAGTCCTTCGCCTGACCAATTATTGCGATAGTTCTTAGCATGATAAACCTGATTACCCCAACGGTTCACGATCGTTATCTCATTCTCTGCGAATTCCGTTAACCCCCTGATCTCAAAAGTATCGTTCCTTCCATCACCATTTGGTGTGAACAGATTTGGAATCAGTAACTCATCCCCCTTAATTGTCGCCCCATCGGCCAAGACATAGTTATTCCCCATAGAAGGATCAGGCTGATCGCCTTTAACAGTTGCAGAATTACTCAAAGGACCTGCAGCGAGGGTTCTTGATTTGAACGTGATGGTCGCAGTTTGATTCAGATCGAGACTGCCTACCATCCAAACCAGATCTCTTGTTACGGATGAATAACTGGTTGTTCCTGTACTTACGGTAATATCCTTAGGCGCATCTATAATTGTCGGCAATTTATCCGTCACACTTACGCCTGTCGCCCGGTTGGCTCCCTTATTTGTGACCGTTATTTTATAAGTCACATCGGAGCCTGTCATAATCTCTCCCGTAGTTATGAGTTCTTTCGTGATGACAAGATCTGCAGATTGATCTACATCTATTATTGCTTCCGGTTGGACAACCGCACCAGTAGGACTTACCATTAAAGCCACATTTTTGAGAATGTTGTAGCTATTCACATCTGGTGCTACTTTTGCATCGAAATATAAAACTGTACTGGAGTTTGCCTGCATGTTAATAGTCCACTTCAATGTGTTGTTGCTCACCGTTCCATAGCCTGAAACCGAACCGGCAACATAAGTTAACCCTGCCGGCAGTTCATCAGTTATGACAACGCTGTTTAGTGGAGACCCTCCTGTATTACGAACGGTGAGTGAGTAAGTAAGGATTTCGTTGGCCTGTGCCTTTCCATCATTATTGCCCTTTACATCAGCAACAGATTTACTTCCTTCAAGCTTCCCTTCGGTTGGAATGGAAACAGAAGGTTTTAGTACCGTAATGGCATTTCCCGGATCGGTTATGGTAGCAATATTTTCAATTGCCAGATTTCCCGAAGCAAGAACTGCATTTACCTGAACTTTGAAACTAACTGCCAGCTGTCCGTTGGCAGGAATGGTCAGGTTATTCCAATTTAAAACATTTCCCACCAATGTTGCGCCATCACCTGCACTTCCGGTTAAGTAAGTGGTGTTTGTAGGTATTGGGTCACTTATCTTCACTCCTGATCTTATGGTGCTACCATTGTTTTTAACTAAAATCGTGTAGGTCAATGTTTCACCAGCCTCGGCTATTCCGTTATTATTAGCGTCTGTTACGGTTTTAGAACTGATTAATTTCGAGATTTCGATAATTGTCGGATAATCATTATTCTCAGTTGTGCCTGAAACATCTGTCACTGTTGTTCCTGAAGGTGCTGTAGCTATAATTTTAGCGGTATTTCTTACCGTTCCAGTATTCTTTTCTGTTTGAGTAATGATGTAAACGGCTGTTGCTGTTGCTATCTCTCCCGGGGCAATAGTTGCCGGGGTGAATGAAACTGGTGACGATAGCTTAGCATCTGAGAATTGGAAATGATTAAGTGTTACATTACCTGTATTTTTAATGCTAAAAGTATAAGCAATGGTATTTCCATCGGCACTTAATACTCCTGTTTTCACAAGAGTAATTGCCGGCGCTTCCGGTATAAGGTATACCGTTGGATCGTTCGGTGCAAGCGTTGCCGGATCATCTGACAATCTCGACAATCTATTCGCTCCAGTTCCAAACGAAGCATTTACAGTTGCCTGGTTTACAAATTTCCCATAATCAATTTCAGGCTGAATAAGTGTATGTCGAGCGCTCACAATGGCGGTTTCTGCCGGATCAAGTTTGGCGATTAATGCAGGTCTGATACTTCCTGCATCCGCGCCAGGATCGGTTACCACAATATCTGTTAATGTGATGTTTCCGGTATTGGTTACAAGAATACTGTATTCAATCACCTTCACTACACCCGCACTATTGGCTATCATTTTGGTAAACCTGACTGAAGGATCGGGAACGATTTTCGTGATCGTGGCATCATTTAAGTCTGCTGTAGAAGGATCATCAGAAACTTTCGAAGTTGTATTGCCCTTGGAATCTTTTACTGATGCTTTCGCCTGATTGATGAACCCACCGGAGTTGACATCACTCTGGGTAACGGTATGTTTCGCGATGATGCTGGCGCTCTCACCAGGTGCAATAGCTGCTATGTTTGCCGGAATCAAACTTCCTGCATCTGCCTTATCATCAGAAATTTGAATATCGGCTAACGTTACATTCCCCGTATTTGTCAAAATCAACCGGTAGTTGATCACATCACCCGCTTTGTTTACCGTGTTAGTGGCAATTTTTGTAAAAGTATATGAAGGTGATAAAGATAAAGTTGCAACAGTAGGTATATCATTCGTTTCGGTAGTTCCCGAAACATCGGTTACATCCGCTCCCACTGGTGTTTTACCGTTTACACTGGCGGTGTTGGTATAACTTCCAGCATCTACATCGCCTTGTGTCAATGTGTGAGATGCAGTAAGTGTAATGCTTGCGCCCGGAGCTAAAGTAGAAACAGGAGAACCCGTAACCACGGCATTGACATCCGTAACCACCAGATTGGTTAAAGTTACATTACCTGTGTTTTTGACTACAAGGTTGTAATTCAATACCTCGCCTGCTTTATTAGGAACAGTTCCGCTAACAGTTTTCACTAAAGTCACAAAACCGGCCGGCGTAATCGTTGCCACTGTTGGCGTGTTATTAGCCTCCGTCGTTCCTGAAACATCAGTCACATCAGCTCCTGCAGTTGTCTTACCTGTAACGGTTGCGGTATTAGTATATGTTCCGGCATCAACATCGTCTTGCGTCAAAGTATGAACGGCAGTAAGCGTTATACTTGCGCCCGGAGCTAAGGTCGAAACCGGTGATCCAGTAACAATTGCGTTTGCATCAGTAACCATAAGATTGGTTAAAGTTACATTACCG
>NZ_LECU01000008.1 GCF_001027745.1 Pedobacter sp. BMA
AAAATATATTTTAGCTTTAAACTTCTTCTTTCTCCTAAAACACTGTTTTTCAAGCAGAAAAATTTAACCGCCATTAAAACATTTATCGCTTTAGGTTGTTTGCAGGCCCCGGCAGGAAAAGACCACTATATATAAGCTTCACTTTCCTTTGTCCTTTTGTGTCTTTGTGGGATAATCATTTAAGCGCTCTATTCCCTGGTTCACGTACATCGGACCCATGACACAAAAGGTAAACCCAAATCAATAGCTTAAAACCCCAAAATCAAACTCACAAAACCCCGTTTCCAGCATTCCGCTAGGATAAAAGCACCCAAAATCGGCCTTGAAGCCTATAAGATGGCACTTTTATAGGAACTTTATCCTAGCATGTTCCTTTCTTGTCCCTACCTTGTTCCTTTGTGGTACCTATCTGTTAAGTGCAATGGTACTGCGAAACACGAACCAAACACCTATTGCACCTTTAGGGTTAAAACCTTAAATTAGTTACATGTTAGCAATAAAGCGCTGGAGCTCAGACTTATTTAACCTATTGTTTCCGAATCTGTGTAATGCATGCGGAATCCCCCTTTATCATAACGAAAATTTGATTTGCACCAAGTGCCTTTACAACCTGCCTTATACCGACTATCACCTGTACAACGAAAACCGGGTCGCAAAGCAGTTCTGGGGTCGGGTTCCCTTAAATGCTGCCATGGCCATGCTTTATTTCAGAAAAGGATCAAAAGCACAAAACCTGATTCATGCCCTGAAATATAACGCCAAAACAGAAGTAGGCACAGTGATGGGAACTTTAATCGGCGATCGGCTTAAGGCAAATCAACTGTATGCAGATATCGACCTGATCGTACCCGTACCACTTCATGCAAAAAAACTCCGGAGCAGGGGTTATAACCAAAGTACATTCATCGCTCAGGGAATTTCAGCCGCATTAAATGTTAGCGTTTGTGAAAATGCACTGATCAGGAACGTAGCTACTGAAAGTCAGACTAAAAAAAGCAGGTATAACCGTTATGAAAATATGCTGTCGGTTTTTACCACTAAAGATTCTACGCTGTTTTTAAACAAACACATTTTATTGGTGGATGATGTGATTACCACAGGAGCAACTTTAGAAGCCTGTGCCAGCCTGATGTTAAGCCATGGTGCTGCAAAGGTAAGTGTTGCAGCAATCGCTTTTGCAGAATAAGCATCTACCTATTGCAATACATAGAACAAATACATAAGTTTGGAGTATGCGTCTGCTCATTTGCACCTGGATCATCACTATCTTTTTCCTTGCTTCCTGCAGGAAAGATGAACGCATTACAACCGATCCCAACGCCATGCTGACCTTTGCGAACGACAGCCTGTTATTCGACACCCTGTTTACAACAATCGGCTCAACAACTAAAAGAATCAAAATCGCAAATCCCAACAGAAGCGCACTAAACATTGGACAAATCAAACTCTCCGGCGGGACATCATCTTCCTATCACCTGAACATTAATGGTGAATCAACTAATCTGAAACAAAACCTGATCATCAACGGTGGCGACTCCATCAACATCTTTGTGAAAGTAACCATCGACCCCAAATCAACGGCCTTGCCCTTTCTCGTACAGGATTCGATCATCATTAATTATAACGGGAATAAAAAGGCATTGCAACTGCTGGCTTACGGACAAAACGCTGTTTTTATCAATGGCGGAACGTTAAGCGGCAATGTAAACTGGACAAACACCCTCCCATACGTGATCAGTGGAAGTCCGACAATTACAAAAGGAAGCCAGGTAAATGTTTCAGCCGGTGCTAAAATTTACTTTCATAAAGACGCCACGCTGAATGTTGAAGGGGTCTTAAATGTAAACGGCTCCATTGCCGCGCCTATAATGTTTTGCAGCGACCGGCTTGAAAGTATATATAGCGAACAGGCTGGCCAGTGGCAGGGCGTTCATTTAAAACCATCAGGCAATGCGCTTATTAAAAATGCAGTGATTAAAAATGCATCGGTTGGCATCACGTCCGATTCTTTGTCGCAAAACACCAATGCTAAGCTTATTTTAGCTAACACGATCATTAAAAACATGCAGGTAGCAGCTTATATCGGTTATCACTCCGAACTTAACGCATTCAATTGCCTCATGTATAACTGTGGAAATTATATTCTTTACGCCGTTGGCGGAGGCAATTATAACCTTAAACAGAACAGCTTTGCAGGATACAATCCCGATTTTCCGAGAAAAAATGCCGCGTTGACCTTTTCTGACTATCTATCGGCCAACGCCTATAACAACCTCCAAATCAACCTGACCAATAATATCATCTGGGGATCCCTCAGCAATGAAATAGACATTCAGAAAAAGAGTAACGCCGTTATTCAATCGGTAATCATGAACAATTTAATCCGCACCACCAATGCTGCGCTCAGTACAAACAATAATGTTATCAATACCGATCCGCAATTTGTAAGTCCTGTTTCAGGCAACTTCAATATATCAATTACCAGTGTCGCCATCAGAAAAGGGGTAGACCTGTCTGGTGATTATTATTTCAGCACTTATTTGAATAAAGACATCAATGGGGCTGACAGGATTTTCCCTTCATCTTTAGGCTGTTATCAGAAATATTAATTTTTTTTCACTTTATGAAAACAAAATCTCTTTAGTTTTCGTTTATATAATTGAGAGCGTTAATTTAGATGGTAAGGGTCGATATTTCTTCAAAGAGTATCGGCCCTTTACTTTTTATGCTATTTATATAATGGAAATGCACTTACCAGCTTAACCACCTCAGCTTTTACTGCATTTAAGTTTGCCTCATCTTCCGGATTGGTCAACACCTGATCGATTAAATCAACGATTTGTTCCATTTCCGCTTCTTTTAAACCACGGGTTGTGATTGCAGCGGTACCCACACGGATACCCGAAGTTACAAATGGTGATTTATCATCAAAAGGCACCATGTTTTTGTTCACCGTGATTTCAGCCTTTTCCAAAGCGTTTTCTGCCAGTTTACCTGTGATGTTTTTATTACGTAAATCAATTAACATCAAGTGGTTATCCGTACCACCAGAAATGATTCCGTATCCTTTAGCAACAAAAGCTTTCGCCATTGCCTGCGCATTAGCCGCTACCTGTTTAATATATGTTCCGTATTCTTCACTTAAAGCTTCACCAAAAGCAATGGCTTTTGCAGCAATAATATGCTCTAGTGGTCCGCCTTGAGTACCCGGGAAAACTGCCATATCCAATACGCTGCTCATCAAACGAACTTCACCTTTTGGCGTTTTTAATCCCCATGGGTTTTCAAAATCCTGTCCCATCATAATCATACCACCACGAGGACCACGTAAAGTTTTATGTGTAGTTGTGGTAACAATATGGCAATGTGGAAGCGGGTTAGCCAACAATCCTTTAGCAATTAAACCTGCTGGGTGAGAAATATCAGCCAGTACCAAAGCACCAACCTGATCCGCTACTGAACGGATGAAAGCATAGTCCCACTCACGTGAATAAGCAGATGCACCGCAAATAATCAACTTTGGTTTTTCTGCCAAAGCCACCTCTTCCAGTTTTTTATAATCAATTAATCCGGTTTCCCTGTCTACACCATAAAAGAACGGCTGATAGGTTTTACCAGAAAAATTTACCGGAGAACCGTGGGTTAAGTGACCACCATGAGAAAGATCAAATCCTAAAATTTTATCACCTGGTTGCAAAACCGCTAACATTACGGCTGCATTCGCCTGCGCACCTGAGTGTGGTTGAACGTTCACCCATGCAGCACCAAATAATTCTTTTGCCCTGTCGATTGCAATCTGCTCTACCACATCCACTACCTGACAGCCGCCATAATAGCGCTTTCCAGGTAAGCCTTCAGCATACTTGTTGGTGAGTACTGAACCAGCAGCTTCCATTACTTGCTTGCTTACGAAGTTTTCTGATGCGATAAGCTCTAAACCATGCTCCTGGCGGTTTAGCTCCTGATCAATGAGGTCAAAAATTTTGGTGTCGCGTGTCATCCTATTATATAAGGTTTGTATTATTTTCGCAAAAGTAGGCATTTTATTTCAGACTCAGCAAACCAACTTGCTACTTGATACTAGACGCCCGACACTAAAAAGTTATTGTATCCACTCCCGATCTTGATCTCGACAATCTGCTGTTGCAGCATCTCTAAAATCGCCAGGAAGTTATAAACGAAATGCACTTTGTTTTCAGAGTTCTTCAGCACCAGGGCAAAGTCGATTTGTTTATTGATGTCGAGCAGGTTGGCGATAAAATGTTTCTGCTGTTCAATGGTGTAAGGGTACTGCACTACGGTGTGCTTCACTTCCTCACTCCGCAACTCATACTTCTGCATCGTACGGTGGTATACGGTGAGCAACTTATATAAATCCAGCGAAAGCAACTCATCCTGATGGGAAGATGACTCCGCAGCCAGCGTTAAATCGTATTCAATGTTTCCGCGGCGCTCCTGCTGCAAGCGCGCTTCTTCAAAAACCTTCATCTCTTCCGCTGCCGACTTAAACTGCTTGTAGGCGATCAGCCTGGCAATCAGGTCTTGCTCCGGATTAATCTCATTACCCGATTCATCAATCTCCATGCGGGGCAACAGCATTTTCGACTTAATGCGCATCAGGGTTGCCGCTACCAATATAAATTCACTGGCTACTTCCACGTTGAGGGAAAGCAACTGGTGAATATAAGCAAGGAAATCGTTGGTGATCTTCGCAATCTCCACATCCTGGATGTTCAGCTCATCCCGCTCAATAAAGAATAAGAGCAAGTCGAAGGGGCCTTCAAAAACAGGAAGTTTGATTTCAAAATTGGAGTCTGGCATGCAAAACAAAAATAGCAATAGTGTTAAGGATTAACAATATTATATTTTGGCTGCTCAAAGTCGTTTTCTGCTCAGCTTTATACTCGCTACTTAATACTTGATACTTGACATAAAAATACCTTACTTTGTATCTTGTTTTTTACTATAATACTGAATGCAAGTTAAAGCTGGCCCCCTATTATCTACCATTAACTATCCCGCTGATTTAAAGCAGTATAGTGAAGAAGACTTAGTGCAAATTAGCCAAGAGTTACGTCAATACATTATTGATATCGTGAGTGTGAATGGCGGCCATTTCGGTGCCAGCTTAGGTGTTGTGGAGCTAACAGTAGCCTTACACTATGCATTAAACACCCCTTACGATAAAGTAGTGTGGGACGTTGGTCACCAGGCCTATGGACACAAAATCCTGACCGGCCGACGCGATTTGTTCCATACCAACCGCGTTTACAAAGGCATCAGTGGTTTCCCGAAAATTTCTGAGAGTAAATATGATACCTTTGGTGTAGGTCACTCTTCTACTTCCATCTCGGCTGCGCTGGGTATGGCTGTGGCGTCTCAGCTTAAAGGCGAAACCGACAGGCAGCATGTAGCCATCATTGGCGATGGTGCCATGACTGCCGGACTGGCTTTCGAAGGACTCAACCACGCCGGGATCGAAAACAGCAATGTGCTCGTGATCTTAAACGATAACTGCATGTCTATCGACCCTAACGTAGGTGCATTAAAAGAATATTTAACCAGCATTACCATCTCCAAATCGTACAACCGATTCAGGGATGATATTTCTACCGTACTTGCAGGCCTCTCTAAATTGGGCCCCAATGCACATAAGTACGTGAAGAAAATAGAAAAAAGCATCAAAGGGACTTTACTTAAACAAAGTAACCTCTTCGAAGCGCTTAATTTCCGTTATTTCGGTCCGGTTGATGGGCACGATGTCAAACGCCTGGCGCAAACCATCAAAGATTTATCTGCGATACCAGGACCGAAACTGTTACACTGCGTAACGGTAAAAGGAAAAGGATTCGCACTTGCTGAAAAAGACCAGACCATTTGGCACGCCCCAGGTTTGTTCGATAAAATTACCGGCGAAATCAAAAAAAGTATTCCCGATAAGCCTCAGCCGCCTAAATACCAGGATGTATTTGGCCATACGATGGTGGAGCTTGCCGAAGCCAATGCTAAAATCGTAGGCATTACCCCCGCCATGCCTTCAGGCTCTTCCTTAAATATCATGATGAAGGCCATGCCTAAACGGGCATTTGATGTGGGTATTGCCGAGCAGCATGCCGTCACTTTTTCTGCTGGTTTAGCCACGCAGGGACTGGTACCTTTCTGTAATATTTACTCCAGCTTTATGCAACGCGCCTATGATCAGGTGATCCATGATGTGGCCATTCAAAAGCTGAACGTGGTATTCTGTTTAGACCGTGCAGGTTTAGCTGGTGCTGATGGTGCAACCCACCATGGTGCGTACGACATTTCTTACATGCGCTGCATCCCGAACCTGATTGTTTCCTCTCCCATGAACGAGGAAGAGCTGCGCAACCTGATGTATACTGCCCAGCAGGATAACATCGGACCATTCGTAATCCGCTACCCTCGTGGTAATGGCGTGATGCCCGACTGGAAACGTCCTTTCAAAGCGCTGGAAATTGGTAAAGGCCGCAAAATCTCAGATGGTGAAGAAGTCGCTATCCTGACCCTTGGTCACGTAGGGAATTTCGCCGTAGAAGCTACCGCTGAATTAAACAGCGAAGGTTTATATCCGGCACATTACGATATGCGTTTCGTAAAACCTCTAGATGAGCAAATGCTTCATGAAGTTTTCTCTAAATTTAAACATGTAATTACTGTAGAAGATGGTTCACTGCCGGGTGGTATGGGCTCAGCGGTAATTGAGTTTATGGCCGATCACCAGTACAGCGCTAATGTGGTGCGTTTGGGTATCCCCGATCAGTTCATTGAGCATGGTGAGCAACCGGAGCTATGGGCAGAGTGTGGTTACGATAAAGAAGCGATTGTTAGTGCGGTTAAGAAAGTAGGGACAAAAAGGGTAACGAATACGTTGGTGGGGTAAGGGTTGTCGCGGGTTTTTACCACCTCAGACATTTTAGAACACCTGAGATTTCACACGATCTAAAATCTATTTTTTCCGAATTTTACTGTTTTTTAACATGTAAGGGATGTAAGGACAGATGAGTTCGATACGCCCAAACTACATATAGTATTAACCCGGTTTCCTGGGCGGGCAGTAAGGAATGTAAGGACAGATCAGTTCGATAAACCCAAATTACATCTACCATTATCCCGATTGCCTGGGCAGGGAGTAAGGAATGTAAGGACAGATCAGTTCGATGTATCCAAACTACATATAGCATTATCCCGATTGCCTGGGCAGGGAGTAAGGAATGTAAGGACAGATCAGTTCGATGTATCCAAACTACATATAGCATTATCCCGATTGCCTGGGCAGGCAGTGAAGCATGCTCCTTTCCCGGTTGCCCGGGAAGGAGGCACTTATTTATTAAAAGTGGTGAAGTCTTTATGCTCTATTTTCTCCAGGGCTTCAGCAGGTAAAGACCTGAAATAATCATAGGTAATTTTTAGTCCCTCGGCACGGCCTACCTTAGGCTCCCACCCCAGGATGGCTTTCGCTTTGGTAATGTCTGGTCTGCGTTGTTTCGGATCGTCTTGCGGAAGTTCTTTGTACACAATCTGCTGATTAGTACCAGTAAGCTTGATGATTTCCTCGCAGAACTGCTGGATGGTAATCTCATCCGGATTACCGATGTTTACCGGTTGTGCATAGTCGCTCATCAGGAGGCGGAAAATCCCTTCGATTAAATCATCTACATAACAGAAAGACCTCGTCTGGCTGCCATCGCCGAACACCGTTAAATCTTCACCTCTTAAAGCCTGACCGATAAAGGCAGGCAACACCCGACCGTCATTTAAACGCATGCGCGGGCCATAGGTGTTAAAGATCCTCACGATCCGGGTTTCAACCCCGTGAAAGGTATGATAGGCCATCGTAATGGCTTCTTGGAAACGCTTGGCTTCATCATATACCCCACGCGGACCAACCGGATTCACATTGCCCCAGTATTCCTCTGGCTGAGGGTTTACATTTGGATCGCCATAAATTTCTGAAGTGGAAGCAATCAGCATTCTCGCTTTCTTGGCTCTCGCTAAACCGAGCAAATTATGCGTGCCTAAAGAACCTACCTTCAGGGTCTGAATCGGAATTTTAAGGTAATCAATCGGACTTGCAGGTGAAGCAAAATGAAGGATATAATCTAAGTTTCCGGGGATGTGTACAAACTTGGAAACATCGTGGTTATAAAACTCAAAGTTCTCCAGTTTAAACAAATGCTCAATATTGGCCAGATCACCTGTAATCAGGTTATCCATGCCAATCACATGGTAGTCTTCCGCAATAAAGCGGTCGCATAAGTGCGAGCCTAAAAATCCGGCAGCTCCTGTTATTAATATTCTTTTGCGCGCCATGTTAATCAATCAGTTTACGGCCAATGCTATTGTAATAATAACCCAGGTCAATCATCTTCTGTAAATCGTATAAATTACGGCCATCAAAAATCACCTTATTTTTTAAAATCTGATCGATCTTTTCGAAATCCGGATTACGGAATACCGACCATTCCGTAGCGATCAAAAGCGCATCGGCACCTTCAAGGGCATCATACTGGCTTTGCGAATAGTTCACCTTATCACCAATCACCGCCTGAACGTTTTCCATGGCTTCCGGATCGAATACCGTAACCGTAGCCCCGTTTTTCACCAGCGCATCGATGATGTATAAAGCAGGAGCCTCACGGATATCGTCGGTTTCCGGTTTAAATGCCAGTCCCCATAACGCAAAATGTTTGCCCTGTACGTTGCCTTTGTAATATTTTAAAACCTTATCTACCAATATGGTCTTTTGTCTCTCGTTCACTTCCATCACCGATTTCAGGATCTGGAAATCGTATTCATAATCATCAGATGATTTTACCAGTGCCTGCACATCTTTAGGAAAACAGGAGCCTCCGTAACCTACGCCCGGGAAAAGGAACCTTTTGCCAATGCGCTCATCCGAACCAATGCCTTTTCTCACCGCGTCGACATCCGCCCCTACCAGTTCGCATAAGTTGGCCACCTCATTCATAAAGGTAATTTTTGTAGCCAGGAATGAGTTTGCTGCATATTTGGTCAGCTCTGAAGAACGTTCATCCATAAACAGGATTGGGTTTCCCTGGCGCACATAAGGACCGTAAAGTTCAGTCATCAGCTTTTTGGCTTTTTCACTTCTGGTGCCCAACACCACGCGATCAGGTTTCATGAAGTCATCCACAGCTACCCCTTCGCGCAAGAACTCCGGATTCGATACCACATCCACTTCAATGTTGCTGTGGGCTTCAAATACCGCTTTTACTTTATCTGCAGTCCCCACCGGAACTGTCGATTTGTTTACGATAATTTTATATTCTGTAATCAGTTTTGAAATGTCTTTGGCAGCACCCAATATAAAAGACAAATCTGCTGCACCATCCCCACCCGGAGGCGTTGGCAATGCCATGAAAATAATCTGTGCAGCCGCTACCGCATCAGCCAGGTTGGTAGTAAAAGTAAGCCTGCCCTGCGCAATGTTGCGGTGAAAAAGTAAATCCAAACCAGGTTCATAAATGGGCACTTCCCCATCCTGCATCTTTTTCACCTTACTTTCGTTAATGTCTACACAAATCACGTCGTTACCAGTCTCTGCAAGGCAGGTTCCTGTAACCAAACCTACATATCCTGTACCTATTACGGCTATTTTCATATTGCTATTAAATGATTGATAAAATGTTGAATGTAAAAGGGGATTAAAAGTCGGTATACAAGTTTCTAAACGAACTGCGTAAACCGAAAGTGATGATGCCGGTATTTTGTTTACCCTGCATATTGCTTTCCCTTCTTACAATACCACCTAGTTCTAAACGCAGGTTATATTTAGGATTCACTACGTAAGCAACTCTACCCTCCGCGTAAACCAGATCCGTTCTTACGCCTTGTGTGGTATAGTTGCCATTCGGTTGTACTACATCGGTGTAGGGCTCGAAGATGTTCTTGCCATAATTCTGACCGGTAGCATCCAAACCATATTTCGCATACATCAACTCGCCACTGAAATCAAAACGTTTGTATGAATAGTTTAACAAGCCCACTACTTCCCTGAAGTTTGCACCCAGTGGATGCGCTAAAGGTTCATTGTAGTTGGCATAATTGCCGATCCGTGTTCTTGACGAATAAGTATAGGGTTTGGCGGTATTATATTCCAATAGGTAATTCAAACCAGCAACTTTAAATACATCTGCCCCTCTCACCCCTAACTGCCAGCCATATTTATTACGGGAGCTACCTGATGAAGAAAAGAAATTCTTAGCTTCAAATTCATCTAAAGAAAATTGGCCATAAGCCACCAGTTCTTTTGAGAATTTATATTTACTGGTAAAACCGATTAAAGCATTATCCGGTGAGCCACTTGAAGCTTCTACAGGACGCAAAAATATAACCGGACTGGCGTAGCCCCAGTCGAACCCACGTTTGTTACCTTCATCATCATATTGCGACCAAACGATTGAATCAAAGAAACCGATTGATAAACGATTGTTCACATTCCAGTCTAAATAATGAAATACCCCACCCTTCTTTCTGTTTCCGGCATCGTATGATAATTTAGGTGCCCCAGGATCTTGCATAGATGTCCACATGGCCATATATTGCACATTTCCCAGGTTAGCCGTTAAACGCAATAATGGTGCTGGCGATGAAAAATCAGATAATAGCATCGAGCGATAACCATCACCAATAAAGGTTTTATCGTAACCAGCAGTAATGTTTAGATATTTAATCGGTGTATAAGATAAAGTCGCGGTAACGTATGACCAGTCAAGCGAGCTTTTGCCGCCGTTGAAACCATACGCGCGATTGTAGGATTGCCCTGGTACTACTCCGGTGCTATTTACATAGTTGTTATAATATTGAGAAAACTGTCCCTGGTTCTCATAACCGCTGGTGTAGAAGGAGAACTTCTTTCCTACTGTTCCACCCACCTGGTATCCCCTGGTATTTAGCCAAACATTCTGTTTACCGGAGAAGTCTTTCCCAATCTGGAAATCAGGAAGGAAGTCTGCGTATACCGTAAAGTCTTCTTTCTTGATATCTAATAAATGTTCCTGCCAAAGCTTACGGCCACCCCATGATTTGCGGCTCGAATCTCCGTTATAACTCAATAACATACTCGCTTTCTTCACGATCAAACTGTCATCAATAAAGAAAGGCTTTAGAGAACTATGAAAACGCGTTTCTGGATTGTAGATTTCTGCGCCTAACTTCTGGTAAAACTGATAAGAATAAGGCTGATACTGCGATTGTGCACTTAACCGGCTGATTGAGATAGCCAAAAGAACGAGTAGTAAGATTTTTTTCATGGATATTGTTTATGTACCGGTTACAAAAGAACGGAAATTATACGGGAAACGGAAAATTCGATCATCAGGCCTGGCTGTTTACGCAAAAATCCCGCTTGCGCAGGATTAATACTATATATGTTTAACGACTTAAAAAGCAAACTTAATTAACTAATGCTTCTTTCCAAAGAACTTCAGGATAAACTCCCTCATGTGTCAGTTTCAACAACTCTTCTTTTACTATTGGCGCATCATCCTTAAACGTTACCCCAAACCATTTCGCATCCGTAGGAATTACTGAGATTGCGGCGTTTCCACTTTTGATCATCTGATCTGCTACTTCCGGGATTAAGAATTCTGCTTTAAGCTCATTCTTATTTTCTTCCAAAAACTGATAGTATTGTTTTTCCATCCAATTAATAAATGTTGGATCAAAACAGAAAAAGTTCATGCTTACCTGCGTATCCTGATCCAGGATTTCCTGGTGATCATTTTCAAGACTTACGATTTTGCCATCTTTTAAAATGATTTCTCTTCTTTCTTTGATGGAAACAATTTCGTTATGAGTATTGGTTTTAATTTCACCCCTGGTGACCGCACCAAATTCACTTACCGTATTTTTTAGTGCATAACCCAGGCATGCGTATTTGCCGTCAGCAATTTTTGTTGTCAAAAATTGATAAGCCTGTTGAAAGGCGTCAAAACCATAAAAATCATCTGCATTAATTACTGCAAATGGCTCATTCACTTTACCTTTGCAACAGAGCAATGCATGAGCTGTGCCGAACGGTTTGACACGATCCTGATTAAATTGAATCCCATTGCTAAAGCTATCTAACGATTGAAATACATAGTCGAGCTCTATCTTACCGTTTAACTTCGCTTCCATTGATTTTGCAAAAGCCTTATGAAATTCTTCCCTAATGATGAAAATTACTTTACCGAATCCGGCTTTGATGGCATCATAAATAGAGTATTCCATAATGGTTTCCCCATTTGGCCCAAAAGACTCTGTCTGCTTATTCCCTCCATATCGGCTCGCCATTCCTGCAGCCAGTATTACTAATGTTGGTCTTGTCATATTTTAAAATGCATTCTCCTCGCCTTTTACCATGTTGATCACGGTCATGAAGATAATCTTCACATCCAGCATAGCCGACCAGTTTTCCAGGTACCAGATATCGTGTTCCACCCTCTTCACCATCTTATAATCTTCTTTGGTTTCACCACGGTAACCGTTTACCTGCGCCCAACCCGTAATACCTGGCTTAAGAAAGTGACGTACCATAAATTGGTCTACGATTCCTTTATACTGTTCCGTATGGCTTAACATATGTGGGCGTGGTCCGACAACACTCATGTGCCCCATGAAAACATTGAAAAATTGTGGCAGTTCGTCAAGACTTGATTTCCTTAAAAATTTGCCAATTGGCGTAATGCGGTCATCATTCTTACTCGCTTGTCTTTTATCACTATCGGCATTCATGCGCATACTTCTAAATTTGAAACACCAGAAAGGCTCATCATCCCGACCACTACGCAACTGCTTAAACAGCACTGGCCCTTTACTCTGTAACTTAATCAATAGTGCAATGATTGGATATAACCAGCTTAAGACAAACAGAATCACTAGTCCACTAAAAACTACATCAATGACACGTTTCTTGAAACGGTTGTGAATTTTCTCTAAGGGTTCGGAACGAAGTGAAATTACCGGAAATTCATTCCCTAAATAACTCACCGTGTAAGGTGATAAAAGGGCGCCGCTGATATCGGGAATGAATTTCAACCTTACACACTGACGTTCCGCCTCCTCCGTTAATAATAACATATCTCCCATACGCTCTGGTGCGATGGTCACATAGATGTCTTTAATCCCTTTGTCTACGGCTTGTTTAAACTGTCGACCTACGGCTTCGGAAAGGTGTCCATCCCGATCGCGATATTCTTCAGGCACATCGTTGATAAAACCATGAAATTCAATATAGCGCTGTTTTTCAAAATAACCTGCCAATTGTAAACCAGTCGCATTATTCCCCATAATTGCGACAGACTTAACCCCTCTCAGATGATTAAATAATAGAAACTGAAAAGAAGTCCCTATGAAGCGATTCACCAGGAACAATATGCCAAGCATTCCATAAAAGACCACTAAGAATGACCTGGAGAATTCATTTTGCTTTGAAAAGAATAGATAGACAGCAAATAGAACCGCATGTAAAACTACACTTTTCCAGGTTCCACGATAAATTCTCTCGATACGTCTTGATCCATATTCGGTATATAAACCAAAACTAGTGGTACTTACAATCCAAATTAAATTGCAAACCACTACATAATGCCATTGCAATTCGGAACTTAAGGATTTTCCAAGATAACCTGTAAATTGGAACGCTAAAAAATACACCAGATTGACCATTAAAAGATCGGTAACTGGTAATATGTATTTCAATATAAATAAGTAACGTGTTTGCATAGGCTATGAGTGCGCTGTATAACAGACAATTTAATTTTTTGTTTGAAAGTCTTTAGATATGAACAAAATTAATGCCCAAATCACCATGACAAAGTTAATTAATGATTATCAATATAAAAATTGTTAATTATTAAGCAATATACAGCTTAAAACATTGCCGATTCAAAATTAGTCACTGAACATGAATGAACAGTAGAACACTAAAGTAAATCAGTAGATAGCAAAAAAGGCTTAACCCTTTAGGTAAGCCTTCTAAATTCATCATTTATTAATCGCTAATAAGGACTATGCATAATCTTCACCATATTTCTCCACCATTCCTTTCGCCACTTGCTTAATTTCCTGTTCTTCTGATTTAGGGTATATTAATAAAACCTTCCCGTCATCCACTACAATATAATTATCCAGCCCCCTAATTACTGCAGCTTTGTCTTTAGGTAATTGAATAATGCAATTGGCTGTTTCCTGCAAGTGAACTTTATCTAGATTCACCATGTTATTTTTTTCATCCTTGTCTCCTACTACATATAGCGAAGCCCAGGTACCTAAGTCAGACCAACCGATATCAGCTGGAATCGTATAGACATTATCCGCTTTTTCTAAAATCGCATAATCAATTGAGATATTAGGGCTAGTTGGATATTTGGAATTGATGAATTCAGTTTCCTGATCCGTGTTATAGCAAGATAGACCACTTTCGAATAATCTCGCTATTTCAGGTGAATATTTTTCAAATGCCTTCTTAAGTGATTCTGCCGACCATATAAAAATGCCCGCATTCCAAACATAATCACCACTTTTCAAGTATTCCTGTGCCTTGGCCAGTTCTGGTTTTTCCATGAACGCATCAACCTTTTTTACGTCTTCATTGCCATCCTGATATCTGATGTAACCATACCCAGTGTCTGGCCGGGTGGGGCTAATACCCAACGTAAGCAAGGCATCATTTTCTGAGCTGAAACCTAAAGCAACTTTTATTTTCTCAAGGAAAACATCCTCTTTTAAAATTAAGTGGTCAGATGGTGCAACTACGATATTGGCATCAGGATTTGTTTTCCCAATTTTGTAGGCTGCATAAGCAATGCAAGGAGCCGTATTGTTACGGCTAGGTTCCAAGAGAATGTTATCTTTCAACACATCTGGTAACTGCTGAGTAACAAGTTCTGAATAAGCTTCGTTGGTTAATACATAAATCTGGCTATTAGGGCATATCTTAAGAAACCTTTCATACGTAAGCTGAAGTAGCGATTTTCCTATTCCTAAAATGTCAATAAACTGTTTTGGAAACTGGTTGCGACTTTTTGGCCAAAAGCGGGAACCTACCCCACCCGCCATAATTAGTACATAATTATCTTTGCTCATTATACTTTTCTAATACGAATTTTTTTATCTCATCTTTAAAGACAGTCTCATCAAATCTTTCTGCATTCAACCTTATAAAATTAGTGTCGAAATCAAGAGACTCGGATAGTTGAACTGCTTTGATAAG
Organism: Pedobacter sp. BMA; assembly: GCF_001027745.1. Lineage (GTDB taxonomy): Bacteria > Bacteroidota > Bacteroidia > Sphingobacteriales > Sphingobacteriaceae > Pedobacter. The sequence goes on from NZ_LECU01000008.1 coordinate 15,242, forward strand.
GCTTTCAACTGTTTGTTCATCAAAAAATATGGCAGTTGATTTGGCTGCATCATTTATGTAAGGAATCATTGTTTCTAACACGCCACCAACGCCATAAGCAATTACTGGTCTTCCAGATGCATTGGCTTCCAGCGGCGTAATGCCATAATCTTCGTGCTGTGGAAATATAAGTGCTTTGCAATTTGCATACAATTCAGCTAACTCTTCACTTGATAGACCTTTCCTGAATGTGATATTATCCTTTGCAAGTTGCTTTAGTTCCTGTGCCTTAGTACCATTACCAACAACTATCAAATTCAGACCAAGCTTATTAAAAGCCTCTATGGCCAAATCCGCCTTCTTATAATACTCAAGTCGCGAAACCAAAAGATAGTAATCTTTGGGTTTATCTGAAAGATGGAAATTTCTGGTTTTAACATCTGGAGGTATAAGTTTGATATCCTTTACCCCATAAGCATCGCGAATGCGCTGGGCAGTTTCCTCTGTCATTCCAAGGAAATAATCCCCTCTCTGCGCAGCTTCTTTATCGATCTTTCTCAGTATACTCACAACCTTATCGAACACCCATCGAGACAGTCCTTTAGAATTATTATATTGACTGTAAGAGGTTGGATTCCATGCTAGTCTGAAAGGGGTATAAGTGTAAATGAAAACTAATGCTTTAGAGTCTATATTTACATACTTTGCGCTATGGGTATTCGAAATAAGCACCACGTCGTACCCATGCACATCTAATGCCTTCATAGCCATTACTCCGAATGGAAAGTACAACCTCTGCATCCACTTTACACTTTTGGAAAGAAATTGTAATTTGGAAGTGGTAATCTTGTAGTCCCGATATTCTGGGTAAGTACCATCAGGGTTATAAGCCAGCGTAAATACGTCTGCTTCTGGAAATGCCTGAAGCATTGTCATCACCACTTGCTCTGCACCTCCCCTACGCATTAACTCATCATGTACAATTGCTACCTTCATTATATAAAATTCTTATCTTCTTCGTTAATTAAAATTTCGAGAACGTCGAAAAATGATTTATCGTATTCCCAACCTAATACTGTTTTTGCCTTTTTGTTATCTCCATACATATCTTCCATTTCTGTAGGTCTAAACAACGTAGGATCCTCCACTAACTTATTTTTAGAAATCTTAAGATAATCCATCGTATACGTTATGATATCTCTCAAGTAAATGGACGTCCCAGAACATATCAAATAATCGTCAGCTTTATTTTGTTGTAAGGAAAGCCACATTGCGGTAACATAGTCTGGAGCATAACCGAAATCACGCTTAACATCAATATTTCCCACCCTCAGTTCGTCCCGCAAACCTTTTTTTATTTCCAATGATGTTCTAATCACCTTTTTTACAAAAAAATTTGGACTGCGAAGATATGACTCATGGTTAAATAAGATACCATTCACGCAAAATACTTTATAAGACTCCCGATAATTTACGCCAATCCAAAAGCCCGAAGCTTTCGAAATGGCATAAGGACTCAAGGGGTGCATTGGCGTGGATTCCGTCACAGGCAATGATTTTACCTGCCCAAACATTTCACTACTACTCGCCTGGTAAATTTTTGTCTCCAGTTGCAAAAGACGAACACTCTCCAATATATTGAGCACGGACTGTGTATTATAATTGATCGTACCAATCGGCTGTTCGAATGAAATCCCTACTGAACTTTGAGCGGCTAGATTATAAAACTCGTCAGGCTGGTATTTCAATAATACTTTGATAATGCTTGAAAAATCTAATAGATCACATTCCTCAATTAAAATTTCAGCTTTAATATCTAAGTACTTGAAATTTTTTGTGCTAAAATTATGGCTACTTCGGGTTAGGCCAACGATAGTATAATTTTCACGGGACAATAACTGTGCTAAGTAAGCACCATCTTGGCCCGTTATTCCTGAAATAATTGCTATTTTCTTTTTCATGCGTCAAGAATATTATTCAAACTGGCTTTTGATATAATATCCGTTTTCCTTAAGCAATTTTTCTTTTTTGAAATGATCAACGTCAGTTGCTACCATTTCTTTAACCAGTCCAGCCAAATCATACTTGGGTTCCCACCCTAATTTAGTTTTTGATTTCGTTGGATCACCAATCAGTAGATCAACTTCTGTCGGCCTAAAATATGATGAATCCACTGCGACAACGGTTGTTCCAATCGCAACCTGGAATTCAGGTTTCGAACAAGAAATTACTTTTCCAATCTCGTCGACTCCTTCTCCTTCGAAGCCAACCACGATTCCAACTTCTTCAAAGGCCAATCTCACAAACTCCCTAACTCTTGTAGTAACCCCTGTCGCAATTACATAGTCTTCAGGTACATCCTGCTGCAAAATTCTCCACATTGCTTCTACGTAGTCTTTAGCATGTCCCCAATCTCGTTGAGCATCTAAATTCCCTAAATATAGTTTTGACTGCAGTCCTTGAGCAATTTTGGCAACAGCTCTTGTTATCTTACGGGTAACAAAGGTTTCACCTCTGAGCGGGCTTTCATGGTTAAATAAAATCCCATTACATGCAAACATACCATAAGCTTCCCGATAATTTTTAGTTATCCAAAAACCATAAATTTTGGCTACACCATATGGTGAGCGTGGATAAAAAGGCGAATTTTCATCGTAAAATCCTTTTTCATTTTTATTTTCTGGCATACCGCCATATAATTCAGATGTAGATGCTTGGTAAACTTTAGTCTTTTTTTCCAAGCCTAGAATCCTTACTGCCTCCAATATCCTCAAAGTTCCTATCCCGTCGACATTGGCTACATATTCAGGAGAATCAAAAGAAACTTTAACATGACTCATTGCGCCAAGATTATAAATTTCATCTGGCTGTACTTCCTGAACAATTCTGATTAGGTTAGTCGAATCAGTTAAATCTCCGTAATGCAATTTGAATCTTACATTGTCAGAATGTGGGTCTTGATATAAGTGATCAATGCGATCCGTATTAAACAAAGAACTTCTTCTTTTTATTCCATGAACTTCATAACCTTTTTCCAAGAGAAGTTCTAGAAGATAGGCACCGTCTTGGCCAGTGATGCCTGTAATTAATGCTGTTTTCATTTTCAATATTGCTTACTTTTATTTAATATTTTCATTTATTTAACTATTGCTGACATATTCACGCAATAGCTAATTTAAATCATTAATAACATTTTTGATAATATTTGCTGAATTAGACCAGGAGAACTCCGTAACACGTTTTAATCCTTTCTGTTTTAGTTGAGTCCGAAGCTTTTCATTCTCGCTTATAAGTTTTATTTTTTCAGCTAGTTCTTCGGTATTGTGAGGGTTGAAATAAATTGCTGCGTCGCCACATACTTCAGGTAAACTACTGCTCTCGCTAACTAATACCGGACAGCCGTGCTGCATGGCCTCTAGAGGTGGTATTCCAAATCCTTCATACAAACTGGGGTAGACAAATGCTACAGCATTTTTGTACAAAGCTGCCAAATGAGCATCACTTACTTTACCTAGGTATATAATATTTTCACTATAGTCTAAATCTACCAAACCAAAGTTTTTGTTAACCATCCCTGCGATTACAAGTTTTAAATTCGCTTGGTTAGCAGATTTGAAAGCATTTACTAGAGTGATCAGATTCTTTCGGGGATCCAAGGAACCAACAAATAACAAATATTCCCCATACATTACTGGTTCAGAATGTCCTGAATTCAATTGAGAGGAAGAGTTGTATACAACAATTATCTTTTCAGCCGGTTGCTTGAGAATATTGATGATTTCTCCTTTTGAAAACATACTCACTGTTAAAATTTTCCTTGATCTTCTGGCTAAAATAGGAATAATAAACCTATACCAAAGCGAAAATGGTTTTGAAAACCATCCAGGATTAACGAAGAAAGCAAGGTCATGTAAAGTGACCACTTGATTCTTATATAACAATGGAGCGCTATTGCATAAATTAAGCAAAACAGGTTTTTCTTTCGTATTTAGGTAAGACGGCAAATCAATTTGCTCCCATTTAACGCCTTGATTTTTACCAATGGTTTTGAACCGCTCTGGTAAAACCATCTCTTTGGGAGATGTATTGGGAGGGCATAAAACTATGAAACTAATTGGCTGCTTAATAAGCTCATTAAGAATCTCCCGCGCAAAACGCTGAACTCCGGTTGTTGGTTGGGTTAAAAATTTTCCGTTAATATAAAACATAATGTTATTCAACTTCTACATAACGATTATGTAATAGCATTTCATCAATTAATAATTTGAAAGTTCGTAAAAATAGTGTAATTATTTATAAACAGAGAAAAATTTTAAAGTAACACATTTATTTTCGAACTTTATGATAATTCAAAGATTCTTAGTATTAGAGAACTTATTTAGTCCATTGATTATCGTGATCATAATTATTAAACTTTCAATTTATTTTTAACACATTTTGTTAGATAAATTCATTTATGAAAAATCAATCTATTTTAAATCTGTACAAATAAAAAAGCATGACAAAGGTTGGAGGTAGTAGATAAATCGATAATGTATAGAATGTATAAAAATTAGCAAATACCACGTTAAAGCTGACTATAATAATTGTCTTTATTATTAATGAATCTGAACCCATAAGCTTCTTCTTCAAATATTTTGTAAAATACCCATAAAAGTATCCTGATATTAAGCAAAAACCAATGATTCCGAACCAACCGAACGATACATAACCCCATATTGGAGCCGGTAGCCTCAGACCTCCGGATACAATCTCTTCTAAATCATCACCGTTTGTTAACACCTTTAGAGTATAAACACCGGGATTCCATTCATAGTGCCCAGGAATCAAGCCACCATAAATTGTTTGCCCATAGGTTAAGTTGGGGTGTTGGACAAACTTTTCCATAAACAATAGTTGATCTGCAATATCCGGAGAGCCAGATGCAATGATTTCCCAATACGGATGCTCTGTGTTATAATTTGAATAATCGAGTTCCCGGGCCCCAATAATAAAGTAAAATACAGAACTAAAGACATATAATCCTATTACAGAAAGTAAAAGTAATATAAAATGAAACCGGCTTTTAAAAACCATAATAATCCCAAAAGCAAGAACAAGTCCCGAAAAAGCTGGACTCCTAGACAAGGACAATGCCATAAGCGCTACCGCTAGTATTGTACTGTAAAGAAAGAAACTTCTTTTCGTTTGATACCAAATAACTGCTGATATGGGTATAATTGTAGACAGAATATAGAATGATGTTCTAAAAAAGATTGCAACGCGCATATATGGAGCCTGATAAGGCCCTCGAAAAAACTTAGCTAGAAATGGATCCGCAGCAAATGCAGGAATAAATCCCATTCCAGCGTAACTCAAAACTAACATTACAATACTTACTATCATCAGCCATTTAGTAAAAGACATTACTCTTGCTAAATAAACTTCACTGTCAAGAACCTCATAGCTAAATCTTTTTAAGTCTGGCTTGGATCTATACCCAACAAACAGCCCTATTGCGAATGAAATAGCACCGACTAACAATATGTTTGAATACAAATCGACTACTGCCTCAGCAAAATTATTATGAACGCCTAAAATAATGGCAGGAACGAAAGTAGATATAAAGTTTCCTCCTAAAGACAGATGGGCTATAATATTATATCTGCTAGGCCAAACTAAATACCCTGGAGAAATAAAGATAGCGAGCGCAAGAAAAATAATTAAGCTATTCATATATTATTGATAATGGAATTGTACCGCTCGACCATCACATCAATATTAAATTTCCTTAATACTTTAATACGAGCATTTTTACGAACTTGCTCTAGGTCTTTAAAATTTTCGATAATCCATGCAATTTTTTTACGTAAATCATCATTATCATCCGGTATAAAGAGAAAACCATCAATATTATTTTCAATAATTTCTGAAGACCCACCTGTATTACTCGCCAACACAATTTTCTCACATGACATTGCTTCATAAATAGTAGTTCCCAATGGTTCGCTACCTATTTTTGAACTATTATTTATAACTATATCACAAGTATTGTAAAACTCTTTCATGTCATGAATATCACCGAGGTAAAAGAAATTTCCCTTCGAATTTATTATATCAATAACTTCTTTTCCATATTCGGGATGATCATCCGCAAACTTTCCAGCGACAAACACCTTGAATTTACAGGGTAAATTTAAATTCTCTAGGGACTGTAACAGCTCTAATTGACCCTTTCGAGGGGCAATGACAGCGGCTATGCCAATTACTATGCAATCTGCATCAATTTTTAAAAAGTTTCTTTGCCTAGCCCTTATTGTCTCGTCGTTGGTAAAAAAATTAGTAGACAGGCCATTGTAGAGAACAAAAGTTTTACTTTTGTCAGAGAACTTTTGTCTTACAGCTTCTGATACTACCAATGTTGCATTATATAACTTGTTACATGCTCTCGACATCATTGCATCTAAACCGGAATAATATTTCAAGTCATGATCACTCCAAATCCATTTGATATTTCTCTTAAAAATTTTGGTGTAAATTATAACTGGCAATAGATAGGATGCGGGCACTATTGTATTTGCATGAATTACATGTATATTATTCGATTTTATATATTTAAAGACAAATTTAGAGATTCTGAAGTAGTTAGTTAATGCTCTAACATAAAATGATAAGCTTTTTTCTTTACTTCGATTTAGTTTTTTCAATTCTGGCAAAATTACAATTGGATAGTCAATTTGCTGCTTCAATTTCGAAGCGTATTCACCTGGCGCTATCAAAAGATGCGGCTTGACTTTAGTGTTTTTCCCAAGAAGTCTAGAGATAACAATCTCTGCGCCGGAGGCCTTTTCACCCCCGTAAACATATAATATATCTTTCACTTAAGTAGTGTTTTTTAATTCAAGGTAAAAGTATTATTTAAACACTATTTATTACCAACATCCTTCAAGACTCTTACTATAACGCAAATATGTTAATAATAAATTGATTTTATATATCACATTCTTTGATTAAAATAAAAAAGCATTTTGGCAATAAAAATTCTCCAAGTTTATTATTTTTGAAACAAATGAAGCAAGCCATACTAATTGTCGCGTATAAGGACATCGACTATCTTAAAAAGTTGATAACGTTTTTTAATCCAAATGACTATATTTTCTTTATACACCTGAATAAGAAATCAGTTTTTACGGGTAATGAACTGAAAACGCTCACTGACATGGAAAATGTTAAGATAGTAGTACAAAAATATAATACGCATTGGGGGAGTTTTAACCATCTAAAAGCTATATTACATCTGTGTTCGGTTGCACTTGATTTTGATATAAGCTATTTGCATCTTATAAGTGGCCAGGATTTCCCCGCAATGTCTGGTGAGAAAATCAAAGATTTTCTTCGCGAAAATAAGGGGAAGGAATTTTTAGAGCATTTTGAATTCCCTGCAGATGTATGGAAGGATGAAGGCTATGGACTAGATCGAATTAATTTTTTTCACCTCAACGATTTCGTCAGCAGCACCAAACGCAGTGGCAGATATATCCTGAGATTAGTATTTACATTACAGAAAATATTACATTTAAGAAGGTCAGGATGGGGCGGGCTTAAATTATTTGGAGGCGGTACTTGGTGGACATTAAGCAAGGAATGTATTGCTTATGTTTTAAGATATATAGATGAAAATCCCGCTTTTTACGAGCGATTTAATTATACAAAAATACCAGAGGAAATTCTATTCCAAACTGTGATAATGAACTCACATTTTAAGAGTAACGTCGTTAACAATAACTTGCGGTACATTGATTGGAATTGGAAAAATGGTAGCAGGCCTGCAATTTTAGATGAAAATGATTTTCAAGTCATTAAAAATTCGAACGCATTATTTGCTAGAAAATTTATTCTCCCGATTTCAGCAAAACTTCTTGACATTTTAACGGAAGATTTTAAAAAAGCTTAACTACCTGTTAACTTTTCTGGTATTAGTTATAAAAGATTACTATAGTTCTTAATAAAAAATTTAGGCGACAATATAGCAAATTACCCTTAGTGGCATAATCTGTGTTTATTCTTAATTCAACGATTTTTTAGTAATCCGCCTTTTTTTATATTTGTACTTCAGCCTTCGGAAGAGGCGTAATCGAAGCAGAAAGCTAAAACACAATGACAATCCTCATTGCAAATATCTTAACAAAATTTATTAAGCGGATTACTAAGAAAATCAAATTCAACTTATCTATTAACATTGAATTAAAAATAGGGAGTTTATAGCTCTCTATTTCATTTTCTAAAGATCATCGGTATCTAGCTTTATTTTATAAAATAAGATCAAAAAGTTAGAAGCTATAACCTATTTTCCTCAATATATTGAGCTCTGATTCTATCTAAATGAGACTTAAGAATACTTGCCTCCCCATGTGGATCTATCAAATCAATAAACTCTCCCTTTTCTAAATCGTATTCAGCCGCTACTTTTCCTGGAAAATCCTCTGAGCTTTCATAGCTTTTCTTTAATTCACTTAGATCATCAAATCTCTTTGAATAGATTTCGTTAAGATGAATTTTTAACAATACATATCGTTTCATAATGTCTTTTTATAAATATATAAAAAGGAAAGTACATTTATTAAATAAGAATATTTTAATAGTATTGACTTTAACTCTTACTAAATTAAAGTTACTTTAATCTATAAAAGTATATAGTTAAAGTTTTCAGATGAGAATGCAAATAAATCACATAAGGAATTTCATATGGAAGAGTGATAATAAAACCACATGAGTTAAGTTACCATGATTGGTGGCATTAATAAAATCATACACAGAATTTGAGATATATAAAATTGAAAAGGTGTTACTTTTTGTCATTACAATAATTATGAATACTTAAAGCGTATGTAATCATATATTAATAAATAGAAAAAATAAATTTTATTTTTTTATATAAAACTTGCTTTTTGTAAAAAATGATATATATTTGTATTAATAAAATTGAGATATGGAAATTGAATTCATAAAAGCTAATACTTCTAAAACTAAACCAAAAGCAACTGTGCATAAAACTGGAAAGCTTGGTCTTAATATAGAGGCAAGTAATTTAATGGAAATACAAAATAAGAAATCTTTCCTTATAGGAAGAGATAAAGGTGATACAACAACGCTATACTTATTAGAATCCAACGCTGAAGGATCTGTTAAGGTTTCGAAAGCTGGAGCCTATTATTATCTAAATGCAGGTAGTGTATTTGATCAAATGGAATTTGATTATGAAAAGAACAATATAATGTTCGATTTGTCAAAAGACAAGTATCAAAACAAAGATATATATGTTTTAAAGGGAAGACCAAAAACTCCTAGAAAATAAAAAGCCCAACAAATAGCTGGGCTTACTAATACAGTAGGGTTATTGTTTAGAACCATTTGTAAGGTTCTGATTTAGTCTTGGAAATTGTCATTTTGAGTTGTAACAAAATGAAATCAAAAGACCAATTAATGCTAGCAGGAGATAGAGTAACGCAAATGCTCTATCCGAGGCGTTTCCGTTGTATGGAGACGCCTTTCCTGTTTATTAAGTGTAAACTTATATAAAGTTTTCTTCATTTACAACTTTACTCTGTAAAATGTTAGTCTCCTAATATCTTATTCCCCTTCAAATCCTTCTGACTGCTCTTCTTTGATCTTGACCTCTTCTGTTTTCTCTGACCTCAACATTCTCAAGTATACATGTGATAGTGACTGACTTGGACTACTCTTTATTACTCTTTCTTTTGCTTTTTCAGTTCCTAATATCTCTACTATTGATTGAGTATAGAACATTTCTCCATTCGAAGCCTTTCTATCTCCATTAGCAAGTGCAACCGTTCTAAAATTAAGCTTCAAACCAGGGATATCGATCATCTCTACGCCATCACTATTTGAACTTTTGTACTTATATGTTTTGACTAATTTGCCTAGTGATGGATCAGTTTTATACGTTCTAATATCTCCAAGGCTAGAGTTAAGTGTAGCTGTCATTTCAATGTATTCACTTGAAATAAAGTTAAGTTGGACTTCTTCAAGAGTTGCTATATAACCATTGAGTTTGCAGTTTAAGACATAGAACTTTTTACCTTTCCAAGGATTGGATTGACACGATAGCAACAATAGGCTTATTGCAATGAAGAGGTACTTAGATTTTTCGATCATTTCGATTTGTTTAGATAAAAAGAAGCCTGAGCGAGTGCTACTTTCGTATCTAAGGTGGTCGAATACCCGGTACTACAAAGCAGTCTCATGCCCAGGCTTTTACCTGAGCACTTAACTAAACTTTCCTGTAGTACCTTAAATTTTCGACCTTTTAGATACAGGGTTTAAGTTTTGCTAAATGCAAAATCTATTATGATATATTACTCTACTTGCTTCTTTCTATTTGGGTTAATTTTATTTGTAAAAATAGTAAAATATTATAAATAGAAAGAGAGGGAACATTACAACCCTCTCTTCTTTTTTGCCTTACAGCAACTTATTTGAATTAGTAACCTAAAGATCACATTATCAATTTAGTTGCTCAACTTTTATTTTTCTTTCTTGGGCTTTCCAGATTCGACAATCTTATCTATAGCCTGTTTCATTGAAATGCCATAAAAAGGATTTGTTACTTCTTCATCCTTTTTCTCTTTTGGCTTTACCTGTTTTGCTTTCGCTTTTTTCATTATTTTCTTTTTAGTTCGTGGTATTTCAATCTGCAGTTAGCAAGATCTACTACCATAGCAACTCTTTCACCATCTCCAGCTTTTCTATAGTTGTATCTAAATACACTTTCATCAACATACTTTTGTAGATGTAATCTTGAAGTGGAGTGATATATTCCAAATATACTACGTTTTAGATGACTCCAAAAACCTTCAATCGTGTTGGTATGTGCATTACCAACAACATATTGACCTTCTCCATGCTTAACGAAGCTGTGTGAATGGCTTTTCTTTAATCCTTTATAGCCTCTCCACTCATCAGTCATAACAGTTGAGTTTGATTTAATAGTTTCATCAACAATTGGCTGAATTTCTGAAGCAGACGTATCTTTCATAACTTTTGCCACTAATAAACCGCCTCTTTCAACCATTCCAAGTACTGGTGTTTTATCAATACAACTTCTACCTTGTGAATTTTTAACTTTCTTTTTAGCATGGCGGTTTTTGTTCTTTCCGCCAACAAATGATTCGTCAATTTCAACTATATTTTCACCACCAAGCATTTCGAAACTTCCATTTCCTAATGCAGTACGCAATCTTTGTAGCATGAACCATGCTGTTTTCTGTGTTACTTTTAGATCTCTTGCTAACTGATGGGAAGATACCCCTTTCTTGTGTGAGGTTAATAGATAGATAGCTATAAACCATTTTTTAAGTGGAACTTTTGAACCTTCGAAGATAGTACCAACTTTAGCTGTGAATTGTTCGTCGCAATCTTTATCGGCACACTTATATTTACCGCTTTTTAATGCATAAGTTTTAATGTTACCACAATGTGGACATGCTCTGCTACCTTTCCATCTTAATTCCTCAAGATGCTTTACGGCTGTTTCTTCGTCTTTTAAAAACTCTACTAATTCAAATAAATTGGTGTAGTGTTGGTCCATTTTCTTTTTGGTGTTTTCTCGATCTTGTAATGTTAAACTAAAGGTCCAACTATTAACAATGGGGTCCACCATTTTTGTGAAAAAACTTGCAAGATCGTGTTCGTGCCCTATCTGGAACGAAGATTTATAGGGTCATAAAGAATTGAACTTTACCACCTTTTTGTTGATTATAAGGTAAGCTGTTTTTAATTGAAGGAATTGGTACTAAAGTCAGATCAACATATTTAGCTTTCCATTTATTTTCAAATGCGAAAATCAATTCATTAACCTGCTTTTCAAGCTCCAGCTGTTCCTTAATTACCCGTGTTTTTAATCTTTCTTCGTACATTTTGTAAACTTCCTACTTTATTTTCTAAATGTTATATTTGACCATGAACTTGACAGAAAAGCAAAAAGAATCTTTCAATAAACAATTTTTAGAATTGGTCTCTGAGTCTTCAGAAGAAGTCCAAAAATTATGGTATAGAATTGGAAAAATAGTTTGGCCGCTCAACATAGATGTTCCAAACACATTTGGATTTGAAACAAAACTTGTTGGATCTATTGCTGATCGTTACCATATCCTGATTAATAAAGTGCATAATAAAACTATTGAGGAAGATTAAAAAAACACTCTTTCTAAGCCCCATTCTTCGTACATATTCTTAATCCATTCACTTTCCGAATTTCCCAAAAGATAAATTTGAGAACCAATTATTGCATACTCAACCTCTTCAACTTCTTCAAGGTTTGAATTATTTCCTTTTAATGGAATGTAAACAGACATATTGGGTCCATCTAGTAATTTTCTGGCTAATTCATGTGATGTCATTTGGACTTTGTGTTTTTCGATTTATATAAACTTCTGCCTTTATCTGCATATTCTCCAAATAATAGTTGTGATTTATTATATTTGATCTCTATCTAATATAACCCTTATGCAAATTACCCCTTCAGAATTTTTTCTTGAAACACCTCTTTATACAGGTGTCACTATAGAAAACGAAAACGACCTTGAAATATTTGTTAAGAGAAAATATTATGATATTACTGAATTCCACGGATACAATCCGAAGCAAAGACTTGAAACTACCTATGCAGTTCATGGTGCTGAATTCACTAACTTTAGAACAGACTGCTTTAATAAGAACGGTTACCATCTTTTAGAGTTAAGATGCAAAAGAAGTACAGATGTTTTTAAATTCTATGTTCGTTGGGACGCTGACAATAAAATACTTATGAAAATAGGGCAGTATCCTACAATTGCGGATTTTCACATAGATCAAGTGAAACAATACGATAAACTTCTAGATAAAGAAAAATTACGGGAATTTACGAAGGCAATCGGTTTAGCAGCTAACGGAGTAGGTATAGGCTCATTCGTTTACTTAAGAAGGATTTTCGAAGATTTGATATATGAAGCGTATAGTGAATATGTAAATAAAAATGGGCAGTTGGATGGTTTTAACAAAAAACGGATGGCTGATAAAATTGATACTTTGCATGATTTTCTTCCAGAGTTTTTAGTTGAAAATAAAGAGCTTTATGGTATTTTGAGTAAAGGTATTCATGAGTTAGAAGAAAAAGATTGTCTTGCTCATTTCGATGCTGTTAAAGTTGGGATTGAAATGATTTTAGATGAAAAGCTTGAGCAACTCAATAAAAAGAAAAAAGCTGAAGCTGCTCGTCTTAAAATTCAACAAGCAGCTTCAGCTATTACAAAACCTGAGGTGAAGTCTTAAAATACCACTAAGGGTAATTTGCTATATTGTCGCCAAAATTTAAACATCGCCGTTTCTATTGCAATTGACTGGATGGTTGCGAAATTTGTAGTACTGAACAATTAGCGCAAATAATTTTGGAGCGCCTTTTGATTATCCCCTTCTAAGAGAAAACCTTCTACTCCATCATTTCCCATTTCATTAGAGGTACCTGACAACGACGCGATTGCATTCCTTCTCAAACGAAATCGCATCTTCGTAGATAGTTGTTCCTAATAGTTTACTACATGTTAGGTCACTATTATTTATCACAATCTTACACAAATTGTAGAATCTCACATACTATTAACATGTCCAATCTAGACGATTTTGTTCCGTGATCACTTCATATCCCCTTATTTATTTTAAAAAATTTAAGAAGTATAACGCAGGCAGCAGGCATGATGAGAGAACTACCATGTTATCATGAAATACATCATGCTTAACGAGCTTTCGAGGAATAATAAAAATCTAATAAATTAATTAAATTGCTCTAAAATGGTATTTTGGAGCAGATGAACCACTTCAATTCAGTTTTTGAAGTCTGTCTAGAGTTTGAATTTACCCTACTGATCCTCAGCTAAAATTTTATTTGCAAAATCCCGAGGAGATAAAATTAAAACAGATTTGCATTTTTTTATTGTCAATTAATCATTTAATAAAGATCTCTCCCCAAAGCTTTTAAACTTCAAAGACACATAGTGCTATTAACATATTAAGTCAATGATATATAAATTCGCTTCGCAATTCTGACAAAAATACGCTGCATAAACAAAGGAATAGGAATCTTACTATAACTTTCAATCAAGTGTCTACAAGAATACTTGCTATCATTTAGCAGGTTATCCTCTCCATTATGGGTTTTAGAATAATTTTTGAATCCAACATAAGTATCCAGTTTGGATAGAAATATCTCTAATAAATTCCTAGCGGTGATAGTATTTTTGAACCTATATGCTTTTTCTACGATTTCTAAATATACCTCGCTTGTTTCTTGTTGGGGAGATATTCTATAGAAAGCCAGTTTTTTATTTACAAAATGCAGTGGGGAAATTAAAGATAGTTCGTACCAGAAAGAGTAATCGGCAATTGGATACATATCTTTCTTGAACTTTGTATTTATCTTTCTCTTATTAAACAGTACCCCTGGAAAAGGGATAGGATTTCCTAGTAAAAAATGATTTGGCTTAATTCTATTGAACGGAAAAACAATATTCTTTTTAGGATCATTAAAATCTGGCCTCACAGCTGTACCGAAATGTGTATCAGATGCTACCGAAATCAAATAAGGAAATTTTTCAATGTATGCTAACATATTCGCAATATAGACTGGTGAAAGCATGTCGTCTGAATGTAGAATAGTAACCCACTCCGTTTCGGTTTTGTCAATACAAACATTCCAATTTTCCACCATTCCAACATTTTCCGAATTTCTTATATACGACACCTGCGGGTTTTTAAGGGAATCAACAAAATCTTTAAACCTTGCATGACTTGAATTATTATCTACTACAAGTATGTTTGCGCTTACAGTCTGGTTAATGGCGCTGTAGATCGCATCCTCGAAATATTCATAACGTTCATAAACGGGGATAGCTATGGTTATTTTTCTAAGTGTATTAGGCATAAAGATCTTTGAATTTAATTTTTAATTCTTTTATTACTTCCAAAGGCCATTTCCAAGCATTATATGACAACTGTATAAATATGGTAGAAATACCAAATGCCTCTAACCTCAAATGAAAGTAAAATATAAGAATTAAGTTTGCGCAAAAGATTGCTACCCCTGAAACAATAGTGGGTAAAACATATGGCACAGTATTTTTTGTTGTCAGGAATATTCCGCTATTTCCATGCGTAATTTCCATAAGATAGATAAATCCAAACATTAGAATCATCGACAAATTTGGCAAATTTGTATTACTGCCGATTATTTGTAAAATATACCTTCCAGCAAAAATTATCACTAAGCTCCCCAAAGCATAAAGTGCCCAGCCTATTTTCATGCTTTTGATGAATTCTCCTTTGAGTTTGGACACGTTATTTCCCATCCAAAGGCTATTAAATCTTGGCAAATGAGATGTAAAATACAACCGGGAAAAAATCGCTAAAAGAGAAAACAACTGAACTACGAGTCCGTAAGATGCGACCTCACTTAAAGAAAAAAATTGACCGGCAATGAGCATATTTGCTTGAAATATCAGAAAAGTTCCCACAGAAACTAACCCCAACTTTTTTGAATTAAACCATATACTATTGAAAACATCCTTTGGATTCTCAACATTAGCTCTATCCAATTTCGTAACCGTGTCGAAATCATAGAAAGCTCTGTGGTACAAGAATCGGCAAACTATATTACTTAAAAGTAGCGCTATAGATATGCTCAAAAGACCATATCCCAAGAATAGGCCAGTTGCTGCTAAGATCAGGTTCAGTAATTTAGCATAAGATATAGCTTGATTCGCATTTTTTACTTTACCTCTTCCTAATAGAAGTGCATCATAATATGAGTAGAAAAAATTCATCGATATTGCGATGCAAAAAATGTAAAATGCAATCCAAAGAGTGTGTTCCTCCGGTGAAATTATATTTCTCAAATACCAATATCCACCAAAAATCAATAAAAAAACCAAAAGACCCGTTATTAACATGTATATTTTTTTAATAACGTGTATGATTGTTTTTAGTAAATCATAATTGATTTCGTTACTGGTAGTAATATCATCTAAGCCTTCTTTTTTTAGTTTTTGCGCCCCGCTATATACATAAGATACAATTCTTGTAATGTTTGGTAGAAACCCGAAATCTAGTAATAAAACAAGTGAGGTTATACTCGAGAAGATGTACCAAATACCAATTTGATGTTCTGGTAGTGTTTTTAATATTATTGGTAGCAAAAGAACACTTGACCCATAATTCAAAGCTTGCGCTACATAACTCCAAAAAACATCCTTTTTACTTATACTAATATCCATAAAAGTAAATTCTGTTGAAGTTAAAAGTTGGTAAAACATATTCACCAACATTAAAGAAAATTTTCAAGGCGATAAACAATTTTATCGCCCTGAAATATAAATTACAAATCATTAATATATTTGCGAATTACATCTGCGATATAATCATAATGATCTTCCGTAAGACCTGGCCATACACCAAGCCAGAATGATTGATTCATGATGATATCAGTATTTGTCAAGTCACCTACTACTCTGTGTGTAACATCAGCATAAGCTGGCTGTCTTAACAAATTCCCAGCAAAAAGTAATCTTGTTCCAATTTTGTTTTGCTCCAAATGCTGAACCAACATATGCCTGTCGTTTGCATCTCCTTCCCTTAATGTCATCAAAAATCCAAACCAGGATGGATCGGATTCTGGCGTAGGCTCAGGCAAAATGAAAATGTCTTCAAATTCCTTCATACGAGAATACAATGCGGCGTAATTTTCTTTTCTTCGTTGAATAAAATGATCTACCTTCTTAAGCTGCGATACTCCTAATGCCGCCTGCATATCTGTAACCTTCAGATTAAATCCAACATGAGAATATGTATACTTATGGTCATATCCGTAAGGTAAAGAACCTAATTGTTGGCTAAATCTACAGCCGCATGTATCATCTTTACCCGGCAAACAGTAGCAATCCCTACCCCAATCTCTAAAACTTTCAGCAATTTTAGCCAATTCAGGATTGTTAACAACTACCGCGCCACCTTCACCCATTGTGATATGGTGAGCAGGGTAAAAAGAAAAAGTCGATAAATCACCGAAAGTACCGGTTTTTTTGCCCTTATAAGTTGCCCCCAGTGAGTCACAATCGTCTTCTATCACCCACAGATTATATTTTTTTGCAACTCTCATCACCTCATCCAAGTCAAAAGGATTACCCAATGAATGGGCTATCATGATTGCTTTCGTTTTAGGAGAAACAGCTGCTTCTATCATATCGGCCTTTACGTTATGTGTGGCGATATCAACATCAATGAAAACTGGAACTGCACCCGCTTGTACAATTGGATTTACGGTCGTAGGAAAACCAGCTGCCACAGTGATTACTTCGTCGCCTGGCTTAATAGCCCTGTCACCTAGTTTAGGAGAGGTTAAAGTATAAAAGGCAACTAAGTTAGCAGATGAGCCTGAGTTTACCAAAAGTGCCTTAACTGCACCAAAATATCTGGCGAATTCAGATTCAAATTCCGCTGCAAAACGTCCGGCAGTTAACCATCCATCTAGCATAGAGTCCACTCCTAATAGTAAATCATCTGCGTCCATTACTTTGCCGGTTACAGCGATGTAATCTTGACCGGGGATGATTTCCCGTTTTGCATTTTTGGCAGCTATTGCAGACAATTCTTCCTGTAACGCTCCGTTAAAGTGTTTATAATTCATGTTTTGTTACTTTAAAAATAAAAGAATCTACATTTTCAAATGTAAATTTTGGATATTCTCCTAAAAATTTAATATTTAATAATCCTCCGTTTAATGGTCTAACCGCTGCTTGATTCGATTGAGAAGTTTTAACGGGTGTCAGATGAAGCTTGTTATGGCTAAAATAACTACCAACTTTTGCCGCTAACTGATATCTGTTGTAATAGTCATTTCCTGCTAAGTGATAGATTCCCTTTTTGTTATCCTCAATTAGCATTAAAGTCATTTTGGCAATATCGCCGGCATATATCGGCGTGGCAAACTGATCAAAGGGTAAATTTAGTTCTTTAGAAACGTTATTCTGTAAATCTGAAATTAGTCTTGCGATAAAGTTTTTTGACCTAGCCTCTTCACCATAAACATTCGTCACACGTAAGACAAGGTTGGTATCCAATGTAGAGACTAATCTTTCACATTCTAATTTATGTTTTCCATAAACATTTAACGGATTAACTTTGGCATCTTCACGATATGGTCCACTCGTGCCGTCAAAAACATAGTCCGTCGAAATAAATGCTAATCCCACATTTTTCAGCCGGCAGTAGTCAACTATTTTTTCAGTTGGTAAAACAGTTTTTTCATAGCTTTCATCCACATTATTTTCACAATAATCAACGTTTGTTAAAGCGGCGCAGTGAATAATCACATCTGGATAAAAACTGTGTGTAGCAAACAGTTTTTCTAAATCATCTTCCAAGAAATTGAAAGGAACTGTGTGTTCGGTTGCAAAACTTAAATGTGAACCTAAGACTTCCCAGTTATGGTCTTTAAACACAGACATGCAGTGAGAACCTACTAGTCCTGAAGCTCCAACGATAAAGGCTTTCATATTTAAAAAGGGCTTTTTATATTAGAAAATGTTTCGAAACTCAGATCCCGATCTGATAAAATTGGGGTCTGAACGTCCCAGTCATATCCAAAAGAATCAAATTTAATCCCTGCTTCACATTCTCTGCTTTGAGAAGTAGAAGTATGGTATTCTACAGTGGTATTGTCTTCTAGTGAAAGGAATCCATGTGCAAATCCCTTCCCAATATATATCCCCTTTCTATTTTTCGCTGAAAGTTCTGCGAAAAAAAAACTTCCAAAGGTTTCAGAATTCTTACGAATATCTAAAACGACATCTATGATTGCACCAGTAACAACGTATACTAGTTTTGAATGATCTTCAGGAGGAACTTGATAATGCATTCCCCGGATTACATCTTTATTAGAGACAGAATAGAAACTTTCGGTAAAGTTATAATCCAAATTTTTAGCCTGAAATGTTTCTTTGTGGATTGTCTTTACAAATTCACCCCTGTTATCAACAAAACTTTTATAATCCATGATAAATAAATCGTGGAAGGGAGTTTCTTTTATTTCCATTATAATGCCCAGTTTATGGCCTTGCCTAATGCCGCCTTAGTATACTGATTTATCTGGTTTGTCCTTAAAGATAAAATGTTACTTCCACCTTCCAAATCGTCCATGTAACCTTTCAGAGTGAAATCAACTGTTTCCTTAAAGCTTAAAACTGGTTTCCATTTTAGGAAATTTGCTGCTTTAGAGATGTCTAACTTTAATAATACTGCTTCATGAAGTTTGACAGTACCTTCCGGTATGGTATAACCACCTCTACTGTCTAAAATCAAAATCTCATCAATTAATTCCTTTACAGAATAATTGGTTACATCTTCAGGCCCAAAATTCCATCCTCCACTAAATCCCTTGCCGTTTATGAATAATTCCGCTCCTAAATTTAGATAACCACTTAATGGCTCTAACACATGTTGCCAAGGTCTTGTTGCATAAGGATTACGAACTTCCAGCTTCTCTTCTTTTTTGAATGCCCTGAAATAGTCTGGTATTATTCTATCTAACGCCCAATCTCCGCCCCCAATTACGTTACCTGCCCTTGCAGACGCAATATTACACGTGCCCTCAGCTTTGAAGAAAGATTCTAGATATGAACTGGTAATAAGTTCCGAACAGCCTTTGGAAGCACTATACGGATCTTTACCTCCCATTGGATCATTTTCCCTATAACCCCAAACCCATTCTTTATTATCGTAACATTTATCTGTAGTTACATTCACGGCTGCTTGGACCGAGGCTGTAGACCTTACCGCTTCCCAGAAATTTACTGTGCCCATCAAGTTAGTGTCAAAAGTACCTAATGGATCTTGATAAGATAATAATACTAACGGTTGAGCAGCTAAGTGAAAGGCAAAATCAGGTTGAACGTCCTGAAAATAACGTTTTAATTTTTCTCCATCTCTAACGTCACCTTCATAATGATTAATATGATCTTTTAAGTTACAGATCACGAAATTATCCATATCGGATTGAGGAGCTAAAGCATATCCATAAACCTCTGCACCTAGTTCTTTTAGCCAGATTGCCATCCAAGAACCCTTAAAACCTGTATGGCCAGTTAAAAGGACTTTTTTCCCTTGATAAATATTTTGAAAGCTCATACTACCAGATTTTCCATTTTGCTTCCCCACTAGACCAAAGTTGTTCCAACTCAATACGATCTCTCAAAGCATCCATTGGTTTCCAAAAACCAGAATGTTTAAATGCTGCTAGTTGACCATCATTGGCAATTTCTTTCAAAGGTTTGTTTTCCCATTGAACGTCTTCAACGTCACCCTCTAGGTATTTAAATATCCCTGGATTTAAAACAAAGAAACCTCCATTAATCCACATTCCATCTCCCTGAGGTTTCTCTACGAAATGTTGTACAGCACCATCCTCATCCATTTCAATATTTCCGAAACGACCTGGCGTTTGTATACTAGTTAATGTTGCTAACTTATCATGGCTATTATGAAAATCAACGAGAGCATTGATATCAATATCTGCTACTCCATCTCCATATGTAAGCATGAAAGTCTCACCATCCACATATTTCTGAATTTTCTTGATTCGGCCAGCAGTATTTGTTTTCAATCCAGTATCAACTAGAGTCACTTTGAATGACTCTGAATTAGAAAAATGGACATCCACTTTATTCTTTTCGATATCGATAGAAACATCTGAGTTATATAAATAATAATTCAGAAAATATTCTTTAATAGATTGGGCTTTATAACCTAAGCATAATACGAAGTCATTGTAGCCATAAGCTTCATAAATCTTCATAATATGCCATAATATAGGTTTTCCACCTATTTCAACCATTGGCTTTGGACGAGCTTCTGTCTCTTCCATTAAGCGGGTACCTAAACCACCTGCAAGTATTACTACCTTCATATTTTATTTATATTTCTATATGTACATTATCTGTTAGAGGATGTGTGCAGCAAAGTAAATATTCATTTGCTGATAAATCATCGCGTACTTTCGTTAACCCGATCATCTTGGCTTCGCCAATGATCATTGAACCCTTGCAAGTACTACAATTTCCCGTTTGGCAAGAATAAGGCAATTCAATGTCAGCGCTTAAAGCTGCTTCCAAAATACTTTTTCCTTTAACAACCTCAACGGTATATTTTTCGCCCTGAAAATTTAGAGAAACGTTTTGAGTATGCACATCTTCGAAATCTTTTGGATCTTTAACCAATTCAAAATCTTCGGAATAAACATGGTCAAGATTACCGAACTTGGCTTGAACTGCATTCTTTACGGATTCCTTTAAACCGGCGGGGCCACAGATATAGTGTGCAACACCGTTATGTTCGCTTTGATCACTCAATATCTTTAAGGCTTTGTCTTGATCAATCCTACCTTGTATCAGATATGGATTTGCCTCATCAATAACTAATTTTGTGTGAAAATGCCTAATTGTAAGGCGATCACCATATCTCTCTTTAAGTTGATCTATTTGGTTTTTAAATATTGTAGATTCATGACTTCGGTTACCATAGTTAAGATGTACTTTAACTTCCGTTTTTTCCGACAAAATATATTTTATGATAGATAGCAGTGGCGTTATACCGCTTCCCACACCCCAAAAATATACATCTTTAAATCCATGGCCCTCTTCAAAAATAAAATCGCCCATTGGAGGCATTACCTCAATTGAATCACCTACCTGTACTACATCGTTGATGTGATTTGATATTAAACCATTTTCGACCCGTTTGACTGTAATTTCCAAAAATGTATCAACACCGGGACAGGACGAAAATGAATACGGACGAATATAACGTCTTCCATTAATCCTAAAGATCAAAGTAAGGTATTGTCCGGCTATATACTTAATTTTTTTTAATCCGGGTTGCTTGAAACAAAGTGTGACAGTATCTTCGGTTTCCTTTCTTATTTCAGCAACTTTTAATGTATAATTCATAGACTATGATCTCAATTTAAACATTTTCTTATACCAAGGTTGCGTCTCATTCTCTCCGTAAGCTCCATAACCGTAACCGTAACCATAATATTTATTAACTATATCATTTACGACGATCCCTAAGCTCTTCATTTTTCCACTTCTGTAGAGTTCCTCAACAATTCTAAGTTGGTCTTTCTGTGTAACCTTCTGTCTCACCAAAAACAAAGTAACATCTGCGTACGGAGCCAGTAACTGAGCATCTGATATAATACCAATAGGAGGCGCATCTAAAATTATGTAGTCAAATTGTTTTTTCAGCTCTTCCATCAAAAGTGGCATTCGTTCATTCATCAGTGTTTCTGCGGGATTTGGAGGGAGCGGACCTGAAGAAATAATGAACATATTTTTATTAATATGAAGTGGTTTAATTAAGTTGGTTGCTGTCAAATCATTCTTAATGGTATAATTACTATATCCCAATGAATTATCAACATTTAACTTCGCTGATAAACCTGGTTTTCGTAAATCCAGCTCCATTAATAAGACTTTCTTTCCCGCTAATGCCAATATATTTCCTAAATTAATTGCCGTAAATGACTTCCCTTCACCACTCATACTTGATGTAAGTAAAATTATTTTTTCATCATTATTCCGAAGATAAAACGATAAGTTAGTTCTTAAGGCTCTGAACTGTTCTGATATCGCGGATCGGCTTTGATTTGCAACAACGAGATTATCATCAGATGAATTATGGCTTATTTCTCCTATTACCGGAACTTGTGTCAAAGAATTAATCTCTTCCTTAGTTTTTATACTATTGTTCAACAGCTCTGAACCAAATATTACAATAACTGGTAAAATCAGTCCTGCCACTAATCCCACAAGATATATTAGGTTTTTCTTCGGACTAATTGGAGCAACTTCAGCTTTTGGAGGATCAATTGTTTTAGCAATCGAAATATTTGATGTCTTCGATATAGCGGTCTCTTCAGCTTTCTGCATTAGAAAGATATATAGTTCTTGTTTGATCTGCTGATTCCGAGCCAATTTCAAATAATTCTTCTCAATTTGTGGAACACCGGAAATCTGTCCCTCTGCTGATTTTAATTGATTTCGAAGCTTATTACGATTAGCTACATATGAATTTTTTGTGATTTGAACATTAGAAAGAATATCGCTTCTTAGCCCCTCAATTTGTTTATCGATATTTTTAATAAATGGACTTTCTTCCGTTACACTTAATAATTGTTTTTCACGCTCCAGGAGAAGTGCATTGTATTGCCCCATTAAATTCGAAAAAACCAGATCTGAAGGAATTAATGATGAGGGAAACACCCTCTTACTATCTGTATTATCTTTTAGATAACGTTCCAAATCATTCAATACTGATACCTGTGTTTCTGCTTTAGCAAGTTCAGTTGAAAATTCACCTGTATTCTGAACCAACAACTTACCTTGTTCACTCATGTCTGATAACTGGTTTTGTTGTTTAAAAGATTCAACTTTGTTTTCGACATCCCCAAGCTCCGAAGCAATTTTATTTATTCGTTCTTTAATAAATAAATATGTACTATCAGCGATGGAATTTTTATCTCTTAAATTTGCCTGGGTGTACTTATCAATTAAAGTATTAAGAATATCTTCGCCTTTTTGTTGTAAAGTATAAGATAGCCCAAGATCAATAATAGAGACTTGTTTATTAGAAACCCCAACAGAAAGTTGTGCTAACAAATTTGATACTCGTTGGTCTATGGATAGAATACGTACAGAATATTCACCACTTTCAGTCCTAGAAGGAGACAAAAGATCTAATTTTACGATACCAACACCATCAAGTTTAAATTCACTCCCCCATTTTATGTTTCTTACCTCGTTATTTTTTTTTAATCTTAGATTTTGATTGTCTATTACTGATACTTCTATGTTAGTAGTTTTAATAGTATCTAATCCCTTGAGAATACTTAACTTAAATGGCGAATTGTAAACTTCTCTTGTTAAAAAATCTATCTTTCGTGAATATATGACATTAAGCTGCATCTCTCTTACGACTTGCTCCATCAAAAACCTCGTCCTAAGAATTTCGACTTCGTTATCAACGGAATTTTTAGCCCCCATTAACCCACCTAGGTCCATTAAAGCGCCGGCTTGTTTACCTAAACCCCCGCCTTTTTCGTCATCATTTACCAGAATTTTAGCTCTTATCTGGTAAAGTGGGGCAGTGTATTTTGCATAAAAAAATGAAAGTAATAAACAGATCAAAATACTTATTAAAAACCATAACCACTTATCAACAAGCTTACTGAAAACATCCTTTAGGTTGATAATATCTTCTTCACCATTCGGGTTGGTATTGTTATTTACTATATTATTCATTGAGGCAAATTATTTAAAACTAGAGATCGCTAAAACTATTACTGAAATAACAGAGGCTATTACGCCAATAGTTTGTATTTGTGCTGAATTTGATGCTGAGACTTTACGTTTATTTGGCTCGACATAAATTACGTCATTTTGCTTTAAATAGTAGAACGGACTATTGAAGATGTCAGATGAGTTTAGATCAAGTCTGGCAAACTCCTTTATTCCGTTATTGTCTCTAACAATTAAAACATTCTCACGTTTACCGTATATTGTTAAATCGCCAGCTAGACTTAACGCATCTAAGATGCTCACTTTTTCATTTGGAAGCGTATATGTTGACGGAGCGTTAACTTCTCCTAAAACACTCACTTTAAAGTTAGCAAACCTTAACTGAACATTAGGTTGCTGATAGATATTGGCAGCTTTCTCTCGAATTAATTCTCTCGCCTGATACGAGGTAAGGCCCGCAACTTTAACTTTTCCAATTAACGACAGTTCAATCTCGCCATTTCTATCAACCAAAAAACCAGTATTTTGCGTTGCCAAACTACTATTAGAGTTTCCTCCCAAAGATGGCGTAGACGCAGCTTGATTTACAATTGCCCCACTTTGTTGATTGAGAGTAAATATGTTTATACTTAATATATCATCAGATTGTATTATTGGTTCAGAAAAAACCACTGCACTATCTAACTTGGCTTGATTTACCGATTGGATGTCTTGAAAATAAGCAATTTTCTTGTTGCTTATACATGATGAGGTTAACGATATAACCAGTAGAGTTGCAACGAATACAACCCCCTTACTCATATTATTTTGTTTATTCATAAATATTATATCTGCAAGAAATGGAATTGACACAACGAGCAGGTTACAAACTTAATCATTTAATTGTAATATCTAGAAATGCTGATCTAGATAATATATGAAGTAAGCTCAATTTTAGTTTAGTATTTCAATTTAAAACAATTTTATTCGTCACATACACTATTTTAAATACTGTCATGCCCGAATACATCTTGGTTTCGAAAGTGGTAATTACCTATTAATTCATGTAATCTTCCTGAAAGAACCGACTCTGTCAATGTATTCAAATGCCTTTCATGGTGTAAATCAGTTCCTGCCAAATCATACATTTTCTCCTTTAATAAAACGTCTGCCATTAGCTTAACTTCTTTCCCATAGTAGCCCAGAACAGAGAGTAAATTTAATTGAAATAAACAACCTTTCTCTTTAAATCTTTTCAACCGGGTTTTATCCTTGAAATAAAATGTATATCGTTCTGGATGAGCAAGAATTGGCTTATAACCTTTAATTTCTATATCAAAAACAGTTTGGCTTATACCTGGACTCTCATTCAAATAAGACATTTCAATTAACACATGTTTTTCGTCCAATTTGCATAAAGGCTTATCCATCGTAAAATCCTGATCGACCATATATTCTGCTGCAGCACCTAACGTCAACGAAATATTCTGATTATCCATTTCCGCTTGCAGTGCATCTTTCGCCGCACCAATGGTTTCCTGCGTGTTAGGATAAAGCTCCTTATATATGTGGGGCGTAGCGATCAATTTATTAAAACCTAATTCCTGCAGGGCCTTAACAAAACGAATGGAAGTCGGCACATCAGGTGACCCATCGTCTATACCGGGTAAAATATGGGAATGCATATCGACTCCGAGCCAGGAAATGTCTGTAACCTTATTTTTTTTTGAAAAAAAATTAAACATAACTAATGAAGGATGCTTTTGCGTAGAAAAGGAAAGACCAACTTAAATCTGAAGATATACCGCATTATAACCAATTTTTTTCTAAAAATAGATGCAATAATCCAGTTATCCAAACTTAAGTAGATTAAAACAGACCAAAAGTAGAGGGGGACCAGAACAAATACCAAATTAAGGCAAATTTAACCTGATTTTACGTGAGTAAACTATACGAAAGCTTTCGGAAAACGCATTTTACTATCCAAACGCCGCTGTTCTGATTTTTTTAGTCGTTTAATGGAAATGTATGCCACAACATTAGAAATGATTAGAGCTACCCAGCCAATTGATTCAATATAACTACTCATATGATTAAGAATAAGACAGCCACATAACAAAGCAAAGATGAAAAGGTTTTAAAAACTTTAAAATTAATTGAGGGCTTCCACTGGAGTCAAGTAGTGAAGTATAAGCAGAGATTGCTTCGTACCACGCACTGATTTTGAGCGGGCACGAAGCAAATCATAAATATCAACTAACGGAGTTTTGCAGCAACTTCCATAGGCACCGTAAACACAGGATTAAGCCTAAACCAATACCGATAGCCCAATACCAATCTTTATTTCCAACCCTTGTATGGCTTTCAGCAATTTGCTTTTGTGTTGTTTCAACATTAAGCTGTTGACTTAAACTTGTAGAATCTGTACCTTTCGCCTTCGCATTAATCTTTCGCATTTCTCTTTGTTGTATCTCAATCAGCACGGCTTCCCCTCTAAAGCCACTATCCCTTAAATAGCTTACATTTCCCTTTGGCCAAATACGCCAAAAGGTTTCATTTGACAAACTATCATTGCTCAAAATAGTCCAGGATTGATGGCTTGACAAACTGGAATTAAGACGTTGCGCTTCCTGGAGATGATTGGTGTTGGAAGCACTTTCCTTCCGCAGCACGCTGCAGGAACAGAATAGTACCACGATCAAAAACCTTTTCATATTCCACCTCCCTTCAGCCAATCCGCATAATACATAATGGTTCTCTTGTGCCGGTATTTAGTGTATACGCCATCTCCTTCCCTGCTGCCCGTCATGTTGGTATTACCTTCAATGGTAATTAACCATGAGCCACGTTGTGATTTTACTAAACCACAATGCGCTATTCGCTTCAGGCTGGAAAAGTAAATTCCAAACACATCGGCGGGTTGTGGGTTGTCTACTCTTCGGCTAGCAGGAAATAAAGCCGGACTCCAGGCAGTGGACGGGAACTTATACCCTGACTGTCCATAAACCCAACTTACAAATGCTGCGCACCATGGGTCGCCTTTTACATGTCCAGTATAATGGAGATAATTTTCTACTGCAATTCCATCGTTATTACCTGTCGCTTCACGGACACGAAGTTGGGCCTGTGCAATCTGAATGACTCGTTGTCTAGCGTGTTCGGAGGATGATTTACGAGAAACAGTGCGCTCCTGAAAGAAAGATGATAAACCAGCGAAACTTGCTCCCGATACTTTACTTTTTAAAACACTGCCGCTAAGCATCCCACTCCCGCTAACAGCAAAAGCGCAAACGATGCCCAATAAAAGCCTAACTGATACCATGATGATAGATCGTTAAATTGTAAAACCATGTTTGAAATTGAAGGTAATGCCAGTTTTCGGAGAAAAAGCCCAAGAAGACTAACCGACAAGAACAGGAGCAATATCCAGGTAATTAGTCCGAAAAGTAATAATTGCCAGATACCGGCGTCAACCAATCCCACAGTTGCATTGCCAATCGTCAGGAACATGGGCAAAAGCTGCCAGCATAGATATAATCCCAGCACCACTGCTACGATTAATAGGATAGGATAAAGGTTAAATCCCCTTTTTAAATTTAATATTAAAGTTTTCATGATTTTAAGTTTAAGATGAGTGTGCTGCCGAGGGCAACACACTCATCGGTTAAAAATTAGGCAACTGTAAACGGCCCTTTGTAAACACTATTTGACTGTCTCCCACCATCCCGGGATTGGTAAAACATGTAAACATGAATTTCCTGGCCCGAAAAGCTTGCAGGTAGGGTAATCGTAGTAGTCCCCTCAGTTCGTGTAGCGATCGCAGTGTAGATCATAAACAGATTTTGCGGGGCGTTGTAAATCAATACATATACCCGGTCATCAACAAACGCTGTCAGGTCATTAATCTGAGGCATCCAGCTCAACACCAGATCTTCCGGCGTTGTAGATACCAGGGTTACGTCTGCAGGTGCCTGTAAAGTTCCTTTGCTGATCTGAATAATTGACTTATCAACGCTAAAATACGGATAGACTCCGGTGACCGCATTGTTAAGTGCATGTTGTACACCCATGTTAAATCCCGTTGCCCGATTCGAGGTCTGCCCTTTGTACCCGAGCATCAATACATCTTTGATAGGCCCCAGGTAGGTCATCACCGCACCGAAGCGAGCCCGCTGCATAAGCTGAGCCTCACTGGCAGGTTTGTTGCTTAGCTTTGGCAAGCCCTTAATGTAGCTGATATTGTTCCAGCTACTGCCGATAACACTTCCGGCCTTGCCGGAGAAGCCTCCATTGGCTCCGTTTCTGATTGTTCCCATAATGAATGGATTTAAAATTTTTAACAGCATCACTATCCGGCCGGTATAGCTTTGCCTGGCACAATGTTAAATGCGAAAAATATAAAATCCTAATATTCAGCGTAGTGCGGCTTAACTTGTCTTGATTTGGCTTAATTTGTCTCCTTCATAGCCTGCCAGAAAACATTACTGAACAAATAATTAAACCTAAATATTGTCCTCACTTAAGGCAGCCGGTTGGAAAAGATGGCAACCTGAGAGGTATCAGTTTAGGTTAACAAATGCCTTGCGGTTGCCAATTCATTGGAATTTGATCGTGTTGATCCCAACCCGTTCCCGAAGCCTTCCCGAACGCTTCCCGAATCTGAGGCAATAGTTTCCCAAAGAGGAGTCGAAGCCACCTCGAAGTATACACGAAGCCATTAGAAAAGGTTCCCGAAGAATGTTGGCTCAGCTACAAAGAAATCAATATCATTCCGGAGAAATGATGCTTCGCGGCTGGCGCTAATAGCCATCCCAATCGCAACGATGTTCGATGTTGTAAGTGAGTTATTTCTTGTTTGCAGGTTGAACTGGAAAATCCGGAATTTTGTAATACCACTTCCCTGAAAGCTGTTTTGAAGATACAGCGCCGTTTTTCCGCAAACGGTAAATGGTTCGGCTACTGATGTTAAGTTTTGCCATGAGTCCGGCGGTGTCAAACCATTCTTCATTTTGAACAATAGGTTGTTGCTGAATCAACAAATTACGGACTTCGTTTACAGAGTCCAGAATCTCTTTTAAGCGAAAGAAAATTTTACTAAACATAACGATAATTTTAGATGAGCATACTGAAAGTTATACAATCAATACCTCTACAAATTCAACAATTACCTGTTTATCATCAAGTTGATGATAGGTTGATGATTATTGCAACCCTGCATCCCTAAAAGAAAATGACCTGGTAAAAAATTAGGAATTGAATAAATATAGCTGGTACTCAAATGCGTTCGTCACATTATAAGCGGTTTTCGCGGAGCCACAGATCTCAACGGTGTAAAAAGTTTTATTCCAGGAAAAATTGCCGATAATTTACCGGAAAAAAAACCATTATGCAATTTGAACTAACCCCATTTGAAGAAAATTTTCGGGAACTGATCTCGAATAACACCTTTTCCAGAAAGTATAAAACTGATTTCGAAAAAAATGTTGATCGGGAATATGAGCGACTAATATACATGTTCAGAAACCTGGTGTTTAAGGCCGGGAAAAACTCCGAGATAAAGAGGTATGTCTATATGCATCAGCAAGTACTCACGGCCCTGGCAGACGCAATAGAAAAAGCGATCACGTCAGACATTGAACACCCTAACAAATCACTTTTAAACATTTTGTATTCATACATTCGGGATCTTTTGGAATGGTTAAGTGTGGAACTTCGCAAATATTTCGATTTCAGCTACAAAGCCCCCATTTATTTCATGACCCAGTCTTTGGCTAACATCAAAAACCAGCAGGAAATGCTCACTGAAAAATTTAAACAGCTTGATTTTAGTGAAGACTTCATCACCATGTTTAAGAAGGCGACGGATGTAAGCTATGTGATAAGCTTTACGGATATTTATTTCTGGCTGGATCTATACGATATCATCCACAAAAAAATTCTTGAAAATCTTAAAACCGATGAGTATGAAATCATTAAACTCATGATAGAAACGGGAGCAAATCATGATGTCTTTTTTTCGTACGTCGCGAAGTTTATCGCAAATGCCATTGATGGGATGCCACTGATAGATGATCAGATCACCATGCTCCGCCACTTCAGAGAAGATTTCAAATGCTCGTGTAGAAAACGTCCTGAAAAACAATATTCAGACAATAAAAGTAGCAGGAAATTAATTAATACAATATTAAAACAGAAAATCAGGTTCCTGGAATTATTAAAATTCGTCAAAGATAATTCGGAAGATGCACAAATGATGAACTCGCAATACAAGGTATCTTTCTCAGTTAAACAGCTTGCATTTTTTATTCACCTTCAAATGGAGACAGGTATCATCCTTTGGAGAAGGGCAAAGTTTGCCCCTCAATATGTCTCGCATCATTACAGTACAATTGAAAGGGAATCCATCTCCGAAAAAAGTGTCCGTAATGCTTTGTATAATCACGCTGGTGAAGATATTAAAAAGGTAATTGTCAAGCTTACTGAAATGTTGGAGCTGGCGAAAGGAAAATATTAATCAGGCTGGACCTGATATTGAAGCATGATCAATCCTTAATCATGAACACACAATGGTTTCCTTTTCATTCGTATCGAAAGAAAATCTATACAACTGGGGGTTGCAAAATTATGCAACTTGACAGAAACTATATTACCATTTTATTTACCATCAAAAAAGGTTATGGAAAATGCGGATTACATTGAAATGCTGAACACCGTACACGCTTTGCCTGATGGGCTTACATTGTACTTAAAGAGTGTAGTAAAAAGCAAAACTTATTTAAAGGGGCAGCATATAGACTATGCGGTCGATAATCAGATGTTTTACCCCTTGATGTTTACGGGGGCGGCAAAGTTACTGGCTGTCCACCGGGAGTCAGGCGAGCGTATCAATCTTTATTTCTATTTTGACAGGGAATTTCTTTTCCATGCCACCAGCTGTGTAATCAACCCGGATGTAGAGATTGTTTTAGTTTTCCTGGAAGATGCTGAACTAATGTATATTGAGGAAGTACACTACGGAAATGTATTGAAGCTTTATGGAGATGCCTACCACCTTGATATTAAATACAATATGTTTCATTTTGAGGCAGTCTTAAATCAGCTTTTTATCAGAAACTATCACCTCGCTACCCAACGGTATCAGCTCATGCTCAAAGATAACCCGAAAACCGGCAAAAGACTTTCAGTTAATGACATTGCTTCATATCTTGGGATAGATCAAAAAACACTCAGTCGCATCCGGACAAAAGAGTAGTGACATTTGTCACTCCCCACCGCCTATTTAATAGTGAACTGGTGACATTTGCGTGCATACGCTTCGATGCATTCTCACGAAATTTATGTCAGGATTTCGGGAAATGATAAATACAATTACATATCTTAAAAATGGCTTCGCATTCGCGGGATCGGCCATTTATTTCCCGGAATTAATGGCTGTGTTTACGGGTAGGCCGTTCAGGAGAGTCAACAAGAAAGTGTTTTACAATATCGTGTAAAACCGCTTTCGGATCGCCATCCTCAAGTGCTTAAACAGAGTCTTTAATTTAATTTTTAAAATCATGAATTTAAAAAAAATCTCTATCGGCCTTGTAGCCCTTTTCGGGTTCGGCGTGATAGGCTTAAGTGCTTTTACCGAAGAAAAATCGGCTGCCTTAAGATACCAATTTACCGGAACTAGTTATTCAGATACCACCGACCCATCAAAGTGGGTAGATATCTCGAATGACCCAATTCCTTCGGAATGTGATGGCGAAAGCATTCCATGTACTCTTGAATTCCAGGATACGCAATACGCAAATATCTCGGCATACCTGGCCGTGCATAATACGCCTGCGTTGGTAGACGATGATGATTTCGTTACTTCGAGGAAAGATTAGGTATAGCAAGGGAGCAGGCACACCTGCTCCCTTACGTTTTTAATAGGTATTTTGTACAATATCACTTAAGGTGATCACCTCTTCCGGAATGGGTAATGCAAAGCGCCTGCTATTTGCAGGCAGGTTATAAGTAATATTATTAACCGTTCTGCTCAATGATATCCCGGCACCCTCCTTATTTAATCTCTTAACATCCATCCATCTAAGCCCGCGGATGAGCAACTGCTTCCTCCTTTCCTTTAATATAATTTGCACTAAGACTTCCCCGCTCAATCCGGTATACGGGACATAAAATCCTTTCGCATAACGCGTGACCAGTAATGCATTTAGATCAGACAAGGCCAAGCCGGTTTGATTCAGTCTTGCAGCGCATTCGGCCCTCGTAAGGTATACTTCATCTATGGCCACCCCACTAAACGCGGTGACGGAATTATCGTAACTGCCCTTAAAGGCGTAAGTGCCATTACCGTTATCTTTAAAGTACAATGTCTTTCTCAAATCTTTAGGGTCGTATAAGCTATAAACCTCTGGAACAATTTTCGCCCTTGCAGCAGCAATTGTGGTTAACGATTTAAATACCGCAGCATATAACACTTCAGTATTAAATTGAGGAAATGGATAGCTAGCTGTTGCAGTTAACGAATTATAATCCAGCAAGCTGCTTTTGATTTTAAGGCAGGAATCTGCATAAAGCTGCGCCTGCTCGTATTTTCGCATCCAAAGATAGGTGCGGGCCAAAAGCGCAAAGGCGGCAGGCTTTGAGGGGCGCATCACATGGATTTCCTGATTAGGCAATAGTGCGGCAGCTAATTTAAACTCATTGATGATATCATTATACGTTTCCCTGAGCGTACTTCGGGTTGACCTCAGATTAAAATTTGTGCCATCAATAACAGGTAGACCTGGTTCAGTGTCGGCGGTACTTTCGTCGTAAGCCAGGCACCAGATTCCGGCTGCCTGCAACAGATTTCTTGCCTTGATAAAATGAGCCTGGCCCATCACGCTGTTCCATTCCATTGAATTTAAAGCAGTTTTTTCAACCTTTGGCAACCCTTCAATTACCGTATTCAAGGTAAAGTTCTTTCCATAAACATTTGACCAGTCATTGTTCTGGGAAATAAATATATTGCTGTTTTGCCAGGTATACATCCTGCGGTCCACTTCATCCCTGGCATTATAATCGGCGTCAGAAAGGTAAGTTTCGGCTGCGCTTACTTCGCCCGAACTGGCATCTACTTCATTAATTGAACTGTATTTATCTAACAATGACTGGTAATCTTTCAACGTTGTGGGAATGGCCAGGCTATCTAGCGGCTTTTCTTCCAGAAACTTTTTACAGCCACTAGCTGCCAGCAATACCAGGATAAAAAGTTGCAATAACACAAATTGGTATTTATAATTCATGATCATATTTTAAAGGTTAAATCTTAAATTGAATGAATAGATTCTCTGAGGCGCGCCCGTTGGATAGTCCGGATCAAGCTTGTAATCATTATCTGACCATAATAAGCCCAGGTTATTAGCCGTAATCTGAACTGCCACACTATGAAATGGAAGGTTTTTGAAATCCGTTTTATTGAACTCATATCCCACCCCTGCATACTGAAAACGGATCAAATCACCACTCAGCACCGTGGCTTCAGAATAACCATAGAAATCATCTCTGGCTCCTATTGCAGGATATATTTGGGAAGGAACAACGGTGTTTAACTCATCCCCAGGGATTTGCCATCGATTGGAATATTCACTGAGTCCGCTACGATTTGAGTACAAACTGCTATAACTGAGGGCTGGTCTCCTGAAATAACTGCCAAACTTATAACTGATCCGAAAATTGAAATTAAAACCCCTCCAGGCGATAGTATTACCCAGCGCCCCGGTCACTACCGGAAATGCGGGGCCGCGGTAAGCCAGATCATCGATAGTTATTCCGCTACCTGTCAATGCGGTATAGTTTTCTGAATACACCCCGTTCAGATATCCCCGTGGATTCCCGTTGGCTGGATTCAGACCGGCCCATTTATAAGAATAAACTGCGTATACCGGCTTCCCAACTACCCCGCCTATATTGAGGTTTCCATTAACAAAATTACTCCCCAGGTTACTGGATAAGTAGTAATCATCTACCCTGTCCCGGTAATAATTCAAGAAAAAATCTGTTGTCCAACGTAGCTTGCCCACCGTATTCAATGATCGCATCTCCACATCGATGCCTCTGGCGCTAATGGCGGCTACGTTTCGGGTAACCGTTGTACCCACACCAATCGTATAATCTATCGGCTCAGTTCCAATGAGGTCAGTAGATTTTTTAATATAATATTCAACACTTCCTGATAAACGCTTTTTAAAAAAACTAAAATCGAGCCCGGCATTTAGTGTCCTGGTGAGTTCCCATTTTAAGTCTGGATTGGCATAATTAAATATGATCGACATTGCGGTTCGGGTATAGCTCGAAATTCCGCTATAACTGATCGTGGTTAGTGCTGCGTTTCTGGAATCAGAATTTCCGCTACTTCCATAAGTAACACGCAAACGCAGATAAGGCCAATTATTGGCGAAAGGCTCCTGTGATACAATCCATGCCATCCCAGCCGACCATAATGGGTGCCAGAGATTATTTGTAGATACACCAAAAAGATTTGAGGCGTCCCTTCGTGCACTGCCTGAAAGGGTATACCGGTTTTTAAAGGATAATGCACCATTGGCATAAGCTGACACGTAACGGGTAAGCGAACCGTTGTGACTGGTGAAATCACTAATGTACCCGGATGATCCGGTCACAAAATTCCTATAGCTATTTACATAATCTACGGGTATAGATGTACCTGTTTCGGCATCTACCCCATAACTCCTGAATGTCCTGCTCACACCCCTTGCTTCCCGCATTTCACCACCAGCCAGAAAATCGAGAGATAAATCATTAATTTGTTTATTAAAATTTACCTGGCCGCGAAGATTATGTACATTGAGGTCTTGAAGATTTTCATCAACGATACTGCCTAAAGGTATTGGTCTGGTTACTGTGGTACCCGACAGCTGTGTAAACTGGTTAATCAGATTCCGTGTATAATAACTTGATATATCGTTAATCGTGTTTCCATCGATTTTTTGGTTTTCGTACTGATAGTTGATACCCAATTTAAGGCCTTTGAACATTTCATAACCTATTTTTAAATTGGCAAGTAAATCTTTTGTAGTATTTGAGGTAGCAGAATGTTGCGCATCAGAAATCGGATAGTATTTCCAGTCTAACAAGTTGCCACTCCCCGCGGTAGTAGTGTACCGGCTAGTGTAAGTTTTCATAACCTCCGCCTCTTCGCCGTTGTTATTTAAAAACCTGGTGTAAGATGGTAATACTCCAGTTGCTGTCGTCAGCGAGGATAAACCAGGCAATCCACTGGCATTATTGATCTGGCTATACGAGATCGCAAAACCCAAATCCAGATTTTTAACCGGCTTCCAGTTATTTTCTACCTTCAGGTTAAGCCTGGAATATTTAGCTGAAAGCGCACTTGTATTATGGTCGTAACCAGCAGTAACCAGCCAGTTGTGATTGGCCATGCCGCCCTGCATGGATAAGCTATACTGGTTGTTTATACCTGTTTTGAACAAAGCACCGGCGTAGTTCTGATTAATATCCTGAGTACGCAATACACTCAGGTTGTCTTCCAATTGCTGGGTACTGATTTTACTATCCCTTGCTGCTATTAATAGTTCGATCACCGGTGAGAGTACCGGATGCGTACTTGCATTTTCAGAGCTGGTGTAATAACCTTTCGAAAACAACATTTGCTCTACAGCAATCTGATCTCTGGCCGATATGCGTTGGCTATAAGTTAAATCCGGGTCACTTAATACGCTGGTAGCTGCATTAAACTGGACATTAAATTTTTGATTGTATTTACCCTTTTTCGTCGTAATTACAATTACCCCGTTTCCGGCTTTCGCCCCCCATATTGAGGCGGCAGCAGCATCTTTTAAAATCGTAATATTTTCGACATCGTTAGGGTTGATGTTATTGATATCGCCCTGGTAAGGGAACTGATCTACAACAATCAAAGGACTGCGGTCAGACCGTAAGGTACTTAATCCGCGCACCATGATGGAAGCTGAATTTGTTCTTCTGTCTACGGTCAATGCAGGTGTGATTCCTTCTAACCTCTCCAGAATTCCGGTGGTAACCTGTTGGTTGAATGTATTTTTGCTAACACTGCTAAAACTTCCTGTCGCACGTTCTTTAGGTATATCCTGGTATCCTGTGCTTACTATAACATCTTCGAGCTGACGGCTCTCAGTTTGTAAGTACACTTCAAAAATTTTGCGCTGAGGTAAGCTGACCTTCCCTTTAAACATTGCATATCCGAGATGGCTGATGATGACTTCGTAATCGCCCTTAGGGATTTGCATTTTGAAAAAGCCAAGACTGTCAGAATAGGTCTGACGGTCATTTACTTTTACACTGACCCTCAACAAGGATGTTTTATTCGCGGCATCCAAAATCCTTCCGCTCAGCTCTTGTGCGCATGCGGCTATTCCTGTAAGCGCGCATATTAAGGTAAATAGTACTGCTTTCATAATTAAGGCTTTTTTGGTGTTGAAGGATGTTTCGCTATATATCTTTGCGCCCTCCCCAATACGGCATCCAGGTTCGCAATGGTCAGAAGATCATAACCTGTAATAGCGACCACAACGCCCTGAGCGTTAATCCATATATAATGTGGGATGTAGTGATAAGGAAATGCATTTGCGAGATATACGTCGTTAATAATAGAAGTTGCGTTAATGTCAGGGACTTCTGTACGGATATTGGAAAATATCCTGGTGATATTGGTAAGCGAATCGCGTGACCTTTTGGGATTTACCAGCACCACTTTAAAAAGTTTTGAATTTGCTTTCTGGAAGCTATCTAACAAGGGTATTTTTTTAATGCAGGTAGTACACCAGGAGGCCCAGAAATCAATGATGATAAATTTGCCTTTATCCCCTGAAAGATTGGAAACGATGAGTTTACCGTTATCGAAAATTTCATGGTTTCTATTCCAGAAATCGGTTCCCAACTTTTGCCCGACTTGTATCGGGACTGTTGTTTCAGTTAAAATTTGTGCTTCTGAAACCATTGGAATAGCGCAAAAGAACACAGCACTTAAGTAAGTGAGATTTGATTTTTTGATATCGAAAGTAGCATCCATAAACTTTCGAAAATTCAGGCATAGCAATGCCCGGTCAATAAAAAGCTTTAATTTTTTCATTGTTTGTTTGGTTGGTAAATAAAAATAAACGTTAGCTATAGGGATGCTTTGAACTCAGCAGGATCTTAAGAAACATTGGATGTTTCGCCTAAACTGCTTTAATAATAATTATTCAGGAGAACAGATGATAAGGCTCAATAAGATAATTTCAGCCCATTCACGAGTTGAAAATTGGGTTGAATTGTAGATGATACAAGTTCGTTTAGGTAGCCAGGTTCTTGTTAGAGAATAATCAAATTGTGATTGTAGTGCTTTCATGGTTAATATATTTAACCGAAAGACAAACGGAAAAGGGCCACCTTTACGCTGTATCTGCGACGAAGGTGTAGGACCACCACCACTTTGCAGCGGCTGAACACAGATATAGCAGGTGACCCAAATCCGTATGCTACGCAAAGATAGCATAGGAATTGAGTTTTTACCTACCACTTGTGTTCGAACGTCCTACTTCTCGTCACAAATTCTTTCAGTAATTACTCCATTCTACGAATGAATATTATGTATTTATAGTCTTTTAAATTAAAATATTTTGTTAGGACTAATATAAAGATTTTATCTCTACCTCGCTATGTACCTGTGATAATTTTTTTCTTTTATTGTTCCTTGCATGCATAATGCAGAACCAAAATCCAGAAGAAGAAAACATTAATATTGTGATTTCGCATTTGGACTATTTGTTGATTGAAAATGTGAAGCAACTTAGGTTGGCAAGAGAAATTTCTCAAGTTGCGCTATCACAGAAAATGCATTTATCTGAAGGTTTTGTAGGAAAAGTAGAGCTCCTGACCAACAGAGAAAAATATAATGTAAGACACTTTTTTTTACTGGCTGAGGCATTTAATTGCAGCATACAGGAAATTCTTCCTTTAGAAAGACCTACACATGATATGGTGAGGTTGACACTAAAGCGCACCAACAAAATTAATAAGGACGGTTCCCTATCCGCCAAAAAAATTACTGAAGTGATAGGAATTGAACCGATCAAGGCCAAACAGCCCTGATACGTATGCGAAGATGATTGCAAAGTCCAAAGCGACTAAACAATTTAAACTTTGAAATATGTTACCTTATAAATGCGTAGTGATTGATGATGACGATTCCGCCATTTCAATCCTGACTGATTACATTGGAGTGCATCCCAGGCTTGTCCTCCACAAGACCTTTACTGATCCTACATCTGCCCTGGCAGACATTAGCGTAAAAGACCAGGTAGATTTTCTTTTTGTCGACATTGACATGCCTGATATTACCGGGATTGATCTGGCGAAACGGCTATGGAATAAGGTCAGGTTTATTGTTTTTGTTACAGCCTTTAACCAGCACGCTATTCAGGCTATTGCCCTGAATGCTTCGGGCTACCTGCTCAAACCAATTTCAAAAGTCCAGTTCACCCAGGTGATAGCTGATACTCTAGACCATGAACGCAAAATAGTTGAAATATCCAAACGAGAAGATCCAAACTCTTTTTTTGTAGCAAACGGAGAAAGAAATAGCCGTAGCAGAATTAAAAAAGAAGATATCCTTTACATTGAGGGTTGTGGAAACTTTGTCAAAATTGTCACAAATGAAAACACAGAGCTGGTGTATTTAACGATGAAGGAAACAGAAACCGGTTTGGGTGGAAATCCCTTTTTCAGGATACACAATTCTTACATTATTAATGCTGAAAAGGTCTTGGAAACTACAGGAAACCTCGTCTATATTGGGGAAATCAAGATCGGACTGAGTAAGGCTTTCAGAGACAATTATCTGATTTACCTTGATCGCAACACTTTAAGATCTGACCGGTAAAACCGGCCAGATTACTTAAACCAACCTTTAGTGAATTTTCAGATTGACTATGGTTTCATTGGTTATGATAATTACGCTGGATGTGGTTGGATCCGTCGACACCAATGGGATGTTGGATTTCGATTTAAAAATAAACACAGTTTTCTTACTTAATTTTCTACGGGGTTCTTTCATGATGAAATCAAAAGACCCTCATTTATTCCTATGGAAAAAACTTTTTACACCGCTATAATCCGAGGCTACACAAAAGGCACATCAGACATGATGATCAAAATATGGAAATGGGTAAAAATCAACAGAATTCACTTTCTAGGATGGAGCTTATACATAGTTTTAGAGACTACGCTCGTGGGCTATGCCCATGAATTTGGTAAACCACTAAACTATACCTGGCATTACGCGCTGAACATCATATGGTTTTATATCAGCGCCCACTGGGTGCTTCTTAAAAACTTCGGGAAAAAAGGTAAAAAGCTATTGGTTTTTATTAGTCTGATGGCTTTACAGATTGTAGCCTTCGTCTTTATAAAGATGGCCATTAGCTTCATATTGGACAATTCACCAGATAATCATTTTCAACCCTATCTCATCCTGGTTAAGCATGAGTCTTTTATATCTTCCTTTAATGACCGTAAAGATTTGCTATCAAATTTGTGGCGTTGTTTACAGTTTATAGGCTTTTCATGCTTTTACTACTTATTCCTTTCATATCAGGCAAATCAAAAGAAAATAGAGGCGGCAGAAAAACAACAACTTCAGCATGACTTACAGATCAAGAGCATTGAGAGCGAGTTATACCTTGCGCAAAGCAATTATTTACGCGCGCAAATCAACCCCCACTTACTTTATAATACCTTAAATTTTATTTACGATAAGGCCAGAAAATATGATGATGAATTAGCTGAAGGCGTCATGAAGCTGGCGGAAATCATGCGATACAGTATCGACGAAACAAACACTGCTGAACATCTTGTGAAACTTAGCACAGAATTAAAACAGGTTCAAAACCTCATTTATGTAATGGGACTAAGAAAGGGAGGGCGGTTACACCTGAATGCAGAATACAAAGGTCAACTTGATGACTTTGAATTTCTACCTATTGTGGTGATTACTTTGGTAGAGAATATTTTCAAGCATGGTAACCTGAGTAAAGAACTGCACCCGGGATATCTGCTCATCGAAAAGACTACCCATAAATTCCGGATTTACACCCGGAATATGTTGAATACCGGAATACATTCATCGGGCACAAA
The DNA here is from genome assembly GCF_001027745.1 of Pedobacter sp. BMA. Taxonomy (GTDB): domain Bacteria; phylum Bacteroidota; class Bacteroidia; order Sphingobacteriales; family Sphingobacteriaceae; genus Pedobacter. Next base: position 55,744 of record NZ_LECU01000008.1, read on the forward strand.
TCTGGGAATGAAAAACATCAGACACAGACTAGCCTTGGAATACAAAGATGCATTTAGTTTTAACTTCGGCATCGTGGAAGAAAACTGGTTTGAGGTAAAACTGGAGGTTAATTTGTAAGAATTAACGTATTTCACTAACTAGCAAAACTACCTTCCTCAAGAAAACCTGGTACCTGACTGTCCTCATATCCCTATTCTCTGAACAGTACAGGTAGCACAGGATTCCCCCTATCGCAGGGATATCTTCTTGCGTATACACAATAAATTCAAATGGTCATTCATAATGACCAACAATATGGGATGTTTTTAAGCTGTGTTAAAACGGGCTGTCGCTGGGATGATGCGAAGGGATAGTAGCCAGTTAAGTAACCTATCTGAAAGGTAGTAGGTTAATATGATCAAATATAAAAAACATTGCAGATAAATCAAAAGTTCTCAAAGCTATAATACATAGTAAATTGATATTTACCCTGAATGAAGTGTAAGGGTTGCATTTAGTTTGTCCTAAATTGAGATATACCTGAAGTTGACGTATTTCCTTTTGAATCTTTTGTAACCACAATCCAATAATAAGTTGAATTATTGTTAACAGGTATATCGGATAAGCTATTCACACTAAGATCGTTTTTGTAAAGAGGCGGATTTGTTGCCGTACCAAAATAAACTTGATACGAAGTTATATCTCCATCAGGATCGGTCCCTTTCCAGGTTAGTGAGATTTTACCTGAAACCGGGGTAACCGTACTCCCAAGCAAAGGGGAAACAATTTCTGCAGGATATGGAGCATAAGATACTACCCCATTTCCGGCATTATAAAATTTCCATACTTCACTAGTAGCAATGGTATTGGTTTTGGAAGATTTGGTGATTACTTTCCATGAATATGGGGTATTTCGTAACATTTTGATTGTTGCAGTGGTACTTGTAGAAGTGACTACGGTAGCGCTACCTGTTTCGAGATTTTTATAATTCAGTTCATAACTGTCTGCATTTTCAGCCGCTTTCCATACAAAAGTAATCTGACTCTCTGTATCGGATAAAATCGTTCCGGTAGTACAGACTTCGTTTTGAAGGGGGCTTACTAATACTGCAGCCGTTGGAGCGGGTACAACACCATCTGGCGTTACCTCCTCGTCTTTTCCACACCCCACCAACAGCATCACACCTATCAATAAATATTTTATTTTCATTATTTTTTCAAAATTTTAGAGGTTATAGTCCCTGTTGCTGTCGAAATCTTAATGACATACATTCCGGGAATCAGGTGCTCAATGTCAATTTCAATGTAACCTTCATTTGCTCTTTTAGCACGGAAAACACGTTGGCCACCCAAGCTAAATAGCTCAATATCAGCTTCCGGCGAGGTATTATCACCCATACCAATGGTTAATATTTTTTCGACCGGATTAGGAGAAAATGAAGCTTTTGCCGCCATTGCTAAAGTCTTTTTAATGACGCCCTGACAAGGCAGATCAGAGCTTACCATGAGTTTGTTAATCCCTGAAGCTAAAGGCAGCTTAAGTTCACTGTTAGTGGTTTGATAGGTTTTGCCATTGAGATCAACAAAATAGGTGTTTGCTCCAGACAAGCTGATGGTAACTGTTGGGCTCGTTGTACTGATATTCGTGTATATGCTTAGCTCTTTAGGTTCCGAAATCACCACATCATAACATTGCTTATAGTTTGGTTGATCAGGTATGGTAATGCATAAATTATAATTGCCTGCTTCGAGATTCGGGAGCTCGAGTATTGTAGAGAATTTATGTATTGAAGCTATTCCATTGACATTTAAGGTAGCAACATAATTCAGGTTAGTAGCAGCTGTAATTTTCAAAGTACCGTTCTTGCTTCCCCTACAACTTAATGAGGTGGTGGCAATCATGAAGTTTGAGCTCGGTAGGGTAAAAATGGTTTCAACTACAATCGGGTTAGACAAAACTGATAATCCATGATCGCTAATTTGTAATCGATAGCTTCCAGGGCTTGTCACTTTGAAGTGATCGTCCGAAGCCCCATCGATTACTACTCCATCTCTCATCCATTTTTTGTCTATTCCTTTTTGAATATTTGTAGAAAGCATTACAGACCCGCCCTGCGAAAACACAATAGGCCCGTCAGCGCTAATTACAGGTGTAGGAACGTAAATAAACCCATCCATAGCCACTAACCCGGCCAGTGTACTGACCGAAACAGTACCAGTGGCGCCCTCACCCGGAAAGGTTTTGATTTCAGTTGATGTAGCGGTAAACGACTTTGCTGCTACATTACCAAATGTTATTGATTGGAGGTGATCAAAGTTAGAACCCGAAATGGTGATCTCCATATCTTTTGTAGCAATTTTTGGTGTAAATCCTGTTATTACCGGAACAGGAAGTGCTGTAATTTGTAATAGTCGGGTGGCGTGCGAAACCTTACCTGAACTCAACGTGGCAGAGAATATAATCGTCCTGTCTCCGCTTAAATTTACGGTATTTGAATAATTAACTTTTCTAAGGGCATTTTGCCACTCTGTAACTGATGCGGAATTGCCTGCAGAACTTAAAACCAGCGCTCCGTTTACTGAATCGTAAGTCCCCGCAATATTCCCCATTCCTCCATCATTTTTAAATGACAGGATATCTGCGGAATGGAGACCTTCATCGATCACTACATTACAACTGCTCATGATATCATTTCCTTTACTGATAATTTTTATTTCGGGATCTAATGCAACAGCTGTAAGCCTGCTGGTGTAGCTGGAGAACCCCGGGGATGTAGCTAGTTCGAGATCAAGAGCACCTAACTGGTTGATCAATATTGCCGGCGATACAAGATTCGAAATGTTGGTATAAGGAGCAAGAAGCAAATCGGCCCTGCCATCTAAATTGAAATCCGTAACAGCAGCTACCCTGAACATATTAGGCAACGTAACTGTTATTGGTTTATTAAAAGATGATTCATCAAGAATTCCTGGTGCAGCTATATTCCTGAATAAATATATGGCAGGCTTGGATTCATCTTCACCAGCCAGGGCAAGATCGGGCTTTCCATCACCATCAAAATCAGCCGACTCGATAAACCTTACTGCAAGATTGTTAACAATGGTTTTACTCTCAGCAAAACCAATATTACCTCTGGTCGAGATATTACGCATAAAAATTATGGAATTATACTGTGAGACAATCAGATCAGTTTTACTGTCTCCATCAAAATCTCTTGCTGAAATATGCCCAACATACGAAGGTACTGCCCTGTAGAAAGGGTTGGCAAATGAAATTGTATTCGCCCCGGGGGTACTGGTATTACGGAATATACACAGGCGTTTGGTACCATTCGAACCACTAACCATCAAGTCTATCATCCCATCATTATCAAGATCGGCAAGCTCATATCCCAGATTACTGGAATAAGATGCGTCAATATCTAAAACAACTCTGGTATAGGGATCAAAACTTATGCTTCCTCTTTTTGAGTTGTTAAGGTAAATGCGTAGTGCTGAGCCAACATCGGGTGCAATAATATCAATCTTACCGTCCTGATTGATGTCTGCTAGAAAAAACCTGTAAAACCTGGTCTCCTCATCCAGTATATCCGAAAGAAAAGATAAGCTGCAATCTTTAGTGCAGGCATTTTCGAAAATGAGTATTGTGGACGAAAGCGCCAGAATTTCCGGCTTCCCATCTCCATCAAGATCGGCTATCTGAACCAGTGAACCGTTTTTGTTGGTCTCCATCTCTTTGGCGCTAACAAAGTTTTTGGGTAAACTCGTTTCATCACGCGAGGCGGCTTTGAATATCTTTAACTTCGATGTATTTCTTGTTTCGCCGATGATGACTTCAGGAATACCATCGTTATCTAAATCCACGGCTGCGAGACCAGAAGAACCGGGATTATTGACATAGTTTTCCTGAAGTTTAAAGGCGGAGGAATCAAAATCCGTTCCTTTGCCATCACCTGATTGTACACTAAAATACTGGGTTGTTGTGGCCCGCAATTTGGTTTCGATATCGAGTACACTAATGAAGGAATAAACAGCACCTGGCGGTACCTCAACTACTAACTCACTGCTACTTCCGGAAAGTAAACGTGCACGCACATCGCCGAAGTAAATCATATTTTTCTCCAAAACCGGATTGAAATGATTTCCCTTAATTAAAAGCTTAGATTTAATGGTTCCTTTAGCTGGGGCAAAGGAGCTAATTACAGGTGGGGTATCAGTCTCAGGATGTGTGGTATTCTCAAAAATAACTAAATAGTTATTCTGGAATGTCCTGAGCACAATGTCTGCTTTTCCATCATTGTTTAAATCTATAAACCCCTCCAGACCAGGTGTTGCTATGATATTATCACCAGGATTTTCATTCCGGGCGTTAAACTTTACGTAATCCTGGTAAACCGGATCCTGCACACCAGACATCAAATTCTGATAGACATATAAGGTATCTTGATTGGCAGCCGAAAAACCATTTCTACCTCTGATAGCATCTTCTAACCCATCACCATTGAAATCTGCATAATCAAGAAAAGATGTATTAAAAGTATAACTTTTATTTACCGGATACCCGGTAAGGGTTTGTTGCTGCCCAAAATTAACATCTGTGCCCAAGCTATTGTTTCTATAATAATATTCACCATAAATCATGTCTGGCAAACCATCATTATTGAGGTCCTGATAGCGCACATTTATGGGGGGAGAAAGTGCGGGTACATGAACAAACAGACTGTCGCTTACCATACCTGGCTGGCAGTAATTTTTATAGATTTTGTAAATACTCCCTTCTGATAAATGTAATTCAGGCTTTCCATCATTTGTAATATCTATCATGTTCGCTTGTTTTGAACTGACCTTTACGAAAGTTGGCCGGGTCGAATTTTCGGTGGTGACATTACGCATTGGAAAAAAATCAATCTTGCCATCTCCGTCGATATCAGCCCCTAAACCTCCGGTGAGGGGTATGCCAACAGGTGGATTAAACATTATTTTTCCTGGTGTAGAAATATTTTTAAAATATTGAGTTTCACTATCGCCAGCAACAAGAATATCTACTAAACCATCATCGTCCAGATCTTCATAAGTTGCATCACCTTTGCTATTCGAAGTCAAAACCATCTTCTCCGCGAAGGTGGAACAATCCAACGCACCACTGGCACTGTTTCTGAGAATAGTTAAGTTTTGTTTGAAGTCGACACTTGCCATATCCGGAAAACCATCGTTGTCAAAGTCGATAAACTTCAATTTGTTTGTTCCTTCACCGGGTCGGTCCATGCGTATAGCGAATCGATAATCTGCCGCAGAGATGGGTACTGCCTTTTCATAGATATATCGGAAAGGCTGAGAAAATCTTGCCGTGCGACGGGAAACTTTATTCTGAACGCTAACGATAGCTGACGCTGCACCTGTGGGAATTTTGATTTTTAACTGTGTTGCGGAGGCTGATAGGATTTGTACTTTTTTACCACCCACTAAAACCAGATTATCATTGGCGCTTTTGCCAAAGTTATTTCCCTGAATAGTAACAGTTGCTCCCATCGAAACAATCAAAGGTTCAACCGACTTAATCGTAGGTATAAGGGATTCCTTGTTTTTCCTAAAGGTGATCGTATTGTCGGCATTAAGGGAAATTAGGTCTGGAATACCGTCATTATTTAGATCTTCAGCGAGTAAAGCATAAGGTGTTTGAGCGAACTGATATAGGGTGATGATTTTGAACCAGCTATTGTTAGCAACTGAAAAACTAAAATCATTTTTGAAAACCGATACGCGATTGTCACTTTTACTCACAGTTACGAAATCAACCCTGCCATCTCCATCAATATCATTGGCAAGAACATCTTTGGGGTCTGCTCCGATGTAGTGTTTAGAAATAAGTTGGAGGGAGCTATTGGTAAAATTAGTAGAACCAGAATTTTGTTTATAAACATTCAGATATTTTGTAGTGCCAGAAATTGTGATAAGATCTTTTAAACCGTCCTGGTCTACGTCTCCAATAGCGAGCATAGAAGAACTTCCCACTTCCAGCTTGGTAATAGGGAATGAGGTACTGGAGAGTATATTATTTATTACCTGATTTGAAAAGATGCTTACAAAGGAATTAGAATTCCCTCCGGCAATAATTTCTGGCCTGCCATCATTATTCATATCTTCGATTGTAATTCGATTGAAACTACCAAACGCAGGTATGGTGGTGATATTCGAGAATGAAGCTGGAAGGATCTGATTTGGGGAGCATTCATTTTTATAAATTTGAAGATTTAGAAAACCTAACACAATGTCGGGCTTTCCATCTCCATCCATGTCGCCAATGGCCAGTTTTCCACCAGATTGTCCAAGAGGTATTTCTACCCGGGTAAACGCATCCGCTCTAAAACCTGATGTTAAATTATTTTTATAAATAGATATTAAACCACTTTCCAATACGATGATATCTTGCTTACCGTCTCCATCCATATCTGCTATTGCCACATTTTCAGACCCGGATTTTGTTTGTAAGCTGATTGTAGTGGTAAAAGAATTGTTATTCAACAGCTCAGTTCGTCCCATATTAGGACAGATGTATAAAATATTTGAACCCAAATTCACGTAAACCAAATCCTTCCTACCGTCGCCGTCTAAATCTCCAGCCGATATAGCAGAATTTGCCGAACCACCATTTCTGGAGGTTTCGATATCGAAATCAGAAGCAAACATCTTATCTTCACGCGGGTAGGTGGAAATAAAATACTTTGATGATTTGACTGATAAACCAGTGACGGTATTGAGTATGTTAAACGAACCGGTTCCTCCTGTTGGTGGGATGATAAAGCTAAGCTGTGTTTCTGTGGCGGCTTTTAACTGGACTTTTACGCCTGAAAAATAGACGACATTTTTGTCTACTGAAGAATTAAAGTTTTTTCCAGCAACATTCACTACGGTACCTGGCGCCCCTTTCTCCGGACTAAACGATTCAATGATAGGCGCTTGACAAAAGCCAATTGTAGGAATTAAAAAAAAGAGCAGATAAAGCGGCAGCAGACCTGATTTAATAGATCTTAATAGATTTGAAAGCATTAAATTTAATTCAGTTGGTTTATATAGGGAATTTGGAATTACCCATGCCTAAAGATAATGGAAAATATTTATCTTTTCACACATCGAATAAAATTCCATTGGATCATTTGCCCGTTCTAAATCCCTAGGTACCATAAGTGTTTAGATTTGATTTCGGACATTAAAAGGAGTAGATAGCTCAGTGTATAGATTAACCAGATAAAAACAAGAACTAGCTACCCATGCGTGGTAAGCAATTTACAACCTGGCATCAACCAATTCTCTTGGAACAAAAGATTTGGTATCAAAAATCACAGCACCTTCCTGTTTAAACTTTCCGTAATCAATTTCCAGAAACTGCTGATGTGCCACAGCCAGGATCACCGCGTCATAGCTTTTGATTGCCGCGGCTGGGATCAAATTGAATCCATATTCTGTTTTAACTTCTGTCGCATTGGCCCAAGGGTCATAAACCTCAACATTTAAACTGAAAGATTTTAATTCTTTATAGATATCGATTACACGGGTATTGCGGGTATCCGGACAGTTTTCTTTGAAGGCAAAACCCAATATTAATACACGTGCGCCATTGATCACTTTATTTTTAGCCACCATCATTTTGATGACCTTGTTCGCCACAAACATTCCCATATTATCGTTTACCCTTCTGCCCGACAGAATCACTTCAGGTTTATAACCCAGCGATTCAGATTTATGGGCCAGGTAGTAAGGATCTACCCCGATACAGTGACCGCCTACCAAACCTGGCTTGTAATTCAGAAAATTCCATTTGGTTGCGGCAGCCGCCAGTACATCCGTGGTGTCAATCTCCATCCGATCGAAGATCAGCGCCAGCTCATTAACAAAGGAGATGTTCACATCGCGTTGCGCATTCTCAATGGCTTTTGAAGCTTCGGCAACTTTGATGCTCGGCGCTAAATGCGTTCCGGCTGTAATAATAGAAGAATAAAGTTCGTTTATTACAACAGCGATTTCTGGCGTGGAGCCAGAAGTAACTTTTTTAATTTTAGTAAGGGTATTCACTTTATCACCCGGGTTAATCCTTTCCGGCGAATAACCGCAGAAAAAATCAACATTGTATGTTAACCCTGATACTTGTTCAAGCACAGGCACACAGTCTTCTTCGGTGCAGCCTGGATATACAGTAGATTCGTAAATCACGATATCTCCCTTTTTGATTACTTCTCCGATCATTTTACTGGCTTCCAGCAAGGGCTTTAAATCAGGGCTTTTCTGCTGATCGATCGGTGTAGGTACGGTGACGATGTAGATGGAACAATTGGCAATTTCATCGAGTCTGGCAGTAAGGGTTAGCCCCATTGTTGCTGCCTTGGGCTGCAACACCTGAGCAAGCGCATGGAGATCAGCTTCGTGCGTGGCATCTTCCAAACGACTCAATTCGTCTACCCGTTTAGCATTGATATCGAAGCCATAAACGGAATAATGTTTAGCAAATTCAATGGCCAATGGTAAACCAACATAGCCTAAACCAATAACTGCGATTTGCTTTCCCTTGTTCATAGATGCGCAAATATATATAAAAAGGCATGAAGGGTGAAACGGGTACTGAGGGATGGAAATAGAATGATTTCATTTCCAAATTATTTATTAAATCTATGTACTTTTGTGTCCATTAAAAATATAACATTGGAAAAAAGCGCCAAAATTTACGTTGCCGGACATAGAGGTATGGTTGGCTCGGCTATTTGCAGAAAGTTACAGAGAGAAGGCTATACTAATTTGATCACAAGAAGTTCTTCTGAACTAGACTTACGTAATCAACAGGCTGTTGAGGATTTCTTCACAAAAGAAAAACCAGAGTATGTATTTCTGGCTGCGGCAAAGGTAGGCGGTATTATTGCCAACGACATATACAGAGCTGACTTCTTATTTGAAAATCTGGCTATTCAAAGTAATGTGATCCACAGCTCCTTCGTTCACAATGTTGAAAAATTGATGTTTTTAGGATCCAGCTGTATCTATCCTAAAATGGCGCCTCAACCCTTGAAAGAAGAATATCTATTAACCGGCTCTTTAGAAAGCACCAATGAGGCATATGCCATTGCGAAAATTGCAGGTATTAAAATGTGTGATGCATACCGCGACCAATACGGCTGTAACTTCATTTCAGTAATGCCAAGCAACCTATACGGCACCAATGATAATTACCACCCGGAAAATTCGCACGTACTTCCAGCACTAATTCGAAAAGTACATGAAGCCAAGTTAAATAACCAAAAAGAAATTGTGGTTTGGGGTTCAGGATCGCCGATGCGGGAATTCCTCTTTGCCGATGATTTGGCAGAAGCTTGCTATTTCTTAATGGAAAATTACAACGAGCCCAACCTAATTAATATTGGTACCGGAGAGGACCTGACGATTAAAGACCTGGCTTTACTCATCAAGGATGTATTGGGTTATGAAGGCGAACTGGTATTTGATGCCAGCAAACCGGATGGAACGCCAAGAAAACTGATGGATGTAAGCAAATTGCATGCGTTAGGCTGGAAACATAAAATAGACCTGCGCGAAGGCATTGCCCTGGCTTATCAGGATTTCGAAAGCAGATACTAAGCATAATAAAAAACAAAAAATCCCGAATGATTCGGGATTTTTTTATGCTATTTAATTTGCTTTAAGATATAGGCACCATAACCACTCTTAAGCAACGGTGTAGCAATTGCTTTAAGTTGTTCCGCATCGATAAAACCCATGCGGTAGGCAACCTCTTCGATGCAGCCGATTTTTAAGCCCTGGCGCTCTTCAATGATGCGCACAAACTCCCCAGCCTGCATCAAGGAGGCGAAGGTTCCGGTATCCAACCAGGCCGTGCCACGGCTCAGCACACCAACCTTCAGTTTACCACGTTCCAGATACACACGGTTCACATCGGTAATTTCATATTCGCCACGAGGGGAAGGTTTCACATTTTTGGCAATTTCAACCACTTCATTGTCGTAGAAATATAATCCCGGAACAGCATAATCTGATTTAGGTTGCTCCGGTTTCTCTTCTATGGAAATCGCTTGTTTGTTTTCATCAAACTCCACTACTCCATAACGCTCCGGATCAGCTACCTGATAGGCAAATACCACGCCGCCTTCCGGATCAGCACTTTCCTGCAATAATTTCGACATCCCATCTCCGTAGAAAATGTTATCGCCCAATACCAAAGCTACTTTATCCGTTCCGATGAAATCAGCACCGATCACAAAGGCTTGTGCCAGTCCGTTGGGTTCTGCTTGTACCGCATAGCTGAATTTACAGCCCAGCGATGCACCATCTCCCAGTAACTTTTCGAAGTTAGGCAGATCATGGGGCGTAGAAATAATCAGAATCTCTTTAATACCCGCAAGCATTAAAGTAGACAGTGGATAGTAGATCATCGGTTTATCGTAAACCGGCATCATTTGCTTGCTGCAGGCAAGGGTGAGTGGATGCAGGCGCGTACCGCTACCGCCAGCTAAGATTATACCTTTCATATATGGAAATTAGATTTGAGACACTAGATGTAAAATTTAAGAAAGTTTATCGATACAAGCCACAAGGCTATCTCTCCAGTATGGAATGCTGATATTAAAAGTACTTTTGATTTTGCTTTTATCCATTACCGAAAAAGGAGGGCGTGTGGCTTTAGTAGGGTAAGCCGAACCGGGAATGGGATTGGCTTTTACCTGTGTGTTGCTGATATCAAAGATGGCTTTTGCAAAATCAAACCAGCTGGTTACCCCCTCGTTGCTGTAATGGTACAAACCGTAAGCGGTTGAACCGGAAGCAATGATATCGAAAATGGCATTAGCCAGGTCGATGGCATAAGTGGGTGTACCCACCTGATCAGCAATGATGTTCAATTCATCACGCTCGGCACCGAGCTTTAGCATCGTTTTTACGAAGTTGTTGGCGTATTCTGAATACAGCCAGCTGGTACGTAAAATGAAATGCTGCGGCAATAAGGCCATCACCGCTTTTTCGCCATCCAGTTTGGTTTGTCCGTATACACTAACTGGCAGTGCTTCGTCATCTTCCTTCAATAGCTTGACCTCATTTCCGGCAAACACGAAGTCAGTGGAAATGTGCACTAAAGTAGACTGATGCGCAGCACAAGCCAGGGCCAGATTAGCGGCACCGGTTTCATTCACTGCTTTGGCCAGTTCCACTTCATCTTCTGCTTTATCTACGGCGGTATAAGCGGCACAATTGATGACGAAAGCTGGTTTCTCTTTTTCAAGCAGGCTGTTTAAGGCTTCCTGATCCAGGATATTGGCATCTGCTTCAGCAGGAAATATCATTTCGCTAATGCCTCTGCGTTCGGCAACGGTTTTTAAACATTGGCCCAATTGCCCGCCGGCACCAATCACTAATATTTTACCCATGTTGTAATTCAGCAAATGGTTTTAAAAGCATGTCTTTTTCGGAGATCGACTCCATTCCGGCTGGAATCAGCCAGTCTATATTCAAATCCCTATCATTATAAATGACACCGGTCTCTGAAGCTTTATTGTAAAAGTTGTCGCATTTGTAAAGGAACTCCACAGTTTCACTTAATACGGAAAAGCCATGAACAAATCCACGAGGGATATACAACTGCAATTTGTTTTCGGCACTCAAACGTACGGCCACATGCTGTCCGTAAGTCGGAGAACCCGGACGAACATCAACCGCTACATCCAATACTTCTCCTTTGGTTACACGCACCAGTTTGGCTTGTGCAAAAGCACCGGTTTGGGCATGTAAACCACGGATGACACCGTAAGATGAATAAGATTGATTGTCTTGTACAAAGGCACCGGAAAGCCCCGTTTTATCTTCAAACGTTTGTTGATTAAAGCTTTCGAAAAAATAACCACGTGCATCATCAAAAACCCTTGGCTTTAAAATCAGACAGTCTTTTATTCCTGTTTCAGTAATTTCCATTATTTAGCGCTGTACTGTTGCTCGTAGTAAGATTGATAGTTTCCTGAAGTTACGTTGTTTAACCAGTCTTCGTTTTGTAAATACCAGTCTACCGTTTTCGCTAAACCTTCTTCGAACTGTAAGCTGGGTACCCAGTCTAACTGATTTTGCAATTTGCTCGAATCGATAGCATAACGCAAATCATGTCCGGCCCTGTCGGTTACATAAGTAATCAGCTTAGCGGATTCGCCAGCTTCACGGCCCAGTTTCTGGTCCATGATGGTGCATAGCAAATTGATCAGGTCGATATTTTTCCACTCGTTGTGTCCGCCGATATTATAGGTATCGCCAGTTTTAGAATTGTGGAAAATCACGTCGATGGCACGTGCATGGTCTTCTACCCATAGCCAGTCGCGTACGTTTTCACCTTTACCGTAAACCGGTACTGGTTTGTTATTTTTAATATTGTTAATGGCTAAAGGGATCAGCTTTTCAGGAAAGTGATGTGAACCATAGTTGTTTGAACAGTTTGAAATCACACAGTCCATACCATAAGTATCATGGTATGCCCTTACAAAGTGATCGGAGCTGGCTTTGGAGGCGGAATACGGACTATGTGGATTATAAGCAGTAGTTTCCGTGAACATGCCCTCTTCACCCAGTGCGCCATATACCTCATCCGTACTCACATGGTAGAAACGTTTCTGGTCGTAAGCACCTTTCCACGACTCACGTGCTGCATTTAATAAGTTTACCGTACCAATCACGTTGGTCATTACGAAAGCAGTAGGATCTGCAATAGAACGGTCTACATGACTTTCGGCAGCGAGGTGAATGACTGCATCAAAGTTTTCGTTTTTGAATAATTCGAAAATGGCACTGGCATCAGTGATATCTTCTTTAACAAAACGGTAGTTTGGTTTATTTTCGATATCGGTTAAGTTGGCGAGGTTACCGGCATAGGTAAGCGCATCTAAATTAACAATTTCGTATTGCGGGTAGTTGTTTACAAAACGACGAACGACGTGAGAGCCAATAAAGCCTGCACCACCTGTTATGAGAATTTTTTTCACTTTATTATTTGAGTTTCAGGTGGCTAAATTAACACAGATAATGCTAAAAGTCAATGTTTTTGGCTGGATAGATGGTCGAATAGCCCTATTTCGCCAGATTAAGAACTGAAAAGGCTCAATTAACAGGTAAAATGAATAGAGTAAACAATAAAGTATCTACATCGCGGCAACCGAACTCTCCAGTTCCTGGTACCAGGCTTCGCCATACTTACGGATGAGCGGTCCTTTCAAAAAGCTGTATACCGGTACCTTTAGCTCGCGGCCGAAAGTACAGGCATCATGGCAGATGTGCCACCTGTCGTAGTTCAGCACATCAAATTCCGGATATTTGGTAATGCGGATCGGGTATAAATGGCAGGACATTGGTTTTTGCCAGTCTACAATGCCTTGCTCGTAAGCTTTCTCAATGGCACATTTAGTAATGCCACCTTCAAATAAAACATAAGCACACTCTTTGTTTTTATCTACACAAGGCGTAGTTAAGTCGCCGTCTTCATCCACCACATAAGTCCCTTGTTCTTCGATGGCTTTGATGCCTTTTTCGTTGAGCAGGTGTTTGATTTTCGGATAGATTTCTTCCAGTATCGCGGTTTCATCATGATCTAATGGTGCACCTGAATCGCCCTCCACACAGCAAATGCCTTTGCACTTGCTTAAATTACATACAAAGTTTTCTTTTAAAACGTCTTCGTGCACCAGCACCTGTTCCACTTCTATCATCATTATTCTTTTGCTAAAGCATATTTAAGCCCATCGGCCGATTTCAACTCCATTGTAACCGCACCCACCAGGATTTCGACCTGCGCTTTTACCGGCACACGGTTCCCATCATCGGTGACCCAAAGATACAAACGACTATCCTTTTTAAAAATACGTCCAGGCTTAATAGATGGACTAAATTTTAAACACCTGATGTTTCCCAGCTTACTTTTAACGGTTTCTTTACCAGCATATTCCACTTCGAGCGCGGAGATTTCATCCTGCAGGAAATAGTTCAGCTTAAACTTGTCGCCTACTTTGAGCTTGCTGATGTCCAGACTGCGGGCAAAATAATAGGCCGATACCAGATCAAAGGTCTGCGTGGTTGGGGTGGTAAAGGTGCCCCGGTTGGAGACTACCTTTTTGCCGTCCTGATTAAAGCGTGCCTTATCCTGGCGTTTATAGCTGGCTTCACGGATGTTCTCCTGGTAAAAGTAGGGCAACAAATCGGTTCTATCGATATAGGAATCGTAATGGTCCCTGATTTTATAAAAGACATCAAAGGTACCGGAGGTTTCGGCATCTACCGTGAGTTTATAGGTAGGCCTGCCGTCGAACTTCAGATCGGAGTTGGTCACTTTCAGCGTACCCTCGGCCGCGGTGATGAAGCCGTAGCGGAGTTTGTACTTGAGTACCTCCCCTTCCTGAAATACAGGTTCCTTTTTGATGGGGAGCTCCTGCGCCAGACTCGTCAGGCTAAGAAGCACCCCGGTGAAGATGAATAGTATTGGTTTCATTTGCGTGTGTGTTTGCATGAAGATATGCAAAAAGTAAACCAAATTCCAAACAGCATGAACAAACTCAGGCTAATCCTTCCTTTTGAAGACCGGCACCGTAGAGCATGGCTCCCCGAACATGATGCTCTTTACGACTGGTGTAAGCAGATTGGTGATCTCTACATAAGCAGATACAGGTACATCGATATCGCCACAACCTTTTACCACTACCCTCTCGTTGGCATAGGCCTGAGGATCGATTTTAGATAAGGCTTTGGTGGCCAGAACAGCTTCGAGGGTATCAAGCGTGCCGAATACCACTTCATGGGCATAAGGCTTCATTTTATTGGCCAGCAGCATATAGGCCCAGGTAGGTACGATAGCATCGGCTGAGCAGAAGATGGCAACATTTTTATCCTGGTACTGGCTCCAGTCGTGGGTTTTGATGAACTCGCGGAAATCCTTTTCGCGCAGCATTAAACCATGGAAAAGATTATCCTTGATATCGTACAGTACACGCTCGCCTTTGTGATAAAAGTCTTCGAGGTTTAAGGTGATTAAACCACTGTTAGCTACTTTGTTGATGATGTTTTCCTGAATGTCCATGGCCTGTAAATAAAAAAAACCGTTCCGAAGATCCTCGGAACGGTTACAAAATTACGTATTTTCTGTTTAATAGAATTTCACACGATTGTCTTTTATCTTGGCATTATCCTGTAAAGCCTGGAAAGCTGCGCCCAATGAACGCTGACCTAAGCTTAACAACATCCCTTCTTTTTGTTTGTACATGTTGGCAATTGGTGCAGGATTAGTAAATCCATCTACCGAGAACACATATACACCACGCTCGCCTTGTACCGGTGCAGATACTTTGCCTGGCTGAGAACCGAATACGCTACCTACCAATGCATTTTCTTGTGCCACACCTGGAATTACCGGGTTAGCAAATACAATGTTCGATACCGGACTTACCTGACGCGCAACTTTCGCTGCAATCTGATCTAAGTTTCCTTTTCCGGCAGCAGCTAATTTCTCTTTTAAAGTTTTAGCTTTTACATTGTTGAGCACCATCGGTTTGATATCGTTTTTCACATCAGCCAATGATAAAGTGCCTTTCGGACTCACACCTGTTAAGTGCGCCACTACATAAGAATCGCTCATGCTGTAGATTTCAGGCAATACTTCACCTTTATCTGCTGCATATGCATCCTGGATTAATTTACGTGGGTTATCTAAACCTGCAGCGAAACCCTGAGTAGCGGTAACGCGGTCGGCCAAAGCCACTTTTAATTTCTTGCTAGCTGCTACTTTAGCAAAATCACTTCCTTTAACATCGTTTAAGAAGTTACTTGCTGCTTTATAAGCGGCATCTTTGGTTTTGCTGCTTGCAGTAAGTGCTTTCTCAACGTAAGCCAGCTTAGCTACTTTAGAAGAACCAATTTGTTTTTCGATTTTAAGGATGTGTACACCAAACTGAGATTTTACCACTTTAACATCGCCAACCTGGCCATCAAAAGCAGCATTCTCAAATTCAGGAACCATAGCGCCACGGGCAAAAGTACCCAGCTCACCACCTTTATCTTTAGAACCATCTACACTGTATTGTTTTGCCAGTTCAGCAAAGTTACCGCCTTTAGCGATTAAGCCTTTTAATGAATCAGCCAGTTTGATGGCTTTATCTTCGCCGCCTAATTTAGCTGCATCTAATAAAATATGGCTCGCTTTAACCGAATCAGGAGAGAAACGGGTTTGAACCACTTTAACAATTTTATAAGAGTTACCTGATAATTTCGGACCGTAGAAACTGCCTGCAGGTAAATTGAATACTGCTGAATCTAATGCCGGATCGCCCAGTTTACCTTTTGAAAGGTAAGTGAAAGGAACCTTAACATCAGAGTTGATGGCTGCGAACAGTGAATCGTTTTTAGCTACCTGGAAATCTGCAGCCAATTTATCTACCTGTGCTTTTGCAGCCAGTGAATCTTCTTTGGTTGGGTTGATGCTGAAAGCAACATATTCAAAAGCGCGTGTTTCAGTTGGATTATTGAAACGTGCTTTGTTCTGATCGTAATACTCACTGTAATCTGCATCTGTTAGTTTTACAGAAGCATCAGGAATAGAAGTATAATCAAGGCTTACATATTTGAAGTTAGCCAGTTTGTTGCGGTTGTTGTACTCATCGGTAGCTTCTAATGAAGTTACATACACAGAGTTTTTAATCAGGTTGCTGTATTTGGTTTGCAAAGCCTGGTTGGTTACCTCTTGTTGTAACATATTCGATTGCTGTATCGCTTGTGCTTCTTTTGATTTTAAGAAGTTCATCAGCGTAACGCGATCAATCTGTCCGGTTTGAGGGTTAGAGAAATATTGTTTGATTAAAGGGCTTGGGTTTGAACCTTGCAATAAATCAAGTAATTCATCTTCAGAAACAGTTAATCCTAAACGCTCGTATTCTTTTGTTAACAATACTTTACCCAATTCAGCATTCCAGGCCTGATCTACAGCCATAGCAGTCATTTGTGCATTCGCACTACCGCCATACTGTTGTTTCATCTGGTTAACACCCTGATCTACTTTCGGTCCGAAGTCATCGATACTGATATCGTTGCCATCGATAGACCCCACAACTTTCTGATTTGCCGACCAGAAAGGCTTACCTACGTTAATTGCATCGCCTACTAAAAATGCAACAATTGCAAAACCTATCGCAAAGACCAGGATATAGCCTGCACGGTTACGCAAAAATGTCATTAATCCCATATTGTACTGTATAAATTTATTTAGTTTTTTTAAGAGGGCGCAAGATACAAATTTGCCTTAAAAAAGAAAATACAAAATTTTATTTATCAAGAGCTTAGTTTTCAGGAGTATCAGGTATCAGAACTGGATTCGGACTAAGGCGCCACGCCTTCTTTCATGTTCAGCTCCCCGCTACCTGTTTCCATTTCATAGGTACTAAAATCCTGGGGCGCTTTGAAGTTGATGCCGTTACCGACATTCCCATCAACGCCCTTTACAAATACCCTTTGATTGGAATAAAAGATTTTTTTCTGCTCGTCCCAGATGAGTTCTTCTGAAGAGAAGGTATCGCCTTTGGCGCTCTTCACCACTACGTTTTTACGGAATTCGGTTTTGAGTTCCTGATCTTTACGGATGGCGTAGTCGCATACGAGGTTACCATCAATCTGGCCGTTCTCGTTATAGAAGTCGATCTTTACGCCTTTGGGCATTTCCTGGTAAATCGCTGCGTTGGCCGGAGTTACCTTATCAAGTACGGGTGCGTAGCCCTGCGCTTTTACCCTTGCCGAATCACTGTAAATGATATCAACACCCAGGGTCCTGTCGCGCGCAACATTAACTTTTTTGGAAGAAGCAACAGCATCGGCTTTTTTTAAATCATCATCTCCACACGATGCCAGAAATAAAGGCAGGGCAAAGATTAAACCATATAAAAAAGCCTTTCTGATCATTAATCTACCCTGTATCTGCGGAACCAGGTATCGTTAAGTGTAAAACCTAAATGGAAATTGATGTATTGTTCTTTAACCAGGTTATTGTTTAAAGTACCGCGTTGACCAACTTCTGTAGTGAAGTTGATTTTATAAAAAGCAGTACCCCCGTTTGCTGATGGCAATGGGAAACCAAAACCCAATGAAGCACCCATTTGCTTAATATCCTGATTGTTGATTTGAATATATGTTTTATCGTAAGAAACCCCTAAACGGTAATCTACCCTTTTCATGTAGTTGTTGTATGAATAGGCATCAGGCGTAAATTGTCCACCTAGAGATGCACCCCAGCTGTTTTGTAAGCCTTGGTTTGTACCATTAATAGAAGTGGCTGACCATTTGCTCATTCTGAAATCGGCACCCACCATCCATTTATCATTTTGCTGAATGGAAATACCAAAGTTATGTGTTAATGGTAAAGTGATGTTTGATGATCCTTTATCCACGCTGCTCAGGGTATCAATTGCCGTTTGCTCGTTTCCGCTCGCATCTCTCAGGTAACGGGTAGCATAGAAATTCTGGGTGGTATTGATTTTACCTTTGTAGCTTCCTGAATAACCTAAAGTAACGAGGGTCTTTTTACCTACATTGAAATCGTATTGAAGTCCGTATGAATAGTTGATACCGCCCACGCTGTTTTTATTTTGCAATTTAGCATATACGGAAGTGGCATCGTAAGGGTATTCTGTAGCCCTGGTGGTTTGCAGGTTACCGAAGATATACTCGATGTTTGCACCGATCCTGAAGTGATCGCCAATGCGGTGACCGTAACCGAAGTAAGCTTTAGATAAACCACCTTCGCCTTCGTAAATCTGATCTACAGTGGAAGTATCAACCTTGGTTCTGTTGCGGTAAGAGTAACCCAGATCAGAGTATGGCAGGATACCAAAACTGATGGCCGAGTGCCTGCTTACCGGTGTAGCAAATGCCAGGTGACTAAATGTAGAGTTAAAGCTGTTCTCACTCAGACTGCCTTTTTGCAAGTTAGTAAGACTGGCATTCATACCGATATCGATGGTGGTTAAGGTAATGCCCGCATAGGATGACGGGTTTTGCATATTGATGTAGTTAAAACCACTTACCTTATTTACTGCAGTAGAAATTCCGCCCATTGCCCTTAACTGGGGAAGCAATGAACCTTTGATATTTCCTAATCCATATCTTGAATATGGTGATGATGTGGTAACCTGTGCATGAGCACCTAAACCACAAACTAAAACGAGTATGGCTGCAATATAATTTATTCTTCTGTACATTTTAATCTGCAATAGCTTCATTTAATCCTTTTAATACTAAGTAGGGATCATTAATAATTTGCGGGGCAAAGATGCTGTTTTGTAATTGCTTATACAAAAATTTAGCGTCGCCACCTGTTAAAATCACCTTTAAAGTACTTTCTTTTCTATTATTTAGGGCGATAAAGCCTTCAATTTCATTTATTACCCCTTGCAATACCCCGTTTTTCATGGCCGAAGCGGTATCTGTTCCGGCCTCAATCTGGTCTCTTTCACTCCACTCTACCAAAGGCAGCCTGCCGGTAAATTCGTGCATGGCTTTAAAGCGCATGGCAATACCGGGACTAATGCTCCCCCCGAAGTAGGCTTTACTGCTGCCCAGCAAATCGTAGGTAATGCAGGTTCCGGCATCGACAACTAAACTTGCCGAATTGGGATACAAGCTATGGGCCGCTAAAACAGCTGCCCACCTGTCTAATCCCAGTGTGGCCGGTGTAAGGTATTTATTCTCTACGCCGTTGGTAAGCTGTGTTGAAAACCGCGTGTAAAGTGTGTGTTTTTTTAAATACTCTTCCAGGGGTTTAATGTCCTGATTCACACTGCTAATGATTGATTTTTGAGGAGAGAACTTCTCGATTAGTTGTGCCAGATCAAGAATACCCAGTTTAGTTAAACGTTGATGGTGTACCACTTCGCGATGCTTAAAAATGGCAACCTTCGCTGATGAATTCCCAATATCGATGCTTAATTTATGCACTTAATATCCCTGTCTGCTAATTATTAAATCATTAGAAATTTAGAAAAAACACAGCATAACCAAACTTCATGGCACAAAGCTATCAATCTTCTTCAAGTTTCGTCCTGGTTTTTTGTTAAAAAAGGTTAAACAAAAAGAAAGTACTGCACCGAAAGCACGAACAACAGGAACAGCGTTTCGTAAAACCAGCGCTTTTTGGCATTAGAAAAATAATAGGCTAACAGCACTGCGCCCGGTGGTACGCACAGTAAAAAATGCCAGGTCCGGAAATCAGGCTTGAGGTAGAAACTGGCTGCCGCCACGATGAACATGAAGAACAGGAGCTGGAAGGCTTTCCGGGTACTGATAAAACTGCGGAAGAAGTTTTCGCGAAGCTGTAATGATGCCAGAATGATGATGATGGCCACAGGGATCAGCACCAGATAATCGTTATAATTGATTTTGAAAACGGATGGAAATTTATTGCCCAGTGGTTTCCAGATCTGATAAAACAGGCTTAGGTTATCATTCCAGTAGTAAAAAACGGCCAGAAAGAAAAAGACGGTCAGAAAACCGGTCACGCCGGCAACCCACTCGCGCCAGCTGAACGCCCGGAACAGCAGCAATGCCAGAAAAATCATCACCATCATGACCATGAAAGGGAAATAAACCAGCGTGCCCAAGCCGATGATCATTCCGATATCAAATACCGTAGTGATGGAATTAGCACTCTTCCCCAGTTTCAGGAATTTATCAATGATCCAGATGAGCAGAAAATTGCTCACCAGTGCCGGGCTCAAAATCATAAAGGGCATGAAGAGACTGGTTCCGGTAACAAACATTAGCGCCGGCAGAAAGCTGGGCTTTGCCAGTAAGTTGTGGTTGTTTACGACATAATTGAAAATTAATGCCTGAATAAAAACCAGCATAGACGCAATGGCAATGTTGGTAGATGGGGTAAAGGCGTTGTCGAGGTTGATATTGATAAGCAGCCGGGCAAAGGGCTCCAGAAAGTCAAAATTCAGCTGTGGCGGCACCTCATAAAAAATGGCTATTCGCATAAAAATTGTATATGCAAACAGCAGCAATATGTTAATGGGGTTGAGCTTTCTAAACTGATTGATCATGCTTTTTTAAAGAGGAAGCAAAGTAAAGATAAAAAGCTGAAAGTGACAAGTAAGTATCACTTCTCACCTTTTCTCGCATACTTCTTCACCATGTCATCAATAATCTTCGCGGTTTCATCCGGGAAATCGAATTCATGTTTTTGAGGTTGCGCTACCCAGTTTTTCACAATCGGCAACCAGTTTCGGGTACTTCCCCAGATCACCGGGAGGCCAAACTGCTTCAATGCATAGGCATTGCATTGCTGCTCAAACTGGAAACGCATTGGCGCGACCAGTAACTTTTTCTTCAGATACAGGGCTTCAGACGGGCCTTCAAAACCGCCACCGGTAAACAAACCTTCGCAGGTGGCGAGGCTGGTATTGAACTTTTCGTTATTCACGGGCTCTACCAGTACGTTTCCATGCTGATAGGCGACTTTGGTATGCTTGGAAAATACCTGCCATTGCACCTCAGGAAGCTGGATAAATAATTTAACGAGTCTTTTATCATCAATAGCCGGCAGATATACGGTATAATGCCCCAGGTTTTTATTCTCCAACGCCCTGATTTCGGAGCGAATAACCGGCGTATGGATAAAGGTATCGTAGCGATCGAAATGAAAGCCGATATGGTATTTAGTAGGTGCATATCTGCTCAGGATCAGTTTACCCCAGTCCAATGAACGCGGGCGGGGAACCTTCTTCGATTTAAAAGCGGCCTGGTGACTCAGCGATACGCAATCGATCCCCTGCAACTTACAGGCCCAGGCACTAACGGGTTCGAAATCGTTAACAATCAGGTCGTACTCCTTAAGCGGAAGCTGTTTCATGTCTTTCCTGAAGCGGAAAAGGTTCATGTTCAGCCAGGTTTTAAAATGATCTACCCCACCTTTTTTACCAAAAATAAAGCTGAAACCATGAAGCTGGTATTTGATCGGCTGACTCAATTTCACATCGGCCTGGGTGCCACTTACCAGGATGTCAAGTTCACCATACTGCTGAAGTAATGGAATAATTTCCCGTGCGCGGCTCACATGCCCGTTGCCTGTACCCTGAATTGCGTAAAGTATTTTCATTTGATGCTCCAATATCTAAATTTATTGGGCAATTTCATATTTTATATTCTGTAAAAGAATATTTATATCCAGTTTACTTTTTAAATCATCGGCATCAGACAGGATTCCCTCTTCTGTTTCATCTCTAATAAAATCCGCATGATTGTATTTAAAAACCGTCCATTGCTTTTCATGATACTCCAGTGCCGTTAAACTTTCTACCCAGTCGCCGCTGTTAAGATAGGTTACTTTTCCCTCATCGGTAGAAATCTCACGCATTTCGGCCTGGTGGATATGTCCGCAAACCACGTAATCGTAGCCTTTTTCGATGGCCAGTTCGGCTGCTGTTTGTTCAAAGCTATTGATAAACTTAACCGCATCTTTAAACTTAGCCTTGATCTTTTTTGAAAAACTCATCTTCTCGCGGCCGGCTTTGGTGAGTACCCAATTGACCACACTGTTGAGCAGAATCAGGGTATCATAGCCTACCGCTCCCATTTTAGCCAGCCATTTAGAATGCTGCATGGTCACGTCGAACACGTCGCCATGGAAAAACCACCCCTTTTTGCCATCCAGGTTGAGGATCAGTTTATTTTGCAGGTAGAAACCGCCCATTTCCATGCCATCGAATTTGCGCAGCATTTCATCATGGTTACCTGTCAAATAATGTACCTGCACACCTTCTGAAACAAATTTCATCAGCTTGCGGATCACTTTCATGTGCGACTCCGGCCAGTAGCTTTTGCTAAACTGCCAGATATCGATAATATCACCGTTGAGGATTAATGTTTTGGGCTTAATGCTTTTGAGATACTTTAGCAATTCTTTGGCGTGGCAACCATAGGTGCCCAGATGCACATCGGAAATTACGACTACATCAACATTTCTTTTACTCATAACCGGGATTTTTTAGGGGCAAAGATTTTGATACCGCTTGCAACAAGCAGTTTAATTTAAAACGGGGATGTTTACCACTCTTCTTCCTCATCAAGTTTTACCTCAAAAGGACTGAAGAAATAAAGGATAACAATCAATAAACAAATGGCGAAAAAGGATTCCAGCATAACATCTGATTTAACAATACAAAAGTAAGACATTGAATATCAAACAAATGTTACGGGACTGTTAAATTTTTAGCAGGAAAGTTAAAGGGGTTGGAAAGTGCAATGGAGAAGGGAGACAGCGGCGAGCGGAGGGATAACCATCCAGGAGCAGAAAGATTACAGGTGGAAAGCCGGGCAAACGGAACTTTAACGCACAACAATAAAGGTTAATGAAACAAAAAATCCTGAGCTGAGGTGTCGAATATGCCACTTCTGCTCAGGACTCCGTATGAAAATAAGGATTTAAGGCCAAAAATTAGGCTGCCTTTTTCTTCTTTTTGTTTTCTGAATAAAATCCGAAACCTAAACCGGCAAGCAATAAGATTGATCCGGCAAGCGAGATTTTTTCTCCTGCATAGTATGAAGTTGGATGGAAAATAAATTCCAGTTTATGGTTACCACCTTCCAGTTGAGCGGCACGTAAAACGTAGTCGGCCCTGAAATATGGCTTCTCCTTATCATCGATATACATTTTCCAGCCTTTGTTGTAATAGATCTCTGAGAACACAGCGATCACATCTTTTGCTGATGAATACTCATAGGTTAAATGATCTGGGGTGTAGGTGGTCAACTTGATAAAACCTTCCACACCTGTACCCAAACGTTTGGTATCGATTAAGCTTTTATAACTTTCATCTACAATAGCTTCTTTTTTGGCGTCGAAACTGCTGATGGCTTTCATTTCCTCATCAGAATTCTTCGCAAACTGCACACTTTGTACAAACCAGGCATTACCCGCAGCCGTTTGGTTACGCTGCATTTTGTAAGAACCATTCTGAGGATCCTGAGTAATGATGTATTTGGTATTCAACATATCCAGTACATCCTGATTGATGCTTTTGGTCAACTGATTATCCACCAGTTCCTGAAAACGTTTTAAACGGGCAGAATGAAAACCACCAACTGTCTTATGGAAGTAAGAGGTTTCAGCACTTTTGAACGGATCGCCCAGTGATAAATCGAATACCCTGAAGTTAGGATCTTTATCTGCCGAGATCAGCGGATCGATATCTCTTGGCTGATAGTGGTTAGCCAGGTCCGATTTGCTTACGAAATTCTGATTGTTTAAGTAACGGCGATCTACCTGCCATAAATCTACCAGGATGAAAAATGCCAGTAGTCCGAAGGCCAGTTGCATGTTCATTTTTTTGGTGATGAATGCCCAGGTGATACCAAAGCCCAGGGCAATAAACAATAAGGTACGCAAAGCATCGGCACGCGCCAAAGCGACACGGTCGGCCACTACGCCATTTAATATTTCGATAGCAGCACCCCGGTTATTTTGTAAGGTTTGTGCCAGGGCATCTAATATCTGCGCCTGATTGGCCTGGGTAAAACTGAAAAACGCGGTGGGCAATACGGCTACGATAAGTGCAAAACCTCCGGTAATGGCGGCCGACCAGGTCAGGCGCTTAACCAGGTATTTCTGATCGTACTGACCTTCCTGTGCTTCCTTAATTGCCAGAATAGCCAATAAAGGAACGAGAAACCCTACAACGGCCAGGATTGATTCAACCGCACGGAATTTATTGTATCCGGGCAGGTAATCGAAGAAGATATCGGAGATTAACGGGAAGTTTGAACCGAAGGAAAGGAACATCAGTAAAATACTGGTTCCTAAAATCCACCATTTCCAGCGGTGCTTTACAATGAATAATCCGAATACAAAGAGCATACAGATAATGGCACCGAAGTAGTATGGACCAGACGTACCGGGTTTGTTTCCCCAGTACTGGTTGGTACCGAAGTTTTGCGCCACATAACCAATGGCCTGACGAGGATCTACTCCCTGAAGGTTTTTCTCAACCGCTTTATAGGTATTGCTCTCCGGCTTGATCATTTCATCGATGCTGCTGGCACCACCATAAATATCGGGAATCAGAAAAGAGAAGCTTTCGCCAACACCCTGGCTCCATTGATAAGCATAATCTTTATCTAAACCGTTCGCAGGCTCAGCTTTATCAGTGGTTAAGTTAGACTTTCCACGGATGGTTTCTTTTCCATATTCATAGGTTGTCCACAAGGTACCTGCATTTACCAGAACGGCAAGGAAAAGACCTGCAACGATATAGGCAATAGACTTACCAAATGTGGCCAGCTGTTTTGCTTTGATGGCATGGTAAAGTTCGATACAGGCCAGGATGAATAACGCGATGAACAGATAATAGGTCATCTGGATGTGGTTAGAACGGATTTCCAGTGCCATGAACAAGGCGAGTAAACTTCCGCCAACCAGATAACGGCCTCTTAATGTAAGGATAATAGCGGCCAGAATCGGCGCAAAAAAGCCGATCGCCAGTGCTTTATTGCTGTGACCTGCGGCGATAATAATGAAGTTATAGGAAGTAAATGCAAACGCAATGGCTCCTGCCGCAGCCAGCCAGGGGTTAATCCGGAGTACGCAGAACAATAAATAAGCGCCAAGGAGGTAAACTAAAACCGTTCCAACCGGATCGGGAAAAACACCTTTAATTACATCAATACCATAGGTGGTAATGTTAAGCGGATACTGCACCCAGATCTGGTATGCCGGCATCCCGCCAAACATCTGGTTTGTCCATAGCGGACCTTTTCCAGTGGCTTCCTTCACATCCATAATTTCTTTCTGCATGGCTTTGGCCTGCAAAACATCGCCCTGCTGAGGTGCCTTCCCCTGTAACACAGGACTGAAGTAGGCAAAAGTAATGACTACAAAAAACGCTATAATGGCAAGGTGGATGCCATTTCTATTGAACCAGTTATTCATTAAGGTTTGTTTAAGTTTAAACGAAGGTCAAAAATAAAAATTTGGGCGGTATAAAAAAGGAATAAATTAAATGCACGTCGAATAAATAATTAGTTTTGTATATAGTATAATCAAATTTAAGCCATTTATAATGAGAATTTTTGCTTTGATCTGCCTCTTTACGGGAATCAATTTTGTTGCTTACAGTCAGACCGTAAGTTTGAACGCAAAAGAAATTAAAAAGCTGAAAGCATGGATTAAACAAGATGCAGCAGCTAAAAATACCTATGCGCAGTTTGAGCAGGACGGGGTGAAGTACCTGAATGAAGCACCCAATCCTTTGGATACCATCAGGACTGAAGGTTTGTTAAAAGGAAATCCAAAAAAGATAAAAACATGGCTGGGGTTCAAGGATATGGATAAAATGTATACCCTTGCATTGCTCTACCGGTTAACAGGTGATCAAAAATACCTGGATAAAAGCACCTCTTTTCTGCTGTCATGGGCAAAAATAAACCGCCCGAATGGCAATCCGATTGATGATACCAATGTGGATAAGGCTGTTGAGGCTTATGACCTGATTAAAGATAATCTTGCAGTCAAAGATAGTGAGGTGATTACGAAATGGCTTGCTGAAACGGCGTGGGCAGAGGTGAACAGTGTGCGGATGAAACCAGGAAGGGCTACCGCCATCAATAACTGGAATGCCCACCGGTTAAAAGTTGTCGGGGAGATCGCTTATGCCATAGATAGCCGGGAGCTGATTCAATGGACCATTGACAACCTGAAAAGCCACATCAACATCAACTTATATGCTGATGGAACGAGCCTTGATTTTAAGGAGCGTGATGCCATGCATTATCATATCTACGACCTGCAGCCCATGCTTAAGCTTGCCATCATTATCGACCGGGCAAAGGGATCAAACTTTTATACCTACGAATCGCCTAAAGGCGCCTCAATCAAGAAATCTGTTGAATGGTTGCTTCCTTATATGGAAGGCAAAAAACAGCATGAAGAGTATGTGCATACCACGGTTCAGTTCGACCGCGACCGGGCAAAAAATAATGAGCCTGGTTTTGCAGCCGGTACTATGTTCGAGCCTAAAATGGCGCTACCCGTGGTGGAGCTATCGGTTTATTTTAATGCCAGTCAGAAAAAATTGCTGCAAGAATTGAGTAACGGCGAATCAATGCAGTCTCTGACCAATCAGATTCAGCGGGAAAGCATCAGGTAGTTTCAACAGGAGAAGATCAGGTGTTTTAAGCAGAAATATCTGAGATAGATAAACTTTCAATAATTTTTGAAAACATAAAAATTATGGGTTATCTTTAGATATGGAATTAGCAGCAGCGAAACTTAAATTTATAGAAGCCTGGGGAAAGCTGGGCTCCGAATGGGGAATCAACCGCACCATGGCACAGGTGCATGCTCTGCTGCTGATCTCTCCGGAGGCGCTTACCACTGAAGACATTATGGAAAGTTTGAGTATTTCCAGGGGCAATGCCAATATGACCCTTCGCGATTTAATTGGCTGGGGTTTGATTGAAAAGCAACACAAAGCCGGCGAGCGGAAAGAATATTTCTTTGCGGACAAAGATGTGTGGAACATCTCCCGTCAGGTGGCCAAAGAACGTAAAAAACGCGAGCTGGAGCCTGTACTGAAGATTCTCGGTGAACTATCGGCTGTGGAGGGTGATGAAAAGGATCCGAACTATACCACTTTTAAAAAGTCGATTACTGACATCAATAAACTGGCTGTGAATGTTGATAAGACCTTTGAGGCGATGCTGAAAGCAGAAGAAAGCTGGTTCTGGGGATCGGTTTTGAAGGTATTTAAGTAGCGTTAAGTATCAGGTATGGATACCTGATACTCCTATTATAAAATTATTTAACTTCTTCGTAATCTACAAAATCACCGAGTTTATCGGTTTTACCTGTTTGCTGGGGCGGCATGTAATCGATTGATATAGAACCTTCAGGCTTTGAACGTTTTTGTTGCTGTCCTTGTCCGCCGGCCTGTTGCTGGGCTTTACTGACAAGGTTACTGAAAAGCATCGGCAATATCAGTTTGATCAGCATTCTGATGATCCAAAGTACCAATATAGCGATGAATATGAATTTAATTAATCCCATTTCTTTTAATTACTGTTAATACAAATATAGACGTCGCAATTTTTATTTTGTTACTTTTTGGGCCTTTAATTGCTTTTTCATTACAAAATGTTACGTAATCGAGCTGTATTAGCTACCATTGCTGGCCTTCAATCTTCAACAATCTCAGCTACCCTCCCGATCTGTCCATCCTCGAGCCTGACTTTAATACCCCTCGAATGAAAGGCGGATGAAGTTAACAGATTTTGAACTACACCGTAAGTAATTACGCCTGACCGCTGATCTTTCTTCAATATAATTCCTACTTCGAGTCCCGGGTAAATATCTTTTCTGTTTTGACCATTCATAATGCAATGTTTTAATAATGGGCAAAGATCAGAATTTTATTTCAATGACAACAACTCCGGGTAATCCGGATGAATTTTTACACTTATTTCGCGAACTTCTCATTATACATTTTCTCCAAAGCAAACATTTCATCACGCAGCTTTGCGGCTTGTAAAAAGTCCATTCCTTTGGCTGCTTTCTGCATATCTTTCCGGGTATTGTCGATGGCTTTTTGCAGTTCGGCTTTACCCATATATTGCACAATAGGA
Source organism: Pedobacter sp. BMA (assembly GCF_001027745.1). Lineage (GTDB taxonomy): Bacteria > Bacteroidota > Bacteroidia > Sphingobacteriales > Sphingobacteriaceae > Pedobacter. The sequence goes on from NZ_LECU01000008.1 coordinate 84,392, forward strand.
TCGGCCGCGATACTGATTTCCGCATTCTCAATATATGCCCTTGCTTTATTATCACTGGCTTTTTGTGAGAAGTCGAGTACTGAAGTTTGTTCCAGGATGGCTTCCCTCGATTTTCCGACCGTTTTAGGGGTAATGCCATGTTCCAGGTTATAGGCAATTTGCTTTTCCCTGCGGCGGTTGGTTTCGTCGATGGTTTTCTCCATACTATCTGTTATCCCGTCGGCGTACATAATTACCCTTCCCCGATCGTTACGGGCGGCTCGACCGATGGTCTGAATCAACGACTTTTCTGAGCGGAGAAACCCTTCTTTATCCGCATCGAGGATGGCCACTAATGTAACTTCAGGTAAATCCAGCCCTTCTCTAAGCAGGTTAATTCCAACTAAAACATCAAATTCGCCGAGGCGCAGTCCACGAAGGATCTCTACCCTTTCCAGCGTTTTGATTTCGGAGTGGATGTACCGGGTTTTAATATTCAAGCGGTCGAGGTATTTGGTTAATTCTTCTGCCATGCGTTTGGTGAGGGTGGTCACCAGGATACGCCCTCCATCTTTAATGGTCAGGTCGATCTCATCTAACAGATCATCAACCTGATTTATTGCCGGTCGGATTTCAATGATGGGATCTAACAAACCGGTTGGCCGGATCACCTGCTCAACCACTACACCTTCAGATTTTTCCAGTTCGTATTCCGCTGGTGTGGCACTTACATATATCGTTTGCGGTGCCAGGGCTTCGAACTCATTGAAGTTTAACGGACGGTTATCTAATGCTGCCGGTAAACGGAAGCCATATTCCACGAGTGATAACTTACGCGACCTGTCTCCGCCGTACATGGCCCTGATTTGCGGAACCGTTACGTGGCTCTCGTCAATCACCATCAGGTAATCATCAGGGAAATAATCGAGCAGGCAGAATGGGCGCATACCAGGTTGTCGGCCATCAAAAAAGCGCGAATAGTTTTCGATACCGGAACAATAACCCAGCTCTTTCATCATTTCAATATCAAAATTGGTTCGTTCTTCCAGGCGCTTCGCTTCAAGTAAATGTTTATCGCCAATCAGCTGATTCTTCCTCACTTCCAGTTCCTCCTGAATACCCCATATAGACTGGTTAAAACGATCTTTTGGAGTAACGAAGAGATTGGCCGGATAAATGGCCATGTTCTCCAGTTTTTCCAGTGTTTTTCCGGTTACCGGATCAATGGCTGAAAGTTCTTCAATATCATCACCAAAGAAAGATATCCGGTAGGCATGATCCAGGTAGGCCGGATAAATATCAACGGTATCGCCTTTGACCCTGAAGGTACCGCGTTTAAATTCGGTAGTGGTTCGGGAATATAAAATCTCAACGAGACTATGTAAAAAGGCATTTCTCGATATTCTTAGTCCCACAGCAAAACGGAAAACCATTCGGGAAAAGTCTTCCGGATTACCCATACCATATATACATGAAATAGAAGAAACCACAATGATATCCCTTCTGCCGCTCATGAGAGAAGAAGTGGTCCTTAAACGTAGTTTTTCGATTTCCTCATTGATACTTAAATCTTTCTCTATATAGGTATTGCTTGAAGCGATAAAGGCTTCAGGCTGATAGTAATCGTAATAGGATACAAAGTAATTGACCGAATTTTCGGGAAAGAAATTCTTGAACTCGCCATACAATTGTGCTGCAAGCGTTTTATTGTGACTTAAAATCAATGTAGGCTTCTGTGTTTGCTCAATTACATTGGCTACAGTAAAAGTTTTTCCTGAACCGGTAACGCCCAGCAGTGTTTGATAGTGCTCATTTGCATTAACACCATCTACCAATTGCTTTATTGCCGTAGGCTGATCACCTGTTGGTTTGTATTCTGAAGTGATTTTGAATTTCATCGTTGTATCAAATATACGATTTAAAGAACAGAAGTGATAACAGATTAAAGTCAGGATAGTTTAACACACCTGTTGCATCGTAATACAAAATCTATGTAATTTCAAAATAAAAGCTATGTAATTTCAAAATAGAGGTTATGTAATTTCAAAATAGCGATACAATTTTCCTGGCATAGATGGAAGCCATACAAATAAAAATCCCCCGCTGATTTGTCTTCAGCGAGGGATTCAAAATTTTAACTTCAGTAATTATTTGCTTCCTGCAACTTTCATCGGGTTGGCTCCAACAGACTGGCCTCTAACGGCACCACCTGTTTTGGCTTTGAAGGCCCTGAACTTGCTTTCTTTGGCTTTACCGCCCCAGGTATTGTTGGTGGTATCAATATCGGCAGTTTCACGAAGCGGATCAACCAAAATAGATTCTACCTCTTTATCTTTAACATAAAACTTTGAGGTTTTCAGTTCATTATGTCTCCAGATTTGTGCAGGAATACGATCGATTTCCTTAGTACCATCTTTGTAAGTAAACTCTACAATAACCGGCATCACTAAACCGCCCCTATTGCTAAAATTTAATTCATACAGGAATTTGTCTTTATATTTTGCCTGGTCGCTCTCTGGTACAACCTCAAAAGGCATACCCATCTCTACTTTATTCGTGATGTTCGTATCAATGCTGACCATTCCCCTGTCGTATTTGTAATAGAAATCCTGTGCGGCTGTGTTTTTGTCAACATAAAAACCGATCTTTTTATCTTCACGGTTTCTGATTTTTGAAATGTCTTCAAAAGCATTCACAGCAGGTTTATCTATTTTTACCATTCTTGATCTGGCGGCAGGAACATCTTTAGGAAAATCTGCTTTTGCAAATTTTACGCTGTCCAGGGCGATATCACAAGGCTCGGTTCCATAAAACCAGCCTCTCCAGAACCAATCTAAATCCTCACCACTGGCATCTTCCATGGTACGGAATAAATCTGCAGGTTCAGGGTGTTTGAAAGCCCATCTTCTGGCGTATTCTTTAAAAGCATAATCAAATAACTCTCTTCCCATAATAGTTTCACGAAGGATATTCAAACCAGTGGCAGGTTTTGAATAGGCATTCGGACCGAAACGTGCAATGTTTTCTGAGTTGGTCATGATCGGCTCCAGCTCGTCCTTTGGTAATTTCATGTAATCGACAATGGTATAAGCAGGGCCTTTTTTACTTGGGAATTTATTATCCCAAAGTTCTTCTGTTAAGTATTCAACAAAAGAGTTCAAACCTTCATCCATCCAGGTCCACTGGCGTTCATCACTATTTACAATCATCGGGAAAAAGTTGTGACCAACCTCATGAATAATTACCCCCAACATGCCGTTTTTGGTGCTTTCGCTATAAGTTCCGTCAGCATCGGTACGGCCATAGTTGAAACAGATCATCGGATACTCCATACCGTTGGCTGCTTCGATACTCTGCGCAACAGGATAAGGATAAGGAATAGTGAAATCAGAATACGTTTTAATGGTATGGGCTACTGCGCGGGTAGAGAACTTGCTATATAAGTTATAGGCTTCTTTACCATAGAAACTCATACACATTACGGTGTTATTGTTGGCTTGTATTTTTTGAGGCATTGCATCCCAGATGAATTTGCGGGATGATGTCCATGCGAAGTCACGAACGTTGTTGGCATTGAATACCCAGGTTTTTTTAGCTGTTGATTTTTTAGCTTCAGCAAGTTTAGCTTCGGCTAAAGTCTGTATTTCTACCGGAGCAGAAGCCGTTTTTGCGGTGTTATAACGGCTTAATTGTGTTGGAGTTAATACCGCGCTGTAGTTGATACACTCTCCTGTTGAACCAATCAGGTGATCGGCAGGAACGGTCATTTGTACTTTGAAATCACCAAAGGTTAAAGCAAACTCCCCCCTTCCGGTAAACTGATGATTTTGCCAGCCCTGAAAATCGCTGTACACACATAAACGTGGGTACCATTGTGTCATGGTGAACAAATAATTGCCATCGGCAGGGAAAAATTCATACCCCCCACGGCCGCCAACGCTCATCCTGTCGGTAATTTTATAGTTCCAGTCGATATTGAAGATGAATTTCTGACCTGTTCTTAAAGCCACAGGCAAATCTACCCTCATCATGGTTTTGTTGACGGTATATTTCAGGCTCTTACCGGTAGCATCGGTGAGTTTGGTAATGTTAATTCCGTTGCCATTATCTGTTTTGGCACTTAACTGATCCAGAGACTGGATGGTACCTGCAGCAGGCATTTTTGTTGCATCCTGATAATTGGAACTTTTGCTGGTGCTGTGTTCGTTTTCATCTAATTGCAACCAGATATAGGTTAATGGATCAGGTGAATTGTTGGTATAGGTTACCGTTTCAGATCCTGTTAATAACAGGTTTTTCTCATCCAGCTCGCACCTGATGTTATAATCGGCACGTTGCTGCCAGTACTTAACTCCTGGTGCACCACTGGCTGTACGCTGTTCATTCGGCGTTGGTAAAATGGTGCCCAGCTGCTCAAACTTATTTCCATGGTTGCTGCCTGGATTGTTTTGAATGTTCTGAGCCATAGCCATGCCACCCGAAAGGAGCATAAGACTAGTGGTGATTGTAAATAATTTATTCATTTGTTCTTAGTTAGTTAAAAAGGGATGCGCTCTAGAGCCATTTTTAGTGCGAGGGAAAATACGCCAGCCGATATAAACAATACCCAGCTCATGCGTTTAATTCTGGTATAGTTAAATATAACAAAAGTAATCAACAGAATAATCAACACGACAAAAATCTGTCCGGCTTCCAGGCCTAAGTTGAAGCCAAACAGTCCCCAACCCAAATGCTGATCTTTGGCCAGCATCATCCGGATGGAGTTTGCAAAGCCCATTCCGTGGATTAAACCGAATCCAAGTGCAAAAAAGTAATTGATCTTTACCGACTTCAAAGAAAAATTCTTTCTCAGCAAGTTACTCAGCGCAGTAATCACAATGGTACAGGGAATTAAAAATTCTACCCATTTACTTTCAAACCTGATTATATCCAGCACGCTTAACAGCAGCGTGGCAGAGTGACCTATGGTAAATGCAGTGACTAAGATTAATACCTGCTTTAGATTGGTATAGCTGTAAATGGCAACAAGCGCCAGAATAAAAAGCTGATGATCTAAAGCATCGGCACTAATAATGTGCTCCCACCCCAGTTTGAAGTAAAAAATAAAATCCTGCATCGGCATTATAAACAAATGAGCGTTTGTATTCTGCTTTTAGTTACTTTTGAAAGCTTAAAATTAGAGTTTTAATTATAAAAACATATAAAATCAAATCAAATGCACGTGTTAAACACCAAATTTGTTACCATTATTATCACTTTCCTGTTTTTCGGATTGGCTAAAAGCGACAAACACCCTTTGCATGTGAGCACTACTGAGGTAAATTTTAACGCGAAAGAGAAAAGTCTGGAAATTAGCTGCAGGGTTTTTTCTGATGATTTTGAATCTATTCTGGCGAAGAACTATAAACAGAAAACAGATTTATCTAACCCTGCTATGAAAGCTGCAATGGACGAGCTGGTGAAGAAATATATTTTAACTCACCTTTCGGTTAATGCAAACGGCAAGTCAGTAAAAATGAGTTACCTGGGTTTTGAAATGGACCACGAAGCCACCAACATTTACCTGGAAGTAGCAAAAGTATCAGCGGTAAAATCGATGGAAGTAACCAATACCATGCTTTATGATATATTCGACGACCAGATGAGTATTGTTCATTTAGTAAAAGGAAATGTGAGAAAAAGCACTAAAATCCTTTACCCGGATAAGCAGTTTTCGGCAAACTTTTGAGTGTAATTTTTGTAATAGATATCAGGTTAGCATTAAAATACTGTTAAATTTATTATTCAGATATTACATTTAGATAATATAGGCTGAAGAATATTGTTGTATCTCTTTTAAGTTACTTTGATTATTAAGTTATGCACCTGATCGTTTTTTCCAAGCTACTCACCCCAAGGATAAAATATATCTTCAATTTTATATTTAAAGATATTTTAAAGGCCGAAGTCGAATTTACAGGCAATGCACAACATTTTTTACAAAGCCAGCAGTGCAAAATAAGCTATGGAGATATGCCACTGGCGGATGAATTGTTTTTTAAAAGTACTTCGCTGCTGTTTTCTAACAGGCTGGAGGAAGTAAAGGTAAAAAGCACTGAATTTGGTGGATATAAAGCACCTTTTCCGGTTGAAGATTCAGCATTACCTTTTGATGTATTCGCGGCATCTTTCTTTCTTGTTACGAGATATGAAGAATACCTCCATCAAAAGAAAACTGAAGATGAGTTTAGGGCATCAATGAGCCTTCAAAATAAATGGAAAATTCTGGAGCGGCCGATTATAGATGAATGGGCTTTAATTGTAAAAAGTCTTCTCAAAAAGAAATACCCGGATTTTAAATTTCATGAAAAAAGCTTCTCTTCACAGACTGCACTACACTTTCACCTTACAGCGGGTATTCCGAACGGCTTTCTAAATAAAACAAAATTTGTTTTCAGCAGTCTTTTTCAAAAAGAAAACAGTTACCTCAGCGCCAGGTTTGATGAACTTACCGGAGTAAGGGTAAAAGATGAAACGGTGCTTGAACAATTGAAAACCAGCTTTGCAAAAAAAAGCGTAAAGCCGGTATTCTTTATCAGCTTTCCTCATATTCCATCAGATTATATTCATAGAGTGCCCATTTCAGAAAGTCTTGGTAAAGCACCGGTAGGATTGCTTCGCCCCTGCGCAAGTGATAAAGAAAAAACCAACGTCATTAAAAATGACCTGGCTTTACTAAAGGAAACTTTCCCTGAACAGATTATTTCGATTAGTCAGCAAATGGAACCTTTGAAATTTCCAATATGCTATTTAAACATTTTAAACCTGGGTATCGTGGTAGATTATTCCATGGGGTATCAAAATAATTCAGGTTTTAGGGCCGGTACGGCAACACCTTTCAACTGGTACGATCTGCAGCTGGAGAAAGTTACCTCACTGGTGGTTCATTCTTACTGCATTGCAGATACCCAGCTACAGTACCTGAATCCGGCGGAGGCTAAGACTGAAATCGATAGCTACATCAAAGCAGTAAAGGTTGTTAATGGGAATTTCCTTTCCTCCTGGAACTTAAAAAGCCTTTCGACTAATCCAAAGTATAGAAAGCTGAATACGATGTTCAACCTGCTATTAACCGAGACGGCGGATTAAATAGGTTTTTTAAACCATGTTCGGCCATTAATTGTTAATTTAGACAGCTCGTAACAAGCTAAAGAACAAATGACGATTTTTGACCTTAGTAAAACAAAATCTATTGCCAATACATTTATCGCTGAGCTTCGCGATGAAAACATCCAGAAGGATGCGATGCGTTTTCGTAAAAACCTGGAGCGCATTGGTGAGTTTTTCGCTTATGAGATTAGCAAATCACTGCACTATATTCAAAAAGACGTAACCACTCCGCTCGGCGTTTCGACATGTGAGGTTTTAGCTCAGCAACCTGTATTGGCAACAATTTTAAGGGCAGGCTTACCTTTACAGCAAGGGTTGCTTAATATTTTTGATCAGTCGGGCTGTTGCTTTATTTCGGCATTCCGCAAAACGGAGAAAAACGGCGACTTTATCATCCAGATGGATTATGTATCTACGCCTGACCTGGACGGGCGCATATTGATTATGGCAGATCCGATGCTGGCAACGGGCCAGAGCATGGTGATGTGTTGTAAGGAATTGATTAACCGCTACAAAATTGCAGAGCTGCACATTGTTGCTGCAATTGCCAGCACAGAGGGGGTTGCACACGTAAGGGCTAATTTACCAAAAGCAAAGTTATGGGTTGGCGCCATAGATGAGGAGATGACCAGTAAATCTTACATCGTTCCCGGGTTGGGTGATGCCGGAGATTTGGCATATGGCACAAAGGTTTAATGAATTTGTGTGGATAAAGTTGATCGATATTTGTGAATCGCCCTACCTTTGTGACTATGTATCACCATAAAAAACATATTTTCTTTGACCTGGATCATACCATCTGGGATTTTGACCGCAACGCTGAAGAGACTTTAAATGAGCTTTACCATACTTACGATTTGTGTTCTCTTGGACTGAACTCTTGTGCTGATTTTATTACTACTTATACGGAAAACAATCATCAGCTGTGGGCAGACTATCATCTGGGAAAAATTACCAAAGACTTTCTGAGATCAGAAAGATTTAGCAAAACTTTTATCCAGCTCGGTATTCAGCCAGAAAAGGTTCCGCATCAGTTCGAGAATGATTATGTTAATATCTCTCCTACAAAAACGAATCTGTTTGATGGCGCAGAAGAGGTTTTAGGCTATCTCCAGCAAAAATATACACTACACATCATTTCAAATGGGTTTAAAGAGACCACATTAACTAAAATGGATCTTTCAAATCTGAACCCATACTTCGAGCACGTGATCATATCTGAAGATGTGGGGGTGAATAAACCGAATCCGTTGATTTTTGAATACGCACTGGATAAAGCACAGGCCCGCAAATCAGAGAGCATTATGATTGGCGACAGTCTGGAAGCGGACGTTTACGGTGCGATGGGATTTGGTATGGATACCATATTTTTTAATCCCTTGAGGAAAGATAAACCAGCGGATGTGGAAAGTGAAATCTCCCATTTAAGGGAACTTTTGCAGCTATTCTAATAAATACGCTATATTTATTAAATGACAGCTGCAAAAATCCGGGCATCTTTACATCACATCGTTAAAGCGTATAAGGCAAAGCTATCTTCTTATCCTGAGGATATTTTCCAACTTACCCCGCCGATAGATGGATGGAGTTATAGTGAAGTATATTCTCATATTTTCGATTCCAGTTTGCTATCGCTAATTGCCCTCGAAAATTGCATCAAAGGGAAAGGCGAAGATAAGCCCACACATTTTGCGGTAAAAGTGATTTTGTTTTTTGGAGCTTTTCCACCTGCTCAAAAATATAAAGTGCCTAAACGGTTGATTGACCGTGTCAAAAAAATATCAAAAACTGAAGCACTGGATTTTATCTTAGAATTTGAAAAGGCACTTGAGCATGCCTATCCAAATGTAAGTAAAGCAAACAAGCATATTAAAACGCCACATCCACGCCTGGGTTATTTAAATGCTAAGCAATGGTTTCGGTTTATCGAGATCCATCTGAAACATCATCTCAAGCAGCTGAACCGTATTGAGCAAAGTTTTAAAGGTTAAAATTATTTCGCCATATTTGGTTAAATCTAAAACCTACGCTTATGAAGCAGTTTACCTACCTCCTGGCATTAGTGCTGTTTTGCAGCTGCAAGGGTGAGAAAAAAGAAACTTCACAAAGTTTAATTGCCACACCCGGCGGATTGCAAGGCCTGCAACAAGTTGCTAATCCAACGCCCCAAACTGCTACAACTAAAAGTAACCTGATTTTTAATCCCCCTCATGGCCAGCCCGGACATACCTGTGCTTTAGCTGTTGGTGCTCCGCTGAACCAAAGTGCACCTGCGCAGGCACAAGTAACTCCAAACGCTACACCGCCACCTCCTGTTGTACCAGCGACAGTGGATGCAAAAGGGAAAAAACTAAATCCCAAGCATGGTGAACCCGGCCACAGGTGTGACATTGCCGTAGGTGCACCTTTAGATTCAAGACCTGTGCAGGTTGCCCAGGCCACAACGCCACAACCGGTAGTCACTCAGGTGTCGACTATGAAAGTGGCAAAAGGCATGAACCCACCGCAAGGTCAACCCAACCACCGTTGCGATATTGCCGTGGGCGCGCCACTGAACTCGGAGCCCGTTGCTGTTAAAACGACTGCTGTTTCGCAACCCCCTGCACAGCCTGCGGCAGGTGCAGGATCTCTTGAGGCTAAAAACGGTGTAAAGTTGAATCCCAAACATGGAGAGCCAGGTCATCGCTGCGATATTGCGGTGGGCGCACCACTTACCTAATTACCGCACATTTTTTACATCTTTGCGTTAATGAAATTACCCGGTATAAAAGGTTTTGATGAGGAGGCGCTAAAAAAGTATTTCAAAAACACAGGAATGCTACTCATTGGCAAGGTTGGCAGTTTAGCTATCAAAATGCTGAGCAGCATTGCCGTAGCAAACTACTTACTTTCGTATGGAAATGGGATTTTAACAACTTCAGTTTCTTATGTATTCCTTTTCGCTGCTTTAGCCGGATTGGGACTGGATCAATTTATTGTAAAAGAACTTCATCAATACCCTGAGAAAAGAGAACAGATTTTAGGAACTGCATTTTCATTAAAGTCATTTGCCGGATTAATATGTATCCCTTTAATCTATGTAGCATGGCTGATTTATCCCCTGGAGGGAATTAAATATTCCCATATTTTCCTGTTATCATTTATGGGAATATTCCAGTCATTTACTATAATTGACTCTTACTTTCAATCGGAGGTAAAGTCGAAATACATTATGCAAGTCCAGATTATCGGGAATCTGGTATCAGCAGCGATTAAAGTTGGTTTAATCTTAATGCATTCCTCAATTACATTCTTCTTCATCGCCTATCTTTTCGACACGATTCTGTTGTCTGCAGGATACATCATCACCTACAATAGAAAAGGAAGAAGTATTTTTAACTGGAAATATGATTTTTCCCTCGCGAAAAAATTGCTTACGCTATCATGGCCACTCATTATTTCAGGAATCATGGTTTCGATTTATATGCGGGTAGACCAGATTATGTTAAAGCAGATATTGGGCGATAAGGGTATAAAGGAAGCTGGGGCATATAACACCGTTGTTATGTTTAGTGAGGCATTAAATTTCGTTCCCATTGCCATAGTATCTTCATTGTTTCCAGCTATTTTGAATGCACGCAGGGATGATAAAGTCAGGTATCAAAAAAGGCTTCAGAATTTATATGATTTAATGGTATGGTTAAGTTTAAGCTTCGCCATTTTTATTACAATAGCTTCTCCAATTATTTATAAACTTTATAAACCAGAATATATTTCTGCTGCCCCTGTTTTATCGGTTCATGTTTGGGGTTCTACTTTCGTATTTCTAGGTGTAGCAAGTGGACAATATCTTATTGCAGAGAATTTTGGGCATCTTTCATTTATCAGGACGGGATTGGGCGCAATCATTAATATAGTGCTCAACATTTTATTAATTCCTACAATGGGAATGATGGGAACAGCCATAGCCACTGTAAGCGCATACTTTGCTTCCGCATTTTTCATATTATTTATACCTAAACTTCGCCAACAGGGAATAATGATGCTAAAATCATTATTTTTGGTCACAGCATTTCAAAAAATATTCAAACGTTGAGTACCTTAAAAGCATTAACTACATTAATCGGGAAGCCAGGTAGACTAAAAGCGCTACTATCATACGGGCACAAAGGCTACCTAAACAGCATCGGCTGGTTTACCGCCTTCGATCAGAAACAGGCAGTAGACGGGCAGGGTAAAGCCTTACCCTGGGTTACCTACTCCTTTATTGATTTCATCAGGGACCGCATTAATCGGTCACATCATATCTTTGAATATGGTTCTGGAAACTCTACCATCTTCTATGCACAAAAGGCGGCTTCGGTTACTTCTGTTGAACACGACAGAAATTGGTACAATAAAGTAAAAGGCACCAGCCCTGCTAATGCCGAGATGATATTTTGTGAGCTACAACGCGACGGCGAATACGCCAGGAAAGCAACATTACTGAATAAAAAGTTCGATATCATCATTGTTGATGGTCGCGACAGGGTACGTTGCTGCCGGTATAGCTTAGCCGCTTTATCTGAAAATGGAGTAGTCATTTTAGATGATAGCGAACGTGATGTTTATGAACCGGCGAGGGTATTATTAAAGGAACAGGGTTTTAAGGAAATTAGCTTTAGCGGCATCTCCCCTGGCCTATTTTATGAAAAGGCTACATCGGTTTTTTACAAAGCCAATAACTGTTTAGACATCTAACTTCATCAATATGTTAAGCGAAGAGGTAAAAACTGCTTATGATAATTTCTACACTAATAGCGATGTGGAATGGCGGATGCTGGGCGCTAAATATAAAGCGAAAAATATTGTAGATGTTTGCGCAGCTATCAAGCCAAAAACGGTACTGGAGGTGGGCGCAGGTGACGGCAGTATTCTTCACTTTTTAAACGACTGGAATTTTGCGCCGGAGCTTTATGCCCTTGAAATTGCTGAAAGTGGGGTTGACCTGATTAAAAAACGAAATTTATCGCTGCTAAAAGAAGTACAAAGCTTTGATGGCTATAAAATCCCATACGCTGATGATAGCTTTGATTTGATTATTCTGGCTCATGTACTGGAACATGTAGAGCATGAACGCATACTGATTCGTGAGCTAAAAAGGGTGGCCAAATACATTGTGGTAGAAGTACCTAAAGATTATCGTTATGGCGTTGACAACCGGATGAAGCACTTTCTGGATTATGGCCATATCAATATGTACACACCTACTTCACTACGTTTTCTTTTGCAAAGTGAAGGCCTGGAAATTATGGAAGATAAGGTTTCGATGACGGCGACAGAGACGGTAAAGTTTAATGAGTTTGTAAACAAGAGAGCACCAAAGTCTTTTATGAGGAACCTGAAAATTGAGCTGGAATACAATATTAAAAAAACGCTGGGAGGCTTGCTTGGCCGCAAAAAGCAGGAGCAGTTTGCAAATGCCTATACAGTGCTGACAAAAAAATCTGATCAGAATTTACATATATTTTAGCCGTTAAATAAGATTACCTCACTAACTCTGCATAGATTATTAGCTTGGTTCGCAATGTCGCCTTGGGTTTAATGGTTAGTTGAGCGTGACTTAAGCTATTTAATTCAATAACTCAACCGGTAACATATACATGCAAAACCTTGCCCCCATAGCCCTTTTTGTTTACAACCGCCCGCAGCACACAGAGCGGACGCTTCAATTTTTACAGCAGAATGAACTGGCTGGAAAAAGCAGACTATATATTTTTTCTGATGGGGCCAAAACCAAAGCAGATGAAGAAAAAGTAGCGGAAGTAAGAGCCATTATTAATAAGGTACACGGATTTAAATCTGTTAAGGTAATTGCACGCAAAGAAAACGCTGGGTTAGCCAATTCAGTAATCGCTGGCGTGAGTGAGCTGATTACTGATTACGGGCAGGTTATTGTGTTTGAAGACGACCTGGTGAGCTCGCCACACACTTTGGCTTATTTTAACGATGCATTGAACCGCTATCGGGAGGAAGAAAAAGTAATGCACATTGGGGCCTACATGTACCCCTTAACAGCCGTAGACTTGCCCCAGGCATTTTTCTACCGCGCGGCCACGAGCTGGGGCTGGGCTACGTGGGAAAGGGCATGGAAGAACTTTGAACCCGATATTGATATCCTGATCAAACAGTTTGATAAAAAGAAAAGGGCAGCCTTTTCTATTGATCATAAAATGAACTTCTGGAAACAGATGCAGGAGTTTAAGAAAGGTAAGAATAACAGCTGGGCCATTCGCTGGTATGCGTCAATTTTTCTTAAAGGAGGTCTCACATTAAATCCTGCTCAATCACTGGTGAATAATATCGGTCATGATGGCACAGGTGTCCATTCGGGGATTAACGACATTTACAATGTCATCATTAACCCAAAGCCTATTACCGAATTTCCGGACAGCATCGAAGAAAACAAGCAGGCTTTTAAAGCGATAAAAAGTTTCCTCACCCATCGTAAAGGGAATATGATGATCAGAATTAAGCGCTTTGCCAGAGAAAAACTTGCACAATATTTTTCAAAGTAAATTGATTATTCTTTGTAATTTGGCTTCACTAAGCAACAAATTATGAAGTCCTTTTTTATCTTACTGCTATTTCTTTCGTGTAATGTCTTAGCACAAAACGCCCCAGAACCGTATGGCGCAGTACCCTCAAAACGACAGCTGGCATGGCATGACATTGAGGTTTATGGTTTAATTCATTTCACTCCAACTACTTTCGAGAACAAAGAATGGGGCTTTGGCGACGCAGATCCTAAGACATTTAACCCAAGCGATTTCAATGCCACACAGATTATTCAGGCAGCAAAAGCAGGTGGTTTGAAGGGCATTATACTGGTAGCCAAACACCATGATGGTTTTGCACTATGGCCGACCAAAACCACTGAATATAATATTAGTAAAAGTCCTTTCAGAAACGGGAAAGGAAACCTGGTGAAAGAGGTAGAATCGGCTGCGCGCAAAAATGGTTTAAAATTTGGCGTTTACTGCTCGCCATGGGACAGGAATAATGCCTTGTACGGCACCGATAAGTATCTCGCCATATACCAGGCCCAACTTACAGAACTATATTCCGATTATGGACCGTTATTTATGAGCTGGCATGATGGCGCAAACGGCGGCGACGGCTACTATGGTGGTGCAAGGGAAAAAAGATCAATAGATAATACCACATATTACGACTGGAATAATACCTGGGGCATTACCAGAAAATTGCAACCTACAGCAAACATATTTAGTGATATTGGCCTAGACATTCGCTGGGTTGGTAATGAAGATGGCCATGCAGCAGAAACCAGCTGGGCTACTTTTACACCAATGGCACCTGATGGAAAAAATGTTGCAGTACCTGGGCAGGCTAACTACCCACAGAGCCCTGCCGGTATCAGGAACGGAAAGTTCTGGATGCCAGCAGAGTGTGATGTTCCTTTGCGTAAAGGCTGGTTTTACCATCCGACGGAAAAACCTAAAACTCCGGAGGTTTTATTTGACCTGTATTTGAAAAGTGTAGGCCGTGGAGCAGGACTGGACCTGGGTTTAGCACCCGATACCAGAGGACAGTTGCATGATGATGACGTAAAGGCTTTAACCGAATTTGGCAATATAGTGAAACACACCTTTGCAAATAATCTTGCCAAAGGCGCTCAGATTACCGCCAGCAATGTTCGCAGTAACAGTTTCGCCGCCAAAAATGTATTGGATGGAAAGAAGGAAAGTTATTGGGCAACACAAGACAATACCCATAAAGCCAATATTGAAATCGACCTGAAAACTGAAAAAACTTTCGACATTATAAGCCTTCAGGAATACATTCCTTTAGGGCAAAGAATCGAGGCATACACTATCGAGGTTCTGCAGGATAAGCATTGGAATAAAGTTTTTGATGGCACAAGCATCGGCGCCAAAAGGTTGATTCAACTTGACCAGCCGGTTAAGACCAATAAAGTGAGAATCAATATTACCAAATCTCCGGTTTGTATTATCCTTAGTGAAATAGGTTTGTATAAAAAAGCTATTTAGTCTCCTCGCGATCGTAAAGGATCCTGAAAACACTACCCAGTGCTTTCGACGTTTCCTTGCTATAGCGATAGGTACTATCTCCTTTTATATCCCTATACATCAGCATAACTGCTCGGTAAGATATCTTGCCGAGCCTTACTTTTTTATCACGCTGTTTTGAATCCTCACTCTTCAGCACTAAAGCATCCATCTGTTTAATGATCTGGAGATTTCGCTCCATAGGGATAATACCATCTTCTTTAATTGATTTTAACTTTGAATCCTTCGGCAAATCAATTTTTAAGCGGGTGATTGCATTAAGGTAATCCATATTGCTGTTGAATTTCTCATTTAATGCTTTAAAGTCTTCTGTCTGGTATCTGGGAATAAATGTTAATACTGCGCTGAAAAACAATGCGAAAACAACAAAATTTACAGCGTACCTTGCCCAGTCTTTCAACGCGTCTTCATGCGTCGGTTTAAAGCTAAACAGGTAACAAAATGCAAAACCAGAGATAAACCCACCAATGTGCGCTGCATTATCAACCCGCTTTCCAAATGCGCCATTAATCAACACAAATACGGAAACGATTACCGTACTGATCAATAATGCCTGTGTGGCCTTTTTTTCGAATGTTTTATTGATGAGCAGGGCAAGGAATGCACCAAATAATCCCATAATCGGACCAGAGGCACCCAGAATAAATTGATCTGGATGAAACCACAAACTCACCAGTCCGCCACAAACACCACTTAACAGGTAAATAAAAATAAATTTTTTCCAGCCCAGTTTATTTTCAATCATCAGGCCCAGATAAATAAGGGCATACATGTTAAATAAGAGATGTGATATTGACCCGTGACTGAACTGATAACTCATCAGGCGCCAAAGCTGCCCATTGAATATGGTATTGCGGTAATCCAGACTGAGTATGTTTTTAAAAGCTTTTGCTTTTAAACTAAGCGTGTAACTATCGGTGATTCTGCCCTGAGTAATCAGGAGATACCGGAAATATATCACGTATAGGACAGAAATGGCAAAAAAACAGATGATATTCACCAGCACCAGAATTGGCGTTACCGTATAGCCTTTCTGTGGGAAAAATAGGTATAATACGTTCTTGATTTTATTCTTGGTTGCCAAAGGGGCTTTCTCAAAGTAGTGATCGTCTTGCTTATTGATCAGCGAATGGAATTTGGCTAAGCGATCATCCCACACATCTTTCAGGTGAAATTCGACATACTCGAATTCATGAAAGAACTTCTCCAGGTTCTGGTCGTTCTTACCATAATCATTAAACAGCATCTGAATACCCACGCATTCGCTTTTGATTACCGCGAAATTATTATGAATCCGGATGGAAATTTCTTCGCTGTAGGACTGAAAAGAGATACTGGTATAAGCGATGAGTCCGGTTTGGGAAATGTGACTAAGCTTCCATCCCAAATTTTCAATCGCTTGTTGTGCAACGATTAAGTACTTATCCGCAGCAAAATCGCCAAGCGGAATAAACTTTTCAATTTTTGGCGAGTATCCCCAACTGATTGACATAGAGCGTAATTATTTTTTCGCTACTAAGATAATATATGGCGATAAATTTTTGCTCTCAAAAGGAATAATTTTAGTAAAAACTTTACCCGCTAACCAGATTGTTTTTTTCAATAAACGAACGCCTGCAGACTTTTGATCTTCATTCTCCAGCCAAACGCTGAAGCGTCCGAAGTAACCAGATGTTACTTCTTTTAAACCCGCTTTTTCACAAATAGATTTTAATAGCTCTGGATCCATACTATCAATATTGTGTTTATCGTAGTTGTCCTTATCAAACTGCTTCTGGAACCATCCGTTAACTGCTTTAAAGTTAGGCAGGGTAATAAATAATGTTCCACCTGGTTTCACAAAAGAAATATGTCTGTGGATGATATCTGCGGTGTCATTGAAATGCTCAATCAAACCGCAGCTGAGCACCAGATCATATTGTTCAGCGGGCTGATAATTAAATAGATCTGTTTCGATGACGTGTATATCATCAGGTTTCAAATCATTTTTCTTCAAAAGTGCCTGAACTACTGGAGGATGGACGAAATAATCTAAAAGTGTTACGTCAAGTTTTAGATATTTCTTTAAAAACACAGCATAATAACCGGGGAAACCGCCAAGTTCAATCGCGGTTTGAACATTTCCTTTATCTACAATTTCAGCCAGCTGGCGATGAAACAAATAATTTGCAGGTAACTGAACCGCTAGCCCTTTTTTACTTTCCCAATAACTTACCCAAAAAGCCCTGTCGGTTAATAAATTTGCCATGTTTTAAATTGAATACAGGTTCAAAGAAACGGAAAATTTGTTTAACTGTATAAAATGATGAACGGGTTAATTGTAATAGCATCATTGCTTTCACCATTAACCCGTTTAAACAGTTCAAAATTGATCTTATTTCAGGTCTTTCAGAATTTCCGCCACGGCTTTTTCTAATTGGGGATCTTTATCTCCGAGGCGATCTTCGAAGGTGTTTTTAACGAAAAGATCTGGTTTTACGCCTTCACTCTCCAGGTTTTTCCCATCCATGGTATAGCAACCCCAGGAGGGTAATCGGTACGACGACCCGTCTACAAGTCCTTTAGCTGACGTGAAAATAATCCAGCGATAGGTTTCCGTACCTATAATTTTACCCAGCTTCAATTGCTTAAAACCTGCCGCCGTCATTTCTGCATCACTGAGAGATTGTTCATTGATCAACAGCACGATAGGTTTTGCCGCGGGACCGAAGTTACTTTGGGGCGCAAGCTTGCCGCCACGATATTTCCATTGCAGGTACGGACGTTGCGAGAGAAACTTCAGCACATCATCATGTACATTGCCACCCGTGTTATAACGCAGATCGAGAATGATCGCATCCTTGTTTTCTTCCTGCGCAACCATATCCAGCAAGAAAGATTCCAGCTCGCCCCCACTCATGTTTTTCATGTACGAATAAGCAATTCGGTTATTACCCCATTTATCTACATTTTTGCGGTTATTGTTAATCCATTCGTCGTAAAGGTTTCCGCGAAGGGTGCCTGCGCTTTCGGGATGTACATTCACATATACCTCTTTACCATTTCGGTTGAAGGTTAAGCTCATCTCTTTATCCAATGATGGCTTGCTGAAATAATAATCACGGTCTATTTTTTCATCTACCTTAATCCTGTTCACCTGAGTTAAGATATCTCCGGCTAAAATATTTGTACCTGTGTGCGCAGCATTACTTTTAGCAGCGATTCGTTCAACTTTCAGTGGGTTCTCATTATCGAACACAATCCCGGTTTCATTGGTTACATAGTTCAAATTTTTGCGTTCTTCTGCGCCGGTGCTATTGAAACCCATGTGTGATGAATTTAGCTCCCCTAACATATCATTTAGCAGAATCCTCAAATCACTGCGGTTGTTTACATAAGGGAGATATGCGGCATAGCGGGTTCTCATTTTATCCCAGTCAACACCGTGAAACTTCTCGTCATAAAAATTTTCATCCAGCCCTACCCAGGTTTCATAGAACATCTGATTAAACTCAGCATTGAGGTTTCGGGTAAATTTATATCCGTGATCGATCTTATCCAGTTTGTTGGCCTCCAGGTTATATTTATTGATAACACCACGGGAGAGCACAAAGAACTTATCTCCAGCCTGAACAATGTTATAGTCACCTCCATCTACAACTTTTTCGGTTTTGTTGGCTTCAAAAGGCTCAATTGTTGTCCGATACAAACCTGGTGCCCCTCCCTCGTGATTCGAGGTATAAAAAACGTAAGTCTTATCCCCTTTTGCGAAAGCATCTGTTCCGTACTGTCCGCCAAAAGAAGGTCCCACAAGTTCAATACGATCTAAAATATCCTGAGTATTGATGGCAATTATATTTGCTGGTTTTGGAGTGGGCTTTACCTCAGCTTTCTTTTTACTGGTATCGGCTTTTCCCTTTTTACTTTTATCATCAACTGCAGGCTTTACCTCTGCAGGCTTGGTTTCTTTAAACAAATCATCAAACTTATCTGAACGGTAAGGCTCGTCATAGTTATTCAGTGCCATCCGATAGATATGCGCATTTGACATCCCCGTAGGATAAGATGGTTTTGTACGGGCACTGGTAAAAAATATGTATTTTCCATCGGGCGACCAGGAAGGTGCCGTTTCTGTAACCCCTGTATTCGTTAGATTGATGGTTTTATTTTGTTTGATGTTGTGTACTACAATATCCTGTTCAAAATTTCTGTATACTGTAAACAGCAGGTATTCATCATTCGGAGAGAAACCGGGTGCTGAATTCTGAAATGCCCAGAATTCATCTGTGACCACCGTTTTACTGTCAAATGTTTTAAGATCCATTAATTTCAGCTCATTTCTACCGCTCAGGTAAACGGCCATGGTTTTACTCTTATTCAGGCTGATATCCCGGTTATTGGCCTTGTCTTTAGTCAGTTGTTTAACCGTTCCTTTACCATCACCGGCAATGGTGAACCAATTTTGATAGCCGTCTGCCGTTTGGCTGAAGAGGATTGTTTTATTATCAGCCAGCCATTTACACTCCATGGCTCGCTCGCCACTATTGGTAATTTTACGGATGAATTTACCGTCTGCATCACTTACAAATACTTCTCCGCGGGATACAAATACGATTTTTTTACCATCTGTGGATGCATCAAAAGCGGAGATACTTGCCCGTACATCATATTCCTGTTCTTTACTTAATACCTGATTTCTTGATGTACTGATGCTCACCTTCTCTGTTTTTTTAGTGTTTACATCATAAGTATATAGCTGATAATCTTTTTCAAAAACGACAACGGTGCCGTTTGCAGCTACGAAAGGTCTTTTAATAGAGGTATCAAACTTAGTTAAACCTGTTTTCTTTCCACCGGTGAAGGTGTAAAGATTATATTCCTCGTTCCCTTCATCGGATACAAAATAGATGTTTCCCTTTTGATCAACGCTTGTCCAGAAGTCTTTCCCAATGTAATCCGTATAACGTTTATATGTTTTAGTTTTAGGGTTGTATGACTGAATATCTGGATTATAGGCACCCTTATAATGCTTCCGGTTCGGAAAGCGGTAACTTTCCCAGGTATCGTTAAAAAACAATTCGCCGGTTGGCGATTCAGCAATATGGTGCGTGGTATTAAAGTAGTTGTCGAACAAACGAATTGCGCTACCTCCATTTACATTTACCTTATAACTTGAAAAAGAGTTATACCTGCCTGAAGTAAAGTAGATGGTTTTGGAATCCCAGCTCCAGTTATCCACTTCATCAGAAGCATCATTAAAGGTTAGCTGCCTGATATCACCTCCATTGATGGGCATTACGTATACATCATTATTACCAAACTGATTGGAGGAAAATGCCAGCCATTTCCCATCAGGAGAAACTTTTGGATTGACTTCTTCGCCCTGTAGTGCGGTAATCCGGGAAGCCACCCCACCTTTAACCGGAACTTTCCATATATCGCCATCATAACTGAATACTATAGTCTGCGCATCGGGCGTTAATGCTGGATAGGAAGCAAAATAAGTTTGATTTTGAGCAAATGAATAACATGGCAGCAAAAACGCTATTGCTGTGAGCGATTTTAACAGGGTTTTGATCATGATTTTGGTTTGTTGGCTTAAAATTAGGTTGAAATTACGCAACAGATTTTATATTCGTGAACAATAAAATGTATTTTTGGTTGATTTGAAAGTAGTACACTTAAATACCTATGATGGAAATGGCGGAGCTGGCAGAGCCTGCCTTCGCCTGAGCGACGCATTGAATGCAAATGGTATAGAGTCGAAAGTACTGGTATATTATAAATTTGGAAACAATCCAAAGATTGATACATTCAGCAAGTCTCCTTTTCAGAGAGCGAAGGCAGTTTTCAATATCCTCTCGGAAAGATATTATGCCAAATGGCTGAGCAAATCCGTTAAGACTCCTTTTAGTTTGCAGTGGTTCGGGCGATCGATCAAAAATCATCCTGAAGTGAAAAATGCTGATGTTATTCATTTGCATTGGGTAAATCATGGGTTTTTAACTCCAAAGTTTTTAGCTGAGCTTGACGAATTGGAGAAACCTATTGTGTGGACTTTCCACGACAGCAATGCATTTACAGGCGGTTGCCATGTGCGTTATGGCTGTGAAAATTTCCATCAGCAATGTGGCAATTGTCCGATTCTGAAAATGAGTGGTAATGATGATATTTCACACAAGACCTGGCAACGTAAACAAAAGGCTTATAGTGAACTTAATTTTCATATTGTGGCACCGAGTAAGTGGATGGCTAAGTCGGTCAAGTTTAGCAGTTTATTAGGTACGCGAAACACTTCGGTGATCCCCAATACAATAGAAACCAATATTTTCAAACCTTATGTTAAAGCTGAAGCGAAGAAAATATTAAAAATCAATCCGGATAAATTTGTGCTGATGAGTGGATTTATGCCGTCAAAAAATGATAAGCATAAGGGAACGCCTTATTTGATTGAAGCATTGGAAATCTTATCCAAAAGATCGGGAATTAACAAAGCAAATATTGAACTGGTTATTTTTGGCAATAAAGAAAATGCGGAAATGCCTGAATTCCCTTTTAAAACGACATTTCTAGGTACGATAAGTAAAGATGATCATTTAGCAAAATGTTATTCGGCTGCGGATGCTTTTATTACACCGTCGCTCGAAGACAATTTACCCAATACGGTGATGGAAAGTCTGGCTTGTGCCACTCCGGTAATTGCTTTTACTACAGGTGGAATTCCCGATATGGTAAAGCACATGCAGAATGGTTACCTGGCAGAATATAAAAATGCCCGTGATCTTGCAAATGGAATTGAATGGCTTTACCACCGCCCGAATAAGGAAGAGATACAAAAAGCAGCAAGGCTAAGTATTCTGGCAGATTTTTCGGAAGAGGTTATTGCTGCTGAACACATTCACCTGTACGAAACCCTGATTGATTTGCAACCAAAATAGTTTTGACTTGAAGATTAATTTAATCTTTACATTCCAATTTATTTGAGGGTATACAAACCGACAAATCTTTGCTAAATTTATAGCGTTTCGACTAGCCAAATGAAAAAATATAGCAATGCCTAAACTGACCATCATCACCATCGTATATAATAACGTCCGGGACATTGAACGAACGATAAAATCAATCACCAATCAAACCTGCAAAAGCATCGAATACATTGTAATCGATGGGGCATCAACTGATGGTACGCTGGAAGTGGTTAATAAGTATCAAACCCAAGTCTCTAAAATTGTTTCAGAGCCTGACAAAGGGATTTATGATGCGATGAATAAGGGGCTGGCATTGGCTACAGGAGATTACGTTTTGTTTATGAATTCGGGCGATGAGATTTACGATGAACATACGGTAGAGGATGTTTTTGATTCGGCTCCTGGTGCAGATATCTATTATGGAGAAACCGAAATGTATAACGATAAATGGGAAAACCTGGGAAGAAGAAGACACGAGGCACCGGAGCATTTTGATTGGACGAGTTTTAAATATGGGATGAACATCAGCCACCAGGCGATATACATCAGAAGGAGTATTGTTACGCCATATGATTTAAGCTACAAATACAGTTCGGATATCGACTGGATCATAAAGGCGGCGAAGAAAGCATCGAACATTGTTAATGTTCACCGCTATGTGGCCAAGTATCTGGTTGGTGGTATGAGCAAGAAAAAACATCGCGAGAGTTTGAAGGAGCGTTTTAACATCTTCACTAAATATTATGGGCTGATTCCTAATATTTTTAACCACCTGATTATTGCAGGAAATCTGGTTATGTATTTTCTTAAACACCGGAGAACGAATGACTAATCTCATTTTCTAAAAACAAAATTTCCTGAATGAATGTCTTTAAATACATACCTATTTAAAACAGAAAGATTATGGGACAATTAAGTAACCGCACAATCGCTGTTCTTTCAGAAAGCGGATTTGAAGAAGTTGAATTAACTGAGCCGGTAAAGAGATTAAAAGAGGAAGGTGCAACCGTACATATCATTTCCTCAAAAAGTGGAAAAATTAAAGCCTGGGATCAGGACCATTGGTCGATAGAGGTGGATGTTGACAAAACCATTGCAGAGGCAGATGCTGACGATTATAACGGATTGCTTTTACCGGGTGGCGTAATTAATCCTGATCAGCTAAGGGTAAATGAAGATGCCATTGCTTTTGTGAAGTCCTTCTTTACAGATGGCAAGCCTGTCGCAGCCATTTGCCATGGTCCGCAAACACTGATAAATGCGGATGTAGTTCAGGGCCGAAAATTAACTTCAGTAAAAAATATTTCACAGGATTTGATCAATGCAGGGGCTTTGTGGAGTGACGAAGAAGTAGTAGTGGACCAGGGTTTGGTTACCAGCAGAACACCTGAAGATTTACCTGCTTTCAATGATAAAATTGTAGAAGAGTTTGCGGAGGGAATACATGAGGGCCAACACGCTTAATGTTTTGGACGCTCTTTCTAGATTCACTCAAAAACGGCTGGCAAAATTGTCAGCCGTTTGCTTATAACTTCACTTGCCGGATGATGTTTTTAATATTCAGCTCAATGATATCTGTCATGTTGCCGCATTTCAGATAATTTTTATCTTTAAAATATTCACTCATACTTTGCTTTAACACCGCAATATTTTCTGGCGTGGTTAGCTCTTCCTTATTTGATACATCGCGCAAATCAGTCAACCGGTGCCGCTCACTCCTCACCCGGTGAACAATAGATGAACGCTCTTCCTGCTGATACTGTAAAACTGTTTTCTCGGTCAGCTGCTCCATACTCATTTTTACATACGGAAGATTTTCTTTAAAAAACTGGGGCAAATAAACCTTCAGATTCCCTTCATAAAACTGCTGATCAAAGTCTATAGCACGTATGCGGAATTGAATGTCATCAAAATCAGGTGTAATCTGTACAACAAAGTTATATGCCCTCATATCTCCCAGGAGCATAATCAGGCAACGCTCATTAAACTTCACAAATTCTTTAGCAATACGGGTGGGATTAAATTCCGGGGTATACAACTGTCCTTTTGTAAAAACATCTCCGGGGATACCGGCAATATGTTCTTCCACGAGGGTATCTCCATCCACCAGATAGTTTACTTGATTAGGAGATAAAATCTCTTCCATTTCCAGTCCGTAAATACGTGAGGCATCTGCCTTCTTGATATAGAAATAATCGTAAACATCATTTAATCTGTTTACGATTCTGATGCGGAAGGGATGAGTATTGCCGAAGGTGCAGTATTCAATCTTATCGATGTATTTATGTTCAACAATCCGAAGGTTGCCGGAAGCTTTTAAGTTGGCATAGACTTCTTTCAATCCGTTGTGCAGGTTTTCAATCAGGTCCTGTGCGTAAATCGGACCTTCCCATAAAGAATCTTTTCCGGCTTTGTCCATCAACGGGAAAGCCTCATTGAACTGCATGAGATCTTGATAGGATATAGGTAATTTAGCCTCACGCTGATAGGTCCGCAAATACTTCTGCAAAGCTGGCGTAACGGGAAAAATTGGTTTTTTCTTCAGAATTTTTACATCATCATTTTCCATGTATCAGCAATGTAGTGTTTAAAAATTCAACGGCAAAGAAAATAAAGCAAGCGCAATGAACCTTGAGATAAATAGTAAACTTTGTGTGCTTTGCGGATATTTCTTTGTGCCCTTTGTGGTTAAATAACGTCAAATCAGGGATAATTAAAAGGCAAACCAGCTAAATACCTGCTTATTCTGCGGTAGGGATAATCACCTGCACCATGATCTGCAAACTGCACAATAATGGTATTGGTTATTGGATCGACGTATAGCCTCTGTCCTAGCATTCCTTCCGCAGCGTAATCGCCGGTTGCTCCTTCCTGCGGAATCCACCACATATAGTGATGGGCTGATTTTTGCCAGCCTTTGGCCGAAGCCGGCTTTTCGATACCGATGCTAATCGATTGCGCTACCCATGGCTTTGGCACCACCTGAACATGATTATATTCTCCATGGTGTAGATAGAGCCTGCCAATCTTTGCCAGATCGATTGCTGTAACCTGAAACCGGCTTGCTGTATTTGCCAGTCCGGACGGCTGATCTAATCCAAAGGATGCTGAATACTGGGCACCGACTTTCCTCCAAACCGATTCTTCAAAGAACCGGGCTACAGGTTTTCCGCTTGCCCGCTCCAAAACCCAACCCAATAAAATTGGATCAATGCTTTTATATTTCCATACAGTACCCGGCTGGTTATCGAGCCTGACTTTCATCAGCTCTTTTTTGATATCATGTGTATAATAATATTTTGCCTCATCCGAAAAGAAAGCCTTCATTACTCCGCCTAAAGCATCCTGAAAGGCTAAACCAGACTTCATATCTAAAAGGTTTTTTATCGTAATGTTTTTAAATGAGGCGTTTTTAGCCAGTTCGGGGATGTAATTTGTTATCCGATCATTTAAATTTTTAATATCTCCCGCAGCTAAAGCCTGACCAATCATAATCGACACCATGCTTTTCGCGCCGGAAAATATAGTCGTTAAAGTGCTATCGGTGTAACCCGGGCTATACTTCTCATAAAGTATGCTATCATTTCTGATCACCAGGAATACGTTCAGTTTACCTTTTTTGAAATATTCATTAAAGCTAATCATGTGCTGATCTCCATCGCGAACCATAAGCGTATCGATATCATTTCTTATTGTACCTGAACGATGAAAATGAAAAGGGCTGGCACTTTTATGCACGATATCCTGCGGGAAGGCTTTATAAGTGGCGGCATCAGGAGTGCGGTACCACAGAACCCTGACCAAATAGGGCTGAATGATAAATAAAGATATGATGCCAAATAAGAAGACTACTATCAAATAAGTTAAAATCTTTTTAAACATGACGCTGGACATAGTCTGCAAATATAAAATTAATTCTCCTGTGCAAGCCATGCTCCTGCCTGTGGTTTGTGCTTCCACCTCCGGTGACTCCACAACCAGTACGCAGGTTCCTGCCGAATTATTTCCTCCAGAAACCTGGTATGCATCTCGGTAATCTCGAATTGTTCAGTTTCATTAGGATTTAAACATAATGGCACGCATTCGACGTCATAATACCCGCGTTTTAAAACCCTAACCTTAAGATAAAAAATAGGCCGATTGGTTTTCTTCGCTATCTTTTCTATACCAAGCTGTATAGCGGCTGGCTGATTTAAAAAGGTGGTCCAATAGTGTGATTCATCTTTGGCCGGTGCCTGATCATTACCGAAACTAAAACTTGTTGGCCCGTTTTTGCTTAAAGTAAGTGCCCTCATGGTTTGGCGCATGGGCACCATATGATTTCCAAAACGGCTTCTGATTTTTCTGAACCAGATATCAAATACCGGATTACTCAAAGGTTTATATATCGGGTAATGATTTCCAGAGAAATTTAGTCCAATCCCTATGGTGCCCCACTCCCAGTTTCCATAGTGTGCTGAGCAAAACAAAACGCTTTGCCCGTTTTCTAAATAATGTTCAGCCAATTCTGTATTTCTGAAAACAAACCGTTTACGGATTTCCGCTTTAGAAATGGTGGTCATTTTTATCACTTCAAAAATTAAGGACGCCAGGTATTTATAATAGCGTTTCTCAATTGCCACAATTTCTGAAAGTGGTTTGCCGGGAAAGGCGTTTAGCAGATTTCCTCTGACTACCTTTTTTCGATATCCGAAAATATGATATAGTAATAGATAACTACCATCCGCAAGTATATAGAGAATGGATAGAGGAAGAAGTGACAATGCACTCAAAAAAAATATGCCCAGGAATGAAATGCCTTTCTTAATCATGCAGGATGAGTTGATGGGCAAAATTAAAAGTGCTGAAAAAAATTTATGCCATGAAAATGTTAGATTTCTGGGTTGGCATCCGGTTTGAGTTTTCGCTGACAGAAAATACCCCAAGTGATTAATAATTGCCGGAATTCGGTAACAAAAAAAGCCCCGACTTTCATCGGGGCTTGCAATATATTTTTAAAAGGTTAAGCGAACTGCTTTCCTTTAACTTTACGTTCTTGTTCAGTTAAGAAGATTTTACGTAAACGCATGCTTGCTGGTGTAATCTCAATATATTCATCGGCCTGGATGTACTCCATTGCCTCTTCCAGTGAGAATTTAATTGCAGGTGCGATACGGGTGTTATCATCAGTACCTGACGCACGCATGTTCGTTAAAGCTTTACCTTTAACAACGTTTACTACCAAGTCGTTGTCACGGATATGCTCACCCATAATCTGACCTTCATAAACATCAACTCCCGGATCAATAAAGAAACGACCTCTATCTTGTAATTTATCGATTGAATAAGCAGTAGTCTGACCTTTTTCCATTGAAATCAATACACCATTTAAACGACCAGGGATAGTTCCTTTCCAAGGCTCGTAAGCTTTGAAACGGTGTGCCATGATTGCCTCACCAGCAGTAGCAGTTAATACGTTATTACGTAAACCAATGATACCACGGGATGGGATTTCGAATTCTAAATGCTGTAAATCACCTTTTGGCTCCATAATCAATAACTCACCTTTACGTTGTGTTACCAATTCGATTACTTTACCAGAAACTTCACCAGGTACATCAACAATTAAAGTCTCAACCGGCTCATGTTTTTTACCATCGATTTCTTTAACGATAACCTGTGGCTGACCAACCTGTAGTTCATAACCTTCACGACGCATTGTTTCGATTAATACAGATAAGTGGAGAATACCACGACCGTAAACCAACCATGAATCAGGTGAAGCAGTTTCCACAACTTTAAGGGCAAGGTTTTTCTCCATCTCTTTCATCAAACGATCTTTGATCCGTTGAGAAGTAACCAACTTACCTTCTTTACCGAAGAATGGTGAGTTATTAATAGTGAACAACATGTTCATCGTCGGCTCATCAATGCTGATTACCGGTAATTGTTCCGGAGCTTCAAAATCAGCGATAGTATCACCAATATCAAAACCATCGATACCAACAACTGCACAGATATCTCCTGAACTTACTTCAGTAGCTTTAACTTTACCTAAACCTTCGAATGTATAAAGTTCTTTTACTCTTGATTTCACGATTTTACCATCGCGTTTGATTAAAGTAACCGGCTGGTTTTCTTTAATTGTACCACGGTGAACACGACCAATTGCAATACGGCCTACGAAAGATGAATAATCTAAAGAGGTGATTTGCATTTGTAAAGTACCATCATTGATTGGAGCTGGTGGAATGTTAGCTACAACGGCATCTAATAGAGCAAAGATATCGGTAGTTGGCTTCTGCCAGTCAGTGCTCATCCATCCTTGTTTAGACGAACCGTAGATAACAGGGAAATCTAGTTGCTCTTCAGTTGCTTCAAGGTTAAAGAACAATTCGAAAATTTGCTCATAAACCTCTTCAGGGCGACAGTTCTCTTTATCCACTTTATTTACCACCACAATTGGCTTTAAACCTAGTGCCAAAGCTTTTTGCGTTACGAAACGCGTTTGAGGCATTGCACCTTCAAAAGCATCGCAAAGTAAAAGTACTCCATCGGCCATCTTCAAAACACGCTCTACCTCACCGCCAAAATCCGCGTGACCAGGTGTATCGATAATGTTAATTTTTACGTCTTTGTATTGAACAGATACGTTTTTAGACACGATCGTGATACCACGCTCCCGCTCTAAATCGTTGTTATCCAATATCAACTCTCCTGTTTGTTCGTTGTCACGAAAAATAGAACAAGAGTGTAAAATCTTATCAACCAACGTGGTTTTACCGTGGTCAACGTGTGCTATAATAGCTATATTTCTAATCTTTTGCATAAAATGCGCCTCAAATTTGGCGCAAAGATAATGTTTTGAAATGGATTTTCTACTATGACCCAAACTATTTAATGCTATGATAATGTTCTAATTATCTCATTTTTAAACCAAAAGCAATCATGGGTACGTTGCCTTCACTAAGTCTAACTTTTTCCCAAGTGAGTTTTAACCATGAGGTAAATGAAGAGTAACCTTCTATATTACCTTACGGCACCCAGATTGTCGCACCCAAAAGATGATCATGAGCATATTGACTATAAAAAATTGAAAAAAGCAACCGAATAGATGTACTGCACATCCTGGAAAGTTCCCAATAGCAGTGAATGCCTGGTCATCAGTCCAAATTTTAAATACAAGAGATAAGGCTAAACTTCAAAAGTCCAGTTCAAAAACGCAGGCATTACACTTTCCCATGTGGCCACATCGTGCTTGCCCCCTACCTTTTCAAAATAGAAAACATTTTCATTGCGCTTGTAACCTTTCTTTAAAAGGCCTTTTACAATATCAATTGTATCATCAATCGAATCAATGATAAAATTTTTATTGCGGTCTGCCTTTTCATCCTCTGTACCTGTCATCAGCCAGAACTTCATATCGGCCTTGGTCGATGTACGTTCGATCAACGCATGCATAATCCGGTCTGCATCCGTATAACCGTCTGCTAAATCTTTGGTACGCCACCAGAAGGCACCGGAGAAAACCCCTACAGCATCGAATACTGAAGGGTAATTCCAGGCAATATCGAACGCAGATAAGCCCCCCAAAGAAAATCCCGCATAGGCAACTTTACCCGTTATGGGCATTGCGATCTTCTTTTTAACAAAGGGTAAAAGTTCTTTAACCACAAAATCGGTATAGGCACCCGCCTTTGCTCCACGCCCTTTAAAATCAGGAATTCCGGCTACACCATACTCCATTAAACGATCTTCAGAAGCTTTAATGGCCACTACAACCAATCTATGATTTCGTTTATGCTGATGCGCAGCCTGAAGGATTTTTGGAAAATCCATCTTAGCCACATCCTGACCATCATTTAGAAACAAAAGTTCAATCTTTTCATTTCCCAATATTCCCTCGGGGGCATAAATATCTATTTCAACCTCATGCTTCAGATAAGCAGATGGTATTCTGAAATTACTGGTATTAACTTTTACAGATAAAATTGTAGTATACATATTCGAATCCCTTTCACCCGGCAACGCCTCAAAAATTTCGGCAAAGGTACAAATCCTGGTAAACTATTAATTATCAGACATCATTTTTTGTGCAGGACATCAACTTTATATATCCGCCAACATTTTTTCTAAAATTAAATCTCTATCTTAAAGCATTAAATATTCGATATGATGAAAGAAGAATACAAGCGGTGGTACAGCCCCAACCTGAGTATGGATATCGATATGCTCATATTTGGCCATGCGGGCATTCCGGTGCTGCTATTCCCCACAAGTATGGGCCGCTATTATGAAAATAAAGATTTTAAGCTGATTGATGCTGTTGAAGGTTTTATCAATGAAGGGAAAATTAAGATTTATTGTCCTGATGCAATTGACAAACTGAGTTGGTATAATAAAGGTATTCATCCTGCCGACAGGGTTAAAAATCATATCTGGTATGACAAATACCTGCTTGAAGAGGTTGCCCCGCTGGCCCGACATGAAACCGGACATAGCAAAATCATTACAGCAGGATGCAGCTTCGGTGGTTATCATGCGGCAAATTTTGCATTCAGACATCCCTGGCTGGTTAGTCATATGTTTAGCATGAGCGGCGCATTCGACATTAGTGGTCAACTGGATGGTTTTTACAATGATGATGTATACTTTAATAATCCCGTCGACTTTGTACTGAACAATAGCAATCCCGAATTGCATTACATGAAAATTGTACTTGGAACAACAGACCGTGATATGTGCAGACCTGATAACGAAAGGTTATCGGACATTCTCCATAAAAAAGGCATTGATCACTGGTTGGATATCAGGCCCAACGCTGATCACGACTGGCCAATCTGGAGGGAAATGTTTCCGAACTATATCGCGCAGTTATAGGTTCAAAAAGCCGGTAAAACAAATAACCGTTTAAGCAGTTACTCCATTAACACATAGCACCTTTAAAAACAAAACTGATGAAAAAAATAGGCATTTTGTATGGCCAGGAACGTTCTTTTCCTGAAGCACTAGTAGCGCGAATTAACGAAAAAGCAGAAAAAGACATCACAGCTGAACCAGTCAAAATAGAAAAGATCCTCCAAAACCAGCCCCTGGATTATGCGGTAATCATCGATCGTATTTCTCAGGATGTTCCATTTTACCGTGCATCGTTAAAAAATGCTGCAATTACCGGGACGGCAATCATTAACAATCCTTTTTGGTGGAGTGCAGATGAAAAATTCTTTAACAATGTACTTGCCGAACAAATTGGTGTTCCTGTCCCTAAAACTGCGCTGATTCCATCACGTCAGCATCCTACAGGTACAACTTCAGAATCATTTTCTAACCTGGCCATGCCGTTAAACTGGGATGAAATTTTCGAATACGTGGGATTTCCTGCCTATATGAAGCCTTATGATGGTGGCGGCTGGAGAGATGTTTATAAGCTGCATGATAAAGAGGATTTCTTTGATAAGCATAGCGGAACCGATCAACTGGTAATGCTGCTGCAGGAGGAGATTATTTTTGATGAGTATTTCAGGTGCTATTGTATTGGCGGCAAGCATGTACGCATTATGCAATATGAACCACGCAACCCACACCATCTGCGTTATGCAACAGATGGCAAAACCCCTGATGCCAAATTGCTTAAAACTGTTGAAGAGTACACCATAAAACTTTGCACTTATCTGGGTTATGATTTTAATACCGTAGAATTTGCAGTAAGAGATGGTATACCCATTGCAATTGATTTTTGCAACCCGGCCCCCGATGCGGATATTAAAAGTGTGGGTGCAGAGAATTTCGAATGGGTAGTGGAAACGACTGCGAACTATGCTATTGAACGTGCAAAAGCACAAAAACCTGGACAGGATAACCTTACCTGGGGCGAATATATCAGAGCTTCAGTTGCTGGCACCCCTTTAGTAAGTAAAAGTGTAATAAAAAAATCAGCCAAAGCTGTTGCCCCAGCGAAAGCAAAACCAGCAGCGAAAGCTAAGAAGGCGGCTCCTGAAAAATAACGGGATTAAAATAAATACGATGAAGATGAATGAATTTACCTTGGGTGTAGAGGAAGAGTATATGGTAGTTGATCCCGTGACCAGAGAACTTACCTCGCATGATCAGAAAATTGTTGAAGCAGCCCAAAAAATCCACAAAGATCAGGTAAAGGCAGAAATGCACCAGGCTGTTGTAGAAGTAGGCACTGGTATTTGCAGAACCACAACTGAGGCTAGAAAAGAGATCTCGCAGTTGCGATATACCGTATCGCAACTTGCAGGAGAACAGGGTTTAAGAATTGGTGCAGCCGGTACACATCCTTTTTCACACTGGGAAAAGCAACTGATCACAGAGCATCCACGCTACAATGAAATTGTTAATGAATTACAGGAAGCAGCCCGGTCTAACCTCATTTTCGGATTACACGTTCATGTAGGCTTTCAATCCAGGGAACTGGCCATTCACATCGCAAATCAGGTGAGGTATTTTCTGCCCCATGTATTTGCCTTGTCAACCAATTCACCTTTTTGGGAGGGAAGAAATACAGGTTATAAGTCTTTTCGTACGAAAATCTTTGATAAATTCCCCAGAACGGGGATTCCTGACATCTTTAATAGTATTGAAGATTACGACAGCTACGTAAAGCTGCTCATCAAAACAAACTGCATGGATAATGCAAAAAAAATCTGGTGGGACATCCGCGTACATCCGTTTTTTGATACTGTAGAATTTCGCATCTGTGATTGCCCGATGTTAATTGATGAAACCATGGCCTTTACAGCGCTTTTTCAGGCACTTTGTGCAAAACTTTATAAACTGAGGCTTCAAAATATGACCTTCATCAGCTATTCAAGAGCACTTATCAATGAAAATAAATGGCGGGCAGCCCGTTATGGCATTGACGGGAACCTGATTGACTTTGGAAAAGAAATGGAAGTAAACTGCCGCAACCTTGTGTTGGAGTTACTTGATTTTGTAGATGATGTAGTTGACGAACTTGGATGCCGGGAAGACATTAACTATGTTCATAAGATATTGGAACATGGCACAGGTGCCGACCGGCAACTGGCGGTTTACCAGCAAACCGGCAGCTTTGAATCGGTAATTGATTATATTACCACCCAAACGCTGATAGGCGCAAAGTAATTAGGAATGGATAAAAAAAGAGATTTAAGAGTAGCTGTTATTGACCTGAACAATGGTGCACCCAATCAGGGCATGCGGGGCATTGGGGAAATTTTACTACGTTTCAAAAATGACCATAACATCAACCTGAGCTTTGATATTTTTGATTTGAGACAGAAGGGAGAAATACCCGACTTATCTTATCACGCCTATATCTCAAGCGGTGGCCCTGGTAGCCCTATTGAAAGTGAAGGAGAGAAATGGGAAAACGACTTTTACAACCTGCTGGATCAAATTGAAATTTTCAACACATCTCACGAAGTAGAGAAAAAATATGCCTTTCTGATTTGCCATTCTTTTCAATTGGCTTGCAGAAAGTACAAACTGGGCAATGTAACCGAACGGCGGTCTAACGCGTTTGGAATTTTTCCTATTACATTAACCGGTGATGGCGAGACAGATGAGATTTTTTCCGGAATACGCAACCCGTTCTTTTCTGTAGATAGCAGGGACTGGCAAGTCATAGAACCGGATCCTGATGCCTTTGCAGCCAAAGGAGCAAAGCTGCTGGCCATTGAGAAAGAACGCAAGCATGTAAACCTGGAGCGCTGTATGATGTCTATCCGCTTTTCTCCCGAAATTATTGGTACCCAATTCCATCCGGAGGCAGATCCAGTAGGAATGAAGATGTACTTACTTCAGGAGGAAAAGAAAAAGGTGATTATTGATACACACGGCGAACAGAAATATTCTGATATGCTTAATAGTCTGGACGATCCAGCGAGGATTGTGTTGACTCAAAGTGTGATTCTTCCCAATTTCCTGAAACAGGCTTTAGGATATTTGTAAAAAATTCTGACAAATGATACTAGCATTCAGGGAGAAATTTAATAAGCAATTTAGCAAGGAACAATACGAAAATTTCCTGGCTGAATTGCAAAAAGGCTATCCGGAAATTCCTTTTCGGGTAGCAGAGACGCCAATTTTTGTACCCGCGGCTTTGAAAGAAAAACTCATCGCCGCGGGTGAAGAGATTATCAATGTGATTAAGCAGCCGGATTTTAAGCAACTCACTGAAGCATCCATTCCTCCTGAATGGAACGTGCCAAATGAAAATAAGCAGCCACATTTTTTAACTTTTGATTTCGGCATTTGCAAAAATGAGGATGGTGAATTGTCGCCCATGCTTATTGAAATGCAGGGCTTTCCTTCCCTTTACGGCTTCCAGCATCACCTGGCTGACACATTTAAAAAAAGCTATGATATTGATCCCAAGGTTGACTATTTTTTAAATGGATTTGATCAGGAACAATATGTTACCCTTCTGAAAACAGTGATTATTGGTGATCATGAAGTACATGAGGTAGCCCTGATGGACGTGGATGCACCTAACCAGAAAACGGCTATCGACTTTCTTGTGACTCAAAAACTACTGGGTATTAAAATTTTAGCATTAGAAGATATTAAACGGGTTGGACGCCAACTGTTCTATGAAGAAAACGGTAAACAGATTCAACTCAAAAGAATTTACAACCGGTTAATTTTCGATGAGGTTGCCAATAGGACTGACCTTTTCGGTAGCAGCTTTGATCCCAGAGCTGAGCTTGATGTGGAATGGGTAACACATCCAAACTGGTTCTATAGGATCAGTAAATACACCATACCCTTTTTAAAAAGTGAATTTGTTCCTGAAACGCATTTTTTACACGAGCTAAAATCTATACCGGCTGATTTAGAACACTACGTGCTGAAGCCCTTGTTTTCGTTTGCTGGAATGGGCGTAATTATTGATGTAACTAAAAAGGATATCGAAAACGTTACCGATCCACACAACTGGATTTTACAACGAAAAGTACAATATGAACCTGCGGTACAATCTCCAACCGGAGGTGTAAAGGCAGAAATCAGAATGATGTACTTATGGCCTGATGATGGAGAACCTCAACTTTGCATGAATCTGGCCCGATTAAGCAGGGGCAAAATGATTGGTGTTCGCTACAATGCCGACTTCGACTGGGTTGGGGGTACGGTTGCATTTATGGAAAAATAGTATGTAGTTTAAAGAGCAGAAAAACGATACATTAAATGAAAGCCTTTTTACATTAAACTGAAGCCCTCACGGCAAAACCTGCTTATATTTGTATTATGGATACTCAAACGATTTTAGTCTTTCTACTTTTTGCGGTTGCATTGGTATATGTTGGCCGTTTGGTTTTTAAATCTTTACAGGTGAAAAAGGATGGCTGTGGAGGTAATTGCAAGTGTGGTGTTGATTTTTCCGACATTTCTGCCAAAAAGTAACCCGCTCATCTTATGAATGATCAGTTCAAAAATTATCTTAAAGAAAAAATACAAATCACGGATGAGCAATTCGATAGTATTTCGGGTAACTTAAAAATCAAAAAGTTCGACAAGAACGAAATCATTCAATATACAGGAGATATCTCTAAACATGGCTTTTTTGTTTGCAAAGGACTATTAAGGGCCTACTCTATAGATTCAAAAGGTAAAGAACACATCCTGCAGTTTGCACCAGAAAACTGGTTAATTTCTGACAGAAACAATATGAACAATGAGGCGTCTGTATTTTTTATAGATGCCATTGAAGCTACCGAGGTTGTTTTGATGCCGAACGATTTCATGGAACAGGCTGCGATACAAGTGCCATGTTTACAGCCTATGCACACCCGGCTGCTTAATAATTCTATCCGCTTTATGCAGAAAAGGATTAATATGCTTTTAAGCGCTACAGCAGAAGAGCGGTATCTCGACTTCATCAAACTTTACCCTAATCTCACTTTGCGCGTGCCGCAATGGATGATCGCATCATACCTTGGAATTACCCCTGAGTCACTTAGTCGCGTGAGAAAAGAACTGGCCAATAAACATTTTAAACCAAATTAATGTAAGCCCCACATTAATTATCATACATCAATTCTCATTCTAAACCAGCGAGTTACTTTTGTGTTGTAAATATTAAAAATCAAAACACAAAAGATATGGCAACTACAAAATGGACTTTAGATCCAACCCACAGCGAATTGCAGTTTAAAGTAAAACACTTAATGATCACTACCGTTACTGGTAGCTTGAAATCTTTCTCAGCAGAACTTTCATCTGAAGGTGATGAGTTTGAAAACGCAGAAATTTCTTTCAAAGGAGATATCTCTTCCATTGATACGGGAAATACTGATCGTGATAACCACTTAAAAAGCGGCGACTTTTTCGATGCAGAGAAATTTGCTCACATTGAATTCAAATCTTCGTCAGTTGAAAAAGACGGAGGTGATTATATTGTGAAAGGTGACCTAACCATTAAAGGAGAAACTAAACCGGTAAAATTGACTGCAGAATTTGGTGGCATTGCGACCGATCCATGGGGTAACACCAAAGCTGGTTTTACTTTAAGTGGTAAAATTAACCGCTCTGAATTTGGCTTAACCTGGAATGCAGCATTGGAAACTGGTGGTGTAATGGTAAGTGAAGAAGTTCGATTATTGGGCGAATTGCAGTTCGTTAAACAAGCATAATTTCGCCGAGCGCTTTGAGCTTTGGGTATAAAAATGTTATGCCCAAAGTCCCATGCCTCAATTAATTTAAAGGTAATGGAAACAAAACAAGTATCAGCTGTGCTAAAATCACCTGCACCGCATATGGTTGGCGACGGCTTTAGGGTACATAACTTTTTCCCTGGCGGATATACCATAAATATGAGTCCGTTCTTTTTACTGGACTATGGTTCAAAAATTCAATTCTCTGCCAGGAGAATCCCCCGTGGTGTTGGGATTCATCCACACAGGGGTTTCGAAACGGTTACTATAGCCTACCACGGCGCCGTCGCGCATCATGATAGTTCAGGAAATAGCGGCGTAATTTATCCTGGCGATGTACAATGGATGACAGCAGCTGCGGGAATACTCCATAAAGAGTACCATGAAGAGAATTACAGCCTTAGAGGGGGACCATTTCAAATGGTACAGTTATGGGTAAACCTTCCTGCAAAAGATAAAATGGGTAAACCAGGATATCAGGCCATTAAACAACAAGCCATGGCCTTTGTTAACCTGCCAGACAATGGAGGGAAAATTGAAATCATTGCCGGAAATTACAAAGGACAAAATGGAAATGCCCAAACATTTACGCCAATACACCTGTATAATGTAAGATTAAATAAGCAAGGCAAGGCAAACTTTAGCTTCCCTGCCAACTACAATACTGGTTTCATGGTTATTGAAGGGGCAGTGAAAATTAATCAGAAAGAAATTGCACCCGTCGATAGTTTCGTACACTTTAAAAACCAGGGAGAGCAGATTGACGTAGAAGCGTTGGAAGACAGCATTATACTCGTACTGAGCGGAGAGCCAATTGATGAACCCGTTGTTCAGTATGGTCCTTTTTTGATGAACACCCAGGAAGAAATAAACCAGGCACTGGAAGATTATAACCAGGGAAGATTTGGTTACATAGAAGAATAGAACAGCTTCAATACATAAATCCTGAAGCCGGCAGATGTAAAACCTGCCGGCTTTCTATATGTAGATTTTCATCCAATCTTCACCTTCGTTACTGACATTTGATTAAAAATCAGAACAGAAAAATGTCCGGAAAACAAATATTTCAAACTGAGACTAAAAAACGCTGGTATACTTTTACCTGGGTTAGCCGAACCTTATTTTTAGTTTTCATTGTAGCAATCCTTTGCGTGGCTTATACTTTATCATCGGTTCAGGAGCCAGATTTACCTTTCCTAAACACCAACTCGCCCCTTACGCAAAAGCAGTTGGATAAGCTAAAAAAATCTCAGCAGTACAAAGCATTCGTAATCGAAAAATCCCGGCTTGAGAAAATCAGAAAAGACAGAGCGCTACGTATTTTAACCAAACATGGAGATAAAAAACGCATCAACATGGCCTTTTATGTAAGCTGGGCTGCAACTAAAGATAAATCACTCGCAGATTTAAAAAGGAATATTGGCCATTTAGATATGGTTGCCACTGAATCTTTCTTTTTAAATGGCGACTCAATAGTTGATAAGGCAGATACCGCGGCTTTAAATGTTATACATGCAGGAAAAAAATCTGCTATTGCAGTAGTATCCAACTTCAACAAAGATCACTGGGATGGTAATGCGGTAAAGCGGCTACTTGATGACCACCCTGCTCAACAGAAACTGATTTACAACTTAATATCAATCACAAAAAAACATGGCTATAAAGGGATAAACATCGACTTCGAAGAATTGAATCTGGAAAACAATCAAAGTTTCAATGCTTTCATGAAAAATCTATATGATCAGTTTCATGCAGATAACCTGATCATCTCTCAGGATATTTCTCCGGAAAATGACGACTATCAACCGGAGGTACTCCAGAAATATAACGACTATATAGTTTTAATGGCCTATGATCAGCATACTGATCAAAGTAATGCCGGCGATATTTCCCATCAGGAATGGGTAGAAGAAAAATTAGATGACATCTGTGCAAAAGTAGATCCTGGAAAAGTAATTCTGGCTTTAGCCTGTTATGGATATGACTGGCCCGATAAAAGTATTGGAAAATCGGTAACTTACGAGGAGGCCATGACTACTGCGGTTACCTTCAAAAGTAAGGTAAACTACGATCCCAACTCGGCCAATTTAAATTACAGTTATAATGATGGTAGCGGTATTAAACATGAAGTTTATTTTACAGATGCTGCAACTTATTTCAACCTGATCCGCAAGGCGGATGACTGGAATATTGCCGGGGTAGCACTGTGGAGATTAGGCTCAGAAGATAAACGCTTATGGTCTTTCATCTCAAATGATTTAAGTCTGGATACGCTTCAAAAAAAACCATTCGACCTGCGTAAAATCTCTTTCCTCAACATGGGCGGGATTTCATACATAGGGGATGGGGAAATTCTGGACCTGGTTTCAACACCGCGGCTTGGGGCGGTTAGATTTACCCTTAACAAGGACAACTTTACCATTGCCGATCAAAAGTACATGCGCTTACCGGAACAATATGTGATTAAACGTTTTGGCGAAGCTGATAAAAAAATTGCGTTGACATTTGATGACGGACCAGATCCGGTTTATACCCCACAGGTACTGAATATTCTTAAACAGGAACAGGTACCCGGATGCTTTTTTGTTGTAGGCATCATGGCCGAAAAAAACATGGAGTTGCTGAGACAGGAGTATGACTCCGGATACGAAATTGGCAATCATACTTTTTTTCATCCTGATATGTCTGCTATAGGCCCCCGGAGGGTGAAATTCGAGTTGAACGCCACGAGAAGGCTCATCGAAGCCGTAACAGGACACAGTACCATTCTGTTCCGTGCCCCTTTTAATGCTGATGCCGAGCCTCAGAATATTTCGGAAATCTTGCCAGTGGCACAAAGCCGCAAAGAAAACTATATTAACATTGGTGAATACATTGATCCTGAGGACTGGGAACCAGGCAAAACGGCAGATCAGATTTTTAATGAGGTAGTGAAACAGCACGAAAACGGTAATATCCTCTTGTTGCACGATGCCGGAGGAAACCGTGAAGCAACTGTTGCTGCGCTACCCAGAATTATTAAGTACTTTAAATCACAGGGATATACTTTTACAACAGTAGGAGATTTGATGGGCAAAAAAAGAGCTGAACTGATGCCTGCTGTAAAATCTGATGCGAACAGCGGGTTCAGCGGATCTGGAGATTATTTTTTCATCAGCTTCTTCTATTATGCCAATATTGTTTTAGATATCGTATTCACAGTGGCCATTGTGCTGGCGATCTTAAGAACAATCTTCATTGCCTATCTGGCAATTAAACAGCGCAAAAAGGCAAAGAAATACGCACATCAGCTCATTGAAAACCCATCGGTAAAAGTGAGCGTTATTATTCCAGCATACAATGAAGAGGTAACAGCGGTACAAACCATTAATAGCCTGCTTAAAACTACCTATCCTGATTTTGAGCTGATATTCATTGATGACGGATCGAAGGACAAAACATTTGACATGGTTCAATCCAGATTCGGCGACCATCCTCAGGTAAAAGTTTACCGGAAAGAAAATGGTGGAAAAGCTTCAGCATTGAACTATGGTATCGCAAAGGCCGCTTCAGATTTTGTAATCTGCATAGATGCCGATACGCAGCTTAAAACGGATGCGGTTAATGAACTGATGCGCTATTTTTATAGCGATAAGGTAGCAGCTGTTGCAGGCACAGTTAAAGTAGGAAACGCCAATAACATCATTACAAAATGGCAGTCTATTGAGTATATAACGGCTCAAAATATGGATCGGAGAGCATTTGATTTACTCAATACCATTACTGTTGTACCCGGAGCTATCGGCGCATTCAGAAAATCAGTAATCCTCGAGGTTGGTGGCTTTACCATCGACACCCTTGCTGAAGACTGTGATCTGACTATGCGGATCCTAAGAGCGGGTTATCGGGTAAAAAATTGCGACACCGCAATTGCTTACACTGAAGCTCCTGAGACAGTTAACATGCTTTTAAAACAACGTTTTCGCTGGAGCTTTGGCGTATTACAAAGTTTCTGGAAAAACCGTAAAACACTTCTGAATAAAAAATACGGGTATTTTGGAATGGTGGGAATGCCGAACATTTTGGTCTATCAAATCATTTTGCCACTCTTTTCGCCGCTTGCAGATTTCTTTATGTTTTTATCCCTTATCAGCGGACTATTTTCCTTAAGTACCATAAACAATCTGACCCTTACCGGTTTTTCAGGAATACTGAGCCTGCACAATGGTTTCGGTCAGGTATTATTTTACTACATTATTTTTATTCTGGTAGATATGCTTTTCGCTGGTATCGCGTTCAGAATGGAAAATGAAAAACTAAAAAACCTGCTATACATTTTTCCGCAAAGGTTTTTCTGGAGACAATTAATGTATATCGTATTATTTCGCTCATTTAGAAAAGCCATTAAAGGTGAACTTGAAACATGGGGAACTTTAAAAAGGACAGGAAATGTTAAAGAAGCTAATGCCTAGCTACATAAAAAAGCCCGCTCACCATTTAAAATGTTGAGCGGGCTTTTTTAATTTATTCGGTCAAATACGCTGCAGATATTAAACTACCTCATTCTTTTCAATCAGGCAAACTGCATAGGCAACTACGCCCTCTTCCCGCCCCACAAAACCCATTGTTTCATTTGTGGTGGCCTTGATGGAGATGTCTTCAACAGAGATACCGATAGCATGAGCAATATTCTCCTGCATAGCAGGAATATGAGGATTGATCTTTGGTGCTTCCAGACATAACATTGCATCGATGTTTCCAATCTGCCAGCCTTTTTCCGACAACAGTTTTACCGTTTCTTTAAGCAATATTAAACTGCTGATTCCGCGCCATCTTTCATCCGTATTTTTAAAGTGGAAACCAATGTCACGAAGATTGGCAGCTCCCAGCAGCGCATCACAAATCGCATGAAGCAATACATCCGCGTCTGAATGCCCAAAGGCACCTTTATGGTGTTCAAGATTTACCCCACCTACTACAAAAGGGTGCTGGTCTTTCAACTGGTGTACGTCGAAGCCAAAGCCTACTCTGATTTTCATGAAAAATGTGTTTTATGAGTTGCAAACAAAACTGCAAGTTAATTCTTTACGATTTTCTTGTCGCCAAAGTTAAACAAAAGACCGAACCGCAAGGTATTGGCAAGGGGACTGGTTTGAGCATTAGCCAGTAAATAAGAGAAATCAATATTAAAAACATTGTATTTTAGTCCTAAACCCATTGTAAAATAACGGCTGTCACCCTTCATCGGACTTTGATAGTTATAGCCTGCTCTAACGGCAAACTGCTGATTGTACCAATACTCTACACCTGTTGAAATGCCAACCTCTTTCAATTCCTCACTAAAGCCCCCTGGTGCATCGCTAAACGACCCGAATATTCCCGCAGGAACTGATCGGTTAGGATCCTTGCCGCTGATAATCTGACCATTTGAATCATAAATAGGCTGAGTTGGAACCAATAGTTTATTAAAGTCAAGGGCTAAAGTAAAAGTACTGAACTCATCCACAATTATGGTTGACGCCCCGCCCAGTTTAAAATTTGTTGGCAGGAAATAATTTACCCCGCCATCACTGTAACTCATTTTTGTACCAATGTTGGATATATTTGCTCCAGCTGATAAAACAGCGTCTTTTCCAAACATGTGTGTATTGGTTTTATACAAACCAGATATGTCTACCGCAACCGCATTGCCACTTTTTACCTGCCCTGAAGAAACAAACTGACCGGATGCCAGATTGGAATAAACATACCTAAGAGACGACCCCAGTGAAAACTCTTCTCCAAACTTTCTGGCAAAGGTAAAATCGAGCGCAAATTCGTTCGGGTTTGAAATTCCCAGGTCTTGTTGATTAATGTCTGTTAGCTGAATTGAACCCAAAGAAAAGTAACGTAAGGAAGCACCAATGACATTACGATTATCTAAACGATAAAATCCACTCAGGTAAGCAAGGTTGATATCAGGCACCAGACTTTTCAACCAGGGACTGTAGGACACTGAAAAGCCATAAGGCTTATCTAAAAAAGCAAGTTTAGATGCATTAATACTGGATGAATTCACATCACCCGAAACAGCAACCCCTGCATCTCCCATAGATCCGGAACGTGCATCGGGAGTAATTAAAAGAAACGGAACTGAAGTAACAACGTTATTAGATTCACTGCCGTTTGTTTGAGTATTGCCTATAGTAACCTGTGCATTTGTTTTAGCAAACACAAAGGCCAAAATTGATACAGAAAAAACAAGCTTACTAATATACTTGGGATTCATTCTTTAAAGGTACGTAATTTTAGAACTTCAGGAACTTAATTCGAAGAGATTAACGTCTTAACGTAAAACCCAAAGTTATATTTTACCAAATTACGAATAAACTAATAATTTACTAAGTAAACCTACAGTTTTTACATATGAATGTAATACACAAAATTTTAATGATATAGATACTAGGCATTTACGTAAACGTTTCTCTGATAAAATTTTCCGGACAGCATCATACAACTTGATGTTCCACCCGGAAGTCGACACCATATTACTCATTAATTTGGGATTAAATTCTGTATATTGGAAATCGTTAAGCATCATTTACTGTGCATTAGTTTTTACGCAAAGAAAAAACTAGGGGCTTAATTTATAGCGTTTTACCAAAAAACAATAATAAAAATTAAACAGACACAATACGACATAAAATAATACGTTATGGCTTAAAAATATATTCAGTATTTTATTGTCACAATATTTATATATTCATTTAAATTTGTTTAATTTTATCGGTTGAAACCCCATTGGGCGGCAATCCCTAAGTATTTATATGAAAAAACTTATACTATATTCTTTAACTTGTTTGTCTTTAGCCGTTATTTTCACCGGTTGCAGTTCCAAAGGCGGAAACAGTTCCAGCAAAACAGGTATCCCTTATGCAGATAGGAAGAGCAAGAAGAACCAGTCTGGTGCATTCGCTGTTGCATCCCAATATAAGAGAGCACCTGGCCCTGGCTTAATCCCAATTGAAGGTGGTGTTTTAGTTGTTGGGGGTAGCGCCATTGAGGTACCCGGTGTTGAACCTAATATCTACAATTACAAAAGACAAGTAACGGTTCCATCATTTTATATGGATGAGACTGAAGTGTCTAACACCGATTGGTTAGAATACTTACACTGGATCAGATATAATTTTCCTGAAGACCAGGAGTTTTATTACAATGAACTTCCTGATACGCTGGTTTGGCGCCGTGCTT
The DNA here is from genome assembly GCF_001027745.1 of Pedobacter sp. BMA. Taxonomy (GTDB): domain Bacteria; phylum Bacteroidota; class Bacteroidia; order Sphingobacteriales; family Sphingobacteriaceae; genus Pedobacter. The sequence continues at coordinate 128,387 of NZ_LECU01000008.1, forward strand.
TATCGTATAACGAACCATATGTAGATAACTACCTCCGTCACCCTGCCTACCGCGATTATCCGGTAGTTGGTGTTTCCTGGGAGCAAGCTTCCCGTTATTGCGAATGGAGAACTTCCCGTGCAAACGAATTCATATTACGTGAAAAAGGAATCTTGACTGATTATAAAACACTAGCAGGCGGTGGCAGTGGCAGAAACAATAACACAACAGCTGCGGCAACACCAAAACCAACCAATCCATTTAATACTGACGCTTATTTAAACGGTCAGTATGATGATAAAGGTAAAAATGCTCCTGTTGATTATAACACTAAATCTGGTGCAGCAACTACAACCGCTGGTGCAGCAGCAGGTGGCAGGGGAAATGCTCAGCCAAGAAGAACAGCAACTTTGGAAGATGGTGTAATTATGCAGCCATACCGTTTGCCAACAGAGGCAGAGTGGGAATACGCAGCATTGGGCTTAATTGGAAATACCGAATACGAGAATATTAATCAGAATAAAATTTATCCATGGAACGGCCTTGGTGTAAGTTCAGCCAAAAAGAAAACCAGGGGTATGATTCAGGCCAACTTTAAAAGAGCGCCTGGTGATTACATGGGAGTTGGTGGTTCACTGAACGATAAAGGAGATTTAACCGTCCCTGTTATTCAGTATACACCTAACGACTTTGGCTTATACAATATGGCGGGTAACGTTAACGAGTGGGTAAATGATGTTTACAGAACCGGAACTTTTACTGATGCTGATGCCTTTAATCCTTACCGCGGTAACTACTTCACCAATAAAAAACTTGAAGACAGCCAGAGTGGTAAAATTTCCTTAGATAAGTATGGTAATCCAATTAAGGAAAATGCTTATTCAGGAAGAAAACAAACATGGGCTGAAAAACAGGCACAGGCGAAACGTAGTGATTCCATTTCTAAATCGACTGATCCTCAGGCGCCGATTGCAGCAGCTGCTTATCAGGCAGATCAGCGGGGTTATCGCGACAGACAAAATACCATTCTTAACGAAGAAGGTGTAACCCTGGTAAATGATAAATCAAGAGTATATAAAGGTGGTTCATGGAATGATATGGCTTACTGGTTAAATCCGGCAACCCGTCGATTCATGCAGCAAGATGAATCATCTGCCGAAGTTGGTTTCCGTTGCGCAATGACCATGCTCGGTGCTCCTGAAATCAGTACAGCAGGTAAAAGAAGCTTTAAAAACCCACCCTCAAAACCTTATAGGGTGAGCAAAGGAAAATAAAAGTCAATAAAAAAAGTCCCAATTTGCATTGGGACTTTTTTTATGCGCCATAGTTCACATGCAGATAGCGTAAATATTACAAGAACTGAATCAGCACCTGATTTTTTTCGACTTTATCTCCAGGTTTAACGTTAATTTTTTTGGCAACACCATCTGCAGGTGATTTTAAGATATTCTCCATTTTCATTGCTTCCAGAACAACCAGACTGTCTCCCTTTTTTACCTCACTCCCATCACTGATCAGCACTTTTAATACCAGTCCCGGCATTGGCGCCTTAACTTCTGAAACTTTGTTTGCAGCCAGGTTATCCAATCCGAGCTGCTTCAATAGCTGGTCAAATCGATCCTCGAGAAAAACTTCGTAAACGTTCCCGTTAACTTTGATTTTACAGGATTTCTCAACACGGTTAAGTTCTACAAGCTCTGTGTTAAAAGATTGCTTATTATGTAGTACATGTATCGAAGACCCGCTGATTTTACTTAAATCGATCTGAATCTCCTTGCCATCCACGAGAAGTTGATTGCTGTTATTTTCAATTTCATAGCTAAAATTCCCGTTAACTTTTACTTTATACATATTTATCGAGTTAATGCATATTGAACTAAATTAGCGCCCATTTTCAAGGCTTTTGTTCTTGTATCCTGCGAATCTTCAGGATAGGTTCCGAAATCCTCCCACCCGTTGCCTAAATCACATTCATAAGTATAATAACAAACTACGCGTCCCTTGTAAATTAATGCAAAGCCTTGTGGCCGCTTGTTATCATGTTCATGAATCTTTGGTAATCCATTTGGGAATTTAAATTTCTGGTTATAAATGGCATGATTGGCCGGCAATTCAACAAAGCTCAATTCCGGAAAAACCTTCTTCATCTGAGGCCGTATAAACTTATCTAAGCCATAGTTATCGTCAATGTGCAGAAAACCTCCTTTAGTTAGATAAAGTCTTAGATTTTTAACCTCCTGATCGCTAAACACCACATTCCCATGGCCGGTCATGTACACAAAGGGATAATTGAACAGTTCCTTCGAACCTACTTCGACAATACTTTCTTCAGGGTAGAAATTAGTTTTAAGATTGGTATTGCAGTAAGCAATCAGATTACCAAGTGCAGTGCGGTCAGCATACCAGTCGCCGCCTCCATTGTATTTAAGCTTAGCCATTCGGTAAGATGGAGGAACCTTGGTAAAAGCAAAACCTATAAAAAGAGAACAAGCTAAGCCAATTACACAAAAAGGCCTGAACAATCTGGAAAACTGAAAGTGAAATAGTGAAAATTTCAAACTGACTATCGGTTAAGGTAATTGATTTCAAAACAAACAGCGAGCGCAGCAGTTTCTGTACGCAACCTGTTATCACCTAAAGTTAATGGTTTAAAGCCTTTATTCAAAGCTAAATTAACCTCATCAGGTGTGAAATCTCCTTCAGGACCGATTAATATTAAATATTTCTGTTGAGGTTGGACCAGATCTGTGATATACGATTTTTCATCCCCATCTATACAATGTGCAATAAGTTTATCCCCCTCAAAAGCAAGATTCATAAAAGCATGATAGGAAATGGCTTCATTCAGCTTCGGATGATAGGCCTTTATAGATTGCTTAACTGCAGACGTAATTACTTTATTTAATCTGTCGTCTTTTACCACTTTCCTTTCTGAGCGATCTGTAATGATGGGTGTAATTTCATCAATCCCCAGTTCAGTGGCCTTTTCCAGAAACCACTCAATGCGATCGATATTTTTAGTGGGTGCTACAGCTATATGCAGATGGTGATTACGTTTATGAAACTCAAGCTTCACGTCGGTAATCAGCAATCCTACTTTTTTGGGATTATCAGAAGTAATTTCTGCAGTGTAGAAACCACCTTTCCCATCAACCAGATTAACCACTGCACCAACACCTAAGCGCAAAACGCGAACACAATGCTTACTCTCCTCTTCACTAAGCGTATAGGTACCTTGTGTAATGTCAGGTGTGTAGAAAATATGCATAGTTGAAATTAGTGATTATCAACCTGATCTTCTTTATTAATAACCAGTTCTAATTTGATGGTTTCAATATTCTGCTCCGTCTTTTTCAAAATCGTAAACAAATACCCGTAAGATTCATTGCTTTCGCCAACCTCGGGAATCCGTTCAAAAACGTGAGATACCAAACCACCAACAGTATCGAAGTCTTCGTCTTCTGGTAAATCATGTGGTAAATATTCATTTACATCATAAACCGTTGCAAATGCATTTACAATAAATTCGTTGTCTGAAACCTTTTCAACCAATGGTTTTTCCTCATCATACTCATCCTGAATTTCACCAACCAGCTCTTCCACTATATCTTCTAAAGTTACCATACCGGCTGTACCACCGAATTCATCCAATACGATGGCAATCTGAATACGGTTACTTTGCAGCTCACTCATCAAATCGTTAATCTTTTTGGTTTCAGTAACAAAATATGGTTTGCGTATGATATCATTTAAGGTCCATACCTGATTACCTGCGGCCACTAAAGGCAACACATCTTTTGCATGGATGATCCCCACAATTTTATCCATTACATCATCGTAAACAGGAAGCCTGGAATATCCTTCCTTGATGATAATGTCGATCACTTCCTCTTTAGGAGAGGTTAGCTCAATACCCGAGATTTTGGTTCTAGGAACCATAATATTCTTAACTACACGCTCATTAAAATCAAATACATTTTTGATCAGCTCATGCTCATTATTATCGAGTGCTCCGCTTTCTTTACCCTGATCGAGCAGGTATTGTAATTCTTCGGTACTGTGAATGGACTCATGGCCTGCAGAGGTATCGATACCAAAAGGTTTCAGAATAATAGCCGCAAGACTATTTAATGTCCAGATTGCAGGCCGGAATACAACATAAAAAAGCTGTAAGGGAATAGCAATGAATAACGTTGTAGCTACAGGGCGCTGAATAGCGAACGACTTAGGCGCCAGTTCACCAAATACAATGTGCATAATTGTAATTAGCGAGAAGGCAACAATTGTAGAGGCCGTATGAATAGTCGCATCACTTAAGCCCCATTGTAAGCTGTCAAAAAGATTTTTAAAAATAGTGTGCATAACACCTTCACCAACCCAACCTAAGCCAAGCGAAGCAAGTGTTATGCCCAACTGTGTAGCTGCCAGATAACCATCCAGATTATGGATGATAGACTTGGCCATTCTACCTACACGACTTCCTGTTTTTGCTTTAATTTCAATTTGCGATGCCCGGACTTTTACAATTGCAAACTCTGCCGCAACAAAAAATCCGTTTAATAACACCAAAAATAATGCGAGAAATAAACGCCAGCCAATTCCTTCTGTGTCGGTATCTTGTATAGCAACCAAAAGGGTACTTTGTGGCAGAATTGTACTCAGTTCAAAATTCGACAGTAAACAGACCGTGGGTAAATCCATTAAGCTAATTCTCTAAATGTTGTATTATAAAGTTCTATACTCTCTTTAATAACCTTGTGAGCATAGCGAACACCAAGTAAGTGTTCAATCGTTACGTTTTTACCTTCCAATGCTTTATAATCCTGAAAGAAACGTACAATTTCTTTCATCTGGTGCGGTGGCAATTCATCCAAATCGTTGATGTAGTTAACTGACATGTCGTGAGCGGCTACAGCAATGATTTTATCATCCTGCTCACCATTGTCAACCATGTGCATTACGCCAACAACTTTTGCTTCGATCAATGTCATAGGGTAAACATCAACAGAACAAAGTACCAGAATGTCTAACGGGTCTTTATCATCGCAATAAGTTTGCGGAATAAAACCATAGTTTGCAGGATACATTACTGATGAGAAAAGAACCCTGTCTAACTTAATTAAACCAGATTCCTTATCTATCTCGTATTTTGCTTTGGATCCTTTTGGAATTTCAATAATTGCATTAACCGTTTCTGGTAAGTTGCTACCAGGTGATACGCTATGCCATGCGTGGTGATCGTCTTTTATCATTTTTAATTTAAATCTGTCTTTTCCTCCTCGGAGCTGTTAACTTTACTTTTTACAAAGGTAATCAATAAAGGGATAGTTGTGATAAGGATAAAGCCAATAATAATATATAATAAGTAATCGTTAATTTGCTTTTCAAATCTTCGGCCTAAAAAATAGCCAAGTAAAGTTAATGAACAGATCCAAAGTACTCCCCCTACAACATTGTAGAAAGCAAATCGTTTGAAATCTAATTTAACTACACCAGCAAAAATCGGTGCAAACGTTCTTACAATTGGTACAAAACGCCCCATAATCAAAGCAAACGCGCCTTGTTTGTTGTAATAAGCTTCTGCAGCTTTAAGATAACGTTTTTTAAAGAAGAAACTATCCTTCCTGGTATACAATAACGGACCAGTCCGTCTACCAAACCAATAGCCGGTAAAGTTTCCTGATATTGCTGCAACGCATAATCCGGCAAGCAGAAGTGCGATATTTACATCGAGCTTTCCTGTTGCCACAAACATGCCAGCCAAAAACAGGAGATAATCTCCCGGAAGAAAAAACCCAAAGAAAAGTCCTGTCTCCGCAAAGATCACGAACACGACCAGATAGAAACCACCTTCCCTCAATAGCTTTTCGGGAGAAATAAGATGCTGAAGGTTAGTCCAAAAATCGTGCATATTTAATTATTCGTAAAACTACAAATAATTATCTAACAAGTGTATACCTATATCAGGTTTAAAATAATTGCCGGATAAATACCTAAAATCAGCGTAATTGCTACCGAAACGAGTAAAACAATTTTGTATTGCCCTGGTGTAGAAAGCTCTGTTTCTCCTCCATCTCTGAACCATACAGCCACAATAACCTTAAAGTAATAGTAGAAACCAACCAGCGCATTTAGTATCGCAAAGGCAACCAATAGTGTCTGGTACTCGCCCATCACATTTAGAAACATCAGGTATTTACCAATGAAACCTGCCGTTAGAGGTATACCTGCTAACGAGAGCATGGCAACAGTTAAGGCCAGTGCCACCAGAGGATTTTTCTTTCCTAAACCATTAAAACTCTCAAAACTGTCACTGCCCGTTTTCTGCTTAACTAAGATTAATACGGCAAAAGCAATAATTGAGGCGAATGTGTAAGCAGCAGCATATACCAGCACATTATTCTGAGATTGTGCACTGACTACCACTAATGAAAATAACAAATAACCAGCATGAGAAATACTCGAATAAGCAAGCATTCTTTTGAAGTTTTTTTGAAACAAGGCAGTAACGTTACCAATAAATAGTGTAAGGCACACAATTACAATTAATGGCTGAACCCAGAAATCATGAAGTGGTTTGAAAGCATCACCAAATAATCTTAAGAAAGCGGCAAATCCAGCAGTTTTGACAACTGTACTCATGAAGGTGGTAATTAATGTAGGCGCACCTTCATAAACATCCGGAGTCCAGAAGTGAAAAGGAGCAGCACCAACTTTAAAACACAAACCAATCATCATCAGGATTACGCCAGGGTAAAAGATCGGCGAAATTGAGGTACTATTATCCACCAGGTAACTTTGAATTTTATCCAGATCGAATGATCCCGCAGCACCATAAATTAAGGTGATCCCGAATAAGAGAAAACCTGTAGAGAAGGCACCCATCAAAAAATACTTAAGTGATGCTTCATTAGAGGCAAAATCCTTTTTACGAATACCCGCAAGGATATATAAACTTACCGACATGATTTCCAATCCTACAAATAACATCGCCATGTTTTTGTAAGATACCATCATAATCATTCCAGCCAGTGCAAAAAGAATCAGTGTATAGTATTCAGCAATATTCTCACTTTTGGAATTAAAGTAGTTTTGTGTCAACAAGAAAATTAAAAGTGTTCCAACAATACAAACACCCGAAAATGCCAGAGCAAAATTATCAGTCTGCATCATTCCGAAATGAACAGCATTGCCATTCCATGCACTAAAAGTAAATCCTAATGCAGTAAGTAAGCCAACAACGGTAAGTGGTAATAATGCTTTATTTGCTTTAAACAAACCTGCATAAAGCACAATGAAAGCGGTTATACTAATAGTTATTATAATATTCATTGCTTATTTTACTGATGTTAATTTTTGATTTACCTGTTCTAATAAATGTTGTACAGATGCCTCTGTTAAGTGCAATAATGGCTTTGGATAAACTCCAAGTACAATGATTAATGCACATATAATATAAAGAACCAATTTTTCTGTTCCCTGGATATCTGTGAAATTGATGGTAAGCGAATTGGTTTTGCCAAGCATTACATTCTGGTAGGTACGCAACATATATACCGCCCCAAAAATAATGGTTAATCCTGCAATCGCCGCCGCCCAGATTCCGTATTGATAAACGCCCATTAATAATAAGAACTCACCGATAAAGCCATTCGTACCCGGTAAAGCAATGGTTCCTAAAACAATGATCAGGAAGGTAATAGCTAATTGAGGTGCAACTTTGGCAATACCACCTAATTCTTCAATCTTATTGGTTTTAACTCTGGAGAAAATGATATCCAGCACAAAGAATAATCCCACCACATTAATCCCATGACTTAACATCTGAACCATGGCGCCCTGTAAACCTTGCTGGTTTAAAGCAAAAATACCCGCTGCAATTAATCCAACGTGGGCAATTGATGAGTAGGCAACCAAGCGCTTGGCATCTTTTTGTGTGAAGGCAATAATGGATGCGTAAACAATACCAACAATTGAAAGTATCATGGCTAAACACTTCCAATCCTGAACACCTGCCGGTACGATTGGCAATAACCACCTGATTACGCCGTATATACCCATTTTCAGCATAATGCCGGATAATAGCATTGTTCCCTGAGTAGGGGCTGCCGTATAGGTATCAGGCTGCCAGGTGTGGAAGGGAAAAATCGGCATTTTAATTGCAAATGCAATAAAGAAAGCCCAGAAAATCCAGCCTTGTTGTGCGTTGTCTAAATTTAAAGCATAAAAAGCCTGAATGTCGAAATTATGAGCAGGATTTTGTAGGTACAGATAAATGATACCCATTAACATGAACAATGAACCTGCAATCGTGTATACAAAGAATTTCATATTGATGCGGATTCTGTCTTTACCACCCCAGAAAGCACAGATGAAATAAATTGGAATCAATGCAGCTTCCCAGCCAATGTAAAATAGAAAAGCATCCATTGCTGTAAATACCAATAACAATCCGGTTTGCATGAATAGCACTAGTGCATAAAATGCTGACGGATGCTGATAATCATGCTTATAGCTGGACAAGATGATAATCGGAATTAATAAGTTAGTTAACAACACCACTAACATGCTAATGCCGTCAATTCCTGCATGGAAACGGATCCCAAGATCAGCAATCCATGGTAAGTTGGCTTCAAACTGTGTGCTGGCATTCGGAATGAAGTTACAAGCGATAAACAAAGCCAGCAATAAAGAAGCAACCGAGAATACAGTTGAAATTATTTTGGCCGACTTACCCGAAAATGCCGTAATAATAGCACCTGCCAAGGGAAGAAATATAAGTAGTAAAAGTTGTTCCATTATATAATTTTGAACCCTTTTTATATGTAATAAAATGTATATGCAAGCAATGCGATGATACCAAATACCATCATAAATATGTAGAAACCAACATTTCCGCTTTGTAATAAACGAACACCTTTACTGGCCTCATTGGTACTCCATCCTAATCCGTTTACAATTCCATCGATGAATTTAGTATCAATAATTCTGTAAAAGAATCTCGAAAAAGCATCTAAAGGCTTGATGATGATAAAATCATAAATCTCATCCAGGTAAAATTTATTGTATGATAATTTCGCCAATGGTGAGCGTGGCGCTTCATCAGCAACCGGTACACGTGCACCCTTTACATATTTGATATATGCATAGAGTAAAGCCACAATTGCAGCTACTACTGAAATACCCATTAAAGTGTATTCTGTAGCATGACTTAATTCTAACTCGTGTTGCGCAACCCCTGCTCCGCTTAACCAATGTGCTAACCATTCGTTTCCACCGAAAACGTGTGGAACGTTAATGGCCCCGCCAATTGCAGCTAAAACTGCAAGGATAATTAAAGGGAGCGTCATCGCTGTTGGCGACTCGTGCACATGACTTTCTTCGTGGTGTGTTCCTCTATATTTACCTGAGAAAGTCAGGAACATCATTCTGAACATGTAGAATGAGGTCAGGAAAGCCGTCAACACGCCAACTCCCCAAAGAATCGGACTAGCCTGATAAGCATTAGCTAAGATCTCGTCTTTCGAAAAGAATCCTGAAAATGGCGGCAAGCCTGCAATAGCAATCGTACCGATCATCATGGTTAGAAAAGTTACCGGAAGTTTCTTTCTCAATCCACCCATGTGGCGCATATCCTGCTCATGGTGCATAGCATGAATCACCGAACCGGCACCTAAAAACAACAAAGCTTTAAAGAATGCGTGAGTCAGTACATGGAAAAAAGAACCAGTATAAGCACCAACGCCTAATCCTAAAAACATATATCCCAATTGAGAAACAGTAGAATAAGCCAATACTTTTTTAATATCCGTTTGGGTCAATGCAATAATCGCTGCAACCAGCGCCGTAGTGATACCCACAATTGCAATGATGTGTTGCGTAAGCGGAGCTAAATCAAATAATACACTTGAACGTGCAATCATATAGATACCTGCAGTTACCATTGTCGCTGCGTGAATCAATGCAGATACTGGTGTAGGTCCGGCCATCGCATCAGGTAACCAGGTAAATAATGGCAGTTGAGCCGATTTACCGCAGGCGCCTATAAATAGTAATATTGTAATCAGAAATAATGTATTCTGGCCCGGCAGCATCGTTGCCGCCTGAGGGAAAACTTTAGCAAATTCAACACTGCCAAAAGTGCTGAAAATCAAAAATACGCCCAACAGGAAGCCAAGGTCCCCGATACGGTTCATTACAAAAGCTTTTTTAGCAGCCGATGCATATGCAGTATTGGTATACCAGAACCCGATTAACAGGTATGAACACAAACCAACGCCTTCCCAACCGATAAACATCACAATGTAGTTCGATCCCAAAACCAATAAAAGCATGAAGAATACAAATAGGTTCAAGTAAGCGAAAAACTTTCCGAAACCTTCATCATCGTGCATATAGCTGGTAGAATACAGGTGGATTAAAAATCCGATACCTGTAATGATCAAAAGCATAATAGCGCTTAAGGGATCAACAAGGAATGATAAAGGAATATGGAGTGCTCCGGCACTAATCCAGTCAAATAAAAATACTTCGTGAGATTTTTGTGTATCGCCCTGTAAACTAAAGAAAATAACTACACTGATAATGAACGAGGCGAGGATGACTCCACTCCCAATCATTCCAACAAGTCCTTTAGATAAAGATTTTTTGCCCAGTCCATTAATTACAAATCCTAAAAAAGGAAGTAACGGAACCAACCAAATCAATTGTTCTATGCTCATTCTTAATATATATTTACCACTTAAGGCGATTTAAAACATTAATATCTATCGATTTCGTATTTCGGTAAACCATTACTATGATGGCTAACCCCACAGCAACCTCAGCGGCAGCAAGTGCCATAATAAAAAATACGAATACCTGTCCCGATGGATCGTTGCTGTGTACTGAAAAGGCGGTTAAAAGCAGGTTCACTGCGTTCAACATCAACTCAACCGACATAAAAATTACGATTGCATTTCTACGGGTCAATACGCCAATTACACCGATTGTGAAAATAATTGCACATAAATAGATGTAGTGATTTAGCGGTACGCCTGCCATTTGTGTAGTTAAATTTTCCATTATGCTTCTACCTCATCTCTTTTAGATAATAAAACTGCTCCAACCATTGCTGCCAACAGTAAAAGAGATGATAATTCAAACGGTAATAAGAAAGGGCCAAATAATTCTTTTCCTAAATTCTCCACCAAACCTAAACCTGGATTTTTCAGGATTAACGGGCTTGTAATGGTAGCTGCTTTAAATGAACCAACCAGGGTTACAATTAAACAGCATCCGGCTATAACACCAACAATTTTGATAAGGGGCGATTTTACCGGCTCAGTTTCCTTATTTAGGTTGAGTAACATCAATACAAATAAGAATAATACCATAATGGCACCCATGTAAACGATAAAGTTTACAACAGCTAAAAACTGAGCATTCAGCAGTACATAGTGTACAGTGAATGTAAAAAAGGTAAGAATTAAGTACAATACGCTATGAATGGGATTTTTTGCAAAAATCACCAAAAGCGAAAAAAGGATACTTAATGTGGCTACGAAATAGAATACTTGTGTACTCATTAATTTGTTTTTTGTTTGTATTCCCCGTCATTGCGAGGCACGAAGCAATCTCATTTTTATTGTCATTGCTTTAGGATTGCTTCGTTCCTCGCAATAACGTATTGTGTAAAATTATTTTTTCATCTCCAGTGGAGCTTCTACCAGTTTATCTTTTCCGTAAATAAAATCCTTACGTAAATAATCAGCTGGTACAATTGGCCCATCTAAATAAATTGCTTCTTTAGGGCAGGCTTCTTCACATAAGCCACAAAAAATACAGCGAAGCATGTTAATTTCATAGGTAGCAGCATATTTTTCTTCACGGTATAAATCCTTCTCTTCTGGTTTGCGTTCTGCCGCAATCATGGTAATGGCCTCTGCCGGGCAAGATAATGCACATAAGCCACAAGCTGTACAACGCTCTTTGCCATTTTCATCACGCTTTAGCGAATGCATTCCCCTGAAGTTGGTTGAAAACTCACGTTCAACTTCCGGATATCTTACCGTAGCCTCTTTTTTGAATAAGTGACTTATAGTAATTCCCATACCTTTAGCAATGGCAGGCAGGTACATACGCTCCATAAAGCTCAAAGGCTTTTGTTCCAGTACTTTTTTCTTATTACTTAATGATTCCATAGTTAAAACTTCTCTATAATCGCAATCACAACTCCGGTTATTATAATATTGGCAATGGCTAAAGGTATTAAGCCTTTCCAGCCCAAATTCATCAGCTGATCGTAACGGAAACGAGGAATTGTCCAGCGAACCCACATGAAGAAAAAGATGAAGAAAAATATTTTCGCAAATAGAATGGCTGTACCAAATAAAGGTGCCCAGGTTGGACCCAGTAATGTCGCCATGTAATCCATTCCAGGATAATTATACCCACCGAAATATAGTGTAGCCATTACCGCCGATGAAACAAACATGTTGATGTATTCAGCAAAAAGGTAAAAACCCAGTTTCATTGAAGAATATTCTGTATGGTATCCACCAATTAATTCCGTTTCACACTCTGGTAAATCAAAGGGCGCACGGTTGGTTTCTGCGAATGAGCATACCATGAAGATGATAAAACCAAGCGGCTGATACAACACGTTCCAGTGCCAGCCATGTTGTTGATTTACAATTTCTTTTAAACTCAAGGTATTAGTCATTAAAAGCAATGCGATAATGGATAATCCCATCGCAATCTCATAACTGATATTTTGTGAGGCCGCACGGATAGCACTCAATAACGAATACTTATTGTTGGATGCCCAGCCACCGATCATTACACCATACACGCCTAATGAAACTACGCCGAAGATATATAACACACCAACGTTTATATCAGTAACCTGTAACGGAACAATTTTACCACCAATCTCCATCGGACTTCCCCATGGAATCACCGCGGTTCCGATACAAGCACATAATAATGCCAAACCAGGCCCAATGATAAACAACCACTTGTTGGAAGTTGTAGGAATGATTTCCTCCTTCATGAACATCTTCACACCATCAGCCAAAGGCTGCAAAATTCCAAAAGGACCGGCTCTGTCAGGACCTAAACGATCCTGAAGGTAAGCTGCAACCTTACGCTCAGCATAGGTAGAATACATGGCTATTACCAAACTGATGCCGAAAATAACAGCAACCAGTATAAATTTTTCAATGATAAAAGCTATATCCATTAGTATTTAACTGTTTTATGAAATTCAACTTCATTTGCAGCCTGCAATGCAGCATTTGGATTAATTACAGGAAGCGGTTTTAATGTTTCGTAGTGGTTAGATGCAATAACAGAAGTATCATCTATGTGTGTTGGATGTTCAATGGTCCAGTCAGCCGTGGCTTTTTTATCAAAACGGCAAGTATTACAAATGAATTCTTCAACTTCGCCAAACTGATCTTTACGTGCAGTAACACGAATCACATCTGCACCTTTATACCAAAGCGTCACTTTACCGTTACATTTTTCGTGATCGCAATTGCGGTGTGCATCTACTGGTTTAGTAAACCACACACGGTTTTTAAAACGGAATGTTTTATCGGTTAATGCACCAACCGGACATACATCAATTACGTTTCCAGAGAAATCGTTATCAACGGCTGTTTGAATGTAAGTAGAAATCTCAGAGTGATCTCCACGGTTTAAGATACCGTGAACACGCTTATTTGTAATCTGGTCAGCTGTAAACACACAACGGTAACACAAAATACAGCGGTTCATGTGTAATTGGATTTTATCACCTATATCTATACGATCGAAAGTACGGCGCTCAAACTCGTAACGTGTTTTTTGTAAACCGTGCTCATAGCCCAGATTCTGCAGGTCGCATTCACCAGCCTGGTCGCAAACCGGGCAATCTAACGGGTGATTGATCAGCAGAATCTCTACTACACCTGCACGTGCTTCTAAAACTTCCGGTGAAGTGATATTCAACACCTCCATACCATCCATCACCGTTGTACGGCACGATGCTACCAGCTTTGGCATTGGCCGTGGATCTTTTTCCGAACCTTTTGTTACCTTAACAATACAGGTACGGCATTTTCCACCACTGCCTTCCAACTTAGAATAATAGCACATCGCTGGCGGAACTATATCACCACCTATCTGCCTTGCAGCATTCAGGATGGTTGTACCGTTATCAACCTCTACTGTTATCCCGTCTATCGTAACCTTAACTTTTTCACTCATGGTTAATGATAATCTATTTTTCTTCCGTTACCGGAGCTTTTTCAATTGGAGTAGCATAATTTGCTAAACCATAATTCTGTTGTTGACTCTTTACTGGCTCTTTAATGTGCCACTCAAATTCATCTCTGAAATGACGTATTGCACTGGCTACTGGCCAGGCCGCTGCGTCACCTAACGGGCAAATGGTATTACCTTCTATTTTACGTTGCACATCCCATAACAAATCAACGTCGTCCATTGTACCATGACCATGCTCAATCTTATGCAGGATTTTTTCCATCCAGCCCGTACCTTCACGGCAAGGAGAACATTGTCCACAACTCTCATGATGATAAAAACGTGCAAAATTCCAGGTATTGCGTACGATACACTGGTCTTCGTCAAATGCGATAAATCCACCAGAACCCATCATGGTTCCAGTTGCAAATCCACCCTCAGACAGTGATTCATAACTCATCAAACGAGGTTCGCCATTGGCGTACTTTAGTGTTAAGTTAGCTGGTAAAACCGGAACAGATGAGCCACCTGCAACAGTAGCTTTCAGGCGTTTACCATTTGCAATACCACCACAGTATTCATCAGAATAAATGAACTCTTCAACAGGTAAACCCAACTCAATTTCATAAACCCCTGGTTTAACCAGATTCCCAGAAGCAGATATTAACTTGGTACCAGTACTTCTACCAATACCGATTTTAGCATACTCATCACCCCCATCGTTGATAATTGGCACTACAGCAGCAATCGATTCAACATTGTTTACAACTGTAGGACAACCATATAAACCGGCAATAGCAGGAAATGGTGGTTTGATCCGCGGATTTCCCCGCTTACCTTCCAATGACTCTAACAAAGCCGTTTCTTCACCGCAAATATAAGCACCACCACCTGGCTGAACATATAATTCCAGATCATAACCTGATCCTAAAATATTTTTACCTAACCATCCGGCAGCTTTTGCTTCAGCAATTGCACGCTCCAGAATACGGATTTGAGGCATCATTTCACCACGCACATAGATGTATGAAACATGCGCACCCAAAGCAAAACTCGAAACTATCATTCCCTCAATTAATGCATGTGGAATGTATGTCATCAAATAACGGTCTTTAAAAGTGCCAGGCTCAGATTCATCAGCATTGCATACCAGATATCGTGCAACACCTTCAGGTTTAGCCAAAAAGCTCCATTTCATTCCCGTTGGGAAACCCGCACCACCACGACCGCGTAAGCCTGACTTCTTAACCTCTTCAACGATCTCTTCAGGTGTTAAAGTCTTAAGTGCCTTTTCCACAGCACGGTACCCACCTTTCTGGCGATAGACCTCAAGTGTATTGATGCCTGGTACGTTTATATGCTCAAGTAATAATTTGCGACTCATTATTTTTTAGATGTGAGATCCTCAATTAATTTATCTACGCTATCAGTAGTTAAGTTTTCATAGAAAGTGTATTCCGGACTAATTTGTAAAACCGGACCAAATCCGCAGGCAGCTAAACATTCAACTCCTCTAAAGCTGAATAAACCATCTGCAGTAACTTCACCTTCTTTAACGCCTAACTTCGTTTCCAGGTGGCTCAATATCTTTTCAGCACCAACCAGGCAGCAAGGTCCTGTACGGCAAACCTCCAAAGCATATTTACCTTGGGGTTTCAAAAAGTACATGGTATAAAACGTCGCTACCTCATAAACTTCGATTGGCTGAATATTCAAATATGCAGCAACCTGGTCCATAGCTGATGTCGGAACCCATAGAAACTCTGCCTGTACCAAATGTAGTAACGGCAGCAAAGCTGATTTTTGTTTTCCCTCAGGATAACGGCTTTTGATATCATCAAATTTGGCCAGCAATTCTGATGAAAAGGTTACAGGTGTTTGTTCTTCTACTTTAAGCATCTAATTCTCCTGCAATAATATTCATACTACTCATGTTGATAATGGCATCAGACAATAACATGCCTTCGCTCATTGGTGCAAACATCTGGTAATTCACAAAACTCGGTCTGCGGAAGTGTAAGCGGTAAGGGGTACGTCCACCGTCATTAATCAGGTAGAAACCCAGTTCGCCATTTCCGCCTTCTACCGCATGATAAACTTCTGCTTTTGGTGCATCAATTTCACCCATCACAATTTTAAAGTGATAAATCAAGGCCTCCATGTTATTATAAACCTCTTGTTTTGGAGGAAGATAAAACTCAGGAACATCAGCATGAAAAATGCCCTTTTCCTCAGTCTTCAGTTTTACCATTGCCTGCTCGATAATCCGTACACTTTGCCACATCTCCTCATTACGTACAAGATAGCGGTCATAAATATCCCCGCTGGTTCCTACAGGTACGTCAAAATCAAAATCCTGATAAGAAGAATATGGATCACTTACCCTGACATCATAATCTACACCGGTAGCACGCAATAACGGGCCAGTCCAACTATATTCCAGAGCCGTTTCCTTAGTTACCTCAGCTACACCGGCAGTTCTGTCGATGAAAATCCGGTTGCGTGTCAAAAGGTTTTCAAACTCCTTTAACGCGATTGGAAATTCCTTTAAAAATTTATTAATTTTAGTAAAGGCAATATCATTGAAATCTCTTTCGAAACCACCAATACGGCCGATGTTAGTGGTTAATCGAGCACCACACACCTCCTCGAAAATCTCGTAAATATGTTCACGGAACTGAAAAAGATATAGGAAAGTCGTAGTTGCACCTGTATCCTGCCCAATGATCGTATTACAGATAATATGATCGGCGATACGAGAAAGCTCCATAATGATTACGCGAAGATAATCAACACGCTTAGGCATCTGAATATTTAGCAACTTCTCAACCGTCATGTGCCACCCCATATTGTTAATAGGCGAAGAGCAATAGTTTAAACGATCGGTTAAAGGGGTGATTTGGTAAAATGGGCGATGTTCGGCAATCTTTTCAAAAGCACGGTGAATATACCCTATTGTAGAAACGCCGCTCACAATACGCTCCCCATCTAACTGCAAAACGTTCTGAAAAACGCCGTGAGTAGCAGGGTGTGTTGGCCCCAAGTTTAAGGTTACCAGCTCGCTTTGCGGGTCATTATCTGTAAATACCGGATGGTTATGATTCATATAGTTTTACCTTCCAAAAAATTCGTCTTTTTTATCCACTCTGTTTGGGTCTTCCAATGGATATTGTTTTAACATCGGGTGAACACCCAAATCGTCCATATTTAAAATACGTCGTAAATCAGGATGCCCCTCAAACTTAACCCCAAATAAATCATAAGTTTCGCGTTCCATCCAGTTAGCGCCTTTCCATACTGTTGTAGCTGTTGGAATAGTTGGATCTTGTTCAGAAATGAAGACCTTAATTCTGATTCTTACACGTTCAACCATGTTATTCAAATGGTAAACAACAGCAATACCATGATCTTTACCAGGGTAATGAACTGCAGTGATATCAGTTAGGAAATTAAACTTTAATTCATTCTTAAGATGCAAAAGCACGTTTACGATAACATCCTTATAGGTTACAAAAGTCAGTAAACCATAAGGCTCAGAAACAGCGGTAACCTTCTCGCCAAACTTTTCAGTCAGCTTAACATGTATGTCATTATTTATCGTCGTTTCTTCCATTATTTAATGCCGTATTGACCTAAAAGATCTTTGTAATAATCAGAGTTTCTTCTTCTGCCAGATTCGTTTTTAACCAAATCCTGAATACGCTGAAAACCGTCAAGAATAGCTTCAGGTCTTGGCGGACAACCTGGAACATAAACATCCACAGGAATAACCTCATCAATACCTTGCAAAACAGAATAGGTATCGAAAATACCACCACTACTTGCGCAGGCACCTACAGCCATCACCCAGCGTGGCTCAGCCATTTGGATGTATACCTGTTTTAATACCGGAGCCATTTTCTTTGCGATAGTGCCCATTACCATTAACACATCGGCCTGACGGGGAGAAAAGCTTAAACGCTCAGCGCCAAAACGACCTAAATCGTAGTGAGAACCCATTGTTGCCATGAATTCGATACCGCAACATGAAGTTGCAAATGGCAGTGGCCATAACGAATTTGATCGTGCCAGCCCGATCACCTTATCCAAAGAAGTGGCGAAATAGCCAGGTCCCTCGGTTCCTGGTGGCGCATCAACTATATTAATTTCACTCATGTTTATAAACGAAAAATGCTCATTCCTTTCAAGAATGAGCAACAAATTTACAATATTTAAAAGGCAATTAAAGTAGCTGAACTCGATTTAGAACCTTTCTAAATAATTAAATGTCTTGTAACTAAGTGTAAATAATACACCAGAAGTTAAGGCAGTTATTCTAAAGTTTTCCAGTGGAAGAATTAATTCGAAAACGGCGAGTCTTTGAAAGAAACTAATTCCAATCTAGGACCTTTTTCTTGATTACATAGATAAATCCTAAAAGAAGTGTTCCCATGAAAATGAACATTTCAATCATACCGTCCATTTTCAGAGCCCTGAAATTTACAGCCCATGGATACATGAAAATTACCTCCACGTCAAACAATACAAACAAAATTGCAACAACAAAATACTTAATGGAGAACGGCTGGCGGGCATTACCAACTGATTTAACCCCAGCCTCGAAGGTTTCTAATTTATCTGCAGTTTTACGTTTTGGTCCCAAAAAGTGTGTTGCCACCAATGTTGTAACCACAAAACCTAAAGCAACTAATACCTGAAATATAATGGGTAAAAAATCTACTGATGAACTTGTCGCTTGCATAATATCTATTTTCTGATGCAAAAGTAAAAGAAAAAGGCAGAGTAACAAAACTCTGCCTTTTCTAAATTATTTAAACTTTAAGATTATTTACTTTTTCCTTTTGCTGGTGTTGCAGGAGCAGAAAGTTCTTTCAGCTTCGCAGCAGCGAATGTACCAGTAGGGTAAACAGCTACACTTTTATCGAAATACTCTTTTGCTTTAGCTTTATCAGTATTGAAATAAAAACCACCTAGGTTATCATAAGCTTCTGATAACTTTTTAGCATTAGGAGTTACCAGTTCAGGTTTTGCTGTTACTTTCGCAATAAACGCTTCAAAGTGAGGAACCATTAAACCTTTAGGTGCTTTTTCATCATCAAGTAAGCTATTAACACGTGCTCTGTATAAATAAGCATCCGTAGTTTCAGGAGCCAGCTGCGCAACTTTAGCAATCGCAGTATCTGCTTTTACCAATAGATCTTTTGATGGGTTTTTCTTCGCAGAATATTGTGTTGCATATTCGAAATAATAAGCTAAACCATCATAAAAATAGCTATATAAAACACCTTTTCCGTTAGGATTAGCTGCAATCACTTTGTCATAAACTTCCGCAGATTTTGCATATTTTTTCGCGTCGAAATAAGCTTTCGCAACTTCAGCTAGTGCATCGGTATTCGCTGAATCTTTTTCAACGGCTTTAGTAATGTTGATAAGCGCTAAACTATCCTGTCCTGATTTTAATTGCGCTTTACCTAAGTAAAGGTAATCCAAACCAAGAATTTTATTTTGATCTTTCTCTTTAGCAAAAAACTCTTCTAAGCTCTTAAGCGCCAGAGGATAGTTTTTATTCTCATAAGCAGACCAACCTTTCAACCTCAACACAACAAGTCCTTTCGGATCATTAGCTGGAACCTGTAAACTTGTAGCTACCTGCTCTAGTGTTGGATAATCTTTTGCATAAAATAAGAACTGAGCGTAACGTAGCTGAGACTCGAGTGACTTGTCAGTTAGGTCGAGATATTTTTTATAGTTTTCAATCCCTTTTGCAGCTCTCTCTTTGTTTACACCAAAGCTACTCCACAACAAGTATAACTCACCTAACTCACGGTAAGCTGGACCGTAATTTGCATCAGCAGCAATTACATCTTCCAATTCTTTTTTACCTTCTTCAAAAGCTTTAGACTCTTTGTACATCCGGCCAATTTGAGTTTTTGCTCTTCTGTTGTTAGGATCAATATCGTTAACACGCATGTACGGACCTAATGCCTCAGAATTTTTCTTTTGCAATGCATAAGCATCACCTTGAGCTAAAAACACTTCAGCATCTTTGTCTTTAGAATCCAGCTCATCAGCTTTTGTAATGTTAGCTAAAGCTGAAGTGAAGTCAGGTTTAGATACATCATCACTTGGCTTGTCCTGAGCTAAATAAGCTTTACCGATATATAAATAGGTTTTATAATCTTTCGGAGCGATAGCTACTGCTTTATCAAAATTCGTTTTTGCAGAGGTTGGATCGTTTGATAACATGTCTGCTTCACCTAAACCAATTAAGTTCAGGTTATTTTTCGGTTCAGCCGCTACCCCTTTCGTAAATATAGCTCTCGCTGAATCGATGTAGCCAGTTTTTAGATAAACTAAACCAAGATTGTAATAGTTATCCCCATCACTCGCTTTTGAGCTTACCAATGATTTAAGCATTGATGAAGCTTTCTGGTACTGTTCAGCGTCAATGGCTTTTTTTGCTTCATTTAAATCCTGAGCAAAAACTGCAGTCCCCATCAACACCAAACCTACATTTAAGGTTATTGCTTTCTTTAAAATTTTCATCGGATATTCTGTTTGTTTAAAAAAAATGAAGTATCTCTTCAGATAACTTCGTGGTTCAATTATAATTATTTTAATTTTTACTTAGTGAGATTAATCTCTCTAGGCATCAACTTATGAGGCCCCAGTCCAGATTTAAGTACAATTAACTGACCTCTCTGACTTCTTAACCATGTTGCAAATCCTGTGCCTAAACCATCCCTGCCTTCGCAGTCAATAATATTGATATTCCTTAAGAAGGGATAAACGCCATTAATCAGGTTGTTTTGCGTTGGCTTGTAGAATTGATCATCACCAACCAGGCCTTTTAAATTCTTAACCCCTAAAGTTTTGACCTTTGCCAGCGATGCAGCCATTTCTGTGTTCCGTTCCGATACCCAATTAACGCCTAAAATACCAATAAAATTTTTATCTTCTGCAATAAACTTTATCACTTCATTACTCGAATTTTTGGAATAAACGCCACCGGCAGGAAATTGGCTGATATGAGCCAAGTCTTTAAAATATTGAAAGGTACTGGAATAAGCGTTATCAAAAACCAATTTCTTATCTGATTTCTTACCTTGTAAAATATCTATAACCTCTTTAACGGTAATTGTACTATCAATATTGTCTTTGTTTGTAATTAGCGCAATGCCATCGATAGCAAATCTTGAAGTGTTTATTTTAATTTTTCGCTGACTGTAATATTTCTCCTCCTGCTTGCTTAAGAGCCTTGGCAATACGATTACCCTGATACTATCATTCAAAAAAGCAGGTAATAATTTTTCCTCAGGTTTAACGGTCGTTTTGAATGTAGCCTGTGGATAGTCAAGACTGAAAATATCAATCTGTTGCTGCACAATAGGGCTAACACTTTCGTCAACAAGTAATTTTAAAGTCCCACTGGTACGTGTTTCCTTAATTTCGCTGGTCTTGTTTTTTCTTTTACAAGCAACTAGTGCGAAAATACAGCAGATAAAGAGGATTTTTTTCATTAATGATTAGTCACGCCCTCCAAGGCTGATAAGTCTAACAAAAGCATAGATAATTAAAAAAATTCCTATTGCAATTCTTCCCCAGTTTGGGATCACGCTAAACTGAAGCGCTAGTGGTTTCCAGAACATGAATGCTAGCCCCATAACGAGATACAAAACAAACATGACTAGGCCTAAAATGAGCAAAAACCGCTGTTTAGGCGATTTTTGCTTAAAAATATCAAAATTTAACATTAACAATTAGTTCAATGTAAAGTTAACGTTGATGTTATATTTTACCCTTACCGGCTTTCCGTTCTGGATACCTGGGTTCCAGCGTGGACTCGCTTTTAGTACGCGGATAGCTTCTTCATCTGTACCACTGCCCAAACCACGGGTTACAGTAATATCAGTTAGTTTACCATCTTTTTCCACAACGAACGATAAAAATACTTTACCTTGAACGTTGTTTTCCTGCGCCATTGGTGGGTATTTAATTGCACCACTCAGGTATTTGTAAAATTTAGGTAAACCTCCCGGAAACTCTGGTTGTTTCTCAATACTAACGAAGTCATAAACCTGGTTATCATCAACAGCAACTGCAGCTTCTCTTTTTGGCCCTTCACCCACTGGCTCGTTAATTACGATATCAGCAGTAGGATCACCTTTAATATCACGTTGACCTGGATCCGCTTCCTTCAGTTTTTCTACTGTAGGTGGTTCATCACGAACCTCGATATCCGGTTTTACAATCGGAGGTGGCATTTTTACCTGATCCACTTTTGGTGGCGGTGGCTCTACCGGTGGCGGCGGAGGTGTTTCCGGGTTTACCGGTGGTGGTGGAGCTAAAATTACTTCCTGTGCTTTTACCTGCTCTTCCTCTTGTTCCATAGATCCTTTTACAAGGCTATAGATTTTAGGAGAGAAAAATAATACAAGAAATAAAACAGATCCAATAATTAATGCTCGGGTAGTGTTTGATCCGTTGGTTTTACGCAACTGGTAAGCACCATAGCTTTTGTTTTTACCATCAAAAACCACTTCAAGCCATTCTTTTCTTAATATATCTAACTTCGACATAACTACTGGTTTTTATTGATTATAAAATTCCCTGATCTCTCATGGCTTGTTTTTCATTATCAAGGATATTATCGTCATCAATCTGACGAACTTTAACCTTTAATATTTCCAACTCGTCCATCATATCTACGAAATTCTGAAAGGTTGATGCTGATGTCGGTTTAACCAATACAACAAAATCACCTGCTACACCTGATGCATCAGCGGTCTTCCTATTTTTCACAATTGCGTCACCTACCTGACCTACAGATTCAATTGTTGGTGCTGTTTCACCTGCAACTCCCATGTACCATGCCACTTTGTTGTTTTTTCCCAACAAGATGGTCATCGTTTTACTCGCTTTAAGTTCTAATCTGTTCTCAGGTAGTTTCTCATTCTTATCTGGCTTTGCAATATCCATAGCTTGTGGCGTAGAGATTACTGTTGTTAAGATAAAGAAAGTTACCAGTAAGAACATGAGATCCACCATCGGGGTCATATCTACCCTTGGGGTGGCTTTCTTCCCGCCTGTATTTAATTCTGCCATTTCTTATTTCTTTTTAGCTTCAGAGTTGGTTACCAACAAGAATTTGTTAACACTTTGTTTCTGAAGAATATCAATAATCTTTTTAACCACAGGATATTCTTCCTTAGCATCACCTTTAATACTGATGCGCATGTCCTGATTGTTGATTTCCTTTGTTGCTTTACGGGCATTAAGTACCCAGGCATTTAATTGGTTGTCGGTTGAATCTGCAGGAATTCCTGGTTGTGCACCTGGCTTCATCCTATCCCCCGCATTCATTGCAATTAATTGCTTCAGGCTTTGAACAGGAACACCAAAGCTTCCGATTCCTGAGAATCTCACAGTCTCTTCTGGTGTAAATGTCAACTTATACTGTTCGCCCATAAGCTGTAATGTTCTTTCTCTTACTTTAGGGCCTGCTACTTCAAAGAAAACTTTACCCTGACCAATGGTTAATATTGCATTGTTTTCTACTGGCACCTTGAACTCATATGTAGAGGACGGGGTAGCAACAGCTAGGGGTTCTGGTTGTCTTGCCGTAGCAGTTAAGATGAAGAACGTAAGCAACAGTGCCGCCACGTCGCACATGGCCGTCATATCTGTTATCGTACTTGTTCTTTTTACTTTAATTCTAGGCATAATATTTTACTAGTTTTTAATAATGATGATCTTTTTTCCGGTTTTCCATAAAGCCGGTAAAAATTTTTTCAAAATTCTTATTTATGCGAACTAGCGTATGTTTGAACGATGCTGAAACCAGCCTCATCGATAGCATAAGTTAACTTGTCAATTTTAGAAGTTAAGATGTTGTACATAATGATCGCTAAAGTTGATACCGAGATACCCGTCATCGTATTGATTAACGCCTCAGAGATACCTACCGCTAATGCAGCCTGATCCGGAGCACCAGAATTTGCCAAACCGGCGAATGCACGGATCATACCTGTTACTGTACCCAATAAACCAATCAAAGTACCAATTGATACCAAAGTAGCAATGATGGTTAAGTTTTGCTCTAACATTGGCATTTCTAAAGCTGTTGCTTCTTCAACTTCTTTCTGGATAGCCACGATAGATTGCTCAACGTCTAAGTTAGAATCAGCTTCAACTTCGCTATATTTTTTCAAACCTGATTTAATTACCGCAGCAACTGAACCTTGTTGTTTGTCACACTCCGCTTTTGCAGCTTCGATGTTACCTGAATTTAATAATCCTTTTACTTTAATGATAAAAGTATCTAAGCTTGATTTACCGCTCGCTTTACCAATTACGATAATACGCTCAATAGAGAAAACGATAGTTGTTAATAATAAACCGATTAAAACGGCTACGATTGGACCACCTTTGTAAGCTGTACCTGGATAGTTGTTTGGTAATGGTAAGTTTTCGTTGTTGTTATCGATAAAGTTTGAAGGATCTCCTAATACGAATTTCCAGATAACAAATCCAATAACGATGCAGATAGGAATAACCAATGTTGCGAAAACATTTGAAGCACTAGACGAGCTCTCTTTTTTAACAGTTGTTGGTTTTGGTGCGTTTGCCATTTTTTTTTAATTTTTAGTTTTAGTTCTTGTTTTTAATTTTTAGCTGTTTTGTTCTTTTGTATTACACACAACGTTTGTCATCAGATATTGTTGCGAAAAACAAATTTATAAATTGATTTTAAATTACAAATTAATAAATCGATAAACAATCAAATCGTTACTTAAGATTTAGTTTACGGTAACCAACTAGTGTATATAACAAAAAAATTGCCTCAGCCGGAGGCAATTCTTTCACAATAAAAACTAAAAAAAATTCCATTTGCAAATTTTTAGCACAAAAAATGCATTTTAAAGTGCTTTTAACACAATTTTAACGCTTCATCGTATCTTTTTGATACTTTGGCATTCTCAAATTGAGTAAAATTCTCCGCAAAGGCCTTATGCAACTCATAAGCTTTTAAGAAGTATTCTTCTTCACTGTTCCATGTTTTCGAGGGGTCTAAAATTTCCTTCGGCACGTTAGGGCAATGTAAAGGAATCATTAAATTAAAAACATGGTGCTTTTTATAGTGAAGATGATCGAGTTCGCCACTCAGCGCGGCAGCGATCATTGCCCGGGTATAGCCTAGCTTTATACGTGAACCAACTCCATAACCACCCCCGCTCCAGCCTGTATTTACCAACCATACCTTTACATCATTTTTCCTCATCTTCTCTCCCAGCAATTCGGCATACTTTGTAGGATGAAGCGGTAAAAAGGCCTTACCAAAGCACGCTGAAAAAGTAACCTGAGGCTGGGTAATTCCTGTCTCGGTGCCCGCCACTTTCGCGGTGTAACCACTCATAAAATGAAACATAGCCTGTTCTACATCTAACCTTGAAATAGGTGGTAATACACCAAAGGCATCGGCGGTAAGAAAGAAAATGTTTTTAGGGGCTGCGGCTACAGATGGTAAAACTGCATTGTCTATAAAATCTAACGGGTAAGCCACACGGGTATTCTCCGTTTTCTCCACATTGCTGTAATCAACATCTTTCGTTGAAGGAAAGAAATTAATATTTTCCAGCAGTGCACCGAATTTTATCGCATTAAAGATTTGCGGTTCCTTCTCTATGGTTAAATCAACACATTTAGCATAACATCCGCCTTCAAAATTAAATACAGCATCGTCTGCCCAGCCATGTTCATCGTCGCCCACCAGCATCCGTTCCGGGTCGGCCGAAAGGGTGGTTTTACCTGTCCCGGATAAACCAAAAAATATAGCTGTATCTCCGCTCTTACCAACATTAGCTGAGCAATGCATGGATAAAGTATTTTTATACATAGGGAGAATAAAGTTTAATACCGAAAAAATTCCTTTCTTAATTTCGCCTGTATAACCGGTTCCACCAATCAATATCATCTTCTTTGTGAAATTAATAACAGAGAAGTTTTCCTGACGCGTACCGTCAATTGCAGGAATGGCTTTAAAGCCCGGAGCAGCAATAACGGTCCATTCCGGAACAAAACCCAGCGATTCCTTTTCAGGGCGGATAAAGAGGTTATTTGCAAAAAGATTCTGATAGGCGGTTTCGGTGATTACCCTTAATGAAAGTGAATGATCCGGATGTGCACAGGCAAAGCAATCTCTCACGTAGATTTTTTGATCGCGAAGGTAATAGGTTATTCTTTCGAATAGGCTCTCGAAGTGCTGCTGGCTCAACTTAATGTTGATATCGCCCCACCAAACCGAATCTGCAGTAACCGCATCTTCAACAATGAATTTATCTTTGGGCGAACGGCCGGTAAACTTTCCGGTATCAACCGCCAAAGCTCCCGAAGAGGCTAGTGTACCCTCCTTGTTCAACAACGCTTCATCAATTAGCTCCATATGAGATAATTGGTACTTTACAGCAACGTTTCTACCAAGATTTAGGTAAGCTAAATCCGGCGCTTGCAGTTTCTTTTTGCTCATAACAATAAGTTAGTTAGTGAGACAAATGTAGCGCCTTAAAAAGCTAAAAAACAAATAAAAACCAACAATAATTTACATATTGTAGCAATTACACTAACATTAAAACAACTGATTATCAGCCACATAAATTGATTTATTAACACATTTAAAATCAATAAAAATACACTAAGTAAATTTAGCCTCCGGCCTTTTTGACCTTATACCCCTCTTTTTGGAGAATCCCCATTACCTTATCACGAACATCACCCTGAATCATAATTTCTCCATCTTTCACTGATCCGCCAACCCCACATTTGGTTTTAAGCGTTTTACCCAGCACATCCAGATCCTCTGACCGCCCACGGAAACCAGTAATAAGTGTTACGGCTTTACCGCCCCTGTTCTTCTTATCCAGCATTACCCTTAAATCCTGCTGATTATTCGGTAAGGTCGTGGCATCATCCACTTCTTCTTCGTATTCAAAATCCGGATTGGTAGAAAACATAATTCCCCCCAAATCACTTAAACTGTTTTTTTTCTGTTTCATAAAATTAAATGAAATGCTTATGGAACGATAATATTCAATGAAAGTGGGTTAATGTGCGTTTCGATGATTTCGCCCATCTCCAAAGGCTCTCCGTCAACATGCACAGCACCTGCTTTCTCTCTTGTTATTTTAACCTTTTTACCTTTGATAATTTCGATCATGTCCGATGTTTCAGCCTTACCACTTAACATTACATAACCTAAAACAGGCAGTTTTATTATTGGAAAAGGTTTGATTATGCATATATCCAGCAAACCATCTTTTATCGAGGCGTTCGGTGCTACATAAACATTGTTGCCGTACTGAGATGAATTGGCCACACTAACAGCAAATGCTTCCCGTTTAAATGTTACACCATCAATGTTCAGTATATACTTTTCGGCCTTGTAATTAAACACTTCCTGAAATCCAAGTTTTACATAGCCAGACAGCCCTCTTTTTTTATCTTTTGAAAACACAGCGCTAAGGTGTGCATCGAAGCCGATACCGGCAAGATTAAAAAAGCATTTACCATTAAATTCGGCCGAATCAATCTGATCAACCTGGAAGTTGTTAATGATATTCAGGGCATAGCGAATATTATTGGGGATTTTTAAAAAGCGGGCCAGTCCGTTTCCTGAACCCAGAGGTAAAATACCAAGTATTTTGTTGTGCTTTAAAACCTGTGTTGCCACCTCATTAATGGTACCATCACCTCCTGCAGCAACAATAACGTCAAAGTTTTTAACTGAAGCTTCATCAGCCAGCTCGCCTGCATGTCCGGGGTATTCTGTAAAAACAAAATTCGGACTAAATTTCTCCTTGTCGAGGTATTTGTCAATGAAATCAGGGATAGCCTGCTTTCCCCTTCCACCCGAGATGGGGTTAATGATAAATAGGATATTGATCTTTGTATGCAAAGTGTAAGAATGAACGCACAAAATAATCTATAATTTTTGAAATAAAGAAAATATGCTAATTTTGCACACGTTAAAAGTGGATTGATTTGCTATCCCGAATCATCGGGACCGGATTGCAACCACTTAAAAAAATTGCTAATACCTCCTTTCAACCCGTTTACTACCTGTTTAAATAAGGGGTTTGGCAATTACAATAATTTTATTAATCACTAATAATATATAATAAATGTCGTATTTATTTACATCAGAATCTGTTTCTGAGGGGCACCCAGATAAAATAGCCGATCAAATTTCGGATGCATTAATTGATAACTTTTTAGCATTCGACCCTGAATCGAAGGTGGCATGCGAAACCTTGGTTACAACTGGTCAGGTTATTTTAGCAGGTGAAGTGAAATCTAAAACTTATCTTGACGTTCAGCAAATTGCACGTGATGTAATTAAAAAAATTGGCTACACCAAAAGCGAGTATATGTTCGAGGCAAATTCTTGCGGCATTTTATCTGCTATTCATGAGCAATCGCAAGATATCAATCAGGGAGTAGACAGAAGCAGCAAAGAAGAGCAAGGTGCAGGTGACCAGGGTATGATGTTTGGTTACGCCACCAATGAAACCGAAGACTACATGCCATTGGCTTTAGACCTTTCACATAAATTATTACAGGAACTTGCTGTTTTAAGACGCGAGGACGACGAAATTAAATACTTACGCCCGGATGCAAAAAGCCAGGTGACTTTAGAATACGATAACGATAACAAACCTGTTCGCATCGATGCAATCGTAATCTCTACACAGCACGATGATTTTGATGAGGAAGCAACAATGCTTGCTAAAATCAAATCAGATTTAGTAAATATCTTAATTCCGAGAATTATTAAAAACAATCCGCAGTATGCGCATTTGTTTAACGATAAAATCCAGTACCACATCAACCCTACCGGAAAATTTGTAATTGGTGGCCCACACGGCGATACCGGTTTAACAGGTAGAAAAATTATTGTTGATACTTACGGCGGAAAAGGTGCACACGGTGGCGGGGCTTTCTCAGGTAAAGACCCTAGTAAAGTAGACAGAAGTGCAGCTTATGCCACCCGTCACATTGCAAAAAACTTAGTTGCAGCCGGTGTTGCTGAAGAAATTCTTGTTCAGGTATCTTACGCAATTGGTGTTGCAAAACCAATGGGTATCTATATCAATACCTACGGAACAGGAAAAGTTGGTAAAACTGATGGTGAAATTGCAAAGATTGTAGAATCTGTTTTTGATATGCGTCCGTATTTTATTGAGCAACGCTTAAAACTCAGAAATCCGATTTATAGCGAAACTGCTGCTTATGGTCACATGGGCCGTACACCAGAAACCGTTAACAAAACCTTCAGAACCCCTAACGGAGAAGAAAAAACCGTAACGGTAGAACTTTTTACCTGGGAGAAATTAGATTATGTAGATCAGGTTAAAACTGCTTTCAGCATTTAATCTTTCAACTTATAATAATTAAGGCCCTTTCGTTAATACCGGAAGGGCCTTTTCATTTGATTGAGGTTTGTTAATTAGCACAAATTATATTTCAACTCCTGATGCCTACCCTGTTCGATCACCGTCCCCTTTTCAATCACAATAATTTTATCAGCATGACTCATTTCCGTAGTGTTCATTTCTTGAACGTTAAGGTTTTTTAAACCTAAACTTTTCATAATAGGAATTTTGTGATTTTTTAGGTTCTCACTCTGTTGGTGGGCTTTTCAAGTTTGGCCCACGCTTGGCCAGGCATTAAAACGAATGTAACCATATCCGTGATAGATTTGTAGTATTAAACATATCCATATGCTTCAATCGAATTAGAAAAGAAAATAAAAACAGCTTAAAATAACTGCCGGGGCGTATTTTCTCGAAATTAACAAGTCGGGGAAATTGTATTCAAGTTATTCATTGAAATTTCAGCGTTTGTTATTCTTTTTATTCGCATCAAAAAACCATTCAACACCTGTTACAGCGCTTTTTCCTTTAAAAATGCTTCCTCCTGCGGCTGAAGATTTTTATCATCAATCGTATAAGATTTAATGTTGTTAATCTTCATCTCATCAACTAAGTCCACAAAATCTTTAAATACCGAATGTTTAGTCGGCTTGATGATCACAATCAGATGTTTCGAGGCCTGGATACTGGCAACAAGAGTTTTATACTTCCTAATCTCCTGGTCAATTTCCCCAACCGCGCTAATTTTCATATTAGCCGTAGCTGGCAAACCAATG
This sequence comes from Pedobacter sp. BMA, assembly GCF_001027745.1. GTDB lineage: Bacteria > Bacteroidota > Bacteroidia > Sphingobacteriales > Sphingobacteriaceae > Pedobacter. The sequence goes on from NZ_LECU01000008.1 coordinate 158,799, forward strand.
TATGATACCGCACGGTTATTTTTACCAAGCAAAATGGTCATCGTCCTTGATTCGGGATAAGGTTCATTACAGTCATCGCAATCCACAGGCTTGGCCACGTCTGCAGCATTTAATTGCCCTAATGTAGTCGTGAGCATGAAAAATGTAGTAAGAAGAAACATCAAATCCACCATTGCTGTCAGGTCTACACGGGGAGATGATTTTTTTGTTCTCCCTTTAACGGCCTTGCCGCCTTGAGATTCATTTAAATTTGCCATAATGTTCAGGTTTTTTAGAGATGATGACAACCCACACGAAATTGCATAAAAAAGGGCAACTAAATTTTAGCTGCCCTTTTTTCCAATGTTAAATCGATCTATTTTATGGCCTCAATTACCCCGCAACCAACTCGCGGACCTGAATTTCCCGTTGGCTGTGTAACATAATCATCTGTTCCACCATGAACAATGATCCCACGGCCAATAATATTTTTGATATCGCCCTCCTGAGTACTCCACCGGTCTGTGGTAACAGAAATTTTTCCTTCACCTTTTTTGTCGAGCATAATGTTTCCGATGTCGCCACTATGGTAGGCCGCTGAACCCCATTTACCATGGTTCTCTTTTGTTGGGTTCCAGTGCCCATGGGTATTTTCGCCCATATCGCCGCAGTCACCATGTTCATGAAAATGAACAGCAACGTTGCTATCTGCCCTGGCCGCAAACTTAAGTTCCAGATCCATTTTTATTTTTCCATCGCTAAGTTCGTAAAACTTAACAGTACCAATAGATTTAGTGGGGTCAGCCGTTTCCGCAAGGTTTGCCGTAGCAATCTCTTTATCCGCTTTTGTACATGCACCAAAAAATGTGACGCCAGCAGCAGCTAAAATTAGAAGATATTTTTTCATACGATTATAATTAGTTTAATATCAAACACATTGATGTTCATTTGGTTTGATATTTAATGACCTACATTAAAACCATTTAAGAAACCACTTGTTTACTCAGTATAAAATCATATAACTATGGAACAGCCAATTGCAATGAACACTTTGAGCCAGATTTTGGAGAAATTGAGGCTGAAAGGAAATGATAATGAGTTAAAATTAACCGATCACGGTAAGATGCAAAGCAAAACGCTAAGCAAGATCTATAAACCTGAAGATTTAACGATTGTGAAAACTTATCGTTTTGAAGGTGATTCAGATCCTGCCGACAATTCTGTACTGTACCTTGTGGAGGATCAGGAAAAAAATATAGGATATATTCTGGATGCCTATGGCATTTACTCTGATAACCTCGGATCAGGATTTGACGATTTTTTAAAGAAAATCCCTACCGAGAATAGAGATGAACAGGAATTGTTCTGCTAAAAAGTGAAAAACAATTTTAAAGCGTAATGGATACCCCATTGCGCTTTTTTGTGCAATCTGGAATTAGATTTGCGTAAGTTTGCCGCTCATTTACGAGCCCAAATGAAAACCAGATTTAATATCCCTCCAATTCCGGCAGTGTTATTGTCGATTTTGAGTGTGCAATGCGGAGCAGCCATAGCCAAAGGTCTGTTTCCAGGCATCGGACCAATTGCTACCGCATCCCTCCGGATCGGTTTGTCTGCCATAATTTTATTGATTGCTTTCAGGCCGAACATATCGAAACTGAGCCATAAACAGTGGAAATATGTAACCCTCTATGGTCTGTGCCTGGGCGCCATGAATATGGTTTTCTACATGGCAATTGCCCGTATTCCTATCGGCCTGGGCGTTACCCTGGAATTTATCGGCCCCTTAGTTGTGGCAATATTCGGATCAAAGAAATTGGTTGATTTTGTATGGGTTGCGCTTGCTGCAACAGGAATAGTTTTAATTACCCCCCTAACCAATAATGGGCTGGATCCCATAGGAATTTTACTGGCTTTGCTAGCGGCGGCATTTTGGGGGGCGTACATCGTACTTGGTGGACGAATCTCAAAAATCATGAGTGGAGGCCAGGCCGTTTCCATTGGAATGGTATTTGCCTCAGTGCTTATCATCCCGTTTGTATTTTTAGACGGTGGACTGGCGCGCTTAAATCCCCATTTACTTACATTGGGCCTGGCGCTTGCTTTACTATCCAGCGCCATCCCATTTACCCTGGAAATCCGGGCTTTGAAACAGTTACCAGCCCGGACTTTTAGTATTTTAATGAGCCTGGAACCCGCAGTTGCCTCTATTACAGCTTTTGTATTTTTGCAGGAACGGTTATCACTGAAAGAATGTTTATCCGTTGCATTCGTAGTTATTGCTTCTGCTGGTTCATCCCTAACTGCAAGAAGAGCGAAGCTGTAGCTATGCTCAGAAAGACACAAATTTCCTATTTCTGATAAACCCGTACATAATCTATTTCAAAACGATTAGGAAAATGTGTCTTTGTAGGGTCACCCCCATTATCACCACCGATGGCCAGATCCAGCAAAATATAATGCTTCTGTTTAAAAGGATGCAAGCCAGCACGGTCGTCATTATCCAGATCACGTTGCTGAACTTTGTTCAAGAGCATATCGTCAACAAATAAACTAATCGATTCCTCATCCCAATCCATACGCCAAACGTGAAATTGCTTTGCCCACTTTTCGCTTCCTAACTCCGCTACAGGTTTAGTTTTGCTAAACCATTTTTGCTTGCCATCCTTAGCGGTACTGACCATGTTAGCCAGGATTTTACCTTTATAATATTCCATAATATCAATCTCACCATTGGCCGGCCAGCTCCCTTTCTCTCCCAGCGTCCAAAAAGCAGGCCAAAGGCCATCACTGATATTGATACGCGCACGCATTTCAAAACGGCCATACTGAAAATGTTGGAGCCCACGGGTAATCAGGCAGGCTGAGGTGTAATCGATATCTTTTCTGGATTTACGCCAGTCACGGCTCCCCGCAACAAAGTTCGGATTAGCCTTCTGTTCCTTTCTGGCCTCAATCACCAGAAAACCACCTTTACAAAAAGCATTCTCTGGCTGGTACCATTGATATTCATGGTTTCGCACAAAACCTTTCTCATAAGTCCAGTTGGGGGGGTTCGGAACTCCATCTTTCTCAAATTCATCAGCCCAAACCAGTTGGTATCCGTCAGTCGCAGAATTTACAACCTGCGCCTTTTTAATGGCGCAGGATTGTAATGCTAAAACTAAACTAATAAAGATGATGTGAAAGCGCGTGTTATTTTGCATCAGCCTGTGCATTGCCTAATAATGAAATGGTATAACTGTAGGTATATTTCTGATCTGTTAACCGATATTGTGCATGCGGATAGGCTCCCCAGCTGTCATCACCGCCTACTCCTCTTTGCTTCAGGTCAATATTCAGGAACAAATTATTCCTCACAGGTAAATCTGTCGGATGCTGTTGTTTTTTGGTTAAACCCGGATCCAAATCCTCAGTAGAGTGATTAATAGCTGTAAACGAAAGCGGTTGAGTACCCTCAATTTTAATTCCGTTTCCTTTATCATCTGTTAAGCTTAACCAGCGTACATCAGTTTTATTGCCACTTTCCTGCGGACGGATATATCCTTTATAATACTGATTCTCTACCTTATCCTCGTAAACACCTACAAAAGAGGCAAAATTACGGTCACTGTAATTTTCGTGAGGGCCTCTGCCATAGTATTTCAGATTATCGTACCATTTAGGAAGCTCCGTACGCATACCAAAACGTGGCAGCTCAGGTAATTCTCTACCAGCCAAATCCATAGTAGCCGTTACTTTTACCGACCCATCATTATTAATCAGATAATTAATCACGTAAGGAACTGCAACGCTATTCAGCACATAATTTACTTTAATTACCAACCCGCTATCGGCTTGTTTTGCCACGTCAACTGAAACCAGCTTACGGCTTTCATGGGCCGAACGCCAGATCCCTAATCTTTGAGGCATGTTATTGCCAAAATCATTATCGGTTGGCGCCCTCCAGAAATATGGCTCGGGAAAGCGGTTGAAGTCTCTACCTTTATTAATATTGTAATGAACAAATCGACCGGATTTGATATCAAACTCCCCACTTACGCCGCCGGCTGTAAAAGAAAGTTTGTTGCCTTCTGTTTTTACCTTTAAATCTGCAGAAGATCTTATTTCTTTAGCAAAGAAATTACCGGCATACCCGAACTGCTCTTTAGCCACTTCAAATCCGGCAGGAAGCATTGCTGTTGCTTTTTTGCTATATGCAAATACATTCAGAAAGTATTCTGTGCCGGCAACAGATTTAAACATTGGCAGGTTCAGCTGAACATCCTTTTTTGCATGCGGACTTAAACTTACGGCAAAAGCTCCTTCTTTAACTACTTTCCCATTGCTCAGTAGTTCCCATTTGAAACTATACTGATCAAGATTAGTAAAGTCAAATAAGTTTTCTACCGTAATATTCCCCTTTGAGGCAGTATTTGAAGTAAACAAAATGTTCTGATAAATTTTCTTGATTTCATAAGCTCCCGGATCAGGAATACGATCTGAGCTGATCATACCATCTGCCACGCCATTCTCATCGTTTTGCCAGTAAAACCCTCCTAAATCACCACCATAGGCCCAAAAAGTTTTTCCATTGGCATCTTTAGTTTTAATACCCTGATCTACCCAATCCCAGATGAAGCCACCCTGCATGTGTTTACTGCTTCTGATGATATCAAAATATTCCTGAAAATTACCATTGCTGTTTCCCATGGCATGGGCATACTCACACATAATATATGGACGGGTTTTGCTAGCATCGTTGGCATATTTCTTCATTGAACCGATACTTGGATACATCGGGCATACGATATCGGTGTTCCAGTCTTCACCAGCCTGCTCAAATTGTACCGGCCTGCTATTATCACGTTGTTTAATCCATTTGTAGTTATCGTGAAAAACCGGACCGTTACCGCATTCATTACCTAAAGACCAGATAATGATTGAAGCATGGTTCTTATCCCGCTCCACCATGCGCACCGTACGATCCACATGTGCCGCAGCCCATTCAGGCATATATGCCGGATGTTTAGCCTTATCGAACCAGCTTTGCCATTCAGCCCCCATTCCGTGTGTTTCAATGTTCGCTTCATCCACCAGATATAAACCATATTCATCGCATAATTTATACCATAGCGGATCGTTAGGATAGTGAGATAAGCGCACAGCATTGATGTTGAGCTCCTTCATTAAACGGATATCTTTCAACATCAGTTCTTTAGTAGTGGTGTGTCCTGTTACATCATCGTGTTCATGGCGGTTAACGCCGTGTACAAACGTAGCAACGCCATTAATCAAAAGCTGAGCATCTTTAATTTCAACTTTTCTGAAGCCGACTTTTGCACCAGTTACACTTACCTGTTTCCCTTTTGCATCATCTAAGGTTATAATACAATCATATAGGTTTGGCTGCTCAGCATTCCATTTTAAAGGATTTTTGATCGTGCCGCCAACTCTTACGGTTTGGATAGAATCTGTATTACTATTAAATGTTTGCTTTCTAGTGAAAACGGTTTTCCCGGTTTTATCCAGCAAGCTAACGGTAACAGCCCCTGTTGAAGGCGCATTTTTGGCGAATTTGCGAATATCAACATCCGCACTGAACAAGCCATCTGTATAAGTTTTATCTAAGTCGCCCTTTAAATAGAAATCCCAAACGGTTTGTTTTGGCATTGCATACAGATATACATTACGCTCAATACCACTTAACCGCCAGAAGTCCTGATCCTCAAGGTAACTCCCATCCGACCAGCGGAAAACCTGAACAGCCAGCACGTTATTGCCCGGTTTTAAGAAGTTGGTAATATCGAACTCGGCCGGTGTTTTAGAAGCCTTGGTCATGCCTACCTTTTTACCATTTACGTAGATAAAGGCGCAACCCGAAATTGATCCGAAATGAATTATCGTTTCTTTACCCGACCAGTTTTCGGGCACCGTAAATGTTTTCCTGTAAGTTCCAACCGGATTGTTTTCGCCAATAAAGGGTGGATTCTTTGGGTGTGGATAAGTAATATTTGTATAGATTGGAATACCAAAACCATTCAGCTCCCAGTTCGATGGAACAATTAAATTTGCCCAGCCACTATCGTCCAGTTCAGGCTTATAAAAGTCTAATCTTCTATCGGCATATTTATCTACATAAAGGAACTTCCAGTTGCCGTTTAAAGATTTAAAGTACGGAGATTTTGTATAGTCATCGTCAAGTACATCTTTTTGCTTATCAAAAAGCATAAAGGCAACATGCGGTTTTTCCTTTCCCTGGTCAACTAAAGCAGGATTTTCCCAGTCGTTCTTCTGCGCCATGAGAGGCTGCATAAACAATAACGAAAGGAGTGAGAGGGGAATAAAATTTTTAAGGTTCATGGTGTAGAAAATTGTAATGGCTACAGGTTTCACAAAACCTGCAGCCAGAAAATATTAAAGTCCTGTAGGTATTGAGCCACCTGCGGTAGACCAACCTGGATTCTGATAAATAGGAGAAGTTGCAAAATTGCCTCCTGTTGAGGTAATATTAAAATGCTGCGTGGCAATAGGACTAAGGTAATGAGCCATCGTCCATCTTGCCCCTTTATACGAGTCAGCATTTGAACGAATTTCCTGTGGCCTCAAATACAGACTCAATGCCGGATCCGAAACAATTGCTTTGGTATCGGTCGCGCCATAAATGATCTGAGCAGCGGTATACCATGATCTCATCGGGCCCCACAATTTGAAACCTTCAAAATGATAAGGAGTAGTGATCATTTGATCCATAGCTCTCCAGCGTTTTAAATCCATGAAGCGAAGCCCTTCAGCCATTAACTCACTCCTTCTTTCCCGGCGAATATTATAGAGCGTTGGAGATACCAGTGCATTAGCTGAATAGGCACCCCAATCCTGGGTTTCTCTCGACATCACAGTTGCAGATATCGTTTGTTGGAAATCAATATTCACCTTTGCTCTCGCCCTTAGCTGCTGCCAGTATCTGGTTGCATCAGCATCAATCAGTCCATTTTTTTCGTAACTCGCTTCAATATAATTGAGATAAGCTTCGGAGGCCCTAAAGGTAATGCTGCCAGTATACCCCTGGCCGTTATTTGCCTGTGCAGCATCATAACTTAAGCCTTTTCTAATGGTATAACCTGTGGTATACTTCTGCTCATAACCAGGTTCATAAATCCTTGGGGTAGGTTCAATTGCCGTTGCATGTGTACCTTGACCGGCATTTAATAATACGTTCTTTTGACCAGGTTCCTTCAAAAATAAAGTTAACCTTCCATCTCTGTTTTTTCTTACATCCGCAATGTAATCGTCACCCTGGTAATTACTTCCTGTAGCATAAATGGGTAGGCCATTATCCATAAGGAAGCTCTCCACCATACTTCTTGATAATCCAACGGCATAATTACCCGCTTGGGCATACACCGGTACATTGTGCGTAACTAATCCCGCAGCATATTGCCTCCATAATAAAACCTCACTATAACCTGACATGTTAGTAGCACTGAACATATTGAAATAAGGGTTCTCATTATTTGGCGATTCAATGGTACCTGTATTTGAAACCAGTGCTATAGCGTCAGCAACAACCTTGGCAGATGCCATGGCCTGAGTTAAAAAGTAGTCAATTTCTGATTCAATTGTCCCCGATGGAAATTGATAGCTCGCGTTATAATCTTTAGCTTTACCAGGCCAGTTCTGTCCATTAGGCACAAAAGCTGTTCCTTTGAAATATTTCAGCCAAGTGCCTTCAAAAAGGGCAACACGCGACTTCAATAATTGAGCACATTCCTTGGAAATTCTGTTTTTTGATGATACCGGAGAAGCTTTTAAAAGCAAAGCTGCAGAATCAAGATCGGATATAATAAACCTTGCAACTTCATTGCAGGGTTGCCTTTTACTAATTTGCGTTAGAATTTCCTTTTCGTCAGGATACACTCCTCTCACTATTGGAAAATCACCCAGCGTTTGCAGCTTTTTAAAATATTCATATGCCCTCAAAAAATAAATCTCACCAATGTATTGTTTAATGTTGTCGGCATTTCCTACAATTTGCCCTGCTTTCCAACGGGGCAGCACTGTATTCAAAAAATAATTTGTTTGGTAAATATTGGTGAAACTCCAATCCCCACCAGTTGCTTCGACACGCCATAGCCCTGGAATAAACTTATTATCTAATGCCGGAATCACCATATTGTCGGTATTTCCATCAGTACCAAAAGTTCCAAATGACCAGTTTCCATGTGATGGAAGAATATCGGGATACCGGGCAACGGCATACGCAGCAAGCTGGCCTTCTTCCTGAAGATATTTTTCAGGAGTAATGTTTGACATGGGTTCCTTATCTAACGCTTTTTTGCAAGCCCCAAATAAAAGGATAGTAGCAACTAAAGCTGCTAAACGAATATGTATTTTAACTTTATAAAAATTCATGTTGTTCGATTAAAAGGTTAAACTTAAACCAAATGAAAGCACTTTAGATAACGGATATACACTTCCGTTCGCTCCTCCATCAATCGTTTCCGGATCAAACATTTCAGCCAGATTTGTCCAGGTAACCAGGTTTTCCCCAGAGGCAAATACCCTGAGTTTCTGGGCACCGATTTTTTTGATCAGCTTATTGGGCAAAGAATAGCCCAACTGAATATTTTTCAATCTGATGTAAGATGCATCCTGTAGATATCCTGTTTGGGTTTGCTGGTTTTTACCTGAACCGAATGTTGGTCTTGGATAATAAGAATCTAAGTTTAAACCAAGCGGACTATTCGGATCGTTCCTGAAATAATCCTCATGTTGAACTAAACCTGTCGACCACCATTTATCAGATGTTGCTCCCCAGAAGAAGTAACTGCTCTGCCAGTAATCCCGCTTTAAAACACCCTGGAAAAATGCCCTGAAGTCGAAACCTTTATAATCCAGATTGATATCTAAACCTACACGGTAACGCGGGGTATTATTACCAATCAGGTGAGCATCTCCGGAATCACCCTGAGTCCAACTTCCCCAATCTAGTTTTCCATCCTTGTTGTAATCAGCATACATGATATCACCTGCAGCCCATTGTGAGCCAAATACAGACTGACCATTACTTAGTGTTGCCAGATGGGCATTCATTTCTGCCTGAGTTTTCGCAATACCTATTGTACTATATCCCCATATCTCACCAAGCTTCTGACCGGTTCTGTAAGTATTGAGCGACATGGTAGCATTTGGATAACGTGTAACAGTTGTTTGATAATCGGATAATAAGAATTTCACATTATAGCCCAGTCCATTTTTCAAACGGTCATTCCATCCGATTTCAAATTCGAAACCCAATGATTTTAAATCTGTGTTATTGGTTTGTGGTACAGGTGTTCCGAGGATTACCGGAAGCTCTGGAGCCGGGCCAACCATATTTAGGGTTTTACGATTGTACCAGTCAAATGATCCGGTTAATCTGTTTTTCAGAAATCCGAAATCTAACCCAATATTGTAACTTTTAATGGTTTCCCATGTTAAAGTAGAACTTACTATGCCAGGTGCACTTGCTGTATTTGGCCTTGCACCATCAATTAACCAGGCACCGTTAGCAGTACCAACTGGCATGGTCAAATAAGTAGGGTACCAATTGTTCGTATTCTGATTACCTAAGTTACCATAAGAGGCCCGTATTTTGAAAGTATTGGCAAACTCAAACCGGTCTTTCCAGAAACTCTCCCGGGCAATATTCCACCCTGCCGATACTGAAGGAAACCATCCCCAACGCTTATCAGAACGAAAACGCGATGATCCGTCATAGCGAAGGTTTGCCTCCAATAAATAAATTCCGTCGTAATCGTAATTTAAACGGCTGAATAAGCCTGCTGTAGCCCAATTCTGATATTGACCATTAACCACAGGAGCAATTACCTTACCATCAGCATCAAGACCGGAAGTGGTATTCAGGGTGGCGATATCAGAAACAATGATGCCATTTCGCTGGGCACTAAAATCGCGATATCTGGTATCCTCATACTGGAAACCAGCCATAATTTTGAAGTTATGCTTAGCTAGGCTTTTTGAATACTCAGAGTAAATATTGGTATTAAAATAATTTTCTTTAAATCCGTATTCGTATACATTTGAGGTTCTTTTATATAAATAAGGTACCCCATTAACGTCGTGATTATAGGTTTGTTGCGAATCCCAATGGCGGAACTGTGTTTGTGTACGGTAGTTGGCTTCTGCAAAAGTCTTCCAGCCTTTAACAGGTTCAAATACCAGTTGAATTTGCTGATACATCCAATCTTTTGCCTGATTATCCTCTCCCCCTTCTGCCATCTCTAATGCTGGAGATGGTGAACTATATAGATATCCATTAGGATCATATAATGGTAAAGTGGGCCATCCCTGCCTTCCTATTGCTTCGTAAAACCCGTCTGTTAACGCCGAGGGACGATGGTAAGTTTCCCGTAAAAAACGATTACTATAATTCGCCGTTAAATTATCTGCTATTTTCGTATTTACCTTAACAGTGGCGCCATAACGATTATAACCATCCTGATTAAATTTCATCATTCCGGTTTGATCCAGATAGTTTCCTGAAAGAAAGTAAGAAGTCGCTTCAGTTCCTCCGGTTAGGCTGATGTTGTGCTCCTGGGAGAAACTATTGTCGCGGTACATCACTTTATACCAATCATTATTATCATTACCGAAGTCATAACCATCAGCCCAGCGTGAAGCATTATTTGGACTCGGAATGATTGTCGAAGTGATTTTCCCATCCTGAAAATCTTTAATCCGCTTTAATTTAGCGGCATCAAAATGCGGTGCATTACCACCATTCACACTAGCATCATTGAAATAAAGTGCAAAAGTATAAGAGTCCATCATTTCAGGTAACAAAACCGGACTTGTAATCCTGAAGCTGTTGTTATAATTTACCTGAACCTTGCCTGCTTTACCCCTTTTCGTAGTTACAAGTATCACCCCAAACGCAGCTCTTGAGCCATAAATGGATGAAGCAGATGCATCCTTCAAAACGGAAATACTTTCAACATCTTGTGGATTCAATGCATTCAAAGATCCCTCCATTCCATCAATTAAAATTAAAGGGCTTGAGGATGAACTTCCGATAGTGCCTGTTCCACGAATATTGATACTTGCTGTGCTTTCAAGAGAGCCATTATTCTGCCCAATATTTAATCCGGGTATTAAGCCCTGAAGTGCCTGCGTTACGTTTTGAACCGGACGGCTTTCCAATGCCTTGGCATCAACCGTACCCACCGCTCCGGTTAGGTTAACCTTTTTTTGTTTACCGAACCCTACTACCACTACATCGTCTAAACTCTTAGCCTCGTCATCCGATAAGGTTATGTTAATCTGGGTTTGGTCTGCAACAGTTATGCTTTTGGTTTGGTAACCAATGAATGCAAACTCCAGCACCGCCCCTTTGGAAACGGAGATTTTGTAAACGCCGTTATTATCGCTCATGGTAACATTAGCTGTTCCCTTTTCTTTTACTGTTGCACCAGGGATCGTATTGGATTGACTGTCTGCAATACGTCCCGTGATCGTTACTTTGCTGCTCTGCGCACTTGCTTTTTCTGTACCAAAACCATAAAGAAATATGGCAATGAGAAACATCAAAAAGCACTTTTGCATCTGTAATGGATTTCGACTCATTTTTAGGAATTTATTAGTTGATTAGTTTTCTTATAGAAGTACTTAATAGAGCCGTGAGGTAAACCTTTTAAGGTAACATGAACGTCATTAACATAATAAATCTATCTGCCCTTGACTACCTACTGCACAGCTCATTATCCAGTCCTTATACTTGATTAATACAAAGTAACTACTAAATTACCCACCTTAACAGGGGGTAATATGGTATTAAAAAGGGGCTAAACTGTTAAATTATGTAACAAAAGTGTTGATTCACCCCTTATTTTAATTTTTAAAGCGTCAAATGAACGTTTAAATATGAAGAAGTAATTCATCATCAAAACCTAATCGTTTCTGCTATTTATTAGCTCTTCTTAACCCTGATCAATACTGTAAAATTACCCGAATCCCATTATAGAAAATAAACCTATTTTAACAGATACAACCCTCATCTTAATCAAAAATAAGTTCATAAAAAAGGGCATATAAAGTCGGAAACTTTATATGCCCTTTACAAATATTAAGCTGAAGGTTATTAACTAAAATCTTAAAAGCTGAACCGTAAAATCATCTTATAATGATAGGTTATAACCAATGTTCTGGTTATGCTACCTATTGAGCCGCCCCGCAAAATTGAATACGTTTTAATCATTATCATTGACTATATTTTTCATTATCGCGGCATTAAACTGCCGGCGGTACTGTAGCCGTAAATGTTCCTTTAAACTGATAGGTAACCCCGCTGACCACGTAATTATACCAGGCATTAAATGTTTTCGTATCCGGGTTATATGTTCCACCTCCGGCGGTAACATTCAGTGTTCCCCATGCACTAATTGTCAATGTATTATCAACGGCAACCTGCATTTTAACGCCAAAAGGAGCTATGTTGGCATATTCTTCTTTATTATCCAAATGATAAAAACGCACCGTATTGTAATTTGTGGCCTTTAGTTGTCTGGCAGTAAGAGATACAGATGTAACATTTGTTGGAGTATTAAGCGGATAATAGGTACCTACCACTTTGTAAGTATAATCTGAATAAGCATTAATAAGGTTTAGAGACACCATCAATACAGTATCCGTTTTTCGTATTGAAATGTAATCAGGTTCCGATACGGAGGCTATCTTTACTGAAAAGGCATATAATGAATCTGGTTGCAGACCTGCCGTTTTAACGTATACGGGAGTTGTACCATTTACTTCGTTTGCTTTGATCAAGACATTTTTACTCGGAATTCTATAAAAAAGATCATTTAGTTTACGAATCTTGATATCCGTAGACCTGTATAAATACAAGCTATTATATCTGGTGATCTGTGCGAGCCCTGCATCGGCAATAGTTGCAGTTACATCTCTGTCTATATTTAAGCTTCCGCCAGTAGCCACAGATAAGTTGAAAGAAGCTTCAGCATCGGCCCCATTCAAATAATTCGCTTTTATTATTGTCCGTCCCTCGTTATTGGAACTATTTGCTCCCACAAGATAAACCTGTTTGATATACTGCTCTTTATCTAGTGGATTATCTTTCTTCTTACAACCACCAAACACTACAGTAAGGGTTATAAACGAGTATAATATAAATTTTAATTTCTTCATCAGTTTAAATTATTTATCATCTCAAATAAATTATCTCTTTAATTTCAATTACTACCAACTTGGATTTTGCACCAGCTTGGAATTTTTATTCATGGAATTTAGCGGAATAGGCCAGAAAAACATCTTAAAGCTCCAAACCCGCGTAGTTAAAGGTTCAACAAGCGTGGTACGTGTATAAAACAAATCTTTCTGACCTGTTGTTGCCTTCACATTCATACCAACTACAGGTTTACTCATAGCATCGGGTGCATCAAGCCAACGGCGTAAATCGTGGTATCTGCGCCCTTCGCAGGCAAATTCTATTTTACGCTCCAACTTAATGGCTTCCCTTATTGTTGCCTGACTTGCCAGTTCCTGTACAGATAAACCCGGCATACCTGCCCTAAACCTTACGCGGTTAAAGGCATTTTGTATTTCTGATAAGTCTCTGGTCACTACGGTTCCTGTAGCTGCATCAGTATACGACCCGTTCATTTCGTTTAACGCCTCAGCATAGTTCAACAACACTTCGGCATATCTAAAGATCGGAAATGTCTTGGCCCTTATAGCTGATGAGGCTTGTATATTATCGGTGTGGTGATTGTACTTAATGCAAGTATAGCCGGTATGGTTGTAATCATTCGGACTATTGATTGTAGGGGTAGCATTTCCATTGGAATAATAGGTAACTTCAAGATTGGTATAGGGACTGCTTCCAGTGTAAGAGGTACCTTTCCAATACGAATGATTAAATCCAATTGTTGCGTAGAAGCGCGGCTCACGATTGTTGTACATCCGAGCGGTATTGGCTGTTAATTGGACATCCGAATAGGTTTTAGCTGCCGGAATGGAGAGATAGGCTTCAGAATTACTAGGGTAAGGATAAGCAGTACTTGAACGGCTGATGCTATTTCCATCTTTCATTCTGTAAGAATCCACCAGATCTTGTGTTAGATTAAGACCATTCCAACCGCCCAAAAGTGCAATAGTAGACAAGTTTAAAGAAGAACCACTACCTAGTGGGTTAACATTTGTACACCATATGACTTCACGATTGGCATTCGCCGGAATTTCTCCGATAAAACTATACTTATAAGAACGGTAAGGATCGATACCTCCAGCACCGTTGGGATAATTTGCACTTGGCACATTTGGTGCCAAAGGATCTGTATCAGTACTTTTAGGATAGGTAAACAATTCGTATAAACCGGTTTGCATAATACGTTTAGCGGCAGCAGCAGCTTTTCCCCATTTATCATTATTGTAAGTTTGGGATATAAAAGGTGTGCCATCTTTTCGCAACCAATTGCCATAAGATCGGTTGCCATTAAACATCGGGCTTGCTGCAGTGAGTAGCACGCGTGACATTGTGGCCATCGCTGCGCCTGATGTTGGACGATAAATATCACTTAAAGCCTCCTGATTTGCCGACAGGTACCCTGTTGCCAACTCCATGTTTTTTACAATATAGGCCACGCAATCATCATAACTGCTACGTTCTTGTGAGAGTGACTCTCCATCATCATTCAAATCAGACAAGTCATCCGGAGGAATCACAGCAGGTCCGTATTGTTGGATAAGGAGGTACATGAAATATCCCTTAAAGAAATACATTTCACCTAAATATTGGCGCTTAGATGTGATGGACAGGCCTTTTGCTTCATCTATCCTTGCAATAACAGTATTTGCTTTACGGATGCCTTTGTACCAGGTAGCATAATTATTAAAATAGGTATTGGCTGCAAAAGGCGTAATTTCATTTACCATCAGTTTTATTCCTGCATGACTTCCATCATTCCATGAAGTAAAGTTTTCGTCGGTTGCCTGCTGAAAAGGAGCCCATGAATTGGTCCACAACCTCTCTTCATCGGGAAGGTAGGAGGCTATTCCATTAATGTAAGTCCGTAATTTATCTTGGTTGGCAAATACACTATCTATATTGGTCATATCGTAGAGATACTCATCCACATTAAGGTAGTCTTTTTTGCAGGAACTTAATCCTGTGCCTATCACACCGGATATAATAACTGCGAATAATATTTTAAGTTTCGTGTTCATCTGAATAATTAGTTTAAAACGTTACAAACATTTGCAGGGTGTACATTCTTTGAAGCGGATATACAGCTCCATTATTGGATGCCTGTTCAGGGTCCCAGAGTTTAACATTATCCCAAACTTTAAGGTTATCGCCAACAATACTAAATGTAGTTGAAGATATGCCATAACGTTTTAAGAATTTATTGTCGAGTTTATAAGATACTTCAACATTTTTTAAGCGCAGAAAAGATGCATCTGCCATCCAGAATGTGGAAGCCTGATTATTGTTATTATTTGCACCATAGGTTAAACGGGGAAAACGTGCATTTGGATTCTCCGTAGCCGAAGTTCCTGAAACGGTGGCCGGAATCCAACGGTTGCCCGGGTCAGCTACAATACTCAGCACATTCCCGGTAGATTCTCCTGAAAACGGATAGTAACCTGCGCCACCAAGAAAATAGCCAACCTGATCCTGACCGGTAAAGAACACATTAAATGTCCATTTTT
Source organism: Pedobacter sp. BMA (assembly GCF_001027745.1). Classification (GTDB taxonomy): domain Bacteria; phylum Bacteroidota; class Bacteroidia; order Sphingobacteriales; family Sphingobacteriaceae; genus Pedobacter. Next base: position 174,483 of record NZ_LECU01000008.1, read on the forward strand.
TATAGGTTAGCGCTGTTGCCAAACCATAAATTACACGTGGTACATTGGAATAGTTAAGGGGAACAACATCATCTGTATTAATGACACCATCACCGTTAATGTCTTTATATTTAATGTCGCCAGGCAAATAGTTGGCCATAAAAGTTTGTATAGGACTATTTGCGATATCGGCTTTGTCTTTAAACAATCCTAACGCAACCAGGCCTCTTTGCACACCATAAGGTACATCGCTGTACGATTGGTAAGGAAAGTTTAAACCACTTTGTTCCCAATGTGTAACTCTATTTCTGGAAAAGGTAAAATTACCTTTAACCGTTAGGGAAACATCCTTACTCAGATTTTGAAAATAAGTTAAATTACCGTCCATACCCCAGCTTTTCATCGAGCCCACATTGAGGTATGGCGCTTGAGCTGCACCTACCTCGTCTGGTATTGATACCCGTTGCTGATAGATATCATCTGCTTTTGTTAAGAAAGCATCCACGGTTAAATCAAATTTACTTTTAAGGAATTTTACGTCCAACCCTAAATCGTATTTAGTTGAGGTTTGCCATTTTAATCCACTTGTTCCAACCTTACTTTCAACAATGGTATTTCCCCAATCGTTACCTCCTGAGGTTAAGATAGTTTGATATGGAAAACGCACCAACCTGTTATCGGAGTTTAAAATTTTTGCGTTCCCGACTTTACCCCATGATCCACGGATTTTAAAATAATCTACAAACTTGATATTTTCTTTTACCCATTCATATTGGGTAGGGATCCATCCGGCAGATAGAGCAGGGAAAAAACCATATTGCTCACCTGGTTTAAAGTTTTCGGATCCGGAATAACCAGCATTACCTTCTAATAAATAGGTGTCTTTGTAAGAATAGGTTAAACGACCAGAAAGCGCTTGTGTTCTAAGCGGGATAACACTCATATAAGGATCGCTATAGGCAGTAAGACTAGAAGTGATATCTTCCTGTCTGTACACATGTAGGAGACCTGTAAAATTGTGTACGGAATTAAATGTGCGGTTATAATTCACTTGTCCCTCTATATACATTTGACGGGTAATTAAAGAGCCTTGCCCATAACCGGCATCAGAGGAAGCAATTGTTCTTGATGTTATTAATTTTCCATCGTTAGCCCTTCCCGAAACTGCTGAAGCCTGGAATGCTTCGGCTCCCATTTTAGGGTGGCTAGCGGTATTACTTCCATAATAAGTCCAGGAGAACAACCCTCTGGCACTTAAGCCGGGCGTCAAAGATTTTAAATCCTGGTCAAGACTCAATTTAGCATTTACAGTATTAGTATTGGTCTTTCTAAATCCAGTATAATTTAATAAGTAGTAGGGAGATGGCGTTGTGCCACCAATGCCATAAGCAGCAAGCTGACCATTGGAATATCTCACCGGAATACTTACAGGTGTAACATTAGCTTGTGTGTCCCAAAGAAATTTATTATCAGTAGCATAAGCAGGCGAGTTTTGAAGCGCTATGGCATCATCAAGATTCAGGGCCAGTTTGGTCGTTTTTGTTAGGTCTACATCTATATTGGCTCTAAAGTTATATTTATCGTAATTGGTATTTACATCATATAGGTTCACATTCTTGTCTTGCTTAAAAATACCCTCCTGATTCAGATAACCTAAACTCATATAATACCTGGCAGCAGTACCACCTCCGGAAATGTTCAAATTATATTGCGAGTAACGCGTATCGTCTTTTAGGATAACATCCCTCCAATTTGTATTCGGATAAAGATCCGGATCCAAATTAGTTCTAAATAACTCTAATTCTACAGGACTATAGATGGCAGCCTGCCCTCTCCCCAGCCTTGCTTCATTCGCCAGTGAAGCGTAATCATAAGCTTCTACATATTGCGGCATCCTTGCCGATTTGGTGAAGGTAGAATTGGCTTTAAAATTCAATTTTAAATTACCGGCCTTACCTCTCTTAGTAGTAACAACAACTACACCGTTGGCTCCACGGATACCATAAACGGCTGTCGCCGAGGCATCTTTTAAAACTGAGAAACTTTCTATATCGGAAGGATCTATATTATCCAGATTTCCTTCTACCCCATCAATCAAAATTAAGGCTGAAGCACTCGCACCGAAAGTACTGATTCCCCGAACCCAGAATTCGGAAAAATTACTTCCCGGCTCACCACTACGTTGTACAGCAACAATACCCGGCACTCTTCCACCAAGCATATTACTCAGAGAAGTTGCAGGAACTTGTAAATCCTTTACGTTAATAGTGCTGATTGATCCCGTTGTAGTTATCTTACGTTGTGTACCAAGACTTACCACCTGAACCTCTTCGAAATCGCTAACATTTTCTTTCAGTACCACCTTGATTTTATCTTTTGATTCATTTGCAGCGAGTTCAAATGACTCAAACCCTATAAAGGAGAAAACAATTGTACTCCCTTTAGGAACATTTGCCAAACGGAATCTTCCATCCGAATCTGACGAGGTACCAATCTTCGTGTTACCTTTTACAAAAATGGATACGCCAATAAGCTCCTTACCTTGCTCATCCATTAATTGTCCCGACATTGTTAGTTTACCACTATCCTGCGCATATAACGCAGCATTAAACATGGTAAAGACATACATCAAAACCAGATATAATATTTTTCTCATAAATTTTGTTGTGCTTAACTTGTTAATAAATTAAATCAAATACAGATCTGAACATTACTCAATTGCAAGCTTACGGATTGTCACTCCCCAGCTTTCGCCAATAAATATTACATCGTTTTTATCGATAGTCAGACAGTAAGGATAATTAAAGGTTGATGCAAGGGGTAGTCCATTGGCTCCTCCAAAAACACCTGCAATTCCTGCTATGGTAGATACATAACCAGTACTACGGTTGATCTTTCTTATCAAATTTGAGTTCGAATCTGCAACGTATAGATTACCCTCACTATCCACGCACATTCCGGTGGGTGAAGTAAAGGAAGATTCGCCAAGCAGTTTTCCATCCGCTTTTCCCAATCCATTAAAACCAGCGTATTCCGTCACTGTTTTCCCATCTTTACTAACTTTGTACACACCATTAGTGCTTTGAACAGTAAAGTAGAAACAGCTCTCTATTTTATTATATACCATATAGCTATATTCAGTGGATCCAACATTTCCGCAGGCAGTATTCAGAATCTGAACATTCGTTGGGTTCGCGATTTCTAAACGTCCAAATTTGCCATCTTTATCTCTGAAATAGAGCCATTGCTCTGTATCATCTAAGCAAGCAGAATATATAATACCTGTTGATCCCGGAATTTGCGCTGCAAGAATTTGCGGCTGCCAAAGACTACTTTTTTCATAAAAATATACTTTATGCGGCACGTTTCTTCCTATAGAATATAATTTCGTACCCGTACTATTTAAAGCGGGTTGTGTACCATCAAACCCTGTCTGAAGCGTAGTAACTTTATTGTCGTTGATAGAAATATATCTCACATTACCGACCATCGACTCGAAGGAAATCAGTTCGTCATTATCCAACGCGGCAATACCAAAGGTTCTTTGGATCCTGGCATCCGAAAGTGATCCATTTACAGAACCCACAACAGTTGTTAGCCCCACAACATTTGATACACTTTGTGCAACTATGTATTTGAATTTCTTCGTAATTACTCCGCTCTTCGCCTCCACCATTACTTTTACAGCATTCAAACCTGCATTTTCTTTAGGTACTAAACAATAAATCGTTTCATTGTTTAAGCCAATGATAGTAGCTGACCTATCTTTTTCAGTATCTGTAAAGTAGACTTTCACTTTCGACTTATCAGTACCAAAATTTGAACCTTTAATTACAAGTTTAGTGCGGATACCGCCCGAATCGGGGGTAAAAGAATTAATGGTTATGGGCAGGCTTGGGTCATATTCAGTTGCGGCCGTGGAGTTTTGATTTTTCTTACACGCAACAGCGAATACAAGCAAAACAAAGGCAAGCAACGGATGGCGCATTGCCCAACCGGTTTTTCGGAAACCGGCGATCAAGTAGTTGTTCATCATGTTTATTTGGGTTAGTTTAATTGTTTTTAGGCAAAAGAAATTCTCAGGGCCCTCGAGCCAGATTATTCGATCTGCTTTTTGTTTAATCTGAAATCAAGGATTGGCTCATCAGCACTTTCTAGCTGGATAATGCCGTCGCATTTACCATCATTTAAAAGTCCCAGTGATCCTTGTAAATAAGCCAGAAGTTAGTTACTCTTCCTTTGCTGTTGATAGTCTGGATTTTCTCATAATTAAGTTTTTAGTATTTGGTTGGTAACAAAGTAACTATTAAAAAAGCATTCCCAGGGAGGGGCAATACGGTATTTAATAGGGGTTAAAATGTTACTTTTCAACTAAAAACGCAGATTTTACCAGCATTTCATTTTTTAAACGTCGATGGGAAACTTAAAATCGGGTACAAAAAAAAATAATGTTGCCTATGGGATTTTGGAGATACATAATTAATAGCGTTCATAATGATTGGATTCTGTTTGGTATGCAGGTTATAATAACATTATAAATATACCTTAATCGACAGGCTTGTGATTGGCGTAAATTAACAAGCACAACCCTTATATTAACTCATTTACAGCTAATTAAAAGATTATGCCTGCCACATTCTAGATGCCGTTAATTTTTAACAACCTCATCCAAAATCGGTGAAGAAATTCCACCCACCTCATGTTGATCGGGTTTGATCAATTCTAAAACAGTGATTTCATTTGCTCCCTTTTTCAACCATTCTCGTGGAACATACAAAGTTTGCTGCGGACCGATCGACCAATACTTTCCAAGGTTGTGCCCATTAATCCACACCACTCCTTTTCCCCACTTACGCATGTCAAGATAGGTATCTCCAACTTCCGTCAGTTGGAACTTTGCCCTTTGAAGTATAGGCAAGCTCTTATTTTGTGAATGCTGCGAATCAAACTTCAAATTACTCACATCATTAAACGGTAAGCCGTACATCGACCAGTTATAAAGTTCATTACCCCTAAATAAAACCTTTTCTGTAATTCCCTTTTTGTTTTCCAATAAATACTTTCCAAAATTTACCCTGCCCATGTTCTCTACAAATATGTCGAGCTGAACCTTACCTTCAGGTAATGTAATTTCCAGACTATCCTGGTTCAACCTTCTATCCAAAATACCTACCCTTTGCTGATTAATGAAAACAAGTGCATAATCCCGAAGGTTCTTTAACTTTAACACGCCCTTTTCACCCCCTGTAACTGAAGTTCTGTAAAGTACGTAACCATAATCCTGCTTTAAATCTTCAAAAGTTAATGGGGTCTTATTATTTACAGCACTCGGGAGATGATTAAATACTGAACTACTTAAAGTGAAATTTATCGGATCAATAGTGATTGTTTTTTTTTCTGCCGGGATTGAAGGAAGTTTTTGACCAGCGGGAAGGTTTTTCTCTATAACAGCCCTGAATTTTCTGAACTTTTCCGTTGCGTTCCCTGCCTCATTTAGTGGAGCATCATAGTCATAACTGCTGGTTTGGGGCTCGTACGGTGAAGTATCCTTATAGTTTGCACCGTTCATGAAACCTCTGGTTGTACCACCATGAAACATATACATGTTAATGGAAATACCTGCTTTTAAAACGGAGTCCAGCTTGTTCGTATATTGTTCCAAAGGCACTGTATGATGAGCCTCACCCCACCAATCAAACCATGCCGGGTACCATTCTGCAATAAAAAACGGACCCTTGCCACCATGCAGTTCACTAATGATTTTTTTCACCTTCGCAGGGTTATCCTGACCATTGATAGCAGGAAGCAAACCTGGTAAATGTCCTTTAACAATATCAGCTTCCGGATCGCAAGTATATAAAAGTCCGTCAAAACCAGCCTCAATAAACATTTTTTGGTTTAAGGCAAGGTATTCTTTATCCGAACCGTACGAACCATATTCATTTTCAATCTGAACCATTAATACATTACCACCGTGGTTAACCTGCGATGAAGCCAGTTGCTTCCCGACAGCATTGATGTACTTTCTGTATTCATCAAGATATTGCTTCTCCATACCACGTACTACCAATCCTTTTTCGTTCTGCAACCAATAAGGATATCCGCCAAACTCCCATTCGGCACATACATAAGGGCTTGGTCTCAGGATAACCCATAGACCTTCCTCTGCGGCCATTTTCACAAACGCCGCGATATCGTTATTCCCGGAAAAATCAAATTTGCCCTTTTGCGGCTCGTGCAAATTCCAGAAAACATAAGTTCCTATGGTATTTAGCCCCATTGCTTTAGCCATTTTCATTCGGTCGCGCCAGGCCTCCTTAGGAACTCTGGGGTAATGCATCTCGCCTGAAATAATCTGGAAAGGTTTTCCGTCTAACAGAAATTCACTGTCACCTAGTGCAAAAGTGTGCTTTGCTTTTTGGGCAAATGTGCTTATTGAAATCACCATCGCAATAAGGCAGAAAAAGTATTTATTCATTGATAATCAGTTTAATAAAAGAGCTATAATTATTAATATCAGGCATGAGAAATCCCACTCTCCCCTTTTTAGGAAGTTCACTTGAGTATCCCCTGAAACTTATTGTTGTTTATTTAAACGTACTCAGATCCCAGCTATCATACCACTTGATCTTCATTTTATCACCCTCAAAACTGATGGGCAACCATAAATAACGGCCATCAATCGCATTCTTTGGATTCCATTTGTCCGCCATGAAAATAAACTGTCCCTTTTTACCTGGTACAGGAAGCACATGTGTACTCTGGCCGCCAAAAGTTAGATTAGCACCAGTGCCTTCACATGGATTACCCATAAATTTCCAGGGACCCCAAATAGTATCCGCCTTGAACCAACGTGCCGGATTAGGTGCCCAACCGGTACACCCGGAACCAACCATGTAATAAACCCCGTCCTTTTTAAATAATGCCGGTGCTTCAGTTTGCTGCCCAACATAAATTCTAATGAATTTACCCGTATGGCCTAAATAATCAGGCGTTAATTCTGCAAGATGAAGCGTAAAGTTTTCTTCAGAAGAAAAGACATGGTAAGCCTTTCCATCATCATCCACAAAAACCGTCATGTCTCTGGCCATTTGTCCACCAGGAAAATCCCTGCAGAAAAAACCATCGCTCTTGCTTTTTGGCTGATCACAGTTCAGCTTCTCTGCCTCAGCAACATCTGTTGTGTAAAAAGGCATTTGTTTTGGATTCGGACGATAGCTTTTGATAAACTTATATGGACCTGTAACCTTGTCGGCAACGGCCACGCCTGATCTCGCAGCACCGTATCCCTGGCCTAAAAGTTCAAGGTGAAACCACATCACAAACTTTTTAGTACTTTTATTATATACTACTTTCGGACGTTCAATAATGCTTCCCCGGGCAATATCATTTTTCGGATCATCCGATACAGGCAAAGCAATTCCTTCATCCTTCCAGTTGTAAAGGTCTTTCGACGAATAACAATGCACCCCTACCTGGGCCGAATTACCCTTTTCGCCCTCTATTTTATGTTCCCCAAACCAATAGTATTTACCTTTGGATTCCACTATGCCACCGCCATGTGCATTAATATGAACACCCTTATCATCTTTCCAGATTTTTCCGGGTGAAAATGATTGATATGGCTGGTTTGTTTCCTGAGCTGCTGATGTGCCTGCAATAGTGGCAACCAATAACATGCCGATGGAGCCTGGCTTTAAAAATCTATATTTTAACATGCTGTGAAGGATAATTTATTTTGAAAGTTAATTACTTGCAATTTATCGATATTCTTTTGTTTATTATCTTAAGTCTACGCTATGATCGTTCGGGAAATCCGCGCCCGACCATATCTTTTGAGCACTCCATTTAGCGGCCGGATTTGCCCAGAACGGGTCGTTTTCAGGCAATCCCAACGGTAAAAAAATATTGCTGCTGATATACGGACTACCCTGATTATTGTAAAAATCACCCATATCCGGTTGTTCTCCATATAAACCAATGGTTAACCAGCCATTCTGATAAGTCGACGGACTTTCAAGCGTTTTTCTAATAACGGCAGTAAGTGCACATCGTACCTGCTCCGGACTTAATTGCTTCGGCAAAGCTTTTCTCCAGGCTACATCAGCTAAATGATGGAAGGCTGCCCCACGATACACAATCGACCTGCCCGTAGCCGGATAAGTACCATCTGAGTTAATCAAACGTTCCTGAATAATGGCATATCGGTCATTTCGTTTTTTAATCTTCTCAAACATGCTGTTATAGGCATTCGTTTTTTTGCCTATTACCGATGAAATGGCAGCCAGGTACGGATGAATCACGTAGCTGTTGTAATAATCGTAAGCAAAGCTGGTTCCGTCGGTATACATCCCGTCGCCAACATACCACTGCTCCAACTGCTGTAAAGCGTAATCAACCCGCATAGGATCCCATTCGTAGCCATATTTGGCAAAAAAAGCTTCATTCATGGCAGAAAATAAAAGCCAGTTAGAAAACACAGGCTTAAATCTTCGGGTAGTCTGAATAGATTTTACGATTAAAGCCTGGTGTTTTTTTCCGAGGTTTTCCCACAACCATGGCGAGCGCACAAAAGCATAGGCCACATATGAAGCGTCAACCAGTTGTTGCCCGCCAATATCATAATTCATGAAGTCTTTTGCATTTGAATCTAAAGAATTCTTTAAGCCCTGAATAGCCCATTCCCGGTACTGAGCTCTCAATGCTACCTCCTCTTTTGAGCCGCCCTCGAGCTCCAGCCATGGTGCTATGCCACTTAATACACGACCTAAAACTTCAACATACTGAACTTTTATTCTGTGGTCTTTATTATCAATGTGAATGGAGGTTACTTTGGGCATCACAATTTTCAGACTGTCTTTCGCCAGGTTGTACAATACCGGACGAACCATTTTATCCAACTGTTGCAACCAGAATTGTCGGTCGCTTAAAACCATAGCCTTCTTCACTGTTTTTTTCTGCGCAAAAGTTCCGCCCGTGCCTATTGTTAGCAGGAACACGAAAGCAACTAATGTCCTATGGAGTATCCTTTTCATTATTTTTTAAATTCAGTTTTTTCTAAAAATCTATACATTTCACAATTTGCCAGTAGAAAAGCGCCCACGCCAAAATTTGCAGTTGAGCTCGCATCTACTACCTGCCCAGGGATGGCTTTTTCACCAATCGGCTGAACATATCCCACCTTACCATCCTCCTGTAAAGCAGTTTTTGTCAGGTAATTCCAGCCCTTCAGTGCTATTGGTAAATAAGTTTTGCGGTTCAAAATGCCGTTGTTGATACCCCATAAAAACCCATAGGTAAAGAAAGCCGTTCCACTGGTTTCTGGTCCCGGGGCATGTGCAGCATCAAGCATACTGCGTGTCCAGTACCCCTCTTTTTGCTGTGATTTAGCTATTGCCTTTGCCATACTTTTGTATTTACCTAAATACTCATTTCGATGCGTATCATCCACCGGAAGGTCTTTCAGTACTTTTGCCAATCCCGCGAAGACCCAGCCATCACCTCTTGCCCAGAAATCCTTTTGCCCATTGGCACTTTTGTGTTTCGGATAAACATACTTCGCGTCGCGGTAGTAAAGCCTGGCCTCGCTATCATACATAATGCTGTTGGCATACATAAAGTACTCATACAATTTATCAAGATATTGTTGATTGCCGGTTGTTTTATACAGTTTGGTCATCACAGGCATTACCATGTATAAGCCATCAGCCCACCACCAGTAGTCGTTTGCAGGCGTACTCATTTCGTACTCCATCACCTCTTTTGCCCGGGCTATTTTATGCTCTTCTTTACTGATGTGATACAAATCAATGTAGGTTTGAAAGCAAATCTGCCAGTCTCCAAACAATACATATTCATCTGTTTCACCATACTTATATTTCCATTTGCTTTTATCAGCCGATTTAGCCCCCATCCATTTATTGTACTCGGCCCAGGCTTCAGAATATTTTAGAAACACCCGGTTTCCGGTGATCTGAAAAGCCTCCATATTTCCCGTGTGGTAGGCTGCATGATCCCAGAAAGACCTCACCTCGGGTTTATTGTTTTTTTGCCAATAACTATTGGCTTTGTTGATGATATTTAATACTTCTCCCTTTGACGGATAATCCTGCGCAAAAGTCTGCATGCAGATGAAGGTCAAAAGGACAAACGATATTGTTTTCAAAGTGCTCATACTATTATTTTATACCTGTTATCGTTGGAATTACCGGCTTTATGGCTCCGTCCGCATTAAAAAATAGTTTATCAATGCAAACTTCCCGGTTGTAACCTGCGGCACTGCCCATAGTAATTCCGTTAGGTCTGGTAAAACGATGGTAAACAATATACCACTCGTCTTTGCCAGGCACCTGTATTACACTATTGTGCCCTGTTCCATATATTCCTTTTGCCGGATCTTTCGCCAGAATTAAATTGTTTTCCGGAACAATGATCTTTCCTGTAGGTGAGTCCGAGTATCCATATCTCACCCTATAATTTTCACTTCTGGTATCATCCTCCGACCACAGAAAGTAGTATTTTCCGTTCCTGTAGAATACTTCCGTACCCTCTCTAAAACTTTTATCTGGTGTAATTACTTTTATGCTGTTGGTATCAATAGAAACCATGTCAGAATTTAATTCGGCCACAGCCATGTGCCCGTTACCCCAATAAAGATAACTCTTCCCTGATTTTGGGTCAGTAAACACATCCGGATCGATTTCCTGCCCGCCCCGCGTACCTTTAGGTCTCACAGAAATCAACGCCTTTCCAGAATCTTTAAACGGACCTGCAGGATCGTCAGCTACCGCTACGCCAATTTTCTGGGCAGCAGTGAAATAGTAATAATACTGATAGCCTCCGTTCTCCTTTTTTTCAGTGATGGTAGGTGCCCAGGCATTCTTTTTTGCCCAGGAAACATCTTTGTTTAAATCCAGGATTACGCCTTCATCCTTCCAGTCAACTAAATTAGCCGAAGAGAAGGTCTTGAAATAGGTTCCGCCCCACCCCGTAAAGCCATCGCTGGTAGGGTAGATATAATATTTCTTTGTTTTATTAGAATATAGAACCTCCGGATCAGCATAATAGCCAACCAAAGCAGGGTTATTGCTCACCTCAGCACTAAGCCAGAATGTTTCGGCTGGCTTACCATCCACGCTTACCTGTAGTTTTACTTTTCCTTTTGAAAGATCGTAAGGAGCTTTTGGAGAAACTTTCAGTCCGGGTAAATCAACAAACAACGGATCAAACGACTTTAAATTAGTTCCGTTAACCACCGGATAGTAAACCTCATGCTTTACGCTATCGATGATGATATTATGCTGTTTTATCGCTTTCGCCTTTGGAGTGGACAACACAGATACCGGATTATACCACTTACGCATTAATCTCCCTGCTTCCTCAGCAGTTATAGGCAATACGGTACCATGACGGGGATGAAAATCCATGCTTACTTCATTGTCAATCACACTGAAGTTCTTGAGGTCTTTGGTTTTAGTAAACTGATATTTCCCTTTGGTATAAAGATCATACATCAGAATGTACCCTTCACCATTATTTAACTTAAATACCCCTGCACCCTCAACCGGATCTTTAGTTTGCTGCACATACTTGTCCTGAAGCACATATCCCGACGTTAACTGATCAGAAACCGCAATCTTAATACCCGCGCCATTCCCTTCTGTTTTGAAAAACAGATGATATTTACCTTGATCTAAAACAATGTCGCCATCTATTGCAGCACCGTTCGTCGGACTAAAAAATAACTGCTTTGGTTCAGTCTCGAGGTCGGTAAATTCAGGGTTTGCGTAGGCGTAGTAAATTTTATCAGGATCTTCACCGTGTTTCATCGACCAGTATATCATGTATTTTTTAGCCTGCTGATCATAAATGGTCTGAGGAGCCCAAACACGAAGCAGGTTCTCATTACCGCTGTATTTAGTCTGAAGATTAACTATAGCTGAAGTCCAGTTAATCAGGTCAGTCGACTTCAATAAAACCATTGCCCGGTTAGAATTCCAGCCTTTTGCGGATACCATATCAGTAACCACCATATAAAAAGTCTTGCCATCCACACCACGCAAAATATGCGGATCCCTAACCCCTCCCGTAGAACTTATTGCAGCCGAACTGATCACGGGTTGATTACCATTTAATGCATTAAAATGATATCCATCTTTGCTGATTGCAAAGCGGATGGATTCTTCAGCGCCTGCATTACCCGTAAAATAGGTAAATAAATAGGCTGAAGGTTTTGTTGGTTGTTGTGCAAAGCCACATAACGAAAAGACAACTGCAACTAACGTCATTAATGTCTTCCTCTTCAATTTGGTGTTTATCTGGTTACTCTTAATCATCGTCGTTAATATTTTGCTTTCCACTCCAATACCTGTACCGCAGTAGGTCCTGTATTTGCCTTTCCCTCACCATCCACCTGAACAACCTTTTGCACATATAAATTCAGTACATTCCTTTTATTCCAGAGTTCAGTATCAAAACTCGGTTCCCAATCTCCGACACTGAAATTGGTCAAATCTGAAATTTGCCAGTCTTTGGCTTTTATATTTTCACTAAGGGCTATTGAAACACGGCTGCCTCTTTCTGCATCGCGAAAAATCAATGCTGCTGCCTGACGCCCTCCGGCTTTCCAGCTTACAATCTGAGGACGTGATATGGGGATTTGCTTCGTTCCTCCTCCACTTAGCGAAAATGGAGTTTTGCGAAATCCCAGATTGTTCACTGCCCATGAATCAGTGCTTTTATAAACAATGTGATACTGCGGCACCGAATCATGCTGCTCTCGCCAGTACGATGCAATAAATACCTCTCCGGTAGATTGTGCAATCATAGACGTCTGATTAATCAGTTCACTCTTCTGTGGAATTTTAACAGCATATTCTGCATTTGAGGCATTTATAGGAAGCTGATAAATCTCTCCGTTTGATTTTGACCATGTTTTACCACCATCTACAGATTTGGCATAACAAATATCATGGTTACTGGCCACATCAGGACTTTCACGCCACACCCACGAAAGGTGAAGACCTCCCTTTTCATCAACCGTAGTTTGCCAGTAAGCATTCCTTTTACCTTGCCCATCAATTAAGCCATCCTGTACCCTTAGCCAATGCTTCGATTGTAGCTCGTACCGGTTAATCATTAGGTTCCCATTTCCAGAACCCCCATCTCTGTAAAAAAACAGCAGGTCACCGTTAGCCATCTTATAAAACTCCGGATAACTCACTTTATCTTCTTTCTTTGAAAGCATGGGTTGTTTGTTGCCCATCTCCAGTGAACCCGCCGTCAAACTGATCGAATAATTCAACCCGTTGTTATGCTGGCCCCAGGTCAGGTGTAGAAAGCCATTGCCATCAACAGCAATGCTGATTGATTTATGTGCATCAGTGGCATCGCCCTTAAACTGACTTCTCTTAACTATCCAGTTTGCTTCACCCAGCTTACGCTTTGCCAAAACAACAAACTGCTCATCATCATAATAGGCAGCATATTGGGTATTTTTAAAAGTAACCAGAGAATTCTTACGGAAGATTACCGCATTAACCGAATTATTTGCCCAGCCATTAGTTCCTACCGTATATAATTTTGGTACTTGTGCAAAGCTTAACACCGGTATGGCACATAGCACAAAAAACATAAGGAAAAAAAATAGCGGTTTCGCTTTCATGTTGGTTAGCTAAATAGTTGGATTGTTTGGTTTCCTAAGTACATCATTTTAACCTTTATAAACAGGGGGCTAAATCATATATAACAGGGGGCGTTTTAATAAAACGACCGCCAAAACGCCGAAATTTAATGATTTGTATTTACACTAAAGTTTTTATGGAAGGTTTTCCGGTGCTTTTTCACAAATTCCGAAGGCGTAAGCTTAAACTGCTTCTGAAATTGCTCTCTGAAATATTTTATGTCGTTTATTCCAACTCTGAACGCCGCTTCATTGATATTTAAATTGGTATTGATGAGTAACTCCGCTGCCTTTCTTAATCTGATAAAACGAATGAAGCTATTGATCGATAGTCCGGAGGTAGCCTTTACTTTCTTATAAAGATTTGAATGGCTCATCCCCAAATCCGAAGCCAGGAATTTTACATTGAATTCGCCTTCCATCAGGTTATCCTCAATAATGGAGATACATTTCTGCAAAAAGCCTTTATCCTCTTGCGAAACTTTATGACTATCAGATTTAAGCGTAATCTCATTATAGAAATAAGATTGTAGATCTTTCCTGTTTTTGATAATACCATTAATTTTAGCCGTGAAGAGCTCCTTATCAAATGGTTTACTGATGAAATCGTATGCACCCACCTCTATCCCCCTCAGTTTCATTTCCGGGCTCGGATCAGCAGTTAACAAGATAACAGGAATATGGCTTAATGATGAGTCAGCCTTAATCGCTTTACAGAGCTCTATTCCATTCAATCCTTCCATGTTTACATCAGAGATAATAATATCAGGTAAAAAGTCCTTACTAAACTGCAATCCCTCAATACCATTTGTGGCTTTGTAAATTTTAAATTTTTGTTGAAAAATCTGATTAATGTATTCAATGATCTGCTCGTTATCATCCACAACCAGGATGGAGTGCAGATCAGAAATCAGCAGTTCCAGATTACCTGTTTTCCCCTGCTCATCCCGCTCCTCTTCCTCTTCCTGCGCAATCAGTTCATTTACGTACAACAATTCGTTTCCGAAGGCACCTGCTGCTATTTCTTCGATTTCCTCACCCTGTGGAAGGTCTATAAAAAAGGTTGTCCCCTGCCCCTGACTTGTCAAATAAGATATTTTCCCTTTATGTAGTTCCACGAAATTCTTCACCAGATACAGGCCTATTCCGAAACCAATCTTTGGGGAAACGCTATTCATTGCTTTGTAGAATTTATCAAATAGTTTATCTCCAACTTCCTCCGGAATCCCCATTCCACTGTCAGTTACCTGTATATTAATGCGACCATTAATTAACGTAATGTCCAAATGAACACTTCCACCTTTTGGCGTAAACTTCAATGCATTGGAAAGCAGGTTGAAAAGAATAATTTCGAGCTTCTCACGATCTGCATAAATGCTTAAATCCTCTTCCTCGCAGTTAAAAACATAATCAATATTGTTATTCTTCGCCAGGTAGCTGAAACATAAAAATATCTCCTTTGCAAATTTACTCAGATTGATTTTTACCACCTTTAGCGACTCTGTTTCACTTTCCGTTCTGCGGAACAAAAGCAACTGGTCAACTAAACTCAGTAAACGACGGGAATTGCGATAAACCACATTCAGGTCATTCTTCTCAGGCCCGGCTTCCTTGGTCTGCAAAATATCTTTAATCGGATTAACAATTAAGGTTAAAGGCGTACGCAATTCGTGAGAGATATTAGTGAAAAAATTCAGTTTCTTTTCATTCAGGTCTTTCTCCCGCTCAATTTTCAAATTGGCAATTTCTACTTCATGTTTTAAGCGGTTTTGCCTCTGCCTGTATAACCAGAACAGATAGTAAATGCCGCTAAGAAACAGGATGTAAATCGCATAGGCCCACCAGGTACGGTACCATGGAGGAAGCACCTTGATAACAATGATCTTCTCATTATTACTCCATACACCTTCTGTATCAGTACTTTTGATATGGAGTTTGTAAGTTCCTTCGTTTAAACGGGAATAGTAAGCGGTATTAAGCTTATCTACATGAATCCAGTTCCTATCCCAGCCCTCCAGATAATAAGCATATTTTATCTGATCCTGAAAAGAAAACTCGATTGCGGCGAAATTTACTGAAATCACAGCCGCACTATAAGGAACAGCTATTTCTTTGAGGTTCACCACAGATTGCCCCAGATAATTCGGATCCTGATCAACAGGAACATTATTGATTCTGAAATCTGTAAGTACCAGTCTCGGAACACGTTTATTTGCCCTGATACTGTCCGGAAAAAATTTGTTGAAGCCATTGATTCCCCCAAAGAGAAATTCACCTGATGAAAGTTTGAAGGCCGCATTATAATTGAACTGGTTACTTTGTAGCCCGTCAGTGGCAAAGTAATTTTTAAATTCATTTTTTTGGGGTGTAAATTTCGACAACCCGTTATAGGTGCTGCACCACAAATCTCCGGTGCTGTCTTCCAGAATATTCAGAATGGAATTGCTTGGAAGCCCGTTAGCTTCAATATATCGGATAAATTTCCCGGTTCTCTTATTGTAATTGAGCAACCCACCACCTTCTGTACCAACCCACAAACGGTTTGCTTTATCCTGATGTATCGCCCGGATTGCAAAATCAACGGGTATAAACTGATGCTTTTTATGGATCAGATCTATTTTAATCAGATGGGTGTAGGTTCCACCCCATAATGCGCCCTCACGATCCTGATAGATCACATGAATATCTTTCAAAATGGGATCGAAAAGCTCAAACTCATCCGTAATACGGTTAAACCTGTAAAGTGCTCCACCCTTTGTTGTTCCTGCCCAAAGCTGATGTTGCTGATCTTCATAAAGCTTCCACAGGTTTGCATCATAGTGTTTTTTATAAGGATCATAACAGGCATAATGTTTAAAGCGCCCCGTAGCTTTGTCAAAACGATCAATTCCTCCACTAAAACTGGCTACCCAAACGGTATTTTCATAATCTTTTAAAATACTGGTCACAAAATTACTGGTGAGTGATGTTGCATCTCCCGAATTACGAACATAGTTTCTGTAAAGGTTTGTACGAGGATTCCAAACACTCAAACCTCCTCCATCAGTTCCGATCCAGATATTATGATCTGCATCTTCCGAAAATGAAAGCACAAAATTGTTCACCAATGTATTGCGCTGGAAGGGATCATTTTCAATGGTTCTGAATTGCTTATCCTTTTGATCGATAATATCAACCCCACCCCGCAAAGTGGCAACCCATTTTCTTAACTCCTTATCTTCATAAACAACAGCAACAGAATTACTGCTTAACAAACCTTTTTCTTTACCAGCCCGCAGATAGTCGATCCTCCTGGTTTTAGTATCAAAAATAGTAATCCCCCCGCCATCTGTCGATATCCAGAGTTTTTGGTCCTGATCAAGGTTCAAACCCATAATATTTTCATTGCTGAGTTTGAAAGAAACCCGTTGCAGTGTGCGGGCCTTTTTGTCCAGCACATATAGGCCGTTTTCGGTTCCTATCCAGAGTTGGTTCAGTGAACCATTTAGAATAGCAGTTACCGAATTGATAGCTGAATTTATAACAGTGATCTGATTTGTTTCTGGTTTGTAAAGGCAAATTCCAGTCTCCTTGATAAAAAGCCAGAGATTGTTTCCATCCATACCCATTGATTTTACAGTAAAGTTCTTACGTTTACCTAAGGAAATAGGGGATGCAGTCAGTTGCTTTTTATGAACTACAAATAAACCCGCTTCATCTGTTGCAAGGTAAACGGTTCCCTCTTTATCAGTTGCAATGCCATTTATGGGTGATACCAGTTTTATCTTTTTTGCTCCAGATTGATAGATAACCGGATGAACCTTATTATCGGCATAATCAAATACCGAGACTCCTTTCTGAGTTCCGATCCAAACGCGGTCACTATTGTCGCCATTCAGGGCAGTAATGTGATTATTGATCAGTGAGTGATTATCGTTCCACTTGTTGCGGAAGATTTTAAAATCATACCCATCATATCGGTTCAGTCCATCATAAGTTCCCATCCACATGAAACCAAAACGATCATGAAACAAAGAATTAACAACATTATTGGAAAGTCCATCCTCAACATCCAGGTACTTTACAGCCGAGGGGCTTAATTGTGCCTGTGTAGCAATAAACGTAAATATCAGAAATGTAATTAAACGTAAAGCTTTAGGCATATGTTCTGTAGAGAAGGATAATTGTAATTTGGTTATGAAGCTAAATTACACATTTAATCCTGATTAGGCCGCGGTTTCAGCCATGGAAAATGTTAATGCTATTATACGGTTATAATTGGCAAAATTTCGAAAACATATGGTACAAGCTCATTCACAGTTAAGTAACAGCCATTCAGTACGCATGGCCAGTGGGTAACTGCATATTATTTTAAAAAAAAACTATCCGAAAATTTTATTAAATGTATCTTTGTTGCAATTGGAAGCAAAAAACAGTCAATATAACAGGCAACTATTTTCCCAGATATGGGCTTTTTTGTTATTGATGCTGTTTTCAGGCGCTTTACTCATCGAAACGCTCCATCATCATGAACAGGATAAATTAAGTCACGGTCAAACAAAGTATGATCAAATTCATCATTCCGCCCATGTCGATTCAACTAAGGTAAATTGTAAGCTTTGCGAAATTATTAAGCACCAGTTTCACTTTTACACCTTGCCTTATCCAGTCGTGGCCGTGCTTGCTGAGCCTTTGCCGATGCCAGCTAATTTCAATTATCTCTTAGGGCATTCTGCTGCCTATATGCGCTCGGCAACCAATAAAGGCCCGCCCCAAATTCTCTATAGCTAAAACGCTGTAAACTCTCGTCACTTCATTCTAATGCATCGCCATCAGGCCTTGCCATCACTTTATTTATTTAATTTCTTATGCTACAAGCAATTTCGCTCTCCAAAACCTATGGAGATCATTGTGCCCTCGATGGGTTAAATTTAACCGTTAATGCCGGAGAGGTATACTGTCTGTTGGGACAAAACGGTGCAGGTAAAACCACTACCATCAACTTATTTCTGGGATTTATTGAGCCCACAAGTGGTGAAATTTTAATTGATAGTCAAGCGCTTTCACCACAAGACCCTCATCGGCGCGAGCATCTGGCCTATATACCGGAAGTGGTCATGCTATATGGTAACCTCACCGCAATCGAAAACCTTGATTACTTTTCGAAGCTGGCTGGCTTTCAATATAATAAAACCGAACTCATTACGCTCCTTACAAATTGTGGTTTACAAACATCCGCGCACAACAAGCAACTGGGTAGTTTCAGCAAGGGAATGAGGCAAAAGGTTGGAATCGCCATAGCGGTGGCCAAAGAAGCAAAAATCATTCTGATGGATGAACCAACGAGTGGATTGGATCCAAAAGCAACAGCAGAATTTAGCGAACTGGTCAAAAAACTGGCAAAAGAAGGAAGATCAATCCTAATGGCTACCCACGATATCTTTAATGCGGTTGGTATTGCTACCCACATTGGCATTATGAAGCAGGGTAAGCTCATCCATACGCTCAAAGCCGCAGAAATATCTGCCGCAGATCTGCAAATGCTGTATTTACAAACCATTTAATTTAAGCAAAGATGCTTCAACATCATAAATCCCGGTTAACTATCCGGGCTATTAGTTTATTAGTATTCATTATTGGAATTTCAACAACAGCACTTGCGCAGATTAGCGTTAGTGGGCAGGTTTCCGATATACAGTCTGTCGGTATCCATAAAGCAACCATTCACATCAAAGAGGGGAAAAAAGATTGGTTAGTGAGCAGTGATTCATTAGGCAATTTTTCCATCACACTACCCGGAAGCGGAAGTTATAAATTCACAGCCTCCGCAATCGGATATAAAACGTTCAGCAGCGATTTTTTTATAGAACAAACTACGGCAGTTAAGCTTCAACCCTTTAGGCTGGAAACAGCAAATGAGGAATTACAAACCGTCGAAGTAATGGGTACCAACGGAAAAAAATATTATGGCAACTACTCTTTCTCCGCAACCAAAACAGCCACTTTAAACAAGGATGTTCCTCAGTCCATATCTTCAATATCTAAAGAACTGATCGCCGACCGTCAGGCAGCCGTCCTGGCTGATGCAGTAAAAAATGTGACCAGCGTTTCGCAAAGTAGTTTCTACAACCAGTTTTCCATCAGAGGAATCAATCAGAATGAAGAAGGTGCGATCATCAATGGCATGCGCACCAGGCAGTATTACTTTAATCAGCCCTTAACCAACAACCTGGAGCGTATAGAAGTAATAAAAGGGCCAGCAAGTGCAACTTTCTCCAGTGTCGATCCCGGAGGAAGCATTAATCTGGTAACTAAAAAACCATTAAGTCAGGAACGAAAAGAAATCAGCATTTCTGGTGGAAGTTTTAGTACAGTTCGTGGTGCTTTAGACTTTACCGGACCCCTAAATGACAACAAAACCCTTCTGTACAGGCTCAATCTGGGATATGAAAACAGTAAAAGCTTTCGGGATTTACAGTTCAGAAAAGGCTATTTGATTGCCCCCTCTTTCTCCTACATTCCCGACGACAAAACAAGTTTCAATGTAGAACTGGTTTTAAACAACAGCGACTCCCGGTTAGACCGTGGTCAGGCCATTTTTGGTGCAACTGCCGGAGTAACCGATTTAAACAGCACTCCAATAAGCTTCAACATGGGTGCTTCCAATGATAAATTCAATACTCAGGACCTCATGTTAATGGCTAATTTTTCACATAGCATCAGCAAAGCTATTTCGTTCAACGTAGCTTACATGAAACAAAACTGGAATGAAGACCTCCTGGAGCACAGAACAAACAATGCCTTTGCCGTGGATGAAAACAACCAGCCGGTTAAAACGCTGGCAGGAATGATCGCTGTTCAACGCCAGCAGAAATTCACAACTGATAATTTGAGCCCCTATTTCACAGTCAACACCAATACGTTCGGATTAAATCATAAACTTGTGCTTGGATACGATCGCATCAGTACACAAAAGCTAAGAGGAGGAGGAACAAATACGGCGCAGGGATATCGCTTAAAGGACGGTACAGTAACCGCAAGGTATGACGCAACTAAAAAAGATCTGTATCAGTTTAGTCAGGTAAACGGCATAAACGCCCCGGTTCCAAATGTAGCTCATTTCAATCTGGCAAATCCTTCCTACACGCTTAAAAACCTCAGCGATTATATCTTCACAAAAGTAGAAATTCCTCCGGCTTATTATCTGGTAAATGCCGTTTACCTCCAGGATCAGGTAAAATACCATAACCTCACATTAACCATTGGCATCAGAAAAGAGTGGTATGAGGACTTTAGCAACTACAAATTGTCTGCAGAGAAGAAAATAAGCCAGCACAAAATTCTTCCAAGGTTTGGCTTAACCTATTCGATAAATCAGCACATCAATATTTATGGTACATATTTACAAGGCTACCAGCCGCAAGGAAACACCTCTTCATTAGTCATTGTTCCTCCACCCAGTGGAAGTAACTTTAAGCCACTCGAAAGTGATTTAAGGGAAATTGGTGCTAAGTCTGAATGGCTTAACGGAAATTTCATGGTTAACCTTTCTTTATTTGAAATCAACCAGAAAAATTTACTGATCAATGCCAACGATCCCTTAGATGTAAACCGGTTAATTGAACGTGGCGCACAGAGAAGTAGAGGTTTAGAAATTGAAGCCTCAGGATTTATCAGGCCTAACTGGCAGTTCAATGCGGGTTACAGCTACGTTGATGCTATAGTAACAGATGATTTCAGTACTGCAAACATTGGCGAACGGGTACAGAACACGCCAAAAAATAGTGCAAGTTTATGGATGCGCTACGACCTGAATAGCCGAAAACTGAGTGGAATTGGATTTGGTGCAGGTGTGCAGTACAGCGGAAACAAGCTTCCCCTTTACATCAGGGATTTTGTTCTTCCCGGTTATACTGTTGCCGACGCAGCCATTTATTACCGCCCAGCTGAGTCTAAAGTCCAGCTATCTATGAATGTCAATAATATCTTCAATAAAACCTACTGGGTCGGTGCACAAAACTATCTCCGCCTTTTTCCGGGCACCCCAAGAAATGTAACGTTCAATGTAACCTATAGAATATAATGCAAAATATAACACTTACAATTGCCCGGCAAACTTATCTGTCTGCATTCGCAAACCGTGCCACACTGATATTCACTTTGCTCCTGGGTTTTGCGCTTTGTTTGGCCACCTATGTTGGATGGCAAAACTTCCGCACTCAAAATCAGCAACGGGTTCACTATAAAAAGGTAGTACGCGCACAATGGTTAGCCAAACCCGATAAACACCCGCATAGAATGGCGCACTATGGTTACTTAGCATTCAGGGAGAAACATGAACTGAGCTTTTTTGATTTCGGCATTGAAAGTTTTGCCGGCGTATCAATCTTCCTGGAGGCACATAAACAAAATACCGTAAATTTCAGCGAAGCCGGTTTTTCCAACGGCATGCTACGCTTTGGAGAAATTAGCGTGGCCATGGTGTTGCAGTTACTGGTTCCGCTGCTCATTGTCTTTCTGGGCTACAGCAGCATTTCCGCAGAGCGTGAATCTGGTACACTCAAAATCATTCTTTGCCAGAAAGTCAACTGGAGAAAACTTTTGTGGGGTAAATCCATAGGCATCATCTCTGTATGCCTTTCTATTTTTATACCCCTCATATTGCTTACCATTCTGCTGTGGGCATCTCTCAGCGATTGGCAGGTCAGTGTAGATTCAGCCCTACGGCTGATCATATTAATCCTGAGTTATTGTGTTTATTTCTTCATTGTAACAGCAGTCACGGTGCTGGTTTCGGCATTTCAGCATAGCTCTAAAGCATCACTCACCATTTTGCTAGCTTGCTGGATCTTATTCATCGTCATCATTCCAAGAATTACACAATCGATCGGCGCAAAGGTTTATCCGTCACCTTCAAAAATTGAATTCGCAGATGCGGTGGCTCATGATATTCACAAACAAGGCGATAGCCATGATCCCAACGACAAACATTATGCGTCAATCAAAGACTCGCTCCTTCATGCATATCATGTAGATGATGTAAAGAAGCTGCCTTTTAACTATGGCGGTTATATTATGGCTGAAGGGGAGAAAATTACCGCTACCATCTACAATGCCCATCAGCATAAGTTAAATGAAACCTTTGCCAAACAAAACCGCATTACTGCGCTGGCAGGCCTGTTAGATCCTTTTCTATCACTTAAGCAAATTTCAATGGCCTTAACAGCTTCAGATTTTGAGACGTTCATTGATTTTCAGCGTCAGGCAGAAGACTATCGCTATCAGTTGGCTCAGCAGATGAATAAGCTCCAGATTGACAAAATAAGTAATGTTACACCAGGCGAGCATGATAAACCACTTTCCATTAGCAAATCAAACTGGGCACAACAACCCGATTTCAACTACATGTTTAGCACAGTCGGTGATGTAATCACCAGGGAAGCGCTCGCACTGATATCCCTGATAATGTGGCTTTCCTGCACCCTGCTGCTACTTCAATACGCTCCCCGTTGGATCAAAACAATATAATACCATGAGAAAAAACACATATAACTTAGAATTCAAACTTTTCCTCTCCGGAAGCACCGCATGGATTGGTATTGCCATATTGTTAATCACAGGCTTCGCCGGTTTATACTTCGGAAAAAGCTTTATTGATAATCAACACAGCGTAATTAAAAAAGCCAGCATATTGCAAACGGAAAACACGCTTAAGAATGTTGAACATTTTGGAAAAGATATCGGACTTGTATTTTTCCATAATAAATTTTCCATGGCAAATCTACCCGGAAACTGGGCCGGTTTTGCAATCGGACAACGCGATGTGAACCCTTATTTAATTTCTGCAACGATGCTCGCCCTCGAAGGTCAGATTTATGATACAGACATTACCAACCCGGTCACCCTGCTATCAGGAAATATGGATATAAGCTTTGTCTTTTTATACCTCTTTCCACTGGTCATCATCGCCTTTACCTATAACTTGATATCCGAACTTAAAGAGTTTGGAATATGGTCTGTTTTAAGAGCACAAACAAATCACATCATTGCAGTGATATGGCAAAAGCTGCTGGTCAGGTTAGTTTCAATACTGTTTACCGCATTAATCTTGCTAACTACCGCTGTACTATACCTCAACATTAAGCTTGATACAACGTTATTCACAATTACGTTGCTGTTGCTTTTATACCTTGGCTTTTGGTTTGCTTTGTCATTTTGCATAATTTCCCTTGGAAAATCATCAAATTACAATGCCTCTGCCCTTATTGCCATCTGGGTACTGATTTGCATAGTGATACCAGCCGCTCTAAACCTTGTACTCATCAGGCAATACCCAATTCCGGAAGCATTGCAGAATGTGATTAATCAACGGGAGGGTTATCATGAAAAGTGGGACATGCCAAAGGAAGTAACAATGAAACCTTTTTTTGCACACTATCCACAGCTCAGAAAATTTCCTTTTCCATCAGATAAAAGCTTCAGTTGGTTCTGGTACTATGGCATGCAGCAAATGGGCGATGACCAGGCAATAAAAAGCAAAAAAGCGATGGAAAACAAATTGGATGCCCGTCAGCATTTTACGAAAGTGGCAGCACTCTTCTTTCCCACCATACAAACACAACTAATGCTTAACGAAATGGCAGGTACAGATTTAAGTGCACATCTGCAGTTTCAGGAATCATACCGAAAATACCATGAGCAAGTCAGGCTACACTTTTATCCGGCAATATTCCTTGAACAGGATATTCATCGAACCAACCTTAAAGATATTGGCCTAAAACAGTTTATACCACAAAAAAAATCTAATCTGAACGGGTTACTTTCGATAGCAGTCATCACGTTATTATTGATAGCAATGAGCCTGTTTAATTTTAGAAAAGCCCGCCTGATCCGTTAAATACAATCGGATGCACGCATAAAGTAAAAAGCCTGTGAACTCAAGTCACAGGCTTCTTTTTTGGATCATGAATCCTTCATTCATTCGCGGCTATTGATCATATACAATACTTCCATTTGTGTTATGGCTTTTATAAGTAGTTATTAGCTCATTAGCCATCACCTGGATACACCGGATATAGCAGATGACTATCATCGCAACATAAGCGTGAGTTTAAGCTGGAGGGAATCATTTACGATTGCTTAATCTGCCATTTGCCCCTCAACCTTCAGTCACTCATCAAACAGGCTGACAAATAAGAGAAGAAACGATTTTAGTAACAAACCCAGGGGTATAACATCTTTGAGGCAAACATAACCGGATGTATATAAACGAAGAAACCCTCACAGTTGTTACTGCAAGGGTTCTTGTTAACCTGCTTTTAGGCAGTTTAAGATTTGGCACCGACCTACTCTCCCACGTGTTACCGCAGTACCATCGGCTCTGGTGGGCTTAACTTCTCTGTTCGGAATGGGAAGAGGTGGACACCACCGATATAGGCACCTAAATTTCTTTAGATAAGCTATTCGAGCTTAAATGACATATTATTGAAAGAAGTTAAGTTTTGAAGAACAAACAACAGTCTGTTTGCTTTGAAAGCTTCGGGTGATTAGTACTACTCGACTATGGTGTCGCCACCTTTACATCTGTAGCCTATCAACGTAGTAGTCTCCTACGGCCCTATATGGAATTCTCATCTCGTGGCTAGTTTCGCACTTAGATGCTTTCAGCGCTTATCTATTCCCAGCGTAGCTACTCTGCAATGCCCCTGGCGGAACAACAGATTCACTAGAGGCTAGTCCAACCCGGTCCTCTCGTACTAAGGTCAGCCCCACTCAAAATTCCTACGCCCACAACAGATAGGGACCGAACTGTCTCGCGACGTTCTGAACCCAGCTCGCGTGCCACTTTAATCGGCGAACAGCCGAACCCTTGGGACCTTCTCCAGCCCCAGGATGTGACGAGCCGACATCGAGGTGCCAAACCTCCCCGTCGATATGAGCTCTTGGGGGAGATCAGCCTGTTATCCCCAGCGTACCTTTTATCCTTTGAGCGATGGCCCTTCCATGCAGAACCACCGGATCACTATATCCGTCTTTCGACCCTGATCGACCTGTATGTCTCACAGTCAAGCAAGCTTATGCTATTGCACTCCTCATACGGTTACCAAGCGTATTGAGCTTACCTTTGAAAGCCTCCGTTACCTTTTTGGAGGCGACCACCCCAGTCAAACTACCCATCAAACAATGTCTCCCCCTAAGGGGATTAGACACCGAATACA
The DNA here is from genome assembly GCF_001027745.1 of Pedobacter sp. BMA. GTDB lineage: Bacteria > Bacteroidota > Bacteroidia > Sphingobacteriales > Sphingobacteriaceae > Pedobacter. Next base: position 200,340 of record NZ_LECU01000008.1, read on the forward strand.
GAAAGGGTGGTATTTCAACGTTGGCTCCACGACGCCTAGCGACGCCGCTTCAAAGCCTCCCACCTATCCTACACATCCTGTATCCAATGTCAATGTTAAATTGTAGTGAAGGTGCATGGGGTCTTTCCGTCCCGTTGCGGGTACCCGGCGTCTTCACCGGGACCACAATTTCACCGAGCTCATGGCTGAGACAGCGCCCAGATCGTTACACCATTCGTGCAGGTCGGAACTTACCCGACAAGGAATTTCGCTACCTTAGGACCGTTATAGTTACGGCCGCCGTTTACTGGGGCTTCGATTCAATGCTTCTCCTTGCGGATGACATCCCCTCTTAACCTTCCAGCACCGGGCAGGTGTCAGGCCTTATACTTCATCTTTCGATTTTGCAAAGCCATGTGTTTTTGTTAAACAGTCGCCTGGGCCTTTTCACTGCGGCTGACATTGCTGCCAGCGCCCCTTCTCCCGAAGTTACAGGGCCATTTTGCCGAGTTCCTTAGCCATGATTCACTCGAGCACCTTAGAATCCTCTTCCCGGATACCTGTGTCGGTTTGCGGTACGGGTTTTTATAACCTGAAGCTTAGCGGTTTTTCTTGGAAGTCTGATTACCTGCGCTATCCACTCAGCCGAAGCCTCGCGGTACTATCAGCTTTCAGCAAGACCGGCGGATTTGCCTACCAGTCCTATACCTACAGCCTTTAACGATCTATTCCGTCAGATCGCGGCAGTGTCACTACTCCGTCCCCACATCGCAGTTATAAAAAGTACGGTAATATTAAACCGTTGTCCATCGAATTTCCCCTTCGGGTTCTCCTTAGGTCCCGACTAACCCTGATCCGATTAGCGTTGATCAGGAAACCTTATCCTTTCGGTGGGCGGGTTTCTCGCCCGCCTTATCGTTACTTATGCCTACATTTGCTTTTCTATACGCTCCAGCACCCATTACCAGATACCTTCGCTGCATATAGAATGCTCCCCTACCGATATATTTCAATCCCATAGCTTCGGTGTACAGTTTAATGCCCGTTTATTATCCATGCCCGATCGCTCGACTAGTGAGCTGTTACGCACTCTTTAAATGAATGGCTGCTTCCAAGCCAACATCCTAGCTGTCTGTGCAATCGGACCTCGTTAGTTCAACTTAACTGTAACTTGGGGACCTTAGCTGATGGTCTGGGTTCTTTCCCTCTCGGCGCGTGACCTTAGCACCCCGCGCCTCACTGCAGATCATATCTGATAGCATTCGGAGTTTGTCTGGATTTGGTAGGATTTGACTCCCCCGCACCCAATCAGTAGCTCTACCTCTATCAGACTTAATATCCACGCTGTTCCTAAAAACATTTCGGGGAGTACGAGCTATTTCCCAGTTTGATTAGCCTTTCACCCCTACCCACAGATCATCCGGAAACTTTTCAACGTTTATCGGTTCGGTCCTCCAGTACGTGTTACCGCACCTTCAACCTGTCCATGGGTAGATCACAAGGTTTCGCGTCTACCCCCTCTGACTATACGCCCTATTCAGACTCGCTTTCGCTTCGGATCCGTGCCTTAAACACTTAACCTTGCCAGAGAGGAGTAACTCGTAGGCTCATTATGCAAAAGGCACGCCGTCACATAACTTGTATGCTCCGACCGCTTGTAAGTACACGGTTTCAGGTTCTATTTCACTCCCCTGTTCGGGGTTCTTTTCACCTTTCCCTCACGGTACTGGTTCACTATCGGTCTCTCAGGAGTATTTAGCCTTACCGGATGGTGCCGGCAGATTCCCACAAGGCGTCTCCGACCTCGCGGTACTCAGGATACTACTAGGCTAACATTCTATACGTGTACAGGGCTATCACCTTGTATCGCCGGGCTTCCCATCCCGTTCCACTTCTGTTTGTTAATGCCACATCGTAGTCCTACAACCCCCAGTATGCCGTAACATAATGGGTTTGGGCTCTTTCCCTTTCGCTCGCCACTACTCAGGAAATCATTGTTATTTTCTCTTCCTCTGCTTACTTAGATGTTTCAGTTCGGCAGGTTTGCTCATTATATGTGACTAGTCTTCAACTAGCCGGGTTGCCCCATTCGGAAATCTTCGGATCAATTCCTATTTGCAAATACCCGAAGCTTATCGCAGCTTATCACGTCCTTCATCGCCTCTGAGAGCCAAGGCATCCCCCGTGTACTCTTTATTACTTTCTTCTACTCATATGCCTTTTGCGCCATATGGTATGCTTTTTTTGCTCTTGTTATGATGTCTCATACCTTAGTTTGTATTGCTACGCCCCTCGGTGAGCACAAACACAACAGTCGCCTATTGTTGTTTGCTCTTCTTTTTTAACTTCTTCCAATATGTCAAAGAACTTTACTGAACCTGAAGGCCGAAGGTGTAAAGGTGGAGGGTTTCATTGCCCTGCCCTAAGCTTCGTTTCAGCTTCATTAGTAGTAAACCGCGGTCCCGAACCGTTTCTAGTGCCCCTGTGGCTGTTTCTTCTTAATCTTTATGTCAATGTATGCTATCAATCCTGATAGGCTGCTGTATTATGTGGAGAATAACGGAGTCGAACCGTTGACCTCCTGCGTGCAAGGCAGGCGCTCTAGCCAGCTGAGCTAATCCCCCAGGATCATTGTTGTTGTAGTCCCGTCCAGATTTGAACTGGAGACCCCTACATTATCAGTGTAGTGCTCTAACCAGGCTGAGCTACGGGACTGTGGCTTTTGGTTCGGCGTATATTGCGGTTAGTATATTACCGCTACCGCTCCATTTGCTTTACCTAGCTTTCGTTCCGATGTCTTTATGGTTAAAAGACAACCGTCATTTCTTCTGGGTGTTTCTTTTGTTTCTCTTTTTTTGAA
>NZ_LECU01000009.1 GCF_001027745.1 Pedobacter sp. BMA
AAAAGACGACAGGGGCGGGCCAACGAGTTTGGATTTAAATGCCTTTTTACTGATTAAAGAATTTCTTTGGGTAGGTGGATCGTACCGTACGGGTGTAAAGCTGTACGACAAGAGCTATCTCCAGGCAGACCTGACGCCACGCAACTCTGCTGTTGCAGCGATACAGATCTTCCCGTCAGAGAAAATCAGGATTGGTTATGGTTATGATTTCTCTATTGGTCCATTACAGGGCTATAGCGGAGGTACACATGAGATCTCGATTGCCTATTCATTCATCAAACCAAACATCCGACTGGCAACACCAAGGGTGTTCTAAAAATTAAATCTGTTGCAGACCAACAGAGTAAGCAAATAGTAACATAACAAACAATATAAAACAAATAACTTTTACAACATTGTCAACTATCCCTAATCCATTAAAACCTAAGAACGCCGTATCGACGTTTACTATTCTTATCGCAGATGACCACGAGATCATCCGCAGAGGTTTAAAAAGTCTGATTTCAGATTTCTGGGCCGGTGTTCAACTGCTTCAGGCATCAACTTTAGAACAGGCATTAATTGAAACCGAAAAATCTCCCAACCTCATTATTATCGATGTAAACTTACCGGGAGGGAATAATCTGAAGGTAATCGACCAGCTAAAACTGGTTCAGCCAAATGCTAAGATTCTCGTATTTTCTTCATTGAACGAAAATATATATGCCGTACCTTATTTGAAATCCGGAGCATCAGGTTATCTGACTAAAAATGCTGAGGAATCGGAAATTGTTACAGCAATAACCACCATCCTTGCGGGTAGCAGGTACTCAAGTAGAAACGTAAAAGAAAATATGTTTAACAGCATATTGGGCAATGATGGCGATAACCCTTTTACAAAACTTTCATCCAGAGAACTAGAGGTAGCAGAATTACTGACAAAGGGAATCGGGGTTTTAGAAATTTCAAATCAGCTGAGCTTGCAAATGGGAACAGTGAGTACCTATAAACTTCGCTTGTTCCAAAAGTTAAAGATTAAGAGTATCATAGAACTCGCAGAAAAGATGAGTATTTATGAGCGATAAAAAGAGAAAATAGCGCTCTCTATCGCTTCTCTTTATTTTATTTTTATCCTGGTCGTCTTCAAATCCTAAGTGCTTTTCAATTATCCTGAACTTTAGTCAAACAGTTTCTGGTACCGTAATTTTACCCTAATTAATTCTTTTATTTGGGATATATGTTTTTGCGAACCATATTTGTAAACTTAGCTAGACTTTTATGCCGTACAACTGTGCCATCGTGGATGATGAGAAACATGCAATAGATATCCTGCATGATTATATCAATGATTGTGAATTTCTAAATTTATCAAAAACGTACAACAATCCGTTGAATGCGCTTGCCGATATTACTTCTGACGATCAGATTGACTTTCTCTTTCTCGACGTTGATATGGAGGGTATGAAAGGCACAGAACTATGGCAGCATTTAAAGTCACGTGTTAAAAATGTGATTTACGCGTCCTCCAATCTTGAACAGGACATCCGCAACATTGATGGTTCATTTGAATGTTACCTCGGAAAACCCATCTCTCCGAAACGTTTCACGCAAACAGTTGTTCGCCTCATTAAACACACCGAACAATCTGTAATGAATTAATTTTGTCTTACAAAACCCATTAGCTATGTGTTTAATGCAGTAATCCATCCTGGAAATGTCATGTTTTGATTAAACGTCTGATGTTTAAATATAACATCATACCTTTGTATCAATGAATGATATCAAAGAAAGACTTGGAGATAAGGTGAGCAGGCAGATTCGCCACGATATTACTTCCGGTCGATGGAAACAAAACGACAAAATACCTTCCGAAGGAGAATTAATGGAGATGTACAGCGTTGGTCGCTCTACCATCCGTGAAGCTGTTCGCTCGCTGGTTGAAATTGGTATATTAACGGTTCAGCAAGGATCAGGAACGTTTGTAAATGAAGTTAATCTTTCTGAAACCATAGATCAGCGTTTGCGGCGAGCCGATTTCGATGAACTCAATGCGGTCCGAAAGTTACTGGAGCTTGAAATTGTAAATCTCGCTGTCATCAACCGTTCAACCGAAAACTTAGAGCTGATAAGCGAACAGCTGAAGGCCCGAAAGGATGCAATTTTTGAAGAGAACCGTCAGGATTGTATCAATGCTGACATTGCTTTTCACGCAGCCATTGCGGATGCCTCAGCCAATAAAGTTCTTGCCGATCTGTATCGTAGCTTTACTACTTTAATCCGCGACTTCTTTCTCAAGCGGGAAAAACAGGGTTTGAGCCATTTCGCCATGAGCCACCATCTTCATGAGCAGCTTTACCTTGCCATTCAACAAGGTGATGCCGCTAAAGCCCGCCAGATTACAAATGAAATTCTTGAAAATAATTATTAATTACCAGTATGACTATTCTTACCTTTTCTATTATCCTTTTATTGGGCGCCTTTTTAGCTGGCCTTGTAGGTTCTCTTACGGGTCTCGGTGGCGGTGTAGTGGTTATTCCCCTGCTAACACTTGTTTTTCACGTAGATATCCGATATGCCATTGGTGCAGCATTACTGGCTTCCATTGCTAACTCATCAGGCGCTGCAAGCGCATACGTTAAGGAAGGCATTACCAATATTCGGTTAGGTATGTTTCTCGAAATAGCCACAACAGTTGGTGCTGTAATGGGGGCAGTAATTGCCGTATACACTCCAACCAATACCATCGCAATTCTATTTGGAAGCATTTTACTGTTTTCTGCGGCAATGACTATCAGAAAAAAGAACCAGGATGCGCTTCAGCATGGCAGTCTGCTGGCAGCAAAGTTAAAATTGAATGGAAGCTATCCAACTGCCGAAGGCATTGTAAAATATGAACTAAGGAATGTCGGTGCAGGCTTTTCTATTATGACCCTCGCGGGTGTCATTTCTGGTTTACTGGGAATCGGGTCAGGTGCCTTAAAGGTACTCGCCATGGATACAGCCATGCATATTCCCTTCAAAGTGAGTACGACCACCAGTAACTTTATGATTGGCGTAACCGCTGCGGCCAGTGCGGTGGTTTATTTGCAACGCGGATACATGGATCCGGCTATCGCGTTTCCGGTAGTACTGGGTGTTCTGGGTGGTGCTTTCTTAGGTTCCAGATTGCTCTCCCGGATAAACCCAACTGTATTGCGATATCTGTTTTGTGTAGCCATTGTCTTTGTGGCTATCGAAATGATCTATAACGGTTTCCAGCATAAATTCTAATACACCAAAAGATGAAAACAGAAAAAGTTAAAAAACATACGACTGATTATGATATTGAGCAGTTGGTTGGCCGTTTATTAAGAGTAGGGGTCATTACCGCCAGTTGTATCGTATTTATCGGAGGATTAATCTACCTGATCAAAATGGGGGCAGATCCCATGCCATCCTACGCGCAGTTCAAAGGGGAAAGTGCTGGATTTACCACATTTGAAGGTATTTTCAGCGGGTTGCTCAGCGGACATGCTAAAGGAATCGTTCAATTTGGAGTATTAGTGCTTATCGCTACACCAATAATGAGAATCATATTGTCGTTAATCGGTTTTACTTTGGAAAAGGACAAGCTTTACATAGTAATCACACTTATCGTGCTTTGTGTAATGCTGGTAAGTACGTTAGGTGGTTTTGCAGGCTAGTTTGCTAATAAGTATATGGGTTGACACAGGGTGTTTTTACCTTATTTTAAACACATTAGCTATAATGATTTGTAGATGATCATGCTAAGTCTTACTTTAGTGACTTAACTAATTAACATGTACGGTGTAGACAACCTGCAGGCGCTACGTGCGGGCTTGCTCAATAAAATAAAAAATGTAGAGATTAACCGTAAGGCTTGTGAGCAACTATCGGTTGCGATTTTCATCAGGCAGAACGATTACGTAAGCACTACAACATTGATGAGGCTTTTCAGTTTATTGCCCTTTGATAAACATACCCTGTCTCCGAAAGTACTGGGTATGCTACTTAAATTTGCCGGTTTGGCTGCGCAAAGCAACATGCATGTCTATTTTCAAAATGAAATGCCCGTGCAGGTTACAGAAATCCCAAATCAATGGGTAAGCTAAATTAAGGACGGTACTTAAAAGTAATCAAAAGCTTGCTTTTCTTGTACGTTGTGGTTATCCGGGCAGAAAAAACGGCTATACCTTTGAGTGCTAATTGTTTCACTTGTCAATTTTATCTGTGTGGCCACCAAACCATCCTGCTCTAGTGTTATTTCGAAACAAACGCAGTCTGCTGCGTTAATATGTCCTGTTGCTTCGTCTATTTTAAAGCAAATGTCCTGCATATTTTCATCCTCAATATAGCCCTTTTTCAAAATTGGGTCAATGTGTGTAACGGTGCCTGTGCGCATAATTAATTTATTCGGGAATAAACGACATTAGTTTGGTATTCGTAAAAGGTTTTAGCAAATGTCGTACTCATTATACTTAATCCACCTTTTTGTTACGTTAAATGTCAGAGTTATTTTGTTTATTAGTGTATAATTTATTGAATTATCCTGAAAATTAACGCCCGGAGCGGATTTTAGTAACGAAAATTATAAGTTTAAAAAGGTCTTCTTTATTCTGTAGCTACGTAGTCACTACCAGTTTCTTATCAACTGTATATATTTATATACGACTAATCGAACGCGCCAGAATGATTTGATTGTGCTTGTATCTACTGCGCCAGCCAAACGTTATAATGCTCCGGACCGAGTGTCCGGCACAGGAAAACTAACATAATAATCAGGATCAGGGCAAGCAAGTAGTGATGCTGCTTTTTCTTTTCAGTGTAATTGCGGTTCATTAGTTCAGGCGTTTTTTACCATAACAACATTTGTCATTTTTAGTTTTTTACTAAATAATTTAAATTTTCATTTGATAAGAAAAAACAATAACCCATCATCACTGGGGTTGGACAGTGGTGATCAATTTCCCTCGGTGTAAAACCATTTCTAAAATTTGATGTTGTGGTATGGATAATGCTCAAAAAGCAGCTTCACTACGGGCGGTTATCATCAGCAGATCAACTATATATGGCTACCACAACAGATTCTAACCAACAAAAAGCTGATCCGTCAGCGCGCCAGAAAGGTAAATGGATACTCATCACGGTACTGGCTTTATTGCTATGTACAGAGGGATATTTCGGTTACCAGTTGCATGTTTTATCAGGTAAGCAGGAGCAAATCAAACAAGATTATGCTCACATTAACAACATTACTTATGGCCTTTTTTCCGTCGAGCAATGGAGAGATCGTGTAGCTGGTATTGTGAATCATCAGGTTCGTCACTTCACGATGACCAAGCAGCAAAACAAAGCACTGCATCAGGAAGTTGAACAAATTTTGCTTGCCCTCATTGATAAGGCTGAGGCCCTGGTGAATAAAAAGAAAAAAACCATTAGCGGCAAAATCCAGAAGTTTGCTATTAAAAACTTTGTCGATACTGATAAGATTAAAGCACAGGTACCGGAATTTGCCAGTCAGATTATCGCAGAAGTAAACAACCCAAAAAACAAAAAAATGCTCAGCCGCAAGGCCATGAAAAAATTCAGTGAAATTGAGCAGAACGAAAAGATCGATAGTGCGCTTACCGCTTATAAGGCTGCAGTAGATACCGTTTTCAAAAGATATCAGGTTCAGGATGCCAGTCAGCTTAACAGCAATCTCGTAAATAGACTTAACAGAATCCGCACATTTACTTATGGTTATTCCTTTGGCATGTTGGGCTGTATTGCACTGGTGCTTTTCATTTGGTGGGTTTTGCGTAAGCGTACCGACTTGCATGCTACGCTTTTTATTATGTCGCTGCTTTTTGCCTTTATTTTACTTGCCGTTGGATTAACAGCTTCAATGATCGAAGTGGATGCCCGCATCAGCTCCCTTGATTTCGTACTACTTAAAGAACACGTTACCTTCAAAGATCAGGTGCTGTTTTTCCAAAGTAAAAGTATTATGGATGTAGTTCATGTACTCATCACCCAACCCGGTATCGATTCCATTCTGGTCGGTGCACTCATCCTGGTTTTCAGTATTTTGTTTCCTGTGGTAAAATTAAGCGCCACAGGTGTTCACCTGTTATCCGGAAAAAAGATTGCCGAAAACAGCGTGGTGAAATATTTCGCCTTTCAATCAGGTAAATGGAGCATGGCCGACGTAATAGTAATTGCCATACTGATGGCCTATATTGGTCTTAACGGATTGCTCGATCGTCAGTTAGGCGCGCTTAATCTGAAAAGTGAAACATTAACGGTAATCGCTACCAACAATACTGCGCTTCAGCCAGGATACATTATTTTCATCAGCTTCGTGCTTTACGGATTAATTTTATCTACGATCCTCAAATCCATTACCCCTCACAATACCCACTAATTCGGATCATATTCACCATCATATTTGATAAAAGAATGTCAGCACAAATTCAACAGGTTTCCCGCACAACAAAAAATATCAGCACTGCGGTACTGATCACATTCCTCCTGGCTTTGCTTGCCATTATGGTATATCTGGGTATGCAGCAACGTGTGCTTTCCCGGCAACAGGAAGAAATCAAGGAAGATTACAGCCTGATCAATAACATTACCTTCGGTATATTTTCTGTAGATGAATGGGGCGAAAAGATTGGCAATGTGGTGAACCATCAGGTGGGTAATTTCAATATGAATAACGATCAGAAAGAAGTTCTCCAGAAAGAAATCGAAGCCCAGCTTAATGGTTTGATCAATAAAACAACCCGCGAGATTACCAAACCTCAGAAATCACTTGGCGGGAAGCTGAAAAAACTCGCCTTCAATACTTTTGTTGATACAGATGAACTGCATGCACAGGTGCCTTCTTTTGCACGTACTATCATCCAGAAAATCAATAGCCCGGGTAGCATGAAGCGATTGAAAGGGATTGCCACAAGTAAAATGGACGAACTGGAGAAACAAACCTTCGACAGGTCAAGCTCTGCAACCACAAAAGTGACACGGTATATCCTTCAGAAATATAAAGTAAATAATGTCGCCGGTTTTGAAAAAAGTATCAAATCAAGAATTGCAGCTATTCAGGTGCAGTTAAAAAATTATTTCTATGCCATGGCCGGCTGTGCGCTGATTGCGCTGTTGCTATGGATTCCTTTACGAAAATACAGGTGGCTTCACCCTTCGCTTTTTGTACTTTCAGCATTGATCGCCCTCGTGCTGATCTGGGTAGGGGTAAGCACCACCATCATTGAGGTCGATGCACGGATCGAACGACTCGATTTTATGCTTCTCGGTGAAAAAATTACTTTTATGAATCAGGTGCTATTTTTTCAAAGCAAAAGTATTCTCGGAATTGTTGAAACCCTAATGGCACAACCGAAACCTGATGCAGTCATTGTTGGTGTATTGATATTGCTGTTTGTAGTGGTGCTGCCTGTTATCAGACTGGTTGGCAGGGCCATTTATGTATGGGGAAGAGACCGCTATGCCGACAATAAAGTGATACGTTATATAGCGCTCGAACTGGGTAAATGGGATATGGCTGACGTAATGGTCGTTGGAATCGCGATGACCTATATTGGCTTAAACGGAATATTGAAGAGTCAGCTTTCGGGATTAAATATGGATACGGACACACTAAAAACCATCACTGCGAACAAATCTTCCTTACAGCCGGGCTATTATGTTTTCGTTACCTATGTGGTGTTCGTGATCATCCTGTCATGGATACTCAAACGCATCGATCGCGATAATAAAAAGCTGGAAACGGTTAAAAATTAGAATACGAAAAGGCAGGTAGTAGCATAATGATGATGAAACCTCAGGTTTCATCATCAATTAAACGAGAAAAGTTTAGTAGACTTTAGTCGCCATTTCCTCAACCGGTATACGAACCTTCTTTTTGCCTGAAAGGTAGTCATTTTGCTCATCCCGGTAACCTAATGAGAGAATCACTGTACTGTGTAATCCTTTTTCCTTTAGGTGCAGCAATTCATCGAATACCTGTGGATTGAATCCTTCCATTGGGGTAGCATCAACCCTTGCAGTAGCTGCGGCAATAAGTGCGGTTCCCAAAGCAATATAGGTTTGTTTTTCAGCCCACACCCTATTTTGTTCATCGGTCTTTCTTTTGAAATAACCGTCAACAGTAGATGAAAATAAATCTAAACTTTCTGGCTCAACCTCCTGAGCTATTGCTGTGCGTTGTACAAGTGCATGTACATCTTCAGTAGAAACGCTGTTAAAAGCAGCGAAAACTAACAGGTGTGATGCTTGTGCAATTTGCTTATTGAAAGAATCTGCCCCAAGCTTCGCCTGAAGTTCAGCATTATTTACAACGAATACACGGTAGGGTTGCAGGCCACACGATGATGCTGAAAGGTTAATTGCATTGAGTATAAAGTCTATTTTCTCTTCGCTCACTTTTTGATCGTTATACACTTTAACAGCATAACGCCACGTTAAATCATCAATTAAATTCATATCTATAATCTTATTTATTGAGCAAAAATATCTGATAGAAATTACTTTTGGTATCTTTGTGACAAAAAGTAATAGTGACATTTTAGTAACCATCCTATTTATGAATCAGACAGAAGGGGTTTTAAATAATAATGATTTTTGTAATTCAAATATCCGGGCAATTCATGATACGATGTATGTGATTGGCGGTAAATGGAAGATATCCATTGTCGCCTGCCTTGGATACCGCCCGATGCGTTTTTCTGAATTGCTTCGTGAAGTTGAAGGGATTGCAGGAAAAGTGCTTAGCCGGGAATTGAAAGATATGGAGACCAATCAACTCATCGTTCGAAAAGTTTTAGATACTAAACCAATATCCGTATTGTACCATTTGACGGAATATGGCAAAACTTTGGAAGAGCTTACCCTCACTATAGCTGAGTGGGGTAAAACGCATCGTAAGCAGATTATCGGAAAGTAGTGCATCCTGCACATCCCCATGATTTGAAACAACGTGCCTGCTTATCGTGTAACAGGTTAAAACTTAAATATCGTTTTCAAATGTGATTCATACTCTGCTTTAAATTTAGCTACAAGCTCCGGCGACCCATTCTTTTCTACATCGTGAAAATGAAGGCTTGGTAAGGGTTCCAAACCACAAAAGGCATTCATCCTGTGAAATGGAAACAGCACACCATCATCAACACTTCTTCCCTTGAAAAATTCTTCGTCAAGCGTGAATGCAGTTTTAGGCGCATTCCAGGTGGTGGTAGTCAGGTATTTTCTGCCCTGTAACATTCCCCCGGTTCCGTAATTTCGTTCCGGGTTAGCTGCTTTACGTCCGTCGCTGTAGTACAGGCCTTTTCGGTGTCCGGCTGTAAATACCTCGTCAATGTATTTTTTAAGGGAGTTTGGCATATACATCCACCAGATGGGGAAGTGGTAAATGATTATATCGGCCCAAACGAATTTTTCTACTTCGGTTGCTGCATCATAATCCTCCAGGTGTGGTTGGGTGATCTGTATTTCAAAACCCTTATCTGCACTGAAAAACGATTTGTCCCAACTGGTAATCTCTTCATTCAGTTGCCCTCCGGAATGGGCAAATTGCTTACCTCCGTTAATCACTAATATCTTTTGCATATACTTTTTTTTACTTGCAGCAAAAGTAGATACCTTGTTATTGTAATAAAAATAATAGTATTTTTGCATTGGTATAATTAATATTATAGATGCAGGCAAATTTAGAATGGTTCAGAACTTTTAAATCGATCTACGAAACAGGTACCTTAAGCGGTGCAGCTAAACAGCTTTATGTTTCGCAGCCCGGAGTAGGCCTGCACCTCAATGCGCTCGAAACCTATACCGGCTATACACTTTTCGAACGTACCACCCGGAAAATGGTACCTACCGAAAGGGGCCATTTGCTTTATCAGCAATTGCAGCATTCATTACATATTTTGGAAGAAATTGAAGGCCGGTTCAGACGAAAATCAGGTGCCGATCGCCCCACGGTTAGTGTTGGCATGTGCGTAGAAAGTTTTCAGCATGCGCTCGAAAAACACATTCCTTCTCTTAACTTCAATCTCATTATGCAGTTTGGTGAAAATGAAAAACTTACCGAGTTGCTGGAGAACGGTGGGATAGACCTGGTGTTGGCCACTCAAACTAAGAACAGTCCCAATCTTGAATATGAACCATTCGCATCTGAGAAGCTGATGATTGTTTGCGGCAAAAACACCGATCTTTCTGGATGGGAATCATTAGATTTAGGAAATAAGCAGGTGCTTTTACATTGGTTCCAACAGCAGATGTGGTATAACACTGCTTCTGATGCCAAGCTGCTGAATCAGTTTTGGCAGGCAAATTTCGGTTTTTTACCAGAATTTGTCCCTAATTATATTGTTCCCAATAAGTTTTCGATTATCCGCTGCTTATCAGCTGGTGAAGGACTTGCGGTTTTGCCTGATTTTATCTGCCGGGAGGCACTGGCTTCCGGAGAGTTAAAGGTACTGTGGGAGGGATATGTTGCCGTAGAAAATACCATGTTCTTCGGAAAGAGAAGAAACAGTATTAATGAAGATCAGATTAAATTTCTTCAGGAAAAACTGCATCTGGCTTTTGCATCAGCAGAAACACAGCTTCAGGAGCATCATTCGCAGCTATAACTCAAACCGAACCCATATATCCTGGTTGGTATGCGCCACTTTACCGGTGAAATTCTGGTCGAGCTCCGGCGATGCAGTTAAAAGTTTTTTTGCAATGCCGGCATACTGCTCCAGGTTGGCTTCATCCTTCAGAATGTAGATCAGTTCTCCGTTTTCACTCCAGTAAGATTCAATCACCTGTTCGTTAAATTTATCATTTAATTGCTGATGGGCGGGACTAACGTTTAGTATCTCGTGATTTTTCATTTGTGTAAGCGGGTTAGTTACAGGTATCATTCTGGTCATGCTCCGGAAGTCCTGCCAATATTAAGTTAATTTCTTTACCAATTTCATTTACAGGCAATGGTAAAGCGGAATCTTTTTGATAGACGCCAACGGAGTTAAGCTCAAGGTCATCCGTATGCACAGAGCCAAGCGGAAGTTCCTCCCAGGCACCATGTTTTTCAACTATTGCACCTATAATCTTATCGTCCGACATGATTTCATAATAGGAATCTTTTGGCAATACAGTAAATAAGTGGCATGTTCCGCTGCGTTCTACTTTAACATTAAATGGTTGCATATCTATCAGATTTAAGGTGAACTGCAGTGATAACAGATTTTTACTATAAGAGTTTTGAGAATATGCTCATCTCATCTGATGTAAATTCATCAGGAGCAACCCGCAGTTAAGCCCCGACTGATTCGCCTGGCTTACCAGATTTTCGGGCTCCGACAGTATTTTTACGCGAAGAAATATAAGTTTTAAAATACCAAAGACTATTCCTACCTTTCTACTCTTAAATCCAGTACGGAATGTCGAGTTTAACACCTTAACCATCCTTTTTAAAAAAATGTCATTTAACACGCTGAAATTGTTACAAAAACAAAAAAAGAACATCCTTGAAATCTGGATGAAAAATCAACTCTCCGATGATGGCCTCAGAGAAGATCTGATCAGTAATGAAGACCTTCGTGGTCAGTCTGAAGAGTTAATCTCTGCGCTGGTTACCAATCTTGCCGGCGATGACTTGGTTGATTTCGATGCTGATCGCTGGGATCCGGTGATCGAAATATTAGGTGGTATTGCCATCACCCGTGCCCGTCAGGGTTTTTCTCCCAGAGAAACCGGGAGGTTTGTGCATAGTTTAAAAGATGCTTTACTGGAAGTTTTACAACGTGAAATTGAGGATTCTAAGCAGCTTTTCGAAGAAAGCATGAAGATTAATAAAGTGATGGACAACCTGAGTATTGTCACTTTCGAGACTTTTATCAAAGGACGAGAAGAAGTAATATTAAGGCAAACAGACGAAATTGCAGAGATTTCTACTCCAGTAATCCGCGTGTGGGATGGCATTCTGGCTTTGCCCATTATCGGTACGCTGGATAGCTCCAGGACGCAGATCGTAATGGAAAACCTTCTTCAGGAGATTGTGGAAACAGGTTCAAGCATTGCAATTCTTGATATTTCAGGCGTTCCTGCTGTCGACTCACTGGTTGCACAGCATTTAATTAAAACGGTAAGTGCAACACGTTTAATGGGTGCAGAATGTATCATCAGTGGTATTCGCCCGGAAATCGCTCAAACAGTAGTTCATTTGGGAATTGACCTTTCTAACATTATTACTAAAGCATCACTGGCCAGTGCATTATCTTATGCGTTTAAAGTACTCAGACTGGAAGTTCGTAAAAGTAGTTCAATAGCAAAACCTAATCTCTAATAAACATGGATAAAATTCCTATTCTGAGGATGGGAAGCTTTCTGCTGGTAACCATTCAGGTTGATCTTTACGACAGGCTTGCGCTTGATTTGGAGGCCGATCTGGTACAAATGGTGAATAAAACCGGCTCGAAAGGAGTACTGATTGATATTTCGGCGGTTTCGATAGTCGACTCATTTATGGGGCGCATTATTGGAAATATTGCCAGCATGTCGAAAATTCTGGATGCCGAAACAGTGGTAGTGGGCATGCAACCTGCAGTTGCCATTACTTTAATTGAACTTGGACTGCCATTAAAAGGAGTGCATACAGCCCTTGATGTAGAAAAGGGAATGAATTTACTTAAGTCGATGATTGGGGATGATCACGGGGACGAAGACGAAACCGATGATGATGATACTTTCGCTGAGTAAGGATAACATTCAGGTTCAAAAAGAACAAGATGTAGTTCTTTTGCGCAATCGCGTGCGGGAAGTTGCCGTAAAAATCAAAATGGGCCTGGTCAATCAAACCAAGCTGATTACGGCAGCCAGCGAATTACTGAGGAATATGTTGCGTTACGGGGGCGGCGGCAGTTGCCTGATCGAGGTGGTAACACGAGGTCGGGATAATGGCGTGCGCCTTACTTTCACTGATCATGGACCAGGTATTCCGGATATCGAAGCAGCAATGCGCGACGGCTTTTCTACAGGAAAAAGTCTGGGCCTTGGACTTCCAGGAGCAAAACGCCTCTGTAATGAATTTGACTTAAAAAGTAAGCCCGGTGAGGGAACGGTAGTGATGATATTAAAATGGGCAAATGGTTGATGCAACGCATATAAGCCTTCAGGCAAACGACAGAAGTTACTTTTCTTTACTTAAAAAAGAAATACACCAGCGCCTGCTCGATGCAGGCATGGAACACACCCGGATAGCAGAGGTCGACATCATTGTTGCCGAAATGACCAGCAACCTCTTTAAATACGCAGATAATGGTGAAATCCTTTTCGGCTCTTTTCAGGAGAATGGCGTGCCTTATATTGAGTTGATCAGTATAGACCGCGGTCCTGGTATGCAAAACCCGTCCAGAATGCTGCAAGATGGCATGTCAACCAGTAATACCCTGGGCGCGGGTTTGGGCAGTATTAAAAGGCTTTCCGATACTTTCGATATTTACTCACAGGTGGGTTGGGGGACCATTCTCCTGAGCAGGATTTACATGGGCAAAAAGCCAGCGGTTAAAAAGGGTTTGCTCATCAGGCCGATAGTGGTAAGTAAGCCCGGCGAAAAGGTAAGCGGAGATGGCTTTGTGTGCCGTATCAACGGTAATAGTTTTAAACTGATGCTAGGCGATGGATTGGGTCACGGACCGGAAGCGAACCTGGCCGTAAATGAAGCGGCAAAGGTATTTAAAGTTTTTCCTGAGCAAAGCCCTACAGCAACACTCCGTTTTATTCACGGAGCCACGCGCAAAACCCGTGGCATGGTAGCCAATATTACCCATTTCGACGCAGAAAAAGGCGAATGGCTATCGGCCGGAATAGGGAATATAGCTGCAAAGTGGATTGGCCCGGTTTCTTCAAAAAATCATATGTCATATAATGGCATTGTTGGGCACAACATTCCCACCACCATGAATGATCAGGTATACAGTTCAACAGAATACAACCAGCTGGTCCTTTGCTCAGATGGTATTAAAACCAGATGGGAAGTTTCAAAGTACCCCGGCATTTTAAAACACGATCTTGTTCTGCTGGCAGCCTGCATTTATAAAGATCATGCCCGTGGAACGGATGACATGTCAGTGATAGTACTTAAAGTTCGGTAGTATGAAAGAGGTATTAGATATTTCCCTTGAGAATGAAATGGATTTGGTTTTGGCTCACCGCAGATCCATGCAGGTGGGCGAGCAGCTGGGGCTTACTGTAGCCACACGCACCACTTTTGCTACTGCGGTTTCTGAAATCGCCAGAACTGCAATCGAATACACCGACAATGGCCGTTTAACTATCATTATCTCCGGAAAATATCCACGATATTCATTATACGCGAGGGTAGTTTTTGATTCCGACCAAACCTTCAGGGCTACAGATGAAGGCTTCTTCTATGCAAAAAAGCTGCTTCCCGATTTTTCGTTTAGTTCGTCAGGAAATGCTTATGTAATTGAAATGGGACTGGGTTTACCACGTTCGTTAAAACTTGATGAACCTAAGCTTGCGCTTCTGAAAGATTTTTTTGAGCAGGTAACTCCTTTAAATGCTTATGAAGAAATTAAAAAGAAAAATAATCACTTACACAGGCTAACCGGCGAGCAGGAAGAAGAAATCAGAATACGCCGTGAGCTCGATGAGAAGAAAAGCGAATTTATTTCTGTAGCCAGCCACGAGCTTAAAACACCTATTACGGTGGTGAAAGCCTATACGCAGATGCTGAAATTGTTGAAAGACCAATATACTGATAAGGTAGCTGGCGTAATTGATAAGCTTGATATGCAAACCACCAAGCTATCCCTTCTTGCACAGCAACTCATGGACGTTTCAAAGGTAGAAAACGGGAGCTTACAATACGACCTGGTCGATGTTGACCTTAATGAATTTGTAAATGAAACGGTAACCATCTTATCAAATGTTCATTCAGGTAATCAAATTAATATCAGTTTGGGCGAACCCTGCCAAATCAAAGCCGATCCACTTCGTTTAGAGCAGGTACTCACTAACTTACTGGGTAATGCTGTAAAATATTCTGCCAGAAATTCCACCATTGACATCGCAACAGAATTGTCTGAAAACAAAGATAATGTGATTGTAAAGGTGACTGACCGCGGGCTTGGCATGTCGCCTGACGGCATCGCCAAAATATTCGATAAATTTTATCGCCTCGATGAGGTAAGCACTTCACATCCCGGCTTAGGTATGGGACTTTATATTTCTTCTAAAATCATCTCTGATCATGGTGGAAAAATCTGGGTAAAAAGTGTTTTAAATGAAGGATCCACTTTCTTCTTTACCGTGCCGGTACAGGCAGTGTAATATTAAGCCGATAACTCATATAAGTGCTGGAAGGGTGGAAGGAATGTACAACTTATCCATCTAAATCATCAATATCCTGCAATTATCCTAAACCTTTAAACCCGTAAACGAGTTGTAGGGGAATGGACAGCATCAATACCACCGATACAAACCCGCATTCGGCACTTTATGATTACCAGATCAGGGACATCGACACATTATTTACCCAATTACAAAACCCTGAATGCGATGGTCATTGCAGGGTATTATATCAATTGCCGACAGGAGGGGGGAAAACGGTAATCTTTTCGCAGATTGTATCCCGTTATCTCAAATCGTTTAAAGGTAAAGCCATTGTTCTTACCCACAGAAAAGAACTCAGCACGCAAACGGCCAGCGTACTCAAATCTGCCGGTGTAAGATGCAGGATCATCAACAGCAGTGTAAAGCGTATTCCTAAAAAAGATATCTATCCATGCTATGTGGCGATGGTAGAAACGCTCAATAACCGAATTTCCGATAACCTGCTCGATACACAGGATATCGGACTGGTGATTGTGGATGAAGCACACCATAACTCGTTCAGAAAACTGCTCGACCAGTTTCCCGCTGCATCTATCATTGGTGTTACCGCAACGCCTTTCTCCTCCGATCCAGAGCTTCCATTGAACAGCGATTACAATATGCTGGTTTCTGGCCCTACGATAGATGAACTGATTAACAGAGGCTTCTTAGCCAAACCGCGTACTTTTGATTATGAAGTGGAACTTAATACCCTCACTACAGGTACCGGAGGCGATTTCTCAGTAAGTACGTCGGATGAGCTTTACAGCAGTAAACCCATGCTCGATCTTCTTGTTAAAGCATATGAATCACACGCAAAAGGTAAACGAACCCTCATCTTCAATAACGGTATTTTCACTTCCCGGAGCGTAACTGAAACATTTATGGCCCTGGGCTATCCCATCAGGCATCTCGACAATAAAACAGAAGCCGCCGAGCGTAAGGATATCCTGAAATGGTTTAAGAAAACCAAAGGGGCGATATTAAGCTCTGTTTCCATTCTCACCACCGGTTTCGATGAACCCTCCATACAAACCGTCATCCTGAACCGCGCCACCACTTCACTTACATTATACCATCAAATGGTTGGGAGGGGTGCACGTGCCATGAAAAACAAAAAACGATTCAGTATCATTGATCTTGGCAATAACGTAGAAAGGTTTGGCCATTGGGAAGAACCGGTAGACTGGAACGATGTGTTTCACTTTCCGGAGAAATACCACCACCAACTATCTAAATCAGTACAAGATATTCATCATATCCCTTCAGAGCTCCGGGCATCTTTTCCCAATAGCCTGGAAGTTTCTTTTGATGTACTCCAGCATTATCAACTGGCCATTCAGCAAGATGAAAAGGCCATGACCGTAATAAGCCAATCCATTGAGCAACATGTGCAGATGTGTGTGGATAATGCCCTTACGGTGCAGTCTGCTTTCGATTTGAGCCTGGTACTGGATAAAGAAATCGACTGGAGAATAAAAGAATTCTGTAAATGCCTCGGCAGTGTGACCAAAAATTATCGATTATGGCTAGGCGAAGACTACAGGAAAAAGCTCAGAAAGATGATTGAAAAGAAGATGTATGCACGTCCGGTTATGCGTGAGGCAGTTTAAACGGGTTGCCAGTAAAAGCCTGCACTCAGGTGATATTAATTGAAAAAAATAAAAAATAGTTATACCGATCATAATGGAACAAAATGCGAAGGGATTTAACGCAGACCTGATAGCCGGATCAAATATGGTGATGCTCGATTACCATTTTGTAGATAGTGGCCAAATCAGGGTTTACCAGCTGGTGAGATTTGCGCCCGGTGAAGGATGGAATGTGCTGTCGAATGGTTTTCTCTTAGGTTCCATCAAGAAAATTGATGAACAGTGGACTGCCGTCAACGGCGAAGAGCTGAGTGTTGAAAGGGTTTTAAATATCGGAATATTTATTGATCAGCAGCATTTCAACCGCTTACCCGAAAAAATCAGGCAGAAGTGGGAAGATTTCATAGAGCAGGTGATCATGCAAACCGACAGCGAATACATCATTGTTACTCGCGCCGGCATCAATTTTACCGCTTTCAAACGGTTCTTTACCGAATATATCGGGAATCTGGTAGAGGATGATTGGGCTGTTGAGTTTAAGGTTTATAATGCAGATTTTGATGATGATTTTGTGGTAAGGGTATTTTAGCTTCGGCAAAATGATGCAAATGTCCAAAATAAAAAAACCGCTTCGATAAAAATCAAAGCGGTTTTTTTGTGCGGAAGAAGGGACTCGAACCCCCACGCCGTGAAGCGCCAGATCCTAAGTCTGGTGCGGCTACCAATTACGCCACTTCCGCAGTTAGGATGTTTTAAGGACTGCAAAGATAGAAACCAGATTCACTAATCAAAGGATTTTTAAATAATAATTTTCTTCCGCTTTTCTAATGTGATGATTTAAAGGGGGAAAAGATATTCTCCTATACTTTCGGCTTTAAAATGTAATTCACAATCACAAAAATCAAAAAAAACCAAACAACCATGTACCCAGCAATACACAGAAAAAAACCAGGCGGATCGAAGAATGAAAAAAGCCAGGCTGGTAGAATAACCTAATCAACAGCAAAGTAAAACATTGCAGGGGTTGAGGTGTTGAATAAGCTGTACTTTAAACTTACTGTCAAATTATGACCTCATCAGATATTTTCGGGTATACGCCCAATCCCGAATACAATAAATCGGTTGCTTATTTTTCCATGGAATTTGCCATTGATCAGTCGCTCAAGATTTACAGTGGAGGGCTGGGTTTTCTCTCAGGCTCTCATCTCCGCAGTGCTTTTGAACTTAAGCAAAACCTCATTGGTATTGGTATGCTCTGGAAGTATGGATATTATGATCAGGTTCGCGACCGTGACAACAATATGGTTCCCGCTTTCATTGAGAAGGACTATTCTTTTCTGGAAGATACCGGCATCGTTTTTTCTGTTCCTGTACATAGTGCAATGGTGAAGGTAAAAGCCTATTTATTGAAGCCGGAGACTTTTGGAACTGCACCTTTATTTTTATTGAGTACCGACCTGGATGAAAATGATGAGGTGAGCAAAAGCATCACCCACCGGCTATACGATCCGAACGAAACCACCCGTATTGCCCAATCGATGATATTGGGTATCGGTGGCGGCATGCTTCTGGATCAGCTTAATATGCAGCCAGAAATTTATCACATGAATGAGGGACACGCCGTTCCGCTTAATTTCTACCTTTATTCGAAATTTAAGAACCTCGATGAATTAAAAAAGCACGTTGTATTTACAACGCATACACCCGAACTGGCCGGGAATGAGGAGCACGCCTTTACTTTGCTCAAAGAGATGTCCTTCTTTTATCATATGCAGGAACATGAAGCGAAATTCATCCTGGGACTAGAGGGTGATCAATTCAACTATACACTTGCCGCATTGAAATTTTCCGGCAAGGCCAATGGTGTTTCCAAACTTCACGGAGAAGTTGCCAGGGAAATGTGGGGGAACTACAAAGGAATATGTGAAATCACCTCCATTACCAATGCTCAAAACCAGAAATACTGGCAGGATGCTGAACTTGCAGAAAAGCTCACCGCAAACGATGCCCCTGGCCTGGCAGCGAGAAAAAAAGAAATGAAATCCCTGCTTTTTAAAGAGGTGGCCAATCAAACGGGAAAACTCTTCGATACAGAGGTACTCACTGTTGTTTGGGCCAGGCGATTTGCCGCTTATAAAAGAGCAGACCTGTTGATGCTTGACTGGGAACGTTTTATTGCGCTATTGGCAAAAACAGATCAGCCCATTCAACTGATCTGGGCTGGAAAGCCCTATCCTGAAGATGCCGGTGCAAATCAGATCTTCAACGACATTATTCGTAAAACGAAAAGTTTTGCCAATTGCGCCGTTCTAGTTGGCTACGAATTAGGCCTCTCCGCACTGCTTAAAAAGGGTGCTGACATTTGGCTAAATAATCCGAAAATGTATCGGGAAGCCTCAGGTACAAGCGGAATGACGGCGGTAATGAATGGCGCAGTCAATCTTTCCATTCCCGACGGATGGATTCCTGAATTTGCCATCGATGGAGAAAATTGCTTTCTCATCACTCCTTCACCGGAAGATATTTCAGAAGCTGAAAGGGACGTTAGGGAAAACGCCAGTCTGATGGATCAACTTGAAAATGCTGTAATACCTGCTTATTATGAAAAGAGCGATCGTTGGTTCAATATGATACAAAAGGGAGTTGAGGGAGTGCTACCAGAATTCGAATCTGCAAGAATGGCCAAAGCGTATTACGATAAGATGTACCGTTAAATCCCAAAATTTACATGCGCCAGTTCAAGTCAAAATATTAATCTTTTCCACAATTCATGGATTGCTAACAAAATTAGCTTTATGTTTGTTGTATAATTTTATTTTACTATTTAAATTAGTATTAAAATTATGCAATAATCATGGAGGCTAAAAAAGAAATCGTTCAAAAACTGCAGCAGGATATCCTGCTCTGGCAGGGCTTTAAGCCTAAATCTGCCGGCAAAGCTGAGCGTATCGGACTTGGCGAAATCGAAGATGCTTTCCCTGGTGGCATATTTCCCAAAAAAGCCATCCATGAATTTATCACCCTTTATCCCGAACATGCAGCTGCGAGTGACGGCTTTATTGCCGGGCTGCTTTCCGTACTCATGGAGAACGGTGCCGCCTGCGTTTGGGTAAGCACTTCCCGGAATTTATTCCCTGCTTCCTTAAGCCTTTTTAACGTTGAAACCGAACGGATCATCTTTATGGATGTGCAAACAGAAAAGGATGTGCTCTGGATAACGGAAGAAGCTTTAAAATGCGAGGGCCTCGCTGCGGTGGTGGCAGAAGTCAATAATGTATCGCTCATTGAATCCCGAAGGCTCCAGCTTGCTGTAGAAAACAGCGGGGTAACAGGATTTATCCTGCGTAAGGACGGCAATAAAAAAGCCAGTACGGTTGCCACTGCGAGGTGGAAAATCAGTCCTTTGCCTTCAGATACCGA
This sequence comes from Pedobacter sp. BMA, assembly GCF_001027745.1. Taxonomy (GTDB): domain Bacteria; phylum Bacteroidota; class Bacteroidia; order Sphingobacteriales; family Sphingobacteriaceae; genus Pedobacter. The sequence goes on from NZ_LECU01000009.1 coordinate 20,373, forward strand.
AGACGGAATGCCCGGGCTTGGTTTCCCGCGCTGGCAGGTAGAATTGTTAAAAGTGCGGAACGGCAATCCCGGAACCTTTATACTGGAATGGGCAGGAGAAAGATTTGTAGAAGTGAAGGAAGTGCAAACACCAACTATGTGGTCTGATCTGGAGGACAGGCAAATTGGATAGCCACCATGCAAAAGCGTTTTGTTTCCATATGGTTCCGCCAGCTGCTGGCTGAGTGGCAGCTTATCCGCCGTCCGGAACTTGCTGAAGTACCTTTTGTTTTTTCTGCGCCCGATCATGGGCGAATGATGATCACCGCAGTAAGTCCGTTAGCCTTTAGCTTCGGGGTTGAAGTGGGTATGCGCGCAGCCGATGCAAAGGCCATTTGTCCGGGACTGGAAATTCTTGATGATAAACCTGGCCGGGCAAAAAAACTACTTAAAGGCCTGGGTGAATGGTGCGTTCGTTATTCGCCTGTTGTGGCCATTGATGAGTTTGGAATGGATGGACTGTTGCTGGATATTTCGGGCTGCGCACACCTTTGGGGCGGCGAGCGGGAATACCTGAAAGAAATTGTTTCCCGGTTAAAAAGCAAAGGATATACCGTCCGCTTAGCCATTGCCGATACGCCTGGTGCTGCCTGGGCAGTATCGCATTATGGCAAGCTTACCCCATTAATTCCCACCGGAGCACATGTTGATGCATTGCTTGCGCTTGAGCCTGACGCCCTGCGACTGGAGGCCTCAACCCTGACGAAACTGCGTAAACTGGGCTTTTATCAGATTAAAAGTTTTATCGGCATGCCCCGCTCTATTTTACGCAGGCGCTTTGGCGAAGATTTCCTGTTGCGGCTTGCCCAGGCCATCGGTACCGAAACTGAAGTACTTGTGCCACTACAAGTACCTGTTCCTTTCAGTGAAAGGCTGGCCTGCCTGGAGCCCATTAAAACTAAAGTGGGAATAGAAATTGCCGTTACCAAAATGCTGGAAAGCCTGTGTAAACGCATGCAGGCAGAAGGCCAGGGGCTGCGTACCGGAATACTGACTGGTTACCGGATTGATGGTAAAATCGTGCAGGTTTCCATCGGTACCAGCGCTGCCACCCATAGCATCAGCCATCTTTTCAAGCTTTTTGAGTTGAAGATCGATCAGATCCGGCCGGGATTGGGGATTGAGCTTTTCGTGCTCGATGCGCCCAAAGTAGATGATGTGCAAATCGCTCAGGAAGAGATGTGGACTTCCACACCCGGACTGGATGATCAGAGTGTGATCCGCCTTTTGGACCGTGTAGCAGGAAAGGTTGGTCCGCAGGCCATACAAAGATATTTACCGGCGACCAGGTTCTGGCCCGAGCGGTCAGTTTTCCGCGCGGCATCCATCACCGAAAAATCCGTATCCAGCTGGCGCGTGGATAAGCCGCGGCCTACGGAGTTACTGAAGAATCCTGCACCCATCGAAGTGATGGCGTTGATTCCCGATCACCCGCCCAAGTTTTTTATCTACAATGGTGTTCGCCATCTGATCACCAAAGCCGATGGCCCTGAGCGGATTGAGCGGGAGTGGTGGTTAGATCAGGGGGAGCACCGGGATTATTATCAGGTAGAAGATGAGCAGGGTAGCCGTTACTGGCTATTCCGTTCCGGGCACTACGGCGGTGATGAAAAGTATCAATGGTTTATTCATGGATTTTTTGCTTAAAGAAATGGGTTATGACATATAGCGAATTACAGATTACTTCAAATTTTAGCTTTCTGCGCGGGGCATCCCATGCCCATGAACTGGTGCAACAGGCCGAATCGTTTGGTTATCATAAGATCGCCATTACCGACCGGAATACCCTTGCCGGAATCGTGCGTGCCCATGCGGCCTGCAGGGAAACCAATGTTAAGCTGATTCCTGCCTGCAGACTGGATCTGTTAGATGGGCCAGCTTTGCTGGCTTACCCCACAGATAAAGAAGCTTATGGTCGGCTCTCGGCACTATTAACCCTGGGGAATATGCGGGCCGAAAAAGGTTCCTGCCATATCTCACGGGATGATGTGTATGCGCACAGCAAAGGCATCATTTTTATTGTAGTGATGCCGGGAGTGCTCAACCGCCGCTTTCAATATGAACCGGATTTCATCAACGCCGTGGCCGAATACAAGCAGGCATTTGGAAACCAGTTATACCTGAGCGCAACCCGCTCTTATATGGGTAATGATGATAAACTCATCTTTAGGACTTCACAGCTTTCAGAATTTTATAACATCCCGGTTGTAGCCACCGGTGATATCCATTATCATGATCCCTCACGCAGGGAATTGCAGGATGTGCTGACCTGTGTACGTGAAAAATGTACCATTCAGGAAGCTGGCTTCCGTTTGCATCAAAATGCCGAACGGTACATGAAAGAGGTAGCAGAGATGGAACGTCTGTTCAGAAGATACCCCAGCGCCATCCATAATACCATGGTAATTGCCGAAGCCTGTAATTTTTCACTTGATGAGCTTAGATACGTGTATCCCGAAGAGATTAACCAAAGCGGGCGAAGCCCCATGGAAGAACTTGAATACCTGACCTGGAAAGGTGCACACGGATACTATGGGGAGGAGATTCCGGAGAAGGTGGTTAATATGATTAACCGTGAAATGGAATATGTCAGGCAGATGGATTATGCCAACTATTTTCTTTTTGTAGAAGATATCGTGCGTGAGGCTAGGTCGCGGGGAATCCTGTGCCAGGGGAGGGGATCGGCCGCCAATTCAGCCATCTGCTTTGTACTGGGCATCACTTCGGTCAACCCCATGAAGTTCGATTTGCTGTTCGAACGTTTCATTTCACCGGCCAGAAATGAACCACCTGATATTGATGTCGATTTTGAACATGAGCGGAGAGAAGAGATCATACAGTATATCTACGATAAATACGGCCGCGACCGGGCAGCCATTGTGGCTACCGTAACCCAGCAACATCAAAAAGGGGCTATCCGGGATGTGGGTAAAGCCATGGGACTTTCCGTAGATACCATTAACCGTTTGTCCAGTTCCATCTGGGAATTTACCGATGAATGGTTCGAGGGTAAACGTGTAACGGAACAAGGTCTCAACCCGAATGATCCCCACCTGAAGAAGACCCTGGAACTCACCTCTCAAATGATGGGTTTCCCCCGCCAGCTCGGGCAGCATACTGGTGGGTTTGTGGTAACGCAGGGCAAGCTGACTGATCTCTGCCCGATCCTGAATGCCCGGATGGCCGACCGGACCAATATCGAATGGAATAAAGATGATATTGATGCGCTGGGTTTTTTAAAGGTAGATGTCCTGGCGCTGGGCATGCTCACCTGTATCCGTAAAGCATTTGATTTGTGCCGGGATCATTACGGCGCACAATATACGCTGGCCAATATTCCCGAAGATGATCCTGATGTTTATGATATGATCTGTGTAGCAGATACTTTAGGGGTATTCCAGATCGAGAGCCGCGCCCAGATGTCGATGCTGCCCAGATTAAAACCCAGAGAATTTTATGATCTGGTGATTGAGGTGGCCATTGTCAGGCCAGGCCCGATACAGGGCGATATGGTACACCCTTATCTGCGCAGGCGGAATAATGAAGAAGACCCGGTTTATCCTTCGGAAGAACTGGAGGCTATACTTCACAGAACTTTAGGCGTTCCACTATTCCAGGAACAAGCCATGAAAATCGCCATTGTAGCTGCTGGATTTACCCCTGCAGAAGCCGATGGACTGCGCAGGAGCATGGCTACTTTTAAACTAAAGGGAATGGTGAACCAATATGAGCAGAAGCTGATCGATGGGATGATAAATAAAGGCTATTCTGAAGAATTTGCCAAACGGATATTCCGGCAATTAGAAGGTTTCGGAAGCTACGGATTTCCTGAAAGTCACGCCGCTAGTTTTGCCCTTCTGGTATATGTATCCTGCTGGTTGAAACATTATTATCCTGATGTATTTGCTACTGCATTATTGAACAGTATGCCTATGGGCTTTTATCAGCCCGCCCAAATCGTAATCGATGCTCAGAAACATACGGTCCAGGTCCGCGAAGTAGATATCAACCATTCCACCTGGGATAACAGGCTTGAAGAAAAATCGGGTAAATATTTTGCCATCCGTTTAGGATTCCGGCAAATCAGTGGGGTGAGGGCAGAAGAAATGGAAACGCTTGTGAATGCGCGGGGCGAGGGTTACAAAAGCATTACCGCCCTGCGTGATGCAGGAATTTCAATTGCCAGCCTGGAGCGGCTAGCCGATGCAGATGCCTTTCGCTCACTGGGGATGGATCGCCGGAAAGCATTATGGGAAGTCTCCGCCTTACAGGATATGCCGGTTGAGCTTTTCAAAGGTCAGGCTTCCGAGAGTGTACTGGAAACACAGGTGGAATTACCATTGATGGGCAAAGGCGAGCACGTGGTACAGGATTATGCAACTGTTGGACTATCCCTCAAAGCACATCCGGTGAGCTTCGTACGTTCGCAACTGGATATGCTTAATATCCGTACCTGTCAACATATCAACCATGAATCTACCGATGGGCAATTGGTTAAAGTTGCCGGGCTGGTTCTCGTACGTCAGCGCCCGGGAACAGCCGGAGGGGTTTGTTTTATCACCATTGAAGATGAAACGGGCTATTCTAATCTGGTGGTGTTTGAAAAATTATTTGAAACTTACCGTAAAGAAATTCTGCATTCCCGCTTGCTGATGGTAGAGGGACGGTTGCAGCGCGAGGGCCAGGTGGTGCATGTTATTGTAAGCAAATGTTTTGATTTTACCAAAATGCTGGGTAAACTCGTGCAGCGGGAGGTGGATAATTTGCCGGTATTAACATTGGCCAGAGGCGATGAGAAAACGGCACCTTATCCCGCGCAAAACAAAAGATCGCAGGTAAGGGAAGAAGCAACAAAAGATGCCTTTCACGGGGGAAGGAATTTTAAATAATTTTATCTTATTCTCAATCATAAGTGCCTCAAAGTTGATGAGTACAAACCGGATATCTTCCTCTTATATTTCGGGCTGTCTTATCATGTTTATAGATAGGAACTAAAGTGCTCACTTTTTTCTGAAATTCAAATGTGTATATTAGGTTTTTAATACATGATAATGAGTCAGTTCAGTATAGATCAGCAAAGGGTATTTCTTGTCTCAATAAAAAACAGGTAACGCCGCTATAAATCTTATCGTTTCAAGATAAGCTTTAGCACGTTATTCAATACCGGATGATGATCATTGACTCTCCAGTTCAGGAACAAATCGGTTTGATACGGCAAAGCAATAAATCTAATGCCGGGCGTTTCATGCCACATGTAAGAGGTGGGTAACACCGCTATACCTAAACCCTTTTTTACCAATGAAATAATTGCCGAACCGAATTCTGAATGTAAATAAGCATTAGGGACAACGTTATAAGCACGGAACAACTGCTGGATAAGGTCGCTGTAGCTGCTTCCCTCGTCTTTTATGGGCAGAATAAATTTCTGGCTGTCAAGAGTTTCTTTGGTAAGATCCTCAACGCTTTGAAAAGGATGGCTATCGGGCACCACGATAGACAAATAATCGGTAGCAATCTGCTCAGAACTGATATCATCGGTTTTATTGATATCCCTCGTAATAACCAGGTCTACTTTATAGTTCCTTAAAAATTCCTGCTGATCTTCGTACCTTACCTGTACCAGCTCGATATTAAGTTTAGGATAGGCGGAAGCAATGCTACTCAGCATGTCGGGCATAAGGGAGGCAGATATTGAATCGGGGTGCGCTATAATGATGGTACCGCTTTCACCTAACTGTATCTGGCGGGCGTGCTCATGGAAAAACTCCAGCTCGTTTATTTGTACTTCCCACTTTTCTTTCAAAAACTGCCCTGCTGAGGTAAGTTTAACATTTCTCTTGTCACGCTCGAATAGCTGAACGCCTAGTTCCCTTTCCAATGCCTGAATCTGGCGACTAAGGGCAGATTGGGTGATATGTGTCCTTTCTGCTGTTTTCCAGAAGTGGAGTTCCTGCGCCAGGATTAGAAAATATTTGATCTGTTGAATATTCATTAATGTAATATAAACATTAGTTCATGCGAAAATAGCATTTTTAGGCATTACCATAACATGTAGTTTTGTTACTTCTACCAAAGTACTGGTGCTATAAGAAAAATCAGGTGATGTTTACGTTACCGCTATAAATCATAAAAAATGAACTGGATATTTTTAATCATTGGTGGCCTTTGCGAAGTTGCATTCGCCTTCTGTCTTGGTAAGGCTAAGGATACCGCCGGAAATGAAATGTATGGCTGGTATGCCGGGTTTCTGGTGATGCTCACTTTAAGTATGGCACTCCTGATCAAAGCTACACAAACCTTACCTATTGGAACGGCGTACGCGGTGTGGACGGGCATAGGTGCGGTGGGTACCGTCATGGTTGGCATACTTGTATTTAAAGAACCCGCAACATTTTTAAGGCTGCTCTTCCTTGTCACACTCATTGGCTCTATTATCGGATTAAAGGCTGTATCGCATTAGCAGAACATTACCATTATTTAATACAACATAAAATGGATCACGTAGAAATTAAGAAAGTAACCCTGAATGATATCGAAGCTTTGGCACAAACCGGCAGGCAAACCTTTGAAGAAACCTTTTCCGATACTAACAGTGCCGATAACATGGCGAAGTATCTGGAAGAAGGTTTTTCCATTGCTAAACTGACTGAAGAAGTCAGTAATATTGCCTCTCAGTTTTACTTTGCCACATTAAATCGGCAAGTGATTGGTTACCTGAAACTGAATACCGGGAATGCACAAACTGAAATACTGGAGCAGGGTGCCCTTGAGATTGAGCGTATATATGTCCTTGCTGCCTATCATGGGCAGAAAGTTGGCCAAATTCTTTATCATAAAGCCCTGCAGGTAGCCGAAGAATTAAAAGCACCTTTCATTTGGTTGGGCGTATGGGAAAACAACCTCAGGGCCATCCGCTTTTACGAGAAGAATGGATTTGTTGCGTTCGGCAAACATGTTTTTAAACTGGGTAATGACGAACAGACCGATATCATGATGAAAAAGATCCTGTAATGGCAAAAAAGAATGTCTTATTACTTTTACTCATATTGGGTACCGCCTTTTGGGGCATATCGTTTTCGGTAAGCAAATTGGCTATTGGAGAATATTCTCCATCAACTTTTTTGTTTTACCGGTTTCTTGCCGCAACGATTGTGCTGTCGCTAATCTTTGCGCGATATGTTAAAAAAACGGATTGGCATTCCGTTAAAACAGGTGTGGCTTTGGCCATTTCACTATCTTTCGGCATTTATTTGCAAACATTAGGCATCAAACATTCATCAGCTTCCCAATGTACTTTTGTGGCAGGAAGCTGCGTAATTATTATCCCTGTTCTCAAAGTAGTTTTTTATCGTGTAGCCGTTCGCCTAAAAATATGGATTGCAGCATTGGTAGCAGTGAGTGGCCTGTTCATCATATCTGTTAAGGATGATTTTACTATCGGGATCGGAGATCTGTACACACTTGCAGGCGCACTAGGCTTTGCATTTTACCTGCTGCAGGTGGAAAAGAATTCGAAACGGGCCAACCTGATTTACACGATCGTTCCGATGTTTGCCACCTGTACGGCAATAACCTTGCTAATTGCCGTATTAGATGCAAAGGCGGAATGGCATCCGCAAAGTCATCTTTACTGGCAGGGGGTTATTTTCTGCGCGCTTTTTTCCACCGCTTATATGTATACCATCTCCAACATCTCCCAGCGTTATATTAGTGCCGAACGGGTAGCCATCATTTATCTTTTTGAACCAATCTTCGGTGCCATCGTTGCATTTTATATTCTTGGAGAAGTGCTCACCTGGCGAATTTTATCCGGAGGATCACTTATTTTCATTGCTACCATCATCGCAGAGTTCAACTTTAGTTTTTTCAAATTCAAGGAGAGTTCAGGATCAGGTAATAGCTGATCAAGAACTACGAAACCAGATTTATTTCAAATAGTCTTCCTATATTATGATCAAAAAGTATTAAAAGCACAACTATGGACCTGCAACCTATTTTAGAGAACGATCAGTTCAAATTATCCCCGTTAAAGGAGAACGACTTTAGTGTGATATATGATGTAGCGGCTGATCCGGAGATCTGGGCACAGCATCCTAATCAGGACCGATGGCAGCGGGAGGTATTTCAGACCTTTTTTGAAGGAGCTTTGCAAAGCCGTGGAGCGTTTCGCATTGTTGATAAGTCTACCGGTACTACCATTGGTAGTACCCGTTTCTATGACCTGGATGAAGCTAAAAGCCAAATCTTCATAGGGTATACATTCTATGCCACCGCCTATTGGGGCACAGGTGTCAATCGGGTAATCAAGGGAATGATGCTGGATTACGCCTTTCAATTCGTTAATCATGTTCAGTTTCACATCGGCTCAGCCAATATACGATCACAGATTGCCATAGCCCGGCTGGGCGCAGTGAAGGTAGGCGAACAGGAGGTAACCTACTTTGGCGAAACGCCAAAGCTTAATTACGTTTACGAAATCAGCAAAACCGACTGGCAACACCGCCAGCAAGGTTAGTTAAGCGATTCATCTTTTCATTCTTAATACATGTTATTTTAATAAGATAAGGAGAGGCAGGGAACGCAGGTTGACGAAACGTTATTCCGTTAAATAATATACAACTAGGGTATAAGATTGTAATAAAGCTTTAACTAAACCGGCTTCATAACAATGATCAACAACAATAGGTAGTGCTAATATAAATACAGCCTCATATATCCTTAACCTAAAAATAAGTATGTATATTGAGACACTAAATTATTCTCATATATATGAAAAACATACTTATTGTATTTCTCTTAACTTTTTTCTCACAAGTAGTATTTGCTCAAAATAACGTCAATGTAGCGCTTTCGGTGCAACAGATTTTTGAACAGTCAGAAAAAAAATATGCCAGCCTGAAAAATTATCTTGATTCCGGAAAAGTGATAACCGAATTTTATAACAGGGAAGTACCAAGCAAATCATCAATTAAATTCAAGACTGCTTATTCCAAAACTGAAGGTTTCAATTTTGAGTACTACATCCCGAATAAATCCAATTCGCTTTACATCATTAATAAAACCGGTAATGTGGTTAAATCATGGTGGGGCATTAGAAATAAAGTGGAATCTCCAGTTTCATTATCCGCGGCACTTTCTGCAGCGGCAGGTGTTTCTTCTTCCACATCATACATAGTACCCGCAGTCTTGTTTCCTGAAGAATGGAAAGAAAAGAATATTTTTAAAAATGTGAAAGCTGTTGTTTCTGGAAGTGAAAATGTAAACGGAGAAGAGTGTTATGTGATTGAGGGTAAAAGATCTGAACATGAAGCTATCAAACTATGGATTAGCAAGACGGACTTTATGATCAGAAAGATAAATACTGATTCACAATTGGATGTAAAAGCCACCAGATTAAAATCAGACTCTTTATTAAACAATAATATTAATTCACTAAATCAAAGGATTGCTTTAGCAAAAGATTCAGGCACAAAGTCTGGTTTAATTAATCAAGTAAATGCTGCAAAAAAGGTCCGGAGCAGTTTACCTGTATTAGAACAAGGGCTTTTACCTTCTGTTCTTAAAGTTAGAAAGACTTACTATTATTACCCATATACGTTAAAGACTTTCAAAACTGACCTTTTTACTTTTCACCCTAATCGTGAAGTTGAATTGTAGCGCATTGCATGGTATTACGGGTTAACTCATTAAATAAAGCTTAGATGCGGATAGTTTATAGTTTGTGGCTTTTTAACATAAAGTTCGTTTTTCTCTCAGGGATAATTTCTACGGTGCTGCCTCTAATTTTTATTTCGTATGTCAATTTGAACGTTGGTGCAGGGATTGCATTTTTATTTCTGACCCCGACTTTTCATTATTTAGTTTATGAACTTCGAAACCCGGGCGAATACTATTTTTATTACAATTTAGGTTTAAGTAAATTTTATTTATGGTTAAATACTACCTTGATTAGTATTATCATAGGCGTACTACTAATTTCATTATGAGTGAATTAACTTCCGATAGCATTCGCAAGCACTTTAACAACCGGCAAATTTTAAATGACATATTTCTATCATGTAAACCGGGAGAAATTGTCGGTCTATTTGGTCGAAATGGATCGGGAAAATCAACCTTGCTGAAAATAATATTCGGCTCTATTAAAGCGGAGGGTAAATATGTCGCTATTGATAACGTGAAAGTGGATTCCTTGTATGAGCATCGAGAAATGATAAAATATCTCCCACAAGACAACTTTCTTCCAAACCACGTGAGTATTTCGCAAATTATTAGCTGTTTTTGTGCTAAAGAAAATATAGAAATGTTGAAAAAAGATCCGCTAGTTAAACCATTTCTAAATAAAAAAATTAAACAATTATCAGGTGGCGAAAAAAGAATTTTAGAAATATTGATTTTGATTCATTCGAAAGCAACGTATTTTCTTCTTGACGAACCTTTTAACGGTGTAGCGCCTTTAAACGTTGAGATCATCAAAAGTCTGATTAAAAAGCATTCAAAGAATAAAGGATTTATAATAACTGATCACGATTATATGAATGTTCTGGATATTTCCTCACGATTTGTTCTAATAGATGATGGTAATACAAGACAAATCGGAGGAATCGATGATTTAATCGAATATGGATATTTACCAACGTCGTCACGAAAAAACGACTAAACTATAATCTTAATTTTTGTTCCAAAAAATAAACTATTTTAGTGAACCTTTCGCAGACAAAAGTATGGAAGATGTTTGGGAAAAATGTCTAAGGTGTATTACTTATGCACTTCCAATTAACCAGAATAATAATACACCAGACTCCGAGTCAATATGACTGCGTGTCGATGCCAGATAAAGTTGCTTAGTTTATTTGATTCCTGATTTAATAACTTTAAATGATAAAATTATTACTTTTAATCAAATATGACACTTTCAAATCTCGATTATAAAACTCGGCTACTGCGGTTACTGGCTACAATATATACCGTATTGGTTGGAATAGGTTTAATTATTTTTATCTTATTTGCGTCGGAAAAATTTCACTATCCGCTGTGGTTGAAATGCATGTTGATTATTGCACCATTTTCTATAGCTTAATTAAAAAATATGAACTTAATTTCTAAAAATGTTTTATTGCTGATGGTTAGCGTTATTTACTCTATCAATGCCTACTCACAGAATTTGAAAGATTGTTCTTTTGAAAACCTTTCCAAAACTAAGTTTTATCCCGACTCAATGTTGCAATTTAATTCATATAACACTTTTAGATACGATATAATTGCAAATATTAAGAATAGCAAATACCCTATCGAGTTGCGATATTACTGTCCTAAAGGGAACTATTCCAAAACAACAAATGCCTATATATTGCGAGGCACAAAAGATAGTTTAATTGCAACTAAATTAGAGACATATGTGCTTATCGGGTCAGTGCCGGGCTTCACAGTGGTTGGGAAGGATCACAACGAGAGTATAAATTTAAAGAGGACGCAGATTTGTTTAAAGGGTAACTACTGTGATCTTTATGATGTTTTAAGTAAAAACAACTTCTTTACTATTCGCGGTAGTACTCAGTTGAAGGAATTTAATAAAAAGAAAAATGTGGAGCATTACAATGATTCCGGCTCTCAAGCTTATTTTGAAATCAAGCTGTGGGGTAAGGTGAGAAATTTTATTTACGATTATGATCCGGGATGGACTGATAGTGACATTAAAAGAGGAGAGAACATCCATCAAATTATTGAGTATCTAATAACCAACATTAAAGATAATGTAAAGTAAATTGCCATCATCTTTGAGGATTGTTCCTTGGAAAAACGCTTTACATCAGAATCCTCTTCAGTAGAAGCGGATGAAGTCTAATCCAGTAGTGGCCAAATGCCCTCATGTAGACTACCTTAATTAATTTTCTAAATTGCATGAGCATACTTTTACTTAGCTAAAAAAAAACGGGAAAATGGAACTTTCGCCAATTGTCACACATCATAAGAAAACAATTCGCTTCGTGAAGGATCACTTTGGATGTGAAAGCCTTAGATGAAGTAGAGAGAGTTTTTCATCCTATGGGCGCAATTAAATTCAATAAAGGGTTAAAAGATAAGGAAATAAAGTATACAATATTCGGAAAAGCAATTGATCTGCTTTTTGCTTTCTACGATGAGAAAGAAAGTGATAAGTACGCGATTTATATCATCCTGGGTATTCCAAGAAAAGAAATTAAAATGTTTTCGCAAATATGGGGGCATCCTGGCAATGTTCCGTCTGAAGATTTTGCATCCGGAGATTTTACTTCACAGATTTGGAATATAAATGGGGCTGATATAATTGTTGGAAGGTCTTTTGTTTATAAATTTAGCGCTCAAAGTCAGTTGATACAGATTAGCAATATCAAATTACAGATTTTGTATGGTATAGAATAGTATCATATAGAAACATGATAATAAATAGTTAGTAAAAGTCTAAACCCCCTCCCAAAGGAACAATTTGGATTGGAGTCAGATTAGACTAATCAAAAACTTTCCTCTAAATAACTTGACCCTACCCGGCATTAGGGCTTTGAATTTAGCTGAACGCTCTATTTGCTAATTATTGTTGCTTATATTTAAGGAATAATAAAAAATGAAAAATGATTGAGATTCCGGTAGAAAAAAACGAGGAGGAGGAACTTCCGATACCGCAAGTTTGGAGACCAATTTTTAAAAATATAGTTCGGGCATTTGTGGATAAGGACTACAAATTAAGTTTAGGAGTAGATAATGTAAATCCTATTTCTGACGAAACTGCGGAACAAATGCAAGAATACATCGAGGAGTATGGAGAGGAACTCATTGATTTGCCAGAAGAAACCTGGGACACTTCTGTTTACATTTATTATGGTGATTATTGGAACGTGCTCATTGACCTCTTTTCTAAAGATGAGGGTTTAAGTGACTTAGTACTTAACGCGGAAGTAAGGGAAAAAGACAATAATTATGTAGTAGACATCAAGTTGATTTACGTACCCTAAAGGATTGTTAGCAAGTATTATAATGCGACAATACCTCTACATCATAATTTTGGCGCAAGCAAATTTTTAAGTATGACTATGAAAATGCTACTAAACAACATCTTAATGCATTATTTAGCTATTGCTCTAGTTAGTGTTTTGATGGTTAGCGTATCTGGCTGCAGCAAAACAACGGATAAAGCTATGGAAGGCGAATTCTATTTTGTAAATAATACGGCACATCACATTAGTTTTAGTTCCGGTTTTGAAAAATATAACCTTGCACCGAACTCAATCAGCCCTGCATTTATCGTATCAGATATATCTGATAAATCCATTACAGAACCTTCTTTCTATGCTCCATTTTTAAAAGAAAATGCATATAAACTACCAGCAGAACCAATCATTATGAGGTTTGAAAATAGTAAATGTGTGGTGATACGCAACATGCTGGGAAACCGTAACCCTTTAAACATTAACAGTTATTCCAGCGAAAGGTTAACAGAACGAAAATTTAAGTTTACCTACACATTTACTGAATCAGATTATATCGAAGCGCCTGCATGTCAATAACATAAATTAAAATATTTTACCCTTAACCTTCGGCTAATATGCTAGAATTTGATGCATCGTACTGATCTAAAAAGATATCAAAATAGTTTAGAGAAAAAAAGTCCAACCCTTTCCATATGGAATAATTTGGACTGGAGGCAGATCAGACTGCTTAATTTTACGCATTGTTTATTTCAATACATATTAACATTCTTTATGTTGCCTTCTCATAGCGCTTTATCATGATTAGATTAGTTTTTATCGCATTATTGATTTTTATTTCTGGAAATTTATACTGCCAGAAAGCACCAGTATTGCCCGTGTTGAAATCTGTAAGTGATACTTTAGATATTCGATATGATGACTATTTGAATGAACAATCATTGGTTTTATCATCAAAGAAAAAGGTTGATCCCTTACGCATCGAAATTGAAAAGCATTCCATTAAAGCGGGTTAAACCTTGGGATGACTGCGAACAGAAATATAACATACTACGTGATTTTTTCTCCAAGCAGGGGATAAGCTATGGCGTTGATTCACGATTAACCATAGATACTCAGTAAAATCAACCAGGCAACGAAGCCAACCGGTGCCAGCACCCCTGCACTTATAAAAAATGATTTCATAAATTCTTTCCTGCCCAAAACCAGAAAAACAACTCCGGAAATCAGGTTTAGCACCACATGTAAAAAAATACACAAACCCATACCAATGGCTATGCTAAACCCTCTATCCGCAACGGCACTCGTACGGACAATAAATAAAGCATATACCGCAAATACCAATAAGTTTATACCTATAATTTTGAACATCACTTAAATTTATCGCCCATTAATACCTCAAGTTAACGTATTTAAGGCTAACCATCAAGCAATGAGAAATTTATTTCGCGAGTACCACCAGATTCATAGGCGCAATCGTTACCGACTTAACCGTTTTATTTGAAAAGACCTCTTTATACTGGCTACCTTGTAATTTTGCACCTTTATACTGTATAGGCTGATCAGAACGGTTTACAAGCACCAGTACTTCCTCGTTATTGTATTTCCGGCTGAAAACATAGAATCTTTGGGCATCATTCTTTTCAATTGTGGTAAAGTCTCCGAGTTGCAGCGATTTATATTTTTTGCGCAATCCCATAAACTTCTGGTACCATTCAAAAAGATCCCTATTAAAGGCTACGTTATCGGCCTCATGTTTGGTCTGGTCCGGGTTGTGGGTTTCGGGATCGTATTTTTTGCCCTCCCAAATCATCGGCTTGCGGCAGTCAGGGTCATTGCCACCCCAAATACCTGCCTCATCTCCATAAAAAATCATCGGCGAGCCTAAATAGAGCATCTGAAAAGCAGCAATCAGTTTTTGTTTCTGTATCTGACTGGCCGTAGGCTTACGGGCATTATAAGTCTTGTTATTGCTCTTCTGGCTCCAGTTAAAATAATTCCCCCAATCGCCAAATTTCAACCCGTCAGGATTAGCAACAGCACTTGCCAGGCGGGTGGCGTCGTGACTGTTCATCAGGTTCTGCATGTTTAGCGCCACATCATTTCCAAAGGCCTCACGCAGTTCTTTCAAACGGGCGTCGAATGCTGTTACCGAAGACCCGGTTTTGTCCTGGATGAAAAAATCGTGCATAATGAACGCAAAATTGTAATTCATCGTCGCATCAAACTCATCACCCTGCAGGTAAGGTTTTGTCTGATCTATAGGATAAACCAACTCTGCAGTCATGTAAGCGGTTGGGTTAATGCTGCGCACCCATTTTCTCCAGTCTTTCCAAAATGGATGACCCACATCATATGCCACATCCAGGCGCCAACCATCAATCCCATCTTTTGTGCCCTTATCCATAGGGTTCATCCAGCGTTTAGTGGCGTTAAAAATATATTGTTTCGGGCCATCCACAATACCATGCTCATCTTCCTTAAATTCTGGCAATGTCTTTACGCCAAACCATCCGTTATAATCAAAAGTGGTACCCTTGGAGGCGTCGTTCCAGCTCTTCACCATAAACCAATTTGAGTATGGAGAAGCCTGCTGGTTTTTCTCCACATCGCGGAAGGCAAAACTTTTCACACCCATGTGGTTAAATACACCGTCAAAAATGATGCGCATATTGCGGGCATGAACCTCTTTAATCAGCCTTAAGGCTAAAAGATCGGCCTTCGTCCATACCCAGGTTTTTACGTCCAGCGGATTTTCCGTTTCCATCAAAGCGATATCTCCATTAGGGTCGGGGCCAAAGGTGGGATCAACGTGGTGGTAACAAAGGGCGTCATATTTGTGAGAGGAGGGAGACCAGAAAATAGGCGTCATGTAAATGGCATCAACCCCTAAAGATTTAATGTAATCCAGTTTATCGATAACGCCCTTTAAATCACCACCATACCGGCGACGTTGCAGGTTGTAGTAAATGTCCTTGCCGTTTTGCTGCTCGTAAGGCTGCAATTCATACCAGTCGCTCGTCCATGGATGGATCTGAAAAGGTGAGGTGGTATTAAACGGGTAAGCCCCGTCCTGATCTTCTGCTTTTGGATCATTGGAAGGATCGCCATTGTTAAAACGTTCCGGAAAAATCTGGTACCATACAATCCCCTTGCTCCATTCAGGCGTAAAACTTTTTTGGGCGAAAGAAGTAACAGATATTAATATTAGTCCGCCCAATAAGGCTGATCTGAGTATATGTTTCATAAAAAATTGATGTATAGAATCATTTACCTGACCTCAGGTAATTTCATCTACGGCGCAATGATAAGCAAAAACATTTGTACAAGTTGTTCATGAACTATTATGGTTACACTAAAAAAAATAGCAGAATTGTGCTATGAGACTTATGAGCGGTAAAAATCAGCAAAGTGTTTTTGATAAAAAAACAGGCACGTTTACGATTTATCATCCTCCGGTCGAAACCATACTGCAGTCCATCTCCAATGGTTCTTGCTCGAAAATGTGGTCGTGATTATCAAGCATACCGAAATACAGGTTGTGCTGACAGAGTGTGATGTTAATCTTTTCGATCGCCGATTCGTCTAAACCCTGGATGTTGCGCAAGGTTTCCATGTTGCTGTTTAATAAATCGATAATGGTATCAATTCCTTCCATTTCCAAAGGTCTATAAATCCGCCGGGAGGGAAACAACACATACAGGTGCCAGGAGCAAATGGTGCGAACGATGTTTTTATCATCTGCAGATAAATCAGGTGCTATTTCCAATGCTGTATGCAGCTGCGTTAAACAATTGCGCAACAAGTACAAATGATTAAAAAGGTTCGTTACCGTTCGTGGAATGGTACTTATTTGATTATAGCTGGATCGAAAGCCGATGAGCTTGGCATTATATTCGGTATAACTTTGTTCTATTATCATATTCATCCTTTAGCATACAAAAACCATAGCCCCCTGTTAGCTCAAAAGCCCTAGGATAGCTATGGTGTTACGCACATATGGGATGTCTAAAAGGTGTAATCGGGATGAGAAGCTTAACGCTTACGTTTTAAACTTAGAAAATATTTTGATTATATCCAATTGAAAAATGTTTATACCTCCGGTATTTTTTCTGATCCTCAAACATTGTTCTCATCAATACGGGTACTTTGCCTTCTTTTTTATGCCGGGATAGATACGACACCGTAAACAATGTTACAATCAATTTAATGAGTGAAGCTGAATGTTTCCATGGTACTGAATATCTTAGAATTGAGATGCAATAATATATTGTATACTTTGTGTATATAAAATGTTTTGTATATATTTACTTTATAAGATATTACGGAATGAAAAAGAACATTGATATTGATGAAAGTCTTTTAACTAAATTAAAAATATTGTCTGTTTTTGAAGAGGTGAGCGTTAAATCAGTTATGGAAAAGGCTGTTTCTTTTTATGTAGAATATAAAGAAAAAGAGCGGTTGAAGACATTGTCTGAAGAAGATAAAGAGGATTTGGGTTTATTATTACTTATGCAACAAGCAGATAGAAGTGATGTAGTAAGCCGTGAGGAATTAATTAAGGCTTTGGACTAATGGACATTATTTTTTTACGAAGTTTTTTAAATGATATCCAGAAACTCAACGATAAAAAATTGAAATCTAAAATCAAAGAATTCATTTTAGAGATTGAAAATGCTGAAAGCTTAGAAGAACTTGCAAATATTAAAATAATGAGAGGTTTTTCTACAGCTTATCGCTGGAGGGTAGGGGATTATCGATTGGGATTCTATAAGAATGAAAACACTGTTGAGTTAGCCCGTTTTGTAAAAAGAAACGACATATACAAGATATTTCCCTAATTGCACCAGTGATAGCAACTGTAAAAATTGATGTATGCGATAAGCACAAAAGTAAATTGTAAATGATATCTACCGCCTTATTTGCTAGTCTTCAGCTTGATCAAATCAAAAGATAAAGCATCAATACTATCATTAACATCAAACACATTTGATAAGATAACGACTGCCCTTTTTTCTTTAACATTCATTACAAACGAAGATGAATATCCGCCTGTTCCGCCGTTGTGCCAACATAATTCGTCGCCATTTGTAGATTCCACTTTGTGCCAACCTAAACCAATTTTGGTATCGCCTTTAATTACAAAGGTTGTTGTTCTCGTCATTTCAAGTTCTTTATTGTCAGGATTGAATTGTGCCTTTGCAAACTTTGCTAAATCTTCTGTTGTAGATAATATCCCGCCGGCAGCAAACAATACGTCAAAATCCCAATTCGATACGATCTCACCATTCTTACTAAGTCCCTTCACCAATCTATTCCCCAAATTTTTCGAACTTGTAAATGAATTTGTCATTTTATATTTATCGAAAACTTTCTTTTGTAACAGGTTCTGGAAGCTTGTTTTCTGAGATAAGCCTAGCGTATAGCCCAGCAGCCCGGCGCCGACGTTTGAATATGAATAGCTCGTGGATGGTTTATTTTCAAGTTTCACTACACTTTTAAGATACGCTTCAATTTTATTTTTATCATAAGTCTTATATGGATTTTGATCATTTGATGAATCCAAATTCTCAGGCAATCGGGGTAATCCAGATGTATGATTAGCTAAGCTTTCAAAAGTCAATTTGATACTGTCTTTGAAAGGAAATGGATAATATGAATTAATTTCATCCGTTAATTTAAACTTCTTACTTTCAACAAGTGAGGCTAACACTGTTGAAGTAAAAACCTTTGTTATTGAGCCAATTTCAAACAAATTACTCTGATTTACGGCAGGCTTTATAGTGTCATTTATTTTGATGATTCCATAGTAACTGGTTATTCCATTCTGGATGATGGCAATAGAAAGTTGCGCCTTATTAGGTAAATCTTTGGATTTTGCAAGAACGATATCGCCAATTTCCTTCGGATAACTGCCCAATGAATTTATAGTCTTATTTTCACGTACCTGGAGGTTTTTGTAAGGTTTTATAAAAAAACCGTTAATTTGGTTTTGATCATTAAGCGAAATGTTTACCGCCATAACAGATTTTTCAAATTTAGTTTTATACAGTGCATAAGTTTCCTGTTGAAAGCTGACGAACTCCATACTATCTATATTACCTGCCTGGTTTTTCACGTTGATTAGAAACTCTTTTGTTTTCTCAAGAGGCAATGCTTTTTTCATTTCTTGTGAGAAATGATTGAAAATCTCATCGTATTTATTCGCATTGTAGTTCCGCTGAAAATCGTCACCCGCAGCCTTATAATTCCCGTTCTGACCGAAAGCAAGGCTGGTAATAAAAATCGCTATTAGGGTGGCAAGGAGTCTTCTCATGGATTTGTTGTATTATAATACCACTAACTTATGCATAAATCTTAAACAATTACATTTTACATCATATAGCCATGCTATTTATTTCTATACATTTGTTATGCTTAATAAGCTAGCTAACAACATCCCGGTACCATATGGCTTTACGCAGTGAATATAACCGGACTTGACCGTCTTGAGGAGGGCTCATTTTGCTCTTCATTGTAGCCTAGTTTATTTTTTTGAAGATGCCTGGCATTGTTTGCGTATCAACATCTGTCATATCAACCAGCTTTAAAGATTTTACCATTTTCATAGTGGTGGTTTTATATTGCTGAAAATGTGGAGTTTTTAAATGTGACTGGTAAGCTTCTTTGTTGGCATAGATTTCGACAATTCTAACCTGAACCGGATTTTCTTTTTGATACATCGCGAACAGCGCTATAACCCCTGGTTCAATTTTCACTGATACAGCTGATTCTTCTTTAAGGATCGATTTGTATTCTTCCAGAAAATCAGGTAGTACCTCAATTTCGGAAATGCGAACCATCATGTCGGCTGCTATAACCGGGAGTTCAGGTTTATTTATTAATTTATATAAAACGTTTGCCTGAGTTTTGCTTACTAATTTTGCGATCATGTTTGCAACCTCTACGAGTTGTTCATTCGTGATGCCGGTATTGATTCCCATTTTGATGTGGGCTTGAAGCTGTGGTTCAACACCCGGCATCGCAGCCAATGCTGATATTGTGACTAATTCTCTTTGCTGATAGGTAAGCACATCACTTTCAAAAATATCGCCGAACAAATGCTCCTTCAAAAATGCATCAACCCTGGGTGCGAACTCACCAAAACCTGGCGCAGGCTTAGCCTGTGGCGTTCCTGTTAGCTGTTCCAGGACTTTCCTGCCCTGTTCGTATTTATCAGCTGTGTCACTTCTATTAGTTGTTGCCGGGCCTTGTTTATCAATAATTCCTTTCAATTTTCTCTCCTCCAATACTCCCATAAAAGTATTGATTGCGTTAAGGCTCCGGGGGAAACCACAATACGCGTACAGCTGAACGAGGACTTCTTTCGTTTCATTGACCGTAAGGCCCTCATCCAGTGCGATATGAAGTTGAATGTTGAGATTTTCCAAATCTCCCTTTGCAGTAAGAGCGGAAATCGTTACCAGACTTCTCTGTCCTGGATTAAGATCCGAAGTTTTAGATATTGTTTGTGCGTTCATGATTGTCCTTCCAACTATGATTAAAATGAAACAAAGCATCCATTTGAAAAACTTGATTTTACTCATGGTTTTTGTAATTAATTATTTATTTACTGCGTCAAATTCTTCGTCGCTCACTGGTTTAAGCCAGGTAACATTCTCCTCTCCTTTGTAATTGCTTATGGCAATATGTACCATCCGGGTATTCGCCGTTGCTCCGTGCCAGTGCGTTATATTCTCTGGAATATTAACCACATCACCTTTTTTTATTGATTGAGCAGATTTACCTTTTTCCTGGTAAAAGCCTTCTCCCTCAGTCACAATCAGTACCTGACCCTTAGGATGCGTATGCCAATTGGTTCTTGCTCCCGGTTCAAAAGTTACACTCCCCAGTGCAAATTTGTTGTTCCTGTCTTTTGCGAGTAAAGGCTTTAAGAATGCATCACCTGAAAAATATCTGTTTTCCAATTTGTCGCCTTTTGGAAAAAGCGAGTTCTCTGTTTGTGTTTCCATAGTTTTATTTTTTATATTTTGATAACAAGCTGTGGTTAGCGTAATCATAACTAACAGCATTATTAAATTTTTGATGTTTATTTTCATTTTATTTTCCAGTTCTATTTTTACTGCGAAGGTACCACTGACTTTAAGTGCCTCAATTCCCCCTTGCGCCATGTATTTTCCTGCTAATTTCCTTGCTACTAGCATGTAACTGAAGGCGAACAATATATGTAGCATCTATGGCAATCTCGCATCTTTGTAGATTTGATTGTTAAATTTTCTTAATATATCTAGCAGGTACACCTCCGACAACGGTATTTGTTGCTACGTCTTTTGAAACAACGGCTCCGGCGGCAACTACAGCATTTTCTCCGACGGTAATCCCCGGAAGTATGGTTGCTCCTGCACCAATCCACGCATTTCGTTTGATCACAATTGGCTTTGTAAGCAAAGCGCTTCTATCTGCCGGATCCAATGGATGATTTTCGGTCACAAGGTTAACCCTCGGCCCGATCAGAACATCATCTTCGATGGTGATACCGCCCATATCGAGAAATGAGCATGCATGGTTGATGAAGACGTTCTTGCCTATAGTGATAAACTTTCCGAAGTTGGTATAAAAGGGAGCAAAAATTGTCGTGCTTTCATCAATTCTGGTACTAATGATCTCGCTAAGTAGATCACGTATGGAATTGATGTCAGTCGCATTATTCAGCTGCCCGGAAAGCTTGATGGTTCTTCCCACCACTTCATTTATTTGATAATATTCAGGGTCGTTTAAACGAATGAGTTCACCTGATCTTAACCTTTCTAAAATATTTACTTGTTCATCTGCTGCATTCATTATCATCGAATTTGATTTGAAATACTGCTCCTGGTGAGCTTGCCTTTCTAAAATTTGTAATGCAAATATCGGCAGCAGTGCTGGCTTCGGTGTTATACAGAATACTGTTTTGTTTACCACTTTTACGGATTCTCCATTACACGTGAACTACGAAGGTTCATTTTTGCTAAATTTGATCTATAAACCAATGATATGGCAGAGGTAAAAAGATTGGACACTGTCCGCCAGTATAATGATTATGTCGGGGTAGATACACTGCATCCCTTAGTTAGTGTGGTTAATTTCAATGAAATTCCAACCATTATCCACTATCGACATTACATGGGTATCTATGCCATATTTTTCAAGAATATCAAATGTGGCAACATGACTTATGGTTGCCAAACCTATGATTATGAGGATGGAACCATGGTGTTTGTTCAACCAGGACAGGTCTACGGAATAGACAGCAATGGCAAAGCAGTGATTCCGTCAGGATATGGATTGGTATTTCATCCTGATCTGCTAAAGGGTACGCATCTCGGGAAAACCATAGGGGAGTATACCTTCTTTTCATATGAAGTTAATGAGGCACTTCACCTCTCTAAAAAGGAGAAAGAGACGATAATGGATTCCCTGAAAAAGATTTCTGCAGAAATAGAGCAGAACATCGACAAGCACAGCAAGACGCTGATCGTTTCCAACATCGAACTCTTCCTGAACTATTGTATGCGCTTCTACGATCGCCAGTTTATCACCCGTAGCCATGCAAATAAGGATATCCTGGTCCGCTTTGAAACCCTTTTGATCGATTATTTCCAGTCTGGCAAGGCATCAGCGCTAGGTCTTCCAAGCGTGGCCTATTGTGCAGATCAGTTGCACCTCTCATCGAACTATTTTGGCGACCTGATCAAGAAGGAAACCGGCAGTACCGCACTGGATTACATCCAAACCAAAATGATAGACCAGGCAAAAACCTATATTTTTGATCGCTCAAAAACCGTCAATGAAATTGCAAGCAGTCTCGGCTTTAAATATCAGCAGCATTTTACCAGGATTTTTAAGCAAAAAACCGGCATGACGCCGAATGAGTACAGAAATCTAAATTGACGTGATACCAAAAACGATAATGCCAATTAACGAAAAGATATATAACATTATTAAATTTCTGGTAGCGCATTTCTAACAGGAAAACCGGGGATGGCGATGTCGATCCTCCTATGCAACATTATCTATAACGTGTATCCAATATTGCTTCAGCAATACAATAAAACTAGAATCAATCAACTATTACGAGGCGAATGAAAGCACTCTTCGATATTTTCCTTTAATTCATTAGTGGAGTATGGATACAAAACTATGGTTTAAGAACTATTTTTTACCAGCTCTGCCAATTGCCTCAAGTTCCGCCATAAAAGTATTTGCGTCTTTGCTATTCCGGATTACCTTGGTTAAATTATCAGCGTTATGCTGATTAACCGTTTTAATATGCACAGATTGACTTCTTGCCATTTCAGTATATAGTTGCAGTTTTTGTTCAATTTGCTGATTTATAAGCAAATATAATTATTTAATTATTAGGTTTCATTGCCAACTTCATAATCGCCCTGAAAGGATGTGAACTCTGCACAACTATCATACACTGTCTTCAATGCTATACCTGACCGTCTTTAATATTGATAAGTCAGTATCATCTTTTTAAAGCCTTAAACATCTTCCAATGGTCGCTGTCTTTGATCAGAACGTAATCATAGATCGAAAATTTCTGATATTGATGAAGACCTGTTGTAACGAATGCGGTATCTTTTTTGATTACAAACTTCCCGATAGCTAC
This sequence comes from Pedobacter sp. BMA, assembly GCF_001027745.1. Lineage (GTDB taxonomy): Bacteria > Bacteroidota > Bacteroidia > Sphingobacteriales > Sphingobacteriaceae > Pedobacter. Next base: position 44,028 of record NZ_LECU01000009.1, read on the forward strand.
GCGATTTTTTTTATCATTGAATGAAACCGGGCTTAGGTCTATGTGATCTTCATCTTTGGTAGAAGCAATATATTCTATTTTGAAACCTGAAATTTGTGTAGGCCAACTATGATGTTCTTTTTGCGGTTGGATTATAAATATCGTGTCAGATACAACATTGAGTATTTCCTTAGTGGCGATTTCATTTAATACCTCAGACATTATTTGTGTGGTATCATTAGTCTGTGCTTCCCGAACGTTAGATTTACACGCTATGAATGACAAAGCTATTAGCATGAGGTTAAGTTTCTTCATTGACTCATTCATTAGGTAATTATTTTTGACTAATTTTTTTCGAAAGTGTATCCTTTTCGTCTTCTAGAATACAATATTTATAATAATTGGTTCTGTAGGTATTATGTAAGGGTCATTTTTATGTTCGGTTCTAATTGGTGCCAACAAGTAGCCGTCATTAGTAAAAATATGAAGTTAATCCACTGAGTAACCACATCGGTTTTATTTATGCATCACGATTTTGAACTGTGTTAAAAATTTAGCTCCGTGCAATTGACTTGTCATACTGATCTACCGCCAAATGTATGGTTATTGCAATGATGCAACTTTAAGAAATCGTTTTGATGATGTATGATATATTTTCCCAGTAAGGATAGCTCCAGATATTGAAAAAAGAGCCCACCAAACAAATATTGATCATAACAATCACCTCACATAACAAAATTTTTTTCAATACAGCAATGTGTCCTTTTAATATAAAATAGTTATACGGCAGTAAAATAAACAACAGAAAAAGTGGGGCGATCCCAAAAAATAAATAAGGTGCGTATGCTTTTTCGTATTCCAGAAATGTGCCACCAAACATTTTTGAGCCATATCTCTCCAATTTAATATAATCAAACAAGATTTTTATACCCGGAAGGGCTATAAAAGCCAGGGCTAGGTTGGTAAATATTCTACGTTTCATATTTTGCACCACTTTTTTTAAAACTCAATGAAATAATCAAGATAGTCATCAGATCCTAGTTGCGTTTCAAGTTTTTTTTCGATGTATAACCACTGTTCAAAACAACCAAGCGAAAAGTCGCGTTTTATTGTTAAACTGACGTGGAAGGGGAGGGTTATAGATTTAATCAACAATTGTATAGGTCAAAATATCAGTACCTCTACAACCATAAATTGAGTTCTTCACATCATTTTTAATGATTACATCTTTGCTGTTATAGTAACGGGAGTAGGCTATGTACTCTCCTGAAACTGTTTTCTTGTCAATCACATACATGTGCCAGAAATTATTTCCCGATGGCAAAGAGACAATTACCTTTCTACCGGCGGCCAATTCAGCATCTATCCTACTAAACAAGCGATCAAATGGGAATCCATCTCCTCTGGTTAAGTTGAACTGGTGCTTAAATTTTAGACATGATAAGGTCTTACCGTCGAAGTTTCCGAAAGTGCCATCAGCTTTGTTTTTCCAGTCGTTTTGAAGTTTATAGTAGTTAGCGGCAACACGATTGTTGTACTTCAATACCATTTCAACTGACATTGGGATACATGACATACCGTAGAGCTGTTTGTGCTTTGAAGCAATCGACGCAAGTGATTGTTTTTCCTTTTTATTTTTGGAAGGGTCATTTTGTACATTAAGCACCAGAGCACTTCCAAAAATAAGTATTGAAAGAGACGTTATTAGAAGTGTTTTCATTAATTATATAATTAATACACTAATCTAGTGATTATTTTGGTTTAGAAAAATGATAAAGCTGATGACAACAATCCAGCTCAATCCAGATTGTATACCTTCCAATGTCCGCAGTTTTTAACAAGAACGTCAAAAAGCTCACAAATGACAAATGTCAGTTTAGCATCTGGTGACAAAAAAGTGTTTTGCTTATAAAAAATGGAGTTAGTGGCTCATCGACATAGCAATTGCGAAGGTTGCATTATGATAAAAAATGGGTGCGGTTTTTTAAAAGGGTTTACCATCTTTTTCAGTTAAAAGACTGTCTGAATTCCTTTGGCGAAAGATTTGTTTTTACCTTAAAAAGTTTGCTAAATGACTGAATATGCTCAAATCCCAATGAGTAGGAGATTTCACTAATTGTCAATTGTGATGTAGATAATTTTTCCTTTGCTTTCTCAATCAGTTTATCATGTATAAGTTGCTGCGTAGTTTGTCCCGTTAGCATTTGAAATAAACTGGAAAGATATTTCGGGGAAACATTCAACTGTTGTGCAATGTGTTGAACGGTTGGCAAACCTACATCAATTAAATTTTCCCGGTTAAAATAATCGTTTATTAAAACCTCAAAATCTTTCAATATCTGATGGTTACTTTTTTCTCTGGTAATAAACTGACGGCTGTAAAACCTATCAGCGTAATTCAAAAGAGTTTCAATCTGAGAGATGATAATGTGTTTGGTGAATTTGTCAATGTTGGATTGGGTTTCCTTTTTAATATTTTGAATAATATGGTTGATGGTTTCCTCTTCTTTTTCAGAAAGAAAAAGCGCTTCGTTTAGCGTATAACCCCAAAAATCATAATTATTGATCGTTTTTGCCAAAGATGTATTCCAGATAAAATCAGGATGGATATAAATAGCCCATCCTGATTTTTTCACTTCTTTATCTTTGTTGTCAGCAGTCATGCTAAACACTTGTTTGGGCGACATAAAAGACATCACACCTTCATTAAAATCAAACGGTTGCTGTCCGTATTTTACTTTGACATTGTGCATTCTTTTCACAGCGATCGAATAAAAATCCAATATCAAATGTTCTGAATTGCCACCGTGCGAATCCGGATGTGCATCTGCAACATTTATGACGCTAATGAGCGGATGGTCTGGTTGTGGCAGATTCGTATATTCGTGGAATTCACTGATGGTTTTAATATGCTTCATTAGTCTGTTCTCTTACCTGCAATATTACTTTCCCGTTAACAGATTTACTTTCCATTAACTGGTGAGCTTCAACAGCATCACGCAGTGCGAAGATTTTACCTTGTGGAACTTTTACCTGTCCTGACTCTATAAGTTTTGCGATTTCTTCCAAAGATTCTTTTTTTGCCTGGTTCGCGGAAAGTTCACCCTTACAATTCTTTTTGTTAAGTGCATGAATTACTTCATCATTAAAGGCAAAATCGGTATTTACGCTCACAAAAATACCACTCTGCTTTAACACTTGTACAGATTTTATCCGTTCATTGTTATCGCGAACCGATGAAACTTCTAACACAATATCGACTTCCTGTACTAAATCTTCAAATTTTTGTGTTCTGTAGTCGATCAATTCATCTGCGCCGATTTGTTCAAGGTAATCAAAGTTATTTGCAGATGCAGTTCCTATAACATAAGCTCCTATTGATTTTGCAAACTGCACAGCAAAACCACCTACACTGCCTGATGCACCTTGAATTAAAATCCGTTGACCCATTTTTAATTTTCCAAATTCAAACATGGCAGTCCACGCTGTAAGTGCCGCCAATGGAATTCCTGCTGCATCATTAAAACAAATATTCTTTGGTTTAATTGCAAATTGTGATGCCTTTGCAACGACATATTCTGCATAACTCCCGTCGCCGGGGAAATTCGGCACCCCGTAAACGGCATCTCCTTTTTGAAATCCGGTTACTTCATCGCCCAATTCTTCTATAGTTCCTGCTGTGTCCCAACCAGGCGTCATCGGCAAGCTGAGAAGGGAGCTTAGTGCAGCATTACTGCCGGCACGTACCACAAGATCTACAGGATTTATGCCGCTTGCATATACTTTCACCAAAATTTCATCCGGTTTAGGTACAGGCCTGTCTATTTCTTTTAATTCCATTACTTTCGGTAGTCCGAATTCGCTAATTCTAATTGCTTTCATAAACCTTATTTTTCTCGTGAATAAATTGCTTATCAGGATTCTAATTGAGAGGAGTTTGTTCTTTTATATATTCTTCATCTGTTGTTTTTGTAATAACCACACAGCGTTTCTATTTTCCTACTTGTGAATAGCAGCGTAAGTAAGTGTTTGATTATTCGTTGTGCCATTTCTGGTGCTTCGATGGTAGGAGGGCTTCCTGCTTGGTTAATCTTAACTTTTTCAATTTTGCTAAATTTCATTTTCTTTGTGATACAAAGGTTAGAAATGATTGAAAGACGGAGTTAGCCAAAACACCTTTTGTTTAAGTCAAAAAACCAGTTAAAATTTGAATTTATTTGTAATGCTTTTTTTCGCTTTTTTCAGTATTATTACCAACTACTGCCCGAAATAGTAATAGGTCATCGTGATTTATCAAAATGCAAGTGTTTACAGATTTAATCAATAGCTAAATTCTGAAAGATGAAATACCTCACAACATTACTGCTCTTTTTCACTGTAACCCTCAGCTTTGCTCAACAGGAATACCAAGTTAATGTGAAAGAGGACAGTTTGATTAAGATTGCTGATGCTCAATATTCAGATCCTCAGTTAAGGGAAAAGGAAAGAAAGAAAGTCAGGCGTACCATTTTCTTAGCGGAAAAGGACAGCACATTAAACCTTATCAGGGAAAATATTGATTCGAAGGTATCACTTCAAAAATTTATTATTTATGCCATGGTTCCCTTCCGGCCTGTAGCGGAATTAAGAGATGTGTTCAGCGGATTTTCTAACGAGGTGAAGAGGAGTAAAAAAGGTCTATATGTCGATAGCCTGTTAAGTGTACAAGAAAATATGTCGAAAGATGGAATAGAGGTTGGCGAGCTTATGCCGGTTTTTTCTCTACCTAATACAAGAGGGACTTTGCTAAATAGTACGGATTTATTTAACAAATACACATTAATCGATTTCTGGGCCAGTTGGTGTACTCCCTGCAGGGCTGAAACTCCAAATCTTATTTCTGCATACAAAAAATTTCATAAAAAAGGTTTCAATATAGTGGCTGTTTCAATTGACAAGGAAAAAGACAAGGCCAAATGGCTGGCCGCGATCGAAAAAGATAAGGCCGATGTTTGGGAAAACCTGTTTAATCCTGTGGGAACGGATAACATAGCCAAAAAACTTGGTATAAACGCCATCCCGGCCAATTACCTAGTAGATACTAATGGAAAAATTATTGCTAAAAACCTGAGAGGTGGCGAGCTCGGGAAATTACTAGAAAAGCTATTGCCATAATACAAAGCAATTCTTTGAATTTTATCAATCTTCAATTGTTCAACAACCTTTTGGATAATTAGTTTTTTGTTGCCTGTAGCCATTCAGCCACGATGTCTGCTAATTCTACTTTTCCGTTTTCAATGTCAAGTAAACTTTTGAAAGTTATAACTGCCCGGTCATTTTCTTTCCAAACCAACATTTTGCTTTTATTTAATATTAATTTTTCTTTGGGCTGTATCTGCTTTTTAACTCCTCTGTGAAAAATAAGGGAGACTTGTTTTATTGGAGGTTGAATTTTCATCGTAATTCTGTCCTCATTATTAAAGGAATAATTTGGTCCGTTCCATTTTATATTTTCTTTCAAAGCTGCGTTTGAAGATAGTATACAGATCCTTAATTGTTCAATTTCATTTCTAAACGGATGGTTTTGCACATCCAGGAAGTCAGTTACTTCACCATTCATATTGCTTTCCTCTGCCATTTTTATTTTCTTATGTTTTTTGTTGGTTCAATCTATATAAATAACTCCTCTGTGCATGGGCAAGATCTTTCTGCCTAAAATTTTGTCCTATTTTCCTTTATTCCCTAATTGCTCTCTTGACTGGAACAACCAATGTATTTGACCCTGCATCGCCGAATTCATAAACGTAAGATATTTAACGAGTTGAACCAAATTTTAGTTCCCTCACTGCCTAATTCTTATTTAGCCTTTTCTATTTGATACACCAATTGTTTTTTGGAGATTCCTTTAACTTCAATATCCGCAATGGGTGAAAAGGCAAACTGATTTTTTTGCAGCGTATTTTGATATATACTTTCAGAAATAACCAGATCCGCATTATATTCCGTGCAAATCGTTTGCATCCTTGAACATAGATGAAGCACCCCACCGTGATAGGCAATTTCAGTGAATCAAATTGTTTCTAATGGACAGGATACCAACCCTATATTTTCATTTTGTTTATTAGCATTAGTAAGCGCTATAAATTGTTTATAAACTATTTTGTTTTTACTAAAAAAGTTAGCAAACTTTGTTTTATGAAAATTGTGAACGGTACAAATCAGCAAAGCGATTTTGATAAACAAGTAGGCGTGTTTACCAGTATGGCGATAGTGGGTGAAGCAAAAAGGGCTAACTGCTGGCTCTACAATAAATTAAACAATACCTGGTACACTCCTGAAGAATTTTACGAAAAGTATTCAAACCACAGGGATACCAACTTCAACCTCAGAACCTTACTCGAAAACATTTCAATCATCGATCCCAATAAAGGCATCAAAGCCTATCACAAAGCATTAGCCGATAAGTTAGCAAAGTTCGAGGCTGAAACAAAAGAGCTTCGTGAGCGGGGAGAGGTCTTTTCACAACGCGTTATCAATTACTACCAGGCAAAATCAAAAGATAAATACAAATAATGAATATTAAAGCAGCAACCGAAAAAAGAGAAATTAAAATAGGGTCCGACCTGATCAGTATTGAACCAGTAAAAGGCGATAAAACGCTTTTTAGAATCAGCATCCACCAAACGTTTAAAGGGTACATCATCAAGCAAGACGGTCAGTATTCAAAAACAGCCGGCAGTGATATTCACGATTTAATCTTTGCCAGAGTATGTCACATCTTATCTCAATAAAGTTTGTCGGACCTTTCCTGATGGAGATAAAGTTGTTGAAGGATCTGCACCGAACGGAGGTGGAGGTAGTTGTCATTTAACTCGTTTAAATCCCGGCTTATGGCATTTACATCATTTGATGACAGATCATATCTCATTATTTCTAATTAGTTTTGGATCATGAACTGGATCACCCGAGAAAGACCAAAGATTGACAGAATAGCCTGCCCCTGGCTGATCAGGAATTTTATTGATCCTGATGCTGTTTTTTATTACGTGCCTTTCGATACGGTTATAGAGAAAGCCAGTGAATTAAACGCTACCCCATTTGACGTACTGGGAGTGGAGCTGACACATAAAAACGGTCTTTGTACTTTTGATGTTCTGCTTCACAAATATAAGCTGGATGATGCTGCTTTGCAGGTCATGGCGCCCATCGTAAGGGGAGCAGATACCGATCAGCATGGTCTTGCAAGTCAGGCTTCCGGACTATGGGCAATTGCCGCGGGCATGGCATATAATATCAAGGATGACCAGGAATTGCTAAAAGCAGGCATGATCATTTATGATGCATTGTACACATGGGCCAAACACCTTCAGGATGTGAGGCACACCGAAAGCCCAGTGGAGCAACTTCTGGTGGATGTCTATCAAAAATTTTTAAAGCAGGGCAAGGGTAGCAAGATTCCCGCGTGGGCTAAAGAATTGAAAACCATTATACAGGATCAGATCGATACCAACCTGGCATTGACCCTGACCGGAATCTCCAGTGAGCTCAACATAAACCCGGCCTACGTATCAAGGGAATTTTCCAAATATTTTGATAATCTTTCCTTCGGTGAATACATCCGTAAAATACGAATTGAGAAAGCTATTAAGTACATCCAGACCTCAGATTATGCCTTATCTGAGATCGCCTATCTGACCGGATTTTCTGACCAGAGCCACTTTACACGTATTTTCAAGCTGGAAACCGGACGTACTCCTTCAGAATTTAAGAAAAACAGGAGCAAAAGGTAAGTTACATACCAAGAGTAAATCCTGTTCTATTTTAGCACCGGAGAATCCCATAATCTTGTGGTATGCAAACACAAGTAAACAAAATTCTTATCTGTTTAGTCCTGATTATGATAAACGCTTGCATCAGTTCAGGGCAAACAACGCAAACCTATCCCAAATTGGCCGGCTATATCGGGATCGTGCATCCTATCGTCACATTTAGTTCGCAAGGCACGCACAGCAACTTTAAAGATAGCTATACGGTAGGTATGCCCATTGGAATCAATATCTGGAAAAGTGCCAAAATCGGTTTCTCCACTGAAATTGTCCCAACAATAAAGGCCACAAATAGTAGCAGCAAAGTCAGTAATGTGCTTTTTCATCCGGGTATACTCGTGGCTCTGGGCAGTGGCTTTACTTTTGCAGGACGCGCCGCTTTTGAAACTTCAGGGCGTTATGGGCTAACCCCGGTTATCAATAAAACGGTGAAGAAGAATAAAGGCAGCAGCTATTTTGTCGCTGTTCCGCTTCCAGTAAGATTTGGAAATGATCAGCCTTCATCTTTTGGTATTGGCTTTCAATTTGGCATTGCTTTTTAGTTTATGGAAAAATTACCTGCACGATACAGCCTAATCGATCTGGTCCTGTATTTTCTAAAATTGGGTACATGGGGTTTTGGAGGTCCGGTTGCCCTTGTCGGATACATGTACAGGGATCTTCCTTTTTTGCACAGCGGTGCGGTAGATCAATATCACTGGTTGAATGAACAGGAGTTTGTCGATGCGGTAGCGGTAGCCATGATTACACCAGGCCCTGTTGTGATTACGGTTGCATTTATCGGCTATCTGGTGGCAGGCTTTCCGGGTGCATGTGTAGCAGCGTTTGCTACCTTTCTTCCTTGTTACCTGTTCACGGTGGCTTTAGCCCCGTCCTTTAAAAAGATCGCCAGGAACGCGAGCATTAAAGAGTTTGTGAATGGGATAACGGCAGTGGTAGTCGGCGCTTTGGTCGGTGCGGTGATCATTATTGCCAGTAGGGCAATTGTCGATATTCCAACTGTAATAATAGCTGTGGTTGCCGCCATAATATTGATCTTCAGCAAGAAAATCAAAGAACCGCACATCATATTGCTGGCTGCCATAACCGGCTTAATGATCAAGGGCCTCTGATTAATGAACCTGCACTTACCCGTTGGTGGTTTATCCAAATTTTTGTAGATTAGGGTTATGTGTTACAGAGCCACCCAAAAAAGCAAAACCTACATTCTTGTCGGGAAAGGAATTACCCTAATTGATTTTGATGATATGTAAGTGCAGCGAATGGCATAAGTCCCTGGTAAAGTTGTTGTTTTCGCTAACCTAACTCACAACACTCAAGTTTAATCCATAAGGAAGTTCTCAGGTATTTTTGTTCGTCTATACTATTTCCTAACCAGGAATTTCCTTTGTAAAAATGATTGAGTCGCGTTTGGAGTCTTGTCGTTTCCCATTTCAATTCGTCTAACGTTGATACCTTCGGCATGTATCTGATTACAAACATTAAATAACCTTTCCTTACATCAATGAGAATTTCAGAGGTATATTCATCGCGGTTTAACTGAGCCCTGGTCAGCATTTTTGATACCAGGCTTACATAAATTAAAGAAATAATTTTATATCTGTGAGGGTTTACTTTACATATGATTCTAATATTACTATTACCCTTGTTTAAGAATTCATAAAATCTGATCAGATTAGTTACCTGTTTGATTTCCAGTTCTAATAACACCACATTTTTATTGTGAATAAGGCTAGCATATCTGGTCATCGCATGAAAACTTTCTACCGCCTCTGCAAGTTCTTCATTTGATTCATCCTGCTCAACTTTGAAAAATTTAAGCGCGGCATAAATCAGGCTAAAATTCATATCCCTTCGAAGTCTTGTTTTCGCATCATCAGTAATTTTTTTCCTGAGCGCTCTATTTTCTGCCATTAACATTTCATCTGCCGTTTCCAACTCACGATTTTGATTCAGTCCTTGTTGCCATAGTTCGTGCTGCTGTTCTTGTTGCCGAATCCGGTCCTTCAGCATATCACATTCAACCTGCAGTTTCCCGATTTCGTTACTTAATTCCCCATTTTCAATACCTTCCTGCGCGGTATAGTAATCACTAATCATGTAAAAGAACGCAGTAGCCATTAATATATGAAATAAGCCTGCTAAAATCATATATCCTAAAGAAATGCTGCCGGGGGTGCCTGCTTTATATGCCCAGTTCGCCCCGGTGGTGTAAACTATTACCGAAAAGAATCCGAAATAAGACAACAGTTCAACCGTAACCATCAATAAACCTAAAATCAACGCCTCATTTCTGTTGCGTTTTATACAGCTCATTGTGGTCAGAAAGTGGTGATAGAAGAGCAGAATATTCGGAATGAGCAAGAGGTAGTAGGTGATGGACGGCTCCATGGAAAATACATAGCCACTTAGCCGATGAAAGCCAAAAATGATTAATAATAATAACGCCTGAGGCCCATATCGCTTTACAGCCATATCCGCAGGTGATTCCGGGTCTGGTGAATGTTGTTTGCTCATGATGAAGAAAGTTAATTAAACCGCCATCATGAAAATGAACAACAACAATAGGTAAGGCTAATATAAATATTCAGGGAATTTAAAACAACAATTTATTGGGGCGGATATCTTGCCAACATAGAATTCCTCTGGTACTCGCATTTCCGCCAAGAAAACAATTGAAGGAAAGCGCTCCATCATGCTTGTACCTCAAAGCGCTCCCGAACTGGAAAACCTATTTTAAAGCACCCATTTCACCAAGAATAATATTCGAAATTTCAATACGAGCATTATTGAAATCAGGATTCTTTTCTGTTGTTTGAATGCAATTTGAAAAATAAAAAACATTGTCTTTAGTAGTTACATAACCAACATACCACCCAATATATTTACCATCTTGCTTTCCAGATCCAGTTTTGGCACGCAAAACGTAGTTTGGGTTATTATCAACAACCATAATATCTTTTAAGATATCCATTGACGATTTAGAAAAAGGTAGTTTGCCACTTTGCAACTTTCTCAAAAAATCGATCTGTTGATTTGGTGTTACCCGGAGACTACCTGTTAACCAGAAAGCATCAATACCTCCGCTAATATCCTTGTTACCATAATGCGCCCGTTCTATTGATTCTTTCATTCTTGTTTCTCCGACTCTTCTTGCCATCTCCTGATAGAACCAGACAGTTGAATTTTTAAAAGCCTGTCTCATATTGGTGTCATGGTTCCAGGCCGGATTTTGACGTTCTTTACCATCCCATTTGATGATTGCATTTTCATCACTGATAACTTTGCTATCAAGTGAGATTAAAGTATTACAAATTTTAAAGGTCGATGCAGGAGTAAAGAATTGAGAAATTTGTTCCTTATTATAATAAGTGTATTCATCTTTATTTTGGTTATAAATCACAAAAGACCCCTGTACATTATATTTATCATAAAATTTCTTAAAATCGTCCCTAATTACCTCATTTGGCAGATTATTAAAGGAACTTGTTGCTATCAGAATTAATAGAAGTACAAAGATTGCTACAGGCTTTTGTTTCAAATTTAGTATCATAGGGAACATAGATAAATAGTAAAATCTAAAGTACAAATTTTAGTTTATGCTTAATGTAGTTACTTCACTTACAAGTATGGAAAAAAACACAATCTGGTATTGCTGGTTCACAAAATTGGCGATATGATCATGCATTGTGATTGGTAGAATTGTTTTTGGATATAGTTGTTGTTTGAATAATCGCAAAGGGGGGGGGGACATTAAGTAAATTTTAAAAAACATTTTCTTTAATAAATTAAATCGTAATATTGCAATATATAATTATGGGACTTACCAGAACAGAAATTTTCAGCACCGAACAAAACCAACTGGCTACTTTATTTAAAGCATTAGCCCACCCTGCCCGTATTGCTATTTTGCAAAGGATCCTTAGTTCTAATACATGCATTTGTGGTGATCTGGTAGATGAACTTGGTCTTGCCCAGGCAACAATTTCACAGCATCTAAAAGAACTCAAAAATGCTGAAATCATCCAGGGTACAATTGAAGGAGTGAGTGTTTGTTACTGTATTAATCCGGTAACGTGGAAATCAATAGAAACTCAAATGAGTGCATTTCTAGGTGCTTATAAACAAGAGGCTAGCTGCTGTTAGCTTTTTTTAATCAAATCAATCGTTAAATTGCAATATTAAAATATCGTTATGAAACTATCAGAAATTAAAGAAATCCTGGCTAAAAAAGAAAGTGTTAATTTTCAGTTAGAGAATGGTCAGGTTGTGCCTGAACACTTTCATATTACAGAAGTGGGCGTGATCACTAAAGACTTTATAGACTGCGGTGGTACTGTGCGTCATGAAAAAGTCGCAAATTTCCAGCTTTGGGATGCCAATGATTTTGAGCACCGTTTAAAAGCAGGGAAATTATTGAACATCATTTCCCTATCAGAGCGGGTAATTGGCATGGAAGACCTTGATATAGAAGTAGAATACCAATCTGAGACCATTGGAAAATATGACCTTGCGTTTGATGGGGATAACTTTATTTTAATCTCTAAAACGACTGCTTGCCTGGCAATTGACAAATGCGGCATTCCTGAAAAGAAAGAAAAACTTGAAATGGTAAACCTAACAGGTGCTGCAAATGCATGCACTCCAGGTGGTGGCTGTTGCTAAATAAATGATCATGGGGATTAGGATTTTAGTTTCTTCGGTCAAACTTTAATTTAAAGAAAATTGAAAAACATATTAGTCCTGTGTACAGGAAATAGCTGCAGAAGCCAGCTTGCTGAAGGTTACCTGCGTCATTATGCAGAAGGTAAAGCCAATATTTATAGTGCAGGAATAGAAACCCATGGCGTAAATCCAAAAGCGGTTCAGGTAATGGCAGAAGACCACATTGATATTTCATCTCATACTTCCAATCATGTGGATGATTACCTGTCTATTCCTTTTGATGCAGTGATTACCGTGTGTGACAATGCAAATCAGGCTTGTCCCTATTTTCCCGGAAAGGTAGAGCGCTTTCACCAGAACTTTCCGGATCCTGCAAAAGCAAAAGGAACGCCAGAAGAAATCATGGACGAATTCAGAAGGGTTAGAAACCTGATTAAAGTTTATTCTGCTGATTTTATAAGCAAATATATTACGGGGTAATTATATGAGTGCAAATAATTGTGCCCCGGTGTCCGAAAGAAAAAAGCTTGGTTTCCTTGACCGGTATCTGACATTATGGATATTTATCTCCATGGTTCTTGGAGTGAGCATTGGTTATTTTGTGCCTTCATCATCTGATTTTATCAATTCCTTTTCCAGCGGCACCACCAACATTCCTTTAGCTACCGGACTGATTCTGATGATGTACCCTCCGCTTGTAAAGGTGAATTATGAAAAAATGGGTGAAGTATTCAAAGACATTAAAGTATTAAGCGTCTCGCTGGTACTAAACTGGGTAGTTGGGCCATTGTTGATGTTTTTCCTAGCCATCATCTTTTTAAAGGATTATCCTGAATATATGGTTGGACTAATTCTGATTGGACTTGCCAGGTGTATTGCCATGGTAGTGGTCTGGAATGAACTTGCCGAAGGAAACAGGGAATATGCAGCAGGACTAATTGCCTTGAACAGCATTTTCCAGGTCTTGCTATACAGTGTATTTGCCTATATTTTTATTACGGTACTGCCCCCTTATTTTGGATTAAAAGGATTAGAAATAAACATTACAATTGGCGAGATCGCCAAAAGTGTTGCGATTTATTTAGGTCTGCCTTTTGCGCTTGGAATTCTATCAAGATATGCAATAATTAGTCTAAAGGGAAAAGAATGGTTTAATGATGTTTTTGTACCCATGATTTCGCCCATTACCCTTATTTCTTTACTTTTCACTATTGTCATCATGTTCAGTTTAAAAGGAGAATTAATCGTTCACATACCCATAGATGTGGTTAGAATTGCTATTCCATTGGTCATTTACTTTTCCATCATGTTTGTCATGAGCTTCTTTGCAGGACGTTATTTTGGCGCAGACTATTCCAAGAGTGCTTCTATTGCATTTACCGCAACTGGAAATAATTTTGAATTGGCGATTGCAGTAGCTATTGGCGTTTTTGGAATTAATTCAGGTCAGGCATTTGCCGGAGTGATCGGCCCTTTGGTGGAAGTTCCGGCATTAATTGCCCTGGTGAATCTTGCTTTTTACTTCCGAAAGAAATATTATCCTTCCAAAACCATAGAAACAATACAATAATTAAAAATGCGCTTTTTCCGGATGTACATGCCAACCTTTCAGCTTTTAAGGCTATGCTGGAAGATCTGTACTAGCAGACGCCCGATGCTGTATACTTTCTTGGCGATCTGGTTGGTTACAACGTGTGGCCAAATGAAGTCATAGCTGAAATTCGCAGGCGAGGTATTGGTACCCTTGCCGGAAACCATGATTTAAAAGTAGAAAACCTGATCACTACGCATCGATAAGCACTGTAGATTGTTCATAAACTATTTTGCTTTTACTAAAAAAGTTAGCATACTTTGTGCTGTTAATTTAAAAGTATGTCATATCTTATCTCAATAAAGTTTATCGGTGCTTTTCCTGATGGAGATAAAGTTGTTGAAATATCTGCACCGAACGGAGGTGGTGGTAATTATCATTTAATGATAAACAACTTTTACTATGGCAGCATCATTAAGTACACTACAGGCTGGAAGGTGGTTTTTCAAAATTACAATCCCGATTACTGTGCGGGCGACCTGCAACCCCTCATTGATATCATCACAGAGTACGATACACAAATTGAAAAAAGGATAGTTAAAATGAATAAATAGATAGCAGTTTTATTTAACCAGGGTAGGGGATGGAATCATCAGCCAATTATATTTTAATGGAGATCTATAACTTCGATACGATAGTTTAGAAATCGGCGTTACTGCCGAAAGAGAAAACGAATATCACGTTAGCATTGATGGAAAATATATCGGCATCATGTACACCAGCTTTTTAAACGATTCACCTTTTATTCAGTGGCATACCGGCGACCTCATTTGTGATGAGCTGGTTCACAAAATTGGAGATATGATCATGTATTGTGACCGGTAAACTTCTTTTTGGTTTGTACTTTATTGGTGATTCCTAAGAAGGCTGTGTTACGAAATTGCCTTTAGGCTATCAATACTACTTAGATCGAGGCTATTATCCAAATATCTTATTGAACAAATTCCACTTCTTCTTAGCCCGTATAAACATCGTTTTAGCACCTTCGAATTCCATGATTAATCTATTATGATTTTCAACTTTAAATTTGGACTTTTCTTCCTTCGGATGTGAAGGTTGGTCAGAAATGATAATATCATCTTCTATTTTATAGACTAAGTTCATCCTTTTCAATCTATTGGCATTGATGATATCATAAATCAGTTTCCCATTTCCGTAAATGTCATTTTTACGTTGCCAATGCTATTTTTTGTAGGTTCGTCACTTTAGTCGCTGTTCCATACAACGATAAGTTCGTTATTCATATCATTTGATTTTATTTTTGAATATAGATATTGTGTTAATGTTTGCGAAAGGGGGGCATTAATCTGGAAACCAAGTTGGCTAATATTTGATGACCACCCTCACTCCAAAAACTTTCTATAACTTCTCACTTATTTAGAGGTACAGATTATTATTAACATCAAGTAGGGCTTTGTAATAATAATGTATTTCTGCTACCGCTTAGGATTTTGAAATATATTGTGCGTTAAGCTTTTGGGTAAGGATTAGGCAAATCGTAAAAAGGTATAAACACTTCTATAAACGGTAAAACGAAATTTCCAACAATAAAATAATAAAAACATATTAATCAGATAGTTACCACATGAACGTAAAAAACGAAAATTCCGAAAAAAATATTTTAGTGCAATTAAAGTGCGGTGTTGAGTGGTTTAAGCAGATTTTAATAGCGGATAAGGATAATTGGGTGCACACATGGGCGCCCTGGATAGAAAGGATAAGGACCTCGTTTTTAAGTAATTATTAAAAATAAGTGGAAATTTGGTTTTGAATTACTGGAAATTTCGTTTTGCCGTTTATATATTCAATATTAATCCCAATAAACAGAACCTTAATCGACTGTCTTAACGTAGCTAGCCAATTTATAGAGTGTTTTGTACATGTTCTGGATCGTAAAAAAATGGTCGGTTTATGCGGAAGGATTGAGCGCACCTGGAAGAACCCCCAACTGGTATTGCCATTCCATAGATGCAAAACCAAAAAAATGAATGGAGGTCTAAAGTTATTTTGAAATTAATATTGTTTTAATCTTTATTGATTTTCTTTGAAAAAAAATGCTCCAATATGAAAATCTTAAAATGGGAATTCAAAAGAAATCCCAACCGAGGCGCTTATCTAAGCCTATGTCTAATCGTTTGTGTATTATCGTTAGTAATTTATTCCTGTAAAAAGCAATTTGGCGATGATCAATTGTCAGAAAATGTTGAATCCAGGAAATTGTTAGCAGTTGCAAAAAAGTTGTATGCAACCAGAGAGGCATCTGTAAGTCCAACAAGTAAATTCCATTTGGATTGGGAAAATTATTTTGTAGAAGGCGACAGTATTTTGGTCGTTCAATCAAGGGGAATCAATAGCCTTGATCCCGATAAAATTAACAAGGACCATGCAGCTATGATCTCCGGAACAGTTTTTAGGTTTCGGGATGAGAATGTGGTGAACGTTCGAGTTTTGGAATTTTATGGTGAGTCCTCACTTGTAAAAAACAAGGGGCTGCATATCCTGGCAGGTTATGGTTCAGAAAGGGCAGATCAGTCGGATGTAAATGGTACTGTTTTTCAATATAGCCCCCGTCATCACCGAAGCATGGGTGGATATGTTATAAAAAATGGCAATATAGATCTGAACAATCGGGTGTATCAAAGAAAGTTAATCTCAAAATCTCTTGAAGGCGAGCGTACGGTGTTAGCCAAAACCTCCTCTTCGTGCGACCCCGTATACTTGATTGTCTATATCAAGCAAACAGGACAGATCATCTCTCAAACTTTTCTGTATAATTCCTGTGATGAAGAAGGTGATTCAAAAGATTCTGATATTGTTGTGTCTGTCGATCAGGATAATTCGAATGCTTGTTCTGAAGTTGGAGATGTCCTCAAAACTGAAAATGCAGGGGAAGCGAATTCAATTACCATAGAAGCTGAGAGTCCTACTAAACGGAAAGTCATTTTAAATTGGACTGTGATCAGAAACCCGGTGGGGTTTTGGGAATTCACGAGTACTGAAATTGGCCATCATGTAAAGGTTAACGGTGAGTGGAAATGGGATCAGGATGCTGGGATAGAGCATCTAAAGACCGGTCTTCAAGGAGTTACACCGGGCGCTGACATAAGCTTTGAACAATTTGTAATTGTGCCTGTAATGGGAATTTACTACTCCGGCGTTCAGGCTTTTTTTAATTATAAATCCGTTATACTTTGCGACGATAAATTAAATCCAATAAAAGGAGTAAATATGCCTCTAAAAATAAATTCGCCAGCATGGCATGTAAATGATGGATACTAAAAAATTGTCCAGAATACTTCGATCATTATTGGTATTCCTCGTTTTTATGTCTGCTTGTACACTTGTTAAGACGCAAAAAATAGATCACTTAACTGTTGTATTGAATATCGATATGTTAGATGCTACTACAAGAAAAATGTTCTACATGCATGATGATACAAGTATGATTTGCCGAATAAATAATACTGTTGTTTACCGACAGTCTGTGGAATTTACCCAGTACAATCAGAATGCATTGAAAAACGGAAGGATGGAATTTTCTGATGATAAAAGTAGTATTGATGAAAGAACAAATATTCACCGTTTCTTTATTTATAAGCTCGGAAGTGAGTTTGGTTTAGTATTTGAACCTCAGTCTCCACAATCAAAAGGAACACGGTTTAAGGTGGACTCATTATTAAAAGAAAACCCCGTTTTTGCTGGTGGGACGACTGAGCAGGATGATCGCAATAAACTGCTTTCAAAAAAAGTTACTAAAAACGGAAAGGTTATTGAAAAGTATGTCAATCCGGGAGTAGCAGACATCAACTTTCCTGATACTACTACATTTGAATTTGATAAACACTGGAAAAGTGAAATCGATTATAGCCTTTCAAAAACTTTGGATAAAAGTAGCGGTCAAAAGCTAACAAGGGTTAACCTGAGCTTCAAACCTGTACTTCAACAAACATTAACTGGAGGGCCATCTTTACCCAAACGCTCAATTGACATGAGGATTTTAAATAAAGCGATAAGCAAATCTGACCTGGATGAAATAATGAGTGTATTATCAAGGTTTAAAAAAAATGAAGGAAGCTTAAATCAGTGATAATTTCTTGTTTCGAAAACATCAACAATGGCCACTTTCTGCAAGTGGCCATTTTGTTTAATATGAATCAGAACAAAATCAGTACACACTCACTTTGAAGGCCTCGTTGAAATCAGCACTGTGTACCTTGAGGGCTATCGGCTATTGTTCTTTGAGAAAATTACTCCTGAAATTTATAAACAGCTTATATATAAACTGCAAAATGAAATTTCCAACACTAAAATAATAAAAACATATTAATCAGATAGTTACCACATTAACGTAAAAAACGAAAAGTCCGAAAAATACATTTTAGTACCATTTAAAGTGCCGTCTTGAGTGGTTTAAGCAGATTTTAATAGTGGATAATGATAAATGGGTGTACACATGGGCGCCCTGAATAGAATGGATAAGAACCTCGTTTTTAATTAATTATTAAAGATAAGTGGAATTTCGTTTTGCCGTTTATACTTCATCTATCTTATTTATAATAAGATATTATTTCCTATGCTAAAGGTTGCATCTAACTTTATTAATTTTATCTTTAACCGCCACCTTCGCCAAGCTGCAAACCCTTGATCACAATTATTTGGAACGATATGAATATTGACGATTTTTCCTTTCACGATTCACAGATAATAGAAGTTAGAGAAACTTCGGGGCAGACAATTGATTTTTTAATTCACTTCTGTACCGAGTGGAAGAATAATGTTTTCGAAAAAAGAATTTTAAGATTTAAAGACGTTATTTATTACAATATTGATGAAATCCCAGTTAGTGGACAACCTACAATTTTGGAAATAGTTAATTTTGGCCAGCTAACAAAAATATTTGGAACTGGTACAAATCAAATTGAAGTAGTGAGAAATAAAGTTGAAATGCAAACCACTTCTGGTATTAGAACGATTGAGTATTCTGAATGCGACTTAGTAATACCGCCCAACAACCAGTAAAGAATAAATCATAGCGACGGATTAAAATATCCTAAATGAAGAACGAACTTGTTATCTATTCCTTTCTCATCTTTACTCAAACAGAAAAATAATAATTGTGCATCTGCGACTCCTTTATTTTTCTATTTTCAAAAAATCAATATATTTGAGTAGTCCTTATTGCCTGTAGGGCAATCACATCCTATGTTTTATTACGCGTGAATCGTGCTGGTATGAAATATCATTTCATGATGGAGATAAAGTTGGTGAAGTGTGTGCACCTAATGGAGGTGGAGGTAATTATCATTTAACGATAAATAACTTTTACTATGGCAGCATCATTAAGTACAATACAGGCTGGAAGGTGGTTTTTCAAAATTACAATCCCGATTATTCTGCGGGCGACCTTCAACCGCTCATTGATATCTTAACAGAGTTCGACCCAGTTGAAAAAAAAAGGCTTGACATAAACAAATAGGTAGCCATGCTTAATTACCGGGTAGGGGCTGAACTCATATGCCAATTATTGAATTAGCCACGTTCAATCGGCCAATGAATATGTACTCAAGTCAGTAACCCATTGCTGGTTTATCCAAATATTTGTAATTTAGGTTTATGTGTTACAGAGCCACCCAAAAAAGCAAAACCTACGAGTACGCCGATTACTATAAGGCGCCGGTAATTGATGAGAAAGATTTACAAGATCAAATCTATTACCATGCCAATGGATTTTCGCATCCAAACCTTGTCGCCATAGCGGCCAAAGACGGCGCACGGCAAACCGAACGTATGCAGTGGGGCCTAATGCCGAACTGGAAAAAGCCACTGCCTGATATGGTGAAACTTTCAAACAATACGCTGAATGCGAAGAGCGAAACCGTATTTGAACTGGCTTCGTTCAAAGGTTCCATCATGACTAAAAGGTGTATTGTGCCCGTTGATGGCTTCTTTGAGTACAAGGACGTTAATAAAGATAAATTACCATACTTTATCCATCCCAAGGCACACCCTTATTTCAACCTGGCCTGCATCTATGCTTTTTATCAGAACCCTGAAGATAAAGAATGGATTAAATCATTTTCGATCCTGACCGCACCAGCAAATGAATTTATGGCCGATATCCATAACATCAAGTTAAGGCAGCCTGTAATCATTTCAAATGAGCAGATAGATTCCTGGCTAAACCCAACAACCAGTAAAGAGGAAATTATCCATTTAATGCAGCCATGTGATGATTCGAATTTTGCCGCCTATAGGGTAGATGTAGATTTAATTAAAACCGGAAATAAGCCAGAAGCTTTAGATCATGTAGATAATACCCCGGGAAGTAAAAGGGCTCCTCTTTTATTCTAATTAATGGAGATCTATAATTTCGATATCGATGGGTTAGAAATCGGGGTTACTGCCGAAAAGGAAAACGAATATCACGTTAGCATTGATGGAAAATATATTGGCATCATGTATACCAGCTTTTTAAACGATCCGCCTTTTATTCAGTGGTATACCGGCGATCTTATTTGTGATGATCTGGTTTATAGAATTGGCGAGGAGATCATGTATTGTGACCGGTAAAATCCCTATCTTCATACATTATCCCGGGATCCATTGGCCGGAAGTCGTGTAAAAACAACTAAAATTAAATATCAGCATAGACAATGGGCCTCCTTGAGAAAATATTCGGACGGAAAATGAACTGTAACAATGAAGACGAAAGTTTGCCTGCATTTTGGGATGACGATTATTGTCAAATTGAAATTGTTCCAAGACAAAATGTTGAACACATTGAAAACTCAATAAAGCAAATTGACGAATTCACAGCGAGCACAAGAACCGAATATGGGTTTACAGACATGTTTGTGAGAGAAGGTTTGCCATTCCCGACCATAAATAAAGAATTACGAACTGATAACTTTGAAAAATTACTTACTGAAAAAGGTTTTGAAAAAGCTACGAAGATTCGTTACAACGGATATACGATAATCCACTGCACAAAAACTACGTCAAACGCATATAGTTTACCTTGCTTCAGTTTCTTTTATGACTGCGATGACGATTTTATAAATAATATTTGGATTTCAATTTCTCATATTACTTCAAATGACCATTTTAATAGAATATTAGGAGCACTTTACGAATTAGGCGAAAGTTGCGAATTTGTTTTAATAGATTGGAATAGTTCAGCACTAGTTGATTTAGCTAATAAAAATCAAATCAATGCATATTTGGTGAGTTAACGGAAATCATAGAATATGTGACAAGCAATCGAGACAAATAAATTAGTCTTAATCAAATGTCCATTTATGATTACATTCTTTGCATTTTCCAAATTGAACTTTTATGTAAAAATATTTAAATGCAAATGCTAACCAAGATATCAATGCCAAGATTCCGGTAAGCGCCCAAAGACCAACCAATTCCGTTGTGCTTGCTAATATAATTGAAGTAATGAATAATATACCTGATATAATTAAACCCTTATATCTATAATTTTGGGTATCTGAAACAGTATAATAACTTCTGCAATTAGGACATTGCTTTTCTGGTTGCATATTGAGGATAATTTAGAATTCAAATATAGTAACTTTTATTTCAGCTGGCTCAAAAAGAATAGTTGATTATAAATCAATCACCACTCTCACCTCGAAAAACCGACCATCAGTCCAGGTCTCCATACTCGCTGTATCTCCATAGGTATAGGCTAGCCTTTGTTTCAAATTATCTAGTCCGCTACCGAACCCAGTGCTTACTTTCAGCACCTCAATCAAATTGTGTGTGGAGATAATGATTTTGTAATTTTTTAGTTCAACCTTTATAATGCCAGGATAGGAGGCATTGGACAAGTCACCGTGCTTAAACATGTTTTCAGCCAATGTCAATATCGAGAAAGGAATAACAGTCAAGTCAGCCGATACATCCGGATAGCTAAACTTAACATTCAGGTTTCTTTCTTCAAGTTGATTTAAACCGATAAAGCGTTCTACCTGTTTAATTTCCATTTGTAACGATACATTGATGTTTCGAGATAAAGCACCAAAGCTGTACTGCAGTAATTTACTCAGCGACAATATACGTTGAGCCACTTTAGGGGCCACGAGGTAGGTATCACGGTGCATGGCAGCAAAATTGTTGAAGACAAAGTGTGGCGTAATCTGTGAAACTAAGTTCCGGTTTCTCTCCTTAAGCAACTCATTCTCCATTCTGAGCTGATCCACTTCCTGTTGTAAAACCCTTTCTTTCAGTGTACTGCTTATGCGCTCTTCAGTTAACACCTGTTTATGGTTAGCATATGTAAAGCCATAGATAAGAAATAAGATGCATCGGTAAGCATTCTTAAGAAGAAACTGCACGATGTCTTCTTGAGGATGCGATAAAAGTTTTACCCAAACACCATAGCTGATGATCAGATACAAACACAGTATTTGTACTCCGATCCTAATGCTAGTCAGGTGTCTTCCAATTGCGTTACCTCGAAACCCCCATCGCTTCAGTAATTTATAATACAGATAGAACGTGATCAGATTTTCCAGGTAGTAGAAAATCAACTGATTTATAGATGGTACTTCCGTTTTGGCACCTAACGCCAGTATCATTAGCTCATAGGCTATATATGCGCTCCAGTAAAAAACATGAGTACTAAATCTTTTTAAATATTTTTTAACCACGGAAAACACAGTGTTCACCACGTTCATAAGCAGAATAAATTTTAATTATTGAAGTTGGATGAATGAAAAATAAAACATCTCCAAAACTCCAAAAAAGAGTCATTTTTACGTTCAAAAGTAAGGTGACTAAAGGATCTGAAACATCAGATCCGACCAGTTCAACCATTTTAACCATAACCACATCAGTGGTAACCAGAATTTAGATTCTGGTGGTTCTGAATGTACAGCTATCAATCATATCCATAATCTCTGTTTGATAGCAATCGCCAATGAGCGCGGTAAATTGGCCCATTCTTAACGTGTGCCCCTGGATGGAGGTGATGGAGTTAGCATTTACGATATAAGATTTGTGTGTTTGAATGAATTGGGGAAAGCGGCTCAAGCAAATCATCATTTCTTTTAAAGTATAATACGCTTTGAACTTTAGCTTCGTCGTTTGTATTTCTACATTATTGTTAGCGCCTTTAATAGAAATAATATCTTTAATACTAACTCTGTACCTTTCCGGGACTTTGGAATCTGTAACTTTCAAATAGAGATATTCATCAGTTTCTGCCGTAACTGTTTTTGAAGCCAAGTTGGCCTTCGCCCTATCTAATGCTAATGAAATATCCTCTAATTCAATGGGTTTACACAGGTAATTGTTTGCATGAACACTAAAGGCCTCCAGTGCATATCTGGGATGTGCAGTAGTGAAAATAATATAGTGATTCCTATGTATTACTTTCTCTGCTACTTGCAATCCTGATAAACCGGACATTTCGATATCAAGCAAAACGATCTGTTTGTCCGGACCATGAAGCAAATAATTTAGTCCCATGATTGCATTTGTAAAGCAGTTGTCTGCTTGTATTCCCGGTATTTCATTACATCGGCTTTTTAAGTAACTGACTTCAGCTATATTATCATCGATAATGGTGAGGTTTAAATTCGTTTCCATAAGAAGTTAATTGATAAGCCCCACACTCGTTTTACCAGTTTCGTATACCTCTCTTAAAGCCTGTGTTAGTTTTCCGCCTGTAATCGGTTTGTTCAAAAAAGCAACTGCGCCAGCGTCTCTGGCGGCATCAACATGGCATCGCTCCGTCTCTCCGGTTAAAATCACCACTTTACTTTCCGGCCAACGCTTCATGAGCTCGGCAGTGGCATGAATGCCATCCAGTTTGGGCATACACAAATCAGTCAAATAGATATCAGGTCTTTTCGGGCATTGCTTTGCCACGCGGAGCAGTTGATCACCATCGCGGACAGCGAAATCAACAACAAATCCGTTTTCTTCAAGTATTTCAACGATACTTTTTAATTGCCAATACTCATCTTCTGCATAGCCGATGGTAATCGGATGCATAGATTCGGTAGAAGGTTCTTTACTCATGATTAATAGATTTAACAGTTACTAAAAGCTGCTTAAATCATGGGATGAACTACAACAAAGGAGATAATGCTAATTTAATAAATATAATAATTTCAATCAAAAAAACTTGGGTAAAATGGAGCAAGATATAGAAGGCAGGGGTATATTATTTTTGTCGATGATTTTAAACGTCTTTCTTATCATTGTCAATGATTTTTAGATCAGGCGATTTTGCTTTATAAATATTTACCTTCAGTCCTTTTATTATTTTAGTTCCTGCAACTTCGAAAAGGTCCTTGTTTCTAGCGATTCCTGTAGAGATATATTTACTTTGAAATGCCCATCCCTTTTCTAAGAATGCCTGTTTCATCTCACCTGTAGTTAGTCCAACTTTCTCAAAAACAGAATTTCCCGCTAAACCAAATCTAAGTGCATGCGTAATGGATGGCCTTAACTCTAGCACCGCGGCATAATTATAATTTTTGCTGTGAATCGAAGCTAGTATTTCACGATATTCACTTTCTATTTCTATTGGGCCTTCATTTAATTCATTTATGGTTACTAAGAAAAATGCAGCCGCTTTATTTATTTCGTCGATTCCGAATTCTGCCTTTCCGTTTCTGATTAATCTTAATTGCTTATCAGAAATTTCGATAATATAAACAAAGGCAAGATCGGTCAGGCCTGAGTGTTCCAATAAATCGAATATGTTAGCGGTGATTATTCTGAGATTTAGATTCTGCATCGCGCTAATCTCAAATCGCTATCGACCTCAAAAACGGTAATTAATTTCTTTTTTTGAAGTTTTGTTATTATATTCGTTTATTGTAACTAATTAACGGTTAGAATAGTAACAGGTAGAGCATAAATCATCCGCGCATCCCAGCGAACAACC
This sequence comes from Pedobacter sp. BMA, assembly GCF_001027745.1. Taxonomy (GTDB): domain Bacteria; phylum Bacteroidota; class Bacteroidia; order Sphingobacteriales; family Sphingobacteriaceae; genus Pedobacter. The sequence continues at coordinate 68,977 of NZ_LECU01000009.1, forward strand.
TATTACTCATAAGTTCATCCCAAAAAATCGCCAGTGTAATTGGCATTTAAATGAATGTCATTTAAGTCACTTTATGCTTTCGTATGGAAGTTTAAAATGCTTGAAAGGCACTGTAGAAATATGCTGAATAGGACGGTTAATAGCCTTTCTTACAACAAACGCACTCGCGTGTAGGAACCTATTTAGTTTTAACGATTTGAAAAAAGAACTAAACCAAACTAACTATATTATGAGAATTCGTGTATTTTTCCATTTCAACAGGCTCTACGCAATGAAGCCCCGTCAGCCCGAATAACTGCATTGCAAGGCAGGCAGATCATGTTATGTAATTCTATCTTCGGGTCATACTGACCTGCCTTGTTTTTTCTTTTTCGATCCTAAACTTTTTTAAATACAACCAAATGCGAAAAAATATACTTTTCAGCGCAGTGGCATCGCTATGCCTAAATTTTTTGCTCATACATCAGCTTCACGCTCAGAGTCTTGAACATAATAAATCGGTCGAATCCTATCATGTAGGTGATAAATTGCCGGAATCCTTTTGGAAACAGCAGCATCAGTTCTACCAAAATGGGATAGCCACAACGGAAAAATTGGAAGCTTATAGAGGGAAATTCCTCTTGCTCGATTTCTGGGCTAGCTGGTGTTCTACCTGCCTGCAAAAATGGCCTGCTTTGGATAGCGCTCAAAGCGAATTTCCTGGCCAACTTCGAACTATACTGGTAAACGAAAAACGAAATGGTGATGATCTCAGCAAAGTGAAGTCAAAACTTGATGTATTTATGGTCGCCGGAAAGCCTAATTCCCTGATTACAATATACGCTGACAGTTTGTTAGGAGAACAGTTTCCTCACCGACTAATACCGCATTACATCTGGATTTCGGCAAATGGAGAGGTACTCGCTATTACAGGAACCGATTTTGCTAACAAACAGTTCATTCAGCAAATACTTCAGAGTCAAACAATTCGAACCAAAAAACAAAAGCATACAAAATGAAAAATATATTATTAGCGCTTTGCCTTTTTTTCATCATTCAATATTCGAACGCACAATTGGTAACAGGCCGAGTTGTAGATTCAATAGATAAGAAGCCATTGGGTGGGGTAAACATTCGGCTAGGTGATAGAAATACGGTTACCGATATTTTAGGTAATTTTTCACTAAAGGCTTCAAAAAGCATGAATGTTATCACGGCAAGCCTGCTGGGATACAAATTTTATAGTCAATCCATCAAAACATCCGGTACACCGCCAATAATCATCGAAATGGTTATCGATAGCAGGCAACTCGAAGAGGTTACGATCGTGAACACAGGATACCAACAGTTAAGCAAAGAAAAATTAACAGGCAGTTTTACAACAGTAGATAACCGAACATTTAACCTTCAAACCGGGCCGAATATCATTGAGCGGTTGGAAGGAGTAACATCATCATTAAGTGTGGATAGAACAACTAATGGGGCTAGTCTGCTGGTGAGGGGGCTTAGCAGTTTACAAAGTGACCGGAGCCCGCTAATTGTGCTTGATAATTTTCCTTACGAAGGAAGCCTAGAAAACCTGAATCCTGGTGATGTAGAAAATATCACTGTATTAAAAGATGCTGCGGCTACCTCAATTTGGGGTGCCAGGGCAGGGAATGGGGTAATTGTAATTACGACTAAAAAAGGGAAATATAACGATGCCCTGGCAGCTACTGTCCAGGTAAATTACAGCCTTTTTTCTAAACCCACACTTGCTTATAAGCGACTGATGGATAGCCGCGATTTCATTGCTGTCGAACGTATGCTTTTTACGCAGGGATACTACAGCAGCCAGGAATCATCTTCTGAAAAGCTTCCTTTTTCTGAAGCAGTAGAATTGCTTATTGCACAGCGTGATAATAAAATTACTTCAGCGGCGATGGAATCTGGCCTGAGCCGCCTTGGAAACCAATCTATGGCAGAAAATTACATCAACAGCTTTTATACGCAGGCGGTCAACCGGCAGTACAATTTTTCGCTTGCCAAAGGTAATCAGGAAAGCAGGTGGCAGGCCTTTGGCGGGTTTGATGATAATGTTGATGCACTTGGTGCTACAGGCAAAAGAATTAATATGAAAGTGGAAAATGGTTTGAAGATTGGTAAATCTCTTGAACTTACTTTAGGTATACAACTAACACACTCCATTGACAACAGCGGACGAACCGCTTTTAATAGCCTTATTTCTGGATCAGGTTATTTGCCACCTTACACACAATTTGCAGATGCACAGGGTAATGCTCTGGCTGTGATTCATGATTACCGGGCGTCGGCCATCAGCGCTTTGAACGCGCCTCTTCTGGATTGGAATTACTATCCGTTAACAGATGGCGACTATTCTTTTAGCCGCACAAAGCTGAATGACATTCTTGGTAATGCCAGATTAGTTTATCAGCTTCCTTTTGGGTTTAAACTTTCTGCAAGTTATCAGTATCAAAATCAGCACACTGGTTCTCAGGTCACTAATCAGCAGTCGAGCTATTTTATCAGGAATTTATTAAACCAAACCAGTTCGGTAAATAATGGGGTGGTAACTCAGAATTTGCCCAAAGGAGCCGTTATTGATGACCAGGATCAGGTTTTGGAAGTAAATAATCTGCGCAGCCAGATGGACTATAACAAGTATTTCGATAAGCTGTCGGTAACGGCAATTGCCGGATTTGAAATGAGACAGGCTGCAACACAGGGGCATAGCAATAGGGCATATGGAGTTAATGAAAGCAGTATGCTTACCACTGGTGTAGATTATAATACTTATTACACCAATCCTCTAACTGGTAATTTTATGACTATTCCTTACCTTAATGAGTTTACTGGTCTTAACAATCGTTACCTTTCCTTTTATGGAAATGGAGCACTAGGTTGGAATGAGCGCTATTACCTTACTGGAAGCCTGAGACGCGACGCCTCCAATCTTTTCGGGGTGAGTACCAATAATAAATGGAACCCGCTTTGGTCGATTGGGGGAGCATGGCTGATTACCCAGGAAGAATGGATGAAGAGCGATTTAATCAATTTTGCCAAATTGCGTTTAAGTTACGGAAAGACCGGAAATGCTAATGCCAGATTATCGGCTGTAACTACGATCGTTGCTAGCGGTATTAACCCGTATACCCAAACCACATACTCGGGTTTTTCGAACTATGCCAATCCGGATTTGCGTTGGGAAAAAGTAGCCACGTTGAATATGGGTGCAGATCTGAAATTGTTTAATAACAGGCTTGGTATAAACCTGGATTACTATATTAAAAAATCTACCGACCTGATCAGTTCCGAACTGATTGATTATTCGGCAGGAGTGGGCGCGAGAATTACGCGAAATACAGCAGCTATCAGTAGTAGGGGCCTGGACGTTGAGATCACGAGCACAAACGTTAATGGGAAATTGCAATGGCAAAGTTCGGCCTATCTGAACTACTACAGTGATCGGGTAGATAAATATTACCTCTCGAGTACTAATGCGTCAAATTATGTAAACGGAAATCTCTCCATCTCAGGGATTGTAGGGATGCCGGTTTATGCTATCTACGCGTATAAGTGGGCGGGATTAAATCCATCCAATGGTAATCCGGTTGGTTATTTGAACGGCCAGCTAAGTGAGAATTATGGTACGATTATGGGATCATCAGCTACGATCAATGATTTACAGTATGTCGGCCCTGCTTTCCCGGTATTTAATATGGCATTTGGCAACACTTTCAACTTTAAGCATGTTGAACTTGATTTCAGGATTACCGGCAAGTTTGGCTATTACACCCGCCGGCCTTCATTAAGTTATACCAATTTATATAGTGCAAGGGCAGGTGATTCAGAATACAACAATCGTTGGCAAAAGCCTGGCGATGAAGCACACACAGTTGTGCCATCACAGGTTTACCCTTCATCATCCGCGAGAGATGCGTTCTACGGCTCATCTGAAGCCACCGTAATCAGCGGCGATCATATCCGGTTGCAATACATTGCGTTGGGTTACCGCTTTGCCCGGCAAACAAGCTCGTGGCTGCCTTTTAAAGAAGCTAATGTTCGGCTGATTGCATCTAACATCGGTATTTTGTGGCGAGGTAATAGTTTCCGTGTCGACCCTGATTATCCTACTGAACCACCATTAAAAACTTATTCTGTAAATCTCAAACTCAACTTTTAAGATGAAAAACCATAGCTATTTATTAGGATTGCTATTGCTTTTGCAAGCAATGTCGTGTAAGAAATATTTAGAAGAAAAGCCAAGTATAAAACTTGGGGTGCCCACTAGCGTTGAAGATTACCAATCGCTACTTGATCAGTATAATGTAATGAGCGATCGTGATGCATCATCTGGTGAAGCCAGTGCGGGTGAATTTTACCTCACCGATGCTGATTATAATGCACGGGATGAAGAAGACCGTCGAATGTACACCTGGCAAAATAGCAGGGTTTACAAAGCAGGTGGAAATGAATGGGGGTATACATATTCTTCAATTTATAGTGCTAATTCAGTTATCGAGGCATGGGAAGCTCTACCAGATACAGATAAACAGAGTTTGAAATGGAGAGACGTAGCAGGACAGGCATTCCTCATCAGGGCGAAATGTTATTTAACATTAGCTACTATCTGGTGTAAAGCATACGATCCAAATACATCAGCAAATTTACCCGGCATCCCGCTTCGTTTAAACACTAATTTCAGCGAAGTTTCAATAAGAGCAAGCCTTGAGGCGAGTTACAGTCAGGTAATCACTGACTTGAAAAAGTCAGTCACTTTGCTGCCTATCACGCCACTGCATGTGGTGAGGGCCTCAAAACCTGCTGCATATGGTTTACTTGCGAGGACATACCTATGGATGCGACAATACGAAAATTGTAGGCTGTATGCAGACTCTTGCCTGATGCTGAAAAAGGATCTTATTAATTTTAATACCCTTACTGCGAGTGCAACATATCCGGTGAGTCAGTTCAATACTGAAGTGATTATGGCAAATAAGATGGGGGTTATAGTTCCCATATTGAGTCCTTCAAGAGCTAGGGTAAATCCAGAAGTTTATGCGCTTTATGACAATAATGACCTACGTAAAACTATTTTCTTCAAGATAGCTAGTGGCATAACCACATTCAAAGGCAGCTATGCGGGTTCGGGTGCGTTATTCTGTGGAGTAGCTACTGACGAAGTGTATCTCATGCGGGCAGAAAGCCGATGTCGGTCGGGTAATATTAATGGTGCCTTAGCAGATTTAAATTTACTGCTTTCCAATCGCTATAAAACCGGAACATTCACGATATACAATTCGACGGATCAAGCACAATTGCTTAACATAATTGTCAAAGAGAGGCGGAAGGAGTTATTTGGTAGGGGCTTGCGATGGCCGGATATGAAAAGATTAAATGAGGAGGGAGCAGGTATTTCACTGAGCCGAATAATTGCAGGAACAATTTACAGTCTCCCTGCAAAAAGTTCACGGTTTGCCATGCCGATACCAGAAGATATACTTCAGCTATCCGGTATTTTTCAAAACAGCTATTAAAACAAGCGGCCGTATCCTGGATACGGCCGCATGATGCAGGTTTACTGTTCTGCTTTGTGGCTAATCACTTTACCCGAATCATCCATGTCACTGGCTGTTGGGTTAGCGGTTAGATAAGCACTCAAGTTCGCATACTCACTACTATCAAACTGAAGTAAACAAGGAATGTCATCGCCGCCACAACCCGATGGGTTGCTCACGTTAGACACATCTGTCCAGTTTGATGGATTATTAATCCCGGTTTCTGTATTTAAGTTATACCGGAATTTAAGCGTAGTGAATTTTTCACTTGGAGTAAACGCATTCAAAGTAACCACCAGGCCGAATCCAATGAGGATTGCTAAGCCTGCTTTTAAATTGAAGCTTTTCATCGCTATAATAATTGATGTTAAACAATACCTGTAAGGTATACAGGCTATTATTTATGGTTCCTTGGCAACCAGCCATAAACAATATTACTTATCGCATTAAAGGTGAAAGTGGTTGTTGGCTTTCGTTTAATCGGGACTATGCCGAAACCTCCTTTCGCTTAAAGCTTAGCCAAGTTCTAAAGGAAGGAGGAACTGGGCAAGCCAGATAAAACAATAGATGGCTAGGCCATCCGATTGATTGCAATACACTCCTGCGTAAGCGGAGTTTTTTGGTGTGATCATGTAATGGGATAAATGAATGATATACAATGAATAACAATAGGATCAAAATAGAAGATAGCACGCCGAACTTCCTGCTGCTTCCGGATCTGAAAAAAGCAGCAGTAAAAAGTTCGACACCATAAAGCATAAAGTTAAGTAGTTCGGCCGCTCTCTTACCGAATACCTGTTTATGCATTTGGTTTTTAAATCCATGAAAATCTGACAGTTTCGATATGGCCATATCATCCCTGAGCCAAACCAGTACGGCGCTGATTAGCTGGGTTGATAGGTCATATGTTAATCTTTTTTTCATGATTTAGAACGATTGGTTATGATCGTTGATGTAAAGGTAGTATGAAATGGAAGGGCAATAAAGTTGCTGAAGGAGCAACCTTCAGCAACCGATGCCTTTAAAGACCCTGGAACATGGAAAATAATTCAAAAAAAAATTATGCAATTTTAAATTTGCCTATAAAGGAACTTGCGTTTAGCGAAAACTTTAAATTAAGATCGAAGTTAATGGGCTTCTTTTGCCTGAATGATATCTTGAGTTGTGATCTCAGGAAATTGCATGAGAGGGAGGATTATTCTGAACGCTTTTATTACGAATTCATCAGGTTTCTTACTGACAATGATTTAAGCCATGCATTACCAATGGGTGAGTAGTTAAGATTGCCCTGGATTTATTTTAACTTTTTATCTATAAAGCCCAGGATCTCTCTGAATATATCAGCCAGGCTCTCAAATACGTTATCAAATACTTCATAGAAACGGTTATGAACACTGTGTTCAGATATTTTTTTTCCATCACTCGTTCTGAAATTTTTTACAATAAATAAATGTACCGCCCGGGGACTTTCTGGGGTAATTATTTTCATGTCAATTAGAAGTTTAGCCAGTACTGCCAATTGCTGAACCGTCAGGATTGTTTTGAAAGCTCCAAAATCTAAACTGTTAAAATCGCCTTCAATAATGCCCGTGGTATCATTAATGTGTTGCACTTCGGCTTCTATCCAACGAAGTATTACGGAAAATAAATCTTCCATGGAAGGAAAGAAGGCCTTGTTATCATTTGCCTGGTGCTGCTGGATATCTCTTCGGAAGCTATAAAGTAAATAGAGCTGATCAACCCTGGAAGTTTCGGAATAAGTTTCACTCTTTATGAAGTCGCATATTAATTGATAAATGAAAGGGTGATTGAAGTTGATGCTGATCAGGTAGTTACGTATTTCAAACTCGTGGGGTTTTGTTCCCAGCTGCACGATACAATCAATTAAATTTCGGGTTTGCGATTCCAGAGCCTGCCCGCGCTGTAAACTAATTGGTTGGGGATAATCCATCATGTTTTCAATCGCTCTTTGATAAGCGTCGTAGAAATGATCGCTGTATCCCCGGTCTACTAAGGCCTGTTTCAGGGCATCCAAGGTTCCCTCACTAATTACGATTGAATTACTTTGGCCAAAGTCTGGCTCATCAGCATTGTTTTGTTGAGCAGATAACATATTAAGTTTTTTCACCAATTTAAATCAAACCAAACACTACTTCGCCACGCCCGTGATGAAACTGCTAAAATGCGTGGTGAAATTTCCGTTTGTTATTCGCTAGCTGCAGGACTGATTGTCTGAATAGCAGGGTTGCAACTACAGTAACCTTCAGCAACTTGATTTATGATTCGGCTAATGTTTTATTTGTATCGTCATCAGGCATGTATTGCCTCATGATATCCCTACTGCCTCTCAGGCGATTTTATTTAACATTTAAATTTTACGCTATGCAAAAAAGATTTTACTGGCGCCAGAGAGCGCCTTAGGTTTCCTAGTAGATTGGTAGTACCGTCGCACTTAACTTGCTTGGGTTTTCCTTGCACATTGTATGCATATTCCTTGCGTATTGTTTGGGTAAATGCAGCGAAAACGGGGTCAAAGTGCTCAAAAACCCCCTTTTTGCTTAGAAAATCCCCTTAAACCTACCACCAAGGCACTTTTTTTAATTCAAATTTCAATTAATCATTAACAAACTTTAATCATTACAATTATGGCAAAACTTAAAAAAGGAATCATGGGACCATTGTCTGGAAAAATTGGCCCTGTAGTAGGGTCAAGCTGGAGGGGTGTGGATTACATCCGGTCGGCTCCTATCATTAAAGATCCTATGTATGGCAAATCTGAAAAACAGATTGCACATCAACAGAAATTCAAGTTCATGACAAGGTTTCTCGAACCTTTTCATCCGTATGTGGCTATTGGTTTTTATAAACCTAACTTGCAAAACATTGAACTTAACGTTGCCTTCAGCTATAACTTTGAAGAGGCGCTTTTGGGCATCAATCCAGATTTCGAGATTGATTATAGTAAGTTTTCCATTAGCAGGGGCATTCAGTCGGGCTTAACTGATCTGGAATTTTCTTGGGTTTCAGCAAGTGAAGTTTTGTTGACATGGAAGAATGAGTCTGGTTACCATGCCCGGTACGATGATCAGGTGATGCTGGCAATTTATGCACCAGCAATTCACGCCGTTACCGGTTCTGTAATTGCCGCGCAGAGGCGGGACGGAAGGATTAGTTATACCTTACCCGATAAATTTGTGGACAAGGTATTGGAGGTATATGTGGGGGTGGTTACATCCATCCGTAAGAAAAGCAGTAACAGCCAGTATCTCGGCAGAAAGGAGTTTCTATGAGAGCAATTTTATCTAAATTAAAGGCTTTCGTGAAAGAGGTTCGTTCGGGCGCGGAGCCAGCAACCAGCAATTCGGAAACTATTTTTGATGGATTCACCATTCAGCTTCAGGCACATGAACTTGCATTTTATGACGAAGTGGATGGACTAATTTGCAGCAAGCAAAGGGGGGAGAGAGTTCAACGTAAAATGCTACAATATCAGCAGCATTGCACGATGTTTATGGATCAATTGTTTTATAAAATAAAGGATGATGGTCAAACAACTGAGCGCAATGATGTCATGAAAAGTTTGAGCAGGATGATTGATTATCTGAAAAACAATTATCCTCATTACTTCTCAATGGATGGGTTAGTTCCTTTGATCGAACTGGAGGATAGATTGATCAATCTTAAAAGTCAACATCAGGTTTTGTTTGCCGGCCTGCGCAAGCGAAAGGTAAATGAAGAAATTGAAAAGATATTCAGCACTTTTTATAACGGGCAGTTTTCAAGGAAAAAAGTGAGTTACCGTGAACTGGATTATCTGGAAAAGATGCAAGCTTCGCTGATCAAATTCCTTCATCAGGTAAGCAATTCGCCTTTGGAGCGTTTGCTGGTGGGGCACCTCATTTACCTCAATTTTAACCATCGCAGCTTCACTGCCTGTGTGGCCGAATTGATGCAGAATGAAGCCAGTCAAAAGCAGAACGAAAAAGAACAATACCGTTTCTGGTGTGCACTTGAACGTGATCTGAACAGCTTTGAAGATGTGAATTTGATGGGTTTCTACCCAGGCAGCCTAAGCGCGCGGATGCAGTTATTAAATTTTGTAAATGCCGAGATTGTTTACTTTCATCGAAAGGCGGATGCCACGCCTACAAAGGCAGCATTGCCTGGTGTTGTCGAAAGCAGTTTCCGTGTGAAAATTGCTTTATCTACGGCAGGGCTGGCTTACCTGATTAGGTTATTCATTGAAACAGCTGTTGTAGAAGCTAATCCGAGGTCAGCGCTATTGCGGTTTATTTGCAGGCATGTTGAAACAGCTGGGATAGGGGACGAGTTGATTTCTGCCAATAGTTTGGGCACGAAGTATAAGCAGGTGGTGCAGAGTACGGCGTTGGTGGTGTATCGGTTGCTGAAGCGGATGGTGCGGGCGGTTGAGGTGCAGTTTCCAGGGGTGGTGGGGTAGGGATTTTCCACCTAAGACCTGAGGTGGGTTGAGAGTTTTTTTTCGGGCGGCGAAGGCCGCCCGAAAAAAAAATTAACGTATCTATATTATGTGATTAGCTATTGGGATTTCTATAAGGTTCGAGCTCGTCAGTCACTCCTGATCGACAAAAGGATCGATAATTTTTATTCATTTTTCTCTGGAATTTTTATTTATCAAATTGTTAACCACTATATCAGTTGGACTGCCGCTATCTAGATCGCTCAGGGGGTCATTAACTTGAGTGAATGGGGAGAGCTTATTAATCAAAGGAGTAGTTTTTTGCAATAAGGATGTGTACATGCACTTCATCAACAGATTACTATTGCGTAATCGCAAGCCTGGCAGGCTGTAATGGGAAGTTAGATAGTGATGAGTTTTTTTTGCATCACTCAGATTTATCAAGCAATTTCCCTAAATTTACAATCCAAACGCCTCAACAATGAAATACAGCAATTTTTCATTCCAGTATCACGAAAAAGAAGTCAGCAAGTCAAGAAATATATTTTTTCTTCTAGTTATATTTTTTTTTATTTGCATCACTGGACCTTATCTTTATACAATCTTCGATCAATACGTCGTTACAAAAATAATCGGGAAAATATATCAGTCTCACCTCAACAGACTTCAGATCTGTCTTTCTGTGGGTATTTTTATTTCGGCCATAATTGCAATGATTTATTGCTGGGTATTCACCCGCTATGTGACAAAGGCCTCTTATATTTTTTTACTGTTTTTTCCTTCAGCACTTTATCTTTATGAACGGACCAGTAATTTGCACTACAATTTTACCAAACTATTCCGGCCAAGTCCAATATTCGATATCAATCTTCTTGACATCCCGTTAGTTCTTTACATTTTTGGCGCAGCAATCTTGCTTTGTAACCGCTATTGTAAGGAGATTGTGGCAAGTAAAGAGAATGACTTACTTTTCGATGTCCCACTGGAAGATGTTCGTCTAGATAGGTTCGAAAGGGAACAAGTTTACCAGACCTTGATTAATCAGATAAGTGCTATTCAGTCCAGCGTAGACAAAAGTTTCAATATTGGTATTGTCAATAAATGGGGAGAGGGTAAAACTTCATTTCTGCGTTTTCTGGAAAAACAACTCGATAATGATCGGGAGAATACGATCATTATCAAATTTAATGCATGGTCGACCCCCAGATCAGCCAACATGACAAGTGATTTCTTTAAAACTATGGATGAGGGGCTCTCCAAATATTTAAATACAGGATCTTTACTCCGTGAGTATGCGAACGGAATTAAAGAGGTAGATAGTGTGATGAATCCAATTAAGTATTTACCGAAAAAGTGGATTGAAGAACCTTCCACAATAGAATACTTTAACCAGATCGGAGCCCTTTTAGAAAAACTGAAAAAACGTGTATTCATCTTTATTGACGATATCGACAGGCTAGACACCGAAGAGGTATTTGAAGTGCTCCGTCTCATCCGCAACTCAGCGAATTTTCCTTACATTATTTTTGTGGTGCCCTTCGATAAGGAATATGTGCTGCACGCACTTACGCAAACACACATTTACACACCTAAAGAATACATTAAAAAGATTTTTGATCTGGAGATTTCGCTGACTCCAATATTTGACACTTATCTTCAGCCACTTTTCATCGAGATCATGGAAAATTTTATCGAAGAAAAACTAATCAGGGCGAATCGAGAAGATAGAAATCACTTAATCAATCAGATCAAATCTATTTTTCAGAATATTGGATTTTCTAATCAACGGGGTAGTAAATATAGTTCAATAAGGGAAAACCTATTTAAGATTCTGCGTAACAAACGGGATATCATCCGCTTTACCAATAGTGTAAAACTTTCACTTAAAGAAAACTTTAATAAGCTTTATCTTCCAGATTTATTAATCATAGAATTGATTAAATATGAGGATTTGCCTGTTTACCGCAAGCTTTTTGAAAGCAGGCGTTATTTTTATACCAAAAGTGATGGGACTAGGAAAGTCTTGGAACTCTATACGGGAGATAAAGAACAGGCTACGCCATTACTGAATTTTTTGGGGTTTGACAATGAAATGGAAATCCTAATTCGTGAAAATGACCCTGAAAATGATCTACAACGCGAGAAAAAAAAGGAAAAATTTACAGCTGAGCCCGTTATTGAGCCTACGCTTATCAGTCTGATCAAAGCGCTTTTCAGCCCACCGGAAAAAAGTGATTATCATGAAAATCTATCTATTTATTACGAAATCAATTTTTTAAATTACATCCAATTTGGTGATGGCAACATTGCTTATGAGGATCTCGAAAACTTACTCAATGGATAAGGAAACAGTTATACGCTACATTGAAAACGGATTAGAAACCGAGTTGCTCGACAAGCTCGACTCATTTGCCGTATCCGCCCTTGATAAACGCTTCTGGAATTTGGTAGGTATATTGGTGATCCTTCAGGAAAAGGCAAAGATCGACTGGTATCAGCCCAATCAGGCACTTGTTAAACTTGTGGTCAATGCGCTTCCAGAATTATTAGAGGATGATCAAGAAAAGCTGACCACACTATTTGATACGTTGAGGAAAAATGCAGTTACTCCATATGTGCACCTCAGTTACTTCTGTCGTCAGTTTATTATTGGTATCGGGGACAAAGATCCCCAAATCGTCAACAGTGATCTAACGGCAGAATCTTATCAAATTTTCATCACCAAATTACAGAGTCTAAATCTCAGTTTGTTGAAAAGCTCCATAGCAGACGCGGATTCCGAGCATAATGACATTACCGGAATATTTTACCATAATGTGGATCGGTTAGTTGAGCATCGCCGGACGATCATTACGGATGGGGCGCTGGAGGTTTATCGGGAGTATATTAGCCAAAATCCGTATGCCTACCTGGAAAATTACATTAGGCCATACTGGACCGGGACCTCTGTTGGTTACGTGGATCATTATTATCACGTTCCGGAACCTTTCCAGGCACAGATCTTTAACGATAAATTTCCTTGGGAAGATTTTACTGAACTGGCAAGAATCAAAGACGTTTCCGTCGATCTGATCGAGGATTTGATTGCATTTCAAAAAGCTTATAACGATAGGCCAGTTGATACCAATGAAAGGACTGTTATTCTATTCAGCAATGAGATGAGTAATCTCAGCTACGGCATGCCTAGATCAATGGTTAAATTGCAGTCTACAGAGCATAAAGCTGTCCGTAAAGAATGTTTGCCTCCAGAATACAGTTGCTAAGCGTTTGGTTTTTGGTGCTAACTTCATTAAGACGTACGAGAATTGTTTCAGGCATATTTTTTCCCGATCTTTAGAAATGGTGTCAGTGAACTTTAGCGTGAAATTTAAAATTGTTCTTATTTTCAGTTTTTGTTTCCGAATCACTAAATAACTTGGCGACAGTAATCCAAGATAAGCGATGCCATCTACTCAGAAATTTATATATTTAAAAAATATATCTAATATAAATTAATGGCTCAAACTTCAACTGCACAGGACGCAATCCGCCTTCTGTATATTTTCGTTCACGGAAGTGATCCTGTAGATAACGATTCACAAGATTTTGCAGGTTGTTTTGAAGGTAAAACAAAACTTCATGCACTGGACTTTTGGGTACGGTATCCCGACTATCTAGCTTACCAATTGCTTAATATTTACGAGGAAACCTTTGAGGAGGAGTACTTGAAAAGCGCCAAAGAAATCCTGCGAACTGATGAACCGGACATTCGCTCGATTCCAATGATTCGGTACCGGTTTGGTGCTTATGATGACATCAGCGAAGCACTTTCCATTTTATTGTCCAAAGGACTTGTGTTAACCGGTGGCGAAAAGGCAAATGGAAAAATTACCTCTTATGAGTTTTACGTAACCGAGCAGGCAAAAAAACTCGTCGAGTCAATTGCCATAGATTTCCCAATATTGAAGTGGTATGATGACCGGACTAAACTGGTCAAAAAGATATCTGGAAATTTAAGCGGAAACGCGCTAAAAGCAATGCAGTACCAACACATGTCCTATGCAAAAACCAATCTGGGAACACTGATCCCTTCAATCAAAGATGAAGTTCAGTCTCGTCTGACTAAAATTATATTTAACCATGACTAAGGAGATTAAAGCGAAACCACAACTCGGTTGGCTGGAGGCGATAGCCGAGCGAACCAAATACACTCGTAAAGATATACAGAACTTTGTTAAAAAATATAAGATTCCTCAAACCCCCTCTATAGGAAACCCGAAAAGAATCCACCTCACTGGCATCGTTTTTAGCGGTAAAAAAGAAGGTGTACATACTAATGATTTCGAATTTAAGTTTGAAAACCTTGGCCCTGGTATCTGGGGGATATTTTCAGACCGAAACGGCAAAGGCAAATCCACCATATTGGAGGTAATTAAGTGGTTATTTAAAGGCAGGCCAGCTGATGGACTTCAATCTGGTGTGAAAAGCTGGATTAGATATGCTGGATTAAGCTTTAAGGTCGACTCGATGGATTATCGGATTGAGGTTAATCAGAAAGGGGAGGAATTTACCGGCGGGTTGCTACGCGCGCCCGCAAACATGGAACTCCGTGAATTTAAGACATTTAATTCGGAAGAAGAGATGGCAACAGTCATGTCCGACTTTATGCTAGATCAGTTGGAACTGGGGCAGTTTTCATCCTATAAAAGAGGTGATCACGAATTTGATAGCGGGTCAGAAATCACACATGGATGGCCTGCTCTAGCCGCAGCGATGTTCATCGGGACCAGCTACAGCGCAATTTTTGGAGATACAGCGATGTCGGGACTACCCAACCGCATTCTAAATATGTACATGGGGTTACCTTGGATCCCAACGCAAGCAGCATTAAAAGCGCTAGAAGGTCAATTGAAAGGGGCGGCTACAGTGGAAAATTTTTATATTGACCGGACTAAGGAAGACCGAAGAAATCGTCTAAGTGGAATACGCGCTGAACTGGAGGCTAAGTCTAAGCAATTGGAAGCGCTTCCACAGCCACAAAAATCGAAACAGGATTACAACAAACAAATTGAAGAATTCAATAGGGCCTACGAGTTGACCAATGAAGCAAGAAGGCGGGTCATGGAGGCAAAAGTCGAATTTGACACGATTGACGCAAGTTACAAAGCCGACAAAATTTCCTTACAGCATTTCAAAGAAGACCGCGCGGCCAATAAAATATTCAAGCAGCTTAATCCAACTTGTTGCCCACACTGTGAGCAGAAAATTACACAAGCCCAAATTGAAAAGGAGAAAACAGATCATACCTGTGCGATCTGCGACCGGACCATGCTGGATGGAGAAGATTCCGAAGCAATTTTAACCGAATTAACTCATAAGGCAGAGGCGACCGCAAAAGCTCAGATGGCAGGCCGAGAACTTTGCAAACAGCGGCAAAAAGCTTTGGAAAACTCCGAACAATGGATGACTGAACTTCAGCAAACAGCACTAGCTTACAAATCGGAACTGGATGCCGAACAGAAAAGCAGTACTACTTTCAACGCCCTAAAAGAAGAAATAGCAAGATTAAAAATCCTTGAGCAGGAATATGCAGAGGATTTACCCGAGCCTCTTGTAAGTTTACCTCTTACCGGCAACGAATCTGCCAGCGAATCGGACATTGACGAGAACAAAATCCTTGCAGCGGCCATTAAGGAGACAGAATCTCGTTTCAAGGGACTTCAAGAAGATTTGCTTCAGGGCGTTAATGAAAAGATGATTGAATATTGCAGCAAAGTTGGACTAAGTCAGTATACCGAACTTAAACTGAATGGTCAGCCCTCCCTTAAGATTACCAAGGATGGTGGCGACACTACTTTTTCAAAAGTGTCAAAGGGCGAACAACTGCGATTGAAAGTTCTGGCAACAATAGCTTTAATTTCAGTAGCAGAAGAGCGGAAACTCGGTAGACACCCAGGGTTTTTAATCATTGACTCGCCAGCTGCTCAAGAGGTTAACCAAGAAGATTTGAATAATCTGATCGCCGGACTGGAGGATTTAAGAAGTTCATTGCCGTCCCTTCAGATTATAATTGCCTCCGTAGCAAATGAGACACTGCTTGATCATGTCGATGAACATCACCGCAAATACGCACACGATCACGAATTCCTTTGGTAAGATGACCATCAAACTACATCCCATTGAATCTTATTTCATCTCAAAAATCGAAGCAGGACTAACGCCAAACTTAGATGAGATCGGAGGCCTATCAGCCGTTTCCAAGCAGTGCGAAGCTATCGCTGGCTCACCAATCTTGGATGAAATTTTAAGTGCAGTTGTCCAGGTTGCGGTACACTCTGACAGCAGTAATAAACAATTAGCCATAGGAATCTTCAATCAAGCTTTTTTAACAAATAATGACCCTATTGTCATTAGAGAAGCATTACATTTACTCTCACAAAATGCCGATTTATTTGGGGACTGCTTCAAAACATTACTCAAACTTGCTGACGATGTTAATCGCCCTGGGATTTTAAGGCGCTATTATTTGGCGGGCGCATTCGAAATCGCTTTGAACAGTCCAGCTAAAAAGCATGCCCTAATTGGCTATCTGTTGGATACTGATGGAAGAGAAGACGTTAGCTATATTTCTCACCTTATAAAAATTATAGGTTTGTCCTTTACTTTTTTTGATGAAAAGGACCTCTTTAAAAAACTCGAAAGCCTTGTCGGCTGCGCAGACTACGAGCGTTTTTTCGAACTGGGGATGGGCTCGCTACATAAGGCGTTAAATACAGTCACACACGACGAAAGCAAAATGCTGTTCGATCACGCCTTGGAATATTTCAAACATGCCGAAGCGCTTGGTCGTGATGATGCTTTAAGTTATCGCATTGCACTGGAAATTCTGCATAATTTCAGCAACGGAGAAAAATTGGATGAAATTAAAATGCTTAAAAGCCGTTTGACAAATAATATTGCCGCAACCTTGGCGTGGAACCCTCAGGATATGTTTCTTAGCTGGTCAGGGCTACGCCACACCGAACTGATGCATTGGAATTTGCTTTCCGAGAAAGTAGGTCAGCTCATAGAACATTTGGAAGAACCTGGATGGTTTGAGCCCAGCCGAGTTATCGAAGACCATCTGCTAAAAATTTATTCTAGTAGCCGCGCAATTCTGAATAAAAATATCGGTAGTGGGACAGATCAGATTATTCAGCCATTTATAAAGCGTAGAATAGCTGACCAAAAAGTTCAGGTTTTCTTACTCGATCAGTGGCTGAAAAGCAATATCCAGCATGAATTGTGGCCAGTAGCGACCCAACTAAAGGAACAAATTGATAATTACAAGGCGCAGCAGTTACTGGAAAATGACCTGGGGACAGCAGCACTTTCGTCTGCTGTCCCCGCCTATTGGAAAATTCCGCTCAGAGAACAGAAACAATTCGAGCAATTTGCGTCCACATTTAGGGAGGTACATTCCAACTCAACGCCTACGGTCATCGTTTCCATATTTGAATCGCTTTGCGAGCAGCTCAAACCAGTGCCAACTTATGACAATCCAGCGATAAGATTTAGTTTTCAAACCATTTTATACCATTCTCTTTACTTTCTCAAGTTGAGAATGGATAATTCAAAATCGAATTATCCAACCATGCGCTATCTTTTTAAAAGTAGTAAAAAGCCTCTGGAAAGCCAGTTGCAGCAAGACTATTACAATTTTATGGTCACCCAACAATCTATTGGTGATGTTAGGATAGAGATTTCTGATGTGGCGAGCGGAAGGGCAGATGTTTTCTTCAACTTTCTTTCCTATCATATCTGCACCGAAGTGAAGCGCGAGTCTCAAGACTGTAGTTTCGAATACCTTTCGGCACAGTATCTGGGGCAGAGTATGGAGTACAGCAATACATCTGCTAAGCTGGGCATATTGTTGGTTCTTGATTTAACTGAGAAGCCGCATGGTATGGGATCGTTTGAAAGCAGAGTGAAACTTGAAATTGCTTCAACATCGGGAAATCAGGATAAACGCGGTATAATTATCATAACTGTTCCTGGCAATAGGATTACCCCAAGTAAAGTAAAGAAAAGTAAACAGCAGAATTGATACGTGTACGGGAAAATGCATCTTGCACACGACACAGCAGAGGATGCCTATTACCTTGTAGCGTACTGTAACCGCTTGATTTACGGGTATATGCAATATAGAAAGTAGCACCATCCAGATTACAAGAACGTGGTGTGCAGTAAGACTTTGTAGGGGAGTGGGCGGTTTGGCTGTGTTGGCTGACACAATGAATAGTCGAATTTAGTAGAAGCAATGCTATCATGCAATAGAAATGCTCACTGTGAATTTGAGTAGCTTAGCCGAACGCCACAGATGTACTAAACCGAAAAAACATCTAAGTAAAAGTAACCTCATCAATTATAAATCATAACAATAGTTTAACCCGCTATCAATCCCCATTCCGATACATCATCTAAGAATAATCAGCACCTTTGAGTTTAAACATGGTCCGTTACTCTATTGGTTGAATAATGCTTGATCTCTAAAGCTTATCAACCAATAGAGTTAGCTAAAACCTAAAGCGATATTCATAAAATTGAACAATTATTTCGAAAGCAGGACACCAGCCTCTACCAAGGCCCTCAAAATCAAATGTCTGGCCTCAGTTCTCGCAACAATCAGGTCTTTCATTCCATTCGCTTGCATCCAAATGGTAAACAGATTATATTGCGTTTTAGTCGCTTCAGGTGTGGCACATTTACTTAAAAATACCATCTGAATATTTAGGGTCCGCTCCCATACGTATATTCCGAAATCATCTTTCATCGCCACAATATCCGGATTGCCCAATAACTTTCTGACCTGTGATTCGGTCACCGAGCCATATACGCCAACGAAGTGTAACGGACCTTTGGTTAACGTGGAAAAACTCCCTTTTTGTATTGTTTCCTGATCCGTTAGAAACACACGTCCGGCAAAGCTCAATGCCTCTGGCGTGGACATGCTATCGGGCACAGCCATTACCGTAGTGATGATATCGGTGTAGTCATGGTCAACCATCGGCTTGAGCATTTTGATGATTTCTCGGTTCCTTACCTCATAGCTCATTGCTTTCCATTCCAACATCTTTTGGCCACCGCCATTTGCACGATATGCAATTCCGGCAAACTCAATTCGTTTTTCAATCGACTTACGGATGATATCTTTGATGTTCGCCAAGAGCTGTACTTTAAAGTTGCCCTCAGTCCAATCGCCTTTCAGTTTGAAGTCGTGATTGAACCTATTCCGCTCCATCACGTATTTCTCGAAGTTTTCATCCCGTTTTTTTTGTTTGGTATCAGGATCTGTGTAATTGATAAAGTCCTTTAAATTTAAAATGCTGAGCTGCTTTTGCGAAAGTTCAATTGCCCTAGCCATTTCTGCATGGCAAATACCGATATCCACTGCAGGTGGCGCCCATCCGGCACTTCCGCTCAGCAGTACAATGGTATGGTCTGCCTCTTCAATTTCTTTCAAACATTGGTTGTAACTGTCATTTGTTGCATCGGTTGCAAATTTTTCGTTGATTGAGATCTCCAAAAAATCCTTTCCAAAAAAAAATTCTTTCTCGAGTTCTTCTTTTAGATAGAGCCTCAAAGCTGTAAGGTTTGATTTGGGATCTGTGTCAAATTTAAGTGTATCGTTATTTCTGCTGGAAATAAATACTTTGTAAGTCATGCGAGTCTGCGTTTGTTTAGTCGCCAATATAGCAAATGTTTTCCTTGCAATCATCGCCCGTCAAAACATAAGGATCAAAATCACCCATGAACTTAATGCCTTTCAAAAACATTGGGTGAAAGAAATTGAAGATTGCTTTTCTATCTCTCTAGCGCATTGCTGGAAGCTGGCTCTGTACGGCAAATTATTCGTGTTAAGCCATATAAAAAATACTAATAAGTTTATTGAAACTGAGGTCAGCTCTAAGTCATACGTTCGATCTCCAATTTTGAAAACCAGCCAAATTCGAGTGCATTGTGCTCCAATGCACTTGGTTCGTGAGTGTAGGCGATAATCGCCAAGCTTTCTTTGGCTCGTGAACAGGCAACATAGAATAATCGTCTGGTCCTGTCCATTACCGTTTCCTTTTTCTCCTTGATGTTTTTTCGGTCCGTGTCACTCAATCCCGAGATGCCGAAAAGCGTGTCGTATTTAAACATGAAACCACGGGACTCCTCATCATCGATTATCACCATTACGTGGGAATACTCCAGCCCCTTCACGCCCTGATGGGTACCAAACTGCGACTTTTCACTCAAGTACCTGTCATAGTTGACGATTTGCGAAAAAGGAACAGACAATGCAGACGCCAGCGCTCTAACCTGTTCCGCCTCAGCGCCTTTCTCTATCTCCTCATCCACAAGTTCCCTTTCAGAAACTTCCATAAGTAAAGGGCGTAGCACATCTGGGACCGTAAATAGGCGAGAGGTCGACAAACTCTTTAATATGTCCAGTCCAGATGGTTCAGCCCCATCTTTCCAAAGCTTAATTAATGCCTCTACCGCCTTATCAGCCAATGCCAGCTGCGCTAATTGTTCGGTGGCGAGCGCAAGATTGTCCTTAGATATCAGCGGGGAATGTTGCTTCACCAAGCGACCTATCGCGAATTTGTCCCCAATAAGGTGTGCATGGTAAAGTGGGATGATCATCCTCGTGAAGATACCAATACTGGAAAGCGATCCTTCGAGCAGCCCTGTCTTGAGTCGATCGTTCTCGTATAGCGGTTGGAAGAAATCCAGAAATCCCATTCTCCGGGCGGCCATATGGTGCTCTAAAATGAGCGTCTTGACCTCCAGTCGATTTTCTCGCCACTTAGGATCACCCGTTAGTTCCGCCATGCGCTCAGAAACATAAGCCTCGGCTTTATCCTTGTCTGCCGATGAATCCGCAATAAAAAGACGGACGAGTCCACCCTGGTTTTCCGCTCTTGGCAGCTGCAGTTGTTTATCAACAGTACCCCTAATCGTGTTGACTAAGTCAATGATACGTTTTTGTGAACGGTGATTCATCTGTTTTACCGGCGTCAGCCAATCCTTTGGCAAGGCATTTCCCAAATTTTCCTTACCGTCCGAATAAATCCTCTGCATCGTGTCCCCAAGCAGACCAAGGGAAACTCTTTTTGGAAGCGTAGCCTGTAGGTGAAAAAATGCATCTATCAATTCTTTCTTTGTATCCTGGCTTTCATCTATAAGTATGATTGGGAATCTGTCTACAATGATTTCCTGCATAAGCGATTTCTCCCGCATAAAATATGCTGTCAAGGCAATTACCTCTGCATGATTAAGTGAATCCCTGGAAATGTTGTCCCCGTTTGGGTTATAGGTAAACTTGCTTATCCCATCAAGACTTTCCAGCCTTTTGGTTTTCGAAGTCATCCGTACAGCCCTCTCTAGAGATGATTTATTACCCAAATCCCTGCTCTTCGCCTGAGCTGCACTAAGATCGGACAGCTCACCTCTCAGGTTTATCTTTAGCCACTCTCTGATATCTGCGGTCAGTCCCTGAATCAAATCCCAGCAAAAGCTGTGGATTGTCGACACCTGGAAAAGGACATTCTGCTCCAGACGGTGCATGATCTCATCAGCCGCCGCATTGGTATAGGTAATGACCGCAATCCGCTGGTGGCGCAATAAAAAATGCCGCCCATGTTTTTCCCTAATCCTGCGTAATACCGTTACCAGTGTCTTAGTCTTACCTGATCCCGCCCCAGCGAAAAGAAAAAAGCTTTTTGGATCCTGGGGATTCAGTCCATCGAAGATTTCCTCATCTACATGAGCATCCGTATTGTTTATGTCTGTCGCTGCCATCTTATTTTCCTTTTGTAGGTTTCTTCAAGATCGATAATTTACCTTCCAACCACGAAAGACCACTGGCGATATAGGCCGGGATTTCCAGTGCCTTAGGATCTTCCATGAACAAAAGTTCCAGTGCGAATTCAGCTTTCTTTGCAGTTTCATCGGTAATCACTTCATAAAGTTCTTTGGCGCATAAAGCTGTATTTTTTTGCTTTGCGGCAGTACACATCTTCAAAAGAAGACCCTTGCCAGCATGCATTTCTGAAAAAAGTTTTTTGTTTGTCAATACAAGCGAATCCTCAAAGGTGTAAGGATAGGCCGGAACGTCTTTCTTTCCTTCCTTGAAGCTAATTTTCGTCTGATAAACGACCCTAATCTGCCCGTTCTTGGAAATCCAGTCAGCCTCTTTCATGGCCAAAAGCTTATCCAATGAATTTTCACCGGGAAGCCAAGTCTTAAGGGTACTGTTGCCACTGTTATATCCCTTGCCGAGATCAGGTTGTACCTTTGATCTTCCCTGAACAGCATCTAGGTCAGTAATGACCAAACACAAAATTCCTAAGTCCTCAATCAAGGGGCGCAAGGTATGTGCATGACTTCCGCCGATTTCCAGAATCGAGAGATAACAATTGCAAAGATCTTCATACCGCCTTACAAAACTGGGCACAAGCATTCGCTCCGCTGGACCTTCGACCATGATAACCGCATCTGCAAAAAAAAGATCGCAATGGGTCGTTTTAAGGTAACGCTTGGCAAATTTGGTAGTGGCGGTATCTTCGCCGAAAGTTTCGGAAAGATTGACCACAGTTGTCGTCTGGCTCATTCCCAGCTTAGGTTGGGACCGCTTAAAGTATCGCAATGCCGTGAAATCTGCTTCATGTGCGATGTGGCTGGAGTGTGTGCTGATTATCAACTGTGTTGTGAACAGCGAACCCTCTAATAAATCATCATGCTTCCGGAGCACTTGATAGGCTTTATTGATAAAAACCTGCTGAACTTGCGCATGCAGATGCGCCTCAGGCTCCTCTATGAGTACCAGGTGAAGAGGTTCAAAACCCACTACCTCCGTAGTTCCAGAACTATCGAAACCCTTACCTACCTGCATCCATTCATCACGGAATCGGATAAGCTTAAATATAATAGAAATCAGGTTTTGATAGCCAAGTCCATTGTATTTCTCAGGAAGGGACAGGCCCTCTTCAAGCGCATATTGCACCGCAGATTCATGTGTGAGGCTATCGAGCGAGTTAAATTTGCTTGATAGGGTAATTGAAGGGTTGCCAAAACCTGGATAGTTCAATATTTCCAACTCTTTCAATGAATCCTTGAAAGCTGTTTTGAGACTTTCATCAAATATTTCCTTCGCACTACTGATCGCCTTGAGGGCCGCAATGTCATCAGCCGTCGGATTCACTGACGGGTTGAGGTGCTTATCATAGTAGCTTCGCAACTGGCTGCCCAGGTTTTTTATATTTTCCGAGCGTTCCTGGCTCTCACTGTTCGAATCAGAAAAACCCCGCTGTGCATTGATGATATCAATTTTGATCAGACCGCTGAAAACATCACCCTCTAGGGCATCTGCGAGTGGATCCATTTCCTGTGGCTTGTCATGTAGAGCAGGGTCAAGCAAAAAGGTCTGTACTTTGAAAAAACGCGAAAGGTTGCCTTTCTCATCTAGAAACTCCCAAAGTGTGGAAGGCCACATTTTGAATTTCTTCCCTTTCTCGGGTTTTCCAGTCAACTCTGTTGCCTGTTTTTGAGCAGCCGTAAATTCCTGGTAGAACAATTCGATGTCTACTGGTTGAAGCCGTAATCTTACCCCCAACAGACCGCCTTTCCAGCTTAGCGTTGGAATAAGCCTATGTACATGTTGCAGTTCGGTGTGTTCCACTTTAAGCCAGACATCCAGTGTCGGTAAGAGGCCAGCCCATTTATCAATACTGAATTCCTCCGGGTCATATGCAGTTAAACTGCACCATTTTTCGCCAAGTTTATTGATGTCTTTCCAATTGGAAAGCGTAAAGTCCCGGGTAGTAAATTTGCTCTTCTGTTTCAAAAAAAGCATTAGGGCATCCATAGCAGTTGTCTTGCCGCTATTGTTGGCACCTACAAAAAGTGTTTGTTGCTGGGCAAATTCAATCCGACAGTCTTTCAGTTTCCTGAAATTCTGTAGGTGTACAAAATCGATTTTCATTTTTGAGCATCATTAATAAGATAGCTAAAACTAAAAAAAGATTTTCAACTTAGAGAAGTGTCTGCAAAGATTTATAAATAGATTTATCAACAGTCTTGTCCTGCCTGGAATAACTCAGATTTATTCTTGCAAAGCTTTTTTTGCACAATAACCTTCGAAGAGATAACCTCTATAAATTTATCACTTACGGGAAAACACAAACGAGCACATCGTCAAGTTGTGGGAGGAATTGTGGTTAAAGGCTTGGTGAATTAGCTTTAGCAGCTAAAGACAAATCAAATTACAATGCCCACCATACGCTGAAGCATTAGCTCTTAACCTTTTTTCCAAATAGTAACGGAATTAATGTTGGTAGCCTTTAAGAAGCTGGCGGACAAACGTTTAGAGCGGGATTTCGTTTATTTTTAATCCAATAAGAGGGCATTGTTGCTTAAAATCAAATAGAATTTTATACTTTAGCACAAACAACGTTTCTCAAAATGATTGACATTCTCGAACTCAATGAAGCGGTTTTTAGGGCTCTCGATCGTACGGATTTGACCTACACCTATCGCAAAAGTAACACTGCTAGCCGCTTAGAACAAGGCTATTGGTTTTACGGTAACGAAAACTATTTCGCCATCTCTTTCTGGTCAGGAATGGACTGGAAAAACCGAACGCCCAATATCATATTTGTCGTCACATACAATGGTTTTGTATATTTGGAAATCAACGTTTCGGATTCAGATCGTAAACGCGAATTTGTTATTACCCATCTACAAGACCAGCTTGGGCTTGAAATCGAAGGCCGCCGGTTCAAAAAATATTATGCCTCCGATTGTGATCTTCAATTGGCATTACACTTGTTAGACGATTTTATTCGTGAAGATAAAGCCCATATCGACCATATTCTTAAAAATCAGGCCGATAATTTTTTCGTTCCCGGAGAAGAAGGGTTCGGCTATATCGACCACAAGGAATTTCGCCAACGCCGAAACAACGTCTATAAATATCATGACCGAAAGGAGCGTGATAATGAGATTGTTGAACGTGACGATTCATTTAATACGGAAAAGCCTTCCAAGATCAGATCATTCTCTGTTCAGGATTCAGGTCCGATCCAATTTGCCGAGATGCAGGATATCCCTACACGGACCCAATGGATTTTTATCACCGGTGAAAATGGTTCGGGCAAGTCCAGTTTCTTAAAAGCTATAGGTACGGCCCTGGGACATCGCGCATTGAGCCGCAACGAGATGAATGCTAATCCGGGCTTCCGAATAGAGGCACAGTTGGGCAGCGAATTCCGAAGCAGTGCTCAAGACTTCCATCGTGAGAAAAATGAGGGCACCAAATTCAGAAGACCAAGGGTCATTGGCCTTTGCATGTACGGTCCGTTTAGGATTTACAATTCAAGAAAGCTATCGCAGGCCAAATTCTTGCAGCTCTATAACAAAAATGGGGGCTTTGCATCCTTGTTTTCCGACAATGCACCGCTATTAGATATCGATAAACAGCTCGACATTTGGAAAAAAGACCGCAAGGCACAAAGTATGCTTGAAAAGAGACAATACCACATTAAAAATGTGTTGACCAGTGTTGTACCAAATCTATATAACATTGAATTCCACCTTGGAGAGGATAGAAGACCAGTGGAATACTATACTCGAAAGGATAATTTCTCTGAGGTACTCCCAACACAATGGGAACACCTTTCCTCTGGTACAAAAAGCGTATTTTGTTTAATTGTGGATATTTTGCTCCGGCTTTATGACCAACAGCCTCAAATTGCAGATCCGGGTGAACTCAGGGGTATGGTCCTCATCGATGAAATTGATCTTCACTTGCATCCAAAAGGGCAAAAAGACCTCGTTTCCAACTTGACCTATGTATTTCCACACGTTCAATTTATCGTGACCACCCATAGCCCCATACCGCTATTAGGTGCACCTCGGGATTCTAGGATTTATGTAATGCGCAACAGAGATGGAGAAATCTCCATGGAACGCATGGACGACAAGGTCATGTTTTCTAAAATATTACCCAATGCAATTTTCTCTTCACCAATATTTGGTTTCGAAGATCTGATCTCCGATTCAAAAAGACGAGATGAAGTTCCGTTCTTTGAAGATGATTTTCGAGAGATCAAAAAAACCGAGCAACTCAATCAGGAAATCAATGATTTTCTCAGTAATGCGAAACAGAAAGAATTGTACGACCTCTTTAACTTGGGCGCCT
Source organism: Pedobacter sp. BMA (assembly GCF_001027745.1). Lineage (GTDB taxonomy): Bacteria > Bacteroidota > Bacteroidia > Sphingobacteriales > Sphingobacteriaceae > Pedobacter. Next base: position 95,159 of record NZ_LECU01000009.1, read on the forward strand.
GATGAGAAACGTAACCAGAAGCTACCAGCTCATTGACGCACCAGCAATTTTGCAAAAGGCAAGTACCATCACTGCCTGCACAACCATCGCAAGATCGGGAAGCGCATCAGGCATCAGTTCCACCATTTATAACAATGCCTATGATGCCGGCGACCAACAGGGAAGGGAATCGCGGGTGATCGAAAAATTAAATCAATGGTATCATGGAAAATGTGCCTATTGTGAGCGATATTACAAACTCGATGTCGAACATTATCGACCTAAAGGGGCCATAAGCGACGAATACAATAATTCCTTAAGAAAAATTGGCTATTATTGGCTTGGATATGAGTGGTCAAATTTACTTCCGTCATGCATCTCCTGTAACCGAGATGGTGGAAAGGGGATCAAGTTTCCCTACCTGAATGGAAGTATTCAGGTTACTGCACCAAAATTTGATCTAGCGAATAACCTCGACAGAACATTTTGCTTGATCGATCACCAAGATTTAGTGGCTGAGCGACCGGCTTTACTACATCCGGAAATGGACCTCAATATTGAACAGTATTTTGAATTCGAGATCGAGCCTCAGCTCCAAGGTATATCCATAAAAGGTATCGATGCAGATCGAAGGGGAGAAATAACGGCAATTATCTGTAAACTGAACCGTTCAGAAATTAGAATAGATCGGTTACAGCAGGTGGTCATGGAGCTGGTCAAAAATGTACATAATTCCGTAGCCAAACTTAACCGAATCGGAGACAATGTCGCTTTTACTAATGAACTTGAACTCTATTTCGAGAAAATACGAATGGATTGTAAGGATGAAAAAGTAGCCCACACCATGCTTCGAAAGTACATCATCGCCTCGGCTGAGAACTTTGATAAAATTGTCATTCCTTTTGTGGTGGTTAACTTTCAGGCAATCTTGTCGCATGCATTCAGGCAATACTTGATTAAATCAGCAGTAAAAGCTGCAGTGGCACCCATAAATAATTCCCAAGCCGTTGTAATCCCTTCTGTAGCTTAATATAAGAGAGGATCACTTTAATTCTGACCGACTCCCTATTTTCACGAACCTATATATGTTTTAGACAATAGGCTTAATGATGCTACATACCTAAAAACGCTCATGACCATCCTACCAAACATATTTAAAATTGATCTGGATAACTACAAGTTAACCGGACTTAGCAGTACGCTGTCGAAAATAAATGCAATCGTCCGCACCGCCAAAGAGAAATCCAGTTTACCTGGTACGAGTGAGGATTTTCATGTAAATAGCTTCACCAAGGATCAGATCAACTATTACATGTATCTTTTTGATGATGAAGATAAGACATCTGATTGGGCAGGTTTTTTGCCTAGAGAATTGTCTGAGGGAAAAAACTTCGTTCAGAAGAAAGTCTCCCTGATTTTATTCTTTGAGACGTACAACGAGCTTTTTGCCATCGTTGGAGGAAATGCCTATCCCGCAATAGTGGGTTTTATTGATCAATCTTTCGGACTGAATACCTATGATAAAATTGTTTCACGAGAAGATGATGAAATGACAGGTATCAAATATTGGGGCATAACCGGTCAAAAAATAAAAGTGAATGAACATTTCAGGGATGATTACCGGATCATCAATTATCTCAAATTCGGGAAGGTTCCAGAGGAGATGAGTGTTAAGCTGGCCCACAAGACTACTGACGAATACTTCGGTTTTTTGCTGGAAAAGCCTGCCGAAAGGCTTCAACTTACGGTAGGCAGATCACTTAAAATCAAAAAAGAAATCGATTTTGATACCCTACACAAAATTGCTTTGGAACTCAGCCATATCGTAGGTGTGGACTCCAAAAATTTTTTAAGTTCCTATATTGAAGTGAAGGACCAGGGTAGGATCACCCGATACAAAGACGCTTTAATCGACAAAATTTTTAACCATATCGCTTTTTTACAGGGCTACGATAAAAGTGAATCCAATAAATTCGAGTTTGATTTTTGTAACCCCAAAAAGGTCGAGGCCTTTTATGAAGCCAACAGATTCCAACTGAAAGAAAAAAGCGACGATGGTACTAACTTATTTGCTACTGTTACAGATCGTTCTTTAATCTATAGAACGGTACTGGATAGGGCATTACAAGTGAATGGCTATAGCCGCTTCGAGATTATGGTCTTTCTTCAGGGCGTCAGAATACTCAGTTTTCTGGATAATAAAAAAACAGCCGAATCGATGTTCCTTTATCACATAAGTGCTGAGCTGAGTGTTGATGGTGAATCTGTGTTTTATCTGGATAATAAATGGTATAACATAAAAGATTCATTCGTAGATGATTTAAAAAGCCAGACCGAAAGGATATTCAGAACCTTTAGACTCGATCCAAATGTTCTTAATGAGCCATGGCCAAAAAAAGAAGATTCCATTTTAATGCTGGATGAGAATGAATATAATATGAAGTATGACCTACAGAGCGGTTACATCGTTGGGGATGAGCTCATTACCGACGGTGTTGAAGTTTTCGATATTTTGCACTACACAGCAAAGGAATTTTATTTAATCCACGTCAAGCACGGATTCACGGCAAGAGTCAGGGAATTGACCAACCAAATCCTGATATCCGCCCGCAGGGTTAGTGAAGCAAAGTCATCGGGTAATAAGAGATTTTTTGGAAAACTCTATGATCAGTTACAGGCTGCAGGTAGGAGTGTTGATGGATTAACAAAAACAGAGTTTGTGGATTTATTTTTAAAACGTGAACCCATATATGTTTTCGCGACATGCTCGCAGCTGGACCATGATTTGCCGATTGAGGACAACATAAACCGATATCGGTCCAACATCGCAAGATTTTCTTTGGTTACCTGCTCGAGCGAAGTGCGCAACAGTTATTTCGAAATGCTGACTTACCAGATTCCTAAGGGATAATTGCAGCTAAATTGATGTTTGCTAAAAAATTACAGATGCTTGCCACCTAAAACGGATGATTTGCTTATCATGATTGTGTCTATGAACAGGAATTAATTTTTTTAATTCAAATAAACGTCTCTGAATCAACGGATAAAGAGTGAGGTAGAACTTGAGCAACTCCACCAAACCATTAAATAATTTTTTTTAGAATTTCAACCGTACTGATGAAACACAGGTCAGCTTTAGACTTATCGAGCATTTCTTTTAATTCTTTTCCAGGATGCACGAAATTTCGGTAAATTCTTGACAAATTACTCAAATGAATGACATCGGACCCAAACAATTTGTTTTGTTCAACATAACTTATTAGATCGATCAGCACACAATCATAAATCTTTTTCGTCTTTTGCTTGCCATTTACATCCTGGAAAGTAATTGAATTCAGTTTTTTCCTTTCGCAAAAATAGATTAACGCAAGTTCCACCAAAGATCCCGAGAGGATAACACTCGATTTAAAATGGCCAAGAAGATAATTGTGAATGAGTTCGTTGAAGTCGCGCTCAAAGAAAGTGCGGAACTTCTTCGTAACTTTTGCTATTCGTTCGGTCATGTCGAAATAGCCATTTTGTTCTAAAGAATCGATAGATATGCTTATAAAACCATCTATCCATTGCTGGGGTATTTTACGTTTTACAATCCGTTTCAACTCCTGTTCGATGAATGGATTTATCTGATAGACCGATACACTGAAAGCTGCCCTTTCCGTTGTTAGTTTCAGGTAGCCTTTGTCTATCCATTGATTTACCAACGATTCCGCACGCTGCTTATCAACGCCTGCAAATTTTTGAAACTTGTACTTTGGTACGGCGACCTTCCAGTTTTTAAAGCTTTCATCTTTTTTAATCTGCTCTAAAAACTGCGTTAGCTTTTCAATGACGTAATCATTTTCAAACGCTAAAGACTTTATTGCCGACCGATATTCGAGTTGTTGGCTTTTATCTTCAGCCTCCAGACGCTCGTTTTTCGCCTTCTCCTTAAGTGTATTTTCCAAATTTCGTTTCAGTGTCTCATCCTTCGGATTAACTACAAGTCCTCGTCTATAGAGCGCTATGGCATCATCATACTTTTTTTGGTTTTTAAATATGTTACCCAAATTATTTAATACAGCAGAATTATCACCTTCATGATCAAGATATTTTTGATAGATAATTTGGGCATTTTTTTCATCCTTCAGCTCTGCATACGAGTAGGCAAGCTCGAAAAGACTATCTTCTTCAGCTATTTGCTCGAGCGTGAAGTATCCGGACAGATCAATCACCTTTTGCCAGGCTTTCGCTTCAAAAAATAACTCGAATAACTTCTGGATATGATGGGCCAAGTGATTGCGGAGGGCATAGTCCTCCTCCAAGTCTGTCATCAGCATCTGATATGTCTTATCTAAATCACTTATCACCTCCTCATCCTCATAAAAATAATTCGTTAAAGTATCGGCAAAAAAACCTGTTATGAAATCATAGTGAAATCTATTAAGAAGCTGAGATGCATTTTTAATTGCTTTATATTGATCATTTATTTTTGACAACTCTTTAGCCAAAAAATACCGTAACAACCAAATTTTTCCATTAAAGATATCATCGTCTCTTTTATCAAGTTTTAGCTTTGTCAGATTGCGGTAAATGCTCAGCATATTATCCATCTGAATATCGTCGTCCACGTGGATGGCCAGCTTCAGGGGGCCGCCTGTTAGCCTTCCGCCATCCGCGATAAGATCTTTGTGGATATTTAAATTTAAAACCAATTCCTTTATGCTGGATTTATCGCCGATCGTTAGCAGTACGTTCAGTAGACCAAAAAAACCAAAAAGGGAATCATGCGTATTGATGGATTCCTCATAAGTGTTTTTAAAAGCTTGAATAGCCTTTTCAGTAGATCCGGATTCTTCGAATGATCTTCCCAGCATGTATCCTGGACCAAAATTATCTTTCGGAAACTCCTTGTTCTTAACTAATGTTTCCTGGAAATAGAGCTGGGCACTTGCAAAATCCTTTTTTGCATAAAAATGCTTCCCCAAATTATAGGACAGTGACGCTGAACTAAGCCCTTTGTCTAGAGCCGTTTTTAGACTGTTTAATTCTCTCTGCGCCATGCCATGGCTTTTGTAGTGTTGAGCGAGTAAAATATAGAATATAGTCTCGTCAGGAAACTTAGCGACGCCCTCCTCAAGAAGTTCAATTTTTTTCTGCCCTTTGAGCTTATATTTTTGACGCAGTAATGTTTGGATCGGGTAGGTTTTCGCTTTCCTTGCCTGGTTGTAATAATAGTCGGCCTTTTCAGGGTCGTTAATGTATGCAACACCTTCATTCCCAAAAAAAGATGAGGCGCTGTAGATCTCACCAAGCCAGTAATATGCCCAGCCACTGTTAATTCTTTCATTATCATTCGCATCTGAAATCAGTATTTCGTCCGCCGCTTCCTGATATTTTTTCTGAGAAAGATAGACGTGTCCCAGCAGGTAGTGAGGGTAGACCTTTTCGGGATATTCCAAGATTAATTTTTCACAAATTTCTTTCGCTGAATCCAAATTATCAGCATAAAAATCTTCCCAAGCTTTATCTATTGCAACTTTGTAATAGCTTTCTTCTGTTTCTTGTAATTGTTCCATGCTTCTAGAATTTGACCATTTTCATTTCTTTCGAATTCAGTTGATATTTCGTCTAATATATCAAATGTTTTAAAATCAAATTCCAAAGAAAACACCCAACCACGCAATGTATCTGCGTAGGTGTTGTTTTTTGATCTTTGAAAACGTCGCTGTCAAAATAAATACGCATAATCCTGAATGGCTTATTCAAAGATAACCTTCTGGAAAAAAAATCAATTTTTTGTTTCACGAATTGAGCGCAACTAAATTTTCAGCTTTACCCATAATAATCGTATTTTGCCCTTTTAACCTTAAGCATTTGCCAAGGCCTTATTTTCATCAACGCTCCACATGATTGAACTTGACCCCAATACCCCTAATGAACTAAAGGGGCCTATCAAACAACTCTACAAAACCCTCTTCGACCCGTCAAAACGCCTCGGTGCGCTCCCTGGCCTGAGAAAAATCCAGGACCAGGGCCTGCAACGCCCGGATAACTTCCGAAAGCTGGCACTACAATACAAAGACCAGACCCACAACCTGGAAATCTTCCATTACGTCCGCGAAAACGGCAACTGCCTGGCCATCTCCAACCCTGGAGCCGGCAACCTCATCCAGCTCGTTCTAGAAAGATTCTCAAGGGCAGACAGAGGCACCCTGGAACTCTTCCACGATGGCAGCATCACCGGAACCCAAGGATCCAACCGCCGAAAAAATCTTTCCGACATCCGGCAGGCCCAGAGCAGGCTCGACATCGCCGAGGACTGCAAAGAGATCAATCTGGGCACATTGCCCAAAACGTACACCTTCGAAGACGAGGCCTTTACCCGCTTCCTCTCCAACTTCATCATCTACGCCCTCGAGCGTAAAACCATCAAAAATATGCTCAACGACCAATACCCCGAAAAAACAGGAGACAAAACACTTTCCCCATTCAAAAACTTCATCGAAAGGCTTATCCCGCATGTCGAACAGTCCAGGCCACAACAATATTTCTTCAACCGTGAGGTCTACACCGACCACCACATCTGGGTATCGGACTACGGAAAATCACTCAACGAAGAACCCGCGCATTATGAAATCATCCTGCGCGATGTCGATGTTCCCTTAAAGGAAACAGACAGGCCGCAGATCTGCATCGACATCCATTTTGAAAAGCGCAAAAAAGACAGCAGGTCTCTGATCGAATCCCTTTCACCGCTACCGGAGAAAATAAAAGAAATACCTTGGCACCACGGCAATAGCCTGAGCTATACCGAATCATACGGCCTGGACGACCCGGATCTATTGGAGAAAGTCACCGCTGCCCTGGACTATTTCCGCCGGCACATCCAGCATCCCCTCATCGATGCGGTCAACATCCTTTACCAAAAATTCCTGGTCAACAAACTCCTGGTCAACCTCACCTGGAACAGCAACGACTGGAAATCACCGAGCGAGGATAAAAGCAACCATGACTGGGTAAAAAACGGCGGGACGCCCATGGAAAGCTGGAACTTCGACAAGCAGGCCGAATGGAACACACCCGCACTCATTTTTGGCAACGCCACTTTCACCAAACGCCCCAAGCTATCGGGACGGGCGGTTCTGGTCTTCCATTCCCAAAACAAAATCGTAGGCTTTTACGGCGATGCCGCGCTCATCGATAAAAAAATAGGCGAAAACGAAAAAAACCTGCAGGGCAGCAAAGCCCTGTCCTTTGTGCTGGAAAACAAAATCCCGGCGGCAAAAGAATCGGGATACCTGGAGGATAAACAGCGCATCGGCCAGATCGGCTTCAACTACATCCAGCACGACCAGACCCTTATCGACATATTGGACAAAGCGCTTGAACTCAACACCGCACAATCCGGCGAAATCCTGGATTTAAAAAACTGGTTCCAAAAAAACATCACACCTGCCAAGAGCGGGCCCACAATTATGAAACACCCCAAAAACCAGATCCTTTTCGGTCCTCCGGGAACCGGAAAGACTTACCGGACCATCAACAGATCGCTCAAGATCATCGGTGGCAAAGAAGTGCGGGAGCTAAACTGGAACGACCGGGCCGCGGTCAAAAAACTCTATGATGCCAAGGTGAAGTCCGGACAGATCGTCTTCACCACTTTCCACCAGAGCATGGGCTATGAGGATTTCATCGAAGGCATCAAACCCCAGGAACCGGCCAGTGAAGGCGGTCCGGTGACCTACTCCGTAGAACCCGGGATATTCAAGGCCATCTGCCAAAAAGCAGCAAAGCCGCTGGAGCTGCAAGGGGCCGGTCCGATCGACTTCCAAAAAGCCGCGTTCTTCAAGATGTCGCTCGGCGGCAAGGACCGCCCTGACATCCACGAGTACTGCCTGTCGCATGACCTTATCGCACTGGGCCATGGGAGTGATGAGGATTTTACGGCGCTCAGTAAGATAAAGGACTGGAAAACCTTCCGTGACGCTTTCAAAGAAAACCATGGCGGCCTGGCCGGAAAAAGCAAATACAACATCCAGGCCGTATTTATTTTCCAGCGCATGAAAATCGGCGACATCGTCATCATCAGCAAGGGCAACCATTTGATCGATGCGGTCGGCAGGATCACAGGGGAATATTTTTATGAGGAACAGAGCCAGATCGGCTACCACCAGTTCCGAAACGTGCAGTGGCTGGCCAAAAACATCAATCAGACGCCGGAAGATTTCTTTGGTAAAAAAATCAGCCAGCAGTCTATTTATGAACTCGAGGACGGAGAAGTCCGCCCCGGAATAAAAGCTTTTTTCGATCAGGAACCGCAAGAGCAGATGAATTACGTCATCATCATCGATGAGATCAATAGGGGCAACGTCTCGGCCATCTTCGGCGAACTCATCACCTGCATCGAGGACAGCAAACGCCTGGGCCAGACCGAAGCGCTAAAAGTTACGCTTCCCTACAGCAAAGAAGAGTTCGGCGTTCCGGGCAACGTCTACCTCATCGGTACCATGAACACCGCGGATAGGAGCGTGGAAGCACTCGATACCGCCTTGCGCAGGCGTTTCAGCTTCAGCGAAATGCTGCCTGTTGATGACCATGAACTGATCAACAGCGTAGCAGGCATCGATTTGAAAGCCATGCTCAGACGCATCAACCTGAGACTGGAAAAACTTGTTTCCCGCGACCACACCATCGGCCATGCATTCTTTTTAAACCTGGAAGGCCCGGAAGCGCTATATGCTACCTTCTACGATAAAGTCATCCCGTTATTGCAGGAATATTTCTTTGGGGATTACGGCAAGATCGGACTCGTGCTGGGTTCGGATTTCATCCAGGAGGAAAAAGCGGGCAGCGAAGGAGAAGCGCTTTTCGCAGCATTTGAGTACGAAGACAAAGACCTTTTGATGCAAAAAAAGGTCTACCGGATCAATAAGTTCGAAAAAGATATGGAAAACTTCCTAAACGCGGTGCGCAAGATCTAGATATGCCGAGCTTAAAAGTATTTGAATACCAGACCGTCCGCGCAGGCGATGAGCTGATGTTTTACCACAACGGTAAGGGCGAAAAAGGCATATTGGAAGAAAAATACATCACCGCCCTTTGGAAGATGTACGATGAACAGGCACGTCCCTTTTTTACCCCCACGCGCGGGGGCATCCGCTTCTGCGAATGGGTAGGAGTGATCAGGGTGCTGGACCTGACCCTGGAAATCCTGCCCAAAGCCGACAACAACGAGAATTACCTCGAGGAGGCCGAGCAGAGCAAATGGCAGAGCATCCTGATCGATATGCTGCGCATCTGCCGCGCGCTGGATACCCCGACCGCTTCGGATGCCCCGCTCAGGCTCAAGAGCAACAGCATCCTGGACCTATATATCGAGCGCTTCATCCAGGAAGTGAACTTCCTGCTGCATACCGGCCTGATCAAACGCTATAAAAAAATAGAGGGCAACAGCACCGCGCTAAAAGGAAAGCTTTTGCTGCAAAAGCATTTCACCAAGAACCTGGTTCACCAGGAAAGATTTTATGTGGAAAAGACCAGCTATGATCAAAACCACCTCATCCACCAGATCCTCTACAAGGCCATCAAAACCCTGCCCAGGATCTGCAACAACCAATACCTGGTTTCCCGGTGCTACCAGCTGCTGCTGAATTTTCCCGAGGTCAGCGAGATCAAGATAGACGCCACGCTGTTCGATAAACTGGGCCTGGACCGCAAGTCCGCCCATTACCGCTCGGCCGTGGCGATCGCCAAACTCATTCTGCTCAACCTGCGCCCGGACATCAGCAGCGGGGCCGGCAGCTCCATTGCCATCCTCTTTGATATGAACAAGCTTTGGGAAGAGTACATCTACCGCATGCTGCAGAAAGCCAACGATGGGACTCTGAAAATCTATGGCCAGCGCTCGACCGGCTTCTGGAAACACCTGCACACCAGCCGCTCCCTTAAACCTGACATCATCATCGAAAAAACCGGTCCGGACGGGTCAAAAGGATACACCGTGCTGGATACCAAATGGAAGAACCTCCATGGGCAGCTCAAAAACGTGGGTATGGATGACCTTCGCCAGATGTTCGCCTACCATCATTACTTTGATGCGGTGAAATGTTACCTCCTCTATCCAGGGGAAGACTATATCCAAGATGGAAACTTCCACCGCCAAAGCCATTTCGATAAGCGGGACCTGGGCAGCAAAAGCTGTGGGGTGATCATCTCCAAGGCCTGGAAGGCGGAAACAGCAAAAAGCTACCTCAATAAAGAGATCGGAAAACAGATCCTCAGTGCACTCAGGCTGGATGTATGCAGCCAAGCCGATACTGCTGTCCATCAAGACTCAGAGGCGCATCAAAATTTTCAAATATGACCATGCCAACCGCTAAACAAATGACCGACGACAACTTTTTCAAACTTATTGCCATTATCCCATTGGCTAAATGCGATACCCTATACACCAAAACCCTTCAGCCCGGAAAACCCTACCGCCTGCACAGCGAATATCATATTGCAATGAACGGTGAGGGTTCCATGGTCGAATTGGTAACGGTTGATCCAAAGAAAGCGGCACCGGAAAAGCTCTACCGGCTTTCCAACGGCATCGGACTGAGCTTTTCGGCGGTCGTGGGAAAGAACGGGACCGGAAAAAGTACGCTCATGGAACTGTTCTACCGGGCGATCTATTTCACGGGCGTCAAAAATAAATTCGGCACCAAATACCTGTTAAGTTCCAGCGTCGAAAAACTGGACGGCCACATCAGGTGGCTGAAAGGTGAACTGTACCATCTTTTGACCGCTGCAAGCTTATCTTACAGTGAATACCCCGTCCCACAAGAAGCGCTAAAGGACTTTATAGCCCCGAAAGACTTTTCTCTTTATTTACTGGATCTGGTTGTGCGCCATAGGCTCAGAATAGGACTCAAAGCGGAACAAACCTTCACCGATCTTCCCGAGTGGATCGCCAAAAAGCTGATGGAGCACATCGAAATAGGCCAAACCGAACTGGACGAGGAACAAAAACGTGAGGATCAAATGACTGAAGGCTTCCGTGTCTCGGTTTTATACCAGATCGGAACGCAGGTCCGGGAGCTGCTGTGCAATGATGGAAAGGTGTCCCAATCCCAGTTTCTCCCTGATGGCGAGCGCGATGCCGGCTGGAAAGAGGATTTCGATCTGGAGGCATTTTTCTACACCATCAGTTTGAATTATTCCCATCATGGCCTAAACGCAAAACATACGGGCCGGTGGATCAACAAACTCTTCCATAAAAACGATGCCTATATTACCCCCTTGGTCCTCAACCCCATGCGGGAAGACGGCAACGTCGACATCAACAAAGAACTGCAGCTTTCCAAGGAAAGGCTGGCCACGACGATCCTATATGAGCTTATCCACAAGGGCAAAAGCCTTCAGCTGGATAAATATAAAATTTCCGGTTTTCGCTTCGCCCGCAAAGCGAACGCCAAAGCAGATCCCGACCGAAAGGCGGCAAAAGTGCAGCATGGGGAACTGATCAAAGAAAAATATGGCGTAAAGGAAAGTATGGCAAACAATAGGCCTAACGGAGTGGCCGCTTTAGAATACCTATCGGCTAAAATCTCCAAAGTATCCTCCGGATATAACTTTTTGATCGACGAGCTGAAAGGGGAGAAAGACCTCTCGGGATTCTTGGAAAAAGACAAAAGCCACGTCACCCGAAAAATAAGACAGACGGCCAATTACCTTAAAGCGAAGCCCAAATTACTCAATACGATCTGGAAAACCGAAAGTAGCTATGATCCAGATTACCTGGAACTCAATACGGAGCAGGTTATGGAATATATGCGCGGTTTTATAAAAGATCTAAAGTCCATCGAGGCCTCGCAGCTTATCGAATATGCCTTTCCCGCCATTTTTGATGTCGATTTTGAGTTTACCTATCAAGGTAAGCCCATTATGCTCAGTGAGATGAGCTCCGGGGAACAGCAGCTGATCTTCAACAGCAATGCCATTCTATACCACCTTTACAACATCCAGTCCGTTGCCCATAGCGGGCAAAGCAAGAACAAGGCAGAACGCAAACGGCCAGAATATGGGTACGTGAATATCATACTCGATGAGATGGAACTCTACTACCATCCCGAGATGCAGCGGCGTTACGTGGATGATATGGTCCGGGACCTGAACAAGCTCCCGGCAATGTCGGCCATAAAGGGCCTGCACGTCTGTATCCTGACCCATTCTCCCTTTGTCCTTTCGGATATTCCTTCCAATTCCACCCTGCACCTGCTAGGGGGGGCGGACGAAGAAAGCCGTTATGGTCATAAAAGCTTTGGCGCCAACATCCACGAACTGCTGAGAAAAGACTTCTTTTTGAGCGATGGCTTTATGGGCGAACATGCCAAAAAACAGATCGGGATACTCATCGATTCCCTCAAGGCCCACCAGTATATCCCTCGGGAATTGATCAGCGGCGATACCCAGCCGGTTATCGATGAGCGGATCAGTTTTGCAGATAAACTCGGACTTCCCGAGGCCTTTTTAAAGGAGGGCATACTCACCCGGCCGCAGTGCGAGGCGCTCCTTGCGGTCATCGGCGAACCGGTACTCTACCAAAGCCTGATGGAGCTCTATAGCCTTGCGTTCCCTAAATCCTCACAAGGGTTTATCCAATCGCAGATCGACTTTTTGAACCGATTAAAAGCCCAATCATGATAGCAGTAAACATTAAAATGGTGCAGGCCGTACAGGACGCTTTTGCCGAGCAGATCGAGGAGCAATATAAACAGGCCCTGGAAAACTTAGAGACAATCGATCAAAATACGATCAAGTATGCCCCGCACAGAACTTATTTAAACAATTTGATCCAGGTATTTCAGGCAAATGAAAACATCATAGTTGCCGGGCCGACAGCGTTGGAAGAGTTGATGAAGGATTTTGGGAAGCTCCCATCTGTCACTAAAAAGGATCCCCAATCCGCAGTGGAAGCCCGTAAAGCTTTTCTCAACAAGATCCATACGGCCTTAAACTACAAGGGCCTGCGTACGACATTCTATCCAGCTTATTTTGCCAAGATCGGGATCAAGGCCTGCGTATACTGCAATTCCCAGCTGGCCATTGCCATGGAAAAAGAGCAGGGCGCCTACTCGGCAAGATTTGATGTGGACCACCATATCGGAAAAAACCAGTATCCCGGTCTTGCCATTTCACTGTTTAACCTTTATCCTTCCTGTGCACCTTGCAACAGGCGAAAAAGCGAGGGGTCTGTCCGCTTTAAATTATACAGCAACGATGAAGCAGACCTGTTGCGCTCATCCTTCGTATTCAAGCTCGATGCCCATGCCAAAGCCAAATACCTGTTGTCGCCCAAGACGGCGCAGCTCGGTATCAACCTGATCAACCGCAAGGATGCGAAAGATTCGGCGCATGAGAAATTTTTCGGCATCGATTCCATTTACCGCACCCAAGCGGATGTTGCGCAGGAACTGCTCATCAAAAGCCAGGCCTATGACCAGGCATATAAGCAGATCCTTTTTGAGAAATTCAGTGGCCTGGGGATAACCAGAATCGATATCGAACGCCTGTTGATCGGCAACTATTCAAGTGAACACGAGATCCACAAGCGGCCTTTGAGCAAATTCGTGCAGGACCTTGCGAGGGAACTGGGTATCCTCGAACTTTAATCTGCCCGGGCAGTTATGACTGGTCCGAAAGCATCACCGTCCCCAATGGGCACCTTATTGCGGCTGCAGATACTGTTATAGGCATGTTGGCAGCTATCCACCAAGCCCTCGACAGGTAAATGCCGGTTGCCGATTTCCAGGATAACCGGCAGGGATTTCAGGCTCCCATGGCAGGCCAGGAATTCTATGGCCCTGCGCAGCTGCGCATATTGCCCACCTTCATCAGATTCCAGCTGTCCCAAAATGCCAAGTAGCCAATCTTCATCCTCGGGCCGACCGATTTTGACCATTGCCCGCACCAGACGCTCCAAACGATGCAGCGGATACTTGTCCGATTGTCCGATCAAAAGCAAGATCCTTGCTGTAATCTCTTTGAGCTTTTCCCGCATCCAAAGCCCTCCGATCCCTTCGGCAGTTTCGACAAAAACTTCTAGTTCGTACGCATCTGCATGGATCTCATCCAGGTAGGTCCGGTAATAACAGCCAACCAGGGCTTCTGCCAGTTCAGGCTCAAAGAACTTTGCCTTTCTCATCAGATTGCTGTGCAGATGATCTTCTTTTTGAAGAAAAACATTTCCGTCAAAATACCAAGAGATGATTTCTCGTTGCCGGTCAGCAGATCCAAGTAGATAAAACGTTCCGGCAAGTTCAAATGCAAGAGGAGATTCATAGACATAGCGTTCCTCATCGGCCAGGGCCGTCTGTACTTTGACCAAAAGGGGAAGGGCTTCGATCAGGTGGAACTTTCGCACCCCTTTTAAAAGGGTATGGGCGGTCGGGGTATAAAATGGGCTGGGGAATTTTTTCTCCCGGATCAGTTCGATAAACTTCCCGTTGTTTACCAACAGCTCGAGCGCCCGCTGCTGCATCTGCGGCTGATCGGCATACAGGTGTCTATAGATTTCTTCACGCACCGATTCAAATGGATAGTTTCCCAGACGCTCCAAAGCGGAGGTAGCAATCGGGACATTTGTGCTCGAGGTCATCTCTAAATAAAACGCCTGGGGCAAAACAGCAGCACTTTCCCTCAATGCTTTTGCGAGGCAATCTGTCAGATAGCGATCGTTTCCTTCCCTTAACAGAACCGTCTTGATCTCCTCGGCGAGCCTGGGAGCGGTAGCGCTTTTCAAGATGGTCGACACACTCCTGAGTTTGGAAAACTCGATCTTGTTTTTCGAAGCATAATCCAGTACGCCAATGGCAAAATCTGCATCATCGACCATCGAGAGCACTTCTGCAATGGCCTCGACTTTCTCCCCATACTTGTGCCCTGCCGAAAGTTCCTTCATGTAAAGCGCCTGCAATTCCGTTTTTAAGGCTAAAGAGGCCTCATGTGCGGCAAAATAACGTAAAAAAAGCTTTTTGCAGGTGTAATTGAAGGGCGCGTGGCTGAACTTGCCCCAATTTCCAGCGATCTGCAGGTAGCCTTCCTCGCCATAGTAGGAGAGTGCCTCTGTCACATAAGACTGGCTGCTCCGCCATTGGAAGAAATCAGATTCGTCCCAATCTATATGGGCATCGATAATCTTTCGTGCCCGGAGCGGAGCCGTTCTGGCAATTGCCGGAAGCGCCATCATTGTTACGTCGTCATATCGTACAGTGTTAAAAAGCCCCAACAAGATTTCCGCACACTTGGGATCTGCGATGCTCTGTAGATAGCTTACCGCACGCTTACGGACCCCAGATACCGGTGAGCCGGTTTTTTCGGCCAATGCCGCGATCACCTGGTCTTTTAATCCCTGACTGCAGACAGGATTCTCGCTCAGACAATAGGCGGCCAACCAGAGCCTTTTCTTAAGCATCGCGATCACGGCACTGATCTCGGGGAGCGCGGAGCACATCGAAATGATCGGCACTTCCCAGCGTTCTTCCATCACCAGGTTTTCCAGGCTGCTGTTTTCCTTGCAGAACCTGGTGGTAAGGGCCAGACCCGCAAAATGGTTCAAGAACAACCGGTGCCAGAAGTAAAGGTGGTCATTATTGGCAATCAGCAGTCCGGTTTCTTCCAGGGCAATAAGCATGGTGTCTACCGTTGTGCCCACTGCCAACATCCGGCGCTGCTCTTGCTCAATGATAAAACCACTCAACAGCTCCGCTGCCCGCCCGTGGGACAGGGAAGATGAGTCTGTGGCGCAGATCTCATAGGCGATTTCGCCCAGGCACCCACTCAAGACCCTCCAGGATATGCTGTTTTTTTTGCCAAGCTTATCATCGTTCCATTTCGCGGCACGCGCGGTAATGGCCGAAATGATTTTGGAAACACTCTGCGGCATCCTACCGTTCTGCTTATAAAGGGCCAGCAAGAACAAAAGCAGCAAAATATTCCTAGATTCATTGATGAGCCCATTGACTTCGAGCTGGTGCTGGAAATCATAATATTGATCGGTGAGATAAAATTTTGAAATTTCTTCGACCTGGGCGTCCCTTAATGCTGATATATTGAAACGGGCACTTCCCCCGATCCTGGGGATGACATTGGGTCTGGTGGTCAGATAACATTCGTGGTGGACACATAAGTTGCTGATGGCCTGGCAGACTTCTATCCTGAACTGTTGGGCAAGCTCGTCGAAAGCATCAAAAAAAAACACAAACTGATGATCCTGGACAAGTGCTTCAAATGAATCGCCACGGTAGCCATATCGGCGTAAAGCGGCCATGATCAACTGCTCGAGGGTATAACCAAATCCGATTTCCTTTAAGGCAACATATACCGGGATCTTGGTGTCCAATAAGGCCGATGCGCACTCGGCCGATCGTAAAGCCAAAAATTTGAGCAAAGAAGTCTTACCGGTGCCGGTCTCGCCCACAATCACGCGCGCGCTGAGACCGCCCATGTTTTCGATTTGAGCGAACTTCAGCTCCGTTTCGCTGTCCAGCACCTCTTCGGTCTCGCTCTGGCTGCGAAAGCTCAACAGTGCAGTGGGATCGAAGCCCTTGATATCCAGGTTGTCGATTGCCCGAAAATGGACCGAGGGCAGGTGCCAATCCTGATAGGCCGAGCTGATGCCCTTGAAATAAGCCGCAAAATCGGAAAGCTGGATCCTGCGCCGCCTGATGAGGTCATCTATCTTGGTTTTCTCAGATATGCTGACCGATTTTTCCAGATCCAATGTCTGGAGGATCTCGATGGCAGACTTGGCATTTTGATTTTTTCGGCCAAGCAGCTTGATGAGCTCATCGAGCTTCAGCTGGAGATCTTCCATGTCCTTGCTGTGGAAGATCAGATTGTTCACGTCAAAAATCTGTAGCGCCTTGCCGTTGGTGATCATGATGAAATTACGGCCCACACTGTTCGCATATGACCGCAATTGTCCCAAGTGGCTATCGAGCGACTCAGCAGGACCTTTACTGTCGATAATGAAACGCGCATTTTGAAGATCCCCGTCCATACAGACCACAAAGTCCGGCCGGTGGTTCAATCCTTTTGAACCGCCCGCAGAAAAATTGACGCCAGAATACAGGTCCTTTGCCGGAAAGATCCGTTCAGGTATGATTTCCGCTAGGCGATAGCCCAAATAGCCTGTGAGCAAAGGCAGAATGAATTTCTGGCTCACTTCGGCTTCGTTAGAAAAAGTGCAATCTTTGAATTGATCGAATAATTGTCCCATCGAGGCTAAATATCCAAAAAAAATAAGGATTGTGGAAACGTGGCTCCCGGAGCTTCAGTACCCGGGTCAACCCATTGCCCCAAAAGATGGCCTTCATTTTATTGAAAAGAAAACGCAAAGCGCGGTCATCCTTGACCTCAACCCGCCAAGGCTTTTAAAAAAAAGCAATTTGCCATCGACACTGCTTTTGTTTTACTAAATTAGCCCTGGACTATCTTAATTTAGGCCCTTGAAAACGACTTCAGGTATTCCAATTGTCCTACCGGACAGGCGGAGCCGAAAGACCAAGAAAATATATGACGCACATCATCAATCCCGATAGCGCGCCAGGCGAGGACATCCTGGGCAGAAAGGCTTTTGCCGCCCAGATCGTAGAGGGCCTGGGCCTGTTTTTCGGCGACCGGAAAGAAAGCCTGGTGGTCGGCATCAGTGGCAAGTGGGGCTCAGGCAAGTCGACGCTACTGGACTACATCCAAGAAGACCTCGAGGACCGCTACAAAAGCTCAGAGCGTCCCTTTAAGGTCATCAAGTTCAACAGCTGGGGACATACCGCAGAGGCTGACCTGGAAAGAAGTTTTTTGGAAAAGGTACTCGAAACGGTCTCTAAGCTCAACTGGAAAGAAAAAACTTCGGCAGCCAACGACAAGTTCAAGAAATACCTGGGCTATCTGGACTATGTGAAATTTGCCGGGCACTTCCACCCGGTCATCAAAAACATGCTGGAGGGAGCTGAAGAATACCGGAAAAAAGTCAACGTAGTCTCGCTCGAAGAGATCAAAGAGACCGCCAATGGCAGGCTGGAGGAGAGCGGCACCAGGCTTTATATTTTGATCGATGACCTGGACCGCCTCGCGCCCGCAGAGATCACCGCACTCTTCCGGATCTTAAAAGTCAACCTCAATCTCTCCAACACCATATTTATCCTTGCCTATGACAAACAGGTCATCATCCAGGCACTGGAAAAGGAATATGGACTCGACGGCGAACAGTACCTGGAAAAAATCATCCAGGTCGATTTCCACATTCCCCAGATTTCCGAGGCGCAGATGGAACTGCTTTTCTTTGAACGCCTAGCCGACTTCCTCAAGAAAGTAAATGTCAAATTTGATGCAGGAGCTTTCCGTACCGTCTGGAGGATACACGGGCTCAACGAATACTTCAGGTCCATCCGGGACCTCAACCGGTATTTCAACAACCTGGTCTTCAGCTTGCCCCATGTAGCGGGAAAGGTCAACCTGTTCGATTTTTTGGTCCTGGATGCCATCAAGACCTTCGATGCGCAAACCTACCACCGGCTTTATGACCACATTACCGAAGTGTATCGCAAAGGCATCTGGCAGCGGATCGCCATCGATGAGCCCTTTATCGCCCGATACGAAAAAGAAACGACAAAAGCCCTACTCGGTTATCTGTTCGTCCGGCAGCACAGCGATGATGGCAACGGCAACCAAAAAAGGTTCAGGGACCGCGAGTATTTTGAGCGCTACTTTGCTTTGGGCGTACCCTCAAAAGTGAGCAGCTTTGATCTGTTGGAGAATTTTTTCCTGAAAGAAAGTTCTGCCCAGGTCGTGTTGGCCGCTGCCCTGGCATCCGGGAAATTGCCCGAACTGCTGGGGCGACTCGGTGAGGAAAGCCTTTCGGGATCACATAAACTGGAAAGCCTGAATGTCTTCAGCGACTTTATCGAATTCTTCAGTTCCAGGAGCGAACCTGCAGACCTTGAGGAAGCCATACTGCGCATGAAGGCCTATTTCAACCTCGTGCGGCTGTTCGACGATCAGCACCGGGCAACGCTCGCTGCCCTGGCGAAATTGAAGCTGGAAAAGGACCGGACGGACAGGACGGCATTTTTGTTCCTGCATGTACTGGTGCGGTATGTTGCCCTGCTCAACCTGCCAAAAGAAGTAGACAGCTATATCCGGCTCAATGCCGATAAATTAAACGAAAATTTGTTGGTCTACCTGCACGGGCACAGCATCCATCAATTCCATACCCTTTCCACCGGCTCCCCAAATTGGGTCGACAATTTATTTTTGATCGGCCTGATCGAAGACGATCCCGAGAAATACCTGGCAGAATTCACCGAACGGATGTCCCCGAAACTGATCTGGTTTATTGTCTTCCACAATCTTTTTGTTTTCAAAGAGGGAAAACCGGACGGGGTGATCAAATCCTATCTAGACCTGTTTTTTCCCACAGCGGTGTTGTCCATGGTCCTGCGGATGATCCGAGAAACCCAGGCAGGACAGATGCGGGAAGAGCAGCGTCAGGATTTGGGCTATTTCGAGAACTGTATCCGACAGCAGCGCTACAGCGAACCGGACCAGGATCAAAAAAAATAACAAACAGGTCCGTCTGCTGATCGAGAAGCTGTAGTCAATGAAAAGCAAGATAAGCCCTGTGGAAAAAAAGGATTTTGTATCTTCACCGGAGATTTTGCTAAGAATGATCAAATCATTTCGGAATTTAAGATCACCATATTTCAGAGTAAACTGACCACCTCAATAATATGACTACTAGTATGTTATATGTGTGCTGTTGATTTTCTTGGACTGGTCAATCCACTATAGAATGTCATGTCAGTAACTCCGAAATCTCCAGTCAATCAAATTGATTTATTCGAAATTGGATAATTCTCTATTGAAACATTAGGTCAATGAAGCTGTAATATGCTAAATGATATAAGTTTACAGTTTAATTCTTCGGAAATATTAATTATCCATTTTTTCGGTGTCACTTTCCTCGCTTTTCTTGATGCTCTAATTTTTCCTTTTTGTCAACGACGTTAGAGATTAACTTTTCACTTCCTTTACGTAATTTAATCAAACTACCAAGCTCATTGAATTTTGTCATTTTAATGTCTTCTTCTGCCATTCTCTTCAAATCATCAACAAGTTATTGCATATCCGAACCATCAACTACCCGCAACGTAACGAGGACTTTTCAATGATTTTCATCCCAGTTTTTCGCTTATAACTCTTTGTTTTTAAATGATATAACAATAATCAAAAGGTTCGATTTTGGTGTTTGACCTATGCTATTTTTATAGTTCATTTTTTGAGGAAAAATAGCCTGAATGATCAGTTTTTCTGTTCAAAGTTAATTTTTCGTAAATCTTATCAATCTCATTAAAAAATTTAAAGACTTTTTTCACAATGGTTTTGATATTTATCTTTGGCGCCTCTTCGGCCAGCGCTGAAAGGAGGGGAGGTGTCATGTTAAGAAAAAACGAACCGCAACATTTCCGCGCTTTATGTTGTTTAACCTAAAGTTCTACTGAACAATGCCTGTTTTGGGATTGAGTGATGGGGAATCAGGCCTTTTTGACCATAAGGAAACACATGAAAACAAAAAAACGGGGACTCATCTGGTTTAAAAATGATCTGCGGTTGCACGACAATGAGGCCCTGGTTACCGCGCAGCAGGAATGCAGCGAAGTGCTCTCCTGTTACTGCCTGGAAAAGTCAAACTTCGAAAACCATGATCTGGGTTTCCCCAAAGCAGATCTCAACCGGTTCAGATTTTTGGAGCAATCCGTTACTAACCTTAAGGCCAATCTGAAATCAATCGGCGGACAATTGGTTATCGGGACCCAATCCGCGCTGGTTACCATTCCCGAACTGGTCGACAGATTTCAGATTACCGATATCTATGCAGAGGAAGAATATGCCAGCTATGAATTAAACATCATCAGGGAATTACAGCAGAAACTCCCTGAAACGGAGTTCCATTTCTTCTGGGGAAAGACGCTTTACCATAAGGACGACATTCCCTTTACCATTGACAAAATTCCCCTGACCAGTAAAGCATACCGCATTCCGGCAGGCAGGGAATCCGAACCGAGGAAAACGCTGGATATCCCCAAAAAGCTAAACCCGGTCAAAAAAGTAAAGGCTACTAAATTCCCGTCCTACAAAGATTACGGCTTTACCCCAAAGGAATACAAAAACACCAAACCCTTTGTTAAAGGCGGCGAAGATGCCGCGCTGGAACGGCTTGAATACTATACCTTCAAGTCCGAAGAACTCACCCGTTACCGCTGGAGCCGCAACCAGTCCGAAGGCATGGATTACAGTTCCAAGTTTTCGCCATACCTGGCCCTGGGCTGTATATCACCAAGGGAAATCTTTGAAAAGGTACAGGCCTACGAGCAGAAGATAAAAAAAAACCAGAGTACCTGGTGGCTGATCTTTGAGCTCGTATGGCGGGATTACTTCACCTTCAAGTCCATGCGCTTTGGGGATCAGATCTTTAAGACCAAAGGCTACAAAAACAGGAGTTACCAGTGGGAGAACGATCTTAAGAAATTCAGGAAATGGTGCGAAGGCAAGACCGGAATCCCTTTCATTGATGCCCACATGCGCCAGTTGAACCAGACCGGTTTCATGAGCAACAGGGGCAGGGTCAACTGCGCGAGTTATTTCGTCCATGATCTCAAAATCGACTGGACTTGGGGCGCAGCTTATTTCGAATCCAGGCTTATAGACTATGACGTGAGTTCGAACTGGATGAACTGGCACATGCAGGCCTTTGAAATCTGGTACACCAACCCGGTTAACCAGTCCAATAAATATAAAGCGCAGGATTTTATACGCCACTGGATCCCGGAACTTAAATCAGCCAACAATATGGAGGTACTCATTCCCTGGGAATACAGATTTAAGGGCTATCCAAAACCAATCGAAATCTATCCCAAATGGAACAGGGCCATCAACCTGATCAAAAAGATAAAGGTGTAACAGCCAAATGAATGCGCTCGAATGGCGTTTTTAATCGGTTTGATGGACAAAGCCATTCTGACCCAAAAATGCAGCACCAGCGAAATGCGCAAATAAGTTTCTTCACCACAAATCTTCGCGCCAAAACCCCATTCACGGTCTAAGCACCCTAATGCCCAATTACCGATAAGGATGGAAATGTCCATACTGCCTATAGCTTCGGTTTTGATAGGGAGGGAAATTTTTATGCTGAAAAGTTCTCCAATGGTTTCGATGAAAAAATTAGAGGGACCGTTATCCATATTATACAGGAATTCTTTAAAAAGAATGGGGATAAGGATTATTCCGCAATTAACGCGACCACTTGTTTCGGGTTAAACTGGCCCTTCTATTTCGGGTCAAACTGGCCGATTTGATCAATAGATCAAACTCCCAGCACATCAATGCTACTCGAGGCAAAAGGGTGCTGATTCGTTACCTTTTTCAAGTACTAAAAAATAATTTTGTGCAAAGCACTGAAAGATTTATCTTGCCTCAAATTATTTTTTCATCTGTTACGCTCAACAACATGGTAGGAACCAAGCTTCAAAGAAAATTGTTGCAAACCCATCCTGTAACCATCATTCAAAAGTCGACAAAATATACTATGAAAAAAACGCCGCTGATTATTGTTCTCACATTGTTTGCCAAGCTTGTCATGGCCCAAAGCCTTTATCCCGAAAAATTTGAAAACTGCAAACTTTCCTCATTTTGCCTCGACTGCGGTGACCCGCAGGCTCAACCACCGAAAACCGTCATCCAGAACATTCTTCGGGGTATAGGAGAACAACAATTGGCCGTATTAAATGGCAGCCTCGAGATGCAAATTCTTGTCAGCGAGGATGGCAAACCCTGCTTACTAAGCGTGGATAATAAGACCGGGATTACTTCTGAATTGCTAAACCTTAAACGTTCGGTGAATGCCACTGAAAACTGGACGCCCGCCATGAATGGCAACAAAAAGGAGAGCAGTTCCGTATCCCTTATCCTGGAGTTCGAAGACGGCAAGTTTCGGGCCAAGCGCAGGACATTTAATTTTACCAATCAGTCAAATATGAAGACTACGGGCACACCCGACAAAAAGGGAAGTGAAAAATCCCAGCTGAGCGAAAGCTGGAAAGTTTATACCCAAAGCAATTCAGAACTCCCTTGGGACATGTCGAGGGCGGTAGCTTGCAATAAAAACGGAGCTGTATGGATTGGCACGGACAATGGCATTGTAAAAATCACGAATGACAAGTGGTCACATTTCAATGCATCCAATACGGTAATAGGCGCAACCCCTTACAACAAGAAACAGACACAGGCTGTGCGGGATATGGAGGTTGACGGAAAGGACAACAAATGGTTTGTGGTTGGTTATGACGTTTACCGCTATGACAATCACACATGGGCCAAATTTGACTCTGTAAATTCGCCCATTAACTGGGCCAGAAAAATTTTTGTGGATCGGCACGATAATGTACTTTTTACTTCCTGGGATGGGGTGATGAAATTTGACGGCAGTAAATGGTCAGTGCTTAACAAAAAGAACTCCCAACTCCCTTCAGACAAAACTCTGGGTGTGTTTGTGGATAGTAAAGACCGCACCTGGATTGGTACTTTCGATGGGAACGTCATGATAGACAAGGGAAAAACAATGTTATTGAACGATAAAACTTCACCGCTTTCAAGGGCATATATATCAAAAATGCAGGAAGATAAATTGGGAAACCTGTGGTTTTCGTTATACAACGAAAAAGGTACAGCAGCCGGAATTTATACCCGCACTCCTGATGGGAAATGGCAGCGCCTTTGGCAGGAGGATGAAAAGATGTTTTCGGCCAATAGTATTAACGACTTCTTTCTCGATGAAGAAAAAAATGTATTGTGGCTCAGCCAGAATAACGTTGGTATCATTAAATATGACATTCCCTCAAAAAAGACAGAAATATATACCACTGAAAATTCCAGCGTACCAAGTGTAAACGTTGAAAGGATTGCGAAAGACAAGAATGGTGCAATATGGGCAGCGACTTATGCAGGCGTCATTAAGACTGAACTAAAATAAATGTATCCAATCTTTAGATTCAAAACTTAATTCATCAGGAATTTCGGTAATTCTAAAATAGTATAGCCACTTTCTTCTAGTTTTTTCATGCGTTTCTTTTCCCGATGCTCCAATATACTAAGCCTGAAAATCACCATGATGAACAGGTATGAAATCAAAAAAAATGAGGTTCCACCTATTAGGGTTCTTTTGAAAAGTTCATTTAGGTCGCTTGGCAGGTTAGATTTCACCCAATTGATTGTAGGTTGATCTGGCAGGTAAGAGATAGTAGCTGTTACCGGAAAGTTTTTGTTCATGCTTTCAACTTCATCAATACTGAATGCATGAGCGCTTGACTTGATTGTTTTCCCATTAGGCAAACTGAAGGTATAAGTGAAGTCACGCGTTCTGGGATAATCCGAATAAGCATAGAGTCCGTCTTCGCCGGAAATTTTTCCGACAGCAGTTTTTCCATAGACAATCAATTGATACTGGCGGTATGGATTGATGTATTCTCCCCATATAAACGAATATATAAATGCCAGGATTGCCAGATCCAACCAGGGAAACCATATTCGGTACAAGTCCTTAAGGAATATGACAAGCTTTGCTTTAGCAACAATGAATTTCATAACGACTAAAATTTAAATTAAATTAAGAAAAAAAGAAATTGGAACCAATAAATGTTTTGACATCCACGGAACTGCACACTCGTAAACCTTATTATTGATGAGGATAAGTTAATTCTTCTAGTCGTTTATGGAAAAAACGGTATGGAAATGAAAAAATTGATCATAAAAAAAGCTGCCCATGTGTATGAGCAGCTTCGATTGATCTGGTGAATAGGTTTCTATTTTGCCAGAACCATTGCATTTTGTTCTGCTTCCATAATGGCTTCAGAAGCAAATGATTCTGATTTCAGACTGGCAAAGTCAGCTAGTTTTACATTTTTCAGGTTGCTGGCAATCATGGTACTTTGATCAGCTGTACCATTTAATTTCAATACCGCATCCTCTTTAACAACGGTATACAAACTTCCGGCTGTGGTTTTAATCCTTGCGGTAGCGCTTTGACCTAAAAATAACTGAAGGTATTTTACATCGAAATTGTTGCTGGTTACCACAACCGACTGGCCATAAGCCTCGATTCTTTCCAGATCTTTTACGGTGATGTTCAAAGTTACCTGGCTGGTTTCTAACGAATTGATGAATAAGGTTTTTCCGTCAGTGGTTACAGAAGTTTTCGAAGCATCGTAGTTGTTTGCGCCTGTTACATCTTGTTTATCGCCTTGCGTTAAAACGATCTTTACGTTTCCACTTACCCAGATCCTGTTGAAGGTTAACGATGATGGAGTTTTAGTTTCTGTTTTAACAGGTTCGGCGGCGAAAGTTGCCATTGCTGATGAAGTGATTACTACTGCTGTTAATGCTGCTGCGAATAATGATTTTGCTAAGGTTTTCATATCTTTTATATTTTAAATTTTTGCTGTTGTTTTGTTATTAAGACGCCACTACACGGCAAACGTTGCAGGCAAAACCGCTGTATTATACCAGTATGAGTAACCGCTAGACCAACGCCTGTAATTTATAGACGAACAGCTGCAGAAGTTTGAGCATAAAAGAATCTATTGACTGCTACCCACAGCGGTCAAAACCTTAAATCAGGTGATGCCTTTATCATACTCGAAGGCAACAAACTGGTGGGGACAGGGGTTATCCTGCACGTCCTTTCTGACAGGCACGCCTAACCAGGAATTATTTAATGAGCTGTTTTATAGTTTATCAAGTTTTTCTTTACCACCCATTATCCCCAGGTGTGTGTAATTAAATCCTTTACCTAATTTAAGTCCATAACCCATCAATCGGTCGAGGCTGCTATGACCTAGCAATACCAAACCTGCTAATTCAAGATAGGGGATGTTCAATAACAGTCCGGAAATTGCAATGATTACAGCTATAGTTTGATGATGAAATAGGTTGTAAGTAGTAGCGCCGGTTTTGTTGCCAAATAAATATCCTAACATACTTAAATCGGGAGCCAGGAAAATAGGAATCCAGAGCCACCATTGAACGTTTAGGTTCAAAGAAGTAATTAACGGTATAGAAATAATAAATGGAACGATGGCTTCTGCCCTGATCAATGTTTTCATTTGCTGTAATTTTATAGGACAAATAACAGCAAATGATCGGCTACAGGACGTTAACAAAAGTTAATAAATTTATTTAATCGATTTTTTTTGCCGTGACGCGCTTTCGGATACGACTTAAACTAACAGCGCTCACACCCAAATAATTTGCAATTAAATGTTGAGGTATCTGTTCAATAATCTTAGTCTTTGTTCCGGCGAGTAATTGCAGATACCTCTCTTCAGGCGATAGAATGAGGAGGTCTACCATACGTTCTTCAAGTCCCAAAACGAGGTATTCGGCCAGCTTACGTCCAAATCGCTCCCACACTTTGGATTGATCAAATAAGGCAACCAATATTTTGTAAGGAAAGGCTAGCAGATAGCAATCCGTTAATGCCTGAATGGTTAATTTTGAAGGAGAATGAGTAAGTGCACTGAAATACGATCCTGTTAAGTGG
Source organism: Pedobacter sp. BMA (assembly GCF_001027745.1). Classification (GTDB taxonomy): domain Bacteria; phylum Bacteroidota; class Bacteroidia; order Sphingobacteriales; family Sphingobacteriaceae; genus Pedobacter. The sequence continues at coordinate 121,752 of NZ_LECU01000009.1, forward strand.
TTTTCGAAATAAAAGTAGGTTGTTTTTTGCTCCCCGTCATGTGTATAATAGTGTCTCATTGTTCCGCTGAGCAAAAAACCAATCTTCGTTTCCAGTTTGCCTTCGGTAATCCAATCGTCTCCCTTTTTTACCTCCTGATATTTTAAGTGTGGAACCAGAAGTTCCCATTCGTCTTGGGGCACATCGACAAAACTGCATATGATGTTTTTAAGTTTTTGTAAATCGCTATCCTCCATGTTGCTAATTTAGGAAAATTACCTTGGTGATCGTATCATATTTTAGCGAATAGCATATTGTACGGTTTGCTAATATCCATAAAAAAGAAATGGAGTTTGTGTAGCGTATTATTTGCATTCTAATGATTAACTACTATTTAAAATGCTTTACGAAAGTCCGTTGGTGTTGGTTTGTTTTGGCCCTAAACAAACGACTAAAAGATTGCGGAGTTGTAAATCCTAACTGATAGGCGATTTCAGATATAGACAGTGACGTTGTCGATAGTTTTTCCTTGGCCAGGATTATTATGACTTGCCAGAAGCTTGGCAAGCAGTATGGTTGATAGTGCCTTTTTAAATCTATTCTGAATTATAAACCCTCATAGCTTTCCTGCGCATTAGTTAGCCAAACGTTGCCATCAATGATGTCAGGCGCTATGGTGTCATAATTATAACGAATTTGTTCTAAACACATTTTTATCTTTGCATCAGTGCTACCGATATATCGATTTAATCGTCTATAATCAATGTCTAAAGATTTTTCTGTTCTTAAACTCAGTAAAATGTGCATATCAACAGCATGCCCCAAACTGGAAGTAAAGTCGATATTATATATTCGATCATTTACAATGCTACAGTTGATATCTTTCCCAGGCTGAAATACAAACGCCAAATCGAGCAGTCTTCTGGTTATCACCGAACTTATTGAGATGTTTATTCTATACACATTCAGTTCCCTACTCAGTGTTTCAAATACCGGCTCTTTGGCAGTATAGCCTAAAGCTGAATAGGCTGGAAAAAATACCTCATCTCTAAGTTTAGGTATAAGGAGTAGCGCGTCCAAATCTTGAGGCGCTATTAATCCATTTTTATTTAGCCCATATAAGGCTTCTTTCCATTTCATAGAACGGTTTTTTTAAGTGTTAGATATTGTTGGCCTAATATCGATAACATTATCACCTTGAGCAAGTTTATATGCTAACCTGGTATAGTCCTTTTCGAACAAAAAAATAAAAAAAAATCTCGCCCTGCGCTACTTTAGAGTGCATTTATCCCCCTATATCACCCGGGGGTACGGTACCATGGGTACTGCCATACTTTTTCGATTTTCGTTCCCTTTGTCTTGTTGGTGCTGACAAGCCTATACCGGTTAAGCGGCAATCAGTACCATCGAGTTAATTAATTTTTTTATTTAATCCTTTAAAACAATGGGACTTATTAAACAGGGAATCCTTGGTGGATTCCGCAAGAAAACAGGAACAGTAGTGGGTGCTTACTGGCGTTCATTAGATGTAATCAGGGGATTGCCCCGCAGTAGCGGTAAGGCGCCTACTCAAAAACAATTGATGCAGCAGGCGAAGTTTGGTTTGGTTACCGGATTTTTAAGCAACTTCAGTGCTTTGATTGATCGTGGTTTTGGTGCTTCAGGTGAGGTGTCTACACCGATGAATGTGGCGGTGGCCTGGCACCTGAAAAATGCAGTTATTGGCGACTATCCGGATTATGAGATCGACCTGAGTATGCTTCGTTTCAGCAATGGTAAACTGGAAATGCCAGCAGAATTTCTGGTAGAGCCGGAAGCAGGCGGTGTGGTTAACATTGGATGGTCTCATACGGAGGCCGACGATAAGTACATCGACGGTACGGATAGCTTGAGTGTATTGGTGTATAACACAGTGAAATCTAAATTCATGAGGTTTTCATTGGTAGCACCACGCTCGGCTAAAACCTATAGCCTGCAATTACCAGCAAGCTTTGTGGGAGATGCGGTGCAGATTTATGTGGCCTTTAGCTCTACGATTAAGGCTTACACGAACAGCGATAGTGCCAACATTTCCGAACTGACGGTGGTGTAACCTTCCAATTATTTATTCTGATTACCGCCCGGCCAGTCTGAGAGATGCTAAAAGCAACAAAGGCAGAAGTGCCGGGCGGTATTTTATTCAACTTTAAATTATTCATTATGAAAACTTTATTATTTCAGCTCCGTAAAGGAGATTTATTATTTCGTGTTTTTCTCGTGCTACTGGTGGCATCAGTATTAACAACTGCCTGGCGGGTGTTACCCCTGTTGCTGGGCACTGGCGATGCTACCGTAGGACTGGTAGACGCCGGTATATGGCAACTCGCATTTTTCAGTTTGATTTGCTGGTTCTGTCTGTTGATGTTATCACTTGGCTTGTTTACCCTTTTGCGAAAGCAACTCGCATTACCCTCAGTTCATTTTATGGTTTCACAATTCAAAAATTTACAATCATGGCAACAGTTAAGTTTTTATTATGCCTGTTTTGCGCTGCTGTTATTGGCTGGAGTGGGTTGTTTGGTAGCCGTGTTTTAAATCCGGAATTGCGTGTACAGCCCACACGTCAGCTGATCCTTCAGGTTGCTGAGAGTCAGCTGGGAATTCATGAAGCCACCGGCCACAACGATGGTGAAGTGGTAGAAAGATACCTCCTTTATACGGGCAATACCAAAGGCGATCCCTGGTGTGCTTCATTTGTGAGCTGGGTGTACGGGCAAGCGGGTTGCCGGCAACCCCGAACCGCCTGGAGCCCATCCTTGCTTCCGCTCAGCAAACGCACCAGCAATCCTGAGCCAGCCGATGTATTTGGCGTTTATTTTCCGGGCCTTAAGCGCATCGCTCATTGTGGTATAGTAAAAATGCAACGCGGCTCATGGATCATTACCGTGGAGGGAAACACCAATGTTGCCGGGAGCCGCGAGGGTGATGGGGTGTACAGCAAGTACCGGCATATCCGCACCATCAAATATTTTGCCAGCTGGCTGAAAGGGAACAAGTCATGAAGCATTTATTATTACTGTTGGCAGCCTGCCTGGTGGCCTGCACTACTTTACGGAAAGATGCCGCGAATGCTTCATTAACTGCAAGTAGCAACCTGCAAACCGAACTGATAGCTACGCGGCAATGGACGGCAATGAGTAACGATAGCAGCGATAGCGAATTGCAATGGCACATTTGGCCGAAAGGTATCGTTTTTTATTCGCCCGATAGTGGTTTTAAAGGAGAGGTAGAAATGATGGAACTTTGGAAAAGGGATAGTCGAAAGGTGGAAACAAAAACGACAGGAGTGGCTATGGTAACACAGAAACAACAGGCGCAGCAAAGGATAAAGGAAAAGAAGGCAGCTGTGAATAGTACGAAGGTTGGAATTGCCTGGTGGTACTGGGTAGCGGGTGGGCTGGTTTTGGTAGCTTGGCTGTGGTGGAAAGTGGGGAGATAAGCCAATGAAACTTTTTTCCTGTCCTGGTGTTGAATAGTCAGTTATTTAACAACCGGAAAGATGGAATTCAACAGCGCAACACTTAAAAACAAAACGGCGGTCATCACGGGCGCTTCGAGCGGGGTAGGACTGGCAACTGCTGAGGCTTTTGCTAAAGCAGGTTGCAATCTGGTTATCGCGGCCAGGGGAGAAGAAGCATTATCAAACGCGGCAAGCCGTTGCTTAAGTTATGGTGTATCGGTAAAGGTTGTGCCCACCGATGTTTCTGATTACGATCAGGTAACTCACCTGGTGAATGAGGCCCTGGCTGTTAACGGTGCAATCGATTTCTGGGTAAATAATGCAGGTGTAATGGCCAGTGGCAAATTTGAGGAAATTCCCATTGAAGTGAGCCATCAGGTGGTTAAAACTAATCTTTTTGGCTACATGAATGGTGCACATGCAGTGCTCCCGGTTTTTAAAAAGCAGGGAAGAGGTGTGCTGATTAACAATGTTTCTATCGGGGGATTTATGCCGGCGCCTTACAGTGCAGCTTATTCAGCAACTAAATTCGGAATTAAAGGGATGATGGAATGCCTGCAGGGGGAGCTGTCTGACGAGGCCGATATTCATGTATGTAACCTTTATCCGCAACTTCAACGCTCAACAGGAAATATGCATTCTGCGAAATACTCCGGACTCGAATTCAAAGTTCCCCCTACGGCAGCCGATCCGCGTGATACTGCGGAACAACTGCTTAGCCTTGCCATTCACCCCAGAAAAGACAAATTTCCGGATTTCCAGTCATGGGCATTAAAAACAATGCATGGTGTTTTTCCTCGCCTGCTGGTGAACACGGCTTCTGCCGGAATGCGGGTATTGATGAAAATCAAACAAGGCGCGCCTACTTCGGGCAACATCCTTAACCACTCGGATAAACCTTACAAAATTTATGGTGAAACAAGCCTTCCTGTGCCATCACGCAAAACAAAAGTTGCATTGGGCTTAGGGGTATTGGCGCTGATTGGTGTGCTGATATCAGCGCGGAAGGATTAGTATTCGTTGACGCTATCGGAGTTAAAAAAACATTAGTGTTAATATGGTCAACAGCACTTATAACAAAGCCCCGGACTTTTGGTTCCGGGGCTTTGTGTTTATATTTCTACAAGTACTTTTTCTTGTGATTTGGAAGGGACCGCATCGGGTTCCCTGGTCAGGCTTTTCTCCGGCTGTTTACGCTTTTTCTTAAACTTCCGGCCGTACCATACCAGAAATCCGGTAATGGGTAAACTGGCGCCAATAAGTGAAGCCAGTAAGGCCATCACCTTACCCGGAAATCCCAGGATACTGCCTACATGGATATCGTAATTCATCTTTCGCAATTTCTGCCCGAAGGAGGCCTGCGCATAGGTTACTGAATAGGCATCTTGTCGCTTTAACTCCTTCAGGTTATGTTGGTCAAAAGTGTAGCCCTGACTATTATAAAACTGCCCTTTATTGGGGTACACGGTGATGTTGATGGCGGCTTTAGCATCGGACGTATCTGCGAAGCTATAATAAAAACCCATTGATTTAGGGTGGCGCGCAATGACCTGTTCCCAGGCCAGATCCATTGCTTTTTCGGGCGCATAACCTGTTCCTTTTAAGGTGGAATCTGAGCTCAAACGTTTGAATTCGGCCAGCTTATCGCCACCTGAACTAACCCAGTACAAGCCTTCACTATACCATTTAATACCATACACCATCCCGGTAAGGGCAATAGCCGCCAGGAACAACAACGCATAGAAGCCCATTACGTTGTGAAGATCGAGGTTTACCCGTTTAAAAGAGGCTCCCCATTTAATCTTGAAACTCTTATCACGCGTTGATTTATTCCATTTCTTTGGGTACCACCAGATCAGTCCGGTGATAAGTAAAACAACAAAGATTAACGTGCCGTAGTTCACTATGGGACGCCCGATTTCGGAAGGCATCCATAGAAAGCGGTGGCCGTTTAAAATGAACCGGAAGAAATCGGATTCACCGGGTTTGTGCTCCTCGGTACTAATTACCTCGCCCGTATAAGGATTTACTTTGAGGATGGTATTTCCCGTACGACGATCGCCCAGACCGGCATTAGCCGCCCGTAAATTTAAGTTGATGGCCCGGCCTTGCTGGTAATTGGCATAGGAGGGTGCCTTTTCCGGGTAAAGCTGCGCCGCGATCTGCATCAGTTCAGAGGGTTTAACAACAGGCCGATCTTGCCAGTCTACCTTAGTTTCAGGCTCGAGCAAACCGGTGATCTCTTCATTGAATACCCAGATGCAACCGGTGAGGCATACAATTAGTACAATGACGCCTGATATTAACCCCAGCCACAAGTGCAGCCAGTTGTTGACGCGCTTAAATGGCGTATCTTTTTGCTTCTTTTTTCCGGGGCCTTGATTCTTCGTCATTGTACTTTTTTTTATAAATCAGATCAGCTTATTTAAACCTGTAAGTAAGGCTCAATCTCGCATTGCGTGGAACCTCGTAGATGTAGGTATAGTAAGAAACCGATGTGGCAGTTTCAGTGGCTAGTTTGGTATAGGATCCCTGCGTCAGCAACCGGCGATCCATCAGGTTATTTACTACCGCTGCGATGGTTATTTTACCTTTCTCATATGAAACACCTGCATCGAAACGGTAATAATCAGGCAGCATCAACGGAACAGAAGTTGATCCGGCGTAACGGTCCAGTTGGATCTGGTAACCCGCACTTAATCCAAAACCGTTCAGCAACGACCCTTGTTTCTGGTAGCGGTAAGATAACCAGCCATTGGTAATGTGCTTGGCAGAGTTAGGCGTATTCCTGCCTATTAATTCAGGTTTAGCATCTTCACTGATGGTGGCATCGGTAAACGCGTAGTTTAACACGAGATTCAGGCCACGGGTAATTTCACCGTTTACATCCAGTTCAATACCTTTTGAGATGACGCCGCCCAATTGAATCTGTGCATTTGGATTTAAAGCCAGGTGTGCCGGGTCGAGGTCGGCAGTTAATACATTAGACTTTTTGATGCGGAAAGCAGCCGCCGTTACGTTCCATCTGCCATCGAAGAAATCTTTCTTTAAACCCAGTTCGATGTTATTACCGCGGATAGGCTTGAAAGGATTTCCGGCATAGTCCTGACCGGCAACAGGCAGGAAGCTCTGATCGTAAAGGGTATAGGCACTGAAATCTTTCGCAACGGTAACACTTAAACCAGCCCTCGGACTGAAAACATTATCGGATATTTGTGTAAGGTTGGTTTTACCCACGGTTACTGCATGTGTAAAACGACCGGCTAAGGTTAAACGCACACGTCCATCCAGCATGCGGAGTTCATCCTGTAAGTAAGCACCGGTATAAGTGAGGTTAGTGGCATATACATTTGATCCCGAACGGTTCTGAATACTGCGTGAACGATCGAAAACAGGGATATTACCGAAAGGAATACCATACACCGGATTGTAAATATTAAAGGTTGCATTATTTGCCAACTGCAGATCAGGTTTGGTTACGCTGGAGAAATCGCCCCAGGTTTTCAGGTTACCCATATCTAGTCCGCCGAGAATGCGGTGCACAACAGCGCCCGTAGCCACGTCGCCCATCAAGCTTACCTGTAGGTTTTTGTTAATGGCCAGCTCCTCACTGATATTGAGGTAACGCTTCATATCGCCATTGGCTGCGATGGTGGATGGCCATGGGGTACCGCCATCTAAACCATAACGGAGATAGGCTGCCTGCGCATTGATTTTCCAGTCTTTGTTTAAACGGTGGCTGAAATAAAGGGTGGCATTGTGGTCATAAAGCTTTGCCGGGTCCAGTGCCGGGTCGCCCAGAAAGAAACTGGGATCGGTATCTGCGAAACCTTTTGGCGAAAAACCATATGTGCCCAGTGCCTGTGCCTCCACGTGTTGTGTAGTATATTCAGCGGTGACTAAGGTATTGCTGTCGATTTGATAGCTGATTACTGGCGCGATGATATATTTATCGGTGTAATTGTATTTGTTGTAACTGTCTTTAGATTGTGCGGCCACATTCAGGCGGAATAATAACTTGCCATCGCGACTTAATTTCCCATCGAGGTCTACAGCTGCGCGTGCCAGGTTATAACCACCGGCCGCTACACTTACCGAACTGTTGTTTTGACCGGTAGGTTTCTTGGTAACCACATTATAAATACCGCCGGGCTCGCCGTTGGCCATCATAAAGCCAGATGGGCCTTTCACGAATTCAATGCGGTCAATGGTTGCCGCATCGTCGGCCAATGGTCCCCATGGCATTTTTTGGTTCATCCCGTTGCGGAAGGCAGGAATACTGGTACCGCGCATAAAAATATTGGCATATTGTGCATCCCAGTGGCCTACGCGTAACGTACCGCTCACATTTCTGGTGATGCCATCAACAATATCAAAAACCTGCTGATCAGCCAGTACCTTGCCGGTTACCACCTGGATGTTCTGAGGTACTTCGATCAGCGGTGATTGTAAACGCAATGAAGGCGAAACTTTATCTACTTTATATTTTTTCTTATTGGTGTTTACCTGTACCTCGTTTAATTCCGAATGATTTTCTTTTAACGAAAAATCGGCAATAATGGTACTGCGGGAGGAAACATGGATCTGTTTTTCCTTTGGAAAAAGGCCGACTGCTGAAACCACAAGGGTATAATCGCCAACCGGTACACGTCGGATCTGGTATAAGCCATCCTCGTCGGTAACCGCGCCCAGGCGGGTGCCTTTCAACACTACCGTTACATTTGCAGCTACGCCACCATCAGCAGTGGTGATCCGGCCTCTCACTACTCCGGTTTGTTCGTCATTGCGGTACTTCGGAAGACTAGCTGTATTATAAATGGCTGTCAGATCATGAGCAGAACTGGCCTGAACTGCAAATATTGCGGTGCAGCACACACCTAAGCGTAAGATTTTCTTAAATTGCATTTACTTTTAATTTGATGTTAGAAGTTGTTGGGCTTAGCGCCCTAACGCCACACGGGGTCGGATCCGTGTGGCATTTTTTGCAAAGTTAAGTTTATTGAGAATAAATCCAAATAAAGTTCCCAAATTGAGAATTGGGTTGAAGTTGAGGAGGGAGTTGCAGACTGGCTGGGTTTGGGAAGAGGAGGATCGAGGGTAAGCATCTATTTTATGCTCTTCGACAGTTAAGATAGCTTATGAATACTCGCAGCCTGATTACATAAATGCTTTCAATAGTTACGCAAAAATTCCTGCCCAATATTTGAACAGGAACTTGGAGGCTAAATCTTGTTTGGGCAATTTTTAAGGCTTAACAGCCCTGTTTAATTTTCTTTGCATTAAAAACTGTAGAACTGAACCAGCAATAAACAATACCAGCAAAACCAATAGCGTTCGAGCAATAATTGGATCGGTGGGGCTTTTTGCTAAGGGGTGCCCAAGTGGCACACGGGTAAAGGTTTCGTTAACGGTAGGTATCCATGATAGGAAAAAGCTTAAGGATAGCAGGAAGTTCTCTACATATCGAAGCGTTTTATTAAATTGTTTGCGGCTGAAAAGGAAGTACGCTACAACAACCATAATCAGGATAAATATTGAAAATACATGACCGGCATTAAAGCCGCCGTGTTTGGAAATGCCTAATGCAGTTAAGGAGGTGATGACGGTGCCAAGGGCATATATTTTGCCCGATGTTTCTGCTAGATTGATTTTTCCATATTTAAGGTAAGATACAATTGCCGCAACAATGGCTGTTACCCCTATAACGGTATGAAAAATTCCTAATGACGATAATCCCATGTTTTTTGATGTTTAATTGTTTTGTCGTTATTGACAATGCAAATATGGGTTAGAAAACAAAAAAGCTTTTTGCGATTTGGTTCAATTATTTGGCGATTTGGTTCAACCTGTAATTGCTGGGTGGAAGGCCAAATTTATCACTAAAACTCCTGGTGAAATTGGCTAATTCACTAAATCCACATTCAAAAGCGATATCTGTAATGCGCATATTAGAAACGACGAGAAGCTCAGCCGCTTTTTCAAGTCGCTTGCTTTTAATATAGTTGCCCGGAGTATCATTGTAGTGTTTGGCAAACTCCCGCTTAAAAGATGATAAACTCAGGTTGCAATAATCGGCCAGTTCATTGAGCGTGATGTGGGCAAATAGATTGGCTTCAATAATTTGTTTGAAGGAGTAAACGGTAGGCGAGAACAACTGCGCCAAAATCATTTGTACAGCATCGGCACTCTTAGTCTGAGATAGTAAAATGATGATCTCCTTCAATTTCAACACCAGAATATCCTCATTTACCAGCATGGGATTTTCGAAATAAAACAATAACCCTTCTATGTACCGGTGAATTAAAAAATCGTTGTTAATCCTTTCGCTGGTTTTATTCGAAACCCTGTTTTTTGGCTGTTGCAAAAGTTTTGGCAATTCCCTGTCGTAAATTTTCTTTAGAATATCCGGGTGGAAATGTACAATAACCAGTTTATTTTGGCTGGTAGCCGTGGAGTTGCTCATTTGATTGCCTACTGTTCGGCAATTTAGCAGTACAGATTCCGTGTTGCCAACCTTAAATTGCTTCTCGTCTATTTTGTATTGTATTTCGTTGTCGAGCATATAATGAAAACAGGCGTTATCTGCTGCAGGCATTTCGTGAACAAAAGGCTGCTTCAATACCAAAACTTCTAATAACGTTTTGCCAAATAAATCATATTGCTGGTGTTCGATGACCATCTGTAGTTGAGCTTTATCAAATATAGATATTAGTTTTGATGATGCTCACACTTTTGGCAGCCTGTCTGGCGGCCTGCAGTAATTTACGGAAAGACAGTATAAATGGTATTCAGCTTATAATGGCGGATCTGTCCATCGGAAAGCTTGATCTAAAGGGGGGAAGATTTTGCAATCTTAAGGGGATAAATGTTCCGCTATTAGCCTACAAAAATCTGCGCTTTGCCTACAAATGCAGAGGCAGGTCTCACTAATTTTGTCGTGTAGAAATAAATAAATATTATGGAACAGCAAAATAGAGTATGGTTTATCACCGGGTCATCCCGTGGTTTCGGGCGTGTATGGACAGAAGCAGCATTAAAACGTGGCGATAAAGTAGTGGCTACAGCAAGGAAGCTGGAGAGCATTTCTGATTTCAGCGAAAAGTATGGCGACCAGGTATTGCCGCTGGAGTTGGACGTAACAAAACCGGATCAGGTTAAAGAAGCAGTTCAAAAAGCTCATATACATTTTGGAAAACTTGATATTGTGCTAAACAACGCAGGTTATTCATTAGTGGGCACTATTGAGGAAGCAACTGCAGATGAAATCCGGGCTTTGTATGAAACCAACATTATTGGTCCGGTAAGCGTAATTCAGGCGGCGTTGCCCATCTTGAGGGCACAAGGTTCTGGCCATATCTTAGGAACTTCAAGTAACATCGGGCATTTCACTTTGCCGGTTTTGGGATATTACAGCTCTTCAAAATGGGCATTTGAGGCCATCCACGAAAGCCTTGCAGAAGAGGTAAAGCAGTTTAAAATCAAAGTCACCATTATTGAACCAGGAGCATATGCTACCGAATTCGGTAGTCAGGAATCATTAAAGTTCGCAGGCAATATTGAGGCGTACACAGCGCTGAAGACAGAATTTATTAAAAACCTTTCGTCCTTTGAGCAGGGAGATCCTAATGCAACGGCACAAGCGCTTTTTAAAGTTGTAGATGCTGAAAACCCACCGTTGCGTTTTAATATGGGAAGCCATAATCTTCCATTGATCAAGGGGGTTTATGCAGAACGTATTGCCTTATGGGAATTGTGGGATGAAGTTTCAAAATCAGCACAGGGTAATAAGGGATAATTTTAAATAAAACCGGTTATTTTAATAGCCGGTTTTATTATCTTTAATGGAAGAATTTATGAAAAAAGAGGAACAGGCACCTACAAAGTTTAAATCACTTAGAGAAGCACATCTATTTTTCGACCTGCCGGAACCCAGGCATCCGCTGGTTAGCATGATAAACGAAGTGCATAGTTTTATGCCACCTGATAAACTTCACCATCGCCATGTGCTGGGTTTTTACAAGATATCATATAAACCAAGGTTAAGTGGCAAAGTAGAATACGGACAGGATTACTATGACTTTGATCAGGGCGGACTATTATTTGCTGCACCTGGTCAGATTATCGGAGGTAAAGGTTCTGAAGATTCTGCCTGTTCTCAGTTTTCATTGTTTATACACCCCGACTTCTTTTTAGGCTACCCGCTTGCTAAAAAGATAAAGCAGTTTGGTTTCTTCTCCTATTCCATTAAAGAGACGTTACATCTCTCGGAAGAAGAAAAAAATACAATCCTTTCTATATTTAGTTTTATCGAAAATGAATTGAATGCTAGGATAGACGATTTCAGCCACGATGTGATCATATCACAGTTTGAATTACTATTTAACTATGCCAATCGTTTTTATAAAAGACAATTCATTACCCGAAAGGCAGTAGGGGGTAATGTGCTTGAGAGATTCGAGACCTTATTGGATGTCTATTTTAAGGATGATTTGGCTTTGAAATTTGGGTTACCCTCTGTTTCATACTTTGCAGACAAGCTAAATCTTTCTTCGAGTTATTTAACTGATATGCTCCGTTCGCTAACCGGACAAAGTACGCAGCAGCATATACATGAAAGACTGATCATTGAATCCAAACAGATGCTCTCAACCACAAACCTTTCTGTAGGAGAGGTTGCATATGCACTGGGATTTGAGCATCCTCAATCGTTCAATAATCTGTTTAAGTCCAAAACGACAATTTCTCCAATGGAATTCAGAAGGTCGTTCAATTGATTGTTACTAAAATACAGCATCTTTTTACTTGCCGGATCAATCTGGCAAGGTTGAGTCGATTGAGCATTTCCTTAAATGAACCGGAGGAATTCCTGAGCTTGCATCTTATGCCGCTAAATCCTAACCATCAAAAGGTCAAACGTTTTTAGGAAGCAGGGCAAAGTTTTGGTAACAGACACCTGTACCTGGATTATTCTTATTGGTTGTTTTATTTCTCTAATAAAATTAGCTTTAAATTAAATTTGCTAAAATAATTAGTATAAATTTGTTGTGGTAAAGCAATGGATGTATGATCAGGTCGTTTGAGAAAAGAGCAGAGCAAAAGATTTCGGGATTTCAGTCTCCGGCGGCAGATTACCTGGAAGGACGACTGGATATTGCTGAAAAGCTGGTGGTTGATCCGCATACAACCTTTTACTTTAAGATGGAGGGTGATGCAATGCGTTCATTCGGCATTGATGCAGGAGATATCCTGGTGGTAGACCGTTCATTGAAAGTTTGTGCCGGTGCAGTAGTAATTGCCTTTATTTCCGGCTGTTTTTCCTGCAGGATGTACATGGTGATTGGCGGGGAGGCCGCTTTGCGAAATGATAAAGGCGATACGCTGGAAAAGGACATGTCGGAAATTTCCATCTGGGGTGTGGTAACGGCGATTTGCCGGGGCATGCTGCCGGCAGGATTAAAGCAGGGGAGGTACAGGGATGTTTGCACTTTGTGACTGTAATAACTTTTATGCTTCTGCCGAGCGTTTGTTTCGCCCCGAACTCAATGGTTTGCCGATTGTGGTGCTGAGCAATAATGATGGCTGCGTGATTGCCAGGAGTGAGGAAGCAAAAGCCTGTGGTATTAAAATGGGTGATCCGGAGTTTTTGGTTCGCGATCTGATTAAAAAGTTCGATATCCAGGTGTTTTCCAGCAACTATGTATTGTATGGGGATATGAGTGAGCGGGTGATGCATAACCTGGCCAGATGGTTTCCGAGATTGGATGTGTATTCGATTGATGAAGCTTTTGGATGGCTGGGCGGGGTTTCGGATTTAGCAACTTATGTGCCCAGGATCAGGAAATCGGTGGTCAGGAACTCGGGTATTCCGGTTTCGATTGGTGTTGCACCTTCTAAAACACTGGCCAAGCTGGCCAATAAACTGGCCAAGAAAAACAATGGGGTAATGGTGCTGGATACGGATGAAAAGATAACCGCTGCAGTCCATGATTTTCCGGTGCACGACCTTTGGGGCGTGGGACGCCAGTATTATAAAAAGTTTGAAGAGTTGAAAATTGAAACTGCTGGTCAGCTGCGTGACATGCCAGAAATGTGGTTTAAGCAACACATGACCATTATTGGTCAGCGAATGTGGAATGAGCTTTGGGGAAGGCCGGCCATACCGATTGATGCAGTACGCGAAAGTACCAAAGGGGTAACCGTGAGCCGCTCGTTTAGAAATTATATTGAGCAGCCAGACATCCTGGCGGAAGCCGTGACGCTTTATGCCACAAGACTGGCCGAGAAGCTGCGTGCTCAGGGACTTCGCTGCCTGTATCTGCAGGTGTTTTTATATACCAATGAGAACAGGGAAGATCATCCGCAACATTTTCCCTCGCATACCCACAAGCTGCTGATTGCGAGCAATAATACCTCCGATCTGGTGAAAATCGCCGTAACGGTATCGGCCCGGCTTTTTAAGTACGGCATGAAGTATCGTAAGGCGGGGGTGATTGCTACTGGACTGGTACCAGAATCGGAATTACAGCTGAATATTTTTTCTGCACACGATGGTGGAAAGAAGGACAGGGTATCGGAAGTGCTCGATAAACTGAACCTGGCTTATGGCAGGGGAACGCTGCGCATGGCGACGGAAGGATATGAGAAAAAGTGGCGCCTGAAGCATGAGTTTTTGTCGAAGGGTTATACCACCCGCTGGACGGATATTATTAAAGTAAAATAGATTTTTGTTTTAAGGTTTTTGGATAAACGATTCCGGTGTTGCCGGAAAGAAAGGAAAAGAAGATGTGTGGAAGAACATTAATTGGGGAGAGTAAGGCGATGGCGGCCAAAGCCGGCGTGATTTTGGGCGGTGAGGCAAAGGAAAAGGATACCAACCGTCCGCCGGGAACAGATATGCCGGTGATTCTGGATGCGAGGCCCGGCAAACTGCATTACGTGAAATGGGGGCTGATCCCTTCAGGATCAAGAGAAGTACCCAAGTTTGCCACCACGTATTGCCGCATAGAGACCATGCACAGCCTGCCCAGCTACCGGCAGCTGATTGGCCGCAGGCACTGTGTGTTTGTGGTGGAGGGTTTTTATGAGTGGGACCGGAACAGCAAGGTGAAACAACCTTATTTTTTTGAGCGTGTAGACAAAGGTATTATGCTGCTGGCGGGCTTCTGGGACAGCTGGAAAGATCCTAAAACGGGTATTGTGATCCCTTCCTGTACGATGATTATGCAGCCGGCAAATAATTTTATGTCGAAAATACACGACCGGATGCCTTGCCTGCTTTCGCAAAGCGAAAGTGGGATATGGCTGGATAGGGAACTACCTGCATCGGAGCGGCTTAAGGTGCTTCATCCGGTGGATGATTTCCTCCTAAAAGGCTGGCAGGTAGACGCCAAGCTGAATAATGCCAGGAATAAGGACGACGATAATAATAAACCTTCGGGGCCTGACCTGAGCTTGTTTAATTAAATATTTTTACTTTTTGCCAGGATGGAACAACTGAGCTTTTTTGGGATAGCGGGGCAGACAGTGGGCTTGCCCCTGGATGTACTGGAATATCGCTCGGGCTTTATTCCGGAGAGGGAGAGTGATGCCATGCTGGCTGAGCTGATTTCCACTACACCATGGAAACAAAAAGTGGTGAAGTATTACGATAAGGAAGTGATAACGCCAAGGTTATCTGCTTTTTACGGTGATGAGACGCAGGTGGATTATACTGCGCTCGGTAAGTCTGCACCATTGAACTGGACGGAACCTTTGTTGTCATTAAAGGGGCTGGTGGAACCCGTGGCAGGCATTGCCTTCAACAGCGTGTTGCTCAATTATTATCGGGACGGGCAGGATTCAGTAGCCTGGCACAGCGATAATGAAACAGTAATGGGTTCGCATCCGATTATTGCTTCGGTATCTTTCGGACAGGTGCGGAGCTTTGATATCCGGTTGAAGGCCAATCATGCAGTGAAGCATTCCGTGCGACTGGAGCATGGTTCGCTGTTGTTGATGAAGGGTGATTTGCAGCAGAAATGGGACCATAGGATTGCTAAATCCAAAGCCTTTATGCGCCCTAGGTTAAACCTGACTTTCAGGCGAATCATTAATCCTTTAAGCGTATGATCAAATTACATTATATCCACGAGGATGGCGCCTCAGCACTTGGCTTCAGTGCTTATCTGCTTTTGCAGGAGAATAACGGTGAACCGTTTATGATTTTGCGGGATGATGAAATCCTGGGCGAGCTGGATATGAAGGGCGGCTGCTGGAAGGCATCGGGCACATCTGATCTGAACAGAGACTTTTTACAGGCCGTTGGACAGTTTATCGATGCCCAGGCGTTTTCAACTCTACCAGCTATGCTGCTTTCACGTTGGGCGGATGATCTGGAGGAGGTGGTGGTGCAATCGGAAAGCGATTATTTGCTGGTTTGTAAACCGGCAAGGGATTTTGCTTTTTTTGAGCGCATTTTCCGGGAGTTCATCACAGGAATAATCAGAGGTGAGGGGCTATTTAATTTTAAGGTTTTCGATGCAGGCTTTGAAAGGGATTTTGAGCTCAATGTAGAAGCGAAGGCGGTGGATAGGGCTTATGCCGGCCTTGAGAAATGGCAGGTGTAATGAGCAAAAAAAAACATCCGCCTTTTGAGCGGATGTTCTTAACAATTTATGAAGGGTACGATCTTATCCTATCTTAACATTGATTGCGTTCAGGCCTTTTCTGCCCTCTTCTACATCATAGCTTACTGTGTCATTCTCACGAATGTTATCTAGTAAACCAGATACGTGTACAAAAAGTTCTGCATCGCCATTAGCTGGTACGATAAATCCAAAACCTTTTGTCTCATTGAAAAATTTTACTGTTCCTTGTTGCATTATATTTTATTTTAATTATTCTCAAATATACTAAAAATAATTGAAAATCAAAATGTTATATTTTTCATCTTGAGTTGTTGATCAACTGAAATATGCATTTATTAACCACGCATCGCCCAGCAATGGGTTATATCAGCATTCCGGCGATATTTTAAAATTTGGTTGAAGGCGTACGGAATTGAAATATCCTGTAACAGTTTACTTTAAACATGCTCACTTCGGTAATCCTGAATGATGCGCAATAGTTCTTTTGCATCCATATCCAGTTCAGATGCGGTAAGGAAAATCTGGAGGGTATCAGTTGAATCCTGGATACCGGTTACTGCCATCGCCGATAGTTTTTTCTCGATGATTGGCATGTAGTAAGTTGCTCTGCCAACGTGGAGTAATATTAACGTATCCCAACCGGATTTCGTAATGGTGATGTCCTGAATATCTTGCCAGTAGATCAAGCCTGCCGCCTTGCTCACTGCGGTAACCGCTGAGGTAATTCCTTCTTTACTTAGTGTAAGAAGTGGGGCTGACTGGTTTAAAGATAGGAGCATGCGGACGATGACAATGATCAGTATCAGTGCCAATACAGCAGATATTCCAGCCAGTTTGGTGCTGATGTCGCCGGTGAATAAACCAATGCTATACAAAAATACGGCGACCAGGGAAATAAATATGCCCAGGCATATGATGATAAGTTGTGCTGATTTTTTCTTGTTTTTGTAAAATTCCATTCTTTAAATGCGTTTATTTATGCGTCCTGATTTTGAGCATGAATAACTGATAACCTGGCTTTTTGTTTCAGATGGATGTTGGGTTGGGTTAAACCCGGCTGGTGTATTGGGAGTTAGGAATAAATAATTTCCTTCGTCCGGTTTTCAAGTTGCGGATCTTCAGGGAACTGTCGGAGATAAAATTCCTCATAATAGGCTTTGATGATTGCCGCCAATGGTGTGGCAAGCAGTGCACCTGTGAGGCCGAATGCGGTTCCCATAGCCAAAAGCAGAAACAATGAGGACATAGGATGGATGTTCATGGTGGATGACCTCAGCTTCGGCATCAGAAAATCAGAAACAAGTTCGTTAAGTAACAGAAAAAATATTAGACACCAAAATGCCGTTGCCGGACTAACAGAAAGTGCTACCAGAGTGGGAGGAATAGCCATAATATAAAATCCGATTTTGGGAATCAGTTCTGAAAAAAAGGCCAGTGCAGCCCACACCAATGCACCAGGAACATTCATTAATGTTAAAAAACCGTAAACCAGTACGGCCTCGATTGCCCCACCAATCAGGTTAGACTTCATCCAGCCAACAAGCATTACTGAGGTATGTTTCATTGCTTTTTCTGCTTTTTCTCTTTGCTTGACTGGAAATACAGTTAGGTAAAGTTCGACGATAGGTTTTGGATTGCCGACAAAGAAAACCACCATACAAATGAATACGATGAAGACGAAAATACCACCAAGCACTGAAAATGAAAAATTACCGAGCCCCATTACCGTGTTGCCAATGGAAGGCATAGCTGAGGAAATGGAGGCACCTCCCTCATTGATCTCTTTTCTGAGTTCAGGAAATTTCCGGAGTACGGAATCCAGGTAACCTGATACACTGGAATAATATTTTGGAAGGTTTCCAATCAAAACATCCAGCTGGTTACTTAAATGAGGAACCACCATCCAGCCAAGCAGAAGGGTAATGCCAAAAATGATAAAGAATATAATAAGGCAAGCTAACCACCGTTTCATACCTTTCTTTTCGAGGCGACTTACAGGCGCATTGATAATTACCCCCAGAACGATGGCGAAAATCCCCAGAAGTACAACACTAAGTATTTTGTAAAGGAACCAAAGCAGGATCACTAATCCCGCCGTGTAAAGGATAATCGAAGTAACTGTCCGGAATATCCCGTCATTTGATTTGATGCTCATGTGTTAACTTAACCATGGCAACTCTAAAATGTTTTCTTGTTTTAACCGCAAAATCTCGCCATCCACACGTTTGCATGCCCGCAATCCGGATCATTGACGACATGTTTTAATACTTTAAAATGATGTTGTTTTAAAAGCTGACTGTAATTCTCTGTATTCAGTGATGCATGAAACAGATTTTCTCCACCGTTCATTCCCCAGGCTTCTCCAAGTTCTGTTCCGGAAGTAAAAAGTAGGATCCCGTTAATATTCAAATGCTTTTCGAAAAGCTCAAACATAGCTGGCTGATCGTTGATTGGTAAATGGAAAAAGCTATGCCATGCGATGATGGCATCAAACTTTTGATTCAGATGAAGATGACGCATATCCTCTAAAAGAAATTCGCTTTCCGGAAAGTTCTTTCTGGCGATGGAAAGTATTTCCTTGCTGGCATCAACCCCCGTTACTTTCAAGTTCTTGCTGATCAGATATTGTAAAATTGGTTGTCCGGTGCCACAACCCAAATCCAGGACATGCCCATCTGCCGGTATATGGTAGATCAGGTCATCAAGGTGTGCTTTTTCAATCAGCTCAGTTGGTCTGTTTTCAGAAAACCATCCTGCAATTTTATTATATACCAGGTAAACGTTTTCCCTTTCGTCATCCGAAGCCATTATAATTGCAATTCGATAAATACATCGTCGGGGTTTTCTTGTTCGAATATGGTAATAACCTTATCCAGGACAAGCTCCTTTAATGCTGCTGTTAAATCACCAGGTTCCATTCCTACAGCGGATGATGTTTGCGCTAAGCTAAACATTCCCCTTGTTGAATCTTTTAGTTCTTCAGTCAGATACAACCTGACCACTTCTCTGTTCGTCATATCGCTAATATAGTAATCTGTATCCAAATAAATACGGTCGTAATTTTGTCTGGGCTTTTCGCTGGTTTTTGGTCACTCAGACTTGTTTGGAGTAATGGACAGATAAATACCTGAATAAGTTGAAAACCATTCATCAAATAAGTCTGTTTTGTGATTGACTATTAAGCGGAATCACCGTTGCGATCATAAAAACATATGAAAAAATTACATCAGATATTTGCAGGATTGGCCGGAGCAGTGGCTTTAAATCTATTGCATGAGGGCTTGAAAAAGACAGGAAGAGATATGCCTAGGATAGATTTGCTTGGCGAGGAAGCTTTGAATGACATCCTCGGTACAGTGGGTGGACATATTAAAAATGAAAAACAACTTTATCTGGCCACGCTTGCGGGCGATATTCTGTCAAATACATTTTATTACAGTTTGATTGGTGCAGGTGGCAAAAAACACATTTGGTTAAAAGCGATCTTCTCCGGACTTAGTGCCGGAGTTGGTGCAACAGAACTTGCGAAGCCATTGGGGCTTGACGAAACTACTGTTGCCAGGAGCAATAAAACGAAAGTACTTACCATTGCTTATTACTTAAGCGGCGCACTGGTTACCGCTGCAGTACTAAAGGCATTTCAGAAAAATAAAATTTAATTCGAATGAAAGCAGCAGTATATTCAAAGAACGGAGGGCCAGAGGTTTTCTCCTATACCGAAGTAGCAGACCCCAAACCTGGCTCAAATCAGGTACTGATTAAGGTGGAAGTGATCAGCATTGAAGGTGGCGATCTGTCTAACCGTTTGCTTTCTGCGCCACCTACCTCAAATTACATTGTGGGTTATGCTGCATCTGGAGAAATTATTGAGATTGGCGCTGACGTGAGTGGTTTTCAGGTAGGGCAGAAAGTGATCACTTTTAGTTGGGCGGGTTCGCATGCTGAACTTAGGGCCGTTGATGCCGCTTCCACTTATGCGATTCCAGAAGGAATGGATCCACAACTGGCAATAGCTGCATTCATTGGGGTGGGAACGGCTGCGCTGGCCATTCATTTGAGTGCTATACAACCTGGTCAGCGGGTGCTGGTAAGCGGTGCAACCGGCGGGGTGGGCAATGCAGTTGTTCAATTACTTGTGAATGATGGAATTGAAGTGATTGCTACCGGAAGAAGCGCAAACACGCTCAGGTCTTTGGACGAATTCGGTGTGTGGAAAACAGTTGTTTCGGGTGAAACACCCATCCATGAACAGGTGAAAAAAATTGATGAGCATGGCGTAGACGTCTTTATTGATACAGTAGGTATGGAAGTACTGGTGGATGGCATGAAGGCGGTAAAAAATGGTGGTAAGGTAGTGTTGATTGCAGGAAGGGCGGGGGAAGGAAACTTTATTGATCCGCTATACATCCTGTCGCACCGCCTCACCGTGATTGGTTGCTTACTCGGAGCGGTAATGCAGGAACCATTTGTAGGTGATCTACTTCACAAATCCCTTCGGTGGGTTGCAGAAGGTAAAGTAGAAGTGCCCATTCATAAAGTATTTAAGCTTGCTGACGCGGAAAGTGCACATCGTGAAGCGGAGAAGTCGGGGAAATTCGGAAGAATTTTGATGGTTCCTTAAGCAGGTTAAGATAAAGCTAAAGTTGCCCAAATGGGTAGCTTTAGCTTTATTTTCGATTAAAAAAAGCGCCTTTTATTACAGAGGCGTTTTACTAATTCACCCAAAACAATTTGATTTAATTAATTAAAAAGTTTTTTCAAGGCGGTATTTAATTCTTCTCCCCGAAGGTTTTTTGCAATAACTTTCCCTTTAGGGTCTATCAAAAAGTTTTCTGGAATTGCCTTTATACCATACATTAGCGCTGCAGTGTTCTCCCATGCTTTCAGGTCTGAAACTTGTGTCCAGGAGAGGTCATCAGCCTTTATCGCATTGATCCAGGCTTTCTTTTGTGCTGATCCATCCAGGGATACACTTAAAATTTCGAGGCCTTTATCTTTGAAGCGCTTATAAGCGGCAACAAGATTTGGATTCTCTGCACGGCAGGGTTTGCACCAGCTTGCCCAGAAATCAAGTAACACATATTTTCCTTTAAATTGTCGGAGTGCAACCATATTTCCCGAAACATCAGGCTGTTCGAAATCAGGAGCGGCAGCTCCAATGTGAGTGGGCTTTACGCTATTTTGTGCTATCTGTTTGCTATCAAGCGATTTTTTAAAAATTACAGCTCTGTCATTCTCTTTTACCTTTGTGCTTAATTTGTCGAAAAGATTTGATGCCTGACTCAGGTTATTATTATTGGCAATATATGATTCCAGCGCATAAACACTAACTATGGAATTAAGGTGGCCGCTAATAAATTTTTGATGTGAACGGTCATATCGCAACATGAGTGAATCAATCTGACGGGTAGCCTGATCGCCTGATATTTTACGATCAATGGAGAATGACTTCAATACCTTTTTAATTTCATTGGTGATTGGCGTCATGCCTTTAATGTAACTGGCGTAGTCATCGTTGATTTTCCCTCCGCTAATTTTTGCGGAGGAAAGAACACTATCGCCAGTTATTTTGATATTTCCTGGTTCGAGATAAAGCTGAAGCATATTTTCTTCACTGACTTGGTTCAAAAGAATTTTCGTTGAGTTCTTTTTTATTATCAGCGTGGCATTTACAGGCATGTCAACAGCACCCCTGAATTCAAAACTACCATTGTTCAATAGGGAAGAATCAACTACCATTTTTTTTCCCGGTAGCGTGTAGGTGAGCAACATTTTGGCGGGAGTAGAAAAGCTTCCGATTTTTCCCTTCAAAGTATAATTAAATGCCTGTGAGAACCCCAGCGCGGGGACGAGGCAAAGCAAAAGCAGTGATTTTATTTTCATAGTCTGATAGGTTACTACTTACCTTTTATAAAAGTTTTGGTTTGAATTACCGGATAAATTAAGCTGCCATTTAATAGTTAGCCATGGCATAGATTCCGAAAGCATCACTGCCGCTGGTAACTCCAAATAAACCTTTGACGACCAGGGTTATGTTTTTAAATCTGGAGGAAGCCACACTTATCGTTCCGGTAGCAGGAAGGGTATAACTGGTGAGGATGGTTCCGGCTGCATTTCGTACCTGAAACACATTACCTCCTGCCGCCAGACGGGTCTTTAAGTCAATATCGCCAAATGAAGTAACTGATTTGTAGGCAATATTATTAAAGAGGTTAACACCCGTTGATGATCCTAAGGTTACATTAAGCGGCTCACTGTTCAAGGAGCAGTTTACAACCCTAACCCTTAAAATACTATCCTGGCTGTATGGCGGAATTTCATCTTTAACAAATATGCCTTCAGGCGACGTAGCCGGCCCTACCAGAAATAAGGAATAAATCCCGCCATTTACAGTGGCATGTGTTTGCTGATAGTAAGGCTTACCGGGGTTATTGGTAGGATAAAGCATTATTTGCGTTTCGCCAGCCAGTACCTGGAAAAGTTTGTAGCCGTATAAAGTTGCACTATCACGCACATTAGAGTTTAGTTTAACATTTTTGCCCGCCACCACTGCATCAGCTACGTTCAATGAAGCGAGCGGTGTAAATGTGGGGCCATCCTTTTTACATCCTTGTAAAAAGAGGGCTGTAATAATGGATATATAGATGATGTAAGATTTCATAATTAGGGTTTAATTGATAAGTGAGTTTAATAACCTGGATTTTGCTGTCCGTTTAATAGCGGGCTGCGGTCAATTTCGAGTTGGGGAATTGGGTATAGGGCAAAGGCACTGTTCCAGTTGTTTGATGTAGACGTAGTGATTACTTTAAGCGGAGTAACTGCGCTCATCACCGCATCTATAGTTCCTGTTCGTTTCAGATCAAGCCATCGGTGTCCCCATTCCGTAAATAGTTCAACCTGTCTTTCTTTCATTACCGTAACCATCAAATCACCCTTTGCAAGCGTGGGGGAAACAGGCGGAAGGGGGTTTGGAATGGCAGTAGTTTGGGCGGCCCGGGCCCTTGCTCTGAGGGCGTTAAGATCTTCTGCTGCAGAAGCGGCCTTCCCGAGCTGAGCCCTTGCTTCCGCACGGATCAGGTATTGTTCAGCTAACCTGAGCATCATCGAATACTCAGCGGTAGCAGTGCTCGTACTTCCAATTTTATACTTGGTGGGATAATAATAAGTTGTTCCTGATGCAGTAACAGCGCCTATCCAATAGCCCACTGTTCCACGAAGATCGCCTGGTGTGAATGCAGCCAGCTGTTGATTGCTGAGGTATACCGGAGTGGTGGTGTTCGGGCCGGATGCGGTTAGATTGAAAACCCTTCCTTCGGCAGTATTTGCCAAGGTAAGCGTTCCGACAGGCTGTATAGACCAGATGGTTTCCTGGCTATTCTTCAAAAAAGCATCGTTAAGGGGCGTTAGGCGGTACAAGGCAGCATTCGCGATTACTGAAGTAGCCTGTGCTTCAGCTTTTTCATATTCTCCGGTATAGAGATAGCAACGTGCAAGTAAGGCGGTTGCGGCCCATTTATTAGGACGAACGCGTTCAGTTGTGGTAGCCAGTAAAGTACCATCTACGTAACTTTCGCTTAAAACCGATTGTGCTTCAGTTAGATCCTGAATGATTTGTTGGTAAACCTGGGCTTTAGGCGTTCGGCCTGTTTGCTGATTTTGCGTGAAATCGCCCGACAAGGCCAGAGGCACATCACCGTATAAATTAACCAGGTAAAAGTACATAAAAGCACGGGTAAATTTCATTTCACCAAGGAGTTGGACTTTAACCCGGGGGCTGAGCTTATCAGCCATGTTTAGGCTATTAATGGCTACATTTGCATTAAAGATGAATGAGTAACATTGAACCCAGGGCGTAGCGTTACCCGCTGTAAGTGAGTTTTGATAATATTTTAACAAGTCATCGTACCCGGAGGTAGAGGGAGGGAAGTTGGTAAAAAAGCTTAACTCATCCGCCGATAATCCGGCCCGGAGTCCAATGCTTTTAAATGGATCTGCAGGAATATTCATGTTACTGATTGTGGCATAAATACTCGTTACAGCTGCGATGGCTGTTCCATCTGCGGCAAAAGTAATTTCATCAGTAAGCAGGTTTTTTGGCAAACCACCATCGGTGAGTTTTTTACAGGCGGTGCTGCAAAATATCAGGCCTGTGAGTATAATAAGGGAATATTTTAATTTCATCTCAGTATTTTAAATTCTTTGTATCTGTTATAATCCTATTCTGGCGCCAAATGTAAATGTCTTTGAAGCCGGGTAACTGTTATTTGAATTGAATTCGGGATCCCTGCCATAATAATTACTGATGGTGAGTAGGTTCTGACCCAAAACAAAAAGCGATGCGTTACGTAAGAAAACTTTTTCTGCCCACAATTGAGGTACTTTCCATGATAAGGAAGCGTTACGCAGCTTAATATATGATGCACTGGTGTAACCTGCATCATTATATAAATAAGAGTTATTAAAGGAAACACTTGAATTGGTGGTGTAAAGCATTCTTTCTGCAATATCACCAGGGTTTTGCCAGCGGTTGGTTACAAATATAGGTTGATTATTAGCAACTGCACCGGCTAGCGTAGTGGTGAAGTATTCATTCTTGGCTTTTTTATTCATGAATTGGAAAAGAAAGTCAAGTGAAAAGTTTTTGTAGGTAAGTGTATTTTGAAATCCTCCGTAAAATTTGGGATTCAGATCTACCGAAACATAATCTGTTGTGGCATTCGGATTCATTGTTGGATTCCCTTTGCTGTCTGAATAAACATATTGCCCTGTGGCAGGATCGACACCGAGGAAATGAAACTGGCGACTGATGTTAACAGATTCTCCGATAACAAGTCTGCTGGCGTAAGAAGAGTTGGCCAGGTTGGGAAACGAAACTAAAGTGTTCTTTGGCACCGTAACGTTTATTGAACTGGTCCAGCTGAAGTTTTTCGTTTGGAGATTAGTGGTGTTTAGCGCAAACTCCCAACTTGTATTTCTAACTACTGCGGGAAAGTTGCTGCTAACGGTTCCAAATCCACTGGCATAATAAGGAACAAGATAAGCGAGTAGCTGGTCGGTTGAGCGGTTATTGGCATAGTTCACTTCAAACAATACCTTGTCTTTAAAGAAGCCGGTTTTAAGGCCAATGTTGAATTTACTGGTTTCCTCCCAGTGCAAATCCGGAGTGGCTATTCTGGTTAGGGACAATACAGGAAGACCCTGGTAGGTTCTTGAGGATGCGCCATATGTGGCAAAATATAAATTATTGTCAATTTGGTCGCTTCCTGTAGTACCATAGCTTACATTTAACTTACCGAAGCTTAACCAGGCGAGGTTTTGCTTTAGCAGTTCTTCTTCTGTAAATATCCATCCGGCGCCTATAGCCTGGAAATTATGAAACCGGTAATCAGGGCTAAAACGGCTTGTACCATCGCGCCTGATGGTATAGTTTAGCAGGTATTTGTTTTTGTAATTGTAATTTATTCTTCCAAAAAGTGCGCTGTATTTATAAACCGACGAAACTGTACCGGCACCCTCAAGTGTAGTTGCGCCTATAATCGTTTGCATGAGTTCGTCGCTAACATAACCTGAAGCATTTGTTACCTGTCCTTGGCTTTCGTTTTGTTGTGCGCTGGCACCGAGCAGGATATTTAAATTCCCCCAGTTTTTATTGATCTGATAATTCAGTTGCGGCTCAACATTCCAGCTTCTGGTTGCATTATCTGCGAACTGGGATGATCGGCTCACAAAAGGCCTTACGTAAGGCTGATAACTGGAAAGCGGTGTAGTAACAAGTTCATTTGAATTCAGGTCATTGTAACCTAAATTAGCCTTTAGCTGAAGTCCTTTGAAAAGCTGGTAGCTTAGTTCGGCATGGGCAATCAGGTTCCTGGTTTTGTTAATGTTGATTGCCGATAAGGAAGCAAGTGGATTGTTTCCATATAGGTAAGACGAAAGCCCGTCAGTATCCACAGCAAAATTTAAGGTACCATCGGCATTATACAAAGCCGGAGCATTGGGGGATAAAGCCGGAACAATTGCTGCTACAAAATTGGTAGAACTGGGAAGGGTGTTGGAATCATTCATATAGCTCCCGCCGAACTGAACCTGGAATTTCCGGTTTTTAGATGTGCTGCTGATATTGAAATGTCCGGATGCTTTCGTATTTTCGAAATTACCCGGTAGGAATGATCCCTGATAAATGTACCCGCCACCAATAACGTATTGAATATTGTTATTACCGCCAGACAGGGTTAGCTGATAATTAGAGAATGGACTCTTCTTATTCAGCACCTCATTTTGCCAGTCAATGTTTCTATTGTTGTCATACCCGTAAAGGTTTAGAATATCATATGCGTTTGCCGGGGTAACAACAGCATTTGTGTTTTTTAGTGCCTCCCTGCGCATTTCTAAATATTGAGTGGTATTAAGTTTATCAAATTCATTGGTAAACTCGCTAAATCCGCTTTGCAGGGAAAGGTCAACCTTCATTTCTCCGGCTTGTCCGCGCTTGGTTGTAATTAATATTGCACCATTTGCCGCGCGGGACCCGTAGATTGCCGTCGCATCTGCATCTTTCAGCACATCAATACTTTCGATGTCTGCAGGATTAATAAAGCTTAACGGATTGCCGGGTGTTCTGCCTGAATTTCCAAGATTCCCGCCGTTTAGGCCTGTAGTCAGCAGTTGCGGTGGATAAGGTACGCCATCAACAACGTAAAAAGGATCATTTCCGTTAACAATACTGTTCTGCCCTTGTACACGTACAGTAATGCCGCTATTTGGGCTTCCGTTACTTTGACTGATTTGCAGGCCCGGTACCCTACCCATTAAAGCGAGGAGGGGATTAGCAACTGGTTGCCGTGCCAGATCTTCAGCTTTTACGGTGCTGATGTTGGACGTGCTGAGTCTTTTGGAGGTTGTTCCATATGCTTGTATCTGGACCTCATCAAGTTTGTTTGTTGCAGTCTTCAAAACAATGTTGTTTAATGGGGCATTTGCTTTTACTTCAAGTAAATCAAATCCCAGATAACTGATCTGGATCACGTCGGTCTCCTGAATGTTTTTCAAGGTGAATTCTCCATTCAGGCCGGAGATTACAGCTCTCGATTTTCCTGTAACTTTTACGGTAGCGCCGGGTATAGGTTTTCCGCTTTCATCCACGATCTTTCCCGTAACATCAATTTCCTGAAACTTTTTTACAATACGATCGAGTATGGATTCTTCTTTGGCTTTCAGGATAACCGTTTTAGAATCCAGTACATAGCTTAGTGGCTGGTTTTTTAAAATAATTTCCAGCACATCAGAAAGTTCACCATGCTTTACAGTAATGGTTATCGGACCTGCAGTTTTAAGCAATTGCTCTGTGTAAATGAAATCGTAACCTGTTTGCTTGCTGATGGTGGCTAATATAGACTTCAGCGGCGCATTTGAAGCGGATAAATTTACCTGTTGGGCAAAGCCAGCCGCACTTAGCTGCATAAAAGAGGTGACTAATAAAATAACGGTTAACCGCATAATGAACATGATTTTATGGTATATAGGTGGGCATATACCAGGATTTTTGATCCGGATTCGAAACATTTTGTCGTTAGTTTTAAAACTAAACTACTCTAAGTCGACAAGAGACAATAACCATTGCGGGGAAAGGCAATTATTATTAAGTTTGTTTAGTTGGTTTGAGCGGCACCTTTACTTTCCACGGCTGAGGTGACGCTATAATAAGTTGATAATTTTGTTGACAGGCCAACTGGCCAGAAGTTCTTGCTTCTGGCCTTTTTTTTGGACCTAAAGGTCTTTTTTTGGGATGCTATTGAAGTAGTTGTTTCTGATACATAGTTTGTTGGTTTTGGTTAAGTTGATTTATTTGAAGACGTAGATCTTTTTTCCTTCTGTTTTAAAATGCACGCCACCAGTTCTTTCTAATACCCGTAGCACTGCGGACACGTTTTCAAAGCGGGAAATTTTTCCGCCAAAGGTAACATCCGGTGGCGGGGTGGTGTAAATGACCTCCACATTGTACCAGCGCTGAATCATGCGCATTACTGACTGGATATCATTATTTTCGAATATGAATTTATTATTTTTCCATGCAGCGGCCAGGGTAGTATCTGCATTGGAAACAATCAGGGAGCCAGTTGGATTTAGCACAGCTTGCTGACCCGGCTTCAATGTGAATTTGCTATCATCGCTGCTGATGCTAATACTACCCTCTACTAATGTGGTTTTTGTAGCTTGTTCATCTGGATAGCTATTGATATTAAATGCTGTTCCGAGTACTTCAACCCGCTGGCCTTTGCTCTCCACTATAAAAGGCATGGATTTATTTTTGGTGACTTTGAAAAAAGCTTCACCCTTTAGCCTTACCTGGCGCCGTAGTCCGGTAAATTTGGCGGGAAAATCTAACTGAGATCCCGCATTTAACCATACTTGGGTGCCGTCTGATAAAGTAAGCATATACATATTTCCGTTATCTGTCCATGCCGTGTAAGTTTTTTCTGCTGCAGCGGTACCAGCAGGCTCCAGTTCGGTTCCATCGTTATAGCTCAACTGCTGATTACGAACAACAAGGCCGGTTTTAGACCCATCTAAACTGATTACTTTTCCGCTGGAAAGGCGAAGCCTTGCACCAGACTTACCCGGCGCTATATCATTGTGGTATGTAATCTGATCACTATAGCTATCGCTTGTAGTGTAAAACCACCATCCAAAAAATATTAAAACACTTGCGGCGGCTGCTATCGGGATCCATTTCCCGGTAATTTTGAAGGTTTTTCTGGTTTGGGATTTTTCATGAGCATTCATTGAGTTAATCAACCTGTGATGGGTTTGTAGTTTCAGAATCTCACTGCGGATAGGAATGTCGTTTTCATTTTCCAATAAGCTCGCTGCATCCAGTGTTAAAACATGGTTCCATTCGTCAAGAAATGTTCCTGCTTTAATAAATGTGAGAACCGTTTCCAGTTCTTCATCTGAGCAGCGGTTGTTCAGGTACTTTTCAAAAAGGTTGACGATGTTTTTATCCAAAATGTGCTTTTTTTATAGATAGTACGTTTGGGAGAAAAAAAACATCCAATGAAGAATAAAAAAAATAAAAATAATTTCCCGCTACGTTTTACGATGTGTTCACGAACCTGATGCAGCGCCTTGCTCATGTGTTTATTTACAGTGCTTTCGGTAATACCTAGCGCCATCGCTGCCTGCTTATAACTCAGGCCTTTTATTCTGCAATAAATAAACGTTTTTTGTACCTGAGCAGTAAGCAGGTTCACAGCCTCATTGAGAAGTGCTTTGCTTTCATTATATTCCAGCAGTTGCTGTGTGGATTCATCTGCTTCAAGATAGTATTTTTTGATCTCAGAAATTATTTCCGACTCGTGCCTGGTTCGTCTGAAGATATCGAAAAGGATACGTTTGCCGATAACAAATAAGTAAGGTTTAAATGGCTTTGATGGGTTTAATTGATCCCGGGTTTGCCAGATTTTAAGAAAAGTATCATGGACCACATCCTCTGCCAGAAAAGGAGATTTTGCTGCCCGCTGTAAATAATAATTCAACTGATCGCTGAATGCATCGTATAACCTGCTGAGTGCATCCTGATCTCCGGATTTTAGCCGAATTAAAAGAGCCTGTTCTTCCTCACTATTAAGATACTTCATTTCGCATGACTAAATTACACATTTTGCAAAATATAAGCATGCCTGATATGCGAATGTTGCGGTAATTTCTATAAATATTCTTACATTTTGTAAAAGAGATGCTAAAAACAATTCATTCATAATGGCATTTCATTGCTTTAAGAGATTTCTTTAAAGAAAGCTCAATCTCACTCCATTTTAATACACCAAAGCAAGTTGCTTTGCCAAACCCGCCATAGCACGTCGCCGAACTGGTTATTGAAATCCTGATTAAAGTTGATTCTAAATATTAAGAAAGTAAAAGATGGATAGCCCTGATCAATATTTCAATATCACTTTTTCAAAACCTTTTTATTTTTTGAAGGGTTCTAAAAAAGAGTTATTACAGCGGTTATAACACCCTAACGGTTATGGCATTTCCATTTATCTGATCTTAAAAAATAACATTATGGCAAAGTATTCGAAAAAGGCTGGCGAAAAAGTTGAGCAGGCCGTGCATGAAGAAAAAGAGGGAAAACTAAAGACTGGTACCGGAGCTAAAGTAACCTCTAAGAAACAAGCAATAGCGATCGGACTTTCTGAAGCGAGGAAAGAGGGTGCGAAAGTACCTAAGAAGAAATAGATTATGATTAAAGATAGATTTGAAACGAATCATTTTATCTTAGGAAAGGGAATTATTTTCAAACCTTATGAAGATTATTGATGTTCATTATTAAAAACAACATGATGAAAGATAACTATGACCCAAAAGATGGCGAAGATGATAAAGGCCAGGCAAAACAAAGTCCAAATGAGGAAAAAGAAGTGGATGATAATGATGTACAGCGAGGTTTGACGGGCGAAACTGACGATGAAGAGGATGTGGGTGGCGATTTAGCCGGAAACGCAGGCGGGAACGCATAAGCATTCAGCAGCCAAGCCGCAGTATACACTAACAAAAAGATTAATATGGGGCAAAAATTACACTTCGCTTCGTTGTGTTTAATAGTATTAAGTACGTTTTTATCTTGTAAGAAGAGGTCAGAAGATCCAATTCTCCCCACGCCGCAGCCATATGATATTTATGCAGCAGGACGTGAAGGATACGTGGCTAAATACTGGAAAAACGGCAATGCAGTTACACTGGGTGGAAACACCGGATCGTCAGACGCAAATGCAATGGTGGTATCTGGCGCAGATATTCATATTGCAGGATATGAAATCAATGCAGCAGGAAAGTATGTAGCCAAATACTGGAAGAATGGCACCTCAATATCATTAACTGACGGTACAAGAGATGCATTTGCCAACGATATTGTTGTATCTGGCAATGACGTTTATATTGCCGGTCAGGAACTATCTCCCGGCGCGTCTACTTATCAGGCAAAATATTGGAAGAACGGGACACCCGTTGCGCTAACAGATAATACGCAGCAGGCCGTTGCTACAGGTATTGCATTAGTAGGCAACGATGTATATGTAATCGGTGAGCGCAGAAATCTCGACTGGCTTACTACCATTACCTGCTATTGGAAAAACGGACAGTTGTTTGATCTTTCAGACCGGAGCCGGGCGGCGGCTGATCAGGCGATCGCTGTGTCGGGCAATGATTTATATCTGGCTTGGTCAGAAAGTTATAATAACTCCGGTCAGTCGCAAACCCGCTATAGTAAAAACCTGGGGGCTCCTGTCCTGATTGAAGCAGGATCTGCGGATGTGCGCGGAACATCAATCGCTGTAAATGGAAATGATGTTTATATTGCCGGATTTGGGCTGAGCGCCGCAAACAATGCGATTGTGGCGAAATATTGGAAAAACGGATCACCGGTTATTCTCTCCAGCGGACCTGAAAGTGCTTTCGCGTTGTCTGTAGCTACATCAGGAGTTGATGTGTACGTAGCAGGCTACAGTGATGCTGGTGCGGCCCAGTATTGGAAAAACGGCACGCTTGTGTCGCTTACTAATGGATCACAAGCCGCACTGATCCGCAAAATAGTCGTGGTAAAAAAGTAACAGAGCATATATCGGCTACTTTTGTATGATGCTGGCACACGCATAATGCGTGCGTCAGGCCATCAATATTTCAGCGCAAGGATTACCAAATCTTAATCGCGTTACCATACAATCGCTAGGCAGGATCGTCATCCGGATTTTCAAAGTCCGCTTCATCATCTGGTTTATTGGGATTATTTTCGAGGTTTTGATCAGATAAGTACTTATCGTTCCTCTGTTCTTCGTTGTTCTCTTTGCCGGCAGTTTCTTTGTCGGCATCTTCATCATGTTTTTTCGATTCGTTCATGTCCATTTATATTTTAATGTAGTGATTAAGAATAATTCTGTGCATTATTCGTGGTCAGCATCGCTACCTTTTTCCTGTTCCTGTTTTTGATCTTCTTGGGCACCCTCACCAGATTCCCGGTCACTGTCGGCATCACTGCCTTTAACCTGTTCTTGCAGATCACCGGCAACAGCATCTGTGTCAGAGGGATCATATTGTTCTTCAGGATTGGATTCAATCTTTTGGTGGACTTGCTGGATATCGTTCAGGATGTCTTTTTCACTTTTACTGTTTTCCGGACTGCTCATGTTATAGGTTTTAGTATTAGAAAGACAAATGCTATTGGGAAAAGGTTTGGGTTATTTGATAATAGTGAATTGCTTGATGTGGTGTTTCATGTATAGGTGTTTGTTTACGACTTTGGCTTAATAAATTTAGGAGTTACTAACGGGTAGCTTTCAACTGAATTTTTCCAATAATCGTAACTTTTGTGATGGAACTACGAATCTGTAACTACTGAAGTTGCTTTAATGGAAAGTGAATCTTATTATTGATATACCTGAATTGAAAATCAGTTTGGAGAGATTGGAAGCCAAATGATGCAAAATACTTATAGATGCTGTTATGTATGATATCAAAATGAATAGGAAAGTTTTTATGCTGTTTTCGCTTTTTATAGTGTTAGGGACTATGAAAAGCAGGGGGGCGGATCTATCTTCCCCGGATGGATCAATTAAAGTAAAAATAAACGTCATGGATAAAGTATATTACAGTATATACCGTGACGACACTCCGCTTATAGAGGGCGCTAGCCTGGGAATTATTACCGATCAGCGGTTTTCAGGTAAGGAGATAAAGATCCAAAGCAATAAATTTTCGCAAACATCGGGTGAATTCAGGCCTGTTGTTCCGTTAAAGTTTTCCAGGATAACCGATCAGTTCAATTCATTATTGATTCGTTTGAACACAGGATATAGTGTTGAATTCAGGGCGTATAATGATGGTGCTGCATATCGCATCGTCAGCAACTTTAAAGGAGACCAAAATGGAAAAGTTAAGGTTTTAAATGAAGATGCAAGTTTGAATCTTCCTGATGATTACTTACTGCATTTACAACCCGCTAAAGATTTTACTTCAAATTATGAAACCAACTACATCCATTTGGACAACGGAAGATGGCAAAAGTCTGGCCCAATGGCCACACTGCCAGCCCTGATAGATACCAGAAAGGGATTTAAGTTGCTTTTTGCTGAAACTGACGTTAGGGATTATCCATGCATGTTTCTTAAAGGCAATGGTTCCAAAGTTAACGCGGCATTTTCAAAAGTTGCACTGGAGGATAAGCAAGAAGGTGATCGGTTTATGAGAATCACAAAGGAAGCCGAGTATATTGCCCAAACAGATGCTAAAAGGACCTATCCCTGGAGGTATTTCATTATCTCGAAAAGTGATAACGAGTTACTGGAAAGTACATTGCCGGTAAAGCTTGCTCCAAAATCCGAACTGACAAATACCAGCTGGATTAAGCCTGGAAAGGTAAGCTGGGAATGGTGGAATGATGCCGCACCTTATGGAAATGATGTGAATTTCGTTTCAGGTTATAACCTGGAGACTTATAAATATTATATGGATTTTGCATCCAGGAATGGCATTCCATATATCATTATGGATGAAGGGTGGGCAGAGAGCGTTTTTGATCCTTACATCCCTAATCAAAAAGTCGATTTACACGAGCTGATCAGATATGGGAAGGAAAAAAAGGTAGATATCATATTGTGGCTTACGTGGCTTACAGTTGAAAAAAATATGGATCTGTTTAAAAAATTTGAAGAATGGGGAATAAAGGGTGTAAAGATTGATTTTATGGACAGAAATGATCAGTGGATGGTTAACTACTATGAAAGAGTGGCTAAGGAAGCAGCAAAACATCATATACTTGTTGATTTCCACGGCTCGTTTACCCCGAAAGGATTGGAACAGAAATATCCGAATGTGATTTCATACGAAGGTGTGAGAGGTATGGAACAAATGGAGGGCTGTCAGCCAGATAATTCCATCTATCTACCTTTCATGAGGAACGTGGTTGGACCTATGGATTTTACACCTGGTGCAATGATCAACATGCAGCCTGAAGTTTTTGGCGGTAAAAGGCCAAACGCTGCAAGTGTGGGCACCAGGGCTTACCAGCTTGCATTATTTGTATTATTTGAAAGTGGTGTACAAATGCTATGTGATAATCCAACACTATATTACAAAAATCAGGAGTGTACAGACTTTATTACTCAGGTTCCTGTGACCTGGGACGAGACTAAAGCAATAAAAGCAGAGGTAGGGGAGTTTGCTATTGTTGCAAAACGGAAAGGCAATAAATGGTTTATCGGTGGAATTACCAACGGTAAAGAAAGGACTTTTGATTTAAAACCCGATTTTCTGACAAAAGGTAAATCTTATGAAATGACTTCTTTCGAAGATGGAATTAATGCTGACCGCCAGGGGATGGATTACAGGAAGAAAAGCCAGGAAGTGAATGCTCATTCAACCATTCCTGTGAAACTCAGCAGAAATGGTGGATTTGCGGCTGTTATTACGGAACGCTAACGCAGATACCATTGGTTATCCTGACCGTGTGAGGAGAGCGGAGGAAGTAATTGAGAAGGCAATACGCGAGGCAATCGTTGCTGTATCAGGCCGATATAAACTGGAAAAGAGCTCTTCTGAGCTCTTTTCGTTTGTTAATATGAATGTATTTTGTACGGAATGATATGTTGTGAAACCTGACGGATGATTATTTCTTTTGATAACTTCCCACGAGTTTGATTAGAACATCGGGGCTATTAGTGATGATTCCATCGACACCAAGCTTTTGTAAAGCCAGCATATCATCTTCTTTATCAACTGTCCAGGGAAGAATCTGCATTTTCTTTGCGTGTGCCTGTGTAACCATTTCTGCGTTTACCCCGGTATAATACGGGCTATAGATAGCTGGTACAAAGCCTAAGTTTTTCAGGTCCTCTTCCAGACCGAATTTTTTCGCATTCATCTGTTTAAAATATACCTCAACCTCTTTGGCTGATAACCCATATTGCTTTAGCTGTTCTTCGGTTAGATTCATTTTTCCCTGAACCAGAAGTGATAGCTTAATTTGAGGGTAGCTTCGGTGCAGAACTTTAAGTGTTCTTACATCAAAAGACTGAATAACCAGACGTTTATTAATCCCTTTGGTATTGATTACATCCATCATGGTTTTAACAAAAACTTCTGGTGTGGGATTGTATTTTCCATCACCAGCAGGTGAAGATTTGGTTTCAATATTGTAATAAACCGGTTTGAGTTTGTTCTTTTTTACGTAGCTTTCTACACTGTCGATCAGATCACTCAATAATGGCTTATGGGTTTTGAGTTGCTGTTGATTAGGGAACATGGAGTGAGGTCGTAAACCTGAGCTATATCTGCGGATGCTGTCATAGGTCATTTTGAATAAACTCAAATCTTTTTGCTCTTCTTTCGTTACAGCAGAACCATCAGGTTTGCTCATAAAAACCGCCGACATATAAGGGTCGTGGGAAACCACTACTTTCCCATCGGATGAGATAACGACGTCGAGCTCCAGTGTTTTAGCCCCTAGCTTTACCGCATTAAGCATCGCCGGGATGGTGTTTTCCGGAAGCAAGGCCATCCCACCACGATGTGCCTGAACGTCGATTTTTTGCTGGGAAAATGCTGTGCCGGATAATAACAGGCCAATAAGTAAAAGTTTTGTCTTCATGATTAGTACGGAATAAAATATCCCGCAAAACTAACAGTGCGGTATACGCAGCGGTATTACGGGAATATTAATTTTGTGCTAACATGATAAAGGAATGAAGCATCTACTTTGGTTCTATCTCATAAAAAAGCCTCGTCAACTATTTGAAAAGTTGCTGACTAAAAGTAACAAGATAATCTCTCCAGTTCGACCAGGTGTGGCCTCCTTCACTTTCCGAATAAGTATATTTCACACCGTATTCGTCTAGTTTTTTCCGGTAATCTGCTACTGATTTGTAAAGGAAATCCGTTTTTCCTATGCCAATCCAGTATAATTTTAAACCGTTGCTGAATTGTTTTTTAAGTGTAACATCAAAGTTTTCGTAAACCGGAGATGTGGTTTTGCTGAAAGGCATGATCGCTGGAGAAAAAAGACCAACATAATCGAATGTTTTAGGGTAAAACCTGCTGATGTGAAGGGAATGGAATCCGCCCATGGATAAACCTGCAATGGCCCTGTTCGCCTGATTAGCATTTACCCTATAGCTGACTTCAATAAATTTGAGGATATCCATAAATGTTTCTTCCATTTTTCCGTCCATCGTGTGGGGCAGTTGCATGGTTGGTTTATACATGCCCTTCGAATCTTCTCCTGGTGCTGCACCTTGTGCAACGTTTCCATTGGGCATCACCACAATCATCGGTTTAGCTTTTCCCTGCGCAATAAGGTTATCTAAAATCTGGGCAGTTCTTCCCAGAGCCAGCCAGGCTTCTTCATCTCCACCCATACCGTGCAGCAGATATAATACCGGGTATTTGTTTTTCCCTTCCTCATAACCCGGAGGGGTATAGATTGAGATTCTTCTGTTTTTTTCATTGCCCGGAGATTTATACCATCTTTTGCTCACTGTTCCATGCGGCACATCTTTTACCAGATAATTTTCGGCTTTTCCATCTGGCACAATAACCACGTTCACTACGGATGCCACATCTCTGATCTGATAAACGTTATTGGCATCCCGAATTTTGAGTCCATCAACAATAAATGAATAGCTGTATAATTCTGGCTTCACAGGAGGGGTAGTGTAAGTCCAGAGGCCATCGTCCTGTTTGTTCATCGGAACCGGGTTATTGTGCCCAAGCATGTCACCCTGCAATTCCACCTTTTTTGCGCCTGGGGCCATCAAACGAAAAGTAATACTTTTATCAGAGTTGATTTCGGGTGAAGTAATTTCCTTATTATTATTGAAATTTAAGTTCTCCTGGGCCTGCACCTGAAGGAAAGTACACAAGAGCATTGCAAAAAGTAATTTCTTTAGCATTGTGAATATATATTAAATGTTAACGTGATATATTTTTTAAAAAATGTCTCTGTCTGTTGAATTATCATTTCTCAATCAGCTTAATATAACTTTTTTATTCTTTTGATGATGGTACCTTTTGTTTTGATTTAGAAAATAATTTAGGAATGCCGGGTTCCTGTGCGGTATATATCCCTGCTTGTCCGCTGAAAAGATACGCGGTAAAACAGGCTACAGCAAAGAAAAGAATGTACTGACTGCCAAACAACTCAACGCCCATTACCGTACAGGCCAGTGGTGTATTCGTTGCACCAGCAAAAACCGCTATGAAGCCCAGTGCTGCGAAAAGGCCTACAGGTGCATCCATCCATCCGGCAAGGGTGTTGCCCAATGTTGCTCCGATGTAGAACAGGGGCGTTACTTCGCCACCCTTAAAGCCTGTTCCAAGTGTGATAGCGGTATATATGGTTTTCCATAGCCAGCTGAAATGCTCAGCACCTCCGGCATGGAAGGCAGAGGCGATGGTTACAGCACCCTTGTATTCAGGATCAACCCCTAAGCTCAGGTAATCGGGTTTGCCCAATAAGAGCGTTAAGAGGATGATTGTCAGTCCACCGCATACAGGAATCAACCATTTGTTCTTACCTATGTTGGAGAAGAAGGACTTCACCAGGTGTATCGCCAATGAAAAAATGTAGCTTGCCAGTCCGAATGCAATTGCCGACAAGATTACCTTGAAAAGTAAAAGCAGATTTACCGGAAGATAATCAGAAAGAAAGTAGGATGAATCGGGTATGATATCAATTCGGTATGGGGTGTGGTGTATGCCCCAGGCAGCTACAGTTAAATCGCCAACAATTCCGGCAATCAGGCATGGAAGTAGAGATGTATAGTTAATCTTTCCGATTACCAATACTTCCATTGCAAAAATAGCCCCCGTTAAAGGGGTTCCAAAAACTGCACCAAAGCCTGCGGCAATACCGGCCGTGAGCAATATGCGAATTTCATGTTCGTCAAGTCTAAACCATTTTCCAAAGGTACCGGCTATACTTCCTCCGATTTGTACTGCGGTACCTTCACGCCCGGCAGAGCCTCCGAACAAATGGGTAATGATAGTGGTAACCAGTATCAATGGAGCCATCACCATCGGAACACCGTTTTCAGGCTTGGTGATTTCTGTAAGGATAAGGTTGTTGCCTTTTTCTGAAGATTTGCCGGCAACTTTGTAAATCAGGTGAATAACAATACCGGCAAGCGGAAGCAGGTATAGTAACCATTTATTGGCAAACCTCAAATGGATTGCCCCCTGTAATAACCACAGGAAAAGGGCAACCATGCTGCCGATACTAACGGCTACAGGAATGGTGATCAACGTCCAGCGCAAGGCATAACCAAGGCTCTGAAACTGCATTTTTGAGATTATTCGATTCAGGTTATTCATTAGCGGAATTACCATCGGGATTTCATTATCCGCGATACTTTGCAGGCGCCATCAGCTTTGAAAAGCGGTTGAATCGGAAGGACACCATTTCCGTAAGTCAAATATAAAAAAGATTTGCCTTTTTTTGCATCAGGACATGCTTATCGGCTTATTACAAGAAATAATTACGCAGATTTCCCTCGTCTGCATTTTTCGGAGCAGTATTTTACCTGTTCCCAAACTTTTTCCCATTTCTTGCGCCAGCTAAAGTTGCGTCCACAAACCGTACAGCATTTTTGAGGAAGGTTTTGTTTTTTAACCCCTTTCATCTTTCCACTGCTTCTTTAGTTTTACATATTTTTCATTGGCTTCTGCTGATTTCCACCGATCATAAAAGATAGACGCAGATATGGCCTTTTGTGCATCGCCGGTGCCGCGTTCCAGCTGGCGGTAATCCTGATCGGCATCATACTTCTTTCCCCCTTTGTAATTGGCATATCTTCTTGCCCGGGTATAACCCATCTGCAGGTATTTGCGGGCCATGTCGGCTCCAACAAAATCATCCGCTCGCAAATACTCAAGGAAAAGTTTATATATTTTTTCGCTGCTTTCGTTGGCGATATCGGGTGTTTTAAAACGCCAGTATCGGCCAATTTCACTTTTGTATGGCTCGCAGATCAGCACACCTTGTTCACCCTTGCCTACTCGGTAGGCCTCAGGATGAACTCGGTAGTCGATATCAGGTTTCCATTCGTATTTAGAATGGTCAAAATTGAGATAGCTGGGTTTGTCCATCTCTGATCTTCTTATCCCTGATTGATATGGTCGTTCAGGTAGCTCTCGGCACTGATCAGGTCGTTGTCAACCTGTTCTCTTGCTGTTGCCGATTCATAATGTAGTGAATCCTCCGCGAACTCACTCAGCAGCGTAAATTTAATTTCACCTTCTTCGGACGCAGCAGGGGCGGCTTTACCTATCACAGTAAATATGCCCTCTATACCTTCGTGCACAAAACTGTACTTCACCTGAAAATCATCCTGGTCATCTGTCGGGATTTCCGCAATTTCTGTGTACGCTCTCGCCTGAATCGTTTCAAGTCCTTGTTTCAATAATTTGATTGCTTGTACTTTTTTATCTGCTGTCATAGGTTTTGTTTTTATTTCCTGTTTAACATTTCGCTGTCGCTAAAGTTTTAGAATTGCCTGAATAGCTAAATAAACAAAGCTGCTTTCATCAAATTCTTTAGCCTGGTTTTAAGTAAGATCAAGATTTAAATTGCGCTGTAAGTTTCAGCAAAAAATTAATTGCATCTTCTAAACAATTCGCAGGTAGATCATGTTGAATAAATATGGGCCAGTTGATCTTAAAAAGGGTTTTGGTTATAGAGGAGGAATAAAATGAAAAAGAAAATATGTGTGCTGGAAGATGATCACGCTATCCGCGACGTTTTAAATATTTTATTATCAGAAGAAGATTACGAGGTGAGCATGTTTTCGTGCATTAAAGACCTGATGAGGGCGCGCCACCATTATACGCCGGATCTATACCTGCTTGATGTCCGTTTGCCTGATGGAAATGGAATAGATCTTTGCAGAAAAATTAACAATGATAAGCATACACACGATATACCAGTGGTGATGATGAGCGCTAACGTAAGTTCGCGCGAAATTGGGATTGGTTGTAAAGCGAAAGCTTTTGTAGAGAAACCGTTTGATTTGGATCATGTAATCGACAGCGTGGAATTTGCCATGCGCAAATAACGATAGGAATCAAATACTATTTCCATTTTTTAGAACCAGAAGAATGTAATTATCTGGTGCCTGACGGAAGGCTACTTGTAGCGAATGATATCGCTAATTGGGCATTGAACTGGAATCAGGTTTTAACAGAATAGAATGACTATGATTCGGGCCGAGGATAAAAATAATCCTTAGTTCGGCGTATAAAGCTACGGAAGCTTTCGCCAGGGCTTGTCTGGCAAATTGTATCATCGCAGGCTCATCGCGAAAACTCAATGCTGTCGGAATATCAAATGCAATAATATTTGGTTTACCTATTTTAATGCTGATGTCAAGATCATTCAACACATTTTCCAGCTTTCCGGCTGCACGCACAAGATCGTTTAAATTTAGTACCATAACATAAATCTTAACTGGAGAAACACTTTTGAGGCATTTTAGTTTGCGGTCGCGGAAAAATATGCAACCAAAGTCAAACAAATTTCGTCTACCTTCAAAATTACTTATATTTTGAAATGAAAAACATTCTTAACTTAATCCTGCTATTGATTTTTTCTCTGGGTGCTTCAGCTCAGTCTGTTAGTGCGAAGAAGGAAGAGTCAATCGTCGAAACATCAGGTCGCTCCGTTCAGGATAGCATCGATACTTTTTATAAAGAACTTTTTAAGGCCTTAAAGATTGGCTATCTGCATCGCAAATCAGTGGACTGGAAAAGTGTGGAGCCTGAAACCTATAAGCGTTTGGCGACTTATAAAAGCTTTAAAACTTCTCTTAATGAAATTAGTACCTTGTTTGATAAGATCAATGCGACGCATTGTTTAGTGTACCGTAGGGAGGGCAAATATTCAGCAACGCATAAGGTGATTGCAAAAGACCGCTACTCCGCGCAATGGAAAAAGAAATATGATACCAGACCAGCGTTTGAGGTAAAAGTACTGCAAGGGAAGTACGGCTATATTTTAGTCCCTGGTATGGTGTTCTTTGACAATAGTGCTGAAAATATAAGTCGCATTGCGCAGCCTTTATATGAGCAGATTGCTCAAGTCAAAAACAATGATAACATTGAGGGCTGGATAGTAGATTTACGGTTTAACACGGGGGGTAACGCAGCCCCTATGCTGCTGGCGCTGTATGACCTTCTTGGTGATCATGATATCTGGGGTGAACTTAATGTAGATAAGAGGTCAGTAAGTAAATATAAGCTAGACAAGGGCAATTACATCCAAAAATCTAAAGTTATTTCATCTGTATCTCCTAATGGTCGTTTATTAGATCAGGCGAAAGTGGCTGTCATCACCGGATTGTTCACTGGAAGTTCGGGAGAAATTACCGCGCTGGCTTTTAAAGGCAGAGCTAATACGCGTTTTATTGGTGAAAACACGGCTAGCTATACTACAGGCAACGTTTCCTGGCCTTTGCCATTTAATACCACGATGGCCCTGACTACAGGGTACGACAGCGACAGAAATGGGATTTACTATGATTACATCGTACCTGACGTGGCAGTATCAAAACAAGATAATTTTGATGATCTATCACTGGATGGCAACATCATCGAATCGATTAAATTCATAAAGGGAGGATGAGAAATATTTATTTGCCTTAACAATCAGTAACATACATTAAAAAGCAAGTGGTGCGAAAACAATATCAGCTGAGTATGGTTTATATGCTACCTATGAAAAAACAGGTCGAAGAACTTTGGGTAGTTCAAGATCAAAAATGGCCATCATGCGTAATGGTGGCCATTCCTAAAGTGAATTTGTTTGGTTAATTATTTATATGTGAAAGGCAGTCGTGAGATAGCCTTTTTTTATTTCCAGCCATCTGGATTATCGTTGCCTGGTGATGTGTAAATTGTAGGTTTCATGTATTTGCTCATCAATTCTCATTAATTTAAGAATCACGCCAGCGGGAACGGCTTCATTCACATTCCATTTCCAAAAGATATTGTCGGGTACATGTTCAAAATTGAGTACCTGATTACCCGATCGTAATTTCCAGTAATAAACTGTACTTCCAATAGGTTGCTTGTCCTCAATATAAAAGGTTTTTTTTTGCACATCCTCAAGGGTAACGTGATCGGTTTCTACCGGTGCTAATTTCATGGTTTGCTCATGTTTCCGGGCTTTAATGCCTTTGGGTACATAAAGGGAAGCGAGTAGTGATAATGGTATAACCAGAATGGCTAATGCAATTAAAAAGTGTTTAGGTTTCATTGATAAAAGGAAAATTAATTCTTCAAAATTACCAATATGGCAAGCCTTTGTAAATAGCTCAAAAAGGCTATCCTGGCATGAATATGAAAGCTAACGTTTTTCAGCAGTAGGGCTTATGCCGTAACTTGAAAAGCTCACATCAGCTTAAATCTGTATGTTGAGTAGTTAATGTATTTTTATTAACATCTGATTAATTTCTTCCGATTGATAAACGGGTTTTATAGCTTTGTACTATGCAGGAGCTATCTTTATCCATACAGATTGATCTTATCGAATTAAAGGCCAGATATGCCTTTATTATGGATGAATTAGGTGAGAATTTTTCTGATGAATACCTGATGCAGCACCAGGTTAAGCAGAAACTATCACAAGAGATGATTCGTGAGATGTTCCGCATCTTAGCGTATCAGACCTAATTAAAATGATATAAGAAAACCACGTTACCTGTGTAAGCAGTTACCGTTGATCCTTTAATATCGAGATCTGCCTGAATAACAACTTTAGTGATCCCGCGAAGATCGGAGATTGATATCAGCTTGGCGCGCAGCATTACCTCGTCATCAACGCGGACTTCCTGATTAAATTTGAAATTCTCTATCCCGTAGTTTACCTCCATTTTAACATCCCTGATGTCTGCTATTTGTTTCCACAAATAAGGGATCAGCGATAACGTCAGATACCCAGGTACAAATTCAGAATCAACTGGTGCTTGTTCTTTAGCTTTACCGTTGTCACTTGTGTAATTATCCGTTGCATCAGCAAACCTGTTGGTTTGTTGCTGGTTTATTTTGTGCCATTTGGATTGCCCAATTTGGATTCCTAAATAAGACTTGTATTCTTCAAAACTACTAATAATCACCATTAGCTTTATAATATAATATCAATACAATCTGGACGTAGTCTCAAAGTTTAAATATCTCCGCTGAACATTCCCATCTGAATAAAAAGCTAATATATCATAATAATGGTTACCAAGTTTTATTTTTGCCAATTGACGAATGAAATTACCTCGTTTTAGATAACTTTCTATCGCTAGAAGTTCAGGCTGAGACTCAGTAGATAAGTAAGTTTAAAAACTAATGTTGTGTGTATTTTTAATTTCGGCCATAGCAAAAGTACTGTGTGTGCTGCCTATACTTTCAACAGAACCAAGTTTATTGAATACAAAGTCCTGATAGTGTTTCATATCTTTGGCATAAACCTTTAGAATAAAGTCGTAGTCTCCCGAGACATTATAGCATTCCACCACTTCATCAATATTCATAATATCTTCTACAAAGCGGTTACCAATTTTCTTGTCATGTTGCTTCAGCTTAATGTTGCAGAATACGATGAATCCCTGATTGAATTTCCCCGCATCCAGAATGGCAATATATTTTTTGATATATCCGGCGGTTTCGAGTCGTCTGATCCTT
Organism: Pedobacter sp. BMA; assembly: GCF_001027745.1. Classification (GTDB taxonomy): domain Bacteria; phylum Bacteroidota; class Bacteroidia; order Sphingobacteriales; family Sphingobacteriaceae; genus Pedobacter. The sequence goes on from NZ_LECU01000009.1 coordinate 165,567, forward strand.
TCGAAAACTGGAGAAGGGGATAGATTTACCTTTTCTGCAAGTTCCTTATTGGTGTGTTTTGAATTGTTTGCGAGGGTCTTTAATAATAACAAGTCTGTTTCATCAAGTTCAGTCATCAGAATAATTTTCTTTAAAGGAGTTAAATAAAATTTATGAAAAGTTTTATTTGCTTTAAATATAGTTAAAAATAGATAATATAACTGAACTTTACATTTTTAAAAGAATAATGATCTTCAGATGTATTTTTGTTGCAGTTTAAAGCTGATTTGTAATAATTAGAGTTCTTTGCATATTTCAACAATTGAAAAAGGTTTTACATAGCTGTAAATGAAAAGGGAATCGTGTGTAAATCACGAACTGTCGCGCAACTGTAAGTAACAAAAAGGTTTTTATCCAGGGATGTCCACTGCTCATTTGGCGGGAAGGATGATAGAAACTGTTACAAGTCAGGATACCTGCCTGTTTCGAATTGACGATGCTTTCGCGATTGAAGCTTAAAGTCAGATGAGTACTTATGATGGTAAATCCTGCTGGATGAGCCGGGCTATCGCCTGCGTCTGTGTTTTTCTTTTTTTCATTCTATGCGAAACATCCTGAGATGATGTGCGAACTTTTTACAATGATTATTTACCATTTAAAAAGTTGAAATATGTTAACACAAAATCTGGGATACCCGCGGATAGGGATCCAACGACAATTGAAAAAAGCCTGCGAGCAATACTGGGCAGGTAAAATAGACCTTAAGGAACTCAATAAGGTTGCACGTATCATTAAGGAAGAGAACTGGCAAACCCAGGCAGATGCCGGTATTGACCTTATCCCATGCAATGATTTCAGTTTTTATGATCAGGTATTGGATACGAGTTTTTTGCTGGGTGTAATCCCGCAACGTTACTCGCCTGTACTCTCGCAGGTGAAGGGCAACAATGAAATTGATCTCTATTTCGCCATGGCCCGTGGTTATCAAAAAGACGGTTTGGATATCACGGCAATGGAAATGACCAAATGGCTGGATACCAACTATCATTACATTGTGCCTGAATTTACTGCAGATCAGGAATTCCGGATATTTAATGAAAATATATTCTGTGAATACAACGGCGCAAAGCAGCAATTAGCAGAGAAAGCAAAGCCAGTATTGCTGGGGCCGGTGAGCTATCTGCTGTTGGGTAAAGAAAAAGAAACGGGTTTTGAACGGATTGACCTGATTAAAAAGCTGGTTTCGGTTTACATTGAAATAATCAACCGTCTGAAACAACAGGGAGCAGAATGGATTCAGTTGGATGAGCCCTGCCTGGCGCTCGATCTTTCAAAAAAAGACAAAGAGGCTTTTGAGTATGCATACCGGGCTATTGCTAATAGGGTAAGCGGGGTAAAGTTACTAGTCGCTACTTATTTTGAGGCACTGTTGGATAATGCAGCCTTGGCCGTAAACCTTCCAATATCAGCCTTGCACATCGATCTTGTGAGGGGTCCTGAACAGCTGGACGATGTGCTGGCACTGATTCCTGAAAAATTACAACTTTCCTTAGGGGTAGTAGACGGGCGTAACGTTTGGAAGAATAACTATGAAAAGTCGCTTTCTCTTGTTGCTAAGGCAGTAGCATTGTTGGGTGAAGACCGAGTAATGATTGCCCCATCCTGTTCATTGCTTCATAGTCCGATTGATCTGGAACTCGAAACAGCTATTGATCCGGAAATAAAAAACTGGATGGCTTTTGCACGCCAAAAATTAATTGAGGTGAGTGAAATCCGTCAGATTGCTGAAGGAAATGCTGATTTGCTCGAAGCCAACCAGTTAGCAATTAAAAACCGCCGAAGCTCTCAGAAAGTACATAAACAAGTAGTGAAGGATCGTATTGCCGGAATCACAGATGCAGACTCAACCCGTAAAAGTATTTTTGCAATACGTCAGCAATTGCATCATGAGCGGTTTAAGCTCCCTGCGTTCCCCACCACAACAATAGGGTCATTTCCACAAACAGATGATATACGCCAGATGCGTGCCAGATACAAAAAAGGCGAGCTGACCCTTGCGCAGTATGAAGAGGCTATAGAACATGCAACAATAGCGGCTATACGCTGGCAGGAAGAAATTGGACTGGATGTGCTGGTACATGGAGAGTTCGAGCGTAACGACATGGTGGAATATTTTGGCGAGCAGCTGGATGGATTCTTGTTTACAAAGAATGGCTGGGTGCAGAGTTATGGAAGCCGCTGCGTAAAACCGCCGGTAATTTATGGCGATGTGAGCCGCCCGAAAGACATGACGGTACGCTGGAGTAAATTTGCTGCTGCTCAAACTGCAAAGCCGATGAAAGGCATGCTTACGGGCCCGGTAACCATTTTACAATGGTCATTTGTACGTGATGATCAGGGAAGGGATATTACAACCAATCAAATAGCCTTTGCCATCCGGGATGAAGTTCTGGCATTGGAAAAAGCTGGGATTGGTATCATTCAGATTGATGAGGCTGCCATACGTGAAGGCTTACCCTTAAGACAGTCCAAACACGCCAAATATCTTGAATGGGCGGTGAACGCATTTCGGATTTCGGCAAGCGGGGTGGGGGATGACACACAAATTCACACGCATATGTGCTACAGCGAATTCAATAACATTATTCAGCATATTGCAGCTATGGATGCGGATGTGATTACAATTGAAACTTCGCGCTCGCAGATGGAACTTCTCGAGGCCTTTGCAGATTTTGACTATCCTAACGAAATCGGCCCGGGAGTGTATGATATTCATTCACCACGAGTTCCTGGTGCCGAAGAGATGGCTTTATTGCTTACAAAAGCAGCAAGCCTGCTCCCTGCACAACACCTTTGGGTAAATCCAGACTGCGGTTTGAAAACCCGTAAATGGCCAGAGACAAAAGCCGCGTTAATAAATCTCGTAGCTGCTGCAAAACTGGCTCGAGAGCAGATCAGTTTAGAAAACCTGGCTTAAAATACAGCGCATCCCGGATTGCCCGGGATGCGCTTACCAGATTAACTAATTTTTATTGCGATAAGTCTCCGATCAGGTTGTTAATGGTAAGGCTCAAATTTTTCATGTCGATTGGTTTTCCAAGTATCGCGTCCGCTTCACAATCAATTTCTCCGATTTTTTCAAAATCAAGCGAGGTAAGCAGCACAATTGGAATATGATGATAAGACAAATCAGCTTTAATTTTATTACACAGACTGCGTCCATCTCCACCTTTGAGGTTAATATCGAGTATGAAAAGGTTAGGTTTAAAGCTTTGTAAATTTGGATAAATGTCATCAATAGTCATAATTGACTCAACCATGCACCCATCTGCTGTTAATGCATCCTTAATTACTTTCATTGCATCCCGGTCATCATCAATGATCATTACTTTTTTTTCCATAAAACATCTTCCACTATCAACATTACCTCTTGTTATATGATTTCGACGGCTATTGATCAGAACTACTGGTATACAGACAATAATGCTGCCAGTTAATAAGATATAATCTCATTACTTTGATAATGTTTAGAGAATAAGTCACTTATCTGGCATTCAGCGCTGCCAGTTGTTAAATGATCTTTATGAAACATTTGTATGTAGTGTGTGTTATTTAGAAAGGGGTAACTTAATTCGATAACAGATGAATAGTAATGACCTTGAAACAGAGCTTAGAAAACAGGTTTGCGTGAAGTACGGAATGCAAAAACTGGACGCTCAGGATTGCTTACATGTCTCGGAGCAAATTTTTAGAGAAACTAAAAATTATGTATCTCAAACAAATCTGAAACGTTTCTTTAAATTGGATCAGCCCGAACACCAGAACTCTCAATTTGTGTTAAATAGCCTCGCCCAATTTTTAGGCTTTGTTGATATCAAGGATTTTAGCTCGTCACTTGTAAGCCCCGATGAAGATGTGAACTGATTTCTGACCCAAAAAACCTTTTGATTGCGTTTCTATCCAAAGCATTTTGCTTAATTTCCCTATTTTGAGACAATACGCGCACAAACAAATTTCTGAAAGCCGGAATTACCAACGCTTTCTTAAAAGAAATGATGTGAAGCAACAGCGCGTTGTGGAACTATAGCCTGCTGTAGAGAAAACGAACCAGAAGATTTTTGCTCATTATTAAAAGATTTTCTAAGCAGCAGTATTGCTGCACGTAATGATGTTTTAAGACTGCCAAGCGGCATGTTTAGTTTCTCGGCAGCTTCAGAATGGGAGTAACCCTGATAATAAACCAAGTCGATAATCAGCTGTTGTTTATGAGGTAATGCTGTGGTTATCTTTTTAATTCCTATACCATCTGTGTATATTGAATAAAAGAAGCTAGTGTTTAGCTGCGCCATGGATTCATCCAGATCAACGTGCTGAGTTTCCTGTTTAGTCGATTTTTTTCTGATGTGATCAATTGCCGTATTGCGGGCAATATTTAGCATCCAGGTAAAAAGCCGGGATTTGTTTTCATCGTAACTGGCGATGTTTCTCGATATTTTTAAAAAGGATTCCTGAAGCAAATCTTCTGCGGTTTCATGTTGCTTAACAATGAGTGTAATCACACCAAGCAAGTTTGCAGCATACATTTTGTATAACTTTTTAAAAGCCCCACGATCTTTCTGCTGAAGTTGTGAAACGAGTACCTGCTCTTGCCTTTCAGCTCCGCTATTGTTCGCTTTAGCGTTATTAGATGGTGTGGCGAGTATAAATCCAATCATGAGGCGACTTGTTATATAGCGTTGAACAGGTTTTTTTAGAAATAGTTTCGTTTACTCTTAATCGCTCTGTTTTAGAGCTTTTAGTGTTATTTAACGTCTTTTAGTTAGCATTTCTCTTCTTTCTGGTTAGCAGCAACCTGCTGCTTTAAGCTTGAATTTTAATGGGCCACCATTCGTGTTTTATCAATCTTAAGTGCTATAATATCAGATAAATAAAACTTATTTAGCGAAAGCCTGTTGGGTATGTACTCCGGATAAGGAAAAAGGGAAAAAGATGAAACAGAATGTTGCGAAAAAGAAAATATGTATACTTGAGGATGATGATGATATCAGAGAAATTATCACATTTTTATTAGAGACAGAAAACTATGAGGTTTGTAGTTTCGCTACCGTTAGCGCATTTATGAAAGGAGCACCTGAATCGCATGCAGATGCTTTTGTCCTTGATGTAATGCTTCCTGATGGTAATGGTATCGACGTATGTAAAATTTTAAAAGCTGACCGGTCAACTTGTGCTATTCCTGTGTTGATGATGAGCGCGAATTACTCCCGCGGAGATGTATTGTATGATTGTGCTGCCCAGGATTTTATCTCCAAGCCTTTTGATATTGGTGATTTTGTACACCGTGTAGATAATCAGGCATTTGGTCATATAGCCTAGCCGCCCCTTAAAAGTAACAATCATTATATAAAGCCGAGATTGCTTCGTGCTGGTTTGGATATGCAATTCAATTTGCTATCTTTGATTTAGAGGACTTCAATCCTTTAAACTTAGTCGGCATGAAACGCATCAGTAAAGCGGATATTCAACTTGATATCGAGTCCGTTGCAAAAATTCCCATAATCGCTAACATTTTGGACGTAGTTTGCAAAACCACAGGCATGGGGTTTTCGGCCATTGCCAGGGTAACTGATGAACAGTGGATTGCCTGTGCTACAAACGATCTCATAGGTTTTGGTTTAGAGCCCGGCGGGGAGCTTAAGCTGGAAACCACTATTTGCCACGAAATCAGTGAACACAAAAAAGCTGTAGCCATTGATCACGTAAGTGAAGATGAGAAATGGCGTGACCACCATACACCCCGCATCTATGGTTTACAGAGCTATATTTCAGTACCTATAACATTAAAAAATGGTGAATATTTCGGCACACTATGTGCCATTGATCCTAACCCGGCTAATGTAAACAACCAGCATACCATTGATACTTTCAACTTGTTTGCGGAATTGATTTCATTTCATCTTAGTGCCATTGACGACTTATCAGTTGCGACAGAACGAAGCCGCAGACAGGAGGAAGAAGGAGAAATCCGGGAACAGTTTATTGCCATGCTGGGACACGATCTTCGTAACCCTGTAAATGCCATTTCAAATGCTGTGCAGCTTCAATTAAGGAGCAATCTCGACGAAAGAAATTTGAAATTAGCCAAGATTATTCAGGATGCGACTATGAGGACCCGCGGGCTAATTGATAATATTCTGGATTTCGCGAGTGGTAGACTTGGCGGTGGAATCAAATTAAATTTTGAAAATACAGACAGCCTGGAAAATACGCTGAAAGAAGTCATTTCCGAATTTACTGTAGCCATGCCAGATATGGTTATTGATCTTGATCTGTCTCTTTCAAAACCTGTGAAAGCAGATCACAAGCGCCTGGCACAGCTGTTCTCCAACCTGATGGGGAATGCTATTACACATGGAGAGAAGGGCAAACCCATCAGCATAACAGCGAAAACTGATGACCAGGGGCTGGAACTTTGTGTAATCAATTCAGGACAAGCGATCGATGAATTAACTCAGCAGCATTTGTTTAAGCCTTTTTCGAGGGGTAGCATCAAGCAAGGGCAGGAGGGACTGGGTTTAGGATTATTTATATCCAGTGAAATCGCAAAAGCTCATGGTGGTACAATAAGTGTGCAGTCATCGGATGCAACAACCTGCTTTACGGTAATCTTTCCAGCCATTAAAGATTAATATATCGATAGAAATAGTTTTTCAAATTATTCTGCAACTCCACTTTTAATCATCCTGAGCAGCATATGCCAAGCATTTAGGCTGAAACTTGAATGTCTTAAATTTGATATAGCTATTGGTTGTATTAAAACAATTGATTATAATCAATTATCTGCCGTTGTTGGCTTTCCAAAAAATCTTCATTCCAATTAAAATAACCCAGTATTTGATTTAAGTCAATTCAATAGTAAAACTTTCTGTATTACTAATAATACAAAATCAAATAATCGTCAGCTGAAGTTTTCTAACCATTAAATATCTTTGCAAAAATAAGTGTGATATCGGATTGGTGGAACAGAATTTCACTAATAAATTTCATCATTTTAAAACCATAAGTTTTGAGATTACGTAAGTTATCGAAAACCAAACATTAGCTAGAATAACAATTGCCACAACCCTATTGTTGCAGACTGTCTTATCGTCCCGTTTATGAATAAAGCTCTACTCTTTTCGCGTGGTTTCGCGCGAATATTTAATCGTAGTAACACTTATTTAACGAAGAAATTTGTTGGATATTTTCTCCGTACTTCCCTTTTTGCTTTTTTAGCTCTTATTTCCAATTTCAATGAGGCTTTCGCTGATGGAAGTAAGGATTTGTACCCTAGTGGGGTTGCTGGTAATAGAGCCGCATTGTACAGTAGTGTTACAACCTTCGGTGCTGAAGCCTATCCATTCAAGACTGCGGGGACTCATTTCGTATATGCAAACGCTGGGGAGATTATAGCCGTAGCCTCTAGTGCTCAGGGGTACAGTTCTGGCACGATCAATATCTTTGCCCCTAATAATATTACTCCAGCGGTGCCGTCGGCAACGTCTGGAGTGTCTACTACAACTGGTAGAATCGGCAACAGGACCCAGGAGAAAGCAGGGCCGTGGAATTCAACAAACACATTGCCAGCGGGTAGATACAGGCCTTACGAGTACATTGCACCTGTAAGTGGAATTTACAGAGTAGAATTTATTCCTCCTGCGGGGACTACAAATACGAATACCCAAACTAACGGACGTGAGGATGTTTTAGCAGATGCTGACTGGACGCAAGGTACTAATGCAGGTACAGGTAATACTGCTGCACAGGCTAATGGTACCTCAATAATTGCGGCATGGGATGTTTCGGTTCGAGCAAATACTAATGCTTCTAATTGGATAGCTGGTCGTGTGTATGTGAATGTTTTAAACCTCCTAATTGACGGTGATTTTACTGCAAATACAGGTTTTCAAAGTTCAGTGTATGTTTTGACTAAAGATGGGAGAGCATATTTGGTTAACAATAACGATAACAAGGGGATAGGATTTACATTCTTTGTTAATAATAAGGGTTTCAGGAACGCGGCTAATAATTCTCAGTTTAAGAGTGTTAACACGAATTTAATTACTAGTGTAACACAAGATCCTAGAACGCAGGATGGGACTACAGATATCACTCATAAAATATTTTACACTAAGCCCGCGCCGGATCTACCAGCAACAGCATCGATAAATTATACAGGATCTGCCGCTACAACTACTTGGCTTAAAACGGCTGCGATATTGTCCGTTATTTCAGATGTACAGCTTACGGGTGATGAAGGAACAGTTGGGCAGGCTGGCGCTAAAGGAGGGAAAATCACCTTCACTTCAAATAACGCAGGTACTTACAAAATAGTAATTCCACCTAGTATTGGTACAGAAAGAATTTTAACTGGTAACGCAAATATTGGTTCTAATACAGTCATATGGGATGGTAAAGATGGTGATGGTAACTTTTTAGCTCCGGGAACGACGGTTTCGCAGATCAGAGTACGGCTACAAACAGCAGAGGTTCACTTTCCATTTATAGATATGGAAATAAACCCGAAAGGACTAATCATAGAATTACTGGAAAATGGAACCACTTATAATCCGGTTCGTACAAGTACTGATCCGGGTGTTTACAGTGATATTGTCTTCTGGAACGATAGTTTGATTAACCGTGCGACGGGAGATGAGAGATCCGTACCGTTGTACGCCGGAACTAATGGAATTTCCAGTAATGCGAACGGACACAAATGGGGTAGCTATTCAGCGGATGCTGGAACTAACAATACAAATACAGGAAAAGGTGCGAATAGTTTTGGGAATCTTAAATCAATGGATACCTGGGCATTTACACAAAGTCCCGAGGCTGTAACTTCGGTAAGCGTTGTTACGACACGTGCAGATTTAAGAACAAACAGTATCACACCATCATTCACCGCGCCGGTGGCAATTGGAAGTACGGTCAGTTATACAGTAGTTGTTCAAAATTTCAGAGATACGAGTCCAGCCGTTAATAGTGTTAGTGATGTCACAGGCGCAGGTTTCAATTTTACTGCGCCAGCAGGTTTTTCTATTACAAATGTTGCCAGGACATTAGGTACTGGCGTGACGGAAAATAGTCCAGTTACATCCGGCTCAACATATAATTCGAAGCTGAATATGACCAGTGGATCGACTGCAACTTTTGTTATTACGGGGACAGTTGGAACTTCCTTAGCAGGTAATACTATACCAGTTCAGGCCAGCATGTTGAGACCTGCAGATACGACTGATCCTGATGCGACAAACTCAACTTCGGGCTTAGCACCAACTGATCCGGCTGCTGAATGTAATGGAAATACACCAGCCAATACACCTAATCCGCCGAACAGACCGTATGGATGTAATAACGTTTATGCCGACAATTCTGTAGCTGTTGTAAACTATGTTTCTGTTTCTACTTCAACGCCAACCCTTACAGAGGGGGGGAATGCAGGTTCATATATTATAACTATTCAGAATGCTAGAGCTACAGATACGACCGTTCCGTTCACTATGTCTGGAGCAGCTACTAATGGAACGGATTATAATACGATCGGGGCATCTGCTGTAATTCTGGCAGGACAAACTTCTGTCACTGTGCCCTTCATTGTAATCGATGACGCTATAGTAGAAGCATCTGAGGCGGCAATTTTAACTTTAACTGCTGCATCAAATGGTTTGACTTTGACTCCAGTTGTTGCTAACAGATCGGCGACGATTACCATCACTGATAATGATGTAGATTTGGCTGTAGCTAAAACAGTGAGCAGTAAAACACCATTGGTTGGAACTCAAGTAACCTTTACGGTAACCGCTAGCAATGTTGGCGGTTCAGCTGCTACAGGTGTAACAGTTACAGATTTGCTCCAAAGTGGTTTTACACTGGTAACGGCTTCTCCTAGCCTGGGGACCTACACTCCATCATCTGGAGTTTGGAACGTTGGTGCATTAGCAGCTTCAGGTACAGCTACCCTAACTATTACTGCTTCGGTAAACATTGCGGGTGGAATGACCAATATTGCTACCATTGCGGCAGGATCAGGTCAAATTGATCAGGTAGCTACCAATAACAGAGCAGTTATCAGAGATATTAGCCCGACCGTTTCTACTAACTGTACTACACCTATTTTCACAATCAATAATGGGTTTGACGATCCTGTTGTAGCTAATAACAATAATAATAATATCCAGGCCTCTGCTACATTTAATCTTTGGACAACCCAAAGCGGACAAGCAAACCGATTGAATATTATAAAAGTAGACGGAACCGGTTATACTCCTGGTCCGGACTATGCACATAACGGAAACCAGTATTTAGATATAAACGGAACGTCTGATTATCCGATCAGAACAATTATACTATCAAAACCAAGTATTTTATCATTTTCAGGTTGGTTTAGTAACCGAGATAAAACAAGTCCTGGTTATGCAGACTGGACTGGTTTGGTTGAGATAAGAAATCAAGCAAACACAGCAACTCTAGCGAGTTCTTCTTCCGTTAATTTTACCAATGCCACAGACGATGAAACCTGGTTTTTTGTAAGTGGTAAGTCAGCTGTTTTACCCGCCGGAACTTATACTTATCGCGCTTTTGTTGGTGATTTTGGACATTTCGACGACGCCTTCGCTTGTGCTCTGGAAGTCCCAACTGTAGATTTAACGAGAACTACCACTACCGTAACAGAAGGTACCCTCGTTACCTATCGTGTAACCTTAAATGGTACAGCCGGTTTAGTTACAGAAAATGCCATTTCTGTAAATACCGGTACCACACCAGGAACTGCAGTAGCTGCCGATTACGGTTCGCCTAGCGTTTCATCAGTTAGTTTTCCTGCTGGAAGCGTAGTGGGTGATTTCCGTGAATTTACAATCTTAATAACTGATGATTCTTTAGTAGAACCCAATGAAACTTTCAGTACCAATATTACTGGTTTGACTGGGTCAGCGACTCTTGGAACAGCTACAGCATCTACAACAATTACTGATAATGATACCGCAACCATCAACCTTACGGGTCCAACATCTGTACGTGAAACTGTTGGTACAGCTCAATATGCAATTGTTTTAACTGGTACACCAGGAGCTACCCTAGTCAATGATGTAACTTTAAATTACAGTGCATCGAATGGCAGCGCGATCTCGCCAGCAGATTATTCTTTAACTCCAGGATCTGTGACTTTTACTGCAGGTACTGTTGTCGGATCAGCAAATGCAACTAAAACTTTTAATGTCACTATAGTTAGTAGTCCAAATACGGTAGAATCTACTGAAAATTATACCGTGAACATTTCTTCGGGAACTATTGCTCCAGTAACCTTAGGTACAACATCTGTTATAACTGATATTATTGATAATGCGCTACCAACTACCAATGACATCACCAATGCAGCTACCATCCCAAGTACTACTGC
>NZ_LECU01000010.1 GCF_001027745.1 Pedobacter sp. BMA
AGTCAGTATATGTTCAACGGGATTTACATCAATCCGGCTTACGCAGGTTACAAAGAGGTACTCAATGTGCACAGCTTTTACCGCAGTCAGTGGACAGGTATTACCGGTGCACCTAAAAGTATGGCCCTTGCTGTTGATGCCATTGCAAACAGTGGCAATGTGGGCCTGGCCCTTCAGGTAGCCAGCGATAAACTGGGTGCCCAAACCAACTTAAGCGTTTATGGAAATTATTCCTACCGGATACGGATGAATGATGACGGGAGTTCCCGTTTAGCGCTGGGTCTGGGTGTAGGAATGATGCAACTGGGTATCGACGGTTCACTGCTGAACCCCAACGATCCTGAACCCTATCAGCCCGTTGGTGTACAAAGCACCATTGTGCCTGATGCAAGGGCAGGGGTATACTTTGCCAACGACAGGTATTATGCCGGATTCTCCGTTGACAATCTGATTGCGACTTACATCAATATAGACCGGTACGCCTTCATTGCACAACCAAAGCCTCATTATTATCTTACAGCTGGTGCCTTGTTCCCGATCAATGAAAATTTTCAGATCAAGCCATCTTTTCTGTTAAAAGACGACAGGGGTGGGCCAACGAGTTTAGATTTAAATGCCTTTTTGTTGATTAAGGAATTTCTCTGGGTAGGTGGGTCATACCGCACAGGTGTAAAACTCTACGACAAGAGCTATCTTCAAAACGACCTGACACCACGTAACTCTGCTGTTGCAGCGATACAGATCTTCCCATCAGAAAAAATCAGGATTGGTTATGGTTATGATTTCTCTATCGGTCCTTTACAGGGGTATAGCGGAGGTACACATGAGATCTCAATTGCCTATTCATTCATCAAACCAAACATCCGACTGGCAACACCAAGGGTTTTTTAAACATTAAATCAGTAAATTAGCTAAATTATCCAATCAATTATAATGAAGAAAATTTTAATAGGTACCTGCTTCTCTGCATATTGTTTATTTGTAACTGGTTTCTCTGCGCAAGCGCAATATGTAATCAAGGATGCTGATAAACAGTTTGACTTGTTTAACTACAGCAAGGCGGCAGATTTATACGAGCAGGCCTATAAAAAGAAAGAAACTTTACACGCTGCCGAACGTTTGGCCAATGCATACGCCAATATGTACAATTACAAACAGGCAGAAAGCTGGTATGCAATAGCTTCTAAAATGGCCGGCAGTAAACCTGAAAATATTTTAGGCTATGCAAAAGCGCTCCAGAATAATTCAAAATACAGTGAAGCAAAAGTTCAGTATTTAAATTATATCGAGCAGAAAAAAGACGTTCCGGAAAGGCAGCAAGCCGTTTGGATCGGATCATGTGATTCAGCAATAAAATGGATCAGGAATCCAAAAAAAGTAGAGCTGATCAATCAAAAGGAATTAAACAGTACACAATCAGACTGGGGAGCTTTCAAATATCAGAATGGAGTAGTTTTTACATCTGACCGTTTAAACAGTAAACTGGAATCGAACGAAAGCCGCCCGTTCTTACGATTTGATGGCACCAAAGAGCCCAATGCCAATGTATATGGCTGGACGGGAAATGGCTACCTCAAATTATATTATAAAGCCTCTTCTAAAGACAGTCTGGCATTGTTTCCAATCAGAACAGGTACGCGTTATCATGTGGGTTCAGCAAGTTTTACTGCTGATGGGAAAACCATGTATTTTACACTCACCCGCATTACCGACGAACTGGAACGTTTGAAAAAACAACCCACAACGGTTAACGTTGAAATATTCAGCAGCACCAAATCCGCAGATGGTACCTGGAGCGAACCGGTATCTTTCACTTACAATAACGTGAACGAGTATTCTGTTGGAGATCCGTTTGTCACCACCGACGGCAATAGTCTGTACTTTGCATCTAACATGCCTGGCGGCTTAGGTGGAACAGATATCTACGTTTGCCTGAAAACCGATGCAGGAGAATGGGGAAAACCAATTAACCTGAAAGAGGTCAACACACCTGGTAACGAACGGAGTCCGGTTTTCGATGAGAAAGATAATTTTTATTTTTCAAGCGATGGCAGAGTGGGTATGGGCGGACTGGATGTATACCAGGCTTTAAGACAAGGAGGTGGGATTGGTGTGATAGAGAATCTTGGTTACCCCTTTAACTCTCCTCAGGATGACTTTAGTTTCAGTCTGAATGAAAAAGGCGGCATTGTTTACCTGTCCTCAAACCGTGAAGGTGGAGTGGGTAGTGATGATATTTATTCGATAGATCAGAAAGCGATATTGGCTTTTAAACTGGAAGGACGGGTTTTCGATCGTAAAACCAGCGATCCATTAACGAATGCGGTGGTTACACTTTCTAAAGTGAATGGCTCAGTAATCAAAACCGAAACAGATGAAAACGGATTCTATGAGTTTAATCTCGCGAAAGAATCTGAGTACAATGTTTCTGCTGAAAAAACCGCTTACAGATCTGATGTAGAAAACCTGGCCACTATTGGCTTAACAACCTCAGAAGTGTTGAAACAGGATTTATACCTTGAAGCAATTGAGCTGATGAAAGGGATCAGATTGGAAAATATTTACTACGATTTCGACAAATGGAATATTCGTCCGGATGCAGCGGTTGAACTGGATAAGCTGGTTAAGATTTTGGTTGAAAATCCAACGATCTGGATTGAGCTGGGCTCGCACACCGATAGCCGCGGAAAGGATGGTTATAACCTGAGTTTGTCGCAAAAAAGAGCTGAGTCTGCCGTTCAGTATATCATATCAAAAGGCATTGCTAAAAACCGCATCACGGCTAAAGGTTACGGCGAAACGCAACTGTTAAACAAGTGTAGCAATGGTGTAGAATGCAGCGATGCTGATCACCAGTTAAACAGAAGAACGGAGTTTAAAATTGTTAAGCAATAAATAAGACTAATAGCATAAATATTGAAATGCCCTGATAGCAATATCAGGGCATTTTTTATGCACCAACATTCAGAATAAAAAACGTTAAGCTAAAAATGTTAGTATATTGTGGATAATTCACAAATTGATTTTTAAGTTAAAGCTAAATATATTAGTAATTTTGATTGTAAAATTATTCTTAACATTTTAAACGCTGATGATATGAACCAGACTGATAAACATATCATACACATGGATCAGGATGCCTTTTTCGTATCTGTAGAATTAAGGAAAAATCCCAGCCTGGTTGGGAAGCCTGTTATTGTTGGAGGCGGATCTGATCGGGGCGTAGTAACTTCCTGTAGTTATGAGGCCCGTAAGTATGGTGTACATGCCGCTATGCCAGGAAGGATGGCCCGGCAACTCTGTCCCCAGGCAATATTTGTCCGCGGGAATATGGAAGACTATTCCAAAGCATCTCACGAAATCACAGAGATTATTGCGGATAAAGTCCCGCTTTTCGAAAAGGCGAGCATCGATGAACACTATATCGACATGACCGGGATGGACAAGTTTTTTGGGTGCATGAAATTTGCTTCCGAATTGCGCCAAACCATCATTAAAGAAACCGGCTTACCGATATCTTTTGGCTTATCTGTTAATAAAACGGTTTCAAAGATCGTGACCAATGAGTGTAAACCTAATGGAGAGCTCAAAATCCCCTTGCCTGAAGTACGCTCATTTCTGAATCCCCTGGCCGTGCATAAAATACCGGGCATTGGCGATTCAACCTATAAAAGGCTAAGTGAGATGGGCGTGCGTAGAATACAAACACTTGCAGAAGTTCCGCAGGATTTGATGTTTAAGATTTTGGGTCAGCATGGACTGGGCATCTGGCAGAAAGCCAACGGAATTGATCTTTCGCCCGTAGTGCCTTACCGGGAACGTAAATCAATCGGTACCCAAACAACTTTTGAAAGTGACAGTATGGATATTTCGAAGATGAAGGCTATACTAAGTGGAATGGTTACCAATTTAACTTATGAACTCCGGCACCAGCAGAAACTTACAGCCTGCATTACGGTTACGATCCGGTACTCGAATTTCGAAACGGTTACCCAGCAGGCGCGGATTCCCTATACTGCGCTGGATTCATTTCTGACCGCAAAAGCGCACGACTTGTTTGAGCGACTCTATTCCCGCCGGATGATGTTGCGCCTGATCGGGGTAAAACTGTCTCATCTGGTGAGCGGGTTTGAGCAGATTGGCCTGTACCATACTTCTGAAGTTGAATACGATTTGTACCAGGCAATGGATAAAGTACGGGATCATTATGGATTAGAATCGGTAGTGAAAGCCTGCATCGTCAAGCCCCCTCTTAAAGATGAAAATAATAAAGTAATTAAATATAACCCCAGGAAGAAAAAAGCGACAACAGAGCGGCCGGATGAGACGGAAGAGAAGAGACGTTCGCGGATCAGAACCTTCATTAATACTGACCTGGGAACAGCAACGAAGCTGGATTAGTTAAACTGTCCACCCATCATTCAATCACCCACCATATCTTGTACCTGATACTGAAATGTTTCTAAACGTGCATTCTACATATAGCCTTAAATATGGAACCATTCCCGTTCAGGAAATTGTACGTCAGGCCCGCGCATTGGATATTCACCAATTGGTTTTAACCGATATCAATAATTCAACGGGTGCCATGGAGTTTATCCGTGAATGCGAAAAGCAAAAACTCAAGGTCGACAAAACAGAACAGCACGCAGGAAATAACCCATATTTAATTAAGCCGGTTACCGGCATTGAATTCCGGTTAAATAACCTTTTACTTTACATTGGTATAGCAAAAAACAAGGAAGGTATGAGGGAGCTCAACGAGTTTTTAACCTTTCATAACCTGAATCAGAAAGAACTTCCACGAACTGCACCAGCTTTCGAAAATGCTTTTGTGATTTATCCTTTTTCCAAAAATGCCGACCGGACATTGAGATCAAATGAGTTTATGGGCATACGACGTGACCAACTCAATTTTTTGTATTCCCATCCTTTGGATCATATCAGGCATAAGCTGGTGGTTTGGCACCCGGTAACAGTTACAGGAAAGTATGAGTATCGTTTGCATGAGTATTTGCGGGCAATCAGTTCCAGCACCTTGCTAACTAAAGTTGATGAAGCAGATAAATGTTTGGAAGCAGAAGTTTTGATTTCGGAACAGGAAATTGAAAATCAGTTTGCCGAATATCCTTTTATACTCGAAAACACCCGGCGAATATTTGATAGTTGCTCCATGGATGACTACCTGGTGAAGGGCAAGTTCTCTAAAAATAAAAAAACTTATACTAGAACAGGTCCGGATGGTGACCGGCTGATGCTTCGCAATCTCACGTTGAAAGGTTTAGCATATAGATATGGGGTGGGCCATGCTGTTGCCAGGGAAAGGATCGAAAAGGAACTCAGGGTAATTGAAGCACTGGATTACTGTGCATACTTTCTGATTACCTTTGATATTATTCGTTTCGCTATCGACAAGTGCGGTTTTTATCATGTGGGGAGAGGATCTGGAGCCAATAGCATTGTTGCCTATTGTTTACGCATTACAGACGTTGATCCAATTGAACTTGATTTGTATTTTGAACGGTTTTTAAATGAAAAACGTACAAGTCCGCCTGATTTTGATATCGATTTTTCATGGGACGAACGGGAGGTGATACAGCGCTACCTCTTTGATCGGTATCCTAAAGGACATGTAGCATTTCTAGGGACCATGAGTACTTTTAAAGACAGGGCAATTATCCGCGAAATAGGAAAAGTACTTGGCTTGCCCAAAGAAGAAATTGACAGTTTTAGCGACCAGACAAAAGAAAGGGACAACCTCCAAAACCCTACGTTTAAAAAGTTAATGCTGGTCCACAGCCTCATGAGAGATATGCCCAACCAAAGATCGATTCATGCTGGCGGAATCTTAATTTCTGAAGAGCCGCTTACTTACTATACTGCTTTGGATTTACCTCCCAAAGGCTTTCCAACCGTACAATGGGATATGTATGAAGCCGAATTTATTGGTTTCGAGAAATTCGATATTTTAAGTCAGCGGGGCATAGGGCACATTAGAGAGGCTGTTCGTATTGTTAAGGAAAACCAGGGTAAGGATGTAGACATTCATAACTTCCCCAGGTTTCGGGACGACCCGAGACTAAACGCTGAGCTCAGGGAAGGTCAGCCCATCGGTTGCTTTTATATCGAATCGCCGGCCATGCGTCAATTGTTGAAAAAGCTCACTTGTGAAGATTACCTTACGCTGGTGGCAGCAAGCTCTATCATCCGTCCCGGGGTAGCCAGCTCTGGTATGATGAAAATGTACATTCAGAGTTATCATGCTCCTCACCAGGTCAAATACCTCCACCCGGTGATGAAAGAGCAATTGCAGGAAACCTTCGGTGTTATGGTTTATCAGGAGGATGTGATTAAGATTTGTCATCACTATGCGGGTTTGGATCTGGCCGATGCAGACATATTGCGGCGAGCCATGAGTGGCAAGTACCCGTCGAAACTGGAGTTTGATAAACTGGTACAACGTTTTTTCGATTCCGCGAAACAGTTAGGACGTGATGAAGAAGTGACTAAAGAGGTTTGGCGGCAGGTTTCATCGTTCGCAGGCTACAGCTTTTCGAAAGCCCATTCGGCTTCTTTCGCGGTAGAAAGCTATCAAAGCCTTTACCTTAAAACTTATTTCCCAAAAGAGTTCATGGTTGCGGTACTGAATAATTATGGAGGTTTTTACAGCAGATGGGTGTATGTACATGAATTACAGAAAACAGGCGCCAGGGTGCATTTGCCTTGTGTAAACTTTAGCGATGACGTGGTCAATATAAAAGGGAATGAAGCCTACCTGGGCTTTATCGGTATACAGGGGCTTGAAAATAAGTTTATCGAACGAATACCCCACGAGCGTAGGTTAAATGGCAATTTTAAGAACCTGGAGGACTTTGTGAAGCGTACACAGATTACACTGGAACAATCTATTTTACTGATTCGTTTGGGCGCGCTACGATTTACGGGCAAAGATAAGAAGAGCCTGTTATGGGATATTCATAACTATCTGGGGCACCAGCGGAAGTTAATCAATACGGCTGAGCTGTTTAGTGTAGAACATAGCGTATATCAGTTGCCAGAACTCGAGAATTCCGCTCTGGAAGATGCCTATGCCGAGCTGGAACTATTGGGATTTCCTCTAAATTACACCATGTTCGACTTTTTGAAAACCAAATACCGTGGTGACGTAAAGGCGGCAGATCTGCAGCGATATGTGGGGCAGACAGTGAAAATGGTTGGTAATTATGTTTGTGAGAAAACTGTCCGTACTATCAAAAATACTAAGATGTGGTTCGGCACCTTTATAGATGATCAGGGCGATTTCTTTGATACCACCCATTTTCCGAATACTACACCGTTGTATCCTTTTAAAGGGAAGGGCTGCTATTTGATATTAGGTAAAGTAGTGGAAGATTTTGGTTTTCCAAGTATTGAAGTTTTGAAGTTTGCCAAGCTCGAGATTGTTATGAATCCGGTAGCAGTTCACTAATACCACCCGATTAATTCATATCTTGGCTGATGTAATGTCCTCGAGATTTAGTTATGGTTCACCTTAAAGCAGAAATAGAGCGCTTCGCGCAAATGGGCGAAAAGACGGGATGGAGTTATGTATTCATTCCCGCGGCTAAGGCAAACGAAATAAAACCCGGTTGCAAAGTAACTTTCAGGGTGAAAGGAAAAATTGATGCGCTTGAAATAAGCGGTCTGGCCACCATCCCAATGGGCGAGGGGGATTACATCATTGCGCTGCGATCTGAGCTTCGTAAAAAGCTTAAAAAAGAGGCGGGAGCAGCTATTGAATTATTCTTGGAAGAGGACATAACATTCAAAATTGAAATGCCCGAAGATCTGGAGATATGCCTTGCCGATGGGGAAGGACTATTGGAGCATTTTCTGGGGCAACCGAAGTCGCATCAAAACTATTTTATTAAATGGATTAACGAGGCTAAAACAGAAGCTACCCGAACTAAAAGACTGACCATGACCGTTAGTGCAATGGAAAAAGGGCAGGACTATGGAGCAATGATCAGAGCATCTAAATCCAGGCCTTTAGATGGATGATTTCCGGTTATAGTCCCTGAACCAGCTACTTACTTTCATCTGGATAACACCTAAAAATGCTTCACGGAAAATTCGCGTGCTCATCTTTGATGTCCCTTCAGTCCGATCAGTGAAGATGATGGGGACTTCTACCACATTGAAACCGAATTTGATGGCCGTAAATTTCATTTCGATCTGGAAGGCATACCCCACGAACCGTATTTTGTTTAGCGGAATAGTCTCCAGTACAATCCGGCGATAACATTTAAAACCGGCAGTGGCATCCTGAATGTTTATTCTGGTGATAAAGCGCACATACATTGAGGCGAAATACGACATCAGCACCCTGCCCATAGGCCAGTTTACCACATTAACACCTTTTACATATCTTGATCCAATCGCCACATCCGCACCTTGTAAACAGGCATCACGTAAGCGGGCAAGATCGTCGGGATTATGCGAGAAATCTGCATCCATTTCAAAGATGTATTGATAGTCCCGTTGCAAAGCCCAGTTGAAACCATAAATGTAGGCTGTGCCCAGTCCTTGCTTCCCTGACCGCTCTTCGATGAACAGATGATCCTGATACTCTCCCTGCAGCGATTTTACAATTTCAGCTGTGCCATCGGGCGAGCCGTCATCAATAATTAAAACATGAAAAGGCTGAGTCAAAGAAAATACCTTTCGGATAATCTTTTCTATATTTTCCTTTTCGTTATAAGTAGGGATGATAACTAAACTGTCTGACACGGTTATTATTTTTTTAACGAAAGCCATTTTAGCTTTCAAACTGCGAAAGTAAATATTAAAAGTGAATAATCCCTATCCGGAAGCCTAATAGGGATTAAATGTTTGATGTAAAGCTTAACGAACTTCGCCCATTAATTTCTTCACCAGCTGCGAAAACACGATCAGTCCAACGCCGGCAATTAATGAATACAATGCTAAAACCTTGTATCCCTCGGTGTAAGCAACTAGTTTAGCCATCAGCGAAGCATTCTCTATAGTCGACATTTCTGCGCCTAATTTACCTGCTGCAAGCTGCCCGAAAGCACTGGATAGAAACCATAATCCCATCATCATACCGAACATCTTTTTTGGGGAAAGTTTGGTGATGATCGACATCCCGATTGGACCCAGGCAAAGTTCTCCGAGGGTAAGCAAAAGATAGGCTAACGTGAAAATATTCAACGAACTAATCCCTTGCGCATTGGCAAATAAACGCGTAGCATAGAAAACGTAAAAGCTGAGTGCCAGTAACAGAAAACCGATTCCAAACTTAACAACGGTATTAGGTTCTATCTTGCGTTTATGCATCCCTATCCACAAAATACCTATCAACGGGCTGAAAATAATCACAAATAGTGAGTTTACACTGTTGTTAACCACATTAGGGTCGATGTTAAGAAAAACCAGACTATGATCGAGATTATCTTTTGCAAAGAGCGATAATGAGCCGCCGCTTTGCTCAGAAATAGCCATAAAAATGAAATAACAAAAAATGAAAACAAAAGCTGCAATCAGTTTATATTTCGCCTGCAGGGTAGGTACCATAGCTGTTTCATAAATAAAATAAATCAGGGCTATAATGCCAATGGTGTACATGAAATAATCTGTATAATCGGTGTTCTTTACCATGATAAAGATTAGTGGAATCGATATCAGCGAGCCGATGTAGACGGCGATTTCATAAATTGTACGTTTCTTTTTATCGAGGTTAAGGAGTGGAGAATCACCAATAGGTCCGAGGTGCTTTTTAGTAAAGATAAACGTACCAAGACCAAACGCCATCACCAATGCTGCCGACAGAAAGCAATAGTGCCAGTTGTAATACTTGCCCAGATAAATGCACATCGCACCACCAAGCAAACCACCAATATTTATTCCCGCATAGAACAACCCATAGCCCGCATCTCTTCTGTTATCTTTCTCGTGATACAGTTCACCAACCATCGATGAGATGTTGGGTTTAAAGAAGCCGGTTCCAATGATGGAAAGCGTAATGCCCGCATAAAAGAAATCGTGTGGAGAAACCGCGAGGATGAGGTTTCCCAAAATCATCAGCGAACCACCCCAGAACAAAGATTTTTTGAAGCCTAATACTTTATCGGCAAAAATACCGCCTATAAAAGTAAAAGCATACACAAATGCTTGTATTGCGCCGTATTGCAGATTTGATTTCTGGTCGCTCAAACCCAGTTGCTCCACCATGAAAAAGGCGAGTACACCGCGCATACCGTAAAAACAGAATCGCTCCCACATCTCTACAAGTGACAGATACCAAAGTTGCTTTGGATATTTACCTTCAAAATTCTGAATCTGCTCTAATGTTATTTCTTTTTCCATTACAAGTTTTTAACAGAAAAACCCACCAGTAGTGGCGGGTTTTTAAAAATTAGATTATTTTATTTTCTAGTGTACGCCATGCATCCATTTACGCAATATCGGACTAATAGCAAACATCACGAATCCGGCCACTACCGGAATAATAGTGAATATTAAGAAGAAGGTTGATATAGAATATTCTGCACTGATTTTATCGATTAAAGAACCGGTTGCACCTGCAAGGTAATTTCCAATCGCTGTACAGGTAAAGAAAACGCCAAACATCAGGCCTACCAGATTGGGAGGGGCAAGTTTACTCACGTAAGATAATCCGACTGGGGAAATGCAAAGCTCACCAACAGTATGGAAGAAATAAGCAAAAATTAACCAGAATAAACTTACCTGGGCTGAAGTAGCGCCCTGAGGGATATCTGATCCACCGTAGGCTAAACCCGCAAAACCGATCCCTACAAATATTAACCCTAAACCAAATTTCACCGGACCGCTGGGGTTAAATTTACTCTCCCAGAATTTGGAAAAGATTGGTGCAAGTGAAACAATGAAAAAGCTGTTTAAAACGCTGAACCATGAAGCAGGAACCTCTGTGCTTACAGAACCTAACTCTCTGTCTACTTTCCAGATAGCAATAACCCAGATGATAACAAAGCTTAACAGGGTAAACAAAATGGTTGCCGGATATTTTTTAAATATTTTAGAAGCTAAACTGGCCAATACTACAGTTACCGCAACCAAAGGGAAAATCGTTAAAATACTGTCAATCCATTTAAAAGTTGTCGCTGCACCCCCGGTCAGGTTTCTCAACGTATAATCCTTGGCGAAGATTGTCATAGATCCGCCAGCCTGTTCGAAAACCATCCAGAAGAAAATAGTAAATATAGAAAGGATGGCGATCACCCATAAACGCTGACTTCTCACATGTTTAGGGATTTCAACAACAGTCGGGTCTGCTTTTTCTACTTTTTCGGTTTTATCAACAGCAGCACCGATTACACCGAATATTTTTTGTGCAAAGTAAAACTGGAGCATCCCGAAAAGCATGAAAACTCCGGCTAATCCGAAACCATAATGCCAGCCCACTTTTTCGCCAATATAACCGCACATTAACATACCTATAAAGGCACCTGAGTTGATACCCATGTAAAAAATGGCGTAAGCACTGTCTTTTTTATCGCTGATAGGAGGGTAGAGTTTACCTACAATGGAGGAAATATTTGGTTTAAAGAATCCGTTTCCGACGATAAGCAGTAGTAAACCTAAATAAAAGAAATTGGTACTGATTCCTTCCAGAGCCATTGAAGCATGTCCAAGGGTCATGATAGCAGCGCCAAGGATAACAGCCTTTCTGTAACCTGTAAATCTGTCGGCAATTAATCCGCCCAGTATTGGCGTAAAATAAACAAGTCCGGTATATAATGCATAAAGTTGCAGGGCTTCCGGACGAGGCCAGCCCCAGCCATTTTTACTTAGATCACTGATTAAAAATAAAACTAAAATGGCACGCATACCATAGTAGCTGAAGCGTTCCCACATTTCAGTAAAGAACAGTACAAATAAACCTACGGGATGGCTAAATAGTTTCTCACTTGATACGCCCTGACTTGCTAAATGGAGATCTAACTCCTTATCATGGTCAATGCTAGTCGTTTCACTAGATGTTTGCATAAAACGTTTGTTGGTTTTAGTTTATGAATTCAGAATTTGTGTGTTGTTTAAGCTAGTTTGCAGGGCGCAATATAGTCAGTGATTGGCAAACTCACAAATATTTAGTATACGCGGAAGGTAATGAACTTGTTAGGTGATCGTAAAAATTAAAACTTCCTGATGGGCTTAAGATTTTTCTTCGGATCGGCATAGAGTTCATCCATTGCATTGGCTTCATTCGTCAATTCTACTTCTTCCTGTAATTTCAGTCTGCCTCCTATAAACTTAAAGCCATCGAAAGTGCCGTCAGATCCGTAATACTCGGCCCTTCCCACCATTTCAGGGTCAAAAGGAGCCAGGTGGTCGAACACAATCATTCCTGCCTTTTGATCGGTTTTAAGAACCATAGCATTCGATTTAGCATACTCGAAAATGATTCTGTTTTTACCCTTCAGTTCTTTGCCATCAAAAACAGGCGCACCAAAAACAAGGTTATCTTTTTCAAATGTCAGTATTTCGATGATTTTTTTTGTGGTGGTTTCGTTATTCCCTTTCCAGCCCAATAATACATAATAAGGCAAGTGGTTCCCACTCTTAACCGGCACAATTTCATAATACCTGGAACCATACCATTTCTGGTTATTGTTAATGGCATTCGCATCAGTAAAATTGTCTGTCTGATCAATTAAAGGATAAAGTTTTAGAGGCCCGTTATTCGTATTCATCTGTATCGTTCCGTAATAGCGGTAAGTGCCATTACTTTGCTTCAGGTACCAGCTCAGAACTCTGAACGCTCGGTCTGGCGATTGAATGACCGATACATTTTTCAATGAGTCGAATGGATAAGAGAAGGAATTAGGGATTTTTAAAGCCTCTACAAGTGTTTTTACAAAACGCCCGTTAATTTCGGTTTTTACCTCGTCACTTTCAGCAGCAACTGCGGCCGTGGAAATCTTAATAAGGGTATCCTGTAAACTTTTGAGTTTAAGGTCGTGTTGCTGAGCCTTTACTTCAACGATCAGCAACGCCAATATAATGAAGAGATAATATCTGATATTCATTTAATACATTTTCTCAATAACCAGTGCACTGGCACCACCGCCGCCATTACAAATTCCGGCAACACCTATTTTCCCGTTGTTTTGTTCCAGCACCGATAACAAAGTTACAACAATTCTGGCACCAGATGCACCCAACGGATGGCCTAAGGATACTGCACCGCCATTAACATTTACCTGTTCGGGATTGAGATTCAGGTTCTGGTTATTAGCAATCGAAACGACAGAAAAAGCTTCATTGATTTCAAAGAAATCCACAGACGCCAGAGGTGTGTTTGCCTTTTGCAACGCTAAGGGAATGGCTTTTGACGGCGTTGTAGTAAACCATTCCGGTGCCTGTTGCGCATCAGCATATCCTAAAATTCTGGCTATGGGTTTTAAACCAAGTTCCTGTGCTTTTTCTAGGCTCATCAAAACCAGTGCTGCAGCCCCATCGTTTAGTGTCGAAGCATTTGCAGCTGTTACAGTTCCATCTTTTTTGAATACAGGTTTAATACTTGGTATTTTGTCGAACTTCACAGCATAAGGTTCATCGTCGGTATCTATTACAGTGATTTCACCTTTTCTGTCTTTCACTTCAATCGGAATGATTTCTCCTGAAAACTTACCCGATGTTTGCGCAGCTTGTGCCCTTCGATAGGATTCAATAGCAAAATTATCCTGATCCTCGCGGCTGATGTTACACTCCGATGCACAAAGTTCTGCCGCGGAGCCCATATGGTAATCGTTATAGACATCCCAAAGCCCATCTTTTACCAGACCATCCGTTAGCTGACCATGCCCCAGGCGATACCCATTTCTGGCCTTATCCAGATAGTAGGGTACATTACTCATGCTTTCCATGCCGCCTGCAACAACAATATCCTGATCGCCATTGCCTATACTCTGGGCAGCAAGCATAATGGCTTTTGTGCCTGAAGCACAAACTTTGTTGATGGTAGTGGCGGGTAGGTCAGGAAGTCCGGCAATTTTAGCAGCCTGTGTAGCCGGTGCCTGTCCTAAGTTTGCCGAAAGCACATTGCCCATGTATACTTCCTGAATTTGTGCGGGTTGTAAGCCTGCCTTTTCAATAGCAGCCTTAATGGCAAAGCCTCCAAGCTGTGTAGCCGAAAACTGAGATAATGAACCTCCAAAACTTCCTATGGGGGTTCTGACTGCCGATACAATTACAACTTCTTTCATGAATTAAAAATTTTATGAACTTTTGGTTAGGCTACTAAGTTATATATTTTTTTATCTTCAACTAACGGGTGAAAAGTCATTTTAGCATACCAGTTCAATCGGTTATACCTTGTCCTCTTTTGATTGCCCTCTTTTTCTCAATTTCAAAGCCTGCGTAAGCAAAAATTCAATCTGCCCGTTAGTGCTTCTGAATTCATCAGCAGCCCAGGTCTCAATATCCTTTAGTAAGGCAGGGCTTATTCTTAAAACAAATGCTTTTTTATCTTTCTCCCCCATAGCTATTGCTTAAAGTTTCTCCCGGAAATGCATACTAATTATATAAGGTTCCGGTATTAACTACTGGCTGCACGTGTCTGTCGCCACATAGCACTACCAGCAAATTGCTTACCATTGCCGCTTTGCGTTCCTCATCCAATTCCACGATCCCTTTTTGCGATAATTTTTCGAGCGCCATTTCGACCATTCCCACAGCACCCTCAACAATCAGCTTACGTGCAGCAATAACTGCCGTAGCCTGCTGACGCTGCAACATGGCACTGGCAATTTCAGGAGCATAGGCCAAATGCGAAATCCTGGCTTCCAGAACTTCAATACCAGCCCTCGACAGCCTTTCGTTCAACTCATTTTCCAGTAGCTCACTTACTTTCTCTGCCCCGTCTTTCAGCGTAATACTGGTCTCTTCGCCTTCGGAATGATCATAAGGAAAAATATTGGCCAGGTGCCGTACGGCAGCTTCGCTTTGAATGTTTACGTATTGCATGTAGTTTTCCACCGAAAACACTGCTTTGGCGGTTTCATTAACTTTCCATACTACAACAGCAGCAATTTCGATAGGATTACCCAATTTATCATTTACTTTTAATTGCTGGCCGTTCAGATTATTGGCTTTTAGCGATAGCCTTCTTTTTGCCGTTAATGGGTTTACCCAGAAAAATCCGTCAGCCTTAACCGTTCCCGTATATTTTCCAAACAAAGTTAAAACCATCGATTGATTGGGATTGATGATTAAGAAACCTGGAAAAATTAAGAATATATCGATGGCCAATAGGATACCTCCCCAGAGAAATACTTCTGTGAAAAAACAAAAAATTGAAGCACCTAAAAGTGCCAGACTTAATACGAAGGTTAAATAACCCGAGGGCGGACTAATGATTTTTTCCTGATACATGATTGATATTAATTTGATATCATAAAGTAAAATATAAAATGCGGTAAATGCAAACAAAACACTTAAAATTTATATTAGATAAAAATGTTAATTTTGAAAGCACAATAATTCTATCGCTTTGGCCAAAATCAAAAGAAATTCTCATAAAATACTGTACCGCAAGTATTCATCAAATCTCAAATATCTGATGATGATATTTACGGTTTTCATCATTACGCTTTTCCTTCCCAAACAACCCCGCTTCAGGTACGAGTTTGAAAAGAATACCGTATGGAAAAATAAAGACCTGATTTCTCCTTTCAGTTTTGCTATCCTGAAAACTAATCCGCAGGTAAGTACCGATAAGAAGAATGCGCTTAAAGATATTTTGCCCGTTTATCAATATCAGCGAGAAGTAACCAGCAATTCGCTTGAAGAATTTTCGAATGAATTTGATATTAAATGGAAATCAACCCAGCTTGGTGAAAAAGACCGGATAGAGTATAAAACTCAGGCTTATAAAATTCTGCAGTCTGTTTATGATAAAGGAATTATTGGGCTCAACGTCAAACATCAGGCAGGAGGGAAGAATTACGACTTTTCGTTGATGGAGAATAATGTGGCCAGGGAGGTGAATACACAGGATGTGTTTACGGCTGAAACCGCATTGGATTATTTTAAAGCCAATTTCAAAGCGCCGAATCAGGTAGTTGTAGATTTAATTGTTAATCTGGCACTTGATCATATTTCCCCGAACATCGTTTTCGATGAACGCTTAACCCAGACGATCCAGGAAACCACACTTAATAATATTTCTACGACAAAAGGAATGGTGCAAAAGGGCGAGCTGATTGTAGCTAAGAATGACGTTATTGACGAAGATATTTATCAGAAGCTCGAATCGTATAAGTCAACCTACGATGCACAAACCAAAACCATTGGCAGCCGCGCGCTGGTATATCTGGGGCAGGTGATATTGGTAAGTTTCATCTTAACCATTCTCATGTCGTTCCTGTTCTTGTTTCGTAAGGATATATTTGCCGATAATCGTCAGCTGTCGCTATTATTAATTGTGACAACCGGAATGTTGCTTGCACTTACCTGGGCGATAAAAGTAGAGATTCCGAGCTTATATTACATACCTTTCTGCGTCGTCCCTATTATCATCCGGATTCTATTTGATACCCGACTGGCACTTTATCTCCACATGCTGGTTATCCTGGTTGCCGGTTTCTTCGTAGCCAATAGTTTCGAATTCGTGTTTTATCAGGTTACGGCAGGTATGGTCGCTATTTTTAGTATTAAGAACTTTGTAAAGCGTGAACGTTTTCTGGTTTCTGCCTTGTATATCCTGATGTCATATTTTGTAGCCTTCGTTGGTATTGCACTTTTGCGCGAAGGTTCCTTTAGGGAAATTGAATGGATCAACTTTGTGCCCTTTATATTTAGCGTACTGTTATCATTGCTGGCTTATCCATTAATTTATTTGTTTGAGCGTATTTTCGGTATCACATCAGATGTAGCCCTGATCGAACTCACCAATACCAACAATAAACTTTTACGGGAACTGGCTTTTAAAGCACCTGGAACCTTTCAGCATTCATTGCAGGTGGCAAACCTTGCAGAAGCGGCGATATTTAAGATAGGCGGTAATTCTGTATTGGTTAGGGCAGGAGCACTCTATCATGATATTGGTAAAGTAGATAATCCGCAATACTTCATCGAAAACCAAAATACAGCCATTAGTCCGCATGATAAATTGCCCTATGAACAAAGCGCGCAGATCATTATCCAGCATGTTCATAAAGGAATAGAGATTTTGAGAAAAAATCAAATGCCTGAAGTGATCATTGATTTTATCCGCACGCACCATGGAAATACCAGGGTGGACTATTTTTATCAGTCGTTTTTAAAAAATACGCCAGAAAAATTTGTTGATGAAAACATTTTCAGGTACCCCGGACCGATCCCTTTTAGCAAGGAACAAGGGGTGTTAATGCTCGCTGATTCGGTAGAAGCTGCCTCCAGAAGTCTGAAAAATCCCGATGCGCAGAACATAAATGATATCGTTGAAAGGATAATTAATTACAAACTCGAGCAAAATCAGCTCGATGACTGCGATTTGACATTAAAAGATATCGAAACTATCAAATTGATATTCAAGACGATGCTTATGAGTATCTATCATGTGCGCATAGATTATCAACAAATTTTGTAATTTTTTTTTGTAGAATAGGTTGTTTTACTATATTTGCACACCTCAAAACAAGGTCGGTATGACAAGATGAATGAGGAAAACGGAGAGGTGCCTGAGTGGCCGAAAGGAACAGTTTGCTAAACTGTCGTACTGGTAACGGTACCGCGGGTTCGAATCCCGCCCTCTCCGCAAATTGAAATAAAAAGGCAAAAAATAATCGTTTTATAAATTATAAAACATATCTTTGCCACCCCTTGGAGAAGGGAAGTAAAAAAAGAAGATACCAAGTTCGGGATGTAGCGTAGCCCGGTATCGCGCCTGCTTTGGGAGCAGGAGGTCGTAGGTTCGAATCCTGCCATCCCGACAAAAGTTTTAACCTACTTTAAAAAGGTTTACAAAAGGTGATACCTTGTTCGGGATGTAGCGTAGCCCGGTATCGCGCCTGCTTTGGGAGCAGGAGGTCGTAGGTTCGAATCCTGCCATCCCGACTTCAGAGGACAAAGTGAATTTACTTTCATTTTGTCCTTTTTTATTTTCTAATAAACCACCACCAACCGCGAATGATCTTTCAGTAACTAAATATCTAAACTGAAATACCGCAAGCAAATAATTTTGTTCAATAGCAAACCAAGATTGTTCAGGCTTCAACATTGAACTACTACTTTCTGATCTTATTTCGTTTGCCTCCCTGGGGACTACATCTCTATGAATGCCCGGAACTAATTATTGTTTTTCAATTATTTCCATCTGTCTGAATTCACTATCAGCTAAAGGTCCATCTATAATCTAGAGTCTATATCAACAGAAAGATATCCGGTAGACTTTCCAAGAGGTTAAAGTGTAATTACTCTTTTCTTACGCAGTGCTCACCCAATTCATGACTGGGTAAGCACTGGGTAAGCACTGGGTGACGACTGGGTAAGCACTGGGTAACACTCAGACGGTTATAACCCTGTCCTATAATGTGTCTATACTGGAATAAGTTTACAGTATAAGACATTACCCTTGTCTCAATAATACTTACCCAGGTAATCATCTCCAGATGATTCGCTTATAGGGCAATCACTATTCTTGGCACAACCAGTCAGCAGGCATATTAATAAACACAATTTGAGTACAGTTTCATTTTATATTTTGCTTTTCAGATTCTTAAATAAATATACATGGAAAGTAATCACCATTGTGCTTTTCAGGATAGCGAACCTTGCAGCCTGTAAGATGAGTAAGCTGGTCTGATGTGGTGTTCCATTTCTATCCATTGTTTAACATATAAAAAAAATAAATTAGATTATAGTGTAGCAGAACATTATAAGTGCCATTATTATTTGCAGGTAAATGATTATGTGTTATACGATCTAATGCTAAATTAGCACGATGATCAATTATAATAACAGAATCTTCATTCCATCATCCAATTCTGAGAATGGAGAAACTTCTGAAGAGACAAAATTTCATTATTCGCAAGTGGGTAATGTACTTACTGCCAGCTATTCCGGAGGTCAAATCCAAACAGGACACTTAATAGGTATTGTTAGTGCCGACGGCTCAATTGATATGCGCTATCACCAGGTAAATGAATCCGGGCAGTTGATGACAGGGATATGTAATTCAGTGCCTGAGATATTGCCTTCCGGAAAAATTCGGCTCCACGAAACCTGGGAGTGGACTTCCGGCGATAGATCAAAAGGTTTTTCCGTTATAGACGAGGTTTAGTTTTTGATAATCTCGCCTTTAACTAACTTGCACTTTACATGCGTATTCCTTACGTAGTGTTATGGCCAAATGATTTATCTTTGTTAGTACATTTACTAAATGAGTTATAGCCATGAAAAGTATATCAGGTAGCCTGGAATTCTGGTCGGTTCTGTTTTTGATCCTTATTTCAACATCTTCATATGGTCAAAGCTACCAATACCAGCAGGATTTACCCATCAAAAACGGTAAGCTGGTATACGAAAAAATTGTCGAGGGGATGGATGTAAAGAAGCCGCTATTATACGCCAGTGCAAAAAAGTGGATGGCTGATAAGCTTAAAAATACCGGACCTGTTCTCCAGTCAGAGGACATCACTACAGGACAACTCATCGGGAAAGCGTTTTTAGACGTGAAGAACCGGTCTTCCCTGGTGAGCAGTCTTGAAGGATACCCGATCTATAAGTTTAGCGTTCAGTTCGATGTCAGAGACGGAAAATACCGGATGAGGATTTATGATATCCTTTTAAACATTCAGCCCCGGGTTGGAGAGGAAGTGACCGCTAATCTTGATTCGCTGATTCTGAAATCTCCACCCATAACCGGAAAAGCCCGCATTGACAGGGCCAAGGCAACTTCACTGGAATTAAATACCATTTTCCGGGGGCTATTGAATTCCTTTAATGAAATCATCAAGGAGGCCAGACTCGATGACTTTTAAATCACTCATTGCCTGCCTGATAAATATTAAGTGGATTTAAACCAGGCTTCATCGCCATATCAAGGCAGGATCAAGGCAGTCAAATCCAACCATCCCTGCCCCCTAAGCTTCGTAATAAGCACCTTAACTCCACCGTTTAGCGCA
The DNA here is from genome assembly GCF_001027745.1 of Pedobacter sp. BMA. Lineage (GTDB taxonomy): Bacteria > Bacteroidota > Bacteroidia > Sphingobacteriales > Sphingobacteriaceae > Pedobacter. Next base: position 20,148 of record NZ_LECU01000010.1, read on the forward strand.
AAAAGGTAGTGTCACTGTGGAGTAGAGGTGGAGTCAGATTTTGCAAATAACCCGCTTAGTCAATAATTTTCAGCAAAATCTGACATAGCAATTGGGTTTCTGCAATATTCTTTGTAATATAAGCCGACTAACCAAATTTATCATGCAAGATACGTTCCAGTTCATCTACGGAAAAGCAGGGATTATTCGCTCATTAAAATCCCTCAAGCTCATTACAATCGGTTTGTGTGCAACCATATTGCTTTTCGCAGGTAAAATACGCGCCCAGGTTCCGCTTAAAATAGATGACAATACCCCACACCAGCTCTTTACTTACAATCAAATCGACATTCTGGAAGATCCAACAGGTAAACTCGGCATCGGAGAAATCATCACTTCAGTATATCAACATCAGTTTAAACCCAATAAAAACCGGATCCCCAAAAACGAGCATCAGGCATCTGCTTATTGGTACAGATTTAAAATCTGCCACAATGAGGCCTCTCAAAAGAAATGGATCCTGGAGTTTTTTGATCAGTCCATAACCGACCTCAAACTGTACGTGTCCGACGGCTTCACCAGCTATCAGGAAAATTCATTCGGTACCCGATATGATTTTGCTAACAGGGTATATGAACATAAGAACTTTACATACGACCTCAATAATAATTCTAACAAACTGTTAACTTATTATGTCAGGATTAAATGTGATAATCCGGTAAGCGCTATTTTTGTGGTGCGCGATTTCAGGTGGTTTTTAGGCTATGCCATTAGCGAATACTTCATATTCGGGTTATTCTACGGTATGATCTTCGTGTTTTGCTTGTACAACCTGCTCATGTATTTTGCCATAAAAGGGAAACAATATCTGTATTACGTACTGTACAATCTCGGGATTGGCCTTTACGAAATGTGCAACGATGGTATTGCTTTCCAATACCTCTGGCCTTCTTTTCCTGCACTAAACACCTATGGATTCGGGGTTTCACTTTTCATCAGTAGCATATTCGGAATGCTCTTCACCATCAGATTCCTTTATCTCAAGGCAAAATCACCACTATTCCACAAGATAGTTTTGTGCACCATTTTTCTACGTACCGTATTTTTTCTGGCCTGTTTAATCTCTCCAACGCTTTTCAACTTTAAGATAATAGAAATCATCCCGCTGATCGTGGTTTTCTCATCTGCTATGTCCGTTTACCGGATGGGTTTCAAGCCTGCACTGTTTTTGGTTTCAGGTTACGGAATTCTCCTGTCTGGTTTCGCTGTTAAAATACTACTACTGCTCAAATGGATTCCTTACGGTACGCTGGCTTATTATAGTTTAAGTATTTGCTTTGTAATTGAAATGGTGTTGGTGTCCTTTGCAATAGGAAACAGCATCCGGAGTTTAAGAAAGAAAAAGAACTTTGCACAAAAACGGATTATAGAACAGCTTCAGGTGAATGATAAGCTTAACCAGACACTGAATAATGAACTGACAGCGATGGTTGAATCCAGAACGCGTGAGCTTCGTGAGAAGGCAGAAATTATTGAGGCACAAAACGTGGAAATTTCGGTAATGAATGCAATGTTGAAACAGGATGTTAAAGAACTGAACCTGAACATCGAGCGTGTAACTAAGGCACGTGTCATGGCTAAAAAAGTCGATTTTGAAGAGTTCAGCAGAATCTATCCTGACAAAGAAAGTTGCTTTAAGTACCTCTCTGAGTTAAAGTGGTCTGCGGGATATGCCTGTAAAAAATGCGGTAATGATCACTATTTAAATGGTGCCACACCCCATGCCCGTCGTTGTACCCGCTGTGGTTACGATGAATCAGTAATTGCCGGAACACTCTTTCAGAACAGCCGGATTCCAATTAATAAAGCACTCTATATGCTGCTATTGGTGTACAACTCCAAAGGCACAATATCTTCCTATAAACTCTCTCAGATTCTGGAGATCCGGCAGGGAACTTGCTGGACTTACAACTCCAAAATGCAGAAGATTTATCAGGAGAAGAAAGACATTGTGAAAAAGGCCGGGGAAGAGGGGTGGACTAAACTGATCATGGAGTAGAATGGCTATCAATAACCTAAATCGCTTAAATATTCACAAAAAAAAATCTTGCTGTTAAAGCGTATTGCCCTGATTTTGATCAGTAGCTATAGCGCTGTTCTAAACAGCTTTTTTGTTTTTAAGTTATTGCGTTTAAAGTGTATTGGTGTTGTCTTTAACTAATTGAAATGTAGTGTTTTATGTGTAATTTCTTTTTGTTTTTTGGTTTTAAATAGAATACGTTTGTGTTCTTAATTTCTTAACCAAATACAATTATGAGAAAAAAAATTACGCTATTTTTTAGTTTGGTTTGCTTTATGCTGCTCTCTGCCCACGCGCAGGAAGCCACCATAAAGGGAACCGTAAAAGACAAAGCAGGGGCAGGCATCCCCGGTGTTTCGGTGAAAATTAAAAACGCAAGAACGGGTGTCTCTACCGGGGCTGATGGTGGTTTTTCCATTACCGCACCATCCAATGCTACGCTGGTATTTTCAGCAGTTGGTTATACCCCGCAAGAGGTAGCAGTCAACAGGCGCACTACTTTTTCAATCATCTTGCTTGATGAACCCCAAAACCTCAGCGATGTGGTGGTAATCGGTTATGGTACTGCAACCAAACGCGATGCTACTGGTGCCATCTCCAGTGTTAAGGCTACTCAGCTAGAGAATGAAAATCCGCAGAGTCTGTCCGACGTACTCCGGGGAAATGTTCCGGGACTGTCTGTAGGCCTGAGTTCAAGTGCCAAAGGCGGGGGCGATTTCCTGGTGCGTGGCAAATCAACGTTAAGCGCCGGAAGCTCGCCATTAATTGTATTGGACGGCGTGATTTACAACGGACAGCTGGCAGATATTAACCCCAATGATATTGAAACGGTAGACGTACTGAAAGATGCCAGTTCACTGGCTGTGTACGGTGCCAAAGCTGCAACAGGAGTGATTGCCGTTACCACCAAGAAAGGTAAAGGCGATGAGCCACTCATCACCATCAACACCAATGCAGGTTTCGCCGAAATGGCCAAAAACATGCGCAGTTATGATGGAGAAGATTTCCTGGCCTGGAGAGGTGACGTATTAAGGAGCGGCGCAACAACACCGGAATACCTTTACAATGACCCCAGAAATCTTCCTGCCGGAGTCACGTTAAATCAGTGGTTAAACGGTCAAACGGGCGATCCCGTAGATTTGTGGCTCAACCGCCTGGGACTCGTGGCCAACGAAAAAGCCAATTACCTCGCAGGTAAAACAGAACCCTGGTACGATGATATTTTTAGAAAAGGCTTCCGCCAGGACCATACCCTAAGCCTGAGCGGAAGAAAACAGGAAATCAACTATTACATGTCTCTGGGTTACCAAAAGAACGAGAACGTAATTGAAGGTGGAGACTATACCGCCATCAGGGCCAGGATTAACCTGGAAGGGCAGGTCGCAAAATCAGTCACACTTGGAATGAACTTCCAATTCGCCGATCGCGATGAAGCCAGAACCGGCACCGGCTCACTCGAGGCAGACTGGACCCAACTCATCAATCTTTCCCCTTATGGAGACCGTTACCTCGCTAACGGAGAGTTGCGCCGGATCCCTACCGATGACAGCGGATTGAACGCCAGAAATCCTTTTTTAAGCATGACCTATAACGAAAGGATGAATAAACAGAATACCATTTTCGGAAGTGTATATGGCAAGGTGAAACTTCCGTTCGGCTTTAGCTACCAGATCAATTTTAGCCCCGGACTGGATTTCTACCGTACCTTCGATTACCGCTCCTCCAGAAACCCTGACGTGGTAACCCCAGGTGGTTCGGCAACCAGATCAAATGAAACCCGCTACAACTGGCAAGTCGATAACCTCATTAAATGGAATAAAACCTTTGCCAATATTCACAACTTCGATCTGACGCTGCTTGCAAATGCCGAAAAATACCAAACCTGGTGGACACAGGCAGGTAATGAGGGTTTCGTACCGGGCGATGTGCTGAGCTACCATAACTTATCAAGTGGTGTCAAGCCAACAACCAACAGTGAAGATAAAGTTTACACGGGCGACGCTTTGCTGGCCAGGTTGACCTATTCACTTTTACAACGCTACTACCTTACCCTTACCGTTCGCCGTGATGGATATTCTGTATTCGGCGTCAACTCAAAAAGAGCAACTTTCCCTTCCGCCGCGCTGGCCTGGGTATTTACCGATGAAAAGTTTCTTAAAAATCAAAAGTGGCTCAATTACGGAAAACTAAGGTTATCGTACGGGGTAAATGGAAACCGTGACCTGCGTAATCCTGATAACGGAACAGTGGATCCTTATGCTGCTTTAGCACAACTGACCAGTGGAAAATACCAGACGGTAACTCCCGGAGGCACAGCATCTGATGTAAACACGGTGCAGATTTCCAGCAAGATGGCCAATTCCAATCTGAAATGGGAGGAAACCACCGCACTAAATATTGGTTTAGACTTCTCGCTGTTTAATGACCGCATCAATGGTTCCATTGAAGCTTTTACTAAAAAAACAACCGATTTGCTGGTGCGGCAAACGCTGCCTAACGTAAGTGGCTATTCAAATGTATATTCTAATCTTGCCCGTATCAACAACAAGGGTGGTGAATTTAGTGTAACCACAAAAAACCTGATAGAAGGTAATATTAAATGGAGCACAAACTTCAATATCTCCTTCAACCGGAATAAGATTATCGCCCTTGCACTGCCAACCAACGATCCTGGTAATGGATGGTTTATTGGTAAAGACATCGACGTCATCTGGGATTATAAGGTTCAAGGCGTTTGGCAGGCAGATGAAATGGCTGAAGCAGCGAAATTCACCAAAGCAGCAATTAAAGCGGGTGATTTCAAACTGGAAGATGTGAATGGAGATTATGCCTATTCTGATGATGATAAACAATTTCTGGGATATAAAACCCCACGCTATTTTCTGGCGATGAGAAATGAGTTCAATATCTTCAAAAACTTTGATTTCTCCTTTCAGCTCTTATCCAACTGGGGACAGATGAAACAGTACAACCTGGCAAAGAACCAGCCCGGAAGTGTAGGCTTTGCCCGCTCAAATTCTTATGTATTTCCGTACTGGACACCATCCAACCCTATCAACGATTATGCGAGATTAAATTCAGGTTCCAGTGGCACCAGCTTCAATGTGTATTGGGATAATTCATTTATCCGCCTGAACACCGTTGCCCTGTCGTACTCTATTCCTGTAAACCTGCTAACTAAAATACGCGTTAAATCAGCAAAGATATATGCCAACGTCACCAATGCAGGTTATTATGCACCAACATGGACTTTTTGGGATCCGCAGAATGACGGACCAACTCCAAGATACTACACTTTAGGCCTTAATGTGACGCTTTAACATTGATGAATATGAAAAATACAAATAAAAACATTCTATTCTTTCTTGGATTCGTTGCCCTGATCATAGCCACAGGATGCAAGAAAAGCTATCTGGATTCCGAGCAGCTTTCGGCTTATGCTCCGGAGAATCTCAATAATCTCGTTGCCATGAAAGCCGCACTCAATGGTTTAGGTGCAGCAACCAGAAGAGAGTTTTTCGGCGATTCTGCACCTATGCTTACCGAATCAATCTTCTCAGACGTTGCCGTAGAGGGCACCACTGATAAAAATACACCTGCCCAGGACCTGATTTCGAGAATTACGCCGGATGCCAACCTGAACAGTGACGACTACAACAAAATAGGATGGTACTGGGAAAACGAATTCATTGCCGTTAGACAGGCCAACACCATTATCTCCAATATCGACAGGCCTAGCTACAGTTCCGAGGCAGAGAAAAACCTGATTCTCGGATCGGCATTATTTTACAGGGCTTATAACTATTATCGTTTGGTACATCAGTTTGGCGACGTCCCTTTACTTTTACAGGATCTGGAATCTCCTAAAGCCGATTTTTATTCCACCAAAAGAGAAGTGATCCTGGCTAAACTGAAAACAGATCTGGAGTTTGCACAAACCTGGGTAACCGACGGTGGTAATAAAGGTGAGGTGTCAAAAGGCGCAGTCAGCCACCTGCTCACTAAAGTCAACCTGGCCCTGGGCAAATTTGACGATGCCATAGCTGCTGCAAATAATGTGATTAATGGCGGTAAATATGGAATGATGACAGCGCGCTTCGGGAGCACCGCTTCAGATGCCAGCAAAAATGTAATCTGGGACTTGCACCGCATGGATAACAAGTCCATTGCCTCAAACCGCGAAGCGCTGTTTCTGGTAATCGACAGAGAGAATTTCGTGGGCTTCACCGCTAACGGATCGCAGCTGATGAGAAATACCGTACCAGCCTGGCATTTTGCAAATGTAAAAACACCTTCCGGCGCTACGGCCATCGTCGATGCCGTAACTGCCGAAATTCCCCTCACCAGAATGTACGGCAGGGGGATCGGACGTTATCGTGGTACGCCGTACAGCACAAAATACATCTGGACAGATAATACGGATTACCGGCATGCAAAAGGGATGTGGATGGATATGACGGATCTGGTTTACAATAACCCAGCCTTGAAAACTTCATCAAACGCTGCAGACAGAGCCCTTTACGGACAGCCGCTACAACCTTATTCGTCGTCAAATCTTGCCCAAAGATTTACCAATGGTGCACTTGATACCATTCGGCATTGGTTCGGATGGCCGCATTATAAGGTGTTTATCAATTCTACCAACGCACTGGCTAACGATCCATACTGGACGCCACCACGCGGAACAAATACGGATTGGTACGTGTTCCGATTGGCAGAAACTTATTTGCTGCGGGCCGAAGCCTATTACTGGAAAGGCGATCTTGCCCTTGCAATGGCCGATATCAATGTCGTTCGGGCACGGGCCAATGCAACCCTGTTAACCAACGCCAGTGCCATCACTATTGGTACCATTCTGGATGAACGCGCCCGGGAATTGTATTGGGAAGAACCCCGCAAAACAGAGCTGACCCGCATTGCCTATATTTTCGCACAAACCGGCAAAGCAGCATATAATGGAAAAGTGTATACCATTGCCGCATTCTCCGACAATAACTTTATGTACGACAGGATTATGGAGAAAAATGATTTCTATAAAAACCAGGTTCCAAACCTGCAGGGCGTAAATTATAAAATTGCACCATATCATGTACTATGGCCGGTTCCTGCTTCAGCTCAGCGATTTAACACCGAGGGAAGGATTAACCAGAATAAAGGCTATGCAGGATATGAACTTAATGTGCCTGCCCTGGATAAACTTCCGTAACTTTAATATGAATTTGAAGCATAATCTAGCGACTCCATGAAATTTAAAATCAATATTACATTACTGATTCTCCTGGCTTGCCACGTTGCAAACGCACAAAACGTTGATGTTAAAAAAGCCTTTGCATCCGCCGGCAAGCAAACTGATGTGCTTATCCGCAATGTCGACTCTGCCCGGTTGGTGAAGCCCAGCCAGGTTTCACCACGCACGGTAGAAAAGGGTCAGTTCAAAATGGTCGTTTCAAAAGACTGGACAAGTGGGTTTTTCCCTGCCGAACTCTGGTACTTTTATCAGTTTACGAAAGACGAAAAGTGGCTCAAACTCGCGAGAAAGTATACCGACGATATCAAAGAGGAGCAATACAACCGGGGTACGCACGATCTGGGATTTATGATTTACTGCCCCTTTGGAAACGGCTATCGCTTAACCAAAGATACCGCCTATAAGGCTGTAATTATCCAGGCGGCCCGGTCGCTTGCCACACGGTTTAACAAAACGGCAGGCGTACTGAAATCCTGGGACCATAATGGCGATAAATGGAAGTACCCGGTTATCATCGACAATATGATGAACCTGGAATTACTTTTCGAGGCGACCAAAATGACGGGTGATTCTTCATTTTATAAGATTGCCGTTTCCCATGCAGATCATACCATAAAAAACCATTTCCGGCCTGACTTCAGTTCTTATCATGTAATCGACTATGATACCGCTAAAACCGGGAACATTTTACAGAAGGTTACGGCTCAGGGCTACGAAAACGAATCAGCCTGGGCGAGGGGACAGGCATGGGCATTATACGGTTACACCATGTGTTTCAGGGAAACCCAAGACAGGCGGTATCTTGCTCAGGCAGATGGTATTGCAGGCTTTATCTTAAATAATAAGGTTACTCCAGCAGATGGTGTTCCTTATTGGGATTATAACGACCCGAAGATTCCAGATGCTTCAAGAGATGCCTCCGCTGCGGCCATTACGGCATCTGCATTGTACGAGCTGGCGAAATACAGCAGCAATGGAAAGAAATATAAAGCCGCTGCAGATCATATCTTGAGTTCACTGAGTAAAAACTACACCAGTAAGTTTGGCGATAACTATGGTTTTATACTCGAACATAGCACTGGTCATCGCCCTGCCAAGTCTGAAATTGATGTGCCCATTAACTATGCAGATTACTATTATCTGGAAGCACTGTTAAGAAGTAAATAGGAAGATTAAGTTGGAAACCTTATATCTTTGACTATCAAATGAAAAAGCCTGTCTGAGTACAGGCTTTTTCATTTGTTTTTAAAGTGCTTCAAGCTAAAGCTTTAGGGCAGTAGCCTGGTATCTGTCAGTTCCTGCTCAAGTTTCCACTTTTCCATTATTGGTTGTTCAAGTTCAATCTGACGGTATTCATCCGGCGACATAATCGGTACCCCATAAACAATAGGGAATTTACGTTTACATTCTATGCAAGTGAGTACTCCTTCCAGAACGTTTGAGTCGATGTCTTTTACAAATATGTCTAGCTTAAGGTCCTTTTTATCAAATGGACAGCATAGTTTTTCTATGGTTTTGGTTCTCATAATATTTTATTGTTTGTTGTTAATACTTGTTGATATTGCCTTGTTCGCGCAACGGGATTATCAGCGTTTAAAATCCCTGATATCACGGCAACACCATCGAAGGGTATCTGTTTACTCAACACATCCGCATTCTCCGGTGTGATTCCTCCCGAAACAAACAGCGGCAGATGGGTAAGCTCGCGTGCTGCGCTCACGGTTTCCGGTAATACAATGTCGCAACTCCCTGCCGAGCTCGAAGGGAACATCGAGCAAAAAGAGATATAATCAAGCTTATCCTTATGTGCAAGCCGTACCGTATCCAGATTTCCCGAACAGGTTACGCCGATCATAAAGTCTCTGGCCACTTGAGTTTTAATCCAGCTAAGATCATCCGGGAAAACATCGAAATGTACGCCGTCGAGCTCCGAAGGTTCTTTCAGCAGGGTCCACTCCTGGTTGATGAGAAGCGGAATTTGATAGGGATGGGAAAGAATGGATATTTCCTTTATAAAACTCAGCTTATCTATCCCTTCAGGCCAGTTATTCCAGATCTGCAGCACATCAATTCCTCCCGCCAGTGCCAGCTTAAGTTTATCCATTAAAGCAGCCCTCTGCATTGCCGGATCTATTACCAGATAGATTCCGCCTGTAATATTTTTCCTAATGTTGCTCATGTCCATCCTTTCTTTAGTGCAGAAAAAAAAGCATTCCAATACGGATCCGTAGAGAAATACGGCAGATCAACCAACTCATCCGCTTCTCGTATTTTGTATCCTTTTTCCTTTTCGGTGAAGCTACCGATGATAGTCGCCTGAATATTTTCACGCTCGAGCTGATCAGTTAGGTTTTTTGCCTGGTCACGGCTTACAGCCATGATCATACTCCCGGCGCCAACGCAGAATCGTGGATCAATTTCAAAGAGCCTGCATACCTCAATGGCCGTCTGGCTTACCGGAATCGCATGACTATCGATTTCTACGCCATTGCCAGAGGCAATAGCCATCTCATAAACTGCACCCAATACCCCGCCCTCGGTTACATCGTGCATGGCATTTGCCTGTCCGGCTGCGTTAGCAATCATCGCCTCTTTCAGACTTGATGTCTGGTAGAAAAGCTCACATCCTTTCTGATAGGTTTCTGTTCCTAGTCTGGCCACCAGAGTTTTAGGAAAACTCATGGATAAAATAGCGGTAGATGAGGTAGCACATCCTTTGGTTACTACAATGAGGTCGCCGGCCTGCGCTTGCCTGCTCAGTAAAATGTTTTGTGCAGGTGCCGTGAGCAGCATGGTGCCACCGCCAGCTATGGTCGAGTTTTGCCCCTCAATGCTACCGGTATGTCCGCCGGTAATCGCTACACCAATGGCTTTGCAGTATTGATGAACATGTTCCCAGTAAATATTGAAATCCTGTTTAGTCAGCGACGTAGGCAGGTTGAGCACCATTTGCGCATACATAGGAGCAAACCCGGTGGTAGCCATGTCGTTAGCCATTAAATGAACCGATAGCCAGGCTGATTCCTGCAAACCCAAAGAGGGGATCAACGACAAGGGGTCGCTTGTCATCGCCAGTGCCAGTCCGCCGGGCAGGTTGACTACCGAAACATCTACGCCAAAAGCTGGTCCGCAATGTACCTCACTACGGTTCTCTCCACAATGCTGAAGAATGATTTCCTCAAGACCATCGTTATCTATTTTTCCTAAGCCCAAAGTTTCAACTAATCCCTGAAGTGAACGTAAAGACCAAAAAAATCTCCGTAAGGCAAACTCCATTGCTGAAGGGGAAACCACTTTGGTAAACCGGTACAGGTCCATTCAATGGTATACTCACGTCCTTTTAGCGCCTTATGAACCTTTTCAATCAGCATTTGCGGAGTGTAAAAGGTAGCCGTAACGTAGAGTGGGTTTTTTCCGAATGCCTGCTGTATTCGTCGTCTGAAAAACTTGGGAGAATTTCGGTTCATCATCCCAAATGCAATTCCTTTTCTGCCCACTCTGGCGGCCTCCCTGATCACTTGCAGAGGGTCGCGGTAATACTCAAATGTGGTAATGAATGCCACTGCATCAAAGCTGTTATCTTTGAAAGGCATATAGTGAGAATCGGCATTGACCAGGTCGCCATCGAATAAGTGCACAGCCTGGCCGAGCATAAAGGGAGAAAGATCTCCGCCAGTGGCCTCAATGCCTATTTCTTTCCACCATCTGGTGAAGCGGGTAGTGCCGCATCCAAATTCCAGAAGTTCTTTTATGCCGGGATGGCTGGTGAGTAACTGACCCATCACCTTTTTCTGCCACACCTCTGCACGTTTGTAACGCCCTTCGTACCATTGCTCGTAAGTATCGGTATGTTCGCGGTTAAAAAACCATTCTTTCCGTCCCTGCCAGTTAGTAAGTTGGTCTGAAAGTACGCTAAAGCTTTTTTGTTCTAATTGCATATGTTTAAATATTTATTCCTGTCAGCTAACCGGTTTTAACGGATAGTGACCAGGGCAAAAATTCAAACAGCCAGGCAGCCGCAATCCTTTTGAGCCAATGCATCCCTACGCCGGTATTATCCGTGTCAGGTTCGCGGGTATTCATCTCAGCCTTTAACATTAGTTAAAAGCACCCCGTGCAACAATGGCAAATATATTGATTTTAAATTCTTTTTTGCAAACACTTATTGGCCTGTAATTTGCTTCACAGTGCTTATGAAAATACAAATAGAAGCCACAACCCAGCAACTTAATAGCCTCATTCAGCTTTTAGAACCAAATTCTGAATTAGCGGATTTAAAACAGCAGTTGGTTACCGCTATAGCGATGGATAACCATGAACAGATGGATGATATTCCAAAACCAGGTGATCATCCCATTATAGATAGGTTTGAATAGGAGCGGGCAGGGTGAATTTATTCATTCCCTTTTACCCCTTCAGCAACCGGTTCAGGATCTAAAATAAATCGCTTTTTAACGGCATTGTAGCTTACATTCAGGTAGCCGCCAACCCGCCCGATTTGATTGGAAACGTAGAAGTTATTTCCATTACTAAGAGGAACATTATCATAAATAATGGTCATGATGTTGCCCGTAGGAGTATCAATGTTTTCAAAGTTAAGCGTCTGAAAAATAGTATTGGTTTTTTTGTTAATGATCCTCAATGCGGTCATATTTGCATCTTCACCGGCACTCTTCTTTGCATACAAACCGACAAAATAATAGTCGTTCAACGATGCAAGCTGAAGGATTTTAATATCCTTAAACGCCTCATCCGAGAGATCGCTCAGTTTATTGTCAAGCTTAAGTTTAACTATTCGTTTGTTTTTTCCACTATTCCAGGTACCAATTAATTGCTGATTGGAAAACCGGAGTTGAAAGATTGCTGAAACCTTCCCATTGCTCCCAAGCTCGTAAAGTTCAATCTCATTAGTTTTTTGGTTAAATCTGCCTTCTAATCTGATGGGGTTGTTGAATTTGTCATACTTATAAACTCCAATTGCATTAAAAGTTTTTTTCGCAGCCTCACCAAAGTAGCCGTCTCTTATCTGAAATGATAAGGTAACCGGGTAATGATCAATAGCGCCAGCGTAATTGTAGATTTTGAACCAGCCTCCAAAGGAATCTACAGATGTTAAAACGAGAATGGCGAGCAGTGTAATAAGTTTTGCTTTCATGGCGATATAACTAGTGAATGATGTCATTATTTGTCGCCATACTTTCCAAAAAACCTATCATCTCCGGATAGAAATCTTCAATACTTCGGTACCGATCCCGGTGATTACTGTAGGCATCGAAAAATGAATACAGTTCTTTGGCCCCTTTGAAATGCTTGGATTGATTGGCTATCTCTGCATCCCCGCTTTCCTCTCCATATTTTTGAGATAGAATTTTTGCTACACAGGCTCTTACCAGCAACTCGTCAACTTCATTTTCCCAGTAGGCCTCATCAAGCTTCTTTCCGGCTGTAGTCGTTAAAAAATAACTCCTGATTTTAAATAGTCTATCATGATAATTGCTTAAAAAGTTTTTCAGGTAAATGTGACTGCATTCATGTGCAACAACATTCGGTGCAGGCTCAAAATTCACCAGGCTATCATCTGTTAGTTTTTTAGACTTATCCTCGATGTATCCTGCTTTAGCTATGATTTTTCCAGCAAATTTTTGGTCTTTCGAGGTGATGGCATTGCTTCCATGATTACATAAAAAATCAGTGTATATCACAAATTCACCACTTTGATTCGATTGATAAAACGAAACTACTTCAGCTAGTATTCCGCTTTTTTCAATATGTAACTCTCCCTTCTTGTTAATCTTGTTATATGCATTTTTGTGGTTAGTAAGGAAGGTTTCAACCTGACAATCCTTATAGAAAGCATTGAAATAGGAGATGAAAGTATCCAGAGAAGCATTTCTGATATAGTTGATTTCAGGTTTAATCTCTAGTTTAAAAGGATGCTTCTGAGAAAGAAAAAGTCCTAAAGATGCCATGTCAGGCCCATCCCAATTCTTTAAGTTTCGATACCAGTTCAGCGATTGATGTTGGTTATAGGATTTAAAATATGTTTTTACATCCTTGTAATAAGTAGATGGAGTAGGTTTTGTATCTAATGTGTTTGCTGTTGCCAGCGTGTAAAATATACTTAAGGCTTCCACTCTAGGGTCAGTTTGTATGGAAAAGATTTTCTGGCCAAAAGATATTGTAGTAAGCAGGCTCAGTAATAGGGTAGTGGCGTATTGGAAAATGGGCTTTCGGTTCATGATCATCAGTGTTGCCGCTAATTTAACATATAATGACCCTAATCCAAAATCAGGATCTGATTGCAATCAATGTAACATTTAATATTCAATATACAGCCTCTAGATTAGATATTTTAAAGTTAATCTTGAAGTCGTTATATTTGTTATCTATGAAAACGCATAATACAATACTTACAATTTTGTTTCCCGTATTACTCTTTTCCTGTAAGAAAGACGTCGCCGAGGTAACTGAAAAACAAACTTATGTCCAGTACTTCAAAGCAAACGTAGCTGGTCAGTCTCTAGATATAAAAGGATCAAATTCTACAAACAGAGAAATTTTCCGCGGCAGCAGAACCATAATCGGCGACGCTGATGGTACGCAACATGAGATGTATACGGTAAATGTCGCCCTTCAGGCTACAGTTCTAAACACCACATCCCCTTCAAAACTGCAGTTTCAAATATTCGATATCAGGCCAAAGGAATATCAGCTAGCAAACGGTGATGCCTACCAAAAGGATTTTTCAACGCATATTTTTTTGGTAACCGACCTGGGTAGGCCAGATTCAAAGTTATATACGACCAGCGCTGTTAAGTCGCCGTTTCATATTGTTATTTCAAAATACGATATACCAAAAGACAGTGGAATTCCTTTTGTGGGGGGCAAACTGGATGGTGTATTATACAATGTTAAAAACCTCCAGGATTCAATTGTGATCCGCAATGGTGTGTTTGATGTTCGGTTTTAAACAAAAGCTAGTTTATCTTTAGGCAATGCCTGGAAAAACTCCATCCATACCTGTAAAGCACTTTGGCGATGAATATGACCTGGGGCTTAGTATCGAACGCTTCAGTTTTGAAGATTTGCCGGATATGGGTGAATGGGAACAACCGGAACGCCACGACAGGCATTCTTTTTTTCTGATCGAAGCAGGTTCTGTTGCACTCGAAATTGATTTTAAACGATATGACATTCAAGCGCCGGCAATGGTTTACATGCACCCTGATCAGGTTCATCGGATTATTAGCTTCAATGAAATAAAGGCCTGTACCCTTGCCGTTAATGATGAGGTCTTAAACCTTGAATATCTTCGAGTATTAGAAGAAATTAATCCTACGGAACCTGTTTTATTAGATGAAGAAACATTTAAACTTTTGTCTTCGGCCGCATCACTTTGCATTCAAATCGCTGGCAGGGAAAGAGATCAGTTTTATAAATCACTGCTCAAAGATCACGGCAATGCGCTCATTGGACTGATGATTTCTTGTATGGGCAGGATTAAACCTGGCGACAAATTTTCACGCGCAGAGCAGGTCACAAAATCATTCAGAAAGATTCTTGCACATCATTTTATGAACCTTAAACGTCCTGCAGTTTATGCTGAAAGGTTAAATCTATCTACTGCATACCTCAATGAATGTGTTAAAATGACCACTGGTCAGCCGGTATCTTACCATATTCAGCAACGCGTAATTTTAGAAGCTAAACGCCTTATTTGCCATTCCAATCTATCGCTTAAAGAAGTAGCTGTTACGCTGGGTTATGACGATTATCCGTATTTTTCGCGACTTTTTACAAAGGTTGCAGGTGTTGCGCCTGTAAGCTTTCATAGTAAAAACCGCGATTAGTTCAAGCTTTGCCTGTATTCTGCCTATTCTCTTTTTCGTTTATACCCGTCCTTTGTCTTCATGAAAAATATTTTAATATCCGGTGCAAGTTTTGCCGGACTTTGTACGGCCCATTGGATGAACAAACTTGGCTATCAGGTCACAATAGTGGAGGTTGCATCAGGGATTAAAAAAGGCGGAACGCCCGTTAACATCATGGAGAATACAATTGACATCCTTAAACGCATGGGCCTGTTCGATCAAATTGTAGCAAACCAACTGCAAATGGAATCGATGTCATTTAAAAATGCAGATGATGTTACCCAACTGGTTGATTTCCGCGCGAAAGACAAGGCCGAAACTGATGAAGTAGAGTATGAGGTTGAACGGGATTTTTTGTTAAATCTGCTATATGAGGCAATAAAGGATAATACGACTTTTATTTTCAATGAGCGCATCACCAGCCTGAAAGAAACGGCAACACATATGGATGTCACCTTTAAAAATAAAGGCCCACAATCCTTCGATTTAGTTTTCGGCTGTGATGGCATCCATTCTGCCGTTCGGAAGCACTGGTTTGGAGATGAAGCTTTATTCTCACATTTCCTCAAAGCTTATTTTTCGATTACGATTGTAAACAAACTGCTTATTCCCGAAAATACCACGCAGATGTACAGCGAACCTGGTAAAACTGTTATGCTTAATGCCTATAACGGTAAAACGGATATCTGCCTGTGCTTTCATTCTGACAAAGAGATCAGTTATGATTACCGTAATGAACAGCAAATGCGCGAAATTATTCTGGATCAATTCAAGGATACGGCCTGGCGAACTCCGGAATTACTCAAAGAAGTGCTGCAAACTGATGGATTTTACTTCGACAAGCTTTGTCAGATGAAGATGCCTTCGTGGACCAAAGGTCGTGTTGCACTGGTGGGTGATGCAGGTTATTGTGCCTCTCCGGCAGCCGGAAGAGGCGGTTCACTGGCTATAGATGGCGCAGCGGCAATGGCAACCGCTTTCGAAAAATATCATTTGAACCACGAAGAGGCCTTTAGAGCTTACAATGAAAGCTTCCGCCCGTTTATTGACGACGTGCAGGCACAGGTGATCGATTTTGGTCTGGACGTCCTGATTCCGAGAACTGAAGAAGCCATTCAAAACCGATACCAAAATGGCCTCGGTTTCTAAGTAGTTATAAAAGCTACTTGAAGTCTTTGATTGCCGTACCGTCATACCGGTGTACTCCATCAAAATCACCAAACCAGATATTCCCTTCATCGTCTTCCTGAATTCCGAAGATCATGGGCTTATACACAATTTCAGTGGTCATTAGTATTTGGTCAGTTAGCGATTTCGCGTCATAGCGTGTAAGCGCCCAGGCAGGGCCTTTCACGCTATTTCCAATTGCCGTGCTAGTATTGTCAGCGCGTTCGGAACTTGTCCAGATGTTTCCTTTTTTATCTTCATAGATGTAGCCTACAAATCTTCTGGTCAAACAAGTAAACGTTTTGCCGTTGTAGCGCCAAAGCCCATCTGCACCGCCCAACCAGATATTGCCGTTTTTATCCTTAATAATGGAACGCATATTGGTAAAAGGTTTACCATCAATATTGGCTAAAGTGATAAACGTCTTTCCGTTGTAAATGGTAGTGTAACCCCGTGTCGCGATCCAATATCTCCCTCTCTTATCTTCGATAATGCCATTCACATCATTGTGCATCCAGCTGTCGTTCGGAAGCGTGTGCTGGTAAGCGGAGCTGTGAACAGAATCAGACTGGGCAAGGGTAGTGGCCTTGCTCATTTTGATGTTTTTAAAACCATTACCATCATAAATGCTTGCCCCATTTTCTGTTCCAAACCATATATGGCCACGTGTATCCTCGTAAATATGAGTCACTCTGTCGCTGGCCAGCCCATCCTTTGTGGTAAAGTTCTGAAACGATTTTCCATTGTAGTAATAAATGCCCGAACCCACAGAAGCAAACCAGAAATTGCCTTTCCTATCTTCCAAAACAGAAAAGAAACGTGCCGAACTCACACCGCGGGTCATATTCGTAAACGTTTTTCCGTCATATTTAAAAACACCACTCCATGAAGCAATCCACATATTGCCATTACTGTCTCTTTTAATTGTTCTCACAATACCTTTCGGGATAGTATTAAGTGGTAAATCGCCAGTGTAAACAGAATCCTGAGCGTCGTTTTTTTGTTGTCCGCTTGCCGGCGAATGAAATATTACTGCCATTACAAAGAGCAGGAAGCAAAAAGCATTTGTTGTATTTTTCATGTTTTTTAATTGGTTCAGCGAAATTACTTTGATATCTTTCCGACAGCCTAATCTGGATTGTAAATAAAATTGTAAACTTTGTAAATAAAACCTGATTACATGCAAACCGCCCGAAATCTGTTCACCGGAAACCATAAATACATGGTCGGATTGATATTACTTTGTTTTATCTCAGTTATTTGTGTGGCCTACCGCACGGGGGATGCTGATGATTTCGATCAATCCAAAAGAGAAATCTTACTCCGCAAAATAGCGCATGAGTTGCTTTTAAAATCGGGTGATCGTACATCCAGGGTACTGCCTGTGAAAAAGATTGATGAAAACGAATATCAAATCAGCTTCGAGCATCAGTTTAGTTTTTTGCCTGATGCTTTGGTGAACACTACACGGCGTTTGCTGGCCCACGATCCACTCACGAAACATTATGTGGTCAATGTGCGGAAAAGCGGTAGCACTGACGTAATATATGGCTACGCCATTTCTAAAAATAAGCATGATGATATCATTTCCTGTAAAGGAAGGATGCAACCTAAAGCAGCATACCTGATCAATATCAAATTCAAACCCTCGGGATCACATCCGGCTAACAAAGAGTATCTGCTTGGTAGCCTGTCATTCCTGGCCTTCGTTGGATTTGTTGTTTTGAAGTCCGCTAAGCCGATAAAATCGCTGTCTGATGATTTGCCCGCTGATGTATTCAGGCTAGGTTCGATACTCTTCAATGAGCAGCAAAGGACGCTCCAGATAGATGAAAATACGATCTATCTTACGGGGACAGAAACGCGGGTGCTGAGCATTTTCGCACGCCAGCCAAATCAAACCATTGAACGAAGCCGGCTGCAGAAGGAAATCTGGGAAGATGAAGGTGTTATTGTAGGACGCAGTCTGGATATGTTCATTTCAAAACTCAGAAAAAAACTGGAAGTTGATCCATTAGTCAATATTCTGGTGATCAGGGGCAAAGGGTATAAGTTGGAGATCGGTACGTGAAATATAGAAGATATGGAAATAGATTTCACCAATATAGCCTATCTCAAAAAAGGAAATGGAAAACAGCTGATTGTTTACGATTTGCTTTCCCGGTCCGGGATAATGCATCGGCTGGGTGCATTTGATCCTGGGATACACATTGTTTTTAATCAAAAATAATTATATTTGACTGTATCAAAATCAAATTAAATGCGCGATTTCACCTCTCACAGTACCATGGAAGTTGGCCCGATAGGCCTCATCATCATCTTTATTGTTTACATCAGCTTATGCTTAATTTCAGCCAATTACGGTCGGCCAACTAGATTCGGATTTTGGAAATCATTTGCACTTAGTCTGATATTCACTCCAATCATCGGGAATACCGTCTTGTTTTACCTAAGAAACGAAAAAGCGCTTAAAAAGTAGGTGATTTACACTTACTGATTACAAACTCGAATCCTTGTGTTTGAAAAAAGACACCAATGCGATCGTAGTAATCATCGAAGATCCAATCTGGACTGCCATAGGAATTTCTAACTGTAGAAAGAGATTTGCTGCATAAAAAACGACATTGTAAATCAAAAGCATTGTCAATGCAATCAAGTAAATTTTTATAGGATGTTAATTAATATTTTAAATATAGTAAATTTCGATACACCTACAAATAATCGGTGACGCCTGATTCACACTCTCTTGCATATCCTGCAACGAATGAATAAATTAGTCTCCCAAGATAAATGCTAAATACCTTCAATATGTTAATAACCAAGGTTTTCTATACCATCCTATTTGTTTTCTTTACGCTAATCCTATTCAGCTGCACCAATAACAATCACAAATTGATTTCCAGTTCAATAAAAGATAGCACAATAAAAAGTAGTTCCGATCTACCCATTCCAAAGCAAATCTCTCCATCATCTGGTCCAGCAGATGAAATTGCGGGTACCTATAACATTGTAAACGAGCCAGTAGAAACCGATAAATGCTCGATGACAATTACCATTTCGAAGGATGCTAAAGGCTATACCTATACCTTCACGTCCGATAGCAGGTCGTTGAAAGGAAAGCTTTCGGTTGAAACGACCGCTGAAAATAATGGTTACTACATCACACTCGAAGGCATTGAATGGAGCGAATATGAAGGCCCGCTAGACGATGAAGGTGATCCCAAAGCAAAAGAGGGCTTAGATTTACCCGTAGGTGTAGATGCCTTACTTCAGGATCATTCGATTACTCTTCAAAATTACGGCAACTCCATGAACTATTACGTAAAGCTGGCGGACTGTGGCAAAAAGTATATCTTACTAAAAAAGCAGCTCAATAGCCAAAAATAGAAGCCATATTGTAAACCACATTTGCTTTCAACTTTACATGTTGTGCAGGATAGCAGAAATATAATCTTGGTTGGTTTTAAAATTGTAACTTGCAACAAGTAAAGTGGTTAGGCTGCACATTAATAAATTATGGTTTAATGCAACTAACCGCCTTTGTATCGCATCCTGCACTTCTGGAATATGTAGAAAGTATTCATGTTATCGAGATTAAATTCTCTCTGGTGGAATCACTATCCCCAATATATACTTTTGTGCCCACACATACTCGTTTTTTATGTTTTTACCTGAACGACAGGGTAAAAGTTAAAAAGTCAGACGGGGAGTTCGAAAGCCGTGCAAGGTCAATTATCATTGGTCCACAGCTAACTCCCGTTACGCTAGATCTGGGTAGCGATCATTATTGCGTTATCGTTTCTCTTAAACCCTGTGGTATGTATCGCCTTTTAGGTATTCCCCTGAAAGAAATTATCGACAGAGATTATGATGCACGCCTGGTCATAGGGTCTGAAATTGACGATGTGCTGGAGCAATTGCAGGCAGCACCAACCAACGCCCTGAAGAATGAGGCCATACAAAAATATCTTCTGGGTAAGCTGCAACATCTTAAGCCTGCAGTTGCATTCGATCAGGCGATGATCCAGCTGGTAAAAGGTATGGGAAACCTTTCTATGGATTTTCTGGCAAGCCAATCCAGCCTTAGTGTGCGGCAATTCGAACGGAAATCATTGGAGCGAATTGGCTTACCACCCAAACTATATGCCCGTATGGTACGCTTTACCCATGCCTACAATTACAAAGAGCGCAATCCTGCCGTGTCATGGAGTGAAATTGTCTACCGGTTTGGTTATTTCGACCAGATGCATTTTATCCGCGATTTTAAGTTTTTTGCCGGATTCACCCCCAGTCTTTTAAAGGAAGATAACCTGAAAGTCTCTGTGAAATTCAATTCTATTGCCGATAAATAACAACCCTTACATACGCTAACGGTATCACTTTGTGCTATGGCTATGCCATAGCCTGCCAATTTTTACCAGTAAATTTTTTTCATGATGTCGCGTTTATACTATCCTCGGCCCGAATTAATACTTAATATTGGATAAGTATAAACTCATAATCATTTACACATCCTCTAAAAAAAATTAAAGTTATGGCAGATGTAATGAAGGTCTTATCAGATCTGGAATATAAAGCAGTAGGGGTAGACCCTAATACTAAAAAGATGCCCGAAGGGTATTTTGTTTCTTTCCGTTCAATCGGACTCCCGATTCCGGAAGATGATTTCAGAAACCCCTGGACACCGACAGGCTCTAACCCGAAACAAATATTGGATTCCAAACCAACGGATGCTTCAGCAACATCGGCAGAGCCGCAAGACCCGGCTACCGTTGAGGCAGTATCTGTGAGTAAACAGTTAGAAAAAATGGAATTCATGACTGCCAATATCGGCGCAAATATGCAGGCATTCTTGCAAACATTCATGCTTACCGATAATAAAATCCTGCTTGATTCCACTTACCGGGTAGCACCAACCTCCAGTAAACTGAATGACACCTGGTTTGCCATTGTAAATGGTGCCAACGGTATTGCTCCCGACCTTGAGCTGAATGAGGAAATGAAAAAGGCGGTAAAAGATGCCAATGCACAGTTACAAACTCCTGAAGGGGACAGTACCATGCACTTTGAAAAATATATTCAGTACCGGGATGAATACATGGAAGCGGTGAGAACCAGAGATAAGATGTACGCAAATGCGATGTCTGATCCGATGAAATTGCAGATGTGGCCTATACAGGGCAAAACCTATCAGGATGATGTAGATTTTGCATGGGACAAGTGGCAGGGATTTGGCTTCAAACAGGAAATTGATCAGGCCATTGCCGTTCTGGCCAGTCAGGGTATCGATCCCGCCATTTTACTCATCGCCAGGGCTAAACATAAATACGAAAACAGTCTGGTCAACATTCCTAACATAGGTAACATCCCTTACACCTTCATGACGCCCGCCAAATGGTACTCCTCAACAGGTGCCGATGGCTGGAATACCTATACCCAGGCCGACTTCCATACGGAAACTCATGTTGATACCCAAACCAAGCGTACAGCAGCAAGCGGGGGCATAAAATTCGGGTTTTTCAGGGCTAGCGGACAAGGTTCAAGCAGTGAAGAGAAAACCTCAATTGATATCGATACTGAAAGTCTGACCATTACCTTCGAATATGTCACAGCCGATATACAGCGGCCATGGCTCGATACCACACTATTAAACCTTGGTAACTGGTTCCTAGTTGGCGATTATCCTGCAAGCTGCATTTCTGACGGAACCTTCAACCAACAGTTCAAGGTAAATAACCCTACAGAAATGTTGTTTCTTCCCTCGGTGATTACCAGTTTCATCCTGGCCAGAAATGTGAAAATACAATGGAGAAAAACTTCTGCCGATATCGATAAGTTGAAAACAGCCGTTTCAGGTGGCGGAAGTGTAGGCTTCGGACCATTCTTTTGCGGTGGGGCATCGCATGGTGAAACACACGATAAAAGAGATTATACATTCGATGATAATATGCAGGGGCTTGAAATATCAGGCGTACAGCTTATTGGTTACGTTTCAACCATTGTTCCGGGTTCGCCGAAAAAGAACGGAAAAGATTATATGCAGAAGAAAAAAGAAACCCCTGCAACACCCGCCCAACCTGTTCCAAATCCATAAATCATATTTGCCTAACCTAAATGCCTTATGGATGTAAACAATCTAATCACCTCGGTGCAAGCGTTTTTTATTGAACAATATAAGGGAGTGGAGCACTCGGATTCGTTTTTGTCTTTTGAACCTTTGGGAAGTATGATCGATCCTGAGGATTTTATGGATGAGAGCGGCATGATTTCAGAAATCAAAGCTACTGAACAGGTCTCCATCTTAGGCGACAGGCTCCCGGAAATTGCTGATATTTTTCTCACTGGAACCACCAGCCTGAGCAGTGTGTATGAAGTACTGATTGAAAGTGCCGTATTTTCCGGATCCAAAATCACAGCTGAGGATAAAACTGCGTACATAAGTAAGTTCGGACAAGTGAAGTCAGATTCCCTTCAACAGTTTGAATACGGAAAGAAAGCGTCCATTACCACTCCTGAGGGTAGCTACCTGCCAGTACATGCCTATCCCAAAAAATGGTATGACCCTGATGGTGCCTTTTGGGTAGCAAAAGTATTCTCGACAAAAGAAGCCGCCCCGAATCCTCCGTCCAACGCCGGTACCGGTAAAGCCATCCCCATGGTGTGGCGTACCAGGGTATTGGCCAATCCCGAAATTGTGAAGATAGCCGAAGAGCAACCACAACGGAGGAAGCTGACTAACCTGTCTGCAGCACTACGCCGAAACGGGGGAAGTCAGCTTAATCTGGAGCGTACCATTGCGCCGAAGCTTAAAAGCACGCTGATCAAACCTTTACAATTTACCCGCCTCAATTCAACGGCTTTTGATTTGAAAAAGGTTGCGCTTCCGGCAGATGCCGAACAAAAGGTCGAGATGAAGGACATGCAGGTACTTAAACACTTCAATTTTGCAGACCGGATTAAGCTTACCAATCATTTTCTAACCAATAATCCTGCGCCCGAAGTTCCCGTACATGCCGATGAATTTTCGATGGAGTTTGAGTACTGCATTGTATACCTTGACAGGCCCTGGTTTAATACTGGCTTGTTCCATTATGCCAATATGTGGTACTGCCTGATGATGAAGGAGAAATATTTCTCCTCCGGTGAGAAGGATGAAAGTAATGATGGCTTATTAAAATGTATCCCTACAGCGATGATTCTGATTAAAGACCTAAAAATCAAAGCTTCCTGGACAGATAGCGATAAGCAGCAGGCGCAAGATAGTATTGGACTGGGAATTTTCAATTTAAGTGGCAGTACGTTTTCTAACAATGAACTGGCTACTCCGGGCATGCAGATCATCGGATGGATGTGTGAGGTTCTGCCAAAATTGCCCGCAATGGACGATCCGAATGTAAATTTTTTAACCTAACCCTATGATTGATGTAACTACCCGGGTGCTTGATGAACTCAACGCCATTCCCGGTACAACCAGCAGGCCAGGCTTAAGCCGGTTTGATGAAGCCAGATTTTTTATCGAAGCCTTTTGCGGAAGGTATATACCCGACGACTATGAGCGGGCAACGCAAATGACCAACGATGAACTTTGGGAATACTGGATAACAGTAGATAAACGGAGTATGGAATTCGAATTTGATAAACAAGAGAAGGAGCTTTTGTTTATTGAATGTGAGGATAACTCCGTTAATGAGCAAACGCTGAATGTGGTCAATTATATAGCAGACCCCGATTTTAAAACCGTTGTTCTGGAACGTGAGGGCGATGTTTATCCGAAACTGATTGTTCTCAGTATCCCTAACTTATTGAATATATCCGACTATACCGATGCCGGCGGCATTCCCTTTCATGTTTATTTTCACCCAACCCTCGGCCAGAATATTGCGAGCCATTATACCGCCGTAAACGAACCGGGGAGAGCATCATTGAAAGATACTGTCGACAATCATTTTATGCCTTATGGCTGGGATTTTCTCTTCTTTATTGGTCTAAAAAATATGACCTATCGCACAAGCACCAATCTCGATGTCAACGGTAAGGTTGATGTATGGGCTGGCAAAGGCTTGCTCTATCAGATTAACAATTCTGGCAAATACCTTCCCAACGTTATCCCTATTCTCGACCCAACCAGGAATGCTGGCGATTTTGAAGACCCGCAACTGCTCCTGCAAATTCTTAAAGAGCTCCAGCAGTTTATCATCCTGCATAATGGCTTCGAAAGTCCTGAACTGCTTCCGGTAGGGAAGTCGGCAATATCAGCATTCAGTAGCGGGCATATCTGTTTTAACCATTTATTGCAGCATGCCACAAACACTGATTTAGGCGAGTTTTTCGGAGATACCCTGCAAGAGGTGTATATGTTTGATGCCCCCAAAGATACCAATACCAGCTGGGTTGCTAATGCCCATGCCTGGGCCACCACATATGGCGATGATAAAGTTATCCGTGGTTATTCACAATGGGATCCCAATAACACCAGCCTGCTATTGGCCAGGGGCCAGTCCATCATGCAAGGTAAAAACATCATCAATAGTGACAACCCAAACAGGTCATTTGCTTTAATCGGGCAGTCTTTTTTTACTGATATTCTCGCTTCAGCCGATTGGCAATCCATTCACCAGGCCATTCCCAGCTTAATGCTTTATGATGCGCTGACCAAAAGTCAATTCACAGTTTAACCCACTAAATTCTACTACTATGGAAAACGAATTTGAATACAATCAGGACGAAACTGAGTCGTCGGAAAATCATGAAAAAAGTGACTCTGCTTATCTGCAGGCAGGAGAAATGTATGGATCTCTACTGACGAAGGGAGTACCTATATTGCAGATCCTGAGCAAGGTATACCATATGATTTCTGCATTACAGTGGTAAACACTGGTGATGAGCCTTCAGGGCCATTTATGGTCAAATTTGTGCTGAGCGGAGATGCTGACCCCGCAGAAGAATATTTCACAGATGAAATTGAAAACCTTGATTCCGGTGGTAGGAGCCTTTTGTTTTACCATTATGGCTCTTTTGCAAATGAATTTGCAGTGTTTCATTTGCAGGCGGTAATCTGTTCGGCCGATGGAACCGAAATCAGTAGCGATCAGGGATTTGATTTTACCATCAACTCCGATTAAATATTCAGCAGCCATCCAGATTCCACCCTTATGGTTCTCATTGAAAAGGTGGCGAATCTCAGCGTTCATAAAAAACTGGAATCAAAATTCTTTGATTCCAGTTGCGCCATACTATTTGTTTTGATCTAAACCACGGCCGGTTTTGTGCTGCAGTTCATCAATTCGCTTTGACGCTTCTGACTTGGTAAGCGTGTCATCAAACTCTTCTCCAGCCTCATCAGAAAGTGTTTTCAGGTACGATCCCTGTGCGCCGGTCATTGGCTCATCGCCGGTAGTCCAGTCGTCAGGATTTTTAATAGTGTTGCCACCTGTTGTATCTAAACCAGTATTTGGAGCAGCCTGGTTGGTCTGCTGTTCGTTTTTTTCTTCGTTGTCAATCATAATATTGTAGTTGATGTGATTACTTAACAAATAAAAACCAGCCAAAGTTTCCCTTCATTCCCTCAAAGCGTAACAATATCATCGCGCATGTGAGTTTACGGAGTTCACCATATCTACTTAATCTTGATAATCTAGGATTTTATTCTCCATCTCCGATAAAGTGAATATGTCATCAAGTTTAAGGTAATACTCAATTGGTCTTGCCCAAAAGCGCGGTTAATCTGTAAATATGCTGATCCAATTTGCCTAAATGCCTTGCAAAGACTTTGTGATAACAGTTTGATATGTATATCTTTAAATGGCCAAACGTCAGCAGCATAGTAACAAACTACCAAAGCAATCATGATTCGAAAACAATTTAATATGCCTTCAGCGGTGAAAAACGAGTTAATCCAAAAACTCCTGGCTAACCGTATTTCTCGTGATGAGCTCGATGTTCTGCGCGCTGAGATTGACGAAATTGATCTCGCAAACATCATTCAGCAAATTTACGACCTCAATATCGAACAGGTTCGTAAACTTGCTGCGTTGGCGCCGGTGATGAGCTGGGTTGACAAATTGAAAAACAGCAGGCGCAACCACCTTTTTGTAAAGAAAGTAAAAGCCAACTTCCGTAAACACATTGCAAAAAAGAACGGACTTAAAAACCGCGTAATTGTGGTGGAGGGAGATTCATGGTTCAATTACCCTGTTTTGCTTAGCGACGTAATTGATTGGATTTCAATGGAAGAAAACATGGCAGTTTATTCGGTGGCTTCTGGTGGTGATTGGCTCCTGAATATGATCAGTGCTAAAAAATATGTAGAACACCTGTCTACCTTGCAGCCCGATGTATTCATTATCAGCGGTGGCGGGAATGACCTGGTTGGGAATAACCGTATTGCCGCCATGGTAACTCACCTGGCCGATTCCAATGAATTCGAACACAGTGAATTTGCACAATACCTTTTCAAAACTGCTTCCCGTCCATTAAACGGCCAGCAACTGGCTGATTTCAAAGACGGCGCCAAATTCATATCCAAAGATTTTTATGCCTTGCTCGGCTTCTTCCAGCTGCAATATTATTTCCTTATTAATGGTATCCTTAACTCCGGCAAAAACGAACCTGCAACAAGTAAGTTTCCGGGTATTCAGATCATCACTCAGGGCTACGACTATGCCATTCCCAATGATCAGCGATGGGTAGGGTTAAATCCCTTTAAATGGTACCGCACTTTCGCCCGTACCTTTCTGGGTCATGGTAGCTGGCTCAAAACACCACTTCAACTAAGAGGTATTTATGATTCCGGCGACCAGCGGAAAATCGTGTTCGCCATGATCTTCCTATTCAACGAAATGATGATCGATATTGGGCGCATCTTCAAAGAAAGACTCGGAGAGAACAGGGTGTTTCACATTGACTCTCGCGACAGCGTGGGCGAAAATGGCTGGACGGATGAACTTCACCCGCTGCCGGCCCATTTTAAAGAGACATCCCAGGCATTTATTCAATGTATTAATAATCCTGATAAAACCGGCGATGCGGTAATCCGAGTTACTGATTTAAATAAGGAGAACAAGCCATGAAACATATATTGATTATAATATTATTTGTTTTGTCGGGCATCATGTATTTTCAGGGCAGAGTATTGCTGCGGGGCAGTGGTTATGGTATACTTGATATTGAATTTGCCGGCAAGCAGAAAACTGCAGAGATCGTTCAAAGCTGGCACGAGCTATCTGAAGGCGACCAACAGCTCGTCACAATCGCCAGGAGAAATACGTATACCGACTTCTGGTTTATCCCGGTTTATGTACTCCTGATCATTACCTTATCAAATGCGAGAATGCAGCGAGAACAGCGTTACTGGTTAAACGAACTCTTGCGGCTAAATTTGCTATTAGGAGTATTAGCAGGGAGCCTTGACGTTATCGAAAACCTTATGCTATTACACAATTTCCACTATCCTGGTATTGCTGAAACATGCTATAGCATTCAATACGTTGCTGGTGGTAAATTTGGTATGCTGGCGTTTGTCCTTTCCGTTTATGTGTTTTCGCTGGCTGTGCCTAAAAAGGGTTCAATACACGCGCGGTAGCGATCATTTTAATTTTGCTGTAATTCAAGTATATACTCCAATAATTCTCAATTTCTATTATATTTGAGATAGCGGGCTTTTGACTAAAAAGCCTTTTAAATAACGAACTCGAAAACAGCTCTCGCGAAGGATAGATCTTAACCCTATGGAATACAAAGCATCACTTGACACATTTGGTAAAGTCATTACCGCAGGCGTATTAATTGTCTTCATCGCAATAGGGCAGAAGAACGTAAGCGCAATAATTTCATCAAATGGTGATGTCAAAACAACCCTGATACACGGCGGAGTTCTATTGCTCTTTGTGTTAACTGTTATCGGTAGTTATCTATACAGTACCAGGAAATATTCCGTTACCGGAGATACGCTTGTTATTCACCGTCTAATCGGTAACAGAGTAATTAAACTGGCCGACATTACAGAAATAAGATTTATTGATTCAACGGACTTTTCAGGAACCATCAGGACTTTCGGTAACGGAGGGCTTTTCGGTTACTATGGAAAATTTTATAACACTAAAATTGGCAGCATGACCTGGTATGTTACACAGAAGAAGAACCGGATTCTTCTTCGAACACTGCAAGGCGATAAGATCATTATTTCCCCCGATGATATTAGTTTGGTTGATTGTTTGAGGGATTCAACAGTCAATAATATGTAATTCATATTTACTGATATTATTTTAAGCTATCAACATTCGCGAATAATGGGTCGAATTTGATAGATTTAATTTTTTTAAGTTTCAACGCTAATGAAGTATAACCACTCACTTCCACTCCTATTACTTCTGGCGTTATTGCTTACTTCCACATTTGCAAAGGGGCAGACCGATTATAGAATGTTAGATGTTCCGGCAGCAACAAAGATCAGAAAGTTAATCAAAATGATTGATGAGAATCCGGATGATGCTGAGGCGCATTACTGGTATCTCAATACAATGGGTAAGGATACCACGGCAGTTGAAATGCAGTATGTCTCATGGATGAAAATATTTCCGAAAACAGCGATGGTATCCTTTCAGCTTGGCCATTACTACATGCAGCTAGATGTCGCAAAAGCCAGGCAATACCTGGGGCAAGCTATAAAAACAAATCCACAACTGATTAAAGGCTGGCAGGATTTATACCTGTTGTCGTACTTTGAAGGGGATAGGGACGCCACCTCCATTTTAAAAAATGCACTTGCTGCAAACCCTGGTAACGCTAAGCTGGCTTTTCGCTATGCTTACACTTTCAAACTTACCGATCCTGAACAATACCAGCAATCCCTAAAGAAGATTGCATCGAAAAAAAACACCGATAAATACAATGTAAAAGCAGCAAGTCTTTTAGCTGATATCAGTAATAGTTACCCTGATAAAAAAAAGTTATACGAGGAGATAAAAGAAAGCTATCTCTCAATTGATCCGGCCGAAATAAGGGAAATTTGGATAATCTAGGTGCTGCACCGTCCAATACTTACCTCATTCAATCCATATCTGGCATTAACTTTTTCCACACGTTTTTCTAATTTTTGTTCGGGAGCGCTGGCCGAGTTGTTCGGGAGTTCTTCGGGAAACCTTGTAACCCGCTTCGGGAAGTGTTCGGGAAAGCTTCGGGAAACCTCCCGAAAAACTGGC
The DNA here is from genome assembly GCF_001027745.1 of Pedobacter sp. BMA. Classification (GTDB taxonomy): domain Bacteria; phylum Bacteroidota; class Bacteroidia; order Sphingobacteriales; family Sphingobacteriaceae; genus Pedobacter. The sequence continues at coordinate 49,692 of NZ_LECU01000010.1, forward strand.
AGAAAACTTCTGGAAAAGTTCGGGGCAGGTTCTGCACGGTCTCGAATGGGGGCAGAACGCTCGCAAATGACAACCCGAAGTTTTCTGGAATTTGGTATGAAGTTGTCTGTAAATAAAGCAATCGGTTCGCCAGTGGTTAGCCAATAGTTTCTCGTTTAATATCTCCCCAAACCATCACCTCGGTGTCTTGATGCTAGCAACTTTAATTAAATTAGCTCAAATCAGGTCAAACCAGTCCAATTCGGGTCAAAATTTTACAGCCTATATCTTTCATGCTAGGTTTGAATCGTGCTAGATGTACCGCCGGCTATTTAGCCATTTCATTTAAAATTTGATATTATGGGAATTTGTAACTTGAAGTTTATTGAACCGCGACTGAGAAAATGCGATTTCTGTGTATCTACAAGAAGAATAATTTGGTCTAACCCATTAACTGCTTTGTCGACTTTGCCAGGTCTAAAACTAAATAGGGGCGTCAGTGGTTATGATTCCAAATCTATAAAGATGGTAACTTTAAATATAAACTGGACGGAATTTTTTATTGGTAAAGAGGACTGGGTATTTCTGCTGGAAATTGCGCTTCGTACGTTTGCCATGTATATTATCATTCTTTTAGGCCTTCGATTACTGGGCAAAAGAGGGGTTAAACAGTTGTCTATTTTTGAGTTGGTGGTGATCATATCCCTAGGTTCAGCAGCTGGCGATCCCATGTTTTACAAGGAGGTTGGGCTAACGGTGCCTGTAGTGATCTTCGGCGTCATTGTCCTCAGTTACCGTCTTACGACTTTTCTAACCGCAAAAAGCCAGACTGCAGATGACATCATCGAGGGGAAGTGTACGTACTTGATAGAAGATGGTGAATTTTCAATTGATAATTTTAGTAAGGAGACCCTTGCCTACGATGAGTTTTTCGCCGAGCTCAGGCAATACGGCATCTCACATCTCGGGCAGGTAGACACGGCAATCCTGGAAACATCTGGGGCAATCAGCGTTTATTTTTTTGAGGATGAAAAGGTAAAGTACGGCCTTCCGATTTTACCGCACCTTTTCGATGCAAGCTGTGAGGAAATAACATCAGTAGATAATTATGCATGCTGCTTTTGCGGTAATGTAATGGAATTAGTCCCGGCCGAAAAACATATCTGTGGAAAATGCGAACATGCGAGCTGGGTAAGGGCCATCAGCGGAAAAAGGATTACGTAGGTTGAGGTACAAAAGAGGGGCTTGTTGGCGGACTTTTAAAATTGGAACCCAAAAGAAAACGGGAACCATCACGAATGACGATTCCCGTTCATCTAAATTAACGCTCTCGAAATATAATACGCTGATAATTCCGGTTTATTGTATTGAGCTGATTTTTTAACTGCAAAATATATTTTACTCAGGCTGTAGCAAAACTCATTCTCACCACGTTTCTAAAATAAAAACCGCTACATATGAAAAATATCGCTCTGAGAACCTGCACTTTGATGTTACTTTGTACAGTCATGTTCAGCTTAGGCTGTAAAAAAGGCAACAACCCGGTTCAACCTCTTGCTTCTAATTCTTTTCTGCCGATGCAGGTAGGCAATCTTTGGTATCATAACAGCCAGAACTACACGGAAATTAAAGACAGTGTGTTTATCAATGGCAAGCTTTACTACAAATTCTTTTCGTTGATTGGCGGCGATGCGGTAAGCACTTCTTATCTACGAATCGATGAACAGGGAAAATTAATTGCCGGTGATCCAAAATATCCTGATTTAAGGGTTATTCGTGCTGATTTTAATGCCAAAGTAGGGGATAAGTTTTTTACCACCGGCGAGGGAGATGACACGGATAACCAGGTAACCGTAACTGAAAAAAGCGGTTCACAAATGAGCTTTTCATTTGATGCCATTTATCATCCTAACCTTAAGGGGCACCCTTATGTTGTTAGTTATGTAAAAGGGCAGGGCTTTCCTGGTAACTGGACTAAACTTAGAATTAATGGGGTAACTTTGAAATAATTGCTGCTCAGGCTGGAAACTACCACAGAAATCAGTCCATGATACTCAAAATAGTCTTCGCAGCCTCAATCATCGCAGGCTCTCCCGTATTTTTTTCAGGACTGTCTGATAGCTTCACCACTGATGTCCACCGTCCGTTAGTTTGCCTGGTTTCGGTCATTTTCACGACAATGTTCATCGGATTTAACCCTACGTCGTTGCTCAGGTTAGTTCCGATGCCAAATGAAAAGCCAATCTTACCTCTACAATATTCGGTAATGCGGGCAACTTTTTCGTAATCCAGCCCATCAGAAAAAATAATGGTCTTGCTCAATGGGTCAATACCCAGTTTGTTATAGTGGGCTATAATTTTATCTGCAAATTCAATTGGATTACCACTATCCTGGCGAACACCGTCAAAAAGTTTGGAAAACATTTTGTCGAAGTGTGTCAGGAAGACATCGGTGGTATAAGTGTCGGATAAGGCGATGCCGAGGTCGCCACGGAAGACATCAACCCAATGTTGCAATGCAGATACATTTGCCTGAGGAAAGCCATAAACCGCGGCATGGTACATAAACCATTCATGTGCATGGGTGCCGATAGGGCGGGTTTGATGTAGCATAGCTAGGTGGACATTGCTGGTGCCGACAAACATTTTTCCGCCTTCCCGGCTAAAGGTGTCAATCACCAGCTTTTGTACCTCATAGCTGTGCCTGCGGCGGGTACCAAATTCGGCGACATTCACACCCAGGGTGCTAAACTGCTTAGCCTTCGCAGCGCTTTGAGAAATCAGCAACTCATCAGAAATTCTTTGGCCATTGGTCATTTCATAATAGAGCTCACAAATTAAAGCCATAACTGGTACTTCCCAAAGAATGCTGCGGTACCAGTGTCCTTCAATCTTGATGTCAAGATCAGCGCCGTGCTGTTTGATTGTTACTTCATTCGCATCATAGCGGTAACCAGACAGGAAATCGAGATACAGCGGATCGAGGTAAGGACAGTTTTCCCTGAGAAATTGCTTTTCCCCTATGCTGAGCTGCAGGAGTTCCATATCCCGGATTCTTAACTGTAAAGCTTCGCCAAATCCATCAGGAAACTGATGTTTTCCTCTGTTGATGAAACTGTACCGCGCCATAGCAGACGGAAAAAGCCGTACCACGGCCTGCTGCATGGTAAACTTATAGAAATCGTTATCGAGTATGGATTTGTTAAATTGAATATGATGGGATCTCATTGCATAATAATTGATGTCGTGTTAACAGGAGTTTTGAAGTTTGGTTTTTCCTGCCGTAAATTTAGCTTCAAACTAAGTAAATAATCAGCATTATCCGAATTTAGAACCCATTGAACTGATTTACATACCTTTAAAACAAGGCTGTAAAACATATTTTTACCTGCCTTAAAACATAAATGCAGCCTAACTGTTTGGTGGGTAAATATTCTAATAAACGTATTATGAAAAAATTATTTACCATTTTGGGTTTGCTCTCTTGCTTTGCCTTGAGTTCAACTGGGGTTAGAGCACAGAATTACAAAACAGGACTGGGTTTGGGTGTTGATTTCGGAGACGGCCGTACACTTGTTGGTCCGTCTTTAAGACATCATTTTAACAGAAACACCGCATTGCAGGGAGAAGTATTGTTTGGTGGTAACACCACAGTAATTCAGGCCTTTTTACAGTATAATGCGCCTATTAAAGGAGCAAGAGGCTTAGACTGGTACCTGGGTGGAGGTCCGAAAGTTCAAATTTACGACAGGAACAGGTACTTCTTCAATGATAATTATACAGCTTTTTACCTGGTTCCAATGGTTGGACTTGATTATAAGTTCAACGGTGCACCACTAGCTTTGGCCTTCGACTGGAGACCTAGTATTTATGTTGGTGATAATCCTTTTCTTGGAACAGAAGCCGGAAGGTTCGGTTTTGGGTTTAGATATACCTTTTAAGCAAATAGCTTAAACGCCCTAAAATCCCTTGAACATGAAAATGTTCAGGGGATTTTTTGTTTTATGTCAGTTGTAAGCTTTAATTTAGCCGGAACTATATTCATTTAACGTTATGACACAGGGCGATTTAGATCAGGTAGATATTGAGATTCTGAAATTACTTCAGCACGATGCATCCTTAACCAACAAGGAGATTGCCCTGGAGCTCCATAAGTCGATCGCTACCATTCATGAGCGCGTCAGGAGGCTGAAAGATCAGGGATACATTAAAAGAATTGTGGCCATATTGGATAGAAAGAAGATTGATAGAAGCTTGATTGCCTTTTCCCATGTGCTGCTAAGGGAGCATACCGCCAGTACGCTGATCGAATTTGAAACCGAGGTGTCTAAGTTTCCTGAGGTAATGGAATGCCTGCAGATGACGGGCGCAAATGATTTTATTCTGCGTATTGCTACGCGGGATATGGACGCCTACCACGAGTTTTTACGGAATAAATTGGCTACACTTCCTAATATTACTACCGTGCAAAGTTATTTTGTGCTCAGTGAACCTAAAAGTGAAACAGCCTATCCGTTATAAACCTGATGAATGATTCCAAAAAAAATGTATGCTTGTGAGCAATGAATTTTTCGGTAAAGATCAGGTAGGGCTGGTCGATTCTTTTACTGACCTGGTAAATACTGATTTTTATGGTACGAAAAATGCCTTTTGCTGGTATAGAAACCTGAATGGAGATTTCGAAGAAATTGTGTCCAAGCTGCATTCACCTGAAAATATCACAGAGGTTTCGGCTGAGGATCTGATGGCGCTGAAACTATCTGAACCGGGGACCATTGCCAGGAAAATTATTCTCAAGGATTTGAAGGAGTTAAGCGCATTTGGCGCATCGCCGGTATTAAATTTACTTAAGAGTTATGACCGGGATGAAGAGTTAGATTTTTTTTCCACCGACGTATATTCATTTCATGTAGACCGCTCGCCCGTTGCAACAGATACGTTTCTGTGTACTTATTATGGGGCCGCCAGCGATATTATTCAAAATAATCAGGTGGAACAAAAAGTGCTGATTCCTGAAATACGGGAGAAACTCAAAAAGTTACATGATGGTGCGGAAGGAGACTTTGAAGAATTTCTGAAAGAATGTTTCTTCGACCTGCATTATCAGCCTAAACCAGGATCAATGCCACTTAATTTAAGCACAGGACACTTATGGCGACTCGCAGTAGATCATCCGGAACAAAAGGTATTGCCATGCGTACATAGGGCACCTCTTGAAAGGGATGGGGAGCCCAGACTGCTGTTAATTTGTTAAAATTTACATTTAATATTTACTTTGCCTGTTCCAGCTGAAGTGTCCACTCAGCAATAATCATTGGATGCCGGGACAGTTCATCTGCGGTTAAAGTGTTATCTTTTTCCTGAAGCTTAAAGTCGATGGTATCAATGATCATGTTGCTGATGTGCATCAGGTGCGTTTGATCCTGATCAAGCAAATATTCCAGTAACTCCCATACGGCACAGGCTGCATTGATGGCATAGCTCGTTAAAAAGTCACCAAACTCTTCGGTATCGGGGATTACCAGATCTAGCTCATCCATTAGTCCGTTGACCAACTGTTCATCTACCTCATCGTTCATCGCATAGCCGGTATAATCAATCGAACGCTTCAGTATTTCAGGGTTCCCCCACTGATACTCCTGAAAGAATTCAAGATAGTCAGGATATAGACGTTTGCAGATATCAAGGCCGAATGCAATTCTTTGAATCGGAGACAGCGATGCAAGTTGAATAGCCAGTTGACTAGAGAATTCGTTTAAATCCATGACTGTAAATTTATGCCTTAAAATTTCAAAGGTAAAAAAAAAGAGGATTACATTACTTTTATCTGGGCATCCCGTGCAGCAACAATTAACTTTCTGAAGAAATTATTTTTAAATTCTGCTTCTACATAAATATTGCTGATCCAGGCCAGTACTTTGATTTCCATACTATCGGCCGACACACTGTTTAAGAGGATTTCTGGGTTTAAATTTTTGACTACGTCGTCAGCTGATCCAAGTACCGTGTCAATGACCTTGTTGAGTTCATCTAAATTAGTATCTGATGCCACCTTAAAAACGATTTCGGTTTTGATATAATCGTTACTCAGGGTCCAGTTCACTAAACGGCCTGAAAGCAGGTCGCCATTGGGAATGATGACTTCAGAACCTTGTGGCGTTAGCAACCTGCTCGAGCGTATACCGATATCACGAACCTTGCCCTTTTTGTCGGCTAGTTCTACATAATCACCAATCCGGAAGGGCTTTTCAAAAATCAGGATAATGCCCGAAACAAAATTGTTTACGATGTTTTGCATTCCCAGTCCGATACCTACACCGAAGGCTCCTAACACGACGGTTAGTTTATCCATTGGTAACCCTGAAGCCATAACAGCCAGCAACACACCGATTACAATAATAATGAGTCTGGCCAGCGCCACTTTGGAACCTTTTTGCCCGCTATTTTCGGAGAAGGTAATTTTTTCTTCCCCAAAAAGCAAAGGCACATGCTTTTGCAGTTTATTGGCGACATAGATAATGGCTACAAAGAACAGGATATTTCCAAAACTGAAATGAATGCTTCCGAAAACTCTAGGCTTCGACAAGATATCGCCCAACCAGCTCCAGATACCGTTAATGATGGATAGATTAATGAAAAAGACCATCACCCAAAGAATAACGGAAAGCACAGAGAGGGCTTTTTTAACCTTCGATTGCGACTTACTGTGGTTTATCCTGGAGAAAATGCCATTGCTGCAGGAACTGATTTTAATCTGAAGATCAAGGGCATCAAGCATGATTTGAACAAAGACGGCAAGTGAAATCAATTGGATTAGTCCGATTACACCAGTAACACTCAGGAGTTTGGCCAGATCAACACGGCCAAATACATTCAGTATAATGGAAAGTAAATTTAACCCGATGAGCGCGACAATAACTAAACGGACATATTTTTTAGAAAAGGCTTTAAATGTTATTTTACGGTAGAGTTGAATGCCCAGATAAATGAAAAAAGCATTGATGCACACCAGTAGCAGCCTTAGTGGAAAACCATCATCTACAGCAGCACTACCAGCGATCAACAAAACATAGAGACCTAAAATTACTAACCAGAAACGAAGCTGAACTTTCTCAAGCGTATGCCAGAGATGTATAGTCATCAGTAGCAGGAGCAATAATGCAACTAGCTCCACATATAGGGAGGGTGCATCGGGCTCAAACAGTGGTGTAATATTCAATAACACGATAAGCGTTGCAAGAACTGGGTAGGGGCGGATGTATTCAAAGCTGAGTTCACCAATCTTTCTTTTTATCGATGCCCTTTTGGCTGCACGGAAGTTTCGATGTACCCAAACGAAAAAGGCTATGGAAATGAGTATAGCCAGAAAACGGTTATCCCATGTAGAGTTGATAAAATACTTGAGAATTTGCTGCTGACCCCGGTATGAGGCTACGATTAGGTTGCCGGTTGGCTGACCACTTTGGCTGCGCAATGGTGCTTGCCAGAGATAAGGATTTTGCTTGCTCAACGCCAGTTTACCTGATTGTTCCAGTCTTTCAGAAGTTTGTGCCCGGAGATTACTAATTACAATGCCGAGTGAAGAAGTTGCAGCCAGGAGTTTATTTACCTCTTCCAGGTTTGTACCTGTTACCTTTCCGGCATCCTGAAGGCGGTTCTTGATATCGTTAATTTGCGACTGGTAAAGTAATTTCTGCTGTTCATTGCCAGAAGTAAGTTTTAAAAGCGAATCATTGCTGAGTTCAAGAACTTGCTGCGACATGCGCTGAAGATCATTGCTATTTTTAACCAGTACTTCAGTAATGCTCTTTAGCTTGGTGTCAGCATCCCGCAGAATGAGATCATAGCTTAACAAGCTCTTACTTTCAAGTTCTCCCTTTGCTGAAAATGATTGGCTAAGCGGTTCAATACTGGTGCGAACATCCGCTATGCGGCGGGAGGTTTCATCGAGGGCATAACCTTTTTTATTCGCTGCATTGATTTCAGTAATAGCGGATTGAGCAGTTTGAATCCTGAAAAGAAGCGTATCAGGAATGGTTTTAACGGAATCATTTTTTGTAGCAGGTATGCCTTGTGCAAAGCCCCCCTCAACGGCCAGGATGCAATAGATGGAAAACAATAAGATAATCAGAAGCGCTTTGCAGAATTTTTTCATATGTAAACGGAACGGAAAATTAAATCGACAACAGGCAGATGAAACCGGGGCTACATACTGACGGGTCGCCTGATGTATCTGATACTGAACCCCTCAACAGGCAGATTGTTTTGAAGATTTTTAAAAAGGCTATATCTCTATGTAAAACAGAACAGTAGGGATGGAACTAAAATTTTCAGAACTTTTGCATGAGATACATGTTCTCTCTTTAAATAACTAAGAATAAATACGCTTATGATCCATGGCCTCACTGATCAATACCCCAGTTTATTTCTGCATACCCCTAATCCATTTCTTCGCTTATCGGTCATTGTTCCGGCTAAAGATGAAGCAGAATTTATTGCAACTACTTTAGATGCTTTACGCTTGCAGGTTGATTATTCAGGTCAGGCGATTTCAAAAGAGGTGTATGAAGTGTTGGTTTTGGCAAATAATTGTTCAGACCACACATTTGATATATGTAAAGCATATCAAGCGCAATATCCCGACTTCAACCTATTAGTTGAAAATGTACAGATTGCAACTGAACAGGCGCATATCGGTACAGTGCGGCGTTTGTTAATGGATGCTGCCTATGAGCGTTTGATGAATACTGCCGGACAAAAAGGCATCATTGTTTCCACTGACGCTGATAGCAATGTAGACCAACAATGGATTTTCCAGATATTAAGTGAAATGGAAAAGGGTGTGGACGTAGTTGGCGGCAGGATTATTCCAAAAGGTACGCCGACACTAGCTAAGCGCCATCATTTAAAAGATGTGGGATACCGATTTTTACAAACCCGGCTGGAGTCGGAACTCGATCCCTGCGAAAGCAATCCATGGCCGCGGCATTTTCAGTGCTATGGCCCAAGCCTTGCTGTAACCTGTGAAATATACGACAGGGCTGGCCGGATTCCGGCAATACCATTTTTGGAAGACGAGGAATTCAGGAAAGCGTTAAAGCGGGTGGATGCCAAGATCAGACATTCGCCTAAAGTGATCATTTATACATCAGCGAGATTAACAGGGCGTGTGGATTTCGGTTTTTCGGTGCAATTGCAATACTGGAAGGAAATGACCAAACGTTGTGAGCACCAAATGGTTGAATCGTTTGATTGCCTCCGCATGAAACTAATGCTGAAAAAGGAATTCAGATCATTATGGAAAGCAGTGAAAGCGGGAAGGGAGATGACCATGGAAACCCACGCACTGGCATGTAAAATGGACTTTGAATTGGAAACCCTTAGTAGATGGCTAAACCAGGGGAAATATTTTGAAGCGGTATGGGAAGAAATTGAGTCGATTTTAACGAAGCGCTTAACGAAACTAATGCCATTGCAACCCATTTCAGATTCCATCAGGGAATTGAGGTCTTATTTTTCAGGCTTCAATGTAATTTCGAAATCAAGGTCATATGCGCAACCTGCAATAGCAGTATGAAGGTAAACGTATCAATTCTTACCCTGGTTAAGGGAAGAACAAAGGCACTTGAGAATCTGATTAACGGGCTTTCAGATAATCAAATTCTTCCTGATGAATTAATTATCGTATTGATGAATGAATCCGTGCGAAAGCTTCCACCAACAGCATTTCCTGTCAAACAGGTTTCGTTTCAACATCACCATAAACTTCCATTGGCAGCGGCAAGAAATGTTGCGGCCGCCAATGCAAGGGGAGATTTACTGATTTTTCTTGATACTGACTGTATCCCCGCCCCGGATTTAATTGTGGAATATTTATCGGGAGCGCAGCATGGTATGCTTAATAACGGAGAAGTACGTTACCTGGGAAAAGGTGCTGTTGATCAGCCTGATTTTATCCGGCATATGGAAGGTTTGAGTTCAGTTGATCCGGTTAGGAGCGGACTGAAAGAATTGCCACATGAATTATTCTGGTCGCTGAACTTTGCCTGCTTTAAGTCGGACTTTAAGTACATTGGAGGCTTTGATGAATCGTTTACAGGCTATGGCGCAGAAGATACTGACTTTGCTTTTACCGCCAGAACCAGAGCAATTGGTATGAAGCTTATTCCCGCCATGGCATATCACCAGTATCATGAGCAATTTAGCCCACCCCTGAATCATTTTGAAGATGTGATAAAGAATGCAAAAGTGTTTTTTGATAAATGGCAAAAGTGGCCAATGGAAGGGTGGCTTAGTGCTTTCGAAGCCATGGGCCTAATCAAATGGAGCAGTTCTAGCCTCAGCATTTTGAAATTACCCTCGGCCATTGAAGTGGCAAAATCATTAAAAACTTAGTTATCAAAAAGGCGTTTTCCAGTCGATAAAATCAATCCGGCGGCTTTATCTAGTGCTGTCTCGTCTGTTACACCACTCCAATCAGGTAATTGCAATACAAGTCTTTGTATAAGCTCATTCCAGTTTTGTATATTTAAATCAGCAGGGTAAACAATTTCTATACCCATTCTTCCGGTAATTGAAAGCGCTTTTTCTACCTGTTCGTTAAAAGGCCGGTCCTCGGGAATGCCGATAAAACGCTTGTTCAATGAAGCCGTTTCCATTACAGTATTATGTCCGGTGTTTCCAATGATCAGTTCGCAGGACGTTAGCAAATCAAAAGGATCCTCAATCTTGCCATGCCAGCACGTATTTTGGGTATTATTGTTGGTATCAGGGCCGCCTATGATATGGAATTTATAATCCCTGGCCTGAGCAGCAATTTCAGAAATCAATGATGCATTGATGCTGCTTCCCCCGGCACCAATCAATATTGCAATGTTGTTTTTGACTATATCTTTAACCAGCGGCCGCGAAGAAAATCTGGAAAAACCTCCCGTGAAGAATGTTTTATCAAAGGTTTTGTCTTCCGGTTGATTCAACATTTCTATTGGAAAAGGTGCCAATAGTACCTCTGCACTTTGATAGGCCATGATATGCGGTAGATCGTCTCGTTTGCCGTGTTGCCTGATCACAATAGTAGGAATGCCAGACAGTCGCGCTAACAGTGTCACCTCCACCGACACATCGACAACCAGTAGGAGCGGATAACGATCCTTAAACACGCGCGTCATGATTTCCGTTCTGTTTCGAATACCTGCTAAACCTAGTGGCGCGTAATGAAATGTTTGCGGCTGTTCGCTACTGGTTTCTGATAGGGCTTCTTCCTCATAATCAGGTGGTAAATGAATTACCTCGAACTGATCAGATGTATGAATGCTTTTCAGTCCGCTTCCCATAAGTATGATTTTCTGGCCGTGAAGTGCACTGACGATCTGTAGCGTTCGCATAAGGTGACCGGAGCCATGATGGTGTACGTAAAAAGCAATGGTAAATGACATATTTAATGATTTTGATAAACATCCATACGATAGTCGTTTGTGCGGGATGCCTGAAGGTGATAGAGACCGGAGTCCATAAAAAGATCATGCACCTCATCTCCGGTGAGCGGATAATCTGCTACGAAGTGCGTCCAGTGAACAAGAATAAGTATTCCTCCGGGCTCAAGGGTCTTTGTTATCTGCTCCTTCGTCCGTTGCAGATCCATTTTACTCAGATAATATCCTACTTCACTCATCACAATGAGATCAAATCGGCCGACTGGAAAATCTTTTGGAATTCCACCTTTTATAAACTTCACTTGAGGTTGTGCGGATAGTCTTTTTACTGCCTTTTCAAGGGCAGTACTGCTTAAATCCATGGCAATGAGCTGCCTGCAGTGTGGGGCAAGCATGCTGGTGAGCACCCCGATGGAGCAACCAATCTCTAAAGCATTATCATAAGTTCTCTTCGGTATCGCTGCTATTGTGGCGCCGTACTTAGCTTTTTCGTAAGCACTTTTTTCAAAATCCCAGGGATCTTCATGCTGCAGGTACATATTTTCAAAATATGTTTCGTTTAGTGTATTGTTCGGATTTATCTTTTTGCGTTCCATAAAATACTCCTTCCCCTGCGTAAAATTAGCAATCACTTCCGGCAAAAGGATGAAACCATCGGGGTCATCATCGATCAGCATGCTGGTCTGCGAAACATGAGCGGCAATGCATTCCGATTTTAGCACCAGATATTTCCGTACATCCAAAGACAGCAGCTCGCGCTTTTCAAGTGCCGGAATATCTGATGCGATTGCATTTTCATATAACCAGATCGGATATTCCCATAAAACCGGACGGGCAATAACGGCGCGCTCCAGGGATGAAATCAGGAGCTGATGGGTTGCCCGGTGATCACAGTGTGGATCAAGTTCATAGGGAAGGAGAATAAGGTCAGGCTGGATCCGTTTAAGGTCGCTCACTAAAAGGCTCACCAGGTTATCAAAACCTTCCTGCCCTTTTGCGGGCATCGATGCGTCCTGGGCGTGGTAGCAGCGTAGATTCTTTAAGTTTACTTTGAGTAATCTCAGCGCATGCCGAAGTTCCTCCAGCCGCAACTGGCTGAGTTTGGCAGCAGGATATTTTTTTGAACCGGGATGGGAGCGGCTTCCATCGGTAGTTAATATGATGTGGACGTCCGTGCCATTTTCGATTAGACTTGAAATCAGTCCTGCGCATGCCAATGACTCATCATCTGGATGAGGCACCATAATGAGACAACATTTTATTTCCTTGAGTCTTTCTGGCTCCAAAGAAACAGCCGAGGACCAGAATTTCTCTTTTTCGAATACATTAGTCATTAAAGCCTCCGGGATTTTGAATAAAGAACTCGGCTATTTTAAGGCGTGTAGCATCCGGAGCAGGCTGCCGGAGATAGAAGCTGAGATCGCGGAAGATCCGCTCCAGAGGATAAGGAGCCATTAGTCCCCGCGCACCCACGCAGCGGTTACTTTCTTCCATTACTTTTAAACAGCTTTCTTCTATATTTACCCTGGTCATGTTGGCAAATGCAATCAGATCTTGTGTCCGGGTATAATCAATAACCCACTCATCATAATATCTACCCGATTGCCTTAGCCAAAGATTTCCGGTTGTTACCTCCGAACAGATCCTGGAAATCCGGAGTTGCTGAAACGGATCTTCGGTGCGGTTAAGTGCTTTCAGGTATTCAATTGTGCTTTCCATGATCGCTTCTGCTCCGCCTAATTGAACGGCTGCAAAGCGTATGGCGCCACCACTAAAATGAGGTTGGTTTAAATAGATTCCTGGTTGCCCAAGTAAATCGCAATCTTTAAAGTTATATCCTGAAAAGTTTACCTTAAAACTTCCGGATGCTTTCATCCCGAGTGGTTTCCAGCTTTCACGATCGATATTTTCATCGCTTATCTTCTCCATATCCACGATGAGCATTTGCCAGCCTTCGTTTTGCGCCGTTTTGATGTTGCCCGTGATGAGTGCTTTATTAACCAGCGATGCTCCGGAACAAAAGGTTTTGCTCCCACTGATGATATAGGACTCGTGATTGCAATTAATATTAATGCCATCGGCACCCTGCGTGTTCCAGATTCCAAACAAATCTCCATTTTCCTTCACGCCATTGTACCATTTTTCCTTTTGTTGAGTATTGCCATACAGGTGAATTAAATATAAGGTGTTGATATGGCCCTCAAAGATCCTTCCTACAGAAAGATTCGCTTTTCCAACATCCTTTAGTAATTCGAGTAAGGCTGGCGTATTGGGTGTATTGAAGTCGAGTGCATTGCCAGGAAGTACTACTTCCAGTGCGCCACATTCGCGCAACAATTCAAACTCCTGAACCGGACCCAGCGGGCTGTGCTCTGTGGTATTGGCAAGCTTCGCGATGCTTTTGAGGGCGGCTTCAAAATGCACCCGTTTAAATGTTTTTACAGGAGCTGTTTGGCTGATGTTCATATCGTATTGATGAGTTTATTATTCTTATTAGCGGTGGATTCGAGCTGTTCTTCGTATGCAGCAATCATTGTAACGAAGCTGAACTTTTGCAGCGCATATTTTCTGATTTCCGAGCGGTTAAGTTTTTCAGCTTCCAGTATCGCCTCTGCAAGCTGATCTACATTTCCGCCCGCTGCAAGTACACCTGTATGGGGGGCAATGATTTCGGGAAGTGCGCCCATTCTAAAACCGGCAATAGGAGTACCGCAGGCCATGGCTTCTGCTGCAACAAATCCGAATGGTTCTTCCCAGCAAGGGGTAATCAGGCATACAGACGCATTACCAATCTCCCGGTTCAGCGACGGCTGATCCAGAAGTCCAAGGAAAACAAGGTCATCGCCCATAAGGGGCTCTATTTTTTGTTTATAATATTTTTCATCAGCGATACCACCAGCAATTCGCAACGGGATTTTTGCCGCTCTGGCAGCGGCGATAGCAAGGTGAAGTCCTTTATCAGGATGAATTCTTCCAAACCAAAGGGCGTACCTGTCGAGGCCGGCTTCAGGATGAAAATCCCACTTTTCGATTTTAATTCCATTCAGGATAACATTGCACTGATTGACTAATCCGCGCCAGTTTTCGGCACTTTTTCTGGAAACCGTAATGTAATCTATTATGGGTTTCCTACGTTCAGCAGCAATGGCCAGCTCAAGTTCATAAAATGGAGGCGTGTGCAATACGGTTACTATTGGTGTATTTACAATTGTTGCCATGGTGATGGGAACATAGTGAAGGCTGTTATTGAAAATTACATCAAAACCATATTGGTCAATTTCAGTCATTAACCTGAAATAGGCATGGTGTTCAGCGATGTACTCCGAAGGCAGATCCTTCATTTTCCTCCGCTGTCCGGTCAGTTCATCATAGTGATCATCTGTAAGTATCGGTACTAGTGGTAGGGAAGGATCTGAAGATGAACTCGCAAATAAGGTAACGTCATGCCCGCTGGATTGTAAGGCAGTTGTGATATGGTGTGTAAAAACTTCCAGTCCGCCGGCAAATGGCGCACGTATGGGGTGTTTTAGGTGTGAGATGATTCCGATCTTCATGTTGAGGGGATAGCGATGTGCTTTTTCCTTAAGAAGACAGTGTAAACAGTGGTAAAGTTTTGAAAAAGAAATAACAGGAGTTGGGATCGTTTGTTAAAGTTTGCATCGCACATACAGACGATGATACATTTCAATAATTGCGCTTTGGACTAAATTAATCCTGTTTAGTGTGACTTTTCGTTTGTCATATGTCAACACCTTATTGCAGATGCTATGACAATACTTTATTTTTGATTAAATCATCCCTAACGAATATGAACAGTATGAAGACCTTGCATTCCCTGCGTGAGGCTTTGCACAAGAAGTTTGGAAGTATAACTGTCGACAGGCAATTGTGCGAGCAGATTTCCGTTGCAATTTTTACACATCAGGAAGATTATATTAGCACTACAACGCTGATGAGACTTTTTGGATTGTTACCCATGGACCGAAATGTATTTCCGCCTCAGATTATTGAAATGATTGTCCGTTATACCGGCCACCAAACTGATGGAACTTTAGATGCCTTAATTACTGCAATCAAGCCACTTCACAAAACCCCGACCAGGAGAATTTAACTGTTTTAAATGGAAATTAAGTTACATCGAATTATTCGGGTGATTCCTTTGAGATGTAAATGCTTAAAGGTGACGGTAGCAGGCTTTGATCTTTTGCCGGTTGCTCTACATAAACTGCTATGCTAACCGCAGTTAAACCACTCTTGCTTAATTTGATTTCAAACGTTACCCGGTCGCCTACCTCAACACCCCCCGTCAGTGAACTTATAAAAAAGGGAATATCCTGCTCGTTTTCATCAACAATATAACCTTTATCGGAAACTGGATCAATAAGGATCACAATACCTTTT
Source organism: Pedobacter sp. BMA (assembly GCF_001027745.1). Lineage (GTDB taxonomy): Bacteria > Bacteroidota > Bacteroidia > Sphingobacteriales > Sphingobacteriaceae > Pedobacter. Next base: position 65,504 of record NZ_LECU01000010.1, read on the forward strand.
CTCATACTCAAAATTGAAATAGACCGTCATTTTTCAGGACGACATGATAGACTTCCCCAAATGTCGCTTGTTGAAGCCAAAAAAAGAATTTATATGCAAATAAAAACATAGCCTGAAGTTTTTAATTAAGCTAAGTTGTTTGATGGTAGCGTTATATTAATCATACATCATTAGTGTGGTATTGTTTAACGGTATCTGATGTAATATTAAATTTTAGTTAGATTTGACACTCAAAAACTTTAAATATGAAGCCCACAGTTAGTATTGAATATTGTCCGAAATGCGGTTGGATGTTGCGCGCAGCGTATATGGCTCAGGAACTGCTCACCACTTTTGCAGATGAGCTTAAAGGTGTAACACTAATTCCAAGTGAGTTAGGAGGAACCTTTACCGTTTCCAGCAGAGAGAGAATCATTTTCGACAGAAAAACTGCACAACGTTTTCCTGAAATTAAGGAATTAAAGCAACTGGTGCGGGATGAGATAAGTCCGGAGAAAGACCTTGGACATAGCGACCGAAAATAGCTGATCAGGCATTTGATTCGATAAGCAGTTTCAGCATTTTTAAGCGGTGGATAAGGGGCTGGTAAACTTTTGCACCAATATCTGCCTTCAAGGGTTGAATGTGGCTTTGTAGAAAGAGTTCGTAATCAGTAATTTCAGTTGCATCATTCAGAAAAATCGGTACCGGCTGTTTTCCTGCGTTATTAAAAAAATCTTCAAGTTCCTGTAATTCCTGCATTGTCATGGGGCAAAGGTAAGCGGAAAACAATTTTATAGCTAGTAATGTTGATAATATGGTCAATCTACCTTGATCTTATTCTACCGCTGATTTATGAAAACTTCATTGATTAAAAATACCACAAGAATTTTATTGGGAACGGGTCTGGTTTTTGCAGGCATCGGTCATCTTACTTTTGCAAGAAAACCGTTTCAGGCCCAGGTTCCCGACTGGGTTCCGCTTAAAAAAGATGATACAGTTGTTTATTCCGGATTTGTGGAGATAGCAATGGGGACGAGCTTGATTTTCGCACCAGTAAAATATCAGAAATTCGTGGGCCTGGCAGCAGCGAGTTTATTTGTTGCCGTATTTCCAGGCAATGTTTCGCAGTATCTTAACAAAAGAAGCGCGTTCGGATTGAACACCGATCAGAAACGTTTTGCCCGTTTATTTTTCCAACCCATTCTGGTATTCTGGGCGCTTGCAAGTACAAGCAAAAAAACGTAAAGTAATTGATCTGAATGAGCTCTGTAAAAAACCTGATAGGTTTATGTTATATGTTGTTAAGGCAAAAACATTTTATTTACTGAAGCGTTGAAAAAAGAAACAACTGCAAAAATTATGGAAATGAAGTCTTCAGATCATGAGTTATCAAATGTACAGTCGGATAGTTCAAACGGAAACGTTCCACATCCGGATCAAAATTTAACTACTGTAAGGTTGGAGACCATTTCACAGGCCTTGTGGAAGGCTATTTCAAATGCAGATGATCAAGATGCTTCTTTGTGGAGGATGTGGCGTTAGTTGAGCGATGAGGAAGCCGGCCTGAAGGGGCCGGCCATAACCCAATTTTACACGTCGTTTTCTTTATCACTTGAACGAACCAGAACAATTAATATTCCGAACGCCGATAAGAATGAACACAATCCCACAATTAAATTAATTTTCTCCATTGGTTATAGTTTGATATTTTGAAAATATAATTTTTCTGTCAATTTCCAAACTTTTAAACTCAACAGGAGTATGATTTACTCAATTATTATTCATTACCGTAGAAATGTAGAAATTTCTTCACACATTTTATAACCTGATTGTTTAGCAAACCTTTCCTGGATGATTAAAACCATATGAATTCTGTTTGGTTAAATATTTGATGTATTTTTGTTAAACATACGTTTGATTTGATACGGACGTATGCATACGAAAGATTGCTAATTACGCTAACCTTATTCAGAATGCCGTATTACAGAAAGTAATTCCGCTATTTTAAACGTTACTGAGATTTTATCAAAGGAAGGAAATAAAATTAAATCTGACTGTTTCGTCCTTATTTCAGCAATATCTGTGCTGACTTATTACTTATGGTGAATAAAAATATCAAGCAACATATTCTTTTCAGGTTGACGAACCCGTTAGCACTGTTATTACTTTTTTGTCTGAGTTTTGCTGCCTGTAAAAATGATCGTCAGGAATTATATAAGTCTAGCACTGCTGTAAAGTCAATACTTGATAGTGCATCACATCTACTGGATTTAGGAGAAGAAGCAGGGGCATTGAACTATCTGGAACATTCGACTGCCAGATTCGATTCAATAGCGGCATTCGATCGATGGCAGATTTACAATTTTAAAGCCATTTATTATCTGAATTACAGTTACAATATACGGTTTGCTGAAATCTATGCAGATAGTATGCTTCATGCAATTGAACCGCATCAGCAACAGTATAAATATGAGTATGCTGTAAGCCTTTTTACTAAGGGAGACGTACTTCGCTCCTCTGGCAATTTTGAACGTGCTTACGATTATTATTATGAAGCTAAAGTCTTCGCCGGAAAGCACCTGAACGATTGCAGCAAAGCTGTACTTAGCTTTCGAATCGGTTTAGTAAGGTACCGGCAGGCCAATTATAGCCGCGCAATAACTTTCTTCAAAGAAGCGATCACCGAGAAAAACGCCTGTGCAAACAGGGATTTTAATTCAAATGTATATTTTCCTCAGGCTGTACTAAATGCTACCGGATTAAGCTATGAGCGGATAAATAAACCAGATAGTGCAATTCATTACTATCAGCTTGCACTCAAATGTATTTTTGATAACGAAAAGTCGTTTCCTGCAGAATATAAGTCCATGATTATGGCACAAGGTGTCATCTATGGGAACCTGGGCGGTTTATATGCCAAAGAAGGCAAATCAGCAAAGGCAGAAGATATGCTTAGAAGAAGTATCCGCCTAAATGATCATAAGGGATTCGCGATTGATGATGCGCAAACAGCCAAAATTAAACTGATCAATTTATATCTGGATAAGAATGAGTTTGAGAAGGCGCGCAATATTTTAGACCAGGTTGATACTTACCTGCAATCTACAAGTGGGCCAGAAAGCAGGAATAACGAAATTTTAAAGCGCTGGCTGGATGCTCAAAGCCAGTATTACCACAAAATTGGCGACTACAAAAGTGCTTTCCATTTCCTGGGAACATTAGGGAAATTTACAGATTCCATCAGTAAAGCTGAACAAGCGGTGAAACGTTCGGACTTTGATAATGGATTAGAAAATGCTGAACGAAGATATCAGATGCTGACCCTTGAGCGAACAGGTGAACGTAAATCCTTATTTCTATATGGCTCAATCATTTTACTGATACTCATTATAATCATTGCATTTTTATTTATCAAAAACCTGCGAAAAGACAGGAAAAACCTGAAGGCGATGAGGATCTTGAATACTCAGATTATTCATTCTTATGAGGCACTGGAAGAGAGTCATCAGGAAAACAATGATATGCTGCAGGTGATTGCGCACGATTTGCGGAACCCTATCAGTGGGATGATGATGGCAGCCTCAACATTATCCTATATAACACCCCTGCCAGTTAAGGATCAGCATATGTACGACCTCATTCAGGAATCCGGAGAAGAGGCCATAAAAATGATCAATGAATTGCTGGAATCGAAAACCAGGCAGCTTGAACTGAAGCTTCGGGAGGCAGATATTTTTGATATACTTTACTACTGTGTCAAAATGCTGGAACATAAGGCTGCAGAAAAATCAATACATATTAATCTGAAAGCTTTTAGGGTAACATTTTTGATGAACCGGGAAAAAATCTGGCGTGTTTTCAGTAATTTAATCGGCAATGCCATTAAATTTAGCATGCAAGATAAGGAGATAAACATCGAGCTTTCTTACCAGCAAAATGGAGTGGCAATAAGCATTGCCGACGAAGGGGTAGGTATACCAGAAAACGTTGCCGCCACACTTTTCGATAACCGCGGGAAGATAGGAAATGCAGGCACACATGGTGAGCCCTCTTTTGGTTTAGGCTTATCGATCGCGAGGCAGATTGTCGATGCCCACAACGGCAAGATCTGGTTTGAACCTAATCCATCAGGAGGTACTACGTTTTGGGTGTGGCTGCCCATTTAGCTTAGGCATTTGCCGAAAATGTAGAGTATTGTAATGATTTTTTCATGACGCAAAAAGGTAACCCGAATGATGCAGATATACTTAGTACTTATTCCATTTTTTTATCGTATAAATACGGATTTTTATTCTTAATATTAATGCTTAAATTTAATTATGGGCTCTAAAATTCTTGTTATTGAGGATGATGCAAGTAATGCTGACGTGATCAAACTGATCCTGGAGAATGAAGACTTTCAGGTTATGGTAATCCATCGGTCAAAACTGCTTTATTCTGCGCTTCACGAGTTTGAGCCTGATTTAATTGTTATGGATATTATGCTTGGAGATGATGACGGCAGGTCTTTGTGTTTTGAGCTTAAAAATAATGGCAATACAAGGCATATCCCCATTATGCTCATCACTGCATTGCTCGACCGCGAGGTAGAAGCTATTCGTAATAACGCAGACCTGGTAATGTTTAAGCCTTTCGAGTACGATAAGCTCGCTGCTAATGTAAAAAATCTTTTGGCGGTGAGTTATTAGTTATTGTTTCTGCCATGTAGTCTGTGGGGCTTTTGCCGAACATCTTTTTAAATTCTATACTGAAATACTTCCTATCGCTGAAGCCTACATGAATAGAGAGGTATTGCATCATTATTTATGTCGACCACTATTATCTGGAAGCCATGGCGAGATATAAGGCATGGTACTTTTAGTCAGGAAAAGGGATATACTGGTAAACGACAATAACATATGAGCTTCAAATTGACACTAAAAAAATCAAAAGAACTGGTTGCTTCATTGCACTTTGCAGGGATATTTGTTCTTATCGCTTTATCCTCAACTGCTCAAACAAAGCAATCGGGAGGAACAGCCGACCGGAAATTCTGGGTGAAAACCTTATACCGGATATCATATCCGGTGATCAACAATCTGGCAAATGAAACTTTAAAGCAGAATATGCCGCTCGAAAAGGGAAACAATTACAACCTCAAACTGGAACATGTAACTTATCTGGAAGCTGTTGGGCGGACAATTGCCGGTATCGCACCATGGCTGGAGTTACCCGATGATGATTCGGAAGAGGGTAAATTGCGAAAATCTTTCCGGTTGCTTGTCATCGAAGGACTTAAGCATGCTGTTGATCCAAAAAGTAAAGATTACCTGGATTTCAGATCTGAACCGCAGGCAATAGTGGATGCAGCCTATGTTGCACAGGCTTTCATTCGCGCACCAAAAGGGATTTGGGCGGCTTTGGATACAACCACACAACAGCGGTATGTGGAAGAATTTAAATCGTTGCGCAACCGGACTGGTGCCTATAACAATTGGTTGCTTTTTGCAGGATTGACAGAAGGATTTCTGTTTAAAATCGGAGCACAATATGATCCGGCCCGTTTGCAGTTTGCCTTGAAGAAAATTAATGAATGGTATGTAGGTGACAGCTGGTACAGCGATGGTGAAAAATTCAGCATGGACTATTACAACTCTTATGTGATTCATCCGATGATGGTTGATTTGATGCAGATTATGCTTGAAAAAGGTAAAACAAATGTGGATGACTATAATAAATCGTTGGCAAGAATGGCGAGATACAGTGAGTACCTGGAACGCGTTATTGCTCCTGATGGTTCTTACCCTGCTTATGGAAGATCAGTTACTTACCGTACTGCGGCATTTCAGGCGCTGGGGCAAACCGCATTGATTGGAAAACTACCCGCAGAGGTAAGTCCTGCTCAGGTCAGGTGTGCATTAACAGCAGTATTTCACCGGATGTATGATGGTAAACAAAATTTCGACAACAACGGCTGGCTGGTGTTGGGGTTTAATGGTCACCAGCCTGAAATAGCCGATGTATACACCTCAACAGGGAGTTTATACATGGCTACCCTTGGGTTCTTACCATTAGGATTAAAAGCAAACGATCCATTCTGGACATCACCTCCGGCACCGTGGACTTCCGTTAAAGCATGGTCGGGCGCTAAAGTTAAGAAAGATTACAAGGTAGAATATTAACAGTGGTTATGCTGATCATTCTTCAGATTACGAAAACCTTAAAGGTGGGGAGTATACAAGGATCGGATTGCTGGCGGAACCGGATTGGAATTTATCCAATCCGGTTTTTTATTGTCATAAATTTGAGACAATTAATCTTTTATTTAGAATTGTTTTAAATCAGGCTATTTATTTAGAATCATTCTTTTTAACTTAGCGCTCGATTTTAGTAATCCAAACACTTCGGCTATCTAGATAGAATTAAACAAAACTCAAATGAAAAAAATCCTTCTTGGTGCTTTACTGATTGCATCAATGGGCTTAAAGGCTCAGAAAAATACTTTCTTTGATCAGGCTTTTTGGAAAGGGAACACCGACCTGGCCACGATAAAGGCTGAAATTGAAAAAGGAAATAGCCCTTCTCAGTTGAATCAGATCTCTTTTGATGCTACTTTCTTTGCAATCAGCAATGATGCCCCTATAGAGTCCATTTTGTTTCTATTGTCTCAACCTGGTAATGGTGTAGATAAGCTTTTGCATGATGGAAGGACCTACTTATTTACCGCTGCCTCAAAAGGAAATGTGCCGGTGATGGAATACCTTTTAAAAAACGGTGCAAAGGCAAACCTGGAAGACAGTCATGGGTTTTCCCCTTTAACTTTTGCCGCGGCTGCCGGACAACAGAATACTAAGGTTTATGATTTACTGATTGCAAAAGGTGCCGATTTAAAGAAAGACTTAAACCATGACGGTGCAAATGCATTACTGATCGGGATTAGTAATGATAAAGAATTTGCACTGACAAATTATTTTATTTCAAAAGGTTTAAGCCTGAATAGTGTTGACGCCTCTGGAAATACTGCGTTTAACTACGCAGCAAGAACTGGTAACATTGAATTAATGAATAAATTAATTGCCAAGGGGGTAAAATATAACAATAACGCCGTATTGATGGCTGCACAGGGTGGAAGAGGATCTTCAAACGGTTTACCCGTTTTTCAGTATCTGGAAAGTTTGAAACTTAAGCCGTCAGCATTGGGAACAAACGGGGAAAACGCTTTATTCTATATTGTTCGTAAACCAAAGCAGGAAGAATTGATCAGCTATTTTCTATCCAAAGGCGTAGATGTAAATGAGGCCGATAAGGATGGAAACACCGCCTTCATTAATGCAGCAGGTTTCACCAGGGATTTATCAGCTTTGGAATTATTATTGAAAAATGTAAAAAACATTAATCAGGTGAATGCGAAGGGCGTGTCTGCATTAGATATGGCCGTTCGCAGTAACTCTGCTGATGTGGTGAAGTTACTTTTGGATAAAGGGGCTGATTTAAAACTTGCAGATAAAGACGGAAATAATCTGACATATTACCTGATGCAGGGCTATTCACCAAGAGGTATGGAAGATTTTAATGCGAAATATAAACTGTTAACCGACAAGGGATTTGACCTTGCTGCTGCACAGCCTAACGGAAACAGCTTATACCATATCGCTGTGGCGAAAAATGATTTAGCTTTAGCAAAGTTTATTACGCCGTTAAAGGCAGACGTTAACGTGAAAAACAAAGAAGGCTATACGGCTTTGCATAAGGCAGCGATGACAGCGAAAGATACTGAACTTATGAAATACCTGATCTCTGTTGGTGCCAAAAAAGATGTAACTACCGAATTTAAAGAAACACCTTTCGACCTGGCCAGTGAAAATGAATACCTGTCAAAAAATAAAATTGCTATAGATTTCTTAAAATAATAAAATGAATACTTTTTTTAAATTATGCCTGGCATTTATGCTGGTGCTTACGTTACCTGATTTTTCTTCTGCACAGAAAACTACCAAGTACAAATGCCTTGTGCAGATGACAAACTACGTAGGCGAAGGTGCATACATCGTAGTTTCTTTAATAGACCCGAAAGGTACATATGAGAAAACGCTCTATGTGATGGGTTCGGATAAAAAATGGTATCCCGATCTAAAGGAGTGGCACAAGGCCTTTAAAGCTAAACCGACTAATATCAGTGCAATTACAGGCGCTTCAGTTACGGGCGGCGACAGAAGTGTAACCGTTTTTGAAATCGATAATGCTAAACTGAATAAAGGTTACAAGATCCGTTTTGAAACTGCTGTTGAAGACAATAAATATTACGTCAAAGACCTTGAAATTCCACTTACCACTGAAGGACTTGCTGCTAAGACTGAAGGAACAGGGTACATCAGAAACGTTCGTTTGAGCGCTAATTAATAAATATTATAAATGACAATTTCTGTTTGGAGATATAGCCACTTAGCACTGGCTATATCTTCTTTTATTTTTATTACCCTGGCTTCAGTAACGGGAATTATCCTCGCTTTTAAGCCTGTTACGGAAAAAACACAACCTTACCGTTCTAAAGGTTTCAGCAGCCTTACGGTAGCCGAGGTAATCCCCAATCTGAAGAAATCGTATACCGATATCAGCGATGTAACAATAGATGCCAACCAGTTTGTCAGCATTAACGGCACTGATTTAAATGATGAGTCAGGAAAATTTTATGTCGATCCTGTTAGTGGAAAATCCCTTGGGAGGGTAGGTAAAGAAAACGAATTTTTCAGAACCGTGACAACTTTACACCGCTCTTTGTTTCTACACGAAACCGGTCGTTTTTTTGTAGGTATAACCGCATTTCTGCTATTTCTCATTGCAACATCAGGAACTGTACTGATCATTCAGCGTCAGCGAAGCTTTAAAAAGTTTTTTGGAAAAATAGTCAGAGATGGTTTTGCACAATATTACCACGTAGTCCTCGGTCGGCTATTGCTTATTCCAATTATCATCATTTCCTTGAGCGGAACATTCTTATCGCTGCAAAGATTTGGATTAATCAAGGAACAAAAGATTACGCACAAGGTAGATTTAGATGCACTCAAAACTACTCCCGAAAAAAAGCTGCAGGATTTTGAAGTGCTGAAAAATATAAAGCTTGGAGAAGTGCAGTCGATTGAGTTTCCTTTTTCAGAAGATGTAGAAGACTATTTCACTATCAAACTTCAGGATAGGGAAATTACGTTAAATCAAATTACAGGAGAGATTTTAACAGAGCAGGCCTATACAACAGCTACTCTGTTAAATACACTTAGTATGGATTTACATACGGGCAGGACCAATGCGATATGGGCAGTTGTTTTGGCGATCGCTTCGATAAATATTTTGTTTTTTATTTATTCTGGTTTCGTCATCATGTGGAAAAGGCGTTCGAACCGGATCAGGAATAAATTTAAACCGGAAGCAGCCGAGTTTATTATTCTGGTGGGTTCAGAGAATGGAACCACTTTTAGATTTGCAAAGGCTATACACGATCAGCTTTTGACGAGCGGTAAGCTTTCATTTATGGCCGAACTAAATGATTATAAGGCATTTGCTCAGGCGAAGCAAATCCTTGTTTTTACGGCCACCTACGGGCAGGGTGATGCGCCAACAAACGCGAAGAAGTTTATCTCGCAGCTAGAACGTTATCCACAACAACAGTCTGTTAAGTTTTCTGTTGTAGCCTTTGGCTCTCATGCATACCCGGATTTCTGTAAGTTTGGTTATGAGGTGAATAATGCACTATCGAAAAAGACCTGGGCAACGCCGATACTTGAAATACATACAGTCAACGATCGGTCACCCGAGGAATTCACCATCTGGGCTAACTCCTGGGCTTCACATTCTGATATCGAATTAACGGTACTGGATAAATTGCTGGAAACGAAGGCGCCTAAAACACTGAAGTTCATAGTTACCGATAAAATTGTTTCCGCACATGAAGAGACATCGTTCATAATACGATTAAGGCCTAAGCGTTTAAAGAAATTTGATTCTGGTGATTTGCTGACGATTTATCCTGCAAATGATCATAGAGAGCGACAGTATTCCATAGGAAAAGTTGGCAAAGAAGTACAGCTCAGCGTTAAACTGCACGAAGGTGGGCTGGGTTCCGGGTTTTTATACAATCTGAATGTTGGAGAGTCATTGTCTGCGTCCATTATAAAGAATGCTCATTTCCATTTTCCCCATAAGCGAAAAACAGTGATTATGGTTTCAAATGGAACCGGTATTGCACCATTTCTGGGGATGCTGAATCAACATGATAGTCAGAAAAATATTCACCTGTATTGTGGTTTCAGGAACCAGCAATCATTCGCTTTGTATGAAAAAAGTATTAACGCTAAAGCCCTGGAAGCTGCTAAAGTCAATGTTGCATTATCGCGTGAAGGGGATAAAATGTATGTAAAAGATTTACTGGCAAGGGATAGTGATTTTGTAGCTCAAACGCTGAGAAATGATGGAGCGGTTATGTTATGCGGCTCCTTAAGCATGCAAAAGGATGTTATCAGCTGGTTGGAACAACTATGCCAGGAACAGGATAACAAAAGCATTAGTTTCTATCAATCGCGCGGACAGGTATTAATGGATTGTTATTAGTGTAACCGACCCGATATTTTCCAGATAAACATAATATTGTTTAGTTCATGGTGTTAGGGTGGAGGAAAGTGATCTCAATCAGAATTAATGATTACAGATTTTTCTTCCACTTTTCAATCGTCTGGGTGTCAAGGTTTCCAGACCAGTAAAGCTGGCCATCGTCTCCGAATATCACACAGCTATATTCTGGAAATCCAGCGAGTAATTGGAGACCTTTATCCTTACCAAGCAACATGATCGAGGTGCTGAAACCATTTGCTTTCTCAGTATCGGGCCCAAAAACTGTCACGCTGGTTAGTCCTGTTACAGGATATCCTGTTGTGGGATTGATGATGTGTGAATACCGTTTTCCATTAAACATCACAAATTTTTCATAGCTGCCAGAAGTTACAACCGCACCATTTTTGATGGGAACAGCAGCAAACAGGCTATCTTTGTGAAATGGGTTGGTAATTCCGATCATCCATGGTTTGCCGTTGGGTTGTTTACCCCATACACTCATGTCACCGGTAGCATTTACGATACCAGCGTTAATGCCTTTTTCTAACATCATTTTTCTACAGCGGTTAGTGGCATAACCTTCTCCTAATGCCCCAAAACCTATCTTCATGCCTTTCTCTTTCAAAAAAATAGTGCAGTTGATGCTGTCGAGAATGATATTTTTATAATTAACATTTTGTACAGATTTTCTGACTGCATCAGGTGACGGCATTTCAGTCATTGATCCGTCGAATTTCCAGATTCGATCCATAGCTGCAAAACTGATGTCGAACGCGCCATTGGTTAGTTTCGATAACTGAATGGCACGCTGCGTAAGTTTGAAAACCTCCCGATCCACTTTTACGGGATATTCACCAGCATGCTGATTGACAGCAGAAACTTGTGACGTTGGTTTCCAGTCGGAAATTAAGAATTCAATTCTCGAAATTTCTTCAATGATGGTATCTATATTGGCTTCCGCAATTAGCTTTGTTTTGGCTACGATAGATATATCAAATCTACCACCCATTAGCATTGTTGTTCTTTTTTTTACAACCTGAGCTTGCAATGCGGTGGAGAGGGTCAAGATAAATAATGTGAATTTTAACTTCAATTTAATACGGTTAAATGAAGCCCAAATTTAAAGATTACACACATGAAATTGCAGCTATTACTTAAAGAAATATTAACCGTTGAATAAGGTTAACGAATCTTTAGGTATTTTGTACATCACATAATATCATGCAGAGTTGGATTAAGCTGATCTAACAAATTGAAACTTTTCAAAACCATCGGCTATTATTCATGTTGCTTTTTAAAAGAACTGATGATGAATACTTATACAAAAAAAGCGAAAACAAACGGATTGGTGTTGGATGGATTGAAAGCTGTTGGTGATTCAGCAGGATTGAAGGCAAGTAAATCGAAAATAAAGAAGGAAGTACAACTCAGCTTTAGCATAGTTAACCAGCTTACGGAAATGCTATTCACCAAACGAGGCATGCAAAACCGTAAGGAAATAGAGATGGCCGGATTGGGCATTATCGCACTTTATAATATCTACCGCGGGGTGAAGAAGGGAAAAAGATCTCCGCTGGTAAAAGGAGTATTCCTGGCAGGTATCTTAACTGCCGCATTAATAGTGAATAATAAAGCTACGTCTCCTTCGGGTATTGTGAAAGTAAACTAAAGGCTATGCTATCATTTTATGTTGTGGGATATCGGTGTGTATTCCTATAGGTTTTAAATTCGCCGCTTGCAGATTCTCCTGCTAATATATTTAGTTTTATTTTTGTATCACCCGAAATCATCCATTTTGCAATAGCTTGCGCGGGTATACTTCATGAATGACCCTATCAACTTTCACAACGACAGCATTCAGCTCTCTTCAGGTGCAGGAACGCTTGTAGCAGAGCCTTTTTACAGAAAGGAAACAGCCTGGCACAGGGATTGGAAGCTGGCATTTCCTCCATCATTCCGCGAAGTAGGATTTAACGATGCTGCGAAAGGCGATTTTCACAGAGCAGACATATTTACTCCATCAGGACATACCATCGAATTTCAAAACTCGCCGATCACAATCCTGGAGTTGAAAAGCAGGGAGGCTTTTTATCCGAATTTGGTTTGGGTTTTGAATGGAAAGAAATTTAAAGGCTTCAGAATATTAAAACACCTCCCAGCAGTCGATGATCCAAAACTAGATGCTTTTGAATTTTGCCATTCCGATCATTTATCAATGGTTAGAAAAAATGAGGTCATAAATGGGGAAATAAATCCCCGTATCCTCAATTTTTATCATCCAGAACTAAAGGACATCGTTCTGACATCTGATCTATATTCTTTTTGCTGGAAAAATCCTCACAAGGTATGGTTCGAGGCCACCTGTCCCATATTCGTCGATTTAGGTGGGCATTTTATATACGAACTTAAACAAAGACCACAGCTTTCCGGAAATTACCCTTATCTGAAGTTGATTACCAGAAAGAAATTCATAGCACTATATACGCCTCCTGAAAGTTAAATCAACAATGCCTGTGTTTTGGCCGTAGCTTTGCTTAGTTAACTCGGTTTACTAAATTAAAGCTCAATCTGATATGTATAGCTGTGTAATCATCGATGATGAACAAATAAGCATCAATATTCTTAAATATTTCATTAACCAAAGTAATCAGCTGGAGTTGTTGAATACATTCACAGATCCGGTGGTGGGAACCCGTGAAATTCTGGATTACGATAATGTTGATTTTCTATTTCTTGATATCAGGATGGATATTTCGGGATTAGACGTTGCGCGGGTAATTCGCAATAAAGTAAAGTATTTAATATTCGTTACCGCCTATGAGCATTATGCACTTGATGCGTTTAGTGTAAATTGTGACCGGTATCTTATGAAGCCGGTAAATTATAAAAAACTCGATGGCATTATACAAGAACTGCTTAACCGCGAAGGAAGAAATATGAGGCGGGAAATAAAATAGAACCAATGCCATTTAAAGTACCCAAAGTCACTTTAAGATAAAATGACTTTGGGTGAAGAAACTTATTTATTTATACTGTCACTGATCTTATTAATCATCACCAGGTGGCTCTGAACAACTGGTGCAGTCTTAGTTGCAAACGTTTTTAATTCGGCATCTTTACCATCTTTTGATTCATCTTCCATCAGTTTTAAGGTTGATTTGTGTCCGCTAATCATTGCATCTACATAGGCTTTATCGAAATCCGCGCCAGTTTTTTTACCAAGATCTTCCATGGTTTTTTTATGCTCATCATCTACGGTACTCGGTAAGGTGATGTTTTTCTGTGCAGCAATAGCCATTAATTCTGTATTTGCTGTTCCATGATCTTTAACCATCATGCTTGCAAAATCTTTAACCTGCTGGTTTGTACCCTTCTCTAAGGCAAGTTTTCCTAACTCCACTTCTGCCATACCACCAACGGCTGCCTGAGTGGCAAATTTTGCATCGGCATCATCGACAGCAATGCCTCCGGTTTCTGCCACATTAGTTGTGGTGTCTTTAGCCATATTTAAACTATCGGCACTTTCTTTCGCATCTTTTTGTCCGCTACCGCAAGACTGGAACGTAAACGCCGAAATTGATACGGCAACCACATAAATTAACTTTTTCATATACATAGGTTTTTGTTGTATCAGGTAAACATTGCCCGTAATGAAATAGTTTAAATTTTCGTGTTAAATAGCTAAAACAACAAAAGGCGCAAATGATATTACGCCTTTTTTCATGCTGTTCAGCTGACTAAAGCTTAATTTTTTTTGCCTTTCCTTCCGGTTTCTCAGGAAGCTGAATAGATAAAATCAAATCAATGCTTTCCGAATTCGTTTCGTAATCGGCAGCGATTTTTTCCCATTTCACAAGTTCTGCCTGTAAGTTTTCAATCTCCTTACCAAGTGATTCTATCTTATTCTGAATTGATTTTTTAACGTTTGTATTTGCCATAAAACAAAAATAATATTTGGATGGCACATCTTTAAAAACATAATTGTCAAACAACTTATTTTTCAGCTTTATTGATTGATATACAGTGTATTTATAATTTTATATATTTTTCCACAGCTATTAGTAAAAGAAGAATGATGCTTTAAAAATATTTATCCAAACTCAGTCCGTAAGTTAAATTGAGGTTTTCGCTGTTGGTAATATTCAATTTATTGTACGTAAGCGCAGTGGTCAGGCTTATCCACTTTTTAAGTTTAAATCCAAGCGTAGTGTTTGATCTGATAATATGATCTCCTTTTCTGGAAAAGGAATTCTGGAGAAAATGGTTACCGTCAATGGTGATGAGTTCTTTTATACTGAAGTGATATTGTAATCTTAATGAGTTTCTGTAGGTGTGGTAATTATCCCCGGCAATTAAACTACTTTGGTCAAACAGAATTCCATTGCTCAGGTTCACGTATGCATATTCCTTGTCGACAATGCTATAGGCAATTCCTAAACCCGCCAGCAGTTGGTTTTTGAGTTTCAGCGAATAACTGGTATTGTAGTTAGCTAAACCCCAATAGTAGAAGTGGGGGAAGGTTTTGTACAGGTTAAAGTTTAGCGTAGTAGAAAAATCGTTATTGCTGAGGTTGTTATTTTGCTTTCCATATAACCAGGCCGATAATGAATTTAATACCACGCTTTTCTTCTTTACACCAAAGCTTAATGCGTTGTTTAGTAAATAAGCCTGATCATCATTAGTTCGGTTAACTGAGCCTGTTGAATTTAAAAGCAAATGGTAATTTGTGCTGTCGGTGTATTGTGCAAATGCATTGTTAACGAATAGACACACGGCTACAAAAAGTATACTCCTCATCCATAAATAACACTTTTATGCAGAAATATGTTTAGGTTAGTTCAATTCATACCATTTAGGCATTTCAATATAATTTTGGTTGAATATTACTGTTCCTTCAGTATTTTTAAATCCGGCAGTAATGTAATCAAGCTTCGGCGCTTCAGTAGCGATTTCTTGCTTAAACTGCATGGCATCGATCGTTAGGTAATGATATAACTTTTGCTGCTCTGTTTTATTTTCTGTCAGAAGAATCAAAACATGTTCGCCCGTACCCAGTTTATGGATTATTGTTCCCTTTACTCTCATACTTTACACGACAAGTATTTACGACTAATGTTTTATTCATTTTGTTCTGAATCAAACATTCGAATTAATAAGGTGTTCACTAAATATAAATGCTCATCCAGCCAGAATTCGGGTGAGATTCCAACATACAAGATCTATTATAAAAATGGTTGAATCAGAACCCAAAGATTGGCGCTTCAAGCTTCATGAAATTATTTATGAGTCAAATACGCCTGCAGGTAAGGCGTTTGATGTGGGCTTACTGATTGCAATTTTCGCCAGTATCATTGTTGTGATGCTGGATAGTGTTGTGGGTATCCATCAGCATTATGGTAAAATATTTAACATTGCCGAATGGATTTTTGCTGCATTGTTTACTTTAGAATATATATTAAGACTCGTTAGCATTCGTAAACCAATTAAATATGTTTTTAGTCCGCTGGGAATTATCGATTTGATTGCATTGTTGCCATCATATCTTAGCATATTTTTTATTGGTGCGCAATCGTTGCTTGTATTCCGGGCATTGAGATTATTAAGGGTATTCAGAATTTTTAAACTAGGACAGTTTCTTACCGAAATTAACTTCCTAACCCAGGCGTTGAGAAATAGTTTACGTAAGATTAGTATTTTTTTGCTCACCGTGTTAACCATTACAGTGATCCTGGGGTCGATTATGTATCTGGTCGAAAATCGTGAGAACGGCTTTTCAAATATACCTGAAAGCATCTATTGGGCAATCGTAACCATTACTACAGTTGGCTACGGGGATATCTCTCCCATAACGCCGATGGGCAAGTTTGTTGCATCTGTAGTGATGTTAATTGGTTACGCCATCATTGCTGTACCGACCGGAATAATTACGCACGACATTGCGGTGGCGGCCAGTAAGAAAAAAGAGCTTCCTGAATCTTGCCCGAATTGTAGCAGGGAAGGCCATGACAGCGATGCACTTTTCTGTAAGTATTGTGGTTCATCGCTATTCAGGTAAAAAAAAAGCTCCCTTAGGAGCTTCTCTTTTACTTACAGCATTTCACTGTCATCTTCATCGTAGGCATTGAGATCTTTATCCAGTTCTTCTACATCCGAGTCGTCTGTTTCTTCAATATCTTCCGCGTCTTCATCCGTTTCCAGATCGTCGCCATCTATCAAATCATCATCATCTTCTTCGTCATCCGGTCCAAGTTCTTCATTTAAACGTGTACCCTCTCCATCGGCATATTGTACCTCTTCGGCTGTATATTCGTCATTTTCGGGTAAAGAGTGTCCATCTGCTGCACTGCCTTCTGATCTTCCCACCTGAAATTGTTCCAGGTTTGCAATTTCTTCTTCTGGTTGAATGTTTTCTTGATTTTCCATGGTAGTTTTTTTTATTAAAGAACAGGATTGGAGAGACTATGGTTTGAACAATAATTATATTTCTTGTACCTGGCGCTACCCGAAACTACAAATATATTTTAAACGGGTTTTAATGCTTTGTTTTTTCGATCGCTATACAAAAGGATAGTGCTATTATTTTTTAGTTACACTTTCTTTAATCCCGTATGCTTTATTTTTACAGAATTAAATAGCAAAAGAAATGAAAATTTTACATCTTATATCCAGCCCAAGAGGGGAGGCATCTTTCAGTATTAAACTGGGAAATGCAGTAGTTGAGAAACTTACTGAAGCAAATCCGGAAAGTACTGTTAAAACACATAGCCTGGTATCGGCCCCATTTCCACATTTAGAGGAAGTGCATTTGAACTCTTTTTATACCCCGCTAGAAAATCACACTCCGGAATTAACTGAAGCAGTGAAGCATTCAAACGAAGCAATTGCTGAGATTCAGGATACCGATGTAATTGTAATTGGTGTGCCAATGTACAACTTCGGAATTCATTCTACGCTTAAAGCATGGATTGATCATGTAGCCCGTGCCGGTAAGACTTTCAAGTACGGCGAAAACGGACCTGAAGGTTTGGTAAAAGGTAAAAAGATTTATCTGGCTATTTCTTCGGGTGGTGTTTATTCAGAAGGGCCAATGAAGGCATACGATTTTACTGAACCTTATTTAAGAGCTGTGCTTGGCTTTTTGGGCATGGTAGATGTAACTGCTTTCAGGGTTGAGGGTGTTAATATGCCTGACTTGAAAGACAACGCATTAGAAAACGCCATTTCCAAAATCGTTCTTTAAAAATAGGCCTTGCCTGCCTTTTGGCAGCGCAGGGCATATTTTTTAATTCTGCATATAACGGTCAACTCTGGCAGCAAAATCATTAAGATCAAAAGGCTTGTTAATAAAATCCTCAGCATCGCATTTTGACTTTACAGCATTTAAGTGGTTATTGGCCGACATCATCATAACAGGAATGCCGTGTGTTTTAATATTCCCCTTCAGGCTATTGCAGATATCTAACCCATTTCCATCTGGAAGCACAATATCCAGGATGATCATGTCCGGCGTGTGCTTATTCATCTGTAACCAAAAATCACGGGTATTTCTGCAAGCTCTTACTTCAAAAAGCTCTTCCTCTAAAAGGAATGAAATGATTTCCCGTATGCCGGGATTATCTTCAACTACATAGATGCACTTTTTCATAGAACCTCCTGTTTCAATGGATAACGGAACTATTAATCAGGTGTTTAAAATAATTCTTAACATCATTGAAGTTATCCACGGCATTGGTTCATCTGTCACCGTTTTATCTTATTCATTAATTAGCTAAAAAAAAGATTAAAATATGTTTATATACTAAATATTTTAGTATAGATTTGCGCTAAGTGACATCCAGTTTATGGTTCAAACCGCTCTATTCGGGGGATAAAACAAAATGCAGATGGCTGGGTTTTTTGATTGATAATATTATTTTTTATGACTGTTACCGTATTAGCCATATTAGAAACTGATTTTAAGCCTGATTTATCATTGGGGAAAATTATGAATGAGCGATTAAAAATCGCAGCTGCTGATTTGCAGGATATTTATTTACAGCCTTTGCAGGCATTAGGACAGCGTAGTGATGACGTAGTGGTTTACATCAGTTACAATCCAAAATACAAAATCAGGTGGCGGGTTGTAAATGATGTACCTGAAGACATAGATAATTTTGTTTCTCAGATATGTGGTAATCTGGGCTACTTACATTGGAAAACAGCCGCCATTAATATTTTCAAGGGAAATGAATAGCATGTTATCACCTGAGTAAGGCAGTCTGGGATTTTCTTCAAATTTGTATGAACAAATTGAAATCTATTGATGTTCTATTACAAACTTAAATGAAATGATAGAACTGGCTTATAGATGCGATTTACCCAATCACCAGCATCATGTATACACCCTGATGCAATACGGAAGTGATGAACCATTCTCCTATATGATAGACGGGGAAGTAATCGGAAAATTAGATAAAGTTGAAGGTTCCTGGAAACAGCTGAGTGGAAAGGATACCCCTCAGGAGGTAATCAATGATATTGGTTCTTTCCTGGATAACAGAAAGTATTAAATTAAAAACCCCGGCTATTTCTAAACGGCCGGGGTTTGATATTTTTAATGGGCGTGATTAAACTAGAAAACCACCGCCAAGCAAATCGTTTCCTTCATAAAATACTGCTGATTGTCCCGGAGCAATTGCCGAAACATTGTGGTCAAAAACAACTCTCATCCTATCTTTTTCCTGAACAATTGTACTTAACATGCCGGCATCCTTATAACGTATTTTTGTAATTACATCATTCATAGGTTCCTCAATACTGCCATATTTAATCAGATTGATATTGCGGACCATTGCTTCTTTACGCTCCAACTCCTCTGCACGGCCTAAAACAACCGTATTGCTTTCAGGAAGTATCTGGGTAACAAACATCGGTTCACCAAATGCCACACCTAAGCCTTTACGCTGGCCGATGGTATAAAAGGGATAGCCTTTATGCTGACCAACGACCATTCCGTTGCTCAATATGAAATTTCCCCCGGCTACACGGTCTTCCAGATCCTCTACTTTATGTTTAAGAAAAGCTCTGTAGTCGTTATCAGGAACAAAACAAATTTCATAACTCTCAGATTTTTTGGCTAATTCTTCCTGTCCCATGTCCAAAGCCATCTGTCTGATTTCTGATTTTGCAAAACTGCCCAACGGAAATTTAGTACGGGATAGATTTTCTTGTGAAACTCCCCACAGTACATAAGACTGATCCTTGTTTTCATCCTTACCTTTTGATATTACATAGCGTCCGCTGTCTTGCTGGCGGATGTTGGCATAATGGCCGGTTGCAATAAACTCGCAGTCGAGTTTATTAGCCCTTTTTAATAAAGCTTCCCATTTAATATGGGTATTACATAAAACACATGGGTTAGGCGTTCTTCCGGCAAGGTACTCATCAACAAAATTATCGATCACATAATCACCAAATTCGTCGCGTATGTCTAAAATGTAATGCGGAAAACCATAATTTACGGCAAGTGTCCTGGCATCATTAATGCTATCCAGCGAGCAACATCCGGTTTCTTTACTGCTTCCCCCTGAGGTTGCGTAATCCCATGTCTTCATGGTAAGGCCGATTACTTCATAACCCTGCTCGTGCAGCATTACTGCAGCAACCGAACTATCCACACCGCCACTCATGGCTACCAGAATTCTACCGTGTTTACTCATCTTTAAAAAATAGAGTGCAAAAATAAGCTTTATTTAATTGAAATTGGTGAGCTGAAGTCAGTTCCTTGTAAAAAGCCACAGCAGGCCACTAATACATATCAATCATCCTGGGTACACCTCCGTAGGTCGACCTGTCAGTTTGTGGAGTGAGCCTCTCAAATCTCTTAGCTTTTAGAATTGTATTTTTTGTGTTGGTTAAACGATTTAGACAAAGATTATTTACAGTTTTGCGTTTAAATTAATACCTTAGGATTTTCAAATATAAGCTAACTTTAAAACCGACATGATTAAAAAAATTATCCTGCCTTGTCTTGTACTTTCTTCACTCGTGGCCTCGGCACAGCAGAATTTGGTGCAATATGTAAAACCCATTATCGGCACATCAAAAATGGGTCATACATATCCTGGCGCAACCGTTCCGTTCGGTGCCGTTCAATTAAGTCCCGAAACCGATACCTTATCATATGAAGTAAATGGTAAATATAATGGCGACGTTTACAAATATTGCGCAGGTTACAAATACGAAGATAAAACCATTACGGGCTTTAGCCATACGCACTTTAGTGGAACAGGCCATTCTGATTTAGGTGATTTCTTAATTATGCCAACCAAGGGGAAACTGCAACTAAATCCAGGTACGGCAGACAATCCTAAATCAGGCTATCGCTCAGCATACTCGCACGCCAACGAAACTGTTGAAGCCGGATATTACAAAGTTAAACTGGACGATGATAACATCACTGCAGAGCTAACAGCTACCAACAGGGTGGGGATGCACCAGTATACCTTTCCAAAATCAGATCAATCGCATATCATTTTGGATCTGATGGCAGGCATTTACAATTATGAAGATAAAACCGTTTGGTCATACGTCCGCGTAGTGAATGATACACTGATTACGGGGTACAGGCAAACTTATGGTTGGGCCAGAACAAGAACGGTATTTTTTGCAATGAGCTTTTCTAAGCCATTCAAAAGTTATGGCAGAAAAAGTTTCGATGCTAAACAAGCCTACAGAGGATTCTGGGGTAAATTCAATCAGGATCAGAATTTTCCGGAAATAGCCGGTAAAAAAATCAAAATGTTCTTCGACTTTGACACCCAGGAAGGCGAAAAAGTGAAAATTAAATTTGCGTTATCACCGGTAAGTCAGGAAAACGCCTTGCAGAACATGCGTGCAGAAATTTCCGGCTGGGACTTTGAAAAAGTTAAAGCACAGGCACAATCAAACTGGAATAAAGAACTAAATAAAATTCAGGTTACTACCAGCAACGATAATAAAATCAATTTCTATACGGCATTATACCATGCATTCATTAATCCAACAACCTATACCGATGTAAACGGGGAGTATAAGGGGCTTGATCAGGGCGTTCATAAAGCAGATGGATTTACAAACTACACTACGTTTTCGTTGTGGGATACTTACAGGGCACTGCATCCATTCTTCAATATTGTTCAACCAGCGCGTAGCAATGATATGGTTAAATCCATGATGGCACATTACGATCAAAGCAGTTTACATATGTTACCAATCTGGTCGCACTATGCAAACGATAACTGGTGTATGAGTGGCTATCATAGTGTCTCTGTCTTATCCGATGCGATAATAAAAGGTACTTATAATGGTGATGCCAACAAAGCCCTCGATGCCTGTATCACCACAGCTAAACACCGCGATTATGAAGGTATAGGATATTATATAGACAAAGGTTATATTCCTGCTGAACGCAGTGGTGTATCCGTGTCAAATACATTGGAATACGCTTATGATGACTGGTCTATTGCGCAGCTTGCTAAAAAGTTAAACCGCATGGATGTTTATGAAGAGTTTATTAAACGTTCAAACAACTGGCGGAACAATTACGATAGCGCATCTGGTTTTATGCGTCCACGCCTGGCAGATGGCACTTTCAAAAAAGCTTTCGACTCAAAAGATACTGAGGGTCAGGGTTTCATTGAAGGCAACAGCTGGAATTACAGTTTCTTTGTACCTCATGACCCTGCTTCATTAATCGAAGTGATGGGGGGAAAAAAGAAGTTTGCAGCACGTTTGGACACGCTTTTTAGCATGCATTTGCCTGATGAATTTTTTGCCCATACCGAGGATATTACCCGCGAAGGTATTATCGGAGGATATGTTCATGGAAATGAACCAGCACACCATGTGGCTTACCTGTACAACTGGACTGACGAAGTATATAAAGGACAGGCGCAAATTCGTCATATCCTTAACATGCAGTATAAACCTACCGCAGATGGATTGGGTGGCAATGATGATTGCGGGCAAATGAGTGCCTGGTATATGTTTTCGTCGATGGGCTTCTATCCTGTAGCACCCGGTTCGGATGTCTATTCGCTAGGTAGTCCGCTTGTAGATAAAGCAATTATTAACTTAGAGAACGGTAAAAATTTTACTGTCGAAGCCATAAATCAGAGCGCCAAAAATGTGTATGTACAAAAGGTGATGCTGAATGGGAAAGAAATCACGAGCCACCAGATTAAACATGCTGATATTATTAACGGTGGAAAGCTTAGCTTCTATATGAGTGCAAAACCAAAAAAATAATTTAATCATACCTTTCTCCATATTCGACCGCCAGCGTATGCTGGCGGTTTTTTCATTTACAAGCTATAAGAAAATCGATTTAGAAATACATATTTAAAGGTTTTCGATTTTGAACTTAAAAAAATTATCTTAATATTTGTTTTCGTTCTAACCAGATAATTTGCGATATCAGTCATAAACCTTTGATTTGCTGAACATCGTTTTAGGGTTGGCGATATTAAATTTATATAGAACCAAATCTCATCACACACAATAATGAAAAGAAGAACATTTATCCAGAGCTCAGGTATGTTGGGGGCAGGTGTACTTGCATCCAAATTTTCTCTTGCTTCTGAACTTTTTCCCGAATTTCCCGTTGTCAGGGTTGTTGCAGGAAAACGCCATTTTAAAAGTAAAGCCGTTGACTCTGCAATCAAAACGTTTCAGTCGAAGGTGAAAAATCCTGAATTGGCATGGCTCTTTGAAAACTGCTTTCCAAATACACTTGACACAACAGTTTATTATAATGAAAAAAATGGTCGTCCTGATACCTACGTAATCACCGGGGATATTGATGCCATGTGGCTACGTGACAGCTCTGCACAGGTTTGGCCTTATTTGCAGTTTGTGAATGAGGATGAGCCACTGAAGAGATTGATAGCTGGCGTAATCATCCATCAAACCAAATGCGTTTTGAAAGACCCTTATGCCAACGCTTTCTACGGTGATGCAAATAAGGTAGGAGAGTGGAAAACCGATAAAACAGATATGCAGGCCGGCGTTCACGAGCGTAAATGGGAAATCGATTCGCTGTGCTATCCTATTCGTTTAGCCTACCATTACTGGAAGAAAACCGGAGATAAAACACCTTTCGATGCAGATTGGAAAAAAGGGATTGAAGCTACACTAAAAACTTTTAAAGAGCAGCAGCGTAAAACTGGTCATGGTCCTTATCATTTTCAACGGGAAACCACGCAGCCAACAGACTCACAGCCTATGGCAGGATATGGCTTTCCGGTTAATCCTGTAGGTTTGATCTGTTCTGCCTTCCGCCCCAGCGATGATGCAACAATTTTTCCATTTTTAGTTCCATCTAACTTTTTTGCTGTTTCTAGCTTGAAACAGGCTGCCGAAATGATCAAAGCCCTGCAGGCGGATCAGTCGCTTGAAAGCAATTTGCTGAATCTTGCCGACGAAGTGAATGCCGCTTTGCAAAAACACGCAATTGTTAACCATCCAAAATATGGAAAAATCTATGCCTTTGAGGTCGATGGATTTGGAAGCAATTACATGATGGATGATTCAAATGTGCCAAGCTTGCTTAGTTTGCCCTATCTGGGCGCTATGAAAATTGAAGATCCAATTTACCAGAACACCCGTAAATTTGCTTTATCGAAAGATAACCCATATTTCTTTAAAGGCACAGCAGCCGAAGGAATTGGCGGCCCGCATGTTGGTCAGGATATGATTTGGCCAATGAGTATTACGATGAGGGCGCTGACCTCAACAGACGATCCAGAGATCAAATTATGCATCCAGACATTGCAAAAAACACATGGAGGTAAAGGCTTCATGCATGAATCTTTCCATAAAGATAATCCTGAAAAATTTACCAGAGCATGGTTTGCCTGGTCCAACACCTTGTTTGGTGAGTTGTTATGGAGAACATACCACGAAAAACCTGCTTTACTTAACGGATAAAAACAAAGCCCTCATTTGGAAAAAAAAATACCAGTGGGGGCTTTAACTTTGTAATCAACTATGCTACTTAATGATAATATACCAACATCTCTATTGTTAGATGTGAAGCCGGGAGATGAAATTACAAGCGCCGAAATTTCGGGTGTAGTGCATAAAATCGAAATTCAGGAAACAGATGATTTTCTGCTTTTTATATTCATTCTGGAAGATAAGCAAGAATTAGCGATTAAAAAGTTGAGGCAAGTGTGTTAAAAATCACCGGTTACAGACAGCTGATGTAAGTTTTTAGCTTTCCTTCTATGTATCCTGTTTTTTAATTCTTAAATAAATTAAGGTCTTACGGGAGTAACGTTATCATATTTAATCACCTTATGTCAATCGGTTTAATGTATTCAACTATCAAATAAAACGATTTATAATCAAATGAAACTACTAACCAGGTATATATTTGTTGTTTTATCGCTAATGATAACACAAGCGGTAAAATCCCAGAACCAGAAGAAAAACACTTTAACCAATTATGTAAACCCCTTTATTGGCACGGCACCATTAACTGACCCTAAAATTTTAGGATACGAATTGCCAGAGGGCTGGCGCTCATGGGCCGGTCTATGCTTTCCGGGCAGCTCACTGCCAAACGCAATGGTTCAGCTTAGTCCCATTACCGAGTATGGTTCAGGTGCCGGCTATGAGTATGAGGATGATGTAATTCTGGGATTCGCCCATACTAATAAAGGTCATTGGAACCTTTGCAACGTGCCTGTTTTGCCTATGTCAAAGCCTGGTACCCATTTTGGATCAAAGTTTTCTCACCAAAAAGAAAGTGCGTCGCCCGGGTTCTATCAGGTTTATTTAAGCGACTATCAGGTTAACGTAAACCTGACTTCCACTTTAAGATGTGGTTTTCATCAATATGAATTTAAAGACAATCAGGACCGGCAGGTATTATTTGATCTCGCAAAAGCCAATAGCCGGGTGTCTGACTGGAATATATCGCAGGATGGTGATTATGCGGTGAAAGGCTTTCAGAACGGGGAGAACGTATATTTTTATGCGGTTTCAAACACCAAAATAGACAGACTAGAGAAAAAAGAAGAAGGGAAAAATAGCGGCTATGCCATTCTTCATTTAAGCGATGGACAAACAAGGCCGGTAGAGCTTAAAATTGGTCTTTCGTTTGTAAGCGTCGAAAATGCAAGGGAGAATCTGGAAAGTGAAATCGGCTCAAAAACTTTTACACAGGTTAAAGCGGCTGCAGCGACTCAATGGGAGAAATTGCTGTCTGCAATCCAGGTAAAAGGGGGCACCAGTAAACAAAAGGTCATGTTGTATTCCAGTCTCTACAGGTCATTTCTTTGGCCGGCTTTACGCAGTGACGTAAACGGTCAGTTTAAAGATGCTAAGGGACAGGTGACCAAATCTGATTTCAGGTACTACACGGAGCCATCCCTGTGGGATACATACCGCAATAAGGATGTACTGTTGGGATTGATTACTCCGGATGTTACGCTTGACGTTATTAAGTCGATGATCGATGTCGGGCAAAAACGGGGGTTCATGCCTACTTTTTTTCATGGCGATCACGGTACTTCATCCGTTGCGGGTGCTTATCTCCGGGGAATAGATCAGTTTGATATCAAGGCGGCATATCAGATTTTTTTGAAAAATGCGAACGTAGAAGGCGGAGCACGTCCTTTTATCAAAGAATATATTGAAAAAGGATATATTTCTGATCCGGATATTAAAAATCCACATGTTGAAACGAAAGCCAAAGCAGGGGTGTCCAAAACACTCGAATATGCTTATGACGATTATTCGCTGGCTCAAATTGCAAAGAAACTTGGCGACTCCAGCAATTACAGAAGCCTCATGGCCAGGTCCGGAAACTATAAAAATATGTTCGATCCTGGCACACGATTCATGAGAGGGCGACTTGAAAATGGCAACTGGATAAAGCCATTCAATCCCCAGTATCCCTATTACGAATACATGTACCGGGAGGCAAACGCATGGCAGGTTTCCTTTTATGCACCTCACGACATGCCGGGTTTAATTCGATTGTATGGCGGTGCAGCAGGCTTTGAATCAAAACTCGATTCTCTGTTTACACTTCCCTGGAATCCAAAATATATTGCCCGGAATGTTGAAACGATGATTGGACAATATTGCCAGGGTAACCAGCCAGATCATGAAGCGCCTTTTGCCTATACTTTTATTGGCAAACCCGAAAAATCTCAGAAAATTATTGATAAGATATTAAATGAACTATATGGAATAGGCAAGGAAGGCCTTGCACTTTCAGGAATGGATGATGCAGGGGAAATGTCTTCATGGTATGTGTTCAGCGCTTTGGGTATCTATCCGTTCTCTGCAACTGATCCAAATTACATTGTTACCGTACCGTTGTTCGATGAAATTAAATGGAAAACCAGTAGTGGTAAACTGCTGATCATTAAAAAGCCCTTCATAGGAAGAAAACTCACGGCGATAAAGGTAAATGGTAAGAAGATTCCTGGATATTTTATATCTCACGATGTGTTTAGAAATGGCGGCACAGTGGAAATGGTTACAGAGTAATCACAATTTTTACTTTTGACCATATAAATGTGATCATTAAGCAATTTTACCCCTAATTGTTTACGATTTTCTATCCTCTGTCCTTTTGTGATGCTTTAAATTTGCTGCCGGAGTATTTTAAAACATCATACAAAAGTTTATATGAAAATCTTTCTGACCATCTTATGTTGTCT
Organism: Pedobacter sp. BMA; assembly: GCF_001027745.1. Lineage (GTDB taxonomy): Bacteria > Bacteroidota > Bacteroidia > Sphingobacteriales > Sphingobacteriaceae > Pedobacter. Next base: position 92,764 of record NZ_LECU01000010.1, read on the forward strand.
AATTGCACAGTACCAGTTGTTTGCCCAAACCATAAACTGGGAGCAGTTCATGGCAAAGCAGAATATGAAATGGGAGCAATTGGGAAAAGACTATTATAGCGGTATTACTTTAGGTAATGGATTAATGGGCCTGAATATTTACCAGGCGGGCGATAGTACCATCAGGCTTGACGTAGGCAGATCAGATGTAATTGATGTGAGGGCACAACTTATGCCAGAGGCTGGTAAGCTCTATACTAAGGCCCGACTCCCTATCGGGCATTTTATGGTGAACGTTAGGGGGAAAATACTCCGGGCAGATATTCAGCTTCATCTTTATGATGCAATAGCCTCAGGTAAAATATTTACTGATCAGGGAACAATTGATGTTGCAGCTTATGTTGATGCTAAACATGAGGTCATCCATATTGAATTGAAAGACCAGCAAAACAGGAAGCTCGACTGGAAATGGGAGCAGGAAAGAAGTGTAAGTTTTAGATACATGCAGAGTCACCCGACTGACAAACCCAAAACCTATCCAGATAATCCACCGGTTGTGAGGAAGAATATCAATGAATTTGTAGTTTACCATCAGCCATTATTAAATCATGGGGGATATAGCACTGTCTTTAAAGCCTCAAAAGATGAGATGTTGGTTTCTGTTGGCTACGATGCTACTGCCAGTGCTGATGAAGATCTGGAAGCCATCAACAGTATTAGGGGTTTTGAAAAGGATATTAATCACCTCAAAAATCACAAGTCCTGGTGGCACCAGTATTACCAGAAAAGTTTTGTAAGCCTGCCAGATAAGAGGATGGAAAACTTCTATTGGATCCAGCTATATAAACTCGCTTCAATTACACGGGAAAATAAAATACTCATTGATTTGATGGGTCCCTGGGCCAGTTCAACACCGTGGCCTGCGATCTGGTGGAACCTGAATACCCAGCTTACCTATTCACCTGTTTTTGCTGCCAATCACCTTGAACTCACCAAACCGTTATTCCAGTCTTTCAAAACCAATCTTCAGAACTTGATTAATAATGCTCCCGAGAAGTGGCGCTATAATTCTGCCTTCATAGGCCGTAGCTCATCTTACGATCTGATTAGCCCCACCAATGAAGCAGATATGGTAAAAGGCCCTTTTGAAGCAGGTAACCTGACCTGGATGATGTATTATTATTATAAATATTATGAGTATACGGGGGATAAGCAGCTATTGAAAACCGAAATTTATCCTTTATTGAAACGATCAGTTAATTTTCTCTTACATCTCTTATACAAAGATGAGCAGGGGATTTATCATCTGCCGCTATCTCATTCACCGGAGTATAAAAATGCCGTAGACGCTAACTATTCGCTTGCCAGCTTAAATTGGGGACTGAATACCCTTATATCCATCAATACTAGTCAGGGAATAAAGGATGGAGATGAGGCCAAATGGAGGGAAGTGCTTAAAAACCTTACCGCGTACCCAAAGGGTGAAGATGGTTTCCTGATTGGCAAGGATGTAGCGCTCACTTCATCACACAGGCATTATTCTCATCTCTTAATGATTTATCCTTATGGCCTGGTAAACTGGGACCACGAAAATGAACGGGCGCTTATCCTCAAATCGGTTAATCACTGGATTTCTCTGAAAGGGGCACTTCAGGGATACACCTACACCGGCTCGGCCAGTATGTTCGCGCAAATGGGAAATGGGGATAAAAGTTATGCGCTCTTGAATGAACTCTTTAATAAGTACATCCAACCCAATACCCTTTATAAAGAATCTGGTCCGGTAATCGAAACACCCCTGGCGGCCGCAACGTCGATACAGGAACTACTTCTGCAAAACTGGAATGATAAAATCAGGATCTTCCCAGCTATACCGGAATCATGGAAAGATGTTTCCTTTAAGAATTTAAGAACTGACGGCGCCTTTCTGATAAGTGCGAACAGGAGAAATGGAAAAACAAATTCCATCCAGATCAATAGCCTTATAGGTGGTGGCTGCATAATTTCGTCGGATATTACTAATTTCGAAGTCACTTCGAATAAAAGAAAATCACTGCAATTTGAACAGAAAACAGTGGGAGCAAAGGTTGAGATCAGATTTTCTGGTTTGTTAGCCAATGAAATAATCAGCGTTAATGCGAAGGATAATGCTGTTAAAAACCTTTCGGTAAGCTACAGTCATCATGCAGACTGGTACTGGGGGTATAATAGTTTGACTATGAAATAATGCCAGGAAGTGAATTTAAGTGTCTTATGTAGATTTCAGGAAATCAATGTTTCTTTTCAATCCCGAAAGTTTAGTTCGCTTAACCGCCGAACCTTTAAATACTTTTTTGAAAACTTCATCAGTGATTTCAGTCAGGTCGCTGGTCTTAAGGTCAAGCAATCCCGAATCGGGTTGGAAGGCCTCCTCCTGGTGCACTTTTGAAAAGCGATTCCAGGGGCAAACGTCCTGGCAAACGTCACAACCAAACATCCAGTTATCCATTTTATCTTTAAACTGAGTAGGGATTTCGTTTTTAAGTTCGATGGTGAGATAGGATATGCATTTGGTTCCATCTACCACCTGAGGTGCGATGATAGCATCTGTAGGACATGCATCCAGGCATCGTGTACAGGTACCGCAATGATCAGTTTGAAAGGGATGGTCATAATCCAGTTCAAGGTCTACAATTAGTTCGGCAAGGAAGAAAAATGAGCCCTCAGTTTTACTGATCAGATTAGAATTTTTTCCGATCCAGCCAATGCCGGATTTCTTTGCCCAGGCCCTGTCGAGTACGGGTGCCGAATCTACGAATGCCCTGCCATTTACCGCACCGATGTTTTCCTCTATAAAAACGGTAAGCGCTTTCAATTTTTCTTTTATCACATAATGGTAATCCTGACCATATGCATACTTTGAAATTTTTGGCGCGGTAGGATCGGCCTGTTTCTCATTGGTATAATAGTTAAGCGATAGCGAAATAACCGATTTTGCATCATCAACCAAAAGGCGCGGGTCCAGCCTCTTGTCGAAATAGTTTTCCATGTATTTCATCTCACCGTGATGATTTTGGTTCAGCCATTTTTCTAAGCGTGGTGCTTCTTCCTCGAGAAACTCAGCTTTGGAAATACCGCAGGCCATAAAGCCCAAACGTATGGCTTCATCTTTAATCAGCTTGCTATATTTTACCTTATTTAAGTACACGGATTTGCAAAGATAAGGCTTACAATCAAAACATTTTCATTAATCACTTGTTCTAAATGCAAACACTAAATTAATTAATTGGGGTTCTTTAATATTTGTTTATAATATTTGGAGAACCCGGATTCAACTGCAAAACCATGGAAGAAATAGATCCAAAACATACGGAATCTGGAGAAGCTCCAAAACCGATAGAAAAAGATTACGAGAATCATAAAGAAGATCCGGGACCAGCAAAACCTGCCGTTACTGAAAAGGACGAAAACGGTGCAGGCTCGGTATTGAAATGGATTTTGCCGATAGCTGTAATTATTGGCTTAATTGTCTGGTTTGCGCTTAGGAAGTAAGGTCATTCATTTCATAACAAGAAAGCCAGTTCAAACGAACTGGCTTTCTTGTTATATGTAAATTTATTTGAGCAATTTAATCTGATAAAGATCTTTTCTTCTGTCTTTCAATATTTTTACTGTACCATAATGATGCAATTCATCCAGTAAATGGAGGTCGACATCAACTACAAGAACCATCTCTGTATTTGGGGTAGCCTCGGCTTTGGTGGCGTTAGTGGGAAAAGCAAAGTCTGATGGGGTGAATACCGCCGATTGGGCAAACTGAATATCCATATTATTTACCTTCGGCAAATTACCCACACAGCCTGCAATAGCCACATAACATTCGTTTTCGATCGCTCTGGCCTGGGCGCAGTGCCGTACCCGGGTATAACCATTCTGGGTATCAGTTAGAAATGGCACAAATAGAATCTGCATTCCCTGATCTGCATATAATCTGCTTAGCTCGGGGAACTCTACGTCATAACAAATCAGAATACCAACTTTTCCGCAGTCGGTATCAAAAACCTGCACCTTATCCCCACCCACCATGCCATAATATTTCTGTTCGTTGGGCGTGATGTGTATTTTCCGGTATTCATCGATTTTACCCGTTCTATGGCAGAGATAGCTCGCATTGTACAGCTTTCCCTCATCAATTATCGGCATACTACCTGTAATAATGTTTACATTATAGCTTAGCGCATACTCATGCATTCTGGCCACGATTTCTTCCGTCTTTTCAGCAAGCTTCCGCATAGCCTCAATTTCAGGAAGATGATTATAGGGCTCCAGCAGCGGAGTATTAAATAATTCAGGAAACATCACGAAATCGGATTTGTAGCCGCTTATCGCATCAACAAAAAATTCAACCTGCTCGTAAAACGAATCCATATTGGGGAATAAACGCATCTGCCACTGAACCAAACCGAGGCGGATGTTCATTGCAGAACGCGCGGAGGCATCCACACCCTGATAGTAGATGTTATTCCACTCGATTAAAGTTGCATATTCTTTTGATTCCTTATCTCCCGGCAGGTAATTTTTCAGCACCTTCCTTACGTGAAAATCATTTGAAATCTGGAAAGTTAGGGTAGGGTCGTATAATTCTTTGGATTTTACTTTGTCAATATACTGCCTGGGACTCAGTTGTTCTGCATATTGGTGGTAACCAGGAATTCGTCCTCCTGCGATGATGCTTTTCAGATTAAGTCCCTCACACAATTCTTTTCGAGCTTCATAAAGTCTTCTGCCTAACCTCAAGCCTCTAAACTCAGGGTGTACGAATATTTCGATTCCATATAAGGTATCTCCGTTAGGATCGTGTGTAGAAAAAGAATAGTCGCCCGTAATTAGCTTATAGGTATGGCGGTCGCCGTATTCATCGTACTCTACGATAATGGCGAGCGAGCAAGCTACAACCTTATCATCAACAGCGATACAAAGTTGTCCTTCAGGAAAAATGTTCAGTAATTTAGCGATACTCGACTTGGGCCAGATAGACCCACCCATGCTGTCGTAAGCCTGCAGCATTGATTCTTTAAGGTCAGCATAATCTTCGAGCGTTAATCTTCGTAATTCAATATTCATAATGTTTGATTTGTACAGTATGAACAGAGATCTGCAAAGAATGTTTGAAAGCGGCAGGTTAAAATGAAGAAATAAGACCTCCCAATTTACAAAAATGGAAGAGGTCTTTATAGTATCAAAACAACTTTCCAGTTTGCCCGGGAAAGTTTTTCTTCAAGTGTTTGTATGCCGCTTCAGTAACTTCTCTTCCGCGCGAGGTACGCATGATATAACCCTCCTGAATCAGAAAGGGTTCATACACTTCTTCAATAGTTCCCTCATCTTCACCAACAGCTGTAGCAATGGTTTTTAAGCCAACCGGTCCACCTTTGAACTTGTCGATAATCGTACTCAATATTTTATTATCCATTTCATCCAGGCCATGCTCATCAACATTTAAGGCATTCAGTGCATAGCTTGCAATAGCGGTATCGATTGTTCCGTTACCTTTAATCTGGGCGAAATCACGCGTTCTGCGTAACAGCGCATTGGCAATACGAGGCGTACCGCGACTACGGCGGGCAATTTCGTAGGCACCTTCATCGCTGATTGGTGTTTTTAATATTTCGGCAGAACGTAAAACAATTGTTGTCAATAGTTTTGCATCGTAATAAGCTAACCGGGCATTGATACCGAAACGCGCCCTCAAAGGCGCCGTAAGCAAACCCGAACGGGTTGTGGCACCAACCAAAGTAAAGGGATTTAACGAAATCTGTACTGATCTTGCATTAGGTCCTGATTCCAGCATGATGTCGATTTTAAAATCTTCCATAGCTGAATAAAGGTACTCCTCAACCAACGGAGATAGCCGGTGAATTTCATCAATAAATAGAATATCGCCCTCATCCAGTCCCGTTAGTAAGCCAGCCAGGTCGCCTGGTTTGTCGAGCACTGGCCCTGAGGTTACTTTGATCCCCGTAGCCATTTCATTAGCAATGATATGAGATAGCGTTGTCTTTCCAAGTCCGGGAGGGCCATGTAAAAGTACGTGATCCAGGGCTTCCCCCCGAAGTTTTGCCGCCTGCACAAAGATCTTCAGGTTTTCCATGACCTTCTCCTGTCCGGTAAAATCTTCGAAAGCCTGGGGCCTCAATACCCGTTCAATATCTCTGTCGGTAGGAGTAAGGTGGTTTGCTTCGGGATCAAGATGCTCGTTCATAAAGCAAAGATAAAATTAAATGCTAAAAAAATTAGGATCTTTTAAATTTCTCTGAAACGATAAGGTCTTTCGATCCTGCTGTATATCTGTAAAAACCTTCGTCGGTTTTAATGCCTTTGTAACCAGCATTTACCATGTTCACTAAAAGCGGACAAGGCGCATATTTCGGATTTCCAAAACCATCATGAAGTACTTTAAGTATCGCCAAACAAATATCCAGACCTATAAAATCTGCCAGTTGCAGTGGTCCCATGGGATGAGCCATTCCTAATTTCATTACTGTGTCTATTTCATAAACACCTGCAACACCTTCGTATAAGGTATATATTGCCTCATTGATCATCGGCATGAGGATTCGGTTGGCCACAAAGCCAGGATAGTCATTTACTTCAACGGGAATTTTATCGAGGTTTATCGACAGTGCCATAATCAATGCGGTAGTTTCATCACTACTTTGATATCCCCTAATCACTTCTACCAGTTTCATTACCGGAACCGGATTCATAAAATGCATGCCGATCACCTTATCTCCCCGGTTGGTAACAGCCGCGATCTGCGTTATGGAGATCGATGAGGTGTTAGAAGCAAGGATGCAGTGCTCTGGTGCATATTGATCTAAATCCCTGAAAATATTCAGTTTTAAATCCAGGTTCTCTGTCGCTGCCTCAACAACCAAATCCGCATTTTCAACACCCTCTTTGATGGATGTATAGGTGGTTATCTTTTCCAGCGCCTGAATTTTTTGGTCGTCTGTAAGTGTTCCCTTAGCAATTTGTCTGTCAAAATTCCTGGAAATGGTAGCTAAGGCCTTATTTAATGCATCTTGGCTTACATCAATAAGGTTCACTTTGAAGTTATATTGGGCAAACAGGTGACAAATGCCATTTCCCATTGTTCCTGATCCGATTATTGAAACTGCTTCTATCATTTTTGATTATCTGGTTAATAATTTTGACTGCTTATTGGGGTAATGTGATGTTTATTTTGTTAAAAGTGCAAATTAAGGGTTCTATACTTGTCTTTAATTTATGATTTTATAATATTTTAACGCACTACATTTATTTTTAACAAACATTTACAAATCTGTTTGTCGATACATCCATCCTTTTTATCGTGTCTTAACAATTTAGTTATTTTCAATGGCTTTAATTCGCAATTGAAATATTAATCGTTGCATCTGTTCTTAGCGAACTGGGGAATCCTCTCAAGTTTTCCATTGTAATGAAACCCTCTAATCATTTATGTGTATTTGCTTGCCCTGGACCAAAGTTCGTCTGTTGCATTTGCTGTGATTGATTTTTCAAACTTATTAACTATTAAACTAAAATTAAATGTAAATGAAAAGAAAACTACTAAAATGTTTGTTGTTCTTTATTGTTTTGCTGGTAACAAAAGTTTCGGCACAAGAGAAGACTGTCACAGGAGTGGTAACATCAAAGGAAGACGGATTGCCATTGCCTGGTGTAAGTGTTAAAATTGCAAATACTAAAGTTGGTGTGTCTACGAATGCAGACGGTTCATATAGCATAAAGGTAAACGCTTCATCTGTGTTACAATTTTCATCAATAGGTTATGTTACACAGGACATTACCGTTGGTAAGCAAATTAAAATCAGTGTAGCACTCGTTTCTGATTCCAAATCGTTAACCGATGTTGTGGTAATTGGTTATGGAACAGCCAAGAGAAAAGATCTTACAGCGTCAGTGGCCAGTATTAAAGGCGAAGATCTGGCAGGAAAGCCAGTAGCCAGCTTCGATCAGGCACTTGCGGGTAAAATTACGGGCATGCAGGTCACAAATTCAAGTGGTATATTAGGTTCAGGTCCACGAATCCGTATTCGTGGCACGAATAGTATTTCTTCAGGTGCTGACCCACTATACGTTGTAGATGGAATGGTAATCATTTCGAGTGGATCGAGTAGTGTAGCTTCTGTGAATCCACTTGGGGATATCAACCCAGATGATATTCAGAGTGTTGATGTGTTGAAAGATGGTGCGGCAACTGCGATTTATGGTTCAAGGGGTGCTAATGGGGTAATTATTATCACAACAAAAAAAGGAACTAAAGGCAAAACACAAATCAATTACAATAATTGGTTTGCCTGGGCAAATGTGGCTAAGCGTTTCGACCTGCTAAATGCACAGGAATTTGTAACCATTGCAAATGAAAAGCTTTATAATGCAGGAACAACTACCCCACAAGCCGTATTATCTTACAATGCTGATGGAAGTCTAGTTGATACCGATTGGCAAGGATATGTATTCAATAAAGATGCTTTTCAGCAGAACCATAATATGTCATTCAGTGGAGCTACAGATCAGTCCAATTATTATTTCTCTTTGGGTTACGCCGATTTAAAGGGGACAACGGTAGCAAATAACCAGACTAAGTATCAATTTTCGGGTAAATTTGAGCAGAAAGCATTGGGTGATCACCTAACTGTGGGTGCTAGCTTAACCGGATCATATGTAAAAAATACTGGTCTTAATTCAGGAACAAGTTCACTATCAGGTAACATTGGCAATGCCATTAGGGCATTACCTAATGTGGGAGCTTTTAATGCAGATGGGTCTTACAACCTAAGTTCTGATAATGCACGTTTGGGCAGGGCCGCCAATCTGAAGGAGATTGACGATAACTATACCAATATCAAATACATTCTGGATAATAATGTTTACCGCAATTTGACTTTCACTATGCTTGGAAATGCATTCGCTGATGTGAAGATTATTGATGGACTGAACATTCGCTCTCAGATTTCAACTCAAAATATATTTGGCGAAGATTACCAATATTTAAACCCTGTGCATGGAGATGGGGGAAGTGCAACAAAAGGTTATGAATTCCAACAATTCATACCAAGGTTCAGATACAACTGGACAAACACTGCCAGCTACACAAAAACGATTGGTGATCATTCCTTTGGAGCAACAATCGGTGTTGAATTTCAAAAAACTAAAAACAGATCCTTCTACGCAAGTGGTTCTTCATTATCAAGTACATTTTTTGGGGGAGAGAACATTATCAGTAACTCTTTAACCCAATCTACCTATGATATTGGTGGTGGGGTAAATGAAAATGCTTATAAATCATATTTCGCAAGAGCAAATTATACATACAAAGAACGTTATCTGCTATCGGGAACATACAGGATTGACGCTATATCCTCTTTACCCATTGGTAATCAAAGTGCCAAACTTCCAGGGCTTTCTTTGGGATGGAGACTTTCGCAAGAAGATTTTATTAAAGATAATGAAAGTTTAAAGTTCATTAATGATTTTAAAATTCGAGGCGGATATGCTAAAACGGGTAATACGGATATTGGTAACTATCCTTTTGCAGGAACATTTGGAGCGGCCACATATGGCGTTCAGAGTGGTTTAGCTTATACGCAGGTAGGGAATAGCAGTCTTAAGTTCGAAACAAGTGGTAAGTACGATGTGGGTATCGACGCAACGTTTTACGATAACAGGATTACTTTCACAGCCGATTATTTCAAAAACAACGTGGATAATCTGATTCTTGCCGCTCCAACAGCACCATCGTTAGGTGTACCTGGTAATTCCATATATCAAAATGTTGGTAAAATGTACAACAAAGGTTACGAGTTTGCCTTAAGTGCCGATATATTCAGGGAAACACCCTTTAAATGGAGTAGTTCATTTAACATCACATTTGTTAAAAATAAGATTACTCAGTTATCAAATAACAATGCTGATATCAACTATACTTATAACATCAATAGGGTTGGAGAATCTATTGGCGCAATTTATGGCTACGAATATGCTGGTGTAAATGCGGCAAATGGTAACCCGTTATATGTTAAAGCTAATGGGCAGATTGTTCAGGGGAATATAGCCAATCAAACCTATTATGTTTACGATGCTGCTAACCCAACAGCTTTAACAACTGCAACAACATTATCTGCAGCCGATAAAAAGATACTGGGGCAATCTAATCCAACATATTATGGTGGTTTTGTAAACAATTTCAGTTATAAAAACTTTGATCTTGGCATCAATATGGTGTTTTCAGGTGGAAATAAAATCATGAACATCACCCGTCAGGAAAGTTTGCTAAATCAGAAATTTCTAAATAACGGAACTGAAATTTTAGAAAGATGGACAACGCCTGGTCAAATCACAAATGTTCCTAAAGTGTATTATGGTAGAGATGCCTTCACTAACTTAACTTCAAGTTCAGTATCACGTTTTGTGGAGGATGGTAAATTCATTCGCGCACAAGACATCACTTTAGGTTACGCTTTTCCTAAATTGTTCACCGATAAATTGAAGTTAAATCGCTTACGTATCTATGCTCAGATACAAAATGCTTTTGTCATTACACCATATTCAGGTTTAGATCCCGAATTAAATTACAGTACCACAACTAATAGTCAAACTGGTTTGGATTATAATACCAATCCAAAAGCCAGAACTTTTTTGGTGGGTTTAAATGTTGGATTTTAAAAATTACTGAAATGAAAAACTTTAAGATGAAAAATAAATTTGCTTACGCAGGTCTGATTGCCGTGACTTTAATGGTAACCTCCTGCGAAAAATATACTGAATTAAATCCGGTTAATTCACTTTCCGAGGCTACCGCTTTCGATACTCCGGCAAATATTGAGCTGGTTGCAGCGGGTGTATATAATACCGCTGCTGTAGGAACCTATAACGGTGGCACAGGTCGCGGTTATCCCTTTGGTGCAGCTGCTATTGAGCAGGGGGAAATGAGAGGTGAAGACATGGTAAATCTGGCCACGTTTTATCAAATCACCTATGAGTCTACCTACACCTCTACTACAGCCAATAATATCAATCTTTGGAGTAACCTCTATGCATTGATTAACCAATGTAATATCCTGATCACTGGGGTTGAAGCTGCTGCAGCTAAAGGAACGATCACCAGCGCCGTATCTACTCAGTACGCTGCTGAAGCTCGTTTTTTAAGAGCATTGGCACACCACGAATTAGTCATTAATTTCTGCCGCCCATACGTTGATGATAATGGTTCGGCAGCTGGAGTTCCTTATCGTACTGTAGCTGTAAATTCTACCGATGCAGTTTCATCCCAGGTACTTGTCGGCAGAGGCACTGTAGCGCAGGATTATACTCAAATTCTGGCAGACCTGGATTATGCAGAAACCAACCTTCCAGCAACACGTGCTACTTACGCGATTACCCGTGCAACAAAGGGGGCTGCCATCGCATTAAAAACGCGCGTTAAATTACATATGAACGATTTTGCCGGCGTTATTACAGAGGGAGCTAAATTGGGTACTTCTGCGACTGCTTCTCCCTATAAAAGTTCGATTGGTAGTTATGCCCTTACTTCCACTCCTGACGGTCCGTTCACTAGCTTCGCCAGTAATACAGAATCTATTTTCTCTATCGAAAACAGTGCTGCTGCAAATGGTGGTGTAAACGGTGCATTGCCGAATATGTTTGGGCCTGCTAGTTTAGGAGGACGTGGTTTGGTAGCTACCAGTCCCAACTTATATAATGCTTCGTTTTGGGTAACAGGAGATACGCGGAGAACCCTCTTACAAGTTCAACAAACTACAACTGGTGCCAAGTATTTCTTTAATTATAAATATAAAGATTATACTAATAAAACTGATTATGCCCCAATTATCCGCTACGCTGAAGTTTTATTAAATGTTGCTGAAGCTTATTCAAGGACAACTGTACTGGATACACGGGCTTTAAATTTATTAAATGCTGTACGTAACCGAGCCGTTCCAACTGCTAATCAATACACGATTGCGAGCTTCGCGAGCCAGAATGCTTTAACTCAGGCGATACTAAATGAGCGTAGAATTGAGTTCGCAGGTGAGGGCAGAAGATGGCCTGATATCACGAGACTTTCACAAGACGCGAATTTCCAGGTAACTGGTGGTGGAATTCCAGCTAAGATATTAGTTACTGCCTTGAGCGGAACCGGATCAAACTGGGATGCAACCCTTAGGCCTACAACAGCGACAGGTAAGGCTGCAATTGCTTATAGTGATTACAGGTATATATGGCCTATTCCAACGGATGAGCTAAATGCCAATCCAAATATTGCCCAGAACCCTGGCTATTAATCAATCATTCATTATTAAACAAGACGGCTTCAATCCATGGCGATTGGGGCCGTTTTGTTTTAATGGCGAGTAGGATTAAACTTCTGAAAACCAAATCCATTCCGTTAAAAAATGTTAAGAAAAAAGTTAAATTTTATTTATCGACACAAAGCCCAAATTCGTCGATACAAGCTATAAAAGCGCTTCTTTTTTGAAGATCTTTGATTCATCAAGAGAAATAAAAAACATTTGTTTCGCTGATAAATAAAAAGACAGAGTCGTTAGCAAGAAAGCTAACATTTTTATAAAAGTACTTCCTAGTAAATTTAGGTTAGTTAATGATTAGTTAAAGAAAAGAGATATGGCTGGATAGCGTATCTCTTTTCATTTATAATGGTTTTTAAGGTGCCAAACGTGATTTTACCCAGCTTCCTTTACTGAGCTCGAAATTAATCCGGTCATGCAACCTGCTGCGTCGTCCCTGCCAAAATTCTATTCTTGTTGGCTTTACGATGTAACCACCCCAGTGTGCCGGCTTGGCAATTTTCTTATCTTTAGCTGAACTTTGTAAATCCTCGAACTTTTCTTCTAAAAAGGCGCGGTTAGGAATCACCTGACTTTGTGGAGAAGCGATAGCACCAATCTGGCTGGCTACCGGACGGCTGTCAAAATATGCCTCAGAGGTTTCCTTATCCAGTTTCTCTACGGTTCCTTCAATCCTTACCTGGCGCTCCAGTTCAGGCCAGAAAAATACTAGTGCAGCATATGGATTTCTTTTCAGTTCTTTTCCTTTGGCACTCAAATAGTTGGTGAAAAACCTGAAGCCATCGTCATCTACGCCTTTCAATAAAACAATTCTTGCATCCGGACGTCCCGCTTTGTCGGCTGTCGCCAATGTCATTACATTTGGTTCATATAGCTGCGCCTCAACAGCGTGGTCGAACCATTTTTTGAACTGATTAATGGGGTTATCATCAACCTCAGACTCGTCTAAAGTGGCGCTTTTGTAATCCTGGCGTAGGTTTTGTAGAAATTCGTTATTAACTTGCATAAAACAAAAATAAGCATCTTTTACGGTGCTACAAATGATTATCGTCATGCTTAACAATATAGAACCTAAAACCGGCCGCTTACTGATCTCCGAACCATTCATGGCCGATCCAAATTTCAAGCGATCTGTTGTCCTGTTAACCGAGCACAGTGCAGAGGGAACTGTAGGCTATATTCTCAATCAGGTTGGGAATCTACTACTCAAGGATGTGATTCAGGATTTGTGGGAGGCCGACAATCAAATTTATTTTGGCGGACCTGTAGCGGCCGATACCCTTCACTTCATTCACCGTGCTTATGATAAGCTGCAAAGCGGGGAGGATATCGGAAACGGAATTTACTGGGGTGGAAATTTCGAGGCACTCAAAATCCTGATCAATAACAACGCGATCAATGAAGATGAAATTAAATTCTTTATTGGTTATTCCGGATGGGATAGCGGACAGCTTAAACGAGAGCGGGAACAAAACGCCTGGATGGTGGGAAATGTTTCTAATGCTGATCTTATTTTCGGCAATGATGAAGAACAGTTATGGCGTGATGTTGTTGTGAACTTAGGTCCAAAGTATGCACATGTCAGTAATTTTCCCAGTGACCCAAGTTTAAATTAATACGACGAAAGTGCCATATTCCTTATAAACTAAATCGCCAGATAGTTAACACACAAATTGCACGTTCTCTATCTGGCGATTGTATTAAATCAGCATTGGTGAGTAATTACATGCTTGCAGCACTTTCTTCAACTTTCAGCCTTAAATCATCTTTATAGGCCTGCATTTTTACAGTTAACGAATCATCTGCGGTAGCTAAAATCTGTGTAGCGAGTAAGCCTGCATTTTTTGCAGCATTAAGGGCTACAGTAGCCACAGGAATCCCATTCGGCATTTGTAAAATCGACAAAATACTGTCCCACCCATCAATAGAATTTGATGATTTAACAGGTACACCAATTACCGGCAAAGTGGTAATTGAAGCCACCATTCCTGGAAGATGCGCAGCACCACCCGCGCCTGCGATGATGACTTTCAAACCTCTTCCTTGTGCCTCTTTTGCGTAATTGAACATCCGCTCAGGAGTTCTGTGTGCCGAAACCACCGTGATTTCGTAGTCAATTCCAAATTCCTTCATCACATCGGCAGCATCCTGCATTACGGGCAAATCAGATTTGCTACCCATTATAATTCCTACCAGTGGTTTTGCCGCCGAAGGCGAATTTGAATTTGCTGTACTCATTTGTAATAAAGTTTATTGAATTTTTGTTGTTATCTAAAGCTAAAAAAAGGTGTTAAGCAATTACTTTTAAAGTTTTCTGTACGTATCTTGCTTTTTCAATTGCCTTATCCCGGTCTATATCCACAATGGTTACATGGCCCATTTTACGGAAAGGCTTCGTATATTTTTTACCATAAAGGTGTACAAATACACCATCAATGGCTAAAATCTTTTCCAGATTCTCGTATTTCGCAACCCCTTCCGAACCTTTTTCACCCAAAAGGTTGATCATAATGGCATTTGTAATACTGCTGGTATCGCCTAGTGGAAGGTTATAAATTGCACGGAGATGTTGTTCGAATTGTGAAACATAATTGCCCTCAATTGTCTGGTGCCCGCTATTGTGTGGGCGTGGAGCTACCTCATTCACCAGCAACTCACCGTCCCTGCAAACAAACATTTCAACAGCCAAAATTCCGGTTATGTTCATAGCTGAGGCTATATTCTTCGCGATGTTTTCTGCTTTCTGTTGCAGGCTTTCTGCGAAGGTAGAAGGTGAAATCAGGAATTCCACCAGATTCGCTTCAGGATTAAATTCCATCTCCACCATAGGGAAGGTTTTCATGTCGCCGTTTGCATTACGCGCAACAATCACGGCCACTTCTTTTTCAAAATCTACCAGTTTTTCAATGATGCACGGAGCATCAAATGCTTTGTCAAGATCTGCAGCGCTATTGATTTTCATTACGCCTTTACCATCATATCCGTCTTTTCTCAACTTCAGTATGTATGGAAAAGGAATTTGGCTATTAACCATATCTTCTTTCGTATTGGCCATGTGGAAAGGAGAAGTAGGAATGTCATTTTCCTTGAAGAATTGCTTCTGAACGCCTTTATCCTGAATTAAACGGATTACCCTTGATTGTGGGAATACCTGTTTCCCTTCTTTTTCCAATTGTTCCAGCGCATCGATGTTCACTTTTTCAATCTCGATGGTAATGATGTCAGCCTTCTTGCCAAAATTATAAACGGTATCGAAATCAGTTATTGAGCCGTTTTCAAAGTAATTGGCAATGTGCTTGCATGGGGCGTCAGGATCAGGATCGAGAACCAGAGCGTTTACATTGTAATTAATTGCTTGCTGAATGAGCATCCTGCCCAATTGTCCGCCACCTAAAATACCCAGTTTTAATTCGCTAATCTGTTTTGCCATGCGCTTGAAAATAATGCTACTTTTGTGCAAAAGTAACCATAAAAAAGTTTTATTGATGAATGCTGATGCAATAATTATTGGTGCAGGTGCCTGCGGGTTAATGTGTGCTGTACAGGCAGGCTATCTGGGGAAGAAGGTTATCCTGCTGGAAAGGAATGAAAAACCCGGTGCCAAAATTCTGATATCAGGTGGCGGACGCTGTAACTACACCAACCAATATGCATCTGCTGAGCAATTCATCTCAGCTAATCCACATTTCATCAAATCTGCCTTTACGCAATGGACAGTAGATGATACGATTGGTTTTTTCGAAACGTATGGTATTCAGGGAGCTGAAAAAACATTGGGACAACTATTTCCTGAAGGGAAAAATGCAAAGGATATTGTGCAGGTATTCACCACTATATGTGAAGATTTTGGTCAGGAAATCCGGTGCGATGCAGATGTAAAAGACATAGCGTTTATGGAGCAGGGCTTTCAGGTAACCTATGAACGAAAAGGAAAAAAAACAGTACTGACTGCCGAAAAGCTGGTAATTGCTACGGGCGGATTACCGATTCCGAAAATGGGTGCCACAGATTTTGCCCTGCGTTTTGCCCGTAAACACAGCTTAAAGATTGTAGAGACTGCACCGGCACTGGTGCCACTAACCATTACCGGAAAAGATGAGGATTGGTTTGCACAACTTTCGGGAAACTCGGTTTTCTGTGAAGTTAGTAATGAGGAAATTTCTTTCGAAGAAAACATTTTGTTCACCCACTGGGGTTTAAGCGGACCGGCAATCCTGCAGATTTCTTCTTTCTGGAGAAGGGGGGAAGCCATTAATATTAACCTGTTACCTCATCAGGATATTGTAGCCCTGTTAGATGAAGAGCGAAGAACCAACGGGAAAACACTTCTATCCAATTTGTTGAACCGTTTCTATACCCGGAAGTTTACCGATGCGCTGGGCAAGTTTCTGCCCTTAAGTAAACCTGTAGCTGCCCTAACCAAAAGTGAGATCGATTTAATAGAAAACACCATCCACTATTTTAAAGTGAAGCCAGCAGGCGATAAGGGGTATGACAAGGCCGAAGTGATGCGCGGGGGCATCGACACCAATGAAGTATCCTCTAAAACGCTCGAAAGCAAAAAGATTCCCAATTTATTTTTCGGAGGAGAATGCCTTGATGTTACCGGATGGTTAGGTGGGTATAACTTTCAATGGGCCTGGGCAAGTGGATTTGTGATTGCACAACATTTATAATTGAAATTTCACTCAATCCCAAGACAATATATCACAGATATACATCCGGCATAATTTCCCATGCCCAGGGTTTTTTGAAAGTTTTAAACGTTCGCAGTTGCGAAAAATACAGCACTTCACTGGTTTTTCTGTTGGCTACGTCTCTTCTATGGAGGTTGCCAACAGTTGTAAACAGCTCACGGGTTTTGAAATCGTAAACCCTTTCCGTCATGTCGCCAGTGTTCTGGTTAAAGTATAGGTTGATGGCACTGGTTAAAAACCAGTCATTATTTTCAAACTTAAAAGTATAACCCATTTCCCAGCGCCATTCTGCACCACCTTTAAAACGCAGATAAAGCTGTCCTTCTTTAATGTTCATTTGAGTGAGCGGATCACCTAGTTTACCGCCTTCCTTTTCACGCAGGATAAAATCATTGTTTTGTGTAGCCAAACGGTAACTGTTCGACGAAGCAACTTTAAAAAAGATAGCTAAAATGCGAGGCTTCTGCGTTTCTTTGATTATATCCGAATTGTTATCGCCATAAGTCCGGTTCTCATCTATGGTTTTCGTTGATTCAAAAATTACAGCCAGATCATTTACTCCGTCGTTATTCAGATCGCCATTGGCTGTTTCGATAATTGTCCAGTTGGAAGGAGTGAGCTGCTCAAGGGAGTTGCCCTCTTGCTTTATTTTCGGAAACAGAAAAGTTTTCTGTGCCGCACATACCTGCACAGTTAGCATCAGCAAAACGGAATAGCAAATCTTCATTCAGGGAAAAAGGTGTTGATGTCTTTTTAGAACGTTTCGAATTGGAATTTAGTTTGTATCGTTTTTAATTGGAGGTTATCATGGCATGAAGCTTACATACGAATGGTTAAATATGTGTTAAAATTCCCTTACTTTTGCATTAAAACCATTTCCTTTTGAAAACAGAAATCTTTGCCATTACGCCGCCTTTTACACAACTGAATACTCCCTATCCGGCAACGGCGTATATCAAAGGGTTCCTGAATACCAGGAACATTTCCTGTACACAGGCCGATCTGGGTATCGAAGTGATTCTGGAGCTTTTTTCAAAAAAAGGACTTACTGATTTATTTGAATATTCAATACAAAGTAATCAGCAAACTAAAAGTGCAAACGCTAAACGCATATTTGCCTTGCGGGAAGAATACCTTAAAACCATAGATGCTGTAATTTCTTTCCTTCAGGGAAAAAATCCAACGCTTGCATTGCAGATTTGTGGGGATGATTTTCTGCCTCAGGCATCACGTTTTGCTCAGCTTGAAGAATTAGACTGGGCTTTTGGTGCTATGGGCACCCAGGATAAAGCCAAGCACCTGGCAACACTATACCTCGAAGATATCTCCGACTATATTGTAGAATGTATTGATGATAATTTTGGATTCAGCCGCTATGCTGAACGCCTGGGCAGAAGTGCCAACTCTTTTGATGAGTTGTACCACGCGCTGCAGCAGGCGCCAACCTATATCGATCATATCCTCATTGGCATATTAAGGGCTAAAATCGAAAATATTCAGCCGAAATTATTTCTTATTTCTGTGCCATTCCCCGGCAATCTGTATAGTGCTTTTCGCTGTGCACAATGGGTGAAAGAGAATTATCCGGACATTAAAGTTTCAATGGGCGGGGGCTTTCCTAATACCGAGCTCAGGTCTTTATCTGATAAACGGGTTTTTGAGTTCTTTGACTACATCACCCTGGACGATGGTGAATTGCCGCTCGACTTACTGATCCAGAACATCCAGGGAACCATACCTTCCGAAATGATGATGTATAAACGGACTTTTTTACTGGAGAACGGGGGAGTGGTATACAAAAATGATTCGTTCAGGAAGGACTACAAGCAGGCTGATGTAGGGACCCCAGATTATTCTGATCTTTTGCTTGATAGCTATATATCGGTTATCGAAATTGTGAACCCTATGCACCGCATGTGGAGCGATGGCCGGTGGAATAAGCTTACCATGGCGCATGGATGCTACTGGGGTAAATGTACTTTTTGTGATATTTCTCTGGACTATATAAAAGTCTATGAGCCAGTACAAGCCAAACAGATTGTCGACCGCATGGAAGACCTTTATGCTAAAACCGGACAGAACGGTTTTCACTTTGTGGATGAAGCGGCACCTCCGGCTTTAATGCGTGAAGTAGCCCTGGAAATTATCAGGAGGAAACTGGCCGTAACCTGGTGGACGAATATTCGTTTTGAAAAAAGCTTCACGGCAGATCTGTGTCTGCTTCTAAAAGCATCAGGCTGTATAGCGGTTTCCGGCGGACTGGAAGTGGCTTCTGATCGCTTGCTTAAGCTCATTGATAAAGGCGTTACCGTTGAACAGGTTGCAAGGGTTACCCGAAATTTTACTGCAGCAGGTGTTATGGTGCATGCCTACCTGATGTATGGCTATCCTACGCAAACCATACAGGAAACAATAGATAGTTTAGAAATGGTCAGGCAGCTGTTTGAAGCCGGTATTTTACAGTCGGGCTTCTGGCATCAGTTTGCCATGACGGCTCACAGTCCCGTTGGCATGTATCCTGAAAGGTTCGGGGTAGTGAAAGAAACCGAGCAGATTGGAACTTTCGCTAACAACGATATTAACTATATCGATAAAACGGGTATCGACCATAATAAATTCAGCTTTGGACTGAAAAAATCCCTGTTCAACTTCATGCATGGCATTTGTTTCGATTATGAGTTGCAGGATTGGTTCGATTTTAAAATACCAAGAACTAAAATTCCTCGTGATTTTATTGAACGCGCATTAAATGATGAAAATCAGTTTAACACTAAGCCTACGGCAAAAGTAGTCTGGATAGGGGGACAACCCGATGCAGAATTTTTTACCAAGTCCAAAAAAGGGAATACCTGGGAAATGGCATCATTAACTTTCCATGATAAACGTGAAAGTTTCACCATTCAGACCAGCAAAGAGGAGGGCGAGTGGCTGACCGCAATTCTTGATAAAATTCATATTTCTAAGGACAAAGTGTATACTTTCGCAGAAGTGAAAGCAGCCTTTGAAACTGTAATGGAAAACTTTGAGTTGTTCTGGTATGCCAAACCCATCAACACACTGCGGGAATCAGGCTTACTGGTGCTTTAAGCTGGAAAGGTTGGCATTCACTGACTTCATCTGGCTCGCATGATCTTCATATAAATTTTCGAGTTTTTGAAACGACTTCCTAGCATAATCTCTGGTAAAATAGTCGTGTACTTTAGCATTGAAAGGTTCCATTACCAGAAACTGTGTCAGTATCAGTGCGATGAAAAAGGGGTAGTGCGCCAGGATACTGTGTGAAACTTCCTGCGGTTTTAATAATGGGATGCCCATTTTCAGTGTTAAAAAATCAATGATCAATGGAATCACCAATATCGGAATGAGTGCGGCAAGGCGTGTTTTTAAATGGAGGCCTTTTTCGTAATCTGTAATCTCTTCGAAGTCGTGCCGGCGCAGCGATTGCAGCTCAAGTAACTTTTCTTCCTTGTCGTGCTCCAGTTTAGATAAGGTTTTACCATGCTTTACATCTATTGAACTCACGTAATCAGATAATTCTGTTTCGGCTTCGTTCAATTTCTCCTGTTCTGCAACTATTGATTCCTGTTCAGCAATCAGCTTATCCATCAGCATTAAATCTTCTGGAATGCCGTGACTTAGTTTTTGCTCAACAGAATTAATACGGGCATCTATTTGCTTAAACTGTTTCCGAAGAGAGGTAAATCTATCCTGACAAATTTGCTTTTCTTTATCATAGCTCTGTTTTAAGCGGTCGATATCATATTGATACTGCTTGCTGATCAGCGCTTCATCATTAAGTGCCAGTCGGGAGTATAATGTTTTCAATTCCAGCAATAACAATGTTCCGGGCTTTGCGGGCGCTGAAAGTGTGTTGCGAAAGTTATCAATATCGGAATCTGTTAGCGGATATGAATGCATCTGTATCAAATAATTGCCTAAATTAATTAGAAAAACCTGCATTGAGTATGTTTTGCCTGATCTTAAATTCAACATTTAGCTATATATGCTGTCTAAACGCGTAGAACGTGCTGATAATAAGTGCGATTAGTATCTTCATCAAATGTTCATAATGTGCAACTACCTTTACATCGTAAGGCTTGAGCACCTTGCAGCAACCCCAGTGGTTGAGAGCGGTTAATTTAGATAAGGGCGATCATTCAGACGATTGCCCTTTTTTCGTTGTGCTTAAATCCGATATTAAGGCCGGGATATTTGTTCTAAAGTCTGCTTAGGCGCATGCCCGATCGTGTGTGATAAAAAATTACTTTTGCTTCACGTTAAATCATCCGATAAGCTGTATTTTTGACGTTTTAGATCGCATGAATAATCAAGATACCATTGTTGCATTGTCAACTCCGCAAGGATCGGGTGCTATAGGAGTCATCCGCTTGTCGGGACCGGACGCCATTACTTTAACCAACAGTGTTTTCGCAGGTAAAGACTTGTCGGTTCAGGCCAGTCACACTTTACACTTTGGTTTAGTTAAAGATGGTGAACATATTGTTGATGAGGTTGTTGCCGGATTATTTGTTGCGCCAAAGTCGTATACCAAAGAAAACGTAGTTGAGATCTCCTGTCATGGCTCCAATTACATTATCCAGCAAATTATTAGTTTGTTAATCAGTAAAGGCGCCCGTGCAGCAAAACCCGGAGAATTTACTTTGAGGGCTTTTTTAAATGGTGCCTTTGATTTGAGTCAGGCTGAAGCGGTAGCTGATCTAATTGCTTCCAATTCAAAAGCATCGCACGATGTGGCTATGCAGCAAATGCGTGGTGGCTTTGCTAACGAGTTGAAAACCCTTCGGGAGCAGCTGATTCATTTTGCCTCCATGATTGAACTCGAACTTGATTTCGCAGAAGAGGACGTTGAGTTCGCAAACCGTGATCAATTGAAAAACTTAGTGATCAAAATTAATCATGTGCTGCGCCGGTTGATTTCTTCATTTGAAATGGGCAACGTCATCAAAAATGGTGTACCTATTGTAATTGCCGGAAAGCCCAACGTTGGTAAATCTACTTTGTTGAATGCTTTGTTGAACGAGGAGCGTGCAATCGTCTCAGATATAGCAGGTACAACGCGTGATACCATCGAAGATGAGCTGACTATCGGTGGGGTGGTGTTCCGCTTTATTGATACCGCCGGCATTCGGGATACAGCCGATATTATCGAAGCACTTGGCGTGGAGCGAACCCTTGAAAAGATGAAACAGGCTAAGCTCATTATCTTTATGACCGATGCGGCTCAAAGCGTTTCGGAAATTGAAGAGCAGGTAAGGGGATTGGAACAGCTGGGTATTCCATACCTGGTAATTGTGAATAAAGCTGATCTCATTGCTGACGATCAACGGAAGGCTTACGGAGCACTAAATGCAGTATTTATCTCAGCTCGGGAAAAGCAAGGGATAGAGGAACTCAAAACAACCTTACTGGAGCAGGTTAATCTGCATCATATCAATACCAGCGAAACGCTGGTAACCAATATCCGCCACGTTGAAGCGCTTAAACAAACCGAAAATGCACTTCAAAAAGTGTTGGAAAATGCAGATAATCCGGTAACTTCTGATTTCTTAGCAATGGATATTAAACAGGCCTTACATTACCTTGGGGAGATCACCGGAACCGTTACTACAGATGATTTACTGGAGAATATCTTTACGAAGTTCTGTATCGGGAAATAGATAGGACAATTCAAGCATAACTGCGACAAGTTATGATAACTAAATCGCTAATTATTAATTAATTAGCGATTTTTTTATTTTATAAGTTTTTGCTATTTAGCAATGTTTTGCATAATTTTGGTACATATTTGGTTACGTTTTAGAAAAGTAATTCAAACATCTGCGTTACATGTTTAATGTAGAGAGTTAACTGCGCTTAATGACACCTATTTACACTTAAAGATACTTAAAGACCCTTAATTTAGGATGAGTAGTAAAATTCAAATTGCAAAGATATGTGATCAGTGCGCTACGAGCTTCATAGCCAAAACGACTGTTACCAGGTTTTGCAGCAAGGCATGCAACAGTAAATTTTATAAAACTACGGCTAGAAAGGCTAAACTATTAAAAGCTGATATTGATACAATAACAAAACAGACTGAAATTAAAACTGCACAGATTGAACGGCATTACCTTAATGTTAAAGAGGTCGCAGATTTGCTGGGTGTTTCTAAACGTTCTGTGTATGGTATGATTAATTCCGGAAGATTAAACGCGCTTAATTTCAGTGTAAGAAGTACAAGAGTGTCAAGAATAGATTTGGAGGTATTTTTTTTCAATAATGGAATAAAAAGTAACCTGATTAATACAGTGGAACCAATAGCAAAGTCCGACAAAAAAATCGATGTAGCTGATTTAGAAGTTGGGGATTGTTATTCCATGGATGAATTGGTGTCGATATTTGACAAAAGCAGAACCGCACTGTATACAGCTCTAGCTCGTGCATCTGTACCCAAAATCAAGATAGGTAAGGAAGCTTACTTCGAAAAGGTTGCAGTGGGTAAGTTGTTGAAAAAATACAAAATGCCTAAACAACTTGGTCTTAGCAAAGAAAGAACGCAGAATCAAAAACTTTCAAAACAAGGCCTCCAAGCGTCGCAATGTTACGCCATTGAAGATTGTGTGAAGATGTTTGGAAAAGACCGCTCTTTGCTCTATGGGATTTTCAATAGACGATTAGTGCCTAAAATAAGAGATGGCCAAAATGTGCTTTTATCAAGAAAAGCAATAGATAAACTTTACAAAACGTTTAAAAGAGAAGGCAGGATTTGATTCAGCTACTATCTTATTAAATTCTAAATAATATTAATTATATAAAATTTAAAAGCCATGTCTAAAGTAAAAATTCGCAAACGGCCACTGAAGGATAATAGGCACTCTCTATACTTGGACTACTATCCGCCTTTGAGGCACCCTAAAACCGGTAAATTGATAAGAAGGGAAAATCTTAAACTCTATATCTATGATAAGCCAAAGAATGACTATCACAAAAAGCATAACAAAGAAACTTTGCTTTTGGCAGAACATGTTAGATGTAATCGTCAACTGGATGTTCAGAATAGGAAGTTTGGTTTTCTATCAGATGATGCACGGGATGCAGATTTTATTGAGTTCTTTAAAGAATTCAATAGAAAGAAACAGACTTCACTCTCCGATCAAGCGGCAATGTCTGTAAAATACTTCCAGGCTTTTGCTGGAGAAACGCTTAAATTTAGCGATTTGGACGAGTTTTTTTGTGAGGATTATAAATCGTTTTTGCTCAGCGGACCGGGAATCAGCAGGAGGGGGCGCCCAATTAGCCGCAATACCGCTGTGAGCTATTTTGCAAAGTTTAGAACTGCCTTGAAAGAAGTTTATAGGAGAAATTTGATTACGGAAGATTTATATTCCAGAGTTGATGCTGTTGATCCCAAAGAAACACATCGGGAGCGACTCGAAATCGAGGAACTGCATGTCTTGGTGAAAACCGCTGCAAAATCGGATTTAATGAAACGTGCTTGCCTCTTTTCAGCTTTAACCGGGCTGAGGTTTTCCGATGTACAGACACTTAGCTGGAATGAAGTGAGAGGCTATAAAGGAAAATATAGTCTCCAATATTTTCAGGAGAAAACAGAAGGCGCTGAGACATTACCGATATCCGATCAGGCTGTAGAACTTATGGGGGTGAAGAAAAAAGATTCGGCCTTGGTTTTTCATGGTTTAGTTTATCATCAGTTGAAGGATTTTTTGAAAAAATGGCTTGATACCGCCGGCATTAAGAAAAACATCACCTTTCATAGTTTTCGGCATACTTATGCCACCTTACAAATAGAAATGGGCACTGATATCTATACCGTTTCCAAAATGCTGGGGCATAAAAGTATTAAGACCACAGAAATTTACGCAAAAGTTGTGGATAAGAAAAAAATTGAAGCCACCAGAAAGATTAATCTAGAATTGTAAGAATATTAAGTTTGAGTCAACATAATTTTTTGAGGTTATTGCATCATATACTTGCATGTAGCTTTTTTTAGCTCCCAAAGTGTTTCCGATATCCTTTCATTTTTAGTTGCGCCTCTTTTAACATCTCGTTTTGCGTTTTCAATTTGGAAGCGCTTATCCACTCTATTAGTTTTGACTTCGAAAAATATAATCTTCGGCCAGGCTTACTAACAGGAATCTCCCTGCGACTGACTTTTGTATATATGGCGGGAACGGAGATTTTTAGAAATGCCGCCGCTTCATGAACATTTAGTAATTCCGTTTCATCGGTTTCAACCTTCTGAAGATTCGCTATCATCACCTCAAGACGTTCAACTGTTTTTAGGATCTCCGTTACAACAGCTGGCATATTTTCAAAGCTCACATTTTCCATTACCCGGTTATTAAGTGGTATTTGCTTCAAAAATCAAGACTTTTTATTAAAGTGTTTGGGGATGACTAAGGTGATTACGTCTGATTTATTTGGTACGTACTGACAATTGATTTCCGTATGTATATTTAGACCTATTGGTTTTTGATATTGTTGATCATAGCCAAAAAGAGTGTCGAAAACACGAAATAGTAATACCTTTAGTGAGTAATAAAGGATATGTGACAAACTTTGTAGGCTGCGGATGAACGATCCCAGTTATTTCGATGGCAAGGAATCTTCTAATTTTACGGGAATCCGTAAAATGCATGATTTAAAATCCCCTATGTTTGGATAAACTAAATTAATTAAATCACTATGGCATTTTTAGATCACAACGGAGAAAGTGAATTCCCAATGTCAAAGCACAGGGTTTTTGAGGCCATGTCCATCGCCATCCCATCGATCAAAGGGCTCAAGATAGAAAACGCTGATAGGCTACAGGGAAGGTTTCTGGTAAAGGCGGGAGTCAGCCTGTATAGTTGGGGAGAGAATATACCAATTCAGCTAATTGAGGTTGCTGAAAATCGAACAAGGGTGCACATTACCTCATCACCGAAGACCGGAATCATGTTTGGTGGCGGCTTCGATATGGGCAAGAACAGGAAGAATATTGAGGATATTCTTTCTTATACCTCTATGCTATTGTCCTCCCAATCGCACCAGAAATCTTCAGATCATAATACTGTCCCGCCAACCCCGGTGCAATACAATCGAGAATCAGCATTCAGGGATTCTCAGACACCCTTTGCTCCAAAATCATATGCATGGTATGAAAAAACCTGGCTTGTTGTTGTGCTGTGCATTTTATTCTTTCCTGTAGGACTCTATGGCTTATGGAAAAACGCTTCGATTTCTAAAGGTTGGCAGATTGCGGTGACTATATTTTTTGCTATACTGGTTTTGGCCAATCTAGGAAAGGAAAAGAATCTTTCTCCTACTGTTGCTGAGAGCAGGGAAGTTACAATTGACAGTATTCCTGGAGAAGCACAGTCTACACCGATTGTTCCTAGGGGAAACACGGTGCAGGTGGACGAGAAAGAACTGATTATTGAAAAACTGAAAGAGAAAGCAAAAACAGATTGGCCAGAGGATTACACTACACAGGAATTCTGGTTGGGCGAGCAGATTGAGGCCTATGATTACATGCTGAGCATTCCGGATAACAGGATAAAAGCAAAGGCACAGCGAGATTGGCCCCTGGACTTTACCACGCAGAAATTTTGGTACGAGGAGCAAGTTGGGGCTAGGGAGAGAATAAGATAAAGACCAGTAAGGTTCAGTTTTGTATGGATAGAACCGCAATACGCTTGTGCTATTGCCTGTATCAAGTAAGTGAGGTCTTTTTCCAGTACCGGAGTTTTTAATTCTTGAACTTTTACTCACTGGCAGGGTTGGAATGGAGCCTGCACAAAAGAACCACGGAATTTTCCGACAATCCCTAAAAATCCAGATAAAAAATTAGCGGGAAACATTAGAGGCAAGCGAAAGCTTACCTCTAATGTACTTACCAGTTTTGGTGAATCCAGTTTTGTACATTTTCTTGTGATCTAAAATGAGTAGGACAAGCATGTATTTTATCCTCAATTTTGTGACCACTAGCAACATTTTTGAGATTCCATAACTCCATTAGTCGCTGTATCATGTACAACACTTCGTAACCTTCAGTCCTATCTAATAAAGAACTATCCGGGTTGCCACGTAATTTCGGATTATCACCTCCATCAGTTGACCAGCTATAACTTTTTTGTAAATCTGAACGGTTAAAGTTTGCCATTATTGATTTTTCAAATTCTACACACAGGGTGTAAGCCTCGGGTTCTTTAATTGGATTGCTGGTAGAATTGTTAACCCATTCATATCTACTACAATCCAAAGTTCATTAAAATACCCTTAAAAAGAATACGGGAAACCGTAATCCAATATCGGTTTATGGTTACTTAACAAAAATGTGTCAGAATGGGAAATCCAATCGCTGATCACCCGTTAAATGGTTTGATAGGTCAGTGAGAACTGATCAATCTTGAGACAGCGAAAAAAGGATGCGAGTTTTAAAAATCCAAACTTCTTGATCTTATCGCGTAAAGCGAAATTTTTGTTATGAAGACAAAAAATACAGGTAAAAACTGTGACAAAAGTCTGCCAGTAACCCTCTAAAAATAGCGAAATGAGAAAAGTAAAATCCTTCCCCGAGTATCAAAAAGCATTATATGGAGAAGTTTTAAGCGAGTTTTTAATCCGATATTCTCCACAGTTAAACCTAACGCACTGAAAAGCAGCAACTTAACTGCTTTTCAGTTTGATAACTCTGACACAAGTCTGCCAGTAAACGCCCCGGGAGCAAAAAATTTATCCCGTCTGGCAAGGCGAAAAAATCAAAACTCTTCTAAGGAAAATTCGGAAAACGTTGGGTATCCCGAACGTAAGTCACAGGGAAAAATTCCTCTCCAGGCTAGTTTTGGCTTCATGGAAATTCCTGAACTGCCATATACGATTCCCCGAGTAGTAAAGGGAAGGGTCATAACCAGGGTTCCAATCGGAAGCACAATGGAGAAAGAGGTTGCCAAACAAAGTTGGTATGTTGAGTTCTTTTTTCACAATGCAGCGGAGGAACGGATGGAGCGGATCAGGGTAACCAGAATGCTTAATCGAATAAAAGACCCAAGGGAAAAGCTTCGAAATTTTAATAGCCTCTGTGAAGCTTACCGGATCGCCCTCGAAGGTGGTTGGAACCCGTTAGATCAGCATGCTAACTCACGGTTGAAAAAGGAACTTATCGGCATTGATCTCAATGAAGCACTTTTGTTATTCGAGACTTACCACAAAGCCAAAGGAACCAGGCCAAAATCAATCAGTACTTACCGATCAACAGTTAATTCCTTTATAAAGTACCATGGGGGAAAT
Organism: Pedobacter sp. BMA; assembly: GCF_001027745.1. GTDB lineage: Bacteria > Bacteroidota > Bacteroidia > Sphingobacteriales > Sphingobacteriaceae > Pedobacter. The sequence continues at coordinate 121,085 of NZ_LECU01000010.1, forward strand.
AAAAAGGTAAATACGATCAGTGATTTTGAAATTACGGATTTTTTGAATTTTAAGGAAAGGGAGGAAAAGTGGGCAGGGGTAACTTATAATAACTGCAGGATTGGTCTCAATAATTTCTTTCGTTATTTAAAGGTCAACAAATACATTTCTGAGAATCCGGTGACTGACTGCGAAACGCGTAAAAAAATGCCAACGCAATCCCATCAGGTTTTTACGGAACGGGATTTTAAGGTTATCATGGACTGGCTAGATAGGCACGATAAATATTGCCAGCTATTTGTGCGGATGATCTACTACACTTGCATCCGTCCAAAGGAGCTCAGGTTTCTACAGTTAAAGTATATTGATCTGGAAGAAAATACAATTACGATACCTGGTGCTGTTTCAAAAAATAAAAAATCAATTCCTGTAAATATTGACGTGAGCTTGAGAGTTGAACTTGATAAGTTACACATAGAAAAATTCGATAAAGAATATTTTCTACTTGGTTCTGCGGTAACTTTCATTTCACAAACTATGTGTGCTGAAAATTATGCCTATAACAGATTTAAGAAATGCTTGGAAGCAACGGGGCTGCTGGATGAAAATTATACGCTCTATTCTTTTAAACACCTATCCAATGTCAGAAAGTTCAGGGCTGGATGGACCCTTGCCGAGATTTGTTCTGCGAATAGACATGGCAGTTTGTCAGAAACGGAGACATAACTAAAGGAATTATTGAAATTTGTGAGGTCGGATAAGGCCATTCCGGCTATTTAACGTTTTTTGGAGGTTTTGCAGGAGTCATAAGGATTTCTGCAAGAAACTTTTGTTTCTGATTTTTCCGCTTTTTTAATAGGTGTTCTGAAAAGTGTAAGCGATGAATGTCATTGACCTTTTTGGCTAGATCTAAGACAATATCGTAAAATTCTTGATTGCTAACTTCTAGATTTGGAGACTTGTCTTTATTTATCATAATATTTCTCTTGACTTATGATGTGAAATTATGAATCACAACTGAAAATAATCTCCCTTACCCTAGAAATACCTAAGGTTTTCTTGGACATGGCTACTCCCGGTCCCTACAGAGAATATTGAATTCTTAGAACACCTTTCTGGATTCCAGGAGGTATTAGAAAGGATTTTAGAAAAAAATTACAAGAAGACGTTGGAAATCTTAAAAAAAGTAGACTTGAATTTTTACCCTCCTGGTATTTTTGTCTGTATAATCATACAGCATAAATTTAGAATTCAAAATTATCTGTGATCTCACTCATAAATAAAGCGTTACAAGAAAGATGTTTTTGGTAAGTTGGGGTCAACTAACAGTGGTTTATCGAAGGACAACCACTTTTGAGACAACCACTATTTTAAAGCCGCTCAAATTTTCTAATCCAATCTTTTAGGACACTGATCCTGGATTTATCTGCGGTGAGTTGTAGACTTTGTGTTATGCAGCCAACAAAATAATTGCGTAGCCAATTGTATTTTGCATAGAACTTCTGGTCGCTGTACAGATTCTTTTTAATGTTGTTGTAAACGGTTGTTATAAGAGGACTGATTTTTGTGTCTTCCTCTTTCAGTGCATATGCATAATCAATAAAGATGGCATCATTTTCAATGTTCGTCGAAGCATTGTGCCGGAATATATAATTTGAATGGGAATTGAACTGCTCGCTCTTATTCAACGAATCCATGAGTTCTGTGCGATCCATTGCCAGATGGGAGATAATTGATGGATCGATGATCACCCTTGGGTAAATCGCCTCCGCTTCCAATTGGTATGCGCGTATGTAACCTTTTCCTACAATGATGTTATGAGCATCATCAAAAAAAGCTTCACCATAAGATACCGCACCTCGTATTAAAATGTTTTTGAACATTAGCTTGCGTTGGATTTTTCGCACAGCCCTTATAAGCCTTTTTAATCCGTTTAGATCATCAGGTGTAATCAATATAATTGAGTCACTTATATTCAGTGACTGGATTTTCTGATTTTCACGCTTCATCTCTGATAGGATTTCTGTTACAGTCTGAAAATATTGTTCCAACTGGACATGCTGGCTTTTATATACCAGATCACTAAAGCCAAGTACATCTATAAAAGCCACATATTGTTTAGGTATTGGGTTAGGAAGGTTGAACGGTGTAGTTTCCATCATGAGAGCATATTTAAAATTTTGATTTGGAGTAAACTGAGCTAAAATAATCATAATTCTTCGTCAAAAGACCTGCTGTTGACGATATTTTTTTAATTCAGTGCGTTGTCGTGGGGCGGTAGATAAGACGGCGCCTGATATAGTTGACTACAAAGCTAATGTGAGATTTTAAAACGTTTTCTATTGAATACCCAAGATTTAAGTGACTTGGGCTTATGGCAACTTTCTAACCATCCAGAGAAAAATCAATCTAATGGATTGGGTTTGCCGAATACCTGAGGTTATTCTTGTAACTTTCTGTATATCATTTATATATGTAGTTAAAAAGCAAACAAAACATTTTGTTCTTTAAGTATAGGAGATATAGTTTCGGAACATATGTATAGCGAATTAGAAATTTTATCTCGTTTACATGCTTGAAATGCTCTTGTTAAATAAGGCGAAGGGAAGTTCATTCACTCATTTTTGTACACCTGGCGAACAGTTCCTAAGCATTTCCACTGTTATGTAAATCGACCAAGTGCAAAGAACAAATAGTGTCTGTAAGAAAGGCTCCATAAAACCTGTTAGATCGAAATTGCAAAATATATTTATGTCAGTAGCTTGATAATTTGGATCAAAAAATTAAATTATCAACTATCGGATCATCTTGGTTAGCATCTCATCGATTTTTTCTCTCAAAATTTCAGTTGGGTCGCTAATTTTGTGACGTTCTGCACGACCTTCGTAGAGGGCCAACATTTCACACAGATCTTTGTCTGTAAGATTTACAATCAATTTCCCTTGCTCCCGCATGGCTCCTTTAGCAGCAATCAGTGCATTTTTGTCAGCGCCTTTTTTTGAGATAACAAAAGCAATCATACGATACCCTTTCTCAAACAAATATTTTTCAGTGGTGAATATTTGACCTTGCTTAATTTTATTAACATAATTTTTAAATTCAAATAGCACGTAACGGGAGTTAAAGTCGCCTACAATTTCCTGCCAAAAATTATGGTCTGATCGTATCCTGCAAACGAGATCGAAGCGATGAATACCCGCATCGGTTGTAAGTTGATCTTCCCATAATGCCAGATCGCGGTCAAACAGAAAGCGTAAAATTTCAATGCATGCTTTTTCATATTGCCGATCAGGACTTGCATCGTCGTCGTCACTATCATCGTCATCACTTCTTCCTGACGGTACCATCCGCAATATTTCACATAGTTCTTCGCCTTTGGTTTTAATTGCTGGTGTAGGACTCGGCGTTTTCTTTGGAGTATCAGGCAAATCTTTTAAATCTCTTATCGGCAAGTCATCTAGTTCAAATCCGAATTCAATCGACATAAATTCTGCAGGTGACTCGCCCGTAGCCTGCACGTAAAGCTGTTCCAATTCATAATATAGGTCTGGGTTATTGAACGTGAGTCTAAACAAGTCCGTAATATCCCAAATGTGAACACTAAATTGTTCAAGCAATTGTTGCTTATAAGGTTTTGAAACTGCAGAAGATACTATGAGTAAATTTATTTTATATAGGCCTACTAACGGCTGAAAATGCTCAACTGCATTTTCAATCATTTTTGGCGAGACGGTTCGACTACTGTAAAGTTTTATTTCTGCGATACCGTTAAGATCACCTCGTTCAAATATGATATCGGTCTCACGTTCTATTGGCTGTTCAATGAATTGATTGATCTTTATAGTAAAGTTATGAGTAAGAAAAACTTCTTGGCAAACTTTCTCAAATTGATAGCCAAGCTGTATTCTCTGTTTATTAAAACGTGTAGGCATGGTATTAGGGTTTTATGAATCGAATATCTGTATATGTCTAGGGAGAATCAAATTATTGGTTTACCTAAAATCCTATCCTTAAGAAAGCTACCCTTATCAAATGGCAAAAGCATATAGCTTCAATAATTCCTTTTTTTTAAAACCGGTGTTATATTTTTGACATCAAGTAAGAACAAATTGTTAATCATATATGATTTCCTCATGCATTTGTTTTAGAAAATTTGAACTAAACTTCTTCACTAAAGTCTGCAATAATATCGTATCTCACAAAAAACTCTTTGGTTCCAGAGGCAAGATCGAAGAAACCGCTAAGTTCTGAGGTTATCGGGATAAATATTCTATTGTCTGTGACAATAGTGGTGGTTGGCAAAGCCTTACCACCAGTTGAGTCATCAGAAAGTTTTTCCTTTAATTCTATTTCATAATACAGAGATAGCTTATTTGACGCATGTGTAAAAATATAAACTATCTTATGCATACTCCAGATGACTTTGGTTGTGTGTGGCTCAAGAAAAAAACTTAACTGACTTTTGAATATTTTTTCTGACAGACTCAGAAAAAGCTGAAAATTGTTCAGACTGGGGTAAGACTTGTCTGTCTTGAGCAATTTCTTTTCTGTTGTGGTTTCGCGCCTTATAATCGGTGGCAGGGGGGCAAAACCGTCAATACCTAAATCCTCGAAAACTTCAACCCCCACAATACTGGGTATCTCTTCCTCCACGGACCCAACCTGCGTGTATCCGACGTACTGCTTCTGGCTCCTCGTAATCGTGTTAGATTTCTTGATCACTTCTGCAAGCCCTATTTCCCCTGCAGCAAATTCAGATAAAAGTGCTTCCACTTCGCCCATTTCTGAGTACTCATATTTATACAGCTCCTTATTTTTCATCAGAATCTGTTGAAGTGCATCAGCACCCTGTTTTGTGGATGATGGGACGTATTGGGAAAACTTTTGGTACAGATAGTTTCTAACGAAATCCTTAACAAAACTCGCAAATAAAGCCCATTCGGTAGTATAAATCTGCAAAACCTGCTGAACGGCGCCAGAATTACGGGCAATATATATATTCACCGTCTCATTTTTTTTCTCCACTACACTGGGAACCGAATGGCTGATATCTGCAATTATAATTTTGGTGTCCGCAATCAGGTAATCTTCATTTAAAATATTGGTAATTCTTAAAAGAAGAGTTAGTTCGGAAATATTCAGCTCATTTACAGTGTATTCTTTAATGATGAACACCTTGTCTGGAACTTCTTCAATGTTAAGTTTTTTCAGGTATTCCAGTTGTATTTTTCTTCTGGGATTGTCCTGGCTCACTTGCAGGAGATAGGTATTTTCATTGCCGAATTGTAATATGGTCGATTGTTCACGGCCTGCGTAATAAACCACATTTCTTCCGTGTAGGGTTTGCTGGATTTGTTCCATACTCCAACGTTCCTGGCCAGGGTAAACTATGATTTTGATTTTTTTTGCCAGTTCATATCTACCTGTTTTGGCAATATAACTTAAAAAACCACTGTTCTGGTCGCCCATTTCTAGATCTGAAATTACATCAGCAAGCATGTATTCGGCAGCATAAATAATCTTGGAAACAAAATCAATACTCTCCCTGCTCAAGGCCTCCCGTCCGGCAGTTGGATGGAGGACAGAAAGGTTGACGACTCCTCCCAAGTTAAAACTACCTCCCACGGGTACGGGTGCAAGGCCAAAGTAATTCCTTAAACCGTAAATCCCACCAAGCCCCTGAGAAAGGGAGATGTCCCCGTTAACGGCCTGTCCGTCCTTTATTACCTTGTCGATAAAGATTTTTACAAGGTTTTGCTTATTGATCTTTATTGTCAATCCAAACGTTACGCTCCTATCTCCAGTATGTACAATTAAGTGCTCAGAGTGGAGCAGATTATCTTCCTTAACCTGTGCCTCGTCCGTATAAGTTGCTTGGCTAACAAGCTGACCGTTTATGTAAACTGGTACCTGAAGGTATTTTACGTATGGCGACAGATAACTTATCGCTCCAGGTATAGTAAGAGTAGTTTTATTGTCAAGTTCAGCTGTAACTTTAGTCCCTGGCTCGCGGATTTCATCAAAAATCCGAAAGTCAATGCATTCTTCGGTTATTGAAAGCTGCTCCCTGTCTGCAAAAGTTTCTATGGTTTGGTTACCATCCACATAATGCGTCAGCACTTGTATGGTCTTACAAACTCCGAAATTAGCCATTGCGCCTATTCCGAAAGTGCCCACTACCCCGGCTTTTTTTGCAATATCATTATTTTTTCCGCTTGATCCTGCCTTCCAGAAATTGTTTTTAACCACGTCTTGGTTCATCCCAATGCCATTGTCTTCGATTATAATTTCAGATGCGGAAATGCGAACTTCAATTTTAGGCTCGAACTTTTTAACATCCAATTGTTTACGCATTAAGATGGCGTCGTAACCATTTTGGATATTTTCACGTAACAGAGCGTACGGTGAATCGTAGATTTCGTTAGAAAGAATTTCCAAAACTCTCCTGACTTCAATTTGAAAAGATAGTTTACTTGAATTAGTCATTTAACTGTAGTTTAGCTTTACGGATTATTTCTTTCACAGAAGGGTCTGCTTTGTTAGTGTCACTGATTTGAACGATGATTTCCTTAATCATTGATTTGTTTTTAGTAACCGTTGCGGCGTTTAACACAATAATGGTTTCCTGAATTGTTTGAGGTGCGGATAAATAGGCTAGTGCGGCATCGTAGTCATCTGTTATGTTGATGCACTCTGCCAAATATTTCCTTACAAAATCATCTGAGGTATCCATTGCCATCAAGATAGACTTAGCTTTATCATACGATCTCTCGCCCATCAGCCTTTCAACGTCCAAAAGAACGGTAGAGATGTCAACTTCCCTGGGATCCTGGATTTCAAATGCGTAAGTGCTTAAGTTTGTCGAATCGATACGCCCTGGTATCCAGATAGGATTATTGAAAGAGGAAGATTCTGTTTTCTCCCGTACATGCAGATTAACCTTGATTTTCTTTTTCGGAAGCGTTTCAATTTCGATGATGTTGTACTGGCGGTTGGTTCCCGTAGGTAGCTCAGAAGGACCTGCGCACAATGTACCCGCGCTAAAAACTGTTATTTTTTTTTGCTCGATAACATCATTGTATTCGTTGATGACTTCCATCTTATGTTGATGGCCATGGAATCCTATAGCAATATTTGCATCAATGAAATTTTTCAGTCTGCTACTATCCATGTAGTTCGCATCATTTGGGCCACCCTTGGTATTGTGGTGCCAGGTTCCCAAAATAAGTCTGCCTCGCTTTCTCAGTTCCCGTATCATTAGGCTGGATTCAGAAATGCAGTCTGGATGAATATCACCAACCAGTCGTAAATGGTCGTTATTATAGCAGGTATTGTAGGCGACAACGGAAAGATTGTAGTCTGCCAGATCAAAAATTTCAAATTGTTTCTCCGGATTTAAACTGTAAGTTCTTTTTCCTTCGTAAAAACGAGTATAAAATTCAGCGAAAGCAGCAAGCCTTTTCTCATACATTGCCGAATCCGTAATTTTATAGAAGGATAGCGCTTTCCAGGACCATCGCATCGGAGAATCTGATTGAGTGGATTGTTTATGAATTTCCCACTTGATATTTCCCAGTTCATCCATGAAGTTCGTCTTTTCAACTCTCTGCATACTTGCCTTCGAAAATTGCCAGTCGATGTCGTGGTTTCCCGGAATTAAAATGATTTTACTTTTATCCCCGTTTAAGAAATCGTCGGTCAGCTTATTCAGGAAATCTTCGGCTTCCTCATATTGCTGCTGGATTTCTACAGTTGCTTTCGTTGAATCCTCACTTGTAGATCCCCTGATAATGTCCCCACTGACAATTATAATGTCGGGCGCCTTTATTTTTAGGGCTTCCTTAATTGTGTATTTATCCTTGTCTGAAATCAACGAGGAAAGCAAAGCACTATTTGAAATTTTGTAGTCTCTGCTTCTGTGAAGATCAGAAATGTGCAAAATTGAGAGTTTATCAGACATTACATTTTAAATTGAAAAGAATGACAATGGTTGAAAAGGCGTGGTAAACTTATCTCCTTTGACTATCTATTATTTTCGAAAATAGACAATTAAATACATTATTGGTACTTATTCCGCCCTTAATGATCAATAAACTTTTGGTAAATTCAAAGGCTGGCTTAATTCATTGTTAGAAAAATTATATAATAATGAGATTTGTCTTTTTATTATTTTTTGTTAGATTTAAAAAATTGGAATGGCTGGTATTCATTCTTCTTAAATCTGACGACTCATTTGAATAGCTCTCAAATTCCTCGCGCTGTCATTCTAACTGCAATTCCACTGGAATATCTTGCTGTGCGAAAACATTTGGCAGATTTACAGGAAAAAATTCATACTAAAGGAAATGTTTACGAGCAAGGAAAATTCAATGGTCAATATCATTCTTGGGAGATTGGTATTGCGGAGATTGGTGCTGGAAATAATACCTGTGCACTAGAGACTGAAAGAGCAATAACATTTTTTGAGCCCGAAGTTATTTTATTTGTAGGCATTGCTGGCGGAATTAAAGACCTAAATCTGGGAGATGTAGTTGCTGTTGAGAAAGCTTATGGATATGAAAAAGGTAAAGTTTCTAAAACAGGCTTTCTTCCCAGACCAGAGGTTGGAAAATCCTCTTATGAAATTTTTGAAAGGGCAAAAGCGGAGGCAAGGAAACAAGACTGGAAGAATAGATTAAATTTATCTGATCAAACTGAATCAATAAAAGTAATATCAAAGCCTATAGCTGCAGGCGAAAAAGTAATCGCTTCAACCAGATCCGAAGTTTATAAATTATTAAAATCATCCTATAATGATACTGTGGCGGTTGAAATGGAGGGAAGTGGTTTCTATACTGCTTGCCATGCGAATGGAAATCTGCAATTTCTGATAGTAAGGGGGATATCAGATTTACTTAACAATAAATCCACCACTGATGGTCTGGGGTATCAAGAAATTGCAGCCGCGAATGCAAGTGCTTTTGCTTTTGAGGTACTATCTAAATTTAAAGTAAGATAAACGATGACAACGATTTCAAAAAATCAGCAGAGACCCATAATTGAGGAGTTTGCACAAGAAATTAGAGAGAATAGAATTAAAATAAATAATAGCGATCCTATTCCTTTTCGTGATGACAAATTTTCAAAAAAAATAAGGGAGGCATTTAAGGTTCCAATTGAATTATTGAGATTCAGAAAAGACAATGGAAGAATTGCTTCAGATGTTATCACTTATGAAAATAGTAAAGGCATCTTGAATGAAACAACTGACTATGGCCAATCTGTTTTAAAACGATTTCTTGAGCTGAAAGATCCTACCCCAACTCTAGAATTAACAAACACTATTCTTAAAGAAGGACAGGAAGATTTTGCTGTAATAACCGCAGATGGTTTTTTAATAAATGGTAATCGTAGAAAAATGGTTCTAACCAACTTATTAAATCGCAATAAAGGAGACGAGCAATTTAAATACCTAAAAGTTGTCATTTTGCCAGGTCTTGAAGAAAATGAGCCACCGCCTACATTACTTGAAATTGAACAATTAGAGAACAGATATCAATATCAAAGAAGTGGTAAGGCTGAATATTACAATTTTGATAAAGCTCTATCTATCAAAAGAAAAATTGATATGGGGATGAGTTTGGAAGAACAATTAAAAGATGATCCCAACTATTCTGATTTAACGCCTGCGAAACTTAAAAAAGAGATAATATCTGTTGAAGAAGATTTTATAAAGCCTTTGGAATGCATCGATAAATACCTTTCCTATTTAGGACGGCCTGGTCATTATAATACGATTTCTGAGGGAAGAGGTGACAGCGAGGGTAGATGGCAAGCATTTTTGGATTATTATAAAACTGTCTACAAAAAGCTTTCTGATGGTCGCCAGCGTACCAAGCTCGGTATCTTCGAAGAAGAGGTTGGGAAAATTGAAAATGTTGCCTTTAAAATAATCAGGAAAAGAGAAATCGAAGGTATCAATAAAAAAGCTCACCAAATTATGCGTGATCTAACAAAGCTATTCGAAAAAGAAAATGTTAAAAAGGAGCTCTTCAAGTTATTGCCCATCAAATTTACTCTACCTGAAAATGAGTTAAAAGACGAAGATGGTAATGAAATAGATGAGAAAACAAAAGATATTATCTGGGGAAATAAGTATGGGCAGGATTTAATTTGGCACGTAAGAGAAGCTTATGAAATATTCGAACACAAGAAAGAGAATGAATCGCCTTTAAGTCTGTTGAAAACAGCATTAGATAAGCTCAATCACCCATCTCTTGATGTTGCTAAAATCGAACTCGATAAACTAGATGATGCTATGAAGTTTTGCAAATCTATTCAATTACGTGCAAATGAGATTGAACACCATATATATGATCTCAAAAAAAATAAAAACAAGTTATCTAAAAAATAAAAGTAGTGGTAGAAATAGATATTAATGAAAATAAAATCCTCATAAAAGATGCATCTGAAACTCTTGGCCCTATTGAGCAAAGTCAGATGTCTTTTTGGGGCTTTCAATATATCAATTCCCATAAGTTATATGAAAGAAAACTGATTGAGGAGGTTTTCCTGAAAATATTAAGGTATTTTGAGAACGAGGAAACTCCATATGGATTAAGCGAAACTGCTAAAACTTACTCCCAAGAAGTAAACCTTTTGAAAGGAAGATTTGACTCTCTAAAAAATGAAGCTTCACAATATAAGCAGGGAGAATATAATGTTGCCCTTTTTGAAGAATTTAAAGAGTTCGTTGAAGCTAGTATAAAAAGAAATCTTAAAATACATCAGCTTAAGGCTGCTTACCATCTTTATTTATTAGGTAATGCAGCTAATTTTTCTGTACCAGGGAGTGGGAAAACTACCGTTGTTTTGACAGTATATGAAAAACTGAGACTTGAAGGTAAGGTAAATACATTATTTGTGGTTGGCCCTCCATCAAGTTTTGGCCCATGGAGAAACGAGTTTTTCGAAACTTTAGGGAGAAAGGCAAAATGTACTGTTCTGGCTGGTGGAGTAAAGAAGGAGCGTAAAAAAAAATACATTAATATACCTGAGACCTCCTCAGAATTATATTTGACTAGTTTTCATACATCTTTATATGATAAGGATGATATGACCGGTTTTCTAAAACAAAAACATATAAAAGCCTTATTTGTAGTGGATGAAGCCCATTATATCAAGCAATTAAATGGAAGCTGGGCACAGGCTATTCTTGACCAATCATCTAGTGCTGAATTTAGGTGTGTGCTTACCGGAACACCAATGCCAAAGAGTTATAGTGATATTTTTAATTTATTTGATTTTTTATGGCCCAAAGAAAGGCCAATAGAGGCTAATGACCGTACTAGGATAAAAATTTGTGAAGATAATCGAGATACTGAGACAGCTAGATCAATTCTCAATAATTTGATCGGGCCACTATTTTATCGTGTTAGAAAAAGTGACCTAAATCTGAAACCACAAAATTTCTTCGAGCCGATTTTGGTCAAAATGCAGGTTCATGAGCGTAAAATTTATGATGCGATTTTCAATCGTATTAAAAATTATGCCAGAGAAGATTATTTTAAAAATGTTGATTTTATCAATAAACTTGGAAGAGGAAGGATTATCAGATTAAGACAATCTATTTCTTACCCTAAGTTACTGACCTCTGCTATTGATGATTATGATGAAAAACTGCTTAAAGACTTAACGGATATAAAATACTTAATTAGAAATTATGATCAGCTTGAGACTCCAGGTAAAATTATTGAATTAGTAAACCTGGTAAAAAAGCTTCGAAAAAAGAAACTAAAGGTTGTAATTTGGTCTAACTTCATAGGTAGTATAAATTTAATTGAGTCGGAATTTAAAAAATTAGGGTTTCCTTGTAAAAAAATATATGGAGATACGCCTGTCGAAGATGGAACATTTAAAGAGGGAACCAGAGAAAAAATCAGAGATGAGTTTGTTGACCCCAATAGTGGGCTTGATATACTTATAGCCAACCCAGCAGCTTGTGCTGAATCAATCTCGTTACATAAAACCTGCCATAATGCAATCTATTATGATTTAAGTTATAATTGTGCGCAATATCTTCAATCTCTGGACAGAATTCATAGGGTAGGCGCTTCAGAATTTATCGAAGCAAATTATTACTTTCTACAGTATGAAGATTCAATAGATTCTGATATTAAATCTAACATTGATATAAAAACAAAAAAGATGCTAGAAATTATAGAAGAAGATTATCCTATATATTCTTTGGATATGTGGGAAACTGGCGAAGACTCGGAAGCTTATAAAAGACTATTTTTGCAAGACAATTAATATATAGATGCAAACCGTTATAGATATAAAGCCAAAACTTAAGAAAATAAATGCACCATTTGGGTATTTTGGGTCAAAAAACAAGATCGCATTAAAACTGTGCACTCATCTTCCTCCGCATAATTGTTGGGTGGAGGTTTTTTGCGGTTCGGCAGCCTTAACTCTTTCTAAGGCTAAAGCACCTATTGAAATTATAAACGATATTGATAACGAAATTGTAAATCTCTTTCAACAGTTGCGCAATAATCATGAAGAACTAATTAGACTCATCACCTACACGCCTTATGCTGAAGAGGAATTGAATTTGGCAAGAATCCATATGATTAACCTTACAGACGTAGAACGAGCGCGACGTTTCTTAGTTCAATCGATGATGGCAATAAATGGAGTTTTTGGCGAAGAACGCGGAGGTTTTTCTTATTCAGATTCATATAGTAGAAATGACTGTGAGGCAAGGGTCAACCGATGGTTTAATTTGCCTGAAAGATTGAAAATTGTTGTCGAGCGCTTAAAACGGGTAAGAATCGAAAATAAAGATGCCAGAAAGTTAATGAAGAGATTTTTAAAAAGACCCGCAACGCTAATGTATCTCGATCCACCTTATCTCGGAGATAGAACTAGTGGCTATAATATGGATGCAAATGATGAATTATTCCACATAGAGATGCTTAATCTGGCAGATAAAGCTGATTGTATGGTCTTGATTAGTGGTTACGAAAATGCAATATATGATTCTATTTTAACAGAGGAGAAGGGCTGGACTACAAAAAGGATTGAAACTGTAACGAAAGGCTCTACGGGGCATAGTCACAATCGAACTGAGATTCTTTGGATGAATAAACATTTTAAAAATAATCTTACGGATAATGAACTCCCTTTAATTTTCTCCGATGCTGAAATAAAACAAAAAAAAGTTAATCCAGAAAGATTATAATAAAGTTACTGACGATCAACCAATTAAAAACTCTCATTTGATAGTATTATTCATAGATTTTAATCTTGAGAACTTTGACTTAACATTTCAATGATTTTCTTTATGCAAAAGTAAAGTTTGACTGTCTAGATATAATCTTGAAACCATATAGAAAGGAATGTCTCTATGAGATTTAAATTTGGTAGAAATTTTAAGAAAAATTTATATTTTTTTGGGGAATTGGAAAGTTGAAATTTCTGCGTTGCGATTTTTGCGGCTTTTTTCTTTGTATAATTTTGCGCAGATTTATTCTGTAAAAATATCTGCGGGATTTTTTTTATCTGGCGGAAATTTTCTTTTTGGAGAATTTTTTTTTTTTTTTTGGAGAATTGGCGCGCAGAGTCTCCGCTAATAATAGTTCTGCGGTTTCGCCTTATTACATTCTGTGCAGATTTTATTCTGCAAAAATATCTGCGGGATTTTTTTTAATCTGGCGGAAATTTTCTTTTTGGAGAATTTTTTTTTATTTTTTTGGAGAATTGGCGCGCAGGAATTTCTGCGCTAATACTTCTGCGGTGTTTTCGC
>NZ_LECU01000011.1 GCF_001027745.1 Pedobacter sp. BMA
GCGTTAGTTACTGATCCGTCAGCAACTTTAACAGTAGTAACAGCACCATCAGCGAGTTTAGCACTCGTAATTGCACCATCGGTAATGGCCAAAGTAACATCTTTCAATGTTGAACCTGCGCCACCAGTGACCGTGATTCCTGTAGCAGTAATCCCTTTTGTACTGGTTAAGTTAGTTTCTGATAAAGTTTGATAAGTAACTATTCCGTTAGCATTAGCAGTAGCCACTTGTCCAGCTGTTGCGCCAGTTGCATCTAGTTTCGCTGCAGTAATGTTTTTATCTGCTACATCAGCAGTTTTAACTTCACCGTCTTTTATTTTATCTGTTGTGATCGCATCAGCTCCAACTTTAGCGTTAGTTACTGATCCGTCAGCTATTTTAGTGGTAGTTACCGCACCGTCAGCAAGTTTCGCAGTCGTGATACCGCCATCAGCAACTTTCAATTTTGAATTTACCAATGTTGCTCCAGTTCCATCGGTTACTGCGATTGAATTGTCTTCTGCAGTCAGGTTTTTACCTGAGATGTTGGTAGCTGATAAGGTTTGATAAACAATACTCCCATCAGCCTGAACCACGCCTACTTTATCTTTGTCAGCAGGATTAGCTGTAAGCTTTTCAGCAGTTACTGTTTTATCAGCAATTTTATCTCCCGTTACTGCTTTATCGCCGAGATCAGCAGTTTTTACTTCTCCATCTTTAATTTTGTCTGTTGTAATCGCATCAGCACCAACTTTAACATTAGTTACTGCACCATCAGCTAATTTAGCAGTCGTAACCGCACCGTTTTTGATATCGATATTAACATCTTTTAATAAGGAAGTCGAGCCGTTTGCAGAGATTGTTAAATCATTTGATGACAAGGCTTTTCCAGTGACAATTGCCGAAGCATCAACCAAAAGTGTTCCTGTTCCATCTACTGTTAAACCAGCGCCTGGTTTAACAGCTCCGGTTGTTGTTGCCGTAGCATTATTTACATTTACCTTGTAATCGGTAACATTTCCTGTTGTGGTTACGGTAGCAGTGGTGTTGCTGCCATTAGACAATGTCGTGGTTTTTTGTGTAGCGACAACCGCTGTTGAAATATCCAATGGGGTACTTGCTACGCCGTTAACGGTGGTGATCAGCTTATTTCCGGCATCAAGACTCGTTACATTAGTGTTGATGATGTTTACTGCAGCACCTGTTGTACCATTAACCGTGGTTGTGATGATATTTCCTGTTGAAGCATTACTAACTGAAGTTGCAGCTGATTTATCAATCCATTCTGTGGCTGTTCCAGCAGCATTGGTCACTAATATCTGGTTTGCTGTTCCTGTGATGATCTGATTGTTGGTTACTTTACCTCCAATATTAGCTAAGTTTAAATTGGCTTCGTCCACGTCAACAGAAAAGGATTTTAATGCAGCACCTGTCGGCGTTCCACCTAAGGCTACTTTATTGCTTCCGGCAGTTACATTCTCACCGGTAATTGATCCACTCGGGATAGTGTTAGAATAAGTTACAGCTCCCGTGGCATCAGCAATAGCCAAACGACCCGCTGTTCCTGTTCCCGCGTCAAGTTTTGCAGCGGTAATGTTTTTATCAGCAACATCAGCAGTTTTAATTTCACCATCTTTGATTTTATCTGTGGTGATTGCGTCAGCACCAACTTTAACGTTGGTTACTGCACCATCAGCCAATTTAGCAGTATTAATACCACCATCGGCAACCTTCACTTTTGAGTTTACCAGCGTTGCACCAGCTCCATCAGTTACTGCGATTGAACCATCTTCAGCTGTAAGATCCTTTCCTTTTATGTTACCACCAGATAATGTTTGATAAACAATGCTTCCGTCTGCCTGAACCACACCTACTTTATCTTTATCTGCAGGGTTCGCGATTAACTTATCAGCGGTAACTGTTTTATCAGCAATCTTATCGCCGGTGACAGTCTTATCACCGAGATCAGCCGTCTTAACTTCACCATCTTTGATTTTATCCGTTGTAATTGCATCGGCACCAACTTTAACATTGGTTACTGCACCATCAGCTAATTTAGACGTGGTAATGCCTCCGTCAGCAACTTTCAGCTTGGCGTTAACTAAGGTAGCACCAATTCCATTCGCTACGGCGATTGAACCATCTTCCGCCGTTAAGTCTTTACCTGAAATGTTTGACGAAGATAGAGTCTGATAAACAATGGTTCCATCTGCCTGTACAACGCCAACCATTCCTTTATCTGTTGGATTGGCAACAAGTTTGTCGGCACTAATCACCTTAACTGCAACCTGATCACCCGTAACGGCGCCTTTGCCTATCTTTTCAGTGGTAACAGCCTCATTAGCTAACTTTACAGTACTAATGGCACCATTCTTAACCTCAACTTTATAACTTGTGTTATTTAAGATAGTGTTTGAAGCTACTTCTGTAGTTTCACTGTTTGATAACGATGTTGTAAGTTGATTTTTTGTAACCAGTTTTGCTATATCAATAGTATTGACAATTTTATTTTCATCAGAGTATGTCAGGGTATTTTTAACCACGTCATACACCAGACTAGTAACTGTTTCTTCCTTATCTATAACATTTTTAATGGTGGTATAGAGTGCACCTTCATTAATGATATTCGTATTTATATCGCCTATCACGTTAAAAGTTACCTTATCGTTTTTCTCATTAGTGTAGGTATAGCTACCATCTGTATTCTTTACCAATGTAGTTACGGTTTCTCCACCCTTTACAATCTGTGTAAGATTGATTATTTGTGTAGCACCGCTTTTATCAATATATGTCAAATTTGTACCATCAAAAAATACGTTGCCGGCAGTATTTTTGACAATATTTTCGATGATCTGTTTTACCGATAATGTGTTGGCAATGGTTTGAAAGTTGTTAATTACGTCTGCTGGAACATTGATCGTGGTTTTCGCGCCATCTTCTGCAGTGTAAACATAGGTTCCGTTTTCCTGTTTTACCAAAGAAGTTAATGTTTCGTTTTTCTTGACAACGTCGCGCAGATCAATCAGTACGGCAGCATTGCTTGAAGGGTCGAGGAAACTTAAAGTATAAGTTGTAGGGTTATAAGATAGGTTTGTAGCCTGACCCTGACGGGCAAGTATCCATTTGCTTCCATCATTATAATAGATTCCCGGTACCACATCTGATGCCGTTTGCGTATTATATACCATCATACCTGCAATGTGCGCAGATAATGGAGCCGGATCCCTGGAATCCTTAAGTGCTACTCTCGAAAATAGTAATCCTTTATTTGTGCTTTCTAATTCCAGAATGGCATCCTTATTAGGCAGATTACCATATGTAACCGTGCCATCTTTCATTTTTTGTTGAGCCAAGGCTCCAAAAACACTTAATACAAGAACTAAACTGAGAGATAGTTGTTTTTTCATTTCAATTGTAATATATGAGCATCAATTTTCAGCATTTGAATGCCCCTTAAGAAATGGTCGGGGGAGTTTTCTACACCTGGATTGGGTTTGAAGAGAACTTATACCTTATTAAAAAGCTTATATCGAGATAGTTAAATAACCATGGGTCAAAGAACGTACTGGATTCAGCGTTTTTAGATAGACGACTTCTTTAAGCTAAGTTCATTTCCTGATTCTAAACAAAAATTCGAATCCGGGGACAGAAATAATACTTAAAGCTTTAAATACTGTATTATCAATACTACAAATTAACTAAAAAACAATGTTACAATTTGTCATCGTAATTCAAGTAAACCCATATGGCCTGCATTATTTGATAATAATCAACAAAATTTCTTTAAAAAGTAGTATTAATCATACAGAATCAGGAACTGAAATGCTTTTTTTACAAAACAATAAGGCTACGATTTTGTTAAGCATAGCTCCACGTTCTAAATACGAAGAAATTTGAAACTTATAGTTTGGCCCGTATCCGGCTAAGTGTTTCGAGCCGCACTGCCAGGAACGAAGCGATATATTTTAGGGATACCCGGTTAATTAAATCGGGGAATGAGGAGAGAAATCTTTTATATCTTTTCTCTGCGGATGATATACGGCACAAATATGCCCTTTCTTCGGCTGACCGGTAATAGAGTTCCATCATTTTTCGACCTACAATATTTGCCTCCGGAAAGTTCTCGTAAAGATATTCCGATAACACGTGCGGAATCGCAATTAGCTCAACATCTTCCAGCGCCTGTAGGTATTCTTCTGAATCGCCATCAATCCATAAATTGCGGATAGTACCGACTACCTCATTTTCTTTTGCAATCCACGTAGTAATTTCCGTTTTGCCATCTTTGATAAATCCCCTTACTATTCCTTTTACAATTAAAAACAGATATTTATTATGATCTACAGGAGAAACAAGAAATTTATTCTTTTTATAACTAATTGGAAAAGTATGCTGATTAATTCGCTGTTCGATCTCATCATTAAGAGGATGAAAGTGTTTAAAAACAGAAATCAATGGTGAGGAATTATTGTATTTCCTCCACCTATCTTCATCAGATAAATTAACTGCAATCATGTTTGTTTAGCTTAGCGATAGACGCAACTTACATCAAATGTAAAATCAGTATGTAATGATAGGAAGTTTCAAGGGAAAAACGAAGGTTTGAGGTTATTTTTCTAATACAGAAAAATATCACAAAACTTTTTCCACTCCAAGACCAAATAGCGCAAAATCATATTTAACAGGATCAAGCTCATCGAATTGCTTGAGCTGTGTGGTTAACTCCACTGCGGTCGACCAATCTGTCTGTTTTCTGGTGATTAGTCCGAGCAATCTGCCTACCCGATCTACATGTACATCGCAAGGGCACACCAGATCCTCGGGTCGAATGGTTTTCCACATGCCAAAATCTACACCCTTGTCATCTTTCCTCACCATCCATCGTAGAAACATATTTAATCGTTTACACGTAGATTTCTGTTGCGGCGATGAAATGTGTTTTCTGGTACGATGTGGAAAATCTTCAAGTGAAAAAAAGTAACTTCTGAAGTGATTTAACGAATCTTCAATACTAAATGCGCCTGTTGCCGGAATGAATGCCTGCTCGAAAGTATCAAATTTGCCGTAGTGCATTTTGAAGAATGAGATAAAATAAAGCAGATCAGTATCGTTAAATGTTCGGTGCTTAAAAAAGAGTAACCGCTTTAAATCGTCATCGGTGTGGTTCAATACAAAATCATAAGGGGCGTTATCCATACGATTTAATAACTCTCTACATTTATTGATGATCGTTTTACGTTGTCCCCAGGCTAGCACCGCAGCAAAAAAGGCAGAAATTTCAATATCCTGCTTTTGCTGAAAAAGATGAGGAATGCAAACCGGATCATTAACAATAAAATCTGGTGTATTATATTGTTCAACTTTTCTGTCAAGAAAATTCTTGAGTTCGAGAAATTCCATATGGCCAAAATAAAATAAAAATAGCAGCTATTGCTGCTATTGAAAGTGGTTAAAACAATCAGGCAAAGCCTAATTTGCCTGATTGTTTTTATTAAGAAAGTGCATTCTCGAGATCTTCCAAAAGGTCGTCAATATCTTCTACACCAACACTTAAGCGAAGTAAATTATCTGTAACGCCAACTTTTTCTCTTTCTTCTTTTGGAATAGACCCATGAGTCATCGTTGCAGGGTGATTGATTAATGATTCTACTCCTCCCAACGATTCTGCCAAGGTAAACACTTTGAAGTTAGAGGATACCCTGAATGTTTCAGCAAGATCTGCGCCTTTTAACGTAATGGAAATCATGCCTCCAAAGCCCCGCATTTGTTTTTTGGCAACGTCGTGATTTGGATGATCTTCAAATCCTGGCCAGTATATCTTATCTACTTTGGGATGAGTTTTTAAGTAATGTGCTATTCGCTCACCGTTCTCGCAATGTGCCTTCATACGCAAATGCAGTGTTTTTATACCTCTTAGTACCAGAAATGAATCCTGGGGACCTGGTGTTGCGCCGCATGCATTATATATAAACCAAAGGTCTTTATACAATTGCTCATTACTGGTTACCAGTGCGCCCATTACCACATCCGAGTGACCACCAATATACTTGGTTACCGAGTGCATAACTATGTCAGCACCTAAATCGATTGGGTTTTGCAAGTAGGGAGAGGCAAATGTATTATCAACCGTGAGAATTAAATTCTTCTTTTTGGTAATTTTAGCTACCCCTTCAATATCAATGATCTGCATAGTTGGATTAGTAGGCGTTTCAATCCAAACCAATTTTGTTTTTTCATTAATGTATGGCAACATATTTTCTGGCTTAGAAAGGTCCAGAAAATGAAATTTGATACCGTACTTAGTGAAAATTTTGGTAAAGATGCGGTAAGAACCACCGTAGAGATCGTTACCAGTGATCACCTCATCGCCTGGCTGAAGAAGTTTTAAAACGGCATCTGTAGCCCCCATTCCGCTTGAGAATGCTAAACCATATTTCGCATTTTCTAAGGCCGCCAAGCAGTCTTCAAGCGCTTTCCGCGTTGGATTTGTTCCTCTGGAATACTCATAGCCTTTATTATCGCCAGGAGATTTTTGCCAGTATGTGGACGTTTGGTATATGGGTGTCATAACCGCACCCGTTGTTGGATCAGGTTCCTGACCTGCATGTATTGCTTTTGTTGCGAATTTCATTTCTTATTGTGATCTGAGATCTGAGATTGGAGTTAACGAGTTGAGATTCACGCTCAACCCGGTTTCTCAAATCTCAAATCTAATTAATATGCTCTTGCGAACAATACCCTTCGTGTAGATGGTTTGCCTGAATAAATACAAACGCCATCTTCCAACTTATTATCCAAAGGAATACAACGGATCGTTGCTTTTGTTTCTTCTTTGATTTTCTGTTCGGTTTCAGAGGTTCCATCCCAGTGTGCAGAAATAAAACCTGCTTTACCATCCAATAGATCTTTAAACTCCTGATAGGTATTTGCCTCAGTAATGTGTTCATCTCTGTAAGCCAATGCCTTATTAAACATACTCGTCTGGATATCCTCCAACAATTTAACAATATAAATATCCAGGCCTTCCTGAGGTACGGTTTGTTTTATCTTAATATCCCTTCGGGCAATTTCTACCGTTTTATTTTCCAGATCCCTTCCACCTATAGCAATACGAACCGGAACACCTTTCAATTCGTAATCTGCAAACTTATAACCTGGACGTTGTGTATCCCTGTCATCGTATTTTACCGAAATACCCATGCCACGCAGTCGCATGGTAAGCTCATTTACGTAAGCAGAAATTTTTGCCAGGTCTTCATCTCCTTTATAAATTGGAACAATTACTACCTGAATCGGAGCGAGTTTTGGTGGAATAATTAAGCCTGAGTCATCACTGTGGGCCATGATCAGTGCTCCCATCAAACGGGTTGAAACACCCCATGAAGTGGCCCAAACGTGATCCAACTTTCCATCTTTACCGGTGAACTTAACATCGAATGCTTTAGCGAAATTCTGGCCTAAAAAGTGTGATGTACCCGCTTGAAGTGCCTTGCCATCTTGCATTAGAGCCTCAATGCAGTAGGTATCAATTGCACCAGCGAATCTTTCATTCGGAGATTTCCTTCCTCTTACCACAGGAACAGCAAGCCAGTTTTCAGCAAAATCAGCGTAAATGTGAAGCATGCGTTCAGTCTCCTCGATAGCCTCTTCAGCCGTGGCGTGAGCAGTGTGTCCTTCCTGCCACAAAAACTCTGCAGTGCGTAAAAACAAACGGGTACGCATTTCCCATCTAACTACGTTTGCCCATTGATTGATCAGTATAGGCAAGTCACGATAGGACTGAATCCAACCTTTGTATGTGTTCCAGATAATGGTTTCGGAAGTTGGACGAACAATAAGTTCTTCTTCCAGCTTTGCCGTTTCGTCAACTACAATATTTCCATTACCATCATTTTTTAGACGATAATGTGTCACAACCGCACATTCTGTTGCAAAACCCTCAACGTGAGAAGCTTCCTTAGAAAAAAATGACTTTGGAATGAATAATGGAAAATACGCATTCTGATGACCCGTATCCTTAAACATCTTATCCAAAACTGCCTGCATTTTTTCCCATATAGCATAGCCATTAGGCTTGATAACCATGCAGCCACGAACTGCAGAGTGCTCTGCCAGGTCAGCTTTTAATACAATATCATTATACCACTGGGAATAATCGGCTTCTCTACTTGTAATTTCTTTGCTCATATTATGTATTTGGAACGTAATTTGTGTGTTAAATAGTGTAAAATTAGCGCACAAATTTATAAATTTATGCCTAACAAATGCGATTAACATTGACTAGCTGTTAAATTTATATATTTTATTCCCTAAATAAATAGTTAGTAATACTTTTGATTTGTTTATTTATCCGTGAACACACACAACTAAATATAAACACAATGAAACCAATTAAATTTTTACCCGTAGTGATGATTGCTGCCGCTGGGTTGGTAGCGTCATGTTCTACATCAAAATTGGCTAGCAATAAGCCAGTTGATGATGTGTACAACTCTGTTGCGAAAGCACAGGAAGTTGAACAATATATTCCAACTCAAAATCAGGTTCAGGCTCAAACGCAGCAAGGCCAGACTGAGAACTACGATGAGTATTATGGAACAAGTAATCCTTATTACGATATGGATTATTCTTCAAGAATTAACCGTTTCTACAATGGTTACAGTTTCCAGGGTTATTATGATCCTTATTTTGACAATTACTATTATGGCAATAGTTACGGTGCTTCTAATTATCTTGGATACGGCATCGGCTGGGGTAATGGTTATGGATTAGGAGGCTGGGGTGGAAATTACTACGGTAGCATCTGGAATAATCCATTCTATTATGGTAATTCGGGCTTTGGATGGAACAGCGGTTTATATGGCTGGAACTCATGGGGTCCTTACTCCTACTACGATCGTTTCGGTTGGGGTGGCGGCTGGTATGGCGGCGGATGGGGTGTAGGTGGTGGTTACTATGGAGGTGGTGTTGCTACCAACCGCGGTAATTACAGACCAAGACCTGGAAGCAATGATACTGGCGTTCCAAGAACTTCTGTAGCGGGTGTAAATCCAAACTACGGTCGCCCAAGCAGATCTGGTTATACCGGTAATGGTAACGGATCTATCAGTTCTACCAATCCTAATGGTAGCGGCAGACCAACAAGAAGTTATCAGCCGACAAATAATGGAAACACTTACACACCCAGCGAACGTCCTACTCAAATGAGTCGTCCTACTAGAACTGAGAGTGCTCCGAGTTACTCCCCTCCTGCTAGCAGCGGATCAGGTTCTGGTTCAAGCGGCGGTGGTGGCGGCGGTGGTGGCAGACCATCAAGAGCAGGAAGAGGTTAATTTAGCGAAACACACAACATGAAAAAATATATACTGGCTTCCATAGTAGCTACAGTAGCTACTATAGGAACATCATACGCTCAAAGTTACGCGCCCGATGCTTTTCGTTTTTCACAAACTAACTATGGCAGTTCGGCCCGTTTTAAAGGAATGGGAGGTGCTCAGATTGGTGTAGGCGGAGACATGGGATCTATTAATGCCAATCCGGCGGGATTGGGTCTATTTACAAAATCTGAATTCAGCTTAACTCCCGAATTTAATTCGGTTTCGAATAACAGTTCATTTTTAGGAACAGACACCAAGGCTACTAAAAACCAGATTAATCTGAATAACATTGGAGTTGTATTTTACAACCCAGCCTATAAAGCTAAGGGAAGCGACGTAAATAAGGGATTGGTAAGTACTGTTTTTGGTTTAAGCTATACCCGAAACAATGATTTTTTAAATAACATCAACTATGGTGGTGTAAATACCAATAGTTCAATCAGAGATGCATATGCTGAACAGGCAAATGCTTATGGGATTGATAATACTGTTGCCGGTGATGCTTATGACAGTTATTTAAT
Organism: Pedobacter sp. BMA; assembly: GCF_001027745.1. Lineage (GTDB taxonomy): Bacteria > Bacteroidota > Bacteroidia > Sphingobacteriales > Sphingobacteriaceae > Pedobacter. Next base: position 9,878 of record NZ_LECU01000011.1, read on the forward strand.
AAACAGAAATGCTACTAATTTCCCTAACGGTTTTTCTGCAGAGCCTTACACCGGTACGAGCTTTAACCAGAATTGGAATGAAGCGCGACTTGGGTCGACATCTGAGTTTAACGTTGCCGGTGCTTTGAACTTTGGTAATAAGGTCTACATTGGCGCTACCGCGAGCTTTGTAAATGTTAGATATGTTAGCGAGGCTACATTTACTGAAAGTGGCCTGGTAAACACCTATGATGCTACTGATGGATACGCAGGTAACGAAAATTATAACCTTACACATTTTAGAAACCAGGAAACAAAAGGTGGCGGCTTTAACCTGAAACTGGGAATGATTTTCAGACCGGTTAGTGAATTTAGAATCGGCTTGAATTTTCAAACACCAACGTGGATGAATATTCAGGATAATACCAGCGAAACTGTCAACAGTCAGTTAGCTGGCTATTCCTCAAACAACCCAAGCAGAAATTACACCTTTACCTATAATCTGCGCACACCATTGAAAGCATCAGCGGGTTTAAGTTATGTGATTGCGGGAACGGCACTAATCTCGGCAGATGTTGACTATATTGATTACGCTTCGATGCGCTTCTCATCAGACAATGGTTCAGATCCGGCGACAATCAATAGCTCGAACACCTTTATTAAAAATTCTTACAAAGAAGCAGTGAACTACCGTGTAGGAGCTGAGGTTAAGGTGAGTCCTGAAGTTAGTATCAGAGGCGGTTATGGTGTAAATGGAAATGGTGTTAAAGGTGGAGATAATTCGTTTTATCAAGGTCAGTATTTCACTGGTGGAATTGGTTATCGTGTTGATAATTATTACTTCGATTTGGCTTACCAGAATTACAAAACTAATTTCAGTTCTGCTCCTTATGAGCTTAACGATTATTCTGAACCTGTTGCTGACGTTAACAGCAAAAGAAACAATGTATTCTTAACTTTCGGTGTTAGGTTTTAATAACAAATACTCAAAAACATATAGGTATTTAATATTGCCTCCAAAAAGCTAAACGCTTATTGGAGGCATTTTTTATTTCCGCTGGACTGTAATTATCTTTTCCCCGTAAATCAATCCATTATCTGCGACGCCTTGTACCACCACCTTGAATTTTCCAGTTAAATCTCCGGTATTGAATTTGATAACAGTCGGCTTATCAGCAGTTAATGGCGTTTGATAGTTCCAATATACTGTTGCAAAGTTTATCGGTTCATTTTTGTTTGTGACATCCGAAATATAAAATTCTTTTGGAAGTTTAACACCATTCAAGACATAGACATTTGGTTTCGGTTCATAACCTGTACATCCTATATATACTATATTGCCTCCCCTACCGCCATTTCCATAGGTTCTCCCTTTTACCGGTGCACGGTTACCAGAATCTCCGGGATGATTTGGACAATTGAGAATATTGTATTGACATACATAGTCGCCACATTCATTGGCATGCTGATGAGATAAGCCATTATTACGATTTGCGGTAATGATGACCTCTTTTAATTTAATATCCCCGGTATGTGACTGCGAATCGTTTAGATCATTTATGGAAATCATTTGGGAGGAATCCATTTTGTAGCCTTGCAACCGCAGCTCTTTTTTTATCCTATTTAAAGGATCGTTAAAACTCAGGTCATAACCCGATGAATTCTTTTCCTGCAAATTTAGCCATACTTTCCCCTTATCTTTTGCGAGCAGATACTCTACTGGTATTGTAAAATAACCGGCATTATCCGTTTTGAATACATTAACGTTATTGGCTGCAATTGTGAAAAGGCTGACAGGTACTTTCAGATTTTTTTTCCCTTTCTTTACCTGACCAGTTAGTTCCATGCTCGAAATGGAGTCACGATACTCTAGTTTTTCGACCGGCCACCTGTAACGGGTCCATCCTTTGATCATCAATAGCTCATTCAGAAATGCCCGATCAGAAAACCTTATTCCAGACAAATTGGAGGGGAGCACACCTAATTCTTTCTCTAATAAGTAATAATCAACTATGTTTCTTTCATTTATAAGTGTTAAACGATTTGCCTGGACACATGCAATGGAAACAAAACCGCTTTTCCATGGAAGTTGAGACTGCAAATCAAGTTCCAGATGAACACTGTCACGGGTTGAATATATTTCTTTATCGGTTTCTATATTAATTTTACTTATTTGGTCATGGTGTGCGAAGATTGCTTTCTCGGCCAATGGCCGGTACAAACTATCCAGAACGGTTATGCTGTTAAGCCCAGCAGGTACCGAATCAAGCTGGAACTTTACTGGCTGTGACATATTGGCCTTAAGCATCAAATTTGTATGAAGAAAAATACCGGAATAATTATGTAATACAAGGTGGACTTTTGCATCTAAATTACTCTTTAAATGAATTCGCAATATATTGTCGCAGATGCTTTCTGTAGCAGACAAGGTAATCCCGGTTCTAAGTATTTCTGGCAAGAGTATAGTTTGGCCCGAACCGTCACCGCTTAAAATCTTAATATAATATTTGGACTTTAAGTTGGGGTAAAGGTTAAAGAAACCAAAGCCATGCGAATTGGTAGAAATGGTATCAAGTACTTCGTTATCCCGAAACAATAATGCTCTGGCTTTGATTGATGCATCATTCAATCCTTTGATTTCAAAACCAACTCTACTTGTTATTCCGTTTACCAGATAACCACCTTCGGGAAAAAATCTAACCTGATATTGTTGTTGATTTGTGTAAGGCAAATCATAGTTGATGTACCGAGTATCATTGCCTTTATTAACGGTGATGGAAAGCAAATTATTTTCTGCTGTAATTGCGGCAGATGGGTAATCAATCATTAATTCTCCGATGACACTACTTTTCGCGGTACCTCTTTTTAGTATTTCAGACCTTCCGATAGTATAGTTAATCTCGGCATTTTCTACAAAGCGGTTATCACTTGTAAGCACTTTTAATAAAGCTGTTCCCGTTTTATTATTTTCCTGATTTCTGTTAAAAATAGCGACAGTAGCTGTTAATTTATTAACTATTGTAGATTTTATCGTAATGGGCTGGATAAATTCAACATCAGACTTACCATTGACGATGACATTGGCATTGATAACGAAACGGTAGTTTCCACCAGTTATAGAATCAGGCAGGGTGAGATTACCGAAGCAAATTCCTTTTTCAATAAGAAACTTATCTTGCAGAACAACAGTACTATCGAGGTTATTTACTAATGATATATATAGCGTGTGGTAATTAGCCAGATCTGTTACACCTTTCAACAAATAACCGGTAAACCAAACCTGATCATTATTGGTGTATACATTCTTATCAAAGTGAACGAACAAGGTTGATTTTATATGATGCTTTCCATAATGATGTAGGTTATCGGCGATGCTATCCAGCTTTTGACCATACGACTGTGATGTGCATAAAAGCACTGGCAGCAAAATGAAGAATCGAAATAGCTTAGGCATTATATTAACCTTTCTTTCTCAGATCAATAAAACATTAAATATTTAAAACTAAATTATTCCAGCTAATATAGCACCAGGCTGCCCCATCTGATCTACTTTATTTTCTACATCTGAGTTTTTGACTAGTTCTGGGGCATGATGGGGTTTTTTCCTGGCATCGATAATTAAAGAACCTTTACATCCCCAGTGTTTATTAATTGTAAAATCATTTATGCCATAAATATCGGCAGCGGGATTGCTTCGGGTAAATGTGATCCAGACCAGGTTATCAATATTTGCTGCTGTAAATTCGGCATCATCAGCTAAAATGAGTAAAGGAAATCCACTCAGATCCTGATCAATCAATGAGATATTTAATTTTGCGATTTCAACTGCCGTTTTCTCTGCGCTTATAAACTTGTCGCACTCCAGTATCAGCACTCCAGCGATGGCCACTTCAGCCCTATAACAGCCGTCTCCCAATTTGAGGTTTTCGGGAAGTGCTTCCCATAGTTCACGTTTTTTTTCGCCGGCCGCTGCAATAACTACTTTAGATCCGCTGTTTAGCCCATCCCCACTGTAATCCAATGTATCAATTGTGGTATTTGTGTAGAAATGTACATCTCTGGTAAAATCAATACGCTCAAGAATATGGGATAAGAAGCCCTTAATATCATGAGTGTTTAGGGTTTCATCGTCCTCTTTTGCAGCAATAAAAACATATTTAGCCAGACTAAGCTGATTTTTGCCCAAAATATGGTTGGCGATGGTTAGTATTTCCTGGGGTCTTCTTTCCTTTAAGTATGGGGTATATCGCTCACTTCCGATAGCAAACAATAAGGGATGAACACCTGCTGCATCTACAGCATGAACTTCTTTGAGACCATGAATTTCCTGAGGAATGGCAGATCCCGTAATTTCATGAATAAGTGCGCCAAAGCTGGTATCTTCCTGTGGAGGGCGTCCAACTACAGTAAACGACCAGATGGCATCTTTTTTATGGTACACATTGTGCACCTTCATCAAAGGGAAGGGGTGTGTTAAACTGTAATAGCCTAAATGATCCCCGAACGGTCCTTCTGGTTTATTCTCATTTGGATGGACAGTTCCAGTAATGATAAAATCGGCATCCGCAGAGATACAGAATCCTTCCTCATCATAAAAATACCTGAACCGTCTATCGCCCAATGCGCCGGCGAAAGTCATTTCAGACAATCCTTCAGGCAAAGGCATCACAGCAGCAAGTGGATGTGATGGAGGACCTCCAACGAAGATACTTACCTTTAGTGGTAAACCCAATTTATTAGCTTTAGATTGGTGAACACCAATTCCACGATGAATCTGATAGTGTAATCCGATTTCTTTATCCTGAATGTAATCGTTACCACCTAACTGGATACGATACATACCCAAATTAGCGTTAAGCACCCCTTTTTTCTCTACATCTTCTGTGTATACTTGTGGCATGGTGACAAAGGGTCCACCATCCATTGGCCAATTTACGATTTGCGGTAATTGACTAATACTTGTTTTTAGAAAGTTATGCCTTGCTGACGGCGTTTTTAACGGTAGGGCTGACAATGCCGACATTGCTGAACCCGCGTATTTAAAAGGATTCTTAAGGGCCTTAATAGGATCGTTACGTAAAGAAACCAATTGTTGCACTTTTGGCAAAGTATCTCTAAATATGAATTTAGATCTTTCCAGCGTACCGAATAGATTTGAAACTGCAGGGAACGGGCTCCCTTTCACGTTTTCAAAAAATAACGCAGGACCCTGTTTTTCATAAACCCTTAAATGGATGGTTGCCATTTCCAGGTAAGGGTCTACCTCTTCTTTAATACGAATTAAATGACCATGCTTTTCGAGGTCTGCAATACAGTCTGCCAAACTTTTATATGCCATGCACCAAAGATAATTAATTACTTATGCTATAAAACAAAAAGCCCCGGATAAACAGATTTTAATATTCATCTATTTATCCGGGGCAAAGAATTTTTATTCAATTTGCTATTTCTTACCTGCAAATGAGCGTAACATCCAGATTGTTTTTTCTTTGAACTGCATGAATTTGTTTACCATGTCATTCGTCCCATCATCACCCGCCTGATCAGCAGCTTCCATCACCACGCGTTCAATCTCGATCAATTTAGACATGTCATCAAGTAATGCTTCAACCATATCAAGGTCTTTCATACCGATGGTATCGATTTCCTTAATTTGTGATTCGCTGATGTAATCGGCAAAACGGCTGTGAGGTGGTTTACCTAAAGTTAGCACACGCTCCGCGATTTCGTCGATGGTAACCTGTGCATTCGTATATAATTCTTCAAATTTAATATGCAGTGTGAAGAAGTTTTGTCCCTTAATATTCCAGTGACAACCTCTCAACTTTTGGTAATGAATGTGATAATTAGCTAAATAATCATTTAAAAGATCAACCACAGGTTTAACTTCCTTTTCGTTTAAGCTTATCTCTTTAGCGTCCATTTTCTTTTGTTTATATTGTTTTTATTGTGTGATTAACAAATCAGGCTTACAAAAGTTTTAATGTATTTTTCACTTTAAACAATACCATTATTATTCGCTCGTTTATTAATCGACATCATAACAAACACCAATTTTACAAGTTATTAGAAATGAATAAAATACAATCTAATCAAAGCTAGAAATGTGAGTTCCCGGCTGATGTTGCTTACCCTGTATACCCTTTCATTTATAATATTATTCGTATAATTGCTTTCTTTGACTTAGAATTTACATAAAAATAAATGCACAAAATATATTTATCTGCTGTAGTTTTATTTGCGATAAACATCGCAAATGCAAAGGCTAATTCAGCAAGAGACTCTATCGGCGTAGAAAATAATAACGGCAAAAAACTTATCATTCATCAGATCGTAGCCAAAGACACTTACTATTCAATAGGGAGAAGATACAATGTAGCTCCAAAAGACATCATGACCTATAATGACAATAAATATCTCCAGATTGGGGTAGTCATTAAAGTGCCTACAAATACCCCCTTTGGATCAGCCACTGCGGCCGCTCAAACACCGGCTAATGTAGAAGGAGGAATTATTGAGCATACGGTGAAAGCAAAAGAAAACCTGAATATGCTGGCGGAGAAATACGGTACAACGGTGAATGAAATTAAAAGATTAAACAATCTTTCGGGAAACAATCTCAGCATCGGACAGGTATTAAAAATTTCTTCTAAAACCACCAGCCAGTCAGTTCAGCAAACCGAAAATGCCCCGGCTAAAGTAACCGCACCACAACCTCAGCAAGAAAATACAACAACCGATCAAACCATGATCGAACATACGGTCGCACCAAAAGAGTTTCTGGGAAAAATAGCAGAGAAATATGGAACTACGGTTGATGAGGTTAAAAAAGCGAATAATCTATCAGGCAATAACCTTAGAATAGGACAAAAGCTAAAGATTCCGGCAACAAAAAACGTTGAGGAGAATAAAATTGTAAGTGTAGCCGAGCAACCTCAAACAGAAGCGGCAAAGACAGCTGATGCTGCCGGAAGCCATACCGTATTAAGAAACGAAACTATTTTCACCATTGCCAAGCAGTACGGTGTTACTGCCTACCAACTGAGAAAACTTAATGATTTACCAGATAACAATCTGAACATCGGGCAGGTAATAAAAGTTCCGGGTGGAATAGTAATGGAAGTTCAGGTACCGAAAGATAAACAGGGAGAGCAGGCTAAACAAACAACCCCAATAACTGCTAAAGAAGAGAGTTTTATTCATACAGTTGTTGACGGAGAAAACATTTTCAGCATAGCAAAAAAATATAACCTCACCGCTTATCAAATCAGGGTAGCCAACAAAATGGACGACAATATTTTGAAAGTTGGTCAGAAGCTTATTATACCTACGCCACCTCAGCCTAAATCAGTTAATGATTTATCGAAAGAAGCACAGGAAAATGAGCCGGATAGCACGGTAATTAATGATCCGAAACTCCGTCGTGACCCTAGTGTTTACGGTTTGAGCCAGATCGAGGAAAAAGGAACTGCAATCTGGATTGCTGATGCAGATTTGGATGGAACAAAGATGTTGGTTTTACACCGTACTGCACCCGTTGGACGTGTAATTAAAATTACCAATCCGATGACTAACAAAACAACTTTTGCGAAGGTTGTTGGTAAATTTACTGAGAATGAATCAACAAAAGATGTTATCATTGTAATGACTAAAGCTGTAGCCGACTCTTTGGGAGCTTTAGATAAGCGTTTTTTCTGCAACTTAACATACAGTGCTGCTCAATGAGTTCAATTAAAAAGCCTTTTATAATTGGTATTGCCGGAGGTAGTGGATCGGGTAAAACATTTTTCTTAAACTGCTTTCTACATCATTTCAAACAGGATGAGGTTACGTTGGTATCGCAGGACGACTATTATATCCCTGCAGGTGAAATGACCCAGGAAGAGAATAAACTTTATAACTTCGATCTGCCGTCAACCATTGATAGTGAACAGTTTTTAAAAGATATCAAGCAACTGATAAATGGTGAGGTGGTTTATAAGAAGGAATATAATTTTAATAACCCATTAGCGGTTGTGAAAATTCTGGAAATTAAATCTGCCCCTATTATAATTGTTGAAGGGCTTTTTATCCTACACTTTAAAGAGATAGCCAATTTACTAGACCATACCATATTTGTAGATTCGGATGAACAGATAGCGCTCGATCGGCGCATCAAGCGCGATGGTTTGGAACGTGGCTATCCGGAAGAAGACGTTCTATATAAATGGCAAAATCATGTTGTTCCTGCATACAAGGAATACTTATTACCGTATCGAGAACAATGCCATAAAGTAGTGATGAACAATACCAATGAGCCTGATGAAATTATTGCGATTACCGAAGATATTTCTAATAATTTGCGAAATAGTATTCTGATTGATGTTTAAAATTCTTTTTTAAAGTCAGACTTATCCAGTCTGACTTTTTTGTTTTAATCCAGATTCATTTCTGGTATCTCCCCTTCTATAACTAATCGCCCGGCAGTTGATTGTCTGATAAAATCTATACTTACACCGGGTGCCCTTTCCAAAAGCTTAAAACCGCCTTCAGGCAACACATCTAAAACGGCAAGTTCAGTCACTATTTTTTTTATGCACCTTACACCAGTTAACGGGAGCGTGCATTTTGGTAGTAGTTTACTTTCTCCAGCTTTATTAACATGCTGCATGGCAACAATAATATTCTTTGCAGAGGCTACCAGATCCATCGCTCCGCCCATCCCCTTTACCATTTTACCCGGAATTTTCCAGTTGGCAATATCACCATTTTCAGAAACCTCCATTGCTCCGAGAATGGTAAGATCGACTTTTTGGGCCCTGATCATTCCAAAGCTCATCGCCGAATCAAATATCGAAGAACCAGGTAGAGTGGTAATGGTTTGTTTTCCGGCATTAATTAAATCGGGATCTTCTTCACCTTCAATTGGAAAAGGACCCATTCCAAGTAAGCCATTTTCAGATTGTAAAACGATATTAATATGATCAGGGATGTAATTGGCCACCAGCGTCGGGATACCTATTCCCAGGTTTACGTAGTATCCGTCTTTTATTTCCTTAGCAATACGCTGGGCGATTTCTTCTTTTGTGAATGGCATAATGAATGATTGAATTAGAAAACAAATGTGTTACTTATTTGGCTGATTGACTATCCTGGTTGTCCTTTGCTCAATTCGTTTTTCATAGTCCTTGCCCTGAAAAATACGGTGAACATATATTCCAGGTGTATGAATGTGGTCGGGATTGAGTTCGCCGGCTTCTACAAGTTCTTCAACTTCGGCAATGGTAATTTTGCCTGCCATGGCCATTACAGGATTAAAATTTCTGCTTGTCGACCTGAATATCAGATTACCTGCTGTATCTCCTTTCCATGCTTTTACAATGGCAAAGTCTGCATCGAAAGCATATTCCAATAAATAATCTTTACCGTGAAAGTTTCTAATCTCCTTACCTTCTGCAACCTCGGTTCCTACCCCTGCTGGTGTAAAAATAGCAGGCATACCGTAGCCTGCGGCCATGCAGCGCGTAGCAAGGGTTCCCTGTGGAATGAGATCAACCTCCAATTCGCCACTCAAAAGCTGACGTTCGAATTCCGCATTCTCACCCACATAAGAAGAAATCATCTTTTTGACCATACGCTTTTTAAGCATCAAACCAATTCCGAAGTCATCAACTCCGGCATTATTTGATATACAGGTAAGCGATTTTATCTCTTTAGCTACGAGAGCAGTGATACAATTTTCCGGAATGCCACACAAACCGAAACCTCCGAGCATAATTGTAGCGCCATCAAAAATATCTCTGACAGCCTCATCGGCACCCGATACAACTTTATTGATCATTTTTACGAATTTTGGTTAGACTCCTAAAATAATAAATCCGAATCAATATACGTTACAAAAACACTCCGAATTTGTTTAGATTCAGTTTTAATTGGAAATAACCATAACATCTATTACCTTTGTAATGCAATGATTTACGAGAGAGACGACAAAACATTTATTATCCCAAGCGATCCTGAATTTCAAAAAGGAATGGGGTTCATTTTAAGTTGTAGCGCAGAGCATAAAAAATGCTGCGAGAAATTTAAGAAAGGTAAACGCTGTAAGAAATGCCCCGGTAACAAAAAGTAACCGTTGATATTTTCAGAAGTAGCTAACTAATAATCGGGCTAGCCACTTCTGTTTAAGTATTATTTTTGTTAATTAAGATAAACATAGGTAATTCCATCTCCGCCCCTGTCTGCGTGTTCATCCTCCATCCTGTTAACCTGACTGTATTTTCTCAAATACTCTCTAATCATTTTCCTCAAAATCCCATCACCTTTACCGTGAATAATTTTAATTGATGGAAAACCAAGCATTATCGCTTTATCGAGATATTTTTCCACTTCAAATAAGGCATCCTCAGTACGTTTTCCACGTAGGTCAAGCTCGGCCCGAAAACCAGAAACAGCATCGTTCATACGGCCAGCGAAAGAGCCACCACTACTTTGAATCACCTTTTTCGCTTCTTTGTTACTAATTCTTTGAACACGGTTCTTTTTAACCGTTGAACGTAGATCGCCAATAGCCAGTATCAGTTCGTTACGGTTAATTTCCAATACCTGGGCCGTGGTTTCACTATCGGTAAATTTTACCCAATCGCCCACTACAACCTCTCCACCAACAATAACCTGAACTGGTTTGGCTTGTTCTTTCGGAACAGCATTATTGATCAGCTCACGCTGAAGATTTTGACGCAACTCTTTAGTAACCAATTTATCAGCCTGCTTTTCTTTAATTTCTGCTATTGTGTTTTCAACGAGTTTATTGGCATTTTTAATAATAGTCTGCGCTTCCTGCTTGGCTTCCTTAATTAATACCTTGCGATTTTCATCTAAAAATGCTTTGAGTTTTTCATTTTCGGCAACCAGGTTCCTGGCCTTATTTTGCTGATTGGCCAAACTTACTTTTGCATCATAAACATTTTTCTTTTCCCGTTCCAGATCAACCAGCATTGTATCCACCCTGTTCTGATTAGAGCCAGTTTTCTCTTTTGCCAATGCAATAACTTCTTTAGGCAGCCCTATATTCTGAGCAATTTCAAAAGCATAAGAGCTTCCCGGCTTACCCATTTCCAATATATACAGCGGTTTCATGCGTGCGTTATCAAAAAGCATAGAAGCATTTTCAAGGCCCGGAGTATTTCCTGCAAAAAGCTTCAGGTTAGAATAGTGGGTAGTAATTACACCACGTACCTTTTTATTGTTCAGTACCTCTAATACCGCTTCGGCCATAGGCCCTCCAAACTGGGGATCGGTACCTGTTCCGAATTCATCAATCAAAACCATTGTTTTTGGCGAAGCATGCTCTACGAAATACCTCATTTTTTTCAGGTGGGCACTGTAGGTACTTAAATCACTTTCAATGGACTGATCATCTCCAATATCGGCAAAGATATTCTCAAAAATTCCAACTTCGCTATTAGCGTCAACCGGAATAAGCAGCCCGGTTTGTAACATAATTTGAAGGAGCCCTACCGTTTTCATACAAACAGATTTACCGCCGGCATTAGGACCGGAAACCAACACAACACGGGTTTCTGCGTCAATATGAATATTTAGCGGCGTTACCGTTTTCTTTTCGCTGGCAAAAGAAATGGACAAAAGTGGATGTCTTGCATTAATTAGTTTTGTTTTCGGCTCTTTTAGCAATCCCGGCATCTCAGCTTCAATATCCAAAGCAAATAAAGCCTTTGCCCGTACGAAATCAAGCTTAGTTAAAAAGCCATGATAGGAAAGCAAAAGCGGAGAATAGGGACGCAGGTCATCAGTTAGTGAGATAAGTATTTTGATAATTTCTCTACGTTTATCAAACTCCAGATCGCGGAGCTTGTTATTGAGTGTAAATACCTCTTCCGGTTCAATATAAACTGTTTGGCCCGTTGCAGATTCATCATGTACAAAGCCCTTTAATTTACGTTTATTTTCTGCCAGAACCGGGATACACATCCTGCCATCGCGAATAGTCAAACTACCATCGGCTACCCAATTGTTGGCAATTGCTTGCTTATAAATGGAATCCATTCGCTTGCGTACATCCTGCTCAGTCCTTGAAATTGCAGCAGTAATCTCCTGCAGTTCTTTTGAAGCATTAGGTTTTATTTTTCCTTTCGGATCGATAACGGTCTCAATTTTCCTTAAGATGCTTTTTTCAATGGGTAAATGCTCGAAAAGTGCTTCGAGGGTGGGATAAACTTCAGCACGCTCTTCGAAAAACCGTAGAACAGAGAATACCGTTTGTAATGAAGTGTAAACCTGAAACCATTCATCTTCCAGAAGGTACGTTCCTTCCACCCTAATCTTATCTACAAGTGATTTAATATCAAAAAAAGTATTGATTTGCAAAGGCTCCTGGTTTTGCAGGATACTTTTAAACTCGTTTGTTTGCCGTAAAAATTTATCAATCTGATCAAAACGGTTCATTACCTGCATCTTTTGCACCATTACCTGGCCCATAGGGCTCAAACAATGTTTACTGATCAGTTGCCTGATTTCAACAAATCCTAAACGTTCTAAGCAATTATCGGGATATAACATATTATTGTACTGCTTGCGCCGGAACCAACAGAGGTTCGGCCGCCTTTTTTAAATTGATTAACGAATCTGCCTGTTTCTTTTTCCTGGCAATCTGTCCCAGGGCTTTTACTTTTGATAAAGAATCAGGTTTCATCTTTTTTCTGATCTCCAATGAATCAGCCTTAAATTTCTTGGCGATTTTAGTAGAGTCACTTCTAAACTGTTTCTTTCTAATCATCCTGTCAGCTATTTCCATAGCTTTTTTTTGTTTAGATAAGCCAGACTGGATTCTTTTATACATCTGTTCCAGTTCTGCAGGATGATTGTTGTACCAGATTAAACTAGTGTGATATTCAGTTGAATCGGTAGAGAACTTTTTATATATTCCGTTATAGTAACCCGACGCTACCTTTTTTGCAGAATCTTGTATATAAATGGTAGAAAGATAACCATCAACTACGTGTATATCAAACAAAATCTTCTCCATTTTATCTGGCTGGATAACATTAGCGGGTACTCCGGGTTTGCATCCGAGCCAGAATATACCAATCATTAATACCCATATTAGTTTCTTCATTATTAATTAATCGTTATTTATTGCCCAAATTGCGGCAAGGTTATTAATTTTACCAAAAATAGTTATAAATGAGCATAGCTGATAATCTTAAAAAATATAAAAGTGAGGTAGAATCTGATGGTGTAAAGCTTATTGCAGTATCCAAAACGCAAGCTACCGAGCTGATAAAGGAAGCTTACGATGCGGGACAACGGGCATTTGGGGAAAACCATGTACAGGAAATGGTTGATAAGCAATCACAACTCCCTAATGATGTTGAGTGGCACATGATTGGCCATTTGCAATCAAATAAAGTGAAATATATTGCTCCCTTTGTTAACCTGATCCATGGGGTTGACAGCCTGAAATTACTGCAGGAAATCAACAAGCAAGCTTTAAAAAACAAGCGTATTATTGATTGCCTTTTGCAAGTATACATTGCAGATGAGGATACTAAATTTGGATTGGGTTATGATGAAGTTATTGAATTATTGCGATCGGAAGCGTATCAGGAGCTGAAAAATATTCGCATTGTTGGTTTAATGGCTATTGCAACCAATACTACAAACGAGAAACAGATAACAATTGAGTTTAACGAGTTAAAAGTATTCTTTGATGGACTTAAGGACAGCTTTTTTAAAGACAGCGAAACCTTCTCTGAAATATCTACCGGTATGAGCGCGGATTATAAAATTGCAATAGAAGAAGGAAGTACAATGGTAAGAATAGGCTCAAGTATTTTTGGAAAAAGAGTGATCAAACATTTTAAAAATATCTCTGCAAATTAAATGAAGCTAAATATCAGAATTGCTGTAAAAGACGATTGTCTCCGAATACTGGACCTCATTAATGAACTGGCAGCATACGAAAATGCTCCCGCTGAAGTAACTGTTGAACCTGATCATTTTATTGATGCTGGTTTTGGCTCAAATCCGGTATGGAAAGCATTCGTTGCTGAAGTAGACAATCAAGTAGTTGGATTTGCCTTGTTTTATACGCGTTATTCCACATGGAAAGGCTCTAGGTTATATCTTGAAGATTTTATTGTTACGGAAAATATGCGTGGAAAAGGAATTGGCAAAGTTCTTTTCGACACGGTTATTGAAGAATCTAAAAACGGCAACTACAACGGGATGGTTTGGCAGGTGTTGGACTGGAATGAACCTGCGATTAATTTTTACAATAAATACAATGCAAACCTGGAAAGTGGTTGGTTAAATGCATCACTTTCTACTGAACAGGTAAAAGCTTTTTAGTTTATGGACATATTTAAGTTTGGGGGCGCATCAATTAAAAATGCAGACGGCGTAAGAAATGTAGCTAACATTATAAGAGACTATAAAAAGGGAAATTTACTTGTTGTAGTTTCTGCAATGGGCAAAATCACTAATCGGCTTGAAGATCTCAATGATGCATTTCTGTCGCAAAGTGAAGATACACACAACATATTTGAGGAAATTAAACTTTTTCACTTTAGTATAATCGAAGAACTTTTTAAAGGAAAGCCAAACCCGGTTTTCGACGACGTAGCGAACACCTTCGTTGAAATTGAATGGCTCATCGAAGATGAGGCAGATGAAAATGCTGAATATATCTACGATCAGATCGTATCCATTGGCGAAGTTGTTTCGACAAAAATTATTGCTGCCTGGCTCAATGAAACGGGTAGCAAAACGCTATGGGCAGACGCGAGAAATTATATCCAAACCGACAACACATATAAAGAAGGTAAAGTAGACTGGGCTAAAACCAATCAGACGATCCAAAAAGATCTGGTGCCCCTGTTAGCTGACCAAATCGTGGTAACACAGGGTTTCATTGGCGGTACAAGTGAAAATTACACCACAACGCTGGGTAGAGAGGGATCGGATTATTCAGCCGCGATTTTTGCGTCTTGCCTGGATGCGGCTGCATTAACGATATGGAAAGATGTTCCAGGAGTGCTGAATGCAGATCCAAAATGGTTCGATGAAACGGAGAAAATCGCCCAGTTATCTTATCATGATGCCATCGAACTCACCTATTACGGAGCAACGGTAATACATCCTAAAACAATTAAACCTCTTCAAAACAAGGGCATTCCATTATTTGTAAGATCTTTTATCGAGCCGAAAGGTTCAGGCACAGCCATCACAAAAGATAATAACCCGTTGCCGGTACCCTCCTTTATTTTCAAGGTAAACCAGGCGCTCGTATCTATCTTTCCGAAAGACTATTCGTTTATCATCGAAGAAAATCTAAGTAACATATTCGAACTTTTCCATAAGCATAAAATCAAAATCAATACCATGCTAAACTCTGCAATTAGTTTCTCAGTGAGTGTTGATGACCATGCGGGGCAAATCGAAAAACTGATTAACGACTTATCAGGCGAGTTTACCGTAAAATATAATAAGGGGTTGGAATTAGTTACCATTCGCTATTATAACCAGCAAACCATCGATCGTGTAACTATTGATAAAGATATTCTGCTGGAAGTGAAAAGCAGACATACCTGCCAGATGGTAATGAAAAACAGATATTTAACATAGAGATGAATTCAAAAATTTTAGCTGAAGCTGTTCAAGAGTACTTGCATAAAAATCAAAATGCAGATGCGAATGATATTGCCCTGGCTAAAAGTCCTTTCGAGTGTATCAGTGCTGCTCAATTGGCAGGCCAGATACAGGCCAGAAAAAAAGCCGAAAAAAAGTTACCAACCTGGTTTAATACCAAGGGAGTATATTTCCCCTCTCCACTATCCATAGAACAAACTTCGTCTGAAATTACAGCAGCATATAAAGCCAAATTAGCCAGGGGTGCATCTCTTATCGATTTAACAGGTGGTTTTGGAGTAGATGCATATTATTTTTCAAAAAAAGTAGCTCAGGTTGTACATTGTGAAATTGACCCTTCCTTATCAGAGATCGCAAAGTACAACGGCGGAGTACTTGATACACAGAATATTGAGTTTAAAAATAAAGATGGTATTGAGCACGTTAAAACTGGTTCAGCTGTTTTTGATACTATTTATGTAGATCCTGCAAGGCGCGCAGAAAAGGGCAAGGTATTTATGCTGAAAGACTGTACTCCTGATATTGCGGGCAACCTGATTGAGCTGCTCAATAAAACTACCCGGATTATTATCAAAACAGCTCCTCTGCTAGATCTTTCTGCGGGACTAGCAGAATTGCAGCATGTTAGTCAGATTCATATTGTGAGCATTAAAAACGAATGCAAAGAGCTTTTATGGATCATTGACAAAGATTATACCGGAGATGTAGAAATCATTGCTACAACCTTAAATGAACATGAAAAGTGTTTGATGATCAATAAGTCAAATCAAAACACCACGGTAATCTTTACAAATGAATTTACAACAGGAGATTACTTATATGAGCCAGATGCAGCTCTTTTAAAGTCCGGAGCATTTAATTTTATTGGCCAACACTATCAGCTGAAAAAACTGCATCCTCAAACGCAACTATATGTTTCGAAAAGCGTAAACGATAGTTTTCCGGGGCGTATCTTTAGGATTGAAGAGATGCTGACAACTACAGAACTCAAGAAAAGAAAAACACTGAAAGGAAATGTTATCGTGCGAAACTATCCCGCCAAAGCAGAGGAATTGGTTAAAAAATATAAGATAAAACCGTCTGCGCTACAGTTTTTGATTTTCACAAAAATATCAAATGGAGATAATATTATTTTAGTGGGATCCATTAAACAGTATTACTAAAAACAAAGGCCTTTCAATAATGGAAAGCCTTTGGTTTTAACGCAGATACGTAATAGCTAGCTACAGTTTCTTAACGTTTACTGCCTGTAAGCCTTTTCTGCCTTCAGCAACTTCGAACTCAACATTATCGTTTTCCTGTAAACTATCTATTCCGCCTAAAACATCTTTAAAGTGAACAAATAAGTCTTTATTATCTTCCTGAACGATAAATCCAAAACCTTTTTGAGTATTAAACCACTTTACTTTACCTATTGCCATAAAAAATAAAAAAATAAATGAACAAAATAAATTTTTAACACCTTCATCAGCATTTCATTTAACCATTTTTATTATTTACAGCAAATAAATAACCAGATTAAGCGTTAATCATAACAAAACTAACCAAATATAATAATTAGATCAATTATTTCATCAAAGTAAAGCCAATCACACAATAAAGTTGCGATTCAAATATAATTATTTGTTTGGTTGTGGTGTTGTTCTCAAATATGGCTTAATAACCTGATGACCTTTTGGAAATTTTGCAGGAATGTCTTCAGTTTTGATGCTATTCACTACAATAACATCCTCTCCATCTGTCCAATCAGCTGGTGTAGCCACGCTGTAATTAGCCGTTAGCTGAAGCGAATCAATAACCCTCAATACCTCATTAAAGTTTCTACCAGTTGATGCAGGATAAGTAATGATTAGTTTCACTTTCTTATCAGGACTGATTACAAAAAGAGACCTCACTGTTAATGTTTCTGAAGCATTCGGATGAATCATGTCATACAAAGTTGCAACTGTACGATCGGGATCAGCTATAATGGGAAATTCAACCGAAGTATTTTGTGTTTCGTTAATATCGCTAATCCACCCTTTATGCGATTCCGCAGAATCAACACTAAGTGCAAGAACTTTTACATTTCTTTTCGCAAATTCATCCTTCAATGCTGCTGTACGTCCAAGTTCGGTGGTACAAACCGGTGTATAATCTGCAGGATGGGAGAACAAAACACCCCAGCTATCACCAAGGTATTCGTAAAAATCAATTTCACCTATTGAAGTAGTTGCCCGGAAATCTGGTGCAATATCGCCTAATCTGATACTCATAATATTATATTTTTAAATTTGATTAAAACAAATCTAAACATAACTATAGTAAATACATAGGCATTATATCCATTTAATACAATGAAATTATAATTCTATAAAAAAAACCCTGCAGATATAGTTCTACAAGGTTTTCAAGAATATTAATTTATTTGGGAAATTAATTATAAGCCTTAATCATAAATACATAATCCTGTATTTTTTCGATCTGTTTAGTACGCTTTAAACCAGAAAGCGTACTGCGTTTATTTGCTGATAGTTTGTTTTTACCAAGTGAGTCCTGGGGAATTGCCCTCATCGCTTCGAGGATATACTTTGATTTAACTGCAAAAGCTGCCCCCTCAGTTTGATCTGGTTTACTGCTGATGATACCAATCAAATTTCCGCTATCATCCAAAACAGGCCCTCCGCTATTGCCCGGATTAACCGAAATTGCCACCTGGTATTGAGTAGTATCACCCACAAAGCCATTTTTCGAACTCACATAACCTTCACCCAAAACTGCATCATCTTTGGGATAGCCTAAAGTATATACCATTTCGCCAATACTACTTGTACTCTTCTTGATTGTGTAAGGAATAGATGATAAGTTTGAGAAATTCTTGTCACTGATTTTCAATATCGCGATGTCATTTTGCGGATCTGTATATACCGATTTCACTTTAAAGGATTCGCCTTTACTATTTTGTACATAAAGAGAATCAGCTCCGTTAATCACATGGAGATTGGTTAAGATATATCCATTTGTAGACACCGCAAACCCTGTTCCGCCAACACTATTCTGTACTGCTGGTTTGCCCGCCGCGGCAGACGTACTATTTATCTTGCGAATGAGGCTGTTCTGGGTTTTTATGGCTTTGTTAACCTGAGTGCTTAATAAAATAAGTTGTTCTTTTTGTCTCGTATTATGCTGTATGGAGTAAACAGACACCAGGGAAAGTATAAGAAATGAAGCCGCAACAGCGATCGCCGACTTGTGTTTACGCCAAAGCTGTACCACTTTTGATGGATGGGGTTTAAAAACCTCAGCTAAAGTTTCCACATCGATCTCCGCATGGATATTATTCAACTGCTCTTTTAAACGTGTTTGTGCAGCAAAAGCTTCCATAGACTCCAGAAAGAACTTATGTGAAACAACTTTATGATCAACGCCAGCATCATTCGCACGCAGAGCTTCAAAAGCAGCTGTTTCCTGAGCACTCAACCCACCCAGCAGATAATCTTCAATAATTGCATCTAACTCCAAATCGTTTCTCATTTCACTTTCTATGGTTGAAAAAATATTTTCTTTAAACGTTGCAGACACTTATACTTCTGTGTCTTGGCATTATCCGTATTGGTATAACCAAACTTTTCACATATATCCTGCATCGACATATTGTGTATATAAAAATCCTGAATAATAGTCTTACAAGGTTCGCCAAGGTGTTCAAGAGCTGATTGCATTTTAACAAATGCAGCATCCTTTTCCTCATGTTGCTCAACATCCTCTTCAACAGCAAACACTTCCTCATAATCAGTAATGCTGCCTGCCTTTTTACTATTCTGACTCAATTTCTTTAACCAAGTGCGCCTGCAAACTGAATAGATATACGTTTTTAGTTTGCTGCTCAACTCAAAATCACCGGCCTTAATTTTATTGTACAAAACAATAATGGTTTCCTGATAAACATCTTTTGCATCGTCTTCATCTCCGTTATTATTGAGAATGAACTGCAAAGCCATCGGATAATATGCCTTGTATAACTTATTAAGTATGTCTTCCGAGTTATTTAGAATACCTAAAATAACTTCTCTATCTGTTGGAACTGAACTCTTTAAACTGTTATTCACTAGTTAATACATTTTTCGATAAATAGTAACCCAATATTAGAGAAAAAAATATTTATAGCTACTATGTTTGATTAATACATTATGCACGCACTCGGTAACCCAACTTCACAAATAAAAAATATTTCAACTTTTTGTAAAATTATCGGGTTACCTTTTTACCTTTGCGGCATTAACAAGAAAATTAATTACTTAAAAAAATTCAAGAAAATGAAAAATGCATTCAAATTAGGCTTTTTAGCTTTAGCTTTATCTTTATCAGTTGTTGCTTGTAACTCAGAGAAAAAAGCTGAAGGTGCTGATACTACTTTAACTGATTCTTCAACTATCGTTACTGATACTACTGCTGTTGATACTACAGTAAAAGATTCTACAGTTAAAGATACTACTGTAAAAGCTACTACAACTACTACAGAAGAAGTTAAACACTAGTTCAACTTTACCCATAAAAAATGGCCTTGATTTAATTATCAAGGCCATTTTTATTTTGTTCATTTTTTTTGAGTTTAGCGGGTTACCTTTTCACTTTTCACGTATTAACAATAAATTAATTAATTACTTAAAAGAAATTTCAAAATGAAAAATGCATTCAAATTAGGCTTTTTAGCTTTAGCTTTATCTTTATCAGTTGTTGCTTGTAATTCAGAAAAAAAAGCTGATGGCGCTGATACTACATTAACAGATTCTTCAACTATCGTTACTGATACTACTGCTGTTGACACTACAGTAAAAGATTCTACAGTTAAAGATACTACCGTAAAAGCTACTACAACTACTACAGAAGAAGTTAAACACTAGTCTGACTTCACCCATAAAAAAATGGCTTTGATTTAATTATCAAGGCCATTTTTATTTATTTTACTTTTTTCTCCATTTTATAGGGTTACCTTTTAAGGTTTCCCGTATTAACAATAAATTAATTAATTACTTAAAGAAATTTCAACATGAAAAATGCATTCAAATTAGGCTTTTTAGCTTTAGCTTTATCTTTATCAGTTGTAGCTTGTAACTCAGAAAAAAAAGCTGATGGTGCTGACACAACTTTAACCGATTCTTCAGCTATTGTAACTGATACAACTGCTACTGACACTACAGTAAAAGATTCTACTGTTAAAGATACTACAGTTGCTGTAACTACTGAAAAAACTGAAGTTAAACACTAGTTTTAACTTTAATTTATAAAAAAGGCTTTAAGTTTCTTAAAGCCTTTTTTTATTGATAAAAATTTGCCTCAAATGAGGCTTAAATTATTGAAACAATTAATAAAGAATGAAATTTTAATTAAATTCAGGTACGATCACACAAATAAAAATGAAAAAGCAGAAAATATAAATGCTTTTACCATAATTAATCGCTATCATCTATTTTTTTACATAAATTAGCCATTAATTAATCAGAACCACAACAAAAACAAAAGACAAAATGAAAAATGCATTCAAATTAGGCTTTTTAGCCCTTTCTCTATCTTTATCAGTAGTTGCCTGCAGTTCAGACAAAAAAGCTGATGGCGCAGATTCTACTACAACCGACAGCACCGTTGTTGATACCACTGTAAAAGACACTACAGCTGTTGATACAATGATGAAAGACTCAACGACCACTGATACAGCTACGAAAATGTAATCTTTTTAGAAATTACAGAAAGGCTTTGGGTAATAACCAGGGCCTTTTTTGTTTTTATACCATAGAGATGAATTATTAACCGACATTTTATAGTAAATTTGCGGCAAAATTATAAACCGCATAATGAATTTAACATCGCTACAAGCAATCTCACCCATAGATGGTCGTTATAGAAGGACAACCGAAAATCTGTCTGCCTATTTTTCGGAAGAAGCTTTAATTAAATACCGTATTTTTGTAGAAATAGAGTATTTTATTGCGTTGTGCGAAATCAATATAGCTGGCTTGGAAAACTTCGATAAAAGCCTTTATCCCAATCTACGTCAAATTCATGAAAATTTCTCCGAAGTTGATGCATTGGAAATTAAAGAAACGGAAAAAGTAACTAATCACGACGTTAAAGCAGTTGAGTATTTTATCAAATCAAAATTTGACACGCTTTCGCTACAAGAATACAAAGAATTCATTCATTTTGGATTAACTTCGCAGGATATTAACAATACAGCAATCCCATATTCTGTGAAATTGGCATTGAATGAAACCTACTATCCAGCTATTGAATCATTAATCACAAAAATAAATGAGCTAGCTGTAGAATGGGCCCACATTCCTATGCTCGCCCACACTCACGGGCAACCGGCCTCACCGACTAAATTAGGGAAGGAATTTCTGGTATTCGCTGATCGACTGAGCATACAGCTTGATACTTTGAAATCAATCCCTAACAGTGCAAAATTTGGTGGAGCAACAGGAAACTTTAATGCACACCACATTGCTTATCCTGAAGTAAACTGGGTCACTTTTTCAAACCAGTTCGTTAATGAAACATTAGGCTTAACAAGAGCGCAACATACTACTCAAATTGAGCATTACGATCAGTTCGCGGCACAATGTGATGCTTTGAAGAGAATTAATAACATTATCATTGATTTAGACCGGGATATCTGGACTTATATTTCAAAAAATTATTTTAAACAAAAAATTAAAGCTGGAGAAATCGGTTCATCAGCTATGCCACATAAAGTGAACCCAATCGACTTCGAAAATGCAGAGGGAAATGCAGGTATTGCAAATGCATTATTCGAATTTTTTGCTGCTAAACTTCCCATTTCAAGATTGCAAAGGGATTTAACCGACTCCACAGTTTTAAGAAATATTGGTGTTCCATTTGGTCACACGTTAATTGCAATTAACGCTACCTTAAGAGGCCTTAATAAAATTTTGCTGAATGAATCCACTCTACATGCTGATTTAGAAGATAACTGGGCAGTGGTAGCTGAAGCCATTCAGACGGTGTTACGCAGACAAAACTTTCCAAACCCTTATGAAGCTTTAAAAGAGCTCACCAGAACAAACACCAAAATCAACGCTGCAAGTATTGCTGCGTTTATTGAAGGATTGACTGTAACTGAAGAGGTGAAAGTACAATTGAGAACAATTACCCCATTTAATTATACGGGTATTTTTTAAGTGCATTAAATTGACGCTAAACAGACAGCCTTAAAAAAGATTATTGATGAGTAATTCTTAATTTTGTTTATTCAAATTGATTAAGACATGACGATTAACGTATATACAGAACAAACCCCTAATCCAGCTACCATGAAATTCATGGTCAACAAGCTGTTGATTAACGGAAGTGAGGATTTTGCAACCAAGGAAAGTGCTGAGCAATCTCCTTTCGCGAAAGAATTATTTAAGTTCAACTTTGTTTCTGGTGTATTTTTCGCCAGCAACTTTGTAACAATTACCAAAACAGATGATGCAGACTGGGCTGATATCGAAGCGATTTTAAAGGAGTTTGTAAAAGGAGCAGTAGAATCTGAATTAAAGATCAAAGAAGTAAGTACTGATGAAGCACCAGCTTTTGAAGGTTCTGAAACCGAAATTAAAATTCAGCAGATTCTCCATGATTATGTTCGTCCGGCTGTAGAGCAAGACGGTGGTGCGATTACCTACAAATCGTTTGACGAAGGCGTTGTTACCGTGGAATTACGCGGTTCATGCAGTGGGTGCCCCTCATCAACAATTACCTTAAAATCAGGTATTCAGAATTTGTTACAGAGGATGGTACCAGAAGTTACAGAGGTTGTTTCTGAAGCACTTTAATATAGCGCATTTTTCATAGTACCTATATCAGAATGGCCAGCTAATTTAGCTGGCCATTCTTTGTTTACACATTTTTTTTTATTGCCCCAGCTATTTCCTTCCTGATGGGACAGGTTGTAAAACTATTTGAAATATCTTTTAATAGCTTCCAGCATTTCATCTGTTAATTTACCGTTGGTTGCCAATATCTCCCTTTTAACAAAATAATCATTACCTCCGGAAAAATCGAATACCTCACCACCTGCCTGCTGCACGATGAAGCACCCTGCTGCAAAATCCCACTGCTGGAGATTATATTCGAAGAATGCATCGAAACGACCACAAGCTGTGTAGACAAGATCAATAGCTGCTGCACCGATCCGGCGAACGCCATGACTTTTTTGCATCATCTCTTCCAGCAACTTTAAATACTGAGCTTGTTTATCGAACTGGTAATAGGGAAATCCTGTGGCTAGCAGGCTTGATTTTATATCCGGATTAGCAGAAACCCCGATTTCTTTTTTATTCAAATAGGCCGACCCACCTTTGTATGCATAAAACATTTCGCCTCGGTTTAACTCGCAAACCACTCCTATAACCGGAACACCATCTTCATAAAGTGCTACACTGATACCATAAGCCGGAATCCCATGTATAAAATTGGTAGTTCCGTCCAGCGGATCGATAATCCAGGTATAGGTTTTACCATCTCGGTTCACCGTTTTCTCCTCAGTGATAAAGCCTGCGTCAGGTATCAATTTTTCCAGGTTCTGCACCAATTTCTGTTCTGCCGTTTTATCAACGTAAGAAACCATGTCATTTAAACCTTTGTATTCAATTTTATTGACGTCAAACTGCATCGACTCTTTACGGATAAAATTTCCTGTGAGTCGTACAATTGAGATCACTTTATTGCATAGTAATTCGTAATTCATAGCCGTTTAACAAATCCCCGGATGGGTTGTTGTCATTTTAATGAAATTATTGTGCGAAATTATTTTTATTCCTTAAGGCATAAGCGCTTAAGGCAATGCCACCTAGAACAAGAAAAGTAGATATCATTTCTGCTTGTGTGAACGATAAACCGAATACATGGTATTTAGAGTTTACCCGGATTAACTCGATACAAAAACGCTCAACACCATTTAAAATCATATAAATTCCGAACATAAGTCCTGGCGCTTTAATCTTATCGCGTACACTCCATAGAAATGCAAAAAGAATAAAACATATAATTACTTCGTAGATCGGAGTAGGATAAACTCCCTGAGCCAGTTCATTGCAGAACTTACCGGTGCACCCCGCAATCGGAATACCCTCTCCCACCACATTGTTGGGATATTGGTAAGACCATAGCCAGTCAGGTAGCCACGAAAAAGGTTTTGGATTTGCATTAACAATACCCCAGTCACCATCCCCTGCCAGGTGACAACCAATCCTGCCAACCGCATAGGCTAACATCATTCCAGGCCCACCTACGTCCAGCATATGCAAAGGCTTAATTCCATTGCGTTTAGCTATAATCAGCACTGCAGCACCACCACAGATTAACCCGCCATAGAAAGTTAAACCACTAAACGACAACAGGCGCTCTATCGGATGCTGTACGAAATCATCCCAGTATTCAAGGTTATCAAAAAACTTAGCCCCCAAAAATCCCCATACAGCTGCCCACACAATGAGATTACTCATAATCTGATACGGATGTACTGTAACTTCTGTTTCTTTTGGTTTATCTAATTTATGCTTATCTTTTTCTTTGTAATCCCAGTAGGCAAAAAGCCCGGCAAAGAATAATCCTCCGAAAATATTTCCTTTTGCCGACATCAAAATAGCCTGCGCATCATTCACAAACATGGAATAATTTACCAGGGCATAAATCAATTTATAACCAATGATAAATCCAAAAAGGCCATTCATGATCAGATCTGAAGTGGTCGCTTTTTGTCCTATTACAACGTTCCTTTGAAATGGATGTAAAACGCCTAGACTTTCCTTACGCTTTAATTCCTTGGTAAAAGCCCAATAACCTGCAACAAAAGCAAGGGCAACAAAAACACCAAAGGTATTAAATGGTAAAGGCAAATTGATGCCTAGTAAGTATTCTAAAAAATGAGATACGGTAGGAAACATAATAATAATTTGCAGCGAAGATAGGAAAGAAAGGTCAAAGTTTTAGTACAGCAAATTGATATTTGCGACCTGATCACATTCCGATATTAACGATTAATGATGTGCGTAAACGTTTCAAGTTCTGCAACTTCGACTTCACCCTCTGCAGTTAGCGCAAGTAGCTTAACTGCTTTTAACTCATTCACCATTAATGGATCATATTTGGCGCGGACTTTAACATAGTTTTTGGTAAAACCATGCATATAGCCCATTTTCTGGTCAGCTTCAAATAATACCTCTCCTTCTGTACCAATCTGCGATTGGTAAAACGCCCTGCGTTTTTTGTCAGAGAGAATATGCAACATTTTACTACGTTCGTTACGTTCGCTACCTGACACAACGCCTTTCATTTCAGCAGCTACTGTTAACTCCCTTTCAGAATAGGTAAAAACATGCAGATATGATATATTAAGCTCATTTAAAAATTGAAAAGTATCAAGAAAATCCGCTTTTGTTTCACCCGGAAAACCAACGATCACATCTACACCTATACAGCAATGTGGCATCACTTCCTTGATTTTTGCCACCCGCTCCACATACAAATCTGTCCGGTACCGGCGGCGCATCAATCCTAATATCTTATCAGAACCCGATTGCAAAGGGATATGAAAATGCGGAACAAATCGCTTTGAAGTGGAAACAAATTCAATGATCTCATTACTTAACAAGTTAGGCTCAATCGACGAAATACGAATTCTTTCAATACCTTCAACTTCATCCAGCGCTTTAACCAGATCAAAAAACTTATCCTCTCGCTCGCCATTGCGAATACCAAAATCTCCAAGGTTTACTCCCGTTAAAACAATTTCTTTAACACCACTTTCAGCTATCGATTTCGCACGATTAATCACATTTTCGATGGTATCGCTCCTGCTGGCGCCCCGGGCAAGCGGGATAGTACAATAGGTACAAGGGTAATCACAACCATCCTGAACTTTCAAGAAAGTTCTGGTTCTATCGCCAATTGAATAAGAGGCAATGAAGTTGTGATTTACTTTTTCGATATTTTGCTGATGAACAACTGTTTTTGGATTTTTGGTCAGGTCGGTAATGTATTCAACAATTCTGAATTTTTCAGCTGCTCCCAAAACCATATCCACACCTTCGATTTCCGCAATTTCCTGTGGTTTCAGCTGGGCATAACAGCCAACAATGGTTACAAAGGCATTTGGTGAGTATTTTAATGCCTCCTTAACAACCTTGCGGCACTTTTTATCTGCATGATCGGTAACAGAACAAGTATTGATCACATAAACATCGGCTTTATCCTGAAATTCTACCACGGCATAACCTGCGTCGGTAAATAAACGACCAATGGTAGAAGTTTCTGAATAGTTTAACTTACAACCTAATGTATAAAATGCGACCTTTTTCATCTAGCCTGCAAAGATAGGAAATTAGATTTGAGTATTAAGACGTAGGTTTCGTCATTAGAGGTAAATTACAGTGAAATAACATTCCATTTAACGAACCACTAACTATTTAATCCGATTTATCATTCCAACGATAACTTTCCTGCTCAAAGCCAGCCAAATCGATCACACGGTTTACAACGGTACCTGCAACTTCTTCGATAGTTTTTGGTAAGCTGTAAAAAGAAGGATTTGCAGGACAAATGATTCCCCCGGCTTCCGTTACCATTTTCATGTTGTTAATATGGATTAAACTAAAAGGGGTATCACGAACAACAGCAATCAGTTTTCTGCGTTCTTTTAAAATAACATCAGCAGCTCTCGAAATCAAATCATTAGAGATCCCATGCGCTATCCTTCCAAGCGTTCCCATAGAACACGGAATAATAATCATCGTGTCGTATTTTGCAGAACCGGAAGCGAAAGGTGCATTGAAGTCGTTTTTGCTATAAAAAGTAAAGTCATTGTAATCGTTAAAACGCTTGTTACCCAGCTCAAATTCCCAAACTTCTTTAGCATTATCGCTCATCACTACGCCCACTGATGTAATCTGATCTTTCAATTGATGCAAATGATCAAATAAAACTTTTGCATAAATAGCCCCGCTTGCACCAGTTACCGCCACAATTACTTTCTTTTTATTCATTATACAAAAGTAGCTATTCCAGGCCATAAAAAAAGGGCCAGAACAATGTTCTGACCCTACATCTACCTATGAAAAACATACCCTCGAAAGGGTAAGAACAAATATATATATTTTTTTAAAAAAAGATAATTGTGAAACGTTAAATAGTGCTATTGTTCAAGATATTTTTAAAAATAAAAACAAAACACTGTAAATCAATAAATTAATTTCATAAAAAATAATCTTAAGTACTAAAAATGATAATTAAAATAGCACTGATTGTTATTTAACAGCAATGTTTTGTATAATAAATTAGCTGTTTTTGAGATGTAAATTATACTTAACAGACATTCTTTGCCTATAAATAATAATTTGAATCATGACACCATCTAAAGCCGGCCATATTTATTGACTCAAAAAGAGGCAATGAACTGCAATTGCAGGATTATTAAAACCAGAGTCTTTAAGTGATTTTCAGCTAAACGAGTAAAAAGAAAACCGCCTATTGATTGGTTTTATGAGCGGCAATACCCGTTAACTTCGACCTGATCCTGCTCAAAGTTTCAAGTCTCATGCATAAAAATGATGCGATGTGTTTTAGCGGTACCCTGTTTACTAGATCAGGATACGATTTAGTAAATCGAAGATATCTTTTTTCAGCAGATTGCAGTCTTGATATATAAGCCCTTTCGCATGCAGCAAGGTAATGGATCTGCGTCATCTTCCTCCCCACGTAATTTGCAATATCAAAATTTAAATAAAGCTGCCGCGACATACTGTGCGGAACTGCGATGGCTATCACATCTTCGATGGCCTGCACGTACTCTTCAGTATCTATATCTTCCTCCCATAAGTTACGTATGTTCCCTACCAGTTCATACTCAGATGCGATCCATGTGGTGATTTCCTTATTTTCTTCTTTCATATATCCTCTTGCCACTCCTTTAAGCAAAAGAAAGATATACTTATTGCGATGTAATGGAGAAGAAATAAATTTGTTCTTCTTATAAACTACTGGAAAAGTCTGGTTGTTGATAATGAATTCGATTTCTGGAGTTAAATCATGAAAATTTCTAAACACAGTAATCAAGGGGGAGAATCCATTGAAATCAGCCCACTTATCTTTAGTAACTTTTCTTTCGGGATTCATAATTTATGATGTCCTCAATAATGGAAAAACAGATGAGAGTTATAATGCAAATTTAAGCTATAACTGGTTATTTATCCTATTTATATGAAAAAACAATTTTGCCGTGAGGAATAGGTATTTCGTATTGTTTCTCTCTTAAGGACAAGGTACCCATTATTTGTGAATAATTAACGGAAATGCCCCCGTTTCAGCCAGGTCTTTGTTAAATGCGGCAATGAGAGGCAGATGCGGGAAAATTGAACAAAAAAAAGCAGGCCAAAATGGCCTGCCTCTCATTAACACGATATATCTCTGATATTACTTCTGAGATTGTTCCGGGGCCTTGCCAATTAAATCCATAAACTGATCCAACTTAGGTGTAATAATAATTTGGGTACGTCTGTTCTTGGCTTTTCCGGCTGGGGTAGAATTGTCGGCTATAGGATTATACTCCCCTCTTCCACCTGCGGTTAAACGTTTGGGATCAACTGCATATTTGGATTGCAGTACCTGCACAACGGATGATGCACGTAAAGCACTTAAGTCCCAATTATTGCGTATGTTGGGTTGAGTAATAGGTACGTTATCCGTATTACCTTCAATCAAAACGTCGTAGGTATTGTAATCCTTAATGATTTTCGCAATTTTATTTAGCGTTTCCCCCGCTTTATCTGATACTTCGAAGCTGCCAGACTTATAAAGCATGTTATCAGCCAGTGAAATGTAAACTACACCTTTTAATACCTGTACATCTACATCACTTAACTCTTCCCTACTTAGCGATCGTGTTAAGTTGTTTGTTAATACCATATTAAGAGAGTCGCTTTTGTTCTTAGCGTTAACCAGCTGCTTGATGTATTTGTTTGAACTATTGATCTCATCAACCAATTTAGAAATATTCACATTTCCCTGATTACTGGAATTTAAACATTTATTTAAGGCATCTTGCAAAGCAGTAACGTTGGCTTTTTCAGAAGCAATCTGCTCTTCCAAACTCTTGACCCTACTGGTAGAGCCAGAAAGTTCTCTCTGACTATCCTGATATTTATTACTTAATTCCTGATTCCTTTCTCTCAGCTTTGAGTAGGTATCCTGAAGTTCTGCATATTTCTTATTGCTCACGCAACCAGAAATCAAGACTCCTGCTAACAGCATTATGGGGATTGATCTATAAAATTTCATAATCTTTTATTTTTTAAGATTATAGCATAACAATTTCCTTGCCGCAATGTTTGCACGAACCTTTCCGCATTGTTAAAGCGTGTTAATCTCCAACGAATCGAAAGACGCCAAAGCCTTGTAAGTTCTAAACCCGATACTTCCTGACTGGTATTCACCATCAATTACTGAAACTATGGCACGCGATGCTCCATCTACAAACACTTCAATTTTAGTTCCTTTAGCTACAACTTTAAGCCGGTAAGTGGAATTTAATTTTACCGGATATTTTACTGTTGCTAAAGGAATCCATTTTTGACTCACTGCCTTACCGATTTGAATCTGACTATTGTTTGCACTCAAACCAACATAATAACCCTGATAGGCATCAGCACCAATTGCAGGGTTCGACACCCGGAAAATCAGTCCGGCATCCCCATCTGTTTTAACTTTAATATCTGCCACGTAACTGAAATCTTTAAAATTGGTATTATTGGCTATATATTTTGATCCGTTCATGCCGTAGCCGCCCGAACCAGCATTAGAAGCAGCTTGAATTGTTCCACCTTTAAAGAACCAGCCACCACCGTAGAAAACCCAGTTATCAGGCATTCCTTTTTCAAAATTTTCGATAAGATTACCTGTTATTTTTTTCGGTTGACCAATGGTTGGAAAGAGGCTCAAACGAATGTTTTCTGAACCATAAGGCACCAAGGTAACTTCTTCAGTTTTTTCTTTAGAAAATACAGGACTTACAGGTACATCAAATGCAGTAAGTTTATTAGGCGCCAAACCCCAGGAGGGTATTTTTTTCGCCTTCACTTTTAGCTTAATGGGTGAGGTTTCTGCAATGAAGGGATTTATGGGAATTAATCCTTTTTCTACTTTGATCGACCCAGCTACATTGTTTTTATCAAAGGCAAGACCATAGTTCCATGCCGACTTTGGATAAATTTCATAATCCGTAAAACCGGCCACTGCATGTGTTTTCGTAATGCTTTTCTCAGCCTTGATCTCCAGTGCATACACTAAAGGACCTCGCTCAATGCTAACAGAATTGTTTACCTGGTTTGGTGTAACAATGTGCATTGGAAAATTAAGTTCTAGTTGATCAGCATCTTTCCATTGCCGGTTTATTTTAAGAAATTCGCCAGGCTTAACCCCTTTTAATACTACTCCATTAAGCTTCACCACAGGTAAGTTGCACCATGCCGGGATTCTTAGAATCAACGGAAATGCTACCGTACCGTTCAGTGAAAGTTTAAGTCTAATCTGCTCATCAAAAGGATAATCTGTTTCTTCGGTGATTTTAATCTTATCATTTGCAACAAATCTTTCAATTTCCATAGGCCCATAAGTAACTATTGCCAAACCTTTGTCCGGGGTAGCTACAACAGCATTTTTAACAAAGTATGGCCAACCCATATGCATATTATACCTGCAGCAACCGTAGCCCGAGTATGGGCTTAAAACAATACCAGAACCATAATCCTGATTGAATCCCAATTCTCCATAAGCACTCATTACCTGGTTTGGCAGCGTGTAATAAGAATGGTTTTTAAAGTCCCTGCTAAACTGAGCAGGTAGTGCGTTGAAGGCAATCTTCTCTAATTGATCTCCAATACTGGAGTCGTGAATAATCCGTACTGCAGTTTCCAGGCTCTGCATCCATTCCACTACAGTGCAGGTTTCAACACCGCCCGTAGAGTTTCTACCGGCAAGAAATTCAGTGCCCGAACCAAGACCCTGAGGCTGTCCATGGTCGTTCATGATGTGCTCAATCCCTTTTGAAAACGCATCCATATTGGCTTTCGTTTCGTTTAGTTGAGCATAAATTACCGGATACTTGAGTGCCTGCGCCACATTTACCATATGTTTTGGCTGAAAGTCATCTCCAAAGAAATAAAACTCGTTGTTGCTATAGATATCAACCCAGGGATACGCCTGCTGATTCAGTTTTTCTACCAGCCTGAGTAATTTGGAATCACCGGTTTTGTTATATAACCAAATGGCGATTTCCATATTATCACCAGCTCTTGATTTGCCCCATTCCTTAAGTGGGTCAGCATCCAGGTTAGCCAGTTCATAATCAAAATAACGGGTCAAAAATGGGATCACCCTTTTATCTAGTGTAGCCTCATAATAGCTTTGAAGTGCATACATCATGGGCATCCGTGGCCACCAGTCTTTCATTTTCCCAGGCCCGAATAAACCATTTTCCTGCTGGCTGTTCAGTGTCCAGTCGATATACTTTTGCGCTTTTGCCTTTAAACCTGCATCATCAAGCGTATAAGCCAGGGCAACCAAACCTTTTACATAATAAGGTACCCGCTCCCATCCATTGCCTGTACCACCTAACCAATCTGTATTTTTACCCAGATTGTCATCTTCCGGATAAAGCGCTTCGGCAAACCCCGTAGCACCATCGCGTTGTTGTTCCAGTTGTTTCAATAACCAGCCCTTAGCCTTTATACTTCCTATTGGTAACTGAACATAAACATCTTGTTTCAGTGGTAGCCTGTTGAATTCGTTTGATTTTGATTGACCTTTTACCTCCAATACAGCCAAACATGTCAGTGTAACGCAAAGCGATTTAAGAATTATGCTCATATAAGAAAACCCGGTTAGATATTTTTGCTAAACTAACAATTCCTCTTGAATTAATAAAACGTTTTAGCTTTCCTTCCGCTTAAAATAATCAGGTCTGGTACATACAATGGCACGAACTCTTCAAATAAATTTTATTTGTGATAAACACCACATTTGGTCTATACTATTACGATCAAATTTCATTAATAACTTCACAAGCGTAAAAAGAAATTAAAATCAACATATTTTTATTAAATATTTTGACTAGGCGAGGCAATTTGCTTATTTTGCACCATTATAAACTACCTGAATACTATTTCTTGAAATATAGTTGAAGCTGGTTTGTTCTAAAAACGCAAAGTTAAATGGTAAAGATTTTTATTGGCGGTCTGGCTGAGAATATTCAGGAAATGGATATTGCAATTTTTGTTAGTCTTCATGGAAAAATAGAAACGATTAAGGTGGTACGTGATCGCGCTACAAAAAAGTGTAAAGGATATGCATTCATTGAGCTTTTAAGTTTGGATGATGCTAAAAATATTATTTCCATGCTTGATGGCGAAACTTTTAAGGGCAATGTAATCACTGTTAAACTTTGCGCCGAAGAAGCTCCGAAAAAAGCTTTAAAACCAAAACCAACCGGACAAAGTACAGGTTTCAAAAGCAAAAGACCAAGGGTACAACGCTAGTTACCCCTAAATTCGTTTGCTTGAGCGTTCTTCTTCATTTAAAACTAATTCCTTTTAGTAAATATTTTTAATTTAGGCTAATCGATTTTCACAGTTAATACCGTGTAGTTTAACCAGGTCCGTCGCAAAGCCACACTGCATTCTCCCCCTTCCATCATCAAATAACCAATTATGAAAAAGGGATAAAGCCTGAAAGACTTTACCCCTAACTAATCATTTATTTTACAAATATTTCTTACCAGTAAACACTATAAAGTGCTACGATTAAACCTAACACAAGCAACGCACCCACTGCAAATGCACTCGAGGTTTTAAACATCTTAATATCAATTTCAAGTCCTTTTGCCTCTGCTTCCGCCTTATTTGATAAACTGCTAATGATGATCATTCCCAAAATACAGAATACAAACACGAAACCCATTCTATCTAAAAACGGTATCTCATATACACCGGAAGCAGTTTTCACACTGAATCCCATTCCAGAAAGCCACGATAAATCGGTAAGACCTGGCAATACCTTTAGTACAATCGACAATAAGAATCCACCAATGGTTGCAAATAATGCTGCCGCAGAGGTTGTCCTTTTCCAGAAAAAACCTAAAATAAACATGGCAAAAATACCCGGAGAAACGAAACCTGTGTATTCCTGAATGTATTGGAAACCACCTTTCTTGTCGATACCCAAATGTGGTGCAATCAACACACCTAAAATCATGGCTACAACAATAGATACCTTCCCTGTGTTAACCAGATTTTTCTCAGTAGCATCTACCTTAAGCACTTTTTTATAGATATCTAAAGTGAAAATGGTAGCAATACTATTTGCTTTACCAGCTAAAGATGCCACAACAGCAGCAGTTAAAGCTGCAAATGACAATCCTTTCAATCCGGCCGGAAGTAAATTCAAGAGCACCGGATAAGCACGATCTGGATTTACCGTACCGTCCTGAAGCATCTCCGTTTGAAAAGCACCATCCTTATACAATACATAAGCAGCGATACCAGGCAACACCACTATAATTGGCATTAATAGTTTTAATAATGCAGCAAACAATAAGCCGCCTCGGGCAGTCTCTAAGTTAGCACCTAAAGCACGTTGAGTAATATACTGGTTACAGCCAAAGTAATTCAGGTTAACAATCCACATCCCTCCTATCAACACACTTAAACCAGGTAAGTCGATATAGTTTTCATTGTCTGGCTTAAATATCATGTGAAAATGCTCGGAAGCTTTAGTAGTCATTAAGCTATACCCTTCCAAAATCCCCGAAGTGCCATAATGTGTTGACACTAAATTTAAAGCTAAATAAGTAGTGGCAAGACCACCAAGTATTAAAAAGAATACCTGTATAACGTCAGTGTAACCTATTACCTTCATCCCCCCAAGGGTAATAATGATAGCAAAAACGGCAATGGCATACATACAGAATTCCAGATTGAATCCTGAAATACTACTTACTGCCAGGGCACCTAAGTATAGGATGGAGGTTAAATTCACCACTACATAAAGTAATAGCCAAAACACCGCCATAATCATAGCTACAGTGCCATTATAACGTTCGTGGAGGAACTGCGGCATAGTTGCAATTTTATTCTTCAGGTAAACCGGCATAAAAAATACAGCTACCACGAGCAAGGTAACTGCCCCCATCCATTCGTAAGATGCGATGGCCAAACCCATTTTAAAACCCGAGCCGCTCATGCCGATAAACTGCTCAGCAGATATGTTCGATGCGATAAGTGATGCCCCGATCGCCCACCATGTTAAAGATCCTTCAGCTAAAAAATAATCTTTAGAACCTGTAGATTCTGATTTCTTTTTGTTGTAGATGTAAAGTCCGTAAGCGCCCACAATGATGAAATACACTGCAAAAACAATGTAATCCTTAGTGTCCAAGATGTTTTCTTTCATTTTATTTATTTGGTTATTTTTATTTATTTCTAGCTAATTACACTAGTTCCCTGATCTGTCGTAACTACATATGCTGCAAGGCTGAGACCGAATTTCTCTTCATATCTGGAGCTGAGGTTTTCAATCAGATCATCAATCTTTTCATCCCTAACGATGTTAATGGTACAGCCTCCAAAACCGCCACCCATCATTCTGGCCCCCAAAACATAATCAAGCTCTTTTACCGAATCAACAAGAAAATCGAGCTCGGCACAGCTCACTTCGTAATCAACACTCAATCCGTGATGGGTTTGATACATCAGCTGACCAAGGCCATCAAGGTTGCCATTCTTAAGTTGCTCTGCAGCGGTAAGCAAGCGTTCAATCTCTTCAATCACGAAACGGCACTTATTGTAAACATCCAGGTCTTTGGGTTTCACATATTGTTCCAGCATGGCTAAATCAACGTCGCGCAGGCTGTTTACACTTGGGTAGGCTTCTTTTACCCATGCCACCCCCTGCTCGCATGAGGCTCTTCTTTTATTATAGGCCGAATCGGCTAAAGAGTGCTTAACGTTAGTGTTCAATAATACCAACTTATATCCATCCAGTTTTAAAGGAATATAAATGTATTTCATCGAACGGCAATCGAGCATAACCGCATGGTCTTTCTTTCCAAACACCGAAGCAAACTGATCCATTATCCCACAGTTTACACCTGCAAACGTATGCTCAGCCTTTTGCCCGATAAGGGCGATATCCATTTTCGGAATTTCCAGATTGAACAATTGATCAAGTGCATAACCTGTAGCACATTCCACTGCGGCCGATGAAGATAAACCGGCTCCTAATGGCACATTTCCATCAATATAGAAGTTGAAGCCTCCAAGACTGTAACCTCTTTTTTGGATTTGATCCGCAACACCAAGAATGTAATTAGCCCAATCGTTTTCAGATTTTTTCAGATCCTTAATTGATGAAACATCAAGCTGCTGATAGCCCTCAGAGAAGAGGTGAACTTCATGATCATCCCGCTTAGAAATCCCTACATAAATGGCCTTATCTATGGCTGCTGGCATTACAAAACCCTCGTTGTAATCAGTGTGTTCTCCGATAATGTTAATTCTGCCAGGAGAACGTACTATTAATGGATCAGCATTAAAAATGCCTTTAAATATAGATTTAAGATTTTCCAAATTCATATTTGAAATATTTAGTTTTCAGCTTTGCTGGTTTTATAATGAACTGTTGACATTTCTCTTAGTCGGTTTGCAGCAAATTCAGGTGTAATATCACGCTGAGGGTTTGCCAGCATCTCATAACCCACCATAAATTTCTTCACACTTGCTGAGCGTAAAAGTGGTGGATAGAAATGCATATGCCAGTGCCATTCAGGGTAGTCGCCATTATTTACGGGCGCCTGATGCATACCGGCTGAATAAGGAAATGAGGCTTCGAATAAATTATCGTACTTAGTAGTCACCACTTTGATGGTTTCGGCCAACGCTCTCTTTTCAGCATTGGTAAAGAGTTTAATGCTATTGATATGGCGTTTGCTCACAATCATCACCTCGTATGGCCAAACTGCCCAAAATGGAACGAGCGCAACGAAATGATCATTCTCAAATACAATACGTTCCGATTTTTTAAGCTCCAGTTTCAAATAATCCCCTAACAAACTTCTGCGGTGAACGGCAAAATGTGTTTTCTGACGACCAGTCTCCTTCACAATTTCCAATGGGATATCGCTTTGCGACCATATTTGACCATGTGGATGCGGATTGCTGCAACCCATAATCTCACCCTTGTTTTCAAAAATCTGAATATATTTAATCCACTCCTGCTCTGCAAGCTTATTGAATTCATTCTGCCACACTTCAACAACTGCCGTAATCCCCTCAGCACTCATTTCAGGTAAGGTTAGGTTATGCTTCGGACTGAAACTGATCACCCTGCATATACCTTTCTGGTTGTTGGCAACCAAAAGGTTATCTTCATTTAGTCCACCATCAGGCGTATCAGATAGCAATGCTGCGAAATCGTTGTTAAAAACAAAACTTTCCTTATAATCGGGATTGGTATCCCCATCAGCCCTGCCATTTCCCGGACATAAGTAGCATTTTGGGTCATATTCCGGACGGTTGTCTGGTGTTAAATCCTCAACTTTTCCTTGCCAGGGCCTTTTAGTGCGGTGTGGTGAAACCAAAACCCATTCGCCTGTTAAAATATTTAAACGGGTATGCGGATTGTTGTCTAATTCAAATGTAGAATTCATATTGTGTTTGTGCTGTCAGAATTTAGCCTCTTTTTTGGTTAAAATATCTATGGCGCAAATTATAAAATTATTATTAATTGTCAAGCAGACATTTAATAATAATTTTTATATTCGTAAAAAAATGAACATCTTAAAGCTTTCAAAATAGTATTGTTAAATGAAAGAGTATTCTAAGCAGCCACATTACCTTGTTGCTGTAGATTGCATTGTATTTGGATTTGATGGCGAACACCTGAAAATTCTATTGGTAAAAAGGGGGCTTGAACCTGAAATAAACAAATGGAGTTTAATGGGCGGATTTCTCGGGCCAGATGAAACTCCAGACGATGCGGCCAATAGGGTACTTAAAAAAACCACAGGTTTGGAAGGTGTTTATCTGGAACAGCTCCAGGTTTATGGAGCGCCAGACCGGGATCCAATCGAACGTACACTTTCAGTGGGCTACTTCGCACTGATTGATATTCATAAATATGAAGCGCAGCTGAACAATGACCATAAAGCGGAATGGTTTCTGATCAACGATCGTCCTAAACTAATTTTCGATCACGAACAGATGGTTTCCGATGCCCGTAAAAAACTCAGATACAAAGCCGCTCAACACCCTATCCTATTCGAAATGCTACCCAAAAAGTTTACTATTCCACAGCTTCATATCCTTTTTGAAGAAGTAAACGATACCAAAATAGATACCCGAAATTTTAGTCGAAAAATTACGTCCACAGGCTTGCTCATCAAATTAGATGAAAAAGATAAAACAGGATCAAAAAAGGGGGCTTACTATTTTAAGCTTGATAAAAAGAAATATGCAGCGAATGCCCAGGCATATTTAAGCTTAATTCCAAACGCAAAGACTTAAAAAAATCTATATAAATAGCATTCATGCTATTTAGAATCGATCTAAAATAAGACCAATCCCTGACAATACTGTAATAAATTTAGTTTTATAACAACTATCTTCGTCGTTGTTGGTTAATATCACTTACTATCAAAATCATGACGAAGAACATCTTTATAGCATCAGCAGAACCCTATACCGGAAAATCGGTTATTGCGTTTGGGATGATCAATATGCTTCTGGCTAAAACCCAGAAGGTTGGTTATTTCAAACCTATTATCGCACAGGAAGATCCAAATCAAAAGGATGAGCACGTTCAGGCTATGCTCGATTACTTCTCACTTCCCTTACCTTATGAAGATGCATTTGCCTTCACCCGTCAGGATATGTTGCACCAGTCAGAAGATAGTGGCAGCATTATTAATACCATCATCAGTAAATACAAAAAGCTGGAAGATAACTATGACTTCACTGTTATCGAGGGAAGCGACTTTTTAGGTGAAGGCAGCGCCTTTGAGTTTGAATCAAACGCATTAATGGCCAAAAACCTGGGGGCACCTGTTTTAATTGTGGTATCTGGGAAAAATAAAACTGCCAGCCAGCTGTTTAAATCTGCTATTAATATTTACCGTAATTTCTTACTTAGAGACGTGCAGGTATTGGGTGTAGTAGCCAACATGGTTAACCCTGAAGAAGCAGAAAGAATTAAACAAGCACTCACCAACCAGCTACCACCAGAATTGCTAATTGCAGTGATTCCTATAGAAAGCGGACTTCAAAGTCCGACCATGAAAGAAATTGCTACCGCGCTGGATGCTGACATTCTTTTTGGTGCCGATTTGCTCGATAACCAGGTAGATAACTTTGTTACTGGCGCAATGATGTTGCCAAACTTTTTAAGGCACATTAAAGATAACCTGCTTATTGTAACCCCAGGCGATCGTGGCGACATTATTATTGGATCCCTGCAGG
The DNA here is from genome assembly GCF_001027745.1 of Pedobacter sp. BMA. Classification (GTDB taxonomy): domain Bacteria; phylum Bacteroidota; class Bacteroidia; order Sphingobacteriales; family Sphingobacteriaceae; genus Pedobacter. Next base: position 49,048 of record NZ_LECU01000011.1, read on the forward strand.
CCAACCTATCAGCCAATTATCCAAAAATTGCCGGGATTGTACTCACTGCAGGAAGTTTACCGGATGAACCCATGATTAAACTGATTGAAGGTCTGCAAACCATCATTCCGATTATTTCCGTGCAGAAGGGTACATTTGAAACCACAACAACCATTGGTAGTATTCATTCGAAAATCACCATTGATAATAAAAAGAAGATTGAGTTGGCCATAGATATTTTCGAGAGGCATGTCGACCTTAAAGCGCTCGATGATAAAATAATCACCTTCAGTTATCAGGGCATTACCCCTCATATGTTCCAGTATCAGCTGGTCAAATGGGCTAAGCGGGAGAAAAAGCATATTGTTTTACCCGAAGGAAACGACGACCGCATTTTAAAGGCAACAGAAAAACTGATCGCTCAGGACATTGTAGACATTACCCTGCTGGGTGATCCGCTTGAAATTGGTAACTCCATCAAGCGACTGGGCTTAAACCTCGATATCAACGCCATTCAGATTCATCAACCTACCCATTCGCCACACTATGATCAATATGTTGAAACGCTATACGAATTGCGCAAAGCAAAAAATGTAAACATGGAAATGGCCACAGATATGATGACCGATGTTTCATATTTCGGTACCATGATGGTTTACAAAGGGGATGCCGACGGAATGGTTTCCGGAGCGGTGCACACAACTCAACATACCATCAGGCCGGCCCTGCAATTTGTAAAAACCAAGCCAGGTGTATCTGTTGTATCATCGATCTTTTTTATGTGCCTCCCTGAACGGGTAGCCATATTCGGCGACTGCGCTGTAAATCCGAATCCAACAGCCCAGCAACTCGCAGAAATTGCCATTTCATCTGCAGAAAGTAGTGCCCGGTTCGGAATAGAGCCCCGGATTGCCATGCTCTCCTACTCTTCAGGTACGTCCGGAGAAGGTGAGGATGTAGAAAGGGTTCGCGAAGCCACAGCAATTGTGCGCGAGCGTTTCCCGGAGTTAAAAATTGAAGGCCCTATACAGTATGATGCCGCTGTAGATCCCGCAATTGGCCGTCAGAAACTACCCGATTCTGAAGTTGCCGGCCGCGCCAGTGTTTTAATATTTCCCGATCTAAATACCGGAAATAACACTTACAAAGCCGTTCAAAGGGAAACAGGTGCATTAGCCATTGGCCCTATGCTACAAGGATTGAACAAACCCATCAACGATTTAAGCCGCGGCTGTACAGTCGACGATATATTTAACACGGTTGTCATTACAGCCATTCAATGTCAGGAAATCTAATAAATGAATATTTTAGTCATCAACTCTGGAAGTAGTTCCCTCAAATACCAGCTCTTCAATATGCCCAACCCATCACCGGTTTGTAGCGGATTGGTAGAACGGATTGGCATTGAGGGTTCCTATATCAAACATACCGTATTCAACGGAGGTAAAAAGTCAGTAAACGAAAAGTCTGGCTTTATCAGCGATCATAACGAAGCCCTTAGCCAGGTTTTATTCATGCTCATCGAGGGGGATCAGTCGGTAATTAGTAGTTCAGATGATATTGCTGCCGTAGGTCACCGTGTAGTGCATGGTGGTGAACACTTTTCAGGGCCTACCTTAATTACAGCAGAAGTTAAGTCATTAATCAGAAAATTATTTTCCCTTGCACCTTTGCATAATCCTGTGAATTTAACCTGTATTGAAGTTGCTGAACAAACCTTTCCAAAAGCTAAACAGATAGCTGTTTTTGATACTGCTTTTCACCAGACCATTCCGGTTGAAGCCTTCAGATATGCTATCCCTGAGAAATATTATAAGGAAGATGGGATTCGCGTTTATGGCTTTCATGGTACCAGCCATAAGTATGTTAGTGAACAAGCTATCAATTGGCTGGATAAAAAAGAGGCTAAAATCATCAGTATTCATTTAGGAAACGGATGCAGTATGACAGCAATCAGAAACGGAAAATCAATTGACACCAGCATGGGCTTTGGCCCTTTAAGCGGACTGGTAATGGGTACCAGATCGGGCGACATCGATCCTTCGGTAATATTTCACCTGATTGAACATGCCGGATATACCCATGCACAGTTGAGTGCATTGTTTAACAAACAGTCGGGATTACTCGGCGTTGGTGGTTCAAGCGACATGCGCGACATCAGGAAGCTAGCTGCTGAAGGTAATGAAGGAGCTATTCTGGCTTTAGCACTTTATGCCTACCGCATTAAGAAATTTATTGGTACCTATACCGCTATCCTTAATGGTGTAGATGCATTGATTTTTACTGCCGGTGTTGGCGAAAATGATAAAGCCATGCGCGAAGCCGCTTGCGGCGAATTGGATTATCTGGGGATTGAGCTTGACGTAGCAAAGAACAATAGCTACTCAGGCGGCATTATGGATGTAAGCTCATTAGGTTCAAAAGCAAAAATCCTGGTTGTTCCTACTAATGAAGAATATGAAATTGCTCACCAAAGCTATAAATTACTGGCTGAATAAATATTTTAATTTTTGCCGCAGTCTCCCAATATCTGTGAATCTGGGGCTATTTTTTTTGACATCTTCCAGGCTTTCGCAGGCACTCTTTACCTACCATCCAACAGAATCATGGATAGCACTCCATCTTCCGGTGGACATGGATTGGGGCCTTGCTCCAGAAAATAATTTACCACTTTTTCGATCATGGGTTGCTCAACATGAGGAATAGAATCGAATACAATATTTTCTTTTTTTTCACGAACAGATACGGTAACGGTATTCCCGAATATGGAAAAACTGATTTTTCCTTGTGAACCATAGATTTCGCAAACATCATTTTGATCTGCAGCTGCCACAGTAAAACACCAGGTTCCATTGAATACCACACCATTTTTAAATTTAATTTGCCGGGTTACAAAATCATCCGCAGCAGATAAACGGGCCTGATTGAGTTCCAATCCACTAAACGACTCGATTTCCCCAAAGAAATAATACATTAGGTCTAGCTGATGTGGTGCAAGATCATGAAAAAGTCCGCCACCTGAAACCTCAGGATTTCTTCGCCAGTCTTCATCGCTTTTGGCAATCAGTTCATTAGTGGAGCTTTGATACATTTCCAGTTTTACAAAACGGATATCGCCTATTACAGCTTCATCAATAAGTTTTTTTATTTTTAGAAACATGGGTTGCGCCCGCCTGTAATGTGCGATGGTAAGCTTGATGCCGCTTCCATTTGCGGCTTCTGTCATTCGCTTTGCAGATTCTGCATTAAGCGTCATTGGCTTTTCCACGTAAACCGGTTTTCCAGACGCAATCGCTTTTAAAGTATATTCTTCATGACTTCCTGGAGGCGTTGCAATGTAAATGGCATTTACTTCAGTATCATTAATCAGATCATCTGCATTAATATACCATGTCGGCACACCATGACGTTTAGCATAATCTTCCGCCTTTGCGGCATCTCTCCGCATCACTGCCACTAAGGAAGAATTTTTTATTTTATTGAAAGCGGGACCACTTTTAACTTCGGTCACATCGCCACAACCAATAATGCCCCACTTTATTTCTTTTAAACTCATAAAGGCAAGTTAATAAATGAAAGCCGCAGATTCATTGTACTGCAAATAAAATAGCCACTGAAACACAGAAACCACGAAAAACTAACAAACTCCGTGTATTCTGTGCTTCCGTGGCTAACCTAATTTGTGGATCACCAGCGATCAATTTAGCTATGACCCGGTTTTACACATATTAATCATCATGGTAAGCTCATCAACGGCAGCTTCATTACTTCCATCAAAACCGGTTAATTTAAACCTTACATTTCCATTGGCATCAATAACAAATTTGGCTGGGATTCCGTTAACCTTATAACTACTTACTACCTTATTTACTTTAGTTTGTGCATCTTTTAAATCCATCAACACTTCAAAATTATATTTCATGCTTTTGATATAATCTCCGGCATCTTTAACAGGGTCGGCTACTTTTTCCCACGTATGAATGAATAAAAACTTCACGTTATCATCTGCTTTGTATTTATCAACAGCCATCTGCATTGCCGGGAAAGAGGCTTTACATGGCCCACACCAGGTTGCCCAGAAATCCAGAATCACTGTTTTACCTTTGTAGTCGGCTAAAGAAACCTGTTTACCATTTAAATCTGTTAGCGTAAAACCTGCTGCCGTTTCGTTAACCATGTCTTTAGTCAGTTTTTTGCTTAAAGCTTCGAGATAACTTTTACGGGTTGCAGCAGCGTACTCTTCGTATCCTTTATCACTTCCTTTAACTTTCACATAAAGCTTTTTAAAGTCATCGGCCATTGCCGGAGTAGCTTTTCCTGCCTTTACCACTTCTTCCAGTTTATCATAAGCTTCCTGATTTCTGTTCAATCCCATCAAAATCTGAGCATAGCGATAATTTAAAGGTGGGTTTAAACCCTGCGATTTAGCATAGGCCATTTCAGAATATTTCAATGCCTCATCATACTTTTTCCTTTCGAACAAAATATTAGCATAAGTACTCGTTAATCCCGGATAACCCGAAGCAGAGAACTTTGCCCAGTTTTCATTTCCCTTTTTGCCATCAATATAAGAAAAAGCATTATCCATTGCTTTCTTCGCATAGATCTCTGCATTCGCAAGATCACCATTTTTATAAAAAGCAGTAGTGATGCCAGAGTAGGCATTGCCTTTCCAAAAGTCTACTTCAAGCATATTTGCATATTCATTTGCCTTGACAACATTTTTTTCTGCGGCAAATTTACCGGCTACATTTGCTCTTACATAATCATATGCCAAACGATCATCAACTTTTACATTGGGATAATTAGCCGGTGGAAATTTTTTAATCCAGCCTTTGTAGGCAGATTCTGCTTCATTAGCTGTTTTTAGCAGGTAAAAATCTTTGGATGCTGCACTTCTGGCCTGTGTGCCTAAAGGAAAACGCGTCACTACATCATTATATAACTGCTCTGATCTTTTCTGATCTCCAATCCGATAGTAGTAATTTGCTGCCATTAATACGGTAGCTTCTGTTTTGCCATCAGATAATTCGGCAAGTTTACTTCTCAGCTGTATTTTATCGGCTGTATCTTTTGATAAAACCAGTTTATTGAGGTACTGTGCTGTAGTATCCGTAGTTTTTTTATCCTGTGCATTCACTGAAATCAATACAGCATTTGCCAGTAGATACAAGCCGGTGGTTCTTAAGAGTTTCATATTATTTTTCATTTAGAGTTGATTTAAAAACCCGCCATTCAATCATTACAGAACGGCGGGAAGAATATTTAATATCCCGGGTTTTGGGTAAGGTTAGCGTTTAGCAATATCTGGTCTGATGGGATTGGGAATAATTGGGCGCTCGATTTATACGTGGTCTTTAACGAACCCAAAACAGCATCTGCTAATCCCATTCTTTTTAAATCAAACCATCTGTGACTATATTCACCGAATAATTCCAATTTTCTTTCCTTGGCCACTGCGGTAAGTAATCCTGCGGTAGTAGATGCGGTTGTATTACCTAAACCAGCTCTGGCTCTAATAATGTTAATATCAGCCTGTGCACCTGTGATATTCGATTGTTGCGCTCTGGCCTCTGCCCTGATTAAATATTGCTCTGCTAAACGCAATAACACAGTATATTCATTACCTAAAGTGGACGCCGTAGCCGTTTGAACCTTGTATTTATTAATTCTGTAATATTTTACCGCGTTATAAGTGGTAGAGTCAACCCAGGTTGTTTTACGATTGTCATTCATTTCAAAATCTTTTGTGAACGCACCAGACAAAACAAAGATTGGAGGCACAATGTTGTTCGCAGAACTCGTAGTACGGTATGATGTAAACCCTGATGCACCGTATAACGAAGATAATTGTAAAATGGTCTCACTACTGGTATTTATAAAAGCATTTGCAGTTGTAGCCATAGTATAAGTACCGGCGCCAATTACTTTTGTCGCTTCAGCTTCCGCATTTACATAATCTTTATTGTAAAGATATGCCCTTGCAAGAAGTGCAGTTGCTGCCCATTTATTTACCCTCACCCTAAGCGCAGCAGTTCCCACGTAAGCTGTTGGAAGCAGATTTTGTGCATCCTTCAAATCACTAATCACCTGAGCATAAACCTCAGCTACAGAAGCCCTGGGTTTAGTGGCGTTGTTTAGCTCAACCGGATCTGTGGTTAATGGAACTCCTCCGTACAAATTAACAAGGTTAAGAAACATAAATGCACGGAAGAACTTAGCTTCACCGGTAAGCTGATTTTTTACAGTAGCACTCACACCGCTTGTCTTATCCAATCCGTCAATAATGAGATTAGCATACCTGATCACCTGATAAGAATAACCCCAAATGTAGTTTGAGGATGTTCCGTTTGTGGTTGAAACAACATTTTGTGTGAATTGAACATAATCAGAAACTGCTGTTGTGTTCTGCAACTCATCAGCCGATAATCCCGAAGCCCATGTTTCGTACTGAATAGAATTAAGGAATGAGTAATTAGAGTAAAGAGACAATGTTGCACTGGTTGCAGAGTTATCACTGGCAAAAGCATCATCTTTTGAAATTAAGTTAGTAGCCAGCTTTGCCTCAACATATTTCTTGCACGATGAAAAAGACAACAATACAAGTGACAGTGAAGCAGCTATGATGTATAAATTAAATTTAATTTTCATGATTTCTTAAGATTAAAGTGAGCAATTTATACCGAAAACAATTGTTCTGACCTGAGGTATAGCGGTATATTGTCCTGTTCCTAAACCAGAACCTGTACCCGGAACCGTCGTATCCGGATCATATACATACTTTTGTTTCGCCCAGGTATAAATATTTTGTCCCTGTACATAGACACTAAGGTTTGATAATTTAAGCTTGCTCACAATTTGCTTTGGAAGCGTATAGTTTAAGCTCACAGTCTTTAATTTCCAGTAAGAAGCATCACCCCAGTTTAAATCTGATGAGGTTAAGTTATTATATGACGCATCAGAAGAAGTTGATGCCGCAGGATACAATGCCACATCACCAACGGCCGACCAGCGGTTCAATATTGCAGTACTTTGATTTACATAATTAATACCGGCAGGGCTTGAGGTTAAAGTTGGGTTAAGCACACCATAACGATGATTGTATTGAAACATAAAATCAAGCGTTAATCCTTTATAGCTAAAACTATTATTGATGCCACCAAAATAAGGATGTCCATATTTTACAATATACCTGTCACCTGCAAAAGTAATGGTACCATCACCATTTATGTCCTGATAAGTGGGCAAGCCCGTTTGAGGATTTACTCCATTGTATTGGTATCTTTTTGTTATATCTACCGGCAAACCAATTACATAACTGCTGGCATAAGATGTATTCGCCAGATTATCAAATTTCAGCAACTTGTTGCGCAACATGGTCATGTTGATATTGGTCGACCATCTGAAGTCGCCTGATGCAACATTTACGGTATTCAACTCAAACTCGAAGCCTTTATTCTGAACAGTTGCATCAAGATTTGCATAATATCCTGAAGTTCCAATTTGCAGAGGAGTACTGATATAGTTCAACATATTAGAAGTCCTGTTGCGATAATAATCGGCCTTTAGTAAAATTCTGTCCTTAAGAAATCCCAATTCGATAGCAATGTCAAGCTTTTTAGTGCTTTCCCATTTCAAGTCCTGATTTTCAATATTTGAAGCAACATACGTTGAGTTTCCATCATAATTGCTGCTTGTTCCCGATGTCGTATAAAGCGAATAATACAGGTAATTTGGAATCTGATCATTACCTGTTACACCGTAACTGGCTCTTAATTTACCAAAACTTAAAAAGGTTAAATCTTTCATAAAGTTTTCTTCAGTAAATATCCATGAAGCTCCTAAAGCACCAAAATTCCCGAATTTGTTATTGTTACCAAAGCGTGAAGAACCATCTCTTCTGAAAGTGCCGTCAACGATATACTTCCCTTTCCAGTTATAGTTTAAACGACCAAAAACTGCATTGTATTTGTAAATGGAATTGGAATTTAGATTTGTAGTAACAGCAGAGGCACCTAAAAGGGAATTAATCAGAGCTTCGTTACTATAACCTGTACCAGTTAATGAAATCCCCTCGGTATTGGTTTGCTGAAATGTAATACCTATTAACGCTTCAAAACTTCCTTCCCCTATTTTTTTATTATAAAGCAACTGAGGTTCTATAATATAGTTCGTATTGCTATTATCTGTATATCTTAACGAACTTATCTGTGAAGCCGCAGGATTCTGAGAGCTGGCAGGATTAATTTGCTGCTGCCTCAATCTCGTGGTACTGTAGCCTAAATTAGCTTTTACTGTCAATTCATTAATAATCTTATACGAAAGATTAACGTTAGAGATCAGGTTACTTGTTTGTGCATCAGTAGTTTTAGGGTAATAAGACAGTGGACTGGTTGAAGTCCAGTTTACCGACCCGTTTGCATTGTATAATGGATAATTTGGTGCTAAGGTATAGATGGTACTTAAATCTGTATTCGGCATCAGGTTTTTCATGTAGGCATAGTTAACCGAGCCGTCAATATTGAACTTACCATCTGCACTTTTGTGTCCTGCACTCAACCTGCTTGAAAATGTCGTGGCACCAAAATCGCCTCCATATACTGTACCCTGTTTGCGATAGGTTGATGAGAACATGAAAGAATTTTGCGCATTGCCACCAGTTACTGAGCCCGTAGCATTAGTCATGTGTCCTGTATGGCCAATAAAATATTTTTGCCAATCAGTATAGGCATTTTGATCCCAAACTGTCAGATCCAGTGCATTCGCTGCTGTTGGTGTTACACTTGTTCTTGCAAAGGCAGCTTTTCTCATGGCTAAATACTGTTCTGTATTCATCATAGGAATGTAGTTCGAAACATTTGAAATACCACTGTTGACATTAAAATTGTAAGCAGTTTTACCTTTCCCTCCTTTTTTTGTTGTAATCAAAATCACTCCGTTAGAACCACGTGATCCATAAATTGCTGTAGCATCTGCATCTTTCAGAATATCAATACGCTCAATATCTTCAGGTGCAATCATACTGAATGGACTAACACCTCCGTTCGCAGCCGAAACTCCGTAAGCATTCAAATTATCAGTGGCAGGTTGTGCAGCATTAAAAAGAGTAAACGGCACACCATCAATCACATACAACGGAATAAAACCCGCTCCTGAAAGTGCTGTTGCTGAACCACGGATATTTACCCTCACTCCCGCTCCGGGCAACCCGTTATCCTGGGTAATCTGAACTCCGGAAATTCTTCCCTGCATAGCCAGTAAAGGATTCTCCACTGTTTGTTTACCAATATCGCCCGAAGTAATTGAGCTCACCGCTCCCGTATTCAATCTTTTTGTAGTACTTCCATAACCAATTACCTGCACCTGATCCAATGCGGCTGCCGATGCGCTTAGTTTGATATCAATCAGACTGGCTACTCCGCTCTGTAATAAACCGCCTGTAATTTTTAGCTCTTTGGTTTCATAACCGATGTATGAAATTACCAGAACATCACCTTCGTTAAGTTCCAGCACAAAAGACCCGGTTGATCCTGTTAGTGCATATTTTTTAGTACCCTTTACCAATACTGTGGCACCAACCAGCGGATTGTTGTTTTCATCTACAACCCGGCCGTTGAAACGGGATGCTGTAAATATCGCGCCGATTTTATCAATAAATGATTTCTCTTCTTTTTTAATCAGCACCGTTTTAGCTTCAATTTTATAGCTTAACGACTTGTTTTTCAAACAATAATCAATTACTTCGGCTAACGGAGTGTTGTTAAACTCAACATTGATTTTAGTCGCATCGTTAAGTGTTTGCGTAGTATATAAAATTCGGTATTCGGTTTGTTTTTCTATTTCTTTAAATACACGTTCAATGCTGACATTTTTAGCCGAAAAAGTTAGTTTTTGAGAGAAACTGGCAGCACTTACATGCACCATAAAGGCAATCATGATGGCAATGGTAAGTTTCATGGTCAGTAGTAGTTTGGAAGGAAAGCACAGGTGTAGCTTCCCTTGAAATAAAGGATTAAAATTCATACTTTCGTTTGTTTGGGTTAATGCGTAAATGGATCTCAGAAATTTGTTTTTAAGGGTTAACTCAGCTTTATGGCCATGGAAGTGCTGGTAACACTTTCGTGGCTTTTTTGCTTAAAAAACCTGCTCATGTTACGCCGCGGCTGGTAGTTTTCTTTTCATGTTGTGGTTTTTAGTTAGTTGTTTATTTTTATTATTTATAAAGGGTGGTTAATCCTTTAGGCAGTGTTTTATTTTACGGTAATTATTTTATTTTTGATAAAAAAACGGATGTTGCCTGTTTCTTCGAGCATGGTAAGTACCGAAGAAATGTTATCAAAGCGGGATACAGAGCCTGTAAACGATGGAGTGTTATTTTCATCCAGCTCACTTACAAAACGTACACCATACCAGCGTGACAATTTGCGTAGAATACTTTCAAGTGGTTCATCTTTGAAACGGAATTCTCCGTTTTTCCAATCGATAGCCAATGCCGGATCGATTTCACTAACCTGTAAAGCATTGTTTCTAAATACAGATTGCTGATTAGGTGACAAAACCTCATGTTGCCCGCTTGCCGAAACCTGAACTGAACCTTCGAGCAAAGTTGTTTTAATATTATCTTCATTAGAATAAGCATTGATATTAAAATGGGTTCCCAATACTTCGACTTCCTGTTTTGCAGTCTCGACCAAAAACGGATGGGTTTTATCTTTTGTCACCTCAAAATAGGCTTCCCCAGTTAAACTAACTATACGTTTTTGTTGCCCACCAAACTCGCCCGGAAACGTTAAGGAACTGGCTGCATTCAACCATACCTTTGTTCCGTCGGCCAGTACCACCTGATGCTGTCCGCCAGCTGGGGTTTCAATGGTGTTCTTCTGGTTGCTTGCGTCCGCATTACGATCGAGAATGGTGAACACAACAACACCGTTTGCAGCCTTTTCTATTTTAATTCCGTTCAGCGTATCAAGCGTACCATTTCTTTCATCAAGATTGATTTTCTGTCCATTGGCCAATTTAAGAACCGCTGTGTTTTTACCTGGAGCAATATCATTTGCATATCGGCGGGAAGCGTCTTCGTTCCTCATTCTCCAGAAAACAATGGTACCTAACAGCACAATCGCTATAGCTGCTGCAATGGCTGAGATCATTCGAAACCTCGTCACCTTAAGGGAATTCGTGCCGCTTGCTTCCTTTTCTGAACCTAGGTTAATTTGAGCATCAATTTTTAGTTTTAATGCGATACCAAAAGCTACCTTATCTTCTTCAGACTTATTCCAGCTAGTTTGTTCAAGCTCTTGTTCCACCCAATCGTTAACGGCATCGGCTTCCTTCACACTTGCCTGTCCGTCATTATAACGCTTTAAAAGTTCTTTAACTTGTTCGGTTTTCATAGGTATTTAGGCAAGCTAGAGGACGCCTTACAATACTATATTCCGAAAAGAGGACTTTGGTAGTAGATTTATTTTAGAAAAAAATAAAATTATTTTAAAAGATGCGCAAAAAGCACTAGCATTGTCCCTGATAGATTCAATTTCAACGATTTTGCAATCAGTTTAAGCGCATTATTAATCTGTTTCTTAACAGTTAATTCCGATATCCCAAGTTTTTGAGCAATTTCCTTATGAGAAAGCTGTTCATCACGGCTCAAAACATAAACTTGCCGCATCTTCCCAGGTAGTTTCGAAACCGCTGTATCAATATTTTCCTGAAGTTCTTTTACAGAAATGTCATCTTCAGTTTGCGCTGTAGTGTTTTCAAAATGATATCCGAGGCGCTCGATAAAATTTTCCTTATGTATATTCTTTTCGATATACTTTAATGATAGATTACGGACTGATTTAATCAGGTAAGCTGCAAGCGGCCCTTTAACTTCCAAAGATTCCTTACGGTTCCAGATGGATACAAAAATCTCCTGTACAATATCAGCGGCTTCATCTTCTGATTTGGTGAGTTTGACAGCGTGATTCATCATCTTTTCCCAAAATCGATTATAGATTTCTGTAAAGGCTGTGTGCTCCCCGTTTTTTAAACGCAGTAGCAAGTCATTATCCGATAATTCGTTTACAGACGCCATACAATGAGACGAATATAAGGATTTGAACAGAGTTTAAACACTATTTCAATGTCAAAACAAAAAAATAACTACAAAATTAATAGACATTATTTCGGCAAGACATTTATTTGTGGACTTAAATCGGTTTAGTTAAAAAATCTTTATCCACGAACTCTATTACTATGTTACCCGGAGATCTCCCAAATGCCGCAGATTGGATTTTATGAAGAAGTCTCATGGCATAATAAATCTAAAAGATCAGCGAAATCTGCGCGATCTGCGAGAAATTATTGTATAACAAGACGTCGCAATTCTAATAGTATATGATAAATCAATCCTTAATTATTGTGCCCACATTTACAAACTTATATGTAGGTAACATGCCTGATATTGATTTCACCTTATTAAACTGAATATCCTCGGCATTTGTCACATTTACTTTTGCATTTTCCGGTAGTATAATATTACTGAACGATACGTTATTTAACCGATGCGAAACATCTTCAAAACCATTGATATCAATTATTACGCCGTTCGGAACAGCGATTGACATATCAATATTCCTGAATACAAAGTTTTCGAAAGTTGGGATTTCTGTTGCCGGCTCGCCATCATTATTATAATTTACTGCAGAGAATATGGTGATTTTCATCAGCTCACAATCGGCAACAGTTACATTCCTAACGTAACCTCCCCTATCTTTAGTCCCTTTAATCTGCATACCATGAAGGAGTTTCCCTGCTTTACAGTCTTGCACCAATACATCACTTACCCCGCCCGACATTTCACTGCCAATAGATATTCCGTGCCCATTTTTGAAATCACAATCAGTTATACGAACATTTTTCGTTGGCTTTGCTATTAAGAATCCTTCGGGGTTCTTGCCAGATTTGATGGCAATGCAATCATCCCCCGTATCAAAAGTAGAATTAAAAATATAGGAATCAGTTGAAGAATCAGGGTCTATACCATCGCCATTTCTGATGTTTTTAGTAATGATATTTAAATTATAGCAACTTATGTCATCACTATAGATGTAATGGATAGTCCAGCATGGCGGTTCGGTAACGGTAAGTCCTGAAATACTTACATTTTGGGCGTTCATTAAACAGATTAAACGCCCTCTGCTTCTGATCCCATTGGCTTTAGTCATGGCCTCACCAAGCTTTCGTCCACCACCTACAATTTTACCTTTTCCGGTAATGGTTAAATTTCTGACATTGTAACTCCCGTCACGGTTAAGCGTTCCTGCATTTAATAAGCTGGCGTAAGTTTTCATTTCCCAGCCTTCAAAGCGGTTCAAAATCATTGGCAGGTAGTCTTCCGGAACCTGCGTCCCTTTTAATACTCCCCCCTCCTCTATTTTTAATGTCATGTTACTCTTTAAATGTAAAGCGCCGGATAAAAACGTGCCTCTCGGAATGAATACTGTACCTCCCGCTGAACAGGCGTCAATGGCAGCCTGAATGGATTTCGTATTGATCCTTGTGCTGTCTGCCACTGCACCGTAACTTAAAATATTAAAGATTTTTCCTGATACCATTGTTTTAAATCGAATACTATTGCTTAAGTAACTTGCCCTTGCTTTCCCTTTTATCAACACTTTCGCAATGTACCATGTATTAGGTTTTAATTCGGTAATTGTAAAATTGGTTTTGCCACAATAACTAACTCTCTTATTGTTCACCACAATCTCGTAACCCAATGACTTAGCTTCATCCTGCTTTTCCCATATCAGCGTAACCGATCGTTCAGATAATGTACCTGGTGCGATCAACAAATTAAATTTACTGGTATCAAACGCGTTAACTACGGCTGGCGATAAAAAAAGAGTAAACAGGAAAAATGTAATCGCAAGGAGGTATTGAATTTTTGGCATAATATATCTGGTTATGAAAATGATTGGCTATCAATTCCAACAAATATAGTGTACTCTCAGAATAATCCATCCTGCTATGTACTGCCCTGTAAATTCTTATAGTAACGCTGCCGTTTATTGTAGAATAGTGCTTTCAACTAATGGAGTTATTTAATGTTAAAACACATTATGCTGACAAACATTCAGGCTACAATCCCGTTTTTTACATAGAATTTAACACAAAACAATATGTCATTATTAGAAAATAAAGTAGCGGTTGTTTCTGGCGCAGGTTCAGGAATTGGTCGCTCCATTGCCATCACTTATGCACAGGAAGGTGCTAGAGTAGTTGTGTCCGACATCAACGAAGAACATGCAAATGAAACCGTAAAATTGATACAGGAAAATGGAGGCGAAGCTTTCGCAGTAAAATCTGACGCCTCAAAAGCGGAAGAAAATAAGTCGCTGGTCGAAGCAGTAGTAGCCAAATATGGCCGCCTTGACATTGCCTGTAATAATGCTGGAATTGGCGGGCCTGCAAAACTAACAGGTGATTATGAACCTGAAGAATGGGATCGCGTGATTGCACTTAATTTAAATGGCGTTTTCTATGCCTGTAAATATCAGTTACAACAAATGGAGAAGAACGGTGGTGGTTCAATCATCAATATCGCTTCTATTCACGGACAAGTTGCTGCACCGAATAGTCCGGCTTATACCGCCTCAAAACATGCTGTAGTTGGACTTACTAAAAATATTGCCGCCGAATATGCGCAGAAAAACATCAGGTGTAATGCTGTAGGCCCGGGTTATATTGAAACACCACTACTGAGTGCAAACCTTAGTCAGGAAATGCAAGACGCAATCGCAGCTAAAAGTCCGATCAACAGATTGGGTAAAGTGCAGGAAATTGCAGATCTGGTTGCCTTTTTAAGCTCAGATAAATCAACATTTACTACAGGAAGTTATATCATTGCCGATGGCGGATATACTGCAATCTAGCATTAAAGATATAGAACATAAAAAAAGCGCGATGAATATTTATTGCGCTTTTTTTTATCTTCTTTCGAGAAAACCCAACTATTCAGTCCTTCACTCAATTAATAACTTTCCCATGCTTGATAATCATTGATAACTTTTTTAACCCGTTGATATCTTCCAAAGGATTCTGCTCGGTAACAAGCAGATCAGCTTTTTTACCAACTTTAATACTACCGATATTTTTATCCTGACCAATCGTTTCAGCCGAAATCAAGGTTGCGGCTTTCAGTGCTTCGGCCGGGGTAAAATCGCAGTCGTTTACAAAATAATTGAGTTCTTCAATCAAAAATGGATATGGATTGGTAAGCACGGTAATTTTATCGGTGCCTGCAGAAATTTTAACGCCCATTTGATGAAGCTTTTTAACCAGTTCAAATATCCATTGTTCCTTAACTTCCGAAACGGTTAGTGTGGCATCGAGAATTACATTTCTACGTTTCATTTCCCCGGCCAGTTCCGATACGTCTATGCGGCTTCCAACACTGTCCTTATAGGCTTGGGGAACTTTTCTATAATTCATTTTCGGATCATTTATCAATGCCGACAACATACTGGCATGCGATATAACTTGAACACCTGCCCTCACCACTTCCAAAGGCCTTGCAGGATACATCATGGCATGTCCCCAAACCAGCAAGCCGTTTCTTTTTGCAGCAGCGGCTACCTCCTTCAAAAAAGTACCATCAAAAGAATGATACAACTTTACCCCTGTTGCACCGCACTCCTTAGCAGCTTTCATAGCACTGTCGAGGTTTGTTCCCGGCACTATCAGTTGTTCCCATGGATGATAAGGTTCTTTTCGGATATGCTGATCGCGGTTGTAGTACCAATCGCCCGCCATAAAGGCAGCATAATAAATATCGACACCTGTTTTGATATCGTGATTTACATCGGCCTGAACCTTCTGCATAATTGCCCCGTTCCCTGCGGCATCGCGGATGGTGGTAATTCCGTGTTTGAGCAGGTAATCAAGTACCTTATACGATCTTTCGATGGGTGATCCGCTGATATTGGTTACGTGTGCATGCGAATCAACCAGACCAGGCACCAGGTATTTGTGCTGAATATCTATTACCTCTCCTTTGGTTCTATTTCCCTTATAAACAGATGCTATGAGGTCATTTTTAATTAAAACCGTCATATCACTCATCACCCTGCCTTTTTCTATATCTATAATATTGGCATGTTTTAAAGTAAGATATACATCCTGTTTCTCCTGAGCCATGTTTACAGATGGATTATAGATTGAGAGCAGAACAGTTAAAATCAGGTAAACAACAATATTTACTATTTTCATATTTATGGTATTAATGGGATATTAATCAAAAAATGCAGGAGACATCCATCATCCTGCATTGTCATCACTAACTATTAACTAAAAAACCGTTTCTACCCGGTTGTTAATTTTAAATATTTTACTTTCCGAAAATGGCAGACAATTGCTTTTCCAATGCATCACCGCGTAAATTTCTTGCGATAATCTTTCCCGAAGGATCAACTAAAAAGTTAGCAGGAAGGCTTTTTACACCATATATTTCTGCTGTTTTGCCATTGGTTGTTTTAGGATCATTTAACTGAAGCCAAAGTAACTTATCCTGCTCAACAGCTTTTAACCAGTTTTCTTTCGAACTGTCCATAGATAAACCAACAATCGTAAAGCCTTTATCATTAAATTTTTGGTAGGCATTGATCAGGTTAGGGTTTTCCAGGCGGCATGGTCCGCACCAGCTTGCCCAAAAATCAATTAAAACATATTTGCCCCTGAAATCACCTAGCGAATGTACTTTTCCATTCCTGTCGGCAAGCGCAAATGCTGGTGCAGCTGCACCAATTCCAGTAACACTTACCGCATCGATAAATTGTTTAATACGAACGCCATAAGAACTCTTGTGGACATTGCTATCCAGTGTTGCATAGGCCAGCCTGGCTTTTTCGTGGTCAGGATAAACCACATACATATCAAAAACAGCGATGGAACTACATACATGTCTGGCATTGCCTGAAATAAATGCGTTCAGCACGCTATCCTTTAATTTTTGATACGATACATTGTATTGCTCCAATGTTTCCCTATCCGCTTCGTGATTTCCGGTTAAAGCGGGTCTCTTTCCGGGTATTGCTAATAAAGCTGCCTTATAGCCGTTGAAAAGATCATTTTCTTTTGAACCAGAAACTTCGAGCGCATATACTTTACTGATATCCCCACTTATTTTAATCGGACTATTTTCGAGCAAAAAAATTCTGATTTGCTGATTTACCGACGTTGACAAAGTGCAGATTACGGTTTCAGTTAAGGGAATTCTGATGGCAAATGAATCCTTAACGGCACTCACCGAATCTTTATATACCTGATCATTCAGCTCATAAGAAAATGACACATATCCCTTGCCAATCCCCTTTATGTTTCCTGTGCAACGCGCAAATTGTTGCGCATACACAGAAGAACATATCATCATTACTAATATTTGGAAAGTGATTTTTTTACTATTTTTCAGCATGATATATGGTTGTTAAGCCTTAGTAATTTAAACCCGGAATCGGCGATTCGTTTACTATTTTATCCAACATCTGCTTTAAGTACTGATAGTGGATTTTAGTATCATAATCGCTGGTTTTAGAAATTCCATTAGTAATATCCTTACGCAGATCTTTAAGGTGTGCGAAAGCGAGCGACTTCACATTAGAGTAAAGTAAAACATCTGTAGGGGTTACAGAGGCCAGAATATTATCAGTAGATCCCTGCAATGCGAAGCGTTTGTTATACATGGTAATGATACTTCCTACATACATTTTCTGTAAAGCACGGCGATATTCATCTGTAGCTTTACCGCTGATTAGTTCGCTAAAAATACCCGCCTTAAGATCTTTTAACCACTCTCGCGGAGAATAGGCACCCTTACCATAATCGCGTTGGTTAATCATCATTCTATACAAGCGGGTTTGTGAAGTTACCGATGCCACTACTCCCTGCTGTACGATCTGAACATCGTTAAAAGAAAAACCAGGATCTATTTTGTTCAGGATATCTTTATTGAGCAACCATTTTGGTGTAGCAAATACCTGCTCGTTATAGAACTTAATGGTTTCTTTCTGACGGGCAAGACTTACCGGCTGATAAACAGCGCCGGGCTGGTCGTATGTTTTCTCTGTAACCATTACACCACCAAGATTTTTAAGCACATGGAAAGCATAGCGGCTATACTGACCAACTGCTTCTTTGTACATCTCCTTAAGGTCCGAATAATCTTCTCCATCTTCCCTGGTCCAGTTAATCAGTTGTGGAACTATTCTTTTCAGGTTCTTAATTCCATACAGACCGGCCTTGATGTTATCATCGCTTAAATCTTCGGATTGAGAACGCGGATCCTGATCTCTACCTTCGCCACCAAACCAAAGCCTTTTATTCGAAGCAAGACTATCGATGGTAATTTTGTTTAATATTTTCTTGTCTTCTGCAGCATTTGCAGTTCCAAAAATCGGCTTGTAACCCCACTGAATTGCCCATTTGTCGTAATCATTAATACGAGGAAAAATCCCGGATTCGCTGATATGGTCTTCAGGCTGCGCTACGTAATTGAAACGTGCATAATCCATGATAGACGGCGTATGCCCATGAGCTTCTACCCATTTTTTATCTCTCAGTTTTTCAACCGGCACAGTACTGCTTGCGCCCATGTTATGACGTAGGCCTAATGTATGACCAATTTCGTGAGAGGAAACAAAACGGATCAACTGGCCCATTAATTCATCATCGAATTTGTTTTTGCGTGCCCTTGGATCGATGGCTCCTGCCTGGATCATATACCATCTGTGCACCAGGTTCATTACGTTATGGTACCATCCGATATGGCTTTCAATGATTTCGCCTGTACGCGGATCGGCAATGTTTGGGCCATAGGCATTTTGCTGAGGTGAAGCAAAATAACGGATCACCGAGAAGCGTGCATCGTCCAGGCTCATGGTGGTGTCTGCTTCCGGCCATTCTTTAGCCACAATGGCATTTTTAAAACCGGCCTGTTCAAATGCTTTTTGCCAGTCGTTTACACCTGCAATTAAATAAAGTCTCCATTTTTTTGGGGTAGCCGGATCGATATAATAAACTATTTGTTTTTTAGGTTCTACCAGTTCGCCTTTTTTAAACTTTTCGATGTCTTCTTCTTTGGGTTCTAACCTCCAACGGTGAATAAAAGCTTCCTGTTCTACCTTCTGCTGGTCGTCTTTATACCTGATATTGGCACTGGCAAAGAAACCTACCCGGGCATCGTACATTCTCTTGCGCATGGGTATTTCGGGAAGCATTACAAATGAGGTATTCATTCCCAAAGTAATGGCACCTGCCTCGCTTGTAGCTGGTAAACGTCCGGCAAATGAAGTGTAAGTTCTGATGGTTTTAACCTCTGTGTTAATAGGAAAACTTTTTACACTTTCAATGTAAGAGCGGTCTGCCACCTGTGCGGCCAGATTGTAAGCTTTTTTATTTTCAGCGTCAAAAGACAATAATGGAGTTTCACTTAAAAGAAAGTCCGTTACATCAATCACAACAGATGAAGAATCTTTTCCCTTCGCTTTAATTGGGAAAGCCGCCATAATCGGGTTCATGTTTGAGCTGGCCACGGCTTTTGAGATCATATCTGTCGAATCGGCTACACTTACCGTTGCCGATACCTTAAGGAATAGTTTATTTGACGGACCTAATTCCCAGTAAATTACCCTGGAGCTTACCTCTTCGCCACCGTAATTACCTGCACCAGGAGTAGATTTGCTTAACCTGTTAACAGCCAAAATTTCCTTATTAAGCAACTTATTGGAAATTTCAAAGAAATATTTATCCGCAATTTTATGAACTGTAAACAGTCCTTTTTGTGTTACCGCTTTTGAAGTAATTACTTCTGCATAAGGCTTTATAGGATTTTTAAGCGAATCGGTTTTAGGCTTTGGTGCAACTGCTGTTGCCACGGTAGCTTTCTTCTTCTTTTTCAAAATACTGCATGATTGGGCGGTTGCACCAAGCATGCCGATGGCTAAGGCCAGGTAAAAATACCTGACCTTAAAGTGGTTTCTTGTGTTCATTTGTATGTTTAGTAACCTGGGTTTTGTGTTAAATTATAGTTGGCATCTATAGCTGCCTGTGGAATCGGGAATAATTTTGATTTAGGAGTGTAACTTGTTTTAATGGCCGACAAAACGGCATCTGCTTGTCCGGTACGTTTCAAATTATACCAGCGATATGCTTGTTCACAGAAAAATTCTTTGCGGTTTTCCAATGCAATATCATTGATCAGCGTAGCCGCATCAGTTGAAGTACTCAGCGTTGCGCCAGCCCTGTTTTGAATAGTATTCAAATCGTTTAAAGATCCGCTTAAGTTCATGCCCATTCTGGCGCGTGCCTCTGCCCTGATCAAATATTGCTCAGCTAAACGCATTACGATTTGATACTCCGTAATACCTGCGGCTACTGCCAACGCCTGAGTACGATACTTGTATTTAAACGGATAGCTATAGGTTTCGCCGGAAAATGTTGTGCTAGCCATCCAGCTTATCCGACGCTGATCTGTAGTTAAAAACAACTGGATCAATCGTGGATCTATTCTGTAATTATAAGTACTCAAGGTAGTTAATGTTGATGGAATAAAAGTTGTAGCTTCGTTGGTATATTGGTTTGTTGCCGCTACCGGTGGCGGAGTTTGCCAGATACTTTCGGTACTGTTTTTTATAAACAAACCTGCTGCAATACTGGCTTTTGGGATTAAACTATACTGTGATGAAGCGATTACCTCTGATGCATTTGATTCTGCAGCTGCGTAATTATTTGTGAACATATAAACACGGGCCAGAAGTGCTGCCGCAGTAAATTTATTAACCCCTATCCTGTCGCCCGATGTTGCCGAATAATCGCTAAGTAAATTTGCCTTCGCATCAGTTAAATCTGCTATGATCTGATTATAAACATTTGCAGTAGTTTCTCTTGCCTGAAATGCGGTGATGTTTGGGTCGGTTACTAAAACCAGGGGCACATCTCCAAATTCATTTATAAGGTTAAAATAACAGTAAGCCCGTACAAACTTAGCTTCTGCAGTATATTGTTTTTTGATGGCATCAGATGTTCCTGACGTATTTTGCAGGCCTAAAATAATAGCATTTGCACGGTAAATAACAGTGTACCACTCAGCAAACACCGTAGGATGACTGGTGCTTACATTAGAATAGGTGTTGTTATTTAACTCCTGAAAACCTGCAGCCGTTCCAAGATAAAGCAAATCATCAGCTTGCAAAGAACTGTAAAGGGTTATGTTATTATTTTGGGTAGAAGTTTGTGATAATGTGCTGAACAATGCCGAACGGGCACTGGTTGCAAGTTTATCGGATGCAAAAACCAAATCAGTAGTCACCTGGTTTACAGGAGGATCGATTTCAATAAGTTTTTCACATCCTGTATTAACTATTGCGGTTAAAGCCATCATTATGGCCATTATTTTATATATCGATTTTGACATGATGTTTGAGATTAAAAAGTGAATTGTAAACCTCCGGTTATCGTACGCAATGGTGGTGTTACTACACCCTGCGATTCAGGATCGAAACCTTCATAATTGGTAATGGTGAACAGGTTTTGTGCCTGTAGGTAAACACGGAGCTGTGTGCCTGTATCTTTCGATAGCCATTTGGTAGGCAGTGAGTAAGATATGTTTACGTTTTTCAACCTGATAAAAGAGGCATCAACAACCGAAGCGTCAGAACCAGTGTAGTAAGAATAAGCGAGGTAAGCTGCAGATCCTGCTGCACCACGTGTTCCTGCCGATACAAGATAGTCCTGAGAGCCAAGTGCCAGGTAATCATTTACTACACTTAATGCAGCATTGCTAAAGTATCCAGGAGGGTAGAATGATGAAGTAAGCAAGCTTCTACCCTGCTGCTTAACAAATTGGAAGGTAAAATCTAAAGTAAGCTTTTTGTAAGAAAGACTGTTGGTAATACCGCCGAAAAATTTAGGATAAGATGTTCCTGCAAAATAACGGTCGCCACGGCCTGTTGCAGCAAAACCTGTTGTTGGGCTGTTTACCCCGCCAACGCCATTAAAATCGGTAAACATGGGTAAGTTAGTTGCCGGATTTATACCTGCATACTGATAAACATAATAGGAACTGATCGGATTTCCTACGATATAAGTTGTATAATAAGAAGATTTTTCAATGTCGGGAAACGAGAGTAATTTATTGCGGTTCGCACTGATATTGAAAGATGTAATCCAGTTAAAATCCTTGTTCTTGATGTTCGTGCTTGTTAAGGTAATTTCCCATCCTGAGTTCTGTACTGTTGCAGGCAGATTACTTTGATAACCAGAAAATCCGGTTTGTGTACTTACAGTCTGATTAATTAACTGATTACTGGTTCTATTACGATAATATGATCCGGTGATCGACAAACGATCTTTAAAGAAAGCTAACTCTAAACCTATGTCCAGTTTTTTAGTTTCTTCCCATTTATAATCAGGATTAGCCAGACGTGATGGATTTAAGCCTGTAGATCCGGCATAATTATAAGTTGATGCAGTATAAGAGTCAAAATATCCGTAGTCGCCAATATCATCACTACCAACAATACCGTAACTGCCACGGAGTTTACCAAAGCTAAACCAGCTGAATTTATTTTTCAAGAAATCTTCCTCAGAGAAAATCCAGGCGCCACCGACCGAACCAAAGTTTCCGAATTTGTTATTAGGACCAAATCTCGATGATCCGTCTCTTCTGTAATTTACATTCAGAATGTACTTATCCATTAAATTATAATTCACACGTCCAAACAGTGAAGTGTATTTATAATCGATAGAGCTACTTGTTGTACTTACAGTAGTTGCTGCTGTAGAGGTTCTTAAGAAATCATCTGACGAGAATCCTGATGCAGAAGTACTATATGGCATTTTTGATTGCTTGAACTGATAAGAACCACCTGCAAGTGCATTTAATGTACCTTTCCAGATTTTACGGGTGTACGTTAACTGCGGTTCCAGTATATAGTTATTGGTATAATTATACACATAGCTGGCAGTACCCGATGTTGGTGTAAAATTTGGATTAAGTGACGTTAGTGGCCTGAGGGCTATCTGAGTCATATCAGTTTTACTATATCCCAAACTGGTTTTAAAATCCAGTCCTTTTGCAATATTGTATTTCAACAACAAATTAGTCAACAGGTTAGAGGTACGGTTATCGTTGGTTTGGTTTAAATATGCCAATGGATTGCTAATCCCCCCATCCCAGTTAAAACTTCCATCTGCCTTGTATAAAGGGAAGTTTGGAGGTAGTGCGTAAGCCCAGCTAGCTAAATCTGTTGTTGAAATATTGTTCTTATCTGTAGAATACATTGCAGATAAGGATAAACTGAAACGCTGATCAAGTGAACTGTGGTTCAGGTTGAATTTACCACCTCCTCTCTGATATCCCTGATCGCCAGGATACACATTACCTTCCTTATGGTATGTTCCGCTCAGGTAAAAATTAGTACGGTTATCTCCACCAGATAAACTTGTATTAACATCATGTGTTTTAGCAGTATTTCCAAGCATATACCTCTGAAAATCGGTATACCCGTTCTGGTCCCAAACCAATAGATCGGGAGCTGTGGTTACACTTGGAGTTGCCGGATTGGTGGTATTGTTTGCAAAGGCTTTTCTTCTCAAGGCAAGATATTGCTCAGTTCCCACAGTTTCTACAAAATGTGTAACTTCTGAAACTCCTGATGAAGCATTTACGTTAAATTTTGTTGCTCCGGCCTTTCCTTTTTTGGTTGTAATTAAAATTACACCATTGGCTCCTCTTGATCCGTAAATAGCAGTAGCATCGGCATCCTTTAACACTTCGATACTTTCGATATCAGAGGGATTAATTGTGTTCATCGGACTGGTATTTCCTTCTGCAGATGGCAAGGCAGATGTTGAAGTTGCAGTTGATATAAAAGAAGCTGTATTAATAGGTTCGGAAAGAAAAGGTACACCATCAATAATATACAGAGGACGATTTGCTTTTACACCATTTAATCCGATTGCATTTGCACCTCTAACCTGAATGTTAATACCTGCACCTGGTAAACCATTGGTTTGTGTTATGGTAACACCTGCAAGACGTCCTTGCAGCGCCTGTAAAACATTGGTAACCGGCTGATCAGCTATTTCGTCTGCACTGATTCCAACCTGCGAACCTGTATTAAGGCGGCGTGTGGTTGTACCATAACCAATCACCATAATTTCATCCAGCTTTGCAGGATCTAAAACCATTTTTACTATTAAGCTTTGTGTAGCAGTCACTTCTAAAGTTTTATAACCAATATAAGACAGAACAAGAGTCGGATTTTCATCAGTAGCAGCAATATAAAACTTACCGTTGTTTCCAGATATCGTTGATCTACTGGTGCCTTTTACTTTGATCACCACACCGGGTAAGGGCGTACCGGTTTCATCCAGCACCGTACCAGAAACAGTAATGTTATCAAAATAACCGGTAACCTTATCCAGAAAGGCTTTTTCCTGAATAATTACAGTTTTATCTTTAATAGTATAAGTGAGTGATTGATTAACTAAGCAGCGTTTTAGTACTTCGTTGATTTCTGTGTTGCTAACATTGATATTTACTGGTGTAGATTTAGAAACTAAATCCTGATCGTAAATAAAATCGTAACCTGTTTGTATTCTAATCACTTTGAATACATCAGTTAAATTGGCATTTTTTTGATTAATAGTAACCCTTTGCGCAAGTGTAGTTGCACTTACCTGCATCATTACGGCCAATAACAGGAACGTAGTTACACGCATAATCAGTAGAAATTTTTGGATACGGACAGATGCCCCACCCAGTTTGTTTGGGTAAAATTTGTACATTTGTTTGGTTTTAAAGTTTATTAGTCAGTCGATTGATTTTGAGCTCTAAAAATCCTAAGCCGGAGGTGTTCCACCACTTCTGGCTTTCTTTTTAGAACCACGTTTTATTTTTATCTGGTTACCGTGATCCTCCTTCCTTCAATATTAAAATGAACTTTTCCAGTTTGCTCCATTACTCCTAAAATGGACGAAATATTTTTGGAGCGTGAAATCCATCCCCCCAGGTTGAGTTTCTGAGGCGCATCATCACTGTATACAATTTCCACATCATACCAGCGAGCTATCTTACGCATAATGGTCCTGAAATCATTATTCTCTAAAATGAAATCACCATTTTTCCAGTCGATAAAATTCTGTGCATTTACACTCAATACTTTTATGTCCGATCCATTTCCCCGTGCCTGTTGATTAGGTTGAAGTAAAACATCATCATTAACCTTCACGCTACCTTCAAGTAGAGTGGTTTTGATTGTGCGCTCATCGCTGTAAGCATTTACATTGAAATGAGTACCCAGCACCTCAACTTTCTGATTTTGAGTCTCAACAACAAATGGAATTCTTTTTCCATCAACGGAAATCTTACTCACTTCGAAATAAGCCTCACCCTTAAGCTTTACCCTCCGTTCAACCTCAAATGAAGTCGTAAAGGTTACCGACGAAGAAGCATTAAGCCAAACTTTGGTTCCATCTGGTAAATTAACCTGATATTGCCCCCCGGCAGGCGTTTGAATGGTATTATATTCAGGCTTCTCAACTTGTTCAATCTGTTGAGGCATATTATATACAACTTGGCCGTCGGCAGTTTTCGATATTTTAACTCCTGTTTGATCGGCAAGATATCCGGTTCCGGTTTTATCCAGATCAATGCGTTTACCGTTTGCAAGTATCAAAACGGCTTTATCCCTGCCTGCTTTGATATCTTTGGCTGCAGGCAGATTCGTTAGATAAGATTTTGGATGACTTTGGTTATAAACCAAAACAGCTACCAGCGAAACAATAAGCAACGCGGCGGCGGCATATATAAATGGCATCAAGCCTGTCAACTTTTTCGGTGGCTGTGTAGCGTTGGCAACCACATGCCAAATCTGATCGGTTTGGGCATCGAGAAAACCGTCATCGTAAACAGAAAAGGATTTTTTGTTCAGGTTGATATAGGCAGACTCCAGCCAGGCCTGCTCCTCAGCATTGGCTGTACCTGCAATATACCGGTCTAAAATTTCAATGAATTGCTGTTCGTCCATTTAGTTGATTACGGAATGTTATATGTAATACAACTGTGAAACACAGATTGGGGATAGAGAATTAAAATTTATTTTACGTTAAGGTAATGTACAACCACTAAGATTAAGCCAATCCTCGTTTTTAATATCCTAAGTGCCTTTTTCATTTGATCAGCTGCCGTAGATTCTGTAATTCCTAAACGGGCTGCTACCTCTTTATTAGAAAGGTTCTCCATCCTTCTCAGCTCAAAAACTGCTCTCATACGTGGAGGCAAGCTGGCAATTTCAGCTTCTATCATGGCGGCAAACTGCTTCTCACGAATCAAAGTATCAGTGTAAACACCACTGTCAGCGTTAGCCTGTGAAAATTGATCTGCATAAGCAGTAACCAGATTGTTATGTTTAATCAGGTTAAAAATACCATTTCTCAAAGCCACAAATAAATATCCGGAAAGATTGTTGTCCATTTGGATGGACTCACGCTTCGTCCAGATTTTGATAAACATTTCCTGAACAACATCCCTGGCATCGCTTTCATTTCGCAGTTTATTAAAGGCATTTGAATATAACAGGGCGCTGTATCGTTTAAAAATCTCAGTAAATGCCAGATGATCATCATTCTTTAGATGATACAACAACTCATTGTCAGTTAAACTAGAATATGAGATGCCATTATTGGTCATTTCAGCTTTAAATGTTTTTTTTAGTTAGGGACAGGGAGATGCGCAACCAAAAATAGTATAATTTCTCACAAACATGCAACCAATTGTAACAGAAAATATACTTAAACCTGTAAATAACCAAAAAGTCCAACATCACTCGCCCCAGCTCAAACTTCGAATCACAACTAGTGTCCCCCCTTTACCTCCGTTTGCTCGATTTCCTTGAGATGTTTACTACAATAAATACCAAAATAAAGAATAAATAAATAGCACAATAATGGCAGCACAAATGAATGATGGACTCCGATCTGATCTGCTACCGCCCCCTGAATAAGTGGCATTACTGCTCCGCCTAAAATCGCCATAACCAATAATGAAGACCCCTGACTGGTATAAGCACCTAGTTTTGCAATCGATAGCGTATAAATATTAGAAAACATGATAGAGTTAAATATCCCGATACCAAGGAGGCTGTACATCGCAAAATCCCCTTTATTGATCATTGCCGAGATCAGTAAAAGTACATTGATGGTTGAAAAAATAGCAAGCGTTCTGGCCGGTGCCGATTTACCGACAAGAAAACCTAAAAAATTTAAGGCTATGAATATCAGAAAGAAACTCATCTGGGCAAATGTTAAATCTACAATCCCGTAAATGACGGCAAAAACAAGGATAGAAGTTCCAAGCATATACACCATCTTTTTCGATTGGCTTAAACCATGATTCAGAGAGATTGACCCTACAAAGCGACCAATCATGGCCCCTCCCCAATAAAGCGATAAATAATTCTTACTCACGGCCTCTTCTAAACCGGTAATCTCTGGTAAGTGTAAAAAGCTGATGATAAAACTGCCAACAGCAACTTCTGCTCCCACATAACAAAAAAGGGCAATGATCCCCCTCGCAAGATGCGGGAACTTCAATACGCCAAGGCCTTTGGTTTGCTCCGCTTCATCCGGTTTAAAAGAAGGTAACTTGACATAAAAAATCAATAATCCCACCAGCAACAGAATACCTGCAAAAATTAAATAGGGAATACGCGTAGCAGAAGCACTAAAACTTCCGTCAGCTTCCGAGAAAAACTCAAAGATTAAATGACCACCTAAAATCGGCGCTATGGTGGTTCCGAAAGCGTTAAATGCCTGCGTAAGGTTCAACCTGCTCGAAGCACTGTCTTCTGGCCCCAGTAAAGATACGTATGCGTTCGCAGTAATCTGAAGTACAGTAAATCCAAGACCTAATACAAACAATGCACCCAAAAATAACGGATATACCGAAAAAGTTGCTGCCGGAAAAAATAATACGCAGCCTATCGCAGCAAGCAAAATTCCAAAAAGGATGCCCTTTTTGTATCCCACTTTATTAATAGGATCACCCATGAAATAAGAAATTAAAAAGTAGATCAACGACCCGATGAAATATGCACCAAAAAAGCAAAACTGCACCAGCATAGATTCAAAAAAGCTCAATTTAAAAAGCTGCTTCAAATATGGAATAAGGATGTCGTTCATGCAGGTGATGAAACCCCACATAAAAAACAAAAGGGTAATGGTAATTAAGGGAACGGCGTAATTTGATCTGGTCTGGCTTTCTGCAGTTTTGTTATTCATCGTATGTTAGAAGAATGATGTTAAAAAATTAAACCGCCATCAATAATGGCGGCTTATTGGTCTATTTATTTTTAAGTTCGTTAACAGGACTTGTTAATGCAAATGCTTTATGAACTCTCTCAACAGATAATTCCTTTGGCAATGAGAACTCAGCCGTTTGTTTCACATTTAGTGATGACGACCCTACCGATATTTTATAGATACCCGCTTCAGCAACCCATGCACTTTGGCTTTCCATAAACGAAGCTAAGTCTTTAGGCGACAACGCCAGCTGTAAAGTTTCCGATTGTCCTGGCTTTAATAACTTAGTTTTTGCAAAGGCTTTTAGTTCCGCAACTGGCTTATCAATATTTTGGTGTGGCGCTGAGAGGTAAAGTTGAACAATCTCCTTACCCGCTGCTTTCCCTGTGTTTTTTATGGTAACCGTAGCAATTAAATTTCCGTTGAAAGTTTTATCGCTTAGTTTTAAATCACTATATTCAAAACTGGTGTAAGATAAACCGTAGCCAAATTCGAACGAAGGTTTAACTTTGAAAGTGTTAAAATAACGATAGCCAACATATATCCCCTCTTCGTAAGTTACATTCTCCGGGTTGTCTAACGGTGTACCTAACCAGTTTTTAGCTGATGGTGTATCTTCGTATTTAACAGGGAAAGTCATGGTTAACTTACCAGACGGCGTCACCTTGCCCGAGAAAATATCACTAACTGAATTTCCGCCCTCCTGGCCCGGCTGCCATGACAAAAGAATGGAGTCAACTTTGTCTTTCCAGCTGGCAGTTTCAATTACACCGCCAATATTTAATATCACCACAACTTTTTTGCCTTTGGCATGAAAAGCTTCAGTTACGTTATCAATTAGCGTAATTTCGTCACTGGCAAGGTTAAAATCATTATTAACAGATCTGTCCCCTCCTTCACCTGAGTTTCTACCTAAAGTAATAATGGCTAATGAGTTGGTTTCAGCTTTTTTATTGATCAAATCTTTACTCAAATCCAGTTCAGGTAACCTTTCGGGTAAAGCCAGGATACCACGTTTTTTACGGCTTTCCAATTCAGCAGCTTTTTCCTTTGCAGCGAATGGGGTATACATGTCCTTTAAATCACTATCCAGTTTATAACCAGATTTTTCGAGCCCTTCAATTAAAGAAACAGTATAAGCTTCATTTACATCTCCACTACCTGTTCCACCGGCTATAAACTCGTAAGAAGTTACGCCAAAAGCAGCAATCGGTTGCGCTTTCAAGGTGTAAGGCAAAACTGAATCATTATTTTTCAACAGCACCATGCCTTCTGCCGCAGCATTTCTCGTTACTTCAGCATTCTTTTTAAGGTCAGGCTTATTGCTGTACTTGTATTTTTGCATCGTGGGCGAGTTGAATACCAATGCTAAAATACGCTTCAAATTTACATCTACGGATGTTTTCGATAGTTTGCCATTCTTAAGGTTTTCAAGAATGGCCGTTTTCTGAGCGGGCAGTCCGGGCATAAGGAGGTCGTTTCCGGCTTCCAGTTGCGCAACAACATTACTCGTTCCGCCCTTCAGTGAATTGAAGCCTGCGTAGCCTCCAAACCAATCTGTCATCACAATCCCCTTAAATCCCCACTCATCCCGAAGAATATCAGTCAGTAAATCATGTCTTGCTGAAGTATAGGTTCCATTAATTAAGTTGTAGGATGACATCACCGTCCATGGATTTGACTCCTTCACAGTGATCTCAAAACCCTTCAGGTAAAGCTCACGCATGGTCCTTTCAGTGATGTGTTCATTTATGGAAAGACGATTGGTTTCCTGGTTATTCGCAGCAAAATGCTTGATCGAAGTCCCTACCCCATTCGCCTGAATTCCGTTAACCATCGCAGCAGCGATCTTTCCCGCCACAAGTGGATCTTCAGAATAGTACTCGAAATTACGGCCATTCAATGGGTTACGGTGAATGTTTAGCGCAGGTGCTAACAATACATCCACACCATATTCTTTTACCTCATTCCCCATTGCTTTTCCCACACTTTGGATTAGCTCAGGATTCCACGTAGAGGCCAAAGCCGTTCCCACTGGAAATGCGGTACAATAGTAAGTATTTTTATCATTATCACGAATAGGTTTAATGCGCAACCCTGCTGGGCCATCAGCTACAATAATTTCCGGAATACCCAAACGTTTAACTTCGTAGGTACCACCAGCAGCGCCAGGAACACGGCCTTCTATTGCGCCAACTACCGGTGTTAAGCCGTCAAAACCAGGCATTCCTGTACCCATCAGCATTGATGCTTTTTCATCATCGGTCATTTTGCTGATCAAATCATCTATCCGCTCGCCCAATGGTAATCTGTAATCCTCGTATTTATCCAACTTCCCGTTCTTATTTAAATCTGCAAATGTGAAACCATTAATGGTAAGCGTAGCAACAGTATTTTTGTTTTTATCGCCGGCATTTTTCCACGAGATATTTGACAATACCATTGCCCCCAACAGCGAAAGCTTGAGCACCCTGTTTACGTCGTTCTTTTTCATGATTTATATATTATTATTATTCAATGTGATTGAAGTTTCAAGCTTCATAACGAAGTCATCAAAATGGGTTAAATAATTCATCTACCTAAATTTAAAAATACGTTCTGGAGTGCTCATCATTAAACAAACGGTTAAGTATCTGATAATCTTAAGTGCTAACAATGCAATACAAACCTGATGAGAACTAAAGATTGGTTAGAAAAAATCTAAAAATTTTATTATTGCTTCATTATGAAGCAATATTAGCTTGTTTAATCTGGAAAAACAAATTATTAATTTAGATCCCCTAAAAAATGTTACCTTGAGCTGATGATTAATAGAGAAATTCAGGAAGCAAGCGCCGATCTATGGGCAAAGTCTTTACCCCACTTATCGATTGATAGCGTGGTATTTGGATTCATAAATAACACCTTGAATGTGTTAATTCTAAGAATGAGTGGCGACGATCAATGGATTCTCCCAGGTGGGTATATCAACAAAAACGAATCAATAGACGACGCAGCACAAAGGATATTATTCGAGCGAAGTGGCGCCGAAAAAATCTTTCTGAATAATTTTGGTGTCTTTGGCAACCTTAACCGTTCCGAAGATTATTTCGCAGATTATCCTGATGATTTATGGCATAAGCAAAGGTTTATCACCATTGGCTACTATGCCTTGGTAGATCATACCAAAGTTACGCCAGTTACCGATAGCTATTCCGACCGTTGTGAATGGATGCCCGTTTACAAATTGCCTAAAATGGTGATGGATCACGAACATATCATCGGAAAAGCATTGGAGTCGCTCAGAGAGCATATTAGCTACAAGCCTATTGGCTATAACCTGCTGCCAGAAACGTTTACCATGCCGGAGTTGCAGGCACTTTACGAAACGATATTGGGTCAGAAACTCAACCGCGGCAACTTCTACAGAAAAATACTTCGTTACAACATCCTTATTAAACTGGATGAACTACGGAAAGGCGGCGCACATAAAGCACCCAACCTGTATAAGTTCGATGAGGAAAACTATCAAAAGGCTTTAAATACCAATATATGGTAAGGTAAACTTTTCAAATGGAATGCTTTTTCTTAAACTTTCCAACAATGTGAAAGTCTTATGGATATGTTAAGCAAAAAACGGTTCTACACATATTTCAAAATGCTCATGCTGCTAAGCATAGGCATTGTCTCTTCCCTACAGGTAAAAGCATCAAAAGCTCCTCTACCTCGCAGCAAAAACCGGAGAGGCTTATGCAAAATATGCTACGCTTTATCCATCAACATCAGGAACACCATTCGTGCTATACGAGCATCCCGGAGGGCATGTTTACCCCCAGGAAGCAAATGAGGTTGTGATCCGGTTTTCAAGAGCTGTACGCAAAAGTAGTATATTAATCAGGGCACTTATTTATCCGGCACAATCTTTTGCGACCGGTAAAGATGATCAGTAGCCTGCAAAATTTTACCTTTCAACTTAGGATTATAATCAGGATACTTCTTCAGAAAATCAGTTACAATCTGATAGGCCTCTTTTGATTGATAGCTACTGAAAATTGCGCCAAGCCACGATTGAGGAAAAAATATATCCCCTGTATTTTTGATTTCCTCGAGAAGCTCCAGACTCTTTGGCAAATATTTTATAGAAGTCGACTGTCTTAATGGATGGTTTAGATAAGTTAATGCACTGCCTACCCATGCCTCTTTCTGCCTGTTTTTCCGTTCAGATAAACTCGCAAAAAAAGAATCCCGCTCTTTTACGTCAGTTGATAGCGCCGGCATTAAAAAACTTATCCTGTTTTTTCGCTCCTGATTGGTAATCCTGTCACGCTGTATCTTCAAATAACTCGAAACGGTATCACTCTTAAGCGCAAGAGTGAAGGCTATGCCGGTAAAATCATCTTCTGTCAACTTAATTCCTGTCGGCCCCTTTTGGGTTTTCCATATCTCAACAAGCTTCATCCCTCCATCTTTACTCATATAAACGCTCTGATAAGTTCCAAACAAAGCTTTCTTATTGTTCGAAAGCGGTGTAGATTGCATGGTCTCCCACAAAACGCTTTCCAGTTCTGGCGATTTCTCCAACCGCTGAGCAGGCTTGAGAAACGACCAGTAAATACCCGAAATATAACCACCCAAAAGCCTGAGATTCATTTCGTCTTTTTCCTGTTTTATATTTTCGGCAAAAAGTTGAAGCAATTCAGCAGGCTTCACGTTACGTCCAGCCAGCATGTTTTCATAAGCATTGATATAAGCAGAAGCACGCTCCAATGGGGTTTTTAAATCCGAAAACCGCTTAGCACTGTTTGGATCCAGTGGAAATAAACCATAGCCCATCGCATCACTGTTAAATAAGATGTACAAAGGCTTGCCCAGCCCCTTCGCTTCTTTTACCTCAACCTCAGGCTGGTTCAGGTTAATCGCAATTTGTTTTTTGCCATCAGGGTAAAATAACGTTATGCTAAAAACCTGTGGCCATACTGCATTTGCTCCAACCTCCGCGTGCTGCATAACTTTTAACTGATCAATCTGATTGTTCTTAAAACTAATATCGTAATCAAATACAGGTCTTCCTGCTGTGTTTACCCATACCCTATTCCATGCTTCAAGGTTTTCACTCGTATACATTCCCAGAATTTTAATCAGGTCATTCCATGTTGCATTGCGGTAAGCATATTTTTTAAGGTAAGTCCTGATACCCTGCTGAAACTTGTCTTTTCCCATTAAAAGCTCTAGCTGACGCATCATAATCGGCGCTTTGTGATAGATAATGTTGCCATACATCGATCCTGCGTCCTGAAGGTTATCCAGCTGCTGCCTGATTGGATTTGCACCCAATGTACGGTCTACACCATAAGCTGCCGGATAATGATCCTGTAAAAACTTCAGATCAAAAGTTTCTTTCCCCATCAATTTTTCCGTCACCTTGTCTGCCATGAAATTTGCAAAAACCTCTTTCATCCAAACATCATTAAACCAGTTCATGGTCACCAGATCCCCAAACCACATGTGGGCAGTTTCGTGAGAAATCAGATTAGAGCGGCTAATGAACTGATCCTTGGTCGCGCCCTCATCCAAAAATAAACTGGAAGATTTATACTGTACTTCTCCAGGATGTTCCATCCCTCCAAACTGAAAATCAGGAACGGCAACAAAACCTATTTTTTGAAAAGGAAATGGAATCGCAGTCCAGTTTTCCAGAAAACTAATCGCATCCGAATGGGCTTTGAAAATAGAATCAACGCTTAATTTGATCTTTAAACGATCAGTTTCCCTGTGTAGGAAGGCATAGTTATATTTTTGGATATTCTTCTCTAATGCGGTATATTTCCCTGCAGTGAATGAAAATAAATATGTTGGCAAAATGTCTGTTTGCACAAAATCATACCGTATATTCCCCCCTTCACTGCTGCTGCTTTTCAGCTTTCCGTTTGCTAAGGCTTTCCATCCTTCAGGAACGGTTAAGCTCAAAACAAATCTGGCTTTAAGGTTAGGCTGATCAAAACACGGAAAAGTATTCCTGGCATGATCTGGAACAAATAAGGCATACAAATATTCATTATTTCGGTTCAGCGATTCGTTCCCCGCAATAAAACTAATTTCCAGAACATTCTTTCCGCTCAAAAGGTATTTCGCGGCAACAATCAGATGCTCATTAACAAGGCGGACTTCGATCTGTTCACCATTCACCTTTATCATTTTAATATTTGCCGATGGCTGTTTGAAATCAAGTTGTAAGTCTTCTGACTGATCTTTCAAAAAGAAACTAAGCTGCTCTATTCCGGATATGGCTGCATTTACCTGCGAAGGGATATTAAAATGAAGTTCATAGTGCACATTGCTGATTACCTGACTCCTTCGTAATGCAAGTTGCTCCGATACCCCCGGCTGTACCTGAAGATTTGTCTGAGCCGTGCTGCAAAACTGAATCGAAAATAGTAATACTAAAGAAAAGGCAAAAAACTTGAACATGGTTATGGATTTACAGTTAATAGTTTGGCAATGGTACCGTAGCCCATCCAAATCATCGTGATAACAACAGCTGCACCGGTGAGTGTTAGCCATAAAGGCTGCTTATAGTTAGAAATGATTTTAGTACGGTAAGCTCCGATTAGCATCACCCCCAAGGCAATAGGCAAAATTAGCCCGTTAATAGCGCCAACAGCAAGCAAGGTTTTTACCGGTTTGCCTACAATCAGAAATATGATACAAGAGCTGATGATAAAAATGATGATGATGACTTTGTGATATTTTAATATAAAATGATGAAAACTTTTTATGAAAGAAATTGAAGTATACGCCGAGCCAACTACTGAAGATATTCCTGCAGCCCAGATAACCAGACCAAAAACCTTGTAGCCGAACTGGCCGCTTGCCAGCTGGAACACAGATGCTGCCGGGTTAGCCGGATCTAATCTCGCTCCGGTAGAAATTACTCCTAAGGCAGCGATAAATAACAACAAACGCATTAACGAAGCCAGCCCAATGGCACTTAACGCCCCCTTGTTTACTGCTGAAAGGTTTTCTATCCCCGTTTGCCGGGCATCTAATAAGCGATGAGCACCCGAAAAAGTGATATAGCCACCTACGGTACCCCCAACAATAGTGAGCACTGCCCCAAAGCTGAACTGAGTAGGGTTCACTGAACGTATTGCTGCTTCAGCCAGCGGCGGATCACTGATATAAGCAATGAAAAGTGCCAGACAAATTTTAATCAAACCCATGGTTTTAGCAAACACATCCATAGCCTTACCCGCTTCTTTGTACACAAAGATTCCAATCGCCAGTATCGCACTGATCACAGCACCTTGTTGTACACTTATCCCAAACAGCACGTTTAACCCTAATCCTGCACCGGCGATATTACCAATATTAAAAGCTAGGCCTCCCAGGAAAACCAGAAAAGATAGAAAATAACCCAGTCCCGGAAATACCCGGTTCGCAATTTCCTGTGCCGGCTGATCTGCGACAGCAATAATCCGCCAGATGTTCAATTGTGCAATAGCATCTAAAACGATCGACAGTAGGATTACAAATGCGAAGCTGGCACCTAGCTGTTCGGTAAATACAGCTGTCTGGGTTAAAAACCCCGGACCGATAGCCGAAGAAGCCATTAAAAAGGCGGCACCCAAAAGCACGCTCCAGTTATATTTCTTTTTCATGAATGCGGAGCTTTTATAATGATATTTTCAGCCTGTAAACTTGCCGTTATCTCCCTGGCAAAATCAACTGCATGAAGCCCATCGCCGTGCAAACAGATCGTTTCCGCCAGCAATGAAATCGTTTTCCCATTTGCCGTGGTTACCTTCCGCTCATTAACCATCTGCAAAACCTGAGCCATAGCTAACCGATCATCTTTTATCACAGAGTTGTGTTGCGACCTCGGTGTAAGTGAACCATCATCCTGATACGTGCGGTCGGCAAAAACTTCAGATGCTGTTCTCAATCCAAGTTCCCTTGCAGCATTGATCAGCTGACTACCTGCAAGCCCATATACAATTAAATTCTCATCAAAATCTTTAACTGCATTGGCAATCGCCTGAGCCAAAGGATATTCTCTGGCAGCCATGTTATACAAGGCCCCGTGCGGTTTTACATGGTTAAGTTTGGCTCCTGCTGCTTTTACGAAAGCATATAACGCGCCAATTTGATACAAGGTAATCTGGTAAACTTCCCGCGGAGAACACTTAATTTCTCTGCGACCAAAACCCTGTAAATCCGGAAAACCCGGATGTGCTCCAATAGCCACCTTTCTGGTTATTGCCAGTTTGATGGTTTCCTCCATTACCTGGGCATCGCCCGCATGAAAACCACAGGCAATATTAGCAGAGGATATGTAATCCATCAGCAAGCTATCATTAGGCATCGAATAATTGCCAAAAGCCTCCCCCAGATCGCAGTTTAGATCAACAGTTTTTATCATTCAATCATAAATTTATAGGCAATTGTAGCATCGAGCTGCTTAAGATGCATTTCACGTTCAAGATACAGCTCTTCTGCTTCATCGCTACTAATTTCTTTAAAAAAAATCTCTTTATTCGGCCTCATTTGTGCGCAAGCTACCAAATCAACTGAGGCTACTTGAGCGATTCGTGGATAACCACCGGTTGTTTGCGCATCAGCCATTAGTAAAACAAGATTTCCGTTTCCGGTAACCTGAATTGTACCCATAGTAACTGCAGTCGATAACAGCTCATCAGTTTTTCTTCTACTCATCAATGGACCATCAATAGGTATCCCCATACGGTTCCCCTGAGCATTTACCACAAAAGGTTTAGTAAGCAGGCTTATAATCGAAATCGCATCAAACCATAAAAACTCCTGCGCGGGCACTACTCTGACCTCATTTTTGAGAACAAAACGGGAATCAGAAATGCTCCATTTAGGAAAATTAATTTCACTGCTTTTTAAGTGCTCTAAAATAGATTTAGACAATGGACTCATACCGGCCTCATTGATAAGCAAATCATTGGCTTCTAATGCTCGCCCCTCAAAACCGCCGAAGCCGCCAGAGAGATAGGTGCTTCTACTCCCCATGATCTCCGTTACCTTCCATCCCCCGGCTACGGCCAGGTAAGATCTCGAACCCTGCAGATTTTCCTTCAGTGTAATACTTGTACCTGCAGGTATGAAAAGAGGACGATTACAGGGTAAATCAACACCATTAACAGTAAATATGGCACCATATCCACTATAGGCAATAAGCAAGTCACACTCAACAAAAAATGAAGCTCCACCGTAATTAAATTCAATTAAGGCTGAACCATCCGGATTGCCAACTGCCTTATTGGCCAGCCGGGCTGAAAGTTGATCCATAGCACCTGAAGTAGGTACCGCCTGACCTCGAAACATGGGCCTGCCCAAATCCTGTACCGTTGTTAAAACGCCCGCCCTAATGATCCTGATGGCCATCTTTAAGATTACTCAATTCATAATATCGCTGCTCATCAATAGCCTTAAACCGCACCTCATCACCAGCCTCTAAAAATGAAGGCCGCATTCGGTTGATATCGAATAAATGGATGGGTGTTCGCCCTAAAATTTGCCATCCACCCGGAATACTTAGCGGGTAAATGCCGGTTTGCTTTCCGGCAATTCCAACCGAACCTGCATGTACTGCCTGTCTGGGTTGCGCCTTTCTTGGAGTAGCCAGCCGCTCGTCCATCCCCCCCATATAAGCAAATCCTGGAACAAAGCCAATCATATAAACTTTATAAACTGCACTGCTGTGCAAATGAATAACTTCCTCCGCAGATAATCGGTTAAAAGTAGCTATCTCCTGTAAATCGGGACCGAAAATTCCCCCATAGCAGATAGGGATTTCTATCCGTCTTTGCTTCAGAGAATAGTACTTCGTAGCTTCTGCATTCAGCAGATCCAAATAAGCAGAAATCTTTTCAAAACCAGTGCTTCCAGGTAATACCGATTGCATCACTTCTATCGGTGAATAAAAAACGCTAAGCGTGGTATAGGCAACAACTGTCGTCCTAAAACCTATAAAAGGATTACAGGTAAGCAGTGCATTAAATTCACTAATCCGTTTAAAGGTTGCTTCGTTAATGTCTTGACCAAAAACCACGCTTACTGCCTCCTCGCTCAAAAAATAGATCAGAATATCAGAATTTGTAGCCGACTGTAATGAAATCATCAGGCTAAATATAATTATTATTAAAATATCGAAGCAATTATCTTTAAAAGAATCAATTTCCTGCAATAATTAACCAATATTGGCAATATTTATTAACAGTCCCTCAACAATCCCATCGCATTTAGCATGCGCTAACGGGATTGTTTTGCCTATTCACCACCGCTAAACAGATTAAATATTGCCATCCCTATTTCAAAATCCAGAATTCTTCTTACCGAATTAACATAACACTATCTTCTCATAACAATAAAGTAATTAAATTTGGCCTGATCGAATACATTTTATCCTCACTTTAAATCAAATACATGAAACAAGGATTGTTAATAGATATGGACGGCGTGATCTACAGTGGCGAAGCGCTGATAACGGGTGCCGATAAATTCATTAAAAAACTGGTCGACGAAGACATACCATTCGCATTCATGACCAATAACAGCCAACGCACAAGTCTGGAAGTGGTTCGCAAACTCAAAGGAATGGGCATAAAGGTAGAAGAAAGCCATGTGTATACCAGTGCAATGGCTACAGCTAAATTTTTATCTGATCAAAGCCCCAACGGAACCGCATATGTACTGGGAGAAGGCGGCCTGCTAAGCAGTTTACATGCCCACGGAATTACGTTAGTAAATACAGACCCCGAATTTGTTGTACTTGGCGAAGGCAGAAACTTTACCCTCGAAATGGTTCAGCGCGCAGTAGACATGATTCTGGCCGGCGCAAAGTTCATTACCACAAACAGAGACCCGTCACCAAAGAAACCAGGATGGAATAATCTGGGCATAGCAGCAACTACCGCAATGATCGAAGAAGCCACAGGTCGTAAAGCATTCGTAACCGGGAAACCAAGCCCCGTGATGATGCGCTCGGCCAGGAAGTTCCTCGGGTTGGAAACCAGTGAAACAACAGTAATCGGCGACACCATGGAGACTGATATACAAGGAGGTGTACAAATGGGTTATAAGACCATCTTGGTTTTGTCAGGAATAGCGACCAAAGATACACTCGGTCATTATGCCTTCAAACCCGATATGATAGCAAGTTCAGTCGACGAAATTAAATTCCCGCTAGCCTGGTGGTAAAACACCGTTGGCAAAATAAATCAGGACAGGAGATAATTGCATAAGGCTCGGTGTTCCCCTGCTTCACCTACCCTCTAAAAGTCAGCCTAAAGAAATAAATTTAAATAAAACGCCGTTATTTTTGGCTTATCAAAATAAATTTTAATATTTGTATCGTAAACGATATAATCGTTAACGATACATAATCAATACAATATGAAAACCTTATATCAAACCAGCGCAACCGTAACCGGTGGACGCAACGGACAAATAAGCAGCGAAGACGGTGCTTTATCATTAGAAGTTAGAATGCCAAAAGAACTTGGTGGAAACGGAACGGGCTATACCAATCCTGAGCAGCTTTTTGCAGCAGGCTATGCAGCATGTTTCGACAGCGCCCTGAACCTGGTTATGCATCAGGCTGGCGTGAAATCTACTGAACCAACAACAGTTAAAGCAAACATAGCATTACATCCTGATGGTAAAGGCGGTTTTATACTGGGCGCAGCTTTACAGGTTACTGTACCTGGCATTGATCAAAGTGAGGCACAGCAATTGGTCGGAAAAGCCCACGCAATCTGCCCGTATTCAAATGCTACCCGTGGAAATATAGAGGTAACGCTTGAAATACTTTAGTTTCCAAAAGCTACAAGGCATTTTAAAAATGCTTTGTAGCTTTCATTTTCTATCTTTGGAGATCATCAGAATTAGATCATACTCACACCCATGGAAGAATTTTATAAACTTGAAGATCAGCTTTGCTTCCCCCTTTACGCTGCTTCTCGCCTGGTAACAAAGTGTTATCAGCCAGTACTCGATGAAATGGGCATAACCTATCCGCAGTACTTAGCACTGATGGTGTTATGGGAAAATAATCATATTAATCTGGGTGTTTTGAGCGATAAGCTCAAACTTCAGTCGAACACCCTCACCCCCTTAATCAAGCGCATGGAGGAAACAGGACTCCTCAACAGGGCCCGTTCTGATAAAGATGAACGAAGTATTATTATATCCCTTACAGATAAAGGCAGTAAACTTCAGTCACAGGCTCCAAAACTCCATCAGCGCATCAGAGAAAACCTGGGAATCAATGAACAGGAGGCAAAGGAACTTAAGCGGGTACTGGATAAAATGATCCTGAACCTCTCTTAGGGCAAACCGAAAATATTTGTAAATGTGTCGGGACGAGAAGATTCGAACTTCCGACCTCCAGCACCCCATGCTGGCGCGATACCTGGCTACGCTACGTCCCGATGAATCATTATAAATTCAACGCGAAGATAAAAACCCATCCGAAAAAATCAAATTTAAAGATGAAATTTATATAAATCATCCATTGGCGATTTAGAGATTTTTCCGCATGTCATACCGAATTCCCGGGCAACCTCTTCCAATACTTCATGAAATACGAAAGCGATCGAGCCAACACAATTGATATTAAACTGTTGATAATCTGGATAGCGTGAAATGATGTTAACGAAAAAATCCGAGAAACCACTTTTTACAATACCAAAAACACAAGGGTGGTCAATATATTTACTTAAAAACACCGTAAAACTTGCCGAAAATCTGTTAGGTAATTTCTGCCCATAAAATAGATCAAGCACTTCTTCAGGCTTAATCTGGTATTCCTGAAAAAACAAGTCCATAATCTCCGGCGACAATGCATAGCGGGCATACAACACCAGTAAGCGCTTTCCAAGGTATGCGCCACTGCCCTCATCACCCATTAAAAAGCCCAAAGAATTTACCTGATGAGAAATTTGACCGTTCTGGATTAAACAACTGTTCATTCCGGTACCCAATATACAAACCAGACCTGATCCATTCCCCACAAGCGACCTTGCCGCAGCCATCATATCCGAATCAACCTCAACCGACGAATTTAGAAACAACGATGAAAGGGCATTCGCCAATACATGTTTCTTATCCCCGTCACATCCTGCACCATAAAAGAAAATCTGCTTTACCTCATCAAAAACAAAACCTGTACCCATCCCACGTTTTATCGCGTTTACAATGTAGGTTTCATCCATATAATAAGGGTTTAACCCCTCGGTTGCAAATACCTCGTTGTTTCCGTCTGGATACGTAATACTCCATGTTGTTTTTGTAGAACCGCTATCAGCAATGATTAACATATTATTTTTTGGGCTAAAGATCTAACCTGAATGATTTCAAAATTACACAATCATACCAAATAATTTTAATATCATTGTAATACTTTTTAATTTATTTTAATAAGTAATCAGATATCACTCATTCTGGTTACAATTCCTTCATCATTTTTATAAAAAGATATATCTTTGAGTAATCACCCGCCCTCAGCATAAATGAAAAACAAAAAGCCTAAATACTCGGCAATACACCTGGATGTTATAAAAGAACTATTTTATATCAAATCAGCTACATCTGCAGAACTTTCATTGCGACTGGATAAAAGTATCCCCTCGATAAACAAAGTGATAGCTGATTTAATTGAAGATGGATATGTCGCCGAGAAGGGTCTTGCACCATCTAGCGGGGGAAGAAGGCCACTGATGTATGCATTGGTAGAAAACAAGAGCTATATTATTGTAATTGCAATGGATCAGCTTTCCACCAGAATCGGACTGGTTGACCTGCAAAATAATGAGGCATACACAGCTGTTTCGCTTGAAATTGATCTGATACATGATGATGAAGCATTAGCAAAACTCATCTCGGCCATTGAAAATTACATTAGTGATTCCAAAATCCCTAAATCCAAAATAATGGGCATCGGTATTGGTATGCCTGGCTTTGTCGACGCAAAGAAAGGCATAAATTTCACATACCTGAAACCTCAGGAAAAAAGCCTGGCAAACTACCTCTCCGAAGAAATCGGTATTCCAACTTTTATTGACAACGACTCCAGTCTGGTGGCCTTAGCGGAACATAAATTAGGTGACGCTGCACAACAAAAAGAAGTGATGGTAATCAATCTTGGTTGGGGAATCGGACTGGGGATGATCGTGAAAGGAGAATTATACAGAGGATATAATGGTTTCGCAGGTGAATTCAGCCACATCCCGATCACCGAAAAGGAAATCCTTTGCAGCTGTGGCAAGCAAGGTTGCCTCGAAGCAGTGGCAAGTCTTTTGGCCGTTACGAACAAAGCAATCAGCGGACTGGAAGCCGGCAAAGTGAGTAGCCTCCGCAACCCTAAGCACTACCACTCGAAGATCAACATGAGCAATGCCATCCTTGCTGAAGCTAACCACGGCGATCAGTTTTCCATTGAACTCATATCTGAATCGGCTTATGATATCGGCAGAGCGCTCTCTATCCTCATCCATATCATGAACCCCCAAACCATTATATTAAGCGGGAGAATGGTACGGGCAGGAAGAATCATGTTAGCTCCCATTCAGCAGGCACTCAACAAATATTGCATCCCACGCCTGTTTGCCGGCACAGAGATCAAATTAAGTAACCTCGGCTTCGATGCTGAACTTATCGGAGCGTCAATTCTGGTAATTGAAAATCTGGAACACCTTATTTAGTATCATCATATAGAAATCGCAGAATAGGGATCCACCATCAAAAGGTCGAGCAAAGGCAATAACATTTAATTTATTTTAATAAAGTAGCTAAACTTATTAAAATGTTTTATTAAGTTTGACATAAATTAATTCATATATGTCAAGGTTAAACTTTTTAGAAGAAACTCGTTTCGAAAAAATACCGGTTAATGTCTTTGCTACTCAGGCTGACGCTTCGGTACATATTGCAAAAAGAATAGCAACCCTCATCCGGAAAAAAGAGAAAGACGGACTTAAAACCGTTTTGGGATTGGCTACTGGTGCTTCTCCGATTTTAATTTACAAAGAGTTGGTTCGCCTGCATAAAGAAGAGGGATTGAGTTTTAAAAATGTAATCACCTTTAACCTTGATGAATATTATCCAATGAATCCGGATAGCCTGCAAAGCTATGTAAAGTTCATGGACATGAATCTGTTTAACCACATTGATATTCTTCGCGAAAACATTAACGTTCCCGACGGAACATTAAGTGAAGATGAAATACAGGCCTACTGCATAGCATACGAAAAAAAGATTGCCGAAAATGGTGGATTGGATTTCCAGCTTTTGGGAATAGGCAGAACAGGTCATATCGGCTTCAACGAGCCAGGCTCTGCTCCCAACTCCGGCACAAGACTGGTAACCTTAAACGACCTGACCAAAAGGGATGCTTCCAAAGATTTCGGTTCTAAACAAAATGTACCTACAAAAGCCATTACCATGGGCGTAGGAACAATTTTCAATGCCAAAGAAATTGTATTGGTGGCATGGAACGAGAAAAAAGCCGATATCTTAAAAGCAGCAGTTGAGGGAGAGATCTCTTCCGAT
Source organism: Pedobacter sp. BMA (assembly GCF_001027745.1). Classification (GTDB taxonomy): domain Bacteria; phylum Bacteroidota; class Bacteroidia; order Sphingobacteriales; family Sphingobacteriaceae; genus Pedobacter. Next base: position 92,920 of record NZ_LECU01000011.1, read on the forward strand.
GTACCCGCAACTTACCTTCAGCTTTCCAATAACGTAGAATTTATTATTGATCAGGACGCTGCTTCGCAACTCACCAGATTTGATAAACCCTGGTTGGTTAAAGATTGCGACTGGAACCCGCAATTGATTAAAAAAGCAGTAATCTGGCTGGCAGAGCACCTGCAAAAACCGGTATTAAAATTAACCGAAGACGATTACAACAACAATGGCATGGCACAGCTGGCTACAGAAAAAGGCCCTGTTTACAACATCAATATCTCAATATTTAACCAGTTACAGCATGCCATTACCGGCTGGCCGGGTGGCAAACCAAATGCCGATGATAGTCAGCGACCTGAAAGAGCAAAACCTGAAATCAAAAACAGCATTGTTTTCTCCCCGCACCCTGATGATGATGTAATTTCCATGGGTGGAACTTTTATACGCCTTGCCGATCAGGGACATAACGTCCATGTAGCCTACCAGACTTCCGGCAACACAGCCATATGGGATGATGACGTGTTACGCTACCTGGAATTCTATATAGACCTTACTAAAAGTCAGGGAACAGATGCAACAACACTGGAAAAAGCTTACACTGAAACCCGTGAGTTTTTTGCCAATAAAGCACCAAACCAGGCTGATACCAAAGAAATTCAAAACATCAAAGGCCTGATCAGAAAAGGTGAGGCTGTTGCCGGAGCCAGATTCTCTGGTGTGAAAGACGAAAACATTCACTTCCAGAACCTTCCTTTCTACGATCGCGCGAAATACGATAAAAATGTTTCATATGAGGATGATATCATCGAAACGATGGAACTCCTTAAAAAAGTAAAACCACAACAGGTATTTGCTGCTGGAGATTTTGCAGATCCGCACGGAACACATAAGGTATGTTTCAATATCATTCACGAAGCCTTAAAGCGACTTAAAGCAACTGAAGATTGGGTTGCCGATTGCTGGTTATGGCTTTATAGAGGCGCATGGCACGAATTCGAAATACACGAGATTGAAATGGCTGTTCCACTTTCACCACAGGAAGTGATCCGGAAAAGACATGCCATCTTTAAACACCAGTCGCAAAAAGACATTCCGGTATTCCCCGGAGATGATGCCCGTGAATTCTGGGTTCGCGCAGAAGAACGCACCAGTGAAACAGCTTTCAGATACAATAAGCTGGGCTTAGCTGAATATGAAGCAATTGAAGCTTTCGTCCGGTTTAAATATTAATCCCCGAAGTTTCGGGATATTAAACGAAACTGTCTTGTTATTATCGTTGGCGATGTAGCAGGCAGCCCAATGTTTGAGCGCATTAGGGTTATAGGCCGTCCGGGGGGACGGCCTTTTTTGTTAGCCAGATCCAAAAACTGAATTCACGAAAATGAAGTCTCATTCAATGCAGGCGTTCCACTGGCATTGATCTGTCGCGTTGATATTTTATCATCCTCTCCCACTTCTACAATCCGGAATCCCTTGTAAGCCGTTCCCCAGTTACCCCCAATGTGCGAATCAAAAAAGTGAGGCAACTTATCGGTATAAAAAACCGCATCTAAGCTATGGTCATGGCCATGAAATACAGCCTTAACATTCGGATAACTGTGCAGCAGTGAAACGGTATCCGGCGCATCAACAAAAGGATGCTGTGGAACCCAGATGTGTGGCGGAATATGCAGTACAACAAATACTGTTTTTAAGCCCCTGAACTTCTCAAGCTCCGCCTTAATGAATTGATTATCGGGACTCAAATAAGCGCCCTTGATGTTTGAGGTATTTGCCATGACGAAACCAATACCGTTCTTTTCGAAAGCATAATTATCTTCATAACCAAATACCGACATCCAGTGTGCAGTATCTGCATGATCATGATTACCAGGAAGTGCATAAAATGGCACCTTCAATTTATCGTAATAATTGTGCTTTACCTCCTTCAAAAGTTCAGGTCGATCGTGTACCAGATCGCCATTGATAATCACCAGATCAAATGGAGTTTTCTCGTGTGCCTGATTAAGCCATCCAATCATATTTTCATGATCCTTCTTATATTCCGTCCCGGGCTGTCCGTAATGCCCGTCAGAGGCAATAGCAAACCTTAACTTTACAGGCGCATTTACAGCTGCCTGATCCAGAATCAACGCATCAGCAGAGGTGCTGATCCCAGCTACTAACAAACTGGATACCGTTCCTTTTATGAAATTTCTTCTTGAAGATGACATGAGCAATAAATTACTGACAGAAATGAACAACCAGAACTTGTTCCGGTAAAATACAAATTTAAATCACAAATCTGTTCTAAATGCCCTTCGGTCAAAAACTTAACACAGATTTAATATCATTGAATGCCATTATAATATGCGTTTTGTAAACAATTTATAATAATGCTCATCGTCACCCAGAATAATCGTATTTTCTATCCTTAACAGGCCATTGGCTTTTGAAGCGAGCATCTTTTACTTTGATTATTGTATTTTCCCCAATGCCTGGGCTACTATCGATAAATATTCCTTCAATTTAACTTTGTTTAAATTCTCAGGTTTGTCAAAACCGCCCAATCCTAATAAGGTGATATAACCATAACATTCATCTATTGAAAGCGGGCCTAATTTGGACTTAACATCTAAGTATTTTTTATAAGATGTTTTTTTTTCAAGGAATGAATTATCTGTTAATTTCAGATCAAAAAATACGTTTAATTTCCTGCCCACCACTTCTTGCTTACTGTAATTTATGTCAATATAAACCACACTGTTATCTTCCCATAAATACAGGCAGCCAAATGCATCACGGGCAAAACAGACAGACGGATGAGAAACTGGCAGATATATTTCGTTAACCAGCTGGCGATACTCAGCCGGATTAACAATCCATAAAAACCCATTCATGTAGCTTCCTTCTCCCAGTGCAACTAGCTCAAGCAACTCAGCTGGCAATACATCTCTAAACCCATCTAAATCACCGGAAGGTATATTCTTTACATCGGCACCTGCTCCATACGTTTCTATAAATTTCGCAAACATAGCTCGATTAGCTTATTGTAAACATATATTATTCCTGTTTTTACATCAGTTTTCAAATCCCGATTACAAATTACCATCTAAAAATTTTGAGTTTTTCCAACCTGCGATCCAATGATCAGCAACTGCTGTAAATAATTCATCTTTTGTTTTAAGTTTCAGTTGTTCCAGCGCATCGGCTACATCACTAAGCAGCCAAACTCCGCCGTTTAAGGTCAGCCAGGCTTCTTTGAGTTGATTATTGTTGAAGTAGTTTTGAAACAGCTCCTTCCCAGATTCCTTACCTGTTAACCATGGCGCTTTACCTTCAACCTGATTTAATAATTCTACTGGGGCTATCTCTTTAAATGCTGCATTCTGCATGTGTTTTTTTGTGTTTAAAATAAAAAGTGATGAAGGAAAGTCTCCATGATAACCATCAATATTTTTCAAATACTTAAATGGTCTGTTACCCTTGAAATAAACAAGGTGATCGAACTCTTCAGGATCATCACCATAATCGACGACAAATTCATCAATAGCCTTGTATTCTTTGAGATTATTAAGCTTACAAAATTCGATAATTTCATCTGTCAACTCGTCTTTGGTAATGATCATTCTCAATGCGATTAATGTAAGAAACTGATCAGCATTTCGGGCTATTTCTGAAAGATAACCAGATTCCAGAAAATATTCAACATAAGTATTTTCCCTATCACAGAAAAAATGGTTAACAATCCCTTTATATGAAGCCCCATGTCCTAAAAAAAGTGGAATTAAACATGGCGGATGCGGATACCAATAGTCTGAAACAGAATTCAGATCATCGATATAATTGGGCAAGGAAACTTCCTTTTTTATTAATTTGATGATCCGGTTATCGACATTCAGTTTTTCCAACAAATTCATCAGGTGTAAAACCTCCATTACATAATTTTAATTTCAATCTATAATCAGTAAATTGATAATATTTATTATTCCTTATTTGTTCAATATTTCTTTTAACCAGGCTGGCGTGGCTTCAGCATCACGGGGAAATTCTTCATTGTCGATCACAAATTCATCATCTTCGGGTTCCATTTCGAAATTTGGTCGGTTATCATAATCATATTTAATTTCGAAATCTCCGCTCTCAGCTACAATCATCTCAACATTATACCAGGCACCTTTTCCAGGACTAAGCTTATACATTTCGTTCCTTAACTGAATCAGCAGGTTATCCACTTCTTTTTCTTCCGGAGCATTTTCGTAGTTGGGATCAAAAGATTTCCCTATTTTTTCTTCCACATAGTAGGTTACGGTTAACTCAACATAAGTCGATAAAACTGAAGCCTCTAATAAAATCTTGCTCCAGTCGTCAACCGGAACATTGTCAAACACGGTTTGTCCAATTTCTTCGATTAAATTATTGATAATATCCATAGGTCTTAAATCTCAAATATATATTACTTGTTTATTATTTTGTAAGTCTTAATATTGCCATCAATGTTTTCAACAACTTTAAACGAAGATGGCCTTGACGAGCCATCAGTATAGCGAGGTTCAATATTTACTTCAACTGATTTTCCATTATCTATAGCTTCCGACCATTTTTTCTCCATCTGTCCCCATTTGCCTTTGTGATAGTTATTCACTTGACCATCCATAGGAACCATATTTTCTTTACCTCCAGCACCTCCAAATTGATCTCCAATCAAATGCCCTCCATGATCGCCCGATAACCTTCCGTCACCTTTTCCAACTGTTCTTTGTGCATAAGGATTTCTGCCTCCCTTTACAGATTTAGAAAGTTTACCTTTAGCATTTATTATTCTGCCTTGAGCATCAGTTTTGTACTTATATCCATTAGCCTCATATTCAAGATTTGGCTTCAAACGTTTAACAGTAGTACCATCTTCTAAAGTAATTTTTTCAAATTCTGCTTTAGGAGCCTCATAAGCCTCCCCTTCACCCTCTTTCTTAGCACTTTCTTCCCGAGCCGTATTGGCATCTTTCACTGTTTCCTCATCGGCCTTCTGCTGCTCACCATCTTTTGGCTGCTCACCATCCCTCGCTGTTTCCCCATCCCGTACAGGCTCACCTTTATTTCCTTTCAGTTCTTCGGGGGCCTTATGCACCGGCGATAATAACAACGCCATCCCTGCAACATCCTGCCAGCTTGCATTGCCACTTAAAATGTTCGAACCCGAGTGGTACATCCCCTCTTCCATCCCAAAAACACCACGTCCTGCAGCACCCCAACCTGATTCGCCTGTATTTCCGTAATGTGCCAAACCAGCCTGTGTAGCAGTTACACCACGTAAACCAACTGCTGTTGCCGCTGTAGTAACTACAGTAGTGGTGCTGGCTCCTGCACCCGCATAACCAAAGGTAGCACCAATATTGCGAATTACATTCATCGGCGCGCTCCGGGCAAATTGCCAGGCCGCCTGACCAACACCACGCATACCACCACTGGCAAATGCGCCCGCTCCACCACTCAATGCGGCACCTCCCATTCCAATAGCAGCTCCGGCCATCATTCCCTCCATTAAACCACTGATGTAGTTAGATGCACCAAGTGCAATAGCCTGACTCCAGTTTTTAATTTCAGGCGCAAACGTAACTACTCCCCCAACAGGACAGGTCATCGTTTGGTTACCCGTGATGGTTTCAACACCCTGAATAATATAATTGTTTTTGCTACCTACCCACTTCCGGGCCTTGGCTGCCAGCTGACCGCAAAGCATGGTACCAATTACGGCTCCCCAGGCAGCTCCTGCCAATCCGGCCAAAGCACCCAATGCAATCAATGCCGCCCCACCTGTAGCCACCGTCATTGCAGCAATAACAACAACAGCCGCAGCAATAATAGCCATAATCAGCATCATTCGCGTACAGCCGAAATCTATCCAGCTACTGGTTGCCGTATCTTTAACGGTGATGAATTTTTCACCCGACTGTTTCTTTGTCGATTTCTGTATCGATTGAAATTGTGCAGGAACGGCGCCACAACTACATTTCCAGAAATCTTTCTCTGTGATGATCTTGTTGCCCATTGTTAACTTTTTTCTAAAACCTGTATACGTTTGATAAAACCCAACCTTATCCTGTTTCCCACCTCAATGGTTTTTACACCCAACGTTGTAATACTGAACCGATCTCCGGTATACCGTGCTTCTTTATTTTGAAAAGAGAAAAAATACGATCTGGAACGGTGTTTTCCTTCCAAATCCTCAGCCAAAGTGCCAAACCTCAAAACCGACTTACCAATGCGCCAGGTCTTTACCCACGTTTTTTCAGCCTTGCAATTTGATTTTTCAATTTCCATACGCTTAAATTTTATCGCTCCACTAAAAAAAGCTAAACTTGCTTTTTGAGCTTTCTGTCTCTGTAGATACCGGTTGCGGCACATCATTAGCATTTACCCTGCGATCGCTGTTTAAAGTGTAGGTTAACTTATTATATAACCGTGCTTCATCAGCAACCTCAGTTTTCGAAACCCTTGCCTCTTGTAAACGCCCTGTAACCGGATCGATCACCCTTTGTTCGTGTTGACTGAGTTCCGGTTTGAGGTTCGATAGCTCAATTTTTCCTTCAAATTGCCCATAAGCCGATTTGATAAAATCCTTATTTATAGCATTTGCAGGAAGTACAATAGTATCTACTTGTACCAAACCGTCACCACTTCCGCTAGCAACTGGTGTTATTCTGGTTTCTACTGTCCAATCTAATGATGTGGTATTAAAAATATTTGTCCCCTTTACCGTAGCTTTCATCAGCGTGTCACGGTTAAAAACCTGGCCAAAATAAAGTCTTAAAAATTCGTTGGCCTGAACAGCAATTTTGATCTTCTCCGGGTTATTAAAAATTTCGTCATTGAGGATAATGGCATCCTTCAGGGCATCATTCCCCAAAATATATTTCTCCATCTCTGCCTTCGTTTGTTTCCACTTGGAAAGCAGTAAGCCGATATTCAAAACTTCTAAAACTTCTCCCCCTGCACTAAGCAACAGGTGCAGCTCGCTGTACATCCTTCCAAAAATCTGGCTCACCTGAGCTACTTCGGTCACCAAAGGACTGTTGGCTTCAAGCACTACATTATCCAACTGGATCAGCCGCACTTCCAGCTGATCGGTACTCGCCTGCAATACGCTAAAATCGTAACGCAACTGCACCTTCGAATGGATATGAACGTCAACGCCATTTACCTCCGATTCGATTATAATCGTGTACTGATCGTTAAAAGGGCTTTTAACCCTTACTTTTGAGTCATCTAACATATCATTAGTTTATAAATACATCACCTCCGTCTATTTTTGTATTTCCACCTGTAACATGATTGGTACCGGTAATGGTGTTATTTGAACCAGTTATCACATTGGTTGTGGAGGTTATTTTCATATCCTGGGTATTTACATTAGTTGCCGTTCCGTTGATATCAATCTTACTTGATTTGGCACCACCCTTCTGCGCAATCTCTATTTTATCCGCGTGGATCGTGATCTGATCTTTCTCTAAAGTGATGGAAGACGAGCCATTAGTAAGCACCACAGTCTGACTGGAGGTAACCGTAACTTTATTCTGTCCGTCAACAATAATGTGGTTTCCGCCGGTCTTATCTTTAATCGTGATACCGCCACCATCATTCAATTGAACGGTATGCCCGCTTTTAGAAGTTAAGCTCTTACTGTTGTTACTTGCACTGCCACCACTTCCGCTTTTACCATGAAATACCGATCCCATTACAATAGGCCGCGCCACGTTTCCCTCTTCAAAGGTAACGGCCACCTGATCACCAATTTCAGGAATAAAAACAAAACCACGGTTTTTACTCACTTTGTCCGAGCTTCCTGCATCAGGTGTAATTACCCTCAACCATTCCGTCACATCATTCGTTTGACATTCCCATTTAAATTTAACCTTTATACGTCCCTGTCCCTGTGGATCATTATTATCCACCACATCGGCTAATTGCATATCAGGGTACGGAGTATCGTAATTCTTCACCAGCAAACGCTCAGTTGTAGAAACCAGCCCTTCAAAAGTATTGTGGTATTTTCCAGTGCCATCTATATGATGGTAAATACTGGTAATCAAAAACTTCCCTAAACTCTCTGTACTAAATGAAAGTTCCTTACGCAAACTCATTGATACCTCGGCAATAGCGCCAATCGCCAGCTGTGCATTATCACCACTCGCATTAACTTTCAATAACTCACTGATATTAGCCTTCTCCTCATTTTCTACATAAGTTTTAATATCCGAACTACTGTCTACCCTGATTAGCGAGGGTTGGTTAAAGGTTTTACTGTAAATAGAGTTCGAAGCCTGAATAGCATGTGCCAGATCCGGATGCCCGTCTGCCTTGCCTGTGCTTTCGCTCGATAACATCTCATCCTGTTTGGGATTATACGAGAACCGTTTGTTTTTAATCGGAGCAACTTCCATCGCATATTGAAGGTTGTGTACATCCCGTCCATAAAAAAGAGAAATAGATTGCTGCTCATCTGGCTTACCAAAATTAAGCTGCTCCCCATCGTAGTAAAACCATTCATGATATTCACCCGATAAGCGGTTCAAAAAATCGAAGTCACTCTCCCTGTATTGAATAAGATAATCAATCGGAGCCGTCCGGCTGGCGTTTGCAACAATTTTAAGGTCGTTCGCCGGCGTATCGCTGGTAGCCAGTTTTACAATATCATTTAAACTTTTTGCCAGATAAGAACCCAGATCCGGACCCCGGTCTATTAATATTGTCGGACTATAACCACTCACAATAATCACTCCGTGGTAGCCATGGCTCTGTGCCAGTTCCACTTTCGTAACCAAACCAGCAAAATTCTGTAGTTGTTCCCCGGCGTGCCCAAAAGAAGCCGTCAACGTTTTGCCAACAAAACCACGGCTGTCATCCAATGATATCAAACCAGGAGCGCCCATCTGGTCGTGGTTAAACCGCAACTCAAAATAATGATGGGCATTAAACTGTTGCTGTAAAGAAAAAGAAGCAAAGTGTGTAATCGCTTTACCCTCTATATTGATTTCTGTTATAAGCTTTTTTTCCATGATAATTTATTTTACCGGCCATTTCGCATAATATGCTACCGCTTTATACTTTCCATTCACCCTGCCAAACACAAAAGCAAAATAATTCTCGGCCTGAGTATTGCTTTCCGCATATTGCACATACAGTTCATAAAGTTTACTGCCACTATCAGTAAGTTTCTTAACCGATAAATAATACGGATCATCAGTTTTGTTATCTATCTCCGATAAGTTGTCATCCTTTGTAGCCGGCAACAGCCGCAACACATCACGGTTATAAATGGAACTTTTGTAAGTATTAAAATCCTGTAAACTAATTGGATCAGAAATATTACCGGTGCGTCCGTCAGGCAATTGCTGCTGGCCGGTGTAAAAGGGAAAGTGCATGCATTGCGCCACCGCACCAATGTTTTTAACGGCTAACTCCTTCTTAAATAACCTGAGGGCAGCATAAAAGTCCTTTTCATCATTAACTTTCGACTGCGTAACATTAGAGACAGCATGTATTTGCGTACTGCTTTTTTTACCCGGCTGTTCACATCCCGATGCGAAAATCGGCAGCATGTATAAAAAATATATGATCGCTTTTTTTTTCATGAAGGAATATTAATTAATGCCTGGCAATTCCAATCAATGCCCGCTCTTCCATTCTTTTCAGGATAACTGCCGAGCCCAGTTGTTTTGAAACGGCTTCGGCATCAAACTTTCCGTCCGCTACATATTTTCCTTTGGTATAATGGTTAGAATAGCTCCATAAATAAGGCGAATTGATACTATGGAACTTGAAATACCCGAAACCATTGTAGGCTTCCAGCTTTCTTAAAATTGTAGGCAGGTTCCAGTTCTGTATCTGATCAAACCGCATAAACTTCAACGCATCAACCGCGCTCTCTTCAAAAGTAAAAGGCGGCTCATGCCCTACCTTCGGTCGGTTCGCAGGAACCCTTACCGTATAATTTGTCAAAGGATCACCATTGTGAAGGTGTTTTTTGAACGAGAAACTACACTCCAGATAGTGTGCACAAGCTATAAAGTACCAGGGGATGTTTGAAGACCCCGAAGCAAAGTTTACCAGTGCAGTATCAAACGGATTTTTAAATTGAAATGGATTCTTAGGAATTCCCATCGAGAGCAAATCACTCTCCTCAGGCGATTTCAGACTAAAAAAATCACGTTGTGCACCTTCCAATTGAGGTGTAAATGAAAAGAAATTTACAGGTGGATTCAGATTCACCTTACCAGCAACAGCATCCGAAATTTTAGTGTAGATACTCTTATTGGCTACAACGTTATCATCAATTACCTTGTCTATATCGCCAATTTTGGTTGCATCAATAACGCAATCTTCAAAAAGCTTAATATATTCCAGGTCAGTAGGCTGTGATGGTTTTACCACAGGTCCTGCTTTCGATTTTACCGCTGGTTTGACATTTTTTTTCTTTCTCATAGGCTTGAGCGTAAATGAAAATCAAATCAACCGAAACAATTTACCAGAATGAAACGGAATCAAAATGCATTTAAAGGGGCCCTTAGATAACAGGCCCCTTCAAATGTTTTTACTAATGATTATGCTTTTGGCCAGTCATTCTCATGCTCGGCGTTACCCAGCTTTAGCTTTCTGGCTGAAACCACAAAACTTAAGGTCATCGGTGTATTGTCATTAACCGCAATGCCTTCATTATATTGGATGATGTAGCCGTCTTCAAACGACAGCTCTTTCATCTTCGCATCCTCTTCTCCTTTTTTAAATATGATATTGCCTGATAGTGGCTTGTATTGGTTGTTCACCATCGATTCGATCACCGAAGTATCCTCAGTCGACTCGATTTCGATATTAATGGTTCCACCATAAACACCAGACGACGGACGGCCTTTGGCGTCAACATCTCTGCTTAAAGAAAAGCTGCACTGTAATACATCAAATTCTTTTGATCCTAAATTTAAACGGGTTTTAAATGCCATGATAAGTTTTTTTTAATAATTGAAAGATAATAATTTTTGGACTTGAAGCT
>NZ_LECU01000012.1 GCF_001027745.1 Pedobacter sp. BMA
CTTATTTAGTATCTCAAGGTGCTAATGCATCAAGAATTGAAGCTACTGGTTACGGACCTGATCAACCAATTGCAACTAACAAAACTGCAGCTGGTCGTCAAGAAAACCGTCGTGTTGAGTTTACTTTATATTAATCCAATTACCATCAATCATGAAAAAATTTTTAGCAACAGTAATTATTGCGGCAACTACGGTGTTTGCTGCAAATGCACAAATCCAAAAAGGTAACGTATTGGTAGGTGGAAATCTAAGCAATATCAACTTGGGACTAGATGACCCTAAAATTTTCAGTGTGGATATTACACCGAAAGCTGCATGGTTTATACAGGACAATGTAGCACTGGGCGCCTATGTAAACTTTGGTTTGGAAACAGCCAAAAATTCCAACACCACTACCAGTTATGGCGTTGGTGCGTTGGGACGGTATTATGCAGGCAAAGACACTGAAGTGCTACGTCACGGCCGTTTCTTTGCTGAAGCAACCGCAGGCATAGGTGGTGTAAATGTGAGTAAAGGTGGTGGTAACACCAACGGTCTTAACTTAAGTGTAGGACCAGGATTTGCTTATTTCGTAACTCCCAATATCGGTTTGGAAACATTACTTAAGTATAACGGACTGGTAGGTTTCGGTAGTGCTACAACACAAAGTAATCTTAATCTGTCTTTCGGCTTCCAGATCTATTTACCAGGTCAACGAACTGCAAACAAAGTTAAAGGCGATATTAAATAAGCGGCCGAAAACTAAAAATGCTGTTACCCAAAAGTAACAGCATTTTTTTTTCAGATTATTTAGGGCAGTTAAGCGGTTTGTGACATTCCCGCATTCCGGTACGAGGCAAACAAATCAATAATCTAAAACAATTAAAAATGGATATTAAATTTGCGCAAAAACCATTCTACGTAAAAACGATGTGCGTACTGGTAAGTCTGATTGCTGTTGGCTATCTGGTGATCATAGCTAAGGAAATTTTATCACCACTCATATTTTCCTGTTTGTTTTCCATCCTGCTATTGCCTATGGCATCTTTCTTCGAATACCGGCTAAAGTTACCAAGAAGCGCCGCCTCAATGCTATCGGTAATCCTGATGTTAGCTGCAATTGGACTTGTACTTTACGTGATAGGCTCGCAGCTAACTGACCTTGCAAATGACTGGCCCCAGTTCCGTGCCCAGCTCAACATTACTGGTCAGAATCTGCAAAAGTGGATAGATAACCGTTTTCATATTGATGCGGCTAAACAGCTCAACTATGTGCATTCAGCAACCAGCAAAGCCCTGGCTTCCAGCACCACTGTTGTTGGCGCTACGGTACTATCGCTTTCATCTATTTTGCTGTTTCTGGTATTTACCTTTATCTACACTTTCTTTTTTTTACTGTACCGCACCCTGATCATGAAATTTCTCGTATCAGTATTTTTAGAAGAAAATAAAAAAATGGTATATGATATTATTGAACAGGTGCAGTACATCATCCGGAAATACATCATTGGATTGCTTATTGAAATGGCAATCGTGGCAACCGTTGTAAGTATTGTATTCTGGTTTTTGGGGATTAAATACGCTATACTTTTAGGTCTTATTACAGGCATACTTAATATCATACCTTATATCGGGATATTTGTAGCACTTATCCTGAGCACACTCATCACTTTTGCTACGGCAACGATACTTTCGAAAGTCATCCTGGTAATTGTAACCCTCATTATCGTTCATTTAATTGACAGCAACGTCATATTGCCACTGGTAGTGGGTTCGAAAGTTCGGATCAACGCACTTATCACGGTACTGGGCGTAATTATCGGTGAAATGGTCTGGGGAATATCCGGTATGTTTTTATCTATCCCGGTAATTGCCGTGCTGAAAATAATATTCGATCGCGTAGAAAGCATGAAACCATGGGGAATCATTCTGGGCGATGAGGAAAAAAAGCAGAATAGACTCGCGAAGAAACTTAGCCCAAAGAAAAAACTGGTTACTGAATAATATACAACTATTTATGCTCAATAGGAATTAAAGCGTTCAGGAATCAAATTATTTTCAACGCTAAAAACATATAAAATTCCACGTTGTTTATAAGATATCATTTACTTAAAATAATAATAAAATGGATAAGTTAGAATTAAAAGGAAAGTGGAACGAGCTTAAAGGTAAAGTAAAGCAGGCATATGGTGATCTTACTGACGATGATTTGAAACATGAAGAAGGTAAAGATGATGAGTTGTATGGAAGGCTCCAGACTAAAACCGGGAAGACCAGAGAAGAAGTGGTAGATTGGTTAAAATCATTATAGAATACAATATCAGTTTAAGGCCCTTTTCTAAAAAGAAAAGGGCTTTTTTATTTTAATTAATTAGAACTTGAAAATTAAAATATTTTCAAATTGGTTTAGTTACCAATAATCATCACCATAAATCCCCATCCTGCGTAGTCAGTTAAAATCGTTTTTTGCTATGAAAATTACATGGTCAAACCCGGATTGAGGTGACTTTGTTAACAATCTTAAAACTATTTACCTGGGCTGATGTTAAAAATTCGACAAAGATGTTTTATTCGAAAGCAAAAGTGATGTTCACAGGAAGTTCAGAACATTTGAACCTGAGGATATTAGCTCACGAAGGGTATGAAGTCACTGATGGAGTAGCTAATATTTATGGATGTCTAGTATTTTGGCAAACAATGGATCTTGCAGACGAACGCCTGGTTGTAAACTTGTAGAAGCAATTGCTAATTAAAATGCATCAGAATCAAATAGTTAAGAGAAAATATTTCACTTATATTTTAAAGGTTTTATGGGGAAAATTTTTGTTTTAGAAGACGATAAAGACATTAGAGAAGTAGTTACGATGATGCTTGAATCTGAAAATTATACGGTCGTTTCCTTTGCAAACGTACACGATTTCATGCAGCGCGATATGAAAGAAATACCAGATCTATTTATCCTTGATGTAATGCTACCAGACGGTTCAGGACTGGATGTTTGCGGAAGGTTAAAGGCAGAAAGTAGTTTAGCAAATGCCCCTATTATCATTATGAGTGCCCATGCCAGTGTTGAAGAAGTTAGAAATGGGTGCGGTGCTGAAAGTTTTATTCAAAAGCCGTTTGACATGGATTTTTTTCTAGGCAAAGTACGTTCGCAAATCGAAAATTCTGCTTAATCGTTTGAAAGGTAAGGGTAAATACCCTTGCATCACTTTGGATTAGCCCTGCCAGCTGTAGCATCTAGCGCAGGAGTTTATTCCGTGTGGGGTTCTCAGCAACGTTAGAGGGACGATTATCGAGATATTTTTTAGTTAGAACATAACCAACTGTGGCAAAAGCGGCAAAAACCAGGTGAGCCGGTATACGCTGTAGGTAGAATCTTTTATAATCCATAAAAGGTGTAAAGGGATGAAGCTTGAATGTTGTTTTCCAGATCCCAATTCCAACTACGCTACTGGCCAGGCCCAATAGAATGGCTGAGCCGACCGAAGGTTTTAGCAGCTTTTTTTCCCATAACATCACATATATTAAAGAAAAAGCCATTCCCAGTGCGTAATGACCCGCCCATCCAGTTAAAGTTTTTGTTTCGCTTGACAGGGTTGGCAGAAGTCTGCCAACGAGTCTGCGCAAATGTTTAGGTTCACGAAAATCCTGTTCCCCGAGCGACATTAGTGCACTCGATAAGGTCATCACTGTTGTACCCGCTATAGTGGCACCAACTGTTTTGATTAGATAATTTCTCATATAATATATATTTAAAATTTAATGATTAACCCTGACATCAAATATTTGCCTGGTTGAAAAAAGTTACGCCTTCATTTACATCATGATGATATTTTACTGATCATTTAATAAGGTAAAAATAGAACATTGCTTTTACGATCTGACTCATTGCCCGTTTACCGGTAACCCAATCCGCTATACTTTCCCGATCAATTCCGGTATCGAATGCTATTTGTTTTATTCTGATTCCTTTTTCCTTCATCTTATTTTCGATCCACGGCACATTTACCAATTGTGCGGGCGAAGGAAGCTTTGTCTCGGCAGAAACTACTATCTCATATCCAGGCATCTGTTTTCTAAAAAGATCCTGCGTGCGTTTCAATAATGTCGCCTCGCTTGCATATTTACCTGAAGAGGTCTCATTTTGTACTGTAGAAACCTGAATGGTGGTATCATCAACGGCAGTTATTGAAAATTCAATATTTGACTGTTCTTTATGCCTGAGCGCTCCCGCTTCAAGTTTATCCAATTGTTTACTTCCAATGTGATTTTTTAAAAGATTGATATGTTGTATAATGCTCATGTTAACCATAGAACAGTTTGGTTTAGGTTAAGTTCTGTTAAAATGAAGGCAAACTAGCTACGCAGCTTTGGTGAGGGAGGAATGGTCTTCTTTGATTAGTAGCCTACTAATAAAGTTTTTGCTCAGAAGTAAAATATGCAGTTCTACCCCCGATGGTTTCTGATTTAATCAGCTTTCCTGTGGGCGACCTTTCAATCTTAGACCCGTGGATTTTCATGAAATCGCGCAGCTCTCCGCGAAGCTCATCTTTGTTTTCTTTTTTGATATCTCTAATGGCTTCGCTTAATACCTCTGTAATGGTTGCCAATAGTTGCTTTGCCACATTCTCTGGAATCGATTTCGCTATTGAAAATGGGGAGATACGCGCTGCCCAAAGAATTTCATCAGCATAAGAATTGCCGATGCCGCGGATGGCTTTCTGATCCATGAGCACTTCCTTAATCTTCTTTGATCTTTTTGACAGCAGAGTGAGAAAGTCGCCCTCGCTGATCTCCAGTGCATCTGGCACCTTATTTTCTGCAGGATTTAATGTCGGGGTAGCCTGCTTCAGCGTATCAATTACCGCAAATGTATTTTTGCCGGTGAAATGAAAAATTAATATGGAATGTTTAGGAGCCTCATCATCTTTCTGGATTTCTCTCAACTCTCCCCGCAGCATCAGATGTAAGCCCAGGATATCGCTTTTTCCAAAATGAAATTGTAAAGTTTTCCCTACACGTGCTACTTTCTCCAATTTTTGTCCTTCCAGCTTGCTTTTTAGCTCAGCAGATGACACGTTAATCTTTTTAGCTACAACTACGTCGAGCTTTTCTAATTTTTTACCCTTAAACTTATGGTTTAGGGTACTGGCAAATACGGTAAGATCGGGTAGTTCGGCCATGACTTTTTTTATACGCTTAAATATTTTTTGATTTCCCTTATGGAGTTGCCATTGAGCGCTATTGCACCTTTAAGTGAGTTTACATCGATTTGAAATTGCGCTGCCCAGTAGGCTAAATCCTTTGGGTCATCCGCATTGATTTCACGATGTTCCGACTGATCATCGAAAGGCTCCAATGTATCAGCATCATCTTCAATAGGATATCTTTCTCTGACCTCATCTGGATCTGGCACTTCACCCATGTTTTGATTTTGATTATCTTCCATAGGTTTAAAACAGTTTGGCTCAGGTTAAGTTCTGTAAATCGACGACCATTAGTAATAAAATCTGGGTCAGCCATATAAATATACTCTTTTTCAAATCTCATACCTCAAACTAAAGAAACAACTAAATTTAATACAATGTCCGGAATTTCTGTTAAGCCTGGAAAAAGTGAAGGACACCCATACGGAAATAATAATCAGTTTAAAATTGAAAAATGTTTATACCTGTGACATGAACTGATTTTGTTTTCGATACTCTTTTGGACTTGAACCAATCATCTTCTTAAACATCCTGGAGAAATACTGCTGATTACCAAAACCGGTTAGTGCGGCAATTTCTCCATATGGAATATTGGATGTGATGATTAAATATTGGGCCCTTTCGATTCGTGTTTCTAAAATAAAGTTTACCGGACTTTTCCCTGTGCAGCGATGGAAGATTCGCGAAAAGTAATCTACATTTAAATTGGCATGATTAGCCAGCTCATTTACCTTTAATTGATTTCCGATATTGATTTGAATATAGCTGATGGCAGACAGCACAGCCGACGGAATAGGTTGGTTGTTGATCATTTTAAACCGTTCCGATTTCATAAATCTCGACAGCAACTGATGAATAATGCCTTGAGTTTCGTACTGCACCCCTATATGTTGTTGTTCGTTTAATTTCCTGTATTCCTTATAGAACTCATCTTTTTCGTAAACTTTTGGATTGTCAGACCGGTTAATTCCCCGGCCTGGATTGATCTCAATCAGCCTTTTGAAATTAACAACATCAATCTCGGCAGCAGATAGGTTTAAAACTTCCCTACAATGGCTAAATGTTGATATTCCATTAGTAGATTCCTCAAAAAACTGTATAAAGTACTGGTGCAGAAAACCATCGCAATGGAGATCGCACAGCGTAAAGCTCGGAATCAGATAAAGTTGTCCTTCTACCAATTTGGTGTGTCCGTTCTGACTGTTTATATATCCTTCTCCAGCCGCTATATAATATATTCTATAGTAGGGACTGATGACATTGTTAAAATTCCATCTGGGTCCGAGTCTAACCAAGTCAGCATTTAAGAGATGAAAATAATTTTTAGTTAGTTTCATCGGTTTACGAAGTTTTTGTTATGTAAATATCTGTCACCTCCAATTGCTTAAGAATGCCAATATAATAACAAGCACTTTCATTCAGAAATGATTACTGCACGAGTTTGATTACCGCATTAGAAATCAGGTTATTTTAAGTGCAAATGCAAATTTAGAAAGCTTACCATCTTCGGGCAAGAAGACATTGAGACCAGTTTGGCTACGGATAAACTTTAACGGAAGACCGGTAGATACCATTTTGACCTGGTTGATTTTTTCCGGATAATAAATGCTTTGATCTGCGAGGCTCTTGATATGAACAAAATTCCGGCTAAAATCTGAAGACATTATTGTTGCATATAAGGCACCATCCTTAGTCACAAATCTTACGTCCTCTTCGGTGAAAGGCTTGCCCTTACCTTCGTTAAAACCCTGTGCAGAAAGTGCCGCCGCGCCAAGCTGCGCTGGCCCTTCACCAAAAATTACCCACGGCCGTGTGCCATATATACTTTCCCCGTTCTCCCTCATCCAGGCACCAATTTCGTTAACGATTTGTAACTCCAGCTCATCCATGGTACCGTCACCTCTCAAAGGCACATTAAGCATCAGATTACCGTTTTTGCTCACCACATCAATCAAAGTATGAACAACCGATTTAGCGCTTTTGTATCGCTTATTATCATAAACCGACCTGTTGTAATGCCAGTCGCCAATGCAGGTATCCGTTTGCCATGGCAGGGGCTCTATACCATTACTTTGGCCACGTTCAATGTCCCATACCATCGCCTGTCTTTGCTCCTCATTTAATATTTTGCCGGTAATTACTGCCTGCAAACTGCCTTTATCCCTGATACTTTTATTGTAAAAGTGCGACGCAATTTTTAAACCGGCATCGTCTATCGGCCATAGCGGGAACTGCGAATCGTCAAAATAAATCATATCAGGCTGATACTTATCAATGAGTTCGATGGTTCGGTTGTAGAACTTCTCGATGTACTTTTTATCAGGTTTACTTACGCCGTTACCCCAATCCCATTGCCTGTGAATCATCCCATTATCAAAACTGTTTTCACTTAACTGATGTTGCTGGGCATAGAGTTCCTGTGGATCAAGTCCATCCCACCACATGCCTCTGCCTTGCAATTTAGTCAGGTTACCATCGTAAGGTACACCCGCATAGGGGCCCGATTTGTCCGATCGTTTTGCGGTTTCCATCCAACTCCAGGTATGGGCAGCATGCACACTCACCGCAAAATGCAAACCTCTTTTTCTTGCGGCGGCGGCCCAGCCGCCAACAATATCTTTTTTTGGACCCAGTTTAGTCGAATTCCAATTCTTTTGAAAACGGCTATCGTACAAGTCAAAATTATCATGGTGGTTGGCCAGCGCCATGAAGTATTTTGCACCCGAATGATGATAAAGATCAACGATGGCTTCCGGGTCCCATTTTTCGGCCTTCCAGGTGTTAATTACATCCTTAAACCCAAATTGTGAAGGATGTCCATACTTTTTAAGGTGAAATTTGTATTGACCGGATCCCTCCATGTACATGTTTCTTGCATACCAGTCCCCTGCTTCCGGCTGGCACTGAGGGCCCCAATGCGCCCACATGCCAAATTTGGCATCTCTGAACCAATCCGGCGTAACATATTTTCTTAGCGACGGCCAGGTGGGTTGAAACGGATTTTTAGTTTCCGAGCTGGTTACCATGTGACGGATTATGGTTGCTTTGGCATTATTTGCTAAATAGAAGCCTGGAAGGCCCGTGGTTAGGAGTTTGAGCAGGGTACGTCTTTTCATATATCTGGCTAATAGTCAACATTCAAATATAGGGCGCATCAATGCAATAACATTTGCATCATTACGACAAATGTTTGCACTAATCCGACTTAGCAATGACTACGGACTATCTAAAAAAATGCAGGCGACATCCGTCAAGCTGCAGTGTCATCACTAACTATTAATAATAACCATCAACTACGTAAACTACCGCATCAAAACGCGTAGTTATCCCATAAACTATCCTGCAAGGGATCATGTTATCAAAAAGTTAACTGATCTAATATGAAAACAAAAATACTGCTATCGATTACCTTGCTCTCCGCGCTTTTTTCAAATGTAAGCGCGCAGAGAGGATTGCCCCCAAAGCAGGGCACCAAAACCACAATGGTTACCAATTATCCTCAACACCTTGATTTTCTTCCGGAAATGGTAAACCTGTTGAAAGTTCCCGACGGATGGCACATTGATGCGGCAGCAGTAGGCCTGGGGCGGCCAAGGATGCTCTATCCCGGGCCAAAGGGCAGCTTGTACGTTACCCGCCGTGACGGCGGAGACGTATTGATGCTGATTGATAAGGATGGCGACGATAAATTTGATGAAATCAAAACCGTGCTTTATGATTTTAAAGGCGTTCACGGGATTACGATCAAAGATAACTATCTCTATTTATGTAACAACACTCAGCTGCGAAGATATCCGCTAAAGCCCGACGGCACCCTTGGCGCGATGGAACTGTTGATCAGTGATTTGCCCAATGGTGGACAGCACCCCAACCGTACGATGACTTTTGGCCCCGACGGAATGCTGTATCTATCGGTTGGAACCTTATGTAACGATTGTAAGGAAACTGATAAGGAAGCAGGAACGATGCTGCAGATTGATCCTAAAACGTGGAAACGCACCATATTTGCCAGTGGCTTGAGAAATACAATTGGATTTGATTTCCATCCCGAAACAGGTGAAATGTGGGGCATAGACAATGGTGGGGATGGAAAGGGAAGTACCTGGCCACCTGAAGAGGTTAACCGGATTGTTAAAGGCGGAAACTACGGATTTCCTTTTGCGTATGGAAAACAGGAAGTAGATCAGAGCCGTGAGGATCCTGCCGGTGATATAAAAGAAGCAGTGGTGAAAACAACAGTGCCCTCTGTTCTTGAACTAACGGCTCACATGGCGCCTATCGCCTTCGTGTTTTTTAAGGACCAGACAAATATTTCCGCCGGATATAAGGGTGATGGCCTTGTGGCCTGGCATGGTTCATGGAATGCCAAAAAAGCAGTAGGTTTTAAAGTACAGCGTATAAGGTTCAACAACGGAACCGCTGTAGGTGCGGAGGATTTTCTGACGGGCTTTTTAAAGGGCAACAATCGCTTTGGCAGACCTGCGGGCATAACCATTACCCCGGAGGGCGTAATCTACATTTCGGATGATGCAAATGGAGTGATCTACTCAATCAAACAAAATAAACAATAACATGAAAAAACATCACTATATAGCTATCGCAGCGCTGTTGGTTACAGGCTGTAGGGTACTTCAACCAAACCCTTCCGAACGTATTAATTTTACCGCAGAAGACACCTATCCGGAGGGGATAGCTTTTGATAAACAAAGAAGCCTTTACTACGTTTCTTCGGCAAGGCTGGGTACAATCGGAAAGGTATCTCCTGCTGGGATTTATTCTACCCTGTATACCGACAACAGCCTTAAATCTTCTTACGGAATGAAAGTGCACCCTGATGGTAAAAGGCTGTACGTTTGTGTTGGGGATGCGAACTACAGTAAATTTACTTCTCCGGACACGAGAGCAAAAATGGCACGTTTGTTAATCATTGATCTGGAAACTGGCAGGAAGCTATCTGATATCAACCTTGCCGATTTAAAGCCCGGAAAGCATTTCCCTAATGACCTGACCTTTGATGATGCAGGCAATGCTTACATCACCGATAGTTTTGCCCATGCCATATATAAAATTGATGCCGCAGCAAAAGCCACCCTGTTGGTAAGCGATGAGAAATTTGTAACTGAAGGGGTTGGCATCAATGGCATCGCATTTCACTCTGCTGGATTTCTAATTGTGGATAACAGCGCTACAGGGATGCTCTACAAGGTACCGTTAAGCAATCCAAAAAACGTAGAACTGATCAAATCTGACCAGTTCTTTCTTGGTGCAGACGGTTTGCTCTTAAACGCCCCAGACTCGTTAACGATTGTTGTAAATGGTGGAAACGATAAAATATTTAAGCTTTCAACGAATGATGAATGGAAGACTTCAAAACTTTCGGCGACCACCTTGATTGCAGACCGTTTTACCTATCCAGCTACAGTAACACTCAATGGTAACCATGTATGGGTAATGAATGCCCGCTTCAATGAGCTTGTAGATAGCAACTCGGTTCCGGCGAAACAGTTTGCTATCCAGAAAGCGGTATTCAAACCTGTTCCGAAAACTAAAGGTAAATAATAAGATCTTCGGACCTGTAAATTTTTAATGTCCTTGGAGAAGTCAGGACAGACTTTTGGAAAAATTGTATTTGATAGACAGATAATCTACTGTCTATCAATACAATTTAGTGGTGGAGAATATCGGATTCGAACCGATCACCTCTTCACTGCCAGCGAAGCGCTCTAGCCAAATGAGCTAATCCCCCAATTTCGATTCGCAGTTAAACAGATTTAAGGAATTGCCCCCTGTGCTGTTGAGGATGAACTATCCTGCTGCGTTGCAAAAATAGTAATAAGTTTAACTAATACAAATGATATTTAATCTTTAAGTTTAAATGCAAATAAAGCCATAAAACAAATTACCGCCATGGCCGAAGGTAAAGGATTGGTTATAAATAAGAACAATATAAAAGTGGCAATCAGCATCATCACCATAAACAGCATTCCTTTTTGAAAAGAGTTCATGAAAAAGATGGCGATAATTGCCAGAAGATAAAAGGGAACGATAAGAGTGGCTAGAAACATTCACCCAAAATAATATTCCCGTATTAAGCTTAAATTAAGCGGTAATTAAATCCTTAATCTCTTCGTTTAGCAAGGCTTGATAGTGGTCAACAAACTGTGATACATGAAAACCGTCCATCAGGGCGTGACTGACATGAATGGAGATGGTCATGATTTTCCTGCCGTCGAGATCTTTCACTTTACCAAAAGATATTTTGGGGCAGCTATCCTGATAGGAAAAATTACGGGCGTGCGACAGGGATTTGAAATCGAGCCATGGAAGAGCAGAATAGTGGATTACATTTTCGCCGGAAGAAGATGGGATCAGTCCCCTGGTATTTTGCACCTGCTGAATTTCTTTTTCGGCGCCTGCCAGGAATTCGTTGAAATCTTCGTTGAAATCGATGTAGCCAAAGCCGAAAGTTCCGTTAGGCCGGTTGATGGTTGCGGAAGCATGCACCTGATCGTATTTCCAAACCTCGCCATTGGTAATGCGGTAACGAAAAGGCTCTATGGCATTTGCTGCCTGAAGGGACTTGTACAGGTAAAGCAAAAAGAATGATTGTTCTTTTTGCTTAGCCTCCTGATAGGTTGAAGTGCAGTCGACTTCTACGCTGATGCCGAAGAAGGGTTCTGTGAAACTGTTAAAAAAGTTAAAGTGATCTTTTCTGATCCAGGTGTTGATATCTATTTTTTCTTTCATTCTAATAATTTAGGTAAAACTTCAGACAGGCTTTCCATCTGATAAAAATTGGCATGTTCAATGGTGTGATCGATATGCTCGTGTACCCAGGTGGTATGGTAGGGAATATGTACTGCATGCCCTCCAATGTTTAATACGGGCAAAACATCCGATTTCAGTGAGTTGCCCAGCATCAGAAATTGTTCCGGTTTGCAATCGAGGTGTTTCAGCAATTTTCGATAATCCGATTCCTGCTTATCGCTCATGATTTCAATGTGGTGAAAGTAATGATCCAATCCGGATTTGTTAAGCTTCCTTTGCTGATCGAGCAAATCACCTTTAGTTGCCACCACCAGTTTATATTTTCCTTGTAATGCTTTTAAAACCTCTTCTACGCCATCAAGTAATTCTATTGGTTTGCTGAGCATTTCCTGACCAAGCTGAATGGCTCTGCTGATGACTTCAGGATTGACTTTTCCTTCAGTTATCCGCAATACCGTTTCAATCATACTGAGCATAAAACCTTTAATACCATAGCCATAAAGCGGTAAATTATCGATTTCCGTTTTTAAGAGTTCGGCTATGATGCTGTGGTGGGGCATAAAATCCTCCAGCAGTCCGGCAAACTTGGCTTCGGTTTCCCGGAAGTAGGGCTCATTTACCCAGAGGGTATCATCTGCATCGAAAGCAATTACGCTAATTTGATTGTTCATAGTTATTGCACTAATTTCGTGCTGCAAATGTAGATCAAGCTAATTAGATTAAAAAGGACATTTGTCTCAACAGGAAATGATGTTACGCACCAACTTATCACTTTTATCTTTTATTGAGCGTTATTATGCCGGCAATGAGGAATCAAGAATTACCATCAAGTCATTCCCGGCAGGGTACAGATTTATTGAACAGGGAGAGCAGATACGCAACATTTACATTGTGAAAGATGGTATTACCAAGTGTTTTATTTCTGAGGAAAACGGAAAGGATTTCATCATTGAGTTTTTGGGAAAGGGGGAGCTTGCCGGAGAACTGGAGGCCATCAAAAAAATTAATTGCCTTTGTAATGTGGAAGCCATTACGGAGGTGACAGTGTTTGCCATTCCCGATCATGTTTTTATTTCCCTGACGGAACAAAATAACGAGTTTAACCGCCTACTGCTTCAGGAACTTTCCACACGGATTATTCAAACCAGCTCAAGGGCATCTTTTCAGCAATTGTACACACTGGAATACGGTTTGGAAAAACTGTTGAAGCTACAAACAGACGAGCAGATTTCCATTTCAAAGGAAGATATGGCGGCCTATCTGGGTATTTCTACACGGAGCTTTAACAGAGTATTAAAATTGGTTCAGGAAAAAAACAGTTGATCTATAACAACAATGATTCATATCACCAAGTCTGCGGATGTATGGAAGGGCATCATTGGTATAGTTATTGTGTGTAAAATATTTTTTTTGCTACTGTAGCGAAATCAAACAAACAAACGTTTTAGGCTTAAAATGATCTGCCGGATACATTATAAGCATATACACAAATGAATAACCATGCAAAAAAGAACCTTTACATTGACATTTCCAGAATGATCCCCATGGACGCATCCTAAAGTATTTTAATTTCCAGATATCCTTATCTCGTATAAAAATCACAAGGAATTATTTCCTGGCAATAACTAATCTATTAGTAATCTTATAATTATGAGCGCTTTTATCCACATCTACTCAAACTCACTCACTGACGAACTTATTCCAACCCTTTTAAAACGGCTAAATGAACATGAAACTGTATTGGATATGAATCCATCATTTTCTTTCAGAAACCCATCAGGTTCACTTGCAATGGTTTTTAAATGGGACAAACCCAGCATCACCTCTTTCAATGAAAACAACTTGAAGTTGAATTTCAGTACCGGAATGCAGTCTTTCGATTTAAAAGAATATAAAAAGAAGCTATTTAAAGACAAGCTGGTAAGGCAAAACTTTTTGCAGAAACTGTTTAAAAAGAAAAAAAAGAAAGCTGCGGCACCGGTAAAATTAACTGCAGAAATTGAAGGACAACTAGAAAAATACAACAAGGTTTTCTCACTGAAGTATTATAGCGGTAACTTATTTGAAAGCCATTTCGCTACCCTTATTGGGGCAATAATTACCGAAATGGGGATTGGTGTGTGTCATTTTACCCACGAGAATACCTGGTATACCCATAAAAATGTATTGGGTGAATGTCTTTCCAATCTTTACACATTAGAAGAACTACCTAAACACATTAATAAGAATGCAATTGCTGTAGCCAGCTAAAAATCCATTTCATCTACCTATGCAAGGTCCTGGCATTATACCAGGACCTTTTTTTATTGTAAAACATATTCCCCATAGCTGTTGTTTCTGGATAGCCTGAGCATTTTAATATAAACAATACAATAACTGAAGAAGAACTCATCGAAATCAGGAAATCTTTCTTTAGTTTTATAATAAATTAATAGTTCATCATACCAATAAAAACAAAATCAGATATAGAATATGAATGTAGCAGACGTATTTAAAAACAATGAGCAATGGATCACTGATAAACTGGCCATCAATCCTGATTATTTTACAGAACTGGCAAAAGGACAAACCCCTGAATTTTTATACATCGGCTGTTCGGATAGTCGTGTAACGGCAGAAGATTTAATGGGTATAAAACCAGGAGAGGCCTTTGTACACCGTAACGTAGCTAATCTGGTAAACAACGTAGACTTAAATGTGATGACCGTTTTAAACTACTCTGTTCGCCATTTGAAAGTGAAACACGTAGTGGTTTGCGGGCATTATAACTGTGGTGGTGTGAAAGCCGCTATGCAGCCTGCAGACATGGGTATCTTAAATCCGTGGTTAAGAAACATCCGTGATGTGTACCGTACCCATAAAGATGAATTAAACGCGATTGAGGATGAAGGAAAACGCTATGACCGTTTGGTGGAACTGAATGTTCAGGAACAGTGTGTAAACTTGCTTAAAACAGCTGCAATTCAACAAGCGATTACAGAACGTGGTTTAACCGTTCACGGCTGGGTATTTGATATTCGTACCGGCAAGCTTATCGACCTGAAACTGGATTTCAAAGCTGTGTTAAAAGACATTAAAGAGATATATGACTTGTACTAGTTCGGGTAATAGATTATAAATGGAAAAGTCCGGAGTACAGGTTTGATGACCAGAACTCCGGACTTTTTTTGTCTTAGAGGTGATACTATCGTCCCATCCAGCCACCGTCAACCGTTAGGATCGTTCCGTGCACATAATCGCTTGCACCCGAGGCCAGGAATAAGGTTGGACCTTTGAAATCCTCCGGAGTTCCCCATCTTCCGGCGGGTATACGTGCCAGTATCGATGTGCTTCTATCCTGATCTTCCCTTAAAGCAGATGTATTATCAGTTGCAATATAGCCAGGAGCAATGGCGTTTACATTAACCCCTTTAGCTGCCCATTCATTGGCAAACGCTTTAGTTAATGATGCAATAGCACCTTTACTGGCAGCATAGCCTGGAACGGTAATACCACCCTGGAATGATAAAAGCGAGGCCGTAAAAATAACCTTCCCGCTTCCTCTGTTAACCATATCTCGGCCGATCTCTCTGGTCAAAATAAATGGTGCAGTCTGGTTAACGGCAATCACTTCATCCCACATTTCATCGGGGTGTTCGGCAATTGGTTTACGCAATATTGTTCCCGCATTATTAACCAGAATATCGATTACCGGATGATCGGCCTTTACTTGTGCGGCAAATTTAAGGGTAGACTCGCGATCGCTGAAATTACATTGATAAGCATAAAACCTTCTTCCCAGTGCAGTAACTTCCTGTTCTATTGAGCTTCCCTGCAGTTCAAGATTGGCAGAAACCCCGATAATGTCGGCGCCGGCTTCTGCAAGGGCAAGCGCCATTGCTTTACCAATTCCCCTTTTGCAACCTGTAACCAGCGCAGTTTTACCACTTAGATTGAATATATTTTGTGACATAAGATCTTAATTTGTATGATATTTTATTTGACCGTTATTTTCAATGGTGTTTTCAATTGTTGCTGAAATTCTTTTAAGTATTTAAACCATGAGGTTTCATCAGCAATTCTACCACCCTTATTCCATGCTGCACCGGCATAGTAAACATAAGGGATGTTATTTTTAACTTCAGTTAACGCTAATAGTTGTTTTGGTTCTGCCAAGGTGCTCGTGAATGATTTTCCGCTTACAGCGCCTACGCCGGTTATCCCATCCGCTCCGTGTACCGGTTCCCAATATCCGATTACGCCACTTTGATCCTGCAGCGCCTTCATATCTTTTTCGCCTCTGGTTGCAAGACCAATGGCAACAGGCAAACTGCCGCTGCCTGACCAGCTATATACATTTTCGATTTTGTTTAATTGTGAACCTGCATCGATCGATATCGTTTTAGTTACCTTCACCTTTTTTCCGGCAACATCCCATTCATCATAAGTAAGCTGAAAAGTGGAACGCAAGGGACCATTATCCAACACTTTAGAAGTGCGGTAATTACCGGAATAGTAAACTTTGTTATTCAGGTATGGTGCCATACTTCCGGCACCAAGGGTGAAGCCAACGCTATAATAATCTAAGCCATCGCCATGATCTTTATGATAATCGTTCTTTTTATAGCGGTCGTTTACCACAAGCTTTTCTGTGCTTTTCACCCACACATCGATACCATAGGCATCCTCTGATGTTTTCTCTAAAGCCTTACCATACATCCTGAAAGCGATACGGTCGTTTTCCCATGCAAAATCATCTTTACGTTCGGGCACATAGCGGGCAAAAGTTTTTGCTACAACTGGTTTGGCTTTTGATGCAAAGATGAGCAAGACCAGGCTTTCCTGCGCCTTTGCAGAAACCTGTAACAACAGGTTTTGTACTATTTTTTCACCTTTATATTCAAGCTGATGCGGGATTTCAGTTTCTGTATTCTTGTTCATGACCAAAAACTTGGCGGTATCAATTTTCGGATCGGCTTTTAAAATCTGCGCCCAGGGAATTGAAACCACCACATCCACCCTGTTAGCAGAAGATGAATTTTTAATTGTTATGGTTGGGTATTTCTGCTGTGCAAATGCATGAGAAGAGAATAATAAAAGCAGTACAATACAGTGAAAGATTCTTTTCATTGTTTATAGGATTGAGGTAAACAAACAATAAGCGTGGGATAGACCCCAGGCTTATTTTGAATAACTTATTTTAATTCGGTAATGGCACAGTGGTCCATGTCGCCATAGTCGAGGTTTTCACCTGCCATGCCCCAGATAAAGGTATAGTTACTGGTTCCTGCACCGGAGTGTATTGACCAGTTTGGAGAAATAACGGCCTGATCGTTCTGCATCCAGATGTGGCGTGTTTCCTGTGGCTGCCCCATAAAATGACACACACTTTGTCCCTGAGGCACTTCGAAATAGAAGTAGGCTTCCATTCTGCGGTCGTGTGTATGGGCTGGCATGGTGTTCCATACACTGCCTGATTTTAGTTCGGTCATTCCCATCTGCAACTGGCATGTAGGCAATACGCTATTCACCAAAAGCTTATTGATGACGCGGTGGTTTGCTGTTTCAGGTGTACCCAGTTCCACAATCTCTGCATCTGCCTTGCTCACTTTTTTTGTTGGGTAAGTGTGGTGGGCAGGTGCCGAATTGATGTATAATTTTGCAGGTTGTGCAGAATCTGCCGAGGCAAATGTTACTGATTGCGTACCTTTCCCGATATATAAAGCTTCTTTATATTCCAGTTCGAATTTTTCACCATCAGCAGTTACGATGGCTTTACCACCCACATTGATGATTCCCAGTTCCCGGCGCTCCAGAAAATAAGTGGCCTTAAGATCATCAGGATTAGGTAGTTCAAGGGTTTGACCAACCGGCATAGCACCACCTACGATGTACCTGTCGAAGTGAGATAATGTTAAGTTTACCTGATTAGCCTCAAAAACATTTTCAATCAGGAAGTTTTCCCGCAAAGCAGCGGTATCCATTTGTTTTACTTCTTTAGGGCTTTGAGCGTAACGGCTTTCGAATTTATTCATTGGTTAAAATTTGAGATAAGGTGAAACAATAAGTTCCGGTAGCAAATATATTTATACCATGCTTATTATTTGAATGAATACCGAAATTATTGAAAATTAACGTATAACCAACGTTTAAATTTACTTCTGATTTCCCAGATACCATTTTTTATAACGGGCCAATGCTTCCAGATAATAATAATCAGCATAGATGAGCGGTACATCAATTTCTATATTGAGCGGGTAGGCACCTGTACTGTGCATTAACAGAAAACCACCGTTGGTTCCCGGCTTCGCCCGGTAGGCATCAGTTGATAAGGAATATATCATGGTTTCGGCCGCAGCTTTGTATGTTTTCGTTTCATCTTCCGGCGTATACTGACCCAGTTCAAGGAGTGCTGAAGCAATCAAAGCACCTGCAGATGCATCGCGTTTGGCATATGGAATTCCCTGTGCATCAAAGTCCCAGAAGGGTATTTTATCTGCCGGCAGATTGGGATGATTGAGGATAAATTTTGCTATTCCCCTGGCCTGAGCCAGATAAGCCTCGTTTTTAGTGAAACGGTACATCATGATGTAGCCGTAAAGTGCCCATCCTTGTCCGCGTGACCAGGCCGAGCAATCAGCTGCTCCCTGCCAGGTTGCTTTTCGCCTTACCGCTCCGGTTTCCGGATTATAATCGATTACATGATAGGAGCTGAAATCAGGGCGAAAGTGATTCTTCAGTGTGGTATTTGCATGGTTAATGGAGATTTCCTTATACTTTGGATCTCCACCCTGATCGGATACCCAGTTCATCATTTCGAGGTTCATCATGTTATCGATGATGACCGGATATTCCCAATACTTGCTTTTATTCCAGGATTGGATGGCTTTTACCGGCTCATGGTAACGGCTGGCCAGCGATTCTGCCGACCGGTTGATGATGGCTTTATATTCAGGCTTGCCTGTGATGCGATAGGCATTTCCAAAACTACAGTACATCATAAAACCCAGGTCATGGTTGCCCGTATAGGTTTGATTTGGTTCAATCAGTTTCAAGGCCTCTTCGGCCTGTTTCTTTATGGCAACGTCTTTGGTTTGCTCAAAGATATACCATAAACTCCCGGAATAAAAACCACTGCACCACCAGGTAATTTCTTTATTTATTGGCTTACCATCCTGATAACTTTGGGGTGTTTTACCCGGTGTAATGTTACGTGCGAGCACTTTGTACTGGCTGGTGGCAAACCTGAATTCTTCATCGATAAGCTGTGCCATTGGCTTTACAGCAGTTTTTTGTGCGGAAGAAGTTACACCTGAGAAAAGCAGGAGGCTAAAGATCAGACTTTTGTTAATCATATTGGTTTGTTAGGGTTTTAAGTTGAGGGAAAGATTGATGATGCTGATAATTTTACTTGTACACACGCACATAATCCACTTCATAAGTTAACGGTAAAATACGATCGTCGAGCCGGCCGCCGAGCGTGCCTTCCCGCCCCAGTGCCATATTGAGCAGGAGATAGAATTTCCTTCTGAAAGGGTTATAGTCTTCATGATCTGCTTTACTCAGGTCGTAGGTGAAGTAACACTTATCATCATAATAGAATTCAATCTTCTTTTTATCCCAATTGATGGCATATACATGGTAATCTTCCCAGGGTTTCCCTACTACAGGCTTTTCAGTTTGATAATGGTATACATCATCTTTATCTGTAAAGTGTGTGGTTCCATAAACCTGAGTTGAATCCTTTCCTACATACTCGAGGATATCAATTTCACCACAGAAAGGCCATTTGACTTCCTGGCGGTTTACGCCGAGCATCCATATTGCGGGCCAGGCGCCAATACCTTTGGTCACTTTAGCCCTCACTTCTACCCTGCCATACCGGAAATGTTTTTTACCAAGGGTAATTAAGCTTGCGGAGGTATAGTTTGCGCCTTTGTAAGATTCTTTGATGGCCTGGATAATCAGTTTTCCATCTGCTACCCTGGCGTTTTCGAGGCGCTCCCGCGTATAGTACTGTGGTTCTTTATTACGGGCGAATCCGGTTTCATAATCCCATTTGCGCTGATCTGGTAAACCGGTATAATTAAACTCGTCGAACCAGATTAATTTTCTTTTAGGTCCGTTACTTTGGGCAAAGCCCTTTACACTTAGAAACGCTAATAATGCAGCAAGTACAATTTTCATAGATGAAGGAAAAAACCGGCTACACCTTTTAAACAGCGTAGGTGCAGCCAGTCAAATATTAAACAAACAATTATTTCATATGCCTTATGTTACCTTAAAGCGATACAAACATATTTGTTAAACTTGCTTTCCTTGGGTGACTATCCTAAACAATAAGGGTGAAATTCCTAAACATTGTAACAAATAGCACACAAAAACGTGGTTTGGGGCGGTAATTTGATTTTTTTATTGATGTGCATGATTTGCTTTCAAATAGGATATCAGATCTGCCGGGCGGTCGCTTTGGATCACCAGAGGCTTAAGTTCCAGTAACCAGGCCCAACTCCCTTTTGTATCTTTTTGTTCAACGGCGCGATCATCGTCGTGCCCGCCGTTAAGTGAAGGCCACAAACTATTCAGCCAGATGACCTGACTTTTCGCAATTGCAGGAAGTGATTTTAAGGTGGATAAAGTATCGGTATTAAAAATGGGCTGGATAACACTTTTTGGAAAAGCTTTATAGCTTTTGATTAGTTCAATGGCATCAGGCCCGGCCATGTTAACTACGACCATCAGCGCGGCATCCGATGGGATCTTTTCTGTAGAAATCAATTTACTGTAGCTGATGTTATCTCCAACGTTTACGATGGCCTGATTCAAGGTTCCGGTTTCATTTAATACTTTGAATACTTCAGTGAGGTGGTCGTTCCCTTTATCTACATTAATCAGTATTTTCCCTTTTGCGGCAAGCATCATTTCTTTAAATGTGGGAATGGGGTTTAAGGTTACCCTGCCGAGACCGTTTTTAAGTCTGAACTTACTTATTTCTTGAAAAGTATAGTCGCTTACTTTGCCTTTTGCGTTGGTGGTGCGGTCGATGGTTTGGTCGTGCATGACCACCAACACGCTGTCTTTGGTCATTTTCACATCAAGCTCCATCATATCAAAACCTTTATCAATACAGTTTAGCAGCGCGTTTAGGGAGTTTTCGGGCGCATTGCGCCAATCGCCACGGTGTGCGGCAACAAGTATATTTTTATGGTTTAAATTAAAAAGTGCAGTCAGTTTAGCTGCAGGTTGCTGTGAAAAAGTATTCAGGGCATTTAGAACCAGTACTGATGCGATCAAGATTTTGTATTTCATCTTTAAAAATATAAAAGGGCGATTGATTGCTCAATCGCCCGGGGTTTGCCATTTATTAATATTTTTAGTAGCCAGGATTCTGGTACATTTTTTCCGGATTCAGTTTGTACTCATCAAAAGGGATCGGGAAGTACCTGTCTTTTGTGGTAAAGTTGCTGAGTCTGGCATTTCCAAAGTTGGCTTGTGATTTAGCTTTGAAAAATGTTACCAGCTCAGCGGTAGTAAAGAAACGCAGCAAATCAAACCATCTGTGGTGTTCGAATGCTAATTCTACACGACGCTCATGTAAAATAGCCAGTTTTAACGTTGGGTATTTAGCATTGTAAGTAGCCTTTGTGCGTGCTACGGCATATAATGGAACACCTGCCCTTGCCCTAACCATATCCAGGTAAGTAATGGCCGCGGCGTCGTTGCCTTGTAACATATTTACTTCTGCCAGCATGAGGATAATATCTGCATAGCGCATGAGGGGACAGTTGTTACCGCCGTAGCCGTTTGCGGTAGCTCCTGCGTTTGTATCGCGGTATTTAGTTACAAACCAATCATTGACACGTACATCAGCGGCATATTTTACTGAAAAATCTTTACGTGGGTCGCCAGTTTCATAATCCAGGATTAAGTCTGGTGTTACATTGCCTCCAACGCCCGTTGGTACTTTTGGTGAGTTAATGGTTTCTCCCCAAGCCTGGTTATCTGCTGCAATACTGGATGCATAGCTGGCATTACCTTGAGCATTTACAATTTCAAAAATGGCTTCAGGGTTACTTGTTTTTTTCGTTACATCAAAAACATCAGCATAAGGAACACTGGCAAGAGAAGCGAAAGGCTTTAAATTATAAGCAGCCATCAAATAGGTGTTGGCATTTGTTAGATTTTCCGTTCTGTTTGCCTCCACAGTAGTTGCCATGGTAAGGTAAACCTGTCCAAGTAGTCCATTAATTGCAGCTTTAGATACACGACCTGCGTTTGCTCCAGTGGCGAGATTGGGAATAGTTGTACTGGTTAAAGCATCCTTTAGATCAGTTACAATTTGTGCATACACGGTAGCCTGTGGCTGACGTGCAGTATTGGCCAACACCTCATCGTTAGTGGTCAACTGTTTCGTAACCAAAGGAACATCGCCCCATTTGCGCACCAAATGAAAATAAATAAGTGCTCTAATAAATTTTGCCTCCGCCAGGTATTGTGCTTTCTGGTCTGGATTTGTAAAGGGAACTTTATCTATGTTTGAGGTAATTAAATTACATCTGGTAATGGTTTGATATAAACTTCCCCAGTGTCCTTTGAGGTAACTGTTACTGGTTGCAATACTGAAATCACCAAATTGGAATGGTTCACCGGCATTACTCTGGTTATCATTTGTTCCAGTATCGTCTGATCGCTGATCGGTATACAAGCCACTGCCTTCACCAATATTACTACCACTTCTTAGTGAAGCATAAATACCGTTCAAAACAAGGAGAGCGTCACTTGGAGAAGTTAGATATTGATCTACTGTTACTGCATTAGGATCTTTTTGATCAAGAAAATCTTTTTTACAGGATGACAGAGAAATCAACGCTATAAAAACTATGAAAATATTTTTTCTCATTTCAGTGAAATTAATAATGATTAAAATGTTAATTTGATACCAAGGTTATAAGCTCTGGCTAATGGGTAATTTCCATAATCAACGCCCGGCGTACCGTTAGCGCCGCCATTATAATCTACCTCAGGATTGTAGCCTTTGTAATTCGTGATGGTAAACGCATTATCTACACTACCAAAAACCCTGATATTTTCCACATGGAGGTTTTTGGCAACAGCTTTAGGGAAACTATAACCCAGAGTGATATTAGTACACCTTAAATAAGAGCCATCCTGGATGTAGAATGACGATAAACGGGTGCTATTACTTTGTGTGCCGGCACGTGAGGCCCGGTAGTTTAAGCCACTTCCCGGATTAGCTTCATTTCTGTAACGATCTGCAACTTCTACGTACTGATTGCCCGATCCTTCAAAATTATATAGATAATAATCCTGGCCATCCAGAACATCATTACCTTGTGAACCATTGAATGAAGCTCTGATATCAATTGCTTTGTAGCTTGCATCTACGGCAAAGCCATATGTAAAGTCAGGATAAGGGCTCCCGATGATTTTCTTGTCTGCGTCATTTACAATTCCATCACCATTGGTATCTTCAAAATACAAATCTCCAACTTTATATGGATTAGATTGTGCTGAAGACCTTGCTACTTTACCAAGCAATTCTGGAGTTACCCTTCCTGCTACCTGGTAACCGTAGAACATGCCAATTGGCTGACCTTCCATGGTTACGTGCGTGATGTATTGTCTCTCAGCACCAAAACTGTATATTGTACTATTGCCTCCAAGATCAAGTACTTTATTTTTATTGAAAGCGATGTTACCGCTTAATCCTAATTTGAAGTTTTCATTATTAATTATACGCCCATCTAACTGAAGATCAACACCTGTATTCCTTACCTTACTATCTTTAAGATTTGTTAAGATAGTTGATGAACCTGCTATTGATGAGATTGGCTGATTAAATAATAAATTGTAAGATAAACTATAATAATAATTGGCCATTACAGATAGCCTACCATTAAAGAGGCTTAGATCGGTACCAAAATTATATTGAGAGGTTGATTCCCATCCTAAACTTTGATCTTTAATACCACCAGCCCAGACAGCTGTAGAAACCGCTCCGCTGCCAAACACAGCTCCACCAGGAGAACTCATGGTTTGTGTGTGCTGATAATCGCCGATATTATTATTGCCGCTCAATCCCCAGCTGGCTCTTAGTTTAACAGAAGAGCCTCTGCCTAAGAAATCGTTATACCATTTTTCCTGAGATAGATTCCAACCTGCAGATACAGAAGAGAAGGCACCCCATTTATTTTGAGGACCAAATCTGGATGAACCATCCATCCGGAATGTACCACTTAAGAAATATCTGCTGTCGTAGTTATAACTAAATCTACCAAAGTAAGAAAGAAGGGTGGTCACTGTTTTTCCTGTTTGTGATCCTAGCGTAAATAAGTTAGCATCGGCAGATTTATCTGTAATCTCTCCGATTTTGTCATTATTAAATCCGGATGCGCTTATGCGCACAACATCAGTAGCAGTGTGCTGTGCTGAATAACCACCAAGAACATCAATATTATTCTTACCAAAATTCTTATTATAGTCTAACGTAAATTCAGCTAATTTATCAACACGGGTTAGATTTTGAGCAATAGAATTAGACGCTGCAATTGCAGAAGCGGAATAAGGTGCATTACCGCCACCATTACTTAAACTTGTAGGTCGATAGTAATCGTATTTTTCCGCATAATTAGTGGTTCCAAGATTGGCTTTGAATGTTAAACCCTTTAGAATATCGTAGGTAGCATAAGCATTATAATTATTACGGTTACCCAAACGGTTAATTTTCATTTCGTTAACTGTTGCTAATGGATTTTCCAATCCCTGGTAGCCGTATTCATTGGCTAAAGCAGCCATACCGTATTTAATGGGATTGCCTGCTGCATCAGTTGCAGGTAAATAAGGCAAATACAACAAGGCCGACATCATAGGACTGAAACGACCTTCACCAACTTCCTTGTTATTGGTTTGGGTTAGGGCAATGTTAGCCCCTACCTTCATTCTCTTACTCACTTGTCCTTCAATGTTTGTACGGAAATTTAATGAACGCATAGCTGTATTGGTGACAATACCGTCCTGATCCTGATATCCTCCGCTGACAAAGTATTTAATGTCTTTATTTCCCCCTGTGAAAGACAGGTTATGACGTTGAAAAAATGCATCTCTATATAACACATCCTGCCAATCGGTATCATAAGCCGGTGCCTTTGCTGTTTGCGTTGCTGCATTATATATGTCGGTCGGAATCCAAACTGAAGAGCTGTTACCTACGTTAGCGGTACGCGCCGCATTGCTATCCGAAAACATTCCATCATTCCAGGTTTTTCCGGCGTTCACTACCAGATCTTTATACGCGTTGTTACGGGCATCAATCATCAACTGGATGAACTGTTCAGCATTCAATAGTTTTACTTTCTTTGCTAATTGAGTGATACCAGCCTGTACATCATATTCGAACTTGCCTTTGCCGTCTTTACCTTTCTTTGTTGTAATCATCACTACACCGCCAGAACCTCTTGAACCGTAAATAGCCGCAGATGCTGCATCTTTCAAAATGTCGATGGTTTCAATATCTTCAGGGTTAATGAAAACGTTATTTCCTGATGGATAACCATCAATAACATATAAAGGATCGGAGCTGGCATTAATTGAACCGACACCTCTTACCCGGATTTTTGTACCAGCATAAGGTGCGCCTGTGGTTTGCGACACCTGTACGCCTGCTACTTTACCCACAAGTGCCTGACCAACGGTTGGTGCACTGAGGTTCATTTCGCTGGCTTTAACGCTGCTGATTGCACCGGTAACATCCGATTTCCGGATTTTCTGATACCCGATGGCAACGACTTCATTCAGGGTATTACTGCTTTCCTTTAATTGTACATTAATCGTTTTACTAGTTCCAACCAAAAGTTCCTGGGTTTCGAAGCCGATATACGAAAATGTTAGGGTGGCGCCATTTGTAGCATCGATGGTAAATTTACCATTAGCATCTGTAGTGGTTGTTTTTTTGGTTTGTTTATCGTAAACACTCACACCAGGAAGGGGCTGTCCCTTCTCGTCTGTTACCGTTCCGCTGATGGTAGCTAAACGATTATTGAGTTTGATAGCCGGAAATAATTTACCATTGGTGGCTGCCAGGACCGGAGCATTGCAAAGGGCGAATAGCCCGAGTGGCAATAGCAATTTCCTACAGGTAGTTTTGATACCTGTTACTGAAAAAAATGAAATCATCTTTTTGATTTAAGTAATTGTTTGAGAAATAGAAATTCGTTTATGTTATTGAAAGGCGTACATTTTCAAATTCACATAGGCAAATGTTTTAATTAAATATTTGTTTGGGAGAGCTTTTTACGTCGGCAAAACTAGGCTTGCTGTTTTAAGAAAACATTGCCGGCAGGTTAACACTACAATAAGAAGACAGCAGCAATGTTAAGGGTAGATTAACAGTTTTGTGGCCAGGTGGTATAAACAGCAGTTAAGGTATCCGCGGGGCGGAGGTGGGTTAAAAGTGGCAAAAAGGTGGGGTAAAGGCGGATGGGATGGGTGAGATGCAAAAAACCCGCAGAGCCAGACCATATTACTAAATTTCTTCAGCATTGGCAAGGATTTGCGGGATTTATTAAGGTGTAAAGCCGGAATTATTTCAGTAATTCGGCCAGAAATGCGGTAGTGTGCTTCCAGGCCCTTTTTGCCATGATCTCGTTATAATCGGCAGATTTTGGGTCTGTGAAGGTATGTTTACTGTGTGCGTAGGTAATGATTTGCCAATCGGCATTGCCTTCATTCATTTCAGCAATGAGTTTAGACATTATTTCAGGGGTTACGCTTGCATCATCAGCTGGGTTCTCTACTAATATTTTAGCTTTTAACGGCCCATTTGGTCTGTCAGCAGCTTTACCTAAACTACCGTGAATGGAGATGACACCCAAAACTGGCAAACCAGCACGGGCAGTTTCAAGTGCACCTGCACCACCGAAACAATAGCCGATAACTGCGATTTTATCTGGAAGTGCACCAGCTTTCTTTAATTGTTCCAGCGCCAGACTAATCCGTTTCTGGTAAGCCTGATGATCCTGTTTATATTTTCCGGAAAGCTTAGCCGCAGCAGCATTATCGGCAGGAATGTTGCCTTCGCCATAAATGTCGGCAACAAAGGCTATGTATCCTTGCTTTTGAAGATCGAGCGCAGCAGTTTTCGCTTCCTCATCAATTCCTTTCCATGCCGGCAATACCAATACACCGGGAAGTTTTTTGCCAGCGTTAGGGGTTACCAAACCATTTAATTTCTGGTCTCCGTCGGAATAGCTAACCGCCTTTAATTGTTGCGCATTTGCAAATCCGCTGATCAGCATAGCTGCTATTAACATTAATTTCTTCATTTTTCTTTATTGGTTTATATGTTTCTAAAATACGATTCTGGAATGATTGTGCCACCAATCAAAACAGGAAATTACAGGATAGGTTTGTTGATGATTGAAAAATTAAATCTGGATGATAGAAAGTAGCCGGTAATATCTCTGGCGGGGTAAAACTATCAGCAAAGGGGCTTGTTATTTAAAGAAATTATCATTTATGTTGAAGCGACATCTCCTTTTTATATTAGCCACGTTTGCTATTGTGGCTATTTACTCCTGTAAATCCGGATCAGTTAACTTATTTAAAGCAGCCAATCCTCACGAACAATACCGAAGGAAACTGGAAACAGCGGGACTCGACAAAACTGCGATGGGTTCGGCGTGGATTAATTCTTCATTATTAAGTTTACAAAAGGCGTTGACGATTGGTTTACCTTACCGGGAGACAGGATTTTTTGGCGCAGATAAGGTGCAGGCGGTTACTTATAAATTCACGGCTACTAAAGGGCAAAAGTTGACGATCGCTTTAGCAAAGAAACCTGCACAAACTGCATTATACCTGGACTTATGGTACGTTTCCGATGTAAGTAATCCCAAACTTATTGCTTCTGCCGACACACTAAACCGTGTACTTCAGCACGAAATAAATGACACCGGAACGTATCTGATCCGTTTGCAGCCTGAACTTTTACAGAGTGTGGAATACACCCTGGAGATTACCACCGGTCCATCGCTCGCCTTTCCTACACAATCGAAAAGTAGTAAAAGCATTGGAAGTTATTGGGGTGATGGGCGCGATAATAATGCCCGCAAACATGAGGGTGTTGACATTTTTGGAACATTCAGAAGCCCTGTTGTGGCCATTGCCGATGGCACGGTAACCCGGGTAAACGAAAACAATTTGGGGGGTAAGGTGGTGTGGCTACGACCAAAAGGCAGGGATTACACGCTTTATTATGCGCATCTCGACCAGCAGATTGCTACTGAAGGACAAGATGTTAAAACTGGTGATACGCTCGGTTTAATGGGCAATACCGGAAATGCTAAAAATACACCGACGCATCTCCACTTCGGGATTTATACTTCCGCCGGGGCAATCAACCCGCTTCCATTCATTGATCCGGTCACGAAGACACCCGCTAATATCACTGCATCATTGATGAACCTGAAAAGGACATTACGTACTACAGGAAGAACAAGTTTACTGAGCACACTACAAAGCAAATCAGCGGCTGTATCGAACCTGTCGCCGGCAACGGTTCTTCGTATTAACGGCGCTACTGGCAACTATTACAGGGCAGAGCTGCCTGATGGGAGCAGCGGATTTATACCGATTGATGGAGTGGTACAGAGCAGTAAGCCTCTACGAAAAATTAAAATCAATGCACAGCAACAGCAGGTTTATAACGAGCCTGATACCCTGGCCCCGGTTAAACTGCATTTAAAAACAGGGGAAACCGTAAGTTTATTGGGCAACTTCAATAATTATCAGCTGGTGAGTAACGAGCAGAATGAGGTTGGCTGGATTGTGAAGTAATCTTTTAGCGAAAAACTTGCAGGATTTTGCCTATTTCTTTTTCCTTCATTGCTAATATGGCTCATTTGTAACGATTCCGGAAATATTTCCTTCATTCTTTGGAGGCTTGTCATATATCTTATAAGGCAGAAAAAACTTACAGCACTCATCGAAACGTCAATATCTCACCCGGAGTAACCTCCATACTTCGAAAGCCTGCTCAATATTATTAATTGAATACTCTGCTTCAAGTACTTCAATATTTTCAACCACATGCATTTCCGAACTGAAGCGTAACCTTGAAGATGATTCTAATGAATTCTGGTTCTTTTAAAATTAGCCTCTTGTGATAAAACTGAAACTGTAGAAAAACACCCCTAAATAGTTTGATTTTTCACCCATCGCGTCAATAATTAAGTCCCAAATTTGTTTAAAGGTTATTATAAACCCTGCTAACCAGTGTAGAATGTTACTAACAATAACGTTATCATTTTGATCAAATAAATTCAATCATGAAAATTAAAATAATCTCACTAATAATATTCTGCTATTTTTCAAGCAAAAATACCTGGGCTCAAATCAACCCGTCAATAAGTATCAAAATACCATCAGGCTCAGTAAAATTATTAGCCCCAAATGCAGAAAAAAATCTTGGGCAGAGTTTTAAATCACACGCAAATATCCTTAGTATGAAGAACGCATATAAGATAAATAATATCATTTTAGGCTTTCAAGATTACATTGTTAAAAAGGAGAAAGCTAGAACACTAACCCAAATTAAAAAAGAACTTGAAGGGGTAATGGCTGAATTGGGGTTGCAATCTAACATAATACAATCAGAGATAACAACTAAGAACCAGACAAAGTATCTAATTTGGAAAACTTTGCACGATGGTGAATATACTTATACACTAATATCTGATCCACAGCAAGCCTATTCGATGATTGCAAAAATAATGTTTAAAGTAGCTGAAAAAGCTGAAGCTGATATCGTATTTGAGACTTTCATAAATGATATTGCTTTTAAAAGAGAGGTAAATTAGTGTCAGAGATATTCTATAGAAATCCCGTCGGAGTCAGCCACTCAGATAAAGCTTTCGACCAAAACCCTGTTAATGACTATTAACAGCAGTCAATAGATAAGGAACTCCAATTGAGTAACACCTTCTAAAATATCACTATCGCTTGTTTCACCAATAAATATGCAGCAAGCACATAAAGAAATATGGCGATGGACTTATTGATGATCAGGCTGCTCAAGGCAAACTTTTCCTGAATGAAAGTAGCAAAATGTGCATAAACATACAATGCCAGTGCCGAACCGAATCCCGAACCTACGGCAAAAACAACCAGAGAGAGGTAATCAGTTTCGATCCATTCGTGCAGAATGACATAGTTCCCGAAGAATAGCCAGAAAGGAATTTGCACCGGGTTGAGCACACCGAGGATTAAACCATAAAGCACGCTGCCGCTGCGTTTATCTTCTTCAGTATTACTTGTTTTAGGGACTTTTTTACGGTTGACCCAGGTGATAGTTCCCATTGTAATAAACATCAGAATCATGAAGCAATCGACCAAAGTGCCAAGCCGGACTTCGCTTACTGCGGCATCGGGATTGATATCACTCATAGCCCAACGGGCGAAACGCATCATCCCAAAGGTAAAAAAAACCTCCACACAGGAGAATGACAGGATGAAATACCATACCTGTCGCATCCCCTTGTTTATGGCCAGCTGCGCCACGGTAAGATTGATATTACCGGGCGGAATATAGCCCATGGCGTTGAGAAGAATACCTATAATAAACGTTAAAAATAGCATGGACGAAATTAGGTATTTATTTTAAATGGCTTGCCAGGTATTTACCGGTATAGGAATTTTTCTGTTTAACGAGATCTTCTGGTATTCCTTCGAATACCAGTTCACCTCCCCCATCGCCACCTTCGGGACCAATATCGATCACCCAATCCGCACACTTAATCATATCCATGTTATGCTCAATTACCAGAATGGTATTGCCTTGCTCAATTAAGGTGTTGAGTGCTTTTAACAGCTTTTTGATGTCGTGAAAGTGAAGTCCGGTAGTTGGCTCATCAAAAATGAACATCGTTTTATTCGCATTGTTCCCTTTAATCAGAAAGGATGCAAGTTTGATTCGCTGTGCCTCTCCACCTGATAAGGTATTGGACGACTGCCCAAGATGTACATAGCCTAAACCAACATCTACAAGCGGATTCAGTTTATTAAGGATTTTTGGCTCATCTTTGAAAAACTCAACGGCCTCATCAATGGTCATATCCAGAATTTCGGATACATTTTTCTCTTTATAAACCACATCTAGTACCTGCTGCTTGAAGCGTTTTCCGCCGCAAGCTTCGCAAGGCAGATAAATATCGGCCATAAACTGCATTTCAATTTTCACTTCGCCTTCACCCTGGCAAACGTCGCAACGTCCGCCCTCTACGTTAAAAGAGAAAGCTGCCGGTTTGAGTCCCGCAGCTTTAGCTGCCGCCAGCCCTGAGAATAATGACCGGATATCATCCCATGCTTTAACGTATGTTACCGGATTAGAACGGCTGGAACGGCCAATTGGATTCTGATCGACCAGCTCCACGGCACTCACCATTTCGTAATTACCAAATATCCCATCATAGGAGCCGGTTTGTTCACCAGCATAATTACCAATGGCTTTTTGCAGTGCCGGGTACAATATTTTTTTAACCAGACTGGTTTTTCCGGAACCGGAAACCCCGCTTACCGCTGTAAATACACCCAATGGGAATTTGACATCAATATTTTTCAGGTTATTTTCCCGTGCCCCTTTGATCAGGACATGATCTTTCCATTTGCGGCGCTGTGCAGGAATTGCAATTTTCTCTTCGCCCGACAGGTATCGGCCGGTTAAGCTATTTTTATCTTTCAGGATAGATTCATAGTCGCCACTGAACACCAGATTACCGCCATGGGTACCGGCTTCAGGACCGATGTCTATGATATAATCGGCAGCACGCATCATTTCTTCTTCGTGCTCTACAACCAGCACAGTATTACCCACATTACGCAGGGAGAGCAGTACTTCTATCAGTTTATTGGTATCACGGGGGTGTAAGCCGATACTTGGTTCGTCCAACACATAGATGGAACCCACCAGACTACTTCCCAGAGAAGTTGCTAAATTAATTCTTTGAGACTCACCTCCTGATAAGGTATTTGATAACCTGTTCAGCGTTAAATAGCCAAGACCAACATTATTCAGATAAAGAAAGCGGTTATCAATTTCTGCCAGTAAACGTTTTGCAACTTTAGCATCTGTAGTATTCAGCTTCAGTTCATTGAAGAAAACCAGGGCTTTCGACAAGGGCATCAGTACAACATCTATAATCGACTTTTCGGCAATTTTAACGTACGACGCATCTTTACGTAAACGGGATCCTTTACATTCAGGACAAGTTGTTTTACCACGGTAACGCGAAAGCATCACGCGGTATTGTATCTTATAGGTTTGTTCTTCGAGTTCTTTAAAGAAATCATTCAGCCCGGAAAAGTGCTTATTTCCAGTCCACAAGAGCTGTTGTTCCTTATCGGTAAGTTGGCTATATGCGCGGTGAATAGGAAAGTCGAACTTAGCAGAGGCTTTAATGAAGTTTTGCAACCAAACGCCCATTTTTTCACCACGCCAAGGTGCGATGGCATTATCATAAACGCTCTTGCTTTTATCTGGTATCACAAGATCTTCATCAATGCCAATTACATTTCCATATCCCTCGCAACGTTTACAAGCTCCGTAAGGATTATTGAATGAAAAGAAGTTTGGTGTAGGTTCCTCGAACCTGATCCCATCAAGCTCAAAGCGATCGCTAAAGTGCTTTGTTTTTCCTTCAGCCTCTACATAACAATCACCTTTTCCTTCAAAGAAAGCGGTTTGTACCGAGTCGGCCAGGCGGCTTAAGGTT
The DNA here is from genome assembly GCF_001027745.1 of Pedobacter sp. BMA. Taxonomy (GTDB): domain Bacteria; phylum Bacteroidota; class Bacteroidia; order Sphingobacteriales; family Sphingobacteriaceae; genus Pedobacter. The sequence goes on from NZ_LECU01000012.1 coordinate 32,723, forward strand.
TCTTCTTCCTGATTGGTTACGATCCGGTCGATCAGAATCTGAACAGTTTTATCATCTGTAAGTTCAGCATCTTTGAAATCGACATCTTCTAAAACAGATTCGATTTTCAAAATCTTCTGATCAATTAAAACCCTCAAAAAGCCTTTTTGCAATAAAATAGCGAGTTCTTCTTTTATAGTCCTGTTATTATGTGGATACAGTGGACAGAAAATAGTTACTGTAGTAGCTTCCAGCAGGGCGTTTACATAGTCTACTACAGAGCTTACCGAATCTTTTTTAACCTCTTTACCTGAAACCGGTGAGATGGTTTTGCCGATGCGGGAAAAGAGAAGCTTCAGGTAATCATATATTTCAGTAGACGTACCCACGGTTGAACGCGGATTTGATGTAATCACTTTTTGCTCAATGGCAATGGCGGGTGCAATACCTTTGATATAATCTACATCTGGTTTGTTCATCCTTCCCATAAACTGACGAGCGTAAGAAGACAAACTTTCGACGTAGCGGCGCTGCCCTTCAGCATATAATGTATCAAAAGCGAGAGAAGATTTCCCGGAACCTGACATTCCTGTAACCACTACCAGTTTATTTTTTGGGATGGCGACATCTATGTTTTTAAGGTTGTGCACACGAGCACCTTTTATAATAATATTTCTATGCGGATCTTTTTCGGCTTCTTTTTTGCTCATGAATAATAAAGGATTTTAAAACATAACCCATTTAATAAATGTAGGGTTTTAAAAACATACAAAAATAGGGTACTGAGGTCGTTAATTTATTTTTTAACATTTTATTTTTTGTTTTTTGATAAAAAAATAACTTTCTTTGGATATTAACAAGCTCAGAACCAAACTAACAAGAATCAAAAAAGCATAGGAGAAAAGCTATAGAAATTAAACATCTACAAATTAATTTTTAGCAAATAGTACGGGATTTAGTGTAGGTAAACCTATGGATTTACAATCATATAACGATCAGGACCTGGTAAAATTGTATATTACCGGGAACGAGAATGGATTGCAGGAACTTTTAAGACGACATAAAAGCAAGATTTATACTTCTATCTATCTATTGGTGAAAGACCAATACCTGGCAGAGGATATTTTTCAGGATGCCTTTATAAAAGTCATTAATACCCTGCGATCAGGACGATACAATGAGGAAGGCAAGTTCTTACCTTGGGTAATGCGTATTGCGCACAACCTGGTTATCGATTATTTCAGAAAAGAAAAAAGGACTCCGATCATTACCAGTTCTGATGGAATGGATGTATTCAATATGCTACACTTTTACGATGAAAGTGCGGAGGAAAGAATGCTACGTGATCAAACGCATAAAGATTTGAAGGCAATGATTCATTTATTGCCTGATGAGCAGAAAGAAGTGCTTTTAATGCGCCATTACGCAGACCTGAGTTTTAAAGAAATAGCCGATTTAACAGACGTAAGCATAAATACTGCGTTAGGGCGTATGCGTTACGCTTTGAGCAACCTGAGAAAGATGCTCAAAACAAAGGAGATGACCTATAAAGGGTAATGAAAAAGTTACATATTTTGTTTTAGGGATTGAAATAAAGCATCTAAACAATCGTTAAGTTTATAAAACTTAGAACATTTAGTTGCTTATGACAAAAACCTCTACATCGAACACAAATGTAAATTTACCTAATCACCCTATGTTTCAGCATAAAACTGATATAGAATCTGACACGGAAATCGACTTATTTTATGATCAAATCAAATCTAAGTTGGATCGGCTAGCTAAAAATCCAAGTGATGAAACCATCAATAAGATTTTGACCTACAGCAGATCGAAATAACAAAAATTTACACGAGCTATAAGCTGCCCTGAAACCGGGGCAGCTTTTTTTATTTTCCACCTTTTGTATCATTCATTTGCCATCATGTTTGATGCATCTTCCATCTTCAGTAAAAAACAGGTACTTTTGCTTAGTGTAATTATAACACTAAGCAGAACATGAACAGAAATCTTATCCCGTTAACTTTAGGAGGTTTAGGTATTGGCATTACAGAATTTGTAATGATGGGTTTACTGCCCGACATCGCGGTTGATTTAAAGGTTAGCATTCCTGAAGCCGGACATTTGATATCTGCTTATGCTTTAGGCGTAGTAATTGGTGCACCATTACTGATTATGATTGCGGGTAAATACCCGCCGAAGAAAATACTGATTGCCTTGATGGTTATGTTTACTGCTTTCAACGCATTTTCGGCGTTTGCGCCAACCTTTGATACATTATTTATTGCCCGGTTATTATCGGGCTTGCCACATGGCGCCTTTTTTGGCGTGGGCTCGGTGGTGGCAAGCAGGATTGCGGAAAAAGGAAAAGCTGCACAAGCTGTTTCGTTGATGTTTATGGGTTTAACTATTGCCAACATCCTGGGGGTCCCGCTAGGGACTTTTATTGGCCATAACTTCTCGTGGCGGATTTCATTTGCGGTAGTAGTGTTTGTAGGCCTGGTTACTTTGCTTTCTCTAAAACTGTGGCTTCCAGCCTTACCTGCTACTGAGAACCGCGATCTGAAATCTGAGCTCAGCTTCTTTAAAAAGAAGGATGCCTGGATTATCATTTTTATGATTTCCATTGGTACGGGCGGATTATTTACCTGGTACAGCTATATTGCACCGCTCATGACCATCGTAGCAGGTTTTTCCGCTAATGCTGTTACTTACATTTTGATGCTGGCCGGCGTTGGTATGTTTATCGGAAATTATCTTGGTGGAAAGCTTGCCGACAGGTTCTCACCTGCTAAGGCTTCGGCAGTGTTATTGATTGCAATGGTTGCAACCTTAATCATCGTACACTTCGTTTCTTTCAACCAGCCACTGGCTTTAATCATGACTTTTATAACCGGTGCGGTATCATTTGCACTGGCCTCTCCTATTCAGATGTTAATGATTCAATCGGCGAAAGGTTCTGAAATGCTCGCTGCCTCGGCAAGTCAGGCGAGCTTTAATATCGGAAATGCTTTGGGTGCGTTTTTTGGTGGACTACCGCTGGTTTATGGTTTCGACTATACCTCACCTGCTTACGTAGGTGCCGCAATGGCGCTTGCGGGTGCATTTTTTGCGTTCTGGTTAATCAAACGAAATGCATTAAAACCTCCTGGAGAACAAGTGGCGGCAAAATCAGAATACGTACCGATGCATTAAGGTTTTTTTTCCGATCACCAAGTTGACCGTGGCAAACGCCTAAAGACAGGCATGCATAACTATGGCTTTATCTTTTTTAGGTGATATGCTTTTTGATAACTGTTGCTGCCAAAAAATATAAATAAAAGCGCACCTGAACTATTTGATAAATAGTGTATTATAAGTCCCTCATCTTTTGCCAAACCAATTCTTGTTTTTTCGGTCATGATACTACCAAACAAATATGGTATGCCAATATACTCACGGCTTTTGTTCTGAAGGTATACTGACCCTTTATTAAACTTTACCGGCACAGCAAGACTATCTAGCGTATGGCTATTTTGTTTAACAATAAAGGTTAGCTGATCAATTTTATACTGTTTAATGATAAGCCGCATATCAGCAGCGGAATCGAGATTGCTTGTTTTTTGACTGATGTAAAGATGTATGTCTTTCGCGAAATTTCTATTATCAAGATTCCTCGCCTTTCCATCAGCTTTATATTCCAGATCCGGAGCAAGTTGGTATATCCCTGTAACCTGGGATAAATTTCCCTGAGCAATTTTCTGTCTGTGATTTTCGATTGTAGCATCAGAAAAAGAAGCACAGCCTGATAGCAGAATGCTTACTAATGATGAACACAAAAGTAACCAGGCGATTATTCTCCAGGGGATACAAAGACAGGCTGTTGAAACCAGGCTTAAAGTTTTCATTGTGATTGCTAATTAAGTTTGGTATCGAATCTAACTGATAATCAAGAACTCAATTAATTATATTCAATATATCCCGAGAAGATTATAACTTTTAAACACAATAGTTAGATATAAAGTTGGTATTAAATTCAATTTAAAGGTTTTAAAAACCTGAATTAATTAATTAGATTAGTAAAATGGTTTACAACCTCGAAAAAAGATAATCTTTATGAATAATCAACAAACCGTATTTTTCGAGTCAATCAAGTCTGCTTTACCGGATTACCAGAATCTGGCCTTAAGTGTTGCAGAAGCATTGGGCATCAGTACTAATGAGGCTTATAAAAAGATTAGGGGAACAAGTTTACTCAGCATTGAACAGATTGTAAAGCTTTCCAATAGTTTTGATGTTCCTTTTTTATACAGCCCGAAAGCATCCTTATCGGTTACGTTTAATTACCTGAGCGTGAACGAGGATCTGGATATGGTAAACTATCTGAAGAATTTGTTGAGCCACATTAAGGCAATAAAAAACAGTAAGCAGAAACACATTACGATTACAACGGATGATATCCCTGTATTCCATTTTTTTAAATACGCGGAACTAACCAGCTTCAAATTATCGTTTTGGGCCAACAGCACCAATAATCAAAACATTGCTTATAATGAATCCTTTTTATCTGATGAGATTATTGGTTTATCTAAAGAACTTAATGCAGCCTATCTGGAAATTCCAAGTACAGAAATCTGGTCGAAGGATACCATAACCGGCACTATAGAGCAGATCAGGTATGCTTTTGAAGCCGGTCACCTGTCGGACAGAAAATTGGCGGCAAAGATTATTGAGCAAGTGAAGTACTGCCTTACAGATATGAACATGTACGCTATTGGCAGTAAGAAATCGATCGATCCTCATCATACCTTCACCTGGTACCATTGCGATGTATTGGGAAGTATATCCTATCTGGTTAATCAGCAAGACAGGATGACTTGCTACAACAGGTTCAATACTTTTAATTATCTGCGCACTGAAGATCAGACTTATTGCATGCAAACCAAAAACTGGATGCAAAGTCTGATCATGAAATCTGTTTCATTCAGCGGGCAGGGTGAGAAACAACGGAACAAATATTTATATGATGCTTTTGCAGAGTGTGATGCACTGTTGAGGGAAATTGAAGGAACCTAGACTAGACAAATAGAGTGATATTGTGCGAAACTATGTAGGATATTACATTTTCGGTGATAGGGCTGCATTCCCTATATTTGCTCATGCTTAAAAAAGAACGTTATAAACTTTTTGTAGAACATTTTTCTGCCAAACAACCAGATGCGGAAACAGAATTACATTACAATAATCCATACCAGCTTCTGGTGTCGGTAATTCTTTCGGCACAGTGCACGGATAAGCGGGTGAATATGGTTACACCAGCTCTTTTTCAACGCTTCCCAAATGCAAAAACACTTGCGGAGGCTACCCCAGATATTGTTTTTGACTACATCAGAAGTATCAGTTATCCAAACAATAAAGCAAAGCACCTGGTCGGAATGGCTAACATTTTACTGCATGAATTCAATGACGTGGTACCCTCGGATATTAATGACTTGCAGAAGATGCCGGGTGTTGGGCGTAAAACGGCCAATGTGATTGCATCTGTTATTTACAATGCGCCGGCTATGGCCGTTGATACTCATGTTTTCAGGGTAGCAAACCGGCTTGGACTTACCAATGGGAAAACACCTCTGGCTGTTGAAAAAGATCTGGTCAAACACTTACCTGAACAAGACATCCACATTGCCCACCATTGGCTTATTCTCCACGGGCGATATGTATGTTTGGCGAGAAGCCCGAAGTGCGATGTTTGTGAGATCACCTACATGTGCCGGTATTTTGAACGGTTGACGGTGCAAAATGCGCGGGAAAAGAAAGAGGCATAAAATATTTTTGATAATACTATTGACATTAGCTAAAAAACAATTAACTTAGCTAAATATTTTAGCATATAGTTATAAACATTCAGACTTATTAGCTGACAATTCAAGTATATTTACAGCAACAAATTAAATAAAATGGCAAGCGCAAATCCTGATAAATTAAAAGCCCTACAGTTAACACTCGATAAGTTAGAAAAATCTTATGGAAAGGGTACCATTATGAAACTTGGCGATACTGCAATTGAACCTATAGATTTTATTTCTACAGGATCAATCAGCTTAGATATTGCATTAGGTATTGGTGGTATTCCGAAAGGAAGGGTTATTGAGATCTATGGTCCGGAGTCATCTGGTAAAACAACCCTGGCGACACACATCATTGCGGAAGCGCAGAAAAAAGGTGGTATTGCAGCATTCATTGATGCGGAGCACGCTTTTGATCAGTTTTACGCAAAGAAGTTAGGCGTAGATACTGATAACCTCTTGATTTCACAACCAGACAATGGAGAGCAGGCATTGGAAATTGCGGACAACCTGATTCGCTCTGGTGCTATCGATGTAATTGTAATTGACTCCGTTGCGGCCCTGGTTCCTAAAAGTGAAATTGAGGGTGAAATGGGTGACAGTAAAATGGGATTACATGCCCGTTTGATGAGTCAGGCTTTACGTAAATTAACAGGTACAATTTCAAAAACCGGATGTTGCTGTATTTTCATCAACCAATTACGTGATAAAATTGGTGTGATGTTTGGTAACCCTGAAACCACTACCGGTGGTAATGCCTTGAAATTTTATGCTTCTGTACGTTTAGATATCCGTCGTACTTCGCAAATTAAAGATTCTGATGAGGTATCTGGTAACCGCGTTAAAGTTAAAATTGTTAAAAATAAAGTTGCACCGCCTTTTCGTATTGCCGAATTTGACGTAATGTTTGGAGAAGGTATTTCTAAAAACGGTGAAATTATCGACTTAGGCGTAGACTTTGGAATTATTAAAAAAGCAGGTTCATGGTTTTCTTACGGGGATACTAAACTTGGTCAGGGTAGGGATGCAGTAAAGCAACTTTTAAATGATAATCCAGAATTGGCTGAAGAATTAGAAATTAAAATTAAAGCTGAAGTTACTGGTGAGCATTTAGCTGAGAAATAATTTAAACCGTATCTTTTTTGAATAAAGGGGCAGCCATAAACTGCCCCTTTTTTGTTGCTGTAAATAGCATTTATGTTACAATACAGACTGAAATGCCATAAAAATGTTAAAGAACGTTAAAGCACGTTACATTCTTTAAAGTTTTGCGTTTATAAGTCATAATTCAATTATTATGAAGTTACATGCTTATACGGACCTCTCATTAAATACAAGAGAAAACGAGTATTGGAAAGATATTATCGGACTTGAAGGACATTTTCAAGTATCAAACCATGGGCGCATTAAAGCGCTGACCCGACAACTGGAAAACCGTTTAGGTGTAAAAAGAAAGTTTCCGGAAAGAATCCTTAAACAAACCCAAAATAAAAGCCACAATAGCTTTACTGGTGACACCAGAATTTACCTCCAGGTATCTATGAGTATGGCAGGAAAGATTATTAATTTCAGTGTTCCGCGTTTAGTATACTATACCTTTGTTAAGCCTTTCGATCTTGCCGACAAAAACACCTATATTTTCCCTACTGACGGTGACACGCTGAATACTACGGCTGAAAACCTGTTCATGGGAGGCCAGGAAATTAAACAGAAGCGCATGGCTGAGGCAGGAAGAAAAGGCAATGTTTTCGCCACCATGAGCCAGACTGACCGTTTGGTAATGCAGGCCAAGATCAATGCAAAGCGTGCAGAGAATCCTAAAGACCAGATCAGTCGTTATTCGTTATCTGGAAAGCTACTGGAAACCTATCACAATGCAGAAGTGGCGGCTAAGGTTTTCGGATGCAGCGCTAATCTGCTCTCCAAAGCAACGCGTGGAAAGCCACTTACTTATAAGAGCTATATCTGGAGAAGAGGTGCCAATGAAGAAATTGACATTAATGAATTTGCAGGAACAACAGGTATCTGGGGCTCCCCCCTTTCCAAATATATCCACAATATCGGCCAGTATAGCTTACAGGGAAAACTGATTGCAACATTTGGAACCATCAAGGAGATTGAAAGTAAGCTGAATCTCAACTACAATCAACTTTCGGGAAGTTTAAATGGAAGAAACATCACTTGTGGGGGATTCATATGGCGCTACAGCACCAAGCCTACCATCAATATTAAACAACTGGAAAAGTTACCAGGTTTTAAACATTCTTCGGTGTATTCAGAGCATAACAAAATCAGCCGTTATGATCTTGATGGGATCTGGAGAGGAACATACGCCGGCGTTTCTGATGCAAGTCGTAAAACTAAAGTAGATTCGAAAAGCATTCATATTGTATTAAAGGGCGATGGCATTACCGCAGGTGGCTACCTTTGGGCGAAGGGCGAAGCTTTAAGGCTTAATCCCAATTCATTCAGGCAGCATAGTCATTTTGAGCATTCGCTGTTACAACGCTACATGAAGCAAAAAAATCAAAGGAATACCGCTACGGCTCCTCAACAAATGCAGGCGCTTTAGTTCAATTCAAACCGCTAACATGAGTTAATAAAATAGCCATCCCCTGTTCGGAATGGCTATTTTATTATGGTAGCAAGGTATTTAATTCTGACTGAAAACGGTACTGAAATCTTTTGTTACGTATACTATAACCAGTAAAGCGGCAATAACAAGCCCTCCAAGAATAATTACCCCCCAGGTACCTTTTAACTTGTTTTTATCTTTTCTAATCAGATAGTATAACAGTCCGATGAGGGGAATGGCACAAATAACCCAAAAAATCAATGATGCTCCAGTCATGTATATAAAATTGCTAATATTATTTAAAATTCCATTCTCGCTTTTGGCGCGATCTCGTGGCCAACAAAATCGTTGGCTAAAAACTTTTGATAGCCTGCAATGGCTATCATACCAGCATTATCGGTGCAGTACTGAAAAGCAGGGATAAACACTTCCCAACCGAGTTGGCCGGCAAGCTCCTGCAGACTATTCCTCAAACCGGAATTGGCTGACACTCCACCCGCTATGGCAATCTGTTTAATGTTGTACTGCTTTGCTGCTTTCTTCAGTTTATTTAATAAAATCTGAACGATGCTGTGCTGCACTGAAGCACAAATATCGTCTAAATTTTCGGCAATAAAATCAGGATTCTCAGCTTCTTGTTTTCTGATGAAATAGAGGATAGAGGTTTTGAAACCGCTAAAACTGAAATTCAGATCAGCAATCTGGGGTTCTGCAAATTTAAATGCTACAGGATTTCCGTTCTTTGCATGTTTATCGATTAAAGGACCACCAGGATATGGGAGTTTCAGAATTTTTGCTGTTTTATCAAAGGCTTCACCTGCTGCATCATCAAGGGTTTCGCCAACAATATCCATGTCGAAATAGTCGCGTACCAGTACGATTTGCGTATGTCCTCCGGATACGGTTAAACACAAGAAAGGAAATTCAGGTTTAGGATCATCGATGAAGTGCGCCAGAATATGGGCGTGCATGTGATTAACAGAAATTAACGGAACGCCAAGGGCGAGGGCAAAAGATTTAGCGAATGATACACCTACCAGCAGAGAGCCCAACAATCCGGGTCCCTGTGTAAAAGCTACTGCACTTATGTCCTGTTTTGTAACCTCAGCATTTTTCAAAGCCTGGGCTATCGTAGGTACAATATTTTGTTGATGTACTCTGGATGCCAGTTCTGGGATTACCCCTCCATAATTTTCATGAATTGTTTGGTTTGCAATAACATTGGCCGTAATTTTGCCGTTGTTACATATGGCAACCGAGGTATCGTCGCAAGAGGACTCTATAGCAAGTATGACAGACAATTTATTTAATATTTAAGCTGCAAAATTATTAAAAAACTATTTAAAATACTCCTTTGGGTAATTGCATCAATAATTTTGCTGCTTGCGCTAATCATTTTCTCACTACAATTTAAGCCCGTGCAAACTTTTTTTGCGCAAAGGGCTGCTGCATATCTATCTAAGGAGCTTAAAACAACCGTATCTATCAAAAGTCTTTACATAAAGCCTTTTAAATCTGTTGTACTTGAAGACTTACTTGTACTAGACCTACAAAAAGATACTTTATTAAGTACTCCTAAATTCATGGTCGATATCAATCAGCTATCCATCGACAAGAAAATTATTGACATCACCACTGTTCAAATTAACAATGGACAATTTTTCCTAAAGGATTTCAAAGATAAGTCTTCTAACCTCGATTTCATCATCGATTATTTTGATTCGGGTAAACCTACTGTAAAGAAAAAGAAAAGCAAACCATTTGATGTTAGTTTAGCGCGTTTAATTCTGAATAAATTTGCTTTTCGCTATAAGAATTTTGCGGCAAAAGATACCGCACAAGGTAGCGCTGTCAACTTTGATAATGTAAGTGTAAAAGAGCTCAGTGGGATTTTTGAGGGCCTTGATATGAAGACCCACCTGCTAAAAACGAATATCAAAAACCTAACCTTAAAAGAGAAAAGCGGCTTTTACCTGAAAAACCTAACCGCTGAGACTACTATTGACAGCAATGCCATTGAATTGAAAAACCTGTTGCTGGAAACGAACCAAAGCCGTTTGACCAACTATTATCAAATGAAGTTTAAGGGCTACCGCGATTTTAACCACTACATTGATAACGTGAGAATGAAAGCTGTTTTTAAAGACAGCCACCTTAGCTCAAGAGATGTGGCATTTTTTGCTCCGGAGCTTAAGGACATGAAACTTGATTTAGATGTTGACGGACAAATTACAGGGCTGGTAAATAATTTAAGGGCAAGAAACCTTTCTGTTAAAGCGGGTAAAGCGACCTATATTAAGGGAGATTTCATTTTAAAAGGGCTTCCGAAGTGGCGGGAAACTTTCATGGACCTGAAAATAGAAATGGCAGGCACCAATAAAACAGATCTTGACGAGGTATTGGCAGGCATTACCAACAGCAAAAAGAAACTCATTCCTGTAATTATCAATAAGTTTGGCAACATTAACTTTAACGGTAATTTCACCGGTTTTCAGGATGACTTTATCGCTTATGGGGAGTTCAAAACCAAATTGGGTCGCATTGTTTCGGATGTTAACATGAAGATCGACAAAAATGATGTGCCATCTTATACCGGAAGTGTTAAAACTTATGATTTCAATATCGGTAATTTAATTGATGAGCGTAGCCTTGGCCGTATCACTTCATCATTAAATGTAAAAGGAAGAGGAACGGAGCTTAAAAACCTGACTGAAAAACTTGATGGCGACATCGCATATATTGACTTTAATGGTTATCGCTACCGTAACGTTAAAATCGATGGTACATTTGATAAGAAATACTTTGATGGCAAGCTAAGCATCAATGACAAGAATATTAAACTGGCTTTTGACGGAGGGGTAAACCTAAATCCTAAACTTCCTGTATTTAACTTTAATGCAACCATTTCGAAGGCAAAACTAAAAGCCTTGAAACTGATGAAAGATTCATTAATGGTTGATGCAAAATTTACCACTAATTTTTCGGGAACCGATCTGAACAATATAGAAGGGAATTTACTCATTCAAGAGATTACGTTGAAAAACCCCAAAGGCACTTACAATGTAGATTCGGTTCAATTAATGGCTGCCGGCACTGGTGTGAACAGGAATTTAGTTATCAAATCGGATATACTCGATGCCAGTATAGTTGGAGAATACGACCTCAATTCGATCGTATCTTATTATAAAGCGATAGCCAAAACCTATATCCCATCGCTACAGGCTGACATTATCAAGTATAGAAACCAGATTTTTCAATTTAATCTGAAGATCAAAAAATTTGAGGCCCTGGCGCAACTGATATCACCCGGACTGACCCTGGACGATGGTGCTACCCTAATTGGCGACTTCGATTCGAGAAATAATAAGGCTACTTTAAATGGTTACGTGAAGACGCTGAAGTATAACGGCATCGTGGTAAATAATATCATTCTTGATGAAAATACTACTCCTGAGCAACTTCAACTTATTGTTACATCAGACCGTGTTCAACTTAATGATAGTCTGTTTATCAAAGATGTAAACATTTCGAACATCCTGCGGAATGACAGCCTGGCTTTCAACGTGAAGATGTCGAATTCTGATGAGGCCAATCAGCTTGATTTAAACGGATTGGTTGAGTTTACTAAAAACCAGGATACGACTGCACGATTGAGTATCCTTCCGTCGATTTTGAAAATCAACAGCGAGGAGTGGCGGATTCAGGAAAAAGTTCGTATTGTACTTAATAATGGTAAAACGGAAATTAGCAATTTCGACCTGACGAACGGTTCACAGCAGCTTACCATTGATGGACTGATCTCTAACGACCCGAAAGACTTGATTAAGGTTGGCTTTACGGATTTTAACCTGAAAACTTTAAACCCTTTTACCAAAGGATTTGGCGTGAAACTGAGCGGGGCTGTTAATGGTGAAACCAATCTATATGGCATATTAAAAGGTCCGAGGGTAAATGACGACATTAAAATAGATTCCCTAAATTTCAACGATATCTATATCGGTACACTTACCGATACTTCATCCTTCAATAGTGAAAGCAATAAGGTTAGTATTTTCACCCGTGTAGTGACAGAAAATTCCGAGACTTTCAAGCTGACCGGAAATCTTGATCTGAAAGCTAAGGAGATTGACCTGAATTTACGGATGAATGAAAGTAAACTTACCATCCTTGAACCTTTTGTTAAGCAGCTGGTATCAAACTTAAAGGGGAATATATCGGCTGATCTGACAGTAAAAGGAAGTTTTGATAAGCCACAGATTAATGGAACGCTTGCCCTGGACAAGGCTGAACTAATGGTCAACTACCTCAAAACGACTTACGTGATCAGCAATGAGGTAAAAGTTGACAATAGTGTCATTACGCTTAAAGATTTTGAATTAAGTGACCTTGAAGGCCATAAAGGTATGGTGGAATCCGGAACGGTTGATTTGAATGACATTAATGACCCTACGCTAAATGTAAGTCTGAAAGCGGACAATTTAATGGCGCTGAATACAACTGCGAAAGACAATTCGATTTATTACGGGAAGGCTTATGGAACAGGTGTATTCAAATTTAACGGGCCAACGAGCAAGATGAAAATTGACATCAATGCCAAAACAGAAAAAGGTACAGTTTTCAATCTGCCGTTAAACAGTTCAGAAACGGTATCAGATAAGGATTTCATTAATTTCATCAGCAGGGACTCATCGGCTGCGACGGTTAAAAAGACGACGAACTTTGATGGATTGACCTTAACCTTTAAGCTGAGCATTGATCCCAATACTACAGCCAACATTTATACCACTTTAGGAAATTTAAGCGGAAAAGGAAATGCAGACTTAAGTCTGAACATTAATAGTCTGGGCGATTTTGAAATGTCTGGCGACTACATTATTGAATCAGGAAGTTTTGATTTCACGGCTCAGGAAGTGATCAATAAAAAATTCGAAATCAGACAGGGCGGAACGATCAGGTGGACAGGCAACCCTACTGCTGCTCAGATCAACCTAAAAGCAGTTTATGCATTAAGGGCCAACCTAAGCGATCTTTTTAAGGCAGCCAACCGTGATGCCAGTAGTAATGCTAACCAGCGTGTAAATACAGAGGTTGAAATGGGCCTTACGGGTTTACTTTTACAACCAGATATTAAACTGGACATTAACTTCCCTGCTCAACCAGCTATTAAAGAAGAGTTGCAAACTTATTTCAGTGATGTGAATAATCTGAACCTTCAGGCTTTTAGTTTAATCATCAGACGAAGCTTTGCACCTGGCAACGGTGGAGAATCAATTGGTAACCAGTTGAGCTCTACAGCGGCCAGTACAGCTACCGAACTTGTGTTTAACCAGTTCAACAATGTATTATCATCATTAAACTTAAATTTTGTTGACCTTAACGTTCGTTCTCTGAGCGAAGCAAGTGCATCGGTAAAACTATTCAACGACAGGTTAATTATCAATGCCGGTATTGTAGATCGCAATAGTCTGAGCGATCTCTCGCTGGACTTCTCCAAAAGTAATGTGGGCGGTGAGGTTGAAGCAGTGTTTCTGATCAGAAAGGATGGTAGTCTGACCAGTAAAATTGCGAATAAGCCTCCTACCATACAAAGTGTGTTTGCGAACCCGGGCATTGATCAGGCCAGAAATGTTACTTCTTTTGGATTAGTTTACACACAGCAGTTTGATACTTTTAAGGAGTTCATTCAAAAGATTTCCGGTTCTTACCGCAGAAGCTTGAAGCGCAGGCAAGATCAGGCACCGGTAAAAACCAACAAATCGATCAATAAAGAAGCCATCATAAATGAGAATAAGAATAATCCGAGAAGATAATTAGCTGATTCAGGATCGCAAAACCAGGTTATAAAACAAAGGGTCATCAATTAAATTGACGACCCTTTTCTCTTTTCAGAACTTTCTGACTAAGTGACTATCCTTTCATGATGGAATGTCCCATTTTATCACGCTTAGTGGCCAGATAACGTTCGTTATGTTTATTGCTTGCAATTTCAATCGGGATGTTTTCGACCACTTCCAGTCCATAGCCTATTAGTCCAGCTCTTTTAGTAGGGTTGTTGGTCATCAGGCGCATTTTCGTTACACCTTCAGATCTCAATATTTGTGCGCCTACTCCATAGTCGCGTTCATCTCCTTTAAAACCCAGTTTGATATTTGCTTCAACGGTATCAAAACCGGCATCCTGAAGATTGTATGAGCGGAGTTTATTGATTAATCCAATTCCTCTTCCTTCCTGATTCATGTACACTACAAGGCCTTTGCCTTCTTTCTCAATCATTTCAAGCGCTTTGTGCAGCTGAGGGCCACAATCGCAACGGCAGGAACCGAATATATCGCCGGTTACACATGAGCTGTGTACGCGGGCTAAAATCGGCTCATCCTGATTCCAGGTACCTTTAGATATGGCCAGGTGTGTTGCATTGTTATCCAACTGCGTGTAGGCAGTCATTTTGAAATCACCCCAGGCTGTTGGCAAATCAATTGTTACTTCCTGTTTAATTAAACTATCGATTTTTAAACGGTAAGCAATTAAATCTTCAATAGAAATAATTTTTAACTGGTGTTGTTCGGCAATTTTAAAGAGGTCAGGTAAACGAGCCATTTCGCCATCTTCTTTTAAAATCTCTACCAACAAACCAGCAGGTTTCATACCGGCCAGACGTGCTAAATCTACGGCGGCTTCTGTATGACCTGCACGGCGAATTACTCCACCGTCTTTGGCAATCAAAGGAAAGATGTGACCTGGTCTGCCCAGTTCTTCCGGATCGGTTTTAGGATTTACCAAAGCCAACATCGTTTTAGAACGATCGCTGGCTGATATACCAGTTGTACAACCATGACCAACCAAATCTACCGAGACGGTGAAATTGGTTTCATATGCTGCTGTATTTTTTCCCACCATCAGGTTAAGATTCAATTCTTTGCAACGCTCTTCAGTAAGTGGTGCGCAAATCAAGCCTCTGCCATAAGTAGCCATAAAGTTGATTACTTCTGGCGTAGCATTTTCGGCTGCTGTTAAGAAATCGCCTTCATTTTCTCTATTTTCGTCATCTACAACAATGATTACTTTTCCGGCTTTAATGTCGGCGATGGCTTCTTCTATTGTATTTAATTTTGTTTGCATTGTTATTAAAGCATAATGTCGCAAGCCCTCAAAAGCCTAGAAGCATTGATGTTTGCTTGCACAAAGGTACAACCTTATTGAGCATTCTAATGATTAAAATAATCATCTGGAAGTAAATGTAGTGGGAACTTATTTCTCCTTCTTCTTAAAAAATTTAGCGAAGAACACCTTGTACGCATTGACGTCGAACAGGGCAGAATCTACTGTGGCCTTGTAGGTTAGAAAGGCTGCCAGCGGAGACAGCACAATCACGGCTATCCACATACCAAAAATGGGATTCAGGTTTCCTTCTCGGGCAGTTTTCTCTGCCACGGTGGTGATGATATGGTAAACCAGGAAAAAAGAAATCGCCATTACCACGGGAAGACCCATTCCACCTTTGCGGATAATTGCACCTAATGGCGCTCCGATAAAAAATAAAAGGATACATGAAGCGGCAAGCGTAAACTTACGTTGATATTCAACCTTCGTAAATATCCATTCGCCTGTTAAATCATTCTGACGCGGCGCCCAGTTCGGCACATGCTGCATAATACCTGCCACCACGTTGGTTGCATTCTCCAGACTCTGTTTCCTCGATCCGTTCGGTATGTCTTTCAGAATAACATCGTCTATTTTTTTAGGGGCGGTTTTGTACTTTGTGTAGCCTTTGGTTGTATTAAACTGCTTAAAATTACCCGTGAAACTGGCAATGGTATTGATTTGAAGGGTATCCAGCTGACGCTTCAATGAATCTCTTTTCTTAACCAGCCCTTTCAGGTTAAGCATTGGGGTACTGTTTCCGAAAGCATTCGGATCGGTTGTATTTCCATCAAAAGAAGACATATCGAACTCTGGTGCTGTTTCCTTAAACCTTCTCCGCGAAAATACCTGACGGGGATTGTACATGCCGTTATTTTTCGCTTGTTCCTCATACTGGACGCCATTTTTAAGTCTGAGGATAAGCGATTTTCCGTCGGCAGTTTTCTCCATTTTACCTTCTTTCGCTAAAATAACCTTCGGGATACCATTGTTATCCTTATGATCATAAATCATAATGCCATGTAGCATTCCATCCTCATCTTTACTGTCTACACGAATGGCATAGCCGGGGATTGCATTGTTGAATACGCCAGGTTTGATCAGAAAAGAAAGTTTTTTGTTTCGTATATCGTAAAGCAAGGAGCCAAACTTTAAATTGGCCTTGGGCAACATGTAATTGGAGAACAGAAAGGAAGCAATGGTGAGCATCAAAATCACAACCAGCAATGGCCTCATTGCACGCTGTAAAGATATCCCTGCTGATTTGATGGCCACCAACTCGTAGTTTTCGCCAAGGGTACCGAAAGTCATGATTGAAGACAAGAGTACTGATAGTGGCAAGGCCATGGAAACATTGGCTGCAGAAGCGTAATACATCAGCTCTAAAATGGTGTACCATTCGAAGCCTTTACCAATCAGGTCATCTATCCACTTAAATAAAAAAAACATCAAAAGAATGAACATCATCACAAAGAATGTGGCAATGAAGGGTCTGATGAATGCTTTTATTAAGAGAAGATGTATTTTTTTCACCTTACAAAGGTAAACATTGCGCAGCTATTATTATGCACCTAAAACGCTAATAAGGTAATCGATCTGGTTGTCCCATATCAATTTTTTTTCTGCCAGAAGGTCGTCTGTTGTAAAATCGGTAATGGAGAGCGCCACATCATTGGTAAGTTCGTCTTGAACAATTTCCATCTCAAAATAGCATTGAGGTTCGTCGTCAAGCCATTTAAACTTTACTAATTTGTTTTCTTTTATAGAAACCAGCTTGGCTTTTAGCTGCTCGTCATCCCAGGTAAAAGTAAAAACCTGATCGCGGAAAATAACATCATCGGCAAACCATTGCGACAGGCCATTAGGCTCACTAATAAAACTATACAATATTCTTGGTGACGATTTAACCTCGTACTCTAGCGTAAATTTTTTCTTATCTGCCATGTTAATTCATTACCAGAATAAATCCGGACTTAATTTTTTTTATTTTATTTTTCTAAAGAAAGGTAAATTATTCTATATTTGCAACTCCAAAAAATAACCACCTAAAATATTTGATAATATAGCAAATATTTTTTACCCGGCGGGGTAGCTCAGATGGTTAGAGCGCAGGATTCATAACCCTGAGGTCGGCAGTTCGATCCTGCTCCCCGCTACCATAGTGGGCAAATCAAATTTCTGTTTGGTTTGCCCATTTTTTTTTACCTTAAAAAATGCTTAAAATTCGAAGTACTGAAACTCATAGCTACCTTGGAATCCGCTAAGCTCACTTAAAGAAATTAGAGTATGCCAGCGAGATATTTTCATCAGCGAAGTCAACGCGCCGGGTATCTAGATTTCTCATAACCCCCATGCAAGAAGAGAGACGCTGGACAGAAAGGGTCATTCACCCTGGTCGGACAGAGCGATCAGTACGGCTCCCGCCAACATCACTGTTCCTCCTATTACAATCTGCCAGGTTAATTTCTCCTTTAAAAAAATAACAGAGAGCACAATGGCGATAACAAGAGACATCCGTTCGACCGTAGCCACGTAAGATGCTGGTCCCATAGACAATGCCTTATAAGAGAATAGCGTTGAGAGCGAAGTAAAAATACCTGCAGCAATCAGAAAAATCCACGCGTTTTTTTCAATTGCTTTCCAGGAAGTAAAATTCCCCTGGTAAAGCACCACACCCCAGGTAATCAACAATATCAGTACCGCCTGAATGGCAAAGGCTAGACTAGGGTCAACATTTTTCAGTCCTGCCTTAGTGAGCACAATGACCACCGCCGCCGAAACTGCGGCTAGTACCGCCCATATAATCCACATAATATTTCTTTTTGACTAATGAACAACAAAGCGGAACAATGGATTGTAACATTACTGACAGACCAGCATCATTATTGATGTTCCGAATAAGCCAGTTGAAATAAAATACGGGAATTGAATCATTACGTTCAAGGATATTCCATTCTGGTTTATACGCCCTTTATAAAAATCACTAAACCAAAATACCAAAACTGAAATCTTAAATATTTTTTACAAATTGCAGTTTTTACCGCTTCCTATGAGAACCAGTTTGAACACTGAACTAATCACCAAACCGCACTACCCGATATTAGATGGCCTTCGTGGCATCGCAGCCATCATCGTTGTCACCTTTCACCTCACAGAACCACTTGGAACCGGACATCTGGATATCCTGGTCAATCACGGCTACCTGGCGGTAGATTTTTTCTTTTTACTATCTGGGTTTGTAATGGGCTATGCCTATGATGACAAGTGGCCTAAAATGACCTTTGGTGATTTCATGAAACGCCGTTTAGAGCGTCTTCAACCTATGGTGATTTTAGGTATGACTCTAGGTGCAATCGGATTCTATTTTACGGATTCTACAATATGGCCACTTATTCATACCATACCTTTATGGAAAATGCTATTGGTGCTATTAATAGGCTATACCATACTTCCAGTTCCATTGTCGCTGGATATCCGTGGCTGGCAAGAGATGCATCCGCTGAACAGTGTGGGCTGGTCGCTTTTTTTTGAATATATTGCCAACATCCTGTATGCTGTCTGGATCAGGAAGTTTTCTAAAAATGCATTAAGTATATTAGTTGTCATTGCTGCGATTGCGCTGGCTTACCTGGCTATTACCAATGGCGATGTTAGTGGCGGCTGGACATTGAATGTGGAGCAGGTGAAGGTGGGCATAGTCCGCACGATGTACCCATTCTTTGCTGGTTTGTTGCTTTCGCGTGTGGCAAAGCCAACACGGATTAAAAATGCATTTTTGTGGTGTAGCGTTTTAATTGCAATTGTGTTATATATGCCGCGTATTGGTGGCGGGGAACATTTCTGGATGAACGGGATTTACGAATCCGTATGTATCATTTTTATTTTCCCATTGATTGTATACCTTGGTTCCAGCGAAATCATTAAAGGTAATGCGGAGAAAAGAATTTGTAAATTTTTAGGGGATATATCTTATCCACTCTATCTGGTGCATTATCCGCTGGTATATTTTTATGTTGCGTGGATCAGCAACCATAAAGGCACAACAATTGTACAAGCCTGGCCTTATGCCTTGCTAATTTTAACCGGATCGATTATTCTGGCCTATGCCACATTGAAATGGTATGATCAGCCTATTCGTAAATGGTTAAGAAAAAAATTAGGTTAAGTGATTAATATTTAATGAATTAAGAGCATACAGAAAGAATGTATTTCGGCTATAATAATTGAAGCCAGAGCCCGAATTAGCGATAGCCCTTTAGGGCTATTGAACAAAATGGTCAAAACTTTGTCGTTAAAAATCTGTTACTTTAATCAATGAAAACGATTTTTACGCTCTTCTTTCTAGTGATGAGCATATCTGTTTTTGCACAAAGCAAACAGAATGCCTCAAATTCTAACCTTGAGATTGCTACCGCATTAAGCGATGTAAATGAGGAGATAATGCCAGTTATTGCGGAGAAAATTACTGCTAAAATTGAGCATAATGAGCTTTACGAGAACTCTAAGGGAATGATGATCTATCCTAAGTTTAAAATAGATAACAGATGTGGAAAAGAGGTGATTTTGAAGGTTAAACTTTATCGCGAAGGTAATAGTGTGATGCAATGCATGGAAGATCAGGCGCTACAATTGAGTAATGAAGGAGATCCGTTTATTTTCATTCCTTATTGCAGCCTGAATCTGGAAAAAAATAAAGTACATAAAATCCGTTTTGAAGTTCAGGCTTATTGTCAGGGTAAGCTATTAAAACGAAGTACGTCTTATCGGGCAATCATTAATATGTTATAATCATTCAAGTCTCTGTTTCTCATTGCGAAACAGAGACTTGAATTTCAAGCAAAAGAACCCGATTATTTCACCGACCAGTATGGGGATTCAGTACGGGCAGTTAGCAAATAATTTTCGATCTTTTTAACCACCTCTGGCTGTTCGGCAGCGAGATCGTGCTGTTCGCCGATGTCGTTATCAAGGTTGTAAAGTTCCAGTTTATTGTGCCGCTTCACTCCTTTCCATTTGCCATATCGTACAGCCTGCTCAAATCCCTGTTCAAAAAACTCCCAGTATAAAAACCGGTCTTCTTTATTTTTTTCGCCTTTAATTGCAGGGTAAATACTTGATCCATCAGTTTTGAATCCTGTAGTTTTGCCTGCTATGTCTCCGAAAGTGGGCAAAATATCGGCAAAGTAACCGGGTACACGGCTCACCTTAGGGGCATTTTTAATAAAGGGTGCCCAGGCAATAAAAGGCACGCGGATACCACCTTCATAAACATCACGTTTATAGCCTTTAAGCTGACCATTGGAATCAAAAAATTCTGATACGGCCTTTAACTGGGAAGTTGGCTCAGAACGCGGGCCGTTATCAGAAGCAAAAAACACTATAGTGTTTTTCGACAAACCACTTTTAATCAGATAATCTTTAACTTTTGCAACGGCTTGATCTAGATAATAAACCATGGCTGCATAGGTTTTCATATCCTCGGGCCAGTCTTTATTTTTATAGATCGCCTGATCGGGCACATCCAGCGGAGAATGTGGATTATTAAAGTTGAGCATCAGAAAGAAAGGGTCTTTATTGTCCTTTTTTGTTTTCAGATAGGCCAGTGCCTCATCGGTACATAAATTGGTTTCGTAATAACCTTTTCTTTGATTGGTATTAGGCTCAATGGTAATCAACTTTCCGTTTACATATCGTTTTTCGGGCCAGTAAGTACTGGCATAAGTTTCGGGAACATTAATCAGCCAGCCTGAGAATTTATCAAAACCACGTTGCAGCGGTGTAGCCAGCGAATCATAGCCATCAACATGCCATTTACCCACCAGTGATGTTTCATAACCAGCGTCCTGCATCAGGTTTCCGATAGTGTAATCGTCTCTTGTCAGGTTAGCACGGTAAACTACATTCTTTCCCTTTTTGCCTGCAATGCCTCCATGGTCGGTGGCATTACCCCTAATGGTGGCGTGACCGGTATTCAGGCCTGTTAACAGCGATCCTCTGGAAGGAGAACAAACGGGTGCACCGGCATAAAAATCTGTAAATCGTGTTCCCTCTTTTGCGAGTTTATCAATGTTAGGCGTTTGAATTAATTTTTGTCCGTAAACGCCCACATCGCCATAGCCTAAATCATCGGCAAGGATGAAAACAATATTAGGTTTCTGGCCGCTCTGCTGCTGAGCAAATACCATGTTGCTCATCATCAGCATCAAACAGAAAGGCAATAATTTCTTTATCATCATATTTATTCAATTTATATGCATTTGGACTTAACGCTAATTATAACCCGGATTTTGGGTGTATAAGCCTGGAACGGTTTGCAGTTCACTTGCCGGAACCGGATAGATCACATAATTGGCTACAATGGGATTTATCTTAGTGATGGCATCAGCTGTTCTCCAGGTATTCATCTGCGTTACTGCCAGTCCTGATCTTACCAGGTCGTTCCATCTCAGTCCTTCACCTAAAAACTCCCTTTGCCGCTCCTGCATCAGGGTTTCGATGGTAACATTGGATATATTGCCTATACCCGCCCTTGCTCTCACACGATTTACAATAGCATCCACATCGGCCTGTGTTCCGGCAGTACCATGTAAAATACATTCGGCTTTCATCATTAAAATATCGGTATAGCGCAACACAATAAAATTAATCGGCCAGTCTTTTCCACTTGTACCTTTTTTCGAAATATCGATATATTTTTTGATAAAAGGGCCAACTGTGTAAGTTGTGGCTACATTAAAAGGGTAACGCAGGTCTGTTCCGCTTACCGTATTGGTGGTATAGGAAGTCACCAGACTTTTTGAAACCGGAAAAGTACTGGCCCCGTAGCCATTACCATAACTATTTGAAATTCCCTGCCCCGTCCAGTATGCTACTGGTACCAAATGTGATGGAAAACCGGCACCATTTAAACTTGAGGCAAACTGCACATCGAACACCACCTCGCTGTTATTTTCATTGGCGTAGGAAAAGATATTGGTGTAGCTGGTTCCAAAGCTGTAGGGGCTTCCCGTGATAATCTGATCAAATAATGCTGCTGCCTTTGTGTATTCGTTACTGTTTAGCCCCGGACCGTTAATGCTATAGGTAGGGCCTGATTTGGTGAGGTAAACCAAACCCAAAAGCCCTTTGGCGGCATAAGACGTTGGCCGCCCCAAATCGGTACCGGTAAAGCTTGCAGGTAAATTGCTTGCTGCAAATTGCAGATCAGACTCGATGAGTGCATATACATCGGCAACGGGACTGCGTGGAATTGTGGCCACTTCAGCAGCGCTTTTTACAGTAGATATCAACGGCACTTGTCCAAAAGTACGCACCAGCGAGAAGTAATAAAATGCCCTGAGGAATTTAACCTCTGCCTGATAGCGCGTTGCATTGGCCACTGTTAAAATACTTCCCTTACTTTCTAAGGCAGCTAAAACCGTATTGGCATTATAAATACCGTTGAAGTTGGCTTTCCATGCGGTTGAAATAAAACCTGTTGTAGCAATATCGGGTGTAAAGTTATTAATGCCGTCCCAGTCACGGTTACCGTCAGAGGTAGCGTTTAAGTTATCGCTGCGCATTTCACTTAACCATAGGGCCTGGCTTGGGTAATTGCTCAATTGCGAATACACACCATTTACGGCCTGCAGGAAATCGTTGTTATTGGTAAAGAAATTTTCAGTAGCCAGGCTTGATACCGGCAGTTGATCCAATTGTTTATCGCAGCTGCTCAATATGAGCAAGAGCGAAAAAAGACTTAAATATATTTTCGTTTTCATTTCTGTAATCATTATTAGAAACCAATGTTTAAACCAACTGAAGCTGTTTTACTCAATGGCAGTGAACCGTAATCGCCCGATATGGCATAACTGGTATCCCCACTCACGTTGGTGTTCTGCGCTTCGGGATTTGCACCTCCTTTATATTTATCGTGAGAGAAATAATTTTCGAGAGCGAGGTAAATTCGTGCCGAAGAAATGAAAGGTGTTTTAATGAGTTTTTTAAGGTTGTAACCGAGGGTGATATTTTGCACTCGGAAGAAATCGGTTGAGTAAACCCAGTCTGATGTTACCTGCGGATAGGTATAACTTGCTCCGAGTTTCCCTCTTGCTGCGCTGTAATCCTGGTTGGTGGTTGACCAGCGATCTCTCCACACACCTAAAACATTGGCCGTTGTGCTTCCCGAAAAGTCGATTGCCCTGCCCAGGTAAGAAAGGATTGAGCCTCCATGCTGGCCATATAACTGAATACCCAGGTCAAAGCCTTTGTATTTAAAGTTGTTTGACCATCCCCAGGTATATTTTGGTGTGGGCTGTCCGCCGATTACGCGATCTGCGGCAGTGATTTTTCCATCGCCGTTGCTGTCTACATATTTGGCGTCGCCCACAGTCTGACCGGTTACCTTGGCCACACCAGGGTTGGCGATATCTGCAGCAGTTAATATGCCATCTGTTTTGGTAATGTAATAACTGAATGCAGGCAAACCTTCTCTTAATAAATAAGGGGCGTTACTTCCGCTGTATGCTGAAGCAATCTGAATATCTGCATGTGTTGGGCCAAGATCTGTTACCTTGTTTTTATTGAAGGAAATATTCGCATTCATCGTCCACTGGAAATCGGGAGTTTTGATGTTTACGGTATTAAGGCTAAATTCCAAACCGGTATTTACTACCGCACCAATATTCTGGAGACTTGTACTAAAGCCACTTGCTGAAAGTACTGGCAGATTTAAAAGCAGGTCGGTGTTCTTTTTATGATAGGCATCAAAAGTGAAGTTAATCCTGTTGGCTAATAAACTAAGATCCAGGCCTAAATCGTAAGTGCTGGAAGTTTCCCATTTTAAAGCTTTGTTTGCTAAACCGGAAACCACCTGTCCTGTTGCAGTTGTTGGCGTGTTTCCACCAAAAACATAATTGGAGCTAATCAGGGTACTGATGGCGTTATAATCGCCAATATTGTTGTTACCCGATTTACCCCAGCTCAGGCGAAGCTTCAGGTCGCTGATCGCTTTAACGTTTTTAAGAAAGGTTTCTTCTGAGATTTTCCATCCGGCAGATAGTGAAGGGAATGTACCCCAGCGGTTCTCTGAACCAAATTTAGATGATGCATCCCTTCTGATACTTCCTGAGAAAAGATATTTATCCTTATAAGAATACTGCAAGCGGCTATAGTATGAAAACAGCGTATTATTCGATTCGGTAGAGGTGCCGGTTAAGGTTACCCCTGCTGAGTTTGCAATGGCATTACTTAAAGTTTTTACAATATCATTGGCAAAACCGCCGGCTGTTGCCAAACTTGCGCCTTCCAGGTGAACAATGTTATAGGATACCCCTGCAAGCGCAGTAAGCTTGTGGTTTTCGGCAAAGGTTTTGGTATAGCTTAAGGTGTTTTCATTCAGGAAATTCTGTTTTTTGTTTACAATATAAGCTCCGGTTGAATATAATCCCGGACTGGAGGCCAGGCTTGAAGCGGCACCTACGGTTACCTGATCAGATTTGTATTGCGAGTTATTGCGGTCGATATTATCATAATTTAAGGTCGACTTTAGCGACAGCCCATCGATGATCTGATATTCACCATAAACGGATGTTAATAACCTGGAGGTTTTAATGGTATTGATTGCGGTTTCCAGATAAGCGTAAGGACTAATTAGCCTCGGGCTTGCCCAGGTATAGGTACTGTTGCCATAAGCTCCGGTATTTAGCCCCACTGAACTTTCAACTATAGGAACCATTTGAAGGGCATTCATTAACTGATTGTCTTTTCCTTCTCCCGGGGCTGCGTTGTTTACAGAATAAGAGGGCGCCAGGTTAAGTCCGAATTTGAGTTTTTTACTGGCATTGGCCTCTATGTTGGCTCTTAAACCATAATTTTTATAGTTGGAATTGATAAGTATTCCGTTTTGATTCAGGTGGTTGGCTGAGATAAAATAGTGGACATTTTCCGAGCCTCCGCTTGCCGAAACTTCATAGTTCTGATATGGGGCATTCTGATAAATGGCATCCTGCCAGTCTACATAATCCAGGCCGGGATGACCTTCCTGGGCCCAGCGTGGATCGGTCATGTAACTGGTATTGATTGTACCTGCGGCAAGTCCGAGGATAGCCGCTCTCTGTGCATTGGTTTGCGATGCTGTTCTGCCGGTGCCCGAAGCTACCCAGGCTGCGTTTGCCAGTTGTGTAGCCTGGGCTACCCATTCGTCTGCACTTAGCATATCTACTTTTCTAGATACACTGGCAATACCGGCATTGGCATTTACACTGATTTTTGCGCTTCCGGTAAGCCCTTTTTTGGTAGTGATAATTACCACTCCGTTTGCTGCCCGAGAACCATAAATGGCACCTGCGGCAGCATCTTTAAGCACCTGAACGCTTTCAATGTCGTTAGGATTAAGGTTATCAAGGGGACTATTGGTAATACCACCTCCCGAATTCTGGCTGGCGATGTCTAACGGGAAACCATCAAGCACATAAAGTGGTTCATTTCCGGCAGTGATAGATCCCGCACCACGCACCTGAATGCTGAGTGCTGCGCCAGGCATCCCACTTTGCTGCCTTACCTGTACGCCCGACATCTGGCCGATGAGTGCCTGTTCTACTCTGGCAATAGGTTTTTCTTCAACGGCTTTGGCATCGAAACTAGCTACCGAACCCAGTACATTTCCCTTTTTCTGAGTAGCATAACCTACAACTACAAATTCCTGCAGGGAGTTGCTTTCTGGCTCCAGCTGAACTGTCAGTGTTTGTCCGGTATAAAGCACTTCTTTGGGTTTATAACCGATGTAGGTAAACTGCAAAGTGGCAGCATTCTGTTCTGTAAGCAACCTGAAATCACCATTATTGTCGGTAGATACCGCTTGCTTAGTGCCTTTTATTCTGACACTTACGCCTGCAAGTGGAAGCTTTTTCTCATCCACAACCTTTCCCTGTATGGTAATCGCGTTGATGGTTTTACGCTTTAAGGGAGGTAGTAAGTGGGTATGAAATGTATGATTGATTTCAGTATTATTTCCTTTAGCCAGTGCTGAGAACGAAGCCAATGAGGTTAACAGAAGAAATCCTGTTATTCCGGTCAGCAAAAAAGGTTTGTTCAATAATGAGCTTTGAGAGTCCTTCCAGGACTTTCCGCTGATTTTCATAATTATAATAGTTTGTGCTAATTATGATATGCTGAAGAGGATATTTAAGTTGACAGTCTCCAGCAATTTTCATAAATTTAACAAGATTCATGGAATAGTTTGACCGGCGCGCAACGCCAATTGATAGCCGGTTAAATGTTTGTAATCGGAGGGAAAATGTATTCTATTTTCCCTTTTTTTATGTGTATTTATGTTTTGCTTTATATCCTCCTTTCTATTCTTCAACATCTAAAATTGAAGGGATTTCAATCGTGTTTTATCACACACGAGTATTTCTTTTTTAACGTTCTGAGAGTGGCGACAACAGCGGGCGTTGTTAGATAGTGTCAAATATACATTAAGTCTATGTATTTGATAGAATATTTTTAAATGTTTTCGTAACATTTATTATAAAGTGCCTTTAATGGTATCTAATCCTCTTTATGAAACTTCTTTTTTAATTCGGAAGGGCGTGTTAAGTTTTAAGCCCCTACGTTAATAGCCAATATTTTTAACTTCCTTTTAAGATTGGTTCCTTATTTTTGTTTATGTTCAAAATCGGAGTGGCAGAAGATGATCCTAAAATTTCAGCACTTCTGAAGTCAGCTTTAGAAGAAAATGGGTACGAAGTACTATCGGCAGCAGATGGAATAAGTGCTTTACAACTCTTTTCAGCTTCGGCCTTTAACCTGCTCATTATTGATGTTATGATGCCAGGCCTTAACGGCTTGCAGCTTTGCAAAAAAATCAGAACAACAGATCAGCAAACACCAATACTGATGCTTACAGCCATGGGAAGCATTGAAGATAAGGTTACGGGCCTGGAAACCGGTGCTGACGATTACCTGGTTAAACCTTTCCACCTGAGGGAGCTTCTGGCAAGGGTAAATGCGCTTTTAAGACGTCAGGCACAAAGTACAAACAGTCACCAGATTTGTTTTGAAGATTTATGCCTCAATACAGAAAGTAAGGAAGTGAGCAGGGGCGGCATCGTTATTGAGCTTAGCGCAAAGGAATTTATCTTGCTTGAACTTTTCATGAAGAATCCAAACCGCCTGCTTTCGAGGCAGTTTATCGCTGAAAAAGCCTGGGATATCAATTTTGAAACCGGGACGAACGTGATTGACGTTTACATTAATTTTCTGAGAAAAAAAATTGAAAAAGGGTTTGACCGGAAGCTCATCCACACCAAAATAAACATGGGTTATATTTTAAAATAAATGAAGATCAAAGACCGCATTGCACTTTACTTTACATTGATTACTACCTCAATGCTTCTGGCTGTGCTTTGTGTCATCTACTTTACCTTCATGAAGTTTTTGCAGGCCGATTTTTTTGAACGGCTTACAGACCGCACTATGGTTACCGCAAAACTTTATTTAGAGGCTGATGAAATTAGCCGGGATGCCTTAAACACTGCAAGGCATAAATACCTGCAAAAATTAACTGGCGAGGTGACCCGGATTTACGATTATAAAAACAGGGCCACATTTATTGGCGATACAACCCAGTACTGGACAAAAGCGACCATAGAAAAGGTGAGGAAAAATGGCAACCTGAAGTACGTGGATGGCCAGCGACAAGTAGTTGGAATTTACTATAAAGATAATCAGGGCGACTTTGTAATCCTTGCCTCGGCTGATGATCAGGGATCGCATAACCGTTTAAGCAAGCTGCTTAAAATTATGATTTTTGTATTTATTTTAATTTCGGCTATTGTGCTGGTATTAAGCAGATGGATAGCAGAGAAAATGCTCAAGCCACTCAAAAATCTGACTAATGAGGTGAAACAGATCGATGCAAGCAACATGGAAATGAGGCTGGGAAAATCCACAAATAAAGATGAAATTAACCTGATAGCCGAAAGTTTTAACCACCTGATGGATGAACTGGAACAGGCTTTTATTCTCCAGAAAAGCTTTGTTGCCAATGCTTCGCACGAGCTCAGAACTCCGGTAACCAGGCTGATGATGACAGCTGAACTTGCGCTTTCCAAAGACCGTGAGATAAACGCTTACCGGGAGGTACTTTCTTCTGTTCTTGAAGATGCCGAAAAGATGGAGCACATGATTAATGGCCTCCTGGCACTAGCTAAGATGGATCTTGAATTGATTAAATCACAAACATCCCCCATTTCACTAAGCGAAGTACTCAAAAAAACCCAACAGGAATGGCAAACCGATAAAGGCCATCCCTTTGAACTCAATATAATACTAACGCATGATGAGGGGGCATATATCTCAGCAAACGAAATTCTGCTACAGATTGCATTAGACAATATTATTTCTAACGCATTTAAATTTTCCAATGGCCGTCAGGTTGTCTGCTCGCTCCGGGAAAATAATCAGCACATCCAGATCACCATCACAGATCAGGGTATTGGAATCCCAAAAGCAGAAAAAGATGAAATTTTTAAAGCCTTTTATACCCGAGCAGAGAAAGCCGGGCTAAAAGGTGAAGGAATGGGGCTGTATATGACAAAAAAAATTATTGAGCTATTTCATGGCAACATTGAAATATCGGATAACAAAGATACCGGATCAACCTTTACCCTAAAGTTCCCAAAGCTTTAACTCCCCTTTAATTCGGGTTTAATCCTCCTTTAATGTGGCTAAAATAGCTTTGCTACATGAGACGAATATGTTTTTTGCTGGTGGTGTTTTTGGCACTACAGTTTGGAAAAAGCCTTGCACAAACGGATACCCTACAACTAAATATCAAACAGGCTGAATATCTGTTCCGGAAACAGAATTATGATTTACTGGCGAGTAATTTTCAGATCGACCAGGAAAGGGCGGACATCATCACCGCCAGATTGTGGGATAATCCTGAACTCGAACACGAGAATCTTTTTTACAACCACGAAACCAAAAAATTCCTTCAAACCTCATATGAATACGGACAATTTTCCAGTTCAGTTGCACAGTTATTTAAACTTGCAGGTAAGCGGAATAAGAATATTAAAATAGCGCAGTTTGGAGTTAAAATGGCCGAATTTGCCTACTTCGATCTGATCAGGACACTTAATTTTGAATTACACAACAATTTCTACAATGCTTATTTTGCCCAACAGTCAGTAGCTGTTTATCAGCAACAAATCGCCGCCAGCACGCAGTTACTGAAGGCTTACGAAGTACAGCTGAAAACAGGCAATGTTGCGCTGAAAGAAGTAATCAGGATCAAAGCATTGTTAATTAATCTCAAAACAGAACTAATAGCTGTATTGAATGAACTTGAAGACAGTCAAAAAGATTTAAGATTAATTTGTGGATTAGCACCTTCAGGCGGTATTAAACTCATACTTCCAGCGCCAGAAAATAATCCACCGATTACCAGCCTCTCCTATCAGTCGTTAATCGATTCTGCCCGGGTAAACCGCTCCGATTTAAAGCTTGCCCGCACTGATCTGGAATACCAGAAAATGAACCTTAAACTTCAGAAAGCCATGGCTATCCCCGATGTAGAACTCTCGCTGAGTTACGATCTTAAGGGTAATTATCCGGAAAAATATACCGGATTGGGCATAAAAATTCCTTTACCCCTTTTTAACCGCAATCAGGGAGAGATTAAAAAAGCGATGACCGGAATCGACGCTTCTGAAAACAATATCAGAAAACAGGAATCTATTCTGGAGAATGAAATATTCAACGTTTATAAAACTGTTTTCAGAAATGAAAAGCTCTGTAATGAAGTCGATCCATCGTTTAGTACTGATTTTGACAAGCTCATCAGCGCATTGATTAAAAACTTTAAAGACAGGAACATCAACCTCATTGAATTTCTGGATTTATTCGATTCCTATAAAGAAAACACACTTCAACTCAACAAGCTTCAGCAAAACAGAATGAATGCCAGAGCTGAACTCAATTTTGTAACCGGCACAAACATTTTCAAATAAAAATGACTCCAATTAACCTTAACATCAAAAATATATTGCTGCTCACAGCCATTAGCGTTGGTTTAGCTTGTACAAATCATAAAACGGAAGCAGTAAAAGAGAAATTTACCATTACCGATTCATTGCTTAACCGCTTGTTAATTGACACCGTGCAACAGGCGAACGGAAAATCAGACCTGAGGTTTTCTGCTAAAATCGCAGCAAATGAGGAAAAAAAATCTGATCTCTATCCCATGGTGAGTGGATTGGTGAGTCGTGTAAACGTAAGGCTGGGAGATAAAGTAACCGCTGGACAAACGCTTGCAAACGTGTTGAGTGCAGAAGTATCCGGATTTGATAAAGATGCCATATCGGCCTCTGCCGAATTGAAAAATGCAGGCAGGGTTTTAAGTCAGGCGGAACAGCTTTTTGAAAGTGGTTTATCATCAGCCAGGGAACTTGAAGAAGCGAGAAATGATTTCCAGATCAAAAAAGCCGAGTTAAAAAGAGCCAGTGCCGTATTGAAACTTAATGGAGGAAGCAGCTCGGGGATGTACGCCATCAAATCACCTATCGGTGGATTTGTGATCGAAAAAAACATAACCGATCATATGCAAATTCGCAGCGATAACGATAAAAGCCTGTTTACCATCGCCGATCTTTCTAAGGTTTGGGCAATGATTAATATCTATGAATCAGACATTTCGAAAATAAAAGCTGGGGATGAGGTAGAACTTTCTACTCTTTCCTATCTGGATGAAACTTTTAAAGGAAAAATAGATAAAATTTATAACCTTATTGATCAGGAAAGTAAAGTAATGAATGCCAGGGTAGTCATTCCGAATCCCGGTTTTTTACTGAAACCTGGAATGTTAGGAACAGTAAAGGTCAGCGGCAACAGTAACGTAAATCTCCCGGTAGTAAACTCAAGAGCGGTAATTTTCGACAACAATAAAAATTATGTTTTATTGATTACAAAAGACCGGAAGGTTAGGATACAAGCCGTAGAAATTGGCAGAAAAACAGGCGATAAAATTTATATCAGTAATGGCCTGCAGCCCGGAGACAAGGTGGTTGCATCCAAACAGGTTTTCCTTTTTGAAAGTTTAAAATCCCAATAGTTCCTTTAGGTATGAATAAAATCATTAAAAATATTATCGGGTTTGCACTGAAAAACAAATATTTCATATTTTTCGCAACCTTTGTTTTAATCCTGTCGGGATACCTCAGTTTTAAAAACACAACCATAGATGCCTTTCCGGATGTTACAAACACCAATATTACCATCATTACGCAATGGCCTGGAAGAAGCGCTGAAGAGGTAGAAAAGTTTGTGAGCCGGCCGCTCGAGATTGCGATGAATCCAACAGAAAAGCGAACCAGCATCCGTTCATCATCACTATTTGGCCTGTCAATCATTAAAGTAAGTTTTGAAGATGATGTCGATTATGCCGAAGCACGTGTTCAGGTGAACAATCATTTGGAAGAGGCAGATTTGCCAGATGGAATTCAGCCTGAGGTTCAGCCCCCATACGGTCCTACAGGAGAGATTTTCCGGTATACCTTATCAAGTGATCAAAAAACAGTACGTGAACTGAAAACCCTTCAAGACTGGGTAATTCAGCGGGAATTGTTATCGGTTTCCGGCATTGCCGATGTCGTAAGTTTTGGAGGGGAGGTAAAGACCTACCAGATTACAGTAGATCCGCAGAAAGCCATCCAGTATGGCGTAAGCGCAACAGAACTATTCGATGCCGTGTCTAAAAGCAATATTAATGTAGGTGGCGATGTAATTGTACAAAGCAACCAGGCCTATGTTGTACGCGGAATAGGTGTTCTGAATAACATCGATGAAATCAAAAATGTGGTAGTGGATAACATTAACGGAACGCCTATTTATGTTAAAACCATTGCAGATGTGGCTGAATCAGCATTACCTCGACTGGGACAGGTAGGTAGAGATGATGACCCTGATGTGGTAGAGGGGATTATCGTGATGCGTAAAGGTGGCAATCCGAGTGAGGTTATTGCGCGTCTGAAAGAAAAAATCAATGAGATCAATACCAGTATCCTACCCGATGATGTGAAGATTAAGCCATTCTACGACCGTGAAGATCTGGTTAATTACTCGGTACATACCGTGATGGGAAATATGCTGGAGGGGATTTTATTTGTAACGCTGATTGTTTTCCTTTTTATGGCCGATTGGCGTACAACACTAATTGTTTCTATCATTATCCCGCTTGCATTACTGTTTGCCTTTATTTGTTTAAAACTAAAAGGGATGCCAGCGAACCTGTTATCAATGGGGGCTATAGATTTTGGAATCATTATAGATGGTGCCGTAGTAATGGTAGAGGGAATATTTGTGGCGCTTGATATGAAAGCCCATCGTGAGGGCATGGATCGTTTTAATAAAATGAGCAAGCTGGGCATCATCAAGAAGGCTTGTCTCGAAAACGGCAAAGGCATCCTATTTGCCAAACTAATCATCATTACCGGCTTACTGCCTATTTTCACCTTTGAAAAGGTAGAAGGAAAAATGTTTTCGCCTTTGGCCTGGACCTTGAGCTTCGCACTTCTCGGTGCGTTGATCCTAACTTTCACACTCGTGCCCGCCTTATCGAGCGTACTATTGAAGAAAAACGTAAAAGAAAAACACAATATATTTTTATTGTGGATGACTAAAGGCACAATAAAGTTTTATGATTTCTGTTTCGAGAGAAAACGTGTAGTATTTTTTAGCTCACTCGTTGTGCTCATTTTAGGAGTTTTCAGTTTCAGCTTCTTAGGTACAGAGTTCCTGCCCAATCTGGATGAGGGATCGATATATGTTCGGGCTACGGGTCCTTTAAGTATTTCGCTGGATGAAACGAAAAAACTTTCGAATGAAATGCGCAAAATTTTTCTGTCGTTTGAAGAGGTAAAACAGGTCATGTCGCAAACCGGACGACCAAATGACGGAACGGATGCTACAGGCTTCTACAACATGGAATTTCATGTCGATATCTATCCAAAAAAAGAGTGGAAACGTAAGCAGACGAAGGAGCAACTTATTGAACGCATGCAGGAAAAGCTAAAAAGTTTTCCTGGCATTAGCCTGAATTTTTCTCAACCTATATCAGACAACGTGGAAGAAGCTGTTTCGGGGGTGAAGGGCTCTATTGTAGTCAAAATGTTTGGTGAAAATTTCGAGTATATTGAACGCGAGGAAGAAAAAATCGAAGCCATTTTAAAAACTGTTGATGGCATTGAAGATCTTGGAATTTTAAGAAACCTGGGGCAGCCGGAATTACAAATCAATCTTGATCAGAAAAAAATGGCCCTTTACGGGGTTAGCACCGCCGATGCCAACGCAGTAATTGAAATGGCCATCGGTGGAAAAGCGGCAACGCAGATTTATGAGGGAGAAAGAAAATTCGATCTGATTATACGCTATCCTGAGGATTTCAGAAGCGACGAAAGTTCGATCAGCAAGCTCAAGGTACCGACCCTTTCAGGCTCGAATGTACAATTGGGTGAGATTTCCAGTATCAGAAAAATCACCGGCCCAAGCATGATTTACCGTGACAAACACAAGCGTTATGGTGCGATCAAATTTTCTATCCGCGGCAGGGATATGGGAAGCGTAATTGCAGAGGCCCAGGAAAAGGTTAATCATGCCATTAAACTTCCAAAGGAATATAAACTGGAATGGGCAGGTGATTTTGAGAACCAGCAAAGGGCTACCGCACGACTCTCGCAGGCTGTTCCCATTAGCCTGGTCCTCATCTTCTTCATTCTCTTTGTATTGTTCGGAAACATTAAAGATGCGCTACTCGTACTCAACAATGTTCCCTTTGCCATGATCGGCGGGATTCTGGCATTACTTATTACCGGTATAAATTTCAATATTTCTGCAGGTATAGGTTTTATTGCTTTATTTGGAATTTGCGTGCAGAATGGCGTGATCCTGATTACCAGATTCAAAACTAACATAGCCGAAATGAAACATATACCGGACTGGACTTTTAATGATGCAATGCGGGATGGGATTGCAAGTAGATTCAGACCTGTACTGATGACAGCTATGATGGCGGCCATAGGATTGATGCCGGCTGCACTTTCTACAGGGATAGGCTCTGAAGCATCTAAACCCTTAGCCATCGTTGTAATTGGAGGGTTAATTACCAATACCCTATTTAACCTCTTTGTTTACCCAATCGTTTTTTACTGGTCGTACCATAAAAAGGTTAAAGCCAGTATGCTATAAGTGCAAAAAATTACAATAATAAGTCTATATATTCTATGGGCTTATTATTGCAAGCTTATCAATTTTCATAACTTTGCCTGTAACACAAAACAGATTCAAAGGCAATGGATGATGAGTTTTTCAGCTTACTGGCTGATCGGCCACTTTATGGCAATAATGTTCCTTCAAATGATACTGTCTCCAGCTGGGCACTGAAGCTTATTCGTTTCTTATATCCGGATAATCTGCAGAAGTCAGTTTCTGCTACCCTGTTAAAGACAGAGGCACTGGCATTGCGGGACGAACTTGCCCTGATCATTGCAGCCAACTGCGCAGTGCAAAGCAGAAACTGTGACGAGATTGCTTTACATTTTTTTGATCAGCTGCCTAAGCTCTACAGTATCCTCAATAGTGATATCCAGGCGATATTTAATGGAGATCCTGCTGCCCAAAGTGAATTTGAAGTGATCCGTACCTATCCTGGTTTTTACGCCATTTGCTATTATAGAATTGCAAATCTCCTGTCAGTTGCCAACGTGCCGCTGATTCCCAGAATTCTGACTGAACATGCGCATTCAAGAACCGGCATCGATATCCACCCTGCAGCTTCCATTGGTTCCTATTTCTATATCGACCACGGAACAGGAATTGTGATAGGAGAAACAACAGTGATTGGTAACCATGTGAAATTGTATCAGGGGGTTACCTTAGGTGCACTAAGCGTTCGCAAAAATCTCGCGGGTGCAAAACGACATCCAACAGTTGAAGACCATGTTATTATCTACTCAGGGGCAACCATTTTAGGAGGAGAGACTATTATCGGCCATAATAGTGTAATAGGTGGAAATGTGTGGATTACAGAGAGTGTGCTGCCGTACTCCACTGCCTATCACTCGCCCATAGTAACAGTTAGAAAAATTAACGAAACAAACGAAATATAAAAATGGCAGGCATTATCGATTTAATCGGAAATACACCAATGGCTGAACTCAGCCACCTGAATCCCAATAAGAATGTAAGGATATTTGCCAAGCTCGAAGGCAATAACCCCGGGGGAAGTGTGAAGGACAGGGCCTCCCTGAATATGATTCGCAGCGCAATAGAGCGTGGCGATATCACCAAGAATACCAAACTGGTTGAAGCGACGAGTGGCAATACAGGTATTGCATTAGCCATGATTGCAAGTCTGTTCGGATTGGAGATTGAGCTGGTGATGCCTTCTAATTCTACGCGTGAACGCACTTTGACCATGGAGGCATTCGGTGCCAAGGTAACCTTACTGGAAAGTATTGAAGTATGTCGTGATTATGCTGAAGAGAAAGGTGCTGAAGAGGGCTATTATCTGCTCAATCAATTTGCCAACAGCGATAATTACATGGCACACTATAAAACAACAGGGCCTGAAATCTGGAAAGATACTGATCAGAAAATTACCCATTTCGTCAGTTCTATGGGAACTACAGGCACAATTATGGGCTGCTCACGCTTCTTGAAAGAGCAAAACAATGAAATCCAAATAGTGGGTTGCCAACCTACAGAAGGGGCATCTATACCAGGAATACGACGGTGGCCAACCGAATATCTGCCAAAGATTTTCGAACCTGAACGTGTAGACCGCGTGATGGATATCACACAGGAAGATGCCGTGGATATGGCTAGAAAACTCGCTAAAGTTGAGGGTATATTTGCAGGTATGAGTACTGGTGGAGCATGTTCGGCCGCACTTAAGTTGGCTTCAGAACTTGATGAAGGAGTGATTGTTTTCATTGCCTGCGACAGGGGAGACAGATATTTGAGTAGTGATTTGTTTGGATAAGCGTTTGTAACAGATTGATTACTTTTTGGTAATTATCCTTATATTCGTGCATTCAATCACAAATGAAAAAATTAGTTTCAATAGTCATCCCTGCTTATAATGAAGCCGATAATATTTTCGTAATTGCAGAAAGCATTAAGCATGTTTTTTCTACAATCCAATACGATTACGAACTCATTTTAGTGGATGATGGTAGTAAGGACCATACGCTTGAAAAAATAAGGGATTATGCCCTTACGGCAGAAAATATATTCTTCCTAGAATTTTCGAAAAACTTTGGTCATCAGCTGGCGGTGAAAGCAGGTATGGATCATGCTTTCGGCGACTGTGTCATCTCTATGGATTGTGATATGCAACATCCACCAGAAATGATCCCCGAAATGCTTCAGAAATGGGAAGAAGGCTATGAAGTGGTGTATACAGTTCGGGAAGAAGATAAAAGCTTATCGAAGGGTAAAAGAAGCTCTTCCAGTCTTTTCTATAAAATATTAAACTGGTTATCTGACATTGAGTTAGAGCCCGGTGCAGCCGACTTTCGTTTATTGGACCAAAAGGTGGTTAACGTATTCAGAAATTTTCATGAAAATGAGCCTTTCCTGAGGGGACTGGTTAAATGGCTTGGTTTCAAACAGTATGCCATCCGCTATCATCCGGCAGCCCGCTTTTCCGGAAAAAGCAAATATACGGTTAAAAAGATGTTCCGTCTGGCCTTACACGGCGTGACTTCATTTAGCATTAAACCCTTATATTCGGCTGTATATTTAGGTTTTATATTGTCTTTCGCCT
Organism: Pedobacter sp. BMA; assembly: GCF_001027745.1. GTDB lineage: Bacteria > Bacteroidota > Bacteroidia > Sphingobacteriales > Sphingobacteriaceae > Pedobacter. The sequence goes on from NZ_LECU01000012.1 coordinate 70,050, forward strand.
CGGTCTTGTACGTGCCATATATCATTTATGCTTTTGCTAACAATGTGGAAGTATCCGGTTGGGCATCTGTAATTATGACCATCGTTTTTTTTGGAGGCTTGCAGCTAATCATCCTGGGCATCATAGGCATCTATGTAGGAAAGATGTTTATGCAAAGCAAAAACCGGCCTAATTATATTATTCGTTCAAGCAATATTCAAAATAATTAAATGGTCCTTTTAAGTTTCGATATTGAAGAGTTCGATATGCCTTTCGAATATGGAAAAGACATTTCCTTTGATGATCAAATCTCTATATCCAGAGCAGGCACCATATCTATTTTAGATTTATTGGATAAGCACCAGGTGAAAGCAACCTTTTTTTGTACTGTAACATTTGCTGAGAATATACCTGACCTGATTAAAAGAATCACAGATTCAGGGCACGAGTTGGCCTCGCATGGCTACTATCATTCAGATTTTAAGGTGGAGCATTTACTACAATCGAAAGTTAGATTGGAGGAATTATCAGGAAAAGAGATTACTGGTTACCGTATGGCAAGGATGATGCCTGTAGATGAAAAGGAAATTGAAAAGGCTGGATATATCTACAATTCTTCAATAAACCCAACATATCTGCCCGGGAGATACAATAACTTCCATATTTCCAGGACTTATTTTACTAAAGAAAATGTAATGCAGTTGCCGGCATCTGTTAGTCCAGTGGTTCGTTTTCCATTATTCTGGTTATCCTTCCATAATCTTCCACTTTGGGCATATAAAAAAATGGCAAGCTGGACGTACAATCATGATCACTACCTTAATATCTATTTTCATCCATGGGAATTTACAGACCTGGATGATTTCGACAGATTTGGGTTTCCAGGTTATGTGAGAAAAAACACAGGATCAAAGATGCTTGGAAGAATGGATGAGTTCATTTCGTGGCTGAAATCGAAATCATATCCTTTCGGTACCATTCAATCCTTCATTTCTGATATAAAATAGATTTTATGGATAAGTTGCTGCTAGCTTAAGTGCATTATAAGCATTTACAACACCCCCACTTACACAGATCTCGCTAAAAAGGGCTTTCTCATTTTCACCTTTATCATTTTTGTATCTGACTTTGTGAGGTACTTTGGAAACCGACTTCATGATGATTTCTCTAACCTGAGCAGGTTTAAGATGTGGATAATAACTTAGAATAAGCGCGGCTAAGCCGGAAACTACCGGTGACGCCATACTTGTACCATCCGCTTCTTCATACTTACCATTTGGAACTGTAGAGTTGATCATGAACCCTGGAGCAAATACATCAACAGTATATTTCCCGTAGTTAGAAAAATCTGCTTTAAGGTTATCATCATCTTTATAGGCACTTGCACCAACCTCAATCCAGTTATTTGCATGAGGTAAGGAAAACTTGGCTGAATCCAGTGGAACAGGCTTAACTACCGGAGATCTGTTATAGCCAGGAGCCATCCCCATCATATTACCCGGTTGTCCGTTGCGCGTGGGAGGTACAAAATCAGGTTTTACAAACTTTTTATGGGTTTCTTGGTAAGCCTTCGCCTCTTTTCCCTCAAAATATTTGTTGGGAAAATTCTCTTCAACATCATTATTTCGATAATCGTTACCTGCTGCATGTACCAGCAATACATCTTTTTCCTCAGCATACTTAACGGCTTCGTCGACTACTTTTTTATTCCACTTATAAGCTTTACCAAAACTCATGTTAATCACCTTTGCGCCATTATCCACAGCATACCGAATACCATTAGCCACATCCTTATCACGTTCGTCGCCAGTTGGGACTACGCGAATAGCCATTATGCTTACGCTATTGGCCACGCCCATCATACCTAGCTCATTATTCCGGTTCGCCCCAATAATACCAGAAACGTGTGTTCCGTGGAAAGCATCCGGACCTTTAACGTCGTTATTTCCGTAGTCCTTTTCATCAGCATTTGAATAATTATCTCCAACTAAGGCCGAACGCATATCATATTTAGGATTCAGGTTATATTTTAGCATGGCATCATATTGTTTATAGCCTTCCTTGATATTTTTATAAAATTTCTCAAAACTACCTTCTTCCCTGGCACCCTTGCGAATGATGGTTTTTACCTGTTGCTCAGTTTCATCATCTGGGGTGTAACGGTCGATATCTTCGTAATCAGGAATACTCTTGTGATTAACTTTTGCTACTGAATCAAGTACTTTATTGATAGCGAGAAGAACAGAAAAAGTATTACTTGCATCTTCATATTTCTTGCCGAAATCACCAACCATTTTTTTATACAACCTAAACTCTTCTTTCTGGGTACTATCAAGAGGTGTTAAATTAGTTGTGGATTGATATTTCGGCGTGTAAATCCTAAGGAGTCTGACCAATTCAAGATTATCAAATTCAAGATTACCCTTTTTTGAACCGATGAAATTCCAGCCGTGGATGTCGTCAATATACCCGTTTCCATCATCATCAATACCATTACCCGGAATTTCTTTTGCATTAGTCCAGAGTACATCTTTTAAATCAGGATGACTTGTATCTACCCCACCGTCAATCACCGCTACTATGATATTCTGTTTAGGCTTAACATCTTTCAATAATTCTTTATATGCTTTCTCAGTACTGATACCAAAATAACCATTCTCTGTTAAATCCAGGTTGAACCAATTGGCGGGAAGTTTAACATTTTTACTTTGTGCGAAAAGGGATAGTTGTAAGCACAATAAGAAAATGAGTGAGATCGGTTTCTTGAAATTTGGAGGTATCATATGCAGATGTAAGTAATACTACAATAATACGGTTTTATTGTATCTGACTTAAAATAATTAGCATTTTTTAACCCTTAGAATTAGGAGTACCATGTGGTTATAAACGAAGAAACCCTCACAGTTGTTACTGCAAGGGTTCTTGTTAACCTGCTTTTAGGCAGTTTAAGATTTGGCACCGACCTACTCTCCCACGTGTTACCGCAGTACCATCGGCTCTGGTGGGCTTAACTTCTCTGTTCGGAATGGGAAGAGGTGGACACCACCGAT
>NZ_LECU01000013.1 GCF_001027745.1 Pedobacter sp. BMA
TAAGCCGGATTGATGTAAATCCCGTTGAACATATACTGACTGTACTGCGCATCCTGCTGAGCAGATGCAGGCCTTAACATCAGTAAAAATGATCCTGTTATTAACAATATAAATTTCTTCATCATCATAATATCTTAAAGGGAAACCAGGCTTTAACACCTGGTTTCCCTAAGCCTCTTATCTTAATTTTTAAATGCTCTGATTAACGTAATGTAACCTTTAAACACTTCAACCTCGTCGCTGCCTGCTCTTTTAACACGTAACAAGTAGTAGTAAGTACCTTCATTCAATCCTTCGCCAGTCCAGTTGTTCTGGTAGTTTTTAGAATGGAATACTTCATTACCCCAACGGTTCACAATCTGCAATTCATTAGATTGATATTGATTTAATCCTCTGATCTCAAACACATCGTTGATGCCATCACCGTTAGGTGTAAATAAGTTTGGCACTGTGATGTTTGCAAACGTTGCGGTGAATGTTACTGCGGCTACATTTGTGTAATAACCAAAAGCATCTTTCACTCGGTATGTAAACGTATCCTCACCTACAAAACCAGGGTTAGCCGTATAAGTAATTGTTCCATCCGGATTCACCACTACTTTACCATGTTGAGGCTGACTTACAATTTCAACAGTGAGCATATCAAAGGTAGAGTTACCCGGATCGTCGTTAGCCAATATATTAATTGTTTTTGGCGACCCGGATACATTGCCACCGATGTCATCAACCGCCCGTGGAGATTTAGGGAAGTTAGTTACCGTAGGCGTATTGTTGTTCTCAAGCGTTCCGGAAACATCAGATACATTTGCACCTCCCGTTGTTTTCGCGTTCACAGTTGCGGTATTGGTTACCGTACCCAGGTCTTTATCAGCCTGTGTTAAAGTGTACACTTCTACATCGGTAACCGTTGCATTTGGTGCTAAGCCTCCGGCAACCGTAATCACCTTATTGGTAATGCCCAGTTTCGCATCTGTTAAATTAATGGTATTCAAAGTAACTGAACCTGTATTTTTAATTGTAAAGGTATAAGTAACCTTGTTACCACTAAACGTTGCGGTTTTAATCAACGCAATGGCACCATTGTTTGGTATACTGGTAACTGTTGGCGTATCATTTGTTTCAGCAGTACCAGAGATATCAGTAACTGGTAAGTTAGCTGGTGTTCTGGCATTAACATTTGCAGAGTTGGTTACGCTTCCTGCATCTTTATCTGCCTGAGTTAACTGGTAAACATAAGTATCCGTAATAATTGCTCCCGGAGCCATATTTCCTGAATACGTTTTGTTTAAACCAAGTTTTGCATCAATCAGATTGACAATATGTAGGGTAACGTTTCCAGTATTCTTAATGCTAAAGCTGTAGGTAATGCTGTTACCATCGGTACTTAACGTTCCTGTTTTCACCAGGGTGATTGTTGAAGCTGGCGCAATTGGCGTCACTGTTGCATCATTCGCCGCCGGAGTATTCGGATCATCAGAAACCTTGCTGATTGTACCTCCGTTTGGTGTCGAAGCGGTTGCACTTGCCTGGTTACTAAATGAACCATTATTCACTTCAGTCAATGTCAGGGTATGTTTCGCTGTAACAGTTACACTAATTCCCGGAGCAAGGCTTGCAATACCTGCAGGTAAAATTGAACCCGCATCAGCGCCAACATCTGTCACCGTAATACTGGTTAAGGTAACATTACCTGTATTGGTTACGATGATGTTATAATTAATCACATCACCTGCTTTGCTGACTGTATTAGTGGCTACTTTCGTTAAGCTAAATGCTGGTGCAGCCGTTGCTGTGATGGTTACCGGAATCGTTACTGGAACACTTCCGCCTTTTCCGTCACTCACTGTGATGGTGAACGAATCAGTGCCTGAATAACCAGTAGCTGGTGTGTAAGTGTAGGTTCCATCTGCATTTACGACTACTGTTCCGTGTGCCGGTGTTGTAGTTAATGTAAATGTTAACGCATCGCCATCTACATCACTTGCCGTTACTGTACCTGTTTTAGGGGTATCTTGCAGTGTTGTGATTGCTGGTGATGAAGCAACGGGCGCATCATTAACTGAAACTACTGTCACATTAATGGTTACCGTTGTTGTTCCACCTTTACCATCGCTTACTGTTACCGTAAACACCTCTGGCCCGTTGTAGTTGGCAGCTGGTGTGTACGTATAAGTTCCGTTTGCATTTAATACTACTGTACCATGAGCTGGTTGCGTAGCTATCGTAAATGTTAGCGGATCGCCGTCCACATCGCTTGCTGTAATGGTTCCGTTGACAGGCGTATCCTCATTTGTAGAAATGGCTGGCGCACTTGCCACAGGCGCATGATTTACTGGTGTAACTGTAACATTCACGGTTACGATTGCTGTCCCGCCTTTTCCATCACTGATCACAACAGTAAATGCATCAGTTCCTGTGTAATTTGGAGCCGGTGTATAAGTGTACGTTCCATCAGGATTCATTACTACAGTGCCACGACTTGGTTGTGTAGTTACCGTGTAGGTCAATACATCGCCATCAGCATCTGTTGCCGTAATTTTTCCACTAGCTGGCGTACCCTCGCTGGTTGTCAATGCTGGTGCACTTGCCACAGGAGGTACGTTTGTTGCGGTTACTGACACATTTACGGTTACTGTGGCTGTACCACCTTTACCATCGCTTACTACAACTGTAAACGTATCGTTTCCGCTGTAGTTATTGTTCGGCGTATAAGTGAACGTTCCGTCAGGATTCACTACCACTGTCCCGTTTGCAGGAGGAGTGCCTACCGTGTAGGTTAACGGATCACCATCTACATCGGTTGCAATAATGCTGCCGTTCACCGGAGTATTTTTCAGGGTGTTTACATTAACCGGAGTAGTTGCTACCGGAGCATCGTTAACTGGTGTTACCGTAATGTTCACGGTTGCATTGGTTGTTCCGCCTTTACCATCGCTCACCGTTACCACAAAACTGTCTGTTCCATTGTAATTCAGTGCCGGGGTATAGGTGTATGTTCCGTTGGCATTAAATACCAGGGTACCATGTGCCGGTTGTGTGCTTACCGTAAAGGTTAATGCATCACCGTCGGCATCTGTAGCCGTTACTGCTCCACTGTAAGCTGTATCTTCATTAGTTGTAAATGCCGGAGCCGTAACTACCGGAGCTACATTTGTTGGCGCTACCAATACATTCACCGTTACGGTTGTTGTACCACCTTTACCATCGCTTACTACTACTGTAAACGTATCGTTTCCGCTGTAGTTGTTGGCTGGTGTATAAGTGAATGTTCCGTCAGGGTTAACTACCACTGTACCATGTGCCGGCGCTGTACCTGCTGTATAAGTTAACGGATCACCATCCACATCAGTAGCAGTAATAGCTCCGCTTACCGGTGTGTTTTTGTTGGTGGTTAAGTTAACCGGAGTGGTAGCTACCGGTGCATCGTTAACCGGGGTAACCGTTACGTTGATAGTAACCGGAGTTGTTCCGCCTTTACCATCGCTTACTGTTACCACGAAACTGTCGGTTCCGTTGTAATCCTTTGCTGGTACATAAGTATATGTTCCATCAGGGTTCACCGTCACTGTACCATGCGCCGGAGGCGTAGTCACCGTGAAGGTCAATGTATTTCCATCAGGATCTGTTGCCGTGATGGTACCGTTGGCAGCTGTGTCTTCCAGTGTAGTAATAGCCGGAGCGGTTACTATCGGAGCACGGTTGTCTCTGATGTTCACAGTTGCAGGTACGGTGCTTGCAGTAATCAATGCATTGCTTGTTGCAGCAGTCATGGTTAAGATTACTGTTTCATTACCTTCATTCAGGATATCATCCAGTACCGGAACCGATAAGGTTACCGATGTTTGGCCCGCAGGGATGGTAATCGTTGTACCTATTGAAGTATAATCTGCACCGCTTGTCGCTGTTCCGCTTACGGCAAACTTAATCTGCGTATCAGTTGACGCAGGACTACTTAAAGTGAAGGTAAACTGACCCGGTGTGCCTGGTTCAGCACCATCTGCCGTAGCTGTTACGGTTACTGTTGCAGTGTTGCCATCAATAATGTTGATGGTTGCCGGACTGGTATTTACATTAACCAGCGGGTTGTTACTTACTGTTAAGGTTGCTACTACCGTTTCGTTACCTTCTACAATCGCATCTGCCAGTACCGGAATGGTAATCGTAGCCGATGTTTGTCCCGCAGGAATGGTTACCGTTTTAGGTGTTACCGCCGTGTAGTCCGTTTCTTCGGTCGCCTGTCCGCTTAGGGTAAAGGTTAGTTGCGTATCGGTATCCGATGGTTTGCTTAAAGTAACGGTGAAGTTTCCGCTGATCAATCCATTTTCATTACCATCGTTAGCTGCTGTAATGCTGGCTACAGAACTATCATTATCGATAATGGTTGTAGTTGCTGTACCTGTCACAATGCCTACCAGTGCAGTGCTTACATTGCTGATCGAAGCACTGAATGTTTCATTAGCCTCAATCAGGTTATCGTCAATTACCGGAACCGTAAAGGTTAAGGTAGTTCCTGTTGCCGAGCCTGCAGGGAAGGTCAATGTTCCACTGGTGGCTGTGTAATCTAAACCAGCTGTAGCCGTTCCGTCAGCTGTAGCGTAGGCTACTGTAAATGCATTCTGTACGGCATTGCTCAATGTTACCACAAAGGTAGCTGTACCTGCGTCTTCATTAACTGTAGGTGCAGTAGAAATGCTCACTGTTGCGGTGTTATTATCCACAATATTAATGGTGGCTGGTACATTGCTGATTGTAATCAATGGATTGCCTGAGCTTACCAGTGTTGCAATCACAGTTTCAGGTCCTTCAACCAATCCATCAACCTGTACAGGGATAGTAATAGTTGCCGAAAGCTGTCCAGCCGGTATGGTTACCGTTTTGGTAGTAATCGCCGCGTAGTCGGTTCCTTCAGTAGCTGTTCCACTTAAAGTATACGTGATCTGCGTGTCCGTTGCCGAAGGATTGTTCAAACGAACCTCGAATGTACCATTAAGCGGTCCTGCTTCATTGCCGTTTGTACCGGCAACGATGGTGGCAATAGATGAGCCGCTGTCAGTGATATTTACTGTAGCAGGTGTAGTGCTTGCCGTGATTGCAGGGTTATTGGTTACCGCGTTCATCGTTAAGATCACCGTTTCTGTTCCCTCTAGCAGGTTATCGCTTAATACTGGTACCGATACCTTGGCCGTTGTTTGTCCGGCTGGGATAGTTACGGTATTGCCAATTGAAGTATAATCTGTTCCACTGGTTGCTGTTCCGCTTACCGTGTAAGTAATCACTGTAGGCGTTGTTGAAACATTGCTCAAAGTAAATGTAAACTCACCTGCAGTATTTGGCTCAGCGCCATCTGCTGTAGCAGCCACAGTTACCAATGCAGTTGTATTATCGGTAATGTTGATGGTTGCAGGAGTAGTATTTACGACTACCAGTGCACTGTTAGAAGCAGTTAAAGTAGCTACCACCGTTTCAATTCCTTCAACCAGGTTGTCTGTTAATACAGGGATGGTAATGGTCGCTTTGGTTTGACCAGCAGGAATGATTACCGTTTTGGTTGCGATGTTTGTATAATCAACACCTTCAGCTGCACTTCCACCCAAGGTATAGCTAATTTGTGTATCTGTAGATGAAGGGTTACTCAACTCAATCGTAAACGTACCACTCACTGGTCCGGCTTCACTACCGTTGGTACCAGCTACGATTTTAGCTGTTGCCTGGTCGTCGTCGGCAATGGTAATGGTTGCCCTACCGTTTGCGATGGTCACCAATCCACCGCTCACATTGGTTATGATACCATCAAATGTTTCTGTTGGCTCCGCAATGTTATCATCAATAATTGGCACGGTGAAAGTTAAGGTTGCACCGGCAGCCGAGCCTGCAGGGAAGGTTAATGTTCCGCTGGTGGCTACGTAGTCAGTTCCAGCTTTCGCTGTTCCGTCGGCTGTTCCGTAATCCACATTAAATGCATCCTGTACTGCACCACTTAACGTGATGGTAAAGGTTGCCGTACCTGCAGATTCGTTGATGTTGGCCTGCGATATTGAAATACTCGCTGTTACATTGTTATTATCAATAATGTTGATGGTTGCAGGGGCATTGCTAACTGATACGAGAGAGCTGTTTGTTCCTGTTAAGGTTAACTCTACCGTTTCGTTACCTTCTACAATGTTATCGGTTACCACAGGAATCGTTACCGTAGCGGTGGTTTGTCCCGCAGGGATAGTCACCGTTTTGGTAATTGCCGTGTAGTCCGTTCCCTCTGTTGCTGTACCGCCCACACTGAAAGTAATCTGTGTATCAGTTGATGACGGTTTGCTCAAGGTGATCGTGAATGTTCCGCTTACCGGACCATTCTCATTTCCATCTACTCCCGGAGTTACCGTAGCTACTGAAGTATCGTTATCAGTAATGCTTACGTTAGCCGTTGCGGTTGCAATGGTTACTACACCACCAGTGATGTTGCTTAAGCTTGCACTAAATGTTTCTGTAGCCTCAACAACGTTGTCATCATTGATTGGTACCGTAAACGATAGCGTAGTGCCAGCGGCCGATCCGGCAGGGAAAGTTAAGGTTCCGTTAGTTGCGGTGTAGTCTGCTCCTGCTATTGCCGTTCCGTTGGCCGTTGCATAATCAACGCTAAAGGTATTCTGTACAGCTTTACTTAATGTTACCCTGAAGGTTGCAGTTCCTGCGCCTTCATTAATTACCGGTGTAGATGAAATGCTCACTGTAGCGGCATCTTCATCTAAGATGCTGATGCTTGCCGGAGTTGTACTTACCGTAATAGCCGGATTACTCGAATTGGTTAATGTCGCAATTATGGTTTCCGTACCTTCAGCCAGGTCATCAGCCAATACCGGAATGGTAATGGTTGCTGTTGTTGCACCAGCCGGGATCACAATCGTTTTGGTAACTGCACTGTAATCCGAGCTTTCGGTAGCTGTACCACCTAATGTAAAGGTTAACGTGGTTGGCGTAGCCGATGGATTGCTTAAGGTTATTTTAAACACGCCACTTACCTGGCCGTTTTCATCACCATTGGTATCAGCTGTAATGGTTGCAACAGCTGTATCATTGTCGGCAATGGTTACCGTAGCAGGGCTTGCACCTATTGCTACATCCGCCCCCTGAACATTGCTCAATCCAACGGCAAACGATTCAGAATTTTCAACGATGTTATCGTCGATAATCGGAATCACCACATTCAGTACTGTACCTGCAGGTGAATTGGCAGGGAAAGTTAATGTTCCGCTGGTGGCTGTAAAGTCAAGTCCTGAAGTTGCAGTTCCGCTTGCTGTAGCATAATCTACAGTGAAGCTGTTCTGAACCGCAATGTTTAACGTTACCGATAAGCTTACTGTTCCTACCGATTCAGGCACGCTTGCTGCATTGATTGAAATGCTCACGTTCGCCGTATTCGCATCAAGAATATTGATACTTGCCGGTGTATTATTTACTGAAATTGCAGGATTGTTCGATGTACCTAAAGTTGCTACAACGTTTTCAATCGGTTCAGCAATTGCATCCACCAATACAGGGATACTAACGGTGGCGCTGGTTTGTCCTGCAGGGATGGTAATGGTTTTGGTTACCGTAGTGTAATCTGTGCCTTCAGTAGCTGTACCACCTAAAGTAAAGGTAATATCAGTTGACGTAGACGAAGGATTGCTCAGGCTTACGATAAATGTTCCGTTAACCGGACCAGTTTCGTTACCATTGGTTCCCGGCGCAATGCTGGCAACAGCAGTATCGTTGTCGGTAATGCTTACCGTAGCTGTTGCGGTACCAATAGTTACCGCTGCACCCTGAACATTGCTGATTGTAGCGCTGAATGTTTCAGTTGGTTCAACCAGGTTATCATCAATTACAGGAACGGTAAAGGTTAAGGTTGCACCGGCAGCAGAACCTGCAGGGAATGTTAAAGTACCCGCTGTTGCGGTGTAATCTGTTCCCGCTGTTGCTGTACCGTCAACCGTTTTGTAATCAACAGTAAAGTTGTTTTGAACGGCAGCACTTAAAGTTACCGTAAAGGTAGCCGTGCCTGCATTTTCATTAATTACCGGAGTAGTTGAAATACTTACAGTAGCTGTACTGTTATCCAGGATATTAATGCTTGCAGGTAAATTGCTCACACTAATCGCCGGATTATTTGAAGATGCCAGTGTTAACGTTACCGTTTCAGTTCCCTCAACAATCGCATCAGCCGTTACCGGAATGTTGATAGTTGCTGTAGTAGCACCTGCCGGGATGATAACCGTTTTAACGATCGTACTGTAATCACTTCCTTCGGTTGCTGTACCGCCTACCGTAAAGGTTATCGCAGTTGGTGTTGCCGATGGATGGTTTAGACTTACAATGAACGTTCCGTTTACAGGACCGTTTTCATTACCATCTACACCACGCATTACTGTAGCCACCGCCGTATCGTTATCAGCGATATTGACCGTTGCAGGTGTAGTACTTGCTGTAACCGACGGATTGCTGGTAACAGCAGTCATGGTTAAAATTACCGTTTCTGTTGGTTCAACAATATCGTCATCTAATACCGGAACCGATACCGTTGCAGTAGTTTGTCCGGCAAGGATCGTTACGCTACTACCTATCGAGGTATAATCAGTACCTCTGGTAGCAGTACCTGTTACCGTGTAGTTCACCACTGTGTTTGTTGATGACACATTGCTCAGGGTAAAGTTAAATAAGCCTGCATTGTTAGGCTCTGCACCATTTGTTGTTGCTGCCACAGTTACCGTAGCCTGCGTATTATCAGTAATGTTGATCGTTGCAGGTGTAGTGCTTGTAGTTACAGCGGCATTGTTTGTCGATCCAAGGCTGATGATCACAGTTTCAGTACCTTCAACAATATTATCGGTTAATACCGGAATGGTGATGGTTCCTGTGGTAGCACCCGCAGGGATAGTAATTGATTTTAATACAATCGGCGTGTAGTCCGTTCCTTCTGTCGCTGTACCGCCAACTGTGTAGGTTATGGTAGTTGGCGTAGCCGATGGATTGCTTAAGGTTACAATAAATGTACCGTTTACAGGTCCGTTTTCTGATCCGTTAACTCCCGGAGCAATCGATGCTACCGAGGTATCGTTATCAGTAATATTTACCGTTGCAGGGGTAGTACTTGCGGTAACAGATGGATTGCTGGTTGCAGCAGCCATCGTTAAGATTACTGTTTCTGTTGGCTCAACAATATTATCATCCAATACCGGTACAGTCACAGTTGCTGTAGTAGCACCCGCCGGGATGGTAACAGTTGTACCAAAAGCAGTGTAATCTGCTCCGCTGGTAGCGGTACCGATTACTGCGAAGGTAATCTGTGTAGCCGTGGTTGATGGGTTGCTCATGGTGAAGGTGAACAATCCGTTAGTAGCTGGCTCTGCACCGTTCGTGGTTGCCGCTACGGTTACCGTAGCTGTAGTGTTATCTGTAATGTTGATCGTTGCCGGTGTATTGCTGATCGCTACCAGTGGATTAGCACTATTGGTTAGGGTAGCAATTACGGTTTCAGTACCTTCTACCAATGCGTCGGCTAATACCGGAATGGTGATGGTACCTGTAGTTGATCCGGCAGGGATTGTAATGGTTTTGGTTACCATAGTGTAATCCGTTCCTTCAGTAGCCGTTCCGCCTAAAGTAAAGGTTAGCGTAGTAGGTGTACTTGATGGATTGCTTAAGGTAACTGTGAATGTTCCGTTAACCGGACCGTTTTCACTTCCGGTTGTTCCTGCTGTAATGGTCGCTACAGTAGTATCATTATCAGTAATGTTCACAGTTGCCGGTGTAGTACTTGCTGTAACCGCTGGGTTGCTGGTTGCAGCAGCCATCGTCAACACGACAGTTTCTGCACCCTCGGCAATATTATCATCCAATACCGGTACCGATAAGGTTACCGAAGTTTGACCTGCCGGGATGGTGATACTGGTTCCGATGGCAGTGTAATCTGCACCGCTGGTAGCTGTACCACCTATAGTAAAGTTAACCTGTGTATCGGTTGTAGATACGTTACTTAAAGTGAAGGTAAATAATCCGGCTGTTGAAGGCTCTGCTCCATCATTGGTAGCCGCTACCGTAACTGTTGCGGTAGTGTTATCGAAAATGTTGATGCTTGCAGGTGTGTTGCCTATTGTTACCAATGGATTAGAGCTGTTGGTTAACGTTAATACAACAGTTTCTGTGCCCTCAACTATATTATCTACCAATACCGGAATGGTAATCGTGCCTGTAGTTTCACCTGCAGGAATCGTAATGGTTTTAGTTACAATGGTACTGAAATCGCTTCCTTCAATAGCTGTACCACCTAAAGTATAGGTAATGGTAGTTGGCTGAGATGAAGGGTTGCTTAAGGTTACGGTAAATGTTCCGTTAAGCGGTCCGTTTTCGTTACCCGCAATACCAGGAGTAACTGTAGCTACTGATGCATCGTTATCTACAATGGTTGCTGTAGCCGTAGCATTGCTGATTACTACTACCCCACCGGTAATACCACTTAGGGTAGCCGTAAAGGTTTCAGATGGCTCAGCAATGTTATCATCAGTAATGTCAACTGTGAAAGTCATGGTTGCTCCGGCAGCTGATCCCGCAGGGAAAGTTAAAGTGCCCGATTTCGAAGTATAATCTGCACCGGCAATGGCTGTACCATCGGCAGTAGCATAGCTTACACTAAAGGCATCCTGTACAGCATTGTTAAGCGTTACGGTAAAGGTTGCAGTACCTGCTCCCTCGTTCACTGTTGGCGTAGTAGAAATACTTACGCTGGCAGTATTGGCATCCAGAATGTTGATGGTTGCCGTAGCCGGGCTAACTGTTATTGCAGGATTACTTGAAGTACCCAGAGTAGCAATTACGGTTTCTACCGGTTCAGTCACTGCATCTGTTAATACCGGAATGGTAATGGTACCTGTAGTCTGACCCGCAAGGATGGTAATGGTTTTCGTAGTGATGGTTGAGTAATCCGAACCTTCAGTAGCCGTACCACCTAAAGTATAGGTAATCTGCGTATCTGTTGATGATGGTTTGCTCAGGGTAACCACAAATGTTCCGTTCACCGGACCGGTTTCATTACCGTTAACACCCGGTGTAATGCTTGCCACCGATGTATCGTTATCAGTAATAGTTACCGTAGCAGTACCCGTACCAATGGTTACCAATGGTGTAGATACATTGCTCAATACCGCATTGAATGTTTCATTCGGCTCAACCAGGTTGTCATCATTAATTGGCACCGTGAACGTTAAGGTAGCTCCCGCTGCAGAATTTGCAGGGAAAGTTAAGGTTCCGCTGGTCGCAATATAGTCTAATGCCGTACCCGCTAATGCTGTACCGTCGGCAGTAGCATAATTCACTGTAAAGGCATTTTGTACCGCAGTACTCAATGTTACGGTAAAAGTTGCTGTACCGGCAGCTTCGTTTACACTGGTAGGTGTAGCCGAAATACTTACTGTTGCTGTATTGGCATCAGTGATATTTATTGTAGCTGGCGTAGTATCTACTGTAACTAATGGATTTGTAGATGTACCTAATTTAGCGATTACCGTTTCAGTTCCTTCCACAACAACATCTGCCAGTACCGGAATGGTAATGGTAGCCGTGGTAGCACCTGCCGGAATGGTTACCGTTTTGGTGGTAATGGTACTGTAATCGCTGCCTTCAGTAGCTGTACCGGTTAAGGTATAAGTAATGGTAGTTGGCTGCGATGACGGATTGCTCAATGTAACGGTAAATGTTCCGTTAACCGGACCGCTTTCATTACCCGCAATACCTGGCGTAATTGTAGCCGTAACGGTATCGTTGTCTGTAATATTTACAGTAGCTGGTGTAGTGTTGGCTGTAATTGATGGATTACTGGTCGCAGCAGTCATCGTCAAGATCACAGTTTCATTTCCTTCGGCAATGTTATCATCCAGTACCGGAACCGACAGCGTTGCTATAGTTTGTCCGGCAGGGATGGTGATCGTTGTGCCTAATGAGGTGTAGTCGGCACCACTTGTAGCTGTTCCGCTTACTGTAAAAGTAATCTGCGTAGCAGTTGATGCTGCATTGCTTAACGTAAAGGTGAACTGACCTGGTGTGTTAGGCTCTGCCCCATCCGCTGTTGCAGCAACAGTTACCGTTGCTGTGGTGTTATCTGCAATATTGATGGTGGCAGGCGTATTGCTCACTGTCACAGCAGTATTGTTAGCAGCTGTCAGAGTTGCAATTACCGTTTCTGTTCCTTCAACAATATTATCTGTAATTACCGGAATAGTAATCGTTCCTGTCGTCTGACCGGCAGGAATAGTAATGGTTTTGGTGGTAATGGTTGAGTAGTCTGAACCCTCTGCAGCCGTACCGCCCAAAGTATAGGTAATCTGTGTATCAGTTGATGAAGCCTTGCTCAGGGTAACCGTAAATGTTCCTGCCACAGGGCCGGCTTCACTTCCGTTTGTACCCGGTGCAATTGAAGCTACCGCAGTATCATTATCAGCAATGGTTACTGTAGCCGTAGCTGTTCCAATAGTAACCAGGTTACCGGTTACATTGCTGATTGTTGCATCGAAAGTTTCGCTGGCTTCTACCAGATTATCATCAATGATTGGAACGGTGAAGGTTAACGTTGCTCCTGCTGCAGAATTAGCAGGGAATGTTAATGTTCCACTGGTCGTAGTGTAATCGCTGCCCTGCATTGCTGTACCATCCACTGTGGTGTAGCTTACATTAAACGCGCTTTGTACCGCATTGCTTAAGGTTACTGTGAAAGTAGCTGTTCCGGCATTTTCGTTTATGCTGGTTGGTGTAGCCGAAATGCTTACAGTAGCCGGATCGTTATCAGTAATCGTACCGATACCTTCAGCCTGTGTAATTGTAGCAGGCGCACTTGCTCCGCTTAAGGTTACTTTAAAGTTTTCTGAGGCTTCGGTTACATTATCATCCGTGATGGCAATTAAAATCGTTTGTGTTGCACCACTTACCGATCCCGCGGGGAAAGTAACTGTACCGGTTTTAGCCGTATAGTCAGCTCCTGCCACGGCAGTATTGTCCGAAGTAGCGTAATTCACCGAAATTGCATTCTGCGTATTTCCGGTTAAGGTTACTGTAAATGTCATGGTTCCGGCATTTTCAGCAGCGGTTACACTGTTGATTGCCAGGCTCACCACATCATCATCAGTAATGGTTGCCGTACCTGTTGCTCCGGCAGCAGGAATAGTTACCGGCGAACCTGCGCTTACGCCGGTTAATGTAGCCGTAAAGGTTTCAGTTAATTCGGCAATGTTATCGTTAAGTACCGGAACATCAAAAGTTTGTGTTGCTCCGCTAACCGATCCCGAAGGGAAGGTTACCGAACCTGTAGTGGCCGTGTAATCAGAACCTGCAACAGCAGTACCGTTAGCCGTGGTAAAGTTTACGGTAAAGGCATTCTGAACATTACCGGTTAAGGTTACTGTGAAAGTAGCTTTACCTGCATTTTCCACAACAGTTACATTATTTACCGCAACCGTAGCCACATCATTATCTGAAATATTTACAGTTGCAGGTGTGTTATTTGCTGTAATCGCTGCGTTGCTGGTGGCAGCAGTCATGGTTAAGATCACCGTCTCTGTACCTTCAGCCAGGTTATCAGCCTGCACGGTTACCGGAAGGGTTACCGAAGTCTGTCCTGCCGGAATAGTAATTGTGGTGCCTAAAGCACTGTAATCCGTTCCGCTTGTAGCTGATCCGGTTACGGCAAAGGTTACCTGTGTATCGCTTGTTGACGGGTTAGTTAACGTGAAGGTAAATAATCCGTTTGTTGATGGCTCAGCTGCATTCGTAGTGGCTGCTACCGTAACAGTTGCCGTCGTATTATCAGAAATGTTGATGGTTGCCGTTTGATTTGCCGGTGTCGGGCTAACCGTTGCAATTGCACTGTTTGTAGAAACCAGGTTGATTACTACGGTTTCCGTTCCTTCTACCAGGTTATCGGTTCTCACCGGAATGGTAATCGTTCCTGTAGTTGCTCCTGCAGGGATGGTAATGGTACGTGTAATCGCTGTGTAGTCATCACCTTCTGTAGCAGTACCACCTACATTATAGGTGATCTGTGTATCGGTTGACGATGGATTGCTCAGGGTTACGGTAAATGTTCCATTAACCGTACCGTTCTCGCTTCCGCTAATACCGGCAGCGATTGATACCGTTGCGGCATCGTTATCTGCAATAGTTGCCGTAGCTGTAGCATTGCTGATCACTACAGTTCCTCCGGTGATACCACTTAAGGTAGCCGTAAAGATTTCGTTAGGCTCGGCAATATTGTCATTTAAAATCGGCACAGTAAAGGTCAGTACAGTTCCTGCCGGAGAATTAGCCGGGAAGTTTAAAGTACCTGTAGTCGATGTATAATCCGATCCTGCGATAGCAGTTCCGTCAGCCGTAGCATAATTTACACTGAATGCATTTTGTACCGCATTATTTAACGTTACACTAAAAGTAGCAGTACCCGCCGACTCATTTACAGTTGGCGTAGTAGAAATACTCACACTTGCTGTGTTTGCATCGTGAATGGTGATGGTAGCTGTTTTATCAGCCGCCGTTGGTGTAATGGTTACCAGTGTGCTGGTTGTAGACACCAAATCAACCGTTACATTCTCTGAATTTTCGGTGATGTTATCTTGTTTAACCGGAATGGTAATTGTACCTGTTGTCGCTCCCGCAGGAATGATAATAGTACGTGGAATAGCTGTATAATCATCGCCTTCGGTAGCTGTACCACCTACTGTATAGGTAATCTCCGTATCAGTTGACGATGGTTTACTTAAAGTGATAATAAACGTTCCGTTTACAGGACCGGTTTCATCGCCGTTTACGCCTGCAGCAATACTTGCTACCGAACTATCGTTATCAATAATGGTTACTGAAGCTGTACCTGTAGCAATGGTTACCAGTGGTGTGGATACATTGCTCAGTACCGCACTGAATGTTTCATTGGTTTCAACCAGGTTATCGTTATTGATTGGAACGGTGAAGGTTTTGGTTGTACCTGCTGCTGATCCTGCATCGAAAGTAATCGTACCCGAGGTAGCAATGTAATCGAGTGCCGATCCGGCTTTTGCTGTACCATCAGCAGTTGCATAGTTCACGGTAAAGCTGTTCTGCACCGCTGAATTCAGAGTAACGGTAAAGGTAGCTGTACCATCTGCTTCGTTTACACTGGTTGGCGTAGCCGAAATACTCACCGTTGCCGCATTGTTATCAAGGATATTGATCGTTGCGGTTTTATCTGCAGCTACTGAAGTTACAGTGATCGACGGGTTGTTGGTAGAACTTAATGTAGCTACAACAGTTTCTGTACCTTCAACCAATGCATCCGTTTTAACCGGAATGGTGATGGTGGCGGCAGTCGCATTCGCAGGAATGGTAATTGTTTTGGTTACTGCAGTATAGTCATCGCCTTCTGTTGCTGTTCCTCCTAAAGTGAAGATTACATCTGTCGGTGTAGAAGATGGAGCACTTAAGGTAACAGTAAAGGTTCCGTTAAGCGGACCGTTTTCATTGCCGTCAACACCAGCGGTGATTTTAACCGTTGCATTATTAATATTTGTAATGGACGTGTTTACAGCACTATTACCTAGTGAAGCAGGACCTGTTATTGAACCAATATTTGCAGTGTATGTTTCTGCTGGTTCAACCAGATTGTCGTTAATGATAGCAATACTAAATTGTTGTGAACCACTTGTAGCGCCGACAACAGATCCTGCAGGGAAAGTTAATGTAGCAGGTGTAAATGTATAATCTGCTGCACTTGCTGTAACAGGCGTTATGCCAGTCTGAACTGTTACATCCGTAGCCAGAACTGTTCCAGGTGTACCGGTTAATGTAACGGTATAAACTGCATTAGTACCTTCATTCACACTAGCTGGGCCGCTTAATACCACAGTTGGATAAATGGTAACATTTACCATCACCGGATCACTCACTACCCCGTCTGGAGTTGCTAAGATATAGGTATAAGAATCGGTTCCAGTGTAGCCTGTATTTGGCGTGTAAGTAATTTCACCTGTTGTGGTGTTCAACGTTGCTGTACCATTTGTTGGGCTCGAAGCCAGGTTTACTGTTGTACCAATACCACTCGCTCCGTCGTTAGTTTTTACGTTAGTAGTTACAGGCGTATTAACTAACGTGTTGATGTTGTCAGTAACACCTACTGGTTTAATTCTAATAGTAAATGTATTAGGACTAACATCCACACCGCCATCATTATCTTTTGCAGATAAAGTGAATGTAGTCGCACCAGTAGTAGTACCGTTTGGTTTGAAAGTTAAACCATTAGCCTGGGCTACGCTTAATTCCTGACCAGCGGTAACCGCTGTTGTTCCATCAGCAAGGTATAAAGTACCTTTTGCTGGTAAAGTATTGATCACATAAGCTACAATCGTACCATCTGTATCCGTTCCGCTTGGATCATCGATCGCTACAGCAGTGACAGTAGTACTTGGAATAGTAGCCGTGTTGGTAATGTTATTAGTGCTTGGTAAATTGTTACCAATGTTGATGGTAAAGGCATTCGGACTTAAATCAGTACCGCCATCATTATCTCTTGCAGATAAAGTGAAGG
>NZ_LECU01000014.1 GCF_001027745.1 Pedobacter sp. BMA
GCAGTAACCGATGGAACTGGAGCAACATTGGTAAATTCAAAATTGAAAGTTGCTGATGGCGGTATCACTACTCCTAAACTTGCTGACGGTGCAGTTAATACAGCTAAATTGAATGACGGTGTGGTAACCACTGCTAAAATTGCTGATGGTGCAGTAACTACTACTAAAATAGTTGACGGGTCAGTAACTAATGCTAAAGTTGGTGCTGATGCAATCACAACGGATAAAATTAAAGACGGAGAAGTTAAAACTGCTGATGTAGCAGATAAAAACATTACTGCAGGGAAACTAGATGCAACAGGCGCAACTGCTGGACAGGTAGCTACTGCGAATGCAAACGGAACAGTTACTTACCAAACTTTATCAGAAACCAATTTAACCAGTACTAAAGGAATCACTGCTACAGGAATCACGGTAACTGGTGGAGCAGGTTCAACATTGAAAGATGTTACTTTAGCGATTACCGATGGTGCAGTCACGACTACTAAACTTGCTGACGGTGCAGTTAATACAGCTAAATTGAATGACGGTGCGGTAAGCAATTCTAAACTTGCTGATGGTGCAGTAACTACTACTAAAATAGTTGACGGGTCAGTTACTAATGCTAAAGTTGGTGCTGATGCGATCACAACGGATAAAATTAAAGACGGTGAAGTTAAAACTGCTGATCTTGCAGATAAAAACATTACTGCGGCAAAACTAGATGCAACCGGCGCAACTGCTGGTCAGGTAGCTACTGCTAATGCAAACGGAACAGTTACTTATCAAACTTTATCAGAAACCAACTTAACCAGTACTAAAGGAATCACTGCTACAGGAATCACGATAACTGGTGGAGCAGGTTCAACATTGAAAGATGTTACTTTAGCGATTACCGATGGTGCAGTCACGACTGCTAAACTTGCTGATGGTGCGATAACTACAGCTAAACTTGCTGACGGGTCAGTAACTAACGCTAAAGTTGATGCTGATGCAATCACAACAGATAAAATTAAAGACGGCGAAGTTAAGGCCGATGATATCGCAACTGCTGCAGTAACTAATGCAAAAATTGATGCGAAAGCAGTAACTGCTTCAAAACTGGATGCCGGAACCGGCACAGCAGGTCGTTTAGCTATTGCTGATGCAACAGGTGCCGTATCGTACTCTAACACAATTCCAAGCGGATCAATCACAGGTGAAAATGTTAGTGCAGGAAGCAATAAAGTAACTTTGGGAGGAACCCCAGCAGGCGCTGCATTAAAAGCGTTTTCATTTGATGTAAACGAGGCAAACTTAACCCTATCCAACATTGGCGGTAAAGTAACCAACAGTCAGATTACTACAGGAACAGCAAATCAAATGTTGGTTACAAATGCTGCAGGAACAGCTACCGAATGGGTCGACAAATCAGCTGCAACATCAGTAAGTAATACCTCAACAGGAAATACATTCAGCACCACAGTAAATGGCAAAACAGGTACTGGTGTAAACATCATCAATACCAATACCACGAGTCTGGATGCTGATAAAAAACTAATCACCACAGTAAATGGTGTAGCAAGTGCACCACTAGATATTTCCACAGCAGTTGTGGCTACGCAAAAGACAACTACATTATCCAACGGCTTGAATACTACAGTTGCCGGAACGACTACAGGAAATGTATCAGATTATAAGGTGAACGTCGCCACAGCAAACGGCACAGCGGCCGGTGTGGTGAAACAACTTGCAACAAGCCCGGTAACCATCAACGGCAACGGAGAACTGGGATTGAATGCAAATAACGGTTTAACAGTTGCCAACAATAACGTTCAGTTAGGCGGTACCTTAAATCAGGCAACAACGGTAACCACCGGAACCAATTTGTTAACAGTCGCGACCGGAGGCAACAATACAATGGCCGTTACTGGATTACAAACTGGCGCCGTAACAGATCAGGTAGTCGTAGCCGATGCGAACGGTATATTAAAACAGGTTAAAGCAGCTATGCCGAAATTCTTTTATATGCCATCAGTAGTCATTCCTACTGCGGCCGATCAGTTTGTCGCTGAATCAGGTGTTACCGGTGAGTCTTTCGGGACAATGAATCTTTACGATCGCTACTCGAAGCAGTTTCTAACGCCCTTAAAAAGCAGTCCTGGTGCCCCTGCATTGCCAATTATTGCCAAAACCGACCTGTATTATTATGTTACCTGGTATGATGCTACAGTATTTAGTAATGTGCAGGTAAGTGCTGCCGGAGTACTAACCTATACCGTTGTTGCGGGTGCAGATGTGACTGTAGGTTCTTTTATGAATATTGTTTTTGCTGTTAAATAAATCAACATGAGAAGAATATTCATTTTATCATCGATCATAATTCTGGGAATGCTACATGCTCAGAATGCTGCGGCTCAATGTTATCCTTTACAACCTAAAACGGCGACATTTGCAACGGGAGGTACCAGTCCCTATAAAAACCAGGTGCTTTGGCTTACCTGGGGTTCAACGCTTGATAATATAGCTGATAACCCCTACGGCAAACATAATGTTGACCTTGCTGATGGCGCAGCATCTTACGCGTCGATTGATTTGGGTGGTGGCAGGTATTTATGTTTACAGGCAGTGATTTCAAATCTAACGGGCAACGGTATTAAAAGCTATGCGCCTGGAAACTTTGCCTACGATTCGATGGATGACCGTTACAATATCGGAGGAGTAGGGACAGCAAACAAGTTAGTAAACGGCATCAGAAATGCCGTGGATAAAGGCTTGTGTAGCTTCAGGATTACTTGTAAAGCGACATTGCAGGGAGCACCGGTAAAGTTAACCGGTATGGTTTTGGGCGATGCGGAGTCTTTAGCACCGGCCGAGTATTTTAATGCTACTGCTGATGGTGTCTGGAATATCGTGGAGCTACAAAAAAATCTTAACAATACAACTACCCCTTATGAGGTAAGAAAAGTGAACGTAAGCACCACTGCCCAGCGTTTTGAGTTTTTAAGAGGTAACGATGATAATACAGGCGCTATATCGTTTTTAACTTTTAACGAAACGGCTTTTAGTGGTACCGATTATGCCGTAACCTTCGATGTGACGCTAAAAGGTGGGGGCTTAACAGCAATTGCACTCGGTGTTTTGCCTCCGGGCGTAGATGGAGGTGATGCGCCGGCCAGTTACGGTGCCCCATTGCATGCGGTTGAAAAAGTAACCATTACTTCCGATGGAATTGCCGCAGGTACCGCCACGGCAACGGCAACCAATTTAAATACCACTGCTTATACCCCCGGATCGCTGGTTGCTTCTACATCTGGTTATCTGGGAACCATAGCACCAGACGTTGATGCCGGACCACTATACAGTAAAGATGCCATGGGTGATAATAATAACGGACCTGCTGGTGTATTGGAAGAAGATGCATGGCCAACAAAATATAAAAGCTTTTCTTACAAAGCCAGCTATATGCCCGGCAACATTATAGCCGCTACTATCCCATACACAGGAACCTTTAACGGATATATTTCCGGCTGGATCGATTTCAATCAGAATGGTGTGTTTGAAGATAGTGAGCGGGTAACAGTTCCGGCGCTTCAAGCTGGTACTTCAGTTACTTTAACGTGGACAGTGCCATTTTCCAGGATCATCAGAAGTACTTATGTACGTTTGAGGTACGGACGTAATTATACCGATTTATTGTCTCCAACCACAGCTACCCCAGGCGGAGAGGTAGAAGATCACAAAATCTTTATTCAGGGGCCAACCATAACCAATCCGATGCTTCCTTCAAAAGGGCGAAAAAATTAAATGCGTTACATGAATTCGCCATATCAGAATATAAGCTGTTTAGTTAAACTGCGGCTGTTTAAGTTAGTATTAAATGCTGTTCTGCTTCTTTTTAGTGGGATAACAAGCTATGCTCAAACAGGTGCAGGAAGCATGACCGTAGATAACTCTGCTGTTACCATTAACGCAGGGAGTACCGAAACCCGCTATACTGAAGGATGCTATTTTGGGCCGAATGCCAACTGGGTAATCAATGGAGTACTTGAAATCTACAGTAAAAACATCTGGATTGCACCCGGCGCTACTTTTAGTGGTACAGGTAAAATCATTATCTATAATCCTGGTGATAACCCTTACTATACCACTATGTCTGCTGGCGCTACTGCCATCGATGGAAACAACAGTAATTTTATTAATCTCATTATTGAGCACAGAAATAAGAATAACGTGATCCTGTCGGATGTAAAAGATCCGGGATATAATACGGTTAATCCTACAGGTGCACTTGCTGCTACACTTAATATTGGGGGTACACTTGATCTGGCTGTGAACCGAGCAAACATTATTTTAAATGGAAATAACCTGGCCTTCAATGCCGCAGGTAAAATCACTAACTACAGCCGCGACAGGATGGTTGTCACCGGCAATAGTATAACCGGTCACATGGTAAAAGAGTTTGATAGCAATACTGCTTTTGTATTCCCTGTAGGTATTGCCGAAGGCGATTATACCCCGGCAACTTTGCAACCTCAGTCGGCAGGTAAATTTTACGTGAGTGTCGAAAATTATTCTGCAGCAAGCCTGCCAGGAATTACCACTATACAAGGTATCGACAGGATGTGGAACATCTACTCTTCGGTACCTGTCCAAACAACAATTACACTACAACATAACATCAGTACCGACGGTGCGAAATTTGTTGATGCATCGGCAACCATTGCAAAATATCTTGGTAGCTCTAATTGGGATCTTTTATCTGTAACCAATCCTTCAACCGGTGTACACGTGCGCACCAATGTAATGGTGGCCACCGATATGGCAGCAAACGGCGCCTTTTTTACCAAGCATTCGGTTTCAGGCAGTAGTTTATTTGTTCCCAACCTGTTTACGCCAAACGGCGATGGTATCAATGAAACATTTGAAATCAGGGGGTTAAACCTGTTTGCGCAAAACGATCTCGTAATTGTTAACAGATGGGGTAATCAGGTTTATAAATCAGATAATTATCAAAATAACTGGACAGGTGAAGGGCTAAATGAAGGAACTTATTACTACGTACTTCGTGTGAAAGAAAATGCAGCTGCGCCGTGGCAGGTATTTAAAGGGTATATCACTTTGATCAGGGCTTTTAAAAATTAAATGTGAGGATGAGGAAATTATTATTGTTGGTGTTGAGTCCACTTTTACTGATGTTAAGGCCGGCATCTGCCCAACAGGATGCGCAGTATAGTCAGTATATGTTCAACGGGATTTACATCAATCCGGCTTATGCAGGTTACAAAGAGGTACTGAATGTGCACAGCTTTTACCGCAGTCAGTGGACGGGTATTACCGGCGCACC
>NZ_LECU01000015.1 GCF_001027745.1 Pedobacter sp. BMA
ATCGGCTTGAGTTAAAGTATGAACAGCCGTTAATGTTACACTTGCTTCAGGAGCTAAAGTCGAAACCGGTGAGCCGGTTACTATGGCATTGGCATCGGTAACCACCAGATTGGTTAAGGTGACATTACCGGTGTTTTTAACGACAAGATCGTAATTCAATACCTCTCCTGTTTTATTCGGCACAGTACCGTTAACAGTTTTCACTAAAGTCACAGCACCAGCCGGAGTAATGGTAGCTACTGTCGGCGTATCATTAGTCTCCGTCGTTCCTGATACATCAGTCACGTCTGCTCCAGCTGGTGTTTTACCCGTTAACGTTGCCGTATTGCTGTATGTACCCGCATCAATATCGGCTTGAGTTAAAGTATGAACAGCCGTTAATGTTACACTTGCTTCAGGAGCTAAAGTCGAAACCGGTGAGCCGGTTACTATGGCATTGGCATCGGTAACCACAAGGTTGGTTAAGGTCACATTCCCGATATTTTTAACAACAAGGTTGTAATTCAACACCTCGCCTGCTTTATTGGGAACAGTTCCGCTAACAGTTTTCACTAAAGTCACAGCACCGGAAGGCGTAATGGTAGCCACTGTTGGTGTGTCGTTAGTCTCTGTCGTTCCTGAAACATCAATCACGTCCAATCCAGCCGGTGTCTTACCGGTTACAGTTGCAGTGTTGATATATGTACTTGCATCAACATCCCCTTGAGTTAGTGTATGGGCAGCAGTAAGCGTTATGCTTGCGCCCGGAGCCAAAGTAGAAACCGGTGAGCCAGTAATCAAAGCATTCGCATCTGTAACCACCAGGTCGGTTAAGGTGACGTTACCCGTGTTTTTAATTACCAGATTGTAATTCAATACCTCGCCTGCTTTATTCGGAACAGTTCCGTTAACAGATTTAACCAAGGTCAAAGAACCAGCCGGCGTAATAGTCGCCACTGTCGGCGTATCATTAGCCTCAGTCGTTCCTGAAATATCATTCACATCTGCTCCAGCCGGTGTTTTACCTGTGACGCTTGCGGTGTTCGTATAGGTTCCTGCATCAACATCCCCTTGAGTTAAGATATGGGATGCAGTAAGTGTAATACTAGCGCCCGGAGCCAGACTAGAAATAGGAGAACCCGTAACCACGGCATTGGCGTCCGTAACCACCAAATTAGTTAAGGTTACGTTACCTGTATTTTTAACCACAAGATTGTAATTCAATACCTCGTCTGCTTTATTAGGAACGGAACCGTTAACAGTTTTCACTAAAGTCACGGTACCAGCCGGAGTAATGGTCGCCACTGTAGGTGTATCATTAGTCTCGGTCGTTCCTGAAACATCCGTCACATCCAATCCAGCTGGTGTTTTACCACTTACTATTGCCGTATTGCTGTATATACCCGCATCTACATCGGCTTGAGTTAAAGTATGAACAGCCGTTAATGTTACACTTGCCCCCGGAGCTAAAGTCGAAACCAGTGATCCAGTAACAATTGCGTTTGCATCGGTAACCACCAGATTGGTTAAGGTTACGTTACCTGTATTTTTAACAACAAGATTGTAATTCAATACCTCGCCTGCTTTATTAGGAACAGTTCCGCTAATAGTTTTGACCAAGATTAATGATCCAGCCGGCGTAATGGTAGCCACTGTTGGCGTATCATTAGTCTCAGTCGTTCCTGAAACATCAGTCACATCTGCTCCAGCTGGTGTTTTACCAGTTACAGTTGCCGTGTTGTTGTAAGTTCCTGCATCAACATCGCTTTGAGTTAAAGTATGGGATGCGGTAAGGGTAATGCTTGCGCCCGGAGCCAAAGTAGAAACCGGCGATCCAGTAACAATTGCATTGGCATCGGTAACCATCAGATTACTTAAGGTTACATTACCGGTATTTTTAACAATAAGATTGTAATTTAATACACCACCAACCGCGGTTGGTACTGTTCCATTGATTGTTTTAATTAAGGTCACAGTACCCGAAGGCGTAATCGTAGCCACTGTTGGTGTATCATTAGTCTCCGTCGTTCCTGAAACATCAGTTACGTCAGATCCAGCCGGTGTCTTACCGGTTACCGTTGCGGTGTTAGTATAGGTACCTGCATCCACATCCCCTTGAGTTAGTGTATGGGCAGCAGTAAGTGTTACACTTGCCCCCGGAGCCAAACTAGAAACAGGAGAACCCGTAACAATTGCATTGGCGTCCGTAACCACCAAATTAGTTAAGGTTACGTTACCTGTATTTTTAACAGCAAGATTGTAATTCAATACCTGGCCCGCTTTATTAGGAACACTTCCGCTAATAGATTTCACTAAAGTCACAGATCCAGCCGGCGTGATGGAAGCCACTGTTGGTGTGTCATTAGTCTCTGTCGTTCCTGAAACATCAGTCACATCTGCTCCAGC
>NZ_LECU01000016.1 GCF_001027745.1 Pedobacter sp. BMA
CCAGCTGGAGCAGATGTGACTGATGTTTCAGGAACGACTGGCACTAATGATACGCCGACAGTAGCAACTATTCCTCCAGCGGGTGCTGTGACTTTAGTGAAAAGTGTGATTGGATCAGTACCAACGGCTGTTGGAGGTGTGTTGAATTATGATCTTATCATCAAGAATACCGGCAATGTCACCTTAACCAATCTAGTAATTACCGATGCGAATGCCGTGGTTACAGGTTCTCCTGTTTCTAGTCTGGCTCCGGGTACAAGTGTTACTTTGACTGCTTCCCATACATTAACTCAAGCCGATATTGATGCAAGTACATATACCAATACCGCAACGGTAACTGGTAAAACGCCAGCTGGAGCAGATGTGACTGATGTTTCAGGAACGACGGAGACTAATGATACACCGACAGTGGCTACGATTACGCCAATGGGTGCTGTGACCTTGGTTAAATCTGTTAGCGGTACTGTTCCTAATAAAGCTGGCGAGGTATTGAATTACAACCTGGTTATTAAAAATACAGGTAATGTAACCTTAACTAATCTGATGGTTACCGATGCCAATGCAATTGTTACTGGATCGCCGGTTTCTACTTTGGCTCCGGGCGCAAGCATTACCCTTACCGCATCCCATACTTTAACTCAA
>NZ_LECU01000017.1 GCF_001027745.1 Pedobacter sp. BMA
ACCGTTAACGGATTTGACCAAGGTCACAGCACCAGCAGGCGTAATAGTAGCCACTGTTGGTGTGTCGTTAGTCTCTGTCGTTCCTGAAACATCAATCACGTCCAATCCAGCCGGTGTCTTACCGGTTACCGTTGCGGTATTGCTATAGGTACCTGCATCCACATCCCCTTGAGTTAGTGTATGGGCAGCAGTAAGTGTTACACTTGCCCCCGGAGCCAAACTAGACACTGGAGAACCCGTTACCACAGCATTCGCGTCTGTAACTACAAGATTGGTTAAGGTTACATTACCGGTGTTTTTAATAATTAAATTATAGTTCAGAACCCCTCCAACTACCGTTGGTACTGATCCATTGATTGTTTTAATTAAAGTCACTGAACCCGCCGGCGTAATGGTAGCCACTGTTGGCGTATCATTAGCCTCCGTCGTTCCTGAAACATCAGTCACGTCCAATCCAGCTGGTCTTTGACCCGTTACTGTTGCCGTATTGCTGTATGTACCCGCATCAATATCGGCTTGAGTTAATGTATGGGAAGCAGTCAAAGTAACACTTGTACCCGGAGCCAGACTAGAAACCGGAGAACCCGTTACTATGGCATTGACGTCCGTAACCACAAGATTGTTCAAGGTGACGTTTCCGGTATTTTTAATGGTTAAATTATAGTTCAGAACCCCACCAACTGCCGTTGGTACTGATCCATTGATTGTTTTAACCAAAGTCACAGCACCAGCAGAAGTAATCATAGCCACTGTCGGCGTATCATTAGTCTCCGTCGTTCCTGAAACATCAGTCACATCTGCTCCAGCCGGTGTTTTACCTGTAACGCTTGCGGTATTGCTATAAGCACCTGCATCAATATCGGCTTGGGTTAAAGTATGAACAGCCGTTAATGTTAAGATTGCCCCCGGAGCCAGACTAGAAACCGGAGAACCCGTAAGCACGGCATTTGCATCGGTAATTACCAGATTGATTAAAGTGACATTGCCGGTATTCTTGATGATAAGATCATAATTCAACACACCTCCAACTACCGTTGGTATTGATCCATTGATTGTTTTAACCAAAGTCACTGAACCCGCCGGCGTAATAGTTGCCAATGTCGGCGTATCATTTGTTTCAGTCGTTCCTGAAACATCAGTTACGTCAGATCCAGCCGGAGTTTTACCCGTTACCGTTGCGGTGTTAGTATAATTTCCAGCATCTACATCGACTTGAGTCAAAGTATGAGCAGCGCCTAATGTTACGCTTGCGCCCGGAGCTAAAGTAGAAACCGGAGAACCCGTTACCACAGCATTGGCATCAGTAACCACCAAATTGGTTATGGTTACATTACCGGTGTTTTTAATAATTAAATTATAGTTCAGAACCCCTCCAACTACCGTTGGTACTGATCCATTGATTGTTTTCATTAAAGTAACAGATCCAGCCGGAGTAATGGTAGCCACTGTCGGTGTATCATTGGTCTCAGTCGTTCCTGAAACATCAGTAACATCTGCTCCAGCTGGTGTTTTACCCGTTACCGTTGCGGTATTGCTATAGGTACCTGCATCAACATCCCCTTGAGTTAAAGTATGTGAAGCAGTCAAAGTAACACTTGCGCGCGGAGCTAAAGTCGAAACCGGTGATCCGGTTACTATGGCATTGGCATCAGTAACCATAAGATTGGTTAAAGTTACATTACCGGTATTTTTAACAACAAGGTTGTAACTCAATACCTCTCCTGTTTTATTCGGCACAGTACCGTTAACAGTTTTCACTAAAGTCACAGCACCAGCCGGAGTAATGGTAGCCACTGTTGGCGTATCATTAGTCTCAGTCGTTCCTGAAACATCCGTCACATCTGCTCCAGCTGGTGTTTGACCAGTTACTGTTGCCGTATTGCTGTATGTACCCGCATCAATATCGGCTTGAGTTAATGTATGGGAAGCAGTCAAAGTAACACTTGTACCCGGATCCAGACTAGAAACAGGAGAACCTGTAACAATTGCATTGACGTCCGTAATCACAAGATTGGTTAAGGTGACGTTACCTATGTTTTTAATAACCAGGTTATAATTTAACGCACCACCAACAGCCGTTGGTACTGATCCATTGACAGTTTTCACTAAAGTCACAGCACCCACTGGTGTAATCGTGGCTAATGTTGGCGTATCATTAGTCTCTGTTGTTCCTGAAACATCAGTTACGTCAGATCCAGCCGGTGTCTTACCGGTTACCGTTGCGGTATTGCTATAGGTACCTGCATCAACATCCCCTTGAGTTAAAGTATGAGCAGCGCCTAATGTTACGCTTGCTCCCGGAGCTAAAGTAGAAACCGGAGAACCAGTAACAATTGCATTCGCGTCTGTAACTACAAGATTGTTCAAGGTGACGTTACCTGTGTTTTTAATAACAAGATTGTAATTTAATGCACCACCAACTACCATTGGTACTGATCCATTGATTGTTTTAACCAAAGTCACTGAACCCGCCGGCGTAATCGTAGCCACTGTTGGCGTATCATTAGTCTCCGTCGTTCCTGAAACATCAGTAACATCCGCTCCCGCTGGTGTTTTACCAGTTACAGTTGCAGTGTTGTTGTAAGTTCCTGCATCAACATCGCTTTGAGTTAAAGTATGAGCAGCAGTCA
>NZ_LECU01000018.1 GCF_001027745.1 Pedobacter sp. BMA
GCATTGGCCGTAGCCACTTGTCCAGCTGTTGCGCCAGTTGCATCCAGATTTGTAGCAGTAATTGTTTTATCAGCAACTTTATCTCCGGTTACTGCTTTATCGCCAAGATCAGCAGTCTTAACTTCACCGTCTTTAATTTTATCCGTTGTGATCGCATCAGCACCAACTTTGGCGTTAGTCACTGACCCGTCAGCTATTTTAGTAGTAGTTATCGCACCATCAGCAAGTTTAGCAGTCGTAATTGCACCATCCGTAATCGCTAAAGTAACATCTTTCAATGTTGAACCTGCTCCACCAGTTACCGTGATTCCTGTAGCAGTGATCCCTTTAGTACTGGTTAAGTTGGTTTCTGATAAAGTTTGGTAAGTAACTGTTCCGTTTGCATTCGCCGTAGCCACTTGTCCAGCTGTTGCGCCAGTTGCATCCAGATTTGTAGCAGTAATTGTTTTATCAGCAACTTTATCTCCGGTTACTGCTTTATCGCCAAGATCAGCAGTCTTAACTTCTCCATCTTTAATTTTATCCGTTGTGATCGCATCAGCACCGACTTTAGCGTTAGTTACTGATCCGTCCGCTATTTTAGTAGTAGTTACCGCACCATCAGCAAGTTTAGCAGTCGTGATTGCACCATCCGTAATCGCTAAAGTAACATCTTTCAATGTTGAACCTGCTCCACCAGTTACCGTGATTCCTGTAGCAGTGATCCCTTTAGTACTGGTTAAATTGGTTTCGGATAAAGTTTGATAAGTAACAGTTCCGTTTGCATTAGCAGTAGCTACCTGTCCAGCTGTTGCGCCAGTTG
The DNA here is from genome assembly GCF_001027745.1 of Pedobacter sp. BMA. GTDB lineage: Bacteria > Bacteroidota > Bacteroidia > Sphingobacteriales > Sphingobacteriaceae > Pedobacter. Next base: position 803 of record NZ_LECU01000018.1, read on the forward strand.
CATCTAGTTTCGCTGCAGTAATGTTTTTATCTGCTACATCAGCAGTTTTAACTTCACCGTCTTTAATTTTATCCGTTGTGATTGCATCAGCGCCAACTTTAGCGTTAGTTACTGACCCGTCAGCAAGTTTGGCTGTCGTGATTGCACCATCGGTGATGGATAATGTTACGTCTTTTAATGTAGAACCTGCTCCACCAGTTACAGTAATTCCTGTAGCCGTAATCCCTTTTGTACTGGTTAAGTTAGTTTCTGATAAAGTTTGATAAGTAACAGTTCCGTTTGCATTTGCTGTAGCTACCTGACCAGCTGTTGCTCCCGTTGCATCTAGTTTCGCTGCAGTAATATTTTTATCTGCTACATC
>NZ_LECU01000019.1 GCF_001027745.1 Pedobacter sp. BMA
TGAATTACAATCTTGTTGTTAAAAACACAGGTAATATAACTTTAACCAATCTGGTTGTTACGGACGCCAATGCCACAGTAACAGGTTCACCGGTTTCTAGTTTGGCTCCGGGGGCAAGTGTAACACTTACTGCTGTTCATGCTTTAACTCAAGCCGATATTGATGCGGGTACATACAGCAATACGGCAACGGTAACGGGTAAAACACCCGCTGGAGCAGATGTGAGTGATGTTTCAGGAACGACTGAGGCTAATGATACGCCGACAGTGGCGACTATTACGCCGGCTGGTTCTTTGACCTTGGTTAAATCTGTTAACGGAACTGTTCCGAATAAAGCAGGCAAGGTATTGAACTACAATCTTGTTATTAAAAACACGAGTAACGTCACCTTAACCAATCTTGTGGTTACTGATGCAAACGCAGTCGTGACAGGTTCTCCGGTTTCTACTTTGGCTCCGGGCGCAAGTGTTACTCTGACTGCTGCTCATACATTAACTCAAGCTGATGTTGATGCCGGAAGTTATACCAACACTGCAACGGTAACGGGTAAAACACCAGCTGGAGCAGATGTGACTGATGTTTCAGGAACGACTGAGACTAATGATATACCAACAGTGGCAATCATTACGCCGGCTGGATCTGTTACTTTAGTGAAAAGTGTGAATGGATCAGTACCAATGGCTGTTGGTGGTGTATTAAATTATAACTTGGTTATTAAAAACACAGGTAACGTAACCTTAACTAATCTGGTGGTTACCGATGCGAATGCCATAGTAACCGGCTCACCGGTTTCGACTTTAGCTCCTGAAGCAAGTGTAACATTAACGGCTGTTCATACTTTAACTCAAGCCGATATTGATGCGGGTACATACAGCAATACGGCAACG
>NZ_LECU01000020.1 GCF_001027745.1 Pedobacter sp. BMA
AGGGTAAAACCGATAACTGGGGCTAAGTCGTAACAAGGTAGCCGTACCGGAAGGTGCGGCTGGAATACCTCCTTTCTGGAGTAGGATCACCTGCTCGCTTCGCAACATGATATTTCAAAAAAAGAGAAACAAAAGAAACACCCAGAAGAAATGACGGTTGTCCAATCAGTGATTGGGACATCGGAACGAAAGCTAGGTAAAGCAAATGGAGCGGTAGCGGTAATATACTAACCGCAATATACGCCGAACCAAAAGCCACAGTCCCGTAGCTCAGCCTGGTTAGAGCACTACACTGATAATGTAGGGGTCTCCAGTTCAAATCTGGACGGGACTACAACAACAATGATCCTGG